>CAWGMQ010000001.1:0-47131 GCA_963823665.1 uncultured Planctomycetota bacterium
TTCCGGTCGTCCGGACGTGACATGCACGCTTCAACACTGAATAACTATTTCCCGATCATTGATTCATTTTGGGATGATCAAGTGGCACAAGTAGCGATTATTCCTGCGCCACACGTATCGAGAGAGCCAGCATCGAGTTGCGTTCGATTCGTGCGCGCCCGATTATTCCTGCGCCACACCTAAACCCAATTGCCGCAAGGCTGTGGCGCATGTGGCGCAGAAAATGGGGTGTCGCAAAAGTTTTCACGCCCGCTGCCGGGGGCGATCGGGAGTGAAGAGGGGGTCGGAAGTCCGAGGTTGGAGGTCGGAGGTCGGAGGGCCGGACTAAGAGGCCGAGTACGAGCAAGAGTAGGAGTCAGTGGGCTGCCGGGAGTTCATGAGGGACGGGGACTGGGTTTTTGAAATGGCGGTTGCGTGGCTATGATTCGAACCGCACGTTCTTCAGCGATCTTGCCGAGATGCCAGGGGCGATGGATGAGCGAATTGACTGGAACACAACGGGAACTGAGTCGCACAGGGCGATCTGCTTCGCGCTCGGGCCTCGACGCGATCTTTGCGCCGCGGACCGTGGCCGTTGTTGGGGCGACTGAGAAAGCCGGGAGCGTGGGGCGGTCGGTTTTCTGGAATTTGCGCAGCGGGGCGTTTGCCGGGAATGTGTTTCCTGTGAATCCGAAACGGGCTGAGGTGCTCGGGGTCGTCGCTTACCCGACGATCGCGTCTGTCCCCGAGCCGGTGGACCTCGCCGTTATTGTCACGCCCGCGCCTAGCGTGCCGGGGTTGATTGGTGAGTGTGTCGATGCGGGTGTGAAGGGGGCGGTGATCATCTCGGCGGGGTTCAAGGAGATCGGGCCCGAGGGGGCTGAGCTCGAACGCCGCATCCTTGAACAGGCCGGGCGCGGCGGCATGCCGGTGATCGGGCCCAATTGCCTGGGGGTCATGCGGCCGGGGTCTGGGCTCAACGCCACTTTTGCCACGCAGATCGCTCGACCGGGAAACGTCGGTTTTCTCAGCCAGAGCGGGGCCCTGTGCACTGCGATTCTGGACTGGAGCCTCCGGGTCGAGGTCGGGTTCAGCGCGTTTGTCTCGATCGGCTCCATGCTCGATGTGGGCTGGGGCGATCTGATCGATTACCTGGGCGACGATCCGGAAACCAAGTCGATCGTGATCTACATGGAATCGATCGGCGATGCGCGGTCGTTCCTCTCGGCCGCGCGCGAGGTGGCGCTGGCCAAGCCGATCATCGTCATCAAGGCGGGACGCACCGAGGCGGCTGCCAAGGCCGCTGCGTCACACACCGGCTCGCTGGCAGGCAGCGACGAGGTGCTCGATGCGGCGTTCCGGCGCGTGGGCGTGCTGCGCGTTGACTCGATCTCGCAGCTCTTCGACATGGCCGAAGTGCTCGCCAAGCAGCCGAGGCCGCGCGGGCCCAAGCTGGCGGTTGTCACCAATGCCGGAGGGCCAGGAGTGCTGGCGGCCGATGCCCTCATCGAGAACAGCGGACAGCTCGCAACGCTATCCAAGGAGACCATCGAACAGCTCGATGCGTTCCTGCCGGGAGCGTGGAGCCACAATAACCCCATCGACATCCTCGGGGATGCCAACCCCGATCGGTATGCTCGCACGCTCTCTGTGATCGCACACGACTCCCAGATCGATGGCTTTCTCGTCATCTTGACGCCGCAGGCGATGACCGACCCGACCGAAACGGCCCGGCAACTGCTGCCGTACGCCAAACTTCCCAACAAACCGGTGATCGCGAGCTGGATGGGCGGGGCGGCGGTCGAGCCAGGAGAGCAAATCCTCGATCGCGCGGGGATCGCGACGTTTCCTTATCCGGATAGCGCCGCGGAGGCGTTCACGTTCATGTGGAGGTCGTACTACAACCTTCAAGCGATCTACGAGACGCCAAGCTTGCCGGATGCGTTCGATGCGCTTGGGGGCGGGCGCGAGGCTGCTCTGGCGATCATCACGGCGGCCAGGGAAGACGGACGCAGCGTGTTGACCGAGGTCGAATCGAAGCAGATCCTCGCGGCGTACAAGATTCCCACGATCGAGACGCGGGTTGCCGCGGACGAGGAAGAAGCGGTGGCGGCCGCGTGCGCGATCGGGTTCCCGGTTGTGATCAAGCTTCATTCCTACACGATCACGCACAAGACTGATGTGGGTGGTGTGCAGCTCAACCTGGCGGATGCGGACGCCGTGCGGCAGGCGTATCGGGCGATCGAGCAATCGGTAGCGGCGCGGGCGGGTGCGGGGCATTTCCGTGGGGTGAGCGTGCAGCCGATGGTGAAGCTCGACGGCTATGAGCTGATCCTGGGGAGCAGTCTCGACGTGCAGCTCGGGCCGGTGCTGCTCTTCGGCGCGGGGGGGCAGCTTGTGGAGGTTGTGAAGGATCGAGCCCTGGGCCTGCCGCCGCTCAACACCACGCTGGCGCGGCGGATGCTGGAGCAGACGAAGATCTACAAGGCGCTTCAGGGGGTGCGCGGGCGGCCGCCGGTGGACCTGGAGGGACTCGAGCGTCTTCTGGTGGTGTTCAGCCGACTGGTTGTCGAGCAGCGGTGGATCAAGGAGATCGACATCAACCCCCTGCTCGCCTCAGCGGAGCGGCTGCTGGCGCTGGACGCGCGCGTGATTGTTCATGGCAAAGGGGTGAATGAAGCGGAGCTTCCGCGGCTGGCGATCCGTCCGTATCCGTCGCAGTACATCAGCTCGTGGACGGCCGGGACGGGACCGCAGCTCGAGGTGAGACCGATTCGTCCCGAGGACGAGCCGCTGGTCGTGGCGTTCCATGCAACGCTTTCGGACCAGACGGTCTCGTTTCGCTACTTTCATGCGATGAAGCTGAGCACGCGGGTGGCGCACGAGCGGCTGACGCGGGTCTGCTTCAATGACTACGACCGGGACCTGGCGCTGGTGGCCGTGAGAGCGAACCCGCAGACCGGTGACCATGAGATTCTGGGCATCGGGCGGTTGTGCAAGATCCGGGGAACGGAGCAGGCGGAGTTCTCGCTGGTGGTGGCGGACCGGTTCCAGCGGCTGGGGCTGGGGACGATGTTACTGAGCCGGCTGATGCAGATCGGCCGCGATGAGAAGATCGACCCGGATCTTCGCTCTGATCCTTCCCGAGAACGCCGGGATGAAACGAATTTGCGAGAAGTTCGGATTCCGGCTGGTGCATCGTCCGGAGGACTCGGCGATTCACGGTGAGATCAACCTTTGAAAATGATCTTGACTTCTGGGCTGGCCGCGCGATATTTTACAGTCGTTGGGTGCTCAAGAAGGGCACTCAGACCTGTCGGCTACGGCGGCCTCGCCATGCGAACCAGCATGAGCGGGGTTTTTTTTCGCCCTGCCTGTCCGATGGCCGGACAATCGGGAGGAGCCGAGGTTTCTCCCACAAGTTTCTGCGGTGATGGCTGCCGCTCCCGGAGGTTGTGGGTTCTTCGCCCACCGGACGTCTGGGTGAAACGTGTGCATCGTGTGCACAACATCTCACGAAAGGAGACAGCCATGACTGAGGTCAAAGAAGCTCCCAAGGTGAAGACCACCAATGGTCAGGGGCAGGTGAAAGCGCCTGCTGCTCAGACACCTGCCGAGATGCGGAACACGGAAGCTGCACCATTCGAGATGGTGCGCCGGTTCGCGGAAGAGATGGACCGGGTGTTCGAGGACTTCGGGCAAGAGAACCGGCTGGCATCTGCCAAGGTTCCTCGCTCGCGGCCGCAAGCTGTTCCGCCGCGGAGTCGGAGCGATGGCGACGGGATGGTCGCCCCGCGTTGACGTCGTGGAACGGGAGGGAGAGTTTGTGGTGCATGCCGATCTGCCGGGCATGACCAAGGAGGACGTGAACGTTGCGGTGACGGATGGAATGCTGACCATCGAGGGAGAGCGCAAGTGGGACAAGAAGGAGGAGCGGCAGGGCTATGCGTACAGCGAATGCCGGTACGGGTCGTTCTATCGCTGCATCCCTCTTCCCGAAGGCGCAGACACCACGAAGGCTACAGCCGAATTCCGCAAGGGCGTGCTGGAAGTGACGATGCCCACGGCACCGCGCCCGGAGCAGAAACTGCACCGGGTGGAGGTTCGTGAAGCTAGCTGATGTTGCGATTCCTCTCTGCCGGGGGGCATCGGGCGGGAACGTGCGATGCCTCCCGGCTCGACCTGGGCTTTTCTTGGTCCCGTGGCTGGCATATTTGCCCATTTGGGGAGAACCTCCCATGAAACCGTTTCGTACCATTCTGTTTGCAGCCGACTTTTCGGAGAACTCGAAAGAGGCTTTCAGCGTGGCTTGCTCGCTGGCGAAGGAGGACAAGACCCGGTTGCATGTCCTCTCGGTGGCCGGGCCCGACTGGGTGGCCGAGGACCCTGTGTTCCTCGCGCAAGCCAGCGCTCAGTTTTACAAACAGCCGCCGGATGAGCACCGCCTCATGCTGCTGAAGGAGAGGCTGCGAGATGAGTACGCGCCCGACCATGCCGTCGACGTGGAGTACCATGCGGTGGCGGGCGATGTCTCCGAGCAGGTCCTTGCGATGGCCCGCGAGATCGGGGCGGACCTGATTGTGATGGGAACGCACGGAAAAACGGCCGTGAGCTGGCTCATTTCCGGCAGCGTTGCCACCGCGGTGCTGCGGAGGGCGCATTGCCCGGTGCTGGCTCTACGGACTTCGGTTCATACCCGCAAGGGTGATGTGCCGCGGGTGATCATGCACCCGACCGACTTTTCGGAGAATTCGCGAGCCGCGCTGGAGGTCGCGCGATTGCTGGCGCGAGACCACGGCGCGCGACTGGTCATCATTCATGTGACCGAGCCGGCGATCATGACGGACGGAACCGTGCTGGGCGAGGTCGATCCGGCGGCCTACCGCGCGAGCCTCGATGACCTTCGAACCGAGCTTGATGGACCTGACCTGAAGTACCCGATCGAAACGCGGTTGATCCTGGGATATCCGCGTTATGAGATTCAGTCGACGGCCGAGGAGATCGGGTGCGACATGATTGTCATGGGCACGCACGGGCGAAGCGCGCTGGGGCGGGTCTTGTACGGGAGTGTGGCGGAATCGGTTCTGTCGCGGGCTGCTACTTGCCCGGTGATGGTCGTGAAGCGTGCTGCTCCGGCGGCAGCGCCGTCGCGTTCCGAGAACGAGGGATCATCGGCCGCCGAGAAGAAAGCGGTGATTGTTTACTAGCCTTGTGGCCCCGGCTCACGCTGGGGCGGTCATCTTGAGGGGAGGGCCTGGTCATGAGCGTTTCAACCATCGCATCAATCGAAAGTACCTCCGTCGATTCGCACGCTCTGGCCGGCCGACCAGGTCATGGCTGTGAGTTGAGGTGAGCCGTCGATGCAAGTGCCTGGAAACTGGGGTGCCACGGGCCCGCGAGGCCGTCCTTATATTGGGCAGGGTTTGACAAGCGGCTCGCGATGGACCGTGGCACCCAATTTCTCTCATGGCGGTGGCTGTGCGCTCGGCGCTGTTGCAGACGGCCGGTCTGGCTCATTAGGATGTCCGCATGCCGGAAACCCGCGAGGAGGACCCTGCATGGTGGATAGTACCGCCCAGATCGCCGCGACCGGCCATCCAAGCGGCGACGAGCGGTTCCTGATGCTCGACGCGGCGATGAAGCGCGTGCGGTATGCGCCTGAGGCGCTGATCGAGGTGCTGCACGTTGCCCAGAAACTCTTCGGGTGGCTGGATCACGGCCTTTTGCACTACGTCTCGCACGGGCTGAAGCTGCCTCCCAGCCGGGTCTACGGTGTCGCGACTTTTTACCACCTCTTCACCTTTGCGCCCCGGGGAGAGCACACCTGCGTCGTGTGCACGGGGACGGCTTGTTACGTGCAGGGCGCGGGGCGGCTGATGGCCGCGGTTCGAGAATGCCTGGCGATCGATCCCGGGGAGACGACGGCTGACGGCAAGGTCTCGCTGCTTGGCGCGCGATGCGTGGGAACGTGTGGGCTGGCCGTGGTCGTTGTTTACGACGGCGAGGTTGCCGGGGGCCAGGATGCGGAGACAGCATGCGAGCGAGTGAAAGGATGGCTTGGCGATGGAGCTTGCTGATCTGGAGATGATCGCCGAGAGAGAGCGACTGGCCAGGAAGCCGGTGCGGATCCGATGCTGCACGGCCACGAGCTGTGTTCTGTCGGGGTCGCTACGAGTGGGAGAATCGTTGCGCGCAGCCGCTGGCGATGGCGGTCTGGGCGACCAGGTTCAAGTGTGCGACGTCGGTTGCATGCGGCTTTGCTGCGAAGGACCGCTGGTGCAGGTCGATCCTGCGGGAGTGCTTTACGAGAGGGTTGATTCTGTTGGCGCGGCTACTATTGTGGCCGCCGCTGTGGGCGGGTCGGAGGCGACGGCGCGGCGGGGCGACCCACACCAGGCGTTCTTCGCCCGGCAGACGAGTATCGTTCTCGAGAACAGCGGCCATGTCGAGCCGGGGCGAATCGAATCGTACATCGAGGCCGGGGGATATCGCTCGCTGCACCACGTGCTGCGGAATATGCGCTCGGGGCAAGTTGTCGACGAGATCATCAAGAGCGGCCTGCGCGGCCGGGGTGGGGCGGGCTACCCGACCGGCCTCAAGTGGGCCACCGTCGCCAAGCAGCCGCACGGACGGAAGTTCGTCGTTTGCAATGCCGACGAGGGAGATCCTGGCGCCTTCATGGACCGCAGCATCATGGAGAGCGATCCGCATCGGGTGCTGGAGGGAATGGCGATTGCTGCGTACGCAGTAGGCGCCGAGCGCGGCTACATTTATATCCGGGGCGAATATGCTCATGCGATCGAGCGGCTCGACGCTGCGATCAAACAAGCGAGAGGCCTGGGTCTTCTGGGCAGCCAGATCTTTGAATCGCCGTTCGACTTCAGGCTTGACATTCGCATTGGGGCGGGGGCGTACGTGTGCGGCGAGGAGACTGCTCTCTTGCATTCGATCGAGGGCCTGCGGGGTGTTCCGCGGCCTCGCCCCCCCTACCCCGCCGAGAGTGGGGTCTGGGAATCTCCCACGCTGATCAACAACGTTGAAACGTTTGCCAACGTGCCGCCGATCATCCGGGATGGCGGCGAGTGGTTTGCCGCGATCGGCACGGCGAAGAGCAAGGGGACGAAGGTCTTCGCGCTGGCGGGGACGATTCGGCGGTCGGGGCTGGTTGAGGTTCCGATGGGCATGACCGTGAGGCAAATCGTGGAAGAGATCGGGGGCGGCCCTCCTCACGGAACGATCAAGGCCGTGCAGACCGGCGGGCCATCGGGAGGGTGTGTGCCGGAGGAGCACCTTGATACGCCGGTCGACTACGAGTCGCTCACTGCACTCGGCTCGATGATGGGCTCGGGAGGGATGATCGTGATGGATCAAGATACGGATATGGTGGACATCGCGCGGTTCTTCATGGAGTTCTGCATGGAAGAATCATGCGGCAAGTGCATCCCCTGCCGCGCGGGGACGGTGCAGCTTCATCGTCTGCTTTCGCGGATCGGCGGGGGGCACGGCACGCGGCATGACCTCGAGACACTCGAAGCCCTGTGCGACATGGTGAAGCACACGAGTCTGTGCGGCCTGGGCCAGGCGGCGCCTAACCCCGTGCTCAGCACGTTGCGCTTCTTCCGTCACGAATACGAAGCAAAGATTCGCGAGGGCCAGCCATGTCTGTGAAGACGTTGACTGTGAACGGCGCCGCGCTCTCGGCCCGCGAAGGTGAGACGATCCTTGAGACAGCGCGCGAAGCGGGGATTTCGATCCCGACGTTGTGTCACATGGAGGGAACCTCGGACGTGGGAGCGTGCCGGCTCTGCCTGGTCGAAGTCTCCGGCTCGGGACGCCTTGTGCCCGCTTGCGTCACGCACGTCGAGGAGGGCATGTCGCTCCAGACCGAGACGCCGCGGCTGCGGGACTATCGGCGGATGATCATCGAGCTGCTGCTTGCCGAGCGGAACCACGTGTGCTCGGTGTGCGTGGCCAACAACAACTGCGAGCTTCAGGAGCTGGCGATCTCGCTGGGGGTGGACCACGTGCGCTACGATTACTTGCACCCGCAATGCGAGGTTGATTTGACGCATTCGCGGTTCGGCATCGATCACAACCGGTGCGTCCTGTGCACGCGTTGCGTACGGGCGTGTGATGAGATCGAGGGGGCGCATACGTGGGACGTTTCGGGCCGGGGCACCAAGTCGCGCGTGATCAGCGATATGAACCAGCCCTGGGGCACGTCGCCCACGTGCACGTCGTGCGGCAAGTGCCTGCAAGCTTGCCCGACGGGCGCCATCTTCGCTCAGGGCTCGACGGTCGCCGAATCGCGGCGCGACCACGGCGTGCTGGCGTTTCTGGTGAACGCCCGGGAGAAGAAGCAATGGGACGTCTAAAGCTCGCGACCGTCTGGCTGGGGGGCTGTTCGGGATGTCATATGTCGTTCCTCGACATGGACCTCTTCCTCATCGATCTCGCCGCGCGCGTCGACCTCGTTTATTCGCCGCTGATCGATGTGAAGACTTATCCCGAAGGTGTCGATGCCGTTCTCGTCGAGGGCGCCGTGGCCAACCGGGATCATCTTGAGATGATCCGGTCCGTGCGGCGCAACAGCCGCGTCCTTGTTTCGTTTGGCGATTGCGCGGTGACGGGAAACGTGACGGCGCTGCGAAATTCGCTTGGCTCGGCGGAGCCCGTGCTGCGCCGCTCGTATCTCGAGCAGGTCGACATCCAGGCGCAGATCCCGTGCGAGGCAGGGATTGTCCCGCCGCTCCTGGACCGAGTGCAACCGGTGCACGCCGTTGTCAACGTTGATGTTTACCTGCCGGGTTGTCCTCCGCCGGCTGCGCATCCGCGCCATACTCGAGCAGCTTCTCGCAGGCGAACCAGCGCACCTCGAGGGCCGGAACATCAAATTCGGGTGATATCAAGTAACGTCCCACTGTCATTCCGGCGAGTGACGGTCTTCCATTCTCCCTTGAGGCCACCCTTATGGGCCAGCGAATCGTGATCGATCCGGTGACGCGGATTGAAGGTCACGCGAAAATCAC
The DNA here is from genome assembly GCA_963823665.1 of uncultured Planctomycetota bacterium. Taxonomy (GTDB): domain Bacteria; phylum Planctomycetota; class Planctomycetia; order Isosphaerales; family Isosphaeraceae; genus CAVXHV01. The sequence goes on from CAWGMQ010000001.1 coordinate 9,009, forward strand.
GATCGAACTGGGCGACGACGGCAAGGTAGCCGACGCGCGATTCCACGTGGCGGAATTTCGCGGCTTCGAGCGTTTCTGCGTCGGCCGCCCGGTGTGGGAAATGGCGGGCATCACGGCGCGTGTGTGCGGGATCTGCCCGGTCAGCCACCTGGTGGCATCGGCCAAGGCGGGTGACGAGATCATGGCGGTGACGCCGCCTGACGGCGCGATCAAATTGCGGCGACTGATGAACCTGGCGCAGATCATTCAATCTCATGCGCTCAGCTTCTTTCACATGAGCTCGCCCGACTTGATTCTGGGATTCGACAGCGATCCGGCGAGGAGAAACCTGTTCGGCCTGCTGGGAGCCGAGCCGGAGCTGGCCCGCGGCGGCATTCGCCTGCGTCAGTTCGGCCAGGAAATCATCGAGCAGCTTGGCGGCAAGAAGATCCACCCCGATTGGTCCGTGCCGGGAGGTTGCCGCGGGCCGCTCACCGAAGTGGGCCGCCAGGCCATTCGGGCGAGGATTGCCGAATCGCTCGCCATTTCGCTGGACGCATTGGGGCGATTCAAGGCGCTCGTGGGCCGGTATCAAGAAGAAGCCGATTCATTCGGTCAGTTTCCCTCGCTCTTCCTGGGATTGGTCGGACACGATGGGACGTGGGAGCATTACGATGGCAAGATCCGCCTGGGCGACTCGGCCGGCCATCTGGTTGCGGATGGTCTCGACGCCCAGCGCTACATGGATTGGATTGGCGAGGCTGCCGAGCACGATTCGTACCTGAAGTTCCCGTATTACAAGCCGCTCGGGTACCCCGCGGGCATCTACCGCGTTGGACCGCTGGCGCGGCTCAACATCTGCGAGCGCATGCCGACGCCGGTGGCCGATCGCGAGCTGCGCGAGTATCGGGACCGATTCGGAGTTGCCACATCGTCATTTCTCTATCATTATGCGCGGCTGATCGAGATCCTGGCGGCTGTGGAGGGCGTGGCGCTGGCGATTGAAGACCCCGACGTCCTCTCGGAGCGTCTGCGTGCTCACGCCGGGGTGAATCGTCTCGAGGGCGTCGGTGTCAGCGAGGCGCCGCGAGGTATCCTGTTTCACCATTATCAGGTTGATGAGGACGGCAAGCTGACTCGAGTGAATCTCATCATTGCCACCGGTCAGAACGCCCTGGCGATGAACGGCACCGTCAAGCAGATCGCCGAGCATTATATCGAGGGCCCCGAGATACCCGAGGGGATCTTGAACCGGCTGGAGGCGGGCATCCGGGCGTTCGACCCGTGCCTGAGCTGCTCGACGCATGCGGCCGGCATGATGCCTTTGCATGTGCAGTTGATCGACGGAAAGGGCCGAGTGAAGAGCGAGGTGTGGAGGAATTGAGGGTGATCGAGAGTAATGAATCATCAGCCGGACGCATCCTTGTGATCGGCTACGGCAACACGCTCCGGGGTGATGACGCGGTGGGACAGCGCGTGGCGGCGGCGGTCGCGAAGTGGCAGGTGTCCGGCTTGAGCGTAAGGGCGGAGCACCAATTGACGCCTGAACTTGCAGAGCCGGTGTCTCGGGCCGACATGGTCATTTTCGTGGACGGGAAGCTTGCGGGAGAGGAGGATGCCGTTACGGTGCGTGGTCTGGAGCCGTCGACTCACACGGACTTCGTTGGGCATACGAGCGACCCGCGGGGCGTGCTTGCGCTTGCACAGGCTGTGTACGGTCGTCATGCACCGGCGTGGCTGGTTCTGGTGCCGGGGCTGGACTTCTCGCTGCGCGAAGATCTATCGGCCGCCGCTGACCGGGGTGTTGCCGAGGCGATTGGACGAATTGCCGCATTGATCGGCGCGCAGGCGAGCAGATCAACGTTTAACTGCGGCCCGGGATGTCCAGAGCTTCTTCAGCCGTGAGGATGATCTGGGCGATATCGATGAGCTTGCGATTCTTGTCGCTCGCCAGTTTCTGGAGGCGCCGGAAGGCGTCGTGTTCGTCGAGTCCAGTCTTTTTCATCAGGATGCCCTTCGCCTTTTCGATGACCTTTCGGTCTTCGAGAGCCTGCTTCAGGTCGGTGGTCTCCTTGCGGAGTGCTTGAAACTGTTCAAACCGACGCATTGCGATGCCGATGGCGGGCTCGAGGTCCGACTGCTTGATAGGCTTGACCAGGTAGGCAAGGATGTGGTCCGCCTCGGCCCGGCGAATGAACTCCGGATCGTGATATGCCGATACCAGGATAACCGGAATCGGCCCATTGTGGTAGATCTTCATGGCTGCATCGATCCCGTCCATGTCGGGCATCTTGATGTCCGTGATCACCAGGTCGGGGTGCAGTTGAGCGCAGAGTGCGATCAGCTCCTTGCCGTTCTGGGCCGCGCCGACTACCTGGTGGCCCAAGAGGGGGAGGATTTGCTGGAAGTAATCGCGCATGTCGCGCTCGTCATCGGCTACAGCGATCTTGAGCGAACGGGTCATGACGGTCCTTTCGGCAATGTAATGAGGAAGCAGGCGCCGGGCTCATCGGCCTCGCCGAGGTCGATCCGGCCGCCGTGGGCCTCGACGATCCGCTTGGCGATGGCCATTCCCAGGCCGGTTCCCTTGGCCTTGGTGGTGAAGAACGGGTCAAAGATCTTGTGGCGTTGCTCTGGGCTGATGCCGTGGCCGTTGTCATGCACGCGGACGCAGATTGCCGGTCGGCCATCGACGAGAGTATCCTCCGCGCCGATGTCGATGGCCACAGGAGGCGAGCCGGCGGCCAGAGCATTATCGAGGATATTGCGGAAGACCTGCCCCAGTCGAAATGGGTCTGCTGTGCACCGGAGGTCGACGCCATCAGTCGACTCGTGCAGCTTGGCGTGCTTCTCTCTAGCAGCGGGGTCGAGATGGGCCCAGGCCTCGCGCCACACCTGCTGCAAACTACAGGGTTTTTTGTCGAGGTTGATCGGCGCGGCGTAGCCGCGCACATCTTCGTAGAGAGTGTGGAGGTGATCCTGTGCGTCCTGGAGGCGCTTGATCAGGTCGAGTGCTTTGGGCTGATCGCGCACGCATAGGGCAAGCATTTCCAGGCAAGCCTGGCCGCGCTGCAATGCGTTGCGGCTTTCATGCGCGAGGCCCGTCACCATCTGGCCGATCGCGGCGAGCCGCTCGGATTGGAGCGCCCGCTCCTGCGCCTTGCGCAGGAACGTGATGTCCAGGCCGACCTGCAAGATCGCCGGCCCTTCTTCGTAGTCCGAGAGATAGCGAGCATTCCATGTCATCCATCGCAGCGACTTGTCGCGGCAGATTATGGGGTTCTGGAACCCGCGGATTGGACTGCCGGCGACGACCCGATCGAACTCATCTGCGACGGCGCGCCGGTCGCCTTCCTGAACCAGCAGCTCGAAGTAGTCGCGTCCGCGAGCCTCCTCGGCGGAGTATCCCGAGAGCTGCTCGGCGAACGGGCTGAAGTACACGATTCTGTGATCGTCGGGCCTGAGAATCACGATCACGCAGTCAGCCGCCTCGACCAGATGACGGAAGGCAGCCTCGCTACGCTCCTTGGCAAGTGAGAGTTGCCTGCGTTCCGCGATGCGGCTCAAGGTCTTGCGGAGGAGGTCGACATTCAGCGGTTTGAGGAGATAGTCGGTTGCTCCCTGACGCAGCGCGGCGATTGCTCCCTGAATGTCGGAGTAGCCCGTCACGACAATGACGGCGGCGTCGGGAGCGGCTGCCTTGAGGCGGGGCATGAGCTCTTCGGCGGACGCATCAGGAAGCCGGCGGTCCAGGATGATCGCAGCAAACCGTTCCCAATCGCGGCGTTTGAAGGCCTCGGCGCCGCTGCCTGCTGAAGAAACCCGGTGATCGTCGAGCTCGAGGATGTCGCACAAGTTGTCCCGAGTGTGTGCGTCGTCCTCGATGACCAGGATGTCGAGCGCTGCCAGAGATTTCATGAGCTCAATCCGCTCCGATGCCGGCCGCGCCGTGTTTCCTGGCGAGTTCATCGAGCGTCCGGAGCAGTTCCGGTACGTCGAAGGGTTTATAGCAGACGGCGTCGGCTCCCTCGGCAAGCGTCTGCGCGACAAGGCTGTCCACTTCGGCTGAGAACCCCGTGATCAGGATGGTGTGCGCCCGTGGATTGGTCTGGCGGACCGCGCGGAACACGCCTGATCCATCACCGTCGGGAATTCGCATGTCGATCAGTACAACCTGGAATTCGGTGTTCTGGAGCTGCTCAGCGGCTTCGCGGTTTCCGTGCGCCAGACTGACGCGGAAACCTCGCTCGCGGAGCAGATCCCAGAGTGAGGTGCAGAGGTCACGGTCATCGTCTACGATCAGCACCAGTGGCTGTTCGAGCGCTTCGTCCACCAGGGATAGCAGCTCGTCGAAATCCACAGGTTTCGGGATGACCTTCCACGCACCGGCGGCCAGTGCTTCCTCGGCTGTGGCGGGTGTGGCGTAGGCCGTGACCAGGAGCGACACGGTTTCCGCGCGCCGTTTCTTGATTTCGCGGTAGAGGGTGAGCCCGTCCATTCCGGGCATTTTCAGGTCCAGCAGCGCGACATCGTAGGGCTGGCGGCTTATCAGCTCAAGCGCGCCCCTCCCATCGTGGGCGCAATCGACGTGAAAACCGAGGTCGGTCAGGATGTCGCTCAAATTGCGACAGATGTCCGGATCGTCGTCTACGACGAGTATCCGAGCCCGCTTTTCCGCAGTCACAGCGATGCTCCGTCGGCTTTTGCGGCAGTAAGTCGAATTGTGAACACGCTGCCCCGGCCCAGCTCGCTGGCCACGCGGAGCACACCTTGGTTCTTTTCCACGATCGCACTCGAGATCGCAAGCCCCAACCCCAAACCACGGGCTTTGGTGGAGTAGAGCGGCTCCGTCACGCGGGACAGGATTTCGGGCGGTATTCCGGATCCGGTATCGGTCACCGACACGTCGACAAATCCGTCGATCGCTTGTCCTGCGATGACAATCCGCCCGCCGTCCGGCATGGCGTCCTTCGCGTTGCGGACCAGGTTGCCGAGCGCGATGCGGAGCTGATCGCTATCCCCGAGGGCATCAGGCAGCCCTTGCGGGCACTCGATCGAGACCTCGACCCCGTCGCCCAAGGGGTTGATATCCAGCGTGTCGTGAATGAGTGATTCGACTGTGAACGGCCGCAGGTTCTGCACGGGAACTCTGGCGAAATTCGATAGGGAGGTGACGACCGCGTTGGCGACATCGACATTGTGCTCGATCCGCTTCAGGTGCTCGGCTGCTTTCTCGGGGCTCAGGTTGCGGGCGTTTCGAAGGTAATAGACCGACGTCTTGAGCACGTTGAGCGGGTTGCGTATCTCGTGTGCAACCCCGCCGGCGACTTGCCCAAGAGTCGCCAGTCGCTCGTTCGCCTGCAATCGAGCCATGTACTCAGATTGATAGGCGTCTTCGATGATTGCCAGGTCCAGATCGAGCAGCTTGTTGAGTGCCCTCACCGTCTCTTTGAGACCCAAGGGCTCGCCTTGCCAGGCCTCGTGCAGCGAGCGAACGAGACCGGTACGCAGCCGGGCGAGCGCGACATTGGTATAGACCTGCTCGAGGCCGATTTCGACGTGCCGCCAGCCGACTCGCCACCGGCGGGCGACGTAATCCTCATCGTAACGCCCTGCGAAGAGGTCTCGAATCCATTGCACCAGGGTACCCTTCAGCCGCTCGATCTGAGCTGTACCGCCTGTGATTACTTTGCGAGCGTTCGGGTGGCGCTCGATCTCGGCGTAGAAATCGTCGATGAGATCGTGAAGATAGGGGTCCACGAGTGACGCAGCGCCAACAATGCGCTCGCGATCGCTCTCGACCCAACCCACGTAGAGCTGCAGCTCTCGATATCGTTCGAAGAGCCGGGCCACGTCCATCTGCGACCTCCTGACTCCGGCTGAATTCCAAAAAAAATACCCACGTTCCACCGCCTGGTGGTAACGCGGGCCATCTCAACCCGTCCGGACAACCCAATCACGAGCTATCCGGGCAATCGACTTGATTCTACACAACAAGAAAAGCGGATGGGAAGGGCTTACCGACGATACGTAACCTGCTTCGAGCTGCTCCCGATGATTCGGTCGCGGGAGAGCTTGCTGTTTCGAGTTTGAGCAAGTAGGGGTTGACCGATTGCGTCACTGCGGGTATGATTCCTGAGTCCTTGCTCACGACGGGCGAGTGATCGTCGGCTAAGGCGGCCCCGACATGCGAACATTCGCGCGTTGGGGTTTTTGTTTGCGCCTCGCCGTCCATCTGTCTGGTGACCGGGGAACCAGGAAGCTCAGTCTTCCCGGACGCTTCGCGGTAATGGCTGCCGCACCCGTGCTTCGTTGGTGGTTCCCTCTATCCCTCGACGCAACCGACACAACGTACTACTGCCTTTCTTCACCTCGATGATCAAGGGAGTGCTCAGCCATGCTCGTGCTTACCCGCAAAGTGAATGAGTCAATTGTGATCGACGGAGACATCACAATCAAAGTGGTCGGTGTCCGGGGCAACCAGGTTCGGCTCGGAATCACCGCACCGCCGTCACGCTCGATCTACCGCTCCGAGCTTCGCGAACGCGCTGGCGGCAAATTCGCAGCGCGGCCAGCCGCAGTTCAGACCGAGACGCAGCACGCGATCAGCCGATAGAGTAGCGTCCTTCATTATCCGAGAAGGCAACTGAATGGGAGGGAGTCGCCATGCTCGCCAGCATCTTGATCGGCCTCGACCCGTTCTACTACAACGATGAACGTCTGGATGCGATTATCGGCTGGGGAAAGCGCTCGGGCGCCACCTTGGTTGGTCTGGCCGCAATTGACGAGCCCGGTGTGCGCGCGATCGAGCCAGCCTCGCCCGTCGGCGGAACACCGGGCGTGGACCCGGTTCTTTACCAAGGCTACGAAGGTCGGCTGGCCGAGCTCAACCGCGAAGCCGACCTCGTCCTGAAGCGATTCGCCGCCCGCTGCGGCGAGGTGGGTGTCAGCCATTTGGAGCTGAAAGCATCCGGGGCACCGCACGAGCTCTTCGAGCGAGAGGCTCAATCTTGCGACTTGATCGTTTTGGCCCGAGGTGCCCGTTTCCGATTCCAGGCCCGCGACGATGAAGTTGACGACACGATCCAAAGAGTGTTGAAGAACGCACCTCGGCCGCTTCTCATCACGTCCGATGGCGAGTTAGCGTCAGGCGCTGTCGTCGTCGCCTATGACGGTAGCCTCCAGGCCGCTCGAGCTCTCGCGGCCTTCCAGGCGACCGGCCTCGGCGCGTTGGAGCAGGTGCATGTGGTCACGATGGACAGCAACACCCTCGACGCGACACGCCACGCTGATCGCGCAGTCAAGTTCCTTGACTTTCACAAGATCGAAGCGATTCCGCACGTCTTACCGTCATCGCCCGATCCGGCCCACACAATCCTCGACCACGTTCGCCGCCTGGGAGCCGGCATGCTCGTGATGGGCGCCTACGGGCAGCCAATGTTGCGCGAATTCTTCGTTGGGTCCGTCACCCGTACCATCTTGACGGAGTGCCCGATTCCGGTCTTTTACTACCACTGACCAATAACTTGAAATCGGCGACCGCGGTTGCTTCGGCGGGAAGGGCCAACATTTGCGTGCGATGATTCTGAGTGCTCTGGGTGCGCTGGCTGACAACCCGGCGCCACTCCGGCTGGCCGAGCTTGCCGATCCGTTACCGGCCAGTGGCGAGCTGCTGATCAACGTACACTCATGCGGAGTTTGCCACACGGAGCTGGATGAGATCGAAGGTCGGATGCCGCCGTCCCGATTGCCGATCGTGCTCGGCCATCAGGTCGTCGGGCGGGTCGTGGACTCGGGCGCGGGGACGAGTGTCTTTCGATCCGGTGAGCGGATCGGCGTCGCCTGGATCTTCTCCGCATGCGGAACATGCGACTTCTGTCGCCGAGGCGAAGAGAACCTGTGCGAACAGTTTCGGGCCACGGGCCGCGATGTTAACGGCGGCTATGCCGAGCTCATGACCGTGCCCGAGGCGTTTGCTCATCGAATTCCCGATGCCTTCACGGATGCCGAAGCCGCACCTCTCCTCTGCGCCGGCGCAATCGGATACCGGTCGTTGCGCCTGGCGGGCTTGCGCGATGGCCAAGACCTGGGATTGACTGGTTTCGGCGCCTCGGCGCATCTCGTGCTCAAGATGGTGCGATACCGTTATCCCCACGCCCGGACCTTCGTCTTCGCTCGCGCCGAGGCGGAGCGTGCCTTCGCACGTGAGCTCGGCGCAGCCTGGGCCGGTGACACGTTGGCGGAATCGCCCACGAGGCTCCACGCCATCATCGACACGACCCCCGCGTGGACGCCAATCGTCGAGGCGCTCAAGAATCTCGAGCCTGGCGGCCGGCTCGTGATCAACGCGATTCGAAAGGAGGATCGTGATCAGGATGCGCTGCTTCGCCTGAGTTATCCGACTCACCTCTGGAAAGAGAAGGAGATCAAGACGGTCGCCAATGTCACCCGCCAGGACGTCCGTGAGTTCCTCCAACTGGCCGCCGAGATTCCCATGAAGCCCGAGGTGCAGGAGTATGCCCTCGAGGACGCCAACGAAGCCCTCGTGGCACTCAAGTCGAGCAGCATCCGCGGGGCGAAGGTCTTGAGGGTCACTTGATGCCATTAGCGGCCTGAACAAAATAGCCTTTGGATTTTTGATCGCAGTTGATTATGCTGGAAGGGAGTCGAGTCGCTCACGATGGGTGATCAGATAGTGGCTATGGCGGCCCCGCCTTGCGTTTTATCGCAGGGATGGGGTTTTTTTACGCGCATCGGTTGCGGTGCACTAACGGTCGAACGGCAAGGAGCATTTCCATGACGCCCAACCCGAGTGAAGTGATCGTGATCGCCGAGAATCATTCGTTCCATTCGGTGCACGGCTCGTCCGTCCACCATCGAGATTTTCCAGAGGTCAGGGGCGAGGGAAACTCGCCTGAGGATGCTGCCGAGCGCCTGGCCCAGCAGTTGTTCCGCACGCTTGACAGTGCGCCGAGCGACTGGCGCAGGGAGATCCTCAACCGGGCGATCGACGACGTCCGCGCCTTTGCGAAACGAGAACACGCGGCATCCGCCTGCAGTCGCCCGGCCACCCCTGGATCCACGAGCGGCCAAAACTGATTAGAACGTACAATCTTGATGAAGGACCCGGGTGCTTCTTCGGCGCCTCGCTCAGCGAGCCAGCTCGCTCAGCAACGTCAAGAGCGAGGTCGGAACGACCTTCGGCTGGGTCCAGGTCTGCGAGAACGGCGTGAGCACAAGCTGCCCCTGGATCTCACCCACCATTTTATTCGTTTGACCCTCGTGTAGTGCGTCAATTGCGAAAGCCCCCATCCGGCTCGCAAGCACTCGGTCGCGAACGGCCGGGGCGCCGCCGCGCTGCAAGTGCCCGAGCACGAGCAGCCGCGTGTCGAACGCCGCGCCGCGCTCTTTCAATTCCTGTCCGATTCGATGCACACCTCCGGCGATGGCCCCCTCGGCGACGATCACGATCCACGACGTCTTTCCGCAGCGATGTTCTTCGATCAGGCGTGCGATCACGTCATCGACGGTGAAAGGGGATTCGGGTATGAGCGCCGCATCGGCGCCAGTCGCGAGCGCCGTGTAAATGGCGATCTGGCCGCTGTGACGGCCCATCACCTCGACGAGGAAGAGGCGCTCGGTTGCATCGGCGGTGTCGCGAATCTTGTCCACGGCTTCTGCGGCCGTGCTCACCGCGCTGGTGAAGCCGATGCTGACATCCGTTCCGGCAAGATCGTTGTCGATCGTCCCTGGGCAACCGATCACCTCCCCTTCCCAGTACCGTGAAAGCTCGACGCAGCCACGAAACGTGCCGTCGCCGCCGATCGCCACCAGGTGGTCGATCCGGTGTCGTCGCAATACGTCGGCCGCCGCTCGCATGCCTTCTTCGGTTCTGAATCGCTCACAACGGCTGGTGTGCAGGATCGTACCTCCGCGATGAATGATGCCCGAGACACTCCGGAGGTGCATCTGCCGATCATTCCGATGAAACGAATAGTAGAAATCCTCCTCGAGCATCCCCTGGTAGCCACGACGGATGCCGATGACTTCGTCACCAAGCGGGAGCGCGGCCCGAACAACCGCGCGGATGCACGCGTTCATACCTGGGGCGTCGCCGCCGCTCGTGAAAACTCCGATACGCAATGTCCTGCTCCTCCCGTAGCGTCGCACCTGCCCTTTTCGCCGTTCGCGTGTTGCCGAGCCCTGACAGGACACGCAGCAACGCCTACTTGCCTTTGAATGCGGGTTTCCGCTTCTCCAGAAATGATTGGATGCCCTCCTGATAGTCCTCACTATCATAAACCTGCCGCCGCATGCCTTGGAGCCGCTCAAATGTCTCCGGGCTCTGAGGACGTGCCTCGGCCAGCACCCTTAGCTCCTCTTTGAAAAGCGCGATGCACAGCGGCGATGTCTCCGCGATCCGGGCGGCAATCTCCCGCGTCACATCTTCAATCTCGGTCGCGGGAACGACGGCGTTGACCATTCCGACTCGGGCAGCCCGCTCAGCCGGGATTGGCCGAGCCGTGAACAGCATCTCCTTGAGCAGCGGCACCCCGATCGATTTCATCATATTCAAGATGCCCACCATGTTATAAGGCACGCCCAGCTTGGCCGGAGTGAACGCGAAGGTCGCGGAGGGCGCGGCGATGACGATGTCGCAGGTAATCACGACCTCGCAGGCGCCGCCCCAAACGCTCCCCTCGACCAGCGCGATGATCGGCACGGGTGTCGACTCGATCGCGCGCACGACGCGGCGCAGTGGGTCGTCGTACGCGAGCGGATCACGCCCATGCGCGGGCAGCTCCGATACATCGTGTCCCGCCGACCACACCACCGCGCCGGCCTTCGCCCGCAAGATCACGGATCGCACACCGGAGGCTGTCATTTGGTCGAGAGCCGAAATCAACTCCTCGATCACCACTCTGGAGAGGGCATTGCGCTTCGCTTCGTGATTGAGCGTGATCGTGCCGGTGGCGCCTTCAATCGTCGTGAGCACAAGCGGCACAAGATCCTCCCCCTGGATGTTCCACCGAAGTGTCAAAGCACCCCGGTGACCGGCCGGCCTATGAATGATACTCGCCAAATACCTCGCGCAGCACCCCGCAAATCTCACCGGTGGAGCAATACGCTCGCACGGCGTCAAGGATCGGCGGCATCAGATTTCGTGACTCCTCCGCGGCAACGCGACGCAGCGCCGCGAGCGAGGTCGCGACCGCGCGACTATCCCGCTGCGATCTCACTTGATTGAGCCGGTCGATCTCGCGCTGACGAACCTCTTCGCCGACCTCAAACATGTGCATGTGCGGCGCCTCGTCGTCAGTGTGGTCGTTCACTCCGACAACGATCCTCTCCTTCTTGTCAATCCCGCGTGACCATTCAAACGCGGTGCGATCGATTAATTCTCTCACGATTCCGCCTTCGATCGCCGCGACCATTCCGCCCATCTCGTCGATCTGCTTGATGAGCCGCTCGGCCTCCGCTTCGATCGCATCGGTCAGATGCTCCACATAGAAGCTTCCGCCTAGCGGGTCCACGGTGCTGGTGACACCCGTTTCATAAGCAATCACTTGCTGCGTGCGAAGCGCCAGTCGCACCGATTCTTCACTCGGCAGCGCGAGCGCCTCATCCTTGCTGTTGGTGTGCAGGCTCTGCGTTCCTCCGAGCACGGCGGCCAGCGCCTGGAGGCTCACCCGCACGACGTTGTTCTCCGGCTGCTGTGCCGTCAGTGTGGCACCGCTCGTCTGCGTGTGGAACCGCAGCATCATACTCTCGGCCTTCTTGGCCTGAAACCTCTCGCGAATGATTCGGGCATAAAGCCGGCGAGCCGCACGGAACTTGGCGATTTCTTCGAAGAAATCCGAATGTGCCGCGAAGAAGAACGCCAGCCGCGGCGCGAAGTCGTCGATGTGCAACCCTGCCTTGAGGGCTGTTTCGATGTAGCAGATCGCATCCGCGAGTGTGAACGCAAGCTCCTGCACCGCCGATGCACCTGCCTCGCGAATGTGATATCCGCTGATCGAGATCGTATTCCAGTGCGGCACATTCCGGCTGCAGTACTCGAACGTGTTCTCGATCAGACGCAGGCTCGGCTTGGGTGGAAAGATGTATGTGCCGCGCGCGATGTACTCCTTGAGAATGTCGTTCTGGATCGTACCCCGCAGTTGCACCGGATCGATCCCCTGCTTTTCCGCGACAGCCACGTACATCGCGAGCAGAACAGCGGCAGGGGCGTTGATGGTCATCGACGTCGAGACCTGGTCGAGCGGAATGCCGTCGAAGAGGGCCTCCATGTCGGCAAGCGTGTTGATCGCCACGCCCACCTTTCCGACTTCACCGACACAGAGAGCATGGTCCGAGTCGAGACCAATCTGCGTGGGCAGGTCGAATGCGATGCTGAGCCCGGTCGATCCCTGGGCCAGAAGATATCGATTGCGTTTGTTCGATTCCTCGGCGGTCGAATACCCTGCGTACTCGCGCATAGTCCAGAGCCGGCCGCGGTACATCGTCGGATGGGCACCGCGGGTAAACGGAAACGTCCCGGGAAACCCAAGCCGGTCACGATAGCGATCGACGCCATCCTGGTCGGGCAGGTAGAGCCTCTCAACCGGCAGCCCCGACGCCGTCGTGAAGCTCTCACTCCGCTCCGGGAAATGGGCGAGGGAATCCTTGAGCGCGCCCTCCGACCACTTCGCCGCGTCGTCTTCAATGTCCCGCGGAATCATCGAGCTACTGCCCTCTCTTGGTCGTCGACCTTGGACTTCAAAGCCGCCGCAATCGCGGCTTCGAGCGTGAATTCATTCGACGCTTGCATGGCTCCGTTCCTCGAGCATTCGTTCGATCGAGGTCAAAATCGAATCCGCCGAGGCGCCAGGTGTGAAGATCGCTTTCACGCCAATCCCGCTCATGTAGGCAAAATCGTCCGGGTGGATCAGCCCGCCGCCGAACACCAGAATACTCTCGGCCCCTCTTTCCGCAAGCAGGTCGATCACGCGTTTGAAATGGACCTTGTGCGCTCCGCTCATCACCGAGAGCCCGATCGCGTCGACATTTGCCTCGATCGCCATATTCACGATCTCTTCCGGGCTGCGGCGGATGCCCGTGTAGAGCACCTCATAGCCCGCGTCGCGCAGCAGTTGGACGATGTACTTCGCCCCGCGGTCGTGTCCGTCAAGGCCCGGTTTACCGATCAAGATGCGTCCCTTGGCCATCACATCAGCCCTTCACGTGGACATCCACCAGATGCAAAGTCCCACCAGAACGGTGCCCGCGATCACCCACAACGTGATCCGCACGACCAGCCGATAACCCGGATCAATCGGTCGAACGTGATGGGTGTGCGTGGGATGATGGGCCGGCTGGACATGCTTCGCATGATGCGGTTGCTTCGGCGGCTGTTCCGAGCCACTCGGCTGTGTGTCCATTTGAGTCACCCCCAAAAAAACGCCCGCGTGACCGCTCACTGGCGATCGCACGGGCTGCCGCAACCCCGGTTTGCCCGCCCCTCGTGAGCAAGCAAATGACCCCCACATGCTAGACGCCGACCGCGCCACAAGCAAGGGCCTCCTGCGCTCACGCAAAATCGTCGTCAACACCTGCCTGCCCGCCGCTTTTCCCCGGCTGCGCGACCACTGCCCGCTGCGGCGTAATACTCTGCGCACTCGTCTTCACGGCCGCGAACGATTCGTCGCCCCGTCAGCGAGCCGTATCGCGCCGTCACGACAGTCCACTGACCGTGGCCGCCGTCATCGTCTCGGTAGATGATCACCCAATCATGCGTCGTGCCTAGCTCGTGAGCTCTCGCGGTGTTCGAATAGAGTGCTGTGTAATGGTTGGCTCCGCGCTGCATATGCATGATCGGCAGCCATGATTCATGAGTGGGATTGAATCGCAAAGGGGCGATCCGCGGCAAGCGGCCCGCCTTGGCTTGCTCCCGATATTCCCGATCCATCTCCAGCAGGTCCGACACGGACGGCTCCCGGGCCCCCAGGTGCACAGGAACAGGAACAGAAACAGAAAAAGCCGCGGCACTGACCAGCTTGGTCGGGCGGCGGAAGCGACCGGCGAGCGCCTCGCGAATGCCTCTGATGCGCTTCGGCCCCATGCCCTGCACGCGGGTCAGGCGCCCATCATTCGCCGCGGCTTCCAGTTCCTGCAACGATTCGATTCCAAGCTGCTCGTGAATGCGGCATGCCGTTTCCAGACCGATTCCCGGCAGAGTGCGGAAATCGTGCTCCGGCCCAGCCTGGCCGCGCAACCGCATGAGCAGCCCGGATCGGCCGGTGCGCGCCAGCCGCTCGATTGAGCGGCCCAGCGACTCGCCAATGCCCGGCAGGCGCAAGAGGCCTTCCAAGCCCTCACGGTCCAGAATCTCGTGGACCTGGTCCGGCCGGTCCCGCAGAATCTGAGCCGCCGATCGGTAGGCGCGAACCCGAAAAACGTTCGCTCCCTGGGATTCCAGCAGCCCGGCGACCTCGTCGAGGCACACGGCAATTTGCTGGTTGTCCAGCGGAAGCGCCAGCTCAGAGGTTTTATCGTCGCGTTTGGACAATGGGGAGGTCCTCCACTTCATTCTACCCGGAATTCCTGGAATGCGACGTCAATCGGTGGAACCAATCAACGCGGTGGCCATCTCACTCAGCAACATTCGCGCAACATCGCTTGGAATCGAAATCGCAGAGCGTGCGATAATCTGATCCACGCGGTGCTCGGTGCAACGCCTGCGTGAAGACATTCTCGAGGCAGGATGCCCCGCGCTGACCTCCTTCGATCGATCACCGGGAGCATCTCCGCATGTCGAAGGTCGAGGTTGACCGCAACCTGCTCTTCGGGCTGCTCGCGATCCAGACCGGCCTGGTCGGCCAGGGAGCGTTGTTCGCGGCTTTCAACGCCTGGACTCGCGACAAGACTCGATCGCTCGCCGAAATCCTCCTCGAGCAGGGCGAGCTCGACGCGGGTCGCCGTTCGATACTCGAGGGTCTGCTCGACGTGCACCTCAAGGTTCACGATGATGCCCCGGAGAAGAGCTTGGCTGCCATCGAGACAGGCCCTTCGATCCGCGAACAACTCTCTCGAATCCGCGATAGCGATCTGAATGCCAGCATCGCCTTGATCGGGGCAAACCATCGTCCGGAGACGGCGGTCGCCGACGACTCTCCGCCTGTCGTCGTGCCTCCCTCGTCCGTTGGCATCCGCTTCGATCGAACGGAAGAGCACCTTGCTGAACAGGTCCGCCGCTGGGGCCAGGGCGAGCGCGTGCCTGTCGAGGAATTCCTGGAACGCGAGCCCGGGCTGAGTAACGATTCCGACGCCCTTCTCGACTTGATCTACAACGAGGTCGTGCTGCGCGAACATCGAGGAGAGGCACCCGCCGCCGACGAATACGTCAGCCGTTTTCCGGCGCTCGGCGACGAGATTCGCAGGCAGTTCGATATCCACGATATGTTCTCGCACGAGGAAGCTCCATCGAGCGCGGCCGTTGCCGGGGGGGCGTCGAGTTTCGCCGTCGGCACATCGTCGTCTCGCGGTTCGCGGTTCCGCGTTCTCCGGCCGCACGCCAGAGGCGGCTTGGGCGCGGTTTTCGTCGCGCTCGACACCGAGCTGCACCGTGAGGTGGCGCTCAAGCAGATTCACGACGAGCTCGCCGACGACCCGGTGAGCCGCCGGCGCTTCCAGATCGAGGCCGAAATCGCCGGCGGACTCGAGCACCCCGGCATCGTCCCGGTCTATGGGGTCGGAACCTACGCGAACGGACGCCCGTTCTACGCCATGCGCTTCATCAGGGGTGAAAGCCTCAAAGAAGCCATCGCCGCATTTCATTCCGACGAAGCCTTGAAGCGTGATCCCGGCCGGCGCTCGCTCGAACAGCAAAAGCTCCTGCGCCGCTTCCTGGACGTCTGCAACGCGATCGAATATGCGCACAGCCGCGGCGTCCTCCACCGCGACTTGAAGCCGAGCAATATCATCGTCGGCAAACATGGTGAGACCCTCGTCGTCGATTGGGGCCTGGCCAAGTCCGTGGGCCGGGCCCAACCCGACGTGGTGCAAGAGGAGCGAACCCTGGTTCCTTCCTCGGGCAGCGGCAGCTCCGAGACGCTGCCCGGCTCGGCGCTGGGAACGCCGGCATTCATGAGTCCCGAACAAGCCCACGGCGACCTCGAGTGGCTGGGGCCACGATCAGACGTCTACAGTTTGGGGGCGACGCTCTACGCACTGCTCACCGGCCGCCCGCCGTTCCAGGGCGACAATGTTGGCGCGGTGCTGGACGCCGTCTGGAGGGGCGACTTCGAGCGACCCAGGAAGCTCAATCCGTCGATTGCCGCGCCGCTCGAGGCGATCTGCCTGAAGGCGATGGCGCGAATCCCGCTTGATCGCTACGCATCATCGCGCGCGCTGGCCGACGACATCGAGCGCTGGATAGCCGATGAACCGGTCTCAGCTCGACCAGAGCCCCTCTCCGAGCGCGCCCGGCGGTGGGCGCGGCAACACCGCTTGTCCGTCACCGCGGCCGCCGCTTCCTTGCTCGTTGCGCTCGTCGCTTCGATCGCGATCGCCGCGCTCTCGGCCATGGCCGCCCGCCGTGAGCGCCTCCTGGCCGGAAAGGAGCATGACGCGAGCTCCTTGGCCAAGGCCCGTCTCGAACAGGTCGAAAGGGGCAACGAGCTGCTCGCCTCGGTATTCAGGGACCTGGATCCGCGCTCGGAAAAACGTGAGCACAAGCCCCTCCGCGCCATCTTGGGCGAGCGTTTGACTCAGGCCGCCGCGGCTCTGGACGGCGAATCGGTTGGTGACGCGCTCACGGTCGCGAAACTCCAAGAGGTCCTCGCGCAGAGCCAGGCTAACCTCGGCAATACCGCCGAGGCCATCACCCTCGAGCTTCGTGCTTACCAGACGCATCACGCCCGTCTCGGGCCCAACAATCCCCGGACGCTCGCCAGCCGAAGCAGCCTCTTCGCGCTCTATCACGCCGCAGGCCGTGCCGCTGAGGTGATCAAGCAGCATGAAGCGACGCTCAAGACCCAGCAGGCGACACTTGGCCCCGCTCACCGCGACACACTCCAGAGCAGAGGCAACCTCGCCACCGCGTACCTGTCGTTCGGCCGTCCGTCCCAGGCGGCCGCGGAGTTCGAGGCGGCGCTCAAGTTGAGCGAACAGGCTCTCGGCCAGGAAGATCCATTGACTCTCAACCTCCGCGGCGGTCTGGCCGAGGCGTACCGCGCACTTGACCGGCCCGACGAGGCGGCGACGCTGCATGAGCAGAATCTCCGCGTGCAACAGCGGAGGCTCGGGCCGGACCACATCGAGACTCTGAACGGTATGGAAAACCTCGCCGCGACACATTTTGATGCGGGTCGCCTGGAACAGGCGCTCGCACTCTATGAACAATCCCTCAACCTCTACCGATCCAGCCTCGGCCGTGACCATCCCGACACACTCCTGAGCAGCCAGAACCTCGGGGTCATTTTCGAACGGGTCGGCCGCACGCAAGAGGCCATTGATCTGCTCGCGGAGACGCTCAGCTTGATGGAGGCGAAGCTCGGATCCGTTCACCCCAGCACGCTCGTCTGCCGCTCGAGCCTCGCCCGCGCCTACCGGAGTGCCGGGCGCCTCGATGAGGCGATTCGTCTGTTCGAGGTGAATGCCAGAGCCGAGGAAGCGACACTCGGCGCCAACCACTCCGGCACCCTCCGGACCCGCTCGAGCCTCGCCGCCACATACCTGGCAGCCGGCCGCACCGCCGACGCAATCGCCTTGTTCGAACCCACCTTGCTCGCGCTCGAGGCCAACCTGGGCGTGGACAATGGTATCGCGATGCCGTGCCGCTACAACCTCGCCGCGGCCTACCGCTCCGCCGGCCGCACGGACGAAGCGATGGCGCTGCTTCAAAAAGACCTGAAGATCATGATTCCCAAGCTCGGCCCGGACGATCCGGAGACCCTCTGGGTCAGGGCGAACATCGCCGAGACCCTGCGCGTCACCGGGCACGCGGTCGAGGCAATCCCTCTCTTCGAAACAGTTCTCGCAGCGCTCGAGCCCAAGCTGCGCAAAGACCATCCCCGAATATTCGAAATCCGCACCAACCTCGCCGCCGCTCGCCGGACGGCGAAGCCCGAACAGCCTGGCAAGCCGCACTCGAAAGCCCCACCCGCCGACCTCCCCGCCGACCTGTTCGCCCAGCCGCGTCCCTGAGCTGTTCACCATCCCGGGAGCGCGAGGCTCCCGCGCAGCCGCGCAAGCGTTGGCCTGCACGAGAAGCGAAACCGCGCCGACCTGGACCACTCTCCGTCTCCCCCGCCGAGTCCAACCCACTGCGGATTTCGTTTTGATCATTCGACGATGCACCTTGCTCTATAAGCACTTAGCGCCGCCGTTTCCCCGCGGTGAGCTGAAGAATCACAACCGTCGCCACCGCGGCCGCCAGCGCATGCAGCAGGATGACCAGAAGTGCCACAACCCATTCCGCTTTTTCTCGCTTGAGCAGCATTCGATCAGTATCCGAAAGCAATCGTTCAATCGCTTGCTGGCCCCAGTAGACGGTGATGAATCCTCGCGCCAGATACTTGACGAATCCCTTGAGCGGGACGACGAGCCCCGCCAGGATGATCTGCGGGATTACGGCAATCGGCACCAGAGCCGTTGCCACCTCTTCCGTCCGGGCCACCGCCGAGATAAGCAGCCCGACGGCGGTTCCCGCGACCGCTAAAGCGGCGAGCGTCGCCCACTGCGCTGCCGCCTGCCCCGGCGGATGGCACCAGGGCCGAACGATGCCGAAGAGCATCGTCGCCTGAAGAGTGCCAACCAGGGCGAGCACCAGCAGCTTTGAGACGAAATAGCTCATGATCCGAAGGTTGTAGTCCCGCTCGCGCTGGAAGATCACGCGCTCCTTGACTAGCTCCTTGGCCGCCGTGTTGCACCCGAACCAGAAACACGACACAACCATCAGGTTGAACAGGTTTACGGTATGCGCAAGCCGGTCGCGCAAATCGGACTCCTCGTTCACGTTTCCGAACACCATCCCAAGCAAGATCGATACCAGGAAGCTCTGCGCGAGCAAGGCCAGCAGCGCCTGGTGATCGCCTCGCCAGATCGCGACATACCGTCGGATCAGCACCCAGGTTTGCCGCATTGCGCCGGGTCCGCCCGGCGCCGGACCAGCCGGCGCCACGTGCGCCACCCGTCCCGGGACCGCCGCCGAAGGCAGTCTGTCCGTCACGTAGTGCTTGTAAAGTGGGCTCGATCGAAAGCGGTCGTGCCATTCGTCCGGCGTTCGTTCGGCGAGCTTCAAGTACACGTCGCCAAGCCGCGCCATGCCGAAATAGCTCTTGGCTTCCTCCGGCGTTCCCACGAACGCCAGTCGGCCGCCCTCGGTCAGGATCACGACCAGGTGACACGTCGCCTCGACATTGGCCAGACTGTGCGTGATGCACACGACCGTCTTGCCCCCGTCAGCCACCTGCCGGAACAACCCCATCACCTCGCGGTCGGTCTGCTCGTCGAGCCCCGACGTCACTTCGTCCAGGAACAGCAGGCTCGGCCGCGCAACCAGCTCATTGGCCAGACTCGCCCGCTTCACCTGCCCGCCGCTCAGGTGCCTGATCAAGATGTCGCGCCGGCTGGAAAGGCCAACCACTTCCAGGATGTCGGCAACACTCGCTTCGAGCTCATCACGCGTGAGATCCGACGGTAACCGCAGCTCCGCCGTATAGCCAAGTGCGGCTCCCGTGGCCAGCGAGTCGTGCAAGATGTCCTTCTGGGGCACGACTGCGATGTCCCCCTTGAGGGCCTCGAAATCGGCGTAGAGGTTTTCGCCGTTGAGTGTCACGACCCCGCGTGACGGCGGGTTCCGTCCACTCAGGATTTCCAGCAGCGTTGACTTCCCCGAACCGCTCGGCCCGAGCACGCAGACGAACTCCTTGGGACGAACCACCAGGCTGATGTCGGTCAGAAGCGCCACAGGCTTGCCCGTAACGCGGTCCTGTACAACTCGCTGCAGTCCGTTCGCGGCAAGCTCGATGTTGTTCGACCGCGACCTGCTCACGAGCGCCGTGCCGTCAAACTGACTGGAAAATGGCCCGATGTCGATGCGATCGCCCGGTACCAGGGTCGTCGCCTTCGTGATCTGACGGCCATTCACAAATGTGCCGTTCGAGCTATCCAGGTCCGCAATCACGACCCGTCGGCCTTCCACCGTCACACTGGCGTGCCGCCGCGAGACGTGAGGATGATCGAGCAGGAATTGGACCGACTCCGCGCCGCGGCCGATCAATCCGCCCTCACCGACCACGAACCGCTCCGAGCTCTCCGACCCTCGAAGCAAAGCACGATGTCGCACGTCGGCCCGGAAAGTCTGCGAGCGCTCGCGAGGGAGCATTGACTCGTCGGTCGGCGTCAAATCATCCGCACCGTCGGCCCCGGCAACTCGTTCCTCCCCTTCCGGTCTCTGTTCCAGGTGCTTGGCCAGTTCCTCCGGGGTAGGGTCGTCAAGTTCGTTCATGGCGTGTGAGCAAAGACTCTCGGCATCCAAGTGCTGGCGATTGGGCAATTTCCATCGGCACGGGGCTCTCCCGAGCAGGCTCGTCCCCGTCGAGCGTGGCCAACGAATATCGTAGGGCCCCCACCCCCCCGGCACAATGCCTCCGAATCCGCGGGCCCCGTCTATGGCTCCTGAGCTAAACTCCCCTTGAGGCGTTCCGCCAACGTTGCTTGGAA
Organism: uncultured Planctomycetota bacterium; assembly: GCA_963823665.1. Classification (GTDB taxonomy): domain Bacteria; phylum Planctomycetota; class Planctomycetia; order Isosphaerales; family Isosphaeraceae; genus CAVXHV01. Next base: position 29,694 of record CAWGMQ010000001.1, read on the forward strand.
TCGCGATTGGACTCATGCGATAATGCAGGTCTTCCGTATCACGAATGAGGAACGCCTCGGCATCCGTCTCGCGGCCGACTTCCTCATCCCGACTCTTCGCCCGGCCACCGAGGGTCCTATCTATGTCCAAGGTGAGTGGTGACCAGAACTTGCTCTTTGGACTCCTCGCGCTCCAGACCGGCCTGATCAACCAGGGGGCGTTGTTCGCAGCCTTCTCCGCCTGGACGCGCGACAAAGCTCGCTCCATGGCCGAGATCCTGGTCGCGCAAGGAAATCTCGACGCTGCCCGGCGCTCGTTGCTCGACGGACTCGTCACCGAGCACGTTAAGTTGCACGGAGACGACGCCCAGCAGAGCCTCGCCGCCATCGAGGCCGGCCAGTCCACCCGCGAGCGGCTGGCGCAGCTCAACGATTCCGAGCTGTCCTCGAGCGTCGCCTTGATCGGGGCGAAGCATCGCACGGACGACTCGGCAGCCGACCACCCTCCGGAAGGCGCCGCGCCCACTCCCTCGACCGACGGCCCCTGGTCTCCTCACCGCGCGGAGCTCTTGGCCGAGCAGCGCGATTGCTCGGCGCAAGGCCGGCGCGTCCCCGTCGAGGAATACCTGGAACGTGAACCGGATCTGTCGGACCATCCCGAATGCATCCTCGACTTGATCTACAACGAGGTCGTTCTGCGCGAACAGCAAGGAGAGTCTCCCACCGCCGAGGAATACATCCACCGCTTTCCCGAGCTGAGCGCCGCGATCCGTGAGCAGTTCGAAATCCACGGTATGTTCGCCGAGCAAGGATCGTCGTGGGATAGCCCGGTTGATGCCGGCCGCTCGACCGTTTCGGTCGGTACATGTTCCTCGAACGGACAGCGGTTCCGCGTTCTCCGGCCGCACGCCAGAGGCGGCCTGGGCGCGGTTTTCGTCGCGCTCGACACCGAGCTCCACCGCGAGGTCGCGCTCAAGCAAATCCACGACCGGCTTGCCGACGACCCGTCGAGCCGCCGCCGGTTTCTGGTCGAAGCCGAGATCGCCGGCGGTCTCGAGCACCCCGGCATCGTCCCGGTCTATGGAGTAGGCACCTACGCCAACGGCCGGCCGTTTTACGCGATGCGGTTCGTCCGAGGCGATAGCTTGAAGCAGGCCATCAATCGGTTCCACGCCGATAGCTCGCTGAAGCGAGACCCCGGCCGGCGCTCGCTCGAGCTGCAAAAGCTGTTGCGGCGATTCCTGGACGTCTGCAACGCGATTGAATACGCGCACAGTCGCGGCGTGCTCCACCGCGACGTGAAGCCGGGCAACATCATCGTCGGCAAGCATGGCGAGACCCTTGTGGTCGATTGGGGCCTTGCCAAGTCCGTTGGCCGGGCCGGAAGCAATGTGCCGCAATCCGAACGAACGTTGATTCCAACGGCCGGCAGCGGCAGCTTCGAGACCCTGCCGGGCTCGGCGATGGGCACGCCGGCCTTCATGAGTCCCGAGCAAGCCCACGGCGATCACAGCCGGCTCGGCCCCCGGTCCGACGTCTACAGCCTGGGGGCAACGCTCTTTGCCCTGCTCGCGGGCAGTCCACCGTTTGATGCGGAACCTGGTGCCGCCGTCGCCGCCATGCTTGACGCGGTCTGGCGGGGAGAGTTCCTCCGGCCCAGGTCTGTCAATCGTTCGATCGATCGGGCGTCGAGGCAATCTGCCTGAAGGCGATGGCGCGAAGTCCCGAGGACCGCTATCCCACCGCACGCGCGCTCGGCGACGACATCGAGCGCTGGATCGCAGACCAGCCGGTGACCGCGTTTCGAGAGCCCGTCGTTCGGCGGATGCGGCGGTGGGGCAAGCGCAATCGCACGGTCGTGACGGCGGCTGCCGTGGCCATCGTGGCGGCGTTCATCGGCACCGCCGCCGTGCTCGCGGTGCAGACGCAAGCCAACGCGGACCTGACCATCGCCAACGGTCTGCTCTCCGCCTTGAACGCCCGCGAGCGCAAGAACAACGCCGAGCTGATCGCCTCCAACGAGCGCGAGCGCGCCCGTTTCGAGCTCGCGATGGCCGCCATCAAGCTCTTCCACGGCGAGGTGGCCGAAGACTTGCTCCTCAAAGAAAGGCAGTTTGAGGACCTGCGCAACAAGCTTCTCCGCGGCGCAGCCGACTTCTACGGCAAGCTCGAGGCCCTGCTCAAAGCCCAGACGGACCGGGCGTCGCGGATCGAGCTGGGCCGGGCCTATTACGAGCTCGGGGAGCTCACGGCCAGGATCGGCAACAAGCCCGAGGCACTGGCCGTTCACCGTAAGTCGCTCGCGGCTCGCCGCGAGGAGGCGGCCCGGCCCGATGCGCCGCCGGCTTCGGTGCTCGACCTGGCGCAGAGCCTGCTCTCGGTGGGCTACCTCTACACCGAGACGGGAGACACCGCCCGTGCCCAATCGACCTACCGCGAAGCCCGAGACCTCGCCGAGCGCCTCATCGCTTCGGGCGCCGTGACTGACGAAGCGCGGGATTCGCTCGGCCGGATCGAGAGCGCCATCGGCAATCTCCAGGCACTCGCCGGCGACACCGGTGCCGCTCTCGAGTCGTATCAACGAGCGCTGGCGATCGAGGAGAAACTCGCGCACGCAAACCCTGCCGATACCCAGTTCCAGAGCGATCTCGCAGATACCCACACCAGCATCGGCACCGCGCGAATGGTCACCGGCGACGTGGCCGGCGCGCTCGACCGGCATCGCCGGGCGCTCGCAATTCGCCAGAAGCTCGCCAGCTCGAATCCCACCGCCACCGCAGCTCAATTCAGTCTGGCCGCCAGTCACGTCTATATCGGTAACGTTCTTTCGGAGGCCGGCGACATCTCCGGCGCGCTCGAGTCCTACCGCAGAGGGCTCGCGATTCACGAGAAGATGGCCGCCGCGAACCCCGCAGTCACGCAGTTCCAGAACGACCTGGCCGGCAGCCTGTACGGCATTGGTGAGCTCCTCTGGAAACACGGCGACCCGGGCGCCGCGCTCGAGTCGTGCCGCCGCGCCGCGGCGATTCAGTCGAAACTCGCCGAGTCGAACCCCACCGTCGCCGGTTTCCAGCACGACCTGGCCTGGACCCTGGAAGTCATCAGTCACGTGCTGGCGCAGACCGGCGACTCCGCCGGCGCATTCCGCTCGCTCGGCCAGGCTCTGGACGTCCGTCAAAAGCTGGTTGAGTCGAACCCCTCCGCCACCGAATACCAGAGCACATATGTGAACACGCATAGCGCCATCGCGAGCGTGCAGCTCTCGACCGGTGACCTGGATAGAGCGGCCGCGTCCTACCGCCGGGCCGCCGCCGGCCAGTCGAAGCTCGCCGCCGCCAATCCCGCAATCACGCATTTGCAGGGCGACCTTGCCTGGAGTCTCGACGGCATCGGCCACGTGCAGTCGCGAAAGGGTGATCCAACCGGCGCGCTGGCTTTTCACCAGCGCGCCCTGGCAATTCGCGAGAAGCTCGTCGACTCGAACCCCCTTGTCACAAACGTGCAGACTGGCCTTGCGGCCAGCCACAACAGCATCGGTAGCCTGCGGCTCGCCGCCGGTGACGCCGCAGCCGCGCTCGAATCGTTTGAGCGAGCCGTGGCCGTCCTCCAGAAACTCGTCGACGCTCACCCCGCCGACACCCAGTTCAAGAGCGACTTGCTGTGGTACCAGAACGGCGTCGGCCTCGCTCTGGTAGGAAAGGGCGATACGAAGCGGGCGCTCGAGTCGTTCCGCCGTATCGTGGGGGGCCAGGAGAAGCTCGCCGCCGCGAACCCCGCCGTTCCAGACTTCCAGGTTCGCCTTGCCTCGAGCCTCACCAACCTCGGCAAAGCACTCACGACCGCCGGCTCGCCGGCCGAAGCGCGGCCGCCCCTCGAACGTGCGGTCGCTATTCGCGAGGCACTCGTGCGCGCCCACCCGGCGACCGCGCTCTTTCGGGGTGATCTCGCTTATAGCCTGACCCAGCTCGCGGCCGCACTTGTACCGCTGCAATGCCCCACGAGTGCGGTGGCGGGCCTGCGCCGCGCAATCACTCTCTTGGAGGGCCTGTCGAATCCATCCGGCGAGGATCTCGTCACGCTGGCCACGGCACACGCCGGCCTCGCCGCTCTCGCGGCGCGCAAGATTCCACGCTCGATGCCGGCGCGCGACCGGCCGAGACCCGCAAAGCGATCGAGTGCCTGAGCCGGGCCGTCGCCGCGGGCTATCGCAACCCCGACATCCGCACCGATGCCGCGTTTGACTCTCTCAAGGCCCGAACCGACTTTCAGTTGCTGTTGCAAGACGTTGTTTTCCCGGTCAATCCCTTCGTCGCCACGCCGTGATCGCACTGACTTTTTGATGACTGGCTCCTTGTTTCACGAGGTTTCGAGATGGGTGAAGAAACCCCTTTCCCTGATTTGCTGCGTCGCGTCCGTGCGGGCGACCAGGACGCGGCCGTCGAGCCTCGTTCGCCGGTACGAGTCGGCGATCCGCCGCGCCGTTCGCATCAAGCTGCTCGACTCGCGGCTCACCGGAGCGCTCGAGTCGATGGACATCTGCCAGTCGGTCATGGGCAGCTTCTTCTACCGCGCCGCGCTCGGTCAGTACGAAGTGGAGAAGCCTGAAGATCTCGTCCGGCTTCTGGTGACGATGGCCCGCAACAAGCTCACGGACCAGGTTCGCCGCCAGACGACCGAGCGTCGCGGCCGAGGATTGACGCGCAGAATGGACCTCGCCGCAATCGATCCCCCCGGCGCCGAGCCGACCGCCAGCCGCGTCGCCGCCGCCCGCGAGCTCCTGCAAGCCGCATGGGGCCGCCTCAGCCCCGACGAACGCTGGATCGCCGAACAACGCGCCTCGGGCCGTGCCTGGGCCGAGCTCGCCGCCGAGGCCGGCACCACCCCCGAAGCCCTTCGCAAGAAACACGCCCGCGCCGTCGACCGCGTGTCCAAAGAACTCGGCCTCGACGGCGCTTCCGCCGGCTAATCTCGCGATCACCCCGAGGTCGAGTTCGTTTTGTACATTCGTCGCGCGTCCTTACCCCACAAGGACTACGGGAACGCACTCGTGTAGCAGGCACACTCCGTGTGCAATCCGCGGAGAGGGTCGAACGGTGCGTGTCGCCCGCGCTCCCCGAGCGAACGCGTTCCATAATCTTAATCTTAATCCTAATCCTAATCTTAATCCTACTGACGTTCCGCACATCTGCCCTTGATTATCCCGGAATATCGCCCGGCGGTAAATCGGGCAGGCGCTGGGGGTCTCTCACGCAAGTCAGCAGTCGATTACCGCTCGCAACCCATGGTCGATTTGAGGGCTCGACTGCTTGACTATCGCAAGAGTTGTTATCCGCTCACGCTTATGTCTTGCGGTTCAGCGCCGTCGAGAACAGTCGCACGCTGGCTGACCAAATCAGCCATCGTAGACTTTCGACATACCAAGCAGACGCAGCACTCGCCGTTGCAGCCGGCTCAATTGAGTTGTGAAAACCACTGACGGTCGCCGTCCGACTTGCAGCGAGTGCCGTTGCACATCCTCAAACAGGTCGATCAGCCGACGAGCTGTGGGATGGCGACACTTCCGACTTTCTGGATACAGAGGCAGGCTTTCAATCGCCTCGCGGTCCATGGCACGACGCAGCTCGCGTTCGAGTAGCGATTCAGCCAGGAGCACCAGAAAATAGACACAGAGCAACGCCTGAATCCGGCTGGCCTCCTTAAGATAAACCGGGGCGACTTCGAAGTCCGTCTTCAAGTGCGAAAACCGTTTCTCCAGCGCCGGCTGGCCCTTGTAGGCCAGCAACATTTCCAAGCCCGACAGTGAATGGTCGTTCGTGATCAAAGGGAAGACTCCGTCACCCGCCGTTTCCGCGACGAGTCTCTCGTGATCGATGTGATACGCCAGCTCGAAGCGAGTGCTCGTCTTCCTGACGTATCGCGTTTGATCATTCGGTCGACCTCGCCGGTCCTGGCGGAACCTCTCCTCGGTTCGCTCTTTGATCTCCGTGACGATCCAATTCTCAGCGCCCGCGCCCGGAGGATTTCCTGAACGGCATCCACAACCTTCGCCTCTTGTCGAAACCGCGTCCGCGGAGATGAGAGCTTCAAACGCAGCTCCGACAATTCGATCAAGGCTCTTTCGACCTGTTGATGACGCGCATGGGAATCCTGCTCGGCTTTGCGCGTACTGTGGTACCAAACCAGTCGGTATCCTTCGACGCTCAGCGAACCCGGCTCGGAGATCGAGTACTTATCCACAATCTTGCCGTCGTCATTTCGCTTGTCATGGATGTGCCGCCACTGGATCTGGCCACTGCCGAGTGAGTCTCGGAAGATGCCGTCCTCTGACCGAGTCCGCGGCAGCACGGTTAAAAACCGGCCTTGGCGTTGATGGATATGGGCCATGTTCTCGGCGCTGGCCAGCTTGCAGTCCGCGACGTAGAGGAAATCTCGCCTTCCCGTCAGGCGACAGAGAAGATCCCAGGTAGCGCGGTGGGTTTGATCGTCCGCCACGTTGCCGCTGGCAACCTGGAAGTACAACGGAACGGCACCGTCCTTGGCCACTGTGAGGATGTAAAGTAGTTGCTTAAGGTCTGGGCGATGATCCTTGTTGTAACCCCAGGTGATCGCCATCCTGGTCCGTTTGCCCCGCATTTCTTCCTTGGCCGCGTCAGCGTATGCACCATGGAAGGTGATGGTGGTGGAGTCGTTGTGGAGCTCGTCGAGGTCCACGTCGAATTCTTTGATCACATGGGCCACCAGCGCCAGGACCAATGAGGTGATATCGCTTTGGAACAAGCGATCGAGACAGCGTCCTATCCGGTCGTCGTTGAGAGAAGGCAGTTGGCTGTCGTTGAAGCCGAGTGCCTCAGGAGCAAACCTCGCCGCCCATTCTCCGATGCCGTACAAAGGCTCGCGGGAGAGGAGAACATTTTTGAGCAGGAGCGAGATTCCCAGCGTAGGAGCGATTCGGCAGCGGCGGTCGGCGCGTGGGAGATACGATCGGAGAAATTCGTCGAGGCGCATGCGTGCGAGGAGTTGATTGACGATTGGGAGGGCGTCGATGCGGTACGAGCTAAGAGCCTGCCCCTTGGCGCGAGCGATCTCACCGGGACGTGGGGGAGTAGTCGAAGAAGGAACGTGTCGTTTCTTGGGCTTCTGCATCCGTGTTGCTCCTTAGGAACTCGTGTGGTCGGCATAGACAAGATACGCTGGGGCCGCTCTGGACACATGAAGCAGAGCGACTGTCTCGCCGAGATTCCTGCGGACATGATTGTCCTGGAGGAGAAATCTTCAAGGCATCCACGGATTCCGCCACCTTAAGTATGATGTTGTAATTTGACGTAAGTCGCGTCGAATTGGACCTACGTCGGGACTCGATTTCGACAAACGGTTGGTCAAATCGCGCTTGGTGATTTCGAGAAGCGCTTTTTCCCGAGAAAAACAGCTCTTTCTCTGGGGGAAGGACAAAGATGTTCTCGACTGGCTACTTGGGTTGTCACACTCGGCGAGACTTACGTCGAAGATCGGCCAACTGAAGAATTACAGAAATTTCTGGCTCGTGGAATTGGACACTGCGGTTAGGCTTGACTTGACGAGAAGATGTCGATGTCAGGCAGGGAGTCTTGGCGTAGTGGCCTACCGGCGAGCGGGCGCGAACCGCGGCGATCACACCGGACGCGTGCGCGAGGCAATGGCCGTGCGGCCGCGAGTCACATCGCGTCCCTGGGCCAGCCTCGGTGTAATCGGCGCTGCCCAGCCCTCGTCGACTGACTTGGGCGGCGGTAATTCGGAGATAATCAGGGGCAGATGTGCGGAACGTCAGATCCTAATCTCAATTACTACTAATATGTGCCAGATTTTCGGCCTCGACCATCGCACGAGCATCATGAGTGCCAATCTCGTGCGGCATGCCGATGACTTCGTGCTCCCGACACGCTTTGTTTCCCCCACCCAAAACCATGCCCCGCGCCCACTCCCATCGTGCGAGCATGAATCTCGTTGGAAAATGGCCCGAGAAAAAAGGCCCAAAACATAGTGTACAACACCCTCGATTTGTTGTGGCAGTTTTTCGTGGCATATGCCACAAGCTTTTGTCACGGCACCAGCGTGCCGACCGCTCTGGGCTTCCCACCCCCAAAGCAGGCGGCACCGAGCACACCGGATGCACTTGCAATCGGTCACGCCATGGACCGATGCGTTCCAGACGGCTCCGCGCCCGCGACTGGATTGGCTTGCTCTGCACAAGTGCAGGAGCGACTTGCGCTTTCGTCCACGGTTCAGGTTCCTTGACCCTGGATCAAAATGATCACTTTTGATAGCAAAACAAAGGTCTCTCTCGATCCCCCGCTCGCGGCTCTCAGCCCGGAGCGCAGACCACCCGATGCACCCCGTGTGGACAGGTAAATGGCGCGATCGACTCCTGCCGTCAACGGATCGAATGACGTTCATCTGGAATGACGAAAAAGACATCTCGCGATGTGGAAATAAATGAGGTGAGATTCGAGCCACGGACCAACCAGCATGGTCGCCCAGCCTACGGTCAGCTTCGCGACGCCTCACCGGCCATCCGCGCCGACCACGCACTTTCCCCCTGGTAATATTATGCGCCGGTTTCTGGCGTTGGCGATCTCTCGATCGGACCGTTCGATTTTTCTGAAAATCGCAACTTCAATCGCAATAGGGGATTAACTGCTGTTTTCGGGTGGACATTTACACAACAGATGAGCCGGTTCAAAGCGCATTGAAAAGCCCCGAGAACAACTTTGCCGAACGGCTCAACCCGATCGAGGTTTTCGTGCATGAGCGCGGCATCGACGACCCAACCTCCGTTACCCGCGCCCCTCACGCCAAGCCGCTCGCGCCCGTTTGGCAAGGTACGCGACGGTCGCCAAGCCCAGAAGTGCCAGCGGAGTGGGCTCCGGTGCCGGCACGGGCGCGCCCGGCGAGAGTGGGGGGACCCACAAGATCCCATAATAAACCCCTTCAACACCACCCCCCATGTCGGGCAGGATCTGATACTGGCCGGGCGTTGTCAGAAGCGCAAGCAGGGACTGCGGGATGCCGCTGATGGAAGAAAATTGCGCGAGCGCGACGGCGCTGAGCATCCCGTTGGGCCCCTGAATGGTGGCCGACACGACTTGATTGGTTGCCGGATCGAGCCCGTTGATGGTGATTGTGTTGATCGTGCCGCTTCCGATTACGCCGGGATCACCAGTCCCGCTGCCCGGGGCATCCGCCGGGACAAACTGCCCGGTGAGCGATCCCGTCAGAGACAGTGTCAGGCCCTGCGAGCCGGCCAAGGCAGTATCGGTGAGGCCAATGGTCAGGGAGATTGGCGCATTGATCGGGCCGGCCGGCAACGGCCCGACGATCCTGCTTCCCAGGGTGCCACCAGGGGGGTTGCTATAGCCGACATCGACGGTGTCGTCAGGCAGAACCTGGGAATAGTTGACCGGTCCAAAACCCGCGTTGCCCGAAATGGTCATCCGGATAGGATCAGCCCGCACTTCGAGACCGAGCGGAACAAGGAGAGCGATGCAAAACGAGAAGCATGATGCACATGATCGATACATCGTTGTCCTCCGTGACCAGCACCGGTTCTTTGTGACGTGACGATCGCAGGGTACGGCCGTGCGGTCAAGTAGAAACTCTGACATTTCCAGATGGTCGGCGGGGCGGGACGCTGATCTGGGGCGATCGCTGGCGGGGGCGCGGGTCGGATGGGCATTGTCGAAAAAGACGCGGCTGAGTCTTGGGCAGTCCATCGCCAAGACGACAACGGCAATCAATTCGTCGTCCGCACCGGACTCGACCGGGAGGAGGCGATTCGCTTGGCCTCCGAGCTCGAGGCGAGGGGGCACAAGCAACTCTACTGGATCGAGGCCGACCCTGCGGCCGCACTGGACCCGGCCCGTCTCGAGAGTGATCAGCAATGAATCAGCGAAGACATCAGACTGTCGCTCCGGCAATGAGAGTGCCACATGTCCGACTGAGTGTGCGGGCGTTCCTGCTGGTTGTATTGCTTGTCGGGGGCGGCTCCGGTTGGGCGGTCCGCAGCGTTGTCCTGCAGCGTGACGCAATCCGGGCCATCGAGAAGGCGGGAGGTCGTGCCGAGTACCAATGGCGATGGTCCGGCGGCCGATACCTGCCCGCCGGCAGGCCGCCTGGACCTCGCTGGCTTCACGCCTATGTCGTGCCCGATCTCGTTGGTCACGTAACCGCTGTATGGCTTTATCACTGCGAGGCCGGTGATTCGTTGATGCCCCACCTTGGACGGCTCCGGAGTATAGAACATCTGTTAATTTGCTGGTCTCATATAAGTGATCCCAGCTTGGCTCACCTGGCGGCCCTCAAGCAACTCGAATGGTTAGACCTCGGATTCTCGACGGTGGGCGACGCAGGGATGGCACATCTGGCGGGCTTGACGCAACTTGAGTCGCTGGATTTGGGTTTCACGCAGGTAGGCGATTCCGGCTTGGCTCGCCTCGCGGGCCTCAAGGGACTCGAGGAATTGAACCTTGCTGGCACCAGGATCACTGACGCAGGTCTGGTTTATCTGACGGGCATGAGACGACTCAAGAAATTGGATCTGTCAGTGACGAGCGTTTCCCCGCACGGGCTCGAGTCTCTCAGAGCGGCCTTGCCAAGCATCGAGATCCGCCACTGATACAGATAGTGCCGAGGGCGGCTTGGCCCCCACGAAAGGTCACGTGTCCGGCATCCCCAACTCCTGATTCGGCCTCTTCGCATCGATCACCGCGCTGAGGATGAGTCCACGGGCCAGACTCTGCCAATCGCGCGCGTCAGGTTGGCGGATCGCCGCGCAATATAGAGGCTGGTCGTCATATTTCGAATAACGCGACCCTGGAATTCATCGCGGGCAATGCGCCCTATTTCGTTAAGAACCGTCTGCCGATCTTGGCGAGCATTGATCTCCGAGAACGTCGCATACAGGCCCACCGTCTGTTCGGGATCGAGGTCCAGCGTCCAGGCGCTGGTGCGCTGCTCGATGAGATCAAAGGCACCCGTTCGCCTGAGCGCCTCGACACGCGCCGTGCTGTCCAATGCGAAGGGAACGCCACGCGTCCCGGCTGAGGGCCCGCGCGGCCCCTCAAGCAGCAGAAGCGCGGGTCGGGTTCGATGGCGATCAGAGGCCTCGCACCAAGCTCAAGCAGTCGTCGGGTGGCTGTTCCCGTTCCTGGCCCAATCTCGAATAAAGTCTTTCCATCGGATAGGCCGCACTGCACTACCAATGCCGTGAAAACCCAGTCCGGATACTGCGGCCGAACAGAATCGTAGCTCGCAGGATCAGCTCCGAATGCTCTCCGGCCAAAACTGCGATCGATTCCGAATTCAACCATCCGCGGGGCCTCCCCGGGACGAGGACCTGCTTCACGTAAGATGATCCGTCGATTGGATTCCAGTGATGCAAACAGTGTAGCCGAACGCTACCATCGGGAGGATCGACCGTGCTGCAGCCTTGATCTTCAATCGTGACTCAAGGGACTCTCGTGCGGTTGCCCAATCTGTAACGGGTGAATATCCGCGTCGCATCAGCGGAATTCGAGACGAAGGTAAAGGGCTTACGTCAGACTTCCAATGTAAAGCCTGGACTAGAGATGAGAGTTGACAGTAATCGATGCAGTAGAGGAGGCCAGCGTGGTTAAAAAGGGAGTCTTGCTCGTTCTGCCGACACCCCTCCAAAGAGACGGGTCCCATTGTTGAAGGAGCCGGCATTGGGAGCTCGCGCATATTCATTCGCAGGCCCTGTGCCGAGTTGGTGATCGAGATTCTCGACCAAGAAGTTAGCCGGCGGAGCGGGAAACCAGCCAAGCTGCCAAAGTTAACGAGCGAAATGATCGACATCTGCACGAAGGCATTGGAACACTTCGAGACGCTATCCAAACAAAGAGAACTTACAGAGACCGAACTGGAGCGTAAACAACGCGTCGAGGCTGAGCTAAAGACGCGAAGGTCCGAAGGCTCATGAGGTGGCTCGGATGATCTATATTTGGCGCGGACATTCGGGCGCGGGACGATACTGGGACGTGGAAAGGGTGATCCAGTATCGAGAGTTGCCAGATGATCGGTGCGGGAGATCCGCCATGCGGTTGCCGCGAATGAGGACGCGGCGGTGGATGGTCGTGGAGGCGATCGTCGGGCCCGTGACGAGAGACGTGTCCCCTGACTCGAATGCAGGTCGGGTTCGGGGAACCGCCCGGAGACGGCGGTGCTTGGGGCGCGGGACGAATGGGGGATGCCATGATTCCGGTCGGCGAGTGGCGGGAGCTTGTGATCCGGGTCCGTGAGGGTCTCCGGCTGGCGCTCGGGGCTATGCTGTCCTGGCGTGAATCGCTGGCCACGCTGGCGATCGGGACGCTCTCCACCGCGCTCGGGGTCGCGGCGCTGGCAGTGCGCCACCCGCGATTCGACTTGGTCTACGCGGCGTTCGTCGGCCACTGGCTGGGGATCGGCGGCGTCTTCTCGGCCCTCCGGATCGGGCGCGGCATCTCGCTGCTCTCGGTGCTCGGCACGGCGCTGTGCCTCGCGGTGGTGGGGCCGATCTACGCGCTGGCGGCCCTCGGGCTGCTGGGTATCGCGGCGTGGATGGTGCTCTCCGTGTGGGCCGTGCGCGGGGTGCTACGCGTCCTCGGCGGATAGCCGTACTGCTAGCACCCCGTCGAGGCCGATCCGCCGGAGCCGGAATGAATTTCTTCGGGCGCAAACGATGGATAATAGTTGGCGCGGCCAGGTGGGCGCAGGACGATGACCGGACATGTAACGGGTGATTCACGACCTTTGGAGGCATTCCCATGCGAACGATCTCGACGGGATTCCTCGCCTGTGCGGTGTATGTCCTGGCCCCGCCCTTGGCTTTCGGCCAACCCCAGGCTCCCCCTCGTCCGGACGGTGAAAGGGACCAGCCCCCCACGGCGCACGAGCTCGCGCACCTCTTACAACGACACGCCCCGCCTTCTCTGGAGGGTGACAGGGAGATCGCCGGCCTATCCGCGAGCAGTCATCCCGAGGTTCTGAACTGGGAACGCGTCTACGCGCTGGCCCTGGTGCGCGCCCGTGGCGGCCCCGGGCCGCGCGCCGAGGCCCTCGACCCGAAGGCAGTTGCAGAGCAGGCCGCGCGGAATGGGTTCGATGACTTTGGCAGGTTCCGCAAGGAGTTCCTCGCCGCACGTCTCCAGGGCGGTGGGGGTTTCCACGACCCGAGCGGCGAATTCCTCGCGCTCCTGGACCAGCTCGAGAGGATCGACCATGCGCAACGGAATGCCGCATTTTACGAGAACACATTCACATTGCTTTCAGAACTCATCAAAGGTGAGTCCGCAGGATTGAGCCAGCTCCATCTTGACCAGGCCGAGGCCATGTTGATCCGGGCACGCCAGGACCTAGCCGAGGCGATTGGCGATTACCGCGATCGATTGGAGAGGTTCAAGATTACGATGGGCCTATCTGTTCGCGCCGGTGGTCCTGGACCGGGAGATTGTGGCGTCCTTCGGCAGGGTGTTCGATCAGGCCCGGAGCTGGCAAGAGCGACCCGAGCATGGTCTCCCCGAGCTCCCCCGAATCATCAAGGGACTGCCGGCCCTGGGGGAGGTGGTGGTCGAGGGTCGCTCCATCCTCGCCCTGATGGGAGGGAGTACCGACCAGCAGGAAGAAGCGCTGACCCGCGCGGCGCGGCTCGCGATCCAGAATCGGAGCGATCTCGACAAGGGGCAGGCTCCCGGAGATGCCGCCGCCGCACTCGAACTGGACATCCGGCGCCGGATCCGTCGGCTGTTCGAGATGCGTCGCGCTTATGAGGCGCAGCAGCGAATCTACGAGGTGTCCATCCGGCTGATCGATCAAGGGCTCGAGCAAATCGCCGCACCGTCCAGGATCAGCGCACTCGCGCGCCCGGCGATGATCGCCAGTGGCATCACCGGCCTTCTCGCGCCGGAGGCTCAGCGGCTGAACGCGGAGGACCGGCTCGTCACGATCTGGACGTCCTTCCAGACGGAGCGGCTGGCCCTCTATCGGGAGCTCGGCATCCTCCCTTACGACGATTGGAAGTCCCTCTTCAACGATCTCTCGGCCCGATGAGGCCGAGGATTCGTCACCGCCCGCGACGGCGCTCGCTGATTCGCGCTTTCCGGCAATTCGGCTGATCCCGACCGCTTACGCTTCGTCGCCGGGCCGCAGCCCGGGGTGGAAAGTCTCATCCATAGTTGGCGCGAACGCCTCGGCGCGGGACGCTGCCGGAATGGGACGTAGCTGGACCGAGAGGCCGGAACCCCCTGAGATCACGACCCCACGCGAAGGGCCCGTCTGCGGTTCACGATCGGCCAATTGATGATCCTGATAGCCGTTGTCGGCGTACTCCTGGGTATCGGGGCGAGGGCATACTCGAACCCGCATTTGATTGTCGTGGCTCTGGTCTCTCTCATCGTGCTTGGGCCGGTCGGCCTTCAGCTCTACGCGATCTTCTGGCGGGATCAGCCATAGCGTAACAAGCCGTCCGAATGGAACCGCTGATTCATAGTTGGCGCGAACACTCAAGCGCGGGACGACGTGACTTAAGGAGCAGGCCGCGAATAACTTCCCGATTTAGCGTTTTCCAACGTAGCGGTCTACGACTTGCGTTTTTCACTGGTTACGGCACACGGCGTGTGCCTACTACAATGATTCGCCCGGATTCGAAATCGGGAAGATGATTCAGGCGCGTTTCTAAGAGTAAAGCGAATGGCGGCACCGATTTCAGTCGCCCCAAGCCCCAAGGTGCTGTCGCCCGATACTAACATGTTCATCACCGACGGGCCGTTCCTGGAGACCAAGGAGCACATCGGCGGTTTTTGGATTCTGGAAGCTGCTGACATGGACGGGGCGCTGGCGTAGGGGCGCAAGGCCGTCGTCGCCTGTCGGGTGCCGGTTGAGGTGCGCCCGTTCCACCGACGATAGATTACAAGTTATGCAGCTTCCTCATTGCTTTTTTTGCGGCTCTGCATCGAAAAAGTCGTTCACCATCGGGACGATGACGTCCATACGCTGCATCAGCGTGACGTGCGTAGTGTTGGGCAAGATGGCCAATCGCGATTCAGAGCGAGTCTTCATGTCGCCGTGAACCTCGCCACCTTTCAGGCGAAACATTTCCGCAACATGTTCGAGTCGCACGCCATCAGCGTCGCCGTGGATGAAAAACATCGGCGCCCTGGTGGCCTTGAGCTTATCGGCACCGAGGTCGTCCGGTTTCGCTTCCGCCGCGAGGAGGTGCTTGACGAGATTCGGAAATTCGTTGGGCGTCGGACTCAGCTTTTTGTATTCGACTTCAATGGGCGAGCCTTTGAAGTCCTCCGCCGTGAGTTTCGGTAACGCATCGATCGCTTCCTTCACCCCGCCGTCACGGCGGAACATGGACGAAATGACGACCACCTTTCGCACTTTGTCCGGATGGCGGATCGCACACTGCATCGCGACGCCGCCGCCCATGCTGTAACCGATCACGTCGGCGCGTGGGACCTTGAGATGATCGAGCAGCGCCGCCACATCGTCGGCGAGGTTTGCAGAGCTGATATCGCGGTCGATGTCGGCCGTGCGCCCGTGGCCCTGGAGCTCGACGGCAATCACTTTCCGCGTTTTGGAAAGTTCGCCAATCCACCCGGTCCAGTTGTTGGTGATGGTCATGAACGCGCCGTGCAGCAACACCACAGGATCGCCGCTGCCGTGCACCTCATAGTACATTTTCAGTCCGTTGACCGGCGCGTAGCCCGTCGTTGGTGTTTGCTGCGCGGATGCGAACATCGTCAGGACAAAAGCGATTGTCGTCATGTGTGATTCCTAGGCAACTGTTTGGTGGCGACTCTCAAGTGAATCGAATGGAGCTCGTCGCAATCGACAACTAGACTAGTGTTGGCCGTTCAGTCGAAAGCGAGCGAACGTGCGTGAGCAATGCAACGCGACCTAACCCGCCAGTACTCCGTCGAGCTGCTTGTAGCTCATTTCCATGCCGTCGGTCATGCCTGTTGAGAACGCGGCGTCTCGGTCGGCTTGCGAGGCGAACTTGATTGAGGTCGCCACGTTTGTCATTCCGTTGGCCTCATTGAATGTGACGGTGACGATGTATGGTTCACTTCCCATCGATCCACCCAAGTCGCCCGGGTCGTAGATTTGCGTATGCACGATCTTCGAATGCAACGCGACCTCCAGCATCTCTCCCGTGAACCCAAACTCCTGGCCGTTCTCGTTATCTCGCCAGCGCCAGCGATACTTCCCACCCACATGAGTAGCCATCTCGCACACCGGCATCGACCATCCGGGCATGGCCGTTAGCCAACGACGCATCAACGCGGGATCCGTATACGCCTGCCACACCAGATTGACCGGCGCATCAAAGCTCCGTTTCACCAGCACTTCTCGATCTGACGGCGTGCTCACTTCAGCAGGTTTCATTTGTTTCGCTCCTCTTTCTGTGCTTGCTTCAACTCGGCGAGCAACGCGTCGAGTCGCTTGTAGTTGCCTTCCCAAATCTCTTGCACTTTCTCCAGCCAATCCGTGACCGCTTTCAATTGCTCCGTCTCCAGCTTGCAGGGCCGCAACTGGGCCACTCGACTACGCGAAATCAGCCCCGCCGATTCCAACACCTTCAGGTGCGACGAGATCGTAGGTTGCGTCAACGAGAAGAGGCCGACCAAGTCGGATACGGATGCCTCGCCTCGAGCCAGATGCACCACGATTCCACGTCGAGTGGGGTCGGCAAGAGCGGCAAATGCTTGGTCCAGTCGGTTCATCTACTATAGAATATCGTCTATATAGATCGTCGTCAATATACGAATTTCGAATTCGCTGGAAATTAGGAACGGGCCGGGAATAAACTCCCGGCGTGCTTTTGGTATATTATCCGGCCGGACTAACGGAGTGTAACATCGGGAGGATGGCATGGACGCCTACGGGACGGAGGTCGAGCGCGTGATGAAGCGATTGTTCGATTCCTTGGCTGAGAAGGATCGGCGGCGCTATGCGGCGGTTGAGGCTACGAAGCTGGGCCACGGTGGGGTTGAGTACATCGCCGGTCTCTTCGGCTGCCACCCCAAGACAATCCGCCAAGGGCAAGCGGAGTTGGAGGGCACGGACGACCTGGACACTGGTCGCGTCCGAAAAAAGGGGGTGGACGGAAACGGCGGATCGTCATCGAGCCGGCCCTAGCCGAGAACTTCCTGAAGGTTCTCGAGAACCACACCGCAGGTGATCCCATGCGGGGCGACATCAAGTGGACCAATCTGTCGCGGCGCCAGATCGCCGAGCGGATGGGCGCCCTGGGTACTCCGGTGAGCCGCGACGTAGTGTCCCAACTGCTTCGGCAGCACGGCTACCGCCGGCGTAAGGCACAGAAGAAGAAGACCATGGGCCATCATCGCGATCGTAACGTGCAGTTCGAGAAGATCGCCCGCCTGAGGAAGAAGTACCTGAAGGCTGGATTGCCGGTGATCAGC
>CAWGMQ010000002.1:0-285752 GCA_963823665.1 uncultured Planctomycetota bacterium
ATGAGCTTGGAAGCCTGGCCCGAAGTCCCGCGACCTCGCGACCGGGTCCTGACGTCAAGCGATCGAATGACGTTCATCAGATGTTGACGAGTGGAAAAGCACATCCCCGATGTGGTGAATGGAAGAGACGAGAAAGAAACGCGATTCGAGCCACGGACCAACCAGCATGGTTGGTTGCGCAGGCTAAGCTCAGCTTCGGCACGCGGGCCGGACCGGCATCACGCCGCACCGCCGGACGGAAGCCGAGCGAGCGGGCCGCCCAGAGCGGGCGGCGCTCCCTCCCCACGACGACTGACAACGGCCGACTCGCAACTGATCTCCTATACTATTATGCGCGGATTTGGGCCCAACACATCGTTAGACCGCACTTTCTTGCGATGGTGTGTAAGCGCAAACTCAATCATCACAAGTGATTAAGATCGGGAGAATTTCATACTGAATTGCCCGTTCAATCGTTCAATACGGATTGAAAAGTGCCACGCAGACACTCCCCCGCGGAGAGCGCGAAGCGCTCCACCCTTCGAATCCGGGTCGACCACCCTCCGGAAGTGGGCATGCGAAAACGGCCCGGGTCGATTCAACAGCTTCTTTCCCCCATGCAGAACGTAGACTGGGTGCAACCCACCGGCCGTAATGCGATATCGAGTGGAGACCAAAGTCAGTGGCATCGGAGCGCGGCATGTCCGAACGCTCAAAAAAATGTCGGAGAACCCCCAGGCGTATGGTCTGCCTGCCCCGCACAAATGGACTGAAGCAGAGCTTGCCCTGGTTGGCACTGGCAGCGACCGCTTGGTAGCTAAAGCTCTGGGCTTGCCCGTCAAGCTCGTCGCGTACAAACGACGGCGCTTGGGTATCCCACTCCTTACCCAGCGCTGGACGGAACACGAGCTTGCGTTGCTGGGGACGGCATCCGACGACCAACTCGCCCGCACGCTGGGGAAACCCCATTCAGACGTCCGGAGAAGACGAGAGAACCTTGGAATTCCTACCTTCGCCCGCAAGCCTTGGTCGGAAGCAGAAATCGCCCTGCTCGGCAAAGCGAACGACTACGAGCTCGGGCGCAAGTTCGCAAGACCCACCTCGTCCATTCGCTTCAAACGTACGCAACTTGGCATTCCTGCCTTTCAGCCCCGCTGGAAGCCCGCGGAGCTCGCGTTGCTCGGCAACGACACGGACCAAAAAATCGCAAGGCTCCTGAACCGAACGGAGGTTGCGGTCAGGGCGCGACGCACGAAGCTCAAAATCCCTTTCTTTCGCTGACCTCCCCCATCGTGGGAGAAACGCGCTCTGAGCTGTTGAAAACGTCCGATCAGAAGAGCGGCAATTTCCCTCCGCGTATGTTGCGCGAAGCTTCCCCCCCCTTAAGACGCATCGTCGCGATCCACGATCTCAGCGATGCGCTCGTTGGTCAAATCAATATCAGGCGGCCCGTCATAGTCGAAAATCGGCAGCGCGACCGGCCGCCCAGCCCTCGCGGAACGCGGCGATTTCGCTGGAAACGAAACAGAAACACACGCGCCTTCGGGCAACGGCACCGGCAGGTGCAGCACAATTACGCCATTCTCAACCCGGCCAAGTAAGTTCATGCCCTCAGTGTCACTTCTTGCTCGGCTGGAATCAAGCGCAGCCGCGGACGCAGGGAGAACAACCGTGACCACGCGAGCTCCTCCAGTTCACATCCCGCCGCCCCTCCCATCCAAAATCGAAAATCTCGAAATCTGACCACTTGACTGCACGGGCGCTCCGGACTTATATCCGTTCAGATCAGATAACGCGCTCGACCCGGGCGCGACCTGACACGCTGCCTTTTCGTTCCGAGGAGTTAGCGATGCGGCTTTCTCACAAAAGGCCTTACCCTGAAGTGGACGACTCCTCGCCATGCCTGTCGAAGCCATCAGTGTCCTGGTTCGAGAACGAGGTAGACATACTTGTTTCTTCATTAAGCAAGCACCGCAGATCCATCACTGTGTCATGCGGTGTGATCGCCTATGTGATCGGCTGGGGCGCGATCTTCCTTCTCGCGACCTGGGGCAAGGGCGAACGCTTTGGATATGAGAGTCTCTACCGCATCGGCGAGGTTACCGTTGAAAAAACAGATCAATGGGGCCACCGCGAGCTGGCATACCGCAAGGCAATCGTTCCTTCGCCCGAGTTTTACGAACTCTTGATAGCCGGAACAGCCGTGGGTGTTGTTGGCGTGACAGGCGCATCCCACCGCGGAAATCGGTTGGTGATCATCCCTGTTATTGGACTGATCCCTGTGCTGCTCGCCTGGTTAGCTATACTCGCGTCGTTAGCTTCGGCGGTTTTCTGATCGAACCAGTTAGAGAATACTGAACACGCGCGACGTTGGACGCGCCCTGACCGAGTACCGTCGCTACGATGCTGACGTGGCCGAACGATACCTCTTTCTCCGCGTTCGCGGAAAGCTGCGGTCTCCAAAGAGTGAGTCGCGCAAATGGAATGACCGCCCGGCGGTTCCTACCGAGACACCACAGTCATGAGCATCAATCTCACTCTCAAGGCGACGGGATCCTGTCCCTACTGGGCCTTTTTCGATCCGTCGGCGATCTCAAATCTGCTCCTTGTAGACGAGAACCACATTCTCGATCACTTCCCTGAGTACCTCGCCCAGCTCCAGGTCGCGTGCGATTCGCATAAGGTCATTTTGCTGCACCCGTATGGTTACCCATACGTGCTCGTTGTGGCCGGCGAGTCGATCGATGGAATTCTGCAGGACGGGCGCTACCAGCAAGTTCTCGCCGGCAGCTTCGTCGCGCTTCCCAGCGGCTCCTTGATATGCTCGGTCGTCAATAAAATGGCGACGGTATCAAACGAGTCGCTGGAACGACGTCGCCTCGAGACGAAATCAATCGCTTCAGAAATACCCCGAGCTCATCATCGCGCTCGCGTGGTGCTATCTGTCGGACGTACCGCCGGGCCCGGTCAGTCCGCGGATTGATCTAACCGTGCCATCGCCAGCAAAACAGACGAAAAACGCAGATTTCGATTAGTGGAGCGCGAACGGCATGAGGCACCCTGGCGGAACGCCGCCGTTCCGCCAGGTCACCATCGTTTTCATCGCTCACGTGACCGTTTCGCCAACCTCTTGATCGGTCGTCACGCGCACGTCGAGCCGGCTCATCACCTTCTTGAGCGCATCTTCCTTCGCGGTGATGAATAGCACATTGTCGAGGATAAGCGCCTTCGACACATTCGGAACGTGCAAAACCAGCCTCCCCGAGCCCAGCATCACCCACTCGAGCACGTCGGGAATCTCTTTGTCGAACTTGAGGTTCATCGTTGGATAGCGCTCGAGATCCGACAGCGGTCCGTGGTGGTGCAGGATCTCGTTCGGCAGCACCTCCCAGTAGTCGAGCCATCGCGTGACGTAGATGACCGCGAAAACAATCATCAACGTGATGAACACCATGAGATAGAAACCTCGGTTCGCGACGGCGTAGATGCCCGAAAATAGGGCGTGGATGGGCTTCATCAAATCCCATTCGTAGAACATGCTGATCCAGAGCACAAAGAACAACGCGAGCAGGATCGCCAGGATCCATGCAACCAGTGCGAACCGCGGGAAATCCAGCGCCATCACCAGCAGGTTAAACGCAAACATTGCCAGGAAAAGCATGGCGAGAAGGTTCTGCGGGGTATAGAACCGCTGCACCTTGTCTCCGGTCGGAGCCGGTAAGTCACCAAACGTCTTCTGGTCTCCCTTGAAATGCTTCATCTCGACCGCTTCTTGCAATGGCCGAGTCGGGTCGTGCGTCCGGTCATGGATGATCCACATCCCGGCCCAGCAAATCAGGGCCACGATCGCCGTCGGGTAGAGGAAGATCACCTTGGGCCATGTGAAGATACGCATCCCCGTCTGGTGATGCTTGACCGGCGGCGGGGTTGAATGCGACGGGGATGGCTTCGCGTCCGTAGACATGACTCACAAACTCCAAGCTGAAAAATCAACACTAGGTTCCGGCGGCCGCGAACCAAAGTCACACGCACGGCGTGTGCCGGATGAAAGGCGAGGCCATCCTAACGCCCGCGGAATCCCCGGTAAAGTCCCTCAAGCCTTGAAGATTGGCCGAGCCGCGGCCGACATCCGGCCACGTATCAGGACCACTTTTCACCAAGCTCTTCGCTCGCTTTGGCCCAAGCTTGAAGAGACCCGCACCCCAATTTGGACGCGATGGGCCCATCAGCGAAGCTCGCTGAGATCGTCCAGCTACCACCGCGTGACACCTTCCCGCATGGCTACTGTGCCCGCAGATACAGCAAAGCCTCGCCTCCAAACGGGGCCTTGAACTCCTGCCGCCCACCGCCCGAAACGGGATCACCCACGATTGTCTTGTCCGTATGGGGATCAAACCACTCGACAGCAAACCGGCGAGACGCCACCGTGAGATCGACCCAGATCGTCCCCCCTGAAGTTGCGTAGACGAGATATTCCTCACCCGCGTTGGCCAGGCAATACTCCGATGAAGCCAGCTCTGCGCGTGGCACCATGACCGCCAGATCCATCCGGGTCGCAAAAGTCCGCGTCTGCCCCATGGCCTTGCGAAGTGGTTCCCAGTACGCGTCTGGCCGGCCCGCTGCCGGGGCGTTGCGTCCGCCATCGTGGCTAGGATCGAGGTAAGGATCCATGAAGAGGCACTGGTTGCCGCGCGTGAAGTTCTTCCACACCCAGGCGCACTGAGCTGCTATCCCGTCCTTCTTGAGACCAGTCCAGAAGTACGAATGATCGGTGTCGTTCACGATCACCTTGCGCCCATCACCAGTCAGGAATCGCGCCCCGGGTGAGATCCAATCGGCCGGGCTCTGAAACAACACCTCATCCTTTCCATCCGGGTATTGTGCCGTCATGCCCACCGGGTGCTGTTTCGGCTTCTTCGCCTCGTAGTCCTTGACGAACCGGATGAAATGAACCTGCCAGGCCGTCCCCGCAGGTCCGCCTCTGTCTTCGTTCGTGATCTCATAAAGCACGTTGTCCAGGTCATTCACTGTATCGATGACCTTTCGCACATACGCTTCTTGAATGGCCGTGACACCGGGGTTGGAGAGCGTATGCGCCTGCGTGCCGCGCTCGCCGTTGACTCGGTTCACGTTGTTCTCACCATTCAAGGGATGCCCCCGCCACGGATCACCCCCGACGTTCCCTTTGCCTTCAACGCTAAACCCCTGGAAGAGCATGACGGAGACGTAAATGCCTTGGTCACCCGCGGCCTTCACACGCTGTCGCATGCGTGCAAAATAAGCCTCGTTGAACCGCGTCAGGTCGAAGCTTGGCTTGCCGTCCAGCGCGTTCCCAGGGCCGGTTCGCACGTAAGGCATCGTAGTGTAGTGGGTCGTGGTTTGGTTGGCCTTCGGATTGAAAGGGCTCTCCCAGGCCCACAGGCGGAAGAAGTTGTGGTTGTGCGCCTTCAAGAACGCAAGGTAGGCGTCGAAGTCGAACGGCGGCGGCGATTGCGCGCCCTCGTACCTGGTGTCCTGGAGGTTATTCCAGGTGTGCGATCCGGTGAGGAAGACTGCCGTTCGCCCGTCGGCCGTGAAGTACCGCGGGTTGGTCGGGTGCACGCGTAGCGGGCCCGTTGCCCGAGTGGGTCCCGGCTTCGGCGGCGATGTCGGCCCTTGCGTACACTCCGCGGGCTCTCCCACAGCTTCCGGCCGGTGTCGGGGTAGCTCCGCCTTCATATCCCCAAGACTATTCCAGTGCACCCGCCGGTCGAGATCCACTTCGGCGACAATGACCGTGCCCCATTTCTCGGCCTTTGCCATCGGCTTCCCGTCGGGGCCATAGATCGCGGTGAGCATCCAGTTTCGCGAGATGTCTTCATAAGTGCTGCTGACAACGTAGACCTGGTTATCGCACGCGCGGGCCCCGGCTAAGTCTGGATTGCAGCCCCACACCGGCCAGGCAATCACCTCGGCCCCGGCCTTTGCCAGCTCGGCAGCCACTTCGGGAAAGAATCCGTCGTAACAGACCATCATTCCGAGCTTGCCGAAGCGTGTTGAAAACACCGGGTATTCTTTCCCCGGAGCGATCCCTCCAGCGATTTCGCCGCGCGGCAGGCACACCTTGCGGTATTTACCCGCCAATTTGCCGTCGGGCCCCAGCAGCACGGCCACGTTGTAGACCAGGTGTCGATCGCGCTCGAGCAAGCCGGCGACAATGTACATTCCATGTTTCTTGGCCAGTGCTCCGAAGTATTCCGTTGATGGCCCGGGCACAGGCTCGGCAATCTCCGCGAACGATTTGCCCGTGCCATAGTAAGTCACCGTCTCGCCCAGCACGACGAGATCCGCATGTTGCTTGGCCGCCTGCTCGATCAGTGGAGCGTATTCCTCGCAGTTAGCCCGCGGCGACTTCCCGCCCGGCCGGAAATGCACCGACGCGAGGCGCACCTTCCGTCCTGCCGGCGGTTTAGCTTGCGAAAGCGTGACGTCGCTCCACTCGACCTTGCCCGCCGGCGCCCACTGCAAATGCAGCTCCACAACGGCTTGAGTCGCCTGAGGCGGAGCTTGGTACGTATCCGAAACCTCCGTCCAGCCGCGGGCATCAGTTTCCTTATCCGTGGGGTATTCCGGCTCGGCAGTCCCAGCCCAGCCCTTCAAATACCCGGTAACCGCGGGCTCACTCATGGGAACAGGCTTGCCCTTGTCGTTCTGCCAGACGATCCGCACGAGCGTGCTACGGCGAGGAACCTTCACGTTGTCGACTCTGCACCGCGCCCGAAAGCGATAGTGTTGCCCGCCGGTAACAGGAAAGCCCTTTTGCCACCACCCGCTCAACCCTTCCCGCTCGTCTGCCGCGATGACCAGGCTGCCGTCACCCTTGGGGCCGCCTCTGGGATCAAACGAGAACCCCGGCCGGATTTCCGCACGCGGCGAAGCCGACTGCCATCCAGGAGGCGTCTGACCATCTGCGCCCAACACGGCCGAAGAGGTTTGCCCAGCACCGATTCGGCACGCAGACAAACCCAGCGTCGCAACGAGCGAGAGAGCAAACGGCGCAGCCCATCGCGTAAAGAATCGCCTCATGAAACGCCTCCTCGCTCGTGTATTCTCATCCTGCACGATATCGCGCGGCGGGTTCGAAAAAAGTGGCCACGCACGTGAGTGGGTGGTTCGGACGGGACGCAAGTCCTCCAACCTCGGGCGTGAGCCCGATCCTCCGCGGCGATCTCACTCACGGCGGTTTGATCAGTGCTCGACCTTAACTCGCAAACGCCTATCGGACAAGCAGTCATCCGCACTTCTCCGCCTGGCTCTAGTCCCACCAGATGGTCAGCAGACCATATTCGTCGCGCCCCGTGCCCAAAGCTCCATCGATGTCATCTTGATTCTCGTACACATACACCTCGCCGCCCCAGTCTTCTTCTTCAGCGATACGGCCAAGCTCACGTGCTTGAGCGTGATTCTCAGTCAAGACAAAGAGCGTGTCGGCGTTCCAAAGGTCGTCGGGCAAATCCCGAAGCTTGATAAGGCCGGACATCAGTAATCGGGTCGGCTTTGCGTAGTTCGCCAGCCCCTGTCGATCCAGGAGCACGGCCATCCAGAGCTCACGGTGGCGTAACAGGCTTGCGCTCACCCGTTCACCATCGAAGGCGTTAAACGCGGTACGCCGGATCAACTCTAGCTGAATTTCTTGAACCGTCGCGTCGCTCAGTGACCGTGGCTCATTCATAATTTACCTCTCGAAAAGTGTGTGCCCGTATGATATCGCTAGGCCAGCGCTCTCTTGTCAACTCCTTGCCGCAGGCAGGCAACGCAAGGTAAAACAAAAGGCTGACGACTCTCGGAGAGGTGACAGAGTGGTCGATTGTGCGGCACTGGAAATGCCGTGTGCGGGTCAAACTGCACCGTGGGTTCGAATCCCACCCTCTCCGCTTAAGTTTAGAATAATTATGAAGTTACGTGGCCAGCTCAATACCGCAGCGACGAGTGTTCTTCTGGCTTAATCGCTTTGACTTAATCCGCTGGCTTAAATCGGCGCCGTTGCCCGGTGGCTTTCTCATCGCAGATGTGTGGTATTCGCGGTAAGCCCGAACGTCTGGCGCGGCGCCGGCGGAATCATTCCCAACGGCGTCAAGGCCTGCGTGCCGCGGTGAATCGCGATGACACTGACTCATGCTTCGCCCGGTCTGCCGAGGCGCGGCGCTCGTGAGGGGCACGGGAGTCCCATATCCGAACAGTGTAGTCTCCTGAGCCGGAGACCAGCACCGTGCCGTCGGGGCTGAACACCACGGAGTGGACGTACGCTGTGTGTCCGCGGAGCTCGGCCACCTCGTCGAAGGTGTCGGTGTCCCAGAGATGGACCATGTTGTCGCCGCAGCCCGTGGCCAGCCGCGAGCCGTCGGCGCTGAACGCCGTCGCGTACACGATGCCATGATGCTTGAACACGGCGAGACTTGAATACGTCCCGGCGTCCCACAGCCGGGCCGTCATGTCTTCGCACGCCGTGGCAATCTTGCGGCCATCGGGGCTGAAGGCTACGCGGTAAACTGTCTTGCCGTGGCCCCGTAAGACCCGAAGAACCGCCCGGCGCCCGACATCCCAGATCCGGACCGATCCGTCGACGTGGGCGGAGACGAGTCGTGATCCGTCGCGATTGAAGGCGACATCGGTCGCGGGAGGGCCGGATGGCGCCAGGTCGACGTCGGCGTTACCTCCCGAGGGGGCGAACAGGCGAACCGAGCCATTTTGCCCCCCGGTCGATGCCGCGAGGTCCCGGCCGGGCGAAAAGGCGACCCGTTGCTCGGTGAACTCTTTGCCCGTCAAATCTCGATATGCCGTCGCACGGGCAGTTGCCAGGTCCCAGGTGCAAAGGCGGTTGGGCCGGCACGCCGAGACGAGCTGCCGGCCATCAGGATGGAACGCCGCGAAGGTGACGACTTCACTCGTGTGCCGCAACACCCCCATCGACTGGCGTCGTGCCGGGTCCCAGAGCCGGACCGTGCCATCCCACGCCGCCGAGGCGACAGCCGCGCCTGAGGGGCTGAACGCAACGTCGTAAACGAAGCTCGCATGGCGGCCCAGTACGCCTTGCTTCTTGACCGATTCGATATCCCAGAGGTGGACCAAACCGTCGGAATCGACGCTTCCCAGCACCGCACCATCCGGATGCGAGACGGTGAACTCGTGGACACGCGCCTGGCCTCGAAACACACCGATCAGCTCTCGATCCTGCACGTCCCACAACCGGAACGTGCTGTCCAATGAAGCCGAGATGATACTTTGGCCGTCGGGGAGGAAGAATGCGCCAATCACCCGGTCGGAGTGCCCGCGCAGGGTGCCGACCGGCTGGCCGGTCAGACCGTCCCAGAGCCGCAAAGTCTGGTCGTGAGAGGCCGACACGATGCGATGCCCGTCCGGGCTGAACTCCACGTGGCTGATCGTATTGATGTGTCCTTCCATCGACGCGAGTGCACGACCCGTGGCCAGGTCCCAGATCCACACGCGGTTCTGCGGATAGTCAGTGCCCGCTGCGAGCCGCGTTCCATCGGGACTGAACGCGATCGCGAGTACCTGGGCATTGCTGCAGACCAGTGGAGCGAGCTCCTCACCCGTCGCGGTGTTCCACAACTGAACCACGCCCACGCGGCCAACGGCGAAGCTCTTTCCGTCGGGGCTGAGTCTGGTGACCCGGGTCGCTTTCACGCCGGCCAAGCTGCGGACGGTCGCGCCTCGGGCCAGGTCCCAGACACGGAGATCTCCGTCGGTGGACTGGGTCACGAGCCGCGAGCCATCGTCACTCAATTCCAACTTGACGACGGGCTGGAAGTGGTCGCGAAGCAACTCGAGCGGTGCGCCACTTGCCGCGTCCCAGAGGCGCACGGTGCCGTCGGCCGATGACGATGCGATTCGCTTGCCGTTTTGGCTCCAGGCGATGCGCAGGATCTTGCCCTCGTGGCCGGAGAGCACGGCAACCTCGCGGCCGGCCACCAGATCGTGGAGATGGAGCGAGGGCTCGCCCTCGTCGGCATAGACGACCTGGCGGCAATCGGGGCTCAGAGCGACCAGTCCGGCCGGCGCGTTCCCAGGCCGGAAGACGGCACGGGAGTTGTCGAGCTGGCCGATCAGATACCGCCACTCCCAGTTGCAGTACTCCGTCGGCGTCGATTCGAGCAGCCGGCGGGCCGTTTCCGTGTGATTCAGCTCCAGGGCGGTTGCGGCGGCCGTGATGTCGGCCCGATAGAGGGCCCGGCGCGATTCGATGCTGCTCTGCTGCGCCCGCAGCCAGAGCGCCGTGAGGGAAGCGAGCGCCAGGATGATTACGACCACCAGCGACGTCGCGAGGGCGGCCAGACGGGGTTGGCGGCGGGCCCATTTGACCAATCGCTCCGAGAGCCGGGGAGGACGCGCCAGGATCGGTTCATCGGTCAGGAAGCGGCGGAGGTCTTCTCCCAGGGCCGAGGCGGTGAGATAGCGCGCTTTCGGCTCCCGCTCGATTGCTTTCAAGACGATGGTGTCAAGGTCGCGTGGCACGTTCGGCTTGATGCGTCGCGGCGCGACCGGCGAATCCGACGCGGCGGCGCGCAGCACGGCCGCCGGACTCTCGCCCCGGAATGGCGGCTGGCCGGTCAGGAGCTGGTAAAGGATCACTCCGAGTGCGTAGACGTCGACTGCCGGGCCCACCTGCGCCGGGTCGCCGTCGGCCTGCTCGGGAGCCATGTACTCGGGTGTGCCCACGGCGAAGCCCGTCTTCGTGAGTCCGGGATGGTCCTGGAGGGTGCGCGCCAGACCAAAGTCGGTGATCTTGAAAGTCAGACCGGCGACAAGTCCGGGCTTGCTCGTAGCGGCCAGTGTGCTCGGCGGGGCGCCCTCGTCGTCGGGCTGCACCAGGATGTTGGCGGGCTTGAGATCGCGATGGATCACTCCTTGACGATGGGCGGCGTCAATGGCCAGGGCGAGCGTGCCGATCAGCCTCGCCGCCTCCTGGGCCGACCAAGGTGTGCCGTCGAGCCGCTGGGCCAGTGTTCCACCGCTAACCCACTCCATCGAGATATACGGGCGATCCCCCAACTGGCCGACTTCGTGGACCTGGACGATGTTGACGTGCTTCACCCGGGCCGCCAGCTCGGCCTCGCGCTGGAAGCGCACCTGCTCTGATCTTGAGGCGAACTCGCCAGCCAAAACCATCTTGAGCGCCACCAGGCGATTCAGGCCCCGGTGGCGGGCCTTGTACACGACTCCCATGCCACCACGCCCAACTTCGGCGATGATTTCGTAGGCGCCGACCTGCCAGGCCGCCGGTATTTCCATGGGCTCGAAGCCCCGCGGCATGGCACCCGAAGGCTCGGATCGGCGCGGCCCGCCAAACGTCGAGAACTCCCGCCAACGACCCCGTCTCAAGGCGCGAACCGCCGGCTCGCGATCAGAGCCCCCCTCGCGACTCGTAGGTTCCGCCGCGACCGCACTTCGGAGCCGGCCGGTCAGCCCGTCGGACGCCGCGAAACGCTCGAGTGCGGCGCAACAGCGCGTGCACTCGTTCAAGTGCGCCGCGATCTGCTCCTGTTTCGATTGGACCATCAATCCAAGCGAGAATGCATGCAGATCCTCGTCGATGGGATGTTCGGGATGTGGCACGTCCATCGCGTGACCTCGCCCTCGCGGAAACCCCGGGGAACCAGTTTCGCTGATTATTTGATCGCGATCGCTTTGGCGATCCTTACACGATTTGCGTGGGACATTCAGTCGATCAATCCTTCGGCCTCTTCACGGATGCGCTTCATGACGCGTGACTTGGCGACATAAACGGCCCCGACGCTCATATCCAGCTCAGCCGCGACTTGGGCGGCGCCGGCGTTTTCGAGGGTAATTCGGCAGAAGGCCCGGAAGGTTTTCACCTCGAATTCGTGCTCGACCAGGTCGAGAAGGCAGCGCAGGACATATCGGTCGTGTTCCTCGTCCCAGTGGCGGTTGAGCGGGCTATCGGGATCGGCAACCTGGCTGAGGACTTCGCTGACGCTGCTACCGCCGGTGAGCGGCGCGTGCGGGTCCCGGGCGCACCAGTAGTCGGTCAAGCGATGCGAGGCTATGGTGCGAAGCCACGCCCGGAAGGCACCCGGGCGCCCGGAATGCTCGAACGACCGCAGGGATTTGACGACCGAAACCAGAATCTCCTGAGCCACGTCGTCGCGATCGGCTTCAGCCAGGTTTTGCTGCCTGAGCCAGTTCATTAGGAACGGGTGATACAGGTCGGTGAGGTCTTTCCACGACGCCTCGTCCCCTGCCTGCGCACGGATCAACAGGCTTTGTCGGGTCTCGGCCATTGCGGCCCCTCTACCAAGTCGGCCCGGCCGCACAGCGGTCAGGCACGGCGAGCTCGTCTCGACAAACCAGACATGGACGCGGCCCGTCTACATGGGTCTGACTGATTCTAGCACGTGCGGGTTTGACCTGCATCACGTCCGACCATGAACATGCCGGGTACGGACTGCACCGCGGCGCGAGTCGTCCGTGGCTCGGGCATGCAGTTGGTAATCGGGTCAGAAGTACCACGTGTCGCCGTCGACCCTGGTCAAGACGACGCAGCGCGTTGCCACTCGCCAGAGAGCGCAGAAAACAGGCGTGTCGTCATATCGATAGAGGTGTGGAAAGGCAGCCGCAATCGCGCGAGTCGCGTGCACTGCATTGTAGTGAGGGATCCGCGGAAACAGATGGTGCACCGCGTGCGTGCTGCCAATGTTGCAGTGGAGATAGTCGAGCAATCGACCGTACGGACGATCGACAGTCTGAAATGCCCCCAGTACTGACGTCCAATCCTTGGAACCAAAGTGTGGTACGTCGACATCGGTGTGGTGCAACCATGTATAAGCAACAACCCACGCGTTGACGACGAGAAAGGGGCCTCCGTAAACGAGCGCCGGTGCCATCCAGCCGTCTCGACTTGCCCAGCACGCTAGAAGGATGATCGTACAGGCGATCCCTCCGCTCGAGACGATGGACTTCCATTTGCCGGGGGACAACCGGGTTGCGAACGGCCAGAGATGGCTTGTAGCGCGCCTGTGAGGGGTCGATAGACCACCGATCGTTACATAGGTAATCCATCCGATCAGAAAGTAGGCCGAAATCACCAGCGGCCCGAACGCCCATCCGAGAATGCGCTGGAGCCGGGCCCAAGCGCGCCCGTTGGCGGTCTCGATCGTTGGCGGTACGTGGGTTTCATCATCGAAAATGTGATTCGTACGCGCGTGATGCCACGCGTGACTTTTCCGAAAAGTAAAATAGGGTACCAACAGGGCAGAGTGAAGAATGAAACCGACCGCCGTCTCAAGACGCTTTCGCCGTGAGAAGGCGTGGTGACCACACTCGTGCGCCAGAACCCATAGTCCATTCGCAATCGTTCCGTTGACGGCCGCGTAAGCGATCCAGAACGGTGCAAATGCGCACGCCTTGGGGACCGCGAGCTGCGCAGCCACTCCCAGGCCGATTGTCATCATCAGCAAAGAAGCCAGTCGCCTAAACGCGACGCGTTCGTTCGTTTCGAAGCAATGCGCAGGTATGACCGCCATCAGCTCACGCCGATCCGGAATGCGCATCTCGTTCGTCAATGTGCCGCTCATGGATGTCTCCTGATCGATTAGATGGCTCAGTCTCCCGGCGAGCGTGATCATCAGCCGCCTTGAGATCAGGAAGCGTGTCGCGACGACCGAAGCTTACAGAAACCTCCAAGATTCCTGGGTACGACTTCGACCCAACGGCCGGGCAGCCCTCGCCGTCGTGCAGGCCGACGGACCGATTCATTCGTTCTACTTTCGGGATGCTGCAAGGTTCTGGCCTTGACCGACGCTTTCATCTCTCAAGGCGGTCGAGCATCGGCGTGATGATCACCGAGGTGGTTCTCTCACAGCTCGACGCGGCCCAGACATCGCTGAATCCACAGGAGAGCTAACCCATGATTTCCCAAGCCGAAGTCGCTGAGTTGCCCGGCTTCGCAGCCGTGCTTCTGAACCGCGGAGCCGGCAGTTCTCGTCTCGGATGGACTGTCGACGGGGGGCTCGGAGCCCGCCGCCGCCGCGACGGGGAGTTCGCCCAGGATGAGATCGAAGAACTGCTCAACATCGCCACCCACGCCTTGGGACTTGTGCTGAGCCTGATCGGCCTGTATGGCCTTTCGATCATCGCTCGCATGGGCACGGCGCCCGGGACCGCGGCCGGGTGCCTCGCATATGGGCTGTCGCTGGTCTTCCTCTACGCGGCCTCGACCCTCTACCACGCGCGGCCGGCAGGACGTGGCAAGCGGGTGATGCTTCTATTCGATTATGTCGGTATTTACCTCCTGATCGCCGGAACTTATACGCCCATCGTCTTGATCAGTCTGGGCGGCCAGTTGGGCTGGTCGCTCTTGGCGGCGGTCTGGGGGATCGCCGCCGTGGGGACGGGCTTCAAGGTCGGCCGGTTCCATCGCTTTGAAAAGGATTCCTCCATGCCCTACCTGGCGATGGGAGGGCTCTGGCTGGTCGCCGTCAGGGAGTTGATAGCTGTGGTGCCCACAGCCGAATTCGCGTGGGTGGTGGCCGGCATGGCTTTTTACGTCGTCGGCTTCTGTTTCTACGCGCTGCCCGAGCGACGGTTCTTCCACGCCGTTTGGCACGTCTTTGTGCTCGCCGGCAGCATCTCTCACTATCGCGCCGTCGTCGGCTGTGTGAGCACTCTGGTTGGTTGAGCTCCGTTCTTGGTGACGACAAGGTTGGTGCCTGTAGTCCGTAGCGAGAGACGGGGGTAAGACGATGGTGGACCTGGCGTGGAAGATGGCATGGCATGACAAGGTGCGGTTCTTGATCACCGTTTCGGGCGTGGGTTTCGCGGTGGCGCTGGTGCTCGTGCAAGTCGGGTTGTTCCTGGGGGTGCTGGGCAACGCGTCGGTGACGATCGAGCAGGCGGCGGCCGACCTCTGGATCACCGCGCGGAACGCTCCCAATGTCGACCTGGCGAGCACTTTCCCCGAAACGTACGTCCAGCGCGTGCGGTCAGTCCCGGGCGTGGCACGCGCCGACAACCTGATCGTGTGGGTCATGCGGGTCACCCAGCCCAGCGGCGCTACCGAGGACGCCGTCGCTTACGCTCTCGAAGACTTCGGACGGTGGGGCCTGCCGTGGTCGACCCTGGAGGGCGACCCCGCCGACCTGAAGCGGGGCAAGTTCGTGATGATCGACGAGTCGGCCCGCAAGAGGTTTGGCGACGTCACGGTGGGCGACTACCGCGAGTTTTATGGCCAGCGGCTCAAGGTCATCGGCCTGACCAGCGGCGCCCTGTCGTTCACCACGATGCCGATCGCGTTTATCGACTATCGGCTCGCGCAGTCGATGATGCGCCAGGAGCTGCGCGGGCGAGCGACCTACATCCTCGTGAAACTCGAGCCAGGCACCGACGTGGACCGCGTGCGCCTTGAGCTGCGCCGCCGCCTGCCGCACAACGATGTCTGGACGCGTGACGAGTGGGCCGCCCGCTCTCGGGCCTACTGGACCGACACGACCGGGCTCGGCCTGAACATGGTGACGACCGTCGTGCTCGGTGCCGTCGTCGGTGTGATTGTGGTGGCCCAGACGCTCTACACCTCCACGGTGGAACATCTGAGCGAGTTTGCGATCGTCAAGGCCATGGGGGGAACAAATGCCGACGTGCTCGGAGTTGTGGCCAAGCAAGCCGCGCTCGCCGCACTGATCGGCTACGCCCTGGGCGCGGCACTCACCTGCGCCGCCCGCCCGGTCGTGACGGCATTCGACTTGAAGCTGGATGTCAGTCCGGCATTTGCCGCGCTGGTGTTTCTGGGCACGGTGGGGCTGTGCCTCGCCGCGTCGACGGTGTCGTTCCGGCGAGTTGCGACCCTCGACCCGGCTGTCGTCTTCCGGGGATGAGTGCCATGCCGGCTGAAAGTTTTTTCCCGCCAGGTTTCGGAGGGCGAGTCGATGACCGTGTTGAATGCGCGTGACGTGACCAAGGTTTATCGCGAAGGCTCTTCGAGCGTGGCCGTGCTCAAAGGTGCCTCGCTGACGCTGGACCGCGGCGAGATCGTGGCACTCGAGGGACCTTCGGGATCCGGAAAGACGACGTTCTTGACGATTCTCGGCTGCATGCTCACCCCGTGCTCGGGCCGGCTCACGCTCGAGGGGCGTGATGTCGACCCCACGCGCCCCGACCTTCTCCCGGCGCTCCGTCGGGCGTCGATCGGGTTTGTGTTCCAGCAATTTCATCTCTTCCCCGCCCTGACGGCGGCGGAGAACGTCGAGTACGTCTTGAACCTCAAAGGTGTGAAGGGGCTCGCGGCCCGGCACGAGGCGGCGCGTCTGCTCGGCAAGGTCGGTCTATCCGAGCGGGCCGCGTTTCTGCCGCGCGACCTCTCCGGCGGCCAGAAGCAGCGCGTGGCCATCGCCCGCGCGCTGGCGGGCCGGGCCCCGATCATCCTGGCCGATGAGCCGACGGCCAATCTCGACCACCATACCGGCTCGCAGGTCCTGGACCTGTTTCAAGGGTTGGCCCGGCGCGAGCAACGGGCGCTCCTGGTTGTGACGCATGACCCGCGGGTGCGCACGATCGCCGACCGTGTCGTCCACATCCGCGACGGCGCGATTTGCAGCTAAACGCGATCCCTCTGGATTTCACCTGACGAGGAGACCGGCTCATGACCGCTTTTCTGTTTTCCCGATTCTGGATGGGCACGTGCATGATCATCGTGGCGGCCGGGCTCGTTGCGAGCCCGAGCCTGACTGCGAAATTGTGGCCGCACCGTCTTTCATCGGACCACCTCCCAGCGCGAGACTCCGCCCCGGGCGTGCCACCCGATTCGGGGCCGGCCCGGGTCGTCGCCGAAGGCTGCGTGGTCGCGTACCCCGGCGCCGAGGTTGTGCTTGGAGCCGAGGCAGGCGGGCGGCTCGTAACGCTCGACGTCGCCGAAGGCTCGACCGTGCGCAAGGGGCAACTGCTCGCGGCGCTGAGCGCCGACGATCTGCGGGCTTCGCTCGCCGAGGCCGAGGCGAAGGAGGCCGAGGCCGAGGCCGACATCCGCTACTACGAGCGCGAGACTAGGCGCAACGAGGCGCTGGTCTCCCGCCGGGCCGCGTCCATTCAGGAACTGGATGCGATTCGCCACAGCCTGGAAACCGCCCGCGCCCGTCTTGCTGTCGCGCAGGCCCAGCGGGCGCGGAGCGGCATTGATCGCCAAGACCCGGATCATCGCCCCGCTCGACGGGGTGATCACGGCGCGGCACGTCCAGGAAGGCCAGATCGTCAGTGTCGGAGAACCAATCGTGACGATCGCAGATCTGGGCCGGCTGCGCGTCGAAGCCGAGGTCGATGAGTTTGACATCGCCCGCATCTCGCGCGGCGCCCGTGCCGTCATCACAGCCGAGGGCCACTCCGCAGCGCAGTGGCGCGCCACGGTGGAGCAGATCCCCGACGTTGTCACCGGCCGCCGCCTTCGGCCCCAGGACCCCGGCCGCCCGATCGATGCTCGCGTGCTCGCCGTGAAGGTCGCCTTCGGCGAGGCGACGCCCCTGAAGCTCGGCCAAAAGGTCGATGTGGAGTTCGACGCAGCCGGCGAGGGCTCGACAGCCGGAAAGCTCGTGTCCCCCGTTCGTTAGAACCGCATCGTGAATGTGACTTCTGGGCTCCGCCGAGTCGCTCTGAAGCATGTGTAAGATTCGAGCTGCAGGCCACGCTTCCTACTCTTGAAGGCTGCTGTCGTTCTCTCTGCGGCTTGATACACCGAGGTAAGTGAGCGATGTTTCTCCTGAAACTGGCCATCAAGATTTTGCTGCACGACTGTACCAAGACTCTGGCATGCCTGGCAGGTGTCTCGTTTTCGGTCTGCCTGGTAATGGTGCAGCGCGGGATCCAGCACGGCGCGATCGGGTGCAGCTCGGACGCGATCGAGCATTCGGCGGCCGATCTCTGGGTTCTGCCGAGCGGGACCTTGAATTTCGACAGCAGTTTGCCGCTGCCGGAAGGTGCGGAGTATCTCGTACGCAGCGTGGCCGGAGTCGAGCGGGTCGAGACGCTGATCGTCAGCTTCTCCGACTGGCGTCTGCCGACGGGGGGCATGCAAGCGGTCCAGGTCATCGGTTTCGAGGCCGACGGAGTGTTGTTCCGTCCCTGGAAGGTCGACCGAGGCGACGTCGAGGACCTGCGACCGGACCGGACGGTCTTCATCGATCGGAACGACCGCTCGAGGCTTCATGTCGATGATGTCGGTGCTGGCAGCGAGATCGGCAGCAGCATGATCGATCCCATGCGGGCCCGAGTCGTGGGCCTGACCCAGGGGATTCGCACGCTGCACTCGTGCCCGATCGTGTTCACCAACGTGAAGAATGCTCGCGCATACAGTCACTTCACCGAGCGAAAGTCGAGTTTCCTGCTCGTACGCGTGGCGGCCGGGTGCGACGCGAACGTGGTCCGGAAGGCGGTCGAAACCCACGTCTCGTTCGTCGAATGCCTGACCCAGGAAGAGTTCGGTGCCCGGACGCGAAAGCATTGGGACGAGCGAACGGGCATCGGCGTGATCCTGACCGTGACCGCCTTGATGTCGGTATTCATCGGGGTCGGCGTTCTGGGAATGCTCCAGTATCTCTCGACGCTCGAGCAGATTCATGAGTATGCGATGCTCCGAGCACTCGGAACACCGAACCGCCGGGTCGTGGGGCTGATCGCCATTCAAGGGCTGTTTCTGGGCGTAACCGGCGTCGCCGTCGGCGTCGGCCTGACAGAGCTCACCGAGCTAGGTCTGAACGGCCGCGTGAATATGGTTGTCACCGGGGCGATCATGCGTGAAGTGTTTTTCGGGTCCCTGCTGTTGAGCGTCGGGGTGTCGCTGTTTTGTGCTATCAAGGTGCTGCTCACGAACCCAGGCCTTGTTTTCAAGGCGTAGAGCCGCCTGAGAGGAGTAGAGTGGACGATGACGCGAATCGAACTTATTGATGTGAATATGGTCTACCAGACCGCCGGCAACCCCGTTGTGGCCATCGACCACGTGTCGTTGCAACTGGATCCGGGCGAGATTGTCTTATTGGTCGGGCCTTCGGGCAGCGGCAAGACCTCGCTCCTTTCAGTTCTCGGCTGCATTCTGCGTCCGACCTCCGGACAGGTCTGGATTGGCAACGTCGATGCGGCCCACGTAAACGAAGTGCGCCTGTCCGAGCTCAGGGCGCGGAATTTTGGATATGTGTTTCAGCATTATAATCTCTTCGACGCACTCACGGCGCGAGAGAACGTGGAGGCGGCGCAGCGCATGAAGTTCGGCCGGGGGCCAACCGTTCGTGACGACGCGTCACGGTTGCTCGATCGCGTGGGTCTGGCCAACCGGTCCGAGCACAAACCCCAGGCGCTCTCCGGAGGCCAGTGCCAGCGGGTGGCGATAGCCCGAGCGCTCATCGGCAGCCCTGCGGTGATTCTCGCCGATGAACCGACCGCGGCGCTCGATACCGAGAATGCCCTCGACGTCATGAAACTGTTTCGCAGATTGGCCCACGACGACGGCCGCATCGTCGTCATGGTCAGCCACGACCAGCGGCTCGAGAAATTTGCCGATCGTGTTCTGCGCATGGAGGACGGTCGCTTGATGTCGACAAGGACGGAGGGCTCGCGCCCTTGCATTCCCGTGCCGGAACCCGTCGCGATTGCGCTCGAAAACGCCGCCGGTGACGGGCGCTCGCTGCCGCCTGGCGACGGGGCCTCGCCGGAAACCGCGGGTGCGCAGCGGGCCGACTATGGGCAGGGCGCATTGCGCTTGAGCCCACCCCACGATCCGGACCTGATCGACTCCGGCGCCTTGTCGTCGCTCGGTGTGGTGAGGAATGCGGCATCCGGGACGTCGTTGCCCTCCGCAGCGCCGCGGGCGGCCCGGACGGGGCGTCGGTTCCCCCGGCGCGCCGGCCTGGTGCTCCTGAGTCTGCTGGTGGCATGCGGGTGGCAGCTCCGATTGCACTCCGGCGAGCATCGCGCGGACGGCTCGAGCGAGGCGCAGGTCCCGCAACCGAAGCGCGTATGCCCCTCGGTGGCCGCACTCGGGAAGGTCGAGGCCCGGCAAGGCTTGATGAACCTGTCGATCGCGCTGCCCGGAATCCTGGCGAAGGTCTATGTCGAAGAGGGCCAGTGGTTCGAAAAAGGCCAACTGCTTGCGGAGCTGATCAATGATGATTTGATCGCGCGCGTCGACATTGCCACGCACGAACTGACGCAGGCCGAGGCGCGTCTGGAGCTGCTGGCGCTCGGGTCTCGTAAGGAAGAGATCGACGAGGCGAGAGCCCAGGTCGAGGGCTTGAACGCGCAGCACGCCTATCTGACGAACCTCAAGCGGATGCGGGATCGGCTCTTCTCACGGAGAGCCGCGTCGCAGGAAGAAGTGCTCGAGATCCAGTCGCGCGTTAACGTGAACACCAAGGACCTTGAAGCCGCGACGGCCCGATGGGAACGGCTCAAGGTGGGTCCCCGCGGGCAAGAGATCGCCGGGGCAGAGGCGGCGGTTCGCGTTGCCCGGCGCGGCTTCGCGAGGCGACGATCAGTCACGAACGGAGCCGGCTCAAAGCGCCCCGCGCGGGGTGCGTCTTGCGGCTGCATCGCAGGGAAGGAGAAAGCGTCGCAGGCACCGATCAGACCCCCGTTCTGGTCGTGGCCGACCCGCGCGAGCTCGTAATTCGCGCCGAGGTCGACGAGAGCCAGGCGCGACTGGTCCGCGAAGGACTGGAGGCCTCCGTATCCATTCCCGGATATGAGGGCATTGCCTCGACCGGGACGGTCCGGCGCATCTCCGACACCATGGGCCGGAAGGTTATCCATTCCGACGATCCGCTCGAGAACGTGGACTCGCGCGTGCTGGAGGTCATCGTCTCGCTCGAGGAGCCCGGCTCCCTTCGGATCAATCAGCGTGTGAACGTGTCCATCCACACGGAGTCGGCACCCGTCTCGGGATCATCGCAGCGGGCCATGCCTCCACGAGTGGTCCCCGATCTCGAACCAAAGACGAGGTACGAATGAGCATTCAACGCATGCTGCAGAAAAAGAAGACGTGCCTTCCGCCCGGCGTGCGATGACCTGGAGGGCCGCCAATTGCTTTCGTCTGCCCTTCTGCCGCAGGTATCCAAGGGACCCGGTGGGAAACCAACCGGGCCGGCCATCGCTGCTTTCAACGACAAGCTCTACATGGCCTGGGTCGGTCACGGTGAAGGGACCGAGCGCATCGCGATCTCGTCGTCGTCCAATGGCGGCCAACGGTTTGACACGTTGGACTTCCTCCCCGAGACCAGCGGTTCGGCTCCGGCGCTCGCGAGCTTCGACGGGCGCCTCTACATCGCATGGGCAGGGCCCGGTCACCACCTCAACGTCGCGACGTCGTCCGATGGCGTGACCTTTGGCACGAAGGTCACGCTTCCAGAGACCAGCTCTGCCGAGTCTCACATCAGTCCGGCGCTGGCCAGCTTCCGCGGTCGCTTCTTTCTCGCGTGGAAGGGCACCGATAGCCGCCTTAACACCGAGTGGTCGTCCGATGGCCTAACCTTCGGCGGCAAGGTCATCTACTCGGCAACCAGCCATAAGGAAACCGGCCCGGCGCTGGCCAGCTCACCCGTAGCACTCTCCATGGGCTGGTTGGGGCCAGGGTCGAACGGAGTTTACAAGGCCCAGGGCATCGCTTCCGCCTAAGATGCGGAGCCACCCATACGGGAACCCCGCCGGCCTGGCCGCGGCGAGCACGACCGCCCGGTGTGGGTGTGATCGAAGCTCGCGCGGTGCCCTGCACGTCTGCATCTTCCTGGAGCTCGATCTCGCCCTCGATCCGATCGAGCAGATGCTTGCCCGGCCTCCGGGCTCTGGTCGCACCCGGGAATCTTGCAGGTTCCTGTAAGGTCCGAGGGTGAAGGCACGCTTTTTACTCTCAAGCCCGATGTGGTTCTCGGAGAACTCGCAGCGGGCCACAACTCCACGATTGATCCCCACCTTCAAACCAAAGACGAGGAACCCATGAGCATTCGACGTCTCCCGCACACGAGCAAGCGCGCATTCCGCCCGGCGTACGACGACCTGGAAGGTCGGCGATTGATGTCGTCGTTAGGCGCAACGGTGAACGACTCATCCGCGCCGGCCATCGCTGCTTTCAAAGACAGGATCTACATTGCCTATTACAATGTCCTCCTACAAGGTCCCCTCCGATTGCAGTCCGCGACCGATAACTCCAAGGCCTTCGACAACCGGATTGACCTCCCTGCGAAGAGCCTTACAACTCCGGCGCTGGCCGTCTTCGATGGACGCCTCTACCTGGCCTGGACAGGGAACAACAAAGCTCACGACGTCAACGTCGCGTCGTCATCCAATGGCGTGAACTTCGGCAACGTGGTCACCCTCCCTGAGAGCAGCATCGACGGTCCGGCGCTGACCACGTTCGACGGACGCCTCGACATCGCCTGGACGGGGACCAATCAACAGCTCAACGTCGAGTCGTCGTCCAATGGCGTGAACTTCGGCAATAAGGTCACCCTCCCAGATTCCAGCGATGCTGCTCCGGCGCTGACCGAATTCCAAGAGTCGTCCGGCGCCGAAGACCTCGAGATCGCCTGGAGGGGGACCGATAGGGATCACCACCTCAACGTCGCGTCGTCATCCAATGGCGTGACCTTCGGCAACGTGGTCACCCTGCCAGAGACCAGCAGTGCCGATACCTTGTCCACTTTCAAGTCCAGTCCGGCGCTGGCCAGCCTGAGCGGACGCCTCTACATCGCCTGGAAGGGGACCGATAAACACCTGAACTCCGAGTGGTCGTCAAATGGCGTCGACTTCGGCAACAAGGTCACCTACGATGCGACCCCCGGCGCGGCCGGTCCGGAGCTGGCCAACGTCGGCGGCGTATCAATGGACATGGCCTGGTCGGGGAACCAAGGTGCGGCGCTCGATCGGCACCACTTCATGGACATTTTCATTCCCTAGTCGTGTCACGTCGATCTTGAATCGACGTGCTTGCACGATCGACGGCTGATTCTCGGAGGAGTCGCGGGCTGGGAAGGCGAGCTTCTGCGCCGGCTGGCTGACGGAATGGCCCGACCGCACCGACGTTATGTCGCAATTCGATGAGTGATCTGTGGAGAATATCACGCTGGCTCGCTCCGCAGTGCGGAGTACAGGGGTTGAGGTCGGCAAAGGCCAGAACGGGGGTAACCGCCCCACGGCCCACCCGACCTCGACCAATGTTCCACGACAAGCCGCTTGCCGACGCGGTCGTCGCCCTTGGCCAGCACGGCGGCGACGGTCGCCCAGCGATTGGGCTGAGGTGGCACCGAGGAATCGCGCAGGTCTCTGAAAGGCTTGAGGGCCGGCGTACGCTTCTTACTTTCAAGGCCGCTATCGTTCTTGGGGTCGTCGTAGCGAGCCGGACATCCACGATTGAACCCCAGTCTCAGGCCCAATACGAGGAACCCATGAGCATTCGACGCAATCCGCCGAAAAGCAAGCGAGCGTTCCGCCCCACGATCGACGATCTGGAGGGGCGGCGACTGATGTCGTCGGCCATGGTTCCGCGAGGTCCCACGCCCGGAGATATTAACGCGCCATCCGCGCCGGCCATCGCTGCTTTCAACGACAAGATCTACATGGCCTCAGTGAATGGCTACCAGGGCGTTCCCTTCGAAATCGAGTCCTCGTCCGACGGCGGCTTGACCTTCGGCAACAAGGTCGACCTCCCTGAGAAGACCGAGTCATCTCCGGCGCTGACCGCCTTCGACGGACGCCTCTACGTCGCCTGGAGAGGGGACAATAGCTCGCACCAGGTCAACGTCGAGTCGTCATCCAATGGCGTGGACTTCGGCAATAAGGTCCTCTTCCCTGAGAACACCATCGGCAGTCCGGCGCTGACCGTCTTCGACGGACGGCTCTACGTCGCCTGGACGGGGACCGATCACCACCTCAACGTCGAGTCGTCATCCAATGGCGTGAACTTCGGCAATAAGGTCACCGTGCCTGAGTCCAGCGGTGCCGGTCCGGCGCTGACCGCCTTCGGTGCAGACCTCGAGATCGCCTGGGCGGGGACCGATAAGGATCACCACCTCAACGTCGAGTCGTCATCCAACGGCGTGAACTTCGGCAATAAGGTCACCCTCCGTGAGTCCAACAGTGCCCCGGAGCTGGACGTACGGCCCGCTCCGGCGCTGGCCAGCTTCAACGGACGTCTCTACATCGCCTGGAAGGGGACCGATGAGCGCCTCAACGTCGAGTCGTCGTCCAATGGCGTGGCCTTCGGCCAGAAGTCCATCTATTCGCGAAGCTCCCAAGATACCGGTCCGGAACTGGCCGACGTCGGCGGATCACTCGACATGGCCTGGACTAGTGAGACTAATCCTCACGTCGTCCATCAAGTCATCGCTATCGCTGGCGCTACCAACACATAAAGGCCCGCCATCGATCTCCATCTGCCCGGCCGCGGCGAGCACCATTCTTCGGAGCGCGCGTGATCGAAACTTGCGCGCTGGGTCGGAGACGTCTCTATCCTCCTGGAACTCGACCGCTGGGGGCGTACCGACCTTTGAGGACAAGGTGCTAGAGCGTGCCGTCCTGATCGTTCCGTTTGAGTCAATCCTGCCGAAGAGGGGCCACCCATGACACGATCGTTGCTCCGCGTCGCCGCTATCCTGGTCATCACCGCCGTCCCTGCGCGGGCCGGTTCGGTCGTCTACGACTTCATGGAGGCCGGCATTGCCCCTCACCCCGGCGATGTCGGTGCGGTCTTGGCGTTCGCGTCGCCGCCGGCCTCGCCGGTTGCGGGGTGGACCACCTCGAGTACTGCCGATGTTCTCGCCTTCCAGATCATCGACTCCGCCATCGCGCCGGCCGGATCGTATTCGCCGGACCTCGCTGCGACTGTCGTATCGACGACGGGTGCGATGCTCGACTCTGGGAGCATCATCGGCGGGCTGAACCACGTCGCGATCGAGACGTTCATCGTCTCGGGGAGCGGAGAGAGCCTCATCGTGAATCTCCAGGTCGGGTCGGGCGTGCGCGGCGACTGGTCGCTGGCGCTCAGTGGGGCGGTCCCTGAACCGTCCTCGCTGTTCATGGCCGGCACCGCCGCCGCGGTCGGCCTCGCCGTCGCCTCGCGTCGGCGATCGAGTCGGCATCATCAGAGTTGACCCATGATCGCCGAAGCCGATCTCGCCGACTTGCACGGCTGCGCACCCGGACCGCCCCACGTCATCAGCGCGCCGCATTCCGCGAAGCTGTTGTATGCGAGTGGTCAACTGGCCGGGAGAGAGTCAGCTGGCTGGCGGGGGTCCGAGCGTCCACGCCGCACCCGTGAATCTCCCTGGTCTCTGTAAGGTTCGAGCAGCGGGCTACGCTTCCTACTCTTGAAGGCTGTTGTCGCTCTTGCGGTCGTCGCAGCCGGCCAGACGCCGATGATCTAACCCCGCTTTCGAACCGAAGACGAGGAGCCCATGAGCATTCGACGCGTCCCGCAGAAACGGCAGCGCGCTTTCCGCCCAGCATGCGATGACCTGGAGGGCCGCCGCCTGCTTTCGTCTGCCCATCTGCCGCATATATCAAAGGGGCCCGGTGGAAAACCAACCGGGCCGGCCATCGCTGCTTTCAACGACAAGCTCTATATGGCCTGGGTCGGTCACGGTGAAGGGACCGAGCGCATCGCGATCTCGTCGTCGTCCAATGGCGGCCAAAGGTTCGACACCTTGGACTTCCTCCCCGAGACCAGCAGTTCGACTCCGGCGCTCGCCAGCTTCGACGGACGCCTCTACATCGCATGGACAGGACCCGGTCACCACCTCAACCTTGAGTCGTCAGAAAATGGCGTGAACTGGGGCGATAAGGTCACGCTCCCCGAGAGCAGTAACGAGGCTCCGGCCTTGACCAGCTTCGACGAACGCCTCTACATCGCATGGACAGGGTCAGACCCCGCACACCACCTGAATGTCGCGTCGTCCGCCGACGGAGAAACCTTTGACGATACGGTTACACTCCCTGACACCAGCGATGCCGGTCCCGCCCTGGCCGGCTCCAGTTCCGGCGGTGGACTGGCGATCGCCTGGACGGGCACCGATAAGGACCACCACCTCAACGTCGC
Source organism: uncultured Planctomycetota bacterium (assembly GCA_963823665.1). Classification (GTDB taxonomy): domain Bacteria; phylum Planctomycetota; class Planctomycetia; order Isosphaerales; family Isosphaeraceae; genus CAVXHV01. Next base: position 26,054 of record CAWGMQ010000002.1, read on the forward strand.
GACGTCGTCCGATGGCGTGACCTTTGGCACGAAGGTCACGCTTCCAGAGACCAGCTCTGCCGAGTCTCACATCAGTCCGGCGCTGGCCAGCTTCCGCGGTCGCTTCTTTCTCGCGTGGAAGGGCACCGATAGCCGCCTTAACACCGAGTGGTCGTCCGATGGTCTAACTTTCGGCGCCAAGGTCATCTACTCGGCAACCAGCCATAAGGAAACCGGCCCGGCGCTGGCCAGCTCACCCGTAGCACTCTACATGGGCTGGTTGGGACCAGGGTCGAACGGAGTTTACAAGGCCCAGGGCATCGCTTCCGCTTAAGATGCAGAGCCACCCATTGAACGGTAGGAAGGCCATCTACTTCGGCCGGAACGGCGACTTCCATGTCGAGCCGTTCCCCTTCCGCTGACAAGGAGTGGTGCCATGCGCGTCGGCGGAATCCTCGAAGCCGCCCTGTACGTGGCCGACATCCAGCGTAACGCTCGATAGCGGCGCTTCGTCAGGCTCTCTGAGGCGGGTATTTCCTCACAGACGGTCTTCGCGCCATCCCAGTCCGCGGTGCAAGTGGGTGACCGTCAACGCATCCACCGCATCGCCACCAGGTCACATCCCAAAACGCCCACCGCACGCATCTCGTGCGCCCTGGTCTTCGCGCGAGGCCACCTCGCGAGCGAACGTGATCGGCCGATCTGAGTCAATCGTTCCAAGACTTCGGGCGGGTCCTGTAAGGTTCGAGAGCCTCCGCACGCTTCCTACTGGTGAAGGCCGCTGTCGTCCTCGCGAACGCCGAGGCCGGCTGGAACAGCCGCGGTTGATCCGAGCTCCCAAACCCAAGACGAGGAACCCATGAACATTGAGCTCGCTCGACAGAAAAGCAAGCGGGCGTTCCGCCCGGCGATAGACGATCTGGAGAGGCGGCAGCTCATGTCGACCGCCCACTTCATGGTGCATGAGCTAGCGGAACCGGCGGTTGTGCACCTCAACCACGAGATCCCCCGCGCCGGGCACGGGGAGCATGCAGGCGACCGAACGCACGCACAACACGCCTCGCACGCGAACCAGCCAGGATCTCGCACGACGCGGAGTGATTCGACTGTGCAGGCACCTCAGGTCGGCTTGCATTATGCACAAAACAGTACGCCCTCGCTCGTTCAATATGACGACGAGCTCTGGACCGAAGAATCAAGTTACTGGGGCGGCCAGAATAATCGGATCGTCCTCGGAGTCTCATCCGATGGTGGCCAGACGTTCCATTTCAAACTTGGTCTCGTGCAGTATACCGAGACGACCGCACCACTCGCCGTCTTCGACGGGAATTTGTATCTCGCGTTTACGGGAACCGATAACCGACTCAATGTTTATCCGAGCAGTCAAGGCGCTGACGGACTCCAGTTCAAGAACAAGGTCACACTTCCGGATACCAGCGAGTATGCACCGGCGCTGGCGGTAGGCAACGAACTGTACATCGCCTGGACGGGAATGGATCACCACATCAACATCGAGTCGTCCTCCGACGGCGTGCACTGGGGAAACAAGGTCACGCTCCCGGTGACCACCTGGGCTGCCCCGGCGCTCTCGTCGAACCCCAGCGGTGGTTTGACGCTCGCCTGGGTCGGCGACGACCCGGAGCACCACTTGAACCTCGAGTCGTCGCCCGATGGCGTGCACTGGGACAACAAGGTCACCCTCCCTGAGAACCACCACATTCGCCAAGAACAACGATAGCGCGAGTCCGGCCCTGGCCAATTTTAATGGACGACTCTACATTGCTTGGAGAGGGAGCGATCCGGGGAAACACCTCAGCTCGGAGTGGTCGGCCGATGGCGTGCACTTCGGCGGCAAGGTCATCTACCCCCAGACAGATATTTACTCTTGGACAGGCCCGGCGCTCGTCAACGCGGGCAGCTTCCTGGGAATGGCCTGGGTGCACAATTCCACGGAATACGTCGAAGGGTTTCAGCACATCGCCACCGCGAATGGGCTCACTGATGCGCCGGCCATCGTTCAAGTCAGCCATAAGCTCCCGACGGCCGGCCACGGAAAGCCGGCAAGCGATCAAGTGCACGCGCAACCGAGCGAGCTCAGGTAGCGGTATCCGCCGGCAAGCTCTTCCGGGTCTTCAATGGACCTGACATCACGCCTGGCAATTCCAGGGAATTCTTCGTCGAGACCTCATCCGACGGCGGCGCAACCTGGGCCAGAAGCGTCGTCATCCGATGGCGTGTACTGGGGCGATAAGACCATCCTCCCCGACGGAGGCTTCGGATCACCGGCGCTGGCCACCGCCAACGAACGCCTCGAAATCGCCTGGACGGGGACTGACACGGATCACCACATCAATGTGGCTTCGTCGCCCGACGGCGTGAACTCGAGCCGGCACGTCACCCTTCCCGAGACTAGCAATGCCGGTCCAGCGCTGGCAACCCTCAGTGGTGGAGGTGTCGAACTCGCCTGGGCGGGGAGCGGAAAGATGCCCCGCCTCAATGTTGCGATGTCGAACGATGGCTTGAACTTCACCCACACGGTCACGCTCCCGGACACGACTCGCCCCGAAACCACGGCACCACCGGGACGAGCCATGAGCACTGCTCTCATCACCTTCGCCGAACCGCCGGCCTCCGCTAACGCACAGTGGTCGACGGACAGGAACGCAGCAATCCTCGACATCGAGCTTCTCGACCCTTCCCTCGGGCCGGTCGGCCGCTACGACAGGCAGAGAATGGGCTGCATCGCGGGCCTGGCCGGCATCGGCTATCTCTGGCGCCGGCGGCGTCGGGCGCTGGCCGCGTGACGGCCGGAATGGTCTGGGCCGGCTTCAGGTTGGAATCATCTGTAAGGTTCGAGCGTCAGGCGACGCTTTCTTCTCTCGATGGCTCGGTCGTTCGCGCGGGCTCGCCATCCGCGACGCGGCGACGATCGTTCGCGTATCTCAAACCAAAGACGAGGAAACCATGAGCAACCGACGCATCCCGCACACGAGCAAACGCGCATTCCACCCGGCGTACGACGACCTGGAGGGGCGGCGACTGATGTCGTCGGCCGCGGTTCCGCGAGGTCCCGCGCCCGGAGATATTAACGGACCATCCGCGCCGGCCATCGTTGCTTTCAACGACAAGATCTACATGGCCTCAGTGAATGGCTACAGCGGCGTTCCCTTCGAGATCGAGTCCTCGTCCGACGGCGGCTTGACCTTCGGCAACAAGGTCGACCTCCCTGAGAAGACCGAGTCATCTCCGGCGCTGACCGTCTTCGACGGACGCCTCTACGTCGCCTGGAGAGGGGACAATAGCGCTCACCAGGTCAACGTCGAGTCGTCATCCAATGGCGTGGACTTCGGCAATAAGGTCGTCTTGCCTGAAAACACCATCGGCAGTCCGGCGCTGACCGTCTTCGACGGACGGCTCTACGTCGCCTGGACGGGGACCAACCACCAGCTCAACATCGAGTCGTCATCCAATGGCGTGAACTTCGCCGATAAGGTCACCGCGCCTGAGTCCAGCGATGCCGGTCCGGGGCTGACCGCATTCGACGGAGTCCTCGAGATCGCCTGGGCGGGGACCGATAAGGATCACCAGCTCAACCTCGAGTCGTCATCCAATGGCGTGAATTTCGGCAATAAGGTCACCCTCCCTGAGAAGAACAGTGCCCCGAAGGCGGCCGTACAGCCCGCTCCGGCGCTGGCCAGCTTCGACGCACGTCTGTACATCGCCTGGAAGGGGACCGATGGGCGCCTCAACTTCGACTCGTCGGCCAATGGCGTGGCCTTCGGCCGCAAGACCCCCTATTTGCAAAGCATCGAAAGTACCGGTCCGGAGCTGGCCGACGTCGGCAGATCACTCGACATGGCGTTGACTAGTAAGACGAATCCTCACGTCGTCCATGAAGTTGTCACTATCTCTCGCGCTTGAGGACAAGGTGCTGGAGCGTGCCGTCGTCAAGGTTCTGGAAGCTGTCTACGAAGCCGAAAGCGTCGTGTTCGCAGGCAAGGGCAAGCACAGGCACGTCGCGGGCTTCCAACTGGATTTCAGCGAGGCACTTGATGCAAAGTGCGCCGGCGCCGCCGCGAATTACATCCTGAGTCGAACGGTTCACGAGAAAGGGCGGTCGCTGGCGCTTTCGGTGCCCTTCAGGGTCGTTCAAAACGCGGCGGCCGAGACCCGTCGAATTGCAGTTGCGACGTCCGACCACTTTTGCCGGCGGAGGGGGAGCTCTTGGTAAACGCGCAGCCGCCCAACGGAATCACAAGTCGCTCGGGCGAGTATCTCGATGGCGACGATCTGGGCGTTCCGGGTAACGATGCAACCTTCGTCATCGGCCGCGGGGCAGCCAGCATCGTCGCACCCACGATCCACGAGCCGACGCCAGCCGCACCTTGATCAGAGAAGCATGTTCCCGTCGCGTCGTCATCGTCTCGTGTAAGGTCGTAAACCCCGGCCACGCTTTATATCCCGATGAGAGACTCCGCACTCCATGAAGTCGAGACGCGGCTGATCGAGTAAGCAAAGATCAATGCAAGCCTGCTGCTGTCCCGGCCGGGCACGCGGCACCGGGTCCGCGTTTTCGCGCCGCAAACCGCACAACTTAAATCCCGTTGCATGGGCCAAGCGGGCCTGGTGGTACCGCTCCGCGCAGATCGGAGCGCTTTCGGAGCTTCAGCCAAGGGGCATCCCAGGAATTCTCTGCGTAACACCCACAATTCACGAGCCGAACCGAAGGGAAATCACCATGTTCACGTCGCGTCGTAATCGCCGTGATGCCAGGGCCGGCAATTGCAATTCCCGGCGCACACGACGGACCTTTGCGCTGGAGCCCCTGGAGGAACGCGTCGTCCTCTCGCCTACGGTCTACACGGTCAACACGAGCGCCGACGGCACGCAGAGCGGCACCCTGCGCTCGGCGATCATCCAGGCCAATGACAATACGAATATTGCCGACGCTCGCCGGTCGCACTCACTTCCAAGCCAAGGCACCGTTCAATCGGCTGTCCCGAGTGCGTGAAGTCATCGCACCACGCTGCCTTAAGTCCGACTCCTGAGACACTCGCGACAAACAATTTCGTCACAGAATGTTCTTGATTTCAGATTTTCATGCGGACTGTGTAAGGTCCGAGAGCCTCGACACGCTCTTTATAACGAGAGCGACCGCTCCACTCGCCCAAGAATCCACCAACCGAAGTTACGCTCACCCGAAGGAGAGAACGATGTTTGAATCGCGTCGTCAACGCCTTGCCTCCGGCACCACCAGTCGCCGGACCCAGCGCACGCGCCGGAAGTTCACGGTCGAGGCCTTGGAGGAACGCGTCGTCCTCTCGCCCACGATCTTCACGGTCAACACCAACGTCGACGGCACCGAAAGCGGCACCCTGCGGTGGGCGATCACCCAGGCCAATAACAATTCGACTACCGCGGGCAGCGTCATCACGTTCGCCGCGGGAGTCGGGGGCGAGACGATCAACCTGTCGTCAACGCTGGGCACGCTGGACCTCACTGAGACGGCCGGCCCGGAGCAGATCGAAGGCCCATCCGGCGTCGTGACCGTCAGCGGCGACCTCGCCTTCGGCGTGTTCGACGTCGCCTCGGGCGTCAAAGCCACGATCCAGGGCCTGAACATCACCGGCGGCAATGCCAGCAACTCTGGTGGTGGAATCGACAACAACGGCACGCTGACGATCAACGACTGCTCTGTCACCGACAACTCCGCCTTGATTGGCGGCGGCATCTTTACCGCGGGCGCGCTCACGCTCACGAACAGCACCGTCTCCGGCAACTCCGCCCGCGCGACTGACGGCGGCATTTTTAGCGAGGGCGACGCTTTGACGCTCACGAACTCCACAGTCTCCGGCAACTCGGCCCGTACCAACGCCGGCATTGCGAACGAAGAGGGCGCGCTCACGCTTACCAACTGCACCGTCTCAGCCAACTCGGCCAATTACTCAGGCGGTGGTCTATACAGTGCGGGAGACACGGCGACACTGACCGACACCATCGTCGCCGGCAATAACGCCGGCAGCGTCGCCAGCGATATCTCCCTTGGGTCGGCCAGCAGTGTCACCGGCAGCTACAACCTGATTGGCACCGGGGGTTCGGGCGGGATCGCGAACGGAGTGCACGGCAACATCGTCCTGACCGGCTCCGAGACAGCCGGCCTGGCTCCCCTGGGGAATTACGCCGGGCCGACATATACCATGGCCCTCATGCCCGGCAGCCCCGCCATCGGTACGGGATCGATCGTCAGTGGGATCACGACTGACCAGCGGGGGGAGATCCGGGGTTCCGTGGTGGATATCGGCGCGGTCCAGGTGAGCCTCGTTGTCGAATCGACGGCGGGGACGGTCAGTGAGGTCCCCAGCTCCTTGACCTTGCCCGGCGCCGTCAGCCTGGCCGATACGTATTCTGACTCCGAGATCACCTTCGGCCCGAACGTCTTCGGCACTCCGCAGACCATCACGCTGGCATCCGGCACGCTCGACCTGACCAACACCGTCGGGACCACGACAATCACCGGCCCGACGGCCGGCGTGACCATCAGCGGCGGCAACGCGGTCCAGGTGTTCGACGTCGCCTCCCAGGTCAACGCCACGATCTCGGGCTTGACCATCACCGAGGGCAATGCCGACGAGGGTGGGGGCCTGTATAACAGCGGCACGGTGACGCTCAACGACTGCACCATCAGCGGAAACTCCGCTGGCGGCAATGGCGGCGGAGTGTACAACTACGGGAACCGCAGTACCCACTACGGAGCTACGCTGACGCTCAACGGCTGCACCATCAGCGGAAACTCCGCAGGGGCGCCGGCGGGGGGGTGTGCAACTACGGCACGGCGACGCTCGACGACTGCACCATCGCCGGAAATTTCAGCAATCAAGTCGGCGGCGGCGGGGTGAATAACGGCGAGTACGCCACGGCGACGCTCAACGACTGCGCCATCACCGGAAATTCTACGAGCGGCGACGGCGGCGGTGTGTACGTCAACTTCGGTACGGCGACGCTCACGAACTGCACCATCAGCGGAAACTCCGCGGACGCCGGCGGCGGCGTAGACAACTTTGCCACGGCGATAATCGACGCCTGCACCATCGAAGCAAACTCCGCTAGCGCGTATGGCGCCGGGCTGGTCAACTTCAGTGGTACGGCGACGCTCACCGACACAATCGTGGCCGGGAACACTTCGAGTGGGGCCGCCAGCGACATCAGCACCATGGGCGGCACGCTCACCGGCTCGTACGACATGATCGGCACCGGCGGCTCGGGAGAGCTCTCGAACGGGGTCGACGGCAACATCGTCGGAGTCTCGAATCCGGGCTTGGCCCAACTGGGCAACTACGGCGGGCCGACTCAAACGATCGCGCTCTTGCCCGGTAGCCCCGCGCTCGCCGCCGGGACGGCGACCGGCGCCCCGGCCACCGATCAGCGCGGCGTGGTCCGTACCAGTGGCGTCGACATCGGCGCCTTCCAGAGCCAGGGGTTCGTTGTCACGATCACCGGCGGCAACAACCAGGCCGGCATAGTCGGCAGCTCGTTCGCAGATCCCCTCTCCGTGACCGTCACGGCCAATGACCCCCAGGAGCCGGTGGCAGCGGGCGTCGTGTCCTTCGCCGCTCCTGCCTCGGGCGCCTCGGCCAGCTTCACTGGCAACCCGGCCGTGATCGGCGCCACGGGCTCGGCCTCGGTCAGCGCGACCGCCAACTCCATGGGCGGCACCTACGCCGTGACGGCCTCCACCGGCGCGGGCTCCGCCAGCTTCTCGCTGACCAACGTCGCCCAGCCCACGTTCTCAAACCTCGCCTGCGCGACGATCACGTACGGCACCGCCTCGGCGACCTTGGGCGGCACCATCCTGGCCGGCTCGTTCGTCCCCACGGGCGACGTGAACATCACTGTCGACAACGTCACCGAGCAGGCGACCATCGACGCCAGCGGCGATTTCTCGCTCGCCTTCCCCACCGCAGGGCTGGGCGTGGCCGGCGCTCCCTACACGATCACCTATGCCTACGCGGGCAACGGCACGTTCCAGCCGGTCACCGACAGCAGCCCGGTGCTCACCGTGACCCAGGCGACACCCACACTGGCGGTCACAGGTGTGACGTCGACCTACGACGGCGAATCGCAGCCGGCGAGCTTCACGATCACGGGCGTCAACGGCGAAAACCTGACGAGCCTCGTGACGCTCACCTACAATGGCTCACCCAACCTGCCGGTCAATGCGGGCAATTACGCCGTCGTCGCGACCTTCCCGGGCGACACCAATTACGCGGCGATCAGCAACGCGTCGCAGTCGGTCGTGATCGCCCAGGCGACACCAACCTTGAACGTCACCGGCGTGAAGTCGACCTACGATGGCCAGCCGCAGCCGGCGAGCTTCACGATCACGGGGGTCAACGGCGATAACCTGACCAGCCTCGTGACGCTCACCTACAACGGCTCGCCCAACCTACCGGTCAATGCGGGCAATTACGCGGTCGTCGCGACCTTCCCGGGCGACACCAATTACGCGGCGATCAGCAACGCGTCGCAGTCGGTCGTGATCGCCCAGGCGACACCAACCTTGAACGTCACCGGCGTGAAGTCGACCTACGATGGCCAGCCGCAGCCGGCGAGCTTCACGATCACGGGGGTCAACGGCGATAACCTGACCAGCCTCGTGACGCTCACCTACAACGGCTCGCCCAACCTACCGGTCAATGCCGGCACCTACGCCGTCGACGCCAGCTTCCCCGGCGACAACAATTACGTACCCGTGAGCAACTCGTTGCAGTCTGTCGTGATCGCCCAGGCCACACCGACCTTAAACCTCACCGGTGTGACGTCGACCTACGACGGCGAGCCGCAACCCGCGAGCTTCACCATCACGGGGGTCAACGGCGATAACCTGACGAGCCTCGTGACGCTCACCTACAACGGCTCGCCCAACCTACCGGTCAATGCCGGCACCTACGCCGTCGACGCCAGCTTCCCCGGCGACAACAATTACGTACCCGTGAGCAACTCGTTGCAGTCTGTCGTGATCGCCCAGGCGACACCAACCTTGAACGTCACCGGCGTGAAGTCGACCTACGATGGCCAGCCGCAGCCGGCGAGCTTCACGATCACGGGGGTCAACGGCGATAACCTGACCAGCCTCGTGACGCTCACCTACAACGGCTCGCCCAACCTACCGGTCAATGCGGGCAATTACGCGGTCGTCGCGACCTTCCCGGGCGACACCAATTACGCGGCGATCAGCAACGCGTCGCAGTCGGTCGTGATCGCCCAGGCGACACCAACCTTGAACGTCACCGGCGTGAAGTCGACCTACGATGGCCAGCCGCAGCCGGCGAGCTTCACGATCACGGGGGTCAACGGCGATAACCTGACCAGCCTCGTGACGCTCACCTACAACGGCTCGCCCAACCTACCGGTCAATGCCGGCACCTACGCCGTCGACGCCAGCTTCCCCGGCGACAACAATTACGTACCCGTGAGCAACTCGTTGCAGTCTGTCGTGATCGCCCAGGCCACACCGACCTTAAACCTCACCGGTGTGACGTCGACCTACGACGGCGAGCCGCAACCCGCGAGCTTCACCATCACGGGGGTCAACGGCGATAACCTGACGAGCCTCGTGACGCTCACCTACAACGGCTCGCCCAACCTACCGGTCAATGCCGGCACCTACGCCGTCGACGCCAGCTTCCCCGGCGACAACAATTACGTACCCGTGAGCAACTCGTTGCAGTCTGTCGTGATCGCCCAGGCCACACCGACCTTAAACCTCACCGGTGTGACGTCGACCTACGACGGCGAGCCGCAACCCGCGAGCTTCACGATCACGGGGGTCAACGGCGATAACCTGACGAGCCTCGTGACGCTGACGTATAACGGCTCGGCCAGCGTGCCGGTTAACGCGGGGACCTATGCGGTCGTTGCCAGCTTCCCCGGCGACACCGACTATGTGCCGGTGAACAACTCGTCGCAGTCAGTCGTCATCAACGCCTCGGCGACCACGACCACCTTGACATCGTCGTCCAACCCGGTGATTCCCGGCCAATCGGTAACGTTTACGGCGATTGTCTCGCCGGTCGCGCCCGGTGGCGGAACACCGACCGGCAGCGTGACGTTTCAGTACGGCTCGACCGTGATCGCCACCGTGCCGGTCTCAGCCGTGGGAGGTCAGGTCGAGGCGAGCGTGACGACAACACTCTCCACATCGGGCTCTTCCCCGATCACGTCCTCCTACGCGAACTCCAACGGCAACTACTCCGGCAGCTCGGCCTCGCTCAACGAGACGGTCAAGGGCCCCGGCGTTTACGTGTCCGGCACCACGCTTTATGTCGTCGGTGCCAACACGTCCGACTACGCTTCGATCAGCCCGGCCGGCAGCAAGACCGACGGCAGCACGGGACTGGCCGTTTCGGCGACATTGAACGGGACGTGGAGCTCGCAAACCTTCACCCAGACGTTCACCGCCATCGTCATTACGGGCTACGGCGGCAACGACGATTTCCAGCTCGCCTGCTCGCTGGCCTTGCCGACGACGGTGACCGAGGGGAACGGCAATAACTACATCCTGCTCGCCGGCGGCAACGACACGGTCACACTGGGGACCGGAAGCAACCAGGTCTTCGGCGGCAACGGCAACATGACGATCACCGACTCAGATGCGGCCTGCACGAGCGCCTACATCCAGCTTGGCAACGGCAACGATGTCATCAACATGGGCGCCGGCAATGACCAGGTCGTGCTGGGCAGCGGTAACAATACCGTCACCACGGGCAACGGGAACGACTCGGTGACCACGTCGGGCAGCGGCAATAACACCGTCACCCTGGGCAACGGCAACGAATACGTTTCCACCGGCAACGGCAACGACGTGATCGCGCTCGGCTCGGGCAACGAGACCATTCTGACGGGCAACGGCAACAAGACGATCACGGCCGGCAACGGCAATGACTACGTGTCGGCCGGAAGCGGGACGGTCGTCGTCACCCTGGGCAACGGCGCCGATAACGTCCAGGTCGGCAACGGCAGCACCACCATCACGCTGGGCAGCGGCAATGACTACGTCTCCAGCGGCAGCGGCACCGACGTCGTCACCGCAGCTTCCGGCGCCGACAATGTCCAGGTCGGCGGCGGCAACGACAAAGTCACGCTGGGAGACGGCAACGACTACGTCTCTGCAGGTGGCGGCAACGACAATGTGACTGTCGGCAATGGCAACGACAACATCCAGCTCGGCAACGGCTCGGATGTGATCATCGAAGGTAACGGCAACGACTACGTGTCGGCCGGCAACGGCGCAGACCTGGTTGTTGCGGGGCTGGGGCAGCACACGGTGCAGCTCGGCAACGGCAACGACCTCCTGATCGACGGCTCGGCCACGGTCGTCAACTCCGGCGACTCGTTCCGGCAGATTCTTTCCGACTGGAACTCTAGCTCCTCGGCGTCAGTCGATACGCGGCTGAAGGTCGTCTACAACACGTCGCATCCCAGCGTGATGCAGGCCGGCAGTGGCCGAAACTGGTGGTTCTACACCTACTCGAAGGACGTGACCAACAAGAAGCCGACGGACCGGCTGAATTGAGCGGATGTTCGGCGTGTGTCTCCAGGCCGCGCCCAGGTCAAGACCGGAGGCCTCCCGACCCTCGCCGAGGGTGGAGGCCTTCGCTCGGCGCGTGTGTTCAACGTCAGACCTTTCACCGCTTCCGGTCTCATTCGGGAACTGAGTCCCCGGCTTCTCATAACGTACGCGGCACATCCAGTGCCGTAAGTCTCATATATGGTGCGTACGAAGCCGCAAATTGGCCGGCGGCACTCGCCACATGGAGCGGACGTAAGTAATTACTTGAAAAGGAATAATGCAATCTACGCGCGAGCAGAATTCGACTGGCACTGGAAATGCCGTGTGCGGGTCAAACTGCACCGTGGGTTCGAATCCCACCCTCTCCGCTACCCATTTGAAAAATTAGACTTGCGTCTTCAGGTTTACGAAGTGCCGCACTTCCGCGAAACGGACCAGTCTGGTGCCGCATGTGCACCCACGGAGGGGGTTGACGTACCCCAACCAACCGGGCGAGATCAACTGAGCGCGAACTCAATAACTGCTTTGACCTTGAAGACGTCGCGATGACGCATCCAGGGCATCAATCGCACGCGTTCGCACGATACCTCCCGGTATCCTTTTTCGCACGGCCTGGCGTAGAATCAACCGTGCATTCGTCACTCGGATCGGGATGAATCGCGAAGGGACGCTATCTGCAGACCGCAAGTTCGGCGCCCCCGGTGTCTGGAGTCATCATGCATCAGCACAAATGTTCGTTGTGCGGAACGATGTGGCAGCATGGGGAGGAATGGGACAGAGACATGCTGGCCCATGAATGCTCAGTCTGTGGCTGCCACCAGTTTCGCGTCTTCAAGGTAGACGGCGGGCAGACCGCAGCTCTGCCGGAGCAAACCTACGACAAATTGCTGGAGGCCTTCGCTAGTGCCGACCCGTTTGTCCGGTCAACAACGCTGTTTGCCTTGAACGTTGGCGATCGGGCAGCGCGCGGCGTTCTGCCCAACCTGGCAACGATGGCCACGTCTGACCCGGAAGCCATGGTGCGGTTGGCGGCCGTCGAAACCTTGCGTCGCTTTGGGGCCGATGCAGCGGCGGCGCTACCAGTCCTCGCCCAAGCACTTGCCGACCGGCATCCCGAGGTTCGACGTGCGGCCGCGCTCACTTTGGGCGATCTTGGCACCGCGGCGCAGAGCGCCTTGACCGCGCTGACGGTCCGTCTAAGCGACAACCATCCGCGAGTTCGAACTGTAGTGGCCGCGGCTTTGGCAAAGATTCGACCGATGACCGACGTTTGGCAGATCACCGTAGGTCAGGGGTAGCCGCGCAGCCAAGATTCGTCACGTCACTGTCACGGTCAGCACCGACGAAGTACTGCTGTCGAAGTTCGAATCGCCGCTGTAGACCGCCTTGATCTTGTGCTTGCCCGGCGGCGTCCAGGTTTCGGTGAACGTAGCATCGCCGATGTTGTCCAGGGCCACCGTACCCAGCACCGTCGATCCATCGTAGAAGGTTACCGTTCCCGTCGGGACGCCCGAACCTGGGGCTTTCGCCTCTACCGCCGCTGTGAATGACACCGGCGTGCCGGGTGGCACGGAGGTTTGCGAGGCGCTGATGGTCGTGGTCGTCGGGTCTTGGTTGACTGTCTGCGTCAGCGCGCTGGAGGTACTCGTCGTGTAGTTCGTGTTACCGCCGTATTCGGCCGTTATTGCGTGCCTCCCCACCGCCAGCGCCGACGTGATGAACGTCGCCTTGCCCGAACTGTTGAGCGTGCCCATGTCCAGCACGTTTGTGCCGTCGTAGAAGGTGACCGTGCCGGTCGGCGTGCCGCTACCGGGGCTATTGGCTTTGACCGTGGCCGTAAAGGTCACTTTCTGGCTGTAGACGACCGTGGACGACGACGTCGTCACCTTGGTCGAGGTCGGATCTTGGTTGACCGTCTGCGCGAGAACCACGGACGTGCTGGCTGCGAGACTGCTGCTCCCGGAGTATTTGACCGTGATGGAATTGCTGCCCACGCCGAGGGCGAACGCCGGGGTCGTGTAACTCGCCTTGCCCCCGCTCAAGTGGGCAGTGTCCAGGACCGTCGCGCCATCGAGGAACGTGACCGTTCCAGTGGGCGTGCCGGACCCGTTCACGACCGGTGTGACGGTGGCGGTGAAGGTCACCTTCTGTCCGTATACCGAAGGATTGGTGCTCGAAGTTACGGCGCTAGTGGTTGCGCCCACGTTCCAGGTGAAGTTCTGGTTGGCGCTGGCCCCATGGCCGTCGCCAGCAGCGACCGAGACGGCATAGGCGCCGGGCGCCGCGGAAATCTTTCCACTGATCAGGCCCGAAGGGGTGTTGATCGACAGGCCCGATGGCAGGCCGGTGGCCGAATAGAGCCAGGTGTCGCCGCTGGGCAAGCCGCTGGCCTGAATCTGCAGCGATACCGATTCGCCAACCGCGCCGTTCTGCGTCCCTGGATTGGTCACCGACAGGGTGGACACGTTCCAGGTGAAGCTCTGACTGACGTTGCCGCCCTGGCCGTCGCTGGCCGTGACCGAGACCGAGTAGGTATTCGCCGAGCCAGTGATGGTGCCGGTGATCAGCCCTGAACTGCTGATGATCGACAGCCCGGGGGGCAAACCCGTTGCCGCATAGGTCCAGGCGTCGCCGGAGGGCAGACTGCTGGCCTGGATTTGCAACGAGACGTTATCGCCTGCGGCGCCGTTCTGGGTGCCCGGATTGGTTATGTCGATCACGTATACCGGAAGTGTCGCGGAGATGCCGTTGGCGAAGTTCTGGTCGCCACTATAGGCGGCCGTGATTGAGTTGGTTCCTGTAGGCAGGCTTGGGACAATCAATGTGACCTGCTGGAGGTAGGTCGAGGAGTAGGTCCCATTCTCTAATGGGTTGAGCGTAACCGTGCCGAGCACAGTGCTGCCGTCTATGAAGGTGACCGTTCCGGTGGGCACCCAGTAGCTTGACGAGCCGTTGCCGTTCTCTACCACGGTATTCGGCGTGCCGTTGGGCGTCACCGTGGCGGTCAAGGTGACAGAATTGCCAGGAGCCACCGGATTGGCCGACGCCGAGACGCTTGTGGTGGCCGTTTCCAGTACCGGCAGCACGAAAGTCGCCACGCCGGAAGAGTAATTGGAATCGCCGCTGTAGTTGGCGGTCACATGGTAGTGGGCCGCCAGCAACACCGCTGCCGACTGACTGGCCGATAGCGACAGCGTGGCCACCCCGTTATCCACCGTCGCCGTGCCCAGCGTGATGGGCGTCGTGTCGTAGTTGAGCGCATTGTTGGCCCCGGCATAGGCGGTGAAGGTCACGGTACCGGTCGGCGTCGGCCCGCCGATGCTCGAAGCCAGGTCTGCCGTGAACGTGATCGCATTGCCGTACACCGCCGGGTTAGCCGACGCGGATGCGCTGAGGGTGAAATTCGAGTAGCCGCCCAGGGCGAAGAGCGTGCCGCCGTTGTCCGAGAAGACCTCGCCATTGGGAGCAATGGCCGTCGGTGTGTAGGGCACACCGTAGCCGGCGCTGACCTCGACGGTGTTGGAGATTGTGTCGGTGCCCAGATTCCACTGGTAGGTGTAGCCGTCCTCGTCGTTGACGTAGATGCTGTCGGTCGCCGGGTCGACCGCCGTGCCGTTGGTGCACCACTCGCGGACGGCGTCGGGATCGCCGGCGTTGATGTTTCCCAAATCGGGCGATGGGCTAGAGAAGGTCATGACCTGCTGCATGACCGGAATGGGCTGCCCGTTGACCTCGGCGTCGTAGTTGGGATCGGGCTGACTGGCGTAGGGATCCAGGATGGCGATCTCGTTGACACCGTTGCCGCCGTAGGGTTCGCCGACCTCAGTGTTGGCGTAGTTGTTGTACTTGGACACAATCAGGTACGAGGACGAACCCGTGTAGCCGGGAACCGTCATCGCGTTGGGGCCGGTTAAGGGGATGATCGAGGGAGTGTCGTCCCAGCCGAAGGCCCCGGGGGTGTATTCCGTCTGCAGGTTGCCGGAGAAGTGCAAGAGGAAGCCGCGCGAGCCGTTGCCGTAGGTAGAGCCAAACGCCCAAACGCCGAAGAAAACCGTGCCGTCCGGAGCTACCATCACCGACGCCGTGCTGTCCGGGTGCAGGTAGGCGCGGTCGCCGCTGCTCTGCACACCACTGGCCGGGACGCCGCTGCCGGTGTCCGGGTAGTACAGTGGTACCGAGTACTCGGGCGCCAGAGTCGTGCTGTTGAGTCCGACCAGGTAGGAGTTGTACAAGTTGCCGTTGAGGTTGTAGCCGCCATCGGCCACGGGAAGGTACAGCGTCGAGCCGTCGTTGCCCAGGGCCAGCGCCGAGCCTTGCGCCGCGGTCCAGTTGCCGTCGTCGGTGGGGGTCTGCCCGGCGGTGTTTACGGCGGCGAATGCCGACACATCCGTGCCCGTACCCGAGACGCTGATCCGGGCGATGCCTCCCTCGGTGATGCCGGACGGATTCGAATTGCCGGGGTTGACCACGTATCCGAAAAAAATGTCTCCTTGCGAGTCCACCGTCACGGGCGTGTTGATGTAAATCGACTGGTTGTAGGCGGACTGGTTGGCGTTATAGCTGGAAGTCCCGTAGAATGCCTCCTGCGTCGGAGTCACCACACCGGTGGCCGTGTCGGGATTGCTGATGCAGTCGATCGTGCCGCCGGGGCCGGGGAAATAAACGCGGTCGGTGACCGGATCGTAGGCCGGTTGGTCGGGCGGCAACCAACCGTAAGGCGGCTCGATGTAGCTGGTCGCGGCCGAAGAGGCCGTGCTCAGCGTCCACAAACCGTCACCGGTATAAGCGCCGTTACCGGCGACGTTGATGGTGAATGAACACGTGGTGCCGTTGGTGCTAACATTGCTGACCTGATAGGTCGTGTTACCCTCGCCGGGGTTGGCGGCAGTGTCGCCCTGGGGCACGTAGACCGTAACCGATTCACCGTTGGTCAGCACCGTCCCGGGCACGATGGTGCTGGTGATCGTCATGGTGTCGTTGGCGTTGTTGGTGATCGAGCTGATCGAGCCCATGGGCGCCGTGCTCCACACTACCGCGCCGGTAACGTCGTTGATCCCGACCTCGAAGAAATTGGTGGCGCCCTGGTTGTTGGCGCCCCAGGTCACCTTGATGGGCACGACGACGACGTTGTTGGCGGTGAAAACCGGATCGCCGTAGTGGACAGCCCCCCATGGATCTATGTCGAGCGGCACTTCCCAGAGGAGTTGGTTAATGGGCTGGGCGGCGACCTGGGCCACGTCGGTGTGCTGTGCGTTGCCGCCGAAATTATTCCATGAAGCCGTAAGAACCGTACGCTCCTCCAGCCGTTCGAGGGTAACTTGGTACTGAGATCGAAGAGAACTACGCCGCGATCGGTTCTTCAACCGCATGAAGATGTCTCCTGAGGCTCGTTCGACGCGAAGCAGATGGGCTGGACAGGAAATATATCGTCAGCTCGTAACCGCGCCCATTCGTCGCCTCGGCATACCTGACTTGGGCCAGTTCTTGGCAGATTCTCTCGCTGACGGTCTCAGCCGGGAGCACTCCCCGTTCAGCACCCGCAGGTCGTCAGTGAGTTCGGTCACAGCGATCCCTCCGAACGCGCAAACCGCCATCGTGAGATCGTTGAAGCAGTCACGTAGAATACCGCCGGAGACTACCAAAGCAAAGCTCGGTCGGGCGCGTAAGCTCATTTACCGGTACAACGGGGTCACGATGTCGGGAGCTTGAAATCGAACGGCGCTGGAGCGGCCAATTCACGTGCGGGACTGGAAATGCCGTGTGCGGATCAAACTGCACCGTGGGTTCGAATCCCACCCTCTCCGCTACCCGATCGAAAATCGGCGTCTGCTCGAGTCGTCGCGGGAAGGGGTCTCGCTGGGCAGTGACCTGCTCCTGCTCGATGACTACTATGCCGTACCAGAAACACCGATCGCTTTCGGAGCAGTTAAGTTCGTGCCCGTCACGATCAAAGTACCCGCGAGATTCCCGGCGCCTGAGGTGTGAAGGTCACATCGACGGTCCGGAATTGACCCGGCGCCAGGTCTCCGCCACCGGTCACTCGGTCGTTGGCCGTGCCGAAAGTCGTGACCGGAGCCGTGGTGGTTACGGCTACGGCTGGTGCAATGAGCGGCGCGCTACCAACGTTGTGCACTTGCACCGCTACGCGTGCAGTCGTGGCAACGGCGGTAGACGGAAAGCTGATTTGCGACGAGGGGACGCCGCCGACCTTGATGGCCACGGCAGGTGCCGGAGGAGCCTTTGCGGCGGGCTGCAGGATGAGGTCCGTTGCACGTTTGATCAGATCGCGAAACGTCTCCTCGCGGTAACCCACGAGAAAGGCGACCACGTAATAAATGATGAAGTCTTTGCCAGTAGTCGCTTCGTCGGTCAGGAATTTCGGCGGAGTCGCCGCGGCAGTCACGATCAGGACAAAGAGGAAAAACGCCACAATTCCCAGCACCGCACCAAACACCGGCCTCCCGATGTGCCAGTAGTTGAATTTCTTGTCCCACTGACTGTTCCACAGGAACACGCCCTCCAGGCTGATCGTGACCGCGCCCAGCGCACCAAACCAGGGAACTGCGATCGGCAGCATGCCGCCGATTATGAGGGTGGATCCGTCAGGGCTGGCTAACCAGATATTGTAGGCCGCGGCCATCAGCAACAGCAGAGTGGTGTAGCCCATTCCGAGCCAGAAGAAAAACGACGGCCCGAGTTGGAGGATAAAAGGATTTGTCGGCTTACGACTCGCAGACCAGAGCAGCACTCCCATGCCAATGACGAGCGCGATGGCAGGAAGTACCACCCACCATGCGTGTTCAGACACGATCACCCACGGGGTTTTTGCCGTCTCAGCCGGCGATTTGCCAGCGTTCGACGCCTGACCACCCGTCTCTTTGGGCTGCTGCGAGTCTTTCTCCGGCGCCGGCTTGACGTTATTACTTGAAGCCGCCGGCACTGTCTGCGCATTTGCCCGAGGCATCAGCACCCCAGACATCATCCCGGCCCAGACGCATAGAACCACGAGAGCAACGAGGAGTCTCACGATTGTAGCTCCGCTGTTCAAAAGAAGATCACAGCAGAATTTCTTCGGAGATGATTGGATCGATCGCGTGTGCAGACAGAGACTGCGCTGCGGAACACTCAGGCGTCGACAGAACTGATTTGCAAGCTCAACCAAGCCTCTGACCGACTTGCTGAATGATCGAGCATCGTGTCGACAATGATCTGCGCTACGCCAGCCACGTTACCACGCCGGTCAAGCGGTTCAAAAAGGATTCTTCACGAACCTCATCAAGGGAATCCCGGCGCACCCGAAAGACAGATCGGTATCGGGCCGCCATCCTGACGCACCCGCGCGCCACGCGGTCCAGACCGGCCGTGCCTCAGGACGTAGTGGCAACTGCTCACCTGGACGGCACGTGGGCCAATCGGCTCTCTGAAAATTTTGGTGCAGTGTAGATTGACGTTGCCCGGCCGAGTCTGGCCAGGGCCTCCGACGCCAGACCGGCGGCGGGTCCCCGGTCGGCTGGCAGCTGTCACAGGACCCCAGCAAGCGCGCCTGGCGGCCGAGTTGCCAGGGTCGGGGGAGAGCCGACAACCTTGCCGATCGAACTTAATAGTATTGACGTGCCGCCTAAGAAATGCCCCTCCCCAGCAATCTCCAGGCGAGCCTGGCCTGAATACAGAGCGATCAGCGCGCCAGCGCGTGCAGCATCCGACCGAACAGACCACGTCCGTTGTGCGGAGTCGAGCGGCGGTCCAGGCCCATGGCATCATTGATCAAGGCATCGAGGTCGCGCAGGATTGCGGACCCGGCGGCAACCTGCCGGAGTGGACGACACCTGCTCGCTGCGAGGTTCACAGCCGGAAAGTCAGCGGCGATCGTGACCACGCGAGCGACACCAAGCATTTCTTTGATCTCCTCGCACGTGAACCCTTTCATTCGCGGATTGTAGCGGTTGAGCACGATCCACAGCGAATGCACCAGGCGCTCCTCGGGCAAGGATTCACAGAAAAGCCTCAGCGACTTGAGCGATTGCACACTCTGCATTCCGACGACGACCACTTTTTCACAGGTCCTCAAGACCTGGAATTCGACCTCGTCAAACGTACCTGGCATGTCGAGGACGGTGACATCGGCGAGTTTGCGCAGACACTCGACGATTTTGACAAACTCTTCCGGCTCGGCTGACGTCATCGAATTCAGTTTGTCAGGACCGGCGAGTATTTTGAGATTGTCCGTGAAGCGGACCAACGTTTTCTCGACAAGGTAGTCGTCGATGCGATGAATCTCGCGGATCAGGTGCGGAAGCGTCACGCGCGGCTGGAGATCGAACATCGAGGCCAGCGAACCCATTTGTTGAGTGAGCTCGGCAAGGAGCGTCGTTCGTCCCACCTGCTCCGCGATCTCGTACGCGAGATTCGCTGCGATCGTCGTTGCCCCGCTGCCGCCTGTCGCACTCGTGACGGCAATGACCTGCCGGTCTAGCATCCCCCTGTCGAACTGTGACCCGATCACAGCAAGCGCCTGCTGGAAATCATTCGAGTCCAGCGGCAGCGCGAGAACCTGGACCGCACCCGCCCGGTTTGTTCGGAGAAAGTCCCCGCCGTCGCTACTTGACGATAGCGCAAGTATCGGCCACCCCTTCAAGGCCGTCGCAACACGTTGAAGTGCCTCTGGCCTTAGATCCGGACCCGACTGAACAATCACCAATCGCGGCTGGTTCTTGTAGTGACGCAGGCAATCGACCGCCATATAAGCCGACTGAAACTCACTTTCCACGGTCGCTGACGCGTTCCACAGCTCCGTCCGCAAGCTCGGAAGTAGCTCGTCTTCGATCCCCAGCAGTACGACGGGCAACGCATACATTCGGCCATATCCTCCGAGCTTACACCGTCCCCGAGCCGCCAATTCACACGACAGACTGATCGAATAATAGTTCAAGAAACGATCGAGGACGCCTCAAACATGCCGAGATTCCCGCATGCAAGGACCCGAAAGGACCCAGAGCCAAGAGCGACGAGGGCATGGGTTCTCACCGCCAGTAGTGATCCCTGTCGTGCTCGGGCAATTCACGATCCACAACTTGGTGTAGATAGTCCTCGCCGAAAACCAGGCGCCCGAACGTATCGTAGGGAAGCGGAGAGACAAACTTGATCCGGATTCGCCACTTCCGGAACCAGGGTTTCCATGCGGCCACGATGACTCCTTCTGTCCAGTCCGCCGGCGAAAGATCGGGTATCCGCAACCAGACCGGTTGCTGTTCCATCCGCGTCGGAAGAGAGGCTGACTCGACCAGACAGCCAGCCATCGAAATGTCGACAACTTGACAAGCGTTCTCCACCAAGCATGAATCCTTCTTCCACGCCAAACAGCACTCCGGCAAGACGACGCTATAGCGACAAGCCCGACGACGGTCACTGCCGCTTGAAAGAGGCGCGCTGATGGTCCTGCCGGCGTGATAACTACGGATGCTCATCGGGGTGTGTCACTCTTGCAATCGCCGCGAATTTAACACGTTCCTGGTGCAGGGGCCGTCACCAGCGGTGGCGCGACTGCACCGCTCCCGCAAGAAACCTAGGCCCCGGGCCAAAGGCTGTCAAACTCGCTGTTCCGTTCGAGCATCACGGACTTCATCAAAACCCCAGGCGCAGCTTCAACCGATTCAAGGAGGGTCGTACCCTCCCGGATTCCAGGGATGACAGCGAGCGACCCTTCGCAGACCTCGCCCAAGACCCTTGAGCAGCCCGTATTTCCGCAGCGATTCCACCATGTAGCGGCTGCACGTCGGCTCGAACCGGCACGCCGGGCCAAGCAGCGGACTGAGCGTGACCTGGTACAACCGGATCAGCAGGATCAAGAGCGCCGTCATCACCCGCGCCGGCCAGTGCAAGATCGCCGAAGCGGTGGCCCTGACGCGGCTGGTGCTGCTTCTGGAGCTTGATGCCTGCTCCTCGCCGACGGACAAGCCAGCCTCTCTTTCCTGGCAATCGATCATCGCCGTCTTCCGCCGAGTCGGCACGCCACGCGACCCCCCAGGTTGACCAGTGATGTCCGGACCGCATCGAGGCTCGCGTTCTGCAAACGCGGAATCACAACCAGATCGATACCCGAGGGTAGATTCCCCTTGCTCAGACGGAATGCCTCGCGCACCAGGCGCTTGAGCCGGTTCCGGGACGAGGCGGCGCGGACTTTCTTTCGAGCAACGGAGATTCCCACGCGGGAGTGAGCCAGTCCGTTCTCGACGCCGTAAACCACGAGCACCTGGTCCGACTCGGAGCGCCGCCTATCAAATGCCCGGCGGAAGTCCCTCGGGTCCTTCATTCGCTCGTGTGGCCGAAAAGTCGCGGTCACGTTCATGACTGAGGATCGATTTCCTGGGCTGGGAATTCCGGCATACGAACCACCCGAGGAGCGCTCAATCGTTCCCGGATCATGCGGCCGCGACGGGCGATGTGCCAGATGAATAAAGCTCCGAACGCGGCGAAAGCAACCAGCGTCGTCCCGCACAGGATTGCGATGGCTCGACCAAGCCGCGGCCGGGCTTCGGGGCGTTCGTCGAGAATTTGACGCAGCCGGCTTCGACGAGGTTCATCCGGTCCAGAGGCCGGGCCGCTCGAGGTCTTACCATCCCCGTCAATCATCGAGATCGCCCTTCGCTCCTGATCGACGCCGGCGAAAAATTGTCGCCACTCACCTGGAAAAGGTCACCACAACCCGGCACGCGGGTTTTGCGGGTTGCGCTCGGAAAACTCCTGGATCAAGCGCTTGCCCGTCGCGTCGACTGACTTGGGCACGACGATCTTGAGCAACACGAACAGGTCGCCCTGGGGTTTGGCGCCGGATGCGGGAATTCCTTGCCCTTTGATCCGAAGCCGTTGACCGCCGGAGCTCCCCGGCGGGACGGTGAGCGATTTCATGCCCTCGAGCGCAGGAACTTCGATCTTCGCTCCGAGGACCGCCTCACCCACGGTGATCGGCACCTCAACCTGGAGACTCTGACCGTCTCGCTTGAAATACGGATGTGGTTCGACCTGCACGGTGATCGTCAAATCGCCAGCCGGCGTCGTCTTGGTGCCGGGCTCCCCTTGGCCCTTCAGCCGGAGCTTCGCCCCCGTATCGATGCCGGACGGAATCTTGACGACCAGGCTCTCCGGCTTGCCGTGCCCGCGCTGCAGCTCGATCGTGGTCTCGCCGCCACGTGCAGCCGTCAGAAACGGGATGATGAGATTGGCCTCGATCGATCGCCCAGCTCGCTGCCGCGGTGCACGCGACCCGCGCACCCGCCCCATCAAGTCTTCAAAAATGCTGGCGCCGCCTGCCTCCTCACCGTGCTGGCCTCCGCCAAATGAGCCGAGCAAATCGGAGAGATCGATGTGCTCGAATCCTTGACCACCGAAATGGGTGGTCCACTCGCCCCCCCCAGGCCTCGCTCCGGCGGCAGCCATGCCCTCGAACGCAGCAGCACCGAACTGGTCATAACGTGCCCGCTTTTCCTTGTCCGAGAGAATGTCGTAGGCGTGCTGCACCTCCTTGAATCGAGCTTCGGCCGACTTGTCCCCCGGATTCACGTCGGGGTGATTCTTGCGCAAGCGCGCGGTACGCCTTCTTGATAACCTCCGGCGTTGCATCGCGAGCCACGCCCAGTACGTCGTAATAATCTCGATCTGGCATCGTGCGACCGACCCTCGCGGTCCAGTCCTTTCGATTCGTCCCTAACTGTTTTCTACCAGAGAATTGTACTCGTCGATCAACAACGGATTCAAGCGACGCGAAGCCCGAAAGCAAGGCCCAAGACGGCATTTCGAGCCTTGCCGTGCGCATGTTTCTTGGACCAATGCACCTCTGCTCCCATCACGTGAGGCCAGGGGCAATGCCCGACAGCCCTCGAACGGCGGCCTCAACCGAGATACAATCAATCTGTCTGTCTGTCTGTCTGTCTGTCTGTAGAAGATACGAATCCATCCGCCGCCTGTTCACCAGCACAAGTGGAAAGCACCCGGTCTTTGATGCACGTTCCTCTGATCTTGCACGAGCGCTTGGGCAACTGGGCCGGGCAACTCCGTTCGCGACTGCAAAACTTGCCGATCCGATGGTTTGAAACGCGGTCGCGTCGAGACCTCGATGACGTGCTGACCGGACTCGCTTGCCCCGTAGTCCTGATCGACCCGGGAACGCAATTGGCCAATGGCCTGATCGACCTCGATCTGGTACGAATGCGGGCTCCCGATGCGCTGGTCCTGGTCAGAAACGCTGGGGGCGAAAGCGAAGCAACACTCCTCGCACGGGAGCTCGGCGCGACCCAGGTGCTTTCCGGATTCGTGCCTCCGCCGGAGGTCGCTTGCCTGCTGAGTCGCTGGGTGCTCTTGGCCCAGCGCCGAATCGAGTGCAGCGGCTGGTCACGAATCTCATCCTCTGAATCGAATCTCCTGGAGGGTTCTTTCTGATGTTCGGCAAAACCAACACCCCTCTGAGCGAACGGGCTGTTATCGAAGCGTTGCGAGGCGTCAAGGACCCCGACATCGGTCGCGATCTGGTCGATCTCGGGATGATCAAGGATATCAAAATCGGTGACGGCACCGTGGCGCTGACGGTCAATCTCACAACCCCGGCCTGTCCGCTCAAGGCGCAGATCGAGCGCGACGTGCGGACCGCGCTCCAGAGCCGTTTGCCCGGTGAATGGAGCTTTCATATCACGATGACTGCGGAGGTTCGCGGCAAAGGAATCACCGAAACCGGTGACATCCCCGGCATAAAGAACGTGATTGCCGTCGGCTCCGGAAAAGGGGGTGTCGGCAAATCGACCATGGCCGCGGCAATCGCCTTTGGCCTGCGTTCTTACGGAGCAAGTGTCGGCCTCATGGATGCCGACGTCTACGGCCCGTCCATCCCCCACCTGGTAGGAGCCGGTGGCCGCCCCATGGCGCGGGGCGATCGCATTCAACCAATCGAGACCAACGGCCTGAAGCTGATGTCGATGGGTTTTCTGCTCGAGCCCGAAAAAGCGGTCATCATGCGCGGGCCGATGCTTCACGGAATCATGCAGCAGTTCCTTCGCCAGGTCGACTGGGGAAACCTCGACTACCTCGTGATCGACTTGCCCCCGGGTACGGGTGATGTTCCCCTCACCCTCGCCCAGGCGCTCCCACTCACCGGTGCAGTAGTGGTCTGCACGCCCCAGGAGGTTGCTCTGCTCGATGCAACCCGCGCGATAACCATGTTCCGTCAGCTCAAGGTGCCCATCCTGGGTATGATCGAGAACATGTCCTTTTTCGATGTGGTCGCATACCTCAAAGAGCGCGGCGGGCCGGAGGCTCAGAAGCATATCGATGCTAAGGGGTATTTCGACGTGCCCGGTGACGAGCGCATTTATATCTTCGGCCGCGGGGGTGCCAGGCGCAAGGCCGAACAGCTCGCTGTCCCGTTCCTCGGCGAAGTGCCTCTCAATATTTTCCTCCGCGAGTCGGGTGACGCAGGCAAGTTGGAATCAGCACTCCTTCCCGGCTCTCCATCGCGGCCCTATCTGCTCGGCGTTGTCGAGCAGCTCGCGGCCCAGATCAGCATCCAGAACATCAAGACACCCAAGATGCCGAAGCTCGAGGTCATCAGTTAGTATTATCAACCTCGCCGCAGCGCACGCCCCGGCGTCGCTCCGGTGGGTTCGCCGTCCTTCAGGACGATCGTCCCGTTGACCAGCACGTGTTCGACACCTTCGGCCGGAATTCGGCCCGCGGCGTAGGTTGACCGGTCGATGACCACATTCGGATCAAACACCGCGATATCGGCAACGAAGCCCGGACGGATCAGGCCTCGGTCAGTCAGACGAAATCTGCGGGCCGCATGGGTTGAAAGATGGGTGACCGCCTCCGGCCAGGAGTAATCGCCGAGCTCGCGGGTGTGGTAACCAAGGTACCGCGCAAAGGCGCCCCATCCCCGCGGATGGGGAAAACCGCCGCAGAAGATTCCGTCAGACCCGGCCATGTGAGCCGGGTGACGTAGAATCGCACGCACGTCGGCTTCGGTTCGCTCACCCGGGCGAAACGCAACAATCCCAACGGCCATACCCGACGCCGCCAGTATTTCACACACGAAGTCACCGGCAGCCAGCCCCGCTTGCTCGGCCGCCGAGGCAACCGTATGCCCTTCAGCCCACCGCCATTCGGCGTTCGCGACCATCCCGATCGTCACGTTCTCCAGTGCATAAGGGATTTCGGTTGCGAACCATTCCGATCTCAGCCGGGCGCGAACCGCCGTGTCCCGGAGCCGGTCCACTGTGGCTTGAACCCCACCCTCCTGGACCCACGGAGGCAGGGCGATCATCCCCAGGATCGTGCTTCCGGCCAGATAGGGATACGTATCAAACGTCAAGTCTAGACCCAACGCGCGCCCTTCATCGATCATCGGCAGCAAGACATCGGCCCGCCCGTTGTAATGCGAGACGTGCGCAGGAACGCCGGTCTTCTGCGCGATCTCACAAACCTCGCGCATGCCGACCGGCGCGAGACGGCCATAGCCCCTCATGTGGGTCACGTAAACACCATTCTCAGCAACGATCGCCTCGCACAGAGCCGCGATCTCTGAAGCATCAGCATAGCGGCTGGGGATGTAGTCCAGACCAGTCGAGAGCCCCACCGCCCCCGCGTTCATTCCGTCGCGCACCAACTTTTGCATCGCACGCACCTCGTCGTGGTGCGGCGGCCGAGCATCGAGGCCCATGACCTCCATCCGAACGTTTCCGTTGGGAATCAGGTAGGCCACGTTGATGGCCACTCGCCGGTCGAAGCAGGCGAGGTATTCGTCGATCGTCCGCCACTGGCACTCAAGGCCGGCCGGGTTGCCATTGAAGCCGGCCGTGTAGCGTCTCATGTAGTCGAGCGTCGCCGGTGAAGCCGGGGCAAAGGAGCTGCCGTCTTGCCCGATCAGGTAAGTCGTCACGCCTTGCCGCAATGCGGGCGTGTGAATCGGATCGGCCAGGAGCATGAGATCGCCGTGGACGTGCGCGTCGATAAACCCGGGAACAACGTAGCGACCTTCGACGTCGATGACCTCGGGTGCCACGGCGCCGTCCAGACGCCCAACCTCGGCGATCATCGTCTCGAGCAAACCCACGTCGGCCAGGAAAGCTGGTCCACCGGAGCCGTCAATCACCCACCCACCCTTCAAAATCAAATCGAACATGATCGCTCGCTCCCGCGTTCGTCGCGCGCTTCCTGAGTGCGTTCAACGACCACGCTTGGTTGCTTAAGAAGTGGACCGAGGCTTGGTGAGATCGCCCGCGGACACCGGGATTGGGCTGTCGATGCCCCGCCAGATGTACCAGCTCGCGATCGTCCGGAACGGCCGCCATGGCTCCGCCAGAGCGTGGCAGTCCCGCGGATGTGGCAGCTCGGGCAAGCCGTGCCTGTCTCGCAGCGCCACACGCACCCCCAGGTCGCCCGCCGGAAGCACGTCGGGCCGATTCATGACGAAGATCAAGAACATCTCGGCCGTCCAGACGCCGATGCCCTTGACTGCAGTCAATGCATGCGTGATTGCCTCGTCATCCCACGTGTCGTCGAATTCTTCAATCGGTAACTCTCCACTGAGCACGGCCTCCGCGAGATTAAGAATGTACCGGGCCTTTGCGCTCGAGAGTCCGACGGTTCTCAATTCGGTCTCCCCCAGCTCGATTAATCGTTCAGGACACGGCGGATCACCGCCGAGCGCCGTCAGCTTCATGTTGATCGACCGGGCGGCCTTCGTCGAAATCTGCTGGCCGATGATCGAACGAACAAGCGCGGCAAAGCGATCGGGGTGTGCCTCCAGCCGGCAGGGGCCGATCCGATCGATGATCGCCTTCAGGTGGGCGTCAACCGCCCGCAGATGCTTGACGGCGGCATCCCACCGATCCAGGGAACGCCGATTCTCTCGTCGACGTCGGATCGAGCGCGGGCGTCGCTGTTTGCTCATGACCGCACTCTGCTCATCTGCGACGTCGTTTCCGAGTGCTGCTCATACGGTTCGACAAGCTTGTATTCCGGGTTGGCCTCGACGTACTGTTTGACCCGGTCGCGACGGTCAAGAGCCTTGGGGAGAAACTCCATCGCCTTTTCAATTCGGTCATTGGGCTCAGCACAACTGAAACGCAGGAAACCCCGGCCGGCTTCGCCGAAGCATTCACCACCCAGGCAAGCAATTCCGAACCGATCGTCTGCACCCTCGAGAAGGTAGTAAGCCAGACCGTGCGAGGTGATTCGCAGCCTGTTACACACCGTGCGCACGTCGGGGAAGACATAAAAGGTGCCGGCTGGGCGGGCGACGCGGAACCCCTCGACTCGTTGCAGACCTTCACAAAGACGCTCAACCTTGTCGCGGAACCGTTTCATATAGTCATCGCGAGTTTCTGTGTCACGCTCGAGGGCAGCTTCTGCGGCTCGTTGCGCAAACGGTGGCGTACACGACGCCGACGTGTTGATCAGCTTGCCGATCGCATCAACCACTTTCGGCGCCGCCACGGCGAATCCCAGCCGCCAGCCGCTCATGCT
Source organism: uncultured Planctomycetota bacterium (assembly GCA_963823665.1). Classification (GTDB taxonomy): domain Bacteria; phylum Planctomycetota; class Planctomycetia; order Isosphaerales; family Isosphaeraceae; genus CAVXHV01. The sequence goes on from CAWGMQ010000002.1 coordinate 54,111, forward strand.
GTACGACTTGCTGAACGTGTACGCTGCCACGACGTGCTCGAGCATGCCCGGTTCAGCCAGGATCGACGTGTGCTGCCCGTCCCAGACCATGTGGCAATACGGCTCGTCCGAGAAAACCATCAACTCGCTTCCGCGCACGATATCGGCAATTTCGGCCAGGTCGCCGCGAGTGGCCACGCCCCCAGTCGGATTGTGAGGCGAGTTCAGCATGATCCCACGCGGCCTGGAATCGCTCGCGAGAAATCGCCGTACAGCCTCCGCCGACGGCCGAAAGTCCTGCTCGACCAGGAGCGGAGCAAGAACGGCCCGCGCCCCCCTCCGCTCGAGGTTCGGGATGTAGGTCGGAAACTGCGGGCTGAACACGAGTACCCCGTCTCCCGGGTCGAGCACCGCCTCGGCAAAATACTGCTCGAACGGCTTTGCACCCGAACCGACGACTATATTCTCAGCCGTGACGGAATAACCAAACTCGCGCGAGACAAATCTCGCCGCTGCCGCACGAAAACTGGGCAGGCCCAGGCTCGGACAGTAGCCCGTCTCGTTATCCTCGATCGCCTTGATTCCCGCCTGCTTGGCGTGCGGAGTCGTGGGAAAAGGGCTGTCGCCGATCTCCAGCTCCACAACATCTTTACCTCTGGCACGAAGCTGCTGCGCAACCGCCAAGACCGTGAAAGCCGATTCAGCCGTCAAGTTGCGAGCGAGCGAGCTAAGTCCAGGCATGTATACCCCTGAATTCGAGAACGTCCGGCCGGGCACACCGAGCTCAGTGCGAGGCGATGGCCTGCACGAGCGGCTTCACGATCCGTGGAACGACCGATTGCTCCAGAAGTTCCTCGCCAATTTGCCGCTGCCGCCGAACCGCTTCTAGAAACGTTGTCTCCGGTCCACTCCCCCAGTATCGCCGCAGCGTGAAGTAGACGCTGATCTGGTCGTCGATGAACTCGCGCCCTCGAGGCGGAGCGGCACTTGTATGGTTCTCGATCAAGAGCTGGCACTGAAGACCGCCTGACTCGTCAAGTGCCAGAATCAGCGAAGGCTCGAATTTGACCACCTGCGACTTCGGAAGCTCGAATAGACCTTCCAGACCATGCCCAACGCCGATCGCCTCGGCAACGACCTCGTCGTGATTTCCGTCATAATGAAAGTCGAACTCGTACATGATTTCGACCGCCTCGCAATCCAGCGTGCTGATCGTCAGCAGGTGCGGGGCCAGATCCAGCACCAACTCATGCTGCCGGAACGCAGCGTCCATCGTCTCCGGATTGAACTGCCCCGAGCACAATCGTCGTGGCTGAATCGCCAGCCACCGATGAGATTCCCGCTCTTTCTCGCTTTCCAGCACGAGATCCCCGTTCTCGCGTTTGAAAAAATGCTTTAACTCAGGGAATCCCTTACGCATCTGCTCGAAAAAGTGCAAAACCGTGTCGCGGTTGTTCGGCAACTCCATTTGCGTGATCAGGTGGACGTTAACATGAAACCCGTCGGCAATGCCAGTATAGCCGTTCATCCTTGTATTCCTGAAAACTCGGGGACACCCCGGCTTGATCGCAGAACGGTCAAGCCCAAGGCATGAAGCCAATCCCGAAGAAGCGAAGTTGCCAAGCTTATCTCCTGTTAATCCAATCTACCACACCCGGATTGATCAAGGAATGAATCCAGTTCCCACAGACGATCCACGAATCCGTCTCAGACACGTGTCTTGCCCGTTTCTGGGTGCCGAAGGCGGATCGGACCGATCGTATCGGGTTCGACGTTCGGGTCAGTGAACACGCGGGCGTGCTGCCGCGGAATGCGAGGTGGTAATCGAACCGGGAACGCAGTGCCATCCCTTCCGGAAGGAAATCGCGCGATGATCTGCCCATCGTCGACGCAAAGAGGAACCACGCGTTGATGAGCGACCAGAACCATGGGAGGAATGACAGTCCCTGGCGGGTCGGTCCGTAGTGTTAATAACCACGGAAGCCCCGGTAGCCACGGTCGCTTGAGACAATAAGAGACCGTCACTTCCGGATGCGGCCCGGGCAAGACCGTGGTAGCCGTCGGCTCTAGACCCGGCGAAATCGACCGGGCTGCGTCAAGGTTCACCACGCTGTAGACCCTGATATGCCAGGGGCCATTGTAGGGCGACGCCGATTCAGATCTGTCGCCGGGTGAGGGCAGGGGGGGCTCGGTCGAGCCTGCGGAATGCTCGGTGATCGGCAAGTTGAGAGTCCAGCATTCGTGACGATTATAGTCATCCCGCTTCACCATCTCATTGATCGCGCCCGGATCGTCCGGACCTTCCGGAGCCGTCCCCTGGCGAGCAACGATCAGGGTCGCATCGGCGACTCCCGTCCAGTTCCATCGTAGCGTCACGCGAACACCAAGCGTCGATGCTCCCAGGCCTTGGCCGGCACGAGTGGCGCGAAGCTCGGTGGGATCGGCGACCCGCGAAAACGCAACGCTATGCCCAACCGTCGCCATTTCACCCCACGCGACCAGCGGCGTGTAATAGCAGTGGCCTTCGGATGGCGGATCCGGATCGATCGCGCGATCGGGAGCAACCGATTCGATCCAGCGGCCATCGAGTGCATTCGTCTGCCGGCCCGAAAGTCGTGTGCCGATCGCGTGTGGCAACGCCCCGGCTGTCCGTAGTACCCTGACCGACCCCCGCGCCGGCTCGACCCAGTCGATGCGAACCCGGCCGCTCGGTTCCACCAGAAGTCGCGGTGCCTCGAGCGTCGAGATTGGTGCCTGCGGCCGCGCCGATACAACCACCCCTGGGGCTGGGAACAGCTTGCCGTCAGCCATCGCATAGATCGCGTAAATTCCGTAATGATAGACCTCGTTGGGGTCAAGGTTGCGGTCCAGCGTGTGGTCCAGCGCCGCTGGAATCCGGTCACCGTCCCGTGGACTCTTGGGCGGACCTCCCTGCTTCCGGATCACTCGCACCTCAGATACACCTCGAGGGAGCGACCAGCCGAGCTCGACCTCGCGATTTCGAAACTCGACCCGAACATCTTTGACATCCGCAAGGAACAAAAACGGCCCGAGCGAGATCGCGGCAACTGATTCGACCGAGCCTCGTTTAGAGAGCACAGCGTATCCGACCGTATCGCCAGGCGTCACGTGCATATCGTCAAACTCGCTGGTGCTCACCTCGGCGATGCGCGTTCCGTCACCGGGATGCTCGAGAGCTCCTCCTCGCTTACGAACAACGACAAACGTCAGTGGGCCCAACCCGTCGGGCGGAGGAGGCGTCCACGAAAGACGGATCCGATCGCCCAGAACCTGTGCATCAAGCGAAGTGGCTGTCTCGGGTGGAGTTCGTTTCAACCCGGTTATCGCCTCTGGCAAGTCCGCCGCAATCGCCAGGCTCTGTCGATACAGGTATCTCGCCGCCGCCGCGTCGGTCCTCTCCATGCTTCGTGCCTTCGCCGCCAAAGCCTCTGCGCGAAGCAAGGCATTCGACAGGTCGGACCAGGCTGCCTGAAGGTCCGGCGACGCCGGATCGACCATGCGGCTCCAGGCTTCGATAGCAGCACGGGCTGACACCAGCCGGCCTCCCGCACGCGCCGCCTGATAAGCGAGTTGCACCCGTCCAATATCCGCCTGTCTCTGCTTGATCTTGGCCACCCCACTCCGAGCACCAGGAAGATTTGGCACAATCTCCTGCACACGATCCAGATGCTCGAGCGCGCGTTCAAGGTCGAAATTGCGAAAGGCGCTTTGCGCGGCCTCAAAATGCCGCACCAGGGGCTCATGAAACGCCTGTCGAAACCCGCAGCCGCACCGGCGCTCATCAATCCAGAGATTGGCCTTGCACACCGGGCAATCCCATTTGAGCGACGCCCCGCAGTGCCGGCACCGCGCTGGGCCGGACTTCCGCGCAATCGGGCTCATTTCACTCACACCCGTGCAGTGCCGGCACCGCAACAGACTCAACTTTGCCGAGCCGTTGACGTGCGATGTCGCCGCCCCAGCAGGAGAAATGCCCGCTCCAGAAGCAGCATGATCAGTCGTCCCTCGATCGCGGGCGATGTTCGAGCGACGGCAGATGCGGCCAACCAGTCGATCGGCCCGCTCGGATGCGATCCCTAACCGGGCGCCTTCTTCGACCAGGACGGATGTTGTTCCCTGATCAAGCCGCTTGAGCCCCTTGAGCGCAAACTCAGCCAGCGATTCGAACGACTCCTCTGCCTCCAGAGCCAGTGTCTGGTCGTACCTCGCCCGCGCTTTGCCCGAAGTCAGATGCGACTGGGCATGGTTGATGACCTCGAGCCACGCGGTCTTCTCGGCTGTGACCTGTGCTTTTTTCATCCACCGCTGTCGCTCGGCATCGGCGCGGGCAACAATATAAGAACCTGGCGCGTCGCGACTGACTCCGAGAGCATCATACAGATCCAGACACCCAAGGTGTTCGAGCGCAGCCCGTATCTGCCGCCTTGTCGACGGATCGAGCGTTTCGCGGCGATCGTCGTCGTCCAGCTCGGGCCCGGTCTCGACGACCTCACTCTCGACGAGCTCCGGAATCGGCCGTGTCGCTCGAATAACGTCTTCGTCGCTCAATCCCAGATTCGCCGCCTCTTCGCTCAGGAGCCGCCGATCCGTCGCCGTGAGCCCTCCTTTGGCGGCACGAAGGTTCACGCGACGGAGCAACAAGTCGAGCTTCCGCTCTCGCTCGGCCACCTGAACCATGGCGAGTTCGGCGTCGTACGCCGCTCGGGAAGCAGGATCGCTCAGAACCGCCTTGCGCAGCGCGGGAATCTCATCGAGATAGAGTTGATTGGCGTGCCGCGTCTTGGGGTTTCGGGTTCCCATGGACCAGACCGGCTGCATGCGTTTGAGCGCGCCCTCGATCTCGGCCCGATCGGCCCCCGGATCAACCCCTAGCCTCGCATAGTAGTCTGGAACCATCGTTGCATTCGTCTGGGCTTTTCGTCATTTGCCCCCGGCTTGCGATCTCCTCGCCCGTCGAGACCTGAACGTGCAAATCAGAAAATCATTGTCGAGCAATTGTCTCAAAACGTCCAGTCGCTGGGTGAAACCACGATCGTCGTCTTCTGGCAAGAGCTCTGAGCATGCGCCAAGTACTCTAGATTCGCCTGAAAATCGTCCCGAAAGCTACGCCAAACCGCCCCTACCAAGTTACAATCGCTCCTGGGAAGCCCCAACATTTACCCAAACCATCCCCGATCCACGCCCGCGACCGAACGCCTGGGAGCCCGCCATGACACCTGCCGTTCATTTGACAGTGGATATCCGAAACGGCCGGAAATGCGTATCGACTGGCTCACCGTGGGAACCCGTTGTCGGCTACTCGCGAGCGACACGGGAGGGAGATTTCATATTCGTCACCGGCACGTTGGGGCTCGAGCCCGATGGCCGGTTCGGTCCGACCCTCAAGGATCAGACGCGCCGGGCTCTGGCGATAGTCATTGCGGCGATCGAGGCGCTCGGCGGCCGAGCCTCCGATGTCGTCAGGACCCGCATCTACGTGACCGACATCTCCCGCTGGCGTGAAGCCGCCGACATTCACAGCGAGTATTTCGAGTCAATCCGTCCAGCGACGACGATGGTTCAAATCGCCAAGCTGATTGACGACAGGGCCATGGTGGAAATCGAGGCCGATGCGATCGTTCGTCATGAGCCCCACGACCCAGCCCCGCAGAACCCGGCAACTCACTGAGCTCCGTCGACCGAGAACCATTCACCGACACCGACACCTTCCCCGTTCACTGCCGACGGATTTCCGCGGGCACCGCACGCCCGGCCAGATAATACACGTAAGCCGTAACCGCGTTTACCTCAGGAGGGTCGAGAACCCGGCTCCAACCCTCCATTCTGGTGTTGGGCACTCCTCGGCCGATAACGGCAACAACCTGTGCGGGACTGTCGCCGTGCTTCCATACATCGTCCGTGAGGTTGCCTACCGGCGGGCCGATCAATTGCCCGGCAAGCGGGCCGTCGCCCCGCCCGTCATTTCCGTGGCATGCCACGCAACGCGCCAGGTAGATGAGCCGGCCCTGGCTGAGCAATGGGTCTCTCGCAACCTCAGGGGGAGCCGGCCTTGCCGGCTTGCTCAGGATCCGGAAGCCGATGAAACCCCCGGCGACGAGCGCCGCCATCGCCAGAACAATCAGCCCGGAGATCCAGGGACCGGAGCTGCCGCCAGAGGCTCTTGTCGGAGCTAGCATGATCACTGAACACCCGCCTTGCTCCCGAGACGTGAAAACTCCAGAAGACACTCGACAGCGGATAACTTCAGAAATCGTCGGGGGCGATCACCTCGCCCAGATTCCGCGTGATCAGCCATCGAAACTTCTTGGGGTCGATCGTGTCCTTGATGAATCGCACCGACCCGTCTCCCATCGCGGCATTGAAGCCACCGGGGTGGGCAGACCCGGCTCCGCACAGAGACGGCGCGGCCGCGGGATCAAACATCAGATCATCAGGTTTTGTCCACGAAACCGCATTCTTGGCTTCCACCACCAACAGTGTATGCGACGTGCCGTCAGTCACGTCGCCCATCCCAACGTCTTGATCCTTCTCGAATATCGCGTTCTTTCCGACGATTACCTGGTAACAGGTCGTGAATGAGTCTGGCTTGACTCGGTCGGGGCACAAATAAACCGAAGGCATTTCCTTGATGAGAGCTCTGTTGCGGCACACTATCCCACGGTTCGTCCAGATTGAATTTATTGTACAGCTCCTGGTAGCCCAGGTACGGCAGAATCGCGACCCGCCAGCTTAGAAGCGGCTTTCCGTTCTCGCTCCAGCCTGCAGCCCTTGGGAATTTAGTATTGACGGCAATGTAGTTGTGCATTGCCAGCGCGATCTGCTTCAGATTGTTCACGCACTGCGCCCGTCGCGCAGCATCCATAGCGGCCCGAATTATTGGCACACTGTAAGCGATCACAGCCGCCACCGCAGCCGGTGAACTGATTGCAGGAATCGCCTCGCGATGGCACAGGATGGCCCCCTCTCCATCGACGGTCACCGTGGTCGACGACGGACCGAGTCGAGCGTTAATCTCCTCTACCTTCGGAATCATTTCAGGATCGAGCCGCAGGTAAACGTCTTTCGCATTCTTTCCGGCTCCGCGCTCTCGCAGCTCGATCTCGGCGTTGACTTGACGGATCAGCACCGGCAGGCTCGCAATCAGCACCGGTGCTGCCGGGCGTGGATCGGCGAGTCTCATGTAGATCATCTGGGCCGGAAGCCTTTGCACGCAGGGGACAAACACTTCCGGCGGTTTCCATGATCGACCGCCGGCCAGTGCACGTTGAGCTGCGTCATCCGAAGCGGCCATCACCAGCTCGTTCTCGCCGACAATCACCGTCGGCCGCAAAAGCATCGAGTAGGGCGGAACCAACGAATTCGGTGGCCAATCGATCGCGTACGCGGGATGGGGAGGCCCGGCTGTCCTGTGGAAGGAGAGCGAAGCCGCGATCAGCCATTGCCGGTTGCGCCCACCGAATCGAAAACGCTGCCTCATGAACGGGCCGAATGACCTCATGAGCGGATCGATCGCCCGGCCCACTTTATCGTGGTCCCGAATCTCAACTGAGAACGTAGACCCCGACGCGCGCGAGGCCGCGAGTTCGGCTGCGTTGTTTGATTCGCCTGGAGTATCGGATTGCGTGTAGAACGCCAGCTTCGGGCCGAGATTCGCCAGTAAGTCCCTGCGCAGATCCAGGCCTTGCTGTTCCAGGATCACCGGGTTTTTGAGCCCCGTTGCCCCGTTCGGTCCGCTCAACTTGATCACGGAGTCGACCAGGTCGTAACTCTTCGCCAGGTTGATTGACATCACCGTCAGGCCGTTCACCTTTGCCGGAATGCGAGGAAGCGACCCGATCCCGAAGCTCGGCTGGTCCAGGAGCGCAAGTGCTCCTGTCCGAGGCGCTGGTGCCACCACTCGAACCGTGTAGAGCAGCGCGTCTTGATCGAATCCCCACTTCAATTCGACCCGCCTCAGGCCGCCTAAACCGAGTTGAGTCATCTCCGACGAAAGTGGCGCGAGCACTTGGGCGTCGAGAAATCCGCCCGCAAGAGGCTCGAAGCCCTCTTGCCCCTTGAACGACTCGATGCGCAGCGGATGATCATCCGCGCTCGGCCGCCGGCCTTCGATCACGTCCACAATCTCCTCAACCTTGGCGTTCTCTGTCAGCAAGAGTACGTCGTTCTCCACCCACCAAACCTGATCGGCTCCGAATCGATGAAGCGTGCGACCGGCCTTTCCAGGCGCGCCAGGTTCACCCTTCTCTAGAGCCTCGCCGTGAAGCCTCTCGGCCAGGGCCGCCAGCACGGTCTTCAGCTCAGGCTGATCACCTTTACGCAGGATGACAACATACCGCGACTTCTCTGGCGGTTTGCCAGACAACGCAATAGCAAACCCATGCTGCGCAATTCGTTTCAGTACATCGACGGCATCCACTCCCTTGAATCGAACCTTGCTCGGGACGGTCTCCTGGTAGACTTCGATGGCCTGTATTGCCATGTCTTCCAGAAGAGCGCCGAGCTTGGTTTCAGTTAGCAGCCGCGAAGCCGCCGTCTTCTGCCAGGCCGCCGCCTGCGCTTCGAGGCCTTTGAATTCCAGGTACAGCAGTAAGTCCTCGCGCGGAACGTAGCTTGCCAGCGAAGGCGATGATTTCCGTGCAGCAGCTTCCTTTGGTTTCTCGTCCTGAGCACAAGCAGTACCGACGAGGATTGACACCGCCAGGATCGGACCGATGCCGACGGCACAAGCCCGCGGCGATCGGTTCTGGCCAAGCTGCATGAACCAGAGGATGGTGCGGCTCATGTACGTTTCCTGTGCTCGCAAAGTCTCAGGTGTAACGAGATGGTCCAGGATATCCGCGAGTGTGCAGGCGTTCCATCTCGAATCTCGTCTTTGCTCACCACTTACGCTCGCGCGACGGGCAATATCACGCGAACGCATGTTCCCCGTCCGGCAACACTCTCGACCTGTAGGCGGCCTCCGTGGTCCTGGATGATTCCAAGCGTGATGGAGAGCCCAAGCCCGGTGCCGTCGCCAACGCCCTTTGTTGTAAAGAACGGAGTAAAGATACGGGGAAGGTCCTCATCCGGAATTCCGCAACCGTTGTCGCTGATCTCCACGAAAACCTCACCGGATTTCTCCTCGGACACGATCGTGATGCGGCCATCACCGCGGCCGGTCGTCTCGATCGCCTGCACTGCGTTGACCAGCAGATTCAAGAAAACCTGATTGAGCTGCGCGGGCGAGCCGGCCACGAGAGGTGACTCGCCCTTGGGCTCAAGAACCGTGATCCCATATCGATCCAGCCGCCCTCGCAGCATTTCGAGAGCCGCTAGTATTGCTTCATGGACGTCTGCCTGATCGTCTTGGGCGCAATCAACGCGTGCGAAGCCGCGAAGGTTTTGCACGATGTCGGCCACCCGCTTCACTCCTTGCCTGGTGCGCAGCACAATCTGCTCCAGATTCTCCCGCACATAGGCAAGGTCAAACTCTGCCGCGAGCCCCTCGATTTGACTTTGCAAGTCAGGATGAGCCGTCGCAAAACGATCTCCGGACTGCTCGTACAGTGCGAGCAGCCTCAGCAAGAACCGCGAATCTCGTTCAAGTACAGCCAGGTTCGTCCCGATGTACGCCAGCGGATTGTTGATCTCATGCGCGATTCCCGCGGAAAGCATTCCCAGGGACGCGAGCTTCTCCGACTGGACAACACGTGCGCGCATCTGATGACGCTCGATGAACTGTCCAATCTGGGAGGCCAGATTGAGCGTCATCTCAAGCAGATCCGGGTCATTTTCACGCGGAGCGATTGCGAAGAATTCCAGCACGCCCAGGCAATCGCCCCGGAGAAGGATGGGCACGCCGAAGGCCGTCCGAAATCCATCCGCCTCGGCAGCCGACCGGCGAAGAAAGCTCAAGTCAGCCCCGAGATCGGAAATCCATTCCGGCTCGGCGCGATCCCAAACCCGCCCCGTAAGACCGACCCCGCGTTCCATCACGATTTCATTATTCATGGACTCAAGAGCTGATTTCTCCGCGCTTGGCCGTCTCCAGACCGCTCCACAGCGCAGTGATTGGGCGAGTGTATCAACTCTCCAGAACGCTCCCAGGTCCCAGTCGAGGCACTCACAGATCGTCTGCAGGATCTTCGGAATGGATTCGCCGGGCGAGTCTGCCTCGGCCAGAACACGTGTCGTCTCATATTGCGCTGCGAGTCTTCGTTCCGACTTCTTCCGTCGAGTGATATCGTGCAATACAGCCACTCCGCCCTGAAGCGTTCCGTGCTCGTCGCGCAGTGGTCGGCCGGTGACAAGGATCCAGGTCCCGTCGTCCCGGCTTGGATACGCTACGTAGAGTTCGGCTTGGTCCATTGACTCGCCGCGAATCGCACGCACGAGCGGCAAATCGGCGACGGGATACGGGGTCGCGCGATCGGGCAGAAAGATCTCATATTGACGCGACCAATCCTCGGCTGCGGCATCGCTCTTTCCCTGGCCCATGATCCTCGCTGCGGCTGGGTTGAAAACCAGGAACCGTGAATTCGAATCGGCAACGACTACGCCGTCGCCCATGCAGTCCAGCACAGACTGCAAGATCCTGGTCTTTGCACGCAGCGCCAGCTCGGATCGAGCGAGCTCCTGGGCATGCTGTTCCTGCGTCTCATTCAGCCGCCGGATCTCCTCCACTTGACGAAGACCCGCGAGCGCCCGCGCCGTGTGGTTTGCAAGGGTCTCGAGCGGGCGCAAGTCAATCTGGCTGGGATCAAACGGTCGAAGCGACGCCACTTGAAGAGTGCCCAGCACGTGATCGCTTACGAGCGGCACGATGATCTGACCGCGAATACCCGAAAGGGCAATCGCACCCGAATCGCACCGTGGGTCGTCCCGGGAGTCTGGAATGACGACCGCACGGCTGTCGCGCACCACCTCGGCCAGGATGTCTTCCCCCGCGATCGAACGTACCGTCAGCTCCACGATCCCGGTCATCCGTCCCGTGGCTCGCGCCGCCCTGATCACTCCGGCAGACCGATCGACGAACGAAATCATTGCCTGGTCATATCCGAGCCGCGAGCAGAAGTGCAGAACGGAATCCAGCGTCTTCTCGAAGTTGTCCGGGTCCAGACGAGAGGTCAGATATCCGGAAGAACGCATCGAGCATGTCGCGGGCCGCTTCCAGGTCACGCGTCCGCTCCGAGATTCGTCGCTCGAGTTCCGAATGCGAGCGTTCCAGCTCTTCCGTCATGCGGTTGAATGTGCTGCTTAGCACGCCCAGTTCGTCTGACGAGTGAACCTTGCTTCGAACCGAAAGATCGCCCGCGGCAACAGCGGACGACGTTCTCGCAAGCTGGCGAATTGGCCTTGCGAACCGGCGCGCGATCAAATTCGACGCGCCCAGTCCCAGCACGAGGGCAGCAACGCCAAGTGCCGAAAGCAGCCATTGCAACTGCCGGACGGACGCATGCGCTTCACTTGTGTCCATCTTGGCGATAAGTCCCCAGCCGGTGAATCCTCGGCCAATGGGTCGATAGGCTACCAGCACGTCCTGACCGCGGTAGTCTGTCGTCCGCTCGTGGCCAATCTCCCCCCGGCTCGCGGCCGCCAGCGACGGCAGTCGGCTGGCAATCACTTCAGCCAGTGGAAATGGTCCCGGACGCAGACCTCGCGTCGGTGTAATCAACTGGATCGCCTCGCCGTTCTTGACTCCCACCAGTACCTCTCCGCTCTCGTCCAGGCCCGTCGGATCCATGAGCATCGAAGCGATCGGGCTGAAGTCGACCAGCACCATCACGGTTCCGAGAAGTTTGTGATTACCATCCCGTACCGCGGCAGAGAGCGGCAACACAAACATTCCGTCGACTCGACGCGGCGGAAACGCCAGGTGGCCGTCTGGTTTCTCGGTTGATGCAGTCGCTCCCGGAAATGAGGCAATCAGATTCGCCGGCCCACTCGAGGCAATCACTTGACCCTGATCATCTTCGATCCAGACCGCCATGTACTCGTTGATGGTCGCCAGCGCATTCGACAGCAAGACATTGGCCTCGCGGCGGAATTGAGCCGGACTGAGCGGCTCTTCGGTTCTCCGCAACAGCAACCGCTGAATCCCCGAACCGCCCGCAAAGTCGATTACTCGCTCTTCGTGCTTCTCGAGCGTCGTCGCCAGCATCTGCTGGCGCAGCACGGCAATCGTCACTAGGCGTTTGAAAATCTGGTCCTGGAGAATCGAGTTAGTCGCCAGATAGGCAACACCGATGAGTGCGGCTCCGCTAAGCGCCACCACAACGCCCACGAATCCGGTTAACTTCCAGACGATCGAAGACCATCGCGAGGGCCCTGACACAGCACGCACGTCCGACATCGAATCACTCAGGGTGAGGCCGAGATTGGAAATACACTGACTCTTAAATCTGTGGACCCATACGGCACGAGCAGCAGCTCCTCGGTCGGCTCACGACTGACGGCCGGGCTTGATGGCGGAGGAGCAGCGGCGCCTTTTTCCAGCTTCCAGTCCGGCAGACGACGGCCCTTGACTTTGGCCGAAAGTGGAGCGCCGGCGGACGTGAACAGAGGCCCGTTCGCTGTGCGCGACTCGAATCGAATCGTTCTCTCGGGATGCTCGCGGTCGATCTCGAGTGCGTAGTTCCATGGCGTCTTCGGGAAAACTTCCCAGTCGTCGAACGGCAAATCGGCCCTGTCTTTGAACATCTTCCACCCCGGTTCGATCGGCAGCGCATAGATCACCGGCCCTCGCTGGATCGAAACCGCACCGTTGAAACCATCGCGCAGCCGGGCGGGCATCGGAACTGTCAGCTTGATTTCAGCCGGCGGATTCACACCCCACTCCCGGTTCAGAGTCACAAACGTCCCCGGCTTCAAGTCCTCGATTCGCTCGAACGTCGTCGCGTCATCCCACACCCCACAAACGGCTCCCTCGTCCCACGACGGGATGCGGAGATGAAGGGAAAAGCGGCTCTTCACAGCCGGTTGCACCTTGATCACAATGAGCGATTCCGTGCCGTCTCCAAACGGATAAGTCGTTTCCGCAGTGACCTCGACACGCACGGGCCCTCCCGCGATTGTCGTATCCACCACGCACGGCGCATAGGCGAGGGCGGCCAGTCCTCCGTCAGAGCTGACCATCCACAAGCTGCTGGCAAACTTTGGCCAGCCCTGGTGCATGTTGGCCGTGCAGCAACCAAAATTTGGCTCGAGTCCATACAGATTCGAGTCGGCCTCGTTGCTCACGTAGACATGGTCGCCCGCAGCCGAGCAAAGGACCTGATTGCACTGCTGATCATACTGATGGGCCGTCATGTCCTTCTTGAATGTCGCCGGTAAGGCATTGAACGCGAGCATCTCGAGCCTGTCTCCCAGGCGCGGGTCGCCGATGATCGCCGCCAGAACCTCAAGCGAGTACATCGCCTCGACGACCGTACAAAGTTCGGTCCCCTGAGACGGGCTGCGGCCCGCAAGGTGTTCGTCGCATGTGAAAATCCCCGTGGGCTGCCCGTGGTACTTATCCAGAATCTCGAGCATCGAAAAGATCGCGGTCTTGTCTTTCGCATCGCCGCTCAGCCGGTGTCTGACACCACCGTACTTGAGCGCCATCGCCGTGTTGACTCCGTGGTTTTCCAGCGTCTTCTTGTCTTTGGCCTTCTCTTTGTAGGGAAAATTCTCGTACAGGACACGCCAGTCATGGCTCTGCGCAAACGCTTTCTTCGCCAGATTCAGAACCTGAGGCTCTCCCGGTGCGCGAATAGAGCCAGTACAGAACAACGGCAAAGTCGGCCGCCCGAAACCTCGCCCAACTGTAGAGCGGATCATGAGAGATTACCTGGTCGATTTTCCGGCAGCACGCAAGCAGCGCAGGAATGATCCGCGGATCACCGGTCGCCTGCTCGTACTGCATGAGCGCCTTGAATAGCGGAAACAGCGGCCACACGTCGTATGGTTTGTGTTTCTTGCTGTCGCCAATCGGCCCCAGCCAGCCATCGGCTTGCTGGTGAGCAAGAATGTACTCGATCGCATTCCTCACCTTGCCTTTGAGCCCCGGTTGATCGGCCAGAAAAGCCAGCGGAACCAACCCGTCGAGCCAGTACGGAACGCGTTCCCAACCCTCGGCGGTTCCGCCGAACCAGGCGCTGTTCTTGATGTCCGGCCAGAACTCGTCAACGTGTCCGCTCAACCCATCGGCCTGGATGCGCAATTGGTCCTTCAGCCACCCTGCCGGCTTGATGCTTCCCAGAGGCAACGGCTCGAAAGTCGAAGCCCGCAATGGCGGCTCTGTCGCCTTGATTTCTTCTTGCCAGAACGCCCTCGCGACGGGACCGGATAGCAGAACGATCAATAACGCCAAGATCCCGCGCCCTTCAAGCTTCATGACAACCCCCGAGAACCCGGCCTGTTTGCATGAGGTTCAGCCAGAACGGATTCTAGAAGGAGACTTCTGGGAACGCCAGGCTGCCGCCAAGTACACGACCTGCCGTTGGACTGAGGCCAGAACGAAGGATGTCATGCATCTGCGATGTTTTCAGAGCCTGACGTTCAACGGCAATTGTTCCCAGAGAGGCTTCGTGGAAGCCGGGAGAGCCACAGCAGCGACACACTCAGGGATCGATGTTCGCGTTGCGAAGGATAAATCCAACGTTGGCAGTATAGACCTGGGCATGAATCGTCACGACTACCTTACCCTGGCTGAGAACACCTGGCGTTCGCTTGGCACTCGGTTCGTAGTGAATGTTCATGGTGCCCACGGCGTACCCTTCATCGTAAGTGCCGGAGCTCAAGTTGGGGTCCAGGCTCACTTTGGGCAACACCGAGGGCAGTCCGAGCCGGCTCACGTACTGACTCGTTTGAGGAGCCGCCACATCAAGCCCCAGTGTCGTGTTGCTATTGAGGTTGCGGTCGAAGATCGCGCTGACACCGCCAATTGGGAGTGTCTTGTCTTTGGGCGTAACAAGCAGCAATTGGATGTCCGAGTGCAAGAGCGTGTTCGCGGTACCAGCCGCCGTGATGAACGTCTGAATCTGCTCGTCGCTTGTCCGACCGGCACCGACCGTGTAGGTGCCAACATACCGTCCCACGAATCGCTCTCTTCGTTGCTCTCGCTTGCTCAGAGTCCCCGTCGGCGCAAGCGCCTGATTGTTGATGGTCCCGTCGGCGTTCAATAAAGGACCTTGATTTTCGGGCACAGCGATCGATTGAGAGGAGAAGCTTGCCAGACTCTGGACCAGAGCCGCCGTGCGCGAATTCGAGTCTGTTGCGTAGATGCTGTTGCCGGCCATTACGTCAGTGATCGCGGAAAGCAAGTCGCGGCGCTCGAATTCTTCGAGAACTGGCCATCGGTCACGCGGGATTCGACGTCCCATCTTCTCCTCCCTGAGGTCCCGGGCCTCGCCGGACCGTGACCTCTTCCCATTCGATCTGATCAAGGCATGATCCGTCGGCCCACCACGGTGTTGAGCGAGAGCATGCTGCGCCGGTGGCGAACCGCTGTGTCGAGGTATTGTTTGACAACCTGGTTGTACGCGAGCTGAGCGTCCAGGTAGTCGAGAATGCTCTTCGCTCCCTCATTGTACAGGCGAAAGACTTCATCACGCACTTGCAGAGCTTTCGGGTTGACCTCATCCCGCAGCTCGTCCACCAGCCGGCGTGAGACCTCGTATTCCTGGACGGCTTCCTCGATGTCAATCACAGTCTGCCGTTCCAGGTCCGAAAGCTCCATCTGGCTCTGGCCCACGTTGATCTTGGCCCGCGCGATTCCACCCTGGTTCCGGTTGTAGAGCGGCAAGGGAACTGTCACGCCGAGGGCCCAGGAATACTGGCTCTTCAAACCATATGGCGAGTTGTCTTGAAAGGTATAAGGTTGCCAGAGAACATATACATCGCTGAATGCGTTAGCTTTCGCCAGCCGAACGTCCGCTTCCGCACGATTGACTCCAAACCGCAGTGAGAGGATGTCGGGCCGTTCCTCCAGTGCGATCTTCCGAAGTCCCTCGACGGATGGAGGAGGGGGGGCGAAGTCCTCTATTGCCCCTCGTATCTCGAGCGAAGCAATTTCGCCGAGCTTCAGGTTCATGAGCGATCCCAGATCGAGTTTTGCCTTGCGATACGCCGCTTTGGAATCAAAGACACCGAGCTCGGCGTTTCGAAGCCGTATCTTGATCTGGTTCAAGTCGCCCTGGGAGATATCACCCTTCAGGAATTTCTGCTCGTTCCTTGCCGTAAGATCCTTTAGACCCGTTACGCTTTTCGTCGCGTACAGCAGAGTTTGGCGTGCCGCCAGCGCCGTGACAAAAGCGCCATACACATCGTCGATCCGCTGTCTGACGGCATCCTGGTATTGCGCCTCCAGCACACGCTCGGCGCGGCTCGCCACGATCGTTCGGGCCTGGCGTTTGTGCGAGACATCAAGTGGATACGTGATGTTCGTGTCGAACTGGCTCGGGCCGCCGGGAGCCGCCCGAGTGAACGCTGTGCTCGTGCCTCGGTACTGGAGAAGCTGCCCGTCCTGGTAAAAGACAGGGTTCGAGCGGAGGTTCGCCTGAAGGATGTCGGCCCTCGCCATGGGGATCTCAAAGAACTTGGCTTTGAGGTCGCGGCTGCGCTCCAGCGTGACGTCGATCGCACGGTCGAGCGTCAGACCATTCGCCGGTCCCGTGCTTTCTTGGGCCAGCTCCATCGTGCCGTAGTAAGTCGTCTCCGGCGCTGCAATTGGCGCTGGCTGGGGTGCTGAGATCGGCATCTGTAAATCCGCCGGTCCCGCCCCAGACCCCGGTGACGAGATCGACGTTGGAATGCCTTTCGGCGTCGATACACCCGGCCGGCCGCCCAGAAGCCCGCCGGTACCAGGCAAATTGATGAACAAGCTACCCCCGGAACCAGGCGATTGTCCCAGGAGTGAGCCTGTTCCACCGGGAAGCGCCGGCACGCTGGTGTCGACCGTCGGCGCCTGGGCCCTCGCACGCCCTGTCGGCATGCAGAACAAGATGAATAACGACAGGCATGAAAGAGGAATGAGACTCCGTGCGACCTGGGCGCCCGTTCCGGGACGCGCCTCCAGCACGGTCATCGCACCTTTCTGTGTCAACCTCGGCTTGAGACCCACTTGTTGTGCCCCGAGACACCCTATTGCTTCGCTCAATTCAGCACGCTCATGATAATCGTCACCACCCTGAATCGGCTGGCAAGCAGATCGCGCTGAAGCCTCGGCAAAAGCGCGCGACTCCCTGGAGCTCGTCGAATCAGCACAACCCGAACAGTCGACGACCGACGGCGGCTGATTGAAGCCTTCGGAACCGGTCTAGCCGGCGAACCAGCACAAGCCGGACTGGAAATCAGGAAGAGTTTTCCGATTATGCCGAGTTCTCGGATTGGAAGAAACGCAACGAATTCACGGAGTCAACGAGGCGGCACGCCCGGCACTGGATCTCGAATTTCACCCGGATCACTGATTCGCCCGCGGCATGCTCGAGATAACCGAACTCGAAAAGTCCAACGGGTCAAGATGGCCTTCCTCCGTCCGCGAGAACAGGAAAGTGCCTTCGGTCATGACCCGATCCTCGAACATCTGTTCCAGGATCAGGCTTCCGATCGTTGCCACCTCTTCGCCCGCTTTCAGGCCGGGTTGATCCTTGGAGGGCGCCTCGACAATGACGACGTCGTTGCTCTCCTTCGCCAGGAAAATCTGTCGCCTCTCGAACTGGTCGGATTTACCCGCCTTCTTGACGAACACGTAGTCGAACCGGTCCACTGAGACCATCGCCACGCGGGGTATGACCGTGCGCCCCGCTACTGGGGGAATGTCGAGTGTCATTCGGACGAACATTCCCGCTTTGAGCTGGCCATCAGGGTTGCGAATTGTCGTGCGAAACTTCGCGGACCGCGAATCTGCGTCGATCGCCTTGTCGATGTAGTTCACCTCCGAGTCAATCGTTCGATCAGAAAAAGGAAAAATGACTTTCAGCTTCTGCCCGACTTTGACTTTCTCGGCGTCAAGTTCGCTCACACTGCCCCGGACCCACAGATGGTCAAGTGGCGCGATGGTCATCAGCAGGTCGGCCGAAGTGTAGTAGTTTCCCGGAACCACCGATCGCAAGACCACGACTCCATCGGCACGCGACCGCAAGATCATCTTCGCTTTCTGAACGCCGTCTTCCTTCTTGGCATTCTCGATCTCTTCCGCCGTCAAGCCGTACACGAGCAGCTTGTCTTTGGCCAGCTTCATTTTCAGCCGGCTTTGCGCCTCATCGTTTTTCACCTCGATCAATTCCTTTCGAGGCAAATTATTATCGAGCGCCAGTGGTGTCTTGTAATCGAGAACTTCTTTGTCATGAACCCATTGACTGGTCGCCACTTCGTAATTGCTCTTGGCCTCCGCCAGATCGGTGCTGAAGAGTTCCAATAGCGGGTCGCCGGTCTTGACGATCGAGCCATAGTCCACGAGCACCTTTTCGACACGGCTATCAAACTGCGTGCGTACGACCGTCACCGTTGCCGGGTCGTAATCGGTCGTGCCGAAGAGTTTGAGCACAGTGTCTTCGGTCTGCGGTTTGACTGCGACCGTTTTGAGTCCGATCGCTCCCGCCTGCGCGGCATCAAGCGTGAGAGTGCGGTCCCATGGGTCCTCCTTGCCCAACGAAATCGCGCGAACCCAAGATTTATCGGGCCGCCCGCTTTCATCGTGGCTACCCTGAGCCAGTTGCTTGAATGCCCCCACGACATGGCCGCGAGTCCAGCTATTGAGCGCTACCACCATCGCAGCCGCGGCGATCAACACGATTCCGATCAGAAGCTTCCGGTTGCCGTTCATGACTCTTTCTCCCCCAAATTGTCTCATGCAGGAGGCGATTCGCTGTCGACACCACCTTGATCTTGATCGCCAGTCCCATGGGCCGATGATGCGGAAGGACGCAGGAACCGGTCAGTGTAGTGCGAGCCCAGGATCAAGTCGCTCTGACACTGCGTGTGGCCCGCTGGAGCCGGGAAAAAGCTGTACAATACCGGCATCAAGTAGCGTGTCAGGAACAAGGTGCAAAGCATCGCCCCAACCACCACGATGGCCAGCGGCTTCTGTGCCTGTGAGCCGATCGATGTCGCGATCGCCGCGGGAAAGAGCCCGAGTGCCGCCGTCAGCGAAGTCATCACAACCGGTCGCACGCGCAGCTCGGCGCCGCGCATCACCGACTCGCGCACCGATAGACCCGCACCTCGCAATTGGTTGAAGTACGAGACCAGCAGCACGCCGTCCTGCACCGCAACCCCGAACACCGAGACGAACCCGACGGCCGCCGAGATCGAGAACGGCGTGCCAGTCAGCCAGAGCGCCAGCACCCCCCCCATCGACGCCTCCACCACGTTCACCATCACCAGTAACGAGTCCTTCATCGAATTGAACGCGGAGTACAGCAAGCCGACGATCAGCGCAATCGAGATCGGGACGATAAAGAGCAAGCGGTAGTTGGCCTCTTCCATCTGCTGGAATTCGCCCGACCAATCGATGTCGTATCCCGGCGGAAGCTGTGCCCCATACTTGGGATCGGTCACTTTCCGCTGAGCTTCGGCAATGGTCGAGGCCAGGTCGCGGCCCTTGACGCTGAATTTGATCGGGATGTAACGGCGATTGTTTTCTCGGTAAATGTAGGCCGCACCCGGCTTGTGTGGAATGATGTTGGCCAACTGTCGCAGCGGAATCCGCGCCCCCGGCTTACCGTCCTGCCCGGGCGTGTCGACCGGAATTCGGCCGATGACTTCTGGATCGTCACGCTTGTCCTTGGGAAGACGAAGGACGATGTCGAAGAGCTTTTCACCTTCAACCATCCGCGTGAAAGCGCGCCCCCTACGGCAACCTGCACCACGGCCTCGACATCAGAAACGTTGATGCCGTACCGGGCGCACTCGTGCCGGTCGATCTGAATCTCGAGGTTCGGCTGACCGACAATATGAAAAAGCCCCGGGTTGAAGATCCCCTTCACGTCGTTCAGGATGTTGATGACTCGCTGCCCCGCCCGCTCGAGGACTTGCAGGTCGTTGCCGAACAGCTTGATCGAGTTGGCTCCCTTGACCCCGGAAAGCGCCTCCTCCACGTTGTCTCGGATCAATTGCGAGAAGTTGAAGTTGACTGACGGGAACACCTTGAACTTCTCCATCAACTCGTCCTGAATCTCCTCCCGGGTGATCTTGCGACTCCACACCGTCCGGCCCAGGAACTTGACCGGCTTTTCTCGCCAGTCCTCCATGGGCGAAAGTGGGGCGTTGAATTCCAGATTGAAATAACTCGTCACGTCGGTCCCGTCGTCCGGGCGGCCGACGTGTGACATCACCCCCTTGATCTCCGGAATCGAGCCAATCACACTACGCAGCCGCGGAGCCATCCGCGCCGCCTCTTGAAGCGTCGTCGTTCGCGGCAAGAGTGCCCGAATCCAGAGGTTGCCTTCCTCCAGGGGCGGCATGAACTCGCCCCCCAGCTTCGGTATCAGCGTGATCGTGAACACTAGGAGCGACCCCATCGCCGCCAGCAGCAAATATCGGTGCTTCAACACCCGGTCAAGCATGATCAGATAACGAAGCTTCATGATGCGATCGATGAATGTCTCCTTCTCCTCCTTCTTGTTCTGGAACAAGAAAGAGCAGAGTACCGGCGTCAGCGTCACCGCCAGTAAGAGCGCACCGCAGATCGCAAAGGCGTAAGTGTTGGCCATCGGGCCGAAGAGCGCACCTTCCGGTCCCGTCATCGAGAAAAGCGGTATAAACGCGCACACGATGATCAGCGTCGAGAAAAAGAGGGCGCGTTCGATCTCGTGCGATGCATCGATGATCCGGTCGATCAAGGGCCGTGTCCGATCGGTATTCTTCGCCGTGATGTGCCGGAAAATGTTCTCGACAATGATCACCGAGCTGTCGACGATGATCCCGAAGTCAACCGCGCCGATCGAAAGTAGATTGGCCGACTTCCCCTGGATGTGCAGCACCGACACCGAGAATAACAGCGCCAGCGGAATCATGATCGCCACGATTCCCGCGCTCGAGATGTCGCCCAGGAAGATGAACAGGATCAAGATCACCAGCCCCATGCCAACCACGAGGTTGTGCACAACGTTGTGCTTCGTGACGTTTACCAGCTCAGTCCTCTGGTTAAAAATCTTGATCCGCATGCCTTTGGGCAAAAGACCGCTCGTGTTCAAGTGCTCGATCTTATCTTTCACCCGCTCCGACGTCGGAAGCGACTTCTCGTACTTCCGCATCAGCACGATGCCTTCGACCACGTCGTTTTCACCGTTGCGGCCAACTACGCCCAGCCGCGGCTGATAGCCGATCACCACCTTGGCGATCTGCTTGACGTACACCGGCATGTTGTCGTGAGTGGTCACCACCACGTCTTGAATGTCTTCGAGTTTCTCGACCTCGATCGCGTAAGCGTGTTCGGCGACCGCCGGGTCCAGCGAGTCGATCCCTTCGCCCAGATAACCGATCGCCCGCACGTTGTGCGATTGCGGCCCGAGCGGTAAAACATCACCGCCCACATTGGCGTTCGACTGCGAGATCGCATCGGATACCATCTGCAAGGTCACGTCGTACCGTCTCATCAACTGCGTGTCGAGCAAGATCTGGAATTGCTTGACCGTCCCGCCGTAACCGGTCACATCGATCACGCCGGGCACCGTCCTTAGCTGCCGTTCGAGCACCCAGTCCTGCACCGCCTTGATCTGATTCAAGGTGTAGCCATCGCCCTCGAGCACATATCGCACGATCTCGCCGGTCGGGCTCCAGGGTGATAGGCCCGGGTTTACTCCCGGAGGCAGGTTGCTCACCATCCCGATCCGGTTGATCACCTCCTGCCGGGCAGTCCAGTAGTCGGTCCCGTACTCGAATTGGCATTTAATGTCGTTGAGACCCGCCAGCGAGATGCTCCGCAAGTACTTCAGACCCGGCATCCCGTTCAAGGCCGTCTCGATCGGAATGCAAATCAATCGCTCCATTTCCTCGGGGCTCGCCCCGGGATTCTGGGTGATCACCTCCACGAGCGGCGGCGTCGGATCCGGATACGCCTCGACGTTCAGATTCCGCGCTGAATGAATGCCGAACACGATCAGCCCCACCGTCCCCAGAAGGACAATGAAGCGATTATGCAGGCTCCACGTAATGAGCGCGCGAACCATGAGGATGCTCTACAGCTGGCAGTGACAGGCGACAAAGCCTGAGCCCGGGGTCCTTTGCCCGGCAATCGGAAACGCCCGGGCACAAGTCTGTAACCCCATTGCTCCTACGAGCATCGAAGGGATAAAGATCGGGACGGTTCGAAATCGTCGTTCGGTCCACCGGCGGAATAGCCCCGGTTTCCCGCTATCAACGACCCAAAGTGGAGCGGAAGGGGATCGAACCCTCAACCTCCGCATTGCGAACGCGGCGCTCTCCCAATTGAGCTACCGCCCCAATCGGATCACTGGAATTAAAGTACACTGCTGACCGCTCCTTCGCAAGTTAAGATGGAAGTCTTGTCTCCGAGCTGCGACGCGCTGGCGGAATCGATTCAGCCAGTTAACGCACTGATGCACTCGGCCGGTCAATGATAGGAGTCTCCAGTGTGATTCGTAAATGCCTGCTTACTCCTGACAACCGTGGGCTTGCTGGCCAACCGCCGCCGCACCGAGCCCTCCGGTCGCGCCGATTCAGGTCCGCCCGACACCGCAGCAAGCCCCGCAATCATGGCCTCTGGTCCACTGGAAGCCCCTTCCTCGAGAACCCTGTCTTCACCGGCACCGGACGCGAGACTTGGGACCGCAAGATCCGTGAGCGAGGCTACATCTTGCCCGATCGCAACGGAAGCTATGACCTTTGGTACACCGGATACGCCGGTGATCGCCCGGTGACGATGTCGCTTGGCCACGCCACTTCACCCGATGGCATCCATTGGACGCGAGACCCGAGCAATCCCATCTTCACCGGATCCTGGGTGGAGGATATGTGCGTCGTGCACCAGGACGGCACTTTCTTCATGTTCGCCGAAGGAAAAAACGACATCGCCCACCTCTTGAAATCGACCGACGGCCGCAAGTGGATTGATCACGGGTCCCTCGACATCCGCAAACTCGATGGCAAGCCAATCGAGCCCGGCCCGTACGGCACCCCAACTGTGTGGTTCGAGGATGGGACGTGGTATCTCTTTTACGAGCGCGGCGATCAGGGTATCTGGCTGGCGGTCTCGAAAGACCTCAAAGTCTGGACCAACGTCCGAGACGACCCGGTCATCGCCATGGGTCCCGAGCCGTACGACAAGACGGCCGTGGCTCTCAATCAGGTCGTCAAACGCGATGGTATTTACTACGGGTTCTATCACGCCAATTCGAACCGCCCCTGGAAGAACTGGACCACTTGCCTGGCCCGCTCACGCGACCTGATCAATTGGGAGAAATATCCTGGAAACCCCATCGTCGAGAATAACTGCTCGAGCGCGATCCTCGTCCAGACCCCCACAGGGGAGGATCGGCTCTACACCATGCACCCCGATGTGAAAGTGTTCGTGCCGAAGTAACGCTCGACTTGAAGTCGAGGCGATGCTACCGATACAACACGCCCACCCGACGACGATAGTCATCGTACGTCTCCTCAAAAAGCCCACGCGACCGCTCCACACCCAGGTGGCAGGCCGCCGTCAAGACCTTGGGAGGAGAGCCTGCCTCGGTCAGTAATCGTGCAACTTCTGCTTTCAGCAGGTTGATGATCGTGCAGCCGGTGACGCTCGAGAGCGGCGCAACCGGCGTCTCGAGCCCGTCGATCCAGACCGTCGAATCGCCCGCTGGAGCATGCTGGTCGATCGCGACCGTGGCCAGTTCGTGCAGTTTCTTGCCCGATTCGTGGCGTGAAGTCGAAACGCCGGCGTTCTGGAACGACGTGACCGCCACAACCGGCATGCCAAGCCGGATCGCTTCCACTGCGACGTCGATCGTCACCGCGTTGCAGCCGCTGCTCGAAATCGCCAGCAGCACGTCCTGGGCAGACGTTGCGAAGTTGCGCCACAAAACCGGTCCGAATCCCTGCACGTTTTCCAGGTACATCGCCTGGCGCTGACCGTTGGCCCCCACGACCGGATTGTGATAGGTCATCGAAAGTTCCACGATCGGGTGAAAACCCGGGAATGACCCATACCGCGGAAACATCTCCTCCACGGCCATCCGCGAATGACCCGTGCCGAAAACATGCACCAGCCGCCCTTTGAGAATCGCGTCCGCAAACAGAGCGGCCGCCGCGCGAATCGCGGGCAACTGCGTCGCCTCGATCGTTGTCGACCGCGCGGCGAACTGCGGCCAGATACTGAGAGAGGGCGTCGCGATGTTCGCTCATGGCCCTGGCTCGCTCGGG
This sequence comes from uncultured Planctomycetota bacterium, assembly GCA_963823665.1. GTDB lineage: Bacteria > Planctomycetota > Planctomycetia > Isosphaerales > Isosphaeraceae > CAVXHV01. The sequence continues at coordinate 78,441 of CAWGMQ010000002.1, forward strand.
TTATCGTCCGAGAGCATTCCCTCCGAAACACACCAGCCGCCGTCGACGACCAGCTCGGCACCAGTGATGAATCGCGAGGCCCCTTCACACAGGTAGAGAGCCGCTTCGGCCACGTCCATCGCACTTCCGGGACCGCCCGCGATGGGCTGCTTCGCCGTCAGGTAGGCGCGAACACGGGCATCGCTCATCGCTCGCGCAGCCATCGGCGTATCGATCAAGCCCGGCACAATCAAATTGAACCGGATGCGGTCCGGCGCAGTACTGCGCAGCCGCCGCCAGCGTCAGGGCCCGGACAGCTCCCTTGCTCGCGGCATACGCGAGCGTTCCGAAGTGCTTCGGTGAAGGTGAACGGTCGAGGACTGACCCGACGTTGATCACGGTTCCCCGCAAACCGCGAGAATCGAGCGCCTGCTGGAGCATGCACTGCACCGCACTGCGGTTCGTCAGAAAGGCACCGAAAGCGTTTACCCGCATCACGCTGTCCCACGCCTCGGCCGAACATTCGTGCAGGGCGGCGTCACCGAACCTTCGACCGCTGATCCCGGCCACATGCAAGAGCACGTCGAGCCGTCCACCCAGAACGTCGACGGCAAACTCAAATAGCCGAGCCGTCTCGCTTTCACCGGCTAAGAGATCAAGCGTGAACTCCCACGCCGAGCCAGTCGCGACAAGCTCCGCCACGGCCGCTCGACCACGCTCCTCCGATCGGCCGGCCACAACAACGCGGGCACCCTCTTCGACGAATCGCGCCGCTGAAGCCAGCCCGATCCCGCCGGTTCCACCCACGATGAGACAGGTTCGGCCGTCGAGCCGGCCGGGCCTTGACAAGGTACAAGCTCCCTCGTGCCACCGAAGCGTTCCGATCCGGTCGCACCAATTGATTCGCGTTCGTCTTACGCCCGCTTGACCTGAAAAACGGCCTCGATCTCCACGGCGATTCCAGCAGGCAGCGCCACCATGCCGACCGCGCTGCGCGTTCCGACGCCGGCGTCGCCGAATACGTCTTTCATCAGATCCGAATAGCCGTTGATCACCTTCGGCTGCTCAGCGAATTCCGGGGTCGAATTGACCATGCCCAGGCTCTTGATCAGCCGTTCGACCTTGTCAAGTGTGCCGAGCTTGGCTCGAAGTGTCGACAGGATCGCCAACCCTGTCTGTCGGGCCGCCGCTTGACCACCCGCCACGTCCATGTCAGCCCCCAGTTTGCCGGTGATCAGTGTGCCGTCGGATTTGAGCGGACCGTGCCCGGAAACATAAATCAAATCATCGTGTTGTATGGCCGTCACGTACGTGGCCACCGGCTTGGGTGCCGGCGGCAGCTCCAACTTCAATTCGGCCAGGCGGGCTTCGGCTCCCATGACGATCTTCCTTCCCTTCACGTGCAGCACTAGAGGACCGATCTCTCGACTCAACATCGACCAACACTACCGGTTGCTCGCCCTCAATTCAACTATTCGGGGTTTCTCGCGATCGCCGTCATCCCGCGCCGGCGAGTGGCCGATGCAAAGGGCGTTCGGCCCGCAGGCAACTCGTCCAAGCTTGACTGCATCGTTACGATGTTCCAAGCTTCGTTAACTTGCCCGTTCGTCCCGATCGTGAACCCGCCATGAGCCATCACCAGGATTTATTCACCGTCGGTCTGATCCAGATGCGATGTTCGACTGACCCGGACGACAACCTCGCGCGAGCGGCCGGCCTCTTGCGCCAGGCCGCAGCTCGCGGCGCCCAGATCGCATGCCTGCCCGAGCTTTTTCGCACCCAGTACTTCTGTCAGGTGGAGGAGGCCGCGCGTTTCGATCTCGCCGAGCCCATTCCCGGTCCAACCACATCCGCTCTGTGCAACCTCGCCAACGAAACCCGCATGGCGATCGTCGGCTCGATATTCGAACGCCGCACCGCCGGGCTTTACCACAACACGGCCGTCGTGATCGACTCGGATGGAACGCTCCGCGGCCGCTATCGCAAGATGCATATTCCCGACGACCCGCTCTACTTCGAGAAGTACTATTTCACCCCCGGCGACCTCGGGTTTCAGGCGTTCGACACCACGTATGCCCGGGTCGGTACGCTCATTTGCTGGGATCAGTGGTATCCTGAAGCCGCGCGGCTCACCGCCCTGAATGGCGCCAGCATTCTCTTCTATCCCACCGCGATCGGCTGGCATCAGCACGAAAAAGCGGAGTTCGGCGCCGCTCAGGCAAGCGCCTGGGAAACCATGCAGCGGGCCCACGCCATCGCGAACGGAGTCTACGTCGCAGCCGTCAACCGGATCGGTCACGAGGGGCCCTTAACCGGAGGCCTGGAATTCTGGGGCCGCTCATTCGTGGCCGACCCCTTCGGTCGCATCCTCGCCCAGGCAGGCGAAGAATCGGAGGAGATCGTGATTGTCACGTGTAACCCGCGGCTCCAGGAAGAAACGCGTCGAAACTGGCCGTTCCTGCGCGACCGCCGCATCGACGCCTACGGACCAATCACAGAGCGATTTCACGACTGAATCGGAAACCCTCAATTCGCGAACCGTTGTTTTCCGGTTCCGGTGACCTTACCCATGCTAGAGACGCCTGCCGCACTCGGTTACCGCATGCCGGCCGAATGGGAGCCTCACGAGGCAACCTGGCTCGCCTGGCCGCATAATCGCGAAGACTGGCCGCGTAAATTCTCGCCCATCCGCTGGGTCTACACCGAGATCGTCCGTCATCTGAGCCGTGTCGAGCAAGTGCGAATTGTGGTACGCAACGACACGGCAAGGCAGCGCGTGGCCGACCACCTCGATGCGGTAGGCGTGAGCCTCGACCCGATCTTGTTCTTCACGGCGCCGACCAATCGGAGCTGGCTGCGCGACACCGGCCCGACCTTTGTCGTGAAGGATGTGCCCGCCTCCGCATCGGACGCCACCGTCGCCTTGGTGGACTGGAAGTTCAACGGCTGGGCCAAATACGCCAACCACGTCCTTGACAACCGCCTCCCGCGCAAGATCGCTAGTAGCCTTGGAATGCCCCGATTTATACCACGGGTCCGTGACCCGAAATCGGGCATGCGAAGGATTGTTATGGAAGGAGGCGCGATCGACGTCAACGGGCGCGGAACACTGCTTGCGACCGAGGAATGCCTCTTGAGCGAGGTCCAGGCCCGCAATCCCGGGCTCGATCGATCCGGGCTCGAGCAAGTCTTCGCTGACTATCTTGCGATCAGTCATGTCATCTGGCTCGATAGGGGAATTGCAGGTGATGACACGCACGGCCATGTCGACGATCTCGCACGGTTCGTCGCGCCCCACATCGTCGCGACCGTTGTCGAGCCACGACGCAGTGACCCAAACCATGAAGCGCTCGAAGACAATGTGCGCCGCCTGCAGGATGCCCGTGACCAGGCTGGGCAGCACCTGAGCATGGTCACGCTGCCGATGCCCAGCGCGGTTGTTTTCGACGGCCAGCACCTGCCTGCCAGTTACGCCAATTTCTACGTGGCCAACGGCATCGTCCTCGTTCCGACGTTCAACGATCGCGCCGACCGCATCGCGCTCAATATCCTGGCCGAGCTGTTCCCGGACCGCGAGGTGATCGGCATTCACAGCGTTGACCTCGTCCTCGGGCTCGGCACCTTGCACTGTTTATCGCAGCAACAGCCGGCGGGCCCAACCGGTTGAGTCGGTGGTCATTCTGCTGGGCCAGGGACTTGTCAGAAAACCCGCGAAGCATGGATCCGCGGCAGGCCAGCCTTGGCCACACTCCCTTCCGGCATCGCATCGCGAATGCCACCCCGAAGCGCATCAATCATGTCTTCCTCCGGATGTCCATCAGCCGGAAAGTCAATCCACTCCCCTCCTCGTCGCTCCCGGCAATAATTCGCAAACGCCTCCTTCAATCGAATGCACCGCGGATGGATCGTCAGGCAGCCGGCATCCAGAAGCAATTCCATCATGTCCAGCCCGTCCAGCACCGGATGCTGCGGCCATCGCGCAACGAAACGCGAGCCGAAGACCCGCTCATATTCGCCGTAGGCAACTGGGCCCAGAGACGTCCGGGCCGACGACGCAGGGTCGAGCCTCACCAGGTCGATCCGGCCCCGGCAAGGCAGCTCATCCGCCTTCGCCTTGATGTCGAGTGCATTCTTGAGGCTCATCACGTCGACGGCGAGGTATTCGCCAAAGACAGTGACCCGCATCCGCTCGTTCGCCGAATCCCTGCGAACCTGGAAGAACACCGCCGCCGTGTGCCGCGATGTTCCCGCGTCGATCGCGCACCGTACGTGATACGCAGGGTGGTATTCAGCATCCACCGAAACGTGCCGCGCCGGGTCGAAGTTGGTGAACCACACACCGTCGGTCGTCTCCAGGAATTCCGCGTAGATCTCCTGCCTTCCCAGCCTCGTGTTCTCGTACAGCGTGACGATCTGAGTGACGAATTCCACCGGCAGATGGGCCTGGTTCGCGTAAGTGGTGTCGGTGGTCTGTACGGTCGTCGGCTCGGCCAGAATGCGTTTCAGCACGGCCAGCCGCCGCGGCGTGGTGGTGATGAGCGCCTGCGGATTGGCCCCGGCCCGCAGCGCCAGCATCACCAGCTCCCACATCGATTGAGCTCGCTGCCAGCACGCCAGCTCGTCGGCCCAGATGGTGTCGATGTTCAACCCGCGGGCGCGCTCGGGCTCCTCGCCGCTCAGGCAGATCGCGCGAGCCCCGTTGGGCCAGCTCACGCGTCGCTTTGAGGGCTCAAACTTGGGCCGCATCCACGGCGGCGCGACGTTGAGCAACCCCGAGGAACCTTCGACCAGCACGTCGCGGATGTCGTTGGCGGTCGGGGCGATCAGGCAGCCGACCTTCATGGTGCCTTGTTCAACCCGCCGCTGAATCCACTCCGCTCCGGCCCGTGTCTTGCCCGCTCCGCGCCCGGCGACATAGCCCCACACCCGCCAGTTGCCCTCGGGCGGCCGCTGGGTTTGTCGCGCCCGCGGGTGCTTGCGGCACTCTCCCGCCCGCAGGTCGCACGGGCACGATTCTGCGTACCAGTCCCACGGGACGCGGTCGGTCACCTGTACCGGGTCCGGGCCCAAGCGGGCGTCAGCCCGCTTGACCCGCCATTCGATCTCGTTCATCGAGCTTTTCCTCGATCTGTGTCATGCGCTCTTCCAGGCACGAAAACTTTGACACGGCCAACATGTCCCTGATGAGGGTCTTGATCGCCCCCAACCGAACTGACTCAGACTCGGCGTCCGCGGCCAGGACAACGAGCTTGGGTACTGCCCACGGCACGCGCTTGACCATCATGCCGACTGCCCGATCGAGCATCCGGTGCCGGCACGCCTGCATCGCTTTGCGAACTTCCGGTTCCTTCGCCCACCGATAAACGGTTGGTCTGGGCACGTTGTTGTCTCGCGCCCATGCGGTGATCGAACGACCTTGCGCAAGTGCAACAGCGAGTTGCGCTTTCGTTCCTCTCTGCGTCTCGTCGCCCATGATAAAAATGATAATCGGTGATGAATTTTTCACCGATTTTCCTCTTCGCCCGTCTCACGGTTCTCAGCCCCGGGCAGGCTGGCCGGCACACCCTCGTTCCGAGGGCCAGGTAAATGATTCTTCGAGATATTTGAGTCGCGCCTCGCTCGCGCCTGACGCTTGGACCATGGCCCGCGCGCCGATCCGCGACTGGAAACATCGCCCCTGGCCGGATAGGATGGGTGGTCGGACAAAATGACCGATCGCCCCATCACGGGCGCTCACGTCTTGATGTTGACCGGTTTGGAGCAGCTCGCAACAATGTCTCGCCGCGATTCGAATCATCACAAACCGCCTCGATCGAATCGGCGGCCGAAAACGAATGCCAGGGCCGGCGGCTCGCGCTCTCGCCCGCCGGCACCAGCCGTTCCCGAGGCCCACTCGAAACAATCCCAAGAACACGACCGCGAGCGTCGCGGTCCCGGGCGTCGTCCCGATCGCGAATCCGGACCGGGAACGCTCGAGCGCGTTCAGAAAGTGCTGGCACATGCCGGCCTCGGCTCTCGTCGAAGTTGTGAAGAGCTGATCAGACAAGGGCGTGTTGCCATCGACGGGCAGGTCATTCGCGAGCTCGGCACTCGAGTTGACCCCGATAAAGCACGAATCACCGTTGATGGCGAAGCGATTCGCCGTGAGTCCATGGTGTATTACGCCGTCAACAAGCCCAAGGGATACGTTTCAACCAACGCCGATCCTGCTGGAAGACCCCGTGTCGTTGATCTCCTCCCGGAGATCCCCGAACGCGTCTACACGGTCGGTCGACTCGACGAGGAAAGCACCGGGTTGATGATCTTGACCAACGATGGCGAGTTGGCCAATCGGCTGGCTCATCCACGTTACGGTGTCGAGAAAGTGTACCGTGCGCTCATCGCGGGTGCCCCTGATCAGGAGGTTCTTGCCAAGCTGACGGCCGGAGTTTGGCTCTCTGACGGCAAGATCCGCGCCAAGCGCGCCCGACTCGTCGGCCGCCAGGGCCAGGCCCATGTGCTCGAGCTCGTACTGGCCGAAGGAAAAAACCGCGAAATTCGTCGGATGTTGGCCAAGCTCGGGCACAAAGTGATGTCGCTGAGCCGCATTGCCGTAGGCCCCGTCAGCGGCAAGGGGCTCTCCAGTGGCGAACACCGTTCCCTCTCCCGGCACGAGGTCGATCTGCTTTGGAAGGTGGCTAATGGTGCCGACGTATCGTTGCCACGGTTCCTCGATGGTGAATCCCAGCCCCGAGCTCGGGGTGATTCAAGGCGTCATCCCCAGCCCGGCGGCGGCCGTGGCCAGCGGAATAGACCCGGCTCACCGCAAGGACACCATGGCCAGTTCCGCCGCGAGACCGGCCCAACTCCTGGCTCAAAACAAAGCCGGCCGGCACTGTCATCACACTCAACTCAATCTCCGCCTCCTCCGTCACACCGGCCGGATTCCGCGCCCCGAAACACGCGGCCGTCCCATGAACCAGCAGCCCGCAAGCCACCGAACCGCGAGCGGTCCGGCGGTGCTCCGCGAACAGACAGGGCGAAGACGCTGAAGCACGCACCGGCAAGTTCCCGGCGCTCGGTAACCCCTGCGCCCATTCGCCGCATCATCGGCCTGGAGCCCCAGGCGCGACCGCAGCCGAACCCGCAATTCGAGCAAAAGCGCAGTCGCAAACGCCCCCCGCCCAGAACTTACCGCCGGTCCCCATCGCCGAAGGCGACGAAACAAACATTTCCATCCCCGCCGCCGCGCACTGTCGGTGAAGATGCATGAATCCCCACTCATGCATATCGAGTCCCACCGCGACTGATCGCATGATTCGGATTTTGGAGAACGTCGCAATTGCTCGCGATACCTTTCGGCTGCGCCTGGATGACCCCGCGCTAGCCCAAGCGATCCGGCCCGGCCAGTTTGTCATGATCCGTCCGGGACTCGTGGATGCATCCGACCCGTTGCTGGGCAGGCCGCTCGCCCTCTACGACGTGGCTTGCTCCCGATCAGGCACGCCGGAATCGTTCGACGTCGTCTATCTGGTCGTAGGCCGTGGCACCGCCTCGCTTGCGCTCCGACGGCCCGGTGAGCAACTCGCCGTGTGGGGACCGCTGGGAAACGGGTTTGGCCCGCCGCCCGGCGGCCCTGTGTTATTCGTCGCCGGCGGTATCGGCCAGACGCCCTTTCTTGCCCTGGGCCGGTCCTGGCTGCGAGCGCGGGGCCCGGCGTCGTCGATCACTTTGCTTTACGGCGTGCGATCCGCGGCGTTCCTGGCGGGTGTCGAAGACTTCCGGCAAGCCGGTATCGAGGTCGAGCTCGCAACCGACGACGGGACGGCTGGCCATCACGGCTTCGTCACCGAGTTGCTGGCCCGTCGTCTTGCGGCTGGAGAGCGGCCGGCGAAGGTCGTCGGCTGCGGGCCGCCCGCGATGCTTGCTGCCCTGGCCAGGCTCGTTTCGAGTTATCGCATCCCCTGCGACGTCTCGCTCGAAAATCACATGGCCTGCGGCTTCGGCGCATGTTTCAGTTGCGTAGCCCCCATACGTAAAGATGATGGCGTACTCGACCTTCGACGCGTCTGCGTCGAGGGACCCGTTGTGCCGGCAGAACGCGTTGACTGGGCAGCCATGACCCACTGAATCGCCGCAGAGACGCCGACGTTGATCCGAAGCCGGGGAATAATACCCGCGCTCACAATCAACCCTGCGACTCGGCCTTGATCAGATCGCGAAGCCTGGCTGCTAGCTCGTAATCTTCCCGCACCACCGCTTCCTCGAGTTGCTCACGCAGCGTTTTCCGTACGAGGAATCTCTCACGGACGTCCCGCTCGACCTTGCCGAGTCGCTCCACGAGCTTGGGCACGGGCGACTCGTCCGGGTCGTTCTCTTCCCACCAGACGCGTTGATGCGTGTTCAAACGATCGATACCCTCACGCAGCGCATCGACCGCCTCTTCCGGTCGTTTGCGTTCCAGCGCCATGGCAAAGCCGGCCTCCGCGCGGTGAAACAGAACAATCGCCCGACACTGCTCGTGCGAGCCGATGTATTCTTCATCGATACCATGCCGCAATACGAAATCCATGAGCCCAAGGGTATGTTCGGCGTCCTGGATCACCCGGTCATGCTTTCCGAGAAACCGCCAGGCAACCCGGCGATGATAGAACTGGATGAACTCTCGGTCCAGCTCGGCGCATTGTTCTGTCGACATCGACCAGCGCACCACCTTGCTGCCGAGAGCATGCGCCCGACCGCTCGTGAGATGACGCAGATAGTCGAGATAGGTAACAAACCCATGCGGGCGCGCGCCGTCGGGTCTCCCGGTCACCTCGAGTTGAAGCACTCCAAGCTCGATGCGAACCTGCAAGACCTTCCGCCCGTCACCCGCCCGCCCCTCGCGAGCCACGTGTTCGCCCTTGGCTGGTTCATAAGGCCAGCTCCGGAGCAGCTCATCCAGGTCCGGTCGCATCAACTACTCCCTCGCGATCAAAGCGATTAAAGTCATTCTTGCAAACCGACTGTACCTTCGTCATGATGGATTTCCCTATCGAGCGAGCGTTCCCGCCCTCCTAGCTCAATTGGCAGAGCAGCTGACTCTTAATCAGCGGGTTTCAGGTTCGAGTCCTGAGGGGGGCATTTTCGACAAGAAGTGCAGGTGGTGCGTCCGAGCATCGAGGGTGATCCTTCGCCGATCGCACAGCTTCGTTGATCATTGCCGACTTCTGGAAATCCGAGATCGATCCACCCTTGGCCCATGATGCCACGACCGCGGATGGCCCACGCCCCTCCGCGGATTGATCAACAACGCGCAAAAGCAAAGGGGGCTCGGACTTCCGTCGCGTTTCAACGTTCTTCGACGATGGATCATTCTGATAGCAAAATGATAGCATATTATAAGCGATCTGCTCTTCCCGCTCGCGGTTCTCAGCTCGAGTCCCGAGTTCGCGTCTCAGGCTGTTTGGCCAGTCGCAAATTGACGCGATCCCAAGACCGAATTCCGAGCACCACCACGAACAGTCGCTCAATCTTTTGAGAAAGCCGTGCGCAAGCGTGGCCCCAAGCGCCGCGGTGAGCCGCGCTTGGAGGGCACAGAACCGACCGGCGGTGCGGACAGAGCGTGATCTTGCGTTCATGATCGCCCCGGAGGGCTATTCGAGAGTTGCTGTCAACAACCGGATCGCCGATCCGTCAATCGACCGGACCGGCGAAGTCGGTGTTGCGCAATCACTTGAGAGCATCAAGCTTCGAATGAGCCGACGCCGCGACCTGATTGACGCCAAACGCGGCAAGGAATGCCGTGAGCGCAGGTGTGACCTGGTCTGTCTTGCCCGCAGCAACGACATACAGCAGGTAGAGCCCCGCGACGACCGCGGGCCAGTAGCGCACCAGAGTTGACATTCAGGTGTCTCCTATTCGACAGTACGAATTGTCCAGAAATCGCTCGTCAGCGCACTTGTCATGTACGCATAAGGCAAATAGAAATACCCCCCATCCCCCCAGCTCGACCCCCACGAGTTTCGCACGGTAAACGTCGACGACGCGTCGTCGTAGCCGACAGCCATCACCGCATGGCCGCCGATCGCACGCTCAAACCAGTTCGGCATCGGCACATGCCCCGTTCGCGCGACGTAATCCGACTCGAAGCTCGCATAGACAGTGAAGCCGAAAACAAAGGGAAAGCCCGCCGCAAGGCAGCCGCGGAAATCGCTCAGATCCTGATTGACAGTCTCGTAAACGAGCGCCAGATGCTTGGAAGCATCGTCGTAGCACGCCGCCGGCGGCTGGACCGTGAACTGGCTGACGTCGTACGGCCATTCCGTCTCAGGGCAATCACCCCACTGGGCTACACTCTTGATGCCGTCCCGGATCTGTGCACCTGAATCGGACCCGACGGTCCCTTCGATCGCGCGCTCATTATAATAAATGAATAAGCGAGATGGTGTTGAAACCGGCAGCTTCTGGCGGGCCGCGTCGAACTCGAGTGCCGCTGCAATCGCATTCGCCGTGCAGCTTCCAAGTTCTCCCTGGTCATAAACCGGTGGACATTGTGCTCGCAGATCAACGGCCGGCGGAAGTCCGGCAGCCGCTTTAGCATTCTGCGCGAGTTGGAACTTTCGGTCTCGTTGATCCGGCAAGTCGCGGACCCACCCATACCTTCTTGTCGCCATTATGGATAACTCCTGACGCATTGGATGCATTCCAAGGTGCTTACTTTCGCCCCGCAGCGCAGACCACACCGCGCACAACCGCATCCTCCGGCTTCGGTTGACCGGAACATGCAGTCGCGTACGGCGCGTGCCAGGGCTATGGACTCCGCCGCCGTCGGTCCGGGACGCGGCGGCTCCTTCGCCAATCGCTGCACCAGTGCCGAATACTCGGCACGAACTAGAGCATTGGGATGCTCGAGGCAGAGATAGCGGTATCGTTCCACCCCGGTGCGGACGATGACCAGCTCGAGTGCTTCAACAAGTGTCAATGGAGAGGCGCAGCGCCGCTGAGCAAGCCTTACTTCGCTTCTCCGCCCTCGCCGGCGAAGGGCATTTCCCCGCCGTGCTGCTCCCCGGGCTTTTGATCGGGGGCCAGCCGACGACGGTTGAGCTCGGCGTCAACCCGTGCGAGTAGCTCGGCGTGCGCACGCATTTTTCCGCGAAAGATGTAGAGGGCGACCGCGCTGCCGAACATGGAGACGACGATCGAGACCATCCATTTCACGTCGTCGAATTGCAAGCCGACGACAGCCGTGGTCGCCGACGCCAGTGCAAGAAAATGCACCGCCCCGTACTTTTGGGATAACAACATGAGCGTCCCTATACCACAATTCCCGATGTCGTTTTGGTCCACAGTGTCGATCAGTCCCTGTCCCGGATCCGCTTCGATCTACTCGACCGACGGAATCATGTTTCCGATCATCGTGCTCCCAGACTCTCCGGTTGGATCTTCGCCACCGGCTTGCTCGGGTGAGCCTCCCCCGGTAAAGGCCTCGGCCTGGCTTGAGATGCCTCCCGGCGCCCATTCACTGGGCTGACCCGATGCAATCGACTTGGTCGCCAGCATCGAGTCGATCTCCTGGTCGAGAGCAACGTATTCCTCGTCCGACAGTCCTAGGAGAAGCTGGCGAATGATCGACTTGTACCCGAGACCTTCAGTCTGCGGCGCCGTTCCTGCCGACTTGAATGACTGCTGCATCCGCGTGAGGCCGTCAATGAGCTCGGAAGCGCTGAATAGCTCAAATCGCGCGGGATAGATCACCCTGATCGCCTCTCTCTCCGCCGACGTCACGGGGCGGCCGCGAAGAACCAGAAGCGCGAATTCGGCGATGAATCGTTCCGCGCGCGCCAGCGACTTCGCTATCGACCCGAGCAGCTTGTGCCCCGCCGCCGCGTCGAGCTGCTTGGAGATGCCCGACTGGGCCACGGTCCACCCGCCGTGACCCGCGCCGGAACCGGCCGCCACACCCGCCGGCTTGATGAGACACGCGCGTCGGTCCTTCATGTCGATGAGATCTTGCTTGTTCGTACGGAGCGAGGCGGCCGGGTCCTTCGGTGGGGATGTGTACTCCCAGCCTTCGTAGGCACCGCTCTCCGGGCTCTTTTTCTTCGGAAGAACGTAGCCGGGGCCAATCGACAGAGTGTTATCAGCCTTGCAATAATCCTCGGGCCCGGACAGGAGCGGATGAGCCTGCAAGGTGTCGGATAGGATCAGTTCGCTGTCCCTGTTGTAGTACTCTCGCTGCAGCTCCGCGATTGCTTCATACCGCGATTTCCCGATTGTCGGCGTGCGGTGCTTTTTCAAATCGATGAGACGAACGATCGGCACCCGGCCGAACGAATGCGGAACCCGATCGATCACCTCGTCGCCGCTGAAGTTGTAGAGCACCGACTCGTCCGATTTCCAGTGCCGGTAGCGGACGTAGTTCTTCCGCCAGGCTTCGCCTATCTTACCGGGGTCATCCACGTCGACTACGGTCCCGTTGCTGTCGACATCGATCCGCGCCGACGGGTCTTGATATTCGCGGACCAGGCATTCGACGTAGCGACCGGAATTATCGCACCGCCACCAGACCATATTCTGTGGCAGGATGTACGAGGCCACGCATTTGTCCAGACCGAGCCGAAGTTCGTCCGCTCTTGTCTCGATGCGTTCGCCGGGCGGGGCCATCGGGTGGTCCAGACAAATGTCGATGCAGCCGAGCACCAGCAAAAGAGGCGCGACGGTCTCCCGCATCCAGTCATCGATCGGCGTTCCCCGGCCGTCGACGTCTTTCCACCATTCCGCGAGATCAGCCGGTCCCGCGCGGGTGACCTCTTGGTCATAGACCTTGCTCAGGTGAATCTCGACCGCCTCGGCCACGAATTCGGGCACCGGCGTCCGGGCTCGCCGCAGCTCGTAGTCATCATCCTGCGCAGTCGACGCTGGATCTGCCCCCAGCATGCCGGGATACGGCCCGAAACCGATGCTCTGGCCTTCACCGCTCACCGCGGCCAGGCCGCCGGCAAACCCGCCATAAACAACCGGGAATTGTTGCGGGTCCGGATACTCTCGCCGATGTCGGAATAAATTGCGACATGGCAGCCCCTTGCGATCGGGACCGTATACCGCGTTTCGATATCGGTCGCCCCCTTCGTAAGAGTCGAGCAGCCAGCGCCAGCGGATCTGATGCTCGAGAAAGTCGACATGCCGCCGCTGCACGACGGTCTTCCCATCCGTCTCCGCTTCGCCGGCAACGATTTTTGCCCGCGACTGATGTGTCTCCGCACTTGTGATCGACCCGTCCCGACCTGTGCCCAGGCCGGCAGACGGTGAGGTCCGCTGCAGGAAGTTCAACATGATGATTAATAGTGAGTGAGATGCACCCCGCGCAACCTGTCACCGGGTACGTCCCCGATTCGGGCTGTCTGCGGATCGGTGCTTATCGTTGGTGGTTGGCAGTCGCAAGTTGTGGTTTAACGGCCGGAGTCGGTGGATCCGGGAACCTCGCCAGCTCCGCGAGCAACCCGTCGAGGCGATCGAGCACCGCAGTCGGATCCCGCACGGCTCGCAAATTGTCCAGCTCCGCGATGGCACGCCTGAGCCATCGCGCCGTGATATGTTCGTCTTTGTCCGGCCTTCGCTCGAAGTAACCCGATTCGACGAGCCCGATTAATCGCCTCGCGATGGCCGCCGCCCGTAACGGTGCGGACCCAGCTTTGATGTGGGGAGGACGGATGGCTGTCATGTCTTGCTCGTGTAAGCGCCTCAATGTGTGAGTCATCCTCCATGACACTCCCGCGCACTTCGCGGACACCTCTTGGCCGGTTTCGATCGCGAGGGCAATCACACGCCACTCGCATTAATCTCACCAGTCGCTCGTCGCGCCTTACCCGGAGACCCCAATTTCGACATGCTCGATCTCCGGGTTCGCCGCCTCACGCTCCAACGTGTGAGTATTTTGTCACCTGAATAATTATGCGCCGATTTTGCCAAAACGGCCGTGCCTGGAACTTCGACGACGCTTCGACCTTCGGCGCAACTCGAATCCCCACAACGTGTACCGGATTCGCAAAAAACGTTCAGTTGAGCCCGTTCAATACGAATTGAAACATGACCGCTGTCCGTTCAAGTCGCACTCAGTGCCCAGCTTTTACCTTGGCCGGTTCACCCCCACGCACATCGCGATACAAGCGTGCCAGTTCGACCAGCAGTTTCTCTAGTCGGGCATAATACTCGTCGTCCTTGAACTTTTCCTTCTGGTCGCGCAAGGCAGCAACCGCTGCTTCGAGCTCGTCGCGTCGTTGCCGAATCTCCACCGGCATCTCCCGCTCTCGGTCGCTGGGAATGAGATGCAACTGATGAGCCCGAATCCCGTCGACGCTGGCACCGTCTTTGGCACGCTGGGTGGCACGGACACCCTTGAACCAGCTTGCCGGAGTCCCGAGGCGGTCGCCATTGTCATCCAACAGTGCATGTTCCGTCGCGAGCTGCGAATGCGTCCGATAATACTCTTCGACGCGGTGGCTCGCCGTTAGATATGCTTCCAGCAGAGAGACTTGGCCATCCTTGTCTAGATCAGCGAGTGGGTCGGTCATCGCCTCCGCAATAAACTCGCCGAACCGCGAAAAGTTCATCTCGAACCCACTTTTGGTCGCCACCACAACCACCCGCTTGGGGCCCGAGAGCCGATTGAGGAACGGACCGCTTGCCGACGCACAGTTGATGATCACAACAGGTCGCTTGACCGCGCTCAGCCAATCGGCAAGCTCCGCGTCCGTCAGGTCCGGTCCCTGGAGATTGAACTTGGCCTCGCGGCCGTCGTAAGTTCCGTGCCCGATCAAGACGATCCAGAGTGGCTCGAGGCTCGGTTTCGACTTCTCGACCACCAAGGCGTGCAGTCGATCGTGGTCGGTAACACCCGGTTGTCCCGTCGCGCCGATCACGATCGATTCGGCGCTCGCCTTGCCTGCGGCGGCCTTCCACGACCCGGCCCACCGTTCGAACTGGCTCTTGTATTCACCTGCACCCGGCGCCCCGACGACGATAACCACACACTGCTTTTCCAGAGCGTTCACTGCTGCCAGATGGAAGCAAATCGTGAGCAACGCAATCATGATCCAGATCCGTCCTGTCTTTGCAGCCGATTGACTCGATGATTCGCTCGCGACCCGGCGCCTGATCGCGTCAGGCCAGGCCATTCAAGCGCCTCAGGCCCCATTCCCCCAGCAAGCACACAATGGCGACCAGAAAATACAGGGGCTGATGCCAGAGCGGAGACGTCCAAGGCTCGGTGATCGGTGCGCTGCGCGAGGAGAGACTCGCTACGAATGAGGCAAGTCGATTGCCATCCACGACCTCGCCGCCTGTTTTTGCCGCAATCGTTCTCAGGTATTCTTGGTCAGGCTCGAGGCGGGCAAACTCGTCGGCAGCCGGCTGAGCCGCCCAGCCGGCTGCCTTCTCGCCTAGGGCGCTGCCGTCCGGCGCGGTCGCGGCGGCGACGATGTTGTAGGCACCCGGCTCTCGAGGAACATAAGTCGTCGCGTAAGCACCGGCCTCACGCAGGTCCGGCTCGCCGTCGAGTGTGAGTGTTTCACCCCCGGGTAGACGAACGCGAAAGGCGACCTTGGCATTCTCCAGCGGACGATATTCCGCATCGCGCACTCGGGCAGTGAGGCGAAGCGCCGGTGTCTCCGAGTCCGTCCTGGGACGCACGGTCACTTCAACGCGGCCTGGCACGTCGCCGACCAGCCAGCGGACGGTCTGCCGCCATGAGCGATCGAAGTCGTCCTCCACCTGGTTCTCGCGGTACATTCCCCACCGCCACAAGTCGCCGATCAAGAGCGCCGCCACATGCCCCTTTCCAAACGACTGCGCCACGAGAGCCGGTGCCTTTGCCCCCGCTACTAAGTCCTGAACCTCCGAGAGCACCACGGCCCCAGGCTTCACTTCGCCCGACCTGCTCAGCGTTTGGAACTCGACCATTCCGGCCAGCCGCTTGTTCTCTTCGTCTTCGGTCTTGCGTACCCGCACCCAGGGCTGTAGCCAGCCTTCTCGCGTCAGCACCAGGCGATACTTGCCGTCATCCTTCGGCACCACAGGCCGGCTCAGATAGACCGGCAGCAGCTCACCGATGGGCGTCTTGTCATACCTGCCCTCGACAAAAGAATCCGGGCCGCCGAGCATCAATAACCCACCCCCGCGCTGGCTCACGAAATTCCTCAAGAGCGCCTGCTGGTCCGGGCTGAAAAAAGATGACCTCGAGATCGTCGATAATCACCGCGTGATACTTGTACAGCTCGTCAGCAGCCTTCGGAAAGCCGTCTCTCAGGTCCACTTCGTTCGTCCCTAACCGGATCAGCACCGGCTGGTCTTGCCGCTCGGCCGAATCGGGATCGGAGTGATCGAAACCGTCGAACAGAGGGCTCGTCGATCGCGCCCGCGCGCTGCGGAAGTCGAATTTCGGCTGGCGACTTGGCAATTCGCAGCAGCCCGATCAGCTCAACCTCTTTGTCCTCGTCGATCGCCCTGCGCAGGAACTTGAATTCCCAGTTGGGACGCCCGCTCACATAAAGCACCCGGTACGGCCCGCCCCCCTGATCAACCACGACCAGCCGGCTGTTATTGGCAAGAGTCTGCTCGCTCGTGCTCTGGAGAGTCGCCGGCTCCATCGTCTTTCTTCTCGTCGGCAACCGGTAACGCTTTGACGTGATAGAAGCTCACTCCTTTGCGCTCGGGTCGGAACTGAAATCGAAAGCCCAGCGGCTTGCCATCGCCGGTTGCTTTCAATACCTGGCGCTCGACTTGTTTGCCCCCCTCGTCGGCCAGAACAGCCACGATCTGCTCTCCGTTCAAACCGCTTGTCGCTACGTCCGCCCGGATAACAACCGGCGCCGACTCGAAATTCGTCTGATTGATCGAGACATGAGTGACGCCCACATCGCGACTGACCGATCCCGATGGAGGAATAACCGGATAGATCGGCCGTGACTGCGATAGATCCAGATCCTTCAGATCGGTGCGATTGCCGTCGCTGAAGAGCAGAATCCCGGCCAGCGGCAAGCCCCGGAACCGCTTCGAGAGCGCCTCGATCGATGTAGTCAGTGCGCTGCCCGTGCCGTCAAACGTCAACCCTTCAAATCCATCCACGGCCCGGAGGTGCGTGTCGAACACATAGCTGCGGACGTCATAATCCTGGCCCAGTCGCGTTTTCCAGGCCGGTTCCCCCTGCAGCAGGCCGAGCATCCAATCTCCATTCGTCTGGGTCGTCTTGCCGTCGCGAATCTGCAGACTCTGGCTGTTGTCGGCCAGAATCACGAAGGCATTGGCCCCCCGGCGCGGCCTTGAACCGGTGAGCAGCGGCTCGAGCAAGCAGATCGCCAGTGCCGCGAAACCCAGAGCTTTCAGCACTCCGGCCGCAATTCTCACCGATCGTTTCGCCTCGGCCCGCGCGTAGCTCCAGAGAAGCGCCGCCACGGCCAGACCCACGAGCCCAACCGTCACGGCCATCCATTGCGGTGAGCCCCAGATCAGGGAAGGCAACGTCATTTACCGCTCCCCAGTCGCTCGTAATAACGCCGCACGCCCTCGGCGAACTGGGGCGGAACAGGGTCGCGATCGATCGGCACCAGCGCATCCGGCGACTCGCGCCGCCGCACTTCCTCGGCAATCCGCTTGCGAAGCTCATTCATCGGTTCCGCGACAAGGTTCTTCAGCTTCGTCCAGTCGGGCTCTTTGGAGTGGCGTTTGTACTCATCTCGTTCTCCCCGGACACGGTCGCGAAGGCGAGCGGCCTCGGCACGCATCTCCGGGTTGTCCAGCAGCTCTTCCACATCGCGCATTCGATCTGTCCATTGACGGAAGCCCTCGCCGCGGATCGGTCCTCCTGCCCAGGTCGTCCGCCGCTCCACGGTCATCACCTCCGCCCGGGCCGCCGGCCTGTGTATCCCGGCCCCGTTGTCACCTTGCTGCCCCCGCTCGCCATCCGCCGGATTGCCACCCCGAAGACGACGCGGCCCTTGCGCTTGCCCTTGCCCGCCCTGCTGCTCGCCTCGACCTCCAGCTTGTCCGCCACCCTGCTGCTCTTGACCTCCTTGCTGCCCCGGCTGCTCTTGTTGTCCTTGACCCTCGCCGCGGCCCTGCTGCTGTCCCTGCTGGCCTTGCTGTTCTCCACGACCCTGTCGCCCGTCTTGCCCGCCTTGCCGCTCACCGGGCTGCGGCTGACCCTGTCGCCCGTCTTGCCTGCCTTGCTGCTCACCGGGCTGCGGCTGGCCCTGTTGCCCATCTTGCCTACGTTGCGGCTCGCCCGGTTGCGGCTGACCCTGTTGCCCGTCTTGCCCGCCTTGCTGCTCACCGGGTTGCGGCTGACCCTGTTCCTGGCGCCTTCCCGCTTGTCCCGGGCGTTGGCCCTGTCTCGCGCGGGCTCCGATTCGCCGGCTCAGTTCCCGTGGCCTGCGCAATCTCGCGATCGAGCTGGTCGCCGAGGTCCTCAAGCTCGCGCTGGGCCCGCTTGAGCGCCTCTGTTTCATCGCCCAGCACGCTCCGCGCCGCTCGCTCGACCCCTTCACGCAATTGCTCCAGGCCTTGCCCCGCGTGCCGCGACGCCTTCGCGGCATCCTCACTGACTGCCCAGGTCGACCAGTTGCTGCGAGACCTTGAGCGCGTCTGGGAATCTTCTGCTCACCCGCCTTCCGGGCCGTGTCGTAAAGCTCCTTCGCCAGCAGCGGCTCGCTCTCCTCCGCATCCTCGAACGGTGCGACGCATTTGCTCGAGCAGTTGATCGAGCCGTTTTTCTTGTTGGTCAAGCCCTTCGCGCACCTGCTTTCGTTCGCCCGAATCGCGCAGCGAATGCTGCTCACTCTGGTTGCTGGCTTCAAGCTGTTCGCTGAGCTTTTGCTGATCCTCGCTGAGCCGACGCGCCTGGTTGCGCATGTCGGTCGCTTCCTCGGTGAACCGATTGGCAGCCTTCTTCCGCAGCTCTTCACGCAGGTCGTTTAACTGGCGGCCCGCCCGTGTGCCCTCGGTCAGGGCCTGCCCGAGCCGGCCTTGCTCGAGCGCGTCGGAGGCCTGCCGCACATGCTCGCGGCCCTGCTCGATCTGCTCGCGCGCATCGGCCATACGCTCGCGGTTTTCCTCCTGTTCCATCCGCTCTCTGCAGCTCGTCCGTATCGCGCAGGATCTGCTGCTGCTGATCCCTCAGCCGCTTGAGCTGCCGATCAATCTCCTGTCGCGCCTGCTCCGTCTTGGCCGCCTCGAGCGCCGACTGCAGTTCCTTCAGCCGTTCGTTGACGTCAGCCTGGCGCTGGGCCAGCTCGCGCAGCCGATTGAGCACCTGACGCGTCTCGCGCTGCTCGCGCTCTCTCTGCGACAGGTTCTCTGCGGCTCGTGCCGAGCGCTGCTCTTCGTACCGGTTCTCATCGTTCGTGAGCTCGAGCTGCTGAAGCTGCCGCTGTGCCAGTCTGCCCCCGGAGCTCCGGCTCCCTGTTGCTGCCGCCGCGAGTTATTGTCGAATCACCTGGAATTCTCGGGCGCGCAGCTTGAGCAACGCCTGGTAGGCAGCCTGCTCGGCAGCGAGGGCCGGCTGCAAGCGCCGGGATCGACGACTTCTCGGCAACGTCCGTCAAGCGCTTCTCGGCATCCTTCATCAACCGCGTGGCCTGCTCCAGGCTCGCTTTCGATCGCCGCATCTTGCAGCCGCTCCCCGAGCCCGTCGGCCTTCTCGATCGCCGATTGCTGAGCCTCTTTGAGCACCTTGCCGTCCTCGGCGAGCTTGTCGGTCGGCTTGCCGCCGGTCTCGCGTCGCACCAGCTTCCAGGTGCCGTTGATGATCTCCTTCTGAAGCTCGGCCAGCTGGTCGGAATCGCGGGCGTTGTTCTGCCCGCCCTCCTGTTCCTCGTTCTGGGCTGATCCGCCCGGCGGTTGCTCACCCTGCCGGAAGATCTCCTCGAAGTGCCGCACCTCGGCAAAGTACATGTCGCCCAGACGTGCGCCGCGCCTGCCCGTCGGGCCCCACGTCCTCGCCCCAGAAGAAATAGGTGACAAGCTGATCGGGAATCGCTTGCAGGGCCTCGAAGTCCAGCAAATGCTCGGCGCGGACCTGCCGTTTGCCGGCACTGGAAGAATTGAGGACGATCTCACGAGATTCGCCCCCGGCGATGCTGTACGACAGCCCATGACGAGTTACGCCGAAGTCATCCTCGACGTCGGCCTTGAGCTTGAGCTCTTCGACCGGCGACACCCGAACATCATGCGCCGGCTGAGTCGTCTTCACAACCGGCGGATGGTTCCGCGTGACATTCACCACGATCTCGCTCGCCAGCTTGTTGGTGCGCCCATCCTTGTCAACCAGCTCGACTTTGAACCGCCTGGGATCCGCCAGCGTCATGGTCGTCCGGTAAACATGACGCCCATCCGTGGTACGCCTTTAGCTCGATCGACTTCTTCTCGGCGTCCACCAGCCGCGCAGTGGCAACATCCTTGTTGAGCCGGCATAAAAGCGTCAGCTCGGTGCCTTCGACGGCCGTCACATGCCGGATATCCTCAACCGTCTTGGGCTCGAGCGAAGTGTAGCGCGGAAAGATCAGCTTGGCGTCGGTACGCACCAGTTCAGGGTATTCAAAAACCTTGACCTGAAACGTATCCGTGCTCTTGCCGCCGTACTCCACACGATAAGCAATGTCCGTCTCCACCGACTCGACTCGGCCGGCAAACGTCGGGTCTTCCAGGCTGCGGATCATTCCTCGCAGCGCCGTGGGTCCAGCCGGGCTCTCGACAACCAGATTCGCCTCGGCCGGCACAGGGCCCTGGAACCGCGCGACGACCAGCAGCGACGTGCCCCGCTCGATCTCGGTGTTCCCCGGATCGACCGAAACGCCCGTCCCGCCGGCCAAAGACTTGATCGACCTCGTGCCGCCGACATCCGACCGCGCCAGCGGGCTCATCGTGACCAGCACCACGAGCAACGAGCAAAGCGCCGCGGCGTGAGCCACCATCGCTCCGCGCAATGTCCAGCTCGGGACTGTTTCATTCCAGTCCGACTTGCGGCGATGATCGAGCACTTCTTTGACGACCGCATATTGCAAGAAGCCGAGCTGGCCTGAAGGCGACGCACCAATCTCTTCGACGGCGGCCAGGAGCCCCGTTTTCAGCTCCGGATGCTTGGCCTCGATACGCCGCGCCACCCAGCGCGGATCGCGCGCCCTCATCTGCGCCCAGGCGACGCAGAGCACGCCCGTCACCAAGGCCACCCCCGCCAGCGACGCCGTCAGCCACCAATCGTCAATCGGCCCGATCGATTCCTGGAACCAGGCGGTGCGCATCCCGCAGCCCACCAGCGCCCACACCAGCCAGCACAAGGCCAGGCTGCTGAAGAGCCGCTCATGGCGGAATCGGCGAGCAACTCGTTCCAGTGCTTGAAACAATGACATACTCATGTGCCCACTGCCTCCGCATGAGTCGACCGGCGCCCGGCAGCACGCCGGCCAGCCAGCCAGGTTTCGACGATCAGTACACCGATCGCAGCCAGGATCAGCCACCGCCAGAGTTTCTGGCGGTTCTCGAGCTCCAGATTGTACATCTGCCGGAGCTCCGCATGATTGAAAGGTTTCGGGGTTTGGCTTGCCAGCCGGCAACCCCACTTTTGCAAGGTCACGTCTTCGAGCGCGGCTGTTTTGCTTTCCAGGGGGTCGAGGTTGATCGCAAACGACCTCGTCCCGTCGGGTGTGTCGACCGCGTACACCCCGGGCTCGCCTGTATCCGCGAAGAACGGGCTGCCCTGCGGGACAGCCGCGATCGTCCCATCCGGTTTGTGGACGGTCAGACCACTGCCGCCTGCTTCGATCGCCGGCATCGGCACCTGATCGAAGACCACGTGCGCACCTCCACCCAGGGTAGGGGGGCTTCGTCCCTCCAGTAACCCTGTCATCAAGGCCACAAACTTCGACGACCGCGCAAGCTGACTATCAACCGGTTGCCAGCCGCTCGCAAACACCACCAGCCGTCCCTTCCCCACGGCTTTCTCGATGACGGCGGCGTCGCCCGGCTTCAAACCGGGCGATGACGTTGGCCTCGCCCAGCGATTCCGGCTTGATCAGCCGATGCTTCCAGAAATGGATCTTCGTGAAGTCGTTGAACTGGGCGCCGGCAAGCGGCGCAAAAAGCGGATGGTCGAACTTGATCTCACCCAGCATCACATCTTTCGAGGGCGCTTCTTCAATGGCCCAAGGCGCGACACCAGCAATCGTGGCGAGGGTTTCAGCACGACCGGGTGCAGCAGCCACGAACAGCAGGGTTCCACCGCCGCGCACATATTGCTCGAGCACGCTGCGCGTTCGCCCCGCTCGTCTCCGCTGTCAAAATCACAAGCGGCACGGCCGAGGGCTTCTCGAGCGCGACAGCCTTGTTCGGAAGCTGAGCAACGATGCGAATGGTGCGCCTCGGAGTGTCGACGAACACTCTCTCGAGGTAATAAAGAAGACCCGTGGAATCATCAGCCCGATCGCTGCCGATATAAACGACCGTCTTCTCGTCTCGTCGCTCATCCGCGAAATACACCGTGTTGTCGTATCCGCGCTCGTCGCCGCGCAGCCGGAGCAAACGATAGAGCCCCTGACCCTTCGGCCGCGGCACGTGCATCACGCGGCTCTCTCCAGGTGGAACGTAAACCTCCACGGGCGGGTCGGCCGCTTCTTTGTCGTGCTCGTCAACCCACACCAGCTCAAATTTCTCGCGCCGTGACGATGGATCGTTCAGCACCCGGACTCGCCGGCTATTGTTTGTAGCGGCCGGATCCGACTCGGCAGACTCCGCGAGCACCGCAAGGCCCGCATTCGACCCGGCATCAGTAACGGTCTTCAGTTCGAGGTCGACGTCGGAGGGCCATTCAAAACCGCCAAGCGCGTCCAGCCGGCTTCCCTGGGGAAGGTCGCTGATCAAAATCACCCGCCGCGGCATTCGCCCGCTCTTCTCGCTGGTATCCGCCTGCTCTTCGACTACTGAAACCACGTCGATCAGAGCCTGCCCCAGGTTCGTACCGCCCCACGAAGGCGCCAGTTGAGCGAGCTTCGCCTTGGCAATGGCATCACGCCGGGCCGCATCAAGCGTCGCCGATTCCCGGAAGCTTAAAAGGGGCTGGGTCTGTACATCAAACGAAAACACAGCCAGTTGGTCGGCAGGCCGGCGATCGGCAATCACCTTGTTCGCCATCTCGAGCGCCCGGGCCCATAAGTCGCCCCGCCGCATGCTGGCACTCGTGTCGATCAATACGGCCACTCGCCGCCGCTCGACGTCGCTGAATCCCAGGCGAGCCGCCTCACGCAGAAACGGCCTCGCAAACGCAAAAGCGAGCAAGCAAAGTGCCGCCGCTCGCAAGAGCAGCAGGAGCAAATGGTCCAGCCGGCTTCGCCTGGTGAGTCGCGGCGGAGTCGGCGCTAGAAACATCAGCGAGCTGAACGGCACCTCTCCGCGCGGTGACCGGCGGATCAAATGAAATACGACCGGAGCGACGAGCGCCGTGAGCCCAAGGATGTACAGCGGCGTGAGGAAGCTCACCGTGCCCCTCCTCGACCAGGCGCAACCCGGCGCCCCGGCCGTCGCACCCGGCGCATCCGCGCCCTCAGAAGATCGAAGAGAACAAGCTCGAGGGGCCGGTCTGTCGTGATCGACTCGTATTCAATCCCCAGATCGACGCAGGCTCGCTCAACCTGCGCGGCGTGAGCGGCAAACTTTCGCAGGTATCCCTCCCGGGCCGCGGCCGGGTCGATGTACAGTTCCTTGCCCGATTCCACGTCGTGAAACATCGCGGGTGCCGTGAACGTGAAGTTCACCTCTGCCGGGTCGAGCACCCGCAGCACGACGACGTCATGCCCTCGAGAACGCAGATACCCAAGCCGCGTCTGCAACGAATCCGCCGGAGCAAGCAGGTCCGAGATCAACACGATCAACCCGCGTTTCCGCACCGTCGCCGCGATCTGTTCGAGCGGCTCGACCAGATTCGTCGCCCGCCCTTCCGGCTCGCGATCAAGCGCGGCCATCAACCGGCGGAGATGGCCCGGCCGATACCGCGCCGGCAGATAATCCGTGATTCGATCCTCGAATAAGAGCAATCCAACGGCGTCGCGCTGGCTCGCCAGAAAGTAGGCGATCGTGGCCGCCGCCGTGCGTGCATAATCGCTCTTGCTGTAGGGCCCCGATCGATAGCCCATCGAACGGCTCGTATCGACCACCAGGTTGCAGCGCAGGTTGGTTTCATCCTCGAACCGTTTCACGTAATACCGGTCCGACCGCGCGTACAACCGCCAGTCGAGATAGCGAGGGTCATCGCCCGGGCTGTACTCGCGATATTCGCTGAACTCGACCGAGAACCCGTGGTAGGGGCTGCGATGAATGCCCTTGATGAATCCTTCGACCGCCACCCGCGCCCTGATCTGAAGACTCTTGATACGCATCAACGTGCGCGGATCGATCAGAGAATTGCCGGCGTGCGCCCCTGCATCGCCCTGCGACGTGCTTGGCCCGGACCCGGAAGCTCGGTGTCGCTCAAGCACGGGCATCAGTTGCGCAACCCCTTTACGTGTTCCAGAAGCCGGTCGATCACGGTGTCAACGGCTACGCCGTCGGCTTCGGCTCGATAGCCCAGCAGAATGCGGTGCCGCAAAGTGGGGTGCACCAATGCGCGGATGTCTTCCGGCTCGACGTGGAAACACCCCCGCAAGAGTGCGCGGGCCTTGGCCCCCAGCACCAGCGACTGCCCGGCGCGCAGACCAGCCCCCCAGCTCACCCACTGATTGATGAAGTCCGGCGCATCCGGCCCCGGGCGGCTCGATGCCGCCAGCCGCACCGCATGCCGCACCAGGTCTTCCGCGATCGGCACCTTGCGCACGACTTCGTGAAACTGAAGCACGTCGCGGCCGTCAAACAGAGGCTCGATCACCTCCGTCTTTCGCGAGGTGGTTTGCTGGACAACCGCCACCTCCTCCGGTTCCGGAAGGTAATCGACGATCACGTTGAACATGAACCGGTCGAGCTGCGCCTCCGGCAGCGGGTATGTCCCCTCCATCTCGATCGGGTTCTGCGTGGCCAGCACGAAGAACGGTTCTTCGAGGGGATAGCGTACCCCCGCCGCCGTCACCTGGTGCTCCTGCATCGCTTCCAGGAGCGCCGCCTGCGTCTTGGGCGGCGTCCGGTTGATCTCGTCGGCGAGGATCACGTTGGCAAAGATCGGTCCTTTCACGAACTGCATCCGCCGCCGGCCTTCGCCGGTTTCCTCGAGAATCTCCGTCCCCGTGATGTCGGCCGGCATCAGGTCCGGCGTGAACTGGATCCGCTGAAACTTCAGGTGGAACACTTGCGCGATCGTGCGCACAAGCAAGGTCTTGGCCAGCCCGGCGCGCCGGTGATCAGGCAGTGACCGCCGGCAAACAAGCTGATCAGAAGCTGATGCGTCGCCTCCTTCTGGCCGATGATCACCTTGGAAAGCTCGCGCTCGATCCGGCCTCGGCTCTCGTGGATCTTCTCGACAGCAAGGCGCTCTGAGTCGTAGGCATCGGCGGCGTCCGGCACAATCATCCCTTTCAAACGTCACTTCGGGCGGTCGTCACGGCGATGCCGGTCGCGGCCCAGCGTGCCGCTCAGTGAGTCATCGCATAAGTCACAATATTGATGCCCATCGGGTACGACTTCTTTGCCGACATCTCATTGAAATAGTCCTCTTCAACCCCTTCGCGCTCCCAGCCATCGCCCAGGTCGGTGTTGTGGCAGATGATCACCATCATCCGGCCCTTGTCGTCCTTGATCTGCTTGTAGTGAACGGTGCGCGTCCCGGGCCCGTGCCGAAGCTCGCTTTCATAGGTGACATCCGACCCGAGCCCCCCCCAGGCATCGATGCTAGGAACTTGGGGTTTTTCCTTGAGAGGATAGACGCAATTGAAGATTTTGTGCGTGATCGGCAACTCTTCCGGCTCATACTTGTCCTCCGGAAAAACACCCTTTATTTGCTGATAGAACCTTTGGTACTCAAAGTCGCCCCAGAAATCGTCGACCATCAAGAAGCCGCCGTTCAATAGATAATGGCGCAAGGCCGCCGCTTCCTCCGGCGAGAACGAGAGCCCATGCCCCGGCTCGATCAGATAAAGGAACGGGTAATCGCACAGGTCCTGGTCGGTCAGGCGTCTCGTGATCGGTTGTGGGTTGACCTTCAGTGAGGTGAGGTCATGCAGCCGCAACGAGAAGTTCAAATCGCTGTCCGGGAAGTCGGTGCGCCACGGTCCTCCCCACCCATAGCCACCGCCGAAACCGCCGCCGCCGAAACCACCCCCTCTGCCGCCACGACCGCGCCGCGGTTGTTGTTCCATGCTCACGAGCGTCGGCACTGTCCGCGTGTCGATCCCCCCCCAACGTCCTCCAACAGAGTCATATTCGACTCGGACAAACGTGAATACATCTTTACGAAAATGTTCGTCGACCTTCCATTCCTCCACACCCCTGCGGTCCTCGATAATCGCGCCCGATCGTGATTGCCCTTGCTGACCAAATGTTTGCGCCAGCGCGGCGCCGGCGAGGACCACGAGGACCGCAACCAGGCCGAGGTGGAATAGGCGTTTTCGGCTCATCGCTCTTGGTACCTGTTTGTTCGGGCGGAGCGGTCCTATCTATCGCGAGCGGGCCGCTGGCGGCTCCGGATCCAGCAGCTCGAGCAGTAGTTGGTGGGCTTCTCGGAAGCGGGGCGCTTGCTCAAGCGACTTGAGCACCTCGCGCCGGGCTTCCTGGGGCTTGCCGGCCCGGCGAAGCAAGCTCGCCAGGTGATAGTGCACTGAGGCCGGATCGGTGTCGTCGAGAGTCGCCAGCGCGCGGTACGCGCCGATCGCCTCATCAAGCGACCCCAGCTCCTCCGACGCGCGGGCGAGTCCGCGGAATGGCGGCGGGATGAGCGGATTGACGGCCAGCAGTCGCCGGGCATTCTCGCCCAGAGCAGCGCCAATCGCCGGCCGCGTCGGCAACTTCCATCAGC
The DNA here is from genome assembly GCA_963823665.1 of uncultured Planctomycetota bacterium. Classification (GTDB taxonomy): domain Bacteria; phylum Planctomycetota; class Planctomycetia; order Isosphaerales; family Isosphaeraceae; genus CAVXHV01. The sequence goes on from CAWGMQ010000002.1 coordinate 105,358, forward strand.
CTCAGGTAGGCCGCGCTTGCGTCGCCATCCCTCATCGCCAGCTCCTCGAGGATCGTGTGTTCGGCCGCGGGATCCCCTAGTCGTCGATAAACCGCGGCCAGCAACAGGTAAGCGTTATCGCCCCCGACGTATCCCGGATAAATGGCCTTGAGCTTCTCGAGAACGTCTTTCGCTTGAGCCCACTTCCCCTCGGCGACCAGCGTCGCCCCGGACCGCTTCAATCCCCAAAAGCTCTTCGGATGCTTTTCGAGCCAGGCCGCTACAACCGTTGAATCCGCGTCAACCGGCAGATCCGGCTCCTCCCAGGTCGCCCCCGGAGCAATCTTCTCCGCTCGCTCCCGCGCAAACTTTCTAAATTCGCCATCTATTTGATCTAGCGTCATTTTCGTGCGGTTCGGCAGGCCCTCGTTCATCGGTATGCCGGCACCGAGATCGTCCAGCAGCCCCTTCACGGCAGGCAGGCCGAACCGCTCAATCAGAAATTCAACGGCAAGGGCGGACTCAAAGTACGCAAACTGCACGTCCAGTGGAGTCTTGGCCGTTAAGAACGCGGAACTCAGGCGGCTGATCGGCGTGAGCCCGTCCGAGAGAATCATGGCGCGATAACGCGGGTCAAAGGCCGTCGCCCAGGCAGGATCTGCTTGCCCTTCCTCGTAAACGGAGATCCCCTCGCTCAGCCACCGGGGCATCTTGTTTCGAGTTTTCCCAAGAGTCACCACATGGCAAAATTCATGCCAAAGCACGGCCTCCCAGTTTGAATGGTGTTCGCCCTGCGACGCTGGGCTCCTCGCCGTGACAACTCGGCCGAAGCACACACCCAAGAGCCCCTCCGCCCCAGGCAAGCCGAAAGTCCGCACCGCAAATTCCTTCTGCTGCGGAAAAACCTCGACGATCACCGGTTCTTTCAGCGTGACACCATACTTCGCCACCAGCGTTTTCCTGGCTCGCGTGAGCAGCTCCAGGACGCGCGGTCCATACAGCTCCGCCTCGCGGGCGTCCATGCGCAGAATGAGGCCCTCGTCTTCGAGCGTCCGGAAGCTCGACAGTCGGTCGCGAAGCGTCACCAGGTTATACGCGACTACGTTGTAGCCATCCTTGCTGAAGATTTCAGCAGCGAGCTTCCAGCCTTCTGTTTCTTCCCCCAGCCGAAGAAGGTCCTGGCAGAGCTGCAGCTTGGCTGGCTGATACCCGGGATCAAACGCTAGCGACTGCTTCTGACGTTGCGCCCCTTCCGCAAATCGGTACTTCTGCGACAACTTTCGTCCGATGATGTGGTCGACTTCGGGGTTCGCGTCCCACCGCGCGAGCGCCTTCTTGCGAGCCTCATCTTCTCCGGCTTGATCACTGCGAAGGTGCGCGAGGACCGCCTCATACGCGTACGCCCGCGACTCACGCGGGTTCACGTTGAAGACCTCTTTCAAGACCTTTTCCGCCTCGGCGTAACGCTCGCCGTCGATCATGGTATCGGCCACGAGCAGCAGGCTGTCGACGTGACTGGGGTTGATCTTCAACGCCTGCGCCAGCGCTTTGCCGGTCGCCTCTCGATCGTCGTTCGCGAGTGCACGAGCCATCAGATAATGAAACCGGGGATCGGCTGCGGCCTCCTTCGGGGCCTTTCGCAACGTCTCGGCCGCGAGGGCGTAATCCTCCTTGTCCAGCGCCATCTCCGCAGTGGCAAACCACCCCTCGACGAAACCAGGCGCTTGCTTGGTGACGACGTCATAGCACTGGTCCAGCACCTTGCGCGCATCCTCGCCGCGCAGCAAAAACAACCGCCCGACCGTCACCCAACCCTCGGGAGTCGCGTAGCGCCGCGGAGAGTTCTGGAAAAGCTTCGTGATCGTCTCGAGCTCGAGCGCCGCGTCCCCTGCCTGGCCCGTCTGACGATAGATCTGACTCCCGAGCAGATGCAGCGATATGCTCGCAGGGAAACGAATCAAGGCCTCCTCAAGAGCGGCAATCGCTTCCTTGTCTCTTCCCCTCGCCAGCTCCGTCTTGATCTTCAAGTGCCGCCACGCTTCACTCCACCCGTCATTCTCCATTCCGGCGTCGACCGCCTTCGCACACTCGTCGTACTTGCCCGTTCGGAACAATATCTCTGCGTCATCGAGATCCGCTGCAATCGCTTGCGAGCACAAGAAGCCGAGACACAACGAAAGAAGCGTTTTTTGCAAGCGGCCGAGGCTGCCAGCACAACGAAATCCACCGTGCGACGTCCAACATTGCGACGCTGACGCGAGCATTCCGCCCTTTCGTTCCGGAGAAATTACTTTCCTCGAAAGTAGGCAGATGGCAATTATAGCGGCGTACCGACCGACAGTGCCACCGTCCTCCGCACGCGCAAGTCGCATAACCGTAGGTCAGGCTTCAGCCTGACGATCGCTTCCCGTTCTCCCCACGCGCGTCCCGCATCTACCGAGGATTTCTCTGATGTACCTGCTTTGGCTAGCCGCGCTGTCCCGCTTCGCCTTGGCCCAAGACCCGCCAACAGCATTGCGGCACGTCGTCGTTTATCGCGAGGAAGGTCGATTCGCAGGCTGGCCGGCCAACCACGGAATCTGGTCGTGGGATGACGAGATCCTGGTCGGATTCAGTCGCGGAACCTACAAGGATCGTGGGCCGTTCCACCACATCGACAAAGAAAAGCCCGAGGAATTCCTCCTGGCACGTAGCCGAGACGGGGGGCTCACCTGGTCGGTTGAAGTTCCGCAACCCAGTGGGGCATTAGCCGGCACACCGGGCATGCGCCACGGAATCATGCCGCCCGGGCTGATGCCCGATCAACCCTCCGAGCTGCGCACTCCCATCCGCTTCGACCATCCCGACTTCGCGATGACCATTCGAATGGAGAACAGCAACAACGGCATGTCCCGGCTGTTCTTCTCATACGACCGGGGTAAGAGCTGGCGCGGTCCATACCGCCTGCCGATCTTCGACCAGAAGGGCGTTATGGGCCGGACAGACTACATCGTCGATGGTCGTTCCCGCTGCACGCTTTTTCTCACCGCATCCAAATCGAACAGCCGCGAAGGTCGGCCTTTCTGCGTGCGTACGGACGATGGCGGTTTGACATGGCGGTTTCTCTCATTCATTGGTCCCGAGCCCGCCGGTTATGCAATCATGCCCTCGTCTGTGAGGCTCTCGCCGCGCGATCTTGTCACGACCATCCGACGGCAGGATCCACCGCGAAGCTGGATCGACGCCTATGCGTCTCACGACGACGGATTGACCTGGACGTTCCTGGCAACGCCCGAGCCTGATACCGGCGAAGGAAACCCACCCAGCCTGCTCCGCCTTCCCGACAACCGGCTCTGCCTGGTTTTCGGCTCGCGCAGAGAGCCTTTCGGAATTTACGCCCGCTCAAGCGACGACCTCGGTAAGACGTGGTCCCGCCGGATCACCCTGCGCGACGACGCCGGCGGCCGCGATATCGGTTACGTCCGATCAATCATCCGGCCCGACGGCAAGGTCGTAGCGGTCTACTATTATCACGATCAGAAAGCGCCAGTACGCTACCTGGCGGCGACAATCTGGGCGCCCGCAAGCTCGTGAGATTGCACCCTTTTGACCATCGGAAATGATGAGCATCAGGATCGCAGAAACTCTCGTCGAGTCGAAGCGACGCCGATTCTCATTCTGGCAATGAAGTCACCAGTTCGAGCTGCTTGCCCGATTCATGGTTCTCGCCAGGAGTGGATTCCTGCTTCTTCTGACCGAACCACTGGATCACGTAGTAAAAGACCGGTGTGAGGAAGATGCCGAACAGCGTGACCCCGAGCATGCCCGCGAAGACGGCCGTCCCGAGCGCGCGGCGCATCTCGGCACCGGCCCCCTCAGCCAGCACCAGCGGCACGACTCCGAAGATGAACGCGAAAGACGTCATCAAGATCGGTCGCAGCCGCAGCCGGCACGCGGCGACGGTCGCTTCTGCTCGCGGCATACCTGACTCCTGGCTCTGCTTGGCGAATTCCACGATCAAAATGGCGTTCTTGCTGGCCAGGCCCACGAGCACCACGAACCCGATCTGGGTGAAAAGGCTGACATCCATGCGGGCCAGGTAAACACCCACCAGCGAGCACAGCAAGCACATCGGCATCACCAGGATCACCGCCAGCGGCAGTTTCCAGCTCTCATACTGGGCCGCCAGCACCAGGAACACGAAGACGACCGCCAGCGCAAACGCGATCGTGGCGCTATTGCCCGCATTGAGCTGCATGTAGGCCAGCTCGGTCCAGTCGGGCGCCATCGACCGCGGCAACTCCTCGCGCGCGACTTGCTCCATGAGCGCAATCGCTTCTCCAGAGCTCGTCCCCGCCGCCGGATTGCCGGTGATCGCGGTGCTGGAATACATGTTGTAGCGCATCACCATCACCGGCCCGCTGGTGCTGCTCACGTCGAGCAGCGTGGCCAGGCGGATCATATCCCCCTTCGTGTTCCGCACCTGAAGTTGACCGATATCGCTAGGGTCGCCGCGGAACTGCTGATCGGCCTGGATGTTCACCTGCCACGACCGGCCGAAATTGTTGAAGTTGTTGACATAATAAGAACCCAGGTACACCTGCAACGTGTTGAACAGCTCGCTGACCGGCACGCCCAGAGCCACGCACTTGGTCCGGTCGATCTGGAGGTACAGCCAGGGCGTGTTGGCACGCGAGCTGTTGAAGAGGCCCTGGAGTCCCGGCGTCTGGTTGCCCCGTTCCACGATCGCATCGCTCACCCGCTGCAAATACTCCAGCCCGAGATTCCCGCGATCCTCGATGATCAGCTTGAAGCCGCCGGTTGTGCCCAGGCCGTCGATGGGCGGAGCTCCGAACGCAGAGACGATCGCGCCGCGCACCTTGCTTTGACAGCGTCGCTTCAGATCCGCGGCAATCTCGTCGGCCGTGAGCTTGGAGCCATGCCGCTTGGAAAACTCCTCGAGCATGACGTACATCGAGCCGAGATTGGGCGCGTTGGCATTGAGGAGCAGCGACTGGCCCGAAACGCCGACGGTGTGCTCAACCCCTGGAGTGCCCCGGGCCTCGGGGTGACCGACAATGGATGTGACGGCGTCAATCACCTGCTTTCTCTCGCTATTGGAAATCTGGTGGGGAGCCCACATGCCGGCAAGTAGCTTTTTGAGTTCTTCAATCCGCCGGGCGTGTTCTGGCAGACTTTTCTCATTGGTGTCGGCGACCAACTGGCGATCCAGATCGAAGATGCGGCAGTAAAGCGTTTGATTCACTAGAGCGACGGCGACCAGGCCCTCGCCTGCTGTCGGGATGCGGCTCACGTCGTTCGTCGGCGAAATCACCTTCAGATCGTACCCACCCGACACCTTCTCGATACGTGCCATCACGCGCTGAGTACGCTCCACCGATGCGGAATCCGGCAACTGCACGTTCAGCAGCAGATACCCTTTGTCTTGCTGCGGAACGAATCCCGTTGGTGCGTGGTTGAACTGCCAGTAAGTCAGCACCAGGAGACCGCCGTAGAGCATGAGCACGATGGCGCTGATGCGCAGCACGCCTCCGACAATGCGGCCGTAGACCGCGATCATCCGGTCGAATAGACGGTTGAATCCCCTGAACAGCCAGCCCAGGACGGCGTTCACCGGCCGGATGATCAAGAAGCCGATCACTCCACCGACGAGCGCGCCGGCGGAGAAATAGGCGGCGGTGACTCCACGAGACGTCCAGTCGGAGACTTCCGACAGCTCGGCGCCGCTGCCGGCGGCCCAGGCAGGCCAAACCGACCGGCGAGGTATTGAGGCCCGTAGTACATGACCAGCAAGCCTCCCACCACCCCGAAGATCCACCATGGCAGCGCCTCCCGCTTCAGCTCATGACCATGGGCTCGCTCCTCCGTCTTGAAGATCAGCACCGCCCGCGAGGGAGTCATCGTGAGCGCGTTCATCGCCGAGATGATTGTCGAGACCGCAATCGTCACCGCGAACTGCCTGAAGAACTGGCCCGTGATCCCACCCAGGAAACAGCACGGCACGAACACCGACGACAGCACAAGCGTGATGGCCAGAATCGGGCCGGTGATCTCTTCCATGGCCTTGATCGTGGCCGTCCGTGAGTCGAGCCCGGTGGCGATCAGCCGTTCGATGTTCTCCAGCACGACGATGGCGTCGTCGACGACGATGCCGATGGCGAGCACCAGCCCGAAGAGCGTCAAGTTATTGAGCGAGAAGCCCATCGCCGCCATGATCGCGAACGTGCCGATCAGCGAGACGGGCACGTCGATCATGGGCAGGATCATGGCCTTCCAGTCCTGCAAGAATACCAGTACGACGATGCCCGACCAGGATCACCGCGTCACGCAACGTCTTGAAGACCTCGTCAACCGACTCCTGAATAAACGGGGTGGTGTCGTACACAATCTGGTAATCCACGCCGTCGGGGAAGCGGGTCTTGAGCTCCCTCATCTTGGCCTTGACGCCGGCGGCGGTGTCGAGCGCATTTGAGCCGGATAGCTGGTAGATCGAGATCGCCACCGATGGACGGCCGTCTAGGGTGCAGGACTGGTCATACTGCCTCGAGCCCAGCTCGACCCGCGCCACGTCGCGCAGTCGCACAATTCCGGGCACTTGAGGCAACGCGCCCTGGTTGCTCGCCCCGCCCTGATCTGCCGCCCCTCCTTCTGCCGTCTCGCCGCTCTGCCCACCCTGGCTCTGGCCTCCCGAGCCGCTCGCGCCCCCCGCTGACGACGGCATCTGCGGGTTCGACTGATTTCCGGCCTTCAGGATGATCGCTTCGAACTGCTCCGGCTCGATCAGCCGGCCCAGCGTATTGATCGTGAGCTGAAACTGCTGGCCGCGGGGAACGGGCTGCTGGCCGATCTGGCCGGCGGCGACCTGTAAGTTCTGCTGACTGATGGCCGCGACGACATCCATCGCACTCAAGTTGAGCGACGCCAGCTTCTGCGGGTCGAGCCAGGCCCGCAGGCTGTAATCTCGCTGGCCCAGATAGGTGATGCCCGCGACTCCGGGAAGCCGCCCCAGCTCATCCTTCAAGTAAATGGTCGCGTAGTTGCTCAAGAATGTGCTGTCGTACTGACCGTCAGGGGATATCAGGTTGACGATCATCAGCGTGTTGGGCGACATCTTCTTGACGCTGATGCCCTCGTTCTGCACGAGGGGCGGTATGACCGGCAGCGCCAGCGAGACGCGATTCTGCACCAGCACCTGCGCCATGTCGGTGTCCATCCCCAGCCGGAACGTCACCGTCAGATTGTAGGCGCCGTCGTTGGTGCACTGCGACGACATGTACATCATGTTCTCGACGCCGCTGACCTGCTCCTCGATGGGCGCGGCCACGGTATTGCGCACTGTCTGCGCATTGGCACCCGGATAAATGGCCGTGACGAGCACCGTCGGCGGCGTCACCTCGGGGTACTGTGCCATCGGCAGCGTGAAGACGGCCACGCCTCCCGCCAGTACAAATACGACCGAGAGCACGATGGCAAACACCGGACGGTCGATGAAGAAGCGCGAAATCACGGCTCTTGGTCTCCATCCGGCCCACCGGAATCGACAGGAGAAACGAGGGACGATGCGTTCGCCCTGGACCGCTGCCGGATCAGTCTGATGAAGGACAAGCACCCCTAAAGCGGCCAGGCATCCCGCCGAGCCGCAGAGCCAGAGCGCCCGCGGCAATGCGAACACGCCGAGCTGCGCCAGCACGTAGCCGATCAAGAGCCCGGCGATTCCCGACAGCAGCGTCGACCCGGCCCATCGAACCGCCGCGGTCTCCAGCAGCCGCGTCTCGGTCAATCCCTGGATCACCGAGAAGAAGACCGGCGTCAAGAAGATGCCGAACATCGTCACGCCCGACCATGCCGCTGAACACGGCAATGCCCAGCGACCGGCGCATCTCGGCGCCGGCGCCGGCGGCGATGGCCAGCGGGATCACGCCGATGATGAACGCAAACGATGTCATCAGGATCGGACGCAGCCGCAGCCGGCATGCCTCTCGCGTCGCGTCGAAGCCGAGACCAGCCCTCGAGGTGCTTCTGCTTGGCGTATTCGACGATCAGGATCGCGTTCTTGCACGCCAGCCCCACCAGCACCACCAGCCCGATCTGCACGAAAATGTTGACGTCCCGGCCCGAATAGAGCACCCCCGATACCGAGCACAACAGACACATCGGCACCACCAGGATCACCGCCAGCGGCAGCGCCCAGCTTTCGTACAGGGCCGCCAGAGCCAGGAAGACGCTGGCCACCGCCAGCGCGAAAACGAACAACGCGGGGTTCTTTTCCGCCGCCCGGATCTGCACGAACATCAGCTCGGTCCACTCCTCCCTCATCGACAAGCGGCAGGCTGTCGTGGGACGCAGCGTTGATGGCCTTGATGGCGTCTCCCGAGCTGAATCCCGGCAGCATGTTGCCGGTGATTGACGCAGACGTGTACAGGTTATAGCGCGTGACGACGATGGGCCCGCCACGATCGCTTTTCACCTGATTCACGTTGACCAGGGTGCCGAGCGGGACCATCTCGCCACGGTTGTTCCGTACCTGGAACAGGTTCAAGGCCTCGATCCGGTTGCGGTATTCGCCCTCTGCCTGGACAGTCACCTGCCAGTGGCGGCCGAACTGGTTGAAGCTGTTGACGTACAGCGAGCCCAGGAGCATCGACAGCGTCTGATTGACGTCCTCGAACGCGACTCCCAGGGCAACGGCCTTGGTCCGGTCGATGTCCAGCCAGATCGACGGCGCGTTGGAGCGGAACCCGGTCGCTACGTCGGCCAGACCGGGCAGGCTCCGCAGCCTGCGCGTCAAGAGGTCGGTCTCGGTCTGCAGATCGGTGAGTCCGCGGCCGCCGCGGTCCTCGACCATGATCTTGAACCCGCCCGCAACGCCCAGGCCCGGGATCGGCGAGGAATTTCGCACGCTGACGATGGCATCCTTGACCCGCTTTCTGTACTCGGGTATCAGCCGGGCCATGATGTCATCGGCGTGCAGCCCGAGAGGGGCCAGATCGAGAATCGACTGCCAGCGCCTCGATCACCCGGCGCTTCTCGCGCCCCGTCAGCTCATGAGGAGCCCACAAGCCCGCAAGCCGCTCTCCTTCAGACGTTCGATTTCTCCGGCCTGTCCCAGAAGCTTCTTCTCATCCGTGTCGACAACCGGCTTGCCCTGGCGGTCGAACACGCGGAAATGGAGCACGTCATTGACGGAGGCCACGATGTTCAGGTCGTTGCCTGCTGACGGGATCTCAGTGACGTCCTCGAGCGCAGGCATCAATCGTACGTCAGACCCGACGGCGGGTCTCGGCTTGCCGAACGTGCCCTCCCGGATCCGCCTGGGCCACGCCAGCAAGTCGGCGAACAATCCTCGGGGCCTCCGTTCGTCGAACGGCTCCAGGACGACGAACATCGAGCCGAAATTGGAGGCGTTGGACTGGAGCAGAAACGACATTCCCGCGAGGCTGACCGCGTGGGCCACGCCCGGCGTCGCGAGCGTGATCTTGTCGACCAGGGCCATGGCCTCCTTGCGTGCGCTGCAGCGATGCCGAGTCGGGCAACTGCACGCTGAGGATCAGCCGGCCCTGGTCTTGCTGGGGAATGAAGCCCGTGGGTGCCTGCTGGAAGACCCGATACGAAAGCGCCACCAGGCCGCCGTAGACGAGCAACACGACGAGACTGATGCGCAGCAGCCTGCCGACCAACCAACTGTACCCGTGGGTGACGATGTCGAACAAGCGGTTAAAGCCCCGGAAGAGCCAGCCCAGGACCGCATTCACCGGCCGAATGATCAACCAGCCGACCAACCCGCCGACTAGCAGCGCCCGGAGGCGCGAAGTATGCGACCGTTATCGCCCAGTACATCCAGCCGGTGCCTTCCGCCTTGCCGGTTTCACTGGAGGAGGCAGGGAGACCAAACCGCCCGCCCAGATAGTCTGGCCCGTAGAGCACAGTCAACAGACCGCCTACCAGGGCGAAGAACCACCAGGGCAACGCCTCACGCTTCAGCTCATGGCCACCGTGAGCCGCTTGCTCGGTCTTGAAGATCAGCACGGCCCGCGAAGGCGTCATGGTCAGCGCGTTCACAGCCGAGATGATCGTCGACACGGCGATCGTCACCGCGAACTGCCGGAAGAACTGGCCCGTGATCCCGCCCAGGAAACAGCACGGCACGAACACCGACGAAAGCGCCAGCGTGATGGCCAGAATCGGGCCGGTGATCTCCTCCATGGCCTTGATCGTGGCGGTCCGCGCGTCGAGCCCCGTCGCCATCATCCGCTCGACGTTTTCCAGCACCACGATCGCATCGTCGACCACGATGCCGATCGCCAGGACCAGTCCGAATAGCGTCAGGTTGTTGAGCGAAAAGCCCATCGCCGCCATGATCGCGAACGTGCCGATCAGCGAGACGGGCACGTCGATCATGGGCAGGATCATGGCCCTCCAGTCCTGCAGGAACACGAGCACCACGATGCCGACCAGGATCACCGCGTCGCGCAGCGTCTTGAAGACTTCGAAGACCGACTCGCGGATGTACGGGGTCGTGTCGTAGGCGATTTCGTAGTCCAGTCCCTCCGGAAAGCGGGTCTTGAGCTCTTCCATCTTCAGCCGCACCCGGTCGGCAACGTCAAGCGCATTGGTGCCGGGAAGCTGGTAGATGGAGAGGCCCACCGACTGGTGGCCGTCGAACGTGCAAGACTGGTTGTAGTTCTGCGCGCCCAGCTCCATCCGCGCCACGTCACGCAGGCGGACGATCCCCGTCGCTGGATCGTCCGAATCAATCGAGCCGGCCTTGACCACGATCGCCCCGAACTGCTCCGGAGTCGTGAGCCGGCCCAGCGTGTCGATCGGCAACTGGAACGTGTTGACCCTGGGCGCGGGCATCTGGCCGATCTGGCCGGCGGGCGCATCGATGTTCTCGGTGCGGATGGCGTTGGCCACATCCATGGCGGTCATGCTGCGCGACGGCCAGCTCCTGCGGCTTGAGCCAGGCGCGGATGCTGTAGTCGCGCTGGCCCATGTAAGTTGATGTCGGAGACGCCGTAGACGCGCAACAGCTCGTCCTTGACGTAGATCGTGGCGTAGTTGCTCAGGTAGATGTCGTCATAGCGATCGTCGGGCGAGAAGAAGTTGACGATCATCAAGATATCGGGCGTTCTCTTGCGGATCGTGATCCCCTGGTTCTGGACTTCGGGCGGCAACTGCGGCATGGCGAGCGCCACGCGGTTCTGCACCATGACCAGGGCCGAATTGACGTCGGTGCCGATATCGAAGGTGACGGTCAGCGTGTACGACCCGTCGTTGCCCATCTGCGAGGACATGTAGAGCATGCCCTCGACGCCGTTGACCTGCTGCTCGATCACCGCGGCCACCGTGTCGGCCACGACCGGGGCACTGGCCCCGGGGTAGTTGATCGTCACCGAGATCCCGGGGGGAGTGATCCGGGGATACTGCGCCATCGGCAGCCAGACCAGGGAGATCCCGCCGATCAAGGTGATCACGACCGAGAGCACCGTCGCAAAGATCGGTCGATCGATGAAGAATCTGGAGAGCATGCCGCGCGGCCCTCGATCACTCGGCTTTATCGACTGCCGGCAACACCGACGAGCCGGGCGCTGCCGACGGTTGAGCAGCCCGGGCGGCTGGGCCGAGCGTCGGCATCGGCACCCGTTCCGGTTTGATCTTCCCACCCTGCCGGGTCTGCAAGATTCCGCCGCTCAAGACCCAGTCGTCCGGCTTCGAGTCCCTCTTCGACCGCCCTCAAGCCGTCGGGCTGAAGGGCGCCCGTCGTGATCCGGCGCGACTGGACCTTGTCTTCGGCATCGAGCACGTAGACGTACTTCTGCCCCTCGTGATCCGACGCAATGGCCCGGTCGATCACCAGGAGCGCACGGTGAGGCTCCCCGATCGGCAGACGGATTCTCACGAACCGGCCCGGCGCCATCAGCCGGTGGCCGCTCTTGAGCATTGGGGTTGGCGAAGACACCTCGCACCAGGATGCTGCCCGTCGTGGGATTGACCTGGTTGTCGACGAAGTTGATGGTCCCCTGGTGCGGGTAGCCCTCCTCGCCCTGGAGCCCCATGAGGACCGGTATCTTGGTACGGTCCTTGGGCAGCCGCAGCTTCCCTTCGTTGAGTGCCCTGCGATGGCGCAGCAGGGTGGGCTCGTCCATCTCGAAGTGAACGTAAATCGGGTCGACCGACACGATCGTGGTCAAGCGTGTCTGGTTCTGGGTGACCAGGTTGCCCAGGGTTTTGCGGTAGTAGCTGATCTGGCCGTCGATGGGCGAGAGCACCCGCGTGAATTCGTGGTTCGAGCCGGGAGATCTCCATGCTTTTTTCATAGGCATCGACCCTGGCCTGGGCCTCATCGGCGATCGCCTCGTCCTGATCAATCTGCTGCGGGCTGACCGAGCTGGGCCGGATCAGGTTGACGGCCCGGTCACGGGCAAGGGTTGTCCTGGCCAGCTTGAGCTGGGCCTGATAGAGATTGACCTGGCCCTGGGCCTGGTCGAGCTGGGCTTTGTAGGGCCGGCGATCAACCACGAACAGCAAGTCTCCTTCCTTCACCTCGGCCCCTTCTTGAAACGGCATCTGGACCAGGTAGCCGGTGACCATGGGGATGATGTCCACGGTCTGAACGGCCTTGGTCTGGCCGGTAAAGTCGACGTAGTCGGTGATTTCCCTGCGAAATCGGCCTGGCTGACCGGCAGCACCGGCGGACTGGCTGGAACCGGCTTTGGCCGACTTGGTCTTGGGCTCCGCCGCTTTTTGATCGGCCACGACCGGCTGGCCGAACATCGGCATCGCCACCCGCTCCGGCCGGATCAGCATTCGCGGCCGGATCTGCAAGAGGGCGCCGCTGACGATCCATTCGTCCGGCTTCAACCCGTCTTCGATCACCCTCAGGTCGTCGTCCTCGAGCGCACCGGCAGTGACCCGGCGGGACTGAACCTTGTTGTCGGCATCGAGCACGTAGACGTACTTCAGCCCCTGATCCGACGCAATCGCTCGATTTCGCACCAGGAGCGCCCGGTGCGGCAGGCTGATCGGCAGGCGGATTCTGCGCGAACATACCGGGCGAGATCAGTCGCCGGCCCCCCTTGGGCAGCGGGTTCGGGAATACAGCTCGCAGCAGAGTGGTGCCCGTCGCTGCATTGCTCTGGTTGTTGACCAGGTTGACGGTCCCCTGGTGCGGGAAGCCGATCTCCCCTTGCAGCTCCATGGAGACCGGCATCGGCTCGATCCTTGGTCGACTCGCCCTTCCGTTCGTTCGATCGGCCTTCAGGTATCGCGTCGAGCGTGGGCTCGTCCACCTCGAAGTAAACGTACATCGGGTCCACCGACACGACCGTGGTCAAGAGCGTCTGATCCTGGTTGACCAGGTTGCCCTTGGTCATGTAGTAACGGCTGATCTGGCCGTCGATCGGCGACAAGACCTTGGTGAATTCGTAGCTGAGCTTGTAGAGCTCCATGCTCCTCTGGGCGGCGTCGACCCTGGCACGGGCCTCGTCGACCACCGCCTGCTCCTGGTCAAATTGCTGCGAGCTGACCGAGCCAGGCGAGCGGACGTTGATGGCCCGATTCCGGGCCAGGGTTCGTCCTGGCCAGCCTGAGCGAGGCCTTGTTGAGATCGACCTGGCCTTGAGCCTGGTCGAGCTGGGCCTTGTAAGGCCGGGGATCGACCTCGAACAGCAGGTCTCCCTTCTTGACCTCCGCTCCTTCCACGAACGGCATCTGGACCAGGTAGCCGGTGACCTGGGGGATGATCTCGTTCGAGAAGATGCCCTTGGTTTGCCCGGTGAATTCCGCGTAGTCGGTGACTTCCCTCTGGAACGGGCTGGCTGACCGGCACCACCGGCGGCTCTGCCGGCGCGATCTTCGCCGCATTTGACTGACAGCCAGCAACACCAGCCGCGAGTGTGCAGGAAACACCGAAGCACAGCAACACTCGCCAGGTCTTCGACCCGGTCGGGCAGAGGGATTTCAGGCGAACGTGGCGTGGGGCGCTCATATTTGATCCAACCCCGGTAAGAGAGAATGGTGGCGGGCGTTTAATTATAAATCAAACTCGTCAAGCAGCACCGAGGTGTGAAATGCGGGGCGTCTAGGGAAATCATTCCAACGAAGATCTCACACATTACCATAAAGAACCGAGACGATGATATGCCCCCAGAGACAAGGAAGAACTTTCTCGATCCGAGCCAGAATGTGGCGATTCGGTCGGCAGTGCACTCAGGATACGCGTTCGCGCGGGCTCGTCGCTCGTTCGGCCTCTGAAGAGCCGGCCCGGCGCATTCCGGCAAGAAATATTTACACCCGCCGTCCCGAGTACCCACTACAACGTGGCGTGAGCGGAGTTCATAATACTGCGTTCCCAGCTTGATGATGGGCCGCTATGGTGGCTTCCCCGCACGGAGATGCCGACGGCCCACGGTTGGGCGTTCTCTCGCCTGGCGCTAGGAGGACAAAGTCCGATGCACACTCGTAGAAGACTCCTGCTCCGTTTCGTCGTCTGCTGTGCCACGATGTCGCTGTTCGTCGCGACGGCGACGGTGTTCGCCGAGGAGCTGATTGGCGCGCTCACCAAAGTCGACGTCGAGGGCAAGAAGATCACGGTTGTTGACAAGGACGACAAGGAAACCGAGATCAAAGTCACCGACGAAACCGAGTACCCCACGAAGAAGGATACCAAATACGACCTCGAGAAACTGAACGGCTTGGTCAAGGAACGGACCGATGCCGGTAAGAAAGTAAACGTCAAAGTAACTTATGACGTCTCCGACAAAAGTTCGTCGAGTTTAGTTTTCTGCGCAAGTTAATGTAAAATCTGAGTTTATGTCCATTTCTCCCTTGACTCTAGCGAGGCGCACCTCTACATTCAAGTATCCCCTGCGAAAGGAGTTGCGCCCGCCATGATCCACATCGTTGACCCGCGGCAAAACCGCCTGTTCGACCCCTTCGAGGGCGTCATACCTCCCGCCGGTCAACGGATCATCAGCTCGGGCTGGCAGGGAGTCTTTCGACACGTCCTCCTCAAACTGATGCCCGTAGGTCAACTGGCCCAGCATTTCAGCCGGGAACTGGGAGCCCCCACCAAGGAACTGTACTCGATGGCCGGCTTGGTCTTCATGACCGACTTCTTCGACTGGACCGCCCAAGAGGCCGCCGAGGCTTACATCTTCCGCAGCGACGTCCAATACGCCCTTAACTTGGAGCCCGGCGTTGAAGTGTCGTCGCGCACGGTCGAGCGTTACCAAAAGCTCTTTCGCGAGAACGAACTGGCCGCTCAGGTCTTCCACGACGTGACGATTGGACTGGCGGAAAAGCTCGAACTCGACATCTCCCGCCAGCGGCTCGACTCGACCCACGTCTTTTCTCACATGGCCAGCTTTGGTCGCACCAAGCTGATGGCCGTGGCAATCAAGCGGTTCCTGACCCAGGTGATCCGGCATGCCCCTGAGCGGTACGCCGCGTTGCCCGCGGAGTTCTGCGGGCGCTACGAACCGGCAGAATCGCAGTTGTTCGCCGCCGCCAAGGATGCCGAGGCTCGACAGCGGTCGCGGCAGCAAGCAGCCGAGGACTTGTGCTGGATCATCGACCACTTCGCCAATTGTCCCGACATGACGGCCCGGTCGAGCTACAAGGCCCTAGTCACGATCTTCAGCCAGCAGTGCGAACTGAGTGAGGGCAAAGTTGTCGTGAAGGCCAAGACCGGCGGTGACTGCGTTCAGAACCCGTCCGACCTCAGCGCCGGCTACGACGCCCACAAAGGTAAGGGCTATCAGGTGCAGATCACCGAGACGTGCAGCTCTGAGAACGAGGTGCAGTTGATCACAGGCGCTCTGCCGCAGGGTGCCGCGGAGCACGACGGCACGGCGGTGGTGCCGATGCTCGATCAACTCGAAGACTCGAAGTTGTTGCCCGAGGAGATGCTGGCTGACACGCTCTACTGCGGCGACGAGAACGTACAAGCGGCCGAGGACCGCGGCGTGGAGCTGGTCGGACCGATCCCCGGTCGGGAGCCGGCAAGCGACCCTGGGCGCTGACGCTGGACGACTTCGCGGTGGATGAACGGACCGGGCGGGTGGAAGCCTGTCCGCAAGGGCACATGCCGCTTGTGGTCGAGCGGAACGAAGAAGTAGGCACGACGCGAATCCAGATGGCGGCGGCAGCGTGCGAAGGATGCCCGTTCCGCACGTCGTGCCCGATCCACCAAACGCGGGATGGTCGCTACGAGCTGGATTTCAGTGACAAGGATCATCGGATGGCTGGGCGTCGCCGGGAACAAGAGACACCGGTATTCGCGGAGCGGTACAGGATGCGCTCGGGCATCGAGTCGACCAATAGCGGCTTGAAGAATCGGCTGAGGTTGGAACGTCTGCGAGTGCGAGGCCGCGGGAGTGTGTTCCGTGTGATCCTGCACAAAGTGGCGGGCTGGAACGTGCTACGGGCGGCAGCGTCGAAGAAGCTGCGCGCGTGGGTGAGCCGCGAAGTGGCCCAGACGCTGAAAGGAGCTGAATCTGGGCCAACTGGGCGACTCTGCGCGCTCGTTCTGAGGCTGTGGGACGGTTTTCAGATGATTTTCCGCGGTTCTCACGGCTGTTCGGTTGATCTTGGAGGCTGTTGGGCCGCTTGAGCGTGCATCACTGACAATTCACAGGCGGCATTCTGTCGGCAGCGTCACTTATGACAAAAACGTCGCCTCCAAGATCGAATTCCAGAAGAAGGCAACCAAGAAGAAGGATAATTGATCCCGCGGCCGAAGTTACCACGTTTACAAACCCACCACGCCCCTCCAGTCGCGCGTGACCACGAAAGGTCTCGCGCGTCTCGTTCGCTGTGCCCACCGCATACGCCGCCATGCGTGCATTGCGCCACGCGGATTCGTAACCTCATGCGCCGCAAAATGCGAAATAGAGCGAGCTCACCATTTATCCAAGAAAAATGGACGCGCCGGTCTCTCGAACACAAGAGTAGGGTAAATCGATTCGAGAGAACGGGAGGTCGCTCCGAACATGCCGGGAGAATCGGCGCGCCAGCTCTTGCACAGCTCAACACGCTTTTTCGCAGCGGAGTGGCCGGGCCACTGAGCGATGACGAATTGCTCCAGCAGTTCGTGGCCGGTGCGGATGAATCCGCCGAGGCCGCGTTTGCGGCCTTGGTCGACCGGCATGGCGCCATGGTTCTTGGGGTTTGTCGCCGGGTGTTGGGCAATCGACACGCCGCCGAAGATGCGTTCCAGGCCACGTTCCTGGTGCTTTCACGAAAAGCGCCGGAGATTGCAAGGCGGGAGCAGTTGGCTGGCTGGCTCTACGGCGTCGCCCGTCGCGCCGCGCTCGATGCCCGCGCCCGAGCCTCCCGCCGGCGAGCCAACGAGAAACGCCTACGTATCATGACAGCGGCAGACGACGCCGACGAGATTCAGATGACCGAGCTTCGCTCGATTCTGGACGAGGAGCTAGGCCGCCTTCCGGAGCGCCACCGCGCTGCACTCATTCTGTGCGAGCTTGAAGGCCTCTCTCGCCGAGAAGCCGCCGGCCGGCTCGGAGTGTCCGAGGGAACGCTTTCAAGTCGATTGGCCCGAGCCAAGATGAGGTTACGAGAACGCCTCACCCGGCGCGGCCTGGCTCTCTCTTCGGTTGCGCTCGCCACCGCGTTGACTCAGGATATTCAAGCACTGTCCGTCCCGCCGTCCCTCGTTGATTCGACGATCCACATCGCGGCCATGGTCGCGACCAGTTCTTCCCTGGCCGAAGTTGCCTCGACTTCGATCGTCACACTGACTGAAGGAGTCCTGAAAGCCATGCTTCTGTCCAAACTCAAACTCGCCTTCCTCGGCGTGATCACCGTCGCGATTCTCGCGACGGGAGCCGGCGTGGTGGCACAAGATCGTCCGTCTGACAACGACCGCCTCAGAAACCTTGAGCGTAAGGTCGACAGGCTCCTCGAAGTCCTCGGCGGGGCCGGCCGGCGCACGACGACGAGCCCCGCACAGAATTCCACGCCTGAGTCCAATGAACCAGCTCCGGTGGTAGCTTCAACACCCGCCGCTCCAGCCGCACCCGCTGCCATCGCGGCTGTGCCACCCCCCCCGGTCGCGCCCGCGATGCCCGCCGCTGCGCCCGCCCCGGCCGCCACACCGCAGCCTGAGGTTCTCGCAAATCGCTCCAGTCACACCACCCCCCGCTGCACTACCCGGGATGGCACCTCCAGCTCGTCCGGGCCAATCCAGCTCGCTCAATCGGCGAGTCGACATGCTCGAACAGCGGCTGGCTAAGCTGGAACAACGACTGGCCGAATTCGAGCGGCGCTTGGGCAGCGCTGCGCGGCCAATGCCTCCGCCCCATCTGCCGGATTCGCGACTACACCGCTGCCTGCTTCTCGAGCTCTGGCCCCCTCCGGCGCTGCTCTCAGCGTTCCCCCCGTGTCTCCGACGGGTACAGCGCCCGCCGGCGGCGGTCCTCTAGCCCCAGTCCCCCCAATCCCGCCCTCAGAGGGCGCACCGACATCCGCGCCCGAAGGTGATGCTCTACCATCCCCGGGTGCAGTGCTCGCGGACGAACCCTCGCGCGCTGAGATCTCCGCCGCGGAGCCTCCCGCGGCCACGGTGCTGCCGCCGACTTCAGTTGAAGCACCTCGTTCGAACTGATCCCCAAAGCGAATCGCGTCATTCGATCGCCCGCACCTTGTCAGCCGGTCCCGACCGACCGTGGCCCGCACCTTGTATGCTTCTCAGAACGGGAGCATCATGGTTCTCATTGGGACTGACCGGCTGACGAGGGGGTGGCGCATGCCTTTGTACCGGTTTTCCATTCCCGCGCGGATTCTCTCAGTCGTCATCGCGATCGCCCTGGTGTTGAATCTGGGCTGCGGTAACGCAGATCCGCTTCCATCCCCTCAACAATTGACGATCAAGCTTCGGAGTACAGCGTTCGCTGACGGTGGGATGATCCCTCAAAGGTTCACCTGTGACGGATCAGATCGATCGCCAGATCTGAGCTGGTCCGGGGTGCCCGAGAACTCCCGCACACTGGCGCTGATTTGCGACGATCCCGATGCACCCGCCGGCACCTGGTCGCACTGGGTCGTTTTCAATCTGCCCGCTCAAGTCACGGGTCTCAAAGAGGGAGTTCCCGCGAGCGAGCGCGTACCGAACACATCGATGGAGGAATCATCGCCCGCAGGAAGCGATCGCGACGCAACACAGGGCAAGAACGATTTCGGTAAGCTCGGCTACGGAGGGCCATGCCCGCCCGGCGGAACTCACCGCTACTTCTTCCGGCTCTACGCGCTCGATGCCAGGCTCGAGCTTGGACCCGAAGCTACGCGGGCCAATGTGCTCAAGGCGATCAAGGGCCACATCCTCGCCGAAGGACGGCTGATCGGCAAATACACCCGAGGCGCAAAGGACTGATCGACCACAAGGAGTGGTTTTCATCCTTTACCGAGTCGGTCGTTTCGTCTGTACACGTCGACGGTTAGCCGGTAGAAGCATCTACGGCGCCTACCAACGCAGAGTTGGGTGGCATCACACACGCGTTTGCCGGACGGTGGTTGCATTGGTCGCATGTCCGTCCGCAGCAACGGAGAACGAAGCGCGATGGCAGCTCCGAGGCGATGGTTCCTCATTGGCATTCTCGCCTCGACCGCGCTCGCACCCGGCCGAGCCGAGGGATCCGGGGAATTAAAGCTCAGCAAGGACTTCCTCGACGCGATCGTTGAAAAACTCCCACCTTGCGCCTTTGATAAGGCTGACCGATATCGCGGCTCGGTCCATTCGTTCCGGCTCAATGCAATTGAGGTTCGCACGCGACGGCTCTTGATCGGCTGCCAGATTGAAGGCGAGTTCCACCCGCCGGTGAGCGGCCCCATCTCCGATCGCGTCGGTCGCAGTCCGGATACGCAGGAAGGATGGCGGAAGTTTCGCTTCGAAGTCAAAGCCAGCGTCAACATCGAACCGGGGCCGAACGGTGCACCTCGGTTTCGGATCGAGATCGATGAAGTCAAGCGCCGTGAGCTGGACGGCTTTTCGGGCGTGGTCGCCCGCTTTCTTGGTCAGTATTTCGATGAGCTGGTAACGCAGATCGCCGGTGGCAGGGCCTCGAAGCTCAACCGGAAGCTGAACGACGAGATCCAGAAGCGGGTGACGCTATTCAAGGATTATGGCATCCTGTGCGGTATCGACTACAAGAAGACCGAAATCGCCCTTCATTTCGACGCCACGCGATTTCAGCTCGAAGGTATCACCGGCTACGTCTTCGCAGAGCCGCTTCCGGGCACCACTCCTCTGGAGCGCTGGCTGCACCCGAAGAACGGATCACACTACTACACGACCACTCCGCATGCGCCCGACCGACCCAACTCCGTCAGCGATGGAGTCTGCTGCCATGTGTTCAATTCCCCGATTCCCGATTCCGTTGCCGTGTATCATTGGCGCGCCCCCCGCGACGATTTCTACACGACGGCGCCGACCGGTGAAAATGCCCCCCGGCTCGGGTTCAATCCACAGGGAATCGCGTTTTATGTTTACAAAGATCCCCAGCCGGGCGCGGTTCCGCTGTACCGCTTCCACGACCCGGTTCGCCACCAGCACTTCTACACAACTCATCCTCATGCGGAATTTGCCAAGTAGACGCGCACACACAAACACGACTGCGAGCAGCCCTGCGCCTCACTCCTCACCGGCGAGGATTGCAGACACGCCCTCGATGACCCGAGCTACTTCTTCGCTTGTTGAGTAACAGGCACAGCCGATCCGGACGAACCCTGAGTCGCCCACGCCCAGCCGTCGCGCGACGGTTGTCGCGTAAAAGTCGCCATGAGACGCAAACACGCCCCGGTCCGCGAGCCGCCGGGATACCTCTGCCGAAGCGTGGCCTCTCACGGTGAACGAGAGCGTGGGCGTTCGCCGCGCCTCTGGCGGAGGGCCGAAGAGCGTCACGCCGGCGAGATCGCCCAGTCCTTCCCAGAGCTCTTTCAGCAGCACGCAACCTCGCTGATGAAAGCTCTCGAACACGCAGCGCAGGCGCGCTCGGCGGTCGGCGCACGTCGTTCCCTCGGCAGGCGTTGCCAGTGAAGCCACGTAGTCCACCGCGGCTGCCGCGCCAACGATACCCTCGTGGTTCTGCGTTCCGGTCTCGATCCGTTCCGGGGCTCCTTCCGGCGCGGGCTCGAGCTTGGCAACGTCAAGCGCGTCGAGCTGCTCTCGCCGGCCATAAAGCACGCCCAGATGCGGTCCGTGGAACTTGTAGGCGGAGCACGCGAGAAAGTCGCAGCCCCACTCCTTCACGTCGATTAACTCGTGAGGCGCGAAGTGTACGGCGTCGATGAACGACACTGCTTCGGCCTCGCGCGCCATCGCAACAGCGCGAGCAACATCGTTGATCGTCCCCAGAGCATTGGAAGCCGCGCCAATCGCTAGCAGCCGGGTGCGGTGGTCGTTGAGGCACCGAGCTAGGTCGGTCCAGTCCAGTTCGCCGGTTTCCGGAATCATCCGTGCTTGCAAGATCTTCACGCCGCGTTCTCGTTCGAGCGCCCGCCACGGATCGATGTTGGCATGATGATCGAGCTCTGTGACAACAACCGCGTCGCCCGCGCCCAAGCGACGCCCGAGCGCTCGCGCCAGATGAAACGTCAGTGTGGTCATATTTGCGCCGAACGCAATTTCCGCGGGCGTCGCATTCAGGAAGTCTGCGAGCGCGATCCGCGCTTCGAGCAGCGCCGAATCCGTTTCGGCACTGCTCGGAAACGCCCAGTGTGTGTTGGCGTTATGGTGATACAGATAATCGAGCATCGCCTCGGCGACGACTCGCGGAACCTGCGTTCCCCCCGGCCCGTCGAAATAAGCAACACGATGGCCGCGATGAATACGTTCGAGCGCTGGAAAGTCAGCGCGGATCTCGTTCGTCGACGCAACCGTTAAACGAGCCTCGATCGTGCGATGCGTCATGTGAGCTCTCTCGGCATACCGGCGCTGCCGGCTGCGCGATTCGAGTCCGGCAGTCTGAGCCAGCTCGGGCTGGCATCTGGGCGTTCTCTCGGCGAGGATGGGTCACGTGCATCGTAACCATTGTCAACCTGGGAAGCGAGTCGGGAGCACGTTGATGATCTGTGTGGCCGTAATCTACGTCGTCAAGGCGGGATACGAAGACGAGGCCGTCGCGCTATTCGACAAACTCACCGTGCACACGCGTGCCGAGCCGGGCTGCCGCATGTACCTGGCACACCGCTCGATCAGCGAGCCGCGACGGTTCTTCCTCTACGAACAATACGACGATCAAGCCGCGCTCGATGCTCACCGGGCGGCACCCCACTTCGAGCAGTACGCCAAGGGCGGCCTCTTCCCCATCATCGAAAGCAGATCCCCCGAGATTTACAGTCCGCTCGGCGACTGAAATTGACATAGAAGCCAGCGCGGGCAAGCCCGCCATTTCGGCGCAAGCCGAACGACGCGCCGCGACGACATCTCCGTCAACAAAGCGCGTGCTTGAGACTCTCCGTGACGGGAGACCCACTCCTAAGAAAAAAATGGGCGCGCAAGTTCCACGCCTGGACTCGAACAGCCACCGGCGCTCGAGCCAGGCGTGAGCCGATCACACACCTCAAAGCCTCGGAACGCTCACTTGGGGTTGATCGCCGGAGGCGCTGGAATTGTTGTTCGCGATGGAGCGGTCACACCGGATGGGACCGTCGCCGGGGGTGTACTACCCGCTGGCAAGTCTGTATTCGGGACATTGTAGGTCGTGGGAGTGTACACAGTACCTGTCGTAGCCGGGGCGAGCGAGCCCGTCGACGTGCCCGCAGGGGTTGTCGCGGCCGGGACCGTGTAATAGGTCGGCGGCGTATAGTAGTAACCGGGGCTGCTCGTGTAGTAGTAAGTCGGTGTCGCCGTGTTGGCTGCGGTCGTGTAGTAAGTTGGCGTCATCGGCTGCACGAACCGGCGCCGGAACAGACCGAACGGGAAGCCACGACGAACCGGTGTGTAGTACGTCTGTGCAGGCACGGTGTACACCGGAGCCGAACCGGTGGTGTAATAGTAATACGTCCCCGGCGCTGCCGTGCCGTACACCATGTTTCCGTTGCGTGCGGGGTAGTAGTAGGTCGTGCCGTTCGTCGGAACCGTTGTTGTCGCGCCCGGCCCAGCTACGGAACTTCCGGAATTGGTCGCGGACGCAGGCGATACTATCGGGTTCGCCACGCCTTGCTGTATCGCAGTCGACGGATTTGTCACTGCGGCTGCCTCAGATGCTTGGATGTTGGGAACCGAACTACTCACCGCCGATGGCTGAGTGCTGGGCTGTTGCGCGAAGAGACTGGTTCTCGCCGACCCAAGCAAGAATGGCTGCGGTCAGCATGACACAGAGGCCCAGGTTGCTGCGCATGGTGAAGTCCTCCATAGTGACATGGTCCTCAAGAACTCAACGCAAACGTGCCAAATGGCTGGCAAAAAGCATGCCGTCCAGGGTTCCGATGGTTGGTCTTGTCCTGGTAGAAGTGAATACAAAACGAACGCGATCTGACATGAGTTTGATTCAGACGTCCGGCATCATGGCAACCCGTTACTCTCTCCGATTCTCCTTCCGGATCACCAGCTTCAGCCCGGACCATGTCTCGTCGACGGCACAGACCTTGATGTCGACTAGCCCCAGCGGAAGCGCAATCTCGCGGACCGTATGCTCAGTGACTTCAGAAGGAACGCCGGAAGACTTCTTCGGCCATGACACCCAGATGATTCCGCTCTGCTTGATCTTCTTCTGGAGAGTTTTCAGCGACGCTCGGAGCTCTGACCGGCCTTTGGTAAAGACGTGCACCAGGTCGAGTTCGTGTTCGGCCCT
Organism: uncultured Planctomycetota bacterium; assembly: GCA_963823665.1. Lineage (GTDB taxonomy): Bacteria > Planctomycetota > Planctomycetia > Isosphaerales > Isosphaeraceae > CAVXHV01. Next base: position 129,147 of record CAWGMQ010000002.1, read on the forward strand.
CGACAAGATCACCACGTTTTCAGGAAGCGGATCGACGAGCGCCGCATAGTCGCCAGGCGCATTCACAACGTGAACGATCATCCCTGGCTTGATCCCCAACTTCCGCGCCAGAGGTGTCCCCGAATATCCTGGCATCTGGATGGCGTCTTTCTTTCTTGTAGCGGCGCGATGGCGCATGGCTTCATACCAGATTGTATCAATCGCCAAGACGGCTCGCTTCTGCGAGTGGTTGACGGCACACTGATGGGCAGCAAGGCGATTTCAGCAAGAGTCGCCGTCGCATCGATTCCTCTACACCGTCAGCGAGGTGAAGCACGTGTTCGGTTTGTTCAAGCAGCGAAGGCGCAATCGGTTGAGAGCCTGCGCCCTTTCCGACTGACTGGCTGACGATCGTCGAGAAGAACGTCCGATTTTACACGTGCCTTCCCGAGGCCGACCGGCTCGAGCTTCGAGGATTGATCCAGGTCTTCCTCGCCGAGAAGATTTTCGAAGGCTGCGGCGGGCTGGTTTTGACCGACGAGATCAAGGTGACGATAGCCGCCCAGGCGTGCTTGCTCTTGCTTCACCGTGACACTGACATCTACCCCAGGCTCACCACGGTGCTCGTCTATCCCAGCGCTTATATTGCCAGAGCCATCAAGCCGATTGGAAGCGGGCTTGCTCTGGAAGGTGAGAACGTGAACCTGGGTGAATCGTGGACCAACGGGATCGTCGTGTTGTCGTGGGATGAAATCCGCGCAGGTGCGTCGGACGTTCAGGATGGCAGAAATCTGGTGCTCCATGAGTTTGCCCATCAACTGGATCGAGAAGACGGCGCCGTGGACGGGACCCCGCTCCTGGATCAGCGCAGTCAGTATGTTGCCTGGGCTCGCGTTCTGAATGCCGAGTACGAGCGGCTCAAACGCGAAAGCTGGATGGGGCGGCCCACTGTCCTCGACGAATACGGCGCCACCGACCACGCCGAATTCTTCGCTGTCGCAACGGAATGCTTCTTCGAAAAGCCGAGAGTCCTCGAAAAACGACATCCCGAGCTCTACGCCGAATTGCGATCCTTCTATCGGCAAGATCCCGCGACACTTCTGCCCCAAACTCACCGGCCAGGCCCGTGAACGAATGATTCTCATCACGCGGACCAGCGCAATTGAACGAACACCTCGGCCGTTGCGAACAGGTTCGCAAGCGCGTGCAGCAGCACTGTGAGCAATAGCGAAGAGCTTCCATAACGCACGATGCCGAGATAGAGGCCCATCACCGCGACTCCCAGGACGCCGTACCAATCGTACTGGAAATGAATGAGTGCAAAAATCGTTGTGCTGACGATGATTGCTGCGACAGGCCCGGCTCTAGACGATGCGATTCCTCTGTACAGAAACCCGCGAAACAGAATCTCATCGCCCAGCGGCGCCAGCACGACCACCGCGAAGACGAGAAAGGGCGGCTACGAGTTGCGGTAGAAGTCCACCATGATCTTCGGCACAAGTGGGCGGCTGAGGAAGTACGAGGTTAAATCCGTTCCCACAAGCACGACAGCGAGGCCCGCTATCGCCACGGACAGTGATCGCGCGGTTGGCCTCCTCAGACCAAGGTATTCTCGGATGGGACACCCTCTGAGCCAGATGAGCAGGATAACAAACCCAGCGAGTGCGGGTGTGCTCGCGAGCGTCGCCGCTGCCAGCATATTGCCGTTGATCGAGAGATCAGCGACGATCGCCCTAAGATCATCGAGCTTCGCACCAGGCTGTGCTGCAATCTGGACGATTGCGAAGATGGTCTCTACCGCGATCTGCACGCCAAACAACACGAACAAACACAGGATAGTCCAGCCCACGGTCCCCAGCGAATCCTCGTATGACGGCGATCGGTATCGGTCGTCCGGTCCTATGCCCAGGAGTCGACCTACGCTCAACCTCAGTGGAGCGACCGCGTGAATACCTGGACCGTTCTGTACTGGATCGGCTGCATCGTGGGTGCCGCAGGAGGCCTCTACGCTTTACACAGATTCGCGCTTCATCTGGAAGAGCGTGGGCACCTCTACTATCTGAACAAGAAGCCGAAAAGCAGCACGATCGGCTCCTTTGTCGCCCTGCAAAGAGCACTCGAGCCCCAGGTTCAGCATGTGATCCGCGTAACAGAAGAGACCCATCTCCACGGAGAAGAGGGCGGTTCCGGCCAGGGTGATCCCGAAGGCCGCAATGCTCTAGGCACCGAATGCACCGAGTCTCCCGGAACGGTCTGACTCGCCTTCCAGCGGGTGGCTCAGCACGGATCGAGCAGCGCCAATCGTCGCACAACAACGTCAGGTAGATCGGTCACCGAATGCTTGGTGCCACAAATCGCAGTCATTCCCGGAAGATCCTCGCTCGTCCACTCTGGCCCCATCGCCGCCGCCACTGAAACACCGTCCGGCGGCGCTAGAGTCGGGCGAACGACCGTGTCGGCCCAGGCGTATCGAGGACGCTCGTATTCAAATCGACGGCCGTGGTCCATGATTCAACGGCTCCCCTTCGCGTCAGTCGGTGACAGCGTGTCCAACACATTCTATCCGCCGATCACAGCAAAGTTTATGCTCAGTAGAAGCTTGGCAGCCCGATCCGAACGGAAAATTCCCAGGAATTCTGAAATGGCGAGCCCCTCTGAATGTCACTACGGTATGAGATCGGCCCGATGACGAGAGGGTAACGACGAATGAGACGAGATTCGCAGGCCGCATCGGCAGTAGTCCAGGCTTGCTGGAGTCGAGATGAGACTCCAGCGAGAACAGACTCGCAACTTGTGCAAGGCTTCATCCGTGGGACCGACGAGTCAGCCGAGGCCGCTTTCGCCGCTCTCGTCGAGCGTCACGGCCCGATCGTCCATCGCGTCTGCCTCGACGTCATTGGCAATCTGCATGATGCACAAGACGCCGCGCAGGCGGTCTTTCTCATACTGGCCAGGAAAGCTCGGTCGATCCGAAAACCAGAATCACTCGGCCCGTGGCTGCACGGCGTTGCACTCCGCGTGGCGAGACGCGTGAGGAGCCAGGCGGCCAGGCGGAAGTCCGCAGAACGCCAGAAAGCGGATATCACGACTCGTCAACAAGGTCTCGCAGAACACGGGCACGACTCCATGGGCCACGACGATTTGCACAACGAGATCAATCGGCTTCCCGAAAAGTATCGCCGTCCCATCATTCTTTGCTACATGCAAGGACGGACACAGCCCCAAGCGGCGCAGATGCTGGGCTGGCCCTTGGGAACCGTTCAGACTCGTCTTCACCGCGGCCGGGAACGCCTGCGCACAAGACTCTCCCGCTCCGGCATGGGCCTGTTAGCACTGACCGGCTCGGACTTGACGAAATCGCTCTCTACGACCGCCGGTGCGCTTGATCGGCAATGGGCCGAGCAGACCTCTCACGCCGCGGTCCGGTTCGCTGCTGGTAAAACAACGGCAGGTCTTGTCGCTCCATCAGTGGCAGGATTGGCAAGTTCGGTGCTGACAGCCATGCTCGGTGACTCGCTCAAAACCCTCGCGCTCATCCCGATCGCACTCTTGCTCGTTGCTGCTGGTCTCACCTTGAACGGGCGTAGAACGACGGAAGTTAAGCCCCGGAATCTGGTCCTCGAATCCCAGTCGACAACGTCTGCGCCACAGACTGATAGACAGCGCACACCAAACGCGACAGTACGGCAAGCCTCTGGTGAAACGAACGCCGAAAAGGATGAGCCCCAAAAGCAGGTACCGCTCGCCGATTTGAAAACACGAACCGCCGGGGCAGCCACTCCGGCGTCCCCTTTGCAGACACCGGTGATTGCGCCACCGCCGCGGGATCCTGTGCTCGACGACGCCAGTCTCTCGAAGCCGCCCACCTCATCAGATCACGCGCGGACCCTGGCCCTCCTCGAGCCTCGGTCTGAGCGGGCGCTCAGGCTGGGCCGTGAGCTGTTCGAAAGAGTCTGGGCCAGAGAAGACCCGCGTGCCCACGGTGGTGATGGCCTCGGACCGGTTTTCAACGGGCAATCGTGCGTAAGCTGTCATAACCTGGGCGGATCAGGCGGCGCCGGGGCAATCGATCGGAACATCGAAATCGTCACTGCGACCGGCGGCGATCCTGGCGACTACGCGGGGTTCTCCTATTTCTTCAGCATGGACCTCCCGGCCGGTCGGTTCGAATACCGCATCGGTGACGGTTCGCAGGCCTCAGCCAAGGGTGAACGAAGAGCCGATCCCAGACTCGCCGCCGGGATCCATGCAGGCTTCCAGCAGTCGCGCAGCGTGGTGTTGCACCGATTTAGCATCGATCCCACGTACAACGCCTGGCGCGAGTCCGTGCCCGGCCGGCACGGCACCATCCTGATTCGGAGCTCAGAACGGAACCCGCCTCCTCTGTTCGGAGCGGGGCCGATCGACACCATTCCCTCGGAGGTCATCGAAGCTGCCGCGAAACGGCGGTCTTCCGGTTCGGCGCAAGTCAAGGGTCGCGTCAGCCGCCTCAAAGATGGACGAGTCGGCCGCTTCGGATGGAAGGCACAAACAGCAACACTCGAAGAATTCGTCCTCTCCGCCGCCGCCGGAGAGATGGGGCTGGAAGTACCTGACCGTCACCAGGCCGCTGATCCACGCCTTCCGGGAGTCGCCGCAAGAGGGCTCGACATGGACCAGGACGAATGCAATCTCTTGATCAACTACGTGCGCAGTCTTCCCGCTCCAATCGCCGCCAAACCCGATGATGACAGGATCGTCTCTCAAATCAAGGCGGGTGAGGCAAGCTTCAAATCCATCGGTTGCGCCGCGTGCCATTTACCGAAATTAGGCGAAGTCGTGGGCATTTACAGCGACCTTCTGCTGCACGACATGGGCCCGGCGCTCGCCGACGCCGACACCTACACCGTCTTTAATGGTGAGCCATCAAGGCCCGGCGGTCCCGAGCCCGCAAGTCCGGACCTCGCTCGCGCCGGCACGGAAGCCGCATCCGCCCGTGAATGGCGTACTCCACCTCTTTGGGGCCTTCGAGCGTCCGCCCCGTACTTGCACGATGGCCGAGCCCCTGGAATTCCAGAAGCCATCACGATGCACGGCGGCCAGGGTGCGACAGCCGCACGGCGGTTCGCCGAGCTTTCCCCCAGGCGCAGGCAACAGCTCGAAGCATTCCTCATGTCGCTCGCCTCGCCGTCCACCGATTGATGCGGGAGTCCGTACTGAACGACTCGCCGCGAACTAAAGGAACCAGCTTGCCCGCCGGGATCATTTGACGGGCGCGCCACGCAGCTCCTGTAATCGGCGCCGAAGGTCCCAGACCGCCAACTGGTCAAGCTGGTGGATCGCATCGCCTTCATCAAACTCGAGCTCGGTTTCGACGCGCACCCAGCACGCAATCTGCTCCACACCACCCTCGATCGGAGCCGGGACTCGCCAGCATCGCGCCATTCCGTCGGCACTCGCCGTCGCAAGCCGCCGGTTATCCGCATCAAATGCCACACAGCTCACCGCCCCGCGGTGCACCAGCGCAGGCCCGATTGGCAAGGCGGTCTCGGCATCCCAGAGCCGGACAGTTCCGTCCCGGCTACCCGTCGCGATCATCGTGCCGGCGCTGTTAAATGCCAGACAATCGACTGGCCCTCGATGAGAGAGTGGTTCTCCGATCGGTCGAAATGTCTTGGTATCCCAGAGCCTTGCGGTCCCATCCTGGCTCGTCGTCACAATCGCACGGCCGTCCGGGCTATACACCACGCAACCGGTGTCACCTCGAAGGGGGATCTCCGCCACGGTCGTCCAGCGCTCCGTTTCCCAGAGTCGCGCGCGACCATCGAGGCAACCGGTGACGAGCATTCGTCCGTCGGGGTTGAAGGCCAAAGTACTCACGGCCGCCGGGTGCCGTAAATCCTCACCCAGCAGTCTTCCGTCAGCGGCCTCTCGAAATCGTACCACACCGTCGTCGCCCGCCGTGGCTAACCGTGTGCCATCGGGATGGAACGCCACGGCCAGCACTCGTCCATCGTTTTTCGCCGGCTCGCCGACCGGACACCATGTCTTGGTCTCCCAGAGCGAGGCAGAAGCGGTTCCGCTCGCCGTCGCGATCCTCGACCCATCCGGGCTGAAGCAAAGGGCGGTGACTGCGGCCCCGTGTACGCAGGGATTGCCGGCAGGGGCTGCGGAGTGCGCATCCCACTGCCTCATCGCTCCGTCATCGCTCGCCGTGGCCACAATTCGCCCGTCCGGGCTGAACGCGATTGCCCGGATGGCCCTCTCGTGGCGAATCGGCGATGAGAGCAGCCCACCCTTCGCGACATCCCACAGCCGCAGCACGTGGTCCGCGCCCGCGGTCGCCAGCAATCGCCCGTCCGGGCTGAACACAACGGCCTGAAGCGCCGAGCCGTGCGCCAGCGTGCGTTCCACCAGTTTCGTCCTTGAATGCCAGCCATGCAGGCTCGCACGAACAGCCCGCTCGATCCCCGGCGAGTCCGGCGGGATGCTCTCCAGCGCACGCGCCAGCCAGAGCATCCCCTCGTTGGCCATGTCCCGGACGAAGAGGTTCTGCGCTCGCTCGATGCAAAGGCGGCCAAGCGATCGCTTCGCCTCATGCAGAGCGCGTTCCTGCTCGCTCCGATAGCTCACTTCCGCCAGCCAGACTTCGATCTCTCCGGCAAGCGCAAGCGCCGTCTGGTGGCGGTCCTCCGGCCTGAGGGCCATCGCTTTCAAGCAGATCGCCTCGAGCTTCGGGTCAATCGACCGGCGCAGTCGTCTCGGCGCCGGAAAGATGCCGCGACTGACTCGATGCAGCACGTCTTGAAGGTCTCCGGAAGGAAAAGGGCCGTGTCCCACGAGCAAGCAGTAAAGCGTCGCCCCGAGTCCGTAGACATCGCTCGCCGGCTCGACTTCTGAAAGGCCCGCCGAGGCTTGCTCGGGGCTCATGTATTGCGGCGTCCCGATCGCCGCCCCAGGCCGCGTGAGCGAAAGCTCTACGCCGAGACCACTCTCGAGAGACGAGCCGGATGGCTCGGACTGAGGATGCGCAGCCGTCTTGGCGACACCCCAGTCAACGACCAGCGTCTCGCCAAATCGCCCGAGCATGATGTTCTCCGGTTTCAGATCCCGATGCACCACACCCCGGCTGTGCGCGTACGCAACCGCATTGCAGGCGTCAATGAAGCTGCGCAACAGTCGCCGGAATGCCAGCTCCCGCTCGCCGGGGCTGTGGCCTGCACGCTTGGCTCCATGAAATCGCTCGATCGCTTGTTTGAGTGTTTCCCCCTCAATGAATCGCATTGCGTAATACGGCCGGCCATCGCTGTGCCGGCCCAGGCCGTAAACCGGCACGATTCCCGGATGCTCCAGCCTCCCGGTCACCATGGCCTCCCTCAAAAAGCGCGATTGGCTTTGAGGGTCATGCGCGTGGTAGGCCTGAAGCTCTTTGAGCGCCACCTGGCGGTCCAGCTCGACGTCGAGGGCTAGAAACACCTCGCCCAGCCCTCCCTTGGCATGCGGCCGGATGACCCGGAATCGCTCGGCATCCTCGATCAAGCCCGATGCGTCTTGCGCTCGATCTGCGGTGACTCCAGAACGGTCACCATTCTCCGAGCGCTTGTCCGGTGGTGAGTAGGCCACGGTCGCCGAATGCCCCGGTTCTCCCCCCTTGAGCTGGCCTTGGACCAGCAGAACCCCGGCTCTGTCGAGCGCGCCTTGCTCGACGAGGATCTCCTCCATTGACCCACTTTCAGCGCTGTTCCACGCGTCAAAGGCTTCCAGAAGCTGACGATGATCGATCAGCCCGCGCTTGAGTGCGAGCATCCCGATCACGAGGTCGCTCTCGCCATGGGCGCGTCGCGTCATGGGGTAAACACCGGCCCAAGGCGGACGTCGAAGAAGGGAGGCCCAGACCCGCTCCAGACGTGTCGCGCAAGATGAATGGAAATGACCGTCGGGCCGCATTCCAGGTTAGCCGGTTCGACCATCAAGAGAAAGGCGTCACGAATTCTGGACCAGCCCCTCGAGCTTGCCACTGCTCTGTGCAACCACCTGGGCGGCGACCTGGTTCGGGCTGTACCCTCCAGGAAGTCGCACGAGTGGCTTGCCGTGGCGATCACAGAACTGCCTGACATCTCCGAACGCGTGGCTCGACCAGCGGATCGCCAGCAACACAACGGCCACATCGGTCCGTGCGATGAGCGGCTCGAATGAATCGATCGACTGATGTTCCTTGGTCTCGATCCAGATCAACTCCGAGAGCCCCAGAGCTCGTCGAAGCGATTCCTGCGCTTCGCGGCGCCGTGTTCCCCCGATCAGGACGACGCTTCGGCCGTGCAGAAGCCGCCGGGCTTCGACCGCTTCCGGCGGCGGCGCGTGCGAAACAGCCTCTTTGGCCGGCGCTGGTCGCCGTGCCACGTATCGATCGATTTCACGCAGCACGCGTCGAAACCCATCGGGTAAGTCCTGACGCTCGGGAAGGTCGTCGATCACGCTGATGAGCGCGTTTCGCATTTCAGGATTGCTGGGGGGTATGCCGTCCGCAACCAGGTGCTCCACCAGCCGGATAATCGCTTGCCAGTCCTCTAGAGAGGCTTCTCCCGTTTCGATGCGCGTTGAGTGTTCTTTGATCCGCTCAAGCTCGGAAGCGTGTTGCCTGGTGAGCTGACCAGTCGCTGCCGCCGCTTCGATGCGCGCCAGCAGATCGGACCAGTTGCCAGGATCTGCCTCATCGTCGGCCCGCATGAACCGCTTCAGATAAATTCGGTGGTGCGCAGCGGTGGTTTTTACCCATTCAAATACCTCTAATTGTTCGGGCGAGTCCGGAGCAGACAGCCGCTTCAGTGCGATCCTCAAGGTTGACTGTGCCTCGGCCACAAGTGGCAGCATTCGCTCGAATACCTTCGGCCCTTGGTTTTTTGCCAGCGCGATTCGCGCGATCGCTACGCCCTCGGCCAGCGACTCGAAACAGCCGGCCGTATTCTCGAGCAACGAAAGATCGGCCTGCTCAGAAGATTCCGACGCCTTCGCCCAGTAATAGCAATCGGTGAACTTGTCGGCCCACTCGGCGATGTTCGACTCAACCGGCACATCTGGCTCGCAGCGATCGTTCCCCTCACGGCCTCGCAGAAGCCGCTCGACAGCCCACCGGGCCGCCTCCCCTTTCCACCGGCATCGCGCTTCGATTTCAACGAGCTCGTCGTACGAAGCTTTGCCACGCGATGCCGATGGAGAGGCACCCCCCAGTTCGCGCTGCGCCGCCAGAGACCTTCCAAGTGTCAGCTTCCGGAGCGGCTCGCCCGTGTCTTCGCCTATCGCTTCGGCTCCGGCATCGACCGGCTCAACTTGCCCTGATGGACCTGGCTGCAACGGAGCGGGTTTCGTCTCGACTCGAGAACTCTCCGTCGCCGCCAGGATCTCCTCCGCCAGCGTCCGCAAATCGGCGCGAAGCTCCTCATCCGTGGCGGCCAGCGAGATCAACTGCTTCGCCTCGGACCTGATCACTTTCATCAGCCAGTCCGCCATTTCCGCCTCCAGGTAACCAACATTCTAGCACTTCGACTCTTCCTGCTCGTGTCTTCGGCGATGGTAAACTGAAGAAAGTACTGGTATCGGGATTGATGCCGCTGCCACGTTGACCCGAGTTCCCTGATGCTCGATCGGTTAATTCAAGTCACCCTGATCCTTTCAACCCTGGCACTATGCTGGCTCTGGATGATGATCGTCCACGAGCTCGGCCATGTCATCCTGGCCTGGACGTCTGGCGAAACGGTTTCAATAGTCGTCCTCCATCCCCTGGCGATCTCCCGGACCGACGCCACCCATGACAAGCATCCGCTCCTGGTGATCTTTGGTGGGCCCGCACTCGGCTCGTTGCTTCCCCTCGCCAGTCTACTCGCAGCCAAGCGCCTGCGATCCCGTTTCGTCTATCTGTGGCAATTCTTCGCAGGATTCTGCCTCATCGCCAATGGTGCCTACCTCGGCCTCGGCTCCTTCTCCAATATTGGTGATGCCGGCGACCTAACTCTGCGCAGGCTGCCCGCAAGCTGTGATGGTCGCGTTCGGAATCGTGTGCGCGCCCGCAGGCCTCTGGCTCTGGAACGGCCTCGGACCCCACTTTGGCATCAAAGTCCCCAACGGCAAAGTGGACCGGACAGCCGCGCTGGGCGCTCTGGCGGTGCTGTTCATCACCGTGATCGCAGAACTCCTGATTTCTGCGCGATGAAGACCGCCCCCCGAACCGCGCGATCTCCAGTTGTGTCCGCGAAGCGTGTATCGACAGGATCCTCTCGAACAAGCATTCATGTACAAGGAATACCCATGAACCGCAACCTGATCGAAACCTACGCCGCCGGTGGCCAGAAGCTCCGGCATGCCGTCGCGGGGCTGTCGCGCGAAGACCTGACCGCTCGCCCCGGACCTGGCGCATGGTCAATCCAGGAGCTGGTCATCCATCTCGCCGACAGCGACGCCATCTCCATCGACCGCATGAAGCGAATGCTCACCGAAGACAATCCGTGTCTCCTCTATGCCGACGAATCTGCCTACGTCGAGCGACTTCATCACGACGACCAGTCGATTGAAGACGCGTTGACCCTCGTCGAAGTTAGCCGGCGGCAATGGTCGCGCGTGCTCCGGCTGTTGCCCGACGAAGCATTCTTGCGCCAGGGCACGCACAACCGTGCCGGAATCGTCACCGTGGGCCATTATGTCGAGAATTATATCAAGCACCTCGATTATCACCTCGATTTCCTCAAGGCCAAGCGCGAGCGACTCGGGAAAGCCCTCTCCGAGTAATCCATCCCCCCAAAGCCAGCTTCCCTCGGATCGAGTCGTGGCAGCCGATCGCAAAAGCCGGTAAATTATCGATCAGTTGTTTAACACGACAAAGCGGCAGCATGCTGTTGGCCGAGGGAGGTATGAGCCATGCGCAAGCACTGGCAAGGTTGCACGTGGGGCGTTCTCTGCACGCTCGCCTGGGCACTCATCGCCGACGCACAGGCACAGCCGGCGTCTCCCGTTGCGCCCCTCATCCTGCACGCCCGAGTTCGCGAAGCTCGGCCACCTTCCAGCCCTGAAGCGTCCCAGACGCAAGAGAAAACGCTCCGCTGGGAACCAGCCCATACGGCCATCATTATCTGTGACATGTGGAACCAGCACTGGTGCCGGGGAGCAACTCGCCGGGTCGGCGAGCTCGCTCCCGCGATGAATCGAACAATCGCCGCAGCGCGGGCCAAAGGCATCCTGATCATCCACGCCCCCAGCAGTTGCATGGAAGCCTATAAAGATCACCCCGCACGGAAAAACGCCCAAGCGGCCCCCAAGGCCGCGAACCTGCCCAAAGACATCGCCCAGTGGTGCAACAAGATTCCGTCTGAGGAACAAGGCATATACCCGATCGACCAGTCCGATGGCGGCTGCGACGACGGCCCGCAATGCCCCCAGGGCTCTCCCTGGAAGTCCCAGGTCGCGGCCATCGACATTCTCCCGCAAGATGCCATCAGCGATTCGGGCGAAGAAATCTGGAACCTCCTCGAATCCCGTGGAATCACAAACGTGATGATCATGGGTGTGCACCTGAATATGTGTGTTCTCGGCCGGCCATTCGGCCTGCGAAACCTCTCCCGATCGGGCAAAACCGTCGTCCTGGTCCGCGACCTGACCGACACGATGTACAATTCGCGGATGTGGCCTTATGTCAGTCACTTCGAGGGCACCAACCGCATCGTCGAGCACGTTGAGAAGTACGTAGCTCCCACGATCCTCTCCACCGAGTTGACGGGCCAGCCCGCGTTCAAGTTCCAGCCCGACGACCGCCCCCGCATCGTCTTTCTGATCGGCGAAGATGAATACAAGACCGAAACAACCCTGCCGGCATTTGCAGTCAAGGAGCTCGAGCCGCTCGGACTCCGCTGCACGATGGCGATCGCAGACCCGAAAACCCCCCACAATTTTCCCGGCGCTCTTGCACTCGATGACGCCAACCTGCTGGTCTTGAGCGTTCGCCGGCGTGCACCAAGTGCCGCCGAGATGGCCCTCATTCGGCGCTACATCGAAGCCGGCAAGCCACTCATCGGCATCCGCACTGCCTGCCACGCCTTCGACACCCGCGGCAAGGCACCGCCCGGCCATCTTGAGTGGACATCGTTTGATCCCGACGTACTCGGTGGTCATTACACCGGACATCATGCCAATAACGCGCCTCCAACCATCGAGAAGGCACCTGGCGCGCAAGATCTTCCGATCCTCGCCGGTGTGAGCACACCCTTTCCAGCCTCCGGCTCGCTCTACAAGACCAGTCCACTGGCAAATACCGCCGTTCCGCTCTTGATGGGAAAGGCCGGCAATCTGCCGGTCGAACCCGTCGCCTGGGTCAATCGCAAAGGCGCGTTGCGCATCTTCTACACCTCGCTGGGACACCCTGGCGATTTCGAGCGGCCCGAATTCCGCCGCCTGCTCAAGAACGCCATTTTCTGGGCCCTTGACCGCCAGCCAGCGCCGCAAGCCAAGGATCGCACAACTGCCGCGGGCAACATTAACAGTCCGCCGTCGGAGAATCGCCTCCCTTTTGATCGAGGCCAAGACTCGCGTTCGCCACGCGCCGCCTTGGCCTCCTTCCAGGTTCCCGGCGATCTCCAGCTCGACCTTGTCTTGTCCGAGCCAATCGTTCGCCAGCCCGTCTCGATTTCCTTCGACGAGCGAGGCAGGCTCTGGGTGGTTCAGTATCTCCAGTATCCCGTGCCCGCCGGATTGAAAATGGTCAGCCACGATGGCGTCTGGCGCGCCGTCTACGACAAGGTCCCACCCCCTCCGCCACATCATTTTCGCGGCAAGGACAAGATCACGATTCATGAAGATACCGACGGCGACGGCGCCTTCGACCGCCACAAGACGTTTCTCGATGGTCTGAACATCGTCACGGCTCTCGCGCATGGCCGAGGCGGCGTATGGGTTCTCAACCCGCCTTACCTCCTCTTTTACCCGGATCGCAATCACGATGATGTGCCCGATTCCGACCCGGAAGTCCACCTCCAAGGTTTCGGCCTGGAAGACACTCATTCCGTCGTCAACAGCCTTCGCTGGGGCCCCGACGGCTGGCTCTACGCGGCCCAGGGGTCGACCGTCACCGGCCATGTCACTCGCCCCGCTCTTGATGCCGGCAAAGAACCACAACACTCCATGGGTCAATTGATCTGGAGGTATCACCCTGAGTCGCATCGTTACGAGGTTTTTGCTGAAGGAGGAGGTAACGCATTCGGCGTTGAGATCGACGCCAAGGGACGCATTTACTCCGGCCATAACGGCGGCGACACCCGCGGCTTCCACTACGTCCAAGGCGCTTTTTACCAGAAGGGCTTCAACAAGCACGGGCCGCTTTCAAACCCTTACGCTTTTGGCTACTTCCCGGCGATGAAACACAATCGGGTTCCTCGGTTTACCCATACGTTCGTCATCTACGAGGCTGATGCACTTCCGCAGCCGTATCGTGGCTTGCTCTTCGGAGTCGCACCCTTGTTGAACCACGTGGTGATGAGCCGCGTTTCTCGCGACGGATCCTCTTTCCAGACCGAGGACGTTGGCCTGGCCGTCTCTTCGCGCGATCCTTGGTTCCGTCCCGTGGACATCAAGCCCGCACCCGACGGATCGCTCTATATCGCCGATTGGTACGACCGCCAGGTCAACCACTATCGCAACCACGAAGGCCAGATCGACTCCGGCAACGGACGGATCTATCGCCTCCGGGCCCGCAGCTCGGTCGCTGCACCGTTCAAGAAGCCGCTCGATCTCTCTCAACTGACCACTACCGGTTTGGTGCAGCTCCTCGATGATCCCAACCGGTGGACGCGAGAAACCGCACAGCGGCTGATCGCGGACCGGCGTGACCCAGCCATCGCGCCCGAGCTCGTTCGACTGCTGACCGAGAAAACTGGCCAGATCGCACTCGAAGCACTCTGGGCCTTGAACGGCATTGGAAAGCTCGACGAAGCAGTCGCACTCAAATCGCTCGATCATCCCGACCCCTACGTGCGGCTCTGGACCGCACGCCTTCTCTGCGACGCATCCCGGGTAACACCTGCCGTGTCCCGGGCGCTCGCCCATCGCGCCGCGATCGAGCCAGGTGTTGAGGTTCGTAGCCAGCTTGCTTGCTCCGCAAAACGTCTGCCGGCACCTGATGCGCTGCCGATCATTCGCGCGCTCCTCGCTCACACTGAGGATGAGCGAGATATCCACGTTCCCCTGTTGCTGTGGTGGGCGCTCGAAGCGAAGGTCGCATCCGACCCCGAGCTCGTGCTGGCCGCTTTTTCTGAGAGCGATATCTGGAACCTGCCCATCGCGAAAAAGACGATACTCGAGCGGCTGATGCGCCGATTCGCCGCCGCCGGCACCAGGCAAGATTTGAGCCAGTGTGCCAGACTGCTCGCCCTGGCACCCGGCCCGGAACACGTCAAGCATCTGATGGCAGGTTTCGAGTCGGCCTACGCCGGACGTTCGCTCGCCGGCTTGCCGCCGGAGCTGGTCGATGCTCTCGCGAAATTTAGCGGTGATTCCATCACGCTCGGCCTTCGGCGTGGCAAGAACCAGGCGATCTCCGATGCTCTCCGCATCCTGGCCGACCCGCACGCCGATCGGACCAAGCAGCTCCAGATCCTCCAGACGCTTGGTGAAGTTCGACTCCCCGTTGCCGTGCCCGCCATTCTGCGTCTCGCGTGCGAGTCGTCTGACAACGCCCTCCGCTCTTCCGCCTTGATTGCCCTCACCGGATATGACGACCCGGCTATCTCCGCCGCCGTGATCAAGACCTGTCCCAGCATGCCCGACGATGTGCTGGCCTCGGCCCAGAGCATGCTGTCGTCGCGCCGAGCTTGGCGCACGAATTCCTCAAATCCATCGAGGCCGGGACAATCGACGCTCATAGCGTTCCCAAAGAAATCGTGGAAAAGTTGATGCTGCTGGGCGATCCCGCGATCAACAGCACAATCACCCGTCTTTGGGGACCGTTGAAACCCGTTTCGACAGCCGAACATCACGCCAGGATCACCCGCTTCGCCGCCATGATTGGTGAAGGATCCGGAATTCCCAAGCCCGGCAAGCAGATCTTTGAACAGCAATGCGCCCGGTGCCATTCGCTCTTCGGAAGGGGTGGAAAGCTCGGCCCCGACCTCACGACGTACCGTCGCGATGATCTGGAAACGATGCTCCTGAACATCGTCAATCCCAGCGCCGAGATTCGCGAAGGATTCTCGGGCTCGATTGTCGCCTCGAGCGACGGACGCATCCTTTCCGGTGTGATCGTCGAGCAAGACAAGAACGTCGTCATCCTGCGCGACAGCGACGGCCACGACGCGATCCTGGCCCGAACCGCGATCGACGCCATGCGGCCCGCCGAAAAGTCTCTGATGCCCGAGGGATTGCTCGACAATCTCACCCCCCAGCAACTCCGCGATTTGTTCGCATACCTTCGAAGCACACAGCCTCTCGTTGACTGATCTGATCCCGAAGCAAGCTGACAATTCCGGCCACGCGCCGAGCGTCGACTCGCGGCCACGAGCGCTCTGACCCATCGCACACAGCAGGGTTAATCACCCCCGACGTCATTTCACACACACCCGACCCAAGATGCACCTCCGTCACCTTCCCACGCCTCACCACCTGCACCACGCTATCCCCGTCCAACCGACCGCCGGCCATGACCACCAGCCGGCCGTTTGCACGGTTCACGAGCTCCGCCAGGTTCTCGACCCCCTCGAGGGCCGTGGGCCGGCCTCCCGACGTCAACACCCGATCGACACCCAGCTCAACCAAACGATCCAGTGCGTCCAGGAAACAATCCACCTGGTCAAATGCCTTGTGGAACGTCACCGCAAGCGGCCGCGCCAGCGCGACAAGCTCGGCGGTCCGATCGGCGTCAATCGTTGCGTCGGCTTTCAAGACGCCCACGACAACACCGGCGGCCCCGAGGTCTTTGGCCGATTCGATGTCATGGTGCATCACCGCTAGCTCAACGTCCGAGTAAACGAAATCGCCCGCACGCGGACGAATCAAGACATGCACCGGAATCCTCAGAGTTTGACAACATAGCGCAATCGCTCCAGCGCTCGGCGTTGTGCCCCCAACCGACAGGTTGTCGCATAACTCGACGCGGTCTGCGCCGCCGGCTTCTGCGGCAATGGCCGACGCCACATCACTCACGCAGACCTCGACCTTCACGGGCGCGGCTGCTGCGACACCATGATCACTCATCTCGCCCTCAAGATCCGATCCCGGCGCTTCGACCGAAGCAAACCAGCGTGATGTCGTCGAACTGTGATCGTCCCGACTGGTGCTCGCGAACTGTCGCCAGAATCGCTTCGCCCACCGCGGTTGCCCCCTGCGGTGCCTGAACCAGTGCCTCACGAAGACGCTGTTCCCCGAATGGCTTGTCCCGTCGATCCCGCGCATCGGTCACCCCGTCGGAGTAAAGCACCACCACGTCGCCGGGTTCAAGTGCGACCGTGATCGCCTCATAGCCTCCGCCGCCGTCGATACCCAGTGGCGTCCCGGACTCCGTGCGACCCACCTCCTCGATCACGCCGCCGGACCGCCGGACAAGCGGACACGGATGACCAGCGCTGGCAACCGTCAAACGATGTGATCGTGGGTCAAGCTCCGTGAACGCCAAGGTCACAAATCGGCAGTCGAACTCCGCACTGCATACCCGATCGTTCACTTTCGAGAGCACCTCTCCAGGCGCAACCCCCGCGCGGACGAGGTGCCGCACCTCCGGACAGATTCCGGCCATCATGAGCGCCGCTGGCACGCCTTTGCCTGCAACGTCCCCGAGGATAATCGCCCAGCGGCCCGCCTCAGACTCCCCGAGCGCAGTCGACCCGACCGGGATGTAATCGTACAGATCGCCGCCAACCTCTTCCGTGGGTCGATAACATTCCCAGAACGCGTAACCCGGGATGCCGGGCCGGTCTCTCGGCAACAGTGCGAGCTGGATCTGACCGGCCGCCGCCCATGACGCTCGCTTCTTCACCAGCGTGTGGTTCTCCACAGCAATCCCCATCGGTACGGCCAGCGCCGCCAGCAGGTCAAGCTCCGGGGATGTGAATCGCTCTGTATCCATTCGGCT
Organism: uncultured Planctomycetota bacterium; assembly: GCA_963823665.1. Classification (GTDB taxonomy): domain Bacteria; phylum Planctomycetota; class Planctomycetia; order Isosphaerales; family Isosphaeraceae; genus CAVXHV01. Next base: position 146,203 of record CAWGMQ010000002.1, read on the forward strand.
GTCGAGCTGCACCATTCCGACCGGCTTGCCGTCGCTACCGGGCAGCGGCACGACCAGCGCTGTTCGTAGCGAGGAAGCCACGCTCTGCTGACTCTTGTAATCCGAGTCGAGCGTCGCATCCGAGATCAACACGGCTTTGCCCTCCTCGAGAACCTGACGAGCAATCGTCCGGGAGAGCGACGGCGTCTCCGGCGGACCGCTGCGCCGCCGCGCCGCCCGTAAGGGAAGCGTTCCGTCCGGCTCCACGGTCAAGACGAAGCCACGCTCCGCCCGTGGAAACACAGCCATCAGCCCATCCAGCACCCGCGCAAACATCTCGTTCAGATCGGCCCCCCCGAGCGCGCGGTTCACATCGAGAATCGCCTGGAAGGCTTCGACCGGCTGCGCCAGCCGCCGTGCCAGCCGGATGGAGCTCAGGTCCTCAATCGACCCCAGCACCGTCGAGCGCTCCTCATCGTCTTTCCGAAGCCCGACAGTTGGATCACGGAAAATCAGTTCATGCTCGAATATTCGCACCCGGCAGCCGTCGCGCAGACGAACAGCGTGGAACGGCATGAGCTTCTTGTCGTCAACGTAACTGTGGTTCTGGCTGTCGAGATCGACCAGGTGGCAAGAACCATCCGTCCGACGTTCAACCCGGGCGTGATTCCGGGAGACCTTTGCGTCGTCGATCTGGATATCCGAGCCGCGCGTGCGGCCGATGTGAAGGTCGGTCCCCGTGATCTCGAACACGCGCACAACCTGACCGTCCCGGATCAATTCAAGTGTCGGAACGACTGGCTGCGATTTGAGATTCTTTGGCCCGTTCATCGTTTAGCCCCACAGACAGCCGTTTCGAGCCGGACTCGTCCCGCGCTGAACACAAACCATACGTCGCTGCCAGCTTCGGCACCCGCTGGGCGCACCTTCGGTCAGCAGCCAATTGTATCGCTTTGGGCGGAGCCCGGCGATCAAAACAGTTGGCGTGTCGCTCCCGAGCCGATTAACATAAGCTCTACGCGAGCGCGCCGAACGGACTGCGGTGCGCTCCGCAGCCTCGATCCCTCCACAGGAGACCCCGCCGTGACTGACCGACCGCAAGCCGCCCGCCCGATCAATCCCGCCTGTTCCTCCGACTCCTCGCAACATTCCAGCCGGCGCGATTTCCTTACGAGCTCGACCGCTGCACTTGCGGGAGCAAGCGCCCTGGCCACCGCCGCCGCAGTCTTGCCGGTGCCCATGGTTCACGCCGGTGGCAGCAGCACCATCAAGATCGGTCTGGTCGGTTGCGGCGGACGCGGCAGTGGTGCCGCCGAGGAAGCGTTGAAAGCCGACTCCGGCACCAAGCTGGTCGCCGTTGCCGACGCGTTCCAGGACCGGATCAATGATCACCTCTCGCACCTCAAGGAGCTGCCCGTCGGCTCCCGGATCGATGTTCCCAAAGACCGTCAATACACCGGCTTCGACGCCTACAAGCACGTCATCGACCAGGTCGACCTGGTCCTCCTCACCACGCCGCCGCATTTCCGGCCCCTTCACCTGGCCTATGCGGTCGAAAAAGGAGTGAACGCGTTTGTCGAGAAGCCGATGGCCGTCGACGGCCCCGGTCTGCGCAAGTATCTCCAGGCGTGCAAAGACGCCCAGGCCAAGAACCTCTCTTTGGTCAATGGCTTCTGCTGGCGCTACGACGCCCCCCGCCGCCAGACCATGAAGCGCGTGATGGACGGCCAGATCGGCGACATCGTCGCCATCGAAACAACCTACAACTCTCAGGGTGTCTGGGAGCCGCGTAAAACCCGCGAACAATGCGACTCCGACATGGAATACCAGATGCGCAACTGGTACTACTACTGCTGGCTCTCCGGTGACCACATCACCGAGCAGGCCGTCCACGGCATCGACACCATGGCCTGGGCCATGAACGACATGCCGCCGGTGAAATGCTGGGGCGTCGGCGGCCGCCAATCGCGCACCGATCCCAAGTACGGCAATATCTGGGACCATTTCTCCGTCGTCTACGAATACCCGGGCAATGTCCGCGGTTACCACCACTGCCGCCATTGGGTCAACACGCCTCCCCAGGTCAAAGACTACGTGCTCGGCAGCAAGGGCACGGCCGACGTCTTCGGCAATGCGATCACGGGTCCGAACAAGTGGCGTTATCGCGGTCAAAAGAAGGACAGCATGTACCAGGTTGAGCATGATGAGATGTTCGCCGCGATCCGTGCCGGCAAGCCGATCAACAACGGCGAAAAAGCCGCCGGAACGACACTCCTGGCCCTGATGGGCCGCACCGCCGCCTACACGGGCGAGGTCATCACCCCCGAGATGATCCTCACGTCCAAGGAAGACCTGAGCCCCCCCAAGTACGAATTCGGCGCTCTGACTCCAGCGCCAATCCCCGTGCCCGGCACCACAAAGTTCGCTTGAGAGCAGACCGTGCAGTCTCCTTCCCACGCTCCCGCGTGAGAATGCCCACCGTTTCGACACGGGTGGTGTCTCACGCCCACGAACGCATCGGCTTGCCTTGCGCAAGTGTAAATGCAAGTTGAGTTTTCGTCGTTTTTTCGGGCGCTCAGCCATCGATAAAAAATGATAAAAAGTGATTAAAATTCTGAGAAATCTTCGCCCCGCGAGCCGTTCCCAGTCCGGGGGGGTGCCCAGCCCTCCGCCCCAGCCCACCCCTGGTCCCGCCGCGAGCATGTCCCTCCGTCCTCCGCACGCCACCCTCCGTCCTCCGCCCTCCGTCCTCCGCCCTCCGCCCTCCGCTTGGGTTCGTTCGCGCAATCTGGCCACGTTGTCAAGTCCCATTTCGTTCTCGTTTTGTGATTCAATCACAAGTCGAGCCTCAACTTATGCATTCCCAGCCACGTGAGCCCGCTGGGTTCGTTCGCGCGTTTTTCGCCGCCGAACAATCGGGTACAACCCTTCGCATTCAGAAAACCCCGAGTCCAAGTTCGCGTAGCCTGCTCGGAAACAGGGCCACCACCCAAGCGTGATCGATCGAGAAGGTCCATTCGGCGATACCGTGCTGGGTGCGACTCGTGTAGTTGACGACGAAGATGAGGACGAGGAGAAGGAGGTGGTTCTCATTGCCCCGAGCCGACTCCGGTGTCAGCGATCGAGACTCAGATAGGTAGATTATATCATGAGCCTCGTGGATCGGTTTATGTTTTCGATCAGGAAATCTGGATTTCTTCTGCGGGTCAGAGCGAATAGAACGATCATCACGATCGCAACGACTGAACAGGGAAGATTTGCGCACCGATTCTGCCAGAAACAGGCGTTTCCGAATGCTTGATAAGCGACAGCCGAGCTCGGCCTGATATTGCCAGGTGATACCCGTTCACCGCCTTCGGGGATGCTTGACCAAGCTGGACCGTTGCAATCTAATTGCACGCTAGGTGACCAGAACCCGGTCCAAAGCGGTTGGGCTCGCCGCTTATCTGCGAACTGTCGATTGATTCCAGGGAGCGGCAGTCGTGAACAAAGCCAGCGCGGTTGTCGTCGCAGTGGCCTTGGCCGCGCCGTTCTCGAGCGCAGCCCGGCAACAACACGACATCGTGGAGGCTAAAGCCGGCGAAACGATCGCCTCCATGGACGAGCTGCGATTTGTTCCCCCAAAGGACAAGGGCTCGGCGAGCTTGGTCGACGGCAGGTTTGGCCGCGCGGTCCGCTTTCGCTTCGCGGCCGATTCCGCCGGAAGCTTCTTCACAAGCAACATCCGCGGCACTCCCGCTTGGGACAAGGCTGAGGGATTTTCGTTCTGGGTCAGGGGCGAAGACCAGGCCGGCTTCGGCGGAATCGAATTTATATATGATGACGATTACGCGGTCCGGTACGACCTCTGCTTCCCCATCCGGCCGCGCGAATGGACGAAAGTCGTCGCGGCCTGGCGAGACCTCGTCCCCGTGCTGCCGGGGCCGCGATCGAGGCCCCTGGGTCTGTCCGGCGGCAATCCGCCTTCAAAACTCTCGGCGCTCTTCGTGGGGCGGTGGTGGTACTGGTCGGAGTATCCGGCGCTGAGCTTTGATCTCGACGAGATTCGGCTGGAGCCCAAGGTTCGAAGGCCCCCGCCGCCGCTTCCGCGCGGAGACCCCCTGGAGCGCACGCGTGCGAAGCTGAAGGCGGGTCGTCCGGTCACCGTGGTGACGATGGGCGACTCACTAACCGACAAGCGACATTGGGCCAACCGCGAAGTCGCGTGGGTGGACATTTTGCGCGACGCCCTGAAACAGAAATTCGGCGCCGAGATCACGATCGTCAACCCCGCGATCGGCGGGACCCAGTTGCGGCAAAACGTGATCTTGATTCCGCGATGGCTGGCCCTTGCGCCCGACCCGGATCTGGTGATCTTGTTTTTCGGCGGCAACGACTGGGATGCCGGAATGCGCGGCGGTGAATTCTATCTGGCATGCCTCGACGCCGTGGACCGCGTGCGACAGGCGACGAATGGCAGGTCCGACGTCTTGATCGTCACGACGAACCCCTCGGCGGCGCGGTGGGGCACGCTCGAAGAGTTGGCGGAAGCCTGCCGCCGAGCCGCTCGGGATCGCCGCGCAGGCCTTGCCGACACGGACCGAGCTTTTATTGAGGTTGGGAAAGACCATCCCGATGGGCTCTTCGTTCACGACCGGGTCCATCTAAGCCGCACTGGCCACACGGTCGTCGCCGAGACGGTCGCCCGCGCCATCGACTCCGCCGGCGCTCTAGCCGCAGAATCTCGGTAGCGTGACGTACTCGCGGAGGAAAACAGGGGCGCAATTGGTTTGTCTAGGGGAGGGAAACACAGGGCCTGATAGACAAAGCCCCCAGGTGCTAGTCTCGCTGTTCTTGTCATGACAGCGCCTGCTCACATAACTGAAGGCTTCCGTCAATACGAATCGCGTCCCGGCTTTCGTCCCTGAAGGCTTCCGTCAAATACGAATCGCGTCCCGGTTTCCGTCCACGAGCCCGTGCGAAACAGAACGCGAGGTGTCCTCGAAATGAAGGCAGAAACCCACCCGTGTGTAGGGGGACTGGGGGATTGAGCCCGCAGCAACTTGCGCGATCGGCAAGGCGCGCAGCGGACGGGAGTACGTGCGGCCTTCGTTCGGATGCGGACGAAGTGGAATGTTTTCCGTCGATGTTGCCCGCCAGCGCTTGCACATCAGGGCGGAGTCACATCATGCCCGTAATGCGCGGTCGCGGGCCGTCGCTCGAACCGCACTCGCAGCAATTGCCGAACCGAGATCATCAGCGCGAAGTTTGCGATCCCTTGGGTGTCTCCCTTCCCTCGTCAAGCGTACAACTGTGTACCGCATGTCGCCGGGTGACCTCAAACCGATACGGGAAGCGAGCACGACGCAATCGCAAGGCAGGTTTTGACTGCACTGCGACTGTTCGCCGTTCGCTGCTCGCTGCTCACCTTAGCGACGCCGACCGATCCGAGTGGCTCATCGCGCAGGGCGTCTTCTGATTTCGGACGGCCATCATGGAGCCAAGCACTCTGCCAGAGACTTGTTTGACCCGTGGAGTTGTGACTTCATGCTCACGGCGTTAGCAGAGCAACGTCTGTTCTGCGCTTGGTGAGCTGTCGACTCGTCCGGGGCCGTCGCAATGCAGCTTCCATGCGATCGAACCAAGCAACGAGTGCCAGGGTGACATTCAGCCGGCTGCCGGCCAGGGTGTCGCCGATCCCCATTGCATGCTCCCGCATTGCGTGAATCAGCTTCCCGGTGTCGATCACTCCGAGGTCGTTGAGTCTGGTACCCAGGACCATCGCCTCCAGGCTGGGCAGATTGCGCGAGGCCGCACCAGTAGATGTCATTGAAGCCTCGCTTGTCGCGCCTCGCTCGGATCGGTTCGGGCACGATGCCGCGCATTGCCTCTCGGAGGACCGGCTTGCGAGTCCCGAGTGATTCGCGGACAGCCCGAGGCACACGCAGGCAGAACTCGACGAGCCGCGGGTCGAGGAACGGATGCGAGTTCGCCATCCCCAACGGCGCCGCGAGGTGCCAGGATGACCAGTTGCCGGAGCACGTCTGGATCGCGCAGAGGTCCGCGGACCGCTCGGCGGAAGGGGTGTATAGGCTGCGCGCGAAGTCCAGGCCCTTCTCCCAGAGGTCGTGGTCCCGGGCGAACTCGCGAGCGATCCAGAGGGGAACTGCCGTCGCACTCAGCGCCGGCCAACCGCCTCGACCGCGGCGAAGCCACGTCCCGATGCCGTCGCGCAGGCTGGGCGGGATATTGGGCCCGAGCCCGCGGCGCCACCAGATGTCCGCCAGGCTCCGGTTGGTCGCCCGCGCCCATCGCCGCGCCTCGGCCAGCGACTCGATCCAACGACCGCGACGGACGAGGCCGGCAATCTGGAGGGAGCGCCCATCCAGGAAGTCGTCCGCCCCCGTGCCCGTGAGTATGGTAGCCGCGCCCGCCCGGTGCGCCTCATCGATCAGGAGTCGCTCCATCCCCATCCGGAAGAGTCCGGCATACGGCTCGTCGTGCTCGGGAATCCCCTCGCCAAACCAGTCGAAGTCGAGCGCCTCGTCAGCGTCAATGAACCGGCCGTCGATGAGTCCGCCCTGGTTGACGACCATCTCGGCGAACGCCCGTTCCCCCGCCAGGTGGGTATTCCGGTAGACGAGCGACAGCGTCGTCAAGCGTCGCATGCCGCCGCTCCCATCAAGGCATCGCCGCGCCTGGCAGACCACCGACGAACTGTCCATCCCGCCCGAGAGGTGCGCCGCGACGGAACCGCGTGCGACCCGCTCGTCGACCGCGCGACGGAGGAGGTCCTCGCAGCGCGCGCCGGCTTCGACCAGGGTGATCGGTTCCTGGCGCTCAACGAGACCTGCCCAGTCCCAGGTCGTCGTTCGTTGGATGCACGGGCCCGGACCCAACGTAACGAGGGTTCCGGCCGGAACGCGCTGGACCCCTTCGAAAGGAGTCGTCTCGCCCGGCAATTCGGTGAACGCGTTTGATGCCATAAGGAAGCGCGAGAAGTACTCCAGGTTGTAGGATCGGCGCCCGCCCAATGACGTGATGTGGGTGCTCACGGCGACGCCCGGGCCGTCGATCGTCCAGTAAAGGGGCCAAGCGCCGAACGGGTCGCGCAGCGCCAGCAATCGCCGCCGCCGGGGATCCCAGACCGCGAGGGAGAACTCACCCTCCAGCCTCGCGAGGCCGGCGGCACCGAGCTGGCGATGGACGGCCAGCGCGAACCCCGCGTCGGTTGCCGAGGTCAGGCTCTCGCGGACCGACGCCGGCAATCCCCGCATGGCTTCGTCGCGGTAGTGCAACCGACCGATCAAGATGGCTGCAGTCGCCAGGACGGGATCCTCGGCGAACGTGACGAATGATACCGCCGGCGTTCCGATCAAGCGGAATTCCGCGGGCATTCCCGGAAGACAAACAACCTCGAATCCTGGTTTCATGGCGCAACTCCCGATCCAGCAGAGTAGGAACCGAAGGGGACGAATTTCGACACGTCGAACGATTGGCATTGATGCCGGCGGGCGGTCCTGCGGCGGGCCCAGTCTCGATCCTCGCGATCCCAGCGGGGCCTGGAGCAGCACTCCGGCGGAATTCCCGACGGGACCACATCTGCCCGGCAGCGCAGACTGCACATCAGCGTGACCCGAAGTAATGGGCCACCGGCTGGTAGATCGCGCAGTTTTCCGGCTCATCGGTGACCACGCGTCCGCCGCACTCAACCCAGGCATGTGCCTCGAACGGATGCCGACGGATGCCGACCTTCAGGACCGCCGGCAGCCCGTGGACCGCTCGAAGGATCTGGTAGCCCACGAGGGCTCGTTCCTTGCAGACCATCGGCAGGAGGACCCGGCGTGACGCCGCGTCGCGGACAAGCTGATCGACCGCGTCGATCACATCATCCCAGCCTGCGGGAGGGGACGGGCCCCGGTCGGCACGGTGCCAGCGTGTCCACAGCCGGACCGTGGTGGCCCAGCCGAGCAGCCGGATGCTGAACCAGGCGAGGACCATCAGCGATGCTACCGTAAGGCGGCCCGGAGCAGTGGTCCGTCCATGTCCGCGGCGACCTCGCGGTTTCTCGCTTTCCCGCGTGGCGGCGACCGGACCCCGATGCTTCACCAGCAGCCTTTTGCGGGCTAACTCGCCCACCAGCGTGGTGAGATCGGTGCGGATGCGGGCGTGGTCCACGCCGTAGAAGTCGGCAGCTCGATCCACCGCCACGTCGAATCCATCGTCGAGCACGAGCGTCAACAGCTTCGTCCCGACCGGGTCGAGGCCATAGAACCGGCCTCGATTCAGGTTCAGCAGGCGAGCGATGCCGTCCTGGACGTCCAGGACGACGTCATTGCCCAGGCGGAGGCAACGTTCGCCCCGTCCCCGATCTGTGACCGCCTGATCCGTTCCCGCCATGGCAATTCCCCCGTTAGAGAAAAGGACGGACCGCCCGGGCGGCGCGGAGCACGCCGCGGGCGGTCGCGCCGGACGATCAAAAGTCGAAGAACCAACGCCCCGGGCCATCATCGAGGCGCCAGCCCGGGCCGCCCTGAAGCCGGTCCAACGAGCCGAGCACGTAGAGTTGGGGCACCCGATAGGCCGTGGTGAAGCACGGCACCGGCGCGGCCGACTCATCCGCACCGGGAGACTCGCCGTCTCCGAGAAATCCGTGATACCGTAGCCGCTCTGAGAACATCACTGTCATCTCCTCGATTGAAGTACGCGACTGTTCATGGTCGTGAACGACCCGGCCGCGGGCCGGAGGGCCCGCGGCCGCCATCGAAGCAGCGTTCAGAACCCGTTGAAGTACCAGCGGCTGGGGCCGTCGTACTCCGAACCGCTCAGGTAGCCCTGGAGCTTTTCAAGCGAGCCAAGATCGAAGACGGCGGGTTTGCCGTACGCATGGCACGGTGTAGGGCCAGCCGGAGCCGCGGTACGCGGTCTCTCGGGATCGCCCATCGGATTATAGATGCAGACCAATCGATTCATCGTTTCTTCCTTTCCTTCGTGCTGGGTGTGTGTGTGTGAAAACGATCTGCCTCTGTCGCCTGTCATCTCGGGATCACTTTTTCCCGAGGATGATCTCAAGTGCATTGCCGATGATGATGTCGATCATCTCATGGCCTCCTCGTGAACTTGTTGCGGTTCCAGTTCTTCGGCGACACCGCCCCCGAGGCGGGGCCGCCCGCACCATCGGCGTTACTTGCCGATGCTGATCTTGATCACGGCATCGAAATCGAACTCCTCGATCACGTCTCTCTTCTTTCCTGCATGGTGACGGGTCACGAGACCGAGTGAGAAACGGCTCCAGGCTCGACACACGGCCCTGATACCAGGGTTGCGACTTGACTGTCGACACAACGCCTTCCGAGGCAGATCGGTCGAGGAGAGGGTCGCCTTGTCGAACCCGATCTCCACGTGAACGCCTCTTTGGCGGTTGTCGCGCGGAGCCCCATCCCTGCGCTTCTTCGAGTTTCGACCCCGAGGCTGCGCCAATTGACGAGCTTGCCGGGCCGGCGCACCGACCCGGCCGCGATCGAGCAATCCCGCTCGATCCGCGATTACTTGCCGACGTTCCTGACAACGGCCTTCACGGCTTCCGTGACGACGACCTGAATCAAACCGCCAAGGCAACTCATGGCTTTTCTCCTCGATTGTGCGGCAGCCGAGGAAGCCGACGCCGGCTTCCATCCTGCCCGTTGACATGCGAGAATTGCGCGAGCTGCCCTCAGCCCCGCTGAAACGAATCGGCAAAAAAATGGGCGACGAACGACCGGATGACATAACTAGGCTCCTCAGCGAGGCTCGCGCCGGCGCTGGAAGGTGCGCACGAGGAGCTCGTGCGGGCCATCTACGGCGAGCTACGGAACATCGCGCAAGGGTGGATGCATCGCGAGCGAGCCGACCACACGCTTCAGCCGACCGCGCTGGTCAACGAGGCGTTCTGCCGCCTGCTGGAGAAAGAATCGCTGGTCAACGCCCCCAATCGCGCGTACATGTTCGCTGCGGCCGCGGAGGCGATGCGCCGCGTCCTGGTCGAGCATGCCCGCGCGCGTCGGACCAGGAAGCGGGGCGGGAACCGCGTGCGCGTCCCCCTGGACCAGGTCCTCGCCGGTTTCGACGAGCAAGGCGTGGATGTGATCGCCCTGCACGAAGCGCTCGAGGAACTGGCCAAGGCGTACCCACGGCAAAGCCAGGTCGTCACGTTCCGGTTCTTCGGCGGTCTCCACGGTGCCCGAGGTCGCGGAGGCGTTGCAACCGAAAGTTTCGGTCACGACGGTTGAGAGCGACTGGCGGTTCGCGAGGGCTTGATTGAAAGATCGGCTGGGGGCCGTGCCATGACGAATCCCGAACCGAATCAGCGGGTCTACGCCATCTTCGACCAGGTGCTTCAGTGCGACCCGTCCGACCGGCCGGCCCTGCTCGACGAATTGTGCGCCGACGATCACGAACTGCACGCCGAAGTCGAGCGGCTCCTTGGCGCCGACGAGCGGGCCAGCCAAGAGGACTTCCTGGCGCCACCGAAACAACCAGCAGGCGACGCCGACCACCACCCGCGGCCACCCCTGAGGCTGCACGGGCTGGAGGCGCACGTCCGCTGCCCACAATGCCAGAACCCGATCGGGCTGGCGAACTTGTCTGTCGCCGAGAACGAGGTGGTTTGCCCCTCCTGCGGATCGAGCTTCCAGTTGGAGCGGGAGTCGACCGTCCCTTGGAGCCTGCGAAAGGGCCAACGGTGGCTCGGCCGATTCGAGCTGATCAAGCCTGCCGGTCTCGGGGCCTTTGGCACGGTGTACGAAGCTCGCGACCACCAGCTCGCCCGCACGGTGGCCATCAAGGTTCCCCGGATCGGCAATCTAGCCACTGAGGATGATCGCGAACGGTTTCTGCGGGAGGGTCGCAGCGTTGCCCAGTTGCGGCACGAGTTCATCGTGGCGGTCCACGAGGTGGGGGAGCAAGAGGGGGTGCCCTACCTGGTCAGCGACTTCGTGAAGGGGCTGTCACTGTCGGACTGGCTGACCGGTCGCCGGCTGGCCCCGAACGAAGCCGCCCGTCTCATTGCCGAGATCGCCCGTGCCCTCCAGTACGCCCACGAGCGGGGAGTGATCCACCGCGACGTCAAGCCGTCAAATATCATGTTGGACGACCAACTGAAGCCGCACTTGATGGACTTTGGGCTGGCCAAGCGCGACGTCGGCGAAATCACCATGACGATTGAGGGCGACGTGCTGGGAACCCCGGCGTACATGAGCCCTGAGCAGGCGCAGGGGCAAGGCCACAAAGTCGATGGGCGCAGCGACGTCTATAGCCTGGGAGTCGTCCTCTACCAGCTGCTGACCGACGAATTGCCGTTTCGCGGCAATCCGCGGATGTTGCTGTACCAGGTGCTCAACGACGAGCCCAAACCCCCGCGTAAGATCAACGATCGCATCCCGCGCGATCTCGAGACAATGTGCCTGAAGGCTATGGCCAAGGAGCCGACACGCCGGTACTCTACTGCGGCCGCGCTTGCCGAGGATTTAGGGCGGTTCTTGAATGGGGAGCCGATCCAAGCTCGGCCGGTGGGACAGCTCGAACGGTCGGTCAAATGGCTCCGGCGACGGCCCGCGCTGGCGTCCGCCATCGGAGTTAGCCTGGCGGCAGTCGTCGCCCTCCTCGCACTCGGTTCCTGGTTTACCCTGAGCTTACAGGGAATCAACCAAGGCCTAAGCACGGCGAACGCCGAGATCACGCAGCGGCGGATGGAAACAGAGTCGGCCGCCAAGAAAACTCGAGAAAGCCTGGTCCGGCTCTCCAGCTCGACGGGCGACCACGCCGCCGAGGACGGTGACTGGTGGACCGCTCTGCTGTGGTATCACCGCGCCTGGAAGCTCGATCAGGGTCGCGGCGAGGCCGGTGGCCATCGACAGCGGATCGCGGCGCTCCTCGCACGCTGCCCGCACCTTTTGGGAATCTGCTTCCATAAGGACGCGGTACTCGAGGCGGAGTTCACACCATCCGGCGAACGAATCGCGACGGTCACCGAGAATGCGCGTGCTTACCTGTGGGAGCCTCGTCGGAATCAGTGCCTGGCCGAATTGCGCCACGAAGGAGCCGTAGTTCATGTTACGATCGATCCGGCCGGCCAGCGGATTGCCACGGCCGGGAAGGACGGCTGCGTTCGATTGTGGAACGCCACCGACGGCAAACCGCTCCTCTCTCTGCATCACCCTGCTGCGGTCAATTGGGCCGCATTCAGCGCCGACGGGACGTACTTGGCCACCGCTTGCACCGATGGTTTCGTCCGGCTCTGGCAGGCCGACACAGGCGCTGTCGGCTCCGTCAAGATCGCGACGGCCGGCGCAGCGCTGTTCGTTGTCTTCAGCCCGGATAGCTCCCGGTTCTTGACGGTCGATGACTCGGAACATGCGCGGGTCTGGAACGCAGCAACCGGTGAGGCGCAAAGTCCACCTTTACCGCACCGAATGCAGCCCGGGAGTCTGGGTCCTGTCGCCAAGGTGCTTCCCTCGTTCAGTCCGGACGGTCGCTGGGTCGTAACGGTTTATAATCACGGCCGCTCGGACGGCGTGACCGCGTATGAAAAAAGCTCACTGCATTTCTGGTAAGCAGGAACAGAGTTCAGCAGCGTGCCACGGGGCAAAGCTCTCAGCCAGGCCGTTTTCAGTCCGGACAGCAAACAGGTCCTCACATTTGGATCAACCCGCACGGTCTGGCTGCTGAACGTGCCTGGAGGCCCCGACGCTGGGGAACGGTATTTTGAAACTCCGCGCGAGGTGCAACGCGGTTGTTTTTCTCCGGACGGCCGGGTGATCGCCACGGCGAGTAGTGGAGGATGGGTCCAATTCTGGGATCGCTCGCGCTTGCTTCCCATCGGCGCCACCACGAGCGACAAGCCCGGCATGAGTTTCCGTCACGTGGCATCGCTCACACAACTCGTGTTCAGCCCGGACGGCAGCTATGTGTTGTCGGCCGGCCACGATGGAACCGCACGATTGTGGCAACTGCCGCCCAGTCAGTTTCGTGGTCGATTTTATGAATTCGACTGCGGCCGAGCCCACCTGAGTGGGTCGTGGCCGGATCTCGCCACGGGTCTCAGCGTTGCTTATAGTCCTGACGGGAAGCGAGAGATTCGTTTCGGCCCGCCGGGCAAGACAACCATCCAAGAGCGCACCCGTAGCCGGGCGGTTGTTACCTTGAATACCGAGGGCGCTGTGCTCGGGGCTGAGTTCAGCGCGGACGGGCAAAGGGTGGCGACCATCGCCATGAACGGGGTGAGGATCTGGTCTGCCCAGTCTGGAGAGGCGATCGGCCCTCGGTTCCCGGTGAATGGCCGCGTGGACTTGAGCCTCGATGGCCAAGGCCATCGTCTTGCGGCGGCTGATATAAACGGTGCCGTCTACACCTGGGAGGCGGATACGGGAAGAACGCTGGTTGAGCCGTTTCTGGCCCCCTCTGACGCAAGCAAAGATCTCGTTCGCGTGAGCGCGGCCGCTCGGCCGAAAGGACCCTCGACCGCCCAGCAATCGGTCATCTCGCTGAGCGAGAACGGCGGACTACTTGCCGCTGCGACTAGGTTCAAGACCGGAGCTCATCCAACTGCGGCACTCATCGACGTCGAGACCGGTTCGACACGCTTCGTCGTCACGAAGACGAATGCGGTCATTCAGTCTCTCAAACTGAGCCGCGATGGCAAGCACTTACTCATCGCGTCCTCCGACACGACGGCGCGGGTCTACGACAGCGCGACCGGCGAGCCGGCCGGACCGCCCTTGCGACATCCCAACTTCGTCCGTTCTGCGACATTCAGTTGCGACGGACGGTATGTCGCAACGGCCGATGCGCTGCAAAACGTCCGCGTCTGGGACGGCACGACCGGCGACCTCCTGGTACCTCCCCTGCCGGCAAGATCGGGCGCTGAGCCAAATCGTGTTTGGTTCAGCCGGGACGATCGGCGCGTCGTTCTGCGATCGAACGCCGGCAGTCTCATTCAGTGGGATCTTCCGGCTCTCGGCGCTGCGATGTTTCCCTCGACCGAATTGATGGATCTTCTTGTCGGCCTAACGATCGATGAGACGGAGGGCATCGCGTTCGTGGACATGAACACCTTCCGCGACGCACCGGAACATTTCGGCGAGATTTGGTTGTACTGGATCGATCACGGCTTGCTCCAAACGCCGGCACGCGTCGGCGATAACCGTTCCGTGGGCATGCCGGCCCCGGAGCCGAAAGGTCGCGAGTTAGCGGGCTGGGGATTGGCCATCGACCCGGACAACGATTGCGAAATCCGTGCTGAGCAGAATGTTCTGTCCTTGCGGGTGCCCGGCCGTTTGCACGACGTGTCTCCCGATGGAAGCCTGGCCAATGCACCGCGCGTCCTGCGCTCAGTGCAAGGTGATTTCGCTTTCACAGTTAAGGTCGTCGCCAAATTCCAACCTGGCCCAACGTCTGTTAATCCTCGGATATTATCGCAGAACAGGGCCGGCATCCTTGTCTGGAACAATTCGGAAAACTTCATTCGGCTAGATCGGGTCGCCATTTTTCGCGATGGAAAAACCTTCGGCGGCGTCCTCCTGAGTTCGGTGACCGATGGCCAGCCTCCGCCCCTCCTCGGCGAAACAGCTCAGCACGAAACGTACTATGTGCGAGTTCATCGCAAGGGAAACGTCATTATCGGTGCGTTCTCCAAGGACGGCACCAAATGGACGGAGCTCAAGCCGATCGAAATTAGCTGGCCGGCAACGCTGAAAGTTGGGCTCGACGCGGCGAACTCCAGTTCCGAGCCGTTTTCGGTGGAATTCAAAGAGGCGGATCTCCAGGCCAACGGCGCTGCATCGAAGTAGTGCTGGCCGCACGGCAAGAGCTAGTGCTGACAGCCGTCTTTGCGTAAACCGCAAGCTGACCTGCCACTGAGCGCCCGTGACGCACCGGCAACCCGGCGGCCGTCATGCAATGTCCCGTCTCGACTCCGGCGATCCTTGGCCGAACGAGCCAAGCAGTGAGACCGCCTCGGTCCCATTGCTCGGGAATGAATAGACGGAGAACCGCTGCCTGCTCGGGTGCCGAGTATCAGAGACTAGCGAGAAATCAAGCGAGACTGAAGATGCTTCCCAAACGGCCGTTGACCAGCTCGAGCATCGCGGGCCGTCGCTTCGCGCGACTGATGCCTCGGCCGTGCGCGGCGGCGCCGAATACTTCGCGCTCCAGTCCGACGATACGCCCGCCCGCTTCAGCCAAGACGAACGGTAGGCCCAGTGCAATGGGGTATCACGCGCGTAACCAGTCCGGTTCTATCGAAGAATCGCACGCACCGGCGCCCCATCAGCCCCAACCAGCTTCATGGGAAGCGCAATCAGCTCATAAACACCGTCAGGAACACCCGAAAGCTCGAGCGATTCGAGAATCGTGATCCCATTCGCCCCCAATGCGTGATGAACCGGCAGAGTCTTGCTGTCCAGTTGGTCGACCGACGGAACATCGAGCCCCACCAGAACGACCCCCTGTCGACTGAGCCACTCCGGAAGATCTTCATCCATGACGGGGATACTCGCCGGAAAGCACGCGTGGTCCGTCCACGAGCCCGTGTGAAACAGCACGCGAGGTGTCCTCGAAAGATCGAACCGCTCCACATCCTCCCGCCGAATTCGCAAGGAGCCGGCAATAGAGATCACCCGTGCAGGTCCGATAAACGGCTCCAGCCCGACCGCGTCAATGGTGGCACCTGCGTCATCGTAATGAAACGGCGCATCCGCATGAGACCCGGTATGAACGCTCAGCCCAAACTGGCCCACATTCACCGTCGCCCCGTCCTGCTTCCTCCACGTCCAGGTAAATCGGAACGGCGTGTCATCAGGCCAGACGGCGAGCGAATCACTCATCGGAATCGTTATGTCGTGGATCGTCATTTGATTGGTTGGCTCCAGACTCGTCGATTCGCTCCCGAATTGCAGTAGCCTGGATCGAGATCTCCCAGTCGACGTCCCAGATTCGCAATCTCAGGCGGCGGCGATGGTACATCACGCGGAGCACATCAGCTACAATAAATGGGCAACCAGCAGGAGCAGCGCGAAAACTGCTGGACACGTGTAGCAGCGAGCACTTAGCCTGTGGGAATGGGCAACAACGACAAACGATGAGAAAAAGCGATGGCAACCTCGACCGTCACCCATTACCAGCACTTGGAGGCGCGTCCCGGCTCCAACTATCGCCAGCTCTTCTTGAAGGATCGCCGCATCCGCGCTGCCGTCGTCTACGAAGCAGTCCACGGTCCCGACCCTTACTCTCCCGATGAGTTCGCCCGCGAGTACGCTGTGCCTCTGGAAGCGGTGCGCGAGGCGCTCGACTACGTCGCCAACAACATGGCGTTGATCGAAGCGGAGCGGGACCGCGAAGCAGCTGACGTCCGAGCCCGTCATCTCGATCGTCCAAAGCAGTCGTAACGACCCACGTCATAACCTGACCGAGCGGGCTATCGCGACGGCACTTTCAAACTTGGAGTCTTCTGGAAACGCCCTCGCCGACGCAATCCACGTCCTGAATCATTGGCGTTGAGTTTCCGTCCATCCGTTCCCGATCCATCAAAGCCCGGCCACGGCGCTCTTCCGCCGAAGCTGAAGTACTTTGGCGTCAGGATCAACAACGACTTTCACCGGCTCGAAGTGACTCTTGATCTCAACCTTCTTCGACTCACCCTTCCCCAACACAACCGTCGCACGTGCTTCCTTGTAATCAGCCGAAGCCGATCCATCCTTGTTGAACCGTTCCCCGCGCGTCGCAGCGATCTCAACCGGCATCTCCCCGCTTCCGGCATTCTCCACCCGCACGCTCACGTCCCAGCTTTCCCCCCGCGCCGTTTTCTTCGCGTCGTGCAACACATATTCAGGCACCACCACTTCATGGAACCACTGATGAGTAAAGGCGTCGAACGCGGCGGGATCAGCGGCGAACGGCCGCATCGAGACCAGAAAATCTTGAAGGACGGGATGATCCGTATTGGCTTGATACGTCTTGATGAACGCCCGCATGCCGGCCAGGGCCTTGTCGCGTCCCATCTGGTTGAGGAGCATCCAGAAGACCCAGCCTCCCTTGTCGTAAGTGACAGTGGTGTCGCCAGGGCGCTCGCCGGTGATCTTCACCAGCGGGAGCTCTGAGTCAGACTGCCGGCTCCGAGTATAACTCGCCTCGAGCCGCTTGCAAAAATCAATGCGGGAGTTCAATCCCTTCGCCTGCTCAACCAGCAGAATGGTCGAGAAATGCGCAGTGCCTTCCGAGAGGATGTTGCCCCCAGGTCCCTTGCCCGGCGAAAGCAGGTTGCCCCACCACTGGTGCGCCGCCTCATGCGACGTGATCTCGAACGCAGCGTGGTTCTCCGGCGTGCTCGAAGTCAAGAAGCCGATACCCTCGGAGAACGTGATATTCGTGGGAAATCCCTGCGCATAGCCGGCAAGGTTGGGAAACTCGCTGAGCTTCAGCTCGCGCCACGGAAACGGGTAAAACCACTCGGAACAATAACGACGCGCCGCGTCGAGCGCCTCGCGCATCTCGGCGATGTTGTAAGGATGCCCGCGGTAGTAGTAAACGGCTGTCCCTTCGCCGCGCTCCACCTGCCATCGTCCCGCAATCACGTTGAAGAAGCTCACCGGAAAGTCGCTCTCCCAGACCACCGTGCGGCGGCCATCTTTCACATCTTCGGCAGTCTTCGTGCCCACTGAATTGATGGTGAAATCTTCCGGCCCCGTGACCGTGATCTTCGTCGTATAAGGCGCTCTGGCCCCCATGAAGGAATCCGTCTGCCCCTTGTAGAAGTCGTCACGATATTCCTTGGGATCTTGACGGTTCTCGTCGTCGATCCCGACCGAGTCTTGAAACCCGAGCAAGGGTACGATGCTCGGGCGAAAGCTCGTCAAAACAACCGATGAAGGGAGGATGAACTCCGGAGCACCGCCACCACGCTTGCTGATCCCCCGCGGAAAAGTCCCCTCGTGTTCGAACCCGATCTCCACTTTCTGGCCGGGCGCGAACGAGCCCCCCGGTGGAATGAACACGTATAAATGTGAGCGGTCGATCGGTGACACCGGTTCACCCCCCATCGTCCACGAAAGCTTCTCCCAGTGTAGACCACCCGTCAGCAAGATTTCGTCAAGCGGCTTCTCGCCGAGATTGACCAGCAGATATTTGCCCTTTGCATGGTATCGATGCTTTTCCGGAAAGAGGTCCAGCTCGAGCGTCACGTGCTGAATATCAGGCACCCTGGCATCGCGATACGTGGCGAGGTTCTTCCGCCAGTAATCCTTCGCCTGCTTCTCTGCCGAGCCTCCTTCGTAGCCCCAGCCGACCAGAAGAGCGAGCCAGATGCCCGCCGCCAGCGGCACAATGGCCCACGGCAACAGCCTGAGCACAGTGCGGAAGAGCGAAACCGGCCGAAGGCGGTGGATGAATCGTGTCGCATCAACTTCGCGCCAACGCGCAAACCGCAGTGTCATCGCCACGAAGAGGACCGTCACGCCCACTGCAAGCACGCGGCTCAAGACAATCGCAATGCGATCCAGCTCCAGCGTACTGATGTCGCTCGCGTGTACCGCACTCCAGAGCGGCCAGTTCCCCACCCAGTTGATCCGGTCGGTCATGAGGCGATAACCCGTGAAGTAGAGCAAAGGCAGCGCGAGCGCATACGTCGTGTACCGATTCTGAGTGATCGTGTGAACCAAAGTCACAAAGCCGGTCCACACCAGAATCGAGGGAGCGAGCAACAACCCCCAGTAGAGCAAGAACGGCCGGAGCTGGACGCCGACTTTTTGCTGGATCGCGAGCGCGATCAACCCCGCCACGAAAAGCGCGATCACGACGACGATCGCAACCACCGCCAGTGCGATGCTCTTCCCCAGCAAGAACGCGCCGCTGCGAACGGGCGTGGCAAACGCGATCGCCGCCAGCCGCGTCGACCGCTCCCGCTCGATCGCCTCGACTGTGTAAAACAGCAGAAGAAGGCAGAGGCACGTGATCAGCGTGCCCATCGTGCCCACGGCGAAACGAACCGGCGTGATGAGCAGCGACGTGTCGAGAAAGCTCACTTCGATGAGCGCCGTGGCAACCGTCTGCAGCAAGATCAGCGGAATGAACAGATAAAGCCCTGGGCTAGAGCGCAGCTCGATAAGCTCGATTCTCGCCACGTGCCAGGCACCCGCCAGCAAGCCCGGGCGCGCTGACCTCATCCCCAGCGATTCCAGTGCTGCCGCCCGCTTGACAACAACCGGTAATGGATTGGGCTCCGCCGCCAAAATAGCGTGCTTCCTGGTTCGTTGCGAGACAACTCCGCGCAGTCGTCTCGTGAAATGCCAGCGGCCCAGAGCCACGGCCAGTAAGCCCAGTCCAATGAAGACCGCACGGCTGATCAGGAAACCCCGATCGAGCGGGATCGCCGCCGTGTTGTAGAAGTTTACCCCGCGGTCCACCTTCAGCCAGGTCTCGTTGAGCCAGCGAAACCCCGCTGAGTCGATCATCATGAGTGCGTAATCGACCCGCGGGTCAAGCCAGCTCGGCGACCACTCCCACAGGAAGAAGCCGTTAAGAATCACGATCGCCACCGGCAGCAGAAACACAAGTACAGGCCGGCGCGACCACTCGCCGATTGCAAACGATACACCTGCCAGGAAAACGATCGTCGGTACCGAAAAGACGAGCGCAGGTTTGAGGTAATTAAGAAGGTGGAACGAACCGCGAAATTCCTGCGCCTCAGCGTTGGGCATCAGGTGGAAGAAGAAAGCGCTCGCCGCCAGGTGAATGCACAGGATGCAGAGACATCCTGTCAGCACGGCACCGAACTTCGCCCAGATATATTCGCGCGGGCGAAGCGCCGTCGCATGGAGCATGTCCCCCAGTCGCCACTCCTCGTCCTGGATGATCGCCATGCCTGCGGCGACGGAGATGAAAAAGGCATAAAACATCGTCGTGAAGATCGCAAGCTGCATCGCTATGGCAAATTCGGAGGTGATATACGCCTTCGTGCCCCCAACCGAAGCGTCGCCCGAGACAATCCGCACGTTTCCGCCCGAAAGTCCCCAGGCGGTAAGCGCAAGGACAAGCGCCCACACGGCAAAAAGCGGGCGTCGCGAATGATAGACCAGATCGCCCAGGAACACGGTCCGAAAACGCGACCACGCCCGCCATGGTCTCCCCATCATGCCTCACCTCGTTCACCGTGGCCGTGGACGAGCGCCGCACCGTTGGCCAACTCGCGAACCGCAGGTGCACTCGTACCGGGAAGACTACCGGTTCTGATCGCGACCAGGTACGCATCTTCGAGTGTCGGCGCAATCGGAGCGAACCCGCCAGGCGGCGTACCATTGGGTTCATAGACCCGCACCCGGTTCCGCCCTTCGACCAGATAAGCCTGGGTCACGCATCGCGCAGGATCGGCCTCGAGCTGCTCGTACTGTGCAGCGGGTATCGAGCCTTCGTAAATCGTTCCCTCGATCGCCTCGCGGGCCCCGCTTGGCGTCGTGTTGGCCACCAGCCGGCCACTCCTGATCACGGCAAAGCGCGGGCAAAGCACAGCCACATCCTCCACGATGTGGGTGGAGAGCAGCACGATCCGGTCCGCGGCCAGCTCGGAGAGCAACCGGTAAAACCGCAGTCGCTCTTCGGGGTCGAGCCCCGCCGTTGGCTCGTCGACGATCATCAACCGAGGGTTGCCGGCAATGGCTTGCGCGATCCCCAGCCGCTGTCGCATCCCGCCTGAGTACGTCTTGACCTTGCGCCAGCCTGCAAACGAAAGGTTCACCCGCTCCAGCAAGTCGCGACACAACGCGCGCAGGCCCTGAGGCGCACTCACACCCTTGAGCCGCAACAGGTATTCGAGCATTTTCTCGCCGGTCAGGTGCGGAAAAAAACCGAAGTCCTGCGGAAGGTAGCCCAGAACCTCCCAGATACGCTCGGGACGCTTGAGCATCGACTCGCCGTCGAGAGTCGCAAGGCCCGAGCTCGATTCCAGCAGGCCCGCCAGAATCCTCATCAATGTCGTCTTGCCCGCACCATTGGGCCCCAGCAGACCGAACATCCCGTTCGGCACGTCCAGATCGATCCCGGCAAGCGCCGTGACGGGGCCGGGGTAGATCTTCACCAGATCACGTATGACGAGCATTCTTTCTCCTTGACTAGCGACCACTCGACAATTCGTCGCCGTTAGACAAAGATTTCAGGCACAGGACCGAACATCCTACCGAATACCAACGCGGGAACTGAACACCAGTTCCATAACTGGTTCGATTCCCGGGTTGTAATCAAGATGAGGCGGGCCGGCCTGCTTTTTGCGGGGGGCTAGGGGCTGACAACCCGAAAACAACAATTTCAATCGAGTTGAGACGAGCATCCGATGTCGACCAATGATCCCGAATTCTACCAGACACCGAAGTTCACTCCGGAGCAGTACGAGGCCCCTCCGCACCAGCGCGGATGCTTCTTCTACGGCTGCATCATCGCTATCGTGCTGACGGTGCTCGCGGCGATTTTCGTGGGCATCCTCCTCTTTGTCCTTTACCGCTGGGCAGGTCGCATGGCTGAAGAATACACCGGCACCGCCCCGGAACAGCTCCCCGTGCTCGAAATGTCCGCTGAAAAGCGTCAAGCGGTGAAAGATCGGGTTGAGGTGTTCCGCAAGGCCGTGGAAGCCGGGACGACGGTTGAGCCCCTCGTCTTGACCAGCGACGACCTTAATGCCCTGATCGAGGAGAACCCCGAACTGAAGGGTCGCATTTACGTCAAGGTCGAGGGCGACGAGGTCAAAGGGCGGGTTAGCTTCCCCCTTGATAAACTGAACATGCCAGTGATCGGGGGCCTTGTCAAAGGCCGCTATCTGAATGGCGAAGCCGATCTCAAGGCATCCCTTCGCGACGGCGTCTTGATCGTCACGCTCGACAATTTTGCGGTCAACGGCAAGAAACCGCCGGAAGATTTCATGAAGAATATGCGGCAGCAAAACCTCGCCAAAGACGCATACAAGGACGAGAAAACCTCCGAGATGATCCGCAAGCTTGAAAGCCTCGAGATCAAGGACGGAACGATTATCCTCAAGGTTCGAGCCAAGACCTCAGGCGCCGGCGAGTCAAAAGACAAGGACAAGAAGTCCGTGCCCGTCGAGCTCGTGCCATCCAAGACGCAACCATCCCCCAGCGGAGAGCCGCAGCCCAAAGCAGCGCCCGAGCCGGCTCCCGCCCAGGTAATACCCAAGAAGGCTGCTTGATGCCGATGACCCCGGCCGTGATGTACGGCCGGGGCCCTTCATCCGATTGACCCGCACCAGGTTGATATCAAACGGCTCTCGACGATCACCGCGGGTGATATTTCGACAAGAAACAAAGGGAGAGAAACTCTTTCACACGGCACTAACTTATCATGGCATCGCTCAAGGGTCAGTTGTTGATCGCGTCGACCGGTCTGGTTGACCCCAACTTCGCGCGCACCGTAGTGCTGATTGCGGCTCACGGCGAGGAGGGTGCGCTCGGGTTGATCCTCAATCGTGAGATGAGCATGCCCCTTCACCAGGTCTGGGGGCAGATCAGCCAGTCGGAGTGCGTCCGCGGAGGAAACGTGCGCCATGGCGGGCCGGTCGGCGGCACCTTGATGGCGATTCACGACTTGAGGCCCCATGCCAACCTGATCGTCACCGACGATGTCTACATCGCAACCGAGCTGCACGACATGGAGTCGCTTGCCGGGTCCGATGACGGCCAGGCGATTTTCTACATCGGTCATTCTGGGTGGGGGCCGGGCCAGCTCGAAAATGAGCTTGCTGAAGGCTCATGGCTGCTCCTGCCGTGCGACCCCCACCATGTCTTCACCGACACCGACAGCGACTTGAATGCGCTCTGGAAAGACGCCATGAATGAGGCCGGACGCCGCCAGATCCAGTCCGTCATCCCCATCAAGCACATCCCCGACAACCCCAGCCTGAACTGATCCGGGCCGAGCAATCCTTTCGGATTCGCCCCTGAGCGATCCCGCCCACAGCACCCGCCCTGCGTTTGTGCTCACTCCTTGGTGCGGCCATCACGGATGGCAATGGCCACCAGGTCATATGCCGTCAGCTTCCCGTCAGGCGATTCGATGCTTGCGGCCAGCTTCATGGCCTCCGCCATCTCGCCGTTGTGCGCGAGGCACCCCGCAAGATTTCCCAGGGCAACATTGCACGTGCCTGGCGGCATCGAGCGTGCGACCTTGGCAGCCTTGTTGCGTCTCGATCACCTTCAGGGCCCGTCGGCAGGTCGCCAGCGCAGCGTCACGGTCGCCGAGTGCAAGTTGCTCCTCCGCGTTCAAGAGCAGCAGCTCGCACCGGATCATCGCGTTGGTTCTCGTGCTTCCTGCGTATCGGATCCTTGGATCCCGTGACCTGAACGATCTCTTCGACAAATGGTTGAGCCTCGAGCGACTCAACAACCGTGACCATCCGGTTGAGCGTGACGCGGGCAGCGGCTACATTGCCCAGCTCGCGCCGATGCCTGGCAACCAGAGTCAGGGAACCGAGCAATGCAAAATCGCTCTTCTTGGTGTCGACACGATCGATCGAATCGTAGGCGATTTTCAATGTCGCCAGTGCCGCACCCCTGTCTCCCAGCGTCATCTGCGCCTTCGCAATGTTCGCGAGAGTATCAACCGTAAAGTCGAATTCCATTCCTTCCCGCGGCAGCGCAGCGACGGCCTCCTTTGCTGCCTCGAGAGATCGACGAACGAGCTCCTGGCGATTCATTTCTCGATTCCTGCTGCGCCGCTTGCGCGGCGAACACCAGCAAAGTCCCGACGATCGCAGCGCCCAGCAAGCCGATTCCTTCCGGCACGGTCAATTTCATGGATTGGTCCTCAACCTTGAAAAGCCGACGAATGCGGGTCATCACCATCCGATCCGCCATCGCGAGCACCCCCGCACGCTTCTGACAGCGCGATCCGGCGAGCGCCACCAGAACTTCTGCGTAAGCAACCGGCCCGCCGCTTCGACCGACAACGAGCCGGTCACAGCACGACTCTCGCTCCAGAGAGAGCCATTCCGACGACCACCAAATCACCGGGTGGAAGAACAACAGCGATTCCACCAGCCGCTGGGAGATGTTGATCACGTTGTCCCACCGCCGAAGATGTGCCAGCTCGTGCATCAACACCATTTCGAGCTGGTCGGCGCTCCAGCCGCAAACAGCAGCCGGTGGCAGAAGAATCAGTGGGCGGAGCACGCCAATGAGCACCGGAACGGCCAGGCGATCGCACACGCCGATGCTGACCTGCCGTGCAATGTGCAGCGAGTCAGCCAGCGCACGCAGCCGGCGCGATAGCTCGCCACCGGTGATGAGCCGGCTCGATCGCCTCAACCCGCTGACGCCGATCAGCCCGGTCAATAGCATCATCAGAGCGCACACTGAGCCGCCAGCACACCAGCTACTCCCCCCACCCAGACCAGATGCAACATCGTCCAGCCCGCGCCCGTCCATACCGGCGAATCGCTCAAAAGCCTGAAGCTCATGACTTGGTCCCTTTCTTCCCTGAGGATCGCTTCTTGTCCTTTTGCGACCTGAGTAGCTCCGCGATTTCTTCGCGCTCGCCCTCGTCAAGCTCGCCCTCCTGTACCAGATGCGCAACCAGCCGGTGAGCTGAACCATCAAAGACAAGCAGCACAAGCTTGCCGATAAGACCTGATATCGTCGCCTTGCGGCTCACCCGAGCGTGCCACAAGTACCCGCGTGGTCCATCCGTACGCTCGACAAGATCCTTGGCGAGCATCATTTTCAGCATGGTCGCCACGGTCGTTATCGCCACACCGCGCTGCTGAACGAGCACTTCGTGGATCTGTCCCAATCCCGCAGGACCCAGATCCCACAGAACCCTCAAGATCTCGAGCTCGCCGTCCGTCGGCTGCTTACTTGTGTAGTGGTTCAGCGTGAAATGGAATTCCCGGATTGCGTCGTTAGCTACTGGTGGAGAAACGATTGAGTGGAACGATTTAGCGCATTGGTACCAATCCCGAAGGTGAGGTGAGGGGCGGCTTCCTGCCGCCCTTCCTTCGGTCTTGGTCCCTGGGACGGCGCTCAGGTCGTGTCGCCACGGAGTCCTATCCTCCGCCCAGGCCATTGGCCATCGTAGATCCATTCGACGGGGCTGACAACTGCTTTGCCCTGCGTCAACCGACTTGACGCTGCTGGGCACGGACTTCTTTTCGGCGACTCCTTGCCGCCTCGAGTTTGCGATCTCGGTCAGCAAAGATCTGCTTGTCTCGACCGCACATCTTGGCCAGTGGTGTTACGTAGCCGATTGCACTATGAAGCCGCACCTCGTTGTAGTGCCGCACATAGCCCTCGACCAAGCGGATGGCATCCTCCACTGAAAGAGGTGTTCCCGGACGAATGCATTCTGACTTGATCGAACGATGCCATCGCTCGATCTTGCCATTACTCTGGGGATAGTACGGTGAGGTTCTCACGTGCGTCATACCGCAGATGCGGATGAATTCCTTGAAATCTCGAGCAATGAACTGAGGTCCGTTGTCGCTGATGATCCGGGGAGACACCCCGGGATATTGCTCGAGAGCTCGCTGAATAATTGTTTCGACGTCGCCTTCTTCCATCTTGGGCCGGATCTCCCAGTGCACGATCGACCGGCTGTAGCCGTCGAGCAAACTGCAAAGGAAGAAAAAGGTGCCGAGGACGTTGATATAGGCAATGTCGACGTGCCAGTGCTCGTGCGGACCGAGCGGTTGCTGGAACCCCGTTCCTTTGAGCGAAGGCTTGGTGTTGTGGCGGTTCATTAGACCGGCGTCGCTGAGCACTCGGTACACGCTGGAAGGGCTGGTCGCAACAACGTCGGCATCGAGCATCATGAACGTAAGCCTGCGGTAACCCTCAAGCGGATTCTTGTCGTGAAACTCGATGATCGCCTGCTTTTCCCAGTCTTCGAGCCACCAATCGCGGGGAATCCAACCGTTGTGCTCGTTGACTTTGCCGTAACGTTTTCGCCAGTCGTGGAACTTGCTCAGGCTGAAACCGATCCACTGGACGATTTGCTTGGCCGGGATTTCCGTCCGGTCCGACCAATAGCGAACGTAGTCGACGATCTGGTCACGAGTGTCGTGGGGAACCCAGGCTCCGGTCAGAGCTCCCCAAGAACTTTTTTTAGTTTGACATGCTCTTCCAGCAGCTCGGACACGACCTCGTTCTTGCGCTGCAGTTTATCCTGAAGAGCAGCGATTCTGCGCTCCTGGTGCTTCTCCGGTGCCGAGCGAGTCTGCCCAAAGGCTGCGGCCCCGTTCTCGAACAACTGTTTCTGCCAGTTGTAGAACATCGATGGCTGGATGTCGTACTGATCGCAAAGATCAGAGACGGGGATACGCTCGATGAGATGGCGTCGCAGGATGGCAACTTTCTCGACCGCATCGTAGTGCTTACGTGGCTTGCTCATGGAAGACCTCCCATTCGAGTTATAAGCTAACTCGAAACCGCGGTCATTCCATTTCCAACTGATTCAAAACACTTGCTCTTCGGGCCATCGCGCTCACTCCTCGTCTCCCAAGATGATCGCCACGTCATCAAGCGGATCGGTTTCTATAGAATTAGAATCAATCTGTCAACATCGACAAGTGCGGCTGAGCCGGATGATGCTCTCGTTGAATTTGGCTCCATTCTGATGGGTCACTCGGCGATCGGCAGCCTGGGATGTAGTAAACTGATGGTTCACCCGAGCAGAGTCCACTTGCTCTGCGGCAACGGAACTCCAAGGAAAAAAATCATGAAGCGGTCACCGCGCCCCAGCTCTCCGTACCGAATTCGATCAGGGCAGGGGATTCTCGTGGCGCTTGCCCTGGCGCTCCTGGCTGCGTCGTCCGACGCCAGGGCCGACGATCCCGTGTCTGATCCAGCACCAGCGGCGTCGACGCTTCTTCCCGGAGCAGAAGATGGATTCGTCGATTCCAGCGGGGTCAAGATCCACTTCGTCAGCCTGGGCCGCAAAGAAGACCCTCTGGTCGTCTTGATCCACGGCTTCCCCGACTTCTGGTATTCCTGGCGTGCTCAGATGCCTGAGCTGGCCAAACACTTCCACGTCGTCGCGATCGATCAGCGCGGCTACAACGCAAGTGATCAGCCCGAGGGCGTCGAGAACTACAAGACCGAGAAGTTAGTCGGCGACGTGGTCGCGGTCGTCAAGCACTTCGGGCCCGGCAAGGCGGTGATCGTCGGTCACGATTGGGGAGGCTTGGTCGCCTGGACTTTCGCCATGACTCATCCCGAATTGACCGACAGACTCATCATCCTCAATCTGCCTCATCCCCGCGGGCTCCTTCGCGAGCTGGCCACGAACCCCGAACAACAGAAGAACAGCCAGTACGCCCGCAACTTTCAGAAAGACGATGCGGCCAAGCACGTTCCGCTGGAGTTTCTGACCGGTTGGGTCAAGGACGCCGAGGCCCGCAAGGTCTATCTCGCGGCGTTCAAGCGATCCTCCCTCGAAGGAATGCTCAACTACTACAAGGCAAACTACCCACGCTTGCCGGATGATGCCGCGAAAAACTCGGCCGCCAAGCAACCGGCGGTGCCCGATTTTCCTCCGGTCAAATGCTCCGTGCTCATGATCCACGGCCTCAAGGACCAGGCGCTCCTCCCCGGCGCACTCAACGACACATGGAAATGGATCGACGCCGACCTGACGCTTGTGACGATCCCCGGCGCCGGCCATTTTGTCCAGCAAGATGCCGCGGAGTTCGTCACCAAGACGATGGCCGGCTGGCTCTTGAGGTAATCAGAGCACTACGAGAATAGACCACGAAACACCCGCCCTTCATTCACCGTCGGGCGCTCGGGACGACCCTGGTATCGGAAAACGAGCTGGGAGTGATCAACCCCGAGCGCGTGCAGAATCGTGGCGTGGATGTCGTGAACGTGCAGCCGGTTCTCGATGGCATGCAAACCCACTTCGTCGGTCTTCCCCACGACGATTCCCGGCTTCACGCCCCCTCCAGCCATCCACATGGTGAAGCCATACGGATTATGATCCCGGCCGTCGCCTTTCTCGGACATCGGCGTGCGGCCGAATTCGCCGCCCCAGACCACAAGCGTTTCCTCCAGCAAGCCACGGCTCTTGAGGTCCCTGAGAAGTCCCGCAACCGGCCGGTCCATGGCGCGGCACGTCTGGGCGTGGTTTGCTTCAATGGCGGTGTGGGCGTCCCACTTGCTCCCCGCTCCGCAGTAGATCTGCACAAACCGCACGCCGCGCTCGACCAGCCTTCGCGCCAGCAGACACAGCCGCCCGGTACGGTCGGTTGCCGGGTCGTCCAGGCCGTAGAGCGCATGCGTCGCTTCCGTCTCCCGCGCCAGGTCCACGGCCTCGGGCGCCTCGGCCTGCATCCGAAACGCCAGCTCGTAGCTCTTGATCCGGGCATCAAGCTCGGACTGGTCGATCCGCGAAAGGAGATGGCGCCGGTTGAGCTGGCCCAGGTATTCGAGCTTGCCCTGCTGTCGCGCCGGCCCGATGTTGGCCGGCGTTCGTAGATTCGCAATGGGCTGCATTCCGCCGTCGAGCTGCGTCCCCTGGTACACCGCCGGCATGAAGCCTGTGCCCCAGTTTCGCGGGCCCCCGGCCACTGTGGCACGAGGGGCGTCTTTCATCACGACGAAACCCGGCAGGTTGGCATTCTCGCTCCCCAGCCCGTACGTGACCCAGCTTCCCAGCGAAGGACGCCCCGCCAGCGTGGAGCCCGTATTCATCTGGCACACGCCGCCAACATGATTGAGCCCGTTCGACCAGCACGACTGGATCACCGCGAGGTCGTCCGCGCACGTCGCGATGTTCGGCAGCCAGTCCGAGACCCAGATCCCACTCTGTCCGTGCTGCTTCCATTTTCGCCGCGATGCGAGCAGTGGCGCCCGGCCTTCTCCCATCGGCGTGATCACCGGCTTGAAGCTCGGTGGCAGCGGCTTGCCTTCTAGACCGTTGAGTGCGGGCTTGGGATCGAATGTGTCGATGTGGCTTGGACCACCTTCCATGAACAGGAAAATGACACTTCTCGCCATGGCCGGATGCCGCCAGGGCGCCGCTCCCGATGGCTCAGACCCCGCCGCGAGGTCGCACGATAGCAAATCGACCAGCGCGAGCGTCCCGAAACCAGCTCCCGCGCGCATCAGCCATTCGCGCCGATTTGCCGGCTGAATTCGATGGAGAGCTCGTCCCGCTTCCGGCTCGTCCGTCGCTTGCACACAGGATTGTGAGTCCGGAGAACGCATCCCGGCCGTCCTAGTCTACATAGAGGAACTCGTTGGAGTTGAGCAGCACATGACAGAAGTCGACGAGCGCAGCATGGTCGGCCGAGGGATCATTTTGATGGGGTGCCGCGCCCATCGATCGCGATTGTGTACGGAGGAAACCGATAGCCTCCGCAGTCTCGCCAGGCAAAGGACTGCGGCCGACGGCAAGCTGGTAGGCCCGTACAACCCGCCCTTCGATATCTGCCGAGCTTGGCTCCTCTCGCTCGAGCCTCTTCGCGAAGTCCTCCGCCCGGGCCAGGCCCCATTCGCCATTGATCAGGAGCAACGCCTGCGCGGCTGTCGTCGTTGTATTCCGTCGCGGAGTGCTGAAGTTCCCGTCTGGGCCATCATAGAGATCCAGCAGCTCTTCTGGTGCATTGCGGATCATGCGGGTGTCGATCGTGCGCCGCGATTGATTGCTCGAACCGCTCGGTCCGCCGATTACCCTCCTGAGCTCTCCACTCGCAGCGAGCACCGCGTCGCGAATCTCCCCGGCGTCAAGCCGCTGGACGACGTGCTTCCAGAGCAATCGATTCTCCGGATCCACTCGCTGTGCCAAAGCGATCTCCCGCGGGCTCCGGCTCGCTGATTGCCGATACACCGCCGACGTCACGATCAATCGGTCTAGCGGCTTGAGACGCCAGCCTTCCCGCACAAGCTCCTTCGCTAGCCAGTCAAGCAATTCGGGATGGCTGGGACGTTCGCCCAGCCGCCCGAAGTCGCCCGGCGTGCCCACAAGCCCTCGGCCGAAATGGTACTGCCAGACGCGATTCACGACGACGCGCGTTGATAGCGGGTTGGTCCCCCCGCAGAGCCAGCGAGCCAGTGCCAGCCTCCGTCCCGTCGATTGCGGCACCGCCCGGCTCGCGTGCACCGGCGCGCCGGCCGCGTCCAGCACCGAGAGAAATCCCGGCTCGATCGCCTTTCCGCCGGAATCACCCGCAATGACTGTCGGTGGTGAAACGGGCCCGACGTCCGTCACCGTGAGCACCGGCCCGGGAGGCACCGGCCGTAAGGCGTCGAACGCCTTGAGCTCCTTCTGAAGCTTGTCCCACCGGGCCTTGTCCGGCCCTTTGATCTGCACCGGCACCTGCCCGTACTCGAACGCGATTTGCCGGAAGGCCAGCGATCCGATCTGTTTCTGGAACGGTGTCCGTTCCTTCTCCGGCCTGTGCAAGATGGCCTGAATTTCCTCCGGGAACTTGGCCATCGCCGTGCGGGCACCTTTGTCCCGATAGGGCTGCTCGATGGCTTTGATCTGACGAAGGATCGCCGCAGCGGCTTCCTCCCATGCAGCCTGCTTCGCTCGAAAGACAGCCCATTCGTCCGGGCGGGCAATACTCAGGTCGTCGCGCGGCAAGAGTGGCGTGAAGAACGCCTGAAGCCGGTAGTAATCTCGCTGGAGAATCGGGTCGAACTTGTGATCGTGGCACCGCGCGCAGCCGATGGAGAGCCCGAGGAACACTTCGCCGGTAACGTCCGTGATGTCATTGAGGATGTCAGCCCATTGCCCGCACACGTCGCGCTGGTTGTATTCATAGGTGCCCATCCGCAAAAAGCCGACGGCGACCTTCAATTCGGGGTCGTCCGGGTCAAGCTCATCCCCGGCAAGTTGTTCGCTCACAAACCTGTCGTACGGCTTGTCGGTATTGAAAGCACGCACGACGTAATCGCGATAGCGCCAGGCCGAGGGTCGAAAAGCATCTTGCCGGTATCCGTCAGATTCCGCGTAGCGAACCAGATCGAGCCAGTGGCTACCAGAGCGCTGGCCGTAGGCTGGCGAAGCCAGCAGCCGGTCAACCAGCCGTTCGTACGCGTCAGGCGTTTCATCGTTGACGAACGAGTCAACTTCCGCTTTCGTCGGTGGCAGCCCTGTCAAATCGAAAGTCACCCGCCGGATCAACGACTCTCTGCTCGCTTCTGCGGCAGGTACAAGACCCTTCTCTCGCAGTGCTTTGAGGACAAA
The DNA here is from genome assembly GCA_963823665.1 of uncultured Planctomycetota bacterium. Taxonomy (GTDB): domain Bacteria; phylum Planctomycetota; class Planctomycetia; order Isosphaerales; family Isosphaeraceae; genus CAVXHV01. The sequence continues at coordinate 177,376 of CAWGMQ010000002.1, forward strand.
GCGATCAATCGGATTTCGCGGCCAGAACGACCAGGAACCATACAGAGGACCAGAGACCTCCGGAGGCCTGCTTTCATGAACGCCCTGGAACGACCATAGCGCCTGATCGGTGGTCGTGAACTCCTCCGGCGCCGCAGCCGTTGCCTTGTTCGTGGCGTGGGCTGCACGATCACGAACCGGCCATGCCGCACCAGCAGCGATCCAGCGGGTGAGAATGGCGACTCTCTCGGGTGTGAGCTTTCCGTCCGGGGGCATCTCCGGACCCGCGTAATTGATCGCGGATACGAGCAGGCTCTCCTTCGGTTTTCCCGGCACGACCGCCGGTCCCGATTCGCCCCCCTTGAGAATCGCCTCGATCGAGTCGAGCCGCAGTCCCCCCTTTTGCTTCTTGCTGCCGTGACACGAATAGCACTTCTCAGCGAGCAGCGGCCTGACATTCTGCTCGAAAAACTTCTCTCGATCGCTTGCGCTTGTCGAATCGCCGCCGCCGGCACGAACGCGCGCCTGGCCCAAGGCGCATGAAATCAGAAACGTGGGCAGCATGAGCAAGCCCAACGAAGCAGACCACAGCCGCTTGCGCTTCCTCATCGGCGGGGCCTCGCACCGCGCAGTAACCAAGATTGGGAGTGTCCCAATTCTCTCTATCGACGCAGGAGGGCATATTGTTTAACAACCGTGTATCATAGACTGGCTCGCGCTGAAACGCCATTGATTTGACTCAGGTCATCCGGGTTCACGCCCAGCGCTGGTTCGAAGCAAGATGGCAAATCGACGAGACCAGCCGATCGCTTGCTGTTTATGTGTGCTTTTCGCGCTGCACGTCCTGTTCGCGCCCGGGTGCTATGCCCGGTGGCAAGATGAATCGGGAAAATCCGGTCCTCGCCCGCGTCCCAACGTTGTTTTCCTTTACACCGACGATCAGGCGCAGTGGGCACTCGGAGCCTACGGCAACCGCGAGATCAAAACTCCCAATCTCGACAGCCTGGCCCGACGCGGCGCCCTGTTTCGCAATGCATTCACAGTCACCCCGGTGTGCTCGCCGTCCCGTGCAGCTCTCATGACGAGCCGCTACCCAAGCAAGCTGGGAATTGCCGATTGGATCGACCCTCGTAAAGAACCCGAAATCGGGCTTGCTCCATCTACGATTACGTGGTCCGAACTGCTGAAAGGATTCGGTTACACCACGATGCTCGCCGGCAAGTGGCACCTCGGAACACGCGACGAATTCCATCCCACTCGCCAGGGTTTCGACTTTTTCTTCGGCTTTCGCGACGGCAGTAACCAGCCGATCAATCCCCGGCTTGAAGTGGGCGGCCAATTGCGCCAGTTGGAGGGATCGCTCCCCGACTTGCTCGTAGACGAGGGCCTGAGCTTCATCGAGCACCATCGCCAGGCGCCGTTTCTCCTGTCGATTCACTTCCGCGCCCCTCACACGCCTTACGGTCCCGTGCCGGAACAAGACTCCGCCCCTTACCGCGTGCTCGATCCGACAATACCTGACGTGCCCGGCCTTCCCCGTGAACGCGTGAAGCAGCTCTATCGCGAATACTACGCCAGCGTCACCTCGGTCGATCGCAATGTAGGGCGGCTGCTCACAAAGCTGCACACGTGGGGGCTTGCCGAGCGAACAGCTGTAATTTTCACGAGCGACCACGGCTACATGATCGGCCAGCATGGACTCTGGCACAAAGGCAACGCCGCCTGGCTAGTCGAAGGCAAAAGGGGATACCGCCCCAATATGTATGACGACGCGATCCGCGTGCCGCTCCTCATATCCTGGCCAGGAGTGGTCAAGCCTGGAACCACGGTCGAACGCGTGGTTTCCAATCTCGACTTGTTACCGACAATCCTCGAAATCGCGGGCCTGCAAACGCCGAGCAACCTTGAGATTCGAGGAAAGAGCGTACTACCGCTCTTGCGAGATCAGCACGCGGCCACCTGGGATGACACGCTCTTCGGGCAATACGACATGCACCATTACCAGATCGCCCGGATGCGAATGATCCGCACGCCCGACTGGAAACTCGTCAAACATTTCGAGACCGGCGGGCAGGATGAGCTCTATCACCTGGCTGACGATCCAGGTGAGACTCGCGACCTGGGAATCTCCACGCTGCCGGCGTACATCGCTCAGCTCAACTCCATGTCCGAGCGTCTCAAAACTTGGATGTTGCGGATCGGCGACCGACCGTAGCATTCCTGTCATCGATCAATCGTCCAGTGTCCGAGAACTCCGAGGCAGCCAGCGTATGTAGCTCGCGGGGTCGGAAAAATCGTCAGTCCAGACGGCCGACCTGGCGCGCAAACGTGGTTTCCGCCAGCGAGGATCGTCCGCCAGGTCACCAAGATCGTTTTCAACCGCGAGCAGAATCGCCCAGATTGAAGGCTTTTTCCCCGCCAAATCCTGCTCGGGACTGACGTCCACGTCATACGCAATCCGGCAAACCAGTCCGGCGTCGATCGCTTGCCGGCCGAGCACCGGTTCCAGGTCCAGGTACCTATTCGATAAGTTGAATGCCATCACGCCCCTCGCCGCGAGCTTCGAGCGATAGAGGCTGATGGCTTCGCGGGAAAGAAGATGCACTGGTAAAGAGTCGGAGCTGAAGGCATCGAACACGATCAACCCGAATGTATGATCGGGTGCCTCACGGAGCCGCAGTCGCGCGTCACCCAGCACGATTTTCAACGCTTTCGCACGGCAATCCGCCAGATACGTGAAGAACCGCCGATCGGCAGCAATCCGTGCAATGAGCGGATCGATTTCATAAAACGTCCAGCGTTCATCGGGCCCAGCGTAGCTAGCCAGCGTGCCCGCTCCAAGCCCCAGGATAGCGACCTCCGGCGCAGTTCGCTTCAACTGAGGGCCAATCCACTCGAACAACCGGCCAATCGGGCCGGATCGAGTGAAGTATGTTAAAGGCTCGCGAGCGAGTGCCGGATCCAGGCTTTGCTGGCCGTGCAGCGTCGTGCCGTGGAACAGCCTGTGCACGTTTAGCTCTGGATCATGGGTCACCCGCACCACGCCAAAGAAGCTCCGCTCCACAAGGATTAATCGGCCGTCGACACCGCTTGAAAGCGCACTCGCCGCCAGCATCGCCGTGACACAGAGCGCGAATCGCAACGGTCGGCGCCTGGCCGTGATTGTGGCAAGCAGCCCCAGGCCCGATGCGATCACAACCGCCAGGACTCCCACCACAGACTCTGCCAGGCCGGCCTGGTTCGTCGTCAGCATCGCCGTCAACAGGAAGACCGCTCCCGGAAGCAGCAAATCGCGCAACCCCGATCTCCGCCGCTCCACGCTATCTCGAGGAGCCGCCAGCAGCGCGAGAATCACGGCCAGCGGATACTCGACAACGCGGCTGAACACCAAAGGCGCGACAAGTGCGGTGAAGATGCCGCCGAGCAGGCCACCCACGGCGATCGCCACATAAAATGTGCTGGCGTGCTCACCGGCAGGGCGGGCCCGCGCAAGCGCGCCATGGCACGCCACACAACCTGCAAAGAATGCTGCGAGATGAAGCGGGATCCATACCGCGTGCGGAAAGCCCGCGCTCATGACCAGCACAAGCGGTGCGACCAGGAAAGGCAGTACACGGCTCATGACGTCGACGGCGCGGGCCCCGATGTGCGCAAACGCAACAATGAAGCTCAACAAATAAATGGCCAGTGGAATCACCCACAGCAAGGGGATAGCCGCCAGGTCAGTCGTCAAATAAGTTGTTACACCCATCAGCCAGCTCGAGGGAATGAATACGAGAGCGAGCCACCGAGCCAGATCCAGTCTTGAGAGCTTCGTTTTCTTCTCGATTGAATCCCGGATCACACCGTCTATGTGAACGCGTCGTTCGGCCTCACCCTGTCTCGACCGGCTCAACCGGCGAGCAAGCGCACCGCAGCAGAGAATCAGAATCGCCAGGAGTAGAAACCCGGACCGCCACAGCCGGCTCTGCCAGCTCAAGCTCAAGCGTGGCTCGATCACGAGCGGATAAGCCACAAGCGCCGCCAAGCTTCCCGCATTGCTCGCGGCATACAGGAAATACGGGTCGCTCGCGCGAGGATGAGGCGAGAGCGCAAACCAGCACTGAAGTAGTGGAGCAGTCGCCGAGACGACGAGGACGGGCAAAGTTGCCGAGATCGCCAGTATGCCAAGCAAAACGAACGCCGGGTTACGCGTCGCCGGACCAGAAAAGAGGCCGGGGGCAATCTCGATCGGCTGCAACACATAGCCAAAAGTCAGAACCATCGCAAGCACGGAAAGGTGGAGAACTCCGGCGCTGCTCCGCTGGGTTGTCCCCGTGCGAATGAACCCGTGTGCGAAAAGGTATCCACCCAGCAGAATAACCTGAAAGTACACCAGGCATGTGTTCCACACGGCCGGCGTGCCGCCGAGTTCGGGCAAGACCATCTTGCCTATCATGGGCTGCACGGAGAACAACAGCGCCGCGCCGAGGAACGATGTCATACCGAAAAGAACCACGACGCCCAGTTTCATGAATCACTCATTCCGCGATCACGATGCGCATCATTCCGTTTAGCCCAGGACCAGACTCGGCGCCAAGCATCGGAAAAATGCATCTCGTCGCTCGACGGACAATACAATATCATTTGCGATCCCGGCCCAGGATGCCCGGGCGATTCCCCTGAAAAGCTGAGGTCTTCCGTTGTCATCATTCCACCGCCGAATTGCCAGCCGGCTTCGATTTCGGGACTATCTGCGGCAGTACCGGTCCAGCTCGAAAGGCAAGCCGGAACCCCGAGCTGGGCTAAGTGCGGTCAAGCATCGCTCGTTGGCTCGATTATATCGCGAGCTTTACCAGATTCTCGTGGGCCACCGGGTGACTCTGGCGCTGGCGCTTGCAGGGCTTTCGATCGCAACCGTCATGAAGCTGATTCCACCCGCCGCCACCAAGGCGGTGATCGACTACGTCGTGCTGGCCCGGCCGCTTCCTGAAGCAGTCACCTCCTGGCTTCCCTTCTCAGTCCCGGAGTCGCCGAAACTGCGTCTGTTCGGGTTGGTCGCGCTGGTCCTGCTCGTGTCAATCCTCGGTAAGTTCTTTGGATTGCTCAGCCGCTGGCAGGCAACCCGAGCCACCAAGCGGGTCCAGGTCGCAGTCCGGCGCCAGGTTTATGAGCACGCCATGCGGCTTCCCTTGCACCGGGTTTATGAGCTCAAGTCCGGCGGCGCTTCGAGCTTGCTTCGCGAGGATGCAGGCGGCGTCGGCGAGTTGATCTTCAGCATGCTCTATAACCCGTTCCAGGCCGTGGTTCAATTCCTTGGCGGCGTGGTCGTGCTGGCCTTCGTCGACTGGCGGCTCCTGCTTGGTGCACTCTTGCTGGTCCCCGGCGTCTACTATTCCGATCTCCTCTGGAACCGGCGCATTCGCCCGCTTTTCCGCGATATCCGCAAGGAGCGCCAGGATATCGATAGCCAGACGACTGAGGTCTTCGGGGGTATGCGCGTGGTCCGCGCATTCGGCCGCCAGAAGAGCGAATCGGCGCGGTTCATGGGAGAAAACCACTTCATGGCGAGGCTCGAGCTCCACGCCTGGTGGCTTTCCCGATCGATCGAGCTTCTCTGGGAGTTTCTCTTGCCCATGGCCTCGGTGGGTCTGTTGCTCTACGGCGGTCTGCAGGTGATCGACGGCCGGCTTTCGCTGGGCGACCTCATGATGTTCCTGGTCTATCTGGCAATGCTCTTGGAGCCCATGGCCGTGCTGGCCACCAGCGTCACTCAGCTCCAGAACAATCTCTCAGGCTTCGACCGCGTGCTCGATCTGCTCGCCGAGCCGCGCGAAATGGCCGATTGCCCCGGCACTCGTTCCATCTCCAAGCCCGCAGTCTTGGGCCGGATCACACTCCGGGATGTCGATTTCATCTATCCGGGAACAACCCGCCAGGTCCTCCGCGATATCAACCTTGACGTCGAATCGGGCGAGACGATCGCCTTGGTCGGTCGCAGCGGATCGGGCAAGACAACGCTCTGTAATCTGGTCGCGCGATTCTATGACCCATCCGCCGGCGCCATTGCTCTTGATGGAGTGGATCTCCGTGAGATTCAGGTCGAGAGCTACCGTCAACTCCTCGGAATCGTTGAGCAAGACGTCTTTCTCTTCGACGGCACAGTCGCCGAGAACATCGCCTACGGCCACCGCTCGGCGACGCCCGCTCGCATCGAACAAGCAGCCCGGGCCGCCAACGCTTCAGAATTCATCGAACGCTTGAGTGACCGGTACGACACCGTGATTGGTGAGCGCGGAGTACGCTTGAGCGGCGGCCAGCGGCAGCGCCTTGCGATCGCGCGAGCCGTGTTGGCGGACCCCAGGATCTTCATTCTCGACGAAGCAACCAGCAACCTGGATAGCGAAAGCGAACGCCTGATCCAGCAAAGCCTCGAACAACTGCTGCGCGGCCGCACCTCGTTCGTGATCGCCCATCGCTTGAGCACGATCCGTCACGCCGATCGCATCCTGGTCCTGGACGCAGGCGCAATCGTCGAGGCCGGCAGTCACGCCGAGCTGATGGCCGGTAGCGGACTCTACCGCGACATGGTCGAGCTCCAGCGGATCGAACAAGGTGAGGAAATCCGTCCGTGAGCTCGGTGAAGCTGACGCGGAACAGCCACCGATTCACCGTTCCGACAACACCATCTTCACCCCATGTGCCGGCCGCAACGTCATCGTAGGCAATGGTGTCACTCGCGCATCGTCCGCGAGCCGCAGCCGAAACCGCTGAGCCACCGCCGCGAGTATCAGGGCCGATTCCATCAGCGCGAAGTTGTTGCCAATGCAGATTCTGGGTCCGCCGCCAAAGGGGAAGTAGGCGTATCGGTGCAACCGTTGCAAGAGCCCTCCCTCCCACCGCTCGGGACGAAAAGTCTCGGGGTCATCGAACCAGCGGGCGTCCCGGTGGATGACCCATTGCGGCATGAAGAATGTAGTACCAACCGGCATTGTGTAGCCGCCGAGCTCGACCGTCTCGATATTCTCGCGGCCCACCATCCAGGCTGTGGGATAGACGCGCAACGTCTCGTTGATCACGCTTTCGGTGTATGGCAAACGCGGTAAGTCGGCGACCGTCGCCGGCCGGCCTCCGAGCACTGTCTCGAGCTCCCGGTGCAGCCGCGCTTCGGCCTCCGGGTGTTGCGACAGCAAGAACCACGTCCAGGTGAGCGTATTCGCGGTCGTTTCATGGCCCGCCATGAAGAGTGTCATGACCTCGTCGCGGAGCTGAGTGTCTGTCATGCGCCGGCCGCTCTCCTCGTCCTGCGCTTTCAGCAGCATGGACAGCAAGTCGCCGCGGTCCTCCCCGCTCTTGCGGCGCTCGGCAATGATCGACCGCAAGATCTGCTCCAGCCGCCGGATCGCCCGCTCCACCCGGATGTTCATCGGCGTGGGAAACCAGTGCGGCGGAGACACCAGACTGGCCGTCCGGACGACGAACGCCTGCATCAGCGTATCCATCGCCGCGCTCACCTCGGCCGAATCGCCGCCAATCTCCGCGTCGAAGAGGGTCTTGGCGACGATTTCCAGCGTCAGCCGCATCATGGCATCCTGAGCGTCCCGAACCTGACCGTTCGCCCAGCCAAGCAGCATTCGCTCCGTGAGCTGCACCATGAGCTGACCATAGGCAGCAATTCGCTCGCGGTGAAAAGCGGGCTGCGCAAGCTTCCGCTGTCCACGCCAGAATTCGCCCTCGCTGATCAACAGCCCTTGACCGAGCGTGCGCGTTGCATCCCTCAACCGATAATGCTTGATGAACTTGCGATTTTGATTGACCAGAACTTCTTCAACCAGATCCGGATGATTGAGGAACACGACGACCCGCGGGCCAAAACGGGCCCACACAACATCCCCATATTCTTGGGCCCATCGCGTAAGGCTCCCCAGCCGGTCCCGGCCAAATTCCCTCAAATTTCCGAAGAGCCACTGCTGCCGCGGACCAGGCGGAATCTGGGGCAGCGCGAGTGTTGACATGGTCGGTCCGATCGTTGGCGGATGGATCACGCGAGCGCGTAGACTTTGGGAATCTCGGCGCCGGCGACAGGTCGAAGGTTACGGATCCGGCACATCTGGTAGACATTGATACGAAAGTCGGGACAGGTGCTGATCAGGCATACAATTGTGCGCGACCTCCGTTATTTCTTGCGCAACAAGAACGCCAGCAGGTCCCTCATCTCCTGCTTCGTCATCGTGCGGGCCAGGTCCTCGGGCATGATCGAGATCGCCTGTGGCTTCCGCTCGGCGATATCGCCGCTCTTCAGTTGGATCCTGTGGCCTTCCGAATCGGCGAAGATCAACTCGCCCTCCGGCGACTGCGCGAGCAGAATGCCAGTGAATACAGTCCCATCGTTCCGGGCAACAGCGTAGGCGACGAACTGCGGAGCAATCTCCTTGTTCGGTGTAACGATCGATTCGATCAGGCGCCGTTGGCTCGTGCCGGCTGGCAGCGCGGTGAGATCCGGCCCAGCGCGACTGCCTCGGCCTTGAACCTGATGGCAGCGATAGCATCCCGGCCCTCTGGCATGAAAGAACACACGCTCGCCCGCGGCCGAATCGGCGGGGCCACTCAACTGAGCCGCGAGAGCGTCGATATCGCTCCCCGGAGCTCGGGCTCCTTTCGACTGTGGTTGACCAGAAGCCACCCAATTCTGCAGGAAGTCCACCAGTTCAAGCCCCGCTGCATCATCGCGATTTGACCTGTGAAGCATGGACCGCTCACCTTCAGTAAGCGACACCCCGCGCAGGCTGCGGAGGGCTTCATGCCGCAGCGCCGGTTGACCACCAGAACCTAGAGCCAGCAACACTTCGCGATGCGCAGCGGCTTTCTCAGCCAGTCCGGCGACTGCCTCGGCGCGAATCACCAGCGACGCGCTTTGGTCACCGGTCAGCCTGGCCAGAATTTCAAATCGCCCGCCGCGCGGGCTCTGGCACAAACTTCGAACTGCTTCAGTCCGGACGGCCTCGCTGTGATTTCCCAGCAGGCGATTGAGGCGGTCAAGCGTGAGTACCGGATGGTCCGGCCGTAGCATTCGGAGTGCTTGCTGTAACACCAGGCCCGATGTTCGTTCGTCCTTCACGAGGGCTGCGACGTAGTCTTCACCGGCGATCTCGTCTTGAAGGCTTCGCGTCTTCCCGTCCAGTCTCTCCAGCGCCGCTAGAGTGGCCTCGAAGAGATTTCTCGCGTCGGCACTCGATGCAAGCGCGGCTTCTAAGGTCGAGCGAAACTCCTTCAATCGATGCTCACCCACCCACTGGATCGCCGCGAATCGTATGCGTGGATCCGGGTCAGACAGAAAGCCGGGCAAAACTGCCTTGACGTCTGAGTGATCCGAATCTCGCAAGATCAGAAGCAAGCCCAGGCGCTGTTCGGCCGAGAGATCCTTTGACCCGGCAAGCGCAACGAGCTCGGTTTCGTGCTGCGAGATCCGCAGGCCCAGCCGCGCGGCTTGCTGAACGAACGGATCATCCGATCCGAGTGCCTTCAACAAGATCTCTTTGCCACCGGGATCCGACAGACGCCGCATCGCCGCCGCACGGACAAGCGGCGAGGGATCGGTCCCGGCGATATCCTTTAACTTGATTTGAGCGGCCGGCAGGATGCTCACGCCCAGCGCACGCAAGTCGGCCGAGTCGTGATGCAAGACAGACGCGGCAAGCTGCCCGTCGACGTTCCCCGTGCCGGCGGCCGCTGCCAGTGCAATCGCGGCCGACCTCCATGCGACAGGTCTATCTGGATTCAGCCGTGCAACCACGTTCATATCGACTTGGCGAAGCCGCCAGATCCGCCCCTTGCCATGCAGCGTGTATGACTTGTCGACCCAGTCGCTGATGTAGACCGAGCCGTCGGGCGCGATCGCGATGCCGACTGGCCGGAAATCCTCACCGCCGGTAACCACCGGTTCCATCGTTGCCCGAAACGATGCGCCATGAGGCTTGAGCCGGTATCGCTCGATCCGGTGATCGCCCCATGAGGTGACCAGCAAGGTTCCGCGATAGTCTTCCGGAAGTTGATCTCGGTCGTATTCAACAACGCCGCTCGGAGCCTCGCCTGTGCCGGCAACCATTCCCAGCGTGCCCGGCAGCTCACCATTCCAGGACGTGAAAGGGTGCACGCCTTTGCGGCCATTTCGGAATCGATAGCCGTAGTCGCCTCCTTGCACGATGTGCAGCAGCCGGCAGGGAGGTCGCGAGTCGGGGTCGTTGTCGACGGCAAAGAGCCGTCCGAAAACGTCGAACGTCATGTGAAACGGGTTCCAGAACCCGGTGGCCACCCGCTCGAGCTTCGAGCCGTCGGGTCGGCATCGATAGATGTTGCCGCCTTCTCCACCACCGGAAAGCGCTACTCCGTCGCTTCCGATGAGTCGGTAGTCGGCTCCCAGGTTCTCACCCAACCCGAAGTAGACGTTACCGGCAAAATCAAACGCGAACCCCGAGAGCCCGTTGTGCGGGTAGTCGCCCGGCGTGTCCAGGCGAACGAACGGCGCCGGCAAGGAGCCAGGCTTGATGCCATCGGCCTTGCCATCGCCGTCCCGGTCCCAGAGGCGATAGAGAGCGCTTCGGGTCGCCACGAAGACAGATTCATCACCGGCCACACGCAGGTTCATCGTCATCCGCGTTCCTTCGAAGAAGGTGCCGGTGCACTCCGGCCTGCCGTCATGGTCCCGATCCTCAAACACACGAATTCGGTCCGCCGGCGGGCCGGAATAATTCGGAGGGCGGAAGTGCGTGTGACTTTCGATGACAAGTACGCGCCCACGGCCATCAACGGCGATTCCGGTGGGCGTGACAATTTCAGGCTCCGCCGCAATTCGCTCGAGCACCAGTCTGAAATCAAGCACTTTCGGAGGCACAGTGTTGGGCCTGTCCTCCACGGCGAGCACCGAAAACACGGCAATGCATAATTGAGCGACAGCGCCGATCATCGTCATTCGTTCTCCGAAGACCAGGTCGTGCAGGGCGTCTTCCGCAGTATAACCGCATTTCCTTGAGTGGGCCAACGCAAGAGGGCTAGGCCGTTTCGTGGCGTCAATTGCGGTGCTATGATCACGCTTGGCCAGATCGGCACGAGATCACCTCCCAGGAGAGCGAACATGGAATTCGAACGCGGCACCTTCTCTCGTCGGGGATTTCTGGATCGCTCGCTGACGGCACTTGCACTCAGCGGTCTACCGCTTTGGTACGCTCGCGACGTTCTGGCTGACTTCGAGCAGCAAAACGCCCAGGACGAGAAGGCCAAGAAGGCCGGACCGAACGACCAGATCGTGATGGCGGCCATCGGCGTGGGAGGGCAGGGCACTGGCATCATGAAGTGGGCCAAGGGGAAGCCGGGTGTCAAGTTCGTCGCCGTCTGCGACATCGACTCAACCCACGCCAAGAAAGCAGTCAAGGAAATCGGCACCGATTGCGTCGAATACCATGATTTCCGTGAGCTCCTGGGCCGCCACGACCTGAACGCCGTCACAATCGGCACCGTCGATCACTGGCACGCGCTGACCTCGATCGCTGCCATGAAGGCTGGCTGCGACGTTTACTGCGAAAAGCCCCTCTCCCTGACCATCGAAGAAGGCAAGGCGATGGTCCAGGCAGCTCGAAAATACGACCGTGTCTTCCAGACCGGAAGCCAGCAGCGCTCTGACGATCGCTACCGGCTGGCCTGCGAGCTGGTACGCAACGGACGGATCGGCAAGGTCCACACGGTCGAGGCTCGTATCGGCGACAACCCGATTGGCGGTCCCTTCAAAACGAGCGCCGTTCCCGAAGGCCTCGACTGGGATTTCTGGAAAGGCCCCACCGCTGACATCCCTTACGTCAAAGAACGATGTCATTATGAATTCAGGTGGTGGTATGAGTACAGCGGCGGCAAGCTCACCGACTGGGGTGCTCACCACAACGACATCGCCCAGTGGGGCCTGGGCAAGGACGGATCAGGCCCGGTGAACGTCACGGCGACCGGCCTCGCGCCCTCAAAGGAACCCAATAGCTACAACTGTCACCCGCACTTCGCCGTGACGTACACTTACTCGGACGGCACCCACCTGATCACCTCAAGTGACGGTGAAAACGGCAACCGCTTCATCGGTGCAAAGGGGTGGATCTTCGTCAATCGCGAGCGCATCGAAGCCAGCGATCCCAAGCTCATCGACGAGCCTCTTCCGAAGGACGCGACACGACTCTACGTCTCGAATGACCACATGGGCAACTTCATCGATGGAATTCGAACCAGAAAGCGATGCATCTGCGACGTCGAGGTTGGCTACCGCTCGGTGACTGTCTGCCACCTGGGCGCAATCGCGCTGCGCCTGGGCATCCCGCTCAACTGGGACCCCGAAGCCGAGAAGTTCGTCGGCCCCCGCTCCGAAAAAGGCAATGCCATGATCTCACGCGAAATGCGCTCCCCCTGGCGGCTTGAAGGCTAGACTTTCTGAGCCTCGACACTCTTCTCGGGATCGATCAAGCTCCACAGAATTATGCCGACCAAGGCAATCGCCACGTAAACGTAGAAGCCAGGGTCCCACTGCGCTCTCCCGGTGTAGCCCAGCCCTCCCATCCAGTCGGCAAATCGGCCCAGAAAGATCTGGGAGGAGATCCCTCCGACAGCTCCCAGCATGTTCATCATTCCGAAGAGGGCACCCAGGTGTCGGCCGCTCACTTGTGTGGCGCTGGCCCACCACGCGGGAACCTGGATCTGGATGCCGAAGCACGCAATGGCGACGAAGATCGAGGCCAACATATTCGATTCGGTGAAGATGCTGGCCAGCAACCCGCCCGCGGCAATCGCTGCACCCACCACGCTCTGCGCCGTGCGGCCCCAGCGCCGGTTTCCGGTCACGGCAACCAGCCAATCTGTCAACCGTCCGCCAAAATAACAGCCCAGAGCACCGCCGCCCAGCACCAAAGTGGTCAACCAGCTTGACAGATCAGGTGAGACTCCGCGAGCCGACTGCAGATACTTTGGATACCAAGAAAACAACATGTAATAGACACCGGACATCGTCATCATCGCACCACCCAACAGCCAGATATTGGCACACGGGAGGACCTTGCTCCATGGAATCGGCTCGTGCGCTCCGGTGGAATGCTCATCGACCTTGATCAGATCGGGCGCCGGCACCTCGAACTCAGTCCATTGGGCCTTGCGCGGCCCTGGCCCGCTCGAAATCAACTCTCGTTCAGCACTGTTGACCGCGCGGTGCTCGGCCGGATCATCACGAAACCAGAGATAAAATGAGATCGCCCAGGTCAGCCCGATCAAACCAAAGACCACAAAAGTCCACCGCCAACCGAATCCGGCATATGTAGAGCGCCAGCCGAATGCGTCGAGGTTCCATACCCTGCCGAGACCATTGATCAGGAATTGCGACGCGACTGGCGCGGCGGCGCCGCCGATCATCATGCCCGTTGTGACAATTCCCTGCGCCTCGCCACGAGCCGATTCTGGAAACCATTGCCGCAAGATCCGCGCCGAATTCGGCAATGCCCCCGCTTCGCCCGCCCCGAACAGGAATCGCACTGCCAGCAGCATCCAAAGACCTGTCGCTGCGCCGGTGAGTGCGGTGAAGAACGACCACCAGACCACAATCCGTGTGAGCACGCCACGCGAGCCGTAGCGATCTCCCCAGCGCCCGGTCGGGATCTCGAATACCGCGTAAGCCAGCGTGAACGCCGCGTGCACAAAGCCGAGCGCCGTGTCCGACAGCCCCAGCTCCCCTTGCATCATCGGCGCCGCCTGGCCAAGGCAAACTCGGTCGAGATAAAGCACAAACGTCATCACCGCCAGAAAGGCCAGTACGCGATAGCGCACCCACGTGGGCCGCTCATCCTCAATAAAGTGAGGCGTCTCTTCCGTCGAATCGACGTCGGTCCCCGGCCCAGGCAGATCGCTCATGAGCGTGGAAGCTCCAGGATATGGGTGAAGCGCAGCGCCAGGAATGACACGATCAAACGGGTCTACTTTGTCGCCACCGACCGAGCTTTGGCCATCACCGCCTCGATCTCGACCGGCTTCCCTCCCTGGCGCTTGCTCTCGTCAGCGGCTTCCATGAACGCGAAAATCTCGATCGTCTCCTCGGCACTCACCGGCGGCTTGCCTGTCTTGAAGAACTTGACGATTTCGACCACCAGCGGCTCATATCCGCCGTATCCACCGCTGGGAGCAATTCCCTTCGTCCCGAAGACTGTCCCACCATAGTCATGATGACCCTGGCGAACACCGCGAAACGTGCCGATGCGTCCCCCCTTCCAAACCCCGGTGACCAGCTCACTTCCCTCGGTCTGAACTCGGGAGACTTTCTCGCAGCCGGTCCCCATAATCGTGAACAGGGTCTCGACTCCGTGCACGCCGTACCAGAAGAGGTCGGGATGGTGCTCTTCGAGCGAGCATGGGCCATAGGCGTCACAGCCGAGCACGTCGCCGACTTTGGCATTCGTACGCATTCCAGCAATACCAGGGCTATAGCGGAGCGAAGAGCTGGAGAAGCACGGCGTGTTGGTCTTCCTCGCCAGTTCGAAGATGGCAATCGCATCAGCCAGCGAGCCGGCGACCGGCTTGTCAATGAACACCGGCTTGTGCGCCTGGAAAACTGGCCGGGCTTGCTCGAGATGCGGCCGGCCATCGACGCTTTCCAGCAGCACCACGTCCACACGCGCCAGCAGTTCGTCAATCGAGCTCACGATTGCCACCCCGAATTGATCACGCAGCTCCTGCGTGTAGCCCGCCACCCGATCACGGCTTGCGGGCAAGTCTGGGCTCCCGCCGGGATAAGCTGCGACAACACGAACACCGGCAAGCTCAGGCTTGGGATCGGCGGCATTCAAGAGCTTTGTGAAAGCCGTCACGTGCGACGTATCCAACCCGATGATCCCGGCCCGAAGCGGCTTCGATGATTCATCCTGCCAGAGCTCGCCGGCCGCGGCGAATTCAGCAAACATGACACCGGCCATCACCAGGCCTACACTCAAGACGACCACACGTAATAACACGGGGAGAACCTCAATCTGCGAAGGCGGGGAAGCTTGCAAAAAAGCAGCCTTGGCTGGCACATCATCTACCGAACCATCATCAGCCCTCGGTGCCGCGGATGCAACGACGAGCGGCAATTTACTTTCCAAGTCGGAATGCTTCACCGCAATGCTCCGCGTGTTATACGATGCAGATGATGATCACTTCAGTCGCCTCTCTCCCGTAACCATCACATCTACATTACGATGGATACGTGACGACGACGCTGCCTCGTCGCACCGTCGGATGGGGGGAACGGGTCTCTGGTCAACAAGGTGATCACGCAAATGGCCTTTCATGATTCTCGAAAATCGAATTGCTCGTTCACTGGCTGTCTGGCGATTCTCTGGCTGCTTTGCATGGGGTGGCTGCAACCGGTGCACGCCGGCTCGGCGCCAACGCTCAAGATCGAGGTCGACGCCCGCGACCTGCCGCGCAGGCTCGTACACTCTCGAATCGTGGTTCCCTGTGAGCCGGGAAAGCTCAAGCTCTGGTATCCCAAATGGGTGCCCGGCACGCACGGGCCAAATGGACCGGTCCAGAACGTGGGTGGGCTGCGGGTTCAAGTCTCTGAAGGCAAGTCGCTCAAATGGCAGCGCGATGAGATTGAGCCGTATCGCGTCGAATGCGACGTGCCCGAAGGCGTGCGCGAGGTCACAGTTCTTCTGGACATGATCTGCAATGAGCCCGCCGCCGAAGCCTCAGGCTATCTGACCTTCGGGAATACCCTGGTCGGGATCTTCAACTGGGGCACGTGCTTGATGTATCCTCAGGGATTTCCTTGTGATCAAATCCAGGCAAGCCTGAGCTTGCGGCTTCCAGCAAGCTGGAAGTTCGCGACGGCGCTAGCGACCAAGGAAAATAAGGACGGCCTCGTCACATTTCAAACCGTCTCCTTGACCGACCTGACCGATTGTCCCCTGATCGCCGGCGAACACTTGCGCTCGATCCCGCTTGCCACCGGACCCTATCCCCCGGCATTTCTGGACGTGGCTTCGGAGTCACGGGCGGCCCTCGAGCTCAGCCCGAGGGTCATCGAGCTGTACAGCCGGGTTGTCCGGGAGACCGGCAATCTCACCGGCGTCTGCCATTATCCGGATTATCATTTCCTCGTCACCTGCAGCGATGATCTGGGATACCTGGGGCTCGAGCACCTGACGTCGAGCGTGAACGGTGTGCGCGAGCGAGACTTGATCGAAGACGTCCGCCGCAAGGGTTGGGTCGCCAACCTGCTTCCGCATGAATATATCCATTCTTGGTGCGGCAAGTTCCGCCGGCCCGCCGGGATGTGCACGCCCGATTTTCACACTCCCATGAAAACGCGGCTCCTCTGGGTCTATGAGGGGCTGGCTGAGTATCTCGGCGAGATCCTGATGGTTCGATCCGGTCTGCTTAATCTGAGGGAATTTCGCGAGCGGTTTGCTTCTACCGTACGCTCGCTCTCTCACCACGAAGGCAGGCGCTGGCGGTCGCTTGAAGATACGGGCGCGGCTTCGTACATGCTAAGAGCGAGTAGCCCCAACTGGGGCGGGCTCAGGCGTGATCAAGACTACTATTTCGAGGGTATGCTCGTCTGGATGGAAGCCGACGCGATCATTCGTGAGCGGACGCACGGCAAGAAAAGCCTCGATGACTTCTGCCGCAAGTTTCTGGGCGGCAGCCCAACCACAGCCAAGGTTGTGCCGTTCGAGCTCGCTGAAATCGTGAAAGACCTGCAAGAGTTGACCGACTTCGACTGGGAATCATTCTTGTTGAAGCGAGTCGCCCAGCCGCTCGATGAGCTGCCGCTCGAGGTCGTGAGCCGGTGTGGCTACAAGGTTCAGTATACGACGCGAACACCCGGCGAGCAGATGAGCCGTCAGAACCGGGGACCCGGGGGAGTTTCCGCGCTGGATTCAATCGGGATGTCGTTCAGCGCAGACGGAACTGTCACCGAGATCACCGCCGGCGGGTTGGGAGACCGGGCTGGTTTTGCCCCCGGATTGAAGATCATCGGCGTCAACAACAAGACGTTCAGCCGGCAGCGATTGCTCGACGCGCTTGACCAGAGCGTCAAGATGCACAAGATCGAATTCCTGCTGGTCGAGGGCGAGGATCTGCGCACTCGCGTACTTGATTACTCGGGTGGCGTGCGCTATCTGGAGATAGTGCGCGACCCAGCAAAGCCTGACCTCCTGGCCGAGATCCTCAAACCAACCGCTTCGAAGCCAAAGCCGCAGCCTACCGTCAAGCCAAAGGAAAGCGCAGCCGCAGCCGCAGCCGCAGCCGCGCTCGCCCCGCCCAAGGGCTATGTCTGCTATCAAACCCGAGTCCCGATTCAAATCGACGGTCGCCTGGACGACGAAGGATGGGGAAGGGCACCGTGGACTGACTCCTTCGTCGACATCAGTGGAAATCCCGCCCTGGTCCCGCGCTTCCAGACCCGCGCCCGTATGCTCTGGGATGACAATTATCTCTACGTCGGCGCCTTGCTCGAGGAACCTCACATCTGGGGCACGCTCCTGCAGCACGACTCGATCATCTTTCACGACAACGACTTCGAAGTCTTTATCGACCCTGACGGCGATAACCACGAATACTATGAGATCGAAATCAACGCACTCAATACCGAATGGGACCTGTTTCTCAAGAAGCCGTATCGCGATGGCGGTCCGGCGGTCAACGAATGGGAGATACCCGGCTTGAAGACCGCCGTTCACGTTTCTGGCACGCTCGGCGACCCCGGTGATTTGGATACGTCATGGTCGGTTGAGCTGGCAATTCCATGGAAGTCGCTCGCGGAACATGCACACCGGAATGTGCCCCCCAAAGACGGCGACCAGTGGCGAATCAACTTCTCGCGAGTCGAGTGGCGACATGAAATTGTCGCCGGCAAGTATCGCAAAATCCCGGATTCACCCGAAGATAACTGGGTCTGGTCACCTCAGGGAAAAGTCGACATGCACCGCCCCGAATCCTGGGGCTACGTCCAGTTTTCAACAGCCGAGCCGGGCCAGACAGCCTACCGGGTTGACCCGGCAGTAGCAATTCGCGACCGGTTAATCCAGGTCTACTATGCGCAGAAATCCTTCTTCGAGCGGAACATGAAGTGGGCTGCTTCGCTCGATGAGCTCAAACTGCCGTCCGCGGCGAATTTGCCCCAGCACACGACGAGTCTTCGCCTCACGTCCGAAGGCTACGAAGCGACGATCACCTCGAATAGCCCGGGAGAAAAGAGCAACGCCTGGACGATCAGCCAGGATTCACGAATCAGTCATCGCCCGTGATCTTTCATTCACGCCAGGCAAACTCGCCTGATTCGACATTCCAGTCCGCTCCGAAATACCCCGCTGCGACTGAGGCTTCCGAGCTTTCGAGCAGGGCCTTGGCCTTCAGCAACAGGCAATCCGGGAGAGCCACGCCCGAGGTGAAGTACGGCAGCCGCTCTGTCAGCCTGAGCCCAGTCATGCCCGAACCGGATATCACTCCGACCGAGGCCACGGCGCTGCGAGGCCGCGGCCGGATGAAGAGACAGGCCAGGTCTTCGCCAGTCACCGCGCGTAGGCCCACTTTCACCTCACCGCGCCGAACTTGCACGGGGCTCTGACCGAGCAGCGCGGGCCACGCTGCATTGCTTTCCGCGTGACCATAAACGATGACGTTGCGGTCGCGATACTCCTGCTCACGCCCCGCCTCAAGAAAACGCGCGTCAGAGACAACATCGACCGACCCGTTCCCTCGGTACCAGAATGTCTCGGCGTCGAATCGGGCCCGGGCGAGCGACCACGCATTCTCCTCTGAGGTTCCTCTCGTCCCGAAGACAAGAATAAATCGGTTCCGGAACGCCTCCTTGAATGGCCCCTGACGAGATGGATTCTTCTGGGACAAAGGTGGTGGCGACTGGCTCACCGACCACTTGCCTCGATCGCGAACCAACCAGATCGTGCAATCACCGTTGGATGGCGTCGAGGCCACGGAAAATGAAGGCATCGCCTGGCCATCGAGCTCAACCACGAACGCATCCGCTGCCTTTGCCTCGGGGATCGCATGCTTCAGCTCAATTGCGAGCCGGTCAACGTTCTCGGTTGTCCCTTGAAACTTACGTCGCTCCGTATCCAGCTCGAGATGCACCTTGCTGGGTAAAAGCGCCTTGACCTGCGACTCGATCGCCAGCCAGTGCGCCCGGGACGACACGGCCGGGCTGGCCGTGACAAAGTCGATCTTTTTCACCTCAGACGGCTTGGGAATCCTGTGTTCCCTGAGAAATGCGATCAGCGGCGGCCAGTCAACACATTCATTGCCCCACCAGTGCCCTGCGCCGGGCTGTTCGCGGTATACAAAATCGGGATGGAATTCACCGAGCACCTGGCGCATCCGCCGGGCTTGGCTAACCGGCACGTTGTCGTCGGCATCACCGTGGAGAATGTAAACGCCCACGCGAGTGAGGTTCCGTGACAACGCAATGGTATCGCTCGGACCCAGCGCGCGGGCCATGAGCGCGTCGACGGGCGAGGCCGGATCTGCGTGTCTCATCCCGGCATACGACCACATGCTGATCCAGCCAGCACTCGGCGCGATCGCTGCAAAACGATCGGGAAAGGTCACGCCCAGATGCCAGGTGCCGTGTCCACCCATCGAATGGCCGGTGAGATAAGTCCGCTCGCGATCGGTTTCGAAGACCTTCTGCACAAGCTCGAGCACCTCGATCGCGTCGAGCCGGCCCCAGTCTTCCCAGTCAAAACCATAAGGCCGGCGATTTGTCGGCGCGACGACATAGAGACCAGTTTTGGGTGTATAGCACTGCGCTTGACCGGCACCTTCAACTCCCGCCCCGTGCAGGGTCAGCACAAGCCCGCTTGGCCGTCCGTCGGCGGCCGGAAGCGCCGGCACAACAGCGTAGTACTGCACGCTTCCATCGATCGAGCTGCGAAACGTTCGCGTGTGTGTCTGGCCAGTCCGGCGAACGTTCAGATCGACCTTCGTTGAGTCGACCGTCTCCCAACGATCACCACTGCCCTGCGTTTTACGCTCAAGCCTGAGCTCGAGCGCCACCGTTTCGCCAGTTGTCGGGGCCGTTCCTGTAAACGCAAAACCAACCTTTCGAACGGATAGAGGAATTAATGACGGGACAGCCGTCCGCGTTTCCGGGCCGCCGGCAATATGCGCGACAATCGCAAGGTTTTCCCGGAATTCAGCACTCGCGTTCACGACCAGGACGGCCGCTCCGGCCTCGGTTTGTTCACCGTTCCTCATATCGGGAAGCGTGGCATCGGCCGCGCTCAAGAACGCCGCGCCTTTGGCGCGATCAACCTTGCCTTGAGCTTTCCCCGGCCAAATTGGAACAGGAGTGCATTTTGCCCCTGACGAACCTGGACAGGTAAATGGACATAGCCAGTTGAATAGATGTCGCCGTGACGTGGCTCGCCACCGGCATACACCATCGCATGCCCTGCAGACTCGAGCATCATCACGGAATCCGCATCCGCAGAGAACGACGCGGCCAGATAGCCGCCACGCAGATTTCCTCCCGAAAACCAACCATCAGCGCCCGCCTTGACGGGCTCCCACTTTCGGGCTTGGCCCATTCCAGGATACGCCACGCTCTCTCCTGCACGTGGCATTGTCCAGGTTCCATTCAGAACCTGCGCCGCGATTGGATCGACATTGATCGCCCCGCGCCGCTCACGCGTTGTCGAGATCGTGACTCCTTCGCGCAGCTCAATCGCCGCTCCCGATGGAGAATCCTCGAGCGCATCTGCATCCGTGATGCCGGTAGCCCGGCACGGACTCTGGCAGATCGCTGCCAGGCAGAGGAGCAGCATGGAGGTTAGCGATAACCACACGAGTCGTGGTGGCGGCGCGGTCTCAAGAATCACGATCAATTCTCCCGTCCACGATTCAACGAGTTGCACGCTGCCCGCCATGGAAGCGTTTCGAGCACCCAAAGCTGGAAGGATACCACGTGATGCAGGGCTATGGCTAACCCGGCGATGTTGCCATGTTCTAACTCTCAAGGTAGGTTTGTCGCGACGTAAGATCAAGTGATTCACTTGAAGCATGCTGTACCATGAAACCACAGGCGATCATGCGAACGATCCGGAATCACGAACTCTTAGCAGTTCTGCTGGCATCCGCCACGTGCACCGAGCTCCGCGCCGGAGACGTGCTCGAGATCTCGCGTGACACCGTCCTGGACCCAAGCAAAATCTACGAGGCGGTTGTGATTACCGCGTCGAATCTGACCCTCGACGGCCGTGGCGCGTGGTTGCTCGGTCCTGCGGCGAAGAAGATCAGGGCCTTCGACGTGCGTGCTGATTGAAAGCGGGTCGAACGACAACCACCTGAGGCAGCGCCATCACCACCGTCAACTCCTTGACCATCGGCTTCGACTCATGGGGCGCACCTCCGCTCAGGATCTGGCTTGATGGTCTGGCAATCAAGTGAACCGGCTCGCTACTCACCGACCGGGCTCGGAAAGCCTCCGGTAACCACCCGAGTAGTAGAGTAAAGGTTCGCCTTCAAGATGTTCGCCCGCGAGGATCTCTCCTACGAAGATCTCATGGTCGCCTCCAGGCAGGATTTCGACGACTTTGCAATCGAGATACCCGAGACAATCAGCCAGGATGGGTGAGCCGGTCGCTGCATCCGACGTCTTCAGATCCGAGAAATCCTTCGGCCCGGGTGCGGCAAAGCGACGCGAGAGATCCTCCTGCTCCACCCGAAGAATATTGATCGCGAAGCACCGATTCTTCTTGAGATAATCAAGCGTGATCGCTCGCTTGTCGACGGCGACGAGCACCAGCGGAGGCTCGAGTGAAAGCGACGCGATCGCGTTGGCCGTCATGCCATGTAAACCGGCAACTCCCCCGGTAGTCACCACCGTCACACCCGTGGCGAAATGTCCGAGGATTTTGCGCTGCCTCTTGGAATCGAATGCCATCGCTCGAGCCCTTCAGTTCCGCCCGATCGCCACGGCGATCGACGCGAGATCGGTGAGGGCGGCCCGGGCACCCGCCTCCCGCACCTGGTTGCAAATCGCCTCGATCGTGCGAAACTGAGGGTCGGTCACGACCAGGCACGAAGGATGCCCGAGAAAGCAATAGACTGCCTTGTGTTCAACGGCCCACGCCACGCCCGCCCGGATGGCTTCGACGAAGGCGTCGAGGCGCCAGCGTCCGGTGCGAAATGCCGTGACATCACTGATCGGGCTCATCGGTACCTCCACCAGGCCCGACCGGTAAACAAAGGGCTGCGCGTGTTCCTGCGCGGCGATGATCCCGGCAATGACCTTTTCGTCAGGTTTCTTGCCCGAAGTATCGGCGATGGCGTGCGCAGGATACTGGCTGCTCACCCAGGTGCAACCCATCTCGAGCAGCATGCGCTGAAGGTCCTCCCGGTCGGCCAGGCCGTTGGTGAACCCGCCTGGAGCTCGAAAACCGCTCGGCGTGATACCAAGCCTTTTTCTGAGAGCCACTTCCGCCAGGCGAATGTTCCTTGCGATCACATCAGCCGGTGTCTTCCCGTCGATCAACCAGGGCGCTCGCCTGAACCGAAACTGAATGTCCTCGGAACGCGTTGCCTTCAGGTTGACGTGGTCGTATGTATGATTGCCAACAGGATGGCCCTGCGCGACGATCCGCGCAGCCACGATACGTCTTCCTGCTCCATCGTTTGACCAACAGCGAAGAAATGGACAACGCCACCTCGCTCCTTGACCCGGCGAGCCGCCTCCACTGCGTACTGCTTCGTCGGCGCATCGAGGTTTCCCTTCTCGTAGTCCCAATGTGTTTGGTTCCAGGTCGGGAAGTTTCGGCTCATCTCCAGGTCGAGAGTGATCGCGATCTGTGCTTTGTCGAAGGGTGGCTTTTTCTCGATCACGCCTCGAGACACCGCCCATGGCAGTGCCGCCAATGACGCGCCCAGAAACGAGCGCCGCATCAAGACAGCATCAGAAACCGACTCAGATCTCATCGACCGGTTCTCTCCTGGGGTTGTCTCCGATGCCATGCCCGGATCAGTGCCCGCTCGGCGCCGCGAAAGGTCGAACCCACGAGATCTGCGTGATGAACAGGTCCAGCGCAGCGAAGCAAACGGCCGTTGTGGTTGCAAACCGAGGCGTGGGCTGAGCAGGAAAGGTGGCAATGGTGGCGTCACCGACCAGGAAAACGTCGAAGTCCTGAGCCAGGTTCTTGTAACCTGCCGTCGTCGAACAGACGCACATATCCGTATTGTACCCCGCCAGCAACACATGCCGGATGCCCTGACTCTTGAGAAAGCTGCGGAGGGCAGGATAACCCTCCCCGTCGTAGATGACAAAGTCGTGGAGATCAACCTCAATCGATTTCATCACCGGGATCGGCAGTTCCCAGAACCCGCGGCCATCGAAGGCCGGCCCGGAGTCGAGACCTGGAAATTGCTTGAAATACTCCAGAGTCGGGGTGTCGGATTTTAAAGTAATCGACGTGGGAACGGCCTGCCCGCGGTAATCGAAGGCCGCGAGCTTGGCCTTGAGTTCCCGCTTGCCTTCTCGGCGCTCCTCTTCGGTGGGCTCTTTGCGCAGCGAACGATAGATCTTACGGCGAATGGGGTCTTCCGTTCCCGGCAAGCTGTAACCCACCATCAAGCCGGCCTTGCCCCGTATGGTTTTGAGGAACGGATTGATAACCTTCGCGGCGTGGTCGAGCACGATCTTGTTCTTCGCGGGCGTGCACTGGAATGCAACACCGGCTGGTTCCGGGCTCCGCCAGCCCTGGCCGTCATCAATACCCCAGGGATGCACCACGATCACGGCTGTCCGACTCGATCGCAGCCGGTTCGGCACTTCGATGATGCCTCGAGCATTGTAAGAAAACCGCCAGGCGCGTACTTCCAGGTCAGCGTCCGTGTCGTCAATCAAGAGCGGGGCTTCAAAACGGGCGACCTCCCGCACGGGCTCAACAAAATCGGGATAGTCTCCCAGAATCGGCCTTGGATGGAGAATTGGCTTGAGCCGATTCTCATAGACCCGACTCACCGGCTCATCGCCGCCTCTGGCGGGTATCGGCTGATGCATGCCCGCCAAGGCGGCCGTACAAATCGCTATTCTTATGTATGTTCTCATTTCGTTTCCTTCACGCCCACCTGAGGATCGCCCTCGAGAAAGCAGAACAGGTCGCGCAGTCCTTGGGGGGAAAACTCTTTATACAGCGATTCAGGCATTAAAGAGACATCCGACTCCTTCAGTTCTTCCACCTCCGCGCGCGCATGCCGGGTTCTCACGCCTTTCGAGTCGCAGAGAGTGATTGTCTCCGGTGTCTGCTCGACGATCAGTCCCGACAGTACCCGGCCATCCTTGACCGCGAGCTGATAAGCCTGGTATTCCTTCCGAACCACGCCGGAGGGATCGACCAGGCTTTTCAAGAGAAAGTCGCGGTCATGCCGGTTGGCGTAGGAGAGGTCGGGGCCCAAGGTTTCTCCTTGCCCGAATAAACGATGGCACGTCGCGCAGCGATCAAGAAATAGCCTGCGCCCGCGCTCGCGATCGCCGATGCCGGCCCTCAGGTCGTTGTTGAGACGACGAACCTCGGCGAGCCTCTCTTCGCGCGTTGCTCCGCGAGTGATTCCCCAGTGCTTGCGAACAATGGCTGCAAGCTCACCCGAATTCAGAGTCGTGAACCGGCTGAGCTCCTCCAGCGTCACGTCCTCCGCCGCGATTTTTCCGGCCTCGACTGCACCCAGAAATGCCCGCGCCCATGTCGTCCGGTTCAAGAGCAGCTCGCGAGCCAGCAATCGCCAGCTTGGAGACCTCTGTGGATACACAGCCAGGAGCGCAGCCGCAATCGCGTTGTCCTCGAATCGCGCCAGCGCTCCAAACGCGGCCGTCAGGATCGCTCCGTCGGCATCTTCACTATGAGTTGCCACCGCAAGCAGCGAAGAAATCGACGGTTGGTCCTTGACCTCGCCCAGCAGATCGAGCATCGCCGTACGCACAGGTCCTGGCTCATGGTTGTCTTTGGCAAAGGCACGGGCTCGCTTGATCGACGTCGCATCTCCCAGCCTCGCTGACACACGGATCAGTGCGACATCGCCGGGATTATCTCGGTTCATTTCAACGATCGAGCGTGTCAGCTCCGGCGCCACCAGGCTGGCATCGCGCCCGCGCATTGCTTCGTCAAGTGCGGCGAGGAGCGGCCTGCGCAGGTCGGCCGATGGCGACGAAGCCAGCAGCCTCGCACACGCGATATCGCCCTCGCGGTTATTGCTCGCGGCCAACCGCCGCATTAAACGCACCAGAATCACGGACCGGCATACCGTCGATTGCCAGGCTTCTGCCGTCGTGAATCGCCTGAGTGTCCCCTCAAGGTCGGCAAGCGTGTGCGCTTCAACAGCCCACCAGAGCAAAAGCGGAACATGCGGATCGGAAACGTCTTCTTCACGGGCAAGAAGCTGCTTGACGATATCGAGTCCGAGTGCCGGTGCCAGCCGCCGCGCCGTTGAAGCGAGTTGTGCGCGAACCGATACGTTCGTCTCGCCCGCCGCCAATTCAACCAGACCTGAAGTAAAGCGAGCAGGAACACGTGGCTCGTCGCCGACCAGGCGCACACACCAGGCACGAACCATGGGATCACGGTGCCGCAGTAGCGCATCAACCGTCGTCTCATCGAGCGCGGCACAACCATGCAGCGCCCAGAATGCTTCGAGGGCTTTCACTCCGTCGGCTTGAAGTGCGGCCTTTCGCAAGACTTCAGCCGCTTCTGGCGGCCGGCGTTCCGCCAGCAGACGCCGAGCCTTCCGGCGAAACCAGGTATTAGAATGGTCCAGCAGATCAACTAGCTCACCGTTCGTTTTTCGAGTTAGCTTACAGTCGATCTGGGACAATGGCTTCGTCCCGGGCGAGCCTATCGCGAAGATTCTTCCGTTGCTCCGGTCCCAGTCAGCATCCGGGTCGGGATGTGCGGTTCGCCGGTCGTGCCAGTCGGCAATGTAGAGCCTGCCGTCCGGTCCAAGCACGATGTCCGTCGGTGCAAACCACGTATCATTGGCTCGCAGGAGATCGCCCGTCTGCTTGGCCTGGAAGGTCGATCCCAGCGGTTGAACGTCGTGGCTGTGCACCGAATGGTCAAGCAAGTCGGCGGCGATGTAACGGCCACGCCATGCCGGGGGCAACGCATCGGCCTCGTAGAAAAGCCCACCCACCGCAACGTGACCGCCGCTTAGACCAGTGTGACGAACGTGGTCGAAGTAGCCAAACGTATACAGGTTGTGCAGCGCCCCATGCTTTCCAAACGCCTTCCAGTAATAGCCGCCCTGAACTCCGTGAAGCATGACGAACCCGCCGACATTGGTGCTGGCAAAGAGCTGACCGTGGCGGTCGAAATCCAGCCCCCACATATTGCCCCCACCCTCGCAGAAGAGCTCGAATCGCTTGGTCGGTGGGTGGTAGCGCCACACCCCTTGCTGGAACTCGACTCCCCGCACTCGCGCAGTGACCGTACTCCCCTGTAGACCATAGAGCCAACCGTCCGGGCCCCAGGTCAACGAGTTCGCAACCGAGTGGGCGTCTTGCATGCCGAACCCGGTCAAAACCACCTCCGGATCTCCATCCGGTCGATCGTCATGATTGCGATCGGCGTAGAACAGCAAATATGGCGTTTGGAGCACGAACACACCACCATCACCGAATGCCAGTCCACTCGCGAGATTGAGGCCGGTCACGAAATCATGGGCGCGATCGATCCGGCCGTCTCCATCGACGTCTTCCAGGATCGTGATGCAGTCGGCCCCTTTGGGCCCGCGCGGCGGCGGTTCGGGTACGCGATCGTAGGTCGTCCGCGAGTAACGGTCGACAGCCACTCGCTTGAGACCCGACGGGTTTGGATATTGCAGGTACTGGATCACCCATAGTCGGCCCAGGTCGTCAAACTCGATT
Source organism: uncultured Planctomycetota bacterium (assembly GCA_963823665.1). Lineage (GTDB taxonomy): Bacteria > Planctomycetota > Planctomycetia > Isosphaerales > Isosphaeraceae > CAVXHV01. The sequence continues at coordinate 204,260 of CAWGMQ010000002.1, forward strand.
GCCACCGGCTGCCGGACCAGTGGCTCGAAAGCGATCAGCCGAGCTTCCAGCCCCGTTGCAACCGACATCCGCCGCGCAGCTTCTTCCGGAGCATATCCCTGCCCGGCAGCCGCTCCCCTTGAAACGTCGAGCACGGCCAGGAAAAGTACTTGCGTGCAGAATCGTCTCGTTCGGTTCATCATCCTCATTTCTGCAAAACCAAAAAGATGCGCCATCTCCGCTTGAATGAAGCTTCGCTCGTTGGGTATCGTACAGACAGGGTCGGTTCATCCGCATCAAGACAGCAGGACCAACCGGCCCTGAAGCATGAGCCGTACAGCGTCGAGGATCGAGATTCCGCCTCACGCTCCGGGCAGCGGATCAGGGTCGAACCAAACCGCCGCCCACCATGTCCTATCCTTGCGGGTAGCCTCTTGAAGTCGCCGCCCGCTGTTCGACTCAACGAACCACACCGATCTTTCAGGGTTTTAACGCTTACGCAGCCGGCGCTATTCTCGCGCTCATAGCCTGCGGCGCCCTGCGCTCAAAAAACGGCATTCGTTTACCGATCAAGTATAATTACTCACCAGCACCGGGACGCAGCACAGGACTCTCCCGGTCTTCCGGCTTTGAGACATCGACAACCTGATTCCGCCACAGCAAAGGTGAGTGCACCCATGAACTGGAATTGGCAACGAGGGAAGTCTGCGACCCTCGACGTCGCAGCCGGCCGACACGACCACGGGAAGCTTCGAGCGCTTATCGACCGGGCCACCGGCGATAGCGTCGACGAGAGCGACGAGCACTGCGGGCTCCTCAGCATGATTCGCGAGGAAGTCATTTGCCCATTCCCGGCACGGCTTGCCGGCGAAGACGTCGAGTGCCTGCGCTTCGAATGGCCCAAAAACGGCTACGGCTTGAACGCCGTATGCAAGTCCAAGACCAAGACGCAGGTCGTCGACATTGGTGCACTGGAATGGATCGAGCCCCGTCCCAAGGGCCATGAATGGATCGACGCTTACTTCGCCTGGCGTGACTTGCTAGGCTGACGCCTCACGAGATCGCCTCGGGCACGATATACGGCGGGCGATACGCCCGTGTCAGAAGCTCGTTGGCTTTCGGGTCATCTTTGAAGGACTCGGTCTCCTCATCAAACGTGAGCTTCCGGCCCAGACGGTAGTTCAGTCCGTCGAGTGCCACCCCATTGTCTTTCAAGTGCTCTTCCATCCGGGCGAATGTCTCGGACGCTTCCTTGTCGTCACCGAAGGCACTTGTTGACTTGTTGAACGGCACCTCGGTTCCCCTCCGGTACGAGATGTTGGCCAGGTGGCATAGCGCCGCCGAATAGTGTCCCTCGAGAATATCGGCATTCAGGTCTTCAACTTTTCGGCTGCGCACGGCCGCGATGAAGTTACCGAAATGCCCATTGCCGGGGCCACGCTCCGTATTCAGCTTCACGACACTCCCCAGCGGCACAGTCTTGCTTTCCCCCTTTGGATAGAACTTGTCGCCCACGAGAATGCCCGACTCGAGGTGGGCGATATTGCCCACCTTCTGCCCGTGAAAGCCATCCGTCGTCAGCCCCCGGACCTCAAAGATGAGCTGAGTATCACCATAGTCCATGATGGAGATCTGGGTGTTGGCCGTCTCGCCTTGGTCACGATAGCCGAAGCGGCCCCCCAAACTCAGAACCGTCTTGGGGTACGTAGCGCTTTTGCCGTGGCCCGCGCTCGGCGGTGGGATCAGCCAGCGGGCTTTATCCATCTCGTGCACGCCTTGGTTCCCGATATCGCCATTGCCGAAATCCCAGAACCAGTGCCAGTTGTAGTGAACCAGGTTGCGGTGATAGGGCTGCTTGGGTGCCGGCCCGAGCCAGATATTGAACGCGACTTCCGCGGGAGGATCTGCCGTGGGCATGAACCCGATGCTCCCGCGTGGCTTGTAGCAAAGCGCCCGCGAAACCAGCAGCTTGCCAAGCTTGCCCGAGTGAATCGCTGCGGCCGCCAGTGCCCATTCCTCTGAGGAACGGTTTTGCGTGCCGTGCTGGACGATCCGATTGTAGCGCCGCGCAGCCGCAACGGCGATGCGGCCTTCGTGCACGTTGTGACTGCACGGCTTTTCGACGTAAACATCCTTCTCCGCCTGGCAGGCCCAGATGGTGATGAGCGCGTGCCAGTGATTGGGAGTGGCCACGGAAACCGCGTCAACCGACTTGTCATCAAGCACGCGGCGAATGTCTTGCGCGGTCGCCGGTTCTCGGCCTCCCAGCTTCTGGATATCCTTCAGTCGCTTCCCATAAGTCCGCGTGTCCGGATCGACGAGGTAAGCGATCTCAACACCCGGCATCTTCCCGAACTCGCCGACGTGCGAGCCACCGCGTCCATTGAGTCCCGCGATCGCCACCCGAATGGTGTCATTGGCCCCAAGTACCCGACCCGACGACTTGGTCCCGCTGATCGCAAAACCTGCCCCCACACCAGCGGCCGCCAGCGATCGATTCATGAACTGGCGACGATTCACGTTCGTCTTCAACATCGCTCCGCCTCCTCACAAAAACGACCAAGCCACGGGTTGAAAGGACCAATTGTCAAACGTTCGTTGAACACGCCTATTATGCCCAGGCCCGTGTATAAATCCCAGCACGATGCGACTTTTGTTTCTCGCACGCCCGGACAAGCTCGGGCGCCAGGATCGGCAGAATCCCGGCACCCGGCTCGATTCAGACAAACCCACGCGGCTAGTCAAGGTTGTTGATCGTTTCTCCCGGCCAGTCGTCGGTGCGAAACGGCGTCAGCGGCAAGCCTTCGGCGCTATACACGTTGCAGACCGGGTTGTTCGCCCACGCATACCGCACACCGACAGGCTCCGAGACCGAGTCTGACCAGACCTCGATCGTTGCCCCGACAATCTTGGCATTCGCATTCACGAACTTCCGATCAGAGCCGGCGATGGCAAACCCGCGAACCTGCGGCACATCTGCAGCCTTGAGCCCGCCTCCAATGTGCTCGAAGTGAAGCACGACCTTATTGCCCTGCTTTTCCATGGATTTATAGGATGGGCTGTGGAACGGAATCTTCAAGCCGTAATCATTGGCCAGCGCCACCGGGCGAGCCGCATGGCCACATCTTGCTTGTTCTTGGGATGGATGTCCTGAGCTTCGCCCAGGTCGATGATCACGGCCTCGCCCGTCTTCGGTAGACGGCTCATCGTCATCGTCTGCGCCTCGCGCAGCTCGGCCCATGCGCTCTGCCGGGGCGGCTCGCTCGATTCGGGAAGAAAATCGGCAAGCTGCACCCAGTAGAATGAAAAATCACCCTGGCCCCACTCGTCGCGCCAGCTCTTGATCATCAGAGGGAACAGATCGCGATACTGGTAGGCCTTCCCCGCGTTCGACTCTCCCTGGTACCAGATCACGCCGCGAATGCCATAACCGATCGTCGGCTTGAGCACGCCGTTGTAGATATTACCCGGCCGGGAATTGCCGCCCATCAGCCAGTCGGGGTTGAACAGTTGCTGTGGCGGCTCTTTCCCATCATCCTTGGCCTTCTTCTCGGCAACTTTCCACTCGGCCAGTTTCGACTCATATTCAGCCTTGGAACGAGGATAGTCCTTTTCGAACTGTTCCCAGCGCTTCATCATCCGCCCATACTTTGGATCCGCCGCCAGCACATCACGGCGCACCCAAGCCTCGCACGCCGACCCGCCCCAGGCATCATTGATAAGCCCCACGGGTATGCCTAACGTCTGGTGCAACTGCCTGCCGAAGAAGTAGCCCACCGCCGAAAACCCGCCAGTTGTCTCCGGCAGGCAGGCTTGCCATGAACCCTGGAAATCCTTCTGCGGCTCCTGTGTGCCCCGATTGGGCACCGTGATCAACCGCAGGTTGGGATACTTGGCCGTCGCCAGCTCGAGGTCCGCATCCCTCGACCCGCCAACCCCCATCTGCATGTTCGACTGGCCCGAGCAAATCCACACCTCACCCACCAGCACGTCCTCGAGCTCGAGCACGTTCTTGCCGTGGATCGACAGGATGTGCGGCCCCCCGGCCGGCATCGCGTCGAGCATCACCTGCCACGATCCATCCGGGCCGGCCTTGGTCGTGTGACTCTGCCCGGCGATCTTGACCGTCACCTCCTCTCCCGGCTCGGCCCAGCCCCACACCCGATCTTTCTGATCGCGCTGAAGCACCATGTGCGAGCTGAAGATCGCCGGCACCTTCACGTCCGCCCGTGCCCCAGCAGGTAAGCCCACGAGCAGCCCCACCAGCGCCCAGGCCAGACCCCACTGCTTCGTTTGCCGATCGCTCAATTGTTGCATCATGAAATAGATCCTCGTCTCAGAGTCAGTTCATCCCCGATTCTCGAACTCGATTCTTCATTGTCTCGGACGTTCCCCGCTCGATTCATCACGCAAGTAGCTCCGGAATGACCTTGGCCTTCGTCACTTCCGCATCGGTAAGGCCCTCGAGCCGTCCTTCATGCGGATAGACCAGCTTGCGATGGTCGAGGCCCAGGGCATGAAGCAGCGTCGCCTGCAGATCGTGCACGGTCACGACGTTTTCGACGGATTTGTAGCCGAAATCATCGGTCGCGCCGTGGATATACCCCGGCTTGAATCCGCCGCCGGCAAGCCACAGTGAGAACCCGTGTCGATTGTGGTCGCGGCCGTCTGTCCCTTGTGAAACCGGCAATCGGCCAAACTCGCCCGTCCAGATCACGATTGTGTCTTCCAGCAGGCCGCGCTGCTTGAGATCCCGAACCAGCGCTGCGCTCGGTTGATCGCTGCCGGCGCAGAGTGACTTGAGCGTTTCCGCATTCTTGTTGTGCGTATCCCACGGTTGGCCACTCAAAAAGAGCTGGACGAACCGCACGCCGCGCTCAACCAGGCGCCGGGCTGTCAAGCAACGGCTGGCATATTCCCGCGTCGCCGGATTATCCAGGCCGTACATTCGGCGGGTTTCCCCTGATTCCTGCGAGAGATCAAGCGCCTCGGGAACGGCCGTCTGCATGGCCGCGGCGATCTCAAAGTTGGCGATCCGCGCTTCAAGCTCCGAGTACCCCGGATGATGTCGCTGATGTGTTTGATTGAGCTCGTTCAGAAACCGGAGCTGGCTTTCGCGCGCTAGAGGCGTGACGCCTTTCGGCGTCTTGAGATTCGCGACCGGCGTCGCTCCCGATCGGAACGGCGTTCCCTGAACGATCGCCGGCAGCCAGCCGTTTGACCAGTTGCGCCCTCCATCGACCGGCAGACCTCCAGGATCTGACAAGACCACATACGCCGGTAGATTCTGGTTCTCGGTCCCGAGCGCATACACAACCCACGAGCCCCACGTCGGCCGCCCGGCCAGGATCTTGCCCGTGTGAATGAGCCGCAGCGCCGTCTCGTGATCAACCGACTCGGTCGTCATCGACCGCACCAGGGTCAGATCGTCCGCGATCCCGGCCATGTGCGGAACAAGTTCGCTGAGCACAACCCCGGACTGACCATGCGGTCGGAACCGGAAAGGAGAAGCCAGCAGCTTTCCGGCTTGCTTGTCAAAATGGATCTCGAGCGAGCCCGGATAAGGTTTGCCATGGTGCTGCGTGAGCACCGGCTTGGGATCGAACAGGTCCATCTGGCTTGGACCGCCATGCTGAAATAGACAGATAACCGACCGCGCTCGCCCTTTCGGCCTGGCACTCCCGTCCGGATTCGCAGAATCCTGGACAATTCGCTCAGAAGCACCAAGTGCCCGTCCATTCTCCTGGTCGAGCAGATGCGCCAGCGCAAGCGTTCCAATCGCACCGGCATATCGGCCCAGGAAGCCGCGGCGATTCAGTGCATAAGGTGAATGATCCGTTGGGCGCATCTCATCGTGCTCGCGATTCAGTTCAATCGATGTAAAGGAAGGCATTGCTGGCGAACAGCATCTGGCAGAGATCCGACCAGGCACCGTGGCGAGCGTCAGGCTCGGCGGCACTGGTATCACGTTCACGCGTTTCCAGGAATCGCTTGGCCGCACTGCGCTCGTCCGGGTCAGGTGCCCGGTTAATACAGAGCAAAAAGGCCCTCGTGATGCGTGAATCTTGATCGGGAGGAGGGCCGCCGCTGCGGCAACTCTCTTCGCGATCAACGCGCCTGGCCAGGTTCCGCGCACGTGCCATCACAAAATCCGAGTTCAACAGGCAGAGCGATTGCAGGGGGATTGTGGAGGACGAGCGCCGGGTGCAGGTGGTCACGATCGACGGTGCATCGAACACCTCGAGCAGACCCTCGATCTGGGTCCGCTGCTGCTGAAGATAGACCGACCGGCGAGTCGCGCCTGGCACGCGCTCGCCAACGACAACATCACCCGTTCCGGTGCGCTCGGTCGGGACATACGGCCCATACTGCCGGTCATCCAGTTCGACTGAGGCAGCGAGCATCGCGTCCCGGATCGCCTCGGCATCCAGCCGCCGCAGAGGAAACTGTGCCAGCAGTCGGTTATCGGGATCGACCCGGGCAGCCAGCAGATTCCGAGAGCTCGATTGCCGGTAAACCGACGAGCACACGATCAAGCGATGAAGTGCCTTCGTACCCCACCCCGAGCGAACCAGCTCCGCAGCCAGAAATTCCAGCAATTCGAGATGCGTCGGAGGCGCTCCCGTGTAACCAAGGTTGTCCGACGTAGCAGCCAGTCCCGTTCCAAAATGGTGCTGCCAGATCCGGTTGGCCAGCACGCGAGCCAGGAGCGCCGCCGGGCGCGAGCCAGGCTCAGTAAGCCACAGCGCCAGCGCCTTCCGCCTGCCCGTCGATGCTGACCCACGATAGGGCGGCTTCGGCTCAAATCGGTTCTCGGCATCAGTCAAAAAGGCTGGAGCACCCGGCCCGACCGGCAGGCCCGGCGTTGCCAGATCGCCGCGCAGAAGTAGGGGAATCTCGGCCGGACTCGCCGACACATCGCCCACCCACGCGATGCGGTCCGGATTAGGTTCCCGGAGGGCATTGATCGCTTTGATCACCGGTTCGAGCGCCTTCATCTTCGCCGCTGACTTCGCCCCCGAGGCAAAGGACCGTTTGAGCGTCTCGATCTGAGCATCGATCGCCTTGTCGTGTGCTTCCCAGCGCGCCTGCTCGGCGCGAGGCCCGGCAATCACGATACGATCGTTCGGCTTCACCCATTGCTCGGCGTTGAACGCCGGATACAGGATTGCCTTGAGCTGATAATAATCCTTCTGAGTCACCGGCTCGAACTTGTGATCATGGCACTTCGCACACTGGAGCGTCAGCCCCAGCAACGACGAGCCAATGATCTGAATCGCGCCTTCGAGCACCGCATGCTTGTCGGCGCGCACCTCGTCGGGGTTACCGTCGCTCTCACCGGTGCCGTCCTGTCCATTGCGCAGAAAATGAGTGGCAACGAGCCGATCGATGACCGCGCTCGAAGCGTAATGCCCCGCTCGCTCCCCGGCCAGCTCATCACCGGCGAGTTGCTCGCGCACGATCTGGTCGAGCGGGCGATCCGCATTGAATGCCCGGATCACGTAATCTCGGTATCGATAGGCCAGAGGGCGGTCGCTGTCGGCGCTGAAGTATCCGTTCGAATCCGAATAGCCCGACGCATCCAGCCAGTACTTGCCCCATCGTTCACCATAGCGTGGCGAGGCAAGCAAGCGATCGACAAGCCGGTCGTAGGCGCCCGTACTAGGATCACTCACGAACGCCTTGATCTCGTCGAGGCTTGGGGGAACTCCCGTCATGTCAAAGCTCAGCCGGCGAATGATCGTGACGCGATCGGCGTCGGGTCCAATGGTCAAACCCCGGTCTTCGAGCGATCGCTGAATGAAGCAATCAATCGCAGTACGCACGCGGGCCCCGCTGCGCACCTTGGGTGGCGCGGGATGCGTAGCCGGCCCAAACGCCCAGTGGTCGGTCCAGGGCGGGCTCTTTTTAACCGAATCAGCGCTCGGCAAGCCTTTGGCACCCTGAGCAACCCACCGCCGCAAGGTCGCTTTTTCAGCAGCCGACAAGGGCTCGTCAGGCCGTGGCGGCATATCGTCATCGGCAACCTGGTTCCAGATCAGGCTTTCATCCAGCTTACCCGGTACAAGTACCGGCCCGCTCTTGCCCCCTCTTACCAGCGAACGGGCGCTGCTCAGGTTAAGCCCGCCCTTCGGTTTGACCGGCCCGTGGCACTTCTGACAGCGAGCCTTGAGCAGCGGCAAGATTTCGTGCTCGAGGCTCGGCGCATCCTGGGGTTCGCCGCTCTGTGCGTTTCGCGCGAGAACAACAGCCAGACAGACCAACGAAAGGACTGCGCTGAATGTCCTGCGGGCTCCTCGCATGATCGCAATTGCCTCTTGAGGCGGGGGGAATCTATGTGGTGTGATTGTTTAATATTATGAGTGCAGCAGGGCGGAGTTCACAACCCAAGAGTCGCCGGGGGAATCGAACACATGGCACTGGCACACATCACTCTGGCGACCCGCGATGTAGCGCGATCAGCAGATTTCTTCCAGCGCGCGCTGGGGTGGCTGCCCGCCTCCCGGCCCGGCAACATCATGACGACCGCCGCCTGGCTCGAAATGGCACCGGGCATCGAGCTGCACTTGATCGAAGACCCGAAGTTCGAACCCTCGCAATTTGAAAAAGAGTTCGGCCGCCACATCGCCGTCACCTTTGCACTCTCCGAGTTTCCCCAGTTGAAAGCCCGCTTGCAGACACATGGTGCAACTTTGATCGAGCCAATCCGCGAAACCCCATTCCTGCGCTTCTTCTTCCGCGACCCGAACGGCTACGTCTTCGAAGTCGTCGAGGAAAACCACGACGAGCCAAGAATCCACGGAAGTGACACCCGCCAGACATAGTGAACAACCACGGAGATGGAAAGTGGCAATATCTGGAGGGCCTTCCAGCATCCGTACACCAGTGTAAATTGGCAGCGCGGACATGCAGTACATGACCGTCGGCCGTCATGCGTCGTCCATCGTTCCAATCGATCGATAAACGCGGCGGAAAGCCGCTGCCGTGACCATTGAGTTCACCACAGAATTTCACCCTGTCGACTCTCGATCCGGGTATCGTGTCATTCCCTCGCCTTGCCGATCACTAGGTGCGCCCTGGAAGAACCTCGGCGCAGAGTCTTCTTGACGAACGACGCACGTCGCCCTCTCTACCTGAGATGATCTACAAAAAGGCCGAGCCAGTTTCCTGAAATGAGCCAAATTCCGGCTGTTTTTTCCAACCGCGGTTGGATCGTGCGTGTCGCATGGCATAGCGCGAGAAATTGGGCCTCCAATGGTGGCGGAGTTGGCTCGAACGAACACCGCACGCGCCCGGCATCGGGCTCACGGTCTGACGCGTGCGGGGGACCACGACCAAAGACCAAGGTCGCCTGGTGATCCCAAGAACACGATCCTCGGACCCGCGCAGGTAAATTGGCTCAAGGGGGCACTGCTGCGTTCGACCGGCACCTGTAAGGTGCTCGCCCAGCAAGTCATGATGGGCATGGCCCGGCAAAGCTGGCGCGAGGGGCAGACACCTGGCTTTGCAATGGATCAGTGGCCGGGCTATGCGGCCGAGCGAACGCGGCTCGTCCGATTTCTCGCCGACCGGCGGGTGCCCAACCCCGTGGTCCTCTTGTGGTCTCTCTCGCACTGCGTTTCGTGGCGGCGGGTGAATTGCCAACGGCCAAGCCGGGCGAGGTGGGGCTTGACGCCGACAAGAGCAGTGAAGCAGTAATCAGCTTCACGTCCCAGGCCTCGACGAATCGTCGTGCGATTGTCATCGAGGGACCTTGGCCCGCCGCAGATCCTTTTCGAGCATATCGAACACGTCATCCATCGGCTTGCCCTCTCTCTGATCGGCCGAAGCAAGGCCCTCCTTCACGGCCTGGATCGTCTCCAGCCGCTCCGCAAGATCGAAGAGCTTCTGGTACGCCGTAGCGTCCTGCACAACCAGTTCGGCCCCGCCGTTAATCGTCAGCACCACGGGGTTTCCTGTCGCCTTCAACTGCCGCAGGAATTCTGGCGTATTCCGCTTGAAGTCGGTCAACGGCTGAATGTCCTCACTGAGATTCATTTGGGCCTCCACTCATCACATCGATAAAGCATCGAACTCGATGCTGTCCGATCCCGGACCGGTCGGCAAGCGAGGGTCAGCGCGTGCCAAGGAAACCTGCCCCCAATCACTCCCTCCCAACCCCCAGCGCATCCGCCACCCGATTAATGCAATTAAACCTCGAAGCAATCAACGTGATCTGCAAAATCCTTCGATCATCAAACCCAGCCGCTCACAGTCGCTCATGATCGCGCGGCGAGACCTTCGTCGCATCCTTGGTCAACTTCACCACATAATCCACCATCACCCTCTCGGCCTCGGTGATCGGTGTAGTTTGATAGTTCTCTTTGTGCGCCTCGATGAGCGCATCATCCAGAGCGTGCCTCCCGGCCAACCTCGCCGGCGGTCCGGCGCGATGAGCCAGTGACATCATGCTGCGCGGCCAAGCCCCTCGCCTAAGGCGGGAAAACTCCCGCCGATATCAGCAGGCGGCGGACTTGCACCCGCTCTGGGGCATTCATCTTCAGCACGCCGATGGTCGTTCTCCCGACGGCGGTCTTGCCTATGAGTCTCGGACCGTCCCAGCCGAAGTGCGAACCCCACCGCTGAAGGCGGGGATTGAAAAGCCGTGTGAAGCGCCCCGTCTGTGGGTCGAGTCCCGTAATGTTCGGCCCCTTGTGGAAATTGTCGTGCGGGCAGGATAACGCCAGATTCTCGAATGTGGTTCGACCGCCGTGCTGCTAGGCTAGGATGTGATCAAGCGGGAACGTGAATTCGGAAATGTCAGCCGGGATGTGGCAATACTCGCAGCGGTTATGAGCTCGGTGCTGGACTCGCCGCCGCAATCGTTCGCCCATGGCTCACAGCTTCTGTCCGGCTTTCTTGAGCGCGAGGATGGCGTGGGCCTTTAAGATCGAGAGTAGATTGTCCGCCTGGACGTACGATTCTAAGTCGATCAACTCTTCAGCCGTGATCCGCCCTTTCTGCTGCTGCGCCAGTAGCGTGTGCATTCGCTTCTTGTCCGCTTCCTTGATGCCCAGACCGAGAATGAACCTCGCACCTTCTGGGGGAAAATCCCTACCCTTGACTTCGAGAGCGCGGCTCAGAACCGTTGCACCGTTCTTCTTCAATGGTCCGAGCTCCGGCCAAATGGGTTTCGTCTTGAATAACATTTCCTCATCGAGGTTATCATACATCGCGACGTTCCACCATGACGATTGCTTGCCCCATCGCGTCGACATGTCCATTTTAGTCCGTGGCACCTTGAACACGGCTTCGCCCCGTCATCCGACTGTTACCCAACCTGGAACCGACGGCTTCGAATTGCCCCCAATCACTCCCTCCCAACCCCAAGCGCATCTGCCACCCGATTAATATAATTAAACCAAGAAGCAATCAGCGTGATCTGCAAAATCCCCCGATCATCAAACCCAGCCGCTCGCAGTCGCTCATGATCGCGCGGCGAGACCTTGGTCGCATCTTTTGTCAACTTCACCACATAATCGACCATCACCCGCTCCGCCTCGGTGATCGGTGCCGTTTGATAATTCTCTTTGAGCGCCTCGATGAGCGCATCATCCAGAGTCACCCGACGCAGAAACTCTGCGTGAGAGACAATTCAGTAATGGCACTTATTTGTCAGCGAGACCATCGTCGCGATCATCTCGTGCCCCCGGCGCGAGAGCGGCAGCTCCGGCGACATGAGAGCGCCGAAGGTCGAAAACGCATGATGGAGCGCCTGCGGAATCAGCGTGTGTGAGGCCACGATCCCCGGCAGGCCCTGATCAAGCTCCTGCACCGGCTGTGAGTACTCAACGGGATAGAGCCCCCGTTGATCCGCCATCGCCTTGAGCAACTTCTCGTCCGCGTCTTCCAGTGGAACGGTACGAATCCAGGCCATCGTAGTTACCTCATGTCATTGTCAAGAGTGAGCGCCGATCGAGGGCACCGAAGGTTTTTCGTCAAGTGTCGAGTCCGGGTTCATCATCTCGGTCGCCGGATCAGAGGAATCACTCCCAGTCGCCGCGCCGCGATCCGGGATCACCCAACCCGCAATGGGAATCCCAAGCACGACGACCATCAACCCGGCTACTGACGGCGGCACGCTGAGCAACCTCCACACAATATCGCGCCAGGGAGAGCCAGCCGCCAGCATGCGAGCCGTCTCCATGCTCCACCCGCTGCCGGCAATGTCTCTTGCGGTCTGCAAGAGTATCACGGCGACGATGGGAAGCAAAAAGAGCAGGGGAGAGATTGGGTAGCCCGGCGGTGCAAGTGATCGTTCGCGCGGGTGGCGCCTATGCAGGACGAAGATCCCCACCACGGTGAACGCCAGGAAAACAAGCGTGGGCACCATGAAGTACGCCAAGATCTGCCCGAAGCTGCCGGAGAGTGCCAGCGCAGTGGCAAGCGTGGTCTGCACCAAGGTGGCGCGGGCAGGAACGTCGCGCCGCGGGTCAACAGCCCCGAAGCTCGCGAAAAAGACTCTATCCCGCGCCATGGCAAAATAAACGCGTGGCGCGGCCATGAGTATGGCCGCCAGGCTTCCAGCCACCGAGATCAACACGACAAGTGAAAAGATAACCTCACCCCACCGTCCGAAGAGCGCATCGCCGGCAAGTGCGGCGAATGCTGTTTCCTTTGCGCTCGCGATTCGCTCAGGTGCGACGAGGTAAAGAAACACCAGGCTCACCGCAACGTACACGACCGTGACGATCGAAACCCCGAGCACCAAGGCACGCGGCATCGTGCGCTTCGGGTCGCGAACCTCACCGGTGATCTTGCTCGCATCCCACCATCCTGCAAATGAAAAGAACGCGCCGACCAGAGCAAATCCCAGCGCGGGGCCCAGCGGATCCGATCCAGGTCTTTGCGACCAGAACGGTGACAGGTTATTCCATTCGCCCCGGCCCAGGCCGAAGCCCCATAGTACGAGAAAACCAAGTAACCCCAACTTCAGCGCGGCCAGCGCCCCCATGACCCGTGAACCGGGGGAGATGCCAAGCATGTGCACAGCCGCAAGCATAATGATCGACCCGACTGCGACGGACTTCTGCCCCCACGGCGCAAGCGGTAGAAGATGCCCCGCATAATCGGCCAAACCCACGGCTAGCATCGCAGTCAGGCCTGGATCCGTGACCAGCAGGGACAGCCACCCGTAGAGAAACGCCATTCGCTTGCCGAAGATCTCGCGCAAGTAAACATACGTGCCACCTGCTTCCGGGTAGCGAGCCGCCAATGATCCATAACAGAATGCGCCGCCGACCGTGGCCACAGCCATCGTCAGCCAGACCACCAAGAGCCAAAATGGTGACCCGAGTGATTTGGCCATACCGGCCGGAGTCAAAAAGATCCCAACGCCAATAACGTTCCCGACAATGAGCGCAGTCGCCGTAGCCAGCCCTAACCGGCGCGGTAGACTCGACCTTTCACCAGCTTCTGTAGCCTCGTTTGCGTTCGTCATGTTTCCTCGACGCAAGATCACCCTTTGACGTCACGATCAAAGGGCTCAGTAATCCGAGCCGCCCACGATCTCCCCGCCATTCCGCGTGCTCAAAGCTGCGCCAGATCGGCAGCGACACCGAATCTTTGATGAAACGAACCGAGCCGTCACCAAACGCGACATTGACTCCTGCTGGGTGCATGCTCGAAGGCGGGAGCTGAACCGCCATGTTGGCCATCGAGCCTCCCATCATCATGCTGCCGCCCATCGAGGCACAGGTCCTCGTGTTCGGCGTCCCAACGTGGTTATAAGTCGTGCACGTCATGTCGCCGATGCACCAGGCCGCCCCCATCCAGCTCGTCAGCGGCATGGCCATTGTCATGTCGAGCAAGGTGCAGTTCTGCCAGGTCTGGTCGATGGTCATGGCGCTGTTCATCATATACATGTCATTCTTGATGTCGGGCGATCCCTGGCCGCGCCGCCGTTCGCTCAGAAAGGCCGTCTGACTGGTGCCATCAGTCATACTCGCCAGGTTGATGCAGCTTCGGTTATAGAGCGGCCCCTGAGGAAGATAACCCGGTGCAACGGTGCTGGGCGTTTGCTGGCACGCGTCGCACAGCCACGACCCTTCATTTCCGTAGTAATTGTTGCCGCCGTTCCAGCCGGCTGGGCTGATTGACCCGGCCGGATCCGACGGGCAAACGAACGCGGCGATCGCGATGCGGCAGACGGTGCTGTTCTCACGATTGGGATCCTGAAACGCCATCATGAATCCCATGTTGTAGGAATCCATGTTGGGGATCTCCGGCGGCAGATTGAAGTTGGTCGCGTTGAACAGGCTCGACTGCTCGATATACCCCAGGATCTGGCTGTGGGTCGACCACCGGGCCGAGACCGGCGCGTTCATGACCTCCGTCATGTAGTTGTCTCCCTTGCCGAACGGAAGGGACCGGAGCGCGTTCTCGTAATTGGCAACCGCGAGTAGGAACTGCTTGAGGTTGTTCGTGCACTGGATGCGGCGAGCAGCCTCCCGTGCCGATTGCACGGCCGGCAAAAGCAAGGCGATCAGCACCGCAATGATGGCGATGACGACCAGAAGCTCGATCAAGGTGAACGCAGAACGACGGGAATTCATGGAATCCTCTCCTCTCGAATGATCGATATGATGATAATAAAATCTGTCTGGGTGAACGCGCAGCGCCCCGCGATCATGCAACACAGACCGCGCGCCGTTATGGCGAATAAACCGGTTCATCCGGCACGAGCGCGCCGATTAAGACCGACGCCCCGAAGGGGCTCAACAACATAGCCCAGGGCAACGTCCTGGGTTCCCCACCCAACGCCCTGGGTTCCGCGCTCAGACCGGAGGAGGATGAAAAATGGACGGCCGCGCGCTCCGCGACCGCGGTGTCACCTCGCCCGGCACTGCCTCCATCGAAACGGTGACTCGGTTAAAGAGTGCCGCCGCGAGGTCTCCCCAGTGATCAGACCCCTCGGAGCTCGGAGACGTGCTTGGACTTGGAACAGGGGGAACCTGCCCGGAACAACTCAGGCCCGAGCAGGGCCGTTGCATCGGTGAACGCGATGGGTGCACCAGATCTCCGGAATCCAGAGAGGCCAGGTCGCCCACGATCAGACGATCAAGCTGATTCCAATCGAGCGGCCGAGCCGACTTCGACGCGACCAGATGATTGCATTCGGCGCGTGCCGCCCGGGGCGCAGCGTGCGAGAGCACCAGGAGCAGCAGAACGGCTGCTCCCCACTTCGCCACAGGCTTGACGAAAGCTGCTCTCATCTGCGCCGCTACCGGATGTCTACTCTTCGAGCGGGAGAGCCGCTTCCCGCTTTGGTTGATCGTCAGACGGGGATGCGCCACACGGCACAAAACGTGGAATCAATCCAGATTAAGATATACGCCGGGATCATCGCGTTGCAAGCCGGTTTGCTAGCTAGCCGATATACCCCAGACCGCTTAATCGCTCGCGGACAATCGTCTCATCGTCCGATGTGTAATCTCCATTCGGCAATTCACCAATATGTTGACCGGCCGACCAGAGACCGCCCCTGCATCGAAGACGGGATCTCGTATCCCCCCAGCTCCATGAGCGTGGGTGCAATGTCCAGCAGCCGTGCCCCGCTGATTTCACCCTGAAGCGGGCTGTTGGAGGCCGCCAGGATGAACGAACCAAACTGGGCGTGGTTGCAGTCGTCCGGCCCCGTGTCATTTTCAAGGACGTGAATCGTCGGATAACCCACCCCGCCGATCGATCGCCAGTAGAGAGCGCCAAAGTGCACGATCAGGTCGGGCGCGACGTTTTGCACGCTCTTGTAAATCTCTTCCGGCTTGAAGACCAGGGTTCCGAGAGGTTTGCCCGCGGGATCGACTGTTGCCTCGAACTTCACTTTGATCTCATCGCGGAATGGCTCGTACTCGCTTGGATCAATCAACCCCTGGGGCTCTCTCCCCTTGACATTCATGAAAACGCGGGCGTAATAGCCTCCCTCGCTCCACACCCTGGTCTTCTCCCAATCCACGTCAAGCCTCGCGAACGGAGTCACCTCCTTGGGATAACTCTTGAGCACGAGCAACCCTTCACGCACCAGCCATTCGTTCACGCAAAAGCCGCCATCGAGCCGCTGCGCGCCATGGTCGGACACGATCAGCACGATCGTGTCGTCGCTCAAGAGCTCGAGAACCCGCCCGATCTCCGCGTCGATATGCCGGTAATAGTCGTGGATTGTGTCGCGGAACGGGCTGTCGCTCTCGTGCAGAACGTGCAGCGGGTCGTGGTATTTCCAGAACCCATGATGGATGCGGTCCTGCCCGATATCGACAAAATGGAAATAATCCCACGGCTCATTCGCAAGCAGATGCCGCACCACCTCGAACTGCACCCGGCTCATGGCGAAGATCTCGTCCCGCAGCCAGGCCTTGTTGTCCGTCCGGAAGCCCCGCACGTCGACGGGATAATGTCCCACGAGCTGACGGATTTTCTCCGAAAGCTCAGGTGGATGTGTGAAGATGTTCTTGTCGGTATCAGGCGTCAAGAAACAGCTCACGCTGATGCCGTTGATTCGCCGCGGTGGGTAGCCGGGTGGAATGCCGACGATGATCGACCGCTTGCCTTCGCGCGCCAGATGGTCCCAGATCGCCGGCGCGGTGATCGAGCGCGCCCCAGCGATTTTCAGGCCGTCGTAAGAGTGATCGGCTCGATTACGGAAGCCGTAGATACCCAGCGTGCCGGGGTCTTGGCCCGTTGTCATGCACATCCAGGCAGGAACTGTGATCGGTGGGATCACGCTTTCCAGGCGTCCATAGGCCCCGGCGTCCATCAACCGCCTTATGTTCGGTAAATCCTCATACCCGAAGAGAAGCTCGGGCGCGGCACAGTCGAGCCCCAGTACCAAGATCTTCATGATAAAAGCGAGTCTCCTTCCATCGCCGGCCCCTTGGGCACACCCAGAGCAGCCAAGATCGACGGCGCCAGGTCAAGCAGCCGAGCGCCCTCACGACGAAACGGCCTGTTCATGAATAAGACGCCCGGAACCCGATCGGGGTCGATGATGTGGTCGCCACTCCACTTCTTTGTGTTGTCTTCAAGCTGAGATTCCGCGATACCCCCCATCGACGACGACCACGAAACCCGATACCCGGGTGCAAAATCCACCAGCATGTCGGGCGCTTCCTCGACGAAGGCCCCGTGATATACAGCTTCGCGCGGCTGCACGCGCACAATCGCGGTGCAATTACTGCGTTCAGGGTCCACCAGTCCGCTCAACCCTTGCCCGATCGCGGCCTTGACCGAGCCCGCGTCGTCGCAATGAACGATGCCCTGAGCCTCACGTCCTTTGAGATTCAAATAGATTCCACTGAGCCCGATGGCATAAGCACGCGTATGCGTCCAATCGACGTGTCGCAAGTAATCGCCCGCGGCTTCTCCTGGTTCAATACCGGGCTCGAGCGCCAGGAAACCGCAGTCGAGCAGCCACTTGTTCAGATGAACCCCGCGCTCGAAGTTATTGAATCCGTGGTCGGAGAGCGCGATGAAAAGCGTTTCGTCGTCGCTGAATTCAAGTGCCTTGCCGACGATCGCGTCGCAACGACGGTACGCGTCGTCGATGGCGTGCGCGAAGTCAGGCTCCGGCGGCCTACCGCGGAGAGCTGGATGGCCGCTCTGGCGATATCGCCAGAACAGGTGCTGGATCCGGTCCGGCGTATCGAACAAGCAGTAAAAGAACCCCGATCGAAACGAGTCGAGCTCGTGCAGCATCATCGCCTCGCGATCGCGCCAGGCGATCGCGCATTGATCCAGAAACGCCTCCTCCGAGATTCTCTCGTTGTTCAGCCCGGCGTGATCCTCGACCATCCCGGTCGTGTAATAAAGGCCGATCCGCGCAGCCAGGTCTCCTGCATACTCGGGAGGATCGCTGATCGGAAAAAAAGGTGCATCGGGATCGAAGTTCACCGGCGAGGCGTAAACCGCCAGATCCGGTTCGATCCGCACCACATGAAACCGAACAATTCCTCGAATGGACTGCAGCAACCCCAGCTTGAACTTCACCCGAACCCAGTCGCTGAACCCGCCCTGCTTGACGACAAGCTCCCGCGGTGTGCCTTCCGACGAAACGATGATTCGCTGCGCCTCGCGATCCACTCGAAACGTGATCTCGACGCGCAGATCACCACGCGTCTTGGGATTGCGCGGACCAATCACGTACGTCGAGTAAGTCCCGTCTGCTCCAGGCTCGATCCGGACAACGTGTTCACTCTCGCGCGGCTGCACTCCTTTGCTCGTCGTATAAAACGTCCCGGTTCCCAGACCGCCTCTCAAATCCGGTACGCCCATTCCGGAGAGCATTCGCCCGCGCGTGGCGTCCGGCGGGAAAGTACACGGACAGCGCAGGATCGTCGAGCCGATGCCCGCTGACTTGAGAAGATCCCAGAGCGGAACTCCGCGGCGCAAGTTCACGGCTTTGGGCGGCAGGAACGCATTCTTCTGCTCGTACCGATTCAAGCCGAAATCCGGCAGATAGGTTCTGGGATCGCGGCGCAGGAAGTCGAAGATTCCATGTCCTCCCGGGTTGGTCCCTGTTGCGAACGTGGACCAGGCAACCGGGGTCTGGGCCGGGCGAGTGGTGGCAACCCGAGCAAACCCGCCTCGTTCTTTCAGTCGAGCCAGGTTGGGCAGTTGGCCCGCGTCCAGCAATCCCGTCACGATGCCGGGGTCAAGTCCGTCCATCCCGAGGACGATGACCTTCTTGATGATGGCAACCTCCCTGTTGTATCAATGATCGCGGAATCCCGGGCGCACTCACTCCGTTCCAGATACCAAATAACGCATCGTCTGCCCAGCCGAGTCAAGCCCTGAATCCGGGTGAAGGAGCCAACCATGGCCATCGCAACGCTGCAGTTGACTCGAGGCCGATATCTAGTCTCGATCTTAGCATCATTGATCGGCTGTGGCTCTCTTCAGGCAGGCGAACCCCGTGCGCCAAACATCGTGATCCTGATCGCCGACGACCTCGGTTACGGAGATTTAGGCTGCTTTGGCCACCCAACCATCCGCACGCCACACCTCGACCGCATGGCAGCCGAGGGGATCAAGCTCTCTCAGTTTTATGCGGCCCATCTCTGCACGCCAAGCCGAGCTGCCCTTTTGACGGGTCGGCTACCAATCCGCAGCGGGCTCAATGTCGTTCTTTTCCCGAACTCAACCGGGGGAATACCCGACGGGGAAATCACCCTGGCTGAGGCACTGAAGGCACGCGGTTATGCAACGTCTTGTATCGGCAAATGGCATCTCGGCCATCTGCCCGCCTATCTGCCAACGCGGCACGGGTTCGATCACTATTTCGGCATCCCTTACAGCAACGACATGGTTGCGACGAAGGAGGCGTATCCTCCAATCCCACTCTTCCGCGATGAAGCGATCGTCGAGCAGCCCGCTGTGCAAGAAACCCTCACGCTACGCTACACGCGCGAGGCAATCTCATTCATCCGGAGCCATTGCGCCACCGCGCGGGCCCAGCCGTTCTTTCTCTACCTGGCCTACACCTTCCCGCACATTCCGCTCCATGCCAGCAAGGCTTTCCGCGGAAAGAGCCCGCGGGGGCTCTTCGGCGATACCGTCGAAGAAATCGATTGGAGCGCCGGCCAGATCCTCGCTGCTCTTCGCGACGAGGGAATAGCCGAGTCAACGCTCGTCGTCTTTACCAGCGACAACGGCCCCTGGCTGAGCCAGAAACTGAACGGAGGCTCGGCAGGCCTCCTGCGCGAGGGCAAGGGCTCAACCTGGGAAGGCGGCGTCCGCGTGCCATGCCTGGCCTGGTGGCCTGGTACGATCGCATCAGGACGCACGTCGCTCTACCTCGCCAGCGAGCTCGACCTGTTCACAACCTGCCTGGACTTAGCGGCGCAAAGATTCCTGAAGACCGCTCGATTGACGGAATCTCGCTGGTCCCGCTTGCTGCGCGGAACGGGCCCAAGCCCACGTAATCATCTTTTTTACTACCACGCGGCCGCCCTTTTCGCCGTGCGCCGCGGCCCATGGAAAATCCATCTCAAGACGACCGACCCCGGATCCGGGAATGAAAAGGCGCAAGCCCACGATCCGCCGCTTCTCTTCAATCTGACGACTGACCCATCCGAGCAATTCAACGTGGCCGACCAGCATCCGGACGTGGTCGAGCAACTTCTCAAGGAGGCCGAGGAGCACTGCCGGACGATAAAACCCGGGCCACCCCAGCGCTGATCTGGAGTGATCCGTTGAGTAGGTCAGGCTTTAGCCTGACGATGTCCCGCCCCTCACTCACAGAATAGTCGGCGCACAGCTCTCCCTGGCGGGCGAACGCGTAAACCCGAATCCTTGGACTCTTGCGACTTCTTGTCCGCCTTCTTGTCCGCCTTCAGTTCTTCAAGTTCTTTGAGCACGCGCTCGAGCTTATTCTCAAGCTCACGCAGCCGATTCTCGTTTCCACCAAGCCGACCGCCGGGTCCTTGCGGCTGCTCGATGACGGGCCCGCGAGGTGGAGCACCCCCGCGTTGCCGCGCACCGAACGGGGTTATTCGTTGTGGTTGCTCACCACCACCGGGCGGAGTCACGCCCCTGGAGGTCCCACCGCCGCCGCCGCGTGATGGAGCCTCGTCCTCCGGTGCTCGATCAGGCGCCACCCGTGCAGCAGGAGGTTCCACTCGCCGACCGCCCGGACCACCAGGGCGCGGCATCATGCGCCTCTGCAATTCCACAAGCCGCCGGTTTGCCTGCCGCAGTTGCTGTTCGAGTGCACGCACCTCGCTGCGTGCCTTCTCAAGTTCCTCTCGCCCGCGGGCGATCTCGGCGTCGTTGTTCGGCCGAGCGTCGTCCTCCTTCTCGACTTCTCTTCCACGCCCCTGCTGACGTTGGGCTTCGACCCGCTCTCGCATCGCCGAGCGCATCTCGCCACGAGCACGTGTCCATTCTTCTTGCAGGTCGCGCCGCGATTTTTCCATCGACTCGCGCACCTCCTTGTTGATCGTTCCTCCCTTCTCGAAGGCCTTCCGGATCTCGTTGTGCGACTTCTCGACCGCCTTTCGCACGTCCTCAGCCGTCAGACCGTCCTTCTTCAGCGTCTCGTGGATCTCGCCGATCGACTTTTCGAGGGTCTTGCGAATGTCCTCGCCGACTGGGCCCAATTCCTTGGTAAGCTTCTCGACCAGTTCCTTCACGTGTGTTTCAAATCGTTCGGCCGTCGCACGACTCTTTTCCTCCCTTCGGCCTTCATCCTGCTTGGCTTCCGCATCGCTCTTTTGTCCCCAGCTCGGTGCCAGGGGGAGCAGCAACATGGAGAGACCCAGTACGGCCAGACGGCCGGCCCAGGACAGGCCCTTCGGAGTTCTCGCACGCAAGATCATCTTGAGCCTCCTTTTCAGGCAGGAAACATGGCCGTTGCCACTGGCGGCCAACGATGCGGCCGGAGCGGTTCGGGCTCCCGAAACGAATTCAATGGCCGCCAAGAGAGCCGTCGCGTAAGTCTTGGCACCCTGGGGCATCGCCCAGATGACCCAGGCATCACAGCACTGTTCCTCGGCTTCGCGCAACAAACGGCGGCCCCACCACACGGCTGGATGCCACCAGTAAAGTCCGACGACGAAGAGCTCGAGCCAGCGCACCCAGTGATCGCGACGTTTCAAGTGCGCAAGCTCATGCAACAAAAGCCCGGTTCGCCCTTCCAGACTCGTCTCTGACCAGAGCTCAGACGGCACGAGAAGCCGGGGCCTGCCGCCGATGGCCCAGAGCATCGGTGGTACCCGGCCGGGCACAAGGCAGAGAGTCGGCGCCTCGGCTAGACCCAACCGATGACCAAGCTCCGCGGTGCAGCTCTGCCACTCCTCCGATGCAGGCTCGATCTCCTTGATCAATCGCTGGAATCGCATGATCCGAGTCAAAGCGAGTGTCCACCACGCAAGTGCACCGGCCAGCACCACCGCCAGCACAAGCTGCTCCCAGCTCCACCCAGCCGGTAAGCCAATGCCAATGTTCCAGACGCGAGCGGCAATGGCCGGCTTGTCCTCGGGGATTGCCCCCACCCTTGCTTCCGACTGAGTCGTCTCAACGATTTCTGAAATCGCACCGCCTGGTTCATCCCACGGTGCATTCGCAGCAGCAGCAGATCGGCTCATCTCCGCCGGGGCAATCGACTCCGTGAAGCCTTTGCCAGCCTCGCCGCTTGACCACATCTCAGGCGCATGATTCGAGCCCTACCGGTAACGAGACGGGCACAAGCGGAGGCGTCACCAGCTTGAGCATCACCACCAGACAGAGAGCATGGATCAAGGCCGGCCGGCGGCAAGCACGGCCGATCATCGCCACCAGCACAACCAGGACCGCTACGGCCACCGCATTGCTCAACATGGCATGAACGAGCGATTCCATGAGAAGAGAGCCTCGTCCCGGTGGATATCAAGAAGAGCGGGAAGCCCCACCGCGCTTGCCTTTGATCGAGCGCGGACGTGACATTCGCGGCAGTTCCTCGATCGTTTCAGCGACTGCTTCCGGAGCGCCGCTTTCCCGATCAGAGCCCGGGCCTGCGTCAACCTCTTCCATGATGGCCCGAAGCGCCAGGCGATCGCGTTCGGTCAAATCCGTCGCCCGCGCCAGATGGGTCAAAAGCGGCGTGAGCGAGCCGTCGCACAACATTTCGGCCAGCGAGCGCAGCCGCCGGCCGATGAGCCCGTCACGGTCCAGCACTGCGCTGAAAACGTGTACATAAAGCGTTCGATCGCGGCGCACGTAGCCCTTGGCCTCCATCCGGTCGAGAAGCTTCTGGACCGTCGCGTACTGCGCCACCTCGCCGCCCGGATACAAGATATCCGTCAACTGGCGAATCGTCGCTGGCCCCCGGTCCCAGAGGATCCGCAAGACCGCAAGCTCCGATTCCGTGATGTCCTGTGCCGGCCGACCCATCATCCTGCTCGTTCGTTCTAGTCGTTTTGTCTGAACTTTCAGTCGTTTTGTCTGAGTTCAGATTAGAGCCTCGCGTCGCGGTTGTCAAGTAGGGGTTGTTTACTGAATGATTTCCCTGACAACCCGCCCGTGAACGTCGGTCAGCCGGAAGTCACGTCCCGCGTAGCGATACGTGAGCTTCTCGTGGTCGAACCCCAGAAGCTGAAGAATCGTAGCGTGGAGGTCGTGAACATGCACCTTGTCGGCCGATGCTGCAAAGCCGAGCTCGTCGGTGGCTCCGTGAATGGTGCCGCCGCGCACGCCGCCGCCGGCAAGCCACATTGAGAATCCATAATGATTATGGTCACGCCCGGAGAGTGCCGGCAGCTCGGCCACCGGCGTGCGTCCAAACTCGCCTCCCCAGATCACCAGCACCTGCTCGAGAAGCCCGCGTGCTTTGAGGTCGGTGAGAAATGCGGCAATGGCCTGGTCCCATTCGGCGGCAAGCTGCCGGTGGTGTGAAACGATGTTCTCGTGGTCGTCCCACGGCTGACCGGCGCCGCTCCATACCTGGATGAATCGCACCCCGCGCTCGAGCAGCCGGCGCGTGATCAAAAGCTGCCGCGCCTGCGTGCCTGGGCCATACAGAGCACGGATCAACTCCGGCTCGTGGCTGATATCGAAGGCGTCGGCCGCTTCGGCCTGCATCCGGTATGCCAGCTCGAACGACTGGATCCGCGCCTCGAGCGCCGGATCGTGCGGTCGAGCGGCTGAATGTCGCTCGTTCAACTCGCGAACCAGATCGAGCTGCCGCCGCTGCTCTTTCGGAGTAGACCCACTGTTGCGGATGTTCTCGATCAGCTTCTCGATCTCGGTGTGCTTGGTGTCGATGTACGTGCCCTGATAGGCTCCGGGCAGGAACGCCGACCGCCAGTTCTGCGTTGCCACGACCGGGTAGCCCCCGGGACACATCGCGATGAAACCCGGCAAATTTTGGTTCTCCGAGCCCAGGCCATACGTGATCCACGACCCCATGCTGGGGCGCTGCAGCCGGCCGTCGCCGCAGTTCATCAGCATGAGCGACGGCTCGTGGTTGGGCACGTCCGCATACATCGAACGGATGACGCACAATTGATCGGCATGACAACTCGCCGTTCTGGCAAAAAGCTCACTGACCTCAATGCCGCTCTCACCGTATTTCTTGAACGCAAACGGCGAGCCCAGGGCCGCGCCCGTCTTGCGCTCCGTGCGCAGAGTAGGACCGGGCAGCGTCTTACCGTGATACTTCTTGAGCATCGGCTTGGGATCAAACGTGTCGACGTGCGACGGTCCACCGTTCATGAAAAGGTGCACAACCTGCTTCGCCTTGCCGGCAAACTGCGGCGGCCGCGGCGCCATTGGATCGAGCGCGCTGCGCCAGTGCAGCGTGTGCGTCCGAAGCAGGATCTTGGCCGTCCGCCGCGGCCAGAACTCCCGCGAGACCAACCATTCCAAACCCCATGCCCGAGCGGCACAGCAGCTCTCGCCGTGAGAGTGCAGCGGTTGGATCGTTCATATTAGACCCGCAAGAAAATCCGGCTCCGGTAAAGGTGGAGCAATAAGAGCCATTCGACGATCAAGGTTCCAATCGCCAGGAGGGCCGGCCCGAACGAGCCTGAGAGGCGAGCGGCTCCCCCGAAAAGAAACTGCGATATCTCCGGAAATGGAATGATCCGGGAGGCCACGTAGATCGTGATCGAGTTGACGCCGATCACGACAAAGAAGAAGGCCCATCTGCGCAACCCGATGACGTCGATGATCGTGTAGAACAGGGCGAGCAAGAGGAGGCTGAAGCCCCCCGCAATCAGCACGTAGGTGCTCGTCCAAAGAATCTTGATCACCGGGAAATACGTACTCCATCCCATTCCCAGCCCCACGCACGCGACCCCACCCAATCCCAGGCCCGCGGCCTTGATCCAGCGACCCCGGTTCGAGATCAACCATTCTCCTGCGAGTACACCGAGAAGCGCCGTCGCGACGGCAGGGATCGCTGAAAGCAGTCCCTCGTTGTCGCCAAAACCATAATAGGATTGATAGATCTTGCCCGGCAGATAATGTCGGTCGATATAGCCTGCCAGGTTCGTCGGCTTGGTCAAATCGCCTGCGTGCGAATCGGGTGATGGCACGAACATCAAGGTGGCCCAGTACCCGAGCAGGATGGCGACAAAAACGATGATCCGAGTGTAGATCTTGGTCAGCAGGAAAATCACCGCCGCAATTCCGTAGCAGATCGCAATCCGCTGCAAGACGCCTGCGTAGCGCTGCGACTCAAACCGGAACTGCAGCGCGTTGTTATAAACGAGGCCCAACAGGAAGAGCAGAACCACGCGTCGCGCAATGCGCATGAATACCAGACGCTTCGGTTGTTCCTGCGTGTGGTACCCCTTGAGCGAAAACGGCAGAACAACTCCGACCAGGAAGAGAAACAATGGAAAGATCAGGTCGTAGAACCTGAATCCTTCCCATTCAACATGTTCAAATTGCTCGGCGAAGCGACGGCTTGCGCTGGTGCCCCACCACGCTCCAATCGCTCGCGCCGCGTCATCGCCACCGACAATCCAGAACATGTCAAAGCCGCGCAGCGCGTCGATTGATGTGAGTCGCCGTGCGGGCTTATCCACTACTTCACTCATATGTTAACCCTGCAGTGCGCTCATCATCATCATCATCAGTCAACGAACACAAACTCGTTGGCCATCAGAATCGCCTGGACGACAGACTGCCATTGTCTCTGGTCGGTCGAGGATTGGCCAAGGTATCCGCGAATCATCGTGAGCTCTTCCTCGTTCATCGGCCGTCCATATGCCAGCCGAAATAGCCGGCCGCCTTTGCCCCGCAAGTCGCTCACGCCCGCGATATCAGCACGAGCCAGCATCGAGCGAGCGACTTCGATCATGAACGGGTGGTTCATCAAGAAGAGCGCCTGAGGCGCAACAGTGGTCTGATCGCGGCGCGGACTGGTTGTGCTCGGATCGGGAAAATCAAACGTGCGGTAAAGTCCAGGCAGGTTCAAGCGATCGACGAAGCCGTAGATCGTCCGCCCTGGCTCAGAACCGGTCAAGCCCATCATGGGCGGGCCGCCGATCCGGCCGCTTAGCCGGCCGGAGACAGCCAGCAGTGCGTCACGGGTTGCCTCGAAGTCAAGGCGACGACGATTGGCCCGCCAGTACAGAGCGTTCTCGACGTCAATCGCCGCGGCTGCAGATCGATCCTGGCTTCGTTGCTGATAGGTGCTCGACATCATGATCAGGCGATGCAGCCGTTTGATCGACCAGCCTCCCTGGATGAAGCGCGACGCGAGATGATCAAGCAGCTCCGGGTGAGTGGGTGGCTCGCTTCGCTGACCAAAGTCGCCGGGCGTCGCCACCAGCGGCGTGCCGAAATGGTGCATCCACACGCGGTTCACGATCGCTCGAGCCGTCAACGGGTTGCTCGGGTCTGTGATGGCCCGGGCCAGGTCGAGCCGGCCTCCGCCATCGTGAAACGGCTCGCGCTTGGGCCCGGTCAGGATTCCCAGGAACTGCCGCGGCACCGGTTCACCCGGATTGTTGGGGTTGCCCCGTAGAAACACACGCGGCTCAAACGGCGCCGGTGTATCCTCCAGACTCATCGCCCGGGCCGGCGCACCCGGCCCGGTCGTCAGCCAGTTCTGTACCGCATTCTGAAGTTCCTGGAGCTTCGCCTGCGACGGCCGGTCAGGCAACAGACCCAAAGCACCGTACGGAAGCATCACGACGCTCGGTGGGCTGTCTGGCCCGTGAAATACCTGACGCAGCGACTCGAGCACCGGATCAGGGAGAGGCTCTGGCACTCGCCCATCAAGCTCAGCGCGGCAAACTCTTTCCTGCCAGATCTGCTCGACGCCGTTCAGCAACTGCGAATACACCTGTGCTACCTCCGACAGCGATCGCGGCGGCCGTTCAGAAAGCGCGCGTAGGACAATCAAGTTGACCGACTGCACCAAATTTGCGCCCGAAGAGATAGAGGTACTCGTAGCCGCGAACTTGCTGATTAACCGGGCTGCAGCTTGCTCAAACTCTCGCTCCGGCAGCGCAGCGAGCGCATGCCAGGGGGCAAAAACAGGCTCATGGGTCTTGCGCATCCGCGTGAGATAGACTTGCCACCGGACGAGCATCGTCGGGTTCAGATCGCTCCCATCGGCAAGCAACATGAACTCTTCCGTACTCGGCTGATCAAGCGTCTTCTGCGCAGCGAGCATGTACTCCGCCGCCCGTAGCTTCGTTGACTTGACCATTTCCCGGTGTTTGCCCGCGACGAACTCGCTTAACTTCCGCTGCCGCGATTCAAGTTCTTTGACGAATTTCGCGTAGGCCGGTGTCGGCGCCGGCCGGCTGGCTTCTGGTGGAATCTCCGGCTCGCGGGCACTGGCCAGCACGCCGTAGAGTGAGTAGTAGTCCTGTGCGGGAATCGGATCGAATTTGTGGTCGTGACAGCGGGCGCATGTGACCGTGAGGCTCATGAGCCCGCGACAGACAACGTCAATCCGATCGTCGATGATGTCATGAACATTCCCCATGAACCGGCCGCCCAGACTGAGGAACCCCAGTGCGACGAGTGGTCTTTCGCCATCCTCGGCCGGAAGACGATCGGCCGCGATCTGCTCGACCAGGAATCGGTCATAGGGCAAATCTCGATTGAACGAGCGGATAACATAGTCGCGGTATGTATACGCCCAGTGGAAATTCGCATCCTGGAACAAGATATATCCCTTGGTGTCGGCATAACGCGCCACGTCGAGCCAGTAGCGCCCCCAGCGCTCACCGTATCGTGGCGAAGCCAGCAGCCGGTCGACCAGACGTAGGAAGGAATCAGGAGCTGCATCAGCCTCGAATGCATCGATCTCATCGGGTGTGGGAGGCAGCCCGGTCAGATCAAACGACGCGCGGCGGATCAGGGTCCGGCGGTCTGCATGCGCCGAAGGCGTCAGGCCCCGGGCTTCGAGCCTCGCAAGAATAAATCGATCAATGGACGTTTTGGGCCAAGCCTTTGCTTTCACTTCCGGCGGTGAAGGATCCGAAACCGGCTGAAACGCCCAATGTTGCTTCGCGCCGGCGGCCGCATGGTTTTGACCCGGGCCTTTGCCTGATCCCCGAAGGTTGCCCGGCCACGGCAGACCCATCCGCACCCAATTGGTGATATCGGCGATCGCCTGTGGATTCAGCTTCGATTTAGGAGGCATCTTGATCGGCCCGCCATACCCGATCGCTTCGATCAACGGGCTCTCTTCCGGATGCCCTGCTATGACAACCGGACCATTATCGTTTCCACGAAGCACACTTTCGCGCGAATCAAGCCGCAGACCCGATTCCTGCTTGCGCGGCCCATGACACTTGAAGCAATGTTCCTCGAGAACCGGACGAATCTTCGCCTCGAAAAAATCAGCTTGCTGAGCGGTGATGTCTTGCTTGGCGCTGGTCCTGGGCGAGTTCACGTCATCTCCGCCAGAAACGAGCGAACACGCCACGCAGAGCACAACAGCAAGAAGGGCGGACCACCTCATCTCGATCACGCTCCTTTCGCGGAAGACCGCGGCAGCTCGTGCGTGAAGATGAGATCACGAGGAAGCTTGCTGCGTGCCAGGTCGACCAGGTGCTGATGGTGCGTGAAGAAAAGAACCTGGGTCTTGGTCGAAAGCTCCGCCAGCGCATTGAGCGCGGCCGCTGCGCGATCGTCGTCGAAGCTCAAGAGGATGTCATCCACGATGAACGGAACCGGCTCATGCGACTGGAGCCACGATTCCAGGCTCGCCAGCCGGAGCGCCAGGTAGAGCCCGTCGTGAGTTCCATCACTCATTCCTTCAACCCCGACCAGAATCCCACCTGGCCTCACTCCCTTGACGACCGAATGACCGCTACCGTCGTCGTCGATTTGCAGGCCGGTGAACGAGCTGCTCGTCAAGATCGCAAACAGCCTGCTTGCCCGCGCCAGGATCGGACCTTGGTTCTGTTCGCGATAGCGTTCGATCCCACGATGGAGCACGGCCGCAGCGAGTTTCAATGTGGCAAACCGCGCGACATCACCCTGCAGCCGAGCCATCAGCGTCTGGATATTCTCAGCCGTCTCGGCAGCCAGGGAACCGCCGCTCATCCTCGACAGTGCTTCGCGAGCCGCGCCGGTGGTTTCCTGCACGGCGCGCTGCTCATTCTCGAGTGAAGCGATTCGGGTTTCCAGCTCTTTGATCGACGCATCAAGTGCGTCGGTGTCGGCCTGTTCGACCTCTTTGACGAAGCAAGCCGGATCATCCCCCGCAGTCGCAACCAGTAGTTCTTCACCCACAGCGGCCAGGTCTTTCTCCAGCCTTGCCCCAGCCTGCGACCGTTGCTCAGCTTCGACAAGCTCGCTGCTCTCGCTGCAATTCGCCTCCTGGCAAAGGCGCTCCAGGCATACCCGGGCTTCCTCGAGCTGAGTTTGACCCGTGCGGAGCCCGCTCTCCTCACGCTTTAGCAGCTGCAAGAGCGCTTCGGCTTGGCGTGCGTCGGCTTGTGCGACGCGGAGCCGGCTCCCCAGCTCGCGCGCCTGCTCGGCGACGGGATGAGACTCTAGATCCGGGGCCAACTGTGCGGCGAGCGCACGCACGTCCCCGGCAAACCGCTCGGCATCGCGATCAATACCCTGAATCCGTTTCTGCAGGTCGCGGTGGCTGTCGAGCTCTTGAAACAGTTTACCGATTGCCGTCAGGATGACTTCGGCCTGGCCCGGCGCAGCACCGGCTTCAAGACCGATCCGCTTCATCTTGAGAGACCAATCCTCGCGCCACACGAGAAGCTCACTCTCGGCCGACTGAAGTGACAGCCGGGCGCCAGCTTGCTCGGTCCGGGCGGCCGCAAGCGTCGACTCAAGCCGGGCCCGCTTCTGGGCGAGCTCGTCCTGCCGTTTGATCATCTCCTCGGCCAGATCGAGCGATTCGGCCAGATCGAGGTCATCGATCTTCGGCCGGTAGAGTAGCGGATCTAATGCCCTCTGGACCGTGCCACAGACAGAGGCGAATGCTCGTTCGAGCGTCTCCATGCTCTGGCGAACGTCCTCTGCTTTCTCGAGAAGATCGACGACCTCCTCTCGTTGCCGGAGCCATGCTCGCAATTCAGGAGGCGTCCATCGTTTGGCGTCGATGCCGAGCGAAGCGACCAGTGTCTTCCACTCTTCGTCCAAGCCGATCTGGAAATCATCGAGCAGTTCGAGTTGATTGTCGAGTTCCGCGCAGTTGGCCCGGTGCCGGTTCAGAGTGGCCTCCAGCTCAACCTTGCGGGCCACGCGGTCAGCGTCTCGGCGCAGGCGATCAGCCAGCGCGTCGGCGTGCTTGACGCTCTGCGCGTATGCCTCGGCGAGCGTACCGGACGGTGCGAATTCAGCCAGAAAAGCCGCAGGTTCTTCCTCACCTTTCGCACTGCCAAGCCATGCAGCTAGCACAAGCTGCCAACCATCGTCTCTCCGCCGGCGAGCTGCAAGAACCGCTTCCTCACTGGGCAAATCCTGCTGAAGCGCCACGGTGTGCAGGCTGCTCTCTCGCTCGCGGATTGATTCCTTTTCGCTCGCTAGCCGCTCGTCCAGCGTTTGCCGGCGTCGCGATAAATCCAGGAATCGGCTTTCAAATTGATCCAGGGTGGCGTCCAGAGGAATGGCAAGCTGCCGGAGCTCTTCGGCCGTGCCGTGCCATCCTTTGTGCTGAGCCAGGGCCGCGGCTATATCTTTTTGTGCGCGGACTGACTGATCGCGCGCCTGTGCAAGTTGCGCGTCGAGATCCCCCGCTTTGCGGGCTTGCCGTACCGCGCGGCGGAGCGCATCCAGGTCAGCCGGTTGTTCCAGCTTGCTCAATTCGCTCTCCCGCGTCCTGGTCTGTTCATCATGACGAGCGATCGTCCTTCGTGCCTCGTCAGCCTGGCCTCGAAGCTCGGCGAATTTCTGGCCCATCGCGCGGATGATCGCCGGCTCATCGGCTCGAAGCCTCAGTGACTCGGCTTGATCGAGATCAGTCGGACGGCCCAGCTCGCGAAGCAACCGCCGCGCTGCGTATTCGTTCGTCTGCTGAAGGTTCTCGATGTTGGCTCGATCCAGACTCGCTTTCTCGAAGGCACCCAGCCGTTCTTGAAGTGCCTCGATCTGGTCGCCGGCATCGAGCAGCGCGCGCGGGGGATCAATCAGCCTCAAGCTCGCTGTGATCTCTAGAATTGCAGCGTGTGCCCTGGCAATGGCATGCTGGGCAAGGGTCTTTTTATCCTGCGCAGCACGAAATTCCGCGCCGAAGCCGTCACGCAGCCGGATGAAATCACCGAGCTTTGCCAGCTCACCCGCGAGCTGCTGCCGCCGGGCAATCAAGGGAATGGCCGACTTGATTCGCGTCAACCGGCCATGCTCGACCCGACTCCTTCGGATCTCCTCCCGAAGCCGTTCCGCATTGCTGAGCGATTCCCGGTAGGCGCCATCGCGCTCTTGCCATTCCTCGATGGTCAACTGCTGCCGTTTCCATTCCTTCTGCGCGTCGTCCAGTTCGGTCAGCACCTTGTTGATTCGCGGGTTCTGGGCGCGCGGCTTGAAGAGATCATCGAGCCCTTGCTGCAAGGTCTGCTGAGCGCGGCGCAGACCCGCCAGCCCGGCGCCGGCCGCGAACAGCAGCTCCCCCAGTACTCCCTTGCCCGTGCGGATTTCCTCACCGGCTTGCGAGAGCCGTTCGTGATCGATGCCAAAGAGTGACTCGAAGGTCTGCTGGTTCAAGTCGCCGAGGAATCGTCGCCGCCATTCCTCGGGGATGGTCGTGGAGTCATCAGCAGCACGCAGCGTGTTGCCTCTTCCGCGGCGACGCAGAATCTCCAGCTCGCCGCCATCGCTGTGCCGAAGCGTCGCGCCCACGCGAAGCTGCTCGTTGGGATGAACGAAGTTATCGGCAGACAGGTGCGGAAAGCCAAAGAGCAAGTGCGAGATGGCCCGCAGCGCCGAGTCTTTCCCGCCTCGTTGGGGCCGTAGATCAGGTGCAGACCGTGTTGCCCGGCGGAAAGGTCCAGCACGGCACTGCTGAAGGGCCCGACCGCTTTCAAATTCAGCTGGAGCAGCTTCATGACGGATCACGTCTGCTTGATTTGATCAAGCACCGCCCCAGAGGACCCAGCTTGCGACTTCACCAGCAGATCGAGCAGCAATGGCTGCACGTGCCCCAGCAAGGATTGCAGCCAGTCGGCATCGCTCAAGCGTGGGCCTTCGGGGTCGTGGATAAGCTCCGAGGGAAGGCGACGCTTCAGCTCGGCAAGCTCCAGAAGAACCGATTCCAGCGACGTTTGATCATGCCGCAATTGTTCCACCACTTCCAGCAGCTCGTCGATTGGACCGTCGAGCATTGCCTTGTCGCGCGGCGGCTCAAGTTGCAGCTCGACTTTCTCAACCCAGATCCGATCACCGCCGCGCTCCGTGGCAACGTTCCGAACTTCCGCGGTTAATCGGTCCGGGTCTGAGAACAAGCGGCCATGGAGTGCCGTTCGACCGCGCATGATCACTCGCACCGCCAGCAGGCTCTCATGTGTGGACTCCGACGCAATCAGCTCATCGAGCAAATGACCCGTACGACCGAGCACATCGGCCTCGGCTTCGAGCCCCGAAATATCGACGTGGCTCCGCTCCCACCGCACCTGGTCGAGCCGGTGGAAAACATGCTCAACGCGGTGATCGGAATGAATTGTCGAAACCACGCATCCCTTTGCACCCGTCTCGCGGGCGTGCCTGCCTTGCACGTTGCCCGCGAAGACAATCAATGGGTCCTCGCACAAGACTTCGCGGACATGAATATGACCAAGCGCCCAGTAGTCATACCGCTTGAAGCGCAGCTCATCGAGCGTACAGGGAGCGTATCGTTCATGCCCCTTCATACCCCCTAAACCCGTGTGCAACATCCCGATGTTGATGCAACCCGACTTTGCAGGGGGATACGCGGCAGCCAGGTTTTCGGTGACCGCAGCCCTTGGAAAACTCTGTCCGTGGATGGCCACGTCCTTGTCTTTCAACAGCACGGTCTCGGGGCGATCGTGGCTCAAAATGTGCACGTTCTCCGGCAACGCCAGCACGCGCGTCATTTTGTTCGCGGCATCATGGTTGCCCGCGATGATGAAAGTCGGGATCTTCTCCTCGCGCAGCCGCAGGAGCTGCTTGGTGAGATAGAGCCCCGTGTTGTAATCGCGGCAATCACCGTCATAGAGATCGCCGGCAATCAAGACGAAGTCAACCCGTTTCTCGATCGCCAGGTCGATCAGCCGCTCAAAAGCCCGCCGCGTTGCTCGTCGCATCCGCTCCACTGGAGCGTTTTCGTATCGCTCGAGCCCCTTGAGCGGGCTGTCGAGATGAATATCAGCCGCGTGCAGAAACGAAATTGCCATCAGGATGATCTTGCCCCGGTAGAGCTCAGCCGGAACGTTTGTCTCGCGTCATGTCGAAAGTGGTGGTCCCTGCCTTCTTCCCACCGGTGTAACCTTCCCACGCGCTCTTCACATGACCATCCTTCTCGAACTTGATTCGCAGACCATGAATGTGCATATCTTTCTCTGGGTCAAAATTCGTCCCACCGTCGAAGACAAAGATGAATTCGTCCGCGGTGGATTTGGCGCGATCAAGCTTCAAATGCGGCTGGTTGCGCGCTGCGCAGTAGTGCGTCATCCGCAGTTCCTTGCGATCGAGATGGTAAACCGAAACCATCTCATGCGGCATTCCCGGAAACTGCGTCTCGACCAGGGCACTCCCGGCACCGGTCAGCTTGAACGTGACCGAAACCTCCTCGGGCATCGCGTCGTCATGTTCCTTCTTCGCTTCCTCTTTTTTCTCGTCGTGCGAGGTTTTGCCGGTCCATGACCCGACCAAGGTCTTTAGCTTCTTGAAAGCTGCCTCGGCTTCGATACCGTCCTTGGTGGGAGTGTCATCCGTAGGGTCGCTGAAGAGCGGCCTGGAGAGACCGGCTAACATAAACACGGCCGCAAGGCACACCACAAGGCCGATTCGCTTCGTCATGGCTTCCTCTCGCGTTTTCCTGTTAAAAGTCCAGCCGAAGACATGATAAACTCACGAACTGACCGAGAAGGCGGCTGGCACCCTGATCGACGACGTATCCTTATACATCTTGTCTGTACGTTTGTCAAGATTGCTGGGTTCAGGGAGCTTTAGCGGGCTCTGCACCCGCGGCGCTGGAACTCGCCCTGAAATGCCCGGCAATTTCCTCGCCGTCAAGGGCCCGATCGAAGACGGCAACCTCATCGATCTTGCCCTCGAAGGCCGCCGCGCCATCGTCACGTCCACCGACCAAGATAGATGTCAGTCGAAAACTTTCATCCGCCGCAGCCTCGCCCGAGATTCCGGTCACGGGATTGCCGTCGAGATAGATGGCAACCCGCTTTCCCTCGCGCACGAGCGCGATGTGATGCCAGGTTTTGAGCGCAATCTTCGTCGGGCTGACTACGATTTTGCTCCCGCTCGAGAGATAGAGCCGGCCCGGGCCGGCGCTTGTGCCACCGATACCAAGTTCGATCCAGGATGGGCCGTTCGCTTGCGGACTGCCACAAGAGAGAAGAAGACCGGTGATCGGGTGAATGTCCGGCGGCAAACCGTTCCAGAACCAGAGCTCGACGGTGAAGCTGTCGCCCACGCCGTCAATCGCGGCCTTAAGCTGACCCCCGGCGAGATGAACAGCTCGGTTGATCAATCCGCCGGTCGAGGCCCGGGCTAGTGTAACCCCGGGCAAGTAAAGCGCAACGCCGCCTTCATAGCGTGCACTGCGGCCGTTCTTGCTCCAATCAACAGCGATCTTCGCTTCGATATCGTCGAGCCGCCAGTAAGCAAACGGTTCCGACGCAAGAATCGCCATGGAGTAAGAGAACTGGCGCCGGCGATCAGCTCGCCGAGGTTTTTCCGCAACCTGCTCGAGCAGGCTCACGATGCCGGCAACGATACGCGGCTCCGCCTCGATCTCCAGCCCCGCGGTGCGCGCCGGCCAGGTCGTGTAGCCTCCCAGCCGATGTTGTTCCGGTGGTGGAATATACCCCTCTGAACCATTGGCCAGCTCGATGTTCATGGTCGTATCGAACGGACTTTGCATCTTGATCTTGAGACCCGTGATCGCGAAGACCTCGTTGGGAATCGCCGTGATCCCGAGCTCGCCGATCCGGATTGCCTGAAGCTTCAGCTCTCGCCGCGGCTCGTCGTGAAGATAAATGGCTTCCTTGGCGTAGACCTCGGGCTGGTTCCGCGGCGCAGAAGACCCGCCCTTGGCCTCAGCGTCCATGCGGCCGACAATGGTCCTGGCCCACGCTAATCGTTCCGGGCCGGGCATGCGCCGAGAGAGGACGAGCGTCGACTCGGCCATCGCCAGTGGAACTAGGTCTTGGTAAGTAATCGACTGATACGCTTTATGGGCAACCCCGGCCAGCTCCGCGGCATAGGTATCCAGTCCCGGATCCTTCTTGGCCTCGCCGTAGTCCATCCACATCTGATCGCCGCTGGTACCCTGGGACATGATGGCGACGAACGGCGGCTCAACCGTTTGCGCTCCGATCCTCCCGGTAAGGGCAGCGGCGAACCGGCCGTAGTAATCTGCCGAGATCGGCTCCGCCCCGTAGTAGTGCATTGAGTAGTTGGCCAGCACGGCGATCGGGCGTCCGCTGCGCGACTGGACGGAGAGAACAGTCAACTCAGGGTCGGTCGGACCCGATGGACCAATCACGTCGGGGTTCTGATAACCCGGATGCATATTGGCGCGAACGGTCCGCGCGCCGAACGGGTCGTCGAGCATCTTGTCGGGACGACGAATCCAGCGGCGGCAGTGCGTGTGCACGTCATCCACGATCGAACGCCATCCGATC
The DNA here is from genome assembly GCA_963823665.1 of uncultured Planctomycetota bacterium. Taxonomy (GTDB): domain Bacteria; phylum Planctomycetota; class Planctomycetia; order Isosphaerales; family Isosphaeraceae; genus CAVXHV01. The sequence continues at coordinate 240,004 of CAWGMQ010000002.1, forward strand.
TTGGCTGGTTCAAGGTTTCGCACGGCCTGTTCGATCGACTCGGCGATTAAACCCGGCAGGATCTTCACATAGTTCTCATCGGCCGGGCAGCCTAGTGCCCCCATTGACGCGGGAGCCGAGTGAGTGTGCGTGGCCGAAATCAACATACGATCAATTCGTAACCCGGTCTTCTCGTGCGCAAGGGATTTGGCCCGGTCGATCAACTCACGAGGCATCATGCACGTGTCAACCACAACGATTGCCAACCGGGTCGTTCCATCGTCGAGAACCAGACATTTGGCTCGTATCGGATCCTTGATCTTGGTCGCGTGGCTCTGGAGGAACCCTCCGTTGACCAGGACCGGAAAGTTTGTTGGTGCAATATCAACCGCATAAGCACCGGCACGAAACGTGAATGTCGGAGCAGACGCTTGCTTCAAGGAAGCTGGCGCCGGCCGGCCAGACGACTGTGCGTCACCCGAGAGGACTATACTCAACACGAGAATGACGCTCGGACAGCAGATGATTGGTTGCACGGGGACCTCATACAGGTTTGCGCATTGTTCCGGTGTGCGTTCGGAGCGATTGGCGGCAGGTGATAAGACGCGAGTTTCTCATGGAGTGACGCACGCCTCAAGATCGGCGTGGTCTTCTTTCCTGAGCGATACGCACGACAGGAACTGGACACCGGCACGGCTGCCCGTTAGGGTACGAAGTAACAAGGAGACGACCATGCGTATCTGCCCGCAATTGCCCGCCGTGATGATGATGTTGGCTGCTTCGAGCCCTACAATCGCCGAAGATAAGCCAAGCGCGCTCGAGCATGATCCAACCGGCTGGACCGACCTGCTTGCCCAGGCTGGGTCCAAGCTCGAAGGCTGGACACGGGGGCCTATTCCCGCGCGCGGTAAGCTCAACTCCGAGTCTCAGTGGTCACTCGACTCAAGCACCGGCTATCTGGTCTGCGGAGGTGACCGCGGCCATGAGTGGCTGAGGTGGGATAAAGAGCTGGGCGATTTCATCTACCACGTCGAGTGGCGATTCACGGTTGTTCCGGGAAAGAAAGGCTACAATTCGGGGATCTACGCTCGCAACTCGGCGGATGCGACGGTCTGGCACCAGGCCCAGACCGGTGATGGGGCAGGGGGCTATCTCTTCGGCAGCACAACGGCCGGTGGGAAAACCAAGGGGCTCAACCTTTCCAAGCAGCAATCATCAAGCCGCGTCAAGCCGGCCGGAGAATGGAATGTGTTCGAGATCACCTGCAAAGGGAAAGAAATGACACTCTGGGTCAATGGAGATCTCACCAATCGCTGGCTCGAGTGCGAGGTGCCCAAGGGCTACGTCGGGCTCGAAGCTGAAGGGTATCGCATCGAGTTCCGCAACGTGAAACTGAAACCGCTCGAGGGAGTACAGAAGTGATCACAAAATCCCTGGCCAGGCACGTTGCCAGTCTGTTTGTCGTGGGCTTATCCTGCGCCGCGATTGGGAAAGCACCCGCTCGAGCCGGTGAGCTTCAAGTCGGTGCCGCGATGCGTGTCATCACGCCCAATCCGCTTCTACCGGTCTCGGGTGGAATGGGCGCGCCGAACCCAAGTCGTGAAAAGAAAGGCGACCTGACGGCTCGTGCCGTCGTCTTTCGAAGCGGCGATGTGTCCGTGGCTGTGGTTTCTCTGGACGTGATCGGATTTCCATCCGCGCTCGGAGATCGCATCCGCGCGCAGGTGAGCCGGATTCCGGCTGATCACATCTTGATTGGATCAACCCATACGCACAGCGCTCCCGATTGCTACGCGTTTCCCGACGGCAAGGGGGGCCATACGGGTGATCTCAAGTATATGGATTTCGTCTGCAATCAAGCCGCCCTTGCATTAAATGAAGCGATCGACCGCCTCGAACCCGCCTCGATCAAGATCGCCACCGGCGAAGCCCAGGGGAAGATCGCCTACAACTATTATGCTCCAGACCTCTACGACAAGCGCATGAGCGTGATCCAGGCCACCGGCGCCACAGGCAAGATAATCGCAACCCTTGTCAACTACGCGATTCACCCCGAAGTCCTCGGAAACGACGTGGGCATTCTCAGCCCGGATCTGGTCGGGCCTCTGTGCGAGAAGCTCGAAGCCACGGCCGGCGGTACAGCCATCTTCATGAACAGTGCACAAGGGGGCATGGTCACCGCCGACAACCGAAATCTGAACGAGCCGAAGGATCCTCTCCGCGGCTACTGGAACGATTCACGATCATGGGAGGAATGCCTGCGGATCGGCCATCTCATGGCAACCGAGGTGCTGCGCATCATCAAAGACGCTCCGGAGCAAAAAGCTCCGACGCTCTTCTGCGACTCGCTCACTGTGCGGTTCCCGGTCGAATCGGCAGCGATGTGGGCGGTCGTCACCAACTCGCCGCTCAAGTATCCCCATAACGACGACCAGTCGATCAACGCCCGAATCAATCTCGTCAACCTCGGGGATGCCCAGATCTTGACCATCCCCGGTGAAGCCCTGCCCAACATCGGCTTCTATCTCAAGCGCAAGATGCACGGGAAGCACAATCTGCTCTTCGGACTGACAAACGAGGCATTCGGCTACATCCTCACGAAAGTCGATTTCCATAGTTTCCCGCGCTATGACTATGTCTCGCGCACCTCGCTCGGTGAGATGACCGGCGAGATCCTGATCGAGAAGTCACTCGAGCTCGTCAACAAGTCGCCGAAGCCCGGTCAATGACGAAGAGGCTCAGGACATCTCGACTGGAATCAGCTCCTCCGAAAGCGCTCTTTCTCGCGGGCGCCTGACCTTCACTCGTTCCGGCATGCGGCCGAGACAGCGGTCGAAGGACTTGCTTGTAAGCCAGAACAACAGCCCGGCAATACTCGCTTTGATCAGGCTTACTGAACCGAGATCGAGCCAGAATGGCCAGCGCGGCCGGAACTCGCACTGCTCGAGCAGTCTGAGCGCGTTCATTGGTCCGGCGAGCGGGCTGAGCGAAGTCAGAAAGTCCTGCAACAATCGATTTCGTTCGTACGCTCCCGGTAGTTGCGCACGTATGATCGGTGAAAACAGCAATTCAATCAAGATCGGCCAACCCATACCAAATAACAGGAAGGCAATCACACTCCCCGCAATCGCTCGGCTCAGGCGCGGCACCCATGTCGCCAGGGCAAGACCCCAGCTCACAATCAGTGCACCCGAAGCGAGGAAATCAAAAACACATAAGGTTGCTCCGATAACGCGATCCGCTCCGGTCAAGCGCACGGGAGTCTCGGCGAATTTTATGCCGAATGCATAAATCGGGATATCGGGCACCGTGGCGGCAATAAAAAAACTCCCATAGAGCGGGACCATTGCCAGCAAGAGAACTCTGCGAAACATGCCCCACCACTTTGCGGCGACGATTGATCTGGTTGAAAGCGGTGTCGAAAGCAGGACATCGAGGCTTCCGAGCACTCGCTCCTCAGCCAGCGCCGTGGGCGCAGTTGCGCTCAGCATCAGCAAACCGAACATGACCAGCATCATGAAGCCGAAGCCAAATACACCCGGGCTTGTGCCTTCGAGAATGGATTGATACGTACCCCACGCCATGCTGCCCCAGATGACAACGAAGAGTACCGCCCAGAGTCGTCGCGCGAATCTGGACGGCCGGCTGCGCGTCCACTCTCGCCAGAGAACCGGGTTACCATCGAGCTGGGGAGCAGGCCAGGATGGGAAGAATCGCTTTAGCTCCCCCAACCGGGATCGTCGTTCCTCTACCTGGCGGCCGGAGTGCGCGATCACGACCTTGCGTATTCTTGCGATCGAGAGCAGCGATAGTGCCGCGGTGAGGGCAAATGCGATACCCACAAATACGGCGAAGTCAGCAATGTCAACGAACCCTGGTTTGGCGTAAGGTGCGAGCACCAGCACGTATGGATTGGTTTTTGCAAACCAATTCGGTGGGCCCGGGATCTTGCCACCGCTGGCTAGCTCTTCCCAGATCGGTAGCGACATGAGCCAGAATCCGAAAATCATGTAGACGGCCATGAGCACTTCGTGTGTCTTCGGTGCCCAGACCGAGATAGTCAGCGCCAGTGCACACCCCAGCACAGCCAGGCAAACCGAAACGACGAAGCACCCGGCGATCGCTTCAAACTCCACACCGCCGAGTAGAGCTGTCAGGCAGGCTACAGGCACTGCGCATGCAATGAGCCCAAAGACCGGTGCAAGCCGCGAGCCAAGCTTTCCCAGCACGATTTCCCGGTCCGAAAGATCGGTGACCAGCATGTGCATGATCGTTCCGCGCGCCCGATCCATACAAACCGAGCTCGCCGCGGCTGCCGGCGCTAAAAGCATCACCAGTGATAACTGGGTTCCCGCCACGGCATAAAAGAACCACTCGCCGAGCTTGGCCATCTCCTTGTAGGTCGGCTGGACACTGCGGCCGGGGGGCGGGGCAGGACCGAACGGGGGAGCCGCCGCTTGATCTCTGATGAGCCACACGACCATCATCCCGATCAGCATGACCAGAACGAAGAGCGAGCGCCCCGCATAGACCTGCCAGCGGCGAGCGTTCAAAAGTGACTCATAAGCAAAGACCGGCCCTACGCCCCATCGCTTCCACATCGCGGCCCCCAACGAGTCTCGGCTTTCTGTGAGCTCAAGCGCGGAATGCAAACCCTCGGCGATCCTTGCCAAATGCCATTCGTCGACACGTCACGTCATAGTCGGCACCAGTTCCACAGGAGCCGCCGACACATCGATACGTCGCGGAACGCTCAACTCAGAAACGCGACCCATGCAGCGGTCAAATGTCTTGATCGTCAACCAGAGCAACAACGCGGTGACGGCTGTCTTGGCCAGGATCACAACCCCGACACTCGTCCAGACCGGCACGCGGCTTTGCTCCCAGTACATTTCGAGGACGTGGATTGGGTTAGCCGGCCCAAGCACCGGGCTCAAGGACATGACGCAGGTTTGCAGCCAACGGTATTGGTTGATCGTTTCACCCGGCAGGTTTTGGAAATATGCTCGGAAAAGGAGATCGACGAGGAAAAGCCAGCCGATTCCTGTCAAGAAAAACACAAGCACACTGAGCGCAACGGCACGCCCGAACCTGGGCACCCACGTCGCAATCGCCAGACCGGCACTGACAAGAAATGCGCATGAAGCCAAGAAATCAAGCCCACAGAATAAGACTGCGAGCATGCGGTCCCAGATCGTCAGCGGCTCGACGAATGACTGTGGGAAGCGGCTCACCCAGGTTGGTATGGCGGGCGTTGAGCTTGCCAGAAAAATCGCGGTGTACAGTGGCAGGAGCGACAAAACCATCACGCTGCGACATGCCCCCAACCACTTGCCCAGGACAATGGACCTGGTCGAGAGCGGCGTGCTCAAGAGCACGTCGAGGCTGCCGCGCACTCGCTCTTCAGCCAGCACGGTTGGCGCCGTGGCCGCGAGAATCAGCATGCCGAAGAAGAGCTGCAGCCACATTCCCAGACCCAGATATCGGTCACCCGGATCAGAGCCCTCATGAATCAACTCATAGGTCCCCCAGGCGGCCAGAATCCAACTGAGTGCAAGAACCATCACCCACATCACGCGTGCCAATCTTGACGGCTGATTCCTGTGCCACTCGCGCCAGAGGACTGGATTGCCGTCGAGCGACGGGCCTGCCCAGGAGGGAAAGAGACGTTTCAATCGCGGCAAGCGCAAGCCGGGTTTCTGACCATGACCGGACTGCTCGACAACGACACGGCGAAGCTTCAAAACCGAGAGCAGAGCCAGTGCCGCCGAGATCGTGAGGACGATTGAGATAAAGACCACGGTGTCGGTCATCCCGACGAAGCCGGGCTGATGGAACGGCGACAGGATCAGTACGTATGGGTTTGCTTTCTGAAACCAGTCAGGCGGGGGCGCGAATCCGCCGTTCGTGGCAATGCTCGTCCAGAGCGGCAGCGCAAGCAACCACAGGCCCTCGATAATGTACAGCGCTATCAGCACATCGTGCGTCTTCGTCGCCCAGACCGAGATTGCGATGGCCAAACAGCATCCTAGCACGGCGAGACAGACAGAAATGCCGAACAAGCCTGCAATCGCGCCAAACTCAATTCCGCCGAGCAAGGCAATGATCGCCACAACCGGTACGGCACAGGCAATAATGCCGATCACCGGCGCCAGCCGGGCACCGAGTTTTCCCAGGACGATCTCCGGATCGCTGAGATCCGTCATCAGCATGTGCACGAGCGTTCCCCGCGCTCGATCGATGCAAATCGATCCCGCCGTGGCTGCCGGCGCCACGAGCATTACAAGTGAGATCTGAATGCCGGCCAACGTGTAAAAAAACAACTCGCCGAGCTTGGCCATCTGCTGGTAAGTCGAAGCCCGGCCACCCGTTCCGAGATTGGTGGTCTCATTGTTGAACCAGACGGCGATCAATCCGACGAGCACGATCAGCACAAAGAACGAACGCACCTCGTAGACTTGCCGCCGGCGAGCGTTCAGCGAAGTTTCCAGCGCGAAGACCGGGCCCAAAGCCCATCGCGTCCACATGCGGAGTCTCGGCTGACAAAGTTGAACCCGGTCCTGATTCAGTACGCTTCTTCCAGCGCTCGATCATACGCCGGAGAGCCGGAGACGCACAGTCCCAGCCTCTGACATTTGACCGATAGCATCCCAACTGGTATTCGGGGTAGCTGGCGCTTTATTCAACGTCAGAGCGCCGAAAGCCATTGAGTGGTTTCGGGATCACGAAAGCCCCGTCAAGACTCCGCCGCCGCACAGGTTGGGATTGCCGAACTTTTCGATGTGGTGGCCCATGCCGTTGGCCAGCGCCAGCCAGAGCCGGTTGTGAGGAACGCTCTTGTACTTGAGCGAACGGCCCATCTTGAAATCCAGGCCGTTGCCGGCGAGCACGAATGGAATGTCGTTGAGCGTGTGTGAGTTTCCTTTGCCGAGCTCGTTGGTCCAGATCACCAGCGTGTTGTCGAGCAGGCTGCCGCCACCACCGGGCTCCGGCGTTTCTGCCAGCCGCTTGACCAGGTACGCCATCTGCTCGCAGTACCATTTGTTGATCTTGATCAACTTTTCCTGCGATTTCTTGTCACTGTCGGGGTTGTGTGACAGCTCATGGTGGCCCTCGGTGACACCCAGCCAGCGCATCCTGGCGTCGCCGACCGAGTTGGTGAATTGCAAGGTCGCAACCCGCGCGAAGTCCGCTGCAAAACTGTTGACCATCAAGTCGATCTGCATCGTGCTGAGCTTGGGAATATTGGCGGCTTCGTGCTTCACGCCCCGCTCGAGCTTCGGAACGGCATGCCCGACGTCGCGGCTCCGGCTATCTTGCAGCTCCTGCTCCATTTCGCGCACGAACGTAGTGTGCTCGTCGAGAAGCTGACGGTCTTCCGAGCTCACGACCGAGCTGACCTTCTTCAGGTCTTCCTTCAGCTCGTCCATGATGCTCTTCAGGCTTTCCTGGTCTTTCATTCGGCCGTAGAGCTTGCCGAACATCTGGTAGGGATCGTCGATGGGAGCAATAGGCTTGTTCGGTCCGGCGTAGACCATGCGAGTCCAGGTGTCCGCACGATCGGGCACCAGCACGCCGAACTCGAGCGATCCGTGCCGGGTGCGGGTCTCGGACCGGCTTTGCAAGAAGTTCTTGATCTCTTGATCGATCGAGATCCCCTTGGCCCAGCCGGCTGGCGTATCGGAGCCCCCCTGGATATTGCCTGGAAACAACTCGATGCCGGTGAGCAAACAGCCCATTCCACGCATGTGATTGTCGCCATCACCGCGCAGCTTGTCACAAACCCCGTGCAGAACCAGTGTGCGATCACGGAATGGCTCGAGCGGCTTCAGAATCTCCTTGAACTGGAACGACGGGCCTTCCTCGGCGGGCCAGAATGCCGAAGGAATGACGCCGTTTGGACTGAACATCACCACCAGCCTCTGCTTGCGCCGCTGCTGATTCGCAAATCCCAGACTCGGCAGATTCAGGACGAACGGCAACGCCGCTGCGCCCAATCCCAGATCGCGGATGAATTCGCGTCGGTTGCTTCGGTGGGACATATCTTCCTCCGGCGTGCATCAAGCAAAAGGCAGTGCGTCAGGCGGGATAATCGATCAGGCTGGCTGGAAGGTAAGGCGCACGCCTGGAGAGCCGGCGAGGCCCATTGCAAACGATTCTACAGCTTCTCCCGGCGGGGAGTCAAAGCCGACGAGGCCATGATCTCGATTGTGAGCTTCCGAATATTGAAATCGTGGGCTGTGAAGAATCGCCTTAGCTCGGGCAGTTCCTGGGGACCAAATGCGCCGATCGGCTGCTTGATCAGGTAATGGAACAATTGCTGTACAAAGGCCGAGTGAGCCTCGCCGCTCGAGGCAAGATACGCCGCCAGATCAAGAGAGCCGGTGAATTTCACGGCCTGCCCACCTGTGCGCGTCTCATATGACCCTGTCGCATCGATCGGCTTGCCTTTTTCTTCCTTCCGGTATCGGCCCAGTGCGTCGAAATGCTCCAGGGTAAATCCCAGGGGATTGATCATGCCATGACAAGACAAACACGACTCAGGCTGAGTCTGAATTGTCACGCGCTCGCGGGTTGTCAGGTCGGGATGAAGGTCGGGAGCCAGGGGAGCGACGGCCTCCGGCGGCGGACGAAGCACCCGCCCCAGCACACTGCGAACAATGAAAACACCGCGATGGATCGGCGAGCTCGTGGCTGTATACGCAAAGCTTGCCATCAAGTACGGATGCGTAAGCAGCCCACTACGCTGCTGTTGCTCGAGTACAACCTTTTGGAACGGCGCATCCGCGGCGAGCTTGGCCCCATACAGCGGCGCCAACCGGCCGTTCAAGTAAACGTAATTCGCCCGTAAGAGCTGGCGATAGTCCGACGCTTCCGAGCCGATCACGTCTTCGAGAAACAGATCGAGAGAAGTCCGCAGGTCGGAAACCACCGTCTCGTTGAACTCCGGGAAGCGCTTGGGGTCCTTGACGATGTCGCGAGCTTGATCGATCTTCAGCCACTGGAGCAGAAAACCCTCGAGCTTGACGTGGGAACGCTGATCGTTCGCCATTCGCTCAGCCTGACGCGCCACCTGGTCACGTTTGACCAACTGGCCTTGCGCGGCCGCATCGAAGAGCTGCTGGTCGGGAAGCGAGTCCCACAACCCGAATGAAAGCCGCGAAGCGACGTCGAAGCCATCAGGGGGACCGCTACCTGTCTCGCGGTAGAGAAATCGAGGTGACTTGAGCACCAGGAGGACCACCCGTTTGACGGCTGTCTCCAGATCCAGGGCATCCTTGAACTGGCGATCGATGAACAGCTTCTTCTGGTCGTCGCCCAGCGGGCGGCGAAAAGCCCGCTCGGCAAACTTGCGGCAGAATTCTCGAAGTTTCGCCTCGCGGTCGGAGGCGTTGTCACTGGCGCCGGAGAATTCTGTCAGGTGAGCCACGACGTAGCCGGCAACCTCAATTGCCGCATCGGTCGTGGCCGTATCCCATGCCTTCGAAACCGAGGTCCCGCGTTCGTAACCAACGCTGCGATCGTCGGGCGGGAATGGCGTCGTGAGAACGAACGCCTCCGGCAGCGACGCCGGGACAAGGTTCCTCTGTGGAATCACCTCGAAGCCCCGTCGCGGCACTTTCCACTCAAGCACGATCGACGAGGTCATCTCCTTGGTCCGTGAAAACTCGAGGCGGATCGGATAGGCCCGCCCGCCGAGCAGATAGACCGAACCCTGGTATTCTGTGTCGCTTCCCGACTTCACCAGAGCGTCGATCAACGGCCGGCGCAGGTCGTTGATGGATAACTTGGTGGCGTTCTCGGTCTTGACGCGGAATTCATACTCACCCGTCTCGGGGGCGAGCAACGACCCCTGCCACGTCACCCGGAACTCTTGCGAGAATGGCCTGAATAACCTGAGCGGAACGAGCAGCATCGGTGCTCGCTGCCATTTCTTCGCGACGTCCTTGAGCTCATCCTGCTCGGGAATCGGGCTGCTCGTCCCGAACTGGAAGTTGATCTCCTGATCGACTCGATTCAACGAGCCGCCGCCACCGCTATTGTCGCGCCGACGTCTGTTCCTGCTGGTGTATTCACCCTTGAGTCCCCGCTCATCGCCCCAGCGGCCGGCGCTGCGAAAGCTCCCGATCAAGTCGGTGACCGAGTTGCGATACTGGCGTACGGTGAGCCGCGAGAGCTCGATCCGAGGAGGGCGGAATTTACTACGCCCTGGGGCATCCTTCGAGTAGAACGTCTCGTAGATGTAGGCAGCAACGTGCTGGGCATCCTCACCGACGCACTCTCCGGGAGCATCTTCGGGCATCGTCTTGGCGATCAAACTTGCCAGCGACTTGACCGGACGCTCACCGATCAGCGGTCGTGGATAATGATCCTCGGTCCCCTCGCCCGAAGCCCCATGACACGAGGCACATTTCTGTCGGTAAATCTGCTGACCGGTAGGACCTGGGCCATCCGGATAAGCGGCAGTTGAACCCAGCAATGACGCGAGTGCCGCGAGATATGTCGCATTGCGACAGGATCGCTTCAAGTACTTGCGTTCTCTGATCAGCATAAACAAGTAGCTGGCTAGTACGGATCGAACGATCAGGTTGGATCGGTCACCCAGAGGAGATAAGGACTGAACGGTCCCGCGTTAAGCGATTCGTAAAATACCTGATCAGCGGTGACGAGCCGGCAGTTCAGTGTTTTGGCCAAAACCAAATAATAGCTGTCGTAGACTGTCGGCCGTGCGGCGCTCATTGCAAGATCAAACGCGGCCTTTAACAACTGAGCCATCGCGTGAACCGTAAGAGCAACCCCCTCGAGTAGTTCCAGGATAGCGCGCCCCTCGGCTTCACTGATCTCCGGTGTTTTGAGAAGGCGAGCTTTCTTCCAAATAATATTGCCGAACTCCGGGAAGAACAGTTCTGGTACATGCAAGGTAAAGACTGGGCTCAGGAACCGCTTGGCATCGGCTTCATGAACCTCCGGTACATACCACTTGACCGCGACCCCAGCGTCAACAACGAAATTCGTCGGATTTACCGACGACCCTTCAGAGAGATCAAGCGCGGCAACCGTCACTGGCGCCGGACTCATCGAAGGCGGTCCTCCCGCAGCAGTTGAGCGCTGTCGGTGTGCGACCGATCAGAAAGTCGATGCGTCATCTGTTCTGCCATTTCGCGAGCCTTAGCCATGTTGCACTGACGTGCGGCTTGCTCCAGAATCAATTTCAATTCCATCCCCAGCGAGCGGCCGTTGCCGCTGGCGCGGTCTTTAAGCTGGGCTAGTGTGGCTTCATCCAAATCGCGGACCAAGACGTCAGGCATCCTTCACCCTCCTCCTCTCGTGCGTGAGATATCAAAATGATATCGCCTGCCCGGGACAAAGTCCAGGCTAGTCTAATTGGGATCGATCACCTCACCGCTTCGCCTTCTCGGGATGACAGTAAGACTCATCCATGACGATGCGATCGGGCTTGTCGCCGGCATAGACCCAGATCATGGCCATTGGATCGAGAGTCAAGTTGATGAAGTAATGGCAGAGGCCCTGTGGTACGAGCGCGGTTGCATTACGCGAAAGTTCGTGGCGCCGGCCTTCAACGATGCAAGTGGCCGTTCCCTGAACAATGGTGATCGACTCGTCGAACTCATGGCGATGGCACGGTAGTCGAGCACCTGGGTCGAATGCGCCGAAGCCGCCGCAGATGCCCTGGGCAGGCGTCTCACCGTTGAACAGGTCCTGGAACAAGGCTCGAGGGGCGAGCTCGAACCGGTTTGCGGGATTATTGCGACCGACTCGTTCAGCCCCTGGAAGGCCGGTCGAACCAGAACGTTGCTCGACCGGACTGAAGCGGCCATTGACCCAGGTTTGCGCGGGACCAGTCGCTGCCAGAGAAACATGCAGCAGGGCTGTGCGGTTGGTAGAGAGGTTCACCACCCGTCGCGGCAAGCCGGCGGGAATTGTCACCGCATCGATCATCCCCAGTCGATAGCGTCGATCCTCGACGTCGAGGGCCACTTCACCCCCGAGCAGGACGACTGCTTCAGTACACGGTCGGGTATAAAGCGGATATGTGGCTCTGGGCGCCAGCGTCAAGACCCCGGTGAACAGGTCCCGTGCACCGTTATGCTCGCCCACAAGCGGAATCAGCTCGATTCCCGGGACGATTACCTGGACCCTGGCGCTTGCAACTTCCTGGATCACCTCAGTTCGGTCGGAAGCCCAGGCTGACGGCCGCTGCGTTGTCATGGGCGAAACTCCTATGCCGGCCGTTTGTAGGACGTGAAGATCGCGGAGCGCAACTCGGTCTTCGCTTCGAGTGCGCGCATCGTGGGCTCTTCGAAGTGCTCGAACATCCGGGCGTTGTGGGCGTTTTCGTCGACTTCCTGCGGGCTCGCGCAGCCGATGACGACGGTCGAAACACCGGGAAGGGAGAGTACATACCCCATCGCTTCGGCTGATGTAAGCGAGTGCGCGCCGGCCCGCAGAAGAACGCCGGCTGCATACACCTTCATGCCGATGACTCCCATGCCGCGCCGGGTTGCTTCCTCGAGCACCGTTTTGGCAAATGGCAGACGGTGTGTGTCGGCTGCATTCAGGGCAACCAGCACGGTATCGAAATCGAACCGCCGCATGGCTTCAAGCAGGATCGACGGGTCGTGATGGCCCGTCAATCCGAGGTATTTCACAAGCCCCTGCTCACGTGCTTCGATGAGCGCCTCGAGCGCCCCTCCGGGGCTGAAGATTGCCTGCAAGTCTCGCGCAGTGCGCAGGTCGTGGAGCTGCCATAGATCGAGGTGGTCGGTGCGCGCTCGCGTGAGGCTTTCCTCGAGAAGGCGAAGTGATCCATCGCGGCTGCGATCGTGGGTCTTCGAGGCCAAGAAAACCTGGCTGCGACGCTCGCCCAAGGCGGCGCCGTAATAATCAAGGCTGCCGGAATAGGCCGGTGCCGTGTCGCAATAGCTCACGCCCTGGTCTAAGGCGCGGTGGATCACCGCAACCGCCTCGTGGGCGCGGCCGTACGTGCGGAGCACCCCTTCGCCACCGAGGGCAAACTGGGTCACCTCCTGACCGGTGCGCCCCAGGAGACGTCGTGGAATCGGCCCCGCGGAAATCCCGCCGTCACTAGAGTGAGTATTCTGTTCTCTTGTGGTCATGAAGGAGGTCTTCTCCGCAGGCAAAGCGGGCTTGGAAAGGCCAGGGCGCCGGGAAGGAAGTTCACATGAATTTCAGCTCGACGATCGAGCAGTCGTCAATGAACTCCTCGCGGCCCTGGATCTCTCGATCATACGCAATCAGTCGGTCCATCTTGGAGTCGTTCTCGGCGTCGTGCGGGCCGCGTCTCATGTAGTCGATGAACTCACTGAACGGCCAGATGGATTTGTCGATCCGCTCGATTTCGTACACACCATCGCTATAGAGACACAGTTTGGCAAATTTGCCCAGAGACGTGCTCGCTGTCGCGAACTCGAGATCAGGAACCGCGCCGATCATGGGGCCGCTTGCCTCAAGGATCTCGAGCGTGGCTTCCTCGGCCGATGAGCCACTGTAGAGCAGTGCCGGCGGATGGCCCCCGCCACAATACTGAATCTGCCGCGAGGGTTTGTGGTAGACGCCGTACCAGATCGTGAAGAAGAGCCCGTTTTGCTGCTCCATCTGGAACGCGTTATTGAGCGCGCCCAGCACCTGCCCCGGCACACGGAAGTCGGTCTGGGGAAGGGCCTGAGAGCGCAGAGCGTTCATGGCCGAGACAGAGAGCAAAGCCGAGCCGACTCCGTGACCACTCACATCCAGCAGATAAAAGGCGAAATGGTCGTCATCCAGCCAGTGGTAGCCGAATGAATCGCCGCCGAGCTCAGCCGATGGGATGAATCGCCAATCGGTGCGCACGTCTCCCTTCTTGAGCTTCTCGGGCAGCAGGGATTGCACATAATGTGCAGCCTGCTTCATCTCGCTGGCCAGCCGGTGCTGGCTTTCGAGAAGCGCCTGGTAGGCTTCGTTGCGCTGGAGCAGAGCGATGTAGCCCTTGGAGTGATAGCGGATTCGCGCCAGGAGCTCGAGGCGGTCCGGAAGCTTGACGATGTAGTCGTTGGCTCCCAGCGCGAATGCCTCGGCTTTGACCGCTGGCTCCTCCTTGGTCGAGAGCACAATCAGCGGAGTCTCACGGGTAGGCTCATGGCGCGGAACTTCTTCACCAGCGTGAGGCCGTCGATCTCGGGCATGACCAGATCTTGAAGGATCACGGTGGGCTTGACCCGATCGGCTTCATCCAGCGCTCTGGCAGCGTCGCGGTTGTAATGGAAGTCGATGTCGGCCTCGCTGGCAATCATACGGCGAACGGCCTCGCCGATCATCGGCTGGTCGTCGACGAGCAAGACCACCACCTTGTGCTGGGTCAAAACGGGATCACTGCTCATCACGCGGGCTCCTGGCGCCTCGAATCCACTACAAGTCGATCTTAGACCAAGAGCCCGTCAAATACGATATTTCAATCTGCCGGTCGATCCACGGACGAGCGTGGCAAGAGTCTCACAATGGCCTCGGCGATCTGAGGAAGAGGCACGACTTCCTCCGCCGCCCCGATCTCAACCGCTGCTTTGGGCATCCCCCAAACGACGCTCGAAGATCGGTCTTGAGCAATCGTTCTCCAACCAAGCCGGCGCAGGTTGAGTAGCCCCTCGGCACCGTCGCGGAGCATTCCGGTCAAGAGAACGGCAACGCCGGGCCTGGGCCAGTTGCGAGCCGCGCTATTGAAGAAAACATCGACCGACGGGCGATAGGAGGTTTCTCTCGGCTCAACCGAATAATGCAAGCGGCGATCCTCGCCGATCACCAAGTGGTCGTCGGTCCCCGAAAGCAGGATCTCGCCCACAACGGGCTGATGTTCTTCGGTTGCCAGCATCACGCGGCGGCCTGCTTGCTCGGAAAGCCACTGGCCGAGACCTGGAGCAAACGCGGCGTCGACATGCTGGACGATGACGATTCCGCCCGTAAGCGTAGCAGGCAGTCGCGAAAGTATCTCCGCGAGCGCCTGAGGGCCACCAGTCGAGGCTCCCAGGAGCACGAGGGGATCAAGCGCCTTCTCAACCAGAGAAGTCCAGGTGATCGAGGACGACTCACGCACCGCCTGAGCTGGCCGTTCAGCCAGCTTCCCCACTGGCTTCCCCAGAAGCTTGCCGATGAGCTCGATCTTGTGCAAGAGCACCGCCGCACCGCTGATTTCGCCGCGCGACCCCAGGATGGGTGTATCAATGGCGTCGAGCGCTCCGTAGCCCATGGCTTGGTAGACCTTGTTGAGATGTCCGGTGACCGTAGCGGTGACGACCAGAATCGCGCAGGGAGATTCACCCATGATCCTGCGCGTTGCCTCGACGCCGTCTGTTCCAGGCATGAGCAGATCCATCAAAATCAAGTCGGGCACGTCGGCACGCGCAAGAGCAACCGCCTCGGCACCGTCCTTCGCCATCCAGCTCACTTCATTCGTCCCCGACGACAGCACAACCCGGCGCAGCGCCTCGCGAGCCAGACCCATATCGTTGGCGATCCCGATTCTCATGCTTGGTTGTTTCGAGCTCTCATGAGGTCCGAAATGCGCCTCGGCCAATGCAAATGCCAACACAGTCGAGCAATCTCGAAAGGCACAAGCATCTCTCCCCTCAGCTCCACGGAGCAGCGGGCTTCTGCTTCCACAACCAGATGATCCAATCCACATTCTGGGGCTGACCGTCAAAATCCCTGAGCCGGGTCATGCACTGCCCACGGTGATGTTGGGAGTGCATTGCCACCTGAACGAGTGCTTCGGAGACCGTGATGACGCACGGTGGATCAGGGAACCACGGAATTCGCACCGTCTGCGAAAGGTGATCCTCGTTCAGGGCTGCGGTGAATTCGCGGAGCCCGGCGTGCGTGGTCACTGCCCGGCTCTTGATATCATCAAAACCCGGTGGTGCTCCGGTTGGTGGGCTTCCCGGGGTCTCGCCGCGCAGGATCGAGAGAAAGCCATGCTGAACTCCCACGATGTGGCCAACCCGTCGCCGCATCTCTTCCAGGTCACGGCAAGGAGAATCGCCCCACGCCTTGAAAAAAACGGCATTTGCCCATTCGGCATGAGCCATCAGATCGCAGAGAAAGCTGGTCATCGGAAAACCTCCGCACGGTGGTCATTCTCGGGGGTCACCAATCAAGTCGGCCACCGTGGTCAAGAATGTCTGGTCATGGAAGCTACTCTTGGTCAGATAGGAATTGGCGCCGGCGTCCAGACCCCGGATACGGTCTTCTTCCCGATCTTTATACGAGACAATGACCACCGGGATTGCCTTCAGCCGCGAGTCATCCTTGATGTGCCGCACGAGCTGGATACCGTCCATCCTGGGCATATCGACATCACTCACCACCAGATCATAATGGGCAGTGCGCACAGCATTCCAGCCGTCGACGCCGTCAACCGCGACATCGACCGAATATCCGCGGTTTTCCAGCAACTGCCGTTCGAGCTCCCGGACCGTGATCGAATCGTCGACGACCAGAACCCGCTTCACCGCACTGGTTCTCCTGGGAGGGGTTCGGGCAGCAAGCTTGCCGAATCTGCGGCCGGATAGCATATTGTCGATCGAGCGGATCAGGTCTTCGACATCGATGATCAAGACCGGCCAACCATTCTCGAGCACCGACGAGCTATTGATATTTGGAACCTTGCCGAGCCGGGCATCCAGCGGCGACACCCGCAGGTCGCGCTCGCCCAGGAAACGGTCGACAATCACGCCGAAGTGATGACTGCGATCGCTGGCAACCACGACCGGCAACCGCTCGAGCCTGTCATGTTCGTCCTTGGCGGGCAGTTCGAGCACGGCTGACGCTTCGACCAGTCCAATCGGCTGATCGTCGAGCATCACGTGCGGCTTGCCCTCAAGCTCCCGCACGTTCTGCCGGTCGAGCATGAAGATGCGGTCGATGCGGCTCAGTGGGAACGCGTACGGCTCGCCGGCAATTTCTACCAGCAGCGCACGGATGACCGAGACGGTGATCGGCAACTGAAGTACGAACCGAGCTCCTGTGCCCAGCCGTGTGTTGACTCGGATCAGGCCGCCAACCGCTCGCACCATGTTGTGAACGACGTCGAGCCCGACACCCCGGCCGGAAACCTCTGTCACGTTTTCCTTGGTCGAAAAGCCTGGCAGGAACAGAAACTCGAGCAATTCCGCCTCACTGAGCTGAGCGGCGATCGCAGCCGTGGTCAGCTCTCGCTCGACCACCTTGGCCCGTAACCTCTCCAGGTCGATGCCGCGCCCATCATCGCCCAGAATGATCTGAAGCATACCCGCACGATGGCGAGCTTCGAGCTTGATTGCGCCCATCGCCTTCTTCCCGGCCGCCCGGCGCTCCTCCGGTAGCTCGAGGCCGTGGTCCACCGCGTTGCGAATAAGATGGTTAAGGGGTGATTCAAGACGGTCGAGGATGTCGCTGTCGACACCCGTGTTCTCGCCCACCACCTCGAATCGAGCTTGCTTACCGAGCTCTTTGCCCAGGTCGCGAACGAGCCGTGGGAAGCCACGGATCGCATCGGCCAGCGGCCGCATCCGGCTGGCAAGAACCTCCTGATGCAGGCGGCTCGAAAGATCCTCACTCCGGCGAGCGAATTCCTCGATCGCCTCGACCGTCTCTCCAAGTGTCTGCAAGCACTGCGCAGCCTGTGCTTTGACCACGGCCAGTCGCTCTCGGTCCGCGGCGCCCAACCGATTCTCTTGATCATTCAGGATGTGGTCCTCGAAGACATGGAGCGACTCTAGCAATCCGGTTTCTTTCCCTTTAAGCCGCCACAGCGAGTCCACCAGTGGCGGGAACCGGTGCGATTGCACCAGCGCCTCGCCGGCAAGACCCAGCAGTCGTGTCAGGCTCTCGGCCGTGACCCGCACCACACGGTCACGACTTCGGTCAGCAGACGAGGCTGGGCCGCTCTGTGCAACCCGGGGTTCCACCTGAGTCTGCTCTGAGAGCAGGGTGGGTGGCGCTGGCGGCACGACTACAGGGCCGATGATCACCGCGCTCGATTGACCAGCGCTTGCCGCACCAGTATTCGCCTGGCTCTCGTTGATCGCCGGCGAAGGGAGCGGCGCGAGGATGGGCTCGCGTATTTGCGCGGATGGAGGTGGTGGCCCGGAACGCAGCGGTAATCGACCTTCCCTGGCAGCGTGTAACTCGGTCACGAGCGAATCGATTTCATCGGCACGCTCGGTTTGCCATGCCTCGATTTCCACTTCACCGAGCTGTGCCACCCGAGCAAGCATGTCCACGCCTCGAAGGAGGAGATCAACATGCTCGGAGCGAAGCGTGAGTTTTCCTTTCTGCGCGTCGACAAAACAGTCTTCCATCGCATGAGCGATCCGAACAATCGCATCGAGCCCGACGATCCGGGCGGCACCCTTGAGGGAATGGGCCGCTCGCATGAGCGGCTCGATCACTTCGGGTGTCGCGGAAGTTTCCTCGACTGAAACCAGACCTGCCGAAAGTGTGGCGGTGTGGCTCTCGGCCTCCATCCGAAAAAGCTCGATCAACGAGAAACCGCTGAGATCGCCGCTCACGGCCGGAGACTCCGAATCACTCCAAAGACTCGTTGTTCGTCGAGCAGGCCGACACTCCGCTCGTTCCAGGACAGAACAGCCTGGCTGAAACCGACCGCCGGATTGATCAAAGTCGAAGGAACATTGCGCCACTGGCTGCGCGGTATCCGCCGAACGCCCACGACCTCGTCTGCGGCAAATACCCAGGTCTCCGCTCGCTCTGTATCCCGAAGCACAACTAGCCGGGAAGACGGTCCCGGGGCAGCCGTCGCTCCCAGCACCCCGTGCAGCGATACACAAAGTTGAACCTGGCCTTGCAGACTGACAATGCCAGCAAAGACCGCGTTCGAGCGGTGAGGAATGCGATGGACGGGCCTGAGTAAAGTCACTTCAACGATCGTTTGAGTGCGGAACGCCAGCCATTCTCCACCGAGACGGAAGACCAGAACACTGACTGCATCACTTCGCGACAGAAGGCCGTCCCCCTTCGCCTCAGATCGATCGCCGTGCGCGCCGAAGGCCGCTGGCTCGGCCAGCCAGCGCGACCAATCCGCGAGATAACCCTCTGGCGCACGGCGGTCAAAAAAGCTGCGCGCCGCTCCAGCAAAGACCGGACAATTACGACAATGAACGTGCGTGCTTAGCTCCGGGCAACTCCGGTCACCTGATATCCCGATCGTATTCCAGCAATCGCCCAGGCCGGGTCCGCGGCCCTGGAGGCCGATTCGGGAGGATTCGTCGACAGGCGCATCGCTGTCCATTTCAATTCACTCGCTTCCAGGCCAAACTCGCCGTTCGTTCAGCGCGGCGGCGGAACCCAGCCGCCGTGCGCTCATCACCGCGGCGCTCCGCCAGCAGGGCCAGAGCCAGCAGTGCCTCATCATGGTTGGGGTCGAGATAGACCGCCTTCCGGAAACAATCCTCCGCACGCTCGCGGTCGCCGCCGGCCTGGCAGATCATTCCCATCAAACAATAGGCGGTCGCGGTGAGACCCGCTTCCTGAAGGTGCTGCTGACAAAGGGAGATCGCATCACTAAAACGACCGTGATTGGCCAGCTCAGATGCTTGCCTCAGTAAAAGTGACGGTTCGTCCACTTGCCGAACCAGGTTATCGGAACTTGTCAAGGTTGTGGACTGGGCGCCACCTCCTGTCGTTTCAGGAGGGCTTGCTGCTTGGATTGCATGAACAGGATTCGCCACGACCGAGATCGGGATGGACGCTGACGATTGAAGCGGATCCGGGCCCGCAGGCCCAGGAGGTTTGTTGCCTGTCGTCCAGCGGTAGGTGAAGCAACCGGGATCATCTGTTGGTGCAAATCCCCTTCCCGCTCCGGTCGACTCCAGCCGGTCGGCGTGGCCGATCAGCAGAACTCCGTCGGGGGCAAGAATTCGATTCACTAATGCCAGCAATGCTTCCCGAGCGGACGGAATGAGGTAGATCAGGAGATTCCGGCAAAGGACCAAGTCGTACGATTGTACGTTTTTGAGGAGTTGGGGATCCAGGATGCTTCCCTGTGTGAAGTAGATACTTGCCCGTAGCGTGGGATCGATTTCATAGCCTTCGGGATGGTCTCGAAAGCAGCGAGACCGATACGGGAGAACCGGCCCGCGGAACGCATTCTTTGAGTAGACTCCGCGGTGCGCAATTGCCAGTCGGCGCTCGCTCGCATCAATCGCGTCAATCCGGTATCTGGAGGCTGGAAACCCTTCTTCCGCGAGCACAATTGCGATGGAGTACGGTTCCTCACCCGCCGCGCAAGGCATGCTAAGGATTCGCAGCGGAAGCTGCGCCTTTGCGCTCTCTAGCCGCTGCCGAACATAGCCTCGTAGCCACTCAAAAGGGCGCTCGTCGCGGAAGAACCAGCTCTCGGCGACGACAACCTCTTCGACCAGCTCCTGAAGCTCCTTCAGCGAGCTTTTGACCTCACGCTCGTATGCAGCCAGGTCGGTCACTTCCCGTTGTCGCATTCGCTCTCGGACCGCGCGCAGGATGAGCTGGGGGCCGACCGAGCTCGGGTCCAGCCCGATCTTGCTCTTTAGAAGCTCCTCGATTGCGGGCAGCGCACCAGCCATCATGACTCCCATCCCGGATTTTCAATCGTGCGTTTTCGAATCCTCAAGTGCAGGCAGCCCAGCCTTTGCTTTTGAGGGATCAGGACTCCAGTCGGTTCCCTGGTCCAGGATACCGTCCTTCAAGAAGCTTTCCCGAATCCGATCCACCGCGATCAACTGGATGATTCCCGCGTCGGTCTGAACAATAGCGTCGAGGAAAGGTGCCTGGGAAAGCTGGATCGGGGCTGGGACAACCTGGTCCGACCGCACTTCGACCAGGTCGCTGACTTCTTCGCCGATCAATCCCAGAAGACGCGGTTCACTCGCATGGTCCCCTGTCGAAGGTCCGATGTTTTCATCCGATGAGCCGCCCGCTCGGTCGATCCCTCGATTTTGATCACCAGGCGAGTCGTTGACCAGGATGATTCGCGTACTGAGGCAATCGCGGCATGAGGCTCCGCTCAAGAGCAGCCCGAGATCGATGACCGGGATCACCTTGCCGCGATAGTTGAGCAGCCCGCTCAGAAAAGAAGGCGCATGCGGGATGGCGCGGAGCTCGACCCTGGGCACCAGCTCGATGACCCGCACGATGTCAATCGCATACCGATTTGCGCCGGCCTTCAGAATCAGGAGCAGCATTGTTCATCGATCAAGACGTTGTAGAGGATACAGGAGGATGGGGGCCCAGAAGCGCGACGGGGGCAAGTTCAATCGTGCCCAGTGTGAAGCGAGATACCTCATCTTTCAGGCCACCAACGGCTTCTCGCAGGCTTTCGGTCGCCTTGTTGAATTCACGAAGCGCAGTTGACGTTTGATTGGCGGCCTCGCTCAGCCGGGTCATCGCTTCCCGGATCTGCTCAGCCCCCTGCGACTGGACGCGCATCCCTTCGGTGACCTGGTCGAACTGCCGATGCAAGCCCTGAGCACCGGCGATGATCTGACCCAGTTGGCCCCCAATCTGGCCGACCTCGCCGACGACCTTGCGAACCTGTTCGCTGAACTTATCCATCTCCATGACGCCGGCCGAGACGCTGTACTGCATTTCCTTCACCATTCTCTCGATGTCGAGCGTGGCCACGGCCGTCATGTCGGCGAGCCGGCGGATTTCGCGGGCTACAACTAGGAAGCCAAGGCCGTACTCGCCGGCTTTCTCGGCTTCGATCGCCGCGTTGATGGACAGCAGGTTGGTCTGGTCGGCCACCTTGGTGATTGTGGTCACGACCATGTTGATGTTGGCAGCGCGCTCGCTGATGACGGAAAGCTTGGAGCTGATCGAGCCGGTCGACTCCGCAAGCTGCCTCATGGTCAGGTCCATACTGGCCAGGCTCTGCTGGCCCGTTGAAGCCATGCGGGCGGTCTGGTTGGCGACCTGATTAACGTCGTTCATCGTCTTGAGCAGCTCATGGCTGGTCGCCGAGATCTCGTTGACGGCAGCCGCGGCCTGGTTGGTCGAAGCGCTGTAGTCATAGACAGCCTGTTCCTGCTGCCGGGAAGTCGCAGCAATCTCGGTCGCCGTCGAAAGCAGAGTGATGCTCGAGCGCTGGATCTTACCAATCAACGAGCGAAGGTCATGGATCATCTTGCGGATGGCCTGGAGCAACGTTCCGACCTCGCCGGGGGCTTTGGCCTCGCACGAGACACTCAAGTCACCAGAGGCAACGCGCTCCGAGATAAAAGCAGCATCACGAATCGGCCTGGTGATCGTGCGCGCTAGCCAGATCGCACCGGCTGTCACGACGAGGAACGTCGTGCCGAGCAGTACTCCCACAACGAATATTTGCCGGTAGATCAAGTTGAACGCTTCTCTTTCATCCTGCTTGACCACCATTCCCCAGCGGTATGACGGAAGATAGGACCACGCCGCAACGACCAAGTTGCCGTGGTAGTCAATCGCTGGGCCATATCCGCGTTGCCCCTGGACAGCCTCTTGCATCGCCGTCCCGTGGGTATCGCCTATCTTACCCCGTTGCTTGAGTGCTGTCTCTGCACTGTACCGCGGCGGCGCGACATAGACGAACGCGTCCTTGCCGCGGCGCATGGCCACCATGGCCTCGCCGGTCTCGCCCAACCCACTATAGTCCTTGATGACACGAAAGACCTGATCATTACTGAGTTCGAGGGCCATGAACCCGACGACCCTCCCTTCGGCATGGAACAGGGGACACGCAATGAATGCTGCCGGCTCGCTTCGCCCGGGGTACATCTCGTAGTCCGAGACCTCTGTTTGCAAGAGCGTGCGCACCCGATCAAAAACTTCGGCCAGCTCACTATTCTTGAGCGGACCGGAGAGGAGATTCGATCCCAGCTCCAGGTCTGGCTTGAGCTGGAAGAGCAGCAATCCCTCGGCATCGAAGATAAAGGCATTCGAGTAGCCAAACGAGTCGGCAAAATTTGCGACATATGGACGGAACTTCCGGGTCAACTCGGTGTAGACGGGTGAATCGACAGGTTCCTTCCGTCGCACCTCGGCCATCTTGGGCACGGAATCGGCAATATGGGTGTACCGGCTTACCATATTCAGGTCGGCCCGACGCTCGCGAATAAAGGTTCTCGAGCTGTGTCGCCTTGGCATCGGCGATTGCAAGAAGCCCTTGCCGTACTGTCCTCCTCAGCGATCGGTTGGCGCTGTATGAGATGATGCCGGTGAGCACGGCGCAGGGGATCAGCGAGATGATCAAGAACCAGACCAGCAACTGGGTGGTGATGGTAACGCGTGCCAGTGCTGCCACAGCTTGTCGCAAAGTCATGTCTGGTTACACCTGAACGATGTGGAAATCGATTCGCATAGCCTTTCAGCGCACCGTCTCGGTATGGGGATCATTCACCGTGGAACGCGTCTCCTCGATATGGGAATGCGATGAGGGATCGTTGCGGCCACCTCCCGGCGCCCCGGGCCCAGTTCCTGGATTCGCCCACCCACCCCAGCTTCGGTGCAGATTCTCGAGAAACGAATCCCACTCTGCGTGGGTTCGCGATCTCGGATACGGGATCGGACGAATCGGTTTCTCCGAACTCCAGACAATATCAAACTGGCCGTCAGTTCGAATTCGTCCGATGTACACGGGGCGCCACGTGTGCTGAGTTTCCTCGTCTACCGTCACGACTCCCTCGGGTGCGTTCAAGCTCTGGCGCCGCATTGCTCGGATCACGTCGCCGACCTCTTCGGATCCGGCTTCGGAGACGGCCTGCGCCCAGAGCCAGACACTGTTGTATGCGGCCTCGATCACGTCACTGGTGACGCGGTCGGTGCCGTCGGCCGAGTCGGCGGGATACCTTTTCCGGAACCGCTCCACGAACTTCTGGTTTTCGGTCCGTTCGATCGACTGGAAGTAGTCCCATGCTGCGTAGTCGCCCACCATGGCTGAAAGCGGAAGCTTGCGCAGCTCGTCTTCGGCGATGCTGAACGACACAACCGGAGTTCGCTCAGGAAGAATCCCGGCTGTTTGCAGCTTCTGATAGAAAGGACCGTTGCTATCGCCCACAACCGTGCTGATGATCACGTCCGGATTCGCCTTCTGGATTGCTTCCACGGAAGGGGCCGCGTTTGCACTTCCGAAGAGAATGTAGGATTCACCGACGCACTCGGCTCCCAGAGCCTTGAGCTGATCCTTGGCGATTTCGTTTACGCAATGGGGCCATACGTAATCCGAGCCGACCAGAAAGAATTTCCGCGCCTTCAGGCGCTCGTAACACCAGCTCAAGGCGGGGATGACTTGCTGGTTGGGCGCCGCACCCGTGTAGATGATGTTAGGCGACTGCTCCAGACCCTCGTACGCCATCGGATAAACCAGCAGGTGGTTCTTGTGCTCGACAACGGGCTTGACGCTTTTACGACTGGCGGAGGTCCAGCACCCGAAGATGACGCACACCTTCTTCTCGTCGATTAACCGCCGGGCCTCCTGGGCAAACGTCGGCCAGTCAGATCGCCCGTCGGCAACAACGCACTCGATCTGCCGGCTCAGGAAGCCGCGCTCGTTGATCTCCTCGATGGCCAGCTTCTCGGCATCGATCATCGACTTCTCGCTGATCGCCATCGGACCGGTTTCCGAGTGAAGAATACCAACCCGGATCGGCGGCAGCACGTGATTCGATAACCAGACAGTCGCGCCGACCGCCGCACCACTCAGGATCAGCACGATGACGAGTACGATCTGCCAGCGCCTCATGACTCCACCTTTCAATCGCGGCTGATTCGTGGTGCAGGAGCTGGGCCTATGCCTCTCGTGAGCAGGCGGAGAACCCTCTCGCGGACCGAAACATCTCTTTGTTGAATGTTAAAATAGATACGATCCGTAAAGATTATAGCCGACGGGGACTCGGCGCACGGAAACAGACCCGTCAGCGAACCGCCATTTATTCGGCAGAACCGTTGTTTCTCAACCTGCCAACGGGTCCAGCCGAACGGAGACCGGCCATGGTCTCCCCGTTTTGCTTACCTGGCCGTTATATGAGCGTCTGCTTTATCGAGCTTTATCGTCTGTGGCCTCGCGCGGCTCGAGCAAACCGGAGAGCCAGTGCATGATGTTTAGTGCGAACTGGCGATTATCCAGGCCTGGCACATTCATTCCGAGTTTCTCACCCGCGAATACCTGGGCTGAGAGATGAACCGCCTCCGCGAGC
The DNA here is from genome assembly GCA_963823665.1 of uncultured Planctomycetota bacterium. Lineage (GTDB taxonomy): Bacteria > Planctomycetota > Planctomycetia > Isosphaerales > Isosphaeraceae > CAVXHV01. The sequence continues at coordinate 265,194 of CAWGMQ010000002.1, forward strand.
ACGACAACGCGACCCTTCCCGATGCGGAAGGCTACTACTTGCGCACGCCCGGCGGCTGGAACCAATTTGCCGTTCTCGCTGGATACGTCAACGGCCGTATCCGGCAGCTTGAGAATTTGTATGCTTCCAGGCGGTCCGATAAGCGAGGATCCGCCGAAAGTTTGAATGCGGTTCACACGCTCGGATTCATCGCGGCTAGTGGTGATCGAGTGGTCACCAAGGAGCCGATTCTGCCGCGTGAACAACAAGCGCGTGTTGCCCCCTTCCGTTGACTGGCGGTCTGATGTTGCCCCAGGGCTGATCGTCACACCGAGGCGCTTTGTGAGGCGTTCGGCCGCAATCACCGGCGGCCCTGGGCCAGTGACCAAGAGCAACGAGCCACCGGCAGTGATCCAGTCGCGCACCGCGTCGCACTCCACTTCGCTGAATGCAGGGGCTGAGGCTCCAGCTTGGCCCATCAGTTCAGCGCCTCTCGCATTCACGATGATCAAAACATCGCCTTTCTCCAGAACCTTGCGCGAGAACTGTGCGCGGTTGGAAATCATCTCGTAACCGTCGCTGGTGATGAGGTCGGCGAATGGCTTGTACAATCCGTTCGCCGTGAGAATACCTAGGTGAGCTTCATCAAACAGGACTCGCACACGCTTTGCCGCGTCGGCATATGCCGGATGGGCCACTTTCGTGCTGAAGTTGGTATCCACTTCCGGTCTGCCTTGGTCCAAACCGAGTAAATCCGCCAGAAGCATACGATCAAGTTTCGCTGCGCCGGCCCCAGCCCTACCGATCCGGAGCTTGGAAAAGTCGAAGGGCTCGCCGACTAGACAGCGATAAGCCAAGCGCTACTCGTCGCTGAGAATCTCCTCAATCCGGCGAACGACTGCCGCAGTTGCCTCTCTGCCGGCCTTGGCGGCTTGATCTTTTTCGGCCTGGAATTGCGGGCTTTCGACCAATCTGCGGATCGCTTCCGCGGTTGGTTGGCCATTTGCGGAGGCTAGGACAATCGGGAAGCTTGCAGCCTTCTCAATCTGCTTCGCTGATTCCTGGAAGATGGCTCGTGCTCGTCGGGTTTGCTCCTCAGTCAGTTCGAGCCGTTCGGAGAGCGGGGGTTCGACGAGCCCAACGGTGTCTTTACCCTGCGCGGCAAACGCGAGGGGCCCCTGGGCTTGTAGCTGAATTTGATCGAGTCGCTTCCGCTGTTGCGCTGTGAGTGTCGCTACGATCGCCCCGTCCTCTAGTTTGTTGAGGGCGAGGCGTGTCTCTCTCGCCTTTGCAACGTTAGGAGCCTGCCGCTGCCCTGCTTTGACGGATTCTTGGGCAAATCGCCTCTCAATGCTTGCGTGCTCTGTCTTCTGAGCGTCGGTGATCTTCAGTTCCTTCTGGATGGCGTCGTTCTTGAGGAGCACGCGTTGGTGCGCCGATCTTGGCACGGCTCCAAAATCTCGTACAACGAAAGCGGGTGACTGCAAACAACTCGCCAGTAAGTTTGTAGACGCCATCAAGCCGAGCAGCGCCAACCCAAACCCAATTGACAGCGCTCCCCTCGCCTTGTCGTTTGTGAGCTTCGTCATAGATTTCCCCTCGCGGTCAGCGACAGCTTCCTGAGGCGACATGAGATCTTTATGGATTAACCGACTCGCTGGGGCGAGAGGTGACCTGACTCGCCCTGGAAGGCCCGGTCCTCACTTCTTCAGGGGCTGGAGCTCGACGCTCGTCTCGATGTTCAGATCCAGCTTGCTCGGCACTTCTTGACCTTTGGCGGAGTAGGTAACGTCTCCCTTGATCCGGATCCGTTCTGTGCCGCTGACCACGTGACCGGCCTCCCGGTCAAAGAAGATTGTTCCACCCGAAGACTCGACTTTCAGGTCGCTCTTGACGGGGCTCAAGGGCAGATTGCTGCCTGGATCAACGATGTACTTGACCTCGAGTAACTTGCTGCTGATCTTCTCGAGTGTTTCGTTTTGCCTCTTTTCTGTTCCCACGTACTCGAACCTCTTGCGGAAAGTAATCGCCAGGCCGGCACCGAGGTCGATTACTTGGGCACGCTCCCAGGGCTCGCCGGGGCGAGCCAGCACATCGGGCAGGATTTGGAATTCTTGCTCGAAAACACGCTTGAGCTTTTCGCTCTCAAACCGTTTGCTCATCTGTTCCCGCGCCTCTGGCCCGAGCTTCTCAACTTTTCCTTGCAACTCTTCGGCACCCTCGACCGCCGTCACCTTGTTGTTTTTGTCCAGCACGATGGTAAGGGCCATGTGGCCCTCCAGGTCGAACATGTCGTTCAGGAAGGAAAGGCCCGGGGTATCGATCTTGGCTTTCGGATCGCGCGTGTCAAAGACCAGCTTCTCACCGGGAAGTGCCATCTCGACGCGCAGCGATTCCACCCGCCACCCAACGGGTATCAAATCACCGCGATGCTTGCCTGTATTGAACGACGTGACTTCGGATCGCTCCTCCTCGCGCTCGATGTCCATCCCCATGAGCGTCAGCTTCTGTTGGATCTTGGAGGTTCTCTTGTACGTCAGCTTCTTTCCCTCAGGGAATTTATATTCGAGCTTGACCTGTCCAAAAACCCCATGCGGCCATACCAGTACGAAAAACACGACAGCCAGAAATGCCACTCCGCCTTTACGGCTACTGCAACCCTGCATCGCCAATCCTCTCCCCTCTGGATCGCCGGACCCTGGATCAATAGAACGGCAACGACCTCCACGGGAACGCTTCTCAAGGCTACTGCCTGACTCACCACCGAGTCTATCTCCCCTTGATAAATCGCCGATGACCCTCTATTCTCCAATGAAAGTTAAACATTTTTCCCGCCACCCGGCGATCAGCAGCGCTGGCGGGGAAAGGGGGGTCTATGCGACCCGTGCACGAACCAGCAGAGATGCAGGCCCGGCAGCCGACGATGAGCCGTCGCCAGTTGCTGCGCGTCGGCGGGTTGGGCTCATTTGGTTTGACTTTGCCCGCGCTGCTCCGTGCCGAGGCTCTCGGGGCATCTCCGAAAGAAGGGAAGAGTGTCCCGGCTGCCCTTCGCCCCATTCGCTCGTGCATCTTGGTTTTTTATTACGGCGGACCGAGCCACATCGATACTTACGACATGAAGCCGAATGCCCCGGCCGAGATCCGTGGTCAGTTCGGCTCGATCGCAACGTCGGTGCCAGGAATCCGGGTGTGCGAACTTCTCCGTGAAACGGCACGCGTGCTGGACCGCCTTGCGATCGTGCGCAGCATGCACCATCCGATGACCAACCATAATGCGGCGGCATTCACCGCCCTCTGTGGCCGTGATCCGCTCAAGGGTGATCTCGAGCTATTGAGCAACGATCGCAATGATCCACCGTGCTATGGCGCGATCCTGAGCGCGATGATGCGCCAGCGCCCCGGGTTGCCGACCTACGTCGCATTGCCCCACGTGATGTACAACGTCGTCCAGCTTCCCGGCCAGGTTCCGGGCTTCCTCGGTTCGGCACATGGCCCTTTTCAGGTCAACGCCGATCCCAGCGCTCCTGATTTTCAGATGGGTGAGCTCGAGTTACCTGGCGATTTATCGCTCGATCGGCTCGACCATCGCGCATCGCTCCTGAGCATGCTTGACAAACAGCGTTCCCGAAGCTTGAGCCATGTCGAAGCTATGATGAAGGCGGGACCGAGCTCTCCCGCAGGTGGCAGCACGGCGCCGGGCACCAGCACGGCGAGGGACCTCGACCCGTGCGATGTTTACACCGAGAAGGCTTTGCGGCTCTTGCACTCGCCAGCCGTCCGGCGAGCGTTCGACCTGGGGTTAGAAGACCCAAAACTCCGAGACCGCTACGGTCGGCATAAGCTCGGGCAAAGTGTCCTCCTGGCCCGGCGCCTGGTCGAGGCTGGCGTGCGTTTCATCACCGTTTACGATGGTCAATATAACGGCCAAACAGCCAACTGGGATTCGCACGAAAACGTCTTCGGCCGGATGAAGAACGATCTGGCGCCTCCGGCCGACCAGTCGTTCGCGGCTTTGATCACCGATCTTACCAGTCGAGGTCTGCTCGAGGAGACCCTGGTCATCGGCATGGGTGAATTCGGCAGAACGCCCAAGATCAATGCCAATGCGGGCCGCGACCACTGGCCCAACTGCTACAGCATTGTCCTGGCCGGCGGTGGCGTAAAGTGCGGGATTACATTCGGCTCAAGTGATAAGTTAGGCGCGTATCCTGACAGCGATGGCGTCAGCCCTGGCGACCTGGCCGCAACTCTCTTCTGGCGGTTCGGCCTCAACCCCGCGCAAGATATTGTTGACCTGACCGGTCGGCCGTACACGCTGGCCATCGGGCGGCCGATCTCCACGCTCTTTGGATGATGCCGTCTATTTGCGCGAATGAGAGTGCCGTGCCCGCACGTATCGGTGCTTTTGTTTAGTCGAAGACATGACCTTGTGTTTTTCCCCGCGATCAAGTATTCTCGCCGCGCAATGCGAGTGGCATCAGTCACACTCCATTCATAACTCATTTCTGTTTATACCCTTGCATCGTGTCGGCTTTCATCATCCTGTCCGTCCCGGCCGAATGTGTTAAAAAGAATCGATGTTTTCTCGAATCGAGTGGTGTAATCTGCCGATCGAGAAGAATTGTGAAGGCGTCGGTCGAGAAATGACGCTATTGCGGATGATGGAGTCCGCTTGGATGGTTTGACAGCCATTACTGATCGGTCCGGCGCTGTCTCACGAGGCGGAGTCACGGCATGAAGTCGATTACCTTTCTGCGCGCTCGCACGGCTCCGCTTTCCAGATACAGGGAAGGGACGCCTCGACGGCGAGCATGGTCCGTTCCGCTGGACTCGACTGTCTCTCTGGAGCCACGGCAGTTGCTCAGCACCGCTTCAACTGGGGCGCCGGCAATCCAGATGATCTCCGCGACCACGACCGATTCGAAAAGTGTCACGGTCGAGTACAACATCAGCCAGGCTGCCGACGCGGCCACTCCTCTTCAGTTCGGCATCTATCGCTCGAGTGACGGCACGTTCAATTCAAGTGACTCACTTGTCGGCACGTTCACGCCGGTTGCTCCCGGTGGATCGACGGCCGTCACACTCGACCAGGGCGGCCAGGCGGCTACATCAGTGGGCACCCATCAGCTCACCATTCCCTTGCCTCAAGGTTTGCCCCCATTTCCTGAAAAGCCGTATGTCGTTGTTGTCGCTGATCCGGGCCTGCCATCCGCGACCACAAACCCTGCCCAAACAGCGTCGTTCCGCACGTACACCATTGGCATCGTGACCCACGGAGGTATTCAGGATACCAGTTGGAAGCACGGTCCGCCCTGGGAGCTTCAAATGGCCCTCGACATGAAGCAGGAGGGCTATGATTCCGTCATCGCCTACAACTGGGTGGCTGTGAGCAACGACCCCGGCTCGGCGATCAAGCAGTCACCGCGGTTGGCACGCGCGATCCTTCACGCTGCCAGTAACTTCCCGGCTCAAGCTCCGGTCGATCTCGACTTCATCGGCCACAGCGAGGGCAACGTAATAAATACATACGCAATAGTAAATATGAAAAATATGATGACGCCGGGAATGAAAGCCGGTTATATCACGGACACGCTACTCGATCCTCATGCCGCGAACAACAATGTACCCGGCCAGCAGCTCAGCATTGCCAGTGGTGTTCTGGCTCCGCTGGCCCGGTCAATCATCACGAATTACCAGGCAGAAGCCGACGATCCACCCGTATTTATTCCATCCGTGGTCGACCAGGCACAGGTCTTCTTCGAGCACACCGCGGCCAAGGGCAGCGAGCTGTACAACCTCTGGGGCCAGGTGCCCGTCAAGAGTAACGGGCCTGTCGTCCATTATTACAACTTGACGCCCAGCGGAGTCACTCATTCGGGCAAGACCGGGATTGAATTCTGGTACCGCAACTTCATCGTTCCCACGCTGGGAGATCAGGCACCGCTCGTGCAGACCCTCCAGCTCGACGGTCAAATTGATCAAGCCGAGGTTGTCTCGTCGGCGCCCTCCAACTCGACATCCGCGGTGAGCCAGGCCGCCGCGGCGCGTGAAGATCGCGTCTATGGACCGGCGCAGGTGGTCCAGACCAGCCAACCTGAATTTTCCGGTACGGCTGCACCGGGATCCGTTATCAAACTCTCGCTCGGTCCCGCGGCTACACCGTCGGAGCACTACCTGGCCGGCACGACACAAGCTGACGCCACAGGGCATTGGTCACTCACAACGGCTTCTCCGCTCTCGAACGGGCAGTATCGTGTCGTTGTATCTGCCTTCTCGCGGGCGCTGCGCACGCGGCCGGGGTTGACGGTGGTTCCGATGGAACCGCTGGGGCGAATGGTCGTTGATACGGCAGGGTGACTCACGGCTCATGGCTCTCGATAGAGCACACCGTCCTTCATCACCAGTTTGACCTGGCGCAGTGTTTTGATGTCCTGGGTTGGATCACCCTGGACACAGATCAGGTCGGCGCGAAGGCCCGGTTTGACGGCACCTAAACGATCGTCGAGCCGCAGGACCTTGGCGGCAACGGAGGTTGATGCCCATAGTGCATCAACGGGCTTCATGCCGAACTCGACGAGCAATTCGAGTTCACGCGCACCTTCGCCGTGTGCAAAAACGCCCATGTCGCTGCCGTTGGCGATCTTGACACCCGCCTCGAGGGCCAGCTTGAACGTTGCTCTCGCGCGTTTGAGGCGGGCGGGCTCGGGGTCTGTGCCCGGGCGATAGCCTGCGTATCGCGCTGATGATTCAAACGCGGTCAGTGTTGGGCAAAGAGCTACTCCTCGCTCGGTCATCAGCTTGAATACTTCCGCGTCGCCGCCGTCTCCGTGCTCGATGGTCGCAACGCCTGCGAGTGCTGCGCGGCGCATGCCTTCCTTGGAGGTTGCATGAACCGCCACGGGAACTCCCACAGACCCTGCCGTCTCGACGATTCGCGTGAGCTCCTCAAGAGAAAACGATGGGCGGACAGATGCACCGCCCATCGCCGTGTCGGCATAAACTTTGATCCAATCGGCACCTTTGCCGATCTGGTCGCGGACAACCCGGATCAAGGAATCGACGCCATCGGCCTCTTCAGCCCCTTGAGGGATCTCAAACTCCGGTGCAAAGCCCTTGGGCGCATAACTTCCCGTCGCAACAATGGCTCGCGTGACGACCAGCATTCGCGGACCGGGGATGATCCCCTGCGCAACGGCCTGTTTGAGACCGACATCCGCATATCCGGCTCCTTCGGTGCCCAGATCGCGAATCGTCGTGAACCCGGAAAGAAGCGTGCTGCGCAGGTGGTTCGTGGCGCGGCAGACGCGCAGCGCCAGGGCTTCCTTGAGCACCTGATCGTTCCACAGTGCTTCGTCATACGGATGCAGCAAGACATGCGTGTGGGCGTCGATCAGACCGGGAATGAGCGTTGTACCTGCTAGCTCGATCGTGCGAGCACCCTCCGGAATCTTCACCTCCCTCGCCGGCCCGGCTGCCTCAATCTTTGACCCGCGGGTCACGACGACCCAGCCGGCATGAGTCTCAGCCGAAAGCCCATCCCATACGCGTTCCGGCTTCAGAACAAGCGGGTTTGTTGCAACCGGACGAGGCCGCTGGCCAGAGCGCCTGCCAGGTTGCTGAGCAAAGGCACAATCGGCGGCGATCCAGAGTGGCAGTAGAGCGATCAGCAAGCGCCGCACCATGATGATGAGTGCTCCTATACAAATAAACTTAACTAATATTGTTGGTTATATAGAAACTGTTCCTTCGCAGCGAGGGACGCCATACGCTGCAAAACAAGCACGGATTATTACCTCCCTTAGGGTTGCACGATACCTCGTAACGGCAAAATCGAGTAAAAACCCGGCCGTTACTTGACGAATCTCAGTCGGTTGTGCGATGTTAGTTGAACGATCAATAAAGTCGGGGGCGTGATGAAGAACTCGACGCGTGAGCGGCTGGTGGAAGCGGCGAGGGTTTTGTTCTGGAAACACGGGTATTCGAGCACGGGGATCGCCCAGATCTTGAAAGAGGCCGATGCCGGTAGTGGCAGCCTCTACTATTTTTTCCCGACCAAGGAAGATCTTCTGCTGGCTGTTCTGGAGTGGTATCGAGAAAACCTGTGGTCCCAGGTTGTTCAGCCGGTGTTTGATCGAGTCACTGATCCAATCGAGCGGATTTTCGGCATCCTCGACGGGTACCGGCGTGGTCTTCTGCTGACGAACTTTCAGCACGGCTGTCCCATCGGCAACCTGGCGCTTGAGCTATCCGACAGCCATCCGGCCGTGCGCGAGCTCCTGGCTGTCAACTTCACGGGCTGGCGTAAGGTGATCGAACAGTGTCTTGCCGAGAGCGCCGGCTGCCTGCCCGAAACTCTTGATCGCGATCAGCTCGCACTCTTCGTGCTCACCACCATGGAAGGTTCGGTGATGCTGGCCCGTTCCTACCAGGATATTGCACCTTACGATGCCGCCGTTACTCAGCTTCGCGATTATTTTGAGCGTCTCCGCCGCGACGGAACGGACTGGTCGGTGCTACGACCTCAGGAGGCCGACGATCGCCCGGCCCGATCAAAACCGAAACGTCGATCCCGATCGAGTAAATGAACGCCTACTGACAGAGAGATTCCACCATTTTTCCAAAAAGAGGAGGTTGTCGTGAAACCGCTCAAGATCACACTCCTTGCCTGTTGTCTGGCTGTGTGCGGGCCGACTTCATCAACCCGGTCTGCCGATGAGCCAACGACCAAAACCGGCGATGGCAATGCCGAGAAGACCATGGCCAAGCTGGCCGAGCTGGTTGGCGGCACGTGGATCAATTCGGACCCGAAATTCGTTGTCGAGAATCACTTCGAGTGGGCGTTTGGCAACAAGGTCATTCGCGGTGTCAACTTCACAGACAAAGGCGGCCCGCATGAAACCCGGATTGAAGCTTATCTCGGCCGCGATCCCGAGAACAACACTGTCTACTACCTGGATTGCCACGGGGGAACCAGTGTGTTCAAGGGAACCGTCAAGCTCGAAGGCGAAGACGTGATCTTCGAATTCGCGACGATTATCGGTAAACCGGCCACCTGGCGCGAAGTGCTGCGGTTTACGGACAAGGACACGATGCAATTCACGATCTTCGGCCGGAAAGGTGAAGAGTGGATTCCCGTGGTCAAACAGACGTCCTCGCGCAAACAGCCTCGCTCGAGCGCATCCGAGCAAGTTACTGAAGGCATGGTTACCGCGCCGGTTGATTCAGTGTGGGCGGCACTCGCCACCAACGAGGGTCAGGAATCATGGAACGTTGCCCATGCTGACATCGATCTCAAGATCGGGGGCAAGATGCGTACTCACTACGATCCTGCCGGTCGGATCGGTGATCCCAATACGATCGAGAACATCATACTCGCGTTCGAGCCCCGGCGGCTGCTCGTTCTCCAGGTGCAAAACCCACCTGAGAAATTCCCATACAAAACCGCGATCAAGAAGATGTGGACCGTGATCTATTTCGAGGAGGCAGGACCATCACTCACGAAGCTGCGTCTTGTCGGCACTGGCTACGGTGACGACGAAGAGTCGCAAAAGCTCCGCAGCTTCTTCGAAAAAGGAAACGCGTACACACTGAAGAAACTTCAAGAGAAATTTGCCGCGAAGGACTCGCGAGCTGCAAAGGCTAGTTGACACATTCCGAAATTCGCGCTGACTCGCCCGCTGGGCGTGCCTGGCAACTTCGGCAGCAGTCCGCTCTAATCAGGGAAAATCACGCGATGGCCATTCTGTTCTCCGCGTGATCGATCCATTGATCGGAGCGGACACTTCATGAATGCCGAGCAGCAGCGGCAACTCGAGCAAGACACCGCGCTCATGGACTCGATCGCCCTCGAGGCCCTGAGTTCGAAGCCTGCTGTCCCGGCTAAGTCTGGTATGGGGCTCGACGAAGCTCACAGCGTGCTCGGCTCAAGCGAGGTTCAGTTCGGCGGCTTGAACCTAGACGACGAGGCGGAAGCAGACCTTGCTGATACCGAAGATGAGCGAATAGACGACTACTGCGACCGGCACCGGCTTGATGTGCGCAGCCGGATCGAGTTGTTTATCCAGGTTTGCAGGGCCGTTCATGTCGCTCACCAGCACGCAATCATCCACGGCAGTTTAATGCCGGATTTTATCCTGATCACGTCCAACGGCGTGCCCAGGCTCCTTCATTTCGGCAAAGCAAATCCGGAACTTGGCTCCTTCGCGAACGATCCCAAGGGCGGAGCGCCAGCAAGCCTGGCGCCACTCGAAGAGCCCGTACTCACGCCCGAGTACACCGCTCCCGAGCAAGTGACCGGCGAAACGGTAACAACGGCCAGTGATGTCTACGCGCTGGGTGTGATCTTCTACAGGCTCATGACCGGGCGCCGGCCATACCATTTCAAGACACGAAACGTTTCAGAGGTGCTGCAAGCGATCTGTGAACAGGCACCGGAGAAGCCCAGCGCGTCCGTGGTTCGACCGATTGATTGCCGTGCGATTCCGTTTGACCAGCTTTCTGTTACGACAGTGCCGCGGTCAGAATCAACGACTGAATCACCACCGAGCTCACTCGTGAGTCTGCTGTGCTCGAGTGCCCAGGAGCTCGCTGTCGCACGCGGATGTTCTGCCGAGCGGCTGAAACGAATCCTGCGTGGCGACCTGGACGCGATCATTCTGACAGCAATGCGCAAAGAGCCCGAGAGACGGTATGCCTCGGCCGATCAGTTTGCTCTCGACCTGACCTGTTATCTCAAGGGATTGCCTGTCAGTGCCGTGCGCCACTCGGTGACGTATTGTACCCTCAAGTTCGTGCGGCGCAATGTAGCGGCGGTCGTTGCAAGCACTCTGGTCGCCGGGCTTCTTGTTGCCGGCATCGTGGGAATTGCGGTGGGTCTCAACATGGCCCGCCGTGATCGCGATCGGGCCCAGAGGTCTTTCTACCAGTCACTCAAAACCGTCAATCAGTTCTTCACGCAGGTTACTGAGGAGCGGCTTCTCACCGAGCCTGGACTGGATCCACTTCGCAAGGCACTGCTTGAAGACACAGGGCGGTCCTATGAAGATCTCCTTGCCGGCCGAGGCGGTGACCGCTCTCTTCAACCTGAATTAGCGGCAGCTCGCACCAATCTGGCGCAGATTTCCAGTGTGATCGGATCCACGACGAAGGCCGTCACGGACTTCGAGCTGGCTGTGACGCTCTGGGACGATCTTGTCGCAGCAGAGCCACTGAATTCCGCATATCGCGAATCGCTGGCACGCACTCTGATCAAGCAGGGCAGCCTGATGGCGCGTCTTCCGGGCCGGTGTGATGAAGCGCATCGCACCTTCCGCCGTGCTTGTGAGTTGCTCGAACCGCTTGTTGCCAACCCTCATCTCGCGACGGCGGAACACGCGCTCAGCGTGGCCCTGGAGCACATTGCGGAGATCGAGTACGAGCGAGGTCGAGCAAAGGAAGCGATCGAGAATGTAGAGAGGTCGCTCGTCATTGAATCGAAGCTTGCCGACGCCGACTCTCGTGCCGTCGATCCTCTGATCTCGATGGCCAAGGGTCACGCCCTCCTGGGCCGGATACTCGCCACGCAACCTGACGGCACCGAGTGGGCGATTGCGGAATTCCAGCAAGCCGTCGAACGACTCGAGAAGGTCAATCGCGAGCACCCCGAGTTTTCCGACCAAACTTGTGAGCTTGGGCGCTGCCTCGGGGATCTAAGCAACCTTGAGCAGACCGCCGGCAGGCTTGACTCGGCGCTGGCCAGTGCCGGTAAGGCCGTGGAAAACCTTGAACGCCTCGAACGCCAGTATCCCGCTGTTCTCAGTTACCAGCACGTTCTCGCCAGCACTTATCACTCGCTGAGCGAGCTGCACCGCTATCGACGCGAGCCAGCCGATGCCATCACCTCTGCTCAGAAGGCAAAAACACTGCTCGAGAAATTGATCGCGCAGCCCGACAATGTCTTGTTCCGGATCGATCTGGCAAAGAGCCAGAACACCCTTGGCCGGCTCTTTCAGCAAACGGGAGAGCCTGTGGAGGCACTACGATCGTTTCAACGCGCCGTTGATGTTTACGAGAGCATACCCAAGCTTGATGCTCGCAACCGCTACAACCTGGCTTGCAATGTCGCCCTGAGTATCCCGTTGATCGGAGCGAAGAATGGTTCCGTTGACGCGGTAGATTTCTCAAAACTGAGCAAGGCCGACCAGCTCCGCCGCCAGCGATATGGGGACCGGGCCATTGAACTGCTGCACGAAGCGTCTCTGGAAGGCTTCCCTGATCTCGATGTTCTCCGGTCCGATACCGATCTTGACCCACTTCGCGATCGGCCCGACTTTCAGACTCTGATCAACGAAGTTGAGAAGAAGTCGTCCGGGCAAAGCGGTTAGAATCCCCTGATCGACCGCCGCTTGACACTCTGCCGCGTGTCGGGCCAAACTCAAGCAGACGGATCGACACCGGTCTCGATCGATTGTTTCGAAACCGATGTTCGGACCTCCGAGGCCCGTGATCATGAGCGCTCATCGACCAGATTCTTCTCCACAGGCTCCTGAGGAGACCGACCCTCGATTCCCCTCCGGACCCTGGCAGGGTTTTTTCTTGATGGCCCACTGGCCAGGCCGGCACACGATGGAACTCCACCTGACCTTTCGGCAGGGAGTCATGACCGGCGAAGGCCGCGACATGATCGGCGAGTTCCTTATCCGCGGCAAATACAGCATCGATGACGGAAAATGCCACTGGTCCAAGCGGTACATCGACAAACATGATGTCGCTTACCAGGGCTATAACGAGGGAAAGGGGATCTGGGGGATCTGGGAAATTCCGCCGACCTGGCGTGGAGGATTTCACATCTGGCCGACAGCGATGGGAGACCCAACATTTCCGAAGCTCGCGGAAGCAATCGATGAGCCGATTGAATTTCGGAGCGTCCAGGAGTTCGAGGACCAGGAAATCGAAGAGTTGCAGCCAGCCGGGGCTGGGGCCGATCTGTCATCGTCCCAATCGGGCCCAGCGGCGACCGCGGCGGCAAGCCAGAGGGGCTTCGCCTCGGAGCCAGGATCGTAGATCCTTGGCAAAATCCCCACAGGTTGAATAGCGGTGCTCGGGTTTCTTCGCGAGGGCCTTTTGACAGATTGCGGCCAGCGCGCGGGGAACCCTCGGGGCAATGGTGTGAAGTGCGGGCGGGTCGTGATGGATCGTGTGGAAGAGAACGTACGAAGGAGGCCCAGTGAACGGGGGTTGACCACTTAGCAGCTCATAGAAGACCGCGCCCAAGCTATACTGGTCACTTGCTGGTAGCACATCGGTCTGTCCCCCTTGGGCCTGCTCGGGAGCAACATAAGCCGGCGTACCAAGAATCACGCCGGGAGGAAGCGGCATTTCGCCCGAGTCAGGACGGTAGGCAATACTGAAATCCATTACAAAAACGACACCTTGGCCATCGAGACGAATGTTGGCCGGCTTGACGTCGCGATGAACGACTCCCTGACTATGAGCGTATCCGAGCGCCTCCGCAAGCTCAGCGACGATTTCCGCAGCACGCTGGACTTCGAATGGGCGTTCCGCCATCTGCTGAGCGAGGCTGGAGCCTTGGATGAGTGCCATGGCCATGTAATGCCGGCCGCCGGCGCAGCCGGCTTCATATACAGGTACGATCTGAGGATGCCGCAGCCGCGCCAGAGCTTTGGCCTCGCCCAAAAACCTTTCCAGCCCCTTGGCCGACCTGATCACACCCTGACGTGGCACCTTGAGTGCCACATCGCGTTCCAGAACCGGATCGTAGGCACAATAGACTGTAGCATGTTGACCTTCACCCAGAATCTCTCCAATCCGAAAGCGTCCTAAGGTTCCGGACTTTGGCAGTCTCTGGTCCGTGCTGGCTATGGCGGTCTCGCTTCGGACCGAGGGCGCCATCGAGGCGGATGATTTTACGGCCGTGCTGTAACGGGAAAGTGAACGACTATCCGATACAAAGGCCTCGAGGACAACCTCACTACTTTCATCGGAGTCGAGCCCCAAGCATGAGCTCTGGTGATTCTCTCGATCAAAATCGACTGCGTCGATCAAGACTTCACCGCTTTCAAGGCCCATCAAACTCCGCGCCGGGAATTCTTGCGCTGTTGACGGCGACGCCTCATTGCATCGCCTGGAAGTCGCCAATCTGAAGTTTGAACCAACGAGTGAAGGGCGCGGGGGGCCCAGAACCGCTGTCCACCGCGCGTCACCTGCTGTCGATGGGGCAGTTGGTAATTTGGTCAGGCAGCGTGGACATCGGAAGATGCGACCGAGGGGATCAACGCCCAGATGGGAAACCCGACCACATGCCGCGTTCGGGCAATGCACGATCAGTGTCGTCATGATGTTCTCTCCTGCGTCCTTGCCACTGATTTTGCCGAACTGATGCTGCACGACTCTTGAGGCTGAAGGCAGATACTCGAGAAGGAGATCCCCGCCTTAACAAAGACGCCTCACGCTTGACCAAGCAAACGCAATCGAAAGCGGGCTACTTCCAAGCGACCCGTCGACCATGCGTGAACGATGCCATGATGGATTTCAAGACCAAGTTCACATTGCTGCACAAACACAGACATTCTTCACTGCTACACCTATAACGCGTCGAGCAGATTTCGCAAACCTCGATCTTCGAAAGATTCTGGTAAATCGATCTGAGAAACCGTTCCTCACGGAATCTCCGATAGAAGTTTCCCCTGCGCCATAAAGTCCGATTGATTCTCTTGCTTCCCTCATCGACCCACTCGTCGCATCTGAGGATCGTGGGTTAGATTAAAACGATGACCATTCTCGATAAAATCGTGGGCTCGAAGCGTGAAGAGGTGGCCGTAGCCCGGAAAGTGCAACCGCTCGAAGTGCTCGAGCAGCGTGCTCTGGCGGCACCAGCGCCTCGCAACTTTCGAGGAGCACTAGCCCGTTCCGGTGCGATCCATCTCATCGCCGAGATCAAGAAAGCGAGCCCCTCAGCCAACGTTATCCGGGCTGATTTTGTGCCAACCGACATCGCGCGTACTTACGAGAAGCATGGGGCTTCATGTCTGAGCGTGTTGACCGACGCGCCCTATTTCCAGGGGCACCTGACGCATCTGACGCAGGTTCGAGCCGTCGCTCAGATTCCGGTATTACGCAAAGACTTCGTGATCGATGAATATCAGGTCGTCGAAGCACGCGCAGCCGGAGCCGACGCCATTCTTCTGATCGCAGAAATTCTCGACGACCGACAGCTTGCCCAGCTTCTGGGACAGGCCAAACACTGGAAAATGGCCGCCCTGGTCGAGTTTCACGACGCAGTCCATCTGGACCGGGTGCTTGCCTCGGGTGCTGATTTGATCGGGATCAATAACCGCGATCTCCATAGCTTCCACACCGATCTTGAACACACCTTGCGGCTTCGCGACCGGATTCCTGCCGGTGTTGTGCTCGTCAGCGAAAGCGGTATCCACGCAAGAGCGGACGTTGAACGACTCGAAGCTGCTGGAATCAGAGCGATGCTGGTCGGCGAATCGCTGATGCGAGCTCCTGATATTGGTCTCGCAGTCGATCACTTGCTGGGCCGATTTCCGGCGAGCGCACGGTAAGCCTCTTTCTCGCCTTGTTCACCAGCATCAGGTTGCGCACGTAGACGAAGAGACCCATTGTCTGACCGGTGATGATCACCGGGTCACGGCGAAAAACTGCATACGACAGGAGCGCGAGCCCACCAAGAAGACTGAGCCACCAGAACGCAACAGGGACGATCGACTCGCGCTTTCGTTCGGAGGCCAGCCATTGCACCAGAAACCGCGCGGTGAAGAACGCCTGACCCAGAAATCCCACCGTTAACCAGACGATCAGGTTCGACACAGCTCAGCCCTCGTCGTGTCTGCGGTTATCGGCCAGGACCGTGTTTTCTGCATGCGCACGAACAACTGCGGTTCCCCATCGCCGCCCCGAGATGATTTGATAGCGCACCGGCCGTCGCATGAGCCACAAAACCCCGAGCAGGTCAATCAACACAGATAGTGAACGATTCCAGAGATTGTAGTGTGTGCGACCGCTTGTGCGAGGCCGGTGGTTAACCGGTATCTGGATCAGCTTGCAACCCTGGCGCAACAACAAGGGACCAATGAAGCGGTGCACTCCGCGGAATAGCGGCAGCCGCAGAGCGGCCACACGGGAAAAGATCCGAACCGAGCATCCCGTATCCCGAATCGATTGTCCGAGCACCACGTTTCGGACCCAGTTTGCCCCGATGCTGATCAGGCGTTTGGATCGAACATCGTGCCGGATTATCCGCCAACCGAGCGCAGCATCGTGGCCGGGCAGGGCATTCCACAGACGAATGAGATCCGCCGGGTCGTTCTGCAGGTCAGCATCCAGCGTGGCAATCCAATCCCCTCGGGCAGCAAGAATGCCTGCTGCGGTTGCGGCCGACTGGCCCGCCGTCGCGGCCAGAGTCAGCCAGCATAGCTCAGGATAGGAGCCACTCAGTTGCAGCAGAATTTGCTCGGTTTCGTCGGTTGAACCGTCATCAACGAGCACGATCTCGAATTCTCCCAATCCAGAAGCAGCGCATTGACACACAGGCCGCAGAGCTCGGGCAATCTCCTCGACGAGCTGCGGAAGGCTGGGAGCCTCGTTCTTCGCCGCCACCACAACGGACAAAAACGACCCCTCGAGTCGAGCGGCTTTCAGTTCTGTAAGTCGATCTTCCCATGCAGCGTGCGCAGCGTCGCCGCGCCGAATTCGGTGCCAAGACCCGAGCGGCTGGGCGTGCTGGGGTGGATCGTATCGCCGGGTGGACATAGGGTCTCCTGGCTCCGTCCGGACCGCTGGATCTCACGAACGATCTGACCGATCAATCAAAAGCAAGAAATGAGACGCACATTTTGCCCGGATCCGCAGCCCCGTCCATCCCAAAACCCAGTTACTAAAGACGGTAGACCCGGCTGCCTGTCGAGAACTGTAACCGCGGGAAAACGATCCGTTAAAACCCGCTGGACGAGTTCCAGCATCTTTGCTAGCCTGCCCAACCTCAACTCCGGTTTACTTCCTCAAGACCGCTCTGGACAAGGATGTCCCTGGCATGCGTGTGACTGCAAACAAGGATGTACCCGCCACGCTCGTTTTTCCGGATCGAGACCTCGGTTCGCGCGTTGTTGCGATGGATCCGACTCGGCTCAGTCCGAGCACGTTCAGCCGATCGATTTATGGTGACCCCGTTGCCGAGATAGACGACCTCTTGCAGAGCATCCGGGACCATGGAATTCTCGTTCCACTCGTCATCGCGCGCAGAACGGATGCTGAAGCCTGGCAGGTTATCTCCGGACACCGGCGTTTGGCCTGCGCCCTTGCTCTGAACCTCAGAACTGTTCCATGCGAGATTCGCATCTTTTCGGGTGAGCCGTCACGTCACCTCGCGGTCTTGGAATATAACCGTCAGCGACAAAAGAACTTCAGTCAAATGATGCGCGAAGCTGATGCGCTCGAGGAGATATGGACAATCCGGGCAAAATCACGTCGGCTAGCGAATTTGCGAAGACGTCAATTTGAACAGCCGGATAGTCCAACGCTCGCCGATGGTCGTAATTCCGACGATCGGTCGGTTTCGGATGAGTCGCATCCCTCCGGCCACAATCAGCCGGTTTCGGATGAGTGGCATGCCTTTGGCCACGATCGGAGCATTGGAGAGTCAACGGACGAAGGGCGCACGGATCTCCGAGTAGCTCGCAGGATCGGGCTTGGCGGCAAGGACATCTATCGCCAGGCCCGCACGGTGTGGAAGTCAGCCCGGTCAGGTGATATTCGGGCTCAGAGTGGTGTCACCCAGCTCGATGCGGGCACGAAGACGATACACGCAGCCTACAAGGACCTGCGCCGGCGTGGCCGATTCAGCGCTGATTTTCGGCCGACTCCATACGACATCTGGTCGTTCCGGCATGATCGGGCTTTCGGTGTTCCCCATGCGGGTTCGATTCCAGCCGCGATCGTTGCGCATGCCCTCTATTACTACACCCAACCTGGTGCGCTCGTCGTCGATCCGTTCGCCGGTGGTGGTACAACACTTGACGTTTGCCAATCGATGGGACGTCGTTGTCTGGCATATGACATCGAGCCCGTTCGGCCGGAAATCACCGCACATGACATACGCCATGGGTTTCCCGGCGAAGCGGCCCGCTGCGAGCTGATCTTCTGCGATCCTCCGTACCACACCATGCTGGCTAGCCGATACTCGGCTGACGGGATCGCCGCTGCGCCACTATCAGACTGGATCCAGTTCCTCGACGAGCTAGCCCGGAACGCCTTTGCAACGCTTACCCCCGGCGGATACCTCGCATTGCTGCTCGGAGCACAAACCGAGAAGGATCTTCCGGCTGGATTCGGCTATCTCGATCACGCGTTTTTAGGCTACTCCGCAGCCCTTCGAGCAGGCTTTCAGCCAGAGCGACGAATCAGTTGCCCGATGCCCGGAGCGTATACCCCTCAGCAGGTGCGCCAAGCCCGCCGAGACGGACGCTTACTTGGGCAGGTGCGTGACCTTATCGTTGCGAGAAAACCAACCCAGACCCGGGAATTCGATCTGTCGTTATTCTGTATGTGCAAAAACGGATTGCTTGCACTTGGGCAAACGGGGACAAGGTCATCATGAGATCATGCACCGCTGGATGGATTCAGGACCGTTCAACAATAAGGCCGGACGGACGGCAGACCGCAGGCAACAGCGTCTCGATTACGTCGTCTTTTAAGGCTCGCCACACGCTAGCTCATAGACTTTGACTCGCACGAATGGATTGGAGAGCGTCGGGTTGCGCTTGACGATGGGCAGAGGAAGTGCTTCAAGAGCCAGTTTTAGTAAGCGGCTAAGCTCGTCGGGATCAAGTCGATCAAGGACATAGTTGATTGCCGCTTGTTCATCGGCTTGTTTGCGTGATTCCGTCGCCCGTTCCTCTTTAATCTCCAGGCTTTGAATTCGATTCTCCAGCTCGCGGCGCCGGATTTCGAGCCGGCTTGCCACCTGCGGTAGCAACTCATATCCATCTTCGATACCGGCTCTGATGTATCCAGGACCGTTCTGAAGTTTGCCCTGGCTCTCGAGATAGAGCGCGTTTAACAATACTTTGGCAACCGCTTCCGGGTCCTTTTGCGCGGTGAGCCGCGTGGCAAGGTTTTCAGGAATTCCCTGGTTCGTGAGGAGTTCCTGCAAATCAACAGCAACTTGCAGGCGCCCTTCAGCCGTTAGACGAAAAGGCGTTCCCGGAATCGGGATCGATGTTGTGTCCTGTTTCGATGCTTCTTCTTGTTTGGGCCTAGCTGTATGGCCAGTAAGGCCGAGGGCCTTGGCCGGAGCTGGGTCAGATTCTGGACCACCTCGCCAGCTTCCATCTAAAGAATCTAGACCACTTATAGGGCCATCCTCTAAAGAAAATAGACCGGTTGGCGGGAGTTCTTTGGCGACTTTAGGGTTTCGATTTCGGGACTGGGAAGGCCGGCTGGGTGCTTGGCGGATGATGCGGTAGGCCGTGGAGCGGCCCTTGGACTTGTTGGTCGCGAGGATGCCCAGTTGGGTAAGTTGCGCGATAGCCGTGATCACGGTCTGGCGGCTCAGACCGGCCTGGGTAGCGATGGTGCGAATGCTGGGGTAGGCCCAGTCGGTTCCGAAGTCGGAGTAGAGGCCGATCACGAGATAGACCTTGATCGCCGAGCCTCCCAGGGTTTTGAAAGCTTCGGACCGAAGAAGGTCGTGCTCGACGCGGAAGAAATACGAACTGGAGGTCATGGCAGTCCGTTACGTGGAGAGTGATCGGGAGGCGAATTCCAGGTTTTCGTTTTGACCGCCGAACGCAAATCGCCGCTCTTGTTCATGCTGCGGGAGGGTCGGACACGTAGTAGGTTTTGACTTTGCCTCGCTGGCGGGTTGTGGAAACCACGAGACCGAGGTTTTCGAGCCGGGACAAGCTCTCGATGACGGTAGGGCACGAGAGCAAGGTGCGCTGCATGAGCAGTCTCAAGCTGATCGTGACGCTACGGTCGGGAACACCACCGCAGGCCTCGATGATGGCCAGGTAGACTTTGATTGCGTCACCGGGGATCCGGGACAGGTATCCGCGGTCGAACAGAACGGTTTTTACCCAGTCGTCCTGAGTGGGTTCGGGCCTGGCGACTGGCATATTCGGGCGACCTATTTCAAGGGATTCACCAGCCTCGCAGTCGAGCTCGAGCCGTTTCGGCGTGCGGCAGAATGCCGACTGTTTCGCGAAGGTGTTTTGCTTGTGGGTGGCTCCTGGCCAACGCTTCGCCTCCTGGCGGTGTAGCTCACGATAGGATAGCTCAAACGACACCACGACATTATCGACGAGACCGAATCTCAACTCCAGAGCCGAGTGGTATGTGAAATCCGAGAAAATCTTGAGAGGGGTGTTGACCTCGGGATTTTTTGAGTTAGTATTGCAATTGCCTCGCTAATAACCCAGCGCAAACGACGGCCGGCGTAACTTGCCGCAAGGTAAGGTTGCACCGGCCGATGGTGTCGGTGGAAGAAGAGCGACGCAGAACCGCCTCCTACTGGCTGATCCAGCCATTCGTGCGAATCAATCTGAATGAAGCGGTTTTCGG
>CAWGMQ010000003.1:0-1905158 GCA_963823665.1 uncultured Planctomycetota bacterium
GAGGCTTTTGAGTGGGCCCGCAAGAACACGCGTCCTGATGATCTCATCCGGCAGCCTTCGCTGAAGGTTCACCGCTCCTATGCCTCCGCGTGCTCTTCCGCCAGACCGGCGAGAAGGCCGAACCAGTGGAGTTCGACGGCCGACATCACGCCGAACTCGGGCCTCTGGGACGAGAGCCAGTAGGCCCCGAGCTCGATGCCCTGGCCGGGGGAGGGGGCAAGCCGAGGGGCGGCGCTCCAGCGAGTCGCGGCTCCGCGGTCCTTTTCACGGCCGACACGATCGCCGACGTGGCCGCCGAAAACGGCCATGGCGCTGGGGAGGCAACTGGTACATGCCGATGCTGGTGGGCCAGCAAACGACTCCGATGGTGCTTCAGCTCGCGGTTGCTCATGCCTTGTCGAAGCGGTCCGACCCTGCGCGAGCAAAACGGTATCTCGCCGCACTGGAGACCACGTGCGATTACTTTCTTGGCTGCAACGTGCTGAACATGACGTGGGCTATGGCCTGGGGCCGCGGCATCCGGAGCAGGTCTTTCATATGGACGCCTGGTACAACGGCAAGGGGCCTGCCCCATCCGGGTATCATCCCGTATGGGCCCTGGCGGAAGGATCATGACGTTGGCCAGGGACCATGGGACGTCGCCTGGCCATTCAAGACGGTCTACCCGCCCATCGACTCCTGGCCGGGCAACTCAGCGGTGGTTTGACAACCGCTGCTCACCGCTCAACAGCGAGTTCACCATCCACCAGAACACAGCACCCTCTGCGACGCTTTTCGGGCTGCTTTGTGCGCCCGGGGTCGCAGAGGGCGGGTGAACGACAAGCGTCCCGGTTCGAAATGCGGCGCGGTAAGCCGATGGAATCATATCGTCTTCCACGGGTCGTGAGGCCAGGCAACATCGACGCTGACCAGGCGCCGCTTCGCGCCGCGACGGCCGGACTTCGAGCTTAGGGCCCTGGGTTGTCAGACCAATTCCGTAGCCTTCGCGATCCAGGCGCCAGCTCCCAGGCAAGCAGCTACTCAAAGTGAACGGGAAATTGCGGATGATTTCCGATTCGGTTGGCTGGATCAGAACGCGATATTCGTGCAGGCGAAGAGAACCTGAGAACGGTTGAGCCGGAGTGAAAACAAAGCCGTGTTTCTCGACATGGAAATCTGACATCCTCCGGGAACTGGCTCTTGAAGTATCGTACTCGTCTGACGACTGGCGCGATGTAGGATATTGGAATTCGAGGTTCAGCGATTCTCCAGCTCAAAGGGCCAGACAATGAGCAGGCTCGCGAATTCCGGTTGGACGGCGGTGATGGTTGCGGTCGCGGTGATCGGCGGGCGCGATCTGCGCCGTGGATCGGCCGGTGGCGGCGATCGTTGCGGAGGCCGACTCGCTCAAGACGCCGGCCCCGGACCAGAAGAGAATGAGTACCGATCCGGCGTACAGGAAAGAACACTTCAGCAATCTGCGCGAGGCGAACCAGAAGCGGGCCAAGCTCACACTCGAGCTGTACAAGGCTGCCCCGAAACACGAACGAATCCCGCCTTGATGCAGGAGCGCGGCGAAGCCTGCGCACGGCCGACGCTGAGTCTGCCGTCAAGTTATTCAAGGAGGTCGACGAGGTCGCGGCTGCTACCGGCAACCAAGACTTGAAAATTGAGGGGGCCTATCTCCGAGCGCGGTTCGAGTTATTCGAGAGTCGGCCGAACGGTTTCCCGGACCTGACGGCACTCACGGAGTTCTTCAAATTGCGCCGGCGGATGATTACCGAGGCGGCAGGATGCTGACGAGACTCGTGACTCAGGCCGATGAGAAAACGAAGGGTGCTCTCGAGGATCGAATTATCAAGGACTTCCCCGAGACAAATTCGCCGGCAACTCTCGTTGGAGCTCGCCGCGAGCGCGAAGCGATCGGCAAGCCGTTCGAGCTCGAATTCAACGACGCGATCGGCGGCAAGACAGTCTCGATCAAGAACCTCAAGGGCAAGGTGGTCGTCATCGACTTCTGGGCGACCTGGTGCGGCCCGTGCGTCGCCGAGATGCCCCGAATGAGGGTGCTTTATAACAAATACCGCGGCCGGGGTGTCGAGTTCATTGGCGTCAGCCTGGGATGAAACCAGGGAAGAAGGTGGGTCCGACAAGCTCAAGAAGTTCGTCCAGGAGCAAGAGATTGCGTGGCCGCAGTACTACCAGGGGAAGGGGTGGAACAGTGAGTTCTCGACATCGTGGGGAATCGATGCGATTCCAGCGGTGTTCATCATTGATACGGAAGGAAAGTTATTCTCCGTCAAAGCGCGAGGCAAGCTCGACGAAATGATTCCAACGTTGCTCGAGAAGAAGAAGTCTCTCAACTGACGGGCTCTATCCTCATCTGTCCAGGCATCACGAGGTTTCCCATGTCGACGGTTCCGACGACGACGATGATCATCCCGGGAGCCGCTCCCGCTTCGGCGATGCATCGCTTCACCGTCGATGAGTACGAGCGGATCATCCCTTCGGGCGCCCTCAAGGATCCCGACAAAATTGAGCTGGTGAATGGCTACATGGTGGACAAGATGGCAAAGAGCCCGGCAGCATGGCTATTCGACGAGGAAAACCCTTGATGGGCTCGTGAGCCTGATCGGCCGGGCTTGACCTGGGTGCTCGGAGCAGCCGGTCCGCATACCGGAATACGATGAGCCGGAGCCGGACGTGGCGATCGTGCGGGGGTCAACCTAGGATTATGCCTATCGGATACCCGACCCTCATGACGTCGAACTCCTGGTCGAGGTGTCGCTCACAACGCTCGAGCAAGTCCGGGGCGAAAAACGAGTGGCTTATTCGCGTGGTCGGATCCCGGCGTACTGGATCATCAATCTAGCGGATCGCCAGGTGGAGGCATTTGCCAATCCAGGGCCGGAGGGATACGGTTCGAGCCAGGTTTATCGAGAAGGGGAAGGGGTCCCCGTTGTGATCGGTGGCGTCAGATTCGGCGAGATCGCCGTGAGCGACATTCTGCCTCCGCCGGCCCCCGCGGCCAATCCGCCATCCGGCGGTAACGGACCGTGAAATCCAATGCAGGACACTGGATCGCCTGTTGCGTTTCGGCCGCGGCACGCGGATGCTCGCTGTCGGCATCGACGGGGTGTGACAGCGTGCAGGTAGGCGGGGACAAGCGACGGAAATGCACAGAAGCTTACTCGAATCGACAACGTGCCGTTTTTTGGAGTGTCGCCCGGCAGTTTGAGCTAGGGTTTGAGTAAGAGGCCGATCGAATGCGACCTCGCATCGTTCGAATCGCTCAGCTCGGAGACCCTGCCCATGTCTCGCGCCGTTCGATTGATCAGTCGATTTCTGGACAGCGAAGACGGACCGACTGCTGTCGAGTATGCCGTGATGCTGGGGTTAATCGTCATCGCCGCCATCGGCGTCGTCACGAACCTCACCACGACCGTCAGCGGCACGTTCAGCTCGGTGAGCAGCGCAATGGGAAGCTAGCGGACGTGCGCTCGCATAAGGAAGCACGCATTGGCTCGGAAGTCTGGGGATTTAGATAGTCGCCGGCTCGTCTGCCTCGGGGGCCGCCGCCGACAGCGGCTCAGCAACCTCCTCGAGCGACGTCCGCTCGGCCTTGACCCCGAAGTTCAGAACCACGATGACCGTACCGAGGAGCATCGCGGCCGCAAGCAGGTCGCCGTAAAGAATGTAAATCCGCGCCCCTTTGTCGATCAGACGGCCGAACAGCCACGACGACAGCGGCCCGCCCAGTGCCGTGCCGGTCGAGTAGAACAAGGCAATCGCCAGCCCGCGCAGCTCCAGCGGGAAGATTTCGCTGACGGTCAGATACGCCGAGGCTCGCCGCCGCCGAGGCGAAGAAAAAGATGATGCCCCACGCGACGGTCTGCGTTGTCGCTGTGAGCACGCCCCGCTCGAACAGGAAACCCGTCACAACCAGCAGCGAGGCCGAGACCGCATACGTACTGGCAACCCGTTCTGACTGCTCGAAAAACCAAGCGTGTCTGGCCGTTGCAGCACCGGGCTAACAGCCCCGACGAGGGTGACCTCCAGGCCGTCGATGACCCAGGTGATGCCGAGTGCTAGAACCACTCGCCAATGCCATCCGCTCCACGGCAAGCGGTCGAGCCGCGAGGGTATGTTTGACCGGAATGTCCCGCGATCAATCACCGCCGCTGCATTCATCGCCTCCCCTTTACCCTGGCTTTGGACTCGCTCGCAAAACCTGGGCCAAGATCGCTGATACGCCGAGGGCTCCGGGGGCCACACGCCGCTCTTCCACACCGTCGTCAACCTGGCCGCGGGAATGGGCCTGTTCGACGACTCAAAGGCGAGGCTCCTCCTCGACCATGCGCCGATCCCAACGCCCGGGCGACCTTCCGGCGGGACGCCCAGTTCCACGACAAGGTCCCCACCGACGCGCTTCACGGCGTTACGCCCGTCGGCTATGCCCGCCGATACTCCGACCGACGTAGTGTGAACGCCCCGGCGCTCTCGGCGATCGTCGAGCGCGGGGAAGGAGTGAGCCCACCTTCGGGGAAGCAAGACAGCCACCCATTCGTCGGGAATCAAACATGAAACCGTGCGGGCAAAGGCGCGGCCAGACACCCATTCTCTCCGAGTGATCCATCGATGGCTGCCTCGAACTCGCCAAAACGCTGGGTGTCTTGAATCCCCTGGAAGACCAGGCACCCGTGTAGGATCTTTTCTGAGAAAGCCAGGAACTTGCATGATCACGCCTGCCAGAGCGGTGAGTTGAACTATAGTCGAAGCATAACACTCCGTCCTATGAAAGACCTACCAGCGGAATCATCGACAAGGACTCAGCGCGACTCCTCGGAAACAGCGCAAATCTAGCGAACGGCTTTCGCTGAGTTCGGGTCTAATTCGTGCGCCAGCGCATCGCGGTGCGAGCACGCAGCTCGGCCCACCTCGCGGGATTCCAATCCTCGTCGGGCTCGGCTTTCATCTTCAAGATCGATGCGATTTTCCAGGCGGCGAAGTTGCGCACCTCGATCCTGGAGAAAGTGAACGCTGCAAACGGACCTTGGTACAGCGACGGGTTCGATTTTTCGTCGCGTACCTCGTCATCGTCGAGAAAATGAGAAATGATATCGCGCCGCGACGTCCGTCGCACCACGGTCGAACGGGCGAACCGTCGCCGGTTCATGGTCAGTTGCCCTCGCCGCGGAACCATCAATGACTGCCTCAAACTCGCCAAAACGCTGGGTGTCTTGAAACCCCGGGTGATTCGGCCAGGTTGGTCCGCGGTGAGCCGGCGGGGACCGGGATTCCCATCACCCGGGGAATCGGAGGCGGACCCCGGAATTCATGAAACGACACCGATTTCCCCCTGAAATGCCACGAAATTCCCTCGACACCAATTTCCGCTCCCGGACTTTATTGACGGGCCAGCGCCTCGGCCACGGCCTTCTCGAGCGGCTCGCCGTGGAGGCCCCTGGCGATCAGGTTGCCGTCCGGGCCGATCAGGAAGGTCGGGTACGGCGGTCCGACGTTGTATTCGAGCACGATCGGATCGGCCCCGCGGTCTCGGAGGACGGTTTGCGGCCAGGTCATGTCGTTGGCTTTGATGATGCGCTCGACGTCCGCGGGGTCGCTGCCCAGATTAAGGCCGAGCATCGCGAACCGATCATCCCGGCCGGACCGGTCGTGGATCCTCTTGAGGGTCGGGAGTTCCTGGAGGCCGTGGACCGGGTAGCCGAAGTGGAGCAGGACGACCTTGCCGCGCAGGCCGGCGAGGCTCAGCTCGCGGCCGTCGAGCGTCTTGACCGCGAACGCCGGCGCCAGCTTGCCCACCTCGGGCGGCTTCGGCTTCTTCCGGAGGACCAAGGTCAGCTCGGCGGAGCCGCCCTCCGGGAGGTTGATGCGGTGCAGCTCCCGGGGGACGTAGGCGCCTTCCCGGTCCCAGGCGGTGATCTCATACTCGTGGTCGGGCATAAGGCTCTGGCTGCGATACCGGCCGTCCGCCTGCTGGATGAAGCGGGAGCCATAGTCGCCGCCCCGCCGATTGAAGCCCGCGTTGACTTGGGGGTCGTGCAGGACAGTCCCGTCCTCGGTCCGGACGGTAGCGATCACGGTGGCCGCTCGGTAGCTGACCACCGTGATCTTGCGATCCCGGTCGAGCGTCCCGAGCTGACCGCCGCCCCAGTATTTCAGCGGGCCGTTCTCCTCCAGGCGGGTCTTGTAAGCGACGGTCTCATCCGACGGGAAAGTGGATAGATTGGCATCTCGCAATCCTTCGGGAGCCCGGAAGGCGATCCGGCCGTTTTCGTCAGGGCGGTCCTGCATGGCCCAGTCAATCCGGTCGGCGGTGTCTTGCGGTTCGGGGTCGTTGATCTGCGACGCGAGACCGCCTCCGACGGTCGAGTGGGCTCCGAAGGGATTGGCCTGGCCCTGCTCGTTCGGGATGAGGCCCCAGACTTTGGCCGGGCTGCCGGCCGCGGGCTGGCCCCGTGAATCGACGAACCGAATTTCGACCTCCACGGTCGGAACCTCGCGAAGTACTAGCGGCGGGGGAAGGGCGCCCTCCTGGAGGTACACCCTCACCGGCTGGATGACCCGGATCGGCTTCGAAAGCGCCGAAAGATCCGGCGATACTCCGCCTGATCCATCCTGCCCCTGACCGTAGACCAGGTAATTCGCAGGGCGGAGCGGACCCAGCGAGAAGGTTCCGTCGGCCTCGGTCGTGGCGAAGTGCTCGTCCCGGCCCCGGACGGCATAGGCCTTGATCGTCTGGCCGGCGATCGGCCGGCCGTCGAGGTCGAGCATCCGTCCCGAGAGCCGGACTCCGCGCGAGAGCACGATCCGGCCGAAGTCGGTCGGAGCCCAAACATCCGGATGCTCGGCGGACCGGTCCGTACCCCAGAAGTGCTGATAGGGTGCATACGGGAACCTCGCGCGGGCCGGTTGGGGGGGAGTGATGTAGAGGGCCACCGCCTGGGATTTCGGCATCCGCAGGCGGAACCGGCCTTCATCGTCCGTCCGACCTTCGTCGTCGTTCATGAATTGGCGCGAGCGATTGTTCCCCCAGGCCCAGTTCTCGAACCGATAGGGCACACCGGCGGCCGGCTTGCCCGCCGGCGTGACGATCTGGCCCGTGTACTCCGCCCCTTTCTCGAGGGTGATCGTCTCGAAGAAGGGCTTGTCGCCCTTGGCCGCGCCGCGGATCACCGCGGCGAGTGTGACACCGAGGGATTTCCGGGGGATGTAGCCGGGATGCTTGATGCGGAGGGCCAGGGACAGCCTCCGCTCGGCGACCTGATCGGGCGGGAACTCCAGCCGGAACCGACCGTCGGCATCGGTCCGGATCATCGTCTCGCCCACCCAGGAGGGAATCGCCCCGGGCGGGACGCCGGGGATCGATCGCACCGCCACAATCGAGGCGCCATCCACGGGCTTGCTGGTCTCCACATCGACCACTCGGCCCGAAAACGCCGCGCCCCTCTCGGATCCGTCCTCGTCTCTCGCGACTGCGGCCGGCCCGACGATGAGCAGCAGGCCGGCCAGCACCCCACTTATCGCCAGCGGTCGAATCAGGCCTCGGGCGGACGGGGATCGGAACATAGTCGTGCCTCCCGGATGGTGATGCACCACTTGCCATGGAAGGGTAGATGAGCGGATGGTGCGTTCTCGAACGGGAATCGCCGGGCGATGACTTGTTCCCGCTCGGGGAGGCATCGCGCTCGCGTATGGAGGTCTACCTGGATGTTTCTACAGCACAATGACATACAGGCTTCGTGTATGCGGTCCGAGTGCTCCATGTGCGTGATTGTCGCTCCGATCCTACCTATTTTGAAAGCCCCTGCGTGACGATACTCGGTCATGGCTCGCTAGGCTGATCGTGTCTCCGGTACCGTAGGTCTTGGTTCCCAGCGGGCTTACCGAGTCGCTGTCCGAGCCCTCGTCGGAGATGACCTCGCTGCTCGTGGTGACCGTGGGCAATTGCGAGTTGGTGTTGTTCTGGATGACGCGTGGCCCGATGACAGCACCGGACCGGACATCTCTCTTTTTGTATCTAGTAAGATGGATTACGATATCGATCAAGCACTTAATGTGGCGTCGCAACGCGGGCGTTCAACTCGACCTGGATGGTGCGACTGGACAATCAGATGGCAAGCTTTACTACCCTTTTCGTTGCTTCCGACGCCACGCTGACAGTGCTTTTCCCTGGTTGGCGAGCGGCGCGGGCTGCTCCGGCCAAAGTCGCGAGGAAGAACCCATTTACCGGCGATGTGACAAAAGTTGACGACTGGGACCCGGGTCCTCCCGCTGAATTACCCCTTGGCTTCACTCTCTTCGACAGTCGCCGCCGCGAGGTGATTGCGCCGGTTCTCCCGCCTGACGACGAATACCAGTCCTTGCTCGAGGATGGATCGCCAATTCTCCTTCGCACGGTTCCCCACAGCGCAATGAAAGGGATCAGCGAAGTCGAGCTGAGCGCGCTGGCCGAATCGATGGTGGGGCGATCGGAACCTCCGGCGCGCTTTGTGGATTGTCCGGAAGGAGAGGGGTTCATCGGGGCTCTGCCGACGCGAGCAATCGTACCGCTCGCGACGTTAGACGACGATCAAATGCAGGCGGGGCGTCCTCTGGACAGCCGGCGAGGTCCACTTCCTTCCCACGCCGCTGCGGGGGACCTTCCCGCCGCTCCACTCGCTCAGCCGCCGCTTCGGTCATTGGTTATCGGGCTTCGAACGAGTCTTCTCCCGCGAACCCGCCCGCGATCGGCAATGGTAAAGTAACCCGCCCCGCGACCATTCACCAGCATTCGCTCACAGCCCGCTCAAGTCGAGGGCCGTCAGCTTGATACCCTTCTTGAGTCCCAGCGCCTTGACCACTTGCTCGTTCGCCGGAATCGTCAAGCTCTTCCGCGGCGAGACGCAAATGCCCGTCAGCACCTTGGGCGTTTCGTCCTCGGGACTGTTGGTTCCCAAGAGTGCGATTCCATTAAGAATCATCGGAGACGCATTTTCGATCCGGATCTGGTAGATGAGCTTCCCTTTCTCACGAGTCGTCGCTCCCTTGATCACCTGCGCCCGGACCAGGCGATTCAAGAGGCCCTCGGCCAACCCATCGGCGAACCGAGTCGCGTCGAACTTCTCCTGACCATGCACTAGCGGAAGATTGAACTTGCCGAACTGTACCCAGTTCGACGCCGACGCGTCACTGCTGAGAACCTGTACCGACGCTTCTTCACCCTTCAGCTTCACACGGCAACCAATCGCCGCACCCTCGGGACGCGCCAAAAGCTTATCCGATACCTGGGCTACCAAACCCAGAATGTACTTGCCTGCCAGCGCCTTGCTCAACTCGGCTGCGCTGCCTTGCGTCGCTTCATCTGAACCCACAACCTCGATGAACAGACGGCCGCTCTCACCCACCGCCAGCGTGTCCAGTCGGTCCACGAATTCCTTCGCAAGGGTCAACTCGTGACGATTCGACCAGCTTCGCGATAGCTGCGCGATCGTGTTCCAGTCCAGTCCCGCCGCAAGATTCCACATTACCAGTTGCGACAGGGACGTCGGCGCCTTGTCGGCCGCCAGTCGCTTGAGGGCTTTTTGAACCCGTATGTCGTCATTGACATCGGAAATATCTCCCACGATCTGAAGCGGTTCACCTTCTTGGGTAAGCCGCAGCCCCGTTTCCGGATCAGGCGTGGAAATACTCACCAAGCGCGTCGGAAGATGCCGCGTCTGACCGGGGGCCAGCACGGCTGATGGAAGCGAAGTGGGGGGCACCGATCGCATGCCACCGCCCATGCCTCCCATGCCGCCGCCCATGCCACCCATGCCGCCGCCCATGCCGCCCATGCCTCTCATCCCCATCATCCCGATCATGAGGCTGCGCATGTCCCAGCTATCGGGGTCGCCGCAGAAATACATGATAATTCGGGCTAACATCATCATGCCCATCGTGGCGGGCATGGTACCGGACGAGCGTCCCATACTGCCCATGCCTCGCATGCCACCCCCTCCACCGCCCATTCCACCGCCCATGCCGCCGCCCATACCGCCTCCCATGCCGCCACCCATACCACCGCCCATACCACCGCCCATACCACCGCCCATACCACCGCCCATGCCTCCCATGCCGCCCATCTGTCCGGTGGCGCCTTGCGCGATGATACCCGGGGGCAAGACGACGCGTAGCTGGTGACGGGTGCGATTGGTGATCGAGACTGTCATGCGGCCATCGTCCCGACCTTTGGCCGAGACACTGATCTCACCCTTGCGAGCGGCCTCGAGCAAGTTAACCTCCGGAATATCCACATCCGCCGACTGTTGCAACGTCCGCGCCGAGGTCTTCGACGGGCGGCTCTTCGCGGGGGACTTGCCTGGAGGATCATCTGCGAAAGAGTGGTTGAGAGGTATGCAGCCTGCCAGGCTAATCGCGAAAAATGTGCGTACGTAATGATTCATCGAATCGTGCCTTTCTTTTGAAGAGCATGAACCAATCGAGCTGCGCGTGATTTACGCGCAAAAATATGTTAAGTCTTTTTTGACTACTTGGTTCCCCCGGAACCTGGTGCGTGATGCACCCCGGACGGCGGGAAGCGATCGCGGCCTCTGGTTGAGGGTGAGGAGCGATCGCGCGCGATGGATGATCATGTCGGCGAACGATCGCTCGCTGCCGATCGTGGTGGCGTCATGTCAATCAAGCGCCACGTGACCCGAGGGCGCTGTCGTACGGAAGCAATCCTGCGAGCGCGCAACAGGGGCGCCGGAAGGACGAAGGGCTCAACACCGCAGCGGAGAAAGGCCAGGCGTGCGAGACGTGGTGGTGATCGCCGAGGTCGACGAACTCAGCGCGTGTGGGAAGACGGCAGGCTCGGAACTGACCTCGTCTTGGAGGTTGCCTGACTCTCCCACGACTATCTTCGGGCGGGCTTTCCAGGGAATGTAGTGAGTCAATTTCGACGTGCGGAGATGGCCGAACGCCGTTGATCGAACAATCGTGGGATCAAGGCGGAACGGAGCGACCTCGCGGTGAGCCGCCAGAGCGCTCGATGGCCCTGAGGGCGCAGTGAGCCAAGTCACTAAACTGAGCGCCAAAATCGCCGACCGAACGGCAAACATCCCACAGCCCCTGCTGAAAACAAACGGCGGTTTCCGACCTGATGGAAGCTTGGTTACACAAATCTAATAAAAGAGTATATCTCGCGCCGCGTATCGCAGCTAGTAGGCATTCCAAATATCTTGATGCAGCCTCAAACTCGCCAAAACGCTGGGTGTCTTGAATCCCACATACTTCAGAGGTCACGGTGACGACGCCAGCGTAGAAGTCGCTCGCAAGCGGCCTTCGTGGCGTAGAGGGCGGCCAGAAAGAGGACACCGTCGAAGGCCAGGACAAATGGTTCAATGCCGCTGGGATGGAATCGCAGCCCGTGAATGAGGCAGAAAAAGCATGGGGAGAGGGGCCACCCGCGAAAGAACATAGCCCTCGTGACTGGGTCCAAACCGGGTAGGCTTTCGCCCGCGAAATTCTGTTGCAATGCGGTCGGCCGCAGATTGGCCCAGATCAAGACGCCGGTCAGCAGAGTCAGGAGGATGGCTGTGGCGGGATGGACGGGATGAGGCCGTCGCGCGGCGCGGACGAGCGCTAAGACTGCTACCAACCCGATACAGAGGTCGATGAGTGAGATCATTACCGGGTCGGCATTGGCAGGAGCCGCTCGTAAAACATCTGTCACGCTTTCCGGGGAAGCTCTATGACCTCCCATCGATGATACCGCGCAAGCGATCGTCTTCATGTTAGCTTAGAACGTCCACGGCGGCGCAGGCGGGCCAGCCCCAACACGAACCGGCCGGCGGCTGCGCAGCGCGGGCCGCCAGCATCAGTACGCCGGCGACATACGCTCCCCAGATGAGCGCCTGGTGCCATCCAGACCAATTGTAATGCTCGATCGCAGGCTTTGCGTGGCTGACCGCCCAGAGCGTGAGCGTCAAGAGCAGGACGGCCGGGAGCACGGCGCCCGCGACAAGCACACCGATTTTCTTCCACCGCCGGTGGACGAGGGCCAAGACGAGCGCAACCATGTACGCGACGATCGGCAGGCCGCTCATGGAAAGTAAGGCCACGTAGCGGACAAAACCCCACCAAGGTGTCGGCGACGGTTGCAGATTATTGGGAATGAGCGATATCAACGTCGAAGAGCCGGCCATGCTCACAGCGACCACCACCGGCAGCGCGAGGAGGAGCCGCATGCTCCAAAAACGCCGGCGCGTCGCCAACCACAGTAGCATCACTGGAATGCAGACGTTGACCACTGTCGCACCCATTGCCGCCTGGATCAGCGGATACTCATAGATCGGGTTTGGTAGAACCCAGAAAAGCCGCCGCTCCCGGCGCGGGTCGTCGTCGAGCGTCGGCGGCCGGGCCGTGACACCGGGCGCCACGCGATAATGGCCGTCGGCCGAGGTCGGCATGGCCACACGGCAAATCGCCGTGCCATCGGGGCCAGCCAGCGCGCGGGCCAGGTTCGAGCCGTCGCTTGTTTTCAAGATTGCGCGGGCCGGGCCGAGCGTCCACATTGGGCGCCCGGTTGCACCGTCGATGCCAAGCGATGGGTTGATGACCACGGTCGAACGTCCCTGCGCCGGGCAATAGCTCGCGAACCGCCTCACGGGTCGGCAGCGACCACAGCTCGCTCAAGTCGCGCCGGCAAGCGCGCAAAGAGCCGCCGTCGTGAAAGAGCAGCTCGTCGCGGCCATCGCCGTCGAGGTCTGCGACCCAGAGCCCGGGCAGAGAGCCTTTTTCTAAATCGCGGCCGCTCCGTTCGTGGCCCTGCGCATCGAGGATCGCCACGCGCCGCCGCCCCGGCGCGACGCCGAAATTGATGCACACGTCCCTGCGCCCAGTGCCATCGAAATTGCCGAGGTGAAGCCGTGGAACGTTGTCGGGCTCATCTCGGGCGGTGCCGGCCCGCCACGACCAGAGCGGCTTCCCCGACTGGCCATCAAGCGCCGTGACATCGGTCACGCCGATTTCGCCTTCCCAGGGATTCTCGCTCACGACAACGTCCGGGCATCCGTTCCCATCGACATCGCCGACGGCGAAAGCCGGCGACGCCACGGCATTCGGATCGAACGCATGAACCCACCGGGTCTGTCCGTCCGTGAACGACAAGACCCGCAGCTCAGGCGAGCTCGTCCCGAAAACGGCCTTAGCGCGGAGCAGCACGACGATTTCGCGATCGCCGCTACCGTCGAGGTCCGCAATCTCGTGAATGAAGCCAACGTGCTTATTCGTGCCCCCTTGGTAGTCGGCAAGGAGGACGTCCCAAACCACGTGGCCGTCGCGTCCGGAAATCCGGGCCAATCGGTGTTGACTATCGACGGGCGTCGGCCCCGGCCCCTTAGGAAGGACAAGCGAGAGGACGTACATCAGGAGTACATCGGGCGAGCCGCCGGAATCGCACACGCGGGCGTCGATTCCTTCGATGTTCCGCCCGACAAGCTTCCGCGCGCCCACCGTCGGCGAAATCGCTGTCGACCAGAGCCGCTTGCCCGTGCGGCCCGAGAGTGCATCCAGCGGCAGCGTGTCGTCGGTCTTTCCGGGCGGCGAGTCCACCCACTTCCTGACGACGAAATCCGCGGCGCCATCACCGTCCAGGTCGCGTCCAGGAAGGCCCAAAGCCATGAAGCGATAGGCCGATGCCCGATAACCCGGCTTTTCCAAGGCGTCGAGCTGCGTCTGCCAGAGCAGGCGGCCATCTCGGCCGGAACGGGCGAGAGCTGTCTGGCGATCCATCGGCCGACGAGGCCAGATCGGAGGGGCCTCGAAGTCATCGCTCAGGAGGTCGCTCATTCCATCGCCGTCAAAATCCCCCGCTGCGTGCAATCCATCGAGGGCACGCCAGGCTTCGGCCGGCTCCGCACGGATCGCCACCAGCTTGCCGTCGACCGCACCCCATAAATCGGCGAGGCCGTCGCCAGTCAGGT
Source organism: uncultured Planctomycetota bacterium (assembly GCA_963823665.1). Taxonomy (GTDB): domain Bacteria; phylum Planctomycetota; class Planctomycetia; order Isosphaerales; family Isosphaeraceae; genus CAVXHV01. The sequence goes on from CAWGMQ010000003.1 coordinate 13,947, forward strand.
CGGCGACCTTGGGCGAAGTCAGGCCAGGAACGGTGTGCTCTTCGATGCCTGTGGCAGCCCCGAGCAGGTGGACGACCGGCGGGTCCGGAGGGTAGAAGCGGTACCTCGGGTCTTCTCCGGACTCCTGTTTTCCACCGATCGGCAGCGCAAGCATCGGCCAGCCGTCCGATCCGAGGCCCCACCAGAATGCCGAATTGATCGGCGTGGTGTCGGCATTGGTGAGCTCGGTGCGCCAGTGCCAGAGTCTGTGCCCGCCCTTACCGGAAACCGCGTCGACGTAGATTCGATTCGGCTCCGGCAACTGACCTGGGCGAGCCTGATACGCGCGCTCACCGCTATACCGCGAGACGACTACGACGTCGCGGGTCCCGTCGGCATCGAGATCGGGCGCGGTCAGCAGGTGAATCAAGCTACTCGAAGGACCCGACATGTCGTGCCAGAGTGGACAGTCCCACCGGGGCTCGCCCGTCGCGCCATCGAGCATGCGGATACCACGGTAGCGCGGCCAACCAGCCGGTCCAAGCGTATCGGAGTTGTGAGCGTAGTCGGGAACCACGATCTCGGCGCGGCCATCATTGTCGAGGTCGGCCGCCAGAGGCCAGTCTCTCACTGCCACGGCGGGCTCGGGCTCGTACCAGGCATCCAGCTTCCTGGCCCACAGACGTTTTCCCCGCGCCGTCGAGAACGCCGCCAGCGTCGGAACGGTCAAGGGCCGATCAAAGGCGCCCTTGGAGCGCTCGAGTGCAAGAACTTCCATCACGCCATCGCCGTCGAGGTCCGCATGCTGGATTGGACCAACCGGCGTGAAGCCGAAGTCGATCCACGGACCGAGCAACCGGCCGGTCGCGGGGTCGAGGCCGTTCCACTTCGATCCATCGACCAGGGCCACGAACGGCCGTTTCGGCTGGAAGACGTACTTGATGCCATCGTCAAAGCTCTCACTCGGAAGTTCCGCGGGTTTTTGGTCGATCGCGTAACTCCAAAGCTCCTTGCCCGACCCGCCGGACACGGCCACGACAATGCGCCGGCCTGTGAGAATTCGTTCGGTTGGCGCAGCCCCTCGCATATTCTGGCTCGGCTTGGTTACGAGCGCTGCGGGATCGTCGAAAAAGGCAAATTCCGCGATCAGGTCCATCGTGCCGTCGCCATCAACATCGACCGTGGCCGGTGCGCCCACGATCCGGCCAGGCCGACGGTTGTCATCGGCCGAACGTGGCGTCGCCGGTTCGCCGGGATCGGCCGAGTACGTCCAGAGCAGCGTGCCATCCTCGCCCGACTGAGCCAAAAAAGAAGGCGTCCCGCGAATGGCCCAGACGAGGTCGGCCGTACCGTCGCCATCGAGATCGGGCGTGGGCTGGACCAGCTCACCCGGTCGTTTTACATCCCCGAAATGAGACAGCCGGCGCAGCGCGGCAACCGGGTCGCGCTCGGGACTCCACGGCCGCGCGGGCCGCGCGGCGTCCCAGACCGGTTTGCCCGTCGATCCATCACGCCGAATCAAAGTCTCGCCATTCCACTCGATGAAGTCGGCCTTGCCCGGCCTCAACGTGACAGTTTCGATCACTGATGAAAGTGGGATGGACTCAGCTCCCAGCAAGCGGTTCTCATCAAGCGTCAAGTGGTGAGGCTCGCGTTTCGCCGCGATGGAATGCGACCTTATAGGTTTGGCTCAACAGCCCCGCTCCGCGAACGCGCAGGCGGTAATCGCCGGCCGGCAAGGCGATGACGGCGCGAGCACCGACGTCGAATGGGTCGGTGATGGGCTGATCGCTCCCAGACTCTCTCAGCACTTCAGCCGCGAGCGGCGGGCCATCCGCAGTGAGCTCCAACCGGCCAAGCTGCGAATCCGCATAGTAGCGCCAGCTTACAAGCGCGGCCGCCATGAGCAGCACCGTTGCCGCCGCGGCGACCGAGGCGCCGGCCAGCGTCTTCTTCCGCTGGCGGACGTAACGTACGATCCGCTCGACGACAGGCGTCCGGCGCGCCTGGATTGGCCGCCCTTCGATAACAGCCCGCAGATCGCTCGCCAGCGCCTGCGCAGTCTGATAGCGCTTGAGCGGCTCCTTGGCCAGGCACGTCAGGATCACCGTCTCGAGGTCTCGCGGCAGGCCAGAGCGAAGCTGTCTCGGCCGCGCGGGCTCTTCGGTCAGGATCTGGGCGATGACGAGCTGCGGCTCAGCCGGCCCGAACAGCGGCCGGGCCGTCGCTAATTCATAGAGGGTCGCGCCCAGGCTGTAAATGTCGGTCCGGCGGTCGACCGGCTGCTGGAGCGACGCCGCTTGCTCAGGGCTCATGTACCGCGGCGTGCCCATCAGTGTGCCGTGAACGGTCAGGGTCGCCTCATCCATCCGCTTGGCCAGGCCAAAATCGGTCAGCCACACCACGCCGTCACCGTCGAGCAGCAGGTTCGACGGCTTGATGTCGCGGTGGATCACCCCGCGCTGGTGGGCATGCGCCAGCGCCTCGGCGGCCTGGAGGCCCCACGCGGCAACCAGGTCGCACGAGACCGGCTTGCCCGATCGCTGTGATTCAGCCAGAACGTCGGCCAGGCTTCGGCCCGCGATATACTGCATGGCGTAATAGTGCACGCCGCGCTCGCAGCCGACGGCGAAGATCGGCACGATGTTGGTGTGGTGCAACCGCGCGACCGTCTCGGCCTCGCGCTGAAAGCGCTGCATCGCTTCTTGATCGGCCACGACGCCAAATCGCAGCACCTTGAGCGCGACCACACGGCGGAGCGGGGTCTGCTCGGCCTCGTAAACGACACCCATCCCGCCGCGGCCCAGCTCACGGATGATCTGGAACTCGCCCAAGCTCGGCGGGAGATCGGTCGCCGGGCCTGTCGCTTGGTGGATGAACTCGATGCCGGCAAGACAGGCTTCGAGCTCCGTCGCCAGCTCGGGATGGGCCTGCACAAGCAGCCGGCGATCGGGGGCCCGACCCGCCTGGAATGCGGCCATGTAATTGTCCAGAATGCTCGCCAGCTCCCCGGCCGAGTCGGGCGTTGGCGCCGCCTCCAACTCGTCGGGGCCGGTGATCAGAGGCTCGTCTGCCGTGGCGTCGTGCTCGGCCATCTGCGGCTATTTCCTTGACGGGTTTCACCGTAGCTGTCAAAAGACATCCCCCCATCGATCATAGGGCCGGAAACGGCGTCGATGTCACGCGAAATCTCCGCGGACTGTCTGCATGGCTGCCTCAAACTCGGCAAAACGATGGGTGTATTGAATCCCGATCGAGAATCGGCCCGCATCGGTCACGACCGAAATGTTTCGACGATCCCTCCGATTGCGAACCCGGCCGCGATGACGCCCAAGGCGGTGAGGCGGTCGCCGGAGTTTGGATTCGTCAGCGAATCCTGGTCGAGGGCTGCAAGCACGATCGGGACCGCAATGAACGACCCGACTACCGCCCCCCGGAAGAACGGCGCGAGGTCCCAACCCCGGGCTTCCTCCAGCCGCCGGACTGCAACGCCAGCCGCGAGCCCCAGCATCAGACTCAGCGCGGCACCGATCAGATGCTCGATCAACGCAGCCCAATGCGAGCCCGCCGCGATACCTCCGAGCGGTCGGAAGTGGTCCAGAGCGATCTGCCGAGCCAGGAAGCCCGAGGCCAGGACGGTGACGACTGCCGTCGCGTAATGGAAGCCCTCCAGCCGACGCCTCTCGATCACGCCCGTGTAGAACAGCCAGAGGAGGATCGCGACGAGCGGCCCGAACGCCCCCAGGTGCATCGGGAGCATCCTGCGCGTCAGTGCCAGCCCGACGGCCGCCAACGCCACGGCTGCCATCACCCGGCCGAGGCCTCCACGCCCCTTCCCCCGGCGCTTCCGCGACGTCGGCTTCCCCACGGCGATCGCCCTCCGGTTCTCCCGCCTCGATACGACCTCAACCGCCTGCGCGTTGCTGCCGATCAGGACCATCGCGACAGGGTCAGCCGCCCTGGACGCCCATGTTACAGTTGTCGTACGACAGGCGTCAATGCCTCAGGCCGCGGCTGATTCGCGCGATTCGGGACCCGGAGACCAGGCGAATCTCGTCGCGGCCTTTCAGGCCTGGACGCTCGACAAAGCGCGGCCGCTGGCCGAGTATCCTGTGGCCCGCGGTGATCTGGAAGCCGACGATCGAAGCGCGGTTGAGGCGCTCGTTACGCGGCACCTCAAGAAGCATGACGGCAGCACCGAGAAGAGCCTGGCCGCCATCCCGGCCGGGCCGTCAACCCGGCGACGCGCGATGGCGCTGAGGAAAGGCGGGCTGCCCAACGACTGGTTCCTGCTGGCCATGGCACTGGCCCGGAAGGGCGAGAAGCAAAAAGCCGTCGAGTGGTACGAAAAGGCGGTCGAGGAAAGGAGGAGATTGAAAATGACTGTGGATGATGTGTTTCTCTTGTGCTCCGAGGCGGCCCGATTGCTCGGCCTCCCGGCACCGCCCTCGGAGGTTTCTGCCGTTCCAAAATGAATCGTCAGAGTTCTCAAGAACGACTCAACGCTTTGGTCGGATCGACCGGAGCGTCGGAAGGACAATCGCACCGCGGCGGTATCCGGTCGAGTCAGCACTTTCCGCACCGCCTGCCCCCGATCGGTCGTCATCTGTTGCCAGCCGGCGCGACATACTTGTAAAGCGTCGGCCTTGAGATGCGGACCGCCTTGCAGATCTACTCTCTCCTGTCAATTGCCCTGTTGAATCCAGGCGGTGATCTTGTCGGCGTCCTTGCGGATGTTTGTCATTAAATCGGCCACGTCATTCGCAAGACTATCGATCTTGGAAAGATCGTTCGACCGGCCGTTGGTGAAGTACTGGGAAACCGCTTGAATGACGTTGTCACTTGCACCCACGACAGTCTCGATGTTAGCTACCGCCGTGTAGCTGTTCGACTTGGCGTACTTCGTGATTTTCTGACCCATCTCCACGAAGTCGCCGCGAGTTTCGTTAATGCCGCTCTGGTTGGAGGTTGGATTGGCGCTAAACTGCCAATAATCGCTCAATTCCGCATCTTTTGTTACAGCCCGATCTGAATCGGGGCCTTTATAGACTCCGGGACCCTGTTTCTTCGACTTGTTCGAGAACTGGCCCAGGTAATACTTGGTGAGCGTCACCTGGCCGGTATGAAACGCTCCGAGCATCGAAACCTGGAACAAAGCGTCGTCCCAACCATGGTGAGGTTGCTCCGGCACCATCGCCCGATACCCTTCCGCCGTATAGATCGCGACAAAATTGGTAGAGACTCTCTGCGTGGGATTCGCTAACACCTCGATGTTCGACTCCGTGTTTTCCGCGTTGCACGCGCCAAGGATCCGGATCAAGAGCTTGTAGAACTTGGCCACTTCCTCGACATCATCCACTTTCAGGGCTTGCGCCAAATGATCGAGGTACGTCAGGTCTGACCAATCGCCGACTTCACCTCTTGTCCATCCGTAGCTTCGGCCCCCCACGGATTCTGTCGGGTAATTCACATGAATGTTGAAGTTGAACTGGCTGAGCTTCACGGTCACGCCGTGGCCGGCCTTGAGCTCCGACTGGTTGGTCTCGGGACCCTTTGCCTGGGGAGCAAACTTCGCAATGGTTGGCCCAAGTTGCGAGTGCATTAGCTCGTAGAAGGAGCGCTGGCCTGCGACCGTTTTCAAGTCAATCGTGCGATCCGCCGGCTGGGGAAGCTTCGGTAGAGTGAAGTCGGTACCCGTCGCAATCATGATGTGTACCTCTCTGTAAGTAAAACTGACGCGTCGGGCCAAGGAAGAGCTGCGCAACTTCAATGCTTGCACCTGCGGGTCGGCCGCCTTGGCCATCAGGATGTCGTTGAGCTCCTCGTCGTCGAAGCCGAACATATCCCTCAGTGATTTCCTGGAATGCACCCGCAAAGTGGATCGCCGCGCAACCAAGTGCCAGTCCTTCGGCGTGCGGTTTGTTGGCGAATTCGTCCCGGCTGGCGGCAAAAAGCGACATCCTACACCCTGTTCTGGGTGAGAACCAGAGTTTCTGTCTTTCTGCCATTGGGCTGCTCTCTGCGGGAAAGACCCGCCATAAGTCCTGAGGGACCAAGGATAATCCGGCCAGATCTGAAGACGTGAAATCAGACGGTAGATCGAGCGGTCGAGGGAAGCAAGACACCCACCCTTTCGTCGGAAATCAAAGATAAAACCGTGCGGGGAAAGGTGCAGCCAGACACACATTCTCTCCTAGTGATCCATCCATGGCTGCCTCAAACTCGCCAAAACGCTGGGTGTCTTGAAACCCAAAACGTGAGAATATGGGATCCATCCGGAGAACGGAGAAGGCCTGAGCCGCACAGGGAGATTTTTGCGACCCGGAATGCACTGGCCGTCTTGACAGCCGTTTTACACACCTGGGAATTTATACTGTGACTGGTGGCACCGTGCGGACCGTTCATGTTCGGCGCCGCGGACACGTCCTCCAAAAAGGCTCAATACGATGAAGTCATCCTGGAACGTGGGCTACGGCCTGTCCGCGTTAGGGTCGCCGCACGCACTGAAGTTGGCCGGACTTGGCCTGGCCCTGGCCTGCGTTTACCTGCGAAACCCAGCATCAACGTGCGGTGCACAGGTGGCCCCCACCGGCCGTCCCGCCGTCGACGCCGGAGCGCTGGACGCGAAGATCATGTCACTCCTCAAGACGCATGGAGACGGCATCAAAGCGAGCGTCTGGGTCGGGGGTCCGACCGGGACAGCGTGGTACACGTGGCAACCAGACGAAATCCGCCCGACCGCCAGCGCGGTCAAAACCGCGTTCCTCGTCGAGTTCTTCGCCCGTTACGCGGGCGCGCTGGAGCAAACGCCGCCCCGGCTTGAGGAGGTGCTCCGGGAGGGAAGCCCGGCCTTCCTCCATTACACGCCCGCCGAGCGGAACGAGGTTCGTCGGGCGCTTTCGGGTGTGTCCGTCCGTAGGCTGGGCCGGGTGATGATGGGCTCAGACCCTGCGAGCGACGTTGTTTACAATGCCGCGGCCAACGTCGTGACCGCCCTCCTCGGAGGCCCCGAGGAGATCACGAAGGCGATTCGCGCCCGGGACCGTTCGTTCGCCTCGGTCGCCGTGCGCCGCTATATGCTCGCGCCCCGGCACGTCACTGGTGACAACGAAGCCACGGCCAGCGCGCTCGCCGCAGTGCTCCAGCGCCTAGCCTCCCGGCGGATCCCAGGCATGGTCGACGGCAGCATCACAGAAGTCAGGAACGCCCTGCTCGTTACGGACCTTCATGGGGGCCGCTACCATTTCAAGCACGGCGACCTGAACTCCGACCCGCTGGCCCGCATCCGTAGCGGCTGGCTGGACCTGGCCGGCGGCCGCACCGTCGTCTGCGTCGTCATGGTCACACAACCGAACCCCGGTTCCCGGCCCCGCGAGGAGGCTGGCGAGCGTCTGGATAGGACCGCCCAGCGCATCACCGGTAGCGTCCTCGACACTGTGCTGACCGGGAACAAACCCTGACCGAGCCAATCTGGCGGAGAATTTTTTCCAGCGAGGCCTGAATCGCCGACCGACCAGGTCGAGCGACCCGGAGGCTACGCTGTTGACCTCGCCATCCCTGCCTCCAGTCGCGTGGGAAGCAAGGAAGCAAGACACCCACCCTTTCGTCGGGGGAAGCAAGGGAAGCAAGACACCCACCCTTTCGTCGGGAATCAATGATGAAACCGTGCGGGGAAGGGCGCGGCTAGACGCCCATGCTCTCTGAGTGATCCATCCATGGCTGCCTCAAACTTGCCAAAACGCTGGGTGTCTTGAATCCCCGCCACGAGTTACGTCCTACGGGGTATCTCGTGTCCTGATCACGAGCAGGGTGGGGATAGCTTGAGCTTGGGGAGGATTCGCGGGCAAGGTCGTTGAGGCTTGGCACCGCATGATGTTCTGGGATCGACGGGGATCTGGGCGAGATGATCGGTCGCGCTTCAATCGTTAAACTCGCGCGAGATCGGGAAGGTCGGGCGGCACCCGGGGGGTGAGGCGAACAGAACTGGACGACTGCCGGTTAAGTTTGAAAAGGATCGAGGATTTTGCCGATCATATTAGTTGATTTGTTGGTGCGGTCGATGATGGCCTCGAACCGGCAAGGTGGCGATGATGCTCGCTCGCGTTTCGGTTTTGAGCGTTGTGGCGGCGACGGCGGTCTTGCTAGCGGGCGGGACGTCTGCCTGCGCGCAGGATAGGTCGATCTTCCGGTGGAAGGCGGCGCCGGAGGAGCCGAACACGATGGTACAGATCGCGCGGTCGATTGACGCGATCGAGGAGAAGATTCGAGACGACGGGATCGTGGTTCTGCAGCATCCGGACGTTTGGGGCCAAGCCAGGATGACGAGGTACCGGGTCGACTTCGAGAAGTACATGCTCGAGAACCTGAAGTTTGAGGAAACGCTCTCGGCGGTGATCTCACGAGCGGACCGGGCGGCGCTCGAGAGCCAGACGGCGATCGGGGTCTCGTTGACGCCCGGTGGGAAGGGTGGCGGCGTTCAGGTAACGAACCACTCGTCAGACGATTCGGGCAAGGGCCAGGCGGCACTGGTCAACGCGGCGCAGCAGATGATCGACAAGGCGAAGGACAAGGACGGGTTGAACGAGTTCGAGAAGACCGAGACGTTCAAGCTGTTAAAGGATGCTTCTTCGATGTTCAAGACGAAGGACGGGCCGGCAATCGGGCTGGAGCCGACCGTTCTACTGGAAGAGAAGAAGACATTCTATGATCGATTGAACCAATATCGGCGCCAGAATTTCGGCGATGATAACGCCGACGCGGCAGGCTACAACCTCTATCAGTTCGGCATGCCGGTTTCGATCTTGCCCGGCGAGAAGACGCACAAGGATCACGGGGCGCAGATCACGATCACGGTGCGGCATGATTTCGGGCCTGAGTTCCTGGCGTCGACGTTTCGGAATTTTGTGATCAATGACGTCGTCGATCGGCTGGCGCCGCTTGTTTACGAGATGATTCGGGATAAGGCGTTTATCGAGCGATACCGTGACGAGTTTAGCGCGGAAGGAAGGAAACAGCGCCAGGAGCTTGATTCCATTAACTTGCAGATCAGTGAGTTGCGGCAGAAGGAGAAAGAGGCTATCGACGCGCTTCAGGGGAAGCACGACGCCGCCTTAAGGGAGCAGCCCACGGTTGAAGTTTCGCAAAATGTGCTACGCGACGCTCTACCGGGCAATTTCGCTGAGAGTCGAGATGCTGGCACGTTGGTGAAGAAATTCGGCACGCCGGCGGGAAAGGCTGCATTTGAAGTTTCGGCTGTGACTCCATGGCGGCCGGACGTGAAATTCAATCCGCCACCTGCCCCGAGCGGCGTGCCGTCCGTGGGATCGCGCGAATGGTCACGTTACGTCGATGAGGTGAGGATCTATGAGGCCGCCAGCAAACTCACCTCGCAGCTCAAGCCTGGATTCAAAGACTTTCTGACGGCGGTTGCAAACACCGATGGCGAGCGGAAGACATGGGAGGAGGCAGAATTAGTTCTGTCCAACACGCGCGATAAGATCCGCGCCCTGCGGGCGCAGTTGGACGAGCTGGTATTCAAATTGAATTCAAGGAGCTTCGCAGATTCTCGGGTTCGAGATCAAGAGTACCCGATTGCTCCAAGCGATCTTGTGGACGTTCTGCTGAAGGAAAACGTCAGGGCGCTGGCGCTGGCATGTTTTGAGGCGCGGCAGACGAAGTTGGTACGAGCGGCAGATGTTCGAGCGTTTCTCAATCATGAGCTATCTGCCGCGTTCGACCTGTTGTCCGGTAGCTGCCGAGACATGGCGCCGGTGCTGAGCGACACCGAATTCATTAGCTTGGTGAATGAGACGATTCAGGCGCGCGACTACGAGTCGTTGCAGACTCTTTATGAGCGGCGGATCCGGTCACTGCTCCCGGATTTTGACAGGCGATCTGCAAAGCGCGACGCGCTTCGAGTGACGCTGGCTGGGAGGAAAAATCAGGGACGGGATGGCCAACTTGACCCACTCCCGGAGGAAAGACCCGATGCGGGCCAGCAGGCGAGAACCGAGCGAGAACTTGACGACAGACTGATGAGCCTCCGGGTCGAGCGGCCCGTCGGCGCGCTTTGCTGGGCGATTGTTGTCGATTCCGCGCTGTTGAATTGCCGGCTGAGGCAGGAGCTGCGGGAATTCAACGGGGTGAGTGGATTCCGCCTGATCTGCGATCCCGAGAGGCTGTTCTTTCATCTGCCGATGCCGCGGGTGCCGGGCGGGGACCAGAGGTATGAAACAGCGCAGGCGGTCTTCGAGCAATACGTGCGCGCGCGCTGGCCGATCATCTGTTTTTCGCTGGACCCGATCGCCGACCAGCAGAATATCGGTGATGCATTCAGCCGGACAAGGGACTTGCAGGTTGCGCTGGCGCTGGCGTTTTCGGCGGGAAGGATCGGGATCAATCAACTGCTTCGCTACAGGCGGCAGCTCGATTACGAAGCGGCGACAATCGCGCTGAATCGAACAATCACCGCGTATGTGTTCGGGCACGAGACGTTCGGCTGGCGATTCGCACCCAGGTATCAGACGCCGCCGCAGGAGGCGACGAATGTCCATGTGATTGCCAATCAGATCTTGCGCGGAGGACCGGGTCGCAATTATCAGATGAAGAACAGCAAGCTCGAGGCGGGAGAGCGCGAACTATCGGCGGTGGTGATCATGCCGTCGATTCTTCAACGAGTACGGATGGAGATTACGGGGAACTGGTGGCGGCTGACGGATCCAGATGAGACGACGCTGAATACAGCGCACATGATCGAACAAGGGCGGAGGGTGGTCGAGCTGCGGCAGGCACTGGCGAGTGCGTGCGACAACGGGCGGTACAGGGAGGACGATCTTGCGCGGATGGCGGTGAAGATCGATCAGCTCGAAGCGATGCTGCCGATGCAGACGAAGACCGTCGCCGTGCCGTACGGAAACACACTCGGGGGATTTGACATTTTCAAGAAAGGATCGTCGGCGCTGGCGCCTGTCGTGGTCGGGCACCAGGGTGTTGACGAACTGACTTCAGAGAGCTGCCGGAATGCTTTTCTGCTCTTCGGCAGGAACTTCAGCATTCAGGACACGACCATCGTCGCCGGCGGCCAGCGGGTGGACAAAGACGACGTCGACATTTTGAGTCGGGAAGTGCTGCGGGTGCGGCTGCCGAAGAATCTCGAGATCACGACGACCACCGACGGGCAGAAGTATGTGGAGCTGCACCTGGGCACACCGAATGGCGTGTCGAACCGAATGCTGCTGCCGTTCTCCGACTCACCGGTGACGACGACGACGATCACGAATTTGGTGAAGGAGGTGAGCAGCCGGGACGCGGCCGTGAACTGGACGCGATCGGTCGAGACGAAGATGGTCACGGGGCCGAGGCCGAAGTGTGATCTGGATAAGGACGCCACGACGAAGACGGCGGGGGGTGACGACGACGCGGGTCACGCTCCGCATGGCGGTGGCCAGCAGCAGGGCGGAGCCGGCGGTCAGCATCAAGGCGGCGACGACGGAGGTGACGGCCAGCAGAATGGCGGCCAGGGGAAAGCCGCCGCCAAGAAGGGTGTGGACGCACCAAAGAAGGATGCCGCCAAAAAAGCCGCGCCGAAGGCCGACGGCGACCATGGAAACGCGGAGAAGGCGGAGCCCAAAGGTGCGAGCGCTACGCCGTCGCGGCCAGCGTTTCGTGAGGATGACATCGAGAGGATCGCGGAAGCGACGCGGCGACGGCCGTTCGCCCAGACGATCATTGTCCCCCCGCCGAAGGAAGAGTCGAAACAGGCCGGGCATCGGCGCGCTGATTCACAGGTGAAGCAGTCGTCGACGATGAATGCGCCACCCAAGCGCCGGACAATCTTGGATCGGTTGATGCATCGCGAAGGGGACTAGAAGTAAAACGGGTTGTGTGTTGTCAGTTGTTAGTTGATCGTTGTCCGAGCGGGTGATTCGGGGTTTGGCGGGTTCGAGGGGAAGCAAGACACCCACCTTTTCGTCGGGAATCAAAGATGAAACCGTGCGGGGAAGGGCGCGGCCGGACACCCAATTTCTCCGAGTGATCCATCCATGGCTGCCTCAAACTCGCTAAAATGCTGGGGGTCTCGAAGCCAATCGCGGACTGCGGCGAATGCTTGTCGAACCGCGAAGATCTGTCGGCTGTTCACCGATGTTCCGATTTGCGCTACGCCATGAGCGACCGCACGACCGCGTGGAGGTACCGCATGACCGCCGCCGCCGACCCAATCGAGTACCGCCGCGCCGCGCCGGGCGACGCAGGGGCCATGTCTGCCCTCTACTGGGAGACATACGGGGACGGCGGGCGCGCCGAGTGCGCCCCTACCCGTTCCCCCAGATGTTCGACCCCGGGTGGGTGGCCGGGGCCGTCGGCGCCGGCCGCATCCACTCCGTCGTGGCCACCCTGGGCGACGGTATCGTGGGCACGGTGTCGGCCTCGTTTAACGTGGGCGGTCAGGGCGACGGTGTGGCCGAGGGGTTCGGGCTCGTCGTCCGCCGCGCGACCCACCGCCGGGGTGTCGGCAAGGGGCTGGTCGAGTACCTGCTCGGCGCCTTTCGCTCCAAGGCGCGCGTCGTGCTTGTGGAGGTACGGACCGCCGAGCCGGGCGCGTGGCAGATCGTCCGCGATGTGGGGTTCACCCCGGTCGGATTCGAGCCATGGGCCCACTACATGCCGGTCGGGTATGAGCCGATGCTGGTCGCCGCCATGCTGCCGGACGGCGCACTCCAGGCCGACCGGTCAGGGCTGGTCACCACCCCCGCCGTCTGTCGGCTCGCGGGGGCGGTCGTCTCGCCGGCGGGGGGAACGATTTCGGCGACACCTGGCTGTCATGCCAAGCCGCGGGAGGCCATCGGCCCGATAGTCGCGGCGCGGAACGACGACACGGGCCGGTCGCTGTTCGCCGCCCCGCCGGTGTCGGCCGCGCGGTCCGGGGTCGTCGGGCTGCAGTGGTTCGAGGGGATCGACCCGAGGGGGAACCGGTTCGAGGAGGCGTTCGTCGTGGGTGAGGCGAGCGGACGGGTCGTGGCCGCCGTCCGAGTCGTGCTCGATCGGCTCGACCGGCGGGCGAGGCTGGCCGGCCTGGTGACCACGTTGGACGGTGTGGACGCGGCGGTAATCGGGGCCGCCCGGGACGTGCTGCTCGCGCCTGGCCCGGCCCGGCCGCTGGCGGTCGTCCTCGACGTCGCCGCGGCGGACGTGGGGCTGCAGGGCGCGGTCGAGGCTCTCGGATTTGTGCCGTCCGCCTACTACCCGCATCTTGTCGCCGCGCCGGGCGGCTGGTCCGATGTCGTCCAATACACGCTCGGCTCCGGCGGCAACCTCGGCGATGTCCGCCGGAGCCTGTCACCCATCGCGTGGCCGGAAGCACAGAGGGTGATCGACGCCGTAACGGTGGCCTGGGACGGGCGGGCCGGCGCCGGTCGGCCTAACGACACGTTCGGCAGCAGGACGGTCAGCTACGACCCGCCGCGCCACCGCGGCGTCGGCTGCCGCCGCGACTGCTGAAGGGGGGCCTCATGAACGATCACCCGACGCCGCTGGGCGGCACGTGCAGCGCCCACTTCGACCCGCTGCGCGAGCTGTTCGCTGCCAAGCTCGAGTCGGGGGAAGACCTCGGCGCCTCGCTCGCCGTCAACATCGATGGCGAGATGGTGGTCGATCTTTGGGGCGGCTGGGCCGACGAGGCCCGCACCGTGCCGTGGACCGAGAGCACAATCACCAACGTGTTTTCCACCACCAAGGCGATGACCGCGCTTGCCGCGCTCGTGCTGGTCGATCGCGGCGGGCTCGACCTCGACGCGACCGTCGCCAAGTACTGGCCGGAGTTTGCGGCCCAGGACAAGGCGGGGGTCAAGGTTCGTCACCTCTTGTCACACATGTCGGGCGTCTCGGGCTGGGAGCAGCCGGTCACCCTTGAGGATCCAGTCGGTGGTGGCCTGCGGCGGGGAGGTTGATGGCGTCCGGCTCCTCTCGCCAAAGATGATCGACCGGATCTTCGAAGTGCAAAGCAACGGGATCGACCTCGTGATAGGCATACCGTTCAAGGTGGGCGTCGGTTATGGTCTGTTCCCCACGGAAGGCCGGGTGTGTGCCTGGGGCGGCACCGGCGGCTCGTCGGTGATCATCGACGTGGATCGCCGCATAACGTTCGCCTACGTGATGAATAAGATGGCGCCGGGGAGCGGGACCATCGCTGCGGCGCTGGCCGAGCGGGTGTCCGAGATCGTGAAGCCTGACCTACTGGGGCGCAAGTCGTCGGGCTGAAGCCTGACCCACGAGGTGCGTTGCTTGCGAATGCGGATGGTCCGCGACGGCGGACCCTACTTTGCGCAGCATGCTTGACCGATTATTGCCCACCTTCGTTACAGCCCACACATCCGGACCGCACCGTAGCAAAAACTCGGCGAATTCGGGAAACGGGCGCAAAATTTTTGACCGTTTTGCAGATCGTCCTATTTAAAGAGACTTGCTCGATCGTCGGTCAAGGCGAGGGATCTTGGGCAAGGCTTGATAATCCCAAAGACCAAGAGGAGACGATCATGACTTCCGAGGCCAGAATTGCAGCCAGCCAGGCGAACGGACGGAAATCTCGGGGACCGGTCACCCCGGAAGGACGGTTCAGATCATCCATGAATGCATTGCGTCATGGCAGACGATCCAGGCGAATGGCGCTCATCGAGGACATTTCTTACTCGTACGAGGAGCGCCGGCGCAAGTGGATGGCCAGCCTGGATGCCCGGAATGATGTGGAGGAATTCCTCGTCTCGCGATGCGCCGCGAACGCATCGAAACTCGAACGCATCGAGCGCGCGGACGCGGAAGCATTTCGCAGCGCGATCGAGAAAGCCGACGAAGAGCAATATCAGGAAGTCCTCGCGCTGGGAAGTCGCCTCTTTTTCAATCGCTGCGGATCCATGGAGACCTATGGTCTCAAGCCCGACTTTAAACTCAAGGTCAAGACTTCCTTCAGCGGGCAACCAGTCGAGCCGGATGAGCCGCGGGACATTCTCGAGGAACTGGAAGCAACGGAGCTGGGGACGAGGTTTCTGCTCGACACCTGGGACGGGCTGCGCGCGGGGCTTGCGCCGGGGAGATTCTGGCAGGGACCCGATCGGTTTCAAGCCATTCGCCTGCTGGGGCATCAGCCAATTGACGCGCGGTTCGATGAAGCCTGCGCCGCGATTTTCTATGCCAGCGCCAAGCTCGAGCCAGGGACGCCGGAGCCATTCCGTGAACTGCACAGCGATCTCGACGTCGTTCAGCTCCCGGTGTTTTGCAAGGAGGCGGCCAAACGTTATCCCAAACTGGCGGCGCTCGAGGATAAAGCCGAGTGCCGGCAGATCTTGCTCGACATCGTCGATCGGAATATCGAACGGCTGGAAGAGATCTTGAAGACGCACGAAGAGAACGCGGACACCGAAGCCGAGCGAGCTGTCGCGCGGAAGGGGTTTGATACCGGCCCCCGGGGCAAACAACTGCACGACTACGAGTTGAAATATGATCGCGCGGTTCGGCAAGGGATCGCGTTGTTTGACAAGCTGACAGGCGGCCGACCCACGGCTCCGCCCATCGAGCCGTGGCGGCCGCCGCCCTATGGCACGAAAACTGATGAGTATTGCATGGGGCCGTCCGACAAGCCGGCGGGGCGAGCGCGGAGTGCGAGCGCTAGCTTCGGGGGCGGATCGAGGGATTCTGCGCCGGCGACCGGTATTGCGGCGGGCGGCTCACGGAGTGAGCCTGCTACTGTTGGTACTGGGGCAGCCGGTGATCGGGGGCCGACGGGGTTGGCGGCGGGCGGCTCACGGAGTGAGCCTGCTACTGTTGGGACCGATGCGGAGCGGGGGTTGGCGGGTGAAAACTCGACCTTATCGACGACTTTCACCGTGACCGATTCGGCGTTTTCTGTTGCGCAACCGCTTGGTGAGAGCGGCCGCCGGGACGCACCCCCCCTGGCCCCCCCTTCTCGAGGGGGGGAAGCTTTGCTCAACACGCACGGCGGGAGCTCGCCGCTCGTTCCATCGCAAGTTCTCAACAGCCCGGATCGGGGGTGGGAGTCGGTCGGAGTCGACGAACTGGACGTTGTGGCTTGTCTGGGGTTCCTTCCGGAAAGGCACGTTGGCGTGGACGGTGACACGCCGCACGAGGGCGTTGGCGTGCGGGGTCACGCCGAGGATGATGACATTGGCGTGGCTGGCGACAACCGACACGAGGACGCCGGTATCGCCAGTGGCAAGCTCTGTGACGACACTGCTGAAGTTGGTGATCGCATGCCTGTGCGGCTGCCCCTCTGCGCCGCCGAAGGCGACGCCTCTGCCGCGAGGGGGGAGGAATTCGTGACGAACGAACCTAAACTCGATCAGGATGTGATCACTATACAAAGTGATGAGATCGTTGAGGTTGTGGCGAATTCCGACGACTCTTCGGGACTTGACAAGCTACGAACGAACCCAAGGCCGGCGGGCGGGAGGGGAGAAGACGAAGGTCAAGATTTGAAGTCCGACCAAGATCGAGATCTCGGTGAGATCGGGGACCAAGACCAGCCGTTGGACGCGGAGCGCGCGGATGCGTTGAGTCGCGCGGCTTTGGCGGAGACCCTCGCCCCGGCCCTCTCCCGCGGGGAGAGGGAGAGAGGTTCGATGGACCCAGCGGTGGCTGTGGCGGGATCTCGGCCGCGGGCGAACCCCTCTCCGCCGCCGCCCGTGGCACCTCCTGCACAAGGGGGTCCCACTCGCGTGGAGGTATGCGTCATGATTGTTTTATTCGTGGCGGTCCAGGTCGCACCATGGGCCGTTCGTTCGGAAGACCGGCAGGGGGAGCGACCGCGCGAGCAAAGCGACCGCGTCCGGCGTCAGGTCGTCGCGACGGATTCCCAAGCCGCGATGAATGGTCAGGCCGCGCTCGCGGGCCAGGATCTCGCGGCGGGTTCGACCCTCCGGTGCATCCGGCCAGGGACCGATCTGCTCGCGGAAGTCGAAGAGCGCGGGCAATACCTCGACCATGTATTTCCAGTAATCGGGGTTGTCGGTCTGCACGACGAACTCTCCGCCGGGAGACAGTGTCCGGTGCACATCGGCAAGCACTTGCGGGGTCAAGACGCGCAGATGGGCTTTGCGGCGGTCGTGAAATGGCTGGGGATGATAGAGGTGAATCTCGGCGATCGTGCCTGGTGGCACGTAGGAATTCAGAAATGTTTGCGCGTCCTTCACCGCAAAGCGAACGTTTGCGAGCCCTCGTTGATTTGCTCGCCGGGTCGCGTAGCGGATGACCACGGGGAGCACGTCGATCGAGAAATGGTCAAAGCCGGGACGCGCGAGCGCACTGGCCAGGGTGAAGCGGCCGTTGCCGCAGCCGAGGTCCAGCACCACGGGGACAACCCGCCCGAAGATCGCCGGCCAGTCGAGCGGGCCGGGTGGCGGCAAACGCTTGATCGCCGTCTGCACCCACTGCGATTCGGGTAGGATCCGCCCCGGGATCGCCACGCCGTGCTCAAATTCGAGCCCCGTCTCGATCTCGATCTCAGACTGGTCGCCAGACATCGATCTCCTTCCACGAAATGCCACCGGGACGTTACATTCAATTATTATGGTCAAGCGGCTGGTCTCAGGAACGGGTCGGAAAGAACTTCTGGCGATTTACGTGAAGTGCGCCGCAGAGCGGCACGAATACCGTTCCGACGCAGAGCGTCGGAACGAGGGCTTTGCTTCGCGGCAGAAATACCGTTCCGACGCAGAGCGTCGGAACGAGGGCTTTGCTTCGTGGCAGAAATACCGTTCCGACGCAGAGCGTCGGAACGAGGGCTTTGCTTCGTGGTCGGGTTGATGCCGAAATCGGGAAGTTAATGCCGGCCTGTTCCTTAATTCGACAGGCGCGGTGGAGGTCGACGTTCGATGGCCCAAGAATCGATCATGAACGCGCTCATGCAGGTAATCGCCGAGCGCAAAGCCAACCCGCCGTCCGGGCGCTCGTATGTGGCGGGGCTCTTGCAGGGCGGGGTCGCGAAGATCGGCGCGAAAATCATCGAAGAGGCCGCGGAAGTCGTCGAGGCGGGTGATGAGCCAGGAGAGGACGGACGCGAGCACGTGGTGCGCGAGGTGGCGGACCTCGTCTTTCATGCGGCGGTCTTGCTCGGCTATCGTGATCTCTCATGGAACGCGGTCGAGAACGAACTGGCGCGGCGATTCGGGATCAGCGGGATTGCAGAGAAAGAAGCGCGCGGGAGATGAGTGAGAAGGACGGGACCAAAATGGGTAAGCGGGTTGTGCTCGCGATGAGCGGCGGGGTGGATAGCTCAGTCGCGGCCGTGTTGCTCAAGGGGCAAGGCTATGACGTGGTCGGCATCTTCATGCGGACGGGGGCCGCGGTGGAGGATGTCGAGCGGCGGGCGAAGACGTGTTGCAGCGTGGCCGATGCGGCCGATGCGCGCAACGTCGCCGATCGGCTGGATATTCCGTTCTACGCACTCGATTTCGAGCGCGAGTTTGCGCGGATCGAGGATTACTTCGCGGACGAATACCTCGCCGGCAGAACGCCGAACCCATGCGTGATGTGCAATATCTGGCTCAAGTTCGGCAAGCTCTGGGGATATGGAAAGCAGGTCGGGGCGGATTTCGTGGCGACGGGGCATTATGCGAGGATCGTCCAGACGGGCGACGGCGCGTCTCGAATTGGACGGGGGCTCGATCGCGAGAAAGATCAGTCATACGTGCTGTTCGGCCTCAAGCGCGAGCTTTTGCCCCACGTGCTGCTTCCGGTTGGCGAATATACGAAGCCGGAGATCCGGGCGATCGCGCGCGAACACAATCTGCCGGTGCACGACAAGCCGGACAGCCAGGAGATCTGCTTCGTGCCCGACGATGATTACCTTTCGTTCGTGCGCGAGCGCCGGCCCGGGCAAGCGACGGCAGGAGCGATCGTCGACGGGGACGGAACGGTCGTGGCCGAGCATTCGGGAATCGAGGCGTTCACGATCGGCCAGCGGCGGGGGCTGGGGGTTGCGCTCGGCACGCCTCGGTATGTGGTGCAAATCGAGCCAGAGACCCGGACGGTCCGCCTGGGCAGCAGAGTCGAGCTCGAGAAGGCGGGCCTTACTGCCGCGCGGTTCAACTGGCAGGGACCCGTGCCCGAAGGGCCCGTTCAGTGCATGGCGCAGATACGGGCGCAGCATCGAGCAGTGGCGGCTCGCGTGTGGGCTCTCGAAGGCGGGCGAGCGAAGGTGGTATTCGACGTTCCGCAGACGGCCATTGCGCCCGGGCAAGTGGTCACGGTCTACGAGGACGACCTCGTGCTGGGCGGCGGCTGGATCGAGGGGGCGCTCGAGGGGCCGTCTTGCGAATGAGCAAAGCGGTTATTTCATTCTGGCGAAAAGCGAAATCATTGGATAGACTTCACCATCGTGGCGTGGAGGGCTCGCCGAAAGAGCGGTGTGATGCCCAGCAGCGTGCGTGCGGCGCATGACACCTTGGATACGGGAGTGGCTCGCATGTTGCTAAAATTGACATGCCCCTCGTGTGGCCGTGTTGAGCAGGCGTCGGATCGGGTTCTGGGGAAGGAGATCCGCTGCCCGTGCGGGACTCAGTTCCGCGTGCTCCAGCCGAAACCGGCCGCCCCGGCCGCGCCGCCGCGAGCGGCGGCCCAGGCACCAGTTCGCCGGGAGCGAGCGCCGGAACCTCCGCCGGCGACGCGCCGGCCCGAGACCGAGACTCGATCGCGACCAGCGGCGAGCAGGCCGCGCGAGCCCGTAAAGACCCCGCGCGCGCGCCCTTTTCGCTGGACGACGACGACCGGCCGGTTCGATATCAACCGCCGAAACCGAAGCGGAAGGCAAGCTCCGGCATGCCGCCGTGGGCCTATGCGGCCGTTGGGGCCGGCGGAGTCATGTCGCTGTTGCTCATGATCTTCGTGGTCAAATCGCTGGTAGGCGGTCCCGAGGCGCCGGCGGCTTTACCAGACGCTTCAAGCCCGGTGGCTCTCAAGACACCACCGGAGGGTAAGCAGGCGCCGATTGAAACGGCCGCAGCCGCGCCGGAACCTGCAAGCCCGAGGAACCCTGAGCCGGCGGCGTCCGCACCGCCGCGGGAACGGCCAGCCCCGGCGAGAAGCGGCGAGACGCTTACCACGGCCGAGATCGTGGCGCGGTGCGAGCCGTCGGTCGCCCTGATCAAGGGGAGCGTCGGGAGTGGAACGGGGTTCGTCATCGAGCGCGGAATCATCGCGACCAACGCGCACGTGATCGAGGACGAGCTGCTTGCCGCGATCGAGGTTCGATTTCCTGGGGCGCCCGAGGGCAAGCAGGGCCCGCTCAAGGCGCGGTTGCTCTACGAGGACCGTAAGCGAGACGTGGCGTTCCTGGCCGTCCAGACGGATCTACCCGTGCTCGAGCTGGCCCCCAATTATGCGTTTCAGAAAGGGGAAGACGTCACGGTGATCGGCAATCCGGGGCTCGGCGAAAACGTTGTGCTCGAGAACGCGATCAGCCGCGGCGTCATGAGCTCCAAGATCGTGATCGAGGGGATGAATTATTATCAGATGAGCATCGCGATCAACCCGGGTAATTCCGGCGGCCCGGTTTTCGACTCGGCGGGCCGGGTGATCGGGGTGGCGACGCTCAAGTCGAACAAGGCCGAGGCGATGGGGTTCTGCATTCCGGTGGAGGAGCTGCGGCTGGCCACCAAACAGCTCGGCCAGTCGCATCCCGAAATGGTCACCCGCCACCGCGCCGTGGCCACGTTCAAGGCGCTCACGCTGGCCGGTGTGCTGTACGTGGTGGGAATCGTCGCTCGCTCGGGGCGCGCGGAGGGAGCGAATCCCGAGGCCGTGCAGAAGATTCAAGAGGCTGTGAAAACGCTGGACGAGAAGCTGTTCTCGCAGGTTGACGTGGAGATCGCCGGACTTCAGCGCGAGCCGTCCCTTTCGCCGCGCACCAGGCGCAATTATCAGGAGCTCTCCGCGAACTACAAGGCCATGAAGCAGGTGTACGGGTATTCTCCTCAGCAAGTCAATCAGTCTGCCAACCATATCGAGGAATTGAGGAAACAGCACTTGAACCTGGTGATGTCGATCAAGGACGCGCTTCAGGTCGAAGTAGCGGACAAGCTGCTGGCGGTGCTGAGGGAGCCACTTACGGCCAATCAGCAGCAGGTGGTTGTGGTGGACATGATGCCTCCCGGGATGCAACGTGGATTCCAGCAGCGCGGCCCGGGCCGGGGCATGGGCCCGCGAGGGCAGATGGGGCCGGGAGCGATGATGCCGGGCCAGCAGTTGCACAATCAGATGATGAGGCGAATGGAGCAGCAGAGGCGGCAGATCGAGAACCAGTTGCGGAACATGCGGCCCTGAGCGAGGAAGCGATTGCCAGAGCGACACGCGAGCAAGCAAACCTTGCCCAAGCGGCCGGAGTGGACTAAGATGGTTTTGGAGTTACGGCCGAGTGCCGGACATCGCCACGACGATGTCGCGAGCGAGAGTTGATCTCGATCCCACCCTTTCCCGCACGTTCGTCGCTCCATCTCTCGAGTCGACTTGAATACGGTCTTCTGACCTGAAGGAGATTGTCTTTAATGATGGCGTGCGAGGAGGACCGTCAATCCGCCGTTCGGCTCGGGCGAATCAGCCTGGTTCTCCGGCTCGCACCGGGAGCCTCGCTTTCGGCCGCGCGCTTGGCGGAGTATCGCGAACTCCTTCAGTCAGACGGATGGTTCGACTCAATTGAAATGATCGTGTCCGGGCCGGCCGGTCGATCTCTGACACCGGAGCTTGCGCAGGAGCGAGGAAACGGCGAAGGGCATGACCGCGTGATCTACGTCGCTGCCAACGAAGGCCTGGAATGGTCGCCGATGGTCCGAGCGGGGCTGCGGGCGGCGACCGGAGATCATGTCGTTGTCCTGGACCTCGGCCGGAATTATTCCCCGCGCGCGCTCGCCGAGGTTCTTGCTCCGGTGCGGCTCGGCCACTGCGATATCGCCGTCGCGGTTCCCGAGCGCGATGGCGGCGGCCGGTTGTCGTGGGCCAGACCTGGCGCAGGCGTCGGCGTGATCACCCGCCGAATTCTGGGCACATCCGACGTGTTCTCAGGACTGTTTGCGCTCAAGCGATCGGTGTGGGAACGCGCCGGCAAGAGCGGGGCCGTGGCGAAGGGCCCGGTGCTCGATTCGCTGCTCAGGCGGCCGGCTCGCATCATGGACGTCAAGGTCGATGTCGACGATCAATTCAAGGCGCGTCAGGCGACATTCGCGGATCTACGCCCGCTCAAACACGCGCTCGACAGCCGGTTCGGCAACTATTCCCGGCTCGTGCAGTTCTGCATGGTCGGCGCATCAGGAATGGTCGTCGACTTGTCGTTCTACGCGCTGCTGCAATGGCTGTTGTCATTCACCGTGCTCGCCACGCTCAAGTCGCCGGTGTTCTTCGGCGGTACGTGGCAGCTTGCAGTCGCGGCCGGGCTGGCAATCGCGATCGCGCTCGTGTGGAATTTCACCTTGAACCGGCGTCTCACGTTCAACGACGCCCGACATGGCTCACTGCCCCGGCAGTTCCTCACCTACGCGCTTTCAAACGCCCTCGCGATCGCGCTGAGTTTCTCGGTTCGGCTGTATCTTCCATCGCGGGTGGATTTCTTCGCGAGGCACCGGCTCGCGGCCGCTGTCGTGGGGATCGTCACCGCAACGGCAATCAGCTTCACGATGGCGCGGTGGCTCGTCTTTGCGCGGCGGCCGGAAGCGGGGGGTGGGGGCAGGTAGACTCGGGGCTCGCGTCTTGATTCGGGGCTCACGCCCCGAGCTACGTGATGTCGCCCCTCCGGGGCTACTTGCATGGATTCCTGTTAAAATGAACTGAGGGATTTGACAAATTGGGGGCTTTGGGTCATAATTGAGGGCCTGTCCCCACCGAACTCGCTGTGCAGCGGGCTTTTCAAATCGTGTTGAGTTCTCGCCCTGCGCCGGGATTGGGTGTCTGCCCTTTTTTCGCGGGCCGGGGAGCGTATCACGATCAATCCTTTGGGCGTTCCGCGCGGTTCAAGAACCATTGGCAACAATCGCCGGAATCCTCGCTGACGCTTCGGGTTAGTGTGAGTGGCGGGGCCTCGCAAGTGCGCGGCCACGGTTTCGGCCGTCAGTGCGGCGGCGAGAGCGATTGCGAAGCCGAGTCGTTCTTTCCCAGCGAGAGGGACGCACCCGAAGCGATCAAGGCGATGGCGGGGACGATCGGGGCGCGCATGCGGAGGTCGGACCAGTAGAACGCGTGGACGATCGTGAGGCCCAGGATGGCCAGAGGCGCTGCGATGCGGGGCCATGACCAGACGGCGGGCTGAAAGAGACCGATCACCAGTGCGAGAAAGAGAGGCAGGGTCCATAAAAGAGTCGCGATTCGAGCGGGCGTGGGATAGACCGAAGCAGTCGGCGCCACGGACCAGAAATGCCCAAGCCTGGCCAGCGTTGCATGTGCGAAGTCGACCGGCTGCCGGCGCGCAGCGAGAGCACCTCGTTTCTGAGGTAGCGGTCTGCTTCGGGCTCGGACATGCCGGCGGTCTCGCGCGTAATTGAATCGGCCCAGAGCCACTGGTCGTGGCCAGACCAGACGCGGCCGCTTGGTCCGTTCAAGACATCACGGTAATACACGGGGTTATTGGCCAGCGCCAGGGTGTAGCCTCCGTGAGTCGTTGCCCAGATCGGCTCGCCCAGTTGCATGAGGTTGCGGACCATCCATGGAGAAAGCACGAGCAATGACGAAAACGCGAGGAGCGCGGCTCGCGCGAAGCGCGTCGACGCGGGGCCGGGCCGGGCGAGAGCGCCGACGGCGATCGCCAGCAGAATGCCCGGGACGACGCTGGGGCGGCAAAGCGCGGCCAAACCGAATGCAAGACCCCCCAGGAGCGGGCCTTGCCAGGCTGGGCGGCATAAGCCGGCAAACCCCAGTGCCAGCAGGAATGCCGTGGGCGTCTCCGTCATCACCGAGCGGCATTGCCACACGAGTACGGGGTCGCAGGCGACAATAAACGCAGCGAGATTGGCGCGACGATTCGACAGACCGAACCCGCGGGCGGCTTTTGCTGTCAACCAGACGGTGCCGGCGCCAAGGACAACGTGCAAGAGCGCGATTGCCGGGTAGGACATCTCTCCGGTCTTCGAGACCAGCCCGGCCAGCAACAGCGGATAGAGCGGAGGACGATAGGCTGTGGGCCTTCCTCGCAGCACAAAGCCGTTGCCTTCGGCAACCGACCGTGCCAGCGGCACGTAATTATCGGGGTCGTCGAACCCACCTGAGGTGAGCGACATCACCCCGATGCGCATGGCGACCGCCAGCAGGACGACTCCCCAGAGAGGATCAAGTCGCAAGCGATGTGGCATCAAGGTAGAGCGGCCTGCTGGAACTCGGGCAATGGGTGGGGACCATGGCCGGATTGACGGTGATTCATTGTATAATCCCTCGAACGAGACTGAATTCCCAAGCCCTTGCTCTGGAGCGAGCTTTCCGATGGTAGAGCGTCCGATTCTCCTTTCGCTTACGACCATGCACGAAGCCGGGCTGAAGATCTTGCGCGAATCGACCGAGCTGCGCATGGCCAGCGCCCTCGATGCAGCGACCTTGCAGCGTGAAGTCGTCGGGGCCGACGCGCTCATCATCCGGACCGGGGGTGTCGTCGACGCCGCCCTGCTCGATCGCGGCGAGAAGCTCAAGGTCGTGGGCCGGCACGGCGTGGGATACGATCAAATCGACATCGAGGCCGCAACGGCCCACGGCGTCCAGGTTGTCTATACCCCGGGCGCCAACACACAGAGCGTCGCCGAACACGTGTTCGCACTGATGATCGGGCTGTCGCGGCACTTTCCCAGAATGACCGCCGGTCTGCTTGCTGGCAATTACCACATTCGAACCAGCATGACCGGGCGCGAGATCGCCGGCAAGACTCTTGGGATCATCGGCTTCGGCCGGATTGGCCGGCTGGTGGGTGAAATCGCCCATCGCGGGTTCGGGATGAAGGTGCTGTATCACGATATCGTCGCGCCGCCCGCCGAAATCGAGGCACGCGCAAACGCCCGCCGCACAACGTTCGACGATGTGCTCAAGCTTTCCGATTATGTCACATTGCACGTACCACTGGATTCGAGTACCCGGCGAATGATCAACCGCGACACGCTCGCCTTGATGCGACCGGATGCGATCCTGATCAACACCTGCCGCGGACCGGTGGTCGACGAAGACGCGGTGAAGCTCGCTCTGGACGCACATCGCCTCTGGGGCTATGGCGCCGACGTCTTCACCGTCGAGCCGCCGCCGCCGGGCCACCCGCTGATCGGCCGCGACGACGTGATCGTCACACCCCACAGCGCCGCTCAAACCGAAGAAGGGCTGCGCACGATGGCGGTGACGATCGCGACAGACGTGGTGGGCATTCTTGGCGGTAAACCACCAATGAATCCTGTGAATGATCCCGATGAAGTTGAGGCTGTGCGGAGGGAGCTTGGGCGGAATCGTAGAACCACTGGCTAGCGTTTGACGTTTGATGATTCGCTCAGGAAAGCAACCAGATCCGCGGGCTCGTGATAGCCTTCGATGTGCCCGCGGAAGTCACCTTTGGGCGAAAGCACGACGAAGGACGGCACGGTGGCTGTCTTCGTCAGCTTGACCAGCCGATCCTGGTTATTCTCGGCGAGCTTTTCACGTTGCTCAGGGGTGATCGACCGGATCGGCACATTGTCGATGTACAGCTTGACCGTCACGAAACTCTTGAGCTTCGCGACAACCTCCGGCTGCGGCAACACCCGGCGCTCCATTAACCGTCCATTCGCATCATTGATGCCCGAGAAATGAACCAGGACCGGCTTGTTTTCCAGCACCGCCGTCTCGCGGGCCTGATCCAGGCTCATTCCCCAGACCACGCCATCCACCGTTTTCTCTTCCCGTTCGGCACGCTCCGGGTCATTGGACGTGGCCCTCGCCTCGCGGGCCGGCTGCTTGCCGTCATTCTCAGCTCGGGGCGGGTTTTTCTTCGCATCCGTATTCGTCACCGCGGGAAATCGGCCGAGCGCGTGGCTCAAGAAATCAAGGAACACCGGCGGATCATTGTAGCCCCCCATTCGCCCGAGCACCTCGCCCTCTGCCGTCAGCACCACGTAAAACGGGTTGGTCGCCTCTTTCGCGAGCTTCAGCAGGCGCACCTGATTGGCGCCGGCCAGTTCTTCGCGCGCGTCGGGTGTGATCGAGGAGATCGGGACGAAGTCGGTGTAGAGCTGCACCGTCACGAACTTTTTGAGCAGCGAGATGACTTCGGGACGGGGCAGCACGTTGCTTTCCATCAAGCGGCAATTCGAGCAATTGACTCCCGTGAAGTCGATCAGGATCGGCTTTTTCTCAGACGCAGCCAGCTCGCGGGCTTGCTCGAAGCTCATTCCCCAGAGGACGCCGTGCAGCTTCTTCTCTTCTTTCTCCGCCTGAGCCGGATCGGTGGAGGTCGCCTTCACCGCTTGACTGGCAACGCCCCCAGTTTCCGGTCCAGCGGCGGCGAATGCCGGCGTGCTGAACTCGCTGGCATCGGGCGGGAGAATTCCCACGATCAACCGATCCCAAACCAAGCTCTTGGGCGGCCGGCCAAAGAGCGCGGGTGCCATGTAGATCGCCAGACCCAGGAAGGCTGCGCCGAAAATGATCCTGCCGGTGCCCACCTTGACGTCGCCGTGATCGTGGTCGGTGCGGAAGATGCCGAGGAGATAGAGGCCGCATACGACGGAAAGGGCGATCCAGCAGGTCAGGATGACACTTGCGTCAAACCAGGCATCTTCCGGTACGACGCACGCCAGCTCGGCGGTATTGATGAACTTGAGGGCGGCTCCAATCTCGACCAGGCCGCCAACGACCTTGACGGCGTTCATCCAGTCTCCGCTGCGCGGCATCTTCGAGATCAATCCCGGCGAAAGGGCGAGCAGCAGAAACGGAAACGCAAGGACGGTGGCGAAGGTTGCCAGGCCGACGATCGGATAAAAGAAATTACCGCCGGCGGCCATCACCAGCAGCCCGCCGACGACGGGAAACGTGCAGGTGAACGAAGTGATCGTGAGCGTCAGCGCCATGAAGAACACGCCGACCAGACCACCGCGGCCCTCGTTATGCGCCGAGGCGTTCAAGAGAAAGCTGGGCAGCCGCAGCTCGAAGAGGCCGAGCAGGCTGAGGCCAAAGATCACAAAAAGGCCCGCGACGAACAGGTTGAGCCAGGGGTTGTTGGCGAGGTTCTGGAGCGAGCTGGCCGAGAAGAAGAATGAGAACAGCACACCCACCGCCGTGAAGACGCCAATGATCGAGAGGCAGTACATGAACGCGAGCCCGGTTGCCTTCTTTCGGCCTGACGTCCCCTGCCCTTGCTTGATGAAGAAGTTGACCGTGATCGGCACCATCGGCCAGACGCACGGCATGACCAGGGCAAACAGACCGCCGAGCGCCGAGGCGAACAAGAACGGAATCAAGCCGGCCTGCGCCTTCTGGGCGATTTCGCTCTCGACTCCGGCGCAGCCGATGCTGGTACCGCCGGCGAGAACGGCCCGAACCCGCGGACGCGGCCGTGGCCGCTGCGGAGCTGACTGCTGGCTTCTCCGTCGGGCTCGACGGCGGCGTGCCTGGCGCGGCTGGCGGCTCGGACGCGTTCTTGAGAAGAGGAGCGGCCGCCGCACTGCCAGCGGCCTTCATCGGCGGCTTCGTGAGCTCGCCGTCGGAAGAGGCCGGCTCGGGCTTACTCGCGGCAGCAGCGGGCGGCGGGCTCGAATTCCCCGGCAGGAGAGTCAGCTCGGCGGCGGGAAGGGTCCAGTACGCCGGTGGGCTGCACGTACTGGCGTTGCAGATCATGTAGTGCACCTGGCACTGCAGCAGCTTCTTACCTGTCAGGGCACTGGAGGGAACCTTGAGCTTGATGCTCCACGTCACCTCATCCTCGAAGTACTCGACGAACGGAACGTCCTCGAATCCCGGGTCCTTATGTTTGATCGGAGGTCGCGACGCAGTCCAGTCTCCCGCGAGCTCGAGCCCTTGGCGGTCAAAGAAGTCAAAGCTCGTCGGCAGCGGTCCAGCCCCGGCTTCCTTCGCGTATTGATAGATGTGATAGCCCTGATCGAGCTTCGCCGTCACTTTGAAAGTCACGACGTCGCCGACCTTGGCCTGGGCCGGCTCGATGGACGTTGTGAACGTGGCCTGGGCCGGCCTGAAAGTCGCATCGCTGTCGGCCTTTGCGGGCTTGGCGTCCGCCGGGGCAGCGGCGGCGGACGGTTGGGCCGCCGGGGCAACGGCAGCGGCGGCCGGCTTCGCCGTCGCGGGTTCGGGGGCACCGCGGTTCGAGCACAGTCAGCTCGGCATCGGGGAGCGTCCACCTTCCCGGAATGCTGCATGTCTTGGCGTCACATACCATGTACCGAACCTGGCAAAGCAGCGACTTCTTGCCGGGTGCCGTGCTGTCGGGGACCTTGAGCTTGATGCTCCAGGTCACCTCGTCTTCGTAGTACTCGACGAATTCAAGGTCGGCAAAATTGGGGTCTTTGTGCTTCTCGGCATCACGCGACGCTTTCCACTCTCCCTCGACTTCCAGGCCCGCTCGCCCGAAAAAGTCGAAGCTGGTTGGAACCGGTCCACTTCCTTGTTTTTTCGAGTACTTATAGATGTGGTAGCCAGAATCCAGCTTCGCGGTCACCTTGAAGGTCACCACGTCACCGGGCTTGGCCTGCGCCGGCTCGACCGCGGCCGTGAGCGTCGCCTGTGCCGGCTTGATTGCTTTCGGACTGTCCTTCTTGGCCGGTTTGGCCTCGTCATCCGCCCGAACCGAGACAGAAGATGCCGATAGTCCTGTCAGGATTGTGGACACGATGAGCGGAAGCACCAAAGGTCTATGCATGATGAGGTCTTCCGAAGAGATTGGAGCCCGAACGAGTGACGGTGGTAAATCTTACAATGGGCCCGTGCGTGAATTCTCGATCGCTCTGGAATCTCGACACCATTCTAGCTCGCGCGCCGCAGCGGGACAACGCACGGAATCGGCCCGGATGGCCAGATCGAGAGAATCGGTAGCCTCAATTCATCGGGGTTCGGATTGACCGCGATACCGATCCGGCCTAAGATTCCCTCGCGCCAGAGGGTCGTCCCCCACCACGACTGCACTTCCTTAGCAGAGACTCCCTCGTCTGACCGGACAGTCGGCGCCCAGGGCGGGCTCGCGCCATTGTTCCTGGAATGAAGCGTGATTTCGTTCTCGGGCCCTTTTCGGCCAAGCCGATCGATTCCGACCCGCAAGGATCGTGCTGGATGCGCAGACTTTTGTTCGGGCTGATACCCTTGGTCGCGGCAGGCGCAGCCGGCTGGCTGATTGTCCTCGACCGCCAGGGGACGGCTGGTCTGGGATCACTGGGACGAGTCCAAGCGTGGAGTTCTTTACCGGAGCGGCCAGCTCACGAACGACCAGTTCACGGAGGCCACCCGTCGCTACGGAATCCGGACGGTCGTCAACCTGCAAATGCCGGGTGAGGAGCTGGAAGAGGAGCGAGCGCTCGCGAAGCGTCTGAAGGTCGACTTCGTGAATCTACCCATGCCCGGCGACGGCTTCGGCGAAGAATGGCAATTTCGAGAGATCTTGAAGATCATCGATGATCCCGAGCGTCGCCCGGTGCTCGTTCATTGCGCCCGCGGCACTTGCCGCACCGGGGCCGCGGTCGCCATGTACCGCTTCGAGCGCGACGGCTGGACCATCGATGACGTCGCCGTCGAGATGCGCCGACAGACCTATCGTTACGGTTGGCTTCCCGGCTACATCTACGCGATGGCGAAGAACAAGCCGGCGGCGGCCCTGCCCCAACCCGAGATGTTGTACGAGCACAACCAGCCGGGCGCTGAACCGACGCGAATCGGCAGGCGACGAAGCCTCCGCCGACTCGAGCAGCGGGAGCCGAAGCGACGATTTGCCCGGGGACGAGCGAAGCATCGAGGAGACGGCGCATGAACGTTGATGCGGCGCTTGCGCCTCTGGCTCGCGTGATGCGTTTGCGAGCGATTTCGGGTGGACAGCGAGGCGCGAACCGTCTCGCGTTGCCAGCGCCGAAGCACTGGGAATGGCTCGTGCTGGGGCTGCTTGCCACTTTCTTTGTCCTGGTCGGCGCGATCGACCTGGATCTCGGCCCCTCCGAGGCACGGCTGGGTTTGGCCGCCGGCGAACAGCCCGGACCTCTGGGCCAGGTCGTCGGATACTGGGCACCCGACTTGTGGCCGGCGAAGGTCGTGCCAAGCTACATCCTGGCGCTGATCGAGCCCGGAGGACGGCCCACTTCGGCGGCGGTTCGCTGGCCGGCGGCGATTGGCGGGAATCCTTGCCGGGTGGATCTTGTCGCGCAGGACGGCGCGTTTCATGGGGACCAGCGCGGGGCTCCTGGCTGGCTGTCTGCTGGTTCGGAAGCGTGGCTTTGATCGATCGCTCGAGCGCTCTGGGGATGGATTTCATCGTCGGGCTGGCGATCCTCGCCACTCTCAGCCGATTGATGACCACCGGGCGTACGGACTGGATCGCCGGGCTCTGGGCGTCGCTGGCGTTCCTCGCGGGCGGGTTGCCGCCTCTGGTCATGATTGCGCTGGCGACGATCGTGATGGGTCGTGCAAACAAACCGATTCTCACTCTCGCTGCTCATGCCACCGCTTCTCACGTTGATCGCCTGGTCGGCGTGGACTTCCGCCACACTTTCGCCCGAAATCTGCGCCGGGCGCTCGGGTTGCCGTTCACTCAGAAACCGGAATGGTCGCTGGGCGCCCTGGTTCTGGTCCTGGGTCTTCCATTCAGTCCGTTCGCCGTCCTGGCGATCGCCCGCTCGACCCGAAGCGCATGGACTCCCGAGGCTCGGGCCTGGATGACGGCATGGTTTCAGGCGGCGGTCGCCAGCCTGATCGCCGGCTCGTTGGTGCCGGGTCTGGCGACGCCGGCGCGAGTGATCATGCTCGGCGCGATGGCGATGGGGGCCGCCGCCGGATTGGAATGCCGCGTGGAAGCAGTCGATCTCCCGCGCGGCGGGCCGCACGTTTCTTCGTTCTGTTCTCGATCGTGATGGCGATCTGGCTTTGCGTCATGATGTTCGGTAGCGTACGTCTGGACCTTATGCCTGGCTTATTATCGCGTGCTCGGCATCGGAATGGCTGTTCTCATCCTGGGCGTGGCCGCACTTTGCTGGCTGGCCCTG
The DNA here is from genome assembly GCA_963823665.1 of uncultured Planctomycetota bacterium. Taxonomy (GTDB): domain Bacteria; phylum Planctomycetota; class Planctomycetia; order Isosphaerales; family Isosphaeraceae; genus CAVXHV01. The sequence goes on from CAWGMQ010000003.1 coordinate 45,104, forward strand.
GCGATACGTCGTGCCCGGCTTGCCATTGCTCACGCTCGTGCTCGCCGCGGTCGGGCTCAAGTTCGCCTACTGGTGCTACTACGTGCCGGAGTGGAACTATCGTTACAGTCAGGGACCGTGGGCGCGTGCGGTCGCTCAGTGGATTCCGCGCAAAGTGGACGTTATACGTTCTGCACGAGTGGCCGGCCGACTTCGAATTCTTCACCAAGCGCACCGTCCGCCAGTTACATAGCCCCCATTTCCTCGAACACCAGGGCGGCAATGCGTCCAAGTTCGTGCTGCTGCTCGCCTCGGAGTTTGAGAACTGGCCCGCGACTGCACCGCCGATCACGCAGGTGGCAAGGTTCACAGACGCAGTCGGCCGGTGAGCGGATCCTGGCCCGAACGGCCGGCCCGATTCCCCTGCCGCCCGGTCGCAACCACGCGTGGATCAGTTATCTTCGCAAGAACGCCGCGGCCGCCTCGCCGGATTCTGATCGACGTTGAGAGAATGAAGATCGCCTCCGTTGCTCTCGGGGCTGCGGCGATACACTGACGAATGCATGCAGTCAAGTTCAAGATTCGTTAATGAAACCATAACTTCGGACGAATGTCACTTTGTCGCACGAGCGTCGTACTCATACCGTTAACGAGGAGCAGAAGACGAGTGCGCGCGTGGAACGGTATGCTCGAGTTGCGAACATTTTTCCCCTCAACATCGGTCGACTGCGTAGAATGTTGATGAAGCTACATGATGGGATGGTCCCGCCGCGACAAAATGCTACGCTGGGGCAAAGTCATCACCTCGATTGCAATGAATGATTGAGTCAATCTCCGCGACCGCCGTGGGTGCGCCTCATTCCCCAATAGGATCACCGGGGTTTTTCAAGAACAGATCGAGAGCGTCGTGATGCTCACCAAGTTGAGAGAGCTATTTGCTTCGAGTGGATCAGGTGGCGCCTCTGGCGGATCGCGCCGGGTGAACCTCGAGAAGCGTTTCTCGATTGTCTCGGAGACTTCGCGCGGAAGCATGTCCAAGGTCTTTCGCGCGCTCGACAATCAGACCGGCAAGACGGTTTGCTTGAAAGTGCAATCTCGAGAAAAGAACGAAGCGGCCACCGCCCGAGCTTCGGCCAAGGAAAGACGTCCCGTTCGAGGGGGAGATGGCCATTCATCTGGTGCACCCTCACATCGTTCGCACGTTCGAGTATGGGACGACCAATCGCGGCGAGCACTTCCTGGTGATGGAATTCATCGACGGGGTCAGCTTTCAGTTCGTGCGCGAGACACGGTCGGCTCGCACGGCCGAAAAGGTCGAGCTGCTGGCCCAGGCCGCCGAAGCGCTCGCCTCACTCCACTCCGTCGGGTTTATCCATCACGACATCAATCCGCGGAATTTCCTGGTCAATCGCGAACAGCACGTCAAGATGATCGACTTCGGCCTGACCATTCCCAACCGGCCGGCGTTCTGCGGGCCCGGCAACCGTACCGGAACGGTGCAGTACATGGCCCCCGAGCTGTTGCGTCGGGAGGCGATCGACGAGCGGATCGACATCTTCGCCTTCGGCGTGATGGCATTCGAGTTCCTGACCGAGCGCCTGCCGTACGACGCCACCAACAACGCCGCGCTGATGCTCCAGCGCATCAACGCCGAGCCGCTCGACCCGGCCCAGGTCAAGCCCCAGCTCTCGGAAGAGTTGTGCGCGTTGCTTCGCCAGCTGACGGCCAAGGAAGCCGCGAACAGCGCTTGGCGGATTTGAAAACCCTTCCCGAAGCCCTGCGGCAGTAGTTCCGGTAAAGCGGCAAACAGGACCAAAGTAACGACTGTGCGGACTGGCGATAACTCCGGTCTACTGGCCGACGCGGGCCGCTTGAATGACACGCGGGTGTTTGGCGTGGTCGAACACCGTCGGGGCCAGCTTCAGCCCCGGCTGTTTCTCGATCAAGGCGCGTACCGGCAATTCCTGCGCGCTGCCGATCTCCAGGATGAGGTGCCCGCCCGGCCGCAGGTGCGCGGGCGCGTCCTCGATCAAGCGCGAGACCACCACCAGGCCGCCTGGCCCGCCGTCAAGGGCCAGTCGCGGCTCGTAGTCCTTCACGCCCGCTTCAAGTTGATCGATCTCATCGCTTGCAATGTAGGGAGGGTTGGCGATGATCGCGTCGAAACCGTCTTCACCGCCAAGCGGCTCGAGCCCGATCACCCAGCCGAAAGTCGATGCGATCGGCCACGCCAAGCTCGGCGGCATTCGCCTCTGGCGACCGCCAGCGCTCGCTCGCTGATGTCGATCGCAACGAAGTGTGCCCCTGGCTGACGGTGCACCGAGGCGATGGCCAGGCAGCCCGAACCGGTCCCGACATCGACACACCGCGGCGACTCGATCGCCTCGGGTTGCAGTCAGGTATTCGGTCACGACGAATTCCGATTCCGGACGCGGGATCAATACATCCGGAGACACGGTAAACGACAGCGAGAAGAATTCCTTGCGGCCGACGAGGTAGGCCACCGGCGCCCCCGCTGCTCGCCTCTGCACAAGCTCGCGGAACGCCTTCCGCGCCGGCTCAGCCACCTCATCGTTGAAATGCGTGTAGAGCTCGACCCGCTGCGTCTCAAGCGCGTGAGCCAGCATGACCTCCGCGTCCAGGCGCGGGCTCTCAGACCCCTTTCGCTTGAGGAAATCGGTGGTCCAGCCGAGCAATCGCCCGATCGGTCCAGGCCGTCGTCGCCGGGCTTCTCCGGTTCATCCCGCGCGGTTGTCGTGCGTCTTGCATCGATCACGGTGAAGAGACCCCACTCCGTTCTCGCCTCGCAAGCGAGTCTGCCGCCTTGGTCACGCCAGGTCGCCTAGCTGTTCGCGCCGGTCGTGCTCGATCAGGGCGCTCGTCAGGGCGAGTAGGTCACCTTGGATGATCTGGTCCAGATTGTACAGCGTCAGACCGATCCGATGATCGGTCATGCGGTTCTGAGGAAAATTATACGTGCGAATTCTCTGCGAGCGATCCCCAGATCCCATCAGTTTTCGGCGTGCTTCGTCGCGCTCGTTCCGCGCCGACTCGCGCATCTGGTCAAACAGCCGGCTGCGCAAGATCCGCATGGCCTTGGACTTGTTCTTGTGCTGGCTCCTTTCGTCCCGGCAATTGACGACCACGCCGGTGGGAAGATGGGTAATCCGGACGCCGCTTTCGGTCTTGTTCTGGTGCTGGCCGCCCGGCCCGCCGGCACGCATGACGTCGATGAGGAGATCCTCCGGCCGGATCACGATGTCGACCTCTTCGGGCTCGGGAAGCACGACGACGGTCGCGGCCGAGGTGTGAATGCGCCCCTGGGCTTCGGTTTCGGGCACGCGTTGAACGCGATGGCCGCCGCTTTCAAACTGAATGTGGCGAAATGCGCGTGTCGCCGCTCAAGCTGAAGGAAACCTCGCGGAAGCCCGCCAGCTCGGTCGCTTCCATGTCGAGCATCTCGAACTTCCACCCCATTCTCTCGGCGAACCGGCGATACATCTCGTACAGGTCGCGTGCGAAGAGCGCCGCTTCTTCTCCACCGGTACCCGCCCGGATCTCCAGGATCACGGCCGCGTGCATGGCCCCGGCCTTTCGGTCGTAGAGCAAGTCGCGAAGTGCCTCACCTTCGCTCGCCTCCTTGTCTCGCAGCGCGGCCAGCTCGGCCTCGGCGTAACGACCGCATTTCGGGGTCGCTTTCGTGCTTGCAAACCTCCTCTGCCTCGGAAATCTGGCGGCCGAGATCGAGATAGCGCCCGTAACCGAGGGCGAGCTTCGCGAGCGAGCCCCGTTCCTTCGAGAGCGCGCGGACCTGACGTGCGTCAGACGTCACTTCCGGGTCAAGCAACGCTCGCTCGATTTCCAGAAATCGCTGATAATCCGCCTGGAGTTTCTCGAACATGAGAGTTCCCGGCGACGTCGCCGGCGCATTCCGGACTGGCGGCCGACTGAGCGAAACGCAGAACGGCCCGCGGTCCGATCGTCTTGACCGGGTCGCGGGCCGTCGCCGTGAAACGTCGAGTTGAGGCGCTAGGTCTTCTCTGCCAGCGGGCGCCGCAGCACCCTTCTTGCCCTTGCCGTAGGTCCCTTGGAACTTCTTGTTGAAACGATCGACGCGCCCCGCGGCATCGACAAACTTGACCGAGCCGGTGAAGTACGGGTGGCACTTCGAGCACACTTCAACCGCGATCTTGGCTTTGGTGCTGCGTGTGTTGAACGTGTTGCCGCATCCGCAGGTAACGACGCAGTCCTGATACTTGGGGTGAATTCCGTCTTTCATTGATCTCTACTTGCTAAACAGAGGTTTGCGTTGGTTTGTGGCCGGGTGAATCACTTCTTGGCGTCGAGCAGCGAGCTGATCGCCTTCTCGACTTCGTCGTAAGTGAACTGGTTATCGGGGTCGTCCATCGTGAATCGTTTCACTTCCTTCCCATCGGGCCCATACACGAATACGGCGGGAATCGTGTTGACGTGAAACTTCTCGAAGCCCCCGCCCTCGCCTTCATCAAGAAGGATGTTGATGATATTCGACTTCTTGGATTCGAGGAACTTCATGGCCTCTTTGACGGCGGCTTCGTCTTCGGGATCATCGAATGAGAGCGAGATGACTTGCAGGCCCTTGTCGGCGAATTTCTTGTGCATCTCGAGCACGTGCGAGAAGTTCTCCTTGCAGGGACCGCACGTCGTCGCCCAGGCGTCGACCAGGGTGTACTTGATCTTCTGGTTCTCGGCCAAGCGGGCCTGGAGCTGTTTCCAGTTCAGCCGCTCGAGCTTGACTTTACCGCTTCGAGTCGCCGTCGTCTGACCGACCGGTACGAGCCACAGACCCCAACCACGCCACCCGCGATCAAAACGACCAGCACCAGGTATCGAGCCATTGGGTTCATCGAAGTTCTTTCTCAATGAATAACGCCGCCGAGCCGATCGCTCGGCCCGGCAGCTATCAAATTGATCGTACATCACGATCAGCGAATCAAGCAAGCACGATGCGCCCGGGCACGTGCTCATTTCGCTCCTCTTGTAGACAACGTTGCAACCCTGGGGCTGGGTCTCTTCGACCGGAGGCGTCTCACCCTTCAGCAGGGCCTCGACCGCGTCTTTCAGATAGGTCTTCGTGACCTTGTCTTCACGCTGGCTGTTGTCCATCGCACCTAGGTAGCGGATCTTCCGCTCCTTGTCGAAGACGAAGAACTGCGGCGTGTTGGTCGCACCATACGCACGGCCGATCTTCTGGCTTTCGTCATAGCCGTAGACGTAGTTCGACTTGTGATCCTTCATGTAGTCCTTGATGGCCGGAATGCGGTCATCGTCGCGGTCATTGACGCTCACGCCCACGACCTTCACGCCCTTGTCCTTGTAGGCCGCCGTGAACTCGATCAAACGATCTTCGTACGCCTTGACGACCGGGCAGTGATTGCCCAGGAAGACCAGAACGACGACCGGCTCCTTGATGTCGGTCAACGTCAGACGCTGGTGTCTTCGCCGTTCTCGACAGCCGGAAGGCCCGAGAACTCAGGCGCCTTGTCGCCGAGCAGCGACCTTCTTGTTGAACTTCCCCGGGCCGCCGAGGGCCGGCATGGCGATCAGCGAAAGAACCACGAGACCCAATGCAAATTTTCGCATCGATGCAAACTCCTGTTGAGACTCACGATCGGACGGGACTGCGAATGTGCCTTCCCGCCAATCAACCACTCAGTGCTTTCGTCGAACCCTGATTTCGGACTGGAGCATCCAACCAAGGCTTGGACCCTGCGTGTTCCCGATGCCAGACCCGTCTTGAATGCCCGCTGCCCCAATGCGGACCGATCGCTTCACATTCACTCCACGCATGGAACCAAGCACGAATTCTCGAGGGGCTCGATCTGCGCGGGATCGACTCAGGATCGATTATAAAAGGCGTCAAACGCTAGTCAACCGTCCCTGAAACAGTTCATGGACCCTTCAAATTCTCTTAGTCGATCGAAAAAATGATATTCGGGGTGCCAGAGGAGGCGATTTCGCCTGCCTCTGCACCCCGAGTGATCAGTCACGTCACGTCACGATCAGTGCGCCAGCCAAATTCCTCACCGGCTCAAGCACGCGGTCACTTCTCGATCCGTGAATTCTGGATCGTGTCTTCTTCTCGGTGCTCGACGAAGTGCCACGAGATCTCCTTGACCACGATCTTCACGAACGTGTGGGCGAACGCACTACGGCTCGTCCCCGAGTCAATCGGCAGCGGCCCGCGGTTCGGGAAAGTGCTCTCCGCGTAACCATCGTAGATGTTGTGGGATTCCTTGGGCTGGTCCTTGATCGGTTTGTCCCGGCTGTTCTTGGGGTAATCCAGCTCGAACACCTGGATGTGCACCTTCGACTCGCCATGCACCATGTTCAGATCGCCTGGCGACTGCGACTGGAATTGCTCGACCTCGAGGAAAATCGCGACATCCGCCCCGAAGTCTCGAGCCGCGTCGGCGGGCTCGGTCCAGTGCGGGTGGGCCTCAACCCAGGTCGCGACCTTGTCCGGCTCGACGATCGTGATCTTCTTGATCTTCTTCCGCAGGATGTCAGCCAGGATGCGAGGTACATCGCGATCGAGCGACGGATATTCCCCCGCAGCCGACGATGTGACGTTGCACAGGATCACGACCTTCTTCCCTTCGAGCTGCGGAGATCCCTCAGGAGGAGGGATGGTCGATTCGAACGGCTGGAGGAAGTAGGCGAGGGTCCGCGGGTCACATCCACAGACCGCGATCAAGCCGCCGGCAACCAGCACGATTCTCGCGGCGATCTGAAACCTCGTGCGAATTCGAGGGGTCATCCGTCCCCCCTCCTTCCTTGATTAATGATCAGAACCCTGTTCCGGCTATGGCGCTCTCGGCCAAACCCCTGCCCGACCGGAACGGCGGGCGAGACGATCAATCGCACCAACCAGGTCGCGACGCTCAGTAGGACGGCCGCGACAATTACAATCACCAGCGGCCTCGACAGCGACTTGAACCCGCACGGTTGGTTCGCAACCGCGCTCGCCGCCAGCCAGAAAATGAGCGGAACCGACAGCATGGCAAACATGCACCCCGCCGGATTCGCCTGCCATGACCTGTCGAATCGGCCTCGCGCAACCCAGGCAAACGCGGTCGTCATCCCGCATGTCGGACACGGCCTCCCCGTCGATGTCATGAACGAGCAAGGCTGCAATCCGAGCTGCGTGTGCGTGCCGAATCCGCTTGGATCGGGCTCCAGCTTCCTCGCCAGGACCAAAAGCCCCAGTATCACGGCCGCCGCCACCAACAGCGAACACCGGATCGGCCAACCCAATGGATGAACCGCACGCGGTCGCAGGTTCACGGTTGGCCCCCGTCCAAGAAGACATGCACGCGCCGGCGCGCCTGAAAGCAAGGGCCTGGAAAGGAAGGCGGACGTTACTCGAAACGCAAAATCCAGGCAAGAGGAATCCGGAGCTCAAATCAAATTCCCAGCGGCCGCGCCTGCTCTACCAGTCTACGATCGACCAGCTCGCCGTTTCCACCCTCAAAGCGATTCCACCCACGCCTCGGCTTCAAGCATGGCTTCTTGCATCCGCCGCTCGACCTCCCTGCGGCACGACTTCAAGCGTATCGCGGTCGGCGTCTGGCGGCACGATCGACTGCCTCCGGCACGACGCAAGCCGCTGGACTGAACGGTCGAGGGACGGCGAATCGGTCCCAGCTCCTGGCTCTCCACGGCTTCTTGAACGCCATTCCCGCCCCCACGATCGGGAAGGCCGTGCGGCTCGCAAGGTAGGCAACTCCCTGGTGAACCGACCGCCGCGGACCCCGCGGACCATCCGGCGTCACGCACAGATGTCCCCGGTCAATGCGCAGGCTCATCTCCCGCAGCGCCCGCGCACCGCCCCGGGTCGTCGAGCCGCGAACCACGCTGAAGCCCAGCCGCCTGATCACCTGCGTGATCAGCTCGCCATCCCGATGCTCGCTGATCAGAATGTGCATCTCGGGCCAGTTCCAGTAATAGGCCGGAAACAACATCACTTCGTGAAAGAACGCGTAGATGTAGCGCTGGCCCGTCGACTTCGCGACCTCGGGGGCGACAGCCGGGTCCTTGTACCGAAAATGGTACTTGAGCGTCCGGCCAAGCCGCCGCACGAAAGCGGCCCCGCCCGCGCCGATCGCCCGCACCAGAAGCGGATGCTCGATTTTCATGCGATGCCGGTAATCTCATGCCGCTCGTCTGTCGCCCTGGGCGGTCCTGGGTTACCGCGACGGCCTACATTCCGCCGGCAACGAAGAGCCGCCGCATTAAAGCAGAATCTCGCCGCAGGGCCAGATCAGAAATGGGCAGCAGCGATCGCATGCCCGCCCCGACATCCGACTTCGCTCGAACACCCGTGCCGCGGGATCACGGCGGCGGGCTATCCTTGCGGCCGTTGGGAAGCCTGTTACGAACGCCCCGTGGGGCAACCTTCTCCGGGAGCGCGCACTGCGCGTTCGTCTTGGCGCCGGCTGCCGGTATGGCGAAGAGATAGCCGACGACGTCCGAAAGCGTATCGACGAGCCGAAGGGTCAGGTCGGCCTTGACCTCCGCGGGAATGTCCACCAGGTCTTTCTCGTTGTGGCGCGGCAAGAGAACGATCTCGATGCCGGCCCGCCGTGCCGCCAGGATCTTCTCCCGCACGCCGCCGACGGGCAGCACTCTCCCGGTCAGCGTCACCTCTCCGGTCATCGCCAGATTCGGCACAATCGGCAGGGCTCGGAAGAAGCTGATCAGCGCGGCGGTGATCGCCACGCCCGCCGACGGACCATCCTTCGGGACGGCCCCGGCCGGCACGTGGATGTGCAGGTCCGTCTTGCCGAAGCGCGACGCATCGAGCGACAGCGCCTTGGCATTGCTGCGCAGGTAGCTGAGCGCGGCCTGGGCACTTTCCCGCATGGACTCGCCGAGCAAGCCGGTCAGCGTCAAGCTCCCCTTGCCGGTCATGCCGCTCGTCTCGATGAACAGGATCTCGCCGCCGGCCGGCGTCCAGGCCAGGCCCGTGGCGACTCCCGGCACGCCGGTCCGATCAGCCAGCTCGCGGAAGAACCGTGACGGCCCCAGCAGCTCGGCGGTATCCGCTGGCTCGACCTTGGTCGGCCCTTTCTGGCCCGTCCGCGCGGCGGCGGGCAACCTTGCGGCAGATGGCAGCAATCTCGCGCTCCAGGTTCCGCAGCCCGGCCTCCCGCGTGTAATCGGCGATGATCTTGCGGATCGCCGCATCGGTGATCGAGAGGTCCTTGGCTTCGAGACCGTGTTGCTCGAGCTGCTTGGGTATGATGTACTTCTGCGCGATCTGCGTCTTTTCCTCCTCGCTGTAACCGGGAAGCTGCAACACTTCGAGCCGGTCCAGCAGCGGCGAAGGGATGGTCTCGAGCATGTTCGCAGTTGCAATGAACATCACCTTCGACAGATCGAAATCAACGTCGAGGTAGTGGTCGCGGAAGGTCGAATTCTGTTCCGGGTCGAGCACCTCCAGGAGCGCCGCCGACGGGTCGCCGCGGAAATCCGCCCCCAGCTTGTCGACTTCGTCGAGCATGAACACGGGGTTGTTCGTCCCCGCCTTGCGGATCCCCTGAATCACACGACCGGGCAAGGCGGCCACATAGGTGCGACGGTGCCCTCGGATCTCCGCCTCGTCGTGCACCCCCCCCAGGCTCACCCGCACGAATTCACGGCCAAGCGCCTTGGCGATGCTTTTGCCTAGCGAGGTTTTGCCGGTTCCGGGCGGGCCGGCCAGGCACAGAATCGGCCCTTTCATGTCTCGCTTCAGCTTGCGCACCGCCAGGTATTCGAGAATCCGCTCCTTGATCTTCTCCAGGTCAAAATGGTCGTCGTCCAGCACCCGGCGCGCCCGCCTCAGGTCGAGGCGATCGCGGCTCGCCTTGCTCCACGGAAGAATCGCCAGCCAGTCCAGATACGTGCGCACGATCGAGTATTCCGCCGAGCTCGGGTGCATTCCCGAAAGCCGCTCCAGCTCACGCTCGGCCTCGCCCAGCACTTCCTGCGGCGGATTCGCTTTCTTGATCCGCTCCCACATCTCTGCGACGTCGGGGTTCTCCCCCTCGCTTTCACCAAGCTCCTCCTGGATCGCCTTGAGCTGCTGGCGCAAGAAATGGTCGCGCTGGGCCTTGGTCAGCTCGCTGCCAACCTGCTCCTGGATCTTGGTCGAGAGCTCGAGGATCGCTAGCTGACGAGACAGGTATTGCCCCAGCCGCTCCAGACGAGCCCGCACGTTGATCTCACACAGCAGGCTCTGCTTCTCCTCGATCGTGAACGGAAGGCTCGACGCCAGCAGATCGGCCAGCCGGCCCGGCTCCTTGGTGTTGATCGCCGCAACTTGCAGCTCCTCCGGAATCTGCTGGCTCTGGTCCACCATCCGCTGAAAAAACCGGTTGACGTGATGCACGAGCGCATCCAGCTCGACACCCCCCTCGACGATGTCTTCATACGGCTCGATCCGCCCGATCAGATAGGGCTCCGTCTGCACCAGACCCACCAGCCGCGCCCGATGCTGGCCCTGGCAGACGATCCGCGTCGAGCCATCGGGGAACTTGAGCATCTTCAGGATCAAACCGACGCATACGACCGGATAAAGATCGTCGATTCCCGGCGCGTCCGTCTCCGGATGAAGCTGACTCACTAACCCGACCATCCGCTCGCCCACCATGCAATCGTCAATCAACCGGATACCGCTGGGCCGGTTGACGACCAGCGGAACGACCGTCTGCGGAAAGACCACATCCGACCGCAGCGGCAAGAGCGGAATCTGGCACGGCTGCAGAGCCTGGTCATCCTCGCGCTCCGACAGCACGAGGAGCCCACCGGCCTGGCCGGCTTTGCGGACCCGTTCCTCCACTGTCGGCACAACCGATTCGCCCGACGGCTTCCTCGGCTTTCTCGTTCGCGTTTTTCTTGGAGACATGGCGGCTTTCTGAATAGACCACGACCGCACGATCGCGGATGAATGATGATGATGAGGTCGGACGCCCTCCCACCCCCGGTCGGACCGTACATGATTGTGGTTCGACGCCCCGAAAGAAAGGGATGACCTCACCCACATCATAGAATCAATCACACATCCCCGCGACCGTCAAACGGGCGGTTCTTTCTACGTCGCGCCCGCCCCCCCGGTGCGCGGAGCTTCCGTCTCTACTTCCTCCACCACTCGTCTTCTTGATAAAGCCCCATCGAGTGTGCTTGGTGGAGCGTCTGCAAAACCTGATAGTTGACGAACGCGAAGTAGCCGAAGAAGACAGTCAGGAAAATGTCCTTCGTGAGCTGATACACCACAAGCGCGAGCCCGCCTGCAACCAGAAGTGAAACAATATGGCTCCAGCGCTGCCCTCGATGGCGATCGTACAGCGACAGCAGAATCTGCGTCGCTTGCCCGCCGTCCAGCGGCCAGATCGGCAGCAGATTGAGCAATCCCCAGAAGAGATTGATCAACATCAAGAACAGATAAGCATAGGCAGTATAATAAGTTGCACCCTCCGCCCCGAGAGTCACGGCGATCTTGTCATGAACCCCGCCGAATCCGCTTCCCGTTCCCAGCCCGACGATCGCTCCTGCCGCTTGAACGTGTTCCAGCGGTGTGATCCTGAAGAACAGCGTGCCCAGCAGCATGACCAATCCCAGCAGCAAGAACCCCGCACCCGGCCCCGCAAGCACCACAGCCAACCGCTCGCGCGGCGTCTGCCGCTCTCCCTGACTGTAACAAAGGCCACCCATTCCCCACAGCACGATCGATGGTGTACACCCGAACGCTTTCGACATCAGGGCGTGCCCATACTCGTGCACCGTTATCGACACGAACACGCACAACACCCAGAGCAACACCACCGGGAGATTATTTTCGCGCCAACCCAGCACCGCCGCGACCGCCCAGAATAGCGGGTGAATCCGCACTGGCACATCCAGCAGGCGAAACTTCAGGTCGAACGGGGTCTCGGCCAGGCCAACCATGACTCACCTCGGCGGGCACTTCGCCCGCAACAGACTCTCGATCAACCCGGCCGGCGATGTCATTGAGCTGGCCAGGCACCCTATTCTAGGGAAGCAGCAAGCGTTCCGCAAACGCCCATCCCGAGACGGGTGCCGAAAAGCGCTCGGCAACGGATCAGACCTGCCTTCGTACCGATCAGCAACAGCGAGAGCGGTGCCAGCGGAAATGGGGTATCCCCGATCCTCCCTCCATCCTCCGCGCTCCTCTGATCGGTCGCTTGCACGCTTCTACATGGGTGATTAAACGAAACTCTAGCCATTCTATGCAAGATAGGCGAGAATAGCAGTTTCGCGAAGACTGGTCAGGGTCAGGGCCTCTTCTGGAGCCGAGACCATGCCCACGCAGTACCAGGTCATATCGCCGGACGGAACTTTGGTCGGCGAAGGTACTTCCATCGATGAAGTCGTCGAAGTCGTGCGCCGTGCGCAGCCCGGTCGATATCGCGTCGATATCGTCAAATCGGAAGCCGATCCCGCGCAAAGGTCCTCGCGCATCTGGGGAGAGGTCATCAAAACAGTGCGCGGACGGATCAAATTAAGCGCTCCGCCGTGGGCCGATTGACGTGCGGCCACGTCCCCACCGGACGAGAATTGCCATCGGGACGAGTTCGCGTCACAACCCGGTTGTTGCCGTTCGCCGCTTCGATATCGCGCATTGGGAAATCAGCAGAATACCAGTTCATAATAAATGAGCGGCGTCGCCCGGTACGTCACCCGTCCGACCTCCCGAAATCCGCATTTCGCGTAAAACTCTCCCGCTCCTGCCGCGGTGTTGTACGCGTCAAGCCGGATCGCATCGCCCGGCCACGCTCGCGCGATTTGCTTCGCGTCGTCGAGCATCGCCCGGCCGATTCCCGTGCGCTGCTGGCAAGGCTCCACGGCCATCGCCGTCAAATAGAGCGGCCGCTCACACTTCGTGAAGTACGACTTGTCGATCGCCCACGGCTTCGTCGTCGCCAGCCGGAGACTGCCGACAACCTTGATGCCGCTCTTGGCCACGAAGACGCGCGAGGTTCGCAGCGCGAACAGGACGCCTTTCTCCGAAACATGAGACGACCAGTGGCCGCGGCCGAACTCGTCCGTGAGCCGATCGGCGACCGCCGTGTGCAGCTCCGCGATGGCCGCAGCATCGGCCGGCGTGGCTTCGGCAAGTCTGACGTTCACTTGACCATCTCCCGCGACCGTAGCAAACTGAAACGATCGCCATCCAGATCGCCCGACTGGTTTCTTCCCGTCATCTAGCCGGAAAGGGTTGCCATGCAGCCTCTGCTGGTCTTGCTGACCGCGCACTTCGGATTGGTTTTCGCGGCCGTGCTCTCCGGCGACGACCAAGAAATCAAGTTCGCCGATTGCCCCGCGGCCGTTCGCAAGTCACTCGAAGCCGAATCCAAGGGGGCGAAGATCGAGACGGTGACCAAGGAAACGGGTGACGACGAGCAGACAGTCTACTGGGCCGAAGTCAAGCTCGGCGGTCGCCCGTACGCAATCGGCGTGCTCGAAGATGGCACGCTGAGTGAAGTTAACCTCGCGGTTGATGATGCCGAAATACCCCTCGATAAATGCCCCGCCGCCGTTCGAACGACTCTACGCGACGAATGCTTCGGCGAGAAGATCACAGATGTCGGTAAGGACATCAAATACGGAGTCACGGTCTACGAGACACTCGTCGCGCATGCCGGCAAGTCCTACCAGCTCGTCGTTGCGGAGGACGGGACGCTCGTCGAAAAAGTCCTCGTCATCACCGACGAGGAAGTCACGCTCGACAAGTGCCCCCTCGAGGTGAGAACCGCCTTGCGCGAGTGCGCGAAGGGTGGAACGATCGGGGACATAACCCGGTCGACCGGTCTTGGCCGCCAAACCTACGAAGCCGAGGTCAAGTCGAAGGACAGCATTTACTTGATCGAAGTCGCCGACGATGGGCACCTGATCTCGAAATCCCTGGAAGCTGCCGAGGAATGACCGGCGGTCCGATCTCAGCGTATCGACAACGCGACGTGCAGTTCCTGAATCGCGTGCATGACGTGCCCTCGTGCTCGCCCCTGCCCCAGCGTGTATCCCCCCTGCCCCCCGAGCTGCATGTTAATCCCCTGCAGCGTCCGCAGCGCGTGGCTCATCCGAATATCCGACTGCGCCTGCGACATCCGCCCCGCCCCCCCGCCGCCAACGCCGCCACCTCTTCTTCCCATCCCCATCCCCCCTCCCATCCCCATTCCGCGGTTCATCCCGGATGCGAATCCCGCCCCGTTGTAGATCATCGACCGGTGCGATAGTTGGCGAATCGCCATCGAGATCGCGTGCATCGCCCGAACGCGATGCCCCCGGTAATCGTGATCGAGCCGGGCGAGCTGCCCGAGGACCGATCGCAGCCGCCCGACGATCCCACGGTTGTAACCCTGCGACCGCCCATACCGGTAGCGGCGGCCATAATAGTGGTTTCGGTAGCCAGCGCCGTAACCGTAAGCCCGATAGAGACGAGCGTTTGGGCCGTAGCCGTATGTGTAGCCCGTCCCGTAAAGCCCGCCTGGGCTGTTGTTCGTCGCGCCAGTGCCGGTCGTCGCCAGGTTGTGCGTCGCGCCAGTGCCGGTCGTCGCCAGGTTGTGCGTCGCGCCAGTGCCGGTCGTCGCCAGATTTTGCCCGCCGGCGGTGTGGTTCTTTCCGTGACTGACAGTCGAGCCGGCCTTGTTCGTGGCAACATTCGCGTGACTCGCGTGTCCCGAGCTCCGCGCCGGCGCTTTGATTCGAGGCATGCGCGGCGCCTTGAACCCCCCGTGCGACCCGGAAACCCGCGGCGCATGCCCGCCATGTCCACCGCCATGCCCGCCCCCGTGGCCCACCCAGGCATTCGCTTCGGGCCCCATCAGCAATAACCCGGCCAGAACGAACACCACAAGCAGAGTCGCCTTTCGCTCCGCGAAAGTGCGTCCTCCTATCAAAAACGACCGCGCCACAACGGACGCCAGCAACCCCGCTTGCTTGCCGCTCGATCGCCTTTTCATGGTGAAGAACCCCGGCGAGATGCGAGTACCCTGAAATCCCCCAGATTCCCGCGCAGTCCGAGTGTGCGGCGTGAACCGCCGCCAAACCCTGAAGTACCACAATCGTCGCTCGGATAACCCATCTAACACCGCACCGAAACAAAAGTCTCGCAGCATGCTGCTAGTGTCCGGCCCCACCCCACTACCGCCTTCCCTTTTGACCAACCGCAAGTGAAAAATAGACCCGAATGCCAACTTACAACTCACCACTGACAACTGACCACTGACAAACCACAATGCCCCTCACAGCCGCCTTGCTGGCAATGATCGTTGCTTTTCTCCAAGACGAGCCCGACTCCTCGAGCATCGTCGCCGCCGGCGCCAAGCTGGAAAAGGTCTGGGGCGACGGCTCGTTCACGGAAGGGGGCGCGCTTGACCAGGACGGCACGATGCTCTTTTCCGACATCGGCAACCGGATCATGCGGTTCGACCCGCGAACCGGCCGCACCTCCGTCTTTCGCGAGCCGAGCGGCCGCGCCAACGGGATGGTCTTCGACGGCCTCGGCCGCCTGATCGTCGCCGAGGGAGCCAACACCGGCGGCGGCCGCCGCGTCTCGGTCACCGACCGCGATGGCACGATTCGCAAGCTCGCCGACAGCTACGACAACAAGCGGTTCAACAGCCCCAACGACGTCGCCGTCGATCGCGAAGGACATGTGTATGTCTCCGACCCGCGCTACGTCGGCGACGAGCCTCGCGAGCTCGATTCGGAAGGAGTCTACTTGATCGGACTCCAGGGCGACGTCATCCCGCTTTTGACCACGGCAATTAAACCCAATGGCCTGGCGATCTCGCCCGACGAGAAGACACTGTACATTTCCGACAACGGCTCCAGGCGGCGGGCGTTGATCGCGGCCGTTCGAGGGCCGGACGGCAAGGTTTCGAAAGCTCACGTCATCCATGACTTCGGCGCCGGCCGCGGAATCGACGGCATGACCGTCACCACCGACGGCCGGATCGTTGCCGCCGCGGCCTTGGACGGCAAGCCCGCTGTGATCGTCCTCTCGCCCGAGGGAAAAATCCTGGGCGGCATCGCCGTCCCCGAAGCACCCGCCAATGTCGAATTCGGCGGCGACGACGGTAAGACGCTCTACATTTGCGCGGGAAAGAGCCTTTACCGGGTCAACACGACGATGACCGGCTATCGTCTAGGGCCTCCCCCGAAGAGAAACAGGAGTTAGATCACGCGATGCGCTTCACCAAGATGCACGGAATCGGCAACGATTACGTGTATGTCAGCACCTTCGACCAGCGCCCGCCGAGTGACCCCATCGCACTGGCGCGCGCCGTGAGCGACCGCCACACCGGCGTCGGCGGCGACGGCCTCATCATGATCATGCCGTCCGAACGCGCAGATGCGAAAATGCGAATGTTCAACGCCGACGGCTCCGAAGGCGAGATGTGCGGCAACGGCGTTCGCTGCGTCGCCAAGTACCTGTTCGACCATGGTATCGCCCAGAAGCAGCAGTTGACGATCGAGACCGGCCGCGGAATCCTCACCCTCGATCTCGAGATCGACGGCCGCCGCGTGAAACGCGTCCGGGTCGACATGGGCACGCCCATCCTCTCCGCCGCCCTGATCCCGACGCTCCTGCCCGGCGACCCGCCGATTGACGCCCCGATCGAGGTCGGCGAGGGAACACTCCACGTCACCGCAGTCTCGATGGGCAACCCCCACATCGTCACTTACGACCCGGATGTCGCGTCGTTTCCGCTGGAAACCGTCGGCCCGTTACTCGAGCACCACACGGCATTCCCGCGCCGCGTGAACGTGCACGTGGTCGAGGTGAAGAGCCCCAGCGAGGTCACCATGCGCACCTGGGAGCGCGGCTCCGGCATCACTTTGGCGTGCGGCACGGGAGCTTGCGCCGTCTGCGTCGCCGGCGTTCTTACGGGCCGCACCGGACGCACTTTGCTCGCCCACCTCCCCGGCGGCGACCTCGAGCTCCACTGGCCCGGCGATGGCTCGCCCGTCTTCATGACCGGCCCAGCAACCGAGGTGTTTTCGGGTGAGTGGCCAGGTTGAATACCGCGGGACGCGCTCCGTCGTAGCAGGCGCACTTCGTGTGCCGCTTCCGTCGTCCCGACTTTTTCAAAAACAAGTCCAGCGGCGAGAATGTCGAAGGGCTTTCATATTTCGGGCACGATAGCTAGCGTGCATCTCAAACACAAGATTTCGAGAATTCGACGCGTTCTGTCGTAATCGGCTGACGGCGCAACGATGTTATGTCGCGAGGCAACTTGCCGTTTTTTTTGGGGGCGCCGCGGTTTAATTTCACGCATTGGCAGCGGCATTGTCGGCGATCGCAAGCTCCGCATCCCCCGCCTGTCTACGCTGAACGTAGATGATGCCGCGATTGACGCGAGCCTGCGCCCGCTGGTCGGCGGGAGCATCGCTCATCTCGATCACGGCGGTGTAGTCGGCGATCGCAAGCTCCGCATCCCCTGCCTGTCCACGCTTGCCGTAGGCGAAGCCGCGACTGAAGCGAGCCCTCGCCCGTTGGTCTGCGGGAGCATCGGTCATCCCGATCACGGCGGTGTAGTCGGCGATCGCAAGCTCCGCATCCCCCGACCGCCCACGCTGGCCGTAGGCGATGCCGCGATTGAAGCGAGCCCTCGCCCGCTGGTCTGCGGGAGCATCGGTCATCCCGATCACGGCGGTGTAGTCGGTGATCGCAAGCTCCGCATCGCCCGACCGCCCACGCTGGCCGTAGGCGAAGCCGCGATTGAAGCGAGCCCTCGCCCGCTGGTCTGCGGGAGCATCGGTCATCTCGATCACGGCGGTGTAGTCGGCGATCGCAAGCTCGGCATCCCCCGCCTGCCCATGCTGGCCGTAGGCGATGCCGCGACTGCCGCGAGCCTTCGCCCGCTGGTCTGCGGGAGCATCGCTCATCTCGATCACGGCGGTGTAGTCGGCGATCTCAAGCTCCACATCCCCCGCCTGCCCATGCTGGCCGTAGGCGATGCCGCGGTTGACGCGAGCCTTCCCCCGCTGGTCTGCGGGAGCATCGCTCATCTCGATCACGGCGGTGTAGTCGGCGATCTCAAGCTCCACATCCCCCGACTGCCCACGCTGGCCGTAGGCGAAGCCGCGGTTGAGGTGAGCGTTCGCCCGCTGGTCTGCGGGAGCGTCGGTGATCTCGATCACGGCGGTGTAGTCGGCGATCGCAAGCTCCACATCCCCCGACTGCCCACGCCCGCCGTAGGTGATGCCGCGATTGACGCGAGCGTTCGCCCGCTGGTCCGCCGGAGCATCGGTCATCTCGATCACGGCGGTGTAGTCGGCGATCGCAAGCTCCGCATCCCCCGCCTGCCCACGCTGGCCGTAGGTGATGCCGCGATTGACGCGGGCCTTCGCCCGCTGGTCTGCGGGAGCATCGGTCATCTCGATCACGGCGGTGTAGTCGGCGATCGCAAGCTCCACTTCCCCCGCCTGCCCACGCTGGCCGTAGGTGATGCCGCGATTGACGCGAGCCTTCGCCCGCTGGTCTGCGGGAGCATCGGTCATCTCGATCACGGCGGTGTAGTCGGCGATCGCAAGCTCCACTTCCCCCGCCTGCCCACGCTGGCCGTAGACGTAGCCGCGGCCGATGCGAGCCATCGCCCGCTGGTCTGCGGGAGCATCGGGCATCTCGATCACGGCGGTGAAGTCGGCGATCTCAAGCTCCACATCCCCCGCCTGCCCACGCTGGCCGTAGGCGTAGCCGCGAATGACGCGAGCCTTCGCCCGCTGGTCTGCGGGAGCATCGGTCATCTCAATCACGGCGGTGTAGTCGGCGATCGCAAGCTCCACATCCCCCGCCTGCCCACGCTGGCCGTAGGCGATGCCGCGAATGACGCGAACCTGCGCCCGCTGGTCTGCGGGAGCATTGGGCATCTCGATCACGGCGGTGTAGTCGGCGATCTCAAGCTCCACATCCCCCGCCTGTCTACGCTGACCGTAGGTGGTGCCGCGACTGAAGCGAGCCCACGCCCGGTGGTCTGCGGGCGCATCGGGCATCTCGATCACGGCGGTGAAGTCGGCGATCGCAAGCTCCAAATCCCCGACCTGACAACGCTGGCGGTAAGTGATGCCGCGATTGGCGCGAGCCCTCGCCCTCTGGTCTGCGGGAGCATCGGTCATTTCAATCACGGCGGTGTAGTCGGCAATCGCACGCTCCGCATCCCCGACCTGCCCCCGATCTGCGTAGACGCGGCCGCGACGGAAGCGGGCCAACGCACGTTCTTGAAGCGGGAGGACGTTGGAGTGTGTGACAACGAAGTCCAAGTCGGGGAGTGCGCGTAACGGGATTGGGGCCGAAGTAGACATCGGATGCGGCTGCGAAACGCTTGCGCACGCCGGCTGCCAACGCCTGATTGATGTTGCTGGTGGACTCTCCGGTGAAGATCGCCTGGGCGTGCGTTAGATCCGCTTTGATTGTTTCGATTGCATCGCTGAGGTCCAGCTCGTCCGAGGCGCCTGTAGCGGCAGACGGGTCAAGATCTGTGCCGTACGTCCCCGGTGTCGAGTCAGACGAAGGAACTCGAGCGCGGTCGGTCCTTGTCGAGAGCGTGATTCCTTTGAGATCACAAGTATCGAGTTTTTCCCGCGCGACGAGGATCGGCTCACGAAACAAGCGAGGGAGGGTCGAGCCGACAAGGTGTTGATGCATCTCGGCAAGCAAATTGTCGGCACTCTTGATCGGCACGTAGAAGGCGTCACGCTTCGAAAGGATCTCCTTAGCATCAGCAGTGAGGTCGCTGCTATTCGGACTCGTGCCGCGATCACACCAGTAGAGATTGAAGGTGAAACGGTCAACGCTTTTGAGCGCCCGGGTGATAGAATCATCCCACCCACTGAAGCCGATGATCAGCACCGCGTGTTTTCGGAAGTAGTCCGGAAGCAGGCTGTGATTCTTCGTGGCGAACTCCTCGATCTCCTCGGGGCTACTGGCGAGGATGTAACGATAGATGCTGCCGTGCGCGTGAACCAGATGAAGGGCATCCAAGACCCCGTCATCATCAGGCGCTTGAAGCGTGTCAGGGCGATCGGAGACGAAGTACGGGGCATTGAACAACTGAAGCGATCGCTGAAGTAGGGGATCGAAATTGGTGGTGAAAACGGTTCCGAGCAGGTGCGGCAACTCGGCGATGATGGAGGCCAGAAAAAGGTGTGCAGCATTAAGTCGATGCCCGGCGCGGCGAATGATGTCCCCGAAGTACTGCCGAACCATGTGTGCATTGTACAGTCCCGGCGTACAAACGGGGGCCAGCGCAAATCTATACGCCTCTCCCACCGTTTCACGCGAGGGAAGGCCCTCGGCATCGAGCTGAAAAGGCTTTCTCTTGGGGTCGGCGGGCTGGTCGTTCTGACACGCCAGCACGCGCTGCCAGAACTCTCTGGCTTCTTCCTTAATGCCGGCCGCAAACGCAATCTCTTTTCGGTCGAGGTAATCCTGCAACTTCGGACCGCCCGGTTCGACTCGCTTACACCAAAGCCACCAAGGAAGGTCTTCACGGACGAGTTGGGACGTGGTAGGGACGATGGGAACACTGAAGCCAGAGCCCAGAATCAGAGTAAACGCGGGCGGCTTACCAGCCGCAGGTCGGCAGCAAGCCTTCATTCGCACAAATAACTCGTCACGTTTTAGAATATTGTACGCCATTGAAATCATCCTAATCGTTGCCAGGTAACCGGCCGCGAGCTTGCGTAGCTCGTCATAGAGCAGCAGAAAGAGCTGCGCCAAAGCTTTCGAGCGGCCTTCTTCGTCAAAGGTGAAGCTCGGGTGATCTCGTTCATGAAGTTAAGGATACTCGGCCGGGACAGCTCCGTCGAAGATAGGCCGGCAATTGCTGAGTGTGGGATCAAGCCACGAAGACGAACAACCTGTCCCAATACGTCGAACCAACCAGTGATTTTCGTAGCAACGACGCGACTTTGCGTTGTAGTTGGGGCTTCATAGCGATCCAGATGTCACGTAAGAGTTCGACAATTTCATCGGCACGCTGTGTCGGCGGCCGCACCGGTTCAGGCCGCAGCCCGATGACCTCTCCATCGACCAATTTACGTTATCACTAGGCGTTTCATTTTCCGTAGTTCCCACAATATAAGCATGCCTATGGCGTGCCCGCCTGAAAAACAGTTATCCTTAACTGTATGGAGAAAACGACTTAAGACAAGGTCCCGCCTCCCTCATTGGGCGCGGTTCTCCAGACCCCGCCCCCAACCCGACCGCAGGTCTCCTGCCAGTCCATGCCTCAAGCCAACACATCCTTGACCACCGTCCCATGCACATCCGTCAGCCGATGATGCCGCCCCTGATACGAAAACGTCAGCCGCTTATGGTCCACACCCAGGCAGTGTAAAATCGTCGCATGCAGATCGTGCACGTGCACCGGATTCGCCGTGATGTTGTAACAGAACTCGTCCGTCGCCCCATACGTGATGCCCGGCTTGATCCCGCCTCCCGCCATCCAGATCGTGAAACACCGAGGATGGTGGTCCCGCCCGTAATCCGCCGCCGAAAGCGGCCCCTGGCAATAAACCGTCCGCCCGAACTCGCCCCCCCAGACCACCAGCGTGTCCTCGAGCAGCCCGCGCTCCTTGAGATCCGCAACCAGCGCCGCCGCCGGCCGGTCCGTATCCCGGCACTGCCCCGCGATCTGCTTGGGCAAGTGCGTGTGCTGGTCCCACCCTCGATGGAAAAGCTGAATGAACCGCACCCCCCGCTCGGCCAGCCGTCGCGCCAGCAGACAGTTGGCCGCAAACGTTCCCGGCGTGCGCGACTCCGGTCCATAGAGGTCAAATATCGAGCCCGGCTCCCCCGATAAATCCGTCAGCTCCGGCACGGAAGCCTGCATCCGGAACGCCATCTCGTACTGGGCAATTCGCGTGAGGATCTCCGGATCGCCGAACTCGCGATGATTGATCGCGTCCAGCTTCCCCAGGTCGTCGAGCGTCCGGCGCCTCGCCGCCGCCGAGATCCCCGGGGGATTCGACAGATACAGCACCGGGTCGCCCACCGATCGAAACTTGATTCCCTGATAACTCGTCGGCAGAAAACCGCTTCCCCACAGACGATCATAGAGCGGCTGGTCATTAGGGTTCCCCGATCCCCGCGAGATCATCACCACAAACGCAGGCAAATCCTGGTTGTCGCTTCCCAGCCCGTACGCCACCCACGACCCGATGCTCGGGCGCCCCGCAAGCTGGGCCCCGGTCTGGAAAAAACGTCACAGCCGGGTCGTGATTGATCGCCTCGGTGTGCATCGAGCGAATGAAGCAAAGCTCGTCCGCAATTTTCGCCGTGAACGGCATCAGCTCCGAAACCTGCGCACCGCTCCCACCGTGTCGCTTGAACGCAAACTTGCTCGCCGCTACCGGAAACTTGTCTTGCCGCGAGGTCATCCCCGTCAGCCTCTGCCCCATCCGGATCGAATCCGGCAGGTCGTCGCCCTGTAAACGCGCAAGCCCCGGCTTGGGATCAAACAGATCCATCTGCGACGGCGCACCCGACTGAAACAGGTAGATTACCCGCTTCGCTCGCGCCGCGAAGTTCGGAAAGCCAGCCACGCCGGCCCCCGTCGAAGAAGCGCCAGCTCCCCCGTCGGCCGCCTCGAGCTCGGCCCCGAAAAGATGCGCCAGAGCGATCGCCCCAACCCCGACGCCGGCGCGGCCGAAGAGCTGCCGGCGGGTAATCAACATCTCATGCTCGAGCCGCGGGTCCACCGGAATCACTCCTTGGTCAGCGTCTCGTCCAGGTTGAGGATGAGTTGGGCGATCGCCGTATACGCCGCCAGCTCCACCGCGTCGAGCCGCGCGTCGGGCCGCGACTCCCCCTGCCCGATCAGCGCCAGCGCCCCCTTGCGATCGCGCCGGAACCGCTCGAGCTGATTGCGAAATCCATCGACCAGGATCGCCAGCTCCACCGGCCGCGGCCGCCGCCCCGTCGCCTCACGAAACGCCCTCTCGAGCCGCCCCTCGATCGAGCGTTCTTGCCCGCACATCAGCCGCTCGGCAAATCCGCGCGCGGCCTCCACGAACGTGACGTCATTCAGCACGTCGAGCGCTTGCAGCGGCGTATTCGTTCGCGATTCCCGAACGATGCAGGTCTCCCGCCCTGGTGCATCGAATGCCACCATCGCAGGCGGCGGCACGGTACGCTTCCAGAACGTGTAAAGACTGCGACGGTACAGGCTCGGCCCGTGATCCTGCACATAATCCGCATCAGCCAGCTCATTCCAGAGCCCCGCCGGTTGATACGGCTTCACCGAAGGACCGCCCGCCCGCTCAACCAGAAGCCCGGCAAGCGCCAGCGCCTGATCACGGATCATCTCCGCCGAAAGCCGGAGCCGCGGACCGCGGGCCAGCAGCCGGTTCTCGGGATCAAGCGCTCAGCGCCTCGTGGCTCACCCGCGACGATTGCCGGTACGTCGCACTCGTCACCATCGTCCGCAATAAGCCCTTCACATCCCAGTCCGAGCTCATGAGTTCAACCGCCAGCCAGTCGAGCAGCTTGGGGTGCACCGGCGGCTCTCCCTGCGCACCGAAGTCGTCGAGCGTCTTCACAATCCCCGTGCCAAAAAGCATCTGCCAATCGCGATTCACAGCCACCCGCGCCGCAAGCGGTTGCTCCGGAGAAACCAACCAGGTCGCCAGCTCGAGCCGGTTGCGCACCAGCCTCTCGTTGCCTCCGTTCAAACACCGTGGCACGCCCGCCGTGACTTTCGCGCGCGGCCGGTCGTACTGGCCCCGCTCGAGCACGTGCGTCACCCGCGGCACCGGCATCTCTTCCATCACCATCGTCGTCGGTATCTGCTCGAAAAACGCCGCCTCTTCGCGGCTCACCGCCCGGCGCTCCGTATCCAGTTTCCGAATCCATTCAGGAGCCCCTCTTGCAAGAAAACACTCGTGGATCTTCCGGGCCGCCCCGGCCGGCCGTGCCTTCGCCGGCGTGGCCAGGATCTCGGCAATCGACTCCTTTGCGGCCAGGATCGAGAGTTCGTCTTCGGGCACTGCCGCCGAGTAGATGAACAGGTCGCGGAGCGCACCGCTGAATCGGCTGCCCGGGCCGCCACCCCAGCCCAGCCGGAGCGGCTCCTTGGTCAGAAACGTCTGATTCAGCTCGTCAAGATGAACCACCATCGCCGCGGGCTTTCCGTTCAGGTAAACCTTCACGCCCTTCGCATACCGTGAACCATCGTACGTCACCGCGACGTGCGTCCACACCCTCGCGGCGAGCGAGTCCTTCGTCTCCATGCGAATCGCGTCGTCCAGCCAGCGCTTCACCAGGTTCACCTGCACCTTGCCCTTCTCGAGCACGATGCTGAAGCCCTCGCCCAGCGGCTCATCAACCATCCGCGAGAGAATCGTGCCGCCCCGGCCCCCGGGATTAACCCATAGGCTGAACGTGAACTTGTCGTAAAAGCCAAACCCCGCGACGTCGCCCAGAACCGCACCCGGACGGCATTCAGCCGGCGAGGGATGCACAACCAGATTCTCCTCGATCATCCAATCCGTGGGCGGATTCCTCTGCACAGCGCTTTCCCACTCCGCCTGCGCCGCGGCGATCTTGGGGTCATCCGCACTCGCGTCTGACTCCAGGAAGGCCGCCAAAAGCACCAGCTCCGCGTGCTTTTCCACCTGCGCCCGAGTCGGTGCTTTGATCATCGGCGGCGAATTGCCGTACTTGAGCGCTCGCCCTTCTTCCGGAACGTTATTGAACAGCGCAAAGAACCGGTAAAACTCCTCCTGCCCGATCGGGTCGAACTTATGGCTGTGACAGCGGGCGCACGCCAGGGTGAGTCCCAACCAGACGGTCGCGGTCGTATCGACGCGGTCCACCACATACTCGACCGCGTATTCCTCGGGGATGATGCCCCCTTCTCCATTGCCGCGATGGTTGCGGTTGAAGCCGGTCGCGATCTTCTGCTTCAGCGTCGCCTTGGGCAGCATGTCGCCCGCGAGTTGCTCGATCGTGAACTGGTCAAACGGCATGTTGCGGTTATATGCGTCGATCACCCAGTCGCGCCATCGCCACATCACTCGAGGTGCGTCGGTCTGATACCCGTTCGTATCCGCGTATCGGGCCGCGCTCAGCCATCGGGTCGCCATCCGTTCGCCGAGTCGCGGCGAGGCAAGCAGCCGATCGACCACCTTCTCGTAGGCATTCGGGCTCTCGTCCCGCTCAAACGCGTCGATCTCCTCGGCTGTCGGCGGCAGCCCCGTGAGATCGAGCGTCACGCGCCTGAGTAAGATCCCGCGCTCCGCCTCGCGTGACGGTTTGAGCCCTTCCCGCGCCAGTCGCGACCGGATGAACGCGTCGATCGGATTCCGGATCCCCTCACGTCCTCGAACGGCCGGCACCTCCGGCCGCACCGGCGGAATGAACGACCAGTGCCGCTGCCACTTGGCCCCCTCGCTGATCCACTGCTTGAGCTTTTCGATCTCCGAGGGGCTGAGCGACTTCCCCGACTTCGCCGGCGGCATCCGCTCGCCGGGATCCTTCGCCGTGATCCGCCAGTAAACCTCGCTGGACTCGAGATCACCCGGCACAATCGCCCGCCCGCCATCCCGCTCGGCTTTGGCCGAAGCCTCATCGTCGAGCCTCAAATCCGCCTTGCGCCGCGCAGCGTCGGGTCCATGACATTGATAACACCGATCCGAAAGAATCGGCCGGATGTCGCGGTTGTAATCAATCGGCCCGGCCGCACCAGAACGATTCGCCGCGCCGGCTTGGTCACCGGTCAGCAAACCAACCACGACGGCGGCAAACGCGCTGGCAACCCACCCCACGGAATGCCCTCGCACGAAGAGTTCCTGATCGTGCCGACACGTTCTTTCCCGGCCCTCAGTATAAACGCCACTCGCCAGGAGATCCAAGCCGCGAGCCGACGCCGACCGATGAACGACCACGATGTCCGGATCGCGTTTGCTCCTAGGCAACTTCCTGCGCCGTTCCGCTCACTCTTGACCCGCAGTGGAAGTCGGGCTCGAATGATCGGCGAGAGAGAGCGGGCGTCTACCTCGGATCAAGCCGATGAAAAAGCAATGTCGCGTATGCAAGAGTGTATTGGATACTTCTTCCTTCAACGGAAGCAGTAAGGAACCCGACGGTCTGGCGAAGACTTGCCGAGCTTGCATCAACAGGCGCAGGCGCCAGCTTCACGCGAGCAAAACTCTTGATCGAAAACCACTTCACTTGGGATCGCTCGTAAAAAAGGGTGCTTGCACCGCGATAAAGAGCAATCGAAGTCTGATCAACGCGAGCAACCGCGACCGACTGCTCGCTCTGGCTGTCATGGATTTCAAGTCGGCTCCCAAAAAAACCAGCCACGTGGAAATCATCAAGTTTCTGATCACGTTGGGCGCACAACCCGATTTCCACCTTGTATGCGCCGCGACGGTCGGGCCGCATATCGACATTATGAACGCCCTGATCGACGCGGGGGCGGAACGAAACATCTTTACCGCCGCCGCGCGCGGGGATGTAGAGCGGCTTCGCGATCTGCTTGGTCGGGATAGAGCACTTGCCGCCAAAACCACGGATTACAACCCTTTGGGTGAAAAGGGCATGACCGCGCTCGACTACGTCTGCCGGTCCGAGCTGGGAAAGGTCAACCCAGCCGATGCGGACCGGCTCGTTCTCTGCGCGGAATTGTTGCTGGCTCAAATGCCGGCGAGACTCGTTCGCACCCTGAACCCCCTCATCCAGTGCGCGGCTCGAGGAGGAAGCGTCAAGATCGCAAAGCTTCTCGTCGCGCGAGGATGCCAGCCAGATATTAGCACCCTGCTGGCGGCCCTCGGTCACGGCCAGCGACATGGTCGAGGCAATTACGACATTGCGGCCCTGTGCCTGAATTCGGGCGTCGACATCAATGACCTTATAGGAAATCGTACACTGTTGCACGCATTCGCGCACCAGGGCGACATCGTCGGAACCAGGTGGCTGGTTGATCACGGTGCCAGAATCAACGCAACGGATATCGGCAACGACACCCCCCTGCATAAAGCCTGCGAGAGAAACTCGACGCTCAAAGTCGTCGAGTTACTCGTGAAGCGCGGCGCTAGCCTGACCGCAGTGAACAACAACGGCCAGAAAGCTCTCGACGTGGCGATGAAAAACGACAAGAAAAGCATCGCGGCCTATTTGAGAAAGGTGGGAGCCAAACCCGAATCGATAGTCAAGGCGACAAAACAATAGCACCCTAGGCGGGGGGGATGCTCTGGGGATTCCTGAAGAGATTGCTTGGATCGTACGCCTTTTTCACGTCGCGGAGTTTTGGCAAGTTCGCGCCGTAGTAGGCTTCTAATGGGTCGCGTAGGTTTCGATTTGGGAAGTTCTGGTAGCTCTCATTCGGCGTGTGCGGCGCCATGATCTTGATCATGCCTTCTGCCCAACCGTCTAGCTGTTTCACAAAAGACGGGGGGACGTTGTTGGGCCAAACCGTCGTGGGGCGGAGCAACGTCAATACGTCGCGATGGACGTATGCCGTCTGACTTGGGGCGAATTGATTGACGACCTCGCCCCCGACCCACCCCAGTGACCAGAGTGAGCAATTAGCCTCGTCGGAGCGCGCGGGGGCCTCGGCTAACAGATCGATGAGGTCG
This sequence comes from uncultured Planctomycetota bacterium, assembly GCA_963823665.1. Lineage (GTDB taxonomy): Bacteria > Planctomycetota > Planctomycetia > Isosphaerales > Isosphaeraceae > CAVXHV01. Next base: position 72,716 of record CAWGMQ010000003.1, read on the forward strand.
CTGGTGACCTTTTCCGGGAGGGGCTTCCTCGCGTATCGCGAGATGTCGCCGAAGGAGTGCGTTTCGTGCCGCGGCTCGTCTCTGTTCGCCCAATCGACCCAGATCTTTTGAATCTCCCAGAAATTCATCGTCTCAAAGGTCTGCTTCGTCGGCTTAGCGGCATCGAGGAGCGGTCGCACGAGGTCTCGCAACTCGTCCGCAGCCCCGATGTAGTGCCCGCGTGACATGACGTTTATGGCTTCGCGAGGCCCCTTGGGTCCCACGAGGGCCGCTTGTGCCATGGCGACTGCATTCAGCTTCATGGTCGGATTGGTGAGTAGCTTGTGGAAGGCGATGAAGACAGCCTTCGCCGCGTCCGCTCCCCGCCAGTCGAAGCGGAAGTAGGTGGCTTCGTCTTCCAGCACCTTCACCAGGTCAAAGACGAAGGAGGTGTTGACCCCGAAGCTGCCACCGGCACCGCCCCGGCACGCCCAGAAAAGCTTTTCGTGTGTCTTGGCGTCGATTTCGATGACATCTCCCGAGGCGATGACGATCCGCGACGACTTGAGGCGATCGCAGGTCAGGCCGGCCCAGCGGGTGTTGTAGCCGATTCCTCCCCCGAGCACGAGCCCGCCGATTCCCACGCCGAGACATGTGCCGCCCGGGAGTATGTATGGCCCATCGACGGACTTCTCGAACAAGTTCCGGTTGCTTGCGGCACCGCCGACGACGGCGGTTCCCTTGTCCTTGTCAATGGTCACCTGATTGAGCTTTTCGATGTTGATCAGCAGTTCCGGGCTGGTCGAGAAGCCTGCGTAGCTGTGCCCGGCGCCCCGTACGATAGGCCGCACGCCGTGCTTGACCGACCATTTGACGCATGCGACCACGTCGGCCTCGCTCGCGCACTGCGCCACCGCGAACGGCCTGATGCTGTTGAATCGACCGTTCGCCGGGGCGCTGGCGGCTTCATATCCGTTATCGCCCGGGAGTAGCAGGCGACCGGTGTTTATGCTCAGTGCACCCCGGAGCTCGGACAATCCCGTGGACGTAATCTTCTCGGCACTGCCCTGTTCGTCCGCAGCGGGCTCGAGGTGGCAGGCGTCCATGCTCAGGGACGCCCCCAGGGCTGCGGACGCGGCGTACCCTGCCTTCAAGAACTCCCGTCGATTGGATTCGCTCATTGGTGGCTGCTCAGCTTGGTTGGTGCGGCGGCTGCCTACCCGTCCCGGAGATCAGGGATGACCTCGAGGGCCTCCATCATGCCGAGGTCCTCGTGAGACAGGATGTGTTGGCTTCGCGACCGCTTTTGTGGCATCGTGATGTGCCCTCGAAGTTCGGAGCCTCGATCGTACTCTACTCAGCGGTTGACGCCGCATTCGGTACTGTCTCGTAGGCTTCAAAAGTGGGTCGTCGGACCGCTTGCTCTTGGAGCGACGGCCCAAAACCCTTCGCCATTATAGCTGACCCGACCCTGTCAACAATCGGCGAGTGCCCGGCGGCGGCCTCACCTAACCTTCGCGGGGTCGCGTCCGACTGAACAGCGCCCTAGAGTCAATCCGTACAGCCCGCTGCCCGTCCTCGCCGTGGGGCACCCGCGCCCCTCCGTCCAGAAATCCATTGATTCAATACTCCCCATCAATCCCCGGCTCCAGAATTCGCGCTTGCTCGTAAGCTTCCTCCGCCGCATCGAACTTCCCCTGCTTTTCCAGAATGATCCCCAGATTGTAGTAGGCTTGCGCATCCTTGGGCTCCAGGCGGATCGTTTCGCGGTATGCGGAAATCGCGTCATCCAGACTTCCGAGCTTCCGCAGCGCCTCGCCGAGCTCGAACCGGATGGTGGCGTTAGTCGGGTTCAGCGCGCCTGTCAGGCGATACGCCACGATCGCGTCATCCAGTTTCCCTTGCTTAAAAAATGCATGAGCCAGATCGAAGTTCAGGCTCGCGTCGAAAGGCTCAATTGCGAGCGCCTCGCGGAACGCCGCGATCGCCCGTTCGAGCCTCTCCTGCTCGGAGAATTTACGTCCGAAAAGCGTGAAAGGCTCGGCGCTCGCAGGCTTCAGCCTGATCGCTTGCCGATACGCAAGCACGGCCTCCGTGAGTTTTCTCGCCTTGTGGAAAAGGTGACCAAGAAAAAACTGCGCGTTGGCGTCAGGCGTCTTGAGCCGTGCCACCGCTCGATAATACCCGAGCGCTTCATCCAGCTTCCCCGTCTCCGCCAGCAGCAATCCGATGCTGAGCTGAGCCCAGACATGTTCAGGTTTGAGCCGCCCCGCCTCGCGGAATTCGGCGATGGCCGCCTCGAGCTGATTCTGCATGGCCAGCACGATCGCGAGGCCAAAATGGCAATCGGGATTCTCGGGATCGAGCCGGACCGCCTCTCGCAGCGTGCCCTCCGCTTCATCTGGCTTTTGCTCGAGCGTCAAGGCATAACCAAGACCAAGACGCGCCGGCACATGATCATGCTGAAGCCGTATCGCCTCCCGGAACTCAGCAATCGCCTCCCTGATCTTGCCCTTCATTTGAAATGCATGGCCGAGCTGGACGTGGGCGTCCGCATCATCGGGCGCCAGCCGAACCGACTCTTTCAAAGCGGCGATCGCTGCATCCAGCTTTCCTTGCTGGCCCAGCGCGAAACCCAGAGCGAAATGAGCTCGGCCCTCGCTCGGCTTGAGACGGATCGATTCACGAGCGGCAAAAGCGGCGTGGTCGGGCTTTCCCTGCATCCCCAGCACGTCCGCCAGCGCAAGCCACGCCTCGGCATTCGATGGGCTGATCCCGATCGCTTCCCGAAAACTGCCGGTGGCTTCTTCGAGATTCCCCTTCTCTTTCCAAGCGTATCCCAGGTCAAGATGCGTCTCGGCCTGGCGCGGCTCGAGCCGGATCGCCTCGCGAAACTCGACGATGGCTTCGTCGTATTTCCCCTGAGCGGATAAGACGCCGCCCAAGAGCGCATGAGCCTGACCATCGCTCGGCTTGATGCGGACCGCCTCGTGCCCCAGCACGAGCGCATCGTCAAATTTGCCCGCTTGCGCGAGCGCTTGCCCCAGCCCGACCTTCGCCGCGACGCTCTCCGGGTCCATCTTGATCGCTTCGCGGCACGCAGCGATCCCATCCTCCAGGTCCCCATGCGCCGTGAGCGCGGAGCCCAGTTGCACATGCATCCGAAAATCGCCCGGCTTGAGCCGGATCGACTCGCGATATTGAGCGATCGCCTCCTCGAGTTTTCCGGTGTAAGCCAGTACAGAGCCGAACATGCTTCGCGCCTCCTCGCTCTCGGGCGCGAGCCTGACCGCCTCGCGGCAAACCGCGATCGCCTCCTCCAGCTTCCCCTGGGCCGACAAGACCGCCCCCAGGCACGAGTGCGACCGATCGTCGCCCGGCTTGATGCGGATCGCTTCGCGATAACGGGCACTCGCTTCCTCGAGCTTTCCGTCTCGTTCCAGCAAATACCCCAGGCCGACCTGGACATCGCTGCTGTCCGGCTTCAAACGGATCGCCACGCGAATCTCGACCATTGCATCCTTGCGCTGACCATTGGTCTGAAGCGCCAGGGCCATGTTCATGTGAGCCATCGAGCTTTGCGGCCGGAGGGCGAGAGCCGCCGAGTACGCGCGTACCGCAGCCGCCGGGTCTGCGTTCGGAGTTCCTTCGATATCGAGCGTGCCTTGACTGCTGCAGAACCAGTAATCGTTCGGAAATCGCCGGCGTCCAACCCGTACCACGGCCGCGGCCGCCCGCCGGTCACCAAGTTCAGCCAACATGAGCGACAGGCTCAGCAGCGAGTTCGCCGGCTGCGTCTCGAGCGCCTTGACGTCGGCGGCCTGGATCTTTAAGCCGGCCAGAGCATCGGCCGGCGGCCGCCCATGTTGATCGCGCACCGCATTGCGCCACGGGTCTGGATCCGCAGCCCGTGCCACTGCGACGAGACGGGCCCAGCTCGGAACATGCAATCTCGTTCGGCGAATGCGGCACCACTCATCGATCGCCGCCGCAATCCCCGCAGTCCCTGGACGCCCGGCGAGTCGCGCGCCCATTTCCTTGGGATCCCCTTTGTCCAGTTCCAGCCCAAACCGCTGAAACGCCGCCGCCAGCTCGCGATCCACCCGCGAATAGTCGCCATCCTCGCTGTCCGTATCAAGCGCGCTCGACAGATCTTCCAGGAGTCTTCGCTCGGCATCGACGTCGCGCGAGCGCAGTTCTTTCTGAGGCTCCGCCCGCTTGACCACGTCTTGGGGCAGATTCGCCGCGAAAGCCCTGACACTCCGCCCGAGGTCAGCCGCAACCATTATCGCGCCGACTACGATCAGGCCCTTCATCCAATCTATGCGATTCCAAATGTCCATCGGCTCGAAACCGTCCCGCTGCCGCCCTCGCATTCCCACCCCGTCGCTCCTTCTCACGATGCCGACTCCGGATCAATCCGCCATTCAACCCAGAACCGCAGCAAAATCATGCTGACAACGCATAAGAATTCGCCGAGCACGAAAAAGAACGTCCATCCCTTTTGGTCAAGAAAGAATGCCCCGGCTACGACGGCGCTCAAGATCGGAAACACCACAGCGAGCCTGGCCACCCCGCGCCACTGGATGATGGGCTTGCCATTCTCCCTGCCAACGAAACCATACCCGCCCAACATGTTCCAACGAACAATGAGCGCCACGAGGAGCAACATCAAACTGCAACAGAAAATCCCGAGCTGAAACGGGAACACCCAAGCTCCCCTCACGACCAGGGAGATCACGCACGCGCCAATATTCAGGGCACCGAAAACCACGGCAGCGCCCAACATTCGCCACCAGGTCGCCGTCGGCTTCGCCTGTCCGTTGCGCACCCCGCCGAGCCTCATCTCAGTTACTCCCGCTCAGTCAATCGCGTACGCCCGTCCCATGAACGCCCGGAACTCCTGCTCTTAATCTTAATCTTAATCTTACTCCTACTCGTATTCAAACTCCCAAATCCCCTTACATCTCTTCCCTCTCACCTCACCCCCGCCAACCCCTTCGCATCATCAATAACCAGATAATGCCCATGATCCGCCGAAACAATCAGCACCGATTCATCCCAGTTGCTGTGTTTCTCCACCCACCCGATCACCACCCGCACAGCTTCTTCCCCGCTAAACACCGCCCCGATCGCGTTATCCAGATTGTTCGCATGCAGCGCAAAATCTACATCTCCTGCCTCGATAAAAAGCGCGGTGCTCTGCTGCGGATTAGCCGTCATCACGGTCAGGGCTGCCTCAGTCATCTGCGCCAGTGTCGGCTGCTCGATGCGATCGGAAGCGGTGTAAACCTCAGCCGACGGACTCTGGCCGCTGCGGCCCAGACTCAGCGCCGGGTTAAATCCTCCATCCGCCGTCTGGTACGGCAGATGATCCAGCTCATTCCGCCCGAACACGCCAAACAAGCGGCCATTCCGTTTCGCCGCACGCGATTCCGCCTTCATGAGCGATTCACCACCGTTCACCCCGGCTTCGGTATGCACGACGTCGTACTTCCCCCCGTTCTTCACGTCGACCGCCGCGAGATCCGCATCCGTGATGAACAGGCTGCCCTTCACGCCGTTCTTCCCTTGCAGCCTCAGTGATGACGAATTCGTCGTAACACCAAATCCCGTCCCGAGCACCACGTCCAGCCCCGGCCGCACCGGCTCGTGCCGGCTCTCCTGCATGATTCCCGGCAGCCCGAGCATCGCCCGCGCCAGGTCTTGATAGTCATCCCGGTGCACGTTCTGGGCGTACATCGCCGCTGGCGACACGTGGTCAAACGGAACACTCGTCACTGTCCCGACCTTCCATCCCTTTTCCTGGAGCTCGTGAAACAGAGTTGTACAAATCCGGTTGTCATCCGTGACGTTTACTCCGTTGTTATAAGACTTCACCCCCGTGACAAACTCCGCCGCGCTCTGTGATGAATCCGTGTAGGCATGAAGCACACCCCCCACGGCCTGCACGCCCGCCAGATCAGCCGTGTTGGCCGACTGTCCTTTGAAATACCCGCGAGCCTTCTCGCCCAGCGGACCAAGCGTCCACGGATTGGGACCGCCGATTCGCGCGTCATAGCCCCCTCCCAGGCTCGTCGGCGGAATCATCACAGATTGCTTGTCGACGTCGAACCGGTTCTGGTCGTGCGTTGGGCTCGTGACGAAGAAGCCAAACTGCGCGGTTCCCCCGGCCGTGTAATCCTGAAAGATCAGCCCGGATCCCTTCCCTTCGTCATAAACCTTGCCCGTCCGCACGATCGCCGCAGCCCGCGTGGTCTGCCAGTCCATGCCATCAAACCAAACAATGAAAAGGTGCTTGATGCCTCGCGCAATCGCATCCTTCTGCACGCGATAGAGGTCGCTTTGATCGGCATAGATAGCTTGAGGGTTCAGCGTGTGTTCGGGCAAGACACCATACAATTCCTTGATCTTCTGCGCATCGCGATAGCGGCTGTTTTCCCCGGTAACCTCGCCCAGATTGGCCTTCCTACCGAAGACATAAACGGGAATCAACCGGTTGCTGTGGCTCGTATGGTTGGAGAAGACGTCGCCGGGTCCCTGTGATCCAAAATGATAAAGCCGCGCGACCTTCTGCGCTCTTTGCTCGATGTACTCCGTCTGGAGTGTGCGCAGGCGGTCCCCATCGCTTTGTCCGAACGCACACCTCGCCGGGCCCGCAAGCACCAGAATCGCGCCAACGACGATTGCGGGCCTACCAGTGAATCGAAGTTCCGGCAAAAATCCAACCCGCCCATTCAGGAGGGCAAGGCTCCGCCCGAGTCGATTGGTTGTTGACATCCGCTTCTCTCGCACTGTCCGGGAATCGCTCACCGTTCGTCCTCGTCGAAAGTCAAATGATCAAAGATTCCTCAATCCTGGAAAGAATCTAAAGTATGAGCCAGCCCGTGGAAACCCGCCAGGCCCGTCAGTAGAATCCATCCTGTCTGCCTACCCCTCGAGCGCTCCGGCATTCCTCAGGCGCGCCCGAGGAGCCGCACTCCCCTGCCAACGAACGGGAAGGACACGCCATGAACACGCGCGATGCGCTCGGGTTTTCGATCATCGCCCTGTCTACCCTGGCAACGGCAACCTCGGGCCACGCCGCCGATCCGCTCAACATGAGAACGCTGAGCGTGCGTCTGGCGAGTAAGCCCACCGGCGAAGCTGCCACCGCCCTGGCTGACGACATCCGAGCCTGGTTCGGCAAGGATCGATCCGGCAAGTTGAACGTATCAACCGGCGCAAATCCCAAGGTCGAGGGTCTCCTCGCCGCCTGGGCCATCGAGGCCCCGGACGCGAAGACCGCCGCGGTGGCCCTCGAGGGTGGTAAAACCCTTGAGCTCGCCCGGATCGGCGACACTCCTGTTTTCGCCAGGGTCGTCCCGCTCGAGAACGGCGCGGGCTTCCGCTGGTCGTACGAAGTCGACGGCAAGCGCTCCGGCCGCCGCGGCGACATCGAGGTCTACACCGACGCGCCCGAGCTCGCCGAAGTACCCGGCGTGCCCAAGGGCAAACTGCTGCCCCAAAAGCCCTGGGAGAGCAAGATCTATCCCGGCACCACGCGGCCCTGGTGGATTTACGTCCCCGCCCAGTACAAGGAAGACCAGCCGGCTTGTGTGATGGTCTTTCAAGATGGCGGTGGATACACGAGCTTCGTGCCGACGGTATTTGACAATTTGATCGCCAAGGGCGAGATGCCCGTCACGGCCGCAATCTTCATCAACCCGGGCAGCGGCCCCGGCCAGCGCAGCATTGAGTACGACACGCTTTCGGACCGTTACGCACGGTACCTGCTCGAAGAGATCCTGCCCGAGGCCGAAAAAACAGTGAAGCTCCGCCACGACCCGGAGAGCCGCGCCATCTCCGGCATCAGCAGTGGCGGAATCTGCGCCTGGACGGTGGCCTGGGAGCGCCCGAACGAATTCCGCAAGGTCCTCTCGTGGGTGGGCAGCTTCACAAACATCGCCAGCGGCAGCTCCGGGCGCGAGGGCGGCCACAACTACGAGGCCATGATCCGAAAGACCGCCAAGAAGCCGATCCGCGTGTTCCTTCAAGACGGCGCCAACGACCTGGACAACAACAACGGCAACTGGCCCCTGGCGAACCAGCAAATGGCCAAGGCCCTCAAGTTCGCCGGCTACGACCACCAGTTCGTCTTTGGCCAGGGCTTCCACAGCAACCGCCACGGCCGCGCCATCCTCCCCGACTCGCTCCGCTGGCTCTGGCGCGACTACAAACCGAGCGAGGATAAGAGCGAGGGCAAGTGACGCAATACCTCAAAGCTCGTGCAAAATCGAATCCAGGTGCTCGCGAAGCGTCCGTTCGACCAGCGGCTTTCCACCAATCGAGTCGTCGTAAAAGATGACGCGATAACTCCGAATGTCGAAAGGCAGCTCTCGACCTCGTTGAGCCAGGAGAATCGTCGGTTTGTTGAGTGCGTGAGCGTAGCCAACTTCATAATAGACGTTTTGGTTCGGCGCCGTGATTTCCGCGATCACCACCTTCGCATCCTCGATCTTTTTCTGAATGTCCTGGAAGATGATTCCCGGCCGATTAACCTCGTCGATTCGCGTCACTTCGAATCCGAGCGACATGCGCTTTCGGCCTGATCACCGATCGGTAGAGCGTGTCATAAGGCTCACCGAACTGCATCGCGACGAACGCAGTCGGTTGCCTCCGCCAGACCTCAAAATCTCGGAACACAACTGGCGAGTCCGTCATCGTGAACAGACCGAGTTGGTTTCCCGGGAGCGGGCTCGGAAGGACGTGCTCTAGGACCGGAACGCCGTCCACAACCAAGCCAATTCGCTGGCCTTTCTGAGTCGCCTCAATCTGATAGTCCCTGTTCGTCCGGAGGTTACGTATGTCCCCCGCAGCTTTGCGCGGCACCCAACCTTGCGTCGGTAAGAATTCCCATATCGAATACGCTTGATCAAACGCCCCGAGACCCGCGATCAAATAGCCTTGTGTTTCCATATTGTAACCGAGCACGATTCCCGCGGAAGTGTCCTTCATCGGACCGTGCTGCGACTCTGCCCTGTCGTCCACGTGAATTTTCGTGCGAATGACGCCATCTCGGAATCGCTCGTCACAGATGGCAAACCCGCAACCTTGCTCGGTCACACGCCCCTCATAATGGGCGATGTGCTCCGCAAAGCTCCAATTTCCCGCAAGCGCAGCCCACTGCGTAATTCGCACCCATTCGGACTCGGCCGGGCTAATCATCATGCTCTCATCTAAGAGTAAAGTGTGGCGCGGATTCCACTTCCCAGGTCTTTGACAGCATAGCATAGCGGAACCCGAGTGACATCCGCCGCCGAAAGAGAGGACTTGAGCCCTTCGCAACGGAATGTCAGGCTAAAAGCCTGACCTATTCTGGAAGCACCTGACCATGCCCGAACCCGACGCACCCGTTGATGGCCCCTTCAACGCTGACCAAGCACCCCGTCACTCGTTCCTCATCCGTCTCCGCCAAAGCCGCCCGACGATCCCCCACACCCTGGCCACCAGCGCCGCGACAATCCTCCTGATGGCCGCCGCAACGCTCACCTGGCGATTCTACGACGCATGGCGCCAGGGCCAGATCGAGCTGACCACGGTCGACGCCCCCGTGGTCGCCCAGGTCCTCGCCGAGTCAACCGACACGCCAATCGGCGAGCCCTTCGACCTGGTCACCCGCGCGGTTGTTTCACTCCCCGCTGGCGACTACCGGCTGCACGTCAGCGGTAAGGGCCGACTGAGCCGAACCTACCGCTTTGGAGTCACCCGCGGCGAGACGCAAACCCACGAGATCTCCCTCGACGAGGGACGCCTCCTCGGCGGCGAACGAAGCGTCGGCTTTGGCGGTGACGAACGAGCGCGCGACGTCCCGATTCGCTTTCCGCCGTTCATCACATCACTCGGGCTGACGAAGGGCAAATCCGACCTGATCGAGTGGTCGGGCGATTCCGTCGTACGGCGCGACGGCGCCACAGGCGAAGTGCACTGGGACACCTTGCACCCCGCCCTGCCCTTTCGCCCAAACCACGACCCGGCGCCGTGGATCCGAGACTATTCGGGCGAGGACGAAGGGACTCGGATTGTGGAGCTTGCTCCCGACTTGAACGGCGACGGCACGGGCGATTTACTCTGGTTTTTTCCAGGCACTTCGGCATTCCTTGCACAATCGGGCGAGAACGGCTCGATGCTCTGGAATTGTGCCGCCGGGCTCGACGAAAAGGGAGGATTTCAAGCGACCGGTCTCGACCTGAACCGTATGGACACCGAGAGGTTGATCACCGGCCAGATCATCGGCGTACCCGCTCTGGCCGACATCGATCGCGATGGAGCGCCCGACCTGATCGCCACGATCATTTTCGCGGAATTGGACGATGACGCGGCGCGACGACGGCAAGCGAAATCCCCGGGTGTGCTCGCTGTCCAGCCGGAGATCTTCCACTGCCGTCTGGTGATGGCAATCTCCAGCCGATCGGGCCGCGCGCTCTGGACTTACCCGCTCGACCAGGCTTTCGCTGACGTTCCACGCGAGAGCTGGGAGCGACCGTCAGTCCTTGTCCAGGGCCGGCACCGGGCGCTGGTGGCAGTCCTCGATGGCGCGCAATGGCTGGGACTGGACCTCGCAACCGGCCGCCCACAAGCAGGCCCGTTCCCACTGGGCTTTAGCCCGATCCGCCGACTTAAGCATGCCGACCTTGATGGTGACGGAGAACCCGAGATCCTGGCTTTGGACCTTAGACCGGGCGGCGGGCAGAACACGTTGCATGCCTTCTCGATCAAGACCGGTCGCGAGCTCTGGGCCGAGAAAGTCGGCGCGACCTACGACATCGCCCGCTACGCCGGAGCGACTCCGGATTTTCCCATGACGGCTGATCTCGACGACGATGGCCGTGCCGAGATCGTCGTCGCCGACTCCGGACTCATGCCACCGCTCGCCGGCTACCGGGGCGTGAAGCTGCTTGAGGGCCGGACCGGCAAGCCACGGTGGCGACATCCCATGCGCCCGGATACGGTCGCCAACGACGGGCCGATCGAGGCGATCGCCGCGCCGGACCTCGACGGAGACGGCACACGCGACCTGATCACCATCTCGCTGTACTGCGGCAAGAATCTGCCCACGGCCCCACGAGCCCTTCCCCAAGAACCGGCGCTCGCCTACGTCGACGCAATCTCGGGAAAAGACGGCCGCCCGCTCTGGCTCTGGCACATCGAGCTGCCCGTGCGAAAGTTCACCCGGATCTGGCCGCTGCACTGGTGGGGCCGTGGCCACGACGGTTGGCCGCTCCTCGCCGTGCCGCTTGGCGGCTCACGCCCGGACGGCGCTGAACGAAACTATGGACGCTCAGTGCTCAGTCCCCCGGTTGTCCATCTGCTCGAGGCTTCCACCGGCATCGAGCGCCACACCGTTGACGGGCTCAGCAGGCCCCGCTTTGCCGACCTCGACGGTGACGGCCTGGCCGACCTCTGGGGTGAGGTCGACGGCGAGCTGCGAGCCTTCCGTGGCGAAGCGCCGGAAGCCTGGCGAGCCCTGGGCCGGTTCGATCCGGCAAATTCGTCGAACGGCGAAGACGATTACATCCGCGGCCCCTCGGTCGATTTCGACGGCGACGGCGTCGCCGACACGATGATTCGCACCGCGCGGGGCTCCAACGACTGGCCGCAATTTCCGGCATTCAGCCGCACTGCGCAGGTTCGCTCGGGACGCGACGGCCATGTGATCTGGACGACCACGCTCGACCCGGCCGAAAGCTGGCTCGGACCCGGCCGCACTGACCGGTACTACTTCACGGCATTCTCGCCGCCCGAGGGAGACCTGGATGGCGACGGCACGCCCGATGTCTTCGTGCTGCGACCCGTCCCGCCTTCGCGGCCAGCGGTGTTTAAGCAGAACGCAACGCTGCCCGTCCAGGTCCTCTCAGGGCGCACCGGAGACTCTCTTGTGGCGGGCCGGCCCGCTTCCCCTCGGCTTCGACGCGCGAGGTTACTCGCAGGTCCACTCGCTCAAAGCCGCCGCAGTCGAGCCCGGCGCCGCGCCCGATCTGTTCGTGCGCCACGGCAACCCGTTCGTGAAGCCCGGCTCAGCTCCGCCGGTGCCCAAGACCCGTGCCTCATCGGGCCTGCCCAGTCTGGCGCGGATTTCAGGACGCGACGGCCGCGTCCTCTGGAACATTCCTTTGGCAGAAGGTGTGCCTCCAGGCGTCAATCACGACGTTCCCTCGAACGAATTCGCAGATTTAAACGGTGACGGCGGGCTCGACACACTGATGGTCGTGCCGCCGGTTCCCGGCGCCGGCGGGCCCGACTACACGATGGTCGCCGTCTCCCTTCGCGAGGGCAAACGGCTGTGGTCGCAGCCGCTTCACTTCGAGCCCAATTCAGCCGGCGAATTGCGAATCGCCGACCTCGACGGAGACGCCCGCCCGGAAATCGTTGTCATGGAACCATTCCCAAAGTCGAGCCCGAACGAGCTGCAAATCCGTGCGTGGAGCGGCCGCGATGGCAAGCCTCGCTGGGTCTGGCACACCGCCGCCGACGTGCAGACCAATCGACCGCGCTTCGTTCTGGCGGAGCTCGATGGCAACGGCAAGACGAATGTCTTCGTGAGTTTCAAAGACTCCGCAAATGTGCACCGGTTCGTGGTTCTTGACGCCGCAGGCAAGGAGCGTGCACGACGCGAGATGACCGGAGATTACTTCAATGTCCTGGCTGCTGCTGATCTCCGCGGCAACGGCCGCGACGAGCTGTTGGTGTGGTCAGCCGATCGGCTCCGCGCCTGGAGCACCGCCCTGCACGAATCCTGGTCCTGCGCCCGATCTGCTCGCGAGCGTCGATCAGGTGCTTCCCGGCTCGCCCGGCCAGCCCGCGTCATTGGTCGTCACGCCGGGACTCATCCTCGACGGTACGACCGGCCACCCGCTTTGGTCGGGCCAGGGTCCTCTGACCTACACGCCGGGCCAGTCGGAGCCGGCACTCCTCGACCCAGGAAATTCCGCGCAGCCTCCGCTCTGGATCAGTCAAGCACTAGGCGCGACCGTCTGTCGCGTGGCCTTGCCCGTGACGGCCCGAGGAGAAATCGGACCGCCCCGCGGCATGCTTGTCCAACCCGGCCGCATCCCGATTGACCCGCGCTGGACGCGGCCGCTTCCCTGGCTGGCCAGGCTCAAGGGCCCTTTCGGCCCATGGGGCTTCCTCGCCGCGGCTGGCCTTGCCTTTGTCAACGTGTTCGTCCCGCTTTCGCTTCTCCGCCTCGTCGCCGGCCGGCGTCGTTTCAGCATCCGCGCCCTCATGGCCCTGCCCATCGCCACCGCGGTTCCGCTGATGGCATTTCTGTTGCTCGAGCCCGTTCTTCCAGTGGACTCGCTGCCCTTGATCGCATCCGAGAAACAGATCTTCACCGCCGGCACCCTGGCAGGTCTTCCGATCGTCTTTTGCCTGGTATCGATGGCCAAAAGCGTGGCGCACCTGCGCTGGAAACCCGCCGCGGCGTTGATCCTCCTGACCGCGTTGATTTCACTCTCGATCGCCGCCGTTTGGCTCTGGTCTGACAAGCGGTCAATGTCATCCATGGAGCGTTACGACCCCTCCGGCTGGTACCTCGTTCTCCTCCCCGGTATCACCGCCTCCGGATTGCTGATGTTGATCGCCGTGACGCTGAGGGCAACGTCGACGTTGATCGCGCGCAAGAGACGCAGATCCCCGTAGGGCCCGCCCTTGCGGACCGTCCCTTGTCCACAATCCCCCCGCACCCGCGTGACATTCGCCACCGTTCCGGCCCTAATATCACGGAAAGCTTGAGGAATCCCGCTCAGGTCCCAATCAAGCCACTGAAGGAATCAACCAATAATGACCGAGCCCGGTGACACGCTGGCCCAGCCCGGTCCCAAAAATCCCCACGAGCAGGAGACGGTCCCTCCATCCGAATCGGCCGCCAACCTCGCCGCGATCCTCGACCAGTACATGGCCGACTTGAGCGCCGGCAACGCGCCCGAACGGAACCAACTGCTCGAGGCCCATCCAGCCCTCGCTCCGCAGCTCGAAGCTTGCCTTGCGGGCATCGAGTTCATCAACCGAGCAACCGGGGCGGGCACGGCGAGCGCCGAGCCGCCTGTCCTCGGCGACTTCCGCCTCATCCGAGAAATCGGCCGCGGCGGCATGGGCGTCGTCTACGAGGCCGAGCAAACCTCGCTGCACCGTCGCGTGGCCCTCAAGGTCCTTCGCTTTGGCGTCTCCGACGAAGAGGCCATGAAGCGATTTCGCCGCGAGGCCGAAACGGTCGCCCGGCTGCACCACACCAACATCGTGCCGATTTTCGCCGTCGGCTGCGAGCACGGCGTCCATTATTACGCCATGCAGTTGATTGAAGGCCAGAGTCTGGCGGACCTCCACGACGAGGCCCGGCGCTCGGCCAAACCGCTACCGCAGGAGGACGTCACTCGCTGGTGCCTCCAGGCCGCAGAGGCCCTGGCGCATGCCCACCACCGCGGCGTCATCCACCGCGACATCAAGCCCTCGAACCTGCTGATCGACGTTGACGGGGTTGTCTGGCTGACTGACTTTGGGCTGGCCAAGCACGCCGACGAGGTGACGCTCACCGCCAGCGGCGCCCTGATGGGTACGCCTCGGTACATGAGCCCCGAGCAGGCTGAATCGGTCCGGCGCACGATCGACCATCGTACCGACATCTATAGCCTGGGCGCATCACTCTACGAGCTCGCCACCGGCCGGCCCGTGTTCGAATCAACTTCAGCGCATCACGTGATCATGCAGATCCTGACCGAGGAGCCCGCTCGCCCGCGCCAGTTGTGCCCGAGCCTGCCGCGCGACCTCGAGACGATCATCCTCACCTGTCTGCACAAGGACCCGGCCCATCGTTACCAGTCGGCCCAGGCACTCGCCGATGACTTGCGAGCCGCGGTCGAAAACCGCCCCATCTGGGCCCGGCGCGTTCCCCTCTTCGAGCGTGTGGTGCGACATGTCCGCAAGCGCCGGAAATCCATCCAGAACACCGCGATCGCCACGGCGGCAACACTGCTCGTTGTGCTCACCGCCTTCGTGAGCTGGCGCTATTACTCCGAGTGGCGGCTTGGCCGGATCGTGCTCTCGACCGACGGCCCGCCCCTGTCCGCCCAGATGCTTTCCGAGCAGGGTGACGCGCCTGTCGGCGAGCCGTTCGACGTAGGCACGCAAACCGTCGTGAGCCTGCCGGCTGGAGACTATCGCGTTCGTCTGGGCCATGCCGGACGCATGACCCAGACGTACCGCATGGGCATCCATCGCGGCGAGACCCAAATGCGCTCGGTTTCCCTGGGCGAAAACCGACTGCTCGGAACCGAGCCGATCCCCTTCTCATTCAACACGCAATCCCTCGTCTTGTCGCCGGGCAAGGCTGACTTCGTCGAATGGGACGGCCAGAGAATCCTTCGCCGCGATGGATTAACCGGCAAGCCCGTCTGGGATACGTCGCACCCTTCCAAGCCCTGGGAACAAAAACGCGACCCGGCCGCATGGCTCCGCCGGCTGGCTCGGTACGGTGAAGACAAACCCCCCGGAAAACTGCTTCAGCCTGCGGCCGACTTGAACGGTGACGGTACCGCTGACCTGCTCTGGGCGATCTACGGCACGCCCGCGCTGCTGGCGCTCTCCGGCAGGGACGGCTCTCTGCTCTGGACATTCACAACCAATCCCGACGGACCCGCTTCGTCTGGACCGGACGATCCGGTCCCGGTTCTCGGCCATGTCCTGGGCGAGCCGGCAGCAGCCGATGTCGACGGCGACGGCACTGCCGATGTGGTCACAATGTTCGCCATCGCCCACGATTCCAAAGGGTTGCTCGCGCAGCTTTCCGGTCCCAACCGGATTGAACGCTCTTTCTTTTGTCATCTCCAACGGACGTCGCATCCTGACCGCTGTCTCAGGCCGCACCGGGAAGTCGCTTTGGAACCTTTCGCTCGACCAAAAGCCGATCAACCTGGTGAATGCGAGCACCGTCGACCATGGTGCCACAATCATCCGTGACCGGTCCGGTCCGCTCGTCGCCGTCGAGAGCGGCTCACAATGGATCGCGCTCGATGCCGCGACCGGAAAACCGCGCGGCCGGCCGATTGACCTCGGCTTCGACCAGTTGCGTCTGGTGGGCTTCGAACCGGCGCGGCCGATGCAATACGCTGAGCTCGACGGCGACGGGACACCCGAGTTGCTCGTCCTCGGGCTTGTGGAACAAGCCCGCACGGTCGAGCTAACGCTCGTTGCCTTCTCGATCGCGACCGGAGAAAAGCTCTGGTCGGAACCGGTCCAGAACGGATACAGCGGCCAGGGCCCGAGCTTGCCCGCCGAATGGCCCGCCGTGGCCGACTCCGATGGCGACGGCCGGGCCGAGGTCATCGTCCCCTTCTGGGGCCCAAACTGGCTCGACGCAGACCAGGGCGGCGTCAAAATGCTCGACGGCGCTACCGGTCGAACCCGATGGGCTCGAGTATTGTGGGCTTCCGCCAAGCCACCCACTGCCGTTTTCCACATCATCACCGGCCCCGACCT
Source organism: uncultured Planctomycetota bacterium (assembly GCA_963823665.1). Classification (GTDB taxonomy): domain Bacteria; phylum Planctomycetota; class Planctomycetia; order Isosphaerales; family Isosphaeraceae; genus CAVXHV01. Next base: position 89,207 of record CAWGMQ010000003.1, read on the forward strand.
TGACCATGACGGCACCCGCGACTTCATCGTCGTCTCCCGATTCGAGGGCCGAGTTCCCTTGATGCGCGGTAGCGACGGAAATCGGCTCGAGCCGAGACAGGTCTTTCTCGACGCACTCTCCGGCAAGGACGGCCGGAAGCTCTGGTCCTGGCACCTGGACTTGGGCGAAAACGCGTCGCCCGTGCTGGGACGGCCCTTCTGGTGGTCGCGCGGACCTGACGGCTGGCCGTTCCTGGCCTTCCCGACCGGAGGCAATATCAAACCCGCGATATCCCAGGTGATGTTCCCCGTCGAACAATCCGAGCCACCCATTGTTCATCTCCTGTCTGCTTCGAGCGGGCAGGAATGCCACACGATACCCGCACTTTCCTGGCCCAGCCTGGCCGACCTGGACGGCGACGGACTGGACGACCTCTGGGGAGCCGTCGAGGGTAATCTCACCGCGCTTCGAGGCGAGATGCCCGAAGCCTGGCGCGCGCTTGGCGAGTATCAACCCGCCGGCGACCTTGACGGCGACGGCTCCAGCGACGTTGTGAGCATCGACTGGACACCTCCCGGGGCAAAGCCGATTGCCACTCTCGCCACTGAGTTTGCCGTTGCCCGCTCGGGTTGCGACGGCAAGCTGCTCTGGCAGGAACTGATCTCTCCCGCCCAATCGCTCGCATCGAAATTCGACGTCCTCTCGATGCCGCCTGAGAGTCCGCCGGAGTCACTGCGCCTGGCGAGCTAACCCGATCGCGATACATCCTCGGCAACAGCCCTCGTTCCTCAGGCGACTTCGACGGCGACGGCACACCCGACGTCGTTATCACCACCGCGCGGTGGGAGAACTGGGCCAATCCACCGAGAGGAATCTCAGACAACCTGCCCGTCCAGCTCATCTCCGGGCGCACCGGACGGCACATCTCACAAGCGCGCGGTGTAATGAATATATGTAGTTTCGACGTATGGTCCGTCGGCCGCGACGAGCCGCCGGACATCTTCGCGCTGCACATTGTTCCAGTCGGCGACTCAGGCATTGGCCTCCCTCGGGGGGGTATGACGGAAAAACAAGCCCGCCTGGCGCGGATCTCTGGCCGCCAGGGCGCACGCTCTGGGACGTGCCCATCGTCGAAGTAGAGAGGTTTGTGGCAACCGAGTTCTTCATCTATGCGCGCCAGGCCGGCGATCTTGATGGTGACGGCGGTCTCGACATTGTCCTGGCGGTCGCGGCGACGTCCCCACCCGCCCGGCCAAGGGTGGAGCTGCGTGCCATCTCGCTTCATGACGGCGCGCCGCTTTGGTCTTATCCCGTCCGATTTCAGGATGCCGGATATTCGGCCTTCCTCGTGGGCGACCTGGACGGCGACGCCAAAGCCGAGGTCGTGTTGAAAGATCGGCTTGCTGACGGTGCCGCTGGTATGGAGGTCACGGCGCTCGACGGGCGCGACGGCTCGGCTCGCTGGACCTGGCGCGGCGGTGACCACTGGGACGAAAGAGCGCAGGGTCACTTGCCGTTCTGTTTGATCAACCTGGAAGGCAATGGCCGCCGCTCGGTCTGCTTGAATGCCGGCACGTCCACTGGCACGCGGCGACTCGTGATCCTCGACGCACAGGGGAAGGAGCGTGCGGCTCGTGACCTGGCGTTTTCGTCCTTCCCCAGTGTGGCGAGCATCCGCGCCGGTCGCGATGGCCGCGAAGTGATGTTAACCTGGGAAAACGGTCGTCTTCGGGCGAGCACGCCAGACCTGAAGGAACTGTGGTCGTGGCCGTGCCTGGGCTCGAACCGCGACTTCCTGCCCTTACCGTCGGGCCGGCCGGTCGTCGTGATCGAGAACCCGCTCGTCGGGATTGACGCGGCCAACGGGCGTCCAATCTGGGCCGGAGGCTTGTCGCGCTCACTGCTCGAAGATGCACGCAACGGCAGTCTCCCCCGCGTGCTGAGCGGCCCAAAAGGCGCAACCGTTTGCCGCACTTCCCTGCCCGTCTCGCCGTCCGGCTCCTACGCATCGGTCCTGGGCGAGCCTCCCACCGCTGCACCCGTGATCGCTCGCGACGACCAGCGATGGAAACGCCACTTGCCGTGGTTGGCTCGAGGAAATGTCCTCCTGGGCATGCTCGTTCTCGCCTTCCTCGCCTTGATCAACATCGTCGTGCCCTTGACGGTTCTGCGCTTCGCGACGCGAAAGCGCCGCGGGAGCATGATGTTGTTGCTGACCTTACCCATCGTCGTGGCGATTCCGCTGGCGACGTTCCTCGCCATGAGCAGAACATTGAAACCCCCGCTGGAGGAACCCGCAACCTGGTCTGCCATGGCACAACTGGCATTGAGCTCTCTGGGCGGCCTGCCGGTCCTGGCGTTCGCCGTGCTGGCCGGCCGTTGCTGTGTGCGCCGCCGCTCGCGACGATTGACGTGGCTGGCCGGTCTGACCGCAATTGCCTCGCTCCTGATCGCAGCGGTTTGGATGTGGTTCGACATGAAGTCAATGGTCGCGCTTGAGCACTACGCGTGGCGTGGCTGGTATCAGATCGCGCTCCCGGGCGGCTACGCCGTGGGAACACTGGCGCTCGTCGCCTGGCTCGTGTCATGCGCGTGGGGGTTGTTGAAAAGGATGTTGCGCCTGCGAGTCGCCAGCGCGAGCCCATCGTAGGGTGGGTGAAACCCACCGTTTGCTGATTTAACCATAGGTGGGTATCACCCACCCTACGAGACACACGATGAGCCAACCCGAACCCGACTCCAATCGCCCGGGCATCGCCGCGCTCGAGCGCCACAGAACCTGGCTCGGCCTGCTGGCGCGCCTGCAAGTCGACGCGCGATTTCGCGCCAAATTCGATCCCTCCGACGTCGTCCAGCAGACCTTGCTCGAAGCCGTGCGTGATTTCCGCAAGTTCCGCGGCCGCACCGAGGCCGAGCTGGCCGCGTGGCTGCGGCAGATCCTCGCGCACGTCTTGCTCCACCAGGCACGTCATTTCGCTGGCGCCGCGAGGCGCGACATCCACCGCGAAATCTCGCTGGAGCAGGCCCTGGCCGAATCATCCCGGCGCCTCGCCGATGCGCTGGCTGCTCCGATCTCTTCGCCCAGCGAGCGCGCCAGTCGCCACGAGCTCGAGCTGCGCCTGGCCGACGCCTTGTCTCGCCTCCCCGCCGATTACGCCGAGATTATTCTCTTGAGAAACGTCGAGGGCCTCTCGCACGAAGAAGCCGCCGCCAGAATGGGCCGCGGCGTCGGAGCCGTCCGCATGCTCTGGGTCCGAGCCCTCGCCCGCCTGCGCCAGGTGATGGACGTTTCTGCCGAGGAATGAAGGGCGACCTAGTCGATCCGGGAAGAGTTTCACGCTCGCCGTCCCCTTAACATCAGAGCACAAGGGCGAAACCCATCTTTATCGGCACGGAGGCCACCGTCCCATGACCCTGGCATGGTGCGTGCTTGCAATTGCCTTGGCAGGCTCGGACAAGACGCCTGCCGCCAAGGCTAGCGAACCCGAAGAAATCTGGCCAATGCGCCTTCGGGAAGCGGTGGATTTCGGCCTCCGGGAATGCCCATCCATCCGCGTGACGTTCGAGCCCGGCTGGCGTCCACTCCTTTGCTTTCCCGAAGGACCGACCGACGAGATCGGTCGCCGGCCCGTACCGAAGGGTGCCACGCCGTCATCCATCGTCGTCGAGCCGGTAGACGTCCACGCAAGCCTCCCAAATATCAAATCCGAGGTGACCTCGAACGTTCGATCAGTCGAGCGCGAATACTGGCATCTGGCCGTGCGCCACGTCGAGCTCTGGGCAGCCGACCGGGCTGTCAATCACGCTCTCGATGTTAAAGCGGTCGAGGAAGCTTTCGGAAATCCCGCCTGCCCCCAAGACTTCGACGACTACACCACAATCCAACGGCGGCTGACACAATTCGCAAAAGACCTCCGCGATCGAACCGCCGATGTGATCGCGGCCGAGCGGCAGCTCCGCAACCTAATCGGAGTACCGGAATCTGACAACCGCCGCATCATCCCGATCACCCCACCGGCCGAGGCGCCCCTCGCTTTCGCTTGGGGAACCTGCCTCGACAGCGTCCCAGCCAACCATTCGTTTGTACCTCGACCAAAGGCACTCTGCTGCACGCCCAAGCCAAACTTGATCGCGGCGCTCGACGAATTCGACGAGATTCCCCCGAAGCAAATCTTCCGCATCGAAGACGAGGTTTGCCTCGCACGGTGGTGCTTGGCCCTTCCGCCTCGAGCGAGTGGCTTTAGTTGTTGCTTTGGCGAACCCTCCCGGCTTCCACCCCAACCGCTGGTCTTGCTCCGAAAGCGCGCTCGCCATTCGCCCCCGTTATTTGATCGCGCGGTACTCGAGGCACAGAGCAGTTACACGCACTATGCAACAGCGAAGCGCCTGCGAGTCACCGCCGAGGCTCAGATGGAGGCACAGCATTCCCTTTGGTACAAAGGCCTAACCTCGGCCGCTCGCTACCTCGACGCCGTCGAACAATTCACGACTGCAGTCGCAACTGCGTCGCGTGAACTCCATGCTTTCAACCTGGCCGTTTCCGCTGTGAATCAAATTCAAGGAACCATCCTCGACCAGCACGAAATCATCGTCCAGGAGCCGACAGCGCAACACGCCGCGTCCGACGGCGAAGCGATTAACACACGCAGCACTCGTTTCCATCTCATGGAGGAGAAGATCCAATGAAACTCGCATGGTGTGCGATCGCGCTGGCGCTCGCCGGTGCCGGTGAAAAGGACAAGGAAACCTGGCCCCTCACCTTACGCGACGCAATCCGAATCGGCCTCGACAATAGCGAAATTGTCCGCGTCATTTTCCAGGGCAAAGCCGCCATCCCCATCGGCAATTGCTTCGGCCCACCGTGCGCTGCAATCCCGCCCATCCCGATCGACCTTCCCAAGGGCATACAGATTGATCGCTCGTCGCTGGTCATTGGCCGACTGAATGCCGATGTAAGCATCCCTCGCTTCGAATCCGCAGTGATGGCAGACATTCGCTCGATCAACCGCCAGTACTGGAGCCTGGCCGAAGCCTACGCCGCGCTCTGGACAGCCGCGCAGACCGTCCACTTAGGGCAGGAAGTTGTCAGTATCGAGCAAGCGAATCTAACGCTGCCGCACGGCGGTATTGCCGACGTCGCCGAAGCCGCCCAGCGACTGGAGGCATTCCAAAAAGTTCTGGCTAGCCGAAAGACCGAAGTCCAAACCTCCGAGCGCCAGCTCCGCCAGCTCCTGGGCCTTCCCCAATCCGACAACCGCCAGATCATCCCCGTCGATCATCCGACCAAGGAACACGTCGTTTTCGACCGAACGGAATGTCTCGAAGCCATGATGCAAGAGCAGCCCGACGTCGTCCAGCAGAAGGTAATTGTAGATCTGGCCATCCAGAAGTTGACCGAGGCGCGAAGTGCGATCAGGGCCGGTTCGACAAATCCCTTAGCTCATCGCGACAACGACGTGAAACTCGCCTCGGACCAGCCATCTCCGAGGTCGAACCATCCCCTCGCGAATACTCGCGCGGCGCAATATGCCGTGATACGCGCACAGGAATTCCTGGACCAGGTCATCCAACAAACCACGCAATCCCTGGACAGAGCCGTCCGTGAGGTCGAGACCGAATGCCAAGGCTACGCAAAAACCAGACGCTTGCGAAGTGCGGCTGAAAAGCGCCTCGAAGTGCAGCGAGCATACTGGGAAGAACGCCGGATCACTGCCGACCGTTACCTTGACGCCGTCGAGCAATACACCACTCTCCTGACCAGCGAGCAACACCACCTGGCCGCCTACAACGCCGCCCTCGCCGTCGTGAGCGAATGCAAAGGCACCCTGCTCGAAGATCAAAACATCGTCGTAACCGAGTTCTATCCCGTTGCCCGTGCAAGAGCCCACCCGTAGGTCAGGCTTTAGCCTGACGATTCTCATCGCACAAGCGATCCCCGATCCGCAGCTCATCGCCCACAATTGATTCTCCCGCGCCACCCATGTATCCTCAGCGAAAAGTCCTTCACGTTCACCATTGAGTCCGCGCCACACCAATGTCTCGCACCCGCCCCCAGCTCCGCCTCTTCGATCTGGTGATGTGGGTCACATTGTCCGCATTGGTCCTCGCCTTCGCCCGCGAAATCTGGCAAATTCCCGGGCGGGCTGACAGTTTTAGCGGGTCCGTCATCTTCGTGTGCGTCGGCTTCGGCGTCTGGTTCGTCGTTTGGTCAACTGTTCGCGCAAAGCGCACTGGCCCCATTTGCCAGGAATGCGGGCGGCGATTCTTTGCGCACGGCCAACTGGCGAATTCGACCCTCTGCGCACGATGCCGGGCAGCGTCGCTGCCGCGCGTGCAAGGTCGTCACGAACAGCTCGTCGCGTGGCTGGCGATCCTTTTTGCCATGACCGTCCTGATGTCCCTGATCGGCCTCCCGTTCTGGAATCCACTCGTCGCCAGAGCCGGCCTATTCTCCTGGATTCTCTATCCATTACTCGCCTTTGGCGCAGTCCTGGGCCTGCTCGTGGCGCTCTTCGCCACGGGTACGATCGTCATCGCCATTCGGAACTGGCGTCTGCGATTCGAGAGGCCCGTCCTCGCCTGGGCCCGGAAGTGTGCCCGCGAGGAAGGAACAATCGCGCGGATCGGCCCGTTAACCATCTGGTGGTCCGGCCCCATCGATCCCGTTCCGCTTGTAACCGAGCAGATGGAAACAATTTGCAAGCGTTTCGAGCGATTGGTCGATCAACCGGTCGACGCGCCAGCGCTGCGCGTGCTGGTCTTCCACCAGCGCCGAGCGTTCACCGCCTTCCACCGAAACGTCGTCGCTGATACCGGCACGATCGACTCCGTGTACTCAGCCGTTCCGGCGCGTTTGTTCACCCTCACGACGGGAGTACCCCGCTTCCGGCTGATCGATGATGGACGATCGCTACGGTCCGGCCTCGTGCTGTACCTGCTCGAAACGTTGATCGAGGCTGTTCCCTCCCCGTGGCTCCAGTTCGGGTTGAGCGGTGCCCTGTCGGCCGACCCCGGCAGCGACGCTCGCGAGCAGCTCTTACGCAGAATGAAAGTGGCCATCCAAAACGACACGACCGTGAAAGCCGACCAGCTTTTTTCCAGGCTGAGCGTTCTGCAGACGCACGAGCTAGCGAGCCCCCTGATCGATCACGATCGCTTCGCACTGTTTGCGCAGTGGAGGGCACAGTCTCGGTCCGTGATCGAGCATCTCACCGGCTCCGAGGCACCCCCGGATCGCCTGGGACGATTCCGCTCATTCCTCTGCGACTTGAAGGCAGCACCCTCCGAGGAAGCGGTGTTCAGACGCCACTTCGGCTATGGCTTCGAAGCGTTGCTCGAACACTGGCAAGCCTGGGTCGACGAGCAGAGTTTGGGCGGCGACCCGATTCCACCGCCGGAGGTCCGCATCGCGATCATCGACCGACTCGTTCCCGCGATCGCCGATCGCAGCAAGAAAGCCCACGATCGAATCGTCGCGATGCGCTCGCTGGGCCTCACGGGCTTCGTCCTCGGCGCCGACACGCTCATCGACGTGCTACGCGAGCGAGACGACCGATTGACTCCCACAGCCACTTGGGCGCTCGAATCAATCTCAGGTTTGTCCTTGGGCAACAACGCCGACTGGTGGTCCGACTGGTGGTCGACCCACAACCCAGCCGCCCGCGGCGATCTCGAGCGCGCCGAGCCGTTCGCCGCCGCCCCTGCGGTCGCTCCACTCACTCCCCCGTAGGATCCGCCATTGCGAACCGTCCTCCTGCATGCCTGTGACGACGCGTCCGCGCCGATTATTTTCCCGAGTAGAACTCCGCATCCGCCCAATCCGCTGGCAGCTTCTCATTGCCCGCCATGGTCGAAATACCTTCAAAGATCTGGGGCGAAACCGTTGCTCGAATCCTTCGCACCGATCCATCCGCCATCGCCACAAGCACAGAAGGTCCGTGCTGGCCGCCGAATTGCCGGCCTGCGCCGATGTACGGCTGGCGCGCCGGATCCAGTCCACGGACGGTCGCCCAACCGGCCTGTATCCATGACCCGCCCACGTTCCCCGTTTCCGCGATCATCATCGTGTTCGCGGTGCCATCCTTGATGTCAGCCAAGATCGTCTGCCTGTCATAGCCGAACACGCCCGCACGGGCATCGCTCTTGGGGAGCCGGGCCGCGTCCTTCCCGAGCCCGGCGATTCCCACATAGGAGGCTGGTTCCGGACTTCCCAGCGCTGTGAGGGCAGCTCGCTCACAGTCCAGCAGCTTCTTCCTCTCATGTGCCATCACGAGGTTCTGGCCTGAATCCCAAGGCTCGTCCTTTTCAAGGGTGTCGTACTGATCCTGCTGATCAAGCTGAGCAAGAATCTGGGCATACCAGCTCAGCCGGCTCTCGGGCTCGAGGTCAGCGTTCGGCCAAGACCCGGCGGGGAAGACACCGTTGGCCGATTCGTACCCCAAAATTCCCAGCGCGATGTTATTGAGATTGCTGATACAGCGACCGCCAGGAACTTCGCGCCTCTCCGATTGACGTACCGTTAACGCGATGAATGCAAAGACGAAACCAAGACCGACGATGACACGCATCGATCGCCCAATCGTAAACCGCGGTAAGAGCAGCGATCTCAAATTCATGGGCTCGCCTGTCCCCAACCCCTCGGCATCTTCTCGCCCCCCGCCATGGTCGAAATCGCCTCAAAAACCTTGGCCGAAATCGACGCGTCGATCCGTCGAACCGACCCATCCGCCATGGCCACCAGCACGCCCCCGCCATGCTGGCCACCGAATTGTCGCCCAGCCCCGGTATAGGGCTGACTCGCAGGATCCAAACCACGGACCGTCGCCGGACCAGCTTGAAGCCACGACCCGCTCACGCGCCCAGTTTCCGCGACCATCATCGTGTTCGCAGCACCATCCGTGATGTCAGACATCGCGGTCTGCCTTTCATATCCGAATACACCCGCGCGGGCATCGGTCTTGGCAATCCAGGGAGAATCCTTCCCGAGCCCAGCGATTCCGACGTATGGCGCCGGCTCGGGACTTCCCGGCGCACGGCGCGGCGCAGAATAGCAAGCGAGAATGCCAAAACGCTTGTGGGCAAGCTCGCCATTCTGCCCTGCATCCCAACGCTGGTTCGTTTCCAGGCTCTCATATTCAATGTGATGTTCGATGTAAGGAAGAATCTGTGCATACCAGCTCAGCCGGCTCTCCGGTTCAAGGTCGGCGCTAGCCCAGCTCCCGGCCGGGAACACACCGTTGAATGACTGGAACTCCAGAATTCCGAGCGCGATGTTACGCAGATTGTTAATACATCCGGCGCCCGGCGTCTCTCTCGGCCTTGGCCAAACGGCATACAGCAACATCGGGCCAACGAACATACCAAACGCGAGCAAGGCAATAATCAACATCGCTCGCCGGATCGTGACTCGGGGCATGCGCAACGCTCTCTTCTGCACCAAACCCATCAACTCCACCAATCCCTTGGCGACTGCCCACCCCCGCCAACTGCATCATTTCGTCTCTACCCACTCCCTCCGCTCGAGCCCAAACCCCATTCGCGTCCGGAACCCCAGCAAGCTCCTGGTCAGCTCGCCCCCCTGGACAACCAGGTCATGAAGCGCCTGGTCGAGATGTTCGTCCGTCACGACGATCGCACCCTCGTCACCCACGGCAAACAGCGCAGCCCTTCGCAACAGCTCGCGGATGAACGCGGCGCTGCCGCTTTCGGTTCGCGCGATGAATCGAGACAGATTGGCGACTCTCAGCTCGAGGCCCTGGCCATAAAGCTCAAAAAGCCGGCGGCGGCACTCTTCATCCGGCGGCGGTATCTCGACCGCCTGGTCCACTCGCCCGGGCCGGGCCGCCAGCGCCGGCTCGAGCAGCTCGGGACGGTTGGTCGTCAGCAAGAACAGCACATCCGCGTCGTCGGAAAGCCCGTCCATCTCGTTGAGCAGCTCGAAGAGGAGCGGAGTCGCACCTCCCGAGCCGCCCTCGGGCCGCGCGCCGGCGATCAGGTCCACATCCTCGAGTACGACGATCGAAGGCTGCAAAGCTCGCGCCATAGCGCACGTGCGGCCGACCATCCCCAGCCCTCGCCCGCTCAGGAGTAGCACCGTCCGGTCGCGCATCGCGCCGGCGAGGTACATGATGGTGAGCGTCTTCCCCGTACCGGGCGGGCCGTGCAACAGCAACCCGCGCTTGAGGTGGCGTCCGGCTTCGAGCAATCGCCTGCTATGGCGCCCGAACTCCACCGTCTGCCGCTCGATCCTCTCCAGCAATCCCGCCGGCAGAATGATCGCCGAGCGCTCGATCTCGGGCAAACGGTGAAACTTGACAACCACATCCCGATGACCTTCGTTCGAGAGCGAGATCACATGTCCGCGATAGACGTTGCGCACTCGCATCGCTTCGCGAATGTCGCGCAAGAACCGCTCCGCCTGGCCGCGATCCGGCGCCATCACTTCGACCGTCAAGTTCTCCCGCGCGCGATGCGATCGTCGTGACGCACGAAGATGACCAGACGTGCTTCGCCATCGCTCACCAGGAACAATCCGCGCTCCACGCAAGCAACAACCCGGTCGCCGTCCAGCGAGACATTGGCATACTCAACCGGCCCCTGATTGGCCTCACTGCGGAAGGCACCATGCGGAGCCACCAGGTCCGCCAGTCCACTTCCCATGAATCCATTGAGACCGACAACACCCAGAACCTCGGCAGAGCGGTTGCCGGCCGAGAGATACTCCTCGATCGCCGAATGCAAGTTCGGGTGGTCATACGCCAGAATCGGCTCGCCAACGACCGGCAGCTTCGACGGATCCGTTCCAAAGTGATCCCGCAGCTTCCGCACGAAAAACGGAGCTTCTTCGGGTTTCTTCTGCGACCGCATCTGGTCGATGAAGTCCTTGAACGAAGCGCCGAATTCGTCGGGATTGATCGCCATGAAAGTCCTCCGTTCGATTGATTGTAGCATCGACATCGCCAGGATCGTCAGGCTAAAGCCTGACCTACCAGGGGTTCCTCCCGCGCTGGTGGCCTCCGCGCGGTCGATTCGCGTACAATGGGGCATCTCGCGTGAGCACGCTGCCAGTCGATTTCACCCCCCGACTGACCTGACCCGGCAGCACGCACACGCGTGCATTCCCGATCCGATTCCCTGGAGCCTCGCTGATGACCGAAACCGCCTTGACCACGATTCACGTCGGCCATAGCCCTGACTCGGACGATGCGTTCATGTTCTACGCCCTCACGCATGACAAGCTCGACACCGGCGGCCTGCGGTTCATCCATCAGCTCGAAGACATCGAAACCCTCAACCGGCGTGCCTTGAACGGCGAGCTCGAAGTCTCCGCCGTCAGCATCCACGCCTTCGCCCACCTGGCCGATCGCTATGCTCTGCTCGCCTCCGGCTCGAGCATGGGCGATCGCTACGGACCAACCCTCGTCACCCGCGAGCCCATGACCCTGGACCAGATCCACGGCCAGACGATTGCAATCCCCGGCACACTCACCACAGCCTACCTCGCCCTCATGCTCTGCCTGGGCAAGGATGTGCCCGTCGTGGTCATGCCCTTTGACCGCATCCTGCCCGCTGTGGCCGAGGGACGCGTCACGGCAGGGCTCCTGATCCACGAAGGACAGCTCTTTTACAGGGACCGCGGCCTTCATAAAGTGGTGGATCTGGGCGCCTGGTGGTTCGAGCAGACAGGTCTTCCCCTCCCCTTGGGCGGCAACGTGGTCCGCAAGGACCTGGGGCCAGAGATGGTCTCAAAAATCGCACGGCTCTTGAAGGAAAGCATTCGCTATGCCCTGGACAATCGCCAAGAAGCCCTCGACTACGCGCTGGGCTACGCCCGCGGGCTCGATCCCGCCCTGGCTGACCGCTTCGTGGGCATGTACGTCAACGAGTGGACGGTCGACTACGGCCCGCGCGGACGTGAAGCCGTTCGCACCTTGTTCGCCCGCGCCTGGGAAGCCCGTTTAGTCCCGGGCCCGATTCCAGTAGAATTCACCGACTGATTCACGCAAAGGATTCGACATGGCCAATTCATACGGCTCGCTTTCGTCTCTGGAAGTCGACAATCAAACCTTCAGCTATTACCGCCTCGACGCGCTCGAACAAAGCCGGGCTGCCGATTTCGCATCTGCCTTTTTCACTCAAGGTCCTGCTCGAGAACCTGCTGCGCCATGAAGACGGCGTCACCGTCACCCGGGACGACATCAAGGCGCTCGCCAGTTGGAACCCCAAGGCCCAGCCCGACCGCGAAATCGCCTTCAGGCCCAGCCGCGTGCTCCTTCAAGATTTCACCGGAGTCCCCGCGATCGTCGACCTCGCCGCCATGCGCGACGCGATGAAGCGCCTGGGCGGCGACCCGAAGAAGATCAACCCCCTTCAACCCGTCGAGCTCGTCATCGACCACTCCGTGCAAGTCGATCTGGCCGGAACGCCGCAGGCGTTCCTGGTAAACGCCGCAAAAGGAGCTCGAGCGCAACCGCGAGCGTTACGCCTTCCTGCGCTGGGGCCAGAACGCCTTCGCCAATTTCCGCGTCGTCCCGCCCGATACCGGCATCGTGCACCAGGTCAACCTCGAATACCTGGCGCGAGTCGTCTTCTCAGCCGAGCAGAAGGGCGGCAGCCCCCTTGCCTATCCCGACACGCTCGTCGGCACCGACTCGCACACAACGATGATCAACGGCCTCGGCGTCCTGGGCTGGGGCGTGGGCGGCATCGAGGCCGAAGCCGCGATGCTCGGCCAGCCGGTTTCCATGTTGGTGCCCCAGGTCGTCGGCTTCCGCATCACCGGCACACTCCCCGAAGGCGGCACCGCCACCGACCTGGTCCTCACCGCCACACAAATGCTCCGGAAAAAGGGCGTCGTCGGCAAATTCGTCGAGTACTATGGGCCCGGTCTCGCCGGGCTTCCGCTGGCCGACAGGGCCACCCTCGCCAACATGGCACCCGAGTACGGCGCCACCTGCGGGCTCTTCCCGATCGACGCCGAAACCATCCGCTACCTCAAGCTCTCCGGGCGAAAACCCGATGCGATCCGCCTGGTCGAAGCCTACGCGAAGGCCCAGGGCATGTTCGCCTCGGCGGGCTCGCCCGAGGCCGAATACTCCGATACACTCGAGCTCGACCTCGCCACCGTCGAGCCCAGCCTGGCCGGCCCCAGACGGCCACAGGATCGAGTTCCGTTGAAGGATTCCAAATCTTCGTTCAAGGCAGCCCTCAAGGAGTTGATCGCCGCCGCGCCGGCCAAGAAAACGCCCTCCACAATGTCGCTGCCGCTGGTTGAGCGGTTCGCCTCCGAAGGCGGGGGCACCGCCGTCGGAGCCGACGATCAGGTTGCCCATGAGACCACGTCGAAGTCGGCCCCGATCACCCACGGCTCGGTCGTGATCGCGGCAATCACAAGCTGCACGAACACGTCAAACCCGTCGGTGATGGTTGCCGCCGGCCTGCTGGCGAAAAAGGCAGTCGAGCGCGGGCTGCGCACCAAACCATGGGTGAAGGCGAGCCTGGCGCCTGGCTCGAAGGTGGTCACCGACTATCTCCAGGACGCCGGCCTTCAGTCTTACCTCGACCAGCTTCGTTTCAACCTGGTCGGCTACGGCTGCACAACCTGCATCGGCAACTCGGGCCCGCTCTCCCCCGCCGTGACCGAGGCCATTCACAAAGACGACCTGGTCGCCGCCGCGGTGCTCTCCGGCAACCGCAACTTCGAGGGGCGCATCAACCCCGAGGTCCGCGCCAACTACCTGGCCTCCCCTCCCCTCGTCGTCGCCTACGCCTTGGCCGGCACCATGGATTTCGACATGCAGCGCGAGGCGCTGGGAAACGATCAGCAGGGTCGCCCGGTCTTCCTCAAGGACATCTGGCCCAGCCAGCGGGAAATCCAGGACACCATCTTGAAATCGGTTCGATCCGAGATGTTCCAGAGCAAGTACGCCGAAGTCTTCGAAGGCGACGAGAACTGGACCTCGCTCCCGACTCCCCAGGGTGATCTCTACGAGTGGGACTCCTCGTCCACGTACGTGAAAAACCCGCCCTACTTCACCGACATGACGGTCAAGCCCGCGCCGATCGCGCGTATCGAGAACGCGCGGGTGCTGGCCTTGCTGGGCGACAGCATCACGACCGACCACATCTCACCAGCCGGCTCGATCAAGAAGGATAGCCCAGCCGGCCGTTACTTGATCGAGCGCGGCGTGAGCCCGGACGACTTCAACTCCTACGGAGCGCGCCGCGGCAACGACGAGGTGATGGTGCGTGGCACGTTCGCCAACATCCGTTTGAAGAACCGGCTCGCCCCGGGCACGGAAGGCGGCTGGACGCGACACCTCCCCGACGGCGAGACCATGACGATCTTCGACGCTTCGGTGCGCTACCAGGCCGAGGGCGTGCCCTTGATCGTTCTGGCCGGCAAGGAATATGGATCGGGCTCGTCGCGCGACTGGGCCGCCAAGGGCCCGCTGCTGCTCGGCATCAGCGGCGTCATCGCCGAGAGCTACGAGCGCATCCACCGCTCGAATCTGGTCGGAATGGGCATCCTTCCCCTTCAGTTCAAGCCCGGTGAAACCGCCGAAACCCTCAAGCTCACCGGCGAAGAGCTCTACACGATCGCCGGTCTGGACGATCTGGCCCGCGGGACTTTCAAAGCGGGACGTGAGCTCGTGGTGACCGCTCGCGCCGCGAGCGGACCGCCGCTCGAATTCTCGGTCGCCGTCCGGATCGACACCCCCCAGGAAATGCGTTACTATGAACACGGCGGCATTCTGCCCTACGTGCTCCGACAATTGCTCGCCGGAGGAGCCTGAGCCGCCTTCCACGATCACGAGACTGGCTTGGGTGGCACTGGCTCTGCCAGTGTGGGTGCCACTGGCTGTGCCAGTGTTTTCTTTCCGCGTCCACGCAGGAGTTAGAGGAACATGATGCAAGTGGAGACGGCCTCTGAGCCAATCGTCACGCGGGAACAAGCCCTGGACTGGCTTCGCCAGATGATGCTGATCCGCCGCTTCGAAGAGCGCGCGGAGATGATGTATCAGAAGGGGAACAAGATCGGCGGCTTCTTTCATCAGTATAGTGGACAGGAACCGGTCGCCGTCGGTTCGATCGGCGCGCTCCGCGACACCGATTATGTGATCACGGCATACCGCGATCACGGCCACGCGCTCGCCCGCGGTATGAGCGCAAACGCCGCCATGGCCGAATTGCTCGGCAAGGCAACCGGCTGCTCCAAAGGCAAAGGCGGCTCGATGCACTTCTTTGACGTCGAGAAGGGTTTCCTCGGCGGCCACGCCATCGTCGGCAGCCACATCGCGCTCGCCGCCGGGGTGGCCTTCGCCATCAAGTACCGCGGCGAAGACCGTGTGTGCATTTGCTACCTGGGCGACGGAGCCATCAACCAGGGGTCCGTTCACGAGGCCTTCAACATGGCCGCCCTCTGGAAGCTCCCCGTGATCTACGTGCTCGAAAACAACTTTTACGCCATGGGCACCTCGGTCAAACGCTCCTCGGCCGTGCTCGACCTGACGCTGCGCGGTGCCAAGGCTTACGGAATTCCCGGGCCGGCGATCAACGGCAACGACATCGAGCTCATGGCCAAGACCGTGCGTGACGCAGCCAAGCGCGCCCGCAACGGCGACGGACCCACCTTCATCGACGCCCACACCTACCGCTACAAGGGGCACTCGATCAGCGACCCGGCGAAGTACCGCCGCAAGGAAGAGCTCGATTCGGCCGTGAACCACGATCCGATCGTCGCCTACCAGAACGTCCTTCTGGAGAGAGGCTGGATCGATCAGGAAGAAATTGACGCCATCGTCACCGGCGTCAAGGACGAAGTCGAGCAGAGCATCGCATTTGCCGAGGAAAGCGATCCAGCCTCGTCCCGAAGCGCTGTACGAAGACATCACGGTCGGCCCTTACATCCCGCAGGAGTGATCATGGCGGTGCTTTCGTTCCGTGAAGCCTTGAATCAGGCAATGACCGAGGAGATGGAGCGCGACGAGAACGTCTTTCTGATGGGCGAGGAAGTCGCCGAGTACGACGGCGCCTACAAGGTCAGCCAGGGTATGCTCAAGCGATTCGGCGATCGCCGCGTGGTCGACACGCCCATCTCCGAGGAAGGCTTCGCCGGCATCGGCATCGGCGCGGCCATGGTCGGCCTGCGGCCGATCATCGAGTTCATGACGTTCAGCTTCAGCCTGGTGGCGATCGACCAGATCGTGAACAACGCCGCCAACATGCGCTACATGAGCGGCGGCCAGTTCTCGGTTCCCATCGTCTTTCGCGGCAGCTCGGGAATGGCCGGCTGCCTGGCCGCCACCCACTCGCACCGGCTCGAAGCCTGGTACGCCCAGGTACCGGGCCTCACCGTGGTGCTGCCCGCCACCCCCGCCGACGCCAAGGGGCTGTTGAAAAGCGCCATCCGCTCCGATGACCCCGTCGTCTTCATCGAGCACGAAGTTCTCTATCCCGATAAAGGTGAAGTACCCGACGGCGAGCACCTCGTGCCGATCGGCAAGGCCGACATCAAGCGCGAAGGCTCGGACGTCACCCTGATCACGTATTCGCGCTCGCTCAAGGCCACCCTCGCGGCCGCCGACAAGCTGGCCGCAGGAAAACATCGACGCCGAAGTGATCGACCTGCGCACCGTGCGGCCGCTCGACCTCGACGCGCTCGTCCGCTCGGTAACCAAAACGCACCGCGCCGTCATCATCGAGGAAGACTGGCCCTATTGCGGCCTTGGGGCCGGCATCTCCGACCGGATCATGCAGGTCGCCTTCGACGAGCTCGACGCCCCCATCCGCCGCGTGGCCGCCAAGGACGCGCCGATCCCCTACAACCGTGCCCTCGAAGCCTCGATGCTCCCGTCCGCAGACACGCATCATCGCCGCAGTCAACGACGTCCTGTATCGCTCGTAGGTCAGGCTTCAGCCTGACGATCACGGAGAACCGAAGTGCCGATCGAAGTCACGATGCCGAAGCTCAGCCCCACCATGGAAACCGGCGTGATCGCCCAGTGGCTGAAGAAGGTCGGCGACACGGTCAAGGAAGGCGACGTGCTGGCCGATATCGAGACCGACAAGGCCACCATGCCGATGAAGTCCTACGATGACGGCACGATCGTCCACATCGATCACGCCGCCGGCGAGGAGGTCGCGCTCGGCCAGCGCGTGCTCGTGCTCGCCAAGAAAGGTGAAGACCCCAAGCAAGTCGCCGCCAGCCTCGGTTCCACCGGAGCAAAAAAAACGCCCGCTCCCGCTGAGAAAAAGAAGGCCGAGACCGAAGCCGCGCCGGCACCATCGGCAGAGAGCAGCCCTGCCGACAACGGCCAGGAATCTCCGACGGCCGAGCCGGTTCGCGCCGCATCCGGCCGCGTGAAGGCCAGCCCCCTGGCCAGGAAGGTCGCAACGGCCTCCAGCGTCGAGATCGGCCAGGTACGCGGTACCGGGCCAGGCGGCAGAATCATCCGCCGCGACGTTGAGCTCTACCTCCAGAAGAAACCCGCCGGCTCCCCCGCCGGCCCCGGCCGCGCACCCGCGCCCCAGCCGGCCGGCGCACCTCGCTCCTCGCCGCCCCCGATCGCCGCCCAGCGCATTCCCCATTCACGAATGCGCAAGACAATCGCCCAGCGCATGTCGCAGGCCAAGCAGACGGCTCCCGAGATCCACCTGAGCGCAGATATCGTCGCGGACCGCATCGTCGCCGCCCGGGCCGAGATCAACAAGCACCTGGCCGCCGAAGGAATCAAAGTCTCGATCAGCGACTTCGTCACCAAGGCCGTCGCGCTCTCATTGCGATTCAACCCGGGATTGAACGCCAGCTTCGAGCCCGACGCCATCGTTCGCCACGGCGAGATCAACATCGGCATCGCCGTCGCACTTGAGGACGGCCTGATCGTCCCTGTGCTTCATCATGCTGATACGCTAGGCCTACGCGAGATCCGCTTGCAGAGCGAAGCGCTCGCCGCTTCCGCCCGCAACAATACGCTCTCCGGCGAACAGCTTTCCGGCGGCACGTTCACGATTTCGAATCTTGGCATGTTCGGCACGCAGCAATTCGACGCAATCCTGAATCTTCCCCAGGTCGGAATCCTCGCGGTCGGCGCGGCCCTCAAGCGGCCAGTCGTGATCGGCGACCGTCTCGAGGTCGGCACCGTGATGACGCTGACACTCACTGCCGACCACCGTGCCGTCGATGGAGCAAAGGCCGCCAGGTTTCTGCAAACCCTCAAGGGCTTGCTCGAAGAGCCGGCTTCCATGCTGGTGTAATCCAATCATTTCAGGATAAACATCAATGGCTTACGACTACGACATCGTCGTCCTGGGCGGCGGTCCCGCCGGATATGCCGGCGCCATCCGTGCCGCCCAGCTCAAAAAACGCGTTTTGTGCGTCGAGCGAGACAAGCTCGGCGGCATCTGCTTGAACTGGGGATGCATTCCCACCAAGGCGCTCCTGACCAACGCCCATCTGGTCGAGTTGATCAAGCACCACGGTGCAAACTTCGGCTATAGCGGCGAGCCAACCTGGGATTTCGCCCAGATCATCAAGCGCAGCCGCAACGTCGCCGGCCAGTTGAATAAGGGCATCGAAGGCTTGTTTCGAAAATACAAGGTAGGCTCGAAATTCGGCACGGCGAAGATCATCGCGCCCCACAAGGTTCAGATAGGAAGCGAGACAGTCACGGCCCAGTCGATTGTCATCGCCACAGGGGCACGGCCGCGGCCCCTCCCCGGCCTCGACTTCGACGGCAAGACCGTGATCACTTACAAGGAGGCGATGTCGCTGCCGAGCAAGCCGGAATCAATGCTCATCCTGGGCGCCGGCCCGATCGGGCTCGAGTTCGGCTATTTCTACAATGCGATCGGAACCAAGGTCACCGTCGTCGAGTTGCTCGACCGCGTCCTTCCCGCCGAAGACGAAGACGTGTCTGCGGCCTTGCACAAGAGCCTCGCGAAGCGCGGCCTCACCATCATGACGAGCTCAAAGACCACCAAGATCGAGAAGACCTCCTCCGGCATCAAAGCCGAGGTCGAGACGAAAGACGGCAAGAAAACCGTTGAAGCCGCAACCTGTCTGGTCGCCATCGGAGTGCAAGGCAATGTCGAAGGGCTCGTCGCCGACGAGCTCAAGCTCGAGATCGTCAAGAACCACATCAAGGCCGACCCCAAGAACGGTTATGTCACCAGCGTGCCCGATTTCTACGCCGTCGGCGATGTCATCGGCCCTCCCTGGCTGGCCCACGTTGCCACACACGAAGCCATCTGCTGCATCGAGCGCCTCTGCGGCTTCGCCGACCATACGATCGACTACTCGAATATCCCGGGCTGCACGTACACGGACCCCGGGGTCGCGAGCGTGGGCCTGACGGAGCGCGCCGCCAAGGAAGCTGGCCACGAGGTGCGCATTGGCAAGTTCCCCTTCCAGTTCAGCGGCCGCGCGATCGCATCAGACGAAACCGAGGGGTTTGTGAAACTCGTCTTTGACACTAAGTTCGGCGAGCTTCTGGGAGCCCACCTGATCGGCTCGCAGGCCACCGAATTGATCGCCGAGCTGGTCATGGCCAAGAAGCTCGAGGCGACAGAAGAAGAAATCATCCAGGCCATGCACCCTCACCCCACCTACTCCGAAGCCATCATGGAAGCCGCCGGCCAGGGATTGGGGCAGTCCGTTCATATCTAGATCATTGATCGTTGTGCAACAACGATCAATGATTGGTTGCCGCGGTCTGGTCGGGCACTCGCTCGGGCGCGGCGACGACGGGGCCCAGAGTCGCCTTTCGCTCCGGGAAAGTGCGTGTCGTTGCTCCGACGCTCGGCATTGGAACATCCGCCCGCTTACGGCCTGAGCTGGTGCCTCTCCTCAAGGGCCGGCAGCCGATAGATCAGATCGCCCGAAGGCTTGATATCGCGGTCGCAATCGACGCGCCCGCCCTGGTCGATGCCGTCCCGCCCGATTGAATACACGACCGGTTGTCCATCGATCACAGTGAGCTTCATCGGTTGGCCGTCATAGGGATCAAGCGGCACGGTTTTGAGCCCAACCCCTTTCACAACCGACGCCAGGTCCTTGGGTAATCCGCGATGGGAGATTTGCCATCGCTTCAAGGCGACCAGGCACTCCATTGCGCGAAGACTGGCCAAAGTGCGGGCGGCCGCTCGAGCAACAGCTTCGATTCCTTCGGGTTGCTCCAAGCCACGGACCACGAGAGAGAGGGGGTCGGTGCCCGAAGCCGCCGTGAGACCGGTGACTTTCTCGATTCGGCGCGAAAACGGCAGCGTGCTCATGTCCAGAAGATTTCGGTAGAATTGAGTCATCTCCTTGGTGTGGCGCGATACCTCGGCGGGCGTCGCACGCGCAACGATTTGATCCCAATCACCCCCCGGCTGACCGGATTTTGGATCATCGCCCGGTGCGTGCGACATCGCGCCGCCGGTAATTACAGCGCGCACCACCGACTCACCCCTCTTGAGCCCGAACGATGTGGCGAGTTTGCTCTGATCGTGGACGACGCTCTCGAGAGTCGAGCGCGCTACAAGGTACGCCGCCCGCAGCCCCTCGGCATACCCGTCGACGGATTTCGCGTCATGTGTTTCAAGCACCTTCATCAGTCGCTCGCACTGCTCGGCTCGCAACCGCGGCGAAGCCAGGACGGTCGGAACCGCGACCGAGCAGATATACTGCGAGCACGCGTCCGCCACAAGCTGAGTGATCACGATGCCCCGAGGCCTCAGATCTTTGGCCAGCCTGAGCACCAGCTCGATCTCGTAGATCGCCGCGGCGATATCGCCGCGCTGTACGGCGCGTTGCACCTTCAGTATCGAAATGCGACAAACCTCGCGGGCCACTTGAGCGTGGGGAAGAAGCGTCGCGATGTCGAAGCCAGTCTCGAAGACGCACTGGTTCAGGCGCTGGGCTCCGGCGAGCTTCCTGTAGCCTACGTCGTGGAGTTTGATGAGGGCATCGACGGCGGAAGCGTCCAGCTCGAGCTTCGAATCGGCGCCGACGGTCTGGACCAGATCGGCGTACTGCTTCGCGCGATCGCGCGCCGCCTGGGTTCGCCGATCCCGCTCCGGGCCCGCCGGGAAACACACTTCCACATCAGCCGCGAACTCGAAGAGCGCGTCGAGATAAAGCGGCGCGGCATTCTTTTCCCGCGGCACGGCTTTGAAGAACGCATTGACGTCGAACGGAGCATCCGCGCCAACCCCCGCCGGAGCCTTGGTCACCGCGCCGGGCACTCGCGGATAGGTGCCTCGCGTCGAGGTTCGCACCGAGACTTCCTGGCCGATCGCAGCTATCGCGACCAGAAATAAAACGGCCGTCCGAACAGCGCCGAGCGCGATCTTGCTCGCCGCGCGGTGCTCGGTCTTCGTCGAGTGCATGCCATAGCCTCCAAGGTGCATTCTGTGCTTGGTCGGGTGGCATTCTACACGAACTGGCCCACTACCGCGCCGATTTGCTATCCTTGAGGTCAATCAATACTCGATGACTTGACGTGGGGAGTGGGCATGTCAGCCGAACTAATCCATGACCGCGGCCGTGGCCCGGAGATCGTGGGAACGCGGATTACCGTCTATAACTTGCTTCCCGACTTTCTGGACGCCGCCAAGACCGAAGCGGAAATCTGCGAGTTCTACGAGCTGCGGCCCGAGCAGGTTGCGGCCGCGAGAGCTTACGTGCTCAATAACGCCGAAACCGTACTGGCCAAACATCTCGAGTTCGAAGCAAGGCTCGCGGGCGGAAATCCTCCGGAATTGACCGAGAAATTACGTGAAACACACTCCACACTCCTGAAGTTCAAAGAATGGCTCGTGAGCCGTGAAAAGGCGGACGCCGAAAATGAAACGACCGGCCAGATAGCGGAAGGAAACGCGAATGGCTCGCCTCCGTTTCTGAAATTCAAATCATGGCTCGCGGAACAGGCCTCGGCACCGAGGGCCGGGTCGTGAAAATGCAGGGTCTGGTGGGCGATCGCAATGTGGCGTACACGATCGCCGACGTGCGGTTCGGCATCGCCGGCGACCACGAGTACTGCGATCGCCCAAGAATCTTCGTCCCCGATTAGGCGAAGGTGGTCCGATCCGCGGTCCACGAGCGTCCGAATCAAACTGCCGCTACTTGAGCCCCCTCCCGCACCTTGATTTCCAGCTTCTGAAGCGTCCCTTCAAACCGCTTCCATGGCACGCTCTTGGAAGGCAGTGGAGCGCACTTCGTGTCGAGCCCCAGGTCCAGCAAGTACATCGTCTCTTCAAAGTTCGCACGCCGGCCCGCCGCACGGCGGCCCGCGATCGCGGCCTCCTGGCGCTCAAATTCCACTGCCGTGTTCATCAGAGTGAGTATCCGCTCGCCGTGACTGGCGTGTTCGACTTCGATCGCTGCGCACTCGTCCCAGTCGCGGAACCGCAACAGGTCGTCGCGCCGGATGAGGAGCACCGTCGACAGGAAGTGGCCGCCGAGGTAAAGCGCCCCGCGCTCGTACACCGGTGCCATCACCCATACGTCGTGCCGGAACCCGCGCTCCCTCAACTGCCCGCAAACCCAGATCGCAAGCTCTTGAAGGAGATAGGAACCCATCTTTCCATCCATCGAGACCAGCGGGCGAGCCGCCGTCGTCGCACCCGTGCGGGTCTGAAACTCGTCGCGGGCCGCCTGATTCGGAAACACCGTCTCGATCGGATCGCGCCCGCACGACCGGATGCGCATCACCTGCGTTCCATCATCGCGGCGGTCGAGCAAGATCTTCTCGATCGTGACCACATCCTCCGACACCCCGCCCTCCGCGATCTTCTTCTGGCGATACCTGCGCCACATGGCCCAGAGCCGCCCTGCCACCACACCCAGAATAAAGAACGCCCCCGTCGCGACCACCCGGAGAATCTCCACGCGCAACGGAGAGTTCCAGAAACCCTCGAGCCGCAACAGAGAGCCCCAAAAGTCGGACACAGTCGTTGTCCTTCCGTCTAAAAAGGTCGTCAACCCACCCCGGCGAGCACCTTCCGCGAAGCCAGTTCGTTTTCCATTGGAAGCCCCATCGACCCGAGACATCTCGTCGGGATGATCGCAACCACGTTCGTCGAATCTCGCTCCCAAGCACGTCCTGATGGACCGCGCACGTGTATTCGTCCATGCGCGGGCAATCTTTGATCGGAATCGCGCCAATGATACTGGTTTTGCGTTCAGTTCGATTCGCGGTCACGCTGACGGGCCCGTCCGGGAAATGGACCTCGCCGACGTCGCCGCTCTGTCTCAAGCGCCCGAAAGCCACAAGACGCGTGCCATGGCTGCTTGACGGCGCTTCCTCTCTAGTCTTAAATTCTAAGGGGCGATGTATGGTTGCCTATTCCGGTGGAATTCACGGACTTCATTTCCGTTCCGGCATGTGGCTCTAGCGCGGAAGTAATTTGGGCGAAAGCGGTTGTGGTGGAGGACCCGAAGATGCCTGGGCGTTCTCTCGCTCTCAAATGGATCGTTCCGGTTGGCCTGGCCTTGATGCTTTGCGCCACGAGCGCATGGGCACAGCCCGGCGAAGATCCAAGAACGGCCCCACGATTCCTGAAAGAGCTGAGAGACCAGGGCCTCGACGACATGGCGCTCGATTACATCAAGGTCCTCAAAGCCGACACGGGGCTCCCGGCCGAGTTCAAGGACATCCTCGATTACGAGGAAGGCGCGCACCCTGATCGATGAGGCCGCCAGGTCGAACGACCTGGTGCTGCGCGAAGAGCTTCTTCGAGACGCGTCCGATAAGCTCGACGGCTTCGCGAAAGCACACCCGAAGCTCCCGCAGGCGCGCGAAGCCCAGGTGCACATGGGCAAGCTGCTCTTGCAGCGCGGCCACACAGCGATGCTTCTGAGCGAAGACGCCCAGGATGCGGCCAAGAAAGCGGCCAAGGTCGCCGAGGCTCGGGCGGCTTTCAATCAGGCACGCGAGGCTTACGGCAAGGCAATCGAGCCGCTCAAGGCCGAGCACAAGAAGTTCGCCCATTTCCTTGAGAAAGACGACCCCAAGATCGCCGAGCGCGACGCCATCTACACGACGCTGCTGGACGCGATGCTCCAGCAAGGCGTCGCCGACTACGAGCTGGCCGAGACTTACCCGGAGAAGTCGCCCGAGCGGACGAAGTCACTCAAGGACGCGTTGGCCCAGTTCGACGACATGTACAAGAACTATCGCGCCCAGTGGGCTGGCCTCGCCGCCCGCATGTGGCAGGCCAAGTGCTTCGAGGAACAAGGCGAGATCGGTGCCGCAGTCGCGATCTACAAAGAGCTCATGGGCCACACCGAACCCGCGCTGCGCGGCCTTCAGCTTCACGTCGGCTACTTTTACATTGTCGCGCTGGGGAAGCGCAAGCAGTATGCCCTGGCGGCCGACGAAGCCGCTCGCTGGCTTTCCTTCTACAATCGCCGCGGTGAGCACACGTCCGCCGCCGGCGTTGGCGTCTTGACCGAGTACGCGAAGAACCTCGACGCCCAGATGCCCGAGATCACCCCCAATGAGCAGCCCAGGGCAAAGAAACTCATTATCGACTCGGCCAGCCAGGTGGTTCGCTTCGCGTCTCCGTACAAGAAAGACGCGCTCGATCTCCTCAAGAAGTACAAGCCCAGCGCCGCGCTCAAGGCCGAGGATATTCTCCGGATCACCTATGAAGACGCAGTCGAGAAGGCCAATGAAGCCATCGGTGCACAAGACTGGCCCAAGGCGATCACTTTGCTCAAGGCGGCCATCCGCAAAGCCGACCCGGCCCGCAATGTCGAGAAGGCAAACCTCGCCCGCCACACGCTCGCATTTTGTTATTACAAGAATAACCAGTTCTACGAAGCCGACGTCCTCGCCGAGCACCTCGCCAGGCGCTACCCGGGAGGCGGAGTCTCCCCCCAGTCAACCGAAATCGCCATGCAGTCGCTCGCCGATGCCTATAGCACCTACACTGAGGTCGATCGCATGAGCGATTTGAACCACCTGATCGACCTGGCAACCTATACGGTCGAGACGTGGCCCGAGAAGGAACAGGCCAACGCCGCCCGGATGAACTTGAGCATGATCTATTTCGGAATGGGGCGCTATGACGAGGCGATCAAGGCATTGACCGACGTGCGCACTCGCTCGCAGCAATGGATCCCCGCGCAAAACCGGTTGGGCATGGTGCACTGGCGCAAGAGCCGCGTCGCCGAGAGCAAGGGTGATGCCGCCGGCTCTCAGGCCGAGGCCCAGAAGGCGATCGACACTTTGAACACCGCCCTCAAGGCGCGCCGGGATGCCGGCACCGGTGTCACCGATCCCGGCTTGATCGGAAACGTCGCCGACCTGGCCACCGTATTCAGCGAAACCGGCAAGCCCGCGGAGGCACTTGCCCTGCTCGACCCGGTCATCAAGGCCCAGACCGTCAAGACCGGGCCCGGCTTCTCCCTCCTGATGGAAGCCCAGCTCAAAGCGTTTATCATCACCGGCAACGTCGACGCCGCGATCAAGTCCATGCAGGACCTCGAGCAGGCCGGCGGAGCAGCCGGACGAGCCCAGCTCTACTTCAAGCTCGGCAAACTGATCGAGAGAGAGCTTGAAAACGTGCGCGCCAAGAAGAATACCAAGGCACTTGCCGACTTGAGCCGCTCCTACAAGACATTCCTGACCACCGTCGCCGACTCCAAGACCGGCCAGACCTACGAATCACTGGATTGGGCCGGTTCCAGCCTGCTGGCGCTCGAGGCCAACCAGGACGCCGAGAAGGTCTTCCGCCGCATGCTGAGCGACTACACGCAAGATGCTCAGTTCCTTGCGCAACCCAGCAGCACGGGCCGGTTGGTCCTCGTCCGGATCAAGCTGGCCTCCGCCTTGAGGGGTCAGAAGAAATTCGACGAGGCCAACTCGCTGCTCGATGAAGTACTCACCCACAAACCCCCTTATCGCGAGGCGTTGCTCGAGAAGGGAATGCTCCTCGAGGCCGAAGCCGAGGCGGGCCAGGGAAGCTGGGCGCGCGCGATCAACCACTGGGAAGACCTCACCAGGATCATGGAGCGGTCCCGCCCGCGGCCCGCGGCCTACTACGACGCCTGGTACCACGTGGCATGGGGGTTTTCCAAGCAGAACAACACCGCCAAGGCCCGCCAGGCCTTGATGGGCGTGATGCGGCTCTCCCCCGGTGTCGGCGGCCCCGAAATGAAAGCCAAGTACCAGGGCCTGCTCGCACGGCTCAAATGATTCAGGAAGGGAACAAGATATGCCAACGCGATTTCATGCTTGCGGCTCTCAGAGGCTTTTGCGATTCGGCGTCGCGGTCCTTGTGATCCTCGCCGGAGGCAATGCCTTCTCCGATGATGTGAATCTGGTTACAGGTGCGAAATTCGAACAGGCGATCGGCGGGCGCGTTCGCGGCCAGGTGCAGTCCGAGTCGGCAAGCGAAGTTGCCGTGCAACTGGGCGGCAACACGATCAAGGTGCCCACCGAATTGATCCAGTCGATCCGCTACGACGGCCAGTCGGCATCGTTCGCGCTGGGCGAGGCCCGCGAATCGTCAGGCCAGCTCGCCGAGGCAGCCGACTTCTTCAAGAAGGCTGCTGCCGAATCGGCCAGCAAGCCGTACCCGCAGCAGGCAGCCCTGTTTCGCGAAGCCGAGGTCTTGACGGATCTCGCCGCCGTCGAGCCCAACCGCATCAAGGACGCCAAGGACGCCCTCAACAAGTTTGTCAGGCAGTATCCCAGCAGCCGCCACACTCTCAGTGCACGCGCCTGCCTGGCGCGGATTCAGTTGGCCTCCGGCGATTTCCCGGCCGCCGAGTCCGCCATCGCCGAGCTCGCCAGGCTTCCCAAGGGGGCAGAGCGTGCAGCCGTTCTCCGCACCAAGCTCCTCGCCAAGCAGAACAAGCACCAGGAAGCAATCGACGAGCTCGACAAGTTGATCGCATCGTCCCCCAAAGGCTCGGAGCGTCTGCGGGCCGCCCAGCTCGCCAAGGCCGAGAGCCTGGCTGGTCTGAAGGATTTCGCCAAGGCCGAGACCCTGCTGCGCGAGGTCATCAAGTCGACTCCGCCCGAAGACGCCGCCGGCCAGGCTCCTGCGTACAACACCCTGGGAGACTGCCTCCGCGCCGCCAATCGCCCCAAAGACGCCCTTCTCGCTTATCTCCACACCGACCTGCTCTACAGCAAAGACAAGGAAGAGCACCCGCGAGCGCTACACCAGATCTCGGCGCTCTTCCGCAAGCTCAAGCTGGACGCCCGCGCCGACGATTTCGCCCAGCGCTTGAAAAGCGAATACCCACACAGCCGGTGGACGACCGCCAAGTCTGACGAAGGGTGACGCTTCAAACTCGAATGCTTCCCATCAGTCCGATGGTTTCGCTTGCGTTTGCTGTTTATTCCAGCAGGGGCGTTTTCGCCGTGCTCCTGGGCTCAGGAGCGTCAACGGCCTCGGGTATCCCGACGGGATGGGAAATCCTCATCGACCTCATCAGGAAGCTGGCGGAAGTCCAGGGCAAATCTTGCGGCGACGCCCCAGACAAATGGTATGAAGCCGAGTACGGCGTATCTCCAAATTACTCCGACTTGATCAAGGCACTTTCCAAGACTCCTGCGGAAAGCGGTCTCCTGCTTCGAAGCTATTTCGAGCCAACCTACGAGGATCGCGAGCAGGGCAAGAAAGTGCCCAGCCCGGCGCACAAGGCAGTGGCCCAGCTCGTCGCACGCGGATATGTGCGCCTGATTGTGACGACGAACTTCGACCGATTGATGGAACAAGCTCTGGAATCGGCTGGCATTGTCCCGACAATCATCTCCTCGCCCGACGCGATTCAAGGTGCGATTCCGCTTGCCCATTCGCGTTGCACAATCGTCAAGGTGCATGGTGACTACCTGGACACGCGCCTCAAGAACACGCGTGACGAACTCGAGACCTACGACGAGCGAACGGATCGATTCCTGGATCGAATCTTCGACGAGTACGGCTTGATCGTCTGCGGCTGGTCCGCTGAGTGGGACACCGCATTGAGAAAGGCGGTCGCTCGAAGCCCGAATCGGCGTTTCACGACCTACTGGTCGTGCTTCGCCGCGATGACTCAGCCTGCGCTCGACCTTTGCACGTTGCGACAGGCGGAAGTGATCCACGGCCATGACGCCGATTCGTTCTTTGGCCTCTTGTCCGACGGTGTGAGGTCGTTGGCCAATCTCGCCGCTGAGCATCCGCTCACAACACCGGTCGCGGTCGCCACTCTCAAGCGATACGTTGCCGAGGCTCGGCACCGGGTCCGCCTGGAGGAATTCGTGCTGAAGGAGGTAGAGACGGCCAAGCAGCGCATCTTGAGCTGCATGAGAGGGCTCGACGTTGACCCGCAGAACACCGACCGAGCGCCGGTACTATCTCATCTGGAGGCTTGTTCAGATCGATTGCTACGGCTCCTCATCGCGGGCGCGTACTGGGGAGTCGCGGCGCAACGAAGGCTGTGGATTGGTGCGATTGAACGAGTTTCCCGAACTATGTGCGAGCCGCCGGATTCGGCGCCCCAAAACAGCTTGAATCTCTACCCTGCAATGCTGATGTTCTACGGATGCGGGCTTGCGGCCATGCTCGGCGGAAGAAATGCTACACTTGCCCTGTTATTGACGCACAACGGCTTCCGCTCTCATCATGTGCTCATGCCGTTTCCTGTCTTTTTCTATAACACGCATCTAGGCAGCCCAATCGGTGCGTTCGCCCATGGGCTTTCAGATTCGGTAGGTTCCAGCCCCAGTCCCCGTCTCTGGCTTAGCACCCGGCTCGCCAAGGTGCTTCGCGAGCCACTCAGTTCGTTCCTACCAACCGACGACCAGTTCAGGATGCAGTTCGCTCGCTTTGAGTATTTACTCGCACTTGCCTTTCTTGATTGGTCTCATGTCAATGATACGACTCGTATGCCAGCGATCAGCAATTGGGTGCCTCCCGGTACCTTCGAGAAGGAGCCTCTTGCGATAAGAGAGCTGAAGCTCGAGATACAGTCGAAGGGCGCCAAGTGGGCATTGCTTAAAGCCGGGCTTTGCGACGGATTGATGCACGTGCTTGGTCAACGGATCGATCAGCTCGACGCGATCATTCAATCGGCACGAAGGAACGCCGAATCGAATGCGATCTCAACGAGGACAGGCATGGAGGCGCATACATGAGTGATAATGCCATCGCCGAGAATGAATTTCAATTAGTTGGCGGCTCGGAATCGAGATCGTCATCCACCAGAACATTGCCGAGCTTCCTCACTTCGTTTCTCGCGGCAGCATTCAAGTGGCGCATCTCGATCTTGCCGCGTTCCGCTGATGCCGCGAAAGCGGCGCCTAGAACGATACGTTTGATGCTTCCTCCATTCAGCCGGAACTTGCGCGAGCAACTCTAGATCGAGATCCGTGCTCTTCGGGGCATCAGTCGGGAGAGCCGTTTGCCAGATCAGCAGTCGCTCGTCCGCTGTCGGCTCGTGGAAGTTGACGACAAACTGAGTCGTCTGCAAGAACGCCTGATCGAGCCTGCTGTCGAAATCTGTCGCCAGGATCACCAAGCCATCGTAAGCCTCGGTGCATTGCAGCAGCGAAGCAGTCTCGAGATTGGCGTGTCGGTCACGGGAGTCCTTCACGTCGGACCGCTTTCCGAAAAGAGCATCGGCACCGTCAAAATAGAGGATTGCGTCGGATGTGTCGACCTCCTGGAAGATGGTCTCGAAGCGCTTTTGAGTGTCAGCGGTGTGTTCTCCCAGGACTGCGGCGATATCGACTCGATAGAGGTCTAAGCCGAGGTGATTTGCCAGAATTTGGGCGGCCAGCTTCTTACCCGAGCCCGGTGACCCCACGAACAGCGCCATCACGTTTCTGCTGCCAGCGCCTTCTCGCGAAAACCCCCACGAACTGTAGACTGTGTGTCTTTCGGAAAGCGTTTCACAAATTGCCCACAAAGTCGCCCTCTGGGCGTGCGAAAGCACCATGTCTCTCCACGTATAGTTCGAATTGAGTTTTGTCGTGATTGATCCCACGTTTTGACTGCCGTGTACTCGGCATGCAGAGAGAAGATCGTGGCCGCTCAACCAATTGCTCTCGTCTCCCCGCAGACTCGCGAGTATGGCCGCTTGAGCCAGGACATCGCGAATTTGACCATCGCCAAAATTGAAGCGACCGGCAAGAGTCTCAAGGACATGTTTTTCTACCATCGCTCCCGATTGTGCTGCGGCCGCTCGCCAGTCCCGGAGACGCTCGTCGAAATCAGGTTTCGGTAACGCAAGACTAACGAACGCTCGTCCTCCCAAACTCGTTCCGGGTTCCCAGTGCTGCTCCGCAAGGAGAAAGGTGACGACGCTTCCGCCAGCGAGGCCATCGACGAAGTCGATCGAGGCTGCTTCGTCCCCTGGACGAGGATTCAGGAACCGGTCCACGTTGAACCAGCATGGCACCGTCCCAATCAGCCACGCGTTCCGCTCAGCGAGGCGCATTCCGGCGCGCACACCGCTGACATTTCTTCGCAAGGCCCCGGCGTTGAGAAACTTGATCGGCACGTCCAGAGCGCTTGCGAATCGTCGCGCAAAGGCGTGTTTTTTTGCGCCGTGCCCACCGCGGATGAGCAGAACCGGCTCCCTTCCGTTTCGAGCTAGAGTTGTCGCTCGCAACCATCGCGCCATATTCTCACGCTGATGAGAAACCGTCGCCGTGTCTTCATGTTCAAACACATCGACCGAAAACGGCAACAGCTTGGGGTCATCGACCTCCAATCCCATTAGAAAGCCCGCAATCCAATCGTCCAGCTTCAAAAATCGAGAAAGGATCACTTGCTGCGATGTCGCAGTGTCTTCCGGCATCGTCACCAGCTCCCATTGCATCAGACGAGAGCCGGCGTGCAAGGACCGTCGCGCCTCGAGCCGCATTTCCTCAGTTGAGCAAAGAAGGCGCAAAACGAGGTCCACAGTCGGGCGTTTCTTCGTGATGTCGTCGTGAAGGTACGCGAAAAGCTGCTCGTACCTCAGGTCGACCTCAATCGAGAGACAGACCACGAGCACATCCAACTCGAAGGAAGAGAGGCCGAATGCGCGGCGCATCCGCTCGAAAGGAGAATCCGCGCCTTCCGTGCGACACTGCGTCTCTTCCTGCGCGATCCAAACTTCAAGTTCCCGTATCCGGTCATCAATCGATTCAATCCCGGCATCGCTTTCTCCCACGCACTCTCCCGTCACGAGCGGATTCGTTACGCTGGCTACCGGAGCGACGTGGCGATCGAGTAGTCGATCGACCTTCGCGTCCGAGATAAACAATCCAGCAAACCCTTCGCCTTCAGAAACCCGGTTCCCACGGCGGAACCTCACCACTTCCTTGCGGATCAAGAGATCGAGCCTGGTCAGTCTACGAGACAAGATTTGTGACCATCTGGCTGAGCTGCTATTGTTGGCTGCCACAATTGAAACCTATCTGCGTTACGCCGATAACGCGAGGCCCGCAAATTGTAATGGATACCAGACTGCCGCATCGAGCCTCGAGTACAACCACGAGTCTCTAGCTGCCGAGCGCGGAACCGCAATCCATTGATCGAGCGCCTTACCAATAAACGGCTCCCGCACGGCCGCGAACACCGGATGAACCCAACCGCCGGCCAGCGGCAGACTCAGAGTCAGCGCGCGCATGAAAACCGCCGCCTGACGGTATGGTCCATCATGTCACCATACCGCCCCGAAATGTGGACGTTCAACGGCGCTCGAGTATTCTGCACTCAGGCCGCATCGCCCGAAACCTTCGCTGCATCACTCCTGACCGGAATCGGATCAGCCCATACCGTCGCACCCGCATTCGTCTCGACCGGCATTCCCAGCAGACGCTTCACCGTGCGCGCCGTCTTCGGGAATCGCAGTGAAGTCGTCCGCACCAGGAAGTTGATGTAGCCGACGATCACATCGAGTTCCCCTTGAATCGATGCGCAGCCCGTTCGTCGAGAGATCCCACTTGAGTGAAGGTCTTCCTTCAAGCGAATACGCGTGCATCTCAAGCCACCGACCGCAAAGCCTGTGCAAGATCGCAAGCTGCCGCGGCGTCGCCAGGGTGCGCCACGACGCCGCTCCTTTGCCTCGCATGTGATTCCAGTGCAACAGCGACGACGGATCGCAAATTTGAACATTGCCGCCGCTATCCAGATCGACTCCGGCCTGCTCGAGCCGCTGCTTGAGAGCCTCCGTCCGCGCCCGGTTCGACTCCTGCGAATAGAGCGCGGCGATCCGCTCGGCTTCGCCCGCCTCCAGCCGAAATCCCAGATGCGAGGCCAGCTCTGTCACCCCGCGGCAGGCTCTCCGATCAAGTCGTCGTATCGCTGCACGAGCACATTCGGCTGACCCATCCAGAAGCGGTCGTTCGCCAGGATCTGGTGGATCATCCCCTGGCGAAGGAGCTCCTCGAAGGTTTTCCCCCTCTTGTGCATGAGCGAGAATACAACGTCGCGCACGTCGCGAAAAGCATAGAGAGCGCACGCTCTGCCAGCCTTCAGCTCGCGGGCCATTGCACGCTCGCCTTCGTGCGCCTTGATCACACGGAACCCGCGCCGTTCGCCGGAAAGAACGACCGAGCTTCCCGCGTCCCGGGCCAGGAGAGCCGTGTACGCACCGCTGAGCAAATATCCCAGTCGCAGGCCGCCGCCATGCTCTTCCACCAGATGCGCAGCAACCTCGTATTGCCACGTCGAGCAGGCGCGGTACATGCCCGCGCAGATCACATCGGACGCCGATCTGTTCACAGTCGCTCGCAAGCGCATGGTTCCTTCCCTGGTCCCCAAAATAAGCGCGCGCCGCACCCCCGGCGGCAATCCCAGGCGCCTTTTTATCTCGATTCGCCTTTCGCTGCCAGGCGGGATTCACCCCGCGCAAACCGCGCCCCGATCAATCTGGGTCGTCGTCCAATCGCATCTTCTTATTGCGTAACGGCTTATTGGAATACACGATGAACACCCCGGCCAACCAGACGATCAGGCCGAAGACGACAGCCAACCAGGCGACCGGGATTGGGCCCACGCCCCCGATCGAGATGACCAGGGGCGTCTCACTGTGATTGGCCTGATAGACGCCCCAGACTCCGAGCATCTCGATCAGCATGCCGACCATTCGGATGATGTGCCCGGTCGTCTTGTTCATGATTTTCAAACTTGCGGAAGCTCGTAGCCCTTGCGCGGCTCGCGCGAGAGCAGTGCATCAGCAGCCGGGTCATTCTTGAAGCGCTCGGTCTCCGTGTCCCATTCGAGCTTGCGGCCCAGCTTGTAGGAGATATTTCCAAGATGGCAAGTGTTCGTCGAGTGGTGGGCGATCTCGATATCGCAGGTCGGCAGCGCCCGCGACTTCACGCAGTCGAGGAAGTTGCGCACGTGCGGGTCCTGGCCGTCGACGCCTTTGACTTTGCTACCTTCCAGGTCGATCTTGCGTATTGAGCGGTCGCCGAGCGCGAGCTTGATTCCGTAGGGCAAGACGACCTTGTCCGGGATCACCTCGAATCCACTCCGATCGAGCATAAGGCTGCCGTCGGTGCCGCAAAACAGGATGCCGTAATCGTGGCCGTTGAGCTTCAGGCCGTTCCCCTTGTGCATCGAGTAGGTCAGCGTGCAACCAGGGAATTCGTAGATGACCTGCATGGTGTCGGGCGTGTCGCGGTCGTCATCGGTCGTGAAGATGCCGCCGGACGTGTAAACCGACTTTGGACCTTTGGCGCCCAGCGCCCAGACCACGATGTCGTTCAAATGCACGCCCCAGTCGCTCATCATCCCGCCCGCGTAGTCGAAGTACCAGCGGAACAGCAGGTGGAAGCGAGTCGGGTTGAACGGCTTGAGCGGAGCAGGCCCGAGCCAGCGGTCGTAGTCAACGGATGAAGGCGCTGCGGTGTCGGGAATCTTGCCCATCCCGACGGGGCTGATGTTCTCGTAGTTCCAGGTCTGGACCCAAAAGATCTTGCCGAGCTTGCCCGAGCGAACAATCTCCACAGCCTGCTGGAAGTGCGATGACGAGCGCTGCTGGGTGCCCACAGCCATGATCTTGCCCGTCTTGCGTGCCGCCTTCAACATGGCCTGGCCCTCGGCGACGTTGTGGGCAACCGGTTTCTCGACGTAAACATCCTTGCCCGCGAGCACCGCCTGAATGGCGGGCAGGGCATGCCAGTGGTCCGGCGTGGCGATGATCACACCGTCCAGGTCCTTGCGGTCGAGCATCGGGCGATAGTCGCGGGCGCCCTGGGGCGTGTTGCCCTTCTCTTTCTTGATGCGTTCAACCGTCTCATCGGTGTGTTTGTCATCGACGTCGGCAATCGCAATGATCTCGATGTCGGCCTGCTTGAGGAATGAATCCAGAAGCTGATTTCCCCGGCTCCCCGCCCCGATCAAGCCCAGGCGGATCTTCTCGTTCGCCCCGGTCGCGCGGGCGATCGCGGGCGAGGAAAGCAGCGAGGCCGCCCCCGCTGTAAAACCGACTGTTTCCACGAAGCCGCGCCGCGTGACCCGATCGGTGTTCATGATGTTGACCTCCGGCTCTTGACTCAGGGCATTTTCCGTTCGTCCTTGCCCACCAGGACGGCGACCCAACCTGAATCGTAACGGAGCGCACGCGGCGCCGCCAGGGGTCACGCGGCTGATCGCTGGGCCGTACCAATCTGTTGACGGTCAGCCAGGTCGGGGTTACGGTGAACGGGTGGCACTGGCTTCGCCGGTGCGCGTGTCGCTGGCCGGGCAATTTCAGGTGACGCTGGCTCGGCCAGTGCTCCAGGTAGCATGCATCCTGTCTTTGCTATCGCAGATCGAGGTGAGCCATGACGGTCGCGAACGTTGCGCGTGGCGTGGTTGCATCCATCCTCTGGTCCGCGGTGGCCTCGGCTCAGACATCGCCGACCGCCGCGCGAATCGAGTCGGTTCCGCTGGAGCTGACGATGCCCGAGCGCTATCAGAACACGGAAGTTCTCGAGCCCATTCGCATGGTCACCTTGGTCGCGCCCCGAGATGCTCTCGTGCGCTCGATCACTGCGCGTCTGGGCGCGGTGGTGCGCGAATCCGAAGAGATCGCCCAGCTCGACCGCACGGAAGCCGCGGCACGCCTCAAGATGGCCACGGCCGAGCTCCGCGAGAAACAGGCCCTGTTGAAGGCGAACAAGAATGATTCCGAGGTCTACCGGGCCCAGGTCGAAGCCGCCGAGGCCCGCGTGGAGCTGGCACAGCTCGATCTCGATCGCTGCACCCTGCGGGCTCCATTCGCGGGCCGCGTGGTTGCGCTGCCGGCATGTGCTGGTCAATATGTCATGCGCGGGGCAGTCCTCGCCGAGCTGGCCGACGTCTCGAGCCTGAAGGTGATGCAGCCTGTCGACCGCCGCAGTGTCGCCCCGAATTCGTCCTTCAGCGTTCAAATCGAAGGTCGCGATGTTCCGGCCAAGGTGCAAGCGGTGCTTCCCTTGCCCGAAAGCATGAAAGTCCTGCGCGAGTTGGTCACCCCCTTGAGTGCCGCCACGCTCATCATCGCCAACTCCAAGGGAGAGCTCGAGCCGGGCCTGCGGGTTCAGAGCCCGACCGTTCCCTCGACTCCGATCGCGACGGTCCCGAAACGGGCCGTCAAGTCCGAAGACACGCGTGGCGGCGGCACGAGCATGATGGTGCAGGTCATCCGCGACGATTACGTGACCAATGTCCCGGTGCGGGTCCTCGGTGAGACGGGCGCCGAGCGCGTGCAGATCGCAGGGGCACTGCGGTCATCCGATTCGCTGATCGCATCCACGTCGGTTCCCCTCCTGGCCGGAACGCTCGTCCGCTTCGGCGACAACGGCGGCGAGGCCGGAGGCAACCCCCACGCCGGGCGCGGCCGCCTGCAGGCACCCGGGCCCGGCGCAACCCCGGGCACTCCCGCTTCCCGGCCGGCTGCGCGAACAAATAGCGGATCAACCCCATTCTGACCCCGCGCGATTCCCACCAATAAGTCATTCCAACACGCGAATCTCTCAGAAACAACGCGGCCCGGTGCCCGGAAAAAAAAGTTTTAATACTGGGCCGCCGGCCGCCCCGGTCGTATTCTATTCCGAAACAATCACCCGCGCCCGAGCGACGAGGCGGTGCTCGAATTCCTCGGAGTGCGCAGGAATTGCGCCTGCTCGTAAGCAGGCGCCAGTGGGAGAAGCATCACCATGGTCAATTACATTTCCGGTCTCGTGTTCGTCGTGCTCGCAATCTTGGGAGTCGTGATCGCCGGGCTCGTGGGCGCCGGCGGCTACGTGGGCCCTGCCGCTATCCTCGGGTTGGTGTGGCTCTTCATGACGATGTACATCTCGTCAGCCATCCGCCTGGCCGCACAGTGGGAAAAAGCCGTCGTTTTTCGCCTGGGCAAATTCAGCGGCATGAAGGGCCCCGGGCTCTTCACAATCGTGCCCCTGATCGACCAGCTCAAGATGGTCGACACCCGCGTGCTGACCGCTAACTTTCCCCAGCAGCAGGTCATCACACGCGACAACGTTCCGGTCACAATCGACGGCGTCCTCTTCTTCCGCGTCGACAACGCCGCCGAGGCGATCATCACCGTGCAAGATTATCGTTACATGATTACCCAGTATGCTCAGACCTCGCTCCGCGACGTCGTCGGCCAGATGACGCTCGACCAGCTCTTGACCGAGCGTGAAGAGATTGCCAAGCTGATCGAGCAGCATGTCGAGAAAGACACCAAGGGCTGGGGGCTCGAGGTCACCGGTGTGCGAATTCAGGACATCGACATGCCCGAAGATCTCAAGAAGATGATGTCGCGGCAGGCCTCGGCCGAGCGCGAAAAACGGGCGACGATCACCAAGGCCGAAGGCGACCGCGATGCAGCCGTCAACCTGGCACTCGCCGCCAAGACCATGGCGGAAAGCCCGGGTGCCATGCAGCTTCGCACGCTGCAGACGATTGACGGCCTCGGGCCGACAGCATCCAACACCGTCGTCCTTGCCGTGCCAGTCGAAGTCCTCGAGAACCTTCGTGGCATTGAAGCAATCCTACCAGGGCCGCGGAACGGCTTGATAACGGAACCGAGATCGTCTGAGTACGACGGGCGGGAGCTTGGGGCGCTCGCAGCATCCAAGCACCGCCCTGGTGTCGATCGCTACGCGCGCCTCCTTCGTTATGGCAAGGCGCTGCCCGAGGGTTTGCCTCTGTCACCAGCCGACCGCGAATGGTTGGAGAGCATCGGCCGCTGAAGCAGGGGGACCAAGAGGGCCAGAGGGGCCAGACACCCGCTCTGCTCCGGAATCGACCCGACGGCGCCTTACGATGGTCCGACGCCGAAGTCGCACTGCGCTGGCGCAAGCTCTTTCCGCAACATGACGATTCGATTGGACGGGCCGGGAATTGAGGCAGGACAAGCGTGGGGCGATCCCTGAAGACCTGGCTCCCATTCTGGACCGGCTGGGCGGGTGTGGATCGATCGAATTGGGTGGACACAGTGCGCGATTTCGGTCGCGTGTTCAAGCAAGCGGCAGGTCGAGCGAGTTCGCTTCGGCTCGATGCACCGCGTTGCTCACGGCGCTGGTTTCAGGGCAAGGCAGCCGCGCAAGTCGCGTTTCTGTAAGTAATCGGCTCGCTCGCTTGCGAGCCCTGGTCGTAGCGGCAGGCGCGGAATTCGATTGGATTCGAAGCCGGCCAGCGTGGTTTCCTTCGCCGGCGCGGCAAGCGACGCGTGCAAAACGCCGGCGACGTAGCCGAGCGCACCCAGTTGCCGACCGTGTGTGGCAAAACGCGTGCTGTGCGCGTCGTCGGCCGCGAGGCACCCAGCGATCGCGGGACGCAAACCGGTGCGAGCCACGTGCGTCTGGCTTTCCCCGGCACCGACTGTCGACTGCAGAAGAGGGTGGGTGTCTGGGTCCCCCCAGTCGCGAAGCCTGTCGTAGGTAATCCCCAGCTTCTGAGCGAGGTCTGGCAACCACCATTCGTCGCTCTCGAGCTGTTCACGGCCAACGGCCCCCCCGGTGAGACCGCGGCGACATAAGAGCTGACGCACCGATGTCGGCGTATAGCCCTTCTGGGTTCTTGGCGTCCGATACCCCTCTCGAGTGAGATGGGCCGCCAGCTCCTTGATCGTCAGGCCTTCCCGACGCAGTTGCACGATCCGATCCATCATCCGATCGTATTCACCCAGAGACTCGTACCGGGAAACCGACCTGATAATCTCGTGACTCGTGGTCTGGCCGCCTCGCCACGTAATCGCAACGCCGGCGCGTTCGGTGTTAGCGCGAACATCGACCACGATGCGCTCGGTGATAAGCCGTATGATCTCCTTGCGATCCATCGCCGTCGTCTCGGGCGCGTGCCAGAGTGTCGGAATGTCGGCGGCAACCGCCAGGATCCGACCGCGCTCCTCCTCCGTGAGCCGAGTCGGTTGTTCATTTAAGAATCGATCATACTCTTCCCGCAATTCGCGTTGGGCACGTAGCGCAGCCTCCCACTTTTGCTCCAGCCCCCGAGCCACCAAGCGATTCTCGGGCTCGACGGCTTGGTACTGGCGTTCGGCACGCTCGACCTCATAGGAGGCACGCTCAAGCCGTTGCTCCCAGTGCCGGTTGAGATGCTGACGTTCCCGCTGCAAGCTCTCGATCGCCTTGAGGCTCAACTCCAGGGCTGCCGGTTCCAAAGCCAGGAGGACCTGCTTTGTTACCAGGTCATCAATGGCCGCCGACGCCAGCCCCCGACAATCGGATCCCTCGAGGTGCTTTCGCATGCACACGTAGTATGCGGTCGACTTGCTGCGGTAGGTCGCGTGCATCCGCCGCCCGCAGTTCCCGCAAACCATGACACCCGCCAGAAGCGCCTTGCCGACACGAGGCGCTCCGACTGATCCGGGCTGGTAGCGATTCTGTTGAAGTCGCTCTTGGTTGGCCAAGTAACGGTCCCACGTGATGTAAGCCGGCAGTCGATCCGTTTGGAGCACCGTCCACTCTGACATCGGCATCTCGCGCATCTTGACCTTGGTGCCACCCGAAGCCGATTTTTTGTGATCCACGCGGCGACGCCCATAGGAGTAGGCTCCGGCGTAGATCGGATGGTGGAGCATTCGAGAGACCGTGGCCAGCGTGGGCCGGCGCCATTCCAGTTGGCCCCGCCGTGAGCCTCGCTGCACTCGCATTCCCAAGCGGATTTTGTTCCGCACCAGATAGCGGTAGACCCGCCCGAAAGAGCCCAGCTCGTCGAACGTGTCGAAAACCAATTGGACGATCGACCTCGCCTCTTCATCGGGGTCGATAACGACCTCGCCGGTGGGTAGTTTTAAGTACCCGCACGGTACGCTGAGGATTAATTCGCACCGCTGGGCCTTGTAAAGTTTGCCCCCTTCCAGGCGGTTGTGCATCGTAACCAGCTCATATTCACTCATGGTGCCTTTCAGCCCCAAAAGGAGACGGTCGTTGGGGTCCCGCGGATCGTAGAGACCGTCCTCATCCGCCAGGATCGTTCCGAAGATGGAACACATCTGTAATAAGTGATGCCAATCCTCGTTGCAGCGGGCCAACCGACTCATCTCGATCCCCAGGATCAAACCGACGTGTTCCATGGTAACTTCGGCCAGGATGCGATGAAATCCGCTCCGATTTTCGGCCGTCTTGCCGCTGAGTCCTTGGTCGTCGTCGATGATCAGGATACGGTCGCGGGGCCATCCCAGTGCGATCGCGTGGTTGACCAGCGCGTACTGGCGTTCGCGTGATTCTCGGTGATCGCGGATTTGCTGCGGAGAGGATTGGCGGACGTAGATGATCGCCAGCAATCCGAGGTGCCAATCCGTGATCAGGCCGGGCCGGACGCGACGTACGGTAGGATTCGCGGTGGGCACGGCCACCGGTTGCGGGTTTGCCGAGAGGAGCGGGCAGATGGTTTCACGAGCGCTCATGCGTCACCTCCTTGCCGTCTGGAGGCTTCGCCAGTTGCTGGGCGATGACACGGGTCAGTGCGCTGAGAATTCGTTCTCGAAGCTCGACGGGGAAGGTCACCCAGATCTGCTGAGAATTGGGATGACTGTTTACTTTCCCGCGGCGCGGGGGGGACGACGGTGGTTCGAGATTGGAGCGAGACAACCCTCCTTGCTGAGTTCTCCGCCGGCGCTCCTGATACCACTCCGCCAATCGGAGTAGCGCCGGCAACCCGATGATAGCCACCGTCGACGGCGTCTGGCGAGGTGTGACTAGATGAGCAGTTTGTTCCACAGATCCGGATCAGTGGGAGCCCTGGCGGAGCGATCCGCCAAGGCGACCCGGCGACATCCTCCAGGAACAGTTCCCTTGTACTTTCCGATGCGCTACGTGGTCGATGCTTTCCTGGATTTGCTTCCCTTAGCGGCCTTGACGGCTGAATTCTTGCGCGTGGAGGACTTGGCGATATTGGAGAGCGACGTTTTTGCGGTGCGTTCGTCCATGAGTGGGCCGGTCAAGTCGGCGAGTGTGCCCCCGAGGACGAAGAGGAGCGTCACCATCGCATCAAGCGTTACTCGGGGCGAGCAGTTCTCGATTTTGGCCACCCGCGATTGATCCACGCGGGCCATTGCGGCGAGTTGCTCCTGCGTGATCTTGCGCTGCGTGCGCAACCGACGAATGGCCATAGCCGTCGTGATTTTCAGGTCGATCAGGAGCGACTCTTCGTCGCTGAGGCCGAGGAAATCGGCGGTGTCCCCCTCCACCCATCCCGGCTTTCGGTCCACATCTCTGACTTTCCGCATTGTGAAGGCGTCTCAAGAGCATACCCGCCTCGCGTCTGCCTTCGTTGGAGAAGGGCGGAGACTTGACCTCGCCCTTCAACCAATGCAGTCGTTTGACCTCGGCAGGCCCCGTGCTCATCCATGAGGTTTAGGACAAAACTGTCATAATGTCAATCTGAATCGGCTGCATTGATCAGGAAATTGCTCGAATCGTGAAACGGTTGGTGCCGGATTTGGCTTCAGGCGATCGGCTCGCCCATCTCTTCGCGGAGGGGGAGGAGCGCGGGGAACGGCAGGGTTGCCAGACACCCACAGCGTTGCCAGGCAGGGTTGCCAGACACCCACAGATGGCACCGCGGAAAGTGGGTGTCTTTGCGTCACCCATCGATCGCAGAACGCGAACGGGTGCGAGTTACGAGTGCCTGGCTTCTAACAAAACCCACTCCAGAGACCGGGCATCTGGCTGGCCAGAGTTTGGGTGTCTGGCTTCCCCTCTGGCTTCCCCTGGCTCCCCTGGGTGTTTGGCTTCCCGAGAGGGTGGGTGTCTTTGCGTCAGGAAAAGCTCGAGAAAGGGGGAAGTGCCTCGAAACACAGAAACCTTTCATCGCGACCCTGCGGGTTAACGAATCCCGCCCGGCAGAGCCTGGCCGGCAGCCGGAAGCAAGTCTTGCGTGGGGAGGGGTGACCCTCACTGCGAAGCGTAGACAGCGAGTCCACATGCCATGCTATCGAGCCCCGAAATACTCATCGTGGGAGCCTCCGTTGTAGACACAAGCGGGGGCCGTGTCGACACGCCGCAATGGCCTGGCGTGTTCGGTCCTGCCGGGGTCCAAGAACATGGCGCAGGGACGCGAGGGTTGCTCGGGAACCTGAGAGCCCCATCCGTCTCCACTGACATTTCCGGCTCGGGAACCGGAATACCAACTCCCCGGCCCACGACCCCGCGTCGGGTCGCTGGGAGCGAACAAGACGCAAGGGTGGTATCGCCAAGCGAAGGCAACGAAGTGCGGCGAAAGGGGCGGATGGGAGTCGGAGTGCTCCGTAGTAGCAGTGAAGCGGGGGAATGGGCCCTCCCAGACCCTGTGGAGCGAAGGGGGCACCGTGTCGTGGACTGGACGCCGGAACCACGCCGAGGGCATTGGACCTCAGAGCGCGTCACCGCGAGGCGACCAGATCGTGTGAGGGACAGCGACGCCGCGACATGACGAGCCGGATGCCTTAATTGGGCACGTCCGGATCAGTGGGAGCCCTGGCGGAGCGATCCGCCAGGGCGACCCGGCGGCTTCCCTCTGGCTTCCCTCGCAACGACCGAGAGAGATTCCAGACGCCCATCTTTTGGTCACGGTCGACCGGATTCCATTCATTCGCGACTCGCACAATCGGCGCACAACCACGAGATTCCAGACACCCATCGTTTGGTCACGGTCCCCCGCATTCCATTCATTCGCGGCTCGCACGTTCGGCGCACAACCACGGCCTCTGGTCATTTCCAGCACGCATCAGGCGAGTGTCCGACGCTCCGCAGACGGTGGGTGTCTGACATCCCGGTGTCTGACATCCCTGACATCCCTTCTTCAATAAGTCCTCGGGGACGATGTGAATCGAGGCAGGGTTGCCAGACACCCACAGATGGCACTGCGGAAAGTGGGTGTCTTTGCGTCACCCATCGATCGCAGAACGCGAACGGGTGCGAGTTTACGAGTGCCTGGCTTCTAACAAAACCCACTCCAGAGACCGGGCATCTGGCTCGCCAGACTTTGGGTGTCTGACTTCCTTAGAGTTTGGGTGTCTGGCTTCAGAATGATAGCTGATACGACGCCTGCCCAGCTCTTCCACATCCACGTTTGAAACCCAACCGCTTCGGCTATCTTAGTAATAAAACCGGTTACTTCTTCCTTCGGTGGCATCGCGGTTAAAATTTTGAAGTCATCATTCGCAATATTATACTGCCGCTTTATCTCCTCTCTTGTAGGTATGCTCATGAGTTGTCTCCATGTTATACGCCGCACTTAGCTAACCCATTGTCACAACAGCGTAATCTGATTCAGGGCGGACGTCTACAGGCGGATAGCCACAACCAAAGAGATTGTATCACTTGACATCAAACGATAACAAACGATACAAGAGACGCATGGCATCCACGCAATGGCTGAATACGGACGAAGCGGCTCAATATCTGGGGCTTGGGAAAACATTTGTTTACGCAATGGCTCAGGAAGGTAAAATCCCGGCCAATAAAGTGGGTAAGCAATGGCGGTTTAACACTGTCCATCTCGACGAATGGCTTCGATCGAAAAAGGACATCAAGTCGTTCTTTAGCACTGTTGTTTTCAACATCGCTGACAACACCGAGCTTCGCCAACCGCAACAAGATGGGTATGACCGAATCTATGAGTTTTTCACGCGAGGCGGTCGCGTTGCAATTGTGCAATTTCCGGTAGGGTGCGGCAAGACCGGGCTTGCTGCAATCGCTCCATTCGGCATTTGCAAGGGCCGCGTTCTGTACATCGCTCCAAACCTGACGATAAACGGCGAATTATACGATAATCTGAACATTAGCAACCGTCAAAAGTGTTTCTGGCGGCGGCGGCATGTGCTCGATGAGAAAGACATGGCAAACGGGCCGTACGTAACGACACTTGACGACTCGAATGTTAATGTCTGCCAACAATCGCACATCATCGTTACGAATATCCAAGAGCTGGCGTTGGTAGACGAAAAGTGGCTTCACAAATTCGGCAGTGATTTCTTCGACATGATCGTTGTCGATGAGGCACATCACAATGCGGCTGCGAGCTGGCAGAAAGTGTTTCAGCAGTTTCCAGAGGCGAAGGTCTTAAACCTCACTGCAACCCCTTTCCGAAGCGACAAAAAGGAGATACAGGGCGACCTTGTTTACCGCTATTCATTCAAAAATGCCGCGATTAAAGGCTACATAAAAAAACTGCGTGCCAGTTATGTGGCTCCAGACGAAGTAGTGATGTTCACGGCGGAGGGCAAAAAGACGACTTACACCCTCGCCGAAGTTATGAAAATGAAGGAAGATGAATGGTTTAGCAAAAACATCGCCTTATCCGAAGCGTGCAACACGAATATCGTAAATAACAGTCTGGAAAAGCTCGAGCATCTGAGGCTGACTGGAACACGACACCAGGTTATCGCCGTGGCGTGTTCGATTCGGCACGCTAAGCAGGTTGCAGCACTCTACAAAGAGCGGGGCTTCTCTTGCGAAATTCTGCACAGCCACATGAAAGAGGATGAGCAGACGCAAGTACTGCTCAGCCTGCGAAACGGGACGCTTGATTGTATTGTTCAGGTCGCGATGCTGGGTGAAGGTTTCGATCATCCCAAGCTGAGCGTAGCGGCGATCTTTCGCCCATTCCGCACATTGGCCCCGTACATCCAGTTTGTCGGCCGGATCATGCGGGTCATCGTGCAAAATAACCCAACGCACCCAGATAATTACGGCCACATCGTGACGCACGTCGGCATGAATCAGGATGTGTTGCTGAAAGAATTTCGCGAGTTTGAGAGGGATGACGAAGAGTTCTGGGCAAAAGTCATCGGCGGTGAAGAGCCCGAGCCCCCGGGCAACGTGACATCTGGGGCTGCTCGCCTCCGTGGCCACAACGACGTGCGGATCCACGAAGAGATCGTAGACAATCTGTTTGAGGAAGCGTTCCTGGACGAAGATGACGAAGCCATGTTGAAGGCAATTCGCGAGCAGCTAGAGGCACTTGGGCTTGATCCTGCGGCTGCCCAGGAAATGTATGAAAAAGCTAAACGGGGACGTTCCGGCCTGCAAAAGGTCGATGCTGCGGAACCTTTTGCAGTGCTCCCACAGAAAGCATTTCAAGAGGCCCGAATACTGTTATTAGATGATGTAAAACACCACGCCAAGATACTGCTTAACCGATGTGAATTACCGCTGATGGGCATGGAGCTTCAGGCGAAAAAAGCAATCCTGGGTCCGAATCTGGCGGTGGCGACCATTATGTTCAATAAGGAACTCGGTAAGAGGGCGGTAAATAAGGAAGCTCGCTCACAGTGGTCGGTAGACGATTTCAAAGCCGCGAAAGACCTCCTCCCGGATATCCTGAACGCATTAACCCGTCAACTGAAGAAAGTACTCGCGGA
Organism: uncultured Planctomycetota bacterium; assembly: GCA_963823665.1. Lineage (GTDB taxonomy): Bacteria > Planctomycetota > Planctomycetia > Isosphaerales > Isosphaeraceae > CAVXHV01. The sequence continues at coordinate 133,942 of CAWGMQ010000003.1, forward strand.
TGAGTAAACCGCCATCCCTGATTAGTGGCTGCAACGGTAAACCGGAAGCGTACCAAGCAAGCCGTCAGGTAACGTGTTGCCGTTGTGACACGAAAATCGTGAAAGACGGTGCTGCTGTCAAAATCCCAACGAAGACGCAAGGCTACGCGGCGAAAAAAATCTACTGTCTAGTCTGTTTTGCCGCGATCGTTAAACAGACACGCCTGGATTTAACTCACCTTGAGCAAACATTGATCCCGATACACGCCGCACAATGAGAGTTGTGCCTGGGCGGTCAAAGGTGACGCGATGATACTTCCGGCAGGGACAGTGAGGTGCAACATGTGCGGCGGTAGCGGTATCTCGAGGCTGAGCAACCTCGCATGCGAGGAATGCAACGCTTTTGGGTTTCGCCCGGCTGATCCGACACGGACCTTGCGGTGCAACATTTGTGGAGGCAGCGGGATATCGAGGCTATCCTCACAAAAGTGTGAAAGATGTGATGGATACGGCACCGTCGCTCCACCGAGCTTTGTTCGCGGCGGCGATGACAATGTGGTAAGGAGGGGTTTGAAAATACCGTGGCCGAAAGGATTAGGGCAGCGGGGTGACGTGGTGCTTGCCACGGTGGAGATCGCATTGTTCGTTGCAGCAGCGGTTTTCGGAATACTCTGGATTAGAGCGTCAGGCAGCAGCTATGAAGCGTTGGCCGCGTTCTTCGCCCTAGTAAGCGGCGGGGGCGTCGGCCAGTTGCGTCGCTATCTAGGGCACCGGCAGTGAATCGTCGTCTGATCGTGTTCCCGATCCAAGTCGACCACGACATGGGCGGTGAATAGCTCGGATTATCCGACGCCAAGAAGATTGGCGGTTGCTGGGAGGCGTCGCTTGCCTTACAAGGTAGAGAATCGATGCCTGCGGGTAGTCATGTTGCCAATCACTTAACGATTATTAGTATGGACAAATCCACACTTACGGTCGAACTATTGCTGGATGAGGCGAAGATCTTCTCAGAACAAGAATCGGTGCACCCAGAACCGACAATTTTCGGCGTGACCGATGGAAAAGCCATCGGCACCTATCTCGAGCATAAGTTTCAGCAGCATTTAGAAATAAAGTATGTGCATGCTCCTGGAAATTCTGCGAGCGGCATCGACCTGCCCGGCCTCGCGGTGGATATGAAAGTAACAAGCATTCGTCAGCCGCAGTCGTCGTGCCCTTTCAAACATGCTCGTCAAAAGATCTACGGCCTCGGATATTCGTTGCTTGTTTTCGTATATGACAAGACAGATGATTCAGCAAATCGCACCGCGATTTTGAACATCCAACACACCATCTTTATTGACGCCAAACAGACGGGCGATTTCCAGATGACCAAGGGCTTGCGCGAAATCATCGAACGGGAAGGCAATGAGGACGACCTGGTTTCTTTCATGCAAGACAAAATGCTGCCGGTGGATGAGATCGAGGTCCGTCGGATCGCACAGGATCTTTTGAAATCGCCCCCCGAGCAAGGCTATCTTACAATCTCGAACGCACTGCAATGGCGGCTTCAGTATGGTAGGGTGATCGTACAAGCCGGTGCAGTAGCAGGGATTACAAGGATACGGTAAATCAATGGCTTCTGGAAGGATCGCAGCGGTGCCCGATGAGTTCGGCGATTTTCAAACTCCTGAAACCTTGGCGGCGAGTGCATGTCGGCTTCTTTCGGGACGTGGCCTGAACCCGGCTTCTGTTCTCGAACCGACCTGCGGTGTGGGCAATTTTCTGCTAGCGGCAATCGAGCAGTTTCCCGATTTGACGACCGGAAGCGGCATCGATATTAATAATGACTATGTGTGCCTGGTTAGAAAAAGGCTAATCGACGGCTCTTATGCCGATAAGGTGAAAGTCCTTCAGGAGAGCTTCTTCGACGTCGACTGGAAGACCATTCTCCACGATTTGCCGGAACCAATCCTCGTTGTCGGAAACCCGCCGTGGGTGACGAATTCGACACTCGGCGTGATCGGAAGTTCAAACCTGCCGAAAAAATCCAACTTCCAGAATTTCAACGGGCTGGAAGCCCTTACCGGCAAAAGCAATTTCGATATATCGGAATGGATGCTGATAAAACTGTTGGAAATGCTCGATGGACGTAGGGCAACTCTGGCCATGCTATGCAAAACGGCGGTTGCCCGAAAGGTCTTGGTCAATGCTTGGAAAAACGATGTCGGCCTAGCTGGTGCCGAAATCTATCCAATAGACGCCGCGGCGTCGTTCGGTGCTGCCGTCGATGCCTGCCTGTTGGTCTGCTCTCTGTCGCCCGCCAGTCACGGTCGGGATTGCCGCGTTTTCAAGAGTTTGGAAGATTCAATGCAGGTCGCGACCATCGGCTTTCACGATGGCCAGTTGGTGGCGGACGTTTCGGCCTACGAGCGTTGGAAGCACTTAAGTGGAAAGGAAGTCTACAAGTGGCGTTCCGGCGTCAAGCACGATTGCTCGAAGGTGATGGAACTGCGAAGAGAAGGCAATAACTTTCGCAACGGATTTGACGAACTAATTGATTTGGAATTGGATTATGTTTATCCGATGTTGAAAAGCTCGGAGATTACTAATGGGAAGAGCAAGCAACCGACCCGCTGGATGCTGGTTACACAGAAAGCCGTAGGCGATGAGACATCGGCCATACGATTGGACGCACCAAGAACTTGGGCGTACTTACAGAAGCAAGGCGAATTGCTGGATCGCAGGGGCAGCTCAATTTACCGGAATCGTCCTCGATTCTCGGTGTTCGGCGTCGGCGATTACTCGTTTGCACAGTGGAAGGTGGCAATTTCTGGATTTTACAAGAAGCTGCAGTTCGCGACTATTGGTCCCCATGAGGGAAAGCCGGTAGTTCTTGATGATACGTCGTATTTTGTGGCGTGCCAAAGTGAGCGGGAAGCCCGATTCATCGCGGATTTGCTAAACTCTGACACTGCCCGCGAGTACTTCTCTGCGTTCGTGTTCTGGGATGCAAAACGTCCGATAACGATTGACATACTGCGGCGGCTCGATCTGGCCGCTTTGGCGTATGAGCTCGGCTCGATCGACACTTTGGAGAGTTTTCGGGCAAAATCGCGAACGCACCAGCCCTATCGCCAAGTTGAGCTATTCTGAAACGTTGACGCGTCTATTCGGTGATTCAAAACCAAGGCGGGGCAGGCGTGCGGAGTGCGAGAGCGATGGAGTCAGGCCAGAGCGTCATCGGAATCTTGCTCCTGACCATCCCGATCGAACGAGTCCGCATACTGCTGTAATACTTCTGACATTTCATACCGGCTTTGTTCAAGATCTGTCTCCACATTCAAGCCGAAATCGATGGCTTCTAGACCGGCGAGAACCTCGCTCATGGTTGTAGAAAAGGCGTGTAGACTGATTGTCTGATTTAGTGGGGTTGCATGCTTGCCATCCCGATCGATGGGGTAGCGATAGGAGAATGATTCGGGATCGATGCGGGCGAACTCGGACGCCGTTGTCAGTGTTTTTTGCAGGAAGAACTCCAGATCATTGTCGTTTGGGAACAATCGTCTGAGTATCTTCGCGGCAGCTTCGGCGAGCGGCACAAGCCGGTGGTCGTTCCAGAGTTTTCTTGGGAAGTCATGAATACCCTTAAATGCACACAGCAAAGCTGGCGTATAGATGACGTGCTTTAGATACAATTCAAATGCGTGCCGATATAAGAAAACAGCAGGATACGCTTCGTAATCGCGGAAGCCGTACTCCCTGGCGAGGAGTTCCTTCGCCAACATCTCTGCTGCACGGCTATATCCTTTGGCAAATACGCCGAAGTGATCCTTCGGTGTACTGCCAAAGCCAATACTGAAATCGTGTGTGTTGCTGATCGTGTTGTAAAAAGCCATGGTCACGCACCTGACAAGCCCGTCTCAGTAAAACCACAGATTCCATGCGCCCAGACACACTCATAATAGTTTGGTTCGGTAACTGGTACTATGCCCACGGCCTGGCTTCGTCGCATTTCCCCGCCACATTTGTCTCACGCACCAGATAGCCGAATTTTCCTGCCTCGTCAAAAAAAGACGGGCCAGTTACCCACCCCCCGCCTGCTTCAGCGTTGTGGTTCACACTCCGCCGGGGCGTGGATAACTGGCCCGGCATCCTGCCATTAACCACTCATCACGCGGCTAAGCGTAAATCCTTACTGTGTCAGTCGGATGGCTAAATAGCCTGTTTTCAGGCTGTTTTCGCGTAAGGAGATTCCAGACATCGCGCCAAGAAGCTCGGAAAGGGAGGATCATCTTAAATGTGAAACCTTTTAGTCGAACCCTGCGGGTATACAATCCCGTCCGGCAGAGCCTGGCCAGCAGCCGGAAGCCAGTCTTGTATGTGGGGAGGCGACTCTCACTGCGAAGCGTAGACAGCGAGATCAAACGCTGTGCGATTGAGCCCCGAAATTTCCCTCTTTGTTCTGAGCCCTCGTCCTTGTCTGACGCGGGGGGCCGCGCCGGGCATTAGCGACACCTGGACCCACAAGCGTGCCCGGTCAGACCGGGGTCGAGGGACATGGCGAAGGGGGACCGCGAGGCACCGATCGATCGCAGAACGCGAACGGGTGGGAGTTACGGGTGCCTGGCTTCTAAGAAAACCCACTCCAGAGACCGGGCGTCTGGCTCGCCAGAGGTTGGGTGTCAGTCTTCCGCTGTGCGCGCTGTCGGCCGCGAGTCATCTGGCAATCGCGGGGCGCGAACTGGCGCGAGTCATCTGTGCCTGGCTTTTCCCTGACTCAGTCCGGAGAATGGTAACCGGCTCGTCTCGGGCTCCTCTCCGTGTCATGTGTGCCTGGCTTTTCCCGGAGCCGAGTCCGAAGAATGGATGTTTGGCTTGCCCTTACCAAGTTGCCGGTTTATGGATCGTTCCGTGGGCATCGGTGAGGGTCCCCGGGAGTTGGCATGTGGGCAGAAGCGAGGTATCCACGAGCAGCGATTTCGTGGCCACCTTGCGTAATTCAAAGCTGGGTTTCCGGCCGGGCCTGCACGGATGCAGCACCAGCACGTTCTTTTTGAATTTCTGCCGCACGAGGCGGATCGGCTCCGCCAGGTCGGAATCATTGGAGACGATCACCGCTGTTTCATACTCGTCGTCGAAAGCGTCCACCAGTAGGTAGGTCGCAATGTTCACGTCCGACCCTTTCTCCTCGCTCTTCATCACCTGCACCGTCTTCGGTCCCGTTGCCGGCATCGGGTGCAACGGCATGCGTGTCGGTTTTTCCAAGTAACTGCCGAGGTGAACCGTCAGATGAGGCAGGGTCCGCAGGGCACGCAGATAAGTTTGCTGCCGAACCCGTTGTTGCGGATTATTCGACCGGGCGTTGACGTGAGCTGTGAAATAGCGGATGCGAGTGATCTGATTGCGTGGAGGAGGAAAGGACGCTTGGCAAAAAGTAGCGAGGTCAAGCCATTTATGTGGGGTGCCTTTCAGGCAGCCATAATACAGGTTGAAGCCGTCGATGTAGACGTTCGTCTTCATCCATGATCGCTTGGGGAAAAGCTAGGGCCACCCGGTGAAGGGTGGCCCTGCTACCCAACCGCCGAAGTGGTTGGGGGGGTGATGTAAGCATATTATGCTTCAAAATGACCGGATTGTCAACAACGGCATTCTAGTGGCGTCGAATCGCAGCATGTAGGTTCGCTTGTGAAGCATGGCACCTGTGCGACTGGGTGCTCAATGATCCCCACTCCTCGAATGCAGCAAGGAAGGAAATACGCCGTTCGGCGCACAACCACGGCCTCTGGTCATTTCCAGCACGCAAGAGACGCGTGTCCGACGCTCCGCCGACGGTGGTTTCTGACATCCGTGGACGGCCCATACAAGGATTCCCGATCGCGGCGCCGGCGAGTACCGCGCGAGTGAGTTCACGCTTCGCTGAACGAGCATTTTCCGAAAAGGGCGCGCGCTCTCCCCGCTGGATTTCCGCCTTGATCTCTGGGGGAGTGTCAGAGATTTTGGTGTGGCCCGGCCGTTCATCCGGCTCGCCCGTTCAACTTTCGTTGACGGAGGAGTCGCATGCTGGGGATCGATCTCGCTCTCGGGCGGCCGAGCGTGAAACCACCGATGGCGGAGGCTTGCGCGATGCGTGACTCGAATCGACGTGGCTTCCTGGCAACCTCAGCCGCGGCGGCAGCCGCGCCACTCTTGCCGGATCTTGGCTTTCTTGCCCCGGTCAGCCGGGCGGCCGCCACCGATACGCGAATCGACCCCAATCAGGTCCGCCATAGCCCGAGCATCGGTCAGTTGATCAAGCTGATCCAAACGACGCCACGGGACAAGTGCGTCCCCGTCTTCCTCGAGCAACTTCAGGCCGGGGGTTTCAGACACCCGCATTTCCCTCTGTGAGGGAATTCAGGCGGCTGACAGCGCCCAGGAGCTTGCAAGGAAATTGTGGATGTCTGCAACTCCCGTCGATCAACGCACTCGCGGAAGCGTGCTCGGCGCGAGGCGATAAACCATCGACTTCAACCAGACCCCGATCTCGAGCACATCCACGTCTCCATTCTGGCTGAGCGCCGTCCATTTCGGGATCGGGTTAGCAACAGTGCCGCGGGGGATGGATTCGGTCAGGCTGTAGGCCGTGGCCACGCCCTTGGGATTGATGCGGCCGATCGCGTAGCCGTTCAACGTCGAGAACCAGAGCGAACCATCGGCCGATCCCAGATACGTGTAAAATGCGCTGGCAATCGCGGCAGGGAGCTTGTAAGGCGTGATGGTCCCGGCGGTCGACACCCGATCGACCACGTTCTGCCCCTTCGCGTTGGCAGCGGTCACGATCAGAGTGCCGTGTGGCCCATTCCCCACCTTCGCATAAGCCGCGTGATTGATCGGGAATTCAGTGACGGCGCCCGCTGGCGAGAGCCGGCCGAGGACCGAGTTATTGCCGGAGAGCTCGGTGAACCGGAGATTGCCGTCGGCTCCCACCGTGAGCGAGTTGAGTACCGTTTGGGGACCGACGGACGGGAGGGGGAAAACCGTGATCGCTCCAGCGTTCGTCACCAGGTCGACGTAGTTCTGGTTCTGGCCGGACGCATTCTGGCCATTCCAACCGAACCAGGCGTCGTCGCCGGAACCGCTGACGATCCCGACCGGCAAGGTGAATCCTCCGGAAGGATCAGGAACCGCAAATTCGGTGACTGCACCGACCGGCGTCAGTTCGCCAACGAAAACGTTCAGGCTTTCATTAGAGGTGGAAGCATAATTTAACCCCGCGAACCACACGTTGCCATCCGACCCAGCCGTGAGCATGAAGGCAAATGCGTTGCCGGGGACGGGGAACGACGTGAGCTTACCGCTGGGGCTGATCCGATCGATCTCGTGTGACAAAGGGTTTGCGGCGAACCACCCAGGGTCTTCGCCGAGCCACAGGTTTCCGCCCGGACCGGAGGCCACCTGCGACGGGTAGTCGGACAGCGTCACAGGCAGATCGATCGCCTGCGACAAGAGCCGGCGGCCTTCGAGGTCTTCGATGGCGAACGGCCGGCTGCGTTTCGGTGGCCGTCGTGATGGGCGGGGGAGCGACTTCAACGCGGAGAAGAACCATGCCATGATCGAGCCTCCATGCTTGAATGAGTCCGGGTTGTGGGCTCTCTGACGTGTTTATCGCTGACGTCGCCAACATGTACAAGGCCAATCGCGAGTTACCGTTCGGAGAAACCAGCTTTGGCGCGAATACGAGCGCGGACTTGGTCCGCTGTGGGTGCTGATACTCAGCAGCATCACGGACGTGTTCGCGATGCTTCCGAACAAGACCAAGGACCCTTCTCCCGAAGAGGCCAAGAGGTGTCGGAAAGTTAGCGATGAGGCTTGCAGGATGAGCTTCGCTTTGTTGCAGACTTCGGCCAACCAGGCGGCTTTCATGCAGGCCGCTCGCAGCCTGCTTTGTGTCAAGGCGACGCGCGACCCGCACGACCTCCAGTACGTGGGCGAAGCCTCGACCCACACGTCGAGATCCTTCGTGTAGCGCGGCTCCGTGTACTTAATCACCGCAAATCCGCCTACGACGAGGTAGCGAACTTTATGCTCGTTGAAAACTCTCAACAGATCTTTGAAGTCTGAGTTCATCCGGCTTCATGCCTTGTTGTCGGTGATAGAACTCGATCAATTCCCACGCGGCGCGATAAATTGCAGCGTCGCCTTGCCGTTGCCAGTACTCGATGTCGAACGAACGATCTGCGTCCTTAATGCGGCCGAATCGCTCCATCACGAAATCAGTCTCGGTGCTTTCGACTGAGGCAGAATTGACATTGAGACTTGCTTTGGTTGCTTGTGTTTCTCGAGAACGCTTTCTCATGGCTGATGCCTCGGTTAACCTGGCGCCCGTCGATTCGTCCGCGGGTTGAAACGGTCGGCCTGTGCGTGGGTCAATTATGCGAAGTCCACCGTATTCTTGGAAGGGTCGGTTCATTCGCAAGGGAAGCTGGAGGTCTAGGCTTGCAGGATGAGCTTCGCCTTGTTGCAGACTTCGGCCAACCTGGTGGCTTTCATGCAGGCCGCTCGCAGCCCGCTTTGTGTCAAGGCGACGCGGAGACCCGCACGACCTCAAGTATCCCGTGGCGGCATTCGAAGACACGAGCCTGGCGAATGCGGAGTGGCGCCCCTACCTTCTGGCCTCGTCGGTCCATGCGCTCCACGGTACTGCGAGCGCCGACTCGACCGCGCTCGTCCAGGCGCGGAAGGCGCTGATGTAATCGGCACGACTTGCGTCAGCGGAATCCGCGCGGCAACTCGGAAGCACAGTGTATGTTCTTTTTTCTTTCGAACTGAGCTTGAGTGCGATCGAGCACACGAGCCGAGGGCTCATGTTGTTCCGAGCAGGAGAGACGCGACGCTCGCTGCCACCGGCGCCAGGATCGAAACGCCGGCGCGGAGGTGCTCAACCGCACCTGAACCTATTTGCATGCGTTTTTCGAGGCTCTTGCGGTTGGCGTCCCAACCGGAGAACTTAGCCCAGTCCAGATCGAACGCGGTGATCGGATACGCCGAATCAATAAGATCGGACCCGACAGAGGCGAGGAGTGTATACAACGGTATGTAGACCAACGCGAGCAGCCCTGTGAAATATCCTCCCTCGAGCAGCCCGTATTCGGGCGGGAAATGCAGCAGCAGCCCCTCCGGTGGCCAAGATTGCCTGTCGTAAGGCGCCGTTGGCCAGCACGGTCAGGGCAATGATCGCTCCCAGCACCGTGATGAAGCGCTGCAAGTAGGCCCGCAAGTCGATAATGGTCTGAATTCCTGCTTGAAGGGAGCTTACGGGACGGCCGCCTGTGCCTTTTTCCGTAAACGTTTTCACGGCGCGGCGCGGACGTGCCAGATCCCGGCCATGGCGACCAGCGCGACCGCAGAGGCGAGCGTGCTCACGATCACCATCTTCAGTTGGTGATGGGCCAAATTGGAGTCGGGCACGATGAGGGTCAGGAAGAAAACGGGCAGGACGAAAAAGAAAGCAGCGGCCGTGGCCTTCAGCGGGATATCACGATTCAGGCGGACGCCATAGTCCAGCCGCAGCCTCGACCGCCAGCGCCAGACCGGCCCAATAATCGCGGCCCAGAAAGCGACCTGACCGGCGACCAGGCAAATCCAGACCAGAGTTTTCGGCGAATGGAGAAACGTCCAGTTCCTCGAAGACAGCCACGGACCGGCCCACATGTAGTCGGCAGTAATGATCAGGAGCCCGGCAAAGAAGCCAAGGAGTACTCTCATGAGGATCTTGATCGGTATTCGATCCGTGTCGGATTCCTTCAGCGTTGATGGAAAGCTTACCGCTTCCTGCGTCGAACTGGGATCGCTCACAATCGAGACAGCAGGAGTCATGGCCGAAGCCGTTTCTGGTGCGCTCTTCAGAAACTCCCTCAGCTCGTCTGCCATGTCTCGAGCTGTTGTGAAACGGTCGGTGGAACGCTTCGACATCGCTTTCAGGCAGATGCGTTCGAGCTCCTTGGGAATCGTGTCGTCGATCTGGCGCGGTGGACGAGGTTCGACGGTGGCGATCAGGTCCAGGAGTTCGACGAGGGCCTCGACCTTGTCGTGCGCTTTCGCGATGAACGGTCGTCTCCCGCTCAGCAATTCGTACAACACGACCCCAAGGCTGAAGATATCGGAGCGCCCGTCAACCCTGTGTCCCTCGCCCAGTGCTTGTTCTGGGCTCATGTACGAGGGAGTTCCCGCGACTCTTGCGCCGCTGCCAAAGTCCTCTTCCTTGAGCGCCAACCCGAAGTCGGACAGGAATGGCTTCCCCGAAGCATCAATCAGAATGTTGGCTGGCTTGACGTCGCGATGAACCAAGCCGTGCGTATGGGCGCAATGAAGGGCTTCGGCCACGTTCGCCACCAGCAAGGCGGCGGCGCGGCAATCGACCCGTTGTTGTTTCAGTGTTTTCGAGAGGTCGGTCCCGTCGATAAATTTCGAGACAACGTAGCAGGGGCAGTTATCCGTGCTTCCCACATCATGCACTGGGACGATGCCGGGATGGTCGAGATTGGCGACCGTGCGAGCCTCGGCCAGATACGCTTCGGTATCTTCGGGTTGCGAGATCAGGCTGGCGTGCGGCACCTTGACGGCGACGGGCCGGTTCAGTTGCTCATCGTGAGCGAGATAGACGAGGCCGAAGGCCCCTTGGCCCAGCACTTTCTCGATGCGATAGCGACCGATCCGCTGGGGATGCTCGGCAGGCGCAGCCCCACGTTGGGAGATCGGTTTCCCTTTGTAGTCCTCCGTCACATCGAGTGCATTGGTTTCGTCCACGTCTGCTGTCGCCATGCTCACCCATGCCCGTCATCTTCGTCAGCTCTGGATCAGGTTCGATTTTACAGGCATGATTCGAGATCGGCCACAACCCATCAATCATCGTCAAGCCTGGGCGGACCTCTATTCGGACGCCGGTTGGTAACAAATTAGTAACGGCTTCGGCAACGTCAGCCGCATACGGCCACATCGTGAAATCACCAAGGTGGCGACGCGCTAGCCCTGGATTCGCAGACTTCAGGCGCAGCGGCAACGTTTTCGGGCGGGACTCAAGGAAAAGGGGAGAAGTCAGGGAGAAGTCAGACATTGCGCAAGAAGCTCGGAAAAGGAGGATCATCTCAAATCTCCGCAGATGACGCCGATTGACGCAGATAAGAAAGAAAGGGGCGGCCGTATTTGCTCGGATTGCCTTGGAGCTGGGACGGTGGCGGCCAGATATTCCGCCGTAGCGGCGCCTTGGGCGGCTGTTACTTAGGCGGGCGATCCAGCCCTTCCTCGCCGATGTCCTCCAGGAACGCGAGCGTCCCTGCGCAGATGTCGGAACGTCTGCAGCACTTGGTCATACGGCGGGTAGGCCGACAGATCATCCCGAGTCTCGCTGCCCCAGTGATCGCGCTGGGTGCCGAGGTACGCGACCTTGATGCCGCTGAACGCGCCGCTTAACTCGCAGCTATGCCATCAGGAGATTCTCGCGGTACCGCACCAGGAGATATAATTTTTTGTCTGCCAGGGACGATGAGGCTGGGGTGTCATGCTTCGGGCCAGAATCGTGGAGGTCCTGTCCCGTGATCGATCTGTTCTCCGAGTCCGCCCGCCGGAATCCCTACCCAACGTACGAGCGCCTGCGGGCTTCCGAACCGGTGTTCCATGACTCCGGCCGGTTCGACATCACCCGGGCCCCGAACCCGCACCTGGCGTTCGGGCACGGGCCGCACTTCTGCCTGGGTGCCCCGCTCGCCCGGCTCGAGGCCAGCGTAGCCCTGGCCAACCTGCTGGTCCAGACGAACGAGATCGAACTGGCCGCAGCCACCCCGTGGGAGCCGCGGCCTGGGTCCAACATCCTCGGACCGGCACGGCTGATTGTCCGACTCATCCCGACCCGGGTCGGAATACAGGCCCGATAAGACCTTCGCCGCCCGTACGGAGACCGATGGCCCGACCAGCGGGGTATGGTTTCACAGAGCGCTTACGTGCCGCGGGCTGATGACAGCTTGCGTAAACGCCAGTCGCACGGCACATGATGAGTTAGACGTGTTGAGGACGAACGATCCGATCGGTCCGGAGATCGTGAGACTCCAGCCTGAGATGTCGGACGCGGGGAGAAAATCGCCCAAAGCTCCGTTCGTGGTGATCGTGCCCTCGGCCGTATATCCGTTCTGAGGAGGCGCGGCGGCAGTGGCGGGCGGTGTTGGAGGAGTGGCCGGGAGATCGGGAGGCGGTTGCGCGGCTGGGCGATGTTGGATCATAGGGTCGGCTATCTGCGGGGCGTGCGGGCGGATGTGATGCCGGTTGCGCGGGCGGTTACTGGAGGAAGCCGGCGCCTGCAGAGCCCGGGGCTTACGCGGGCTCGATCCCGGGGCTGACGCCGGCGGGCTATATGATGTCGCCCGTTTGGGGCTGGCGTGGCGGTGGGTGCCATTTCGAGGGACCCGGGGCTGACGCGGGCTCGATCTTACGCCGCCGGGCTTTATGATGTCGCCTCTTCGAGGCTGACGTGCTGCGCGCGCCGATTCAGGGGCCCCTTACGCCGCCGGGCTATATGATGTCGCCTCTTCGAGGCTGACGTGCTGGCGCGCGCCGATTCAGGGGCCCCGGGGCTTACGCCGCCGGGCTTTATGATGTCGCCTCTTCGAGGCTGACGTGCTGGCGCGCGCCGATTCAGGGGCCCCGGGGCTTACGCCGCCGGGCTTTATGATGTCGCCTCTTCGAGGCTGACGTGCTGGCGCGTGCTTTTCGGGGAACTTCGGGAAACCCGGGGCTTACGCCACCGGGCTATATGATGTTGCCGCTTACGCGGCTTCGGAGTTACCCACATATCTCTCATCGCCTTTTGTTTGCGTCGATTCACAGCTACCTCGACCCGTCAAACGGTGCGGCGCTCGCAACGCGCGAGCTGCTCGAATTGCTGGCGGGGCGCGGGTGGGATTGCCGGGCCTTCACTTGCGGCGTGCTTGACTATCAGAACGAGACGCCCATTGAGAATGTCCTGAGTTCGATCGAGCGGCCGGGTTCGCGCGTCGGCGCGGCGCTCAGCCTTGGGGGCGAAGCTGAGGTTTTCGATCTGGACGTCGACGGTGTGCGCGTCACGCTCTTGCCCACGTCGTCCAGCCGCGGCGACAAGTCACCCAATCCGCGGGACGGGGCCATGTACCTCGACCTGGCCACTGCGGTGCTCGATCGGTTTCCGGCCGGAGATTCTGCGACTGGTCCGTTGTCAAATGCGAACCATGCTGGTCGGAACGGGCCAACTGGATGCGGGAATCGCGACGGGCGTCTTTGGCGGGTGACGGGTGGTGCGTGGCGGGTGGTGCGACTCAATTGAGAATGCGCGTTGGCTCTCGATTCGGGGGTCGCGATCGCTTTGATCGTTGGATTCATTGCGATCGGAATAAAAAGCCTAGATTTTCTGGGCGATGAAATTGCCGAATCGCGAAAGTCGATCCATGTTATAGGTAGCTCAGTCTCGATCACTGACATCGGAGTCGGTGCGAGGGGCCACCCATGTCTCTGGAACCGGGAATGATTACCGACGGAAGAGTTCCAGGCGCTCGAAGTGTTCCAGGCGGTCGAAGGCCCTGCCTGTTGACCTGCGCCCCATTGAATCGGCGCAACCTTGCCCGCGCCGGTGGGCGGGTACAGACTGAATTCAGATCAAGATCGGGATTCAGAATGTGGCCCCTTTACACTAGTGTACGGATGCTGGAAGGCAGCCGTAAAGCGCCACTTTGCGCCACTTTGTGCCACGTGTTCGACGATCGTTTCGGGTGGACTCATTCTTTGCAAGTTCAATGGGCGTCAACAAATGGGAACAGGGCGAGGCGTTCTTCGGCGATGGCGCACGCGAGTGGCGCGTGCCACCAAGAAGCGCCACGACAAATCGATGGCTTTGTTCACTATGTATTTTCGTCCCTTTTTCGCTGCACTCGGAGGGGTGTCTGGCTTTCCCGATGTTGGCCGGGTTCGGGTCTGAGACAGAAAATGGCGCGGCCATGGCGTTGGGACGCCCGGGTCCCGAGCAAGCGATGCAAAGCCTTGGCGTGGGATGAGATCGGTGAGTGGAATGTGACTATTTTTGGGCAAATTCGTCTCATTTCGTCTCATTTCGTCTCACTATCCAATCCATGTGAGAACCGAACGTGACTCCACCTGCATTGAGCAAGATTCTATCAGGCGACGGACGAGGCCCAGTCCGCACTGCCGGAAGCGAGCAATTTACAGTAGTGTACTGATGCTTTAAGGCCCTCGTAATATTGCCACTTTTTGCCATTTTTTCGAGGGATTCAGCGATTGCTTTGGGTAGAGTGGCTGTTCTGTAAATGCAATGAGCGTAATCAAATGGGAATAGAGCGAGGCGTTCTTCGGCGATCGCACTAGCTTTTGGCACGTGCCACTGAGAATTGCCACGATCAGGTGCTGGTCTTGTTCACTATGTTTTGGGCCGTGATTTCACGGAACTGGAGGAGGATGCCGTTTCAAAGCGTGTTGAACGGGCAGAACATTATGAAATTATTTCAACCTTAAGAACCTATGCTGATTGAAGTTGCGTCTTCACGCCGGTCGCGGAAGTGCGGTCGAAGGGTGTGTCAGACCCAAACCCGCGCATAATATTACTTGGCGGAGAGTTCGTCGTCGTCGCGGACGGGCGGTAAGGCGGCGCGAACCTGACCGTATCCTGGGCAACCATGCTGGTTGGTCCGTGGCTCGAATCGCGCAAGCCGACCGAATCGCGGGAGTGGAGCGCGGAGGCGTCTGGCACGCATCGGTCGATGGCGCGATTGATTGCATGTTGCGTTGTTTCAAACGCGGGGCGGGAACGCGGGGCTGGACCGGACCGAGAGACAGAGAGAGATACAAGAATTTCTCGCGTGGATTACCATAAATTACCAAATATTACCATGGGTGAAACACTTTCGATGAGGCCGAAAACCCAAGTCGCCTTTGGTGTTACGGAGGGCGTCGTGCTCGTAGAGTGCGTGTGAGACCATCAACCCGGAGCTTCGCCGTCGTGCGAAGGCTATTTTCATTTTGCACGGGCGTGGCGAAATCGTCGGGCTAAAGCCTGACCTACAACTGGGGGAATCGTCAGGCTGAATCCTGACCTACACTAGCGCCGGGTCGTTCCCTTAATGCTTACAGGCAAAGAAGCATCGTCAAAGTTACAAAACGAACGAACGGTCATGTCTAGAGGGGCGTCACCCAGCCCGATGAAAATGCGTGAATGCACGATCCAGCCGCGGGAGCTCAATTTTCAGAGTAACTGTTGGGCGATCGACGGAGGGCGAATGGGTTGAATCGCAGGACGGAGGTCGGAGGGCGGAGGACGAGCGGCGGGGCGGCACGCGGATGTCATCGCGGAGCGCGCCGCGGAGCGGCGAGGGGGACGTTCCGACGCGGAGCATCGGAACGAGTGGAGCGCTCCGCGGGGCGCGGTGGACGGCGGTTGCCGTCCCATCCATGAGCCTGTTCCTGCGTCGGATGTCACGCTCTAGCCGATCCCGCTCCCGAAAGGGTTACAATAGCGGATGGAGTTCTTCTCTTTCCAACCCGGAGTTGCAACGTGGCCGATTCACATTCTTTCGATGTCGTCAGCGAGATCAACCACGCCGAGATGCATAACGCAATCGTGCAGGCTCAGCATGAGATCGCGGTGAGGTTTGACTTCAAGGGAACGCGCGCTTCGATCGAATTCGATAAGAAAGAAAACACGGTCAAGCTCGAGGCCGATCACAAGGGTCAGCTTGATACCGTCGTTCAGATCGTGAAGGAAAAGATGGCGCGTCGAAGCGTGCCAGTGGGAGCACTTCGGCGCGGCAAGATCGAGGACGCCACACACGATACGGTGCGCGAGACCCTCAAACTGCACACGGGCATCGAAACCGATGACGCCCGCAAGTTGATCAAAGAGATCAAACAGCTCAAGATCAAGGTGCAGGCCCAGATCATGGAGGACAAGATCCGGGTGACGGGCAAGAAGATTGACGATCTGCAGGCGGTGATCGCGTACTTGAAAGCGCACGGGCCGGAATACCCGCTTCAGTTCGTCAACCTTGCCTGACTGACAGGATGGCGGCGATACGCACAATCTCGCGGGCTCGTCGGGCTGTGGCACTACAGAGCCGGGACTCTTTCGCCCGATTTAATAGTCACCCGGGCCGGACTGGCCGCGGGCCGCTTCGTCTACGTCGCGGGCGCCTCGAGGATCACTGGAGAGAAGAACATGGGCTTCTGGAACGGCCGAGTCACATTCACCCGGTATCGAGTCAGCGGCGATAGAGCGCTTCCGTTCGGCGAAGAACTGCTGGAGCGCACCCGGGAACATTTAATCGGTGTGCACGGTTCCACGGCGGCTGCCGATGGCGTGGCCTCGGGTTGGGCCGGCGGCGATCACGTGCTCGACCTGAATATCGAACTGGGCAAGAACATTGTGGACGACGCGCTTCACCTCGCCATGCGGATTGATACGGACAAGATTCCGTCGGCCCTGTTGCGAGCATATACGCAGATCGAGATCGACGCGCTCGCGCAACTAAACCCAAGCGGCGTCGCGACCAAATCCCAGCGTCAAGAAGCCAAAGAGATTGCGCTCGAAGCGCGCCGAGGCCGAGGCGGCGGACGGGCGGTTTCGCCGTCTCAAGCATCAGCCTGTGCTCTGGGACGGCCGGACCAATACGCTTTATGCCGGCACGACGAGCTCTAGCGTGCTCGAGCGGCTGCAAGCGCTTTTCCGCGAGACATTTGATCGTGACCTGGAGCCGATTTCGTCGGGCAGCATCGCCCAGGCCCTTTCCGACGATCCAAACGGAGATGCAGGGGTGCTGGCGGCAAGCTTCGAGAATGGCCGGTTCACGACCAGCATCGAAAAGGGCAGCGAGCCTTCGGTTCTGGCCTGGTCGGGCGATGACCAGACCGGCCTCGACTACCTGGGGAATGAGTTTCTGGTATGGATCTGGCATGCGCAGCAAAGCGCGGGCGGGAACATCAAGCTGGGAGACGGCTCGGATGTCAGCGTGATTCTGGCGAAGACGTTGACGCTGGATTGTCCGCTAGGTGAGACGGGTCGCGATCAGCTCGCCGACGATGCGCCCACGCGTCTGCCGGAAGCGATGCGCGCGCTTCAAGCTGGAAAGCTTCCCCGCCGGGCGGGGATGATGCTGGTGCGTCAGGGGGCGGACTATGAGCTGACGATTCAGGCCGAGAGCTTCGCGGTTTCGGGGGCTACCTTGCCCAAGCCGGAGGGCGGAAAGCTCTCGCCGCATGAATTCCGGATCGCCAGACTGGAGAGCCTGCGGCATCTGACGGAAACGCTCGACCTGCTGTTTTCGGCCTATCTCGATCGCCGGACGTCGCGGAAGTGGTCGGAAGAGCTGCGGCGCATTCGCGGGTGGTTGCACGAGGCCGCGTGAAGTCGAGATGAGGGAGCGGGCTTGTCTGCTGGCCTCACGGACAAATCGATGGTGGCACGTGACGTTGGTAACAGAGTGCTCATTGAGGCATCAGGTCGCCCAGTCTTCGATTCGCAGTCCAGGCACGCGGCCAAAATCGCGACGATTGCGGGTCACGACGGTTGCTCGGTCTCGCACCCATTGGAGCTTTCCAGCGTTTCCCGATCGGCGCGATATGTCTCCACTGCCGCCAACCAGGCGTCGAACAAGGGGTTTTCGGCTAATGGCAGAACCGGAATCGGCGGCCGAGGCGGATGGACGGGCCGATCGATGAGAATCGCCCCTCGCTCAAGCCGGTTCGCGATCTTTTCCTCCAGGGCACTGACAGCCTCGGCAGCGGAGACCGCTTCCGCCGACAAATCGAGCGGTCCACCCGTCGTCGCGCGAAACCCGACCCCGTTGGGTTCCACCAGAATCGAAATCGTCATGGCAACCTCCAGCGCGTATGGGCTTCGTTTACCGCTACTCTAGTCTATCAGTCAAGTCATGAGGCCGGAATCAGCCAGGGGAGAAGCAGACAGCCAAGATCCGAGGCGAGGGACGCCAGCACGGTCGCTCCGTCGGTAACGCCGTCGGACTACTGCCGCACCCACCTCGATTGACAACCGCCTTGCAAGACCGCGGTACGAAGGCAAAGCTAGGAATCCGTTTGCGTCCGGCCGAAATAGGGCATGGAGCCGAAACGGGTCATTCCGGAGCTTGCATGAGCCACACGACCGCGGAATCGCTGGCGCCTGCGATGGCGGTGCCGCATTCGGCCTCGAACCGCGACCGCCTGCGCGATCTTTTTCTGATCAGCTTCTTGCTCCTTTTTCTCGAGCTCAGTTCGATTCGCTGGTTCGGCAGCACAGTCATTTTCTTGTCGTACTTTACCAATCTCGTGCTTCTGGGCTGCTTCCTCGGAATGTCGGTAGGATGCCTGGCCGCGCCCTCGCGGCGCGACTATGTCTCCTGGACGCTGCCGCTCTTGCTCCTGGGAGTGCTGCTCTCGTGGCTGACGACCGCGCTCCACGGCATCTTCGGCAAAGTGCTGATTGACGTCGGCGGCCAGGGATCGCCGCAGCAGGTCTTCTTCGGTATTCAGTATCGGGCACGCGATCCGGGCACGTTCGTCATCCCGATTGAAGCCGTGGCCGCCGTCTTTTTTTTGATCGTCGCGCTGTCGTTCGTGGGGCTCGGCCAGGAGATGGGCCGGGTACTCTCCTCGATCCCGAATCGCCTCTGGGCGTATACCGCCAACGTGATCGGGAGCCTGGCCGGGATCGTCGTCTTCGGTCTCATGTCCGAGCTCCGCACGCCGCCGGTGGTGTGGTACGCGATATCGGCTCTGCTCGTGTTTCGGTTCCTCCGGTCGTGGTCGGCAGCTCAGATCATCTGCGCGGTCGGGCTCATCACCACGCTGGGTTTTGTCTCGTACCGCGACAGTATGAGGCTCGTGACGATCTGGTCGCCCTATTACAAGGTCTCATATAGCCCGCAGCGCGGAACGGTGGTCGCAAATGGCGTCGGCCACCAGGTGATGGCCAATATCCTCGAATCGGGTGGCGCTTATATGCTGCCCCATTTGCTCAACCGCGACGCCGGCCGCCCGCCGTTCAGAGACGTGCTGGTGATCGGCGCCGGCACGGGCAACGACGTTGCCGCGGCCCTGGCCGTGCGAAGCCGCCACGTCGATGCGGTCGAGATCGAACCGGTCATGAGCGAGATCGGCCGGGACGACCACCCCAACGACCCCTATCATTCGCGGCGCGTCTCAATGTATCTGACAGACGGCCGCAGCTACATACGCAACGCTCGCGAGTCGTACGACCTGATTGCCTACGGCCTGGTCGATTCGCTCGTCTTGCATTCGGGCTACTCGACATTACGGCTCGAGGATTTCCTGTTCACCAAGGAGGCGTTTCACGACGTCGCAGCGAAGCTCAATCCCGACGGTGTCTTTATCCTGTACAACTTCTACCACCGGGGCTGGATCGTGGGCCGGGTCCAGAAGATGCTCGAAGAAGTCTTCGGCACCGAACCCCTGGTGATCCCACTGCCTCATAGCGACGCGATTGCGGCGAGCGGAACGGCCGGCAGCGGCGTCACGTTCTTGATTGCCGGCAAGCCGGGCAGCAAGACGCTCGAGGCCATCCGAGGCAAATTCCGCGAGAAGTCGCGGTTCTGGCTCAGCGAGCGGCCGAGGGATAACGAGAAAATCAATGGCTACGCGCAAGAGCCGCCGCAGGTCGCCGGAGTTGCTGAAAACCGCTGGCTCATGATCGCCCCATGTCGCGTCGATGCGACGGGAGTCTCGACACTCGCCACCGACGACTGGCCCTTTTTCTACCTGCGCGACCCGATCATCCCTGCCTTGAACCTCCGCGGGATGGCGATCGTTGCCGCGCTTTCGCTCTTGCTCCTTTTCGCGTTCGCCCCGGTCCGGACACTACGCCCGAACGGGCGGATGTTCTTCTTGGGCGCCGGATTCATGTTGCTGGAGACGAAGAGCGTCGTGCACATGGCCCTCCTCTTCGGCTCGACCTGGTACGTCAACTCGATCGTTTTCGTCGCGATCCTGGTCATGATCCTTTTGAGCAACCTTTATGTGCTCGCGAACAAACCGCGCCGACTCTGGCCATGGTACGTGCTCTTGATTGCCGCACTTCTGGTCAATGCTTACGTCCCGATGAGCGCATTCTTGAGCCTGCCGGGAATCACGAAGGTGGCAGCATCATGTGGCGTCGTCTTCGTGCCAATCTTCTTCTCCGGCGTGATCTTCGCCGCAACGTTCCGTGACAGCCGGCATCCCGATGTTGATTTCGGCTCCAATATCGCAGGCGTCATCCTGGGCGGCCTGTGCGAGAATCTCTCGCTCGTCATCGGCTTTAGCCATCTGACGTTGGTGGCCGCGGCAATCTATGCGCTGTCATGGTGCCTGCGCCCGCGACTGGCGATCGGCGGCGCCCTACCGACGGGAACAGGGGTATGACGAATTCATGGGCGGAACGGCGCGGTCGCGCATCGCGGATTGGTGGGGGTCCGCACGATGCCCTTGAAGCATCTCGGCGCGGCTTGCTAAGATTCTCTTCAATTCACCGGGCCGCGTCGCTTCAGGGTTAATCACCGAGGCGACGCGGCCCCGTCTACGTCCACAGGCAACTTCAGGCCGTTTGCGCTCTTGTGTCCGGCCGGAATGTCACACCGGGAAGGCTCTCCACTTTGCCCAAGCGTACGGACATCCACAAAATTCTGATTATCGGTGCTGGGCCGATCGTGATCGGCCAGGCGTGCGAATTTGATTATTCGGGCACCCAGGCGTGCAAGGCCCTGCGGGAAGAGGGCTTTCTAGTGGTGCTGGTCAACTCGAACCCGGCCACGATCATGACCGATCCGGACATGGCGGATCGAACTTATATTGAGCCGATCACGGTTGATGTCATCGAGCAGATCATCGCCGCGGAGAAGCCCGATGCCGTGCTACCGACGCTGGGCGGACAGACCGCGCTCAACGCCGCGCTGGAGCTGCATGAGAATGGTGCGCTGGCGCGCCACGGATGCATCTTGATCGGTGCGGATGCGGAAACGATCCGGAAGGCGGAAGATCGCGAGTTGTTCAAGCGCTGCATGGAGGAAATCGGCCTCGAGTCGGCCCGGAGCGCGCTCGCGCACAACCTTGACGAGGCCCGGCAGATCCGCAACGAGGTCGGATTGCCGTGTGTTTTGCGGCCGAGCTTCACGCTGGGAGGCTCAGGCGGCGGAATCGCGTACAACCGCGAAGAATTCGACCGGATGGTCGCGAATGCGATCGAGCTGAGCCCGATTCATTCGGTTTTGATCGAAGAGAGCATCATCGGATGGAAAGAATTCGAGATGGAGGTGATGCGCGACTGCGCGGACAACAGCGTGATCGTGTGCTCGATCGAGAACTTTGATCCGATGGGGATCCATACCGGCGACAGCATCACGGTGGCCCCCGCTCAGACGCTCTCCGACAAGGAATATCAGCGGATGCGCGACGCATCGCTGCAAATCCTGCGGAAGATCGGCGTGGAAACGGGCGGCTCGAACGTGCAGTTCGCGGTTCATCCCCAGACGGGGCGGATGATCGTCATCGAGATGAACCCCAGAGTCAGCCGGTCGAGCGCACTGGCGAGCAAGGCGACGGGGTTTCCGATTGCCAAGATTGCCGCCAAGCTCGCGGTTGGCTTCCGGCTCGACGAGATCCGAAACGACATCACGCGCGAGACGCCTGCCTGCTTCGAGCCGACGATCGACTACGTCGTTACGAAGATTCCGCGCTGGGCGTTCGAGAAATTCCCGGAGGCCGTGCAGTCCTTGACGACGCAGATGAAGTCGGTTGGCGAGGTCATGGCGATCGGCCGGACGTTCAAGGAATCGTTGCAGAAGGCCTTGCGCGGGCTGGAAACAGGCCGATTCGGTCTTGGGTGCGACAGCAAGGACCTGCGGGGCACGCCGGGCGAACCCAAGATTCACGATATCACGAGCAACCTGGCAACTCCCAACCCGGAGCGGGTCTTGTGGATTCGATACGGGCTGCTCGCAGGGCTCTCCGTCGACCAGATCCACGCGCTCACCGGGATCGATCCCTGGTTCCTGGCCAACATCGAGGAGCTGGTTTTTCTTGAAGAACGGCTGCGCCGAGCGAACAGCGCCGACGATGCCGGGCCTGCGCTGCTCTACGAAGCGAAACAGAACGGCTATTCCGACCGGCAGCTCGCGACGCTCTGGAACTCGACGGAAACCGAAGTGCGGCGGGACTGCCGCCGCCGGGGGATCCGGCCGGTGTTCAAGCTGGTGGACACGTGCGCCGCCGAGTTCGCGGCCGTGACGCCTTACTACTATTCGACATATGAGACCGAAGACGAGGCGACGACGGGAGAGCGGCCGCGAGTTGTGATCCTGGGTGGCGGGCCGAACCGCATCGGGCAGGGGATAGAGTTCGACTACTGCTGCTGCCAGGCGGCTTTTGCGCTCAAACAGAGTGGTTACGAAGTGGTCATGGTCAACTCGAATCCCGAGACGGTCAGCACCGACTACGACACGTCGGACCGGCTGTTTTTCGAGCCGCTGACCGTCGAAGACGTGCTCAACGTCTGCGACAGCGTGCGGCCGATGGGTGTGATCGTTCAGTTCGGCGGGCAGACGCCGCTCAACCTGGCCCGGGCGCTTGAAACGTCGGGCGTACCGATCATCGGCACGAGCCCGGAGTCGATCGAGCTGGCGGAGGATCGCGAGCGGTTCCGGCTGGTGATCGACCGGCTGGGGCTCAAGCAGCCGCCCTCTGCGTCGGCTACCCGGTACGAGGAGGCCGGGCAAATCGCCGAGCGGATCGGGTATCCCGTCGTCGTTCGCCCGAGCTTTGTTCTGGGCGGGCGAGCGATGGAGATCGTCTACGACGAGCTGAGCCTGGAGCGTTACATGGCACAAGCGCTCGAGGCAAGCCCGGACCACTCGATCTTGATCGACAAGTTTCTCGAGGACGCGATCGAGATTGACGTGGACGCGGTGTGCGACGGGGAGCGGACGATCGTTGTGGGCGTGATGGAGCACATCGAGGAGGCCGGCATCCACTCCGGCGACAGCGCGTGTGCGATCCCGCCGTTTTCGCTGCCGAGCGAGACCGTGAAGGAGATCAAGAAACAGACGATCGCGCTGGCGGAGGATCTCGAGGTGCGTGGCCTCATGAACATTCAGTTTGCCGTGAAGGACGGAGACGTCTATATCCTCGAGGTCAATCCCCGGGCGTCGCGGACGGTGCCGTTCGTTTCGAAGGCGACGGGGCTCAACATCGCACAGGCGGCCGCGCGGGTGATGGTCGGTATCTCGCTTGAGCGACAGGGCATCACGACCGATCCGCAGACGACTTATGTTTCCGTGAAGGAGGCTGTGTTCCCGTTTGCGAAGTTTCCGGGTGTCGACATCGTGCTGGGGCCGGAAATGCGATCGACCGGCGAGGTGATGGGCATTGCGACGGACTTCCCGACGGCGTTCGCCAAGAGCCAGCTTGCTATTTCGAGTGGATTGCCGACGGAGGGGACGATCCTGATCAGCGTTGCGCGGCGGGACCGTCAAGGAATCGTGCCGATCGCTCGCCGGCTGGCGGCGCTCCAGTTCCGTTTGCTCTGCACGGCCGGCACCGCGGGGACGCTCGAACAGAACGGAATCGACGTCGAAGTCATTCGAAAGATCCACGAAGGACGGCCCAATGTGCTCGACTATCTGGTGGACGGCACGATCGACCTGATCGTGAATACGCCGAGCGGGAAGGGAGCCCGGACCGACGAGGGCCGCATTCGGGCCGCCGCCGTGCTGCGGGGAGTGCCTTGCATCACGACCCTGGCCGGAGCCCGCGCGGGGGTGGCGGCGATGGAGCGCATGCGAGCGGGAAAGCTCGAGATCTTCGCCCTTCAGGACTTGCTTCGTCCAGCAACACGGTAGACGTAGAAGCAACCTGGCGTGGAGCAAGAGACAGCGGTCCATGCAGTTCCGACGCTGCTGACGGCTGAGGAAGCGAGATATTCGATGAAATGGCGGCGCACGAATCGACGAAATCCGTATAATCGCTAGGCGGGGTTGATCGCTCGGCATCTCATGATTGCATTTCACCGCAGAAGCACGAGTGGAATCCCGGACGTTGGGTCCTGACCGCTTGAATGTCCGAGAGGGAGACTGTTTCGATGCCGAGGCGATTACGAAATGTATTTCTGTCCATTATTGCGGCAGCCTTGACCGGCCTCGCGGCGCGCAGGCGCAGCAGGCTCAGACCAAAACAGCCCTGGCCGCGGCGCCGGCGGCGCGCCCGCCGGTGGCGCGGGTGGCATTCGCGGGGAGATTCAGATTCCGGGTCAAAACGACGTGCTGGCAACGGTTGTCGACGGGACCTTGACGGAGACAGTGACGAGGGGCGATCTGATCCGGTTTCTGAGCAATTATCAGATTCCCGAGGATGAAGATCGACAGGCGATCTATGACGGGGCGATGGAGCGGCTGCTGAATACCAAGCTGCTCATGATGTTCCTCGCCCGGCAACAGATACCGGTTTCCCCGGAGAAGATCGACGAGATGGTTGAAAAGCTCAAAGCGGAACTGAAGCGAGATGGCCAGGATCTGGGGTCGGCAATCATCCAGCACAAGATTTCGATGGAGAGCATCCGCAAGGAGTATGAGAACCGGATCCGCTGGCAGGAGTATCAGAACAAGCAAGCGACCGAGGCGACCCTGCGCCGGTATGCAAGCGAGCACCGCGATCTCTTCGCGGGAACGCAGATTCGTGCAAGCCACATCCTGATCAAGGTCGAGCCCGATGCGCCCGCGGCTGAGAAGGAGAAGGTCAAACAGAAGCTCGTCCAGATCAAGAAGGACATCCAGAGCGGAACGACCACGTTCGCCGCTGCGGCCAACAAGTTCTCGCAGGATGAAGCGAATTCAGGCGGGGCCGGCGGAGACCTGGATTATTTCACGCTTACCACTGGATACGTGGAGGAATTCACCGACGTCGCGTTCAAGCTCAAGAAAGGCGTGATTTCCGATCCCGTCGAGACTCCGTTCGGGTTCCACCTGATCATGGTGACCGACCGCAAAGAGGGTAAGCCCGTCGATTTCGCGCAGCACGAGCCTTATATCCGGACGGAGTTTGCGAACGAGCTTCAGCGAAACGTCGTCAATGCCGAACGCGGGCGTGCGAAGATCGACATCAAGCCGATGCCCAAGGATCTCTTCCCGGCTCCTGCGCCGGCTGCTCCGCCGAGCGGTAGCAGCGCTGGCGCCGGCACCCAAGCGGCGCCAAAACCCGCTGCGGCGGCGCCGAAGTTTTGACGCGGCTTAGAGATCCGACAGATCGAGCTCGCCCCGATCGCGGAGGGCGACGAAGCGATGAAACGTCTCGGCGATCCCGTCGCGCAGCGATGTGCGCGGGATCGGGCCGAGCGTGGCTTCGAGGCGGCTGTCATCGAGCGAGGGGGCGATTGGAAGCTGGCGCTGGCCGTGGCTCAGGAGCGGGCGGGCTTGCGGGACGACGTCGCAAAGCGCGCTGACAAATCGTTCGATGGGCTCAACGGCACCGCGAAGGTTAAACGCGTCGGCGCCCTGGAACGGTTGAGTGAGGGCACGGACGAAGGTCGCGGCGACGTCGGCCACGTACTGGAGGTCTTGCTGGCCGCCATAGCTGATCTGATAGGGTCGGCCGACGGCCACCGACTTGATTGCCTTGGTTGGCTCGCTGGTCATTCCGAAGTCGCGACCGACGCCGTAGACCGTCCAGGGACGCAGGCCGATGCTGGTGATGCCGTGATCGAGCCAGTAAACGCGGGCGTTCAGCTCGTTGCAAACCTTGAAAGCCCCGTAGTGCGAGAGGGGGGCCAGTCGGACGCGGTCGCCGACGGGGGCCGTGGTGTTTGGCTCGGGCGGGCCATGGACCGCGGCGGAGCTGGCATAGACGACTCTGTGGACCTGGTCCTTGAGCGCGAGCGCCGTCTCGAATACCGCCAGGGTGCCGATCACGTTGACTTTCGCGCCGAGATCGGGTTGGCGCGGCACGCGGGAGTTTGCAGCCCGGCGAGATGAAGAATATGGCTGGCCTGGATGGAAGCGGCGGCGGCATGCAAGGCACCTGAGTCGGAGACGTCTCCTTGCAGGAAATGAACGGCCGCCCTGTGCTTCGGGTCGAGCACGAGGTCGAGGCGGTGTGTGTCTTCCTTCAGGTCGTAGATCCAAACTTGCTCGCCGGCCTCACAGAGTTGCTTGGCGATCCAGCTTCCGATGCATCCATAACCGCCTGTCATCAATACCCGCACGTGGGGATCTCCTTGAACAAAAGCGTAAGAAAAAGCTCGCAAAACCAAGCTCGTGCCTACCAGCCGGAGGGTAGGCCCCATATTCCGGGGGTCACGAGCTCGACCGAGTTTCGTGCGGGATCGCGGAAATAAAGGGACTTCCCACCGCGTTCCCAGGTTTGCTCGTGCTCGATCTCCACACCATGGCGGGCGAGCCGTTGCCGCCACAGGTCGAGGTCTTCCGGCCGGACGCCGAGGGCGACGTGGCCGGGGCCGTGAGCTCCGTGGGCGGGCAGGCGATCGCCTTTGAGCGTGCTCTCCGGGTAGAAAACGAGCAGGACTTGCTGGTCGCCCACCTGGAAAAACACATGCCGGCCCGCTTCTTTTCCAAGCAGCGTCAGGCCGAGCACTTCGCTGTAGAACCGCTCGGCCGCGCCCAGGTCACTGGAATAAATCGCGGTTTCCACGATAGCACGGATTGCGTTCATGGCAGAGTGATTCCAGCAGGGATGGCGCCGTTTTCCGGTTCGCGGCCGATGGGCGGGAGCTCGCCAATAATCGGCCTGCAAGTGCAAGGTGCGTCGGAAACGTCAATGACATTATCTTGACAACACGGTGCCCTGATCGTACATGATAACCACTACTCGCGACGACCGAGGGCTGCCGGCGGGGCAGTTCCTGGTATTCGTGTGCGGCGGCGACCTGCGGCCATATCCTGTTCGGGTGGGCCGTCGTTCGAGCGAGTGTTTCAACCAGAGTTTCGTCCCCGGGGAGGACGCTATCGGCCCGATTGAACGCGGTTTGAGGGTGAATGAGCAGATCCGCATCTCACCCGTGCGGGTAATCAACGCCGAAGGTGCAATGCTCGGCGTGATGCCAACGAGCAAGGCCCTTGAAGCTTCTCGCGAGGCGGGTCTTGACCTGGTGGAGGTTGCTCCCAACGAGCGTCCGCCTGTGTGCAAGATCATCGATTACGGGAAGTTCAAGTACACCCAGAAGAAGAAGCTCTCCAAGCAGAAGCAGCACCAGGTGCACGTCAAGGAGATTCGCGTGCGCCCCAAGACCGGCGATCACGATATCGAGGTCAAGGTGAAGCGTGCCAAGGAGTTCCTGGAGCAGAAGGACAAAGTCCTGGTGAATGTCCTGTTTCGCGGGCGCGAGCTCGCGCACATCGACGAAGGCCGCAAGGTGATGCTCGAGGTCTTGGCCGCGCTCGAGGAGTTCGGCAAGGTTGAAAAAACGCCTTCGATGGAAGGCAAGCGGATGACGGCGATCGTGGCGCCTCGAGCGGGCGGTCAGGCATGATTCCTGGGTGTCGTGCGCGGATTCTCCGCTGCCGGCGACTGGACGAGAGCCTCCGCGGTTTGCTACAGTGATCGGCTCGGCATCCGGGACTGCCCGAATGCGCCCGATGCCCCGGCGGCAATCGCCGGCTGGCATCACTTTGCTCGGTCATCCTGTGCGGAAGCGGGCGAGGAATCGCGGGCCTCTTGCTCACGGTTCGATAGCCGGCTCGAACTCGAATTGTTGAAATGGAGAGGAATGGGCCCTCATGCCGAAGTTGAAGACACACAAAGGGATGAAGAAACGTTTCAAGGTCTCGGCGACGGGGAAGGTGAGTCACAAGCGGTGCGGATCTTCGCACTTGAACAGCCACAAGAGCGGCAAGCGCGTGCGGCGGCTTCGCAAATCGACCCAGCTCAAGGTTGCCGCTGAGAGCCGGCGGATCCGCTTCGCCTTGCTCGACCGGCAGAACGTGAATCCCGACACGGTGCATGCCGAGAAGCTCGCGGCTGTGGCCGAGCACGCTTCAGAGGCCGGCGGCTCCGGCCCGAGTGCGACAGTTACGAAGAAGAGTTGAACTGATTGACCACGAGAAAGAGCGAGTGGATCGATGCGTACGACCAATGGACCGGCCACGAGGAAGCGAAAGAACCGGATCTTTCACCGCGCGAAGGGGTTCGTGGGTGGCAGGCGGCGATTGTTGCGGTCGGCCAAGGAAACGCTGCTCCGAGCCGGGATGTTTGCGTTCCGCGATCGCCGGGCGAAAAAGCGCGAGTTTCGCCGATTATTCATCATCCGGCTCTCGGCCGCGGCGGAGATGCGGGGCCTGCGGTACAGCCGGCTGATCCACGGCCTCAAGATGCTCAAGATCGGGCTGGACCGCAAGAGCCTCTCGGAGCTGGCGATTCACGATCCGCAGACCTTTGACGCGATCATCACAATGGTGCGGGCCGAGAACGACAAGCACGACGCCGCGGTCCGCGAGCGCCAGAAGGCCAAACGAGCCTGAGCGACCTACCAGCGATGAGCGCGAGTGACTCTCTCTCCGATGCGCTCGAGGCTCTCGAGTCTCTCGAGCGGGCCGGCTTGGCCGCGTTCGGGACCGCAGCAGACCCAGCGGTCGTTGAAGCGGCACGGGTCGAGTTCCTGGGCCAGAAACAGGGCCGGCTCAAGGCGGCGCAGGAGCGGCTCAAATCGCTCGAGCCGGCCCACAGGCGCGAATATGGTCAGAAGTTCAACAGCACAAAAGTCGCCCTCGAGGGGGCATGCGAGGCAGCCAGGCTGCGTCTGGAGCAGAAGCGGGCAAAGCCCGACGACGCGATCGACGTGACGCTGCCCGGCGTGCGCCCGCGGCTTGGCCACCGCCATCCGCTCACTCAAACCGCCGACGAATTGATCGATATCTTCGGCCGTTTCGGCTTTTCGGTGGCGCGCGGCCCGGAGGTTGAAGACGTCCACCATAATTTCGACGCGCTCAACATCCCGCCGAACCATCCCGCTCGTGATCCGCTCGACAATTTCTACCTGGCGGCGGCGAGATCGGCCGCGAGTGCCGCGGGCCGTGCCGGATCGGATCCCGGCCATTCGATGCTGCGCAGCCAGACGAGCACGGTCCAGATCCGGGTGATGGAGTCGCAGCCGCCGCCGGTGCGAGTGATCGCGATCGGGCGGGTTTATCGGCCGGATACAGTCGACGCCACGCACTCGTTCATGTTCCATCAGATCGAAGGCTTGATGGTGGACCGCGGCGTGACCATGGCGCATCTCAAGTCGGTGCTCCGGCTGTTTGCCCAGAGCTATCTGGGGCAAGACGTGAAAATCCGCTTCCGCCCGTCGTTCTTCCCGTTCACCGAGCCCAGCGTCGAGGTGGACATGCTCTGGCACGGGGGCCAGCGCTGGGTTGAGATGGGCGGGGCAGGCATGGTCGACCCGAACGTGCTGCGATCGGTCGGTTACGACCCCGAGGAGGTCACGGGCTTCGCCTTCGGCCTGGGAATCGAGCGCCTCTGCATGCGCCGGCACAAGATCGACGACATCCGGCTGCTGTTTCAGAATGATGTGAGGTTTCTGCGGCAGTTCTGACCCGATATTCGCGGCACGGCTGTTGACAGATTGAGCCTGAGGCAGATAGGAAAGGTTCTATCGGTATGGAAACCGCCCACACCAAGGATTTTCGGCATGGAGGCATCGCATGGAAGCCCAAACCACCGGCAGTCTTCTTTCCTTTCTTGCCGTTGTTCCCGATCCTCGCAGTCGGCATGGCCGACAACATCCGCTGTCGGCCATTCTTGCGTTGGTGTGTTGTGCCGTCATGTGTGGTGCGAAGAGCTATTCTGCCATTGCGCAATGGGCACGGGACCAAGACATCGGGCTGATGCATCGACTTGGCTTCACTCGCAGACCTCCGAAGATGGGCGGCATTCGCAAGGTTCTGATCGCATTAGACCCAAAGGCCTTCGAGGACGCTCTGAGCCGGTGGGCCGAATCGTTGCTGGACCGTCCAGTCTCAAGCGAGCCTTCGCCGCCGGAAGCTTTTGCTCTCGATGGCAAGACAGCTCGTGGCAGCTTCGACGGCCTCGAGAAGGCGGTCCACCTGCTCTCCTTGGTAGCGCACGAGTCGGGATTAACGTTGGCTCAGACACAGGTCCCCAACGGCGGCGAAAACAAGACCAACGAGCACAAGACAGCTCTTCAGTTGCTCCGAGGTATCGTTCTGGAGGGGCGAGTGGTAACCGGCGACGCCATGTTCTGCCAGCGTGATCTTTCCCAGCAGGTCATCGATGCACGCGGCCACTACTTTTGGTTTGTGAAGGACAACCAGCCGACGCTCCTCAACGATATTAAGGCCGCCTTCGACGCATCAACCGAGGCGGCTTTTTCCCCCTAAACAGCGACGAATCTGGGAACAGGCGCAGGACACGACCACGAGCATAGACAAGGGCCATGGTCGTCGTGAACGCCGCACCTTGAAGGCAACGACAGCATTGAATGAGTATCTGGATTGGCCCGGCGTGGCTCAGGTCGGGCAGATTGAGAGTGTGGTTGAGCAAGGCGGAGAGGTTTCAAACGAGACTCGCTATTTCATTACCAGCGTTCCCCGCGCTCTCGGCAACGCCAGCCATTTGCTTGCTTGGGGACGGGGCCACTGGTCCATCGAGAATCGATCCCACTACGTGCGTGACGTCACGTTCGCCGAGGATAAGAGCCGAATCCGCAAGGGGTCCGGTCCGGAAATCATGGCTGCGCTGCGTAATGCAGCGATCGGATTCCTTCGAATCACTGGCGCGACCAACATCGCCGAGTCCGTTCGTCGCAATGCTTCCCAAGTCCGAACGCTCTTCGCCAAACTGGGTATCCTCAATTAGTCAACAGCCCTGATATTCGCGGCATGCGGCTTGCATCTCAATCCGTTTCATGGTCGAATCGGG
Organism: uncultured Planctomycetota bacterium; assembly: GCA_963823665.1. GTDB lineage: Bacteria > Planctomycetota > Planctomycetia > Isosphaerales > Isosphaeraceae > CAVXHV01. Next base: position 164,836 of record CAWGMQ010000003.1, read on the forward strand.
CGTAGGTGTCGTCAACCTCCGATCGATCAACTCAGCTCGTGAAGTTAAGCATTCAGCCGCCGAGGCCCCCATGAAAACCGAATTGACCCGGGTGATCGTGGCGCACAGCGGGAGTTCATCGACGTTCGTGGTTCATCACCGTGAGTTCCCCGAGATACGGGCCGAGGGCGGCTCGCCCCGGGAAGCGGCGTCGCACCTTGTGAACAAGCTGGCCTGCGCGCTGGATTCCGCGCTCACCGACTGGCGCCGCGAGGCGGTCGATCACGCGATTGCGGACGTCAAGGCGTTCGAGGCACAGAAGGAAGACGTCGCAAGCCCGTGACCACTGAAACGACGAGCCAAAAATCTCAGGCAAGCTCGCTGGTGCGCGAGCTGGGCACGATCGACGCGACGATGATCGTCGTGGGCTCGATGATCGGCTCGGGTATATTCATCACGTCCGCCGAGTCAGCCAGGCTGGTCGGAACGCCCGGTTGGCTGCTGGCGGCGTGGGCAGTGGCGGGCGTCATGACGGTCTGCGGCGCGGCCACGGCGGCCGAGATCGCCGCCATGATGCCGCGCGCCGGCGGTCAGTACGTCTTCCTGCGCGATACCTACTCGCCCCTATTCGGGTTTCTGTTCGGCTGGGCGATGTTTCTGGTCGTCCAGACCGGGACGATCGCTGCGGTGTCCGTCGCTTTTGCGAAGTTCCTCGGCGTCTTTCTCCCGGGCATTGCCGCGGACGTGTATATCGTCGCGCCGATCCGTCTGGGGCGATTTGCGGTGAGCCTGTCGAGCCAGCAGATTGTCGCCGTTGCACTGATCGTTGGCCTCACTGCAATCAACATGATGGGGCTCAAGTTCGGCAAATGGATCCAGAACTCATTCACCTTCACCAAGACCGCAGCGCTCTTCGGATTGATCGTTGTCGGCATCTTGTTCGGAACGAACCGGGAAAGTGCCGCGTGGACTTCGTCGTGGTGGGATGCGCCCGCTAACGGTTGGTCGGCGGAGACGGCCCTCAAGGGTCTGGGCATCACTGGGGGAACTGCTCTCCTGCTCCTGTTTGGCAAAGCGATGATCGGGCCGCTTTTCTCGCAATCGGCCTGGAACAACGTCACCTTTACCGGCGGCGAGATCAAGGAACCCGAGCGAGTTCTGCCGCGCGCGATGATCCTGGGCACCTTCTCGGTTGTCGTTCTTTATCTTCTGGCGAACGTTGCCTATGTGCTGACGCTTGGGCTCGCCGATATTCAGAATGCTCCGGAGAAGCGGGTCGGCACGGCGGTGATGCAGGCGATCTTCGGTGAGCCGGGCGCGAAGGTGATGGCCGCGGCGATCCTGATTTCGACTTTCGGATGCGTGAACGGGCTGGTGATGGCCGGAGCGCGAATCTATTTCGCGATGGCTCGCGACGGGCTGTTCTTCAAAAGCATTGCGCGCGCGAACCGTTTTCATGTACCGGGCTGGGCGCTGGCCGCTCAGTGCGTATGGACCGTTTTGCTCGTTTTGCCCGCGGGAAACCTGTACAACGATCTGCTTGAGTACGTCATTCCCGTCGACGTGACGTTTTATACGCTGATGGTGGTGGCCGTCATCGTGTTGCGATTCCGAGCGCCGCTTGCCGCGCGGCCGTACCGCACGATTGCCTACCCGCTGCCGCCGATCCTGTACATCGCCCTGGCGGTGTTGCTCGTCGTCGACTTCATTTATTTAAACCCCGAGACTTCCGGAATCGGGTTCTTGATCGTGCTCGCGGGGATACCTGTGTACTTGATCTGGTCGCGGTGGGGGGCGGGAACGGGCGTACGCGACGCTTCGAGCATTGGTTGAAGTCGGGATTGGTTCGGTTGGCCTTTCGTCTCTCGCATCGCATGTTTAATTGGCTAGCATGGGCTGATCTGGCTCAAATCAAGACTCGAAGCGGCCCGTCTGCTACAATCCATCCAGCCACCTGTTTGACGCAAAGTGGTTCGTACGTGAGCTTGTTTGCGGGGGGGTTAGTGGAATGATCAAACCGTGAGGACCCAAGGCTAAGCAGCAAAAGCCGAAGCAGGCGGTGAGGTACCCGTATAAACCATGATCATAAGCTGGAACTGGCTCACCGATTACCTGAAGCTCGACATGCCCGTCGAGGCATTGACCGAGCGGCTGGCCTTGTCCGGGCTGAACCTCGAGTCGATCTCGGACGTCGGCGGCGACATCGCAATCGATCTCGAAGTGACGAGCAACCGCCCGGACTGCCTGGGGCACCTGGGCGTCGCGCGAGAGATCGCCGTTCTATTTAACAAGGATCGCTGCGTTCCGGACCCACGGCCGCCGGTTTCGGGCCCGGCGGCCGAGGCGTGCACTGGAGTCGCCGTTCTGGACGACGTCCTCTGCCCGCGGTTCACCGCCCGGGTGATCTCGGGCGTGAAGGTGGGTGAGAGCCCCTGGTGGATGCGCAAGAGGCTGGAGACGATCGGTGTGCGGCCGATCAGCAATCTTGTCGACGTGACCAACTATGTGATGTTTGAATGCGGGCAGCCGCTGCACGCGTATGACCTTGAGCGCCTTGGCCGAGCACCGGCTGGTCGTGCGGCGGGCTCAGAAGGGCGAAACGCTGCTGGCGATCAACAATAAGGTGTACGAGCTGAGCCCAGAAATGCTCGTGATCGCCGATGCAACCAGGCCGGTCGGGCTGGGTGGAGTGATGGGGGGGGCGGATACCGAGATCTCGGGCAAGACCACTCAGGTGCTGGTCGAAGCGGCCCAGTTCGATCCGATCTCGGTGCGGCGGACGTCGCGCGCTCTCGGCTTGTTCAGCCCGTCGAGCTTCCGCTTCGAGCGCGGGCTCGACCCCGATTTCACCGACTGGGCGAGCCGGCGGGCCTGCGAGCTGATCTTGAAAATTGCCGGCGGGACTCTGCACCCCGGATCAATCGACACCGGCGGGCGCCGTCCGGAGCGGCCGGTGATCCAGTTGCGGCTGCCCCAGATCGAGCGCGTGCTCGGAATCGACATCGATCGGGCAAAGGTCGTGCGGATCCTACAGGCACTGGGGCTCGCAGAGGAGTCGCACAATGGCACGACCTTGAGCTTCCGCCCGCCTGCATGGCGTAACGACCTGGAGCGTGAGATCGACTTGATCGAAGAGGTGGCGAGGATTCACGGCTACGAACATATTCCCGAAGACCGGCCTGTGGCGGTTTCGAGCTCGCCGCGGGGTCTTCGCGAGCGGGTCGAGTCGGCCGTGCGCCAGGTGCTTTCCGGAGCGGGATTCGATGAAGCGGTGACGGTGAGCTTGGTGGAAGAGCGCCTGGCCGTCCCAGTGCGTCCGGGCCCGCCGGCCGCGCCGCTTTCGGTCGATCATTCGAGCCGGAAGCGGGAATCCGCCCTGCGGCAGAGCGTGATTCCCAGCTTGCTGGCCGCCCGGGTGCACAACGAGACGCACGGGCAAGCGGATGCCGATCTATTCGAGATCGCGAATGTCTACCTGGCCCGGCCCGGCAGCGCCCTGCCGGTTGAGCCGACGCACCTTGCGCTCGTCCGGCGGCGATTTCCGCGGAATGAAAGGCGTGATCGAAGGATTGTTGGAAGGGCTGCACATGAAAAAGCCACTTTCGGCCCGGCCTGCCGAGATCGGCTTTTTCGCCGCGGGCCGCTCTGCGGAGCTCACAATGGGCGAGGAACACCTGGGATACCTCGGTGAAATCGACGCCGCCGTGCTTTCGCAATTCGAGCTTCGCGGAAAGTGTGTGGCGGCGGAGATCGACTTCGACGTCCTATTGAAGCAAGCGAACCTGGTGGCACAGCAACGGCCGCTGCCTCCTTATCCGGCCGTCGCTCGCGACCTTTCGCTGGTGGTGGACCGGGCTCTGGGATGGGGCGAGCTGCGCGAAGCCGTAGCTGGAACGGCAGGCTCGACCCTGGAGGCGGTGACGTATCTGGACACGTTTCGGGGCGGAAACCTTCCGGAAGACAAGCAAAGCGTGCATTTCAACATGGTTTTTCGTCATCCCGAGCGGACACTCACAGGCGAGGAAGTCGAGCGGGCCGTGAAGTCGGTGGTCGAGGCATGCGAGCGGCGCTTCACGGCAAAGCTTCGAACCTGATCACCGAGAACGAGGGCCGGGAGGCGCGGAGGGTTGCGTGATGAGCCCACTCTGGCGATGGCGATCGTGGGTCCTGGTTCTACTCCTGGTGGGGCCGGTGCTCGCTTATGTCGGCCTGGGGATGCTCTGGCTCTGGGAGCGCGGCTGGGTGGCATGCACGGTGGCGGCTGTGCTGTGGCTATTCGCGGGTGGAGTCTTCGCAATCCTGGCGTCGCGCTGGACAAAGACCTCACGACCGCTCCTTCCTCCGCTCGACTGGGATTCGCCCCATCTTTTTTCCCCACTCGATCGCGAAGGCTGGAAGCTCGTGCAGCTCGAGGCGGAGAAGGGCGAAAACCTGTCCTTCGACAGTCTGCTCGGAAGCGATACGTACATTGACACGGGCCGCACCTTGTTGAACCGCATCGCCAAACACTATCGTCCGTTCACAAGCGAGCCGCTCGACGACGTTCCGCTGGTCGAGCTGATGACGGCCCTCGAGCTTGCCGCCGAGGATCTCTCGGGAATGTGCCGGCAGATTCCCGGCGGCGACATGATCGCACTTTCGCACTGGCGGCGGGCTGTGCAAGTCGCGGGCTACATCAACCGGGCAAACGACCTGTACTCATTCGTGCTGCCGTTCCTCAATCCCGTGACGGGGCTCACCCGCTTAGGAACACGCGAGTGGGTTGTGAAGCCGGCGTGGAAGTCGATGCAGCAGAATGTGCTGCGCTGGTTCTACCAGGCATATGTCAACCGCCTGGGCATGCACCTGATCGAGCTCATGAGCGGCCGCCTGGCGATCGGGGCTCATCACTACCGCCGGCTGACCAAACGCCCGCGCATGGGGTCGGGCGGGGTTCTGGGCGAAGACATCAAGCCGCTGTCCATCGCGGTGGTCGGGGCAACGGGCGCGGGGAAGTCTCGGTTGATCAAGTTGATTCAGGACGCCTGCTCGGGCGAGATGCATCTGATCAAGGCGAAGGTTGCGCCGCTGTGCCTCGAGCCGTCGCTGCTTGACCGGCTCAAGGAGGCGCGGTGGATTGAATCACCGGGATATCCTGGCGCGAGTGTGGCTGAGAGCCGGCGAGGGAGGGCGCGGCGGCTCGCCGCGATCGCCGCGGCGGCAGACTCCGATCTTTGCATTCTGGTGATTGACGGATGCAACTCCGACCACTCAAACGACGTGGTGTTTGCCCAGGCCTGGGACCGATGGTTTCAGGAACATCCCCAGCATGAAGTACCGCCCGCGCTCGTCGTCGTTACAGGCATCGATCGTCCCGACTTTGGCGGAACTTCGAACATCGCTCACGAGGAGGGTTTCACACCCGAGCGCCGCGAATCGCTGATCCGGGCTGAGCTCGAGTCGCTCAGGTCGATGCTTCCGCCGGCGTTTCACGAATACGCGGCGGTGGGCCTCGGCGCGGAGACGCCCGCCGCGGTGATCGAGCACGTCGTGCCCTCGCTCACACCTCTTCTACTCAAAGCGGAGCGGACGGCCCTCTTGCGCCGGCTGCACGAAGTCTCCAGTCGATCTCGCGTCGGCCGGCTCGTCCAGCAGATCGGGGAGCAGGGGCGATCGCTGTGGGGAAGCCTTAAGGCGCGAAGAAAAGCGGGAAGCGCGCCACGGTGATTGCCGAGCGCAGGGAAGTCGTTTTTTGCCCGCGACCGATTTCTCGGGGACGCCCCGCGTCGGTAGCTCCACCAGCCTCTCCACGGCAACCTCAACGTCGACACCCGTTCGCCCCTCCTTCGCCCTCCCTCCAGTTCGGGCCTGATTCAATCGCGCGGCTGCTCGAGTAACACGTTGCGCACCCGTCCCGGCGACTACACTAGCCCGAAGCGTAAGCGAGGGTTCCGGTTAATCTCGCTCACGCTTCGCCCTGGTTCGCGGGCGGTATTACCCGCAGTTGAACCAGGGCAAAAAAAAGTTTGCGAGGCCCCCGATTGTGCGCCACATGCGCCACAGCCTTGCGGCGCTTGGAGTTACGTGTGGCGCAGGTATAATCGGGCGCGCACGGAATCAACACAACGTCATGTCCTCCTGCGAGTTGCGTGTGGCGCAGGAATAATCGTTACGGCGCGCGTCGAGCGCGAGTCGCCTGACACTTCGTTCCGCGAAAGGCCATCGGCCATTCCTCCCGCCCTTGTGAGGAAGGTGCCGCCACAGACGAACGATGAACGCGGCGCAACGCCGCTACCGTGACCATCGATTGAGTCCACCGCGTTGGGTTCGTTCGCGCAATTCAGCCACGTTGTCAAGTCGCGGTTCATGGGTGTTTTCGCGATCCAACCTTCACTCTAATTCCAAGTTACGCATCTCCAGCCACCTGAGCTCCTTGGGTTCGTTCGCGCATTTTCGCGCCCTGCTCAGAAATCCCGATGAAAAACCTCGGTCAAACATAGTGAACAGAACCCCTGCCGCACCGTGGCGCTCGGGTACGACCCGCGCCACGGTGTAGTCCAACTCCCGAAAAGCCCACCAGGTAATTCCGATCCCCTTGTGCTGCCCAAATTTGCGAAACGCCTCTCTCGCCCGTGAAAAGCTGCTGCCCCCCTCGAAACGTGGCGCAAAGTGGCGCATTCTGAAGGTTCTTGCAGCATCTGTACAGTGGTGTAAATCCCGCGATCCGTAGGGCGGGTGCAACCCACCGGCTCCCAGCACCTTTGGCATTCCTCCGCGCGTGGGCGAGTGGTGAAGACGTGCAATCCACCACCCTCCACCGGCGTCGCCACTCCTCTTCCGCGGACCTACCGGCCCGATACCGAGTCCCCGGCGGCCGCTTCGCGCGTCCACGACGTGCGCACCCCACCGCAAATGTTGCGATCGACAATGCCTCAAGGTGATCCAGCTCCAATTGAAAAAAATGACGGCATCCTCGGCCCTTACCCAGATGATCTACAAACGCCTCGAGCTGTTTGCGCAATAGATGTGGTATTCGTCCATTTCGACGAAAATTCCTCCGCCCTCCGCCGCCGCCCTCCGTCCTGATTTCCGTCCTCCGCCCTCAAGCTGTGTTGGGCGCGGGACTCTGATCCCGCCGGAATTGTTTCTGTGTTCGGCGCGGGTCTCCGACCTGACCGCCATTGTGACCGGAGGTCGACATGTTCGGCGCGGGGTGTATCCAGGAGTGGTACCCCATGTCGAACCAGGCCCAATTTCGTTTTGTATATTCGACGCGCGCCCTTTCCCCGCAAGGATTAAGGGAACGAAACCTCCGCCTCAGCTCGCCGATCTCCCGCGCCGACGAATAGACGCAAAGACGTCCAGTAGGTCGGGCTTCAGTCTGACGATCTCGCCGCGCGGCGCAAGCGCAAACGGCGATCCCACACCGTAAAATTCCGGGCTGACGTTCACGCACGCACGCCACGACCGTTATCCCCTCCGTAACACCAAAGGCGACTTGGATTTTCGACCTCATCAAAGGTCATTTACTCGTGGTAAGATTTGGTAATAAATGGTAATCCACGCGAGAAATTCTTGCTTCTCTCTCGCTGCTCCGCGTTCTCGCCCCCGTTTGACGACAATGCAAATCGGCCTGAAAGGCCACAACAACACAGCCCAATGGCAACGCCTTGGGTTTCCGGTGCAACGCCGTGGGTTTCCGAGGCACGCGCCCTGGGTATCCAGTCTCGCCCCGACTCCAGTGTCGGCGATCGAGATCCTGCTACATATATTATGCGACGGTTTTCCCGGATTTCACGATTTCGTCGACTAGAAAACTTGGAATTTTTTTCACGTCGTAACGGTTGCAACGACGAACTTGATCGAACCCCCCGGTTTGCGCACGATGCGGCTAAAGAGTCGGCAAAACAGCGTCGCGATTCCCACATCCAGTTGGCCCGCTCCGACCAGCATGGCTCGCATTCGGCTTATCGCGATCGCGCCCATTCGCTAGCCTCCAAACTCACGAATTGACTTTTTTTTGAAAATCCGCGTAAGGCAAATCCGCCTCACTCGTATCTTCCTTATAGAGGCCCAGCGCTTCGGCCCACGCAACTTCGCCCGAACACATCCCTGCGCTCCTCCGGCGAAAGATCCTTGCAATGACAAGCCACGAGATCCACCCGGCGATCGGAATCGCGCGCCTCGGCTCAAGCGCGGTTCACTCGCCCGACGGTTTCTTCACCGGCCCCGAGCCCGACTCGCCCCCGCCCGCCAGTTACCGTGATCCATCAGGCGACCTCAAACGCCAAGCCGCCCGATTCCGCCTCTTCCAATGCGAGCGCGACGACCACGGCCGGCTCCTGCGAGCCGATGAGCAAACTCTCTCCGACGTGCAAACGCTCACCTGGACCGTCCACCTCGTCAACCGCAAGGGAACCGCCCGTCGCCAGTATGGAACACGCCCCGGTTTCCGCAACAACTGGATCCGCGAACCCGACAAGGACTCGCCGCTCATCATCGATCCCGCGCCAAGATCGGTGAACGCCCCAGGTGAACGCCGGCAATTGGATACGGGCAAGTTTCGCACAACCCGCGTGCACCTCGGCGAGATCGAAATGGAGCCTTCCGGCCGACTCCTCGTCCTGGGCGGCCACGGCCGCTCCGGCTCCGACCCAGAACAGCCCAGGCTGACCGACCAATCCGGTCACTTCGCCGATAACGACAACTGGTTCGACGACACCTCCGACGGACCAGTCACCGCTACGTTTGAGTTGCCGGACGGCACCACCAAGCAGGCCACGGCGTCGGTCGTCGTCGGCCCACCCGACTTCGCCCCCGGCATCACCAACCTCGTCACCCTTTATGACCTTCTCTTCGACCTGGGCGTCAAGCGCGGAATTCTGACGGCACCGACCGATTCACCAGGCTTCGTTTCATTCTCGCGCCACGTGCAGCCGATCCTCGCCCGCGCGATGGGATACCGTTGGGTCAACCGCCCCGCCGCATTTGGCTACGCAGGGAATGGCACCGGTCACTCATCCGGCGGCTCCGGCGATTTCGCGGCCCGGTGGGCTGCACTCGCTGATCCTTCGCCCGCTCACCAAGAGCTGCGCGAATCGATCGCCGGGCGCCTCCGCAACCCGGACCCGCGAGGCGTTCAGCCCTTCACGAATCCGCTCAACCTTCTGCCGCGCCTTTCCGACCACCAGTGGATAAACGATGGCCCCGACAATGTCCTCCCACTCACCACGACTCAGTATCGCATCATGCAGGCCTGGGCCGCCGGCGATTTCGTAAACGACCTCGGCCACGGTCGCCCGCTGGAAGAATCGACGCCGGACGCACTGACCCGCGTGGCCCTCGAGGCATGCGTCGGCGCGGCCCTTTTCCCGGGAATTGAGGTCAGCGGCTATATCATGAATTTCCCCGAAAGATTCACGGACGGCAACCCATTTCGGCTCTCGCACGACAGGGTCTTACCGGGCGAAGTCACTCAGTACAACGCCGTCCCCTGGCAAGCCGACTTCCAGCTCTGCAGTTGGCAGGAGACGCAGGGTATCCTCCCCAAACGCCTCGGCTGGTGGCCCGCTCAGCGCCCAGACGACGTCTTCCCAGCGGTCGGTGCCACCGAAATGCGACCGTGGGCACGCGGCCTGGGCCCCGATTTCCAGGACATGGTCGACAAGTGGCACCGCCTCGGCATCGTCGTCAACCGCGCCCCGCCCGGAGACCCGCCATTCTTCGTCGAAACCGAACGAGACTCCGATGCCCTCGGCCATTGATCAATGGACGTAATAATCCTCGGCGGCGGCCCCGCCGGCACCGCGGCCGCCCTCGCGCTCTCGCAGCTCGGCCGCTCGGTAACGCTCCTCGAGCGCTCTCACTACGACTCCCCGCGCGTCGGCGAAGCTGCTTGCCCCGGAGGTGCGCCGCCCCTTGACCGAGCTCGGCCTCTGGAATCGCTTCATGGCCGAAAACCCGATCGCCTCACCAGGAACCGCGGCCGCCTGGGGCCGCGCCGATCTGGAAGACAATGACCACATCACCAACCCATCCGGCCCCGGATGGCACGTCGATCGCACTCGCTTCGACAGAATGCTGGCAATAGCCGCCAAGGCCGCCGGCGCGGAGGTCATTCACGGCGCCCGCCTGAACCGCTGTCGCGCCACCCCCGCCATCAACTGGCACATCGAGGCGACCACCGCCGACGGCACAACCATCGAACGGCGTGCCCGCGCCATGATCGACGCCACCGGCCGTCACGCAGTCGCCGCGCGCAGCTCGGCGTCGGCCGAATCATTCACGACCGTCTGGTCGGCCTCTGGGCGCTGATCGACCCAGCCCCTGGCAACGCGACCCACGATCGTCGAACACTGATCGAAGCCACTGAGCACGGCTGGTGGTATTCCGCGCTCCTCCCCGACGGCCGCCACGCCGCGGCGTTCATGACCGACCCCGACCTGCTCCCCTCCGGCACAGCCGCGCGAAATGCGCCTGGCGCACATTCCTCGCGCAAGCTCCACACACAAAGGCTCGTGTAGGCCCAGCTCCAGACCTCCCGCGCCCGAGAATCGTCCCCGCATTCACCTCCCGTCTCGAGATGACGGCCGGCTCAGGTTGGCTGGCCGTAGGCGACGCCGCGATGTCATTCGACCCACTCTCAGCGCAAGGCGTAACTTGGGCCCTGGAGTCCGCCCTCGCCGCCGCCCGCGCCCTGCACGCCCACCTCGACGGAAACCCGAGCGCGGCCCTCGACTACACCCACCGCGCCAACCTCGATTTCCACCTCTATCTCAGCCAACGCCGCGCCGTCTATTCCCAGGAGCACCGCTGGCCAAACTCCCCCTTCTGGCGCCGCCGCGCACCGTAGGTCAGGCATCAGCCTGACGATTGAGTAGGTCAGGCTCTAGCCTGACGCCCCACCAGCGTGCGCCCCATCACCCGCCGGCCAGAACCCGCACCACTCATCGACCAATCCATGAATCAACCTCCCCAAAAAAAATCACGTAAGGCAATTCGTCCCGGCTCGTATCTTCCTTAATAGATGGAACGCTCAATGCCAAAGCCAACCCACATGTAAGAAACCAGCCCACGGAGCCCCAACCCATGCCCAACCAATACAAGGGCGGCCAGGGAAACACGCCCGCGACCTGCTATGGCGCCCCGATTCCACCTGACCTGGGCGTCGACCCGATGGCGGGTCCGTTCCTCCCAATGGTATCCGTCTCAAACCCGTTCCAGACGTGCGGCCCGTCCGTGTGCCCGGCAACCTCGTGCTGCGGCGGCGGCACAGGCGGCGGCACAAGCGGCGGAACAACCAAAGGCGCGGGTTCCATTAATCCCGGATCCGTCACGCGTTAAGCAGCCCCCATCGGCATCGTCTAGCAAACCGAACGCCGCCCGAGCCAACTCACCCGGCACTCCCGACAGCGCCGCTCTCGGTCGCGCACGCGCTCCGTCCTCCGCTCCGTCTTCCGTCCTATTTTGGGAGATCTCCAATGGACCCGTCCGTCCAGGGCACCGGCCAGCTCGTCCTCGCCCGCGCCAACGCGGCCTCACGCCAGCTCTCGGTCCAGCCCCCGCTGCCCCCAGGCTGTGCCACGGGCGGATGCATCGCTCCAGTTGGAAGTAGCTGCATGGTTCAGAGTGCCACGGTCGATCCGAGGTCTCTCTTCCTGATCCTGAACTGGGCTCCACCCTCCGGCAGCCCCGCCGACCTACCTCTTGTCTTCACTTATAAGAGCGACGGTTCTTACACCAACGAGTTCGGGGCCAACTGGTCCGCAACCCACCAGCGCTTCGCTGAAAACATCGTTCCCGTCAATCCCAACCCCGTTAACCTCAACACTCCGAACTTTCTCTACTCCTATACCAACAATGGCACGTCCTACTCGGTCGTCGGCCCCAGCCAGAACAGCTTGGTCGGCAACACCACCACGGGCTGGACCGAAACCCAGCCCGATGGCACGAGCTTCAAGTACTTGAATACCGGGGTCCTCAGCGCCGTCGCCAACCGGGCGAACGTCCGCTGGACCATGATCTGGGACGCCGGCTTCAACCACGTGCAGGCGATCCTGGGACCCTTCGGCCGCCGCACCACCTTCATCTACAACGCATCAAACTTCGTCAAGCGCATAGTGGACCCCGGCGGCCGGATCACGTCGCTCACCGTGAACGCCAACAGCGATCTCTCACGGATCATCAGCCCCGAGCTCTGCACCACAACCTTCGTCTACGACGGCTCGCACCACCTGGTCGCCTGGATTAATCCCCTGGGTGACCGCACCACCTTTATCTACAAATCCGGAACTCCCAACGTGAGCGCCGTCCAGCAGCCGCTGGGCCAGCGCACCACCTTTGCCTCGGTGACGACATTCTTCCCGTCGACGACCAGCACGGTGATCACCAGCCCCCGAAACGCACGGACCACACTCCAGTTCGGGCTCCTGACAGCTCCAACGATCGTGATCACAGACCCGTTCGGCAACCAAGCGCTGAGCTTCCCGGACCGCAGCGGCCAGACCGGCCAGACCCAGGCCGTCGCCGACGCTCGCGGTGTCCGCACCTCCTTCACCTTCCAGTTGCTGAACAACGGCGTCTACACTGTCTCAGGCATCCAGAAAAACGGCTACAATTCCGGCACGGGACTAGGCCAGTACGCGTTCTTCTACAACAGCAACAGCCAGGTCAAAGCCGTCGTCGACGAGATCGGCAACCGTTCGACCCTGGTCTGGAACAGCCAGGGCAACCGCGCTGCCGTGATCGACCCCTTCGGCAAGCGAACGAGCTATGTCTACGATTCGCTCGGGCGTCTATCAGCAGTGCAAAACGCGCTGGGCCAGCGTGCAACCCAAACCTACGACACTCAGGGACGCCCCCTGGCCGATATCAACCCGCTAGGCCAGCGATACACGTACGCGTACGACGTCAACAGCCAGCTCCTGCGCACGACCGACCCACTTGGGCACATAGCAACAACAATCCATGACAATATGAACCGTCTGACCTTACAAATCGACGCAGTCGGTAACCGCACGAGCTTTACCTACGACGCCAACGGCCGCATGACGCGCGTGACCGCGCCACTCGGGCGAATCACGACCTGGCTCTACGATAACAACAGCCGGGTCGTGGCGAAGGTCGATCCTCTCGCCCTGCGCACGAGCTATGCCTACGATGCGGCGAGCAACCCGATCCGAACAACCAATCCGCTGGGCCAGATCACTTCAAACGTCTTCGACCTCGGAAATCGTGTCACCGCCCAGATCGACCCGCTTGGTAACCGCACCAGCATTTCCTACGACGTCGCGTGGAACCAGGTCCGTGTCACAAACCCTCTCGGTCAGATCTCGAGCATAGTCTTTGACACGACGAACCGCCCGTCCGTAACGATTGACCCCCTGGGCAACCGCTTCAGTTTCACCTACGACTTCGCCGACGATCGGATCCGGACGACAAACCCGCTCGGGTTCATCACGACGACGGTATTCGACAAGTTGCTGCGGCCAGTGGCGAAAATCGACCCACTGTTCAACCGAACGACGGCAACATTCGACATCGGCGGCCGTTCGATCCGCGTCCAGGACGCCAACGCCAAGATTACGACGATCCTCTACGACGGAGCGAATCGCGTCGCCGGCACTCTGAACGCCAACGGCTTCCGCACAACCCAAGTCTACGACGCCGAAGGCCGGGTCGTCGCCCTCGTCGACGCCAACGCTCACCGAAACACGTTCGTGTTCGACGCCGACGGCAGGCAAACGGTCGCAATCGATCCCCTGGGCCATCGAACGAGCTCTCAGTACGACGCCGCCAGCCGCCAGACACTTCGTATCGATGCCAGGGGCTTCCGCACGAGCTATCTCTACGACAACGACGACCGACCCACAGGCCAGCAGTACCCCGATGGCACGCGCGTCACGTACGCCTACGACAACGCGGGCCGCCGCACCCTACTGAGCGACGCCACGGGCCGCACTTCGACCACGTACGATGCCGATGGCCGAACAACCCTCGTCGTCAATCCAGCCGCGCTGCGTCTGACATATGCCTACGACGCCGCCAGCCGGAGGAAGTATCTGACCGAGCCCGAAGGCGCTCGCTTCACCTACGTCTTCGACGCCGCGGGCCGAACAAGCTACGTCGCCAATCCACAGGCTCAGCGTGCAACTTACAGCTACGACGCCGCCAGTCGCGTCACAGGCATCCACTACGCCAACACGACCCGCACATCGTACCTATATGACAACGCCGACAGACTCCTCCGCGTGGCCAACCTGAACTCGACGAACACGACCCTCTCGAGCTTCTCTTACGCGCTCGACGCAGTGGGCAACCGCAAGCGCGTGGTCGAAGTCACCGGCAACCGTGTCACCTGGACTTACGACAATACCTACCAGCTCACCAACGAACAGCGCAGCGGCTCGAATTTTTATAACATCACATGTACATATGATCCTATAGGCAATCGCCTCGCCCTGATCAACGGTGGAGTCCGCACCACCAGCACCTACGTCGCGGCCAACGAACTGATCAAAACGCAGGTTATCGCCGGCGTGACGACCATCACCTATGACGCCAATGGTAACACGCTGCTCAGCCGCGACCCCTCGAACAATCGAACCTCATACACCTGGGACTTCGAGAACCGAATGACCCAGGTTGCCTTGCCAGCCGCGATTGTGAATACCTTCACATACAACGGTGACGGCCAGCGAACTCAAAAGCAGGATTCAACGGGAACGACCAAACACGTGTCAGCAGCAACGAAACGCTGAGCCATTATCGCAGAGCCACCTGAGCCATTCCGCGATCGGTCGATGGTGGGTTTGGCTCTCTCTCAGCGTCTTTACCAAGTTTCTGGCACGTGTGATTCAATGCAGGTAGGCTGGAGTGTAATTGCCGCTCAGTCGCCGATGACGGCTCTTTCAATCCACGGCGCAAAGTGGCGGCGGGAAGTTCCACCTTCCCGCCGCCTGACCGCTCGGGAGCAATCCCTCCCGTGGGCCATTCTCAGTTTCCGCGCGCATCACCGTCGGGTCAATCACCCCGATCTCGGCGTTGGCACCCCAACTGCCACCGTTGCCTGCTCAAAGGCTGTGAAGTCTGGTTCTTGCCGCGCCGGCCTCAGGCGCGATATTGCAGCCCGGCCTGTCAGGAATCCGCCTGCCGCTGGCGCCGCTGGCTTTCCTGCCAGCGCTTCAAGGCTACTACCCATGGCAAGGCAATCCGGCGAGAGCAGGCCCGACGCTATCGAATCCGTCTCCAGCAACGATCATTTCTTGCTGAACCGGCGCCGCCAGCCTGCGACGTCGAGCTGACTTCCCCAGTCGTCGAGTCGCAGACATCCACCGCATCCGAGCCGCCTCCGCTCGCCTCAACACCCGCCGAGGGCCAGCGCCCAGCCAAAATACCCGAACAATCTTGCGGTCTGCCTTGCCACAGACCTGGCTGCTACATGTTATTCCTTCCCTCGGGGCGTTCTCCCGATCAGAAATTCTGTTCCTACTCGTGCCACCAAGCGTTACGACGAGTTCGACAACGCGAACTTCGACTCCGGCAACGACGCCGGCGCGGGGTTCTTCCCCGTTATATGCATCGCCGCGGACCGCCTCAACATCCCCTTCTCATGTCGTCACGTATAGAGGACGTTACCCCCTAATACTTATGTTTGTTCTTGCCCAAGAACCGAGGAGGAAGCGGGAGGGCCGGGCCCTCCGGTCTCCCGTTTCCTTACTCGGATTGGGCCTTTGTGACCAGGTTTCTCATGACAGACTCGTACACGACGGACATCCGCTTCATGGCGGTGGATCAACTGGGTCAGCGGTATCGGCGCTATCGCCTTCCCGATCCCGACGCCGAGGCCGCCATGGCGGCATCCCTGAGTCGCTATGGACAGCAAACTCCCGTAGTCGTCTGCCTGCGAGAGGAAAGATACGAGGTTCTCGACGGCTTCAAGCGTCTGGCAGCCGCGCAGACACTCGGTTTCCTGACCGTCAGCACGCGGGTCGTGGAAGTTAATGAGCGCCTGGCCAAGGCGACGATCCTGGGCCTCAATCAAACCGGCAGGCGGACTCAAGAGTGGGAGGAAGCTTGGATCGTGCACGCCTTGGTGCGCGAGGACGGTCTGACGCAGGAGGAGGTCGCCGAGCTGCTCTCCCACCACAAGAGCTGGGTCTGCCGTCGGCTGGCCCTGGTCGAGAAGCTGGCCGACGCGGCCAAGAACGACCTGCGATTGGGGCTGTTGTCGGTCACGGCCGCTCGCTCGCTGGTGCGGTTGCCGGCCGGCAACCAACCTGAGCTTCTTGCAACGCTCCGCCGCGACAAGCTGACGGCTGCCGAGCTCGATGGCGTCGTGAATCTGCTCCAAGCGGCGCCCGGTCAGACTCAGGAAGAGTACATCTTGGCCCAGCCGCGCCAGGCCTTGCGGCAAGCACGGGAGGAGACTGGCTGGGCCTGGGACCCAAGGCTAAGCAGTTCGGGCAACCGCGTGGCGCGACGTCTCACCTACGTCCTTGAGGACCTGGGTCGCATCGAGACCTGGCTGCGCAGTCAGGGCCGCGCCGGCTTGACCCCCTGCGATCACTTGGTGCTGACGTCAGCATTCTCCAAGTTGGCGCGTGATGCCTCCAGCGTGGCCTCTTTGGCTCAGGACCTCATCGGAGAGTTGAACAATCATGACCGAGCAAAAGCGCAATGAGATTGTCAGCCGCTGGCGCGGCGGTGCATCAATGCGACAGATCGCCCGCGAGTTGGGACTGGCACGGAACACGGTGAGCCGGGTGCTTGTCGGGATTGATGCCCAGCGGGCCGGCAAGGCGTCGACCTCGCGCAGACGACCCAGCCAGCTCGATCCCTACGAGCCGGTCATCCTCGAGCTCCTGGGCCGATATCCCGATTTGACCGGCGTACGGCTCTTGGAAGAGCTGCGCCAGCAGGGCTTCCCGGGCAGCTATAGCACGGTCCGCCAGCGGCTACGCGAGCTCCGTCCGGGCTCGGGACCACAGCCGGTCATCCGCTTTGAGACTGGGCCGGGTGTCCAGGCTCAGATGGATTACGCCGTCTACGATCTGGACTTCACTTGTGAAGGCCGGCGCCGCGTCAATTTGTTCAGCTACATCCTGGGCTATTCACGGCGGCAGTATCTGCGCTTCGTCGAGGCCCAGGACATGGTGACCACCCTGCGTGAGCACGTGCGGGCCTTTATGCATCTGGGAGGCGTGGCCGCTACCTGCTTGTATGACAATATGAAAGTTGTGGTCAGTGGTCACGAGGATGACGTGCCGATCTACAACCCGCGGTTCCTGGCCTTCGCCACCCACTACGGATTCCGGCCAGTGGCCTGCCGCGTGCGGCGGCCTCAAACCAAGGGAAAGGTGGAACGCCCGTTTTATTACGTTGAAACCAGCTTGTTCAACGGCCGCAGCTTCGAATCGCTCAGTCATCTGAATGAGACCACCGATTGGTGGCTGGCGCAGGTCGCGGATGTCCGCGAGCTCCGCGCCGCCGGCAAGACGCCCTTGCAGCTGCATCAGGAGGAACTTCCCCACCTGATCCCGTTACCAAACCAAGCTTATGTGGTCGCCCCGGTTATCTATCGCACAGTCGACGTCGAAGGCTTGGTCACTTACTGCCAGAACGGCTACTCAGTGCCTTGGCGGTACATCGGCTGCGTGTTGCCGGTGCGGGTGACCGAGACCGAGGTGATCGTTTACGGTCCTCAGGTCGAGGAGATCACCCGGCACGCGCTGTTGCCGCGCACGGCCAGAGGGCAACGGAGCGTGCACAAGGAGCACCGGCCTAACGAAAGCACACACCGGCGACAGGCGCAACTGGAGGAACGCTTTGGCGAGCTGGGCGAAGTGGGCCGTCGGTTCCTGGAAGGGCTGCTGAGAGTTCAGCGATACGGTAAGGACCAGGCGCAGCGAGTGCTGGCACTATTGGGAACCTACACCCGAACAGACGTGATCGCCGCGTTGGAGCGAGCGGTCCGATATGGTGCTTATTCTCATGCGGCGGCGGCACGTATCCTGTCGGTCCAAGCTCGACCGAAGACTATCTTGGAGGTGCTGGCCGACGAAGAGCGTCCGCTGCCTCCTTGGCTGGGCGAGGATAAGGTGTCCCCGCGCCCGACGTCAGGCTACCAATACCTTTGCGAGCCGGAGGAGCACGAGGATGAAGACCCGACCAGCGCCCAAGGCGAAGCCGGCGGGGACGGAACTGCGCCAGAAGATCCTTGAGGACTTCGAGGTGCTGGGCATTCCCCTGCGGTCCGAGCAACTCGACGCGGTTGTAGGCCGTGCCGAGAGCGACGGGCTATCCCACCTGGAATTCCTACGGTTGCTGATCAGCGAGCAAGCCAACGGGCGTCGTGATCGCAGGATTGCCCACCGTATCCGCGAAGCCAGCTTCGCTGAAAACAAAACGCTGGCTGACTTCGATTGGCAGTTCAATGCGGCGGTTATCGATCGAGTGCGGATCGAGGCATTAGCCGAAGGGGAGTTCATCGGCCGGCATCAAAGTCTGGTTTGGGTGGGTCAAAGCGGCGTCGGCAAAAGTCATCTGATCCAAGCGATTGGCCAGTGTGCCTGTGTGCTGGGTTACCGGGTGCGGTACGAGACCAGCAGCTCAATTTTGCAAAAACTGACAGCAGCGCTGGCGGACCAGACGTTGCCGAGCCACTTGCGATACTATGCCAAATTCGATCTGTTGATTCTCGACGAGGTCGGCTTCGACCGACTGGAACGGATCGAATCGCCCCAAGCGGCCAGCCTGTTGTACAAGCTGATCAACGTCCGCAGTGGGCGGTCGACGGCATTGGTGACGAACATCGACTTCGACGCATGGGGCGACTACTGGGGCGATCCACCGTTGGCAATGGCGTTCTTGGACCGAGTTGTCGACGGAGCGATCATCATGAAGATCAACGGCAAGTCGTATCGGGCGCATCGGGGCGAACAAGCATCGGCCGTCAAGCGACCGAAGAAGTGAAATAGCGTCGACGCCGGAGCTAGGGATCAGCCAGTCGACTTGATTTGATCCACGCTTCATCGAACGACGGCCGTCACATCCCGAAGCACCTTGTCTGTGCTTCACGCGGCAACCATTCAAGTGGTTCAATTCTGGCTGCGAAAGTGGCTCACTTCCTGGCTGCCGTTGAAACAAATGTTTCGTTTGTAATGTCGATGGTTGGCATGTCGACATCATACCAAGTGCCACGATGCCACGCCGGCGGCCGCTGGCGGAAATAAAGGGGATTATCTACGCCTAGAAGGGAGCTTGGCCGATGCTGCGGGCGGGTGTTGCCGAAACACCACGCAGCTCAAAAGACTCGGCGTCATTCGCAACCCCGGAAATGAACTTGTCCTGTTGGTACTGCAAGTCTACAGCGGCGACCGCATCATCGCCAGCCAAGCCCAATCACATGACTACGCTGACATCGGCGTTACGAAATCATCTCGCATTCGAAATGCGGCGGATGACCCGTTCTCGACAAGCGAATCAAGCAGCAGAAGTACCGCGTCTCGCAGATCTTTCTGGCGTTTCAGTTCCAAGGGCCTACCATAAACATATCGCTGCAGCAGAACTTCGAGCATGTAGACTGTATCACTGCTCTTTAACATTTGTGTGGGATCCGCGTGGGCCAGACGTTTTGCAATCACCTCGAAGGCTTTCGGGAGCGATTGCTCACCGATGCGGTACAGGAACTCAACGTAGTCATGCAGAATCGTCGAAGAGGCGGGCAACGCCTCGAAGAACGAATGAACGTTGTTTGCATATCCCTCCAGGCTTCGCCAGTGACGCGCCTCCTTTTTCCACCAACTTCCTAGAAACATAGCCGACATCATCTCGCCGCCCGTCGGATATCTGGTGTCGATCGTTTCAAGCCAAGGTGCGTGTCGGACCTTGTCGGCAAAAAGCGACCAAAGGGACCAAAACACTGGAGTATTAGGCTGTCGATCTTCGACACCGATCAGTTTAAGCAGAATCCAATGGACTTCCTTAGGGTGACGATCAACGGCGCCAAGTATTGGCTCGAGTATATCGGTTGCCGCCCCGGTTGACGTCTGGAGTAAGAAGTTTTCGAGAAGTTCCGTCAGTGATGATTCGGTCTCGTGGTTTCGTTCTCGCCGTCCGTTTTGGTGGTTTTTTTGGCGATCGTCATCTGCGTCCCACCACGCGACCAAGGTATGCGCGAGCCGCTGAAATCCCTTTCTCGCTGCAGATTCATTCGGCGCCTGTCCTAAGATCGCTAGGATTCGGCAATCCGCCTCCGCACCGAACCACTGGGTGGTGTCCAACGCTTCGTACGCATCATTCGCGAAGGCATTTGCGTCGAAGAAACCCTGTCGAACAACGGCGCATACCTCGGCGGCAATATCGTCGAACTGCCGGCGATCCTGATAAGGGCGGCGTGCCTCAGTATCTGACGCCTGTTGCAACAACGATGCTTCCGTCGCCAGAGCGTTTATAGAACGCAGCGCCAATTCACGATCAACCGCCCACAAATGATTTCCTATGCCCCATGCAGCGTGTCTTGGTTCACCGTGAAATGGAATTTCGTCCGATTGGCGTAAATGAATGGGGAACGGCATCGTGGCCTGGATGTCGCGGCATCGTGCCGCGAAGGTTTGTCGCATTGGTGCCAATCCCGGAGCTGTCGTGCTGCGATCGAGGAGAGCGCAGAGCCGAGGTATGCTCGGCTCTGGCTCCGGTCTTGGCCCCTGGCTCGGCGCTCGGGGTGCTCCTCAGCAGTACCCTATCCTCCGCCCAGGTCAACATCGTTTGTAGCTCGTCCGCGATCTTCACGCAACCTCTTGTGACCCGTGTCTAACTGTTGCTCGACGCTCGCGCGCCTCCTCCAGCTTGCGGTCACGCTCAGCGAAGATTTCTTTTTCCAGCCCGATCAACTTGTCGGCTGGGGTCAAATAACCTAACGCGCTATGCAACCGTATATTATTGTAGTGATCCACATATGATGCAATGTGACGTAGAGCCTCATCGAACGAAGACACCGCCGCTGGCCGTACGCACTCGCGTTTCAAACTGCCGTGCCAGCGCTCAAGTTTTCCGTTCGATTGCGGATAATACGGGCTCGTCCGAACGTGCGTTATGCCCGTCAGCCGGATGAATTCCTTGAAATCCCGGGCAATGAACTGCGGGCCATTGTCACTGATGATCCGTGGCTTTTCTCCTGGATGCCGCTCCAACGCCCGCTGGATGATTGTCTCGACTTCGCGCTCGGTCATGCTCTCACGAATCTCCCAGTGCACAATGTATCGGCTGCAACCGTCCAGCACGCTCGTCAGGTAGTAAAACGTCCCCGAGACGTTGATGTAAGAGATGTCCACATGCCAGTGTTCATGAGGCACCAGTGGTTGCACGAAGCCGGTTCCCTTCTTCGACGGTGAGAACCGCCTGCGATCGAGCCGGTTCGCTTGCTTGAGCACGCGATAGACGCTCGCTGGGCTGACGGCCACCACGTCGTCGTCGAGCATCATGAAGGTCAAGCGGCGATATCCTTCGAGAGGATGGCGATCGTGAAAATCGACGATGGCTCGTTTTTCCCAGTCCTCGAGCCACCAATCGCGCGGGACCTTGCCGTTGTGCTCGTTGACTTTGCCGTAACGGTGCTTCCAGTCGTGGAACTTACTTGTGCCCAGGCCGAGCCAACTCAGGAGCTGACGAGCCGGAAGCTCCGTGCGGTCGACCCAATGCTTGACGTAGTCGACGACCTGGTCACGCGTGTCGTGGGGAACCCAGGCTCCGTTCAGAGTTCCCCAAGTTCTTTTTTTAGCTGGACGTGCTCCTGCATCAGCTCGGCGATGACCTCGTTCTTCTTGACGAGACTGGATTGGAGCCGCTCGACGAGCTTCGCTTGAAGCCGCTCTGCGCGGGGCGGACGGCCTGCTGCGCGCTCCAAAGCATGCTCGGCCTGGTCGAGTACCTGCTTAATCCAGTTGTGGATCTGGCTGGGTTGAAGGCCGAACTCATCGGCCAAGTTGGAAACAGGCTCTTTGCCACTGATATGGCGACGGACGATTTGAGCCTTTTGCGGCGCTGAGAAATGCCGGCGCGACTGTCTCATGGAACTCACCTCCGATAGGGTTAATTATAACCCAACCGGCGCGACATTCTATTTTCAGGTGAGGCAGGACAGCCGGATTGTCGATTACGTGGGGATCGCCATTCCTTTCGTCTTATTGGGAATAACGGTTGTTGTGCTGCGTACCAAGCTTCCGGAACTAACCTTCGTGGTGATCGCTGACGTCATCGGCGTCGCCTTGGGCCTCCTCATCCTGTTCAAAGAGTATTTTAAATGGCAAGAAAAATTCAGCGATCATCAGAGGTTGCTTGAGCAAAACATTGATCTGGCGCGTGATGCGGCGCGTCTACTGGAGCGTAGGACGACGGTATCCGGGGAAGTTGCTGATTTGCTTTTTGAACGAGCCGATCAGATCGAGCGCCGGGACCTGGAGGTTTTCGGGGAAATCCCTGAGCCGCTCAGGCGAGAATACTACCGCCGCGCGCTGCGGGAGATGGGAACGGCGGCGGTCTGTGAATGCGGTGCGTCGCCGTGGCAATTCCAGCCTGGAACGTGTCAGATTTGTGGCGGAACTCCGGTCGTTACTCAAGGAGCGAAATGATGGCCAGTCCAGTCGATGATCTGAAATCGTGGTTTAGCAAACTGCTCGATTCCGACAAAGAAAAGGTCGTGGAATATCTTTACGGTACGCAACTTGAGCGCGCTAAGGCAGCGCAAAAGGCCGGGATAGGGTATTTCACACGCGGCCTGTTCCTTGGACCAGCCCCGACGGCGGCAAACGTCTGTGATCGGTGCGGGCGCCCCTACTAAATGCCCCGTGCGCAACTTGGTTTAATCGAACAGCATTTTTTCGCCATTCGTTGAATGCTTACGTGATTTGCGGCGGGCGGGGATAACCGCCGGGGCATCCTGTGCCTGTTTTTCATGTGGTTCAAACCGGAACCGGCTGGCTTCCAGGTATTCGGCGTTGTGCTCGACGGCAATCCAGTTGCGCGCCAGCTCCTCGCACGCCTCACCGGTCGTGTTGCTGCCGGCGAACGGGTCGATCACCAGGTCGCCCGGATCAGTCAGAAACCGGATGAAAAAATGCGGTAGCTGAATCGGGAAGCGTGCTGGATGCGGCTTCACGCCGGATTCGTTGCACCGCTCAAGGTAATGGCCGTTTGCGTCGTTGTTGCCGCAGATGATGATGTTGCCCGGTATCGACCCGCCGTTGTCCTTGAATTTCTTGGTGATGATGTGGCCCGACGGCCTGACCTTCGGCTTGTAGCCCTTAATCAGCAGCCGCTTCATGTCCGGGCTGTATTCCTGGAGAACCTTCTGGTTATCCGCCTTTGGCCACGGCGTTTTCGATAACCACCAGACGCATTCGACGGAATCCTTGACGCGAATCTTGCGCACGTTAACCCATTCGGCAGGCGATGGCAGCTTGCCTGGGTTGTACCAGAAGAATTCCTGCGCCAGATGGAATCCGGCCTGCCGGCACAGGGCGATCAGCAGCTCAAAATGATAAAGCGACCGCGTAGGCTTCCCCGGCGTCCACGCGCCGCCAATGTCGATCACGGCGCTGCCGTCGTCGGCAAGGATACGATGGATTTCGCGGGCGAACGGCAGGAACCATTGGATGTAATCACCCTGGTTGGCGTTGCCGTATTCCTTTTTGAAATGCAGGGCATAAGGCGGCGAGGTCATCATCAGATTGACGCTGCCGCCGGGCATGCCCTTCATAAATTCCAGCGAATCCGTGACGTAAGCTTTGCCGAGGTCCGTCTTGTAAAGCGGGGTCATGGGCGATGCGCGTCTCCGATTGCCTGTTCAAGATGCTCGCGCCAATGGCCGGCAGCCGTCGGCGGAACCTTCTGCATGATGACGAGATAGTCCGGGTGCGGCGTCCGGCGCTCAAGATTGACGCTGGCGCAAAACAGGAACTTCCATTCGCCTGTTTGGTTGAACAGGCACGCTGCCAGGATGTCGAACTCATCCACCTTATATCCGCGGCTGGGGCCGCCCGCGATGGCATTTCTCGTTTTCTGAATCTCCACCTTGAAACCGTCGCGGAAAACCTTCGTGCCGCTGCGGACGTTCTTGCATTCGATCCGGTAAGTGGCACCGCCGATTTCGACGATGAAGTCGGGGTCACCTGTTGCATCGCTCCACGTGAGGCTGCCGATGTTCAATCTCGCGCGCCCGGCGTCCATATACCGGTGGAGATAGAATTCAGCCAGCTTGCCTTTCACATCCGTCCGCGCCCGATGGCCATGCTCGATGGCCGACAGAATTTCCCAGCCGGGCGCTTTGAATAGTTCCTCAAGAGGATGTTTCCTCGGTTGTCCGCTTTCCCAAAACTCGGGCGGCATCCTTGCCTCCTGGCAACGTCGTCCCTGACGCTGGCAGTACGGAACAAACGATCATTGTAACGGGCAAATCTCCCAATCGCTAGGATCGGCTTTTCGGGTGCCTTGGAATTCCTCTTTTTCCTAAAGAAATCCCGTCCCGCGTGCGCCCAGAACGCTTAGCGGGACGCTGGCCACTGCCATACGCTTTCCTGCAACCGGCGTTGCGGCGGCTTTTCACCTAAGCGTTGCTCGATCCTGCCCCATTTCTGATTGGGCGTTCCGGCTGCGCCGCCGCGGGGATGTCGCCGGGTCGCCTTGGGGGATCGCTCCCCCAAGGGCCGGGTAAGGAGGTGACGTTACCGCCACCCCCTCCCCTCAGAACTGCACGTGAAAGTTTCCCTTCATGCAGCTCAAGCCTTCACGAACGCCCCTCGCAGGACGCGGCCGCTTTCGTCAGTCGTTCTTGGACATGGATCTGCCGATGACAGTTGGCATGCAACAACTCCAGGTTGTCGGCTGTGCCAGAACCGCCCCGGCTGCGCCAGATGCGATGGTGGAGATGCAAGTCTTCCTCTGCGATCCGCAGCGGTTGACCACAGACCACGCATCGTCCCTCTTGTTCCTTCCATAAGTATTCGATCCGACCCCGACCTGCCAGCGTTTGGCTCAGTTGCCAACCCAGTCGTGCTTCCAGGTACAGTTCCCACTTCGGATCGTAGGGATTCACGTCGCTCCGGATCTTCACATAACGAATGATCTTCACTTTGGCTGCTTCCATCAACTGGATCGGCCGGCCTTGGCCTTTCTGGTCAAACAGCGTACCGGTGAAGACCCAGTGGCGGTAACCGTCTTGCTGGAAGTATTTCTCCTTGATCCACCTCCGGCCTTTGTTCTGGTGCCGTCGTCGACACCAACGCCACAATTTCTGGAAAATCCGGTGATCCACGTACGTAAAAGTGCGCTTGCTCGCCGCGTAACGGTGGTACATGGTCCAGCCCTTGATCTGCTGATTCAAACGCCAGATCATCTCTCCTGCCGTTAGGCTGCCCGAGCCGTCGATCGTTTCCTGTATCTTGTTCAAGAACGTCTTCACGTTTCGCAAGGACGGCTTGGTGAACACCTTGCCGCAGCGATAGCGTCGCACATTCTGCCCCAAGAAATCGAAGCCATCCTCCACATGCGTGATCTGGGTTTTCTCGTGGGAAAGTTCCAAGCCGCGTTCCTTCAAGAAATGAGCCACGAGAGGTTGCACTTGGTCACGGAGGAGTTCCTTTGAGATGCCCGTGATCAAGAAGTCATCCGCATAGCGGACCAGGTGGACTTTAAACTTCCGTTGTCGCCCGTGCTTCTCGGCGAACTGTTCCGCCAACAGCCGTTGCAGTCCATCCAGAGTCCAATTCGCCAGGACGGGTGAAATGATCCCGCCTTGAGGTGTTCCTTCCGTGGTGGCGAACCAGGCGTGCTTCTCCAGGAAACCCACTTTCAGCCATTGCCCGAGCAACTGCCGGTCCATGGGGACGTGCGTCAAGAGCCAGTCATGACTGATGCGATCAAAGCAAGCTTTGATGTCCCCTTCGAGAATCCATGCTGGACCGCTCCGATTACCCAAGACAATATGAGATTGTTCCAGGGCGTCGGCACAACGACGTTCCAGCCGAAAGCCATAGGAATGGCCGTCGGCTCGAGATTCCGCAATGGGATCGAGGCCTAGCAAGTATAATGCCTGCATGGCTCGATCTGACATGGTGGGAATTCCGAGAGGACGTCGCTTGCCGTTGCTTTTGGGAATGTACACCCGGCGGAGCGGTTGCGGTTGGTAACCGTGCCGACGCAGAGTGCTGAAAGCAGCCGACTTGGCTTCCGGTGTGTTCCAGAGAACTCCGTCCACACCGGGAGTCTTCGCACCCGAATTACTGATGACTCGCAAAATGGCCAGGGCCCGGCCACT
Source organism: uncultured Planctomycetota bacterium (assembly GCA_963823665.1). Classification (GTDB taxonomy): domain Bacteria; phylum Planctomycetota; class Planctomycetia; order Isosphaerales; family Isosphaeraceae; genus CAVXHV01. The sequence goes on from CAWGMQ010000003.1 coordinate 191,105, forward strand.
GAACGAGTGCGTGAGCAGATAAACCAGAGCCTTGACCTTATTCCATCTGCCCTCCGCAACAGCCTTCACGATACGCGCCTGGAGCCGACGGACTGTGCGCCAGACTTTCTTCCATTCGATGGAGTGCCAGTCGGGCGTAAGCTCGGGAGCCGCACCAGCAAGCATTTCTGCCGCCGACATATCTGCTTGTCTCCCTGAGTCGGTTGGCCAAGGTTCTCTCGTGACGGAACACCTGAGGGAAGTCGGCACCGCTTTCGCGGTGAGGGGATGTCGTCCGTGGGAGGACTCACCCTCTATCCGATCGACTACCGAACGGCATTGGCTTGCTCCCTCATCCTCCACCCGCCGCCCCATCGGCGACGCCTTACGACGGTCCTACCCCGAAGGGAGGGCGACGGGCTTACCACGTTCCACGGATGAATCACGGATGGTTTAGGCTCTGCCTCTCCGCCGGTGGCTCGGATGACGACGACAGGGGATGGGAAATCCCACTGTACCTGGCCACGTACCTTTTTGGTTCAAGCCTCTCAGCGCCTTTGGCTTGTTGGATCTCACGACGTTTATCGGCAGTTCACCTGGATTAGCCATGCCATCCACCCCTGGCCCCCGACCGCATTGGCGTTCGCAGTCGCCGGATTCCCTCACGGGATATCCAACCACCCGAAGGTGAGGTTACGTTGTCCCAAGAGCTTCGCACGGTCGGATTGCTCCGGCCGCACGTCCTGGTAGGGTTCCGGTGGTCGTACATCGGGTTATGTCCTGGTTGCAAATCCAGTCATAACAGACTCATCCGCAGCTTCGTTTCGCGACTCCCACAGATCCGGGCTTGCCCAATTCAGGCACCCGGCTCGTCATGTCACTTGTTCGCTACGAGACGGCATACCGAGTGGATCGCGATCGCTGCCGGAAGCGGTTTATGCTTCAGGAAACGAGCGAACCGATCCCACGTCATCCGACGGCCGCGCCGCGGCGCGACAGCCAGTGCTGCCAGAGCCAGGTGGCACCACTGCGAAACCGTGACAACATTTTGGAGTTGCCGGTGATTCCGTAGTAGGCATAGTGGCCTAGCAGTTTCTGACCTAGTATCCGGTGCTGCACCTTGAGCGGTTGATGGCGATTTTTGCGACACCAATCCGCCAACGTTCGCAGGCTGCGGCGAAATCGACTTTTGGACGTCTTGCGCTTCACCACCCAGCGACCCTGCCGGGAGCGACCCCAGTAATGCGTGAACGCCAGCAGGTCGAAAGTCCCTGGTGGAGTTCGTGTGGGTCTGCCTTCCGGTTTGGGACGGTCCGATGGCCGCTCGAACGGCACCAGCCGCGTCTTGTCCGGGTGGATGGTCAAGCCGTACTTCTCAAAGCGTTTGGGCAACACATTCATCACACGCCGTGCGTCGGACTCGCATGAGAAGACCATGACGAAGTCGTCCGCATAGCGGATCAAGAACGATCTGCCCATCATCCGAGGCTGAACCTCCCGCTCGAACCACTCGTCCAGCACGTAGTGCAGGAAGATATTCGAAAAGGATCGGGCTGATCACACCCCCTTGTGGCGACCCCATTTCGGGGTGCGTAACGCACCCGTTCTCGAAGACGCCCGCATTGAGCCATTTGCCGATGAGCCGGAGCAGCACTCCGTCTCGCACCCGACGCTTGAGGAAGTCGCGTAGATGGCCGTGGTCAATCGTGTCAAAGAACTTACGAATGTCCACATCCACTACCCATCCGCCCTTCATGTTCATCGTCTGTTGCCACAGGCTCTCTGACGCAGTGTGTGCCGATCGCTCGGGCCGGAAGCCATGCGAGCAGTTCTTGAAGTCCTGCTCGTATATCGCCTCCAGAACCATCACGACAGCACGCTGGAGCACTTTATCCTCGAAGGTCGGGATTCCCAGTGGCCGGGTTTCGGTCGCTGAGCCTGCCTTGGGGATATGCACTCGCCGCACAGGCGGTGCGTGGTACGTACCGGACTTGGCTCGTTCCAGCAGCGACCGTAGGTTCGGGACCAGGTTCGCTGCGTAGGCCTCGCCATCTTGTCCGTCTACGCCCACCGCCCCGTCTTGGCGGGTCCGGTAGTAAGCTGTGAGCAGCCAATCGAGGTCGATGAAGTGCCCCAGGGATGTGAATCCCATCTCCGGGCTTCGCCGAGCGAGTTCCGCTATCCGTTGTTGTTTCGTGGACACGTCCACGGGTTCCGATGCACCCGCCATGTTTCCCTCCAACGGTTGTGTGACATGGCGTCTCCTTCCCTCCACCGGGTCCCTCGGAGTGGTTCCCCGGCTTCAACGGTACTACGAGACGCTCCGACTCCCATCCGCCCCTTTCGCCGCACTTCGTTGCCTTCGTGTGGCGATACCACCCTTGCGTCCTGTTCGCTCCCAGCGACCCGACGCGGGGTCGTGGGCCGGGGAGTTGGTATTCCGGATCCCGAGCCGGAAATGTCAGTGGAGACGGATGGGGCTCTCAGGTTCCCGAGCAACCCTCGCGTCCCTGCGCCATGTTCTTGGACCCCGGCAGGACCGAACACGCCAGGCCATTGCGGCGTGTCGACACGGCCCCCGCTTGTGTCTACAACGGAGGCTCCCACGATGAGTATTTCGGGGCTCGATAGCATGGCATGGAGACTCGCTGTCTACGCTTCGCAGTGAGGGTCACCCCTCCCCACGCAAGACTTGCTTCCGGCTGCCGGCCAGGCTCTGCCGGGCGGGATTCGTTAACCCGCAGGGTCGCGATGAAAGGTTTCTGTGTTTCGAGGCACTTCCTCCTTTCTCGAGCTTTTCCTGACGCAAAGACACCCATCGTCTGCGGAGCGTCGGGGATGTTGCCGGGTCGCCCTGGCGGATCGCTCCGCCAGGGCTCCCACTGATCCGGACGTGCCCAATTAAGGCATCCGGCTCGTCATGTCGCGGCGTCGCTGTCCCTCACACGATCTGGTCGCCTCGCGGTGACGCGCTCTGAGGTCCAATGCCCTCGGCGTGGTTCCGGCTTCCAGTCCGCGACACGGTACCCCCTTCGCTCCACAGGGTCTGGGAGGGCCCATTCCCCCGCTTCACTGCTACTACGGAGCACTCCGACTCCCGTCCGCCCATTTCGCCGAACTTCGTTGCCTTCGTTTGGCGATACCACCCTTGCGTCCTGTTCGCTCCCAGCGACCCGACGCGGGGTCGTGGGCCGGGGAGTTGGTATTCCGGTTCCCGAGCCGGAAATGTCAGCGGAGACGGATGGGGCTCTCAGGTTCCCGAGCAACCCTCGCGTCCCTGCGCCATGTTCTTGGACCCCGGCAGGACCGAACACGCCAGGCCATTGCGGCGTGTCGACGCGGCCCCCGCTTGTGTCTACAACGGAGGCTCCCACGATGAGTATTTCGGGGCTCGATAGCATGGCATGTGGACTCGCTGTCTACGCTTCGCAGTGAGGGTCACCCCTCCCCACGCAAGACTTGCTTCCGGCTGCCGGCCAGGCTCTGCCGGGCGGGATTCGTTAACCCGCAGGGTTGCGATGAAAGGTTTCTGTGTTTCGAGGCACTTCCTCCTTTCTCGAGCTTTCCTGACGCAAAGACACCCACCGTCTGCGGAGCGTCGGGATGTCAGACACCCACCGTCTGCGGAGCGTCGGCCACTCGCCTTCTGCGTGCTGGAAATGACCGGAGGCCGTGGTTTTGCGCCGAACGTGCGAGCCGCGAATGAATGGAATGCGGGGGACCGTAACAAAAGGATGGGTGTCTGGAACCTCTGGAACCTCTTGAGATCGGGTCCCACTCCTAGCTCCTCGGCCGGGTCGGCCCGCAGCCATTTACACCGTAATAATTGGGCCGCAACCGATGTCAGCCCTCACTTCTCCGGCTGTAATAGCCGCCCGGCCAGGAGTGCCTCGGCCTCTTTTAAGAGACTTTGTGCTTCTTGATCTCGCGCCGATTGCGGCTTCTGCATCGTCTCGCTCAACTGATTCAGGCTCGCCTGCGCCCGGTCCTTCTCACCCATCTGGTACCGGGCCATCGCCCGAAAGGCCAGGTCCGCGGGAGCGTGAGCCCCTTGAGCCGCCTGGTTGAGTTCGTCCGCGCCGTCAGCGTGGCCAGGGCCTCCTGGTAGCTCCCCAGGCGGTACTGGGCCATCCCCAGAGTGGTGTGGTAGGAACCCTCGAACGGAATAAGGCGGCAGGCGATTTCCGCCTGCTGAATCGCCCGTCGGTACGCGGCGGCTCCAGCGCCCGGCCGAGAGGCGACCGCCCGACTGGCCCGGTCAAGGTAGTGCGGGGATTCCCCGAATCGCTGCGCCAGGGCCAAGGCCTCTTGCCGTACAGATTCGCTAAGGACAGGATCGGCGCGGAGGTGTGCGAGGATCTCAGACCGGAACAGAGCCTTGTAGATGAGAGACTTCACCGCTTTCTCGGCCTCCTGACGGACGCGGTTTCGCCAAAACGGCTCGACCAGGGCAAGAGCTTGCTGCCGCACGGCGTCGCTGACCGCGTAGTCTCTGAGCCGGGCCGACATCGCCTCCGGGGCCGGCGATTGGGCGAACAGGTACCTGACCAGGCTTGCCGCCTGCCGCTGTTCGGCAAGTTCCGCGTCCAGGGGGGACCCTTCCCAGATCGTCACGCCCTCGTCTCCGCTGACCGCGAGGCGCCGGCCACCGCGATCGAACGCCACACGGTGGAACTGGGCCGGCGCCCGCGCAGGGTAAGGATTTCCTGTCCGGTGAGGGAGTCCCAGAGCTTCACTTCACCGGAGAGATGCCCTCCCTTGCTCACCCCGCCCGCGGCGGTGACAAGCCGCCGGCCGTCAGGACTAAATGCCACCCCAGTCACGGCGCTCGTATGTCCGCGGAGAGTAAGGAAGGTCTCTCCGGTGACCGCGTCCCAGACCTTGACCGACCCGTCCAGACTCGCGGCGGCGAGCCGCGAGCCGTCGGAACTGTACGCCATGCGTGTGACAGATCCCTCGAGGCTGGGCAGCGTGAGGATCTCCTGTCCCGTGGCCGGGTTCCAGACACGCACGGTCCCGCCCGCACTCGTGGCCAGGCGCTCACGGCCGGGGCGAAAGGTCACGTGGGCGAGCCCGGCGTCTCTGCCAGGCCCGGTTCGCCCCGGAAGTGTCATGACCGTCTGCCCCGTGCTCATGTCCCAAATCACGACCTCGCCGGGAACGAGCCGTCCTCCCCTCGCCACCTCGCGGCTAATGGAAGCGAGCCGCTGACCGTCGGGGCTAAAGGCCACAGCGCGAACAGAAGCGGTGTGTCCGCGTAAACAGAAGATTTCGACGCCAATCGTCGCATCCCAGACACGTACAGTCCGATCCGCTCCGGCGGAAGCGATCCGCCGGCCGTCGGGACTGAACGCCAGTCCCAGAACGGTACGGCAATGCCCCGTCAGTCTGAAGACCTCCAGCCCCGTGGTTGTATCCAGGATACAAACAGTGTTATCCGTGCCGGCCACGGCCAACTTCCGGCCGTCCGGGTCAAACGTCATATCGTTTATGGTGCCGACGGCCGAGCTCAAAGTGACGGAATCCATAGCCGCCGTCACATCCCAGAACTTCACGGTGCCGTCCCCACTCCCTGAGGCCAAGCGCCAACCGTCGGGGCTAAACGCCACGCTCGCGACAACGTCCTTGTGGCCGCGCAGAACGGCGGCTTCTTGCCCAGTGGTCACGTCCCAGACCGTCACGGTATCGTTCCCACCCGCAGCCGCGAGTCGTCGGCCGTCCGGGCTAAACGCCAGACCCAGAACTCCATCCACCTTTTGAAACGCCTGGGTTTCTCTCCCAGTGTCCGCGTCCCAGACCTTCACCACCCCATCGTTGCTGCCCGAAGCGAGTCGGTGGCCGTCGGGGCTAAACGCCACGCTGTTGACCAAGGGGGTTTCCAGACACCCACGCACAGCCCTGAAATCGCAACATGTCGAGCACAACCATGCCGATGCCGTTACATGCACACCAAGTTGCTTCAAACCCCGAGAGGTGCGGTGCGGGCGTCTAACCGTTACTCCGAATTCCGAGAAACGAGGCCGACTCTGACCACAATTCTGTTGCGAGGGAGGATTTGCACGCCTCGTTTGACGCGGCCCACATGCGGCTGGTGCTGGTCAATGTGCCCCGGAATCCTGGTGATCTCGCACCTGTTCATCCAGGCCTGGGGGGAGAAAGCCTTGTGTCGGCCTGGGCTGGGGGTCTAAAATCCGAAATGAGCTTCGCGACGAAGAGTTCTAACTCATTCGAGGAGTGATTCGGAGATGCCGTTGCTCGATCATTTTCATGCCCCTCTTCACCCGCAACGGCACTGGGAGGCGTTTCACTCGCGTTGGGCCAGCGCAATTGCCGACGCGCTGAACGCGGATCTCTTGCCGCCGGATTATTTCGCCGAGCCTGAAACACACGCCACCGGCCGGGTAGAAATCGACGTAGCGACGTTCGAAGCGCCCGGCGAGGAGGGGGCCGGCGGAGGGCTGGCCACGGCGACGCTCCCGACGCGCGTCTGGAGCGCTCCGCCAGCGGCCCTCTCGATGCCCTGCGTATTTTCAGGGGCGTTTCGCGTGCGGGTGTTCCGCAACGAAGGCGGCGCGGTTCTCGTCGGCGCGATCGAGCTCGCCAGCCCGGGCAACAAAGACCGCGCCGGAGAGCGGCGCGCATTTGCGGCCAAGTGCGCGAACTATCTCTATGAAGGCGTGAGCCTGGTTGTTCTGGACGTCGTTACCAACCGCCATGGAAACCTGCACAATCAGGTTGTCGACTTGATGCAGTGCGACTCAACCTTTCACTTCGGCCGTGAGGAATCGCTCTATGCCGTCGGGTATCGGCCGGTCCGCCGCGAGTCGGCCGACGTCGTCGATGTGTGGCCGACGGAGCTTTTTCTGGGGCAACCTCTGCCGACGCTCCCGCTTTATCTGAGTGGCGATGTCTGCGTGCCGATCGAGCTCGAGGCGACGTACAACGACGCCAGCCGTCGGCTGCGTCTGACTTAGAGTCTTTCAGATGGTCGTGGCAACGAATCGAGTTCACCTGGCTGGTTGAACAGGGAGCCCGCTCCAAGGAATCGGAAGGAAAGCCAGACACCCAAACTCTGGCGAGCTAGATGCCCGGTCTCTGGAGTGGGTTTTGTTAGAAGCCAGGCACTCGTAGCTCGCACCCATTCGCGTTCTGCGATCGATGGGTGACGCAAAGACACCCACTTTCCGCAGTGCCATCTGTGGGTGTCTGGCAACCCGGAGTTGGTAAGCCGGTGCTCCAGCCGGCCGTCACGATGGATTTGGGCCGAGCCGATCGTGAGAGCGAGCTTCCAAGTCGACCAGCTGAGCTCGAAGGCCAGATAGAGAATAGGTCCGTTCGCCCTGGTAGACTGTGCGGTGTGAGTCGCTGACACGGTGGAGCTCCGTGTTTTAGATTTGAATATGCACATATGGAGCTTACCTCCAGCGACTCACGAATCCACACAACCCACCTGTATAGGGTCTGACACCTTTGATCCCTGCGGAGTTTCAACCCATGGGCAATAGAGACACCGCGGAACCGAAGGGACGCGATCCCGGAAATGCGGCAGTTCCGCCGCACTCCAGGATCGTGACCTGGTCAGGCAAGCCCGCGGCCAGATGGGCCGCGGTGGGGTTGGTCTGCGTGATCCTCGCGCTTCCCGCATGGATGCTCAGGGATCATCTCCGCGATTTCATCCTGCTCGTCGACGACTTCGACTACCTCGGCGACGCAAGGGACTGGCCGACGACCTGGGCGCATCTGTTCGAGCCGCACAACCTGCATGTCGTCCCGATCTTCCGGCTCTGGACATACGCAGCGATGACACTGGCCGGTCGGCTGCAGGGCCTGCCCACGGTACTGGCAGTCGCTTCGTATCTATCGTTGGTCGCCGCGATGGTCAGTCTGGGCTATCTCGTGGTGCGAGATACGCGGCAGCCGGTAGCAGCCCTGGGGGCAATGGCTGCGCTCGGGATATCAACCGTGAGTAATATTACTGTGATCTGGTACTCAGCCACTCAGACTCTGTGGGCGGGTGCTGCGTGCGTCGTGACGGTCGCGCTGGCGCGAGGCTGGGGCACGAAGGGCGGAGCTGTCAGACTCGCCGCGGTCGCACTCGGCGCGGCCGCAGCTCCAGCCATCTGGTCGGGCGGGCTTGCCGCCGGGCCGGCGGCGATCGCGTACCTCCTCGTGAGCAAAACACCGCGCCGTCGCTGGCCAGCCCTGCTGCTTCTGGCCGGTATCACGATGGCGGGCGCCTTGCTGATCACCGCGTCCCCCCGACGACACCTCCGGATCACTGCGAACTTCTGGGAGCAACATCCGGACCTCTGGCCACGCCCTGTACAGGCCGTCCTGCACACGGCGCAGGCACTGGTTGAGGCATGTTTCTTCGCCAACCTCGGCGTGGATGCCACCACGACGCCATGGCAGGCCATCGCGCTCCTCGTCGCCCTGGCCGCGGTGCACTCCTGGTCCCGGGGCGGACCGGGTCGGATCAGCCCGCTGGAGGCAGCGGGCGCTACGATCGCTGTTGCCTGCTGCCTGATGGAGTACACTTCGCGCGGGGACACGCCGTATAGCAATCTGCGGCCGGCGGTCTGGTATCACGCAATCCCCCAGGTCGGCGCTGTCCTGTTCCTTGCGGGTTGGTGGGCCGCGCTACGGGCCGACGGATTTGGGCGGTTCACCCGGGGTCAAGTCACCGGTGTCCTCAGCTTCGTCGTGGTCTTCTCCGCGATCCATGCGCCGCGCGCGCAGCTTCAGATCATCACCTTAGCGCCTCCTTTTGCCCCGAACGAAGCGGCGGCCTTCCCGACGTCCGAGCTCCGCCTGACCAGGGCCCTCTACTACAAGGACGAGGTCCATCGGCGGCAGGTCCGCGCGCTCGCGCGCCTGGACCGAGTCGACCGCATCCTCGCCCGTGCGGGCGCCAGCCCGGAGCTGCTGCGCGACGTCTTTGGTCGGGTGCTGATCCCGGGGATTGCCGAAAAGCAGTATGGTATCGATGCTTTCACCCTGCTGGTCCGGCGGCCAGGAAACGATAGCCTTCGCGATGCCTTGTCGCCCGCTCGCTCCGAGATCATGGACTTGCTGCAACCCGAGCCCGAGCCGGTGCCTTTCTGGCTGGATCCGGATGACCCGCTGGCGCGGGCCGTCCGCGACGTCTCCAAGCAGCCCGCCGAGAAGCCGAGGTCGCGATGACCGGGCGAGCCGATTGCCAGTTGACAAACTAGAAACTAGACAACTAACTAAGGAAGAAAGGACATGCATTGCATTCTTGACGCGACTCGGCAATTTAGGTGAGCTCCGGCGATCAACGAAGGGCCTGCACCCATGACGATGCTCCGCGCCCATCTCGTCGATCCCGCCGTAACCCGCTGGTACCACTGCGTCACGCGCTGCGTGCGACGCGCGTTCTTGGTCAGCGAAGGGAAGCCAGACACCCAGGGAAGCCAGCGGCCCAAACTCTGGCGAGCCAGATGCCCGGTCTCTGGAGTGGGTTTTGTTAGAAGCCAGGCACTCGTAACTCGCGCCCGTTCGCGTTCTGCGATCGATGGGTGACGCAAAGACACCCACTTTCCGCGGTGCCATCCGTGGGTGTCTGGCAACCTCGCAGCCAGGTCGTTACCACTTCGGTGAGATTGGCGGCAACCAATCGGGATCGTCAACTAGCGCCGAGTGCCCAATGCCAGAAATCAACAGTGCCGTCTCATCCGGAGTGTAACGGTAGAACAGGACGACGTGGTGAAGTGTTTTGCCAAGCCGGTGCTTGAAGCTGCTCATCATGCCGCCAGGCAGATAAGGAGGCGAAACCACTCGCTGGCCGAGAGTCGAAGGAGATTCCGCCAAGCGAAGCGCGTGGCCCAACACGGGACGTTGCAGCCAGTCCGGTAGAGCCTTCAGTTCCTTTTTTGCCTTCTCCGTAAATTCAAGCTCATACTTCATGCTGATCGAGCGAGGCGACAACTTCGTCGAACGAGTGCAACCGGCCTGCGCGTTCGTCCTCCAGGGACTCTAAGATATCCGCTGGCTCAAGTCCGGGCATGAGGAATTGTTCGCCCGACATCTCGAAGATGCGCCCATCTTCCTCGACGCGAACGGGGCGAGGATTTGGGCGAAGGAATGCTATTACGTCCGCCCACTGCGCGGCGTTGCGTTCATCGTGAAAGAAGGGGTTGTTTCCCGCGAGTATTTGCTTCGCGTCGATGCAATGGCGCTTAAATTCATCCCCGCCCTCGACGGACGTCAGAGTCGCGTCAAAGTGGTCGATTTCATTAAGGCAACGTTGGCATGGAGCGGACCACCGGCGGTAAGATTCGAGCATCGACGCTTCTTCCTTGGGATCGTATAGCGTCTTTCCTTCGAGCACTTCGCGTCGCCAGTTCTGTTCTACCAGACGCATGGATTCGTACAACCAATTTCCGATCGCCAATACACCTTCGAGTCGACGGAGCTTCACCATTTCTTGCCGTTTTTCGGCCGAGCGCTTCCAATTCAAGATTCTTCGACTGAATGTCGCGTGGTCAACCGAAATCGGAGAATCCAGTTTGGCGGCATAATTCGGCATCTCGCCGACAAAGAATTCGCCGAGTCGGGACGGCGCGATGGATGGGAATAGCGCGGCGACTGACATGACATCCTCCGACGAAACGGGGCGGTGGCGCTTTAGCGCGGGTCAGGGGTCGTTGTCGATCCCTTAACGCTTGATTCGGTTGCTTCGGTGGTCGAATGGTACCGGGCATTCGAGCCGGTGTTGGCCAATCGCACTGCCTTCAAGATTGCAGCGCACTGACAGGGTCTTGACTTTGTCTTGACCGTGTCGTTACCGGGAATGTACCACAATGTGTAACATTGTGCCACACTATAAGTGTATTGCATATATGGCCCAAGGTAAGCGTGATGCGCTGTGTAACTGATATAGGAGACTGCGTCCCTACTCAGGATTTCTTCCGCTTGAGGTTGGCTGTGAACTCGCCTCGGGCGTTCTCCAGCTCATTGGCTGCGCTGGTGGCAACGCTCTTGAACCGGAGGTATTCCGAGAGCCCGTACAGACACACCGACACCAACACCGCCGAACCAATGGCGGTCGCAAAGATTGTCGCCCGCGACCATCTCGAACGGAGGCGATAAAAGTGGTCTCTGTAAGGGCTTGTTGGTGCGGGGTCTGCAGTGTCATCTGTGGGTGTCTGGCAACTCCGGAAGCGACAGCTTCCCCTCCCTGTTCAGCACGGATCGTCACGTTATCGGCGGTGCGTGGGGGAACCCAGCGAACCCACACATCCACTCTCCGGACTCGGTTCCGGAAAAGCCAGGCACACGTGACTCGGAGAGGAGCCCGAGAGGAGCCAGGCACCATTCTCCAAACTGAGTCAGGGAAAAGCCAGGCACAGGTGACTCGCACCAGTTTGCGCCCCGCGATTGCCGGTTGCCTCGCAGACGACGCCGCGCTAGAAGGGGCGGGCTTGTGCAGCACATTAGCGCCAGTATCCACAAGAACGCTGCGTCATTTACCGCGCGCAGTCACAGAATCGCCCGGCCAGCCCTCGTGCGAAATCCGTCGCAGCGCCGTAGGATGTGACGAGCAATCCTGGGCACTCCCCACCTGAATCAGGAAAGCGTCATGTCACGAACCGACCCAACCTTGATCAGTCAGATCTCCAAGAAGCACCGGGACGTTGTCCACGCGATTCTCGAGCACCAGGGCGGAAACCTCTCCAGGGACCAGTTCTACCGCCGGACCAAGAAGCAATGGAAGACAGAGCGCGGGACCCTGGATACCGCCACGGAGTATGTGGAAAGCCTGAGCCAGTTCGAGACTGTCTACGGGTGCACGCATGAAGAAGCCGAGGCGATGGTGGTCGCTGTTATCTACAAGTCATGTCTCCTGGACCGCGGTGTCGCCCGGCGGATCATGACCGAAGACGCCAACGAATTGGAAGCTGCACTAAGCCTCAGCGCTCGCCTCGATTGGATCGACAACTGTTACCCGTCCCAACCATGGGGCGAGTCGTATCCTGACATCTGGTTCGCTCTGCGGGGGCTCGCTGCAGGCGACATCGACGTCGCCCGCGCCATCTTCCGGGCTCGGCACCACGACTCCGACCGCGGCCACAAGCCGACCGTTCTGGTTTACGACGCCGTCGAGGCCATCGTGATCAAAGATCGACCGGCGCAGGCGCGCATTGCCCCCAGAATCGCCAGGTGCAAAATGCCGGACTGGTTCCAAGCCATCCTCGAGACACTCGAAGGCATCATCGAGGCCGACTCCTCACTCGTCGCCGCAGGGCTCGAACGGGTCCTGGCCACGTTCCAACGTCAGTCTGACGCGCTCGACTTCGAGTTGATCATCTCCCTCCACGCCCATGCGCTTGCCGAGCTAGCCTACTGGGTCTCACCGAAGCTGCTTGCGAAGTTCGATGTGGACCGGCCGCTTCCCTGGGACCGTGGCTACTACCACTGGCCCAGGCGGAAACCTCGGTCAACCGAATATCGAGACCTCTCCGCTTATTCCAAACTGTTGAACCGTTGGGTTCATGATCTGGAAGAGCCCGATTGGTGGCATCGCGCGCTCGAATCGGCCGAGGAAAAGCAACCGGCGCCCGGTTCCGCATCGATTTCGGAGGAAGCTGGCAGCGGGGTATCCGAAGCAGTTCCCATGCCTGTGGATCGTCCCGCTGCTATTCTGATGATCCGTGCCGAAGCCCCAGCCAGAAGGAAAGAGGCCCACCACGCGCTTGAGCGTCGCGATATCGGCCGGACGGAACGGGAGACTTCGTCGGGTAGCGGCGAGGAGATGATTCCCTGGCTGAAGGACGATTTGATGTGTAGCGGCGACACCCGCCCCTGGCTTCTCAGTGTGCGGTTCAAACGCGAGGGCTGGATTCATTGTATCGAATCCAGGCCGGGTCTCGTCTCCGTCGAACGGCTCGCCGGCAACGGGGAACTTCAGGTTCTCACCGCCCGCTTCGATCCCGAAGAAAACCGCACTGTTGCGCAATTCTTCAAGGGCGGAAAGATCGCGGCCGAGCTCACTCTTGCCGGGAAAGGAGACGATTCGCTCGATGTGCTCGAGTTCAAGTCATCGGTCAAGACAAAGGCGTTTCTCAAGCGCTGCCGAACGGTGCGGCAAGCCCTCGACGGTTTCTTCGCGGAGTTTGACGCCAGTCCACGCGACCTTGTCGTGATTGAAGCGAAGGGCGGTCTCAGGCTGATGGCCTCGGACGGAAAAGCCGCTCGCGCCGCCGAGCTGGACGAAGTGGCTCTCACCTACTATGAGCCCTGACGGCTGCCGAGAATCCCGCCGGCGTGCACCGCTCACAGGCGATTCGGATCGTTCGTCTTGTGCTGCAACCATCAAGTACACCATCGTCAACTACCCCAACCTCCAGAACGGATACACGGGATGCCAGACACCCACCGTCTGCGGAACGTCGGACCCTCGCCTTATGCGTGCTGGAAATGACCAGAGGCCGTGGTTTTGCGCCGAACGTGCGAGCCGCGAATGAATGTGTGCGGGGGACCACGACAAAAGGATGGGTGTCTGGAATCCTTCTGGAATCCTGGAATCCCCGTCGAGGCCGGAAAACCGCAGCCCGGCCCCACGGGGCGGTACCCCCGTAGGAGCCAGGCCAGGGCCACCCGACGGCGACGACTCAGAACACACGCGTACGAACGGCAGACGCCGCCAGGTCACGATTGGTTCCTCCCAGATTCTCATCCAAGCGGCAGGCGCGGCAACGGTCCGCGAGATTGGCGAGATCCAACGCCGCGCCACAACGAGAACAGCGAGGCGGCCGGCTCAGCGCCCAGATCGCCACAGCAACGATCGCCGCACTAAGGGTCGCCCCCACAAACACTCCCGCACCAAAAATGAACGCCCAATTCACCGTTGATTCCTCCGAAACTGATCGACCGAGATGTTCACCGCCGCCAGCGCAGCGACGGCCAGCAGCGCACCCACCACGATCGCCTTACGCATCGCCCGGCCTCCCCTGGCCTCGTTCGACGGCCGGGACCTTGGCGCCCGCGTCGAGCACTTCGGCTCTTCGCGCCGCATACGAGCGATACTCCGGGCCGTCGCACTCCGGACACGCACCGTTGCCTCGCCGCCTCATGCCGTTGCAAGAACGGCACACCACGAGTGCCGCATCACGCCGCGATTCCCGGTGCGTGCCCAGGATCTCGCCCGCGACCACGACCATCTTGGTGAACGACCAGGCCCCGCCATGGGCTTAGGCACGACCAGGTCAGGGCGCGGCTCCTGGACCGTCGGCCGGCCCGGCGTAGCAGGCACACTCCGTGCGCCGCCCGCCGGTTTTGCTTTGGCCTTCTTGCCGGGCGCCGGCTTGGCCGGGACCTTGATCTCGAGGAGCCGGCGCACCGCGCTGGCCAGGGCCGAGCCTTCGAAGAGCGGCTTTTTCGAGCGCCCCAGACAAACACCCGTTGGAGTCGGTTCTGTGGACGACAGACCAGGGCGTTGTCAGGTCGATTGCGGAGCACGCAATGCAGGTGGTTGCTCATAATGGCATAACCGCACACTTAAGCGCCGAAGAGTCCGGCGAGGGCGCGTAGCCGATCGAGAATCCAGGCCGTGGGTGTCTGCCTCCACTCACCGATCAACCCGGCGTGAACGTCATCGTCGCTTGACCGGACACAAAGTACGGGAAGCTGTACGTTGGAGTCTGGGTGATCGTGACCGCGCCCGTACCACCTTTGAAAGCGGAGTCGCTGCCGAACGCGCGAACAACCTTGTAGGTGTATGTCCCGGCGGTGTCCGACCGAAGAACGTTGAGGATCATCGTGCCGCCGCTGTTGTGCATGATGAACTGGCCGGCCGCGCGCCGAACCGAGCGCCTGGGCGCGCAAATAACGTGCCATGCAGATGAGTTGAGCCGACGCCGCTCAAGCTTCCGGATGTGGCGTAGTTCAGGAGGTAGCCGGCGAACGGGATGTGAACGTTGCTGTAAGATCCCATCATCGTCCCGCTAAACTCGGCGGCCGCCTGCACGACGAATGGGGCGGCGGTCTCGTGAGGCGCCACGTGGTGGCCAGCCAACCCGGCGGAGAGCAGAGTCTTCCCTTCGAGCGATTCCACGCGTGGGTCCAAGCGGCGAAGATTCTTGTTGTACGTCTGCATGACATTCCACCGCATTTGGTTGAGAAGGAGCCGCCAGTATTGCCATACCTGTATACGCACGCACAGGCATCGGGATTCAGGAACTCAGAGATGGGCACAGCAAGCCCGTAGCTGAATGTACTGGCAAGAGCCGTGCCGATTACGGGGGAACGGGGAGATCGGCGGACGGAGCCGCCGCCAACGCGGGGATCCGGGGACTGGATCTCGGTCAGGAACTGTTCGCCCAAGCCCAACCGCTGGTTCTCGTACCAGGTATACGCTTCGTCTATGTCGTCCCGAACGTCCGCCAACACTCCGCGCTCCGGCCCGCCGAGCGCACGAGCTGACGAAGACCGGAGCCCGCCTCGATTCGCCGGAGTGCCCGTCGCGCGACGCTCCGTTGCAATGCGTGTCTTCTTCGTGCGACGCCAGTTATCCTGCTGAATCCTTGCCGGTGATCAACGCCGGGTTCAGACAGGCCAGCGGATCACAGGCGGTCGTCACTACCGCCACGTCGCGGGCGAGCTTGATCTCCGCCACGAACGGGCGCAGCCCGAGATACTCGCCGCAAGCTCGTCGCGATCGAGACTAGCATGACTCCGTCACATCCGCGCGATTGGCTCCAAGCGGCCGATGGCGATTGGGACCGAATGAAAAACGTCTCCAGGACCAAATTGAAAAGCCGTCGGGATGCCAGTCGTCTGATCGACCTGGAAATGGATCGTGCCCTTTCCCACGCCGGTTATCTGCTTACCATCAGGCAACTGGCGGGAGTCGTCGTAATGGAGGATATCGCACGAGTCGTAGGCACGCACCGCGCTCAAACCCGCCTCAATAACCTCCGGGGCGCTCGCCACCACGAAAACGTGCGCCGTGTCACCACCGGGATCGCTCTCCGGCAGGAGCCAGGCGATGATGTCTCCCCGGCGGCTATCAGCAAGGCGCTCGGTAGAGCGCCAGCCGCCTGATCCATGCGCCGACAAAGAAGCAAAATATTCGTAATACTTGATCGCTCCGGGCACGGGGCGGCCAGGCGACTCGGGGATCAACTCGAAATGTTCAAGAGCGATGCGCTCGAGAACGTGGCCCACGAACCCGGAACAATCGACGTCGTAAGTGCCCGTCCTGGCATCGATGTCATAGGGCGGGTGCTGATACCGGGTGTGCCTCGTGTTGTCGACAATGCGCTCCGCCTCGGCGGCGACTTGCGCGGCGTGCGACGCTTCTTTTGACATGATGTTCCTCGCGCCGAAATCCACGAACACAACGAAGTGGTTCTCGGTGACCGAGGCCGATGGAAGTGGCCGGCTTTCTCGGCTTCCTAGATAACAGATCACTGACCGTAGAACAATCAGGCTCTACCCCTCTGAAGCGGACGAGTGGTCTGAACGAGATCAAGGCGCGGCTCGAAGGGTCGGTTAACGCGGCGGCCGGTGCGCCACGCGGATCAGCCATGGGCGCGCAGACGGCGTTGGCCCCGTCTCAATTGGCGTACACCAGCGCGCGCCAGGTGTTCGCGCCGACGACCCCGTCTGATGTCAGCGTCTTGCCGTCGCGATCAACGTGCGCTGCTTGAAACGCCTTCACTGCCTGGACCGTGGCGTCGTCGAAGGTTCCTGTGATGCTCGGCGATCCTGCGCCGAAGAGCAGCGTTTGCAACACGGTGACTGCTTGACTCGAGATCCCCTTCTTCAGGGACGGCCACCTGAAGACCGTTGACCGCAGACTCATGTCCAGAATCGCTCCGCCGCTGGTGAGGATCCGCGGGTAGATGAGCTGCTCGAGGGGCAGTCCCATTTTCAGCACACGCGATGCAAAGAGAAAAAGCATCTCGTTGGCCTGGTTTCGGGGAATCAGACCTGGGTTGCCGGCTTCCTTCATGCGCGAATCCAGCGCAGCCTGGGCGAAATCTGGTGCTGCGCAGTCGCGGCGAAATTTCGGCCAGCCTGGGGCGAAGTACGGTCCCAGGGCCCAACCCATGCTGAGTAGCCCGAGCTGTGCATCGGCCGGCCAGCCGCCAAAGCTGCTAAACTCCGAGGTCCGCACCAGCACTTGTTCGAACTCATTGCGCACTGCGCTGACCAGTCTTGCAATGACGTCGTCGCTGAGCCGTAACCTGGTGATCGGTTCAAACGTCGTGTAGGATTTACCCTTGAGGTCCTGGCGCGACTGGACAGTCTGCCACTCGGCGGTGATAGTGGCCGCGTCGGCTCGGGCGTGGGTGTCCTTGTCGGTCCAGCCTAGCTGCAATGTCGGGGCCGTGAGCGGGTCGATCTTGTTGCCTATCCCGGTCGAAACATAGCCGAGGATATCGAGGTACATCCAGTGGACTTTGCCCTCGAACTGCGCCGAAAAGTCGAAGAAGACGTCCCGAACGCTCTGGTTCGCAGAGGAGCTCCACGCACCGGACGCCGACTGGAGACCAGATCCAGGCCCCTCGGCTTGGACGCCGGCTTCCGGAGCGTACGCGGAGCGCGGGGCCCAGGGCAATTCGGTCGCTGCCGGCCCGAATGGCGGCGACTCGCCGGCATCTTCTGCCTCTCTTTGTTGGGCGACTTCCCGGCAGAGACGCGCGACAAGCCGTAAATAGCTGGAGATCGGCATGTCAGAGCCGTGGATCCGGATCGAGCGCCGGCCCACCTTGCCCAGCAGCGCCGCAAGCACTGCCTGCTGGAGCTCCGAAGAGGCAAGCAGCCAGTGGATTGCGACGACCGCGGGCGTGCGCCCGAAGGCCGACGTGATTTCGTCGGCGGTCAGGTTGGCATGCTCTGGCGCCATGGCAGACCTGATACCGAGGTAGGGGTCGAGCTCGGGCGATTCGGCAACCCCCGATTCCCATTCGCTGGCTTCCTGCATCGCTCGTTCCTGACTCGGCGTAGCAAACAGCGACTCGGCCGCGATGTTGGCCTCCATCGACGAGAAGGCGCCTTCCATTTCACCCTCCATCTCGCCTGCCATCTCGCCGGTCTCCCCGAGCGAGAACGGGCTCGCCGGCTGCCGGAAACCACCAGCCGTCTCGGCCAGGCTCGTTTGGGGCAGAGCTTCCCCTTGCTGGGCCGAACCAGGAACACCACACACACACGATCCCGGCTTCAATTCGCCGAAGGAAATGGAAAAGAGGTCCGATCCTCGGCGGTTGCCAACAATGCACTGCACGCCCGAGTCGTTGCAGTCGGTATCGGGGCAGTTGGTGATCACGGGCCGTGGATTGATGAAGCTGCGCCAGATCGGCGAATTGAATTCGACGTTGACCTGCCCAGGCATCCAGAAACCCTTGCCGACCTCGACGCTCCCCTCGAACACCTGCAGCCTCCTGGGGCGCGTTAGATCGAAACGTGCGGGCTTGCCCGGCGTATCACTTTCGATCGGCTGGATCGCGGTCTGTACGACCCCGGGGATCACGCTCTTGATTCGCTCCCTGAGCTGCTTCTTGAGACCCTCAGGCAGAAGGCGCAGCGGCGAAATCTTGCCGAACGCGTCGTCGATCAAATCATCGAGTTTGCGCGCGGCACCGAGATCCGCAGCGCTGTACCCGAGTAGCACAGGACGAGCGCCCGCGCATTTTGCTCTTTACGTTCACGAATCTCGAATACACCAGTCTCGTGGACAAACTCCCCGGGAAACAGCTTCAGCATCTCGCTCAACCCGCTCACCAGGCTTTCAAGCTTGGGCAAGCCCTTGAGCAACCGGTCAATTAGCTTTGAAATGCCCTTCTTCACCAAGGTCTGGAGCGGGCCCCGAAGCCGATCGGGTACGCGCGGTAATCCCTTTTTCAACAACTCGCCCAGTAACTCGGTGACGGCGGGTATCGTGTGGAAGGAGCAGCACCTGATCGTATACTTGTCCCAGCCTGGGTCCTCGGTCGGAATCGGTTGCGGCGGATTGTTGGGTGCGTGAACCTGTATCAGCACCGATCGCCACTCATCGAGCTCGCATTGACTGCCGTTGCAAGTCGCGCGCGTGAAGCCTTCACCCGACGAATTGATCTGCACTCGGTTGAGGACGCCGGTTTGCAAGAGCGCTTGGCGCAGATTACTCGCGGCACAAATTGCCCGCTTGCAAGACAGCACGTCGTTGTACGTTTTTCCCCCGGTACGGCTGGCCGATCCTGTGATTGTGACGGCGATGCCCTGGTCGGTTGTTGCCGCGCGATTGACGATGAACTCGCGAATCCTTGTCAGCGCTTCTTGGTGTCGCGGCTTGCGTGGTTGATACGCGTTGATATCGTAATCCGTCAGTTGGAGCGCAAAGTTCGCTCTAGGGTCGCCTTCGGTCCGTTCCCGAAAGAAACCCTCGGGCCTTCCATGCGGCCGGACCTTGGGGAACGCCGGCTCATTATCAAGGCAGTCTACCGATACTTTCGAGCAATCCAGCCCTGCTGAAACGAGGTTCTCGCCTTCGAACGCTTCTGTGGCCTCGAGTTCGGTTTCGGTCGAGAGCTCCTCGGGAAAGGACTTGATCGCCGAAGTGCCGCGACCGCAATCGCAAGCGCACGACTTTTCTTGATCGGCGACGCGCTCGGACTGCGCGGTTACCGAGGCACCGATCCTTGCACTGCTATCCCGAACGGTGTCGCCAAATTCGGTTTGCCAGGTGCCCGGAGGCGCCGCCTGTACGAGACCCTCTGATTCCGAGAATGTAGTCTCCAGCGAGACTGCCGACTCGCTGGTGTCCGCGAGTTGAAATGGGCTTTCGAGCTCCCAGTATCGATCCGGCGTGGCGACTACGGCCGGTCGGACCGCCGCCGTTTCGTGAGTCGTGCGACCGCCGAGCAGAAACGGCGTGTCGCCGGACGAGCCGGAGTCGAAAGCACCGAGGTCATTCTTTGGCATCGCGATCGCCTCAGGATAGATGCCCGATGGGTGGGAGATCCGGTCAATTGCCCTTGCTTCGCATCCGCGGCGCTCGTTCTCAAGCCAGATTGTCGGCCGAGGGTTTGTTTGGCACGGGACCGGCTCTGGTTACGGGACCGGTAGTTTGGTCGGCCGTCCGTTGCCGCGTTGTGGCGTCCGTTGCGGTGCAGGAAGCGTGCGCGGCGACGTCGTCGCCCGCTGGGTTGATGCGACTGCCTGCGCCTTCAGATCGTGTCCGGTTGCGAGGTAATACTGATCAATGACTTGCTCCACGTTCCTTTCCGGCGACGTGCCGAGCTTGTACAGGAGCGCCGCACCAGACGGTGAATTGTAAAGGTTCGCTTCGATCGATTGCATCAGCACGGACAACGGGTGAGCCAGGTCGAGCAACGGCTTGGTCCTCGAGTGCGCCCTCATGCCAACACGCTCCGCAATCTTGATCAACCGTTGCTCGGGGCTCGACGCCGTCGCCCTCAAGTCCTGAACGACTGGCGAATCGAAGGCGATGGCGAGCCACATGAAAGACATGACCGATACTGCACGGAACTCTTCGCGCGACATGTTTCCGTTCAAGCGCCGCGTCGCCATCATGTCGTAGATCCGGCGCGCCAGGGTGGCGATCGCCGCGGGGTCTGCGTCGTTGGGTCCGCTCGAGTTGTTCGCGTTGATGATTCCGCGCCACACTTCGCGCAACATCGCCTCGAGAGTCGGGATAAAGTCGCGATTGGAGGCTGCCGGCTTTTGATAGGGATGCTTTTCGACGAGTTCCGGCGCGTGTGACAGGTCGATACCGAACATCCAGTAATAAACCGTCAACCGGTTTGCGGTCTCGTCCCTGCGCGTGCGCCCGACGTGGTCCAGACCATTGTCGGCAGCGCATCGCCGTAGATGAGACACTCGAGATTGCGCCAGAAGAGTTGGCTTGCGGGGCTTGGCGTCTCGAGCTCCTCACTAAACGTATAGGTCTCGAGGACTTTACAGAAGATGTCAAAGATTCGCGTATTCTCGACGAGATACGCCCAGATCAGGTGGTCCCAGTTGGTTGCTATGCTTGGGCGTCCGGTCAGGGGGTCTATCCCGGTGATTCCGGGCTGGCTCAGCGGTGCAGTAAGCGGGCCCGCCAACGGCGCCGGCGGGTTGATCGTCGGGTCGATCACGGACGGTGGCCCGGGGAGGGCTGGAGGCACGGGCCACTGGTAACCCGTGATAAAATGCTTGTCGTCGAGGATCTGCCTGGTGATCGGCCAGGGCCAGGGAACAAAGGGCGACATCGGCCCGGTGTAGCGATTGCGCCAGACAGTCTCGACGATCGCCGCAATCTGTAAAGGATGGTACGTGAACAGGCTGTTGACATGTTGCTGGGCCAGAGTGCTAGCCGCGACAGATACACCGGGAGGCGTCACGAGCTGCCGGAACATGAATGCGATCCTTTCACGCTTAGAGCACTTTGCGGGGAGGTGAAAAAGACGGGAATGGGGGCCGGCTCAAGTGACCGGCGGCGTCGAGGAAGGTCGGAAGGTGGCCGCCCAAACTTATTTCGAGCCGGATGGCCTGTGCAAGCAGATTCAGTTGGTGCGGATCGAGGCCCTGAACTGCGGCGAGCTGTGCAAGGATCTCCTGCTCTGCAGGGTCTGGCGCAGGGTTCTCGATCTCGACGATGATGTCGTCTTCCACGGGATCGCTCCGTTTCCGGCGATATTGGGCGCTCATTCTCGATTCTCCTTTTCCTCATGAGAGGGGTTCGTTGTCTGGGTCAGGCCGCCACCTGCATCATGTTGCCCAGCTTGATCATCATGTCTTCCTGCTGTTTCAGGATCTGGGGCCCGGCTTCGGGCTCAGTCGCGTAGAGCAGCCCCGAAAGGGCGGTCAGTCGGATGCACTCGGTCCAGATCCAATGGCTGGATGTGAAGGCCGCGCCCCCAGCCTTTTGTTGCAGCTCACGGAGGACGCCGGGCGCAACCCGCTGCGGGTCCACGATGTCGGCCAGCCGCTGGCCGCGAAAGCACGTCAGTGGCGTGAGCAGGGCCAGATCGACGATGCGCGGTAAGAGCGGCAGAATCGCGGCCACTAGACTTCCCGAGAGGGCTGAAGCACTCTTGATGGGATAGAGCTCTTGCCACGCGGTCGCCAGCTCGTCCCATGGCCCCATACCGTAGAAGCGCCGGCACATCTCGACTCCGAGCATCACCCGCAGGTAGCTGATCGGGTGCGGATCTCCGGGCAGATATCGGAACACCTGGGCTCCCCGGCCGGCCACGACATCGGACAAAGCAACGACGGCCGCGTAACCGCTGTACGCGAAGGCAAAACTATCGGCGGCCATCTCGCTCGACCAGCTTGCAACGTCTTCCGCGACCGCGGCGCCTGAATCTGGCAATTGCGCAAGAATCGCCCGCGCGAATGCCTCGTTCCAGCCGGTGATACCGGCAAACTGGTGGCCGCACTCGTGGAACAGCGCAGTCGTCCTGAACCGATTGTGGTAGGTCAGCTTGATGGCAGCGATGCGGCTCAAGGATCCATCCCAGAGCTTGGTCCCGATCCGCATGATCGAGGCACCGATACCCGGTGCGAAATAGGTCAAGATCGGTGGGGCCTTCAGCCCAAGCCGTTCGAGCGCACCGCTGACCGCACGCCCGGCCATCGTGTCGCAAGCGCGTAGCTGAATGCTGACCTCGGTGTTGGCGCGCGCTCGCACCGCGTCCACGTAGAAATTGACCAGAAGCTCTGTCTGGAGATACCGGTTGCGCAACTGCGCCACCTGGTCGGCGATCCGCTCCAGATCGGGGCGAGAGCGTACAGCCTTGAAGGCAGCGCGCACCGCCTGCGACTCAGTCTTTAGTTGATCGCGAGCGTCCTTCAACCCTGCACGGAGAGTCACGCCGACATACCGTTCCAGGCTCGCCCATGCGGCCGGGGACGCGGTCGCCTCGAAATCGTCCAGCCGCTCGGCAGCCCCTTCCCAGTGGTTGAGCTGCCGCAGCACCTGGCGCTTGAGCGCCTGGCCCACTCGATCTGTGACGGACGTTGCTTGAACACTCATAAGCTTAACCATGGATGCGGTTAATCAGATAGCCGGGGCGCACGCTGACGTGGAACGCAGGCGTCCCCTTGAGCCACGTGTTTTGGGAAATGTCCTTGGGAATCTGACCGCGTGATATCAGGCGCAGGACCTCGGTGCCGGGGACCTTGGTCATGGTGATGCGGATGGTCACGCCATCATGATGCGCGGCACAGGTGCGGCGGAATTCCTCGGCATTATTGCGCAAGTATTGCGCCAGATGGTGCTGGGCCCATTCAGCGATCTTGGCGGCGAGCAATGGTCCGGCATGCCTCAGCCAGGGTGGCGTCTTGCCCTCCAGGTTCGGGGTTTCGCTGACGATCAAGATCTCCGGCGGCAGGTGGCGCTCGTGCAACGCCATCTTGAGGGCGATCGTCGGCCGCGCCATCAGGTGTTTGAGCCGTGCGAACGCCGCCGCCGCGTTTTGGCCCTTGGCGAGCTCTGCCGAGACGCGCTGGCAGAGGGGCTCGCTCAGGTAGAGCCACAGCCGGATCTCGCCTTTGATCAGGTTGATGCGGAGCTCGGCACGGACGGGCCGGACATGGCGGTGGTGCCGGCGGCCCTTCACCGGCTCGACGCGATAGAGGCGCTGCCCGACATGGAGCTTTTGTGGGCTGGCAAGATAGGCTTTCGGTGTGGCGCGCGACCCCAAGGCCGAGTTCGGGCCCAGGAGCGCGCCTGCGGCCTGCGGCGTGAGCGGATGCAGATGACTCGCCGGAAAGCCCTCGGCGCGCGCAATCGTTGAGCCGGTCGTGCCCGGGAGCGCCTGGTAGACGGAGATCTTCGCCTTGAGAGGTTTGTCGGCAGGTTCGCCAAGGTGGTCGCGGACGTGGTCATGCAAGGTCGCGCTGCCGAATGTTTCGATCTTGCTGGCGACGCGCGGGGTAATCGTGGCCGGCAGAGATTCACTGTACTTTGCATAACGCTTGCGATCCGAGTCGGCCGGCATCCGGGACCACCTCCCGTCATGGTCGGCGGTCTGCGCAATTCGGGCTTGATGATCGAGTCAGGGAAGTAGGACGACGCGGCGTTTTCGAATGCTTCGCTCACGGCGGCAGCCAGGAGCGTCTCGTTCTCGAATACGTGCGGCGGCAACTCGGCCAAGCTGGTGAGAGTCTCCTCCACGGTGGCCGCAAGGGCCTCGGTGGCCGCCGAGCGTGGCGGGGACTTACCGGCCTCCAGACCAAACAACTGGAGCCCTGCGCCGGCGATGTATGGCGAAATCTGCTTGGCGGGCTCAGCGCCGATGAGCGGACGGATGACGTGCGAGAGGAGGCCGCCGATGAACTTCACGACGCGAGGGCGCCCAAGGATCGCGATCGCGCTCTTGGCGGCCACCCATACTGCGCCGATGGCCGGCAAGAAGTGCTCGATGACCGGCTGCGCCGATTCGCCGGTTCTCAGCCGCCCCAGGCCGTCAGCCAGCTCGGCACGGGCGCGGTCGAGCATGGCGAGCGAGGGTTCGTTCTCGTGCTGTGGTTCCTCACCGTAGCTCGACACAATGTGATCTGCCTCTGCCTCATCGGGCGTGAGCATGAGCTCGGCCAATTGCACGTCAAACTCGGTTTCCAGCCGTGCGGCGTCCTCGGCTGCCGGAATCACCTCCGCCTCGGTCTGCTCGTGATCCTCGCCCTCGCCTTCGTGGGTCTCGCCGATCTTGTGGAAAAGGCGATCGGAAAGTCGCTGAGCGATCGGTCGAAGCTGCACGGGGAGCTTCTTGAGTGCGAACCGCACCACTTTGCCCAGCAGGAAGCGCGCAAGCTTCTTGAGCGGCAACAGCAACGGCGCCAGCGCGAACTTGCCGACAATTTTGACTGCGCCCTTCGCGAGCTTTGCCGCTCCCGAAACGACTTTGCCCACCTTTCGGACGAGACCACCCAGAAACTGCTCGGACGCCGGGGAAGGCGATTCGCTGCTCGGGGAAACCTCGTTTACGACGCGCTCGATCTCTTGTTCGGTCAGCGTTTCGGCTTGATAGCCTTCGAGCCGTTCGAAGAAGTGGTCCAGCATCGCTTCGGCCCGGGCGGCGAGAGGCTCGAAATGGTCGTTGAGAAGACGTTCGGCCGCGAGGTCGCGCGTCTCTCGGTCACCATAATCGCCGGCGAGCTGTTCCCCGTGGACGTCGAGCGCTTCATCGGCGAGCTGTTCCAATGCTTCCCGAAACTCGCTGTCTTTAAGCTCCGCAGTAAGCTCGGCGAGGGCTGCCACCTCGGGCGCAGTGGCCTCAGTCTCTCCCGTTTCGGTTGACTCGCTGCGCAGAAAAGGAGTAGAGAAGTCCCACGGTCCCGTGAGGGACTCGCTGATTGCCGCCTCGCGCAGGGGTTCCTCTTGTGACTCATCAAGCTGGTGTTCAACAATGAAGGGCGTTTCGGCGAACGGGCGGTCTTCGTACACCTCCGAGTATCCGTTTTGTGATCTCTGTGCCATGGCTCACCCTTTCGTGGTCGTAGCTTCCGACTGTCACACCTGGTCTGCCCCGAACGATCAACGCATAGGCGACTTGTGGGCTGGCCTCCTGAATCAGCCGAATGACGTCCCGGGCGTCACCAGCCAGCGTCACAGCAAGCACCCGATGGGGTCGGGATCACGTCATTTTCATCGAAGAATGAATATGATCATAAAACTGAAGCGCGCACCGCTCACGTCTGTTTGGTCGGCCGTTCGAACCGATCAAACGTTCCAAGCCGTGACCACAGTATCGCTGCTCGCGCTCCGTCCGCACCGAACTTGCGCTTCGAGCCAGCGTACGAGGCACGATTTCGTCAGTTCCCTGCCGGGGCTGTTTCCTGGAGCAGAATGCCGAGCTCAATTCTCCTCTGGTTCATTCAAGTGCAGGAAAGATACCGATGAGTCCAACGCCGACAACTCTCTTTGCTCGACGGTCAAGGAGCATGAAAATTGGGCCGCTCAATCTGTCGTGGTATCTTGTAACACGCGCAATATAGATTGTAAATAGCCCAGTCCTCTCAAAGTATTTATCCATATCTAGAGCTCCCAAAATCACGCAGATGTCTGGAAGAATGCGGTAAATGCAATGATTGGGATATTTCAAAGTAGCAGAATTGCGAGCTAATCGCTGGGTCACGGTGGATTTCAAGCTTGAAAGAGCCTCTCCGAATCGCACAGTGGCGACAGAGCTCACCTGCTGAGTGGGAGTTGATTCGTGGGAGACAGAACTGCGGACAACAAGCTTCCGGGACAAGACCGTCCATGTCCACGGGCTTCTTGAACAGATCTTTGGGTCAGACGCGCAACATCGCGTTCATAGCCCACCGAGCTCTTCGCGCAGTCGCTTGAGCACACGTGATTTCGCCACCCGGACAGCCCCCGGGCTCATTCCCAGCTCCTCGCCAACTTCCGCAGGCAACTTGCCGTCAACCGCGGTCATCCAGAATGCCTGCCACGTGCGCGCTTCAAACTCATTCCGAATGAGTTCGACTGCCGCGCGGAGCAATCCAGCCGAGTCGTGGCTGCCACCCGACTCCTCCCATTCGCGGAGGCTTGGCTCGGGCAGACTCGCCAGCCGGCGCTGGGCTTCGGTCCCCCCTTCTCCACCTCCACCCGGCTGCCGGCCCAGCTTGCGCAGATGGTCGCGCACCTTGTTGTCCGTGATCCGGTGCAGCCATCCTCGGAACGTATCGCCGGCATTCTCTTTGCGAAACCCGCCGATGTTTCTGGCGAGGGAATGAAACACGTCCTGAAAAACGTCCGCGGCCTCGTGCTCGGAAACGTCCCAGCGTCTCACCCAGCGATAGACAACCGGACCATAAAGCCCGACCAGAGTCTCCCACGCCGCGCCGTCATCGGCTTTCACTCGTTCCAGCAGGCTTCGTGAAGTCGCGCCCGATGACGGCGGCTCACGCCCGCTCGATCCCGTTTCGTCGACGTGGATCATGGTCGCACTCGATGCCGGAACCTGAAGGTGGCCAGAACTCTAACCATCAACGATAATGATTTCGGGTCTTCCCGACGAGTGTGGCAAAAGATCACGTTCAGTCGCATCGCCTGAAACCCAGCCCGAGACGGGCGTGGCACGCGGGGTCGAGCCATGGACCTGACGGATTGCCCGGGTCGAGCCGAGCTGGAACGATTCGCCGTCGGCGATCTCCCGCGCCCCGAGCTCGCCCGCCTGTCGGGCCACATCGAGAAATGTACCGCCTGTGATCACGCTCTCCAGGCGCTCGACGCGATTTCGGACCCACTGCTCTCCGATTTGCGGTCTCTCCTGCCCGACAACGCCGCAGGTCTCGACCCAGTCCCCGCTGCCCTGCTCGCCCGAGTGCGGTCACATCGCGAGCTGGCGGGCTCTGCGTCGTGGCTCTCAGAGGTCGGAACCTTGCGAAGCCTCGGCCGATTCGAGCTGCTCGAGCAGGTCGGCGTGGGGTCGTTCGGCTACGTCTTCCGGGCGCGCGACACCGAGCTCGGCCGCCAGGTCGCCATCAAGATTCCCAGGGCCGGCCACCTCGCCAGCCAGGAAGACGCCGCCCGTTTTCTGCGCGAGGCGAGAAGCGCGGCCCAGCTCAAGCACCCCGGCATCATCACCATCCACGAGACCGGTCAGACCGAAGACGGTACGTTCTATCTGGTGGAGGAATTCGTCCAGGGAACAACCCTGAGCGCGCGCCTCGCCGCCGGCTCGATTCCCTTTCGCGATTCGGCCGAATTAGTCGCCGCCGTTTGCGATGCTCTCGACTGTGCCCACGGCCACGGCGTCATCCACCGCGACATCAAGCCCGCCAATATCCTGCTCGACTCGCTCGGCCATCCGCACTTGATGGACTTTGGCCTGGCCAAGCGCGAAGCCGAAGACACCGTCATGACCCAGGACGGTCAGGTGCTCGGCACCCCGGCCTACATGTCGCCCGAACAAGCCCGCGGTGAATCACACCGGGTCGACGTGCGCACCGACATCTACAGCACCGGCGTTGTGCTCTACGAGCTCTTGACCGGCGAGCGGCCCTTCCGCGGCAATCGCCGCATGCTCCTCCTCCAGGTCATGGACGACGAGCCGCGGCCGCCCCGCCAGCTCAACGATAAAATCCCGCGCGATCTCGAAACCATCTGCCTGAAGGCAATGGCCAAGTCGCCCGCGCGGCGCTATTCTTCCGCCAGGGAGCTCCAGGAAGACCTGGGCCGGTTTCTGTCCGGCGATCCCATCCGCGCACGCCCCATTGGCTGGCCCGTGCGACTGAAACGCTGGTTCCGGCGCAACCCCGTGGCCGCGAGCTTGCTCGTCGCGGTCTCCCTGGGCTCGGCTGTTGGATTGTGGCATCTTTCGACGCTTTCCTCACAGCTCGTGCAATCGACCGCCATCGAAGGCGCCGCTCAGCAGGCCGAGATGCTCGAAGTGGTCAACGCGTTCTATACCTCGGAAGTTGTCGACCGGGTGCAGCCGCATGGGATCGTGGCCACGGGCGACTACGCCACCAAGAAAGGGGCGATTCCGCTGCCCGTGGTATTCTTGATCGAATCCGGCCAGCGGATCGGTGAGCGCAGCAAGTCCGGGATGTTCGTCCGGCTTTATAGCGACCATCCGTTCCGATCGCGCAAAGATGGCGGAGCTCACGACCAGTTCGAGCGGGACGCGCTCGCTGGTTTGCGGCAACATCCCGACGACCCGGTCTTTCGGTTCGAGGTCTACAAGGACCGTCCGTCGCTGCGCTACGCCGCGGCCCGTCGAATGGATGCGAATTGCATCAATTGCCATAACAACGACCCGAACAGCCCCAAGCGGGATTGGAAGGTAGGCGAAGTGGGCGGAGTGCTCGAGATCATCCGCCCGCTCGACCGCGATGTTTCCCGCGCCCGCGAGGGCCTGAGGGGAACGCTCATTTTGATGGCGGTCGTCTCCGGCACTTTGCTCGGTCTTTCCGGGCTGGTGCTGGTCACTCGATCGCGGCGACTCAGGTAAGCCTATGGATGTCGTCACAGAATGCCCCGCTTGTATGGGTATCTGGCTTGGCGTCAGCTTTTGCTTATGCCTTATCCCGCTTTCGATCGGCCGATGGTTCCGTAAGCCGAGCAACCGATCGGACCCCACGCGGAGTCCGTGACAATCTGCTCAAAGGTTAGCGCGAACAGTTGGCCGCGGATCGTTGTGGGAAGTTAGATCGGCTGGACGCGACCCGGCAGCGATTTTATGCGGTTTGCCGCATAAGATTGAAGTCGTGTAACACGGTCGCGTTAATAGGAGAAGAGGATTCTTTGAGCTGATTGATGCCCGGATCGTTTCCCAGGGGCGATTGTCGCGTCCCGCGCTTCTTCTCACGAAACCCAGGGGAGAACGAACATGCACCGCAGTCACCGTCGTGAGTTTCTCGCAAATGTGGGCCGGGGCATGCTGGTCGCCAGCGTGGGACCGGTCCTCGCGCAGGATCTCGGTTTGGCTCCCGCGGCCCTGGCGGATGACTCCGCCAGCCGTCTCACGTTCGGCGCGATCGAGCCGCTGGTCGCACTCATGCAAGATACCCCGATCGACCGGATGCTCCCGGCTGTCGTCGACAAGATCAGATCCGGCGAACACTTCGGCCGGCTGGTCGCCGCCGCGGCCCTGGCCAATGCCCGCACCTTCGGCGGAAACGATTATGAGGGCTATCACACCCTCATGGCACTGGTACCGGCCTACCAGATGTCGCGCGAGCTGCCCGAGTCGCAGAAGGCACTGCCGCTTCTGAAAGTCTTCTACCGCAACACCAACCACATCCAGCAGTTGGGCGGCCACTCACACGAGGCTCTGCACCCCGTGGCTGCGGCGCAGCTCTCTGCCGGCGAATGCGGCGGTGAAGCCCTGCGCGATCTCGTTCGGCGGCGCGACGTCGACGGTGCCGAGCGGGCCTTCGCGGCACTGACCGAAAAGTCGGTCTCCGACGCCTACAACGATCTCCAGTACCTGGTTCAGGATTATGTTGACGTCCACCGCGTCGTCCTGGCCTGGAGGGCCTGGAGCTTGCTCGACCTGGCCGGCAAGGAAAACGCGCACACCTTGCTTCGTCAATCGGTCCGGTTCTGTTGCGACGAAGAGAAACATGCCCGGAACGACGCGCTTCGCGTCCTGCTGCCCCGCCTGCTCGAGACCAAGGGCTTGTTGGACGACAAACACAAGGAACGTGCAGCGACCGATGAGTGGATTGAAGCGCTCAGTCACACGATTTACGCCTCGAACAGGCAGCAAGCCGCCGAAGCGGTGGCCCAGGCGCTCGCCGAGGGGTTCTCGGCGGAGGCTGTCGGCGAAGCGATTTCGCTGGCCGCAAACCAGCTCGTGCTGCACGACCCCGGCCGCAAGAAGGAAGATTCACCTGCCAAGCCGGTTGGGAGCGTCCATGGGGCCTCCGTCGGCGTGCATGCCTCTGACGCCGCCAACGCCTGGCGGAACATCGCGCGGGTGAGCAACCGCCGCAACACCGTCGCCAGCATGATCGTCGGCGCCTATCATACCGCCGGGCAGACGAACGGCTTGAACCCGAAGCCGTACCCGTTCGCCGAGCACCGCGAAAAGGTGCGCTCTGTCTCACCCGACGAATTGCTGCGCGAGGCCGAGACCGCTATCAAGGCCAAGGACCAGGTCCGCGCCTGTGCGCTCATTCATCGCTACGGCGAGCTGGGCCGGCCCGAGCGGCCGGTCTTCGACATGTTGCTTCGCTATGCAATCAGCGAAGATGGCGCTCTCCATGCCGAGAAGTACTATCGCACCGTCAGTGAAGAGTTCGCTGTGGCACGGCCTGCCTTCCGCTGGAACCACCTGGCGGGCCTGGCCCGCGTGACGGCCAGCGAATTCGGCTACCCGGCGCCCGGCGTTGCCGAAGCTCGCAAGCTGCTGAGCGTTTGATAATCACCCGCGGCTAGTGTTCAATTTGCAGAATCGACGCCAGCCGCGGGTGATGGGCAACCGACTCGAAGTCGGGCTGAAACGACGGGCCTGTGATCGACCCCTTCTCGATCTTGATCGCCATGGCCAGGGCATCGACCGACCGATCGCCATAGTCACGCACCTGATCAGCCGCCGGTGGCGCGGTTTTCGATGCGGCCGAACGCACACAAAGCGCGTAAACACGCGCGACATCGATGAGCGTGTCCGCATCACCCGGATGAGCACGTGTCAGCTTCGCAGCGAGGCGGGCCGCTTCGTCGTGGCGACCGCTTCGAGCAAGCTGCAAAGCGCGGAGCCTCTTGAGCCGCAGAGCAATCTCCGGCGGATGCCCATCGATCGAGGCTTCGTCCTGGATCGCTCGATCGGCGGCGCGATAGACTGCAAGCCCTTTCGCACTGACCGATTCAATCGCGGCCGCGAACGAAGGCGTCATACCGGGTCGTCCTGCCATCCCGCGCAGCGACTGGCGTGCGCGTTCGACCGCGTGCACCGCATCCTGGAACCGCCCCGCACGTTCCTCGCTCTCGACCAGCATCCGATAAACCTCCATCACGTCGGACTGCTTCTGGCGTGATCCAGGATCTTGTGCCGCGAGGGTCTCGTACAGGGCCAGCGAGGTGTCGAGCGCCTTGCGGGCACCGGCAGCGTCGCCCGCCGCGCTCAGCGTTTCACCGATCAGGGCATGCGAGACCGCGACGTTCCTCGCATACTCGGCGCTCGCGGGCTCGCTCCGTGCGTTCGCTTCAAACACCGCGAGCGCCTTGCGGTGCCACCCGAGCGCCTCCGCGTACTTGAATTGAAGTTGCGAGGCGCTGCCAAGCTTCTGCATCACGAAGGCATGCTCATTGCGGCCCTTCGGATCGTCGGGATCGAATGCGACACGCTTTTCCACTTCCTCGAGAGCTTCGCGGTAGCGTGCGACGGCCGCGGCGTAGCGAAACAGGGCGACCTCGGTATCGCCGAGCCGGCCAAGCACAAATCGCAGGTCCGACTGGTGCTGCTTGAAGTCCGTGGGCGGAACCTGCCGCGTCAGTGCCAATCCGTGGCGGAACGATTCTCGCGCGGCCTTGGGATCCTTGCCGAGGAGTTGCGCCTCACCGATCTTGTTGGCCGAGACGACCAGGTCGCGAAGGCCCTGTGGCGACTGGCGATACGCCTCGGGCATCTCCATCCGCACCTGCCGCGCCCGAGAAAACGCTGCCTGCGCCGTGGGAACGTCCGCAGCATACCGAGCCAGGTCGCCGAGCTTGTCGAACGCAAGTGCAAGCTGTTTGCGCACCTCCAGGGAATCTCCGCGATGCGCTCCCAGCATCGCCTCCGACTCGTCGCGTGCTGCCTGGAAATTCTGTCTCGCCTCCGCGGTCCGGCCCGACAGGAACGCAAGGTCGCCCATGTGCTCTTTGGCGATGATGCGCGTCAGCGCAACATCTGCATCTCCGGACTTGTCGCTCGCAATCTGCTGGAGCCGCGCCATCGCCTCTTCGGCCAGGCGCTGGCGCACCCGTAGCGTACCCGGCGCCCGCCCCAGGTGCTCCTGGATTTCCTTGACCAGACTGCCGATCGTTTCCAGCGCGACCAGCCGCTGCTGATTTGCCACCACGGCCCGCTCGGTCGCCTGCTTTTCCGCCGCCTGCGCCAGCGCGGCATTCCGGTCGGCGCGAACCCGCTCCGAGATGGCCGTGAGCCGGGCGCGATTGATCCGAACGGTCGCCACCAGTGAGCCGGCCGTGATCGCGATGAGCAAGAGCATCACCGAGGCACCGAGCGCCGCCACCGCGCGATGCCGCTTCGACCAGCGCCACAGCCGCTCGGCCGCTCCGGCTGGCCGGGCCTTGATCGGCTCGCCGCGCACCCACCGGCGCAGGTCTTCGCTTAGCTCGCCCGCCGTCGCATAGCGTCGATCCCGCTCATTGGCCATCGCCTTCAAACAGATGACTTCCAGGTCGCGGGGCAGGTTTTCGTTGAATGCACGCGGCGGCCGCGGCAAGTCGTAGAGCACCTGGTCGATGACCCTTGCCGGCGTACCCACAAAAGGAAGTTGACCCGTCAGCATCTCAAAAAGCGTCACGCCCATGGAATAGACGTCGGTTCGTCCGTCGATCGCGGCCTCCGCGCGGATTTGTTCCGGGCTCATGTAGCTGGGCGTGCCGCCCAGGAGCCCGCGGCGGTCATTCGAGGAGACCGTTCCCGCGTCCAGGAACCGTGCCAGGCCGAAGTCCGCCAGTTTTGCCCCTCCGGTCGACCCGTCGATCAGAATGTTGGTCGGTTTGACGTCTCGATGGATCAGCCCATTGGCGTGCGCGGCGGCCAGCGTGTCGGCCACTTGAATCAAGAGCTCGGCCGCTCGAGCCGGGCTTGAGCGCGTTTCTCGCGAAAGTGTCGCGGCCAGGCTCTCTCCTCGCACCAGCTCCATCACAATGAAGGGGTGCCCGGCGGCCGTCTCGTCGACCAGATAGACTGCCACCGCATGTTCGTGGCGGAACCGTGCGGCCGCGCTCGCTTCGCGGATCAGTTGTTTACGGCGGTCGGTTCCCGAGGCGCTCGGAAACAGAATCTTGATCGCGACGTCCCGGTCGAGCACACCATCGTGCCCCGAAAAAACGATCCCCATTCCACCGCGGCCCAGCTCCGACTTGATCCGGTAAGCGCCCAGCCTGCCCAGGTCGCCCGCGTGCTCCGACGGCTCGAGCAGTGCGCGTACCTCGCGGAGTGCCGTGCCGTCTTCGTCAAGCCGCTTGACCGATTCCGGCGAAATTCGCGAGAGTGCCCGGACCACGCTTTGGAGCCCAGGCTCTGCAAGATATCCTGGCGCCTTGCCCTGCAACGTTGCCCAGCCGGAAAGCTCGCCGTCATCGGTCAGTCGATCGAGAATCGTGCAGCAACCAGAGCACGCGCCAACGTGCATTCGGATCGTTTCGGCATCGCCGTGCGGGAGCGTGCCAGCGACCAGGGCCTGGAGTGATTCCACGCGAGGACAGGGCGTCATTTTGGGGGCCGGTCTCCTGCACGGATCGGAGAGATCTGGGGGGGATACTCAATCGCATCAATCATCCAGCGGCACGCATTGCGGCAGGTCTTCCGCGAGATGCATCACCTCATCGCGCAGCCGTTTGAGCACGCGCGACTTGGCCGCGTAGACCAGGTCGATCGGCATTCCAAGGGTCGCAGCGGCATCGCTGGCAGAGCGGTTCTCGACCCACACAACCTGGAAGGCGCGCCAGGTTGCCAGTTCAAAATCGGGTTGAATCCGCTCAAGCGCGATGCGCAGAATCTGCGAGTTGAATTCGTCGTGCCATTCGGGATCCGTGCCATCAACCGCAAGTCCGTCTGGCCCGTTCGACAAGGGTTCCGGAGGCAATCCTCGCTTGTCGAGCAAGCGAAAGACTCGGTTCCTGGTCACGGTGCGCAGCCAGTCACGAAATCGGCCCCGTTGTGGATCGTACACGAAGTCTCGCATCGATCGTAGTACCTGGGCAAGCACATCCTGAGCAACATCGGCGGCATCGGCGTCCTGGAGTCCCTTTCCGCGCGCGTAGGCATACACGATGGGCGCATAAGTCGCCACAAACACCTGCCACGCATCGGAGTCCGAGACGTCGCGAAGGCGAAGCAGGAGACTCGGCCGGGTCGCTCCACCAGGAACCGGTTCCGCCATCAGGATATATCCCACACTGCAACGGTTCTGCGTTGATTGTCCCAACTTTTTCCGCGGACAACAAGCGCCGCCGCCTCACGCGATGCGGAGCAGGGCAAGGACAATCAAGACAGCCAGCCCGATCAGAAGGGGACATGCCACCTGGCGGATCAACTCGCGAGGTCCGGCGCCGGAAAGCCGGGCGGCCATCATCACGACGGCGGCGGCGGGGCTCATGGTGCGCCCGTAATGCGCTGCCAGCGTGATGACAGCGCCCAGGCGGATCGGATCGAGCCCCAATGATCCCGCCGCCGGCACGAAAAACTCCATGATCGAGACCGCCGGCGCTATCCCCGTCCCCGCCACGAACGCCAGGAACCACGATGCAGCCGGCGCCGCCAGCAGTGCCGACTTTGGCCAGGCGCTCATCACGTTCAATAACAGCTTGATCAACCCGCTCAGCTCGACGCCCGCCGCGAATGTCGAAGCAACCACGATCAACGAGATCACATGGGTGTAGCCATATCCCGCACCCTCGAAGAAGGAGGCCGCCAGACCACCGCTCTTGCCGAAGCTGGTGAGCCCCGCCGCGGCAATCCCGATCAGCATCGCAGCGAGAATCCGCCCGGGCCCGACAAGGAACTGGCCCACCGAGTACGGGCCGGCCATTGCGTCAATCGAGAGCAACAGGATCGGCAAGAGCGGGACGAGCGCCTTCGCTCGGTTCAGTTTTGGCTCGATTGCCGGCTCTGGCTCTGCGCCGACGTCACCGGCTTGGGCTGCCGGCGCTCGCGGCTCCTCGCGCCGGCGTGCGAGCATCCAGAAGACCACCAGCACCACGCCGCAGGAAAGGAGGTTCAGCCCACGCGACCGCGCGATCACCTCCAGAGGCGCTACCTTTGATAACTCCGATAGCTTCGCGATCTCAACGGCGCCCGGATTGAAAAGCTCGCCCCCCATGGATGAGCCCAGGAGAAGAATCGCGCCGGCAGCCGCCGTACCCAGCCCGCCCGCGCGAAGCAGCGGGATGAGCACCGGGCCCAGCACGGCCGCGGTCGCCGCCTGGCTCACGATCGTGGTGTTGATCAAGTACCCCGCGGCGATCCCGCCGGGTATGAGCAAACCGCGCATGTGCCGCAAGGGACGAACCAGAAGCATGACCAGGTGCCGGTCGCATTCGGTCAATCGAAGCACATGAGCAAAACCCATCGCCGAGCAGATCGGTATGACCGTCGCGGGGTTTGCCATCTCGCTCGCAAGCTTGGCGATGAATGCAGCCGGCCGGCCGGCGGCCAGAAACAAAGGCAATGCGCCCAGAAAGAGCAGCATCCGCACGTCGACGCCGCGAATGACAAGGAACGTGACGATCAGAATGTCGAGGATCGCGAGAAGCTGAATCGGCGTGAGTCCGAAGGAAGGCGAGAAACCCATCGTCGTTGGCAGCGTGAATACTCGCCGCCACTCCGGCCATGATGCCCGTCGAAGCGTGAATCACACCTGGATCGCGGCGAGTGCATCGAAATAGCTCGTCAGCTCGACATTTCCGCCGCTCAGGATGACCCCGACGCGAAGCGGACCGGCGGCGAGCTTGCCGGTCAGCAGTGGGGCAACCGCGACGGCGCTTGACGGCTCGATCACGATCTTGATGCGCTCCCAGACGAACCTCATGGCGTCGACGATGTCTTGCTCGGAGACGGCGATGATCCGGCTGACGCGAGTCGCGATCACGGCGAAGTTTCGCGCGCCGATCGAGGAAGTGCGCAGTCCGTCGGCGATTGTCGCAGGGCTCGGGCAGGTCACGATTCGACCCGCTTCGAGTGAGCGCCTGGCGTCATCGGCATTGGCCGGCTCACCGGCCATCACTTTCGTGCTCGGCGAGATGCCCTCAACCGCCAGGGCCGTGCCGGCCAGCAATCCGCCGCCGCCAACGGGGCAGATGACCAGATCGAGCGGCCCCGCATCCTCGAGCAGCTCGAGCGCAGCCGTTCCCTGCCCGGCGATCACGTTCCAGTCGTCGAACGGGTGCACGAGGGTAAACCCTTGGCGTTCGATGAGCTCAGCCACGGTGTCCTCGCGCGATCGGAACGTCGGCTCGCAAGAAACAATACTTGCTCCATAGCCCTCGGTCGCCGCTCGCTTGACCGCCGGCGCATTCCGCGGCATCACGACAGTGACCGGCACGCCCGCCAGCTTGCCGGCAAGCGCAACAGCCTGCGCATGGTTCCCCGACGAATGCGTGATCACGCCCCGGCGCCGCTCATCATCGCTCAACTGGAGCATCGCGTTCATGGCCCCGCGAAACTTGAACGCGCCAACCTTCTGGAAGTTCTCGCACTTGAGGAAGACCGAGCCGCCCACCCGCGCATCAAGCGCCTTCGACGTCATCACCGGCGTGCGATGCGCCCACGGCCTGATCCGTTCGGCGGCCTGGCGGATTTCGTTGATTCCGACTTCAACACTGCAAAACGCGGGCGAAATCGTGCTCATAAGGCGACACTCAGTAAGTGTGATCTTCCTTCGTATCATCGACGGCCACCGCCGGCGCCGGAGCGCCGTCTGCCGGCTCTTCCGGCCCGCGCGTTCGGCTACCAGGCGATCGATCGCTTGCGACAGAGGCATGGCGCCCTGGTCCCCATCCACTCGATCCCGGAACGAGACCGTTTCCATCTCGGCTTCCTTGGCGCCGACAACCAGCATGGCCGGAATCTTTTCAAGCTGCGCATCCCGGATCTTGGCTCCGATCTTCTCCGCCCGTACGTCCACGCTCGCCCGGAATCCCTGCTCGAGCAGCTTGCTGAGAACGCGCTCGCCGTAATCGGCGACTTTTTCCGAAATCGGCAGCACGCGCACCTGCTCCGGCGCCAGCCAGAGTGGAAACGCGCCGGCGAAATGTTCGATCAGAATTCCCATGAACCGCTCCATGCTCCCCAGCGGGGCGCGATGGATCATCACCGGCCGGTGCGGTTGATTGTCGGGCCCGGTGTACTCCAGTCCGAACCGCTCGGGTAGAACGTAATCGAGCTGGACCGTCCCGAGCTGCCATTGCCTGCCAATGCAGTCCCGTACGATGAAGTCGGCCTTGGGTCCATAAAACGCCGCCTCGCCCGGCGCCTCTTCATACGGCAGGCCCATCTCGATCAAGACCGAGCGAATGTCCTCCTCGGCACGCCGCCAGATATCGCCCGCCGCTCCCTGATACTTCGGGTCGTTCGGGTCGCTGCGCGACAGCCGTACGCGATAGTCGGAAAGCCCAAGGCAGGAATCCAGGAAGAATTGGGTCATCTCCATCGTCGATCGAAACTCGCCGCGCACCTGCTCGTGAGTGCAGAACAGGTGCGCGTCGTCCTGAGTAAACCCGCGCACCCGGGTCAAGCCCGATAGCTCGCCGGACTGCTCGTAGCGATAGACCGTGCCGAACTCCGCCAGGCGTAAAGGCAGCTCGCGATAGCTTCGCTTCTGAGATGCATAGATCTGGATGTGGTGCGGGCAGTTCATCGGTTTCAGCAGGTACTCTTCCATCTCGCAATTCTGCTCGACGTGAAGGGCTCGCTGAGCCGCGTTCATCTCGAAGAATGACGCCGCAGCACCGGGCATGCGTTCCGGAATGCCGGCTTTTCCCAGCAGCAACCGCTGAGCCGCATCGTCCAGGCTGCCCGATATCAGGCCGTCGACCAGCTCCTTGGCGGCCGCGTGGGCGGGCATCTTGAGTGTCGGAAACTGCGAGTCCTTGTAATAGGGGTAATGTCCGCTCGTCTGATACAGCTCGACCTTGCCGATGTGCGGCGTGTACACCGGCTGATAGCCACGCTTCACCAGCTCTTCCTTGATGAAGCTCTCGAGAATGCCGCGAACGATCGCCCCCTTGGGCATCCACAAGATCAGCCCCGGCCCGACCAGTTGCGAGACGGTGTAGAGGTTGAGCTCCCGTCCGAGCCGGCGATGGTCGCGTTTCTTCGCCTCCTCGAGCTGTGCAAGCTGTGCGTCCAGTTCTTTCTTTTCAAAGAACGCCGTCCCGTACACACGCTGAAGCACCTCGCGGTCAGTCCGCCCCTTCCAGTAAGCCCCTGCAACGGAGAGCAGTTTATAAGCACCGACCTTGCCGGCGTGGGGAATGTGCGGACCGCGGCAGAGGTCGACAAACTCGCCCTGCCGGTAGAAACTGAGCACGCCGTACTTGTGCAGCTCTTCGTCGATGTGTTCGACCTTGAACGTCTGCCCGAGATCCGCCACAAACGTGCGAGCTTCCGCGACCGGAAGCGAAAATCGTTCAAATGGCTCCGCGTCCTTGAGAATGCGGGCCATCTCGGCCTCGATCGCCGCGAAATCGTCCTCGGAAAGGTTATGCCCGGGCACGACGACGTCGTAATAAAAGCCGTTGGCCGTGGTGGGACCAAACGCGAGCTTCACCCCCGGATAGAGCCGCATGATGGCCCGCGCCATGATATGGGCCGTTGAATGGCGCAAGACGTCCAGCGACTCGCGATCCTTGGGAGTGAGAATCCGCACGTCGATCGGGCCGTTCCCATTTTCGAGCGGCCGATCGAGATCAACGACATGCCCACCCGCCACCGCGGCGACGGCCACGTCGGCCAGTCGCTTGCTGATCGACAGGGCAACGTCGCGCGGGCTGACCGCCTCGGGGAATTCCTTGATAGAGCCATCGGGGAGTTTTATTTGAGGCATCGCGTTAGCGTTCTCCGGGACCGGACCACATCACAGGAACTCTGAATCTCGTCAAGCGTAACGGAATGAGTGCAGTGCTGCCAATGCGGACACGGGTATCTCGGGGAAGGGTTCAGTTGCTGGCGTCTGCCGCGCGGACCGCCGAGCATGAAACCAAACCTCTTCGGACGACGAACCGCCTGCAATGGAATGCTCACCGTTGCGACGATCTCATTTTCGCTTTTCGGCCACGTTGTCGGGAAAGAAAGGTTGACCCTCAACGACCCCGTCCTGTTCATGATGTTCGAAGACCAGGCTGTCGACGATGTTTCCGGTGTGGTCAACGATGATGTAGTGAATGCGCGATCTTTTTTCGTCTTTGTCCTTCTTTGGCTCCTCGTATTTCAGGACGGCGTAGCGGCCATCGGGCGAAGTTTTATCGGTTGACGGCAAACCGTCGCAATGAACTCGATCCACGAGCGTCTTGGTCTTGCCCTCGACCGGCCACCGGGCTTCGATCCTCGCAACATAATACGGGGTCCTGCGCGTCGGACCATCCAGGACCTGCGCCCAATACTCGACGTCCTTCAGTTTAACGATCGGC
The DNA here is from genome assembly GCA_963823665.1 of uncultured Planctomycetota bacterium. Taxonomy (GTDB): domain Bacteria; phylum Planctomycetota; class Planctomycetia; order Isosphaerales; family Isosphaeraceae; genus CAVXHV01. Next base: position 230,859 of record CAWGMQ010000003.1, read on the forward strand.
CCTGATGGTGCAGGACTGTTGCCTGAACGTGATTCAGTGTCCTGCCTGGCTCTCGGTACTTCGGCAGCAACCGCCTCGGTGACCGACCGACGCTTCACATCGATTCGCATCGCGCCCTGATGGTGGCCGAGTAGCAAGATCGCCGCGTCCGTCAGCTTCTCGTCGCGTCCATCGCTCTGCCACCTCCTCCATTGGTTAGGGAATAGCGAGTTAGAGTTCTCGTCTCCCGATCGGGCAGTTGCCTTCGCCGTCTTCAATTCCTCGCCGTACAGGGCCACCACGCGTCGAACCGCGGATTCGTCCCAGGTCATTCGGTGGCGAATTCCGTCAAGATCCACAAACCACAAGGATTCCCGACAGAGCTTTTCAATGGCAGGAGGCTCCAGCTTTTTCCTGCCCTTCAGGGATTCGTGCCATGTGTTCATCACCGACTGGTCCTCCGCGAGAAATCCACTCCCGTCCGGCACGATATCCATTAAACCGTCCGGGCCGTCGATGAGAGACTCGGTGTCCGCGTTCAGGATCGCGCTGCGCGAGGATCCCTTTCGTTCGTTGTTCATGACCAGAAAGTGGCTCTGTCGGTTCGGTACCTTGATCAGGCTCAATTGACCGGATTCGAGGTTGTTCCGAGCCCAGCTCATCCATCGCGTCGATCGCAAGACTCGACTTGACTTGACGTCGAAGGCGGAAAGCCGGCAGCTCAGCGACGACTGGCCCTGCCCGCGTCTGGGCTCGATGACGTAAAGAACCTTCCCGGCAGAATCCAAGTGACCACCCGCCTCCTTGGTCCCGCTCCACACGACCCGCTCGGCCCGCCCGGCTATGTCGTAGAATCGGACCTCCTTCGACGCATCGTCCTTCGAGAAGCCAAAGACAAAACCAGATGAATCATCAAGCCATTGTTCTTCAGGATTACACCCTGCCGGAGCAAGGATCAAAAACAAAAGGCAAATCAAGAACGCTGCCCGCTGTCGGTTGAAGTAGTGGAGCATGGATTGCGTCCTCCTCGATGCCCAGAGTACATGATGAAGCAGCGCGGTGCCAATGCCGCCGCGGCGATCCGGGCGGCGAGTGAAGCGGCACGATCGCGGACTCGCGCCCCTCCCCCTCTCGCGCGACAACGGTGGGTGGCACTGGCTTTGCCAGAGTTCCATTCCCGGGTGAATCGCGGTCCCGGATTCACGAACGGCCATTTACCGCAATGAAGTGCCGGCCAAGCGTGACAACACCGGCCGGCGAAGAGTATGGGTACTCCTTTGATCCTGCTCATGATATCCTTAAGGAGATCCGATGAGGGGAGTCTTACACATGGCCACCGACCGCGTAAATGACGTGCGGGCATTCCAAAGCTTTCTCAGCGAGAAAATCTCGGCCGGAGAAGCCAACCTCACTTTGGATGAAATCCTCGGGCTATGGGAGTACGAGAATTCTTCCACCGAAGAGCGCGAAGCAACTCGGGAGGCGATTAGCGCTGGCCTTGCCGACGTTGAGGCAGGCCGGACCACGCCTTTCGAGCAATTCGATCGCGAGTTTCGCCAGAATCACGGCTTAGCGCCACGAAAATGACCTATCGTGTGCTGCCCACTTCCTGGGCTGAAGCGGACATCGACCGCATTTTCGACTTGACCCGGCGCACCGTCTGGACAACAACGCCGGATCTGCTCCGCTCCGCATTGGGCGCACCGTCGTAAGCCGCGCGGATCGCATTGCGCCCGATCGGCAGGGTCGACGTCGTAAAACTGGACTTGCCGTCGCGAAGCGGGACGATCGCCAAAACAATGTTCCCATCCGTGAACGTGACCGACCCGCCAGCCACCGCTCGCGCGCTGCCGTTGAACTTGACCTTGGCGGTGAAAGTAACCGGGTGACCGAAGGTAGCGGCCGTCGACTTCACCGTCAACAACGTGTGGGTAAGGACCGCGCCGTTTGTCGGAGCGGCTGCCGGTGGCGGAGTGAGCGGGTTTGTCGAGGACGACGGTGGGGTCGACGAACCGGGATTCGACCCCGTCGTGGACGTCGGAGGCCCTGATACACTTGCGGTGACGTTAAACGCAGCCGTGGTCACCGGCGCCACGCTTCCGCCACTGACTGTGAGCGTATAACCGGTACCGACCTTGTTCAGAGTGAGCCCGGAAAACGTCGCGATGCCGTTTGTCACCGGCGCCGTCGGGTTACCGCCCAGCCTGCTGGCGCCGGGGTTCGCGCTCAACGCGATCGCGAGATTGGCATCATAGCCCGCGATCACGTTGCCGGAAGAATCCTCGACGGCGACCGTCAGCCCGAAACCGCTTCCTGCGCTGACGCTCGCGGGCGGCTGCACGGTGATCACCAGCAGGTCGTACTGTGCCGTCGCGCCGTAAGCGATCAGACCTGGGATCAAGAGGTTCGCAATCGGTGAGCCGAGGCCGGTGACTTCGTCATATCCAGCGCTCGCGTTGAACCCGTTGTAACCGGATGTGATGTCATGAAAATCGCTCGAGGGCAGGCCATACAGGGCTTGCAAGGCCTGCGTTGGATCCGAGCCGCTATTGAGCGTATCGCTGCCTTGCGCCACACGTCCCTGATTGGCGATGGCGAAGATCCCCGCCCAGCAGGGGCTGCTCAGACTGGTCCCGAAGTTCCCGTAGGTCAGACCGCCGTTCTGGAAACAAGTCACACCGCTGTTTTCACTCGCATCGAACGCCACGTCGGGTGTGGTCCGCTGCCGGGTGTTCTGGTACGTGAGCTGGTACGCAGGCTCCGGTTCGAACGGTGTCGGACCGCCGGTACTTGCCCAGGCCGCAGCGCTGCCGATGGCATCGGCAACCACCCGGCTGTCGGCCGAGCTGGCATCGAGCACCACGGTCAACGTGCCGGTGCCACTCGATGAAAGCGTCGGGAAGAACACTCCCAGTTCCTGGAACTGAGAACTGCCGACAGCGTTGCCTGATGGACTCTTGCTCTGATCGACGACAACCGTCCCGAGCACGGTCCCCGACGCCTGGGTGCCGTCGTAGATCGTGTACGTCGCATCGGTGGCGTTGCTCGCGCTCGCGGTCCAGGTCGCGGATAGCTCCGTTCCCGCGCCCGTGTTCGCGGGCGTGACGGCGATCGTCCAGACCGCCGAGCCTGAAGTCCCTCCGACCGCCGTGCTGTACGTTCCGCTGAACCCGCCCGATTGCGATGTCCACGTGCCGGTCTGGATATACGCCGAGCTGCCGTTGTCGACCGTGCTCGACGGGGCCGGAAAACTCCAGCCGGTTTCGCTGCCATAGGCGTTGCTGGCAATGCTCAGTTGCGTGCCGCCGACAGCCACGACATTCGGTGAAGTCGCCGGATAATAGCCGTTGTTTCCGGTAGACGGTGCAGGATCGGTTGGCGGCGACGGATAAACATTCGCCCCGTTGTCGTAGCTGGAGGCGAGGAACGTGACTCCGGTGTGCCCGCTCGGCGTGACGAATGTTGATGAATCGTACGCAGTTTCGCCGCTCCATTCATCCAGGTCCCAGCTATTGGAAACCACGGACACGCCCGGCAGGCTGGCGGCCAGCGCGTCGCCGGCGAGCAGGCTCATGGGCCAGCTCGCATCATCATTCACTTCGATGACATCGATCTTGGCCCCGGGAGCCATCGCATGCGCCCATTCGACATCCATCTCCTCTTCTGCTTCCCAATCCCCGCTTGGATCAGCCGCGGGCACGCCATTGCTGCCGCTTTGGCCAACGAGCGCGGTAATGTTCGTGCCCGACTGGTTGTACACACTGACAATCGACGACGCCGGCCCATACTGCTGGTACAAAGTCTGGGTGGAATTCAGCGTCAAGCTCATGGTTTCGTCGAAACCGTCCAGATCCGTGAGCACGGTCGGGGCATTCCCGACTTCGACGAGGGCAATGGTCTGTCCCGCACCATCATCTCCACCAGCGCCGAAGCCAGGAACGCTGTTGAGCCCGTAAGCCGCCCTGATCTGCGCCACGGTGTAGGAGACGTTCCCCACCGCGGGCGCGACGGCGTCAAACGTGAAGCTCATGGTGTTGTCAGCGTAAGTCGTTTCTGGGACGGACTGATCCGGGTCGACGGTGACCGTGACCACATTGATCCCGGGTGTGGCGCAAAACGTGCCCCAATCCGCCTCGAATGAACTCGTCCCCGAGATCCCCGCCCCCCAGGTGAGGGCCCCGGAGTCCTGGGTGAGTCCATTGACTGTATAACCCACCACGTACGAGGCATCGCTCGGCAAATCCTGGGTGGTGAAATCGGCCTGGATCGATACGTACTCGCCGACGTTGATTGTGCTCTGCGGCTGTCCGCTCCCGTCGACCACGAAGGCATTGGTGATTGTGATGTTGCCGGCCGGAGTGAGCCGATCTTCGAGGAGCTCGAACTCGGCATCGAAGAGAAACTGCCTGCCACGTCGGGCCATCGTTCGGCAGCCAACGACTCGGGCCCGAGATTTCGCCGACGGAGATCCCGTCACTCAGATATCCTCAAGAAGTCAACTCTCGGTCGAGAACGCCGCGGCGCATGGGAGGACCAACCAGAGATTCTACACGTTTGAGCCAAATGATCCAACCGATCGTGCAACGTCGTGCTGCAAAAGGTCATCACGATGATTACCTTGATGCCGCCGGTTGGTCCGACCGGCGTGTCACGCTCATCTCCTATTGCCGGGTGCGCCGCTTCCTGTTCCAATCCCCGTAGACCCGTTGGAAACGGCTCTCGGCGCCGAAAGGAAGCCCCGGCCATGCGACTGCACCGCCCGCAGATCTCGCTTAAACACCTGCTCTTCGCCGTCGCCATCTTGGCGATGAACTGCGCGGCTCATCGGTACCTTTTCGAGGAGCTTGGCCGCCATGACGCGGACTCTCTCCTCGCGACCTTTCCTGAGGGCTTCGTCGCGGGTGTTATTCCACTCCTCAATTTTGCGGCGATCGGTAGCGCATTCTTCGTGGTCAGGTCGCTCCGTTCGCGCGGCCGCGCACGCGAAGCGTGTCGACAACAGAAGCCGGCGGGGGCGACTTTCTTCAGCCTCCATTTCTTTGCACTTTCCTGCGTTGCCGCCGCTTTCATGCCGGACACAATTGCACTCGAGCAACTGGCAGCCATCATCCCCCAGAGTTGGCTCGCGGCCCTTGCTGAATGCGCGCGTTCGATTCCCGACGAGCTCCTCGTTCCCGTCGTCTTCGGACTGTGTTTCTCGGGGCCACTCTTGATTCTTTCCTGGTTCGGCGGCTTGCTCGCAAGACACAGCGCCGCCACGTTGTCAGCCCGCCGGTTCAAAGCCTTGGCAGTCACGGTCTCATTGGGCTTCGCGAGCATCGCGCTGGCGATCTGGGTGACACCGCGCCCGTTTGCGGATGACCAGGATGTCGATCTCGATTTCCGCATCGTCGACAGCGACTCGACGCAGGCGATCTCCGCGGCGTCCCTGCGACTGATCAATCCGTTTGACGCGTCTTCAACTCCCCCGAGCGCCCTCTCTGACACCAACGGGTGCGCGCGAATCAAGGCTCGTTTGCCAGGCCACGGCGAGAGAATCGCTTTCATGCACTTCGGCGCTTTCTCGCCCTGGGGTCGGTGGTTGGAGGTTTGCGCGGCGAATTACCGGACGACTCGACTGCCGCTGCCACAGGTCTTGGGCCGCCACGTCGTCCTTGGAGAAACGCATCTTCAGACGGTCGCACTGACCAGAGGCAAGACACCCGAAGATGCGTTCCGAGACATTGCCGGGTGCTACACGAGGGATACAGGTTACGGAGGCAGCGGCTTCAGGATCGAACCGGACGGGCGGTTCTCATGGAGTGCGTGGGGATGCACGCCTCCATCCCTCCAGGAATATGGAAGTCTCAATCGAACTCAAGACTCATTCCAGCTCGAGCCAATTCCCCATCCAGGCGAAGAGACGCATCCGCTGGTGAAAGGGAAATTCCGCAGGATAGAGTGGGGCGAATGCGCCTATTTTACATTCGCAGACGACGCCAATCTGACGCGCTTCTGTCGAGCCAGCCTGACGCCCAACCATCCACGGAACTTTGGGCCGCCGATCTATTGTCGCGAGTCCGACCTCAAGAAACCGCAAACAAGCCTGCCTCGGCTTCCCACACGTGTATGGGTGAGGTTTTTGTTTCAGGAAGCCAGCCTTCAAAACGAAGACGGTCTCTTGAGGCTCGGAATCGAGCGGTTCTTGAGGTGTGGAACGCATCCAGGAACACCCCGAACGGATCTTTAACCGGGGTCGTCGATTCGCGCCGGCAACGCGCACCCCGGAACCCCGGACCACGACTTCGACCGCCGGGATCCGCAGCTTTCGTTGCACGGTCGACGTGTCCCACGGGCTCTGACATGATATCCTTAATAGCAATGGGTGTCGTCTGCATAGACCGGTTTGCACGGTGGCACGATCGCTGAGTGCAAAAGGAACACGTATGTCTTCACACATCTGCGCGAAATGCGGCAAGCTGCTCACTCTAAGCCAATCAAATGAGCCGTGTCCATATTGTGGAAGCAGGGACAGGATCGTGTTCGATGTGGATGTCGCTGTTGCCGCCGCGAAGGAAGCGGCGGCAGAGGTGTTGGCGAAGAAACACTACGAGTTGGAGGCCGGTCTGAGTCAAGTCTTTCGGATCACCGCCAGCGCCAAGTCTGAAGTGATCCCGACCGAGCCTATCAAGTTGCTCGAAGTGAATGAGAACACGGTGGAGTCGGGCGTGATGCCCCTGAGCTTCGGCCCCATGCCCACCAGAGGCATCAATTTCCCGTCGACGATCATTGAGGTGACACCAAACGAATTCAAGCGGATTCAATCGAACGAGCTCAGGCTGCCCGAGGGCTGGGAAATCCGTGAGGAACTGCCGAGGCCCGCGGGTAATCCCGGAGGGGTGTAATGGCGACCCCCGCGCAATGGACCAAGGGATACGGCAGGCATGCAGACGCCGACTTGAGCACCTTCAATCTGCTTCAACGTAGCGAAGTCCCCGAGTGCCACAAGCTGCAATTCCTGCAGATGGCTTGTGAAAAGCTCGTAGAGGCCCATCTGTGCAGAGAAGGGAAAGATCCCGCAACGCTGCAGGGAAGCCACGCGTATGTTTCGAAGCACCTTGCGGTAGTGCTACGCGACCAGGCGGCTTTCGAGAACTATCAGGGAAGCCGAGCACGGGACGTCTTGCACCGTGCTCGGAAACTCGCTCTCGAGATTGAACTGCTTGCGCCAGCCGTAAAGCGCGGCGGCCGTCGTCCGGACAACTGCGAGTATCCGTGGGAAGATGCTTCTGGAACGTTGCACCTCCCTCTCGAACATTCTTTCCATCCATCCCAGCTCATACTTATGCCGGCGGGTCTCACGATTCTTAAGCTCATTCGCGGCGCGATCAACAGACTGTTGTCTTGAGGAGTTTTGTCCTCACGCTCAGAGTGCCCGTTCGCGCCACGAAGCAAACCGCCGCGAACGTGCTGGCAAGAAAACACGTCATATCAGCGGCTGGCCTGAGTCATGCCGTCTTTCGGATCACCAGTTCACCGTTCAATATGACCACGATGCCCGGGGTGAACGGTGCGCTGGTGATGGGGACTGCTGTGATGACCGCCCAGCGCCAACATCTTGATTGGAGGGACCGCCGGGGCCGGGGCCGGGACCGGCGAGTCCGTCGCGAGCGAGACCGTCTTGGAGTTGGTTGGCGTTGCGGGCGAGCTCAGGTTCCCCTGGTTCGAGCTGAATGGGTTCATCGAGGTCGACGGCTGGACAGTCGGGAATCTCGACATGAGTGCGATCTGTGCCGAGCTCGTCGACGCCAGGGCACTTATGCTCGGTCTCGAGGAGGCCGACGTTGAAGTGGGAGTCGCAACGGTACTCGGTGCGCTCACCACGCTCGTTGGTGAATTCGAGGCGGCGGGTGGCGGGTTCATCATGACCGGTGGCGGGTTCATCATGACCGGTGTCGGGTTCATCATGGCCGGTGTCGGGTTCATGATGACCGGCATCGGGTTCATGATGACCGGCATCGGGTTCGTCATGGGTTCCATGGCAGGCATTCCCGACGCCATGGACAGCAGCGCCCTTCCCTCAAGCGTCTCGACCGAGATCGACGCCTTCCGGCGAAACTTTCGCGATATCATCGTTCGCCGGTCTTGCTCCTGATGCGATCTCATGGTTTTCATCCTTCGTGAAAAGTTCAAAAGCACGAGAGAACCCATATAATAAGAGAGTCAGGCGCCAGTACCGCGGACACAAATCAATTTGGCACTTCTGCCAGCGCTGACGTCCCCAGCACACCGGGGGTCCGCGACCGGAGGCCCACACCTATGACGATCGCAGCCGTGATCCTCTGCGGCGGTGAAAGCCGCCGGATGGGCCGGCCCAAGGCCTGGCTGCCCTTCGGCCCGGAGGTGATGCTCCAGCGCGTCGTGCGGCTGGTCGGCGCTGTGGCCGCCCCCATCGTCGTCGTCGCGGCGCCGGGGCAGGATCTCCCCACGCTCCCGGCCGAAGTCTCGATCGTCCGCGATGAAATCTCCGGCCGTGGTCCTCTGCAGGGACTCGCGGCCGGCTTTGGTGCACTCGGTGAGGAAGTCGATCTCGCTTACGCAACGAGCACCGACGTACCCTTCCTCGAACCGCGCTGGATCACACGACTGGCCGAGCTGATCGACGATGCCGATCTGGCCATTCCGTCGATCGGCGGTTATTTCCATCCCCTGGCCGCGCTTTATCGGCGAAAGGCCGTCCTTCCCGCAATCGTTGAGCTGCTCAGCCACGATCGTCTGAGGCCGTTCTTCCTCGTCGAGGCGGTTCGGACGCGAGTTGTCCTCGAGCACGAAGTGAACACGGTCGACCCGCAGCTTGGTACACTGCGCAATCTGAACCAGCCAGAGGATTACGAGCAGGCGCTCCGGGACGCCGGTTTGGGTGCGTGAGCGCGCGGCGGGTTGATGTCGAAGGCTGGCCGGTGAAAGCTATGGACCTCGATACCGCTTATCGGCGCGCGACTCAAGCCTCGGGAGCATTCGTCGCGCTCGCCGGTGTGGCAGCCCTTGCGGGCTGGATGACGGGCGAGCCCGTCCTCCTCGGTCTTCGCCCGAATTACATACCGATGGCCCCCAACACCGCGCTGGCGTTCATCGTCCTGGGTGTCGCTCTGATCGTCTTGCGCAGCGGATGGCGAGGCGGTCGCGTGATTGCCGGCTCCGGTGCCGGTCTGGTCGGCTTCGTTGGTCTCCTGAGGTTGTGCGAGTACGCCGCAGGTCGCGAATTTGCTGTGGACGAATGGTTCTTCCATTTTCACCGCGAACAGCTTGGGCTCGCTCCCATCGGCAAGATGTCGCTCCCGACGGCGATCGCGTTTGTCGCGGCCTCTAGCGCGGTGGTGGCGCTCGTTTGGCCCCATCGATGGAAATCGGCCCATCACGCGCACGCGGCGGGGGTGGGTGGTCTGATCACCGGGACGACGGGTCTGGTCTTCAGCCTCGGTTACCTGTTCAGCCCGAACGCGCCGCTGCTCTACGGCACCGAGTCGATACCGATGGCACTCAACACGGCGTTATGTTTCCTCTGTCTGGGAGTTGGCCTTACCTCCGCCGCCGGGCCCGAAGCGTTTCCGCTGGTAAGGCTCTCCGGTCCGTCGATCGGCGCTCGCTTGTTGCGGATCTTCCTCCCGCTCGTCGTGGGAACAGTCGGGGTCGTCGCGTGGTTGACTCATTTCCTCACGACGACCGCCGGGTCGTCTTCCGCCGCGGTCTCCTCGGCGGCGCTGGCGGTTGCCGCGATCCTGTTGTTCGGCATGATCTGTGCGCGGATTGCCGGCCACGTCGGCGGCCAGATTGAACATGCGGAAGCCGAGCTGCAGCGGGCCAACGACCTCCTTGAATTCAAAGTCGTCGAGCGAACGCGCGAGCTGAGCCGATCGAATGCTGAAACGGCCGCGGCACTCCACGAACTTCAGCTTGCACACGCGTCTCTTCAGCACGCTCACCTCGAGCTGCGGCAAGCACAGTCTCGCATGATCCAGCAGGCGAGAATGGCCAGCCTGGGCCAGACCGCAGCCGGCGTCGCGCACGAGATCAACAATCCGCTCTCCTTCGTCACCAATAATCTCAGTTTGCTGAAGCGCGAATTCACCGGTCTCCACGATGTTGTGCTTCTCTACCAGCAAGCCGAGCAAACCCTGGCTCAATTCCGGCAAGACCTGCATTCAAAGATATCCGAGCTTGCCGATGAGCTGGACCTGCCCTACGTGCTCGAGAATCTCGACGGGCTGTTCGAACGCTCCCAGCGCGGGCTGCTGCGAATCCAGAAAATCGTCGCTGACCTGCGTGACTTCGCGCACCTCGAAGAGGCAGAGTTCAAGGAAGCCGACCTGAATGCCGGAATCAGCACCACGGTCCGCCTGATGCAGACCTTAGCCGGTGCCCGTCAGGTATCGCTCGAGACCTGCCTGGCCCCGATCCCCGTGACGAATTGTTTCCCGGCGAAAATTAACCTGGTGGTTCAAAGCTTGATCTCCAACGCGATCGATGCCTGCGGGGAAGGTGGCCGCGTCGTCGTCGAGACAGATACAGTCGATGCAGCAATCGCGATCCGTGTTTCGGACAACGGCCACGGCATCGCCCCGGGAATTCGTGAACGAATCTTCGATCCCTTCTTCACGACCAAGCCCATCGGCAAAGGAACGGGGCTGGGCCTCTCGATCAGCTACGGCATTGTCAAGGACCACGGCGGGTCGATCGATTTCGAGTCGCAGCCTGGTGAAGGCACGCGGTTCACGGTTTTGATACCCATTGCGCCCTCAGGCACAACCGTACAACTCATGGGAAGTGCCGGCGACACGCACAAACCGTAAGCGCCGGGAGGCTGTGCGACCAAGCACCCGTCTGAGTACCCTGAAGGCAAGATGATCCCCTGGCACTTCGAGGAACTGCCCCGGCCATGCGTCTGCCACGCGTTCGGTTCAAACTCGGTCAGGTGATGGTCGCGCTCGTCTTCGTGAGCCTTGGGCTCGCGATCTTTGCCCGGCATCAACGACTCAAGACTTTGCTGGTCAACCAGGAGATCACTCTGAAGGTCGCCGAGGCTAACTTTCTGAATGCCTCGCTCGCGCGCGGGAAAGCCGAGTACGACTTCATCGCGTACCTCAAGACTGATGAAGCGCGGTTGGAGACCGAGCTGAACGCGCTTTCCAAAGACGGTGACCGCGTAGACCAAAGGCTCGGCGCTCTCAAGAGCGACGTTTTGAAAGCGCGAGCGGAACAACTAGCAAAACGGGCGCTCTGGGAACACGAGCGCATGACCCTGAACAGGCTAAGGTGGGAACTGGCGAACTCCTGGCGCCTGTGGCGGAGCACAGGTGGTGCTCGTTCTGTGTCGTCCGAATCGAATTGGAACCTGTCCGACACGGAAAAAGCCGAGCTCGACCAGCAATTACGGCATTTTGGGAACGCCGTGCGAAACTGATGGGCATTCCGTTTTCCTCCCAATCGCTCGCTTGGTTTCAGATAATCCGAGATCCCACCAAAAAAATTCGTGAGCCGACCCCGGCTTTTAGGCATTACAGTGAGGTAACACAGATGGGAGGAGCCAGAAATCGTGAATCGGTACGCCCGTGTCACGCGAGACTTCAACCAGTTGTTCCGCCTCGGCGCTGCCGGCGGAGCAACCGATTGCCAACTGATTGAGCAGTTCGCCCGGCAAGAGGAGGGCGCCGACGCGGCGTTCGAGGTGCTCGTCGAGCGGCACGGGCCGATGGTGTTGCGAGTCTGCCGTGGTGTGCTCCGCGACGAGCATGACGCCGAGGACGCGTTCCAGACGACCTTCCTGGTGCTCGCCCGCAAAGCTCGAACCCTCTGGGTCAAAGACTCCTTGGCGAGCTGGCTTTACGGTGTCGCATACCGAGTCGCCTCGAAGGCGCGAATTGATGTCATGCGACGAAGACAACACGAACGCAGGGCGACCGTGGCCAAAGGCCCGGACCTGGAAGCCGGCCCGATCGTCCCCTGGTCCGATGACCAGGCGATCGTCTCCGACGAGATCTCCCGGCTGCCGGAGAAGTACCGTGCGCCCACCGTCCTTTGTTACCTGGAAGCGATGTCATACGAAGCGGCGGCCAGCCGGCTCGGACTGACTGAGGACGCCGTGAGAGGCCGATTGGCTCGCGCCCGGCAGAGGCTGCGATCGCGGCTGAGAGGCCGGGGCGTCGAGCTATCGGCGATGCTTCTGGCCTCTCGAGGAGCGATTCCTGTAACAACGTATGTGCGGCCCGGATTGTTGCATTCGACGATCGAGGCCGCGATGAACTTCTCGGCGCGAAGGTCGGTGGAAACGCTCTTGAGCTACGAGGCGGCTGTTTCAATCGGCGAAAGGATCGGCACGACCATGATACGAACCAAGCTGAGAACCGCTCTGCTCGCAACCCTGACCCTCGGCGCGATCGCCGCCGGCGCGGGCGTTCTGGCCCAACCGACAGGTGGCCGGCGAGATCAGCCGGAGCAACCCGTCGGCACACGGAATCCCGCCGCGCGGCTCACCGGCTCGACGGGCGGTAACCTGAGCGTGGACTGGACGCCCTGGGGCGGCAAATCGCAAGAGGATCGAGATCACGGTCGATGCGACTCGTCATTGCGTTCATCTTTCAGAGACGAGCTTGAAGAGCGATGCCCGCCCCAACGACGGAGCTGTCCGTCTCGATCTCGCACGGGGAAGGACTTATACCGTTGCCGCAACCGGTGAAGCGTTCATGACCGACGCCACCGGCCCGGATGCCGACCCGTATCCAGGGGTCGTGCTCATCTACGGTGTCGACGCAGAGGATGGTTATGCCATCCGCCAGACCGTCCTGGCCGCAGGAAAGTCGATCACGTTCAAGACCCCGTGGGCCATCAGCCCCGCCGACGAAGTGTCCCTGCTGGCCTTCTTCCTGGATGTCTGGCCCGACGGGATCAAACGCGGCAGCTACAAGCTCACCGTCACCGAAATCGCGCAGAACGCCACGAAATTCCTCAGAGAGGGAGTGGATTTGACTGATCCCTCGGCGGCCGGTGGTCCAATGCGCGAAGGCCGTTCACTGGGGCCGGGGGCCGGAGGTGGAATGCGATGACCCGCGAGCAAAACGCCGAGATGAACCACGTGCTATTCCTGCCCCACGCCTCAACTCTCGCATGAAGGCGGCCCCTGGATGACGGGCTCGGCCGCGGCGAGAATCTCCAATCGATTTCCCGACAAAGGCGGATAGATGCGCTGGCGGTTGATCGTCTGCTTCGTCCGCTTGGCGACCTCACCTGTTGCGACGACACGCCGGTCCCAGCCCTCCGTGTAAACGGCCCCCCACGGGCCCAGGTCGAGTACGGTCACGTACCAGTCGATGCGCAGCGGCAGCATCGGCAGGCCAAAAAGATCGGCGACGACGTTATGCCCGGCGAATCGGCCCATCGGCCGCGCGTGTTGACACGACATGACCGACGCATGCTGGTCGTCCATCGTTGCCGACGCGACATCCCCTGCGGCGAAAACGTTGGTGATTCCCTTCGCCCGCATGAATTCATCGACGGGAATTCGCCCGAAACGGTCGTACTCCGAAGCGAAGAACCGCGTGAGCGGGTTTGCCCGCATGCCCGCGCACCAGACCACGGTTTCGGCCGGAATCGCCTCGCCGGTCGCGAGTGTCACGCCATGCGGGCTCACCGCGACAACCTCGATCCCCAATCGCAGCTCGACGCCGAGTGACTTCAAAGCCTCTAGAATGACCGGCCGGGCGCTTTCTCCCATATCCGAGCCGACTTGAGGCTGATGGTCGGCGAGTATGACGCGGATCGGGCCGGCCTGACCGGCCAGTTGAAGGGCAGTCCGCAGCTTCCCGGACATTTCCGCGGCGGTCTCGATGCCGGTCAAGCCCGCACCGACCACGATCACCGTCAGCCGCCCAGGCGAGTCTTGCCGGCCGGGCAACGACCGAATGTGTGCGTTGAGCCGCTCCGCGGCGTTGTAGGTATCCACGTCAAAGGCGTATTCCGCGAGGCCGTCAACCTTCGGCCGTGCGACCTGACTCCCGAGCGCGAAGACCAGCCGATCGTAGCGAAGCGTTTGCCGCCCCGTCGCCGTCGTCACACTCAACTCCCGCGCAGCCACGTCAATCTCCGCGACTTCGCCTTCCACCCGACTGACGCGAATCGGACCCAGAACGCTGTCGAGCGGCACGCGAACCGAATCCAGGTCTGCCTCATAATTCCGAACGCGGATGCAGTGGAATGCATCTCGATTCACGACCGTCACCTCGACCGCGTCAGGCCCAACCCCCAGCTCATCAAGCTTGCGCGCCGCTCCGACGGCACTCCACAATCCGGAAAACCCGCCACCGAGGACGATGATTTGCTTGGCACCCATGATTCGTTGCATTCCGGAAACGCGACCTCCAAACTGACAATCATGGACTCCGAGATTATCAGCGATGTCACCGTTATTGAAACGATTGCGATTGAAAAAGCTATCCGCGAGCTCGCGCGGCTCCGGAAAAACTGCCCGGCCGGTGGCCGAAACTGAAAGGTGTTGGAACAATAAGGCTGTCGAACGGTAGCATAAGGCGCGCGGAATTGCACTGGTACGAAGCGCATGGAATCGGGCACTCTGATCGGATCGTATCTTAACCCATCCCGCGAGACATGAATCAATCCGGATCTCCAGTTCGTAACATCTCAGATACGGCGCTCTGGGCCGCATTCTACCGGGCGCTGGAGGCCGAGCGGCCGGATGCCGTGTTCCGCGATCGGCTGGCGCGGCGCCTGGCCGGCGAGCGCGGCGAAGCGATCGCCGCGACGATGCCGTTCTTCGAGTCGCACGCCTGGACGTGGGTCACGCGCACGTACCTGTTCGACCAGTTCATCACCGAAGGAGTCGCTCAGGGAGTCGACCTGGTGCTCAATCTCGCGGCCGGTCTCGACGCGCGGCCCTATCGGATGGAGTTGCCGCCATCGCTTCGCTGGGTCGAGGTGGACCTCCCGGAGCTGTTAGATTACAAGGAGGAGGTTCTCGCAGGCGAAAAACCGGTCTGCAATCTGGAGCGCATCCGGTTGGACCTTGCAAATGTCAGCGCCCGTCGCGAGCTTTTTGACCGGCTGGGCCAGGAAGCCCACAAGGCGCTCATCATCACCGAGGGGCTGATCGTCTACTTCACACGCGAGGAAGTCGCATCGCTTGCCCAGGACCTCGCCCGCCCTCCGGGCTTTCAGCGATGGACGACCGACGTCGGATCTCCGGGCCTCGTTGAGATGTTGCAAAAAAACCTCGGCAAGTCGCTGGGACAAGGAGGCGCCACGCTCAAATTCGGCCCGGAAGAAGGGCCGGACTTCTTCGCGCAGTTCGGCTGGAAACCCGTCGACGTGCGCTCCATGCTCAAAACGGCGGCCCGATTGAAGCGACTGAGCACCTTCATGCGATTGATCGCACTGTTGCCCGAATCAAAAGGCCGGCAAAGCAAACGCCCGTGGGCCGGAATCTGTCTTCTCGTGAAGCAGTAGCGGTCTCGACATTCAAGACGGATTCGCATACGCGGCAACAATCACCCGCGCTGTGCGCAGCCCGTCGACCGCCGCGCTGATGATTCCACCGGCATAGCCGGCCCCTTCGCCGCAGGGATAGAGCCCGGTGATTCCGGGGCTCTGCCGGCTTTCGGGCTCGCGGATGATGCGCACCGGCGAGCTGCCGCGCGATTCTGGACCGGTGAGCGTCGCGTCGCGGAGGAACCGGCCGCCAAACCGGCGATCCAGCTTGGGAAGCCCCTTCACAAGCGAGTCGATCACCAGTTCGGGCAGGAAGAGACCCAGGTCGATCCCCTGTCCTCCGCGTCGATAGCTCGTGGGGATATTGCCGCGACTCTTCCGCCCGGCCAGAAAATCCCGGGCCCATTGCAAGGGCGCTTCATACGATCTGCCGGTCGCCAGATAGGCGAGCCGCTCGACCCGCTGTTGATAATGCACTCCCGCGAGGGGATGGCTGCCGCCGGTCTCACCTGGCTCGATGGTGATGACCAGCCCGCTGTTGGCATACGGCGAATCGTGGCGGCTCTCGCTCATGCCGTTGGTGCAGAAATACCCGGGGTCGCTCACGCTGGGCATCACGTAGCCCCCGGCGCACATGCAGAACGTGAACAGGTCGCGGCTGCCGGCCGGCACCGAGGCGCTGTACTCGGCCGCGCCGAGGGCAGGGTGTCCCGCGCTCGCGCCATAGCGCACGCGGTCGATCGGTGCCTGCGGCTGCTCGATCCGCACGCCGAGCTGAAACGGCTTTTGCTCCATCGGCACGCCCCGGCGCAAGAGCACGCCGTACGTGTCGCGGGCACTGTGGCCGATCGCGAGGATCGCCACGTCCGCCGGGATATAACCCGACGACGTGCCCAGCCCCCGCAGGCGGCCTTCGGCGATGTCGAAATCCTCAACGCGGCACGAAAAACGGATCTCTCCCCCGAGGGATTCAAACTTGCGGCGCAGTGTCCGCACGACGAGCGGCAGCCGGTTCGAGCCCAGGTGCGGGCGGTGCTCATAGACGATCGAGGGCCCGCCATGACACTCGGCGAGAATCTCGAGCACGTGCGTGACATCAGGGCCCGCGCTCCGGGATGTGAGCTTGCCGTCGCTGAACGTCCCGGCGCCCCCTTCGCCGAAGAGGTAGTTGCTCTCGGGATCGAGCGCCCCGTGCTGATCGAATCGGCGCACGTCGGCAACGCGTTCCTTGACGGCGCGGCCGCGCTCGAGGATCAAAGGCCGGTAACCGTTCAGTGCCAGCATGTAGCCGGCAAGAGGCCGGCAGGTCCGGCGCCGATGATCACGGGCCGGTGCCCCAAGGCCTGAGCCCCGGGCTCGGGCCAGTCAAAGCGATCCGGGATGTACAGCTCAGCGGCCGCGTGAACCGGGCTCATCTGCACGCGAGCGATGTCACTTTCGGCGAGATCGACGGCTGCCGAGTAGGCAAAATGAACGTCGTCGTGGCCGCGGGCGTCAAGGCTCTTGCGGATGATCCGCCAGCCGAGGATCGAATCGGGCGCAGACCGACAGCCTGCCCGCGATTTTCTCGGGCAAGCTCTCTTCCGGCTCTCCCAGCTCCAGGCGGATATTCGTCACTTTGATCGACATGGCAGCTGTACGTGGCACAAACGCTTGCGGACGCGCGATTGGCGTGTGTATGGCAAAAAGAACGTCAGGCTGAAGCCTGACCTACTCAATCGTCAGGCTGAAGCCTGACCTACTTGATCTCATCGGGCCACCGGGCCGAAGCAAATCAGCGTGATGTCGTCAACCTGGTTGTGCCCGGCCGAGAACTCGCGGATATCTTGCAGGATCGCCCGGCCGATGGTTTCCGGACCTCCGGAAGTGTCTGCGAATTTGCGCAGCAGGCGCCGTTTGTCGCGGGATTCATAGATTTCTTCGCGGATATTGCGGGCGTCGGTGACTCCGTCGGAGAAGACGGCAACGACGTCGCCGGGCTCGAGCGCGACCTCGGTTTGCCGGTACTCGCCCGTCGGGCACGATCCCCAGAGGAAAACCTGCGATTTCCTCGCCGACCTCGTCGATGGTCCCGTTGCTGCGTCGGATGAGGAGTGGGAGATGCCCCGCCGACGTGATCGAAAGCGTGCGCCGCTGCGGGTCCAGGATCGACAGGCTGAGCGTGATGAACTTCTCTTCGATGCCGGCCGCGAACAGCAGCGAGTTCAGCTCATTCGCCGCCTCGGACGGAGAATTCTCGGTGAGGATGCAGTACCGCGTATCGCCCGAGAATTTGGCCATCATGAGCGCGGCCGAGACGCCTTTTCCGGAGACGTCGCCCACGGCGATCGCCAGCTTGCCGCCGGGCAGAGGCACGAAGTCGTAGTAGTCGCCGCCGACCTCGTAGGCCGGGTCGTAGTGAGCGAAGAATTCGAATCCGGCGATGACCGGGACTGTCTGGGGCAAGAACCGCTTCTGCACCTGCTCGGCAAGCTTGAGATCTCGACTCAATCGCTCGCGCTCGAGCAGCGACTCGTGCATCTGCGCGTTCTGGATCGAGATCGCGGCCTGGCCGGCGACCGCGGCCAGCACGTCCAGGTCTTCCTGGCCGAATTGCTTGCGATCGCTGGTATCGAGCTGGATGATGCCGAGCGCCTCCTTGTCCGGTGTCACGAGTGGAACGCACATGACCGAACGGATCTTGAGATCGGCGATCGAGGCGCTGGTCGGCAGGTTCTTGTCGGCGCCGGCATCCTGGCTCAGAATCGCTTTCTTCTGAAGCAGAACGTGGTTCACGATCGACCGGCTGATGCTCATCGGCACTTCGTCGGCCGGAACGCTCGAGGCAAAAAGCGACTTCTTGGTCGGACGGTGCTTGAACGCCTTGCGAATCAGCCGCTTGGTCACCGGGTCGACCAGGATCAGGAACAGCCGCTCGGCTTGCGGAAAAAGCTCCATGAGCGAATCGAGGATCCGGGGCGCGACGGCGTCGATCTTCAGCTCGCTGCAAAGGTTCCGGCTGATCTCGAGAATCGCCTTGAGCTTCACCTCGGGCTTGATCATGCTCGCCATGGCGCTCGAGCGCGAGGCGTCGAGAACGTGAAGCTGGGGTGCTTCATGGTTCTCGGCCTCGTTCACGATCATGATCTCGCCGCCATCCTTCGAGGCGCCATCGGCGGGAAGCTGCGGGTAAAACAAGAATTCGACATCGCAAATGTTGATCCGGTCCCCGGTCAACAGGCGGTGATCGATCCCCGGAATCACCTTGGCGTTGTTCACCCGCGTGGTGTTACGGGAATTCAAGTCGGCGAGATAAAAGTCCTCTCCGCTGCGATAGATCTCGGCATGGCGGCGGCTGACACCGTTGGGCTCGAGGACGATGTGGCAATGCTCTGGCGACCGGCCAATCGTGATGCGCTCCGGCTTGAGCTCGATGATCTGCCCGGCTGTATCGCCGTTGGCTCGTTTCAAGAATGCCATGCTCCGCGACTCCCAACCCGCTCGTGGACTCAATTTCGCTTGGCTGCGGCCCGCGACAGCACGCGATTGGCCCTGGGAACCTCGATCCGGTAAAGCTGCCAGACCAGGTGCGCCTGCACCTGCTGCAAGTTCTCTCGCATGATCGAAGTCGACTCGGTACCCGCCCGGGTCGCAGCCGCCAGGGCGTCGGTGCAGATCTCGAGAGCGAACTCGACGAGCGCCGGATCGTACATGTCGGACGCTTCGTCGCGCATGATGCCCTTGAACCCTTCGAGCACACCGTCCAGATCACTCTTTCTCAGATTCACCGCAATCCGCACGACGCTCACCAGCTCCTGTTCGTGTGTCTTGGCGGATTTCCATGCCGAAAGCTCGGATTCGAGCGCCTCGAGCGCCTCGATATTGCAGTCCCTGAACCAGATCCGCGCAAGCTGCGTATATGCCCTCGAGACCTGGTCGTGCGAGTGCGAGAAAAAACCGGGCACGGCCAGGAATGCCGGCACCCGCTCCTCTTGCGGCGCCTCGAAGATCGCATAATGCAATTGCTCTGCGGCGCCCGCCTTGCGGTTCACCACGCTCCAGCTCGGGTCGACCCAGAGCACCGGAATCGAGACCGAAGCGTCGCGCGGAACGGCCATGATGTCCGGACTGCGATACGTCCAGCCGCCGATCGCGCCCAGAACCACCCCGGCGGACATGATCGCCGCGATCAGCCCCCCGGAAAGCCTCGAGAGACTGGCAGACGCCGTCTGGCCCGCACTCGCCGCGCGCGAAAGAACCGTCTTCGCAACCGGCTGCGCTGCCACACCGACGGAACTGCTGGCTGCGGCTGGTCGCGACACAGACTGCGATTCTGCCGCCGCCGAGCCGGTATCCGCGATCGTCGGAGCAGCGTCGATATGAAGCACATCGCGTAACTTCGCCACCTCAGCCAGCATCTCACCAGCCGACTGGTACCGGTCCGCCGGTGATTTCGCGATCAGCTTGAGTACGAGATTGTCCAGCTCCGAAGGCAGATCAGGCCGATGCACCAGCATGCTCCGGGGCGTTTCCCGCACCTGCTTGAGTGCCAGCGCAAGCGCCGTCTCCGCCCGGAACGGCGGAACTCCGGACAGCATGTGGTAGAATGTTACCCCCAGCGAATACAGATCGCTGCGATGATCCACAGCGTGCCCCTGCGCCTGCTCGGGGCTCATGTAAAGCGGCGTTCCCATCGTCACGCCCGACTGCGTCAGGTGCAGGGCCTGACCATCCTGATCGCGACAGAGGCCGAAATCCGCGACTTTCACCCGCCCCTTCCGCGTCAGCAAGATGTTCTCAGGCTTGACGTCCCGGTGAATGAGGCCGATCTCGCCGGCCGCACCGATCGCCTGACCCGTCTGCTTCATGATCGAATACGCAAGCGGCAGATCGAGCGCACCCTTCTTCAGAATGTAGTCCCGCAGGTTCGTCCCCTGCACATACTCCATGGCAATGAAATGGATATCATCGACGCAGCCCAATGTGTACACATGAACAATATTTGGATGGTTGAGCTTGGCGACGGCTGTCGCTTCGGTCTTGAGCCGGCCGAGGTATGTCGGGTTGGATGCGAAATCGGGCCTCAAAACCTTGAGGGCGACCAGGCGGTTCAGGCTCACCTGCGTGGCCAGGTAAACTTCGCCCATCCCACCGCGGCCCAGCAGCTTCTCGACGCGAAAATCCTCGAGCGTGACCCCGGTCAAATCGCGGGCGCGGCGTCGCCCGCCTCGCCGGGGATCAGGGAGTCCTGGGCTGTTCGTCGGTCAGTTGTGCTCATGCTAAGCTGGTGGACCACATCGAGAAGAGGCGCGACTCCGTCGCAAATCTGCGGTTTGATATACCACAATAGTTTACGGGAATGCCGAATTCCCGGCAAATGGCAAAGTGGCGACCCTCCCGGATGGCGGATCGCGAGTCCGCAGCCGGCCATGCGCGAGCACGGCGCTCGAAAAGGCAGGCGGGGCCCGGCGCCCGAGTCGCGCATGGGCGCGAGACTGATCCTGCGTGCACCGCGCTCACCATGGCAATCAGGAATCGCTGGCGCGAAACCGAAAAAGAAGACATTGTGCACCTGGCCGATCGGCGGGTATGGTGATGAATGGCGAAGAGTGCTTCTTCGGGGGTGGTGTGATGCGGAACACGCGGCGATGGCGGGAACGATTCCCTCTGCTTCTGTTGGGGTCCGCGTTTATTTTCATGGTCGGAAAGCCAACGCTTTCCCAGGGTCCGCGGGCCGCTTTTGACCAGGTCGTCGGCAACCCGCGCGGGCTTCCCCAGCTTCCACCCCAGGGTGCTTGGGGCGAAGTCATCAACGCGACGCCGAGATGGCTGGTCATCCAGAATCACTCGGGCCAGCAGTTCCCGGTCGCGCTTGAAGATATCGGCGAGTTCCTGGTTCGCTGGCCCGCCAGCGTCAGCGGGCTCGGCCCCGACAGCCTGGTCGAAGCCGTCGGCAACGACCTCGGGTCAAACGTCGTTGAAGTCAGTCACGTCGACGTATTCGAGGGCACCGATCGAAGCCTCGTCGCTCCGACCTACAACAGCATGCTGGCAAATAACGCCGCAGTGACGACCATCGACCCGACCTTCAACCGATTCATGAACGCCTGGGACTACGCCGGACAGAGCATGCTCTACGGCTGGGCTTATCCCTTCCCGACCGGCTTGAACGGCGCCGCCTCCCGCCTCCATGTGGTGGGAAGTGTCATTGAACGCGCACCACTTCGTCTGGCCGTCCCAGGCAATAACTTCACGACCGTCATCCCGGGCGGCAATGTTCAATTCACCGTGAGCCAGGTGACCAAGGGCAGCATGAACTATGCCCGCAAGGGAGATTACGCGTTCCTCCTTCCACGCGCAATCAACACACGCGGCCTGTCGGTGGCACAGCTCGTCCTCTACAAGTCGATTCCACTCCGCCAGTTCAATCCCGCCGGGCGGTAACGGATAAACTGCGTTCCGGGGGGTCGGGGCATGGCGTCTGAGAATTTCGATCAGGTGCTGGAGGGCCTAAAGCAGTTGCAACCGTTCCGCGTGTTCACCGTCGAGCTGCACGGTGGCCGGCGCTTCGAGATCGACCACGCAGGAGCGCTCGTCGTCGGCGACGGGGTTGCGGTCTTCCTCGCTCCCGGGGGTATACCGATTTGGTTCGATCATGAGAGCGTGACCCATATCATCGGGGCCGGTGCGAACACACCTCTTTGACGGAAAAGGTGTCTGACTGTTTCGTCATTCCAACCCACCCGCGGCCCCCTTGGTCGCCGGCTTGGCACTAGCTGGCTTTTGGGTCGCGCGCTTCGCATCCGCCTTCGGTTCGGCCTTTTTGGAGGCGGGCTCGGGCTTCTCGTCGTCGGCGCCGTCGTCGCCTTTGAGCGTTGAATCCATCTTTTCCTGGTCGTCGTCAGCCGTGCGATAGAGAGGGAGATAACGGTAGTACACCTCGAGGGTCAGTATCGACATCGCGGTCAGATACAGCCGGCCCGCTCGCTCGGCCCAGATGTCCGGTACGGGTGAGAACGGGTCCCAGCTTCCCTTGGCGCAGGTATCATCTTTGACCTGGAGCCCGATCAGCCCCTCGCGGATCTTCGGGTTCCAGCGCTCCCACTGCTCATTCCTCATGTTGTGCAAGAGCTGCGTGGCGTAATACCAGTAATAGATGTTCCGGTTGCCGCCCTCCTGAAGGTTCTGCGAGACCTGCCCCACCCCCTTGACGAGCGCAGGAAAGTCACGTGGCCAGCCGAGGAGCTGCCGGCTCACCAGTGCTTCCGCGGTCATGACCGGGGAGGCGCCTCGGCCGGGCTGATAAGAGTAGATCACGCGCTTCTGGTCCCCCGCCTGGTCGAGGTAGCGGTTGGCGGCCTTCAATACCTTCTTCGGGATCTTGATGCCCGCCATGTTCCCGCTTCGAAGCGCAAAGATCTGCCAGCCGAAGACCGACGTGTCACCTGCCTGCCCCGGCGAATACCGCCAGCCACCGCCGACGGGATCCTGGGAGTTGACGATGAACTGCAACGCCCGCTGGGCCGGCTTCTGTAGCTTGGGATCACCCGAGAGCCCCAGGCCTTCGCAAATCGCCATCGCCGCAATGGCGTGACTGTACATATATGCGTTTCCGGGCGGCCCGAAGAACAGGTCTCCGTCGGGCTGCTGATGGTCGATCAGCCACTCCAGGCCACGCCGTACGGCTTCCTGGTGCTTGCTCTTCACCGTATGAATGTAACCCGCGCCCAGGAGGGGCAAGAGAGCGAGCCCGGTCGCGGCCGTATCCGATTCCGTGGCCATCTGAGCGGGGCAAGGCGTACCCTGGCAATGGTCCTGAAAATTCAGGCTCCAGGATCCGTCCTCGCGCTGATGGCGGACCAGCCAGTCGAGGCCGTCCTCGACCGACTGTTCCGATTTGGCAGTGCCCCCCTCGCGTCGCACCAGCTTGGCACGGGTCATACCCGATCGGCCCGAAAACGGGGCGGTAATCGTCGCCGCCAGATTGGGCAGCCGCGCCATGCCGGCGATCGACGGCCTGTCGAGCTTCTGCGTGCCGGATAGCGGCGCAGGCCCGGCAAGCGTCGGCGCGTAATGGGTGAGCGATGCCAGGTGGGGCTGGCCGACCATTTGCAGCCCGCTGTGCTCCGGCTCCAGACCGATCGAGGGCGGGTTCAGGCTTTGTTCATCGGTGAAGGGATCACCCGATCGTTTCGCCGGCACAAGAGAGGTCACGTCACCGATATCGGTATCTATGATCGAGCTATCAAACGCTGCATCGGGACGCGATGCCGGGCGATATCGGACGATCAAGGCCAGAATGAGCAGCAAGAGGGCGTGCAGCAGAAAACTGACGCCCCAGGAAGGGACGCTGCGCAGCGTCGTCTGATCGTATTCTCCATTCCAGCGTCGAAACCATTCCCGCTTCGCCGCGGTCAACCAGGTGACAACCCGCCTCGTCCCAAACATAGGGCGCATCCTCTTGGTCAGGTCGTTGCGATCGCAGATTCTGATGAGAGACTTGGCACTCCGAATTCCTTCCATTATAAGAGTCGCATTCGCGCCCGCCAGTACGCCGGTGACGCCGGGCGATTATTTTTGAGACAGTTCAAGCTCCCTCGACCTCAACCGGAGCCCAATCCAGGCCGTTTAGCTGCTCGATCACGCGGGACGCGTCGGCGATCACGACGGCGACAAGCGCGTCGGGCACGATGTGCCGCCTGACTGCTTCAGAAAGCGACTCGAGTTCGATGGCGGCGAGTCGCTCGGCGAACCGCGAATCGTGATCCACCGGGAGATCGTGAATCACCAATCCGGCGAACCGGTTCACGACCGCGCCGGGCGTGTCGAACTGGCGGGGATGACCCTCGATCAGCGACCGCCGGGCATCGTCAAGCTCCTCCGCACTGGGCGGCCGGCCCCCGGAAATGGCCTGGAGCTCAACCCGGATCTGGGCGAGCGCCTCGCCAACCTTTTCGGTCTGGACAGACGTGCTCACGCTGAACGGGCCGGGCCCTCTGCGGCAGTCGAACGAGCTACGCACTCCGTATGTCAAGCCGCGCTCTTCGCGCAGACTCTCGTTGAGCCGCGACGTGAACTGGCCGCCCAGAATCTGGTTGGCGACGAGGATGTGGTCAAAATCCTCGCTGGAGCGCGCAATCCCGACATAACCGGCCCGCACGACCGCCTGCGCTGCCCCGGGCCGGTCGAGCAACAGCAGTCGTGCTCGCCCCGACCGCTCGATCTCGGGCGGGTCGCAGACCCTTGCGATCGTTCCCGCCCAGGGTGTGAGCCTGCGCTCGATCTCCAGGGCCAGCTCGTCGGGATCGACGTCTCCCGCGACGATGACAGTCGGCCGCGCCGAAATCAAAACCCTGGCGTGAAAATCCGCCAGAGCTTTTCGATCGAGCTCGGCGACCGAGGCTTCCGTGCCTGCCAGCGGAAACCGATACGGGTGCTCTTCCGGATAGATGGCCCCCAGCAGCGCCCGCAGGGCGCGCGATTCCGCGTGGTCGCGCTCGGCTTTGAGCGCCGCAAGCGCCTGGCCGCGCACCCGCAGCCACTCCGCCTCGGGAAATGTCGGGTGCTGAAGGATGTCAGCCGCCAGATCCAGGCTCGCGCGAAAGTCGGTCTTCAAACATTTGAACGACACGTACGCACCCGCCCAGCCGCACGTGGCGTCGATTGTCGCGCCCATCGACTCGGCCTCGAGCGCGATTTGCTCGGCTGTTCGGGTGAATGTCCCTTCTTCGAGCATGCCCACCGTCAAGTGAGCGAGACCCGCCTGGCCTCCCCGCAGCACGCCCGCGCCACCGGGCAGCACAATCGAACCCGTCACGGTCGGCAGGTCGCCGCGCGGAAAAACCCAGAGCGGAATCCCACCCGCGAGCTCGATCACCCGCGGCGTGGGGGGCCGGAAGGCACGTGCGGCGGCGCTCCGAGGCGGAACTGAACGATCGAGCCGGGGCAGAGTCGAGCGTTTGCCACGCCCTACGACCGAGAGCTCAACTCGGGGCCGCCCTACCAGATAGCGCTCGGCCACCGCTTGAAGCTCGAAGGGCGTCGCTCGCTCAAACCGGTCGACGTCCAGCGTGATCTGGCCAGGGTCTCCCCGGTAGATGTTGTAAGCGTTCAGACGGTCGGCGACTCCGCCGAAACCGCCGACGTGCTCGAGCGCAAACCAGAACGCCGCAACTCGCAGGCGCTGCACCCGCTTGAGCTCCGGCTTCGAAACGACCTCTCGCGATAGACGGGCCACCTCAAGGTCAATCCATCGCATCGCATCCGCGATTGATCGCGACGGCCGAAGCGTGACGACAATTCCAAAGACGCCGGCCAGCTCGCGGCCCGCCTGATAGGCGGTGACTTCTTGAGCGATCTGCTCTTCCACCACCAGCTTACGATAAAGCCGGCTCGATCGCCCACGTCCCAGAATGTCGCCGAGGAGCAAGAGCGCCGCATCGTCCTCATCAAAGTGCCGAACCGTTGGCCACATCAGGTACAGGCGGTCCAGCTCGACCCGATCGTTGAGGACGATCGGAATCGTGTCGACGAGCGGCCGGGCGGGAGCCCTCGGGCAAGCAGAGCCTTGCGTTCCCCCGGCAATCGGCCCGAAGTAACGCTCCGCCAGCGCGAATGCACGGTCTTCCTCCAGGTCGCCGACCAGCGCCAGGCTCGCGTTGTTCGGCACATAAAACCGGCGGAAGAAGGAACGAACATCTTCCATGCTTGCACGCTCAATATCCTCCATCACCCCGATCGTCAGCCAGTTGTAGGGGTGCTGCGGGGGGTAGAGCGCTTCTGCGATCAAGAATGAGGCGGATCCGTAGGGTCGATTGGCATAATTCTGGCGGTACTCGTTTGTTACGACGTCTTTCTGAACGCGGAGCTTGGTCTGGTCGAGGGCGCCCATCAGATGGGCCATGCGGTCTGACTCCATGGCGATGGCCCGTTCGAGATGGGCCTCGGGCAGGTCGACGTAGTAGTTCGTCCGATCAGACGATGTTGATCCATTGATCTCCGCACCCAGTTTCTGGAGGTGCTTGAAAAAATCGCCGCGGTAATGCTCCGAGCCCTCGAACATCAGGTGCTCGACCAGGTGTGTGAAGCCTCGCTGGTTGCGCTCCTCGTCTTTTGAACCAACGTGATACCAAAGATTTACAGCCACGATCGGCCGGTCTGCCTGACGCCGGAAGATGACGTCGAGGCCGTTATCGAGCGTGTGTTTGGAGAAGCGAAACGCAGCTCGAGAAATGGATTCAGTCATGGGAAAGTTCGTCGCCCTAGTCTGGGTTATTCGTTTGCCGGTCACACACAGATGATGGCAAAAGTAATATTAAGTGCTTTATCGCTTCGGCGGACCAGACCGACTTTGCGCGAACGTTTGTGCCCGCCCTAGCTGCACGGCTGGTTAGGAGGATTGAAAAACGGGCCACATCGCCGGAGTGTGTGCTCTCTTTTGCGCCTTTCGGACGATACAATCCCACAGACGACCGCAGAGACTTTTGATCATTCCCAGTGGAGCCGGGATCCAGGCGTCCAGAGCGGGAGCCGGTCAGAACGCGGAGCCGGTCGGCATGTGCCTGGAGACACGATGGCGCTCGGGCCGCTTTTCAAGATCGTAGGACCTCGTGACCGAACCGGGTCGAACCGATCGCAAGGTCGCGCCGTCGCAAGCCAATTGGCTCTCTACAAGGTCAGGCTGTGAACTGGGACGACACCATCATCGACGCGGCCGCGACTGATACGGGCATGCGTCGCGCAAACAATCAAGACAGCCACACCGCGGTGCGCGCATCTCATGCGGCGGGCTGGCGGCAGCGGGGCCATGTGTTCATGGTCGCCGACGGGATGGGAGCCCACGCCGTCGGCGAGCTCGCCAGCAAGATGGCCTGCGACTTGATTCCTCACACCTACATGAAAACCCGGGCCGGCACCCCCTCGGAAGCCATCACCAAGGCATTCCGTGAAGTCAGCTCGCTCATCTACAGCCGGGCTTCGGCGAATCGCGACTTCCAGGGAATGGGCACAACCTGCTCGGCGCTCGTCCTGCTCCCGGAAGGAGCGCTCATCTCTCATGTGGGCGATTCGCGGGTCTACCGCATCCGGCGAAACCGCATCGATCAGTTCTCGTTCGACCACAGCCTGGTCTGGGAGCTGGTGCGGCGCAACCACTTGACCTCGGAGCAGGCCAGCCTGAGCGTTCCCAAGAATGTCATCACCCGCAGCCTGGGGCCGGAGGTCGACATCGAGGTCGACATCGAGGGGCCGCTGGCGGTCGAGCCCGGCGACGTTTTTCTTCTCTGTTCAGACGGTCTCTCGGGGCCGGTCGAGGACCCCGAAATCGGCGCATTCGCGGCCAACTTCCATCCTCGCGACGCCTGCCGCTACCTGATCGCTCTGGCCAATCTGCGCGGCGGCCTCGATAACATCACGGTTCAAATCGTCCGGATCGGCCCATGGATCGATCCCGATTCGGCCGAGGTGCAAAATCAAGAGACCGGCGAAAGCGGCCGTGGCAAGGGCGGCACTGCAACGGAGCTTCGGATCGCGCCTGTTCGGTCTTTTCAAGCCGAACCGGCGCGGTTCGACCATGCCGGCGGACGAGGAACATCCCTACCGCACAGCCGAATGCACAATCGACGACGCCCTTATCGAACGCCTCGAAGAGCTGACCCGAAGCGCACAGGAGCAGGCGATCGCCCAGGCGTGGTCGGTCGACTGGAGCGCCCTGGCCACACTGCGCCGCGAGTCCGCCGACTCGCGCTCCACCGGCAATCGCCGGACCGCACTCCGCAAGCTCGGCGAGATCATGACCCTCCTGGGCGAAGCCGCTCGATTCTTTCGCAAAACCGCCGGCACTACCCCATTCTATCATTGATTCCGGCATCCGGCCCAGGCAGCGGTCGAAGGTTGCGACCACGATCGAGAAGAGCCCGGTTGCCAGGCGCGCCATGAATCGCTGCCCAGAGAAAGCAGCCCATCCAGACATCCGCCGGCGAGCCCGGCATGTTGTGCGGCCCCGCTGCGACGGTCAGTGTCGCGAACAATCGTTCCGTAGAAGCGGAGTGCCCATGATCACAGGCACGATGAAGCGATCGTTCACGCTCGCAGGCACCATCAGGGAGAGGACCAGCGCCGGCCAGCCGATCGCAAGCAGCACCAGGGCGCCCACGCACAGCGCCACGGCACGCTCGAGCCTGCTCTGCCAGGTGGCCAGCGCGAGCCCCAGGCTGACGACCAACGCACTGAATGCCAGCAAGAGTCCCAGGAAATTCAGGTAGGAAAACCAGTGCCCACTCTCACAGGCCAGGAAAAACGTCGTCAAGGCGGGCGCAAAGAGCAGTTGCGGAACGGTCCGGAATGATCCCAGCCATTTCCCCTGCACCACCGACCGCGTCGAGATCGGCGTCGAGAGCAGAATGTCCAGGCTGCCACGCACCCGCTCTTCAACCAGGCTCGTGCACGCGTTGACGGCGAGCAATAGCAAGCCGAGATTGACCTGGAACACATTCATGATCGCGATCATGTCGCGGTTCGTGTTCCCGGAGACGACGCTGCTGAATGCCAGCACCACAAAGACGATCCCCATCCCCCAGTACACCATCCAGACGAGGCGCATGAAGCGCGACGGCTTCGATCGATACCATTCGCGCCAGAAGACCGGGTTGCCGTCGAGCGACGGCCCCGGCAGCAACGGCCGCTTAGGCTTCACAGTCCGAGCGGCAAACCACGGGCGGCGAGTTCTGGTCGGGCGCAGATTGAATCGCGTCTGAGCGACCCGGCGAATCCGGATCGTTGCCAGGCACACCAGGATGCCCGAGATGATCAGGCAGCCCGCCAGGAAAGCCAGATACATGAGCAGGCTCACGTTCCGCGACCAGAGAGTCGGAGCCCACACGAGGTAGAACGGATTCATGCCATCGATCAGGTCCATCACCGGCCCCGCGTAAAACGGCAACGACGACCATCCGAGGCCGCTCCACACTAACCCGGTGAGATACCGGCAGAAGAGCCAGAGGGTGATGATCAAATAGGTGAGCATCAACACATCCTGTGGCTTCCGGCCCCAGACCGACAGCGTGATCGCCAGCGAGCAGCCCAGCACCGCGCACCCAATCGCCGCCAGGAACGACCCGAACACAGCGTTCGGGTCGATCCCTCCCAGAAGCGCGGAAATCGCCATGAGCGGCAAGACGCAGGCGACCAGTGAGAGCACCGGCACCAGGCGCACTCCCAGCTTCCCGAGCACGATCTCGGCATTTGAGAGGTCTGTGGTCAGCATGTGGTCGAGCGTGCCGCGCGTCTTGTCCAGGCAGATGGCGCCCGCTGTCGTCGCCGGCGCCACCAGCAGCACGACCGCCAGCTCGATCGAGACAATCGTCAGATAAAGGTGTTGTCCAAAACGCGCCAGCTCGTTACGCGTGATCGTCGGGCCTGCTCCAGGATTCCCCCGATCGGTCCACAACGTGAAGTACATCCCCGCCAGAATCGCGAGCACAAACCCCGCGCGCACCGCGTAGAGTTGCCACCGCCTCGTGGTCAATAACCACTCGTATGCGAAGACCGGTCCTGCCCCAAGCCGCACGTCGCGTCCTCTGCAATGGAGAAACTCAAGGTCGCCATCGAGTCGTCCCTGTCCGCCATTCTCGTCGAGAGATCGGACGTTTGTCAAACGCCATGCCGTGCGCACCTTGTCCTGTCGGCAGTCGTGGGGCTCCGTTTCAAAGCAGGAGCTTCGGGTCCTTGTCATTTCGCTTTGGGTTCTGGCATCGTAGAGCGCTTTTGACAACCACTTTCGAGTCACGGTTCTTCGATCACCACAAGGGCAAACCATGTCATCGAACGAGCGACCTCTTGAGCCTGCGACCCTGTGTGCGAGGGCGCCGGCACCGGCCCCATCGACCAGCCGGCCGCTCATTCCGCCGCTCGACCTGAGCGTGGTGTACTGCCCGGCTGATCTTGACCACGTGGATGCGTTGAACACGGGAACGAAGGAGGGCTTCATCTATGCCCGCGACGGCCACCCCAACGCCGCCCAGCTTGCCGAGAAGATGGCTCGTCTCGAAGGCGGCGAAGCGGGGCTCGTGTGTGCTTCGGGTATGGGTGCGATTGCCGCCGTTTTCCTGTCGCTTCTTTCGCAGAACGATCATGTGCTGGTCGCGAGTGGAATTTACGGTAAAACGACGGCACTCGTCGCCCGGCTGCTTCCCCGATGGGGTATCTCGCACGATCTGTTCGACGCAGCCGACGTGGCATCGCTGCGATTGCGGTTGACCCCGAACACGCGTCTGGTCTTCGTGGAGACCATCTCGAACCCGTTGCTTCGGATTGCTGACCTGGAAAGCCTGGCCGAAGTCGCCGCGAGCGCCGGAGTTCCTCTGGTGGTCGACAACACCTTCGCCCCCCTGCTCTGCCGGCCGATTGCGCGAGGCGCTGCTTGGTGGTGCATTCCGCGACCAAGATGATCGGCGGCCATAGCGATCTCACGCTCGGCGTGCTCGTCGGCCCGCGCTCCATGATCGACTCGATCCGGACGGTGGCCTCGACGCTCGGACAGACCGGCAACCCGTTCGAAAGCTGGCTGGCCTTACGCGGGCTGGCGACGCTCTGCGTGCGGATGGAGCGCGCGAGCCGCACGGCGCTCGAGCTCGCCCGGCGCTTCGAACATCACAATCAGGTCAGTCGCACGTTCTATCCCGGCCTGGAGTCGCACCCGGAGTTCGCCCTGGCAGGGCGCTTGCTCGACGGGGGCTTTGGCGCGATGGTCACGATCGACCTGGGCAGCCGCATCCGTGCCGAGTCGTTCATCAAGAATCTGGCGTCGTCGATCCCCTTCGCCCCCAGCCTGGGCGACGTTCAAACGACGCTGAGCCATCCTGCGACAACCAGCCACCGCGGTCAGGACGAAGCTCAACTGGCCGCGCAGGGATTGACCGCCGGCATGGTGCGGCTTTCGGTGGGGCTCGAGGATCCGGGGGATCTGTG
This sequence comes from uncultured Planctomycetota bacterium, assembly GCA_963823665.1. Taxonomy (GTDB): domain Bacteria; phylum Planctomycetota; class Planctomycetia; order Isosphaerales; family Isosphaeraceae; genus CAVXHV01. The sequence continues at coordinate 262,257 of CAWGMQ010000003.1, forward strand.
GTCAGAGTTTCGCGGGCCGCTGGATGGGCCTGGAAGTTGAGGTTCGCGTTTAATACGGTGACAAGCGCGATGCCCATGACCACGCTCGTGAGAGCGTGGTTCGGACGGGACGAACGTCCTCCAGCCTCGGGCGTAAGCCCGATCCGCGGTCGAGATGGTCGGACTTACGTGTGATTATTACAATGAAGTGGAAGGACTCGGAAGCGCCGATTTTCGTGCGGAGGCTTATTCGTGGAATCACTCAAGGAATTCATCGCATCGCAGGCTGAAAAGCTGCGAAACGAGGAGTCGCAGGCGGCGGATAGGTGTAGCGAATGGGTCGCCGCTGTCGATCGGCTCAACCAGCAAATCATGGCGTGGCTGACCGATGCAGACCCGGATCACGCAATTCTCGAGGTGCGCGAAACTCCTTACCAACTTCGGGAGGAAGGTATTGGAAGCTACGAGGCTCGTGGACTTACCATCCGCGCGGGACGGCGCGCGCTTCGTGTGGAGCCGATCGCGCGGAATGTAGCGGGACCACTTTCGTCAACCGGTGTCATCCACGTCAGTCGAGCTTACGGGCGAGTGGACCTGACCGATGGCTTGCAAAAATTCATGATCTTCAGGATAGAAAAAGTCCCAGACGATCGGTGGAGTATCATAGAGCAGGATGGGTTCCGGATGCAGGCTTTCGACCAGGTCGCGTTCGAGGGAGCTTTCAAGGCCCTGCTTGAATGATCGACCTCGAAGATGCTTGGACGTGGTATGTCACGACCCGGAAGCAGCTACGACTGTTCGGCCGGCTCGGCCGGAAACATTGGGATAAGCTGCCGTGGGATGGCAAGCTCGGCGAAGACGATGCCCTGAAGAGCCTCGAGTCGGAATCGGTCGTCACCGGCTCGGCCTTCTGCTTGGAACATCTCGACGACTTCGCAGTGCTCATCCTTTTTTCCGTGTTCGAATCCATCGTGCGGGCTCAAGTTCTCTCCGAAGTCGAAGACGAGAAGAGTCGGTTGCGCCATGCGCTCATCATTCAGATTGTGACCGACGCCACAGATGAGATCGAGCACGGCAGTTTCCACCGCGTGCTTCGGGTGTTTAGAGGGCTCGATGCGAATCTTACCGAGGAAGTCAGTCAAGTACGAAGGTATCGCAATTGGGTGGCGCACGGACGCCGGACTGCGAAGCCGGAAGCCGTTGATCCTGAGACGGCTTTCCGACGCCTGAAGGAGTTCCTTGATGCGCTGGGGATGGGCTCGGCTAATGGCGGCACAACACATAACTGACCGCCAGCTTCACCGCGACAGCCGGGACCGGATCGGCGGGCTGTTAGAGTTTGCCTTTGCGCTCAGCGCCTCACTGCTGGCTTTTGCGGCCGTCATATCAGCGCCGGCCTCTGTGAATGGAGCCGTGTGGTTTGCGCGAGCGAAGGCATCCGGAGACGGCACGAGCCGGGCCAGCCCGATCGGCTCATCCACCGGACTCGACACCGTCACCAGACCCGGCGACATGATCATTCTACTGGCGAATGACGACCCGTTTGACGGCGGCGTGACGCTCAAAGCGGGCCAGACGCTCATCGGTCACGCGGAGGCCGGTCCCAAACCCGCGATCACGAATTCGAATGCCGAGCGCAACGGCGGCAACGGCGTCGTGCTGGCCGACGACTGCAAAGTCATCGACATACGCATCGAACGAACAAGGGCGAGCGGAGTCTTCGGACTCGATGTCTCGGGCACCTGCCTGGTCGGCGTCGACGTCGACGGCGCCAATCAATCCGCCGGCCTCACGACAACTGAGGTGAGTCTGCTCGGGCGGATCTCGAATGCCGGCATCCTGTTCATCGCGGCTCGACCCGGAAAGGTCTCCGAGAATCGCCTCCTGCGATGCCGCGTCATGAACGCCGCCGGCATCGGTATCGGCGCCTTCGCGCTCAAGGGAGGGCAAACCCGGCTGGTTATCAGCCACAGTCGCGCCGAGGGTGGGGCCCTGATACCTCCACTGTTCGACATGGGAGTCGTGGCATTCGCCGATGGGAGGGCCTCGGAGTCCGCTCTGGAGATCAGGGACAGCGTCGCCTCGGGCCGCATGAGCCAGCAGGGCGCAACATCCTTGCCTTCGCCGCCGCCGGAGCGAAGGCCAAGGCCCGCATCGAACGATCGGTGTCGGGTGAATCGGGCCAGGATGGCGTCATTGCTGTGGCGGCGATGGTCCCCGCCACGGTCGAGATGGAGATCCGAGACTCCACGCTCGAGAAAGCGGCCCAGATGAACCTCGAGGGGACGATCCTCGACCTACCCCCGTCTGATCCCGACCGGGCCGATCAGAGCCTTGTCTCGATCGACGTCGAAGGGAGTGTGATCCGGGATGCCGGGTTTGTGGATGGATTTCGGGGCGAGGCCCAGAACATCTGGCTGGCGCCGTCGGTCCTTGCCGGCGGGCCATTCGCCAGGGGCCGCTATCGTCTCGCAGTCCGCGACTCGATCGTGGAGAAGGCCCTCAAAGGCGGCATCGCCGTTGGCAACGCCGGCTCGGATTTCAAGATTGGAGCCGACGAGGGTCAGTACGAGGTCCGGCTGCGCGACAACACGATCCGGGATAACGGCACCTGCGAGATTGCCATCGCCGCGGCAATTGCCCGCGTCGACGCACGCGGGAACTTCTGGGGATCGCCATCGGGGCTCGCCAACGACCGCATCATCCTGCTCGATGCGGCGCGGCGGTCGCAGATCGATGCTTCGGAGCCGCTCGCTCGCCCAGAGGAGCGGTTGAGATCCAAGTAGTGCGCGTGGCGGAGGGTGGCTCCTTGTGCCGCGCCGCAGGCTCGTGCGGTGGAGTAACTTGCAGGGACCGACAACCACGGCGAACCCGGGGGGCAACGGCACCAGCGTGTCATCTGACGTCAATTTTAGACGCTGGATCGTGGCGTACCGCAATCCCGCGAAGGTGGGATTTGACCCCACCGAGCTCAAGCTCTCCGATAAGGCTCAGGTTCGGTAGGCGGGTTTTCGTTCACGAAGCGAGACTCAATCCCCCGATCGATTCTCGTCGCGATAACGCTCCGGTCATTCCGCATGCAGTCAGTCCTCCCCGTACCGCCGCAAGCACGCTGCCCCCAGCCTGGGCGACGTTCAGATGACGCTCAGCTATCCGGCGACAACCAGCCACCGCGGTCAGGACGAAGCCCAGTTGGCCGCCCAGGGATTGAGCTCCGGCATGGTGCGGCTTTCGGTAGGGCCTGAAGAGCCCGAGGATCTGTGGTCGGAGTTTCGCGGGGCGCTGGATGGGCTTGGAAGTTGAGGTTCGCGTCGAACATGCCTGGCAGCGCGCATTCGACGACTCCACGCGCGGCCAGGCGAACGACCGAGGACTTCACCAGTGACCAGGAAGCAGGCTGGGCGAACAGCGGCACGTCGGGCAGCCCGGCTCGTTCGACCCTTCTTTCAGGTTGGGTGTCTGGGTCCTCTGACCGACGAGAGAGTCGAGGCCGCGATCCTCGGCAATTCCATCATTCCGCATGCCGCTGCTGTTTGGTCCCGTGCCGGCGCAGCACTTCCATGACAGGTTCGGTCCCCCTGGTAACATCTGGGATCTTTGCGCCGGATTTGAGCAAGGTCTCGACTGTAGCGGCATAATCTCCCGTGCTTGAGTGCCAGCCGTGCTCGGAGCCGTGCATCGCCCAGCCGAGCGGCGTGCCCTGAAAGTCCGCGTCGGTGACCTCCAGCGGTGGGCTGAAGCGCAGGATGGTCTTGGCCATCGCGTCGTTGCCATGGAAGGCCGCCCAGTGCAGCGGCGTGGCCTGGTGTTGCCCCGCGCGTCCACGGGCCAGCCACACTCGAGCATGAGGCGAACGACTTCGGTCTCATTGTTGCGCGCGGCGTGCGCCACCATTCGGCGGTCGGCTTCGCTCAGACCGTCAACGACGTTTAGATTCTCGCGCCGGATCGCCAGCGCTTTTCCTCCTCGCCCATCCAGCACGCTTCGATGAGCTTGACATCGGCCGGGCTGTGCTCCTCAAGCAGTGGAAGGACATCGTCGTGGCCGAACTTCCTGGCGACTTGATGTGGTGAGACGTACCAACCCAGCTTCCACTGATAGATCGTGCCGCCCGATTTGGGATTGACCATGGGGAAGAATTGCTCGCTGACACGCATCCGGATACAGTCCGGATTCGCCTCGAGATGGCGGCGAGCGAGCTCCAGGTCGCCGAGCGCCGCCGCCATGAGCAAGTCGGTCTGGCAGCCGCGGGCGACCAGGTATCGGGCTACGTCGAGGCGTTCGTCCAGCATCCATTGCGCGGGAGTCGACTCGTGGTCCAGATCGCGTGTATCGATGTGAGCTCCGTGGTCGAGCAGGTATCTGGCAATCTCGACCGAGGCCGCGAAATGAAGCGGCGTCTGGCCATCGCCGCCGCGGGCATGGACAAGCTCCGGGTCAGCTTTGACCAGGTCACGAAGTCGATCGAGCAAGCCCAGCCGCGCCGCGGCGTGAACGTCCACGGTCGCTCCGCGCTCGATCGCATAGGCCGCTAACTCGGTACTGGCCGAGTGCAGCAGCCCGAAGCCGCCCGCCCACCAGCGGCTCTTGGCGTTCAGATTCGCGCCAAAGGCCAGCAGTACATCGAGCATCTCCTTGCTGCGAACGTTGGTGATCACCGGTGAGTCAAAAGGTCCCAGCGGCTCGTCGATCTGCGCTCGCAGCACGGGGTGGGCCTCGAGTAAGCGCCAGCGCCCGCGGCATCGTCGCTTCGTATGGCCTGTGTGAATTGTTCGACGAGACGCTCCGCACCGGGCGCGAGCGACTCGACGTGGGCCTTCAGCTTGGGCCAACTGGTAAAACCATACTCACGCGCGATGACGAGCTGCGCGCCACTGAGCGTGAAGCGAAACGTCTGGATCTCGTGGACCGACGATCCCGCAAGCCGAGGATGATTGGCCTGAATACGCTCGAGCGCCTTTGGGTCTCCGGCCTTGTGAGCCTTCTTGAGGTCTTTGGCCTGATTCTTGAGCTGGTCGAGGTTGGGACGCTCTGGCAGTGGCGTTGCCATCAGGAACACTCCTTCCGTTGATGCCTGTTGTCCGCAGTTCAGGCCGAAAGAAGGTTCGCTGCTATCAACGTATTGTCTGACGAGTGGACTCTGTCCTTCCCGCGGACCGGGCGCGCCTCGCACGCGCACGGTTCAGGATACAGGGAAATGCGGGGAACACAAATGGAGAATCTCAGGCTCAGGGGATGCAGACGTTTCTCTCGGCCTACGCAAATGCCAGGTCTCGGCGGTGCCGGTTCAACGGGCACGTTCTCCAGAACGGTTGACGGACGGAGCTGATCGAAGACGAGTTGCGTTGGACGAAGGCGCACCACGCCTGGACTCTTGAGAGCCAGAACGTCGTCGATGGCATCAGGGCGATGTTAGATCCCGGTCAATCGCGGCTTTGCAGCGTAGTCGGTGTCTCGGGCTGGAAGGTGAAGCAAGCGCCGGTGTGGCTCGGCAGGAGCTTCGCGCTCTCGGAAGCGGTGGCCTTCCGGGCTGGCGGCGCTTTCATCGCATGTGGACCGATCGGGGACCCTTCGCGAAGCGAAGGGCGACAATGGGGACCGACGCGCGGTCACCGAGCCGATGCGCCCGCCCCTGCCGGCTCGACCAGCTCATGAATACGCCCGTCGAAGGCCAAGATGTAGAGCTCGCCCTGGGAATCCTCGCCGAAGGACGCGATGTTTAGCTTCTGGGTCTTGCGCATGTCAATCAGCTCGCCGCTGGCGAGCAGCTTGCCGTTCTCATAGCGGAGGCCCCAGATCCGGCCGCTGTCGAAATCGCCGTAGACGTAGACCCCTGCGAGCGAGGGTACTTTTTTGCCGCGGTAGACGTAACCGCCGGTGATGCTCAAGCCGCTATCCGGGCGGTCGCGGGTCGGGGCATGCGGATATTCGACGATCGGGGGCGCGATCTTGGAGGCGGAGTCGGCCCGCTGGCGGCGCTGGGGTTGAAAGGCATGAAACCCTTCCCTGATGCTCCAGCCGTAGTTGCCGCCGTTCTCGATGCGATGCACCATCTCCCACAGGTTTTGCCCGACGTCGCCGGCCCACAGGTCCCCGGTCTGGCGGTCGAAGCTGAACTTCCAGACGTTGCGCAGGCCAATGCAATAAACCTCGGGCGCCCACCGCGCGAACTTCCTTGCTCGCTTGGCCGGGTTATCCGCGGGTATCCCGTACGGCTTGCCATCGGCCGGATGATCGACGTCGATCCGCAGGATCGATGCCCACCAGTCCGACGGGTTCTGGCCGCTGGTCAACGGGTCGTCGGCCGCTCCAGAGTCACCCAGCGTGATGTACAGGTAGCCGTCGGGCCCGAAGGCAATCGTGCCGCCATTGTGGTTTTCAAACGGGTCTTCCTTAGAAACCCAGATCCTCTGTTCACTCGCCGGATCGGCCGATCGCGGGTTGTCGCTCGACGCCTTGAATCGAGAGACAACCGAGTGCCGCTTGTTCTGGTCGTTGGCCGAATAGTAAACAAAGAAGAACTTGTTCTCCTTGTATTTGGGATGAAACGCCATCCCCAGCAGCCCTTCTTCATTTCCGCGATTGATCGGATCGGGAAGCTTGAGGAAGAGCTGCTTGACACTCGTGGATCGCTCGTTGGGAAACGACCAGATCGTGGCCGTGTGCTGCTCGACTATGAAAAGGAGGTTCGACCCGTCCGCCGGGTCAGCCATGGAAACCGGCCGATCGAACCTGAGGTTGGGAAACGCGACGGCGGTGCCCAGCACCGGCAAGCTGGCCGTCGCTGCCTTCTTGCCCGCAGCCTTCTTCGTTTGGGCCGCGGCCGGGGTGTTCTGCGTCAGCGCGGCGATGACGATCGCCGCCAGCAGTCCTCGCCATCCGAGGGCGCAGGGCACTCCAGTCCCGATCTTCTTCCGGTGCATGGGCATCGTCTCATTTCTCCATTTTTTTCGGCTTGCCGTTATTCCAGATCGGCGCGACGTCGGCCGAGCATTGTTCACGAATACCGTTTTCACTCAGCACTTCTGCCGTGGCTGCGATCGCTGCTTCTCGCGGAAAGACGATCAGCTCGCTGTACTTGCCCAGGAACTTGAATTCGACGAACTCGTCTGTAAGGTCACGAAGTGTTTCGACCAGGTGCTTCAGGTTGCGGATTTTTATGCCGTTGACCTGGGAAATGGCGTCGGCATACGGCCCCCTGTAACCGGTGCTGATCTTGTGGACGAACATCGGGTGCGCGAGCAGGACGATTCGTTCCTCGGGAAAGGAAGGACGGTCTCCATACCGGCTGAGCATCGGATTACCCTGGTTGGCATACCCGAGCAGCGTATCGGCACCATCGCCGTACGTGAAGGCCCGGACGTAGTTTTCGGTCGCTTCCGTGAAAACCAGAGGTCCATAAATGAAATACGATGGAGCGTTGCCGGCCAGATACGGAAAAAGCCAGCGGTCCTGAGTCGGGCTGACAGGAACCTCCACGACCTGCTCCGCGCCGTTGCGAAGGATCGTGAGCCGCAACTTGTTATCGCGCGCGAGCCGCTGCACCAGGTAGTGGAACCGAAAGTGGTGATCGTCGACCTGCACCATCCCTGCGTTGTCGATCAAGTGATCGCCGATCCGGGTCACGATGTCGCCGGCTTGCAGCAGAAAAGGTCCGTCGTGTATTTCCACGGTCTTGACGAGGACACCCGTGGTCTTCTTGTCGAGCTTGAGCTTGCGCCTGAGCGCCAGATTCTCGAGGTTTTGAAACCCGTCGATCAAGACGGGCTTGCCGTCGTACCGGCCATCCTCGACGTCTTTCAAGAAGAGCTCGATTTCCTCCATGGGGATGATGTAACCGATGTTATCGGCCTGCTGAAGCTTGCTGAAGACCAGCCCGATCATCTTTCCGTCGGCAACCGCCGGGCCGCCGCTGTTGCCCGGGTTGATCGCCGCGTCGATCTGGATGCGCAGTCCCTCGGTCACCTGATAATACTCGGCGTACTCGAGCCGCGACACGATCCCACGAGTGATCGAGAGGTCCATCCCCCCCTCGGGATATCCGTAGGCAAAGACCGTTTGCTGGATCTTGGGGAGCTGCTTCTGGTGCGGCAGAGCGGGATGTTTGTCAAAGAACTCGGCGTCATCGAGCTTGAGCACCGCCAGATCGATCGACGCCGCGATCGCAACAACCTTCGCAGGCAGCTTGTCGCTGGACCTGTCGGGCTGAACGAAGATCTGGCTTGCGCAGTTCACGACGTGCGCGTTTGTCAATATGCGTTTATCGGAGATGACCACGCCGGAGCCGGTCACTTCCTGGGGCGAGCTCTTGGTCCAGGGCCGGAACATGTCTGCCGTACGGGTCGATGCGGTGATCTTGACGACGGACTTGCGCACCTTGGCGTCATCGTCCTGGGCGGAGGCAACGCGTGCCGTGAGCGTGACGAGAAGACTTGCGGCGATGATGAGCCTGTTGCAATTCCACACGCGACTGACTCCGAGGCAATTTCTTGAATCTCGATTTCGGGAGCGATTTGTTGTACTTGAGAAGACAGTTTCCTGACGCCGGACCGGTATCAGTGTATTATGAGGTTCTGCATTCGATCAAAGCCAATCTGCAGTCGCCGCTATGAAAGTGATCAATCTGGCTGAGAGCCGGCCGACGCTCGACGATGTGATTCGGCTTGCGCGGAACGGAGTCGTTGTATTGCGCGAAGCGGATGGTACGGCTTTCGCGCTCGCCGCCCTCGACGATTTTGACGTCGAGGTTGAGCTGTTGCGAAACAGTCCGGACTTCCTGAGTTTCCTGAGGCAGCTCTCAAGCGAGAGAGCTTCAATCACGCTCGACGATCTTCGGGCGGAACTGGCCCTTTGAAGCCCGACCATCGAATCGCGCTCAAATCTCGGCAAGCACCCGGTGGGCGCACGTGACCGCCAGGGCGCCGTCGCCGACGGCGAATGCCACGCGCTTGGTGGTGCCGCTGCGGACATCGCCCGCCGCGAAGACTCCGGGACAGGTGGTCTCAACCGTGCACGGCTCGCGGTCGGCAAGCGGCCAGCGGTCGGATTTGGCGGCATCGGCTCCGGTCAGGATGAAGCCCTTGGAATCGACGGCGATGCTCGGAGGCAGCCAGTCGGTCCTGGGCTTCGCGCCGATGAAAACAAAAACGGCCGAGCAATCGAGGTCGCGGGAACTGGAGCCGCGCAGATCGCGAAGCCGCAGCCTCGTGATCGTGCGGTCGCCGTGGATGGCGTCAATCTCGACATGACGGATGACTTCGATTCTCGGGTGGCGCTCGATCCGCCGCGCGAGGTAGTCGGACATGCTCTTGCGCAGGTCGTCACCACGCAAGAGCAGCGTGGCGCCGCTTGTTTGTTCGGCGAGGAACATCACGGCCTGACCCGCCGAGTTGCCGCCGCCCACGACGGCGGCGCGGCCATCACGGCATGAGCGCGCGTGAACCGACGTGCAGGAATAAAAGATCCCGGAGCCCTCCCAGCGCTCGCAACCCGCGACGGGAAGGCGTTGATACGATGCGCCCGTGGCGATCAGAATGGTTCGTCCGCTGACGACCTGGCCGTCGTCGAGGACGAGCCGGTGCAAGCGGTTCTCGCACGTCATGGAGCGGACCTCGACCGGAGCGACGAGCTCGGCCCCGAACTTGAGGGCCTGGAGATAACCCCGATTGGCAAGGTCAGCCCCGGTGAGACCGGCGGGGAACCCCATGTAGTTCTCGATCCGCGAGCTGGTTCCTGCCTGGCCGCCGGGTCCGAAGCGGTCGAGCACGATGGTGGCGAGGCCCTCCGAGGCACCATAGACCGCGGCCGCGAGTCCGGCCGGGCCGGCCCCCACGATGACCAGATCAAACGGCTCCGTACGAATCTGGCGCTTGAGGCCCAGGCACTCGGCGAGCCGGGTGACCGTCGGGCGCGGCGACCGTGTGCCCCGGTTGCAGGCGACGAACGGCAGTTGGTCCGGCCTCACATCCAGCTCTTTCAGCGCGGCTTTTCCCTCCGCTCCGTCGGCGTCGATCCAGGTATGCGGCACCTTATTCTTGTCAAAGAACTCGCGGATGACGGTGACGTCCGGATCTCCAAGGTGTCCGAGAAGTCGCACGCCGACGAAGCCGGAACGCTCCAGCATGATCCGGCGAGTCTGAAATGCCTCGAGCAGCTTGTCGCTCAGATCGGGAATCTCCTGGATGATTCGCCGCAGCTCACCCTGACTGACGCAGTAGGCCCGGCAAGCCCCTCTGGCATAAGCCGAAACGGCGGCCGGCCGGTCGGTGAGGAGCGAGACGTCACCGGTGAACTCGCGTGGGCCATGAACAACGACCGTTTTCGGCTCGGCGCGCGATTCATCCACGATCGCAATTTCACCGGAAATCACGACGTAGAGCGGCAGCCCGCGCTGGCCTGCCTGAAAGATCGGCTCGCCGTCCTCAAACGAGCATGTCTTTGCGAGCGACGCGAGGCATTCGAGCTCTTCCTCGCTGAGCTTTGGAAATGCGATGTGATGCGCGTATTCGACAGTCGCCATGGGCTCGAGCTCTCCCTTGCTTCGTTCCGTCCTGTGAACTGTGCAGACGTGGGCGAATATGAGATCGTCGCTTGATTTACGTATGCGAGTCAAGACCAGGTCTGCTCTGTCGAGCAAGATGAAGGCACCGCGACTCGGCATGCGGAGCGGCGGCCTGGAAAATGACCTCGCTCGACTCTTCACGCCCCGGTGTGGTCAATCGGGCACGAATACATTCGCAGGCAGATCGGCGAGCCCGAGCCTCTGCTTCCACGCCGCGGCCTCGGCAGGCTTGCCCCACTCCTCGTACAGCCGCAACACCCGACTCGCCGCTTCGTTCAGAGCCGATTTGTATTGCGCCGGGATCTTCCCTTCGCGCGCCTTCATGCCGTTGTAACCGCCAACGATCAATGGCTCCGCGTCCGCGAACTTGTTCTGGCGCACCAAGACTTCTCCGATCAGAGATCGGCCGCTGAACATATCCCAATCGTCGGGCCGCGCCTTTTCGACGATTACCATGGACTCGCGAAGGATCGCCTCCGCCCCGGCCCACTTCCTCTGATGGATCAGATTCTGGCCTAGACCCGAAAGCGACGCCGCGATCGCAAGGTCGGCCGGCCCAAACTGTTTGCGAGCGCGGTCAAGCGCCTTGCGCAAGAGAGGCTCAGCACTCGCATGTTTGCCGGCGCGGTCGTAGGCAGTGGCCAGTTCCGCCTCGGCCATCGCGGCTAGTCCCGCAGTTGCTCCGGAATTCGCACTCATACGGTCGAGCGCCTGTTCCATTAATCGGATTCCATCGTTCAAACGGCCTGCGTCACGGTAGTTTATTCCCAAATTGATTTTTACCCCGAGTGTGGTGGGATGGCCAGCCCCGAGCGCGCGTTCCGTATTCTCGAGGTTCGCTTCGAGCAGCGGGATAGAACGATCCAGCCTGCCCTGCTTCCAATAGGCGATGGCGAGGTTGTTTCGGGCGACCAGGGTGGTCGGGTGGCCTGGCCCGAGTTTCGACTCCATCTGCTTGAGCGTCGCCTCCTGCATTTTGACGGCGAGGTCGGCGCGTCCGGTTGCACGGTAGGCAACCGCGAGATTTGTCCGGGCAGTGAGTGTAGTAGGATTGTCAGAACCGAGCTTCGACTCCATCAGCTTGAGTACCTCTTCGAACATCTTGATGGCGTCGTCGGTGCGACCGGCAGCGGAGTAGGCGTGCGCGAGATTATTGCGGCCGGCGAGCGTATCGGGATGAGTAGCGCCGAGCTTCTGCTCGTACCGTTCGAGCGTGGTCTCGAGGAGCTTGATAGCAAGCTCAGTGCGGCCGGCCTTGTTGTAGGCTGTCGCCAGATTATTGCGGCTCTGTAGCGTGTAAAGATTGTTCACGCCGAGCGTCGACTCCAGACGCGCAAGGGTCGCCTCGTGAAGCTTGATCGCTTCGTCGATGAGGCCCGCGTCGTAATAGGAATTGGCGAGGTTGTTGCGAACGCCGAGCGTGTCGCGGTGGTCGGGGCCAAGCTTCGATTCCATGATCTTGAGCACGGCGTTCTGCATTTTCATGGCTTTGTCGGTTCGACCCACCTTCCAGTAGGCCGAAGCGAGGTCGGAGCGGCAGGTTACCGTGTCGGCGTGGTCTGGGCCGAGCTTCGATTCGAGTTCCTCGAGCGTAGCCTCGAGCATCGTGACGGCTAGCTCTGCGCGACCGGCGCTCGAGTAAGCCTCGGCGAGATTGTGACGGCTTACGAGGGTCTCATGATCGTCGGATCCGAGCCTCGCTTGACGCAGCTCGAGGGCACGCTCCAACTGCGGAATGGCCAGCGCCGCCTCACCGAGGTGGTGGTAAGTCACCCCTAGCGTGTCTCGCACGTCGGCCTCGACGAGCGCTTGGTTCTGGAACCTTTCGGCGATCTTGGGCTCGGCGTCGTCGATTGCCTTGCGCAGGGTGATGTCCCTCGCAATCCCCCCATCCCTCCCCTCGGGCCGCGTGGCCGCGAGCACATCGTTCTTGAGAAATGCCAGTAGTGACTCGGCCCGCTGCCGCGACTCGTCAGACTTGTGGAGCGCTTTGATGGCCTCGTTCTTCGCGTCGGTGGTCGCGGCGCTCGCGGCGGCCAGGTCGGTGTAGGCCTTCGCCTGCACGATCGCCACGGCCGAAAGGCCCATGACACCGACGACGAGAGCCGCCGCCGCGCTGGTGACCGCCGTCCGTTGGCGCCGCGCCCATCGCCGGGCCCGAACGGCGAGCGGCTCCCGCCACGCAGAGACCGGCTCATCAGCCAGCCAGCGCTCAAGGTCAGCTTTGAACGCCTCGGCTGACTCGTATCGATCGGCTGGCGCGATCGCCATTGCCTTCAGGCAGATCGCCTCAAGCGCCGCGGCAATGCGGCGATTATGCGACCGAGGCGGCGGGATGTCCCCCGCCATCACCTTCTGATAAACCTCTGCGCGGTCGGGCGCCTCACACGGAGCACGGCCCGTAAGCAGATGGTATAGCGTAGCGCCCAGACAGTACACATCGCTTCGTACTCCCAGATCACCAACTCGACCGAGGACCTGCTCGGGGCTCATGTAAGCCGGTGTACCCACCGCCGACCCCGCGCGGGTCGACTCGAGCGCGCTACCGGAGGCGGGCTTGAGCGGAAGCTCTGGTCGCTGGCTCGGGATCTCGGGCTCGGTTTCATCAAGCATCTTGGCCAGGCCCCAATCAACCACGAGCGTTTCACCGTAATTGCCCAGCATGATGTTGGCGGGCTTCAGATCGCGATGCAGCACACGCCGGCTGTGCGCATAGGCCACCGCATCGCAAACGTCGATGAACCGGCCGAGGAGCTCGCGCAACTCCAGCGTGCTTTGCCCCTCGTCACGCCCAGACTGGTGCTCGGCTTCATGAAAACGGCGTATCGCTTCCTTGAGACTGCTGCCCCTCACAAACCTCATTGCATAGAACGGCCGCCCGTCGGGTAGATGACCCAGTCCGTAAACCGGCACGATCCCGGGATGTTCCAGTCCGCCGGTCACCTCAGCCTCGAACTCGAACCTGGCTCGAACGTGCGCATCGAAAGCAAACTGGGGTTGAATCTCCTTGAGCGCAACCTCGCGATTGAGCTCCGTATCTCGGGCAACGAACACCTCGCCAAGTCCCCCCTTCGCATGAGGGCGGAGAATGAGAAATCGGGCGGCATAGGAAGTCAGATGGCCAACGATCGTGGCATTGACCGCGCCCTCGGGTTCGTCGCCGTTCGGAATCTGGCTGTCGCGTAGCTGCCCCAAGCTCGCAACGATCTCGGCGTCTGCCATTCGCGACCAGTCGTCGTGGACCGAGCCGACCGAACGAAGCGCAGCCAGGCTCTTGTGCGGATCGTTTCCGTGAATCTCGATGTGTTCTTCGACCAACCCCTCCATGAGCTTGTGGCGGCTTCGCGTGAGCGCTCCACGCTCGAGTAGAATCTGCCCGAGCGATCGAGACTTGTCAGCCACCCAGGAGTTGAAGGCTCCTAGCAATGTGTCGCGATCGACGAAGTTATTCTGCAGCGCCAGCAGACCGAACAACAGGTTCCGACTGGTGTCCACGGGTGCCAATGTCGCGCCTCCTCATCAAAGCGTTTCAGGTCTGTTCACCAGCCCAGATCAATTCTAACCGTTTGCTCGCGGCCTGCGGCGCGATTGCTCTCTGGAAAATACAAGAATAACTGACTAGAGTTGAGCACTCTGGGTCAGTGCATCGAGCTCGCGGCCCATCCGACGCCGGCGTGTGCCGCTTTGCAGCAGGGAAGCTGAAGCGACTTCTCCCACCACCTTCAGGCCGACACCCATGAATCTCAGAGTCATTCGATTCACGCCGGCGCGGGTACGGCCCCCGCGCCGGGTGCGAAACCACCCGGTCCGTGCTCTGCGCCTCGAGGCGCTCGAGGATCGGCTCGTCTTGAGCGGGCAAGGCACCTGGTCGGCATTCAACCCCGTTGGCCCGGCCCCGCGATGGGGGGCGCCGATCGTTGCACTCGGGCCCCTGTCGGTGGGCAACACGTTCGTGACTCCCGGCACCAACTACTTCTTCGGCGGTACCGACGGCACGAATACCTACGATGACACCTGGGCCATCTCCCAGGGCACCACACTGGCAACGCGATTGCAGCCCGCGACAAGCCCCCCCGCGCGGCACGACCAGGCGGCAGTCGCTTTTAACAATAAAATGTACATATTCGGCGGCGAGGACGCGGCCGGCAACAGTTTGAGCGACGTCTGGGCTTTCGACCCGATTGCGGACACCTGGCAACAGCAACCGAGTCAAGCGGGCGCACAGGCCTGGCCGGGCGGTTTCGACGCGGTTGCCGTCGCGATCGGGCAGCAGATCATCCTTTACGGTGGAAGCGTCTCGAGCGGCGGTGTCGCGCAGCCGGCAGCCGCTTTCGCCTACGCATACAACCCGGCTGACGGCTCGTGGACCAGGCTTTCCGCCGACCCCTTGGGGCCCGATCCGGGCGCCACGGCTGCCGCATTCGCGGGCGACATGTACGTCTTCAGCTCGACCAGCAGCACGATCGAGTCGTTCGACCCGGTCGCAAACACATGGTCAGCAGTGACCGTGCAAGGAACGGGGCCGGCCCCGCGCGCTCACGCCGCGGGTGCCGCAATCTCGAGCATCTTCTTGCTGGAGGGTGGTGCCGGCAGCTCGGGCGACGCGTGGGAGTTCAACTTCACGACCGGCACGTGGACGCAGAAGGCGTCGTTCCCCGATTCCGGCGTCCAGTACCAGGGCGCGGCAGCCTTTTACAACTCCGGTGTCCCGCTCTTCATGGTGTACGGAGGCCAGGTCGAAAACCCGTCGACTCAAGCGCCAATCCCGAACCCCGGCGCCATCGTCGGGCGTTTTCAAGGAGTGGGAGCAGTTGTCGCATCCGATAATCTTCCGGCCGGTCTGCCTGGTCTGGTGGCGCCAGATCTCGTTGTGGCCGAGCCGGGAGGGACCGATACGTATTTCGTCGAGCTGTCGGGCGAAACCAGCTCGGCTACCGTGACGATCCCGCTCTCCAGTACCAACCCGGCCGAAGGCACTGTCTCGCCTGCACAGCTCGTATTTACACCCGCCAACGCGAGCACGCCCCAGATGATCACCGTCAAGGGCGGAGCCAGTACGGCCCAGAACGGCGACGTGCTCTTCCAGATCCAGTACGGGCCGATCATCAGCGCCGACCCCGACTGGAGCGGCTTGACTGACAGCGTGCCGGTCATCGGCCGGCCGCTTCCGGCCTTCACCGTCGGCAACTTTGGCAGCTATGACATCACGACAAACGGTTACGCGGTCAGGCAGAGCGGCGGTGCACTGCCCTTGGGTCTGAGCTTTGACCCCGCCACGGAGACGATCAGCGGCAAGCCCGATGCAGGAACGGCGAGAAGCTACACGCTCTCGTTCCAGGGAGAAGCTCCGAGTACCACGATCTCGTTCACCGTCGCGGTGGCGAACGGCTCTAACGCGGGCTCCACAGCTCCCATCGTGACGCTGAAACCGGCCAACCAGACGGTCAGTGCAGGTCAGACAGCGCTGTTCACTGCAGAAGCAAGCGGATCGCCGGCGCCAAGCGTGCAGTGGCAGATGAGCACCGATGGCGGGAAGACGTTCACCAACATCCCCGGCGCCACTTCGACAACGCTTTCGTTGCTGGCAAAGGGGACGATGACCGGCGACGAGTACCGGGCCGTGTTCACCAACACGGCCGGCCAGATCGCGAGCATCGCAGGCATTTTGACGGTGAAAAACTTCGCGCCGATCATCACGCTTCAGCCAGCGAGCGTGAGCACGACGGCCCAGAAGATCGTCCGATTCACGGTCGTCGACGCCGCCGATCCGACGGCGACTTTCCAGTGGCAGAAGGCAGCCAAGGGCAGCTCGAAGTTCACCAACATCAAGGGCGCCACGTCGGCCACGGTCAGCGTCGCCGCCACCAAGGCCGCGAACGGCCAGAAATATCGCGTGGTGATCACGAACAAGTTCGGCAAGGTTACGAGCCAGGCTGCGGTTCTCGAGGTCGTGAAGGCCTGACGTCGATCACGACACGATCAATCCGTCCTGGATCTCGAGCACCTGGTCGCCGGGGCGGATAAAGCGTCGGTCGTGGGTGACGACGACCAGCGTGCAGCCGCGCTTTTCCTGCTGCTCTCGCAACAGCTCGAAAATCTCGTCGCCTCCCTTGCGGTCGAGGTTACCGGTGGGCTCGTCGGCGAGGAGCAAGATCGGATCCTTGACCAGCGCGCGAGCAATTGCGACCCGCTGCTGCTGGCCGCCGGAAAGCTTGGAAGGCTTGTGGGAAAACCGATGCCCGAGCCCGACCTGGCGGAGCAAGTCTTCGGCCTTTTTGCGGCAGTCGTCCGATACGCCCAGCGGTATGAACGGAAGCAGAACGTTTCCGACGGCCGTGAGGTTATGAATCAAGTTGAACTGCTGGAAGATGAAGCCGAGCTTCTGGCGCCGGACCGTGTCCTGCTGGGTCTCGTTCATCGTAGTGAGCACATTTTCTTCGATGGCAATCGACCCCGACGTGGGAGAATCGAGGGCGGCGAGTAGATAGAGCAGCGTGCTCTTGCCGGACCCAGACGGACCGACGATAAACGTGAAAGACCCGTTGGGGACCTCGAAAGACACGCCGCGCAGGGCGTGGACCTGTTCTTCACCACTCACGTAGCACTTCTTGAGGTCGGACACGCGGATCATGGGATCACTTCCGTTTCGAGGGAGAAACGTTGGCCTGGTTGCTCATGACGCCTCGTTGCGTATTGCGTCCATGGGCGTCATTCGCGAGGCGCGCCAGGCGGGGTAAAGGCCGGCGAGCACCGCGATCAGGATGGCCACGAGCGTGCTGGCGGCAATCAACCCCGGCGTGAGCTCGAGCTGAAGCTCGAACTGGGTCAGAAAATGGTTGAGCGCGATCACGCCCGCGAAGGCCAGAATGCTGGCCAGGATGCCGGAGAGCAGGCCGAGGAGCGCGCTCTCGATCGTGACGAGGCCCAGGACGTTCCGCCGGGTCCAGCCGTTGGCCCGCATCACGCCGAATTCGACGATTCGCTCCATGGCGCTCATCAGCATGGTGTTGGCGATTCCCACACCGCCGACCAAAAGCGCCAGCCCGACCGTCAGCGACAGGAAAAGCTCGAGCTTGCCCATGATATCGCCCACCTGGATGTTGAACTGAGACATCGTGCGGATCTGAACGTCGTCGAGCGCACCGGTGATCCGCTCGCCCAGTTCCGATAGTTCGACCTCCGGCTTCGGCTCGACGTAGAACGCGGAGACGGTCTTCTTGTCGACGTTGAGAAGTTCCCGCGCGGTCTCGATATCCATGACCACGGTGGTATCGATCAAGAGCGAGCCGGTTTCGTACAGGCCGATCACCTCGAATTTCTTGCCGCCGATCAAGATCGAGTCGCCGACCTTCTTGGGCGAGCCGTCCGAGTTGGGGTAGTCGTGGGCGATCTTGGTGCTGATCAGGACGTTGTGCTTACCCACGTCGTCCATCGTGAGGAAACGGCCGCCGCCTTTTTCGGGCGGAAGAAGTCCTTGCTCAAACACGCCGCTTTTCAAATCGAGGTGTTCAGGAAGCTGCTGTCCTTCGACCAGTATGGTCTCCGCGAATGAGCTGAACCGATCGTTACCCTTCTGGGTCAACATCCGCGCGGCAGCCTGGAGCTGCAAGTTGCGTCCTTCGATGGGCGGGCACATTCCCCAGACCTCGGGCGCGACAATCCGCGAACCGGGTATCTTGCGCATGTCATCGACCATGCTCGCGGGCAGATTGCTGAACACGGGGGCCGGTGAATTGGCCCGCATGACCATCAAACCGTTCATGCGCGCAGCGTGTTGCCCATCAGCGTGCGAATGCCGGTGGTCAGGCTGAACAGACCCAGGATCGCGATGATGGGAATCGTCAGGCCGAGGACCGCCAGGAACGTGCGGGTGGGGCGAGTGATCAGGTTTTGCCAGGCGAACAGGAGCATGAGACGAAGCTCTCCGGGAGCAACATATCGAGTCGTCGGGCGACCAAACGTATCCTTATAGCCGCTCGAACAGTAAGCTCATAGTGGTAAATCAAGGAGTTACGAACGATGTCCTGCATCCGGCGTGCCGTCATCCATCTCGTGGTTCTGGCCGGTGCGTCGCCCGCGCTGGCCCAGAGTGTGCCGCTGGGCGCGCTCGACAACTGGATGTGGTACACCGAAAATGCGTGGAAAGACCTCGAAAAAGGGCATTACGACCGCGCCGAAGCGAAGTTTCGCCGCGCCATCAAGGAACTCGAGCCCTATGCTCCTGCCAACCGTAAATTGATGGCAAGGACGTATTGCGACCTGGCCCGCGTGTTCTACCATCAGAAACGCTACGCCGATGCCGAGCCGCTGGCGAAGTGGGCGCTTGCGGTGCGCGACGCCGACAAGAAATCCAGCTCGGATTCGGTCTTTCTGTCGTTGTTCACACTGGCGTCGATCCAGACCGCGCAAGAGCACTACGCCGATGCCGAGCCGCACTTCAAACGTGCTCTGGCGCTTCAAGAGAAAGAGCTGACCGCCAGCCACGTCAACACATTGGTAACGCTCGAGCGGCTGGCCTTCGTGCTACGCAGCCAGGGAAAGTACAATGAGGCCGATCCGCTCTATCGGCGCGCGATTGCCGTCCACGAGCGAAAGACGCCCGACGAGAATACTGACCTTGCCGATACGATCGATCAATACGTGATCCTGTTGCGCAAGCTTAACCGCAGCGACGAAGCCGAACGATGGCAGGCCCGCGCGCTCAAGATTCGCGACACTGCCGCAACCAAGGCGGCCCGGGCCAAGGCGGACCAGGTCTCGAAGACACTCAAGGGATTCAAGTAGCTTTCGTGGGATAACCCTTCGTGGAGCAACGATGACGACCGATGCCGGCGCGATGCGCCCGCGCACTCGCAAGCGTACGTGGGTTTTGCTCTCGCTGGGAGCCGTGGTTCTGATCGCGCTGGTCTGGAGCGCAATCGCCGGCCTTGGATCGGGTGGAGGACCTTTACCGGAACCGCCGCCGATCCCGGTTCCGAATGGCTACGACGACGTGCTGGAGGCCGGGCGCGCGATCGAAAAATCGGGACTGGTCGGGTCGAAGCTCGACCTCGCCAAAGCCGACGCGAAAGAGCTTGGGCCGATCGTGCAAGGATCTGGCGAACCGATCGCACAGGCTCGCAAAGGCCTCGAGAAGTCGTTCCAGGTTCCGGTGATTTATGAAATGAACGCGATGATGGACGTGACGATGCGCGACCTGGGCTCGATTCGAGGGGGACTGGTCCGCGCGATGGTCGCCCAGGGCCGGCTCGCCGAACTGGAAGGACGCATCGACCTAGCGGCGGGTCGTTACAGCGACCTCATTCGCCTGAGCGAGGTCATGAGTCATCGCGTGCCCATGATGGCTTTTCAGATCAGCGAGGCCATAGAAATGCAAGGGCTTTACCATTTGCGCGACATGCGCGACAAGCTCTCCCCCGAACAGTGCCGGAAGCTGATCGCTCTTCTGCTCGAGGTCGATCGCAAACAGGAGCCCGCCGCGCAATCGATCCTGTACGAAAACATGTTCATCAACGCGAACATGAAGCAGATGGGATTCTTTCCCTCAATCATGATCAAGGTTTCTGGCGTACAGGCAAAGACACAGGCCCAGGTCACGCAGACGCTGGAATCGTCGGAGAAGCGCCACGCCGCGGCTCGCCGGGTGCTCTTGACCGATCTGGCCGTGCGGATCTATCGCGCCGAGCACGGTGAGGCCCCGCCTGATTTGAATGCGCTGGTCCCATCGATTTTGAAATCGGTACCTGTGGATCCGTACACGGGTAAACCGCTGCGCTATGTGAAACGCGGGAAAGACGGCGTCGTCTATAGCGTGGGCCCCGACCGAAAGGACGACATCCTCGCCACGCCGCTCGGCAAGCGCCATGTTGACTCCACCGCCGGTGATTTCACGATCGATTCGTTTTAGTAGGTCAGGCTTTAGCCTGACGATTCTTTGCGGTACGTCTGCCTTGCGGCGCAACATCCGCCAAAAGACCAGCGCTAAAAAATGCGTCGGGCTGCAGCCCGACCTACGAGTTTTCGACGGTGCTTTCCGAAGGCGGCAGGGCTGACCGACGTCAATCACAGCAGTCGCGTCACGCGGCGGGCAATCGGCAATCGAGCCCGAACATGACGGTGGATGACGCATTGGGAAAAACTCATGCGGCGCATTAGATCGATCTCCAGGAGGAGGGTTCTTTGCGGCAAGTTGTCGTCATGCTGATGATTGGCTGGACTGCGTTCTGCGGATGGGCACGTGATCCTGATCCAAAGATCCGTGCCCAACTGCTCGAATATGCCGCGTGGACAACGCGGGAATATCGGTCCTGGCGAACCTTTGGTCCCCGAACGGATGAGGTGATCCCGGCAATCGCCTCCGCGCTCGCCGACTCGGACGATTCGAGCGCGGCCGAGATCGCCTTGATCGAACTGGGCATGCGGTCGATGCCCGTCGTGTTGCCGTTGCTAGCTGACCAGAATTCCGCAATCAGCGAAGGCGCCGAGTCGGTTCTCTCGCATCTCGCCGTTGATGACGAAACGGTGCCGGGCGAGACCGTTGCGCAGGCGGCTGATCGGATTCGCGAAGTTCGCTCTGCGCTCGTCGCCACACTCAAAGCTCCGAGCAAGCGTGCCCGCTACCACGCGGCATAAGCCCTTCTGTATGCCGGCGAGCCGCATGTCTCGAGTCTCGCTCTCGGACTCGAAGACCCGGCTCCGCTTCTCCGCCTGCATGCGGCATACGCGATCGATGAGGTCGAGCCCGCCAAAGCGCGCGTCGCCCTCGACGCGCTGCAAAAGTGCTTGCGAGACCCTTCCGCCGATGTGCGCACCGCCGCGGCAGCCGCGATCAAGAAGATTCGAGATCGCGCGCTTCTCCGTCGATGCGTGAAGCGGCCGCCAGGCGGGGGCGGGTCGGGATTGGGGCCTCGACGGGACAACAGGCGGGGGCGGGATCTGTCGGCTGGACGCAGCGGGCCGGATCCTGGTCGGGACTGGGGCCTCGACGGGACAACAGGCGGGGGCACTGTTTCGAGGCTTGTCATGTTTGGGACAATGGCGGATTTGAACAGGAGGTAAAAAAGGTAACGAGGAGGAGGCGTCAAGAGTAAGGACCAGGCGGACACGGTGTGAATGGTGGCAACTGTCGTTTATCGCGCCGGGCATTCGGCGAGGGGCCCTAAACCCGTGGATGTCAGGGCTTCGTGTCGTCGAAGCCCACGGTGATCGGGACGAGTTTCCTGTCGGGGACGCCTACCAGGTAGAAGATGAATCGAATGCCGGTGTTGGCGAACGCTCGGAGCTCTTCGGCGTGTTCTTCTTCGAACGAGGTGGAATCCCAGGAGTCGCAGAAGGGGACGACGGTTTGGGTGGCGCCTCGGGATTCAATCAGCCGGGCCTTGATCTGGCGCATGAGCTTGGTGAAGGAACGGGGCGAGTTCCCGGACCAGCCTTTTGTCGCCGCGAGCAGGATTGGTCGCGCGGCGTCTTCGAGGTAGCCGGGGATGACCATGACGTCTTGTGAGGCGAGGAGGGAGTCTTCGCCGCCGATCAGGTCTGGGGAGGAGAGGTCTTCGATGATGGCGTCGTAGCCTAGCTCGGAGATTGCGGCTTTTAAGCGGTCTAGCAGCTTGGCCAGGGAGTCGGACGGCTGGGTTTCGAGCTGGGGAAAGCCAACCATCGGTTGCCGCGCGAGCGACATGGGTTTGCTCCTCCACGAAAGGCTCAAAAGGGCCGAGGCTTCGGGTCTCGAATCGGTCAGCCAGGATACGCAGAGCGTGGAATGTACGTAATGGCGAAGGTGCACGAGGATCTGATCCTGCATGCGTCTTGGTAGCTCGTGCCATTGGTCGAGCAGACGTTCATTCTGCTCGAGGACGACGGATCGGGACATGCCAAAATCGCCGGAGCCAGGGACGCTACGCTTGTAGAGCTTCTCTTTGACGGCGAGCGGGAGCTCGATTCGGGCGGCGCGGCTTAGCAGGTTTGCTCGCTCGTGATTTCTTGCGACGTGGGTATAAGTCGCGGCGACGTCGTGCTCGCGGTGCTTTCCGCGCGCCTTCCGCATCGGTTCTGAATCGGTCCAGGACCTGGCGATGAATTCGTCGAGCGTTTGGTCTCGAGTCAGTGTGAAAACGAGTAGGTTGCAGTTCGCGATCAGTTGCGACCAAGTCTTGGGAAAGGACTCGAGTTCTTGACCAAAGTAGCGGCAGAATCGCTCGAGCAGGCCGGCCCAGTTGCTCCAGGTGAGCAGGAAGAGCTCGGCGAGGAACCAGTGTTCGATGGTGGCGTCGGAGTCCAGCGTTCGCCGGGCCCGAACCTCGGCGCTCCATTCAAGGCGCGCGAAGGATGAATCTCGCAGGTCGTCGTGAAGACGGCGCAAGGTAGTCTGCCGCGATTTCAGCTCATTTCTGAGGTTGGCCATCGCGGATCATCCTGAGGTTAATGATGAGACGGCCCTTTTCCTTGATGCGGAGGTCGTCTAGATATCGGAGCCGTCGCTGAGCCACCGACACGCCGCGGCCGGGGATGTTAGACATCCACCTTTCGCCGAGCGACGGGTACTGGCATTTTGGGTGTTCGAAACGACCCGAGGCCGTGGTTTTTTGCCGAACGTGCGGGCCACGGATGAGTGGATGCGGAGGACCGTGACAATAGGATGGGTGTCTGGAATACTTCTAACCGCTGCCATTCGCCCTGGTCAGGAGCTGATCGACGTCGTTCCAGAGCCGTTTGAACGCGGCGCGCTCGTCTTCGGGCAGCTTGGCCAGTTCCTTTTCATCGCGGATGCCGGCGAGGTCGGTGTCTTCCTTCCAGTGCTGAAGGGTCGACGCGACCTTCGCCTTCATGTCTGCCGCGCCGGAATCGAGGATGTTGGCCCAGGTGGCAAGCTCGGCCCGGAGCCATTCACGAGCCTGGCGGCGGAGCTTGGCCTTGGCGGCGTCATCGGGAGGCGGGTCGTCCTTGCCGTGACCCGCGCCCGCCAGCGCGGCGGCGCAGGCGGCGTTGTAGCGGTGCTGGGCCTGGCGATCGTCGGCAAGGCTCGGCTCAGCCGCGAGCGCCTCGGTCCAGAGCCGGGCGGCGGCGGCATGCAGCAATTTGTCGTAGGCGCGCTGGGCCAGTTGGAGACGCTCGCTGTTGTCCCTGGGAGTCTGATCGCCCTTGAGGATCCCGGCCAATCGCGCATCCATGGCCGCCATCGCCGGGTCGGAGGCGCGGAACTTGGCGAGTTCTTGCTCAGCCTCGGCCGCGCCTTTGGCGTCGTTCAGCCCTCGGCAAGCTTTGATGAGATTGCTGAGCTGAGCGTCCATAGGCCGCCGGAAGCCCGTGGTCGCGGGATAAACCGCGAGAGCCTTGCGCTGCGATTCGATGGCCTGCCGGAGAAGGTCGCGGGCCTGCTCAAACCGTTTTGCATCCAGTTCGATCATCGCGAGATTGTTCAATATCCCGCCTAAGTTGCTCTGCCAAACGGGCGACTCGGGATGGTCCCGCGCTATCTTCTGCCGGATCAGCAGCGCCGACTCGTACGATTTCAGCGCCTCGGCTGGCTTGCCGATCGCGCAGGCAGAGGCCGATGCTGTTGTGGCTGCGCCAGCTCCTCCTGGTACCAGGTGACGGAGGGGTTGTCGTCGGCCAGCTTCTGTCGGACTTTCCGCGCCGACTCGAGCGACTTCAGCGCCTCGGCCGGCTTGTCGCTCTCGTGCAGCATGATGCCGATGTTGTCCTGGGTGCGCGCCAGGCCAGCGACGAACTCGGTGACGGAGGGATTGTCGTCGGCCAGCTTCTGATAGAACTCGCGCGCCGACTCGAGCGACTTCAGCGCCTCGGCCGGCTTGCCGGCGTCGTGGTGCACGTAGGCGATGCTGTTGTGGGTGTTCGCCAACTGGTTCTGGAACCTGGTGACGGCGGGATTGTCGTCGGCCAGCTTCTGGAAGAGCGCCGCGCCCGCTCGTACGATTTCAGCGCCTCGGCTCGCTTGCTGGTCACGCCCAGCACGAAGCCGATGTTGCCGTAGCTCGCTGCCAGTTCGCCCTGAAACAGCCTGACTGTGGGGTTATCGTCGGCCAGCTTCTGTCGGACTTTCCGCGCCGACTCAAGCGATTTCAGGGCCTCGGCCAGCTTGCCGCTAGAGTACAGCAGCATGCCTATACTACTGTGGCTATTCGCCAGGTCGCTCTGGACCTGAGTGTCGGTGGGGTTGTCGTTGGCCAGCTTCCGCTGGATCGCAAGCGCCGACTCGGCCGCTTCCAGGGCCTCGGCCGGCTTGCCGGTCTGCTGCAGAAGCGTGGCGATGTTGTAGCGGCTGACGGCCAGGTCGCGCTGAAACTTGATGACGTTGGGATTGTCGTCGGCCAGTTTCTGCCGGATCGTCTGCGATTCCTGGAAGGCCGCCAGGGCGTCTTGCTTGTCGCCGATCTCATCGGTGAGAGAGCCCAGGTCAAAGCTCGCTGATGCCAGCCGGGCAAGCGATTCCGGAGTCGTCGCCTTGTCCGCCTGGAGGCGATCGCGCAGCGCGCGGAAGAACGCCAGCGGCTCCTTCAGCAGGCGCTTGCGAAGGGCTTCCAGTGCTGGATTCTTCTTCAACTCCGGCTCGTTGGCCACTACGTCGCCGAACTGCTTCACCGCCGCGATCGCCTGCGCCTCGCGATCCTCGGCGCGGCGGCGCTGGGCGTCCAGGGCCGCATTGGCCCGGATCAGCTCGCTGTTTTTGCGACCGATCTCGCTGGCATGTGCCGACCGTTCCGACGCGAAAACGGCGAACGAGGCCACGGCTACCAAAAGCACCGCCGCGGCACTGGTGACCAAGGTACGATGTTTGCGGCCCCACCGCGTCAACCGCACCGTGAGCGGGTCGCGATACACCGACACGGGCTCGTCGATCAGCCAGCGCCGCACCTCATCGGCCAATGCCGATGCGCTGGCGTACCGGTCGTGGCGATTGAGTGACAGGGCTTTGGCGCAGATGGCATCGAGTGCGGCTGGGACGGTCAGGTCCACCTCGCGAGCACGGGGAATGCGGCCCGCTGAGACGTTTTGATAGATCTCTTCGAGCGTCGTACCTTGCGCGGGAGGACGATTGGCGAGGATCTCGTAGAGGATCGCACCGAGGCCATAGAGATCCGTGCGAGTGTCGATCTGATCGTCGTTCATCGCGACCTGCTCGGGGGCCATGTAAACCGGCGTGCCCACGCGGCCATGCGTCTTGTCGCTTTGGGCGCCATCGGTGACTTCGATCGGGTCGGCATCGACCGTCGAATGCGGGCGGAGCGATTCCGTGAGGAGCTTCGCCAGTCCCCAGTCGAGGACGATCGCCTCGCCGTGATCCCCCAGTACGACGTTTTCGGGCTTCAAATCGCGGTGGATCACGTTTCGTGAATGGGCGTAGCCGATTGCCTCACAGATCTTCAGAAACGGCTCTAGTAGCCGGCGCTGCCAGTCCAGCCGGGAGGCGGGCTTGCCGGCGCGGTCGCGATGAAACTCGGCAATCTCCTGGCCCAGCGTCCGCCCTTCGACAAATCGCATGGTGTAGAACGGATGGTCGTCCTCCTTGCGGCGGGCGAGCTCATACACGGGAACGATGTTGGGATGTTCCAGTTGCCCGGTGACCTGCGCTTCTTTCAAGAACCGGCGGAGGGTGCGGACGTCGGCGGTCCGATCGATGCGGACTTCCTTCAGGGCGACCTTGCGGTTGAGGTCGGTATCGTGCGCCAGCCAGACCCGACCTAGCCCCCCTTCGCCATGGACGCGACTGAGCGTGTAGCGGATCGACGTGTGCTGCGAAGCCCTGTCGGGGATCAAGGTGGCCAGCACATGTCCGGTGGCCGGCGCCAGCTCGTCAACGGATTGGCGGACCACCGGCTCGTTGATCGTTCGGAGGATCTCGCGCACGGAAGAATCGGCCGCGGCGGCGAGCGAGGCGTGGGCGTCTCCGCGGTGCTTCTTGAGCTTGCGCTGGAGATTGTGGGTGATTTCCTGGCGGTCATCCGGCGAGATCCAGCCGCGATCCAGAAGGAGCTCGTCCATTGGCCGTTCCATGGTCAACGCCCAGACGGCGCAGGCCTCGGCGAACTGTTCCTGTTCGAGGATGTCAAGCTGCAGCGCGATGACGGCAAAGAGCAGGTTGCGGTCGGTTATGGATGGGGCCATGGCGGGGCCTTCTCGGTGAAAGATCCGAACGTCTGTGAGTGCGAAATCCGTAAAGGTGTGTGATCTTCGGTAGCGTCTCATTTTGGCAGATCCGCCTCGATCGCGGAACAGGCCGGGACCGCGAGCGCTCGAGGACAAGGACGAGGACAAGGACAGGCGTCGCGAATCAAGCTTGGAGTTGGTAGGTTCGGTCAGCGGCACGAAGGCCACGAGGCCCACATCGGGGAGAACGCCCCCCGCGCGGCCTGCACTCCTGCGGGCCGCCACGGGGGAACGGTTCAATGCGCATTCACGCACGTGGAAGAGTGTGATCGACGAACGGGGGTGTGAACAGCGCGCGTACGGCTGGCGACGTGTGGCGCACGGCTGAGCCGGGATTCGTCGATTCGATTATCGGGCGGGGCAGCCGGCGAGGTTAGCGAGGTGGTGGACGCCCAGGTGGGCGGCGACTTCTCGCAGGCGCGCGCGGCTGGCGGCGAAGAAGCGGCCTAGCAGCTTGCCGTTGCTCAGCTTTTCGAGGCGGGCCCACCAGTTTTCGGCGTTTGAGCCGATTCGTTCGAGGATTCCTGATAGCTCGGCCGAGATGGCGGTCTTGCCGTCGCGGAAGAGGCGGCCGGTGTGTTCGACAAGGAGCAGATAGTTTCCCAGTGAGAAGTCTTCGAGCATTCCTTCACGTGATGAATCCAGCTTGCGGCGATCTTCGACGGGGCAGAGCCAGATGGATTCTTCGAGAGCGGCGGCGGCGTTTGATCCGGCGATTCCGCCGGATTTTGCGGGGGTCAGGTCGGGAATTCGGCCTTGGTCCTTGACGTGTTCGATTCGCGTGGTGATCGACGTATGGGGGCTTAGTTCGGGGACTTCCACGATTCCTGCCGCGACGGGATTCAAGTCGATGTAAGCGCAGGTGGCCAGGAGCGATTCTTCGTCGAGGATCGCGACGCTTTTGAATCGTCCTTCGAAGAATGCGCCGCGGGCGTTGTCTTGGCGGTTGGCCAGGCGAGAGAGTGGTTCTTTCAGGCATTTCATGAACCAGCTCAGGCTTTGCAGTCGCTCGCGGGCTATGGCGATCCAGTTGGCATCTTGCAAGCGCCACTCGACCCAGGCCTTGGTGACCGGGAGGGGCTGGCGGGACTTGTCGCGTGGTGGGAAGAGCCTTCCCCAGCGCCGGACGACGTCTTCGTCTGACCAGTTTTTGGCCAGGTCGGCGTCGAGGCGCACGAGGACGTGAAGATGGTTGTCCATGACGGAAAATCCGCCTACGGATATCGCGAAAATACCCGCAAGTTCTTGCAGCCGTTGATCGATCCATTGTTTGCGGTCGAGCGGGCCTTCACTGAGCAGGAACGCCCGTCGCACGCAGCGGGTGACGCAGTGATACCAGCGAGTTACGGCGGGATCGACGAGATGTGCACGGGGCATTGTCATGGGTGGAAATCCTTGGGTGATCGACGGAGATTACCTAAACTAACGAGTCGTGTCAAGAATGCAATGCATGTCCTTGTTCTCGTTCTCGCCGCCGGCCGGTCAGGCAGAGCTAATTTTCGCAATGCTCGAGAGGACGACCTTTGCCGGTGATGCTGCTCCCGCAGTATGTATCCTTGATCGCGGCGTCAACCGCGGTCACCCACTAATCGAGCAGGCGTTGGCTGAACAGCATAACCTCGCCTGGATCGATGACTGGGAAGCCTCCGATCGCCATGGACACGGCACCCAGATGGCAGGATAGGCACTCTATGGCCCGACACTTGCCGAATTGCTTCGCCAACGCGGCTCGGTCGAGCTTGAACATCGTCTGGAGGCAATCAAAATCATTCCCGATGTTGGCGTGAACGATCCACCGGATTACGGCCCGATCACCGTGGGGTCGGTGGCCAAGGTAGAAATCGAATCGCCTCAACGCAGCCGTGTTGTCTGCATGGCGATTACCGCCGACGATAAGGAAAAGTGGGCTCCGACCCTGTGGTCTGCTGCCATCGATCAGATGTGTGCCGGGGCCCTTGACGACGTCCGCCGATTGATGGTCGTCTCCACTGGGAATTTCGACGACACACTTTCAGCCGCAACCTATCCCGAAGCCAATCGTCAGGCGAGCATCCAGGACCCAGCTCAGGCATGGAATGTAATAACGGTCGGTGCCTACACCGGCAAGGCGATGATCGAGCACCCGGATTATTCAGGATACAATCCTCTTGCCCTCAAAGGGGCGTTGAGCCCAAGAAGCACCACGTCATTCAGTTGGGCCAAACGCGACTTTCCGCTGAAACCCGATATTGTGATGGAAGGCGGTAATTACGCAGTCGATCCGGCAGGACAAGTTTGGGAGATCGACGATCTTTCGCTGCTCACCACGCATGTTTCGCGTGACGGCTCGCTTTTATCGACCATGCTGGACACTAGTGCGGCAACGGCATTGGCAGCACGATACGGGGCCATCTTGCAAGGCGAATACCCGATATTGTGGCCCGAATCAATACGCGGCCTGCTCATCCATTCCGCCCGG
Source organism: uncultured Planctomycetota bacterium (assembly GCA_963823665.1). Taxonomy (GTDB): domain Bacteria; phylum Planctomycetota; class Planctomycetia; order Isosphaerales; family Isosphaeraceae; genus CAVXHV01. The sequence goes on from CAWGMQ010000003.1 coordinate 291,422, forward strand.
TGGACAAAAGCGATGGTCGCCGAGTTTCCAGAAAAACGGGATCGCCAGGACCTGCTTCGCTGCTACGGGTATGGCGTACCCAGCCTTTCGATCGCCCGCCGATCTGTGACCAGCCGGGCGACAATGATCATTCAGGATTCGTTGCAACCCTTCTGCTGGCAGGAAGGCAAGACAAAACCATCCTCGAATGAAATGCATATCCATGCATTACCGTGGCCGATCGAACTCCTGCGGGAGATTAACAACGTCGAATTGAAAATGCGTGTTACGCTATCGTACTTCATCGAGCCAAGTCCGGGTCGTCGTGGCTGGAACATGAAACATCGCTATCAATCGCACGGACTGCGATTTGACGTCCGGCGACCAGAAGAATCGATGACCCAGTTCCGCCGACGCTTAACCCGAGATTCCTGGGAAGAAGGGGAAGAAGGCAGAGTCCGGCCCGCCGATCTGGTAAGCGATTCGAGAAACTGGGTGCTTGGCGATGACATTCGTAGAAAAGGTTCGATTCATTCGGATTGGTGGAAAGGCACTGCCGCCGAACTGGCCGCATCGGCGTACATCGCAGTATTTCCAATTACCGGCTGGTGGCGTGAGCGACCGAACCGCAACTGTTACAACAAGAAAGCACGGTATTCGCTGATACTAACGCTAGAATCACTTAATACAGAAGTGGACGTTTATAACGCTATTGCGTCGATAATAGCTAATCGCGCGGACATTAGCACTCTCATATAACGATATTTAGAATTACCTTACGCCTGCAACAAACCCGCTCGACTTCGGGGTTTAGGGAGCGACGGAACGTAAAACCCGGTTAAGCGTCGCTAGGGTTGCGATGCCCCCTAGTTCACCCGGTCGACGACGCCGTCGCTTTGCCGAGTCTCCCGCATTTTGTGACAACATCGATACTAACGCCTGCGTGCGAACTCCTCCAGTTAACCCGTTTTAGTTGGACTGGCGGAGCAAACCAGACCGCTCCCCGGCGACCGCCACGCCCGGCCCCGGCGTACCGAGGCCGTTCATGCCGGATCGCGAATCGGTTCGCTTAGAGCAAGCGTGATTGGTATTTGCTCGGCCCGGCCCCGTTGAACGTTGGGGGGCCAGACCGGCAAAAGATGGTTTCAGGCGGTGTCGCCGCAAGCGGCGAGATAGGCGAAAAATTCCCCCTCCCCCTCCCCCTTCCCGTTCCCGCTCCCGCTCCCGCTCCCTGTCAGGGAGGGGGAAAGCGGAGGGTGGGCCACGGGAAAGCCACACGGCAGCCATCCGCAGCCTGCGGCAACGCTCCCCTTGATCGCGAAGCACCGCCGGTGGAACTGCTGCTCAGGCCCCTCAGTCAGCCCCGACCCTTTTCATGCTGAGCCGCACCGCGAAGCGGTGCCGTTCCACCTTTTTGGCTGATGATAGCTACTGTTCTCATGTTTGGCCGTTTAGTCGTTATATCGTTTGAGACCATGCGACCAAACACTTCAACGTTCAAGCGAAAAAGAGCGAGCAGGCCGAGCCGCGGCATCGCTTGGCAAAACGGTCTCGACGTGATAATCTGATCAGGAGGAGCATAACGAAATGACGATTCATTTACCTAACGACCTCGAAAGCTCGATCCAGGCCATCGTGCAAAGCGGCCGCTTCGCGTCCATCGACGATGCGATGGCCGAAGCCGCACGGCTTTTGCTGCGGGAAGTCAAGCAGACGCCGCAGAATGGCAACGCCACCGACGACGATCCCTTGCTCGGCTCGATGCCTGACGCCGCCGATGAGCTGGACGCCATCGTCGCCGACGCCATGAAGCGTCGCCGCGACGAACCCTGGCGGACCGTCTCCGTTGAATAAAGCTCTGCTCGATACCGACATCCTGTCGGAAATCATCAAGGGTTTCGACCAGACCGTCGCCGGCAACGCCAAAAGCTACCGCCGGGCGTTCGGCCATTACACCCTCTCGGCGATCAGCGTGATGGAGATCGTGCAGGGGTTCCAGAAAAAACAGAGCGTCCGCCGGCTCCAGTCCTTTCTCGCGTCGCTGGCCGCTCAGGAAGTGATTGCATTCGAGGAATCCGATGGTGAGCTGGCCGGCCGCATCGCCGGCGAACTCGAACGGGTAGGCCGCCCGATCGGCCCCGCGGATGCGATGATCGCCGCACTGGCCTTGCATCACGGCCTTGAACTGGTCACCGGCAACACACCCCACTTCCAGCGGGTGCAGCAGATCGGCTACAACCTCACGCTTGCCAACTGGCGGATATAATGCGGTTTCCTCACCCAGCCGCCCGATGGCATCGTGGTCACGATTAGGTGGTACGGGTCGATCCTGCGCTGGTTCCGCGAGTTTCGCCACGCGGTCCAGTAGTCGATATTGACCTGTCGGCGCTCCAAGATGACCGCGATCAAGGTCCGGATGATCTCGACGTCGAAGATCGCCGGGGCCGCGGACCGGAACGACAAGGCCTCGCCCAGCCGGCGGGCGTCGACGTCGATCGGATCAGTCAGCGCGCTTGTGAGCTTGTCGAAGGCGCGGGCGAGGTCTGGGCCGTAAGGCGTGCCGCGGTACTGGCGCAAGAGCTTCTCGCCCAGAAACAACGCGACAAGCTCACCCTCTGTCAAGCGCAGAAACGGGAGCTGGTACGTGGCCTTGGTGTAGCAGAAGCCGTGCTGCCGCGGGTCGAAGTCGGTCGGCGCGTCGAGCCGGTCTCCGCATGAACTCGATGTCGCGCCGGATTGTACTCATACCGTAGGACAAAGATGGTCCGAGGTTCCGGTGCGGGCATTTTTTCTTGTGGGTGGATGGTGGACGGGCAGGCGGAAGCCTGGCGGAGGGAGGAGAACTGAGGACTGAAATCAGGCCGGAGGACGGAGGGGGCGGCTGACGCGAAGGTGCCGCGGCGAGCTCTGGGCTGCATCGGTTGCAGGAGAGGAGGCGGTGGAGGGGTATCACCTGGCAAGATCAGACCGAGCTGGGCTGTCGCTTACCGCGCGTTTGGGAATGCAAGTTTCTGGCGGAATCGGTGCTCGGACCTTTCCTGTTTGTTCATTGCGATCGTGATGATCGTTGTGGTCGCTCTGACTGGCAAGAGAAATCCAGATTTCCTGATCGACGAATTAGCCAATCCGCGAGGCTCGTGTTATAATCTATGCATCTGAGTCTCGATCGCTGACACCGGAGTCGGCACGGGGCAACGACCACCACCTCGTTCCCTTCGTCCTCTTCTTCTTTTTTTGTTCTTGTCGCTCGCCCTCTGGAACCGGGGAATGATTCATTTGTTCGTTCTTGGGGATGCTGAACCACTTGCCGCGTGCTCACCAGCCCCTTGCAGCGGGAAAGAAGGGGTCGGATTGCGTCTGGAATGGGTGAACGTGGCGCGAGGGGATTGCGTGGGGTTTTGAGCGGAACGCGGCGCGGGACGACCCTGGGCCAAGGTGAGGATGAGTTTTTACCTGGCGAACGAGCGGTCGACGAGCGGGACTGGCGGCGCTATCCTCTTTGTGCGTCAGCACTTCCGTGCTGCCGAAGCGTGTTTCTACCAGCCGAGGACGAGGCCCGAGCCCGCAAGCAAAATGGGATTGTTTTTGGGCTCTGGAGTCCCATTTAGGTCCATTCACGTATGTTTATTTTTAATGTGCGATACGTGTGTCGTGGGCGTAAACGCCGAGTGCAGGAGGACGACCCCTTACCCGGCCTTCGGCTGACAGTGCCAGGCGCGCGATCAGCGGGAGGGGCGAGGGCTCATCGCGTAGGTAAGGGCGACACTCAAGAAGCCACCAGTACTCACCGCCGCTGTTCCCCTACTCCTTGTGGCGTAAGGACGCGCGACGAATATACAAAACGAAATCGCTGATCGGGGGGTGGGTTGAACGCGGAGGGTGGGAGCAGGATTAAGATTGGGATCAGGATTAAGATTGGGACCACGATTAAGATTATGAGCAGGAGTAGGCGTGGTGCGGGCGGGACATGCGGGGCGGGCGAGGCGATGGTTGATTCATTCTGCGTCACCTACTGCGTCACCGCACAAATCATGTGGAGATATTGAGTTCCGTTGATTTCGGGGGGGTTCCGATTATTCCTGCGTCATCGGTTAAGTCCAGTTGCTGCAAGGGGATGACGCAAAAGACGGGTGACGCAGGCCCGAAGAGATTTTTTTCAAACGAAAGTAAACGCCAATTGGCTGATCCAAGGGTAGATCGGGTGGTGGGCACGCGGACTTGCTCGGGAGCGCTGTCCGCAAAAGCGACTGAGACCACGGTTGCTCAAGTACGGATCGAAGCGAACAGCACCTCCAACCGTCGTTCCCTTAAGCCTTACTGGGAAAGGGTGCGCGACAAATGTACAAAACGAAGTCCCCCCCCCGTTTGGACCAGTGGGCGAACGACGCGGAGCGTCGGTGAGCCCGAGGCGACGCGGAGCATCGCAACGAGGGGCGCGTTTTGAACCAGGCAAGAACTTTCACAAACTGCTCGGGCCGCGTCGCCGATCTTCTGGATGTCGAATCCTGCGCTGGGCGATCGAACTGGATCGCCGATCGTACGAATTGTGGAAAGCAGACCGGCTGTGTCCCCCACCCCTCAGGGGTTGCCTTCACGCGCCAAATAGCAAATAATTAAGACTTGGAAGCGGGCCGAGACTCGCGACGGCTCTCCGGTCGCGGTTTCTTTTTCCTTCCAGCCGCTTCGTGCCTCGATTTCCCGCCCGGTCATGGTCCATGCCGTGATCGAACCTTCCTCCGACGAAAACTAGCTCGAGTTTCTGGAAACTCATGCATTATTTTGCTTTCCAGCCTCACGCCCGATCCCGAGCCCGCAGAATCTGCCGACGCTTTTCGCCGTTCAGCATTGCCCTGGGCGCATTGCTCGTGCTCCTGGCTGCATCGCAATCTTCCGCGCGTGCCGCTGATGACGCAGCCGGCAAAGTGGCCGCACGCCCGGCGTTTCCACCGGAAGCGATCGAGTTCTTCGAGTCGCGGGTGCGGCCGATCCTCGCGGACAAGTGCTTCAAGTGCCACGGTGAAAAGAAGCAATCCAACGGCCTGCGTCTTGATAGCCGCGAGGCAGCCTTCAAGGGGGGCGACACCGGCCCGGCGCTGGTTGCCGGCAAACCGGACGAGAGCCTGCTTGTTCAAGCCGTCGCACAAACCCACGCCGAGCTGAAGATGCCGCCGTCCGGCAAGCTTCCCGATGCGTCTGTCGCCGCGCTCCGTCAGTGGGTCAGCCAGGGTGCGCCGTGGCCCGCGATCAAGACGGAGACCGCCAACCCCGCGAAGGCCGCGCCGATGCTGCCACGCACTGGGCGTTCCGCCCGATCAAGCCCGTCTCGCCGCCCTCGGTCAAGAATCGGGCGTTGGTGCAGTCGCCCGTAGACTCATTCGTCATGGCCAAGCTGGAATCGAGCGGCCTCAGCATCTCTCCCCTGGCCTCGAAGCGAACGCTGATCCGCCGCGCGACGATCGACCTCTGGGGCATACCGCCGACCGCCCAGGAGGTCGATGCGTTCGAGGCCGACCATTCGCCCGATGCGTTCGCGCACGTCGTCGACCGCCTGCTCGCGTCTCCCCGATATGGCGAGCGATGGGGCCGGCACTGGCTCGACGTCGCCCGCTACGCTGACACGAAGGGATATGTGTTCACCCAGGATCGCCGCTACCCGTTTGCTTATACTTTTCGCGACTACGTCATCTCGGCGTTCAATTCCGACCTGGGCTACGACAAGTTCGTGCAGCAGCAGCTTGCCGCCGATCAGCTTGGCGGTGGTGTTGACCGCCGGGCCCTGGCCGCCATGGGGTTCCTCACGGTCGGCAGGCGGTTCCTGCTCGACCAGAACGAGATCATCGATGACCGCATCGACGTGGTCAGCCGTGGGTTTCTTGGCTTGACGGTGACGTGTGCCCGCTGCCACGACCACAAGTTCGACCCGATTCCCACCGAAGACTATTACTCGCTGTACGGAGTCTTCGCCAGCACGATCGAGCCGGCCGAGCTGCCCCTCCTGGCTGACGCGACGGGAAGTCCGCGTTTTGCCGCGTACCAGAAGAAACTGGCTACGGCCACCAAGACGCGAGATGATTATCTGGCGGCCCGGCGCGGGGAATTCTCCGCCGAGATGACGGCGAAGCTTTCGCAATACTTGAAGGCTGGCCAGAGTCTGAATTTCGACGCGCGCAGCCGGAAGCTCGAAGAACAGGCGCGTGCCGCCGGGCTGAATTCAAGGCGGCTGCGCGGTGTGATGTCGATGTGGCGGCGGCACGTCACTGGCGTGAACCCGAAAGACCCGGTGTTCGGCCCGTGGCGGGCATTCGCCGCGCTGCCTCCGAGTCAGTTCACCGCCAAGGCCACCGAGCTTCATCGCGAGCTCGTCTCGCCCAAAGACCCGAAGGCCGCGCCCGTTCACCCGCTGGTTGCCAAGGTTGTGCTTGCCGGCCCGCCTTCGAGCGCAGGCGAAGTGGTTGATCGTTACGCGTCGCTCTTCGCTCAGCTTGAAAGTCGCTGGAACGAGCAGACTGCGAAGTCGAAGGGGGCACCCGTCGCGGCTCTGCCGGAACCGGAATGGGAGTCGCTGCGGAAGGCGATCTTCGGCGAGGGCGGACCGCTGGCGGTGAACAACGATGGGATGCGGTTCATCCTCGATCAAGGGCAGCGCAACCGGCTCGAGCAGTTGAACGCCGTTATTCAGCAAATCAACGCCACCGACCCCGGGTCACCTCCGCGGGCGATGGTGGTCAGTGACACGCCAAAGCCCATCGACCCGCACGTTTTCATGCGAGGCAATCCGGGGCGGCCCGGGCCGGCAATACCCCGGCGGTTCCTCAAGGTGCTCTCGAGCAGCGAGCGTGCGCCGTTCCAACACGGAAGCGGCCGCCTCGAGCTCGCACAGGCGATCGCGTCGGAGGCCAACCCTCTGACTGCACGCGTGTTCGTGAACCGGGTCTGGCTCTGGCATTTCGGCAAGGGCTTGGTCGGCACGCCCAGCGACTTCGGTGTTCGCAGCGATCCCCCGTCGCATCCCGAGCTGCTCGACTATCTCGCGGGCGAGTTCATCGAAGTCCGGCTGGTCGATCAAGGCGGTTCACCGCTCGCATCATGCTCTCGACGACTTACCAGCAGCAAAGTCTGCCGCGGCCGGCTGGGCTTGAGGCAGACGCCGATAACCGCCTTTTGTGGCGGTTCAATCGCCAGCGGCTCGACTTCGAGGCGATGCGCGATTCGGTGCTGGCCGTCTCCGGCTCCCTGGGCCCTTATTTCGGCGGTCCGACCACGCCGGTCGAATCGCCGGCGTTCGTGTCGCGGCGCACGCTCTATGGGTTTATCGACCGCCAGAACCTGGACGGCGTCTACCGCACGTTTGACTTCGCCGTGCCCGACGCGACCAGCCCGCGGCGCTTCGTCACGACGGTTCCCCAGCAAGCTCTCTTTCTGATGAACAGCCCGTTCCTCCACGAGCAGGCGCGACGGCTCGCGGGCGAAATCGTGCGGGAGCAGGCTTCCCGCTCCGGCGATCAAACCGCGGAGGCCGTCCGCGGCCTGTATCGGCGGGTCCTGGGCCGATTGCCCGAGAAGGATGAGCTCGCGCTGGCGACGGGCTTCATCGCCGGGCAAAGCGGCGGCGCGAAATCCGCCTCGACCACGGGCAAAGAGCCGCGGCTCTCGCCCTGGGAGCAGTTGAGCCAGGTCTTGCTACTGACCAACGAGTTCATGTTTGTTGATTGACTGGAGAGAAGCACCGGTTTCGGCTGCTTCTCAAGCGAGGTTTTTCTGATGTCGCATCCTGCACCAAGGCTCGAAGACGCCGTCATGACGCGCCGCGAGCTGCTGACCCGCTCGGGTATGGGCATGGGGGCCGTGGCGCTTGCCGGCGTGCTTTCAGATGCCGGGTTGTTAACTCACGCCGCCCGCGCAGCGGCCGGCGACGGCGACAACCCGGCGGCCCGCCTGATCGCGGGCTCGATCAACGGACCAAGCCCGCTGCTCCCCAAAGGGCCCCCGCTCCGCGCTCGTGCCAAGCGCGTCGTGCATCTGTTCATGAACGGCGGGCCGTCGCACGTCGATACATTTGATCCCAAGACGATGCTTGACCGCCACAATGGCAAGCCGGTGCCCACGAATCTGCCCACCGAGCGCAAGACCGGCGCCGCGATGGGCTCACCGTTCAAGTTCAAGAAGTACGGGCAGAGCGGGATTGAAGTCAGCGACCTTTTTGCCCACACGGCCGGAATGATCGACGAGATCTGCGTGATTCGCTCGATGCACGCTGATGTTCCCAATCATGAGCCGTCGCTCATGCTCATGAACTGCGGCGAAGCGCGGCAGGCGCGGCCGTGCGTCGGCTCGTGGGTTCTCTATGGCCTGGGTACGGAGAATCAGAACCTGCCCGGGTTCGTCGTGATGTGCCCAGGCGGGTTTCCGATCGCCGAGTCGCAGAACTGGCAGTCGGCCTTTCTGCCCGGGATCTTTCAGGGAACCTATGTCGACAGCAGGCACACCGAGATCGACAAGCTGATCGCGCACATCCGCAATCACGGCGTCGGGCCCAAGGCCCAGCGCGCCCAGCTCGACTTGCTCGGCGAGCTCAACCGGCGCCATCTCGACAAGAGCGGCCACGAGCCCGAGCTCGAGGCGCGAATTCAGTCGTTCGAGCTGGCCTACCGGATGCAGTCGGAAGCGGCCGATGCCTTCGACGTCAACCAAGAGCCCGAGATGATCCGCAGGATGTACGGACCCGGCGTCCACGCGCGACAGCTTCTGGCGACCAGGCGGTTGCTCGAGCGCGGGGTGCGGTTCGTCCAGCTCTGGCACGGCGACGGCCAGCCCTGGGACCACCACGACGATCTGGCCACTGGCCACCGCGAGCTCGCCACCCAGTGCGACCGGCCGATCGCCGCGTTCCTTGCCGACCTCAAGATGCGCGGAATGCTTGACGACACCCTGGTGATCTGGGGCGGCGAGTTCGGCCGTACGCCGACTGTCGAGCTGCCCACCCCTGGCTCAAATCAGGGAAAAATGAACGGCCGCGACCATAACCACTACGGTTTCACGATGTGGCTGGCTGGCGGCGGCGTGAAGGGGGGATACGTCCACGGCGCCACCGACGACCTCGGCTTTCAGGCCGTGGACAAGAAGGTGCACGTCCACGATTTGCACGCGACGCTGCTTTACCTGCTGGGATTCGACCACGAGCGCTTCACGTTTCGCCACGCCGGCAGAGACTTCCGCCTGACCGACGTGCACGGAACGGTCGTGAAGGACATCATCGCCTGAAGAGCCAGGCGAGGGATTTCGGCAGAGATCGCGGCCAGATTCCGGCCTTTCTCAGGCTGATCGCCCCGGCGACGATGAAGAAGAGAAGCCCGCAGGCGATTTGATCCAACCCGACCAGGATGCGGCGAAGCTGCTTGTAATTCGGGGCGCCCGACTGTGCGAGCCACGCCGCCAGGCCCGCGGCCGCCACTGCGACATAGCGCCGGTCGCGCAAGCGGAATCCATAGGCAATCCCCACGCCCGTGATCGCCGCCACATAGATTGGAACACCGTTCGGAGTCAGCGCATCGACCAGCGGCTCATAACCGAGTACCGCAAAGAGTTGAAGCACCAGGAGTGCAAAACAAGCCCATGTCCTCGCGAACCTCGCAGCTATGTCATCCGGGACTGCGCCCACGGCCATGAAGGTGACGACGATCAAGTGAGCGGCCACCAGGAATGAATCGACTTCTGGCCAGATGATCGTGCAAGAACGCGCGATGGCAATTGAGAGCGCGGTTCCCGACAGGAGCGCCTCAATCGTGTCCCGCCGGCGCCAGGCGAGCCGCGCCAACACCAGACCCGGCGGCGACCAGCGGTAGTGGTCGGGCGCGACGAGCGCGTCGAAATCGAGCGAGTTTCGCCCAATCGCCGACAGCAAGGCCAGTGACACCCACAGAAAATCCCAGGCCGCCGGCACGCGCCGGATCACCGCGTAAAACTGGAACAGCACCACCGCAACGGCGGCGAGATAGAACGGCGTGCCCCCGAGCGTGTTGCGGAACTCAGTCCAGAAGCTCAAGTAGACCGGCTCGTAACGGTGGCCGGTCGTGGCGACGTACGCGAGCAAGAACGGCACAACCGACGCCGCGATCATGACACCGCGCCGCCGACCGGCAATCCCGATCTCAAGCCAGATGAGGCTCACGGCCAGCCCGACCGGAACAAGGAAATATGGCGCGAAGATGGTGCGGCTGCCGTTGACGTAGTGAAACGACATACAGAGCGAGTAGCTCCGGACCGCGAGCCCGCCGGCCATGATCAGGAAGAGCGACCACGGATACAGCGGCCACCGCCAGGGGCTGCCGTTCTTGGCGACGTAGGCCGCACCGCCTCTCGCCGCCGGCACGAGCAACAGAAGCACAAGTGTAGCCAGAGGCGAAAAGCCGAAGAGCGCCCACTGAAGCCGCGGGCTCTCCGGCTCGTTCAAGAGCGGCACCAGAGCAATCGGGTAGAGAAATACGAGGGCGAGAATTGCGTGATATGCGGCACGATACCAGCCAGGCAGCCTCAATCGAATCGTGTGCAGAACGATCTCGCTCAAGACGACGGCGAAGCAGAACCCGATCAGATATCCGATCGCACCGCGGAGCGAGTCTGCCGCCATCTTGTCATCACCGCTGGTCGCGATCGCCAGGAACATCATGACGATCAGGAGCAACAAGCTGCGCAGGTCGTCCCAGAGTTTTCCCACCCGGATCAAGAAACAAGCTGTCGTGGCCAGGAGCAGCGTGTAGCCCGCGAGGCTCATTCCCAGCGCCCACGGGTACGCGGCCGGCCCGCGTGGGCCGAACGAGATCCGCAGTCCGACGAAGACCAGGTCGGCACTCAGGATGTAGAACGGGTTGCTCGAATACAAGAATCGAACAAACCCCCGCGCCGGCTGGGCCAGAATCGCGCCGGCTGGCTGCGGCAAGCAGTCCGATGCCGGGGCAGTCTGTCCGGTTCCTTGCTCGGGCAAGAGTTCTTCAAGATTGCGCGCACTATCCACCGTGCACCTCCTCGACTTGAAAATCGACGGGATGAAGAACGCGTCCGACTTGACGTGTCACGACCACGCAGCGATCGGCCCGAGAATGAGACAGGATCCGGATCGATCGCGGCAGCAGACTTGATTATCAACATGTACGACAAATGTCGCAAGAGGTGACGCGGAACAAACTGAAAGCGCGGCAACCACGCGGGGCGGCTCCCGAATTCCGGAGGCTTCGTCTCCGGGGTCGGGGCAGCCCTACGGGGTTTGGCTGGTTGGCAAGGTCTCGCGGTCCGCGCCGGCGGTCTCAGGAAATCGCCGCGCCGTTCAACATGTAGTTGGTAGGTGCGGTGGGATGCCCGGGCGAGGCGTTGAAGCCGATGGTCACGCTTTGGCCGGGGTTGATCACGGCGTTGTACGAAGCGTTCACGATCGAGAACTGATTGCCGGTCTGGCTCATGATGCTTGCGTTCCAGATCGAGCTGATCGTTCCCACGAAATCGAACGCGAGCGTCCAGCCACTGATCGGCGAGCTGCCCGTGTTCGTGAGTGTCAGACTGCCGGTGAAGCCGGTTCCCCAGTCGTCCGTGTCCGCAAAGGTGACCGTGGCCGACGGGGTATTGCTCGGCGGCGGAGGCGCCGAGCCGCTAGTCGTTCCGTTCACGACGTAGTTCGACGGTGCCACCGGCGCACCGCCGGGGCCGCCCAGGAACCCGAACGTAACACTCTGGCCCGGGGCGATCGAGCTGTTGTATCCGGCATTCTGGATCACGTAATGCGAGCCGGAGTGGCTCTGGACCGTCGCATCCCAGATCTGGGTGATCGCGGCCGCGAAGTTGAACTGCAACGACCAGTTGGTGATGCTCGTCGTGCCCGTGTTCGTGATCGTGATGCTCGCCTGGAACCCCGTGCTCCAGGAATTCACAAGCGAGTACGCCACGGTCGAGCTGGTGGTCGGCGGCGCCAGTACGGTTACGCTCCCCGTGCCGGAAACGGCGCCGCTCGTGGCGCGCACCGTGGCCGAGGCCGCCGCGCTCGGTGCGGTGTAGAGGCCGCTGGTTGAAACGATGGCGCCCGAGCCGCTCGAGACGGACCATGTCAGGGCCGGCTGCGTGCTCATCGGGTTGCCGAACTGGTCGTCCGCGACGCCCGAGAATTGCTGCTGGCCGCCCGCGGCGAGCGTCACGGTGGCGGGCGAGACCTGGATCGAGCTGAGCGACTGATTGACGGTGACCGTCACGCTGCTCGTCGCGATGTAACCGCCGGGGTCGGAAACGGTCACCTGAAAGCTGTACGTGCCCGCTTTCGAGAACGTCGCGGTGGTGCTCGACGCAGTATTAGTGCCGTTGGTGCTGTATGCGACCGCAGCCGGAGGCGTGCCGGTCGTCGTCCAGGTGTAGATCAGGCCAGTCGTTCCGGAGGGGTCCGTGGCAGTCACCGAAAGCACTGTCGTCTTGCCCGTGACGGGGCTGGGCGACGCGGAGGCCGCTTTCGTGATCGTTGGCCCGGCCGTGCCGCTGGGCGCTCTGCCCAGGTCGAGCACCGTCATCGAGTAGGCCGGGAATGAGTAGCTAAACGTCGACCCATTCACGGTGAGACTGGCGGTGAAGTTCGCCAGCGCCGATGCGCCGGTGGTCGTCTGGCTCTGAGCCGTGTCCTGCGTCTCGCCGTATTGCCAGACCGTGGCCTGTGCCGCCGGATCGAAGTTCGCGAGCTGGAAGGCGCCGGTGAGTGCGCTTGTTGCACTCTTGTTGACGACCAAGAGGTCGAGATGACCGTCGGGCTCAACGACCGCATAAGCCGTGAGGTTGGGATCACTGCTCGAGGCCTGCACGACGTTGCCGCCGGACTGGATGATCTTGGAGGCGAGCTCCTCGGCGAAGTAGGTCGGGTAAGGTACGTACGGACCTGAATCCGGCGCCGTTCCACCGGGACTGCCGATCAGGCCGTAGTCGCCCCCGTCGCGCCAGCCGTAGAGACTCGACGAATCATTGCCGCCGGTCGAGTAGCCGTTGCGAAGATCCCAGAAATCGGATGCGTCGTAGGGAGTTTCGAGCATCGCGCCCAGCGAGTCAGCCAGGAACAGCCCGTTGACCAAGCTGGTCGTCTGCTTTCCCGGGTCCGAGTACACCGAGTTGTACTCCGTCGCAAAAAGCTGAACCTTGCTCGCGGCGGCGGCACCGAGATACTTCGTGAGGTCGCTTTCGTAGTCGGCCGCGCGCTGGGCCCAATCATATGGGTTGCCCGGGTCCGAGGGATCGGTGTTCGTGCCGCTGACGGTGTCGAGCAAGAGGTTGGAATCGCTTTCACTTCCCGGAGCTTGCACATAGTTGTGGTCGCTCAGGAACCCGATCGTGGCCCCCTGGCTGGCTGCCTGCTGCAGGATGTTGCCGATCCAGTTGTTGAAGTCGGTTCCGGGGCTCTGCACGTCGACTCCAACCGAAATTGACGGGTCGATCGTCGCCGCGAGCGTCTCGAACTGCTTCATGAACGCGATGTACGTCGCAGGATCATGCTGCACCATATGGTGGTCGATTTCCCAGCTTCCGTACTCTTCATTGCCGACTTCCCAGTAGGGCACGTTGAAGGGTGCCGGATGATTCAGGCGCAGGAAGTTCAGCCCGTCGTCCTGGGCCAGCGGAGCCGCCGCCCGCAAGCTCGCCCAGTAGCCGGCCGTCTCCCAGTTGACCGTCTGCCAACTGTTCGTCGAGTCATTCCACTCCTGGCCGTCGCCGATTTGCGTGGTGTTGCCAACCGGCGCCTCCAGGTAAGCCAGAAACGCTGCAGCTTCCTGCGGGCTGCCGGAGCCGTAGTCGATTGTCGCCAGCCCGACGCCGTTCACCGAGCTGATGAAGCTCGCCATGCTCCCGTCCGTGCCCTCACCGTTATACGTCGGGGGCGCGTTGAAGTGAAAATCATCCGAGCTCGAACCGCCGGGGAAACGGAACATCGTGAGGCCGGCCGCCTGCACCATCTGCTGCGTCTGCGGTGTGTTCAGCACCGAGTCGTACCAGGCCACATTCACTCCCAGGAGCTGGGTGTCGACGGCCCGCACGACGGTGGCAGCATTGATGCTGATCGTGGCCAGAAGCGCACGATCTTCGAGGCCCTCAATGCCCAAGGCGCAGCGCCTCTTCCGTGGCCCCAACCCCAGCCGAAACGCCCGCGGCATCTGCCGATTCTTGAGAACGCTCATCCAAGTCCTCCCGTTGTCAAGCGACGGAGGAAAGCCCACCCGGCGAGCGCACAGTCCGCACGGCCGGGCCACAAGGGCCATCCTTGTCAAAACGTACTGTGGCTTCGATCTGTTGATCCTCAGCGATGAGCCGTTTCCCGGTCCCGGGTGACGGCGCTATCCACGACATCTGTCAAAGAAGCCAGAGCTCAAACCAACGACGATTCGAAGTGCGAAAGACCGAAACACGCCGGACACGGCAAAATCATTCGCTGTGCCGGCAAATCTCTGATGCGACGTGGTCTTCAACGCTCAAAATACGACACATCCACCCAATCGTGACTCAATGTGTTCACAATTGAGCGGAACGGATCGTTAGCGACCATCCGATTCGGCGGAGGTCGTGATATTACATCAAACGCAGCATGTACTTGCGATCGCAAGAGATGGCTTGAGAAAGTGGGAGCCACGGGCTGGTGTAAAGGAAGCAAGCGTACAGTCACACCTGCGATGGTCCGCAGCACGTGGGGTGGGTGCAACCCACCGGCCGTAATGCTATATCGGATGGTGGGTTACACCCACCCTACCGAGAGACCCGGCTGGGCGGTTGCATTCGAAGGGGGTGCAGGAGCGTCCCTTTCGTTTGAGCCAGGCCGCAGCAACGGCGAACGTGGAAAAGTGTGCGACACCTTTTGTCACTTCGGCGAGCCCGGCCATGCGGCGAGGACGGCTTCGTCGAGCGTGGGGTGGCATTCGACCAGCATGGTCAGCCTGACCTGGTGCAAAACGGCCATGACCCGCGCGGGCGTTTGACAGAGCCGCAAGGCGCCGCCAGCACGGTCGAGACGGAAGTGGTGGGCAAGCAGTACACCGATTGCCTGCGCGTTCAGGTGGCGGACAAATTCCAGGTTGAGCACCACCTGGCGCGGCATGGGCTGCTCGAAAAGGTAGTGGAAATAGGAGCGCAAGTGCTCGATTGCGTCGGGGTCGTCGAGCTCACCCGTTCGGGGAGTGACAACGAGCACATCCTGGATGATTTCGTGCTTGATGCGATCTTCCGCGGGATCTTGCTCGGAGCCGAGGTCAGCGGTTGTGGGAAATGAAATCGTCTGCTGGCTTTCACCGTGATAGGGTTGTGAGACGGTGCCTTCTCCCTGAAGCCAACCGGCGATCATCTTCTCGACGGGGCCGGTGGGGGCCTTGTCGTGGCCGATCGTCAGCGTGCAGACGGCCGGGCCGACCTGGACGCGGGCTCCGTCGTGAATTTCAACCTCGGCCTCCCGCAACGTGCGGCCGTCGACGATCGTGCCGTTGGTGCTGCCTGAGTCGCGGACGAAGACCTTGCCGTCCCGGAGCTCGATCGCGGCGTGCAGTTTGCTGACCATGGCGGAGCCGAGCCGCAAGTGGCAGTCTCGATCGCGGCCAATCACGAATCGCGGGCCGTAGATGGCAATCTCACGGCCTTTGGCCATACCGATCTGAACCCGCAGCCAGACGCTGCATTCGTTTGACGGAGGGGGCAAGGTTGAGCCGTCAAGAAACGACTCGTCTTCGATGGAGGCGAGCGGGTTGAGATCCGCCGCCTCGGAGGGTGCACCGCCGGAAATCGGCAAGATGTCGGCGGCCCGCGTCAGCGCGCTCAAGATCTCGACCGGCAGCGGCCGCGGACCGGAGCATGCCGGCCACGGGCTTTCGATCGCGGCGGCCTCGTTTTCGTAGATCGAAACGCCGAGCCCGACCCCGGCAATCGGAAACATCCGCGCGAGCGACGACGGAAGACCGCAAACCTTGAGCGCGCCGCCGTCGCCCGCGGCACATCTCCTGCCTGCTACGTGCACGACGAAAGCCATCCAGCTCGCCAGACGCTCGATCGCCTGAAAGTTCAAGACGACGCGATGATTGCCCGCCGCGATCAAGTCGAGAAGATCGCGGGCCAGCTCGCGAATTTGAGACTCCTTGACGAGTGCCTTTTCCAGCAGCCGGACGATCGTGATTCCACGCTTGTATGCAACTTGAAAACATTTCCATGAATCGAGAGTCGAGGCGCCGGAAGACTGTCGGCCCGTTGCCTTGGGTTTGCGCTTGAGCCCCGGCAAGTTTTCGATGATTTTGGACCAAGGGCTCGCTGATTTGGGCGCGGACAGCTCTCCCAGATCAAGATGGCTCGCGATCCACTCTTCCATTCGCCGATCATCGTGTTGAGATTGGTTGGCTGGCCCGGCCAGGAGACCCATCCGCTCCGAAAGTAGCGACGTGCGGGGCGCCGACTCAGCACGCTTCGCGAGCCGAGCATCCGCCAGGGCAGCCTCGTCCGCGTCCGCCAGCGCGATTGTAAATTCTTCGTATTTCATGAATCCGATTCACCCATTCTCGCCAGTCATCGGCACACGTGGGCAGACTTAACCGATCAAAACGTAACACAATTCACTGCTGCGTCCCCCCTTTCCTCAGTAGGCGACAAGTGCGGCGAAAACGGCCCGTTCTCCGCGATTTGGAAGCGGAACCCCGTGGCGGGAAGAAACTTTGGGGAAATCGGCAGAATGGCAGGCCGAATCGCGTGCTGATGACGCCTATCTTGATTACGCATCCCGCCGAGCGGTGTCGACCGAAGCAGGCAGAATCTCTCGCACGGATGCCTCAATCTTGGCGCAGTAGTGTTCCAGAGGAAGGTTGTCTCCGCTCACGCGGAACGGCTCTTCGATTTCTTCGGCCACCATCTCGATGCCGAGCAGGAAGTAGGCCGCGAGCAGAAACAATGGGAAGCTCGAGGGACCAACGTCTTCCATGAGGTAGAACGGCGAGATCAGCACATAAACTGCGATCCCGTGGCGAAGCAGCGCGCGATATGACGAAGAAATCGGCGTGTACCGGATGCGCTCGCACGCGCCGCAGACATCCATGAAGCTCTTGACGTGGCCGTCCAGCCAGAGCAGTGAAAACCCGTCGAGCACGCCGGACTGGCGCAAACGAACCAGGGTTCCGTAAAGGTCGCCGGCGACTCGCGAGGGTGCGTGTTCCCGTTCCTTGAGCGCAGCCGGATCGGGCAACTGCTCGTTTGCGGGGCTCTTGCTCCGGAGGCTCTGCTCGAGCGCGAGGGCAAAACCGATGACGAGTGTGGCGATTTCCTGGCGCTCGGGCGCACGGCGCCAGGAGTGCGCGCACCTTCAAGCACAAGTTGCGGCTGTCGTTGACGAGCTGGCCCCAGAGCTTCCGGGCTTCCCACCAGCGGTCGTATGCGTGGTTGTTGCGAAACGCGATCAAGAAGCCGAGGACCACCCCGTTCAGAACGGTTGACTCAGCGCCCCAGTCGATGTGAGGCAGGTGCTCGAGCTCGACAAGCGCGTAGACCATCCAGCCGTAGACGGCGAGCAGGACGACGAAGACCAAGAGCTTCCGCTTGATCAATAGCGGCGGAAAGAGCCGGCGAATCATGAACAGGAAGGGTGCCATGTGCGGTTTGAACCTCGATCCACTTTTCGTCAACTTCCGTCGCTAGGGCGGGCCGGTGACGCTACACTCTAACTAGATTACGAAGCGAACGCGCCCGCCTGCGAGGCAAAAGCCGGGCGGCGGGTGGATCGCGTCGCGACGGCTGCACCGGACGCCAAGCTCCAAAGTGTGATTGCGAGTAAATTGATTGATGAACATCACCGGGGCCAAGGCAGACGACTTCCTCACAATTAGCCCGAGGGTCCGGGTCATGCCGGTCATCCACGGCTCGGGTGATTTCGCCGTCCAGGTGCGGGAAGAGCTGCTTTCGCGGCCCTATGACTGTGTGGCGGTGCCGCTGCCTCCTTCCTTTCAGGACGACGTCGAAGCGGCGATCGAGCAGCTTCCGCGGATTTCAATCGTCGTCCAGGTCGACTCGGAGACGGGCGAGTCGGAGGGCGAGGCCGAGGGCGGCTTCAGTTACGTGCCGATCGACCCCTGCCAGGGCGTGATCGCGGCCTTGCGCACCGCGCGTGGCGAGCGGATCGCGCGCGAGTTCATTGATATGGAGACGCCGCGATTCGTGGCGGTCTCCGGCACGTTTCCCGATCCCTACGCGCTCAAACGCGTGAGCCCGAGGTTGTTCTCGGCCGCTCTTCTCTATGCGGTTCCGCGGCCGTTGCCCGGCCAGAGCGCGGATCGAATCAACTGGATGGCCGCGCGGCTCAAGGAGCTCGAATCGCAGTACAAATCGATCCTCCTCGTTTGCTCGATCCTGGACTGGCCCTGGATCCGCGAAGCCTATCAGATCGGGACGCCGCCGCCGGAGCAGGAGACGTTCTTCTCGCCGATTCTGTCATTTCCGGTCGACCCCAAGAACCTGATCTTCGCGCTGGGAGAGTTGCCGTACATCACCAGTCTCTACGAGCGCGGGCGAGTCGAGCTGCTGCCGGATGACAACCTCTCGGTCGACGGCATCAAGGAGATGGTGCTCGACGCGCGCAAGAAGCTCAAGGAGAAGCACCCCAAGATTGCCGACCGTATCACGCCGCAGATTCTGTCGATCTATTTCCGGTATATCCGCAACCTGTCGCTGCTGGATCGCCGGCTGACGCCTGATCTCTACACTTTGATCGTCGCGGCCAAGCAAACCGCCGGCGACGATTTCGCCCTGGCGCTGGCCGAGACGGCTCGTTCCTACCCATGCTTGGAGCAAGCTTCGGACTCTGGCGCGGGTTTCGAGTTTGACGAGCCCGGCTTCGCCCGGCTGGGAATCAACCAGGGCGAGCTACCCGTCTGGGGAGCGGGCCCGATGGTCAGCCGACTGCCGGGCCAGGCGCTCTCGTGGCGCACGTGCGAGCTGCGGCCCAAGCCACAAAAATCCGAGCAGGCGCAATGGCGACAGCGCTGGAACCCGTTCGGGATGTGCTCCTATCCTCCCGAGGATGACAAGATCGAGAGCTTCCATCGCCACGTGCGCGATCAGGCCAAGGCGATCCTGGGGGCAGACCTGGCGCGCACCGAGAAATTCACCACGAGCGTGCGTGACGGGATCGACATTCGAGAGACCTTGCGCAACTGGCACACCGGCGAGCTGTACGTGAAGGTCGTGCCGCCTGGCCGCGGCTCGATCGAGGTTGTCGTGTTCCTGTTCGACCTTCCGGCTGATCCCGAGATCTACACAAACCGCACCACCTGGTACGCAGAGCATCTCGAGGAATCAACCCTGGCTTTCTATGCCACCGACCCGATGAAGAACCTGGTCGGCCCGGGAATCGCCCAGGCTGAATATGGCGGCGCGCTCTTCATCTTTCCGCCGCGGCCGATCCCCGATATCTGGACCGACCGGCGGCTCAATTTCGTCGATACGCTCGAGGAACGGCTGCTCGCGGCCGCGTTCCTGCACAGCCAGGACCGGCACGTTGCGGTCGTGAGCCCCAAGATTCCGGCGGGCTCGTGGCGCAGGCTCGCGCGCCGGTTCGGCCGGAAGATCGTCCACGTGCCGCTCAAGCGCTTCGGCGGCCAGATGCTCGAGCGTTTGCGCACCTTCCACGTCTTGAACGGCAAGCACGTGCGCTCGTACGCGGCCGATTACATTCGCGGTCTGTAATTCCTGGAGGCTCGATGTCCCCTGCACTTTTATTGCTGGCCTGTTCGGTTGCGATTCAAGCGGGGCAGGACGTCAAGGCAACCGAGCCTTTTGACGCCCCCAAGTACGGCCTGGCGACCAGGATCCCCGAGGAGTGGAAGATCGCCGCGCGCGAGGAGGACGACCGCGTCTTCGTGGCGATCATTCCGCAGGCTGACTTCGACCGCCCGGGCATCGCGGCTTGCGAGCTGGCACTGGCCCCGCAAAGCCTGGACGAGTATCGCACCCGCATTGACACAGGCGCCAAGAAGAACGGGCGACCCAGTGGCAAGCTTGCCTCGAACAAGCTCATCAAGGACGATCGCGGCGAGCGGCTCGAGACCGTGTGGGAGCTCCATCCCGATGCAGGCGGCTTCTGGCGCGAGATCAGCGTGCGGATCATTGCCAATCGCCAGCTCTACACGTTCATCCTGAACGTCGAAGACTCAGTTTATGCGAAAACCCGCCCGGCCTTCGACGCCCTCCTGGCCGCCACCAAGTTCACCCCACCCAACACGGGCGCCGACTTGCTGGCGAAGGAAAAGAACTGCTGGATCCAGCGCGAGTACCGCTTCGCACTGGAGCTTCCGCAAGGCTGGCAGCCGGCGCTGGCACCGAGCGAAATCGCGCTGCTCTTCGCCAATGGGCCTGCCACGGGTATCTGGTCCGACAATCTCCTGGTGCTCGCGCATCCGCATCGCAACCACGATCTGGAAGAACTCGCCAAGCTCCTTCCTGAGCAGCTCAAGCAAGAAGATCCGAAGTGTCAGCTCATCGCGTGCAAGGTCATCGCGCAGGGCGAAAGGAAGGCGACTTGAGACCGTCGTGCGAACCGACAGAGGGCCGTTCTCGATGACCGTCATCGAGCGCCGTTTCCGCGGCGACCGGTTCGACTACGAAGTCAAATTCACGGTCGAAACCAAGCGCTTCGATGAACTTGAGCCGAAACTTCGTGAGAGCCTCGAGAGCTTCCGGGAGATGCCGGGCGATGTTCCGGGGGCGGCGAAGGCCAAGGCGGCGTGAGTGCTCGGGCGTAAGCCCGATCCGCGTCATTGCAGAATTTCGCGTTGGTGCTGGCTTGCCGGCTTCGCATTCGGCTCCGGTTTGCGCACTGCAAATCGCAGGGCTTGCAGAATCACGAACAGTACGAGCAGTGGTGGAATGGCATAGGCGATGTAGATCGTCCATCCCAGGCCCAGCGGCGGCCCGGCCAGGGCAAGGGGAAGGACCAAGATCGATACGATGAACAGCATGCAGCCGGTCGAGGTCATCACGGACTTGAAGCTGGTCTCTTCGCTGATTGCTTCGTAATGAAGGTCAACAGTGCGGCCCTTGCGCAGGCTGCGGGCGGTGGCCTCGGCTAGTTCCATCGATCGGGTCGCGTCGTGCAGGGTTGGACCGTGTGGATCGCTCGAAGCGAGCCTTCCAGTGGCCGCGAGCAGCGCAGAGAAGATGGCCTCGTGCCGATCCCATGGGTCAAGCGTCTGGCTGACCGGCGGATCCGACCCTGACTGGCGGACGAGGACCGCAGGCGCGTCGAGCGCCGAGTCGAATTCGAGCGTCCAGGTTCCGGTCGTGCCGCTTGCGGACAGGCGATTCACCGACTCGTGACCCGGGCGGATTCGCAGCTCGGCCCGGCGCTGCTCGGCGGCACGAAGCTGGACGATCAGCTCGAGATCCGGGTGATCGCCGGGCGGGTCACCGGTCGCCGAGAGCGCCTCGATGTCGCCCAGGAGCGCGCGAATGACGTCGACCATTCGAGGAAACACGACTCGGGCGAGATCGACGCCCTCGCCTTCAGACACGGTCTCCAGGCGCACGCTTCGAATGGTACCTAGCTCGCCGGAGGCGAGCGCGTCGCGTATTGCCGAGACGCCGGGATGAAGCCGCAACGGCAGGTCCGGGACGATGACGGCGCCTGTCTCGGCGCGGCTCAGGGCAACCTGGTAATAAGGCTCGGAGTCGGCCCCCGCCGGGTGGAGACAGATGATGGCGATTCCTTCGGCGGCGCAGCGCCTCAGGTACTCGCCGCGAAGCTCGATCGGGCCACCGACGATCACAAAGTCGACGCCCGGGCGCGCGAGCAGGTCGTCGAGGTCGTTCGCGCGAGGAACGAGCTCCAGTCCCGGCTCGGAAAATCCCGGAAACGCAGCAGCGATTTGAAGATCGTTCTCGAGCAGCCAGTGCGCCCAGTCTTGCTCCTCTTCATCGTTTCCGAGAATAACGCCGTTCATCGTGAAATCATCGCTCCTTTGGCTTTTGGACCATCATAGGCCAAAGGTCAGGACCGATCCATGACAGTCAGGACGCAACTGAGTTATGATCAGCGATCGGAAGGTGCGGAGTCCATTCCGGGTGGAATTCATTGATGGTGATCGACGGCATGAACAGACGATCGCCCATGGTCCTCGGTAAGATCGCGGCCATCGCGTTGCTCACGCTGGCAATCGATTGGAGCGTGAGGCAGGCGTTGCTGCGATCTTACCATTTCGTCTTTCGGGAAGAGCTGACCGATGCAGTCACTCACGTCCATTTTCACATTCCGTTCATCCTAGCAATTCTCATGGAGTTATTCATTTGCCGAAGCACGATCGCTAACTGGATTGGTGGGCTGTGCCTGTGGTGCTCGTTCGGTCTGTTCGCGGCGTACGCGACTGCTTGTTCACTTACATTGAGAGATCTGGGGCATGCTCAGGAGCTCATCAAGGGCGGATGGATATGGGCGGTCGCGATCATCGATCTTGGCGCGATCGGCTATTTCTGGTTGCTTCTACCTTTCAGATGTCCCGCCTGCCAGAAGAGGGGCTTCGTCACGCACTGGGTCGAGGACTGCAAGGCGACCCAGGGCAAGTGTGTGCGATGCGGCCAAGCTTTCTTCAGGTGTCGGGGCGAGCGGTCATGGTCGCCTGGCGAGCCGCCAACGAGAAAGCAGCCCATCATCCCGCCCGAGTCTGAGATGTTCCCCGGAATGATGGGTGCGGAGCTCCGCGCCGCGAAACGTGGCCGGCCTGCGATCGATCCTGATACCGGCGCGCTTCAATTCCGTTATGATCGATTTGCTTCGTCCACTTGTCTTGCTCTCGCGATCGCCTTTCCCATTCTGTTCTACGCTTGTCTCGTGCTAAGGCCAGATCGACCGACCGCCGCGCCGCAGGGTTTTCTGGTGCTGTCATGCGTTTTCGCGCTAGGGACCGCAATGTTCGTCGCCCTGACATGGCACTTCAGACGGTTTTCACTGATCGTATCGCGCGACGGGCTGTTATGCCGGCCGCCCTGGAAAACAGGTCGCTTGCTGCGCTGGGATGACATCCATGAGTTGTCATACAGCAAGGAGAGCATATGGCTGGGCGCATGGTTCACAATCCGCGCCACGGACGGGTGGAAGTTCCGGGTATCGATTCTCGTCCCGGGCCTTTCCGAGTTTCTCGGGCAATGCGAACAACATCTGTCAAGAGAGGCGTTGTTGAAGGCGAGGTTGGGTTTCCTTCGGCTGGACCGCATGTTTCCAGCGCCGGGCGACGAGTCGGTTGCCAACGAAGTCGGGTCTGCGCCTTGAGTGCCAGTGCTATCACGCCGTCCAACAAGTGCGGCATTGACGCCAAACACGAATGAGATGGAGGGATCCGAGCCGTGCCCGTAGATTACTTTCCGAATTATCACGCGACATTGCTCTGCCGCGCAGCTCCGCAAGGATTCAGCACGGCCGCCCTGCTCTGCCGCGTCATTCCGGCCAATATCGCGGTGGATCTTAATCAGACGGACAAATGGCTGCATTTCGATGACAGCGCTTTCCTTGCGGGCGTTGAGCATATTGAGACATCCTGGGCATCCGTCGAAGCGGGCATCCGTCGCATGTCCAATTTTGGCAGGCTCACACACACCGTCCAGGACTTCTACTCCCACTCGAACTGGGTCGAGCTGCACCAGCACCTGAGCCCCCTGCCCGTCTGGGACCTGACAATTGCGGGTCTTCCGGCAGCCGCTCACACCGGCACGTATCCGGGTCGCAACCGTCGGCCCGGTCAGACCACGCCGACGCACGGCGAGCTGAACAAGGATTGCCCCTTTGGGTGGTTCTCACCATCGGGCGCCCGCGTCGTCGCCGAAGGACCGAACCGCGGGAAGACGCTGTTCGAGCTGGGCTATCAAGCGGCCCTCGCGGCTACGCGAGTGCAGTTTGATCGACTCATACGTGTACTCTCGCAGGATTGACCACTTGCCTTACGCGCGGCGATAATGCCTGGATTACGGCCTGGAACTCACGAAGGGCGATCCGATTGATCGAGCGAGACCTGGAATTCGTGCAGCGGGGATCGACGCAGGTGTTCTCGATTGACGGATCGGGTGATATTCCCGAAAAAGCCAGGGGCGCGATCGTTACCGTCGGCAACTTCGACGGCGTGCATCGAGGCCACCAGAGGCTGCTCGGCCGGGCGAGAGAGAGAGCCGACGCGGCGGGCGTGCCGGCGCTTGCGATCACGTTTGATCCGCACCCGGTGGCCTTGCTGCGGCCCGAAGCGGCGCCTGTGCCGCTGGTCTGGCTCGAGCGCGAAGTCAGCCTGCTCCAGGAAGCCGGTGCATCACTGGTCGGCGTGTTTCGCACCGGGCGGTGGCTGCTGGAGCTCACCGCTCGCGAGTTCTTCGACAACATCTTACGGGAAAAGCTTGGCGCCCGCGGGATCGTCGAAGGGCCGAACTTTGCGTTCGGCCACGATCGCCTGGGAGATGTTCGCACGCTCGGCGCCTGGTGCAGCGAGGCGGGCATCGGTTTCGAGGTGGTCGAGCTAGCGGACATCGACGGCCAATTGATCTCGTCTTCGCTAATTCGCCAATGCATAAGCGAGGGAGACGTCGCCCTGGCCAGGCAATACCTGGGCCGGCCGCATCGAATTCGCGGCATTGTTTCAAAAGGAGCAGGCCGCGGGGCAACGATGGGTTTTCCGACGATCAATCTGGTCGGC
This sequence comes from uncultured Planctomycetota bacterium, assembly GCA_963823665.1. Classification (GTDB taxonomy): domain Bacteria; phylum Planctomycetota; class Planctomycetia; order Isosphaerales; family Isosphaeraceae; genus CAVXHV01. The sequence goes on from CAWGMQ010000003.1 coordinate 316,087, forward strand.
ACAGACACGCTTGTTCCAGCGGAAGGGGTGTACGCCGGGCTCGTCCGGATCGGCGGCGACGAACAGCCTTATCCGGCGGCGTGCAACATCGGGCCGAACCCGACGTTCGGCGAGCTTTCCAGGAAGATTGAGGCGCACCTGATCGGCTTCTCCGGCGACCTCTACGGAAAGCAGGTCGAGCTCGATTTCCTGGAACGCCTTCGATCGACCCGCAAGTTTGCGGGGAAAGAGGACCTGCTCAAGCAGATCGCCACGGATGTGGACGCGGCCAGGCGAATTTGTGTCCCAGGGCGCTAGCGCAATCACGCATTCCTGCGCTGTTCGTAATACTGGCTCAAGAGCAGAATGCGCTTGACCTGGCGCGCCACCACGTACCCGATCAGAAGCACTCCGGCCACGAAGATGTTCGCATGGACGAGGTCGGGGCTGGGATTCCAGAGGGGCTTTCCGTCGCGCCAGGAGAAGGCGGCGTCCAGGTAGAGCCAGATGCAGGCCAGCATCGCCATCGCAGTCGTGAGCCAGACCAGCCAAACCCGCCACCAGAGGCCGGATGCGGCCACCAGGATGGGATAGCCCACCAGCAATGTGGTCACGATCCGGACAACGGGCGCGCCGTCGGGCACCAGGCGTTCCACGTGCTCGAACAGCTTGATCTCCGTGGTGACGAACACAATATCGGCGGCTGACCAGAACACCCGAACGCGATCGGTTTGCCATCCGGCACGCGTCATGATCTGAAACAGGATCGCCGAGAAGGCCCAGAGCGCGAGCACGCCCTGGATCGTGTAATGGTGGCGAAAGTCCGGCGTGTCCGAGACGAAGTAATAGTTGAACTGGGCGATCAGCGCGACGAGGAAAAGCCCGCCTAGCCGCGCGACTAACTCGGGCTCGCGGCGCTGCCAGCGCCTCAGGCGCGGAAGGAACGACGTGGCGTCGATCACTTCGCCCTGAAGGTGGCGCTCGAGCTCCTCAGCGAGGGCCAAGGCCGAGGGATAGCGCTCCTTGGGATCTTTCTCCAGGCATTTGAGACAGATCGTTTCGAGCTCCCTGGGAGTCTCCGGCCGAAGCTCCCGCGGCGGCAGAGGATCTCGCTCGAGCACTTCGACCACGGTCTCCATCACCGTCGGATTGCGAAAGGGAGGCACGCCGGTCAACAACTCGTACAGGATCGCCCCCAGGCCGTAGACGTCGGTGGCGGGCGAAAGGCTCTTGCGGGCGCCGGAGGCCTGCTCGGGTGCCATGTAGCTGGGCGTTCCCAGGATCGCACCGCTCAAGGAGAGCGAGCTATCCTCGCTGGCGCGCTTCGCCAGGCCGAAATCGGTGACATAAGGCCGGCCGTCACGCTCGAGCAGGATATTCGATGGCTTCAAATCGCAATGAAGAAAGCCGTGCTCGTGGGCGAAGTGGACCGCCCGAGCCACCGTGGCCACGAGCCGAGCGGCGGCTCGCGGCTCTAACGCCGATTTTTCTCGAGCTTTTTCCTTGATCAAATGAGACAGGCTCTGACCTTCGATGAGCTTCATGCTGAAGAAAGGGCAGCCTTGAAACTCGGACACTTCATAGATTGGAACGATATTGGGATGGTCGAGGTTGGCAGCCAGCTCGGCTTCGCGGAGAAACCGCTCTCGCTCTTCGTTGCTGGCCATCTGGCCGGTGAGGATCATCTTGAGCGCGACCAGCCGCTTGACCGGCTTCTGCCGCGCCTTTTAGACCACGCCCATGCCGCCGCGAGCGATCTCCTCGAGCACCTCGTACTCGCCGATCCAGCCGAATGAACCGGCCGCCCCTCCGGGAAAGCTTGCTGAATCGCCCGGTCGCGGAGGCAGAAACGCCGTGGGAAGATCGCCGGGAGAGAGGAACTGAGGATCTTTTGCGATCGAGCGGCCGAGCCCGGATGAGCCGGCGGTTGTCGCGCACTCGGCGAATGCGGCGTCAATATCGCTCATGGCTTCGGGAAACCGGCTCGTGTAGCCGGCACGCGTGGGGGATTGACCCGAGGAGTGCTTCATCTCCAACTCGAGAAACAGCAGTTCGCGAAGCAACATCCTTCGGTCATCCGGGCAGGCGCAGTCCAGGTAATCCTCGATCCGGGGCCAATTGCCTTGGCGGGCGCAGGCTTCGAATTCTTCGCACAGCAAGTGGATGCGCTGCGCTTGCTCGAGATCGCCGGGCGAGTTCACGTCGAGGGAGTCGCCGGCCATCAGGCCACCTCTCCGCGCGCGAGCCATGTCTTGCGGATCAATTCCAATCGCCGGGCGACGGTGCGGCGGGCGCAGCCGAGCTGGGCGGCGATCTCGTCGTTGTTGTAGCCTTCCATGCGGCAGAGGGCGACCTGGCGCAACGAATCGTCATCGAGGGCTTCGAGGAGGATGCGGCACTGCTCGGCCATCATCGCGGCGAACTCCGGAGTCGGCCCCTCGGCGGCGACCTGCTCGAGACCTGCCAGGGGCCCCGCGCTCACGTCGCCTTCGTGGCCAAAGAGCACCGCTTCGGAGACGACGCGTCCGCCGCCGCGTTTCTGTCGTGCATTTCGATTGGCCTGGGCCATCGCCTTGCGGGCGGTGATCACGACCAGGAGCCGCCAGAGATCATCCCGATCGGCCAGTTGCGGGAACTTACCCCGCGCGGCGCCGGTGCAGAAACTGTTGAACGCGCTCAGGGCCGCATCTTCCTCATCCTCGCCGGCACCGGCGGGCCGCATCTTCTTGAGCTTGGTCCTGGCAACCACAACCAGCTTGGCGAAGTAGCGCTCCCAGAGCGGCTGCGCCGCGGCCTGATCGCCGTCCTTCAGCTCGCCGAGCCATCCCGTGATCGAATGACCATCCTCGTCCGACATTGCCATCCTCGTCGTCTCCGGCGGGTTTGCCGCCGCGATTGGGTTCCAGACGCCGCGCCTCGCACCTCCAGACCTCGTTATTGTAACCGCGAAATGGCCGCACGCCACTCACGGCGCGCGGGAGCCAATCGGCGGGGTCAGGGGTCACGCCGAAGGTGGGTTGTCGCCCGTGATGGCACACAACGGCCGGATTTGAGCATGAAACACTCTAGGAGACGCTCCAGCCCGGGCTGCAATCCGCAACCGTGCATGCTCTCTCCATCCGGGAAAGTTTGAATTCCGACGTATTTCCTCGTGATTCCCAGGCGACTTGTGAAGGATAATTGAGTCGGCAGATTCAACCTCCATGCTGATTCATCGGGAGACGGGGTCATGTCCGGTTTGAGCGAACGTGAATGCGCGGAGCCGCGACCCGGCATGGATCGCCGGGCCTGGCTGCTTCGCGCAGCGTCAAGCCCGGCCGTGCTCGCGGGGATCGCGGGATCAACGAGTCTGGGCCGCACCACACAGGACGAGAAGCAAGACCCGGCCGGCGTTGCCGCGCGGGAGCTCGAGCGCGCCCTGACCCGGGTTCGGGCCGTCACGGGCGGCTCCCTGCAATCCGCCGCCTCGGAGCATTACCAGGCCCTTGGCGATGCCTCCGAGTCGTTCATGAAGATAGCACTCGAAGACTGCGAGCTGATCGCCCAGGACTTTCTGGATTACTACCGGGCGAAGGGATTCGAGGTGAAGGCTCCCGCGCGGCGGATGACGGTGGTGGTCTTCCGGGACGAGCGTCCGTTCATGGAGTTCGCCCGCAAAACCGTGCGCAACGTGCCGCCCAACGTGGTGGGGTTCTACTCGCGCGTCGACAACTACCTCGTGCTCTTCGATTCCCGCAACGTGCCTGCGGCCCAGCGCGGCGGGGCGCTCAAGAACATGAGGAACCTGGCGCATGAGGGGACGCACCAGTTGAGCTTCAATTCGGGACTGCTGAGTCGCAAGGGAGATACTCCCGCCGCAGTGGTGGAGGGCCTGGCCTGTTACGGCGAAACGCGGCGCCTGCGCGGCCGCAGCGAGCCGGGACTCTTGAACAGTGAACGGCTGGACGACCTGGCTCACATTCAGCGGCGGTCGAAGTGGATCAGCACGGCCGACCTGCTGACGGACGACTCGCCCGCGGGCGGCGGGAACTTCGATCGCATGCAGCTCTTCTACGCTCAGAGCTGGATCTTGATCTACGCGCTCATGAAATCGCCGCAGCGATTGGCCGAGTTTCAAGCTTACTTGAAGACGATCCTGCCGCGCGTCGACAAGAAGAACCGCGTGGCCGACGCCGCGAAGAGTTTTGGCGATCTCGATCGCCTCGATCAAGAACTGCGTCAAGAAGCAATCCGACTGCAAAAGGAACCGAGGCCGTGAGGCCACGGCTCTTGGCCGAGCCGAGCGGGACCCACCATGTCACCCAGCGACCAGACGCTCGAGCCCGTGCTCTCAGACGCTTCAAGCGAGGAGCTGGGCCACATCGCGTATTTCCTCGAGCGCCTGGCCGAGCTGCGCGACCGCGGTTTGATCGACGAGCACGCCTATGACATTGCGGCCGGCGAGTGCCGAAGCCGCCTCGAGGCCATCGATCGAACGGGACGTTATGAAACCTGCATGGTCAAATCCAGGAGCCGGTCCAAGAACTGGCCGAAACAGGCGATTGAGTGGGCCGAGCAGGCGATTCAGATCGATCGGGAGCGCATCGATGCCTGGCGGATGATCGTCGAGCTTTGCTGGGCCGAGGAAGACGACGAGACGGCGATCGCGTGGTGCACGCAGGGTGCCGAGCTTTTTCCCGAGCTGCAAACGAATCTGGAGCGCATGCGCGCGGAGCTTGCCCCGCGGGAAGAGCGTCGCCTGGAACGGGCGCGGCGGGCCAAGCTTTCACATGAGGCCTTCGAGCGTCGGCAGCAAGTCCGCAACGCCCTCGAAGAAAAGCGGTTCTCCGATGCCTGCGTGATCTGCGAGGAGATCCTTGCCGAGCGGCCGGACGACCTCGAAGCCCTGGCCAACAAGGCATTCGCACTCAGGCACATCGGTGAAATTGACCGGGCGCTGGAAGTCTACGGCCGTTTGATGAAGCTTGAGCCCAGTAACTCGGTGTGGGCACGATGGGTGCAAACTCTGCGAAAGGAGCGGCTCCCCGCGGTGGCGAAGGCGCGGCGTGATCGCGGGGACGAGCCGGCGGCGAGCACGTCGCCGGCGGACGCTGTTTTCGTTCCCGAGGAGCGTTCCTGGTCGGGCTTCGCGTCGGAATTCGTCAAGGAGCACTGGCAGAAGCTCATTCTTTCCCTGGCCGTGCTCTTGATCGTTGTGAGCTCGACGGTCGGGGCACACCTTCTGCTGGGCGACCTGCTCTGGTCTCCGGAGGGAAAGTGCACCCTCGCGCTGGCGGGGACCTTACTGCTGGCGGCGCTCGGCACGGGGCTCGAGCGCTGGGGTGCCGGCCGGGCCGGTCGGATGATGCTGATCACGACGCTGATCGTCGTGCCGATCCATTTCATGCTGGCAGGAGAGCTCAGGCTGCTGTTCCAACCGGCCTCGATGCGCCTCGTCTTTCTGGCGGTGATCGCCCTGGTGCTCGTGGCGCTCGTGCGCTGGGCCAGCGGCCGGCTGGCCGAGCCCAAAGGTGCCTGGCTGATGACGGTTTCGCTGCTCTTGATCAGTCTGGGAAGCGCCGCCACGACGCGCGGCTCGTCCATCGCGTCGGCGCTTCAGTTTGCTTGCTTTCTGTTCGCGCCGGTCGTCTTCCTGGCGACGGTCCTGGCGATGGGCAAGCGACAGTGGAGTGGGTCGGAGGCCGGGCACCGCGAGTATGTCTACACCATGTTCGGCGTGCTCGGCTTCGCGCTCTTTTCATGTCTGATCCGCGCCGGCGCGTACGTGCTGCGCCTGGAACCGGCGCTGTACGCACTGCCTGCGATGCTCGGCGGGATCTCCGTGGTGCTCGCATGCCACCGTCTCGCTCCCTTTGAGCCGGACAAGAAGCGCCTGGCCCTCTACGAACTGGGCGGCTACGTCCTCTCGGGACTGGCGTTCGCGCTGGCGTTTTCGGGCCCCTATGTCTCTTCGGCCAACCTGAGCGCGAACATCGTTGCCGTCGCGTCACTTGGAATTGCACTGTACTCGGTCGGCCTCTGGAACGACCGGAATCCCGCATTCCTCTATCTGGATCTGGGAGCCTACCTCGCCCTTCGCGTCGGTTTGTGGTATTTCGTGGCCGAACGGTTTTACGCCCTCGAAGATCGGATTGCGCTCGCGCTCGGCTATGCGGGCCACCTTCCGATACCGTTCCGCGCGAGTGTCGCTATTCTGATCAACGTCGTGCTTGGCGCGCTCGCAATCTGGTTTGTCAGAGGCTGGAAGGACCGGCGACTGGCCCGGCACTGCCATTACATCGGATTGCCGCTGTCGGTCGCAGCCTGCGCGTGGAGCACGTTCGAGCCGCGCGCGGCCTGCATCTGCCTCTCGGCGTATGCGATCCTTTATCTGCTGGGGGTGTGGCTCTTCTCTGCCCCGCGCGTGACCTATCTGGGAGTGACGGCGCTGGCTGGTGCGGTCTATTTCGGCTCGACGCTCGTTCCCGGCACGACGATCGCCGGCCAGGCGCTCCTCGCAGCCGCGATTGGGTTCGCGTACTGGTCGATCCGATGGGTGCTGGGCCGCCTGCGAGTGGATGCGCTGTACCAACGCCCCTGGCTCCACGCCGCGCTCGTGCTCATGATGGTCGGGCTCGCCGCCGGCACAGCGGGTGTGCTGGTGAAGCTCGGCGGGGTTGCGACCGGTAGCATCACGTTCGGGCTGATCGCGGTTCTGGCCATTCTCGTCAACCTCGAGATACCGAAGCCCATCTGGGCATACGTCGCGTTCTTGAGTTTTCTCGAATTGATGATCTGCGCCACCGGGATGACCGCGCCCGAGCGCGTCGTGCTTGCTCACGAGCTGGGCCGGCTCGTGCTCGGAGTCGTTCTGGTCGTACTCGCGGTGTCGGAAGCTGTGCGCGGCATCACGCCGGAATCGAACCGGCTTGCTGCGTGGGCGATCCATCCTCAATGGCCTGGCGTTTTTCGCACAGCCGCCGGGCGATTCGCCATTGCGGCGACGGCGGTGGCTGACGGGCTCGCCCTGCTCGACATCGAACGGGCGTGGGCGAGCGGCGTGATCTTTCTGCTGGGGTCGGTCACGTTGCTCTGGTCGAGCCGCATTGTCAGCCGGAAAGCGGTCGTGTACTTGGGGCTCGCCCAACTGTCGGCCGCGACACTCGACTTCACGTGGTGGGCGACTACTCCCGGCCAGATCGAAATCCGGCTCGCGTGGCTTGGGCTGGCGGCGGCCGTGCTCGGGCTTTCGCTCTGGATCGCGGCCACGCTCGCGCGTCGCGGCGGACTCTCCGATCTCTACACCGCGCCGTGCCTCGAAGCGACGTTTCTGCTGACTATCGTCACATTCATCGGGGTGATCGACGCGCGGTATCTGGGTCGCGAAGCCTTCCGCCTCGGTGTGGCGGCCCTCTTTACAAACGCGGCTGTCACTGTCCTGCTGCTGGCAAGCTGGCGACGGGCCGAGCTTGTTTACTCGGCCGTGTTTCACCTGGTGGCCGCGACGTACCTGGTGCTCTTCAGCACAGGGAATAACGACCCCGCGATGGCGTATATTCTGGGGCTCGTCGCGGTGATCGAGGCGCTCGCGCTCTGGATCGGCTGCCTGTTCTGCGCCCGTGCTAGAGGCGCGCTCGTGCTTGAATGTGCTCAGCCGCTCGGGCACTGGGCAGTGTTCATGACGGCACTGGCGGTGCTGCTCTGTTCGAGTTCGTCTTTGACGATGGCGCTGGTTGCGCCTTTCGCTCTTGCTGGCGGTAAAAGGCTTGCCGCGCGCCGAGTGGCTTTACGGTACCGTGGCGGCACTGGCGGTCGCGTGCTACTGGAAGTGGCTGCATTCCTGGCCCGGCGTGCCGCTCATCGCGCTTGTGCTGCTGGCGGCGTTCGGGCTCTGGCTGCTGGCCGTGCTGCTCGAGCGCGGGAAGCCCGCGATATGCCGCGTGCTGGGGCTTGCACGACTGCCGTATGAGTATCCGCTCTTCCATTCGGCGATGGCGGCGGGCGCAGTCGCGCTGCGCTGCGGGTGAATTTGAGCACGCGGGACGGAGCGTTGCATGGACGGCACATCCGTGGCTTCCGCTGGGTGTGTCCGTCCTTTGTGTGCTACTGGTCCGCGCGTATCCGAGCCGGATCTGGGTGCACGCGGCGCTGGTGTTGCTCACCTGGACGATCGTGGGGCTTCTGGCGCCGACGCTGGATTCGGCGTGCGTGATCGCGCTTGCCGGGGCAGGCCTGGCGTGTGCGCTCCTCGCGGTCGAGCGGATGCTGCGGCCGATTGAACCGGCGCTCTGTCATCGGGCCGGCGTGGTCGACGTGGGGTTTGCCCAGGTGATGCGCGGATGGGCCCGGGCGATCTTCGGCATCTCGGCGTGTCTGGCGTCGGCAGTCCTGGTTGATCAGATGGTCGCGGCGCTGCTCGGGACGGGCAAGCTGCAGTTCGCGGTTTCATCGGCGGACTGGTGGGCGATGGCCGCGGCGATCGCGCTGCTCGGTGCGTTTGTCGTGGGGCTCGGCAGTGATTCGGACGGCCCGGCTGTTGTCGAACCAGAGCACATCGTCGTCGCGCTTCACTGGGTGATCGTGGGCCTGGTGTGGTGGCTTGGCGTCGCGACATCGCCGATCATGGAGGGGCCGCCCGCCGGGCGGATATATTATCCGCTGGCGACCGCGATCGCTGCGCTCGCCACCGCGCAGCTTCTCTCGCGATTCGCGCTTCCGCCGGATGGGACGAGCTTCCCTGGCTGCCCGACCTGCGCTCCGATCGTATCACCCGGCTCTTCTCGATCCAGCCGAGCATTCTGGCGGTCCTGGCGGTGTTGTTCACACTCGGTGAGATCTCCGGGTCGACCGCGATCAGCTCGCTCGTCGCTGCGATTGCGCTGGGACTGGTGGCGCTTCGCACGAAATGGAATGCGGCGGCATTTGCGGGGAGCCTTTCGTGGGAGTTTGCGTGCGCGACGGCGGGCCTGCTCCTGGCGAAACAACTTGACCGCAGCCGATTCGAGCCACGGTCGATCTACGCTGCGGCGGGCATACTTACGGCTGCGTTTCTCCTGTGGAAGCTGGCGGGAATTCTGCGCAGCGAGGGGTTCTTCGGCAAGCGGCGAATCAGTCTGCTTTCCGATTCTAGCGCGGCGGGCCGAATTGCAACGGCCGTCACGCTCGAGTGGGCTGTGCTCTTCTCGACGCTCCTCGCCGCTGCCGCCACTCTCATGGCTGGCTCGCAGCCGGGGCTGCTCTGGGATTGGGAAAAGACCGCCGGCGTCGGCCTGCTCATTGCGGCCACCGCACTCCTGGTCATGCTGGTGCCGCGATGGAAGCAGGAGTGGCTCGTCTATCTGGCGCAAGCGACGATTCTGGCGGCCTATGTTGATTTCCGCATGGCCTATCCGTGGCCGATCGCCGCGGATTCGGCCGTGTTGACCTTGCTTGGCTACCTCGACCTGGGCCTGGCCGAGATCCTCGACCGGCGGAAGCACACGATTTATGCCCGCCCTATTCGGTTCAGCTCACTCGTGCTTCCGGTCCTGCCGCTCTTTCAGCTTCTCTGGATCGGCGGCACGAAGGAAGTGGGGCTCTTCCATCTGGTGGCCGCGGCGACCTTTTACAGTGTGGCCTGTGGCCAATTGAGATGGAAGTCGCTCGGCTACGCGGCGGGAGTGTTCTACAACGCGGCGCTCTGGGTTCTCTGGAGCATCTTCGGCTGGGAGCTACAGGACCACTTCCAGTTCTTCATGGTCCCGGTCGGATTCTCGACCATTCTCTTCGCCGAATCGCAGCGCCACGAGCTGGGTCGCTCGACGGTGAACTCGATCCGATCGGCGGGGCTCTTGATCATCTACGCCTCGCTCGCCGTGCCGATCTGGCAATTTGCCAGCTTCGGCGCGTGGCTGGCGCTCTTGGTTGCGTCACTGATCGGAATCTTTCTGGGCATCGGCCTGCGATTGCAAACGTTCCTCTGGCTGGGGCTCGCCACCTTCGTGCTTGACGTGGTGTATGAGATGGGCCGCGTGAGTCTCGACCACGCGATGGCCAAGTGGGCGATCATGCTGGTGATGGGGTTGTGCCTCGTCTTGTTCGTGGCTTTGAACGAGAAGAAACGAATCGTGACCACGATGCGACTTTATTATGATCAGACGCGACTTTGGGAGTGAGCGAGAGGCGCAAGGAGCGACGAGCAGCCGTGGCTCTTCCGCTAGAACACAGCACCCTCGCGCCAGCGGAACGAGAGAAGAGCAGACGGCACACGGAGTGTGCCTGCTACAACAACACTCGGTCACATTCGCCGCGCCCATTGAATCGACACCGCCGTGCGGGTCTACTATCACCAGATCAGGCTCTGGGAGTCAGACACTCATGGCCGGCCCCGCGCTCGCCTACGATTACCGCTATCAACATCCGTCCTTGCTCGAGGGCAGGCCCGGCAGCGCAGGCGCCAATCTGCGGCTCGCCACGTGCAGCGCCCGCGGCGAGCCGCATCCGCACTTCTTCGAGGGGCGGCTGGTCCGGCCGGGACGCGCCGCGGAGCTGCTGCGCAGTCTGGTCGAAGTGGTGCAATCGCGGTTCCACATTCCGTCGGCGATGCTCGCGCGGATCGTCGCGCTGGCTGACCCGATCGTGACGGGGAGCGGTGAAGTCCTTCGATTCGAGGGTTTCTCGGCGTGCTGCAGCACTTACGGACGCGTCGACCTGTTGGCTGAAGCGATCGACGGCACCTGGCACGGCCGGGGCACGACGAACGTCGACTTCAATGCACCGATGCGCGCTGCGCTGGCACGGGTTCGCGATAGCGATCAGGTCGGGCTCGCGGTTGGCAGCGATCTCGTGAGCTTGAGCCGCGGGCAGGAATCGGTCGTCGAGCGGAAAGTCGCGCTACCGGTGCGCTGGCTCAAAGGGCTGGTGGAGGTCCAGGCGTACCAGGCGCGGATGGTGCGGAAGCTCGAGGTGTCTGGATTCGAAGCCGCGCGGTTCCTGCGCTCGCTTCCCAAAGGGGCGGCGACAACACGCGCTATCGTGGTGCCGTCGGGGCGTGGGCTGCGGCTCAGCCAGGTGCCGTCGCGAGATGGCATTCATGTCGGCGGTGTTCAGCGTTTGCACATTCTCGACGAGCTGGCGCGGCACGCGAAGATGCTGCGGGTTTATGCCGACGTACAGAACGAGGCCAGCGCGTGGGAGTTTGTGCTTGACGAGGCTCGATTCACGCTTGTGCTGAGTCCCGAGGTGTCTCGGGGGTTCTCGGGCGAGGGCCAGGTGCTCGCCAATCTGGCGGGACGACAGTGGGAAGCCGTGCTGCCACGAGTTCAGGCCTCGTTGCAGTGGGATACACAGATCGAGCCGGACGCCATCGCCGCGACATGTGCGGCCGATCGTACCACGATCAATGCCGCGCTGGGGGTGCTGGGAGCCCGAGGGCTCGTCGGCTATGACCTGGCCGAGGGGGCGTACTTTCATCGCGAGCTGCCGTTCGACCTGGATCTGGTCGATGCCCTTCAGCCTCGGCTCGTCGACGCGCGCAAACTGGTCGCGTCGAGCGGTGTGCGAATCGAACGGAATGATCCGACGACGGGCCAGGTCGAGGCCGTCGTGCGAGGGACGGATGTCGAACACCTCGTCCGGCTCGCACCGGAGGGAGACCGATGCACCTGCCCATGGTACGCGAAGCACCGCAATGACCGCGGGCCGTGCAAGCACATCCTGGCGGTGCAGATCTCCCTCGAGGACGAGGGCGAATGATGACCCCCAACGAGCTCGAATGGCTCATTAACGGCGGCCGTATCGAGGAATGCATTGTCGCGTTCCTGGGCATGCCCGAAGCCGAGCGGACGAAGCTCGGGCGCGCGGCGGTGGCGCGGCTGCGGGCCCTCGGGAAGGGAATACCGCCGCGGCTCGCACAATTCATGGACGCCGACACCGTGGATCAGTTTCTGCCGATGATGTCGATCGACGCTCCTCGGGCGGCGCGCTACCGCGCGGCGCGTGCGGTCGTGCTCTCCACGGCCACATTCAGCCAGTGGAAAGGCGTGAAGGGGCACGGCCTGCCATCAAACGAAGTGGCGTTCCGGATCTTGAGCGATCGCCGCCCCGAATGGCTTCCCGAGCTCGTCGACCTCGTCTGCGATCTTGAAGAGGCGCTGAACGAGCGGTGGGGCCTCATCCGCCGGCTGGTGCGTGAAGGATACTGCCGCGCGCCCGAAAGCCCGCGCTACATCCACCGGATGATCGAGGGCATGCACAGAGAAGCTGCAAGCAAGCAGACGCCGCTGGCGAGGGTTCTTCTCGATGACCCCGGATTGCTGGATCACGAGATCTGGCGGATCTTCGAAACCGAGCCGGGGCCGCGCACCGTCTATTTGCTCGCGGCGCGGACGGAGGGCTACCCGGCCGAGTTCACCTGGGAAGGCGCTCTTGCGCAGCTCGCCGGTGAGGGAAAGATCTCCCGCGACCGGCTTCTCGACGCCGCGCTCGATGGGCTTTCGCGTGACATGCACGACATCCGAGCACGATGGTTTGTGGCTCTCCACGATCGACTCGAGCCCACGCTCGACGAACGAGCCGCACGCAGCGCACGTTATGTTGACTTCCTCGGCAGCCGGAACTCCTCGACCGTCGACTTTGCGCTCAAGGTGATCAAAGACATGCTGAAAGCGGGCCGGCTTGACCCCGGCGGCGTGGTCGATCACCTGCTCCCGGCGTTTCACGCACGCACCAAAGGGACGCTCAAGCAGGCGCTCTCGGTGCTCGACCTCGCCGTTCGCAACGGCGGCGAGCCCGCGCTCAAGACCGGTGCGGTCCTGGTTGCCGCGGAGGGACTGGTGCACGAAGCGACTGACGTACAAGCGGCGATCCTAGACTTCATTGAACGGCACGGCAATCCGGGTGAAGAGCCTCTCCACGACCTGCTCGCGGCTCGCCTGGACGCGATTGCCGGCTCGCTTCGCAGCCGGCTCGAGGCGTGGCTCGAGCTGGACAAAGTACTGACGCGAGAATCAACCGTTGAGGATCCGGAGGAGCTGTTCGCTCGCGCCAGAGCGATCGACGAGCGGCTGGCGCGCCTTGCCGGAATACCCGAGGCGGTGGCCGCCTTGGGCGGCGAGCGCTCGGATCTTCCTGCCCTGACCTTTGACGGCACCAAGATCCCGCGGCTTGATCCGAGTCGCCGGCTCGAGCCCATTGACGACCTCGACACTCTGATCGAGCTGTGTTCCCGCCTGGTCGAGAACCCGGCGCGAACCGAGGACGTCGATCGATGTGTTGACGCGATCTCTCGCCTGTGCGACCGGCGCCCGATCGACTTCTACAAGCGGACCGCGCCGCTCGAGACCCGACTGCGACAGCGACTGGCCGAACAGCACAGCATGTCGAACTATCCGCTGCGCTCGTTCGCTGTCGTGGTCCAAGGCTGGCTCACCGGCCAGGTGCCGGCACCGCCCCCGTTCGACCGGTCGTGGGCTTTAAACGCGTTTATTTCGGCATTTGTTTTCGGGCTGGCGAGGCGAGTGGCTCGGGCGGAGGCGGCTCCCCTGCTCTCGGCCCCCACGCATTCCGGCGGCTGGATCGACCCGCGGGAGCTGGTTGCGCGGTATCGCGAGCGGTGCTCGTTGCCGATCGCCAGTGAGCCTGCCGACTTGATCCTGGCGTTGTTGCGGCTCGCACCGGTCAATCGGTCTGCGGCGCTGGCTGATGCGGCGGACCTCGAAGGCGAGCGAGGTGCCGCGATTCGCCACGCCTTGGGGGCCGAAGGTGAAAAGATCGGCCCCTCGGCCGGGCTCTGGGTGGCCGCCGCGCGGGCGCGATCACCGTGGGCCAACGACCTGGCGGTCGAGGACCGGCATCCGCGGCTGGGCCCCGACGCGGGGCGGGCGGCGGCCTATCGCATTGACAACAAGCAACTGATTCGTCGCGCCAATCACGATGCCTATCTCGGGATCGACCGTGAGCCGGCCGTGCCCCTCGGCACGAGCTGGATGCCGGAGCTGCCGACCGTTTCATTCCATTGCGTCCGGTGGTTTTTCATCGCATCGTGGCCGAGCCCCGGATCGCTATGGCCGATTGCACTCGAGTCTTTTTTCGCAACCGGCGCGCACCAGTTGGTCGAAGCGAGCGAGGCTTCTACCGACTGGCAAGGAATGCGCGGGTTCTTGGTCCCGCTGCTTGACCCGGATGCTCCCATGCGGCCGATGGCGCGGCTGGTCCTGGCGGTCGGACTGAGCGTGAAGCCAGCCGAGATTTCCGGGTTGGCGACCGATGTGCTTGTCGCCGCGATTGACGACGGCCGGCTCGACGGGGAAAACCTCGGCGAGTCGCTGGCCATTGCCTGGCAGTTCCGAATCCAGACGTCGACGCATCGATCGTTCAACGAGACGATCCCGTTCGAGCCGCAGTCGGATCCGTTCGTGAAACCCCCGCGCTGGACCAAAGCACTCGGAGACGCCGCTCGCTCGTCGCCATTGCACGCGGGGGCGATCGCCCGGGCGCTTGAGCTCGCGCTGGCCGACGAGACTTTTCAGAACAGGACGACCGCGAGCGTGCTGCCTCTGCTCGAGTTGATGAGGGAGGCGTGCGTCCAATCTGGGCGGGGTGTTTCCGAGCCATTCCGAGCACATCTTGGCGGGCTTGGAAGCGGGGGCAAGACCGGCCGCGTAATCGCCGAGCTGCTGGCCCTGGTTGACAGAGCCGATGCTCTTGCCCGAAAGAAGGCCCGGGCGATGGCCCTTGCGAGCAGGATCGCGCGGGCGGAAAGATGGATGGCATGGGAGCGATGGCCTGGTCATTCGGTCAAAATGCCGGGGGAATCATGATAGCGATCTTGTTCTGGATTGGTACCGCCCAGATCGCGGCCGGCGCGCCGCCCGAGTCACACTGGTGGGACGCCCAGGTCGAGGCGTCGCTTAACCGCGCGCGGCGCGAAAGCAGGAATGGATCCGGACGCTTGAGTCATGCCGTCCCGAGCACCGTGACGGCCTGGCCTACCTCATGAGGTACTTACCGAGCCGCGACCTCGAGAAGATGCCCACCGATACGATCGCCGCCAACGTCGCGCTGGCCTACCGGGTGCATGCCGAAGTTCCCTGGGGCGGCCGACTGCCCGAAGACGTGTTCCTGGATGCAGTGCTGCCGCACGCGAGTGTTACCGAGCCCCGGCAATCGATGCGCGCCGAATTCCACGACCGATACCTGCCGTTGGTCAAGGACTGCAAGACGCCGGGAGAGGCCGCGATGCGACTGAACAAGACGCTCTTCCGCGACTACAAGGTCGGCTATAACACCCGTCGGCTCCGCACCGACCAGAGCTCGAAAGAGTCGATCGCGCAAGGGATGGCGACATGCACTGGCCTTTCGATCATGCTTGTCGAAGCGTGTCGCGCTGTTGGCGTGCCGGCGCGAGTGGCCGGGATCGCGGCGTGGCCGGGCCGGGGAGGCAATCACACCTGGGTCGAGGTGTGGGACGATGGCTGGCACTTCGTCGGCGCTGCCGAACCGGATGACAAGGGCCTCGACCACGCCTGGTTTGCCGATGAATCCGCCAAGGCGATCAAGGGGTCGAGTCGCAGCGCGATCTACGCGGTCACCTACCGGGCCACCGGTGCGTTTTTCCCGATGGTCTGGAATGAATCGGGCCGCGTGCCCGGCGAGGACGTGACGGACCGCTACGCGCGAGGAGGAACTCCCGCTCCGACCGTCCCCAAGCTCATGGTCGAGGTTCGCCGGGGCGGAGAGCGTGTCGAGGCCGAGGTCACGTTGCTTGAGCGTGCGACGGGCGCCAGCCGCGTGCTCGGATCGAGTTTCGGGCCCGAGGTCGACGTGAATCGACATTTGACGTGCGCGGCACCGCCCGTCGGGGACGTCCTGGTCGTCGCAAGACATGGAGACTCCGCCTCCGTTCGCGCCGCGAACGTCGCGGCGGACACGGTCGTCCGCATCGACGTCGACAGCCCTGCCCCGGAGGAGACGCGGGCGGAATTGTCACGGATCTTCGCTGACCGCTTCGGGACTGATCTGGTGAAGCAAGCGACGGCCCGGAAGCTGTTGTGTGAGCTGCCCTGGGATGAGTCGATGCGAGAGATCGCCTGGGCGGCCTACAAGGCATCGCCAGCCCACGAGCCGCTTCGCAAAGAGTATGAGGCGAAGACGGTCGCGACCAAGGACCGGAAAAGCCCGTACTTGTGGCGGCACATCGGCAGCAAACCGCCCGAGGGCTGGGCGCTGGTCATCGCGATGCACGGCGGGGGTGGTACGCCGAAGGAAGTCAACGACCGGCAGTGGCGGAGTATGTTCGAGCGATATTACAAGCCGCACGCCGAGGCGGGTGGCTACATTTACCTGGCCCTTCGCGCACCCAACGACGAGTGGAACGGCTTTTATGATGACGCGATCAGCCCGCTGGTCGAGCGTCTGATCCGACAGTTTGTGCTGTTTGGAGACGTGAATCCGGACCGAGTGTATATTCTCGGGGCATCGCACGGCGGTTACGGTGCGTTCGTGATCGGCCCAAAGATCGCTGATCGATTCGCCGCAGTCCATGCCTCCGCGGCGGCCGCGACGCCCGGCGCGACACGAGGCGAAAACCTCCGCAACGTTCGGTTCACCGTCATGGTCGGCGAGCGAGATACGGCCCACGGGCGTGCCGATCGCTGCCGGGATTTCGTGAAGGAGCTTGCCGGCTGGAAAGCCCGGTACGGCGGTTACCCGGGTGAGGTTGTGCTGCTCAAGGATGTTGGCCATTCGGTCCCGGATCGCGACAATGTGGGCGAGATGCTCAAGTCGGGGTCGCGGTCCGCTCACCCAGACCGGATCGTCTGGGCCCAGTCGGACGAAGTTCTCAAGCACTTCTACTGGATCGAAGCCCCGCGACCGGATCCATCGGGACGAATCGAGGCGTCGGTGCGCGAGAACACGATTGTGCTCAAGACCGAGCATCAGGATGAGGTCGCTCTCTGGCTCGACGCTCCGCTCGTGAACCTTGCGCGCCCGGTGGTTGTGGAAATCGAGGGCGGCCGTCGAGAGGTGATCAAGGTCCGATCCAACCCGGAGATGTTCTGCGTGGGCCTGGAGGAGCGAGGCGATCCGAGCCTAGCGGCGCCCGCGCGGATCTCGATCCCGCTACGGCGGTGAACCGATTCTGGGCTACCGTCCCGTCTCGGCGGAGTGATGCTCCGCGAATACCGACTTGCGTTATTCGGAATCGAGGCGCCCGGCGGCTTTCAAACGTGGGATGCCGCGAGGGGCAAAGCGGAACGCCACCATTGGATTCCAATTGGAATGAGCGTGAACGTCGACGCCTACGGAGATTTGGCTCCCAAACCGGCAGCGAGCCGGCTCTACGTACCGTACGAGCGTTCCGTGCCTGTCCGAGCGGCGGTGACTCGAGCGGTGCTACTGCACGCGGGACAGCTCTGGAAGGCTCATGTCGACTCTGCCGATTGGACGATTTGGTATCAGTCCTTCCTGCGTAGTTGGGATGGCAAGAAATTCGCCCTGCTCAGAGAGGATCCGGACATCCGGCGCAATCTCACTGAGCTCCTCGCCGCGAAACCACGGATTTTGGACCCCGACTTCTACGTTTCGGTTGCACGGTTCCACTCTTATTTCGGCGAAATCGTCCTGACCGAGGGCCTCGATGGAGCGAAACCCGATGTCGACATTCGGCAACCGCTCTCCCCAGGCCACATCAACGCCGCCGCCGCGAAGGCTGGGATTGACGCGGGCAAGATTGACGCTGCGGTGGAGTCGTTGTTTGAGTTCCTGGGTTGGGACATCACGAAGGGCCAACCGCTCGAATAGGCTGAGACCGGGCCCGGAATGCGTGCTGAGACCAGTCTGGTCACGGTCGGCACGCCAGATGGTGAGGGATGGGTCGTGGACACGGTCGGCGTCGATGAGACCGTTCGGGCGCATGTCGGTCCGGTTAGCCTCGATCCAGTCCGAGCATGCCTGCAGTCGGCCGTCCGGACCGACCGCTTTCCAGCCGGCCGGGATCTCCTTGAAGGCTGGCCACAGCGAGTACTGGCCTTCGTCGTTCACCAGCACGGGGAAGTTACCATCCTGATCTTCAAGCTGCCTCGCCACTTGAGTTTTTCGCAACTTGGTGCTCAATTGGTCCCAGGGGAGAGAAAGCTGGTAGATGCACGCACCAGGCTTCAAGAATCCCCCTTCGGCTCGCAGTTGGTGGAGACTCTCGGATGTGCCTCGAGGTGGCCGGGCCGCGTGCTCTGCGCTGTATCGTCCCCCACGCGCTGCGAGGGGTACTGGTCGGCCTGATCCCCGCTCAGCTCGTGCAGGCGCTGAAGCTCCCCGGCAACTTGTCGTTCGAAAGTCTCGATCCAGTCTGGGTCGATGTGCCGCGCGGCAGCCCGGATCGACACCTTCTGGATCAATTGACAGCACTCGTGAATCCCGCAATCAGATCGCCCAGATTCGACCTGACGGGCCTCGCCTTTCCTGACGGAGTACTTCCAAGTGTGGACTTGAAGCGCCTTCCTTTATTGACGCGAACACGGAATTGCCTGACGGGGGCATCGCTCTTCTCGACCGAAGAGCTCCGCGGCAAGTCGCTTGGGCGATTGCTGGAGATTCCCTGGTTTGGCGCCAAGTGTCTAGTCGACCTCCTGACGGCGGTTGAGGGAGCAAAGTGGGCGGCGGATTCTGAGGGCGGTCGCATCAAGGGTGTGGCTGCGGGCCCGCCGATTGAGCTGGAATCGCAACGTTGCGAAATCACGCTTAAGCGCGGTCCGAGAGCAATCGGCGGGTATGGCCGGCGGTGCCTCGTGCCCGGTGCACTGGAATCCGTATTCAAAGGGACCGTGCCAGCTCCGCTTGCGCAGGCCCTGAAGCTGGCTCCGGGCACTTCGTTCGAGTCTGTTGCGCGCGGGCGAGTTCAAGTCGGCGAGCGGCACGCCGATCGTCAACTATTGACCTGGCTGGCAGAGCTCTTGAGCCCCGCGATAACCACGGGATGGCTCGATCTCTCGGCGCCAGCCTTTCCCGAGGGGGTCGCCTCCACGATCGATCTGGCTCGCCTTCCCATCCGCACTCGGACGTGGAATTGCCTGATGCGAGCAAGGCTGGTCTCCGGAGATGCCCTGGAGCGCCGATCGCTTCGGGAGCTGCTCGCAATCCCCGGCTTCGGTGTGCAGTGTATGGTGGATCTGCTCACTGCCGTCGAAGGAGCCCAACGGGCGACCGAGACCGAAGGAGCGTGCCCGCAAACGACCGAGCTGTATGAGCTAGCGGCTCTCACGCTCGCGCCGCGACTGACTCACGAGGCGCGGCTGCTTGCCGACGAGCCCTGGTCGAGGGATGTCGGCAACTACGACGCGCGACTGGCACCCCATTTTCTAACGAGCGTCGATCCGCTCGGGGAAGTGCAGGATGCGTTAGCCGCGGGCCGGCTTTCCCTTGAACATCCCCTGTTTACCGAGTCACCGGGGTACGAAATCGATCTGCGAAGGTGCCCACTCTCGCACAACACGATGCGCGGGCTGCGCGAAGCGGGGCTAACCAAGCTGTCGGCACTCGCGTGCTTAACGCCGCGCGAGTTGCTGGCAAGAAACCGCTTGGGAGAACGATCCGTGTCGGAGGTGCTGGTACTGCTCGACATCTTCAGAATGCGCTCGCGCGAGACAAATTCCATCCCTACGGCCTTGTTACGGCCGCCCATGCGATTGGTCTGACACACTCTGTCGCAGTTGAGCGAGTGGGGGGCACCGAATGGCTCATCACGACGCCGAATGTGGGTGTGCCCTAGCAGACTCTGCGCGAAGCTTGAGACATTGAGTTTCCGACCTTGATGGAGGGCATACTACCCAAGAACCGGATTCCATGAAACGACTGCCTGCCCGCGCTTGCGTCTTGGCTCGCTACGCCATCCGACGCCGGCATTATCATCCGCAATCGGACCGCGCCGGGGCTCACGTCGACGAGTGTTCTTGGTGAAAACTCTGTTTCGCTTCGCCGCCCTTGCGGTAGGCTAGAGAGAAAGGGCGAGAAAACGAGAGGAATTGATTGTATCCTCACCATTTCCTGGGATGGACCCTTACCTGGAGGACAACACCGGACTGGTCCACTGATTCTGGGCCTGACCGGCGACGGTCGCGCGCCAAACAGTCAGGTTTGACTTACCCTGCGACGTGCTCTGCTGGTTCGAAATCGGCGGTCCCAGAACCACGATTTCCAGATGCGTCGCCATCTGTCCGAAGCCCTACGCCGGCTCTCTTAAAGTCAATTGCACATGGTATCAAAGCGGCCCACACATGGCCAGCCTCGCGTGGGGCTCAGGCAGCGCCAGGTCTTTGATGGTGTGCACAACATCCGATTTGAGACTGGCTGGTGTGCACGCTTTCCCCACATGAAACTCGAACGGCGGCCCGCTGAGACGAAACCTGCCAACTTCTGGGTCCGTAATGACGAAGCGATTATTCGCGGCTACTTTTCACCCCGTATCTGCTCCGATGTCGCCGCCGGCACGGGCTCGGGCAAGCCGATGTTCGCGAGACCGACTGATTCCGGCGCCGCGCCGGCGTGGATGCGGTTGTAGGCCTGGCCGAAGACTTCCTTCATGGCGACGCGATGGCTCGAGTCGTAGCGCAGGGGGTAGGAGAGGTCGTAGAACATGATGCCCCAGAGGCAGATATACTCCCATGCGGCTGAGTTGATCTTGAATTTCTGGCAGCACTCGGTGGGGTCGATGACGGGGGCGGGGCGATCGGGCGGCCAGCCGAGAGCCTTGCGCGCGTGCAGCTCATGCAAGACGGCCTGGGAGAGCGCGATCTGGCCGCGGAGCGACGGGTGCATCGCGTCGTGAAAGAAATGCTCGTCGAGAAGCCCGTGCTGGGCGACCGCGTGGAAATAACTCTGGCCGTCGATCAGGATGCAGGCATGCCGATCGGCCACGTCGTGATAGACTTTCTGGAAGTCTGTCGGGAAGCGCATCGGATAGCCATCGCAATCGCGGGCCGTGTGATAATGGTCGTAGGCCTCGTCCCATGAGCCGGCGAGCTCGAGGAGCTGGGCCAGGCGGTAGTGGACCTCGGCGAAGCCGCTGTGGCGGGCGATCAAGGCGCGATAGGCCGCCTGGGCTGCCGCGGGATCGGCGGTCTCGCTGCGCCGCGCGGCCAGAAAATCGTGGGCGAATGCATCGCGCTCGTGACGCGGCGTGGCCGGGGGAAGGAACGATCGATTCGGCTCGTAGCCGGTGTCGTTGCCGGGCGGCGAGATCAAGACCGGGAGCGCGCCGATCCGCTCGGCGTAGGCGACGATGGCCTCCAGACGAACGCGGAAGTCGGCCAGGATGGCCGCGTATTCGGCCGTCGTGTAGGCGGGAACGTCGACCAGGGCGCGATGGCCGTCCGGTGGCGGCGGAATCGCCACGCGGCACTTCTCTGCTGTCTGGCGGATCAGACCGCAGACACCGGAATTTGCCTCGATTTTTTCGAGCAGCGCAGACCAAGCCGTCGGTGCCTGGTCGTCGAAGTAGAATGGCGTGTCGCGCCCGGAATCCACTCGTCCGGAAAACTCGTTATGGCCGCAGTAGATGAGGAGGATATCGGGCTTGCGGACGAGCCGGGACAACTGCGTTTGCTGCATCTCGAGAGTATGCCCGGAGAACGCGAGGATCTGGAGACGCACGCCTCGATCCGGAAAGATCGATTCGAGCT
This sequence comes from uncultured Planctomycetota bacterium, assembly GCA_963823665.1. Classification (GTDB taxonomy): domain Bacteria; phylum Planctomycetota; class Planctomycetia; order Isosphaerales; family Isosphaeraceae; genus CAVXHV01. The sequence goes on from CAWGMQ010000003.1 coordinate 337,698, forward strand.
GCCAGACCAGAATGTTGCCGATCGACGTCCAGCGGTTGTACGGCACGCCTTCCGCGCTCGACTCGCCCACGATCGCGATGTCGATCGTGCGGTCGTCGGGGGCTTCCGGGAAGATATCGGGTGCGTTCACTTTCGCAGCGGATTCTGGACTCGAGCCAGGTGCTTTCGAGCGCGACGCAGCGGGGCGCAGGCCTCCGGCGGGGACCGCGGAGGCGCGATGGGCGCGGCGGAGCCAGAGCGTGCTCGTCGCCTCAGCCAGGAGCAAGCCCAGCACGAGCGAGCCGCACAGGAGCAGTCCGCGGGCGAGCTTCCGCCGTGTGGCTGCCTTGCCACGACGTTTGAGCAGCAATGCGGCCGTCAGGACCGCGCCGAGAGAAGACGCCACCACGGCGATGCCGTAGGCGATCTCGAGGGCGATCAAGAAGACCAGGCCGGCTTGCCAGTAGAACCAGGCGGGAACCCGGCCATGAAGCCAGAACCCACCGAAAACAACAGACAGAGCGGTCGCTACGGCAATGGCGAGCAGAATGCGCGAGCCGCTTGCCGGTGAGACGGCGATGGGTCTTGGTCTTGCTCGAAACGGACATTCAGGAGATCAACTCGGGCAGCGGACCCGCTTCGACCAGGTATTGCGGCCGGCCGGTCGGGTCGGTGACGGTGGTCTTGGCCACGTCGATGCCGAGGTTGTGATATAAGGTCGCGACGATCTCTTGAATCGGCACCGGACGGTCCTTGGCATATTCGCCGAGCCGGTTGGTGGCGCCAATGGCCTGCCCCGCGCGAATTCCGCCGCCGGCCAAAAAGGCGCAGCTCACCGGCGGCCAGTGGTCGCGGCCCGCACCGCCATTGATGCGTGGCGTGCGGCCGAATTCGCCCCAGGCGATCACCGTCACGTCGTCGAGCATGCCCCGGACGTCCAGGTCTTCAATCAGGGCACTCAAGCACTGGTCGAGCTTGGCGCCGTGATCGCGCACCAGCCCGAAGTTGTCGCCGTGGGAATCCCATCGGCCGTAGGAAAGGGTGACGCAGCGGACGCCCGCCTCGACCAGCCGGCGCGATCAAGAGATGCTCGTTGACCGTCGGGGCGCCGTCGTACTGAAACTTGTAGGGTTGGCCATTTCCGTAGCGGTCGCGAAGGCGGGGATCTTCGCGGCTCAAGTCGAGGGCATCGACGAGCTTGCTCGAGGTCAGAACGTCGAACGCAAGCTCGGTGGCCGAGTCGACGCCGGTGAGAGCGCCGGTGGCGTCGCGATCACGCTTGAGCCCATCAAAGCTCGCCAGCAGCCTGCGCCGATCCTCGAGCTGACCGGTCGGGATCTTCAGCTTCATGTTGGTCATCGCCGGCCCGTCGGGCTGAAACGGCGCGTATGCCGGCCCGAGGAACCCGAACGATCCCGGGTCAGACCATGGGACGTGCTGAGTTCGCGCAGCCAGCCCCACGAACGGCGGGATGGCCGGGTCTACGGCACCCCGGAGCTTCGACACCATCGCGCCCAAGCTTGGCCGGCCGCCGATCGAGGTCAAGCTGTCCGGCAGCCAGCCCGTGTTGCACTGAAATGCCTCGTGGCGATCGGTCGCACCGACGACCGAACGAATGACGACGGCTTTGTTCATCAGGCCGGCGAGCTGCGGAAAGACTTCGCAGATATCGATGCCGGGCACCTTGGTGGCGATCGGCTTGAACTCACCCCGGATCTCGGCCGGGGCGTCGGTCTTGATCTCCCACATGTCCTGGTGGGGCGGGCCACCGCCCAGGAAGATGTTGATCACCGCCTTGTGCGAGGACCGTGTGCCGGCGCGTGCCTCAGCCCGAAATAAATCGGCCAGCGACAGCGACATCAGGCCGCCCATCGAAAGGCCGCCGATCCGAATGAAGTCGCGCCGGGAGAGCCCGTCGCAAAACAAGGAAGTCGCTTTGGCCCCGAAAATCGTCAGCATCCAACATCCTCGCGCAAAATCCCTACCTTGCACATTTTTCGACTCGGTGTATTGCAATAGTTTAACAATTAGGGCGGGTGGTGTGAAGGCGGGGATCTGCGCGCGACAGGCCACGGTAGTCAGCGGCGCCGAGATGAGATCGACCGAACGGCGCTACGATTTCTTCTGGGAATGGGAATCAGGGCGATGCTGCTCGACCGGCGGTTCCCCGCGGATCCATTTTCCTTGGATCGGCATCGTCGTTGACAGCATTTGATGCGAACGCTACGGCCGGTTGTCGCCGATCAGGAGGTAGCGGCCGTCCGGCGAGAACGCGAGACCGCCGAGCTTGTTGTTGTGTCCCTTGACCTCCACTTTCGTCGCGCGCCGCGACTTGCCGCGGTCGACGTAATAGAGTGTTCTTTTCTCCCCTTCGACGCCCAGGAAGTAGCAACGGCGCGTTTCGGGCCAGTAAACCGGCCAGCGCGGCGTGACGTCGAGCTCCTTGTCGCGTTGCCACAGGACCTCGATGATCTTCGCCTCGACCGGTTTGGTCACATCGATCAGAGCGATGGTGTCGCCTTCGGCGCGGGTGCTGAGCGCCGCCACGAGCGTGCCGGGCCCGGCCCAGCTCGGCCACGAGAAGATTCGGTATCCCGGAACTTCCACGGTTCCGTCGGTGACTTTCTCGAAGCTCATCACGATCGCCTGGGGGAAATCACCGAAACCCAGGAGCAGGAATTCACGCCCGTCGGGTGACCAGAACGGAACACCATATTCGCCTAACCGACGTCGCTGGGAGCCATCGGCCTGCATCACCCACACGCCACTGTCGGCCCCGAGCTCGTTTCCCGGATTGAGCAGAAAGGCGATCTTCCTGTCGTCTCCGGAGAAGGTCGGGCAATTACCCGGGCCGAGATCGGTGTAGGTGGGGTGCCCGTCGCGGACGTCGAGCGCCATCAAGCGCGATCGACGCACCTCATTTCCCGGCGTGGCGGAGAAGATGATCCGCTTGCCGTCATGCGACCACTTGGGCGGGCCACCGCACAAAGCTAGACCTCGCGCGGGCTCGTCGGCGACGAGAGTTGTTCCTCCTTCGACGAGGTCCAACACGTACAACTGCATTCGCTCTCCCTCGATCGAACTGCGTGGGGGAGGATGGCGTTTAAGTGCATCGACCAGACGCGTGACAGCCGCGGCGACTTTCACGCTTGCGAACCTTGACAAGCTCCACGATGGCGCTCGTGCCGGCGGCCGGAACTTGAGCGGCGCGAGACAACAGTCAAGGTCGGCCCGCCGTCGGGCGGGAGGGCACAAACCAGTGCCGCGATGCCGAAGAGTTTCAACTTGGAGGTCTTCATGGTCTAGAGAATCCCTCGAGCAGGCGAGATTCGTGCCGCCAGTTTCCTGAGTGATCCCGTCCTTGATCGCGCGTCGATTGACAAGACGACGATTGCGCCTCGGATAACTTCCGAGGCGCATTTGTTCAAGGCCCGATGACGGCCGCGCAGGCCTGGCGGAGGTATTCTTCGAAGGGCCATTCTCCGCTGCTCCCGGTCTGGCGAGTGATCACCAGGTCCAGGCTGGGTACAAACGCGATGATCTGGCCTCCGGAGCCGGGCTTGGATCGGGCGTCGGCGGGGATTCCCTTGCCGCTGCGGCCGCGCTCGCCGGTCAAGCGTGCGGGCAGCTCCCATCCGTGGGAGAAGTTCTCGGCGTTCATCTTGAAGCGCATTTCCAGCCCCTGCACTTTGTGGGTCGGCGCGGCCGTTTGAGCGACGAACCATTGCGGGATCACTTGCTTGTCGCCCCAGCGGCCGTTCCTGACCATACAATATGCGATCCGTGCCATGTCGCGCGCGGGCATACCCATGTGTTGTGACGAATGACGGCCGTACATTGGCCCTCCATCGTAGAATTGAAACCACCAGTGCTCGATTCCAAGCGGTTTGAATAACGCGTCGACGGCATACTGGTCGTAAGGCTTGCCGGTAACCGTCTCGCACACGAGGGCCGCGTGTTCGAGCGCGTGCGTCGAGTAGCCGCAGGCTGTCCCCGGATCGAACGCGAGCTTGGCCGTGCGCGCGTCGCCGCTCTTACCAAGAATGTAATCCCACGTACCGTCGTTGGGCGCGCCGAACGCTTCCGGACAGATCCCCGACGTGTGATTGAGCAGTTGCTTCACGGTGATCTGGGCCTTACGCGGATCGGAGAGCGGCTGTGCCCAGGGGATGAAATCAAACGCGTGGTCGTCGAATGTCATCTTGCGCGGCAGACGGCCCTGCCGGCTCTCTTCGGAGGCGATGGCCAGAACCGTGGCGCAGATGGCTTTCGAACACGAGGCAACCCGAGCCGTATTCGAGACGGAACTATTGCGGCGTTCCTCTTCCAGCACGATGTAACCGTGCCGAATGACAACGGCGGCAAACCCGCGCTCATCCGAGTCGCGGAGCCATGCGCGGAGCTTGCCCAGCTTGGCAGGGTCCATCGCTGCGATCGTGCGGATCGAATCGGGGTCGTCTAGCTTCGCCAGCCGCCCTGGGATTCCGGTGGCGGAAAGTAATCACTCCAGCCGGCGGCGGGGCCCGGATCAGAGCGGAGGACGGAGGACGGAGGGCGGGGGACGGAGCCGCGCGCGGGGAAAGGCCCGATCGTGGCGCGGTCAGTTCTTTCAATTTCGCGTAGACGACCGGATCGTCACGCGCTCCCTCGAAGCGAAACGGGTAACGCTGATTAACCTCGTTGGCCATGAACCCCCACGAGGCACCGTGCGTGATGCACAACTCGGCTGCGGCGGCGGCAGTTTCATTCAACTTGTCATCTTCGTTGCAGACGATCGGTTTTGCGTATTTCTTGAGTGCCGCGATGCGGGCGGGTATGTCGGCGAGCGCGGTGTCGTTGAGGTGGATGAGCAGGAAGTCGGCTGCCCTGGCGACCTGTTCGGGACAGCGTCCGTCTCCGAGCCCGGCGGTGGCGACGAGCAAGCCCGGCGCTGCCTTTTGTGCCAGGCGAATCAGCTCGACCTGGCCATCGGCGGTTCGGAGCAAAGGGTGGTCGAAACCGCTATGACCAAACTCGTTGGTGATTTCGAGCACGACGTTCTGGAAGCCGCATTTCCGGATCCAGCCCGCGGCATTCGTGACCGCAGCGCGCACGGCGTTTTCGTCTTTCAGGACCTGGTCTTGCCGCTGGTAGAAGCAGCCGAGGATGATGATCAGACCGTGCCGGTCGCACGCCTCGATGACACGCCGCACGCGGGCGAGATACGACTCGCGCAGCGACCCATCCCGCGCGAACGCCGAGTTGAGAGCCCCTTCGTACCGAGGCCTGCCGCCCTGCAAGCAGATCGTGAAGGCAGCGACGCCATGCGCGGCATAGTCGGGCAGATGCGACAGGAAACGGTTGGTGTTTGCCTCGGGGTCGAAGTCCGGCTTGTGAAGGTCCTCGAACACCGAGTTCACCATCCGCACATTCATAAGCAGGCCCTCTGCGCGCGTGCCGCGATACGTCAGCTCGCCATTCTTGCACCACCTGTCCGCCTGTAATGAAACCCTGGTGTGTGCAGTGAACGTCTCTGTGCCCTTGGGCACCTGGCCGGCGCGTGTGACCGATTCCGATGAGCCAGGCGCGACCGCACCGAGTGCCAGAAGAAGGGGGCCGAGGCAAGGGCGGAATGATCGCCCGGAGGCGCGTGCTGCGCTGTGGCATCAGCATCACCTTTGCGTCATTCTAGCTTTCGTGGCAACGTCTTCCGCGTCGTGGACATCAACCTCAAGATCCGTGATCCAGGCGCACAAGGTCAATAGCGAGTTGAAATGACGGTCCCTGGCCGTTCGCGCGTGGATCTGCATTTTTCAGGCTGGGCTGGAACCGTTAGGCCAAAACAAGTTTAATTAATAGTGTGGTATCGATCGAAGCCTGTTATAGCCGACGGAGCACGAATTCGGTACAGAGGGTTTCGAAACGGAACAATCATCGTCTGATTCTTGCGGAGGAACGTGGTCATGCCAGTCGACGACGACTTCGCTGATTTGATGGCGCGAGCAAAGGCGGGGGACCAAGCGGCGATCCGTCTGTTCGTATCACGGTTCGGCCACGAAGTTCGAATGATGGTGCGTGCGCGCCTACCGCAGCGGTTGCGAGCCCAATACGATTCGACTGATTTCGCGCAAGCGGTCTGGCTGAGTTTCTTCGCAGAATTGCCAAACGATGCGCCGAGTTTTCAAAAAGTCGTGCATCTGCGCCGATACCTGGCCGGCGTCGCGCGGAACAAGATCTATGAGCAGCACCGCAGACTGACCAGGACGGAGAAGTATGACATCTGCCGAGAGGAGCGGTTGTATGTGCGCGGGACGGGCGCGATGTTCCGCGGGATGTGATCTCGCCCGATCCTTCTCCCAGCCAAGCCGCGCAGGCGGAAGATCGTTTCGATCGACTGGTTGAAGGACGCACTCAACGCGAAGTCGATGTTCTCCAACTGCGAAGTCTGGGTCTGACTTTCGAGGAGATCGAGGCGCGAACCGGCATAAAAGAGCGGACGGCACGGCGAATCATCGATGCAGCCCGAGCGCGGATGGGGGTTTAACGATGACGCTCGCTCGAGAGTCATTGGCGGACAGCTATCTCGATTGGTCCGACCCTTGTGAGACCGAGGAATCGATCGAGCTGATCTATCGGGAATTCTGTCTGCTCGAGGCTGCGGGCCAGAATCCCGACAAATCCCAGTACCTGTGCCGCTTCCCTCGCTATGCGGAGGCGCTCGAGCGACTGCTTGGGTTACACCATGCTTGCTCACCGTCGTTCTTGGTGCGTTGCGAGACGTTGTCTCCCGAGAACCGAGAATCTACCCAGCGCCGGGTGCTCGGTCGGGCCGTATTTCCTATGGCGCGAACTGGGACGAGGCAGTTTCGCACGAGTCTTCCTCGCCGAGCAGATCGACCTCGAAAACCGTCTGGTGGTTGTTAAAGTCGCGACGCATTTCACACGCGAGCCCTGGTTACTGGCTCGGGTGCGGCACCCTCACGTTGTCGAGGTCGTTTCCCATGCCCTCCTCGAGGACTTCGGCTTTCATCTGATCTGTATGCCGTTCCTGGGCGGCGCGACGCTCTTGTCGGTGCTGGCAGAGAACAAAAGGCGGTGGCCAGTAGCCACCGGGACACACTTGCTCAGGAACCTGGACGCCGTTGCCGCGCCCGAGTTTCCTGTCTCGGGTGCTGCGCGTCCCGCGCGAAATCGTGGCGGCGTTATCCTTCGACCAAGCTGTGGCGTGGATCGGTGCACGTCTGGCGGAGGCGCTTGATTACGCATTCACCAAAGACGTCGCTCACGGGGATGTGAAACCTTCAAACATCCTGCTTGCAGCCGACGGCAGCCCGATGTTGCTCGATTTCAACCTCGCGCGCGAAGGCTCGCCGGTCCTGGCAATGGACCTCGTCGGCGACCCGGGCGGGACCTTGCCTTACATGGCGCCCGAGCGTCTTTGCGCCTTGTCCGGCAGTGCATCAGTCCGGGCTGATCTGACGGCGTCTGGCGAGCGTGCGCGGAGTACGTCGTCTCTGGCCGATACGGAGCGTACTTCGTTCGATGGCGACACACTCGCCGGCGTTCGGGTTCACCAAGCTGACATCTACTCGCTCGCTGTCGTTTTGCTCGAGATGCTCACCTGCCAAAGTCCGGCCGAGTCGAGCGCCGGGCGGGGACAGATCCCAGGTGCGGCGTCGGGCATATGCGAGTCAGCCACGACGCTTTTCGCAGATGCCCAGGCTCGCAGCGCAGCGTTTGCCACTAGACCGAGCCGAGACCGCTAGCGGCCGGACCATTCCGCCCGGTCTTCGGGCAGCTCTCGAGCACGCGCTTGATCCTACTCCTGCACGCCGCTATCAACGCGCGCGAGACTTTGCGGAGGATCTCGACCGCTGGCGAACAAACCGCCCCCTTGCTTTTGCGGTCGAGCCTTTCTGGCGATCCACGATCCCGAGCTGGGTCAGACGCCGGAAGCGATTTCTGTTGGTTGCGGCCGCGGCGTTATCGCTTGTGCTAGGTCTTCCCAGCACGATGCTGATGTTTCTAAGCGGTCGAAGACTTCAGGAGGATTTCGCACGATACAACCTGAACCGGCACTGGAATGGAACCGAGGCTTACCGGTTTCGGCCCTTGACGTCGGAATGGCTGGAAGACCCAGTTCGAGGCTCGGCCTATTTCCGCTTGACTGACCCCGGAGATCCCAGAGCACTCGAGTCAGCCCGACGTGCCCTTGAGGACTTCGGCGTGTTCGGCCCAGGAGACTGGCGCCGAAACGAGAGTTTCAACTACCTTCGTGGCGCCGAGCGCGAGGATCTCGAGCTATGGCTGATGGAACAGGCCTATCGATATTGCGTGGCGCTGTCCGAACGCCCGGAGTCGCGCCATGACTGGGAACGAGCACGGAATTTGCTGGAACGTCTTGAGAAGACAAATCCACTACTGGTCTTTGCGAATCTGGCCGCTTCGCTGAATTCTAAACTCGATCCTGCGGGTTCGAACGTCAGCCATGCCGTGCGCCCCGTTATCGATCCAGATCAGAAGTTCGGTCCTTACTCCCAATCGGCTCCGGCCTGGATGAATGAGTATCTTCTGGGTGTTGCGGCCGAATTTGAATTTGAGGTGTCCGAGAAGCGGCCGTTTCCGTTGCCAGGCGATCTGGCCAACCTCGACTCCCGGGCCATCCGCCCGCCTATCCTTGGGCGCGAAAGCTCCGCGAGGGCGCTCGAGCACTACCGAAAGCTCCTGGCAATCCGGCCCGAGTCGTACTGGGGCAACTATCGTGCAGCCGGTGTTTGCTATGTTCTGGGTGCCTTCGCGGAATCTGCGCAATATCTCGCATGCTGCCTGGCGATTCGACCCGAGAACGCCGTCATCCGCGGCCAACGAGCCGACTGCCTGGCGTGGCTCGGGAGGTATTCTGACGCGCTCAAGGAATGCGACCAAGCTCTCGACCGAGCTCCTGATCTACCTGAGCTGTACAGGATCAGGGCTTTTATTCGAGCCGGCTCGGGCCAGACAAATGGTTCTCGCTGCCGACATCGAACACTTCGAAGTGCTGAGGCGCCTTTTGCCATCGGAATTCCCAAACGACGCGATCAAAACGGAGCAAAGTGAGTCTCTAGTGCTGTCAGACACAAAAGTTCACGGTCTCGCTGAGCTGTCGGGCGGTTTCGGTCTGCACGCGACTCTCGAGGGTCGTCCGTATCTTTCATCGCGGACCAGCCAGGTTTCGGCGGTGGATCGCGGTGAGTTAAGCGTGCGGCTCGACCTCGCGTCCAAGATTCGGGATGCAGGTGACCGAGAACTCGCGTCGAGCGAATATGCGAAAATCCTGCTGCTTGATCCCGATCACCTCCCGGCCCGCACATTTCGAGCCTTGAGTGCCATAGACCACGAGAGCTTCGCCCAAGCCGAGTACGACCTTCAACTGGTTTTAAACCATCCGCACTTAATCGAATACTTGCGCTGGAATCCTACCCTTCTCCGTTCGATGCTCCAGGCCCCTCGACGATTCTCACTGAGCGGCCGGGCAGAAGAAGGTCAAGCGCTAGCACGTAAAGTGGCCGACTGCGCGAACGCGCTGCACCAACTCAGAAGCGAGTCCCATTACAACCTCGCGCACGCATACGCGGTTTCGGCGCGTGAGAAACCCGAATTCGTCGCTCGGGCTGCAACTCAGTTATGGTGGGTTCTCGTGACACATCCTGATTATCAGCATTACTACATCCAAGATTCGACGTTTGACGACGTTCGAGACCAGATCGACCGAGAATTACGCGACAAGCCCGACCCGGCGGAGGAGTACCGGCGTGCGGTTGCCGATCGCCTCGTGCAACCAAACTGAGTGCATGCATGATTGCACGCCCAGCTTTGAGTTTTTCGAGGGATTGGCACAGTTTTCGTTAGGATGCTCATGGGGTGGTTTGGGCCCGGGGTGGTGTGCGCGCTTTTGGACTCGAGCCCGGCTTTCGCGTAGCGTACGCGGTGGTAATCGTTTCCGGCTATGACGGATGGGCATTGGGAATCGCGGGTGCTTGGTCTGGGGTTGTCAGGAAAAAGCCCGTACAATCCGATCAAAAGAGGTGGAATGATTGCGAGGCGCAGGGAATCGGAAGTGGAGCATGCTTCCGGACGATCTCGCATGATGAAGCGACCGTGTAGACGGAGTGGCTCATGGGCGCGATGTTGGTGCGTCGATCGCACGGGGCCGGACGGTTGGTCCGGCTTGTGCTCGGAGTTGTTGCGAGCTGGGCGCTGATTGCGACTCCGGTCCGTGGCGGACTGGGCGCGCGTCATACTGACCCTGCGCAGGTGTTGCCTCTCGACCAGGTTCCAACCGAGCATCGCGAAAGTGTTTCCGAAGTGATTCGGGAGCACACGTTTCACCGCCTGGGCGAGCCCGACAGCTTTCCATGCCCGGGGAGCCTGTATCTCAGCCTGTTGGATGAGCCTCTCGTGCCGCTCTCGTTGTGGAAGGACCTGAGCACATCGCCGGTGCAGCTCCAGAAGGTCGGTCCGAACCGCTACGAGGGGACGGACGGCGCGGGGTCTACCGCGGTCTGGGACTTCGTGCTACGGAATCCACGGCTCCATGTTCTGCTGGCCTACTTCACTTACATCAGCCCACGAGGGAATGCGCGAGTCGAAGCTCGCATCGTGCTGATCGTGAGGTCGAGCTACGCTGTGGACGCCAGCAAGGAACCCTGGGTACGGCACGACGTGGAAGCGTTCGTGAAGGTGGACTCCAAGGGCTGGAAGACGCTGGCACGAACGGTCCGGCCCGTGGTGGAGAAGGTCCTGGAAGAGCAGGTGCGTGAAGCGGGACACTTCGTGTCGCTGATGAGCCGCCTGGTGATCACGTACCCCAACTGGGCGTGCCAAACGATCGCCAATCAACCCGCCATCGACCCGGCGACGAAGATGCAGTTCCAGACGGCCGTGATCCGTAACCGGAAGGCCGGGGCTTCGCGAGGACGGCCGGTCGTGATGCAGGACCAGAATGATCAGCAGGCGCAAGATGGGCGGCGGCGGTGATCGGGGGCTGACGGCGCTGCGGCTCGTCGTTCGGTTGGAACGTCGAGCGCCACGGGTGTTTTTCCGACACTGAGCGCCGGGCCGAGGCGTGGCGGCGGTGAATCGGATCGAGCGCACGCCCGTCCGGACGGATCGGCCGCGCGCCGAGTTTGGGGCAGATCACCCCAATCGTTGTGAATTCACAAACGAGCACACGATCACGGCTCGTTCCGGTCCCGCGCCGGGACGGCGGTGGAGCGTGCAGCGCACTCCGAGTGCCCTTGCGCGGTCCATGGCCGTCATCAACAAAGTTAGGCCGAGCGGGACGGAGAGGCTCGGCACGGCCATCGCGGTAGATCGTCGTCGGGCCGTACAGCGTCCAGACCGAACGGACGTACAGGCCATCTGCATGCAGCTTGTCCACGAGCGGGTTCGCGGAACCGGCAGGTTCGTGACGTACGTCCAAGTCGACGAGACGAAGGGTTTCTTCAGGGAGAGCCTGCACCAGCAAACGCTCGAGCCAGCAACGGTAACGGTGGAGATGCGGGAACCTCGACCATCGCTTTGAGCCCGGACGAGGTGCGGTCCTCGCGCCTTTCAGCTCTTTGAGCAAGTGATCGCCAGGGCACAGCGGCGTGGGCACCAGAGCGAATCCCCGCCCCATCATCTCCGACCTCACCCGAGCGACAAGGCTGCCGCGCAACCTTGGCACTTGAAGTTCCGCTCGCAATTGTGCTTTCCGTTCCTGGCTCCGAGAATTGGCCCGCGCCCTCGATCCAGTCTCGCGTCCGCCCAGAAAGCTCGAGGGGCAGGGTCACCTGCCCTGCAACGCGGTAGACACCTCGACTCCGAGCCAAGTTCGGTGTCAATGCGGCGGCCGCGCGGCGTTGACTTCATAGGTTGCACGAAATCTAGTGCTTTGCCACAACCAAGACTTCGGGTTCGAGTTGCCGAGAGAATCTGGCAAATCAGCCGGACGCTCAATCCCATCGACCCGAAAATCAAGTTGTGACAAAGCACTAGTCTCATGCTTTGCTGTGCCTCGTTAACTTATCGGCGGCCACCCGCAAAGTACGAGCGGCAGAGAACGGCGGCAATCCGTCAAGAGACGGTGCCAGACGAGAATTGCGGAGCAGAATTAGGAACCTGGACCGCCTGGCCCAACGGGCGGCAGAATTGGGTAGTCGATGGGAGGATCGTCACCGGGATAAGGTGGCGGCGCCGGTTCTGGTTCCGGCGGTGGGTCGTCATCATCCAGACTAGAGCAACTAAAAGTCGAAATTGCGGCAACTCCGACGGACACGCACATTGACGGCGACGTCGGAATCCGTTTCGCCTCAAGTATTTCCAACGAATTGAGGCGATCTAATGTTCGGTCTCTACGCATCGCGTTACTCCGGTGTACTCGTTACATTACCTAATTAATGGACGTGGACACTCGATGTCAGAGATCGAGAATCCCCGCCTATAGAGATGATCTACAAAAGACAGATTCCAGTTGCCAAAAAGATGTGGTATTCGTCCATTTCCAGCGATTTTTTTTCGGAGTGACGCGTCCGTTGTCGGATCCGACGACGACATTCTCCCGAAGCATGGCTGCCGTTTCGCGCGTCCAGCATCACTCGCAGCCGGAGCGTTTGTTCCCGCTCGTGAATGACCTGAGTCGCATGCGCGCGCCTACGACCGATCGTGCGGCAGAATCAGATTCCGTGCCCTATCCCACGTAGGACCTCAAATTCATCGTGAATTCGGACAACAGGCCAGTCCGAGCACGCTCAAGCGGACTTCCGTCGTCCTTTACCGTATTGCCGCGATCCGTTATCGTGAGGACGTGGAGACCAATCGTAACGCCCGTAACCTAAGGCACTGGCGCGAAGCGGGCCTGATGGGACAATCGGACTGGATCCTATCTTCTCACTTGCCAGTTTCCCCAGAAGGATTCGAGCGATGAATCCGTCGCGGCAGGCCGCAGAACCGCGAAGAGGAAACGGGCAGGAGGAACCGGACGGATCCCCCGGCCACGAGCGCCCCGCCACGACGGTTAGCGGCCGTCTTATTGATCGTCTGTACACTGCACTGGACGTGGACGCTGGGAATGAGATCGGACTGCCCGGCGAGTATCCGTTTACTCGCGGCGTGCACGAGAGCATGTATCGCGGGCGGCTGTGGACGATGCGGCAGTTTGCCGGTTTCGGAACGCCGCGGGAGACGAACGAGCGGTTCAAGTTCCTGCTGGAGAAGGGTCAAACGGGGCTTTCGACCGCGTTTGACCTGCCCACGCTGATGGGGCTCGATAGCGACAACCCGCGCGCCGCCGGCGAAGTGGGCCGGCTGGGCGTCGCGATGGACACGATCGACGACATGCTCGCGCTGTTCGACGGCATCAACCTCGAGCAGGTGTCGGTGTCCATGACCATCAACGCGCCGGCGATCGTCGTGATGGCGTTCTACCTCGCCGCCGCGGAAGACCGCGGTTTCAACTGGCAGGCGCTCCGGGGCACGATTCAGAACGACATGCTGAAGGAGTTTCACTCTCAGAACGAGTTCGTGTTTCCGCCCGAACCGAGCGTGCGTCTGGTCTGCGACGTGATCGAATTCTGCGCCGGGCATGTGCCGCAATGGAACCCGGTATCGATTTCCGGCTATCACATCCGCGAGGCTGGATCGACCGCAGCGCAGGAGCTCGCGTTCACGCTTGCCGACGGGTTCCACTACGTTGAGCAGTGCCTGGAGCGCGGGATGGCGGTGGACGACTTCGCGCCGCGGCTTTCGTTCTTCTTCAACGCACACAATGACCTGTTCGAAGAAGCCGCCAAGTATCGCGCCGCGCGCGCGCTTTGGGCCGAGGCGATGCGGCATCGCTATCACGCGAAAAACGAGGCTTCGTGGAAGCTGCGATGCCACGCCCAGACCGCCGGTTGCTCGCTCCAGAACAAACAGCCCGAGGTCAATTTGATAAGGGTGGCCTATCAGGCGCTTGCCGCCGTTCTGGGCGGCTGCCAGTCACTCCATACCAACAGCATGGACGAGACCCTGGCCCTGCCATCGGAACATGCCGTCACGCTCGCGCTGCGCACCCAGCAAGTTCTGGCGTACGAGACGGGTGTCACCAACACGGTCGACCCGCTCGGGGGCAGCTACTTCGTCGAGGCCCTGACGCGAGCGCTCTGCGACGACGCTCGGTCATATTTCGACCGCATCGAATCCTGTGGCGGGATGATTGCGGCCATTGAAGCCGGATTTTTCCGTCGTGAGATCGCCGATGCCGCGTTTGCTTATCAGCGCGAAGTCGACGCCCGGCGGAAGCTGATCGTCGGTGTCAATGCGTTCGTCGAGCCGGACGAGAAGCCGCTCGAGACCCTCATCGTGGATGACGAGGCGGAGCGATCACAGGTTGCCGCGCTACGTGAACGGCGGGCGAGTGCTAGTAGGGGCGAGATCGAGCGCTCGCTCTCCGCGGTTCGTCGCGCCGCGGCCGCCAAGGAGAACCTGGTCGGCCCGTTGCTCGATGCCGCGAGGGCCCGGGCGAGCGTCGGCCAGATCATGAACTCGCTCGAGCAAGTTTTCGGCCGCTACCACGCTAAAATCGCCTAGGCCGGCACTTGATGCTGACTCTGCTGTCGAACACGGAACAGAGCGAGACAGGGCCGATGGCCAATGTTGCACCGCCAGCTCGTGTCGTCCTTGCAAAAGTCGGCCTCGACGGTCACGATCGCGGCGTCAAGATTGTGGCGAGGGGACTTCGCGATGCGGGGTTCCATGTGATCTACGCAGGGTTGTGGCAGTCGCCCGCGGCCGTCGCACGCGCGGTGGCGGATGAGGACGCCGACTGGTTGGGCCTCAGCCTTTTGAGTGGGGCACACATGACACTGGTGCCGCGCGTGCAAGACGCGCTGCGGCAGGCCGGAGTGGGCGACGCTGGCTTGCTGGTGGGTGGAATTATTCCCGACGAGGACGTGCCCAGACTGATTCAGCTTGGAGTGGCCCGTGTGTTCGGGCCGGGAACGCGGCTGGATGAGATCGGCGAGTTTCTGCGGCGCAGGGAACACGCGCCCGTGAACCCTTTCTGGAACACTTCCCTCAACATGATCGGAACGCGCTTAGCCGTCTGCTGTCGCTGGCGGCACGCGGGGAAAATATCGAGACGATTGCTCAAACACTCGGGAACGCTCGATCGGCGGGCGGGCGGCCGCGGGTCATTGCCGTTACCGGCAGCGGCGGCGTGGGCAAGAGCACGCTGATCGGCAGGCTCATCGAGGTGGCCCGGTCGGCGGGGCGGTCAGTCGCCGTGCTGGCGTGCGATCCGCAGAGCTCGCTAACCGGGGGGCTCTACTTGGCGATCGGATCCGGATGCCGAGCCGGATCGACGACCAGGCGGTCTTCGTCCGAAGTCTGGCCACGCCGGCCGGTCATTCGGGTGTCGCACCTCATGTCGATCGCATGATCGGACTCTTTGGCCGCTTCGGATTTGACACCGTGATTGTGGAGACCGTCGGGGCCGGACAGGGCGACACGGCCGTTCGCGAGGTCGCTGACGTGGTCGTCGTGCTAGTCCAGCCGGAGACCGGCGATGACCTCCAGTGGGAAAAGGCCGGCCAGCTCGAGATCGCCGACATCGTCGTGGTGCACAAGTGCGATCTGGCGGGAGCGGAGCAGATCGAGTCGCGGCTCCGAGAATTGCTGAACTTGCCCGGATGCCGGAATGTTCCGGTGGTGCGAGTCAGCTCGAGCAACGGGGTTGGGCTGCCGGAGCTGTGGGCGGCCGTCGAGGATTGCCCGGGGCCCAAAGCGCCGCAGGCGAACTGACGGCGCGGCTTTTCGAGGGCGCGGCGCGGCTCCCGGTGGGGATGGGGCGCGACCTTCGCTCGCCCGGCTCGGCGGGGAGCCTCGCACTCCCGGCGCGCTCATCCGGGCTGCTGTGGCTCAGGCGTCGTCATCCGTGCGACATTCGAGCTTGCCGTCTTGCACCGCCTGCTTGAAGCTTTCGTAATCGCTTTCGACCTGGTCGGCATAGCCTGCGGCGAACGTTGCGATCGCTTGGTCGAAGGTGTCGGCCTTGCCGAGATAGCCGCTGATCAATGCGGGCTCGCCGGAGCGGCCGTGGGCGCGAGCGAGTGTCGCCCCGCACCAATCGCCGAAGATGACCATCTTGGCCGCCTTGAACTCCTCGATCGGGAACTTGAGCTTCATGTCGCGCAACTGGCGCACGTAGAAATGGCGGCCGCTCGAGTCGTGCGTCCAACCCAGAAAAATGTCACTCGCGGACTGCATGAGCCGGTGCCCTTTCACGACTCGCTGTCCATGGTTCGGATAGATGCTCGGGCCGGCATAGGGTTCGAGAACTGAGGCGCGCGCTTCCTTGACCTGGAGGAAGAGCGGATCTTTTTCGCCGGCCATCAAGAGCGCAACGCTGCAAACGGTGCCGACGCTGCCGACTCCCACCACCTTGATGGCCTTGTCTTTCAGGGCATAGCGGTCGAGGAGGACGCGCCGGTGGTCGGGCAGCGACTCGCGGTAGCGGGAGAAGACCTCGCCGATCTGGGCGTAGAATTCGTCCTCCCCGCGCTCGAGGTGGTGGTAAATGAACGGCGGGTTGTCCTTGATGGCCGGGGTTTCGCCGGAGGTGTCGGCGAGCTTCGGGAAGACGTCCTCGACGATGCAGACGTTTTTTGCCTTCTCGACGATCTTGCGCGTGTGCGCCCGGACACCATCATCCTCAATCTCCGCGATGAGCTTCTCAACCTCGAAGCGGGCGTACCACACGTCGAGAGCCCGCATTCTGCTGAACCGCGCCATGGCTTTTCGATAGGACCGGACGCAGGTGAGCACTGCTTCGCGAGCGAGCTTGTCGCCGAAGCCGTTGTCGCGGCATGCCAGGACAAAGCTGGCGGCCAGACGTTTGACGTCCCATTCCCAGGGCGCCGGGAGAGTTTCATCCAGGTCGTGAATGTCGAAGATGAGTCGCCGCTCGGGTGTGGCGAAGCAACGGAAGTTGCCGAGGTGGGCGTCGCCGCAGGCCTGGACGCGAAAGCCCGTCGTGGGCGTGGCTGCGAGGTCGACTACCATGTTGAGCGCGGTGCCGCGATAATATGTGAACGGCGAGGCCAGCATGCGGCCGTGGCGCAGGGGAATCAACTCAGCGATTCGCCCGGCATTGCCTTGCTCGACGAGCGCGACGGGGTCCGGCCGGTCCAGCGGCGGGCTCCAATCGGCGTGCGAGCTGCGCGGGCATTGCTTGCGCATGGTCTCGCCCTGCGCGATCAGCTCGGCCCGTGAAGGTCGCGGGGCGAACGTGCGAAAACCGTCAATCGACGGTGAGTGAACCTGGCCGTCGGGCGTGTCGAGAAG
The DNA here is from genome assembly GCA_963823665.1 of uncultured Planctomycetota bacterium. Lineage (GTDB taxonomy): Bacteria > Planctomycetota > Planctomycetia > Isosphaerales > Isosphaeraceae > CAVXHV01. The sequence goes on from CAWGMQ010000003.1 coordinate 354,999, forward strand.
CTGGTTCATGGGAGAACGATTCCGCTACCTGTCGTGAGGGGCTTTCGACGCATTTTAATCGAGCAATGGTGGCGGAAGCGAGAACGTGCCGTTCTTCCGGCTCCTCGTTGCCGGGCGAGGGGTGAGCGTTCATGACGTGTGGAAAATGTCGCTGACTTCCAGAGAGCTGGCGGCCTCGTCCGCGAAAGCGAAGGTGCCGTTGTCGCGCATTTCGCGTGCGGCGCGAAGAAAGGCACCAGCGCAGCCCGACAGAGCGAGCTGCCGACGCTGACGCGTTTTACACCGAGGGATGACAGCTCGGCGAGGCTGAGTCGAACGCCGTGCAGCCCCATCAGGACGTTCACGGGCCGATCCACTGAACGGACCACGGCGGCGATTTCGTCCTTGCTGCCGAGGCAAGGGGCGTAGAGGACGTGGGCGCCCGCCTCCTGATAAGCTTGCAGCCGGGAGATGGTGTCTTTCAGATCAGGCCGGCCGTGCAAGTAGTTTTCGGCGCGGCCGGTCAGGGTGAAGGCGAAGGGGAGTGAGCGAGCCGCCTCGGCTGCGGCGCGGATTCTGTCGGCCGCGTGCTGCTTGTCGTAGATCGGATCATCTGGGCGGTTGGTTGCGTCTTCGATCGAGCAGCCAACGACGCCAGCCTCCGCGGCGAGGCGGATGGTTTCCGCGACGAACGCTGGGGCGTCACCATAGCCGTTTTCGAGATCGGCGCTCACGGGCAGCTCGGTGGATTTTGCAATAGCCGCCACGTGTTCCAGCATCCGCTCGCGGCCGATCGTGGTATCCCGCTGGCCAACAGAGAAGGCGTAGCCCATGCTGGTGGTGGCGAGGGCTTCGAAACCCAAGTGTTCCAGGATCCGCGCGGTGCCGATATCCCAGGGATTGGGGATGATGAACGCTTTGTCGCGCTCGTGGAGTTTTTGAAAGGCGTGCGCCTTTTGTGCCTGGGTTGACATGGTCTTTCGCCTCCATCTGCTGTGGCAATTCTGGTGGACGCAGCGCGAGCGCGCTGACGGTCTTGGCTCATCGCGGGTGCGAGCCGGGACGGCGGTGCAGCGTATCCATTTCACTCACGCGGAGCCTGAAATTTCCAGCCCTCGGGTTTCCGGGGTTCGAACGAACTGTCGGCGAACACCGGGTCGATTGAGACTGCGAGGAAGGTGTAACGCAGGATCTCCCTGCCGCCGCTGCCTGTGTGGTATTCGAGTGAAACCGGCAAGAATCGCTCGCTGTGAAGCGTGATGAGCACCGAGCTGTACGACAACTTCAGCAGTGGCTCAAGCGGCGTTGCGCGAATGATGAGCCGTCTCGGGTCGGTGCTTTCGAGCAGCTCGAAACGGAACCGCTTTCTTTGAGTGACGTCGCTGAAGCCGATCAAGAACTGCAAGGGATCGATTTCTTTCGGGTCGCGCAGCGCGGGGAAGATCAAGTCGAAGCGGCTTCCGAGCAAGAAGCGTGGCAGCGGCATTGTCTTCATCCAGTCGCGAAATTCGGCGTAGCCTTGCACCTCGCTCGGCTGCATGACCTCGATCTCTTTCTTGTATGTGTGATAAAACCAAACTTCCTTTCCGGTCCACAAGAATCGGTAGACTGGATCCGTCTTGTTCTTCCGCCTGACCTCGACCACGTCGAGCACGGCCTGGCCGTTTTTTTTCCACTTCAACGTGTAACGGTATTCCACTGTCCCGAAGCCGAGGCCTCTGCCTGTGCGGGCGAACTGGGTGGAGATCGAGTTGATTTGCGAGGAACTTCGAGACCAGGCGGCGAGGACTTCGCTCAGGTCGTCTCTTGCGGGTGGTTGCTGTTTCGGTGATTGTGCACACGCGGCGGTGGTGGCAGCGAGTGCGAGCGCCAGCGAGACGGCCAGCGCGCAAAGAAACCTGAGATGGCGCATCGCTTTCATCCCTCCGTTCCAGCTTGGTGAGGTCGACCTGGTCGAGCGCGAGTCTCAGGGCACGGGGAGGCAGGAACGCCACGTGCCGGCTGCGATGCGAGGGCGCGCGCGTCACTTTACCAAACCCGGGGAGAAAGCCAATGCGAAAAGACGCACGCGCGGATGATCGCAACGGCGTGCGACGTCGGAGGTTCCCCTTCCGAACCACGGTCTCACGAACGTGATCACGCTGCCTTGTTGCGCTGCGATTCCTTCGGCTCGAGGAGGCCTGAAAGCCAGTGGAGAATGTTAAGCGCGAGCTGCTTGTTGTCGATGTCACCGGCGTTCATGCCCATCTTGAACGTGCCGTCGCCGGCGACCTGGGCCGAGAGCATCGCGGCTTCCCCGAGAACAACGACCCTTCCCTTGCCATATGCAAATGCCAGCCCTTGCGCCCTTCCGGCGGCCGAGACTTCGTTGCCGTCGATGTGATCGACGGCCGTATCGGCGAGCTTCATGATGGGGAGGCTTCCCGGCGGCCCCTTGAGCGACTGGCCGGTGAACGTGCGGACGCGGCTGATCCGTTCGGAGTCATTACGACCCCGCGTGATCGGGTGGTCGGCCAGGAGCTTGTTTGCCTGGGTAAACATCAGGGAGGCCGGGCGATCCTCGGCACAGTTCGCCTCGTCGGTAGTCGCCCCCTTGCTCATGCCGACATCGAACTTCCTGGCGAGACACTCGGCGGCCGAGCCCATCGGGGCGTGATCCGTGATCAAGAGCAGCGATCCGCCGCCTTCGACCCACTGGCGCACAACTTCGCATTCGATGTCGGTGAACGCTGGATTCGCCGCGTCGGGGTCACCCATACTCGCGGCACCGAGCGCATTGGCGATCACGAGGATTTCGCACGGCTCAAGCGAATTCTTGGTGAACTGCGCAGCCGTTCGGAACAACCTTACAGCCGTCATTCGCGGCGAGCTCTGCGAACGGCTTGTAGCGGCCGCCCGCGGTGTGAAAATTGTGATGGGCTTCGTCGATCCAGACCCGAGGGTGGCTCTCGGTGTAGGCCGGCTTTGCGACCTTCACGTCGAAATTGGGATCGGCCCGCTGGCCCCCGACGACACCCAGGGCGACGCCCACGCGCCGCGTCAACATTTCCACGTCATCATTGGCGCCAGGCGTGGGAATCTCGAACGGTGTGCCGAGCATCTTCTGATACGCGGCGTTCTGTCGCTCGCTCAAGACGGCCGCGACCCGAGCCATCATGGCAGCCCGCGCGGCGAGAATACGCTGGCGGCCCGCTCGAGCGGTTTCGGTGAACTGCGGTGTCTGCACGTAAGCGCGAACCTCGTCGAGCGTGACGGGGCCGCTATCCGCCTTCGGTTTCAGCGCGACGGGCACCTCGGAGGCCTTGAAGATCTGCTGCCTTCCCTCATCCGCGATTTTCTTGATGCGTTCGGCTTGGTCCCGGGAGAGCTCGAGCGTTTTTTGAACGTCCGGCCGCTCGAAGGCCATCGCGTTCTGCACCTGAAGCTGAACCTGATTCAGGCGATCGTGCTGGTCCGGGGTCAGGCTTTGCTCGAGTGCCGCCTGGGCCTCGTTCCATATCGCGTCGCGAGCCTCGGCGGCTTCCTTGGACTGTAGGCTCTTCTTGCTCGTTCGCAAATCCTGCATCTTCTTCTGGAGCTTTTCGATCGTTTTCTGACGGAGTGCATCGTGCTGTTGCTTCTGGGAGTCTGTGATCTTGAGCTCGGCCTGAACTTCGGGAAGGCTGACAAGGGTGTTTTTCTCGAGCAGATTGGGGAGCTGGCCGAGACCGGCAAATACCTGAGCGGTCACCGGCGGTGTGTCTGGCGGCTGCTGGGCGAGGGCAGCCGTGAAAAAGAATGCGGCGGTGGTGAGAGCGATCAGCAGGTGCTTTCGCGACATCGAACCGACTCCGGCTGGAGACACGCACGTCAGACACTGGTAGACCCAGTGCCACACAGGGTCGTTCCCTCTTTTACCAATGTACGAGACGCGGTACAACCGATCAGCGTGCTGCGACGTCGGGATGGGATGCGGCAAGGTTGGCCGACGGCTTGCCGAAGCCCTGCAACAGGTCTTGCACCTGTCGCCGGGCGAGATCGCTGCCCAGGGGCGCTCGCGGTAAAGGTAGTCGAGCGTGGAAACGATGATCAAGCCGCGGCAGGCCGTGCAGCAGGGGTCGACGCGATCACGCGCGATGAGGCCCGCTTCGGCCAGCCGCCGCACGGCCGACTCCGTCCACGAAAGTAAACTGTCGCGAAATGACTCGAGCTCGCTCGCGATATTCGAGCCGGGTGGACCGAATAAAACAGAGTAAATGAACCGGCCGCGATCCGGGTCCTCGCGAAACGTGACGTAGCGAGCCTCGATCACTTGCTCGAGGCAAGCGATGGGATCCTTGACCGTCTTGACGATGTGCCGTAGCGTACCGACCAGGTTTGAAAGCGGCACCATCAAGAGCGCCGAGGCCAGGCCTTCCTTGCTATGAAAGTGATAGTAGAGCGTGGGTTTGGCAACTCCGGCCGCCTCGACAATCTCGCGCACCGACGTCGCTTCGTAGCCCCGATCGGCGAAGAGCCGGGCAGCCACCCGCGCAACGTGGCGGGCCGACGCGGCCATCTCGACGCTGGCCGGAGCCACCTTTGTATTGACTGTCGTGCGCATGTCTTGATCCTAACGAATATGAAATCGACAATGCTACCGACCGGTAGGTATTGTGCAACAACTCGCGGTGTGAAGTCAACAGATGGAACGAGGACTTGCGGCAGGTGACCATGACGCGATCGGCGACCCAGTTCACTATTCGAGGCCTGCAAATTGTCGTGCTTGGTGCGGCGGGCGTGTTCACGCTCTGGCTTTACACCGACCCGCTGCGCTACTCGCGCGAACTTGTGGCGGTGCTGTTCTGCCCGCTCATGTGCGCCGTCATGCTCCTGATTGTTTTCGGACCGCGGGGTGGCCGGCTGTTCGGATTGGGATTCGTTCTGGGATTCGTGCTCGAAAACGCGGTGATGACGTACTTCACAAGTCACGGTCTCGTGAGGTTCTCGACCACGAACCTCGAGCCGCTGGGCTGGTACCCGCTCGAGATACCGATTGAACGGTTCATTCTGCGGAATGGTTTGGCGCGCGCCGGAGCGGCATCGGTCCTGGCGACGTTTGCGGCGATGGTTGTATCGGGAATTCTGTGCGGGGCACTTGTGCTCACGATTGGCGAGAAACTGGCGAATGTGCTCGGGGCGAGGCGACGGGACCAGTTGGCCGCGGGTGAGAGCGATCAGAACCAGGGGAGTCGGGCAAGCGTGACGACGAGCAAAATTATGTAGAGTAGCGGGAACAGCACAATCACCGGCGCGAAGATGAGAAGGCGGTGGAATCGCTTGCCTGCGCTCGGCGGTTTGAGAATGCCTCGGACGATGACGAATGCCAGCGCGATGTAATAAACGATGGTCGCCTCAGCCAGTAGCATAAACCCAGTCACGAAGAGGTCGCCAAATCGGGGGGTTATCAAGTTCACCATTAGCTGGATGGTCGGGATCCAGAGCGAGAAGAGCAATGCGAACACGGCGACCGCGACCATCATTCCGCTGAGCGAGAAGCGGAAACGACGGCTTGGCGAGTCGGGGGTCGAATGGATAGGCTCAGACATCGTTACCATCATCTTGATCGTCGGGCTGTCGAACTTCAGCCCAAATCGAGACCAAATTCGAGAGGGTACACGGCGATGAATTACATGCGAGCGGTCACGCCCGAGATTGTCATTGCAGACCAGCCGACCGAAGCCGATCTTGTCGAGCTCAAGAAGCAAGGGTTCAGCGGGATCGTCAACCTGCGGAATGACGGTGAGCCCGACCAGCCGATGAATTCATCACAGGAGGGGGAAAAGGCTCGTGCGCTGGGGTTCGATTATCTCCACTATGGCGTGGGGAGTGCGCCCCTCTCCGAGCAGGGCGTAGCCGCGGTTTGCGACTTCATTGAACAACATGTCCAGGGCGCGAGCAAGGTGCTCGTGCATTGCCGGAGAGGACCGCGGGCCGCGGCGCTGGTCGTGCTCCAGCAAGCGCGGGCGAACAACTGGAATGCGTCGGACGTGATCTCGAAGGGCAAGGCGATGGGGCTTGAGGTCGAAGGGGGCCTCAAGACGCTGGTTGAGAGTTATTTGAAACAGGGCGCCGGTTGATTCCGAATGGGCGGACGGCGGCGGGTCTGCTGGGCTGCTCAAAGCAGGTGGAATGAACCGGGTGCTTTTGGAGTCGTCCGCACTCGATCCCCCCTAACCCCCCTTCTCAAGGGGGGGAAACAGAGCGCGCCTCCTTCCTTCCTCACGGGGGAATCAGAGCGTGAGTCGCCGCCATGGCGGGATGGGCTGGTTATTCGCGAACTGGTTTTTTGCTTTTGTAGAAGGCGAGGCGATCTTCGAAGCCGACGCCGGCGCCTCGGCCGCCTCCCATGCTGATCGCCTTCCGCTGGAGGGCTGATGGATAGCGCTGGCGAACGAGCTTGATCGCCAGGTTCTGCCAGTCGACGGCGGACTGGAAGTCACCGGCTTCGGCGCAGGCGGCGGCCAAGGTGTCGATGGCGTCCGGGTCAATCCAGTGCGCCAGCTCGCAGGCCCGAGTGGCTTCATCGAGGGCCCACTTGCCATTGCGGGATTGTGGGAGCAGAGCGGTGGCAAGTATCCGGGCGAGCATCTGGTGGGCGACGGCTTCGTCGGGACTGATGCGGATCAGATCAGAAAAACCCTGAATGGCGAGGTCGAACCGGCCGATTTGCTTCCAGGTGTTTCCCCGTGCGACGTAAGCGGGTGCGTATTTCGCGTCGAGGCGAATCGCCTGGTTGAAGTCGGCGATCGCGGCGTCGATTTTAAGATCCTTGCGCCATTCGTTGCCGCGCGAGACCCAGATTGCCGGATTGTTCGCGTCGAGGCGGAGCGCCTCGGCGTAGTCGGCCATCGCGGCCTCGTGCATGCCGCGGGCGGACCAGCACTCGGCCCGCGCTACTCGATGCATCGAGTTGGCGGGCTCGAGCTTGATGGCCGCATCGTAGTCGGCAAGCTCGCGCTCGCGATAGTATTTCAGCCTCCAAGCCTTCGCGCGGCTGGTGTATGCGGGAGCATAGCGCGGGTCGAGCTTGAGGGCGGCGTTGTAGTCATCGATGGCCTTGTCATACTCCTGCTTGGCACACCATTCGTCGCCGCTCGAGATCAATTCCGGCGCGGTGCGAAGCTCTGGACGGGCGCCGGCCTTATTCTGGGGCACGCCCCGATCACCGTCGCTCTGACCCGCAACCGGCTGTCGGCCCGATGGCGAAGCAGACGCACTGCCGCGCGGGAACGGATTGACCGGATCGAGGCGGAACGCCTGCTCGAGAGCAGCCATCGCGGAGGCGTAGTCTCGCTTCGCGAGCTCGGCCTGCTCGCGCACGAATCGGGCCTGCGCGTGATTGGGCTCGAGACGGAGCAGCGTTTCGCAGTCGTCGACCGCCCGCCTCACGTTCTTCATGCGCAGGTGTACCAGGCTACGGCTCAAGTAACAGGCCGGCTGGCTGCTGGGGAGCCGGATGGCATAATTGAGATTCACCAGCGCGCTTTTCGCATCATTCAAGTAGAACCACAGACGCCCGAGCATCCAGAACGAATCGGCGTCCCGCAGGTCGTTCACGAGCACCCGGCCGAAATGTTCGATTGCCTGCTCGAGGGAGACAACCTCGTCCTCGTGCGCCCAGCCGCGAGTCTTACCGTCCCGAGATACCAGCAACACTCGACCTCCTTCCGATCGCTCCACCGTGAATGTCAGCTTGTCGCCGTCGTCGACCACGCGCCCCGCATCAAAGATCGGCAGCCCGGGCAGCTTGAGGACAACCTCGGAACCCGTTGCAAACCGCGGACGGGAAGCGCCGGAGGCCGAGACCGGTGGGTCGTCACCGGCGTGCAAAACGGCTGAGGGAGCCAGCCCGAAAAGGATAACGATCGCCAGTGCACGGATTCGCCCATCGGCGGGCCGGTCTAAAATCCACTTTCTCATCGTCAGTTGCTCGCCTGGAGGGGGGTCACCTCGCAATCCGACCCAGGAGCGCGAGGTCGCTTGAAAAAGTCGCTGACAGCGAGGCTGCTGGATATCTAGTTGAATAGGCGACACCGTCGAGCCGTGCGGCCCAAGGGGATCTCGGCATGAGGCTGGTGTCTGTTGCGAAGAGTTACATGGTAAACGGACCTGGGAGATTACGCAATTCCGGAAGATTGCCACGGACGTTCTCTGCCATCGAGAGCGGTCGTCGCTCACGTGTCGCCCTTGCGCTTTGCTTCCTCCCAGATCGGGCCGTAGACCTCCTTGTCGAAGGGGGGGCAGCCGGTGGCGAACTGACCGAGTGCGTTGTGCTTGGATCGCATGAGCGCGGTGCAGAAGCTGAACGTGCGGCAGAGACGCCTGGGATCGAGCGGCCGGCCTTCCGCGAGGCTGCGGGCGAAGTCGGGCTGGGAGAGCGCTCCTCGTCCGATGCCGACGAAACCGGCGCGGCCGTCGACGATATTCGCGGCCCCGGCACGAAAGGCAAACTCTTGAAGCCAGCTATAGCCCGAGCCGACGACTGTGAGAGACGGAAACCTCTTCTGCACCAATGACGTACACGCGAAATGGCGGGCGACGCCCAGGAGCGGATGCTCGGGCGTCTCGTAGCCATCGGGAGGCGGGTTTTCGAATGGCCTCAGCAGATGCGGGCTGGCATAGGGGTTACCCAGCGAGACGTTGACCAGGCTCACACCCAGCTCGAGCAGGAGCTCGATCAATCGCAGGGGCTCGTCCATGTCGGGCCGGAACGGGTCGAGCGGGTCGGTTCCCCAGACGGTCTGGACGGGCGGATCGAACGCACACGGCACGCCGAGGCCGTCCGGGCCTTTGGCGTAGGGCAAACCGTCAAACACGTTGAGCCGGGTGGCCAGCATGAGGCGCGGGGAATTCTCGCGGATCCTGGCAGCGACTTCGCGGATGAATCTCGTGCGGTTTTCGAGCGATCCGCCGTACTTGCCGGGGCGCAGCCTGGCCGAGAGCAGCTCGTTCAGGAGGTAACGATGGCACTGCTTCAAGTCGACGAAATCGAAACCGGCGCGAGCCGCCAGCGCGGCCGCAGCCACGTAGCGGTCTTGTAGTGAGTCGAGCTCGAAATCGGAAATCAACGGGAAATCGGGCCCAGCGGTTGCGCCCTTGTGCTTGTCAACGATCGTGTGCGGATCGAGGAGCGGATCGTGCTGGGCGAGGATCGGGCGAGCGAATGAGTAGCGCCCGGAATGCGTGAGCTGGAGGCCGACCAGGAGGTCGTCATCGCGCCCGTTGGCTTCCAGGTGGGCTGTGCGGGCCAGATGAACGAGCCGTGAGTACGATTCGCAATTCCTTTCGTCGATGACGAGCTGGCGGGGATTGGCCCTGCCTTCGGGAACGACGGCACAGGCTTCGCCCCAGATGAGTTTGGCGCCGCCGGCGCCGAAGCGTTTGAAGCGGCGGATGGTCAGCTCTCCGGGCGAGCCGTCCGGTTCGGCGTCGCAGCCTTCCATGGGCTGGATCGCCAGGCGATTGCCGACCGAGCGGCCGGCGATTGTCGCTGGAAGGAACAGCGGGCTCAAGTCGTCGCTCAAGCGGATGTCGGCGTCGACTCCCAGGGCGCTCGCTTCGGCGAGCAGTGCATCAGCCGTCTTGTATTTGAAGTAGCGAGACACGCGGGTTGCTCAAATGGTGCGTTGCCTGGGAGGCCTGCCATGCTTTGCTTCGGGGAGTATCGTGGCAGATTTGGTACAGAGCCTGCAAGCGAAAGGGTGCCTTGACCGGCTAAAATGGTGCCGCCCGGGCTGACTGTCGGCGGGGCGGTCGCGTGCCCGTTCCGGCGATGCGGGCGCGGGGGCAAACCGGTCTCCAATCGAGGAGGAAACCATGTCTGTCGCGGAAGAATACGACCTGGTCGTCCTGGGCAGTGGTGCGCCCGGCAAGCTTCTTGCCTGGACACTGGCCGCGCAGGGGAAGCGCCTGGCGGTGATCGAGCGGCGGTATGTCGGGGGGTCGTGCCCGAACATCGCGTGCCTTCCGAGCAAGAACGTGATCCACGGCGCGAAGGTTGCCAGCTTGTTGCGCAGGGGCGGCGAGTTCGGCGTCGCGAGCGACCACTGGAAAGGGAAGGTCGATATGGCCGCCGTTCGCGACCGCAAGCGGAAGATGGTGGAGGGGCTGGTCGCAATCCATCAGGCGAAGTACCGCGAGAGCGGCGCGGAGCTCATCATGGGCAGCGGCCGCTTCGTGGCGCCGAAGACGATCGAGGTCGCGATCAACGCGGGCGGGCTGCGAACGCTCCGTGGCAAGACCGTGATCATCAACACCGGGACGCGCGCAAGGATCGATGAGACCCCGGGCCTCAAGGAGTCGGGCCCGCTGACTCATGTCGAGGCCCTGGACCTGGACCACCTTCCGGAACACTTGATCGTTCTGGGTGGCGGCTACGTGGGCCTCGAGCTGGCGCAGGCGTTTCGCCGGTTCGGCAGCCGGGTGACGGTGGTCGAGCGGAACGGCTCGCTGATCCATCGCGAAGACCCGGACGTGACCGAAGCGATCGAGCGACTCATGCGAGACGAGGGAATCGGGGTGCTGACCGGGACTGCCGTCGCGCGAGTCGAGGGGAGATCAGGGCAGTCCGTTCGCCTGCATGCGGCGCACGGCGTGATTGAAGGGACGGACCTCCTCGTCGCCGGAGGGCGCACGCCGAACACCGACGGCATCGGGCTCGAGAAGGCCGGAGTCGAGACGGACGAGCGAGGGCACGTCAAGGTGAACGAGCGGTTGCAGACCACCGCGAAGGACGTCTGGGCGGCGGGCGACTGTGCCGGCAGCCCTTATTTCACCCATATCGGAGTCGACGACTTCCGCGTGGTGCTCGCGAATCTTACGGGCGGGAGCCGCGTGACGACCGGGCGGCAAGTGCCGTACTGCTTGTTCACTGATCCGGAGCTGGCCCGGGTTGGCCTGAGCGAACGGGAGGCACGCGAGCGCGGCGTGGGATACCGCCTGTTCCAGATCCCGATGGAAGCCGTGCTGCGCTGCCGGACGATTTCGGAGACGCGGGGGTTTCTCAAGGCACTCGTCGAGAAAGGAGGCGACCGCATCCTCGGGTTCACGGCATTCGGGGCCGAGGCGGGCGAACTCCTGGCCGCTGTCCAGGTCGCGATGGCGGCTGGCTTGCCGTACACGGCGCTCTCGGACGCCGTGATGACACACCCGACGATGAGCGAGGGGCTCACCGAGCTGTTCTCGTCCGTCCCGCGGGCTGACGGCTGAATGGGCGGATTGGAAAGCTGTTACGTGGTCCGTTCAGAATTTCACTGTCAGAGCGGGTCGGGCTCGACCGGCAGCCATGGGAAGTGCGCGGCCCGTTCGTACTTGAGTCTCATCGCATCGTGATACTTGACCATGGCCGGCACGAACGGCGGCCCGTCGGGCCAGGGGTAACTCGCGGGCTTTCCGATGCGTTGTGACCTCCAGCGCTCCTCCCAGTACCTGATCGAGTCCGGTGAGGTGAGCACAAACGCCCTGAAACTCGCATGACCGGCAGCCTTTTCTAGATAGCGCCGGCGCGGTCCAGTAGCGAATGATTCCAAACGCCAGTGCCGCGAACGCTACCACCATCATCAGGCGCCGAACCGTGAATAAGACGCGGGGGATCATCATTGCGCCGGTCTCAGGCCGCCCAATGCACGTGACGTCGGTAGTCGACATTGCTAGCCACCCTTTATCATGGGCCGATCCGTTCCGGATTCAGTCATTATCGTCCCACTGCCAAGCGTGCGCGCCAACTGTTGTTGACGGGCCGCGAGGAATCACTGAGGCGTGAGGACGACCCGGCGGTGTGATCTTGCAAGGACTGACGATGCGACTGCGCAAGCTGATTATCTCGTCGGGGGTCGGGCTCGAGACCCGCGGGATAGGTCTGATTGTCCTCGCGGCCGCGATTCTGTTCTGGCTCTGGCCGATCGGGGTGGGCGGCGCGATGCCCGCCGGCGGCGATGTTACGCAGTTCTTTCTGGGTTTGATGGCGTTCTACGGGAACTCGCTCGCGGAGGGAAGGCTGCCGGTATGGAACGACCTCTGGGGTTACGGCTTTCCCGGGCTGGCGGAAAGTCAGATGGGTGTGTTCTACCCGGTTCACCTCATTTTGTACCGCTGGCTGAACACGGAGGCGGCGTATGTCGTGAGCTTGGTGGCACATACCCTCTGGGGGGGTCTGGGCGCTTACTGGATGGGGCGGCGGATCGGGACTTCTCGGACGGGCTCTACGCTGGCGGCGTTCTGCTGGACGACGTGTGGGTTCTTCCTCGTGCACCTCGCCCACCCCTGGGGATACACCGCAGGATGCTGGATGCCGTGGGCGTGGGGACTGGGGTTCCGGCTTGTCGCCGGCGACGGAATCGTGAGGCCGAGTGACCCACTCCTTCTGGCACTCGTCCTGGCCGTGCAGCTTCTGCCGGGCCATTTTCAATTGGCGTTTATCACTCAATGCGGACTGATGTTGATGGTGGGGTGGGCGGCGATCGAGCGATTGGCGAGGCCGGCCTCTCGCGGACCGGAGCTGGAAACATCCGGGCCGCCGTTCCATCCACGAGGGGCTGTGATCGCTCTTCTCATGCTCGCCTGGGCGTTTCCACTGGCGGCCGTTCAGCTCGTGCCGACGGCGCGGCTGGCGCAGCTCGCCGGGCTGCACCGCGAATTCGGGTACTTGTCCGACTTTGCGTCACCGCCCTCCCATCTTGTCAATTACGTCACCCCGGGGCTGTTTCATCGCTCGCCGTTGTGGCGGCCGTTGGTGTGGGATCCGTTTCACGCGATGCCGGAGGAACACCTGACGTACGTGGGGCTGGTACCGCTTTTCCTGGCTTGCATGACCGTGCTGCGCGAATGGCGCCGGGACGCGAGCGTGCGGCTGCTGGGAATTCTCGCGGTCACGGCCCTCGTGCTCAGCATGGGTCCGTACGTTCCGGGATTCCGCTATCTGATCATGCTTCCGGGTTTTTCCTTTTTTCGGGCGCCATCGCGCTGGAGCGTGGCCACTGCGCTGGCGCTGGCGCTACTCGCCGGGAAGGGATTCGATCGCTGGGGCGAATGGGTGCGGCCGGGACGCTCATTGCGACGGCTCGTGGTGATCTCGATTTGCTGGGTGGCCGTGACCCTGAGCTTGATCGAGATGGCCGTTTCTTGCACGAGCCAATCAGGATGGCCGGAGGTCTCGCGCGGCTTCCAAAAGGTGTTTTCGGCGCTTCCATGGAAGGGAGAACCGAGCTTCGCGACCATACTGGCACAGGCGCATCGGCCTTTGGCGGACCGGCGCATCGGGTCCGGGCCATCTCAGACGATCCTCGCGCGCAGGCCCGCGGGAGAGCGGATCTTTGCGGAACAGCGGTTTCACATCTACACCCGGGAGCTCGGTGAGGCGGTCGCGCTCGTTGTGCTGGTGCTCGTCCTGGCCACGATGAGCAACCGTGGATGGCTGGCGGCTCGGTGGATCAAGCACGCACTGCTCTTTCTCACCTTTCTGGATCTTTGGGTGCTGGGTCTGCATCGGCTGGTCGAGGTGGTACCGTGCAGGCCGCTGGTGGAGCAGAGCCCAGTGCTTGCGAGGCTGGCGCGAGAGCCGCGTGGAACTCGAATCGCGGACCGCCGGCTTCGAAACCTGCCGATGAGGCTGGGACTCGCTCCGATCTCGGCCTATCGCACACTCGATCTGCCGGTGGTGGGGTCAATGACGGAGCGGGCACTGGGGTCGCTCGCCGAGCCGCAGATTGCGGGGGATGTTCACGGGGCACTGCGCGCCACCGGGACCGGAATACGGTTGATCGACCCGATTGAGAATCGCGAAGACGAGGTGCTTCGCGGCGTGAAGGCGGATCGAGAAATGATCGAGGATCCAGTCCTGGCGAGCTTTATCTTCGACGCGTCGTGGGTTGCGGAGCAGGCACCCTGGGCGCAGCGATTCTCGATCTTGCGGCTGGAAACGCCTCCGACTCGTGCGTGGTTCGTGAGCGGGTTCGACGTGGCCAAAGCTCGGATTGTGAATGAATGGTCAGGTGATCCTCGCCACGTCCTTAATTTGCTTCGCAGTGCCGCGCCGCTTTCGGTCGAATCGCGAACGCCGGAAAGGTGGACGATTTCGATCGAGGCGTCGGGGCCGGGCTGGGCGATCGTCACCCAGCTCGCCGATCCGCAGTGGAAAGCCACATGCGTTAATCAGGATCACTCGTGGAAAACGGAACCGCAGATCCGGCCGGCGTTTCACTCATTGCGCGAGCCCTTGGGCTGGCAGTGCATTGCGGTGCCTGGTGCGGGGCGCTGGACACTGCACCTTGAGTACGAAGCGAACGATGTCCGAATGGGATTCATGATTTCGGCGATCGCGTGGGCTGTATGGTTGGTGGTTGCGATCTGGACTGGCGTTCAAATGTTGCACAGCGGGAGCGGTTCAGGGCGCAATGCGTTTCTTAACAATTCATGATCGAGCAGTCGTGAATCTCGCCGGGCATACGGACTGGTCAAACAGAAGTCCATGTTTTTTCAGCTTCTTATAGAGAGTGGTGCGGTTGATATCCAGAACGCGTGCGGCCTGCTTGAGATTCCAGTCAACGGCTTGGAGGGCCTCGCTGATGATCTTTTTCTCCGGCTCTACTAAAGCTTCCTTCAGAGGCCGAATGCGCGTGCGTAGACAGGTCCGGGGCGTGGAAGTGCCAACGAGTCCTGATCGGGGACGATCGATGCTAGACGCCAGATGGCGTGAAGTGATCCGTGGACCGTTGCAGATCGCAACCGCGAGTTTTATCGCGGCCTCGAGCTCGCGGATGTTGCCGGGCCAGTCGTGCCGTCCTAGCAGGTCGAGTGCACCACGTGTGAATCCCGCCACGGGCTTTTCGAATTCGTGAGCATAGCGGGCGCGGAATGAATCGGCCAGCAGCGGGGCATCGGTCCGCCTATGTCTCAGCGGTGGCAGCATGAGGCTCACGATGCTGACACGATGAAAGAGTTCGTGTTGGAGCAGCCCTTGGTCGATGAGGAGCGGGAGGTTTTCGCTGGTGGACATCACGAACCGCACCTCGCCGAGCGGCTGAGAACGTTCGGTTGTCGCATCGAAATCGCGGACTTGCAATTCTCGGTACAGGCCAGGCTGGAGCACCATGGACAGTCCGGCGACCTCACGGATATAGAACGTTCCGCCTCGGGCCTCGCCCAGCTTCTGGCCCCAGGCTTGCGAGAGGCTCGCCGCGCTCGAGGCAAAAGCGCCCTGACTCTCGTTTTCTCTCGCTGCGAATCCGTCGAGCAAGGTCGACGCCTCGATGGCGACAAACGGAAGATGGGCGCGTTGCCCCAGCGCGTGAAGCAATCGGGCGACACGGGCCTTGCCTGTGCCGCGCTCACCGACCAACAGGACCGACGCGGATGTCGGCGCAAGGGCGCTGGCCAGCTCGAGAACCTGACGCCAGGTCGGGTGGTTACCGATCAAGCCGAAATCGTGTGAGATCTTTTCGATTGGCGGCGACGAATTGACCGCGGCGACGTGCAGGGTCATGGCCTGTGAGGAAGAGGCCCCGAACAATTCAGACGATGACGCCGGCACGCTTGAGCCGCCAGACTCGGTGTCGGGATTCCGTGCGAGAGCCGGCGTCATACTCGGGGGCGGGATGGGTCTGGCGACGGCGTGCGAACGAGGTGCTGGTGGCGAGGATGACGCCGCGGCCACGGAAGCCGGCTCACCTTGCCGCATCTCGCATTGCTCGAGCGATTGCAAGACGGCGGCCTGCAACTCCGTTGCCGGTACCGGATAAGCGAGCACCGCCGTTGCGCCGAGTCGGAGTGCCTCTTTGGCCCGAACGGCGTGGAGGTCCGGGAACAGTAGAATGACGGGTAGCTGACGATCGTTGAGTCGAAGGAGTGCAAGGAGCTCGCGCATGTCGCCGTCGCCTTGGTCAACTCCGGCCAGTACCAGGTCGAAGTCGTTCTGCTCCATCAGGCGAGCGGCTACTTGATTACTGGTCGTTTGCTCAATGACGCGCCCTGGCGATTTCAACATCGAGGTCAACAGGCCGAGTCCCGCGGGATGCGGGTAGACGATCAGGATTCGGATCCCAGGCATTCGCTCTCTCGCTCCCGGATGATGTCACGATCTGGTGCAATCGCCAAGTATTGCGCGTCAGGCATTGCGTCCGGCGGTTTCGATCAACGAACGAAAAAAGCCGGCGTGGGCGAACACTTGAGAGTGTGCGCCCACGCCGGCCTACTCTTTGACAAGCCCCCCGGCACGGCCGGAGTGCTTCTCATCTAGTCTTCCGACGAGAATCGACAGGCATTATATCGAGGCGGGAGTGGATCACAAGAAATTCTTCAGATAAATCGAAGCTCCAAGTTTTTACGCGGACCTGGCAACCGAACTTGGTCCGCCACGGAGGATCGGCTGCGGATCTTGGCGGCTTGGCGCGCGAGTACGACGAATGTCGCCTGGAATGCATTTTCTGCATCGTGCGCGTCACGCAGGATCGTGCGGCAAACGCGGACGCCGGGCTCCGCCCTGCGGCGGCCTCTGAGTTTGTGTGCGCCTCGGGGTTTGGCGAGTAAGAAAAGCCGCGGCGGGGACTTCGCGCGAGAACGCTGGATTTCGCGTCGATTGCCTCGGACACACACACTTGGAACCGATGGACTGCCAGGCTAAGCTGGAGACACCGGACGAGGGCGTAAAAGCGTGCGCGACTGGACGCAGCAAGGAACTCTTGTGGGCGAACTCATGCGTCCAAGCAGGACCATGAAGCCACTTCGGCGATTCAACCTGGCGGACGGGATGTCCTTGGTCGCGGCCACGGCGGTTGCGTTTGCGTTCATTCAATTCCAGGGACTGCCGTGGATTCTCGCGGAGAAGTGGTTTCCGCCCAAGGATAACATCCTGCGCCCACCGGAAGATGGAGACCTGGCTGCCCTCGTCTCATCATTTCTCATCCCCTGGACGATCGCCTTATTGTTCCTCCAGTTCCAGAGACCGAGACCCTCACGCCGCCGCCTCTTCATGCGGCCGGGGTTCGCCGCTTGCGCAATTGCAACTGCGATGATCGTGTTTCTTTGTCTGGACGAGTATCGTCAATCCGTGTTTGCTTATCGGACTTTCACGGCTCCTGGTTTCCACACCGTGATCGCCCTGAATTATCGCATCTCCATATCCTTTGCGACGGTGGGGCTCTGGATGATCCTGGCCGCTTGTGGACGATGGCACGCGGAGCCGAGCTGGATCGACCGAGCCGGCCGGGTGGTGGGAACTCTCTGGATCATTCTGATCCCGATCCGGTGGTTCTCGCCCGTTTGAACCTGACGCTTGCGGTGGGCGTTTCGTCCTTGAGGCTCGTGAGTAGTGCTTCCAGCTCCCGCAGCCGTGGTTCAAGCTCGGATCGGACGGAGCACTGGTTAAGCCAGTAGATAGAGGCGAATACGAGCACCATGATAGCGACCGTCAGCGTGGCACCGATAGCCGTCGGCCAGCCGCCGGACCGTTCCTGCCAGGCGATCTGGCCGAAGAAAGGCAGCGCCGAAAGGCCGAGAGGCAGCAGATACCACCAGAGCACATTGCGGAGCAACGAGATTTGACGCTCAACCTGCGCCAGCAAGCTCGCGGCGTGCCGGCGGAGCGGTTCGCCTGGCCCAGGGAGCTGCCGATGGTGACGCATCCGGTCGGCCAGCATGTACGAGGCAACCCACAGCATGGCCGGAACCATCAAGTACCATGTCCAAGGCAAAGAGAACTTGACCCCGATGTAAAGCCACAAGGGCACCATCAGAAGAGCTACACCAACTTCACGAACATCCCGCCAAAAAATACCGGCGGTGAAACATCGCTCCTGGCGCTCCAGATCCTTCAGGAGTTGATCGGCATCGACGGACAGACGGGATTGCGACGATTGCGTCTTCCAGGCTTGTTTGAGCATGTCAGGATCCATGCGATTCCTCTCTCATCAGCTCGCCGAGGGCCTTTTTCGCTCGATTCAACTTCACTCCCACGTTGCTTTCGGAGATGCCCAGGACCTCGGCCATCTGGCGGTAGCCCAAGTCGTCGAGGTAGAGGAGGACCAGTGCCGCGTCGGTTCCGGGCAACTGACGAATGGCTGCGTAGAGACGATCGACCGCTTCACGCTGAACCATTTCCTGGGAGCTGTCCAACCCCGCGACCTGGAGGTCTTCCACTGCAAGAATCGGTTGCTGGCGAGCACGGCGCCGGTGTTCGTTGCGGTGCCAGGCGAGCGCGGTGTTCAGCGCCACGCGGTAAAACCAGGTGGCCGGGCTGGCCCGACCCTGAAACTGCGGCAAGGAGCGCCAGACCTGGAGCAGGATTTCCTGGGCCAGGTCCTGGCAATCCTCGGTCGTCTTCGTGTAGGCGCGGGGCACCTTCAGGACTGCGCCCTCGTGCGCGACGAGCCAGCTCTTGAACAGCGACTCTAACTTTTCATCGGGCAATTTGGAGCTCACCTCCTGGAAGTATTGGTAGCCTCGAGCGAGCGTTTCTTACAAGAATAGTGTGCCCATGTACGAGTCGATCCCGAACTGGGAGACCTGCGGTGTGGCGTCTGGGCGGGGTCGGAGACCCGCGCCCAACGGCGAGGGCAGATCCGTTCGTGGTAGCGGCCGGATAAACCTGCCCCTGCGGAACGTTCGGAGGGCCAAGTGGAATGCTGCGTCTTACGCTCGTCCCGATGACCGGCGCATTGGCTGTGTGCAAGTTGCCACATGACGTCCCGATTCCCGAGTGGGTCGTGGGCGGCTCTTTTTTCTCCATCACCCGCACGGCCGACGAGTTGTCTGTCGTCTGCGATCAAGTTGCCGTTCCTGAAGGCGTTCTATGCGAACGAGGCTGGCGTTGCCTTTGGGTCGGCGGGACGCTCGAGTTCTCACTCGTGGGCGTTCTCGCTTCGTTGGTCGGCCCACTGGCTGGAGCCGCAGTGAGCGTGTTTGTGCTATCGACATTCGATACCGACTACGTGCTGGTGAAGGAGGAGGACTTTGGGCGAGCTGTTGAGGTGCTGGTGCGGGAGGGGCATTCGATTTTGGCGTGATCGCAGCGCCAAGTATTCCTGAATATCGGAAATCACGATGCGGCAATCGGGAGGCATCGGCGAGCTCGCGGCGGAGCGGCAACGGGGGCATTCCGACGCAGGGCGCCGGAATGAGGGTAGGCTTTTCCGGTCGGAAAAGTGATCTCGTTGCGGTTCGCGCCCCGGCCTGGATCCAGGCTTCATCGCGATCGTCTGACGACGACGACGCGGAAGCCGATGTGGTCGGCACGGCGCTCCGGCTCGAATGGTACGCGGCAGGCTGACCGGCAGGGCCAGCCGTCGTCGCTCCAGGCGCCGCCTCGGCGTACTCGCGACCCGTCGCCGGGCCCGTTTTGCGCGGCCATGGACCGCATGTCGTGCAGGTCGGGATCGATTCCGCCGGGCAGCCTGGCGTGGTACCAGTCGCGGCACCACTCGAAAGTGTTGCCGTGCATTTCGTGCAGGCCCCAGGGGTTCGGCGGGTAGCTTCCGACCTTCGCTGCCTTGCCGAGCGACGGACCCGGCGCGGCCCCGTTATAGGGTCTGCCCTTGAAGTTCGCCTGCTTGCTGCTCAGCTTGTCGCCGAACGCCGTGGCGGTTGTGGTTCCCGCCCGGCAGGCGTATTCCCACTGCGCCTCGGTGGGCAGGCGGTATTCCCAGCCCTCGGGAAGCTCGTTCGATTTGTGTGCCAACTCGGTGAGCTTGTGGCAGAACGCCTCGGCCTCAGCGAAGTTGACGTTGCCGACGGGGTAGTCGTCGCCCTCGGGCAGCTCGGCAGTCAGCGGACCCGGCAGCTTTCCGACGATGCGTTTCCAGTCGCCCTGGGTGACCTCGTACTTCCCGGTCCAGAATCCGTGCGTGAGCGTCACCTCGACCTGGTCTTCACCTGGCCGTCGCTCGGGCTCACCGGGCGGGCTTCCCATCGTGAATTTGCCGGGCAGGCACCAGCAGAGCTTCACGCCGGCGATCGTGCGCTCCTCGCCGGGCTTCTTGCCTGAAAAGTCGTCGGGCACGGCGGCGAGGCTGGTGGCGCAAACGAACACGACGGCCAATCCGAGCATTTTCATCGGCACCTCCTCAGACCAGCTTCGTCGCTCACGGCGCTTGTGGCAAGTGCGCAACAGCGGGCGGGCTGTTAGGTCTTACCTTGTGACTGAACGTGACCCCACTGACTGAATGCGGCTCGTGATTGAATTGTTGACTGTATTTCGTAAGCTGATCGTTGTGCTGCTTCCTTTCCATTTACCGGCGCGCTGGGTGTGAACTCGTCATGTTATTCAGCCAACTGGCAGTGATAGCGGCCGTTGGGATCGCACCGGCATTCGCGAGCGCGGAAGCCCTTCACGCCCAAGCCGCCGAATTCTCGCCCGGCGAGCGGGTTGTGCAACGGTTCAAGGGCTTCACCCTTCTTATCGATAAAAAGCCCGTCGAAACCAGGAACGGGACTCGCATCTATCGCGTTCAGCGGATCGATGGCCCGTCGGTTCTGCTCAGTGCGGAGGGCGAAAAATTGAGCGGTTGGGCCAGTTCGGACTCGGTGGTTGCCGTCGGGCAAGCGATCGACTTCTTCAACAACGAGGTCGAAGCTCATCCTCTGGACCCCTTTCCCAGAGCAATGCGAGCGACAATCCGGACAGATAAGAAGGATTATGAGAACGCCATCGTCGACTTCACGGAGGCGATCCGGCTCGATCCTGACTTTGCTCCCGCCTATTACAACCGTGCCGATGTCTGGTACGAAAAGAAAGAGTACGAAAAGGCCATTGCTGATTGCCGCGATGCCATCCGCCTCGATCCGATCGACGCCAAAGCCTACTTTCTCCGAGGCTGCGTGTGGCGTGCAAAGAAGGAATACGACAAGGCCATCGGCGATTTCAACCAGGCCATCCGCCGCGATCGGAAAAATGCCAATTACTTCGACTGGCAGGGAAATTGCCGGCGCGAGACGAAGGAATACGATATGGCCATCGCTGACTTCGATACGGCCATTCGCCTCGATCCTGGGTTTGCCTCGGCTTACACGAATCGCGGGCTAGCTTGGGATGACAAAGGGGACTTCGATAAAGCCATCGAGGATCACAACGCCGCGCTCCGGCTCTTTCTTCGAACAGAGGAGGTTTACAATAACCGGAGCCTCGCCTGGAACGGAAAGGGGGACTACGACCGGGCGATCGCTGATTACGAGCAAGCCATAGCGCTTAATCAAGAATTTGCCCCGGCTTACTCGAACCGCGGCAACGTGCGGTACGCAAAGGCGGAGTTCGCCAAAGCTCGCGCCGATTATAACCAGGCTATCCGACTGGATCCCGTGGGCACCGACGCCTACATCCGTCGCGGCATAGTCTGGTTCAGCGAGGCGGAGTACGACAAGGCGATTGCCGATCTCGACCAGGGAATCCGGATCAACCCGACGATGGCGCTCGCCTATGAATCTCGGGGGATTGCGTGGTTTTGCAAGAAAGAATATGACAAGGCGATTGCGGACCAAAACGAGGCGATCCGACTCGATCCCAAGGATGCCCGGAACTACTCCGGCCGCGGCCTCGCGTGGAACGAGAAGAAGGAATATGACAAGGCGATCGCCGATTTCAACGACGCCATTCGGCTCGATCCGCAATACGCCCACGTTTACAACCGCCGCGCGTGGCTCTGGGCCACTTGCGTCGACGGCAAGTATCGGCCACGCGGGCGTGCGAAATAGCAAACTGGGCGGAAGCATCCTACATCGACACGCTCGCTGCGGCTCATGCCGAATGCGGGGAGTTTGACTCGGCCGTGAAGTGGCAAACAAAAGCGAACGCGCTCTTTTCCGATACCACCGAAAAGAGTACCGGCGAGGTCAGGCTCACGCTTTATCGAGACAAGAAGCCGTACCGCGAGGTAATCCGTTGATTCGAATCCGGGTGTGCGACTCGGCGACGATCGTGCAAAACTGGAGCAGCCTCGGTGTGAGGATGCCGATCAGCACGAGCAAGAATGGGATGTGCATGTGCTGCGATTCGGAAGCCGGGGGGTGCGATCAGGAAGGTTGCTGCGCTCCGCAGGGCGAGTGCGTTTCCGATTATGCTTCTGCGGAGGGCGGTACGTCCGGCATTGGGCACGGACTGTCGTTTCCTCGGGACGGCGAACGCGCGCGCGGCTCGGCAGGAGCCTCGCAATCCGGTGATGGCGACGTCTGGTCGCGCCGGCACGATGTTGAACGTAGGCTCCGACCTCGTGGGAAATCAAACCGATTCGACGGGACGGACCTGGTTGCAACTCATTTCCTTGCCGTTCGAGTGCTCAGCGGATTCAATGGAGGGACGGCAACGCGACTGCGCGGTCGGTGTCCCGCAGCAGGCCTGGCGGCAACGACGAACTGGGGACCGAGCATGATGAGAAGACGGCTGCGGACGAGTGTGGTCTTGATGTTCACTTCGATCGCTCTCGCGCCGGGGGCGCACGGGCGTGCGGAGACCACTTCGGCGGTCCAGGACGAGACGAAGAAGCTTCACGCGCTCTTTGATGAGGAGTGGCAATGGACGCTGCGGGAGTATCCGGAGGTGGCGACCCGCATTGGCGACCAGCGGTACAACGACAGGCTGACGGATCTGGCGGCCGCCGCGCTCGAGGCACGTAAGGCGCACAAACGCGATTTGCTCAAACGCATTCGAGAAATCGATCGCGGCAGCCTGAAGGGCCAGGACGTTCTCTCGTTCGACCTGTTTCTGAGAGAAACCGAGCAGAGTGTCGCGTTCCAGCGGTTTCCTTCGGAATACATGGCCATCTCGCAGATGGGGGGCGTGCACCTCAGCATCCCCGAGCTGCCGCGAGTGGCACCCTTGCGGAGCGTCAAGAATTACGACGATTTCCTTGCCCGGCTCGAAGCGTATCCACGGCAGGTTGACCAGGTGATTGAACTCTTGAAACGCGGAATTGACACCGGGTGGGTGCCGCCGGAAGTGGCGCTGCGCAAAGTTCCTCCGCAGCTCGCGAAGCAGTTGGCCCAGGATGTCAAACAGTGCTCGCTATACAAGCCATTTGAGAGCTTTCCCGAAGCCATCGGCCCGGCTGATCGCGTACGACTGGAAGCCCGAGCTCTTGAGACAATCAATAGATCAATTGTTCCGGCGCTCAAGCGTCTGAATCAGTTCATCGCCGAAACTTATCTTCCCGCCTGCCGGAAGGATATCGCCGCGACGCGGCTGCCGGACGGAGCGGCCTACTATCAGGCGCAAATCCGGATCTATACGACCACGGACCTTTCGGCGCGCGCGATTCACGAGACCGGCACGAAGGAAGTGAAACGAATCCGCGCTGAGATGGACGCCGCGATCAAGGAGACGGGGTTCAAGGGATCGTTCCCCGAGTTTTTGAACTTGCTGCGAACTGACCCGCGGTTTGCGAAGATCGAACCGGACCAGGTGCTGCCCGGATTTCGGGATATCGCGAAACGGGTTGATCCCGAGCTTCCCAAGCTGTTCGCCGAATTGCCTCGCACGCCGTATGGAATCCGGGAAATACCCGCTTATCAAGGAGAGACTGCCGAACATTACACACGGCCTGCCGCGGACGGCTCGCGAGCTGGTTATTTCAACGCGAACGTGCTGAAGGGGGCGACCCGGCGCAAGTATGAGATGGAGGCGCTACTGTTGCACGAGGCCGTGCCTGGCCATCACTTGCAGGTCGCCCGCGCCCAAGAGCTCAAGGAGCTACCCGAGTTCCGTCGAACCGGCTCGTACAGCGCTTATAGCGAGGGGTGGGGGTTGTACGCCGAAAGCCTGGGTGAAGAGCTTGGACTTTACAAGGACCCGTACTCGAAGTTCGGCCGGCTGAGCTTCGAAATCCACCGTGCCTGCCGACTGGTCGTCGACACGGGCATGCATGCGATGGGCTGGTCCCGGGAACAAGCAGTCGATTACCTGAAAGAGAACAGTGGATTATCCGAGAGTTTCATCGAGGCGGAGATCGACCGGTACATCGTCTGGCCGGGCCAAGCGCTCGCGTACAAGATCGGTGAGCTGAAGATCAAGGAGCTGCGCCAGAGCGGAGAAAGCGCTGGGAACGAAGTTCGACGTCCGGAAGTTTCATAATGCGCTGATCGACGATGGGCCGATGCCGCTGGATCTGCTTGAACGGCGAATCGACGAGTGGATCAAGGCGCAGCGTTGAGACGGCGGACGGAGGTCGACAAGGGAGTGCCTCAGTGAGATCGCCGCGGAGCGGCAGTAGGGCCGTTCCGACGCGGTGCATCGGAATCAGGGGAAAACCGCGGTGACCGGGCCTTGGCGACATCTTCGTTCCGCGACGGTCGCTCGTCGTATCACCAGGCCACGCCGGAACATAGCGCGGTTGGCCCCTCGCGTCAGGGCGTTTTCGTGAACCGCGGTCGCGTACGTAAGAACTCCCACTCCGGCGCTCACGCGCACTGGTGCAGCTTTGCTCACGGTTAATAGTTCCGATCCTTGGCGGCACGAAATCGTCAGGCTGAAGACTAACGTACAAAGCCGATGGCGCCACGCCGGATTGACGGTGCGGAACAATCCCGGAACCTAGGCATTGACCCCCAGAACGGGTTGTTTAGAATAGTGGACTGACTGGTCAGTCCGGTTTTGTCAAAGTAGGGATTCGATGAACGAATTGTCGGTGAAGAAATCGCGGCGGTGTACAGACGAGGAGATGCTGGCGTTTCGGGAGGAGATTCTCGAGACGGCGACGGCGCTCTTTGCCGAACAGGGGTTTTCTGACGCGGTGACGCAGGCGCTGGCGGGGAAACTGCAGGTGGGCAAAGGGACTATCTACCGGCACTTCGCCAGCAAGCGCGAACTTTTTCTGGCCGCGGCCGATCGGGTGATGCGGAAGCTGCAAGAGCGAGTCGAGACCAACATCGTCGGGATCACCGACGGGTTCGAGCGGATCACCAGGGCGGTTGCGGCGTTTCTGGCGTTCTTCGCGGAGCATCCTCAGTACGTCGAGCTGCTGATCCAGGAGAGAGCGTACTTCAAGGACCGGCAGCGTCCGACCTATTTCGAGCACCGCGAGATCAACATTGAGCGCTGGCGGCAGGTATATCGCGAGCTGATCGCCGCGGGACGCGTGCGGGAAATGCCAGCCGACCGCATCACCAACGTTGTGAGCAACATGCTTTATGGAATCATGGTCACCAACTTCTTCAACGGCCAGGCCAAGCCGTCGGACGTGCAGGCCAGAGAGTTGCTCGACGTCGTGTTTTGCGGGATCTTGACCGAGCCGGAGCGGCGCGTCCGCGAGGCGCCGGCGAAGGATTTAACGTGATCCCTGCCGCGCCGCCCTAGACCACCCAGTACGACGAAACAACGACCGAATTGTCAGGCTGAAGCCTGACCTACCAAGACCGAATCGTCAGGCTGAAAGCCGGAACTACGCAACAGTCTTCCGAGATATATGAGGCGCGACCAACCATGAATCGAGCCCGCTTGCTGCTCCGAACCCGATCTCGAGCTCGGTCGCTGCTCTTTTTCCTGCCGATCCTGGCGAGCGCGGCGGCAACAGGCTGCCAGAAGGCGCAAGCCGATCGAAGCGCTTTCGCCAAGGCCGACACGATCGCGGCGTACGACTTGCCGGTTACACGCACCATCACCGACTACGCACAGTTTCCAGGCCAGACTGACGCGATCATCTCCGTGCCCGTGACGTCGCGCGTTACCGGATACATGACGGAGGTCCATTTCAAAGACGGCGACATGATCAAGGAAGGAGCCCTGCTGTTCAAGATTGACGACCGCCAGTACAAAGCCGATCTCGAGCGCAACGAGGGGAACAAGGACCAGATCGAGGCACATACAAATCGGCTCGAGAAAGAGTATCGACGAGCCAAGACGTTGCTCGCTCGCGGGCAGATCAGTCAGGAAGAGCACGATCGCTATGAATCGGACTTCAGGGAAACCGAAGCGAACCTCAAGCTGGCCAAGGCCAACTACGACCTTTCGAAACTCAATTACGAGTGGTGTGAAGTGCGGGCGAGCGCGTCGGGACGGCTCTCCCGGCGGATGGTCGACCCTGGAAATCTGGTGAAGGCGGACGACACGGTCCTCACGTCGATCGTCAGCCTCGATCCGATGTATGTGTATTTCTTCGTGAACGAGCAGGTGATGAAACAGATCCGGCAACGGCTCGAGCAGCAGGCCGCCGCGGCCGCAGCCTCGCTCAAAGAAGTTCCGGTGCAGATCAGCTTTTCCGATGAAGGGGATGACGAGTTTCCGCACCGGGGCATCGTCGACTTCACCGACAACAAGGAAGTCAACGAGAGCCGCACGCTGCGGTTCAGGGCCAAGCTCGACAACAAGGACCATTTCATCGTACCCGGCATGGTTGTGCGGGTGCGACTGCCGATCGGGGAGCCGCATCCGGCGGTCTTCATCCGGGAGCGTGCGCTCGTGACCGACCAGGGAGAGAAGGGCGTCTACGTCATCCGTGAACGCGACGAACAGGGAAAACCGTTCCCGAACGACGTGGACACGAAGGGACAATTGGTCTTCAACGACCAGAAGGCGCTTGTGCAGCGCGCGTTCTGGTTGAAGGTTGGCAACCCCGGCGTGCCGCATGACGGGCTCGTGGAGATCAAGGAAGGCGTGCGGGCGGGCGACTGGGTGGTGGTCAGCGGGATGCAGCGTCTCAAGAACGACAAGATGGTGCAGGCGGAAAAGTACTCGCAAAGCGGTCCGGCGAGCAAGCCGACGCCAGAGACAGCCGCCAAGACAGCACCGACGGCCAAACAACAAACAAAGCAGACACAGCCAGCGTCTCCATTCGGGCCGCAGGAGACGTTTGTGGCTTACGACCTGCCGATCGAGGAGACGGTCCAGGACTCGGAGCGAATCGAGGGAGGGTGCGAAGCGATCTTCTCGGTCGACGTGATGTCACGGGTGTCGGGTTATATGACTGAAGTCAAATTCAAGGACGGCGAACTCGTCAAAGCGGGCGACCTTCTCGTCAAGATCGACTCCCGGCAGTACAAAGCCGAGCTCGACCGGGCCGAAGGCAACCTGCAGCAGTTGCAGGCCCACAAGGTGCGCCTCGAGAAGGAGTATCACCGGGCCAAGAACCTGAGCGAACGCGGGTCGATCAGTCCCGAAGAGTTCGATCGATATGAGTCCGACTTCAGGGAGACCGAGGCGAGCGTGAAGGTTTCCAAGGCCAATCGCGACTTAGCCCAGCTCAACTACGACTGGTGCGAAGTGCGGGCGAGCACGACGGGCAGGCTGAGCCGGCGAATGGTCGACCCTGGAAGCCTGGTCAAGGCAGATTCGTCGGTCCTCACGTCGATCGTGAGCCTCGACCCGATCTACGTCTATTTCGACGTCCACGAGCTGACGATGCTGCGGATCAAGCACTTGATCCAAGCGGGAAAGATGAGCGCGCGCTCGTTGCGCGGGATTCCAGTCGACATCAGCCTTGCCGATCGATGGGGACGACAAGTTTGATCACCGGGGCATCGTCGACTTCACCGACAACAGGGTTGATTACAACCGAGGCACGCTGGCGTTCCGGGCCAAGCTCGAGAACAAGGACCATTTGCTGAACCACGGGCTGTTTGTGAGGGTTCGGCTGCCGATCGGCGATGCCCATCGGGCGGTGATGATTCGCGAACGGGCGCTGGTCAGCGAGCACAAACTCATCAACGGCGTCCAGGTGCGCGAGAAGGGTGTCTATGTGCTCGTGGATCGGGACGAGAAAGGACAACCGATCAAGGACTCCGGAGACGCCAAAGGACACGCCGCCACCACGTCGCCGGGTCGTCTGGCAGGAGATCGGCAACCCCGGCGTGGTGCGCGACCGGTTCGTGGAGATCGAACGCGGAGTGCGTCCAGGCGACTGGGTGGTGGTCAGCGGCATGCAACGACTCAAGAATGACAGGGAGCAAATGGTGAAGGCGGAGAAGTTTGTTGAAGAAACTCCGGTTGAAGAGAGCACCGGAACAGCGAAACCGACCGCCCCAGCCGAGGTTGAAAACAGCGGCAGAGAGTCACGAGTGATCGATCGAAAACCTTCCCCTTGTCTCGTCCAGACCAGGTAGCGAGCCCCCACCGTGTTTTCTCGCTTCTTCATTGACCGTCCGATCTTCGCGACGGTGCTGTCGATCGCGATCACGCTCGCGCGGCGCGATCGCGCTCTTATCGCTGCCGATCGCGATGTATCCGCCGATTGCGCCCCCGACGGTGAACGTGACTTGCCAGTATCCGGGGGCGAGCGCGCAGGTTGTCTCCGAGACGATTGCCGCGCCGATCGAGCAGCAGGTCAACGGCGTCGAGAACATGATGTACATGTCGTCGCAGTGCACCAACGACGGCAGCTACTACGCTGACGGTGACGTTCCGGAACACGGTCGACTTGAACCTGGCGCAGGTGCTGGTGCAGAACCGCGTGGCGCTTGCGATACCGAATCTGCCGGACGTGATCAAGGCGACCGGGGTGATGACCAAGAAGCAGGCGCCCGACATTCTGCTGGCGATCGGCATCTATTCACCGGACGGGCGGTACGACCAGCTTTACCTGTCGAACTACGCGACGATCCAGCTCCAGCCCGTGCTTTCCCGGCTGCCGGGCATCAGCGACGTGAGGATGTTCGGCCAGCGCGATTACAGCATGCGGATCTGGCTGGACCCCGACAAGCTGGCGGCGAGAAGCATGACGGCCAGCGACGTGGTGATGGCGCTGCGGGAGCAGAACCTCCAGGTCGCGGCCGGCCAGATCGGGCAGTCGCCGACGATCAAGGGGCAGCAGACCCAGATCACTCTGACCACGCTGGGACGGCTGAGCGAGATCAAGGATTTCGAGAACGTGATCGTGAAGAGCACGCCCGCGGGGGAGATCGTCCGCGTGCGTGATGTGGGGTCGGTCAAGCTGGGAGCCAAGAACGAGGATGTGAGCAGCAGGGTCGACGGGCATCCGATCTCGAACCTCGCCGTCTTTCAGTTGCCCGACGCCAATGCCCTGGAGACTGCCGACATCGTCAAGGCGAAGATCGAGGAGCTCAAGAAAGCAGTTTCCGCCCGGCGTCGACTACATGATCCGATACGACACGACGCCGTTCATCCGCGAGTCGATCAACGAGGTGTTCAAGACGCTGCTCGACTCGGTGGTTCTGGTCGCGCTCGTGGTGCTCGTGTTCCTGCAGAACTGGCGGTCGTCGATCATTCCGCTGATCGCGGTGCCGGTCGGCATCGTGGGCACGTTCGCGCGTGATGCTGGTGATGGGTTTTTCGCTGAACAACCTGACGCTCTTCGGGCTGGTGCTGGCGATCGGCATCGTGGTGGACGACGCGATCGTGGTGGTCGAATCGGTCGAGCACCACATCGAGCACGGCCTCAAACCGCGGGCCGCCACGATCAAGGCGATGAGCGAGGTCTCGGCGCCGGTGATCGCGGTGGGGCTGGTGCTCTCGTCGGTCTTCATTCCCTGCGCGTTCATCTCGGGGATCACCGGGCAGTTCTTCCGGCAGTTCGCCCTGACGATTGCGTCGTCGACGGTGATCTCGACATTCAACTCGCTGACGCTCTCCCCTGCTCTGGCGGCGATGCTGCTGAAGCCGCGCCGCAAGGGGCACTACGAAGCCCTGCCCTGGCCCGCGTTTCTGATCATCGGGGCGTGGGCCGGTTTCAAGTATCTGGGGCCGCTGACCGCCGCGCATTTGAAGGCGAGCGAGCGCTCGCGCCGGCGGCTCGCCGCTGGCGACCATGGTCGACCTGGCGCGGAGTGTCGGGCTCGCGCCCGAGACGGCCGCGCTCCTGGCCGCCGTGCTCGCGGGAGCCGTGGCCCTGTTATGCGTGGCGAAGCCGGTCAACATGGTCTGCGGAGTGGGGTTTGAGCTTTTCAATCGCGGTTTTCAGGCCACGGCGAGCGGCTACGCGAGGTTTGTCGGAGGGATGCTGCGGGTGTTCGTGCTGGTGCTGTTTCTGTACGGCGGCGTGCTGGGGCTGACGTACTGGGGCTTCCAGAACACACCGCGCGGCTTCATCCCGTCGCAGGACATGGGTTACCTGCTGGTGAACATCCAGCTTCCCGACTCGGCCTCGCTCGAGCGCACCCAGAACGTGATCGTGAAGATGGAGGAGATCGCCCACAAGATCAAGGGCGTCGACGCGACGGTGGGCATCGCCGGGCAGTCGCTGCTCATGAACGCCTACGGGTCCAATTTCGGCACGATGTTCATGACGCTGAAGCCATTTGACGAGCGCACGACGCCGGAGACCTATTACGAGGCGATCGCCAACCAGTTGCGGCGGCAGATTCCGCGCGCGGTGACCGATGCCGAGGTCGCGGTCTTCGGGCCGCCGCCGGTGCGGGGCGTCGGCCGGGCCGGCGGCTTCATGATCATGATCGAAGACCGCGGCGACCTGGGTCCGCAGGCGCTCCAGGAATACACCGACGCGATCGTCAGAGCGGCCAACAACCCGCTAAAACGCCCGGAGCTGAGGGGAAACACGTCGGTCTTCCGGGCCAACGTCCCGCAGATCTTCCTCGACGTCGACCGGACGGCGTGCATGCTCAAGGGGGTGGATCTTCAGGATGCGTTCACGACGCTGCAGGTCTATCTCGGCTCGCTGTACGTCAACGATTTCAATCTCTTCGGCCGCACCTGGCAGGTGATCGCGCAGTCCGAGGCCAAGTACCGCGACCGGAAGGACGACATCAACCGGCTGCGGGTGCGGAACACGAGCGGAACGATGGTGCCCTTGGGCTCGGTGGCCACGGTCACGGAGATCGACGGGCCGCTGGTGCTGACGCGGTACAACATGTCCCCGGCGGCGTCGATCAACGGCAACGCCGCGCCCGGGATCAGCTCGGGCCGGGCGATCGAGGTGATGGAGCAGATCGCCAACGAAGAGCTGCCCAAGTCGATGTCATTCGAATGGACCGAGCTGGCCTACCTCGAGCTCGAGGCGGGCAACACGGCGATGCTCGTCTTCGCGTTCTCGATCGTGATGGTCTTCCTGGTCCTGGCGGCTCAGTTCGAGAGCTGGTCGATGCCGCTGGCGGTGATCCTGTCGGTGCCGCTTTGCGTCTCGAGCGCGCTGGTGGGCCTTAATTTTGGGAAGATCATCCAGGCGCTGCCCCCGGTGCACAAGCTTCTCTCCGCGATCGACATGGTGCCGGCGGCCATGGAGATCAACATCTTCACGCAGATCGGCCTGGTGGTGCTGGTGGGGCTGGCGAGCAAGAACGCGATCTTGATCGTCGAGTTCGCCAAGGTGATCCACCGCTCGGGCAAGCCGATCCGGGAAGCGACGCTGGAATCATGCCGGCTGCGGCTGCGGCCGATCATCATGACCTCGATGGCGTTCATCCTGGGCGTGCTGCCGCTCTTGAACGCCCACGGCGCCGGCGCGGAGATGCGGAAGGCGCTGGGCATGGCGGTTTTCTCGGGCATGCTGGGCGTGACGCTCTTCGGCGTGCTGGTGACGCCGGTCTTCTTCTACCTGATCGACACGGTGAGCGAGTCGTCGCTGTTCGGCTCGCCGCGGGTGCGGCGGATCGGCTAGATCGTCCTGGGAATCGTGACGCTCTCGTACCTGTGGCGGCCGTCGCGCTGGCAGTCGCCTGCGCAGTGGCGGCAAGGCTCTCGCCGGGCGGGCACTCGAGACGCGAAGTCTCCCGGTCAACAGAAAGGGAAGTGAGGACAATCCGTGTTTTCGCGTTTCTTCATCGACCGGCCGATCTTCGCCTCGGTGCTCTCGATCATGATCACGCTGGCCGGCGCGATCACGCTCACCAACCTGCCGGTGGCCCAGTACCCGGAGATCACGCCGCCGACGGTCGAGGTCTCGGCCTACTATCCCGGGGCGAATGCCCAGGTGGTCGCCGATACGGTCGCCGCGCCGATCGAGCAGCAGGTCAACGGCGTCGAGAACATGATGTACATGTCGTCGCAGTGCACGAACGACGGCACGTACACGCTCACGGTCACGTTCAAGCCGGGCGTCGACCTGAACATGGCCCAGGTGCTGGTGCAGAACCGCGAGTCGCTGGCCGAGCCGATCCTGCCGGACCTGGTCAAGCGGCGCGGCGTGTCGGTGAAGAAGAAGTCGCCCAGCATCCTGATGATCATCAACGTCTTCTCGCCGGACAAGAGCCGGGACAACCTGTACCTGAGCAATTACGCGACGATCCAGCTTCGCGACGTGCTGGGCCGGCTCGACGGCGTGGGCGACATCACCTACATCGGCCAGCGCAACTACAGCATGCGGGTCTGGCTCGACCCTCAGAAGATGTCGTTCCGCAACCTGACTTCCTCGGACGTGGTCACGGCGATCACGGAGCAGAACGTGCAGGTCGCCGCCGGCCAGATCGGCCAGCCGCCGGTGAATACCGGGCCAGTCGTTTCAGTTCACGATCACGGCGCTCGGGCGGCTGTCGAAGACCGAGGAATTCGAGGACATGATCTTGAAGACCGACGCGCAGGGCGGCGTCGTTCGCATGCGCGACGTGGCCAAGGTCGAGCTGGGGGCGCAGGGCTACGACCAGGCGTGCACGCTGGACGGGCAGCCGTCGGTGGCGCTCTCGGTCTATCAGCGGCCCGGGTCCAACGCGCTGGCAACCGCCGAGCTGGTCAAGGACAAGATGAAGGAGCTGAAGGAGCGGTTCCCCGACGGGCTCGATTACTCGATCGTCTACGACACGACGCCGTTCATCACGGAGTCGGTGAACGAGGTGTTCAAGACCTTGCGCGACGCCGTGATCCTGGTCGCGTTCGTCGTGCTCTTGTTCCTGCAGAACTGGCGGTCGGCGCTCATTCCGCTGGTTGCCGTGCCGGTGGCGATCGTGGGCACATTTGCGGTCATGGCCGCGCTCGGGTTCTCGCTCAACAACCTGACGCTCTTCGGGCTGGTGCTGGCCATCGGCATCGTGGTGGACGACGCGATCGTGGTGGTCGAGGCGGTCGAGCACCACATCGAGCTCGGGCCTATCGCCGCGCGACGCGACGATCAAGGCGATGAGCCAGGTCTCGGCGCCGGTGATCGCGGTGGGGCTGGTGCTCACGGCGGTGTTCGTGCCCTGTGCATTCATCACGGGCATCACCGGGCCAGTTCTACCGGCAGTTCGCCTTGACGATCGCCACGTCGACGGTGATCTCGGCGTTCAACTCGCTGACCTCTCACCGGCGCTTGCGGCACTGCTGCTTGCGGCCGCGCGTCAAAGGGGTGTTTCAGGCCCTGCCGTGGCCGGCGTTCGTGGCGGCCGGCGGCTGGGCGGGCTACTCGTTTCTGGGGCCGCGGCTTCTGGCAGCTTGCGCAAACAGCCGGACTCAAGCTCGAGACGCCGTGGTCTCGACCCAAGACCTGGCCGCGAGCCTGGTCGGGGTGAGCATCGGGGCGGCGGCCGGCTTCGTGGTCAGCGGGGTGCTCAACCGCGTCTTCGGCTGGACGTTCTACCTGTTCAACAAGGCGTTCGACGCGACCACGGCGCTTTACACGAAGATGGTCGCCGGGCTGCTGCGCGTCAGCGTCCTGGTGCTGCTGATCTACGGCGGTCTGCTGGGGCTGACGTACTGGAGCTTCACCCGGACGCCGACGGGCTTCATCCCCGCGCAGGACAAGGGGTACCTGCTCGTCAACGTGCAGCTTCCCGACTCGTCGTCGCTGGAGCGGACGCAGCAGGTCATGACCAACGTCGAGCGGCTCGCCGAGCAAGCTCGAGGGTGTCTCGCACACCATGGCGATCGCCGGCCAGTCGATCCTGATGAACGCCAACGCCCCCAACTTCGGCGCGATGTACGTGATGCTCGACGAGTTTCACCATCGTGCCGGGCACGGACTTACCGGGCCCGATAATCGCCGCGGAGCTTCAGCACAAGCTCCAGGAGGAGATCAGGGACGGGCTGGTCAACGTCTTCGACGCGCCGCCGGTCGACGGGCTGGGAACCGCCGGCGGATTCAAGATCGTCATCCAGGACCGCGGCGACCTGGGGCCGAACGAAATCGAGGCGGTCGCCAACCGCATCGTCGAGGAATCGCGAACTCCGGCAAACTCGCAAATGCTTCACGGGCTCTTCACGAGCTTTCGGGCCAACACGCCGTGGCTCTACCTCGACATCGACCGCGACAAGGCCAAGCTGGCGGGGGTTTCGATCGCCGAGCTGTTCAACACGCTGCAGGTCTACCTGGGGTCGCTGTACGTCAACGACTTCAACCGGTTCGGGCGCACCTGGCAGGTCAATGTGCAGGGTGAGGCCAACTTCCGCAAGCAGATCAACGACCTGACGGGACTGAGGGTGCGGAACGAGCGCGGGGGCGATGGTGCCGTTGGGATCGGTCGCCAAGATCCGCGACGTGAGCGGCCCGGTGATGATCATCCGGTACAACCTGTACCCGTCGGCGACGATCAACCTGAACCCCGCCCCGGGCGTCAGCTCGGGCCAGGCGATCGACGCGATGGAGCAGCTGGTCGAGCCCAAGCTGCCGCAGGCCATGCGGTCGGAGTGGACCGAGCTGGCGCTCTTGCAGCAGCAGACCGGCTCGACGGCGATGTACGCGTTCACGCTGGCGGTCGTGCTGGTGTTCCTGGTGCTGGCGGCGCAGTACGAGAGCTGGTCGCTGCCCCTGGCGGTGATCCTGGTGGTGCCGATGTGCCTGCTTTGCTCGACCGTCGGCGTCAACATCGCCAAGATGGATATCAACATCTTCACTCAGGTCGGGTTCATCGTGCTGGTGGGCCTGGCGTGCAAGAACGCGATCTTGATCGTCGAGTTCGCCAAGGCGCAGCGCGAGAGCGGCTCAACGCGCCAAGGCGGCGACGCTCGAGGCGTGCGAGCTGCGGCTGCGGCCGATCATGATGACGTCGCTGGCGTTCATCCTGGGCGTGGTTCCGCTGGTGTTCTCCGAGGGGGCGGGGGCCGAGATGCGGAAGACGCTGGGCACGGCCGTCTTCAGCGGCATGCTGGGCGTGACCCTGTTCGGGATCTTCCTGACCCCGGTGTTCTACTTCGTGATCCAGTGGGTCAGCGACATCCGGGCTGCGCGGCGAAAAGTTGAAGAAGTCGAGGACGATTCGCCTTCTGAGGAGAATGGCGACGGCGAGCACTCGAGCTCCGAGCTGGTGGTGGTAGGCGCGCCGGCCCACGGCCACACGTCGGGCAACGGTGCGGTTCATGGCTCTTCGCACGGCGCGGCGGTGCACTGAGGAACGGGTCGGAAACAACCTGCGCCGATTTACGTCAAGCGCGCCGCGGAGCGGCACAACCACCGTGCCGACGCGGAGCGTCGGAACGAGGGCTTTCGTTCGTGGTCGGGTGGATACCGAAATCGGGAACTTAGTTCCGGGCTGTTCCTGAATCCGGAGCGTGGGGAGCGAGCACACAAGAGATGGCACAGAGCGCCTCCCCTGCCCTGCCGCGGCTGAATGTGATTCTTGTCGAGCCGGAGATTGCGGCCAACACGGGGGCGATCGGCAGAACCTGCGTGGCCGCGGGAGCGACGCTCTGGCTGGTGCGACCGCTGGGGTTTCACCTGGATGACCGGCATCTGAGAAGGGCGGCGCTTGATTACTGGGAGCATCTGGAGTTGCGCGTGGTCAATTCGCTGGACGAGGCCACGGACGCACTTGAGGCAGGGCGGTTGTGGTATTTCAGCACCAAGGCGACGCGAGCCTACACCGAGGCAAGATTTGGTGCCGGTGATGCATTGGTGTTCGGGCCGGAGACTCGAGGGCTTCCCGAACGGCTACTCTGCGACGCGGGCGATCGGGCTTTGAGGATTCCGATTCGGACGGAGGCGCGGAGTTTGAATCTCGCCAATGCGGTGGCGATCGGGGTGTTTGAGGCGGTGCGGCAGATTGCTCAATTCGGAGGGGGAGCGTGAGGAAGCGGGACCGAGGCGTCAACACCTCTGCGCCGGCGCACACATTCAGTGTGTTCGGTGGTGACCGCGCTCTTAGAGTGCGCGGCCAGGAAGCGGTATATTAGCAATTCAGACATAAAGATTCGGTTTGACAAACTCGAGTTTTGGCGGGCAGTTCAGACGGTATTGGTTATCCCATGAATAAAAACACGCTGGTCGTCGGCATCCTCCTCTTCCCCGGTTTCGAGGTGTCGGACGCGTTTGGCCCCGCAGAAGCGTTCGGCCCCGCCCGCTTTCCCGGTCAGAAGTTCGAGGACCCTGGGCCGAGGCCTTTCAAAGTCATCTACCTCGCCGAGACGCGCGACCCGGTCCCGTCGGGGAACGGTGGAGGCGCCAGAGTATTGCCAGACGCTGTGATGAACACCTCGCCTCGGCTGGACATCGTCCTGATTCCTGGTGGGCTGGGCATCCGGACACGGTACCAAAACCGGGCCCTAATCGATTGGATCCATGTGGAGAGTTCGCGGGCCCAACTGATGACCTCGGTCTGCACCGGAGCGTGTTTGCTGGCTCGGACCGGACTGCTGCAGGGCCTCCGAGCAACAACCAACCACGCAGATTACGAGTGGGTCGTTCAGCACAGTCCCCAGGGCATCCAGTGGACGAAGGCACTCAGATGGGTGGACGAAGGGCGCTTCATCACCTCCGGCAGGGTCTCAGCGGGGACAGATATGGCCTGTTACGTGGTTGACCGGCTCTACGGCTCAGAAGTTGTCGAGGAGACAGTGCAAAGTATGGAGTACAACTGAGAGCGAGACCCTCACAAGCCGTGGGGATGGCGGGCTCTGTGAAGGCGACAGCGAGCGATTCGGCGCTTTCTGTTGCGCGACGGTTTTGTGATGGCGGCAGCCGGGACCGACCCCCCCTGGCCCCCCCTTCTTAAGGGGGGGAAGCTTCGCGCAGCATACGCAGAGGGAAATTGCCGCTCCTTATACTGCAAGTTTTCAACATCCCGCCCGAACGCCAGCGGCCATCCGCGCAATCCGCGCCAGCTCGCGTCTGGGCCCCGGGTCGTTGGGCAGCAGGCGGACCGCTTGCTCACACGCGGCCCTCGCCTCCGTCAGCCGGTTGCCGTCGGTAAGGGCGTAGCTCAGGTTGAAAAAAGTCGGGCCGTAATTCGGCCGGTACCGTAGCGACTGGCGATACGCCGCCACAGCTTCCTCTCATGCCCAAATTGATGCTCGAAAACTGGAATGCGCCGCTAGCCCCGTCGTCGAGCAGAGCCATGTACGCATCGCGGGCCTCGGCTAGCCGGCCCAGCTCTTGCAATGCACCGGCCTCGCGGAACCGAAGCTCCACGTCGTGCGGCTGAAACTTCAGGCCCTGCCGGCAGGCCGCGAGGGCTTCCTCACGCCGCCCTTGCTGCATCTCGGCCAACGCCAACAACGCAAAGGCCTTCTTGACGTGGGAATTACTAGGCGGGGAGACCGCGAGGCTGCGGCGCAAGTAGTCAGCCGCATCCGCGGAGCGGTTCAGGTGAAGCTGCGTCATCCCCAAGTTGAAGAGCGTGAACGGGTGTTCGGGCCGCTCGGCCAGCTCAAGCAACAGCAGCCGCATATCGCGCTCGAGCTTCCTCGCCTGCCCGGCGGGGCTTCGATCGGACCCGGAATGAACGACGTGCAGCTTGGTCGCGGCGATGCCGCCGTTCATCCTGTTGATCGCAGTCAGAATCTGCTCGTGCATCCGCCCGTCAAACCGCAATTCCGGCAGATTGCGAAATAGCTTGACGTGATCAACCGCTTCCAAGCCCATCCCAGCCTGTTCCTCCTCCAGGGAACCCAGGCAATGCACTTGCATGACATAGGCAACGATGCTCGGATCATTCTGACGCTCGACAAGCTGTCTCAGCCCGTGGCCGCACTCGGCCGGGATCGTGTCGTCCGAATCCATCCAGAACAGCCAATCACCCGTCGCATGGCGCAGCGACTCGTTGCGGGCAGCGGAGAAATCATCGCACCACGGAAAGTGGTAAAGCTTGGCGCCGAACGATTCAACAATCCGTGGCGTCTCATCGACCGAGCCGGTATCGACGACGATCATCTCATCAACCCACGGCCGGATGCTCTCGAGGCAGGGACCAATCGTCCGGGCGTTATCTCGCACGATCATGCAAAGCGAAACCTTTGGCCGCGCCAAATCCAGCCGCAACCGCAGCCCGCCCTCGGGCGCGATGTCCACTGCGAACGGCCCCGGTCCGACCCGCGGCGAGCGTGTGACCCAGTTCATCGGCGACGGTTGGGCGTGCTCGCCGTTGCGGCCATTGCCGTTGGCCGACCACTTAGCAATGAATCGTGCGTGATTCTCGCGCATGAGCGAACCGGCATCGACGCCGCTGCCCAAAAACGTCCGGCTCCCAAAATGGTGCACGAACGCGTCACCGGCGATCACAGCCTGAAACCCAGCCGCGATCGCCCGCAGGCAGTAATCATCATCCTCGAAGCACCCGAGCCCGAACTGCTCATCGAGCAACCCGATCGCGTCGGTCACTTCCCGCTTGATCAACAAGCAGAACCCCACCAGTCGGCTCACGTCGACCGTCACGCCATTCTGACACTTGCCAAAATCCCAAGCAAAGCCATCCAGCTCGGCGATATTCTCGTACGCCACTTCGACCTGCTGCGGCCCGCTGACGAGATTCGACCGAGGCCCAACCAGCCCGACTCTGGAATCACCACCCCGAAGCGCCCTCAGCATGCGCCCCAGCCAGCCCGTCGTCACCACCAAGTCGTTATTCAGAAGCAACACTTGCTTCCCGGCCGCGACGGCCATTCCCTGATTGGCCGCAGCCGGAAAGCCCCGGTTGCTATCATTCTCGATCAGCCGCACATCGCCCATCGCCCGCAGGTATTCGACGCTCCCATCGGTCGAGCCATTGTCGACGACGATGATCTCGTATGGCTCATCGGTCAGGAGCCGGATGCTATCCAGGCACTGTCGGGTAAACGTGATCTCGTTGTAAGTGACGATCACGATCGAGGTCAGCCCATACTCGGGCGCCGGCAACGGCTGCGCACGGATGAGAAACTGATACGTGTAGAATTCGTCGGCATCGCTTTGAGAGAGTCCAGCGATGGAAAGACTGCCGAGCTGGACCGCCCCATTCGCACCATGCCGCTGCGAGGGATCGTCACCCGGCCCGTTCACTGACCACATGCCGTCGATGGCAAACCCAGCGCGGTGAAACAGCTTCTCGATTTCGCGGCGAGTGAAGAATCGTAGATGGGTCCGATCGAGCAGCCCGGCTGATTCGTAGGTCCAGTTGCCTTGCAACAGTGATCGAACGATGCTGTGATGCCGCACGTTTGGAATGCTCGCGACGATACAGCCGTCAGGCGCAAGCCACTCGCGTATCCGTTTCAGCACCCGTGCCGGCTCGCGCAGGTGTTCGAGGACATCGGCGCAGACGATCGCATCGAACGATCCGGGTGGGATGTCGAGATCGAGCTCCTCGATATCCCCAGCCCACACGTGGTCAAGCCGCCCGCGCGCGGTAGTGGCGGCCTGGGCATCCAGCTCGATGCCCGAGACAGTTGCCGGCTGCCGCTGCTTGATCGCCTCGCCGAGCCGGCCCGCGCCGCAGCCAATGTCGAGCACGCGGCGTGCGGTCTGCGGCACGAGTGCGACGACTTCAGGGCGGGGATACCCAAAGTAGAACGGGTCGGGCGAGGCTTTCGACTTCTGCGTGTGGGAGACCTCCGGTCCCGCGGACGGCGGGGTCGGGAGACCCGCGCCGAACGGAAGTGCCTCAGAACGGGGGTCAATGGCCTTCGCCGGCTCTTGGTGGATTCCGCTCCGCTCCACCCAACCTACAGCAACCGAACGCTTCAACAGCGTCTCCTCCGCCCGCCGCAGGATCGTCTCCATCCGATGCGCATACGTGTGCTTCGCAATCGCCTCGGCTCGCCCCGCGGCCGCAATCCGTTCGCGCAACGCCTCCCGTTCAAGATAGAACCCCAGCTTATCAAGCAGGTCACCGCCATCGCGGTAGGTCGCAAGATGCGCACCATCGCGGAAAAGCTCGTCCAGCCCGTTGTCGCTCAGGTCATTGGTCATGAGCAGTGAACCGCAGCCGACTGCCTCGAAAACGCGCATATTCACGTCATTGCGGATGCTGCGATTAAACGCGATGCGAGCAGCCGAATAAGTGCGAGCCATGTCGTCGAAATAGGCCTGGCCGGCGAACGTGTTCTTGTAACGGCGCTGGATGAGAGTGAGCAAGTCGGCGCGTGGGCCAGGGAAGATATTCCCGACGAATGCGATGTCGAACTGCTTGGCCAGATCATCATGCTTGCGATGAACTCCAGGATCACATGCGAGCGGCAGCCACGAAGCCGATCGAACGCCGATACCGCGGAGTAAATCCACGCCGTCGCGCTGCGCAGCAAACACCAGGTCAAACCGCGGTGCCTTTTCGCGGCAGCGGTCGAAATCGACGTGGGTGTCGACGGCCCAGAATGCACTGGGCCTGCACCCGGGTGGTAGATGATAGCGCAGGCCGTCGTCGATGTTCAGATAGAGGTCGAATCCCGCGGTGGGTATGCGATCCAGCTCATGAGGTTGGAAGTGTTGAACCTCGACGTGGCGCTCGAGTGCGCGCTTGCAGTAGACGCCACTGGTTTCTGGTCGCAGGGTGGTGTCGAAAATGATGGCGATGCGTTGGATGTCCATGATCGTTAGCACCACGGTTTGGAGGTGTAGGTTGCCAGCAATGAATCGGAGCTATAAACACGGATGGCGACGGATGGCGGCAGGGGAATCAAGCTCGTTCACGGAATGTCGCGTCTCGTTCTCGCCGGCGCAAGCAGCGCTGGCCGAATCTCGCTCGCCCTCGCTCGCCCTCGCGAGCCGTGCGGCCGAACCTCGAACATGGGGAAGAAAACCTTGAACAGAAGATCGCAAAGGGCGCGAAGATCGGAGAAAAGCCGAGGGGAGACGAGGGCCGCCAACCGATCGGGCTCGGTATTGTGCACTCTTCGCGTCCTTGGCGTCCTTCTGTTAGAAAATGGAATTCGGTTTTCCAGGTTGTCGCCCCGTTGAGCGCGCTCGGTGCGCTCGAAAGACTCATTGAATCACGAGTCGAACTCTCACCAATTCAGAGCACGTGTGTGTTTTCGCCCTCCGGAATCGCTGTCCATCATATGAGTCGGTCAATTCCAACTCTTCACCGCCCAGTGCGAGGCTCCCGCCGAGCTGTGCTGGCACTCGACTCACCAAAAATCAGTGCTTCTCAGAATCGCGAAACTCGATTTACCACTGGCGCACACGCTCGGGCAGCAGCGGCAGCCAGTAGCGCTTGATGACATCGGGCCACGCGAAGTCTTCTTCGAAACGCTTTCGGCCGGCCTGTCCCATGCGGTGGCGGAGGCCGGGATCGTCAAGCAGGCGGATTAGTTTTTCGGCGAGATCAAACGCATTCCCCGGCTCAAACAGCAACCCAGTGAGCCCGTCGCTCACCGTATAAGGCAACCCGCCGATTCGGCTCGCGACCACCGGCTTCCCGGCGGCCATGGCTTCGACTGACGTGATGCTGAGCGCGTCTTGCGCGATTGTCGGCACCAAACAAATATCAGCGGCTTGGTAGTGGCGTGGTAACTCATCCTGCGAACACCAGCCGACGGACCTTGTGAATTCGTCGATCTGGCCGGGCGGGTCGAAGGTGACGACGAGCTCGAAATCGTTGCGTGTTTCGCGCAAGACCCGGCAAGCCTCATGCGCCACATGAAATCCTTTAATGACCTCACCCGCCACGGCGGCCATGAACAACATGGCTGGTCGGTTCGATTTCACACCCTCTCCGGGCGTCCGAGGCTCCTGCCGAGCAGCGCAAGCGTCGGCCGCCGTTCCCTTCTCCCCACCGCTGACTACTGGCCACTGGCCACCGACACTCGCCGACTCGAAGCGCGCCGGATCAACCCCCCACGGGACGATGCAAACGCGGCTGGCGAATGGCTCGAGCAGT
Source organism: uncultured Planctomycetota bacterium (assembly GCA_963823665.1). Classification (GTDB taxonomy): domain Bacteria; phylum Planctomycetota; class Planctomycetia; order Isosphaerales; family Isosphaeraceae; genus CAVXHV01. Next base: position 396,786 of record CAWGMQ010000003.1, read on the forward strand.
GCGGCTGTGATCGGATTGAGCACAAGCACGGCCTCGGCGTCGTAAAACATCTGGCGCATGAGGGCGTCGTATTCCGACGTGCCGACTCCAGCGAGGGCGCGTTCCACCTGATGCAAGGCACCCGAGTGCTGCCCCCGTTCGGCGAGGCACTGGTGGCACACCTGCGGCGTCGCGAGCTGATTCCTGGTGCATTGCTCGGCCTTCACGGGCCCGATCCCGAGCAGCCGGAGGTTGTTGAGCGGGCAAAGGCATTCCTGTGCCTGCATGAGCAGGATCGTGGGATAACCGCGCAAGGCCTCGGCGAGGTGTGGCTTCATGTTCCATGTATCGGAAATCACGACATAGTCCGGGGCGAACGAGTCGACTGCGGCGCGAAGCGCTCGCGGATGGTGGGCACGTTCCACTCGGTTTCGGCGAATGCAAGTGGCTCGCTGGCGGCAAGGTCGTCCCGGGTGACGCGGCCGATTCCCCACGGCTCGTACTGGGCGTAGAAATGCCGCACGTCGAATCCGTCTCGGCCGAGGAATTCGACCAGGCCGGCTGTGTGCATATTCCCGCCGCCGGTTGACGGCCAGTTGAATAGCAAGCTAAGGACGGCGACGCGCACGGGGCGCGGCTCGCGCGCTCCGGGCACGGCCGCGCCATCGTCCGCATTCAGATTTTGATTTTCGGGGTTCGAATTTCCGTGCGCAGGCGACCAGCTCATTTCCGCGCGAATAAGCCCGAAATTCAGCCGGGCCGGCAAACACGTCTCGTCGGCTTCAACCACCCCGCGCCATTGCTCGCAGGCCTCCTCAAGCTTCCCCTGCATCGCGTCAAGAACCGCGAGATCATTCTGGACGAGCGCCCGAAGCCGGGGGTTCGTGCCCCTCGCAAAACCGCGCGCCAGCCGCAGATACGCTGCCCGAGCGTCCTCATACTTCCCCTCGCGCACGAACTCACAAGCCTTCCAATACCGCGCCGGCAGCCCGTCCCGGGCACCCGCCCCGCCGTCCCCGTTTCGAATTTCGATATTCGAATTTCGAGTTTCCCCCCGCGGCTCCTTCCCCATTTTCCCACCCCGCCCAGAAGTCTTCCCGCGCCTGGCCATGGCCGACCTCCGACCAACTCTGGATTTTAGATGCTTGCGCTCAAGCCGCCATTCAATCCGACCCGCCCCGTGCCCTCAGCTTCCCTTCAACATCGCTCCAGTCAGTTCCAACTCCGGCCTCGCTCGATCCGCGCCGACCCGGTCCGTCCCTTCCCACGAATTCATTCGTGAAGATTCGTGCCATTCGTGGTTAAACAGCATTTCATGCATGCACCTTTCCGACCCCTTCGCATCTTCCTCGGCCCTGTCATCTCATCTGCGCCCCATCTGCGTCAACTGCGGACAAATCTTCAGTTCCCCCATCGCTTTATCACCCCCGCCCAACCACTGATCCGCCATTTTCCGTTCGCTCAGGTCGGCCTCTTCGGTGGATCTGGCCAGTGCGCCAGCGCGTCCTCGAGCGCCCGATCGCCAGCGCCGGGCAATGCAGCTTATCCGGCGGCACACCATCCAATGCTTCGATCAGATTTTCAACCGTCAACTCCCGGCAGTGTGCGATCGATCTCCCGCGGATCATTTCCGTCAGGATTGAACCGCTCGCAATCGTCGGCCCGCAGCCAACTGTGTGGTACTTCGCCAGCGCGATTCGCTCGTCCTCAATCCTCAAATAGAGGATCATGAACGCACCTCGGCCTGGCGCGCCAGCATGGCCGGTCAGGTCGGGGTTCTCGATCGCACCGCCGTTCCGCGGCGACATTACGTGCTCGGTCAGTAACCGTCCGGTGGAGTACACGCGGCTAAATGCGCGCGGCCGGCGCGCGACTTGCTTCGCGCGCCTGGGAGCTCGGGGCCGATCACCGAGGGCATCCAGGCCCGCTCGACCGCCGGCCGCACCAGCACGCGCGCAAGCTCTCTGCTCGTGACCAGCGCGGTCACTCCACCGGCTTCGTCTCCGCTGCCACCCGTTCTTTCTTCCACTGATCCGGCAGCAACTCTCTGATTCGCCGCGCGGGGTGCGTGCTGATCCGCTCCAGCACGTCACGCAGATAGGCAAACGCATCCACCCCCACGTTCTTGCACGTCATGCACAAGCTCATCAGCGTCGCCGCCGTCTTGCCGCCGGCGTCACTCCCGGCGAATAACCAATTCTTTCGACCGAGTGCCACCGGCTTCATCCCGCGCTCGCTGGCGTTATTGTCGATCGACAGCCAACCCGCCTCGGTGAATCTCTCGAGCGCCTGCCAGTGATTCAAGGCATACCCGATCGCTTCGCCGATCGGACTCTTGGGCAATACGCGACTCTTTTCCTGTAACAACCAAGCGTGGATCTCATTCAAGATCGGCTTCGAACGCTCCTGGCGCAATGCCCCGCGCCGCGTCGTCCTGATCCTTGGTGTCCTTCTCCACCTTGTACAACTGCTGAATCATGGCCATCGCCACGTGCGCCCTTACCGCGTCGCTCGACTTGGACTCGTGGAACTTCCGCCGCGCAGTGCGCCCAGCACCCCACTTCGATGATCTTCTTCCCGGCGTAGATCGCGTCGTAGGCCGAATACGCGTCGGCTTGAAGGTAGCCTTCATAACCATCGAGCATCCGCTGCGGTCCCTCGCCGCTGCGATCCGGCGTGTAGTCGTACACCACGTGGGGATGATCGCGATCCCCCAGGTAGTCCCAGAGCCGGCCTGTCCGCGTCTTCCCCAAACTCCGGTCCAGAACGGGTACTGGCGTGTCGTCAGTCTGAATGACCCGCGATTTGAGGATCTCGCAGTGCATCTCCGCGACGATCGGTTCCAACAATTCGGCAGAGACCGCCATCCAATCGCACATCGTCTGACGAGACAGCTCCACGCCGTGACGGCGGAAGATTCCTTCCTGCCGATAAAGCGGCAAATGGTCGGCGTACTTGCTGACGATCACCTGGGCCATGAGCCCTGGGCCAGGCAAACCTTTCTCGATCGGCTCAGGAAGTCGTTCGGCAATGATCACGTTGGCCTGGCATGCCTTGCACGCGTACTTGGGCCGCACATGCTCGACCACAATCAAGCTGGCCTGAACAAATTCAAGCTGCTCGCGAACCTCCTCGCCAATGCCGGTGCGGATGACGCCGCAGTCGGGGCACGGGAGTAGTTCGGGGAGAACGTCGTGGACCTTGCGCCGGCGCTCGAGGCTCCTGGGCAGCGGCTTACGACCGTGCCCGTTCTTCTTGGTTGGTTCCGCTTGGCCAACCGACTCGGTTGTCTTCGCGTCGGCAGCCGGTGGGGCCGCAGCGGGGTCGACTCCGGTTGCTTCCAAGATCTCGCGGGCGAAAAGGAGGAGTTGGTTGGGGTCGAGCTTTTCGGTCCTGGGGCCGTAGATCCGCCGCAGGAGCTTTTCGAGCTGATGCTGGAGGTGCTCGTTCAGGACGGTCTGCTGGCGCAGCGTCTCCAAGAGCTCGCGGATGAGCTGATGGGCGGTTTCCAGATCGGTGGGGAGTGAATCGGCCGCCGTCGTCATACCGTTATTACGGTCGACCGCCGTCAATGTGACGAGAGATTCTCAGAAGATTATACGAGTGCATCTGCCTGCGAGATGGGGATGGGCGCCGGCAAAGTGTAGCGTCGCTGGCGGCCCGCGGTGCGTAAATCGATGCCGGCGAGGATGGCAGCCATCTCGGCCGGCGAGACTTCGATGCGGTTCGCCGTGGGTTGAGGGAAGCGGAAGACGCCTCGCTCGAGCCGCTTGTACCAGAGCGCGTAGCCATCGCGGTCCCAGTAGAGGATCTTGAGGCGATCGCCCCGCCGATTGCGAAAGACGAAGAGATGGCCGCAGAGGGGATCCAAGCCGATGGTCGAAGAGGTGAGGGCAGCGAGGCCGTCGAATCCCTTCCGGAGATCCGCTGGCCCAACGGCCAAGAAAATGCGGACTGTGGGTGGGAAGTTGATCACGGCCGATCTTCCAGGACGTCGAGGAGTTGATGAAGGGTCGCCGGATCAAAGCCGGGTGGAATGCGGACGAAGTGTCGTTCACTCACGACGAGCTCGAGCGAGGCGGGTGGATGGGAGACGTGGGGGTCGGCCGTAGAAACCCTCGATTGGGGACGGACAAGCACAGGAAGGAAGGCGGGGAGCGCGGGAGCTCGCCGGGGCAGAGACCGGCGCCGGGCGACGGCTTTCCGAGGGGCCGGCGGTAGGAAATCCGCCACGGAGACCGTATAGCCAACTGCGGAAGGAGCTGACGGAGATATGACGGCGGCGACAAAACTCAGTTTGGGTCAAACCAGAGCGGTGGAAGTCAGCCAGTATGGCTGACCAATCGCATTTGGGAATAGCGCGGGACATGCGTGGACTCCGGTGCGTGAGGGCACCGGCTTATCCTGACACCAACCCCCGCCCGGATAAAGATGCACTTCACCGGACGGTTACCGCCTTGCGATCCGCAAGGCCCAGTGCTTCCCGAGCCGCCGGGGCCGGTTATGGGGCTCGGCCCGGGGCCTGGTCCGCCCGGGCCCGTTATCGGGCCGAGGGGGCCATCCTGAGGCGAAATAACGATGCCGCCCAAGCCGCCACCCGCGCCCCCGCTGCCCTTGAGCGTCCAGCGCGGCCCGGTACCGCCGCCGCCACCGCCGCCCAACCCGCCACCGCCTCCGATGCCACCGCCACCGCAGCCGCAACCCACGCCACCGCCTTGCGACAGCGGCCCAGGAATCGGCGCTGGTCCAATCGGACCGTTCAGCGGCGTCAACGTGAGCGACCCGCCGGGCCCAGCCGAAAACGAGCCGCCCCCACCCGGCCCTCCGCCCTTCAATACCGGGCCCGGGCTCGGTGTGAGGCCCGTGCGCCCGCCACCACCACCCATCGTGCCCCCGCCGCCTGTCGTCCCTCCACCAGGCGTCGTGCCGCCCGTCCCCGTCGTACCGCCCCCTCCGGTCGCCCCGCCGCCGGCGGTGCAACCCGAGCCCTGGTTAGACCCGCACGACGAATTCAGCGAACACTGCCCTTGCAATGTCAGCGGCGAACTGCCGTTGCCGCCAGCCTCGCCGGTATTGCCCAGCGCGGGCGGTGTCGGCTTGGTGTTATCGGGCGTGAATACGTTGGCCATGGTTCAACCTCCTCGCTCTCCATCAGATGACCGCTGTTTTACATTTGTCGGCGCTTCGTCGCAAAAAAAAATCGTCCTGCGTGATTTCCCGGAAGAGCTCCTCCGCCGTTTCGATCCCGACAAGCCAGCTCAATTCCGCCTTGAAGGCGTTCGGCGTGAGCGAGCGGGGCAGGCCTGCATCGGCGGTAACGTGCCCCAGCGCCCGGTGGTCCCGCCAATGCCCGTTTCGCATTCCCGCCTGTCGGTAAACGTGGTTTGCCCGTTCTGGCGGCGATTGATTCGGAACCGGACAGGCTCGAAGCCGTCACGGTGAATCTCCACAAATCGCGACGAGGTGCCAATGAAGTCCTTGAGCGCAGCCAGCTCTTCAGCCGATTTGCCCTCGATCTTCGCGCGATCTCGGCGCTTGGCCTGCTGGTCCTCGTCCAACGGCACGTAACGCTTCTGCGCTGTGATGCAGGCATGCCAGCGCGGTTGTGTATTTACGCACGGCGTCGAAACCTTCGGTCGCGACGACGGCGACCCTTCAGGTGCCCGAGACCCGTGCCGACCGCATGGCGGCACTCCTTGGGCCGCGCGGAGAAGGGCGCTGGCGTCGGTCGAAGATTTCGAGTTTTTTCGGGCGGTTGCCATCGAAGCCCGTCCTCGTGCGCACGTTATATACACGCAAATTTTGGGCATGGAATCTCGGTGCCCCGCAAGTGCGTTCGTTTTACAGCCTACCGAAATGAAACAGCGAAACGCGCTCGCCCAAGCTGCTGCGCTAGCAACCCGGCGATCAACGCATTTCGCTCAAAACGCCACGACCGGAACCAGAAAAGGCCCCCGCGGCAAACCCCGGCTTCCATGCGAAGCCAGCCGCATTCCCGGCGCGAGTCCTCGCGCCTCGGAACAAAGACTCAACACTTCCGAAGCCTTTTTTGTTCGGTCACTTTCAAGGCAAATGAACCCGGCTGCCACTACGCCCGCCGATGCCCGCGCAGCTTTCTTGCGGCGATTCGGAAGCTTAACTGTGGGCAAACTTTCGGTTGATAAGGGTGTGTGGACCTTTCGGTATTCGCCTGCGTTTCGCGCTAGAAATGACATGAGGCCGCTGCCGATGTTCCCGGACGTAAATGGAGTGTATAGATCGGACGAACTATGGTCATTTTTCCGGATGCGAGTCCCGAGCTTGAAGCAACCCGCGGTTCGTGCCATTGTAGATAAAGAGGGGATTGACTCGAACGACCAGATTACGTTGCTGAAGCGGTTTGGTCGGCGAACCATAAGCAATCCGTTCGAGCTCGTAGAGGACGAGGCGCCGTCAGGCATGACTCCGGCTTTGTCGCGATGACCTCCGCCTTAAATCGCGTCGCTCGAGTTTATCGGTGTGCCCGGGCCGCGATCGGACGCGACCGCGGAGACGACCAAGACTCGAACGGGCTCAAGCACTCCTGCCCGAGTGGCTGAATCAGACATCATGAACGTCATTGGTTCTCCGCCGAACGTGTGGGCCGCGAATGCGTGGATGCGGGACCCTGACCGAAAGGGTGGATGTCTGGATTCCCATGGCTCGATTCACGATTCATGCGTCTCTCGGAGGCCACCATGTCAACGCTTGTGCTGATTGCTCTTGCGCTCCGAGGTTTAGGCGACGCTCAGACCCAAGATGGCGGTGGAGAACCTCCTCAGGCAGCGAGGAGGGTGATTGACGGGCGCGTGACGGACGCGCACGGTCGGCCCGTGCACGAAGGCAAGGTATTGTTCGCGCACCAGAATCCGCCGCTGGCGTTTCAGGAACTTTGGGCGGCAACCATTGACAGCCAGGGATATTACCACGTCGAGCTAGCAACATATCCGGTCGGCGCCACGACTATCCCGCCCACCGGCAGGCTTCGTTATCTCGCCCTTGTTCCCGGCTTCCGCGGCGAGACCGGGAGGGTTGACACCGAATCCGGCCCGGCGAAGGTCGACATTCGGCTTGTGCCTGAGGAATGGAGGTCGACGGAGATTGTGCTGCAGAATACTGCTGTCGACCCCGTGGCCGGCGCACGAGTGTCACTCATGCTCGGGGGGCGCGCGACGTGGTCGCGACAGATAACCGATCCGCAAGGTCGGTGCGTGGTCAAATCCGCACCCGGGATAACTTGGATTTGTAGGGTCGAGCACCCCGATTATATGACCACCGAATTTGGCTCTCGCGGTGCGACGGAGGACCCGCCAATGCTCAGGGTTCCGCTTTTTGCCAGCATCGAGGGCCGTGTAGTAGACCCCTCCGGCAATCCTTGGGCCGGGATTCAGATCGGCAGGCTGTTATCAGACAGGGTCATCGTGACTAAAACGAGCGAGCCCCTCATGGTCCTTCCGTTCCGGGGTGCAAAAGACTTCCAGGTCACGGATTCACAAGGTCGCTTCAAGCTGTCCCCGCTCACTCCCTTGAATAGCCGCGATCTCGGGGGCAACTCACGAGACATCAAGACCCAGCCTCTGACCGTCTGTTTCGCTGACCCGACCATGCACCATGTTTTCTTTACGCGACTTGACGTGCAGGGCGCCCGCCACGCGCACGAAATCGTTCTGCGCCCAGCATGTGCCGTGCGCATTCCGATCGAGCACACTGCCACCGTCCCCAACGGGAAGTTTCTAAGCCAGTGGGACCTTTACGATGTTTCCAACGCGCGGTCGTCTGAGCGCGGGATGCTCGCGATGACGCGGCGAGCGAAACAGGAATCCCAGGGCCAGGGGTCGGATGCAGCCGAGTGGATCGAGGGATACCTACCCGCGGGTAAGTACCGTATTGACGTAAACTCCGTCAACCTCGCCGCGCGAGAGTGGGTTGAGGCGGCGAGCATCGGGGTCGTTGTCCCACCGGGCGAAGGGCCTCTCTCGCTGCCGCCGGTCCGTATGTCCTTGCCACCACTGCGCGGCCTTACGGGAAAGCCGGCGCCCGAGGTCGATGCGAAGGATGCACGAACAGGAGCGGTTGTGAAGCTGTTCGACTACCGCGGCAAGGTGGTTGTCCTCGATTTCTGGGGTCACTGGTGTGGGCCGTGCCTGGGGGCGATGCCGCACTTAATCGACGCATATGAGCGATTCAAAGGCAAGCCCGTCGTGATCATAGCGCTCCATGACCAGTCGATTCAGTCGGTTGACGAACTCAACAGCCGCCTGAGCGGCGTGAAGCGCCAACTTTGGAAGAACCGAGATCTTCCTTTCGCGGTGGCCTTCGACCGGCCGGACCCAGCGGTCGGTGCCGATGAAGCGGGCATTGCAAGAGGCGCGACGATCGCCCGCTACAAGATCCGCGCGTTTCCCACAACCCTGGTTATTGACCCGGACGGGAAAGTCGTCGGGCCGGTGGACGCCCGCGACGATGGTCAGCTCACGGCGATGATTGAGAAGGCACTCAAAGCTTCCGCGAGGTGACAAGAGCGGCAGATTCGTATGCACGGAATCGGGGCCGAGCTACTCATTTCGAATCGCGTCGGAGAGCTTCGCTCCTGCCGGCGACGGCTTTGGACTACTTGCCTCTGGCCAGCGAAGCAGCGGCGCGGGCTCTGTACGATGAAGCCGATTGCCGAGCGAGTCGAATACATGTTGCAGGATCCCACAGTTCAGTTCTCGTATCACAATCAGGTTAGGTCGAAATCGAGCCAGCCAGCTACGATGTAGCATGGCATGCAAGAGGTCGGTGGCCCCTTCGCGGCGCGTAAGGCGATAAAGGGCTGGGAGGAACCCCGCTCGTCCGGTGTGCTCGGTTCAAGCGACACTAAAGCTGACCGTGCCAGGAAGCTGGAGTGGGCGATCTCCCCCGCGCTCGAGCCCCCCGCTGCCGCCTGTGGCGACGACTTCCCGTGCTCAGGCTTCAACTTCGGCAGGGAACGGGCGAGGACACGGGTCGCGTTGATATCAAGGTCATCGTACCGCACACGGTTGTGCGCGTGCGATTGTCTCGGCGAGTCGGGCTGACGACCGAGGTTGGTGGCCTTGCATTCCGGATGAACCACGGTCTGCGGGTTGGTGGGTGAGCGGGCACCGCGAGGTTGAGATGCACTTTCGCGGAGCGAAAGGCAACCTTGTGAGATGCGCTCACGAGCGAGCCCGTGGGTTCGCCGGCGGAGGCTTTTGAGATGCTCGGGGCGACTTCAGCGCGTTCGGGGGCACTGTTTTTTCGCGCTGTGAGGTGCGACCTGCGTAATCCGACCTCCGTCGATCGAAAATGCCGAGATTTTCGGAAACTGGCGCAAAAAAGCGGGCCCGTTTGTAGATCATTCAGGAAAGGGAGCATTTGAAACCCAAGGCGTTGCCGTTGGCGTCGACTGTTGTGGCTTGGCAGGGCGTGGATTGGCATGGGGGGCATCAACGAAGTCAATAACAACGGCGCGCTGGAACGTGAGAATGGCGAGGAGATGACAAGATGACAGCATCAGGAATTGACGGGGTCAAAACGTATGGTGGAGCGGATCGTTCCGGAGACGCCGTTGCGGGCCGGTCGTCGGTCGCTCGGAACAACGGAGAAAGCACAACGGCCGACGGCGATGTGTTGCCGCTCGACGCCGGCAATTTACACCAGTGTACGGATGCTGGAAGACCTCCAGATATTGCCACTTATTGCCATTTTTCGAGGGACTCGACGATTGCTTCCGGCCGAAGCGGTTGCTCTCCAAGTCCAATGGGCATCATCGAATAGGAACAGATCGAGGTTTTTTTCGATGATGGCAAGAGCTCATGGCAATGGTCCCTGAAAATTGCCAACGTCACTCGAGGAGGTTGTTCACTATGTTTTTGGACCCTTTTTCCAAGCGAATTCGAGCGGAGATCGGCGCTGCCTTGGGGGCGCGGACTTCCCTGCGCGCGACCCCATCCACCGCCGGCTGCCCAAGGGAGGGAGGAATGCCCGTTCGCGAAGCGAAGGGCGATGTTCTCGGCCGGCGGCTCAAGCACAGATTTGATTGGATGGACTCACGCGTCGCGGCGCGGACGTGCCGGTTGACGCCCGCCGGCCGCTTCGGTGAATGTCGCCAACGAGACCAGAGGCTCGCGGACTGAACGGACAGTTTGGATGGGGGAATCGCGTCGGGTGTTTTTTCCCCGTTTTTTGGCCGCGGCGCGCGCAAACGTGGAGTTTCGATCGAGCTGATCGTTGCATCCGTTGCGACGTGAAAAAAATCTCAGGATTTCTGGTCGACGAAATCGCCAAATCCGGGAAACCCGTCGCATAATCTATATAGGTCGATCTCGATCGCCGACATTGGAGTCGGCGCGAGGGACCACCCATGTCTCTGGAACCGGAACGGAAAACCAGGGCGGTGCCTCGGGAACCCAGGGCGAGTGCCCTCGGGCTTTGTTGTTTTGGCCTTTCAGGCCGGATGGTGGGCTGTGCGGGATGAAATGGCCTCGAATTTTGAGCTGTGCCGAGCGTGGGACGGGGCTGGACCACGGGGAGTGGGAGTTTACACGCGGTGGTCGGAGGGATCGCCGCGCAGGAGCCGTGGCGTTTGGAGCTTCGCCTCGCGGGATCAGAATCGGCGCTGCAGTTCAGGTCCGGCTGCGACAGAAACGCCAATCCCGTGGGTCGCAAAATGTGACGAACGAACCCAAGACAGCTCAGGTGGCTGGAAATGCGTAACTTGGAATTGGAGTGAAGGTTGGATCACGAAAACACCCATGAACGGTGACTTGACAACGTGGCTGAAAAGCGCGAACGAACTCAAGCTCGGCCGATTGGAGGGGCTGCCCGAAGGAAACCCAGGGCGAGTGCCCTGGGCTGTGTTGTTTTGGCGGTTCAGGCCGGTTGGCGGACCGTGCAGCATGAACTGCCACCGAGTTTGAGCTGTGCCGAGCGTGGGACGAGGGTGGCCGGCGGTGAGGATGAGATTTCACCCGGAGGAGCAAGCGATCGTCGAGCGGCGCTGGTGGCGTTATCCTCTCTGTTTCTCGGGATTTCCGTGCTGGTTCGGGGCGTTTCGGCCTGCCACGTCACGGGGCTATCAACGGCAATACGCGTGAGACTTTTTTGGGGTCAGGAGTCCCATTTCGTCCCATCTTGTCCCATCCACCGATACTGATTGGAAATGCGCTGCAATGGCTCGGGGGTTTGACGCAAAGTGCAGGAGGGCACGATGATCTTGCGCCGGTAGACTGGGTGGAAGAAGCAGGGGAGGAGTCGGACGTGATGTTCAACGGCGGAGGACGGGCATGATGGCAGAGTCGCACAAAGAACTAAACCACAGGGCACTCGGAGGTCACGGAGACAAGGCATGACGTGCAGTCGATCACCTCTGTGCCCGATGCCGACATCACCCGTCTGCGCGCCCCCTCCACCGCCGCCTGCGGCGGCAAGTCCCCAACAAGGGCGGTAGGAATACACGGCGGCGCGCGCATATAGAATGAATTTTTACGTTAATCGATCTGATCGCTGGAACCCGGAATCTTTCTGGAAATCTCCCGTTCGACCGTGCCACGAATCCGCAAGGTCGTCACATATTGTACATGAGGGCGTGCGCGGCGCGGCGGCGGAATCTTGCAGCCGGCGCGAGCCGGCTGAAGGAACCACTCGGGTCATGTTCTGAAGGCACCCCGCAATGTCCGGAGGAATTTCCTTGACGGCGGATCGGGTTCTTAGAGTCGGAACGCGACATGAGATTATGATTAGGATTAGGATTAGGATTAGGAATAAGATCGGGATGCCGCGGGTTTACACTAGTGTACGGATGCTGGAAGGCCGTCGAACCACTGCCACTTTTTGCCATTTTTTCGGCGTGGTTCAAGCGCGGGTAACACTCCTCGACGCCATTCGAGGCGCAACCGGCCCGCCGGTCCCTTCGTAGGGTGGGTGTAACCCACCATCCCATATCGTATTACGACCGGTGGGTTGCACCCGCCCTACGTACTGCCGCTCATTAACGGTGTTACCTTAGCGTCGCGTCCGTTGAACCACGCCATTTTTTCGAGGGGTTCGACGATTGCTTCGGGTGGAGTTGTTTTCTGCAAGTTCAATGGGCATCATCGAATCGGAGCAGTGCGAGGCGTTCTTCGGCGATGGCAAAAGCTCGTGGCATATGCCACCCAAAACTGCCACGGCGAATCGATGGCGCTGTTCACTATGTTTTTGGTCCTTTTTTTTTACGGCACTCGAAGGGAGACTCGCGCCGCCTGGAGGGCGCGGTCTTCCCTGGGCGGAGGCCCCCCACCGCCGCCGCCGCCGGCACCTCCCCCGCATCGGCGGGAGGAATGCCCATGTCGCCTGCGGCGGCACCTCCCCTGTGCGCCTGGTCCCCCACCGCCGCCGCCGGCCACCTCACGCCTGCCCACCCCCCCACTGCCGCCGAGGGCGGCACCTCCCCCACGGTGGGGAGGAATGCTTTCAAAGCGTATTGAACTGGCAACTCTTAAGCAAATACTTCACCTGAAAAGAGCAGTTAACCAGCTATCGCGATTGAATTTGCGATTTTCACACAAAACGAAAAATGTGATCGAGAGATGGGCGAGGGCGAAAACCTGTCGCATTATATAATAGGGGCCCGGTGCGGGCATGGTGGTCGAGTCACCGTTGGGCTGCGCAGGCACGCGCCTGCACGCCCCCCCACCGCCGCCTGTGGCGGCACCTCCGCCGCGGTGTGGGAGAGGAATGCCTTTGGGCGCGGGGCCGGTGAGGCAGCGCGACACTGACCGTAGCCTGGGTAACCATGCTGGTTGGTCCGGGGCTCGACTCTCACTTCCTCTCATCTCGTCGCATTCATTACCACGGCGCGAGCCGATTTTTTCCAATCGTCATTCCCGATGAGCGTCATTCGGTCCCTTGACCTCAGGACTCGATCGCGTCGTTTACCTCTGCGCAACGGGTGCGCCCGGGTGGCTGCGCGCCGGGCTGGGAACCGCGAGCGGGGGATCGAAAGAGCCCTGCGTTTTGCTATCAAAAGTTATCATTTTGCTCCATGGTCGTGGAACCTGAAACATGGACGAAAGCGCAAGTCGCTCTTGCACTAGTGCGGAGCGAGCCAACCCAAGCGCAGGCGCAGAGCGCCTTGGCGTCTGGCTCGCGTCGGTCCGTGATTGAATCGATGGCACACCGCCGACGTGTCATCGCTCGCCCTCGAGATCCGGCAATTTCACAGACTGACTCAAGCGCTGCTCTGGGCCAGAACAGGCTCTCGCGATCCGGCTGTGTACTTGTGCCGCCGGCGCGATGCTTCGACCTTTCGCGGCGGCCGGGGCGGGCGCCTGGGCCGCTCGGGCATGCGGCCGATTGAGCGGTTGAATGTGGCGAGCGTCAGGCCCAGGAACAGGAATGCGACTCCGATTGTGAGCAAGAGGACGATCACATGTCCAACGTAAAATGCATACCGGTTGAGCGCGCCAGCCCATTGCACCGACAGGTACGGCGTGATCTGGGCGGCGAGCGGGCAGATGCTGGCCTCGATCATCGCGCAGAACTGCATCGCGTCCTGGTCGTCCTGGCGGACGAGCCCGACCCAGGAGAGTATGCTCGGGACGATTCCTTCCTCGAGCAACATGGGCCAGCCAAAGGCGATGAGCGCGTAGGCGGCCACGCTTGCGGCGATCGCCCGACCCACGCGCGGTATCCACGTGGCGAGGGCGAGGCCGAAGCTCGCCACGGCCGCTCCCTGGGCGAGGAAGAAGGCCGTGGGCAGGCAGGCGAAGGCAAGTCGATCGATCCATCCCATGGGATCATGCGGTTGCCTGATCCGGGTGAATTCAACAGGGATCACGGGATATGTGAATCCCACGATGAGGGCTCCAATGGCCGGGAGCAGGGCCAGAGCCGGCACGACGCGATAGGCTCCCCACCACTTCGCCAGGACGATTCGATCGGTGGGAAGAGGAGTTGTCATGAGCACATCGAGGCTGCCACGCGTGCGCTCTTCGGCCAGCGCGGTCGGTGCGTAAATGGTCACGAGCAGCAGACCGAATGTGACCTGCACGCCGCTCAGGAGCCCGACGGTGTCTGGGTCGAAGTCGTCGCTGGAGACGGCGAGCAGGACGCTCCAAGCCGTGCCGGCCACGGCCAGCGCGAGATAGCAGCCCCACATGATTCTGGCCAGCCTGGACGGGCGGCCGCGCCGCCATTCGCGCCAGAGGACCGGGTCGTTGTCGAGCGATGGGGTTCGGCGCCTGGCCTCGAGCCAGGCGCGAGCGCGGGAAATCAAGCGGAATACGCTGGTCGCGCGTGCTGTTGTCAACAGACGCACTCTCGCGGAGCGAAAGGCGACTATCGGCCTGGTCGTGCGAGCTGCGGTTCCTTTGGTCGTCTCGGCCCTGAGGCGAAGCACGGAGTACGCGATCAGTGCCGCCGACAAGACGATGGCTGCGGCGAGCACGAGGGCATAAAACTCGATCCCCAGGCCCCACGACGAGTCGTATGGCGCCCAGGCCAGAACGAAAGGATTGATGTTCATGTACCAGTTGGGTGGGCCGGGGAGGCCCCCGACATCTTCCAGAAGGGACCAGACGACTGGGCCGAGGATCCAGAGGGCCTCGATCCCGTACACAGCCATCAGGACCTCGTGCACTTTTGTTGCGCGGACGGAGATCGCCAGCGCGAGCGCGCACACGAGGAATGCGAGCACGAACGTGATCAGCGTGAGTGTGGCGATCGCCTCGATGATGATTCCACCCAGGAGCCCGGCAAGTGCCAGCACTGGCACCGTGGCGCCGACCAGGGCAAAGACCGGAAGGAGCCGCGCGGCCAGCTTGCCGAGCACGATCTCGGAGTCGGCGAGATCGGTAACCAGCATGTGGGTGAGCGTTCCGCCCGCACGATCGACGCAGATCGCACCGGCAGTCGCCGCCGGCGCGACGAGGAGGACCAAGACGAGCTGTACTGTCGCGATGCTGTAGTAGAACGATTCACCGAGCGTTGCCAGCAATCGGATCGAGCCGCTCCCTGCGGGCCCGCCAATCGCATTGACCACGCTGTAGAGGACCACTGCAAGTGCGAGCAGAAGCCCGAGCACGAACAGCGAACGCACGGCGTAGAGTTGCCAGCGCCTGGTGGCGGCGACGGACTCATGAATGAAAACGGGCCCAGGCCCGAAGTGAAGCGGCATCGGCGACCTCCTTGCGGCGATGCGCACCTTCTCGCTCTCCGGTCGAGGAGCGCATAGACAATATGATTACGAGACCGACCACCCCTGACAAGCTTGCACGGCTCGACTCGCAATTTTGTTCAACCGCTCAATGAAAGATTCCGGGCTCTGGGGCCGTATCTGTAAGAGCTGCGTGGCGAGCGGACTCCGAGAGTCAAGATCGAGATTTGAAACCCCTTTATTGAATGACTACGGTCCATTGCTGCACCCAAGACCGCGCGTTAGGATCGGACGACTGCCAAATGTGTGACACCAGGGCACTGAGGCAACGACGCACTTCTGGAGGGTATCGATGAGCGATTTACAGCCGAACGGCTCGCAATCGTCATCGAACATGCCTCTGACGTATGTCGTCGATTTGTGCGAGCGGTTCGAGATCGAATGGCGAGGCGGTGGGACGCCGCGGATCGAGACGTATCTCGAAGGCATTCCGCCGGGGGAGCGCGAGAGGCTGCTGCGCGAGCTGCTGGCGGTGGAGGTGGAGCTGCGGATTTCTCAGGGCGAGAATCCGACTCCGGAAAAGCTCCGCGTGCGTTATCCGGACTGGGGCCATGCGATCACGATCGCCCTGGAGCGCGGTCGCCAGGCGGCGGAGGCGGCACGGGAGGGGATGGAGCGACCGGCCGGCGTGAGGAACGACGGCAATGCGCTTGGTCCAACGCGGAGACTTTCCTCGAGCGGCATCGATCACGCCGACGTGACGGTTGGCTCGGTATGCTGGCCCGATGCCGGCTCAAGCGGCGGCGGGATCGGTTCCAGGCCGTCGCGGCTCGGGCGGTACGAGGTGATCAGCGAGCTGGGTCGAGGCGGATTCGGCACGGTGTATCTCGGACGCGACGGCGAGCTTTCGCGGCCGGTGGCGATCAAGGTGCCGCGGCGGGGGCTGCTGCGCTCGACGGAGCAAGTCGATTCATTTCTCGCTGAGGCACGAAACGCAGCAGGCTTGTGCCATCCCGCGATCGTGGCGGTGCACGACGTGGGTCGATTCGATGACTTCGGGGTTTTCGTTGTCTTCGAGTTTGTCGAGGGGCGTAACCTTGCCGAAATACTGGGCTCGGAGCGGTTGTCACCGAGTCAGATCGCGGGGCTCTTGATTCCGATCGCGGAGGCGGCCCACCATGCGCATCGGGCCGGTCTGGTCCATCGCGACCTGAAGCCGTCGAACATCCTGATCGATGCGGCCGGCGGGCCGCACATCACCGACTTCGGGCTGGCGATTCGCGAGGACTTGCAGGATTTGCGGGTGGGCGAGATTGCGGGGACACCGCATTTCATGGCACCGGAGCAGGTGCGAGGCGAGACGCATCGACTGGACGGCCGGACCGACGTCTGGGCCATCGGGGTGATGCTCTACCGCGCGCTCCTCGACCGTCAACCGTTCGGGGGCCGGGATTACAACGAGATTTTTGACGAGATTCTGCATCGCGACCCCAAGCCTCCCCGGCAGATCAACGACCGGATTCCGCGCGAGCTGGAGCGGATCTGTCTCAAGTGTCTTGCCAAGCGAATGGCCGATCGCCACGAAACGGCCGCTGACCTTGCCGACGATCTCCGCCGCTGGGCGACCGCGGAGGCATCAACCGACGCATTTTCCAAGACGCCGCATGTGACCGACGTGACTGCGCGGGGCACTTCGATTTCGCGGGTGGTTCCCAAGGGGCTGCGCACGTTCGAGGTCGAGGATGCCGATTTCTTCCTCAAGCTGGTGCCGGGCCCGCGCGACTGCGACGGCGTGCCGGAGGTGATTCGCGGCTGGAAGCGGCGGATCGAGGAGCGCGACCTATCCCGCACGTTTTCGGTAGGTCTGCTTTACGGCCCGTCCGGCAGCGGCAAATCATCGTTGCTCAAGGCGGGGGTGATTCCTCGGCTCTCGCGTCATGTTCGTCCGGTGTATGTCTCGGCATCCGCGAGCGGGACTGAAATGCGCATCCGGGCCGCTCTGGACGGTGAAGCGGGCATCCTGCCGGCTGGCGGCGAGCTTGATCTGGCCATTGCCGCGCTGCGGGAGCGTGGGGCAAGGCAGCGTGGCTCGAAGGTGCTTCTGGTGCTGGACCAGTTCGAGCAGTGGCTGCAGAGCCACCCGGACGATCTCGACGGAGAGCTGGTGCGTGCGCTGCGGCAATGCGATGGACTCTGCTGCCAGGCGATCTTGCTCGTGCGCGACGACTTCTGGATGGCGACGACCCGATTCTTCCAGGCGCTTGATGTGCGGCTGCTGGAAGGGGTGAACTCGGCGCCGGTGGAGCTGTTCGACCTGCAGCACGCCGGTGTTGTGCTGGGTGAGCTTGGTAAAGCGCTCGGCCGCGTCAAGGAGGGGCCGATCGTGCCGGGCTCGGAAGAAGCGCGGTTCATCGAGAGGGCGGTGAACGAGCTGGCGGGGCCGGATGGCCGGGTGATCCCGGTGCGTCTGGTGCTGTTTGCGGAAATGGTGCGGCACCGCGACTGGAAAACGCGGACGCTGCGTGAGCTTGGGGGGATGAAAGGAATCGGCGAGATCTTTCTGGAGGAGAGCTTCTCGGCGCGGTCGGCCCCGCTGCCTCATCGCGTTCACCAGCGGGCTGCGCAGGCGGTTCTTCAGGCGCTCTTGCCGGATTCTCGATCGGACATCCGCGATCAAATCAAGCCGGTGGCGCTGCTGCGCGAGGCGTCGGGGTACGCCAACCGGCCCAGCGATTTCGACGAGCTCATGTACATCCTCGACAACGAGCTGCGGATGGTGACGCCCGTTGATCCAATGTCGCAAAGCGGCGAGATCGATGGTGCGCCTGGACGCAGGGGAGGGACTTACTATCAGCTCACGCACGACTACCTGGTGCCGTCGCTCCGCCAGTGGCTTTCGCGCAAGCAGCGCCAGACAAGGCGCGGCCGGGCGGAGCTGCAGCTTGCCTCGACGACGGCGCTATGGTGTGACCGGCCCGACTCGCGCCGGCTGCCGTCGTTCGTGGAGTGGCTCGAGATCCTGGCCTTTACCCGGGCGCGGACCTGGACCACGTTCGAGCGGCGGATGATGAAGCAGGCGATGCGGCACTTTGTGGTTCGCGCGGCGGCGGCACTCCTACTGGCGTTCGTGGGTGTTTATGCGATCACGACGATGCTGGCCCGGGAGCGAGCGCATTCTGCCCTGAAAGCGGCGCTGCTGGCTGGCGAGGCGGACTTGCCGCGATCACTTGCCGACTTGCGTTACCATAGCGACACGCTGCGGCCGAATCTGGAACGACTCGAGGCCAGTGGCGGCGCGTCTGTACGGGAACGGCAGATCGCCGCACTTGCGCTCTACCGCGATCGCCCGAGCGCCAATCGCGCTCGATTCCTGTCGGAATGTCTTCTGCGGGCGGAACCCGACCTGACGAAAGTGATCGGCGATGCCCTTGCCGAGCACCCGGCGGAAGCCGGCATCGAGAAGCTGCGCGGCGTGGTGCTCGATGAAGCGTCAGAGCCGGGGGCGCGGCTCCGGAGCGCTTGCGCGCTGGCCAAGCTCGAGAGCGGAGCCGCGGAAGGGCTTTTGCCGAGTGCGGAATCGCTGGCGGAAGCGCTCATGAACGAGCCGCCCCAGAACCTGGCAAGCTGGATCGCGCTGCTGGGCCCCGTTTCCCCGAGCCTCGAACCCCCGTTGCGGAAGATCTGTTGCGACCCGGGCCGCGACGTGCGTGCTCAATCGAGTGCGGCCGAGGTGCTGGCGGTGCAGTTGCACGGCGAGAAAGAGCAGGCGATGCTGGCCCGTTTGACAGCCGACGCGACGCCCGTCGCGTCGCGAGTGTTGCTTTCAGAGCTGGTGCGGTCTGGACCGTCAGCCCAGTCGATCGACGTGCTGCGAAACGTGCTGGACGAGCGGCTCGCCGATATTGAGGATGAGGCCGGCAAGGAATCGCTGGCGAGCCGCCAGGCCTCCGCCGGGATCGCGCTGGCCGCACTCGGACGGCCCGAGCTGCTCGGCGAGTTGCTCCGGCACCGAAGCGACCCGCGATTGCGATCGATGTTGATCGAGCGCCTCTCCGGCGGCGCGCTCGGCGCGAGGGTCCTGCTGGAACGGCTAGCGCAGCCGGAGATCGACCCGGTCGAGCGCCAAGCAATTCTGCTGGCTTCCGCCGAGATGCACCACGCCGCGCTCGGAGAAGGCATCAAGACGGCGGTCGTCGCAAGGTCGCGCGCGCTCTATCGAGAAGACGCCGATCCCGGGGTGCATTCGGCCGCGGAGCTGCTTCTCTTGCGCTGGGGCGGACCCGAGATGCTGGCGCAGGTCCAGACAGAGCTGGAAAGCTCGACTTCGGCCAATGCAGGTCTGCGCTGGACGATCGGCCCCAACGAGCACACGTTTGCCATTCTCGAGGGACCGCTCGAGTTCCAGATGGGAGCACCAGCGGGCAAGGGCGAATTCTACGGCTCGCCCGTCTTGCACTACCGCAAGATCGATCGATCGATTGCGGTTGCGACGAAAGAGGTCTCTCTCAAGCAATTCCAGCGCTTCCGCGCGGAACACCGGAACGAAGCGCGGTATGGCGACGGGCCGGATTGCGCTGCGATCAATGTCTCCTGGTTTGCAGCGGCCGAGTACTGCAACTGGCTGAGCAAGGAAGGCAAGATTCCCAAGAGCGAGTGGTGTTATCCGGAGAACGCTGGACCGGGGATGGTTCTCTCGGAGGATGCGGTGAAACGCACCGGGTTCCGCATGCCGACCGAAGCCGAGTGGGAGTATTTCTGTCGAGCCGGCACGCAGACCGCGCGGCCATTTGGTGAGTCAACCGATCTCCTCTCTCGATATGCCTGGACCTGGTTGAATTCCGGCAATCAGATCCATCCGGTGGGTCAGCTCTTGCCCAACGAATTCGGCCTCTTCGACGTGCTGGGCAATGCCTGGGAGTGGTGCCAGGACGGGCCGATCGGTCATTATCGCTACCCCGATACGGATTTCCCCTCATACCCACCCGGGACGAAAGAGGACCCTGCCGGCGACCCCACTTGTACCGAGACCGTTGACTTCATCGACCGCGCGCGCGAGACCTGGCGAATCCTGCGTGGAGGTGCTTACAGCTACGCTCCCGATCGCGCCCGCTCGGCTTACCGTGACTGGGAGCCCTCCCACGATCTTCGCGAGTACCTTGGACTTCGCGTGGTGAGGACGCTGCCGCGTCGCACCGAACTTTCCTCACAACGAACGCAATCTCGTTCAGACCCATGACTGGAGCTCGATGATGGACTTCCACGCAACTCACCAAGATGCCATCAAGATCGCCGGCACCGTTGCTTTGCCGTCGCCGTTTCCCGCCTGCGGCTCGCTTTCGATCGTGGTGGCGCCGGAGGATGGGGAATACGAAACCTACATCCGGATCGTCCAGCACGTTTCCGGCAGGCGCATCATCACGCGATTCGTCCGGCTCGCGGATGTGCGGGCCATCCGTGCACCCGAGACGGAAGCAGCGCATGGCGCTCCGGAAACCTGGCCGCTCGTCGGTCACAAAGAAGTGCTGCGGCGGATCAGCGAGAAGGAAAAGGAGCTTCGCGCCGCCGCGACCAAGTCTGGGAGCGCAAGCGAATCGGAATGGCTCGCCGCGGCGATTGTCTATGTTCCCGAGGCCGCACCGGTACTGCATCGCAACGATGTGGGGGTGACGGCCGCGGTGAGCGCCGAGGAGGTGGCGTTCAGTGATCTGCATTCCGAGGCGAGTGGCCATTGCGCCTTGAGGCCGAGCTTCTGTCCGGCCGCGGCGAAGTCGTTTTGCCCTGGGCATTGACGAGGCGGAATTCGGCGAGATGGTCCGCAACGGCGGACCCTACGGGAGGCGATGGCATCGGCTTGGGCCGGGGGCATTGACAGGGGGAAGCGCGGAACTATGGAAGTCGACCTCGTTTTGCTCAGTCGCGATCTTTCGCCGCCGCGGGAGGATGTCTGGCGGGGCATCCAGATTCAGGATGAGGTCGATGTGCGGCTCCACCGCCTCGAAGGAACGCCTCGCCCGGAAGACCCGAACCGTTACGAGACGATCGCGCGGGCCCGAAACCGCGCGAAGGCGCTGGGAACTTCCCCGTGGGTGATGTTTCTCGACGATGACGTCGTTCTGGGCGACGAGTGTCTTGACCGGCTGGTGCGCGGGCTCGCGCAAGAATGGATTTGCCGCCTTGGGCGCGGACTGCGCCGGCGAGATGGCCCGTGAAACGGAGCACTGGGATTATCCCCGCCATGTTGGCATGGCGGCGACGCTTTTCAGGCGGAAGGCTCTGGACCGGCTGACGTTTCGCTGGGAACCCGGAAAGTGTGAGTGCCGTTGCTGCTGTCTCGACCTGCGCCGGGCCGGGCTCGGCATCGGTTACCTCGGCGAGGCGAAGGCATGGCACCGGCCCATTCGACCCACCGTCGATCGGCGCCCCGAACCGGCGATCGGAACCGCGCGGCGATCGAGGCCAGGCACTCCACTGCACGTCACTACCCCGGGGGCTCGGATTCTGACGGCGTTCGACCGGAATCACTTCCTGCGATTTCGCCGCCAGTTCCTGACCACGCTGCGCGCCGCGGGCAATCGCGAGCCGCTCACGGCGGTCACGTACGGCCTGCAACCGACCGAGCGGAGCATGCTGGAAGCGGCTGGAGTCGAAGTCGTGGCCAGGCACGCAAACGGAGTGTCGTCGGCGTTGCGCAGGCTGCGGGACTTCCAGGATGTCGTGGAGCGGTGGCCGGTGGAGACTCCGGTCGCCTACTGGGATGCGGGCGACGTCCTTTTTCAAGGGTCGCTCGCGCCGTTGTGGGAGCTGGTCCGCAGTGATCCGGAGCGTCTGCTCGTGGTGCGAGAGCCGGTCGGCGTCGGCGAGAGCCCGGTGATCGTACCGTGGACCGATCACATCGAAGACCCGGTCGTTCGCCGGGAGACCCGCGAGCTCCTGTCGGCGATGCCGTTCATCAATGCGGGGTTCGCGGCGGGCACCGCGGGTGCCCTGATGCGTTACCTGCGCGAAGGGGACCGGTTGTTACAAACGGATCTCAGAGGTGTTCTGCACTGGGGCGACCAGGTTGCGATGGGTCATTATCTTCATCATTATCCGGATGCATGGCGAGAGATCCCCGACGGCTGGAACTACTGCATCATCTTCCGCAAAGAAGGGACCTACCGGATTGGCACCGGCGGGCGAGTTGAGAGTCTCGATGGAGCGCCGGTGCACGTGGTGCACGGGAATGGCCGCACGCTCGAGCGATGGGTGATGGCGTTTGCGAGCTGATGCCAAGACCGGAGGACTTGATGAAACTAACCGAAAACAGCATAATAAGTTCCCTCTGCGGTCCGGTGGGCCGCATTTTTCTTTTGAGCGGGATTCAAGAACACGATGTCGGAAGCCATGAAAACACGGGTCGAGCCGCGCGACCCCACGAAGAACAAGGGCACGGGAACCCGTGTTGCGCGGAAGCTGCGCAAGAAGGGTTTGATCCCGGCGGTCATCTACGGGCACAAGCAGGCGGTCGTGCCGGTGACGCTGACGCGCGATGATGTCTGGCGGATGCTCAAGACTCCCAGCCACCTGGCGGATCTGGACGTGAACGGAACATCGGAGACGGTCCTGATTCGCGACGTGCAATGGGACCACCTCGGCAAAGAGGTGCTCCACCTCGACTTCGCCCGGGTCAGCGCCGAGGAAATGATTGACACTGAAGTCACGTTCGAGGTCAAGGGCTTACCGGCGGGTCTGGCTGCGGGAGGGGTTCTCGAACACCTGGTTCACACGTTGCGAATCAAGTGCCGCGCCGGGGCCATTCCCGAGTCGCTCAAGGCCGATGTGAGCCCGCTTCAGGTTGGCGAGGGCATTCACGTCCGCGATCTGGTGCTGCCGCCGGACGTCACGGTGGACCACGATCCGGACCTTTTGCTCGCGCACGTCGTCATCCGGGCAGTGGTAGAAGAAGTGAAGCCGGAGACAGCCGAGGCCGAAGCGGCCGCGGCGCAGCCTGAGGTCATCAAGCCCGAGCGCAAGGAGAAGGAAAAAGAGAGTTGAAAGGTATTCTCTTCGTGTTTGCCCGGAGAACGGCCTTGCAGAGCTGCTGCGGGTAACGGCTCCGGATGGTGGCGTGCCGGGAGCTCTCGCCTTGCCGTCGGTCAAACTCGTCGTGGGCCTGGGCAATCCGGGCACGAAATACCAGGGCACGCGGCACAACATCGGCTACGAGCTGGTTGACCGCCTCGCGGAAGGCGGGTCAAGCTCGACGTTTTCTCGAAAGTTCGAGGGCCTATGCACCGAGATCGAAATTGACTACCGGCGGGTCATGCTTCTCAAGCCCGAAACGTTCATGAACCTCTCGGGTCGGTCAGTCGGGCAGGCAGTGAGGTTTCTCAAGCTCCCTTTGACCGATGTGCTCGTGACATGCGACGATCTGAGTTTGCCTTTGGGTAAGCTGAGGCTCAGGCCGGGCGGAACCGACGGCGGACAGAAAGGCTTGCGTGACATCATCAACCATCTGGGGTCTGACCAGTTTCCCCGGCTCCGGATCGGTATCGGTGATCGAGAGCAGGCCGATGCCGCCGACTTCGTGCTCTCCCGTTTTCGTAGCACGGAGCGCCCCGTGATCGACGACGCCCTGATTCTGGGATCGCAGGCCGTCGCCGTCTGGGTAACCCAGGGGATTGACGCCGCCATGAATCGATTCAATGGTCCGGCATCCGCCAATGCGTAGCCGACGTGGTGAGCCAGCGGTCTTCCGGGCAAGAGGGTTTGCGAATGATTCTGTTGTCGACGAAGTCAAATGTCCTTAAGCTCGTAGGAATCGGCGGGCTGATCCAATACACTTTCCAACCCATTCTTCCTGATGGAGGGTCCTTCTCTTGCCGGTGAACACGTATGAAGGCATGTTTTTACTGGACAGTACGAAAGCCGCGGCGGGCTGGGACGATACGGTCAAGCACGTCCACGACATCTTGACCAAGCACCATTCCGAGATCGTGGCCAGCAGGCAGTGGGATGAACGACGGCTTGCCTACGCCGTCGAAGGGCACAAAAAGGGCACCTACCTGCTTACATACTTCCGCACTGGCGCCGACCAGCTCAAGGACATCGTTGCCGACTGCAAGCTCAGCGATGTGATCCTGCGCGAGCTGGTTCTCAAGGTGCCCCTCAAGCTGGCAGACCATCTCGTCAACCACGCCATGACCTCGAACCCGAACGTCGAGGCCGAAAACGCGCCGGAAGACGAACTCGACGATCGCCCACGGCGGCGGCGGCGAGACGATTGACGGAATGATTGGTGTCGCGTTTCGCTCGGCGAAGGATGACGGCCGTTCGCTGAGCGCGCGGGGAGTTCGGGCTTATACTTTGCCGACCATGTCTTCCGGCCGAACCCAGCGGTCGAAGTCTTCGGGCTTGACCAGACCAAGCTCGCTCGCGGCGTCGCGAAGAGTTGTCCCTTTCGCGTGGGCATGCTTGGCGATCTTGGCGGCTTTATCATAGCCGATGTGGGGGTTGAGCGCGGTGACGAGCATCAACGATCGCCGCAAGAGCTCGTCGATCCGGCCTTGATTGGGCTCGATCCCTTCTGCGCAGTGGTCGTTGAAGCTGGCGCAGGCGTCAGCCAGCAGCCGCACGCTCGAGAGGAAGTTGTGGATGATCAACGGCTTCATCACGTTGAGCTCGAAGTTGCCCAGCGCACCACCGATGTTGATGGCCACGTCGTTACCCATCACCTGAGATACTACCATCGTGAGCGCCTCGGATTGAGTCGGGTTGACCTTTCCCGGCATGATCGAGCTTCCGGGCTCGTTTTCAGGAATCCGAATCTCGCCGAGACCGCTGCGCGGACCCGAGGCCATCCAGCGCACGTCGTTGGCGATTTTCATCAGCGAGGCCGCGAGCGTTTTCACCGCGCCGTGGGCAAAGAGCAGCGCGTCGTGACCCGAGAGTGCTTCGAACTTGTTGGGGGCTGTGACGAAAGGCTGGCCCGTCAATCGGGCCAGTTCCGCAGCCACCCGGACGGCATATTCCGGATGCGCATTCAACCCGGTGCCGACGGCCGTACCTCCGAGCGCAAGCTCGGCCAGGTGGGGTATCACGCTTTCAACGTGCGCGAGTCCGTTGTCAAGGAGCTGCACCCAGCCCGAGATTTCCTGGCCGAGCGTGAGCGGGGTCGCGTCCATCAGGTGCGTGCGTCCGATCTTGACGAGCGAGCGAAACTCCTCGGCCTTTTGCGCGAGCGTGTCGCGCAGCTTCCGGACAGACGGGATCAAGAGCGAACGCAGAGCCAACACCGCGGCGACGTGCATCGCTGTGGGGAAGACGTCATTGGACGACTGCCCTCGATTCACATGATCATTGGGGTGGACTTTACGGCTCATTCCCCGCTCGCCGCCCAGGAGCTCGCTGGCTCGATTGGCGATGACTTCGTTCAGATTCATGTTCGTCTGCGTGCCGCTGCCCGTCTGCCAGACAACGAGCGGAAACTCGTCGTCGTGGCGCCCGGCGATAACCTCGTCGGCTGCGGTGATGATCGCCTTGCCCACGGCGGGGTCTTTGAACTCTTCCAGATCGAGGTTGACCTGAGCCGACGCCCGCTTGACCAGGGCCAAGGCGTGAATGAGCGGCAGCGGCATCCGATCTGTGCCGATCTTGAAATTCTCGAGCGATCGCTGGGTCTGAGCGCCCCAGAGCCGGTCAGCCGGAACGTGCACCTCTCCCATCGTGTCGGTTTCGATTCGCGTCTGGGCTGTCATCGTTTCCTTGCCTCGGCTAGTCCAGTGGCAACAGGCAATTCTTGAGCGAGCGTGATTTCTTGCCCTCCTTCAGGATAGCTCCTTTGGGATGCTCGTGCATCGGCGCACCCGGTCTCATTTCCCGATGCAGAACCTGCGGAAAATGCGGTCGAGGATGTCGTCGGTGACAACCGCACCGACGATCTGGCCCAGCTCATCCACGGCGATCCGCAAGTCGAAAGCAACCAGCTCATCCCCGGCCCCTTGGGCGATCAGATTCGCCGCCGCCAGGAGCGCAGCGGAAGCCCGTGCCAGGCTGCCGCGGCATCGAGCGCCTGTGGCGGACAGAGCGCCCTCTGGGGCTTTGTTGCTCCGAAGTTTCTGGGCAATCGCCGAGCGCAAGGCCGCCAGGCCGACACCAGTCAGGGCGCTCGTGATCACCACGACGTGCTGGCCGGAAGCATCAGGCCCTTGCGCGGCAAGGTCAGCCTTCGTCCAGACCAGGATGCGATCGCCTCCGAGCGGAGTTGCCACCTCGGACGACGGGTCGGTCAGCGCGCAGCGGCACTCGAGCAAGAGGTCGGCGCCCGCCGCCTGGCCGTCGCGCAGATCCTGGGCGCGGATGCTGACCGGATCGACGGGCTTCTCGAACCCCGCGGTATCAACCAGCTCGACGGCAAGGCCGTCGCAATCGCAGCGCTCCGCGATGTAGTCGCGGGTGGTGCCGGACTGAGGCGAGACAATCGCGCGATCGCGCCTCAGAAGAGCGTTGAAGAGCCGGCTCTTGCCGGAGTTAGGAGGCCCGACCAGAACGACACGGGCGCGGTCGACGCGCCGCTCGCGGTCGGAGAGCTGTCGGCCAATTCGGCCGAGGTCCTCCGCAAATTCGTGGAGCTCGCCGGCCAGGCTCGCTCGGGAGAGCGGGTCAACATCGGGCTCCTCGGTGAAATCAAGATTGGCCTCGAGGTGGGCAACCAGATCGAGCAGACGGTCCCGTAAGCGAGTGATCGGGTGCGAGAGACCGCCGGCGAGCTGCTCCAGGGCCGCGTCCAACTGGGCGGGGTTCTGCGCATCGATGACGCCCAGGACCGCTTCTGCCCGCGTGAGATCAATCCGCCCGGCCAGGAATGCCCTGAGCGTGAACTCGCCTGGCTCGGCAGGCCGCGCGCCCAGCGTGAAATAATGCGAGAGGAGCAGGCTCACGAGCGGCACGGAGCCGGTCAAGTGGACCTCGGCGACGTCCTGACCGGTGTACGAGCGCGGTCCAGGCCAGTGCGCCACCATCACCGGCAATAGGGGTCGCAATCCCGTGACTTTCAGGTAGCCGGCGTGGAGCCGCGCAGCTCGGCGCGGCGCGGAGGGCCCAGTGCTTGCGCTCGTTGAGAATCCGGCGAGCGCGATCGGGAACGCCTTTGGACCCGACAGGCGGACGATGCTGCGCGCGGCGGGGCCGGGCGCGCTGGCGTGCGCCGCGATGGTATCGCTGGGGTCGAGTGCCGAGGGCATCGTCGCAGGCGATTGCGCGAGGGTTGGATGCATGGGATGCAACAGCGGCCGGCAGCGAGTTAGCGCCGGCGCGGCTTGGGTCTGGGCCGATCTCGCTCGCGCTCGCGGCCTTGATCCTTTTCGCGGTTCTTTTCGCTCTCGCGACCCTCGACCACGTTGCGGTAGGTAGGGTCTTTGCGAGCTTCTTCCAGGATGCGCGTCCAGAACTTGGCAATCGGGCCCTGGGGCTTTTCGTTGTCGCCATTACGCTCAGGATCTTGCTTCGACGTACCTCGCGGCCGCCCGAGGAATCGCCATCCGACGGAGTCGGACCCTTCTGGCTCTGGGCCGCTTTCCCGTCCGCACCCGGAGCGGTGGCGTGTGTGACCTTGGGAAGCAGCAGCCGCTCGCCGATTGCCCACAGACTGCTTGTAATGAAGTAGATTCCCAGCCCGGACGGAACTTTGTAGAACATGACTCCCATCACGATCATCATGATCTTCATCGTCTTCTGCTGCATCTCGGCTTCGGGCGTCGTGGCCGGAGGGGCGAACAGCTTGGTCTGGACGAGCATGAGGCCGATGACGCCGAACGGAAGCAGGTTGAACCACTCGCCAAGGTAGAAGGTGACGAGCGGAATCGTGAACGGTACGTGGAAAAGCATATCCGGCGCGGCCAGATCGCGGATCCACAGGAAAGTTGCATGGCGGAGGGGAAAGCTGGTGTTCAGGGCCTGCCAGAGGCCGACGAAGATCGGCAACTGGATAAGGGCCGGCAGACAGCCGCTGACGGGATTGACGCCATGCCTTCCGTACAGCGCAAAGGTTTCCTTCGTCAGCTTCTCCTTGTCGTCCTTGTATTTCTCCTGAAGCTCTTTGAGCAGCGGCTGAAGGGATTGCATCTTCTGGGCCGAGAGGGCTTGTTTGCGGCCAAGCGGAAACATCAGCCCGCGCACGAGCATGGTCAAAAGGATGATCGCGATGCCGTAGTTCCCCCGGGTCCCGCCGAAAATACGGGCAACACGCTCGGTAAGCTGGTACATGACGCCGAGGGTAGGCGTGATAAGCGTCTGGGCGATGTAAGGCGCAAATGGGATCCAGGTTTTCCGGTACACGGCGAGTGCTTCTGCGCCGTATGGTCGTAACGCCTTGTCGGTCTTCGGGCCCGTGAACACGTGGTAGCGGTGCACGACGGGTTCGGCGGGCTTGAGCGTGATCGGGCGTGATGTGATCTCGACGGTGACATCCGACTGGATGACTTTTTCATCCTTGTGCACGATGAGGGGCACGGTTCGGCTGTCCCAACGGTCGTCCTGTCCGGTTGGAGGAGGGTCGGGCTCGAGGAGGGTCGCGAAATACTGATTCTCGACGCCGGCGTAGCGAATGGGCTTCTCTGTATTGTCGATCGAGCCGTCCTTGGCGGAGTTGATGTCGGATGCCGAATGGGTATCCGGCTTGGCCTGGCCCAACTGCCCAACGAAGACGTCGCGAAACGTGCCGGTGTACCAGAGGCCCTCGATCGGTATGCCGTGCGGACCGAGCAAGTGGTAGACGGTGGTCCGCTCCTTGTCCGGGCTTTCGAGTCTGATCTCTAGCTCGAAGCCGTCGGTGTCGGGGAAGAGCCGGTAGGTCTTGGTGACCACGACACCGCTCTTGGCGGTGGTGCGAAACACGACCGCTTCACCGGTCAAGGGCTTATTCGTCTCGCGATCCTGCCCTGTCACGGTGCGAACGACCTTGCCGTTCTCGGGTATCACTTGCCAGAGCGTGCTGTCCAGCAAATCCACGGATTCGGCCGCGGCGAGTCGTGCTGCGGCTTTCTCGGGGTCGTCCGCATCAGCCGCCGCAGCAACGGCCTTGGCAAAGCTCGCGCCGGACCCCAGCGTCAGCGCCAGCGACGCGGGTGCGAAACCGTCGCTTCGGCTGATGAACTCGAGGGGGCGTTTTTTAGGCTTGCCGAACTCGAATTCGCCGTTGTAAAGCGCGGACTCGAACCGAGTCGACCGAAGCGCCTCGCTGCTCGAGCTGAACGCGAATGTGATAACCCCCGGCGCGCGTTCTTTGATCGAACCGAGCACAAGGTCGGAACGGTCGACCGGCTTGATCTCGGGCTCTTTCGGAGGTTTCGCGGCAGCAGGCTTGGCCTCGGCCCGGACCGGCCCCTTCGGCTTCCCGGCGTCAAGCCCGGCTTTGGCGGCATCCGCGCCGCCTTGCGCGGCATCCGGACCGCCCTTGGCGATCCTCGCGTCTGCTCCGGCACCCGCCTTGGCTTTGGCGACGCCTGCGGCGGCCGCCGCCGGCTTCCTGGAGGGCTGGGCCCATCCCATCCAGTAAGATATCTGCGTCGCCACCATCATCCACAGAAAGATGATCGCGAAGAACAGAACAAGCTTCTTCTCTTGACTCATGATGGGGCAAACCCGCTCCCGGAGCGTCGAAGGTGCTCACGAGATGAGGAGGGGCCGGTCATCGTCAAACTACCGTGCCGGCGCCATCTCGTTTGCGTCTGGAGGCAGCCCGAGCCGGGGCTTGGAGTCGTGGTGGAATCAACCTCGAGCCCCGTCGAACCGGCCGGGCCGATTGCATCACTGTAATATATGCGAGCGGCCGCCGCCTTGCCGGCCGCTCCTCGATCAAGGCACGTCAAGGCGGCTACCGTCCTTGCCTGAGCCGATCGCCCAGGAAGGGCTCGAGCTCGGGAACAGAGTAAATCTTCTGGATCGTTTTCTCAAAATCATAGAGCAGCCGGCGGTAGGTGATTTTCGGTGAACGCGGATTGGGTGTCGGAGTCCGCTCGCCGTCACCGTTGGCACCCTCGTCGGGCAGGCCGTCCTCGAGGATGACGTAACAAGCCCGATTGTCGCCGTCACGCGGTTGCCCAACCGAGCCGACGTTGACCATGACCTTGCCTTCGCCCAGAGAGTACTCCAGGTCGATCTCTTCAGGGGCGAAGAACTGAAAGTTCTCGGTGAAGATCCCCGGAACGTGAGTGTGGCCCTGAAAACAATATCGCCCGACGAGCTGGAACAACCGCTCCATCTTGCGGTGATTGTAAATGTCCTCCGGAAATATGTATTCACTCAACGGATTGCGCGGCGAGCCATGAACAAACAGAAACGAACCATAGCGGTGGGAACGCGGAAGCTCGCCGAGAAATTCCCAGCGGCGCTGGTTACCTTCTCGATCGGACGGCGATTCGAGCTGTTCTCGCGTCCAAAAAATGGCACGCTCGGCGCCGATGTTGAAGCCGTCAGGGTCGAACATCGCCCCCTGGTCATGGTTGCCAAGCAGCGTCATCTTGCAGGTGTCCATCACCCGATCAATGCATTCGCGAGGATTGGGGCCGTAGCCAATAATGTCTCCGAGGCAGAAAATCTCGGTGATTCCCTGGGCTTCGATGTCGTCGAGCACCACTTCCAGGGCTTCGAGGTTCCCGTGGATATCACTGATCAAAGCGCGGCGCACCTAAGGGAAACCTCCGCCCGAAAATCGTTTAGCATCGCCAAACCGTGCCAGAATGTCAGCGCGAGCCAAACCAGCGCTACTCTTGGAAAGAAGTCCAGTCCAATCTAATATAAACTCCCAATAAAGGATAGGGCGAACTAGGCCCAGCGGTCAAGTCCACGACGTCATGGTGTTTCGACAAATACAGCAATCGTGCATGAGAAAATGAACGTCCTGGTGCTGGACACATCGACCTTCCGGGCCGCGATCGGTCTTCAGGCTTCGGTCTGGAATGGTCTTCGGCACGGCAACCGATGGAATGCAAAAACACGGCCGCGACCTCATCCCGTCCGTGGCCGAGGTGCTCGCGAGCGGCGGCCTTGGTGCGCGAGAGATCGAGGCAATCGGCGTCGGTTTGGGGCCGGGTTCGTATACCGGTTTACGGGTCGGGGTGATGGCGGCGAAGACCCTGGCGTACCTCACGGGCGCCCCGCTTATCGGGCTCGACAGTCTCGAAGCGGTCGCGTGGAACGCGCCCGGCAGCGTGCGCCGCGTTTGCGTTGTAGTCGATGCGCAGCGCGGCGACGTGTATTCGGCCGAATTCGTCCGGAAGGCACCGGACGAGCCGCTCGAGTGTGTCCGGGCAAGCGAGATCGAGTCGCTCTCGAGTTGGGCGAGCCGACTCGAACCCGGAACGCTCGTGCTCGGGCCCGGGCTCGAATCGAATTCGATTCGACTTCAAGTTCCCTCTGACCTGCTGGCGGCTGACCCCGCGATGAATTTCCCGGATGGGATAAAGTTGCTCGAGATTCTGGACCGCGAGTGGCAAGCCGGACGCCGCGAGAATGTGTGGCTCGTGGAGCCGCGGTACCTGCGACGGAGCGCTGCCGAGGAAAAGTGGGAGTCGCGATGACCGCAACCGACCAATCCCGCACGAAAGCCGCCTACTCACTCCAGTGGAATCGGTACCGGATCATCCGCGACGACGAAGACCGGGCCACGTTCTTCAGTCGCGCGGGGCTTGCACCGGAGGCGCTCGACGGCAAGCTCATCCTCGACGCCGGTTGCGGAATGGGGCGCTACTCGCGCATTGCCGCGGGCACTCGATGCGAGCATTCGATCGGCATGGATTTGAGCCGCGCCGTCGAAGCCGCCCGCGACCTGACTGCCGGTCTCGATCGTGTTTCACTGATCCGAGGCGATCTGCTCCGGCTCCCGTTCGCCGACGAGCGCTTTGACATCATTTATTCGCTCGGGGTTCTTGATCACACGCCGGATCCACGCTCGGCATTTCTCGGGCTCGCACGGCTTCTCAAGCCGGGGGGCCGGATCGCCGTCTGGGTCTACCCCAGGGAGCGGCCGCTGGTGGAATTCATCATGAACGCTCAGCGAGCGGTCTCGACGCGCCTGCCGCTCCCCCTGCTGGAGCTTCTCTGCCGCATCATGGCTCCGATCGGTGGGCTCAAGCGCCGGCTTTTCGCCAGCCGGCGCCGGGTCGTCCAGCGACTCGGAGTGGCGTTGCACCTTCTGACGATCGGCGTCTCGATGCATCCCGATGCCGAGGTGCGCGTGTGCGATACACTCGACTGGTACGCACCGCGCGTATCTTTCGCGCCATACGTTCGACGAGGTTGCCGGCTGGTTTCACGAGGCGGGTCTTTCGGAGATAGTTGACTTGAGTCGCAGCCAGACCTGCTTTCACGAGGGACAGGGAAACGGCATCAACATCGCGGCGATCAGATCAATTACGCGAAAGTCATGAACCAAGTCGGTGCCGGGAGCGTAGTCCCCTGTGGACGTCGCCGGTTGTGGCCTCGACATGGCTTGCCGCGCCGGCGCACAACTCCTTATCATTCGTAATGGGGAATCGGCGACGCCGCGGAAGATGGGTCGACTATACTCCGCGCGTCGGGCCCCCGCCCGAATTGGTCTTCTCGCTGTCATTCGCGTTTTGGCAAAACGCCGCCATCGGAGGTTCACAACATGAAGCGGTGGATCGCTCTCATCGTCCTGGTAATCGGGCTGTCAGGAGCGACGGCATTGATGACGCAGATCGCGACCAACTCGGACGCGGGCCCGACGCCGCTCGCCGTCAATGCGGCCAAGGGTCCCCAGCCCAAAGTCGAGTTCGCCACGCCTTTGATTTTCGACTTCGGCACGATGTCCCAGCATCGCCAGAACTCACACGTCTGGGAGCTCAAGAACTCCGGCGAAGCCGACCTCGAGATCTGGTTGGAAGAATCCACATGCTCCTGTACGATCGCCAAGCTGAAGCTACCCGCTACCACTGAGGGCACCGAGCGCAGGACCAAAGCCGCGAGTGCTCGTGAAGCCGAACGAGACAACCCCAATTTCCGTCGACTGGGACACCAAGACATTCTCGAACCCCTACTCGCAAAGCGTGACAATCGGCACGACCGATCCCGCCAAGCCGACATTCACACTCACCGTCAAGGGAGCTGTTTATCCGCCGGTACAGATCTATCCACCTGATTTCATCAACCTTCCCGCCATCCCCAACGAAGAGGTCTACCACACGGCGATCGCGGTTTACTCGATGGACATGGCCAACATGAAGGTGACCAAGGTCAGCACGGGTCGCCCGGACCTTTTCAAACCGACCTTTGTTGCCATGTCAGAGCCGGAGCGTAAGCAACTGCACGTGCCCGCGGGCGGCTTTCGAGTCGACGTCGAGATCAAGCCAGGTCTGCCGCTGGGTCAGTTTGCCGAGACGCTGGTCATCGAGACCGACCACCCGTTACTGAAAGAACTTCAGGTCGCGATCCGCGGCTATGCGACGGGGCCCATCAGCATCGTGCCGGCCAAGCTGTCACTCAGGGCAAACAGTGCAGTTGGCGGGACCACCAGCATGAGCGTGCACGTTCGCGGCGGCGAAGACGTCGTATTCACGGTCATACAGAAGCCCGGTGAGAACGTCGAAATCTCCATCACTCCATACGGCGAGAAACAAAAAGGCAGACACAGGTTGACGGCGACGGTGCCGCCCGGAACGCCCCCTGGGCGAATGGACAAGGACCTCATTCTCCACACCACCCATCCCAGGGCGTCCGAAATCAAGATTCCTGCGGACATTATCGTCACGAATTCAAGCTCGGGCTAAAAACCCGGGCGAGGTGCCCTATCTGAATCGACCGGCTGAATCGAATTGAAACTCGGCGTCGGAGCAGGGGCTCGATCGACCGCGAAGCCCCGCACGCGATGACGCCACGCCCCAGCACGCGAGGCCCCGGAATGAGGCGGCGCATCGTCCTGATCGTCTCGCTGATCGCACTGGCGGTTACGGCCGCGGTCGTGAGCAGGAACGTCACTATCGCCAGATTGCCAGCGAATGCACAAGCCACGAAAAAACGCGATGCACCTCAGCCGAAGCTCGCAATCACTGACCCGCTCGTTTACGACTTTGGCAAATCGCCGCAACTGCGGGCGGGCGCGCACACATGGGTAGTGAAGAACGCCGGCGACAGCGACTTGGAGATATGGCTCGAGGATTCGACCGCGAGCGCGACTGTCAGTCTGCCCTTGCCGCCGGGAGAACTAAAGCGCGTCCTGCGAATCAAGCCGGCACAGACGGCCACGATCGAATTCCAGTGGAACACGAAGCGGTTTATCAACCAGTATTCCCAGGCCTGCACGATCGGAACGAACGACCCGCAACGGCCGATTGTGACGCTGGCGGTGCGGGGCAATGTCGTCGCCGCGAATTCCGACTCGAACAGAGGGCTGCATCATAGGGACCGATGATCCGTGGCGACGGAGATTCACTCTCGGTGTAAAGGGCGTCGTCGACCCGCCGACGAATCGATGACAGGCTGGATGTCTGTCGCCGCGAACGGGATTGCTCTTATCGCAGATATCGACGGCGGCTATAACTCTCCGAAACGAATCATGGAGGGGAGGCTCACGATGAGGCGGCTCGATTTTCGACCTGTAGCAAGCACGGCCTTGGCGGCTGCGGTCCTCGTCTATGTGGGCTGCTCGGGCGATCCAGCGGCCAAAACCACGCCGGCGGCCGGCAAACCCGCCGGCGCCGGAACGCCTGAGCACACTCCGACAACAGCGAAAACCGATCAAACGACCTCACCAATCGACAAGCTGATGGCGGAGCTGAACAACCCGGCCGCGGTGCTACTCGTATCGGGCCAGCAGGACGGGTACCTGGAGCCGTGCGGCTGCTCGGCCGAGCAAGTTGGCGGTCTGCTTCGCCGCTTCGAGCTGGTCGAGCGCCTGCGCAAGCAAAACTGGCCTGTTTCGCTCGTCGATCTGGGCGGCCTGATCAAGGACCCGCACTCCCGCGGCGGCTTCGAACAGAACAAGATCAAGTTCGACTATGCTCTCAAGGCGTTCAAGCTGCTCGGCTACGACGCTCTGGCCCTCTCGGCCGACGACCTCAAGGTTGGCGTCGGTGAGGCGCTCGGGCTCTTCGACAACAATTTGGGCGAAAAGACCAAGATCGTGGTTGCCAACGTGCAGCCGGAACAAATCTACGAGAAACTGTTTCGTCGCAGCATCGTCGTCACCGCCGGCCCCGTCAAGCTGGGCATCACCGCCGTCATCGATCCCGAAGCGATTCAAAAGCTCGCGGATTCCGAGAAGGACGTGATGCTCACCGCGATCAAGCCGCCCGACGAGGTGGTGCCGCGCGAGCTGGCCGACCTCGAATCGAAGAGCGACTACCAGGTCCTTCTGGTCCAGGGGCCACCGGCCATGGCGAAGCGGTTGGCCGAAGCCAACCCCGGCTTTGACGTCGTCGTCGCGAGATCCGAGTTCATCGATCCCCTGAACCGCGAGCCTGAGCTTGTCGGCGGCGGCAAGACCATGCTGATCACGACCGGGAAGAAGGGCAAATATGTGGGTGTCATCAGCATCCATCCCAAGGAGGCCAGCCCGCTGCGGTTTCATCTGGTCACCCTCAACCGTCGCTTCGAGGGCCCCGCCGCGCCCATGAAGGCGCTCATCGAAAATGAGTATCGCCAGACGCTCAAGTCTCTCGGAGTTGTCGAGAACTACGTCCGGATCAACGTCGTCAATGCCGCACCCGGCGCAACCTTCGCCGGCGCCGCAGCCTGCAAGGACTGCCATCCCAATACATTCGACAAGTGGAGCAAGACCAAGCACAAGCATGCGTTCGAAGCCCTGTTGAACGACCCCAAGCCCAACAGCGCATTTGACGCCGAATGCATCACCTGCCACACCACCGGCTTCGAATACAACTCCGGGTGGAAGTCGGAGAAAGCAACGCCCCACTTGGCCGGGAACCAGTGCGAGAATTGCCACGGTCCAGCATCCCGCCACATCGCCGAGCCCGATGACCTCGAGATGCGCAAACCGCTTCACCTCGACGCCGCACAAGCCGAGAAGAGCCAGCTTTGCTACCGCTGTCATGACGAGGACAACTCGCGCGAGTTCGAGTTCAAGAAGTTCTACGGCAAGATCGTGCACAAGGCGTTGGACAAATACGATGACCCGAAAGTGCACAAGGGGGTCACTCCCAAGACCGCCAAGCCCGCCACGACGGGTGCCTTGAAATGAGAGGAAGTCTCGCAGGGCCTTGCATTTCCGCTCAAAGTCGGCTAAGTTCCCGACAATCTTCTATTGAGGGGTTGTTGGGCGCGGGTCTCCGGGCACCCGAAGGGTCGCCACCCTCCTCACCGACCGCAGGTCTCCAGGCGGTAGACCCGCCAATCGAAGATTGTCGCAGCACTCGATCTGTTCGCTGCTCGATCACGATTGACCGCGCAGATGGGTCGCGCACTCCGCAGGCAGTGCCAGGCGCTCTCAAGGAGAGGAAAGGAATTCCGCAGATGAGCGATTCGATGCTTGAAACAGCAACAAAACAAGCGGCTTCCGTCTCTTCAAATCCGAAGCGATTGCGCCTCAAGTCACGTTACAGAGAAGACCATCAGAACCCCGTCAATCATTTCCTGCACGTCGGAGTGGGCTGGCCGATGGTGGCCCTCGCCGTGATCTTGCTGCCGTTCCGGCCGCTCTGGTCGCTGGGCCTGTTCGTTTCGGGTTATGCCATCATGTTCTTCGGACACTTTGTGTTTGAGCGGAACATCCCGACGATCTTCAAAGAGCCGACCACGCCGTTTGTGATGGCCTTTACCGTGATGCGGCAGATGCTGCAGGCGGCGCGAATTCTGCCGGCCGGCGGACAAAGGACGCGCGGCCGCGACGCATGAGTCTCGAGCAGCAGCCTCACTACATGTACTCCGCGAAGATATAATATCAAACGCAACCGCGCGGCATTCGGGGTACTTCGCCTGGATCATGTGAGTCCGCAGGCGGCAGTGGTCAGGATGAGTGGCCATAGTCATCAATCGACTCATGTTCGGAAAGAAGCCCGCCCCATTATGGGATGAGCTGGATCCGGCGCCGGTGCGAACACCAGGACGACTGCGCCACTTGAAGCTCAGCCCGGTCGAGGCCGTTGTCATCTTGCTCACGTTGGCGGTTTTGACTGGGTTGCTTCTCCCCGTTCTTATCGGCCCAGATCGTGATTACTCCCACAGGTTTCCGCCGGCTAACGCGAGCGCCTCGAATGGCTTCGGTGCGATTGCAGGTGAATACACGCAAGGAGACGGGCTCGGCCTGAGCTGGGCCCTGAGCATTCTTCCGGATGGGCGATACTCATTCCGCTGGTCTGGCTGTGCAGGCGTGTATAACCGCGAATCCGGCTTTTCGAAACGCGTTGGCGAATACCTGCTGCTGTCGTCGGTCGCGCCGATCGAACCGCAGATCCCCCGTCTCTTTCTTCCGGTCAAATGGGGCCGCCGCACGTACTTGATTCCTCCCGAGGAGCTAGAGCAGTTCAGTGACGCGATCATCAAGGGCGACGAGCCGCGAAATGAAGGCGCCCGCGGCCACTTCTATGTCGTCGGCCTGGCCGAACCGGTCGGCGGCGTGCCGGAATTACCTGAGCCATGGGCCACATTCCTGCGAAAGAACGCAGTGATCGGCACGGTCGTCGAGGTGAGGGAGCGCGGTCGAGTCAAGGTCGACGTCGGATCGGCGGACGGCGTGAGCGCCGAGTCCATCATAACCATTCAGGGACGGGAGCACCTTTTGACCCGGCATCTGAGGATCGTCGCTGTCAACGAGCGAACATCTTTAGCGGAGGATGTGTACCCAGACGAGCGTGAGAAACCCCTCGCGGTGGGAGACAACATCGTCGTGGCGAAGGAGACGCTCGACTGTCAATGATGCTGTCGCTCTTCGGATTAGAGCGTAGGCAATCACGATCGCGTCGCAGGAGGCCGGGATGATGGCAACTTGGAAGCCGCCGTTGAACGTGATCTTGACAATCGGCGTGCTCGCGACGGGCGTCCACGTTCGATCTGAAGCACTCCAGGCAACGCAGGATCGAGGGGCGGACGCCGGGAAACTCCCGGTCACGGCACCGCTGGCCACACCAAGCCCACTCGATTTCCCCGACGATCCGCTGCCGAAATACGCTCGGGCGCGACTCGGGACCAATCGGTTTCACAGTCGCGATAACCTGGACGTCGCGTCTTACACACCCGATGGAAAGTTCGCATTCACACTCGGAAACGGAAGAATCCGTGTCTGGGACTCGGCGACCGGACGTATCGTTCGAGCTATCGGCGATTCGGAAAGCGACTTCCGCGCGATGGCGATTTCGCCTGCCGGCAACACGCTCGCAACAACGGCAGGATTCCCCAGCCGCCTTCGGCTGTGGGACCTGCCTTCGGGACGCGAGCAGCGACGATGGCACGTGGCCAAAGCCGAGACTTATTACGGACAACTGTGCTTTTCGCCCGATGGCAAGACGCTCGTCGTGGGCGTCTCAACGAACGATCAAACCGCGGGGGCACGAAACCAGTTTGTCGATCTGCTCGACCTCGCCGCGAAGACCGAACGCCGTCGCCGGATTGTCGGTGACTGGTTTGGGCTGCGGGATCTCAAGTTCTCGCCCGATGGCAAGATGCTCGCTGCAGCGAGCATCCAGTGGATCGATGTCAAAGGCCGGACAACTCGGACGATGGAAGGATCGACCCATATCTGGAACGTCGCCACCGGTGAGGAACGCCTTCGGTCCAAGGTTGATGGGTATAGCGTTCACTCGGTCGCCTTTTCGTCAGACTCAAACACGCTCGCGACCGCGATCGAGGATGGCTCCGTCCGTCGCTATGACGTGGGCTCGGGAAAGGAAGTCATGCCGCGCCTGAGCGAGCGGTTTCCGATGCCCCGGCCCGGCGAACCTGAGGCCCTCCGAGCGTGGTCACGCGGGATGCATTCCGTGGCGTTTTCTCCCGACGGAACGATCCTTGCCGCTGGAGCCGCCGGAACCGACGAAGACGGCGATCCGTCCCTTGCACGCATTTACTTGTGGGACGCCGTTCGCAGCCGAAAGCTTGCTGAGATTCCGGTGCATTACCAGGTCGTCTCGTCCCTCTCGTTCTCGCCCGACGGCAAAACGCTGGCCTCGGCCGGTCACGAGGAGGCCGTGCTCTTCTGGAACGTCGCCACTGGCCGTGAGGCGTTTCCGCAGGGCGGACATTGCTCGCAGATCACCGCGATTGCAATTTCGCGCGCAGACGGAACGGTCTTCACAAGCGGCCTCGACGCCACAATCCGGCAATGGGACCCGAGTTCGGGCCGCGAGCTCGCGGTCATTGCCAGCTTGGCGAATACGAGCGCTCAATCTCTAGCTGTTGCCCCAGACGGCAAATCGGTCGTGTTCGGCGGCATGCACGGGAGGCGCGCCCTGTGGAGCATTCCGCGGGCGCGAGAGATTGATCGCTTTCCTCATGCCAATCCGGAAGCTTCCGTCCACCACGTTGGCTTTTCCCCCGACGGTAGCCTGGTGGCGTCAGACCTGCATCTCTGGGACGTCGCCACGGGCCGAATACGCGTGCAATTCCCGTATGACAAAAGCGCGGACGGCGGCTCTGCTTGCTTCTTCCCCCTCTTTTTTTCTCATGACGGCAAGGAGGTGATCGCGACGGAGAACCGCGGCGTGCGGATCCTGGACGTCGCATCCGGCAAGGAACGGCGATGGGCCGTACGGGCAAGTCTAGAATCAGATCGACTGGCACTGAGCGTCGACGGCCGATTCCTGGCGGCAGGCGGAGCGGGACCCCGCGTCGGATGGGGAATTAACCCCCGAATCCGCGTTTGGGAGCTCGCGTCGGGTCGGGAGGTCGCACGCTTACGTGGCCATGAAGAGAAGATCAACGGTCTGTCCTTCTCACCGGACGGCCGCCTTCTGGCTTCATGCAGCGGGGACTATCGATCGGACAAGGATATGACCGTTCGCGTCTGGGACCTCGCCACAGGCCAAGAGCGGCGACGATTCGACGGCCACCGCGGCCCGGTCAGATCCGTCGCGTTCACGCCCGATGGCCGATGGGTCGTTTCCGGCAGCGAGGATTGCACGGGATTAGTCTGGGACGTTTCGGACTTGGGAGTAAGTCCAAAGCCGGATCCGGGCTGATCCACGCTTCCAGCGGCTTTTTCCCAGAAACAAACCGAGCTTCACCCTGCCTTAAGGTAGCACCTCTACAATCCGTGTGAAACCGTTCAGAAGAACCCCACGGCAGATCAAAGAACCAACCGCGTAGAAGGCACAGCGTTTCGATCTTGCCGGGCGGTTTTACAGGAGACACACGAATGAGCATCCTCGGAACGACAAAAGGGATCGTCCTCGCGACGGCGGCGTTGTTAGCCCCGGCGCTCGCCCTGGCCCAACCGCCGGGGCCGCCGGACGACGGCCCGCCACCTCCACGCGAGCGCCGCGGCGCACCGGCAGCGGGCCCCGCCAACGACCAGCCGCGCCGCCCCGGGCCGCCGATCATGGCCGCCCTTGACACCAATCGCGACGGCGAGCTCTCCCCGGAAGAAATCCGCAACGCCGTCGCCGCGTTCAAGAAGCTCGACCGCAACCACGATGGAACACTCGATCGCTCCGAGCTCGAACCCCGCGGCGGTGAACTGGGTGGACCAGACGGACCTCCCGGCGGACAGCCTCGTGCCGGTCGGTTCGGCGGTCCGCCGCCCGGTGGAGAAGACAGACCGCCGGGTGGTCCCGATGGCCCGCCGCCGGGTGGACCACCCCGAGAAGCCGGCCCCGGCCGGCCCGCGATCGGCCGCGTTCTGCCGCCGTTTGTCCGCGAGGAGCTGTCGCTCTCCGACCGCCAGCAAAAGCAAATCGCCGACCTCGAGAGCAGCACGAAGTCGAAGCTGGAGTCGATCCTCACACCCCGTCAGCTCAAGCAACTGCGCGAACACCTGGCAAGTGGACCGGGCGGACCTGGCAGACCCGGCTTCGGCGGTCCCGGCGGTCGTAATCGCGGAGGGCCTCCCGGCGACGGCGCGCCCGGCGACGACAACGAGCCTCCCGTGAGGCCCCGCCGGCCGTGATCGACAGCTTGCAATGAACACGCTCGTGAGACCGTGGTTCGGACGGGGAACCTCCAACCCCCGCATGTGAAGGCGACCGCCGCGGAGGTTCGGGCTCACGCCCGAGGCTCGACGACGTGCGCCCCGTCCGAACCACGTACTCACCGCGTTGCCACATTCCGCGATCCCCGCCAAATTCCTGGAGCCCCGGCCGCCATGTCTTCTCGACGAGTGAATCGGCAATGTCCCTTAATCATCGTCGTCTTGATCGCCAGCGCATGGACCGGCCTGGTCCGCGCTGACGAACCACCCAGACAAGAAACCCCAGCCAAACCACCGCCATCTGCCGTGCTCGAATCCTCCGCCGGCCTGAAACCGATCGGCGGCCGCTGGTTCATTCGCGAGGGCAACCCGCCAACCTATATCTTCAAAGACGCCGGCACCTATGTCGACCTCTTCAGCTACCACCTCGCCGATTCGAACAAGGACGGCATCCCCAACCTGGCGATCCGCCACAACGACAAGTCTCTCTTGATCGATAGCCAGGGCTACCCGAACCATCCC
Source organism: uncultured Planctomycetota bacterium (assembly GCA_963823665.1). Classification (GTDB taxonomy): domain Bacteria; phylum Planctomycetota; class Planctomycetia; order Isosphaerales; family Isosphaeraceae; genus CAVXHV01. Next base: position 438,512 of record CAWGMQ010000003.1, read on the forward strand.
ACAGCGATCTTCCCCAATACCGGCAATCCGAACCGGATTCGCGTCCAGGATTTTCACTTCCGGCTGCCAATCGAGCCAAAGCTCGCATCCAGCATCACACGTGTGCCGATGGGGCCAATAGGAATGGCGCTCAACGGCGTGGTCTTCTTCAACCCATTTGAGGCGGGCGGGATGAACGCCATCGAGGGCTATTCCGAGGTGTGGCTCGATTCTTGCTGCGGCCACCCGCAGCAGCACGGCGTCTATCACTATCACAAGTACCCGAGCTGCGTGAAATCGCCGTTCACCGACGACGGCCGGCGCCACTCCCCTGTGCTAGGCTTCGCGTTTGACGGCTTCCCGGTGCACGGCCCCTTCGAAGAGTCCGGCGTGATGGCCAGAGACCTGAAAGGCGAGCGCGCGCTCGACGTCTGCAACGGCCACACCGACCCGGCCCGCGGCTATCACTACCATGTCACTCCGTCTCGCTTCCCCTATATCATCGGGGGATATGCCGGCGTTCCCGATCCGGCCAATAACCCCATGCTCCGTCGCGGCAGCGTCGGGCCAATCGCCGACAACGCCGACCGCTCGGCGACGAAGGAGTTTGGCATTCGCTCGGTCACACCCGGCAACGCGGCACGCGGCAAGACCCACACGCTCCGGTTCGATCTCGACGCGGCGACCCGCAGCGGCTCGCCGCCGGGAATTCCGAGCTGGGTGCAGGTCGGCCCGTTTGAGGCCTCGAAGATCGAGCGTCGGGGTGATACGGTGATGGCGGAGATCACCATCCCTGCCGACTCACCAGCGGGCGTCTTGCTCGACGCCCATATCGAGTTCGGAAAACCCGGCTCGGGCCTGGTGCGGGTGCTCAAGAAAAACGACGCTCTGCGAGTCGTACCATGAGCAAATGAATAAGGGTCCTCGACCGTGCGCGTCCTCGTGATCGAAGACGAACCCGATTTGCTCCAGGCGCTGGTGCAGGCGCTTCGCGAAGAGGGCTACGCCGCCGATCAAGCCGCCGACGGCCGCGAAGGGCTGTTCAAAGCTGAGGGATGCGAATACGAGGCGATTGTGCTCGACCTGTTGCTCCCCGGCCTGGACGGCCTCGAAGTTCTACGAAGGCTGCGGAAGAGTCGAAGAACCCCAGTGCTCATCCTCACCGCCCGCGACGGTGTCAGCGATCGCGTGCGCGGGCTCGACACTGGCGCAGATGACTATATCGTCAAACCTTTTGCTCTCTCCGAGCTGCTCGCTCGCCTCCGCGCGCTGATTCGCCGCAGCGCAGGCATGGCCGACCCCGTGATCCGGATCGGCGACGTCGCGATCGACACCGCCCGGCGCCTGGTCGCACGCGACGGCGTCGACGTGCCGCTCACCGCCCGCGAGTACGCCCTGGTCGAGCTGTTGGCCCTCCATCGCGGCAAGCTGATCACGCGCACGGTGATCTACGAGCAGCTCTTCGGCGACGATGACGATACGCTTTCCAACGTGGTTGAGGTGCACGTTTCGCACATCCGTAAGAAGCTCGGCAAAGACTTCATCCAGACCCGGCGCGGCCAGGGTTACCAGATCGATTCGAGCGGAGGCGACGATGTTTAAGTCGCTTCGTTACCGGCTCCAGGCCTGGCACACCCTGATCCTGCTGCTCGTGGTGATTGGATTCGGCGGAACGCTCTACGTCGAGGCCTCCCGGCGGCGGTTCGACGAGATCGACGGCGAGCTTCTGGCCGCCGCGCGCGTCCTCGAAGGCGTCCTTCGAACCCAGGCGCCTGCCCCGCGGACGCGGCCGCCAGAAGGGCCGGGATTCAGGGGCGGTCCACCGCCGGACCGCCCGCCGCGCCCGCGCGAAGGCCCCGGCCCTCCCGGAATGCGCCTCATGCCTCCGCACCCGCCGCGGTTCCAGCCCAGCGCACTGAGCTTGCCGCATTCATTAATGGATCGATACTCGCAGCCCGGAGACGAGCCCTATTTCGTCGTGCGTGACGCCGGCGAGAATGTGCTACTCGCAGAGCCGCCCGAATACGCCACACAGGTACCGCCAGATCCATCCGTCGGTCGCTGGTACGAGTCGCACTCGCGCAACCGCGGCGCGCTCCGCGAGGTCACCCTGCTCGGTCCGGCGCGATCGACCATCCTCGTCGGACGACCAATCCACCACGAGATGGCCGGCCTGAGGCGCATGGCGTGGCAGCTCGGCTTGACCGGGCTGGGCGTGTTTCTGGCCGGCTGCGCCGGAGGCTGGTGGCTGTCGTCGCGCGCCGTGCGCCCGATCGTTGCGATGAGCGAAACGGTCTCCGGAATCAATGCCAGCAGCCTGTCACAACGGCTCGATCTCGAAGGCGTCGATACCGAGCTCGGCAGTCTGGGCACACTCATCAACACCATGCTCGAACGCCTCGAGAGGCTCGTTTGAGCAGCAGGTGCGGTTCACGGCGGATGCATCCCACGAGCTGCGAACGCCGTTGACCGTGATCCTCACGCAGGTGGAGCTAGCCCTTTCTCGGCCGCGCGAGGCCACGGCATATCGCGAATCGCTCCAAGCGTGCGGTCGCGCAGCGACGCGCATGAAGTCGCTCGTTGACGACCTTCTGACATTGGCCCGCGCTGATTCCGGTAAGCTCGAGCTGCGCGCCGAGCCGATCGACCTCGCCCGGATCGCGGAGGGAAGCGTCGCGCTCTTGCAACCCCTGGCGCTCGAGCGCGGAGTTCGGATTCTCCGTGAGATCAACCCCGCGCCGCTCAACGGAGACCCCGAACGGCTCGGTCAAGTGATCACAAACCTTGTAAGCAACGCGATTCAGTACACTCAACCCGGCGGCAAGGTGGTCATCTCCACCCGCTGCGACGGTAGCTCCGCGCTCCTCATCGTCGAAGACACCGGTGTGGGAATCCCCGAAATCGACCTCCCGCTCGTGTTCGATCGGTTCCACCGCGTCGACAGCGCGCGGTCGCGCGGATCAGGCGGCAGCGGATTGGGATTAGCGATCTGCCAGGGCATCGTCAAAGCGCACGGCGGTGAAATCGCCGTGGCGAGCACTCTCGATCACGGTTCACGATTCACGGTGACGATTCCGATGCAGAATCGAAATCGCGACGCTGGCTCGCCGATTTCGGGATAAACGCCGGCGCCGTACCAATGCGCTTCAATCAGCTACAGCCTGCCGCCGGGCGGGCCGGCATTGAGCACGAAGATAAGAGATGCTGACCTGCGTCATTTGCGTCATCTGCGTCAGCCCCTTACGCAGCCTGAAGTTACGAACGAGATTGAGATCGCCGTTCACGCAGCGCCTGCGTAATCCGCCCGCTTCGCCCAATTCGAGTGCGGTAATAACCCGAGTAATCGGAGCATTCAGTGCGTTCAAGGGCTACCGATGGTAAGCGCGCCGAGTCTCGAATGACCGTCTCCGAGCTCGCGCGATACGGGTGGCGAGCGCATACACGAAAACGACTGTGATTCCGCAGGCGGCTTTTTGTTATCGTGGTATTGTGCGAGATCTGTTTCCGAAGAGGTAACTCGATGGCCACGGTAACTGCACCTACCGCTCTCCGGATCGGCCCCGCCGACAAGGGTCGCCGCATGACCCTCGAACAATTCATCGAAGCCGATTGGGAAGAAGGCTGGCTCTACGAACTGGCAAGGGGAGTTGTCGACGTGGTTGAGGTCTCTCGTCCGTGGCACGGGCGTATCGTCGATCGCGTTGCTGAAATGTTCATTCTGTATCGACGCCAACGCCCCGGCGTCATCCAGTATCGAGCCGGCGGCGGAGAATGCCGGCTCCGACTTCCCGGCATCGTTTCCGACCGACACCCGGATCAGGCGATTTATCTCGACCCTGAGCCAAGCGGACCGAACGTGTGGACGCGCTGGGTTCCGCACATCGTGGTCGAAATCGTGAGCCCCGGCGGTGAAGAGCGTGACTTCGTCGAAAAACGCGAAGAGTACCTGCGAATCGGAGTGCGCGAGTACTGGATCCTTGATGCAGTAGGACGACGGATGCACTCGCTGGTCCGTGCCGGCGACGTCTGGGAAGAATCAATCGTGACGGAAGGTGGCGTTTACCAGACAAACCTGCTCCCAGGGCTCGAAGTTCGGCCGGGAGAGTTGTTGGGAAATGATGCGATCGGCACTGCGGCCGAGTCTGAGCAATAACTTTGGGGGGGCACGGCGGCGTGAAGTTCAGCCGAGCCATAATTGAGAAGGCCCCTCCCGCGATCTGGGATGAACTCGATCCCGCCCCCGCACCAAAGCCCCAGTGTCGCCCTTCGCTCCGCGACGGGATCCTTCTTCAAGACCGCACCCGCGGGAAGCCCGGCCAGCGCCGAGGACTGACCACAAAGCTCTGCGAGCTGTTCGTGACTCTGGCGATGGTCGCGGTGCTCGCCGCCTTGCTCGTCCCCGCCGCGGATTATGATTATTCTTACCACTACTCCCCGCCGCCGCCGAACGCAGGTGTTGAATTTGCCCCCGTCGCCGGCGAATACCGCCTCGGGGCGCATCGCGGACGTGGCTGGTGCCTGAGCATCCTGCCGGACGGGCGATACTCCCTCCTTATTTCAAGCTGCTCCGGTGTCGGCTATCGGGAATCAGGATCGGTCAAACGCGTCGGCGAATACCTCGTGCTTTCCGCGGCGGCGGCAATGGAGGAATCGCGGATGGCCCGTGTCTTCCGGCCCGTGAACTGGGATTGCCGCACTTATCTGATACCGCCAGAGAAGTTCCCGCAATTCATCGAAGCGATCGTCAAAGCCGACGATCCGCGCATCGGGCCAGGAAAGTTCTACGTCAAAAACCTCGACCAGCCGGTCACCGGAGTTCCCGAATTACCGCCAGAATGGGCGGCAACCCTGCGGAATCGTTTGATGCTCGGCACGGTCGTCGAGATGTTGGCGGGAGGTCGCGCCAGGATTGATCGCGGATCCGCAGAGGGCATCATCGCCGGAAGCGAGCTGACCGTTCAGGGACTGGATCGCTTCAGCATTAGTCGGAAGGTGAAGGTCGTCGCCGTCGAACAGCGATCGTGCACGGTGCAGCACTTCTACCACAAAGAGTTTCAAGTGCCGCTTGAACTGGGGTGCAAGGTCGTCGCGCCGCGGGACGCTCGACACGCTCTAGAACGGTGATGCGACCCTGTCCAAATTGCAAGGTGGGTGCGACCACCACGTTCACACGGCCTGCCGTGGCTTGGATCAACCCCACGAACCGAACGCCACGACTCGCATAGATATGAAAAACGTCACTGCCTTCCAGACCAGACATCCTCTCGCGAGCGCAACCCCGGACCAGCGAATTCCCGCGCCGCGGCACACTTGCGCTCACTTTCGTGTCTCAATCGTGGGAACAGCTCCCGCGGACCCCCCAAAACGTCGTCATCGTCGTCATCTCCTTTCCACATCAGGAGTTACGAATGACGACGTTTTCGAAGCCGAAAAATCCTAGAAGCAACTCTTGAGCCCATCGGCACTTACGAATGACGACGTTTTTCGCGCCCCCCGCGTACCCCTCGTCCCGATGCTCTGCGTCGAAACATCCCCCCCCGCTCCGCAGCCCGCTCGGCGATGACGCCCCGTGTCGCATTCGCCACCCCTCCTCCGCCCTTGTGGAGGCCGGGCCGCCGCAGAGTGCGGAGGGGGGCTTGCGCCGAGGGAAGACCTGCGCGCCCAGCCGGCGCGAATCCCCCTCGAGTGCCGTGAAAAAAACCGGTCAAAAACATAGTGAACAGCACCGGCGATTTGCGATGGCAATTTTTGGTGGCACGTGCCAAACGCTCTTGCGACCGCCGAAAAATGCCTCGCCGTGCGCCTATTCGATTACATTCATTGAATTTACAGAACAGCCAATCCGCGCCAGGAGATCGCCGCAGCCTTCGAAAAATGGCAATAAGTGGCAATACTGGGACGGCTATAAAGCATTCGTACACTACTGTAAATTGCCCGCCCTCGGCCGCGCCCGTTGACCATCGTCGCTCGCCTGAGGAAATCCCGCTCAACACAAGTGGAATCATGCTCGGCTCTCGCAAGGATTCGATGGTGAGACGAAATGAGACGAATTTGCCCAAAAGCGGTCGCCCGATCGGTCATCTCGGTCGAATCCCGGATTCTCTTCACTCATTCGTCAGATTCGTAAGATTCGTGGTTAGACGTCCCGACGCCAGATTACATGACAGGCAAGCCACTCTTCGCACGCTCCAAAGAAGTAGGAGTGAATGGAATTAAATGGAACTGGATGGAACTCCCGACCCCAAAACAGTCCCATTTTGCTCGCTGTCTTGAACCCCGTCCGATGGCTGGCCGAAACACCCTGAAGCAGCGCGGAAATCTCGAGAGCCAAAGAGGATAACGCCACGAGTCCCGCTCCATGATCCCTCGGCCCACCGGGTCAAGACTCGCCCTGCCCGTGGTCCAGACCCGTCCCAGCCCAACTCGAGAGATTTCACGCCGCACGATCCCCCTTCCGGGCTGAAAGGCCAAAACAACATAGCCCAATGGCAACGCCTTGGGTTTCCGATGCAACGCCCTGGGTGTCCGAGGCAACGCCCTGGGCGTCCGAGGCAACGCCCTGGGTGTCCGAGCCGCCAATCGCGCCAACATCGCGCGCTCGCCGACCCTCCTCTCATTTAATAATATGAGTCCGGTTTCGGCTTTCGGCAACAAAAGCCTCCAAAAAAAGTGCAATCGCGCAATCGAGACGGCTGCAACGTCACGACATCCGGCTTTGCGCGATTTCTTTGTTAATTGTGAACACGCGGTCGAATCAAAACGTGTTCCGACTCCGTGAACCCACCGGCGTCAATCATCCGTCGCACTCGTCATAAGACCCGGCCAGTCACCATGGTGCCGACAACTCGATCCACGCCACGGCAATCCAACGGAAGCCGCCGGGGGCGAGCCCATCCAATTCACGAAATCCTGACCGACAGGCGAGCGCCGTCGCGGCACAATGAGCGGAAGAAACCCTCGTACCGCTCCGCCAGTTTGCTCCCATCCCAGCGCTTCGCCTCAACGAGCGCCCGCCTCCGGTGCTCCGCCTCGAATTCCGCGTCATCCCACAACCGCTCGATCACAGCCACCCAGGGCGCCACTTCGTGTGCGGTCGGCACAACGTTGCTGGCCGGCGTGCACCGATCAGGGATCGCAAAGACGAACCCGGCATCACCCAGAGTCTCAGGCAGTGCTCCGCGATCGCTGGCCAGGACGGGAATGCCATTCGCCATCGCCTCGATCGGCACGCGGCCGAGCGACTCCCGCCAGAGGGATGGCATCAGCACCACCCTGCTCACCCGATAGAAATCCCGCGGATCGGGCGTATTCGCCATCCGGTGCAGGTTTGTCAGCCCCGAAAGATCAACCGGCAACCCCGCCAATCCGTCAGCGGTACCGCGGCCTTCAACAACAAGCAGCGGAATATCCGGCCGCCGCCGCCCCAGCTCCAGAGCAATCCGCGCAAAGACCGCCGCACCTTTCTCAGGCTGAGGGTTGATGAACGTCACATACTGCGGCTCGGGATTCTCGGCAATAACTCGGTCGAGCCGGATCGGGTCGGGAATGACAACCCCGTCGATACCGACCCGGCGCGAGTAAAGCCGGCGTGAATACTCGGAGGGAAAGATGATGCCATCGACATCCTCGAATCCACGCCGATCGTTATACCCGAAGTTATGCAGATGGAAGACAACCGCGGTGCCCCTGGCCCTGGCCTTGAGCATGAGCGAACGGCTGACCGGATGCCCGCCATAGGTCAGCAGTATCTCAGGCCGGAATCGATCGAGCACCGTAGTAGCCAGGTCGATGTACATGGCACCCTCGCGCGGGTTGGGTGCCTTATCGGCGCGGCTAAACGATGTGGGCAAGATTGTGACGCGCACGCCGTCGACGTCCAGATCGAAGACCTCAGCCTCGCCCCCAAGGCTGAGCGCCGCACCCGACCGCGCAGCCGGCCTCTCAATCGAAGCGAGAACATTTTCGATGCGGGTTCTCGTTCTGGTAGTCAAGCACACCGCAAGTAAGTGCCCGCCAGTCCCACCCGCGCCCGGCGAGCAATTCGAGTAGCTCGCGGGTGGCGAGCGCCGCACCGCTCGATGGGTCCACGTAGCTGTGAATGGACGCAAACAAAAGCCGATGAGACATATTTGGGCAACTCCCAAGCCGCGCAAGCGGCAACATCATATAGCCCGGCGGCGTAAGCCCCGGGGTTCGCCGAATCGGCACGTACCAGCACGCCTGCCCCGAAGGGGCGACATCACGTAGCCCGGCGGCGTAAGCCCCGGGCTCGCCGTATCGGTACGTCAACCCCGAAGGGGCGACATCATATAGCCCGGCGGCGTAAGCCCCGGGATCGAGCCCGCGTAAGCCCCGGGGTCTGTAGGCGTCGGCTCCCTCCACCGACGGTCCGCGCGACCAACATCACATCCGCCCGCACGCCCCGCAATGGCCGACCTTACGATCCAACATCGCCCAGCCGCGCAATCGCCTCCCGATCCCCCGGGCACTCCTCCAGCACCGCCCGCCACTGCCGCCGCGCCTCCTCAATATCGCCCCGTTCGTGAGCCAGCGCCGCAAGATTCCGCCGCGTGAGGTGCCCATAAATCCCGTGATCCAAGCTGGCAAACTTCCTCGGCCCCGAGAGCGTCAAGATCCTCCGCCAGCACCGCTCAGCCTCACCAGAATCACCGCTGCTCCGATGCACGACCGCCTTACGGAACCACAGCTCAGCATCCTCGGAATCGAGCGAAAGCCCCTCCGCACAGCTCGCCAGTGCCGCCGGATAATCGCGCATCATCTGGAAAGCCCGCGCAATGAGCGCATACAGCTTACGGACAATCGAATCAGTCGGTGCTGACCCCGCCAGGCTTCGCTTGAAATACCCGAGCGCCTCATTCCACTCGGCCCGTTCAATCGCGATCGACCCCAGATTGAACAACGTAAACGCATCATCCGGCCGTTCCGCCAGCTCCTCGCGCAAAATGCGGCAATCCCGCTCGAGCTTCCTGAATCGAAGCGCCCGGTCAGAATACCCCGTATGCCGCACCGTGATATCCTTCCACACCACTGGTACCCCGGCGCGTTTCAACGCCGGCAGAATCTGCTCATGAACGCGATACGTCCACCGCACGCCTTCGATCAGCGGAAACAGCCGGATGTGATCAACAACCGTGTCTCCCCCCGAACCATCAGGCCCCGGGTCACACGCACACCGGACGACAAAGGCGGGAGCAAAAGGGGACTGGCTCCGGCCAAGGACGCCGGTGCCTGTCCCCTTTTGCGGGCTTCCCAAACACGAATGGTCCCCCCGCAAGCCCCCAATCAACTCCTCCAACTTCGCCCGCTCCGGCGGCTCAATCAAATCATCCGCATCAAGCCAAAACGCATAATCACCTGTGGCTCGAGCCAGCGCCGCATTCCGAGCCGCCCCAAAATCATCAACCCACACAAAATCAAACACCCGCGCCCCAAACGACCGCGCAATCTCGACAGTTCGATCGCAGCTCCCCGTATCCAGCACAACAATCTCATCAAACACCCCGCGCACCGACTCGAGACACGTTGAAAGGTTGGCTTCCTCATTCTTGACGATCATAGTGAGCGAGACAGCGGCACGGGCCGAAGAGGCGACGGGACCAGATTGAAAAGATTGATCCACAGATGACGCAGATTTGCGCAGATCAAGAGGAGGAATTATCATTGTTGGAGGTGTGGCCGCGGCCTTTCCATTTCTTGTTCGTCCCTGATCTTCCCGGCTTTCATCTGCGCAAATCTGCGTCCTCTGCGAACAGAAACTCCCCTGTTCATGACTTCGCTTCGCCGTCCGCGGACTACCTTCGAACGGCTCGAGTGCCACCCTCCGCCCCTGCGGAACCGCGTCGCCCCATTTGGCCGCGAACCTCGCCGCATTCTCATTGAGCACGCGCTCGGCATCGACGCCGTTGCCCACAAACGTCCTGCTGCCATAGTGGTGCACGAACAGATCATGCGCCACCGCCAGGGCAAAGCCAGCCCGCCTTGCCCGCTCAGCCAGATCATCGTCATCAAAGAACCCGAGCCCAAACCGTTCATCAAGCCCGCCGATGGCGTCATAAACGGCGCGCTTCATGAGCAGGCAGAAACCAGAGAGCTTCCGCACGGTAGACCACTGCCCGCGATGGTCGTCGCGCCAGCGGCGTGCAAAGACCTTCATCTCCTCGAGGTCGTGGCGGAACCCAGACACCCACCCTCTGCAATCGACAGTCGGTGCTGGGAAAAGCCAGGCGCACGTAGCTCGCACCGGTTTGCGTCCCGCGATCGCTGGGTGCCTCGCGGCCGACGACGCGCACGCACGCGTTTTGCCACGCACGGTCAGCAACTGGGTGCGCTCGGCTACGTCGCCGGCGATTTGCATGCGTCGGTTGCTGCGAACCGCTCGATATCGACGGCCGTGCTTCGTCGCTTGCCGCGCCGGCGAACGAAACGACGCTGTCCGGCCTCAAATCCGTTCAAATTCGGCGTCCCGCGCTACGACCAGCGCTGGCGAGCTAGCGAGCGAGCCGCTTACTTACAAAAACGCCACTTGCGCGGCCGCCTTGCCCTGAAACCAGCGTCGTGAGCAACGCGGCGCAGTGCGCACAAGCGAACTTGCTCGACCTGCCGCTTGCTTGAACATGCGCCCGAAGTCGCGCACCGTGTCCACCCAATTCGTTCGATCCACTCCCAGTCGGTCCAGGATGGGAGCCAGGTCTTCTGGAATTGCCCCACGCTTGTCCCGCCTCAGTTCCCGGCCCGTCCAATCGAGCAGCATGGCATACTTTCTGGTCTCGATCGGCAGAAACCCCTGATCCGACGCCCGCGCAGGGAGCGGCCGTTGTGACGCCGCCTGGCGCGGCACAGCCGAGACCGTGGCTGAAGAGCCAGCAGTTGCCCGACGCCCCGCGACATTGACATGATCGCTCGCGATCGGTTCGCGCGGCGGACCCGTTTCTGACGGTGCAGCCGGTGAGTTTTCGGCCTGCCCGATTCTGGGAACGACGTCGGTCTCCCGCAACGTCAGTTCGCACAGCCAGCCATCCCGGCGATTGGAAGTCTCGGCCGAGCTCTCCTCACGCGATGAATGCAATCCACCCGGAGTTCCGGCGACGCTCAGAATGCGGTCACACCCCGACGTGAATTGCGATTCCTCCGGCGTACTGGCGATTCCCGCCCGAATCGGGTTGAGATCGACATAGACGCTGCATGCCAAAAGCGCTGCCTCATCGAGAAGCGGCTGAGATTTGAACCGACCGGCCCAGAATCTTCCCGCCGAGCGGTCCTCCCGATTGGCCGCCCGGGCGACCCATTCACACAAGCACCTCATGAACCACGACAGACTCGACAGCCGGCCGCGCAGGATCGCCAGCCGGTCAGCGTCGGCCGTGAGCATCGCCAGGTCAACGTCATCGGGCTCTGCTGGCTCGCCGGTAACATCGTCACGTTGCGGAAAGAGCTTGCGCCAGCGCAGCGCGACTTCAGCGTCGGACCATTGCTCGACGCTGTCGGGTCGATTGCGGAGAACGAGATGCAGGTGGTTGCTCATAATGGCATAACCGCACACCTCGACGCCGAACAGCCCGGCGAGAGCGCGTAGCCGATCGAGAATCCAGGCCTTACGGTGAGAGTAATCACGACCGGAGTACGAGTCGGTGCCGCACAGGAAAGCTCTTCGGACGCACCGAGCAATGCAGTGATAAACGCCCACGCACTCTTCGTGGACGATGTAGCGGCGAGCAGAGGCCGGCACGTAAGGCTCCATCACCAGGCAGGTGCAGCACGTTAGCGAGAGTATTCACGAGATCAGTAATGGACAAAAATACCAGTAGCGGCGCGGGTGTCAAGAGTGTTGAGAAAAAAATCGACAGCGAAGACGATTTGCTCGGAGCTAACCCGGAGTTGCCACTACCACCGCCGCAGATGCTTCGGGACGAGCCCGGTGGCATCTGCACCGGGATGCCAGCTTCACATGAGATCGGTGGGTGTCTGCGATCCTTTCGTCTGCCATCCGCGGTGGCGGCATCTGGACCGGGATGCCAGCTTCACCTGAGATCGGTGGGTGTCGGCCATCCTTCTGAGATCGATGGATGTCTGCCATCCATGAGATCGGTGGGTGTCTGCCATCCCCCGGATTCTTGCTTGAACTGTGACGAGCGGACCATCTTGACGGTCTTTGGGCTTCGTCAAGTCGGCATGTTCAATCATTCGCCGAAGTTCGTCAGCGTTTGTGGGAGATACTCGGCATTCCGCCAGCCACGGCACGACCGCTTTGCCCCGCATGGAAGAATTGGGGAACAGCCAATACAGTGAAGTACGGCACGGTGATTCTGCGTAGCAAGAATGACGACGTGATCCCGTTTTGCCGACTCCGAAGAGCTGCTCCGAAACAGCGGGCTCGCTGGAACAGGCCGCTGGTTGTGAACCCAACGAAGCGATGCGGGAAAGAATGCAACAAGCGCTGAGAGGAGAGCCGCTTTCCCCGTGAATCAACTACCGAGGGATGATAGTACCGGCGGAGTTTGCATTGGGCATCTATCTTCGGGGATCGGTTCCTCCTGAACCGGGAACTTGAAGAGAGCAGGCTCACCTGCCGCTTCGCTTCGATCACTCTTGGTCAGCTACAAGCAGCCTGGCGATTGATTGTCTGATCGATCCCAGACTCGAAAGTGTCACAGACCAGACCGGCTACCAGCCACCGTAGCGAGACACGCTCTTCCTGAGCAATTCTGCGGAGGTGGCAAAGAAGATCGTCGGACAAGACAACAGCGAGTTTGGGTTTGGCTTCCAAGACATTCGCTCCCTGGTCATGGTTGTTGATGAACGAAGGCATCATGCATCGTGGAGCCCACCCTCCTAGGCTTAGAATGGCTGTCGTTCTCACTCCTCCGGAGATCGAGCAATGAAGCGAATCCGATTCAACATCGCTAGTCTGCTCGGCGTCGTCCTGGTTCTTGGGATCGGCTTTGCTGCTCTGAGAGAATCCAGCGACCTCTGGGAGAGCAGCATCTTCAGCATCACACTCGTCGTTCTATTGATTTCGATCATGTTCGCCATTCATCGAACTGAGACGAGACGGGCATTTTGGATCGGGTTCGCAGTGTTCGGTTGGATCTACCTGGCGCTTACGCTGGTCCCGTCAATTGAATCCAGGCTGATCACGACCGAGGGGTTGGCTTATCTCGATTCAGGGGTGCAGGATGCCTTCTCCAACAACATACAAGCCGGGGGCACTCTTTCCGGCAGTCTCAAAGAGCACACGATCAGAGCCCCGTTCCAGGGCATTATCCTCAAGAGTCGGAAACAGGACGGGTCGCTTACGTCGTATTACTCCGCACTCTTTGGAGGCGGCAGCGGCAAGACAGGGAACTTTGTCGGGATTGGACACTCGCTGTTCACTCTGCTGATGGGCTTGCTCGGCGCACAACTCTCTCGCCGTCTTTGCCGAACTTCGAGATCGCCAGAGCCATCAACAGCGGTCGAGGCGTAAGGAACTGCACAGTGACCGACCTATACCTCTGTCCCGGCAAGATCCTCAGCGCCTTCGGTCGGCTATATCCTCAAGCCTGGCAAAAGGTGGATGAGTCCCGTGCCGGGAGAAAGGAACTTCGGAACTGGCCCGACTGGTGCTTCCTGCCGCTGGCGGGAACCTACGCCATCGTGTCCAAGGGCAAGACCCCTCCCAACCAGGCTCATCACATCGGAATCCTGGGTGCTCTGGCAGCCTGGCGGGTCACCCAAGGCATCTACCGGTTCGATCCCACGACCTTTGACGCCCTCTGGAAGACCCCGGTCACTGGCGACATCCCCACTGAGGTTCTATATCACGCTCCGAGGCCGCCGAGATCAAGGGGGTTGGTGCCGGTAATCGTGCGCCCACTCGTCCCAAGCCCCAGAAGACCAAGAAGGGGATGAGGATCTTCGCTCCGGATCATCCGAGCCGGTGGGAGGTCGGTTATCGCCTTGGAGCTGCGTTGAGGCAGGCGTTGTCGGAGCATGAACCAGCGGACCCGACCGGCACCCATGCCAGCCCTCGTCCCCATATCCGAAGCGCTCACTGGCACTCATTCTGGGTGGGAAAGAAGGATCAGCCCGATGCAAGGTCCGTGACGCTCAAGTGGCTGCCGCCAAGCCCGGTGAATGTGCTGGGAGTCGAAGACCTGACGACGACGGTGCGGGATGTAGGCAAATAGTGACGCATTACTGGAGATTGGCGATGGATTCGTATCCCGATCTGTCAACCGAAGCCAAGTGCCGGGAGCTCCTCGACCGTTACCCGGATAATCTCTTCGTGAGGGACCGGTTGGCTTCTATTCTTCGATCTCAAGGACGCAACGATGAGGCGAGCGAGCTTCTTCCCGTCGAACCGCCCTACTTGAAATACGACATGGGACTCTTAACCCATGACGAACGTATTCGTCAAAATCCCAAAGACACGGTCGCCTACCTGAACCGAGGAATATGGCACCATTGGAATGGATCATTCGGTAAGGCGCTAACGGATTTCGACACATCCATCTCGATCGATCCCACCATCGCCTACGCATTTTGTGCCCGTGCCAGCCTGCGAGCAACCTGCCCCGACGAGACATTCCGGAATGGGCAGATGGCGCTGGAGGATGCTCGGACATCCCTGAAATTGGCTGAACAGGCAGGGCAGCTAATTGGGGACTGGCGGCATCGGCTTTACCTTCAGGTCTTGGCAGCGGCCCACGCCGAGAACGCCGAGTTCAAGCAAGCGATTGTGATCCAAACGACGGCTCTTGAACTCGCTCTCACCAATGGGCCGAGGTCACAGATCAGCCAACGGCTGGAGCAGTATCGGTTGGGCAATCCGATAAGGGAGGAGGGTGGGTTGGTCAGATGTGGTTTCAATCCCTCGGGCCATAGCCCAAGTTGATCGACAGGTCCGGTACTACCGCCAGTTGGTTCGACGGCATTTCCCGAAATTCAGACTCCGCTTAAGATCGTCTTTAGCAGATCATCTTTCAATGTTTAGGAACCATGCCATGAGGCGCTTTCGATTCCACCTCGGCACGCTCGTGATCCTCGTTCTGCTCCTTGGGGTCGGTTTTGCCGCCCTTCGTGAGTCCAACAATCTCTGGGACAGCACCATCTTCAGTGTCACGCTCGTTCTCCTATCGGTCTCGATCTTGTTTGCCGTCCATCGCCATGAATCCAAACGAGCGTTCTGGCTGGGGTTCGCTTTATTTGGGTCAGCTTACCTGGGACTCTCTTTTGTGCCGTCAATCGAATCCAGGCTGATGACGACCAAGGCGCTTGTCTACCTTGACTCCAAATTGCCGGAGCGACCATTAGACATTCTCCCTACGCTCCCGGAACTTATCCAATTCGCAAACGACAATCGGCTTGACATCAACAGACCGGACACCGTGACGCTTGCAAAGGTGAGTTTGCTCGGCGGGTGGAGCGGCACTACGGAGAACTTCATGAGGATTGGACACTCGTTACTTACCCTACTGGTGGGCTTGCTCGGCGCACAACTCTCTCGCTGCCTATGCCGTGCTCCGAAAAATAAAGATGGTTCCACGGCGGTCGAGTCGAAAGAAAGCACTCGGTAATCGACGTCTGCGTTCCTCTTTCCCCTTCAACTGCTCAGCGAGGATGCCATTTGGAACCTTTGCAGCACTCGTTACCACGCCCGGCGGCAGAGTGACGTTGGCAATCATTCTCGGGATCATCGGGTTGCTCGTTATTGTCTGCATCCCGCACAACGTGCGAATCTGGCGAGTGAGGAAGGTCTTCATAGACCTGCCGCTGATCGTCAAGGAACGGGTGCTTGAGTTGATCGAGGAGGCGGCAGCCGAGAATCCGTCGATAAGATACCTCCTTTTGGACAGTCCATGCTCGCAGCCGGAGATAGCGATCTTGTCCCATGTTGGCGGGATTCCGTTGCAAGGCATTGATCGATACCCACTGATGGAGACGCTCTACCGGATCGGCGCTAGCGATGGTCTGGATCGATCGTCAGACCGGAGTCCAGGAGCGATTCGATATGCCTCAGTCCCCAAACCCTCAAATCGTCAAGAGGGTCAAGAACCTGTGCGAGATCGCCAAGGCGCTCCGCAGGGGAAAGCACTTCCCTATGACCCGCTTGACGACCATCAAGAGCCTCTGCGCAGAGCCTGAAGCCGGAACAGCTTTCGCTTTTTTCCTAACTCAGAGAATCCAGCGCAAAATGCGACGAGGGAAACACCCAAAAAAGTTTCGTGAACTCGTGGATCGAGCCGTCAAGGAGTTGAAGCCCGATTTGGCTGAACCGACCGATGAACGACGAGCACGGCTGTCTTCGTTGTGCACTGAGATGCAAGCGGAACAGAATGACTACAAGAAGATTGGCTGGAACATGGTTCGGTTGCTCAAGAGCAGAGAAATGTCTGTGGTTGAAAGACCTTCACGATTCTTGAGGAGAAAGGGATTCAGGCTGCCTTGGTCGTGGCTCCGTTTTGGCCCAAGACAGAACAATCAGGACGGACGGGTGAGCGACGATCCGGGTCGCGTAGCACCTTGACAGTCTCAATTGTCCTGCGCGTAATCGAGACTCGAAGTGCCAGAGGCCGGGGGCGTGCGTTCGGCCGCCGCGGGCCCTCGCACTCCTAGAGGAGCACGATTCATGCCCGACCCGATCACGTATGCCGATTTTGCCAAGCTCGAGCTGCGCGTCGCCAAGGTGATCGAGGCACGGCCGCACCCCAACGCCGACCGCCTGCTCCTGGTGCAGGTTGACCTGGGTGACGAGCAAAAACAGATCGTCGCCGGCATTCGCCAGCACTACACGCCGGAGCAGCTCGTCGGGAAGTTGATCATCATCGTGAATAACCTCGAGCCCGCGATGCTGCGCGGCGAGTCGTCGAACGGAATGCTCTTGGCCGCCACGTCCGAAGACAAGGTGATCGTCCTGTCCGTCGACGACCCGAGCTGTGTCGTGGGCGCAAGATCAAATAACGAATCGCGCCAGAGACGGCGTCCACGGAGTGAGCTTTTGCGGCGCGAACTTGGCGATTTTCAGACGCCGCCCGAGCTGGCAGCCGCGGTACTCGAGTGCTTGGGCCCGATCGGCCGGAAGTGGTCGCGAGTGCTCGAGCCAACCTGCGGCCAGGGCCATTTCATCGCCGGCCTGCTCGAACACGCGTTTCCACCCAGAGAGATCCTCGCCGTCGAGATTCAAGACAGCCACTGCGCGGCAGCTCGCGCGGCCTCGGCCGCCGGCGCCGATCGCCGCGGAGTGCACGTGCGAATCCACCAGGCCGATTTCTTCGGCGTCGATCTGCGCGAGGACTTGAGGTGGCGAGAGACCGGCCGCCTGCTCGTCGTGGGCAACCCTCCCTGGGTCACCAGCGCCGAACTGGGCCGGCTCGATTCGAGCGTGCGACCACCCAGGCACCGAATGGAAGGTCTCGACGGTCTCGCGGCGCTCACCGGCTCTTCGAACTTCGACGTCGCCGAGGCCGTCTGGCTCAAGCTCATCGCCGAGCTGGCCGATCAAGCCGCGACGATCGCCCTTCTTTGCAAGACGTCGGTCGCTCGGCGAATACTCGAGCGAGCACACCGTCAGCGGCTGCCGGTCGCAAACGCCGAGATTCGCCGGCTCGATGCGTCAAGGTGGTTCGGCGCGGCAGTCGACGCCTGCCTCTTCCAGGTTGAATTAGGGACGCCTGAGAGCCTGCGCGAAGTACCGGTCTACGAGAGCTTGGTGCACAAGAGTCCTACATCGGTGATGGGCTTCGCCGGCGGGTGGCTGATTGCTGATCGCGACGCGTACGCGGCGGGCTCGTCCGCGGAAGGCGTCTGTCCCTTGACCTGGCGGCAAGGGATCAAGCACGACGCCGCGGCGGTGATGGAGCTCGTTCGCGACGCGGAAACCGGCCGATTGAGGAACCGGGCTGGCGAGATCATCGACGTCGAGCCGGAATTCGTCTATCCTCTCATCAAGGGAGGCGACCTGGCGCGCGACGCACCGAATTCCGAACGGGCCGTGCTGATCACTCAAGAGCGAATCGGTGCCGACACCACGGTGCTGCGTGAATTAGCTCCGAGGCTCTGGGGGTATTTGCAAGCGCACGCCGGCGCATTCCGCAAGCGCAGGTCGTCGATCTACGTTGGCCAGTCTCCGTTTGCGATGTTCGGAATTGGGCCGTACAGCTTCGCACCATGGAAGGTGGCCATCGGGGCGCTCAACAAGACACCGCGGTTCCGTGCTCTGGGGCCGAGAGAGGGGAAGCCGGTGATGCTCGATGACACGTGCTACTTCCTCCCCTGCTCTTCCGCGCCCGAGGCCGCCGTGCTCGCCGCGTTGTGCACTGACCCGCTCACCCTCGAGTTCCTGCGCACCGCCAGTTTTTCGAGCGCCAAGCGTCCTTTCACAAAAGCCCTGCTCCAGCGCGTGGATCTCGCTGCGATCCGGGTTCGGTCCGACCGCCGGTCGCTCACGGCGCGGGCACGCGAAATTCAAGAACGCGAGCTGGGACACGACAGCGGGAGCCGGGCAATCTCGAACGTGATCGTCGGGTTGGAGCAGCAATTCAATCCATTGAGCCGCGGCGCGAAGGCCGCCGGCAAGACCCATGCCCGGGAGGGCCTTCGATCATGAAGCTCGCGCGAATCATCGGCGGAATGATCTGCCTGGTCATGGTCGCGTGCGTCGCCGCGCGTGCTGAGGAGCCAAAGGCTCAGAGCCGCCCGAAGCTCAAGACGCGGAACATCCTGCTCGTCACGAGCGACGGCTTGCGGTGGCAGGAAGTCTTCGGCGGCGCCGATTCGAGCATGTTTAACAAGGAGAACGGCGGAGTCGCCCAGCCCGCGCTCTTGAAGAGTGACTTTGGCGGCGAAAAACCCGAGTCACGGCGCAAGCTTCTCATGCCGTTCATGTGGAGCGTGGTCGCGAAACAGGGCCAGATCTACGGCAACGTGAATGCCGGCAGCGAGGTGCGGGTGACCAACGGCCGGAACTTCTCCTACCCGGGCTACAACGAAATTCTCTCTGGGTTTGCCGACCCCAAGATCGACAGCAACGAGAAGGTTCCCAACCAGAATGTGACCGTCTTGGAATGGCTCAACGGCCAGGACGACTACCGGAGCCGCGTCGCGGCATTCGGGTCGTGGGATGTGTTTCCCTACATCATCAACCGATGGCGCAGCCGTGTGCGTGTGGTGGCGGGCTGGCACCCGCTCGCGGGCATGGGTCTCTCGAAGGAAGAGTTCCTGATCAACCGGCTGATGTCGGAAACACCCAGGATGTGGGAAGAGTGCTGCTACGACTCCTTCACGTTTCACGCGGCTCTGGAGTATTTCAAGCGCCAGCGCCCGCGCGTGCTATACGTCGCCCTGGGAGAAACCGACGAGTTCGCCCACATGGGCCGCTACGACCAGTATCTCCGCGCCGCAAGAAACGCAGACTATCACCTCAGGCACCTGTGGGACGCCGTGCAATCAATGCCCGACTATCGCGGCACGACAACGATGATCGTGACCACCGACCACGGCCGCGGCGACGCGCCGGTGGAATGGAAAAACCACGGAGCCAAGGTCGCCGGTTCCGAAAAGATCTGGATCGCCGTCATCGGCCCGGACACACCCGCCCTGGGCGAGCGCACCCACGTCGCCCCGCTAGTCCAGGGCCAGGTCGCCGCCACCGTCGCGGCCTTGCTCGGTCTGGACTTTCAAGCGTTCTCACCCAAAGCCGCGCCGCCGATTGTGGAGGTTGTGGGGCGCGAGCGCGCCGGGCCGCGGGACTGAGTTCTTAGAACGTGGCTTCGGTGACGGTGTCATTGGAGAGTTCGATCTCAATGTCAAGGCCGTGATCGCTGAGTTCAACTCTCGGCGGATGAACCCCGCGAGGCACGGAAACACTACCGCTCCGTCCGCGGCCCCGAAGAACGCCTCAGTCCTCCTTTAGCCATTTTGAGCCAGTGCGTTTCATTTCCTGCCAAGCGTCGATGTGACGCTTCAATTCAGGATGCTTGCACCCATCAGCAATCAGCGCCGCTCTTGCCGCGGAATCGAATGGAATGGGTCTCGCGCCAAGACACTCGTTCCAGATTCTGGCAATCAATGACTCAGGCGAGCGTGCCACTTGTCTTGTTCTGATCTCCGCCACGAACAGAACATTTGGGATGGGTTCGCCTCTCTCAGGTGGTGCACCATTCTCGTTGTCGAGCAGAGCAGCTTCGATGGTCTCAAGCGTAGTGTGAAGGGAAGTGGTCGACGCGAGAACGCCCGTCTTGGCTTCAACGCAATGCCTCCCGGAGTTCGTCTTGACTGTTCTCGTCCAAATCGCAGGTTGGCGTGCCCGTTCGTTGTCGACCAGACTCCGCCGGCGAGTTCCGAAAGCGAGCTCATGGCTGGTCGAGAAAAGCGCGTGGGACCCTAGTATTTCGTGCCCCAACGCCGCAACGCCGTCCCTGGCGAGCACTGCGAGGATCCGCGCCGACCTACGCACAAGGAGGTTGGGCGAACCGGGGCGTTCCAAAACGCCATGCCATGCCGAAACGGCATAACCGGGTGCTCCCGTCCCCGCCGATAGCGAGCCGTTCACGCGCACGGCGTTCCAAGGGCCGAAGTGACCCGTATATCAGGGATGATTCTGCCTTCAGCAGCGAATATAGCCATGGGTCCGCCGGAACCATCTCCGCAGATGAAATGCACCAGCGTAAAAGGCCCTCCGCGAAGGGGGCGCGTATGCGACGAATGCGACGTCTCCTTCTAATCTCATCGTAGACCGTGAACTGTTCCAATCGGAGCGGAAATCCACCACGCGAGGAATGCGCCTCCGAGCGCGAACTCGGCCCACAAACAAGCGCGTGCGCAATGAAGGACAGCGTGACATCCCGAGCCAAAGCATCAATGAATGGAAGTGTATTCTGAGAGAGCCTGTATCGCTGGATCGTTAAGGGTAGATTGGCAGCGCTATCGAGCACTGCAACGGAGGGACGCTTAAGCTGGGTGAAAGTGGGCCAGTAAAACTCGGCGTCCAAGAACCCGTAGTTTCTAAGTTGAGACACTCTCAAACCATTGCACGACAGTGGCGGCGAATCTCCATACGTCCAGTACACCGCGTCGAATCCCTCGGGATGTATGACGGACCACTCAGATGGAATCTCTCTCTTACGAAGGGGTGAAACGTATGTTTGGCCTAACAACTTACCGATTGGCCCGCGCTCGACACGTTTCACCATCTCGGGCCAATCCCAGCAAAACCAATCGATATTGTCATCGGGACCCCCGATGGGCGAGGACAGCTCTGCATCGAGTTCGAGAGCCGCCGCCGACTCGCTGCTCATTTCAACTTCTACGGTCGTCCCGATGGGCAAGCCGTCGACGCGCCGTATTTCAATGAGTTGGCTGTTCGCTGACGCCTCAATCGTGTAGCCCATGGCCTTGTCCGCACCGGAATGCCGCGTCCACAACCGAAAGGACGGCCCAAGCAGAAAGACCGCGAAGACCCCAATCCCAAATTGTCCGGCGCGGATCACGCGCGGCTTACCCTGTTCATCGAGGAACTCTTTCGCCCACTCTGGACTCCGGCGAAACGACGCCCCGGCCCGAAAAAAATAGTTCTGAATCGTGTCACCCGTCATGCCGATTCCTCTGTCCCGCACGCGGAGGAACCAAGTACCGTTTTCCCGTTTGATGAATTCAACGAGGACATCGCCGTCCTGTTCCGGCAGGTCGAGTGACTTCGTGGACACTCCGCGTGATTCACACCACACCTCCAGTTCGCACACCGCGTCCGCGGCATTCTGCATCAGTTCACGAACTCCGACACTTGGGTGCTTTCCATACAACGGCTCGACCAGGAGCGTGAGCAAGTTCGGGTCCGCGGCGAACCCAGTGCGATCCGGCACGTAGGGGAGGCTGTCACGAAACGCCGGGCTTTGCAGGTTCGAGTAAACCCGCCGGGTCGCCAGGTTGAGTTGATTCAGTCCGAGTTCCGTCCGGGTGCCGTACGATTCATCAAGCACGGCGGTGGAATGATCCATTTCCGCTTGTAGTCCTACGAGGAGATCGCGAAGCTGGAGGTAAAGCGGCAGGCTCAGATCGGTGCTGACCGTGACCATCTTGCCGCGCGGATCCGTGGCGGGGCCGATGTTCTGCACGGCGCGGTGCTTCGCCCATTCCTGCACCGAAATCGGACTCTGGGGATTTCGGAGCTGGAGCAGCACTGCCGGCGCCCGCTGCCTGTCTATCTGGAGGTAATCAGCGACCCGCAACAGCGCCATGGGATAAAACACGGCCGTGCCCATCGGTCTCGGCGTTCCGGGGTACTGCGAACTAGATTCCAGATAGGATTTGCACACACGAAGCGACGTTCCGTGCGATCTCGCGGTAAGTCCGATCAAGTCCGCCAGCCGCATGAGCGGATGCCCCTGCTCCTTGCCCATGCCTGGAAACTGATTTTCGCCAGACCCAACCGGCAACCCTGGAAAGCCGTAGATAGCCACCTCGTGTGCCAGTCGCGCATGATGGCGGCGGATAAACTCACCAATGATCAGGCAGTGGTTCCTTTCCCACTGACCGGCATCATCTGGCAACTTATGAAACTTCCAGAAGCGCGCCGCCTCCTCGCCGATGATGTTCGTCAGGTCACGATCGCTGAATCGCCGCGCTTCGCGAATGTAGTCTTCCCACAACTCGTGCCATCCACGATCGGCTGCATGGCCCTCGTGTCTCTCCTGGAACCAAGCCAGCGGTTGAAACCGCGAACCCTTGCTGACCAGCTCGCGAAAGCCGTCTGGGCGCAATTGCATCGCGATGTCATGCAGAATCGTGGCACCGATGATCACCGCGGCATCCGCATCACAAAGCAAGCGCGGGTCAGAGTCCTCCTTGCTTTGCTCCCACACCTGCTTCGGAATGAGCGCCACCTGCGACTTCAGCACCGAGTTGATGTGGTCGGTGCCGTGGTCGGTGTAATCGGGAAAGAACGGGAGCTTGTTGTCCGCGAGGATTTCCCCCGCCCGGTCCGCCAAGGAGCGGATTGGCGCTTGGAGTTCGCTTTCTTCGAGCAATTGCTTCAGCGGTTTTGGGAATTCAATTTTCGCCATTGTCGCTCCAACCTGTATCGCTACAGCCGTCGCTAAGTCTCGCGATCATCAAGCGTGTGGGCCATCAGCTCCTCTCGAGAGAAACCGTCTGGGCCGGAAAATCGATCTCCAATCGATAATCCCCCAACATTTCGGTGCCAATCAGGATCTCGTCGCCGGTGACAAACGTCGCTTGCACTCGAACTATGCGGCCATCGAACGGGAAATCGACAAGGTAGAGGTCTTCCTCGATACGTTGATCTGCTGCTAGCAGGGACGTCAGACGCCCGACGAACTGTGCATTCACATTCGATCGTAGTCGCTCGGGCAATTCGAGCTCGCCATTGAAGCCCGTATCGATCACCGCCTGCCAGCGGTCTCCGCCGACTTCGACCTCGATCGCCGGGACGCCATCGTCCGTAATAACGCCGTGGATCAGCGGTGGCCTCCCTTCCGGTAGTAGGTGGGAGACCCGACTCGGATGAAAAACAAGGGCGATTCGCTGCCGTCCGCGTCCCGTTGAGCGATGACATCCTGGACCGACTCGCCGAACCGTATACAGCCGGTCGCCGGGTCAATCCCGGCGGTCTGCCCCACCTTTTGCGACAGATCGTGCTGTTGCTGATATTCCGACCAAATCTCCTGTGCTCGGTTCGAGTCGGCTTCGGTCCAATGCGAGACGCTCATCTTGGTTCTCCTGCATAATTGCCAACGGCTATTCCGGCGACCGTCGACGGATCCATGTTAAACTCCACGCTCGCAAGAGAAAAGGCGGGAGCATGAGGGACGGTGCACCTCACCATTGCCGCCTCCTACTCGTAAGCGAGCGAGGCGTCTATCGGACCGAACAGAACATCCGCGGTTGGTTTCGACTATGGCTCGACGATCGCGCCTCACGTAGCATCTTCTTCGATGCCTCCAAAGCCTCTCGAAAGCGTGGGATCAATCCATTCACCCGCCAGCCGATGGAATACGTCGCCGAAGGGCCGCCACTCGGTGAGCTCATTCACTCGTGGCCTGAGGACGAGTAACGCAGCCCTCCTGGAGACGCCCGCCCCAGCGCTCGCTTTGTTCGCCAATCCCCTTCCCCCCCTACTCCGCCGCCCCTCAGAATGAGACAATGACACCGTTCCGCGGTCATGACACCCTTCCGCCGTCGCCAGGTATTGAATGATGGATGAGACGAAGAACGTCTCCAAAACCGAAGGCTCGGACTCGCTCGTTGAGGCGACGAATCCCGCCCAGGATGCGACGATCAGCTTGACTCATACCGAGGGATGGCAACTCCCCACTACCGATTTCAGCGGCCCCGCGGAAAGCGATCCCTCCCGGATCGGCCGCTATCGGATCATCGAGCGGCTCGGTCAGGGCGGCTTTGGACGGGTGTATCTCGCTCACGACGATGACCTCGACCGTCTCGTCGCGATCAAGGTCCCAAACCCGGCGCGAATCGCCCATCCCGAGCATGTGGATGCGTTCTTCACTGAAGCCCGTATCCTCGCCAAGCTGGATCATCCCAATATCGTTCCGGTGTTCGACGTCGGTCGCACCGAAGACGGACTTTGCTTCGTCGTCTCGAAGCTATTCGAAGGCAGCGATCTCGCGGTCAGGATTCGACAAGCTCGACCGTCGATACGGGATTCCGCCGAGCTGGTCGCCACGATTGCCGACGCACTGCACTACGCCCACAGCCGGGGGCTGGTCCACCGCGACATCAAGCCGAGCAACATCTTGATCGACGCCGCGGGTAAACCGTGTGTCGCCGACTTCGGTCTCGCGCTCCGAGACGAAGATTTCGGCAAAGGCCGCGGCGGCGGGGCAGGAACGCCGGCGTACATGAGTCCCGAGCAAGCCAGGGGCGAAGGTCACCGGGTCGACAGGCGATCCGACGTATTCAGCCTGGGCGTCGTCCTCTACGAGCTCTTGACCGGTCGCAAGCCGTTCCTGGCTGATTCGGTCGTGGAAGTGATGGAGCAGATCACAACCACGGATCCTCGTCCGCCGCGCCAGACCGACCAGACGATCCCCATGGAACTGGAACGGATCTGCCAGAAGGCGCTCTCGAAGCGAGCGTCGGAGCGGTACAGCACCGCCCAGGAGATGGCGGAAGAACTTCGCTTGTTTCTAGAGACCACAACCGGCGGGACAGGCTCGCCTGCTGTCTCGGCGGGTGACATGGGCCCGCCTTCGGGGTCGACCCTGGAAGCCGTCGCACTCCCCATCACCTCCAGACCATCCGGCTCGCCCACGCGACCGATCAAGATCGTCCCGAAGGGGCTGCGATCTTTCGATGTGCACGATGCCGACTTCTTCCTGGAACTGCTTCCCGGGCCTCGCGACAGGGACGGTCTGCCTGAGGTCATCCGATTCTGGAAGGGAAAAATTGAGGAAACCGATCCTGACCGGACCTTCAAAGTGGGGCTGGTCTACGGCCCATCGGGCTGCGGTAAGTCGTCGCTGGTGAAGGCGGGCATTTTGCCCCGGTTGCAAAAGTGCGTTCTTCATGTCTACGTCGAAGCGACCCCGGACGAGACAGAAGCTCGATTGCTCAGGGGCTTGCGCAAAGCGTGTCCGGAACTCTCCCGGGATCTGGGGCTGATCGAGTCACTCGCGACCGTGCGCAGGGGCCGCGTCTTGCCTCCCAAGCAGAAGGTCCTGCTGGTCCTGGACCAGTTCGAACAATGGCTCTTCGCCAGGCGCGGCGAGGAGAACACCGAGCTGGTCGCTGCGCTCAGGCACTGCGACGGCGAGCACGTCCAGGCGATCGTTCTGGTGCGGGATGACTTCTGGCTGGCGGCCAGCCGATTCATGCGTGAGCTGGAGATCCCGGTGCTTGAAGCGGATAACAGCGCCCTGGTTGATCTCTTCGATCCCCGCCATGCCAAGAAGGTGCTGACCGCCTTCGGGCGAGCTCACGGCGCCTTGCCCGAAGACACTTTCGATCTGACCAGCGATCAAGAATCATTCCTGGATCGGTCAATTTCCGAGCTCGCCCAGAACGGGAAGATCATCTCCGTCCGGCTGGCCCTTTACGCCGAGATGGTCAAAGGCAAACCCTGGACCCCCGCCACGCTCAAGGAAGTGGGCGGTACCGAAGGAATCGGTCTGGCGTTCCTCGAAGAAACCTTCAGCGCCTCAACTGCCCCTCCCGAGCATCAATTGCACCAGGCGGCCGCGCAAGCGGTCTTGAAAGCGCTGCTGCCCCAGACCGGCACCGACATCAAGGGGCAGATGAGGTCCCGCCAGGAGCTGCTCGAAGCATCGGGCTACGCGAGCCGCCCGCAGGACTTCGACAACTTGATCCACATCCTCGATCCCGAGCTTCGTCTGATCACGCCCACCGACCGCGAAGGAGAGGACGGAGGACGGAGGGCGGAGGGCGGAGGACCGAAGAATCGAGACCTGGCGCCGCAGACCGAGCTTGGCGACCCATCCCTGCTCCTTCCTCCGCCCTCCGCCCTCCGCCCTCCGCCCTCTACCCGCAGGTACTACCAGCTCACCCACGACTACCTCGTTCATTCCCTGCGCGACTGGCTCACGCGCAAGCAGAAGGAGTCGTGGCAGGGCCGGGCCGAGCTGCTCCTGGTTGACCGCGCCGCCGTGTGGAACGCCCGCCCTGAGAACCGGCAATTGCCGTCGCTCGTGCAATGGATCCAGATCCAGTGCTTGACACCGAAGAAAAGCTGGACGCCGCCCCAGAGCAAGATGATGCGCAAGGCGACCTGGTATCACGTCGCGCGGGGGATGGTGCTCGGCTTGCTCCTGGCCGTCGCGACGGTTACCGCCTTGGCAACCCGAGAACACGTCGCAGAGCAGCATGCCGCGACACACGCCGCTGGGCTGGTGCGAACGCTCCTGGATGCCGAGACAGCGCAAGTTCCCGGTATCGTCGGGGAGATGACCGGATATCGCAAGTGGACTGACCCGCTGCTCCAGCAGGAGCTTCGCAAGGCCCGGATCAACTTGCGGCAGAGACTGCACGCCAGCCTCGCCCTCTTACCCGTGGATAGGGCGCAGGTCGATTACCTTTTTGGCCGGCTCCTCGATGCAGGCCCGCACGAGGTGCCCGTGATCCGAGACGCTCTCGCGCAATACAAGACCTCCTTGCTCGAGAAGCTGTGGGCCGTCGTCGAGAGACCGGAGCGGGGCAAGGAGTCGCAGCGGCTGCGCGCGGCAGCGGCGCTGGCGAAGTACAACCCGGATAGTCCGCGGTGGGCCAGCTCGGGCGCGCTCGTCGTCAATGACCTCGTTCTGGAAAACCCGATCTTCCTGGGCCATTGGAGTGAGGCGTTTCGTCCGGTACGCAACCAGCTTCTCGGCCAGTTGTCTGAGATCTTCCGAGATCATCAACCCGAGCGCACCGCCGAACGCAGTCTGGCAACCAACTTGCTGGCCGACTATGTTTCCGACCAGTCACAGCTTCTCGCCGATCTGCTCATGGATGCCGATGAAAAGCAGTTCCCCGTCATCTATCCCCGGTTTGAGGAACAAGGTGAGCGAGGCCTGCCGTTCCTTGCCAGCGAGCTCGGCAAGGCGCTTCCCGACGTGACGACCAGTTGGACGGTCCGGTTTCATAAATGGGGGAACGGAGGGCAGAACAATCTCCCTGCCGACTGGGAGGCAGTCCTCAAATCGCCGGTTCTCGACGAGCTGCGGACATCCCGTTTGAATATTTACGGGCCTGCAGAGCCGTCACCGCCCCCGACGGCAAAGGTTCCCAGTGAATACTTCGCCGTGGTCGCGACAACCGAGGTGGCGCTCGGAGATGTCGAATACGTCCTCTCGACCACCTTTGATGACGGCGTGCGCGTGTGGCTCGACAACGAGGTCGTCATCGACTACTGGGGGCCGAATTCCCCGACGACCAAGAGCGTGACGCTTGAAGGCAAACCTGGATCGCACACCATCAAGGTCGAGTTTATCCAGATCGAAGGGCGATACGCTCTGGATGTCGGGTTGAGTATTCACGAGGAGGCCAAGGAAAAGCTAGCCAAGCGGCAGGCCAACGCGGCGGTGGCATTCTATCGAATGCAACACGCGGAGAAGGTCTGGCCGCTCCTGAAGCACAGCCCTGATCCAAGAGTCCGGAGCTACCTGATCCATCGCCTCGGTCCCTTCGGCGCCCAGGCAGACGAGATCCTCGCGCAACTGGAAATCGAGCCGGACGTCACCATTGTCCGGGCGCTGATCCAGAGCTTGGGGGAGTACGGCGAGAGGGAGCTGTCGCTCGAGAGTCGCGACGCGCTCGTGCCCGAGCTCCAGTCGATGTATTGTAGGGTGACTGATCCCGGCATTCACGCCGCTTGCGAATGGGTCTTGCGCACATGGAAACGCGAGGCGTGGCTCATTCAGGTGAACGACGAATGGGCCAAGGGGAAGGTGGCCAGTGGTGCGTGCGGGACGGCCGAGAAATACCAAACGGAGCCGCCGAAGATGATGCAGCGTTCCTCACCGGGCTGGTACGTGAGCGGTCAGGGGCACACGATGGTCGTGATTCCCGGCGGACCGGAGTTCGTCATGGGGTCTCCGCCCACGGAAGCGGGCAGGCAGGGCCACGAGAGCCAGCACAAGGAACGGATCCCCCGGACCTTCGCCCTGGCCGCCAAACCGGTGACGGTCGAGCAATTCCGGCAGTTCGAAAGGGGCTACGTCCCTCCGCCCGTTTCCACCGGCACGGCGCATTTCCCGGTCGTGGGCATGAGCTGGTACATGGCGGCGAAATATTGCAACTGGCTGAGCAAGGAAGAGGGGATTCCCGAGGTAGAGTGGTGCTACGCAATCGAAGGCGACAGGGTCGAGTTGAGGCCACACTACTTGAGCCTGACGGGTTATCGGCTGCCGACGGAATCCGAGGTGGAGTATGCCACCCGCGCGGGGGCGGTAACGAGCGGGTACTACGGCGAGACCGACGAGCTGCTCGCAAAGTACGCCTGGTACAACAAGAGCTCAAAAGGAAAGTCGCAGCCCGTGGGAGCTCTCAAGCCGAATGACCTCGGCCTCTTCGACGTTCAGGGCAATGTGTTTATATGGTGTCAGGAGAGTTTCAAGCCGTATCCGTCGCTGAAAGGCGATCAGCCGGCTGTGGACCAGGAGGACGGGCCATCAGTCAGCAATACCGCAGGCCGCGCGCTGCGCGGCGGCTCGTTCGACGCTCAAGCGTCGTACGTGAGATCTGCCAGCCGCATCAACAACGTGCCGACCTTCGGGGCGTTTGATTTCGGTTTCCGTCCGGCAAGGACGATCGCACCTTGACCTCGCCGGCGTCGCCGCTTCGACGATCGTGCTGGTGCCTGTCCACCTGGTACCCCCGTTCAGCATATCGGGATCGGGCACGGACCCCTGCGACGTCCGCCAATAAACCCGCCCGGCAAGCGAATGCACATCCGGAATCATCGCCGAGTTCACACGAGGATGTTGCCATGAGCGCAGGAGCCGTCGGGGGAGCAGCGGGTGCGGCTGCCGCCGCCGCCGCGGAAATGCAGAGGCAAGAGGAAGAGGAAATGACTCCTTATAGCCCAAAAGATCTCGATGACGGCTGGGAATTCAAGATTCTCCGGGCCAGCTTCGCCACGTTTCGCAATCCGGACAAGCTCCGGGCCGTTCTCGAAGAGGAGAAACGCGGCGGCTGGACACTCGTCGAGAAGTTTGACGACCAGCGCATTCGCCTGAAACGCCCGGCCGGAGCAAAGAAGGCCCAAGGCGACTTCGCTGATAGCTACGACCCCTATCGGACGACGGTCGGAATGTCTCAGAATTTCGCGGCCCTGGCAGTTGTCGCCTTCCTCCTCCTGGTCGGGTTGATGCTCTTCATCACCGCTGTGGCAATGAAGTGACCCGCCAAGTTCGCTCGTCGCCTTTCGCTCCGCGAAAGTGCGTTCGCCCTCGATCGTCGCCTTTCGCTCCGCGAAAGTGCGTTCCTCTCACGCCACAACGCTGATCACTCACCGCAGAATTGCCTGAGTTGCCGAGAGCGGATCGATCCCCGCCCGCCCCAATCCGCTCTCGTCCAGCAACGGAATCTGCTAGAATAAGCCCCGGCGGGAGGCCGGAACGATCGCGGATAGCGGGATGTCGATCATGTATTTCAAGCAGATTCTCAACGAACGTTGTGGATGTGCCTCCTACGTTATTGCCTCGCGCAAAACGAGCGAGGCAGCCGTCGTCGACGCGGCCATCGATACGGAACCTTACGATTCACTGCTGCGCGAGCGTAATTTCCGGCTGCGCTACGTCATCGACACCCACATCCATGCCGACCATTTTTCCGGCGCCCGCCGCCTGGCCGCCGCCCATGGTGCTGAGTTGTGCCTGCATGAGTCAGCGCGCACGGCTTACTCGTTCCGCGCACTCCACGACGCTCAGGAGCTGGAGCTCGGCCAGTTACGGCTCCGCGTGCTACAC
The DNA here is from genome assembly GCA_963823665.1 of uncultured Planctomycetota bacterium. Lineage (GTDB taxonomy): Bacteria > Planctomycetota > Planctomycetia > Isosphaerales > Isosphaeraceae > CAVXHV01. The sequence continues at coordinate 468,928 of CAWGMQ010000003.1, forward strand.
ACCCCGGGGCATCGTCCCGAGCTGATCTCGTTGCTCATCGTGAATCCAACCCGCAGTCCCGAGCCCTCGATGGTTCTCACCGCGGATTCACTGCTGGTAGGCGATGTCGGCCGTCCTGACTTCGGCGGTGGAGACGCGACCGCTCAGTTCGATAGTTTGAGCCGGCTGCTCCGGCTTCCCGATTGGGTCGCGGTTTTCCCCGGTCATTTCGAGGGACCATGCGGGAAGGGAATGTGCGGCCGGCCCAGCACCACGATCGGCTTCGAACGGCTCTACAATTCGCTGGCCCGGCTTGATCGCGGAGAATTCGTAGCCCGCCTGGGACAAGGCCAGCCGCCGCGGCCCCTGAACATGACGGCCATCGAGGCGACCAACCGCGGCCAAGCCGACATGGACTGGGCAATGCTCACCTCCAATGCTCCGGTTCACGAGGTCGACCAGACCGAACTGGATTCACGCCCGCCGGAAGCGGTGCTGCTCGACGTGCGAGAGCCGCAGGAGTTCGCGAGCGGACACGTGCCCGGAGCGCGTTGTCTGCCTCAGGCCGATCTTGCGACCCGACTGAGCGAAGTGCCGCGCGATCGTCCCATCTTCGTGATCTGCCAGGGCGGCTTTCGATCGCTCCGCGCAGCCCAGTTCCTCAATCAGATGGGCTTCAACGACGTGGTCAGCGTCAAGGGCGGCACCGAGGCCTGGCGGGCGGCGCAGAAAGCCCTCGCAACGGGCGAGACCGATCCGGAACCTCAGCCATTCATCGAATCAGAATGGGCCCACGCCGGCGGATTGAGCTACGAGATTTGATCGCCAGCGTCTCATCTGTTCGTCGCTCCCTTGTAAACCCGCCCACTTTTCATCACGAATTTCACCCGCTGAAGCTCGGCGATGTCGGCGAGCGGATCGCCGTCGACGGCGACGATGTCGGCGAATTTGCCCGGCTCGATGGCCCCCAGGTCGTCCTTGGCCTGAAGCAGCTCGGCAGCGACGACGGTCGCCGACTGGATTGCCTGCATCGGCGTCATCCCGAACTGAACCATGTAAGAGAACTCCTTGGCCTGGTTCTCCGTCCAGGCATACCCGCCTGCATCGGTCCCGTAGGCGATCTTGGCCCCCTTCTTGACAGCCAGACCAAATGCCTTTTTTTCCAGGCCGATCATCTCTTTCCAGATCGAGTTTCCGCCGGCGGCGCGACCTTCGGCCACGTAGACGGTCACGTAGATCGTCGGGCACCAGTACACGCCCTTCTCGACCATCAGGTCGATCGACTCCTCGTCGAACCCATCACCGTGCTCGATCGTGTCGACCCCGGCTTTGAGGGCTGCCATGATCCCATCCTTGCCGATGGCATGAGCGGCCACCCTGCGGTCGAGCCGATGGGCCTCTCCGACCATCGCGCGCATCTCGTCCTCCGTGAAGTTGACCTTGCTGCGCAGCTTACCGCTCTCCAGGTAATACTTGCGGTCGCAGTAAAACTTGATCCAATCCGCTCCGTACTTGACCTGCTCCCGGACCGCCTTGCGGATCTCGTCTGGTCCGTCGACGACCTGCACGCCCTCCGGCACTTTCAGCTCCCACGAATAGCCCAGCAGTGGATACATCCCGGTGGCGGAGAACGCCCTCGTCGATACGAACATGCGCGGACCAGGGATGACGCCACGCTCAATTGCGCGCTTCACGTCCACGTCGGCGTACATCGCCCCCTCGGTCTCCAGATCGCGGATTGCCGTGAAGCCGTTGAAGAGTGCGGTCCGCGCGGCGACTGTGGCCCGGATGGTCCGGTATGGGATCGATTCCTTGAGCAGTTGCCGGTCGTAGTCGGCCTGCGTGATGTCACCCTGAAGCAAGACATGGGTGTGGCAGTCGATCAGACCCGGTAGAACGGCAGACTTCGACAGGTCGATGACAGCGGCGGAGTCTGGCGCCGATTTCTGTATCTCGTCCGCAGGGCCGACTGACTTGATTCGCTCGCCTTCGACGAGGATTGCCTGGTCGTTGAGCACCCGCCCGGCACGGACATCGATTAGTCGACCGGCCTTTATGACCGTGGCCTTCGGCGGCCTGCCGCCTTCCTGGGCCAGGGCGACGCCGCTGGCGGTCACGATCACGGGAACGAGCAAGGCAAGAGTTGTTCGTCGCATGGCGTGTGCTCCGGTGGGATATCGATGGCGATTTGAAACTCGCTGAAGACCCGGTTGGGCCGTCTGGCACATGTCGGTAGGACGATTTCCATCGCCCATCTCCCGCGTAACCGCCGGCCGTCACCGGGGCGCGCCATTCTCGTTTAACTCGATCGTCCGGGCGATCCGGAACCCGAACTGGTTGTACTGCAGATCAGGCGACGTCGTCATACAGTAGTTTGAGCTGAAATCCTGCGGCAGCGCTTTGAACCCCCCTCCCGAGGTGAACACATGCTTGTTCGCATCAGGAGTGTCGGCGTTCCATTCCGACACGTTCCCGTACATATCGAATAATCCGAAATCGTTGGGCATCAACCGGCCGACCGGCTCGAGCCGGGGCTCTGTGCCCTTGTGAGCGAGCCAAACGTAGTGGTGCAGGAAATCGTCGTTGTTGTCGTTGCCGTAGTATCTCCGGGTCACGGTCTCCGCGCGGCAGGCGAATTCCCACTCCTCGCGGGTGGGCAACCGGTATCCCGTCCTGGTCAAGTTCGGGGTGGCCTCCGCGTACGCAAGCCGTTCGTTGCCGCGGCCGTAGCACGACTTTGACCCGTCCATCATTTCTCGTTTGTTCAGCCATTCGCAGTAGTCGATCGCCCTGGGCCAGGTGACAACTCCGATCGGGCAGGTCGGCCCCGACGAGTTTTCCTTGTTGTACCAGTGCGCCGGGTCGAACCGCAGCATCTGTTCGATCGTGGTCTCCTTGTCGGCGATCGCAAAGACGCGTTTGATCCGGGGATCGTGGCGCGCGTCGATGATGACCATGGTGTGCCCCTCGCGGGTCACGAACCACCGACCGGGCGCGGACTTTCGGATCGCAGTCGCGGCCGAATCTACAGGCGCTCAAACGTGCGTCGGCGCCGAGCTTCGTGAGAAGCCACTCCGCCGCCCCATGGACGCCGGCGTCTTCATGGCAGAGAAACCGCGCCTGGATCAGTGGCGACGAGGGAGACCCGGGCGCCGCTGCGTCGAGCGCGCGATGCTGACCGATCGCGAAGAGAAGGCCACGGATGCGAGATGGGTCGTCATCCACCTTGAGCCGGGCGATCAGCGTCGCCAGAGGCAGCCCGTACCTGGCGCCGTGGTAGATGACAAAAGTGCGTGCGCGCGGGTCGGGCTCATTCCGGTAAATGTCCCATGCGCCCACTCCCTCGCCGAGCCTGAGCAAGCAGATCGCCGCGCAGGGCGCGGCGGGCGGTCGCTTCATCGTCGATGAGCGGCGTTCCGGCGGCCGGCGGCCCGGCCGCGGCCCGGAGCTCGGGCACGATATTCGACCGGTGCCTCTCCAGGAGCGGATAGATCTTGAGGAACTGATGGTCGTCGGCCTCGAGTGCAAGCTCGCATACGACATCGGGATCGTCGCGCACCAGATCGATCAAGAGGTTTGTCGCGGTCTGAAGCCGGCGATCGCCGCGGCGGACGAAGTGCTCCTTCAGCTTCCCGATCAGCACACCCCGGATCGGCCGGAGTGCGTCGAGCGTTGTCGCGTACGCCGCAGGGTTGGCGTCGCGCATCGTCACCAGCTCGTCGGCGACCGGCCCGGCGATCTCGCCCCATGCCGAAGTCCCGTGCCGGCAGTCAAGCTCATCAGGAGGGTCGAACAGGCAGAGCGCCAGCGCCGCTTGAAGGCGATCGCGGGCCGGGCGACGCGAGTCGCGCGCAATCTGCCACAGGCCCGGCGTGATCGCTTTACGGTGGGCAAAGAGCGCCTCGCGGATCGTCAACGAGGTGAGCGGCTCCTCGGCGAGCATTCGACCGAGCAGGTAGTCGACCTGGCCCGGATCGTGGTGGGCGAGTGCAAGGCTGCAACGGAGCCTCGAACGCGGGTCACTCTGCCCCTCGGCCGCCTCTCGCCTGAGTATGGGAACGGCCCAGGAATGGAACGGCTCGATGTCGTGCGTGATCTGCGAGACCTGGCCGATGTCGGCGCTTTCGAGGCGCTCGACCAGCGATCGGGCCTTGAGCTCCGCGAACCCCCACGCACCGGCGAGACCCACGATCGCTGCGAGCACTCCGACAAGAAGGGCGCCCCAAGCGTGACGCGCCGCGGCGGCCCGCATCATCGCCTGTACCTCGGCCGACCATCGCCTTCGGTCGGTGAGCAGCCGGAGGGCGGCCCATTCCAGCGCCGAGGGAAGGAACTTGCCCTTGTGCCGCTCGCACCAGATCGAGGCAAATTCCTGGAGCCTGAGCTCTGCCCGGCCGCGCAGCGACTTTTGCTGGTCCTGAAACAGCCAGGCACGAAGGTCGGGGATGAGATAGTCGTGCGTGAGCTGGTAATACTGCGGCCCCTCTTCCGGGGCGGGAACGTCGTTTTCCAGCCGACCGAAAAGCGGGTCGGCCGGAGTGACGAGCCGAAGCTCATGGTCGAGGATCCACATCAGCTCCTGGAATTCACGAGGCTGGGCCGAGTAGCCCGGAAGCATCCAGAAGCGCCTGCCGCGACGAGACGTGCCCCTTGATCAAGACCGCTCCCTCGGGCAGGAGCCGCGAGAGCACCGCCTGGGCGGCGCGGCGATGCAGCCGATTCTGCGGCGGCGCCTCGGGAGACGAGAACGCCTCGTCGAGTATCGTGGCACCGATCGTCCGGGCCCCGCCCAGCTCGGCCAGGGTGGCGGGAGTCCAGGGCCTGGATCGCAGCAGTTGCGCCAGCAGCACAAGGCGAACGCAAACGACCCGCCCGTCCTGCGACAGCGCCGCGACGGCCCGATCGACGAACTCTCGATGCTCGGGCAAGAGCGCGGCGGGATCGGCCGGCAGCCGGCCGTGCACCCGCCCGAGCGAGGTCAGAACCTTCCGCGAGTGTTCGAGGTCGAAGAGGTCGACGGCGGCCGCGTTCCAGCCGTCGAGCAGGCGGAGCTCCAGACCCCGGAAGAACCGCGTGAGGTCCATCCAGAAGTCGTCGCGCACCAGAAGCAGGGCCTGGAGTGCGCTCGCCGTCGCACTGCCGCAGCGTGTCTTCCAGCGCGCGCCGGCCCCGGCCCGTTCGCCCGAAGAGCCATTGCTCGAACTGGTCCAGCACGATCAGGACCTTCTGCGGCCCCGCTGCGTTTCGACCCTGACGCAGCTCCCTGAGAAGTCCGGCTGCGTCTTCGTGCGCCTGCGAGAGCCGGAAACCGGCTGCGCAAGCCGCGCAGCAGCCGCTCCTCGGTCCCCTCCATCGTCGACTCGACGTAGACGCAGCAAACCGATTCGGCCAGCCGCGGGATCAACCCGGCGCGAACGAGTGAAGACTTACCGCTGCCGGTCGGCCCGTAGATGACGCCGACCGGGAAGGCCTCGGCGTCACCGCCCGCTTCGATACGCCGCTTCCAGAAGCCGATGCACTCCGGCAGGCCGTCGCGTCCGCGCGGGCCCGGCACCAGCTCGAGGAACGTGTCGGAGTCGACATCCTCGTAAGGACGAAGCCCGCGCGAGACGAGCGATCGCCCCGGCGAGCCGTCGCGGACCGACGCGACGTCCACGGCCTCGCCCAACGCCAGCCAGTGCCTCAGGTCCGCCGCCAGCTCCGCCGCCGTTTCGTAGCGGTCGTCAATGCGCTTGGCCATCGCCTTCTGGCAGATTCGCTCGAGCTCCGGCGGGATCGTGGAATCGAGGGCACGAAGAGGCGGCGGCGTGTGCTCCTGGATCTGCGTCCAGCGTCTCCTGGAGAGTCGAACAGCGGAACGGGTGGCGTGCCGGTCAGAGCCTCGTAGAGGACCACACCCAGGCTGAAGATATCCGAGCGTCCGTCGACGCGGTGGCCTTCCCCGCGCGCCTGCTCGGGGCTGGCGTACGCCGGCGTGCCGTAGAATCCGCGCACCGCCTCCAGGTCTTGCTCCCGCCGCGCCAGGCCGAAGTCGGCAACATACAGGTGCCCGGCCCGGTCGAGCAGGATGTTGGCTGGCTTCACGTCACGATGGATCACCGAAAGGGCGTGTGCGAAATTCAGGGCCTCCGCGGCCGTCGCGATCCAGCCGGCCACGACCACGGGCGCCGGCCGATCGTCGCGCAGCCGCCGATCCAGGCTGCATCCGTCGATGTACTTCGAGACGATGTAGCATCGGCCGTCGTTCATCCGCCCGATGTCGTAGACCGGGACGATCGCTCCGTGATCGAGGCCCGCCAGAATCCGCGCCTCGTAGACAAAATCCTCGAACTCCTCGGGATCGGCGATCCGGGAGGAATACGGAATCTTGATCGCAACCCGCCGGTTCAACTCGCTGTCATACGCCAGAAAGATCTCACCAAACGTGCCTTTCCCGAGCCGCCGCTCGGTGCGATATCGGCCGATGGTCGTGGACTCGCCCGTGCCGTCGACCATCGTTACAAAGGCGCCGGGCCGCGTATCATCGAGATCGGCGGTCTCGCCAAGCCCGAGCCCAGACGAGTCGCCTGAACCTGGATCTGCGTCCTCCGGGAGCCGCCGGGGCCGGCGGTCGTCGTTGAGCGGCTCGGTTGCTTCCGGCGGAGGCGAGATCTCTCGACCGTCCAGATCGGCCGCCTCGATGCGCTTCGTGGCCAAGTCGTCCCGCTCACCCTCGCTGTCGGCGACCGTCGCGGGAACACTCGCAGCCGGCACGCCTGCGCCGCCTGTGCGACCGCGGTGTGAATGGCGCGCGGACAGCGCGTCGGTCGCGTCCAGGTCGTTCCGCCGGGTTCGGTCCATCCCGTCCCCCCATCGTGCACCTCTAACATCGCCCCTGCCAGCGAGCCGGGAAACTCTGCACGGGCCTGCCGCCCCCACTCGGGCTCCATTCCGCCGATGGTTTGCACCACGCATCATACCGTGCGCCGGAGTGCGCTCACAAGCGCTCGCCGAGGGCCCGGTCGATTGCTTAAACTGGGATCAGCCGGTCGCGAGCGCAGCCATCGTCTTTTCCGTCGGGAGCAGTCGCGTGCTCAAGCAAATCCAAAGATCACTGGCTAGTCCACGGAAGCGGGCTCGATGGGAATGTGCCCTGTCTGCGGCCGTGTCGGTCGTCGTGCTGGGCACGACGGCAGTGCAACTGCCGGCCGACGGTGCGACGGACCAGTCGAGCGAAACGGCCGGAGCCAATGCAAGTCAGTCGCCCCTTCCACCCCGCGCGATATCGCGGATCGGCACCGACGATCTGCGCATTCGGAACTCCTTCATCACGCGCATCGCGTTCTCGCCGGACGGACTGCTGATCGCGGCCGCCGAGGCGAATGCCCCCGTGCCGAGAGTCAGCCTCTTCGACGCGCGGACCGGGCGCTTGGCTCGATGGATCAGTCCACCAGATCGACCCCACGGATGGGTTCAATGCGTCGCATTCTCGCCCGATGGCACGAAACTGGCCTGGGGCGAGGTCATGGGCGAGGTCGCGGTCTGGGATATGATTCACGATCGCCTGGCATTCCGCCAGAAATACCATGGACATAGCGTGAGCGACGTCGCCTTCTCGCCCGACGGTCGCATCCTGGCCACTGGCGGCGAAGACGGCCTGGTGCGCTTGCTCCGAGCGGCGGACCCGCGAGAAACTGTTCAGACACTCGCGACCGGCGAGCAGACGCCCGTGCGCCGGGACTTTACCGGTCTGCCCGCAGGAGGTTTCCCCGTGGGCCCTCCCCATCTGGCCTTCACGCCTGATGGAGCCCGGCTGATCGTCGGGTCCGGCTCGAGCGCGACGATCTCGGTCTGGCGCATGAAGGATGGTCAGCTCGAGCGGCGGATCGAGGACACGCACGGTAACTCCGCGGCGGTAAATCCGAGCTTGGCCTCCGTTGCGGTGACACCGGATGGCCGATCGATCCTTTCGGCCGGACAGAGCACTGTCCCGATCACTCAGACGAACCTGAAGTTTGGCCCGAGGAACGTCACCTTGTCCGAGGTCCGGCTCTGGGATCTCGAGACCGGCAAACGCGTGAAAGACTTGCAGGGTAAAGACAATCCAGGCCGGGGATACGTGTCCCTTTCGCGCGACGGCAGGCTCGTGGCGGTGGGCGACTTCGGGCTGCTGCGCATCATCGACGCCTCGACAGGCAATATCGAGCAAACGATATCCTTGCCCGGATCTTGGGGTCATCAGCCGGCCTTTTCTCCCGATGGGACCATCGTGGCGATGGCGATTGAGAACGGACTCGGCATCTTCGACGTGCAGACTGGCCGGCGACTGCACCACGACGACCGGACCCCCGAAGGCGAGCTCAAGTATGCCGCGTGGTCGGCGACCGGAGACCGGATCGTCACCGGCCACGGCGATGGCGAGATTCGGGTATGGGAGGCCACCACCGGCAAGCTCCTCTGGCATAAGCTGCTCGCGCCGGCCATCGGTCTCCATGGCTCGAATGCCGGACCGGCGTTCGTGGCATTCTCACAAGATGGCCGGCGCGTCGTCGTGGCAGGACGGCGAGATGATCCCGTCAAGTACAACGGCGGCATCGTCGCGGTCTACGAAGCGGCCACCGGAACTCTGGAGCGCGAGGCCGATTGCCAGGCCGTCCGCTGGGCAGCTCTGGCGCCCGACGGACGAATGGTCGTCGTGGCTACCTCCCACGGGGCCTGGGACGATGCGCACTTCGTCGGGATCGAGGTGGAGACGGGCCGGACGCGGTGGACCAATCCCCCCGCCGAAGAACCGGCCGGCTTCGTGCAACTGGCCGGGATGCAGTTCCCGTCTGGTTCGCCCTTCCTGGAAGTGGCCATGAGAGACGGCAACGTGGTCCGCTTCAACGCACTGACCGGACGCGAGCAGCGCCGATTCCTCGCGGACGGGCGCACTCCCGACAAACAAGGAGCCGCCCGGTCGAGGAGTGCCGACATGTTCACTGCCGCGTTCAGCTCCGATGGGCGCACGATGGTCTCGTCTTCCGGCGAATCGGTCTGCGTGTGGGACGTCGAGGCCGGGACGCTCCGGCGCAGAATCCGCCAGAGCGGCACGGATGCCTGCTTCCTCGCCCTGGCACCCGATGGCAAGACCGTGGCGACTTCGGAGCTCACGTACGGGGGAAAGATCGGCGACGACAGAATTCGCCTGTACGACGTCGAGAGCGGCGAGCCGGTGCTCACGCTCGAACCCGTCGACGACCGAGCACACGTGCTGTCATTCTCGCCCGACGGGACCAAACTCCTCACGGGATTCGCGCGCGGCTCGGTCATCGTTTGGGACGTGCGACGTGGCCAAGCGGCGGCGAAACCGAGTGCGCGATAATGAAGGGGATTTTAGAATTCCTCACCACCCGAGGGAGGGGCCGGCCGTTATAATCGCCCATCATGATAGGCCGTCCCACAGGCGCGGATCGAGTCAAGTCTCGCGGGGATCACTCTCACTCATATCGAGGGTCTCACACATGCAATGGACTCATACGCGGCGAGAATTTCTGGCGCGAGCGGTCGGGGCGAACGTCGCGATGTTGCTCGCGCCGGAATGGCTCCGGGCGCACACCGAGCAGGAGGATCCGAGGGTCGCGGAGGTCCTGTCGGGCACCATCGGCATCGACATGCACAACCATGTCACACCCGGGGGCGCAAGGCCAGAGCAGGGTCGGAAGGACCAAAAAGATCAGCAGAAGTCACAGCCCAACCTTGACCTGGCCGACGAGATCAAGCGTTCGGGGTTGACGGCCGTCTGCGCGGCCTTCCGCCTCGATTTCAATGCCCGCGAGCCTTACGCCAGGTTCACGCAAGGGCTCACCGCAATCGACGGCCTGATGGGGAAGGATGGCCTGACTCGCGCCATGAACCTGAAAGACCTCCAGGTCGCACACGACAAGGGCCAGCCGGCCATCGTCCAGTCGATCGAAGGGGCGCATTTCCTTGAAGGACACCTCGAGCGGGTGGAAGAGGTGTACAAGCGCGGGCTCCGGCACCTCCAGTTGCTGCACGATAAAGGCGATAAGGTCAAGCCGCTCGGCGACATCTACACCGAGCCCCCCACCCTGGGCGGCCTGACCCCCTTCGGCGCGGACGTCATCAAGGAGTGCAACCGGCTGGGCATCGTCGTCGACCTCGCCCACGCCAGCCACGAGACCGTGCTCGGCGCGCTGAAGGTTTCCACGCAGCCGGTGATCGTCTCCCACACCAGCCTCGACACACGGGCCGGCAAGAACCCCCGGATGGCGAAAATGATGGCCCCGCGGCTGATCAGCAAGGACCACGCCCGCGTGGTCGCGGACTCAGGCGGCGTGATCGGCGTGTGGACCAAGCTGTCCGACTCGATGAGCGAGTTCGTCGGGGGCATCAAGGCATTGGTGGACGACATCGGCATCGACCACGTCGGCATCGGCAGCGACACTGACATCCTGTCCTCCCGGCCCGGCCAATCCACCAACGCCGCTTGGTCCGGCCTCTCCGGCGGTTTCTTCAAGGCGGCCGTCGCGGAGATGCTCCGCCAGGGCTTCACGCCCGCCGAGATCGGCAAGGTCGGCGGCGGAAACTTTTGCCGGGTGTTCGACAAGGTGACGACCGGCCACGCCTGAGGCGCCGTGGGGAACGGTGGCTGGAACCTTTTCCGCGCCGGTCACTTCACTTTCGACACGGGTTGGTCGGGGTGAGCGGGGTTCGCCACGAGCCGGCGGTTGGCACAATCCGCCAAGAAATCGAGCTTCTCCAGCACGGTCTGGCCGATTAGCACCTCGTCACCGAGCACCAAAGCTTCTTCGAGCGTGTCTCGCCCCATAATCGCGAAAACGATTGGCTCGGTTACGGCAACAACCTCGGTCCGCCCATCGGCATACTCGGCGACCCGGTTGCCGCGAGACATGAGGCCGAGAGCCTCCATAACGTGCGCGGGAATGATTGACCGTACCGCGCCGGTATCGACCATGGCATCCGCCTCGTAGCGTCTGACTGCCGACTTCTTCAGCTTCTTCCGACGATAAAGCGCTTCGTCAACGGAATTGGTGAGCAGCACTTTAACTCGGATTTCGCCCATGCAATACTCGGTTTCCGTTTCAGAGGTTTCGTGGTTATTCTACCAAGGATGAAGCGTCGGTTATATAGCGGGCGTCGTCGACCGCGACGGATCAAATCCACGTCGAGGTGGCGTACGTGACCGCGTCCACACGGAAGAGCCCGGTGGTCCAGACCATCCGCAGCGCGACTGAACGCGTGCGGGAGGGTCGAATGTTGCGATTCATTCTGTTAGTGTGATGTGAGCTCATCGACTCGGGCAGCCGAGCGAAAGCTCATAGGTCTCTGCAATGACACGGATCACGGTTAATCTGCCAGAAGACGTAGTCGAGCGCGCAAAGCGTCTCGCGGAGCGATCCGGCCGACCGGTTGAAGATCTGCTCGCGGAAACGATTGAATTGTCTTTTCGACCGCTTGGGATGCAGTCTAGCGGTGACGGCCCAAACGCAGATTGGTCCGACCAAGAGGTTCTCGCCGCGGCAGCAACAGAGCTGCCGCCTGCGGACGACGTGCGCCTCAGCGACCTCCTCGAACGCCAGCAGGCCTCACTGCTTGCTCCGGCGGACCGCACCGAGCTTGCGGTGCTCTTGGAGACCTACCAGTCCGGGCTCCTGCGTAAAGCCCAGGCGCTGCGGGAAGCAGTCAGCCGTGGGCTACGGGAGCCGCTCAAGCCGTGAGCGCCGACCAGATTTCTGAAGAGGTGCGCGCACGTATCCGAGAGCAAGCCGACAATCGCTGTGGGTACTGCTTGAGCCCTCAGCATCTGGTGCTCGGCGTGCTCGAGATCGACCATCTCGTTCCGAAATCCAGAGGTGGGACGGACGACGAGGACAACCTCTGGCTCGCGGCAGGCTCTGCAACGGGTTTAAAGCAGCTCAAACGCAGGGTCGCGATCCGGCTGGCGGGCGATTTGTCGATCTCTTCAATCCGCGTCGACAGCAGTGGCGAGAACACTTTCAGTGGAGCGAAGATGGGGCACGCGTTGTCGGTGCCACGCCCTGCGGCCGGGCGACGGTCATCGCACTTCAACTGAATAACTGGATCGCTGTCATGGTCAGACGCGAATGGATACCTGCCGGCTGGCACCCGCCACGCCATGATTAGACCGCTCTGACCGACCCGCACGAAAGGAATCGCAGGGACCGGCCTTGAACACCACTCGAACAGCTATGGCTTTATCCCTGGATTCCTCTCCGCGTCCCGGCGAGCGTGCAGTTCCTTCCGCCACTTCGCTGCTTCGTCGGGCTTACTCGTCGCCTCGTAAAACTGAACGAGGCGTTCGACGGCTTCCTTCAGGCGAATTTTGCCTGCGGGCGGGATCTTGTCCTCCTGTTTCTTCATCCCGTCGTAACCGCTCAAGAGCAGCGGCTCGCCTTCGGCGTACTTTTTCTCACCCAGTAGAGCCCCGCCGAGCATCGACTTGGTGTTAAACGTCAGCCACTCGTCGGGTTTCTGACTCTCGCGGATCGCCAGGCACTCGCGGAGGAGCGGCTCGGCCTCGGTCCATTTTTTCTGCTCCAGCAGGATTGAGCCAAACCGGGCGAGCGTGCCGGCCAACTGCGGGCTGTCCTTGGGCAGCGTTTTACGAGCCTCGGCCAATTGCTCCCGGCGCAAGTCGCCGAGCTTCGAGTTCTCACCCGCCTTCGCATAAGCGTCGCTCAATTCGTTTGCAACCCAGCGAAGCGTTGGGAATCTCTTCGCCGCTTGATGGGCTTCCTCGAGGAGTGGGATCGCCTCCTTGAGCCTGCCGGCATCCTTGTAGTTGACCCCAAGGTTGGCCACCGTGAACTGTGTATTCGGATGCTGGCGGCCAAGCTTGGCCTCTTGCCGCTTGAGCACGTCCTCGAACAGAGGCACGGATTTGTCGAGTTGCTTTGCCCGCCAGTACGCCGCGGCGAGGTTGCCGCGCGTGAGCAGGGTGTCGGGGTGGTCGGGGCCGAGCTTGGCGATCTGGGCGTCGCGGACGCGCTCGAACAGGGCGATCGCCTCGGGGAGCTTGCCGGCGGCCTGGTACGCCGTGGCGAGGTTGCCAAGCGTTGTCAGGGTATGGGGGTGGTCGGGGCCGAGCTTGGCGATCCGGGCGTCGCGGACGCGCTCGAACAGGGCGATCGCCTCGGGGAGCTTGCCGGCGGTATAGTACGCCGCGGCGAGGTTGCCGAGCGTGATCAGGGTATCGGGGTGGTCGGGGCCGAGCTTGGCGATCTGGGCGTCGCGGACGCGCTCGAGGAGGGCAATCGACTCCGGGAGCTTGCCGGCGGCCTGGTACGCCGTGGCGAGGTTGTGGAGCGAGGTCAGGGCGTCGGGGTGGTCGGGGCCGAGCTTGGCGATCCGGGCATCGCGGACGCGCTCGTTGAGGGCGATCGCCTCGGGGAGCTTGCCGACGTCCTGGTACGCCAGGGCGAGGTTGTTGAGCGCGGTCAAGGTGTCGGGGTGGTCGGGGCCGAGCTTGGCGATCATGCCATCGCGGACGCGCTCGAACAGGGCGATCGCCTCGGGGAGCTTACCGGCCGACCGGTACGTTTCGGCGAGATTGTTGAGCGTCGTCAGGGTGTTGGGGTGGTCGGGGCCTAGCTTGGCGATCGCGGCGTCGCGGACGCGCTCGAACAGGGCGATCGCCTCGGGGAGCCTGCCGACGGCCTTGTACGCCAAGGCGAGGTTGTTGAGCGCGGCCAGGGTGTCGGGGTGGTCGGGCCCGAGCTTGTTTGTTCGGGTTTCGCGAGCCTTGAGGAACAGCGGGATAGCCTGATCGGACGCTCCCAAACTATCCAGCGACAGCCCGAGCGTCACTTGCATCTCGGCCACGGCCAGCGGATCGCCGATGGCGGTGCCTTCGAGGTCCTGGATGGCCCGGCTCAGATTGGCCTTGAGCGCGTCGCGCAGCTCAGACACCGTCGCGTAATTCTGCGTCGGGTTCAGATTCTCGAAGACCGAGCCGAGCAGTTTGTTAGCCTTCTTGGCGTAACCCAGGTTCGTCTCGGCGTCGCGTCGCTTCTGATCGGCATCGAGCTTGGCCAGCCGTTCCCCTTCGGCCCGCGCCGTCTCGGCGTTCCGCGCCTTGATGGCCACCCCCCGTTGGTACTCGGCCCGCACCAGGCCGATCGACGTGCCGATGATGCCGACCACCAAGGCGAGCAAGACCAGGCCCGCCGCGATCACCCGGCCTTTGTTGCGCCGCACGAACTTCTGGAAGCGATATCCGGCCGACGGCGGCCGCGCCTCCACCGCGAGATCGGCCACGTAGCGCTCGATGTCGCGTGCCAGCGCGCTGGCCGTCTCGTAGCGCCGCTCGCGATGCTTCTCCAGGCACTTCATGATCACCCAATCGAGCTCGCCTCGCAGCAACGTCATCAACTTGCGCGGCTCGGTCTGCCGCATCGCCGCCAGCGAAGGAAGCGAAGCATCGGTCGAGAGCCGCGTCGACGGCTTCGACGGCTCCTCTTCACGAATGATGCGGATCATCTCGGTGAGCGCGGCCTTCTTGAGACGAGCGGCGTCGAATGGTCGAAGGCCGGTGAGCAGCTCGTAGAGAATCACGCCGAGTGAGTAAATGTCGGCCCGGGTGTCGATGTCCTGGCCCGTGAATCCGGTCTGCTCCGGAGACATGTACTCGAACGTGCCCACGATCGCGCCGAACTGCGTGGAGAGCGATTCATCGGTGAGCTTCCCGCCCGTCGCCTTGGCCACGCCAAAGTCGATCACTTTGGGCACGGGCCGGGCATCGACCATCGTGATCAGGATGTTCGCCGGTTTCAGATCGCGATGCACAATTCCCTTTTGGTGCGCATGCTGAACCGCCTGGCAGATCGGCACGAACAGTTCGAGTCGTTCTTTTGGCGTGAGCTTCAACTGATCGCAAAACTTGTTGAGCGGCAAGCCGTTGACCAGCTCCATCACGAAAAACGGCTGGCCGCCAGGCGTCAGTCCGGCGTCGAAGACCTTGGCGATGTTGGGATGGTCCATCATTGCCAGCGCCTGTCGCTCCTGCTCGAATCGCTGCAAGACAGCGCGAGAATCCATGCCCTCCTTGATCAGCTTGAGCGCAACTTTTCGTTTCACAGGCTCGGACTGCTTGGCGACCCAGACTTCGCCCATCCCGCCTTCGCCGATCTTTTCTCGCAGCGTGTAGCGACCCGCGATCTGCTCGTTCGGTTTCGCGCCGGCGTGAAAATCGACCGTCGCCGTGCGAGAGGCAGGACCGCCTTCGGGCTCGGAAGCATGCCCTCCGGCGGATTCTGTTTCCGGGTGTCCAGAGGCGGATCCGACGGTGGTGTCGATGCTTACCTGATCGACGAGCGCGACGTTCGAGCCGATCATCGCTCTCGAAATGAGCGCGAAGTAACGCCTCGATCCTTTTCTTCAGGTCTGGATTATCGGCGCGGGCCCGGTCGAGGAAGGCCGACCGCTCACTTTCGTCGGCAATCTGCAAGGCGGCGATAAACAGCTCGCGTTCGTTCATTTGAATGCTCCCCGGGCGAGGAATCCCAGACGTCTCATAACTCCATGCGCCGTTGGCAGCGATATCGCGCAAAGCCTCTCGAAATTTTCCCGCCGAGATCAGGGTTTCATTTCCTCGCGCAGCCACGCCCTGGCGTATTTCCAGTGGAAATCGGCTGTTCTGGGGGAAATTCCCAGCACTTCGGCCGCTTGCGGAATGGTCATCCCGACGAAGTAGCGCAGCTTCACCAGCTCGGCCACCGGCGGGTCCAATTTCGCCAGTTTCTCGAGTGCTTCGTCCAGATCGATCACGTACGCGTCGCGTTCCGGGGCGGAGATCGCCTCGGGATCGAAGTCTCGTCGATCGAGGTTGCCGCCCCGCTTCTTTCTCGACTTCGTGCGTGCGTTCTCCACCAAAATCCGCCTCATGGCCTCCGCGGCCGCCGCGAAGAAGTGGCCTCGGCCGTCCCACCGCTTCTCGGGATCGGAGGCAACCAATCTGAGATAAGCCTCATGAACGAGCGCCGTCGCCTGAAGCGTTTGTCCCGGTGGCTCGCCCGCCAGTTTCTGCGCGGCCAATTTACGGAGCTCGTCGTACAAGAGCGGTAAGAGTTTGCTCGCCGCCTCCTGGTCTCCCTGCTCGATCGCGGCAAGGATGACGGTGACGTCAGACATCGCAGCACCCGCGGGAAGGCGTGATTGCTCGATCCGGCACACACACGACGTGCGACGACATTCTCAGCAATGGTTGGCCCGCCAGCAAGCCCGCTCCACCGAAGTTGCGAACCAGTTGTCAGGACGAAGAGTTCGTCCGACTACACTCGCCGATCGACCGAATGCCGGAGAACGATCTAACCGGTAGCTGGCGCACGATCCATCCGTTACCATATTCCATGTCGGCGCCCAGGTTCACTCTTTCTCCACGATCACTTGATCAAGCACGGAGGCGACTTGGCGGCTACCGACGAGGGAAACTCGGACGGCGGCGAGTTCTCATCGTGACGGCCGGAGCTGGCAGAGTACGCTCGAGGAAAACCAGAATGTCTGCTTGCGACGAGACACAAGGTCCTCGCGCCCATGTTCCTGCGGAGACAGTCCGGCAATCCGAGGCGGGGCCCCAGCGACTTCACGACCCCGCCCTTGGCCAGGCCGGTGCGCCGGCCAAAGCGAGAGGGGTCGCGAGCTATCGTGAGTTTGCCGACGCGCTCACCGATATCGGCCTGATCGACGCCGCCGAGCTCGAGCGGTTTGCCGTCGACTCCGCCGAAGGCGTGGTGGGGCTCTCGCGTGCCCTCGTCATGGCCGGCAGGCTCACTCCCTATCAGGCCGCCGCGATCTACCAGAATAAGAGCCGCGGCCTCTTGGTCGGCAATTATCTCATCCTCGACAAGGTGGGCCAGGGTGGGATGGGTATGGTTTTCAAGGCCCGTCACCGCAAGCTCGGTCGATTAGGCGCGCTCAAGATCCTTCCTCCGTCATTCACTCGGGACTCCGGCGCCGTCATGCGTTTCCGCCGCGAGTTCGAGGCGGCCGGCCGGCTCAAGCACCTCAACCTGGTCGCCGCCTTCGAGGCCGATGAAGACCGCGGTGTCCATTTCCTGGTGATGGACTACGTCGAGGGGATCAACCTGGAACGCGTCATCCGCGAGCATGGACGTTTGCCGGTCTCCGACGCCCTCGACTACCTGATCCAGTCCGCCCGCGGCTTGGAGGCCGCCCACGAACAAGGAATCATTCATCGCGATATCAAGCCCGGCAACCTCATGCTCGACCGCCAAGGCACGGTCCGTGTGCTCGACCTGGGCCTGGCCCGGATCGTCGACGCCAGCAATCCGTTCAGCAAGACCATCACCGGCCGCCTGACCCAGAGTCACACGTACATGGGAACCATTGATTACATGGCTCCCGAACAGGCTGAAGACTCGCACAACGTCGACCATCGCGCCGACATTTACAGCCTGGCCTGCACGTTTTTCTTTCTGCTGAGCGCCCGCGAACCGTTCGCCGGCAAATCCATGCTGAAGCGAATGGTGGCTCACCAGGAGCACCCGGCACCATTCCTGCGCGACATCCGGCCCGACGTCTCGCCTGCTCTCGAGGCCGTCTACCTGAAAATGATGGCCAAGAAGCCAGAGGATCGCCCAGCCTCGATGACCGAAGTCATCGCGCTGTTGCAGGCGTCGAAGCTCTCGACCGACAGCGACATGGGCACAGTGGCCCCGCCCCTCGCACCCACGGCGGCGGCCGAAGTCTGCAATCAGGCACCGCTTGAACGGGGGGAACCATTGCGGCCGATCGCCGAATCGGCGATCTTCGCCCGCCGCATCGAATCTGAAGACATGGTCACCGACGGCAAGCTAAACCTCTGGGACCTGTTGATGGACGTGCGATCGGATGTCAATGTCGGCGGCGAGCCAAGTGCCGACCCAGAAGAGCGCAAAGGCGCCTCCGACGACCATGAGTTGAACCTCAGGGAACTTGCGATGGCACTGGGGGAAGAGGCCGCTGCACCGGCCGCGCGAAAGCCTCTCGTCGCCGAAGCCCCGTCGCCGAAAGCGTCCGCACCGCCGCGGAAGGAAGAGAAGGCGTCCGCACCGCCGAAACCACCGGCCAGCGAACGACAACCACTAAAACCGGCCGCATCAACCCGCCAAGAAGAGAAGCCGTCTGCCCGGCCGAAATCGCCTTCTGCCGAAGCCCCGCCGGCGAGAGGGTCCGCACCACCTCCGAAGGAAGAGAAGCCGTCGGCCCCGCCGAAACCGCCTGCCGCAGACGCCCAGCCATTGAAGCGGTCGGCACCACCGCAGCGAGCAGAAATGCCGCCCGCCTCGCCGAAGCCCCCTTCCGCCCCCGCCCAGCCTCTGAAGCGGTCGGCACCACCGCAGCGCGCAGAAATGCCATCCGCTTCGCCGAAGCCCCCTTCCGCTGCCGCCGAGCCGCTGAAGCGGTCGCCACCACCGCAGCGCGCAGAAATGCCGCCCGCTTCGCCGAAGCCGCCTTCCGCTGCGCCCCAGCCGCTGAGACGATCCACACCACCGCAGCACATCGAACCGCCGCCAGACCGGCCGCAATCGCCTGCCGATGAGAGACAAACCTTGAAACCGAGCGCGCGGCGCGGTCCGGCGGCCTGGCCCAGAGCAGGCGTCTTGTGATTCTCGCGGTGATGGTGACCATCCTTCTCATCGTGGCTGTCGTGGTGTCGTTTTCAGATCGGACAGAATCCGTCATGAAAAAAGACACCTCAGCGCCCGCGCACGACTCAAAGGAGAGCGGGACTTCTCCGGTCGAAGCGCTTCCGCCGCCCGTATCGCGCGACCATTCGGGCGAGAACCGAATGGGTGAACAGGAAAAAGCGCGACGAAGGCAACGCTTCTATGCCGATCCGCCACTGTCGCTTCACGCTGCTGGCCCGACTCTGCCGGACGGGATTGGTTACCCGCAGGGCTCCATCAAATCGGGGTCAGGCTCAGGCGTTGGGCTTCCGTCCAGCGAATGACGATCCGCGCCTCGGTCGGTTCAGGGCGCGGCGAAGACGTCGGCAGGCAGATCGGGAATTCCCACCTTCGGTCGAGAAGGTTTCCTTGGCCCCAAAGATGATCTCGACCGCGTTACTTGCCGCCACATAGGAGACGGTGAAGCGATGAGAACTGCGCGGTGGTCCCTACGGTCCCGCCCGTGAACGCCACCGGTGGAAGGATGAGCTGATCGCCGTCCATGGTTACCGGCGCTCGCTCTTCGTCAAGACGCTCCGCTCATGTTGAGCGCAATGAACAGATCGCCGGATGAGTCGACGGCCAGTCCCATCGGTCCGTTCAGGAACGCCGCCGTGGCCGCCATTCCGTCACTCGTCGAGCCCTCGTAGTTGCCATTGCCTGCATACAACGTGATCATATCGGACGCGACGTTCACCGCGAAAACCACGTTGTTCATGTTATCCGCGACGTAAACCGTTCCGCCCGAGACCGCGAGCCCGGCGGGATCTCCCAGCGCGACGCCGGTCGCCGGGCCTGTGTACGGGTAAGACGGGGCGGAGCCGTCGCCCGCGAACACGCTGACCGCACCACCCTGGCCCTCGACGACGTCCTGGTCGAACACACCGTACATCGAGACAAAGATATCGCCGCCCGAGTCCGAGGCAACGAAACTCGTCGGGTCGCCGAACTCATCGAGTGCTATCGAGGAGTTGATCATCGCCGGTCCAGGCTGAGTGACGCTGCCTGCGTACGAGCCAGAGCCGCTGTACGCGGCCGTCACGACGTTCTGCCCCTGCGGCAAGCTTGACGTCTCGAAGTCAGCCATGCCGTCCCCCAGGCGCGCCTGACCGATCATCATCCCGTTATCGAAGAAGCTGACGGTCCCGCCCGCGAGCGGCTTGTTGCTCGGCGGGTTGGCCGTCACCATGGCCGTGAAGTCCTCCATCTGCCCGGCCACGATCGAGCCCGCCGAATCCATAAGCTCGATCATCGTGGCGGTCAAGAGCAGCCTGCCCTCGAGCGGGTCCATCATTGGCCTCGCGCACCGCGCCGCCCGGCAGAGCGCCGGTCTCGTAATCGACACCGGCGCTCGCGGGCATACAACATCGTATTGACGTTCATGATCTGCCTCCACCGAGTAACGAGGACTGAATTGTTGCCAGCGAGGATCGGTTTCGCCACGGAATGACCATCGAGCGGCTCCCTCGGTGCGTAGCCATCAAGAGCCCGTCGTCACGACGGCGTGATCGTCGTCCCCTTCTTCGAGATCGTGAACGTGGTCGTGCCCGTCAAGGATGCGCCCGAGCCGCCTGTGACTCCGCCGGCGCCACCCACGATTGTGAGCTGCCCGCCGGTCGGGAACGTTTGCTTGCCGAGCAGCGTCAGATCCACCGTATCGGTCGACGGGACGTACGAAACCGTGAACGCGGTGATCGGGTGCAGCGTGATCTTCACTTTCTTTTTGACCTTCTTCGTCGTGACGTTATCGAGCTGGTAATTGAGGCGGTTGTTCGCGCTGGCCGGATTGAGCGGGGCGCTAAACGTCAAGTCGAAGCCGGTGAGGGTTGAAGGACCGACCGGCTTCCCCTTTTTGAGCTTGCGCACAAAGACCGGCTTTTCCATGATGATCGAAGGCGGAGCCGGTGGAACCGCCACGGTCGTCTTCGCCTGGGCAGTCTGCGGGGTCGGCTGGGCGATGCCGAGATTGTTGGTGGCGACGCTGTAGAAGCCGTAGGCGTTGCCCGCCTGGCCGGTAAACGTTGCAGACGTTGCCGTGGTCTGGATCAAGAATGGTGTGAAGGCGCCGCCGTCATCCGAGACGAAGATCTCGTAAGACTTGATGCTCGTGGCGCCGGTGCCCGGCGATCCGCTCCAGCTCAACGTGAAGCTCGTGCTTGCGGTCGTGGACGGCAGAGGACTGACCGTGCTGGATGGCGCGCCGATTACCTTGGTGGTGGCCTGGGCAGCCGTCGGCGTGGGCTGAATATTGCCGACGTTGTCAGTGGCCACCGAATAGTATCCATACGTATGGCCTGCAACGCCCGTGAACGTTGCCGATGTGCTGGATGTGGCAGACTGCCAGAGGGTGAATGGCCCGCCGTTGTCGGAGGCATACACGTTGTAGAACGCGATACCTGAGCCGCCGGTATCGTCCTGACCTGACCAATTGACCGTGAAATTGGGACCACTGCTCGCCGGAAGTGGCGCAACGCTGCTCGCCGGCGGGCCGGTATCAATCGTGTTGAGGCTCGCCGGCGTCTGGATCGCCGAATTGGTGTCGAAGACGATCGAGGCTTGCTCCGTGATCGTGGTGCCTGTGGCAACACCGGCTTTCGGCTGGGCGGAGAAGGTGAAGTAGCCCTCACCGTCGTGGTTGGCGTCATCCACGGGCAGGAAGCCGGCGTTGATGCCGTCGGGCGGCTCCATCGTCGCCGGGTCGAGCGACTGGAAAGTCACCGTGACCACGCCGGTTGCCTGGTCCAGGTCGAGCGTGACTGGCACCAGCAGGTCGATGCCATCCGGGCGAAGGTCGATGGTCGTCGAGTAATCCGACAGGCCCGCGGGTATGGTGAAGTTGTAAGCGCCGAACCCGAAACCGGTGAACTGGAAGGTGCCGGGGTCGAGATTTGGGTCGAGGGTCATGGTGGCGGTCACGACCTGCGCGGCGGCGGTGGCCTTGGTCGGGTCGTTCTCGAAATCGACCTCGTACGGCATTGTTTCCGGCTGAATAAAGCCCTGCGGGCCGTAGCCGGCGGGGCCGACCAGGTTGTTGGGGTCAACGGCGCCTCCGACCTGCACGGTAGTCGTGGGGCCGCCCGTATCACCCGGCGGGGGAATTACAGGCGAGACCTGAGGATCACTAGCCCGGCAGAGGGCCAGGTCTGTGTTGTAGTCATTCAGAGCCGAAGCGGCGTATCCTTCCGCGAGAATGTACAGGTCGGCGGCATTCTGGTCGCGCATGCCGACGCTGTTAATGTTATTGACCGCTGTGTTGTAGTCGGATTGAAGCGTGCCCCAGTCAGAGTAAGCGCTGAGGAGATCATTGATAAGCCCGGCGATCGGGCTGGCTTTGCCCCACAATATCGCCACTTCGCTTTCGGCTTCTCCGAAAAGCGCGACGAAGTCGTCGAGCCCCTGTTTTATGAAGCCGAGCAGGGTATTGAAATTGTCCAAAGTCGATGGCGAATTGCCCGCGGCGATCGCGGCGTTGTTTTCGTTGACTTGAGTGCGAACGGAGTTCACAAACTTGTCGAAGCGGTCGAAAGCGCTCTTGACGGCGTCGAGCGCCGCTTTAGCAGCCGAGCTCGACTCGCCCGCGATACCGTCGATGATGCTCGACAACGCCGACGGGAAAGCCTTGGCGATGCCCGCAATATCCAGCACGATGCTGGCCGCATCGCCCGAGAGCTTGAGCCCTTGCAGCGCGACCGTGCTTACGTTGAAGAACTGCGCGTTTTGGCCCGCGCTGTAATTCTCTTGCCAGATCGCAAAGTATTTATTGGCCAACTGTATGTAGTTCTGAATCATGATATAATCATTGACAACCGATTGACAGGTCATCGCCGGCAGCGTCGGCAACTGAACTGCGTTCCCCAGCGGCTTTGGCGGCGACTGGTACTGGAGCAAGCTCAGGGCCCCGCTGACGATACTGTCGGGGGTGGGGACGAAGTCGGGACTGACCGGGTCGATCGTGACGATCTGGAGAGCGAAATTCACGCCGGTCTGAGCAGCGCCGGCGGCAACGGTGAGCGGCGAAAGGCTGACGGACGCGGCCCCATCCAGGGTGGCAGTGAGAGCGAACGTGCCGGCGGGCAGAGCGGTCAAAGTGTAGTCCCCGCCGGCACCGGCGGCGGTCTCGGCAATGATATTTCCGGCGGCGTCGGTCGCCTCGACGACCGCCCCGGGCAACCCGCGCCCGGATGAATCGCTCACACGCCCGACACGCTTATGGATGCCGGTTCCAGGCTGAAGGTTCGACCCAATTCGCTGCCCGAAATCGCCATTCCGCGTATAACTAGACTCTGGTATCCGGTCGCCGCGACCACGATATCATAAGTGCCGGCAGGCAAGGTATCGAGCAGGAAGTTCCCCTGGGGATCCGAGACGGCCGTGTACCACTCAAGCGGTCCACTTTCGTTTCGTACGGCCACGGTTGCGTTTGCTAGAGGCGCTGCCGCGCCGCTGCCCGTAACAGTGCCACTGAGGGTGATGCCGGCGGTGAGCGCGAAATTCAGGGTGGTTGACCCGGAGGCGGGCAAGGTGACCTGCTGGGTCTGGTAAGCATAGCCGGTCGCGTTGGACGTGATGGTGAGCTGGTCGCCGGCGGGGCCTGCAAACTGGAAATTGCCTGACGCGTCGGTGAGGGTGTCGGTCAGGCCATCGATGCCGGCGCCGGAAATGTGCAGCACGGCTCCTGCCACCGGGTCGCCGGTCACGGCATCGGTGACCGTCCCCGTGACCATCGGGACGCTTGCCACAAGCTGGACGCCCGCGAGATCCGTGCCCGCCGTGATGGCAAGCGGGGCTTGAGTACCATAGACCGCCGTTTCATCAGCGGCCACGAGGTAGTACGTGCCTGGCTCAAGGAGCAGAAACTGGAAGTTTCCGTTGTCGTCGCTGTCCTCCTGCAACAACGGATTGCCCGCGCTGTACAGGGTCACGGGAACATCCGGGACCGGCGTGCTGCCGTCGCTGGCAAGGGTAGTGCCGCTGATGGAGCCGATGACCGCCAGGACGAAGTTCGCGGTTGCCGAGGGACTCGCAGCGCTGAGCATCACACTGCTGCTCGCCGCCCCCTCGGACCCAATGGCGCCGACCGTCACATCGTAGGTGCCGTCAGCGAGATTATCGATTTCGTAGTCGCCGTTGGCATCCGTCACCGCATAGTCCACGGCCGTACCGCCCGAGAAGATCGTCAACTCCACGCCCGAAAGCGCGGCCCCGGAGGACTGGCGCGTGACTTGGCCGGTGACGCTGCCCGCTGGCTCCACATTGAGCGCGGGCACGGTGGTCGTCTGGCCGGCGACAACAGCGGCGGTGGCTGAACCATTGAAGAAACCCGAAATGGCCGTCGTCACCGTGTAGATTCCGGGAGGCAGATTCGGCAGGCTAAATGAGCCATCGCTGTTGGCTTGCGTAGTTTCGACCAATTGGCTCCCGAGATCCGCCGTGATGATCGCAAAGGGGACCGGCGCACCGCTGCCCTGCGTCGTGACCACGCCGACGAGCGAGCCTGCTGCGGCTAGGGTAATATCGGGAGCGGTCATGGCCGCTCCAGCGGCAACAGTCACGTTATTGAGCGTGACCGTACCGAAACCGGCGGAACTGGCCTGAAGGCTGTACGTCCCGGCCGGCAGCCCCGTCAGGGTGTAAGCACCGGAGGCATTGGTCGTCGCGCCGTCGCCGACGGCATTGCCATCGCTGTCGTTCATCACCACGTAGGCGCCCGCGAGGCCCTCGCCATTCGCATCGAGCACGAGGCCCGTGACGGTCGCGGCCGTTGCCAACGCGAGGTTTATTTCGGGGACCAGCGCGCCTGCGGTGATCGTGATCCCGGGCGCGTCCGTCTCAACATAGGAACCGCCACCGGCCTGCACGTCATAGGTGCCGGCGGGCAGGTTCTCGATTGTGTAGAGCCCGTTTGACGAGGACACGCCTTGAAAGAGGTCGCCGTTTTCGTCGACCGCTGCTACCGGTACGTTGGGAAGCGGCGCACCTGAGTCGCTTTGGACGATCGAACCGCTAATCACACCGCCGGGGACAGCAACGATGCTGACTCCGGTCACATTTCCGGAGCCGACGACCACAGTCACGGGCGCCGCGAGCTGATACTCCTTGAGGCTAACGTCATAAGTGTCCGGCACGAGGCCGGACACGAGGAACGAACCGTCTGTCAAGGCATTGGTGATGAAGACCTGTCCGGTCGTCCTCCCGGTCAATACGATGCTCGCCGCACTCAGAGGATGAGCGGTATCATTGAGGAAGATCTGTCCCGACACGGACTGGCTCAAGGCCGCCCGCGCTTTGTTTACCTCCAAGTTGAAGACGGCCTGCAAGTCGTAGTTCAGCCCGAGCGGGGGCGGTAGCAACGTGGCATCCCGGGAGAGAGCGGCCACATAACCCGACCAAGAGGTTCCGATCTGGGCCTGAAGTTGCGGATAGATCGCAGCGAATTGAGCGGCGGTGAGGTTCGGAGGTTTGACGATAGAGGCGAGCTCGGCATAGTCGATCGGTGCGGCCGGGTACTGAGCCGTAGAAACCTGGAGTGTGACGCTCCCCGTGGTGGACGATGTGCCGTAGATCGTGAGACTACCGCTTGCGCCGGGTGGCAGGATTCCTGCCGGTCCATTGGGGTTGATGGCGATCAGGTCGAGGCTCGTCGCCGGGTTGGAAAAATCGGAATAGAAGCTCAACTCCGCCGAACCGTTTCCGCTAACCACGAGCACCGGCGCGAGCAAGTCGGTTGCGCCCACATTCTGGTAATTGACCGTCACCGTGAAGCCTCGGCCAACGCGCACTCCGCTTGGCGCGGAAATGCTCGTCACTAGCTCACCCGGTTTACCTGCGGTGATATTGAAACCGTGCGACAACGTCTCTGTCGCGCCGCCGGTGTTCACCACCTGCACGTCGGCCGCGCCGGTCGGCAGGCCGGTCAGGTTGAAGGTCGCGGAGATCAGGCCCGAATCGGTGTAGTACACCGCGAGCGGTTTGATCGTGACGCCCGCGCTGTCCACCAGTTGCGGCTGAGAGTTGCCGTCGAACTGAGCACCATTGATCGACAGCGTCACCTGGCCGGTGTTGCTGCCCTGGGTGGGACTGATGCTAGTAATCGAGAAGCCGGGCGTGGTGGCAGTCAGTGTGAAGTTCTCGCCGGAGGGAATGTTGGCCCCATAGACGAGGACGTAGTACGTCCCTGCCTCTACGTTTGCCAGCGATACCGCCTGGTTGGCCGAGTTCGGCAGAATGCTGCGAGCGTCGAACGACTGCACGGTCGGTACGTCGCCAAACGAGACGAACAGCTCATTGGTATTTCCGTTGGACCCGGTGACCGACACGTTGAGATTGCCGCCCGCGGTGGTCGTCACCTGGTACAGCTCGCTCGAGCCGGTGGCCGCGAGCTGGCCAGTCTGAGGCGTTCCCACCGTCAGGACCGGCAGGCTCATGGCCACGGGAGTCGCCGAAGCCATGACGTTGTCGGCCAGCGCGCTGCCCTCGAAGACCTCGTTGAACGAATTGCAGCGCACCAGGAAGTATTCATTGCCCGGGAGCACCCCAGGCAGAGTGAACGTGCCCGAGGCGTTGTAGCTCTGGCCCGGCCCCAGGTCGCCGGTGTGCTCCACGTTACCCAGCAGGATGGCGTCCGGCGTGAAGACCGGGCTGGCCGACAGGTAGACAGCATCGTGCCACGAACCGGTCGCCGTCCCCGCGCCCACGCTCTCCACCGTCCAGTTGACCGTCACCGATTGGCCTTCGAGCCCGGTCGCCGGCCCGCTCACGGCTGTCGTTGCCAGATCCACGTTGGACGTCGCGACCTGCTGGGGCCAGTACGCCCCGATGTCGTAGCCGGACCCGTCGCCGCGGCCGGTGATGTTCGGGTCGTCAAACGGCGGGTTCCCCAGCACGTCGGTCGACGGGGCCGAGACTCCAGGGCTCACCACGCTGGTGCCGGCGCCAGCGACCGGCGAGGTGGGGTTCAGCTCGAGGTCTCCGTTTGCCTCGTTGAAATAGTCTGGGTTGACTTCGAGATTACCGTCGGTGCCGGTCGGATCGGACAGGCCGCTATAGTCGGGCGAGCTCGCACTATAAACGTCGCAATAGCTCATCATCAAGGTGGTCGGGCTGCGCTCGATCACCCCGGCCTGGCCGCTGTTGGTGATCAGGTCGTTGACCAGAGTGGCATTGGGTGAATCGAGAATGACGCCGTACACTTGGTTGCCGTCGATGGTGTTGTTGACCACTGTGTCGGTAGACCCGGCCTCGAGTTGCAAGCCGGTGGGGTTCTGCTCAAACACGTCGCTCTCCAGCGTTACGTCCGAGCCGGTCAAGGCGATCAGGCCCACGTGAACGCCGTTGCTCTCGATGCTGTTGTCCATTGTCAGGGCGCGCCGTCGGTTTCGATGCAGCCTAGGCCGTCAATGCCGACCTGCCCACCGTAGCGAACCTCGACGTAGTTCAGCACGTTAGCCGTGCTGGTGGATGTGAACTGGATGCCGCTCCAGTCGCCGGGCGAGGGCGGGCTGGCCGACGAGCCGGCGTTGTTCGTGTTGCTCCCGGCAGACTCGTCCTGCTTCGAGGTGAAGATGATCGGCTGCGCGGCCGTTCCTTGAGCTTGCAAACTTCCTTGCACGACCAACTGGGTGCTGCCGAACAAGCCGCCGAACTTGAGCACCAGTCCAGGATCAATCACAAGAGTCGAGCCCTGTGGCACCGTCACGTTGGCATTCAGCCAGAACACGGCGCCGGGAAGGTTCCAGGTGGTGGTGCCGGCGCGCAGGCTGCCCCCTTCGACGCTCACGCCGTTGATGAAGTTGCCGGTGAACGTGAGCCCGCTCAACTCCGGTTGGGAAGCCTGGTCCATATCAAGCGCGCCGCTGCCGTCGCCGGGGAGGCCGTC
The DNA here is from genome assembly GCA_963823665.1 of uncultured Planctomycetota bacterium. GTDB lineage: Bacteria > Planctomycetota > Planctomycetia > Isosphaerales > Isosphaeraceae > CAVXHV01. The sequence continues at coordinate 496,471 of CAWGMQ010000003.1, forward strand.
ATCCAGGAACGTGTCGTCCGTCAGGACCGCGTCGCTGTCGATGAGCTGCACGCCGAAGCTCCCTGAATTGTCGAAAGTGGTGTTTTCGACAGTAGGCGACGCGCCGGTGGCCACAACTTCGGTGCCGCCGTAGTTGATCAAGACATTGTCGAGAATGCTGCCCGTGCTGGTGGCGGTGAACTCGATGGAACCCCAATCGCCGGGTCCCGGGCTAGACTTCGACCCGTCGTTGTTGGTGTCGCCGCCGGCGGAGTCGTCTTTCTTGGACGTGAAGACGACGGGCGCTGCGGCCGTTCCCTGCGCGTTCAAGGTGCCATTTACGATCAAGTTGTTGCCGCTCTCGAAACCGCCGAGCTTGATCACCTGCGCGGGGCCGATAACGAGCGTCGCCCCCGCGGGCACGGTCACATCGGAATCCAGCCAGTAAACGACGTCGGGATTGTTCCAGGTGGTCGTGCCCGAGGGCAGGCTGCCGCCGGTCAAGGCCACGCCGTTGAACTGGTTGTTGTCGGTGAAAGTGATACCGCTCATGACCGGCTGGGAAGCCATGTCCATGTACATCGCGCCGCCGAACTCGTCGCCGAAGCCGTCATCCTCGAATGTGTCCCCGGTCAGGGTCGCGTCACTGCCGGTCAATTGCACGCCGAAGCTCCCTGCATTGTCGAAAGTGGTGTTTTCGACGTTAGGCGACGCGCCGGTGGCCACAACTTCGGTGCCGCCGTAGTTGATCAAGACGTTGTCGAGCATGCTGCCCGTGCTGGTGGCGGTGAACTCGATGGAACCCCAATCGCCGGGTCCCGGGCTGCTATTCGAGCCGTCGTTGTTGGTGTCGCCGCCGGCGGAGTCGTCTTTCTTGGACGTGAAGACAACCGGCTGCGTGGGGGTGCCGTTGGCTTGCAGCGTACCCTGCACGATCACGTTGTTGCCGCTCTCGAAACCGCCGAGCTTGATCACCTGGCCGGGGCCGATAACCAGGGTCGAGCCGGCGGGCACGGTCACATCGGAATCCAGCCAGTAAGCGATACCGGCATTGCTCCAGGTGGTCGTGCCTGCCGGCAAGTTGCCGCCGGGCAAGCTCACACCGTTGTACTCGTTGTTGTTGGTGAAAGTGATGCTGCCCATGACCGGTTGGGAAGCCATGTCCATGTACATCGCGCCGCCGAACTCGTTCCCGAAGCCGTTGTCCAGGAACGTGTCCCCGGTCAGGGTCGCGTCGCTGTCGACCAGTTGGACGCCGTAGACCGTCGAGTAGGCAATGGTGCTGTTCTCGATGGTCGGCGACGCGCCGTTGGCCTCGATTTCCGCACCGCCGCCGTACTTGATGACGGCGTCATCGATCAAGCTGCCCGTACTGGTGCTGGTGAACAGGATCTGACCCCAATCGCCCGGATTGGCTGTGTTACTACCCCCCGAAGCCGAGTCGTCCTTGAACGACGTGAAGACAATCGTCTGCGACGTCGTTCCCTGCGCGAGCAAAGTGCCGTCAACGGTCAGGCTCGTGCCGCTATTGAACTCGACAACCGTCCCCGCCTCGACAGTCAGCGTGACCCCCGGCTCGACGTCCACATTCCCAACGATGTTCTGGACCTGGTTGTTGGTGAAGGTCGTATTCGTCGTGAGCGGGCCCGACCAGTTGGAGAGCACGATGCGGTCCTCGAGCATCTCCAGGCCAGGAAAGACGATCCGCGCGCGGAACGCCTTGTTCCAGCGCCGGTTGCGCACGATCGCGGGTCGGGGGTTCATCCTTCTCTTTGGCGTCAATGGGCGGAACATGGGGGTACCTCTGAAACGGTGATCGCACTCAGCCAAGCCACTAAGGTCCAAAACCGGCGCGAACCGGACACTGTTGCGAAAAAAAAACGAAGGCGTCGGTTTTGATTTTCTGCGGCATCAGCACGTCTTGAGCCATACGCCGCCGCGACGATAGACTGATCTCCAGTCCCGGCCTGACGATAGGAACGGGGCGGGAACACGGGGGAACGGCTGGTGGCGGATCGTGCGGAAGAGGTCGGTGGCCTGCTGGCCGCGGCCCGGGCCGGGTCTCGCGAAGCGCTCGGTCGGGTGCTGGAGGGTTGCCGGCGGTATTTGCTGGGTGTGGCCGAGGGCGAGCTGGGCCATGACTTGCGGTCCAAGGGCGGCGCCTCCGACATTGTGCAGGAGACATTCCTCGAGGCCGGGCGCAATTTCGGCGGCTTTCAGGGCTCATCGCCCGAAGAGCTCCGCGCCTGGCTGCGCCAGGTGCTCTTGCACAAGGTCGGGGCGTTCACGCGGCGGTACCGCGACACCGGCAAGCGGGAGATTAGCCGCGAGATCGATTTCGACGCCGGCGGCTCGTGGGGCGGAATCGAGCAGGTTCCGGCCGGGTCGACTCTCTCGCCCAGCGGCGTCGTGATCGAGCACGAGCGAGCCCTGGCGCTTCGGCGCGCGCTCGACCAGCTTCCGGAGGAGTACCGGCGGGTCGTCATCTTGCGCTTCGAGGATCAGCGATCGTTCGAGGAGATCGGCCGCCTGACCGACCGGTCCCCCGAGTCCGCCCGCAAGGTGTGGTCGCGCGCGATGGAGCGGCTGCGCCAGGAATGGGAGCGCCAGACGTGACCCCCGGCGATCCGGCGACAGAGCGCGAGCCACGCGAGACCGAGATCGAGACCGAGGTCGAGATCGGGGACGATGAGTTTCCCCGCTGGCTGGCCGCTTGTGACGAGCAGCTCGCCGCCGGGGCTGATTTCACTTCGGTCGACCAGCTCGGCGCGCCCGAGGAGCTGCGATCGCGTCTGGAGCGCGAGGCTGCCTGGTGTGAGTCCGTCCGCGAGATGTGGGCCGTCGCCTCAAGTCTCGCGCCCAGCTTGAGGGTCAACGCGCCCGTCGATCCAACGGTGCTCGCAGAGCCAGTGCCCGTACGATTCGGCCGCTTCGAAGTTCGGCGCGAGCTGGGACGAGGAGCTTTCGGCATCGTCTCCCTGGCTTACGACCCCAACCTCCACCGCGAGGTCGCGCTCAAGGTGCCGCGCTCGGAGGTGCAGGTCACGCCCGAGCTCCGCGCGCGGTTCCGGCACGAGGCGATGGCCGCCGCGGGGCTCGACCACCCTAATATCGTGCCGGTCTACGAGGCGGGCGAAGAGGGCTCCGTCTGCTTCATCGCTTCGGCGTACTGCCGGGGGATCACCCTGTCGGCCTGGCTCCGCCAGCGCATCTACCCGGTGCCATGCCGCATGGCGGCGGGGCTGCTGGCCACGCTGGCCGAGGCGGTCGACCATGCCCATGCCCGCGGCGTCCTGCATCGCGACCTGAAACCGAGCAATGTCCTCCTCGAGGATCCCTCGTCCGGCAGTCCCTCCGGCGACGGCGCGGACCTCGTCCCGCGCATTACCGACTTTGGCATGGCCAAGCTCCAGGATCCCCTCCCCGGCGGGGAAGGCGCATCCAGCCGGACCATGACCGGGGTCATCATGGGGACCCCAAGCTACATGGCGCCCGAGCAGGCCGAGGGGAAGGCCGGCGCGGTGGGGCCGGCCGCCGACGTCTATAGCCTGGGCGTGATCCTCTACGAGGTGCTCACCGGCCGGCCCCCGTTCCAGGAAGACTCGGCGCTTGAGACCCTGGTCCAGGTGCGGACGCTTGACCCCGTGCCCCCCTCGCGGCTGCGCTCCCGTATTCCGCGCGACCTCGAAACGATCTGCCTCAAGTGCTTGAACAAGCCGCCGCAGGCGCGCTATGCGAGCGCCGCTGCGCTGGCCGATGACCTGCGGCGGTTCCTCGCCGCCGAGCCCATCCGTGCCCGCCCGACGCCGGCCTGGGAGCGCGCGCTCAAGTGGGTGCACCGCCACCCAGCGATCTCGGCGCTGGCCGGCGCCGCCGTCGTCGCCGCGGTGACCCTGGCGGTCGTGATCGGCAGGGACAATGTGCGCTTGAAGCGCCAGCGCGATCTCGCCGAATCGAGCCGGCTCGAGGCCTTTGCGAACCTGCGGAAGGCTCGCGACGCGGTCGACCGCCTGCTCACGCGAGTCGGCGAGCTCCAGTTGAAAGACGTTCCCCAGGTCGAGCCGATCCGGCGCGCCCTGTTGGAGGACGCGCTCGAGTTCTACCGCGACATCGCCGCTCAGGCCCACGGCGACCCGGACGTTCTCTTCGAGGTCAGCATGGCGTACTCTCGCGTCGGCCGCGTGTACATTGACTCGCGGCGCACCGAGGACGCCGAGCGGTGTTTCCTCGAGGCGCAGGCGATCCAGCAGCAGCTCGCGAGCACGTTCCCGGCCACCGCGATCTATCGCAGAGAGCTGGCACGCTCCACCAGCGACCTGGGCCGCATCTTCATCGACACCGGGCGGACCACCGAGGGCGAGGCGAGCCTTCGCAAGGCACTCGACCTGCTGGAGTCACTCGCCGCCGCCGACCCCGGCGAGCCGGCTTATCGCTTCCTTCAGGCCTCGGCACACGAGATTCTCGGTGTCGCGTGGTTTAACGCGCATCGGGTCGCCGACTCGGCCCCCGAGTATCGGAAAGCCCTGGATTTGTTCGACGACCTGACCGCGCGTTTCCCGGACTCAGCCGACTACCCGCGCCGAGCGGCCTTGGCCCGCAGCAACCTCGCCGGCGCCCTGATGAAAAGCGGCCGCCTCGAGGAAGCCGAGGGAGTCCTCCGGGAAGTGGTCGCGTTCTGGGAAAAACAGGTGAAGAGCAACCCCAACAACTTCCTTGCCCAGTCCAGGCTGGCCCTCACCGTCGGGAACCTCAGCTATGTGCTGGAGAAACGTGGCCGGTTGCCTGAGGCCGAGCAGACCATGCGCCGCGCTGCCGACTTGCGGCTCGGTATGACGAAGAACTTCCCCAATACTCCGCATCACTTTGACAGCCTCGGGCAGTTTCTGGCCGCACTTGGCCGATTCGCGAGCGACCGAGGCGACATCACCCAAGCCCGCCGGCTGCTGGATGAAGCACTCGCGAGCAAACGAAAGGCGCTCGCTCTCGCGCCCAATGATGCCGGCTGCCGCGCCTCCACGCGGGTCGTCTGCGCCAGTCTCGCCGAAGCTTTGATCAAGCTTGGAGCCCACGAGGACGCCGCAAAGACGATCGCGGAGCTAACTGCCCTTTCTCCGACCGCGGCGGAGGAATCCGTCCGTGCCGCCAGGGTCCTCGCGCAGGGCATCCCGCTCGTGGCCGCCGACCCGAAGCTCGATGCCGCCGCGCGGGCCAAGCTTACCAAGGTCTATGGTGACAAATCCGTCGAGTTGATTCGCGATGCGATCAAGAGTGGCTACCGCGACAGGCAAGCCTTGGAGAGCGACCACGCGTTTGATGCGCTTCGCAGCCGCGCCGATTTTCAGGCTCTCCTCGCCCCCTCAGCCACCCCGCCGAAACCCTGACGGGCGTCTTGCCCGGGGCATTCACAGGGCTGGCACTCTCGATGGAGTTGATGGTCTGTAGAGATGGCGAGATCTCGGCGCTCGGGCCGTGTCCCGACAGAGGAGCTCACGCGCAACGCGCCGGGCGGCGTCTGCATAGGCGTTGGCCGCCGCTTCCGCGACTCTTGCCAGCAGACGGCCGCCCGGGCTCTCGAACTTGTCGGACGTTACCTCGATTTGTCCTTGATGTACTGCCCGGCCCCCTTGACTTTTTGCCCGGCGGTCTGGGCGGCTTCTTTCGTCTTGTCGACAGCCTTTTCAGTCGCTTGTTTCGCCTTACTGGCTGCGTTGTCGATACCCTCTTTGATCTTGTCCTTGGTGTCCGACATCGAAGTACTCCTGCTAACGAAAAGTTCAGAATTGCCCGCGTGGGCACATGCTTCCTCTACACGCAAATCGCAAGCCGAGACCCTGGATCACACTGCACTTCGGTCTTGAATTCGAGGACATCGCGCAGATTCGTGGGTGACCGATCCGGTGCTGGCGGCGTTCTTCCCGATGCGCTGTCAAACGGAGCCACGTGGCTCGACGGCGTCCGAATTGCGAGGGCATCGACGACCGATCAGAATCTCGGCTCGCGGCATGTGATGACCTGAAGCCGGCATTCCGCTACGTCCGGATCACGGGAAGCGGGTCGAACCGCCCGCCGAGCGCGCCGGCCGCCGGCAGCGCCAGCCAGTCCTGGAGCACGGCGGCGTAGATCCGCCGGAAGTCGACGGCCATCTTCAGGTCGCCGTCCTCGAGGTCGAGGAGGCTCGGGGTCTCACCGACCAAGCCGGCCCGCACATGCTTGCCGACGAGGAAGACGGGCCCGGCCGTGCCGTGGTCCGTCCCGCTCGAGGCGTTCTCGTGCACTCGCCGCCCGAATTCGCTGAAGCACAGGACCAGCACGCGGTTCGCCAGGCCGGACGCAGCCAGGTTGTCCTGGAATTGCCGGAGCGCGTCGGATAGCTCGAGGAGCAGGCTCGCGTGCGGTCGAAGTTGACCGGCGTGCGTGTCGTAGCCGCCCTGCTGGGTGTAATAGACGCGCGCCCGGGCGCCGGACTTCATGAGCCGGGCGATGAGCGACAGCCGTCCGCGGAGGTCGGTGCCCGATCCCCCATCCTCCCGACCTCCGGCGCGGATCATCTCGGCCACGCTGTCGGCGGCGGTGTAGGCGTCGAGCGCCGTCCGGCGGACGAACGCGCCGACGTCGTCTCCGTCCGGAGCTTCGCCGATTACCCCTCGCGCGCCGGGCCCTCCCTTGAGGGCGAGGTCGTCGAGGCGCTCGAGCGTCGCCGGGATGCTGCGCCGCCCGATCAGCGCGGCGGGCGGCTGGCCCGTGCCCACGAAGGTGGTGCCCGAGGCGTCTCCCACCTCGAGCCGCTCGTCGAACGCACGCCCCAGCCAACCGGGCCCGCCGTGCTCTTCCGGGTCGCGGCGGGCGGTCTGCCAGATCGCCATGCTCCGGAAGTGCGACCGGCTCGGGTTCGGATAGCCGACCCCCTGCACGATCGCGAGCTCGCCCCGCTCGAGCAGCCTGGCTACGCCGGTGAGGCTCGGGTGGAGGCCGACCGCATCGTTGACCTTGTGCAACTTATCGGCGGACAGGCGGAGGGCCTTGCGGCTCTTGGCGTAGCCCTCGTCCTTGTAGGGGACGACCGTGTTGATGCCGTCGTTGCCGCCGTCGAGCTGGACGACGACCAGGACGCGGCCGTCCTGCAACGGCGCGGCGGCCCGTGCCGTCGCGGCGAGGAACCCGGGTACGGCCGGCGCCATCGCGAAGAGCGATGCGCCACGAAGTGACGTCTTCACAAAGTCGCGACGCGAGAGCATGAAACGGCTCCTTTCGTAACGGGATCGGGGTCAAGCGAGTTGAGCTTCGGGCGACGACAGGATCAGCGCGGCCGCCCGCCGCGCGGATTCGGAGAGAGACGTGGAGCCGGCCGACGCGGACCTCGCGATCCGATCGCGCCAGTCCGCGCCGGGATCGGCCCCCAGGAGGTGCTCTGCGATCGAGACGACAACCCGGTCGAGGCCCTCCTCCCGGCCGCCGCCTCCGGCCAGGCGGAGCACCTCGGGGGGCCGGTCCAGGCCCAGCTCGCGCCCGGATGTCAGGGCGGTGGCGAAGTTCACCCGGGCGATCATGCCTCGCGAATTGAGCCAGGTCCGCCCGCCCGCCCAGCCGCCGACGTTCCTCGGGTAGAACAAGTCCTGTCCGATCCGCGCGGCCCACGTGGCCAGTGACAGGGTGCTCGGAGCCGGGTCGAGGCACTGCAGCGCCCGGACCGCGCCGACGACGAACTCGACCGGTCCCACGACCCGCGTGCCGATGTTCGCCGTCGCGAAGAAGGCTCGCGATCGCAGGATCGTCGAGACTCCCCAGCCGATATCGAGGTGATGCGCGCGCAGACCCTCCGCCAGCTCGTCCACGCCCTCCGGACGGATGCCCCCCTCGCCCATGAACGTCTCGCAGAGCCGGCCGGCCAGCCGCCGCGCCGTGGCCGGATGCGTCGAGCAGCAGCCGGATGAGGTCGAGAGCCGGCCCACTTCCCGGACTGGCCGAGGATCGTCTTCTCGCCCGGGTCATGGTTCGCGGCGTATTCGAGGAACGCGCCGTCGGCAACGGTCCAGCCGGTGAGGGCCCGCGCGGCCTCCTTCACGTCGCCCTCGGAATAGTGGCCGATCCCGAGGGTGAACAACTCCATCAGCTCGCGGGCGAGATTCTCGTTCGGGTGCCCGTTGCGATTGGCCGGGGCGTCGAGCCAGATCAGGAGGGCCGGGTCCCGCATCGCGGCGTCCAGGAGGTCGCCGAACGGGGCCCGGGCGTATCTGCGGAACAGGTCGTTCTGCCGCCGCATGGCGGCCAGGTCGTTGACCTTCTGGTTGCCGGTGGCGAAGTGGTTGTGCCACATGAGCGCGAGCCGCTCGCCGAGCGGGTCGGGGCCGAGCAGCATGCGGAAGACCCACCACGCCTTGAGGCGGTCCGGATCGGCCGTCGCGACCGCCGCCTCGGCGATCGCCGCCGAGGCCCGTTCGAACTCGGCCGCGGCCCCGGCGGGGAGAATCCGGCCGGCCAGGAGCCGGTCGACGCTCGCCTCCGGGCCATCTTCCAGGTCGCGCCGCAGCTCCTCGCCTGTCGCGGCGAACCCCGCCCGTCGGTGGAGGTGGACGACGCGGCGGAGGTCCCAGGGCGTTTCGGGCGTCGGCCGAAAGGGGGCCCAGTAGCCCCCCGCGGGGCTGTTGTCGGGATGATTCATGATCCACGCTCCGGTCGTCGGTTCAATCCCCCGCCTTGATGTCACCCAGCTCCTTGACTTCGCCCGCCCGGATGCCCACGTCCTCGGCCGCCCGGCCGGCGAACCGGCCGTCCTTCCAGGCGGTCAGGGTGTATTTCAGGCCGGGGACCAGTCCCGAGGTCCGGAACCGCCCATCCTTGTCGGTCCTGATGGACGGCGGGAGGGCCCCCTTGTCGAGCTCCGCACCGTCCTCCCGGAAGAGGATCGGGCGGTTGCATGTCAACAGGGCCCCGGCCTGGGGCAGGCCGCCGCGATCGACGAGCCGGCCGGACAGGGTCCCGCACGGCTCGAGCTTGACGGTCAGGGGGCCCGCCTCGTCGGGCTTGACCACATAGGCCCCGGCGAGGTGTTTCGCCTCGTGATAGAAGAGCAGCCCGCGCTTCCGCTGGGTCCCGAGCGCGTGCACCTCGAACTCGGCCGTGGGAAGCGGTCGCTCAGACCATCTCTGGTAGTAGTCCTCCGCGCCCAACATCAGGGCGCCGGCCACCGGCTCGCCGTCGGGGCCGACGAGCTTGCCCTTGAGCGTCCGGCCGCGGTCGAGCCCGATGTCGACCGTGACCGATTCTTCGCCCGGCTTGGGATCGATCTCGATCAAGGTGTTGAAGTTCGCCGGTATGATCCCGTTCGGGCGCGCATTGACAACCTCGAGGCCCCGGGGGTCCCGTCCCTTGATGTTTTCGAGCCCGGCTCCTATCCGATAGGGCCCGGCGGCCCAGGCGCCCAGGATGCCCCGGCCGGGGATGACCGCAATCTGGAATTCCCCGTTCTCGTCGGTTCGGAACGGCCTCAGGAACCGGAGCGTGCCGTAGCCCGGGTAGTCCTTCACGTGCGGATTGTCCTCGAGGATGAAGTAATTGAGTTCCGCAGGGACCGGCCTGCCGGTCGAGCGATCGATGACCCGCCCGCGCGCCCAGGCGCCGCGACTCAGGGCGAAGTCCTTGCGGACCGAGGCGGGCCCGGGTGTGTCGCCGACCTGCTGGAGCGACGGAACGTAGGGCGGCCCCTCCTTCGCGCCGGCCAGGAGCTCCTGGGCCTCGCCGAACTCGTTCTTCGGGGGTAACCCCGAGAGCCGGTAATCACCCCGCGCGTCGGTGGTCGTCTTGAAGAAGCGGAACGGATTGCCGAAGGGGCTCGTCGTCTGCACGGTGATGCCGACCAGCGGTTTGCCGGTGTCCTTGTCGCGGACCGTCCCGATGATCTCAAGGCCGGGGCCGGCCGCGAGGTCGGGCGCTGCGCCGTGATACACAACGTCGCGTCTGGGCAGGTTGTCTCGCTCAAGGGGCTGGACCTTCACCGCCGGCATGTCCCGGGTCGCGGCGTACTCGAAGACTGTCTCGATGCCCGGACCGCCGACGAGCAACGCGGCGATCCGCTCGCGGCCGACCCCCTTGAGCGTGAACTGTCCCTCGCGGTCGGCCACGACCACGGGGAACAGCGCCGGGATGTCGTCGCCGGACCAGAATCGGAGCGTCCTGGACTGGGCCGCGTAGGCGGCTCTCTCCTTCTTCAGGGCATCGAGCCACTCGTCGAGCGTGCCGGAGTTGGGCCGGAGGATGCCGACGAGCTGGATCGTGGCCCCGGCGACGGGCCGGCCCTGGATGTCGATCACTCGCCCTCGGATCGGCACGTCGTCCCTGGCGAGGCGGAGCACCGGCGCGGCGTCGCCGCCCGCCGGCTCCAGGAACGCCGGCCCAAATCCCTCGGCCATCGCCACGATCTGGGCCGATCGGTCCCGGGCGGCCTTCATGTCCCCCGGCGACAGGCGGAACGAGCCGTCGGGGCCCGTGCGGGTCAGCATCACCGCGGCCTTCGGCCCACGATCGAGGGGATTGGGCTCGGGGTGGGACCGGTACACGGTCGCCCCCGCGACGGGCTTGCCGTCGGGGTCGAGCACCCGGCCAGTCGCCGCGGCTTCGTCTTCACGGCCGGCCCTCGCGCCGGGACCGAGGGCGGATTGCGGGGCGGCGGTCGACCCGGGCGGATCGGCCCCGACGACGGATGGACGGAACGTGGTGAAGGAGAGCGCCAGGACGGCCAGGGCCGTCCCGGCGCGGACGCCGAGGCCCCAGCGCCTCGGGCACGTCGGCTCCACGCGGAAGTCGCGATCGAGCAGCATGATGATCCTCCTCTTGAGTTGCGAGGGACGCTCCCACAGTGCCAGCGAGCCCGCGACCGCCAGCGGCAGCGGGCGGGGCATCCGCCTCGCCCACGACAGCAGCGCCTCGGCATAATCGACCCGCCCCTGGGCCGCCGCCGCGTCGGCCAGCAGCTCCTGGTCTTCGCGGGTCCGGCGGCGGAGCCACCAGTAGGCGGGGTGCGCGAAAAGGACCGGCATCAAGAGCCCCGAGAGGGCGATCCACCAGAGGTCCCAGTTGCGGAAGTGCACCCATTCGTGCGCCAGCGCGGCCTCGAGCCGGCATCGCGGCTCGTCCTCGACGAACCGCTCGGGCAGGACGATGGCCGGACTGCAGCACGCCGACCGCGACGGGCTGGGCCAGCCGGTCGGAGACGAGCAGGTCCGGCGCGGTCCGGCCGTCGCCGACGATCTGTGCCAGCAGATCTCGCGACCATTGCGGCGCGGGTCGCGATCGGCGCCGGAGGACGGCCGTCTGCCACAAGCCGAGCCCGAGCCAGGCCAGCGCCAAGGCCCCGCCGGCCACGAACGCCCGGCCGGCGAGGTCCGGCCAATCGGACGTCCGTTCGACCGTCGGTATCCGGACCGATGGACCGACGCCCGGTTGCGTCGCTCGCGCCGCCGGGCCGGCTGCGCTGCTCAGCCGGCCGGGAGGAACGGAGCCGTCGGCATCGCGTCCAGGGGCCCCGGCCGGGTCCCGAGTTGAGCGGGCGACGTGATTCCGGAATCCGGCCCCGACGCCGCGGCGACGGTCGGTCGATCGGGCTGCGTTCGCCCGGGCCGGCTGCGCCAGCCCGCCCGCGGCCAGCCGGGTAAGGCCGCCAGGACCGCGAGCATCACCAGCCCGACGACGGCCGACCGGGCGACGGAGAGGCGACGGGCCGGTTGCCGCAGCCGGCCCATGACCACGGCCGCCGCGGCCATGACCACCGTCGCGAGGGCGTAATAGTCCACGAGCCAGTCGCTCATCGTTCCTGACCAGGGTCTCATCACTTCCCCCCTTCTCTGTCGTCCCGCTCCCGAGCACGTTTCTTGGCCTCGGCGATCATCGCCTCCAGCTCCTCCAGCTCTTCCAGGCTGTGCCGGCGCGACTGGAGGGCACGGGCCACGTACTCGCCCATCGCGCCGTCGAACACCTGGTCCAGGAAGCCCCCCGCGAGCTTGCGGAACACGCTGTCGCGCCGGACCTTGGCGTAGTAGGCGTAGGCCTTGCCGGCCGACTCGTGACCCACCAGCCCCTTCTGCTCCATGGTCTGGAGGAGGGAGAGCACCGTCGTGTACGCCAGCTCGCCGTCGCGGGGCTTGAGCTCGCCGTAGATCTCGCGCACGGTCACGCGCCCTCGCCGCCACAGGACCTTCAGCGCCTCCAGCTCGCGCGCCGTCGGTGTCACATCAGCCATGATCCACTCCTACTGGAAGACACGTATCAACGTCCTCTATAGTACGGCACGTCCCGTAGATGTCAAGAGGTTGGATTGCGTTTTTCGCGCGGCCGCGGAGCCGGGCATACGGGCGGATAAGGCGGCGACAACGCGGCGAGGCGCAATCGCACAGATCGTTTCGGTTACCTTGCCAATGATCGGTATCTCACGTCCCATTGAGTTTCGTCCTGTTGCGTAGCATGACGTTGCGCCGTCAGCTCTCCTACCACAGATCGTCTTCAACAGGTAGTTTGCAACCGAGTTGTTTCGCCATCCCCAGAGGTACCGCGCCGCTCGCTTGGTCGCATGTTGCTGCGTCTCGTCTCCGAGGGAGGGCAGGATCTCAAGCTCACCGAAACACCGATCGAACTGCTCGAGCACCGAGCCGGTCTTGATCTGGTCGGGCGGGACCCGGATCGCGCCGAAGGCAATCCGTCCCTTCACGCCGACGTACCACTGTTTTCCCTTGGTCTGCGGTTGGCTCGCCAGGATCGACTCGACGGCGTGGAGCAATTCAACCCGAGCTGGCATTGCGAAGTTCTTCAGGTCAGGCGACTTGATGAGAACCAGCACGGTGCCGTCGCCGAGCTTCGTGAAGACGTGGTAATTGTCGGCCCTCGCTTCCTCGACGACGATCTTCCCAAGGGCGTCGAGGATCGCTTTCGAAAGGAGGGCATCGCCACTGAACGATGCTGAATCGAGCATGCGTTCATCGGCGGTGAGCCGGGCCGCCCGGGGGCCTCCTTCCTACCCTCACCTCGACCACCAGCGCTAGCAGAGACATCAACACGAGCGGTGCCGCCCAGAACGGCAACGGGATGAAGAAGATCGCGGGAAATCGACCAATTTTCCCGTCCGGTCTGGCGCGGTACTTCCACCAGAGGCCAGCTCCGATCCATACCGCCGCCGCGGTCGCTCCTCCGAGCGAAAACAATCCGCTCGCCACGACAACCAGCAAGCCCAGGAGCAGCCCAAGGCCGCCGACGATCAGCCCCGACGGATTGTAAACAATGATCATTGCCTGACCCCGAAGACCAAGCTTGGCTCTGCGAAATGCGAATCATCAACATACAAACAATCAATCTCAGCCGACCGACCCGGCGAGCATGAACCTCGATGATACCAGAACCCGTTGCGAACCCGTCCGAGCAGAGCCGAGCATCGGCGACGACAGTAAGCCCCAATGTTCCACGAGCAGGGCGATCAACAGGCGACCGATGCGACCGTTGCCGTCCAGGAACGGGTGGATCGTCTCGAATTGAGAGTGGCTTGAGTTCCCTCGATCTGCGACGTGATGACCGCTTCTTTTCGGACAAAGCCGTACAGGAACCAATCGGCGTCGGGGACCATCGTGCCGGCCACGCGCAGGCGAGCCACGGCGGCGACGGCCTCGGCGTTTCAGCCGCGCGAACTGCATGAGCATCTGTTGCGCGGGAGGCAGCTTCACCGCTCAGCCTTACAGGAGTTTGGACCTCGAAGCGGTCCGGCAGGACCTCGAGGGTTCGCATCATCTCGTCGATGGAGCGGACCTGGGCACGGCGGACGGTCTGCCCAGCCCCGCCGAGGATTCCGGACGGCGTCGCTCCTCGGTGGAACGAAAAAAAGGGGGAGTCGATTTTGTTCGCGTTCGGTGCGGAGAGACCAAGGAACAAGACGCTGTCGGTGGCGCTCGCTTGACGATCGAAATTGACGCTGAATTCCCGATCGGTGTCCGTCGCGATTGTCCGAAACGACTTCAATCGCTGTGCATTTTCCTGCACGTTTGCCGTGAAGGACGCGAGGAAACCCAAACACTTGGCAGGCAAGTCGTCGCTTGCCTATCATCGCGAATGGCAGATGTGTTTGAAGCAATAGTTGCACCCGCAAGGCGGGCGATACTCGACGAGTTGACCGAACGAAACGGTCAGACTTTGTTCGAGATCTGCGCGATTGATTGTTCGGCGGCACGTGTTCCTACACCCTCGGAGGACCAACGCATGATCACGCTCACTCGTCTTGTCACCACGGCGGCACTCGTGACAACCATCGCTTGTGCCGATTCCAGCAAAACCCAACCGCGCGCGCAGGCCGATGCTGCCCCTAAGGCTTCCGGGACGGCAAAGGGAGGTCAAAAAACCATGCAGATTTACTACCTCGAGATCGTGACCAAGGAGGTTGACGCGGTGTGCGCCGCGTACGCCGCAGCAAATGGGGTGAAGTTCGGCGAGCCGGACGCGGGGCTCGGCAAGGCACGGACGGCCCCACTGCCAGGAGGTGGACTGGTGGGGGTACGGGCGCCTTTGCGCGAGAGCGAGGAGCCGATTGTGCGGCCCTACTGGCTGGTGGATGACATCGAAGCGGCTGTCGCAGCGGCGGTGAAGGCTGGTGGTGTGATCGCCCATCCGCCCATGAAGATCCCCGGCCATGGCACCTTCGCCATCTACATCCAGGGCGGCATCAACCACGGCTTCTGGCAGCGGTAGATACGTGCTTGTTCGGGGAGATGCAGGCCAAATGACGCTGGGCGGCGGCAACCTCCTTGTGCACCGGACCCTCACCGCCGCCGGAGGCGGCACGTCTCCCAACAGGCGTTAAGATTCGACCGGGTGTTCACAATTAACAAGGAAATCGCGCAAAGCCGTAACTCGTTGAGTTGCAGCCGTGTCGATTGAGTGTTTGCACTTTTTTTGAAGGGTTTTGTGGTCGAACGCAGGAAACCGGCGCACATAGTATATGGGAGTAAAAAGGGAAGCGCGATGCTCGCGCACCTGGACACGTCCCAAGTGGGTAACACCGCCCGGGAACAAGCGTGAAGCGGGAGCGAGACTAGCCGGAGTCCTCGCTTACGCTTCGGGTTAGTGTGGTCGGCAGGACGGGTGCGCAGCGTGTTACCCGAAGAACGGCGCGATTGAACCAGGCCCGAAATGTGACGAACGAACCCAATTCAGCTCAGGTGGCTGGAAATGTGTAAGTTGGAATTAGAGTGAAGGTTGGATCACGAAAACACCCATGAACTGTGCCTTGACAACGTGGCTGAATTCCGCGAACGAACCCAAATCTGGCCGATTGGAGCGGCTGCCTGGGCGGATGAAAAGCGGGCTGTCTTGGCGAATTTGGATGTGGTTGAACCGTCGTGCGTCCGGAAAAGGACGTCGCGAGTTGTCGCCGGCGCCTCGTCAGTCGCGCGCTCGGCCGGTTGACAAGGCAATCGACACGGGCGGCGGACACCATCGTGAGGATTGCCAGAGAGGGCGACTCGGACGAGGTCCAGTTGAAGGCAGCCCGGGCCGTTTTCTCGGACCTTATCGCGGTTGCCAAGTTCTCGGACCTGGAAGAGCGAATGCTTGAAATCGAGGAAACGCTTCGCCCGCCGAATGGGGCTGCGAGCGACTCGAGTTCGGGCTGAACGCTGACCAACCAATGTCAGGGAAGATTGTCGGCGACGGCAATTTGACCGACCTCAATGCCGTCGATCACAACGGGCGCAACGGAGCGCCGAGGAATGGTGCGTAGACGACCCTTGTTCCATACCCGGCCGCCGTCGGATCCGTATAAGCTTCCACCTGGCGGTCGACCAGGTTGACTATCCAGTAGACAGGAATGCCGCTTCGAGCGTAATTGATCCATTTTTCGCCGCGGTCTCTTGGGAGCGTCGCGTCCGAAACTTCTACCAAGAGCGAGACGTCTTCCGGGCCAGGATGGCGATGCGCGTAGGCCTTGGGATCGCCACGCACGATGGCGATATCGGGGCGTGGCTCATCGAAGTCTGGGATCCGAACCGGCTTATCCTCTCTCACGAATCGACCGCTGGGAAGCATCGGTTGAATGCGTCCCTTGAGCAGTTCCGTCGCGAGCACGTGAGACGGCTTCATCTCGCCTCTTCCTACAATGTAGCCATCAATCAACTCGACCTGGTCGTCGTCGAGCGAATCGGCGATCCGTTCGAACTCATCCACTGTGAAGCGGTAAAAAGGGGCCGGCGATTGCAACAATTGCGACGGTGTGATCGTGGACACGATCGAGGCCCCTTGAATCACGGTGTACGGCCAGGTGGCGATTCTTCAGAATTCTATCAACGCCGGCGACTGCCGGCCACCAGTTTCCGGGCTCTGCTCGCCGGCACCCGTGAAAGTTGCCCCGTCGTATCGGGCGCTGGTAAAGTACATGGCATTGCTTGAGCAGGTCGCCGGTCGCCTCAAAGAATTCTTCGACCCGACGAGTGGCTGACATTGATCGGGAAAATCGGTGCTGCGCGAACTTTCCGTGCAAAATCTGGCGCTCATCGAAGACGTGCGCGTCGAGCTCGAGGGTGGATATTGCGCCTGGACGGGCGAGACTGGCGCTGGGAAGAGCCTGCTTCTGACCGCGCTGGCGCTCGTGCTGGGCGGCAAGGCGTCCGCTGAGATGATCCGCACGGGCAAGACCGAGGCACGTGCGGCGGCGGTCTTCGATGTCGATCGACCTGCTCTCAAGGCCGAGATCGAAAGCACACTGGGAGGGGCGCTCGAGGACGGCGCGCTGATCATCACTCGACGGATCGCCGCGCAAGGGCGCGGCAGCGCCCACGTCAACGGGCTGCCCGTCACGATCAGCACGCTGGAAAAGCTGGGAGAGATCCTGGTCGACATCCACGGCCAGCTCGAGGGACGGGCGCTCCTCGACCCTGCTCGACAGCGTGACCTGCTGGACGCGTATGGGGGGCTCGGCGCGAAGCTCGCGGCTTACTCTCGGGCTCGGCAGAAACACGATGCCCTCCGCCGGCAGAGGCAAACGCTGCTCGAAGCCGTCGAGTCGCGCGAGCGGGAGCGCGCTTTGCTGGAGTACGAACGCGACGAGCTGGCTGGGGCGGAGCCGAAGCCAGGCGAGTACACCGAGCTGGCCCGCGAGGCCAATCTGCTGCGCAACGCCGGCCACATCCGATCCGCAGCTTCGGCCGGTTATGCCCTGCTCTACGAAGCCGACCGATCGGCACAGGACGTGTTGACGCAGGTGGCACGATCGCTCGAGCCCTTGTCGGAGGCGGCGAACGAGCTGGCTTCGGCCGTCTCGACGCTCGAGCGGCTCGCTGATGAAACTCGCGAGGTCGCCTATAGCCTCCGCGGCCTTGCCCAGGGGTGGGGCGATGACCCCGGGCGGCTCGAGGCGCTCGAGACCAGAATGGCTGCCTACCGGCGGCTGGCCACGCGGTTTCACTGCACACCGGATGAGCTGGCGCCGCGACTCGCCTCGACCGAAGCACGGCTCGAACGGTTGGAATGCGACGACGCCGAGCTGCGATCGCTCGAGAAACCGCTTGCCCAGGCTTGGACCGCGGTGAAGCATGAAGCGAACGAGCTCTCGATGGCGCGCCGGAAGCTCGCGAGGAACTTTCCGCGCGCCATTCAGAAACGGCTGGGCCCGCTCGGACTCGGCGGCTCGACGGTCTCGGTTTCCGTGGAAACTCGCGAGCTGGGAAATGACCCGGCGGCACACACGCCGCCCGAATGGGGAGCGGATGAGGTTGAAATGCTTTTCTCGGCCAATCCCGGCGAAGTGCCGCGGCCGTTACGGAAGATTGCCTCCGGCGGCGAGCTCTCGCGACTCACGCTCGCCGTGAAAACGGTGCTGGCAGCCGTGAATCGCGTGCCGACACTCATCTTCGACGAGATCGATACGGGCGTCGGCGGCCGGCTTGCACGGGCGCTGGGCCAGGCACTTGCCGAGCTGGCGCACCACCATCAAGTCATCTGCGTCACGCACCTGCCGCAGATCGCCAGCTTCGCAGAACGGCACTGGGCGGTTCGCAAGCGCATCGACCGCGGGCGCTCTCGCACCACGATCACTCGTCTCGACGACAA
Organism: uncultured Planctomycetota bacterium; assembly: GCA_963823665.1. Taxonomy (GTDB): domain Bacteria; phylum Planctomycetota; class Planctomycetia; order Isosphaerales; family Isosphaeraceae; genus CAVXHV01. Next base: position 514,519 of record CAWGMQ010000003.1, read on the forward strand.
GGATCGAATCGAGGAGCTTGCGGCCATGCTGCGCGGCGAATCCGCAGCCGAGGGCACGCGGAAGGAGGCCCTGGCTATGCTCCAGGAAGCGCGGGCGATCCGATGAGAGCTCGGTTTTCGGAGCACAGGGGAAACGCCCCGCGATGACGGCATTTCGATTTCGCCCGAGCATTGCACGGATCATATTATTCATCGCCGCCATCGGCGTCACGCTGGCGGCGGCCAGGTTCAAACTGCTGCTCGGCTGCCTGCTGGCGGCGGCGATCCTGGTGGTCGCCGGTCGGAACTTGCTCACCAATCTCCTCGAGGCTCTGAATCGCAGGAAGGTCGGACGACTTGGCGTCATCGTCTTGACGTTCTTGATTGCAGGGGCGCCGTACGTTCTTTTCTTCGACCCGGTTGATTACTGGCCCGGGCGCCGGCATGTCGCCCGGGAGCCACTGGCCTTGTACGTTCTGTTCAGCGACGACGTCCCGTACATCTCGGCCTCGCGCAACTGGGCGCGGACGGTGTCAAACCTGTTCGAGCCGCACAACACCCACATCGTGCCGGCATGGCGGATCTTGACCTGGGCGCTCGTGCGAGCCGCGGGAACTCTGGAGCGCATCCCTCAAGTCTTCGCAGTGGCGTCGTATTCGATCTTGGTTGCGGTGATGCTGCTGGCCGGCCGCGTGGCGGCGCGAGAGAGCGGGCGAACGGCGGTCGGCCTGGCGGCCATGGCGCTCATCGGGACGACATCGGTGATGCTCACACCCGCGAGCTGGTACTCGGCTGGTCAGCCCCTCTGGGCCGGGTTCGGGATCCTTACAGCCCTGTGGTATGTGCAGTCCTATCGGCGGTCGGGGAATCGATGGGCGCTGGCACTCGGAGGCGCGGCCACCGTGATCGCGGGGTGGCTGTGGACCATCGGCCACGTGGCCGGCCCGGCGGCGGCGGTTTATCTCTGGTGCGCGGGAAGCCGGCGATGCCGGCGTGCCGCGATTGCCCCGCTGGCGGCGACCGCATTCGCGGTTGGCCTGGCGCTGGGCCTGGGTGGGCGCCATATCGACAGCACGATCAGCTTCCATGGCCGCGACGTGCGCTCCGCGGCGAACCCCGTTCAAGGGCTCGTTCATACCTGTCAGGCCATTCCGGAAAACCTGGTTTTCGCCAACCTGGGCCTGTCCGCCCAGACCACACCCAACCAGGGCGTGCTGCTCTCGCTGCTCTTGTTCTTTGCCTGGAGCGCTCGTGCCTGGATCAGACGCCGGGCGGGAGGCGGAGAGCGGCCGTTTTCACCGCTGGAATGTGCGGGCTTCGCGATCATGATGATCGCATATCTCGTTGAATGGACTTTCCGTGGTTACATGGAGTTTCGGTATCTGCGCACGATCAACTTGCGATTTACTGTTCCGTGGTACGACGCGGTCCCGCAGATCGGTGCGGTTCTCCTGGTAGCTGGGCTATGGACTCGGCATCGACCGGGCGGTCAGAAGTCGCCTCGTGCACCGAACTGGACTTCGCCGACGCAACTGGAATGCCTGGGCGTGTGTTTGCTCGTCGTTGTGCTGGTCGGGCTCAATCGTCCGCGAGTGGCAGCGCTCGTGAGGGCAAGCGTGCCGTCGCTGGCCCTGTCGGAGCGAAAGGCGTTCCCGGTCGCGCGGCTCCAGACCATGCGGGCAAACGTGTTACTGATGTACCGCGCCTCTGGCAGAGCCGGAACCTGGGCCAGCTCGTCGAGTGCGAGCAGTTGGCGAGCCGGATGGGATGGGGCCGCGACACGATCCGTGCCGCTTTCGGACACCGATTCCTGCCGGGCGGGGGCAAACCGTCGCGTGTGGAGGATTATGATCACTATGACGCCGCCGCGCTACTGGATCTTCCTGACCGCGGCCAGCCGGCAGACCTTGCGAGTGTGCGGGAAACTCTTGAGGCGTTTTACGCGGTGGAACCCGAGCCGCGGCCGAGCTGGATCATGCCGAAGGAGCCCTGGCCGCCGGTGGACGCCGGGGGTGCATCTCAATGATTTGAATTCGCAGACAGCGTTTCAGAACGGCGATCCGCCGGCATCCATGGGGGGCTCGGCAATCGTGGCAAGGTTCTCGAACCGGGTGATCTTGTTGATGAATGCAAGTTTGGAGCTACCGGTCGCTCCGTTGCGGTTCTTGGCGACGATGAGCTCCGCGACTCCGGGCAGTTCTTTGGGGTCGTAATACTCGGGGCGGTGGAGGAGCAGGACGATGTCGGCATCTTGCTCGATAGCACCCGACTCGCGCAGGTCGGCCATCCGCGGTCTTTTGTCTTCGCGGTTTTCGACCGCTCGGTTCAACTGGGACAAGGCAATCACGGGAACCCTGAGCCTGCGAGCCATTCCCTTCAAGCGGCGGCTGATCTTGGCGATCTGCTCCTGCCGGCTATCGCGGGAGTCTTCCGCATCGACGAGCTGGATGTAATCCAGGATGATCAAGCGAACCTGGTGCCGGCGGCACATTCTGCGTGCGTTGGCAATCACCTGCAGCATGTTCCGGGTGGGTGTGTCATCGATGAACACGGTTGGCGGGTCCGGGGTCAGCTCGTTGAATGCCCTGCCGAGCTGTGTGAGCTCGTGGTGGCCCAGACTGATGCCCGTTCTGAGCTTGTGGCCGTCGACTCGGGAGCGGGAGCAGAGCATGCGCTCGCCGATTTCCAGGCGGCCCATTTCCAGGCTGATGAAGAGGACGGGGAGCTTGAGGTCGATGCCGGCATGTTCGGTGATGTTCAAGGCCAGCGCGGTCTTGCCCATGCTGGGGCGTGCGGCGAGGATGATGAGCTGGCCGGGATGGAAGCCGCCGGTCAGGTCGTCGAGATCGAGCAGGCCCGAACCGACGCCGGTGACGGCGTGTCCACCGGATTCGGCGCGGATCATGATCTGATCCATGGACTCCTTGACGATTTCCTTGAGCTCGAGCGTTTCGCCGCGGACCTGGTCCTCGGCGATGCTGAAGACTTTGTGCTCGGCCGATTCGAGCAGCTCCTGGGCGGTGAACTGGTTCGAATAACCGTCGCGGATGATTTCGGTCGCGAATTCGATCAACTGGCGGTTGGTCGCCTTTTCCTTGACGATGTTGGCGTAGTAGGTGGCGTTGGCCGCCGTCGGAACGCTCTCCACGATCTCGGTCAGGATGTCGTGACCGCCGATCTGATCGAATTGATTGCGCTTCTTGAGCTCCTCGGCCAGGGTGACGGCATCGATCGCCTTACCGGCTTCATACAGGTCTCGAATGGCCGCGTAGATCACCTGGTGGGCGTCGCGGTAGAAATCCGACGGGCGCAGAAAGCCGACGATGTCGTGGAGGGGCTCGTTGTCGAGCAGAATGCTGCCCAGAACGCTGCGCTCGGCTTCGAGGTTCTGGGGTGGAAGTCGGTCGCTCGGGGAGGGGGATCCTGTCATCGCCAGAAGCAGCTCCGCGGTAAGGCCGGTGCTTTTTCAATCTGCCGAGGCCGCGTGCGGCGAGGGCGACATGCGGGATCGGCCGCCGCCCGGTCGGGAGAGGCGGACGCTCGGCCAAGATATTTTAACCTATTTCGGGCTGCAAAATCTCAGCGAGCGGCCAAATCCGGTAGACCGGCTTTCACCCGATCAACGATAATCGATTAACGAGACGATTGCTGTCGCAGAATCAGGGTCAAGACAAGGCGAAGCTTACCGATGACGCGAATCGTTCTGAAAATCGGGTCGATGCTCCGGCGGCGGGATTGGTTCTGGCGGTCTCGGCCGCGGCGGCATTCCAATCGCCGAAAACGGCGGATCCGCCGCCGGCGCGGCGACCCAGATCGGCCGCTCGTTTCAGATACCTTACCGGCTCACTGAAACCAACCATTTCCTGGTGCGGGTGCGGCTGAACGGCAAGGGGCCGTTCAACTTTCTGGTCGATTCGGGTGCTCCGGCGCTCTACGTCGCGACCGAGACGGCCAAGAAGATCGGGCTGAAGTCCGGATCCGGCCGAATTCTGGACGCCCATCGATCGGCTCGATCTGGAGGGCGGCGCGCGGCTCGACCGCGTCAAGGCTCGGGTTGAGGATCCGTTTCAGCTCGTCGGGATGAATGCCCTGGGGCTTCCCGGCGCGTCGATCGACGGAATTCTCGGGTTCACCATTCTGGCAAGATTCCGGCTGGAAATCGATCTGACACAGGACCGCATGACGTGGACGCGGCTGCGCGCACGAGCCGCGCGACCCACCGGTGCCGAAGCGCCCGCCCGGCGGAAACGCACCCCAGCCTCCGCTTGGCGTCCGGGCGATGAGCAGCACTGGGGTCAGTCGCCAAGGGGCTGGCGCTCTTCGTCGGCAAGCAGCCGGAGGAGGAGCAGCGCGGGCGGGGCTTTCTCGGGCTGGAATGGACCGAGCAGGTCGAAGCAGGACGGCAGGAGGTCGAGGTCAGTCGCGTGCTGGCCGGCTCGCCGGCCTCGGGCGGCGGGCTTCAAGCCGGAGACCGGATCAAGAAGATCAACCGCCGCGAAATCGAGGGCATCAAAGGCGCTCGCGCCGCACTTGCGACGGCGCAGCCAGGCGATGTGGTCCGCATTCTTGTCCGCCGCGGATCGGGCACTGACCATCGCGATCTGGAGCTCGAGCCTCACCGTCGGGGAGGGACTCTGACCATGGAGATCGAAACAATCGCCGCCTTCCCCGAGCCGCGGCCGGTGCGGCCCCGGCTGTACGGCCGATCCGCTATCTGGACCAGCGGCATCACCGCAGTCCTGGCTTTTTCCGCGGGTCTGGCCGAGACGACGACCTGTGTCGCATTCGACCCGCAGGCACCCGGCCCGGCAGCGACCGCCAAGGGGACACTCGCAACCAAGGCAGACAAAGCAGACCAGTCCAGGTCGAAGGCGACGGTTTCCTTCGAGATGCTGGTGACCAATCACATGCTGGTTGACGCAAAGATTAATGGTAAGGGTCCGTTTCGCTTGATTTTCGACCTGGGTGCACCGGTGACTTTGCTGAGTAACCGAGCAAGCGAGGCTGCGGGAGTCGTCAAGCCCGATGCGCCGAAGTCGTTCTTGTTTGGAATGAGAGGAGAAGCCGAGGTCAACCGGCTGCAAGTTGGTGATCTGACGGCAGATAAGTTGCCGGTCATCGTCCTGGACCACCCTGTGCTCTCGGCGCTCGAGGACGTGACGGGACGGAAGATCGACGGAATCATGGGCTTTACATTTTTCGCCCGCTTCAAGACCACCATCGACTACCACGCTCGGGAGATGAGCTTCGAGCCCATTACCTATCAGGTCCGCAACCTGCTCAAGGAGCTTCCAGACCGGTTGATGGGTCCCAAGGTGGCCCAGCGGCGGGTGGTGGCGCCATCGGGACTGTGGGGGCTTCGTCTGGGTGAACAAGCCAAGGGTGTCCAATCCCAGGGTGCTGCCGATTCTGAAGGTCCTGGAAGGCTCCCCTGCGGGCCAGGCCGGGCTCAAGGCCGGTGACATCCTCACAACGATCGACGGGCGCTGGGTCACGTCCGTCGCGGATGCCTATCACGCCGCCGCGAAAGTTCCTCCTGGCCAGCAGGTCACGATCGTGATTGTGCGGGACGGCAAGGAACTTTCGCTCTCGATCAAACCAGCGAACGGAATATGAGCGATTCAACCACAGCGCTCTCAGGCTCCGCAAGGAGCGTGCTCGTTATCGGCGCGGGTGTCAGCGGGCTCACAAGCGCTCTTTGCCTGCTGCGAAGAGGCTTCGCGGTGACGGTGCTCGCGGATTCGTTCGCGCCGCGCGTAACCTCGGTTGTTGCCGGGGCCTTGTGGGAATGGCCTCCGGCCGTGTGCGGCTACCATCGCGACATCTTGTCGCTGGCGCGCTCGAAGGCGTGGTGCCGCTCATCACTTCAGATGTTCAGCGAGCTCTCGCTTCGACCAGCCGGAGACCGGCGTCTTCGTCAGACCCGTCTCCTATTACTTCAAGCGGCCGATCGAAGAGGATCCCTTCCATCTGGCGAAGATGGAAGACCTCAAGGACGAAGTTGCCGGTTTCCGGCATGATCGGGCGCTGATCGCGGAACACAGGGTCAACCCGGACCTGGGTCTGCAGGACGCGTACACTCATCTGGCTCCCATGGTCGACACCGACACCTATATGCAATGGCTGTTTCGTGAGACTCGCAACGAAGGCTGCCGGGTCGTCGAAGGCAGGGTCAAGGGACTGCTTTCCGCCCAGGTACAGGCCCTGGCGGGGGAATTCAGGGCGGAGGCCATCGTCAACTGCGCCGGCCTGGGGTCCAGGGAACTCACCGCAGACTCGATGTATCCCCTTCGAGGTGCACTCGTGCGGGTGAAGAACGATGGGCGGGCCATGTCCCGGATCACCGACGCACATTGCATCTCACTGGACCACACTGGTCCGGAGCAGTCGTTCGTTTTCATCGTGCCGCGCGGCGAGGACATGCTGGTCCTCGGTGGCCTGGCAGAGCCGGACGAGTGGGACCTCGAGATTGGCCTGCATAATTACGATCCGGTCCGCCAGATGTACCGGCGCTGCGTGCAGTTCATGCCGCGGCTGGCGAACGCCGAGATCGATGCTGCGGAGCCGGTTCGCGTCGGACTAAGGCCAATGCGCAACCCGGGCGTTCGCCTGGAAGCAGAGCCGCGGGCCCGCATCGTCCACAATTACGGACACGGCGGCTCGGGAGTGACGTTTTCGTGGGGCTGTGCTCTCGAGGTCGTCGACCTGGTCGAACGCATGATCTGCTCCGAGGCGGCTGCCGGTCGCGCATGAGAGAAACCTCACCCCCCCGCGAGCCGATTCGATCATCGGCCTCGGCCGGGTCGACAGCCACTTGTTGCGTACGCTCGCGATCAGGCGTGTGGATCTTCGGAATGCGTGGGAACGACCCAGAGCTTGACCTCGCCGACGATGTCCGCCGCGAGCTGCACCTTGATGGAATAGAGGCCCAGCTCCTTGAGCGGCCCCTCGATGCGAACGCTCTCGGATTCGATAGGAAAACCTTCGCGCCTCAGCGTTTCCGCGATCTGGTCGGAGTTCACCGAGCCGTAAAGGTGACCTTCGGCGTTCGCGTTGGCCTCAATCGTGAGCGACCGCTGGCCGATCTGTGCCGCCAGATTTTGAAGGTCGGCCCGTCGCGCTTCCTCGAGAGCTCGCAGCCGCTGACGATGTTTCTCGACCATTCGCAGGTTATTTGCAGTCGCAAAGGTTGCCATTCCCTGCGGGACCAGGTAGTTGCGCGCGAAGCCGGGGCGAACCTTGACCAGATCGCCGGACTGCCCGACCAGGGGCACGGTCTGGGTCAGGATGAGCTGGATATAACCGTGCTTCGCCCGGCTCGGGTGATTCTGGCGGCGCTCAACGCCCGGCTTACGCGGCGGACCGGCGGGCGCTGCTTGCTGAGAACCTTCTGCCGTTCGAGGGTGACTCTTTCCGGTCGCAGTCTTGGAGGAGGATTTCGGAGCCTTCGTTTTGGTATCAGTCGTCTTGGCCATGAGAATCCCGATCTTGGTGATTCAACCGCACCCGAACAGGGCGGAAGCTGATGTCAGGCGGAAAGCGTGACTGGCGGGGAAAGCCAGTGCCAGGCTTGAGCCTGAACGGCTGGAAACGAACGTCAGGCCAAAGCCTGACCCACGGGGACGTCAGGCAAGAGCCTGACCTACAATTGGCGAACCCTATGTTTGTAACCTGGAAAGCGTCTTGAACCAAGGTGTGCATCTGTGCGCATCGGCTGAGAAAGGGGTCGCTCTCCCCCACATCGCTCGTCCGAATACGAGCGCCAGGGAACGCGACCGACGTCGGTGTGTATGGGGCGACATCAGAAGGGAATGTCTTCCGCTTCATCGTCGCGGGCGACTGCTGCGGATGGTCTCGCAGACCCACCGCTCGGCTCGACGGAAGCATCGGAACCACCGGAACCACCGGAACCACCGCGCACTGCGCTCGTGGCAGCGGATGAGCTTCGACTGGATGGGGACGACGAGCTGCGCCGCGGGCTCGACTCGCGTCCTGGGTTCATCTCGTCGTCAGAAGAGCCTCCTGGCTCACTCAATGAATCACCGCGACGGCTGTCGAGGAACTGCACGCGATCAGCCTGCACGCGAATTTTCGAGCGCTTTTCGCCGGTGCTCTTGTCCTCCCAGGTGTCCATCTTGAGCGAGCCCTCGACGTGGATCCCGCTCCCTTTCCTGAGACGCTCGCAGCAGATCTCCGCCTGGCGATCCCACACGGTCACATCGATGAAGAGCTTTTCCTCGCGGCGCTCGCCCTCGCGCGACATCCACGAGCGGCTGGTGACCAATCGTAGTTCGGCCACGGCCGTACCGGAGGGAGTGCGGCGCAACTCGGGATCGAACGTCAGGCTGCCCATCAAGAAGACTCTGTTCAAGTCGGCCATCGCCAATTCTCCTCGGGATGAATTCCTCGGCAACGAACTCAGAAACCTCGGGGCTTGCGCCATGGGAACTGCACCCGCCCATCAGTTCCACCGCAACATATACTAAACGGTTGTCCCCCATCGGGGAAATTATCACAATTGGGCTCGAGCGACAAGGGCCAAGGCCCCTCGCTCATGGGTGATTCGCAAACGATGGGTTATGGCGTCAGTGATGGCGCACAGTATCCGAGCTTGATTGGCAAGACGCTCGAGGCACGCTTTGGACCGGACCGGTTTACAATGATCAACACGACGTTGGCCGGTATGGGGAACGGCCGGTGGATCAAATTGTTGCGAGGGGGCGTTTGGGGGTTTCAGCCCCGGCTGGTGATCCTGCAACTCTCCAACACTGACTTTGGCGACAATGAACGGGAAGGGCTTTTCAAGCTGTCCCCTTCGGGTGAGCTGGTCGAGCTGCCCTTGCAGCCCGCTCCGATGATGCTCCAACTCGATCGGCTCGTCGACGCGATTCCTGGCCTGTCCTATTCCTACACGATTGGGCTGTGCAAGCAGGTGGTCGCCCAGGTGATCTCCCAGCACGCCCGGACGATCGCTGCTGCCGGATCATTCAATCCGCCAGGGAGTCACCCACTGACCTACAAACTCGTCGAGGAGTCGATCGCGATGTGTCGGCGTGAGGGCTGGCCGGTGCGGTTGCTCGCGACCGATCATGAGCGAGAAGCCCTGGCGGAGATCGAGCAGTTTTGCAGCCGGCTCCATGTTCCGCTGGTTGCGGTGCCAACCAGACGCATGCGTCCGGACCTGTTTTATGCGATCGACCCTCACTGGAACGTGGCGGGGCAACGCTATGTGGCGGACTTGATCGAAGCGCGGCTCGCAGCCGAAGGAATTCTGCTCGGCTCGCCGGAGCAGAAGAGTGAAGGCGGACGCCAGACGACCGCTGCGCTCAACTGCCGCGGCGACGCTCGATGAGTGATCGATGGAAAACGCAGGGGTTGACAGGTGGGATCGGCCGTGTTGAAGAGCATCGCTTCAGTAACAGAACGGCCGGGTGTTGGAGATCAAGACGGGGTAACGGAAGAAGGCTGCGGGTTGCGCGGGGGAACGCGTCCATGACGACAGTCCTGGGAATCTCGGCACTCTATCACGACAGCGCCGCTGCTCTGACCGTTGACGGTGAAGTCGTCGCGGCCGCGCAGGAGGAGCGGTTCAGCCGTGAGAAGTACGACCCGCGGTTTCCAGCGCAGGCAGTCCGCTATTGCCTGGATGAAGCCGCGATCGGTCCCGAGCAACTCGATTATGTCGCCCTTTATGAACAACCCCTGACCAAGTTCGAGCGGCTGTTCGAGACCTACGTGTCCTACGCCCCGGACGGGTTCGCCAGCTTCCGGCAGGCCATTCCCGTCTGGCTGCGCCAGAAGCTGCACATTCCACGCGAAATTCGCCGCGGGCTGGAGGAACGGTACCGCGGCCAGATCTTCTTTCCCAGCCATCACGAAAGCCATGCCGCCAGCGCCTTCTTTCCCTCGCCGTTCGACGAGGCCGCCATCATCACCATGGACGCCGTCGGCGAGCGGTCCACTTCCGCCATCGGATTCGGCCGCGGCAACCACCTCGACTTGCTTCAGGAAATCCGCTTTCCCCACTTCCTCGGCATGTTCTACAGCGCCTTCACTTACTACTGTGGCTTCAAGGTCAACAGCGCCGAGTACAAGCTGATGGGCCTGGCACCCTACGGCGAGCCCAGGTTCGTCGACCTGATCAAGCAGAACCTGATCGATGTCAAGGACGACGGCAGCTATCGTCATCGGCCGCCGCCGGCCGGAGGGACAGAACGCGACATGATCACGTCCGGGCGAGCTCGCCAAACCTGAGTCCGAAGCACTTCAAGGAGCCAAACATGGATCCGCAACGTGCTGACCCGAATACGACCGACAATGAGCAACTGTTCCTGAAAGAGAAGAATCCTGGCTTCCTGGCTGGATTCTGGCATTTCTTGATGGAGAGCAAGAAGTGGTGGCTAGTTCCGCCCCTGCTCTTCCTGCTCTTGCTCTGCGTGCTGCTCGCGCTGTCTCAAACCGCGGCTGCGCCACTTATTTACACCCTGTTTTGAGCGGGGGCGAGCCGAAGCGATTCAAGGTTGGCCGGCGGCGGTGTATTTCCAGCCCGGGCCGCCGCCAAAGACACGGTTCGTGCCGGCCAGCGGCAAGCCAGTGATGAGCGAGGCTTCGAGCGAGAGCGCCCGAAGATCTTCGGGCTCGAGGTGGTGCACGTCGCTCTTGCCGCAGGCGCGGGCCAGAATCTGGATTTCCGAGGTCAAGGCGTGGAAGAAGTTGGCGACGCGCTCGGAGGCAGCCTCGACTTCCAGCCTTACGGCAAGCTCGGGATCTTGAGTCGTGATGCCGACCGGGCAGCGTCCGGTGTGACAGTGGTGGCACGAGTAGGGGGCAGCGCCGATCTTGTGGTAGTCTTCGATGAAGATCGGTTTGTTGCAGTTGAGCGCAATCAGGAGCGCCGTGCCCAGGTAGCAGGCGTCGGCGCCCAAGGCAAGCGCCTTGGCGCAATCGGAGCCGTGCCTGAGCCCGCCGGCGATCACGAGCTGCACCTTGCCGTAAAGGCCGATGTCCTCGAGGGCGGCGCGTGCCTCACAGACCGCTGCGAGTGTCGGGATTCCGGTGTGTTCCTGCAGAAGCTCCGGCGAAGCTCCGGTGCCTCCTTCCATGCCGTCGACGACGATCACGTCGGCGCCTGCCTTCGCCGCAAGCCGGACGTCGTCGAAGACGCGCGACGCACCCATCTTGACGAAGATTGGTACTTCATGACCGGTGGCCTCGCGCAGCTCTTCGATCTTCCAGATCAGGTCATCCGGACCGAGGAAATCAGGATGCCGGCACGGGGAACGTTGATCGACACCCGGGGGGAGATCGCGGAGCCCGGCGATTTCCGCGGAAACTTTCGAGCCCAGAAGCAGACCCCCGGTGCCGGGTTTGGCTCCCTGGCCGATCGTGAGCTCGATCGCATCAGCCTGGCGAAGGTGCTGGATGTTGATGCCGTAGCGGCTGGGCAGGACCTCGTAGATCAGAACCCGCGACTCGGTGCGCTCGAGATCGAGCATTCCACCGTCGCCGGTGGTCGAAGACGTGCCGGCCATCCGCGCCCCGCGTGCGAGTGCCTGCTTCGCCTGCCGCGAAAGGGCCCCGTAGCTCATGCCGGTGACCATGAGCGGGATGTCGAGCTCGAGCGGCCTGGTGGCGAATCGCGTGCCCAGGACGGTGCGTGAGGAACACGCCTCGCGGTAGCCTTCCAGCGGAATGCGGGTGAGCGTGCCGGGCAGGAACGTGAGATCGTCGAAGGTGGCCCAGGTTCGCTCGCGGAGCGCGCCGAAGCCGCGGATGCGGTACCTTGCGCAGCTCGGCTTTGATCTGGATGTCCTCGATCACCGCGGGGCTGAACGTCGCCGAGGTGGCCGCGGGGGACGGATCGCCACCGATCCGGCGAGCGGTGTCCGTCGCGCCGAAGAATGGGGTACGCGGCTGCGAGGCCTGCGGCTGCCCGGCTCGGTCAAACGACTCGCCCGGGTCCATGAGTCCCCTCCCTCTCTCAGATCATGAACTCAGGAGCGACCGGTTCCGAGCTTGCCGCCGATCCATTGGCGCCGGCGGAGGGAAGCCCGCGGGCAGTGCTCGATTCGCACTCGCGAAGGTATTGCTTCGCGGGCTCGGCGAAGTCGGAATGGTTGGTCAGCTTGAGCACTCGCTGAAAATCGGCGGCGGCCTCGCGCACGAGCCCCTTCCTGAGCAAACAGATGCCGCGGTTCAAGTGCGTGTCGGGGTCGTTTGCCCGCAGGGTCATCAGCATGCCGAAGTCGGCGAGGGCCGAGTCGAAGTCGCCGCTCTCGAGGCAAATCTTGCCGCGCTGCGTATAAGCGGCGGTGAACCGCGAATCGCGCTCGATCGCCCGCTCGAAGTCGGCAAGCGCGAGCGTTTTCTCGCCCATTGTCTGATAGAGAGCGCCCCTGCGGAAATAACCTTCCGCCAGATTGGGCGACGTCTTGATCGCCTGGTTGTACTCGCGCAGCGCGGCCGCATATTTCTTCTGGGCATGATGCCGCCGGCCCGCCCGGAGCCGGCTCGGCACGAGCTCACGGAGCCGGCGCCTGGTCGAAACTAGCACGGACGACATCACGACCGCAGCGACTGCCGGCAACGTCACCAGCCCGAGCAGCAGCGACAGACGCGACCGTTCGCTTTGACGGTACGTTGTGACCGCGATGTGTGCACTGCTCCGCACCGTGACGGTTTGCTCGCGAACTGTCCACATGAAAGCCACGATGGCCACGACGGCGAGGAGCCCGAAGGCCCGGGCCGTTTTCCTGAGCTTGCCGAGGCTCAGGCAGGCGACGGCAATCACCAGCAAGAGAGCGGCTACGCCCAGTGCCGCGAGCAGCGCCGTACGGCTCGGCCAATTGATGATACGATCATAATAATCAGCGAACGTCATTTTAGGAGAGCTCTCACCGCCGCCGTCCCCGTTGTCATCGTCGCGGGAGCACGCTTCGCTCTGCGAACACTAGAAGATTTTGACGATCAGTTCCCTGAACCCGCCTGGGGCCAGTTGTTGCGGCCGACGGATTGTTGATCAAAAGTCTGCAGGAAGGGTTTCGCCACCAGGATGAGTGCAGCCAGGCGCCGTTCACTCTACGGGGCGCGATGCGCGGTGTCAATTGCGTCGAGCGGCGGCCCCACCAATTTTTCCCACTGGAGCTCCCACGCGATCACAAGGCGGCTTTCCACAGTGCTCGCTCGCTCCGCTCGAAGTTCCAGAGCCTCCTGCCGGAAACCACCTTTTGAAAGCCCCCCGGCGGGGCAGTCACCTTGTAGCGCTCGAGCGAGGTCGCGATCAGCTCGAGGTCGGCGTCGGAAACCTCTTCGTAAACCGCGTCGGCGCCGAGCTCGCTACAACTGCCGCCGAGAAAAACGGTGCCGGCATACATGCTGTCGGCGAGCCCGGCACCGGCGTCACCACACACGACCAGCACGCCCTTCTGCATCATGAATCCGGCCATCGGGCCCACGCTGCCGGCCACAATGAGCATCCCGCCTTTCATCGCGATGCCGGCGCGAGTCGACGCATCGCCCCTGACCACAACCGTTCCAGCACGTATCGAGGCGGAGACGGCGTTGCCAGCGTTTCCGTCGATTACCACAGTGCCGTCACGCATGCTCTCAGCGGCACCCCACCCTGCTCCGCCGTGGACGAATAATGTGGCGCCGTCGTTCAAGCCCGCGACGTAGTAGCCGACGCTCCCCTCGATCGTGAGCTCGATGCCCTCCGGCAGGCCGACGCCCAGGTTGTGCCGGCCGCCGGGCCGAAGCAGGCGAATCGTCCTGTAACCCGAGGCGATCGCAGATCGAATCGCCTCGTTGATTGCGCGGACAGGTCCTTCGCCGCAGTCGACGACCTCCGCGTTCCCGTTCGACGGCAGCGACGCACTCGAGGTCATGCAGTCCTCAACGGATAGAACAGTACCGAGCCTGGGGGCGGCTCGACCGCGATGTAATCCCCCGGTAATGCCCGCCGCAGCGCAATCTCTTCGGTTGCCACCGCGACGAAATCGTCTGTCTCCGCCAGCATGAGCGGTTTGAATCCGTAGCGGTCGCGCACGACCCCCAGGCCCTCGGTCGAAGCGACCAGGTAGTTGAATGCTCCGTCCAGGTCGGCAACGGAATCGGCGAGCGCGCCCTCCAGGCTGCGCCCCTCTCCCATCCGATCGCGGAGGTAAACGCCGATCACCTCGGAATCATTGTCGGTGTAGAAGATCACGCCCTGCTGCTCGTAGCGCCGGCGAAGCTGATGGAAATTTGTGACGTGGCCGTTGTGGACGGTGGCCAGGTCGGGGACTCCATGCACCCAGAACGGCTGGGAGTGGCTCAAGTCAATGCGGCTTTCGGTGGATAATCGAGTGTGGCCGATGGCCAGCGGGCCGGTCCAGGCGGCGATCGAATAAGCCGCCTCGAGCTGCGACGGCGAGCCGACCTGCTTGACCAGATCGAGCCTGTGGCCGAGACTCAGGATTTCCAGTCCGCCGCGGCAGGCACCGAGTGCCTGTTCGAGAACGGTCGGCGTTACGCCGGGGTTGGGAACGAAGCGAGCGCGCAGCGAGGAGCCGGTTCGCTCGCGACGGGAACCGACCGGGAGCGGGACCAGCCGGCCCAGGTGCGCCAGCCGTTCAAACGGCGGCTCGTCCCGACCGGCAAAGCGAATGAACCAGGCACCGTCCAATCCCGAGTCGGCGTCGGGCTCCCTTCCGATCATCGCCAGCCCGGCGCCATCGGGCCCCCGGCAGGCCAGTGCCTCGAGCATCGTGAGCATGATGCGCCCGCTGGAGGCCGACAACCGCCCCGACTTGTCCCGGAACCCGACGATTCCACACATGGCCCACTCTGGTAAGTTGAAAATCGGCCGGCCGCACGCCAATTCTACTGGCCCTGGCGGCGGCTGTCGCCAACAATCGTGTTTCGAATGCATCGGCCGCTCGTCGCAGCAGAAGAAAGGACCTCACCCGGCATGGCCCACCTCGAGGCGGAGCTAACCAGGCTCGAACACCGAATGCAGGACGACGCAATCGCCTTCCTGCTGATCCAGTTCGTTGACATCCACGGGTCGGCCAAGGTCAAGCTCGTGCCGGCGAGCACGCTGAAATCTGTGGCCGCATCCGGCGCCGGATTCGCAGGCGGCGCCCTGTGGGGCATGGGCCAAGGACCTCACTCACACGATCTATTCGCCCGGCCTGATCTGAGCTCGTATACCCCTCTGCCCTATGAGCCGGGCGTCGCACGGTTTGCCTCCGATCTCCATGTCGACGACCAGCCCCACCCTTACTGCCCGCGGGTCGCGCTCAAGCGGGTGCTCGAAGAGGCGCGGCGACGGGGCTACGTCTTCAACGCCGGCATCGAGCCCGAGTTCTTCCTGGTCGTCAAGAACCCGGACGGCTCGATTCAAGGCTGGGATCCGTACAACGTCGATGATCTGGCCAAACCCTGTTACGACTTCAAGGGAATCTGTGGCGCGCTCGACTTTCTGCGTGCGCTCGGAGAGGGACTCGATCGGCTCGGGTGGGGCGTCTACCAGAGCGATCATGAAGACGCCAATTATCAATACGAGGTGAACTTCCAGTACGCCGACGCACTGACGACGGCCGACCGCTTCACCTTCTTCCGCATGATGACCGGGCAGCTTGCACGCCGCTTCGGCGCGATTGCGACCTTCATGGCCAAGCCCTTCTCGACCCGCACGGGCTCGGGTGCTCATATGCATTACCATCTCGCCGATGCCGGCGGCGGGGGCAATCTCTTTCTCGATGCGGCAGACCCGCGCAGGCTCGGTCTCTCAAGGACCGCGTATCAATTCATCGCGGGCATACTCGAGCATGCGCCAGCGCTTTGTGCGGTCACGTCGCCGACGGTGAATTGCTACAAGCGGCTGCAGATGGGCCCCGCGCTTACCGGGTCGCGTTCGGGATACACGTGGACGCCGGCGTTCATCACTTACGGCGACAACAACCGAACGCAGATGCTCCGGGTGCCGGATGGGGGCCACATCGAGGACCGGTCGATTTCGAGCGCGTTCAATCCGTATCTCGGAATCGCGGCGTACGTGGCCGCCGGTTTGGATGGGATTTCCCGCGGGCTTGACCCCGGTGAGCCGAACCTGGGGAATCTCTATACCGCGGATATCGAGACGATGGCGAGCCGCGGCGTGCGGACATTGCCGCAGAGCCTCGCCGAGGCGATCGGTTTTCTCGAGCGAGATCAGGTCGTTCGCGAAAGCTTGGGGCCGATTGCAGACGAATTCCTGCGGCTCAAGCGCGACGAGTGGCGTGAGTATCATGCGCAAGTGGAAACCTGGGAGATCAAGCGATACTTATCGGTGCTTTGAGGGCGCGAGATCGAAAGGCGAATTGATGGACGTCTACCACGAGAAGAATGTGATCGTCGGTGCCGGCGCAATGGGATCGGCCGCGGCCTATCATCTCGCGCGGCGCGGCGAGCCGGTACTGCTGATCGAACAGTTTTCGCTCGGTCACGACCGGGGAAGCTCGCACGGGGCGGCCCGGATCACACGGCACTCCTACGCCGACGCGGCGTACGCCCGGCTCATGCCCGCGGCATTCCGCGCCTGGCGAGAGCTTGAGGCCTCCTCCGGCGAAACCCTCTTTTTCCGGACCGGCGGCGTGTCGTTCTCACCGCCGGGCGTCGATTACGTCGCGAAGGTCGCAGCCAACCTGAATGAACTGGGAATTCCCCACTGGCGGTCGTCGGGGAAAGACTGGAACGCACGTTGCAGAGCCTACACCCTGCCCGGCGATTACGACGTCGTGTTCGAGCCCGATGCCGGCATGCTAGCCGCGGCGCGGGCTGTCTCGCTCATGGTCGAGCTGGCCCGCTGCATGGGCGGCGCGGCAACCCGCGTTCTGGAGCAAACTCCGGTTCGACAGATCGATCTCGATGGCGATCACCCGGTCGTCGTGACCGACGCGTCGCGGATCATCGCCGATCGACTCATCGTCTCGGCCGGCGCCTGGGTGAAGCGGCTTCTACCCGGATTTTCTGTGCCGCTTCGCGCGACACGCCAGCAAGTGCTCTACGTCACGCCCGATGACCCGGCACCGTTCCGGATCGGGTCGTTTCCTGTTTTTATTTTCAAGGGCGCAAGCGATCTCGACGCTTTCTACGGGATGCCCCCGTTCCTGAATCCCGGAGTCAAAACGGCTCGGCATGGCGGCCCGGAAGTCGACCCCGAGAACGTCGATCCCACGCCGTCCGAAGAGGCCATCGCCAGCGTCCGCCGCTTTCTGGGCGATCACATCCCGGCGCTCGAAGACGCTCGAATCAGCCAGACCGAAGTGTGTCTTTATACGCTCGCGCCCAACGATCAATTCCAGGTCGACTTCATGCCGGGACGCGACGACATGCTCATCGCCAGCCCTTGCAGCGGACATGGATTCAAATTCTCATGCTTGGTCGGACACGCATTGGCAGACCTTGCCACTTCTGGCGTAACCGAGCTCGACATCGACGCGTGGCGAATCGATCCGACCGACACCCCGCAGCGTTCCGAATATCGCTCGCAGCAACATCCGGCCGCCACCGGGAAACCTGACGGATGATGCGCGACCCATTCGCCCGTTGCGAAAAAACCACACATTTCTCGCGAGTTTTGGCGAGATCGATCCTAAATTGTCAATCCCTCGTATAAGTGCTAAGAATTCAGGTGACGAAGGAGACACAAAGCTGGAATAGCTTGCGAGAATCGGGATCGATCGAGCGGCGAAATGCTATCATGCTATCAATAACTCAATGTATTAACCGCACAGGTATTGAGTGGGTGAGCGGTGATCGCGATAATGGAGCACGGAATGGAGCCCGGATATCGTTCAGGGCCGGTCGTGCGATTTCATTTCCATTCCTTTCCGCCGAGAAGCGAAAGTATCTGCGTCTATGAAGAGCACTCTCGTCCCTATGAAGGGGACAACCGTTGATGACGTGATCGACGTGCCGGCGAAGCGACCGGACCCGGAAATCTCCGGGGAAACGGGCCGGGGTCCCTCGTTGGGCACGCGAGCGCGAGCGTTCCAGGAATCAGTGGCGGCAGCCCTTGGCAACGCCGCCGCAACACCTCGGTCGTGGGTTGTCGTAACCTGTTTAATGCTCGGAATTTCAGGCGGGGTTCGGTTTTGGCGCGACTTTCAGTTCTACGGTATGAGCAAAGAATCCCGCAATAGCCCGTTTCCGCTGGCCGAATTGCCCAGAGTAGTTGGCGCGTGGCGAATGGACGAAGGAACGGAAGCCCCCCTCGATCCGCAGATCGCGCGACTCGCCGGGGCGAGCGACCACGTCACTCGGCAGTACACAAATACAAAGACCGGTGAGACAGCGGTCGTTCTTGTCGTTTACGGCTTGGCCTCGGTCGTGAGCCTTCACACGCCGGAAGTCTGCTATCCGGCGGCGGGCTTCACTGCGGTGGCGACCGAGTCGGCCGGGGATCACGAGATAAAGATCCCGGGTGTGGACAAAACGGCCATCTATCGCCAGGTTTTCTACTCCAAATCGCTGGCCGGGCATACGGAATATTCCGAGGCCGTTTATTCGTTTCGGCACGCGGGCGACTGGCTACCGAACGCAGTGACCCGATGGAAGTCGTTCAGGTATCGTCCAGGAGTGTTCAAGGTTCAGATCGGCCGGACGGTCACCGACTTGACCACCGAGAACAGTCCGGGCGCGGAGTTGCTTGGCGAGTTCATGCGCGAGATCGAGCTTCGGCTCGCTTCGGACGCGAAAGCGCCAGATTCGGCTATTGGGCCGGACCGCAAAGCTGCACCGGGGAAGGCAGCGAATTGATTGAGTGCGACCAGAAGCTTCCGGCTCAATCTGGAGCAGCCGCGAGGCTAGTCGTTCCAAGCGGATGCGTCACGGATGACCAATCGGATCGATCTGCAACCTGTATCGATTCAATCGCGCCAGCGCCGGTGGTGGCGGGCCTCGCGGTGGGTTTCCGCGTCGCGACATCGCACGGTTCGCAGGCGGATCGCCCTGCTGGCCCTGATCGCGGTACCCGCGATCGTGGCGCTCGCCGTCGCACTGCGCCGGTTGCGCGAAGCTCCCAGGATCGAGCCGGCTTTTGAATCGATTGCGCACCAGCGGGCGGGTCCGATCAGCGATTTCGCCCTGCGGGACGCCAGTGGCGAACTCCGCACCGCGCACGAGTGGTCCGCGCATCGGGCGATCGTTCTGCTCTTTTGCAAGCTCGACCACCCCGGATCGGCCCAGGCCGCACGTGCGACCGCGAAACTTGCCGCCCTGTTCAAGCCACGCGGCATCTTGTTTCTGGCGGTATGCTGTGAGACCTCCGCTCTCGGGGAGACAACGCGGGCGCTCGCAGCGGCAACAGGCTCTGAATTACCGATCGTCTTCGACCCGGAGCAGACCGTCGCGCGGCAGGCGGGCGTCCGTGCCCTTCCCGAAGCCGTGGTGCTCGCGCCGGACGGGCAGGTTATGTACCGCGGCGCAGTGATTCAAGCAGCGGACGCCCCGCGCAGCCGCAAGACGGCGGATGCACGATACGACCTGGAATCGGCAATTCGATCGATTGACCGCGACGACCTCCCCGTGGTCTTCTCGACCCCCGAGGCGGCGGGAAGTCCGCTGCCCGCGCTTCCATCGCCTGAGGAGCCAGGCCCCTCTTCCGAGCCGCCGGTCGTGTTCACTCGGGATGTCGCGCCCATTCTGTGGAAGCACTGCGCATGCTGTCACCGCAGGGGAGAAGTCGGTCCGTTTCCGCTTGTGACTTACCAGGACGCCGCCAAACGCGCGAGTTTCCTGTGCGAGGTAGTCGAGGACCGAACGTATGCCGCCGTGGAAGCCCCACCCCGCGGCCGGCGTTTTTCTCGACGCGCCCCGGCTCTCCGTGATCGAGAAGGAGACGCTCGAGCGCTGGACATCGAGCGGATGTTTGCGCGGCGATCCGCGCGACCTTCCCCCGCAACCGGAGTGGAGCGACGGCTGGCGGCTGGGTGAGCCCGACCTGGTTCTTTCCGCGCCGGAGCAGTTCGAAGTTCCGGCCGACGGGCCGGACATTTACCAGACTCTCCCGTTGCGAGTGCCGGCCGATCGCGACCTGATCATCGCCGGACTCGAGTTTCGTCCCGGCAACCGCCGGGTCGTGCATCACAGCCGCATTCATCTGGATGTCACCGGTGCAGCGCGCCGGAACGCCGAGCAACATCGGGGCGCGGGCACGCGAATCATCGGCGTGGGTGGAGTCGACGCGCGCTCGATCGAACTGCCCTATCCGGGGCTCGGCGCCTGGACGCCGGGAATCACTCCGCGGCTGGCGCCGGAGGGGGTGGGCCGGTTGATCCCGCGGGGGTCGGACGTCGTGGTGCAGATTCACTACCATCCGACGGGAAGACCGGAACGAGATCAGTCCCGAGTGGCGCTCTTCCTCGCGAAAAAGCCGGTGACGAAAACCATGGCCGGCTATTCGCTCTGCACGGACCAGATCGACATTCCCGCCGGTGCGAAGCGGCACAAGATCATTCTGAGCACGCGGCTGAAGGCCAACGTTCATCTCTATTCCGCCGTGCCGCACGCCCACAACCTGTGCCGGGAGTTCCGCCTGGCTGCGACTCTGCCTGACGGAACGGTTCAACCACTCCTGTGGATCACGGACTGGAGCCTCGACTGGCAAGACCAGTACACGTTCTTGAAGCCGGTGCGGCTGCCCGAGGGAACGGTGCTCACGCTGGCCGCTTACTACGATAATTCCGCAGAGAACTCGCGCAACCCGAACCGGCCACCGAAGCGCATGCGGTACGGTGTCGAGACCAAGGACGAAATGTGCGCCTGCCACCTCGAGTTCCTCCCGGACGACACACGCGGATATGAGGCGTATCAGGCGCGGTCACCGTTTGGATTGTGAGGAGAGAAGCCGCTCACCGCGGGCGGGCCGTCGCCGGGCATGCCGGGGATGGCCCGATCGAGCCCTGAAGTCACAAGGGGTCGAACGACACTCATCGGAATGACGATTGGAAAAAGACATTTCGCGATCTGGTAATGGCTGAGATGAGATTCAAGCCACGGTCCAACCAGCATGGTTCGCCGTCGCCGACGCACGCGTTCAACAGATGCAGCCCGGCGTCATCTGCGTCATCTGCGTCATTTCTCACTCCAAGCTTCTGGATTGTAGCGATCGTTCCTTTGATTCAGTTTCGATCGGTGCGTTCCCTTCGCTCGAGCTTCTGTCCCCGGCAATCCAACGTCCCGCATTGACATCGCGGCTTCGCCCCGACGCGGCTGAGCGAGCGCCTGCATGGCCCGCCGCTCGAACGCCCCCCGCTGCACACACCTCGCTCCGATGCTCCGCGCCGGAACGCCTTCCCTGCCGCTCGTCGGCGCGCTCGACGATGACATCCTTTCGTCGCCGTCCTCCGCCCTCCGTCCTCCGCCCTCCGTCCTCGGCTTCATGTTCGTTTTGTATTTTCGTCGCGCGTCCTTACGCCGCAAGGACTACGGGAATGCACTCGCTCGGTCGAGGTGGCGAACCATCGGCCGAATTCGAAGCCGAAACCCCGCCCGCGACCACGTCGCTTCGACCCAGAATCGCCACGGCGCGGCCCGCGTACGCGCTCCATCCCCCAAACCGTGGTAGACCACAATCCGCAAGTGCAAATGCGAAAACAACTTCGGCCGATCAAACAGCTTCTTTCCACCGGCTCGAAATGATATCTTTTGATAGCAAAAATCGAGACTCCTCGCCTTCCCCTCGCAGTTCAGAGTCCGGGGAGCGAACCCTGCTCTCGACCGACGACGCGGCAAAGCCGCCAGGGCGACAGAGTCAGCCCTGCGCAGCGGCCAGGTCTGCCTGGGTCTCGGTTTTGCGGCCTGGTTCAGATGATGGCTTCGGTCGATTCACGAGCCTCTCGCCCCCCGGTGCGAAATGATGCCAAAGTGATATCAATAAATAAGCAAAAGCGAGCCGCCCATCGCGCCAGCATCGCGCGTTCGCAGACTCTGCCCTATGGATAATATGCGACCGGTTTCAGCGATCGGCAATAAAAGCACCCAAAAAAAAGTGCAATCAGTCGATCGACACGGCTGCAACGTCAGGAGCTGCGGCATTCCGGGTTCCAGTGACATGGGTGCTGCCTCGCGCCGACTCCAGTGTCGGCGATCGAGACTGAGCTATGTAGATTATGGGCCCACTTTCGCGATTCGGCCATTTCATCGACCAGAAAACCTGGGGTTTTTATTCCGATCGCAACGGATCCAACGATCAACGCGATCGCGGCCCCCGAATCGAAAGCCAACGCGCAGGTTCAATTGGGTCCATTCACCCGCCACACACCACCCGCAAGTAAGGTTAGCCCTGAGTGGGCGTGAGTGTTATCACGAATAATTGATTCGAAGCTCCAGTCTGTGTCGCTTCCACGACCGGATTATCGCTCGTTTGTGGGACTGTCGAGTAGATCCCGCCGTACATATAACCCAGCACAATGGGCCCGCCCCGGCGTTTGATTTTGACGACGCCGTTCGAATAGGTCGCCAACGAGGGGTTTACCACGAAGTCGGAGTAGGTTCCGTATAGTCCCGGCAGCGGGGGTAGGATGTACTCCTGGTCGAAGCCGCTCTTCTTCTGCACGAGCGCGGAGACATCGTCGACCCAGGCCGGATTGGGGGAATTGTTGACCAACTGGCCGTTTGAATAATCGTACTGACTGATTCCGCCCAGGAAGATCGTGCTCATCGCGCCGGTCCGCGCGTCCACGACCGGGATACTCGCCGTGCTGTACTGATCGAAGAACTGTTGATAATTGGCCTGGACTTGAACACTTCCGTTGGAGTTGATCAGGATCGGCGAATTATAGTTCGTACCCGCCGAGCCCGGAGTGAAGACGCCACCGTAGTACGTCAGGGCCTGCTTCCCTCCCAGGACAACCGGCCCCATATTTCCATCGCGACGGCGGAAGTTGATCGGATCTCGCAGCGCCTTGTAGTTCTTGATCGCCAGCCGATTGGGAGTGCTGACGATCTGGAAACTCCGGATTTCATCACTGTAGATCTGGGTGAAAGTCGGCGGAGTCGGGGTGAATGGGATATAACCGCCTTGGAAGTCCTGCCCGAAGACCAGATCCGTCCGATTGCCGATTGGCGCCATCACACCACCCGTTACCTCGAACCTTGGGTCGGAAATCTGCCGGATTTTGGCTCCGGCAGCGACGTTCCCGCCGTTCATCACCGCGCCCGCCAGGCCGCTGACATTGATCGCAGAGAGTGTGTCGTATGTTGTGTAGTTGGACGTGGAGGCGGTCAAGGAAACTCCGCTCGCGGTGGCCGTGGCGGGCTCGGAGAGCGTGATGGAGTTTCCGGAGATGGCGGTGATGGTCACGCCGGCGGGGTTCTGGGTGCCAGGCAGGAAAAGCGGAATTCCGGGCCCAGTGACGTTTTGACCAAGGGCCAGGCCCGTGATATCGGCGACCTGAACCGTGGCGCGTACCCAGCGCTGTGCTGCCGGTAAAGGTGATGGTATCAGGAACCGAGTATCCGCCCGCGGTAAAGAGGGTGTTTCCCTTCTGGTAGAACTCCTGATCCGCCGAGCTGAGCGAGTTGTAGACGCTCTGGGGTACAGCGGTCTCGCTCCACGGGACGGACCACGTTTTCCAGTTGGCAGGATCAATGACGATGATGTCCTGGTTCTGGAAATCCGTGGGGAAATTGGTCTCGCCGCTGGTCGTGAAGTTGTGCAAGCCGTTGGTCCGTCCGCCAAACACGAGCCAGAGGCCCGAAGGAAACGCCTTCGTCGGCGCGACCGCCGCGTAATCACCCGATTGAATTCCTGGCAGCAAGGGAGTGAGCGCGCTGTTCACCGGAGAGACATTCACGGTGTACGGAAAGTTGGTGCCGGTGGCGACGACCGGATTCGGCGCCACGGCGGTCGGCGGCGGTGGGGGCGTCGTAAGCCCCTGCGTCAAGACGACGAACGATGCAGGCAGAGCGTTTGTGGCACCGTTGAGAGTGAGAGGCGTCGAGGTTGGAATCGTCACTGACCCGATATAAGCGGTACCGGTGCTTCCCTTCTTCTTGACGACCGAACCCGTGAGCACGCTGCCGGCCCCGCCGGCGACAACGCTCAACTGATCAACGTCGCCGTCGAGCTCGCGCCAGACATTCGCCACGCCACCGTTGCTTACGCCGATTGCGACTTTGTCGCCGCTCGAGTCTGTGAACTTGAGCTTCTTGCCGAGTGCGAAGAGCCCGTAGAAGTCTCCGCCGGGAGTATCATCGTTGTCGCCGTCGAACAGGTCGCCGTTGATATCGGTCAACGGGTTCGACGCTGGATTCGTACTCATCGATGCCGGAGTTCCGTTGATGAAGACGCGGTAGAAGATGCCGGGCTGCAACGGCTTCTTGAGCGTGAGCGTGACCTGCGAGGAGTGCGCGTCGTTGTAACTGGCGGAGACGATCCCCACGTTTGCCCCGTGACTCGAGATGAGCTCAGGGCTTGGCAGCGCCTTCGTGATCTGATAGTTGGAAATAGAAGTCGCCGGGCCAGGATAGAGCGGACCATCGAAGGTGATGACGAGCTGCGTGCTGCCGGGAGCTTCGGTCAAGGACTGCACGACGGGACCATTGCCGTCGGCAAAGGAAAGCAGCGTCAACCGCTCCAACTGCTCAAGCTCGGCCCGAACAGACCTCGAACCCGGACGGCGGGTCTTCTTCGACGACCCGGACGGTACTGAGAGGAACATCGGATGCCCCACCTTGGAGATCGCACCGGACTCTTCATCATCGAACGACTGCAAACAGACTCGCCCGCCGTGTCGGTCCTTCAACACGAACGATTAGACGCTATTATAAAGCTGTTTAGGCCACTAAGTCTACTTATTTTGACAAACTGGCGTAAATATGGCCTACTTATGCGCGTTTTCGGCCCCGGTAAGATGATCGATGCAGCTCACTGCGAGGTCAGAGGAACCCAGACATTCACTCTCCGGACCCGGCTCCGAGAAAAGCCAGGCACACGAGACTCGGAGCGGAGCCGCTCCCCCCTGCGCCGGCCGCCTTAGCGCAAGCAAAAAGCCCCGCCGCTCCCCGCGCCGGAGTGAATCTCCCGCGATGAGAATGACGAGGCCATGTGAACCGTGCTCCGCCCTTGGGCGGCACGCCGCCGCGTTGTGCTCATATTTCTCAGGAGATCCTGACCGACACGCGATCGTCGCCGCGGCAGAGCGATTGGAGAAACCCCTCGTACTGTTCCGCCAATTTGTCCCCTTGCCAGCGATTCGCCTAAGTGAGTGCGCGTCTCCGGTGCTCCGCCTCGAATTCGGGGTCATCCCAAAGTCGCTCGATCACGGCCAACCAGGGCGCCACTTCGTGTGCGGTCGGCACCATGCTGCTCGCCGGTGTGCACCGATCCGGAATCGTGAACACGAATCCGGCATCGCCCAGCGTCTCAGGAAGCGCTCCACGATCGCTTGCCAGTACGGGGGTCCCATTCGCCATGGCCTCGATCGGCACGCGGCCAAGCGACTCCCGCCAGAGTGACGGCATCAGGACTACCCGGCTCACTCGGTAGAAATCACGTGGGTCGGGCGTATTGGCCATCCGGTGCAGGTTAGTCAGCCCTGAGAGATCGACCGGCAACCCCGCCAGGCCGTCGGCGGTACCGCGGCCTTCAACGACCAGGAGAGGGATATCCGGCCGCCGTCGACCGAGCTCGAGCGCAATCCGCGCAAAGACGGCGGCTCCTTTCTCTGGCTGCGGGTTGATGAACGTCACGTATTTCGGCTCGGAGTTCTCTGCAATGACCTTATCGAGCCGGATTGGGTCGGGAATGACAACGCCGTCGATACCGACTCGGCGCACGTAGAGCCGGCGCGAATACTCGGACGGGAAAATAACGGCGTCGACGTCCTCGAATCCGCGCCGATCGTTGTAGCCAAAGTTGTGCAGGTGGAAAACGACCGCGGTGCCCCTGGCCCTGGCCTTGAGCATCAGCGAACGGCTGACCGGATGCCCGCCATAGGTCAGCAGGATCTCTGGCCGAAATCGATCGAGCACCGTAGTGGCCATGTCGATGTACAGAGTGCCGTCACGCGGGTTGGGTGCCTTATCGGCGCGGCTGGACGATGTGGGCAGGAGTGTGACGCGCACGCCGTTAACCTCTAGGTCAAAGACCTCAGCCTCGCCCCCAAGGCTGAGCGCCGCACCCGACCGCGCAGCCGGCCTCTCAATCGAAGCGAGAACATTTTCGATGGGGGTCCCGTTCTGGTAGTCAAGCACACCGCAAGTAAGTGCCCGGCAGTCCCACCCGCGCCCGGCGAGCAATTCGAGTAGCTCGCGGGTGGCGATCGCCGCACCGCTCGATGGGTCGAGGTAGCTGTGAATGGACGCAAACAAAAGCCGATGAGACATATGAAGGCAACCCCCAAGCCGCGTAAGCGGCGACATCATATAGCCCGGCGGCGTAAGCCCCGGGTTTCCTGAAGTTCCCCAAAATGGCACCTACCAGCACGCCAGCCCCGAAGGGGCAACATCATATAGCCCGGCGGCGTAAGCCCCGGGTTTCCTGAAGTTCCCCAAAATGGCACCTACCAGCACGCCAGCCCCGAAGGGGCGACATCATATAGCCCGGCGGCGTAAGCTCCGGGTTTCCTGAAGTTCCCCAAAATGGCACCTACCAGCACGCTAGCCCCGAAGGGGCGACATCATACAGCCCGGCGGCGTAAGCCCCGGGTTCCCCGAAATGCCACCTACAAGCACGCCAGCCCCGAAGGGGCGACATCACGTAGCCCGGCGGCGTAAGCCCCGGGCTCTGTGGGCCTCGGTTCCCTCCACCGACGGTCCGCGCGACCAACATCACATCCGCCCGCACGCCCCGCAATGGCCGACCCTACGACCCAATATCGCCGAGCCGCGCAACCGCCGCCCTGTCCCCCGGGCACTCCGCCAGCACCGCGCGCCACTGGCACCTGGCCTCTTCGAGATCGCCCCGCTCCTGCGCCAGCGCCGCAAGATTCCGCCGCGTAAGATGCCCATAAATCCCTTGATCCAAACTCGCAAACTTCCGCGGCCGCGAGAGCGTCAAGATCCGCCGCCAACATTGTTCGGCCTCACCCGAATCGCCACGACTCCGATGCACAACCGCCTTCCGGAACCACAGCTCCGCATCCTCGGCATCGAGCGAAAGACCCTCCGCACAGCTCGCCAGTGCCGCCGGATAATCGCGCATCATCTGGAAAGCCCGCGCAATGAGCGCATACAGCTTACGGACAATCGAATCAGTCGGTGCTGACCCCGCCAGGCTTCGCTTGAAATACCCGAGCGCCTCATTCCACTCGGCCCGTTCAATCGCGATCGACCCCAGATTGAACAACGTAAACGCATCATCCGGCCGTTCCGCCAGCTCCTCGCGCAAAATGCGGCAATCCCGCTCGAGCTTCCTGAATCGAAGCGCCCGGTCAGAATACCCCGTATGCCGCACCGTGATATCCTTCCACACCACTGGTACCCCGGCGCGTTTCAACGCCGGCAGAATCTGCTCATGAACGCGATACGTCCACCGCACGCCTTCGATCAGCGGAAACAGCCGGATGTGATCAACAACCGTGTCTCCCCCCGAACCATCAGGCCCCGGGTCACACGCACACCGGACGACAAAGGCGGGAGCAAAAGGGGACTGGCTCCGGCCAAGGACGCCGGTGCCTGTCCCCTTTTGCGGGCTTCCCAAACACGAATGGTCCCCCCGCAAGCCCCCAATCAACTCCTCCAACTTCGCCCGCTCCGGCGGCTCAATCAAATCATCCGCATCAAGCCAAAACGCATAATCACCTGTGGCTCGAGCCAGCGCCGCATTCCGAGCCGCCCCAAAATCATCAACCCACACAAAATCAAACACCCGCGCCCCAAACGACCGCGCAATCTCGACAGTTCGATCGCAGCTCCCCGTATCCAGCACAACAATCTCATCAAACACCCCGCGCACCGACTCGAGACACGTTGAAAGGTTGGCTTCCTCATTCTTGACGATCATAGTGAGCGAGACAGCGGCACGGGCCGAAGAGGCGACGGGACCAGATTGAAAAGATTGATCCACAGATGACGCAGATTTGCGCAGATCAAGAGGAGGAATTATCATTGTTGGAGGTGTGGCCGCGGCCTTTCCATTTCTTGTTCGTCCCTGATCATCCCGGCTTTCATCTGCGCAAATCTGCGTCCTCTGCGAACAGAAACTCCCCTGTTCATGACTTCGCTTCGCCGTCCGCGGACTACCTTCGAACGGCTCGAGTGCCACCCTCCGCCCCTGCGGAACCGCGTCGCCCCATTTGGCCGCGAACCTCGCCGCATTCTCATTGAGCACGCGCTCGGCATCGACGCCGTTGCCCACAAACGTCCTGCTGCCATAGTGGTGCACGAACAGATCATGCGCCACCGCCAGGGCAAAGCCAGCCCGCCTTGCCCGCTCAGCCAGATCATCGTCATCAAAGAACCCGAGCCCAAACCGTTCATCAAGCCCGCCGATGGCGTCATAAACGGCGCGCTTCATGAGCAGGCAGAAACCAGAGAGCTTCCGCACGGTAGACCACTGCCCGCGATGGTCGTCGCGCCAGCGGCGTGCAAAGACCTTCATCTCCTCGAGGTCGTGGTAAGGAACACTCTCCACCAATTGGGGCGGCGCGGCATAATTCGACATCGGCCCGACCAGACCGATCTTCTCACTCGCTTTCAACGGTCCGCTTGTCTCCGTTTCATTTCCCGGCGCAAGATCGATCACGGCGATACTCTTACCGGGGAATGGACGTGTCTCTGGCGGTTGGAAATGATCCGAATCGGAACTGTGTGTATCCATCTTGGATTCGGGGCTCTGTCCGCTGGATTGGGAGGTTCGGTCGTCGTCCTTCTCCACCGTTGTGGACAGAGCGACGAGCTGATCCAGCCATCCGTCGGTGACGACGACGTCGTTATTCAGCAACACCAGATACTCACCGCGCGCGTATTGCAACCCCTGGTTGATAGCAGTAGGAAACCCGCGATTGGTGCCGTTGGCGATGACGGTGACGGGCACGGGCGAGACGTCCTGGACCCCACCCAGATAATCAGCCGTCCCATCGGTCGACCCATTGTTGATGACGATCAACTCCCAAGGTGGCCTCGTCTGCCGCATGAGGGCCGCGACGCAACGCCGGGTGAACTCAAGCTGGTTCCAGCACGGGACGATGATCGACGCGAGTCGGCGAACGGATTGATCACTCATAATGAAGCCTCACTTGTAGCAGGCACACTCCGTGTGCCGTCCGCCGCCAAAGCGAACGGCCAAAAAA
Organism: uncultured Planctomycetota bacterium; assembly: GCA_963823665.1. GTDB lineage: Bacteria > Planctomycetota > Planctomycetia > Isosphaerales > Isosphaeraceae > CAVXHV01. Next base: position 543,756 of record CAWGMQ010000003.1, read on the forward strand.
ACAACCTAAGGCGCAGCGCTAGCGCGCCGGATCGCCTCTCAAGCGGACCGCCGCGCGCAACCAGCAACCGCTAGCGAGCGAGCGTGTGATTCGTGGTCAAAAATCTTGCTCAGCCTCGAGCGATCTGCGCACCTCATCCATGCCGATCAGCATCATCCGCGGACAGCTCGGCCTGTTAAGACCTTCTGCGTCATTCTGTGCCATCCATGGTCAGAAGTCTCACACGCCCTCTGCTGCATTTTTCATCGGCGTCGAGCCGCGTCATCTGCGGACAGTTCTTATCTGACCGGCACGGTGGGCGCGCCTCAGGACATCCGAAGCGAAGATCCAAGGGCGCGCAGAGAGCCGACCGGCACTCACGACGACTACAACTTGCCGTCGCCCTGACCGGCCTCTCATCCGTGTCAATCAGTGCCATCCGTGGTTAAAAAGTTTGCTTGCCTTGATTCGCCTGCCTGCCCGCCGAGACTCGATATTTCTGGTTTGAGATTCACCCCCGCTTCCTCCACAACACCCCCTTCCCATCAATATCCACGATTGGCTCGTTCACTCCGTGGTCCCGCCGATAATCCTCGACGGCCGCCCGGCAGCTCGGCATCGCCCCATAGTCATCCACAATGCAAAACCCCCCACGTGAGAGCCGCGGATAAAACCCGTCAAGCACCTGAATCGTCGATTCATACAAATCCCCATCGAGCCGAAGAACCGCGATCCGCTCAATCGGCGCGCCAGGCACCGTATCCTTGAACCACCCTTTGACCAACCGCACCTGCTCGCCCCACAGGCCCATGCGCCGGAAGTTCTCGACCACCTCTTCGACGCTCACGGCCAACTGTAGAAATCGATAAAGCTGATCGCCACGATCCTCGGGATACTTGCCCTCATCCGGCGGTGGCAGTCCCTGGAAGGAATCGAAACCCCAGACCTGCCGGGTCTTGTCTTCGTGCGCCGCCAAGACTGCCGCCAGCATGATGCAGGCCCCGCCGCGCCAAATGCCGGTTTCGACAAAATCGCCTGGCACATTCTCGCGCACGACAGTTTCGCAGCATTCCCGCAGCGAGCGCAGTCGAATACGCCCGATCATGGTCATGGCTTGCTGGGGCCAATCCAATCCGCCATCGCGCTTGCGCGGGTCAAACACCGGCTGCGACCACGGGTCAACGGCCCGATCTTGATAGATCGCGTTGATGAGAACTTCTTGCATCAAGTCAAGGTAGCGGCCGACGATTCCGGGCGATTGGCTCATCTGTTTGTAATCCCGTTGGTGCCTGCGCTGAACGCTGTTTTGTTGTCACGGCTCGCGTTGCTCGCGGCACAGGTAGATGTACGTTGGCTGGCCGCGCTTGACGGCCGGTCGCAGCTCGCCGGTCACGGTATCGGGCTCGACTACCAGGTAGCGCGTCGGGTTGTCACGGAATCGCTCGGTGGTGCCGTCGGGCTTGGCCAGGACGTAGACGCCCGCGGCCGCGTCGTGCGTGAAGCTGAATTGCCGGGGTTCCTCTCCGATCTCGTAGGTGTAGGTCGTGACCCCTTCACCTCCGTCATCGCAGGTGTACCAGAACATGTGTCTCTCCGGCCGGCCAGTCTCAGCGGCGGCGTGTGGCGGCCGGTCGCTGTCAGGGGAATCAGAATTCATGGTTGTTCCTCCAAAGGGAATGGGCAATTCGAACTCCGCTGCGACTTTATCTGCGTCAATCGGCGTCCTCTGCGGACAAGTCTGCTCCATTCGATCGCGTTGTGACGGCATGCGCAGTCCGCCGCGATGACACCAGGCCTCTCCGACAGCCCGACCGGGAGTTTCGGCGACGGTGCCCCGAGCAAGCTCCCTCACAACCTTCCTATTCGTGTGATTCGTGTGATTCGTGGTTCAAAGTCTTGCTCCGCTTTCAGCGCTCTTCTGCGGCGATCAGCGTCATCTGCGGACAGCTTTTCCTGACCGACCCTTCCGTCCCATGCCGTGCGTGCTCAATGGTCCCGTAACGACATCCTTGAACCACGAAACACACGAACTACACGAAAGCAGAGGGAGTGGCATGAGTTAGAATTGGCAATCACCTATTCGGACAAGAAACCTGCATCCGGACCGATTCGCGACCCAGGATTTGCAGATGCCTGACGCACTTCCTCTTCGTGTGTTTCGTCTTTTTCGTGGTTAAGAATCCCCTTCTGACTCAAGCCCCTTCTTATCTGCGTCATTCGGTGTCCTCTGCGGACAAGTCTGCTCCATCTACGGGAAGACAATCGGCCGGTCGTGCTCAATCGCCACCGCACAAAGTTCCAACAGGCATTCAAACAGGTTCGCGCCGTTCGCGTCTCGGAAGCAATCGTAGAGCGACCCGGCCCACGACATAACATTCAGCCAGCTCCTCCGGCTCCGTAGTATCGCCTAAATCCGACGCAAACACGTAGAGGCAATAACCCATTGCAGTTCTCCTTTCGCGAATAAGCGCCCGAGATCACCAAGCGATAAGTACGGACGCTTGGTTATTCGGTTGACGAACGATGCTCACAACTCCGGGAGCTCCCCGTTGGCATCAATGTGGGAGTGAGGGGGGAGTGAGACTGGCCTGTTGAAAACTTGCAGTATGCGGAGCGGAGATTTCCCGCCGCGAATGTTGCGCCAACTTTCCCCCCCTTTAGAAGGGAGGCCAGGGGGGGTCCGTCCCGGCGGCCGCGATCAGAAAACCGTCGCGCAACAGAACCGCGCCAGCGGAGGGAACGCCGCTGGCCGGCCTTCGAATCCAATCGAATTCCGCGCCTGCCGCTACGACTGGGCTTCGCGAGAGAGCGAGCAAGCCGGTCACTCACAGAGACGCAACTCCGCCGCCTTGCCCTGAAACATGCGTCGTGAGCAACGCGGCGCAGCGCGCACAAGCGAGCTCGCTCGACCTGCCGCTTGCAAGAACAAATGCGACCGAAGTCGCGCACCGTGTGCACCCAATTCGATCGATCCACACCCAGCCGGTCCAGGATGGGAGCCAAGTCGTCAGGGATTGCCCCGCACTTGTCTCGCCTCCCCGGCCCGTCCAATCGAATGGTCACGTTGCGGAAAGAGCTTGCGCCAGCGCAGTGCGACTTCAGCGTCGGACCATTGCTCGACTCTGTCGGATCGATTGCGGAGCACGAGATGCAGATGGTTGCTCATAATTGCATAACAGCACGCCTCGATTCCGAAGAGTTGGGCGAGGTGGCGTAGCCGATCGGTAATCCACGCCGTACTGTGAGAGTAATCACGACCGGAGTAGGAGTCGGTTCCGCAAAGGAATCGCGGATGATCCTGATCAGCGGCGTTCTGGGGGGAGATTTAGCGATTCGCCAGCTCCTTCCACGCCCACAGGCAGGCCAGGAAGAAGCGTTTTTCGTTGGACGATGCCAGTTGCCCGAAGGCGTGGATTCGCCGCTCTACTTCTTTGATCAAGGACAGCACATCCGATCGCTTGAATCGTTCCGTCAGGTCGTAGTCCGCGCGGTGGCGCCATTCTTGTAGATCGACAAACGTCTCGGCCAGTTCCCGGATTTCCGCGGGGATGGCGAAGCCCGCTGGCAGCCCTTTCGCGACGCCTTTCTTGAGTGTCCCACCGCCGAAAGACTTGCAGGCCTCCTTCATCACAGTGTGGGCGAAGGCCCGTCCCAGAACCTGACGGAACGGTGCCTGGTTATGCTGTGCCCCGACCTGGATTCGGCAGGCCTCGTCGACTAGCATATGGAAAAGGGCGTAATAGGCCGCCGAGATCGCACGACGTAGGTTGGCCTGCTTCGGCTTCTTGGCATCGAGCTCCGCCAGGCGGACGGCTTGTTCCAGAAGATCCTTGTACACGGCTCATTTCTCGTCGTCGTCCTCTTCGAGCTCGCTCGGCTTGGCGATCTGGATGTAAGGCCAGAGCTCGACGCCCAGCTCGCGAATCCGGCGGCGAACGGCGCTCTTAAGGTCGGTGATTTCCTGACCGCTCAATTTCTCGACCTCGACATCCTCGTCGATGACAATCGTCACCCGCAGCGCATCCTCTCCGTCCGAGTCGACGTAGTCCTCGACGCGGATGTCGACGACCTTGGGATCCCGCGGCAACTTCGATTTCACCTTGCCGAGCTTCAAGGCGTCCTGGACCTTTTGGATCATCTGATCGACGGCCATGGTATCTCCTCCGCGCAAAGCCGGGCTGCTGGGAACGCGACCGGGTTTCACCACAGCCATCCTACCAGATTCCTGGCCCCGCTCGCTCGTTCGGTGTCCCCGGGGAATCCGTCTTCATATCGCCCGGTGCTTCATAGACGCTGCATGCCAAGAGCGCTGCCTCATCGAGAAGCGGCTGAGATTTGAACCGACCGGCCCAGAATCTTCCCGCCGAGCGGTCCTCCCGATTGGCCGCCCGGGCGACCCATTCACACAAGCACCTCATGAACCACGACAGACTCGACAGCCGGCCGCGCAGGATCGCCAGCCGGTCAGCGTCGGCCGTGAGCATCGCCAGGTCGACGTCATCGGGCTCTGCTGGCTCGCCGGTAACATCGTCACGTTGCGGAAAGAGCTTGCGCCAGCGCAGCGCGACTTCAGCGTCGGACCATTGCTCGACGCTGTCGGGTCGATTGCGGAGAACGAGATGCAGGTGGTTGCTCATAATGGCATAACCGCACACCTCGACGCCGAACAGCCCGGCGAGAGCGCGTAGCCGATCGAGAATCCAGGCCTTACGGTGAGAGTAATCACGACCGGAGTACGAGTCGGTGCCGCACAGGAAAGCTCTTCGGACGCACCGAGCAATGCAGTGATAAACGCCCACGCACTCTTCGTGGACGATGTAGCGGCGAGCAGAGGCCGGCACGTAAGGCTCCATCACCAGGCAGGTGCAGCACGTTAGCGAGAGTATTCACGAGATCAGTAATGGACAAAAATACCAGTAGCGGCGCGGGTGTCAAGAGTGTTGAGAAAAAAATCGACAGCGAAGACGATTTGCTCGGAGCTAACCCGGAGTTGCCACTACCACCGCCGCAGATGCTTCGGGACGAGCCCGGTGGCATCTGCACCGGGATGCCAGCTTCACATGAGATCGGTGGGTGTCTGCGATCATGAGATCGGTGGGTGTCTGCGATCATGAGATCGGTGGGTGTCTGCGATCATCGCCGCGGCTACCGGGCGACGCGCCTGGTGCCAACATTTGGACGAGGGATGCCATCTCCACATCAGATCGGTGGGTGTCTGCGTCCCTTCTGCGTCCCTCATTTGTCGTTCAACTCGGTGATGCAGCATGATTCGCGGTGAAACCAACTGACAAAACCGGATGGAAACCTGGTTACAATCCTTTCGGCGGCGAAGACGGTGATTTCGCGCAGATACACGGCGTGAACCTCATTTTGAGCGCTTGTGGAGATCGCTGCTCATGATACCGCCTGTTCGGGGGCTAGCGTCAGATTCCGGCACCCGGTCCGATCGGACTCAAGCCGGTGAACTTCGACAATACTACGTCCGTTCACTCGAACGCGTGGGTACCTCCAAATGAAAATCGACACGACCACCATCACTTACCTTCGAGGGGGCGGTTTATCTCCCTACAGTTACGTTGGTGCTCTTCTCGCGACTCGACTCGGACGATACGGAAAGGCAATCACCAGCGTTGAACTTTATCCTTGGCTTCCTCTGCCAGCGGGAAGCGAACCTGTCGGTGACGGCTATTTCGACAAATGGCAAAGTGCCTTGGAAAAATTTCCGTTCGTCAACTTTGTCCGCAAACAGAAGCGGATCGAGATCGCATTTCGAAGCAATCACTTTAACGCTGCCGACATGGCCAATTGGGGGATCACAGCCGAGAAAATTCGACTGGCACGTGAAGAGATTGCTGGAGCGCTTCAACTTGTTCGCAAACGAGTCAAATCGACAGACGATTTCGACGTTGACCGATTCCTATCTGATGTGACACTCGCCTTGCAGATTCCTATTGGCTCAATGAAGGAATGGAACAGGTTACTCAAGGCAAACGCGGAGAAAGACAGGGCCGAATACGCTGCCATGAGTCCTTGGGATCAGCTTGATATCGACTGGACCGAATTCCATCCGAAGGCGAGAGAAGTTCTCGACGACCCGTTCTTTTGGGATTGCATCGACGAAATCGCACCGCACGGCAACGACACTGGTGCCGATCTGTTGGAAGATTTTCAGAAGTGGAACAAACGAAACTCTCAGAAGTCTCCGTTGATCTTCCTCGAGAATCTGTTCAGCAAATGGGATATCGAGCCGATTGATTGGCATCTGGCTAAGAGAAATGCAGTTCTCAAAGTCGAATCGGATCGACCAATCGAACTGGCCCTCTGTAACGAAGCTGCAATCGCACTGGCATTTGCAGTTCTCAAGCAGCGGGCGAATTGTCCCGCCGATGTTGCTCTTCTGGCGATGTGCGCGTTCGAGCGAAGCTCGATTCTGGCGAAGGCACGTAAACTACCCAAGGAAATCAAGTCGAAGATTTATACTGCAATAACCAGAATGAAGTCGAAGCTGAAATCACTGGCTTATGAAGAAATGTGAAAGACTGATGCTCGGGAGTTTGGGAACCCGGACACCCACCCTCGGGACTCGACAGTCGCGCCTGGGGAAAGTCAGGCACTGCTGACTCGCACCAGTTCCCGCCCCGCGACTGCGGGGCGCCTCGCGTCCGACGCTGCGCACAGCAGGCGCTGCGCCACGCACGGTCAGCAACCGGGTGCGCTCGGCTACGTCGCCGGCGCTTGCACGCGCCGGTTGCTTCGAACCCCTCGATATTGGATGGCGCTGCTTCGTCGCTTGCCGCGCCGGCGAAAGAGAGTGCCGCGGGCCGGCCTCAAATCCGAATTCCGCGTACGCGGCTGCGACCAGCGCTCGCGAGCGAGCCGTTCACTTACAGAAACGCGACTTGCGCGGCCGCCTTCGCCTGAAACCACCGAAGCGAGCAACCCGGTGCAGCGCGCACAAGCGGACTCGCTCGACCTGCCGCTCGCTTGAACATGCGCCCGAAATCGCGCACCGTGTGCACCGATTCGAAAGCCGATACAATTCGCGCGAGTCGACTTCCTCGTGGATCGAATTCAACTTTCGAGCGGACTTCTTGTTTGCGTTCTGAAGCTTGGAGGGCATCGTGTTGAATATTCGCGCCAAGCTGCCGCTCCATTGTCACGAGAAGAGGATGAGTTCGACATCATTCTTCTGGAGTTCGGCCTGAAGTCGCAGTATGTTCTCAAGAACTTCCTTCGTGTCGCGTCCGAAGAAGCGAGAGGTCACGGAGCGAACCAGGCATGCACGACGGACCGAAGGCGGCGACTTCTCTATTGGATCAAGTATTCGATCGAGTTGAGCAGGGTGGTCTGCAACGCGGTCGTTTCGCAAATGAGGATGCGCGCGACGGCTCACATTTCCGACACGAGGCTGGGGAATGCGCGCCACGCGTATCACCACCGTAGGCACGTAATCCGTTCCCAGAGTTTTCTCGGCACACCTGAATTCGACCGCGATGCTCCTGTCACTCAGTTTATCGGTCGCCACCGCCGAACAGACCTTGATGCTGGGTGTTAGTTGTGCGAGCGATCGCTTCAAGTAGGCCGCAATCGGCAGGACTCCCTGCAGGAAAGGGGGCTCGGGCTCCTGGCTGAGTTCGAAGTATTCTTCATCAAAGGATGCATATGGAGTTTGCCAGCCCTCTCTGGGCGCGGTGACACGCCCGCCAGTGCGTGGTTCAGACGGGACGCACGTCCTCCAGCCTCGGGCGCGAGCCCGATCCTCGGAGGCGGTCACACTGATGTGCGACGCACACATTTCCCATCCGTACCAAGGTCTCACGACTCGGGCTGCTTCTCTTCCTCGTCGGAGCTCGGCTCGGTGCTGCGTGGGCGTTTGCGGGGGGTCGACTTCGTTTCGCTCGACTGTGATGGGGGCGCGTCGTCATCGACTCGCGAGGGAGGCGGTGACTTGCCCCGGCTGACCGTCTCCGCGTCCAGGAAAACCAGCACCTCGGTACCCGTGGGATAGGTGCCGGGGATCGGCAGGTTGAACCAGCCGTTCTTGTTGGAGAGGACGCCGGGATGAATGCCCGCCGAGATGACGAGCGTCTGGCCCAGCCGCCAGTTCTTCACGGTCTGCTCGAGGCGGGTCTGCGTGGCTTCGGGAACGTCAACGGCCATTTCGCTGGGCCCTGCGTCGCGCGGCGTGATCACTCGCGTGCGATGGAACGACCGCACGGTGTTCACCGTCAGGTCGATCATGGCGTCGGTCGTGTCGCCGTCGTAATTGAGGAGCGGGCTGAGCTTCAAAATGATGCTCTCCTCGATCTTGTCCGCTCGGGCCTGGAATCCGGCTCCGGGGCCGCCTTCACGCTGCAGGCCGCTGGCGAATGCGCGCGGCTCGGACGTCTTGATCGTCAGAGTCTGGCCGTTGACCATTTCCACCCGCTGGTCTGCCAGTTTGCGGAACCCCTGTTGCACTTGCATTTGCGAGAGCACGAGCGCCGCGTCGTCGACCCGCATGGTCCAGATCTGCTGACCCTGGGGACCGTTACCCACGAAAGTCAGGCGATTGAAGACCGAATAACGCCAGCGCGTATCGACGGCAGCAACAAACTGGACGTGAATCGAGAGCACATCAGCGACGGCGTTGATGAAGCTGTCGACGACCTCGTCAACTTGCTTGAGCACGTCGGGCGAATTGTACGCGCGGAGCTCGGTCCGGGAGGCGGAGAGCACCGCAATCTTATCACCATGCCACTCCGCCAGGCCGGTTCGCTTGAAAATCCAGTCGATGATGGCTTTCTGGGGATTGGTCTGGTTGCTGGCGACGCGCGTGTACCGAGCGATCGGATACCGCTTCCACTGGAAGCCCGGCTCCGGCGGGAACGGGGCCGGCGCCTCGTCACCGGCGGCCGGCTGATCGTCGCGGTCGTCCTCGCGAGACACCGGCGAGAACGACTTGTCCCGGGTCTTGGACGATTTGCGACCAGCCGTCTGCGCCCAAAGGCGCCAGGGGCGAGGCTTCCAAGCATCGACAGCATCAAGGCTGTGCGGCGATTCATGCCAGGTGGCCTCCTTGCAGCCCTGGCGGGCATCCGATCATCCTGTTTTCGGGGTGTCGAGACTGGGGAGTCATAACAGAGGATGCAATCTGACTCAAGGCCAATCGGCGAGACTCAAAAGCGCACCGAGAACCCCGCCCCGGTGAACAGCTCACCCGGATTGCCATTGAGTCCGAACCCCACGCGGAGATCAAGCTGCATGTTCGGCGTAAGCTGGTAAAGCACACCCCCGTCCATGTAGTTCAGAGTCGGGTTGTCGCCCGTCAGCAGGATGTACCACTCGTAGAACAGCGTCGTTCGTTGCCCCAGTGAGTAGAAACCAACGAGCGATTGGTGGTATCGCTCGAAAACGTCGCTGCGGCGCGCGGGCCGTAGAGCGAAATGCTCGCGCCTTCCCAGATAACCCGTGCTGCCGGAGATGGTGAGCTTCTCGGTGGCTTTCCAGCCGTAGATCAGATTGATGTACGGATCGACCGTTTCGGACGAAAATGGCGACGTTCCGCCGGTTGGCGCGAAGATCGAGGTGATCAACGCGGTCGTCGGGATCCATCTCTTATCCTTGTTCTCTTCGAGGAGCTGCCACTTGAACCCGATTTCCATGTCGCTCGGTCCGTTCAACTGCTTCCATGGTCCGCCTGGCCTGGACTGCGTCTGCGAGTAAGTCTGGCCGAACCAGAACGTGCGGAACTCGACTCGCTTCGCCAGTCCGAAACGCATCGCCAGCTCGGGAAAGTCATATGCGGTGGTCCGAGAACTCGCCGCCTGCTGATAGTCGAAGGTAAAACCCGATTCGAACTGAAGCCGGCCGGGGGGCACGACCGTGTTGGCCGGCGTGAACGTGGGGCGATCGGTGTTGATCGGGCCGTCGGGGTCTTCTTCCTGGGAAAAAATCGACCAGAAACGGTCGAAGACCCCCGAGCGGAAGGTCATTCCTTCGTCGTCGAACTCCGGCGATTCCCGTTCGGACACCACAGCCTCGGGGAATGCGTCTTCACCCACGGCGGAACTGCCCGAGGTCAGCGAGCCCACGCCCTGGCCGCGGGCACCGGATCCGGATGCCAGCACGATCGCCAAGGCAATTCCGACCAGGCCGCTCCTCAACATCCACGCGCTGCTTTCGTTTAGTGATCGGTCTGAATTCGAACAAGTGGGCACCCCGGAGACGCGCTGTCCGGCTGGTCCCTCTGTCGGCTACGGCGCCCATGAACTTGACGAAATCGCCCGGTGGCAAGGCGGGGAATCGTCGGTCGGAGTGGTCCAAAATCGCGGGCCTCACAGCGCCCAGGCGTCAGCCCGGAGCGCGGGGAACGACCAGGACCGCCACTTGTTCCATCACAACTTCGTCGTTCTGATTGAGAGTCTGACTCTTGAAACGCACGATTCCCCTGGAGGGATCGGAACGCGACACGCGAGCCTCAAGCACTTCGCCTTCAACGCGAATGCGATCGCCGGGACGCACGGGCGCGGCCAGCGGATCGACTCGACGCCGACGCCGACCAGCCCGCCCGCGACCCTGAAATCACTGTCGACGAGCAACCGCATGGACATCGCCAGGGTGTGCCAGCCGCTCGCCACCAGCCCACCCCAGAGGCTCGACGTTGCAGCAGCCTCATCGAGATGGAACGGCTGCGGGTCAAATTCCGCGGCGAACGCCTTGATTCGCTCCAGATCCACAGTCAACGACCCCGAGTGGTACTTGTGCCCCACTTCCAGGTCGTCGAAAAAAGCGGCGCACCCGGCGTCATCACGTCCCCTCTCGCTGAACCAATATCGCGAACCGCGATCCTAACCGGCCGATCCTCCGCCGGTCCAGTCGCGATCAGCTCCTGAAACTGGTTCCGTCATCATGCAACGAACACCGGGTGCCCGTGCGCGGCGCTGTAATGCTTACAATATGCGCACTCGCCTGAAGTCAATGACCGCTACCATGCAGTTCCGCCATGTAATTTGGTCGGAACAGATGCAACGCGCTGGCCGAGCGCGAGTCGATGCGGTATTTCAAGGGATGGAGGAGCGGTGGGGGCCAACTACCGGCGTGCGGGAGGGATTGATTCTGACGTTGCAAATCGCACACGGCGTCGTGCGGGTCTATGCTGGCATCCGCTTTGCGATGTAAAATACATCAGGTGACCTAGATATCCCCGTGTTCTTTCCTGCGGAGAGGGCCATGAGCGCCAAGAAGCGTCGGAAGGTTTACGGTGTGCGCCGGGAAACACGTCGGCCGCGAGGATGGACTCGCTGGTTTCACGAAGGACTGCTGGACATCGATGTCGCGGGCAGCATTCGTCTGCGTTCTGTCCTGTGGGAACAGAAGTAGCTGAAGATCGTCCACGATCCCCGGACCGTACAGGGAACGCTTGCGAGTACGCGTCACGCTCGCTTGCCAGCGTCGTGATGTAGTACCGGTCTCAGGGCAATCGGAGCGCGCCTGCCGGCAGCGTTCGCTTATTCTGCGGCGCTGCGGAGCTCGGCTAGCTCAAGTGCGCGCGTGGTCGATCTGCGGGCTTCGGCGGAGTCGATCGGCTCGACGAGCAGGGCCGCGAACTCTCGCAGCGTTTCGATCAAGGCCAGGCGAAGCGTGTAGCGCTTGGGAAAGCGGACAACCAGTTTCTCATAGATCCGGATCGCGCGACGAAAGTCGTCCCGGCCTCGTGCGTCGTCAAGAATCAAGCGAGACCGCCCGGCGCGTCGGAGCGCCTGAGCGACGAGCGCGAGCAATTCATCGTCTTCAGCGTGAGCTCTCGACGCGGCCTGAGAGAATGCGACCGGATGGAGAACGGCGCGGGGCGTGCCTGTGTACAGTGGAATTTCGGAGGCGTTCAGCCGGCTTTCTATGGCCGCGAGCGTGATCTGGTCGATCGCGCCCAAGGCGTTGTCGAGCGCCGTGCGCTCCTGCATTTCCAGGTGGCGAAGCTCGTCCAGGTTTGCGGTGGAGCGGCGATTCTCGTAACAGAGGATGGCCATGCTTCCCACGAGTGAAAGCAACAAAACGCTGGCCGCCGCGATCACGGCGGGGCGATGTCGGCTCGACAATCTCACCGACCGGTGCCATAAGCTCGGTCGCCGCGCGCGCACGGGCTGATCGGCGAGGAACCGCCGCAGGTCAGCGGCGAGCTCCCGGGCCGAGGCGTATCGCGCAGACGGATCTTTTGCGATCGCCTTCATCACCACGGTTTCCAGGTCGCGGGCGATCGACTTGTTCAACCGCCGCAGCGGTGCTGGCTCTTGCTGGAGAATGCGAGCGCGCAGCTCTTCGGTGCTGGGCGCGGCATGAGCTGGATGCAGCGTCAAGAGCTCATAAAGCGTGACTCCCAGGGCGTAGATATCCGTGCGTGCGTCGGTCGAGCCGCGGCTTCCACCGAGCTGCTCCGGGCTCAAGTAACGCAGTGTCGCGGCGTGTCGGTCGCTCTCGATCAGCTCGTTCTTCTCTCGCGGCAGTCGCGCCAGCCCGAAGTCGGTCACCCAGAGGCGGCCGCGGCCATCGATCAGCAAATTGGAGGGCTTGATGCCGCGATGGACGACTCCGAACTGATGCGCGTGCTCGAGTGCGTCGGCGGCCTGAACGGCCCACCTTACGGCTCGGTGGCAGAACGGCCGGACCGCGCTCGACGACCGTGCCGCGGCCGACACGCGCCAGGCGCTGCCCACGACCGGCAGCGCGAGTTCGGGCAAATCGATCCGGGCGGCATCATGATCCTCGGCGGCCCGGGTGGTCTTCAGCTCCCGCAGCACGTCCGAGAGCGGACGTCCGTCGATGAACTGCATCACAGAGTAATGGACGCCCGCATCGAAGCCCGTGCCGAAGATCGGGACAATGTGCTCGTGCCGCAGGAACCCGGCCGCCTGCGCCTCCGCCTGAAAGCGATGGCGCCGGCGCGAATCGGGCGATGCACCGGTGGGAAGCACCTTGAGGGCCACTCTTCGACCACCAGAGCCCTGCTCTGCCTCGAATACAACACCACCCATGCCGCCGCGGCCAATCTCTCGGATCAAGCGAAACTCACCCAACTGCGCGGCGCCGAGAGGTCTGCGCCGGATACCCCGGTCGCCGCTCGCAGCGCAAAGTGGCTCGCCGCATCCTCGACCAGCTCGAGACCATCGAGGCACTCGCCGAGTGCCTCTGCGATGGCGGGATGACGCGCCAGGTATTCGCTCCGCGGCGGCAGTCGGCCCGCTCGCTTCAACCTCGCGTATTCCTCGAGTGCGAGCGTGATCTGCTCGTCTTCGGACGGCTCCAGCTCTTGATCCGATTCATAAGAAAGCCTTTCTCCGGACGACCCAGATTCCTGGGACATCATCACGGATTCCCCCCGATGCATTTCGCGATGAGTCGCTGTCCCCGATGTTCTATTCCCTGATAGTCACCAAAGTCGGCCGAAAGGCATCGCGCAACACGCCGGAATCTGGCCCAGCGGCCGTTCGCACTTGCCGGAATCGGCGCAAAGTGTTATCTCGGTGGGGGAAACAGTGAAGGCGCTGAGCCGACGCGCGGATGCCGGCGAACTCGAGCGGTTGGTGAGAAATGGCCAGCGAGCGCAGGAAAGAACCGTCGCAGGGACTTGTCCGGGTGCGCTGCGTGGGCGTGCTTGCCTGGATGGTGGCCGTTCTCATGGGCACGGTACGGATCAACGCGCGTGCCGGTGAGCCCGGCCAGGATCCGGGGGATCTGTTGGTCGTGCAACTGGTGCATCCCGAGGGGCAGGCGGAGGCTGTGCTGAAGCTCTTCCGGAGCGCTCGGGTGAGGCACCCCGCCGCGGCACTTGCCGCCTGGAAAGCGGCGGCCCGGCCACCGCGTGAGCTGGGCAAGCCGCTCGAGGCATTGATCGCGTGCTTCAATCCCGAGATGTCGGGCGAATGGCGAGTGATGGATGGTGCGCGGCTCGCTGTGAACCTGGACCCGGCCAGCGGCCGCCCAGCCTGGCATGCCCTCGTGCCGCGAGATGACGGAACGATCACGGCGGCCGTAGCGGCGATGCGGCTCTCGGACGGCGCGTCCGAAGCCCCGGTCGATTTCGCGGGCAATCGAATCGCGGTGGAGCGGCTGGGACGGCCCGGAGCGGCCCTGGCTGCTCGTGCGGGCGATACCTTGATCTTCGGCAGCTCTCGCGACGAGCTGGTCCGCGCCGCGCGGAACCTGGCAGACGGCAAGGTCGGTGCATCAGGCGCGCCGGGCGCCCGGGAAAGCCGCTTCGATCTGGCGCGAGCTTTGTGCTCGATGCGAACCGCCTTGCGAGCGAGCCGGCGACAACGACGACGACGCGGGCCATCGCCGAGTTGCTTCGCGGGCTTTCGTGCCGCCAGGTGGAAGGAAGCCTGGCACTGGAGGGCGACGCCCTCGGACTCGACTTTTCGATGCTGCTGCGACCGGAGGCCGGCCTCGGCTCGGCGTTGTGGAAGGGTTCTGCTCCGATCGATCCGGCCTGGCTCGAGCACGTGCCTGCCTCGCGCGCCATGGCCGTGATCTCGCTGGCCTTCCGCCCAACCCGGGAATTCTGGGACTCGGCCTTCGCGCTGGCCGATCGAGTGGAGAAAACCGATCCCGCCCGGGCCGAGACAGCCCCGTTGCGGGCGCGACTCAATTTGATGGCACGAACGGCCGGCGTTCGCCTGGAGGCCGACGTCTGGCCGCACCTCCGGGGGCTGACGGTGGGCCTCTTCGGTGAGCCCGGCCGACCGGGTCGACCGAACGGAGTGCTGGTCGCCCTGCACCTCGATTCCGAGGCGTCCGCCCAGCGGCTGATTTCGCGATCGGGTGCTGGGCTCACGAAGCTGGTTGGCCGCGAACTGACTGCCTGGCGCGCCGGAGGAGACGTACTGGTCGCGTGGGGGAACGGCGTCGCCACGGCCGCACGCGACGCAGCGGCCAACCGCGAGCGCTCGGTCGCACCACTTTGCACGAACTGGTCGCGAGCAAGCAAACCGGCGCCTCATCGCCTCGTTGCCGTCTGGCCGGCACGCTGCTGGCCGCTCGAGCAAAAACAAAAACCGATCGCGGCGGCCGCGGCGTGGTCCGTGCTCGCCGAAGACCCCCCTGCCCTCTGGCTGGGCTGGAACGAGGAGACCAAAGGAATTGATACGATCCGATGGGCGGGCCTCGACCGGCGCGTCGAGCGATTTCTCGATCAGATTCCGCTGGAACAGGTTTCCGCTCGGTAAGACAGGGGTTCAGCCAATACCGCAACGTCCGACCGCCCGGCACATCCCAGAACGCACCTCGCTTTCCCTCAAGACCGCCAATCCGCTCAGTTCGAACCCGATTATCTTTGCTACATGCGAAAATCCGATGTAGAATACCCATTATTCCCAGTTTGGCAACTCCGAGGGCGGGCAGATTCGATCTCGTGTCCGAACGCCGCGGGAGTGCCTCGCCGTTCGCCGAAGCGGTATCACCGCGCCGGGTGTCGCCACATCGATGGTCCGAGCACAACATGTTTTCTGGAACGCTGTTGCGTCCATTGGCCAACCTCACTCGTCGTCTCGGGCGCAGGGTCAATCGTGGCCAGGCGACGAAGTCCCGGCCGATGGGCGAGTGCCTCGAGTGCAGGTCGTTGCTTTCGAACGTGGTTGGTTGGAATGGGGGAAGCGGAGGCACGCAGAACTCGGCGATCACGCCCGCGAATATCTCGCAATTGACGCAAAAGTACACGGACGTCGTCGACGGTGCCATCGTGGCCGAGCCCCTCGTTGCCTCGGTCGACATCACGGTCGGCCCCAACCAGGGAACTCAGTCGGTGGTCTTCGTGGCGACGCAGCGCGACAGTCTTTACGCCTTCAATCTGAACTCGGGCGAGCTCGACTGGCACACCAGTTTTCTCATTCCGGGCCAGACAACGCTCACGTCGTCCGAACTGGACTTCGGGGGTAGCGGGATCATCGGCACACCGGCGATCGATTCTGCCGCGAACACGATGTACCTGGTCTCCTCGGAGAGTTACGGCGCCGGCAACGTCGTTCATTACATCAAGACTCTGCACGCGATCGATATGAGCGATGGAATGGAACGATCGGGGAGCCCGGTCGTGATCGCCGATACGGGGTACGTTGGCACCACGGAGGTCAGCTTTGCGGGACCGAGCGTCCGTGGTACCGGCGCGGGCAGCGTGCGAGGGCGAGTGCAATTCGATGTGCTGCGTCAGATGCAACGCCCTGGCCTGACGATTGACGGCAACAACCTGGTGATCGCCTTTGGATCGGCGGTGGGTGTAACGCCTTACTACCACGGCTGGCTCCTGGCGTACAACATGAACTCGCTCCAGCCAACCGGCGTTTTCAACGACACGCCGAACGGGCACAACGGCGGTATCTGGAATGACGGCAACCCGATCCAGGTCGACTCCCAGGGTTATCTGTATACGGCAACAGGGAACGGCACGTTTGACGCGGCCCTGAACTCCAAGGGGTTCCCCAGCCGCGGCGACTTCGGAGATTCTGTGCTCAAGCTGGCGATCGATCCCGGGTACACAGGGCCAAACGGTTTCGGAATCCGTGTGGTCGATTACTTCACGCCTCGCAATCAAGCCACGCTGGATAAGTATGATGAGGACCTGGCGTCATCGGGCGTGCTGCTGCTCCCCGATGGCGCGGGCGGGCCGAGGCATCCCAACCTGTTGCTCGCCTCCGGCAAACAGGGAACTCTTTACGTCATCAACCGGAACAATATGGGTCATTTTCACCCCTATTCCAACAAGGTATTCGAGGAGCTTCCCGGGGCTATTACCTCATCCTTCGATACACCAGCGTATGACCTCGGCACGGTGTACTACGCCGGGGCCGGGGATGTCCTCAGGTCGTTCGCCGTTGTTAACGGACGATTGGTACCGACCGGCCAGGGACCGAATACGTTTGGGCTGCACGGCGCGAGTCCGGTGGTTTCGTCCGATGGAACGGAGAACGGCATCGTCTGGGTGATTTCGAGCTCGAAAACGTTGTTCGCTTACAATGCCACGAACGTGAGCACCGATTTGTGGTCTGCGAGTCTTCCCGGATATTCCACGTTTGCGATTCCCGATGTGACGAGCGACGGACATGTCCTGGTCGGTGCGGGAAATGTGTTGGTGGCGTTCGGATTGGGTGGGTCGTGAGCAGAGGGAACCACGAAACACACGAAACACACGAAAGTTAAAGAAAATCAACATACGACGATCCGTTCCACTTTCCGTTTATAGACAAGCCGAACCTTTATCCGGCGGCGTTCAACGCATTGTGAAACTGTGCGTGGTAGCGCCGCGAACGCCACGCCTTGACCGTTCTGACGTCGACGTGCTTTCCTCTTTTTTCGTGTGTTTCGTGTGTTTCGTGGTTCCCGCTCTTCCACCCACCGAACACGATTCACATGAAACAGCCAGACGAGGATCAGACGACGATTCGTTCGTATTCGAGCTTCGGGTGGTGACCGAAGTTCACGAGCAAGCCCAGCCAGTAGCCCGTCGCCTTCAAATAATTGTGGACCTGGGCGCGGTGGACATCGTCGAACTCCTTGACTGCTTTGAGTTCCACCACAATCTTCTCCCAGCAGACGAAATCGGGTTCGTACACCTGCTTCAGAAGCCGGCTCTTATAAGCAACTTCAATTTGGATTGAGCCTGGAACGGTATGTCCTGTAGTCCCAGTTCGATCTCAATACACTCTTGATACACCGGTTCCAGGAATCCGCTTCCCATCTCCTTGTAGACCTCGAAGCACGCCCCGATGATGCGATCGCTTTCATCTGGGTAGATGAGTGCCACTTTGAACTCTCCCCTTTCGTGTGTTTCGTGGTTCCTCGCCGAATCCCTGCACGACGGGCTTCAGGCCTCACGCGCGCCGTGCACGTTATTCAGGAACCTGCATCGATTCATCGACTGCCAAACTGTAACAAAGAAGGGCACCGTTGTGGCGATCAATCCGGCCGCGAGGAACATTCGCACCTGGCGCCGGATTTCATCCCACGAGCGATGGGCGCCGTCCCCTTCACCTGTTATGGCCATGTAAACGATCCACAACATCGCCCAGACGCCGATTGAAAAAGTGAGCCACGCGACACGATCGGAGAGCTTGGCCGTCGAGAGTCTCGTGGCGATTCGAATCCGCCATCCGGTTGTCGCGTCGATCGTCCACAGAATGAAGATCAACATGCACCCCAGTGTGCCTCCAGAGGCGATCACCAGTGAGAGCCAGATGGTGAATGCCGCACAGCGACCAGTCAGCGAGACGTGATCGGATTTGCGAAAGAGCCGGGGACCGGCGCGGGGCATGTCGTTCTCGAAGAAGCCGAAGCGCCTCAACGGGGAATCTCGTGGACTGCCAGTTCGCCGCATCGGCCGATCGTCCCTAACGCTTCTCCAGCGTCAGTGTTCCCAGATCGACCGGTTTATCGTCCTTGGCCGGCGGCACATGGAAGATATGCTCGAGCAGACGACCAACTGCTCGATCCGCCCGAAAGAAATCCACCGAGAGCGCATGATCACCCGCCGGGACGTCGTCGATCCGGAACGAGCCGTCGCGGTCGACAGTGGCCGTGAACTGGTAGCTGGCTCCATCCGGTGACGTGGTTGAGCATCGTACGGTGATGAGCGCGAAATTCCATCGAACTTTTTCCTTGAAACCGTCCGGCGGCCGGAGCTTGCCGACAACTGCTCGGCCGGTACCGCCAAGATCGATCTGAAAGGTCTTGCCGGCAGGGAATTCTGCCGGAACCGAGGCGGCCGAAGTGACCTCAGTCGCTCCGTCGTCGGCGGTGAGCGATAGGCGGCGGCCGATCCAGCCTTTGCCGGGGATGACGCGCTCGAAAACGAACTGTCCGTCGGGCCCGGTGACCGAATTGTATTCAACGGAGAAACGCGGTTCATTCCGCCCGTGTCCAGTCAAGCGAGACACATCAAGCTGGATCGGCACATTCGGGGCCAGCGCCTTTCCAATCCGGAAGGTCCCGTGCACCCTGGACCAGGGTTCCAGATGGATGATCCGCGTCAGATCCCACTCAGGGGTCGACTTGATGTACGCAAAGCCCGACGGATGGGTGATGATGAGCTGGAAGTCCTTATCCTGCGCCGGAAAATGAAAGCGGCCGGATGCGTCGGTGTCTTCTCGAGCACTGTAGACGGGGGGATCTGCGATGTCGCCGTTCTTGATATTGATCTGGGAAGCGGCCACTGCGAGCGCCACCTTGGCCCCTACCGCGGGGCGGTTTGCCGGGGTGAAAACCCGGGCGGCGACGTTCTTTCCTTCAGTCAGCTCGAAATCAATCGACACACGACCTTCGTCGCTCTTGATCGCACGCGAGCTGGATGGCCGATAGCCGTCGGCTTCGATCCGGATGACATTGAAATCCGCACGCGTGCGGCGAATGGTGTACCGGCCATCGGAGGCCAAGTGGTTCTCATTTCTGGCGTAGTGCATCTCCTGATCAGCCGCCTGGAAGCCTGGTACGACCCGGAATTTCTTGATCGGGTTCTTCGTCACTGCGTCGACGACCTTGCCCGAAACGACGAGAGCCGGAGATGTCCGAAAGACGTATTCCTCGGCTCGGGCGATGAGCGGTTGTGCTTCAAGCTCCATTCCGTCAGGAGGACAGATATCCGCGCTGAACTCATCGAGTGGTGCTTCGTTCCAGACCCACTCGCCCTTCTCGTTGGCATATTGACTGACATGATTGAATTCGAAGTACTCGAACTGCCCCCGCCATCGCTGGAAGAAGATCCGCGCCTTGGGAACGGGATTACCCTTTACGTCGACCACCCGGATGCGGACCGTGCCGCCGCGCTTCAGCTTGAAGTCGACCGGTCCCATCCCGGGCTCGATGGTCAGCTCCTTCATATCCGTTGCCCGGCCCGTTGCGGAAACCACGATTCGGGTCGCTCGCGGCTCGCAGCCGGCGAGCTGGTAAATCCCGTCGGCGCCCGTCTTCGCTTCGCGGATGTCGTTGACAAACTTGGTGCGGACGAGTGCCCCGACGATCGGTTTTCCCGAATCATCTGTGACCCTGCCGGTGACCGCCAAACCGCGATCCAGAACGATTCTGGCCTCGGGTTCCCGGCCGCGCTTGATACCGAACTCGCCGGGCCCCAGCGCTCGGCTAGCCGATTTGAAGTGCGGATGATCGATCCCGACGTAGACTTCGGACATCGAGACCGGCACGCTGTCGAACCGCCACTTCCCGGCTGCGTCGGTCTTCACACGCGCACCGATTGCCAGTTGGCGAAGATCGCCGGAACGCTTCTTGAATTCGATGCTGGGAGTGACCGTCACGCCTTCAACCGGTTTTCCTTCGGGATCGACAATGATCCCCCCGACCGACCAGCCCGCCTCGAGCGTGGCGGTAAACGTCGAAGGAATGACTTCATCATGGGTTTCCGACGACCAGCTCGCCCAGTACGGTCCGTAACCGGGAGTCGTGATATCGACATCGAGACTCGTCGGCATCTGTGGGAGATCGATGACAAGTCGCCCTTCGCCATCAGCCATCAGGAACGCGCCGTAGGATCCCTTCCTCAGGAACTTGCCGTGGCGGATCTGCTCGGCCGTCGGAACGGGATTCGTACGAACGTGGACGAGGGCCTCCGCGATCGGTTTCCCGTCCGGGCCGACAACGCGAAGCTCGAATCCCGACTCGTTCTTGCCGGGCGCCGCGGCGGGCGTCGCCTGCGCGCCCTGCTGGCCCGGGACCGCTGCTTCGCCGGCGCGCACGTGAGGAACCGAGATGATGGCGAGCAGAATCAATCCGGGAAGCGACCATGCACGAGGCGCATTACGAATCCCCATCTTCTCCTCCAGTTGCCGCGGATTCCTCGGTTCAACGATTTTCCCTGAAGTCGATCGGCCTCTGGAGCGAATCGAGGTCGCGTTCGCTCAGCGATGCTCGTCCGGCCGCGCGAGCCAGTAATGGGCCTTCCCTTTTGTCGGCTTGGTATTGGTGAGCGTGGCCGTGCTGTCTGAAGTAACCGGTGATCGATCAACTGCCATATTGTAATGCGCATCCCGCTACGGCTGTAAGATCTCACTTTCGAGCCAGCTTCGCTCCTGCTATGGTGAACGCATCCCGACTTGAGATTGGATTGCCGGGGCACTGATTATTTCAATGTTATGTTCGTCGAGAGGACAGTTGACCGATGAGATTGATCCAGATCGCGAGCCCAAGGGCACCGAGTTTGGCACTGGCAGTCAGAGCGGGGTTATTTGGTGCGCTCGCGATCGCCTCGATCGTGCCGGCTCGCGCTGCGCCCCTTCAAGCGGAACCAGCGCAAAAGCCGGCCGAGAAGCCCGCAGCAAAACCCGCGGACGCTTCTTCCACCGCCTCCCCGGCCGCGAACAAACCGGCGACAGCCAAGGTCGAGAAGGGGCTGTTCAAGATCGAGGTCGTCTTGAGTGCGGTCTTCGAGGCCCAGCGAACGACCGAGGTCTCGATCAGGCCGAAGGCGTGGGCCAACCCGCTGCTGGTCGAGCGCGCCATCGAGCTGGGCAGGCCCGTCAAGCAAGGAGACATCCTGGTCGAGTTCGTCCGCGACAAGATCGACACGCTTGTCGAGGACACGGCCGTCGAGAACACGATCGCCGAGCTGGCACTCAAGCAGGCTGACGAAGAGCTTCCCCTGCTCGAGAAGGCCTTGCCCATCGACCTGGCCGCCGCGGCGCGGGCCAAGACCCAGGCTGATGAAGACTTGAAGAGGTTTTTCGATATCGACAAACCTGAAGCCGAACGGACCGCCAATTTTAATGTCAAGTCGTCGCGCGAATACCTGGACTACACCAGGGAGGAGCTGCGCCAGCTTGAGAAAATGTACCGCTCCAAGGATTTGACCGAGGAGACCGAGGAGATCATCCTCCGCCGCCAGCGGTTCCAGGTTGAGTCCCGAGAGCAATATGTCAAGCAAGCGGAGCTTCAGCGCGACCAGAAGCTGAAGATCGACCTGCCACGGCAAGAAGAGCGCGTCCGTGAAAACGCCGCCAAGCAGGCGATCGAGCTGGAGAAGGCCCGGTCGCTCTCGCCGCTCACCCTCGGTCAGAAACGGCTGAGCGCCGCCAAGCTGAAGCACGATCTGGCCAGGTCGGCCGCGAAGCTCGCTGACCTGCGCAAGGACCGAGAGGCGATGATGGTTCACTCGCCGGCCGACGGCCTGGTCTACTACGGGCGCTGTGACCGCGGCAACTGGCCGGGGGCCGGCGCGATGGCCCAGAAGCTCCAGAAAGGCGGAATCATCGCGGCCGACGAGGTTTTCATCACCGTCGTCGCCGTTCGGCCCATCGACGTCCGCGCGACGGTTGACGAGAAGGATCTGCTCGCCTTGACTGAGCCTGGAATGCTCAGGGGCCTTGTCACGCCCACGGTCGATCCCGGACACCGGCTGGCGGTTCGGCTGACGAGCGTCCTGCCGGTTCCGCGCGAGCCCGGCAAGTTCGACGCCGTCTTCGCGCTCGATATCGGCGAGTCCCAGCCGGTCATCAAGCCGGGGATGGCCTGCTCGGTGAAGCTGGTTCCGTATCGCAAGGACAACGCACTCATGGTGCCGGCCGGTGCCGTTTTTGAGGACGATTGGCCGGGCGCGCTCACGTATTACGTGTATCTCGCCAGGCCGGACAAGGATGGCAAGTACCCGAGGCGACCGGTCAAAGTCGGCAAGTCTGCCGGCGGCAAGACCGAGATCGTCGATGGCCTTGCCGAGGGGGATGAAATCTTGACGGGCAAGCCGTGAGATCAGCCGTCGCGAAATCGAGGGTGCGTTTGGATTCCGAGGGCACAGGGAGAGCTCGCATGGTCCGTGCATCGATCTGGCAGATTGCCGCGCTCGCCTTCTTCGGGCTGTGCCTCACGATTGCGGTGAGTGTGGCCGAGGCGAACGAACCGCGGAGCCTCCCATCGGCTTCGGCACCCCGCCCTGCCCAGGATGGGGCGAAGCAAGAGGCGGGCGGGAGTTCGGCGCAGAAACCCGACCTGCACCCTAAACCCCCGGAGCCTGTACCCGACGGGGAGATCACCGCGGCGATCGCGCGCGGGGTGGCCTTCTTGCTCAAGGACCAGAACGTCGACGGTTCGTGGGGCTCGCCCGAACGGACCAAGAACTTGAACATCATCGCCGGCATTGGCTCGCATCACGCCTTTCGCACGGCCGTGACTTCGCTCTGCGTCTCGGCGCTGATCGAGGTGAGCGCAGCCGGGAGCTCGCCGGCCGACGCGGCAGCGGTCCGGGGTGCGATTGAACGGGGCGAAGAATATCTGTTCCGCGAGCTCCCGCTGGTGCGACGAGATGATCCCATGCTGATTTATAACATCTGGGCCCACGCCTATGGCATTCAGGCGCTCGTGCGGATGCACGGGCGCTTGCCGCAAGACACGGCCCGGCGAGCTCGGATTGCGGAGTTGATCCGCGGCCAGTTTGACCGCCTGACCCGCTACGAAGCCGCCGAAGGGGGCTGGGGCTACTACGATTTCGGCGCCGGAACCCAGCGGCCCAACAGCGAGTCGTGCAGCTTTGTAAACGCCACCGTTCTCGTGGCATTTCACGAGGCGAAGCAAATCGGCGTGTCGCCTCCGGAAAAACTGGTCCGGCGCGGCGCCCTGGGAATCATCCAGCAGCGCAACCCGGACTTCAGCTACCTATACGGCCTGTATCTGCGTTACACCCCCGTGATGGGGATCAATCGTCCCGGCGGGAGCCTCGGCCGGTCGCAGGCCTGTAACGTGGCGATGCGGCTCTGGGGCGACGCCAAGACAACCGATGCCGTGCTCACCGACTGGCTCGATCGCCTGATCGTGCGCAACGGCTGGCTCGACATGGGCCGCAAGCGGCCAATTCCCCATGAGTCGCATTTCATGGTAGCGGGCTATTTCTACTACTACGGTCATTACTACGCGACGCGCTGCGTCGAGCAGTTGGCCACGCCGGAGCGTCCGTTCTACCAGGACCACCTGGCCCGGATCCTTTTGAGTCATCAGGAGCGCGACGGCTCGTGGTGGGACTATCCCCTCTACAATTACCACCAGCAGTACGGCACGGCCTTCGTGCTCATGTCACTCGAACGCTGCCGCAAGCAGACGCCGGCTCAAGGCTTTCGATGACAGTACAGACATCGACTCGGCGCAATGCATCATGACGTTCAAGAACGCCACGCGTGACCCCCGCCATCTGCCTCTGCTCAACCACCCCCTGGAGGCACCGACGATATTTCGCCCCGAGGAACTCGTCCAGGCCGTTCGGGATCAGCGGGTGCCGGACGCGACAGGCATACCCGACATCTGCGTTCTGGACTTCGACGGCGATCTTACCGACGCGCTGGTGCGTGCACACGAAGCGCGGGCGTGTGACGCGTGGCCCTGCTTTCACACAACGATGTGGACATTGACAATCGACGATCAGCGATGCGGGATCATTGCTCGCACGATTGGCGGTCCATACGCCGTGCTCGTGGCCGAGCAGTTGGCAGTTTGCGGTGTCCGCATCATCGTTGGACTGACTTCGGCAGGAAGGATTGGTGTGCGTCTGCCCGTGCCGTGCGTGGTGATCGTCGATCGGGCAATCCGCGATGAGGGGACGAGCTACCATTACCTTCCCGCCAGCGAGTCGGTGGCAGCGCCTGCTGGCGTTGCCGATGCGCTGCAAGCCGCGGTGTCAGCCATTGACCTCCCCGTGCAACGCGGGCTGGTCTGGACGACGGACGCGCCATATCGAGAGACAGCGGAGCAGATCGACCGCTATGCGCGCATGGGGGTACTGGCTGTCGAGATGCAAGCGGCATCATTGTTCGCCTTCGCCGCAGCCCGGGGGGTTACTGTCGGTGTGGTTGCCCATGTCACCAACGCTCCGGAAGAGAGCGTCGAACGATTCGACAAAGGCTCACACGAGCTCCAACGCGGCCTGCTCATCGCGGTCTGCCGTGGCGCACGTCGCTTCCTTGACCAGTCGGTGGTCACTGGTTGATTGAGATTCTCTGGCGGCTCACTTCCGCTTCTGGGACTTCTTCAACAAGTTCGACAACAACACCGCGTTGTCCGAGCTTGCCGATTTGTCGCGGGCAAGCCAATTCCACCACAGTGACTGCCCGAGAGCGATGACCTCGCCCTGCCCCGCTCGCGCCATGGCGACGAACCCGGCTTCGGGGTAACCCGGAGCCGCGACGAGGACCTTCCCGTTCTGCTTGTCCGTGACCTCCACGGGAGATGGGCGATGGAAGTACAGTTTCTTCACGCCCTCGGTGAGCACATGATCGGTGACGTCGGCTGCCCGAAGATCGAACTCGTTCTGGCCGCGAGGCTCGGAGTCGGTCATCCGCAAGCCATACGGTACGAGCAATTCGTTGGCCTTCCCGACGGTCCCGACGAAAAATGCGTTCGCCGCCAGGATCGTCCGGCCTCCTCGGTCCAAGAAGTCTTTCAAGGTTTTGATGTCAGAATCTTGAAGGCCGCAGAGCCCTTCCATGCCCAGGAAGACGACATCAATCTTCGTAAGGTCGACCTTGCGCAAGACGGGCATCCCGCGCTGCGAACCGAGGTAATGCACGTCGAAATGACCATCCCTCACCAGATCCAGCCAGGAGTCGAAATCGGTCGCATCGCTGGTAGAGAATTTGGAGAATGGCGTTTCCAGGACAAGTACGCGAGTCAGGTTGGGCATCTGTGGTCGCACAGTCGCGCTCACGGGGATGGCGATTCGCTCTCGACCGATCTCGACGCGCACCTCGCCGGAGTAGTCCCCCGGGCGCTCGGTATCGATTGAGAACGACAGGTCGCAGAAGCCCCGGATGTTGCCCCCATAGTCCTGGCTGCCGACCTTGACATCCTCGACTCGCACGAACGCCGGTGGCTCGACCTTGATCGCCAGTCCGCTTGAATTCGCCGTCTCACGGAAGATGCGCACGCTGCCTTCGACGGTTGCGCCGACTCGGAGCGACCCGAACCTGAGCGCGTTGGGTTGGATTTGAGCTGCGGCCGCTCGTTCAGGCACGAGCGAGACGGATATCACACCGCTCGCGAGGACGGCGAGTAACGTCCGAGAAATCCGCTGCCGTTCCGATTCTCTGTAATGGATCATGGTTGCCCTCCAGGTCACAGATTGTATCCAAAAAATGCCGCGCCTGCCGTTTGGATTGACCACCGCCCGCATCGGCACTTCGGATACAATCCTGTTCGTGATTCTGCGTCGACCTCGTCCGGTGCGAAGGGGCCAATTCATGCAGCCGACTAAGTGCACTGCCTGCGGCGGGACTGACTTCCATCATGACGAGTTCCGAACTGGATTGGCGGCGTTTCCACGCACGTTCCTCAACCTTTTCTTCCGGAGCGTCCTCGCCAAGTGCTCAGTCTGCCTGACGTGCGGCTTCGTCGCCGTCTATGTCGATGATGCCACACTCGAAAAGGTCCGTGCTCGTAAGGTTGGGAGGGAAACCGTTGACTTTCCACAGGTCAAACCATAAAAAGATGGTGGCACTCTGTTCATGACGGCCCCTCTCTAGGCATGGGCCGGAAGGTGATCTCCAATGAATTTTCCGTTGCGAGTGTTGAAGACCATTCAGGCCATAGGCGTTCTGCTCCGCTACGACGGGGTGAAACGAATGAACTACATGCGGCTCCTGAAACTGCTGTATATCACAGACCGTGAGAGCCTGAAGGAGACGGGGCGGCCGGTCACAGGAGGAGCGGTGATCGCCATGGAGCGCGGCCCGGTCCTCAAAGAGGTGTACGAGCTCATTCTGGGCCAACATCGAGAAATGTCCCTCTGGTCACAGTTCTACCGCAAGGAACGCTATGACTTGCTCGAACTGGCGGAACCAGACGTGGGGCAACTCTCCAAGTACGAGATCGGCAAACTTCAGGAAGTGGCCAAAACCTACCAAGAAGATGATGAGTGGGCTTTGGTTGACATCACTCACAAGTTCCCCGAGTGGAATCAGAATAACCCGGGGAAGTCCTCGAAGCCGATCCCGCTGTCAAGCATCCTGCAAGCAATCGGGCAAGCTGATGCCATCGATGACATATCAAAGGAGGCTCAAAGCTTGACGGCCTTCGAGCGGCTGCTGGGAAGGTAGTCGAGCGTGGACGCTGGCACGACATTCTTGTTGAGCGCCGTCGATATCCATCTGTGGATCATCATTTCTGATCCGACGCTCGACGCTGAAAACGTGCTCATCGTGAATCTGACGACTCTGGCTCCGCGCAAGGAGCAAACGTGCATCCTGAGGGTCGGAGACCATCCGTGGATCCGTCATGATACGTGCGTCAATTATGGGGACTCACAGTTGACGACCCTCGACAAGCTCTTGGCTGCCCAACGGGCGAATGCCCTATTGATACAGAGCCCCGCGAGCGCCGACGTGCTGAAAAGGATTCGGGAAGGCGCGATGAACTCGACCAAGATGCCGCTCGATCACGCCGACGTTCTGATCAGCCAGGGATTGGTGCAGCCATAGTATGGTGCCCCTAGAAGCGGCGCGTCCAGAAAATCAACGATGGCCCCGAGAACGCAGGCTTGACGCTGCGATCTCAGGGCCATGGTCACTGCTCACCGCAGCAGAAAGCTTGGGCGTTCTCGCGATCAAGTAGCCGGATGGTGCCGCGACCCGGCCGGCGATGGGAACCCTGAGTCCGGCATCGGCGAGAAATTACCGCCGATCGACTCGGTGTCGACGCTGCTGATCATTTCTCCGCTTCCCAGCGCTTCCCCGGCGAAGTTCTGTGCCAGAAACGCTGTGCCCATCCAGTAGTCACCGTAGACGCTCACGCCATTAATCTGGTCGGGGCACGTCCCGTTGGACCAGGTCCCCCAGGGATTGAGCACGGCGAACGTCGAATTCGAGGCGTTGTAGTTGATGACGGCGTAGGCGTGGCCACCCACGATGTCGGGGCTGTTCGGGGTGGCATCCGAGGTGAGCACGATCATATCGCCGGCCTTCCACGCGGCGGCCAGGTTGCTCGAGCTGAAACTGTAGTTGCTCGCGGCCTTGCCGGTGATGGCTTGCAACGCCCACGACGGGTATCCGCTGTTGAGTGCGTCGTAGGAGTCGACGCCCGGCCTTTGGCTGGTCACGTAACCGAGTCCGTTGGCTTCGGCGTAAGCCTTCTCGGCCAGGGCGAACCACAGGATCTGGCTGCCCGAATAAGGGCTCGATACGCGATCATAATACGTGCCGGCGTTGGGCAGCTCGGTGTCCACCGTGACGTATTCGGGGACGTCGTGGCTGTTGAAGAAACGCACCGTGTAAAGTTGCACGGTGGCCCCGTTTTCGACGCTGCTGCCGTAGTAAGTGAACATGTTCTTGATGTCCTGCGGCGCCCGGGCCGCCACCTCCGCGAGGCTCGCCAGCAGCCAGCAGTCACCCTCAAAGCCTTGTGCCACATCAGTGGCGGAAGGCTGTCCGCTCGGTCCATAGAGCGTGGCGGAGGCGGGTGCTGGGGAATAGGTTGGAGCCGGAAGATAGGGATCGTTGACCGCCGACGTTGCCGGGTTGTAGAGGGTGATGGCGTTCTGTTCGGCCTTTGCCCAGGTTGTGCCGCCCGCACTGGTCGCCGCCACATCAAAGGTGTAAGCGGTGCCAGCAGCCAAGGTGGTGAACGCGCAACTGGTGGTCGCGCTGTTCATCGTGTAAGTCTTCCACGCGTTGTTGACCCACTCATCGACCAGATAGCCCGTCGCGCCCGGCACGGCGTTCCACTTCACGTTGATCTGTGCGGCTGAAGCAGGCGTGAGCGTGAATGCGGGGGCCGCGGGAGGCGCCGTTGCGGGTGCAAGCAATCCCAGCGGTGTCCCCGACCGGACGTCCCGGGTTTCCAGGCAATCCATACCCAGGCAAACCTGCCGTCGGTGCCTGAAGGACCTGCCGTTTTTCTGCGAAGTCGACAACGCACGCCGCAACGAGGACAGAAGACGGTTCATTGCAAAACTCCCGGTAGCTAGGATCGTTGTTCTCGCATAACCATCTCGCCCCGGCCTCAATCAATCTCAAGGGCGAACGGCACGATACACATTGATCGCAACCGGGACGGCAACCGGACGCGCTTTTCCGATGGAAAGCAAACCGAGCGGAAACGGCGCGGCGTCAAAACTGGCCAGCGGCGATTCTTACAGAGACAACACCACAGCCGCGGGCGGCTACGCGCCCCACTTCTCCGTCCCGAACCGGAATGAGACAATGCTGCGGCATCGCAGTAACGAAACGATCGGCCGGTGATCGGGATCGAATGATGAATGAATCGAAGAGCGTCCGCGCAACCGACGGCTCGCCGCTGGTGAGCGATTCAAGCGGCGCGTCGGATGAGAGGGCAACGATATCTCGAACCGGAGAACTGCGACCGCCCGCTCAGGATACGAATGTTTCACCGGAAGGCGAACCCTCCAAAATCGGGCGCTACCGGGTCGTCCAGCGGCTGGGCGAGGGCGGCTTCGGAAGGGTTTATCTCGCGCACGACGACGAGCTCGATCGTCCGCTGGCCATCAAGCTGCCGCACCCTGAGCGCGTCGCTCAGCCCAAGGATCTGGAAGCGTTTCTCAACGAAGCCCGCATTCTTGCGAAGCTCGACCATCCCAACATCGTGCCCGTACACGACGTTGGCCGCACGGAGGATGGTGTCTGCTACATCGTCTCGAAGCTCGTCGAAGGCAGCGACCTCGCGGTCAGGATGCGACCGGCCCGGCTTCCCTTCCGGGATTCCGCACAACTGGTTGCCACCGTCGCCGACGCTCTGCACTACGCCCACACGCGAGGACTGGTTCACCGGGACATCAAGCCCGCCAACATCCTGATCGACGCAGCAGGCAAACCCTGCGTCGCGGATTTCGGTCTCCGCCCTCAGAGACGAGGACTTCGGCAAGGGGGGAGGAGTGGCTGGCACGCCTGCCTACATGAGTCCCGAACAAGCTCGCGGCGAAGGTCACCGGGTCGATGGGCGATCCGACATCTTCAGCCTGGGCGGCGTGCTCTATGAGTTGTTGACCGGGAGAAGACCATTTCGGGGAGATTCTCTGCGGGAGGTGATGGAATCGATCAAGACTACCGAGCCTCGTCCACCGCGCCAGATCGACGACACGATCCCCAAGGAACTGGAGCGGATTTGCCTGCAAGCGCTCTCCAAGCGGGCTCGCGATCGGTACACGACTGCCAGGGATATGGCTGAAGACCTTCGTGCATTCCTCCAGAATCCAGGAAGTGCGGTGACGCCTGCCGCGGCCGCTGTTTCCGCGAGCCCGCAACCCGGGGCGCCACTGGAATCCGCTCCTGCCACGCCGACTACCGGCAAATACGCGTCGGGCTCCAGGCCCGTCAAGATCGTCCCCAAGGGGCTGCGATCCTTCGATGAGCATGACGCCGACTTCTTCCTGGAATTGCTGCCCGGCCCGTTCGACCGGGACGGATTGCCTGACAGCATCCAATTCTGGAAGCGGAAAATCGAGCAGATCGATCCGGATCTGACATTCAAGGTCGGGCTGATCTACGGTCCCTCGGGTTGCGGTAAGTCATCGCTCGTTAAGGCCGGCATCCTGCCCCGGCTGGGCCCTCATGTTCTTCCCGTTTACATCGAGGCAACTCTGGATGAGACAGAGGCGCGATTGCTCAAAGGACTGCGCAAGACCTGCCCGGAACTGGCTCGAGGATTGGGGCTCGTCGACTCGCTGGCGACGTTGCGAAGAGGACGGATCTTGCCCCCCGGCGCAAGGTTCTGCTGGTGCTCGACCAGTTTGAACAATGGCTGTTTGCCAGGCGAGGTGAAAAGGACACGGACCTGGTCGCCGCGCTGCGTCACTGCGATGGCGAACATCTCCAGGCGCTCGTGATGGTGCGGGATGATTTCTGGATGGCGGCAACCCGGTTCATGAGCGACCTGGAGATCCGCCTCCTTGAAAGGGAGAACTCGGCGGCCGTCGATCTCTTCGATCTCGATCACGCCCTCAAGGTCCTGGTGGCATGTGGTCGCGCATTCGGCAGACTCCCCGAGAATTCATCGGATCGCTCGAGCGACCAGATCGCCTTCCTCGAGGAATCCGTGAACGGACTGGCCGAAGAGGGCAAGGTGATTTCTGTCCGCCTGGCGTTGTTCGCCGAGATGATGAAGAGCAAGGCCTGGATACGGTCCACACTCGAGGACGTGGGCGGCACCAAGGGTGTCGGTGTCACATTTCTGGAAGAGACCTTCGGCGCATCGACTGCCCCGCCCGAGCACCGCCTTCACCAGAAGGCGGCCCAGGCCGTGCTGAAAGCACTGCTTCCCGAGACCGGCACCGACATCAAGGGCCAGATGATATCACGTCAAGACCTGCTCGAGGCATCGGGCTACGCGAAGCGGCCCACAGAGTTCGATGATGTGATTCGCATACTCGACTCCGAGCTTCGACTGATCACTCCCACCGACCCGGACGGTTTCTCGGGCGACAACCCGGCGACCTTGATGAGCGGGCAATACTACCAGCTCGCACATGACTACCTGGTTCACCCGCTCCGAGACTGGCTGACCCGAAAGCAACGGCAGACTCGCCGGGGGCGTGCCCAGATTCTGCTGGCCACCGCCGCGCAATCGTGGGGTGTGAATCCGCGAAGACAGAGCCTGCCAAGCTTCACTGAATGGCTGCGCATCCTGGCACTCACGAGGCGAGACAAGTGGACGCCGCTCGAGCGCCGCATGGTGAAAGCCGCCGCGCGAAGTCATCGAGCAAGGTTAGTGTTCGTGCTTTTCATACTGGCACTTTCGTGCGCTGTGCCGTTCTTCGGCGCCCAGTACATCAGGGCGGTCTTGCTGGAACATCAGTACAGCATAGAACTTGGAGATCCCGTGACGGAGATCGACGAGATGAATTATCTACGCTTCTGGATTGACCCCATGCTTCAGTCCAGGCTCGCCGATGCGAAGAAGGACAACGACGCGGATCGGATCGGACGGTATGCCGCGGCACTCGTTCCCACCCATCCCGAGGTGCGGAATGACCTGTACCCGCTTGCTTTTCCAGCGAGGCATTATTCTGGCGCGTACCATGACTTCAAAAGCCGCAAAAAAATCACTTTCATACATACAATTCTAAAAAAATATGATCCTGACTATGCGACCTGGCTTTGGGAAATTGCGGCGGACAGGGGCCAGGACATGTCGCATCGGTACTTTGCAGCCGCGACGCTGGAAGACATCGATCCTGCCAGTGCACGATGGCCTGCAGTCGCCTTGAACATCATCACGGACCATGATTTTTCAGTGAATCCATCTCTTTCTTTCAGTAAGGTGGGAGGGTCTCTCAAGAACCCCGATCTGCAAACGCACTTCAGGAAACCCTTGCTCGCGAAGATTGACCAAGGCCGTGAATCGGGCTGCCCGGGTCAGTTGCTCAGCGATCTTTTCCCGCCCAGGGAGGCATTGGCACTGGTCGCCGATGGCTATCTGAATGGACATTTCTCGCTGGATTCACTCAAACAGAACCGGGACTGGTTCGGTCGCATACGATGGGAGTTAGACCCCCGCGACCTGACGGGGTTGATGCAGCGACAGTCAGAGGATCCCGAAAAGGAACGAAGACGACAACTCGCGATCAGTTGGTTGAAAGAGGCTCGTTTTTTGATGCGTGACAATTAGTGCACACACATCGCCCGCCTTCACTCTGGCGAAGGTTCCGAGCATCCCCAAGAGGTCCCGCCAATGGCCGTTCGACTGATCGACTTGCACTGCAACTGGATGCGCCAGTATGCGCCTGAGTTGACCACGTTCGGTCCCACGGCGGAGCGCTTGAGTGCCGAGCGGCTGAAGCAGCTTGACGGCTACATGACGGCGACGGCCGCGGCCGTGCTGGGGTGTGGTTCGTCGCCTGGCGAATGGGAGTGCCATCCAGACCCCTGGCGCTCAATTGGCGATTTGATC
Source organism: uncultured Planctomycetota bacterium (assembly GCA_963823665.1). GTDB lineage: Bacteria > Planctomycetota > Planctomycetia > Isosphaerales > Isosphaeraceae > CAVXHV01. The sequence goes on from CAWGMQ010000003.1 coordinate 576,576, forward strand.
GCCCGGTACGAGGCCGAGTTTTGCGGCCGCCTCCTCATCGGCCCGACGGACTTGAACCGATGGCACTCGGAGCCGGCCGATGGGCTGACCTGGGGCATTCTCGGCGTCTCAGGCCTCGACAACCTCGTCCGCGACGCGGCAGACTTGTCGCAGCTTCCCAGCCTTTTCAAGCGGGGATTACGCGTCATTCAGCTCGTCGAGACCGCGAACAACCACCTCGCGGGCTCGGCCGAACTTGGCGACGACCGCGGGCTGACCGAGCTGGGACGAGCCTGCGTTTCTTTCATTGCGGAGCTTGCGCTCGATGACCGTCGCGAAGGCGTTCCAATCCTCGATCTGGCTCATTTGAACCCACGATCGATTGCGGACGTGATCGAGCTGGTCGAAGACGCGGTGCGGAATCGCCGGCTGTGCCTCATGTACAGCCACGGTGCCCTGACACACCCGGGATTCGACGGACCGCGAGCGATCGACGTTCCGAGTTTGACTCGACTAAGGGCCCTGGGCGGGCTGATCGGATTGACGCCCGGCATGCCCTTTTATCAGAGCGGGGAAGAGTTCAAGGCGGCCATCGAGCAGGTCGCGACGATACCCTTTGAGGGCCGGGTGGGGTATGAAGGAATTGCAATCGCATGCGATTTTCTGGAGCTGGACGGCACGCTTCCGGACCTTGGCGACGCATCGGCGATCCTCGGGTGGGTGACGCAGAACTTCGATCAAGCTGCCGCAGGACTCATGATCGAGGGGAACGCGCGGGCGTTCCTCGCCAAGGCGGCGGGCGACGAGTATCCTCACGCAGAGGCGGTAAGTACTCCGTGATTCCATGAGCAGAGGCGCGGTTCACCGATGTTACATCGCAATGGGATCAATTGGGTCCTGGCCCTGGCGCTGGCAACCATGCCTGCAACGGTAACCGCCCAAGCCCTACCCTGGGAGTTAATCATCGAGACTGGGGATAAGGCGCTCGACGCCGGAAACTACGCCGAGGCCGAGAGGATGTACAGAGAGGCGATCGAGACGACGAAGCGATTTGAGGGGCAGGACAGCCGGCTCGCGTACAGCTACTCCAAGTTGGCTTGGGTCTCGATGTGGCGAGGCAAGTATGCCCAGGCGGAACCGCTGCTCAGGCAAGCGCTGGCGATTTACGAGAAAGAACTCGACGGCGAGCATGTCAACCAAGCGCAATGCCGTCAGATGCTGGCCGATCTCAAGCGTGTCGAGGGGAAGTACGCCGAGGCCGAGGCATTCGCGAAGCGGGCGCTGGCAATATACCAAAAGGCCCGGCCCCCCGATCACCTCGATATAGCAACCAGCTTGGGCAGCCTCGGTCTCATCGATTGCGCAAGGAAAATATGTCGAGGCGGAATCGCTCTTGAAGCGGGCACTGGCGATCTGCGAGAGAGCGTTCCCCCGCAACAACTCTTCGCGTTTGGCTTGGTGCCTCCTCGGTCTAACCGACGTTTACCAGGGGCTGGGTCGATACACGGAGGCCGAGTCGTGCGCAAAGCGGGCGCTCAAAATCGACGAGCAGGTTCTGGGACCAGAGCACACCGACGTGGCCGTCGGCCTGAACTGCCTAGTGACACTTTATCGCCTCCAGGGCCGATTCGGCGACGCGGAACCGCTGGCGAGGCGATCGGTTCTCATCCGAGAGAAGGCACTAGGACCAGAGCACCCCGATACGGCTCGCAGCCTCGAGTGCTTGGCAGACATTTACTATTGCCAAGGCCAATACGCGCAGGCTGAGCCACTGTTCAAGCGGTCGCTCGCCATCAATGAGAAGGGCTTGGGGCGGGAACACCCTAACGTGGCAGCGAGTCTCATCGGGCTGGGGAATGTCTTCAGCGAGCAAGAGAAGCTCGCGGAGGCTGAGAGGGCATTTGAACGGTCGCGCGCGATCAGAGCAAAATCCCTGGGTGCCGAGCATCCTAAAGTCGCATCGAGCCTGTTCGGATTGGCGAACGTCAACGCCAAGCAGCGCAAATTCGCGGAGGCCGAGCGACTGTACAAATTGGCCTTGGCGATCTACGAGAAGAATCACCTCGCCGACCACCCCGACGTGGCTGCAACGCTCGATGCCTATGCCGGTCTTTTGAACGCCACGGGCCGTGCGACAGACGCGCAGAACTTGTCGGCACGGGCCAGCGCCATTCGTGTCCGCCTTGGCCGACAAAGGAATTCCACACAGTAACGTCGCCGCAGCGGTCCGACACGGACATCGTGACGATTCCTGACGTGGGTCAGCGGCGCGTCCGCGCTGCACTGACAGATTCGGTCACGGGCGCGGCGGCACTAATTCCGGTCCACGGCACCCGCACCGGAGGACGAACCTGCCGAATTGGCAGGCGATGGGCGACCACAGACCGCGATCGGCAGGCTTGCAAACGGATCGGCCGAAGCCCGATGCCGTAACCTTTTGTCGCCATGTCACTTGCGATTCCGAAATCGCAAGGCACGTGCGTTGCATACGGAGGAGGCCGACGAGTGGGTCTGTTCGGCGCGCGGGTGCCGGGTTGCGGTGCAGTCCGGGCGGGGCGCGATGGTACCAGGGTTGAGCGAGACGAAGGAGACGCGGGCGATGCAACTGAAGCCGCTGGGCGACCGGGTGGTTGTGGAGCGTGAGGAAGCCAAAGAGACGACGGCAGGCGGGATCGTCTTGCCGGACACCGCCAAGGACAAGCCGCAGAAGGGCAAGGTGCTGGCGGTCGGCGACGGGCGCATCACCAAGGACGGCAAACGGCGCGAGCTGCAGGTGAAGGTGGGCGAGCACGTGCTCTTCACCTCGTATGCCGGCGAAGAATTCAAGATCGAAAATGACAAGAAGGTGCTCCTGATGCGCGAGGAAGACATTCTGGCCGTCGTCGGCTAAAGCGCCTGCCTCGGAGGAGTTGCACACGCGTGCGCCGGGGTCCTCACCCCGGCCCTCTCCCGGGGAGAGGGAGAAATCAATCGGCGTGTCGGATTCGTGAGTGAGTTTCCTGGCGCGCTTTTCGTGGAATCCGGTCGGGGCGGGAAGATAAACACGCATACTCGGAATCTGATCCCTTTCTTTTGGGAGTGAACATCGTATGGCAGCGAAAATGATTGCGTTTGATCAGGAAGCCCGGCAGGCCATGCAGCGCGGGATCGCGAAGCTGGCACGGGCGGTGAAGGTGACGCTGGGACCGCGGGGCCGGAACGTCATCATCCAGAAGTCGTTCGGATCACCGACGGTGACCAAGGACGGCGTGACCGTCGCCAAGGAAATCGAGCTGGAAGACAAGTACGAGGACATGGGCGCCAAGATGGTGAAGGAGGTTGCGAGCAAGACCTCCGACATCGCCGGCGACGGTACCACCACGGCGACCGTCCTGGCCGAGGCCATCTACAATGAGGGGCTCAAGGCGGTGGTGGCGGGCGTCAACCCCATGCTGATGAAGCGAGGGATGGACAAGGCCGTCGCCGACATCGTCGAGCAGCTCCACAAGATGAGCACCAAGGTCACGACCAAGACCGAGACCGAGCAGGTAGCGACCGTCGCGTCCAACTTCGATTCCGAGATCGGCAAGATGATCGCCGAAGCGACCGAGAAGGTCGGCAAGGACGGGGTCATCACGGTCGAGGAAGGCAAGACGCTCAAGACCGAGGTCGAGTGGGTCGAGGGCATGCAGTTTGACCGGGGATACCTGAGCCCCTACTTCGTGACCAACCCCACGACGATGGAAGCCGTGCTCGAAGATTGCTACATCTTGATCCACGAGAAGAAGATCTCGGTGGTCAAGGACCTGGTGCCGGTTCTGGAGCGCGTGGCCCAGACCGGGAAGCCGCTCTTGATCATCGCCGAGGAGGTCGAGGGCGAGGCACTGGCCACTCTGGTCATCAACAAGCTGCGGGGGACGTTCCGTTGCGCGGCCGTCAAGGCGCCCGGATACGGCGACCGCCGCAAGGCCATGCTCGAGGACATCGCCGTGCTGGCCGGCGGCAAGCCGATCTTCGAGGCGCTGGGCATCGAGCTGGAAAACGTCGGCCTCAATGACCTGGGCCGGGCCAAGAAAGTCGTGATCGACAAGGACAACACGACGGTCATCGAGGGCGCCGGCAGCCACGACGCCATCAAGGGCCGGATCGAGGCCATTCGCCGAGAGATCGCCGATACCAAGAGCGACTACGACCGCGAGAAGCTGGAAGAGCGGCTTGCCAAGCTTTCCGGCGGCGTGGCCAAGATCAACGTCGGCGCGGCAACCGAAAGCGAGATGAAGGAGAAGAAGGCTCGCGTGGAAGACGCTCTGCACGCCACACGCGCCGCGCTCGAGGAGGGAATTCTCCCCGGCGGTGGCGTGGCGCTCTTGCGGGCGTCGCACACGGTCAAGACCAAGGGCCTTGCACACGATGAAGAGATCGGCTTCAACATCATCGTCCGTGCCTGTGCCGCGCCCCTCGACCAGATCGCCGAGAACGCGGGCCAGGATGGCGGAGTCGTCGTTTCCAAGGTCATCGAGGGCAAGGGCAACTTCGGCTACGATGCCCTCAAGAACGAGTACACCGACCTGGTCAAAGCCGGCATCATCGACCCGACCAAGGTCGCCCGCTACGCCCTGCAGAACGCAGCCAGCGTGAGCACGCTGCTTCTGACCTCCGATGCCCTGATCGCCGACGCCCCCAAGGACGACGAGAAGAAGTCCGGCGGCGGTGGCGGACACGGCGGATATGACGATATGTATTGAGTTTTCCGGAGAGAAGGGGTGCCGATTCGCTTGAAGGAAGGGGTGCCGAGGGATCTCGGCACCCCTTCTTTTTTTTGCGTTCTTGACCGCGGACGGTCGATTTCCTGTCGAACCGCGCCGCGCGGTCGAATGGGCGAAGTGATTGGCTGGGACTTGCATCAACGTCGATGGAGCCGCAGTGACGTGCGTGGTCACCCTCTGAATCGCGCACGGCGCGGGATGAGAATTTAAGTGCGGAGTCGGTGTGAAACGGCCCCGATCCGCGGTTGAGCCCTTGACAAGCACGCACAAGCCTCATTAGAGTCTTCTCTTATTGAGATTGAATCTCAGTACCAATTGATTCCAGTCTTAGCCGACTCTGGTCCGGTCGAGCGGAGATTTTTGTGATCAAAGGGACCCTGGCATGTGCGAGTCGGCGTACGGCGTAGGATCGGCCAGATTATACGGAACGAACGACTTAACCATTTGTCTGATAAAGGATTCGGACACGTCACCGCGACCCGGTCTAATTGGATCCAGTCGCGGTTCTGCCGCGATGCGACGCGGCTTCACGCTGATCGAGCTGCTGGTGGTCATCGCGATCATCGCGGTGTTGATCGCGTTGCTCTTACCTGCGGTGCAGGCCGCGCGCGAAGCGGCGAGGAGGGTTCAATGCATCAACAACCTCAAGCAGCTTGGCCTGGGGATGCAAAACTACGAGAGCTCGAATGGGGTGCTTCCGCCCCAGATGGTTCTGACGTTCAGCGGCTCCGGTGCGGTGGCGTGGAAGTCTAGCTGGGGGGCGTCGTCGCGAATCACGCCGTTCCTCGAGCTGGGGGGCGTCTACAACGCGCTGAACTTCACCAACAAGACAACCGACCCGTCGAATGCGACGGCCGTCGCGACCCAGGTGCGCGTGTTTTCGTGCCCCAGCGAGCCGAATGCGCAACCGTTCATGATCACGAACAGCGCGGGGGTGATCTCGACGTTCGGCGTCTCGAATTACGGCTGGTGTGCGGGTACGTGGTACACGTTCGGAGGATGGGGCAGTAGCGTCGCGACATCGGGTGCAATCGGCACCAACCTGCGCCGCACGTTTGCGTCATTCACCGATGGCTTGAGCAACACGCTGCTGGGTTCCGAGGTCAAGACTTATACGCCGGCCTACCATGACTGCGGCGGCGTGCCGCCGCCGGGGCCAACAGGGGCTTCGTCGTACCCCGACGTTGCGACGGTGCTCGCGAGCGTGGCTGCGGCCCCCGCGTCGGGATGCAAGGCGGCGACGGCTGGTGCGGGCATGCCGGGCGGCGGTCACACACACTGGTGCAACGGCAACTCGTTCTACGATGGTTTCACCACGGCCTTGCCGCCGAATACCAAGTCGCCGGCGGGGCCCCTGGGGCTCGACAGCGACATGAGCTCAGAGGACGAGGATGACGGCGGACCAACCTACGCCGCGGTGACGTCGCGGAGCTACCATCCCGGCATCGTCAACGCGGTCTTCGGCGACGGCAGCGTGCACACGATCAAGAATTCCGTCAACTTTCAGACGTGGCGGGCTCTGGGAACGGTCGGCGGGGGCGAGGTGATCTCCGCCGACGCGTACTGAGGGGCGTGCGCGAAGACGTAGGTTGTTGCGAAATCGCCGCGGCCACGCCCACGCTTTGTGGGCGTGACGGCGCGTCCGCCGGGGAGAGCGCACTGCCGGTCGTACCGGAAGCTGCGGGACCACTCCCCGGCGGGCGCACGTGCGATCATTGTTGCCTTTCGCTCCGCGAAAGTGCACTCTCCTTGACCCGTTCGCTCCAGCGTTTGTTTTGGATCGGCAAAAGAAATGCACTTTCGCGGAGCGAAAGGCGACTATGTGAAGGCGTTCTCACTCGTCGAATTTTCGGTGGTAATAGTCGTTCGGCCCAAGCCGGGCCTTTTTCGGGTTATCGGCGATGTATTGCCTCAGATACTCATATTGCTCCGGGTTCCGGACCAGGTGGTCGAAGACTTCCTGTTGCCAGAACTTGCCTTTTTCGCCGATCGTCTGATTGATTCGAAACGCCGCGTAGTGAAGCCACGAATCGCACTGATCGCGCATGGCGTCTGCCGTCGGGAAAGCAGCCAGCAAGTGCACGTGATTCGGCATCACGACGAAATCGCCCATTCGATAACGCTCGCCGTCAAAACACAGAAGCGATTCGGCAACGATCGTCGCGAGCTCAGGGCGCTTGAGCAAACAACGGCCATGACATTGATCCGGAAAGGTTCTCGCGACAGCGATTGAATGTCTTGTGAAACTCGGCGCGATCCGTTTCGCTGAGCGTTCGGACCATAACCGACCAGTGCGTTCGGCCATCCCAGTCGCGTAGTCGCGATTTCAGCCGATCCTGTTTCTCTCGATTCCAACGTTCAAGGACTTCGCTTGGAATGGAGTCATTTGTCCGAAACGTAATAAACACCACCGCCCCAGCCTGTGCCCAGTTCGGACGACGGTGCTCGGAGACAAGGAATTCGCCCGGCGGATCGAAGCACTCGCCGAGCATGGTGAGAACCCCGTGCGGCGTTCCGTGGAGCGAAAGGCGACGCTAGTGGGGCGGCGGGAACTGCCAGGCTGCGGACAATCCTTCGCCAGTGCCGGCCAGAAAACTGCCACACACCGCCCGTTCGCCGCTCAGTCGAATCGTCGGAGTGCGGAAAAATAAGCACAATTCTCAAAATTACCGCCCTGGCATGATGTTTGCAAAGCGAGGGATCGCTCATGAATGACTGGAATCTTGCGTTGCCGATCCCGCTGATCCCGAAGGAAACTAGGCTGCCACGACGATGGTTTCATCACGAATGAGATGTCGCTGCCGATATGCCCGGGGTCTCCAATCCGGCTTCACGTTGATCGAGCTGCTGGTTGTCATCGCGATTATCGCCGTCTTGATCGCGCTGCTCTTGCCCGCGGTCCAAGCAGCGCGGGAGGCGGCCAGGCGATCGCAGTGCGTGAATAACCTGAAGCAAATGGGGCTCGCACTGCAAAATTATCACGACCAGATCTTGGCGTTTCCGCCGGGCTACATCGCCGCGAGCAAGTTCATCGACGGGGAGACAGATACATCACCGGGTTGGAGCTGGGCGTCGATGATCCTGCCGCAGCTCGACCAGGGGCCGCTCTTCTCGGCGATGAACTTCTGGCTGCCTGTGCAGGCAGCGGCGAATACCACCGGAACGCAGACCCTGTTGAGCGTGTTTGTGTGCCCTTCGGATCAGCTTGTCATGGGACGGACATATCCGATCACCGACGGCCTGGGCAACACGGTGATGACGGCGGCGCCGAGCTCGTACGCGGCCTCCACGGGCAGCGATGCGGCCGACGTGGCACTGGGGCTCAATAACGACGGCTCGGGGAACGGCCTGTTCTTTCGCAACAGCGGCATCCGCATGGCCAATCTCACGGACGGAACGAGCGTGACGATTTCGATCATGGAACGAGCGTGGGGGATGACCGAAGGGACCTGGGTGGGTGCTCCGGCTGGAGGCGTGGTTTTGCGCGGGCCTTTCAATCCCTGCCCGGGCTCGGCGTTTGCAACCTACCTCTCGCCCTGTCTTGTGCTGGCCCATTGCCACCTGCTGAACACCAACGCCGATACCGACAGCGGGCTGGATGACCCGTCGAGCTTCCACCCGTCGGGCGCAAACGTTCTTTTCGCCGACGGCTCGGTGCACTTTCTCAGGAACGTGCAGAGCGATGCGGGCGTGAATCCCGACGGCTCGACGATCTATACGCCGACGAGCCTGATCATGCAGGCGATGGGCACCCGCTCGGGCGGCGAGGTGATCAGCTCCGACTCGTATTGAAGAGCACGCGTACGTACCGGGTGACGGTATCGAGGCGAGGTGGGAGTCGAGATGAATCGAACGGCAAACGGATCGGTTTCGGCAGCCTTGATGGTGCTCCTGGGTCTGGCCGCCTGTGGGAACGGGTGTCAGAGTGAAGAGCGCGGGCCGACGCTCTCGGGCGGGCGCGAAGTGAAATCGTGGGTTGCGGCGCTACGCGACCCCAAACCCACGGTTCGCCGCCAGGCGGTGCTCAAGCTGGGGAACGTGGGCGACGCTGATGCGTCGGTGGCCGACGCCCTGGCCGAGGCGCTCGAGGATTCCGATGCGCAGGTGCGCCACGACGCCGTGCTCGCGGTGGTGAAGCTTCGCAAGCCCGGCGCGGCGATCAAGGCCCGGATTGATACCATGAGCCGAGAAGATAAGGACCCGCGTGTCCGTGACGTGTCCACGCGAGCGCTGGCCAGTCCAGGAAAGTTCGAATAAAACCGAGAGGAGAGATCACGCGATGCGCAATCATTCCCGAAGAACATTTCTTGCCGCCAGCATCCCTTGCGGTGGTCTACTGGGATTTTCGATCTCGCCGGCGCGGCGCTCGCTGCCGCGCTCGACCGGGCCGATGCCAATGAACTGGCTGGAAAAGCAGTCGCCTTTCTTCGAACACGGCAGGGAAAGGACGGGAGCTGGTCGGGCAATCGCGAGCCGGGAATCACGGCACTGGCAGTGACGGCGATGCTACGAACGGGGCGGATCGCGCCCGAGGATCCCGTGATCGCCAAGGGATTGACATTCCTCGAGAAATACATCGGCCCGAAGGGCGGGCTCTCGGAGGCGCCTCATTCGGTCTACACGACCTCGGTCGCATTGATGGCATTTCACGAGGCGAACCGAAACGCGCGAGGGCGCTATGATCGCGTGATCAAGGGGAGCCAGGAGTTTCTCAAAGGGACGCAGACGGACGAAGGAGAAGGCAAGGGCCGGCAGGACCCGGCTTATGGCGGGCTGGGCTACGGAGGCGACAACAGCCGCCCGGATCTGTCGAACACAGCGTTCTTCATTGAAGCCCTGCGCGAGAGCGGCCTGCCGGACGACGATCCGGCGCTCAAGAAAGCACTGATCTTTGTGTCGCGATGTCAGAACCTCAAGAGCGAGTTCAACGACCGCGCCGAAGCGGGCAAGGTCAACGATGGCGGATTCGTTTATAACCCTGCTGCCGGAACTGAGCGTGAAGGCGGCCGGGGCGGCGCGGCGGGAAAGGCCGGCGGCGGCCGGCCCGATGCCAAAAAGGGTGACGACGCCCCGCGTTCGTATGCGGGGATGACCTACGCCGGGCTCAAGAGCATGATCTATGCCGGGCTCACGCAGGACGATGTGCGTGTGAAGGCGGCCATCGCGTACATCAAGAAGAACTACACGCTGGAGGAGAACCCCGGGCAGGGCCAACGGGGGCTGTATTACTACTACCAGACCTTCGCCAAGGCGATGGCGCTTCTGGGCACGCCGACGCTGGTGGATGCTCAGGGCACGTCGCACGACTGGCGGGCCGAGCTGATCGCGGCGCTCGCGAAGCGGCAGGCGGCGAATGGGAGCTGGGTGAACCCGGTTGATCGGTTCATGGAGGGGGATCCGAACATCGCGACGTCGTTTGCGCTACTGGCGCTCGCGAATGCCCGGCGGTGACGGCCGGCCAAGCTTCCTCTCGATCCAGGCCAAGCGACTGACCCACGCTGAGTTTGAAGCGCGAATCACGCGTCGGACCGCGACCCGCGCTTCCACCACGCCTGAAGTTCATCGCCGAAGGCCTGGTCGACCCCCAGCGCGCCGATCAGTTCGTTCTCGCCGGCGGATTGCACGTCGTCGCTGATGCCTGCCCCGGCTCGATTGCCGGTGCTGATCTTGAGTCGCGATTGCGGCGGAGCCGCCGGAGTGCTGGTGTTCGCGAGCGGGCGGCGAGTGGCACCGCTCGTGGCGAAGGCCGCAGCGCCCGGCAGAGAAGACGAAAGGCCAGGCGCCACATCGAACGCCACAGGGCCCGGTCCCGCTGACGTGGCGGAAACCAGACTGGTCGCCGTCATCATCGACATGCGGGTCACCTGGTTGTAGGTGGCGACGGTGCTGCCGCTCATCTGAAGCCGGTTAACGACCAGGGCATCTGTAATCTGCACGCTCCCGCTCAACGAAAGCAGGGCATCGGTGGCGTAGATCACTCCGGTCAACCCGAGCGCCCCACTGCCACTGATCGAGACGGCAGTCGGATTGGTGCGCACCTGGAAGAACAGAATGCCGGCGTAAGTCCCAGTCGCAGGAGCTGTCAGGTTGACGGAGCCCGTCGTGTTCAGCGTGATGCCGCCGTAGGTCCCGCCGGTGCTCGGATAGCTGCTGCCGGCGTTGTAGATCATCACGCCGTTTCCGATCACACTGGCGGAATTAGCGACCGAGAATCCGCCGCCGGTGATGACGTAGACGCCTGGATTGAGAATCAGCCGCGTGCCGGTGCCGGAGACCTTGATCTGGCTGTAGATCCCCTGCGAAATGGTTTGCGAGCCCGCCGTCAAGTTCACCGACACTGCCGTGCCGGTGAGGTTGGGAACGGCCAGCGAAGCGAGCGGGTCGGCTACGGCCGTGATGTCCGTCGCGGGCGTCGGGCTGATCTTCGCGGTGCTCGCTACGGAAACCTTACCCACGACACCGACCGAAGAGGCGATGATCTGGGAGGTGCCCGTGAGGGTGACGGCCGGAGACGCGGGCGAATCAACGATCAAGCGGCCGGGGATGTTGATGCTCGCGCTCCCTGAGAGGTAGACCGGGCCGGTGATCGTCGGACTGATCGTCGATGAGTTAACGACGTACACCGAAACGAGGATCGACTGCGACAGCGAAGTCGAGCCGCCTTTGAAGTCGTTGTCCCCGGAATAGGTCTCGCTGATCGTCTGTGGTCCAACCGGGAGAGTCGCGATCGACAGCGAGGCGGAGCCGCCGGTCAAGGAAACGCTGCCCAGGTCGTTCGCGGTGGTGACGTCGTAGAAATCAACCGACCCTGTCGGCATGCCCGAGCCCGGAGCATTCGCGGCAACGCCGGCACTGAAAGCGACTGCCTGGCCGAAACTCGATGTCGTCGCTGATGAGCTCGAAGTGGTCGTCGTGCTGTCCTTATTCACCGTTTGCAGGAGCGGATTGCTCGTGTTGTCGCTCGCGAGCAAGCCCCCTGCCCCGGCGTAGAAAACCGTGATCGTCGCCTGGCCGACAGGGAGCGGTTGCGATGGTGTGAACTGGGCACTGCCTTGAGCGTTCAGTGATTCGGTCAGCTCCGCGACTCCGTTGACCTTGAACGTCACCATCCCGGTGGCAACGCCCACGCCGCCTGCCGGAGTGACGGTCGCCGTGAACGTGACAGGCTGCCCGTAGACCGACGTGTTGTCTGAAGTGGAGGAGGTAACCGACGTGCTGGTGGAGGCCGCCGTCTGGTAAATAGCCGATTGCATCGACGAAAGACCGTCCTTGTCTGTGACGGTGATGGTGACCGTTTCGGAGCCGGTGCCGGTGTACGTGTGCCCGACGGTGATCATTCCGGGGCTGGTCGCCGTCGGCTCGACGAGATACGGCACCTGAACTCCGCTTGAGTTCACAAAGTACGAGCTGGAGTCGAAGGAATAGATGGTGCCGTCACCCCAGTTGACGGTGACGAAGTCGTTGGGAGCGATTCCGGGCTCGGTGAAGGTATCCGAGATGGTCAAAAGCTGGTTCGGCACGTAGACGCCGCCGGCCAGCGGGGCCAGCGTTGGCGTGGTGGAGTTAACGTTGATGTTGAAGCTTGCCTCGCCGACGCCTCCGCCGTCATCGGCCACAAAAACTGTCACCGGATACCCGCCCTTGTCGGCGTAATAATGGCTGCCGGTGACAGTTCCGAGCGTCGGCACACCGGGCCCGCCGGCCTGGGTGATCATGACGGTCCCCTGGCCCGTCTGGCCGTCGCCCCACTCGATCGTCGCCGGGTAGCTTCCGGGGGTCGCGCCGGCCTCGAAGCCCGGATCCGCGAAGGTCGCGCTGACGACGAGAGGGCTTCCCTGGTTGACCGTTTGAACTTGATTGGGACTGATCGTCACCGTCGGCGGGATATCGTTCACCAGGAGCGAGCCGGATCCTTCATTTCCCTTGCTGTCCGTGACCGTCACAGTGACCGTGTAGTTGCCGTGGCTCGAATAGGTGTGGGTGCCTGAAATCGATCCGGTGGTCGGTTGGCCGTCGCCGCCCGGTGTGTCGGAAGCCGTGCCACTGGAACTCTTGCCGTCGCCCCATTCGATTGTATAAGAATAAGTCTCCTGGTTGCCGTTTGTCGGGAAACTCGGGGAGCTGAAACTGGCGTTGATGCTGACCGGGACACCAGGCGACTGCGAGATGTTGGGGCCGGCGATAACGGTCGGGGCGACGTCAACGACCTTGACCGGGAAAGTCACCATCCTTGAGGTCTGAAACGGCTCGTCGGTGACTGTCATCGTCACGTTGTACTGGCCTGGAAAACCGAAGATGTGTCCGAGACCGATGGTGCCATGGTCGGTGGGAGTGGCGGGTTCGACGATGTCGCTCTGCGGAACGCTCTGGGCGCCTTGGCCGTCTCCCCAGTCGATGGAGACATCGTCCGCAGCGGTCGCGGCGCTGTCGGTGAAGTAAACCTGACTGGGGATGAAGACGGACCCCACGGCGACGGTCTGTTCCGCAGTGGGTGCGACGATTGCGACGGCCGGCGGGTTGACGGATATCGGGAAACTCGCCGTTCCCACGTTGCCGTCGCTGTCGCGGACGGAGACCTGAACTTGCGCCCCAATTGGGACGCCAGTGGTGTAGAGATGGGTCGCCGAGATCGAGCCCGTGGTGGCAAGAGGCGGGATGTTCTCGGCGGGATTGCCCGGGTTGCCCTGCGTGACCGTGACGATCCCTGGGGAGCTTGTGCCGTCGCCCCAGTCGATCGTCGAGGTGAAGCTCCAGCTTGCCGCCGCCGTGGAATAGAACGGATCGCTGAAGGTCACGTTGGTCAAGGCAAACGGCGTTCCCGGGGTTACGGTTCCTGACTGCTTCGGCCCGATGGTGACGGCCGGTGGGACGGCGGGCACGGTGATGACCGTGTTGTAGTCCGTGTAGGTGGTATCTTGCGCGGTGATTCGGAGGCGGACGACAAACGAGCCGGGCTGGGCGAGCAGGTCGCTCGGGACGTTTTCTGAAGCATTGGGCAGATTGGCATAGCTGACACCATCGTGCATGAAGGTGCCGTTGTCGTCGAAGTCGTACCTATAGGTGAAGCCGTCACTTGTCTGGCTCGGGGATGGGTCGTAGGGGTTGGCGAAGGAGATGGTGATGGAGCCATTCGGGTTCGTCGTGGTTGAAATCGTTGCGGTGGGGGCAGTGTCGTTCACCATCAGCGTCGTGGGGATTGAAGTGCCCGTCTGGCCGGCTACGCGCACCTGAGCTAGCATATTGTCATAACTAAGTTCGTCGACTCCTAGTTGGTTCCAGTTGACGGTGTCGGAATATGTGGTGTAGCCGTTCGAGAAGCTGGTCGTGGCGCCGGAGAACTGGACATAGTCGGGGTTTATCGGGGTGCCCACCAGATTCCAGTAGAAATCGCTCGCGGGTACGTTGCCGGCGGCTGTGGCCTCGAGCGTGAGACTGCTGCCGGCAGAGATCACATAGGGCCCGGTCGTGGTCACGGAACCACTGCCATACTTGATCTGCACGCCCTGCGAAATGGAGGAAGTCGGGGTCGAGGTGAACGTCAGGGTCACGGGCTCGGGTGACGACACGTTCACAGGGATGTCGATCTCCGAACCCGAGACGATGTGGTTGAGCAAGGTGCCGGCAGGGATGCCGGGTCCAGACACGGCCTCCTTCTCGTACAGGCTGGCTGCGCTCGACAATCCAGTCACCATTTCGCCGGGATTCAAGGTACCAGTCAGCACGGTCTGACCATTGTTGTAATAAGGATCCGAGGCGATGAGCGTGATCTGATCGTTCGCGGCGGTCGTGTACGTGTGGGTGGCCGAGGTCGCCTGGCTGGGCAGTGTTTCAATGTCGGGATTGCTCGGCGTGCCGTCACCCCAGTTCACTGCCCAGCTCGTGACGCCGTAGTTCGCGCCAGCGGCTTCGACTGCCTTGAAGTTGTCGATCATGTAGGGCACGCCTACTATGGGGTTGCCGGTCAGGCTGAAGTTGACTGTCGGCCGTGCCGCGATGATCGTGACGGTCGTGTAGTTGGTCACCGTGCCGGTGGTGGACTCGACGCGGAGCCCGATGGGATAGGTTCCGGGGGTACTCAGTCCCAGGCTCACGAGAGTGGCCCAACTGACGGATGGGCTCAAACCGGTGGCGTCGGTGAAGTTGTTGTCGCCGTTGAAATCCCAGCCGGCTTGAATAATGGTTCCAGTGGATGAGCCGGTAAGCGAAAGTGGTTGGCCCTGTGCAATCACATATGGGCCACGGGCGTTGACCGCTGGTCCGGAGAAGCCATTCACACTCGTGATCGACGAATACTGAGTCAAGCCAAAGCCTTGAGCGTCTATTGCGCCCTTGGGCAAGCTCGGCTGCGTAACCGAATTGAAAAACTCATCGTAGTACAGGAGAGGCGCTGTTTGGCGGTCGTAGAATAGTGCGTCACTTCCTGTGCCGCCGGCGACACTGACCGAGGCGCTGGGGTTGAGCGCCGTTCCCTCGATCTGGGCCGTGCTATCACCGTTGCCCAGACTGATGAGGATCTGATCGCCCGAGGCTGCGGCGTCGAGCTCGACATCGTTGGTACCGTCGCCGGGAATGATGTCGAGGGTTGCGTTCTGGGCGGTGACGCTAGCGGTGACGCGGTTACCGCCGGTGCCCGTCGCGTCGACGATTGTCTCCCCGGCGGGATCAAGCAGGTTGATTGTGTTGGCTCCCGTGCCGGGCAGGAGCACGAGATTTGTTGGGCCGGAGTTGGCGGAAGCCGGCCCGGTCGTGGCGCGATTGATCTCGGTGATCGTGTTGGGGGCGTTGCCCAGGATGATATCGAGCGTTTGCATACGCGAGTAGCTGAGCGACAGGGAGCTCGGAGTCGTGGTTGCCAAAGCGGTGAACGACGCGAGGCCGCCGTTGCCGGAGCCGATGCCGGCGGACGAGGACACGTAGGCGTTGTCGCTTGTGCCCGAAACCGCGACGCCGCTGGGAGCGGTGAGGCCGACCGCACCGATCTCGTCCTGGTCAACCTGGAGAGTACCATTTGGGCCGGTGCCGAAGACCGCCAGCGAGTTCTCGGTGCCGCTCGTGACGTAGAGATACTGGCTGTCGGGAGTGACGGCGAGACCGGTCGGATCGCCGAGGCCGCGGATTCCTGCGACCCCATCTTGCAGCGTCTGCAACCAGGTGAGCGTGTTGGTGGCTGGATTGCGCGCGAAGAGCGTCAGAGTGTTGCTGCTCGCGCCGGCCACATAGACATAGTTTCTCGCGTCAAAGGGTTGCGGGAAGATCAGAACGGTCGAGCCGCTGGACGTGGCGGCCTGGCTGAGCGTGAGCGAGCTCGCCGAATCAACCTCGGCGATCGTTGTTCCGGCGGGGATACCGGCGCCGGTGACCAGCTCGCCGGTAAAGAAGCCGGCTGTTCGTGCGAGGCCGGTCACCAGCGTGCCGCCGTTAATGTTGGCGGCCTGCGCCGTGTCGTTGGTGACGAAACTCAGGATCGTCGAGCCGCTCATCGTCGCTTGCTGGCTGAGGACGATCGATGTGGATGAATCGATCTCGGCGATGGTTGTGCCCGCGGGGATGCCGGCGCCGGTGACTTCCTCGCCCTCGATCAACCCGAGCGTTGTCGGGAGCTTGGTAACCTCGGTCGATGAATTCAGCGTGCCGGTTAGAGACTGGATGTCGCTGAAGAAGGAGAGGGTTTCCGATCCGCTGGCTGTTGCTGCTTTGCTGAGCGTGATCGAGCTGGGAGCGGAGAGCTCGCGCGATGGTTGTGCCGGCGGGAATTCCGTTGCCGGAGACGGGCTCACCGACGTAGAGGCTAGCCTCGCCCGCCAGGCCGGTCACGGAGGTTCCACTGAGCGAGCCGGAGAGGAAGGTGTAGTCATCGATCGCGGTCAATGGCTCCGGGCCGTTGCCGGTCGCGGTGTTGCTCAGTGTGATGGATGAGGAACCGGACGGGATCTGGGTAATGGTGGTGCCGAATGGGATGCCGGCACCGGAAATCGGCTCCCCTACATACAGACCAGCCGTGGTTGACAATTGCGTCACCGACTTCGTGCCGTTCAGCGTTCCTTCCAGCGCCGGGCCGTCGCCGAAGAAGGTTAGGTAGGCTGCTGCGCTTAACGTTTCCGACTGGCTCAAAGTGAGCGACGACGACGAGTTGATGAGCGCGATGGTTGTGCCGGAGGGGATGCCGCTGCCAGATACCTGCTCGCCGGCGAAGAGGCCCGCGGTGCTTGCCAGAGCTGTGACGAGGGTCGAATCATTTAGCGTGCCAAGCTCAACCGTGTTGCTCGAGGCGGCGACGGAGCTGGCACCTTCGAGCGTGGTGGTCGAGATGGACTGGCCGACGAGACTCAGGTTTGAAGTCGAGAGCACGTCGATGGCGTTCTGGGCGGGGAGGGTGGCGTTGACGACCTGGCCATCGCTGGAAACGCTCAAGCTGCTGACGGAGCCGAGGCCAACGGGGCTCTGGAGCTTGGCCGTCAGTGTGTTCGCAGTCGTGCTGCCCTGGAATTTCAGGACGCCCTCTGTGCCGCCGACGAAGAGCTCGTCGGTGCCCGCACTGGAGCCAGAGACTGCAAGGCTGGTGACCGTGCCGATGCCCGGAGCGTCCTGCTTACCCTGGAAAACGAGGTTGCCACTGGCACCGCGCGAGAAAATGGCGATCTGGGAACCGGTGCCGCTCGCGACATAAACATTCATGCCGTCCGGGCTGACCGCGAGCGCGACGGGGTCGGACATGTTGACCAATGTGCCGACTGTCTGGCTGCCGGTGGGTGCCTGGGCGACCTTGTTCTGGAAGGATTGCTGCTGGCTAAGAGTCGCCGCGCTGGCAACCACCAGGAGATTCTGCGCGGTGTTGATACCGTAGAGGGTCTGGCCGTCGGGGCTCGAGACGACGGATTGCAGGCCGGGGATGGACGCGCCGACGGTCGATGTGGGTGTCTCGAGATCGATATACTGAACACTGTCGCTCGTTAATTCCGCGCCCGAGATCGACTGCGTCTGGCCGCCGCCGAGTGATGCGTTGACGTAGAAATTGCCCAAATTCGTGGGAACGAGCGTCGCCCAGACACTGCCCGCTGGGAGGCCCGAGATCGTCAGGTCGGTGAGCTTACCGCCTGTCGAGAGGTTGGTTTCGACCCCTCCATTCAACAGGGCTTTATAGAAAGTCGATGTGCTACTGAGTGACAGGCCCAGCTCTGGATTTGCCAGTGCGACGGTGGTGAGATTCACGAAGTGCACGACATCGTCATTGGTAAAGTTGGGCATGCCTGAGGGGGCGTGCTCGCGGATGACCGCGACAAGTGCGTTCGAGGGCGCTTTGTTGATTGCGTTCCAGACCACGGAGTCGGACTTGTTGGAGACTGCGCCGAGCTGTGAAGCGGTTGTGTTCAGGAGGCCGAAGAGATCGGAGCCGTACTGGAGGCCGGTATTGTTGATGTTTGTGTCGGCGCCGGGAATCTCGGGTGTAGACGTTGTGTCGCCGGAGATAAAGGGGTTCAATCCAACGGGGCCTGTGAGAAGCAGAGCGCCGGACTGGTTGCCGGCGACTGCGCCCCAGTAGGACTCTCCGGAGACATCAAGGGTAAGATGGCTGCCGGTGACGGCCTGAGGTGTCGACGCAGGGACCACGACGATGGTCTCGGTGGCGTAGAACGAGGCGGGTATGGACGTGTCGGGCGAAATGTTAATTGAAGAGTATTCGAGCTGGTATGTGCCCGGTGCCGAATAGGCGTGAGTAAATGAGGAATTATTGAAGCCCGTTGAGGAACCATCACCCCAAGTGATGGACGGTATATAGTTGCCGCCGAAGTCCTGGGTGACACTGAGGGTAAAGTTCGTGTTTTCGACGACGGTCACGGTGGGATTGGTATTGGAGCCGAGGATCACGTGACCGCCGCTGCCGCTCGGTGCGGTGGTGATGCCCGCTCCATCCGATCCGCCGGCACCCCCGGCGACGTTGATCGTCGCGCCGGAGTCTTCGAGATCACTTGCGCCCAGCCAGACGGTGCCACCGCCGCCTCCGCCGCCTCCGCCACCCGCACCGCCCGGTCCGCCGCTCCCTCCGATACCTCCGCTCCCGCCAGCGCCGCCAAAGCCGGCTGAAGCTGAGGTGTCGTCGAATCCCGCTATTGTCTGGGGATACATATCGGTAATCGGGGTGGTATCGTTGGCGCTGCCAACAGGCCCGGTTGATGCCGCCGCGGTGCCGTTCGACCCTTGGCCGCCCTGGGCATCGAAGCTCCCATTCGAGTCGACGATCACGCTGCCGTAGGCATACAGCTCGAACGCGCCGCCGCCTGCCCCGCCGGGGCCGCCCGGCTCCCCGGTGCCGCCGGGGCCGCCCGTGCCGCCGGACTGGCCGGTGCCGCCCGTGCCACCGGTATCGCCATTGAGGTTGTTTCCACCGCCACCACCACCGCCGCCCCCGCCGCCTGCTCCCTGGCCGCCACCGCCCTGGCCGCCGCTGCCGCCGCCAGAGCCGCCGGCGAGGACCTGATTATTACCACCGTTGTTGCTCCCGGCGGCTCCATCGCCGCCGGTACCTCCAACGCTGCCGCTCGACCCAGTCACGCCCGGATTGCCTGGATTGCCGTTGCCGTTGTTGCCTCTCAGGAAACTGCTGCCGACGCCCCCGCCCCCGGCGGTGCCGGCGGAGCCATAAGGTGAGATCAGGTTTGTCCCTGGCGAACCTCCCGTGCCGGGTGTTCCTCCGGCCGCATTCCCGGGAGTATTGACCCCGGGATTTCCCTGGTTTCCCGTCGAGCCAGCCGAGCCCGTGGTTCCGTTCGATCCCCCTGTGCTCGCTTGATGGCCTGTGCCTCCCCCTTGCCCGGCAAAGAATCCGGGCCCGCCGCCGCTACCACCGGTGCCTCCAGGTCCGCCGGGGCCTCCTGTACCTTTAGTGCTCGTGCCCGAGATTGCAGCGCCTCCGGCTCCTCCGCCGGCCGCACCAATCTGCCCGATTGCCGAGGCATTGATGGTCGCGCCTGAGCCGACAATGATATTGTTCGCTACCAAGACCTCGCCCGGGTTGTTTCCGGTGAAATTGACCGTCGTGCCAGCCGGAATATATAAATCGCCTTGGAATACAAAATACGTATAGTTGTTTGCGTTGTAGGTGTACCACGGCGTGCCGTTGAAAGTGCCAGCCGCCTTACCATTAATGGTGTCATGACTCGTGTCGAACGTGACCGTCACGCCGGCGCCGCCAATGAAGTTGTTCGTCGCGGGCACGTTGTACGACGTGGAAATGCTCGTCGGCGAGACGGCCGGATAGATCTCCTGGAGTACGATGTTGGCCGTCACGGCGCTGCCCGGGGTCCAGGTTAACTGGGTGAGGTTTGTGAGCGGGGTTGTGAGCGGGAAGTATTCAAGACCGGAGCCGGCCGAGACTGTGAATTGCTGCGGCGGTAAACTGACGCCATTGGCGTCCGTACCTTGGAACTGCACGGTAGTGGTCCCGCCGGATCCGGCGCTCAACATGACACCGTAAAACGCGAAGAGTCCACCGTCGGCATTGAGGGTGAGCGTGGTCTGCGGCGTGCTGGTTCCCACCGCCGGGGTCGCGCCGGGTTCGGGCTCGAGTGTGCCGCCTGAGCTCGAGAGCGTGAATGTGGCGGCTCCCAGAGTTTGGCTAAAAGACGTGAGGCCACCCGTCAGCGCGCCGAAAGTCATGATCTGATTGAACTGGCTGAAATTGTTGTAGGTGTTGAAGCCCTGCGGCTGGAGCACGCTCGCGCCGGAGACCAGCTTGACGTTATTGCCGTTAATCGTGGCGTCCGTCGCGCCGGAGAGATTTTGAATTGCCAAGGTGTCCGAGCCGCTCTGGCTGCCCAGGATCTGAACCGTGCTCGCTCCGCTTGAGGGGACGAGCGGCAGTCCCGATCCGGGGCCGACCAGAAGTGTCCCGTCGCTCTCGGTCCAAGCCTGCGCGGCGCTATTGGCGCTATCGTTGACGATCAAGCTCGAAATTCGGGAAAGATCTAGCTGTTTCAAGAAAGCCAGGGATGGATCGATCGCGCTGATCGTGGTGTTGTAGGGATTGGTCTGGAGATCGACATTCACGGTGTTCTGGCCAATTCCGCCGTTGATCTGGTCCACAGCGCCTGGGAGGCTGGAGGTACCAATCTGCTCGATCGTGATCGTGTTGTCGCCGGCGTTATTCGAATCATCCGCGCCGACCTGATTGCCGGAGCCAGTCTGGGCGCGTTGATCGGTGTTGACGGAAAGGTTCGGGACAGTTTCATCGATCGTGAGCGAGTTGATGTCGCCGCCCAGGTTGAGATTCGCTTGCTCGAAACCGGCGAAATCGACGGTCTGAATAGGCCCGAAGCCTGTCAGCGCGACGCCGCCACCGGAACCGTTCAAAAGCGCCGCGGACATAGTCTGGGGAGAACTCGTCGCATCGAAGGTGACCGAGTTATTGCTGCCGCCGGTGCCGTCCAAGGTGAGCGTGCCGGACGTCTGGTCGACGAGAACCGTTGTCGAGCCTGTCCCGGTATTGATCGTAACCGGTCCGCCGCCGCTCAAGGTGTTTTCGACCTGGATCTGGTTGCTGGCGCCCGAGCCGAGATCGACGTTCAGGGTGCTCAAGTTCCAGAACGTGATGGCGCCTGAGTTACCCAGGGCGGCGATGCTGCTGGCAGAGAGAAGCGCCGACTTGCTTAGGTTTTCGCCGCTATCGTCAACGGTGAGTATGGCGGTTGAGCCACCGTCGATTGTGATCGGCGCGGTAAAACCCGCGAGGGTCTGTTGAGGAGGTATCTGGAATGTAATCAGGCCTGCCGTACCCGGGCTCTGGGTGGCGCCGAAGTCGGTGGCGAGCGTGGACGGGGACGGGAAGAGACTGCTCAGTAAAGTGCCGCTTGCGGGCACGGGGCCTTCATCGACGATCGAGAGGGCCGGCGGCGCTCCGCCCAGGTTGATCGTGTTGCTGCCTGATTCCGTCACGATCGTGGTGGGGAAGGCCGTGCCGAGCACATACGCGCTGTCGTTGCCGCCTTTCATGTCGAGCATGAAGCTCAGTGTCGACGTGGCGACATTTGCCACGGGGTTGGCAATCGTGAACTGCAGGCCCTGGCCAACCACGGCGGCAACGTTCTGGTCGGTAGCCTGCGACGGGATGGCGGCCAAGACGATCGGATCGTCGGTGCCGGAATTGGTCTGGCCGGAGCCGAAAACATTGACGATGTTCTGTCCGGGGCCCTCGTTGAACATCACGGGAGCGTCGGGCGAGGCTGAGCCGGTCAGGCTCGCGTAGAGGTTCACGACGTTCGTTCCGGGCGCGCCGTTGAGAGTGGTCGCGGCCGTCGTGCCCGTCACTGTAAAGGTGTCGTTGCCGCCGAAGCTTTTGCTGGGATCGTTCACGTCCAGAAGCTGGATGTCGGAGTAATTGATCGTTGCCGTGGGCACCGAGCTCTGGGACGGTGGCTCGGTCGGCTTGACCGTAACGGCGCTGGCGGAGACTGTGAACGTGTCGTCGCCGGTCGTGCCGGTGATATCGAGCACATTGTTGCTGCCGGAGCTGTTGTCACCTCCGTTAACCGTCACCGGAATCGACGGCAGCGTGTTGATGTTGATGATGTTGTCGCTGCCGGTGGTGGTGATCTCGGCGCCATTCCCCTCAAGCGTGCCATCCAGGTTGAACGTGCTGCCGCCAAAATTCGTGCTGTCGATGAACACGGTGAGGGACGGACTCGCGGTTGAGTTGGTCAAGCCCGAGAGCGTGGCCAGCGCCGGCAGCATGACGTTGCCCGCGGTGGCATCGAGCGTGACCGTGCTGCTTGTGCTGGTGACCGACACACCCGGCTCGACCGTGATATCGCCGGTGGCGGTCAGGTCGACGTCGTCGGTGGCACTTACCGGTTGCTCGATGTCGAGTGAGCCGCCCGCAGAGATATCGATCTGGCCCGTGGCGGAGAGCGTCGTGGGGAAAGTTACGCTCGGTTCCGCCGCGGCGGCTGCACTGCTCGAAATTGCGAGGGGACCGGAGT
This sequence comes from uncultured Planctomycetota bacterium, assembly GCA_963823665.1. Classification (GTDB taxonomy): domain Bacteria; phylum Planctomycetota; class Planctomycetia; order Isosphaerales; family Isosphaeraceae; genus CAVXHV01. Next base: position 599,272 of record CAWGMQ010000003.1, read on the forward strand.
TAACGATTTCGAGCGGCCCGCCCCCGGCACTGGCGATGAGCTGCTGGAGGCTCGTGGCAATTCGGTTGGCTGCGGTGCCGATTCCGGTCTGGGCCAGAAGGACGGCGTCGGTGGCACTCACGAGCGTGGTGCCGCTCGTCTGCGCTTTCAAGATCGCTCCGGCGGAGTTAATCAGCGCGACACCACCGACGTTGACGAGTCCGAGTGACAGATCACCAGCGGGCTGGTTCAGGTACACGTCCAACCCGGCGATTGCATTGACCACGTCCGGGATGGTTTGCGGTTGGGGGGAGGCGAGGTTGATCGGGACGTCACCGCCGCCGATGGTGCCGATATCGCCGGCAGGGGCGTTCAGCGTGATGGTAGCGGCCTTCAGGTTCACGTTGTTCGAAAACGGCGTGCCGTTGGCGTTATAAATGGATCCGCCTGTTGCGGTCAGCGTGAGACTACCTTGAGCGGAAGTAATCAGGCCGACCGGAAGGTAGTCTGGGGCAGTCAGGTTCACCGTGACGGCACTCGAGTTGCCGGCCTGGATGTTCACGGCTTGCGAGACGGTGACGCCGAGCAAGTTATAGGTGCTAGGCGTTTCGGTTGGCACTGCTCCGGCGGTAGTCTGAGACGTGCCGTCGCCGATCGTGAGATTCACGGTTTCGGCAACAAGAGCAGAGCCGTTCACCGTGAGATTGTTCGTCGTGTTGTTGAGTGCGGAGACTTGCAGCGTGACTACACCATTTGGAGCACTCGCCTGAAGCGAGGGGCTGCCGGCGAACGTGCTTTCGACGAGCTGGGCGACGATGGTGCCACTGTCGCCGATCGAGCCCCCGGCGCTCAGGTTGAGCGAGTTCGTGACGATCTGATTGGTGGTACTCGAGCCAGACGGAATTTCGATGCTCGCCTGCGTATCTGTAATTACGGTGGACCCCACGGGGTTGTCGATCGTTCCATCCAGGTCAATGTCTCCGCCACCGCTGTCGGTTAAGAGGACCTGGGATGCGGACTCGGGCGCCTCACCCGTCGTGTAGTTGAAGCTCGATGAGTCACTTGCCGTGACCTTGATGAGACTCGAAAGACTGGCGGAGGAGGGAAGTTCATTGCCGACGTTGATATTGTTGAGAACCAAGGTGTCGGGAGACTCGTTGGCGATGAGCACACCCGCGACGGCCGAGCCGAAGTCAATGGCCGGGGTGCCGGAGATCTCGGGCGACCCGTCGCCGGTGGCGGAGAAAACGACACTGCCGGGGACGGTGGGCTGGATGTTGCTGACCACAATCTGATTGGACTGGATACTCCATTCGACGTTTCCGATGTCGACGAGCTGGTTTTCAGTGGGGCCGATCTTCAGCTCGGGAGCGATGCCCAGGATGGTGACGCCGGAATTGAACTGGATCTGATTTGAGGCGGTCTTGGTGGCGGCTGCACTGGTTGTCGGAACGGTGGGACTCGGCGTAGTCGAGGAGACGTCGAGTGTGCCGGCCACGATACTCGAGCCCGGCGCGGCGGTGATGCCTGAGGAGTAATTCAGGATATTGGTCGGATTGTTATCCGGCTCGCCGATTCCGTCACTGTCGGCATTCGGGTCTGAATTGACGGCGATCGAGCCGGTGGTTGCCGTGATCTTCACGCTGCTGTCGCCAGTCAGGTTAGCGCCGCTTGCCAGGTTGACTTGCGAGACATAGGTCGCGGTGAGGCTCGTGGTCGCATCGGTCGGGGCGACCAGGGCTGTGGAAGTCGAGTTCGCGGTCGCCGTCGCGCTTCGGTTTGAGGTGGGCGTGCTGCTCGATCCACCACTGCCGCCGGAGCCGACGGGGGGTGCGGCGTCTGCCGCGCTTACCTGGACGATCGCGGCGGAGAGGTTGGCGCCGGAGTCAACGCTCGTGGTGGCTTCAGAGTCGACCGTGGTCGTCGCGGTCGAGTTGCTGTCGGCCACGAGGCCGCCGTTCGTCGAGGTTGCCGTGGAGCTGGCATTGGTTCCGGTCTGGGACTGGACGAGCAAAGTTCCGAATGGTGCGGAAAGGGTTGAGCCGGCGCCCACTTCCACGTCGGCTGGGTTGGTGAACAATGTGGTGGCGAATGCATCGGAACCGACACCGATGCCGCCGGCTATGCCCGTTGCCGTGGCTGATGCCGAGCCCGTGGAGCTGGCAGTCACGCTCAGGTTCCCGACTGTAGCGGTGATCGAGGCGCCGGGCGCAACGAATGTGAACGTGCTCACGCTCAGCGAGGCCAATGCTGTGGCCTCGGCGTAGATCTGAGCGGCCTGGTCGCTGGTCAAGGTGAACGAGGGAGCCAGGTTGTTGATCTGCTGCGTCAGGTTTGCAATCGCTTCTGTCTGAGAAATCGGAATTTGTTTCTGTGTCAGGTCGGAAACCACGTTGCCGCAAACGTCGTAGATCCGGATGTGCAGGAGACCCTTGTTGTCGATGCCGGTGACGAGCAGGTTGTCGCCGATCGGAATGTTCGATCCGTCGCCCCACGAGACCACCTGCACCTGGGGTTGCAAAATCGCGGTTACCTCGGCGAGGAGCTGGGCTTGCTGGGCGGCGGTGGGCTGCTGCGAGGACGAGTACTGGGCGATTTGCTGCTTGAGGTTGGCGATAGCGGTTGCATCGCCGGACTCGTTGTTCTGGGGGACGACCTTGCCGGTGTTGTCAAAAACCTCGATGTGAAGCACATTGGAGCTGTCGGTGCCGACGACCACCAGGTTCTTGCCGGTGGTCGGGAAACTCGCGTAGCTGGCGACCTGGACTGTCGGTGTGGTTGGCGCAGTATTGCCGATTGTCGCTTCGGCGTGGGAGTCGCCGATCGCGATGAACGATCCCGAGTAGTCTGAGTTGCTGGAAGTGGCGGTGCCGTTTGAGGTCGAAGTGATACTGACGTCGCCGGTGGCCGCGTTCAGAACGGCTCCGCTGCCGACATAGGTCTGGACGATCGGATCGACAGTCGCGGAGGCGTTGCCGCCGGCGCCGGCCGCCGTCGCGGCGAAGGCGCTCGCGACCGTTGTGATGGGATTGATCGTGTCGGTGGCGGTGGAGCTGATCTGGATGCTCCCGGCGTTTATCTTGACGTTATCAACGACGGCCTCGATCGTGCTATTGATCTGGTTCGACGACAACGAGATGCCGACGGACGCACCGAAGGGAGCGAACGAGAGTGCGCCGGCGCCCACCGTGGCGGTGATCAAGCCGGTTTCGCTTGCGCTTACGGTCACCTGGTCTGCCGCGGTGACATCGCTCTTTGAAGTCGGGCTTGCACCGGTGATATAGCTTTCGACATCGTTCGTGATCGTATTCGTCGAGCTGGCGCCGCCGCCCGAGAAGCCGACGCCGGTCAGAGAGAAACTGGCCGAGACCGAGGCCGCGAGTGCAAAGGCACCGGCAGTCGGAGTCGCGACAGCCGTGATACTGACGTTCGCCGCAGAGTCAATCGTCGAGGCGTCGCTGTAGGCGTAAACGGTGTCGGCGATGGTGTTGTCGGCGACCGCACCGCCGATGGAAAGTGCTACCGACCCCGTAGCGCCGGTGGCGATCGTGACCGAGGCAGCGCCGGCCGTCGCCGAGACATTCGGATTGTCGTCGGCTTTGACAATGACGTCACCGCTCTCCTTGGTTGTGATCGACGCACCGCCCGTCACGTAGGCTTCGACCGTGTTCGTGAGGTTGTTGGTCGTATTGGCACCGGCGCCCGCGCCGGCAACGGCGGCCCCTGACCCAACGGCGATCGAGGCGGCGCCTCCGGCGCTGATGGAGTCAATCGTGACATTCTCGTCCGCCTCGATGTGGACGTTTCCATTCGTGGCGGTGACGGTCGCGCCGTCGACGTAGGCGAGAATGTGGTTATTCATCGTATTCTGCAAGACCGCCACCCCGGCAGCGGCTGCGATGCCGACTCCGGTCGTAAGGCCCGCTGCGATCGCGACCCCGCCTCCGGTTGACGATATGCTTGTGCTGTCGGTGGCAGTCACGGTGACTGCGCCATCCGAAGCCGTCACGTTCGACGTGGTGCCGTTGATATATGCTTCGATATCGTCCGTGATGGTGTTCAAGGTGGTAGAGCCGGCGGCGGCGACGCCAATCCCAAGCCCGCCCCCGCCCCCGGCAGAGATGGCTCCGCCGATCGTCAGGCCGCCGATCTGCGCGGACTCGGTGGCCGCGATCGTCACGGCGTCCGAGGCGGTCACAGTCGAACTGTCGACGAACGCCTCGACCGTGTCGGTGATCGAGTTGATCGCGAAACCGACGCCGAGCGATACGGCGACGCCTCCGCCGGCGCCGACGCCAATGCCTACTCCACCACCGTTGGCTGTGATCGAGGGCATATCGCTGGCGAGGATCTTGACGTTGCCGGCGAAGGCGGTGACCGTCGCGCTATCCTGGACGTAGGCTTCGGCCGTGTTGTTGATGTAGTTGCCCGAGCCGGCGCCGGCCAGGCCGAGTCCCACCCCAGCGCCACCGATGCCGACGGCGACGGCGCCGCCGATCGTCCAGGCCTGGATGGTCGCTCCCTCGGTCGCTTGAAGCAGGATATCGCCGGTTAGCGACGTGACAGTCGAACCATCGACGTATGCCGGAACAGAGTTGGCGATGTCGTTACGCGCTGCGGAGATTCCGATCGCGACGCCGGGGGTGCCTTCGAGCCCGACGCCCACGGCGAGGCCACCGCCGACAGCGACGATAGTCGCCGAATCGGAGGCGAGAACCGAGACGCCTGTGGACGCGTGGACGATGCTGGGGCCGCTCGAGTCACCGGTGATCGCGGCGACGACCGACTCGCGGAGGAAATTCAAGTTGAGCGAGCCCGCGACCGCGACTCCCTGGGCTCCGGCGGCGCCGATGGCCACGCTGACCAGCTCCGAGCTGATGTCGACGGGGACGGGAATCTGGACGAAGCCGAAGTTGAGGGAGTCAGTCGAGCCGGGCAACTCCGGAGGTGGGCCGAAGTCGGCCTCGACCGAGATGTCGCCGGTGGTCGCGGTGACCTTGGAGCCGGTGATGGTGCCGCTCACTTGATGCTTGTTCGTCGAGGCGACAGTGTTCGACGTACCGGTCAAGTCGGGGTTGGCCGGATCAAAGCTGCCGCCGATGTAGTTGTAAGCGATCGCACCGCCGGCGGCGACGCCGTCCAGACTGATGGCGATGGCACCGGCCACGACCACCATGATGGCTGACTCGAGAGCCAGCGCGCTGACGGAGTCTTCTGCGACAACCGTGGAGTCGGAGATATGGGCGTCGACGTTGTTGGCGATCGAGTTCACGGTGATCGAGCCGCCGAGTGCGAATCCGTCGCCGGTTCCGGCGCCGCCGACGGCGACCGCGACCAGCAGAGGCATTGAGGTCGCCGTGACGTCAAGGTCGCCCCCGGTCATCACGGTCGAATGGTCGACGTAAGCGGTGATCGAGTTCTGGATGAGGTTGTAGCTGACGGCGGCGCCCTGGGAGGCCCCAGCAATGCCGCCGGCCACCGAGCCGATGGTGGAGGTGTCGGTCGCTGTTACCGTGACTGTCCCGCCGGCGGTGACGCTCGAGGACGCGATGTTCGAGGTGGCCCCCATCGGTATGTCGTCGGAGATAAAGGCGCTTGTAACATCCTGTATCTCGTTGACCGAGATCGACCCGGAGCCGGCGAGCCCGCCGCTGCCGGTCGTTGCCGCGATTCCGATTGTGCCGCTGCCGATCAGTGCGGTATCAGTGGCGTCGACCGTCACGGTGCCGGAGAAGTCGATCGTGGAATTGGCGAGGTAGGCGCTGGTGGTGGCCGTGATGAAGTTAACGCTTAGTGCCGCGCCGATGCCGGCCTGGCCGCCGACTCCGACGGCGCCGCCTACGGAGATGATGCCGGAGCTGTCGGTGGCCTGGACGTCGAGATCAGCGGCAGTGGGCTCGTCGACGGGCTGGGTGATGCTCGAGCTCTGAACGTAGGCGAGGGTCTCGTCCTGAATGTCGTTGACCGCGATCATGCCGGCGCCTGAGTCGCTGTCTTCACTCGTGGAGATGCCTCCGGAACCGGTGATGGCGAGGATTCGAGGCTGGGTTGACGGAGCCTCGTCAGAGGCGGTGATCGACAGTGTGCCGCCGTCGAAGATCACGGTGGACCCGTCGATATAGGCGTCGGTCTGGGCGGGGTCGATGGTTCCGTCCAGGGCAAAGCCGATCAGGTTGATCGCGATTGCGACGCCGAAGCCCTTGTCGCCGCCGTAGGCGACGGCGCCGGCAATCGCCGCGATCTCGGCTGTTTCCTGGGCCGTGATCCAGGAGTCGCCTGCCAGGGTCAGCTTGGCGTCCTGGACGTAGGCCTCGGTATCGGGCAGATCGACATCGATTGACAACGAGCCGGCGACCGCGGTGTTCGACCCGCTTGCGCCTGCGGGCACGGCGGACGTGGCCTTGGAGGCGCCGGCGGTGAGCGAGCCGACGTAACCGCCGTGGTCCGCCGTCACGGCGAGCTGGGCGGTCGTGACCGTCGCGTTTTCGAGATAGGCCTTGGTTTTGGCGATGATGTCGTCGGTCGAAAGGGCGCCGGCGACCGCCGTGTTGCCGGATGTGGAGCCGATCTGCTGCTGCGCGGAGGCGACGCCGCCGGCGACGCTGACGACGATCGTGCGAGTGGCGGCGTTTATGTCCACCGTGACCGGGACGAATGACTGCACGCCCGACGCGGCGGAGAAATCGAGCGCGATGGCGTTACCGGCGCCGGCGTCGTTGAACGAGTCGGCCAGCTCGATCTGGTTCGGGTTCAAGACGATGGCATAATACGTCTGGCCAGACGTCAAACCGCCGATCGGTGAGGAGCCTGCCTCGTATTCGATGGCCTGGCCGGTCTCCAGTCCATGTGGCTGGGTGAAACTCAGGATGGTTGTCTCGACTGCCGAAGGATCGAACGTGATGGCGGTACCGGAAGGGGGCGTGAGGGTCTGGGTACCGGTTGCGCTCGAGGCGTCGAGCGGCAGCGGGATGCCGGCGGCTGCGTCGGTCGGGGAGTCCGCGAGCTCGATGTCGTATTTGTCGACTGCAATCACGTAATCGGTATCGTTGTTAGTCAGGCCGCTGATCGGCGAGTCAGCAAAGTAGGCGACCGGAGTGCCGGTCGGCAGGTTGGGGGGTTGACTGAAATGAATCACGGTGGAGGGTGGCGCGGTTGGGCTCGAGGCCAACGGCAGCGCGGAGCTGGGAGTGGTGATCGTTCCTGGGTCGTTAACGTAGGCTTCGGTATCGCTCTGCAACACGTTGGCGGAGACGGCGCCGGCGATTCCGTAACCGCTCTGTGCCGTGAGCGGGTTCGAGACTCCCAGGTCGGACCAAGAGAAACCCACGTTGTCAGGGATTGGGTTGTTGTTGCTCTGGACCTGGCCCTGCGTGGGCGAGATAAACGCCGCGGCGTAGGTGAGCGTGCCGACCTGGCCCTCGTCGGTGGCACCGACATCGAGTGAGGCGATGTCGTACGAGCCAGGCTCAGTCGGCGTGGACGTGCTGCCGATCAAGGCGAGCGTCGTTCGGTTCACGTTGTTGACCGCCATGGCGAATCCGACACCGATGTGGTTTCCCGTGACGGCGCCGCCGGTGACTCCGACCAAGATCGTTTTGTCGTCGGCGGTGACAGAAACCGGGCCGCCCTGGACGATATTGCCGGCGACGTCCTTCCCGCCGTTCACGGTGACGCCATCCTGGATCTGAGCGGTGGTGTGGTCCGTCACGTTGTACCAGGCGATCATGCCGGCGATGCCCAGATTGCCGCCGGCGTCGCCGGACTGGACGAGCGAGAAGGCGATGGTTATCTGCTTTGCATTGACATCGAGCGAGCCGGCGGAGCCGACCACAATTTGCGCGCCCGAGTCGATCGTGGCGGAGGTGGTGTTACTCACCACATCGATGAACACGGAGGCGCCGATGGCGTTCTGGCCCTTGGAGTCGCCAACCAAGTCGATGGCGCTGCCCAAGCCTTGCTTCAAACCCTTGTCGCGGATGTTCTGGATGAGCGAAGCGGGGGAGAGATTCAAGTCGAATGAACCGGCCTCGGCGGCGTTTTCGTAGTCGGTCTTGGCGGAAACGGAGACCGACTGCGCGGCGTTGCGGAAGACGATTCCTTGATTCGTTCCGAGGGCGTTCGGGTCACTGACCTTCTGGTTGATGTTCGCATCACCGATGGTGGCCTGGGTATCATTGACATAATCGCAGAACTGGATGTTTCCGCCCAGGGCGGTGCGGGCCTCGTCGTTGGTATTGACCTTGGAGCTGGCGATGTTGTTCAAGATGTCGGTGCCGAGTCCGAGCATGCCGTCGGTGATGAAGCCGGTGAGGAAGTTGAGCAGGTTGTAGTTGGGGTTGCCCGAGTTGTAGAGGATGTCGCCTTCGACGCTGTTGACGCTCTGCGGCACCTCGAGTGGGATCGTCGTGGTCGCCGTGACCGAGATGGTTCCGGCGGCATCAACCGAGGCGCTGGAGTCGATCTCGGCGGTAACGGTGGGTGTATAGTAGCCGATGCCGAGCGCGAGGGCTCCGGCCAAGCCGGAGCTTGTGCTTTGCTGATCGCCATCCTGGCCGGTGAGCGACGCGGTGGTTGAGCTGTCGACCGTCTGGGTCAAGCTTGCACTGATGGCCACATTGGTGCCCGACTCGATCCTCGCGTCGGCGCCGACCTCGGCATTGACGATGTCGACCGGCGTGACCTGGACGAAGACCGAGCCCGCGAGCGAGAAGTTCGGGCTCTGGCCCGTGGACCCAGGGAGTGACGCGAGCAGGCTCTGAAGCGACGATGGGCTCGAGCCGCTCGTGCCGCTCGTGATGGCGCTATTGACCGCGGGAGCGGCGACCTCCGGCTTGGCGATTGCATCCTGAACGGAGGGTGTGCCGCCGATACCGCTGGCGACGAACGAGTTCTGGGAGTCGGTGAGGGTCGCACTGATGTTGACTCCCGCCGTGCCCTGCGGGGTTAACGTGTTGGGCGAGGCCGTGAACGGGTCGTCAAACGCCATCAGCGACGTGTCAATACCGCCGAATGCGGTGACCACGACCGGGCGCGTGTCCTCCGGGGTGAAAGGGACGGCGTAGTTGGCGTTGGTTGTCAACGCGCCTGTCGACGGGCCGAATTTCAGCGGGGTTGGGGTATGGGATAAAGCGTCCTGCTGGGAATCGTCAAGCTCGATGATCCCTGGAGTGCTTGTGAGGATCACATAATAGACAGTTCCCGCCGTCAGGGCGGGGATTGCCGAGTCGCTCGAGGCCACTGGCCCCAAATAGACAAACGGATCGCCGGTTTGCAGGCCGGGATCGAACGGCACCGAGGAGTTCGGATCGCTCAAATTGTTGAATGTGATCTGGTTGGAGGAGACCGAGACATTGTCGCTGGTGGGCGCTGCGAACATCACGTTGGTGGTCGTTCCGGAGGCGAGCGAAACCGAGATCGGGTTACCGCTTGAGTCGACGAACGCGACCAGGCCGGGATGATTGATCCGATCGGGAAGCGTGATGTAATAAGTCTGGCCGACCGTGAGGCCGGTTATACCCTCGTCATTTGCAGTGGCGGGCCCTTCATAGACGAGCGGCTCGTTCTTGACGAACCCGGCGTCGAAGCCGAACTCGATGGTTGAGCCGGAGCCCGGGACGGGTTGTCCTGGAGGGTTGACGGTGACGTTGAACGTGCCGACCGAATATGGGCTGCCGATTCGTGCGTTGTCGATACCGGTGGCGGTCCAATCCTGGCCGTTATTCGCGTTCGAGATGGCGGTGGCTTCCCCGGCGTTGCCGGCCTTCACGGCGTCCGAGGTGTCGCCGGGATTACTGGCCAGGAAGGCGTCATAAGCGGCGGTGTAGGCGGCCTGGCTCTGAGCGGTAAAGAAGGCCGTGCCGGCCGCGGCTGTGGCTTCCGCAGCGGTGGCACTGGTGCTGGTCAACCGCATCAACCGGGGGTTTTGCGAGTCGAGGATCACGTAGTAGGTTTGGCCGTCGACCAAGCCCTGGACGACGGAGCCGAGAGCACCGTGGTAGATCAAGGAAGCGCCGCTGCTCAGTGTTCCGGCGAGGGCGATGTTGAAGCCGGCGTCGATGGTGTTATCGGTGGAGTCGATCGAGACGGAGGGATCGAACGTGAAAACGTTCACTCCGCCCACGGTGTTTGAGCTGATGGAGAGTGCGTTTCCCGCTTCGGCATCTTGCTCCGAGTCGGCAAGCTGGATGACGGTTGACGTCGAGGTTGAGTCCTGGCTGTCGGGAATGGACCAGTAGCGGACACCCGGGGTCAGGCCGCTGATGAAGGAGCCCTGGTAGATGAAGCTGTCGCCGAGCGTGAACCCCGCGTTGAAGTTGAACTGGATCGTGTTGGGCTGCATGTGGCTGGGGTTGACCGTCACACCCAGCCGTTGCTGCAAGCCCGTGAATCCGGGGTCCAGGTTGAGCGGGACCACGGCGCCGTCTTGTCCGTTCTTGCGCGGCGAACTGAAGAGCTGCAGGGTATCCGGGCTAGCGGAATTCACGATGGCGTAATAGGTACCGTCAGAGAGCCCGTCAATCGCCTCGTCGGCCACTGCATTATATGTAAGTGTGTCACCATCATTGAATCCTGGGTTCGAGTCGAACGTGATGGTGCCGTCGGTTTCGTTGACGTCGGAAATGGGGACGGTGACAGGAGGGGACAAGGAGATGTCGGTCAGGGTGGGATACTGGCGGAATGGGATGAACGTTCCGTTGTCGGCGTCGGCGGCCGTTGCCGCGAGCTGGATTTCATCGGTGAGGGTGCTGGGGACGATGATGTAGTAGGTCGTTCCGGAGGTGAGGCCGCCGATGGGGCCGTTGTCGTTGCTGGAGTAGGTGAACGACTGGCCGGTTTGCAGTTTGGCCATCGCGGATGGTGAAACTTTGATGGCATTATTGGCGAAGTCGACGCCGGTGTCGGGATCGAAGGTGAGGGCGGGCGCGCTGGTGCCGGCACCGGAGATCATGGTGCCGTCCTCGGTGGTTGTGACGTGGTTCTCGGTGACGTTGACTCCGACGGCCACGCCGGCCAAGCCGCTGACGTAGGTGCCGGTTGTGGGTATCGCGGTATTTTCCGTGTTGCCGGTCGACGTGAGGTTGATGTCGCCGGAGGCCATCACGGTCGCGCTCTTGGCAACGGTCGCGTTTGCGGTCTGATTGATCACGCCGACGCCCAGCGCGATGGCGATGTCGTCGGAGTTGACCGGGGCGGTGCCGGTGTTCTGGCTGACGCGCGCGGTGTCGGTGTCGGTGGTGTTGGCTGTTGAAGAGAGGGTGATGTCTCCGCCGGTTGACGTGATCTGGGCATTGCTGCAGACATTCATCTGGGCATCGGTTGTGCCCATCATGAACGCGATGGCGGCGCCGAACTGGGTGCCCAGGCGGTAGATGGCCTGACCCTCGGCGTCGGCGGTGCTGGAGGAGGCCAGGGTGACGTTTCCGGAGCCCGTGATTTGCGTGTACTCGCCGGCGGTGACAGTCGAGGCGGCGTTGCGGTAATTGATCGAGACCGGCAGCACGGCGAGGTTGAGCCCTGGAATCAAGCTTGTAGCCTGGAGCGCCGTGCTGAGCAACGTACCGACCCATGGGCCCCAGGAAGCGAACTGTTCGTCGCTGGATTGATCCGTTCCGCTGCCGGCGAGCGTTGAGACCAGGGGGATGTCACCCGCATTGGCCTCGATATCGATCGTGCCGCCGTCGACGACGGTGGGGGAGCCCGCCGTGCTGTCCATGAAGTCGACGGTGGACTGGCGCATGGTCGCTTCGAGCGTGGGGAAGCTCAGGCCGTCGAGTGTGTAGTTCGTATTGTTGGCCTTGAGAGTGATGCCACCGGCCTGATAAGAGTTTGTGGCCTGAGCGAACAGATCCGAGCCGGGCTCGACGGTGATTGCCGGAGCATTAAAGCCAACGTTCAAGATCGGATTGTTGGGATCGGAGTTGGCCACGGTGATCGAAAGCGATCCGGAATTTCCGGTCGACGGTGCGCTCGAGTAGCTCGTATTGGTGCCGGTAGTCCTGGTCGAGATGGTCGCGGGGCCCTGAGGAAAGACCTCGCCGGACGGGGTGCCGATGATGACATTTGAGAAGCCGTTGACGTTGAAGCCACCCCCTTGTGTATCAACGAGTCCCTGGATCTGCATGAGCTGGTTGGATGAACCGATCGACGCAGCGTCGATCGACATCGTGTAGCCTTTGGTGAAGATGCCCTGGAGGAACACGCCGTTTTCGGAGTCGCTAAGGGTGGAGGAGCTGCTGGAGAGCCGGCGGCGCTTGCGACCTGGGTGTCGATGTCGACGTTTTGGTTCTGTACGTTGAACGTTGCGCCGCCGCCGAAATCGGTTGTGTAGCTGGACTCGGTCTGGCCGGTAGCGGTGGCGTACATCAGGTTGCCCATTCTGTCCGTGGACAGGTAGAGCTCGTCGGAAAGCGAGTCGGACACGAAGTGCGCAGCGGCGGGCGAAGTGCTGGTGGCTGCCGTGAGGAACACCGAGATCGAGAGTAGCGTGCGATTTTCGAGGCCTTCGAAGTGGAGATATCGCGCCGGGCGGCTTGCGGGAGCGGGCCGCCGGCGTGAGGGGCCGTCTGGAGGAGAGAGCTTCGACCGCTTTCGGAAAGGCCACCAACTCGGCTTTGAAGTGCGGGACATCCGGGTGTTCCTCTGCTTGATGAAGGGTGTGATGTTCCACGGGCAGTGGCGCGCGCAGTATCTTCTCGACAGCGGCTATCGTGGCCGGCCTGAGAGAATTCTCCTTAACTTGAACGGGCGTCTGAGCCGGAGCGATGGAGGCATTCAAGCGTTGAATGAAGCGGGGAGCAAATCCTTGCGGCAGATCGCGACGCAACTCCGGACTTGGTGTGCAATGTCATCCCCTCAACGCGGCAGGGCACTCCGGTGGCCGTCGCGACCCGTCCGGGCGAGAGCCCTACAGACTTACGCGCGGGCGGGGCCGACCCGAGCGCAGGTTTGTCAATTTTTTTTGAACGCGGATTCAAGGTGAGAAGCGTTTGCGGCGTGACGCGTCGCGCTTTAACGGGAGAATGGGTCGACGGGGAAAGCGGCGTCGAGAAGGAGCGATTCGGCCCCGACCACGCTCAGGTTGCGTGTGGCCATGACTGCCTCGATTGCCACATCGCGGGTCTCTTCGTCGGGGATGTCGGTTTTGAGACGCTCGAGCGCGCGATCGCAATCGATTCGAGCCTGGGCGTGCTGTCCCAGGTGATGGCGAGCGAGGGCGAGCAGAAAGGCGTCAGCGACCGACGCACGAGGCAAGGCGACGGCACGGTTCAGGACGGCGGCCGCTTTTGTCCAGTCGCCCTGGAGGCAATACGCTGCGCCGAGCCGGGATAGGCCATGGCGGGCGATATCGGTCTTGATCCTTTCGAGGCTGGGCGTGAACAGGGGGAACTGGCGGTTCGTGATCGAGAGCCGGAATCGACCGAGTGTATTATAGGGGTCTCCAGCGGTCCCTGAGTCGAGCTCCGCGCGCAATTTCTGGCCGCGGCCAATCTCGATTGGAACGTCTGGCTGGAAGACGGCCTGGTGATGCTGACCGAGGTGCGGGTAGATTGACCACATGGTTCCAGGGTCTGCGCCCTTGGCGTGCTTTAGCCCAAATTCCGAGTCTGAAAAGTCGGATCGCGCGCGGGTGAGCTGGACCGCGATGCCCTGGGACGCTCGAGGAAAGGCGGTCAAGCGAACGGCGGTCAACCGGAAAGTGCCTCGAATGGCGCCGCGGCCGGGGCCGCGGTGCGGGAATCGATGGTCGGGGATGACCTCGAGCCGGATCGCGGTGATCCGGGAGAGATCGGATACCGCGTCGACGGAGTAGGTCTCGAAAGTCGAGAGCGGGCCGGCGGCCAGGAGCGAGCCGTCGGGCAAGAGGGAGAGGGTAGCGCCGGCGGCGGACGTCATCGCGGCGGGCTGGAGGACGGTCCAGCCGGGTGATGTGTCGGGATCTGGCATCAGGTCCGCCAGCGCGGCGGCGACCGACCCGTCGTCGGGTGTGTTCGAGAGCCGCTCCTGGAGCAAGGTCTCTGCCTTTGATCGGGCCAGAACCAACTCGTCGGCAAGGGCTGTGTGTTCGAGTAGCCGAGCGAGCTCGATCCAGCGCGAGACGTCGTCGGGGAGGAGGCTCATGGCGTGGGCCATGGCATCCCGCGCCTGAGAATGGTCGCCGCTGTGCGCGAGTGATAGCGCGTGCTCGACCCAGGGGGAGGCGTTCAGGCTTTTGATGCCGCGCGCGCGTGTAGGCGGCCTGGGCGGCGGGGTCGTCACCCGTCAAGGCGAGGGCGCGGCCGCGGCGAAGCCAGCCTGCCACGTCGCGGGCATCGGGCTCAGAGGCCATGTCTGCCCGTGGGCCTGACTCCCAGACGTTCAATCGCCCGACGACGCCGTAGTTGGCAACGATCCGCGAGCCGTCGGGGTTGAATGCAGCGCGGGGTGTGTAGCCGAGGGCGCCAATCGGGCTGCCGAAGCCGCGGAGGACGAGCAGCTCATCGCCGGTGCGGGCGTCGGCCAGGTGGACATTGCCGTCGAAACCCAGTGATGCAAGACGTTTCCCGTCAGGGCTGAACCCGACGAAGCTTACGTCCTCGGGCGCCGGACTGGTGATGAGAGTGTCCGAAGCGAGGTCCCAGAGATGGACCTTCTCGGTCCCGACATCGGCGATGGCGACGCTACCGCCATCGGGGTGGAAGGCCACGAATCTGACTGAGCCGAGCTGATTGCGCTTCGCGTGCACGACCCCGGTCTGGGCATCCCAGACCGTCACCGAGGCGGAGGCTTCGGCCGACGGTGAGCTTCCCGCTGCAAGGTGTTTGCCGTCGCTGCTGTAAGCGAGGGCGGCGACCAGATCCGGGTCGGCCGTCATGGATCGAAGCTTCTGGGCTCGGTGGATTTGCCAGAGGGTTACGAGCCACTGAGCATTCTGCGGGTCGAGCGCGGCTGTTGAGAGCGTCTGGCCATCGGGCGAGAACGCGACGGCCGTGACCGACCCTCCTGGCCCCGGCAAGCGGGCGACCAATCGTCGGGGTGAGAGATCCCACACGCCGACGATGCTTCGGTCTTCCCGAAGGGGTGCCGCGAGGCGCGAGGCGCCGCGCTCAATGCGAAGTCGCCACGTGGCCAGGCACGGTGATTGGTCACGGACGGGGCGAGATCGGATCGGACAGAGCCATCGATGGGGTCCAGGTAAACCAGCCGGGGTGGGGATTGCCATGCGATCTCAAGGACGCGGACGCCGTCGCGGTCGAAGGCCAGCGTGCCGATCTGATCGAAGCCTCCAACGATCCTGCTGCGGCCGCGTGGATCGCGGGCGGGGTCAAAGACCTTCACCCCTTTCACGCCCCAACTGCCCGAGAAAAGCCGACGGCCGTCGGCGCTGAAGGCGAGAGCGCTCGACTCTTTAGCGCGGTTGAAGAAGGTGGCACGCTCCGCGCCATCGGCCGCGTCGAAGACACGCACCAATGGCATCCTTCCGCCTGCCGCGAGCAGGGTACCGTCCGGGCTCAAGGCGACCGACTTCACCTGAGCTACCCCGGCCGATATTCGGAGCACCCGATCGAGGGTGTTTGAATCCCAGACCCATAATTCCTCGATTTCCTTGTTCGACTCGTCCTGGCGCAAGATGCCGGCCAGCCGCCGACCATCGGGAAACCAGAACGGCGACTCGACGAAGCCCGGCCGTCTCAACACCGGCTCGCCTGGGCGGTCGAGATTGGGATCCCACGGTCGGATCTCCAGGCCGGACGCGCCGGCGAACGCGATCCGGGTGCCGTCCGGGCTCCACGCCAGCCATCGGGCGTCGTGAGGGATGGAGGCAGTCTGGCGGCCGGTCTCGGGGTCCCAGAAGCCCGCGCGCCCTTGGCCCAGTGCAGTGGCGAGACGCCGGCCGTCTGGGCTCCATTGCAAACCGGCGTAGTATACCTTCATGACCAAGTCGTACGGAGATGCGGTACCGGAGGCGACAAGCCGACCAGTGGGCACGTCCCACACCCGGAATGTTCCCTCAGCCCCGAGTGTCGCCAGGCGCCTGGCGTCGGGGCGGAACGCAACCGCGAGCACGAACGATTTATGGCCGGGCAGCTCGTGCAGGACCTTACCGTCGGCAAGATCGATCAGATATGCTGAAACGGCAGGGCGCTTCGGGGTCCCGAGGACGTAGGGCGAGGAGCAGCCCACTGCCAGGAGGCGGCCGTCGGGGCTGACAGCGATGGAGTGGTTCTCGTCGGTGGTCGGCACCTGGATGGTTTTCAGCTCGGGGCTGCACCACTGGTCGAGGTAGAACCACTCCCAGCCGCGGCGATCAGGCTCGCCCGGCCGCGGGCGGTACTGGTCGAGCAGGCCACGCGCGGTGGCGACGTCGAAGAGGCGGAGAGCGCTCTCGGCCTGGCCGATGCGGGCGATGTAAAGGTGATGCTCGGCTCGGTCGGCGTGGCGAACGACCTCGGTTCGGCCGGCATCGGCCCGTTTCTCCGCTGCCTGGGCAGCAAGCTTTTCGCGCTCGCTGGCCCGGGCGAGCAATGCCATCTGTTCGGCCACGAGCACCGAGGCGATCGTTGCTCCGACCAGCGTCGCCGTGAGGACAGCCCCGAGGACGGCGATGACCGGGTTGCGCCGCGCCAGCGCAGGTACTGCTCGGCAGCCCCGACACGCCGCGCGTGGACGGGCTCGTCGCGGAGGAAGCGCTGGAGGTCGTCGGCCAGTAGGGCGGCCGTCTGGTAGCGGCGCGCCGGGCTGCGCTCGATGGCCTTGTGGATGATGGTCACGAGGTCTCGGGGGATCGCGCGATTCAACCGGTCGAGTCGACGAGGCTCAGCGGTGGTGACCTGACGGATCAGGCGCTGGCGGTCGGTTTCGTCGTAGGCGGGCTGGAGGGCGAGGAGCTCGGTAAAGCGCCAGCCCGAGCGCACAGACCTCGCTCCGGGCGTCGTGCTGGCCGCTAAATGCCTCCGGAGCCAGGTAGCGGAGGGTGCCGACCACATCGCCGGTGGCAGTCAGGTTCTCCTGGCCGGCGGACTTGGCCAGTCCGAAATCGGTGATCCAGACGTTGCCGTGCAGGTCCAGGAGGAGGTTGGCGGGCTTGATGTCGCGGTGCAAAACGCCCTGCTGATGGGCGTACTCAAGCCCTGCCGCGGCCTGCGCGCCGATGTGGGCGACGCTGTGCCAGTAGGTTGACCGGCGCGATGAACTGACCGAGTCGGTCTGACCCGGGAGAGCATCCGTGGAGGCCGACAATTCGTAGCTATCGGACAGGCGACCGGCATGAGCAGCGGATCCCGAGTGAGCGCCTGGTGTGTCCCGACGCAGGAGCTGGTGGTCGGCAATGGTGAGGTCGGCGCGAACGGCCGGCCGGAATTCGCCCGACAGGAGTGATTCGGCAACCTTGGTGGCCGAGGCGCGGCGGGGAGAGACCTGGAGTTTGTGTTCGCGGGTGATCGAGGACCTGGGGCCGGTCCCTCGGGGATGAATGCGTTTGAGCTCGTCGAGAACTTGATCGAGGCCGAGGCCCGGGATGAACTGCATGACATAGTAGTTCAGGCCGTTTTCTTCGCCGACGCCGAAGACGGGGACGATGTTGGTGTGGTGCAGCCGTGCGGCTGCCCTGGCCTCGCGCTCGAAGCGCTTCTGCTGGCGGCTGTCAAAAAGGAACTGCTGCGGCAGGACCTTGAGGGCGACGTGGCGGCCGAGCGAGATTTGTTCGGCCTCGTAGACCACGCCCATCCCGCCACGGCCGATCTCACTCAGAATCCGGTAGTCGCCCAGGCGCTCGGGAAGGTCGATTTGCCGGCAGCGCAGGGAGACCCCGGCGGGAGCGAGCGATCCCGCCTCGCTCTCGGGAGCGATTTGCTCCATCATCACCAGCGCGGGAAAGAGGTCGCGGATCTCGTCGGCGTGTTCGGGGTAGCGGGCGATGAATTCGCTCAGAGGAGGCCGCTCGCCGCGGCGATAACGCTCGACGAATTCCTCGGCGAGTGCTTCCACGGTCTGGCGTTTGGGGGTGATTGAATCCATGGTGCAAGCTTGGTGAGGCAGGGAGGGAACCAGCGGCGCTCAAGGCTCAATCAGTCCGGGGATGTGTTTCACCTCATCCTTCAAACGCTTCAGTGCGCGCAGGTAACGACTGCTGGCTGTGGACTCGTTGATCTGGAGTGTAGCAGCGACCTCGGCGTTGTTCAATTGCTCGAAATGGCGCAGGGCGAGAACCTCACGATCGATCGGGTCCATGCCGTTTAGCGCATCCTGGACGCGGAGCCGAGCCTCGGCCTTGATGGCGGCCTGGGAGGGCGAGGTCAAGCGGCCGAGAAGCTGGGCGGCGAGCGAAGCCGAGCTGGCCGCAGGCATGGCGCCACGGTGCAGGGAGACCTCCTGGGCGGCGTCGCGTAACTTCGCCCCCAGGTGGCGGCGGTGCGCGTCGATCAGCTTCTGGCCGGTCAGGTGCCGGAGCCAGAGAAAGAACGGCAGCGGCTTGTCGCGGAGAAATTCGGGGAGCCGCCTGGCGGCCTCGAGGCAGGCTTCCTGAAGAATGTCGGAATCGTCGAGGCGGCCCTGGAGGTGGCGGCTCAAGCGGAGCCGGACCATCTTCTTGAGCCGCCCGCGGTAGCGCGAAAGAGCTCGGTCAGCGCGGCAGTGTCACCGCCGGCGGCTTGATCGAGCAGATCATTCAAGTCTACGGGGTCAGCCATGAGCGCAATCCTCTCCTCTAGAGTATCATGCGCAGAGAAGGGGCCATTCAGCGCAGGTTATTCCGAAAAATGGTGCAACGGCCCGTCGTTCTTTAAAGAGGGGCTTTGGAGACAACTCAAAACTCTCTCGGTTAAAGGCTTCTTCCAATGGCGCGACCAGTGCAGTTGTCAATCACTCTCGCGGCTATCTCGATCCTGGATTTCGCGATCTTTTCGGACACGCTATTTGCGCAGCAAAAGGTCGATCCTGCGAGCGCGGCTCAGGCCGACATCCCATCCAGAAACGTGGCCGATCCACATGCGCTTGAGGAGCAACTCAAATCGGTCGCGAGCAAGGTTACGCCCTGCGCCGTTGCGGTCGGGGGGGCCGGCTCGGGGGCTCTGGGGTCATTGTTTCCGCTGACGGCTTGGTCCTGACTCAGAGTCACTGCGCCCCTGACGCAACGGTCACAATAGGCCTCCCGGGCGGAAACGAGGAAATTGCGGACGTTGTCGGCCGTGATGAGGTGTACGATCTGGGCTTATTGAAATTGCGGAAGCCAGCTCCATACCCCCATGTCGACTTTGCTGAAACCATGCCGAAACTGGAGAGCTGGATTGTTACAGCGGGTTACCCGTATCCGTTGGGATACCAGAAAGGCCGGCCGCCGGAAGTGCGGCTTGGCAAGCTTCTCTATAGTTCCGATCTTCGACGTTCGGGATTACCATGCACGTCATCGTATCGCCTTCCTGGGGCCCAAGCGCCTCACCGAGATTACGGTCCCCCGTGTGAGCGCCTATGTTGCCTCCGCGCGGGCGGAGGTCCGTCGCCATCGCCGTGGCCGATGCATTCCTGCAAGCACCATCAGAAAGGATACATTGATTTCTGGCTGAAGTTTATCGGGGTCGAGCAGGTCCAAACGCTGGTCGTGGAAGGCACGACGTGGCCAGGGAAAAAGCAGAGGGAAGAGAGCATCGCGCGTGGTCTGGAGGAGGCAAGAAGGTTGGCGGGAGATTTCTGATTTTGCAGCAGACCAGGCCTTACGTAATTCGACCGCCGCGCCAGTCGCGCCGCATCAACCGCGCCACGGAGGAAGTGTTAGATGACGCATGAACAGAACGCCCGCATCGCACAGGCCGTTCAGATGCTCACGGCGCAGCTCTGGCTCGAGGGTGTTGAAGTTTGGACCTTCAATTGGTGCGGACCGACAGCGCATCGCATAGCTCGGCGGCGGCGGCCAATGCCGCTCATGACGCTTGGGGGATGACCCACTGCCGTGGGACCGAGCAACAAGAACTAGCACCCGAGTGTTGAAAAGGCGATGCCTAGCGCTTGGGTGCTCCCCATGGGACCTCGGACTTGACCACGGGTTGGCATCGATGGTTCATCAGACCCCCCCTAGCGGAGCGGACCTAGATAGATTTCCTTGGAACAGACCGAATTTGCTTAGGAAGCGGGGGATCCTCGCGCCCCCAAGTTCGTTCGACGCTGGAGAATGGCGCTTGGTCTTTGAATCCACCGCGCCGTTCCATGCGGTCCCCGACGTTCTCGCGGGCGACGAGTCGGTCCGACTGGTCGGCGGCGCGCTCGAGGTCCACTCCCCGCCGAGTCATCGCTGGGTCGCGTTGCGGGGCGTCACAGGCGCTGGGACCGAGGTTCGCGCCACTTTCGGGTACCCGAAGTGGACCCACTCGGTCCGGCTCGGGTTCGTCCTGTGTGTAGGAAACACTCAGCAGCCGAGTTACCAATTCGTGGTCGGCCGATTCGGGATGGACGTGGCGCGGACGTTCGAGGAAGCACGAGATAAGGACGAGTTCGTGGCAGCACGGATCGTCCGCAATGGAGTGGTCGTCCGCGAGCACCGATGGCGAGCGTCCGCGCTCCCGGCCGGGCCGCTGGAGATGACAGTCACCCGTCTGGCCGACGACCTCGCTCTGCAGGTGGCCTGCCTTCAACCCTGCCTAGAGCTGATCGATCTCATGCCCCTGGTTCGGTCGAGCGATCCGGCGGAGCTTGCGCTCGACTGGCCAGAGGGTGTGGCCTTAACGGGTCTTCGAGTCCGTGACAGGCCCGTGTCTCACGGCCGCAGTCCTTTGGAACGTGGCGATGGCCTTTACAACGCGAATGCCTTTCGTGACGCGGCCGAGTTCTATGGTAAGCACGCGTCAGGCGACGTTGCCGTCGCCTCGGAGGCAGGATACAAAAAGGCACTTTGCCTGACCCACACGCGTCGCCCGAAAGTTCGTGAGGCGGCGGCTCTATTTGCGTCTGTCGCACGGGAGTGTTCAGGCGCTCCCATCGGCGACCCACGCCGAAAGTGGTGCGTGCCGGCGGCATTCCAGGCTTGGCGAATCGTCCACGCCAAAGACATCGAAATCCCCGGCGCCGATGCGCTCGAAGCGATCCTGACCTCGGGTCCGCGCGACGACCCGGACGACGATGTCCTGCTTCCGTCGCTGACCCAAAGCGAACTCGACGATTTCATAAAATACTTCGCACCCTACGCGTTCTCGACCAGCCCATATCACTTGCTGAAGCACGAACATCAACGGATCGGCCTTCTGGAACAAGCGATCCGCACAATGGACCGTCTGGATCCGACTGGTGCCTCCTCCGTTGGTCCCCCGACAAGAATTGCTCCGCGCCCATCTTTCGGCGCGAAACTACGCCCGGGCCGAACAGTTGGCAGACGAACTGCTTCGGACGCCGCTCGACCAGGACTGGAGGCTGACGATTACTCGCGACGCCGTTTGGCTCGCGATCGAGCAGGCACGGCAGGCCGACATCCTCCCCGACACCGCCCGTCACGCCCTCCGGATAGCGCAGAGGACGTTCCGTTTCTCTCCGACGGTCATGAGTTGCGTCGGGGATTGATGGCGACGGGAA
The DNA here is from genome assembly GCA_963823665.1 of uncultured Planctomycetota bacterium. Classification (GTDB taxonomy): domain Bacteria; phylum Planctomycetota; class Planctomycetia; order Isosphaerales; family Isosphaeraceae; genus CAVXHV01. The sequence continues at coordinate 620,782 of CAWGMQ010000003.1, forward strand.
ACCAACCCGCGTCCCGCGTATGCGTAAATCTTTGCAATAAAACGATTTATAATATAAAGATTGGAGGCGGCGGGAATTGCACCCGCGTCCCGAGTAGCATAAACGACGGCCTCTGCGTGCGAAGGCGATGATTTGTGAGAACGGCGCCGGAAGTGAGAGGGGCGGGCGGCGCTGGAATAGGGACTGGGAGAAGCGAAAAAGCGCCACGATCGCTGAGTACACGGTGGGGAGCTCGAGGTCGTGGGCAACAAGACTTCGGTTGCAGATCGCATGGGCCGAGCGGTGGATTTCGCAGCGGGGACTCGAACGGCTGTTGACTGCGACACCTGGGTCGGGCCAACCAGCCGAGGTTTTGTAGTCCGGCACTGTTGCGGTTGGGCTCGAAAAGGACTTGATCGAGCATGCCGCCACGTGCCGGAGCCTGGCGGCGTTTCGCAAGAAGCTCACGTCTTGAGGCGCTTGTCGGCTCGGCGGAGATCGTCTCCGAGTACCAGATGCTCAGTCACCCATGCCGGCAGGGTCGCGCCTGGCCGCGTGCGTCAATTGGTCCGGCCGTCGAGGGCCCGGTCGAGGTTGAAGGCAGCGCTGATCAGGGCCAGGTGCGTGAAGGCCTGCGGGAAGTTGCCCAGGGCCTCGCCGCTCGGCCCGGTCTGCTCGGCGTACAGTCCGAGGTGGTTGCCGTATCCCAGCATCTGCTCGAACAACAGGCGGGCCTCCTCCAGGCGGCGTGGGTCGGTGCGCCCGGCCCGGGTCAGTGCCTCCACCAGCCAGAAGCTGCACATGTTGAACGTCCCCTCCACGCCCGGCAGCCCGTCCGGCGCGGCCTTGGGGTCGTAGCGGTAGACCAGCCCGTCGGCGGCCAGCCCGCCCCGTGCGGCCGGCGTGCGGATCGCGTCCACCGTGGCCAGCATGCGCGGGTCGTTGGGGGCTGTGAAGAAGGTCAGCGGCATGAGCAGGGCGGAGGCGTCCAGGGCGTCGGAGCCGTATGACTGCACGAACGACCCCCGCGCCTCGCTCCACCCCTTCGCCATCACCTCCTCGTAGACCGCGTCGCGGGCCTTGAGCCAGGTGGCCCGGTCGGCCGGGAAGGAACGCTTGTCCGCCAGTCGCAGTCCGCGGTCCAGCGCCACCCAGCACATGAACTTCGAGTAGACGAAGTGCTGCCGCCCGCCGCGCACCTCCCAGACGCCCTCGTCCGGGCGGCTCCCAGTTGTGGGCCACCCAATCGACCAGGTCGCGGAGGCGCCTCCAGCCGTCGTAGCCGATCGGGTCGACATACTTGTTGAAGAGGTAGGCCGCGTCCAGCAGCTCGCCGTAGATGTCAAGCTGAAGCTGCCTGTGGGCGGCGTTGCCGATCCGGACCGGCCTCGACCCCATGTAACCGTCGAGGTGCGGCAACTCCGCTTCGGCGAGGTCGGACCGGCCGTCGATCGCGTACATGAGTTGCAGCGGCCCATCGCCGTGTGAGTCGCGCTCCTTGTAGCGAGCGGCCAGCCAGTCCCGGAATCGGGCCGCCTCCTCGGTGAACCCGATCCGCAGCAACGCGTACACCGTGAAGGCGGCGTCGCGGATCCAGGTGTAGCGGTAATCCCAGTTCCGCACCCCGCCGACCCCCTCCGGCAGGCTGGTGGTCGGGGCGGCGACGATCGCCCCGGTTGGCTGGTAGGTGAGCAGTTTTAGCGCCAGGGCCGAGCGCAGGACCGTCTCGCGCCACCGGCCCCGGTAGGTACAGCGGGCCGCCCATCGCTGCCAGTAGGCGACCGTGTCGCGGAACCAGTGCTCGGCCTCGCCGGTCCCGGGACACCGGCCGGGGTGGTCATCCGGGGCGATCACCCGCAGGACGAACGTGGCGCTCTGGCCCTCGCCGAGGGGGAACGCGGCCACCGCCCCGCCGCCGTCCTGCCGGAGGGGGACCGACGAGGCCAACCCGAGGGACAGGCCCGCGCCGTCGAAGCGGGCGCCCTGCGCACTCACGGTAGTGGCGTGCCGCGACCGGGCGTAGTCGAACGCCGGGCGGCACTCGACCTCCAGCGGCAGTTGCCCCCGGACCACCCGCACCCGGCGGACGAGCTGGGCATCCGGCCCGGCCCCGGGCTCGACCGGCATGTAGTCCTCGACCTCGGCGATGCCGTCGGGGTGCAGGAAGCGGGTGACCAGAACGTTGGTTTCCGGCCAGTAGTATTGCTTGTGGCGGAGATTGCCCGTCGCGGCCGGGGCAATCCGGAACCGCCCCCCCTGCTCCGCATCGAGGATCGCGCCGAACACGCTGGGCGAGTCGAAGTGCGGCAGGCACAGCCAATCGACCGACCCGTCCAGGCTAATCAAGGCGGCGGTGTGCATGTTCCCGACGATGCCGTGGTTCTCGATCGGTTGGTAGCGCATCGGCGTCGGCTCCCGTTACCAGCGGCCAAAATGGGCACCGCCATCGACGTACAGGATGTGACCCGTAACCGTTGTGGCGTCGGTGAGGTACATGACAGCCTCCGCGATTTCCTTGACCGTCGAAGGCTGACCCATCGGAGACAGGCTCTCCATCACGTCCTTCGGAGTGTTCAGGTGAAGCGGTGTATAGACGACGCCGGGCGCGACCGCGTTGACGCGGATGCCGTCTTTGGCGTACTCCATCGCCAGGTGCTGAGTGATCGTTTCCAGACCGCCCTTGGTGATCATCGGCACCGCTGCCGTCAAGGCCCGGTTGGGGTTGTGCGCCAGGGCCGCCGTGATCGTGACGATGCTCCCGCCGGTCCCCTGAGCCAACATTTGCTTGATGGCGAGTTGGGTGACGTACAGGAAGCCCTCGAGGTTCGTCGAGACGAGCGACCTGAAGTCCTCGGCCGTGTAGTCCATGAACGGTTTGGTGAAGAAGATGCCGGCGTTATTGACCAGCACGTCGATCGAGTGGAAGTGAGCCAGTGCAGTCTGGACGAGTCGGGCGGCGGTTGCCGGCTCGCCGATGTCGCCGTCCACCAGGACGACCTGGTTGGAGGCGGCGACCTCGGCGGATTGGGTTATCTTCCGGGAATTGGCGACGACGTTGAAACCGCGCTCGACGAACGCTTTGACGATGCCCGCGCCGATGCCCTGCGAGGCTCCCGTCACAATGGCTGTCCTCTGCTGGATGCTCATGGTTGCTTACCTCGAAACGGCCCTTTCCCTCGAAGAATCCGATGCACAGGCATCCGCTTCGAGAGCCGGCTTGCCGTCTTCACGACCAGGTACGGGCACGTCGTCGACGATCAGGATGACGCCAATCATAGTTGCGCACCGCGCCCCGGGGAACTCAGTTGTCCGGTCTACCCCGGCGGGGGACCGAACATTTCGACGCCGTACTCCCTGGCCAGGGCGACGACCTGGTCTAGATCGGGCCGCCCCTGCCAGACCAGTTCATCCACTTCCACGCCCGACCTGCACCACGTTTCCGCTCCGGTCGAGGCAAAGCTGACCCCCTCGGCGCGGCGCAATGAGAGTTGGGCGCGTAGAGTACGGTTGCCGGCGCCAAATGGCAATAAAGCAATTCTCGCGCCGCAGTCAGAGTTGTTTTGCCTGCCGCGTCGATCAAGGTCGAACCGGTTAAGTCGAAGCGAAAGACGGGCTTGTGCTGACTGGCCGACTCCAGACTCCACGATCGCCCCGCTCGCGCCGTGCGGGCCACATCACAGATAACCAGAACCGGGTGGCGCCCGTAACCCCCGGGCCGCATGGGCCAGCGAGACCGCGACCAACAGGCCGATGGCGAGCATCATCAGGCTCAGGAACCGCAGGCCGCTACGGAACCCATGGGCAACACCCTCGAGCGTCGCGAAACTGCCGAGGACTCTGCTGGTCTCGTGCTGGAGCCCTGCGCCGGAGAGGCCCCGCTGGTGGAAATAGTCGGCAACTCGGGCAGAAGCCTGCTCGACCGCGGGCCGGTTCTCACGGAGGTTCAGGCGATACACGTCCACGGCCCTGTCGGACCAGGCCTTGACAATCGTCGCTGTGGCGTTCGGGACCGTTTCGATCGGCACCAGCAGTCCGACCAGGCCCAACGCGAAACCGTAAAGCATATACTTCGGTTCCAATCCTTCGACCTCGTCCATGAGGAACACAGGGGGAATCAAGCCGAGAAATGCTCCCCAGCAGGCGAGCATGACCGCCAGATGCTCCTTGGCCGTGTAATTATCGATCGAAGACAACCACCAGACAGTTGCCGAACATCCGATCATCCCCACGATCAGCCAGAGATGACGCAGCGACCGTGAGTGAAACCAAGTTGTCAGGAACGTCGTCGTCGCCATGGCGAGGGAGGTCGGCACCATGAGCCAGCCCGCCACGACTCGGGGATAGCCCCGTAACTCAGTGCAATACATGCCGACGATTGTCAGCACTGCCGCCATGTATAAAAGCAACAGGCCGCGGGTCATTAAGCTCAGAACGTACACACGAGAGCCGAGGACGTGCTTCAGATGCTCGTCGCGACTCAGACCCGACCCCAACCAGGCTGCCAGAGCCAGCGGTAAGGCCACGCAAAGGGCAACGCACCCGAGGAAGGCGTTTGAAGACCACCCGCCCCATCGGCGGTACCACGAGAAAGCGAAGTCGATCGCGATGAGCCAGGCCACGAAGGTGGTGATGGCGAGCCAGTCGAGTCTCAGCCGCATTGGTTTTGGCGGCCGGTCGGGTCGGAAGAAGAACCAGACGAGTACCATCGCGATCAACGAAACCGGGACGTAAGCCCAGTATGTCCACCGCCATGAAAGGTATACATCAATATAGGCATTAATAAGAGGAGTGCAGTGACGCGTCGAGTACGCGAATACGCCATAGAAGCCGATTGCCACCATCAGCGCGGTCGAACTGTTTGTAAAGCGTGGCGCGGCCTACGGCCATTAACATCAGCTTGCCAAACCCCTCGACCAATCGGCCAAAGGCGAGGCTCGAAAGCCCTGTCGCAGCGCCACAAAGCACATTCCCGACGCAAAATACGAACAAACCAATGAGGAGTGTATCGCGCTTGCCGAACCGAACTGACAACACCGTGCCCGTGAAGAGACCGTAGATGCATCCGACCAGGTACGCGACGTTGACCCAGATCATGTCGTAACTATCCACCTCGACGCCCAGGCGGATTTCGTCGTCGATGATGACCGTCTGGACCAGCGTCTGGTAGGGCGCGAAGAGAACAAAGAGCATGGCCAGGGCGGCCAGCCAGTGGCGGGGCTCGAGCATGTAGGGCGCCGGGGCGTCGATCGGGTTTGGGGCAGAAACGGCAAGCGTTGTCATGGCCGCTCCCCAGCGGTCGATACGTTTCCGTCGACGGCCGTTTCCCCAAAGTTCTCCCTGGCGTTGTAGCGCATCTCGAGTTGCTTCATTGCCCGGGACGCATCCGCCGCCCAGGCGGCGTCGCCAGGACCATGAGCGATTCCCACGGTCCCGGATAGCCCGGCGCGGAGTTGCTGCCAGCGGTCGTCTCGTTCGATCTGGATGCGGACGGGCACGCGCTGAACGACGTGCGTGAACTCTCCGGAGACCACATTCCTCGGCATGAGCGCGAACTGTGCGCCGGTCGATTTGTTGACCCAGACCACCCTCCCTCGGAATGGCGCCGAGAAGGCGTCGAGCTTGATGTGAACCGGATTACCAGGTTCGACGCCAGGCAAGCGATCCTCTTCCAGGTTGGCCTCCATGTACAGGAGATCCGGATTGTACATGCTGAGCAGAGGCGAGCCCGCCGGCGAGTAATCGCCCAGGTGCCGGTAACGTTTCACCACGATTCCGGGAAACGGCGCTCGGATTTTCGTGTATTCGAGGTCATTCTCGGCGGCTTCCAGCGCACGTCGCGCTTGTTCGACTCCTGCGCTCCTTGACCTTGACCAGCAGGTCCAGCTCGCGGATCTGGTCGTAGCCGACCTCGGCGAGGTTGATACCTGTTGAGGCTTTCAGCGCCGACTTCTGGGCTGACTCCAATGTGCGACGTGCGACGTCGACCTGGGTCAAAGAGGCGACCGCCTTCGCCAGTCGGGCCTGGTTCAGGTCGACCTGGGCGAGGGCCGAGTCACGGGACTGCGTCATCTGCTGCTGGCGCTGGAGCGTGCTGGCCCCCTGCTGTTCGAGTCGGGTAAAGCGTGAGTATTCAATTTCTGCGAGTTTCAGGGACGCCTGCGCCGCCTTCAGCGCGGCCCGGGCCTCGTCGATGCCTTTCTCCACGTCATCGCGGGTTAGCTTGAGCACTTCCTCTGCCTTGGCCTGGTCGGCTCCTGCGGCGGCGAACGTGCGTCGGGCGATCTCGATCTGAATCGGCACTTCTTTACGGACCCGGTCCACGTCAGCTCGCTGGCGGGCCAGTTCCGCCTCCGCCGACTCGAGTTGAGCCCGGCCGATGTTGACCTTATCCTGGTAGGGTATGGGATCGATCTCCGCCAGGACCTGCCCCTGGACCACCTGGTCGTTCTCATCGACGTGGTAGCGCATCAGTCGTCCGGAGACCAACTGCGGTGCGACGTTGACAATGTGGGCCTCAACGAAGACGTCGTCGGTTATGGAGTGGGTTCGCCGGAATTCGATCCAGCTTAGCGCAGCCGGAAGTCCAATCGCGATGAAGGCAACGACCAGCGCGAGCGCAATGAGCCGTCCGGGACGGAGCCATGCGCGACGACCAGGGGCATGGCTTGGCGCGCTTGGCTGCTGGGTTGCCGATTCGTGGTCCGGAGGAGCCGGGGGAGCCTGCATTGTACTCATTGGTGGTGGTCCTGACGCGCAATTACGCTCTCTAGTGATGAGCGGAGGCCATGGTCATCGCTTGTTGCCGACTCCCATGGCGTAATGCAGGCGTTCCATTGCGATCAGATAATTGTACCGCGCGTTGAGTTCATTAACCTGGAATGCGATCGAGCGACTGACCATCGGACGCGGCCAGGGTGGACTGAATGAGCTTTGCCCGATCTACGTCCACGTTCGTCTTTAGCACCGTTCCTCCCATTCCTCGTATCCCGTGCAGGATCGCATCCATCTCTGCTGCCTCATCGAGGACGAAGAGGACGGAAGTCCCGGGCTTGATTCGATCTGCAACTTCACGGACGAACTTGTCGCTGATTCCGACCACGCCTGAGTCGACGCCGACCACGCCCAGCAAGGCACTGACACCAGCACTGCAGAGTGGTGGCGCGCCCAGCGCCAGGCCTGCAAGAAGGTGCGCGAGCGTGCGGGGTGGCATGTGTTTCACGAGCGGGAAGGACTCACCGTTCAGAGTAAAGGAGCCGTCCTCATAACGTATGGCTAGCGCCACGTCCAACAGGATCAGGCCTCGCTTCTCTCTGCCGAGACTGGTGATCTTTTCGCGGAACTGTTCCGCTCGACTCGTGCCGTCGAATGCGATCGCCCAAAGGTGACCGGGTTTAACATTCATGGCGAGCTCCCTCCCCGGGGGATTCGCCGCACCTCGCCGAAGACTTCTGGACGGTCCAGGCACAAGTGGCCGGCGGCGACCTCCCAAACCGGGCCAAGCCCAAGGATCGTAACTTGGTACGGGTATGTTGTGCTACTTGTGGACGAAAGTTTCAGTTCTGTTTTGAAAACGCCCGACCCAGCCGTCGACGGTTTTCGCACTCTTCGTCTCGGAGCAACCTATCCGACGGCCGCTGCCTCCCGTTCTTTTGTGTTCGGGACGGTGCCACTCGCGTGCAACCCGTCGATTTCGGTCGCGCTGAAGCCGAGTTGCTCGAGAACCTGTTCGTTGTGTTCTCCCAGTGCCGGGGCGCGCCTCGCAGGCACTTTGGTGACGCCGTGCACCTTGATTGGACTGCTGATCGTCGAGGTCAGCTTGCCGCCTGCCCCTTCGAGCGGAACGATGATGTCGTTTGCCCGCAGTTGCAGATCGTCGATGACTTCTTGCGGCCCCCGCACGGCGCCAATCGTGACGTGGACGCCCGCGAAGACCTCGTACCATTTTGTCATCGGCTGCGAGCCGAAGGCGTCGTCCAGAATGGCGGTCAACTGCGGCATGTTCTGAATCAGCTTGGCCGGATCGGAGAATCGCGGATCCGTCAGGAGATCCGCGCGGCCAATGGCTTTCCCGACCGCGGCCAGCTTGTCGGGCGTGACGATGAGCACGAACCAGGTGCCATCCGAGGCGCGATACACATTGAGCGCGGCATTGGCGGGGTTCTTTCGGTCGTGCGGCTCGAAGAATGTGGCCTCGCACAGCGCGGCCTGGATCGAAACGCTGGCCGACCAGACGCCTTCCGCCAGTAGCGACGTCGTGACGTAGGATCCCTGGCCGGTGCGCTCGCGACGATACAGTGCCGTCACTATCGCGGCGTACAAACCGACGGCGGTGGCGTTGTCGCCGCTGCCGGCCACCGGCCAGGTCGGCGGCTCGCCGGCGTCGCGTGTCATCGACAGCAGTCCGCTTCGCGCCCAGTACGACGTGATGTCGAATCCCGGCAGATCGGCGTCGGGCCCTTTTTCGCCGAAGCCCGTGACGTCCGCATAAATCAGGCGCGGGTTCCATAGCGCCACATCGTCGTATTCCAGCTTCAGTCGCTTGCGTGCGGGATGCGGTGTGTTGACGATGAGCACGTCGGCCCACTTGACCAGCCGCTCGAGAACCTGCGGAGCGCTCGGAGACTTCAGATCAAGCGTGATGCCGCGCTTGTTGCGGTTGGCCAGGTGCCAGGGATAGGCGTCATTCGCTTGCGGCTGCGGCGGGATCTTGTGCCCCTTTCTCCAGCCGTCCCCGGTGGGCGGCTCAACCTTGATCACGTCCGCTCCGAAGTCGGATAGGATCACCCCGGCGCTCGGGCCGGCGATGAAGCTTGCCAGGTCCACGACCTTCAGGCCGGCAAAGATATTGTCACTGCTCATGCGTCACCTCTTGGATCTCCTCATCCTTGATGAAAGCTGCGTTTACCTCGAATTTCGACTCTCCCTCCGCTTATCTACTGAGCGGGGAGCCTGGTCAAAGGGTCGCTCTCCGGAGCGCCCGCAAGTCACTCGATGGTTTGTGCGCCGGATCAGGGCGTCAATCTCACCCCACAGCGCGCGGTCTTGCTGGCGTTCGGCCAGGGGCAGCTCATCCAACGATTCCTGGTCCAGCAGCCCGGCCAGGTCAGGGTCGGTCCACAGATGCGTCAACCGGTCCCAAACCACGATGCGATCAGGAGCCGGACCGTGGTCCAGCACACTGGTCCAGAGGGTGACCTCGGCGCGAAGCAAATCGCGGGCCTGCTCGCGCCAGCGCGCCCGCTCCGCTGGGCTGAGATTGGCCGCGTCGCCGCGGCCACATCCGGCCAGCGCGGTGGCGCAGGCGGTCCGGTAGCGGAGGTCGCCACGGATGTCCCCGGCCGCTTGCGGCGACGCGGTCAGTGCCTCGACGAACAGGCATGCGACGGAGACCGTGCGCCCAGGATGCCGCAGAGCTCCGCGAACTCGAGGGTCTCGGACGCGTCGGCGGGCTTGTCGTTGCCCTGGAGGACCGCGGGAAGACGGTCCTGCAGCGCGATCAGGCGCTCGCAGCGCCGGAGCTGGGCGAGGACGTTGGCGTGCAGCTCGTGGCCTTGGGGAAGCTGGTCGAGGCAGCGGTGGGTCGCGGCCAGGGCGTCGCGAAATCGCCCCAGGGCCAGGAGCGCCTGGCCCAGCGCCGCGTCCGCCCCGAGGAGCCCCGGTTTGATCCGGAGGGCGGTCTCATAATGGCCGATCGCCGCGTTCAGCCGGTCCACGCGGCGCGGCGTGAGGCCGAGGTTGTTGTGGGAGGGCGTGAACTTCGGATCGATGGATAAGGCCAATTTATAGAGAATTATTCCCCAAGCCTGCGCGCGACCGAAAGTCTTTTCGTGGGCCTTGGCATCCGCGGCGTCGATCAACAGGGCGTGCTGATAGCGGCCAATGGCCGCGTCCATCCGGCCGCTGCCCGCCAAAGCGACGCCGAGCATGTATTCGGCCCGGGCGAACTCGGGGTCGATCCGCAGCGCCTGCCGGTAGTGGTCGATCGCCTCGTCCAACCCGCCCTGATAGGCCCGGATCTCGGCGAGGTTGTAGTGAGCCGGGGCCAGCTCGGGGTCGAGCCGGACGGCCTCCCGGAAGTGCTGAACCGCTTCGGGCCACTTGCCCTCGCCTTTCAGGGCCAGGCCGAGGTTATTGTGGGCCGGGGCGAAGTGGCGATCGATTTGGAGGGCCTTTTCGTAGTCGTCGTAGGCCGCGGGCCAGTCCTTTTTGGCGAACGCGATGAGGCCGCGGTCGTTGTAGACGGCGGCCAGTCCCCGCCGGAGCTCGACGCCCGCTGGTACGCGGCGTCCGCGCCCTTATGGTCGCCGCCTTCCTGCAACGCCCGGGCCAGGGTCAAGGCGGCCCAGAAATCATCCGGATGCGCCTGGTGCACCCGGGCGAGGAATGTGGTCCCGTCGCCGCCGAGGTCGTGTAACCGCTCGCCAATCGCGACTAGAAACGGCGCGGGCTGGTTTGCCACCGGCGCGGTCCCGGCCAATTGGGCCAGGGCGGTGCGGTCGGCCCACGCCGCGGGAGAGCGGGCGCGGTCGCGCCAGGCGTCCGGGTCCGCTTTCTGCGCGACGCCCAGGACCCACGCCCGGCGGCGCTCGTCGGCGGCACAAATCGCCCAGTCGGCCAGAGCGGCCAGCAACGGCGGGCGCGAGGCCGAAGCCGCGATCCGCGCCGCCACATGTGCCCGGTTATCGCCGATCGCCCCGAACCGCGCTTCGCGGAACGCCGACTCGTAGTTTCGGTCCGCCCGTGAGTTGTTGAAGCGCCGCTCTGCCACGGCGTTGAACCGTCCTTCGACAAGAGTGGCGCGATTCAGATGGATGGCGTCCAACCGGGCCACCAGGGCTTGCTCACGGCGGGCCCGGTCCCGTTCGCGTCGGATGCTCGCGTCGTGTTCCGACCTCAGCCACAGACCGCCGCCGACCAGCGCGACCCCCAGCAGCGTGCCGAGCGCGAGGGCCGCCGCCTGGACCCGCCGGCGACCTAACCACCGGACTGACCGTTCCAGAGGTCCGCTCGGGCGGGCGGTGATCGGCTCTGCCCGCTCGAAGCGGCGAAGGTCCGCCGCCAGCGCGGCGGCGCTCGAGTAGCGGCGGTGCGGTTCCTTGCGCAGGCACTTCAGGCAGATGACCTCCAGGTCGCGAGGGACCTTCGCGTTCCAGCGTGAGGGGGGTGTGGGCTCCTGTTCGACGACTTGCCGCAGCGTCTCCGCCGTTGTTTCCGCCCGGAATGGAGGTCGTCCCGTCAGCGCCTCATACAGAATGGCCCCCAGCGCATAGACGTCCGCAACCGGTCCGATCGAGTGCGTCAGGCCCAGCGCCTGCTCCGGGGCCATGTAGTTCGGCGTGCCCAACGGAATTCCGCTGCGGGACAGCCCCGCCCCATCATCCAGCCGCCGGGCCAGCCCGAAGTCGGCGATCTTGGGGGTGCCATCTTCTGTCAAGAGAACGTTGCCCGGCTTCAAGTCGCGGTGGACGATACCGCGGTCGTGGGCCGCCTGGACGGCCTCAGCCACTGTGGCGAGGAGCATGGCGGCCGGGCCGCCGGCGAGTGGGGTGCCGGCGAGCTTCTCGGCGAGGCTGCCCCCTTCGACAAATTCCATGGTGAAGTACGGCCGGCCCTCGAAGTCGCCGACCTGGTACACCTGCACGATGTTGGCGTGTCGCAGGCCCGCGGCCGCCTCTGCCTCGCGTTCGAAGCGCTCCCGTTCGTCTGGTCGGGCAAAGTCGCCGGCCAGCAGCATCTTGATGGCGACCGGGCGGTGGAGGCGCTGATCCCACGCCCGGTACACAACACCCATGCCGCCCCGGCCCAGCTCGTCCTGCACTTCGTAGCCGCTGAGATGAGGCGGTTGGGCGGTCCACGGCCTGGCCGCCGCCGTGCCGGCCTCGGAGCCGGCGGACGAGGGAAGCAGGACGTCGAGCTTGGCCTCGAGCCGGCGCACGTATTGCAGGCGCGCCTTGACCTCGGCCAGCAACTCGGCGTCGCCCGGGCACACCTCCTCAGGGCTCTTACCCGTATCGAGGATTACCTCGAGCAGGTCTCGCAGGTCTCGCTCGCCTGCCATCGTTGGGATCTCCACACGGGTGTGGCCGGTGGATGCTGGAGGCGGTATACTGAGCACGCGCACCACTACCACCAGACAAAAGCGTGGTGGGTGGACATTCACCCCGGTCGAAGCGACGAGTCGCGTTTCATGAGTCCCGAACCGACCACCGCCGTCCTCCAGCGCTATCTCGACGTGTTGGCGGGGGATGCGCCCGCCGAGCCCATCATCCGGGCGCTCGTGGACCAATCGGTGCGTCGATTGCGACTGGTCTGTGCCAACCTTCTGTACCGGGGCTACCCACGTCTGATGCAGCCCCCACTCAACCTGGAGCCTGACGATCTGCTCAGCGCCGTGGTGGAGCGGTTACTCAAAGCCATGCGTGAGGCCCGTCCACGGAGCGTGCGCGAATTCTTCGCGCTGGCCAACCAGCACATGCGCTGGGAGCTCAATGACCTGGCCCGCCGCCTCGACGATCAGCCTTCCGTGGTCGAACTGCACGAGAGCGTGGTGCCGGCGCCAGAGAGCAGCGTCTCCGAGCTGAGCTCGGACGGCCGCCGCATCATGCAGGCCATTGAAAACCTACCGGAAGAGGAGCGGGAAGTCTTCAGCCTGGTCCGAATCCAAGGATTGACCCATAACGAAGTCGCCGGCGTTCTGGGCGTCGCGAGCAAGACGGTGCAAAGGCGGTTGAATCGGGCTGTGTTGCTCTTGGCGGAGCAACTCGACGATCTGCGCCCGACGCAAGGACGGACCGACCGAAGTGGGCCGACGTGACGACGTGGGGACGCGAGTGCGATGGCCGCTGATCCACGCGTGCGGTAACTTCCTGAGGAGGTCCTCGAATCGGACGCCCGACGATCGATTAATGGTTTCAGCGCGCCGGATCTGGACATCGATCGCGTCCCGCAGTGCGCGGCATTCCTGGCGCTCGGCCGGCGGCAACCGGTCCAGCGCTTCGCGGTTCAGAAGACCATCCAGTTGGGGATCGGCCCAGAGATGCGCCACTTTCTGGGCAACCAGCAAGCGATCTGCTTGCGGACCGCGGTCCAGCACGCTGCTCCAGAGGGTGACCTCGGCTCGAAGCCACTCGCGGGCCTGCTGGCGCCACCGGGCCCGCTCTGCTTCGCTGAGCCCGGCGGCGCTCGCGCCGAGACCACAGCCAACCAGCGTTGCGGCGCAAGCTGCCCGATAGCGGTGCTCGGTGTGGAGGTCGTCGGCCATTCGCGGTAACGCGTCGAGACCCTCGGCGTACAGGCGTGCCGCGGCGGCCGGTTGCCCCAGGATGCCGCAGAGCTCGGCGAGCTCGAAGGCTTCGGACGCGTCGGCGGCCTTCTCGTTCCCCTGGAGTACCGCGGAAAGACGATCCTGCAAGGCGATCAGTCGCTCGCAGCGCCGTAGCTGGGCCAGGACGTTGGATCGCAGCTCATGACCCTGAGGGAGCCGGTCAAGGCAGCGGCGGGTCGCGGTCAAGGCCTCGCGGAACCGCCCCAGGGCCACGAGCGCCTGGCCCCGTGCCGCGTGCGCCAACCAGAGCCACGGTTCGATCCGGACGGCCGTCTCGTAGTGGCCGATCGCCTCGTTCAGCCGGTCCGCGTCGCCCGGGGCGAGGCCAAGGCTGGCGCGGGAGAGCGTGGCGTTGGGGTCGATCCCGAGGGCGCGCTGGTAATTGATGATCCCCTGGTCCACCGCGATAAGGCGGGTCTTCTTTTGAGCCTCGGCTCGCACGGGGTCGTCGCGGACAGCCCGCTGATCGCGGTCGTTTGCTTCGTCCAGCCGGCCCTGGGCGGCTAGCGCGACGCCGAGCATGTACTCGGCCCGGCCGAACTCGGGGTCGAGCCGTAGCGCCTGCCGGTACTCGGCGATCGCCTCGTCCAGCCAACCCTTGTAGGCACGGAGCTCGCCCAGGTTGTTGTGAGGAGGAGCTAGCTCGGGGCCAAACCGGATGGCCACCTGGAACTGATGAAACGCTTCGGACCACTTGCCTTGGCCTTTCAAGGCCAGGCCGAGGTTATTGTGGGCCGGGGCGAAGTTGGGGTCGATCTCCAGGGACTTCCGGAAGTAGTCGGCGGCCTCGTCCCAGCGGCCCTTTGAGGTTGACATGTTGCCGAGGTTGTTGTAGACGGCGGCAGAATCGCCCCGGAGCTCGAGCGCCCGCTGGTACGCGGCGTCCGCGCCCTTATGGTCGCCGCCTTCCTGCAACGCCCGGGCCAGGGTCAAGGCGGCCCAGAAATCATCCGGATGCGCCTGGTGCACCCGCGCCAGGAACGCGGCCCCGTCACCGCCCAGAGCCCACAATCGCTCGCCCAATGCGACCAGGAAGGGCACTGGCTGCGCTGACAACGACGCCGTCCGGGCCGTCGTGGCGAGCGCGGTGCGGTCGGCCCACACCGCGGGATCACGGGCGCGGTCGCGCCAGGGCTCCGGGTCGACTCTCCGTGCCACCTCGAGGACCCACGCCCGGCGACTCTCGAAGGTGGCGCAGGCCGACCAGTCAGCGAGCGCGGCCAGGAGCTGCTCGCGCACGGTCGAGGCCGCGATCCGTCGCGCCACACTCGCTGTGTCGTCCCCGATCGTCCCGACGCCTGCTTCCCGTAACGCAGACTCGTAGTCTCGATCCGCCCGCGCGTAATTGAAGCGCCGATCGGCCGCCGGATTCAATCGCCCCCCGACCAGAGCGGCGCGAGCCAGGTGGATGGCGTCCATGCGGGATACCAGGGATTGATCAAGGCGGGCCGTGTCCCGTTCGCGGCGCATTCCGGCCTCGCGTACCGACTTGAGCCAGAGGCCGGCGCCCAACAGCGCGACCCCCAGCAGCGTGCCGAGCGCGAGGGCCGCCGCCTGGACCCGCCGGCGACCTAACCACCGGACTGACCGTTCCAGAGGTCCGCTCGGGCGGGCGGTGATCGGCTCTGCCCGCTCGAAGCGGCGAAGGTCCGCCGCCAGCGCGGCGGCGCTCGAGTAGCGGCGGTGCGGTTCCTTGCGCAGGCACTTCAGGCAGATGACCTCCAGGTCGCGAGGGACCTTCGCGTTCCAGCGTGAGGGGGGTGTGGGCTCCTGTTCGACGACTTGCCGCAGCGTCTCCGCCGTTGTTTCCGCCCGGAATGGAGGTCGTCCCGTCAGCGCCTCATACAGAATGGCCCCCAGCGCATAGACGTCCGCAACCGGTCCGATCGAGTGCGTCAGGCCCAGCGCCTGCTCCGGGGCCATGTAGTTCGGCGTGCCCAACGGAATTCCGCTGCGGGACAGCCCCGCCCCATCATCCAGCCGCCGGGCCAGCCCGAAGTCGGCGATCTTGGGGGTGCCATCTTCTGTCAAGAGAACGTTGCCCGGCTTCAAGTCGCGGTGGACGATACCGCGGTCGTGGGCCGCCTGGACGGCCTCAGCCACTGTGGCGAGGAGCATGGCGGCCGGGCCGCCGGCGAGGGGGGTGCCGGCGAGCTTCTCGGCGAGGCTGCCCCCTTCGACAAATTCCATGGTGAAGTACGGCCGGCCCTCGAAGTCGCCGACCTGGTACACCTGCACGATGTTGGCGTGTCGCAGGCCCGCGGCCGCCTCTGCCTCGCGTTCGAAGCGCTCCCGTTCGTCTGGTCGGGCAAAGTCGCCGGCCAGCAGCATCTTGATGGCGACCGGGCGGTGGAGGCGCTGATCCCACGCCCGGTACACAACACCCATGCCGCCCCGGCCCAGCTCGTCCTGCACTTCGTAGCCGCTGAGATGAGGCGGTTGGGCGGTCCACGGCCTGGCCGCCGCCGTGCCGGCCTCGGAGCCGGCGGACGAGGGAAGCAGGACGTCGAGCTTGGCCTCGAGCCGGCGCACGTATTGCAGGCGCGCCTTGACCTCGGCCAGCAACTCGGCGTCGCCCGGGCACACCTCCTCAGGGCTCTTACCCGTATCGAGGATTACCTCGAGCAGGTCTCGCAGGTCTCGCTCGCCTGCCATCGTTGGGCCTCCGCACATCTTCCCCGATCCCGCGCAGTCACGAGCTCCTGGCTCGGGCCTACGTCTCGCCCGGCGACTGCCCGGTGGGCCGGAGGTCTTCCAGCCGCTGCGACAAGATGAGCAGCGCGCGATTGATCCGCCGCTGCACCGTCTTGATCGACACGCCGAGCACCTCGGCAGCCTCCCCGTGAGTGAGCCCCTGGATCCGCACCAGGCCAAACGCCTCACACTCGTCGGCTGGCAGCGTCTCAATCGCCTCCAGGATGCGGCGAGCGTCCGGAGTGAGCACGGACCCGCTGCTGGGTGGGGACGGCACCAGCTCCTCGCGGAGCTCGAAACCTGTGGACTGTGCATCTAAGCGGCGGGCCAGGTCATTGAGCTCCCAGCGCATGTGCTGGTTTGCCAGAGCGAAGAACTCGCGCACAGTTCGAGGGCGAACCGTGCGCATGGCCTTGAGCAACCGCTCGACCACGGCCCCAAGGAACTCGTTGGTCTCGAGATTGAGCGGCGGCCGGGTCAGGCGCGGATAGCTGCTGTAGAGCATGCCGCCACACAACATCTCCAGCCGGCCGGCGGCGCGGTCGAAGAGTGCCCGGATGATGGGGTCGGCGGGTGCGTCTCCGGCCAGCGCGTCGATGTAGCGCTGCACGGCGGCGGTGGTGTGATCCTCGCTCATCGCGGATCCCCTAGCGTACGGGTCGTCCGTCATCGACAGCGATTGTACCGCTATCGGTGTCCACGGGCCACGCTCAGGGGATCAGCGGGGAGGAGGGCGGTCGACCCCTCAAGCCGCGCGCCCTTCACCTCGGTTCGTCAGCATGGTCGCCAGGAGCTCGATGTCCGGGCACACGGCTTACCATAGGTGAGGATCCCGGGATGGCCAACGATCCACGCGTCCAGGAACTGCTGGAGAAACTCCTCAACTCGGGGGGCACGCCCGAGGAGGTCTGCCGCGCGTCGCCCGAGCTGCTGCCGCGGGTCCGCGCGGGTTGGCAGCGACTGCGCGCCGTCGAGGCCGAGATCGGCGCGTTGTTTCCCAAGGCCCCCCCAGACGGCGCGACGTCGGCGGTCCTCCCGGCCAGCGAGCCGCCGCGGGTCCGCGGATATGACGTGCAGGCTGTGCTGGGCCATGGCGGCATGGGCATCGTCTACAAGGCCTGGCACATGCGGCTCAACCGCCCGGTCGCCCTGAAGATGCTGATCAATGGCGCGTTCGCCCGCCCGAGCGAGCTGGAACGGTTCTTGCGAGAAGCCCAGGCTGTGGCCGGGCTGCGTCATCCGAATATCGTGCTGGTCCACGACGTCGGCGATGTGGACGGCCGGCCCTACTTCACGATGGAGTATGTCGAGGCGGGGAGCCTGTCCCAGAAGATCGCGGGCATGCCTCAGCCGGCGGGCCAGGCGGCCGCGCTGGTGGCAGTCCTGGCCCACGCTACCCACGTCGCTCACCGGGGTGGGATCGTCCACCGCGATCTCAAGCCAGCCAATATCCTGCTCACGGCCGACGGCACGCCCAAGATCACCGATTTCGGCCTGGCGCGGCGACTGGAGGCCGGCGGCGAGCTCACCCAGAGCGGCGCCATGCTCGGGACGCCGAGCTACATGGCCCCCGAGCAAGCCAAGGGCAAGCGGGATGCGATCGGGCCGGCGACGGACGTGTACGCGCGAGGGGCGATCCTCTACGAACTGCTGACGGGCCGGCCGCCATTCCGTGGGGCGACGGCGACGGAGACGCAGTGGCAGGTGATCGAGCAGCAGCCGGTGCCGCCTTCGCGGCTCAACGCCAAGGTCCCGAGGGACCTGGAGACCGTCTGCCTGAAGTGCCTGGAGAAGGAACCCGGGCGTCGCTATGAGACGGCCATCGACCTGGCCGAGGATCTCGGGCGGTTTGTCAACCATGAGCCGATCCGGGCTCGCCAGGTCGGGCCTGTGGGCCGGGCCCTGCGGTGGGCGCGGTGCCGGCCGTCACAGGCGGCGCTGCTGGCGGGCGGCCTGCTGCTGGCGATGAGTCTGGTCGGCGGCGGCGTGTGGGTCAGGACGGAGCGGGCGGTGACCCGTGCGCGGTCGAGGCCGACCTGCGCGAGGCCGAAGGCCACCAGCGCGAGTCGGACTGGGTGAAGGCGGGAGCCGCGCTCGAGCGGGCCCGCGGCCGGCTGGGCGGCCGTGGGCCGAGCGACCTGCTCGGGCGCCTCAAGCAAGATCAGCACGCGATGGACCTGGCCCTCCGCCTTGAGAACATCCGGCTCAATCGGGCGGGGTTGATCGACGGACGCTTCGACTTGCCGCGTAACGGAACGATCGCGGCCCAGGCTTACCAGACGGTGTTTGACGAGGCCTGGCGCGGTCATTTTCCCGAGCACCTCGGGCGAGCCGCGGAGTGGATCGACAGGTCACCCGTGCGCGCGGCGCTGCTCGGCGCACTCGAGGATTGGGCGGTCTGCACGAACGATCTGAACCAGCGAGAAGCGCTGATGCGGGTCGCGCGCGTTGCCGACCCGAATGCCTGGCGCGACCGGCTGCGCACTCCCAAGAACTGGGGAGAGCGGGCAAAGCTGGAGCAACTTGTCCGCACGGTGCCGTCGTCGGAGCGCTCCGTGAAATTGCTGACCGTCCTGGCGTTGCGGTTGCGTGACAGCGGAGGGGATGGCGTCGGGGTGCTGCGTCGCGTGCAGCTCATGGATCCCACTGATTTCTGGGCGAATTACACCCTGGCCTACGAGCTGAGAGAAACGGAGCCGGGGACGGCCATCGGTTATTACCGGGCCGCGCTGGCCGTTCGACCGGGAACGACCGTCCTCTACCATCACCTGGGCATGTGCCTGCACAAAGCGGGTCGTACGGATGAAGCGATCGACACGTTACGGCGGGCCACCCAGATCGATCCGAGGTTCCGCGGCGTTTACAACGATCTTGGCATCATCCTGGAGGCCAAGTGGCGGCTGGACGAAGCGATCGAGCAATATGAGCAGGCCATCCGGGTCGACCCTACGTATGCGCTGTCGCGTTACAACCTCGGCAGGGCCCTGATTGTCCGGAACCGACTTGACGAGGCAATCGACCACCTGAAGCGGGCTATCGAGATCAACCCCAAGTGGGTCGATGCGCAGACCGACTCGCGCGGGCGCTGTTGCAGCGGGGTCGGCGCGACGAGGCGATGGCGCACATCCGAGAGGCGCTCCGACTCGACCCCAACTCGAGCGACGCTCTGACCCACCTCGCCCGTTCCCTGGAAGAACAGGGCCGGCCCGACGAGGCCCTCGCCGAGGGCCTGAAGATCCTCCGACTCAACTCGCGGGGCGGCGCGGCGAACCCGGGTGTGCACAGCCTCCTGCTGCGGGTCGGCGGGGCGCCCGAGCTTCGCCTCGCCTGGCAGAAGGCCCTTGCTGCGAATCCTCCTGATCACAACGCCTGGTTCGGCTACGCCGAGCTGTGCCTGTTCCTCGGCGATGTGGACGAGTACCGCCGGGCCCGCTGCGACTTGCTTGCTCGCTTCGGGGCCAGCACCGATCATTACGTCGCGGAGCGGACCGGACGCGCCTGCCTGCTGCTGCCCGCCTCGGAGGACGAGCTGCGCCAGGCGGCCGCGCTCACCGACCGCGCCGTGGCCGCTCGGGGATCTGACAAGAGCTCGGGGCCTCGCCCTTACGCCCTGTTCGCCAAGGGTCTGGCGGAGTATCGCCTGGGCCGTCATGAGAGCGCAATCGCCCTGATGGAACAGTGCGCCGCGGGGGTCAAGGGGCCCGCCGCCCGCTTCGTCGAGGCCATGGCCCGGCATCGCTCGGGACAGACAGCCGGCGCACGCAAGGCCCTGGCGACGGCGGTCCTCTCTTTCGATTGGAGTGCGGCAAAGGCGGACTCTCGGGATCCCGCCTGGATCGCGCACATCCTCCGCCGCGAGGCCGAGGCGATGATCCTGCCGGACTTGCCGGCGTTCCTGCAGGGGAACTATCAGCCGCGGGACAACGACGAACGGCTGGCCCTGCTGGGGGTCTGCCAATTCAAGGATCTTCGCGGCGCCGAAGCCGGCCTCTACGCCGCGGCCTTCTCGGCCGACCCGAGACTGGCCGAGGTGTTGGCGACTGGGCTCCGCTACCCCGCGGTCCGCGCCGCTGCCGCGGCCGGCGACGGCCGCGGTGCGGACGCGGCCAAGCTCGGCGCGGAGGAGCGGAACCGCTGGCACCGCCAGGCGCGCGACTGGCTCCGGGCCGAGGTCGCCCTCTGGAGACGGACGCTGGACGACGGTCCGCCGGCGGACCGGGTCCTGGTTCGGGACCGGCTGACACACCTGTGGGCCGATCCCGACCTCGCCAGGCTCCTGCACCCGGAGGTGCTCTATGAGCGGCCCTCTGCCGAACGCCGCTCGCTCCGGGGCGAAGTCGACGACCTGATCAGGCGAGCACAGACCATCGAATGAGCTTCGAACCCGCGCCTTGCGCCATGGCCTCGATGCTCCCGTGTCGCGGCCGAGATCAAGGCACCCGCCACCAACGCGGATGGCTCAGTGGGAACGGTCTTCCCCGTCGAGCGAAACCTTGCCGCGAAAGTTGCGAAAGCGGCATAGCTCTAACTCCACATCGTCCTCGAAATCAATCGATGAGTTTCATGAGCGCCAGATGGCCATCGGTATAAGGCGGGTAGCGAACGGGAATGTCGAGATGGGTCGACTTGGCGAGAACCCCCTTCCGGTGCGTGAACGTCTCGAAGCTCCACTGGCCGTGGTAGCGTCCCATGCCGCTGTCGCCGACGCCGCCGAACGGGAGCTCGGGGACGACCATGTGCATGATGACGTCGTTGATGCAGACGTTGCCCGAGCTTGTCTGGTCGATGACTTTGCGCTGCGTTGCCTCGTCGTTCGAGAAAAGGTAGAGAGCCAGCGGCTTGGGACGGTCGGTCACGAACTCGATCGCGGCGTTCATGCTCGGGACGGTGAGGACCGGCAGAATCGGCCCGAAGATCTCATCCTGCATGACCGGCGCCTTGGGCGAGACGCCCCGCAGGATCGTCGGCGCGATGTATCGCTCCTCGGCCTCGGCCTTGCCTCCGCAAACGACCTCGCCGTCGCGGAGCAACTTCGACAGCCTCTCAAAGTTGCGGTCGTTGACGATCCGGCAGTAGTCCGGGCTTTTTCGGGGGTCGTGACCGTAGAAGGCGGTCACGGCCGCGCGCAGGTGCGCGAGGAGCTCAAGCTCGACTGCCTCGTGCACCAGTACGTAGTCGGGTGCCACACAGGTCTGGCCGGCGTTACTGAACCGGCCCCAGGCGATCCGCCGCGCGGCGACTTCAAGCGAGGCGTCGCGGTCGACAAGGCAAGGTGACTTTCCGCCGAGCTCGAGGACAACGGGGGTGAGGTGCTTGGCGGCCTTCTCGAGCACGATCTGGCAGACGCGGCCGCCGCCCGTGAAAAAGATGAGGTCGAATCGCTCGCCAAGGAGCGCCTGGGTCTCCTCGGCCGCCCCCTCGACCACCGAGACGGCCTCCGGGTCGAGGTAGCGCGGCACCAGGTCCGCCATCAGCGCAGCAGTGTGGACCGAGATCTCCGACGGCTTCAGGACCGCCGCATTGCCGCCGGCCAGCGCACCCACCAGGGGCGCCAGCAGCAGGTTGATGGGATAATTCCAGGCGCCGATGACGAGCACCACGCCGAGGGGGGTCGTGGGTGGTCCAGGACCGGCCGGGCTGGGCCAGGAGCGACGTGTGCTTCCGCTCCGGCCTCATCCAGTTGTCGAGGTGCTCGAGCGCGTCGTCGATCTCACCGATCACGAAGCCGACCTCGGTGAGATACGCTTCGAGCCGGGTCTTCCGGAGGTCGGCCCAAAGCGCCTCGAAGATGGCCGACTCCTCCTTTTTCAGGAGCGCCTTCAGGGCCTCGAGCTGCGCCCGGCGCCAGGAGCCGGGGCGCGTCCGCCCGCCGCGGAACGACGCCCGCGCCTTCGCGACCTTTTCCACAATCCCCGCCCCGCTGTTTGTCGTTGCCAATGTGAGCCTCCCCTCTCGAGTTGGAGAGCGTTTATTTCGCTTTCGCCTTGACGACGACCGTCCCGCTCATGGTCTTGCCGTGCACCTTGCAGTGATACTTGAATTCCCCAGCCTTCTCGAACTTGACTGGCTTCGTGGTCTCGCCGGGCTTGAACTCCTTGGTGTCGAAAGTCTTTCCGTCGTCGTCGGAGGCGGCGGTGTGGTTGGTGCGAGCCTCGTTGACCCAGACGACCGACTCACCCTCGGTGATCTCGACCTTCTTGGGGCTGAAGCTCAGACTCTTCACCGTGACGGTGATCTCATTGGCCTTGGGGTCTGAGCTCTTGCCGTCAACCGCCCCAGGCGCCAGGTAGCAGAGCACCGCTAAGATCGTGAGCGCGCAGCAGACGGGAACGACCCACTTGTCTTGCATGTTCATCTCCTTTCAGAGGTCCGTACCGTCGAACAGAATGGCGATCGTTCGGTTTACATCGGCGCAGTCCAGGGAAATGAGCCTTCTCCGTCGCGGCCGCGCCCGGCGAGAATTGGCCTGCCGGGCGCGGCGTGGGCGTGTCGCACCACTAGAATTGCTTCATGTACTCGATGAGCGCACGCTTGTCTTCATCGCCGAGTTCACGTCCGTAGGTGTAGCGGGATTGGCTTGCCGTCTTTGTCATGGTCAAACACTTGCTCGGTGCCTGCCTGGTTCAACTTGAACCCCAGGCTAGACATCTGCCCGTAGCTGCCGCCCGCATCCCAATTGGGGCTCAGGGTCCGCGCGATGTGCGTACCCAGCTCCGACCGGTAAGTCGGTTCGGCGTCAGTACCGCCGATACCGTCGTTCTCGGGCAGGCCGACATGCCGGCTGATCGATTGCATCATCACCTTCTGCTCGGGTGTGATTCGCTCCGCGTGAGCCAGCTTGAGTCGATCGTTCAGCCGGTAAATCGAGTTGATCAGAATCGGGCCGTTGATGAAGTCCGACGGGAACCGAGTCGTCTCACTCGTGCCCGGCGGCTGGCTGTGCAAGTAGTGCCAGGCGAACGTGTCTTTCGGCGCGTCGAAGCCGAACAGCATCCCTTCGCGGAAATACTGACCGCCGATGTGAGAATCGATGTTTTCCCACTTCGGCTCGGCCGGGTTCTTGGGCGGCCGATTGGGGTTGAAGGCCGTGTGGCACACGGCACAGGCCATCCCGACGTGGAACGGCGGCTCGACACTGCTCGCATCATCGAGGTACTTGTCGATCGACCATTTCTTGGCGTCGAAGTCCTTGTTCTTGAAGAGTTGCAGGCCGACGACTCCGCTGGAGAAGCCGAAGACTTCGGGATCCCAGGTGAGCGTGCCATCCTTCCTCCGGTCGATCTTCAGGCCGTACTGGTCAGGTTTGTCGACGGCCACGCAGTCGGGGTCGTTGATGAGCCCGATTTTTTCCCACCGCTCGGAACGCGGCACGGTATGCAGCATCCGCAAGAGGTCGATCCGGGCTGTGAGCACGTTTTCATTGTTGCTGGTGAGCTTGGCAGTCTCCCGCCAGTAACCCGGATTATCAAAACCACACCACCAGTGCCAGAAATCCATGCCGTCGCCGACTTTTTCTGGGTCCACACCGTAACGCTTGGCCGCGGCGTCGGCGTGGTTCTTCCGGTGCGAAGCGTACGTCTGCTCGCCGTCCTTCACTGGGCGACCGAAGGTGTACTCGACCTCGTCGTCTTCCGCGGCGAGCGCGGGGGCGCGATCCCCGCCCAAGCCCCACAGTGCCGCCAGGGCCAATGCGGCAATGGCGCCGCCCCCAAGGATTTGCTGTCTGCCGGTGCTCATGGTTGCTTCTTTCGTTCTGATAACGGCCTTTTATGTTTCACTTGGTCCGATGGGACCCTTCGAGTTCCACCGGCAGGTCGGCGTCGGGCGAGAGGACGAAGGGCTGCTCGCCGGTGACCGACCAGAAGAGCCGGGCCGGGCCCCGCGGATAGTCGGTCCCCGAGGCCCACGTGTGATAGACCTTCCCCCAACACGTCCGTATCTTGCGCAGCGTCCGCTGCTCCTCGTCGCCCGTCTGGGTCAGGCTCTTCAAGTAGCCGGCATCGACCTCGTGCTTGTGGTCGTGCCAGTATGCCTTCTCCTCGGGCGGCATCTTCTGATACACGGCGTCGCTGATCAGGTACTCGACGCCGATCAGCTTGGCGTTTGGCCCAATGCCGTCGTAAAGCACGCACTGGCTCAGGTCGCCGTTGACCTCCTTGCAGAAGTGGTAGGCGACCCGCGAGTACTCGGGTAGCTCCTTGAGCAGATGCACACCGGCGAAGGCCAGGGGACAATGGAGCAACTCCTGAATAGGGGCCTTGCCCCCCGCCACGGACTGGCCGTGGGCGGGCTTGGCGTCGTCGGCGCGGGCGGGTTTCCCCCTCATGGCGTTCGACAGTGACATCCCGGCGGCCAAGCTGACGAGGCAGGCGACCAGGAACGGGGCCTTGGTACTGCGTCTGGACATCGGGGCTCGACTTTCTAAGAAAAGGGTTGAGAGGCAGGCCCGCGGTTTGGGCAGGCACTTTAACGGGCGGAAGCGCGCGAATGATCGGGGCGATACGTTTTATAACCGCCGTGATGTGAGCCACACGGGACCCGGCTTGCTCCCAGGCGACTGTGCTGCCCTGGACGCTGACGACGTTGGTGTGGCCGGCGGCGAGCAATTTCTCGGCCGCCTGCCGCCTGAGGCCGCCCGATCGGCAGGCCCACGCGAGCCATCGCACCCCCTCTCATTCCGTCAGTCTCCTAAGCGGGGGGAAGGGACAGCCATTCGACTGGCGATGTGCGGGAGCGGGTCCGGGCGCGCTGGCACCCCCCGGCTCGATGGAGCGATGGAGCGATGGAGGGTGAGGTTGTACTCATTGGTGTTGCTCCTGATGCGCAATTACCCTCTCTAGTGATGAGTGGAGGCCATATTCATCGGCGTGTTGCCGACTCCCGTTGCGTAATGTAGGCGATCCGTCGCGATCAGATAGTTGTAACGCGCATTCAGCAGGTTTTGTTCAGCGCGGGTCAGCGACGCCTGCGCGTCGGTGATCTCGGTTGGCGTGGCGGCTCCCTCGCGGAGTCGCAGTTGCACGAGCCGGTAATTCTCGCGTGCTTGATCGACGGCTGGACGGGCGTCAGCGATGCCTACCCAGGCCGTGACAGCCGCCCGATACGCTTCGTTGACCTGGAACGCGATCTGATCGGTAATCGACTCGGCCTGCGCCATCGCTTGCCGCACACGTGCCTCCGCGATGCGAGTCGCCGCGATCTTCTTGCCGCCTTCGAACAGCGCCCATTCGAGTCGAATGAATCCAAGGCGGAAATCGACGCGACCGTCGTTATGCTGCTGCGCGAAGTCAAATAACGTTCCATCCGCGATGACCTTGGGAGCGAAGTCGGCCCGGGCGACTCGAGTACCCTGGAGCGCGATCTCGACCGTGCTTCGGAGGACGCCAAACTCGCGACGCTCTCGAACGGCAGTCTCGAGACACTCCGCCAGGCTGATGCCAATCGGCGGGCTCTCGGGCGGCTCAAGGACGCGCACCGGCTCATTGCATTTCAGGCCGATCGCAAGGTTCAGCGCGGCGAGCGCAGTGAATTCGGCCTCGGTCGCCGTGTGCACGGCCTGAAGCGTCTCCGCGTGTTGAACCTCCGCCCGCAGGACGACTTCGCGCTCAATGACGCCCTCCTGCTGCCGCTTACGAGCATCAACAAGCTCTTCCTCACTGCGGCGGAGGGCATCCTGCTCAGTCCGCCGTAACGCCTGGCTTCTGAGAACGTTGTAGTAGGCCACGGCGACTTCGTTGGCCACCGTCTGGTAAGCGCGGCCCGTTTGCAGACCGGCGATCTCGGTCGCCAACCGCGATTGCTCGTACCGACCGAGCCGGCGACCAAAGTCCAGGAGCAGCCACTGAACCTTTAGCTCTGCGAGTTCGAATGATGTGCCGATATTCAGCCCAAATGGCACCGCCCCGACGCCAGGTATGAAATTAAATCCAGCAGGGCCCTTCGGGATCGGGATCGAATTGCCCGTCACGCCGAGACCGAACCCACCCACGTCATAATTGGCCGCCACCAAGGGCAAGAATGTGGAGAACGCGATCTGCTGCAAGCCGCGGGCTTCGGCGATGGCCTCAAGCTGTGCGCGCAATCGTGGTTGCAAGCGGAAGGCCTGCTTAATCGCATCCGGAAGCGCGAGAGGCCGGCCGTCGGCGGCGATGGCATCAAGCGCGGCGTCATCTGAGTCGCTGGGCAGCAACACCGCGTTCGGAGGCACCTGATCGGAATCCACACGCCGTGGAGGAGGAATGATTGCTGCGGGCAACGGGGCTTTGCGGTCGGCTTGAGACGGCGCCTGGGCACGCTCCGTTGGTTGCAGCGCGACGGCCGGCTGTACTGCGGCGTCTTTCGACTCTGGTCGGACGGTATTGACGGCACCTTTGCTCGACGAAGCGGTCTCCTTGGCTTCGACCGGCGTAAGACGTTGAGAAAGCCGATCTTGGAGGTCAGCCTGCGAGTGCGCACAACCGGATGCGATGGCAAGCCCGATCAGCAAAGCTCGGCGACAAACAGCATTTGATCGATCCCACCAAGGCATTATTCGGTCGCTCCAGCACGCATGATTGCATTTGTCGCGGGCACAGAGACTTATTGAGATTATCGGATCTGATCACTGTGAGCATAAACGGGATCGCGCGGGTTGCAGAGTCGTTGCGTGTTTGATGATGGGTTGGCCTCTGACCGCGCTGGCTTCGAGTTCGCTGTTCAGTAGCTCGTGGGGTTGATCTTGACCTTATCCTAGTAGAAGCCTTGGTTGTCTCGTCTGACGCTGACCTTGCCGGCGAATTGTCGCGAGACGAAAACGAAATACGCGGACGCCAGTGCGCAACTGATCGGCCACCAGATCGCGGCGTAGGCCAGTGAATTGGGACCGGCGGCGACGTCGTAAACGGTAAGCGAATAACCGGGCGTCAGCGTCGAGTGCAACACTACAGGAAAAATGGCGGCGGCCCCGGTAGCCAGCAGGCCCGCAAGCAGGATGTTCGACGCGATGAACGCACGCATTTCACGTCGCTTCGCCAGCCCTGAAATCAGCGTGATCGCCGCGGCGCAGACCAGGATCAATCCAAGCCACCAAAATGGGTTCTGAATCGCGTGCCCGAGAAGATCGGGGCGCACAACGCCGGAAAGGACGGAGATGACCAGCAACAGCGGAGCAGCCGTCGCCCAGAGTACCCTCGCGTAGCCCGCGCTGCGGTCATGCACGACGCCTTGCGTCTTGAGCGTGAGAAAGGTCGCACCGTGTGCCGCCAGCGCGACAGCAACGAAGAGCGCAACCGATACCGTGTACCAGTCGAGCAGTCCCACATGGCCGCGTGGCGTGAAATCGGTGAAGAAGGCCATGGAGAACGTGCCGTCGGAAGCAAGCGGAACACCGCGGGCCATATTGCCCGCCGCTGCGCCGAAGAGGACGGCCAGGAGCGTATTGGCGAGTACGAAGACGAAATCCCAGAACCCCTGCCACATGCGATCGTCAATGTGGCCGCCGACTTCCAGCGAGATTCCGCGCAATATCAAACACCACAAAATAAGAAAGAGTGCGAGGTAATAGCCGGCAAAGGCGGATGCCAGAAGCTTGGGGAATACCGCGAACAAGGTGCCGCCGAAACCGACCAGCCAAACTTCGTGCCAGGACCAGAGCGGACCGATCGCGGCGATGACCTGACGGCGTTCGGCGGGCGTTCGCGCCACAAGCCAGTGGAGAATTCCAGCGCCGAAGTTGCGGCCGTCCAGGACCACGTAGACGATGATCATCAAGCCAGCAATTCCATACCAT
Organism: uncultured Planctomycetota bacterium; assembly: GCA_963823665.1. GTDB lineage: Bacteria > Planctomycetota > Planctomycetia > Isosphaerales > Isosphaeraceae > CAVXHV01. Next base: position 648,546 of record CAWGMQ010000003.1, read on the forward strand.
ACCGCGATCATACAGACGGCTCCTGTCCATGTTCGGCCGGTACGGCGTCACCGGGTCCGTGACCGATCTCGCGACTGACCAGAGCCAGAAACAGCAAGCCGAGCACAGAATAAAGGCCGACGAAGCCGATCAGCGTGAACACCGTGTCGCCGCTGCTGACTACTTTGCTATAGCCGTCGGATGTGCGAAAGAGACCGTAGATCAGCCAGGGCTGGCGTCCCAACTCCGCCGTCATCCACCCCAGCGTGTTGGCAAGATAGGGAAATGGGAACGCCAGCATCAGCACCCAGAGCAGCGCGGTGCTGGATTCCAGTCGGCCCCTGAGGTTCTGGATTCCAGCATAGGCCATCAGGATGATGAAAATCGTCCCGAGCGTGATCATAAGATGAAATGAGTAATAGAGCAGTTCGATGTTGTCGGGCCATAACTCCCTGGGAAAGTCGTCCAATCCGTGTACATAGCTTCCAAAGTGCCCGTACGCGAGAAAACTGAGGGCGCCCGGGACCTCGATCGGATTGTCGAGCCGCGTAGCGGCAACATTGGGCTGCCCGATCACTGCGACGCCGGCCATGGAGCCACCGACGAATCGGCCCTCCATGGCCGCCAATGTCACCGGCTGGTGATTGCCAACCATCTTGGCCTGCTGGTCGCCAGTCGGGAACGCAACAAGAATGGAGGCAATCAGGCCGATGACAGTTCCAGCGCGCAGGTACATTCTCGCTTGCTCCAGATGGAGTCCGCGCAAGGTGTAGAATGCGCCCACGGCCGCCACCACGAACGAGCCCGTTACGAGCGCCGCCATCTGATTATGGGTGAACTGGATCCACGCCCATGGATTGAGCAGGTAAAGGCTGAGACTGTCGATGCCCAGCGAGCCATCCGCTTCGATGTGGTAACCCACAGGATGCTGCATGAAAGCGTTTGTCACGATAATGAAGTAGCCGGAAAGCCAGCTTCCCAGCGCGACCGCCAGCGCGGCCAGGAAGTGATAGCGCGGACCCAGTCGTCTTTCGCCCCAGATGAGCGCGCCAATGAAGGCGCTTTCGAGAAAGAACGCGAACATGCCCTCCATCGCCAACGTCTGTCCAATGACGCCGCCGGCGTATCTGGAGAAGCCCGCCCAGTTGGTCCCGAACTGAAACTCCATCGGAATGCCCGTCACCACTCCGACGGCGAAATTGAGCCCGAAGATCTTGGCCCAGAAGCGCGCGGCCTGGTTATATTTCTGATCACCCGTCCGCAGGTGGCGCCACTTCCAGAAGACCAGAAACCACGCCAGACCCATGGTGAGCTGCGGAAAGAGATAATGGTACGTGATCGTGAAGGCGAACTGAATTCGGCTCCAGAATGCAGGATCGGAAAAGAGTGAGTGCATTGTTTCTACACACCTTTCAGCTCAGCTCACGGCCCGCTGCTGATTGGCCCAAAAACGTTCGCGCAGTACCCTCTTGAGTATCTTGCCGGAGCCGCTTTTCGGTAGGTCCGTTTCCGAGAACTCGACGCGGCGTGGGACCTTGTAAGTGGCCAGAGACCGCCGGCAATGCGCGATCAACTCCTCCGCGACGAGGGTCCTCCCCGGCTTCAGCACCACGCAAGCTGTCACGAGTTCGCCCCATTTCGGGTCGGGGATGCCGAACACCGCCGCCTCCCGGACGGCCGGATGGCTGTAGATCACCGCCTCGACCTCACCGGAATACACGTTCTCGCCGCCGCTGACGATCATGTCCTTCAAGCGGTCGAGGATGTAGAAGTACCCGTCCGCGTCCTGGTAGCCGACGTCGCCGGTGCGGAACAGGCCGCCCCGGAACGCGCGGCTCGTTTCGTCCGGATTGTTCCAGTAGCCGCGCATGACGTTCGCGCCCGGGCGACCAGCTCGCCACGCTGCCCGGGCCCGACTTCCGTCCCCGACTCGTCCACGACCCGGACGTCGATGCCGGGACAAGGGCGGCCGCAGGACAGGAGCCTGGCCCCCGTGTGCTCGTCGTCAAGCAGGGCGGTCAGGAAGCCCGTTTCGCTGAGCCCGTACCCCTGAACCAGTTTCACGCGAGGGAGAACCTCCCTGGTGTGGTTGATAAGTTCGGGGGGCATGGGAGATCCGCCGTATGCGACTCGCTCCAGCGTTGCCAGGTCATACGTCGCCAGGTCCGGGAACTGGGTCAGCATGTTGATCATCGTCGGCACCAGCACGGTGTGCGTGACGCGGTCGCGCTCGACCGCCTCGCAGAAGTGCTGCGGACTGAACTTTGGGATCGTGACCTGGCAGGTGCCGAAAGCCGGCGCCGCGAACAGGAGCGGGAAGTCCACGATGTGGAACATCGGCGCCGCGTGGAGGAAGACACCGCCTTCCTTGTAGGGCAGCCAGTAGTTGAGGAAGTGGACGTTCTCAAGGACATTTGCGTGACTCAGCGCGACACCTTTGGGACGGCCGGTTGTGCCGCTTGTGTAGATGAGAGCGAGGATCGCTTTCGTGTCGTAGATGGGGTCGCCACAGGAATTGCTGGAAACGTCCAATGGTTCTTCGTCGATCACCCGCTGCCACGGAGGCTGCACGGTCGGGACGGGTAGCGACGAGTGCCGAATCAGGCCGCGCGGACTTGCATCGGTCAGCACGTGATCGAGTTCCACCGCGGTAAGCCGCGTGTTGAGTGGGACGGCGATCACGCCGAGCCAGGCACACGCATAGACCAGCTCGATGTATTCACATTCATTCGGGAGGAGAAGGGCCAACCGGTCTCCAGCTACAAAGCCGTGTCTGTGAAGCGCAGCCGCAATACTCGCAACACGATCGCGAAGCACTCGAAAAGTCGAGCGCCTCCCGCCGGAAGCGAGGGCTGGCCTTCCTCCAAAGTATCGGGCGCCCCGGCCTAACGAGTGAGTATGAATCATCGTCGGTGCTCCACGTTAACATCGAATGGCCAGGTTCGGTGCTTTGCCCGGCCTGCATCGAGCGCAGTCATTTTTCAACGAGTGCGGGAGCGCCATTCCGCCTCGCGGCCACGGATTGCGGAAACACACCTTCGCGCACGTCGTTGGCATAGTTCCGGGCAGCATCAAAGATCAGTTCCCCGAGTTGTGCATACTGCCTCACGAATTTCGGTACGAAAGTGTCGAACAATCCAAGCATGTCGTAGCTAACCAGCACCTGGCCGTCGCAGTGCGGCCCCGCACCGATACCGATCGTGGGGATCTTCAGCCGACTCGTCACGGCCTCCGCAACGGCATCCGGGACCGCCTCGACGACGACGGCAAACGCTCCGGCGTCTTCGAGTGCGAGCGCGTCGCGGAGCAGTTCTTGCGCAGCTTCTTCGTTGCGCGCCTGCTGCCGCATCCCGCCGAGGCGGTGGACGTGCTGAGGGGTCAACCCGACGTGCCCCATGACCGGGAGGCCGGCTGCTGTGAGCCGACGAACCGTCTCCGCGATGGGGCGTCCACCTTCGACCTTCACCGCGGCGGCGCCGCCTTCCTGGAAGAGGCTTGCCGCGTTGCGCATGGCTTGCTCGGCCGAAATCTGATAAGTCAGAAACGGCATGTCCGCCACGACCAACGCGCGACTCGCGGCGCGCGTCACGGCGCGCGTGTGGTGAAGAACCGCATCCAGGGTTACGGGGACCGTTGTGTCCAATCCCAAGATCACGTTCCCAAGGGAGTCGCCCACCAGCAACAGGTCGATGCCTGCGCGATCAAGTAGCCGGGCCATGGTGGCGTCGTAGGCAGTCAACATGACAATTCGTTCGCCATGCTCCTTCATGAGCGCAAGATCAGGCACGCGGACTTTCGTGGATAGCCGGTTCATTGGACTGTCTCCCGTTCGCTCACGGGTGACCCTGGCCCCTCAGCTTTCCCGTTGGTTCGCTGACCGTTCTGCCGGGCCGCCTGGATGGCATCCTGCAAAGGTTCCGGTTCGATGATGAGCCGCGCGAGCCGTTGGCGAGTGAAGAGTTTCCACGACCACCGGAACAGCGTCCCGATTCGGCTGCTCGTCAGAACCAGGAACTGAATGTGAACGAAGGCCCACACCATCTTGGCGAACAACCCGGCGGTGCGGACGCCGAACGCCTCCATGACGGCGAAATTGCGGCCGACCGTAGCCAGGTTCCCCTTGTTGAAGTACCTGAACGCAGGTAGGTCCGGTTTCCCCTTCAGCCGTCTCGCAATCTGGCGGCCGACGTAGCGGCCTTGCTGGATCGCAACCTGGGCGACGCCCGGGAGAGGCTTCCCGCCCTCTTCCAGGCACGCCGTGTCTCCCACGACGAATATCTCCGGATGGGCCGGGACCGAGCAGTCTGCAAGCACCTTGACGCGACCTGCTCTGTCTGCCTCGGCACCCAACCATTGCGCTGCCGGAGAACCCTTCACCCCTGCCGCCCAGAACACGTTCCGGGTCGAGATCCGTTCTCCCCGTACCAAAACGCCTTCCGCGTCCACCTTCTCCACCGCGGCGCCGGTGCGGACTTCGACCCCCAGCTTTGCGAGCTTGGCGGTCGCCGCGGCGGCAAGCGAATCGTCGAACGAGGGTAGGATGCGCGGACCCGCCTCCACGAGGATCAGTTTGAGCGAAGCGGGGTCGAAGCGACGGAACTCCTTGGCCAAAGATTGGCGCGCCAACTCTGCGATCGCCCCGGCGAGCTCCACGCCCGTGGGACCACCGCCGACAATGACGAACGTCAACAGTTCGGGATGGTCTTGGGGGGTGAAGGTCCGCTCGCAGGCCTCGAACGCTCCCAGGATCTTGTTGCGGAGCTGAACCGCGTCGGTGAGGGTTTTCAGGCCCGAGGCATACGCTGCGTACTCGTCGTGACCGAAGTAGCTGTGCTCTACCCCAGTCGCCAGTACGAGGTAGTCGTAGGGCAACGGGAGCGGAACCCCGTCCACCAAGCACACCCTTTTCGTAACATCCACATCAGTAACGGTACCCTGGATCACGGTGGCGTTGGGCTGCCTGCGCAAGACGTGCCGGATCGGTGCCCCGATGTGCTCGGGGGAAAGGACCGAGGTAGCCACCTGATAGAGGAGCGGCTGGAAGACGTGGTGGTTAGTCTTGTCGATGAGGAGCACGCGGGCCTGACTCTTCCTCAGGGCGCGGGCCGCGGCGAGACCGCCGAAGCCCCCGCCCACAATGAGGATTCGCGGGTCGCCTGCCGTGTTCGCAGAAATGGGTATCATTGTCAGTCGCTCCGATTTCGTGAAGACCCCTTATCCGCTGGCTTGAGCCGTTACCTTGGCGTGAGCAGGTTTCTTCTCCCCTGACGACGCGCCCGAGCCATTCGCTCGCAGCTTGAGAAGTCCGATCAACACTGCGTTCTCGTCGTGCGCGAGCTGATCGACCGAGCGTTCCCCTGCTTCGCGCATCACGCCATCGATGATGGTTTGCTTCAGCTCGGGCGTGATGTTTGGAGTGCCGAGGGCCTTCATCATGCCCTGAAGTGGATCCATAAGGTGATCCATGAAGTGTTTGATTCCACCGGCGCCACCGCCCAGATGCCACTGAAGGCTCTGGCCCATCACGCCCCAGCGGAGGCCCGGTCCATAGCAAACGGCGGCGTCGGTGTCCTCGACGCTCAGCACGCCTTGTTCAATGAGGTAAAGCATCTCCCGATAGAGCGCTGCTTGCAGACGATTCGCCACGTGCCCGGGAAGTTCCTGCCGCAAATGAATCGGCTTCTTGCCGATCGCCGCGTAGAACGACATCGCCCGCTGGATCGCTTGCGGTGATGTCTTGGCGCCGCCCACCACTTCCACAAGTGGAATGATGTGCGGCGGGTTGAACGGATGCCCCACAAGGACGCGCTCGGGGCGCTCGCACTTCGACTGCATCACGCTCGGCGTGATCCCCGAGGAGCTCGACGCGATTAATGTGTCGGGAGGCGTGGCGGCGTCGATGTCCGCGAACAGCTTGATTTTGAACTCAGGCCGCTCGGGAGCGTTTTCCTGGACGAAGTCGGCCCCCGCCAGCGCCGCCTTCATGTCGGGGGTGAAGGACAGGCGGTCGCGCGACGCTCCCGGCGAAAGGCCGATGGCGGCGAGCTCATCCCACGCGTCGTCCACGTACTGGCGCAGTTTAGCTTCCGCGTCCGGGGCGGGGTCGGTCGCGACCACGTCCAAGCCCCGCGCCAGGTACTGTGCGGCCCAGCTCGCGCCGATGACCCCGGTGCCGACGATGGCGATTCGGTGGATAGGTTTGTCGAGAGACATGATCATTTCTCCTTGAGGGGTAGTAAAGCGTAGGCGATGCCAGTGAGGTTTCCCTGAGCGTAGAGCAGTGTCTGCTTACCTGACCCATCGAGACGGGCAGAGTAGACCGAGCCAGCCAGATCGGTGAGGAACATGCGGCCGCCTTCGAGATCGAGCGCAATACCGATGCCTTCCATCAGGTGCCTGAACAGGATCTCCGGCGCGGGCCGCGTTTTGGAATCCGCGTCCATCGGGGCGCGGTTGACCGTGTTGCCGTGCGGCGGGTCGCCGCGGTCCGTCCAGTACAGAAGGCGATTCTTGAGATCGAGCTCCAGATCAATCGGCTCCGGCAGGCCGTCGAACAGCACTTCGATGTCCGTGCGGTTCGACGCATTCTGTCCGGCCGGGAGCTCGATGTTCGCTCGGAGGATGCGGCCCAATTCCGCGTTGTCCGGGCCTTTTTGCGTCCAGTAAATCTGTCCGCGCCCGGCATCCACAGAGATGCCGACGCACCACTTCGTCTGGTCGCGGCGGTCGATGTCGCCCCGGCCCGTCTCCACGAGAGTCTCAACCGCCGACCCGTCGAGGTTCGCGCGCATGACGCGCATCCCTTCGCGGTCCGACCAGTACAGCTTGCCGCCCGACTTCTCGAGCTGGATCTGTTTGGGTGTGAACGTGCCGCCCGGGGGAACGATCGTCTGGCGATTCCGCCCGTCCAGGTCGGCGCGCTCGATGGAGCCATCGTTCAGGTGGAGAACGCCCATGTTGGTCCAGTAGATGTGCTCGCGTTCGACGTCGAGCGCGATGCCATCAGGCATCCGGCACTCGTGAACGATGACCTTTCGGTCGGAGCCGTTGGGATTCACCGAGAAGATGCGGTTGCCGCTGAGCTCGAGAACGAACAATCGGCCGGGCGCGGCTCGGTCGCCGGAGGCTAGCGTCGATTCTGAAGACTTGAGCTTTGTCATATTTTCCCCTTTCATCGTTGACCGCGCTTCAGGCGCGGCATCTCTCACACACACACCAAAGAGGCATCGACCGCCCACAGTGATCGTTCGTACTCCGACTCCAGCCGGTATCGCGCCAGGTCCGAGACGGTGACCATCACCAGGCCGTGCGTTTCGCAGAACCGGATCAAGTCCGGGACGCGAGCCATGGTGCCGTCGTCGTTAAGGATCTCGCAGATGACGCCCGCGGGGGTTAGTCCGGCGAGGCTTGCAAGATCGACGGCCGCCTCGGTTTGTCCTCGTCGCTCCAGAACGCCGCCTGGGCGGGCGCAGCGGGAAGACGTGTCCCGGCCGGGCGAAGTCATCCGGAGAGCTGCCGGCGTCCACGGCGGCCCGGATCGTTTGCGCCCGATCGTGGGCCGAAATGCCCGTGGTGACGCCGCGTCCTTTCACGTCGATCGAGACCGTGAACGCGGTGCCGTGCAACGCGGTGTTCTCGGGCACCATCGCGGCGAGATCCAGCTCGTCGAGCCGCTCGCCGGGCATGGCCAGGCAGATCAGTCCCCGCCCGTGTTTCGCCATGAAGTTGATGGCCTCGGGGGTAACCAGCTCCGCCGCCATCGTCAGGTCGCCTTCGTTCTCGCGGTCCTCATCGTCGATCACCACGATCATGCGTCCGGCCCTCAGTTCGTGAATGGCGGTCTCGACGCTCGCAAACTCGAACCGGTCTTGCGAGTGAATTGGATACCCCGTGCGATCATGCTGACCCAGGCTGAGGACGTGCCCCATCTTTTCCTTCTTGGCACGAAGGTAGGCCAAGGAATGTGGGGTCGGCGCGGCTTCGCAGGGAAGCCTCTCGACGACCTCGATACCGGCATCCGCGAGCGCGGCAGACTTGCGCGGGTTATTCGACAGAAGGCGAACCCGGCTGACGCGAAGCTCGTGCAGGATCGCCGCGGGCAAGCTGAAATCCCGGCAATCCGCCCTGAAGCCCAAGGCATGGTTGGCGTCGACGGTGTCGAGGCCGGCGTCCTGGAGAGCGTAGGCCTGCAACTTCGCCTTGAGCCCGATACCCCGGCCCTCCTTGTACTCGTAGATCAAGAGCCCGCGCCCTTCCCCGGCGATTGCCCGCATGGCGATATCCAGTTGGTCGTTGCAATCACAGCGCAGCGATCCGAGCACCTCGCCGGTGAAACACTGCGAATGAACGCGTACGATCGGAGCGCCGTCCGCCAGATCGCCCATGACCAGTGCGAGTGCGCTTTCAACCCGTCGCGTCCCGTTCACAATTTCGCGCTCGAACGAAAGGGCCTGAAACACCCCCCACCTGGTGGGCATTCGGGCGGAAGCCACTCTGACGGCCCCTGTCTCCGCGAGGGTGACGTACATGTCGGACGTCATCGCGTTCTTCTTCTCCGGACGGTTTAACTGGATCCGCAAGATGCTTCCGGATCGTTCGGTAAGGATTTCACTCATCGTCCACCCCCCGTGGTTACTGCTTCCGGATGCTTGACACCCGGGATGGCACGGCTCGCGCGGAAGCCCTCGATTTCGGTGGCATTGAAGCCGAGTTGGGTGAGAACCTCTTCGTTGTGTTCGCCGATTTCCGGGCGCGTTTGGCCGGCACTTTCGCCACGCCGTGCACTTGCATCGGGCTGCTGATCGTGAACGTCAGCTTCCCGCCCGCGCCCTCGATCGGAACGACAATGTCGTTCGCGCGGAGCTGGGGGTCCTTGACGACCTCGGCCGGTTCCATCACGACGCTGAACGTGATGCGGGCCCGCTCCAAGACGTCGTGCCAGTGGGCCATCGGTTGGGCGCCGAACGCTTCGTCGAGAATGGCCGTAAGCTGGGCCATGTTGGCCGCCAACTTCGTGGCGTCGCTGAACCGCGGGTCCGACAGCAGGTCTGCGCGACCGATTCCCTTGGCCAGCGCCGGGAGCTTGTCGGGCGTCGTGCCGAGTATCAGCCATTGGTCGTCCGCGGTACGGTACAAATTGATCGTCGCGTTCGGCGGGTTCTCCCGGTCATGCAGCGGGAAGAACCGGGCGTCGCAGAGCGCGGCGGCGTTCATCATGGCAGTGGCCCAGACCCCTTCGGCCAACAGCGACGTGGTGACATAGGAGCCCTTCCCGGTCCGCTCGCGCTGATACAAGCCCATGACGATCGCGGAAAACAAGCCAACGGCCGTCGCATGATCACCGCTTCCCCCCACGGGGAATGTAGGCGGGGCGCCCGCATCGCGCGTCAGCGCCAACAGACCGCTGCGGGCCCAGTACGCTGTGAAATCGAATCCCGGGAGATCGGCGTCCGGCCCGTTGTCGCCATAGCCGGTGATGTCGGCATAGATCAACCGAGAATTCCAAGAGGAGACGTCCTCGTAGGACAGCTTCAGCCGCTTGCGCGCCGGGTGCGGAGTGTTAACGATGAACACGTCGGCCCACTTGGCGAGGCGCTCGAGCACCTTGTGTGCGTCCGGCGATTTCAGATCGAGGGCCAGGCCGCGCTTGTTGCGGTTATCAAGGTGAAAACAGTAGTTGTCCTTGGCCTGGGGAAACGGGGGAAGCGTGTGGACGATTCGAAAGGTGTCGCCCGTGGGCGGTTCGACCTTGATCACGTCGGCACCAAAGTCCGACAAGATCACAGCGGCAGCGGGACCGGCGATGAAGCTCGAAAAATCCACGACGTTCAGGCCGGTAAAGATGTTATCCGTCATGTGATGCCTCGTTCGGGTGAGATCGTCTGGTTATTGGTTACTTTCCCTGGAAGTTAGGCTTGCGTTTTTCGCGGAACGCGGCCACACCCTCTTTCCGGTCCTCGGTAGCGAAACACTGGGTGAAGAGCGACGCCTCGATGTTCAGCCCTTCGGCGAGGCTCTCGTCGAGACCCCGGTTCGCGGCTTCGATCGCCAGCTTGACCGCGGTCGGGGCATTCGCATTGATCTTGTTCAGGATGGCTTCCGCCCTCGGAAAGAGGCTGTCCTTGGCAACGATTTCGTTGACCAAGCCGATCCGGTAGGCCTCATGTGCGTCGATCATGTCGGCGCTGAGAATCAATTGCAGCGCGCGTCCCTTGCCGACCAGCCGGGGCAGGCGTTGCGTTCCCCCGTAGCCCGGGATGATGCCGATCGTCACCTCCGGCTGGCCGAACTTGGCGGTCTCCACGGCCAGTCGGATCGTGCAAGCCATCGCCAGCTCGCAGCCGCCGCCCAAGGCGAAGCCGTTGACGGCCGCGATGACCGGCTTGCCGAGGTTTTCGATGAGTGTGGTGAGGCGTTGCCCCTGTCGCGTCTTGTCCTCCGCCTCGGTAGGCGTGTCGTTGGCCATTTCGCTGATGTCCGCGCCGGCGGCGAACGCCTTGTCGCCCGCCCCGGTCAAGATCACGCCACGGACGCCGGCATCGTCCCGGGCTTCGTTGAAGACCTCACTGAGCTCGGCGATCGTGGCCTTGTTGAGGGCGTTGAGCACCTTCGGCCGGTTGAGTGTCACGTACGCGATCGCCCCCTTCTTTTCGTACAGAATGTTCTCGCGGGTTGATGTTGCTGTTGCGACACTCACGTGCGTGCTCCTTTTGCGAAACTCCAGAAGTTCCAATCTCAACCGATCCGGGTCAGGCCGCGCGGCCCCACATCCGGCGGGCGAAGCGCCGCTGGCGGTGCCGTGCGTACCAGCTCTTGCGGGCCGGGTCCCGGCCATCCAGCCCGCGACGGCGGCGGGTCAGATTACCTACTTGCATAGCCTCCCTCCTCTCCTCTCACGACAAGGCAAGACGGAGCCCGGACGGCCCGTCGAGCTACACGAACGCGCTGAACCCGGTGATGGCCTTGCCCACGATCAGGTTTTGCATCTGGTATGTGCCTTCGTACGAGTAAAGCGCCTCGGCATCCGCGAAGAACCGGGCGACGTGATAGTCGCTGGCAATTCCGTTGCCGCCCAGGATCTCGCGGGCCCACGCGACCGTCTCGCGCATTTTGGCGGTGCAAAACGCCTTGGAGAGGGCCGCGTGATGGTCGCCCAGCTTGCCTTCCGCGTGGAGCTGCGCCGTGCGCACGACCAGGCACTGAGAAGCCGTGACATTGGCGATCATTCGGGCGAGCAAATCCTGGACAAGCTGAAACGAGCCGATCGGCCTGCCGAATTGCAAACGCTCCTGCGCGTACCGAAGGGCGTGCTCGTAGGCGCCCATCTGACAACCCGTCGCCTCCCATGCGACCAAATACCGCGTCATCCGCAGCACACGCGCAGTATCGCGGAAGGATTTGCCGGCCTGAAGATGGTTCTCCTCGGGCACCCGAACGTTTTCGAGCGTGATCAAGCCGTTCTGGACGACCTTGAGCGCGATCTTGTTCTGGATCTTCTCGACGCTGAATCCCGGCGTGGTCTTGTTCTCGACGATGAAGCCCTTGACCTGGTTGTCGGCGACGTCGCGCGCCCAGATGATCGAGATGTCGCACCAGGGCGAGTTGCCGATCCATTTCTTCTGGCCGTTCAAGACCCAGGTGTCACCCTCACGCTTCGCGGTCGTCGTCAGGCCGCCGCTCGCCCCGGAGCCCACCAGCGGCTCGGTCAGGCCGAAGCAGCCGATCTTCTCGAAGCGAGCCATCGGCGGCAGCCATTTCTGCTTCTGCTCTTCCGATCCCGCGGCGTAGATGGAGCCCATGGCCAGGCCGTTGTGGACGCCGAAGAAGGTCGCGATCGACGAGTCGACGCGTGACATCTCCATTGCGGCCAGACCGAACAAGAGCGCGCTTCCTCCCCGGCAGCCGTATCCCTGCATCCCCACCCCTCCGAGATTCAGCTCCTTGATTGCCGGCAGCAGCTCAAATGGGAATGCATCCTCGACCCAGTATTTGTTGATGATCGGTGCGACCTTGGTCTCCATGAACGAGCGCACCTGTTTGAGAAGCCCGCGCTCCTCGGCGTTCAAGGTGTCAGCGAGCTCATAGAAGTCACTGTTGGGGGCAGGCAGCGGCTTCGGGGCTGTGGCCTTTCCGTCGCGTGCGCCGGTTTTCGTGAGGGTCTCCACGGTCATGGTCCTCGTTCATGGTTGTGATGAGTTCGGATCCAACAGACGAAAAAACGGTCACGGTCTCTCAATCGATTGCTTATTCATTCGATGTCTTGCTTCGCCTCTGTATAACGAAGCGTGGCCCGTGGACATCGAATCGGGTCGTTCAGGGAGAGCATGACAATCCGTTGCTCACTCATCGGGTCTTTTCCGGATAATGAGATGCCGCTTGACGAGACAAGCGAGCGAAAAAGCAACAACTGTGCCGGAGGCTGGATGTGGTCTTTCCTGGCGATCGATGGATCGCAAGACGCCGGGGAAATCCCCGGCATTTTCATGAGAGTGAGGTAGGCACTCGCCGGTTTTGACAGAAAGCGGCGGGTCACTGGCGATCGATGTGAATTGGCAACATTTGCGTCCTGATGATGGGAAGATTTACCCATGCCGGGTTGAGCTTCAAATTCAATTGAATGCGAAGTCCCCCACGACGGCGAAGCAGTCGGCGATCCCCTCGCGTGCGAGCCGCCCTACGATGTAATCTGCGACAGTCAATTGCTCACTCATTGGATGTTTTCGGATAATGAGATACGATTGCCGCCCAGAATCGATCGACTCGCGGATGCGTAGCCGGGGCCTGATCCCGACTGCGCCCGAGGCCGGCCGGATCTTGCCGAAACGGCGGCCACCGCGGGCACTCGGATGGGGACTCCGAGTTACATGGCTCCCGAGCAGGTAGTCGGGAAGGCGGGGATGATCGGGCCGGCCACGGACATCTACGCCCTCGGCGCTCTGCTCTATGAGATGCTGACGGGCCGGCCGCCGTTTCGAGGAGAGACCGCCGCCGAGACGGAGCGGCAGGTGATTCATGAAGAGCCGGTCTCCCCCTCTCGATTGAACACGAAAGTGCCGCGCGATCTCGAGACGATCTGCCTGAAGTGCCTGTCCAAGGAGGCGCGATGTCGCTACGCCAGCGCCCTTGCACTCGCCGATGACCTGAGGCGGTTCGGGGAGGACCGGCCGATCGCGGCCCGACCAGTCGCGCGGCCAGAGCGTATCCTACGCTGGCTGCGTCGAAACCCGGCGGCGACAGCGTTGATCGTCGCCGCGGCCTTACTGCTCGGCCTCTCGAGTGCCGCCGGCCTGCGTGAGTGGGGATTAGCAATGAGGCGACGGGCAGAGTTGGAGCAGTGGTCCGAGCGGTTGTCGCGGGTGACAAATCTGCAAAATGAGGGTCGCTTTGATGAAGCACGCGGCATATTGCAGCAACCGGATGCCGGCATCGCCAGCCTTCGCAAGCAAATTGAGCAAGCCCGCGCCAGTCTGGATCTGGTTGAGAGACTGGACGCCATCCGCCTGAGCCGCGGATGGACCACTCGAGGCGACGCCATCGACTACGCCGAGTCGAGCCGTCGATACACCGAGGCATTCCGCGAACGCGGCCTGGGCGATCTGCGGGACGACCCGGATCGCGTGGCCGCGCGTCTGAAAGCGTCGCCGGTTAACAAAGCGCTGGTCGCCGCTTTGGACGACTGGGCGACTTGTGCGGACAAGGATGTGCGAGACTGGGTGCTTCGCGTTGTACGGCGCATGGACCCGGACCCATGGCGCGATCGAGTCCGCGATCCCGACACGTGGGCGATGGTGAAGGGTTTTCCCGAACTGGCCGAAATAGCCAGAGTTGAGGACCAACCGGTCACTCTGATGGTCGCATTTGGAACACGATGGCGTCGCTTGAGCGGCGATCCGACCGCCTTCCTGGAGAGAGTGCAGCGCCAGTATCCCGACGATTTCTGGGTGAATTTTGAGCTCGGGCACCTGCTCGGCAAGAGTGATCCTGCGGGGGCGACCGGTTATTTGCGGGCTGCCCAGGCGCTGCGACCGGATGCTGCGGTCGTGCAAACCGCGCTCGGTCATGAGTTCTTCAAGCTGGGACAGCTAGACCTCTCGATTCATCATTACAAGCGATCCATGCAAATCGACCCCAACCAGGGATTAACCTGGGGTGACTTCGGCTTGGCCTTGCTCAGCAGAGGTCGGACAGATGAGGCAGCCGATTGCTTACAAAAAGCTGGAGCCCTCAATCCGAACAATGCTGACGGCCTGCTCTGGTTGCGCACAATCCGGCTTCGCCAGGGCCGGCCAGAGGAGGCGCGGCTCGCATGGCGTCGATTCATTGACCGGCACGCGAAGGTGCATAACGATTGGCATGGCTATGCCGAACTCTGTCTGTTTCTCGGGGATGTGGCCGAGTACGAGCGCGGATGCCGGGAGCTCTTGACTCGGTTCGAGTCGAGCACTGACCCACATATCCATGAGCGAATCGGGCGCACTTGTCTGCTCCTACCGGAAACGCCGCAGCGGATGCAGCGCGCCGCCGTACTGATCGATCGTGCCTTGGCCGCCGATAAGTCGACGTATGCAGCGTGGGCGACCGCGTATTTCCTGTTTGCCAAGGGGCTCGCAGAATATCGCCACAACAACATCCGTAATTCCATCGCCATCCTCGAAGGCGAAGCATCCCGCGTGCTGGGCCCCGCCCCGAGAATCGTCCGGGCGATGGCCCTGTATCGCCGCGGTGACCGGGAGGAAGCGAGTCAGGCGCTGGCTTCGGCCATCATCGATCACGACTGGCGAGCGGCGAGCGCCCTTGAGCTGGAGAGCTGGATGTATCACGTGCTCCGCCGTGAAGCTGAAGCGATGGTGTTTCCCAACCTGCCGGCCTTCCTCGCGGGCACGTATCAGCCAGCCGATCAGTGCGAGCGGCTCGCATTTGTGCGGGCCGCGGAGTTCAACGGTCTGACATGCGCTTCCGCGCGGCTCTATGCCGACGCCTTCGCCGCTGACCCATCGCTGGCGAATGACCCAGAACGCGGTAGGAGGTATCGCGCTGCCTGCATGGCGGCATCGGCTGGTTGCGGGCGCGGCAAGGACGCATCGAACCTTCACGACGAAGAGCGAGCACGTCTGCGCGATCAGGCACGCCGGTGGCTGCGGGCCGAGGTAGCTGCGTGGCGAAAGAAGATCGATTCCGCTCCTGCCGCGAAGGAACCGGCGGAGAACGCGCTCAATCGATGGCTGATCGACCCCGACTTGGCCGGGCTGCGCGAGCCCGATCTGCTTCGCAAACTTCCCTTCGCCGAGAATCTGGCATGCAGCGAAATGTAGCGCGAGATCAGCGCGCAGATCGACCGCGCCAGGCGTCGGAATTAATCCCGCGACTTACCCCCCATTCGTACTGAAGATCAATCGATGAGTTTCATGAGCGCGAGATGGCCGTCGGTATAGGGCCGGTAGCGGACCGGGAAGTCGAGATGAGTCGTCCGGGAGAGAACCCCTTTCGGTGCGTGAACGTCTCGAAGCTCCACTGGCCGTGGTAGCGCCCCATGCCGCTGTCACCGACGCCTCCGAAGGGAAGCTCGGGAACGACCATGTGCATGATGACGTCGTTGATGCAGGCGTTGCCCGAGGCTCGTCCGGTCGACGACCTTGTGCTGCGTTGCCTCACGCAATTGATTGCTGCTCTGGGCGCTTCCGCGCCTGCCGTGTATCCGGAACCCTTCGGATAGGAAAGAAAGACGACGCGGACATAGCTCGCTGGAACCTTCATGAGAGAGGTGTGTATCCGCGTGATTTCCTGCGCGATCTTCGCTTTGGTCTCGTCCGACACACTTCCCTCTTGAGTAATCGCTGTATACAGTGGCACTTGAATTCAGCTCCTCATCAGCGTCGCCGATCGGAGATCGCCGATCGTCGGATACCCGTCGATCGCCATGAGCAGATCGGCCTCGGCGAGCAGGCACCGTAGAACGTGGACGATTCCATCGGTGCCATCGAGGGCCAGGCCCCAGGCATACGGGCGGCCGATACCAACGGCCGTGGCGCCGAAGGCGAGTGCCTTCAGGATGTCGGAGCCGGTCCGGACGCCGGAATCGAACAGCACCGGGGTTTTCCCGGCCGCCTCCACGACGGCGGGCAGCATGTCGAGGCAGGCGATGCCGCCATTGGCCTGACGGCCTCCATGGGTGGAGCAATAGATGCCGTCCACTCCCCCGTCGACGGCGCGGCCGACGTCGTCGGGGTGACAGATTCCCTTCAGGAGCAGCGGTCGCTTCGTGAGAGACCGCAGCCAGGGCAAATCCGCCCAGGTGAGTCTCGCCCCGAACAGCTCGCTCCAGAGCCTGACCGCCGGGGCCGGATCCTCCTCCGGGGGTTTGGCAAGCCGAGAGCGGAAGACCGGGTCGGAGAAATAGTTGGCGAGGCAGTAGCCCCGTAACTGCGGGAAGCTGGAGCGCGTAAGGTCGCGAGGCCGCCAGCCAGCGACCCACGTATCGAGGGTCACGACAATCCCCTTGAAGCCGGCAGCCTCCGCGCGATGAACGAAGCTTTCGGCAATGCCCCGGTCATCCGGGGTATAGAGTTGGAAGAAGCCGGGCGTGTCGCCAAATTCCGGGGTGATAGCCTCGAGCGGATCGACGGTTAGCGTCGAGGCCACCATCGGCACTCCCGTCCTGGCGGCGGCCCTTGCTACGGCCAGGTCGCCATGTCCATCCTGGGCGCAGATGCCGATGACCCCAATCGGTGCCAGGAAGATCGGGGTCGATAGCTTCATGCCGAAGAGTTCGATCGACATGTCCCGTTTGGAGCCATCGACCAACATCCGCGGGACCAGCCCCCATTTGCGGAACGCCGCGACGTTCTGGTCCTGCGTCTGCTCGTCGCCGCAGCCCCCCTGGACGTACGAGGCGATCGTATCCGGCCAGGCCGCGACCGCCTTCTTCTCGAGTGTTGCGATATCGATCGGGAGCTTGGGGACGACGCCCTGCAATCCGGCTGCGTAAATCTCGTCCTCGTATTGGCCGAAGAACTTCACGGGTGTCCTCCGATGGCGTTTGTTTTTGATGGTTCGAGGGACCGCATCCATTCTGGTTTGCATGATCCGCGCACCGTGACTGCCGGATCCTCCCAGAACCCTTTGGTCTCGGAGAATTTTACCGGTGGGGCCAGGCGGACCAGCTCGCCATAGGGAGTGTTCGCGATGATCGTGTCCGGTTTCAGGAGCTGGTGTTCTTCCCCGACGGCTTGGATCGCATCACGCTCCAACACACCAATTGACATGAACCACATCGC
Organism: uncultured Planctomycetota bacterium; assembly: GCA_963823665.1. Classification (GTDB taxonomy): domain Bacteria; phylum Planctomycetota; class Planctomycetia; order Isosphaerales; family Isosphaeraceae; genus CAVXHV01. The sequence goes on from CAWGMQ010000003.1 coordinate 665,798, forward strand.
GCATCGGGTCAGGTTGACCCGGACATGATAGCTACCGCCTTTTTTCGCGCGGCGGATCAGCGCTGCCTGAATCCCCGCTGCGCCGACACTAATCATCCGCGTACAGGGCCTCAAGACGCTGATTGGCCGCGGTGAGTCCCGCCGGATAGTCCGTCCTGCCGCCGACAACCTCGATGTAACACGCCGATTTCGCCGTGGAAGCCTTGGCCAGTGCGGCGTCAAGCTCACCAAGCGTGGCGACTTTGGCCGTGAACCAGCCCTGACAGCCCAGGGCGGCGGGCAGGGCGTGGTAGTTCCAAGGAGCGAGGTCGTTGTAGACCCAGTCCGGGTTCGCCTCGAGCGCCCGCTCGACCATGTAGCCGTCATTGTTGAGGACAAAGATGATCGGCTTCAGTCCATAGCGTCCCATGGTCCCGACGGCGGTGGCGGTCAACTGGTGCGAGCCTTCACCGGTGAAAAGCACGGTCCGTCTCGACGGGTCGGCCAGGGCGATTCCCAGTGTAGCCCCGGTAGCCCAGCCGATCGAGCCCCATAAGATTGCACTGTGCGTCTCCGCGCCTTGGGGAAGTGGGAGCGGAAAAATCCCCGAGCTCGAGCTGCCGCTTTCGAGGACAATTCGATCCATCGGCTTGAAAAAGTCTCGATAACGGGGATACAGTTCCGCCGCGGTGATCGGGTCGTCAGGCTTGCCGCCCGGCTTCGCCCCAGCCTGCGGACGCGGCGCTCTATATCCGAAGTTCTTGCGAACCGACCTGGCTAGCATGTCGAGGACATCGCCCATTCGGACAGGATTATAGATTCGGTTCCCGATGCGGACATGGTCGACGTCGACGGTCACAAGCTTCTCGGCGCGAGCTGGCTCGAATAGGCGCCCGTGTTGATCTCGTTAAAATTGACGCCGCCAGCGTCGATGACCAGGTCGGCAACTTCGATTGCTTCGAGGAGGTGGGAGGACGAACCTGCTCCGGAATAGGTGCCAGCGAATTGGGGGTGCGTTTCCGAGAGGACTCCCTTCTCCATCGGCATCACGGCAAACGAGCAGCCCAGTGTCTCGATCAGCGCCTGGAGCTTGTCCTGGAGCTTGAACCGCGAGACGGTGTAGGCGGGGAGGATGGCAACGGATCGGGCGGATTGAATCCGCTCGGCGATCGCTGCAACGGCCTTGGCCAGGTCGGGGCCGCTTGTGGGTTTTGGATAGACGGTCGCCTCGGTGGCCGTGACCGGGGTGACAGCGTAGTCGGAGGCCACGAGGATGTAGGCAGGGCGGCTCTCCGCCCGCGCCGTGGCGATCAGCCGCTCCATTTCGTGGACGCAGTTATCGGGAGTGATGACCGCCGAAACGCACGCTGCCTGCGCCGAGATGTTCGCGAAGTTCTGGAACACTCCATCCCCGAGCGTGTGGTGAATGATCTTACCAACCCGCTGGTTGCGCATGCTTGGCATGCCGACCAGGTGGAAGACACACGACCGCTCAGCCTTGGCCCCCATCACGCCGTTGAGCGCGGACAGCTCGCCGACGGCGTACGTGGTCGAAAGCAGCGAGCAGCCCCGTACGCGGGCGTAGCCGTCAGCCGCGTAGGCCGCGTCCAGCTCGTTGCAACAGCCGATCCAGCGGATCACCTCACTCCGCACCACTGCATCGTCGAGCTTGAAGGCAAAGTCACCCGCAACGCCGAAGCAGTCAGTGATCCCCTCACGTGCGAGCCGCTGGACGATGTAATCGGCGACAGTTGGTTGCTTACTCATTGGATCTCTCCTTTCGTCTTTGAATAACGAAACGTGGGCTGAGGCTCACGCCGCTTTCATCATCACTAAGCGTGACAACGAGTCATTGGACATGATCCCCTCGGCTCACGCCGCCATCGATTCAGAGCAACGACTGTGAATGGCGGGAGCGCGCCGGGGGAGCCCCGCCCTGGACCTCTACCGACGGCCCCGCTCTCCAGGCCGAGCCCGGCGCCCGGCGAACCCAACAACATCGGCTTCGCACTAGGTTTTGAAGAATCCCGAAAAGCTCGAGGTCGCTCTGGGCTTGATGGAGGCGTTCCATGTGTTCAAGATCCCTGTCATTCCAACTTCGGGCACGTATTTGCCGGTCGCGGCGGCGACCACGATCGCGACGTTCTGCCTTGCATGCCCTCTTATCTTCGTGACAACGGCAGGGCTAAGGCTGAGTTGAATGCTCCCCCGGCTGTTGCTGAGGTAGACATCCCCACCCTGGAAAAGCTTGCCTGATACCGTCCCGGTGCCCGAACCTGTGAAGTGGTCCCTGCCGATCGTGCCTCTCAGGTTTGTAGTCACCAGCTCCGAGCCGCTCAGGAGCTGACTATGGCCTTTGAAGGAGGCAGGGATCGTTTTCTGGATCTGGCTCATCGGCACTTCGTGGGGATGGTGAGAGGCCACGGCCACTCCCACACCGGCACTCAGTGCCAATCGGCCCTCGAGGGGCTCAAACCCCAACGAACGTTGGCGTTTTGAACGAATTCGCGTCATGATCGGTTGCTCCAAGAGAAAAAGGGTCTGTCCACTTCAGGCGCGGACGAACTATTTACCGGGACGATCGCGCCGTTTCGCTCCCGGCTATGGGTCTAGCCCGAACAGGTCGTTCAGAATGAGTCTTTCGCTGAGAATCTCGAATGAAATAGCCCATCCGAGGCAAGGGATTTCGGGGCGATCACTCGAACCGGAGGGCTTCGATCGGATCAAGTCTTGAGGCCTTCCACGCGGGGTAGAAGCCGAAAATCACTCCGACGGTGATCGAGACGGAGACGGATGCCAACACCGCAACAAACGAAGGCTCGGTTGGCCAGCGAGCCAGTAGACGGACGAGGACCGAGGCGCCACGGCCGGCCGTGATACCAACCGCTCCCCCGATCAGGCAGAGCACGACAGCCTCAACGAGGAACTGTCGGAGAATGTCGCGGGATCTAGCCCCCACCGCCATGCGCAGGCCGATTTCCCGGTAGCGCTCCGTCACCGTCAAGAGCATGATGTTCATGATCCCGATGCCGCCGACGAGCAGCGCGATCAGGGCAACGCAGAGGAGCAAGCCAGCGACGAGGCCGACGGTTCCCTTGACGGCGTGAACCACCGCGGTGAAGTCGCGAACGGCGAAATCGGCTGGCTCGCCCGGCGCGATTCGATGGCGTTCGCGCAGTACACGCGTGATCTGGTCCATCGCAGCCGGGATCTCATCGGTGGATAATGCCCGGACCATGATCGAATCGACGCTCGAGAGACGCTCTAGCCGGGGGCTGTCGATCGACTGCATCGGTGCGGTGGTCGGAAACGGAGCGACATGCCGGCGCGGGTAGCGTCGGGCGGAGAGACCCTGCAATGCGGTGAGATCCGACCCGGGCGACTCCTTGGTTTCGCCCGACGAGGTTGCTCCTGCGCTCACACGAAACTTGACCGTCGTCCACGGTGCGACCAGCAGGTCGTCTTGATCCTCGCCAATGATATCGGCTCCCTTGCGTGAAAGGACGCCCACGACCCGCAGGGGCACGTCGTTGACATAGACTTCCTGGCCGATTGCAGACTGCTCCTCAAACAGCTCGCGCGCGACCGTCTCGCCGAGCAAACACACCATCGCGACGTCATTGACGTCCTGCTCGGTGAACGGCTCCCCTTGATCAAGATCTTCCCACTCCATGACGCGAAGGTATGCCGGAGTCGTTCCGACGAAGGTACTGGGGACCCAGTTCTTGTTCCCATGAACCGCTTGCTGGCGTGTGAACACCAGTGGTGCCAGGCTATCGACGCTCGGGCATTCGTGGAGGATCGTCTCCGCGTCTTCGGGCGTCAGGGTCTTGATGCTTCCGCTGCCCAGGCTGACTCCATTGCGCGACGCGGCACCGGCCTGGATCACGATGTTATCGACACCTGTCTTGGTCAAAAGTGCACGAATCGCCGACCATGCCCCGTTGCCAATCTCGGCGATGGCGAGCAGCGATCCGACGCCGATGATAATGCCAAGCATTGTGAGAGCGGAGCGCATGGCGTTGCGCCTGAGTGAACGTAGAGCCGTCGCGGTCGTGCGGACAAGAAATCGCATATCGCCGCGCGCGGACCTTCGACGAGACGTCACTTTCGCGCCGTCGCGACTGGGATCATCGGTCGGTGAGAGTACTCGGAAACCGGTAAGCGTCTCGCCGCTTTCTGCGCCCTCATGTCGCTTTGGTGTTTCGTCGACGAGGCATTCGTCGTCGAAGACGAGCCCGTCGCGAATTCGGATGACACGATCGGCGTGCGCGGCTACGTTTGGGTCGTGCGTCACGAGGATGACCGTTAACCCGTCTTCAGTGTTAAGCTGCCGGAAGAGACGCAGGATCTCCTCACCGGTCTTCGAGTCGAGGTTGCCCGTCGGCTCATCGGCAATCAAAAGTGAACAACTGTTCATAAGCGCGCGGGCGATCGCGACGCGTTGCTGCTCGCCGCCGGAGAGCCGTGAGGGCTCATGATCGATCCGAGCGCCCAGGCCGAGTCGCTCAAGGAGCGCCCGCGCTTGAGCGCGGCACTCATGTTCCGAGAAGCCATGGGACCCATAGACGGACGGCATCATCACGTTTTCGAGCGCAGTCATCCGAGGCAGGAGGTTGAAATTCTGAAAAACGAAGCCGATCTCTCTACTCCGCAGCCAGGCTCGCTCCGCTTCACCAAGATGGGTGACATTTTTGTGATTGAACCACTGCCGGCCGGACGTCGGACGATCGAGGAAGCCCAGGAGGTTGATCAGCGTCGTCTTCCCGGAACCCGAGACACCCATCAGCGCGACCATCTCGCGCCGCGCGATCGAGAGCGAGACGCCCCTGAGCACGGGCACGTCGATCGCCCCGCGAGTGTAGACTTTGTGAATACTTTCCAACTTGATGATCGCTTCAGAGTCTCGATCAGTGCGGCACGGGTTGGGACAGCAGGTCGGCGTTCCTCGAACTGGGTACAAAGTCTGCACGATCATTGACTCTCACCTTTCTTTGGAGGCTCGCTCCAGGTGTGCGGCAATATTGAAAGAGCATCGGAGTCGGAACCGATGCGGTTCGCACCGACGACAATTTCCACTCCGGCGGCAAGGTCGGCTCCGCTGACCTCGGTGACAAGACCGTCGGAAAGGCCAATGCGCGCCTTGATCGGCTTTACGAAGTCGCCCCGCAGCACCCAGAGGAGGCCGCTTCGTTCGTCGCCAGAGTGGTTGGCTTTCGGCGCGGCTTCTTCGTGCGACGGAAGCGGCCGGCGTTGTGCGAGCGCATATTCCTCGCGTGCCTCGGGTACGACATCCCGCACCAGCGGTTGCCAGCGGAGGGCGGCATTGGGCACCAGCAGCACGCCCTTCCGCCTTTCGACTTCGAACTGAAGCCGCGCCGTCAGGTACGGCAGGAGACGGCCGGCGGAGTTATCGACCGCCACGACGACCGTATAGGTGACAACATTCTGCGTCATGCTCGCGTTCAGGCGAATCTGCGAGACCTTGCCCTCGAAGGTATCCCGTGGCAGGGCGCTGACGGTGAAAGTGACGGACTGTCCCTCGTGGATCGAGCCGATGTCGGTCTCGTTGACCGACGACCAGATCTCGAGGCGGCTCAGGTCCTTGGCAATCAAGAAGAGGCTCGGGGCATTCAGGCTGGCGATGACGACCTGACCGACGTTGATCCGGCGGTCGAGAACGATCCCCTTGACCGGGGACCGGATCGTCGTGTACCCGAGATTGACGGTGGCCTCTTCGAGATCTGCCCGGGCGACGGCTAGCGCACCTTGATTGACTGCCAACGTTGCTCTGGCCGATTCAAAGTTCGCCAGGGTCGTGTCGTATTCCTGAGCTGCGATCGTCTTTCGGTCCATGAGTTTACGACATCGATCGAGTTCGCGGTCGGCTTGCCTGAGCTTGGCCTGGGCTTGCTCGATGTCTGCCTCGGCCTTCGTGACCCGGCCGCGTGCCTGGTCGAGCCGTGCCTGGAACAGCGCGGAGTCGATGCGGGCCAGCACCGTGCCCGGCTCAACGCGCGAGCCGTAGCTGACGGTCTTGCTCGGGTCGAGAGGGTCGACGGCGAAGCTCTCGATCCTCCCGGCCACCTGGGCTCCGACGTCGACGACATCCTGGGGCTCGATCGTCCCGGTTGTGTTGATCGTCGATCCGACATCGCCTTGTCTGATGGTGACGGTACGATACGAAACGCGCTGGGTGCGAGCCTCGGCCCAGTACCAGACCCCGCATCCGCCCACTCCCCACAAAACAATCATCGACACGATAAATTTCTTCATGCTGTGCTCCTTTCTTAGTCTTTCAGGCCCACGCGCTACTGATCCGCTGCGGCGACTCCTCGAACAGGCGGCCATCTTGGAGGCGGATGACCCGGTCAGCGATGTCGAAATGGTTCTCGTCGTGGCTAATGACCAGGAGTGCCTTGCCCGCGGCCCTCAATTCGGGCAGCAGCTCTTGATAGAAAATCTGCTTGAACGCGGGATCCTGGTTTGCGGCGCATTCGTCGAAGATGCAGATGGGCCGATCCTCCAGCAAGGCGCCCAAGAGGGCCAGTCGCCTCCGCTGCCCTTGTGAGAGGTCGAGAGTGGAGAACGTGCTTCCCCGGACTGTGACGACAGGCGCCAATCCCAGCCGCTCGAGACCCTCGAAAGCGAGCGTCGCAATCCCATCGGCTTTCAGGCCGAGGAGGTCGCGGAAGAGATGTCCGTCGGCGAAGACGATCGAGAAGAGCTGGCGATACGCATCGCGATCAAGATCGCCGATTGGATGCCCGTCGATCAGCACGGCGCCCGAATCGGGACGGTAGAGACCGGCGAGCAGCTTGACCAGGGTGGTCTTGCCGCTGCCGTTGCCCCCGGCAAGGATGACCAGTTCACCTGACCGAAGTGTCAACTCGATGGGGCCAAGCAGGAAGCCGGAATCATCGTTGCCGTCGCGATACGTGAAGGTCACGGCGTCAAGGCAAATCGAGTCGCGAAGCTCGAAAGGCTCCGCCGGCATCGACAGGTTTTCGCGGCTGTCACCATTTCGCTCGAGCGTGGGGACCAAGGCCTGGACTCTCTGGAGCGAGACCTGAGCACGTCCCAGAACCGGGACCCACGTCAAAATGATGTCCAGAGGCGTCATCAGATAGAGGACGACAAGCACGGCCGAGACAAGCGTTGGCCGCGAGATCGTTTCGATCGCTGGCGCGGCGAAGAGGAGAAATCCGATGAAGCCGAAGAACGCAAGCTGCCCCCACCCCTCGGCGACGGCAAAGTGAGCCAGGCCCTTGATCATTTCGCTGCGCGCCTGATTCATGGTCGGCTCGAGAGCCTCTGCAACGTATGCCTGCCGTCGCCCGCGGTGGAGTTTGAGCTCTCGGAATCCGGCGATCAAAGTCCGAAAATGGTCGACCAGCAGCGTCTGTTGCTCTCGAGCTCGCCGCAGCGATTTCATGCCTCGGGTTGACGCAATCACGTAGACGAAAATCGCCACCGCGGCGAACAGCAGGCCGAAGGCTACGCTCCGCGGCGCCAGCCATCCCGTATAGATCAAGCCGGCGATCACGATCGGAATGTTGATGCAGAGGTGCGGCAGGCCGACCATTGCACTCGCGATCAGGGCAATGTCATCGGTCAGAGCCGACAGCAGTGCCGAACTGTCCATCGTCTCGAATGACCGCAAAGGGAGGACCAAAGTATGACGGACCAGGTGCAGGCCGAGCTTTTCGATTGCACCTTGTCCGACCTTTACCATTGCGATCTGGGCGATCGCCCGCGCCGAGGCTGATGCCAAACAGAGCCCGACGAATGCCCAGGCCAAGATGGCCCCAGCCGAAGACTCGCGCCAGTTCGCGCTGGATCACCGCGATGAGCGCGATGCCGATCGCGCCGCCGGCCGCACCGGCGACTGCGGACAGAATCACGATACTCCGCGAGGACCGCAGGAGGAACCGCATCAGATTCATCGAATGGGGTCCTCTTTAAGGGTCTGTTCTTGGTGCTCGATCTCACCGGCCAGGATCTCTGCGAGCCGCAGCACGGTCGGCCGCTGCATGATCGTGTAATGGTCACCTGGCAACTGGTGCGTTGAGATACCCCCAAGCGCCAAGGCCTTCCACCCGTCTGTCGAGCGTGACTCGAGGTTGTTCAGGTTCGCTTCTGCCTGGACCAGGATGACACGACCCGAATAAGCGCGGGGCTGGTAGCCGTCGAGCGCCAACCGGTTCGCCCGATACACGTCTTGAAGCCGACGCAATCGCTTTTCGCCGATCTCACCGGTGATCCGCGACGCCCAGTTCTCGCCGCCCTCGATCCGGGCCAGGTCGGCGGCGAAGCCCGCCTGCGCCGCGAGGTTGCCAATAGAGTGAGGCGCGTTGCGCGGGACTGGTACCGAACAATCGATCAGAATGACGAGCGGTGCATCATGCCCGGCGGCGGCGAGTTGGATGGCCATCTCGAACGCCACGATGCCCCCCATCGACCAACCACCCAGAATGTATGGCCCTCCCGGACGATCCGCACGAAGCACATCGACGTATCGTGACGCCATGCGCACCAGATCCGTCTCGGGCTCCTCATCACCTTCATAGCCCGCAGCCTGAAGACCAAGAACGGCACGCGCTCCATCGAATCCGCGGGCCAGCGAGCTATAGCAAATCACGCCGCCGCCGATCGGATGCACGAGGTAGAGCGGCCAGCCTGACCCGGATGCACCAAGATTGACGAGCGGTGAAACGACACGCGATCCGACGACTTCGCGGATCTGTGTGGCGAGTTCTTCGATCGTCGAACTGAGCAGCAGATCCGACAGGGCCAGCGATCGCCCGAATTGCTCTTCAATCCTTGCCGCCAATCGCACTGCCAGCAGTGAGTGGCCGCCGAGATCGAAGAAGTCATCCGTCACGCCGATGGGCCGCTTCTGGAGGAGGTCTTCCCAGATCGTCGCGAGCTGTTTCTCGATCTCGTCGCGTGGGCTCACGACCGCTTCGTCCGTGGCGATCTCGTCGGGCATGGATTGCAGCAACTCAAGACGATCAACCTTTCCGGAATGCGTTCGCGGAAGGCGATCCACAACGTGAAATCGAGACGGGATCATCGGGCGCGGAAGCGTTTCGCGAAGCAAAAGTCTGATCGACTCTACATGAATGCTCTGCCCGGCTTCGGCGACAACGCAGGCGACGAGTCGCTGACTGTCAGCCTCATCCTGTTCGGTGATGACAGCCGCTTCGCGGACACCTTGAGCTCTACTGATCGCGGCCTCGACTTCGGCGAGCTCGACCCGGAAGCCTCGAACTTTCACCTGCGCGTCGCGGCGGCCCAGCAGCTCGATTGTACCTCCCGGACGCCACCGCGCTCGGTCGCCCGTCGCATACATGCGCGATCCCCGCCCACCATTCGGGTCCGGCACGAACCGCTCGGCGGTCTGACGTGGGTCACCGACGTAGCCACGCGCCACACCTGACCCGCCAATGTACAGCTCCCCGACCACCCCCACCGGAACCGGCTCGCCAACCCCATCAAGAATGTAGGTGCGCGTTCCCAGCAACGGTCGGCCGATCGGAACCGCGCCGTCCGCGGCTTCGAGGTCGTTCGGCAGCCCGCCGAAGTACGTACTGTCGATCGTCGCCTCGGTCAGCCCGTAGGAGTTGACCACTCGCCCGCCGGGTCTCATCAGCCGCCATAACCGTCGATAGAGACTTCCGCGCAAGGTGTCGGACCCGACAGCGAGCAGGCGGACCGTGCCCAGGTCTTCGGATCGCCGCTCGAGATGCGTCGCCAGCGCGTTGGCAAGCGCCGGAACGAGCTCGAGGCATTCGATGCGTTCGCGCCGGATGAGATCGGTGAGCGCGGCCGGGTCGAGCGAGATAGGACGGGGGCAAGCGACGAGCGTTCCGCCGGTAGTCAGGGCGCGGACCCAGTCGCCAGTGAAAACATCGAAGGCAAAGCCAGCGGCCTGAAGATGCCGTAGCGGTGGCCGGCGGAGGTCGTAGGCTTGCTCCCAGGCGGCGGAGGCGGCCAGGAGACCGCGGTGAGAGACCATGACACCTTTGGGCCGCCCGGTGCTGCCGGAAGTGAAAACGACGTAAGCAAGGTTTTCGCCATGCACCCGCACCGACGGATTTTCGGGACTCTGAGAGGCGATATTCGCTCGCTCGGCGTCCAGGTCGATCGCCCTCGCCTCAGAGTGCGGTATTCGACCGAGCGCCACACCGTCAGCGATCAAGAACGAGACGCCCGCGTTGTCGAGCATGCCGTGCAGCCGCGTTCGTGGCAAAGACGTCTCGAGGGGCACATACGCCGCTCCTGCCTTCAGTACGCCGAGCACGGCCACGATCTGAGAAAGGAAGTCGTTGATCGAGATACCCACGCGAGCTTCCGGGCCCGCGCCGTGCGCCCGCAGATGATGCGCCAGCCGATTTGCACGAACGTTCAAGTCGGCATACGTCAGTCGTTCGTGGCCGGCGACCAGGGCCAACGCGCCGGGAGTGGCAAGGACCTGGGCCTCGAACGCACCGTGGATCGCAGACGGCTCATGCCGACAGGGGATATCAACACACTCGGCTGCTTCCGACGGCGCCTGGCTCCACGCCGCGACTTGCCCGCGCTCAACATCGGTGAGCAGCGACAACTCGGATAATGACCGTTCCGGATGAGCGATCAGGAACTCGAGCGTTTGCACGTACTGCTTCGCGAACCTTTCGATCGTCGGGGCGTCGAACAGATCTGTGTTAAACTCAACCGACCCGATGAAGCCTTGCGGCGTGTCATCGAATCCCAGCGAAAGGTCGAACTTCGACGTACCGGTTCCTTGGGCGAGATCAAGGGGCGAGAAGGTCAGCTCGAGCGGGCGGACCGCCGGCAATGAGTTGTTCTGAAGAACGAACATCACCTGGAAGAGAGGAGAACGGCTGGCGTCGCGCCGAGGGCCGAGCGCGGCGATAAGAACCTCAAGCGGAATCTCCTGGTTTTCGTACGCCTCGAGGGCAACCTCGCGCACGCGGGCCAGTAACTCCCGGACGGTCGGATTACCGGAAAGGTCGACACGGAGTGCGACCATATTCACGAAGTAACCGATCAAGCGTTCGGTTTCAGGCCTGTTTCGGTTGGCTACCGGTGCCCCCACGGCGAAATCGTTCTGACCGCTCCAGCGGCCCAGGACGAGCTGGAAGGCCGCGAGCAAGGTCATGAACGGTGTCACCCCCTCGCGGCGCGCAGCGTCTCGGACAGCCGCGGACAGTTCCGCCGTGAGCACCAGGTGATGCAGTGCGCCGCGTGCGCTTCTGAGTGGCAGGCGAAGGCGATCCGTCGGCAGCTCAAGAGAGGGCACGCCGGCGAGTCGGCGCCGCCACGACTCGATCCGGGACGACCAGGCTCCGGTTTGCAACTGGTCGCGCTGCCAGCGAGCGAAATCAGCGTACTGGATGGGCATGCCAGGTAGAGGCGATGGACGGCCGTGGCAATAAGCCTCGTAGAGGGTTGCCAGCTCCCCCGCCGCAACGCTGAATGACCAACCGTCGGTGATGAGGTGGTGCATGGTCAAGAGCACCGCGCTGTCGGCCTTGCCCAGCCGCAGCAAACTTACACGTGCCAGCGGAGCCCGCGTGAGGTCGAACGGCCGCCGCGATTCGTCGATCGCTAGGCGCTGGGCCTCTTGTTCTCGAACGTCAAGTGCCAGTGCGGTCAGATCGGCCATTTCGATTGATAAGGAAACGTCGGGTTCGACACTCTGCACCGGTGTTCCACCGATGGAAATGAACGACGTCCGGAGCGCTTCATGGCGACGCACGACCTCTTTCAGGCTCCATTCGAGCGCCCCGAAGTCGAGCGGCCCGGTGATCCGCAACCCCGCGGTGACGTTGAATGTCGGCTGCCCTGGCGCAAGCTGATCGAGGAACCAAAGCGCTTCTTGCGAGAATGAAAGTGGCATCGGACCGACCAAGCGGCTTGATTCGATGGAAGCGGCTTGGCGCCGGGGGCAGCCGCGTCGCATCGCCTCGATGCGCGTGGCCAGTCCAGCGACCGTCGGAGCCTCGAACAGGGCTCGAAGCGGGATCTCCACGCCGAACGCCTCGCGGAGCCGAGAGATGACCTGGGTGGCCAGCAGTGAGTGCCCGCCGATGTCGAAGAAGCCATCATGGGCTCCGACCCGCTCAAGGCGCAAGACATCTGCCCAGATGGACGCCACCGTCTGCTCGACCGGCCCGCGCGGTGCTGTGGCAAGCGAGTCTTGCCGCGCCGAGCCTGGTAGAGGAGCAGGCAGGGCCTCTCGGTCGACCTTCCCGTTCGGCGTCAGTGGCAGCGCCTCGAGCACAACGAAAGCCGACGGAATCATTGGCTCGGGAAGCGAGTGTCGCAAGAACTGGCGCAGGTCTGAGCTCGTCGGTGATGGCAGGTCGTCGGCGATCGTCAGATAGGCGACCAAGCGACGGTCATCGGGCACGTCCTCGCGCGCCACGACGGCGGTCTCGCGCACGGCTGGGTGAAGCTCCAGTGCCTGCTCGATCTCGCCCGGCTCGATACGATAGCCGCGAATCTTGACCTGGCGATCCACCCTGCCGAGGCACTCGAGGTTGCCGTCGGACCGCCAGCGGGCCAGGTCGCCCGTGCGGTAGAGGCGGCTGCCCGGCTCGTTGCCAAAAGGGTCGGGGACGAAGCGCTCGGCCGTCAAGCCCGGCCTGTTCAAGTATCCGCGCGCTACTCCGGCACCGCCGATGAACAGCTCACCCGGAACCCCGATGGGCATCGGCTCGAGATTCCGATTCACGACATAAAGACGTGTGTTGGCGATCGGCCGCCCGATCGGGATGGCGCCGGAAATGGCCTGGTCTCGGGGCACGCGGTAGACGCAACAGCCGACGACCGTCTCGGTTGGACCGTATTCGTTGATCAAGTGTGTGTCTGGCGCGTGCTGGCGCCAGAAGGCGACGTGCTCTTCCCGCAGTTGCTCACCACCGATAATGAACGCTCTCGTCCGGCCCCGGACATCGCGGGCGTCCATTTGATCGCCGAGCAAGCGGAGGTGTGCCGGCGTGATCTTGACCAGGCTGTAGTCGCGAGATCGCCTGAGTGCCTCGCTCAGTTGCTCTACGCCGAGGTCGTCGTCGAGCAAGTCGACGCGCCGGCCTGTGATAAGCGGCGCGAGCAAGGCGGTGATCGTCAAGTCGAACGAAATCGAACTGTGGACCGGCGCTCCCACTCCGTCCGGGACGGAATAAGCCTTTACGCACCAGCTCAGATAGTTTGCCAGGCCCAGGTGGTTGATCATGGCGCCTTTGGGCCGGCCAGTCGAGCCGGAGGTGTAGATGACATAAGCAAGGTTCAGAAGCCCCGCGCCCCCGGGTAGATTTTCGCCGCACTCCTGTTCGATCGATTTCCGATCACGATCGAGGCAGATGACCGACGCCCTTGTGCCAGGGAGGCGCTCGAGCAGGTCGGCCTGGGCCACGAGAACCGAGGCGCGCGCATCATCGACCATGAAGGCGAGCCGCCCGGCGGGGTACGCCGGATCGAGCGGTACGTAGGCTCCCCCCGCCTTGAGGACTGCCAGGAGCCCGACCACCATGGCTGTCGATCGGCCGACGCACAGGCCGACCAGGACTTCGGGGCCGACACCTTGGGCGCGAAGGAGGTTGGCCAACTGGTTAGCCCGGGCATTGAGCTGCGAATAGGTGAGGGTTTCTGTGGCGCTCGTCAGAGCAATAGCCGTCGGGGTCCGTTCCGCCTGCATCTCGATCCAGCGGTGGACGCACCGGAGCTTGGGCGGCGATCGACGGGTCGCTTCTGGCATTCGCCATCGCGGCGTCTCTTTCGGAACGCGCCCGACACCGTTCCTGGTTGCATTATTCACGGGTCGCAACCTCCAACGAAGGCAGTTCATAAAGGGAGGAGTCAAGCTCGTCTAAATCCGGCCCATCCAGCACCGTCGCCGCGTCGTTGCCGGCCGTGCTATTCCATTCCACGAGCACTTGAATTCGCTCTTGCTGCGTGAGCATGCGCAGGCCGACGATGGGATCATCGGGATGAGCAATGATCTCTTCGAGAAGGACGACGTAGTGCGCCAGCATGCGGTCCACCGTCGCGGCGTCGAAAAGGTCGGTGCTGTACTCCATAGCCAGACGCAAGCCCTCCGGGACTTCGGTGGCGAAGAGCGTCAAGTCGAACTTTGACGTCCCATTTGACAGATCGAGAGGTGTGAACGAAAGCTCGGGTGTTTGCAACGTCCAGCCCGGCGCGTTCTGAAGGGCGAACATCACCTGAACAAGCGGCGAACGGTTTGCGACACGCTCGCAATGGAGCGCGGTGACGATGCGCTCGAAAGGCAGGTCCTGATGACTGTAGGCCTCGATCGCCGTCCGGCGGATCCGGCGGAGCAATTCGCGGAAGCCGGGGTCGCCCGACAGGTCGCCGCGCATGACGAGCGTGTTGACGAAGAGCCCGATCAGCCCTTCGAGCTCGGGACGCGTGCGCCCGGCGATCGGCGTCCCAACCGCGAAATCATCTTGCCCAGTGTAACGGTGAAGGAGAACCTGAAAAGTTGCCAGCAGCGTCATGTAGAGCGTCGCGCCCTCGTTCCGACCGAGCGCTCGAACGGCTTCAAGCGTGGTTTTTGGCACGGTCGTCGACCGCTCGAGGCCGCGCTGGCTCGCGGCGGGCGGTCGTGGGCGATCGCTGGGCAGCTCGAGCTCGGGCACGCCTCTGAGCTGCTTCGTCCAGTATTCGAGCTGCGCCTCGAGGACCTTGCCCGCGAGCCAGCTCCGCTGCCAGACCGCGAAATCGGCGTACTGGATCGGGAGCTCGGGAAGCGAAGACGGCTGACCCAGCAGGCGTGACTGGTAAAGCGCCGAAAGCTCGCGGACCAGAATCCCCATCGACCAACCGTCGGCGATGGCGTGATGCATGGTAATTGTGGCGATCTGCTCTCGCTCGCTCAGTCGCAGCACGGCGGCTCGGATAAGCGGTCCGCGCGCAAGGTCAAAAGGCCGCACAGCTTCTTCGCGAATGTGCTTCTCAGCTTGGAGGTCGCGCTGGCCCGCGGCGAGGCCGCTCAGATCGTGCACCGTCAGCGGCACATCCAGGCTGGCGGCGATCACCTGGCGCGGAATCCCGCCATCGGCGGCCAGCGTGGTCCGCAACACTTCGTGTCGGCACACAACATCGTTCAGGGCTCGCTCGAAGGCTGAAATGTCAAGGCTGCCCACAAGCTTGACGGCTGCCGGGATGTGATACAGCGCTCGACCCGGTTCGAGTTGATCGAGGAACCAGAGCCGTTGCTGCGCGAACGAAGCCGGCAACGAGGCGTCGCGATCGACCGATTCGAATGGCGGTGCTGAGGCAGCGTTTCCAGCCTTGATTGCCTGCTCGACGAAATCTGCCATTCGCGATAAGGTCGGATCGCCAATGAAAGCGCTGAGCGGTGGCTCCACATCAAACGTGCGGCGGATGCGCGACACAAGCTGAACCGCAAGGATTGAGTGGCCCCCGCGCTCGAAGAAACTGTCATGAGCTCCGACCGATTCGACGCCCAGCAGCTCGATCCAGATATCGGCGATGGCTTCTTCAATCGGTCCTCGCGGCGGGATGAACTCGGCAGTGGCCGCAAGCGATGCCCTGCTGGGTTCGGGGAGGGCTTGCCGGTCGACTTTCCCGTTGGGTAAGCGAGGAAGAGCGTCGAGGAGGACAAACGCCGAAGGGACCATATATTCGGGAATCGTTCGGCATAGCCATCGTCGCAATTCGGACGTAATGGTCTTATCCGGGCCGACGCGCAGAGCGATGTACGCAACCATGCTCATCTCGCCACTCGGATCAGGACGAGCGGTCACAACCGCCTCACGCACTGCCGTGTGCCGCGCCAGCGCAGCCTCGACCTCGCCGAGCTCGACGCGAAATCCACGGATTTTGACCTGATGGTCGACCCGGCCTAGACACTCAAGAGTTCGTTCGGCGTGCCATCTGGCGAGGTCGCCAGTTCGGTAGAGTCGACCTCCTTCAAGCTTTCCGAATGGGTCGGGGATGAACCGCTCGGCCGTCAGGCCGGGGCGATTCCGATAGCCGCGTGCCAGCCCGGCGCCTCCGATGAAAAGCTCGCCGACAACGCCGATCGGCACCGGCCGGAGCTGATCGTCCAGAACATAGAAGCGCGTGTTGGCAATCGGACTCCCAATCGAAATGGCCGCCTCACCGGCTTCGACCCGCCAGGCTGACGACCAGACGGTTGTCTCGGTGGGGCCGTACACGTTCCAGAGAGCGGCGCCCTTGTCGATCAATCGGTCCGCCAGAACGCGGGGGAGCGCCTCACCGCCGCAGAGCATCGTGATCGCCCGATGTCCTTGCCAATCGGCTTCCAGCAGCAAGCGCCACGTGGCCGGAGTCGCTTGCAAGAAGGTGGTCCGAGAGTCGTCGAGGCGAGCGGCGAGACGGGCCCCATCGGCGGCGACTTCGCGATCGACGAGCTCCACGCGAGCGCCGACGATCAAGGGCAAGAAGATCTCAAGCGCGGCGATGTCAAAGGAGAGCGTCGTCACCGCCAGGAGCGTGTCCCGTTTACTGATCGGTAGAAGTGCGAGCATTGCTTCGAGAAGGTTGGAGAGCGCACCATGAGGAATCTGGACCCCTTTGGGCCTGCCCGTCGACCCCGAGGTGTAGATGACGTAGGCGAGGTTCGCCGCGGCGGGTTCAACATCGAGATTCGCGTCGCTGTACGCGTCGATTACCGCGCTGTCGACGTCGATGCAGAGTAAGCGTGCCTCGCGCTCCGGCAGGTTCTCGCGCAGTTTTTCCTCGGTCAGGACAACCGAGGCTCGTGCGTCGTCAAGCATGAACGCCAGGCGCTCGGCGGGATAGGCCGGGTCGAGAGGCACATAGGTGCCGCCAGCCTTCAAGATGGCCAAGAGACCCACGACCATCTCCGCCGTGCGGCCGAGGAACAGGCCCACCAAGACCTCGGGGCCGACGCCCATGGCGCGGAGGCGACGGGCCAGGCGGTTCGCCCGGGCGTTCAGCTCAGCATAAGTGATCGAGACGGCGCCACAAGAGACGGCGATGGCCTCCGGGCACCGCTGGGCCTGCAATTCGATTTGCCGATGGACCAAACCGGCTCCGTCGCGGCAACGACCGGCTTTCTCACGCAACATGCGCACGACCAGCTCGCGTTTTTGCGCCAAACTCAGCGTCGCATATTCGTTCATGTGACTCATGGTCAATTCCTTAGCTCTCAGCGGAGTCGATCGATCAGCGCGTCGAGCTGCGACTCGGTGAACTGATCGACGTGCAAATTGTCGAGCAAGAGTTCGCCGTGGGACGGCTGCCACGGACCAATGAGTTGCTCCTGCTCGTTCTCAGTCATCAAGGGAAGGTCGGCGAGGCGCCGGTTCGGTTCGAGAGCCATCGCCTCGAGTACGGTCCGGAGGTGCCCGAGCATTCGCTCGATGGCGCATCCTTCGAATCGCGCGCTGTCGAAACCGATCTTGATCAGCAGCTCGATGCCCGGCAGGACTGTGACCGTGAGCGGGAAATGAGTTCTCTCCACGTAACGCGCTGACTCGATGCCCAGCACGGTGGCGCAGTTCTTGCAGCGAGGCCACGAAGGGGAGGTTCTGGACGATCACGAGGCTCTCGAAGAGGGGCACTCCTGCCGGCAGTTCGCTCCAGGTTTGAATACGCGAGAGCGGGACTGCCTCGAACCGCCGCAGCTCGGCCATGGTCGCCTGAATATTGGATAGCCATGGGATCAAGGAGGCCGCTTCGGTCACCGCGACGGGAAGCGGTAGGGAGTTGATGAACAGGCCGACGATGGATTCCACGCCCGGCAGCTCTGGCGGCCGACCAGAGACCGTGACGCCGAAGACGACTTCGCCCCGGCTGCTGTAGCGCGAGAGGAGAAGAGCCCAGGCACCCTGGATCAGGGTGCTGAGCGTGAGCCGATGCGCCCGACCGACCGCCTGGAGTCTGCCCGTGACATCCGCCGGAAGCGCGGTCTCACGGTCGTCGAACTTCCGGCGCGATGGGCTGCGTCCTTGCGACGAGATGCTCTCGAGCCCAAGCGGCGTTGCCGCTCTAACTCCTCTCAGAGCCTGCCGCCAGAATCCTTCAGCTTCTTCATCGTCACGATCTCGCAGCCAAGCCACGTAATCGCGAAATGGCCGAACTGGTTTCAATCGGGGCTCGTTCCCGCCGCGAATCGACTCGTAGCTCTCCAGGACCTCGTGGAGCAGAACCGAGAGGCACCACCCGTCGATCACGGCGTGATGGATGCTCCAGATGAATTCGTGCAAGTCGTCTCCGAGTCTAACGATCGTCGAGCGCGACAAAGGAGGCTGCGAGGGAATGAATCCGCGTCGACGATCCGAATCGAGATAGGCCGCGAGACGCTCTGACTGCTCAGAGGGCTCGAGCCCTCGCCAGTCCCGGTATTCGATAGGATGCTCCACATGACGGTGGACGACCTGGTAAGGCCGATCGGAATCGGCCCAGTGGATGGTGGTCCGAAGAGCAGGATGTCGCGTGAGCAGTCGATTCCAGGACTCTTGTAGGGCAGACGGGTCGAGCTCGCCGCGAAGCCGGCAAACGAACTGCTCGACGTAATGTCCCGCCTCGGGATCGGCAAGCGTATGAAAGAGCATTCCTTCCTGCGTCGGCGTGAGGGGATACAGATCCTCGATACCGCCGCACTCGGCGAAGGCGCGATCAACCGCCTCGAGATCAAGACCCTCTGGCGCAAGCTCGAACGGAGCGATTGCGGATGCCGAATTCACGCTCGAGTCTTGATAACTCAAGTTCGGCAGGGCGGCGCCCGCCAACTCGGCGATGCTCGGGTACCGGAATAAGTCCGCAGGGTCGACGGCGAGGCCCGCTTGCCGTGCTCGCGATACCATCTGGATTCCGAGGATCGAGTCGACGCCGATCTCGAAGAAATTGTCATGGATGCCGACGCGGCTCCGGCCGAGCAAATCTGCCAGGATCCCGGCCCAGATCTCCTCAGCTCTTGTACGCGGCGGGGCGTATTCGCTGAGCCTCGCCATCCCGTTCAAGCGCGGCGGGAGGCCAGAGCGCTGATCGGTCGAGCTTGCCGTTCGGCGAAACCGGTAACGCTTCGAGGAAAACGTACGATGACGGCACCATCGGCTCGGGCATTTTGTCATGCATCCAGCGCCTGAGCTCTGACGTCGTTGGGTAAGAAAGCGTGTCGGGCACCAGATAAGCAACAAGGCGGTTCTCGCCATGGGAATTTTTCAGAACCGAGACGACCGCTTCTCGCACACCCGGATGTTGCACCAGCACGGCCTCTACCTCGCCGAGCTCCACCCGGAAGCCCCGGACCTTGACCTGAGCGTCGCGCCGACCGAGAAGTTCCAGGACGCCTTCCTCGCACCGCCGCGCACGGTCACCTGTCGCGTACATTCGAGCACCCGGCGCAGCGTGCGGGTCGGGCACGAA
This sequence comes from uncultured Planctomycetota bacterium, assembly GCA_963823665.1. Classification (GTDB taxonomy): domain Bacteria; phylum Planctomycetota; class Planctomycetia; order Isosphaerales; family Isosphaeraceae; genus CAVXHV01. The sequence goes on from CAWGMQ010000003.1 coordinate 685,193, forward strand.
CCGCTCCGCTGTCTGACGCGGATTGGCGACGTAGCCGCGCGTTACGCCGGGCCCGCCGATGTACAGCTCGCCGATCACGCCCACCGGAGCCGGCTCGTGCCGATCATCCAAAACATACGTGCGCGTGCCGGGGAACGGGCGGCCAATCGGGACCGGTCCATCGGCGTCGCGGAGATCATCCGGCCGCTCCGTGAAGTAAGTGCTGTCGACGGTCGTTTCGGTCAGGCCGTAGGAGTTGACCACTTTGCCGCCGGGTCTCATCAGCCGCCATAGCCGACGATACAGACTTCCGCGCAACGTGTCTGAGCCGACGGCCAAAAGTTGAAGGGTGCCCAAACCCTCTCGTTGCCGCTCGAGGTGGGCCGCCAGGGCGGCCGCGATGGCAGGGACCAGCTCGAGGCATTCGATCCGTTCGCGGCGGATGAGATCGGCCAGCGCTGCGGGATCGAGCAAGACCGATCGCGGGCAAGCAACCAGGGTTCCGCCGGTGGTCAAGGCGCGGACCCAGTCGCCGGTGAAGACATCGAAGGCGAAGCCTGCGGCCTGGAGGTGCCGTCGCGGAGGCGAGCTGAGGTCGTAGGCTTCTTGCCAGGCGCTGCTGGCCGTGAGAATGCTGCTATGAGAGACCAAAACGCCCTTGGGACGCCCGGTGCTGCCGGAGGTATAGACGACGTACGCGATGTTCTCGCCGCAAACACGCACTTCGGGGTTCGCGGTCTCGATTCCCGCGGGCGATTGAACGAGGGCATCAAGCGCGACGACCAGGCTGGGGCATCCCGGCAGCCTTTCGCGCAGGTGCTGCTCGGTTACCACCATGGTTGCTCCGGAATCCCGGAGCATGCCCACGAGTCGCTCTGTAGGATGCTCAGGATCGAGCGGCAAATAAGCGCCGCCGGCTTTCAAAACGCCGAGGACCCCCACGATCCGGGCGGGCCACCGGTCGAGGTAGAGACCCACAACAGTCTCAGGACGCACGCCCAGCGCGATCAGGCGATCGGCCAGCGAATTCGATAACCGATTTAGCTCACGGTACGTGAGCGATTCATCACCACAGACCAGCGCGACTGCGTCGGGCGTTCGCTCAACCTGTCTCTCGAAGCGATGATGGATGGCGCGGTCGTCATCAGGAATGGCCGGCGCATGCGCCCACACGTCGAGCAGTCGATGCCGCTCTGAATCCGAGAGCAAGTCAAGATCCGAGAGCCGGCGCCCGGGATCCGCGACGATGGCTTCGAGCAGGTGCCGGAATCCCTGGGCCATGCGGTCGATCGTCGACGACTTGAACAGGTCGGTGCTGTACTCGATTGCGACACAGAGCCGGTCGCCGTTTCTGGCGGTCATCATTGTCAAATCGAACAGCGCGGTCTGTTTATCGAGTGCCATCGACTCGGCATCAAGCCCGTGCAGGTTCAATCTCGCGCCCGCAATGCCCAGCGCGAATGGCGCGAGGCCGGCGTCATCGAGGCGTTGAGCTTTCTGATGGGCGAACATGACCTGGAACACAGGCGGCCGGCTCGGGTCGGGATTTCCCTTGAGGCGATTGACGAGAAGGCCGAAGGGAAAATCTTGGTGTTCAAGGCCGAGGGCGACTGTTCGGCGCACCTGGTCGAGGAGTTGCTCAAACGGCGGGTCCCCGGAAAGGTCGCCCCGCATCGGCACCATGTTGACGAAGTAGCCGATCAGCCCCTCTAGACCCGGTCGGGTCCGTCCCGCGACCGGAGAGCCTACGAAGATGTCGTTCTGTCCTGTTAAACGCCCCAGGAAAACCTGAAAGGCTGCCAGCAACGTGGTATACAAGCTGATCCCGCGCGATTCTCCCAGGGCGACGATCGCCCGGGTCAGTGTCGGATCGATGTCGAAATGCTTGCTCGCTCCCTTGTAGCTCTGGAAGGCGGGCCTCGAGTAGTCCGTCGGGAGGTCGAGCACAGGCAGGGGCCCCGCGAGCTGTTGCTGCCAGTAGGCCCAGTGGCGCCGGCCCTCTGCGCTCGCCAGCATATCGTGCTGCCAGCGCGTGAAGTCCGCATAGCTTGATCGCGGGTGAAGCGACAGGGCGGTGCGACCTGCGCATTCCTCGGCGTATGCCTTTCCAAGGTCGTCGACGAGCACTGCGATCGACCAGAAGTCGGCGATGATGTGATGAACGACCAGGAGAACAACGTGCTCTGCCGCCGATCGGCTCAGAATATGGATGCGAAAGAGTGGCCCGTTCTCGAGATCAAAAGGAGCGCGAGCCCGCTCGAGAAGCTTCTGATTGAGCTCGGCCTCGTCTCGGCCATCCAGGTCTTCAATCGGGAGCCACCTGTCCTGGCGCTTTGCAAACTCGCTGGCATCGAGGAGGCGTAAGACTGGCCTATCGTCGACGGTAGCGAAGGTTGTCCGTAATGCGTCGTGGCGGGCGACGACGCGACATGACGCCCGTCGGAAGGCGCCCAAGTCCAGTTCCGCGCGAACGATTGCGGCCCCGGCAAGATGGTAGGCGGCGCCCTTGGGTGTGAATTGATGCGCGTACCAAAGCAGTTGTTGTCCATGCGAAAGCGATTGACTGTCCTGATCTTGCACCGGCGGCGAGGATGTCTGGGACAATTGGGGCGAAGAGCCAGCAAGCTGCACGCTCGCCCATTCGGCCAGCTCGCGGATACTGGACCCATCCATCAGCATCGACAGCGGAACCGTCGTCGCGAGCCCAGCATCAATCTGGAGCTTCAACTCCATCAAATTCAGTGAGTCGAGTCCCAAGCTCAAGAACGGCAGGTCGCGATCGACCTCTTCGGGCCGGATTTCAAGCGGGGCGGCAACCTTTGTCGCCAGCCAATCAGCGATCGCATCGCGGGAGGGCGAGCCGGAACCGTTTCGCGCTGCGCGTCGTTCAATGAGGCCGTCTGATCCCGCGAACTGCGAGGTTGTCGGTTCATCCGGCCGTGTCCACTCGGCGATGAGATCGAGCGAACCGGCCAGGAAGGCCTCGCGGCAGACGTGGCGCTGTACTTTGCCGCTTGACGTTTTCGGCAGAGTCAGCGTCTTGATCAACCGAATCGCATGGACGTCGATGCCGTGTTGCTCGGCAACTGAGCGCCGAATCGATGTGATGATCTCGCTCAAAGCAGCCTGATCGCGAGCCCGCTCACTCTCCTGGACGATCGCGAGCCGCTCAGTTCCACCGATATCGACCGCGAAGGCGGAAGTGCCGCCGGCGCAGAGCGCCCTGTGGCAGCGCTCTACCGTCCACTCGATGTCCTGCGGATAGATGTTTCTGCCACGCAGTATGATCATGTCCTTGAGTCTACCGGTAACGAAAAGCTCGCCATCTTTCAGGAAGCCGAGGTCGCCGGTGCGAAGGAACGGCCCGTCGCTGTCGTCAAGCATCGCCCGAAAGACTTTCTCTGTCTCCGTGGGCTGCTTCCAGTAGCCGCATGCGACGCTCGGACCGGTTACCCAGATCTCGCCGACGCGATTTTGAGCGCACGGCATGCTTGTCGCGGCATCGACGACAACGACGCGGTGGCCGGCGGCGACCTGACCGCTGCCGGCGAGCTGTCTGCCCTCGTTGACGCGCTTTGTCTCGGCGATCTCATCGCGCCCGAGGGCAGCGGCATCAACCGAGAGGACGACCGGGGAGTGGCCCGGCGCGCTGCCCGAGACAAGCAGCGTTGCCTCGGCGAGACCGTAGCAGGGGAGAAACGCCTCCCGGCGAAAACCGGCAGGCGCAAAGGCGTGGGCAAAGCGGTCGAGCGTGTCCGGGCGGACGGGCTCTGCGCCGTTGAACGCCACGCTCCAGCGACTCAGGTCCAGTTCAGAACGCTGCTCGGTCGTCGTCTTCTCGACGCACAGATCATAGGCGAAGTTGGGCGCTCCGCTGATCGTGGCGCCGGTGCGTGAGATGGCTTGCAGCCATCGCAGCGGGCGCTGAAGGAATGAGACCGGCGAGATGAGGGTGCTTGATCCGCCACAGTAGATTGTCTGGATCACACCGCCGATCAGTCCCATGTCGTGAAACAGCGGTAACCAGAAGACCCCGCGACTTTCGGCCGTCGAACCGAAACTCGCCCGGATCCGCGCTGAATTCTCGAGCAGGTTGGCATGCGTGATCATGACTCCCTTGGGCGCAGCGGTCGATCCCGAGGTGTACTGGAGAAACGCGAGCGAGTCTCCGCGCGCCGGATCTTTCCAGGCGCTCTCCGAACTGGGCGAGGTTGCCGGCCTCCTCATCCGTGGCGAGGCGGTGCAGGCCGTGGATCTCGGGCACGCCGATCTCCCACCGGGTCGCGTTGTTATGCTGGGAAGAACTGGTGAGGACGGTGCATGGCTCGGCGTCTCTGACGATGGCTCGTAGTCGCGGCATCGGGCGGTTGATCTTTGGCAGATGAGCTGGCACAGCCACGACTCCGGCGTACAGACAGCCAAAGAACGCCGCGATGAACTCGAGCCCGCTCGGGTATAGCAAGAGCGCGCGACCGCCGCTCAGGCCGAGGTTCTGCAACCGGACAGCGATGGCCCGTGCGCGGCGGTCGAGCTCACCGCGCGTCATTGTCGCCGCCACGCCATCTTCACCGTCTGGGAGAAAGGCAAAGAGGGCCGCGTCGGGATTCTCGGCGGCCCGCTGGCGCACCAGATCCACAAGGCTGGCACATTCGGACTGTGTCTCTTGGTGTGCAATCATCGAATCACCCCGCTTCGACCATCTGCTTTCTGAGGCTCTTCGGACGCATGTCAGTCCAGACCCGTTCGATGTACTCCAGACACTCATCCTTGGGGCCATCCTTGCCAACGCCCCTCCAGCCAGACGGAGGCTCACGATCGGCAAACCAGATTGAGTACTGTTCTTCGTCGTTCATAACCACCTGATAAGATCTATTATCTTCTGTAGTCATTGTATGTTCCTTCGAGTGTCAAATTGAGTTGACTCACTTGTTCGTCCAGGGCCTGCCAAAGCAACACCCGTACCAAAGAGCATCAGTGACGCGTTTCCCGCGACCGTGGCCGAAAAAAGCACCGTCTAAACGCGTTTCCGAGCGTCAATCGGAGGAGAGCAGCGTCTGTCGCTCCGATCCAGGGTGTGTTCAGCCAATATAGTTAAGCGTGAGGGGGGGACGGCTGGCCGGTTCTCAGCTTCAGGTGCGCGAGTGGCGGCGGGCGACTGATCGAAAAAGCGGTGGTGAGAATCTCCGCCATTTCATGAGGCTGCGCCAGGCACTCGCGAGCGATCACAGAAGGCGGCGGCCGACGGGAATACCGATGTGACACGGCAAGTTAATTGCCCGGTTGATGGGAACATTTGCGCATTGCGCGGGTGCATGTCGAGCCCGTTAACGCCGGAGCCGACATGGGAAGCGATTCCGGAGGGGACAATCTCCTGAATAATAACGAAGCGGGGCCGGTCGACGACGCGGTGGTATTTGCGATCACATATTATACAGATGTGATAGCGCACGGAATCATTGGCAAATAAGGCCACGCACACCCGCGAACTCATCACGTGCCGTCATGTTTGAGCGCGGGCCGGCATCAACGTTGTTGACAGATTTTCGGGGAAATGATGGGCCGCCGCTGCGGGCGAATCATGCTGAGCTTGCCCATCCCCGAGGAGCTTCCACACGACGTACCTCGTCAAAAAGTCGACTGTGAACAGGTCGTCGATCCGGTTCAGGCGCGGGTCGCGCTCGAGCGCACTCAAATCAGCAAAGGGTATCCGCGAACGCAGTGCGGCGAGATCCTCGGTGGTGGCGCGACCGTCCCGGACGATCTTCGTGCAGAGCTCGAGAACGTGCTCGGAGAACAGCTCGCCGCGCGGAATCTTGATCACGAACGCGCGCTCGAGCCGGAATGCGATGTCGAGGAAGTCGATCGATTCCGCGCCCAGATCCGCTTGCAACGCTGCGGCTGGCTTGATGGCGTCTTCCTCGACTCCGAGTGCGTCCACGAGCACCTTGGTGATTTTGGTATAGACTTCGTTCGACGATGGCATGGGCTAGGTCCTTCAAAAGAGGCTGAGGTCGAAACAATGGAGATCGCTGCTACGGGTGCGGACATTGTTCGCGAGGTCCGTGTTCTTGGCCAGGCGGTGCGGCGCTCCTTGAATGGCCAGTGGATTGATCATCGATCAACCGGGCGGATTTGCTGCCGGAGTGCTCGATGAGGATGCGCCCTACCTCCGCAACCACGTTGGTATCATTCACGCAAAAGTGTGAGCCGTGCACGATCAACTCCGAGGCGACGCCGCCCAGATGCGAGCTTCGATAAGGAACGATCCCGTCGGTGCCACCGGGTCGTGGCGAGTCGCGGAGATCGGCGATGACCGAGTGTGAGCGGATCGACTCACCTATGCCCAGGTCGCAGATCTTCAAAAGGAGCGGGTGTCCCGGTGCGAGCTCACCGACGCTGGATGGGAGCCGGTCGCGCGACGCTGCGATAAATATGCTGGAATTATTGGCCGATAACAGGACTTCACACGCTTGACTGAAAGGGTCTGGTCGCCGACAGAGTTGTAAGCCCACTTCTTGGAACCGGCCGCCGGCAAGCGGGCTGCCGCGATGTGGGGTCGCGATGAAGATGAGCCGGCGCACCTCGGGCACTGGTTCGTAAAAGAACGCTTGCCGCATGAGCTGACATTCGTCTCTTGGGCCGATTACCTGGTCAATTGGACGCGTGCAGACACTCTGCCAGAGCCGCGGTCCGCCGCTTTGCACCATCATCTTCGCCAGGATGCCGCCAAGGCTGTGCCCCACGACGACCATGCGGTCGAAGGCTGCGTCCGTACGATCGGGATCAAAGACTCGACGCGTCCGCCGCAAGGACTGCCGCAGCAAGTGGGCCGAGTAGAGGATCGAGTCACCGCTTGCGTAGCCGACGGTCCAGAATTGAAACCTTGCCCGGAGTGCAGGGTCAGCCTCGAGGCGCTCGATCATCCGGTCCCAGTTCCGTGGGCTGCCACAGAGACCATGAACAAAAACGACAGGAACCTTGCCTCGTTCGTAGGGCCGGCGCGACTCGATCCGGCACACGTCAGAACCCGCCATCTCCTCGCCCGGTCGCAGGGCGCTGGTCCGATCTGAGTTGGTGCTGATCCCGGGCAAATCACTGGCCGCACTGAGTGCGGTTGCAACAAGCACTACTCCCGCCGCCCAAAAGCAACGAGTCAAGGTGATCATTACGAGATCCTTCGATCGGTCATTCTGCGTTTCCTGGAAGCTGTTTCTGCCTTCGCTCTTCCTAAGCGTGACTGCAGGTCATCGGCCGTGGTCCGGAAGGCTCGGCGAGCGAGGCGCTGACCCATATGCGGGCCAGGACAAGGCAACAGGCGTGCCGGAGGTGAGATATGTTCTGGCTGGCGCTATACTGGCCCCAAGACCACTCGTATTCCCTTCCGTCAGGTCATCTGAGCGGCGGAGACACGGACCAGAGTGGTCGATAGCGGCGGATCACCGCACAAGCGATGTGGGCCGGCAATTTATCTACCCGGCTGACGGGAACATGTGCCCACGCCGCCGGTTCCAGTTCGCGTGTGGTGACCGGCGGGTACCCGAGCGCGAATGCCCTAGGCAGGTTCAGATCCTGCTTCTGTGGGGCGAGTGGCAGAGATCCCGAGGTCGCGGAGCTTCAAGCGGAGGGTCTGCCGGGCGATTCCGAGCAGCAGAGCGGCCTGGTGCTGACTTGCCTCGGTGTGCTCGAGCACGCGCGGCAACAGGAGCCGGTCGAGCTTGCGATGCGCGTCTGCGTAAAGGTCACGCACGTCCGGGCGAATCCGCAGGCGGACGAGGAACTCTTCGACTCCAGGCTCCGTGGCTGCTGAGACCGCCGGGGAGGAAGCCGGTTCCAGGTGGGATTGCGGAAGGAAGTTGAGCAAGAGGACGTTGCCGGTGCTGCGCAGGAGTGCCTGCTTGAGGACACTTTGCAGTTCCCGGATGTTGCCCGGCCACGGGTAGGCGCGAAGCCTCGCGAGCGCGTCGGGGGCGGCCTCGCGCACGTCGCGCCCGAGCTCGCGGCCGAAACGCCGCAGAAAGTGTCGGATCAGGAGCGGCAGGTCATCACCGCGGTCGCGCAGTGGCGGCAAGTGGATGGTGAAAACGCCGAGCCGGTAATACAGGTCCGGCCGGAACTTTCCTTCGTCTGACCACGCCTTCAAGTCGCGGTGGGTCGCGGCGATCAGCCGCACATCGGTGCGGATCGTCTCGTTACCCCCCACGCGCTCGAATGTCTGCTCCTGGAGGACGCGCAGCATCTTGGCCTGGGTGGCCGGCGGCATGTCGCCGATCTCGTCCAGGAACAACGTGCCCCCCGAGCACTGCTCGAACTTGCCGATGCGCCGGCGGTCGGCCCCCGAGAAGGAGCCCTTCTCGTGGCCGAAGAGCTCGCTCTCGAGGAGGTTCTCCGGGATAGCGGCGCAATTGAGGGCCAAGAACGGCGCCTTGGCGCGGGGCCCGTGCTGGTAGATCGCCCGGGCCACGAGCTCCTTGCCGGTGCCGCTCTCGCCGGTGATGAGCACCGGAAAGGTCTGATCGGCGACAAGGCCGATCGCTTTGTACGCTTCCTGCATTCCCGGGCAGGAGCCGATGATGGGTTCGCCCGGGACCTCGTCGGCAGGAAGCGTCTCCGTGACAACGGCCGGCTCGCGCATCAACCGGGCGACTTTGAGCGCCTCGCCGATCACACGGCCCAGCTTTTGCAAATCGATCGGCTTGAGCAGATAGTCGTAAGCCCCGTGTCGCATCGCCTCGATCGCCGAGTCTGCCGATCGGACCACGGTGACGAAGACGACCGGAATACGGGCGTCGACTCGGCGGAGCTTCGTCAAGACGTCGAGGCCGGACTGGTCCGGCAGGCGCAGGTCGAGGAGAATAACGTCCGGGCAAGTGGCGGCAACCCGTTTCAGGCCATCTGCACCCGTGAGGGCGATCTCGACCCGATGTTTGGGCGCGGGGAAGACGTGGGCTACCTGGTCGTGGAGGAGGTCCGGGTCGTCATCGATCAAGAGCAAGTGGGCCACAGGCTTACCCCGCACAGGGCAAAGAGATCTGGAATGACCTGTTCATTGTACGAGGCTATCACGAAGCGGTTCCATGCTTGACTCCGACCAAATGCTGAATCGGGCGATCACCGATTATCTGGACATGGCCCTCCGGCTCGCGAATGTGTTTCCGGCCGTGGTCGATCTTGAGACAGGCGAGATCGTCGGCCCGAGCCTGTGGGATGAGGTCGTCGGCAATCCGCCGGGGACGACCGCGCCCCGGTTGTCGGCCTGGGTGGCCGCGATCCATCCCGGCGCCCGCCCGGCCCGCGATGCCTCCTGGGCCGACTGTCTCGCCGGGCAAGCGCCGCTACACGAGGCCGAGTACCAGGTTCGCCGATACGACGGGGGCTGGGTCTGGGTCAGAGTCGTCGGGAAGGTGGTTGAACGAGACGATTCGGGTGGGCCGCTGCGGGCGGTTATCGCGGTTCGAAACGTGGACGACATCAAGCAGGCTGAGCAGGCGCTTGGTGAGCGCGAGCGGCAGCTCAACTCGGTTTTAGGGCACCTTCCGGGACTGGCCTATCGGGCCCTGGCGGACGACCGCTGGTCGGCACTCTTTGCCAGCAAGGGCGTCGAGGAACTGACCGGCTACCCGGCGGAGGAGTTCACTTCCCACCGGCTCAACTATGGCGAGATCATGCTGCCCGAGGACCGGCCGGCGACGCGTGAGGCGGTGTTGACCGCGCTGCGTGAGCGGAAGATGTACGAGGACGAGCATCGCGTGCGACACAAGGACGGCTCGGTGAGGTGGATCTGGGCACGCGGCCACGGCGTGTTCGCCCCAGACGGCTCACTGCGCTTTATCGAGGGCTTGAACCTGGATGTGACCCGCCAAAAGCGGGCCGAGGAAGAGTTGCGCTTCGCCAAAGAGGCCGCTGAATCGGCGAACCGAGCCAAGGACGAGTTCCTCGCCAACGTCAGCCACGAGATCCGAACGCCCATGAATGCCATCCTCGGCATGACCGAGCTGGCGCTGGAGACTTCCCTCACCGAGCACCAGCGTCAGTACCTGGCAACGGTCAAGGCGGCCGCGGACAACCTGCTCAGTCTGATCAACGACCTCCTTGACTTTGCGAAGATCGAGGCGGGCCGCCTGGAACTCGACCCTGCGGATTTTTCGCTCGGTTCCGTGCTGGGCTCTACCCTTCGCGCGCTGGCCGTGCGCGCTCACAAGAAGGGCCTTGAACTGGTATGCCAGCAGCGGCCCGGCGTGCCCGATGCCCTGGTTGGTGACGCCGGCCGGCTGCGCCAGGTGCTCATCAATCTTGTGGGCAACGCCATCAAGTTCACAGGACGCGGCGAGGTTTCGGTGCTCGTGGAAAACACCGGGGAGCAATTGCCGGAGGGAGAGCTGTGTCTGCGCTTCGCCGTGACAGACACCGGCATCGGCATCCCGCCGGACAAGCAAGCGAAGATCTTCCGGGCGTTTGAGCAGGAAGATACGTCGACCACGCGCAAGTACGGGGGAACCGGGCTAGGATTGAGCATCGCGGCCCGGTTGGTGGGACTGCTGGGAGGTTCGATCGAGGTCGAGAGCGAACCGGGCCGGGGAAGCACGTTCTCCTTCACGGCTCACTTCCGCCCTGGGCACGCGGCGCCGGATGGAATCGCGCCCGAGTCGCCATCTCCGCTCTGGGGGCTGCCAGTACTGATCGTCGATGACAATGCGACCAACCGCCGGATCCTCGAGGAGTGGCTGCGCGGCTACCAGATGGAGCCGGCGGCCGCCGGCGACGGCGTGACGGCCATGGACACTCTGTGGCACGGTGTGGCGCAAGGCCATCCCTACCCGCTCGTCCTGCTTGACGGCGGCATGCCGGACATCGAGGGTCTCGCTCTGGCCTCGAAGATTCGCGGGCGGAAGGAGCTGTCGGCGACGCGGATCATTCTGCTGACTTCCGGAGACCGCCCTGGCGACCTGCCCCGGGCGCGTGAACTCGGAATTTCGGCCAGCCTGCTGAAGCCGCTGCAGCAAAGTGAGTTGATGGAAACCATCCTGTGGGTCATGGGGCATGAAAAGGAAATGGGGCGGCCACCCGATGGCTCTGCGGTTGTGCGGCCACCCAACCTGGAGGGTCTAGGGGGACTGGCGCTGCGCATCCTGGTCGCCGAGGACAACGAGTTCAACCGGGACCTTCTGGAGTATATGCTGGCCGGCCAGGGGCTCTCGGCGACGATGGTGGTTGACGGTCGCGAGACGCTGGGCCGCCTGGAGCGCGAACAGTTCGACCTGTTGCTCCTGGACATCCACATGCCGGAGCTGGACGGCTTCCAAGTGGTGGAAGCGATCCGGAAGCGCGAGCAAACGACAGGACACCACCTGCCCGTCATCGCCTTGACCGCGCGCTCGAAACGCGAGGACCGCGAGCAGTGCTTGCGGGCGGGCATGGACGAATACCTCACCAAGCCGTTCAAGGCTGCTGAGCTGTGGGCAGCGATCGACCGGGTCGTGAGACGTCATCCGCCTCACAGCCAAGAGCGGCTGGATCCGATTGACCCGCGAGTTCTGTTAGCCGCGTGCGGGGCCGACGCGGGGATGCTCCAGAAAATGTGCCGGTCGCTGGAGGCGCGAGTTCCGGAGCACCTGGCGGCGGTCCGCGAGGCATTGCATCACCGTGACGCGCTGCGTTTACGGGAAGCGGCTCACAAATTCTGTGGTATGCTGTCGGCGTTCTCCACGGTTGCTGGCAATCAGGCGGCCGATCTGGAGGACGCCGCGGCGGGCGCCCAGCTTGACAAAGCTCAGCCGATCGTCGCACAACTGGAAATGATCGCCGGAGAACTGCTAGAGCGTGTGGAGGGCTTGTCGATCGAGAAGCTTGCGCCACCGGGCAGAGTGTGCTGACGATGATTGAAGAACAGACCACAATCGCAGTGCAGCGCTACCTCGATGCGCTCGCCGGGGACACGCCCGCCGAAACAATTGTGCGGGCGCTCCTCGACCGGTCGGTCCATCGCCTGCAAGTGCTGTGCGCGAACTTGCTGTACCGGGGTTACCCACGTTTGATGCAGCCCCCAGTGAACCTGCAACCCGATGAGCTTTTGAGCGCGGTGGTCGAACGGCTGCTCAAGGCCCTGCGCGCCGCTCGTCCCCAGACGGTGCGAGAATTCTTCGCCCTGGCCAACCAGCACATGCGCTGGGAGCTGAATGACCTGGCCCGACGCTTAGATAGTCAGCCGGCCGCTGGGGAGCTGTACGAGGGGATCGCGTTATCACCGCCCTCCAGCATCTCGAGGCTTTCGCCGAAAGGTCTGCGCATGCTGCAGGCAGTCGATGACCTTCCCGACGAGGAGCGGGAGGTCTTCGACCTCGTGCGCATCCAGGGCATAACGCAGGTCGAGGCCGGGGAGGTGCTGGGCGTATCGACCAAAACGGTGCAGCGGCGGCTCAATCGTGCGCTTCTGATTTTGTCGGAGGTGCTTGAAGACCTCCGGCCCGGCGGTTAGTCATCGCGGCAGCCGTGGCGAATAGGCCCGGCCTTTTCCTGGGCGCTCTGCACGCGAGGCGAGTACGCGACGGCTGTGGGAGAATCCGGTGATGGCAGCCGATCCACGAGTGCGAGCCCTGCTCGAGGCGATCCTGGAATCGCGCTCTACACCGGAGGAGGCGTGCAAGGATTGCCCTGAGTTGCTGAGCGAAGTGCGCAATGGCTTGAGGCGGCTGCGCAAGCTCGAACTCGAAGTCGACTCGTTGTTCCCGACCAGCGGATCGGAAACGGCGCCGCCTGAGCCGCCGGATTCACCACCCCCCCGGATCGCCGGCTACGACGTCGAAGCGGTGCTGGGTCGCGGTGGCATGGGCGTCGTTTACAAGGCGCGGCACTTGCGATTGAACCGCACCGTTGCTCTCAAGATGATGCAAACTGGCGCATACCCAGGAGCACACGAGCGGGCGAGGTTCCAGCGCGAAGCCGAGGTTGTGGCGAGCCTACACCATCCGAACATCGTTGCAGTCCATGATGTAGGCGAGCACCAGGGGTGCCCTTTTTTCACGATGGAGCTTCTGGAAGGGGGAAGCCTGGCGCAGGCGCTCTCGGGCGCGCCGCAGCCGGCCCGGCGGTCGGCTGCGCTGCTCTTGACGCTGGCGGAGGCGGTGCAGGTCGCGCAGCAGGCCGGGATCGTGCACCGCGATCTGAAGCCCGGCAACATCCTGCTCACCGCAGAAGGAATGCCCAAGATTGCTGATTTCGGGCTGGCGCGGCACTTCGAGTCGGAGGCGGCGCTCACATTGAGCGGCACCCCGCTCGGGACGCCCAGCTACATGGCCCCCGAGCAGGTGATCGGGAACGCGGGAGCGATCGGTCCGGCCACGGACATCTACGCCCTGGGCGCGCTGCTTTATGAAATGCTCACCGGCCGGCCGCCGTTTCGGGGAGAGACGGCGGCAGAAACCGAGCGGCAGGTGATCCACGAAGAGCCGGTCGCTCCGGCGCGACTGAACACGACAGTTCCGCGTGACCTCGAGACGATTTGCCTGAAATGCCTGAACAAGGAGCCGGCGCGGCGGTACGCCAGCGCCGCGGCGCTGGCGGACGATCTGAGACGGTTCGGAGAAGGCCGGCCGATCCAGGCCCGGCCCGTGGGATTCTTCGAGCGTTTCTGGCGCTGGTGCCGGCGCAACCCAACAGAGGCAGCTCTCGTGGCCACGGCTCTCGCGCTGGTGACTTTAGCCCTGGGCGGAGGTTTCTGGCTGGAAAGACAGCGGGCCGAGCGGCGCGAGGAGACGGCGCGACGGGAGGGGCAGCAGTCGAAAGCCGCGGAGGCCGTGCTGGAGCAGGCCGTGGCCATGCAGAAGAAGGGCCGGTGGCCGGAGGCGCGCGCGGTGCTGGAGGGGGCACCGAGACTCATGGACACGCCGGCTCTCGTCGGGATCCACAAGCGCGTGGGCCAGGCGCTCGCCGACGTGCGCATAGTGAGCGAGTTGGAGGAGATCCGGCTCCGCTTGCTGGAAGGCACCGCACCCTCGGGGCATCGACTGTACGCCAAGGCTTTCAAGGAGTATGGGATTGCCTTACCGGCGACTGAGCCGGCGGCGGCGGCGGCGCAAATCCGCAACTCGGCCGTCCGCGACACGCTTCTGGCCTTCCTCCACGACTGGCTCTTCTTTTGGGCATGGGATGCGGACAGGCCGAATTTGCGGGCCGTGCTCGACCAGGCGGACGACGATGACTGGCGGCGACGCCTCCGGAAGACGCTGGGAGGCGCCTACGATCACGGCGAGCGGATGGATCTGCTCCGGGCCCGGCAAGCTCCTGACCAACCGCCGCTGATTCTCGGCGGGCTGGCCGATGCCATCCTGAATCGCGGTATCGAGGGAGAGGAAGCGCGGGCCCTCGTGCGCGCGGCCCAGCAGCGCCACCCGGACGAATTCTGGATCAACTACCACATGGGCTACATCTCGCTGGCGGAACACCCGCAGGAAGCCGTCGGTTACTTTCGAGCGGCAGTGGCCAGCCGTCCCGAGAGTAGTCAGGCACACATCATGCTGGGCCGAGCGCTACACGACGCCGGGGACACGGATGGAGCCATCGCTGCCTTCCGGAAGGCCATTCCACTCAATTCCAATCGCGCCGGCGCCCGCGACCTGGCCAGGGCCCTGGCCCCAAGGGGCGGGCTGGAGGAGGCCCGTGCCCTGTGGGGAAAGTTGTTGGAAGCAAAACCCCCGGATTACGACCCGTGGGACGGCTATGCCCAGCTTTGCGCATTCCTCGGCAACGAGGAAGCGTACCGCTGGGCCCGAAAGGTGCTCCTCGCACGCTCAAGAGACAGAACAGACCACTGGGCCATGGCCGAACGCGACGCCCTGGCCTGTCTGCTTCTGCCGGGTTCCCGAGAGGAACTCCAAGGTGCAATCGGTCTCATGGACCTCGCCGTGGCCACGGGACCCAAGTTCTTTCCTGACAGCGCTTGGACCCAGTTCGTCAAGGGACTGGCGACATATCACCAGGGCCGACCTCAGCAAGCCGTGCCTTTGCTGGAAGAGTCGGCCGATCTCCTGCCCAACCGCCCTGGTCCGCGGTTGGCGCTGGCTATGGCGCAGTTCCAATCCGGCCACCCGGCGCAAGCTCGCAAGACACTGGCGGCCGCGGTCCGGGCCTACAACTGGATGGAGCCTCAGGCTGACCACCCCACGGCGTGGGTCAGCCACGTGCTCCGCCGCGAGGCCGAGGCCCTGATCTTGCCGAACTTGCCGGCGTTTCTTCGCGGAGAATATCAGCCGGAGAACAACGATGAGCGTCTCGCGCTCGTAGGAATCTGTCAGTCCCAGGGCCGTCATCATGCCGCGGCGCGGTTGTACGCGGAGGCTTTTTCTTCCGACCCGGAACTTGCGGACAACTTGACCACGGAGTGCCGTTACCGGTCCACGGAAGAGGAACCTTTCTACGAGCGCGTCGAATCCGTTAACACCGAAGCCCCTTACCTCGCGGCCCGTTGCGCTGCCCTGGCTGGGTGTGGCCTGGCAAGGGATGGGGCCGGGCTCAGCCGGGCCGAGCGGGCGCGGTGGCGCAAGCAGGCGCGCGAGTGGTTGCGGGCCGACCTGGCTCTGTGGGGGAAGACGCTGCACAGCGGTTCCGAGCAGGACTTCGCTCTCGCCAGGAGGATGCTCATGCACTGGCAGGTCGAGCCCGACCTGGCCGGGATACGTGACCTGAAGGCGCTGGATGAAGCATCCGCGGAGGAGCGCACCGAATGCTTCGCGCTGTGGGATGAAATCGGTGCTGTGCTGCGGCGAATCGCGGTGCAGGAACGGGCCTTCGTGCTTGACCCGAAGCGCGCGGATCCCCGACGCGTATTGCCGACGGAGCTGTTGCAGCAGGGGCGGCTCGAAGAGGCGCGGGTCGCCTGGCAGACCGCTCTTCTCGGCAATCCGGTGGATCACAATTCCTGGATCGGGTATGCCGAGTTGTGCCTGTTCCTTGGCCGGGAGGAGGAGTACCGCCGGGCCCGGCGGGACTTGCTCGCGAGGTTTTCCATCACTAATAATCCGTACTTCGCGGAACGCACCGGCCGGGCCTGTCTACTCATGCCCGCGACTGGGGAGGAGCTGCGCCAGGCCGTCGCGCTCGCCCGGCGCGCCGCGGCGTCGGACCCATCGGCTCACGGCGGGAACTATTCCTGGTTCCTGTTCGCCCGAGGCCTGGCGGAATACCGTGAGGGGAAGTTTCGCGAGGCCATCGCCACGATGCGTGGCGACGCGTCCCGCTTGGACGGTCCGATGACCCGTCTCGTCCTCGCCATGGCCCTGCACCGGGATGGACAGTTGGCGGAAGCCCGGAAAACGCTCGCCGCGGCGAACGTCGCGTACGACTGGAAGGCGATTCAGGCGCGTGACCACCACGCCTGGATCTGCCATGTGCTCCGCCGAGAGGCCGAGGGCCTGATTCTCCCGAAGCTGCCGGCCTTCCGGCGCGGAGAGTACGGACAGCACGACAAGGATGGGGAACGTGAGCGGTGGAAGCGGCTCTGGTCCCACGTGGACGCACTGCTGCTGCGCGTGAGCGTGCCGGAATGAGATGACACGCGGACGGTTTCAAGGCCAACACGTTTGCACGGCGTATGCGTTTGGTATCCCCGGAACCCCCGGGTCCCGTACTGGTAGCCGCGAATCCCGAATGCGTGATACAACTGGCTCGTGGACACGCTGACCTCCCATCTCTGGAGCGTCTTGACGCAACTCCAAGTGGAATCAGCGTATCCACTGACTTCAACTTCGGCGCGCGCTTCCGCCGGATGAACCATGATTTTCTTGCGGCAATTGGTTGGACGCGATCGCTTAGTTCTATGGCAGGCGAATACAAACGTCAGGGAGTCCAAGCTAAGGAGTTGAAGCCATGAGCGAGAACAAAGAGCTGGACCCCAAACAACCGTCGACGAGGAAAACGGTCATTCAATGGATCGTCAGCATCCTCAGCACCCTGTTCCTTGTGTGGATGTTCACCTTGCCAGCCACCAGAAAGCTCTTTAGCGAGATGAAGAGTACACTTTCCCAAATTTCGCAGGACATAAAGCCGGCTAAAGCCACGAAATCCTTAAAGTATTTCGACCAACTCGAGCTGGACCCCTCGAACCCACTCCAGAGTGCCATGGCCGATCCATTCAACGACATGGTTCGGGGAACGATCACGATGATCGAGAAGAATGTGATACACGTCTATAGTCCCACGTTTAAAGCAAACGTGGAGTGCCGAATGGCTCCATGGGTCCATGGTAAGGACTGGGCAAGAGCACGTGTGGGAGACTCATGCATGTGCGTTGGACGAGACGCTAACCACTCGGAAAGAGTCTTGACCGACGGTAAAAAGCCGAGGATCTTCGATAAAGCCATCATGTTCGACCACTCCGAGGCCACCAAGGGATCCTCGGAGTGAGATCGGCGGCCGGTAACCGATGCATTTACATAAATATATATCAGCGACTATTCGTCAAAATCTACCTGACGCCGCGATCGAACGAGAAAAGCATGCGAGAATATGTAAATAATCTGATCGAAATTCTTCGACACGCGGACATCCTCGATATCCGAATCGCCGCCGTGGATTCCCTGGGCGTGATTGGCCCCGAGGCGCTGGATGCTGTGCCTGAGCTTCTGGAACTTCTGCGGGAGGAGGAATCGCGCGTGCGGAAGGCCGCCATTGCCTCGCTCGCGCGAATCGGTCGAAAAGCGGTGCCCGCGGTCGTCGAGTTGTTGGAGAGCGGTGCCCACTCCAACATCCGGGCAACCGCTGGAGAAGTTCTCGTTCGGATTGGCCGAGATGCAGTCCACGAACTCGTCGAACTACTCCGAGATGGAGACCAGGCCACCCGCATGGCCGCGACCACGGCTCTGGGCCTGATCGGTGAGAATGCTGTGGAGGCAGTCCCCGCGCTGATCGCTGTGCTCAGGAGCGGTGACCCTGACTCCCGCATCGTTGCGGGAGAGGCTTTGATTCGCATCGGTCCCAGCGTAAGCGACGCCATTCCTGCTCTGATCGAGTTGCTGCGAGACAGGAGCGCAGGGCCGGACGACCGAAGTTTCGCTGTGGGGGCCTTGTCGAGGATGGGTCGAAAAGCCGTGCCCGCGCTCATCGAAGTGCTTCGGAGCGCAGGGCCGGACGACCGAAGTTTCGCTGTGTGGGCGTTATCAAGTATCGGTGGAAACGCAGTAGCCCCGCTGATCGAAGTGCTTCGTTGTGAACAAGGGAGTGTGCGTCGGGCGGCCGCTCTTGCTCTTGGTCATATCGGGGAGGAGGCGGACGCCTCGCTTCTGGAATTGTTAAAGAGTGAGGACCCAGGCGTCCGGACCGCTGCGTCCATTGCTCTGGGCCGCGTCTATCGAAGATCCAACGAAGCGGTGGTCAACCTCATTGAAATGCTCCGGGGCGATGACCAGAACGCTCGCGTCGGCGCAGCAGATGCCTTGGGCCGATTTGGCTCGAAAGCCGACGGCGCGGTGCCCGATCTTATCAGACTTCTCCAGCGCAAGGATTCGTGTTGCCGTGAGACGGTCGCCTGGGCTCTGGGCCGAATTGGCCCCGGAGACTCGAGACGCGATTCCGGATCTCTTTCAACTATTGCGGGACGAAGATTCGGAGTCCCACATGGCCGCCTTGCTCGCCCTCACCGCTATTACCGACCGACCGTCAACGTTCGTCCCACAATTGCGGGACGCACTGCCGCAGCTCATTGAAATGCTCCGATGCGACGACCCGGATGTACGCAGGGCCGTCGTCGAGGCTCTGGGACGGATTGGCCCCGACGCCCGAGATGCGGTAGCTGTGCTCATAGAAACGCTTCGAGACGAAGAAGCGTGCGTGCGAGGTCGCGCTGCCCGCGCCCTCGGTCGTATAGGCCCCGCCGCAAGGGCTGCCGCACCCCATCTGGTCTCACTGTGTCGAGAAGATGCCGCAATTATCGAGGTTAATGGCGCGAAATGGGCTCTCGAGCAAATCGCCATCGATCTGGATGCAGTTCCAGCGATAATCGAACTTTTGCGGCATGATGACTTTCAGGTTCGAGTGAAAGCCGCAGAGGTCTTAGGGGAGGTCGGCCCCCCCGCGCAAGATGCAGTACCGGCGCTCAACGAACTGGCCAAAGGAGAGAATGAGACTTGCCGCAAAGCCGCCGCCCGAGCCCTGGGAAAGATTGACCCCGATGCCGGGACTGCCGTGCCGTCGTCACGCAGGCTCTGATTCTTACGGCGGCTTGCGGTGGAATGGTTCGTTTTTTCGCTCAGTAAAGTGTGCGGGGTCTACAAGCCCCCATAAGGTCGACTGATCGACAGCCAGCTCCTGATCAACGAGCAGGCGACCAGGTCAGGGATTAAACTGGGGCTCGAGACTCTGCGTCAGAAGTCTGCACGGGGAGAGCTGGTCGTTGTCTATCTAAGCTGTCATGGTGCGTTAAGAGGCGGTCGATGGTGCGGCGTACCGTACGACTTCGATCCCGCTTCGCCCGATTCCACACTCCTCGAGGACTCGGAAATCCTGGGTGAGCTTCGACCCATTGTCGCACGAGGCGTTCGGGTTCTCCTGGTGGTCGACTCATGCCATTCGGGCAAGATTCAAGAGGCCGCGGAGGAACTGATGCAGATCCAGCACGCGGAGTTCATGCTCCTGGCCTCGTCGATTTCCAGCCAGTTGAGCAAAGCGAATCTTGATTGCCCCACATTCACGGAAGCAATGAGAGAAGGTTTGCTGGGGGAGGCCGATGACGACGAGGACGGTAACGTGACGATCAAGGAATTAAGGCGATTCATGACATGGCGACTCAAGGAATTGATGAACCGATTCGCCCGCATTCCCGGTTGCGCCAATCTGGAACAGGATTTTGTGTTCGACACTTCTTCGTCCATGAGTGAGTCAATTCCACTGGCATCCGCTCTCATGGGGAAGAGAAGTCGTGCCATCTCGTTTGAACTCCCAGTCGCGACGAGACAAGCTGCGGCTGCTGGCTCCTCAGTCATGGGCAAGTGGAAATCCAAGCGGGGGATAATGATCACTGCGGCGCATACGGGCCAGCTCGAACTCACGTTGACCCCGACAGGACTTTATCAGGTCACCTTCACGGACGCGAAAGGCCATGTCGAAAAGGGATCGGGAAGATTCAGATATGCGCGCGAAAGCTTTTTGGAACTCGATTATGGCAGTGGGAAGGATGTCCTGACAATCGAGGAACTGACTGGAGACGAGCTGCGCATCGGAATCAGGGAACGATGGCAAATCGAGCGAGGTTCCGAGAACGCAACTCCCAGTAAAATGGTCGAGCACAGGTCGATCACTCTCTACTCGGATCGCTCAACCGCGAACAGCGGGCAAAACTACACGCAAGAGTCTGCCTGGAGCGAGCATTCAATTGTTACGAAGCATATGCTTTGCCGACAGCTCAAAACGTTGCCGAGTGCGCATTCCAAATGGTGCTGGTCGCGGCCTGTCAATTCCGCGCAAATCGGGATCTTGGATCGTACGAGCAAATTGATCGCGCTATGAGAACCCGCAGCCGCGCGGCCGCCGTACTCAACCGTCTTGAGCAAGCATGGTCTCGGCGCGACACCGAGCCCGGGGATATCGATCGGTTCCTTACCCGTGTTTCTAAAACGTATTTACATTTCGCATTCGCCCAGTTGTGTTTGCGGCTCGATGATCACGCGCACTTCAAGCTGTGGAGTAAACAAATGCGTGAATCGGCTTTTGCCGCGATCGAATCGGCCAAGACATGCCCGAAGCATCTGGCTGAGCATCCACGCCTCCTGCTCTGGACAGGGATGGCGAAGTATCCAATCGGGACAGGATTGTTCTGGGAAGGAAAATACCATGAGGCTTGGAGTGCAATTCATCTTGCCAGAGTTGATTTGCAGCGAGTACCTGATGACACGGGTTACACCGAGGCGACGTTCTTGTTCGCGGACGTCGCAATCAGGTTCCTGAACCCCTTGAGCACTCAATCTCCTGACACGTGGCCTGCCACACGTGAACGAGTATTGGAGATTGCCAGGCTTTCTTTAGAAGGGTGTGATTGGTTCCTGGCGACGAAGTCCCGAGTGGCAGGCAAGGAGAGCGTCGAGCGAATGAATCAATTGAAGGGTCAACTGGAGGCGATTGAGAAAAGACTAGAACTAGCTACCAAGAGGTGAGTTGCTCCGGACAACCCGAGCAGAACGCCAGGCCGATGGTTTCTGCTGCCGATCCGCCCGCGAAGGAATGGGTAAGAGGTTGTCGCCTCAAGGTCCGGACGGTATCGAGCAGATGACGTCTCAAGTGTTCTCCGACCAGCCCCAGTAATAGCGGTACAGTTGCCGGACGAACTTCGTCAAAAAAACGTTTGAGAAGCGGCAGTAAGGCGGCATTAAGCACATCTACCGTTTCCTGTCCATCATGACGGACGATCTCGAATCCCTTCAACCGCTTGCGCACGATCAAGAGCATTCGATCGTAGGACTGATTGATCAATTCCTTCTTCGCGTCCACATTTCCCTTATTGGCCTCGATGAGAAGTAGTTGCAATTGCTCGGTCGCGGCTCGGAATTCGTTCCTTGGCATCGCATTCTCCGATTCCGTGTCGATTGCCTCGATGTCATGATGGCTGTGACAATTCCATATGGTGTCCCCGGAATCACGCGCGATGCGGTATCGTGACTGGCTGTTGATCAAATATCGCGTCGAGATCCTCTCCCGCTTCCCAAGAAGTTTACCGTCGCCGCTCACGACGAGCAAACTATGACGGTCCACTTTCGTTACCGCTGGCTCGCGTTCTGAGCGGCCTGCTCCATGCAGCGCTCGTCTCGCGCCCGAAGCTCGGGCGTGAGGGCAGGCCCGAAGTCTTCCATCTCGACGAGCTGGCGGATCTCGAGCACGACTCCGTCTGGAAAGGGTGCGCGTTTCATCCAGGCGATCGCCTCTTCCGTCGATTCCAGCCGGATCAGCCAGAAGCCGGCGAGCAGCTCCTTCTACACGATCACTGCGATGGGAAGGATCGGCCCCGAGCTTCTCGGCGTCTAGAAGACGGAGTCAGCCGACACGATTGCTGCAAAAACATCCCCCGGCGATCACAACTGTGTTGAATGACTTGCTGCGCTCCAGTCTAATGCGGCACTGGCGTAACGTGATGATGGCGCCCAGGGCTTCTAACGGATCTCATTTCGACATCGGACGGAAACAGGGACGCACCTAGTATTTGCGCCGCGCGCCGTGTCGAAATCTCTTCGTGTTATGCCAAGAAGAGCGAGAGAAGCACCTGGTGGCTGTGTTTACCACGTCCTTAACCGATCGGTCGGGAGGATGCACATGTTGCGTAAGGAGGCCGAATTCGAGGCGTTCGAGCGCGTCATGGTTGAGGCGCACTTGCGGCAACCTCTGCGTATCCTTTCGTATTGAGTTTTTGTCCAACCACTGGCATTTCGTCGTCTCGCCGGAGGGGGACGGTCAACTGACGGAATTCTTCCGGCGGCTCGCGCACACGCACGCGATGCGCTGGCGCGTTTCGCACCGGACAGTAGGGTACGGGCACCTCTATCAAGGGCGGTTCAAAAGCTTCCCGGTGCAGAGTGACGACCACTTGCTGTCGCTGTTGCGGTATGTCGAGCGGAATCCCTTGTCGGCAAGATTGGTCGAGAAAGCGCAGCTCTGGCGGTGGGGCAGCCTTTGGTCGAGGGTGCACGGGGACGAGGCTATCAAGAGTTTGCTGTCGCCCTGGCAGGTGGGCCGGCTTGCGAGCTGGACGGCTCGCGTCAATACTCCATTGACCGCGAAGGAATTAGATCGACTGCGGCTAAGCATCGAGCGCGGGCGGCCGTATGGCAGTGACGAGTGGGTGAGAAAAACCGTAGCGGATCTCGGCCTGGAGCACACCGTTCGTTCAGAAGGTCGTCCACGCAGGGAAAGCCAAACCCCGAAGGGTCAGGCTTTCTAGCAAGAGAACACGCAGAGCGAAAGGCGCCGCACAATTATTGGCAGGGGTAAAAACTAGTTGCGTCCCGGTTTCCGTCCCGTGGTGGTGTTCAGCGAGGAGTGTCGTTTTTCTATCGGGGCTTTCCGCCACTCGGACCGACACGCTAGAATGACTCGATCACGCGTCCACGGGGCGGTGGATCGACATCGCCGAATCGATGAGAGAGTCTCGAACATCGTGGTAGTTCTATGAGTGAAGGCGCGAAACGCCGGCGTCGCTCCCCTCTCCGGCTGGAAGACCTGGAAAACCGCTACCTTTTGACGACGTTCACCGTCTCCACGACGGCCGACGATCCCAGCGATCCGATTGCCGGCTCGTTGCGTGCGGCGATCATCCAGGTCAATGACGATCAGGACCCCCAGGGAACAGACCAGATCGTTTTTTCGATTCCGGGGGACGGCGTTCAAACCATCGAGCCGACGGCTCCGCTGCCAACGATCGACGCCCCGGTCATTGTGGACGGGACGACGCAGCCTGGTTATAACGCCAAGCCGCTCATTGAAATCAGTGGCGCGCTCGTTCCGAACGATTTTTCTGCCGGCCTGGGCATTGAGTCGAATAGCCTCGTACGCGGGCTCGTCATCGATCGGTTCCCGGGTGATGGGCTGGACGTGTGGGGATCGGACGACGTGATCGAATCCAACTACATTGGCACTGATCCGACCGGCAGCGTCGCCGAGGGTAATGCCGGCGACGGCATCGAGCTGGACGGCAAGAACTCAACCATCTCGGGGAACGTGGTCTCGAGCAACGGAATTCTCGCTGGGGCGTTCCATGCGGAGATCGGCGTCCAGTCCAGCGGCGCAGGGCGCTCATTGTCGGCAACCTCATCGGCACCGATTCGACCGGTGCGGATATCCTGGCATCGTCGTCGCACTACGCGCCGGGTGAATCCCTCACCACGGGGATCTTCGTGGATGATGCCGCCGCCACGATTGGCGGCACAACGGCCGCGAGCCGCAACGTCATCGCGGGTGAGAACGTCGGGATCGTCCTTGCCGATTTGGGGTTGCCCGGCACAACCGTGGGCGTTCTGGTCGAGGGAAACGACATCGGCACGGACGCCACGGGAATGAATGCGCCGGGAACAGACCCTAGCTCCAAGGACGGCCCCTACCGTCAGTCGATCGGGATCTCTGTCGGCGATGTCAACGGATTCACGATCGGCGGCACGGCGGCTGGGGCGCGCAATCTCATCTCAGGAAACACGTACGAAGGAGTCCAGATCGGTCAGGACGATGGGTCGACCAGCACGGGCCTGGTGATCGGCAACTGGATTGGAACGGACGCCACCGGAGAGGCCGCGCTGAGCAATGGGATAGGGATCAGCATCGATCAAGATGGCACGACGATCGGCGGGTCGGATCCGGGTGAGCCAAATCGCATCGCGTTCAACTCCACCGCCGTGGAAATTCACGGCAGTGACGACAATCTTCGGAATAATTCCATCTACGCGAATACGTCGAGCG
The DNA here is from genome assembly GCA_963823665.1 of uncultured Planctomycetota bacterium. Lineage (GTDB taxonomy): Bacteria > Planctomycetota > Planctomycetia > Isosphaerales > Isosphaeraceae > CAVXHV01. Next base: position 709,589 of record CAWGMQ010000003.1, read on the forward strand.
CGATCGCTCTCGATAGCACCACACACGCCAACGACGGCTCCATGCCCCCCGTCCTGGACTCGGTCGAACTGGTCGACGGTTCGACGGTGGTCGAGGGAACGATCGACTCGAAGCCGAACACCGAGTACTCCATCGATCTCTTCGACAACCCCACGTTGCCGGCGACGACCGAGCCCCAGGCCGAGAAACTGCTGGGCACCGTCACTGTGCTCACCGATACCAGCGGCCATGGCGAGTTCTCGGCCACGCTGCCCGCGGTCGACGACGTCGGGCGGGTTGCGGCCTTCGCCACTGACCCGAGCGGAAACACCTCGGCGATCGGCTACAAGCTCAATGCTTCGCCCACAGTTTTCCAGAGCTATACATCAATCAGTATAAGCAATATTGTTGCGACGTTCACCGATAACTACCTTGGCCTCATTTCCAGTCAGTTCAGCGCGATCATCGACTGGGGAGACGGCGCGATCTCGACGGGCACCGTTGAGAGCGTGCGCCAGGGGGTCTTCCAGGTCAGCGGATCTCATTTGTATAAGTTCCCGTCGGCGACGAGCGACGGGACTCCGGTGAGCGTTTCCATCGCGACGATCGATGGGACCGCAACGGCGGAAGTGACGTCGACGGCGCACGTTTCACCCCTGGGCCCGATCACTTTCTCGTTCGTGTTCAACGATCCGCAAGGACTCTTCGCGCCTTTCCCCTATCTGCTGACCGACCTCGAAGCCGCCGGCGACGCACTCTCGCGGTTGCTTTTGGGAGCGCCTACCAAGATCGTTGTATCGGCAAGAACCGATATCGATAGGGCACAAGGCGGGCCCGGAGTCATCTGGCTCAACCCTCAATACCTCTCGACGTTTTGGTTCGATCCTCTGCGAGACCGCCTCGACGCGATCCCGCCGAATGTCATTGATGCCGTATCAGTATTCACCCACGAAATGGTTCACGGACTGGGTTTTTACAGCACCCGGGTGCTTTCTGGGCCGAATTACGGCCAGTTGAGTCCGGTTCCCAGCGTGTTCGATGGATTCACCGCCTTCGGTACTGGCGGCGTTCCCTCGATCCTCTACTTTAGCGGCCCGAACGCCGTCAAACTGTATGGCGGCCCGGTTCCACTCACCAGCCTGGGCGCCAACAATGGGTCACCCGACAACGAAAACTTCAGCCATGTGGGCAATCCGCCAGGAAATCCCGGTTCGAACTTGCTGGGCGACCTGATGAATGGCGTTGCATTTCCCTTCGGCCGGGTCTGGCCGAGCGCGCTCGACCTGGCGATTCTCGAGGATATCGGCTGGTTGACGACGGGCGAGTCGGCCGGCCCCCCGCCTGGTTTCCAGACGACTAGCTCAAGCTCGCCTCCGCAAGTCGCGAGCGATACCGCCCAGTTCACGGTCAGCCATCGGCGTGTTCTTTTCGTGGCCGTTGTTCTTGTGTTCGACGTATCCCTTGATCCCACGACCGCCGGAAACATGGCGAGTTATTCGGTTTCGCTGCCTGGCGCCAGTCGTCGCAGCCGACGCAAGGCTGTCCGGCTGGCGAGTGCCGTCTATGACCCGGAAAACTCGACCGTCACCCTGCGATTTGCGAAGCCGCAGTCGCTGATCAAGTCGCTCACGGTCACGCTTACGGGCATCGAGAGCTCGGAGTCGCAACCGCTTGCGGGCAAGACGTCGTTTGTCATCAACCCGAAAGAATCGCCCAAACCAAAGGTCAAGCCGCCGCGGCGCGAGTTCTACAGCGGAACGAATTTCTCACCCCGATTTCCATGCTTCGTTCCGGGGACACCATACCGAATCGCACGCCAGTCTAACGGGACGGCACTACCGGCAAAGGCCAGATTGGCCGACTTGTACAGGGCTGAGCTTCGCGCATGTTCGGAACGGCCGACGACCTTGTGCTAAGCTTGCTTCACGGGTTGCAGATCACACCGCATGCGCCGCACCTGGCTTGCAATCCAAGCGCGGATTGCCCTAACCGGACGATGCAGGAGTCGTCAATACTTGAACTCTGCGACAGGAACCCGGCTTCTGGTGGGCTTGACCTGATGCCAGACAATCCGATTCTTCCAGGCGTTCGATGTTTGCTTTCTTCGCACGCGGAAAGTCTTCGAGATCATGCAACCGGGCGCTGTGAGCCCTCCGTGAACATAAACGGCCGATTGCGGCCGCCTTCATTTTCTCAGAATCACGGATGCCTTTGGCGACCGCGAGGGCCTCGCGGCAAGTCTTCAGCGGCTTGGGACAAGCGAGCTGGTTCGTTCACGCCAACCGTGCCGCCGGTGGAAGCACCACTCGGCGGCCTTGCGGTCAACGAGGTGGAATCCCAGGAGTCGCAGAAGACGACGACCGTTTGGGTGGCGCCTCGGGATTCGATGAGGCGAGCCTTGATCTGGCGAATGATCTTGGTAAAGGAGCGAGGCGAGTTCCCGGTCCAGCCTTTTGTCGCCGCGAGCAGGATTGCGTCCCGGTTTCCGTCCCACTCGCCCATCGTCGTGCCGGCCTGGACCGGTGCGTAAATCGGCGACGAGCCGATCGAGGTCGCCAACTGGATAACCACTGCTCTAAATCGCGAACCGATGCTAAGATTTACGCTGTGGAGATGGGGCCCTGATCGCGGCGACCCGCTCACAGTGCCGCTGTTCTTAATCGGCTTGCCCGGCGCCGTGTTCACCCCTTTCGGGGACGTCGCGTTGGCTCCTTCTGGCCAGGATGCAATGCGTGTGACGACAGACCGAGCGGGACAGTACGATGCCAGTGAACGAGTGGGCTCAATGGGCAGGTACGCGCTGGTAGGACTGGCAGCAGGATCGCTTCCGCTGCTCTTGTGTGGGTCGATACTCGTGCTACCTGGGGCGAGCTCTCGCTCTCTTCCTTTGGCTACTTGCGTGATCATCAACCCGTTGATCGGCGCCGGCCTTGGATGTTTGTACCACCGATATCCCACCCCGAGAAGATCGCTCGCGTCGTCGTTTTTCGCGGACGCGCCGCTCACTGTACAAGAGAATTCGAAGGGAGGCCGGCGGATCGGCACGCTCGCGTTGACCGGGTTCGGCGTGGGGATCGCGACCGCGCTTCTGGCGACGACCCTGGAGGTCGCCTGGCGCGGCTGGTCGTTCCTCGATGTAACGCTGATCCCTGCGATGCTCATTTATCCGTGGTTTTGCACTGCGGAAGGACGCCACCTGGGCCTACGGCTGGGGCATCCGAGACCGTCGATCCGTGCTTCCGCGTTAGTCTGAGGACATTGATGGTCCTGCTGGCATACGTCGGGCTCATGTTTGGTTCTCGGTATGGAGGCGGTGCGCCTCAGTCGCAATGCGAGGCATTTTCATGAGATGTCGCTTAGCGAGCAATCGATCGGTGTCCTCCCGCATGGCGGACCAATTCGCGACGTTCTCCATGATCGATCCGCGCTCGCTCAACTCTGGGGCCTAAGTGGCAGAAAGGCGGACGGACGCACAAGAAAACGCTTCGAGAGTGCGAGAACTTGGTTCCTTGTGAGTGACCGGGTTCCGTTCAGGACAGCAGAGATTGTGGACTGCGCAATCCCGACTCTCTCCTCGAGCGCCCTTTGGGTGAGTCCATTCGCTCTCATCAGCTCGCGTAGCACGTCGGCCTCAGAAACGTCCAGCGCCGGCTCGTGTTCCTCCTCATAAGCCTCGACAAGGCAAGTCAGGGCACCCAGATACATCTCGCCTTCCGCGTCCAGGTCTTCTTGCAACAGCTTGTCAAGCACGGCCTGTGCCTCGACCAAGTGCGCCTCATTGCGAATGGGCTCAAGCGGGAAATTTCTCACTCGTGCGATGTACTTGGAGAGCCCCGTTGGTCGTAGTTTCTTGTGGGTGAGTCGCGCTCGTTTGTCAGTCTGCACAGCCATCGTTCATTTCCCCTTTCTCTGCCCATGCGGCGCCGGCTTTCCCTTCGGTGGCACTGTCGTTGCGATGGCAGGTTTCTTCGGTGGCGGCTTGTGACACCCGCAGTCATTAACCCAGTTCCCCTTGTCGTATTCTTGGTGATCCATCACCCGTAAGAATTCGTCGAGCAATTCGCGGCTTTCCCGCCCGAGTTGAATCAGCAGGACACCATCGAGCGGTACGAATACACGGACGTAATGTGCGAGGTCTGCAGGCTGCATTTCATGCGTGTACTTTCGGAAGAATGCAGCTCTTGGTCCGCGAGTCGCAGTGGCTCGGTGCGGGCCCACTGACGAATCCGATCTTGCGAAGTTTATCGCATTCTTCAAAAAAACTTGGGACCGCGAAGTCCACTCGCTGCATAGTAATGCCGGGTGCAGGTGCATTCTAGACCACGACGAGACGGACAATCATGGGAATCGGGCAAGTCGGCGGCGCATGGCGGCCATTGCGAGCCCTGTTCGAGGCTGGGACGACGACGGGGCTGACCGACACTGAGCTCCTCGAGCGGTACACGGTGAAGCGGGCGAAATCGGCCGAAGCCGCGGCAGCGGCCGAGTCGGCTTTCGCGACCTTGGTGGATCGCCATGGCGCAATGGTCTGGGGGGTGTGCCACCGCGTGCTCGGCGATACCCACGAGGCAGAGGACGCTTTCCAGGCGACCTTCCTCGTTCTCGTGCGAAAAGCCGGATCCGTGCGGGTGAACGGGTCCCTCGGCCGCTGGCTCTATGGAGTCGCCCACCGCGTCTCGCTGCGATCGAGGTCTCAGGCTGCACACCGGCGGACTGCGATCGAGGGAATTCCTTCTCCGTCGGCGGATGATCGAGCGGGCGACGTCGAGCTCAGCGAACTCCGCGCCGTCGTCGGTGAGGAAGTGGACGCGCTGCCGGCGAAGTATAGATGCCCGGTCGAGCTGTGTCACCTGCAGGGCATGACGTACGATCAAGCGGCACGGCAGCTCAACTGGCCAGTCGCGACCGTCAAAAACCGACTCAGGAAGGGTCGACTCAGGTTGCGGGCGAAGCTGGCGCGGCGAGGCCTCGCGCCGGGCGTAGTTGCCGCCGGCTTGACGACGTTGCTCACGAATGAATCCCGAGCGGCCATTCCAGCGAAACTCATTCACTCGACGGCCCGCGCGGCAACTGCGTCGTCCGCCTGCGCATTTTCGTGTGCGGTCACCGATCTTACCCAAAGAACCATCAAGGTGATGAGGTGGGAGAAGCTGAAACTGGTCGCGGCCGGCGCTGTTGCCGCTTTTGGACTAGGTCTGACAACTCATGCCGTATCGCAGCGCGCTCCTAGCGGAGGGCTTCTCGCGCCGCCGTCGCTGCAATCCGGGTCGCGGCCACGCCAGAAAACGAACGAAAGCAACATGCGCGATCAGCGCTTTACAAGAAGCCTGCCCAGCGGAGCAACCATCGAGATCATCGGTGTTTCTTCTGTACCGTCTGGGCCCGATACCTGGCACCGGCCCGATGGAACGCCATTACATCCCGCCCCCTGTGACCGAATCGACGACGGCATCACGAGCGACAACTGCATCAAGAGGCTGGTCGTGGCTCGCCTGAGCCGCATTCCTCCGGGAGCTGACGAGCAATGGTCGATCATCGAGTCGCGCGGAGGAAAGCTGGTGCCGGCCAAGCGAGAGGGCGAAACCGTAGCCGGCCTCTTTTGCGCGACCGCCGCGATCCCCGCCGATGCGGGCATTTGCACGGCCCGTTTCAAGGTGGCGTTCGGTCCGTGGAACATCAATCAGACCAAGTGGCACTATGCCGGCAGTGGCGGCACCGAGGACGGAGCAAACTACATCTTGGGTGACGCAGTCGCGACCGCGAAAGGCACGTCATTATTATTCATTTACAATATCGAGAACTGGCCGGTTCGGCTCGTCGCGATCGACTTAGCCGGCGTGGAGTGCCCGGGGGTGATCAGTTCGGCCCTCGATGGGGGATTCTGGCGCCAAATCAATTTTGAGTTCGACACGCCTCCGGATCAAATCAAGGATTACCGGCTCGAGGCCCGGCCCTACTACGAACAAGTTGAGATAACGGGTGTCGCTTTGGAACGAGTCAAGCCTGATTGAGCCGTCGTCACGACCCATGCCCCCATCACGAACACCAGAAGGAGCAATCATGAGGCAATTTGTATTCGCGACCGCGGCAGTTTCCATACTCGTCGCTGGCGGTCGCACCACACTGGCAGGCCAGATCACTTACTCACTCCAAAACTACGCCGCAGACCAGAACGGTTCAACCTTGACGGGGTCGATCACAACCGACGGGAATCTTGGCACATTGACAGCGGCTGATATCGTCGCATGGACGTGGACGGTTACACCTCCAGTCGGGCGCCTTTCACCCTATCGGGATCGGGAGCCGACAGCATTGTTCAAAATCTCATCGCCACAGACACGCAGCTTCTACTTCCAGAAATCCAGACTGAAAATCAAAACTTCGAGCTCGCACTTGTTGGCGGGAACGCCGACCTGCAGTACCGGCGTGACTTTTTCCACGACGGGGTACCCGATCGATACATTGGCAGCCCCGGTGGTGTCAATTTCTGGGCTACAACCAACCCTGGAATGGGGGGGACCGACCCGTGGGTGATCGGTGTGGCTGCGTCGTCTGTTCCCGAACCATCGGGCGCTGTGCTCCTGGGCTTGGGCATCACGGGATTGATCGTCGCCGGCGCGCGGCGCCGATTTAGCCGGAAGCAATGCAACTGATAACCGGGCGCCGGAAGTTATGCCTCCGCGAGGAGCGGGCGACAACGGTCCGAAAGCCCGTCTCGCGCGACCACAACCAGGAGTTGACCCGATGACGATCCAGCGACGCAATCGCACCCACCGGCTTCAGCTCGAGGCGCTCGACGCCCGGGACGTGCCCTCGGTCGTGAACCCCCATGCCGGGCTGCTCCGGCCGATGGCTCGGGCAGAGGTCCACAAGGTGGCCAAACACCCCGTGCGGGCGGCCCGAGTCCACGCACCCGCGATCGTGGCCGCCGTGTCGTCGAGCATCCCACCTGCGGGAAGCTCGCCCGAGCCGATCATCGTCGTCCTCGGCCCGGTGCTCCCCGCCGTGGAGACCGAGGTCCAGGTCCAGATCAGCCAGCCGATGACGGCGCCAGCCCCGGTCCTGATCGGTTCCATCACGAGCGCCTGACGGCCGGGTTGCCCGTCCTCGGGACGGACCGAGCCGGTCGGCGGGCTGAGCCCCCTCCTAGGAAAGTCGCGGGCCGATTTGCTGTAGCGATCGGTGGGGCCCGGCTGGCTCGGGCCGCTGCTGGTGTACCGTGGAGGTTTTTGGGGTGGGCGGGGGTTCGAGTTGACTACCGATGGGCTGCGCTCGACTTTATCCCCGGAGGGGCAGGAACACGACGAGCTGGTCGCTGATCTCTTCCTCGAGCATGTGCTCTGCGATGAGCAGGATGTCATCGATGGCCGAACCGACGGATTGCTCGTTGGTCGTGACAATGAGGCCGGGCGTTGGCGCTCCCGCCGCGGAGCGTTGATACGCGAAACCAACAATCGTGTTCCGATCGTTGGTGATCAAGACGCGTTCCTCTGCAGCGGCCCAGGCGAGGACGTCGGGGTCTGGCGTGCCTTCGGGCAGCGCGTCTTGGGCACGGACCAAGTCGATCTCGGGACGGCGGCGGCGCAGGCCGCGGATGAATTCCACCGTGGACGTCTGCGTCACTGGCGAGTCGAAGCATTGGCATTCTCGATGGCACTGCGGCGTGCCAGCAGTGCTTCACGCGAGATGCGCGGTCGCTCGGTCTCGATCTTCGCCCTCAGGGCCTTGGACTCGGCTTCTCGAGTCTTCAAATAGGCGCGCACTGCGTCGCGGTGCCGGAGGTAATACGCGATGACGTCATGGACGTCGGCGAGCACCAATGTGTCGTAAACGCGGACGATGTCTTCCGGCGTCATGCCGTTCTCGTATTGCTCGACGACCAGGTCGAGGCTGATCCGACTTTTGCCGACGCGCACGGCGCCCCCCTCGTCTACTCGGAGCGGAGGCGGGTCGGCATGGAAAGGAAGCAACTCGTTCAGTTCACGCTCGTTCGTAGCCCAAGACTCGCCGACATTCAGCCGTTGGGGTCTATCGTGCGCCTCTGTTAACACTATACACCAAGGCGGTTGGCGACGGTATTTCGGATGGGCGCCGCGCGAAGCTGCGGGCAGGTAAGCGCCCGCCTGGTTCGGCGCAACCTCAAGAGCGGTTCCTGACGCCTTTGGCCGACTCATAAAGCGCTTGTTTGTGTTGCTCTGCGGTCAGGAGCGGCTCGCCGTCGCCTACAATCCTCTGAAAAAGTTCAATGGGCACGAAACACGAGCTCGGCCAGTCGCCCAGCTTCCTGCGCCAAACGCAAGGCCTCCACCTGTTTCCAGACGCCGGGATAAATCCGGTTAAGGTGTTGCAACGTCTGTCAAGGACGATCGCAAATGTCGCTCGTGATCGCGACCCAGGGAAGGCTGGGCAGGTCGGTGCCGGCCTCACACGAAACCGAAAACTCGGCCCGGTGGCGATATTTTCGCGCGAACTTCAGGAAGTTCCATAAGGGCAGGTCGTAGCGGGTGGCTGCGCGGGCGTCCGGTTGACGGTTAAGCGCCCTCGCCGAATGGGTTTCCCGTGTTGCATTCGATCTCCGTTTACCTGTCTTGGTTCACCGTGAAATGGAATTTCGTCCGATTGGCGTAAATGAATGGGGAACGGCATCGTGGCCTGGATGTCGCGGCATCGTGCCGCGAAGGTTTGTCGCATTGGTGCCAATCCCGGAGCTGTCGTGCTGCGATCGAGGAGAGAGCGCAGAGCCGAGGTATGCTCGGCTCTGGCTCCGGTCTTGGCCCCTGGCTCGGCGCTCGGGGTGCTCCTCAGCAGTGCCCTATCCTCCGCCCAGGTCAACATCGTTTGTAGCTCGTCCGCGATCTTCACGCAACCTCTTGTGACCCGTGTCTAACTGTTGCTCGACGCTCGCGCGCCTCCTCCAGCTTGCGGTCACGCTCAGCGAAGATTTCTTTTTCCAGCCCGATCAACTTGTCGGCTGGGGTCAAATAACCTAACGCGCTATGCAACCGTATATTATTATAGTGATCCACATATGATGCAATTCGACGTAGAGCCTCATCGAACGAAGACACCGCCGCTGGCCGTACGCACTCGCGTTTCAAACTGCCGTGCCAGCGCTCAAGCTTTCCGTTCGATTGCGGATAATACGGGCTCGTCCGAACGTGCGTTATGCCCGTCAGCCGGATGAATTCCTTGAAATCCCGGGCAATGAACTGCGGGCCATTGTCACTGATGATCCGTGGCTTTTCTCCTGGATGCCGCTCCAACGCCCGCTGGATGATTGTCTCGACTTCGCGCTCGGTCATGCTCTCACGAATCTCCCAGTGCACAATGTATCGGCTGCAACCGTCCAGCACGCTCGTCAGGTAGTAAAACGTCCCCGAGACGTTGATGTAAGAGATGTCCACATGCCAGTGTTCATGAGGCACCAGTGGTTGCACGAAGCCGGTTCCCTTCTTCGACGGTGAGAACCGCCTGCGATCGAGCCGGTTCGCTTGCTTGAGCACGCGATAGACGCTCGCTGGGCTGACGGCCACCACGTCGTCGTCGAGCATCATGAAGGTCAAGCGGCGATATCCTTCGAGAGGATGGCGATCGTGAAAATCGACGATGGCTCGTTTTTCCCAGTCCTCGAGCCACCAATCGCGCGGGACCTTGCCGTTGTGCTCGTTGACTTTGCCGTAACGGTGCTTCCAGTCGTGGAACTTACTTGTGCCCAGGCCGAGCCAACTCAGGAGCTGACGAGCCGGAAGCTCCGTGCGGTCGACCCAATGCTTGACGTAGTCGACGACCTGGTCACGCGTGTCGTGGGGAACCCAGGCTCCGTTCAGAGTTCCCCAAGTTCTTTTTTTAGCTGGACGTGCTCCTGCATCAGCTCGGCGATGACCTCGTTCTTCTTGACGAGACTGGATTGGAGCCGCTCGACGAGCTTCGCTTGAAGCCGCTCTGCGCGGGGCGGACGGCCTGCTGCGCGCTCCAAAGCATGCTCGGCCTGGTCGAGTACCTGCTTAATCCAGTTGTGGATCTGGCTGGGTTGAAGGCCGAACTCATCGGCCAAGTTGGAAACAGGCTCTTTGCCACTGATATGGCGACGGACGATTTGAGCCTTTTGCGGCGCTGAGAAATGCCGGCGCGACTGTCTCATGGAACTCACCTCCGATAGGGTTAATTATAACCCAACCGGCGCGACATTCTATTTTCAGGTGAGGCAGGACAGTTGCACCCACCGAAGAACCAACACCTTTACACGGCGCACACTAATCGCGTCCCGGTTTCCGTCCCCTTGGCGAATCCACGCTTGCGCGTTGGAGTTGAATTACTGGCAGTCGGCAACGTCTCGACTGAAGGTCATGTCGAACTCGATCAGTCGTGTTCTTTGGTAGCCCGTGCTTCAGTGTGCGCGAACCGATCTTGCCATGCGGGATGCTTAGTTCCGTGATCCGGTGGCCAGTCTTGTAGTTAAGCTCCTGTGCGAAACGATGGGCGCAATCTTCTGCATCGGCGGCGGGCTCTGGGTCGGCTTTTCTGCGATTTCGAGAGGATGGCATGGAGGCAGACAAGGCGCAATGCTTAGGGTATGAAGCCCTTGCGTCCCTTGCCATCGCTGCCCGTGAAACGATACCCCGGCAACAGGTCAATGATATTCGCCGGGGGCTCTTTGTTCTCGAAAATGATGACCTGAAATATCGGGGGGATCTGCAGCAATGATTCGAAGAAGCCAATTTTTATATCTTCTGACACCTCCATGTAGTCCTTTTCTTTATAGGACGTTAGTGGAGAGTCGAGCATGACTAAGCCGGAGTGACTCAGTGGACTATGGCTGCAACGGGTCATTACGCCGAGAGTGAAAGCCGAATGCAGGACGGCCCGGATGCCCTTTCCACGATTTCGTCGCGGCTCGCCTCTTACCACCAGATCCATCTCATCATCGAACGTCACAGATCCGTCTTTCATATACCGCCAGGCTCGCAGGATTTCGGCTACCTCGGCGGCGAGGTGGTAAAGGTTCCCTGGATCGGGATTGGGTGATGGCCGCGGCGCAGCGCCCTTGCGTTTTTGTCTCGGCTCCTTGCCGATCGCCAAATGCCGATCGCTGAGCATAGCTAGCCGGTCAACCGCGGACTTTTGAGCGACCAGCTCTCCTCTGAGTTCGACCAGTTCCGCCAACTCCTTTTTGTCCTCTACGAGTCGGGGTTCCAACTCATGGCGAATGGATTTCTCGGCTTCGGAAATCGCCCTGTCGTGTTGAGATAGATGCGTACCCAACTCGCCACGCTCGCCTGACAGCGACTTCATTGTGTCTTCGAGGTCGCGGAGATTGGCGGCGATCTTCTCGACTTCTTCGGCTGCCGCCTCCTGGATGCTGCCGTTGGCGGCTTCTTCCTTGAGCCTATCGACCGAATGTTGCTCCAGTGGATCGCCACAGAACGGGCAATGGGGCAGACCGAGCTGGGCCAGAAAGAAGTCTCCCTCGGCGATGAATTGCAGCCGGTCCATATCCGACTTGTAGTGCCGTCGCAATTGCGCGAAGCGATCCTGCAACTGGCCGATGACCGCGAGCCTGGTTCTTGCCTTCTGGGCACCCTCCCAGCTCCTTTGTCTGGTTCCCATCATGGTCGAGATGATCTGGCTACTTTCCTCGATTTTGGAGTTAACCATTACGATGCGGACATCAATTGCGGCTATCTTTTCGGCGAACTGAGAGGATGGCGGCGGATCTTCTCCGACTTCCGTTCTGAGTTCTGTGATCAGTTGCTCATAGAGCTCGTTCTTGCCTCGCCACGTTGCCCTTTCAATCTTCGTATCCGGGGCAGCGATCACCCCTTTCCAGTCCTGTCCTGAAATCAGGTAGGAGAAGGTCGCCAATTCTGCGGTAAGCGAATCGCGTTGCCCCGTTGGGTATACCGGTGGAAGTTCGGCAATGATACGCACCTCATCGACGAACGTGATGTGCGCGACGTCCCTGAAACTGATGGAGCGGGTCAGCCCCTTTTCCTTGCCTATCAATATGATAGCTTTGTCCAGGCCTGAAGCAGCCAATAACATATGAGAGATAGTGTCGGTTCGGTCGTGCTTGTGCTCGGCAAGCAGCGTTTTGCTATCGGTGATCTCCCAGGAATCAGGCTCTACGGAATGGAGATTAAATTCGCCACCCCGGATTCCTCGTTCGAGGATGAATCGTTCGCGCGTGTTTCTCAAGGTGATGGCGAGCCATCCCGACTCATAACCATTTAGTTCCGCAATTCTCTTGGGCGGCTTCGATCCGCCGAGCATGAAATCTATGGAAGAAAATATAAAGCTTTTTCCAGTTTCTGATGCGCCCCAGATAACATTCAATCCGGGCTCGAAATGAACTTCGGCCGGTTTTACTTTCGGGCCAGTCAATCGCAACCAGTTGAGGATGAAGCCATTCATTCGACTTCCTCCCACAGCCACGATTCTCGGGTGAATTCAGTGCCCCAGCGACCGAGGTTCTCGCGGATGAATCCTCTCAGTTCGTCGTCGGATAGCGGTTGGAAGCGTTGTGAGATCCACTTGCTGATCTCGCCGCATCGCACTGCGTAAGCGGACTGGAAATAGCCGAGGACAGGCTTGGCGTGCGACGTAGCTTCGAAGAGAATCCCTTTGGGCGTGAAGGACTTCGTCACCAAACCTTTACGGATCATTAGTTGGAGGCCATGACCAACGAGGTTCCGGCGAACCAGTAGCTCTCCGGACCGGAGCGGTGTCGCCGGGTGCAACGACGCCGGACCCGATGGCACGTCCTCCGAATGAACAAGGAGATAATCGTAAATTACGAGCCTCTGCAGGTCACACGCGAGGGGATGCACAGCGTCGAGTACAAAGAGCGCGCGCAAGCCGGATTCGATGGGCGTGTTGAACAGGTTTTGAGCGGTAGGTGGTGTGCTCATTCCGGCACCCAGGTCAGTTTGTCGTCGTTGGCGAGCTGGTGACAAACCCCTTTCAGCACTTTCGTATTGACGTAGGATTGCAGAGGATGGTCCTGGACCACATAGTTCCCGGCGTGGTTAGTGACGGCATCGACCCTCGCTAGTCCGTGGGCGTGTGACTTGTCCTCAGCGATATCGACGACCGCGTCGAAAACCTGGTCCTGCACCTGCTCGAAAGTGACCCCCTCGGGCAAGTTATCCCGGACATCCAGACGGAGCGTCTCAGCACAGAAATACCGTTCACGGGAACGCTCGAGATGCCTTTGCTGGCTGCCGTTCAACGTGGCCAGTGTGGTCGTATGCCCTGAATGATCCTGATAAGCACAAATCAGCTTTTCCACGTATCGCTGTTCGTGATCAGCGATCGTGGCGGGCGGCTTAAGCTCCGGCGAGCGTTCAATAACTAGGCCGCCGCCGAATCTTGGAGCATATCTGATCGTGGTTTTGTGCTCGGCTATAACCTCGTGAATGGGCTTGTAGGAAATAACGGCGAAATTGAAATTCTTGACATGATCCAACAAATCCCCTTCGAGCTTGATTGGCAACGTCTTCGTGATGCTCTCCGCAATCCTTTCAGCCCAAACGCTCATTACCTTGGCACGAAGCGTTTCGGGTCGTTCGAACAACCGCCCTAATTCGGGGCCAACGTCATAGGGGCAGACAAATCTGTACAGCTCGGGCACGGCGAATGTCTTAATGAACGTATAGTAGAGCAGTTTGCCAATCTCGCCCCACACCTCCCCGGGCTGGAGTCCGTGCCCATAATGTTTGCACTGGAAAATGTCGAGCCTTCCGTTGCTTTCGACCGGGTCAAGATACCCGACGACGTCTCGGCCCATGTCTCCCGCTCCACCGAAGCGCCCGACTTGCACATACCGTTTATCCGCAAGTTGACCGCGATAGAATGCCCATTCCCGTATAAAGTTCTCGAATTCATCTTCTGAGTACCCTTTTACCCGCTGCTCCGGATCTACTGGGGGCCCATGCAAAATGTACTCGATCGGACAGGGGTTCTCCGGTGCTTTTGGCAATACCGGGGTAAACACTGGGAAACCCGTGACCGGCTTTGCGGCCTTTGACTTACTCATGCCCGCCATCCGATCGGACCCGTCTTTGCGTTGGTCCGCCTCGTTATACTGTTAAACAGGATGGAATCAAGCGTCGGACGCCGAAGTTGGCCGAGCGGTAATTCGGCGGCCGCCGAGGCGTTCGTTGAAGATTCCTGTGCAGCGACCATTTCAAGGTGTCGCGCATTCGCACAGGATTGCAGAACGGTCGGCCGGTGTCCAGGGGTTCACAAACGGAATGCAATCAGGTAGGTGAGCGTTGCCTCCGGTCGAATACATCAAGATTCCTTCGACGCTGTTCTCGCCACGACGTCGCTTAGCTCGTTGATTCCATGCCCATGATCTCGGCAGAGGTCAACCATACGGCAAGGAGGCTTGGCGAAGGCGCACTGGTCTCACGACTGACGGCAGACTCGATGTACCGAGCTGGCGGCAGCCCCATAAGGGAACCAAACAACGTTTCGTGACAGGTCTTCCTCGCACAAGAGAAACAGTCGTTTAATCGGATTCCGAGAAATCGATGCAATTGGCGATTCGGAACGAGTGAGAATTCAGCTACGGAAACCGACCTACCGATGTTTCCGTCAGTTCCGACGTTGGGTCGGGGGGCGCCGTTGAAACGGCGTCGCTGCCAGATTACTATCGCGATTATACCGGAAGGGGATGAGCGAGCTTCCGTTGAACTCGTCCGTCAACGGCCAATCCCCCGACACGTCCATCGCAAGGAGTGCGCCTTAGACCACGTCGCTGTGGTACGGTGAAGTCACAGATGCCTGCCTTTATCAAGTACACTGTCTTTCTTTCTTCCACTCACGACGACCTCAAGCAGGAGCGTGAACAGGTGGCTGATGCCATTCTGAAATTGGGTCATATCCCTTGTGGCATGGAACAGTTTTCCGCAGGTTCGGGTCGTGGCTGGAATGTCATTACGCAAACGATCGACATTTGTGACTACTACGTCCTAATAGTCGCGGGGAGGTACGGCACACTGTTTCCTGGCGAGACGGTGAGCTGGACGGAAAAGGAGTACAACTACGCGCGCAGCCGTGGCTTAGATCCGCTCGCGTTCGTGCGGCACAAAGAGCATATCATTGGTTCACGCATGGACGATGAGCCGTCCGCAATGAAGCGCCGACAGGCGTTCACCCGAAGAATAGACGACGAGTGCCGTCGCGAGCTTTGGACAACCAGTGACGACCTGTGCGTACGAGTAACGATGGCATTGACGAAGCAGATCGCCGACGATCAGCGACTTGGCAAGAACAAACCTGGATGGTTCCGAGGCGACGACCTTCCCGGAAATGCGCAGGTGACGAACGAGCTCGCGCGACTTTCAGCGGAGAATGCAGAGCTTAGAGCAGCTCTCGCGCGCGCTCTGAAACCGCTGAAGCCAAATCTAGTGATTCAGACGCGCCAGGGCGATCCCATTCCGGAGAAACTCGATCTCGAGCTCGTCGAGTATTCTCTGACTCAGCCGGAGCCAGTGATAGAAGCGGCGACAGACCAGGAAATCCTAAGGGATTGGCGCCGGAAAATGGCTGGTTCTGACCAAGCGGCAGAGCCAGTTCCCGAGGAAGAAATGGAGCGTCTGCGTCAAGCATCCAGGGCACGAGCTCTAAAAGCTGAGGATAGGGCGCGGCGGCTTGGCGAATGGGCGGGCGAGCTTTCTCGCCTGTTCTGGATCCGCCTGCAAGTCGCAAATCTGGGTCCAGTTCCAGCTCGGGACGTTCGGGTTCGAATCGCTGTCTCTCCAAGTGAGTTTGTCGCCTTTGGTCCACTGAACGGTTTTAGTGCCTACAATCCCTCGATAGGGATTACGGATGACCAGAAGGCTGACGGCATCGGCTCGGTGCTGACAGTGTCTGATTCGGAAGCTGAGGAGACAGTGTTTTTGCACACGCTAGTCAGCGTGGGGGTTGAACGTACGGAGTTGCTTTGGGCCATGGGCTTCTTGTCCAGCGGCGATCTCGTTGCAGGCCACATTGTGTCGGTAAGTGTTAGCATCGATGAGGAATCAGGCGTGAGGACCGACGGACATTTTCAGATGCGATTGTTCAAGGGTGCAACCTGGTTCGGTGATGGTTCAGCAATTCGCGATCATGCTGATAGTTCTAGGGCAATGTTGAAAAAGCAGTGAGCACCGAGGCTCGTTCCGATGTGTGATCGTTCGCCGAACTTGACCGTTCACCGGTCGGATTCTGATGACACCCGCGTGATCAGTTGCAGAATGAAGCGGGACGGGGATGCACCCTGTCGGACTGAAGGACAACAATGGGCTTGGTCAGAATCAGTTTCTTCCCTTAGTCCTTGCGGGACTAGGACGCGCGACGAATCATCAAAACAAAGTCGGCCCGAGCGTGAGGTCGCTCCCATCTTCCAGCACACCACGCAGTGGCTCCCGAGGCTTTCGTATGCGGTTTGGACGAGGGGAATCGACTTGCGTAAGACGCGGCCCGGCGGAATAGGGCCGTGGTAAGCGACGGCCCCAGCAGTCACGCGTGTCGGGACGACAACCTGCTGCTTGGCGGCCCGCAACGAGTGCCTCGCCCTCTGGGCGAGGGTCGGGTCGAAAACAGCTCGGTCGAGGTAGGCCGTTGCCAGCGGCCGTCGCGAAGGAGTTGTCCAAGTTGTTTTACGGTCATCTCGCGGATATCCGCGATGAGCCCGAACTGGCGGGCAAGGCGCGTCGAGCTCCCCGATGTCCGTACCGCCCGGATCCATACGCGCGTGCCGTTCGAGGGTGCTCTCCCCGATGTTCTGGCCGTGCGCCGCCAAGACCATCCGCAAACAGGCCGGGCGGCACTGAGGATCATTTCCTCTTCCTGGTCGATTTTGGGCTGTCGCGACCGACGGTCTGCCTCGACCACCTTGGTCCGCGATTGTTCATTTACCTTTCTTACCACCGGAGACCCTCCCCACCGTGGCCGACTCACGGCAGCGGGCGTGCTACGACACAGCCGCGTTGCACGCGCCTGCGTTGCAGAATTCAGGAATACGGCGCCGGCCTTCGTACGTCAACCATCAACACCAACGGGGGTTCCGGGGCACCATGCCTGATTCCCGGCGTTACCTCTGATTCCCTTAATCCGTGTGAGTAAGGACGCGAGACGAATCTACAAAACGAACTTGGGGGGCGAAATCCGAACTTCGAATTACGAAATTCGAAGAGAAGGCACCAGCGGCGAGTTTTGAAAACGAACCGCCCGTTAGAGGGGGAGGGCTGGGGCGGGCGGGGGAGAACGAAGGACCGGAATCCGCGCAGAGGACGGAGCGCGGAGGAATCTCGCTCGAAATGGACGAATACTACATTTATTGCGCAAATGGATCGGGGCGTTTGTAGATCATCTAGATAGGAGCCGAGCGTGCGCGCGCCGGCGGGCGGTGCGGGCCTCGGACACCCAGGGCGATGCATTGGACACCCAGGGCGTTGCCCTGGACACCCAGGGCGTTGCCCTCGGCTTTGTTGTTGTGGCCTTTCAGGCCGGGGACGAGAATGCAAATGACCGGAGGATGTTGTGAAAGTGTGTAATTTCGACTTGCGTTTGCACTCGCTTGTGGCGTTTGGATCCGGATGTGGGAGGGAGGAAATTGTCAGGCCAAAGACTGGCCTACTTCGGGCGGCTGCGTCCGGCACGCGGGCGCGGGTTGGTGCGGAATGTGACGAACGAACCTAACTCAGCTCAGGTGGCTGGAGATGCGTAACTCGGAATTAGAGTGAAGGTTGGATCACGAAAACACCCGTGAACGGGGACTTGACAACGTGGCTGGATTCCGCGAACGAACCCAAACTCGGCTGTCTCATGTCGACTTGCATTCGGCGCAGATGTGGGCACGCAGAGACCATCAGGCTCCGCATTCATCCCTATCCATTCGTTGCGAGAACTGAGCATGAGTCTAGCGTCATCGAGCGAAGTTGCACCTCGCTGCGGAAGACGGTCATCGGCCGCTGCTGAAAGCGGCCAATTTACACTACTGTACGGATGCTGGAAGGTCCTCCGGATATTGCCACTTATTGCCATTTTTCGATCGCGAGAACTGTCTTCCGGCGCGGGGACTGTCGCTCCGTATCTCAATTGTGGATCAAATGATCGGACATGGCGTGTGTGCATCTACACGATTCGAAAGTACTCGTGGCAATGGTCACGCAAAATTGCCACAACGATAAGGCCGCGTTGTTCACTATGTTTGAATGGCTTTTTTCGATGCGGAAACCACGCGCGAACGGCGCCCACGGAGATGAGGCGGGACTATCAGGCGACACGGAAACAGAAACCGCGGCGAGAAGCTCGGTTGTGCGGTGTTCCTTCGACGCGTCAGATAAGAATCTGAACCACGGATTACACTGAGGTCTCGGATGAGGGACGGGGGGACGAGAGATGTTGGATCTTGGACTCGAAAATTTAATGCCTGAGACGAGGGAGGTGGACGAAGCGCGGATCCGAGTGGCCGGTACTGACTGGGTATTTTCCCCTAATCCTTGCGACGTAAGGACGCGCGGCGAATCTACAAAACGAACTCGCGGACGAGCGGGTGTTCGTCCTGGGGCATCCGGGGGATCGATCGTGTTTTCTTTTTTCGGAGGCGCAGACGGCGGTGTCGCCCCTGCGGGGCTCGGTGAGCTGGTGGTACAGGTCAATAAGGTCCTGGGGCTCGCGCCCCCAGGCTGTACGATGTCGCCCCTGCGGGGCTACGCGGGTCGTTCTACTCGTCGATTGGGGCTGGTTTTGCGTCGGTGCGGGGGAGCACGCTGCCGGGGGGGTTCGGGGTTGGGAGGCCCTCGAAGTAGTGGATCGTTGGTGGGGCTGTGATGCCGCCGGAGAGGATTGATTGGAGCGTCTCGTTGACGCTCCAGGCGATGTTGGTGACGCTTTCTTCCGGGACGAAGAGGGTGAAGCCTGCTGGAGGCATCAGGCCGGTGAGTACGCACACGGTGAGTATGGTGCGGCCGGTTGTCGCGTCGCGCAGGGAGTTCGTCACCAAGCCGAGCGAACGCGAGCCGGGATGAGGAAACGGGACCAGGACCACGCGTTTGAATTCGCCGCCTCCGCGGAGCTGGGTGCCGAGCGATTCGACCACGTTCCGCACGGCGCGGTAGATCGTGGCGACGATCGGGACGTGAAGCAGGAACCACTCGAGCGTGCGATAGACCCAGGACCGGAAGATGAGGCCCAAGAGGTAGAGAATGGCGAGTGCGAGCAGAAGGGCGAGGAACGGGGAACCGATGTTGTACCACCACTGGGGCAGGTCGAGCTCCTGCAGAGCGGGGTAGTTTCTCATCCATGCCTGGATCCGGTTGATCAGGCCGGCCAATGGATTGAGCAGGAACTGCTCCACCGTCATGAACAGCCAGTAGACAATCCAGAACGTGATGACGACGGGAAGGCTGACGATCAGTCCGCTGATGACCCGCGCCGGAATGAGCTGAGCACGGAGCCGAGGCTCCAGGGGGGCGATTTTTGTTTCTGCGGCGCTGGAGTGAAGTCCTCGGGCCGCGCGGCGTGAGGCGGGAGACTGTCCATGACGGGAAGCTCCGGAACGGGACGATTGGTGACGAGTGCGCGGCCCGAGGCCGGCCCTGCATGGAGTAAGAGGTTAGCTCGACTGCGGCGACGCGACAATTGCCGCGCGAGGGCTGGGCGATGCACGGGTTCGATCGACATGAAGCGGCAACCGATGCTCGCCGGAGGGGAGCCGAATCGGTACACTGGAAGCTCGAAGTCAATGGGGACGCGAAACCCAGGATGTTTGATCAGGCAATTGCGGGGTAAGGACCTCATGCACGCACGAGAAGCGTCGGCGAGACCGAGCTTGCCGAAGACTGTGGAAATCGACGGGGTGAAGCTGCACCTGAGCACTCCCGATACGAGCGATCAGAAGTGGATTGGGCAGGAAGCGATTCTGCGACAACTGCTGGCGTGCTGGCTGGTCGTCGACGAGCGAGACCTGCCGCTGGCGCCGCGGCTGACCGGCCCGCCGGGAATCGGCAAGACGACGCTGGCGATGGCCGGGGCGCGGGTTCGCAAGCAACCACTTTTTATCAATCAATGCACGGCCGATACTCGGCCGGAGGACCTGGTGGTCACGCCGGTGCTGGCCGAGAGCGGCAAGATCGCCTATCACGCCTCGCCGCTGGTGACGGCGATCATCGTGGGAGGGGTTTGTGTGCTCGACGAGGGCAACCGGATGAACGAGAAGTCGTGGGCGAGCCTGGCGCCGTTACTGGATAACCGGCGATACGTGGAGAGTGTCGTGGCCGGGATCACGATACCGGCGCATGCGGATTTTCGGGCCTGCGTGACGATGAACGAGGATGAGTCGACCTATGAAGTGCCCGACTACATCCTCTCGCGGTTGCAGCCGACCCTTAACCTGGGCTTTCCCAGCCGGAACGACGAGCTGGCGATTCTGAAGTACCATCTGCCTTTCGCGACGGACGCCTTGCTGGCCTTGACGGTCGAGTTCTTGCAGCAGGCGCACGGGCTCAAGCTGGATTTCTCGCCGCGCGACGGGATCAACGTGCTGCGGTATGCGATCAAGCGGATGGCCCAGGATTCGGCGCACCCGATGGGGCGCGATGTGGCGTGGCGCGAAGCGCTCTTCTGCGTTCTGGGCGAAGAGGCGGCGGACCTTCAGAACCTGGCGCGACAGAAACGGCGCGCGATGGGGGGCCAGCATGCACCACTTGGTCTGGGCGATTTATTCTTCAGCCCCGAGGATCCGCTGCACCCGGATGCCCGGGACGACCTGCTCGAGGATGACGACGAGGATTCCGATTGAGAACGCTTGAAACGAGGCAGTTGGCGCGGGGGCGATTCGCTCCTACGATGACGAGATGATTTGATCGCGACGACTTCGACCGGGGGGACGCGATGGGCTCGAATTCACGCAGCAAGAGACGCGGCCGTACGGCACGCTCAATCTGTTACCTGGCGATCCTCGCCTGCACGCTCGGCTCACCGCTCTTGCGAGCACAGACGAGCGACGCTCCTCCTGCGAAGACCGCCCTGCCGGCGACGGGTCGGCTCGCTCGATTCGTTCCGAAGGAAAACCTGGTGGTGTACATTGAGTTTGCCGGGCTTGACGCGCACGAGGCGGCCTGGAAGAACACCGCCAGCTTCAAGATGCTGACCGGGACGACTCTTGGAGAGGTGGTCGAGGCCGTTTCGGAGCAGTTGCTCGAGAAGGCGTTGAGCTTCATTCCCGGCCACAGATTGAGCGGAACTGACATTGTGAAGCTGGCGAAGTACTCGGCACGCTCGGGCTGGGTGGTCGCGCTTAACGCCGACGCGAAAGCGCGTTCCGGATATCGGGGCACGTTCGTGCTTCGAGGCGGAGCGGGCAAGGACAACCGGGCGCTCACAAGCCCGATGATGGGTTGGCTCATGGGTGGTTCGAAGGCCAAGGTCGAAACCAAGGCGGGAAGGGACCTGGTGGTCGTACCGGTGGCGGGCGCGCAAGCGAATGCGACTGCTGCCGGCGGCTGGGTGTGGTGGGCCGAAAAGGACGATCTCGTCATCGGGTTTCTGGACGCGGTGAACGCCGAAGCGACGATCGCGGTTCTCGATGGAAAGGCGCCCAGCGCGGTCGATCACCCGGTCGTCAAGGAGCTGGTTATGTCGCAGGGCAAATTCGAGCCCGTGTGTTTCGGTTTTCTTGATCCGGCCATGGGGACGGGCAGCTCCTCGGACGGGCTCGTGAGGCTCTTGCACAGCCTGAAAACCGAGCGGGGGGTCGATCGAGTCGATTTGCAGTGGGGATTCGAAGGCGACGCCCTGATGTCGGTGATGAGGCTCACAACTGCCAAACCCCGGAAGGGGCTGCTTGCTGCGGTCGACGGGCCGACGTTCAACAAGGCGTCGCTGCTGCCGTTGCCCGATCAGGTCAAGTCGTTCGTGGCGACTTCCGTCAACCCGAGGCACTTCGTGGAGCTGATCAAGCAGATGGCGCCGTCGGACGAGGCGAAGGAGCAGGTCGAGGAGGTTGCCAAATCGGTCAAGGGCAAGGGCTCGGTCGATATCGAGAAAGACGTACTCGGGCAGCTCGGGCCGAGGATGATCGCGTATCTCGCACCCGGGCGATCGGCGGTGACCAATGATGATGCACTGGGGAGAGCGTTCCAGGGTGGTTTGAGCCTGAGCGGGGTGATGACGGGGATGCAATCAGCCTTTCCGAAGCTGACGATTGTCGCCGAGGTGAAGAATCCCGAAACATTCGGCAAGGGGCTCGATGCGCTGATGGTGGCGATCAACGGCAAGCTCAAGGAACAGGCGGTTGCGAAAGCCAAGGAAGAGCGGGAGGAGGCGGAAAAGAAGGATGAAGCCGGCACGGGCGCCGGCGCCGGAGACCGGCGCGGGGAGCGGCCGGGCGGTTTGGGGGCGTGGGTGGTGGTGGCGATCGGACGAAGACACGCAAGGCGTCGCCGAGCCAGACGACTGCGCCGCGGTTCGAGTTAACATCGAGCAGTGGAAAAGGCAAGTTATTCATTCTCTCGACGCCGCGCACGTCGCCCTTGCAGTTCGGGCCGTCGAGTTTCAAGCCAACGGTCGAGTTCGACGGCGAGCACGTCGCGTTCGCGGTTAGCCCGGACGCCGCAAAAAACGCTCTGGCAACGGCTCGCAAGAAAGACTGGAAGCCGTCGGGTGACCTGGCGAAGGCCCTTGAGAACGTCGAAAACAACGTGGTGTTGCTCGGTGTCAGTGACGTTTCCGATACCTTGCCGGGGGTGCTCGCCAGCCTGCCCGGCACGCTGCAAACGATGCTGAACACGACGTGGGCCCTGGCCAAAGCCAAGACCGGGACGGACGCGGGAGCGAGCCAACCGACCACGCCGGGCGCGGGAGGCGCGGCCGCAGGTGGCGGCGGGCTGGGCCGACGGGGCGGAATGGCCCTGCAGGGAGGCGGGATGCAGGTGCAAGGGGGCGGAGGGCGAACGCGTGGCGGAGCCGGGCAGGGAGAAGCGAACCAGACGACGGCTGCGGGGTCTAACACCGGAGGGGCCGCAGGCGAGCTCGGCCATCGTGTTCAACATCGATGCGGCGAAGCTACCCAAGGCAAGCGATCTAAAGGCCTTTCTCTTCCCGAGCACCGTGACGATTTCGGTGACCGATCGCGATATCCGGATCGTCTCGCGCGAAGCGTTCCCTGACCTTGGGTCTCTAATCAATTCGCTGCCGGTCGTGGGGATGACACCGGGTGGAAAAGCACTCGTCAACTCAGCGAAGGCTCCCGGGGGGGGCCAGACGCCTGATGCGGCCGCGACTGGAGGTGCGGCAGGTGGTGGTGGCGCGGCCACGCCGCCGGCCGCCGGCGCGGCGGCCCCGACCACGAAGGCGACTCCACCAGGCGGTGCTGGCCGCAGGGGAGGAGCTGCTCGAGGCAGGGACGACTGATTTTGATGTACAATGAGGCGGTCGAGTCGATTCGTTCCATTTCAATTTCTTTCTGTCCCAAACGCTGGCGCGGCCGGAGCCGACCCCTATCTGCCACCGGTGTGCGTCTGTACCGATGGAGGGCCATTCCATGCAATTCGTGCACGAGGTAACGGCCTATCTTGAAAACAAGCCTGGGCGGCTGGCCAAGATTTGCTCGGCGCTCGCGGCGGAGAAGATTGATATTCGGGCGCTTTCGGTGATGGAAACCGAGGGTCCGAGCGTGCTGAGGCTGATCACGAGCGAGCTTGAAGCGACCAAGAGCGTGCTCACGTCGCTGGGGACCGAGTTTCGTATTTCGGACGTGCTGGCGGTGGAGCTCGACAACCGGACCGACGCGCTTGCGAGGGTGCTCGAACGGCTGGCGGAAGAGCATATCAACGTTGAGTATGCTTATGCGTCGACGGCGTCGGCACCGGCGAAGGCGCTGGGGATTTTCCACACGTCGAACCCGAAGCGCGCGTCTCAGGTGCTGAACGAGGTCGGGGGCTCGGCGGGGGGATCCGGGCGATCGACCGGGCGGCGCCCCTTGCATTCGCGGTGAAGTAAGGGCGTGCTCAAATGAACGTTTCGCGATCATCTTTGGGGGTTTTCGAATAGCGGTGAAGAAAAAGAAAGTCCGGGTCGCGCTGCGGAAGAACCGGCAAAATCGAACGCGAGACAACGATCTGACTCGCCGCTTCCGGGAAGACGAGCTCGCAGGCAGAGCGCCCGAGGCGGTTGATCGCGTTCGGCCCAAGGGGGAGCTGTCGCGGCACCGGACGATCATGGAAGAGTGCGCGCCGGAGGTTGCCGAAGGCGGGTCGGAAGGCGACTCGAGTGCCGCTTCGCGACGTGCGGTCGATTTCTCGGTGTGCCTGCGTGGACGGGTTGTGCGGGTGCACGGCCAGGTTTCGATGGTGCAAACGGAAGACGGCCGGCTGCACTCGTGTCACGTGCGAAGGCTGTTGAAGAGCCTGGAGATCGAGGAACGAAGCGTGGTGACGGTGGGGGACTGGGTTTGGTTCCGTCCAGGGACGAGCGCGGGGGCGGATGGCCTGGTGGAGCGAGTGGAGTCGCGGCGAGGGGTGATCACGCGCGGGTACCGCCGTCGACAGCATGTCATCGCGGCGAACGTGGACCAGGTGCTTGTGGTTTCCGCGTTCGCGGAGCCTGGCGTCAAACTGAACCTGATCGACCGATACCTGGTCTCGGCGGAGACGGGCGGCGTTCGTCCGATCGTCGTACTGAACAAGTCCGACCTGGTCGACCTTGCGACGCACCAGTGGGTCATCGGCCTGTACGTCCAGCTTGGATACGAGACCATCGTGACGTCGGTGCAGGATGGAAGAGGCCTGGATCGCATCCGGGCGATCTTGAGCGGGCGAGTGACCGCCTTGAGCGGCCAGAGCGGGGTGGGCAAGAGCTCGTTGTTGAATGCGATCCAGCCGAATTTGAACTTGAAGGTGCGTGAAGTTTCCGAGTGGACGTCGAAAGGGAAGCATACGACGACGACGTCGGAATTGATCGAGCTCGAGGCGGGCGGGTTCGTTGTCGACACTCCGGGGCTGAGGCAGTTCGAGCTCTGGGGCACCGTTCCGGGCGAGGTGGGGGGATACTTCGCGGAGCTGAGGCCGTTCATTCCGCTCTGCCGCTTTCCGGACTGCTCCCACACCCACGAAAGCGATTGCGCCGTCAAGGAAGCCGTGTATCGAGGACAGATCCACGCCGGGCGCTGATGAGAGTTATCTCAAGCTCTACCGACGAGAGCCGCTCGACGAAGCATGAGCAAGCTGAGCCCGGGCCTCTATCCGTGCAATCCTCGGGTTTCGGGGATCGCACGGGGGCAGGACGTCCGGCCAACATCTGTCGCTGAGAGCTCAAGACGGTCGTAAGTCTTGTCTGGCAGAGGCTTCCTATCATAACTTGCCGACCGTGTCGATCCGGGTTCGGTGCCGGAACGGGGGTGAACAAACGAAATCATTCATTTTGGCGGCGCGAATGAGGCTGCGAGACCGACCGATTTGATGGAGGCAGCGAATTGGTCGTCTTTCATGGAGCTTCGACGCATGCTGCGACGAACCACTGAGCCGCAGGTATTGTTGGGGCCAGATCGATTTGGCGACGATCTGGCGTCGACGCGGAGATACGGGAGAAGGCTCTCGCTCTGGTTCGGGGAGCTTCTTCTGATCGCGATCGTGATCTTTGGCTTCGTGATGGTGTCATCGGCAATCTTCTCCGAACAGCGCGGGACGCCGGAGCGAGTTGCGCTCAAAGGCCATACGCAAGTTGTGGAAGCGATGGCGTTTTCGCCCGACGGCGGAATGCTCGCCTCGTGCGGGTGGGACAATTCGGTGCGGGTCTGGGATCTGAACGGCTTGAAGAGCGGCGCGGTTGTGGATGAGCCGGTCGTCCTGCCGAATGAATCTGTCCGCTACGCTCTGGCGTTTTCGCCCGACGGCAAGCGGTTGGCCTCTGGCGGACATCGGTCGCTGACAATCTGGTCACGCACGCCGCGGGGATTAGAGCCGCTCGCTCGGCGCGAGGGGACAACCTATCGGTGCCTGGCGTTCTCGCCGGACGGGTCGACACTTGCGCTGGGGTGTGATGATGGACGGGTTGTGCTGCTCGACCCAGACACTGCGGACGAGGCAGCCGTTCTGCGGGGGCACATCGACGTTGTACGCAGTCTCGCATTCTCGCCCGACGGCTCCATGCTGATCTCGTCCGGTCAGGACCGGCAGATCATCTTGTGGAACGCGATCAAGGGCAAAAGGATTCGCTCGCTGGCGCGGTCGGGGCCGAATCCCGTGCAGGTTGTCGCCTTTTCGCCGCGGGGCGATCAGGTTGCGGTGGGCGAAGTTTCGGGGAGCCCGCAAGGCATTGTTCTCATCGATCCGGCCACGGGTGACATCCGCTCGGTACTCGCCGGCCACGGTGCGGGTGTGAGCGCACTTGCGTACTCGCCCGACGGTCAGACGCTGGCGACTGCAGGAGCCGATCGCACGATCAAGTTGTGGGACGTCAAGGATGGGAAAGAGCGAGCGACACTGGTCGAAGGGGTAGGTTGTGTGCGCTCGATCTCGTTCTCTCCGACCGGCGAGTGGCTCGCGTACGCTGGAAGCGATCTCACGATCAAGCTCTGGCACTTGTCGAGTGAGCGAAACCTCGTGGTCGGCCGCTGCCCGCTCAAGGCCTAGGGGCGTTCCCGCGGTGGGCCTGCCGGAACGTGAAGCGAACGAACGTCATTTTCGGATCATTGTTGAATGCACCCAGACCCCGCCTCAACAGCACGTCATGAGTCTGACGTGCCACGTCCTTCCAGTCGCCGGTACGGAATGGATTTGTGACTCTGTCACGTTTGGACGAATTTCAGGGCCTCGAATCCATTCCGTCCGGTGATCCTTCCTCGCATGTCGTTCATCGAGTACCAGCGGTTTCCGTGATGGTGAAGCCGCGGGTCGGCGAATTGCGGCTCACACAGCCGAGCCAGCGAGCGATCACGTTGGTCATCGGGCGCCGCCGGTCATGGTTCTCAGAGCGAGTGACGGCGGTTAAGCTGGTGGACGGGTGGCGTGGCTGTCGTGTCGAGGCACTCGTCGATGCGCATTCTCGTGGTGAGTGACCTGCACGGGTCGTTGGAAATCGCAAGATCGGCGTGCGACGCGGTCAAGCCTGACTTGATCCTATCGTGCGGGGATTGGGGGGATGCGGACGAGGTCACGAGCAGCGAGCTGACGCAGTTCCAGAGGTACGCGCCGGTCTATTCGACGTTTGGCAATCATGATTCCATCGAATTGCTCACGAGCTTGCAGAATGAGGATGGAACACCGGTCCTCTTGCCGCAAGGGTCGCCGCTGGTGGTCACTGGTTTGCGCCTGGCGGCGATTGGCGGCATCTGGGCGAAGTCGCACGCCAAGCCTCACTATGTTACCGATCAAGACGTG
Organism: uncultured Planctomycetota bacterium; assembly: GCA_963823665.1. Lineage (GTDB taxonomy): Bacteria > Planctomycetota > Planctomycetia > Isosphaerales > Isosphaeraceae > CAVXHV01. The sequence continues at coordinate 736,936 of CAWGMQ010000003.1, forward strand.
GCCGAGGCGGCTGCACGGGCGGCGAGCGGCGGCCCGATCGATGTTCTGCTCACGCATGGCTGCCCGATCGGTCTGGCGGACATGACGCCGTCCGGTCGACATGGAGGCCAGCGATGCTTTCTCGAGGCGAACAAAGCGATTGCGCCCCGGCTGCATCTTTGCGGCCACCTGCATCTGGCGCAGGAGAAGGTTCTCAAGGACGGGCGCAAGGTGATCAACGTCGGTGCGACGTCCGACGGGTCGTTCGTCATCGTCGACTTCGACCTTTCGCGGCAGGTGCTCGACGCAAGGCTGGAGCGTCTGCCATCGCGGGGCTAACCATGTCCGTACCCACGGTCGAACGCCTCGAGCTCACGCATGTAGCTGGCATACGTCGTGCGAAATGTGTCGTAGTCGATGGTCCAGCGAGGAGTGTCATCGGTGTGCCGGTGACAGTGCTCCTCGATCAAACGGTGGAGGAATTTGAACAGATGCCGAGGTGTTCGCAGGTTGCCCAGTGCGTCGCGCAGATAATCGTCGCTGATTGCGTCGTCGATCAAGCGACGAAGCCGCGTGGCAGTACCATTTGGCGACGGGTCGATACGGCAAGCGGTCAGGCGATCGCTGGCCAGATCGTAGAGAGAAGCTCCGGTCCAGCGCAGAGGCTTGATCAGATTGAGCTTGTCCGGACGGGCGCGGTCGTAAAACTCCTTGTCTTCCTTCTCAAGGTAATAGGCCAGCTCGATCGGCAGGAGCAGCTTCACGCCGACGCCTGCATGCCTCAAGAATTTGTGGTCGAGGAGCGGCCAGATAAGCGATCGCATTTTGTGTGGATCGCCTTCCACTTGCTGCGGCTCGTCAACGCGATCGATGAGGATGATGATTCCGGCATAACCAAGCGTGTGGAGAATCGCCTGAAACTTGCGTAATAATCCATATCGCTCCTCGGAGCTGGGACTTGAAGCCCTGGGGAGGGGTTGGCCTCCGAGCTCGAGCGGCTTGAACCAGAGCAACTCCCAGCGGAGTGCGGCGGGATCGCGACTGAGCACACGCTGACCGCGGCGAATATCACGGGCGAACAATTCAGCACGGATCAGCCGCCATCCCCAGTAAAGCCATCCACCCAGGATGGGAACGAGCAACCACGGTATGACCTTGAGAGTCAAGAACGATGGAAAAGCCGCAATGAGTGCGATGACGACCAGCGTGGTTCCGAACCCGATCTGCAAGTCGCGGCGCGACCAGAGCGAGCGAAAGCCGGATTGGCGACGGAGCCGGCTCCAGCGCTTCGCGATCGGTGCTTTGGTCGAGGCGTCGTAAAGCGCGGCGAGCAGTAGTAAGTCGCGTCGCTGATCGACGCTGAGGGTCGTGAGGTTGACCCGTTCGGCGTTCAACAAATCGACGAGTTTGGTCACGCCCAGCGACAGGATCGCATCCATATGGTCTTCGAGCCGCCACTTCTCCAGAACGTCGTCGAGCTTGGACGCTCCGATGGCGGTCTTGCAGTTGTCTAGAAACGGGTTGAAATCGTCGTAGGAGATGACGAAGACTCGCTCGAGAGGGTTTGCTTGATTGTGAGACTCGAGCTCGGATTCGGCCTGGAGCCTGAGGGCCGTCTTGCCGCTCCCCTTTTCGCCGAAAACGAGGGCCGTTGAGGGGTCAACCGGACTTCCGAAGAACTTATTCCACGCGGGATGGTGCACAGTGGCCAGACAGCGCCGTTTGAATACCGTGTCCGTCTGGGCGTCTTCCTCGGCGAAGGGATTCCCAGCGATACCATGGTGCTGCAAGAAATACTCGAGCTTCATTCTCGGTGCCGCCTCTCCATTTGGTCGAAACTCGCTGATCGTTCGTCACGTCTTAACCAATTCGGTAGCCGAAGGCAATCCGAGCTGGTTGACGGTTTCGTCGACACGGTCGTACCATGCGATGACCTGGATGAGCCATAATGTGAGAGAACCCATGATGAAGCTCGCTCTTGACGCAATCATCCGTCACCGCGGTGGTCGGTGGGGCGGCTGTTTCACGATTGTGCTTGTGCTGTTGATTGCTTCGCTGGGCTGTGGCGGAGTGACGAACGACGGCGCTCGTCCAGCCAGCATTCGCATCGCGGCGGCCAGCGATCTTCGCAACGCGTGTCCCAAGCTGACCGAGCGATTCGAGCAGAAGACGGGCATCAAAGTGACTTCCACGTTCGGGGCATCCGGGCAGCTCGCTGCGCAGATCGCGCAAGGAGCGCCTTTTGATCTCTTTCTCGCAGCCAATCAGTCGTTCGTCGACGATCTGGCGGCCAAGGGGCTGATCGAGGCGGCTTCGGTTCGGCCATACGCTCGAGGATCACTCGTCCTTGCGGTTTATCGGGATTTCGCAGACCAGATCCGTTCTCTGGAAGACCTCACCAAGCCGATCGTCAAGAAGATCGCCCTGGCGAATCCCGAAACCGCACCCTATGGAAAAGCGGGCAAACAAGCGCTCGAGCGAGCGGGCCTGCTCAAACAGCTCGAGCCCAAGATTGTGCTGGCGGAGTCGGTGGGACAAGCTTTGATCTATGCGCAGAAGGGGGACGCGGAGGCCGCATTGATCGGCAGAGCGATCGCCGGGGCTGCGGAGATCAGAGTCGTCGAGATCGACGCCGATCTTTACACGCCCATCATTCAGGCGCTCGGCATTGTGAACTCCTCGAAGCAAACCGCGGAGGCTCGTGCTTTTGCTGAGTTCGTACTGGGAGAGGATGGACAGCGTATTCTGGCTGAGTTCGGTTTGGCGTACGATCGACATGAGTGATCTAGGACCCTTCTGGCTGTCGTTGCGAGTTGCGTCGGTGGCCACACTCCTGGTTGTGGTGGTGGGAATGCCGCTGGCGTTTCTGCTGGCGCGGACACGTTTTCCGGGCAAGTCATTGTTTGCCGGAATCCTGATTCTGCCGCTCGTCTTGCCGCCCACCGTGATGGGGTTTTACCTTCTGCAACTTCTCGGGCGGCGCTCGATCCTGGGCTATTGGCTCGAGCAATCGCTGGGAATCACCTTCGTGTTTCACTGGTCGGGCGCGGTCATCGCCTCGGCGGTCGCCGCTTTTCCACTATTCCTGCTGCCGGCTCGCGGCGCGTTCGAGGCGATCGATCCGGCCCTCGAGGACGTCGCGCGGCTGCTCGGCCGTAATGAGCTATCCGTCTTTTATTCGGTTACTTTGCCGCTGGCCCGCCGTGGGCTGGCGGCGGGCGTCGTGCTGGCTTTCGCGCGCGCGCTTGGCGATTTTGGAGCCACGTTGATGGTGGCGGGCAACATACCCGGGCTGACGCAGACAGCGGCTCTGGCGATCTACGACGCCGTTCAGGTCAATGACACGCATCGGGCTGGCTGGCTGACGTTGTGGATCTCGCTGGTGTCTATTCTTGCACTCGTCGTCGTTCAGCGATCCCTCCCGGCGCGAGGGCTTATGCATTGAGCCAGCCTGGCTCGCAATCCCTTGAAGCTCGTGTGGTCCGCAAAATCCACGAGTTGCTCACGGTCGATCTCTCGCTCGAATTGGGCTGCGAGACCGGCATCCTGTTCGGGCCGTCGGGAGCCGGGAAGACCACCGCGCTGCGGTTGATTTCGGGGCTCGCTCGGCCCGATGCTGGTCGGGTGTCCGTGGGCGGAAAGACCTTGTTCGACTCAGTCGCTCACATTGACGAGCCGTTGCGCAATCGACAGATCGGGATGATCTTCCAGGACGATCGGCTCTTTCCACATCTCAGTGTCGCCGCCAACGTCGAGTTTGGTCTCAAGGGCTGCAAGCCCGCCGTGCGTCGCGATCGGCTCACCGAAGTGGCGGCGCTTTGCGGCATCGAGAACCTGCTGGGCCGCATGCCGGTGATGCTCTCCGGCGGCGAGCGGCAACGGGTCGGCCTGGCCAGGGCACTCGCGCCCGTCCGCGCCTTCTGCTCTGCGATGAACCGGTCTCCGCACTGGATCTGGCCAATCGACACGCGCTGATTGAGCAGCTACGAGTGGTTCAGCAGGCGCTCGCGGTTCCGATGCTGTACGTCACGCACAGCCCGGGCGAGGCCCTTGCGCTCGGCTCGCGTCTGTTCCTCCTGGAGGCAGGGCGTATCGTCACATCGGGCACTCCGCTTGATGTCCTCTCCAGAAGCGGAAAAGTGCCCGCTGGCTCGGATGCCTGGGAAGGCGTGCGGAACGTCTTTCCGGCCCGAGTCGCGAACCACGACGCGGCACACGGCGCGAGCCTGCTCGAGCTGGAAGGCGGGCCCGCCTTGACCATCCCATCCCTGCACCAGCCGCCGGGCACGCGCGTGCTCGTCGCCGTGCGGGCCGACGATATCCTGCTGTCGTTACAGCCTCTCATCGGCTTGAGCGCCCGCAACCAGATCGCGGGTCACGTCGAAGAACTCGTTCGCCATGGGTCGGAAGCGGAGATCATCGTCAGAACCGGTCACCTGACCTGGATCGTCAGCGTGGTCGAGGGAGCTGTCGAACAGCTCGCAATTCTCCCCGGCTCGAGGGTCCACTTGATCATCAAGGCCCGAAGCTGCCAGATCCTCTCTCCTGAGAGCAGCCCTTCGGTGAGATGACCAAAATCCATCGATCGGCCCTCTTGACAACCACTCGGCCGTGACTACTATAAAACCAGAACTAATAAACCAAATGTCAGACGGTCGGCTCGAGGCGACGCTTCGAGTTGATGGGGAGAAAGGAGAAGAGATGGCGGAGACCGGCGGCCAAGGAGCTCACAGAGCGAGAGCTCGAAGTCATGCACGTGGTATGGAAACGGGGGGAATCAACGGTTGCCGAGGTACGTGATGCGCTGGCAGAGGCAGGGCTTGACCGTGCTTACACGACGATCGCAACCCTGGTGCGAATCCTGGCCGACAAGGACTTTCTGGAACAGACCAACCAGGAACGACCGTTTTCGTACAAGCCACGCCGATCGTATCAAGAAGTCTCGAAGAAGCTTCTGGGGGAGCTGATCGATCGCGTTTTTCATGGTTCTCGTGAGCAGTTGCTTGTAAGTCTGCTCGACCGCAAATCGCTGACCGGGCCCGAGCGTGCTTTGCTGCAAGACGTCTTGCGTCAGAAGGAGAAATGAAGTTGAACGCTCTTGGTGTGACACTCCTCTCCAGCGTCGCCCATGCGACGGTCTTCGCGTTCCTTGGAGCGGTTCTCTACCTTGCGATCCGGCGCTATAGCCCGGCGGCGGGGGCGCTCGCGGCTGGATCGTGTCTGTCATTCATGGTGATCGTGTCGGCAGTCGCTCTGGGGCCTTGGCCGCGCTGGTGCACGATTTCGGCTCCCACGATCGCGGCGCTCCCGGGAGCTCTTGTCTCAACTGAAGCACTGGCCCTCAGAGTGGCTCCTCGGGAGCAACATGCTTCCGGCGAAGGCCCGGCAAACGCTTCTATCAGTCAACTGCACTCGGGAGAACGAAACGAAGAAGCGGAACCTCCGCATTCGCCGATGAACGCCGCTTCGAGCGAGCTCTCGCGCGGAGCAGAAGCTCAATCGAGGGGACAGCGGCCGTTGCCGTGGAACTGGCCGAATTGGTTAGCGGTGGGTTTTTTCGCCAGCCTGCTGATCGGCTTCGCCCGGCTCGGTCTGGGCCTTCTTGCCGTCGAGCGCCTCCGGTCTCGAAGCAGCCCGATCGGCGACGGGGCCCTTCTCGAGGAGATCGCGCTTCTGCGAGCTGAGTTGTCGTGCACCACGAGGGTCGAGGTGCGCGAGAGCTCGGAGCTGGAGACGCCGGCGACACTGGGCTGGCGAGAACCCCTTGTTCTTTTGCCTTTCGACTGGCGTGACTGGAGTCGCGGCGAACTGCGTGCCGTGCTCGCGCACGAACTCGCGCATGTGGTTCGAAGTGACTTTCTCACGGGATTGATCGCGCAATTCAGCGTCGCGTTGCACTTTTATCATCCCCTGGCGCACTGGCTGGCGAAGCGGCTGCGACTCGAGCAAGAGCTGGCGGCTGACGCCTGGGGAGCTGCACTCTCCGGTGGTAGCCCAAGCTATCTCGTGACGCTGGCACAGATGGCTCTCAAGCGTGAAGACCGCGGTCTCGCGGGACCAGCCCGTGCGTTTCTCCCATCACGTGGCACTCTTGTAACGAGGATCGAAATGCTGCGAAATAACCATGTCTTCTGCATCGGTCTTCTGCCGGCGCGTGCTCGCGCCGCCACGATCGGATTGCTCGGCTTCGTCGGCTTCGCCGTCGCGGGAATGCGCGGGCCTATCGGCCAGGCGCAGTCGAGCGACCAGGGCCCTGAGGGCGAGCCAGCCCAGGTGGCCGTCCAGAACGGCTCGCGCGGCACCGCCCCTTCGCTCGACGTTTCGCTTTTGCCGGCGGAGACCAAGTTGCTGTTCGCTCTGAAGCCCGCTGCTTTGCTCGAGCGAGATGAGATCAAGACGCTCGTGCGAGACATGGCGCCAGGTGCGCTCACCAAGTCAGGGGGGCTCGTCATCTCGCCCGAAGAGATCGAGCAGCTTGTCTGCTTCTGGGAAGGTCTTCCCGAAGCACCCGGGCAACCCGGCGGATCTCCGTTCATTCCGCATCCTACGGGCATCATCTACCGAGCGACGAAAGCCCAGGACTGGAAGAGCCGGCTGAATGCGCAAGGCGGTCCCATCGAGGAATTCCTTCTGGATGGCCAGAAATGCTTCCGCGGCCAACCTCCGAGCCCTGCTTGGTGCGCCGCCGCATTCGATGATCGCACTCTGGTGGTCGCGGTCGAAGACACCATCCGCGACTTGATCCAGGATCGACGCGTGCCGGCCCCACGCCGCACCTGGGATGAGGCGTGGGAAAAATCCGCCGACGGGCTGGTCATTGCCGCAATTGACACCCGTTGGCTTCGCCGCCGGCTCACCCAGGCGGCACCGCCCTCCGGTCCGGACGGCTCATCCCCGTTCGGTATCAAGCTCGACACGATCGCGCCTCTGCTCGAGAAAGCACAGGCGTATGTGATTTCGGTGGACGCGTCTCCGGGCATCCGAGTTGACGTCCGAGCGGTGACGAGGGGCGGGGACGGCGCGAAGCCTGTCGCCGAAACGCTTCAGGCGGTGATCACACTCGCTCGCAACTCCATCGAGGGGCTAATGCAAGACTCTGCGGGGAAGCCTCTGGGCGACGCAATGAAGAGTACGTTCGCCGCCGCGAACGAGCTTCTTGCGCAGGCCAAGATCGAGACATCTGGAAATGTCGTGCACTTGCAGGCGAAGTCAACGATGGAACTCTCCGAGATGGTGAAATCGGTCGCTCCCGCAGTGACGACGGCCCGAGCAACTGCACGCCGCATGTCGAGCATAAATAATCTGAAGCAAATCGGCCTCGCGTTTCACAACTATGCGGCCGTATACAATCACCTCCCCTCCCCTGCCCTGCTGGGTGGCGAGCAGAAGAAGTACCCGTATAGCTGGCGGGTCGCACTTCTGCCATTTATTGAGCAGCAGGCGCTCTACGATCAGTACCGCTTCGACGAACCGTGGGACGGCCCCAACAATCGAAAACTGATCGACCAGATGCCGCCGACTTACAGCGTGCCTGGCCCAAACGGCAATCCGCTGAGCCGATCGACGTCGTCGTACTACGTCTTCGCTGGTGAGGCAACCGCTCTGGGCAGCCCCCAGGTGCCTGGTGGCAAGGTTGCCGAAACGAAATTCGAAATGATCACGGATGGCACGTCCAACACGATCCTGGCTGTCGAGTGGGACGGGAACATACCCTGGACCAAACCCGCTGACATCCCATTTGATCCCGGCGGCGCAGTTCCTGCGATCGGCGGTTTCTGGCCCGACGCATTCAACGCACTCCTGTGCGATGGTTCGGTGCGCGAGTTCCCGAAACAGCTCGCCCCGGAGACATTGAAAGCTCTGATCACCCGGGCCGGCCGTGAAGTCATTCAGGCTGACACACTTGCTCCTGGTCAGACGCGTCCGCCTGCTGCGAAACCATAAGCGGAATCGCTCGAATAAACCCGCCGACGCAGGCCGAACCCTCAGGCCGATCGCGCTTTGCTTCCACGAGTGCGATCGGCCTGAATTGCGCACTCGAGAACTCGCAACCTGCCAAGCTCGTCGGGAAGGTGGTATATTAAGTGGCTTATGGCACACGTCGACGCGACGACCGAGCGAAGCTCGAGTCCTGAAGCAGCCACGGGTCAACCGTCGACCGCAGGTACTTTCCTGCCCACAAGAAGGGTCATACCCGCCTACGGCTCCGAGCTTGCTACCGAAACCCGATGGCTGCTCCAGCTCAGGCTCAGGGCTGCATCGCTCGTCCTCGTGGTGGGCTTCAGCCTGTTCCTCTCCCGGTCATTCATTCTGTACAAGTTTGAGTCGCTGGCCGTCTTCTTCTACGGAATGATGCTGGTGCTTCCGATTGTCTGCTTGGCAACCCTCTCGAGCCGGCACCAGCCAACGCTGCGACAGCTTCGCGCACTCGAGACAACTCTCTTCGCCCTGATCGTCGTTTTCTTCATTGCCGCGCAGTATGTCGTGATGCTGCATCGCATACGCGACAACGATCCAGAGCGCCTGGCCGGTGCGGTCAAGAGCAGCACGCTGTGGATGGTTGCTTTTATGTTTATTTATGCGATTTTTATTCCTAACACATGGCGACGCGCGGCGAAGCTGATCGTGCCGATGGCCCTCGCGCCGCTCACGGTTCCTTGGATTCTGGGGGCTGTGCATCCCCACTTTTATCAACTCGCGATCAGGGCCGCCGGTTTCGAGAGAATCAGCGAAGACGGACTGTTTCTCGTGCTCGGCGCGCTCACGGCGATCTTCGGCACCCACACGATCAACACACTGCGGGTCGAGGCCTACAGGGCGCGGCTCCTGAACCAGTATCGGCTCGGGCGGAAGCTTGGCGGCGGCGGCATGGGCGAGGTCTACCTTGCCGAGCACCAGTTGCTCAAGCGGCCGTGCGCGATCAAGCTGATACGCTCGGACCTGGTCGGCAACCAACGCATCTTCGCCCGATTCGAGCGAGAGGTGCGCGCGACAGCACAGCTCTCGCACTGGAACACAATCGAGATCTTCGACTATGGACGCAACGACAACGGCGCCTTCTATTACGTCATGGAGTATCTGCCCGGTCTCTCGCTCGCGGAGCTGGTCGAGCGATACGGCCCGATGCCCCCTGCACGGGTGATCTACCTCCTGCGACAAGCCTGCGACGCCCTTCATGAAGCACACGAAGCCGGTCTCGTGCATCGTGACATCAAGCCGGCCAACATCATGGCGGCCTTTCGCGGCGGCCGGCACGACGTTGCCAAGCTCCTGGATTTCGGTCTCGTCAAGACGCTCAGTGAGGACGAGAAAGCTCCCCACCTTTCCCGGGAAGGGACCGTAACCGGCTCGCCGCTGTATATGGCCCCGGAACAGATCATGCGCACCCAGGAACCGGATCGTCGCACGGATATCTACGGTCTGGGCGCGGTTGCGTATTTCATGCTGACCGGCCGCCCCCCGTTCCGCGGGGACAACTCGATGGAGGTCATGATGGCGCACGTGCGCGATTCCGTCACACCACCGTCGCAGCTCCGCCCCGAAATCCCTGCTGACCTGGAACGAGTCGTGCTGCGGTGTCTTGCCAAGAATCCGCACGAGCGCTATCCCGATACCCCGAGCCTGGCTGAGGATCTCGATCGCTGCGCCGACGTTGCCAACTGGTCCTCCAGAGCCGCTCTATTCTGGTGGCAAGCCCATCAGGAGCACACACGCGTTCAAGCCACTCGCGAAGGCGACGCGCCGCGCTCTGAGACCACGCTTGTAGGCAGCGGCCAGGCCGCGGCCACGGCAGATCGCACCATGTGACAGCGAGCCCCGATGAATTCGATGCAAGGCGACGAACGCGCAGGCGACGACACCTCCTCCTGGATGACGCACGATGTCGCCGCGACCGTGCACCTCGCGTTCGCATTCGATATTGGCGACGAGGTCGACCTCGATCGAGCCCGCCTGATCCTTCAAGGCCAGCGCGGCCAGTTGCCCAGGAGAAAACGCACCCCGGAATCGATCCGCTACCGTCCCGCACCGATCCGTGTGGAGCTCGACCCCGCGGGCATCGCCTTGCCCGGAGAGCATTCACTCGCCCGCCCGCCGCGTGCGGAGCTGACTCTCTTCGATTTCGCCGCGATCTCGTTGTGTGTCCGGTTCCCTCTGAAGACCTCTCCGCTGGGTCTTCTCGATCTGGCCGGCCGGCTGGCGGAGCCGGCCGCACTGACCGAGGCCGCTCGGCGGCTGCTCGCTCCCTGGCTCGAACAGATCAGGCCCGCAGTTCAGGACTTTGAGATCAGCGACTTGAGCGAAGAATACGTCGTCTTTCAGCTCTGGGAGAGCCAGCGCGACTGGCTCGAACACCAGGCCGATTGGATCGCCGGACTCGTTCGACTCGAGTCCGAGCCCTTGAGCAGGGACGAAATCCGCGAGGCCACTCGGCTGAGTCTCTCCTACACGCCAAGCGACCTCGTCGTGCTCGACTGGGCCGCCGGCGTTGTGATCGATACCGAGTGCGCTGATACGCTCGAAGTCATCGAATACGCAAACGTCCAGCTTCTGGAGTTCCGCCACATTGATGACCGCCTGGACGATCGACTCGAAGCGGCTTATCGGCTGATTCGCCCGGAAAAACGCATGCGGTGGTTCCCTCTTTTCTGGCGGCTGCACCACGGCCCGGTACGCCAGATCCGCGAGCTTGAAATCGAGGCCACCAGCCTCTTTGAACGGGTTGACAACGCGCTGAAGCTCATCGGCGACCATTATCTCTCGCGAGTGTTTGAAGTCGCCGGCGGCCGATTTCACCTGCGCGACTGGCAGAACAGCATCCGCCGCAAGCTGGAGACCGTCGGTTCCGTTTATGATCTGCTCGTCCACCAGGCAGGCGCCTATCGTATGGAGGCACTCGAGATCACCGTCGTGATTTTGATCGCGCTCGAGATCGCCCTGGCGATCTTCCGGCATTGAGCCGCTAGTGCCGCGGGTCAATGATGAAAGTGGCCAGATCCACCTGCCTCGGCTCCGCCCTCGGCGCGAACCTTCTCCTGGTCCGCGGGCAGATAGCGCGATCCGATCAAGAACAGCACGAATCCGATTACCAGGACCGGAATAACCGACAGCATGCCGACGCTCAGGTTCGTCACGCCCTCTGGCAAGGTGGGATCGTTCACCGGCGCAGCACCGATCGACGCGAAGAACCGTCCGACCGGTGATTCCGCCACCGCTGGATTACCAAACGTCGTCGATATCTTGCCGACCAGGATCGGCGAACTGATGTCGCCGAGCAAGTGAATCAAGAATATGAATACCGAATAAGCCATTGCTCGACGCTGAGCCGGCACCACGTTCGCGGTGACGGTGTTCGAGGGCCCAAGCACCATTGCCATCAGGATCGAGGCGGCGAACATCAGTCCCATCGAGGGCCCGTACCGCGGAAAGAGAATCCCGGCCGCCGCAAGTGGGATCGCGCCCAGCACGGCGAACGCGCACAGTAGCAAGTAGGCTCGCTTGGTGAGACGCTGCAGGAGATCGGGCACGACCATTCCCAGGCCGATGCCGATCAGCCCTGCCATAACGAGCAACAGGCCGATCCATTTGCCGGCTTCCGTTGCCGAGATATTGAATTCACGCTGATAGAAGGTCGAGCCCCACGCCGCGTAAGCACCGGTCGCGAATGTGACGGCGGCCATACCCGCCGTGTTGAACAGGAAGGTCTTCGTCTTGAGTAGATCGATGTACTCGCCCAGCGCGGCTCCAGACACCTTCACTGGCCGGGCTGCTCCCTCGGCGGCGCCGCGGCCCGGATCGAATAGCACCAGCCCCGCTAGCGCGGCCAAAAGACCCGGAAGACCGACAACGAAAAAGACTGCCTGCCAGTGCCACATGTCGGCGATCGTGCCACCCACGAGGAAGCCCAGAGCCGTCCCGACAGGCAGGCCCAGGTAGTAGACCCCCATCGCCCGCCCGCGCTGACTGGCCGGAAACAAATCCGAGAGGAGCGCAGGCGCGATCACCCCGTAACTGGCCTCTCCCACCCCCAGAAGTGCCCGCCAGAAGAACATGTGCCCGAAATTGCCGGAAAACCCCGCGCCCACGGTCGCGACGCTCCACAACCCCACGCCGCCGGCCAGCAGCAGCTTCCGGTTGAAACGATCGCCGAGCCAGCCCATGGGCGGTGAAATGAGCGTATAAACGATCATGAACGAGCCGCCGAGCACACCGAACCAGTAATCGTCTATATGTAAGTCTCTTTGAATATGCGACCCGGCCGCGAAGAACGCATAACGATCCACGTAATTCAGCAGATTCATCGTGAAGAGAACGGCGAGCGCAAAGTACTTGCCGCCGATCGTGGGAAGCTGCTGGGATTTTTTTGCCGGCGCCTCTGCCGACCGGGAACTCGCGGAGCTCATTCCGAAAATGCCTCGTCGTGAATGGGAAATTGATCGGGAATGATCGACTGGCGAAACGGCGGAAAGTCCGGTCGCTGGCTCACTCAGTGTCGCGGAATCCGCCCGGACGCCCCGTCAGAGCAATCGATCTGTTTGTGGGAACGAGGTTCACATCGACTCGGCCGCCTCGACCGCTCCCGAAGGGAAATAATCATAGCGGGCGCACTGCGAAAAGAAGGCAAGCGGATTGTCGTGCACTACCTTCCTGATGAGTGCCTCATCATGGCCCCGTCGCCGCATCTCGAAGATGAATTCCGGCACCGCAAGCGGATCGCTGTGCCCCCAGTCGCCGGCCGAATTCACCATGATCCGCTCGGTCCCATAAATCTCAATCATGTCCGCAGCCCGCGCCGGCGTGCACTTGGTGATCGGATAAAGCGTCATTCCCACCCAGTGCCCACACTCGAGCGCATCGCGAATCGTGTGCTCTTCGACGTGGTCGATGCACACTCGCTCCGGATGGATCCGCTGGTCGCTCCGCAGCATGTCGAGTATCATACGCGTGCCCTGGTATTTATCAATCAGGTGCGGCGTGTGCACAAGAACGAGCTCTTGCGTCCGCGCGGCCAGGTCCAGGTGTTCGAAGAACACCGTCGCCTCGTTTCGAGTGTTCTTGTTCAGACCGATCTCCCCGATCCCGAGCACGCGTTCCTTGTGCAGGAACTCGGGGATCATGGCAATCACCTCCCGCGAAAGCGCGACGTTCTCCGCCTCCTTGGCGTTGATGCAGAGCCAGCAGTGATGCTCGATCCCGTAAAGGGCCGCCCGCTTCGGCTCAAACTCGGTCAACTGCCGGAAGTAATCGCGAAACCCCAGCACGCCCGACCGATCGAACCCTGCCCAGAACGCCGGTTCGCTCACGAACACACACCCGGCCAGCGCCATCCGCTTGTAGTCGTCGGTCACACGCGAAACCATGTGGATATGCGGGTCAACGTATCGCATAGTCAATGTTGACTCCTGAATCGGTTCCTCAGCAGATTGATCTAAGCATAGCTATCGAAACGTGCAATCGCGTGATTGACGAATTCGATTAACTTTCGGCCCTTCCCCGTGTTAGTCAACTCGTTCCGCAACCCAAAGTTATGACCAACAGGGCAATGGGCAGGTGCGCCGTGCGGCCAGGGATACTCCGGGTTTGGCCCGTCGCCGGCTTCTGCAGGTGCGATATTCTGCAAGGAATAGGCCAGCGTCTTGATGCTTCGCACCCAATCGTACAGAGCTTGACGTCGACTGAAGGTCAGAATGATCGCGATCCGGTCGAGCTCGGTGTCACGCCGATCAAGAAGCGCCTTGAGGAAGCGAACGAATCCTGTGTGGCTTCTTGGGGGGGCATGTCCCGAACGCCAGAGATACGCCTTGCTGAGCTTCTCCGTCGCCATTTGTAGGTAGTGCAGCAAGTGGCACTCGGGGCCGCCGTTGCGGCGCAGCTGGACGAAGATCGAATGGTCTGATCGAGCCTGTTTCCACCAGAGGTCTTGCGCCGCATTCATGATCAGTCACCGCCGTCCAAGTTCCTGGCTGCCGTCGAGTGTCCACCCGGCTGGCAGGCGCATTTGCCCGGCCTGAATTGCCTGCCATTGAGCAGGTGTCACGTCGAGAACATAAAGCGTATGGGCGTCAGCACCACCGATATCCACGCCAAAGTCGATAGGTTCCGGTTGCGTCGTTTCCGAGATCATCCGGTTGATCTCCAAAAAACGAATCTCTCGAGCGGGTGAATTCGTTGGCAAGTACAGAATTCGTACAACTCCATCATCAATCTCCATGTGCCGCTGCGCGTACCACTTGGCGCGGTTGTCGCGGTCAAATGCGTTTACCGTCGTGCCAACCATGACTTGGATCCCCGAGGCCTAAGAATGCGAATTCGATCGCGGCCCGTTCACATTCATTTTCCTGCGCCAATCGCGGTCATACTCAAGCGAAAAAATATGCTGGACCGTTTCTGCCCGCCCGGGCCCGGGCTCGAGCAGCGCCTCGAGCCCGCGCCGAAGCTGCCCCAGGCGCGCATCCGGATGCTCCCCGTGCCGCGCCGGCGCACGGTCGATCCGGTCAAGCGTCGCCGCAATCTCGAGGATCTTGCAACGGGTCTCGAGAAAATCGTGGTCGAGCACATCCATCGCATCACGCGGTTTCTGCATGAGAGCCGTTCCTCCGCACGCTGTCAGGTTCGACACTATCATGGCAAAACCGGGCACGACATGCAAATTCTGACAAACCCGATGATCGGTCTTCCGGCGACCCTTGGATGAAGGAGCCCCGCGCCGAACGAGGTGGCCAAGGAAAAGGTTGAAAATAACTTTCCGGAATCGTCGACCCTTGCTCCGTGAGGGAACGAGCCTTCGCGGAACGAAGGCCGACAAAGGTTTTCGGCCGGCGCCTAAGTCACGTCGCCCCTTTCACTTCGAGTTCGAGCGGCGCGATCCGGCGAATGGCGACGGTCGCGGTTTCAAACCGTCGCCGTCGTGTAAAGGGATTCGATCCGCTGGCCCGAGCACAGCCGTAGCGGCCGGCCGAATCGGTCGCGAAGCTCGGTGGCCGGGTCCACACCCAGGGCGTGATAGATTGTCGCCGCGACGTCTGGCGGACCGAAGCTGCGCGAAACTGGATGTGCCCCAAGCTTGTCCGACTTGCCGATCAACTGCCCCCCGTTCACCCCGGCACCGGCAAACACAGCGGGAAAAACCGCCGGCCAGTGATCTCGCCCAGGTACGGCATCGGGCGTCAAACGCGAGATCCTGGGCGTACGCCCGAACTCACCCAGCATCACAACCAAGGTCTCTTCGAGCAGCCCGCGCACACTGAGGTCGTCGAGCAGCGCAGATACCGCTTGATCCAACCGCGGCAGCAAGTCGTCCCGGAGTCGAGGAAAATTGGCGACGTGCGTATCCCAGGTCTGGACAATGCCCATTGTCGCCTGAACGACCGGCACTCCCGATTCGACTAGTCGACGCGCCAGGAGAAGCGACCGGCCGAAAAGATGGGACCCGTACCGCTGCACCAGCCGGGGGTCTTCACGCTCGAGATCGAGCGCTCGGCCGACGCTCCCATCGCACAAAAGCGCGATCGCGGCGTCTTGCTGCTCGAGAAACGCTTCGTCCGCCACGGCCCGGGCCGTCTGGCTCAAAAGATGTCGGCGCGCATGCACACGCGCCGGATCAACACCCGCGGGCAGCCTCAAGCTGTCGTCCGGCGCGTCTGGACGCCCAGCGTCGAGCCGAAGCTGCCACGGGTCGTGTCGCGTTCCGAGGAATCCCGCGTCCTGCCCGGGCCAGGTGAGCGGCCCCTCGACCAACCGCAATGGGAGCGCCACACCGCTCGGAACGCCATCCCGGCGCCGTTTGAACACGTCGACGACCGCCGCGTAGCACGGGAAATCATCCCGCGACGCAACCCGGTCAAGGTCCGTCGCCCCGCGCGGAGTCGATGCCTGGCCGGTCAACACCCGATGCACGGCCGGCAGGTGATTGCCCTCGGAATGAGACATCGAACGGACAATCGCCAGGTTGCTCGCTCGCACGGCCAGTTGCGGCAAGTGCTCGCAGATCCTGACCCCGGCGACCGCTGTGTCGATCGGCTTGAACTCGCCGCGAATCCCCTCCGGCGCCTCGGGCTTCATGTCGAACGAATCGTGCTGCCCCAACCCCCCACTCAGAAGGATCACGATAACCGACCGAGCCCGGCCGGTCGCCGCTGGCGCGCCGCCGGCCTCGCGAGCAGCCAGTAGCCGCGGAAGCGCTAACCCCAATAGACCCGAATACCCAATCTGCAAGAACGACCGGCGTTGCATCACCGCGCTCCCTCCCAGGCCGAAGCACCACCTACGTTCTTCCACATCAACCCGCCGGCGATGACCGAGCTCTCGTCGAAATCCAAACTCAATCGTAAACCCACGACTAGAAGTTTAACAATTGATTCGCATTCGTCCAGCGAATGTCAAACCACGACCGGTGGCCGGTGGTTTTCCGTGGGTGGCGGATGTAACTTGTACAGATCGCCCCGTGAACGGGAGCGGCCCCGGCTGGCCTACTGCGGTATCCTGAGGGTTCATTGACCATGCGTAATCCCATCGTGACGACGGCGTTCTGCAGTCTCGGCGTGATATCGCTCACGGCGACCTTCTTTTTTGCCGGAGATAAGGACAACCTCATCTCCTGGAAAAGAACGGTGATCGAGGGAAAGTTCCGGTCCGAGGGGGTCGTCGTCGCCGACGTCAACAAAGACGGTAAGCTCGACATCATGATTGGCGACTCATGGTACGAAGCCCCGTCGTGGACCAAGCACGATATTCGCAAGCCAGGCGATTTCGGCGATGGGCTCAAGAGCTACAGCAATTGCATGACCTGCTGGACCGAAGATGTCAACGGCGATGGCTGGGCCGACCAGATCGTCGTCGGCTTTCCGGGCGTGCCCACCCTCTGGTACGAGAATCCCAAAGGCAAACCCGGATACTGGCCCGAACATGTGGCCTGGCATAGCTCGTGTAATGAAACGCCGCTCTATACCGATCTCTTCGGCGACGGTCACCGCGTCTTGCTCATGGGATGGCAGCCCAAAGGCAAAGCCAACGAAGGCCAGATGGCCTGGTTCACGCCGGGAAGCGACCCCACGAGCGCCTGGGAAATGCACCCGGTCAGCGAGCCCAGCTCCCCCGGCAATATCATTCCGGGGACCTCCCAGTTCTCGCACGGTCTCGGCACGGGCGACTTGAACGGCGACGGACGCCAGGACGTCATTTGCACTGGCGGATGGTGGGAACAACCCGAATCCGGCCGCAGCAGTAGCACTCCCTGGACCTTCCACCCAGCCAAGCTCGGCGACGCTGTCGCAGACATGATCGTGTACGACGTGAATCAAGACGGGAAAGCCGACGTCATCGCCAGCTCCGCCCACCAGTTCGGAATCTGGTGGTTCGAGCGAACCGGCGAGAAGGACGGCGACACCGCCTTCGTCAAACATGACCTCTTCCCGAATCTGGTCTCTGAAACCCATGCCCTGATCGCCGCCGACATCAACCGCGATGGCCTCAAGGACTTGATCACTGGAAAACGGTTCTGGTCGCACGGCCGCCACGAAGCTGGGTCCGATCAGCCCGCCCGACTTTACTGGTTCGAGGCCGTAAAAGGTGCCGACGGCAAGATTTCCTTCACCCCGCGTGAAATCGACGACCAGAGTGGCATCGGCACGCAGTTCGTCGTCACCGACTTCAACGGCGACGGCCTGCTCGACATCGTCACTGCAAACAAGAAGGGCGTCTTCCTCATCGAGCAAGTCAGCCAGGGTCAATGAAAACGAAAATCCAGAATTGCCCGTGCTTGGCTTCCCTGCGCGATCTGTTATCCTGGAACCGATCCGCAGAACACTCGATTTGCAGGTAAGACAGGTAAGAAATGACGTACTCCTTAGCCGAACATGAAGGAGGCTAACCATGCGCTTAACAGGATTCCGTCTGCCGCTCCTGGCCGCATTAGCATCGGCGAGCGTCGGACTCTTCGTCTGGGCGACGGATCGAACCTATGGCGACACGCTCGTCGTGCTCCCGACGAGTGCGACGATTTCCGTTTCGAGCCCGTACGTCGTACCCACTTCGTACGTCGTACCGTCGAGTTACTTGATTCCCAGCTACGTGGAGACATCGTACAGCGTATCGCCTACGGTCAGCCTGTGGCCCACTGGCTATGTCGAGACGACCTATAGACGGGGTCTTTTCGGCCGGCGCTGGATTGTCGAGCGACCGGTGATTGCAGCCTACCCGACAGCGTATGTTCCGACGACATACGTCTCTTCCTATCTGCCGACGACGTACGTTTCTTCCTACGTGCCGACGACGTACGTGTCGCCCACCTACTACTCGACCGCGTATCGCGTGCGGAGCTATCGCCCGACAACTTACACTTATTATCCCACGCTCTATGAAACCGCTTACACGAGCGCCGGCGAATATCTGCTGCGATACGGTGGTGGTCGACTCGACTGTCCGCTCGGTGCCGCAATCGAATGCCGCGGTGTCCCGAGGCAGGGAAGTCGGGTCTAGCTCGATGGACGGCGACACCTATGATGCTTACGTCAAACAGCCATTGCCGGAGGAGATGCGAGAGCGGCGATCGACGGCGCCGGGCGGTGCGGCGAATAGCCCAACCAAGGCCAACACGAATGGCGCCGATAGCCCGCCCAACCCCCCCTTACCCGCAGACGAAGATGCCGCGCGCAAAGCCGCCGCAACCAAGGGTCAGGGAGGCGCGGCGGCAGTGCCGAAGAACGAGCCAGCGAAAAACGCCGGAGGAGCACCCGCGACCAAGAAAGCAGCCCCGGCAGACAACCCAGACCCGGATCTGCAGCTCGCACCTGCCGGAGATGAAGGTGTTCTTCGGCGCGATTCGATGAGGCCGACCTATGCGCGGGTGCGACCGGCTGCCCGGCGAAACATCCTGTTTGGCACGGTTGAAACCGACAACGGCGTTCCGCGCAGCGAAGTGCCGGTGATCGTCGTCAATCGGAGCAACACGTTTATCCGGCACAGCGGCGCGAGCGACGCATTCGGCACGTTCGCCATCAGGGTGCCTGACGGCCAGTGGGTCGTGAGGGTCACCATGCCCAGCGGAAACTTGCAGTCCGTCCGCAGCATCACCGTCACGGACGGGAAGGTCGTGGACAATCAGGAAGGACGCGAGGTCCAGAACCTGATCATCTCGTTCTGACCCGCTTCCGTGAACTCGTGCCGGCCGGAGAAAACAATGGACGAAGTGCGCGACACCCTCCTTTGCGAGGTCGCCAACGAGATCGAAGCCGCCATGGTCGTGAATCTGCTCACCGAAAATGAAGTCCCTGCGCACAGTGACGCCAGCCAGGCAGGGAACGCGTTCGGCGGCTTGCCGTTCGAGTCCGGCCACAAGGTGTATGTCGCCGCTTCGCTGGCTCGGAAGGCCCGGGAAATCCTGGAAAGCTACCCGCATTTCAAGAAGCTCCGCAACGTCCACGAACCTGACTGACCCGGACCGCTCCAATCAGTCCCGCCTACCCATGGCTCACGACGTGCAAACACCGCTGCGCGTTTGTTACGTCGTGAGCTACTTCCACCCTTTTGAAAGCGGGGCAGAGCGCCAGGCCCTCGCGCAAGGCTCCGAGCTCGCCCGGCGCGGGCATTCGGTTCATGTGGTCACCAAGGCCATCCCCGGATACCCGGTTCACGACGAGGAACATCGCGGAGTTTTCATCCATCGCTGGGTCAAAACCATCTCGGGCGGCCCACTATTCGCGATCAGCTTCCTCACCGGCATCATCAAAGCACTCCGCCGCCTGCGCTCGGAAGTGGACGTGATTCACACTCATCAGGCACTCTGGGAAGCCGTCGCGACGGGGCTGGCTCGGCCGCTGCTGCGCGGCACGCCGACGCTGGTGCAGCCCGCGAGCGCAGGCTATTACGGTGAGGCCGCAGGAGCTACGCCGGACCCGTGGCTCGGCGCACGCTCAAACGGGCGATCTTCGCCAACACGGGCTTCGCCGCGATTTCCGCAGAGATCGAGCGCGAGTGGCAAGCTCTCGGCGTCTCTCCGAACCGGATCGTGCTCATGGCCAGCGGCGTCGATGCCGAGCAATTCCGTCCAGGCCCGAGCGCCGTCGAAGACCGCCTTCTCCCGCGCCCTCGTGTGCTCTTCACCGGCCGGCTTCATCCCCAGAAGAATATTCCCCTTTTGCTTGAGGCTTGGTCCAAACTCGCCCCGAATCGTCCCGGCAGTCTGATCCTGGTCGGCCCCGGCGACGACCGCCAGCGTCTGGAAGCGCTCGCCGCATCGCTTGGCGTCGCCGGCCGCGTTCAATTTACCGGCGGCGTGGACAACCCGGCCGAGTACCTCCGAGCCGCCGACGTGTTTGTACTCCCGAGCGTGGCGGAAGGCATGAGCAACTCCCTGCTAGAGGCGATGGCAACCGCCCTGCCGTGTGCCGTTTCCGGAATTGGCGGCAACACCGACCTGATCGAAGACGGCACGACCGGCCGGCTGGTCACCGACGCAACGCCGCAGGCGTGGACACGAATCCTGGCGGAGCTTCTAGACCACCCCTCCCAATCCCAGCATCTGGGTGAAGCCGCCCGTCGCAGGATCGACGAAGAGTTCGCCCTGAACGTTGTCGTCGACCGCTATGTCGCCCTTTATCGAGAGATGCTCGCGCACGCCTGGCCCAGATGAGTTCGATACTCCGTTCCCGACTCGACCCGGGAGGGCGAAGCTCGGCCCGGGAGGGCGAAGCTCCTGCTGAGCCGCGCACAAGCGACGGCCTCCCTCGATCCGACGCTCAGCGTCGGAACGCACTCTTCGACGCTCTGCGTCGTCGGCCCGTCTGGTCCACCCCGCCGGGGGAAGTTCGTTTTGTATATTCGCCGCGCGTCCTTTCCCCATAAGGGTTAAGGGAACAAACCCCTCCAGGCATTCCTCCCTCCGCGTGGGAATGGTGCCGCCGCAGGCGGCGGAGGGGCGCGCAGGGCAGACCGCTCAGCCCAGCTTCCGCGCACGGTCAGTTTCCGTTCCGCCCGAAACCGAGCGTCCCCGTCGAGCTGGCTTCCGCCGAACTTCGCCCACTATCGCCCGTCGCTGCGCGAAGTATCCCCCTCGTTCCGGTGCTCCGCGTCGGAACGTCCCCCCGGCCGCTCCGCGGCGACCTCAACGTCGACACCCGCTTGTCCGCGCTGCGCCCTCGATCTCCTCGATCCCACAGTTCGTTTTGTATATTCGCCGCGCGTCCTTTCCCCATAAGGGTTAAGGGAACAGCACGCTGCAGCTCCGCTCGTCGAAAGCGGCTCGGCAGACGTTAGCCCGTTGTTGCTCTTCCCTCCGCGGAAGTGCGACGTTCTCGGTAAGCCATTTGGCGACGACGACCTGACCCACGAGCACGTGCTCGCCGGCCTCGCCCACCGAGACGGCCGCCTGAGAGCGGGACGCTCGCTCTCTCAAGGTCGGAGAACGCAAAAAACAGTTTGCAAGGCCCCCGATTGTGCGCCACATGCGCCACAGCCTTGCGGCGATTGGAGTTAGGTGTGGCGCAGGAATAATCGGGCGCGCACGGACTCAACAGAACGCCATGTCCTTCTGCGAGTTACGTGTGGCGCAGGAATAATCGTTACGCGCGCGTCGAGTGCGGGTTGCCTGACCCGGTACAGCTCCAAGCCGCCGTCCACCCACACGGAGCGGCTTGTATTGATTATTTGCCGCTCGTCCTGTTCCCGTAAGCGTTACGGGATCGATGTCACGCTGCACCGCGCTCCCGGCCCACCGGGCAAAACCCGACTCCTCGTCGATGGCGAGCGAAAGTCGCCAATATTCGGAACCGTCAATGTTTCGTTCGATCCATACCCGTCCTGGTCTCCTCCTCGCCGCATCCCGCACCCACATCGGTGCACTGCCTTCAAATCCATCGTCACCATCGCCACAGCGTCACGGCCTTGCAGGCAAAGGGTTTAAGTGTGACGCAAGCGTGACGCTGGAATAATCGGAACTGGAATGGCCGCGCGACGACGCGCTCTTTGCGGGTCGTGCTGGGAATGACGGCGAGCATTTGCGCGTTCGTCGGGCGCGGGTCTGACACCGCCCTCGCCCCATCCGAAGGTCTGTGTTCGGCGCGCGGCTGTCGACGCCGCCGCAGTGTCGACCTTCGCTCCGCGAAGGGACGCATTCGTCGGGCGCAATCTCCGACCCCGCCCTCGCCCCGTCCGAAGGTCTCCTTCCGTTCGCCCGCGCATCCCGCGCCGATTAATCCAGAACAACGTCGACGATTAAAATCGTCGCACTGACAACCGGCAACCCGGTCTGCTTCCCCAGCGCATTCGCCTCACGAAGCTGGCCGTCGAGATGCTTCTTCCAAGCCCCTTTGCGGCTCACTCGGCCTCACGGCGCGAGTTGCTTACGGAACGAATTGAGTGATCGGGCGGTGGCCGCGTGCTTGATCAGTTCCTTCAAGCGCGATGCGTCATCGATCGCCTTGAGCGCAGTCTCGAGTACCGCGGCCTTGACGCCGAAACGCCCTACCAGGAACGTCATGAGGTCTTCGATTACCGCTTCCCGCGTCGCCTCCCGCGTCCATTCTTCTTTCAACTCCTGAAGCACAGGTGATTCAATCATGGCCTTCCGTCCTCCCGGAATCTGGAGCAACTTGGGGTCATTATACCTCAAACCGGCAAGAACCTGTGTCACGGCCAGCATGTTTTCGAGTTCGCCGGGTGGTGCGTCCCGGTCAATGCGAGTGCGGCACTCGCGCACGATCGCCTCTGGTGACCGATCAAATTGTGCGAGTGGCACCCACGGTATCAAGCCGACATCACCCGCCGCTAGCAATTGCTCGCCCGGCACTTCCCAGAGCTTCACCGCCCTCCACGAGAGATCCCATTTGGTGAGACGCCCGTGGCTGTGCAGGGTCGCCGATTCGGCGGCCGCGGCCTTTCCGCGCGGACGCAAGAACAGAACCAAGACATCCGGGACAACCCCACGGTCCATATACACGAGCGCCGTGTCACCGACGACTTGTTCGGCCACGCGAGCTTCGGGGTAAGTCGCGATCTCGAGAACCAACGGGTCAGGCTCAGCCCGTCCGCGATACTGCACCTCGATGAGGCCATCTGGAAGCCGTCGGGACTGGACAATCTCCGCCTGTATCGGCTTCCACGACTCGATTTCACGGATGCCGCCGAGGCGCAGTATCGAATCGCCATGATGCTGGATTAGCCACTTGCTGCTCTTGTCGTATTCGTGCAACGGTCGATCTCCGCTGAGGGCTGTTGTGCTCCGATGGCGGCCTTCTGTGCGGCTCATGCGGATCACCAGGCCGGACCGGCCGAGACGTCGACGCTGTTCCGAAACGTCGTTCTGATTCTCATCGGCCCCCCCGGGGCCCGGGTTAATAGTCACGGGCTTCCAGCCCTTGGAACTCCATCGTCACCATCGTCACAGCGTCACGGCCTTGCAGTCATTGGAGTTACGCGTGACGCACGCGTGACGCTGGAATAATCGGAACGGGATTGGCCGGGTTACGACGCGCTCTGCGCGGCTCGTATCGGAACTGACGGAAAGCACCTGCGTGTCCTGATGAAAATCACCGATCTGCCGGGCCTGCGGATGAGGCGAGTTCTGCCGGCGCCGCTCGCAAGCAAAGATCACAACGCTGGGCATCCACCACGGCTCAAGCTGACATCGTTCCATCTACTTGACCGACGGCCGTGCCGGCTCCGCAGCAGGAGTGAAAGCCTCAGCCGGAAAAACCAGGTCGTCGAGCCGGCTCTTCCACTCCTCGGCTTTGTCTTTCTTGCCCCACTCGCGGTAGAGCCGGATGATCTGCTCGAGTGCCTTTCGCAGTTCAGGCTGTTTGTCGCGGGGGACGGCCTTTTCACACGCTTTCATCCCGTCGTATGCCGACTGCAGCAAGCGCTCGGCCTCGTCGTACTTTTTCTGCTCGAGCAGGCAGGAGCCGAGCTGGCTCTCGATGACAAAGCGATCCCAACGGTCGGGGGCCGTCTTGAGCAAGAACGCTCTGTAGTCGCGGAAGTAGGGCTCGGCCCGGGCATATTCTTTCTTGAATAAGTAAAGCGATGCTAGAGAACCGTTCGCTTGCGCGGTGTACTGGTCGTCGGGTCCGTACCTCGACAGCGCGATGCGGGCAGTCTCCTTCAACACAGGTTCGAGTTTCACCAGGTCCCGTTTCGACGAATATACGATGGTCAAACCGGCCAGCGCGAGCACCGTGGTTTCGTGATTGCGATCGAGCGCGGCGCGGCCTCCTTCGAGCGCCTCCACGAATAGGGGCTCGGCCTCGTCGAGCCGGCCTTCGCACCGATAGTAGTCCGCCAGGACGGCCATCGAGAACAGCGTCCCCGGGTGCTTCTCGCCCAGGAACTTCCGTCTTGCCTTCAACACTTCCTTTCGAAGCCGCTCGACTTCGGACTTCTTGCCGAGTGAATTGTAGACCAGCGCCAGGTTACTCATCGCCGTCAACGTGCTCGGATGCTGAGCCCCAACCCGCTTTGGAGATTCTTTGATGGCGTCGACTAACAGCCGCTCAGCCAGGTCGAACTTATTCTGTGCCTCGTAGACCATCGCCAGCGTGTTTGCCACGTCGAGCGTCTCGGGGTCCGCGGCATCCTTCGTCCGGAGATATGCATCGCGGAGCGGGAGGAGGAGCCTCTCGGCTTCGACCATTCTCTCTTGAGTGTAGTACAGTTGTGCCACGCTATGGGTTGCGGCGAGGGTACGGGGATCGTCGGCGCCGAGCGCTGCGCGGAGCCCATTCATCGCTCGGACCAGTAACGGCTCGGATTCGGACAGTCTACCGTCGTCCCGATAGACGGTCCCAATCGCTATCAGAGTTTCCAGGGTGTCGGGGTGGTCCTGGCCGAGCTCGCGGCTGCGGAGAGCTCGAGCGCGTTCCAGGTGCTCGAGCGCCTTCGGGTAGAGTCCGAGACGGAAATATGCCTCGCCGATCGTTTCGCGAACCGATGCTTCGACGATTGGCCGATCGGCCAATCGCTCGCCGATCTTGGCGGCCGCCCGGTCCAGCGCTTCCCTGACCTTGAGTTCGGGATCGGGCGCGATACCCGGGCCAGCCTGGATGTCGGCGCCGGCCTGGGCGAGGACGTCCTTGTTGAGGAACTCTTCGACCGCCTTGGCGATTTCAGCTTTTGATTCGGCTCGGCGTTCTGGAGGACATCGACCGCGCCCAGCAAACGCGCGGAGTGACACGCGATCGATGAACAGCCGACACAACCACACCCGGGCGGTCCGGTGCACCTCGGATCTGCTAACCGAATAAGGTCAGTCGCAGTTTGCCGGTTTTCCTCCCAGCCACCTGGCCTGGCTTTACCTGTGGCTGCATCCCACAGCCGAAGCACATCGAGCCGCTCACGTGCCGCTGAACGTCACACCATTTCCCGACTGGAATCGTATGGTCGGCTGGAACGCTCCCGCCGGCGCATTACTGAAAGACGTTATCGCGTTTGCGTTACTTTTGCCGGCCTGCGTTCCGAGAGATCCGAAGGCTTGCTCCAGACTCGCGCCAACGCCATTGATGGTCGTGCTGATTGGGCTGCCGGCTTGCGTGTACGCGTTGCTGAAGACCTGCGCGGCAATCGTGCCGATTGAGGTGCTGGCTGGTGTGGTGGTGGTCGCTGCGGTCGTTGTCGAAGACGAGCTCGTCGTACTGCCGAGCTTGCTGGGCGAGGCGCTTACACTGCTGACTCCGCTGCTCGCAACGATGGTCTGAGATTGAATCACCGACGCCGAGGAGTTGCCGGATCCTGTCAGGCCGGTGCGAGCGTTCGGAAAGTTGTTCTCGATGGCGCCTGCCGGCACGCCGGGGAGAGATCCGGAAGCCGCCGACGAATTGGAATTGAACGAGGCAACCAACTTGTCGACGCCATTCTTCAACGAACTGGTATGCGTTGTCTTTCCGCTCGAGGAGCTCGTGTTCGACGTCACGCTCACGTGCTGGACCTGAACTTGTGCGCGGCTGCCCGCTCTGGCGATCACACTATGCAGGTAATCAAGCCGGGTCGTTACATAGGACTTGAGATGTTTCGTATGGACCTTCTGTCCGCGGTCGACGCGCTCAAGCTCATGTTCGAACTTCCCAACGTGGGCAGCTCCGAACGGACTGGCGGTCGGCGACGGAGTGGCCGGCAATGCGGCGACGGCGCTCAAGACGAGACGATCGTCGAGCATCTCAACCGGACTGACAAATCCGCGCCTCTTGGATCGAGCTTCGCGCCGGTTCATGGTTGAACCCTCTTCCGTGAGTCTGTGTGCGATCGACATGTACAAAGCAGTCGGCCTGATGGGAATCAGGAGCTTCGCAGCGATACTATACACCACGGCGTGCGCTGGTGCTGGCAGGCGAACACGGCGGCGATCAGAAATTCACCGGCATATTCCGCTTTTCTTGCGCGAATCGATGTGAAGATAATGGAGTTGGATCGTGTCGCACGGTTATGAGGGCAGCGCGCGTGGCGCTGTCCATGATTCTGTCGCTCAGATGCGTGCTGGCCAGAATTCGCGGGACAGTCCAGAGTCTCAGAGAGCCGCACGCGGGTCAGCCAACGAATCGTGGCGCATGAACATAACAACGACAAACAGCCGACCTCGGCGAAAATACCTCCGTTTCAGCCTACGGTCACTGCTCGTCCTTATTCTCTTGATCGCCGGTTGGCTGGGCTGGATCGTCCACCGCGCCCGCGCCCAGCGCGATGCCGTGGCGGCGATTCTCAAGCTGCAAGGCACGGTCAAATACGACTGGGAGCGCAAGGACGGCCGCAACCTTCCAAATGGCAAACCCCGATGGCCTGGCTGGCTCGTGAACCTGTTCGGTATCGATTACTTCGCGCATGTCACGCAGGTTCGCCTGGTCGCGGTTCATGAACTATCCGACGCCGAGCTGATCCACATCTCGAACCTGAGCGGGCTCGAAGAGCTTGACTTGCACCGCTCGCCGGTGACCGACGCCCGGCTGGGTTATCTGGAGGGATTGACTCATCTTCAATCGTTGACTCTGTTTCACACGCCGATCGGTGACACCGGTCTGGCCCATCTGAAGAGAATGCACCGGCTCCGAATGCTGTCGATCGAAAACACGAGCGTGACCGACTCGGGAGCACAGGAGCTTCAGAAGGCGCTGCCGATGGTTGCGATCAAGCGCTGAATAGGGCGGGCCGCTCCGCGATGAGAAAGCCGGGAGAACATGACGCATGCGACTGACTCGGCCACGATTCACGACTCGCTCCCTGATGCTGGTTGTTGGAATCTGCGCCTTGATAGTCATCATCTGGCTCATTCCAATCGGCTATCGCTGGGCGTGGACGTGGATGGTGATCCGCGACGTGAATCGCGGGCAGTCCACACGATATTCGGCGATCGGATTCGCGAGCGCGGGCCCGCACGCCTTCCAGGCCCTCCGCGTTGCACTCAAAAGCGATCAAGCCAAAACGCGCATGGCCGCGGCCCAATCGCTCGGTGTGATCGGGGAAGACGCGAAGGATGCGGTGCCGGATCTGCTCGAAGTCGTACTGCACGATCCGGACAAGCTCGTCAGGATCTACGCCGCTGCGAGCCTGGGACAGATCGGCCCCGGGGCGAGAGAGGCGGTTGAGCCTCTGATCAAGCTCCTTCAGACGGAGCGAGATCCTCAAGTGGTTGCCACGGTCATCCAGACCTTTCACGAGCTAGGTCCTGTCGCCAAGACCGCGCTTCCGGTCCTCGCAACGATGGCGAAGGATCCCGAGTGCCACTCGCGAATGATGGCAGCCTGGGCGATGTGCCGCATCGGGCCGGAAGGCCGCGCGGAAGCCGCGGCGCTGGTACCGCAATTGATTGTGCAGCTCACAGATCAGAACCCGAACAGCCGAAAGTTCGCTGCCGACGTGCTCGCTGAGATCGGGCCGGCAGCCGAAGGCGCCGTGCCAGCTCTCTCGGCTGCGACCGAGGATCAAGATGGAGCCGTCCGGAAAGCTGCCGGCAAGGCGCTGGCGGCGATCAAACGAAATCCGGCGAGCTCGGATACTCGAGACTGATAAGGGAACCGCTCGTTAGAGTAAGTCGTTGGAGATTCTTGCCGCGGCGGGATCGGAGATGTGCGACAACACTCTGCTCAATGTACGCCTCAGGGATGATACGGGAACAAGACATCTCATGCGGGCACCGGAGCCCCGGCCGTTCCGGGTTGACGGGGAAGAGGGAACGATCCAGGGCCGGCGTATTCCGCCCTTTCGAGCTGGTGATACCCGTTACTTCGAGGTAGGGAACCCGTGCTGCGGCTGTGGGGCGTGGGAACACACCTCACGGGCGGGGGATGGGTTCAGGGGGCGGTTCTTGCCTATCGGCTTCATCCGCCATTTACCAATCGTGATACCCAAGATTGACCCCGTGACTGCTCCGATCAGGGCCGAAACAGTGAAGTAGAGGTTTCCCAGTCCCCGCGTAAATCGGATCTCAACATCGTAGCTCTGTTCGCCACGATAGACCGCCCATGCGTTCCCGAAGTAGGCCTGTAGTTCGAACTAAGTGGGAACATCGGAGGATAGGTCGAGCTTCTTCAGCGACCGAAATCGTTGCACATCGGAAAGTGACCAGGATCATGAAGAGCAGCGTTTTGAGACAGGGGACGTTCAGGACGAGCGGCCGGTTCAAGACCTGGAATGGATCTAGTTCCAAACTTTGCAGCCCTCTAATCCATCGCAGGAATGCATATTAGCTGGTGCACGAACCTCTCAAAGATTCAGACGGAAAGACGTGCGTCGTGACGAACTCCGAATGGCTCGCCTCCGACGACGACCTAGCGATGCTGGAAGCCGTGCGACCTCACGCCAGCGAGCGACAGTTGCGGCTCATCGCCGTTGCTTGCTGCCGACATCTCCGGTTGATCTTGAACGACAGCGTCACTGCCGGGGCGATCGACGAGGCGATCGGGGCAGCGGAACGGTATGCCGATGGCTCAGGAACGAAGGCATCATTGAAAAGGGCAAGGCAGACCGTGCGTGCTGTCCGGCATAGCATGTCGGTCGTTGTAGGCGTTGCATCACCAGGCTGGAATGCCCGCACGCTCAATCGACGAGCATCGGTCATTCGAGCGGATGGCGATGCTGGCTGAAGCTCTCGAAGCGGCGGGCTGCGATGATCGTGATGTTTGGGATGGTCAACGGAATCGGAGAACTCGTCCGGGGAGGGAAGCGATTCGAGCACCTAGACGAGTCTGGCGGTGTTGTCAACGGATTCAACGTGGCGTTTCGCAAAGTCGAGACGCCTCACTATGTGGAGTTCGTCGGATGCGCCATGTGGTTCTACGGGGGCGACAACTTTCCGATTCTTCAAGTTGTCTGGCCGGATTCCCAACATCGCTACCCGTGGCACTCCGACTAGCTTGCCGACTTGCGAGAGCGTCAACCGGTCTTGAGCGACGACGGCTCCTGGCCGTTCCACGAGGGGAGAAAGCGGGCGTGCTTCACGACCAGGCGAGTTCTTGATGGAATGCCGATCCTGCTCGTGAGCCATGACCAGGATGGCGACTGGCAGTTCTTGTGCGGGACGACGAACGAGAACCAAGGACGGTGCTTTGGTCAGCCTCGGCGGCCTGCTTACTCAGGACGGGACGCTCAGCGGGGTCACAGATCTGCCCGGGGGCTGGAGGGCGACACGTCAGAAGATCGGTGAGGCATGGGTGCGGTCGAGGATCGAGGAGGCAGGCGATGCCCAAGAGCAGGAAGACTAGCGAGGAAGACCGCTACCGACTGTGGTGGGAGAAATCGTTCAAGGAACGAGAGGAGCTGTTACGGGAGCGGTTCGGGCAGACCGACCCCCCTGGGTACGTGAATTCTTTCTCCTGGGACGCTCCCGAGCTAATCATCCCTGGAGGAAAGCGAGTTGGATCGGGAGACAGTGACGGCTGATCCTCGATGGGCGGTCGAGTGGGATGAGATTCGTGCCCTCGCGGACGACGAAGTTCTTCGTCTCCTGGAGGCAGATCGTTAATCCGACCTTCGTGCTTGGCTCTCACCGCACAAACCTGAGCGACCAAGCTCTCGATGACAGATTTGGAGGCTGGGATGGAATGCCAAAGCCTTGAAGAGTTGCGTCGAATTCTCATCGAGGGTCAACGCAGGTCGACGCAGGGCTTATGGCTCGTCAGGTCCTTTTCCCCTCGCATGAGCGATCACGAAATCGACAAGTTCCTGGCACTGGAACCAGCCCGACCACATACTGTGCCCTTGCCCCTTCATGACGGTGAGCGTCATCTCACCTCCGAACTGCCGGTAACGCCGAGCCAACTCGGCGGAGTTCGTTTCAAGAGGCACAACGGTGTCAACGTCCCCGTGAATATGGAGCACGGGAACACCGGCTTTCGCCAGAGGCTCAACACGATCCACCGGGTTATGGTGGGCGATGACACCCTGGAACATCCACTTCTCCTCCGGTCCCGGCAAACCCGGAAGCGTGAGTGCATACCAAACCCACGGCATCGCCTCGGTTTCCTTCTTGTCTTTCGGAAGAATAAGGAATGCCGTATGGCCAACCACACGGAGAACCTCCCCCGGAACAGGCAAACTCTTACCTTGATTTGACTGTGGAAAGAAGCCCCTCAAGAAGCTCGCCAGCGACCCATCGTAGACCGCTTCGGCGAGGAACTCCGTTCCCTGCTGGTTGCCCCAGCTATAGGTGATGATCGTCTTGCCTCGGAACTCGCACAGGTCCACGTCCGAGTTGTTCAGGTCCACCGCTCGGGTGATCTTCGCCCGCTGGTCGGCGGTCAGCTTCGGGTTGGCGATCAGCTTGTCTTCCGGTGACGCTTTCAAGACAGGGTTGAGCGGGCTCGATTCCCAGCGGATCAGGTCTCGGGACCGAAAGAGGTGGGTTTCAGTCATGTTGACCGTGCAGAGCAGACCACCGACCACGATACGACGACCGATGGTGGGCCGGAGAGAGACGGCGTGAGCAGCTCATGCCGGAGGACGGTCAACCGGAGGCGAGCATCTCAGTTGCAGAGTCCCGTCTCGACTTGCGACTGCCAATCGTCTTCCGCCAGAATCACTTGCTGGCCCGCAGGTTTGATCGTTTCAATGGAATCAGAAATCGATGCCGCCTTCTTGCTCAATGATTCCAGAGCGACGGCTCGCTTGATCGCACATTGAGGATGAATGCCAGCCAGCGAATAGACTGAATGAAGGCAGACTGGACAGCGTCTCCGATCGGGATCAAATATCGGAGTGTGCCGGTACTTGGGAAACATCTCATCCTCTTGGTGTGACTGGAGCGAGAACTGTGAGAGGAACTTCGATGGTTAGCCAAAACAGGCGATGTGAGACGGAGGAATTTCACCGCTCACCTGGATCGAGGGAGTCGAAGACAGGGGCCTTCTTTGGCTCCTCGGCCGGATGTAGCAAGGGGCCTGGCTATGGCTCCCTGACTGGTACAGGATTCAAGCCACACTTGGCATTGGGCTGAGTCGCTTTTGACCAAGCGGCTGCCAGGAGAATCGAAAAAGAGCTTGTCCAGTGG
Organism: uncultured Planctomycetota bacterium; assembly: GCA_963823665.1. Lineage (GTDB taxonomy): Bacteria > Planctomycetota > Planctomycetia > Isosphaerales > Isosphaeraceae > CAVXHV01. The sequence continues at coordinate 768,371 of CAWGMQ010000003.1, forward strand.
TGGGATCGGTTGCTTCGAGATCAGTGACTTCGGTTAGCGAGACGCAGACCGAATCCCCACACTGCTGCGCTCGGATATAGACGAGGAACGCACGCCCTTGGGTGGCGCTCTCCAGATGTCCAAAAGTGGGGCTGATTTCCCGTTTGGGCTCGCTTGCTTTCGAGACGGATTAGCGGATCACGCCTTTGACCAGCTTGGAAAGCCGATAGCCGGTGTCGGTAAGGGCATAGAAATTGTTCTTGCCCTGGCGGCGACGATCGACGATTCCCCCATGCCGCAACAGCGCCAGGTGGTGGCTCACCGCAGGCTGGCTCATGTTAAACTGGTCGCACAGCGCCCCGACATGGTGCTCACATTCGGAGAGCAGGGTGATGACCTGGAGTCGGGTCGGGTCGCTAACTTGCTTGAGCAGATTAGCTGCCCGCTGAAAGGTCTTTGTACGCAGCAGCGTCTCGTTCGTAGCCAGTGCAGACTTCGTCGCCTTCTTCATCTTAAGGGTTGCCGTTGTCATCGGAGTCTATCTCCAAAGGGCTGTGACGGGATGGAGGCAGGACAATACATCACCCTGTCCGCATACTGTCTGAGGTGGAAGCGAGGAGGAGAGGATCGTAAAGAGCACCGGCACCAGGCGATTCAGCATTCCGGTGTCAAAACCTGCCCGCCAACTTGTCTCTCATTATACTATTGTAATGGTCTGACATAGTCAATTTAAAACTATTTGCATTTACTGACTTTGTATGGGTTTATTCTATGACGACCCGGTTGGCAGCTCGCCGGAGGTGGGCACCAGCACCCACGGCTTCGGACCCGGTGCGGCGACCCGCTACCTGAACGATGTGATCACCCTCCAATTCAGTGTGCCCTCGATGGGAGGGATGATTTGCGAGTCCGGGCATTCACGGTCCGTTGCCGGCGGTCGGCATGAACTCATCCACGGGAGCTCGTCATTTCGAGAAATACGCCGTAACGTTGCCGCTCATGTCCGTCAAGCAGGTCCGTCCATCCAACGATCGGCGACTCCAGTCTCGTTCGTTGTGATTCAAACTCCCTTCTGGCGATAACATCCCCGATTACGACCAACCACCGGTGCGGCGGCTCATCCGCTGAATCAGCTTCCTTTGGGAGCGGTACGGAGACGAACACGTCGCCGCTGCTGTCGATGCAAGGCATCTGGAATAGCCAGGACTCATAGCCCACGAGACGGGGTGGGAGTTCCGTTTCCCAAGAATCTGCCATGAATCTGGTCCTTCACCAAAAGATTGGGCGGATTTCGTAGGGCGTCGTTCGTCGATCGGGAACTGCTCGCCAATTATCTCAAACTTGTTGATCGTTGACGACGACTGATTGAGCACAAGAGAATCGTGGAAAGGCTTGGGGGTTGCTGCCCCACTTGGATCGAGAGTCGGGGATTCATGTCGAATCGAAGATCTCCAGGCGAGGAGCTACTCGAAGTTAGCCCTTACCTGCGAAAATGGCTGAACACCTGCGGAGCGTGCTGCCATGTCGGACACAAGCCAGATTGTCCCGACACGGGTCCTGTCTATTGGAAACTCAAGCGTTGCTTCCCGCTTCTCGAATTGAATCAAGTGGGATTGTGTCCAACATGTGAACAGATGCCACAAACGCCCCGAGACTTTTGAAGTCATCATCTCGTTCGCACGTTCCGTTTGCAGGCCATCCTGTCATTGAGTGGCGAATAGGAGTTGCGTGATGGATGCGTCCCCCCCGAAATTGCCGTCATGCCGTCAGCGCCTTACTGGGACTAGACTTACGTCTGACGGCGCCTTTTGGCCATAAAATGCTAATCGACTCATATCTTTTCGTACATGAGATTTACGCCTGACGGCACTTGTGTCGGATCCGCGATTTTCCGGTCCCCTCGATCCCCGTTGGCTCGAAACGCATCGGATGCCTCCGCTAATGGGTGGCAGTACGTAGGGTGGGTGCAACCCACCGGTCGTAATACGATATGGGATGGTGGGTTACACCCACCCTACGACGGGACCGGCGGGTCGGTCGCGCCTCGAATGGCGTCGAGGAGTGTTACCCGCGCTTGAACCACGCCGAAAAAGTGGCAGTGTTACGATCCCTCTCCAACATCCGTACACTAGTGTAAACCGGCCGCCTTCTGAATCCCGATCTTGATCTGAATTCAGTCCGCACCGCGCGCCGGCGCAGGCACCGAAAGGCCGACGCTCCTGTCGGCACACCCCCCGTTTCCCGCGCCAACCGGCCGCTGCGTCCTAAGGGCCGACACTCCCGTCGGCCACGGCCCGGCCATGTCCCGCCCCAACGGGGCGCAGGTCAAGAGCGAGGGGCTTCGAGCCCCTGGAACACTTCCCTCGGTAATGAATGAATTCCTCCAATCTCCGCGTGTGCCTCCAGAACGCAGGCCGTGGCATGCACCACCTCCCAGCGGTGCAAAGCGCCGCCGCACTGCGCACCCCCTCATCCACAATATATGCGGCGAGCTTGCAGATTCCGCCGGCGTTCGACCGGGAGATTTCCAGAAAGATTCCGGGTTCCAACGATCCGACCGATTCATGGACAATATTCATTCTTTATGCGCGCGCGGCGCGAACGGAAGACCCGCGCCAGCGCGCGTCTCGCGGTGAGACGGAACCCGGTCGGGTTCGGAATCACTCCTCGGGCCGCCTCAAAACCCGCCCGGTCGCCAGCGCAATCGACGAGACAACCCATCGCCCGGCCGACTCTTCCTCGGCGTCGGCCTCGAATCCTTTGCCGGCAACATGATCCGGGTCGAGCGAACCATCGCCGAGCAATAGATCGTACGGGACCACCAGAGTGCGCGGCTGGCCTGCCCCGACCCCTTGCACCTTGAGCGTCATCTCGATGCGGTCCGAGCCGGGCGGGTTCTCTTCGAGCGTCCCGGACCGTACAATTCCCTTGATCTGCACAATGTGTCCCTGCCGGCGATGGAGTGATCGAACTTATCGTCACAGGCGATCCGCAAAAAGTCGTTCAACCATTCCATCATGGCGTCCTTGATCGCAGAATGTCAGTGGGTCGCGTGTTGTGCAGTGAGTGCTTGACGGGTCGCCGATCCGATCGCGCGACCTCGGCGATTGTGCCGTCGCGTGAAGGAGTCTCTGGAAACCGCCCCCTCGATGTTGCCCCGAACCAAGATTGCGCGCCTGGACGCACCCATCGTGCTGGCCCATGGCCTGTTCGGCTTCACCCGGATCGGCCTTGGCCCCGTCACGCTCACTCCGTACTTTCGGACGATTCCCGACGTTCTGATCTCGGCGGGCAACCGCGTGCTCATCACGCGCGTGCCGTCCATCGCGGGAGTCGAGCGGCGTGCCGCGCGCCTCGGCGAGCAGATCCTGAAGGCGTTCCCCGACGAGCCGGTCCACGTGATCGGCCACAGCATGGGCGGTCTCGACGCACGCCGTCTGCTGGCAAACCCAGTCTGGCAGCGGCGCATCAAAAGCCTCTCGACCATCGGCACGCCCCACCAGGGAACCGCTCTGGCCGACTTCGCCAAGCTGCGGGTCGGCCGCATCTTCCGCTTGCTGAGCTCGATGGGAATCGATCCCCAGGGCTGCCTCGACATCACCCGCCGCGCCGCTCGGCGATTCAATCGCAAGTACCCTGCACCTCGGGACCTCCCGTGCTTCTCGGTTGCCGGCACCCCGACTCCCGAAACGGTATGCTGGCCCCTCACCCGCACTTTCGCGGCACTCTCGGAGCTCGAAGGGCCCAACGATGGCTTGGTCCCCGTCGACTCGGCACTTGCCTTCGGCACTCCCCTGCCCCACTGGCCCGTCGATCACCTCCGCCAGATGAACTGGATGGAACGCGACGAATCTCACCGCCCGCTCGCACCCGCCGATCGAGCTCTACGCCCACCTGGTCGCTCATCTCGCATCGCTGGGATTCGAAAGCAGGTTCCTCTGCGCCCCTGCCCTGAACGAGCAGAACGAATCAGCCGAAGGGGACGCCCCGGAGGATCATGATGCCGTCGGAACGAGACTGGACTCGCCGCGATGTTCTGAAGAGCCGCCACGGCGGGCGGGCTGGCCTGCGGCCGTGAGTGCCGGGAACGGCGCAGCCAGCGAGCCTGCCACGGCTGATCCCGAGCGAATCCGCCGCGAGAACGAACACCCGGGCACCCGGGAGTGGATGACGACCAACGTCCGCATCGATCCGGCCACGAAGTATCGCAGCCCATGGATCGAAGGCTATGTCTCGAGGACGAGCGTCCGGCCCGGCGAAACGCTCTCTGTTCATGTCAGCACTAATCCTGCATCGCCGTTCATGCTCGAGATCTATCGGCTCGGTTACTACCAGGGGCACGGCGGACGCTTCATGATGAAGGTCGGGCCGTTCAAGGGAACGGTGCAGCCCGACCCGCCCGTTGGGCCCAAGCGGCTGCGCGAGTGCACATGGGCCCCGTGCACGTCGATCACGATCCCCGCCGATTGGACGAGCGGCGTTTACCTGGGCAAGCTGACGGCCGAGCGCGAAAAGCTCCAGAGCTACGTGATCTTCGTCGTCCGCGACGATCGCCAGGCCGACTTTCTCTTCCAGGTCTCTGACACGACATGGAACGCTTACAACCGCTGGCCCAGCCAGTATTCGCTCTACGATGACGGCAAGAAGGTCTGGTACTGGGGCCCGAACGTTCAGACGAGCTTTGATCGTCCGTACGGCAAGTATTGCCAGATCGTCGATGCTCCGCTTTCCGTCGGCTCGGGCGAATTCCTGCTCTGGGAATTTCCGCTGGCTTACTGGATGGAGCAACACGGATACGACGTCACGTACATCTCGAATCTCGACACGCACTCCGACCCGCGAGGCCTCACGCGTGCCAAGGGATGGCTCTCCGTGGGCCATGACGAGTACTGGTCGCTCGCGATGTTCGAGACGATGATGCAGATGGTGTCAAAGGGATTGAACCTGGCCTTTCTGTCCGGTAACAGCATTTGCGGCGTGATCGACGTGAGCCCGTCCGAGGACGGTCGCCCCGGCCGTATTATCGAGCGCGTTGGCCGCTATGGCTCACCGCAAAAGGTCGAGATCGAGAACGGTTTTCCCGAGGAAGCCCTGTTCACCAAGAATGGACCGAACGAAGCGACGCTCATGGGTGCCCGCAGCACGTGGCCGACCACCGGCGGCGGCGACTGGACTTGCCGCAAGCCCGGCCACTGGCTCTTCGCCGACACAGGCATGAAGGAAGGCGATGGCATCCCCGGCCTGGTCGGATGGGAATGGCATGGCGACCCCGCCCGGATTCCGGGTCTCGAGATCGTTGCCAGCGGCAAGACCACGAGCCCGCGCGACGAAGGGCTCTACACCGCCACGATTTACCCTGGGCCCAAGGGCAACTTCGTCTTCAACGCCGCAACGATCTGGTGGTCCGACGGCCTCTCCGAGCCGCCAGGTTATATCCGTCCCGCTGTTTACACCCGTCCCCACGGCCCCGACAAGCGCGTCCAGCAAATCACAAGGAACCTGCTTGAGCGCATGCGAAACGCCTGATCGAGCGCCCGGTGTCGCCGTATGCTCGGTTACGGGGCGCTCAGCTTACAGATCCGCCCGGCGCGCCTTCGATCGTTACCGCGCCCTTGTCGAGCACCGCAACGGCCGTGCCACCCGGCTGGCCGTCCTGATTGCCGTCAATCAACCGGCCTTCGGCGTCCTGTAGCCCTGATGGCGAATTCCCGTTGATCGTGAGCATGATCGGCCTTTTCAACTCGAATGGAGTCCTTGGAATGAGGGTCACCGTGTCGGGCTCGCTGGCAGCGAAATAATCCACGTTGCTCACTTTGATCACTGCCGCATTCTTGCCGGCGAAAGATCCGTTATTTGCTCCCATCACCAAGCGGTACAGCCCCCTGTCCGGCGCAAGGCTGGCGTCGAGGCCGCTGCTGAAAGTCAAGATGATCTCCGAGACCTTGTGCCTTTTGATAATTGGAACGACATTGGTCAATGTGACAGGCGGCGGGTCCACCGCGAGCGTGGTCGCGCCGGTGAGTCCCTGATAGGTGGCGCTGATCGAGGACGGCCCCGCCGTGTTCCCACTCGCGAGTCCCGCCGGCGAGATCGTCGCCACCGATGGATTGGCCGACGCCCAGGATACGAGGCTCGTCAGGTTCTGAGTCGAGCCGTCCGAATACAGTCCGGATGCAGTGAGCTGATCGGCCGTGCCCTCGAGGATGCTCGGGGCCGCCGGAGTGATCAGGATCGACTCCAGGACCGCAGGCGTGACCGTCAACGACGTCGAGCCAGTCACCCCCTCGAACGTCGCGCTGATCGACGACGTGCCGGTCGCAAGCGCCGGCGCGGAGCCAATCGATCCGGATGTGTTCGAGATCGTCGCCGTCGCGGTGTTTGTCGAGGACCATGTCATGTCATTCGTGAGGTTTTGAGTCGAGCCGTCGGCGAACGTGCCGGTCGCCGTGAACTGCTGCGTTTCCCCCTTCGGAACGTCCGGATTGGCCGGAGTAATCGCGATCGACTCCAGCTCGGGCGTGACCTCCAGCGTCGCGCTACCCGTGATTCCGTCCACGGCGGCGCTGATCGTGGAGCTTCCCTTTGCCACGCCCGTGGCGAGTCCTTGCGAGCCGGATGTATTGGAAATGCTCGCCACCGAGGCTGCGCCGGATGCCCAGTTCACCGCCGTCGTCAAGTTCTGGGTCGTGTTGTCCGTGAACGTGCCCGTGACGCTGAATTGCTCCGTGCCTCCGACCTCGATCAACGGATCAGCCGGCGTGATTGCCAGGGATTTGAGCACGGCGGAGCCGACGGTGAGCGCCGTGGAGCCGGTCACCCCGTCGATCGTGGCGCTGATCGTGGTCGTTCCCAGTCCCACACCGGTGGCCACGCCTTGTGACCCCGAAGCACCGGAGACCGTCGCCACCGAGGGCGCACTGGATGACCAGCTAACCTGGCTGGTGAGGTTCTGTGTCGAGTTGTCGGTGAACGTCCCGATCGCAGTCAACGCATCGGTCGCCCCGTTCGGAACGCTGGAGCTCGCCGGTGTGACGGAAATCGAAGCGAGGGTCACCGTCGCCGAGACGACGAACGGAGTACCGCCATCGTTGATGGGCGCTCCCGGATAAACGGCCGATGTCCCCACCGGCACGCCGGAGTAGATCTGCGAATTCCCGTCGACTGTTGAGGGCGGGTCAGTGCTGATAAACGAAAAATTCAAGGAGCTTCCTGGCTGGATGTCATTGCTCGCACTGTTGGCGACGAATTGAATACCGTAGCCGTCACTTCCGCCGCCGCTGGTTACCTGCGCGGTCCAGCCGGAGGGCGCGGTCACGGAAATGGGATAACTGGAAAGGTAATCCTGACCGGGCATCCATGCGTACCAGAATGATCCGATTGCCGAGCCGCTCTGACTCGAGTTCGTAAGAGCGATCGAGTAGTCATAGACGCCGGAACCCGCGGTATCACTGATCACACCGCTCGCGATGATGTTGGTCCCCGACGTACTGCTACCCGATGAGTTGCTGTTCCCTCCGGTCGCAATGATGCTGGAAAGCAGCGCGCGCGATTCGAGCGATTCAACCCCCAGGAATCGAGCCGCTCTTCCCCGGCGCTGCCGGGTCAACCCGCCGGAGGCGATTGCCCCACGTACCTGGTCAATTCGTCTGCCGAGGTAAGCAAGAGGCATGACTTTATCCTGACTGAAGTGGGAAGCGCCTCCGCTTTTCGTTCGACCCCGCAGTAGGGGGCGCAGTCACAACCGTGTGGCGACTGATTGACGGAAAGCTTGGCACCGCGAAGTGATGTTAGAAATGCACTCGGCCGAGGACGACGAGAGCTCTGCCGGTTGAACCGGCGCGGGCGGGATGTGTGTGGTCGGATGGTCCCTTCGAGTATCGCTTGGGCGCGAACCCGGGGCCATTCCGTTTTCGTGCATCGGTCGTCGCCCCGCCTTGACTTGAGTTTTCGCATAACTTGACGAAGCGCTCGTCGAGCATCGAGGCGCGGCGCTCGCCCATCCTACCCGAATTGCCACCTCGATCGTTCCGAAATGGGGGGATCACCAACTCGACGTGGCGGCCTACGTTTCGATCGTCGCACCGGTCTTACTGAGAATCGCAACGGCGTTGCCACCCGGCTGGCCTTGGGGCCGCGCCGGAGCTGCGCCTTGCGAAAACGATCCATCCTCCTGCCCGAAACTGATGAGCCAGCCACGGCTTGGCGATCGGTGCCGCCGAGACCTCGTCGAGCGGAATGACTTTGTCTACGCGCAGCCCGGCGGAGCGTAGGTCACGCTTGAGCTCGCCCCATCGATAAAGGTGGACATACATGCTGTTGATTCCCCGATAATCCATGCGGCGATCGCCAGGTGAATCGCGGCGCGCGAGCACGTTCGCGGCATGACGCAGCAGCCAGCGCCGGCCCTGCGGATCCCGCAGGTTGAGCCATAGATTATGGACGTGCAGGGCGATGCGGCCACCCGGCCGCAAAATCCGGCTCGCCTCCTCAATCGCCCGGCGCCGTGAAGCCCGACCGCGAATCATTCCGAGCGTGCTGAACATGGAAATGGCGTAGTCAAAGCACTGATCCGGCACGCATTGGAGCTGGCAGAGGTTGGCCTGAATGCGCAGCAGGTCGACCCCCGCTTCCCCGGCCTTCTTCCCGACGACGTGTAGCATCGAGCGCGAAAGGTCGACTGCCGTGACCGAGAACCCGCGCTGCGCGAAGTGAATCGAGTGTCTGCCTGCACCGCACCCAAGATCGATGAGCCGTCCGGGCACGGTGAAGCACTCGTCGAGTGCGCGCCGGTCAGCCTGAAAGAGCGGGTGCCCTTCGAAATAAGCATCCTCGTCCGCGGCCAGTCGCGGCGTATGCGTGTATTGCCAGAGGGGCGCATCAACACCATCGGGCAATCGCCAGGCGGGAGGAATTCGTGCGAGGTTCATCTATCGCTTGAACTCAGGAATCGCTCTGATCATGAACTCATCGAACAAAGGCACCGTGAACGCGATGTCCCCATGTGCTGGGCTGCAGATCATACCTTTCTTGATTAGTTTCGCCCGCACGGGTCCAAGACTTGTGGCTTTGACACCGAGCGCATCGGCGACGTCTCCGGACCGCTGCGGTCCCGGTCCGAGTTCGGCAATCGCTCGCAGAAAGTTTTTCTCGCTCGGGGTAAGACGGTCGTAACGCACCCGAAAAAAATTCCGGTCCAGCCGTGGGATCACGGTCGCGGTTGCCTTTTTCACGATCGATTTCGTGATGGGGCTCGCGGCGGCGAGATTCCAGCTCTGATAGCCCCACTCTTGAACGAAATAAGGGTAACCCCGTGTCAGACGGAAGATCTCATCCAAAGCCGGCATCTCGAAGACCACTCCAGCCTCGCGCGCAGGGTCGTCTAGAGCCTTCGCAGCGTCCCCCTGCGATAAAGCACCGATATCCGGAAAATTAAACAGTCGCTCTGCGTAAGATTTTGACTCTCCCGCAAGCCCCGGAAGAATGGGCAGCCCGGCGCCCAGGAGCAGTAGCGGCAATTGTCGTTGTTGTACTCGGTGCATCGCCATGATCAGCGCACCAAGCTCCTTCTTGCTGAGATACTGAATCTCGTCGATGAAAAGCCCGACCGCACAGCTTCGATCCTCAGCCGCCTCGCCGACGGCGACAAAGAGATTCGGGAGATCGACCTCCAGATCACCGCTATCCGCGGTTCCGCGCTCCGGATCGATATCCATTCCAATCGAAAAATCCTGCACCGTCACCTTCAGCGAACCGATGAAGCCGCCAAGAACCGCCAGTCCCCGTTTCACCTTGTCTCCCACCCCCGCCATTCGATCCAGCTCGTACAGCAGCGTTCGCAACGGCGGGGCAATGAGCGCACCCAGCGGCTTGTTCTCATATGCCTCCGTGGAGATCGTGCGGTAGCCATCGCTCTTTGCAATTCTTTCGATTTCATTGAGGAGCACCGTCTTACCCACGCCGCGAAGACCGCAGAGAAGCATGCTCTTTTCCGGCCGCTTCTTCCTGACCCGACCCAGCAGGATGCGCGCTTGATCGAGCACCGGGTCGCGCCCAACGAGCTCCGGCGGTGGCGAACCAGCACCCGGAGAAAATGGATTCTTGATCGGGTCCATGACTTGTTTTATACCAAATTATTACCGATTATACCAAGTTATACACGGTTATACCGATTTCCCAGTATAATTGGGTATACTTGCCCTGTCGAGTTTTTCCAATCCTGTGAGGCCACACCGTATGGACCGGGGTACTACGCTCTTCGGAAGCATGATCTTCGTTCTCTCGACGACTGCTGTCCTCGCCCAGCAGGCTGGGCCAGCACCGCCGGAGAAAGCACAGGCCAAGGGCAGCCAAGGTGTCACGAAGCCCGCGTCGCCGCAGGAACCGGCGCCCGAGAAGACGAAAATCAAGTCATCGACCGATGAAGAGTCGGTAATCACACACCACCGAATCTCCGCAGGCGGAAAGGAGCTGAAGTACACGGCCACAGCCGCCCTCATGCCCATCAAGGATTCGAAAGGCGAAACCGAAGCGCGAATCTTCTATATTGCGTATACCCTGGACGATCCGCCGGCTGGCACAGTTCGCCCCGTCATGTTCAGCTTCAACGGCGGCCCAGGCTCGGCCTCGATCTGGCTGCACTTAGGAGCGCTCGGCCCGCGCAGGGTTCCCATCACGGACGAGCCGGTGATTCCCGCGCCCCCCTTCCGTCTGGTTGATAACGAGGCAACCTGGCTCGACCGCACCGATCTCGTCTTCATCGATCCCGTAGGAACCGGGTATTCACGCGCGGCGAAGCCCGAACTGAACGCCCGTTTTCACACCTTGCGCGGCGATATCTCATCAGTTGGCGAATTCATCCGCATGTACCTCACCCGCTACGACCGCTGGGCGTCGCCGCTCTACTTGATCGGCGAAAGCTACGGCACGACCCGCGCCGCCGGGCTCGCCGGCTATCTCGTCGATCACGGCATCGCTTTCAACGGTTTGATTCTCGTGTCTTGTGCTCTCGATTTTCGGGGCTTCATCTTCAGTGATGCCAATGACGCACCGTTCCGGAATTACCTCCCTTCCTATGCAGCCTCTGCGTGGTATCACAAGAAGCTCCCGAACGACTTGCAAGCACGCGGTCTGTCTGCACTCCTCCGCGAAGTTGAAGAATGGACGGACAAGGAATACGTGTCGATCCTCGCCCAGGGCGACCAGCTCGGTGGCGAAGCACACAGGAACGCCGTGTCGCAACTGGCGCGATTCACCGGCCTGCGCGCGAGCGACATCGAAGCGACCAACCTGAGAATCACACAACCCTATTTCTGCAAACACTTGCTCGAGTCCGACCGGCGGTCGATCGGCCGCTTCGACGCTCGCTACAAGGGAGTCGAAAACTCACCCGCGGCGGAAGCTCCCAGCTTTGACCCGAGCCTGGCGGGAGTTCGCGCACCCTATACGTCCGCATTCAACAACTACGTCCGCACCGAGCTACTGTACCGGACCGACGCGCCTTATCACGTCCTCGGCGAAGGCCTGGGGGGCCGCTGGGACTGGCAGCAGGAGATGGGTTATCCCGCAACCACTGAAGAGCTCAAGGACGCAATGGCCAAGAACCCGCACATGAAGGTGCTCATCGCCTCAGGCTACTACGATCTTGCCACCCCCTATCGCGGCGTCGAGCAAACGCTGGCCGGCCTCGCACTCGACCCAAGCCTGCGCCAGAACATCACGATTGAAAAATACGAGTCCGGCCACATGATGTACGTCCACGCACCGTCGCTCCACAAGCTGAAACGAGACGCCGCGGCGCTCATCGACAAGACGATGAAGAAGTGACCGAACGGCCCGACGCGGCGAGGTTTGTCGTCTTGTTCGATGTTCGCAAATTTGCGATGATCGGGGAATTCGAGCAGGCGAAGACCGAGGTGATCATGGTACGCAAGCGGCGTCTGGAATCATCTTCCCTGAAGTTCGCATACGACCGTTACATCGGCACCGACCCAGAAAAGGCACAGACTTTCGAAGAGGAGCTCGCGAATGCCGATGTGGCCAGGAGAATCTATAGCCTGCGCACGAAAGCCGGGCTGACACAGAAGGAGCTCGCGAAGCACGTCGGCACCGCGCCTTCCGTCATCAGCCGGCTCGAAGATGCAGATTACAAAGGCCATTCATTAGCGATGCTCCGCCGAATTGCTCGGGCTCTCGACAAACGCGTGGAGATCCGCTTCGTTTCCCTGAAGCGCAGCAATTCGTGACCCCGGCCCGAGCGTGATCCAAGGCCTCCAGGACCCGGACACATCTCTGCGTCGGAGCGCCAGATGCGAGAAGCCGCCCAATTTGCAACCGAGCTCGACGCGCGGCACGCCGAGGCGAAAAGAGCGTTTGAGCGCAGAGATCTGGCAGCCTACCGCGAGATCTTCGCGCCCGACCTCGCATATTGCCAGGCCGACGCTCGGGTCATCGGCCGCGAGCAATTGATGCGGGACGTCGCGATTCAATTCGACCGCCTTCGCTGGGTCCGGTCGTCTTTCACGCGAGAATCGATCGAGCCCGGAAATGATCGCGCAATCGAGCTCCTGACGCAGACGGCCCTCGCCGGCGCAACGGCCTTTTTCTTCATCCATCGAATCTGGAAAATCGCGCGGAAAGGCCGTTATCACTGGACCAAGGTTGAGAACCAATGGCGGATCAGTCGGGTGGAAGTGCTCGAAGAATGCGTCACCGGCCACTTCAAGTTCGGCTCACCGCCGTCAATTGTCAGCGATTGATCGCGTCGCCGATTACCTGGGCACTTGAAACCCAAGGTGCAGCTCCGCGTGTCTCAGGTTGATCGCGATCCACTCAGCGTGAGTAAGCGTCCCGAAGATCGGGTGCACAAGAGTCGGCGTTTCTGAATTGAGCCGGGCCATCACACGGCGGTATCGCTCGAGCGCCTCATCGAGCGTTACCGGCTCCGTCGCCAAAGTCCCTCCCGGAATCCCGGGGATCTTCACCCCGGCCCGCATCGGCTCATGAATAAACGCCTGCTTGCGGCTGCGCAGAATCCACCGAATGAAAAACGGCGGCTTCATCGGATAACCCGTATAGGCATATTCGGCCCACGCTGCCAGATGCCCGAGCGTCTGCCCCAGCGCCCAGTTTCCGACGTGGTCCAGCCGCCCGTTGCGCTCGGCGTCGACCAAGCGATCGACATCAGCCAGAACGTGCTCGACCGAATCAAATTTGAGCTTCCTGCGCGTGGAGACTTTCCCGGTATCCACGGGACCTGCCGCCGCCTGAGCTGATACACTCATGAGACCCCCGTTTCGAGTCGTCGACGAAGCTGCGGTCTGGATCTGAAACAATGAACTGTCATCTTTAGTCAGGTGCGTGCTGAAAGACAAGAAGATCACCGCAGGGAACCTGGCTCAACTCAGCGTCTGCCGACGAACGGGCACCAAAACGATTGATCGAGCCTCTTGATCGTCTTCTTGCTCCCGAATCGGCCCCGACTACGCTCGAAGCTGATGCACGCCCTCCCCTGCCCCGCCAAAACCCTGGCATGCAAAATGCTCGAGAACGATACCGAGGCCGATTCGGGCCGCCGAACATGCCGATATCTAATCCTGACGCGCGTCGCTGACACCGTCCACGAGAATCCGATCGCAAAAACCGCCACACTCTGGACGACGCCCGCAACGCGTAATAGATTATGTGAGTCTGAAGGTGTGCAGTTGCCATTTCGCGTCCGATTCGTTTGATTTATTCACCTAGTATCGATTCGTATACACGTGGGCTGCGGCTCCGCGCCCGGGTGGTCTGCGCCGGAATCATCCGTCCTTCATCGAGTCGGTCGCTGCTCGCAACTGACGCTCTGTGGTGTTCGCTGCGAAGGCTGCTCAGGAACCCCTTCTGGACAGGAATCCTTGCCATGAGCGACAAGAAGGACTTCTCGAAACAACGCCTCTCAGACTTCCTGGCCGCGCGCTGCGCGCCAAGGGCCATGACGAGGCGCAGGCCCAAAAAACCCGGCGCGATTCGGTCAAGCCAACCGCAAATCCCGCCGAGAAGCGCAACACGCCTTCCGCCGGGTCTTGATGACCGGTTCACGACGCGTTCGTAAAAACACGCCCCGTCCGTGGACGAACATTCAGGTCGTGCAGCTTTGCCCTCTCGACCTGGATCGAGTCGTGCGACCAGCATTCCGAGAGGACTGTTCCCTCGCGGAGCAGGTTGCCCAGAGGCAGGTCCAGCCGGCGACGTTTGGTGGCTGGCGTTCAAGACGACGATCGTCGTTTCCGTTGCGAGCTGGCGTGCATAAGACACGACGTTTCCGCTCGCCCACAGAAACTGAAACGCCCCTCGCCGCAGCGACGGTCGCGCGTGCCGAAGCGCAATCAGACGCTGATATTCGTGTAACAGCTCGGTGTTCCACGAGTCAGTCTGATGCCACGGAAACGCGCCCCGGTTAGCCGGGTCGTGCCCTCCGGCCAGACCAATCTCGTCACCGTAGTAAATCGAAGGCGCGCCCGGGTAGGTCATCTGAAAGAGCGTCGCCAGCCGCAGCGCAGAGAAATCACCCTTCGCCAGAGTGACGAACCGCGCCATGTCGTGACTGCTGAGCAGGTTCAGCATCACCCCTGTGACGTTGGGATGATACAAACCAAGCAGCGACTCAATGTTCCGGCGAAACGCCTCGGCTGTGGTCGCACCGGCCGGAAACAGGCTCGTCTTGCGCAGGTCTGCCTCCTCCAGGTTCTCGCCGATGAAGAATGCAATGCAGGCGCGGGTGAACTGGTAGTTCATCACGGCGTCCCACATGTCGCCTTTCAACCAGCGCTGGGCTTCGGTCCAGACCTCGCCGACGATGTATGCTTCAGGATTGGCAGCACGAACGCGAGTGCGAAACTCGCGCCAGAAGTTGTCGTCGTCAATCTCGTTGGGAACGTCCAGCCGCCAGCCGTCGATTCCGAATTCAATCCACTTCCGGCCGATGCCCCACAGGAATTCACGAACGTCGGGACAGTTTATGTTGAATTTCGGCAGCGCGGGCAGTCCCCACCAGGCTTGATAATTGGGAGACCTCTCAAGGTCATAGGCGTAAAGCGGAAAGTCCTTGATGCTGAACCAGTCCAGATAAGCCGAGTTGGGGCCGTTCTCAAGGATGTCGTGAAACGGAAAAAAGCCCCGGCTGGCGTGGTTGAAAACTCCATCGAGAACGACGCGAATGCCTCGGTTATGTGCCTCATCAACCATGCGTTCGCAGCGCGGGCGTGCCGCCCAGCATGGGGTCGACCTTCTCGTAGTCGTGGGTGTGATAGCGGTGGTTGGACGCCGACTGGAAGACTGGCGTGAAGTACACCGCGGTCACACCCAGCGAAACCAGGTAATCGAGGTGCTCCACCACGCCGATCAGGTCGCCGCCCTGATAGCCGTGGTAAGTCGGCGGCGCCCCCCACGCGTCCAGGTGCCGTGGCTTGGCCACCGTCGCGCTGCGCAAAACGATCCGGGAAGATCTGATAGAACACTGCGTCACGAACCCATTCGGGCGTTTGCGGATCGAGCACCAGCAACTCCGTCATCGAGGTCAGGGTCCTATTCGCTACGCCCTCGAGCCACCATGCTCGGAGCGCTCGATGTGCCGGCCCAAAGACGACATCCAGAATCTGCGTGTGCGCGCCGCGACTCTCATCGTGTGCTGATCCGGTGCCAGTAAAGCTGCTGCCGGTCGCCGCGCACTCTGAGGTCGTCGAGCATCGGCTCCATGTCCAGCTTGATCTTCGCCGCCCGGCTGAACGGCTTGCCGTTGATCCGGATGTCCACCTTGCGGCTGAAGTCGATCAATTCCGGGCTCAACCAGATATCAAGCGCGGTGACCCCTTCGACCTGTAATCGGATCAGATTCGAAATCGTGCTCGACTTCATCTCGATCGCCGCCGGCTTCAAGTTGCCACCCAGCACCTCCACCGCGGCCGGGTCCGTGGTTCGCCCGGCGCCGAATTCCCGCACCACCAAACCGTAGAAACGGTCGTCCGAGACGCGGGCCGTGTTCACCTTGAATGACTTGGGGTGAGGGTCGCGGCGATGACGGTCCATCCAGTCGAACGCCGGACCGATCTCCTCGGGCAGCGCCTCGAGTCCCCGGCGATGATACTCCACGTAGGTGATGTCCCAGGTCTTGATGATGAGCGGCTTGACCTGCTTGCTGTAGATGAACTCGTTGGCCGCCGGGGCCAGATCGCCAAGCGCGCAGAACAGCGGCAAACGTTCGTGATGAGGAAAGTAGCGGGGCACATACTTGGCCGGAAGCCCCGATATGACAACCACCCCGGCAAACAGGTCCGGATGCGCCAGAGCCAGGTCCCAGGCCATGCTTCCGCCCACGAGCTGGCCGGCCACGAAGACCCGGTCGCTGTCGATCGAATACCGCTTGCGGGCGTCGCGCAGCGCGAGCTGCGCGGCGGCGTGCTCGTTCGGCGTGTAGTGATACTCCGGCGGCTCCCCCGCGGTCATGTATTCCGGCGCGATCAAAATGTAGCCGCGGCGAGCAGCCTCGGCCGCCATCTCGTCGATCGCCGAGTCGGGCCCCTTGCCCGAGTGCAGCACCATCACCGCCGGGTAGCTCCGCAAACGATGATATTCGGGCGGGACCCTCACCGCGTACTCGGTCGGCGCGTTGTTGTCAACCTCCGCGACTCGATGGTGCAGCGTCTTGGAGAGATCCAGCTCCGATTCGTCGGGCACCGGGGGCATGATCTCGACGATCGCCGACAAGATCGCGAGCCGCCCGGCCATCTCGCTTGCCCCTTCGATGCCTTCCCACGGCAGCTTGTTGAGCGCGGCTATCTGCTCGCTGCTGGCCGCCGGCTCTGCCCCCTGCAAGTACTCGCGAACCAGCTCGCGGGCCTTCCACATCACCTCCGCCCCCGCCAGGTCTCGCGTGGCAGTGGTCGGCCCCGGCGACATAGCTCGACATCGCCAGCGCGAAGAGGGCCTGATCCGGGGTACCCGGTTCTGACTTGGCCTTGCGCCAGCCCGCGAATCGCTGCCGGATCGCGTCGGGTGCCTCGTCGAGGGCCTTGGTCACTTCGGTCACCGGTTCTTTCCAGAACTTTCGCGCGGCCGCCGGCAGCGCGCTGGAGAGCTTGCCCAGGTCCGCCTGCCAGGGCCTGATCGGCCGCGTGCTGCTGCTCGTCATGACGCTCCATCTCACGCGCCTCAAGCTGAAGCTCGGTGGGCACGCCCTTCTCGCGAAACGTCTTCAGCAGGGCGGCCGCACGCTTGATATTGCTGGGCCTTGCGGCTTTGCATCATCTCTGCACGCCGATCAGTGGCCTCGCCTTGAAGAATGAACGTCCGGGCATTCTCGGACCGTTCCTTCAAGTCGGGCTGCGGGAAGTCTCGAACCAGCCGGTCCAGCTCTTTCTTGGCCTCGGCATTCCAGCCGATGTCCATCAAGAACCGGACAACCCGCTCTCGCTCGGTCACGTTCTTCTGCTCGACCCGAGACAGCACGCTCGTGATCACCTCACGTGGTACCTGACCGGTCTCGACCGCACCTCCCCAGAAGCCGTCAACCCCGCGAAACTTGACGATGTGCGGCCCGATCTCGATGATCGCTTGTTCCATCCGAATCCACTTGCCCGCCCCCCCAGCTTGATAGCGAAACGGCCGCCGCCCCCGCTCGTCCCACGGGCCCGCCTCGACGCGCACCACGTCCGTCGGCATCAATCCGCCATGCACGACCAGCGGCTGAACCAGCTTGAAGGTCTCGCCGCCGCGGAATGCATTATTGGCCTCGATCTGCTCGATCCTCGAGTCGCGCACCACCACACGCTTCAGCCCGTCCCAGATGTAGACCAGGGTGTTGTCCCGATCCGGAGGCCCCGTCCCGCGGTAAACGACCCCGCTCTTCATGATCACGGAATCGCCCCGACTGTGCGCCGCGAGCAAGACAGCAAAAGACCGCCAGAACGACTCCCGAAAGAAGATGTCCGATTTCGCGACGGCACGCCATGCTCGCCTCCCTCACGTTCGGCCCTCGCCCGCTGCCATCCATGCAGCCCATCGTCCGGAAAGCGACTTGCGGTCACGTCCTTGACGTCTTGACCGTCCCAGATCGCCTCACCGGTATGGCCGGCCCGGGCGATATCATCAATCCGGCCAGAGTTCATTGTGACAGCCCTTGCTGTGAGGTCAAGTCGCGGCCTCATGACTTCCTCGCCCGAGCTGCAAGTCCCATGAACTCGCGTACCTGCCCCGTGATCGCCAGCTCGGTCGGCAGCCGCTCCATCGAGCTGGCACCATAGAACCCGTCAATCGCCGGCGTCCGATACAGCACATACCGAGCATCCGCGGGCGTCGCGATCGGCCCTCCATGGCAGAGTGCCAGCACGTCACCTCGCGCACCCTTGGCGGCTTCGGCGATCGCCGTCACCTCGCGCACGCAGTCATCGAGCGTCTTCGCTGTCACCGCCCCGATCGAGCCCGTCGTGGTCAGCCCCATGTGGGCAACCACCAGGTCGGCGCCGGCCTGGGCAAGCAACCGGGCCTGGCCCGGGTCGAACGCATAGGGCGTGGTGAGCAATGCCAAGCTCGTGCGCCGCCGCGATGCAATCGATCTCGTGCGAAAACCCCATCCCGGTTTCCTCGAGATTGATCCGCATCACCCCGTCGATAAGCCCCACGGTCGGGAAGTTCTGAATGCCCGCGAATCCCATGTCCTGAGCTCGCGCAGAAACCGGTCGCGCAACAGGAATGGATCGGTCGCACACACACCCGCCAGCACCGGCGTGACCTTCACGGCCGTCAGCACCTCGTGGGCCATTTCCTTGACGATTGCGTTGGCATTGCCATACGGCATCAATCCGGCCAGCGATCCTCTGCCGGCCATGCGAAACCGGCCCGAGTTGTAGATGACGATCAGGTCGATTCCGCCGGCCTCCTCGCACTTGGCGCTGATCCCGGTCCCCGCTCCTCCGCCGACGATCGGCAATCCGGCGGCAACCTTCTTGCGAAAACGCTCCATGATGGCCAGACGCGATTCAGGCATCGCATGAGCTCCTCGATACCAGCCAGTGACGTTTGACGATCTCTTTACCGAGCACTTGAGAACGCAAGCTCAGAAACGCCTCCACGAGCGCCTGAGCAAATGCCGGCTCGTTGATGTGATAGGGAAGCCGCACGATCGACCGGCCTGGTGCTCTCTCGACGGCCGATTCCAGCTCGTCAAAGAGCGCCGCATCAGCCTCCGGGTCGAAAAAAGGCTGCCCCGGCGCATCGAGCGCCGACACGCCTTTCTCGGGAATCAGCACCCGGAAAGGCGCCGTCGCACAGTTCAGCTTGGCGGCGATCCAGCGAGCGCACCGGCGATTCTCATCCGGCGTCGTCCGCATGAGCGTCACCTGCGCGTTATGCACGTGCAGCTTCCGCCCGCGAAATCGCTCGGGCACCGTGTCCATCGCCCCGAAGTTCACCATGTCGAGCGCACCAAGCGAGACGACATATGGAATCTTCGCCTCGAGGATCGCCTCGAACCGCGCCGGCCCGCATGCCAGCACCCCCCCGACCACTCGATCAGCGACCTCGGTGGTCGTGACGTCGAGCACCCCCGTGATCAACCCGGCCTCGACAAGCTTCTCCATCGCCTGCCCGCCCGTCCCCGTGGCGTGAAACACCAGGCAGTCGAAGCCCTGCCCTTCGAGTGATTCGCGCACCTTCGTGACGCACGGCGTGGTGACGCCAAACATCGTCATCCCGAGCGTCGGCTTGCCTTCCTCCGTCGCCACGGGAAACCGGACCATGCCCGCGATCGCCGCCGCCGCATTGCCCAGCACGCGACGTGAAACCGAATTGAGGCCCGAAACATCGACGACCGAATACATCATCGTGACGTCGCTCGAGCCGACGTAAGGCGCGGTATTTCCGCTGGCGACGGTCGAAACCATGACCTTGGGCAATCCGATCGGCAGCGCCTGCAAGGCCGGCGTGATGAGCGCGGTACCCCCGCTCCCGCCAATTCCGATCACCCCCGCGACCCGCCCCGAATCGTACTCGCGTTTCAAGAAGGCAACGAGCGCCTGACTCATCGCCGTGATCGCCGGCGAGCGATCGCCGGGAGCAAGCGCCGCGATGCGACCTTCGGTGGTCGCATGCGCACCGGCAACGGTCGCACAATCCACATCGGCGACGACGCTCGGCGAGCTCTGCACTCCCACGTCCACGATCGTGACCGAGACACCCGCAGCGCGCAGCCGCTCGGCCACAAAGGCCAGCTCGCGGCCCTTCGTGTCCATCGTCGCAACGGCATAAACCGACTTCGTCATAAGCCTCCCTCGCACCAAGGCCGAGGCTAACATACACGCTTTGCACGAGCCAGAAGAAACTCCTTTGGATTCGAGACCGGCCAGCGTCGTTACCTTCTCCGACGCGGCAAGCGACGGAGCGCCGCCGTCCATATCGAGCGGTTCGCAACGACCGATACGTGCAAGCGCCGGCGACGCACCCGAGCGAACTCCGCTGCTGGCCGTGCGTGGTACAGCGCCTGCTGTGCGCGGTGCTGGCCGCGAGGCACCCAGCGAGCGCGCGACGCGAACCTGTGCGAGTCGCGTGTGTTTGGCTTCCCCTCCTCGCTTCCCCTGGCACCCGCTCCACAGATTGGGTGTCTGGCTCTCCTCCGCGCAATCAGGGATACCAACTGGGGTTGGTGAGGATCACGCCCCCGGGATACATGCCAAGGTATGCGTCGGGCTTCAGCACCGACTTGGCGTGGCCATCGAGATACAGAACGTTCGAGGTTCCGTGCCGGTTCCACGGAATCCATTTGTCGAGTGTCACCGTGCCCAGCCAGATGTCATAGTCGTCTTGCCTGGGGTCGGTGGCTGCGACGGGGTCGTTGATATTGGCGTCCATGACCGCGCCGTCCCGCTCGTTCATCGCGATGAAGTTCGACGTGCCAATGTCGTACTGGAAGCGCGGAAAAGTCCAGCGACCGTAGCGAATGGTCTTGTGGCTCAGTTGCGAATTCAGCAAATAGCTCGTCCGGTTGGTGATCCCGTCGACGAGCCCGGTGGTCGGATCGACGTACGGTTGAACGACCGAGGTGTCGGACATGCAGCGGTAGATCTTTTCATCGGCGACTTGAACCCCCGACTTGGCGATCTGGGCATTTGCATACGCCGGGTTGACGTAGGGCATGATCTTGTCTTCCCAGTAGATCTCGGCGAATGACTCAGCATTGCCCACCTCAGAGATACTGTCGGCGTTGAACGGGTGGTGCAGAAAGAATTGCCCGTTCCAATCGTCGAAGTACTGCATGATCCCGAGCCCAATCTGGTGCAGATGGCTCTGGCAGTCCATGCGCCGGGCCGCCTCGCGAGCCGCCTGCACCGCCGGAAGCAAGAGCCCGACCAGAAGTGAGATGATCGCGATGACCACTAGCAGCTCAATCAAGGTGAAGCCGTTTCGGATTTGACGATTCATGTCGGCTGATCCTCGGTCAAGTCCTCAGGAGCAACGCGGTATTACGAACATTCGAAAGATAATACTCACGCGCCGGACACGCAATAGGGTGCCCGAGTTGTGCTGGTTCGGGATCCAGTCAGCCAAGTAACGGCCGAACCCTTGACACTCTATCTCCGGCGTTAGATGATTACTGGCTCATGCAAAGTTGTCCGACCGAGCTCGCTCGCATTTTTCAAGGTCGCCGGCGTGTGCCCTGAACTTCGTGCTAAACAGATTGGCGAGCTTTGCCGCAGGACGTTGGCGGCTGTGCTGCTTGTCGCAATTGGCCCGGCGCAACAAGTCGCCGCCTCATCGTATTCAGCGGCGGGGAGTTCGTCAGACCAAGAGCACCACTGCAAGTGCGGCACGAAATGCCATGGCGGCTCGTGCTGCTGCGGACCGCGCGACGCGAAGACGCGACCACGCATTTCGGAACCGCTTTCAGAGTTGAGCCACGCCGATGCAAGCCCGTGCCTGAGCTCGGCACCTTGCGGTGATTCAGCGCTTCCCAAAGGCGCGCCGGGCAGTCTCGCCAAGGCGAGCATCGCGTTCGCGATGCCCGTGCATCCGACGCGCGATACCGAAGGGCGTCTCGCTTGTTTTCCCCGTTTCTGCATTCTCCCGTCTGAGCGCACCTGCCGCGTCGAGCGCCCGCCCGAGCGCTCTGTGCTTGCCTGATACCAGGCCTTCATAACAGGCGTGCCTCAAGCCCTGCCGAAGCGTTCCTCGCGCCTGTGCGGGGTAAGACATCCTCCGTCTCCTTACATCGCAGCGCTACCGAGGCCCGCGGCCCGAGTGCCGTTGGCTTCTCGTCGGCCTTTGCGCCTGAGTTTCTTTTTCCCGGGAGTTCTTCCGAAATGCATCGTCGTCGAGCCTTTACATTGATTGAATTGCTGGTGGTGATTGCGATCATCGCCGTGCTGATTGCCCTGCTGCTGCCCGCTGTCCAGGCCGCCCGAGAAGCTGCGCGGCGCACCCAGTGCATCAACAACTTGAAGCAACTTGGGATCGCGCTGCACAACTACAACGACACGGTCGGTTCCTTCCCACCGGGCTACCTATCGCTCATGGATCCCGTGACCTTCGACAACGACGGCCCCGGCTGGGGCTGGGCGGCCAGGAGCCTCAATCAGATGGAGCAGTCTTCCCTTTACAACAGCATCAACTTCGTGCTGGGAATCGAGTTTCCAGCCAATCAAACGTCTCGATTGACCGTGATCGCGTCCTTTCTGTGTCCCTCGGATGCATGGATCCAAAACACGTTTACCGTCGTCGATTCGACGACGACCGGCGCAATGGCCGGCGCCCCGATCTGCAGCGTCGCCTCATCGAACTACGTGGGATCGGTGGGTAGTGGCGACCCGTCTAGCCTCTATCCGTGGATCATCGACGACGACGACGGTCCGCCGGGCCGCGACAACGGCAACGGGATTTTCTTCCGGAATAAATCCGTAATTATCGCATCGGTGACCGACGGCACCAGCCAGACCTTTCTGGCGGGGGAGCGTAGCCAGAACCTGTCGCGCGCAAGCTGGACCGGCGCAGTCACCAACGCGGCCGTCCCCCTGGTGGCGCTTCAGGCCGGAGCAGGCTTCGATCCTGAAGGCGGCGGCGCACTCGTCCTCTCGCACACCGGTGAAGGGCACGGACCGAACTCCCCATCGGGGCTGGCCCACGGCGACCAGTATTGGGCAATGCATCCCGGCGGCGCCAACTTCTTGTTCTGCGACGGCAGCGTGCGGTTCATCAAGGAGCTAGTCGGCTTCACCATCTTCCAGTCGCTCGCAACCCGGGCCGGCGGCGAGGTTCTTTCCGCCGACCAATTTTGAGGAAGTAGTCGATGAGCCAGATTTCCATCATCGACCGAAATAAGGGACTCCCGATGAACAAACACGTTTTTATTTGGTTCGAGGTCGCATTCGCGGGCTTAGGAGTCGTTTATGCTTGCAGCCGGATGCAAAACGATCGCACCCAGCCCTCCGCCGCTCCTCCGATATTGATCGAGGGCGCGGGAAAGCACATGGTCACACCGAAGATGGTCAACGCGACCGAGAGGATGACGGACGTGACGGCCCCGGCCGTCCAAGCCGAAGCGACTGACGGCAGTCTGTACGACGTCAATGAGCTGACAAGAGACGGGCCGGCCGTCCTCGTCTTCATCAAGGACGGCTGCCCGTGCAGCCAGGCAGCTCAGCCTTTCTTCAACGTCCTTTTTAACGCTTACGGCAAGCACGCCCGCTTCTTTGGGGTCTTCGACGGTGATGTCACCGTGGCCAAGAAATGGGCCAAGCAGAATCTCGTCGGGTTTCCCATCCTGAGCGACCCTGACCTGCGTGCCGTGCACGAATACAAGGCCGAAAATTCGGCTTACGTGGCGCTCATCGCGAAAGGAGGAAGGATCGAAAAACTGTGGCCTGGCTATTCGGCCGACATGCTCGCGGATGCAGTCGCGCGGCTTGCGCGGCTCACGGGGTTTGTCGCAAAGCCAATTGACGCCCGCGGTGCGCCGGACGAGATGACGACGGGATGTCCTTACTGACATCTCGCGGATCTACGAGCGGGTGGTCCAATGCGGTTTCTTGCTGTTTTCGAGATTGCAGGACGTGCGGGGAATGCCCGGCGTCGCTTGACTTGGAGTGATTCCTCCCCAGAGGAAAGGCCCGACCAAATCGGATCAGGCGGTGAGTGCCGGGTCGGGCCAGTGATCGTCGGCATGCAGAACCCCGCCCGCCGGGGCGGACGATCTCCTCGCCCGGCCCCGGCATTTAGCTTTCGAACAAAAACTCAGTCGGACGACACCAACCAAGCGAACAGGAGTGACCCATGATGAATGACTTGACTACCAGGCGCAGTGCTCCAGGCGAAAAACCACCAATTGAGCGTCGCCTGCAACGCGATCCCGCTCCTGGTCATCGACGTCTGGGAGCACGCCTATTATCTCAAATACAAAAACGTCCGAGCTGATTACGTGAAGGCCTTTTGGAACGTTGTCAACTGGGGCGCAGTCGATCAGTGGTACGGGCTCATCAAACAGAGGCACCACGTTCCCGCGAGTGAAACTCATGGCCATTGATCGAAGCAGTGAGGGCGATGGAGTACCGACAGCAGCGCCAGGAAAGGGCGAACTCGAAGCAGTCCGACGTTTGCAAGTTTCACCTTTTTTACGTTCAGGAGATGCGACATGAAGAAGCCGATGTGCGTTGTGCTGGTCCTGGGTCTTCTGGGTTTCTCGGGTCTGGCAAGCAGACTCGCCAGGTCCGACGATGAAAAAACCGCGACCATCAAGGAGGTGATGCAAAAGCTACATAAGGGGCCTAACGCCCACCTGGCGAAGCTCAAGAAGGACCTTGCGGCGGATTCGCTCGACTGGGAGGACATCAAGGCGAAGGCCAAAGACTTCGAGACGTACGGAGCGGATCTTCCCAAGAACGACCCGCCCAAAGGAGAGAAGGAGGATTGGAAGAAGCTCGCCGACTCGTATTACGAGAACGCCAAGAAGCTGAACGCTTCGGCCAAGAAAGAAGACAAGGACGGCGTCAATGCCGCGTTCTCGAAGATCTCAAACGCGTGTGCAGCCTGCCACAAGGCCCACAAGCCCAGTTGATGACCACCAGACTCCCGGCCCGTCCGCCTTTGATACCGGGCGGCGGGCACGGAATAATTCCGGATCGATTCAAGCGCGGAGCTACGTACTAAGGGGATACAAGCCGCCCAACATCTGCCGTCGGACTCGAATTATCAGCGGTATCCGCTCCCAGCAGCGGTCGTTGTCCACTCCGTGTACCGTCGAGCAGCGAAGGTTTGAAATGAGGAGCCGTGTGCGTTATTTGCGCGAGCACGGACTTGCCCGTCGGAGAGGCATCGGGCTCGTCACGTTGGGGAATCACTGTCCCTCACATGACTAGGTCGTTTCGCGGTGACACGCTGGTGAGGCACGGTGTCCTCACTTCCGGCTGCTGGCCCGGCTCTGCCGGACGGGATTGGTTACCCGCAGGGTTCCAGTAAAAGGTTTCACATTGAGATGATCCTCCTTTTCCGAGCTTCTTGGCGCAATGTCTGGATTCCCATTGCCACGGTCACCGACCTGGTTGATCTGAACACGGCCCTCGACGATAGAACCAGGCCGCCGGTCGAGGCCCATCAATCCACGAGAGTGACCTCAATCTTGTTGCTGGGGTCCAAGGCGGTCCCCTTCACGTCACACTCGGCCAAGACGAAGTATTCTTCTTTCTCGCCCACGGCAAAAGCCCCGAACTTACCGACGGCGCCAAGGGCGCCGCTTTGGTCCTTCAATCTTTTCTCCAGCGAATAGGGGATCGAGAACTCGAGCGTCTTGCTCTCCCCCGTCTTCATGTCGAATGGCTCGTTCCGGCCCGACTGCCCAAGGACGAATTCTTTGGTCTTCTTGTCTTCGCCCCTGCCCGTCGTTTGCTCCATGACGAACTTGTAGACTAGCTTCAGAACCTGCTTTTCCCCCTTTGAAGTGAGCAGAACCTTGCCGGTGATCTCATTTGCCGCACGAGAGACCCTCGGATTAACCTCCTGGAGCTGAACCTTGACACCGCCGATGTTCACCCAACCTTTGACCTTGTCGAGAAGCGCCAAACCGCACCCCCTCTGATGAGCGTTATGTGAGTCCGAATAGGGACCGTCCCGTATGGGAAATCCACGCCACTCATAAAAGTCCAAGCATATAATTAAGCAAATAGAATGCCGTTCGCCACTTGAAAAGCGAGGCTGGCCACAGTCGGCGCTTCTCCGAATGATTCGCAAGAATCTCTTCGATCAATACGAGAATACCTCCCGTGGAGGTTCAGGACTCACTGCCTCAGGCTGGCGGTCGTTGACGTGATACCAAACGTGAAGTCCGTGTAATCACGCCGTGGTCGGTGACGGCCTGCGTTTTGTCGCTCACGAATTGTGGATGGGCGCTAAACCAGTGTGCGATTGTTCAATTTGATCGCATGCCCTGACGGCACCAATCGCGTTAGCCGTTTTAGCGCCGTGGCTAGCCTCGACAGAACAACGCGCCAAGCCGCCATCGGACGCCGGAGTCATGCCTCAGAAAATCCACTTATATAGAGTTCCAACTGAAAAAAGGCACGAAGTTACCCACACGCTTGGGAGAAGAACCTCAATTTTCTTACTTACTCGATCTGATCGCTGGAACCCGGCTTTTTTCTGGAAATTTCCCGGTCGAAGGCGCGTCGAATCTGCAAAGTCGCCGTATAGTTGATCGAACGGGCACTGACGTTGGCGCTCGCGGCGAGCGTGCGACGAAGACTTGGCCGAAGCCGAGAACTGCGAGAGAAAGCGAGAGTGAGTTTTTCAAAATCAGTAACATCCAACAACATTTCGTGACATGAAGGAAGAGTTTTCGAAGTCATGCGACGGTGCGTGCCTTCGGAACGAGTTTCTTCTTTACTCGATCACACCATGGGCGGAAGTTCTTCGCCATCGTTCCCAGCGTTGGTCACCTGCCTCCACACCGACACGCACAAGCACACCGCTTTCGGTGCTGGTCGCGAATGGAACGGAATCCCTTCGCGGAGCGAAGGGCGACACTGGGGCGGAGACGGAATCCCTTCGCGGGGCGAAGGGCGACATTGGGCTGGGCGCGCCCAGACGCTGGGCTCTGCGGTCTGCCCTGCGCGCGCCGCGCCGTCCGACGCCTGCGGCGGCACCTGGCGCAAGAAGGGGCGGTATGCACTGCCAGGTCCGATTATGCGGGCGGGCCGAAAAACCCTTTTTGGGATCGGCCAATTTCGCGCAAAAAAAGGAAGCGGGTTTGCAGATCATCTCTAGTAAAGGCTTTGGGAAGTTTGGGGAAATTCTCGAGGTCGCGGGACTTCGGGCCAGGCTTCCAGGCTTATTGTAATATGCATTCATATTGTTATGTCCTCTGACACACAAATCAATGCGAATCGGCGCAATGCGTTGCGCTCCACTGGGCCGGTTACTCCGGAGGGCCGGGCGAGAAGTGCTCGCAATAGTCGGAAGCACGGTATGCGGTCGGAGCGGGAGAAGCTCGCGCGGGAGGAAAGCATCGCGTATGAAGCGCGACACTTTCGCTGGTCCGCGCATTATGGGGTGGAGAGTGACCCCGAGGAGTTTCTATTAAATGCCAACCTGTTCCTGGCGTCGGACATGGATCGGGTGAGGGGTGCCTACCTGGAACTCACTCAAAGCCAGATCGACAATGCCGAGGACGACGAGATCAAAGAGGTGCGCGAGACGGGCGAGTTGCTGTTCACCGATTCACGAGGCGTGCCGGTTTCGTTGTATGGCACCCGTCGGTTTAACAACAAGAAACCAGGGGGGCCGTCATGGGGTAGCGAAACTGCGCCGGGGATCAAGCCCCAAGAGCTCATGGGGAAACTGGAATCGAGTGCGATGGGGTGCTACTGGATCCTGGAGGTTCTGGAGGAACTGCTTGAGCGGCGCGCAAGCGATTCTGGGCAAGCGGCGATCGGCTGATGATGATCAGGTTGCTGGGGCGGCATCCTGTGGACGGCGTCGCAGATCGGCGGGTCGCGGAGATCTTCGCCGCAAGCCACGCGATTCGGCCGGTGGGCAAATCGTTCGACGATCTGCTCAGCGATATGAATGAGCTGGCGCTCGAGGCCCATGTGAAGGAAATCGTGGCGGCGTGGCCTGACCTATCGCAGCGCGGTGAAAAGGAGGAGGCCAGGCAGAGCCTGATCGACCTGGTGGAAGGCGAGATCGAGCGGGTGTGGGCCATTGCGGCGGAACATGACGAGAATATCAAGGATCAACCTGCGCGGACGAGGGCGCGCAAGGGGTTTGTTCATTCCAAAGAAGCCAACGCGATGCGGCAATGGTTCGTGCGCGCCAAGGGGTCGGTGGAGCGAGGGGGCAAGGATCGGGATGCAAGGTGTGGGGGCGGCGGGCCAGTTGCGGATGGTGGTTCGAACGCGGGCCTTGAAGTTGGCCGTGAGACTCGGGCGGACGGCACACGGAGTGTGCCTGCTACACCGAATGGGAGGGGCCGCGGGTGGGACTCGGTCGTCGTGGAGGAATCGGAGGTTCTGGCGTGTGGGGGGTACCTTCCGGAGAACTACATCGGGATCGCGGGCGAGGGTGACGCGGTGGTCGGCGGGGCGGATGAAGTCTCGAATACTGAAACGGGTAACTCGGATCGTGAGGAAGCCGGGCCTTGCGAGCCGGATGAACGCGAGAGGAGTTGGCCCGATGATGGACGAGGAACGGGTAGAAGTGGCTTGTGGCGAGCGGTTGGAAGTGGTGGACGGTGGCGCCGGGGCCGGGTTGACTCTGGACGTTGGCGGGCACGCCCGCTCCGTCGCCGACGGCGACGACCGCCGTCCGGCTCTCCAGTCTGGATAACGTCGCAGAATCGGCACGCAATTCGCGTAATGGAGCGTGCGGCGCGCAAGAGACCGAATGCACGCAATCGACAGGCTCGTCATGTCGACGGGCTTGAGGTATGTTGTCGACATTGATGAAACAGGGGCGTCGAGGTTCCGCCGCGCACACGGCACGAGGTTCAAAGGACCCGATTTCATCCCCCGATCCGACCCGAATTCAAAGTACCGGCCCGCCGTTCATGCTCGATAGAGCCCCATGAAGCCCCACTTGGAACTTCCAGAGCTCGGTGCGGTCTTCCAGGCGATCGGAACCTGTCGTTTTCGCGTCTGGGCACCACTCGTCCCGCGAGTGAGCGTTCACCTGCTCCATGACGACCGGCGGATTTCGCTCGAGCCGGAGCGCTTCGGCTATCATTCAGCCGTTGTCGAGGACGTCCAACCCGGCGATCGCTATCTCTTCGAGATTGGCAATGATCGCGCGCGTCCCGACCCGGCATCGCGGTCTCAGCCCGAGGGTGTGCACGGACCGTCGGAGGTCGTCGAGACCAGCTTCAACTGGACCGACGGGGACTGGAACAGCCCGAATCTCGACGATTTTGTAATCTACGAGCTCCATGTCGGCACATTCTCGACCGAAGGAACCTTCGATGCGGCAATCGCTGATATGGATCGCCTCCGCAGCCTGGGCGTCACGGCCGTCGAGCTGATGCCCGTCGCTCAGTTTCCAGGCGCGAGAAACTGGGGCTACGACGGGGTCTATCCCTTTGCCGTCCAGGCAAGCTACGGCGGCCCCACCGGGCTCAAGCGCTTCGTCGACGCGTGTCACGCTCGCGGGCTCGCCGTGATCCTCGACGTCGTCTTTAACCACCTCGGACCGGAGGGAAACTACCTCCGCGACTTCGGCCCATACTTCACCGACCAGTACCGTACGCCCTGGGGCGAGGCCTTGAACTTTGATGGCCCGAGCAGCGATCGCGTCCGCGAATTCTTCCTGGCCAACGCCGCCATGTGGCAAACCGAGTTTCACGTTGACGCATTGCGCCTCGACGCGGTTCATGCAATCAAGGACGCCTCGGCCTACCCATTTCTTGCCGAGCTTGCCGACTCCACGTCCCGTCGCGCCCATGAGCTGGGCAGACGCTTTCATCTGATCGCCGAGAGCGACCTGAACGACACCCGGCTCGTCCGGCCGTCGCACACCGGAGGCATGGGCATGGACGCCATGTGGAGCGACGATTACCATCACGCGCTTCACACCCTCTTGACCGGCGAGCGCTCCGGGTACTACGAAGACTTTGGAAGGCTCGAAGACCTCGTCGTAGCCTACAGAACAGGCTTCACCTACAGCGGCCAGTACTCTCGCTTTCGCGACCGTCGACACGGCAACAACCCGGCAGGCCTCGAGCCATGGCGCTTCGTCGTCTCCTCGCAGAATCACGACCAGGTCGGCAACCGCGCACAAGGAGAACGGTTGGGTTCGCTCTGCGACTGGGAAAGTCAGAAACTCGCGGCGGGACTGGTGCTCCTCTCGCCATTCATCCCGCTCCTCTTCATGGGAGAGGAATTCGGGGAAACCGCGCCGTTTCTCTATTTCGTCAGCCACGGCGATCCTGCCCTCGTTGACGCGGTGCGCCGCGGCCGCCGTGAAGAATTCGCAAGGTTCTCCTGGAATGACGAGGTTCCCGACCCACAAGACGAGGCGACATTCATCAGATCCAAGCTGAACCGCACTCTGGCCAATGACGGCCGTGGAAAGATCCTACACCGCCTCTACCACGAGCTGATCCACCTGCGAAAAACAGCCCCAGCCCTTAGCCGCCGTGGCTGCTCGCCTCCCGAGCTCTTCGTCGACCCCTCCGGTTGCATTCTCATCGACCGCCGAGCCGAGTGCGCATCCGCTCTTCTCCTGTTCAATCTCGGCGATCGGAGCGCCTCTTTGCAGCCGAGGCGGACCGGCGGGCCTTGGCTGAAGGTCTTCGACTCATCGGCAACGCGCTGGGACGGCCCGGGTGAAGAGCTCCCCGCCACGATCCCCCCCGGCAATGCCGCCACGCTCGGCGTTCCACGACGGTCTTTCGCTGTTTTTCTTCTCGGTTCCTGAGAGGATCTTGCTCCCTTGGCTCGATACGCATGCATTCATGGCCACTTCTATCAGCCTCCGCGCGAGAGCCCCTGGCTGGAAATGATCGAGCTCCAGGACTCGGCTTATCCCTTTCACGACTGGAACGAGCGCACCACCGCCGAGTGCTACGCTCCCAACTCCGTCGCACGCGTGCTCGATGCCAGTGGCCGCATCCTACGTCTTGTGAACAATTATTCACGCATAAGTTTCGATTTTGGGCCGACCTTGCTGCCCTGGATCGAATCTAACGCGCCCGACGTCTACCAGCGCGTGCTCGACGCCGACCGCGAAAGCCAAAGCTCCTTCGCGGGCCATGGCTCAGCCATTGCACAAGTATACAATCATATCATACTGCCTTTGGCAAACGATGACGACCGCAGAACCCAAGTCGACTGGGGAATTCGCGACTTCCGCCATCGCTTCGGTCGCGAGCCCGAGGGAATGTGGCTCGCCGAGACCGCCGCCGACATCCCCACCCTCGAGGTTCTGGCCGAGTATGGCGTCCGCTTCACCGTGCTCGCCCCCAACCAGGCGGCGCGTGTCCGTAAAGTCGGGTCTCTTGAATGGACCGACGTGAGTGGGGCAAGGATCGACCCCTCCGTCCCCTACGTTCAGAAACTCCCGTCCGGGCGCTCGCTCGCTCTCTTCTTCTACGATGGACCGGTCTCGCAGGCCGTCGCGTTCGAGAAGCTGCTCACGCGCGGAGAATCCCTCGCCGGCCGCTTGATCTCGGCATTCTCGGACCTGCGCGAGGGCGACCAGTTGGTCCATATCGCGACCGACGGTGAATCCTACGGCCACCACCACGCGCACGGCGATATGGCCCTGGCCTCCGCCCTCGAACTTCTCGCCGCTACCCCGGAAATAACTCTGACGAACTACGGCCAGTTTCTCGAAAACCACCCGCCACAGTCTGAAGTCGAGATCTTCGAGAATTCCTCCTGGAGCTGCGCCCATGGCGTCGAGCGCTGGCGGTCGAATTGCGGGTGCAACTCGGGCCGGGCCGGCTGGCATCAAGATTGGCGCAGCCCCTTCGAGCCGCCCTCGATGCTCTCCGCGACAGTGGACGCACCTTGTACGAGCAGCATGCAAGGGAGCTGCTCAAAGATCCTTGGGCCGCCCGCAACGAATACATCGAGATCATCCTCGACCGGTCTCCCGAAACAATCGACGCCTGGTTCGCGCGACACGCGCGACGAGCGCTCTCCGGCGCCGAGCGCGTGCAGGCGATCAAGCTGCTCGAGATGCAGCGCCATTCATTGTTGATGTATACCAGTTGCGGATGGTTCTTCGACGAGATCTCCGGACTTGAGACAGTCCAGATTCTCCAGTACGCCGCCAGGATGATCCAGCTTGCCGAGGAGACGTGCGGCGCGAGCCTGGAGCCCTCGTTTCTCGAGCAATTGTCCCTCGCTCCCAGCAATCTCCCTGACCTTCACCCCACCGGGCGCGAAGTCTACGAGAAATTCGTGAGCACCTTCCGGCTCGGCTGGCAGAATGTCGCCGCCCACTTCGCCGTCGCCTCGCTCTTCCGGTCCGTCGAGGAATCATCTCAGATCTCCTGCTACGACGTCGTCCAGAACGCAGCACAAGTCCGCGAGGCCGGAAGCGTCAAGCTGTTGGTCGGCCAGGCGCGTCTCGAATCCCGCATCACCCTGGAGTCCTGGCACTTCGCCTATTCCGCCCTGCACCTCGGCGATCACAACGTGAACGCCGGCGTGATCGCCTACCCCGGCGACCAGCCCTACGAGGAGATCGCCGCTCAACTGGCTGAAGCCTTCGCAACCGTCGAAACGCCCCAGATCATTCGCCTCATGGATCGCTTCTTTGGTGAGGCTGGCTACTCGATCGCCTCTCTCTTCCGCGACCTCCAGCGCCAGGTGCTCAAGAGTCTCTTCCGCGAGCGCCTCACCATGATCACCGAGATGTATCAGCGCGTCTTCGATTCCAACCTGCCGCTGATGCGGTTCCTCCAGCACCTCTCGGCACCCATTCCGATGCCCCTCCACGCGACCGCCGAGGTCCTCTTCAACTCCGACTTGCGATGGGCGCTCAAGGACGACGCCCCGGACTTCGATCAGATAAGGCGCCTCTTTCATGAGGCGCAGACATGGAGCCTCCCGCTGGACGGCAACGGACTCAGCTACCAGCTCACCAAGACGCTCGACCGCGCCGCCCAGCGCTGGCTGGCTGAGCCGGATCAGCTCGAACCCCTGAACGTCCTGGCGTCCGGCATCGACCTGGCGCGCGAGCTCCCGTTCGAGCCCAATATCTGGACGCCGCAGAACGTCTACTTCGAGGTGCGCGGTCGCGTCTTCGAACAAATGGCCGAACAGGCGGCCCAGAGCGAGGCCGCTGCAAATTGGGTCAATGAATTCTTGAGCCTCGGCGAAAAGCTGGGAATTGTCGTCGAAGCCGAAAAAAAAAAGAGCCTCCAGTTGGGGGCCCGCCCCAGGATCGAGCTCTTGATCGATGAGTGCTTGGGCTCCCGTCACGTCCCGAGCGCAACCTATCGCCTCCAGTTGAACAGCGACTTCTCCTTCGAGGCCGCGCAAGCCCTCGTTCCCTACCTGCACGCCCTGGGCGCGAGCGACGTCTACGTCTCACCTATCCTCCAGGCGCGGCCCGGCAGTCGCCACGGCTACGACGTCTGCGATCACTCCCGGATCAGCGAAGATCTGGGCGGCGAGCCCGCGCTGCTCGACCTGGCCGCGGCCCTCGAAGCCCGGAACATGGGCCTGGTGCTCGACGTCGTCCCCAACCATATGGCTGTGGGAAACGCGGCCAATGCCTGGTGGGCAGATGTGCTCGAGCACGGCGCCAGCTCGCATTACGCGGAGTTCTTCGACATCGACTGGCACCCGACCAACCCCGATCTGAAAGACAAGGTCCTCCTCCCTATCCTGGGCGATCAGTATGGCAAGACCCTCGAGGCCAGGCAGCTCCAGCTCTCGTACGGCGCCGGCGGCTTCCTCATCCACTATTACGACTCAACCCTCCCGGTCTCGCCGCGATCCTATCTCCGGATTCTCTCGCCCCAGATCGAAGAGTTGACCCGCCGCTTGGGCGATGACCATGACCAGTTGCTGGAATACCGCAGCATTCTCACCGCCCTCAAACACCTTCCGCCGCCCACCGGCCTTCAAGAAGAACGCCAGGCCGAGCGGTATCGCGAAGTCGCAATCATCAAGAGGCGCCTCGCGGCCCTCGCGGAAGCAAGCCCCGACGTGCTCACGATGGTCACCGCCGCGGTCGATCGCTTCAACGGGCGGATCGGCAGCTCGGAAAGCTTCGACGAGCTCGACGCCCTGATCGCCGATCAGTCCTACCGGCCGGCTTTCTGGCGCGTCGCGATGGACGAGATCAATTACCGCCGCTTCTTCGACATCAATGAGCTGGCCGCGATCCGCATCGAAAACCCTCGCGTATTCGACGCCACACACGACGTGATCTTCCGCATCCTCGCCGGTGTCCCTCGTTGTGGTCTTCGGATCGATCATCCCGACGGGCTGTACAACCCCGCACGCTACTTCCAGAACCTTCAAGAACGCTATCTGCTCGACCAGCTCCAGGCACGACTCGAGGGCGCCCCCTTGACCTCCCCGATCAGGCGCGAGGCTCTTTCTGCCCTGTCGGCACACCTGGCCAACGGAAAGCCCGCCCCCCTCTACGTCGTCGTCGAGAAAATCCTGGGCGAAGACGAGCCCTTGCCCCATGACTGGCGCGTCGATGGTACCAGCGGATACGACTTCTTGAACGCCTGCAACCGCCTTTTCGTCCAGGAGCAGAGTGTCGCCGCTCTCGAACGCCTCTACCACGAGCTCACCGCCGAAACCCGCAGCCTGGGCACACTCGTTCGCGATTGCAAACAAATCATAATGCAAACATCAATGGCAAGCGAGATCATCACCTTGAGTCACCAGCTCGACCGGATCACCGAGCGGAACAGGCGCTACCGTGACTTCACTTTCAGCAACTTGAGGCACGCAATCCGCGAGTTCATCGCCAGTCTGGCCATCTATCGCAGCTACACAACGCCCGACGCCAGGGTCTCCGACCGCGACCGCCATTTCATCGAGCTCGCTTGTGAACAAGCCAAGCTGGTCAATCAGCGCGTCTCCGAGGGCATCTTCGACTTCATCCGCGACACCGTCCTGCTGAGCAGTTTGGATCAGTTTCCCCCCGGCGACCGCCCGCGCATCCTCGACTGGGTCCTCCGCTTCCAGCAGGTCACGGGCCCGATCATGGCCAAGGGCATCGAAGACACAGCCTTTTACGTCTATAACAAGCTGATTTCGCTCAACGAAGTCGGAGGGCACCCGGATCGCTGCGAATCGACCCTTGAGGCTTTCCACAACCTCAATGCCGAACACGCAGAGCACTGGCCGTGCACCATGCTCTGCTCGTCCACCCACGACACGAAACGCAGCGAGGACGTCCGCGCTCGGTTGAGCGTCCTCTCCGAGCTCGTCGACGACTGGGCCCAATCGATCGCCCAGTGGTTCGAGCTCACCAGGAATCACCTCGCACAAGTCGACGGAAAACCCGCTCCCACCGCCAACGACCGGTACCTCCTCTTTCAGACCCTGCTGGGCACCTGGCCCGACCCCACCCCGGCTTCTTCGCAAGAGCTTGCGGTCTATCGCGATCGCATCCTTGCCTATATGGAGAAGGCCATAAAGGAAGCGAAGCAGAACAGCAACTGGGTCAACCCGAACGTGCAGTACGACGAGGCCGTCCGCTCCTTCGTCGCCACCTTGCTCTCGGACCGCCCGGACAATCCCTTCCGCAAATCGTTCGCCCCATTCGCGCGGCGCGTAGCCCGTCTGGGCCGCTTCAATTCCCTCGCCCAGGTGGTGCTGAAACTTACCGCCCCGGGTGTTCCTGACATCTACCAGGGTAACGAAATCTGGGATTTCAGCCTGGTCGATCCCGACAATCGACGCCCCGTCTGCTTTGAGAGCCGCGCCAGGATCCTCGACTCCCTCCGCCCATTGCTCGACCAACCCACCGAAAACCTCGACCGGCAAGTCGCGGACTTGTTGGCCCACGCGATCGACGGACGTATCAAGATGTACGTCACGTCTCGCTTGCTTCGTCACCGCCAGTCAAATCCCGAGCTGTTCAAGTTTGGGAGCTACCTGCCAGTCAAGCCCGTCGGCTCGAAGGCAGAATGTCTCTGTGCATTCCAGCGCCAGCACAACGACCGCGCCCTGATCGTCGCGACTTGCATTCGACCGGCAAGCGTCGCGCCAGAGGAAACTGCCCCTCCAGTCGGAAATGCCGCGTGGGCGGAGACATTCCTACCTTTGCACAACTTGCCTTCCGACATGAGACTGACTGAGATCCTGACAGGCCGTGAGCTCCGATCCACGATGGGCCAGGAAGGCGAGGCGCGCCTGGCCCTGAGCCAGGTTTTCGCGACCCTCCCCGTCGCCGCGATCGCGGCCAGCCCGGCCTAGCTTCGAACAAAGGTGCCAGGAACCGAAAAAACCTGGTTCCCGCTCCCAGCGAGGAAAAGGACGTGCTCGACTGAGGACAACGAATCAAGCTTCGGCTCCAGGACGTTGCGGAAATCTCCGCCGTCGCCGCCGGCATCATCCATGGCACCAACGGGGCCCCTGTCAATAGCCACGGGCTTCAGCCCTTGGCACCATGAACTACGGCCACATCGCGCTTTCACCCGGATCGCCACCACCGCTCGCCCATCGTCACTTCACGCCCCCCAAGTGCTCCTCCAGCAGTCGCATCCCCTGCTCAATACTGATCCTTGGCTCATACCCCAAATCGCGCCGCGCCGCGTCGATCTTGAACCAGTGCGTCGTCGAAAGCTGGCGAACCAGAAATCGTGTGAGCGGCGGCTCGGCCGTTTGACCCGACAGCAAGTAGCCCAGCTCGAGCAGCCCGGCCGTAGCAATCGCCACCGGCCGCTTGATCGATCGCCTCACCGGCGCCATGCCCGCGGCGGCCAGCAGCCGGTCGATCATTGTCCACAGGGGAATGATCTCGCCCTGTGTGACAAAATAAACCTTGCCCGCGATCGGACTGCCCGGCTCAAGCATGTCGGCGGCCAGGAAGTGGGCCTGGGCCGCATTGTCGATGTAAATCGGGTCAATCTTCGGCTCACCGTCGCCGATGCGACGCAACCGCCCACTTTGCGCCCGTGAAATGATCCTGGGCAAGAGGTTGTTGTCTCCCGGCCCCCAGATCAAATGCGGGCGAATCGACACCGCTGCGAGGTCCTTGCCGTTCGCCGCGATGATGAGCTGCTCGGCGCAGCGCTTTTGTCTTGGGATAGCTGGCATCAAACCGGCTCGGGTAAGGCGCCGTCTCGTCGGCTCCCTCCATCGCGCGGCCGTTGAACACCACGCTCGGCGAGCTCGTGAAGATGATCCGTCGCGCCCCCAGCCGCCGGCAGGCGTCGATCACATTCGTCGTTCCCTGCACGTTCACGCGCTCATACTCACGCTCCGGTCCCCACAGGCCGGCCTTCGCCGCCGTGTGGAAGACCGTCCGGCAACCCTCGACGGCGCGATCGACCGCAGCCGCGTCGGAGACATCGCCTTGGATCTGCTCGACTTCGAGTTTGGCGAGGTGCGAATAATACCGCCGCGAAAGGCTGCGCACAGGCAATCCACGTCGCGCGCAAACGCGACCAGCGCGCTGCCCAGGAACCCGCCGCCGCCGGTCACCAGAACCTTGCCCAGCCCGGAATCGCTCATGACAGCTTTCTCGTCGCCCACTCGGCCAGCTTTTCGCGGAAGATCTTGGCGTTGTGCCGCGCATCCACCGGAAAGCTAGGGTGAAATAAGATCGTTCGAATGTTCATGGTGTGCGCGAATAAAGCCCCGCGCTCGAGAAGCTCTCGCGCAACCCGTTGCCGCTCGACACGAGTTAATCGCCGTACAGGCTCGACGCAGATCACCGGCGTCACCTCGCCCTTGACGAGTGCTCCCACAAGCGCCGTCCTCGCCACTTCCGGATGCGCGTTGAAGATTGCCTCGCACGGAATCGTGAAATACGTCTGCCCGCGAGCGATCACCCGGTGCAACTTGCGGCCGCAGAACCAGAGCCTTCCCTTCTCGTCTCGATAGCCGACGTCGCCCATGCGATGCAAGACAGCGTCGCCTTGGGCACTCTTGATCTTGGCGAGTGCCGTTGCTTCCGGTCGATCGAAATACGCACGCGTCACAACCGGCCCCGACACCACAAACTCACCGATCTCCCCGTTCGAGACCAGCAAGTCTCCAGACCAGGTCGCGATCGGTCGATCATGGATCGAGATCACCTCGACCTCCATCCCATTCGCCGGCGTGCCCACGCAGACGCCCATCCCGCGCTCGGTCGCCGCCCGCGTCTCGCTCAGGATTTCGTCGCTGCCGATCGATGCGACGGGAAGTGACTCGGTCGCCCCGTACGGCGTGTAAATCTGCGCGGGTGGATCGATCAGCCGCGCCAGTCGCTCGATCAGCGCCGCCGAGACCGGGGCCCCCGCGGAGATGATCCGCTTGAGCGTCGGCAATCGGATCGCGGAAGCCTCGGCTCCCTCGGCCAGCCGCCGCAGCAAGGCCGGCGACCCGAACAGGTTGGTAATGCCGAAGTCTTCAACCGCCTCGAAAAGCTTGAACGGGTCGACCCGCGCGGGCCGAGTCGGATCCATGTCGGGAACCACCGCCGTCATCCCGAGTGCCGGTGCGAACAAGGCAAACAGCGGGAACGTGCACAGATCAATCTCGCCCGGCTCGATCTTGTAGAGCGCACGGAACGCATTCACCTGCGCAAGGAAGATCGCGTGCGAATAGACCGCCCCTTTGGGCGGGCCCGTGCTGCCGCTGGTAAAGAGGATCGCGGCCGTTTCATCGGTCGCTCCCGGAGTGACCAGAGGCGCACTGCCGGGCTGCTTGGCGAGCTCGTAGTTTCCCGCGAAACGCAGGTATTCAAGTGTCTTGATTTTTTCCCCGAACGACGGCACGCCGGGGCCGACCCACACCCGCTGCTTCACGGTCCGGCCGCCCCAGGCAAGGATCCGCTGCGCCGCGATCGCCTTCGGTATGCCGATGAACGCGTCGGGTGCCGCTTGTGCGCAGCAATGGGCAAGACCCTTCATACCGATGCCCGGATCGATCACGACCGGAACAATGCCCGCCTTGAAGAGCGCAAACACCAGGGAAAAGAAGTCGAGGCCGGGGCGAACCATCAGCACGGCCCGAGCTCCGCGCTCGATCCCCGCGGCGTAGAGGCCAAGGGCAATCGCATCGCTGTCGCGGTCGAGCCCACGGTACGTGAGATGCGTGTAACACGCGCGTCCGGCGTGGTCTCTTCCCGCCGGCGCGATCACCGCCGGCTTGTACGGCTCGCTCGCCGCCATCGCGACCAGGTGGCCCGCGATGTTCACAGGCTCGCTGAGAACAAGTTTCTGGCTCAACCGACAGGCTCCTCCATGGCAGGCTGCTTCGCGAGGAACTGCTGCACGAGCCCGCTGATCGAATCGGCTTCATCCTCGAACAGATAATGCCCGGCGTGCGGAAAGCGATGCACCCGTGCCGCGGGAAACTTGCCCTCCCACTCCTCGAGAAAACGGTGATCGAAGACAAAGTCTTTCATGCCCCAAAGGATGAGCATGGGAACCGATTGAAGCCGGTGCAGCCGCTCCTGCACCCACGACACCAGCTCGTAGCTGCGATCACCCGGCGCGAGCGGAATGTCCTGGACGAATCGATGAACAGCGATCCGATTGCTCCATGAGTCATAGGGGTACACGTACGCCCGCCACAAATCGCGTGGCATCATTCGCCGCTTGCATCCGATCAGCGCCGTTCCGTGGCAGAATGCGTTGCCGCCCCTGACCATCACCGCCGCCAGCGGCGATCGTCGACAGAAGGCCAGCACGCGCGGCAGCCGTTTCGACTGCGGCAAATGAAACGCCGCGGTATTCGTCACGACCAGCCGGGCGATCCGTTCTGGATGCCTGGCCGCATAAGCCATGCCGATCATGCCGCCCCAATCGTGCACGATCAGCGTGAGCTCGCGATCGAGGCCGAGGTATTCCAGGAGCGCCTCCAGATCATCGACCCGGCTCTCGAGCGTGTAAGCATACCGCGAATCATCGGGCTTTTCGGAAAGGCCACAGCCGATATGGTCGGGCACGATCACTCGATGCGAGCCGCGCAGCGACTCGATCAAGCGCCGGTAAAGGAACGACCAGGTGGGGTTGCCGTGAAGCATCACCACCGGATCGCCCGCGCCTTCGTCGATGTAATGAAGCCGCAGCCCGCGGCAGTCGAAATCGCGCCCGGGGTGGTTCGACAGGAACGCCTCGAGCACTTGCCGTACTTTCTTGATCGTCATAGCTCCGCGAGTTTCAGGCGATAATCGGGGTGATCACCTTGCCGGCCACGTCCGTCAGGCGAAATCGTCTGCCGTTGTACTTGAACGTGAGTCGTTCGTGATCGAGACCGAGCAGCCGCAGGATCGTCGCGTGGAGGTCGTTGATGGGCACGCGGTCGACCACGGAATGATACCCGATCTCGTCGGTTGCGCCGTAGGAGACGCCCCCCTTCACTCCCCCGCCAGCAAGCCAACAAGTGAACGCGTGCGGATTGTGGTCGCGGCCCGGTTTCTGGGCCTTCTGGGCAATCGGCAACCTGCCAAACTCGCCGCCCCAGATCACCAGTGTTTCGTCGAGAAGCCCGCGCTGTTCCAGATCCGCCAGCAGCCCGGCCACGGGCTTTTCAGTCTCGCCAGCGAACTGCTCGTGATTTCCCTTGATATCGATGTGTCCATCCCACGACCGCTCGTTCTCCATTCCGCCCGAATAGATCTGGACGAACCGGACGCCGCGCTCGATCAATCGCCGGGCCACCAGGCACTGCCTGGCAACGTGGTCGCACCGCGGGTCATCGAGACCGTACAGCTTCTGTATGTGAGCAGGCTCGCGATCGATCTCGATCGCCTCCGGCGCCGCGCTTTGCATGCGATAGGCAAGCTCGAAGCTCTCGATCCTCGCAGTCAGCTCTGATTCGGCGGCAAGCCGCTCGTGATGAAGCTCATTCAAGTTGCGCAAGTAGTCGAGCTGCGCCCGCTGCTCGCCGTCGCTCATCGCCGCGGCCCGTTCGAGGTTGTCGATCGGCGCCCCCTTGGGGTGCAGATGCGTGCCCTGAAACACTCCCGGCAGAAACGCCGCACCCCAGTTCGCCGCGTGCCCCTTGGGCAGCCCCCGGCCCCGCGGGTCGCTCATGACCACGAAGCCCGGGAGATCCTGCGACTCGCTCCCCAGTCCGTAAGTCACCCACGAGCCCACGCACGGATAACCCATGCGCGGAAAGCCCGTGTTCATCATGAAGAGCGCGGGCGAGTGGTTGTTCGACTCGGTGAACCCGGAGTGGATGAACGCCATCTTGTCGACGTGCTCACCCAGATTGGGGAAGATCTCCGAGACCATCTTGCCGCATTCGCCCCGCGCGCTGAATTTGAACGGCGACTTCATCAGACCGCCGACCGCGTCCTTGAAGAACCCCGTGGTGTTCTTGAAGCCCGGGTCAAACTCCTTGATCGATTTGCCGTCCCACTTCGCCAGCCCCGGCTTAAAATCCCAGGTATCAACATGGCTGGGCCCGCCGTTCACAAAGAACCAGATCACTCGCTTTGCCTTGCCGGGCAAATGCCCGGGCCGTATCGCCATCGGGTTTTGAGAAAGCTTGGCCGCCACGTCGTTCGGGCCCGCGCCCGAGTCGGCGCGCGCCTGTTCGAGCATTCCCTCCGACTGCAACAAGCTCGCAAGACCCAGCAGCCCGAAGCCGCCCCCAGCCCGCCCGAGAAGTTGCCGGCGCGTCAACATGAAAAGCTCCGTGGAAAGCACCGCAAAAGCACCAGTGTGTCAATTAATATAAATGGTTTCGCTCATGCTCAAAAGCGCCTGACATAGATCGACCAAAGCTCGCCGCCCGGCATCGCTCTTGTTGTCCGCGGCATAGGTCGAGTGCTGGCGCGCCATGAAATCAAGCCCGAGGCGTATCTCTTGCGGGCTGGGCTCGCGGCCGAAACACAACTTGTACGCGTGCCGCAGCGGGCCGTCCGTGCCCGGCTCGCCGATCACCCGCGCTGCCAGGCCTTCAGCCGACGTTCGTCCGAGCGGGCTATTCATGAACAGAAGCGCCTGCGGAGCGGTGGTCGTCGACGCCCGCTGTCCGATGCTGACCAGGTGCTCCGGCCAGTCGAACAGCATCATTGACGGAATGAGCTGGCTCCGCTTGATGAAGAAGTAGACGCTGCGGCGCCGCATGTTCGGATCAAGCGTTCCCGCGCCGAACATCCTCGAATCGAGCTGCCCGGATAGTGCCAGCAAGTTATCGCGGATCGGCTCGGCCTCCAACCGCCGAGGCGTGTGCCGCCACAAGAGGACATTCTCGCGATCGATCTTCGAGCGAGCTTCATCGGATCGGCAATCCTGCACATACACAGCGCTCGTCACGATCAGCCTGTGAACGCGCTTGAGGTTCCAGCCGTGCTGGACCAGGTCGGCCGCCAGCCATTCGAGCAATTCGGGATGCGAGGGGGCGTCACCCTGCTGGCCGAAATCGCCGGGCGTGGCGACGATTCCGCGACCGAAGTGATGCTGCCAGAGCCGGTTCACGATCACCCGCGCTGCCAGTGCCCCGGCCCCATCCGCGGTGTCGGTCATCCAGCGTGCCAGCGCGGCACGGCGCATGCTCGTGCGCGTCCATCCCGAGGGCGGAGTGACGTTCCAGTCTCTATCGGTATGCCCCGTGCGTTCGAGAACATGCAGGTAGCCCGGAACGGCCTCTCGTTGCTTTTGATTGGCGTCCCCGCGAGCAAGGACGTACGTCTTGGGATAGAAGTGGGGAAACCCGCGTTCATCGGCGTGGTGTTTGGTGGGTGGAAGCCCCTCGCTCGTCACCTGCACTTTCGTCGGCTTTGCGCCCGGTTGCATCACCAGATCGACCTCGTTACGAATGGCCGTCGTGAACACCGAGGCAAGCCGGTAATAATCGTCGGCGAGGATCGGATCGTATTTGTGGTCATGGCACCGCGCGCAGCCGATCGTCAGCCCGAGCATGGCGGTTCCGGTGGTGGCGACCATATCATCCAGCTCGTTGTACCGGGCCGATTCGA
This sequence comes from uncultured Planctomycetota bacterium, assembly GCA_963823665.1. Classification (GTDB taxonomy): domain Bacteria; phylum Planctomycetota; class Planctomycetia; order Isosphaerales; family Isosphaeraceae; genus CAVXHV01. The sequence goes on from CAWGMQ010000003.1 coordinate 811,418, forward strand.
ATTCGGCCTCCGTGAGCTGCGTCGGAAACGCGCCCGCACCCAGATATCCAGTGGCGGCCATTGCCAGCGGATCATCCGGCGCCAGTTCGTCGCCGGCGAGCTGCCAGCGCAAGAACTGGTCAAACGGCATGTCGTTGTTAAGGGCCTCGATCAGAAAATCACGGTAGTGAAAAGCGTACGGGCGATCGTAATCTTGCTCGTACCCGTGCGACTCCGCAAACCGCGCAACATCCATCCAGTGCCGCGCCCAGCGTTCGCCGTACTGTGGCGATGAAAGAAGCCGGTCGACCAGGCGATCGTAAGCGTCAGGCCGGTTGTCGGCCACAAAGGCGTCGACTTCTTCAGGCGTCGGGGGCAGCCCGATCAGATCGAATGAGACCCGGCGGATGAGCGTTCGACGCTCGGCCGGTGGGTTCGGCGAGATCCCTTTCGACTCGAGCTTTGCCAGGATGAACCGATCGATCGGCGTGCGCAACCACGACGCAAGTTTTGCCGAGACCGCCGGTGGCGAAGGCGCTCGAGACCGTGGAATGCCCAGTAATTGCGTGCCTCCTCGATTTCCTTGGCAGTTCTTGGAGCGGCGGTTTTTGCCGCTGTCGTGGAAGCGCTGAGCGGTTTGTCGTACGGGGCTCCCAGATCAATCCATCGCGCGATGTTCTCGATATCCGCATCGGCAAGCTTCGGCTTCTTCGACGGCATGTGGGGTTCTTCGGCGTGAGTAATCAATTTGTAGAGCTGGCACGCCTTGCCACCCCCCTCGATCACACCGCTGTCGACGAGTGGTTTGCGGTCCGAGAGATCAAAATCTGCCTTCTTGGCCTTCCCGCCGTGACACTCCAGGCATTGCGAAATCAAAACCGGCCGCACCCGCTCCTTGAAAAGGGCCAGCCCCTGAGCCATCTTCGCCGCATGATCCGGCGGCACGGACGTGGGTTTTTGCTGCGCCTGCGCGAAGGCGAACGAGGCATAAACCAGGCCAATCACAAGAGCAACGACACTCGTTCCGAGGCGGTTCTTCGTCAGGACGGATTTCACTGGCGAGATTTCCTGATCATCATGTTCGGCAATAACGCGCGGGCGGTTGATTGCCACATTCGAGCAAACGAGAGCGCGGCACAACACAGAGAGATCGCCGGAGGTTTCCCGGTTTGGTCGAGACAGCTTCCACCTTATCGCGAGAAAGCTTTCTTCATGGCGGGGTACCCGTGGAGGACTCTATAATAACATAACCACGACCGGGCGTCGTCGGAACGCCAGCGAGGAGGGTCACATCGCGGATAATGATCGAATGTCGAGTAACCGCGAAGACCAACTGGTCGAGCCGGATGTTTTGACAGTCGCTTCGAACGCCCCGGTATCGGCTTATGATGAGTCCGACGTGATGCTCGACCCGTGGATTGACCTGCCGCGGCCGACTCCGCTGTTGACGGTAGTGGGCGAATTCGGCCCCGTGCCGCTGCCGGATCCTCCCGAGATTCCCGATGACGGTGACACTCGACGACGCTCCGCCGAGTTTGTCGAAGTGGGATGAGACCAACTGGAAATGGGAATAGCCAGCTTCCACGACCTTCGGGTCTAGCCGCCGGAGTCAACCGAACATGAATCTCGACGACTTTGATGAGGCTCTTGGCCGATGGGAGGCGAAATATGAGCAATGGGTAAAGCCCATTGATCAATTTCTCCAGGTCGCTTTCTTTAAGATCAACAAGGACGGATATTCTTTGACTGACTTCGAGCGGGAACACAAGGCGATAGCGGCTCGCCAGCGCAGCAAGTATGATCCCCAACCTGAAATCGCGGCAATCCTCGATCGGATGTGCTCAGAATACCTCAGTGCGACCCCGCAGGAACGTGAGCAATGCCGGTCGCTCGTTCGCGATCGGAAAGGCATTCTGGGCGCTCTCATGGGGCATGTGCATTCGGCAACCGAGCGGCTCGGCGCTACGAAGGACATCGATCATCTCCGTCTGGGCTTGGCCGCCGCCTCGATCGGGAATTGCGCCACGGATTATCGGGACGACCTCGTGGCTCTGGCTGACATCTGGTTGGCGGCGGAACGGGCAGGCTTTGACCCATCGCCACACTTTCGGGATGTGGCGAAACTGTCCAGCGACGAAGTGCCTCAAGGAGGAACGACACCGGTTTCCGAGATGATGAACGACTTTCAGGATTACGCCATCTTGAGTGAGCGTCGAGCCGCAAAACGTGAGTAGCCGCCAACAATTTCGGGCACAGTGAGGGACTCATCAATGCAGGTTCGCGCGGCCTTCAGTGGGTAAGGCGGCCGATCGCTGCTTCTTGCTGTCCCTTGCCTTCGCGTCACCACTCCAACCCCAACATCAAACAATTCAGCCCACTCCCAATCCCCAAAAACCCAACCCGGTCACCACGCTCCAGAAAGTCTCGCCCATCTGCCAGCGCAGCGGTTATCGGCAGCGCCACCGTCCCCGTGTTCCCCAGAAACGGATAGGTCGCGAAATCCTTTGACTCGGGGATCTCAAGCGCCTTCAGAATCGTCTCCCGATGCGCCGCACCCACCTGGTGGCAGATCACCTTGTCAACCTGCGACGCAGTCCAACTCATGCGCTCCAGAAATGCATTCCACGTTTGAACGCCCAGCTCGATACCATTGGTCAACACAGCCGATGCATCCGTCGAAGTAAACTGCTGGAACTGATAACGACCCGGCGGGCCTGTCTCCTCGATGCCCCAGCGGCACAGCCCGTGAAACGCCGACGCATTCCGCGTGACACCGCCCAGAAGCCGATGGCCTCTCTCCTGCGAGAATGAGCCATCCGTGAGCACGAGTGCGACCGCGCCCGAACCACCCGTTAACGTGGCCAGCGATAGCTTGAAAAAATCCATGCTGCGATCGGCCAGCAACTGAGCGATCACGATTTCGTTGATCTCTCGCGCTGTCTCGCAGGCAACGACCATCCCCGCGCGGATCTGACCGACCTCGATCCGGTTCGCAATATCCACCAGGCCGTTCAAAACCCCAAGGCATGCGTTGCTCACATCATAGACCGCGGCTTCCGGACTGACCCCGACGAGCGACGCGACCCGGCACGCCGTCGCCGGCTCAAAATACTCGCGGCACACGCCGCCGTAGATCAACACCTCGAGCTGCCTCGCCTCGACGCTCGACGCCTCGAGCGCCCGCCGTGCCGCCGCAACCGCACCGTCTGAGATGCGGTAACCTTCCTCCCACCACCGCCGCTCGTTGATGCCCGTCAAGGCCTCGAGCTGGCCCTCACCCAGATGCAGCGCCGAATAAAGTCCCTCGAGCCGCCGCTCTAGCTCGAGCGACGACACCACGACCGGAGCAATCTCATAACCAATCGCGTCGATAAATACATTCGTATACTTCATGGACTCGCTTTTAACAAGTGAGGCGTTGCGGGACCTACGTGATTCCCGGAACCCCCCCTACCCCCCCTTCGTAAGGGGGGGAGTTTGGGGTGGAATTCTGGCCCGGGTGCCGACACGTCGATATCGTATGGTGAAAGTCTAACCGGGCGAGAGCCCGATTGCGAAGTCGTGCATCTGATAGATGACCTTTCCGTCGACTTCGAGGTGGCCGTCGGCGAGGAGCCGCTTGAGACCGTCATCGCGCGCCTTGACCACAGCGTGCACCGTCACGCGATGATCCGTTGGCACAATCTGGCCCCGGTAAGTCCAGCGATGCGTCGCTCCAATCACAGGCGATTCAAATGCAGAGCCCTCGCTCACCCCCCAGCGCGAGGCCGCGATCAATTTCAAGAGCTGCATCATCGACTCAAGACCCAGCGAGCCCGGCCAGACGGGGTCGTTCATGAAGTGCGCCGCGAAGAACCACGCCGCGGGATCCACCTCGCTGCTGCCGCGAATCAATCCCAGTCCGTGCGGCCCGCCGTCCGCGAGCATCTCCTCGACCTGATCAACCATCCGCCATCGTGAATCCGGAAACGGCCGCCGATCCGGAAAAACCGGCGATTCGGCTCGTGAGCGTTCCGCCTCGGTCATTCGATACAGCGCAGCGTCACGGATGCCCGCCTGGTCCTGCATCGCGCGAGGAGGAAAAAAGCCGAACTCCGCAGACCCGTCGTAGACCAGTCCCTCGGCTGACGCGATCGAGAAATCATACGATTGCAAGATCATGCCGGCTGCACTCGTAATCTTGGTGGCCTTCACCCGCGTGGTCAGCGTGCCGCTACGGCGAGTGACACTTCGGTGCAGCCGCGCCGTTCCGCCCAGGTTGCGGAACTGGAGGTCCTCCGGGCTGTTGAGCGCAGAGCCCATATACGCAGCCAGCCAGCCGCAGGGCTGAAGCGCGATTTCCAGTAGAATGGCCAGCGGCACCGCGTCTTGTCGATCGGCTTCGAAGAACCAGGCGTCCGGGTCAACGTCGTACTCGGCCACCGCGCTCGTGCCGGCTTCCATCATCCAAGGCCGTGCATCCGTGCTCATGATCCGGTGCACACACGCAAACGGAGGGGCCGGCAATCGAGCGAGAAAACGGCCGTTCTCGAACGGACGATAACGTTCTCCGAACGCTTCGACCGGCCTGCCGAGTGCAAACGCAAGAATCCGGTCGTGATCGAAGAACGCTGGTGTGCGCGCAACAGCGCGAACATCGACTCTCGCCGAACTACCCCAGAGCGCCTCCAGCTCCTCCCAGCTCGATCCGCTCAGTTGCAGCGAAATGCCGATCAACTCGACGATCGGCTTGCCTTCGACGACGACAAGCGCATCCGCGATCGCATAAGGCTCGGGACGATATCCTCGTTCCTTGACCGTTACCTCATAACTGACCTGCTTCGTCGATTCGACCACCTGCCCGCGGCACTTCAGCCGGATGGCCCCTCCTTTGACCGGCTCGTAGACGACACGATCGCGCCGGCCAACCCATCCCACCCCCATCATCAAAACCCGCAGCGCATCCAGGCAGCTCTGGTACATCAGTGTGCCGGGCATCACACGATCGTCCACGAAGTGGCAGACAAGGAACCAATCGTCGGGATGAATGTCGGTCTCGGCACGGATGAACCCCAGTTCAAATGAGCCGCCCGCGGTCTCGAGGCTTGTCACGCGATGCAGAAGCCCCAGCCGGCCGCCGGCCAGCGGCAACAGATCATCGACGGCAAGGCGATCAAACGGTGGTCCGAACGCGCCGGCAAGATCGCCGCGGCGAAGCGATTCAACCGCGTTCGCATCCAGCGCGGTTGTGATCGGTGGAACCAGGTCGGGCGCTTGTTCCTTCGTTCGTCCAGCTCGGGATTCGAAATCAATCGCATGCGGAATGATCCCGCGGCCGGCCGCCAGCTCCTCCGCCGTGAAAAAGCCAGCGCAGCCGTCACGCATGGAAAGGAACGGTTCGCCGGCAACCGTCGCGTCGAGCCGGAACCGGAATAGAATCGTCTGCCCCTGACGGAAGAACTCATCAATGCGGATGTCGTACCGGATGACGTCGCCTTCGCGGGGCAACGCGCGATGAAACGTGACGGTCGCATCAAGCAACCGGTAGACCGCCAGGCCCCGTGTCGCTAAATCGACGCCGAGGTATCCGCAGAGCAAGAGATCAGCCTGCCCCGCCTCGATCGCAATGCTGGGCACAATCCGTCCCGCGTCACAATACCACCCTTGCGGTCGCACGAGGTGCTCGGTGACGATCCGGCCCCCCTGCATCGATCGCGGAACACCCTCGATCGACAGAACCCGGTCAACGAGCATGAGCGGTTCGTCGGGCAGCCGCACCCGCGTTGGATATCCATCAACGGGCGCATATTCCTGCCCGAGCGCCGCCGCGATCCGTCCCACGGCAAACTCCAGGCAGGCGGGCCGTTCAAGCACGGGGCGTGGAGAGGAATGGTCCTCAGGCACCGCGCGCAGACGCTCGGCTCCCGCACAGTGCTCGATCAGCTCGAGCTCGAATGCAACTTGCTTCGCGATGAGCGCCGTCGACTCCGCTGAAACACTCAAGAACGCGCGATGCGCCTCGGCAGTCGCCCGCTCGGCGTCGAACATCGCCCGCGCGACTCCTGATCGCTCCAGCCGCTCCGGTGCGACGATGAATCGCTCGCCTCGATCAACCGACCGACCAGTCGCAGCCGCCGATTCGACCTGAGCCGGCATCGCCGGCACATCGAACCCCGAGCCTCGGACCTTGACGCAAACCTTGGAACGACTCGAACGCTCGGGCGGCGAAGATGACTCTGCGCGCGACTCCTTCCCATAAATCCCTGCCAGGCTCACCGGAACTCCCTCGGCAATCAGCCGGGCCGCGACGTCCATGATCGCCAGAATCGGGTCACCCTCGGACCTGCAAGCCGAGCAAGCCAGATGCGGCCGGGAGCACAGAATCTGGCCGATCAACCTCGTGCATGAGCTGCCAGGGCCCGCTTCCACGAACACCCGAACACCGTCTTCGTAGGCCCGTTCGATGAGCGCGGGGAAATCGATCATGCCGGATGCTTGTGCGGCAATGGCTTCCGCAGCAGAACGGCGATCGACGGCATAACGGCGGGCGGAGACTCCGCTATAGAACGCAATTCCTTCCGGCGCCGCCGTCTCGACATCGTGAAGCGCCAGATACTCTCGCTCGACCGATTTGCCGATCGAGCAGTGCACCGTGCTGACGGTCGACAATTCAAAGAACGAACAATTGAGTTTTCCTACAACATCTTCGACGGCGCGCCGCGAACCGCCGATCACGGTTTCATCCGCCGTGTTCTTGATCAGAATCTCAACGCGCCTCTTGCCACTGATCGCCGCGCGCACGCGCTCGACCGAACACGGAACAATGCCGGCGACCCAGTCCACACGCGCGTCAGCGGGTATCCCCCAGACGCGCCGAGCCGCGTTGCACGGGCCAGCCAGCTCGGTCTGAAACAACGGCGACGACCGGAGCCGATGCAACATGTCGTCACGCAAGTTCCAGGCGCGCAACGCAAGCAGTGCGGTCGTCTCACCCAAGCTGTAGCCGATCGCGGCCTGCGGCAGCACACCCAGAGCACGGAGCACATCCGTGACGAAACAACCGAGGGAAACGCTGCCGAGAATCGGTACGAGGTGGCTGTCAAACGCATGCGGCGCATCATCGGCCCACCACACCCGCGGGTCGAGCTGATCGCGGAGAAACGCGTTCTCGACGTCCAGCGTACGAAGCACCTCCGGCCACACCAGCGACAGGCCGCGACCCATGCCCGGAAACTGGTTTCCCAGGCCGGGGTAAACGAAGGCCAGCCGTTTCGGACCGGAAGGAATCGCCCGTCGTAAGTAAATCCGGTTCGATTCGCCCGAGGCCTGCGGGCGCGTGTGCGATTGGCCGCCGCGGGCGCGTTCGAGAGCCTCATCGAGCAGGCTCCGGAGCGTTTCCACCCCATCGGCAATGACTGCCAATCCGTGAGCAAGCGTGTTGTCGTCGCGATTGGCTCGCCACCACGCTCGTGCGAGTTGATCGATGCCGCCCGGCCATTCACCGCTCGCGAGAGCCGCCAGCCTCTTGATCTGCACAAAGAGCGCTGACCGATCCCCAGCTTGAATCGCGAAGAGACCCGGCCGCCGGCCCGCCGGATCGAATCGTCGGACCGCGAGCGAATCCGCGGCCGGATCGGCGTCAAGTTCCTCGAGAACGACACGCTGGCAGTTTCCGCCGAGGCTCGAGGCAACCACCGCCGCTCGCCGTGCCCCTTCCGAGCGGTTTCTCATCCAGAATTGTGATCCCTCTGGTAGAAAGACGGAACTCTTGATCGCGCCCGAATTGCCAAGCCAGTCGGGGCAAGCCCTGAGGCCGGGAATGATCTGTTCGCTCAGGCAAATCGCGGCCTTCGCCACCGCCGCCAGGCCCGACGCCGCTCCGGCTGCCCCGAGATCGCCTTCAATCGAACCCAGCGCGAATGTATCTGCCGTCCCCGAACGCGTGCACTTCTTGATCGCCGCGCGGATGCCGCGCTCTTGCCCCGGTGCAAGCGCACCAGCCGACTGCAAATCGACATATCCGCTCGGCCCTTGCTCGCGAAGCTGTTCACACAGGTCCCAGCCGCCGTCTGTGCTTGTCAACACGGCATAGACACGATCGCCGTGACGGCGGGCATCCTCGAGCCTCTTCAGCAGGAGCGCCACGGCGCCGTCACACGGCGATCCCGTGCTCTCGCTCATCCAGCCCGATCGAGCCGCGAGCTCTCGCCTGGCCAGGACCGCACGCAGATCGCCCGCCAGATCGACTGCACCGACGATCGCCGCATCCAGCTCGCGGCGCCTTAGCCACGACGCCGCGATCGCCAGGGCCTGCATGCCCGATGTTTCGTCGCAAGACACCGTGAAGCTCGGCCCGCCGATCCGAAGCTCGCGTGCGATCCGGCTGGCGACCATGCCTCCGAGTGAGCCGATCGTCCGGTTGGCCGAGAGAGCGGGGCCAGCCGCGCTCTTCAGCTCGGCGATCCAGTGTTCCAGCTCATCGCGCGAAAGCCCAAGCGCGAGCCTGTCATTCCATTGCCGCGCCTGCGCAGCGAGCGACCACCGCAAGTGATAGTTGGTCGTGCTCGAGGTCCAGCCCGATCCCGATCAAAACGCACGTTGAAAGCGCGAGCCGCTCGTCCCATCGCGCGTCCCCCGCCGCCTCGGCCGCAACCTTCAGCATGAGCGACTGCTGAGGAAGCATCTCGCCGAGCTCCCTGGGCGGAATGCGAAACTGATCGACCGGGAACTCGAGCTCGTCGATGAACAGGCCGTCGAATCGCCGTTTGCTCGCGGCATGAGCGCGATACCACGGCGTGTCAGGAATTCCCCACCAGCCGGATGGAGGCGTCGATACGGTCTCTCGATCGCCGCTCAACACGTGCTGCCGGAACTGCGATAATCCGTCGATCGACCCGAACCGCGCACCAATGCCCACGATCGCGATGGGTGCGTCGACTGGCGCAGCACGTGTCTTCGCAGTGCGGGGTCGTTCTCGCGAGCTGGTCCATTCTTCAATCAGCACATGCGCATTGATGCCGCCGAAACCGAAGCCGCTGACAGCCGCACGGCGCGGCTCCCCTGCCCTACGCTCCGGCCACGGCTCTGCCCGGGAGAGCACGCGAAACGGGCTTTCTTCCAGGCCGAGCTTGGGCGCGGGGCTCTCGAAGTTTGCCGTGGGCGGCAATACCCGGTGCTCCAGAGCCAGCAAGACCTTGAGCAATCCAGCCGCACCGGCAGCCGTCGAGCGCATGCCCGATGTTGGATTTGACCGAGCCAATCGCACACTGGCCCGCGCGCCGGGGCCCTCCCCCCAGAGCGCTCTGAGGCTCTCGACTTCCACCGCATCGCCGACTGCTGCGCCGGTGGCGTGGCATTCGACCAGATCAACTTCGCGAGGGCTCCAGCCCGCCTTCTCATAGGCTTGCCGCATCGCGCGAAGCTGGCCTTCGCTGCTCGGTGCCAGCAAGTCGCCCCGGCAGTCGTTCGAGAGCCCGGCAGCCACGACAAGAGCGTAGATCCGGTCGCCGTGATCGAGAGCATCCGCGAGCCGCTTGAGCACGAACATCCCCGCCCCCTCACCGGCGACCAGCCCGTCGGCGCTCCGGTCAAATGGAGCCGGCCGGCCCCGCGCCGAAAGCGCGCGGAGCTGCGAGAAACCCATCTGGATGTAAAGTGCATCCGGCCGCGACACGCCACCGCAAAGGATGGCGTCTGCTCTTCCGGAGCGCAGCTCATCCATCGCCAGCGCGATCGAATAAAGCGACGTTGCACACGCCGCGTCCAGGGTGTATGCCGGCCCACTCAATCCCAGTGCGCGGGCAACAAACGCCGCGGGCAATCCCGCGGGAAACACGTTCGCGGGCTCAATCTCACCGGGCATCTGTGACGGCAGCCCGAGCTTCTCTTCGAATGCGGTGGCAAGCACGTCGCGCGACCAGGCGGAGAGCGTCTGGACGGGGAGCACAATGTTTCCGAGGATCACGCCCGCTCGATGGCCGTCGATGCGATCGGTTACCGCATCAGCCCACGCGGCGCGCGCCACGTGGAGCGCAAGCTGAAACACGGGGTCCAGCGTGGATACCGCGATGCCGTCGATCTTCAGATCGCCCGGATCGAAGCGTTCCGACGGTACAAACCCACCGCGCGTCGAATACACCCGATCGGCCTGAGCGATCCGGGAATCAAATGCCTCGGCGGGGTCGATCTGCCAGCGGCCGGCGGGCACTTCACTCGTCGAATCCACGCCATTGCGGATGTTGTCCCAGAATTCCTCGAGTGTCGCACTCCCGGGAAAGAGCCCGGCGAAGCCCACTATGGCGATCGCCGCGTCGCTTGGCACGGATGACTCAGGCGGCATAACTCATCTCGAGACGACGGAGAATTGGGACGAAAGCCGGTTCCGCCGAAACGCCTGGTTCAGTGACGCGTCGATCACGCACTCGAAGCCGTCTAGCCGGGCGATCAGCCGGCCGCTCTGGTCGATCAGCTCGATCACGGCCACCGCGCGCGCCGCACTTGACTGGCCGATCTCGACGATCACCCGCACACCTTGCTCCGGAAACTCGCGGGCGAACAGCCGCAAGCCCCCGATGCCGGTCGGCAGCGAATTGGAGCCGATTTTCGTTCGGGTCCAGAGCCCGACAAGCTGGAAGGCCGAATCGATCGCCAGCGGATCGATCAGCCACTTGCCGCGCGAAGGCCGGTCGATCCACTCCGAGGTACCGGGTGCGGACGATACCCACCCCGCGATCCCGCGGTCACCGCAGCCCTCGACCGATTCGATTCCTTGCATCTGCGGACCGTGGAAGAGCACCGTCTGATAGATTTCCTCGCGTGCCATCAAGTGACGCGAAAGTGACGGCTCGGCCAGCCGCGGGCTCGATGGCTCAAGTCGATCGCCCAGCACAATGACCGCGCGAGCATGCGCGACGGCCTTGCCCGTTGCGAGCGTGCCCGAAAGCTCGACCGGCACAGTGAACTGCCCCGCTCGTCGGACGGGCTTACCCGCGAGAAGCTCAACCGTTGCCGGCCTCTGGTGGCCGAGGATCACACCTTTGAACAGCCGGAAATCGTCGACACCAACAACGGAAAGACCGGGGTTGCGATCGAGGGCAGCTTCGGCCATCCACTCGAGAATGAGCGCCACGGGCAAGACGGGGTGCGAGTCGATCACGTGTGACGTCAGCACGGGAACCGACTCGAGATCGACATCGCGCCGGAAGACGGTCGCAAGCGATTCGCGATCAGCGGCGGAAGCCGTTGTCGCCGGCTTCGATCGCGCAGACGTCTGGCCCGCTGCGCGCCCTGCCGCGACAACCAGTTCGACGCCGCGGCTCGTCTCTCGCCGAGCTTCTTCGACGACCAGCTTCGCGCCGGCGTCGAGCGGAATCAGTGCCAGCCCTTCTTGCTCGAACATTGGCTTGAGTGCGTCTGTTACCATGCCGCCGGCCCACGGGCCCCAGTTGAACGAGACGACCCGGCACTGCGGCAACCGCAGGGACTGCTGCTGTGCCCACTTGTTGAGATACTCGTTCGCCGCCGCGTAGGCAACCTGTCCCGCGCGGCCGAAGCGCGCCGTCGAGGACGAGAACAGAACCAGCAGCTTGAGCGACTCGGGATCGAGCGCGCTGAACAGATTGTGCAGGCCATCGACCTTGGTCTGGTAGACCAGGTCGAATTGAGCGTCTGTCTGATCGACGATTCTGCGGTCTGCGAGGACGCCGGCGCCATGAATGAGCCCACGCACCGGACCGAGCTCCCGATGAATGCGGGCCATCGCCGCGTGAACCGCCGCGCGATCACGCACGTCGACCGAGTGATAGGTCACCGGCGAGCCGGCCGACTTGATCCGCTCGAGATTACGGCGTATCTCTCGCTCCGCCAGAATTCGGCGCGATTCCTGGCCCAACTCATGAGGCGAAAGGCGCCGAGGGGATCGCGCGGCCAGCGCACGCTTCAGCTCGGCCTCGTCCGTGATACCGGGAGCCCAGTCCTCCTCGCGCGAAGGCACCGGCGACCGGCCGAGCAGAACCAGACGCGGCTGGAACGCCGAGGCCAGCGCCGCCGCTACCTCGGCCGTGATTCCCCGGCCGCCGCCTGTGATCACCAGAACGTCTCCCGGTGCAAGCGGCCGTGCCGGTCGCTGCTGGGCCTCTTCGATGGTTTGGGTCGCCAGCTCGACCACCATGCGGCCCTGCCGCGACAGACCGACCTCGAGCGGACCGCGTTTCAAGAATTCCTCGACGATCACGCGAGCGGCGCCCTCGGGCACGTCGAACGCCGCGTCCACGTCCATCGCCTTGCAGTTGACCGACGGCCACTCGCATGCGGCCGTTTTTGCGAGCCCCGCCAGTGCGCCGGAAACCGGGCTTGCCCCCGTGCCAAGCCCTGAGAGGCCGAACGACCCGTCTAGCCGCGAGACAGTCAGAATCGACGCGCCTCCTCTGGCCGCCGAGTCCTCGAGCGCCGGGCCGGCGGCTCGCATCAGTCGAAAGGCGTTCATGACGAGAGCATGATCCGACCCGCCTCGAGGAGCCAGAACGATCAACCCACAGAGCCGCTCGCCGGGCGAAGGTGGTCGTGCCTCGGCTGGACCGAGCACCCTGGCCGTGTATCCGCGCTCGGAAAGCCGGCGCTCGACTGCACGGGCCAGCGGTGATCCGTCGTCGCTGATCCACACCGTGCCACCGCCGCGCAGCGAGATCTCGTCTCGGCCATCCGGCAGCTCGAGCGGGCGAGCGAGTGGATAGAGCGTTCGCAGCAGGGAAATGCCCGTCCTCTCAAACCCGTTCACAGACCTGGAGCCCGCGTGCTTCTCGTTGCCGTTTGACAAGGCCGAGCCGTTGCGATGTGTTTCAATCAGTCCAGGTCCGCCGGCCGGCGGCCCGGTCTTCGCCGCGTTCGAGCGCGCTGGCTCCGCGACTGCAGAGCTTTCGGTCGCGGGCGTGCCCGACAGAAACTCGGCGATCTGCCGCAACGTTCGCAGCGTGCCGACCTGCTCCGGGCCGAGCGCACGCGCAGCGGGCAACCGCTCCTGAACGGCCGAGAGGATCTCGACCCGCTTGATCGAGTCGATGCCAAGATCAACGTCGAGTTGCATGTCGAGCTCGAGCATATCAATCGGGAAGCCCGTCTTGTCGGCCACCGATTCGAGCAAGATCTGCTCGATCGTCGTCGTGGCCGGCAGATCCGGTCCAGTTGCGGCCGCCGGCCTACCCTGCGCTGCGACGACCGCGGGCACGCTTCCTTCAAGAAACGTGACGATGTCTTGAAGCGTGCCGAGCGTACCGATTTCTTCAGGGCCGGCGGCGCGGATGCCCGGCAGCCGGTCTTGAATGGCCGAGAAGATCTCGACCCGCTTGATCGAATCGATGCCCAGGTCGGCATCCAGCCGCATTTCCAGCTCGAGCATCTCCGCGGGATAGCCGGTCTTCTCGGCAACCGTCTCGACCAGCACACGGGCGATCTCCGCGGGCGGGCCGAAAACCGGGTCTTCTTGCTGCAAGGCGCCGGCGGCCGCAGCCGGCTCGTTGTTCGAAGCCAGAGGCTCGCTGATCGCGTCGACGATCGATCGCAGGCTCCGCAGCTTGCCGAGCACCTCCGGGGAAATCGCCGGCAGTGACGGCACGCGCTCTTGCAGGGCCGATAATATCTCGACCCGTTTGATCGAATCGATCCCCAGGTCCGCGTCAAGCTGCATGTCGAGCTCGAGCACCTCCCCCGGATAGCCGGTCTTCTCGGAAACAACATCGATCACGATGGCAGCAATCGAGCCATTCGCGAGCGGAACCGGCAACGGAGTGCTCGCGGCGGGTAAGACTGCCGCCGAAATCGTGGCATCCGAGCGCGAAACGATATGGGAGGGTGCGAACCCATTCGTCGAGGGCCGCGCCGATGATTCCGTTTCCACTCCAGAGCGGCCGCCCGCGAAATCGGGAGGGCGAGGCTCCCGCCGAGCCGCGCCCGCGTCGCCGGCGGCGGAAAGACGCGTTGTCTCACCCTGCTGACCGAACAAAGCCCACGACAACCGCTGCTCGTGCTCCAGCAGCTTCAGGAAGGATTGCTGGGTCTTCGCCTGGCCCTCGAGGAACTGGCGATGAAGCTCGGCCGTTTGTTCCGCCAGCTTCTCGAGCGCGACCAGGCTCTGCCGCGCATTCTCGAGCGCGACCACGATGCCCTCCGGCGGCGCACTCGCCCGCGCCAGTACAGACTCGTTCACGGACGGCGCCGCGGAAGGAACCTGCTGAGCGGCCGCCGCGGCGACCGGCAGCGGCGGGGCCCCGACCGGCGACGGCACCGCCCGTTGCGGCGGGCTAGCCTGCGGCCGCGCATTGGCGCCGCAGACCTTCACGGTGAGCGCGGGCCGTTTCGAAGGCGCCGGTGCGAACGAATCATCCCAACCAGTGAGATCGACGGCATACCCCTGCGCCGCCAGCGACGCGAGCGTGCAGGCAAGATCATCGACGTTCCCCGACGCCCCACGCGACGCGTCCACGGCGATCGCCTCGTGGTCCCGTCCCTCCAGGATCGCTCGAACCAGCGCGGTGAGCTTCGCGTCCGGACCGACCTCCACGAATGTCCGAGCCCCCATCTGGGACATCGCTTCAATCTGGGCCACGAACTCCACCGGCCTGGCGAGCTGACCGGCCAGCAAGGCACGCACCGAACCGGGATCAACGGGATAAGGAAGCCCCGTGGAATTTGCGAAAACCGGGACCGGCGAAGAAGGGAAGTCGACGGATTCAAGGACCAAACGGAATGAGTCGACTGCGCCGGCGACCAGCCGGCTGTGAAAGGCCCGCGACACGCCAAGTGCGTGGGTTGCGATCTGCCGTGCCGCGAAAAGGCCCCTGCTCCGCTCAATCTCGACGGCCGGCCCGGAGAGCACGCACTGCCGCGGCGCGTTCTTGTTGGCGATGACCAGGTCAAGAGCGTGTTCCCGGAGCACGTCGGAGGCGTCGTCAACCGCGGCGAAGACCGCCAGCATCGCGCCCTGCTCCTCACCCGCTGACGATGCCGCCATCAGCTCGCCGCGCTTCGCAGCCAGCAGCGAGAGCGACGCGTCATCAAGGCGGCCCGCAGCGCGAAGCGCCACCAGCTCACCGAAGCTGTGGCCTCCCACAAGCTCGGGGCGTAATCCGAAATCCTCGAGGATCGCCAGCAGCCCCAGACTGACGGCCCCGATCGCAGCCTGTGCGTTTCGCGTCTCGCGAAGCGCCTGCTCCTGCTCGCGCCTCTCGTGATCGCTATAGCCCGGTCTCGGATAGATCCGGCTCGAGATCGGCACTTCCCCCTGATTGCACAGTGCGTTCGCCAGCGCGATCGACTGCTGCATTCGCGGGAACCGGCAAGCCAGGTCGCGGAGCATGCCCGTGTACTGTGATCCCTGGCCGGGAAACAGGAATGCGAGCCGTCCTGAAGGCTGGCCCGTTCCGCAAAAGACAGACTCCTTGCCGCGGGCCGGGGCGAGCTGTCCGTTCTTTCCGGGCGCACCCTTTGAATCGCCACCAGAGGCGCTCACTCGTGACCGTGCAGTGGCGAGCAATGCGGGCCAGCTCGCCTGATCGCGCCGCGTCACGATCAACACGCGGCGGCTCTGGTCGTGCCGGAACGCCTGCCGGCTGCGCGACGCTGCTGCCCGTATATCGGTCCAGTCGGCGAGCCCTTCGAGGGCACCGAGCTGCTCGAGCAACTGAAGCGGCTCCTCGCCCGAGAGAGCAAGGATCTGCACGTCGCCGTCCCAGTCAACTTCGCTCTTGGCCGGGCCGGCTTCCTC
This sequence comes from uncultured Planctomycetota bacterium, assembly GCA_963823665.1. Taxonomy (GTDB): domain Bacteria; phylum Planctomycetota; class Planctomycetia; order Isosphaerales; family Isosphaeraceae; genus CAVXHV01. The sequence goes on from CAWGMQ010000003.1 coordinate 827,133, forward strand.
GAGCACGCAGTGAAAATTGCTGCCGCCGAAGCCAAATGCGCTCACGGCCGCGCGGCGGGGCCCGCCGGCCAGCGAAAACCAGGGCCGGGCCTCTGTGTTCAGGTAGAACGGCGAACGGCCGTTCGCCAGCGGCTCAACGGGCGTCTGCACCTTGGTGGTCGGGGGAAGCACCTTGTGATGGAGCGCCAGCGCCGCCTTGATCAGCCCCGCTGCCCCCGCGGCCGCCTTGGTATGCCCGATCTGCGACTTCACCGACCCCAGCGCACACCACGGGCCGTCCTGGGCCGCCGTGCCGTAAACCTCTTCGAGGGCTTGCAGCTCGGTCGAGTCGCCGACGCGCGTGCCGGTACCGTGGGCTTCGACCAGCTCGACCGTGCGCGGCGCGATTCCCGCGTGGTTGTAGGCCCGCGAAAGTGCGAGCACCTGCCCCGCCGCGCTCGGCGCGTAAACCGCCTGCCCCATGCCGTCGCTCGAGCTGCCGATGGAGCGGATCACGGCGTAGATGCGATCGCCGTCGCGGCGGGCATCGTCCAGCCGCTTGAGCACCAGCATTCCCAGACCCTCGCCCAGAATCGTGCCGTCGGCTCCCGCATCAAAGGGCCGGGCCTCACCGCTCGGCGAAAGCGCCGGCGTCTTGCTGAAGCACATGTAGACAAAGATGTCGTTGAATGTATCGATACCGCCGGTGACGGCCAGATCGCACCGCCCCACGGCGAGCTCGAGCAACGCGAGCTCCAAGGCCCCCAACGAGCTGGCACAGGCTGCGTCGACCACGCAGTTGGTGCCGCGCAGGTCCAGCCGGTTGGCGATGCGGCCGGCGGCGACGTTTCCCAGCAAGCCGGGGAACGAGTTTTCCTGCCAGCCGACGTAGGATGAGGCGATCCGATCGACCACCGCATCGGCCGAAGCTCCCGAGATGCCCTCTTCGGCCAGGGCCCGCCTCCAGATCGGCTCACCCAGCCGCGCGCTCAGAGGAATGACCAGCTCGAGGGTGCCGCTGATGCCCAGGACCACGCTCACCCGCTCGCGATTGAAATCACGGTCCCCACCATAGCCCGCGTCGGCAAGCGCCTGCCTGGCGATCAACAGGCCGAGGAGCTGCGTCGTGTCGGTCGCCTCGATCGAATGCGGGGCGATCCCGAATTCCAGCGGCGGAAAATCAACCGGCGAGAGAAAGCCGCCTCGCCGGCAGTAGGTGCGGTCGCGTGCCTTCGGGTCCGGATCGTGATAGTCGCCGGCTCGCCAGTGGGTATCGGGCACTTCGGTGATGGCATCGACGCGATCGAGGATATTGGCCCAGTACCGCTTGAGGTCCTCTGCTCGAGGAAACAAGCAGCCCATCCCGATGATGGCCACCGGAACCGGGGCCGAAGGAGCGAACGAATTCAAGTCTTTACCCTTTCGAGCGTCGCGATGGTGACCGGCATGATCCTGACTGGCCCGGTCGCGTCGATGAAGGTGCTATGTTAGGAGAAGATCAGCCGGTTCTCAATCTCATCGACCTCCAGAGGCGCCAGCCGCGGCACCCCAGCCGGCAACACGACGCCCTGCATGCTCGCGATCCGCGCGCGAGTGAGGACCGCCGCGCCGTAGAGAATGTTCAAGGCGACCGTCGCCACGTGTCGATTGTCGGGATCCTCGAGAAACGTGCCGCGCACCCAGTCGTTAAATGCCGCCATGGCCGGTCCGCACCAGATCTGGTAGTCGACCGTCCGCGCCGGATCGCCCTGATTGGCCCACTGCGACGACATCCCGAGGTACCAGCGGAAAACCAGGGCCATCTTCTGCTTGGGATCGCGGAGTGCCCGCTCGATTCGCGACGGATCGCGTTCGGCAAAAAAGTCCTGGGTCTGCTGCCAGATCTCCGCGATCGGAGCGCGGAAGATCGTCTTTTCCAGGTTCGCGCGGTCGGCGTCGCTGAGCTTGTCCAGGCTGTCGTGGCTGCGGTAGAGCTCGTAAAGCTTTGTAGCGCGCATTGCAAAGAGCGTGCCCCGCTTCAGCACCTGCACCTTTACGCCCATCTCGAACATGTCGGCCGCCGGCGCCATGGCGATATCAGCCTGCTGCGCCTGGGCGAGCATTCGCCGCACCGCAGGCGAGGTTCCGGCTTCCGACGCATGACTGGTTGACCGACCCGGTCACGATGTAGGCCGCCCCCATCGCCAGTGCGGCGGCCGCCGACCAGGGCGTCGAGATTCCTCCGGCGGCGCCGATCCGGGGCGGAGTCTCGTAGGCATGCCGCGCCTGCATCTGCTCGAGCAGCGTGAGCATCGTCGGCAGAAGCACGATGGCCGGCTGGTTGTCGGTGTGCCCGCCGGAATCGGCCTCGGCGGTGATGTCCTCGGCCATCGGAATCGGTCGACGCCAGCTCGGCCTCTTCGGCACTCAACTGCCGCGATGCGACGAGCTCGCGCAAGAACTGCGGCGGTGGCGGCGCCAGGAACTTGGAGGCAACCTCGACCCGCGAAACCTTGGCAATGATGCGATTGGGCGCGACCACCCGCCCGGAGCTGTCGCGAGTGATCCCCGCCACGCGATAATGGACCACCGGCAGCGTCAGATTGAGGAACGCCGACGCTTCGACCAGCCTCACTCCTCGTTTGAGATACAGATCGACCACGGCCCTTTCGTGGTCGGGCTCGCCGGGGCTATGGATCAAGTTCATCCCGAACGGAAGCCGGTCTCCCAGGCTTCGTTCGATCCGATCGAGCGCACGCTCGATCGCCGCGATCGACAGACCGGCCGAGCCAAAGACCCCCAGGAAGCCGGCACGGGCCATCGCCTCGACGATCTCGACCGAGCCGATGCCGTTGGCCATCGCGCCCGACATGCAGGCATACCGCAGCCGGTGCCGCGCACGGAAATGAGGGTCTCCAAGCTGCTCCAGGGGGCATGCCGGAATCGTCGCCAGCACACCGTCGCCCGCGCCTGAGCGGCCTGAACCGATCCGCTGGGCCACGACCTCGACCTCCGGGCGGTCAGAGCCCGAGGCGTCGATCAATCGAACCGACTCGGCGACGCGCGAAAGCGCGCGCTCGAGGGTCAGGGCGTCGGTGGGGGCCAGTACCACTAGTGGTGCTCCGCTCGGTGTCAGTTCATTCCGCGTGGCAGATTGAGATTGCTCTGTTCGTTCAGGATTGATCTTTCTGCGAGTGCTTTCGAGGCCGGCTTCATCCCGGCCCGTCGACTAACACGCTAGCCTAGCTGTCGCGACGCTCGGAGAATCGAAAATGGGGGGCCGGAATCACCGGAATGGGCTCCGCGGCCACGGCTTCCGTGATCAGGAACGGGGCCGGACCGTGGTACACTCGCTGAGCCACCGCCTGCAGACCCGCTTGTGCGTACAACTCGCGAAACCGCTTGGCCGATGCATGGTGCACATCACCCTCGACGCCCGCGACGCACACGTCGTAGATGAACCAGCCCCAGGGACCGTCGCGGTAGCCGTCGATGATCATCACCCGCCCGCCGCTGCGCAATACGCGGCGCATTTCCGCGACGGCACGATCCTGCCGTGGGTAGTGGTGGAAGCTGTTGGCGCAGGTCACGACGTCGAATACCCCCGACTCAAACGGCAGCCGCTCGCTGTCTCCGCGCACCGGAAGCACGTGCGCGCCGTCCAGCCGCCAGCGCTGCTTGCCTTTCTTCAGCATCTCGGACACCAGGTCGACCCCGCAGACTTCCACCTGCGGCAAGGCCTCGCGCACCCGCGATGCAAACACGCCGGTGCCGCAGCCCACATCCAGCATCTTCAGCGGCCGGTCACCCGCCACGTCGCGAATCCGTCGAATCAAGACCCGGTGGGATGGTCCGAACAACAGCCACTGAAGAATGCTTCGGTCGTAACTGTTGCTCCACCGCGTGAACTCCTGGTCGACCTGATCCCTTATCGTACGCCATCCGGGGGCCTCCTTGCCGCCGAAAAACCGCGACAGAAAAAACCTTGCGTCCGCGGCTCGCCCGTTTTTTCGACCTTCTGTCTTTACCGTAAGTCGCGTCGTCCCGCAACCCGGAATTGACCGAGACCTTGGCGGACACCTATCTTAAAGAGGGGCTCCGAATGGTTCACAAGCCGGTTTACCTCGATCATCACGCCACCACGTGCACCGACCCGCGCGTGCTCGAGGCAATGTTGCCGTATTTCACCGAGAAGTACGGAAACGCGGCCAGCACCTCACATCGCTTCGGTTGGGAGGCCGCCGAGGCCGTCGACCACGCCCGCGAACAGATCGCCGCCGCCCTGGGAGCAAACGCACGCGAGATCATCTTCACTTCCGGTGCCACCGAATCAAATAATCTTGCTATCAAAGGAGTTGCGCTCGCTGCTCAGCGGCGCGGCAAACATCTCGTCACCGCCGTGTCCGAGCATAAGGCTGTCCTCGACCCCATCAAACGGCTGGCTCGCGAAGGATGGGACGTCACCATCGTACCCTGCGACCGGCACGGACAGGTTCAGCCGCAGGCCGTCGAACGTGCCGTCACGGATCACACGGTGCTCGTTTCGGTGATGGCGGCCAATAACGAGGTGGGTGCGCTCAACCCGATCGAGGAGATCGGCCGTCTCTGCCACGAGCGTGGCGTGATCTTCCACACCGACGCAGCCCAGGCCGTCGGCAAGGTCCCGCTCGCCGTGGAATCCGGGGCGATCGACCTACTGAGTATTTCTGGACACAAGGTCTATGCCCCCAAGGGGATCGGTGTATTGTACGTCCGTCGAAGTGAGCCGCCAATTCGCCTGGCACCCCTGCTCGAAGGCGGCGGCCATGAGCGCGGCTTGCGCAGCGGCACGCTACCGGTGCCCTTGATCGTGGGGCTGGGGCTGGCGCTCGAAATTGCCGTGCGAGAGCAGGCGGAGGAGGCCGCCAGGCTGATCGTGCTGCGTGATCGGCTCCTCGAGGGAATCCGCAGCCGGCTGTCTGACATTCGCTTGAACGGGCATCCCGTCGATCGACTGCCTGGCAATCTCAATCTCAGTTTCGAGGGCGTCGATGGCGAGGCGCTCATGATGGCGATGCGCGACGTGGCGGTCAGCTCGGGTTCGGCATGCTCCTCGACCAACCCCGAGCCCAGCCATGTCCTCCTGGCGATGGGCCTCACCGACGATCTGGCGCGCGCCAGCCTCCGATTCGGCCTGGGGCGCTTCACAACCTCCGAAGAAGTCGATTTTGCCGCGCAGGAGGTCGGAGGGGCCGTCGAGCGTCTCCGCGAGTTGGGTGTTGCCTGGTGAACCCCGAATAGCGCATGATTTGACAACCTGGTATGATTGTTTAACGAGATCGAAGGCGCCGGATCCGGCGGCCGAATGATTCCAATTCAAAAGGAGATGCTGCGATGGGTGTAATCCTGACCGAAAAAGCTGCGACCGAAGTCAAGAAAATCATCACCGAACAGAACTTGCCGGAAGGCACCGTCCTCCGCGTCGGCGTGCAGGGCGGCGGATGCAGCGGCTTTTCGTACAGCCTCGGGTTCGATACGAGCACCTCTGAGAAAGATCGAGTCCAGGACGTCCATGGCGTGAAGCTGGCCGTCGAGAAGAAATTCGATCCCTATCTCGAGGGAACGGTCGTCGACTACTACGACGGGCTGGAGAAGCGCGGGTTCGTCTTCAACAACCCGAATGTCGTCAAGTCGTGCGGCTGCGGCAGCTCGTTCCAGGTTTGAACGGACAGTGAGCGAGGCCGTTCGGGCGTTGTCCGCCCGGGGCCAGCTCGTTCGCCACTCGACCGATCCCCGGCTCATCCCTTCCAGGCTCGCCCTGGAAGGGTTCTGATCGGGGTGCGTAGACCGGTCGTATCGCCATCCGCAAGCGGACCGGGATCGGCCGTCGCCAGACCCCGTTCGCGTAAGATCCCGAGCGTTCCTTATGACGCGCACGATCGATTCAACCACCACCCAAAAATGGGCTCGGCTCCGTCGCTCTTCTGACGATCAACTCGACTGGTACTATAGAATGTCCATCAGAGGAGCCCGAGACTTTCATGCCTTCACACCGCGCCACGCACAAGCCGCGCGGCGATCGACGTCGCCGGCAGCTTCTTCCCACCCTCGTGCAGCTCGAAGTACGACTGGTGCCAACGCTCACGCTGCCGGGTATCGAGGGTGTCGCCTACGACTCTTCGGGTGACATCTTCGTCAGCTACGACAGCTCCACGGCGTACTCGGGCCAGCAGCAATCCGTGGCCGAGATCAACGCGAGCGGCTTCCTGGCAAGCTATAGCGTATTCGGTACGACCGGCGCGTCTGCATTTCCCGGCACGTTGACCGCGGTCAACTCATCAGCTTCGCTCCCAGGCGTCGAAAGCGGAGCCGACATCCTCGAGCTCCAGCCCAACGGTCAGCTTTTCGACTTCAACCCCGAAAGCGGTGCGTCTTCGCAGCTCGACAACCTGGCAAGCTACACCGCGACTGCGTCGAACGTTTATGACGTGCAGACAGGCGCCTCCGTCAATCTGAGCAGCCAGATCAATCTCGCGAACGCCACATTCGGCGATTTCGGCGTCTACGACAGCTCGCTCGTCGTCTCGGCCGAGTCCAACAATTGGGACTTCGTGATGCGGGTGACCTACGGCTCAGCCGTGCCGGGGACAGCCGCCGTGCTCGTTGCTGGTCCGGCCAGCGACGGTCTCTCTACCTCACCCGAGGGTGTTGCGGTGGACTCAGCGGGCACCGTGCTTACCACGCTTCCCTACACCGAGCCCGGGTCAGGCACGGTGATTCACGTGCCGGTGGGATTCAGCCTGTTCTACGACTCGGGTGGCACCCCCACGCCGTTCGTGCCCAAACTGGGGCTCACGACGACACCGGATTTCGACGCCGGGGCGATCACCGTTGATTCACAGAACAATTTCATCCTCGGCCTGACCGATTCGTCGCTCATTGGCGGCGGCGGCGGGGTCGCCCACATCAACTCGGCGCTCAATGCCTTCCTCGCCGATCCCCTCCCTTACTCCGCAGAAATTCCGGCCGGAATCGCTTTCAGCGACGCGGGAGGAACAAATTCGCTGGCGTTTACCGATTCGAATTCAGATCAGTTCCAGGATCCTGATGCCGACACACTCACGACGGCTGGCGAGCTGCCGCTCTTCAGCGGTCAGGCCAGCCCTTCGCAGCTTCGCGCTGCCTACGGCATCAACCAGATCAACTTCATTGGACCCGGCGGCACCACCGTCGCGGGCACGGGCGCCGGCCAGACGATCGCCATCGTCGAAGAGGGCGTCGATCCTTCGCTCGAAGCCGATCTGACCACCTTCGACCAGTACTTCGACATCCCCGCGCCACCCAGCTTCCAGATCGTGGACCAGAATAATTCCAGCACCCAGAATCCGGATATCATCGCCGAGGCTTCGCTCGACGTCGAGTGGGCGCATGCGATCGCCCCCGGTGCGTCGATCGTCGTCTACAATTCACAATGGCTGCCTACGAATGGGACCCAGTCACTCGAGAACCTGCTCGAAGCCATGCACCAGGCCTCGAATCTTCCAGGGGTTTCGGTGGTCACCCTGAGCTACGGTGAGGACGAGTATTCGATCCAGGATTCCGGGCTGTCGGAGACGTCGTTCGACTCGTATTTCACCACCCCGAACGTGACTTTCCTGGCCGCGTCGGGTGATACGGGCATCTACGGCAGCGGCAGTCCTCGCCAGGTCGTGGCCGATTATCCGTCCGCCTCGCCGAATGTCGTCTCCGTCGGCGGTACATCGATCGTCATCGATTCGGCCGGCGCCTATCCGGGCACCGGCCCCTCCGGCGAGGTCGCCTGGGGCGCGGGGACCCAAAGCTGGAGCGCATCCGCAGGCGGAGGAGGCGGCGGCGGCCTGAGCGCCTACGAGGCGGAGCCCGCTTGGCAGACGGGCGTTGTCTCCAGCGCCCAGGATCCAAACGACGCCCGCGCCCTACCCGACGTCTCCATGGACTCGGGCGCTGCCCAGGAGTATGACGTCTTCACGAGCACGCTCGGCGCTTCCTCAGACTCGCCTGCCGCCGTCGGCTGGCTCGGCGACGCGGGCACGAGCGCGGCGTCACCCATCTGGGCCGGCTTGATTGCCATCGCCGACCAGGGCCGGGCCCTCGCCGGCGGCACACCCCTGACCGGCTACACCCAAACCCTGCCCGCGCTTTACTCGCTCCCGGCAGCCGATTTCCACGATATCGTCTATGGCAGCAATGGCGACTCCGCCGGGCCCGGCTACGACCTGACCAGCGGGCGCGGCACGCCGGTCGCCAACCTGCTCGTTCCCGCGCTCGCCGATTACGGGCTCGCCAGCCAGATGTCGATCAAGACCGAGCCACCGTCAAGCATCACCGCCAACACGGGCTTCGGACTGACCGTCCAGGTTGAAGACAGCTCGGGAAACCTGGCGAGCGGCAGCTATGTGACCGTCGCCCTCGGCTCGGACCCGACGGACATTACCTTGGGCGGCACCCTCACGGCGCCGGTCGTGAACGGCCTGGCCACCTTCTCGAACCTGACGATCAGCCAACCAGATTCCGGCTATACGCTGACGGTCACCGACAACAGCTTCGCCGGCTCGCTGACAACGACAGCCATTGACGTAACACCCCCCGCGTCCACCCAGTCACCGGCAACGCTCACTCTCACCAACCTGAACTTCACCTACAACGGCTCACCCCAATTCGCGGCCGTCACGACGGACCCGGCGGGACTTTCGGGCGTCACCATCTCCTACGCCCAGAACGGCGTGGCGGTCGCCGATCCGACGCACGCGGGCGACTACACGGTCACCGCCACGCTCAATAACGCGAATTACGTGGCGACGCCCGAGAGCGGAACCCTGGTCATCAACCAGGCGACGCCCACGATCAACTGGGCCGCTCCCGCGAACATCACCGTGGGCACACGGCTGAGCTCGGCCCAGCTCGATGCGACTGCGACCTTTAACGGAACGTCGCTGCCGGGCGGGTTTGACTACACGCCCGCCGTCGGCGCGTTGCTGCCCGTGGGCGACACTCAAACCTTGAAGGTCGTCTTCACGCCGGGCGACACGACGGATTTCACGACCGCGATGGGCTCTGTGGCGATCAACGTACTGCCGCCGCCACCGCCGCCGCCTCCCAAAGTTCAGATCATCGGCGAGCGGCCCGTCTTCCGGCGCAAGCTGAACAAACATGGCAAACCCGTCGGCGCGGAAATCCTGACAGGTTTCACGCTCGACTTCAACATGCCCCTTTCCGTCCCGGCCGTCACGGATACGGCCAATTACCAATTCGACACCAACACGACCAAGACGGTGAAGCACAGAGTCGAACGCGTGCTGAAGCCGATCGTGAACTTCACCGTCAGCTACACGCCCGCGACCGACTCTGTGACGCTCGAGCTTGGCGGCACTGCGACGTTCCCACTGGGAGGACAGCTCACCGTGCTCTCCGGCGTGACGGGCGGCTCGGGCGACGTGCTCAGCGGAACGAGCATATTCAAGATCACGGCCGGTGGGAAAAAGGTCGAGCCCTGATCTCCGGCGCGCACTTCCGACGTTGAAGTTCGATCACTGAGCTGCGCTGGGATCAGATGCGGCAAGCCGGGGGCAACGATACGTGCTAGTCGAGCCATTGCCGAAGAACACCAAGCACACTGCTGGCGGTCAACAATTCGGTTTTGCTGGCCTGTCCACTCAGGCCAGCGGTCATGCGCCAGGAGGGGCGAAGCGAGTCACGGAAGCTGGGGTTGGCTCTGCCCGGGAGCGAATTGGCCTTGTGCGTTTTCGGAGCTTCGATGATAAAAAAACTGCCAAGACCCTACTTTCGTGCGTCTTTCTGCGATTCAGACGGGTTGCCTTCCCTCGCACAACACCCCTGGCACGGAGCGGCAATATCGGACTCCTCCCCGAAGTCGAACCGTTTCCCCTCGGTGCGCCTGCGAGGCCTAACTCAAACTTGATCTCTGGCCAGGTTATCTCGCCTGCACCCTAGGCTCGCTCAAGCATGGAGGCGCGATGATGGGATGGTTCTTCTCCGCAATGAAGTCGCTCCGGCGTCCATCACGGGAATTGCCGCGGGCGCCGAAACGCAACCGGTCGTGGAACGTCGAAGACCTCGAGGGGCGCCGGCTGCTGTCGCAGGCGTTTCAGTCGGTCGCGACCTTGCCCGTCAATGGCTTCGTGACGACCAACATGGTCTCGGGCCCAGGTGGGGACTTGTGGGTTGCCGCCAACTCGAGCTCGGGCGCCTCGACGATGGAACGGATCGGCCTCAACGGCTCGGTCACGTCGTTCGCCGTGCCCGGCAATCTGATCATCAGCGCGCTGGCCGTGGGGCCGGACGGCAACGTGTGGTTCGTCGGCACCAGCAACCTCGACAGCGGGAACGCCAAAACCAGCAGACAGCTCGTTGTCGGCGAGGTGACTCCGAACGGTCAGTTCACCGAGTACCCGCCGATACCCGTGGCCAGTGGACAAGGCGGTGCGGCCGACGCGACGCTCACCACGGGGCCCGACGGCGACCTGTGGTTCATTTACACGGTCGTCGGCAACACGCCCTCAAGCGGGAACGTCCTCACCCAGAACTTCATCGGACGGGTGACGGCCGCCGGGTCGGTCACACTGTTCCCCGTCTCCTCGTATAGCACCGATACGGGAGAGATGTATTCGCTCGCGGCAGGATCCGACGGTAATCTCTGGTTCACCGAGCAACTCAGTCAAGAGTGGGTGCTTGGCCGGATGACCCCGAATGGCGTCATGACTCAGTTTCCGCTCGGTCTGAATTCAGCGCACTGGGCGGCCGACGTGGCGGACGGGTCGAACGGGAGCCTCGTTCTGGTCGATCAAAGCCTTCTCCACCTGCGCGAGCTCGACGTCATCCGAGTGTCCACAGCCGGCGTCATGACGCCGTACAAGATCCCGGCGGCCAGCGCCGATGCATTCGCGGAGTACCTGGGTACGGACGACAGATCGGTCTGGTTCTCGAACATCCTCAGAGGGGGAACCACGATCGGCCGGATCACTCCGAGCGGCGTGGCCAAGGTTTATAGCGTGTCCGACGTCGTTCTCGGCCCGAACAGCCAACTCCAGTCGATGGTCCTTGGACCCAACGGCAAGCTGTACGTGCTGGTGCAGGGTGAGACCAAGACGTGGCTGTATCGCCTATCGCCGGGTGAGCTCCATTGAGGACAACTGCGCGGTGGCGGCGCGTCGGAGCGGAGGGAACTGGTTACCGGCTGACCGGAATGGCCTTTCCCCGTGACCGCAGTGCCACGCGAGTTCTGAAACGGCTCGGAATAGCTTGCGATCGGCGGCTCTGGAGATAGAATCAATGAAGTGTCAATCGCTCAGGTTCGTTGGGGTCATTTCATGACCCTCCCGATCACCATCACGATCACCGCGACGGCGCACGATCACTTCCGTGCCGAGACGCCGGGCGGGCCCGTCGAAGCCAGTTCCCTGCGTGAGCTGGGTGATCGCTTGAGGGATTTCCTCGCAAGTCTTGAGGAGGAATCTGCGTCCGACCTCGTGGATCTGGCCAGACTTTCCAGTTCGGCGACCGACCAAACCACCTTACTTGAACTGGCCCGGACATCCCCGCCCCCAGACGCCTGGTTCGGCGCCGACTGAGGGAGGCTGCGCTGACAGGAAGTGCGCGGGCAATGTCGAAGGGGTTTTTATATGGGATGCCATCGGGCACGTCCCACCCGACGGCATGCGGAGGATCGACGAGGCCATCCGGCGCCATCGGGGCGACTCAGAACACTAGCCTGCGCCCCCGGCCATTTTCCGGAGGCGATCATTCGCGAAATACTGAGCCTGACCTTCTTCGATGGCTTGCAGAACAAGACCGGCGACGAATTCGGGCTTGTCACCATCGGCGTAACTGGCCGCCGGCCCGCCGCCGCCTGGATTCCCCATCCTGTTCTTGCCGAAGTTTGTGGCGGTGATGAACGGATAGATTTCACTGACGACGATGCGGTCCTTTTCCAGCTCGGCGCGTGCCGTGAGGCTGAAACCCAAGAGCGCCCGCTTCGAAGCCGAGTACACGCTGTACTCCGGAATCGTCATGAACGCGGTCCCCGAATTGATGTTTACAATGCTTCCACCACCCTGGGCCCGCATCACCGGAATCACGGTCTGCATCGCGACAATCGGTCCCAGCACATTGAGATGGAAGATTTCGTCAAACAGGGCGGGATCGATCTCCTCTATTGCGGCCGCATAGCTGCGCCCTGCGTTATTTACGAGCCCATCGACGCGGCCGAAATGCTGGTGCACGGCGCGTACGGCTTCCCGCACGCGATCAAACTTCGTCATGTCCACCGTGACAGGCACGCTTCCCGGAAGCTGCTGCGCCAATTTTTCTAACGCGTCACTGCTGCGAGCGAGCAGGGCCACTTTCGCGCCGCGATCAGACAGAGCAATCGCCGTTGACAGCCCGATCCCCGACGAAGCGCCGGTAACAATAAATACGTGATCCTTGATTTGCATCGTTTGGTCTCCCTGACTTGATGTAAAGACCGGGTTGACGCCGCGCTTGGCGGGGCTCAGTACGGTGTTGCGGCCGATACTGCGACTGCCACCTATGATAATCGCGATCTTATTTTGTGAAAGTACGTCAGTTTGCTGCCGACGGCTTCCCCTCTGAGTCATATGATGCGACAAGCCGCGGGCGACGATACGTGCTCATCGAGCCATTGCCGAAGAGCACCAATGCACACTGCTGGCGGTCAAGAATTCGGTATGGTGTCCCCGGAACTCTGGCGAGCAGCGGCCAGTGGCTTTGACACCAACTCGACCAGTTCTTTTCGTAGCTCGAGTTCCTCGGCCTCATTGTCCTGTGGCCAGAATTATTCCGGGTGGACGAAGAGCGACCCCTTTGCGGGCGGCTTGGCGTTTTTGAGAAGCGCCTCGAGGCCAGGGTAACGTTTTGGGGCGGTTACGTAACGCTTCCAGGCCGTTTTCCAAACCGTCTTGGGCTGGAGCCCCAGTTTCTCGGCTGCGGCGAGCTCGCCGTCGCGAGCGGGGTCGAAATCATAGTCGGCGATACACCGGCTGCGCAACGCTTCCCATCGGGCTGGCTCCCATTTGTTGCGAGCCTCCTGCGGCTGCGACATCCACGAGAGCAGGTCATCCACCACGTCGACGCTCACGATCGAGTCGAAGTAGATGCTGTTCAACTCCCCGGCTGCGGACTTGGCTTGCAGGTCGGCGACGGGCACGTCGGCCAGTTTTTCGACGGCCCGGCGCAGGGAGGCTGCCGTCGTCTGGTCTCGGGCAACCTTTAGATTGAGCCCGCCTTTCTCGGTCTGGAGGTAGGCGGCGACAGTCCAGTCTTTTGAGTTGGCCTGCGACCAGACCACGCCCCGATACTGCAATTCGGCCAGGGGCTTCAATTCGTGCGGACAGTCCTCGGTCGCGCGCAAGGTCGCCCGGCTCACGGCAGGCAGGTAGATGATCGGCACAGTGCCGGGTGGCAGCGTCACATCGGCGATCTTTCCGGCTAGAACGCAGCGCAGCCAGATCGCCGGGCCGGACCGGTGAGCGGGATGGTAGGGTCCGAACATCAGGAACTGAGGGAGGGCTGCGCGTAAGCGCGAGGCGAGCGTCTCCCACTCCTTCTTTTCATCGGGCCAGAGGACGGCGGCGGGCTGGTTGGTGTCGTCGCGGTTGTAGTCGGCGGCCTTCTGGAGTGAGGTCAGCAGGCTGTCTAGCACAGTCAGCATCGTTCACTTTTTCCTTGTGTTCCAAGGATCAGAAGAAGGCCCCTTCTTCCATCAGCTCCGACCGAGTGATTCACCAGCGTCCGATTCATTCGTCACCGGATTCAAGATCGCGGGCCGCCTTCAATGAACGGCGCGCTTTCGACTGAAAAATCCCGAGCGTCTGGCCGACGCGAATGTAGTTGTCGAGCTCGACTTCTTCCTCGAGATTGAGCTTTCCCTGACGGTTCTTGGCCGCGAGCCGGTTCATCCGCGCGCGGTCTGAAGCGCTGAAGCGCATGCGCAGGATCGCTTTTGCCGCGTCGACGGAGCGGAACGGTTGCTCGGGGTCAACCACTCGACGTAGGATCGCCATCTCACTGGTCGTGACGGTCGCTGTTTTGGGCATGGCGCGCTCCTGTGTTCGCTGCATCATACGAAATTAGCTAGGTAGCCAGTAATTTGAACTGTGAAATGTGTTCGATTCGGTGAATGCGCCGTTCCCGGAGCAGGATCCCGCTGAGAGCTACGTAATGGGCGGATCCGTGGGCCTGCCACGCAATTTGATAATCGTTCGCATCGAGAGTTACCCTCGCTCGGATCGTGCCTTCGACGTCGAAAAGCATCAGGATGACGTCACCTTGAACCCGGCCCTCGGGGTCGGGATCGCCCATCAGGGAATCCACAAGCCCGATGAAATTGGAGATCTTGGGTTCCGTGGTTGGCCTGAGCGCTCGTGCGACCTTCTCGATCTCACCGAAAACATCGCTCCGAAGCACGACGTGCGACGGCGTTTCGGCCTCTGTTGGCGGTGCGAAAGCATTCGACCAGCTTGTGTGGACAGCTAATCGGGACCGTTCACCGATCGGCTGCATCGCTAGTACCGCTTCGCAGAGATTTGCGCTCAGGGCTGGCTGGCCGTTTTCCGCGACCAGCAACGAGGCTGTTTTATCTGCATCAATCGCCCTGGTTATGCGACGGAGCGACCCCATCAGCAGACGCGTCACTTGCCGCGTGAAGGGCTCGTTGGGCCCGCCGCTCGCGGAATCCGAATCCGGTTCACGGATCTTATCGAATAACGGCGTCGGTGCGATGGTGGCTGAGTCCGGGTCGAACGCGTCGAGCGGACAGGCGACCTTGAGGGTGAAGCTTCCTCGCTCTGTCTGACCCATCCGGCATGCTTTGACCAGTTGCTCGGCTTCACTCCGGCTCAGGCGAGGGTGAAATGGCTGGGGCTGGATGACGCTGCACGCGGCAGATCGCAGAGCTCGTTCGGCGGCACCCAGGAGGCCGATGCCTTGTGAAAGTGGAATGGAACCGCGCTGCGAATCAGGCTCGTCCAGTCGGAACCGGACGAGGTCGCAAGCGAAGTCGAGCAAGTCTTCGAGAACCTGAATTGGCGACAGGCGCGATCGTGCGGCTAGACGAGCAATCACGTCGGCCAAGTTTCTGCCGTAATCGTCCGTCGATCGATCCAGAGGGACGATCAGTTGATCCAGATCCGATTCGGGGTGTTGGTACAGCGCGATTGCGCCGTTGACGCCCTCTGCTCGCCGCCAACCCTGCGAGATCGCGTAGCGGCGGACCTCAAGGGGGCTCACCTGGAGAATCAAGTCTTCCGGGAGGTCAAGGTGCCGCATACGGGAAGGTTGTTCTGCCGGACTGCCGTTCACGCTCAAGAGCACGCTAGTGCCTCCTGGACGCTATGACTTGGACCTCAGCAAAACCTCAATGGCTTTTCGCGATTCCGGGACGGCGATTCGTTCGAGCAGGGAGCACTCTGGCAAAGGCGGTGACACCCATCCGGAACTTTCAGCGGGCGGCACACGGAGTGTGCCTGCTACACCAGAGCACTGGCAAAGCCAGTACTACCCACCGCAGTCGCATGATTGTGCAATACTATTCAGTGTGACGTGCCCGCGCGGCGGTCGCAAGCAATTGAATCGGCTCCTGGTGCTCTTGGATAGCCTTGGCCAAACCGCTCCGGTGAATATAATTGAAAAGTACGTAGGTGGGACACTAGCTGGCGGTATGGGGTTGAATATGCCTTTGGTATTCCGCTTGATGAGGAAGGATGCCGACGGATTCCCAACCCTTAGCCCAACGAGCCTCGGAGTCCGCCCCTCAGGTGTCGGTGTCGACGCAGCGAAGAGTGTGCAGGGACTTGACCATGCGGTCGCAACTCCCAGAAATGAACCCTAACTACCTCGCGGTGGAGCGCGGAGTTCGTGAGTTGCACGCGCTGATAGCGGAGGGCAAGGAAGACTCGCCGGAAGCCGACGCCATCCGAGACGCAACCGATGGACCTTGGGAGTCACTTTCGGAAGCCGAGCGCCAACGCATTCGAAATCTGTCCGAGGCTCTTTACTCGCGGCACGAAAATGCGTGAGGCTCTGCGAGCAGTTTCTGGTGACGCCAAGCTCCGCCGCGATAATGAGCGAGTTTTCCGTAGTCTCCCGGTTCACGAGACGTGTCCGATAAGACCGGCGAGTTTTTTTATTTCGTCGAGGAATGTCACCATTCCATTCTGGGCGCCACGCTCGCGTAGGGTCGCCAACGACGTTTCGAGCCAGCAGCGGCGCTCACGGTCGGGGTCTCCGGCGCAGAGAACACGAAGAACCCGCTTCGGACTGCGCTTCGCCTGGTCGTTTTTGCCGGCGGTCAACTCATGCGACCGCGCGCGCGGATCGAAACCCAAGTTCTGACGTTCGTCCTCGAGCCTCTGTTACTCATCGTCGTTGGCCGGGTCGAACCCACTGATAACCCAGCATTCCCGTTCGGGGATGGCCAGGCCGACGACGATTACAGCCGCCGCCGCGAAGCGATTTCTCGCTTGTTCCAGTCCTGATTGCCGCTCGACTTGATCGTCCCTGTCGCGGATCAGCAGAATCGCATCAACCGCGTCAAAACTGGCGAGCACGTAAGCAATCGCGCGGGAAGCCGCTTTCGCGTCCGGCAGTGCGGGACCGCCGTCAAAATGGCCACGCACCCGGATCCCGAGTTTTCGTGCACCGATTGAGATTGATTGCCACGTCAGCCGCGCTCCCGACTGATTGCCGCCGATCCATTGTCGCTGTGAGTCGAGCAGCGTTTCATCGAGCCAGGTAATTTCATCTGTCAATACGCGATCGGCGAGTTCCGTCGCCGTAGTGAAGTCTGCCTGGGCCTCGTAAACGACAATGAAACTCGCGGTCACGACGCTAAACCCCCCTCGCCGGGACAGTCCCCGCGAGTGCCTCGGCCCCGTGTCGGTAATCAGGATCCTTGGAGTTCGCTGCGCCTCCGCTGGCGAGCCACTTCTCACCGAATAAACTCCACATCTCTCCGGGAGCCATCTCGTCCTTCCACTTCTCGAATTGAGGATGATCGATTAACCGGCCGCAGAGGGAATAACCATCAGGCCCAATCGTCAGCAGGCGAACTTGCTCTGGTTGCAAGCTGTCGAGCAAGTATGGCGAATGGGCGCTGGCCAAGACTTGAAGTTCAGGAAACCGTTTCATCACTCTACTGAGCACATCCAATAGTGACTTCTGAGCGAGCGGGTGCAAGCCGTGCTCAATATCGTCCAACAGGAGGATCGATGGTTTGCTTGGACCGAGGAGCACCGTGAGGAGACCCAACAGCATCAACGTGCCTTCACTGGCGGTATGGGCTGAAACGTTATTGGCGTTCACGAAATCGAAAAGGATAGCGTCTCCCTGGAACTCTCGGCTGGACCGATGCTCGAATGCTTCGTTTCCAAACCGAACGAATTCCTATTCAAGACGTTGAACAGGAATCTTGGTGAAGCGGATACGTTTCAAATGCGGAACGAGCCCACGCATCTCTTCCACAAGCGCTTCGAATCCGTCCGGGTCATTGAGGGCCATGAACGCCAGTACGGAAGCTAATCCGTCGCCGTCGTATTCTATTTCAGGAGGAGATCGATCTGAGTACGTGGCCTTCGCTAGTTTCGTCTCACTGAGGTGGAGAAACACGATAGACCGAGCAGGGCGCAGCGCATCCTCTAAGAGTGCTGCCTCCGCTGGGGACGTCTGGAAGTGCCAAACTCCTTGACCGTAGAGCTCCGTTTGCAGGGGCGGAAATTCAGGTGGCGGGGTGGCCGAAACCGAGAATGTTCCGCCCGAAGTCGTGCAAGAGATCCTCATGTCGCCGGAGCCGCCGCGAGTGTAAAGCCAATCGCAGTGCCGCTCCGAGCCGAAGACTCTGTCCGGTCTCGGCTTCCAAACCTTGGGCCGTTTCTTCGACGTCTGAGGCGTAGCCGCACGCACCGCAAGATAAATCGCGTCGAGCACACTCGTCTTGCCGCTTGCGTTAGCGCCAACAAAGACCGTGAGCCGTTCTAGATCGATCTTCTGGAGGCGAATGTTCTTGAAGTTGCTAAGTTCGATCGAGTTTATCATGCCTCCTCATCTCCTTGTCTTGAGCGCCGCCCCTTAATGCACGCTTTTCCGTTGCATACGTCGGCCTTCGTGCTGATCCTGTCTTGCCATTTCATGGTGTTGCTCCCTTGGCCCTACGTGACGCCATCTTGACCGCGTTCGTCAAGTGAATATCGTTGACGCGATCTCCAGTGAAAGCTCCGTCCTTCCAGAACCAAGGGTAATCGTTTATGTCTCGTTCCGGCTCTTTGCCGCGGTCTTTGGTCCACTTAATGTTGGGGTTCTTGCGGAGGATGCCTGCTGTCATGAAGGGGCGGATGTTTATGCGCACGCCGTCGTTGAGGTTTGGGCTCCCGCCGATCGGCTGCTCATGCAGGGGCTTCCAGCGGACGAAGATGTCGTGGGGCGGCTCGCCGGCCAAGATGAGCTTGAGCTTTTGTTGCAATTCCTGGGCGGCGTTCAGACGGAGATCGGCCCCGACCTTGTCGGACTTGCTCTGGGCAGTGATCCAGTCACCGAGATACGAGTAGATGAGGTTTCCCAGCGCTTTGTGGTCGAGCTTGTGGTAGTTCACCAGGGCCGAGAAACGATCCTTGCGACCGTCCCAGATGTGCCAGATGAACGGGCGGTTGTGGAAGCGCTTGCAGTGCTGGTCGAAGAACTGGTTTCGGAGCCAGTCGTCGAGCGTGGTCCCCGCGGTGCATCCGGCGCCAGTGAGCAGATTGTGCAGTACTGAATCGGTCGAGGCGGGGGAGACGTCGAATCGCTCTCGCGGTGCAACACCGAACTTACGAAGGATGAACCCGCACTTGAAACACGTGAGGTAGGCAGCCTCCTGAGCGAAGTTCGGATGGATGCGGATTCGATGCAAGCGCACGGGGCCGCGAGCAACGTCCAAGACAGCCATGTTCTTGACGGACGAATCCTGGACGACCTGAACGGGACAGCCCGTCAGGGATTCGACTTCATCGACGGTTCGCTTGACGGCGGTCTGTGGGTCCATCTTGCTATTATCCTCGGAGCACAGGGTTTTTCCCAGACTGGGCTGTGAGCGGGGCAGGCTTACGCCGCTTTCACTGGGATTGTGCTATGTCGTCTCGGCGGGTCGTGCTCGCAGCCGTCGTCGGCCCAGAAGCTGTGCGGTCTTTCCTGCGCGCCAACCCCCCTCCGCCGCCTGCGGCGGCACCTTCCCCACAAGGGCGGAAGGAATGCCTGATGCCCCTTCGCGGAGAGGCTGTCATCTTTTGGCCGCGTTGCGGTAACTCGGCCGTTGGGCCTAGTCGGCTGTGATTCACCGCTTGGTCGCTCGGTTAGTGCCGCCGATTCACGCCAGTTCTCCAATAGCCCAGCCGTTGACGCAAACGCGCTTTCCTATTTTGTCCCTTTTTTGCAAAGTACCGCTCATTCCGCCAGTTTGCCCATCGCTGGGCGCAGTCTCCCTGCGACAACCAGGTTGTGAGCAATTGCAAACAACAATGCGACGGCGCGGCAACGCGGTTGGCCACGCACGGGCATAAACCAGAATCCTCGATTGCGAGCCTGGGCGTTGACCCACTCGGCTGTTTGGCCTCGCAGCCGGTAGATCAGCTTCGCGGCCTCGGTCCCCATTCGGATCCGCCAAGCGGCAACCGCTTCGCTGTCGCCCTTCTTTGCGGTGTAGGGATCTTCTCCATTTGCCTGTTTCTTTTTCTCGTCTCTGATCGGCCCGTATACGATGCAGCCGCGTTGGGCCGCCTGATCGATCGAGTCCTTGGTCGTGAAGCCACCGTCAACCAATGCCTCATCCGGAATTCGTTCGTAACGCTCCTCCAACTGGTCGAGCATGGGCGGAAGTTCTTCGCCATCGTTCCCTGCGTTGGTCACCTCCACACCCACAATCACACCGCTTTCGGTGTCTGTTGTGAATTGAACGTTATATCCCGGCCGGAATCCTCCGTCTGGAAACTTCATGATCCTCGCGTCGGGGTCGGTGGTCGAAGCACGCGCTTCCCGCCCCTTGCGGCCGTAGGACTCGTCACGTTCGCGTTGCAGCTCCTCGCACTGCCGCATCGCTTCTTCGATCCGTTGCTGTCGCTTGTTGGCGGCACGCTCCCGCGCCGCTCGCTGCCGTCGAGTCAGCTCTGCTGTGTCCTCCTCGGCCAGTTTCTTCAGCGCCTCAACCTGCTCCTTCGCCGCTTTCAGGCACTCCTCCAGGCTACCGCGACGACGAAACGAGCTCTTGCCCGCGCTGGCACGCACTCTCATTCCGTCCTGAGCGACCCGGTCCATTTTCACCAACCCGGCATGGAGCAGGGTGCCCACGATCTGCGTGAGCAGTTCGTTCAACTTCTCGCCCCCACAAGCGAGGAAGTGGGACAACATGCTGTGGTTGACGGTTACGCCGCCGCACAGCCACTGGTACGGCAGACTCCCTTGGTTCTTTTCGCACAGCCGTTCGATTTCACGGGCGCTGCCGACTCCCTTCAATGTGGCGAAAACCCGCAATCCGACCAGCAAGCGCGGGTCGGTGGCATCTCGGCCGACATGTCGCTCGACGGCCTTGATCTCGCCGAGCCAGGCTTTCAGATCGAGCTTGCAGACCGCCGCCCAGACGACCCGGGCCGGATGGTCGGCCTCGAGCAATTCATCGAGCGATGCCCAGCGCATCTCGATCTGGTCGCGTACGGGACACCGCAGCCGCGGCTTGCCAGTTGGCATCGACTGGGCAGCCTGGGCGGGAGAGGGCTGATCGGGCAAGTCTTCTGGGCTAAAGAGAGGAAGTGTCATGACGCTCGTCCTGCAACACCGGGGCTGCGTGGGGCTCATGCGGCGGACTACATGCATGGTATTAGAACGTGAACACTATACAAAATCAACCCCAACGCCGAAAAAATCACAGCCTCGGAGCGAAGGGCGACATTGGGCAGCCGGCGAGGTGGCCCCATCAATCCTGTTCGCGGGACAGCTACCGACTGTAGAACCGTATGCGGGAAAACCGCCCGCCGACACGGATCGGAGGACGGAGAGAAATCGAAACCCATCGATCGTTCCGACCCCTACCGAGCGTGTTCCGGTTGGCCGGATTATGCCGGATAAGCACAGCGCGGCGAGTCTTGCCTTGTGCGGCAATGCCTTGAGATCGCGGAGCTGGCGCATCTGATCGTTGTTCGATCGTCAAAATCGATGCAGGTTCCCTGGGAACCGCAGTTTTGGGAACCGGAAATTTTTGTTCATAGGGGAATCATGACCTATATTGTGGCGTCGTGATGGATGATCCGGGATGGCGCATTTTGCGGCGCGGGTGTTCGTGCCGGAGCGCCAGGCTGATCGGGTCGTCGTCCCAGCGCGGTCGGAATGGTTGGGATTTCACGCGACAGAGTTCAGGGAAATCGTCGGCTTGAAGCGTGAGCTATGTTGCGGGAATTGGTGGGCTTTCGAGCCACATATAGGGTTATGGTGATGCGATGGGTGTGCTGCAAGGTGCCGCGGTTGTCGGGATGCGTGATCAGCGGTCTTCGACCGGCAATGGGTCGCGGTTCAACGCGGTCAAGCATGGGCTGACGGCGAAGACGCCGGTTTTGCCGGGGGAGGATCCGGCGGAGCTTCAGGCGAAGATTGATGCGTACAAAGCCAAGTATCAGACGCGAGACCAGGTCGAGCACGACCTGGCCGAGATGGCGGCGATGGCTTGCTGGCAGGCCAAGCGGGCCAACCGATTGGAGACCGTCCGGCTGACGTGCGGTATTGTGGCTCGGCCGGATGCCGATGCGCTTTGCGCGGGGAATGAAGTCGACGGCCTCGGTCGTCGCTTGTTGTTTGACCGCCGCGGGCCCTGGCAGCTTTATCCGTCGCCAGAGTATATGCATAAGCAGCCGCGGACCTCGGATTCGGGCGAACCTATTGACCCCGATCAGCCTGCGGTGATCAAACGCGGGCTTGAAGCGACCCCCGAGGGCTGCGGCTGGCTGCTGGACCGGTGGTTCGAGCTGAGGAAGCCGCTCGAGAACGAGAGCGAGGATGGCTCGGGCTGGATTTCGTGTCAGAAATTCACGGCCATCCGTCTGCTGGGTAAGCAGCCGCTCGACGCCATCCACGATCCCGAAGTGGCCATGGTGTTTCTCGCAAGCCATGCCATCAGTCCGAATTTTGCAACGGCTTTTCACGAGCTTCGGTGCGAGATCCGCGACGATCAGGTTGAGATGTATGAGGGCGAGCTTTGTCGAGAGGAGTGGCAGGCAATCACTCCGGCGGATACCGCGGCCGGACGGGCGGCGTTGTTCGAAATCGTTGACCGGGAGATTGAGCGGCTGAGGATACTCGAAGCCAAGCGGGCGGAAGTCGCCGACTTCCTCGATCAGGTTCAGACGGATGTCCCCAGCGAAGCTCAGTGTAAGGCCGTCGAGCAGATTCGGCGTCATCTTCAGAGTGCCAACCGACTGATGCTGCGGAACATTGACGCGATTGAGAGGGCGCGACGGAAGGAGGCGGAAGGGTGGTACAAGGTCCGGCGGGAACGAGAACGGCTGAAAGCAGAAGCACGACGCGGGCATATGTCCGATCTGCGATTTGTGATCGATGAGCGTGGGAGCGTTCGCGATGCCCAAGGCTATGACGGCGACCTCGAGGCTGGGCTGGCTCGCTGGAAGGCGACGCACGGACCGCAGCCTTGTGAGAAGCCGTATTACAGTGCGCCTGGTGCTGGCGGCGAGAGCTACACATGTGGCACGCCGAATGACGTGAGCGCGAAGCCCGCACACTCGCAGATCCAGGGCCAAACGGAAGCGATCACCGATCGGGCGTGCGAGACGGCCGCGGGGAATAGTGATGCTCGGGAAGCGCCCGTGGCGATGCGGGCGGATGGGGTGACGGATGATCGTGCGATGGATCAGGGCGCTGCGGCCGGGGCGGAAATGCGGGATGGGGCCGCGGATTTGGGTCAAGCTGGGCTGAGCGATTTCGTTTCCGTAACCCTTACGGGACAAGGGCCCGCGACGAATATACAAAACGAAATCGACGGGGGGAGCAGCGAGGGCGGAGGACGGAGAGCGGAGGAGGGAGGAGGGGCGGCGGAGGACGGAGGGCGGAGAGCGGAGGAGGGAGGAGGGGCGGCGGACTGGGGCGAGCCTTCGCGTGCAGGAGACCCGCGCCGAACTGGTGGCCACACAGAGGCGGAAATCGAGGACGCGGCCACCGGTTCCGGACAAGTTGGGCTGAGCGATTTCGTTTCCTTAACCCTTACGGAGAAAGTGCCCGCGACGAATATACAAAACGAAATGGTGGAGGACGGACCAAGCGAGGCTGCGGGCGACGCGCCGATCGAAGCTGTGGCGGCCGGGCAAGACGAAGGGGGCGAGACCGGCTGCCAGGAGGACGGTGGCGGTGATGATTTGCCGGCGACTTTGGGCGAAGAGGGTTGCGTGGTGGCGCCTCGGGTGCCGGAGCCGCTTTCCAAGAGGGAGAGACGGCGGCGGGGACGTGAAAGGGCGCGGCGACGTGAAATGGCGAGGAAGGAGTTTGAGCGCCGGCGCGGGGTGATCGCGAGTCAACCCGATGTTTCGGTGGGCGAGATACTCGACAGCGTTGAGTCGATCTTGCCGAACGCGGTCGCGTTTCTCCGGAAATACGGGCCGCGGTCGCCGTGACGTGCTTGGGGGGCCGTGAGCCGGGACTGATGAAAAGCGGGACGTATTGGCGAATTTCGAGCTCGAAGGTTCGGCGTTTTCTGTTGCGAGACGGCTTTGTGATGGCGGCCGCCGGGACAGACCCCCCTGGCCCCCCTTTTTGCAAGGGGGGGAAGGGAGCGGGCCGGTTACGCTTGCTTACGTTCCGGGGACACCATGCCTAATTCTTCGAACGTCCCTCCGGGGCAGGTTTTTACTTTCTCGGTATTCGCCCGTGTTTTTTTGGAGCGACGGTCGAAACGCTCCCTCTCCCAGCGGTCGGCCGGCATCTTCTTTCGATCGAAAGAGCTTTATGTCCTCCTCTCGAATCACACCTGCAAGAAAGCTGCGCCAGTTTGGGGGCCAGCTCAAGGGGAAAAGTCATTCTCGATCCGTGATATCTAGGAAATTTCTCGCCTCGCATGTAGCAGCGGGTGTATCCTGTTGTCGTTGCCGATTTCAAGAGGCCTCGTCAGCAAGGTGCCGCACCTGGTCCGTGGCCTCTTCGTCCAACGACCCGACAACCGGAGACACGACATGATGAAGAAACTCGGATTCGCAGCCGCTCTCGCCGTCGCGGCGACGCTCGTCATCGGAGCGCCGGCGATGGCCCAGACCGCCAAGAAGAAGCAGCAGCGCATCAGCCCGCACGAGACGATCACGGAGACGATTGACGGTAACGAGGTGAAGCTCGTCTACGGGCGCCCATACACCAAGAAACCTGGGACCGACGAGGTCCGCAAAATTTGGGGCGGCCTGGTCCCGTACGGCAAGGTCTGGCGGACTGGCGCTGACGAAGCGACCCTGCTCACGACCAAGGAGCCGATCGAGATCGGCGGCTACTCACTCGCCGCCGGCACGTATTCACTGTTCACCGTCCCTAACGAGGACGGCACCGCCAAGCTCATCATCAACAAGAAGACCGGGCAGTGGGGCGTCCCCTATAAAGAAGAGTCCGAGAAGGCCAACGAGCTGGCGCGGGTGGACCTCAAGAAGTCGGACCTCGATAAGGACGTTGACCAGTTCACGATGGCGATCGAGAAGGAGGACGGCGGGGGTAAGCTCAAAATGTGTTGGGAGAAAACGGAGTACTCGATCAAGTTCACCGTGAAGAAATGAGGCCGAAAGGCCGCGTGCTCACACTGATTTCCATCGCGGCCCATGCGGTCGCGATGGATTCTTCAACTCCGGGGCTCGCCCATGCTTGCACCACGACTCTCCGGCGGCTCGAAACGGCTCGTTCCGCTCGTCCTGGCCGGAGCCTTGCTGGCCGGCCCGATTTCCAGCGGCCGCGGCGCGGAGCCGATGACCGCCCAGGAAACGCTACGCGAGCTGCGCGGGTTTCGCGAGCTGGGGAGCGTCTTGTACGTGGCCGCACACCCCGACGATGAGAACACCCAGCTCATCGCTTACCTGGCGCACGGGCGCTCCTACCGCACAGCCTACCTCTCGCTCACGCGGGGCGACGGCGGCCAGAACGTGATCGGCCCCGAGTTTTTCGAGGAGCTGGGAGTGATCCGCACCCAGGAACTGCTCGCCGCGCACCGCCTGGACGGCGGCCGGCAGTTCTTTACCCGCGCTGTCGACTTCGGCTTCTCGAAGAATTCCGCCGAGACGCTTCGAATCTGGGACCGGAAGGCGGTGGTCTCCGACATCGTGCGGGTGATCCGGACTTTTCGGCCCGACCTGATCATCACGCGCTTCTCACCCCAGGGGGGCGGGCATGGACACCACACAGCGTCCGCGATCCTGGCGGTCGAGGCATTCAAGCTCGCGGGCGACCCCACGGCGTTCCCCGATCAGATCGGCGAGCTCGCCGCGTGGCAGCCCAAGCGAATTCTTCAGGACGGCGGCGGACCCGGCGGCCGGGGCGGCGGCGGGTCGGGATCGCTCCGCGTCGAGATCGGCGGGGATGACCCGGTTTCCGGCGAGCCGCTCGGGACGATTGCCGGGCGCAGCCGGGCCATGCACAAGAGCCAGGGCTTCGGCGACTTCGCCGGCCGCGGCGGGGGTGGCGGTCCCCGCACCGGCTCGTTCACGCTCCTGGCCGGCGAGCCCGCGACCAACGGCATCATGGACGGCGTCGACACGACCTGGGCCCGTGTGCCAGGCGGGGCGCCTGTCGCAAAGCTGGCCGACGAGGCGGTCGCGCAGTTCGACTTGAAAGACCCTGCCGCTAGCGTGCCGCGTCTGGTGGCGATCCGCGCGCGGCTGGCTTCGCTCCCCGTCGACCCCGTCGTGGCCGAGAAGCGGCGCCAGCTCGACCGGGCGATCCAGGGCTGCCTCGGACTCGTGGTCGAAACGACCGTCCCCCGAGCCGAAGCCGTGCCGGGCGAGAAGCTGCACCTTCAGCATCGGGCGACGGTCGCGGCGAGTGTCCCCGTCCGCTGGTTGTCGGTGTCTTATCCGCTCACGGGCCGATCAATCGACGTGCCGATCGAGCTGACAGCCGGCCGCCCCGCCACCCGCGACGTGGACCAGACGCTGCCGGCCGACTCGCCGCTTGGCCAGCCGTACTGGCTGCGCGCGGAGCACACTGTCGGCCTCTTCAAGGTCGACCCCGCCACGTTGATCGGACGCCCCGAGAACCCGCCGGCATTCCCGATCGAACACCGATTCCAGGTCGGCGATCAGACTCTTGAGATCGCCGACGTCGCTGCTGGAGCCGCAGAGCAGGGACAGCCGGCCCGGCGGCTCGAAGTCATCGCGCCCGTAGCGCTGCGGTTCGTCTCGGAGGTGCGACTCTTCGCCCCGGGGTCGGAGCGTCGCGTCGACGTCGAGGTGACGGCCGCGCGCGACGGCGCGGCGGGCCGGCTCGACCTCCAGGCGCCCAGTGGTTGGACGGTCACGCCCGCGTCACAGCCGTTCCGGCTCGCGTCGGCCGGCGACCACGCGCTCTTGGCGTTCACCGTCAAAGCCCCGTCCGAAACGGGTACGGCCACACTCGCGGCCGAGGCTCGCGTGGGCGATCGGACCTGGAACACCGGCAAGGTCGTGATCCGGCACCAGCACATCCCCGTCCAGTTACTCCAGCCGGCCGCGCGACTGAAGGCCGTCGCCCTCGACCTCTCGATCAAGGGCCGCCGCGTCGGGTATGTCTCCGGCGCCGGCGACCGGGTGGCCGAGAGCCTCGCGGAAATGGGCTACCAGGTCACGCCGCTGGCCGGAGCGGATCTCACCCCCGATAAGCTCGGCAATCTCGACGCCGTCGTGATCGGCGTCCGCGCCTACAACGTGCGCACGGACCTCGACGCCGCCCTGCCGGCGCTGTTCGCCTACGTCGAGGGGGGCGGGACGGTGGTCGCCCAGTACAACCGGCCGAACGAGCTCAAGACGAACCGGCTCGCCCCCTACGACCTGCGGCTATCTGGCGCCCGCGTTACCGACGAAACGGCGCCGGTTGCCTTTCTCGCACCCGACCACCCCGTGCTCACGACGCCCAACAAGGTCAGCCAGACCGACATGGAAGGCTGGGTGCAGGAGCGTGGTATTTACTTCCCGGCGCAATGGGACTCGCACTTCACTCCGATCCTCGCATCGGGCGACCCGGGCGAGACGCCGCTCAAGGGAGGCCTGCTCGTGGCGAAGCATGGCCGGGGCCACTTCGTCTATACCGGGCTCGTCTTCTTCCGGCAATTGCCCGCCGGAGTCCCCGGGGCCTACCGGCTCTTCGCCAATCTGGTCTCGCTCGGCAAATGACCATCCGGGACGACGATCGAGCCGGTCCGCCGCACCCGAGCGGCTGCGCGGAGGAACCGCCGGACGGGGCGACTGGCCTGCCCTGGCCGAGGACGTGGCCGGGCGTTTACGCGCTGGTGCTCATCTGCTTCGTCGCATGGGTGGTCTTGCTCGTCGTGCTAGAGCGGAGCTATCCATGACTCTGCTCGACTTCGTGGTGCTCGCCGGTAGCATGGTCGGGATCGCGGCCCTCGGCGTCTGGCAGACACGCGGGCGGCAGGAGCTGAGCTATTACCTGAAGGGCGACCGGCGCACCGGCTGGGCCGCCATCGGCATCTCGGTCATGGCGACGCAGGCAAGCGCAGTGACGTTCCTCTCGATGCCCGGCCAGGGGTACCAGGACGGCCTGGGATTCGTTCAAAACTACTTTGGCGCCCCGCTCGCCCTGATCATCATCGCGGCGGTGTTCTTACCGATGTATCGCCGGCTGAAGGTGTACACGGCGTACGAGTACCTCGGGCGCCGGTTCGACGCCAAGACCCGGCTTCTGGGCGCAGGCCTTTTTCTCCTCCAGCGCGGCTTGCAAGCGGGGATCACGGTGTACGCCCCCGCGATCATCCTCTCGACGGTGCTGCACTGGCGCACCGACGCCACGATCCTGCTCTCCGGGCTGGTCGTGATCGCCTACACGGCGGCGGGCGGCAGCCAGGCAGTGAACGTGACGCAGAAGTACCAGCTCGGCGTGATTTTCTGCGGGATGCTGGCAGCCTTCATCGTCCTGCTGCGCCGGTTGCCACCCGGCGTCGGGTTCGACGACGCCTTGGCCTTGGCCGGCGGCTTCGGTAAGTTAAACGGGGTCGATTTCTCGGTCGACGCGAGCCGGCGTTACACGTTCTGGTCGGGGCTGCTGGGAGGTCTTTTTCTGGCGCTGTCGTACTTCGGCACCGATCAGTCTCAGGTCCAGCGCTATCTGTCCGGAACATCGCTCCGCGAGAGCCGGCTCGGCCTGATGTTCAACGCCGTGCTAAAGATTCCCATGCAGTTTTTTATCCTGCTCCTGGGGACGATGGTGTTCGTCTTCTACCAGTTCGAGCCGTCGCCGATTTACTTCAACCGCGTGGCCTGGGAGCGCGGGCTAAAGCGCGATCCGGACGGCCGGCTCCGGTCGCTCGAGCAGCACTTTGGAGAGCTTCACACCGAGAAGCGGCGCGCCGTCCTGGACTGGCTCCATGCCCGCGAGAGCGGCGACCGCTCGGCCGAGGCTGCGGCGCGAATTCGGGCCCTGTCCGCGCACGATCGAAGTCAGGCCGCGCGGGCCGAGGCCAGGGCGGCCCTGGAATCGTTCACCTCGAGCGGCAAAGCTCCGGATACCGATTACGTGTTCATCAGCTTCATCCTCGGCCATCTCCCACATGGGATGATCGGTCTCTTGATCGCCGCGTTCTTCGGCGCCACGCTCTCGTCGAAGGCCGCCGAGCTGAACGCGCTGGCGTCGACAACGACGGTCGATTTCTACCGGCACATCGTCGTGCGCCAGGCGAGCGACGCACATTACGTAGGCGCCACGCGCTGGTTCACCGTGATGTGGGGGGCGATCGCGGTCGGCTTCGCGCTCTTCGCCAGCCTGGCGGAGAACCTGATCCAGGCGGTGAACATCGTGGCCTCGATCTTCTACGGCGTGGTCCTCGGCCTGTTCATCGTCGCGTTTTTCCTGCGGCAGGTGCACGGGACCGCCGTCTTCTGGGCGGCGATCGCGGCGCAGCTCCTGGTGTTCGTGCTCTTCGCCACCCTGGAGATCAGCTACCTGTGGTATAACCTGATCGGCTGTGCGGCCTGCATGGGGTTCAGCCTCGCGCTGCAGGCGGCGATCGGCCCCGGCCCGTCCGCCGCGGAGGCGCCCGAGAACCCATGAACGCACAAGTGACGACCACTCCCGTCATCTGCTTCGGCCAGCAGCCATGCGGCTTCTTCCCGCGGCGCTATCTCTACGCCAAGATCGCCACGGCACGGCGGCTTCAGGCGGAGCTCGGCGGCGAGGTCGTCTTCTTCTGCCATGACAGCGACCACGACTTCCGCGAGACCCGCACCACTTTGCGCCACCGCAAGACGGGCGAGCCGCTCCAGCTCAATTTCGCCTTCGACAACCAGGTGCAGCGGAAGTTCTCGCCGCTGTACTTGAAGCGGGTGCGCGCCGACTGGCACGCCCGCACCGCTCTGCAGATTCGACCCTACGTCGACCCCCGGTGCGAAGACGCATTCCGCGCCGTCGAATCTCGATTTGTCGCCGATTTCTGCATCGAGATGTACCGAAGGATGGGCCTGCTCGAGGGCATTCGCGTCGCGCGCTCGTGCGAAGCGTCCTTTCGCAGCGCGGCGTGCGAGGTGGAAGACTTCTACGTCGACGTGCCGTACGAAGGCGAGGTCGTGCGGGCCCGGCCCGTCGATGGCCGGCTCAGGCTTTACAAGGGGGGTGATCAGTATGTGGACCTTCCGGACGTGAAGTTTACACGTGAGCAGATCAGCCCGACGCGCGACACCCGGCTGCGCTGGATGCAGTCGGTGATCCGGTGCACCCACTACGTAGCAGGAGCCAGCGAGCAGAGTTATCTTCGCAAGGAGGACGCGCCGGAGATCACTTACGTCGTTCGCGACACCATCGATCGGCCCGAGGAAGCCTATGTCGAAGTCTCATCCTGAGCTGGGACCCCTCGTGGCCTTTGGCGCCCATCCCGACGACGTCGAGCTCGGCTGCGGCGCGGTGGTGGCTCTGGAGGCCCGCGCCGGGCGGCCCGCCCATGTGATTGTCTGCTCGCGTGGCGAGTCAGCCACCCACGGCACGCCCGATGAGCGCATCCGCGAGTGCCAGACCGCGGCGAAGCTGCTGGGGGCATCGCTCGAGCTGATCGAGCTCGACGGCGACGCCCACCTCGAACTCAAGGCCGCCCACGCGATCCGGCTCGCCGGGGTGATCCGGCGGTTGCGGCCGGCGGTGGTCCTGGCGCCCTCTCTCGTCGAGAACCAGCATCCGGACCACTCCCGGCTGGGGCGCCTGGTGCGCGACGCCGCCCGCATCGCCCGCTACGGCGGAGTTGCCGAACTGCGCGACCTGGCCCCGCACTCGATCGAGCTGCTCTTCTATTATGCACTGGCGCCGGGCGCCGAGCCTCTCGATGTGACCCCGGTCTTGGTCGACGTCTCGGCGCCCGAGGTCCTGGCTGCGTGGAGCGCCGCGATGAAGGCGCACACGACGCAGGTGAAGGCCCGACCCTACGTCGAAATGCAACAGACGCGAGCCCGCGTGAATGGGCTGCGGGCCGGCACCGGCCACGCGATCGCCCTCTACCCCAACGACCCTCCCGTCGTCGACTCGCTGGCGCGGCTGGGCCGCAGCACGAACCGGTTCTGACATGCCCGCTTCTCGCCCTCTGCGCATCGGCATCACGTGTTACCCGTCGGTGGGCGGAAGCGGCATCCTCGCGACCTCGATGGGCATCGACCTTGCGCGGCGCGGCCACGATGTGCATTTCATCTGCTACGAGCGCCCGTTTCGCCTCCCGAGCGATCTACCCCGCGTCCACTTCCATCCGGTCGCCATCAACGACTACGGCCTGTTCAAGTACCCGGACTACACGCTGCCGCTCTCGGTGAAGATGGCCGAGGTCAGTCGCGAATTCCGGCTTGACGTGCTCCACGTCCATTACGCCGTGCCGCACGCCACGGCCGCGTTCCTCGCGCGGTCAATGCTGCCGCCCAGGCTGCGCCCGAAGGTCGTCACGACGCTCCACGGCACCGACACCACGTTACTCGGCCGCGATCCGGGCTACGCGCCGGCCTTGCGATACGCACTGACGCGTTCCGACGCCGTGACCGCCGTGTCCGAGTTCCTTCACGCCGAAACTCGCCGTGTTCTCGGCGTCAAGCGGCCGATCGAGGTTGTGCACAACTTCTTCGATCCGCGCCCACCGCGCAGGACGCGCGAGGCGGTGCGGCATGAGCTCGGCGTGACCGATGAGCTGGTCATCCTGCACAGCTCGAACCTGCGCCCGGTGAAGCGGATCGACCTGTTGCTCGAAGCGGCCGCGCGGGTGCGCCCGCAAGAATCGTTCCGCCTGGTGATCCTTGCGGGGGACGACTTCGCGCCATTCGCCGGCGAGATCCGCCGTCTTGGCCTCGAACGCCGGGTGAGCGTGCTCGAGCGCGTGCTCGACATCGAGGACTACCTCCAGGCCGCCGACGTCGGGCTGTTCACATCGGATTCCGAGAGCTTCTGCCTGAGCATCCTCGAAGCGATGTGGTTTGGCTGTCCGAGCGTGGCGACGCGAGTGGGAGGCATCCCCGAGGTGGTGGAAGACGGCGTCTCGGGCCTCCTCGTCACCGCTGGTGACGCGGACGAGCTCGCCCGCGCTCTGGAAAGCCTATTGTCGAACCCGCCGCGCCGCCTCGCCATGGGCGAAGAAGCCCGCCGCCGAGCGCACGAGCGATTCTCCGCCGACGTCATCGTGCCGCTCTACGAGGCGCTCTACCGACGGGTCTGCCACATCTGACCCGTTTCCTGAGTCACACGTAAGTCCAAGCGCTGCAAGGCTGTGACGCTGTGACGCAGAAATGCGGGCACCCCAAATTGCAAATGCCACGTTCTGTGGAGGCTGATCACCATTTCCACGCCGCTTGCAGCTCCGAATTGACAACGCACTCCGCCGGCCAGCGATCGCGCGAGAGCTCGACGATCGTCGACGCCGCCAGGTCGGCCATGTCGCTCATCGATCGAAGGTCGGTCCCGGCGATGTGCGGGCACAGGATGATATTCGGAACGCCGAGCAGCGGATTGTCCGGATCAGGCGGTTCCTTGCTCATGACGTCCAGGCCCGCGCCGGCAAGGTGGCCGGAGAGCACGGCTTCACGCAGGTCGCGTTCCACCACCAGGCCGCCGCGAGCGGTGTTGATCAGGTAAGAACCCGGCTTCATCTTCGCCAGGAACTCGCGGTTGACCATCCCACGGGTCGCATCGTTTAACGGCACGTGCAGGCTCACGACGTCGGAGCAGGCGAGCAGGTCGTCGAGCGACATCCGCTTGATGCCATGCCGCTGGTCGAAGTCGGCGTCGACAATCGTATCGAAGGCAACCACGCGCACCTGGAATCCCGGCGCTCGCATCGCGACGGCGCGGCCGATGCGGCCCATTCCCACGAGGCCGAGCGTCATCCCACGCACCGGGCGAACCAGGGCGCGGTCCCAGCCTCCCGCGTGAATCACCCGGTCGTTGTGCACGATCCGGCGCGGCAGTGCCAGGAGCAATGCCCAGGTTTGCTCGGCGACGCTGTCCTGATTGGTGCCCGGAGTGATCGTCACCGCCACCTTGTGCGCCGAGGCGGCCTCGACGTCGATCAGGTCGTAGCCCACGCCGGTGCGGGCGATCACTCGCAACTTGGGGGCGAGCGGAAAGAGATCAGCCGACATGCGCTCTCCACCGGCGATCAAGGCATCAATCGTCCCCAGAAAGGGGTCAAGCTGCTCGCGCGTCAACGAGAAGTCGCCCTCGGGATCGACCACCTCGAACCCGGCGTCCGCCAGGATCTGGCGAAAGCGGCCTGGCTGTGATCGCAACAGATAAGGACCGATCAAAACTCTTGGCATGGTCATCTCGGTAGGAAGGAGGGTATGATCGGCCCAAATGGATGCTTCTCGACGAACGAGGGCGCCGATTTCTTGGCTCAAGGGCCGTCTTCGCCTTGCGTCGGGCCATTGCCCAACTTATTCTCATCGAAGCCGAAGGGCAACCTCGTTTCGCCGCCACCCTTCTTGTTGAGGCCTTCACGAGCCGTCCGATTTGAGCAGCGCGGCTTCCGTGATGAGACCGGGGGCGATCATGGCCGGGCAACGCCGCTCTTGACTGGT
Source organism: uncultured Planctomycetota bacterium (assembly GCA_963823665.1). Lineage (GTDB taxonomy): Bacteria > Planctomycetota > Planctomycetia > Isosphaerales > Isosphaeraceae > CAVXHV01. Next base: position 860,366 of record CAWGMQ010000003.1, read on the forward strand.
CCGAAATCCTGGCGACTATGGATTTAGGGGGGCATCGTACGATCGAGACGAATTGGAGATTTCCGGGGCCCGTTCCGGCTGCGGGGTGTGGTAGACTTGTCCGAGGGAGCGCTGATAGCTTGCCGGCATTCGGTCAACCATCCTCGTTGGCAGATCCCGCCCTTGACGCAGAAAGCGCACTATGGGGGTAATGAAGTTCCGCCTCCCTCCGAACGAGTCGCTAGGTGGCGTACCCGATTTTCGCAAGGCGTACATCACCGGCCTGGATCGGACTCCGGGCAGACTTGCCGTTGAGCTTCGCAACGGGGTGATGACCTGCGCTCGAGACTCGACGGAGAGCGGCCGTCTCTTTGTGCCCTGGCCGATCGCGGGGTTCGGCATGCCGCTTGTGGGCACGGCCACGCTGGCCGAGCGTGTGGCGCCTTACACGCTGGCCGTCGAGCTTGCCCGGGGTAAGCTCAACGATATCCGGAACCAGCTCGCCGACTGGCTGCAACTCGGGCTGCGATCGACTCCCGAGCTGGACCGTGCGATGGGCGCGGCGCAAAGAGCGTTCGTCGTGGCCGCAACCACGTCAGACCGGCCTGAAGAATGCGTGCGGGCGGCTCAGGCTTCGCTGGATGCTTCGTCTGCCGCGGGCGATTTGCTGATGAACGCCTACACGTCGCAAATCCTGCAAAGCCGTCTGTCGGCGACCTCCCGTCTGCCCACTCATTTCGGCTGCGTCATCGAGGAGACTCCGCAGAAAGGCCCGGGGTCGCTCGACTGGACGGGCTGCTTCAACATGGCTCAGGTAAGGATCTCCTGGAAGGACATCGCTCCCTCCGAAGGGCAATATCGCTGGGATGCTCTGGACTCGGTCCTCTCCTGGTCGCGGAAGTCCGGGCTCGCCGTCGAGGTGGGCCCGCTCGTTGAATTCCGCTACGGCGCGTTACCGGACTGGCTCTCGCTCTGGGACGGAGACTGCGAGACGATCAGCGGCATTCTCAGCGACTTCATCCAGCAGGCGGTGACCCGATACCGGGGCCGGGTGCCGCTCTGGCACCTGGTTCACCGTCCCGCCAGCTCCGACATCCTCGGCTTGACGGAGGAAGAGCAGATCCGGATCACCGCCCGTGCCATTCAGGTCGCTCGCCAGGCAGACCCCGGGGCGCAGCTTTCAATCGGCATCGACCGCCCCTGGGCCGACTGGATGGGCTCGAGCCACTTCCAGCTCGGCCCCTTGCACCTCTGCGACTATCTGCTCCGGGCGGATCTTGGGCTTTCCGCCGTCGCAGTCGAGGTCGCGCCGGGATATTCCTCGCCGGGAAGCCACATGCGCGACCTCTTCGAATTCTCCAAGCTGCTCGATCTCTATTCGCTCTTGAACGTTCCCCTCTGTATCTGGATGGCACTCCCTTCGGCCACAGGACCGGACCCGTTGGCCGATCCCGCAGTGCACGTGGAGAAAGAGCAATGGCCAGGCTCGCTCGACGAAAACCTGCAAGCGGCGTGGGGAGCCAAGTGGCTTGCGCTCGCGGTCTCCAAGCCGTTCGTTCGCACCGCAACCTGGCTCGAGCGCAGCGACGCCATCCCGCATCTCTACCCCCATGCCGGATTGCTGCGACCCGACCGCACTCCCAAGCCGCTGCTCTCGTGGATGCGCATGATGCGCGAGCAGACGCTGGCATGAAACCCCGGCCCGATCGAACTGCCCGAGCCGGGGGATGATCAAAAGCTGCGAGCCAGCGCGCTCCCTCACGTCGCCGGTGTGTTTCCGCGTGCGATTCGCCCGACCACTCGCTCGATCAGCTTCGCGAGCTCCGGCGCGGCTCGTTTGCCGGCTTCGAGCACCTCCTCGTGGGTGATTGGAGCATCCGACAACCCCGCAGCCACGTTCGATACCAGAGCAATTGCCAGCACTTCCATGCCAGAGTGACGCGCCACGATCGCTTCGGGCACCGTTGACATTCCCACCACGTCCGCCCCCAGCACCCGGAGCATCTTGATCTCGGCGGGCGTCTCGTAGCTGGGCCCGGACATGCAGGCGTACACGCCAGTCGCAAGATCGAGCCCGATGGCCTTTCCTTCCTCAAGCGCAATGGCACGCAGCCTGCTTTGAGTAAACCTCGCCCATATCCGGAAAATGCGTCCCGAGTCGTTCGTCGTTCGGGCCCCGAAGGGGGTTGGCACCGAGAAGGTTCAAGTGGTCGGCAAGCACCAAGAGACCTCCCGGGCGCAGACCCAGGCCGATGCCGCCGGTGGCCGCCGTCAAGATCAGCACCTTCACGCCGAGCTGCTGGACCACCCGAACCGGAAAGGTGACAGTTTCCAGGTCGTGACCCTCGTAGTAGTGGAACCGCCCCTGGAAGACGATCACGTCCTGCCCTGCAAGTTTGCCGCAGAGGACCTGCCCGGTGTGCCCGGCAACCCGGGTCACGGGGAAATGAGGAACTCCTCCGTACGGGACGACCCGGGCGTGCTCGACGCGGCCGGCGAGCTCGTTCAATCCCGACCCGAGCACGATCGCGGCCGCGGGGGTCTCTTCCAGAGAAGATTGAATCACTAGCGCCGCCTCTTGTGCCCGAGAAAAGACGTCGAGCGGGGCGTTCGAACCAGGGGCGTCTGCGTGTCATAAGAGGATTCCCGCGATGCAGGCGGAAAGGTAGTTCGCCATCGTTCCGGCGAAGAGGGCCCGCACGCCCAGCCGCGCCAGGTCGTGCCGCCGCTCGGGGGCCAGCGCGCCGATGCCGCCGAGCTGGATGCCGATCGAGCTGATATTGGCGAAGCCGCAAAGCGCGAAGCTGGCGATCACCGCCGAGCGATCGATCAGCATGCCGGTTCCCTTTGAGCGCACCCAGGTCTTTGTAGGCAATCAGCTCGTTGAGCACCGTGCGCGTGCCCGAGCAGCTCGCCTACGGCCCGGCAGTCCTCCCAGGCCACGCCCAGCATGTAGGCGATCGGGGCCATCAGCGAGCCGATGATGTTCTGGAGCGAGAGCCCGAAATAGCTCAGCCCAAGGTTGACGAGCGCGACCAGCGCGAGGAACGAGATCAGCATCGCGGCGATGTTGAGCGCCAGGTGAAGCCCGTCGCGTGTGCCGCGTGCCGCGGCGTCGAGCATGTTCGCGTCGGTGCTGCTCTCCGCTTTAGGCGGCCGTTCCGTAAGTCTCGGGCGTTTCCGTCTCCGGCACCAGGATCTTCGAGAGCAAGATCGATCCCGGGGCCGTCATGATCACCGCCGTCAGGATATGCTTCGCCTCGATTCCGTAGCCGATATAGGCGGCCATCACACCGCCGGAAACATGGGCCATTCCCGACGTCATCACCGTGAGCAGCTCGGATCGGGTCAGCCGCGCCAGATACGGACGAATCGTCAGCGGCGCCTCGGTCTGCCCCAGGAAGAGCGAGGCCCCGACGTTCAGGGATTCAGCACCGCTTGTGCCCATCAGCTTCGCCATCACGATGGCGAAGCCGCGCACCACCCACTGCATCACGCCCAGGTGGTACAACACGGCGAAAAGCGCCGCGACGAAAATCACCGTCGGCAAAACGCGGAACGCGAAGACGAAGCCGAGCGGTCCATCGGGTTTGACCGCTTGATCGCCGAACACGAACGCCGCCCCCGTCACCGCGCAGTCGAGGATTCATTGTGACGACGGTCCCCGCCTCGGCAAAGAGCTTCGCACCGGCCGGCACTCGGAGCACAAGAATGGCGAGCCCCCACTGTAACGCCAGGCCCCAGAAAACCACACGTCGCGAAATGGCGCGACGGTTGTCCGAAAGAAAAACCGCCACGGCCAGGATCATGATCATTCCCACGAAACCGCGCATGCGATCGAACAAGTCCAGGAAGTCGAACGATTCGGGCACCGAAAAGTCCTGCGACCAGGGGCCGATGCTCAATCGATAAGTCCGCCGCGCTTCGTCCAGTTCACCCGCCGGCGCGGGCTCGCGCTCGCCTTTTGTCTTCACGGCGGGATTCCGCGCTGTCGCGCCTGCGCCGAGACCTGCTCGGCGCTGTCGACTCCGCCTCGCTCGAGGGCCCAGGCTGCCGCGCTACAGGCTGTGAGCGACACCGCTACGGCGATCAGCACGCGAATCGTATGCTTTTTGGGCATCCTGGATAACCTTTACGCGGGCCGATAGATCAAACATTGCTCATGCTGAGTTTCGCGAGCGCGACCCTTCCGGGGAGGCGGCGATACGCTCGACGACTAATGACGGCTGTTCCACCGGCCGCGGTCCGATCTGGAAGGCTCCCTGGAAGAGAGCAAGCGCCTCTTCGAGCCGGGATTCGTCGTTGACAAGCACGGTGCAGAGCGATTCGCCTGCTCGAACCTCCGAGCCGGACTTCTTGTGCAGGATCACGCCGACGGCCGGGTCGATCGCGCTGTCCATGCGGGCCCGGCCCGCACCCAGCAGCATGGTCGCGTGCCCCACCGGCCGCGCCTCGAGCGATTTGAACGAACCCGCTCGCGCCGGCTTTGACCTCAACCTTCCGTCGAGCCGCCGGGAGGCGTGCAGGGTCGTCAACGGCTCGTGGATCGCCACCCTGGGCCTGCACGAGGCTCCGGAACCGGTCCAGGGCCGATCCGTCGCTGATCGTCTGCTGGCACAGCGTGCGTGCCTGCGCCAGTGTGTCAGCCTTGCCCGCCAGCAAGACCATTTCGGCCGCCAGCTCGAGCGAAAGGCTCATGAGGTCGCTCGCCAGGGCACCGAGCCGGCAACGTCGCCTCTCAAGCATTCGATGCACTCGGCGACCTCGACGGCATTGCCCACCGCGCAGCCCAAGGGCTCGTCCATCCGCGTGATCAGGGCGACCATGTCTTTTCCCAGTCCCTGGCCGATTGCGCACATGGCCTGCGCCAGAGCCCGCGAATCGTCCAGACGCTGCATGAAGGCGCCTTCGCCGGTCTTCACGTCGAGCACGAGGCCGTCGATCCCCTCAGCCAGCTTCTTGGACATGATCGACGCGGCGATCAGGGGAATCGACTCGACGGTGGCCGTTGTGTCTCGCAGGGCATAGAGAAACTTGTCCGCCGGCGCGATCTCACGCGTCTGGCCGATCATCACCAGATCCGCACTTGGCGAGCACTTCTTGATACCGGTCGAGATCAAGGTCGACGCGAAATCCGGGAATCGACTCGAGTTTGTCGAGGGTGCCGCCGGTATGCCCCAGACCTCGTCCGGAGACCATCGGCACGCTCACGCCGGCGGCGGCGGCAACCGGAGCGAGAATGAGCGAGGTCTTGTCGCCGACCCCACCGGTGCTGTGCTTGTCGATCTTGCGCCCGGGAATGTGGGAAAGGTCGATCACTCGCCCCGATCGAATCATCGCGTCGGTGAGCGCAGCAGTCTCGGTCTCGTTCATGCCGCGCCAGAAGATCGCCATCAGGAGGGCGGCCCACTGATAGTCGGCAACTTCACCGGACGCACTCCCGGAGACCATGGCTTCGATCTCACCGGGAGAGAGTGTTTCTCCATCGCGCTTCTTGCGAATGATGTCGACGGCTCTCATCGATCCTCTGTTCCGAACTGACGGTCGCCGGCGTCACCCAGGCCGGGATAAATGAACCCACGCTCGTTCAAGCGCTCGTCCACGGCGCCGACGTAAATCTGCACGTCGGGCATGACGCGGGCCATGAGGGCGATGCCCTCGGGAGCCGCGATCAACGACAGCAGCTTGAGCCGCGGCACGCCGGCGCTCTTGATGATCTCGCAGGCGTGAACCGCCGAGCCGCCGGTGGCGAGCATCGGGTCGACGAGCAGGGCCACCGTCACGCGGCGGCCAGCCGGCAGCTTGTTGTAATACTCCTTGGGCATGAGGGTGGCCTCGTCCCGGTAGAGGCCGAGATGCCAGACTTCGGCTTCCGGCAAGAGCTCCATGACCGCCTCGGCCATTCCCAGCCCGGCCCGCAGGATCGGAAAGATGCCTACCGAATCTTTGAGCATGCGGCACCGGGCTCTTGCCAGCGGCGTCGTCACCTCGGTTTCGACGACAGGCAAGTCGAGCATCGCCTCGTGCGCGAGCAGAAGCGCCAGCGTGCGCACCGCCCGGCGAAAATCCGCCGGCTGCGTGCACTCGTCGCGGAGCGTCGCCAGCTTGTGCTGCAAAAGCGGGTGCGAGGAAACGACGACGTTCGACAACGAGCGGTCCTCTCCGAGACGGATTCTCGAGCGGCGTTCTAGCCCGACCTTGCGCGGCTCACTGCCACGCGTTCCGGGACAGAATGTCCCAGAATCGAGGCCGATCTCCTGATCCGAGCCGGGGATATGGTACACCAGGCGAAGCCTCGCGGCAAATGGCCTGATCCGCGATCACTCGAGTCGTCCTTTCGCACTAGGCAGCCAACGACTTACGTACGGACACGGCGCCTGCCGCTGCGCGGCTAGTCTTGTCGAATCGCGCATTGCATCCTACACTGGCCTGCGTGCGAGAGGAGGCGGGGAACGCCTTCCCGGGGTCCTTTCGTCGTTTCAAGGATGGCGCAAACGATGGCGGTTCAATTCGCGGTGCTCGCCAGCGGGTCTCGAGGAAATTCCACGTTGATTTGCGGCAAAGGAGCTGGGCTTCTCATCGATGTGGGAGTCGGGCCCAAGATTCTGGGCGAACGCCTCGAAAGTGTCGGTTCGAGCTGGTCGCGGATCGCCGCGGTCGTGCTCACGCACACCCACGCCGATCATGTCGACTCGGCCACTTTCAGCGAGCTCGCCCGCCGCGGGGTGACCGTGCACTGCCATGACGGCCATCGCCAGGCCCTGGCCCAGGACCCCGGTTTCAAAAAACTCGAGCAGAGCGGCGCGGTCCGCTGCTATGACGACCACCCTTTCCTCGTATCGAACGGGCTGCGCCTCGAGCCGATCGAAGTGCCGCATGATGGCGGCCCGACATTCGGTTTTCGCATCGAAGCCTCCTCCGAGCGCCGCGAGCCGCCGGTCGGCATCGGCTATCTGGCCGATTGCGGCTGCTGGTCGCCAACGATCGCCGAGAGCCTCGCCGGAGTTGACCTGATCGGCCTGGAATTCAACCACGACGTGGCCTTGCAGAAATCGTCCCGCCGGCCGGACTTTCTGATCGAACGAAACCTGAGCGATTCCGGACATCTCTCGAACGCCCAGGCCGCGGAGCTGCTCCAGGCGATTCTCGAGCGCTCGCACGAGGGAGCCCCGCGGCACGTGGTGCTGCTGCACTTGAGCGAAGATTGCAATCAAGCCGAGCTGGCGCTCGAGACCGCGCATGCGGCCATCGAAAGCTCCGGCCGCGAGGCACAGGTGCATATCGGCCGCCAATCGGTCGCCTCGCCCAGCATCTTGATCAGCGCCGGTCGCGGGCGAGGACGCGGATTCGGTCTGGCCGCCGGCGCACCACCGACGGCGCGCGTCCGAAAACGCCCCGCACAGAAGAGCGGCATGCCCGGTCCGTCCGGTCTCCTGCGCCTGGATCCGGAGCCTGACCAGGAAAGCTTCGCCGCGGAGATCTAGCGATCGTGGCGCATTATTTCGCGAGCGACGTGCACTTGCGATTCGATCGACCGGATCGCGACCGGCGATTCAGCCAGTGGCTTACCTCCTTGACACCCGACGACGCTCTCCTCCTCGCCGGTGATCTCTGCGATTTCTGGATGGCCGCCCGGTACGGCCCGCCCGACCTGATGCGCTCCGAAAGTCTCGCGCGCCTGGCCGAATTCCGGCGCCGCGGCGGTAGCCTTTCGATCATGCCGGGCAATCACGACGCCTGGCTCTGCCCGTTTTACGCGAGCGAGCTGGGCGCGAAGATCGTCCCCGATCCCTTCGACATCACCGTTGCCGGACTGCGCCTGCGCATCGTGCACGGCCATCAGCTCGGAGCCAGGCGGGCCTGGAAGGCACTTCTGGAAAGCCGTTCGTTCTTCAGAGCCTTCGGCCATGTGCCCTTGACCCCCGCCCGCTTCCTCGACACCCTCCTCGCGCGGAACAACGACCGGAAGCTCCTTTCCGACGAGGAACGGCACCTGCAAGTCTACCGCACCTACGCGTCCAGACTCCGCGGAACGACAGACCTGGTGATGATCGGCCACGTGCATCGGGCGGTCGACGACTCCCGGAACGACCCGCGCTTGATCGTTCTCGGAGGTTGGCAGGCGAGATCCAGCTATCTCAAGGTCGATGAAAGAGGTGCTACTTTTCACGTGATTGAGGATCGCGACCCGCACTGCCCACCAAACCCCCTTTCGAGCACCGCCAGCGCAAGCCCACAAGGCCAGGTTTCATGAAGATTGATCATCACATTCATACTGCACGTCATTCCCCCGATAGCTCGATCCGTCCGGCGCACCTCGTTGAACGTGCGTGCGGCATCGGTCTTGATGGAGTTGTGATCACCGAGCACGACTACCAGTGGCAGGACGACGAGCTTGCCGATCTGGCGGAGGGTGCGCCCTCGCTGCGTGTCTTTTCGGGCGCCGAGATCTCGGCCCGCGAGGGCCACTTCCTGGTCTACGGCCTGCCTTCTCTCGACGAGACGCCACCGGGGATTCTCGTCAAGGATTTGATCGCAGTCGTTCGCCGGCATGAGGCCGCGATCGTGGCGGCCCACCCGTTCCGGTGGGACCAGCCGTTTGACGAGATCATCGAGGAAAATGGCCCGCAGTTCGACGCCCTTGAGCTCGTGAGCAACAACATCGACCGGCACACACGCGCCAAGACCCGCGCACTCTTGAACAAGTTTCCCATGGGTGCGACCGGCTCGAGCGATGCGCACGAAATCGACGTGGTAGGCTGTTACTTCACCGAGTTTCCCGGCCGGATCGAAACGATGGCGGAATTCGTCACGGCGATTCGGAATCGCCAGGGACGGCCTGGAAACCGTGCGGGGGTGTTCCTTTCGAGCGGGCCGGTTGATTGAGTGGCTGGATTCCGGTTCAATTCGTTGATGAATTCAGCGATGAACCCGCCCCCGCCGCATCCGGAATCTGCCAGCCTGTTCGTCGTATACTGGCAATCGACAAATCTCGCTTGCAAATCCGGAGGAGGCCCATATGCCCGCCGCGAAGCCGGACCGACGAACGAAGCCGGCGTCCGTTGCACCCACCGGTCCCGCGCGACGAAACCGAGCCAAACCGAAATCACCGGCGGCTCGCTTTTCAATTTCCGCAACCATCAAAAGCAGGACCGAGTCCGGCGCGCCGGAGGTTACGGCGTCGGCCCGATTCGTTTCGGAGGTCCGGCCCGGCCTGAGCGTGACCCGCGAGTTCTTTGCGCGGATGACTGGCTTCTCGATCCGGGCAATCTCAGGTTGGGAAGCGGGTCGTCCGCTCAGCGAGACGGCATTGCGCCGCGTCAAGGAGATGAAACGACTCCGCGACGCCTTGGCCGATGGACTGGATCCCAGATTCATTGCGCGGTGGCTGGATTCGCCGTGTGATGGCCTGGCCGGCTTGAAGCCGGTGGAAGTTCTCGAGCGCGGCGAAGTCGACCGCCTCTGGCGAACCGTCTTCTTGATCGGCTCCGGCATGCCCGCCTGAGAGCCCACTATTCCCCAACAAACGATCCTTCCCCCAGGATTGCCTGAAGGTGATGGCGGCGCTTTGCCCACGATTTGTCGTCAAGCACCGGGACGACTCCGCTCGTCGCGAGAGGCTCTTCCAGCTTGACCCAGGTCTTGCAGCCTGCATATTCCGCCATCATCGGCATCTCGAAACCCGGCTCGTGGCGCCACACCCGGGCACCCAGAACCCACAGGCCCGGCTTCCGGTAATGAAACCGCTTGAGCACTGTCTCGGCTGTCAGGATGTGATGGTCTTCCAGCGCCGGAAGTCGTTGCTCGCTTTCAAGATAGCCCATAAGATCAACGCGGATCAGGCCCTCGACGGGAACCGTGCCATCGCACGGCTGCGCAGCCGGCCGTCGGGCACCCAAGTGACTTTCTCGCACGCCTTGCTCGGCCTGGTGAACCCATGTCGGGTACAGCCAGAACTCCGAATGCTCAGGCACGAATGTGCCGGGTGCTGGCCCTCGCTGATCCCTCCCTTGCGCAAGATGATCGTCTGCCGGCCGGCCAGCAAGGCGTCGCAAACGCTGGCCCATTCCTTGAAGGCTATCGCGCAAGATTCGCCGCTCCGGCTCATGATGGCGACTCCACCTTGGCGCGCGCACCATCAGGTCGCCCACCGCCGCCCGGGGCGACTTGCCCTCGAACAGCACCTGATAAAGCTCGGCGGTGATCGGCATCTCGACGCCGCGCTCCTGCGCCAGCGAGTGCACGCTACGAGTTGTTGGCACACCTTCGGCGACGTTGACCATGCTCGCCAGCACGCGCTCGACTGCTTCGCCGCGGCCGATTCGCTCGCCGACGAATCTGTTCCGCCCGAACGGGCTATAACAAGTCGTCACGACGTCACCCACGCCGGCAAGTCCGTAGAACGTCTCCAGCCGTGCCCCAAGCTCAACGCCGAGCCGGGCGATCTCCACCAGCCCGCGGGTGAGGAGTGCCGCCTTGCCGTTATCGCCGATCTCGAGCCCGTCGCAGATGCCTGCGGCGATCCCCAGAATATTCTTGAGCGCACCCGCGAGCTCCACACCCAGCGGGTCCGTGCTGGTGTAGACTCGAAACGCCTCATGGCTCAAAGCGTCTCGCACGCGATCGTTCAGCGATTGCGTCTCGCCGGAGACGACCACCGAAGCCGGCAAGCCTCGCGCCAGCTCTTCGGCATGGCTGGGCCCGGAAAGCACGGCGATCGCCCGGCGACCGAGCGTCTGCTCGATGATCTGGCTCGGCCGGGCGAACGACCCATACTCGATGCCCTTCACCACGCTCAGAACGGGTGTTTCCGCCGGAAGCTCTGCGGCCAGCACCTCGAGCGTTGTGCGCAGGTAGGAGGTCGGCACGGCCGCCACCATCAGATCGGCCCCAGCCGCGGCGTCCGCCGCACGCGACGTCACCAGGACGCCATCAGGCAGAGCCACCCCCGGCAGGTGGCGCGCATTGATCCGCGTGCGCACCAGTGCTTCGGCATGCTCGCGATCACGAGACCAGAGCCGGACGTCGCCGATAGTCCGCTTGAACAAGAGCGCAAGGGCCGTGCCCATGCCACCCGCACCCAGGATCGCCACCCGATTCATCAGCGCGCCACCAACAGGATCGCTGCTTTCGCCCAGCACAAGTTCCGGTCTTGTACGTGCGACTGTTTCCAGGCGAATTCGCGATCACGCCCATTATACGCTCTGATGGGCCGAGGGGTGTGGAGCATGCCATGTGCCGCGCGCAATGCCTTACGCCGTAACTACATTCGTCGCCCGAATGCATTCATTCAAGCGCGGTCTGATCAGGCGTGGAAGCCAATCCGAGTTCGCGCCGGAGGGTCGCAGGGCTATGATGAGGGGAGGACGATCGACGACGTTCCGCGGTACTCCCGTCAGTTATCCTATCGTAATTTAATGGTGAGAGCGGCGTATCGCCGGGCTGCGATTGCGTCGCATGGGTTTTTCGGAGGTCTGCATGGCCATCGGCCTCGAGTCACTCGCTATCGAGTTCGGAGCAGCGGAGGTGCTGCGCAACGCCCCAACGGCGATCTTGTATGAGCACGCAATTGTGCGAGAGAAGGCAGCCATCCTTTCCTCGGGCGCGCTGGCGACTTATTCCGGCGAAAAGACCGGCCGCAGCCCGCTCGACAAGCGAATCGTCGATAACCCCGAGAGCACGAGCGAGATCTGGTGGGGGAATGTCAACATACCCGCGAGCGACTCGAGCTTTCTCGCCTGCCGGCAGCAAGCCCTCGATCACCTCTGTTCGCTGGAGCTCGGTCTACGTCGTCGACGGTTTTGCCGGGTGGGACCCGGAATACCGGATCAAGGTGCGCGTCGTGTGCGCACGGGCTTATCATGCGCTCTTCATGCACAACCTCTTGATCCGGCCGAGCGATGCAGGAGCTCGAAGATTTCGGCGAGCCCGACCTGGTGATCTTTAACGCGGGCGACCAGCGCGCGGACCGTCGCATCGAAGGCGTCTCCTCGGGCACCAGCGTGATGCTCAACCTCGAGCGCCGTGCACTGGTGCTTCTTGGCACCAACTACGCCGGCGAGATGAAGAAGGGCGTTTTCACCGCGATGAACTACTGGATGCCACAGAGCGGCATTCTCTCGATGCACTGCAGCGCCAACCAGGGCGCGCGGGGCGACACGACGCTCTTCTTCGGTCTCTCGGGAACGGGAAAGACCACGCTGTCGTCCGATCCTCGCCGCCGCTTGATCGGTGACGACGAACATTGCTGGAGTGGCAACGGCGTCTTCAATATCGAAGGAGGGTGCTACGCCAAGTGCCTGGGGCTCTCGCAGGAACAAGAACCGCAAATCTACGGCGCAATCCGGTTCGGCGCTGTGCTCGAGAACGTGGTTCACGACCCGCTCTCTCGTGCGCCCGACTACAACGATCGGTCGCTTACCGAGAACACCCGCGCCTGCTACCCCATCGAGCACATTTACAATGCGCTCGTGCCCTGCGTCAGCGGGCACCCGCAGAATATCATTTTTCTGACCTGCGACGCCTTCGGCGTGCTGCCGCCGGTGAGCCGGTTGACCCCCGAGCAGGCAACCTACCATTTCCTGAGCGGATACACCGCCAAGGTCGCTGGAACCGAGGTGGGCGTCGCCGCGCCCCAGGCCACGTTCTCCGCATGCTTCGGCGCCGCGTTCTTGGTCCTGCACCCCACTCGTTACGGGGCGTTCCTCGCCGACAAGATCCGCATTCACAAGGCACAGGCGTGGCTCGTCAACACCGGCTGGACCGGGGGGCCGTACGGCGTCGGCTCGCGAATCAAACTGGGCTACACCCGCGCGATCATCGACGCGATTCACGACGGCTCGCTGCTCCAAGTGCCGGCTGTGCAAGACAACCGCTGGAAGCTCCAGATTCCCACGTCCTGCCCCGGGGTGCCCGCTCAACTGCTGCAGCCGCGCGACTCGTGGCGAGATCCGCATGCGTACGAACAAGCCGCCGATCAGCTCGCGGCACTCTTTCGACAGAATTTCGAAAGGAACTTCGGGGCGGCGTCGGATGGGTCGCGCGAAAGCAATCCGGCGATTTGAGCCGTCCGTTCCTCACGGTTCGGTGGATGACGGACGTGCGGGATCGACGCTCTCGAGCCGCGAGAGCGACCGGTCGATCTCGGCTTCCACTTCACCGAGGGGGATTCTCCGTGTGCATGCCGCTCGCTCGTCAAGGAATCGCGTCGGTGTTGCTGACCGGTGTGATGTCCGGCTACCAGACCGACACCGCGATCGTCACGTCCGCCAGGCCCTCTCCGCGTCTGACGAGGTGTTCGACCAACCGAGAATTCTTGGCGGCAGCAACATTCAGAGTGATGGCCTCTGTCGGTGCGTTGCTCCACACGAATCGCCCGTCGGCATCGGTCTTGCCCCTCCAGCCAAGCCGGTCAAAGCCGGTGAGCTTGACCTCAGGGATAACGATAGCGCCGACCACTGGCTTGCCGTCACCATCGACAACCCGTCCGCGGATGCTGCGGCCTTTACTGAGCCGAAACACGAACGAGGGCGTACACGGGCCGGCTTTGTTAACCTGGTTTGCATCAATCGAGACTGCTGGGCCGCCGGCTTCCAACGGAGCAGCTGGCAGTGGCTCGTGTTCGGGATCAGGAGGGCCGAAGCGCACCTCCTTCACGCCGGCCGCGAAGCCCGGCACTTTGACGGTCACCATCGAAATGCCCGCCGGACAGTTCTCGAAGCGGAAATGCCCGGCTGCGTCAGTTTTCTGGCGAATGCGCGGGGTCGGATCCTCGGATTCAAGCTCTTGTAAAATCTGAGCGTCATAAACCCGGGACCAAGGGAACAGGCCGTGATGACGCGGAGGTTCCTTCGAACTCCAGAACGTGACGGCAGCTCCCGTAACAGCCTCTCCACGCTCGTTCATAACCTCGCCGCTCAGGGTGAATCCCTTCTGAAGCACGACGACTGCCCTCATCGCACGAAGATCCTTGATCGACAGTGCCCGGTCGAACGCCCAACGGTTGCTCACGAAGCCCGAATGCTCAACGCGGAAGTTGAGCTTCCCGCGCTCGACCGACGCCGGAAGGAGTGCGCTGCCCCACCGGCCCTCGGAATCGCTCACGAGAGAGCGAGTCGGAGGCATAGATGGTGTTTCGGTTTTTTCGACCTGAAAATCGTGCGAGAACCTGCCCACGAAAAGCCTCGCTCCGGCGACCGGCCGGCCCTCCTCGTCGCGAACGAGACCGCCGATCGGCGCACCTCGATCCAAAACCAACGTGTAGCTGGCGGGCACGCCCGGCTCCCTCGGACCATCCAGCCAGCCTAGCCGAATGGGCACGAATCCCTCTTTCCAGGATTGGATCACAAAATACTCGACTTGGTCCTTGCGCGGAGGGACTGGCACGGTGCAACGGCCAAGGTTGTCGGTTGTGGCTCGGAAATCCTTGGTGCCGTCGGGATTCGACAGGATTGTAATCTCGACCCGTGCGACAGGCTGCTTGGTCCCCCGATCCATCACAGACAGTTCCAGGACGCGATCTCGTGAGCTCAAAGCCTCGCGCGGAGAAGCCTTCTGTTCGGCGGCGACTGATTCGAGGGAGAGCACGAGCACCAGACCAGCGAAAGCCGTCCATGATTTGCCCATCGCCGACTCCTTTCGCTTGACTATTCGCATCAAATGCTTACTGCTGAGTCTAGCTGCAGAGAAGGATTTCCAAAACACCGGATTGCCCAACGAACAGCACAACCCGCAGGTCCGTAGGCTCGCACGTATTCGGCTGTGATCCGACCCAGGCTTGAGGGCGTGATTCCGTTATGCCCCTCAGAGACGGATTGAGCACCTTCGATCGCCCGACCAAGACGCCGAAATCGACCGCGCTCGTTGCCTCCGAGTTCGACGGTGAGCTGGGCTTCAATGGCCTCGCTCTTTCCCCCGCCGGTAACTCGCATCCAGCAGATCCACCGGATGCACGACCTCGATCGCCCCGCCCCGCTCCTTCACCTTGCGGGCGATCTGCATGATGCAGCCCACGTTGCCGGTGGCCACGATCGCGGCGCCGGTCTTTTCGATATTGTCCATCTTCCGCGTGCCGAGCCGCTCGGACATCTCGGGCTGCGTGAGATTGTACGTGCCGGCGGCTCCGCAGCAGATCTCGGACTCCTCAAGGGGAACGACCTCGACACCGGGAATCATCGCGAGCAGCGCCCGCGGCTGGCTCCGGATCTGCTGGCCGTGGCAAAGGTGGCAGGCGTCGTGATACGCCACCTTGCACGGAAGCGAGCCGCGCGGCGGAATCGGCCCGAGCGCGACCAGGAACTCCGAGATATCTTTCACCTTTGAAACGAAGCGGGCCGCCTGGTCATGCGACTCTCCGGGCAGGACGTGCGCATAATCTTTGAGCATCGCCCCGCAGCCGGCAGCGTTGACGATGATCGCGTCAGGCTCCAGCTCCCCGAAGACGGCCAGATTCTTCCTGGCCAGGTCAAGCGCCGGGGCCTCGACGCCCGAGTGGTAGTGGATCGCCCCGCAACAGACTTGCCCGCGGGGGATCACAACCTCGCAGCCGTTCTCTTGCAGCACCCTCGCGGTAGCCGCGTTGGTCTCGGGAAACATCGCGTCGGCGACGCAACCGAGGAAGAGCGCGACTCGCGCCCGCTTGGGCCCAACCGGCGGCAGCACCTCCGGCAAGCGGCTGCCCGCCCCGGAGAGCTTCGGCAACATGGCCTCCATGCGCCGGAGCGTGGGCGGTAAAAGTCGCATCAGCCCGGCTCGTTCGATGAGATCGAGCACGCCGAGCTTCTGCATCCAGCGCGCCGGGGCGATCGCCCACCGCACGCGCCCGGAATACGGAAACAGATGGTGCAAAATCAAGCGCTCGAGCCAGCTCGACTTCTCATTGCCCTGGGCAGAGCTTGCCATGGCGATTTTGAATGGTTCGATCATCTTGCCGTACTGGACGCCGGACGGGCACGCCGACTCGCAGGCGCGACAGTCGAGGCAGAGCTCGAGGTGCTCGCGCACGCCGGGCCCCATCTCAAGGCGGCCGTCGGCGATCGCTCGCATCAAGTAGATACGGCCGCGCGGGCTGTCGTTTTCATCACATGTCTCGATATACGTCGGGCAGCTCGCCGTGCAGAGACCGCAATGCACGCATTCCTGGTAGCGACGATACGGGATCTTGTCCGACAGCCAGGCCAGGTCAATCGGCGAGGATTGCGGAGGCCCGGCGGCCGGAGATGAAGCCGTCGCAGGTTCGGTCTGGGCGAGCGTCATGGGGAGAATCGCCTCGGGTTGGTTGTCTTTCGGGGCGCTGCGGGGGTTTCTTCGGTCGCGTGTTGCGAGGAAGATGGGGATGGCTTCCGCTGGGGCTCACCCCCCCTGGCCCCCCCTTCTAAGGGGGGGAAAGTGTCTTGGTGATGCGTTCGTTTGGAACCGATCGTTCGGGAGATGGTTCGGGCGCGGGACGACGCTCGCCCTCACCCCCCCTGCCCCCCCCTTCTAGAGGGGGGGAAAGGGATTGGCGGAAGCCCTCGTTCGTGTGCATCACCGCGGGGACGTGCGGTGCAGCTTCGGGGGAGTTCTCGTCGCCGCGCCGGCGCAGACGACGGCCGCTACCACGCGCCGGGCCTGCGTTCTTCTCCCTTCCCCCCCTTAAGAAGGGGGGGCCAGGGGGGGTCCCCGGCGGCTGACTCGCAGCATTCAGAGCGCGCCGCTCGAGCACCGCTGTACCGATCGCCTTCAGCACGCCATCGAGATTCTCGTCCATATCCGCGTTCAGAAACCTCATGATCCTGATGCCGAACGAATTGATGAACGCTGTTCGCTTCTCATCGTATGCTCGTGCGCCTTCGCGAAAATGGCTATCACCATCAAGCTCGATCCCAAGCTTGATTTCGGGCGAATAGAAGTCAATCACGAAAGACCCAACGCTGTATTGCCGACGAAACTTACAGCCGGCCATCTGCCGCCCCTTCAGGCGTGCCCACAAGATCACCTCGGCCCGGGCCATCTCATTGCGCAGATGCCTGCGATTGTCACCGTCTTTCAACCGATTGAAGACCTCAGTCATGCCGCGATCCACCACTCAAATTGTACCCACAAACCGCCCCGGGTTCATCGCATGATGCGGATCGAGCGCCGCCTTCACCCGCTCAGCCGATGGCCCAGTCAGCGCGGGGCTCGCCCCAGACGCGAAGCATCTGCTTCAAGTCCGACAGGACAGCGAGAGAGGATCAAGTTTCCGCCGTCTGCGACCGCAGTCCGCCGAAGATCGCCGATCTGCGATTTGGCCGCTTCCAAGCTTTCCTCACCGATCGCGTGGGCTCGGACAATCCCATTCCCTGCGTGCGCCTGCACGGCCCAGATGCCCGGGGTCGAGGCTCGGTGACGAACGAAACAACCGACGACGGACGCAGGTTGGCGACAAAACTGATTGCGCCCATCGCGGCCGCTTGAAACTCGATCAAGCTCGCCCAGAGCGCGCTCGTCTGTTCCTCGCCGGCAATCGTTCAGATCGCCGTCTTTGAGCTCACTGCGAAGCCGATCGAGCTGCCAGCTCACGGTCGGCGCGTTTTCTTCGTAGCCGATGACGAGGATCGCTTCACCGTTCGGGCAAGCTCCGCTCTTTGCCGAGCGCCCGGGCGGCCGGCGAATTCAATAGCTCGACTGCGATCGGACGGGTCTGGGATACATTCAGCTCTCGAGTGCCTCGGCGGCACGGTCCAGGCTCCGAAAGCAAACCCAGGCAATCGCCGACCTTTCCGGGATCGGCCTGACCTTCAAGGTGAGCTGGGTGATGATTCCCAGCGTTCCCATCGAGCCAGTCAATAGCTTTGGCAGATCGTACCCGGCGACGTTCTTGACGACCCGGCCGCCCCCCTTCACCACCACCCCTTCCGACGTCACGAAGCTCACGCCGATAATCTGGTCGCGGGGCCTGCCCGCGCCGAAGCTTCGTGGCCCGCTGGTGTTGGTGGCGTAGATCCCGCCGAGAGTCGCCCGGTCGGGAAACGGTGCGTCCACCAGCAATCGCTGCTGCTTGACCGGCCAGGATCGCGGAGAGGGCCGCAAGCGTCATGCCGGCCTCGACCGTGATCGTCATGTCGGCATAAGGGTAATCGATCAACCGGCTGATCATGCGAGTGCTGATCGCAACCCCGGCACGCGCCGGCGTGCCGCCATAGTCGAGCGCAGTCTTTCCCCCTTGCGGATAGATCGCCCGTCCCAGGGCAACCTGCTCGCGAACTGCCTGGCATAGGGCAGGGATGTCGCCGGGTTGAACCTCGGCGTGAGCCATCCGGCCGTCACCAAGTGCGATACGTGCTCCCTCGCTGTCGGGCCAGGCTTCGGGCGCGTTCAATTCGGTCGCTCCCAGCCGGGTTGCGCGGGGGGGTAAAAGCGGATGTCCTGGTCCGAGAGGATGCGCTCGACAGCCTCCTGCACGGTGCGGATCGCCTGGATCACGCGCTCGTCGAAGGCGCCCGGCCAGGCGTCCGTGAGCAAGACCTGCGACTCAAGCGCCAGGCGATAGAGATTGTGCGCGAGGCGACGATTGAGGGTTCTCGCTGCCGCGCAGCTCTTTCTCGAGCTGTTCGAGTGCCGCTTCGAGCTCCGCGACCTTGGCCGGCGGCACCGCTTCGCCACGCCTGAGGCACGGGAGAAAGCCCGATTCGTCGTCATCCATTGCTACGTGCGACGACAGGATTTCGCTCGCGGATCGGTCGTTCATCAGTTGCACCATCGGCGTCAAGGTCGCGGGTGGAACAGTGTTTGCGTGCGGCAAGACGCGGACCTGGAGGCGCTCGCGCTCGGGCAGGCGGCAACGGCCGGCAACGAATCGACAGCGGGCGCTGGCACGCCGGGTGTCGCCGGCTCTGGCTCCGGATAATACACCTCGACGGCGGGCGGAGCCTCGATGAAGATCGGCGCATCTGCGGGCAGAGCAACCGCGGGGGGCTCGGCCTTCTCATCTGACCGCTTGTGCCACTCGGCGAGATAGTCCGGGTCGTCGGCGATTTCCTTCAGTCCTTCGAGCGGGCCTCGCCTGGATTCGAACCCGGCGATCTTCTGCCGCACTCGCTCGTCTTCGATCGCCCGCATGAGCAGCAGCGCGCAATAATCCTGAATGCTCGCGACTCCGGCCTTCTCGGCAAGCGCTTCAGCCAGGTCGAGGATCCGGGCCGGCACGTAGAGGATGATACGGTCGAGCTCGGTTCCGGACGTGCCAGGCCGATGGTCGCCGGTCCGAAAGACCGCCCGGAAGCCGCCGCCATCGCGAGAATCTCGGTCGCTTGGCCACGGCATTCCTTCCGAGCGGGATACGAGGACAACACGATCGGCACGCACTCCGCATTCAAGCGCGCTCGATCACGACGCTCCCAGAATACACGGTTTGTCGAGGCGGGTGAATCGCGAAGTGGGGCGAACGCCAACGTACTGCTCACAATTCTAGCGGATCACATAAATGGACCGGAAACGGTTCCCACGGTCGCCAGGCAGCCTGCTCCAATTTCCTCTTGATTTGAGAATGGTACGCAGCATTCCGCAAGGCCTCCTTCCTGCGCTCGGCGTCCGACCGTAGGGACGCGAAATGATGACGTTTTGCGGGTGCTATCATCGATGCAAGGGACATGCCGCAGACGGCAATAGGCGGCAGGTTTTCCGCATACGATTCCTCGTAACGCGCTTCAGCAGCGTGCGTCCGGGCGTGCTTCATGCATCGATTCCAGTGCACCCAAGCCAGCCAACTCCAGAGCAACATTGCCGCGCCGGCCACCACGACCATCCATCGGCGTGTTGTCATGACGGGGAGTTTCATCATTCGCCTCGCTGCGAGGTGCCGGCCTGCGACGCTCCGTCGGTGAGCATAACATACCGCAAAGTTGTCTTGCGAGCGATCCTGCTGCGCTCAGGAATGCGAACGAATCGCGAACGAGACATGTTTTTCGATGCGCACTGGAATAGCCAGTGCCACCCAAATCTTGATGCGTCAGGCTCGAAGCCTGACCGACTACCGGGAAGCGTCAGGTGGAGTTCTCGCTGCGCGATGAAGTCCGCACTGCCAAAGTCGCCTTTCGCTCCGCGAAAGTGCGCCTTTTGAAAAAATACAGAATCGAGAATGGGCCGATCAAGACGTTCTTTCGCGGAGCGAAAGACGACCATGGTACGCGAGCTTCATTGCAGCCGATCGAGGAGCGCCTTCGCTTCTCGGAACCCGAGCTCCACGGCTCTCTCGGCATTCATCTTCGCTGATCGACGGTCGCCCAGCCCGAGCTGGGCCAGCGCGAGATTGAAGCGCAGCCGGCCGCTCATCTCGCGATCGGGCCCTGCTTCCAGGGCCGCCTCAAAGTCGGCCACCGCCGCGCTGTGTCGTGCTTCCTTGTAGGAGATGATGCCCCGGTTCAGCCGCGCCGCGGCGAGCTCCGGCGCCAGCTCGATCGCCCTCGTGTAGCCGCGACAAGCATCCTGGCTGCGGCCGAGCGAGTCGAACGCGAGCGCTCGGTTGTAATGGGCGACGCTCGAGCCAGGCTCGATCGCCAGGCAGACCCGGAAATCGGCGACTGCTTCGTCGAGGCGACTGAGCCGGAAGCTGCAAAGGCCGTGGTAGAAGTTGGCCCAGAAATCCTGCGGCCTCAGATCGAGCGACCGCTGGAACGCTTCTGTGGCGTGTTCGAGTCGTCCGATGCGCAGGTTGTAACGCCCGAGCTCGTAATACTCCCACGCCGAGCTCGGCATGCGTCCGCCCCCTCGGCTGGCCGAGGGAGCGGATGGATCATCAAGATCATCGCGGCGCGCATCCAGCGCGAAGCTCGGCCCGCACAAGGCTTCTGCTTCATCCAGCAGCACGCGGGCATGCTTCCTCGCATCCGCCAGCGCGGCCGCCGGCGCGAAAGCAACCGAAAGATCGGACAGGATCGCAGCCAGCTCGAGAAGGTCGGTCCGTATCATTCGCTCCGACTCGTCCGCGAGTGGAATTCCAGCGCCCAGGAGCTGAGTTTTCCGCTCCCAGACCGCGCGACAGAGGCGCAGCAGTGTCTGTCCCTCCGCTCGAGACGGCAGCTCGACGCCGTACCCGGCCCGAACCCGGTCGGCGAGATCGTGCAGGTCTGCCGCCAGCCGCCCTCGTTCGGCAAGCTGCAGCTCGCTGCGCAGCGATGCTCTGAGATCAGAAGGCGCTGGGAAGATGGCGGCCGACTCGAGGCCGCGTCCGAGTGCGCGGATCGCTTCCTCAAATCGGCCGCCGGTGCGGGCTCGCCTCCCGTCTTCCAGAAGGAGGCGAACCTGACCCACTCGTTGTTGATAGACGACCATCGCGGCGCCGAGCCCAAGGCCGACGGCCATCGCGATCAACATGCCCAACATGCTCCACGCGAGCACGCCCGGGATGGCGTCGCCGCCACTTCCTGAAAAGCGCCCGAACGCTTCGGTTGCGCACGCCGCGCAACGGTAAATCGTTCAGCTCCCGACGAAGATCCTCGGCGAGGGATGCGGCACACTCGTAGCGATCGCCCGACCTGGTCGCCAGGCATTTCCTCAGGATATCAAGGAGGCCTACGCTCACACCCGCGTGCCGTGCCAGTGCAAGCCGTGAACGGGCCCCATCACGGGCGGGAGCGACCACCCCAAGCGCTTCCGCGAGCAAAAGTCCGAGTGCATAAATGTCCGAACGCTCGTCGACGGCCAGGGGAACGGGGCGGCCCTCCCCGATTGCCGTCATCGCGCGCTCCTGCTCAGGCGACATCCAGCCGGGAGTACCGCCCAGCCGGAGTGCGTCGCGCTCGCCGGGCAGGATCGACCCGCGCGAGGTGGAAGTCCAGAAGCATCGGCTGCCCATCCATCGTGATCAGGACGTTGGAGGGCTTGATGTCCATGTGCACCAATCCCCGTGCGTGGGAATATTCAAGCGCGTCGGCGAGGCAAGATGCGATCCACGTCATGGCCTCGACGTACGAGGCCTGCACGAGACTGCGCCGGTATGGCCCATCGGCGCGGCGCGGAGGGAGTCGCCCGGGTGTGGCGGTCGATCAGCTTGACGAGAAGCTCTCCGCTGCGGTCTTCCAGTGGAACGGCGGCGAGGTCTTCCAGAATCCTCGCGAGGCTCGTTCCGCCCAGGAACGGCATGCAAAGCAGTCGAAGGCCTCGCTCCGGGCACCTGTGCTCTGAAAACAGCGGCACGATGTGCGTGTGCCGCAGCCGCGCCAGCGCCAGATGCTCATCCTCCTCGTCGGGAATCAGCTTCACCACAACCGGCCGGTCCGCCAGGCTCTCTTCGGAAGCGAGGAATGTGCGCCCCGCCCTGCCCCGCCCCAGCTCGGCCAGCAGCAAAAACGGGCCCAGCATTTCGCCGGCTTCGGGATAATCGACCAGAGCTCGCGGCGATCGGATCAGGCGATCGCATTCAAACAGTGCCCGCAAGTCCGGCCCCCAGCGCGGAAAGCGGGAAACGACCTCGGACGTCGCCACGCTCTGTCCCGCCTCTCGGCGCAGGCAGGTCTCCTCATAGATGAGACGAATGGCGCATTCCTTGTCGACATCCAGCCGGCCAGCCAGCACATCCTCGGCCGTGACCTGTGCGCCCCGGCCCCAGGCGGCCTCCATCGCCTCAACCTCGCGCGATACCCATCCCTCCCCCGAATCTTGAACGTCGGAAACGGTCATCAACGCTTCCTTACGAAAGGTCATCGGTCACCGCGGAGCGCCGGACGATCGAGAGCCGGTGCGCCAGCTCGTAGAGGATTCGCCGCACACTTCCCTCGTGCATCCCGGTCCGTTCGGCAATCTCGGCCAGCCGGTGACCACTCATCCTGAGCCGGACAACCTCGTGATGGGCCGGCGCGCACGCGCCCGAGGACTCGTTCCCAGAACTCGCGGCCCTGCGCCTCCTGGCTGGGGCGTGCCTGAGCCCGATCTCGCAGTGAGTGCGACGGTGTGTCGTGGAGCGATCGCTCTCGGTCCACGGCGCGAGCGTGCTTCTGATAGCGATCGGCGAGCCGTCTCCAGGCGATGGTGCGGAGAAGCGCTTCCAGATGCGCTCGCCCGGTGAGATTCCAGCCGCCGTCGCGCACCCCACAGACCAGGTCGGCGAACACGGATTGAACGATGTCTGCCGAGTCCACCTTGGACCTCAAGCGGGGGCTGAGACGCCGCCGGACGGCGATCCTGAGATAGGGCTCATAAGCGATGAAGACCCGCGCGACGGCCTCGAGATCGCCTTCGTTCAAGCGGCCAATCCATTCATCGAGCGATCCGGAGTTCATGGCGAGTTCCACACGCGCATCCCAAGGTTCAGAGGAGACTGCTCAGCACGAAAAACCGCGATCGCCGAGACGTCCGTGGCGTCCGGGTCGACCGCTGTCGCCAGCGGCGGGTCAATTCGACAGCAAATACAGCGAGTGCGACGTCGACGAGATACGGGTACGATCGAGCGAGTTGATCCGAAGGCTCGCTTGAGGGGCCCGATCGGTCAAACAGTCGCGACAAACAATCGTCGAGTTGACTCGCCTGGAATGCCGTCAGACCGGTAATCAAGCCCGCACCTTGCGGGGCGGGAAGATTCGCCGTCACGATCGACGCCAGTTCGTGAGCAGACTCGTTGGCAGGGTCGACGAGCGCGAGTGGGCCCACCTGCTCCGGCGTCGCGCGGTGCATCGGACTGAATCGCCAGTTCGGGCGTGATCGCCACGGTCAAGGCGGTGAGGCCCAGAGAGACCAAAGCCGTCCGGGCCGAGCCGGCCCCGATCGCGGTGGGCGGGGCAACCTGCGGATCGTCATTCATCGCCGGCGCCGGCGGCACCCGGGGCCGACGGGTCGACACCGGGGGCAACCGTGATCTCGATGTCTGCGCTCGCGATGGGCTTCCCCCCGTGCGAGGGCCCAACGCCGATTGGGTTTCCGGACGGCCGCGCGATCGCAGGCAAGACGGCGGCCCCGGCGCCGGGTTCGCTTCCCGCAGCGGCCGTCTGACCGGCGGCGGTGGCGTCTGACGGAGCTCTGTTCGATACGCTGTTCTCCGGCACAGCCGCAGGCGACCCTGTCTGTACGAACGGGACCGTTGACGAAGCAGGTGGCGACGCCATCCTTTCCGGATCGGGCATGGCTTCCCCGGACTGCCATCCGTCACCCGGAATCGCGGGTCGCGACGGTGCGGACATATTCGGACCGCTGCATTGCGCGGGCGAACTCGCGGATAGCGAAGCGACCATCGCCGGAGGCGAGCTCTGCGTGCCGGCCGAGCGTCCGAAGAACGGCGTCATCGGCCCTGAATAGCCGCTTGGCAGCGACCGTACTTCAAGCGACTCACAGCCTGGGGCAGCTCCAACCCTGCGCCTTGATCCCTTCGACATCACCAATTCGCCCCTGAGCCGATGCTCCACTTCGTCGCCACTCATCGTAGGCGCTGGCTTGGCCTTCTATTAGTAGTTATCGCGGACAAATGAAGCTCGGCGACATTTCGCGAGAATTCCGCGCACGCTTTTCGGCACCATCGGCGATTGCTCTCTCAGAAGGGTCACGAGCCGCTGTGGTCGGTATACGCATCCAGACCGGCGGCACGAGACCGCCTCCCTTGCTTCATCAGGAGAGTCTCTCATGTCGCATTCGAAACATGTCTTTCACGAGTTCATCTGCAGCATGCTCGGCAGCTCACCCAAGCCGAAGCGTCGTCGCACGCGGCAGTTAACGCCGACGCTCGACGGCCTGGAGGACCGCGTGGTCCTCTCGCACATCGCCGCCGCCGCCGTGCATCACCACCACGCTCATCACACGGCGGTCGTGCAAACCAGCACAGCGAGCACCTCGAAGACGGCCGATACGGAGAGCACTTCCACGAGCACGGCTTCCGCGTCGTCATCGAGCTCGACGCTCCAGACGGCGCGCCAGACGCTGCTGAACGATATCCAGACCATAGAACTTGCCTCCGGCACGACGATCGGCGAGCTGACCGCCATCCACGCCGCGTTCCAGACGCTCTCAAGCGATGGGCTCACGCCCAGCAGCAAGAGCGCGCTCTCGAGCTTTGAGAACAGCCTGGTCCAGTCGTACGCCAGCGGGACGACCCTGACCAACAACGCGACCCTGCTTTCCCAGTTCGAGGCGCTCTACACGACCTCGAGTGGCTCGCTGACCACGCAGCAGACGGCGGACCTGACCACAGCGTATAACTCACTCGCAGCGGCCATCACGTCGTCGGGCATCACGTCGTCCGATCTCTCGACGATTGATACAGACTACGCGGCTGTCCTGGCCGCGGAAAGCAGCACGAGCACCGACACGTTCCCGTATTTCACGCTCGTGACCGGCCAGGCCGGGCGATTTGCCGGCGGATATGGCGGAGGCAACATGCAGGGCGGGTGCTGATCTTCGCGGCTGGCCTCTGAACAGAACGAGTCCGGCGGCGGCTGCGCCGCCGGACTTGATTCATCGGCTGGCAGTCGAGAGTGACTCATCCGGCGGGTCGTATGGATCTCGCGGGATGGCCTCCCACGGTCGCCACGCCGCGCGTTCAAACTTTCTCTTGACGTATGCATGATACGAGGCGGCGCGCATCGCCAAAACGCGATACCTCGCGCGCCGGAGTCTCCGGTCTTCGTTTGATTCTGGATTTGGCGGTGCCATGCCACAAACGTATTCCTTGAAGTCCGGGTCCGCACTCCGCAGCTCATACTCCTCTGCATCATCGTGTTGGTACGCCCTCCACTGGCAACGGCGCCAGTGCTCGCGAGCTCGTTCGCCCCATAGCAGCAATGCAGCAACAGCCACAACGACGATCCAACGGTTGATTGTCATTCGGGGCAGAGTCATCGAACAGCCTCCGTGCCGGGCGCGCACCATCCGCGCTATGCCGCTGATACCATAATCCGGAAATCTAGCAAGCTCTCGTTGACTTTTCGAACCCGTGTTACGTCGCGGGCGTAGCCGCAGCATTTGCGCTGTCTGACGGCGTCGCACCAAAGGCATGGTGTGTTCACGGTCTAACGCCACTCACTTTAATTCTGAAGGATTCGCTGGCTGCGCAACCGCAGGAGTAGCTACCGACTTCGCTCGTCGATTCCGACTCCGGTGGTGCGTCGATACGGCCGGCGTCAACAGCGCGACCAGAACGAAAACGATGGCAGCGCAGACAACCCACTCTGCGAGGGTTAGCCCGACAAGACACGCACCGACGACGATAGCCACCGCGACAGCGACGCACACCGGCAACGGAAGCCACGCGAAATTGACAGCCAGGAGCGCCGTGACGAGCATCAAGTACCTGAGCGAGAATTGCTTCCGAATACGGATGCGGCGCAGATCGCGCGTGACGCGAGCCGTCAGGCTCGTACTCTTCGAATGTCCGGGTTTTACCCGAAGATCTGCCGGCCCAAGGTGGTTTTGAAGAGCCGATGCAACGATCTCGCGATCGCCAGACTTCAATCCAAATGTCAAGACTGCGCTTCGAAGCTTGAGACGGAGACTCGAATCGGGGGCAGCCCAGCTCCATTCGAGAATCGAATGCCACGCCGTGAAGCTCGTTCCGCACACAACGCCATCCTCGCGAACCTCGAGGAACATCCTGTTCCAGGCAAATGCGGCAAGGGTGATGACGAAAAGGAGGATGAGAACATTTGTCGCCTGATTCGCCAGCTCATCGGGACTTGAGCGCGGGCCTTGGGCGGCCAAGTAAACGCAAAACGCGGCATTCACGACGACTGCCGACCAGGCGCATATCATCCAGACCGACTTCCAGCGCTTCACGCGCGGTCGGACCACCCTCAACAAGAGCTTGCCACCAAGCTGTTCGATGTTCGCGCGGAGTCCAACGAGATACCAAAGCCCGAACACGAACGCTGGTAGAACGACAATCTTGCTGATCAGGAAGACGTCGCGAATGCTCTGAACGCTTCCGGTCATGATCGGGCCTCGCGAGGAGGGCCTCGGTGCCTCAATGCGATTTCGTGCTTTCGGGTCAGAGAGCCCTCCGGTCGCCAGGAGCGCGGAGCACCCAGACAGAGCCCCCAGGCGCCCGGTGATCGTGCAAACTCATCCTAGCTCGCCTTGATCTGCTGCACCTCATATTTGACTTTGAGATAGAGCGTGAGCTGCACGACGGGCTCGATCACCACGGGGTTGATCACCGAGTCGAAACTGTTGGCATTCAGACCATTGAAAAAGAACGTGCGGCTCTTGCGCGGTCTGCGTCGTCATACGATCGCGGTTTGGCGGTATCCCGACGTGCTCGGTCTCGAACGCGGTGTACGAGTCGTACATTTCGGTGGGATAGTAAACGGCCGACCGTTCGGCAATGACCTGCGCGGGCGGCTGAAGCCTGATATCCAGCAGCTTCTGGTATCGGCCCGCCTTGCGTTTGATGATCCGGCTAGCTTCCTCCATCAACTTGTCCTCGATCGCATCCAGGTTGGAAACGATGTAATCGACCTTGATCAGATCGAAGATCTGCGAGTGCGACGCGGCGACGACCAGTTTGTCGATCAGCATCTTGTCTTTGTAGTGGATCGAGATGTTCTTTTTCAGCTCGAACCCGACAAGTTTCTCACGTGCGATCTCGCCCGCCACTTCAAAACCGTAGATCTTGTTCTGCGCGACGAAGTCGACGAACCGCGCCTTCTCGCCGACACCCAATCCGGTCAGCTCGTCGGTGAACTGCTTGATCGTTGCGTCCATTTTCCGGCTGCACTCGGCGATGGTTTCACCTTCCTGAGCGACGCCGAACACCGCGACGTACTCATCCGCCAGCACATTCATGAGCACACTCGCGTCGACAAAGGTGCTGGTCGCCGTGGGAGGCAGCTCCTCCTTGGTCAGGTTGCGCTTGGAGCGTTCATTCTGTTCGGCGCGGGCCTTGCCGCTATTTTGCGCGTAGCTGATGTTCCCGCTAACCTGCGCGCAACAAAGAGACGGGAATACGAGTACGACGACCAGGATCCAGACGCTGAGCTTTTTCATATTGAACCTTACGAAGATCGGAATGGTCTAGTCACTGTCAGCCCGGCTGTAAGCATAACGTTCGTATAAAGCTCCGGACCGGGGATTCACGGTTGCAACTGCAATGGTACGCGATATGGATGATTCCGCACGCGAACACCTGAAGGGACCCGCGGACGCCAACAACCGCTCGCTACACGTCGCGCTGCACCGGATCCTATCACCGGCTTCAAAGCAGGTGAATATGGCCGCGGCGAGGGCGATCGCTGGTGCGATGCGCAACCGGCTTGAGGGCCGCTCGCACAGCGACAGTGGAGAGATCCTGGCTCAGGAACGCCTTCGGTGAGCGAATTCTCCCGCGCCGATCAAGCAGAAATACCCCGCCCGGGCTTCGATCGCTCGATGCACCCCGCCCCGCCCGGGAGCATCTTCGACGGGTTGCAGCGACCGTCCGGATTAAACGTCTGCCGCAAAGCCACCATGGCGGCCAGATCTTCCGGCGAGAAGAGCTTGGGCATGAATTCCATTTTCTCGACGCCGATGCCGTGCTCGCCGGTCACGCTGCCGCCGAGCTCGATGCACTTGTCGAGGATCTCGTGGCTCGCGACCAGGACGCGCTTCACCTGCTCTTGATCGCGTTCGTCAAACAGCAGGATCGGGTGGATGTTGCCGTCGCCGGCGTGGAACACATTCGCGATGCGCAGGTCGTGGCGCTTGCCGACCTCGACGATGTACCGCAAGATCTCCGGCAGCTTGGTGCGTGGCACGACGCCATCCTGCGTGCAGTACGTGGGGCTGAGCCGGCCAATCGCACCAAACGCCGACTTGCGGCTCTTCCAGATGGCCACGTATTCCGGTTCCTTGCGCGTGCGCCAGGTGATGCACTTGCCGACCGTGCCGCCGTGCTCGTGCACGATCTGCGTGATCGCCTGCGCCTCGCGGTCCAATCCCGCGTCGAGCCCGTCAACCTCGATGATCAGCACGGCCCCCGCTTCGACCGGGAAACCAAAACCGAACGCTTTCTCGACCGCCCGGATCATCAGATTGTCGAGCATCTCGAGGGCCGCCGGCACAATTCCCGCAGCGATGATCCCGCT
Organism: uncultured Planctomycetota bacterium; assembly: GCA_963823665.1. Classification (GTDB taxonomy): domain Bacteria; phylum Planctomycetota; class Planctomycetia; order Isosphaerales; family Isosphaeraceae; genus CAVXHV01. The sequence continues at coordinate 889,342 of CAWGMQ010000003.1, forward strand.
GACGGTCTCGGTTGCCTGATCGACGGTTTCAAACACGGCCAGCAGCGTGCGGCCGGCTTCCGGATCACGCGTCAGGTTGACGGCCACCTTGGTGACGATGCCGAACGTGCCCTCATTGCCCACGATCAAACCGGTCAGGTCATAGCCGGGGTTGTCTTCGGTGACGCCGCCAGTCTCCACGAGCGTGCCGTCGGGCATGACGAGCGTTGCCCCCTTGATGTGGTTGACCGTCACACCGTACTTGAGCGTGTGCGGGCCACCGGAGTTGGTCGCGACGTTGCCGCCGATCGTGCAGGCTCCCTGGCTGGATGGGTCGGGGGCGTAATGAAATCCCGTCCCGGCCAGCGCACGCGTGAGCCAGATGTTGACGACACCCGCCTCGACGATCGCGTAGCGGTCGCGGATGCTCACTTCGAGGATTCGCTTCATCCGAGTCAGGCAGATCATCACGCCGCCGCCAATCGTGAGCGTGCCACCTGCCAAGCTTGTGCCGGCGCCGCGTGGAACGAACGAGATTCCCCGCCGATGGCACAGCTTCACGACTTCCACAACGTGCTCGGTCGATGTCGGAAACAGCACGACGTCCGGCACGCGCTTCTCGACCATGTAGCCGTCGCATTCATAGACGAGCATCTCATCGCGGCGCTGCAATACGTTTTCGGTGCCGACAATCGCGACCAGATCAGCGATGACGCCGGATGAGACGGGGGCCGACTTGATCTCTTCCAGGATTTGATTCATTTGCTCGAGACTCTCGCGATGTGCGACCACAACTCGTGTGAAGAAGAGTGTACCGGCCGTGTGCGTAGGCCAGCAATGCCTGGCGGGTTGGGGACGGAGCTCTGTATGGGACGTAGTTATTGGTCGTGCAGCAATCCGACCGGTTGCCGCGGCAGTATTTGTGCTCGGGGTGGCGCACTGGTCTGCCGGCCGTTTTCCGCACCCGCCCGAGTAAGCGGTCAAACGAGCGGACGATGAGACACTTGCCGGTATGACAGAGGCAAACAAGGGCGTTGCGCGAAGCAATGCGCTCATGACCGAGAAGATGGGCGTCATGATTCAGACGCTGCAGAAGATTCCGGGATTGAAGCAACAATAACGCCGGCTCCGGTCTGGGTGATGCTCGGTGAAAATACCGACTCCACTCGGCTCGATCGCAGCCATCTGCACCCGGCCCAGCCGCCGGCGATTACACCCACACCCAGCCCGACCATCCGGCGGAGCCAGCGAATGGAGAATGTTTGCATCGGCACGCCTCCGTGTGCCACATCGTCGATGGTTGTCAGAAGACACGCAACGAAGAGACCGAGGAGCGCACCGCGCCAGAACGCCGCGATGTCCCAGCCGAGCCGCCGATCGAGCCACGCCGCAGTCCACCCGGCTGATAACGCCAGTAACAAGCTCAGGAACGCCGCCGCCCAGATTTCGCCGACTCGCAAGTAACCGGCCCGTGAGAAGCTGCTCGTGCCTTCGCTGAAGAGTTGCTGGTACCAGCGCACGAAGAGGACGCTCAGGGGGCGAATCGACCCGGACCAGACAAGGCTGGCGAGGATATAAAATGCAATGATCACGACGACCAGTGCAGTGTAATGAAGCGAGTCGAATGGTCGCTGCAGGATCAGTCTCCACGCGATCACGAAGTCGAGAGCCCCGACGAGGATCCATATCGTCGGAGAGGCCAAGAATTCAAGCGGCACGGCGCGAACGACACCCAGGCTTACCGCGGCGAGGGCGATGAGGACCATGACCTGGCGGATCGAGAACTTGCTGCCGGACATGAAGGCGCTCTCCGCGGGACACGCCAGGATCTGCTGGGCGAATGTCGCGCCCGCTTGATTCAAAGTTGCAGGCGTCGAGAAAGAACGGACGATTCCTCCCACGCTTGTCATAGGACAGCGTATTCGTTTGGCTCAGCCAGTGCAACTTCAAACACCAGGCCAGTAGAATGAGTCTTGCGCTCTGCACCCACCGGGACACTCTGCGAGCTCAACCAGCATGATCCCCATTCTCAAAGACTCGGCCGGGAACGTGTTGTTTCCGAACCTCGCCAACTTGCTAACTGTGTCACGGGCTGATCAATTGAATGTTTTGCAGGCCCTCAAGTCGCGATTCGGGAAGCTGGATTCGGACCGTCCAAAAGGGTGACGGAGACGTGAAATGAGCGGTTGATGAACGGCAGTCTGCGAATGAAAGTCGGCAAGGAGCTCGCCTCCTCGGTACGCGACCCACTCGCCTCGATGGCGCTCAAATAGTTGGGGTATCGCTCGACGAAACGTGGCGATCGCTTCGGCGATGGTCGTGCCGCACTCATCGGCACTTGCGGGGTGAGTGGACACCTCGGAAACTTGCCCGATCGTCGCGTATTCGCCCCGCACGATTGGTTCGGAAGCCATATTCGTTTGGATCCTTGAAAAGTTTCAGCGGCTCGGGCAGCGAGATATTCATGCTCGTCATGTGACACAACCTCCCTGACAGATTATAGCCGGATTTGCGTCTCCGTGTCGTGTGTGAACACGCCTCGTCCAGAATCACTCCGCTCTGGCCGCGGGCTTCAGATCGGAGACAGTCTGAGCACTCCCATCGTCAAGCTCTTCGGAGCCGTCACTGGGAAGACGATCGAGGTAGCTCCCGACGAGGTCTGCTTCGGACGCAGGGAGTTTGCCGTGATCGCGGTTGTAGAGCTCGTCGGCCAGCGTCACGACCAGCGTCCGGTGTTCGCGGCGCTCGGTGGTGCGGATGGCTGGCCAGGGCCAGAAATCAAGCAGCACTTTTGCGTCTTTGGTGCCGATGATCCACTTCGCTAAACTCTGCGGCGTCAACTTGCGGGCAACCGCGGGCGCTCTGCGATCGACCGGATAGAAATAGACGGCGGTATTCCGATTCGTTTCTTGAAACGAGGCGCGGACTGCCGGCTTCTGCAACTTCGGATCACTGTTCTCGGCATGGGCAAGCCAGTTTGCAAACGACAGCCGCAGCACGCGCCGACTTCGCTCGGGCTCATTCCAGAGATAGCGTTTCGCGGCGTACGGAAGCCACGCAAGGTTGGGCGGGAGGTCCTCGCCGAAGATCTTGACCTGCTGGGCCTCCTCCACAGCCCAATACGCGCGTCCCCATTCCTTATCAAGCTCATGCATTTGCTCCAGATAATCAATCTTGAGCGAAAACGCATCCCATTCGGGTTTGGGTTCGCCGGCGAGAATATCAGCAAGTGCTTTGCGCAAGAGCGGCACACTCGTGCGCGGGTTCGCGGCCCAGGCCGTGATCTGGGGGCGCAGACTGCTGCAATTCTGGTCGGCGAGGTAACGCTGAAAGACCGAGCCTCGCCGCATCACATGAACCTTCATGCGGAACAAGGCACGATACCAGGTCCATGCGCCCTCCATATCACCTTGCTCTTCAAGACGCGACGCCTCGAGCAAGACCAGCCAGGAAAACTCCCAGATGAAGTAGTAGCGATTCAACTCTCGGTCGAAGCCAGGATGAGGGATGCCGTCTTTTCGCTCCGACGCAGCCCGGAACACTTCAAGCAATTTACGATTGGCCGTGACCCAGTCGCGAAGCTCCGGCGCGGCCTTGGACCAGCCGGTCACCGGCCCGCGCCGCAGGACTGCGCTGGGCAGTCCCGGCATCCGCGTGAGCTTCTCCTGAGCCTGACGAAGCAACACGATGGCATCGTCTTCCTCGGGAATTCGAAATGCAGTGAAGGCCGCCACGTCGAACGGGTCGCCCGCATTCGGAAGTCCGATCAAGCTCGCCCCGCGCCAGGCCTCGAGTGCGCCGGCCATGAGCAGGAGGGCGAGCACGAGGATCAACCCCAAGCGCAAGAATTGGCGGCTCCGCCGCGCCAGGTATCTGCGAAACCGAGTTCGCAATGACCGGGCCGGAGACTGCGATGGCTGATCGATTACTTCAGATGTCGACACGGCTGTGAAGGTTCCGATCTATTCGGGGATTCGTTCGGTCTCGCCGTTCAGCCCATTCTACCGGCGATCTCGTTAGTTTCTACAAGTGTCAGAGAGGATGTCAACGTCTTCTTCAGAATCACTCCGCTCTGGCCGTGGGCTTCTGATCGGAAACAGTCGGAGTACTCCCATCGTTTAGCTCTTCGGAGCCGTCGCCGGGTAGGTAATCGAGATAAGAGCCGACCAGGTCTGCCTCCGACGCGGGGGTTTTGCCGTGATCACGCTTGTAGAGCTCGTCGGCCAGTGTCACGACCAGCGCCCGGTGGACGCGGCGCTCGATGGTGCGGATAGCTGGCCCCCCCCAGAAATCAAGCAGCACTTTTGCGTCTTTGGTGCCGATCAACCACTTCGCCAAACTCTGCGGCGTCAACTTGCGGGCAACCGCGGGCGCTTTCGAGTCGACCTGATAGAAGTACACGGCCATGTTCCGATTCGCTTCTCGAAACGAGGCGCAGACCGCCGGCTTCTGCAACTGCGGATCACTGTTCTCGGCGTGGGCCAGCCAGTTTGCAAATGCGAGTCGCAGCACGCGGCGACTGCGCTCGGGCTCGTTCCAGAAATAACGTTTCGCGGCGTAAGGAAGCCACGCAAGGTTGGGCGGGAGGTCCTCGCCGAAGATCTTGACGTGATGGGCCTCGTCCACACTCCAACACGCTCGTCCCCACTCCTTGTCGAGTTCATGCATCTGATCCAGATAATCAATCTTGAGCGAGAATACATCCCATTCGGGTCTGGGCTCACCGGCTTGAATATCCGCGAGCGCCTTTCGCAAGAGCGGGACGGTCGTCCGTCGGTCGGCAGCCCAGATCGCGATCCGGGGGCGCAAATCGCGGCAAGCTCCGTCCACGAGGAATCGCTGCAACGCCGAGCCGCGCCGCATCACATGAACCTTTATGCGGAACAACGAACGATACCAGGTCCACGCGCCCTCCATATCACCTTGCTCCTCCAGACGCGACGCTTCAAGAAAGATCAGCAAGGCGAATTCCCCGTCGACGAACTGGTGGTAGTAGTTGTCCTGGTCGAAGCCAGGATGCGGGATGCCGTCTTTTCGTTCCGACGCAGCCCGGAACAGTTCGAGCGCCTTGCGATTCGCCGTCACCCAGTCGCGCAGCTCCGGGGCGGCCTCGGACCACACGATCGTCGGGCCGCGCCGCAGCACCGCGCTCGGCTCACGCGGCCTGCGGGTGAGCTGCTCCTGAGCTTGACGAAGCAACACGATGGCATCGTCTTGCACCGGAATACGAAGCTCGTTGAAGGCCGCAACGTCGAACGGATCGCCCACGTTCGGAAGCCCGATCAAGCTCGCCCCGCGCCAGGCCTCGAGCGCTCCGGCCATGAACAGAAGACACAGCACGAGGATTACCATCAAGAAGCGGAGCTGGCGGCCTCTTCGGATCAGATAACCGCGCAAGCGAGACTCGCACTGACCGGGCCGGAGACGGCGATGGCTGATCGATTGTTTCAGTTGTCGACATGGGAGTCTCGCACGGTAGGAGCCTTGCCGTCGTCGTACTCCTCCGAGTCGTCGCTCGGCAGCTCATCAAGATAATGACCCACCAGCGATTCCTCGGAAGGCGGCGGTGATCCACGGTCGCGCTCAAACAGCTCGCTCGCCAGCAGCACGACCAGATTGCGGTAATCGCGCCGCTCAACACCGCGAATCGATGGCCAGGGCCAGGCGAGAAGGAGCACTTTTGCGTCGAGCGTGCCGGCGAGCCAGTGCGCCAGATCTTGCGGCGGCAGTTTGCGAGCAGCGGCCGAAGCGTCGGCGGGCACTCGATAGAAATTCGCTGATCCCTGCTGCCTGGCAACCTGGAACGTCGCCCGGACTGCCGGCTTCTGCCGGAGGAGGTCGCGATCGCCGGTGTGCGAGAGCCAGTTGGCGAAAGCGAGTTGCAGCACGCGCCGGCTGCGCTCGGGCTCGTTCCGGAAGTAGCGCCGTGCTGCGTAGGCTGGCCATGTCAGATTCGGCGGAAGCCGTTCGCCAAAGATGCTCACTTGCTGATCTTCCTCGGATCCCTGCTGGACGAAGCCCCCTTCACGTTCGAGCTCGTGCATCAGGATCAGGTAATCGACTTTGAGTGAAAACGAATCCCCTTCGGGCTTGATCTCCAGCGCCTTGACGTCTGCAAATGCGCGGTGGAGCAGCGCCGTGCCGGTGCGGCGGTCGGACGCCCATGCCGCAACTCGGGGTCGCAGTCTGACGCAGTACCTGGCGGCATCCGCCCGCTGAAACATCGATCCCCGCCGGGTCACGTGGTTCTGCATGCGAAAAACCGCCAGATACCAGCGCCACGCACCTGCCATGTCGCCGAGCTCTTCCAAGCGCGATGTCTCGAGGCGGATCAGCTCGACAAAGAGTCCGAGCTTCAACTCCTCATCACCGTCGTAAGTACCGGGATCCGGCAGCGCGATTCCGTCCGGGCGCTCCGATGCAGCGCGGAACATCGCGAGCGATTCTCGATTCGCGTCGACCCAATCGCGCAATTCGGGCGCCGACTTCGACCACGCCAGCGGGCCGAGTTTTCTGACCGCGAGCGGGAGGCGCGGAAAGTCGGTCAGCTTCCGCTGCGCCTGGCGCAAGAGAACGAATGCATCGTTCTCGGGCGGGACTTGAAAGGCCCTGAACTGCGCGACGTCAAACGGATCGCCGATATTGGGCAGCCCGATAAGGCTCGCCCCGCGCCACGCCTCGAGCGCTCCGGCCGTGAACAAAATGGCCAGCACGAGGATCAATACGAATCGCAAGAACTGCCGGCTCCGCCGCGCCAGATATCCGCGCAGCCGCGAGTGCCGGGTTCGAACCGAAGGCTGCAATTTCTGATCGATCAGGTCACAATTCAACATGGCCCCACGAACTGGCTTTCGCGATTCGTTTCAAACACACGCCGATGAGGCCATTGTACCCGCAAATCCCATATATGCTACAAGTGTCAGATCCACCTCATCTGCCGCCGGCTCGACGGAGAGCGAGGGCCGTGCAAGAATAGGAACGAAGAATGTGAACACCCGGGAGGTTCCGTGAACGTGTCGACTCTGAATCGCACTTCGAATCGTTGCAGGACGGGGATTGCCCTGCTCTTTCTTGGGCTGCTTCCCGGAGCCGCATGCGCCCAAACGCAGAAGATCACTCCCGCGACCGACGAGTCGCATCGCCGCGATCGCGCCTTGATCGTCGTGGGCCTCCCTGGCGACGACGAACACGCCGTGGGCTTTCTCGAGCTGGCGCGCACCTACCGCCAGTGGCTGACTGGATCGCTCGGTTTTCCCGAGGAGGGCGTGCGCATGCTCTTTGGCGCGGCCGGCGAGCCAAGCTTCAAAGCCGGCCCCGCCACCCGGGAAGCCATCGCGGCCGAAGCCGCAAACTCCCGCGCCGCACTCACGCCCGAGAGCCGACTCTGGGTGATCGTCCTGGGGCACGCCAACGAGCGCGCCGGCCATACGTATCTGCACCTGCCGGGGCCGGATCTCCGTGACGACGAGCTGGCAAAACTGTTCGCCGAGATCACCTGCCGCGAGCAAGTCTTCTGGATCACGACTTCGGCTTCCGGCGGGTTCCTCGCAGCGCTGTCAGCCAAGGGACGAATCATCATCACCGCGACAACGGCCGACCAGGAATTCAACGAAACTGAGTTTCCGCACGCGTTCGGGGAGGTCTGCAAGAAGTCCGCCGCGGATCTCGACCTGGACAAGGATGGAAAGGTCTCGGTGTGGGACGTGTTTCTCGGGCTCGGGACGCTTGTCGACGCTCGGTTCGCGGCTGATGAACGCACGCCCACCGAGCACTCGTTGCTCGATGACAACGGCGATCAGACCGGCACCGAGCGGCCGGACGGCGGAGAGGGCAAAGACGAATCAAAACCGCAAGCCGCATCAAAATCGCAACCCGCATCAAAATCTCGCGTCGCCGACGGCGAACTTGCAAGAAAGACGTTCTTGCCGCTGCCGGCCCGGTAGGATGTTCCCAAAGCTGCAGGACGAATTGCTCCCAGTCCCATTCTGCCCGGCAACCGAGGAAGTCTGCACCATGGCGAGCTCGACCCAAAAGACGGTGGAACCAGGCGACGAAGACGTCAAGGCCGTGGGGCAGTTGCGCAAGGCCCGCGAGAAGTTGCGGCAAGAGATCGGCAGGGTGGTCGTGGGCCAGGGGCCGGTGCTCGATCAACTTCTCGCCACGCTGCTCTGCCGCGGGCATGCGCTCATGGTGGGCGTGCCCGGGCTGGGAAAAACGCTCATGGCCAAGACCATCGCCCAGACGCTTCAAATGAGCTTCAACCGGATTCAATTCACTCCGGACCTCATGCCCTCAGACATCATCGGCACCGACGTGATCGAGGAAGACCCGCAAACCGGCCGGCGCCGGCTGGAATTCATCGAGGGACCGCTGTTCACTCATTTTCTGCTTGCCGACGAGATCAACCGCGCCCCGCCCAAGACGCAGTCGGCCCTTTTACAGGCGATGCAAGAGCAGGAAGTCTCCGTCGGCAGGCGCAGCTACCGGCTGGAATCGCCCTTCTTCGTCATCGCGACCCAGAACCCGATCGAGCAGGAGGGCACCTACCCGCTGCCCGAAGCTCAGCTCGACCGGTTCATGTTCAACCTGCTGGTGGACTACCCGAGTCCGGACGAGGAAATCTCGATCGTCAAGAACACCACGGCCAACCTCCAGACCGAGGTCGCCGCGGTGCTTGACGCGGCCGAGGTTGTGCGGCTCCAGCAAGTCGTGCGCGGGATGCCGGTCGCCGACGCGGTGGTGCGGTACGCGGTTGATCTATCGATCGCCACCCGGCCGGCGCGCGGGCCCAAGAGTGATGCGCGCATCCACAAATTCCTGACCTACGGCGCCAGCCCAAGGGCCTCGCAGTACTTGATTCTGGGCGCGAAGGCGATGGCCGTGCTCTCAGGCCGGTTCCACGTCGATTTCGCCGACGTGCGCGCGGTCGCACTGCCCGTGCTGCGGCATCGGCTGGTGCTCAATTTCCACGCGCGGGCCGAGGGGATCGGTGCCGACGATCTCGTCCGCCGGCTGATCGAAATCGTTCCGACCGGCTGAATGAGAACAGGACGGATGAATGAAGAGCACCCCCCAGAGCCGTTCACCCCAGACCTCAGGAGACTGGGCCTCCAAGCTGGCACGTCTGAGAAAAAGCACGCGCTCGGATCAGGAAAGCCACATTCGCCGCGCCGATCTGATGCATCAGTATCTCGACCCGGTCGTGATCGCCAAGATCGACGATCTGGAGCTCGTCGCGCGCACGGTCGTGGAAGGGTTCTTGCATGGGCTGCACCGATCTCCTTACGTCGGGTTCTCGGTCGAATTTGCCTCGCATCGCGAGTATCTGCCTGGCGACGATCTCCGGCATTTAAACTGGAAGCTGTTCGCGCGCAATGACAAGCTCTACGTCAAGCAATACGACGCCGAGACGAACCTCGACTGCCATCTCGTGATCGACGTCAGTGCGTCGATGGAGACGGCGAGCGCGGGCATCTCGAAGCGGCGTTATGCGACGATGCTGGGCTCGGCGATCGCGCACCTGGCGCTAAGCCAGCACGATGCCGTGGGCCTCACGCTTTTCGCCGACGCAGTGCTGGCCCACTTGAAGCCCCGGGCCAAATCGAAACAGCTTGAAGATGTGATCGCCGCACTCGGGGGCACGACCGGCAAGACGGCCGCCGCCACGGCCACGGTGCTGCACGAGGTCGCGGAGCTGATGCCCCGGCGCGGGCTGGTGGTGCTCGTGAGCGACCTGTTCTTTCCGACCGAGTCGGTCTTCTCGGGGCTCGATCATCTGCTCTTCCGCGGTCACGACCTGATCGTGTTCCATGTGCTTGACCCGCTCGAGCACCGGTTGTCGGTGGGGGGCCAGGTTCGCTTCCACGACCTCGAGACGGGCGAAGAGCTGACCACACAGACCGACGAGATTCGACCATTGTATGAAAAAGCACTCCTCGACTGGCAGCGCGAGCTGGATGACGGGTTGCGCGGCCGGTCGGTCGACCGCGTTCTCGTGACCACCGACCAGCCGCTCGAGCAGGTGCTCTTCGACTATCTCACGCGACGATCGCAACTCTTCTGACGGCGGGTTCATCGTGGCCGGTCTGGGCTTCATTCACCTGGGGTTTCTCGCTGCCGCGGCGGCCGTGGCCGTTCCGATCTTGATCCATCTGCTGTTCCGGCCGCGGGCCCGGAAAGTGGAGATCGGATCGCTCTGGTTCCTGCGCCGCGTGATCCAGGATTCGGCGCGGCGACGCAAGGTTCGCCGGTGGGTGCTGCTCGCCCTCCGGGCGCTCGGCGTGCTGTTGCTCGCGCTCCTCTTCGCCCGGCCGTACAGGATCGATGCCGCCGCTTCCGGCTCCGAACGGGAAGTCATTCTGTTGATCGATCGATCCGCCAGCATGAGCGCCCGAGGCGACGAAACGCCCTTTGCGAAGGCGCAGCAAGAAGCTGGTGAAGTCCTCAAAGACTTACCGGCAGGCACCACGGCGCACCTGGTGTATTTCGACGCGGATGGCACCGAGCCCGAGCGCGAGGCACGCATTGACACGGCGCTGGAGCCACGGCCCGCCGGCACCGATTTTGGCAAAGCACTGGCATGGGCGCGCGACATTGCGATCGCGTCTCGCCGCCAGAACCGCGAGGTCTTGCTGTGGACTGATCTTCAGCGCGCCGGAATGCGGTCGCGGCTCGAGCCGCCTTTCCCCACGACCGGCGTCCGGCTTCGTGTCACCGACGTCGGCCGGCCAATCACGCGCAATCTCGCCGTCGATCTCGTGGAAGCCGAGCAAACCGATCTTCGCAAAGGCAAGCCCGTAAGGATCACGGCAAGGATCTTCAATGCCGGGTTCTTCCCGGCCCGCGACGTGCCCGTCTCGCTGGTTCTGGACGGAAAAAGTCCAATCGAGCACAAGCTCACCATCGAGGGACGCACCCGGGCGCTGGTCACGTTCGAAACGCCGATCACCGAGCCGGGGCTTTATTCCGGGTTTGTCGAGCTCAAGGGCGGGGACGAGCTACCCTTTGACGACCGGCGCTACGTCGCCTTCGAGACGCGACTGCCGGAACGGGTCTTGCTCGTCGACGGTGAACCGGGCCCCTCGGTCTTCACGAACGAAACCTATTACCTCGAGACCGCGCTGCGGCTCGGCTTGCCCGGCGACGCGGTGAAGGAAGCTCCCCCTACTCCGTACGAACCGGTTCGCATCGAAGCCGCGAGCCCGACGGTCGCACTGCCGGACCTGACCGGCTTTCGAGTCGTCGTGTTGTGCAACGTCGGGGGCGTATCCCAGGAAAGCGCAGGAAGCTTGTTGCGGTTCGTCGAGGCCGGCGGAAGCCTGGTCATTTTCTTGGGAGACCGCGCAGCGCGAGCGGGTACACGACGCTCCATGCCGCGAAGCTCTTGCCCGGCCAGATCGGCGATCTGGCCGAGCAGGGCCCGTATCGGATCGCGGAGTGGAAGAAGGATCACCCGATCCTCGCTCCCTTCGCCGATCCGCTGCACGGCGACCTGAGGACCTTGCGATTCCAGAAGATCGCGCGTATCACGCCCGTGCCCGAGGCTCAAGTGCTCGCTGCGGCGCAAGGAGGCCTGCCGATCCTGCTCGAGCGGGCCAAGGGCCGCGGGCGATGCGTGCTCTTTGCAATTCCCGCGGACAACGCCTGGGGAGAATGGGCCGTTCACCGGCTCTATGTGCCTCTGGTTCACCAGGTCGCGGGGTATTTGACCGACCGGCTCCCCGAGACCGGTCGCGTGCAAAGTGCACTCGCGGGCCGGACCGCAAATGAGTCGCCCGGCGTGAAGATCGAACAAGGCCGTGCGCTCGTCCGCAACATCGACGCCGAGGAATCCGACGTCGAACGAACAACGGAGGCCAAGTTTCGCGAGATGTACCGGCTGCCCGCAACCCAGCCGGGCGATCTTGAACGAAGCGACCGTTCCAGCCACCTGGCAGCCGGCAGCGAACGCCCCGACGAATTGTGGCGGACCGTCGCCTGGATCCTGCTCTTTGTGCTTGTCATCGAAACTTTTGTTGCCAACAAGACCTACGCATGATAGGGATGATTGTTGCCCGCGACGATTGTAGCTGGCCCTGATCGAGTGAATCGAGGAGCCAATCCATGACCAAGTTCACCGCCGCTCCGGATACCTCAGCACCATTTGGTGAGCTTCCCGGCTTGGTCGGCAGGCTGGAACAAGCCCGAAACGAGCAGAAGCGATACCGCTTCTGGCTGGGAGTGGCGACGTTCTGCCTGGGTGCGATCGGCATCGTGGCACTGGGCATGTTCGTCGATTGGATGTGGGAGGTGCCCGCGTGGCTTCGGGCGCTGGCTTTGCCGGCGCTCATCGGCCTTGCGGTTTTTCTTGTTTGTCCGCTCCCGCCGGCCGTACAGTAGCCCTCAGGCCGCGGCGGACGCCGAGCGGCAGTTCCCGGAGCTGGGCCAGCGAGTTCGAACGGTCGTGCAGTATGCCGATCCGCAGTCGAGCGCCCGTGCCGGCCTCGCCCGGATTGCTCCGGGCACTGGTCCGTCAGACGGACAAGCAGACCGAAGCACTCGACTTTCGAAAGCTGGTCCCGTGGCCTATCTTCGAGCGCAGGGCGATCGGCTTGTTCCTCGCGTCGATTATCGGGCTCATAACACTGTTCGCGAGCCCTTCGATACGAACCGCCGCCTTGCGAATGCTGCTCTTGCCGGCGCACTACACGACGGTGAAGGTCGAGCCCGGTGACGGCACGCTCAAGGCGGGCGAAACACTCAAGCTCGCGGTCACACTCGAGGGCCGGCCGGTCAAGACTGCCCAATGGCTGCACCGGAAGAACGGGGGCCAGTGGATTCTCGCACTCGCTCGGTGCAGATCCAGAGCACCGAAGCACCCGCGAAGCCGCTCTCCGGGCGGCTCACGGCGAAGCTCGAGGATTGCCAGGAAGACTTCGAATATCGCGTGGCGGCGGGTGAAGTTGCAGAGCCCGGTGTATCAGGTCAAGATTGTGCATCCCCTGCTGCTGAAGAAACTGGAGGCGACCGTCACGCCACCGGCCTACACGCGGCAGCCGCCGGTTGTATTGAATGACGGCAACTGGAATGCGGTTGAAGGCTCCCAGGTCGAGATCCGGATCGCGCTCGACCGCCAGCCCCAGACGGCCGAGCTCAAGCTGAGTGCGGGTGGGCAACCCCTGCCCGAAAAGGTCGACCTGCGGATCGACGGGGGCAAGCTCTCGGGCGTCATCGCTTCGGTCACGAAGGACCTCGAACTCGAGCTCACGGCGACAGCCACCGACGGCATGACGCTCGAGCCAGAAAAGCGCCGGATCAAGGTGGGTGCGGACCGAGAGCCGACGGTCCGGTTCGTGCAGCCGGAAGAGGCGCTCGCCGTGATACCCACGACCGAGGTGCCCATCCAGGTGGAGGCACGCGACGACTTCGGCGTGAGCCTGCTGGGAATCAACTTCAAGATCGGTGACGGACCTGAAGAGACGCTGCACCTCTGCGAAGCTCAAGGATCAGCCGCTCACGGCGGCCGCGCTCGAGACTCTTTATCTCGAGAAGCACTCGCTCGACTACAAGGGGGCGATCACCTATTACGCGTACGTCGAAGACAACCATTCGCCCAAGCCTCACCGGGTTGTCTCCGACTTGCGGTTCATCGACATCCTGCCGTTCAAACAGGAGTATCAGTTCGTCGACGGGGAAGGCTCGTGCAAAGGCAGCTCGGTTTCGCTCGAGGAGCTGATCGCCCGCCAGCGTGACAACTTGAACCGCACGTTCGCACTGGAGCGCGAATCCGAGGTGAAAGACGGCGACGCCAAGCGCCTGGCCAAGTATCAGGCCGAGCTGCACGCGGCGACCGAAGAGTTTGCCCAGGGCATCGCCGCGATTGCGGGTCCGGTCCCTGCACTGGAAAAGGCCGTCGCTGCCATGCAGTCGGCCACGACTGCGCTCGAGGCCAAAGACGTGGCGGGGGCCCGGCCGAACCAGGAGGCCGCACTCAAGGAATTGATCACAGCCCGACAGAATCTTCGGAAATTGCTCAAGCAAAGCTCTTCGAGCTCCGCGAGCGCCTGCCGCAAGTTCGACCGGCGCAGTCGCAGAAGCTCCGCCGGCCCCCGAAGGATGAAAGCAAGCAGCAGATTGCAGCACTGGAAAAAGACCTGCGCGAGCTGGCCAAGCGCGAAGAGAAGTTCTCCGAGCAGCTCGAGCCCAATGGCAGTGGCGGGCCACAGGTCGACCCGCCTGCAGAGAAACAAGAGTCACCCAAAAGCGCCGCGAAGGCATCGAGCAAGTCTTCATCAAAGGGCTCCAAGAGCGGGTCATCGTCGAGCTCGGTCGCGAGCCAGAACGAGAACGCGGAGAAGAAGCCCAGCCTTGCGGAAGAGCAGAAACAGGCTGCCCAGGAAGCCGAGCGACTGAACAAGCTGGCGCAGCAAGACGACGCCATGACCGAGGACGCCCAGAAACGCATCGGCCAGGCCGCGGAAACGGTCTCCGAGTCAAGCCGCGCCATGGACGAGAAGCGAGCGGCTGATGCGGCAAGGAAAGCCCGTGAGGCGGCGCGGCGGCTGGCGGCGCTGGCGCGACAGGTCGGTGCGCTCAAGGCCAAGGAGCTTTCCGACATGCTGGCCCGCGAGCGCGATTTCGCCCAGGAGATCGCGCGTGCGGAGCGAGAGCTTGCTCAGGCGCTCGAAAAGCAGGACCCCGCTGGCCAGGGTCAAACATCACGAGATTCACAAGCGCTGGCTGACCGTCAGCGTGAACTGGCGGACGATACGGCGGCGCTTGCCGACGTTCTCGAACAGATCAAGGCGGCGGCGCGGCTCGACGACCGGGAGATTGCTCAGTTGATCGCCCAGGCCGAGAGCACGAGCCCGCCGCGCGAGATCGAGCGGGCGATGCGGCAGAACGCCGATGCGATCGGCTCCGGCAAGGCGGCGACTGCCGCGAGCGATGCGGCCTCGGCTGCGGAGCGGCTCGAGGCGCTGGCGCAGGATCTCGAGTCGGCACGGCGCGCCGCCGCTGGACCGGAGCTCGAGCGGTTGCTGGCTGCCGAAAAAGAGGCGGCGGCTTTGCAGGAGCGCTTGCGCAACGTCCGCCAGAGCTCGCAACAGGCGGGCGCCGAGCGGGCGTTCGAGGAATTTGCGGGCCGGCTCGATCGACTCGCTCCCCGCGAAGGGGCTTTGAAGCAGGCGGCCGAGAACATGACGGCAGCGGGTCGCGCGGGCCATGGCGGCTGGTCGACGGCTGGAACAGTGCAAGACGGCCAGGCGACTCTTCTGGTGCCACCCACGAATCTTACCCAAACGCTGGCCGCGGCGATCGTCGCCCTTCAGGCAAAGATCCAGGAGATGGTGCTGGAGAATACGCTGGTCGAGCGCAACGGACCGGTTCCTCCGCGGTACAAGACCCTGGTCGACGATTATTACCGCGTGCTTTCGCAGGACTTGAGGTGAACGAGAAGGGACCTCCTGAGCACGCGCATCCAGCCGGCTCCCCGTCACGAGCAACGACCAATTGAGAACGGTAGATGGTCTGGTCAAATCCCTACAACGGCCTCTTTTTCATTCTGCTTACGTTCGGCCTGCTGGGATCGCTCGGTCTGGCGTTCCGGCTGGCCGCGGCTCCCAACGCGCGGAGCGTCGCTCTGGTCGTGCTGCGAGCGGCGGCAATCGGCACTCTGGTTCTGATCCTGCTCAACCCGACCCGCGTTCAGGAAACCAGGCAGACCGGTCCGGAGCCCGCCGCTCTTTTCCTGCTCGATGAATCGCGCAGCATGGGCCTGGAAGCGCCGCGCAGCCGCGCGGAAGCCGGGCACGAGCTGATTCAACAGGCGCTTTACCGGCTTCCTTCGGGACGCCGGCCCCCGATCCAGAGATTCGGATTCGGCAGCGACGTCACAGCGCTCGCCGATAACGACCCGGCGCTGCGCCCAAGGATGATGAAACCCGGTTGAACCGGGCCCTCGAACAGCTCGCGGGGCGATTCGGCGATGGGTTGCCATTCGGGGTTTTTGTCTTCTCCGACGGCCGTTCGACCGATCAAGAGCCAATTGAATCCACGGCCCGAGCGTATCGCGAGATGGGCGTGCCGGTGCACGTGGTCGCTCTCGGTGATGAGCGAGTCTCGGGCGACGTCGCCATTTCGGACATCGACGCCCCCCGCGACGTTCGCCCGGGCACGCGCGTTCCCGTGCGGGTGACGCTGCGCAGCCGCGGTTATGCTGGACAGCGCGCCGAGCTCCAGTGCGCTCGAAATCTGACCCGCACGCGGGTCCGATCGCCACGCTGCCGCTGACTCTCGCGGACGGCGAGCAAAGTTCCGAGCTCGTCATCGAGACCGATCGAGCCAAGGGCCTTTTGACGGTAGAGGTTCTCGTCGTTCCCGCACGAGGCGCTCGTCTCGAACAACTCCGTCGCCTTTCAGATATCGCCGCGGGATGCGAGGCTCCGCGTGATCTACATGGAAGGTACGCCTGCGAATGAGTACCGCTACTTGCAGGATGCGCTTCACGAGGATCCGGACATCCGGTGCACGTCGATGGTGGTCGGCAACCAGCAGGATGCTCAACCGCGGCTCTCGCGCGTCGACGAGCCCGCGCGTGGGTTTCCGACGACGCGTGAAGAGCTTTTCGGCTACGACGTGGTCATCTGCAGCGATATCGCCCGGCGCGCGTTCACCCCCGAGCAGCTCGCGTGGACCGTCGAGTTAGTCGCCAAGCGCGGAGGCGGATTCGCCATGATCGGCGGCATGACCAGTTTCGGCTCCGGCGAATGGGACCAGACCGTCTGGGACGGCATGATTCCGGTCGACATGAGCGGCCAGGGGCCGGATGTGCGGTCCGAGAATTTCTGGGGTGAGTTTCGCGTGGTGATTCCACCGCAGGCGATGGACCACCCCATCTGGCGGATCGTCGACGACCTCGCGCGCAACCGCCAAATCCTCGCGGGCATGCCAGCCTTCTTCGGGACAAACTTGATCGACCGCCTCAAGCCGGCCGCCACCGTGCTCGGGCTTTCGCAGGGCCCGCTCTCCGCCTCGGGACCAGCGACCATTTTCTCCTGCCAGACATTCGGCCGCGGACGCACCTTTGCGATGGCGACCGACACAACGGTCGATTGGGGCCGCGATTTTGAGAAATTCTGGGGTCAAGGCGACAACCGCTACTTTCGTAAGTTCTGGCGAAATGTCGTCCGCTGGCTCGCCGAGAACAGCGAGGCGAGCCAGCAGCGGCTGCGGGTTGAAACCGACAAGATCATCTACCATCCGGGGCAGGAGATTCAGGTCACGGCGCGGGCCTACGATGAAGAGAGCCGGGAGACGAACCGCTACCGCGTGGTTGCCCGTCTGCGAGGCCCGGACGAGCCCGAGACGCGCCCGTTCGACGAGACCGCTCATTCGCTCGCGCCCCAGCCCAAGGACCTCACGTACAGCGGGAAGCTGCCCGCGCCTCAGCTTGCGGAGATCCTGGCCGGCGGTGGGACCACGCTTCACAAGTTTTTCCTCGACGTTGCCGCGATGCAGGGCGACCAGGTGGTGGGTCAGTCAAGCGCCCTACTCCAGACCATTGACGATCCGGCCGAGTTTCACGACCCTCGGCCGGACCACGCGGCGCTACTTGCGCTGGCTAAGGGAACCGGGGGTCGCGCCATCCAGAATCCAGCGGAGCTCGCGGATTTGCTGGGGCGCCACCCGGATGCGGCCGTCCGGTTGATCGTCAACCGCTGGCCGCTCTGGGACAGTCCGTTGCTGTGGACGCTCTTGCTGGGATGCCTGGCTTGCGAATGGATTCTCCGGCGGCGCAAAGGGCTGGCGTGAGGAGATGATGAGACTCTCTATCGGACGCTCATCAATTGCGGTTTCTCGATCCGGATGTCGCCACAGCCGCAAGCCCGGTATCGGTGTAAGGGAGCTTCCACCACGAATCTCACGAATCTCACGAATCAGACATTTCCGGAAACATAAGCGGGAAATGCGCTTCACGCGCCGACGATCGCGCGCGCCTCGTCCGTGAGCAGGATCTCCATCCTTGCTTCTCTCTCTCTTCGCCCATTCGTGGTATTCGTGAGATTCGTGGTTCCGCTTCCCCGCGCGGTGCCACACAAGAGGCATGGCCGGGATCGCAAGCTCGGTCGTATCAATGCAAGGGAGCCTCGACCACGAATCTCCCGAATCACACTCGCGCTTCCGCTCGAGATTACACCGAACGCGGGCTAGAACCGAGTCAGTCTGTCAATGACTGCAAAAAGAAACGCGAGCCCAACCGAAACGCAAACCGCGCATCCCAGGAGGTCCGTCCACCGGCAGGCGGTGGCTTGCCGGGTCGCGCACAAGCCGTGCGCAAGACTGAAGAATGCCACGCAGGAGAATACCCCTTGCACCCAAATCCAGAGCAATTCGAGAGTCAAGGGAGAGCCGCCCATTACGCGACAGAACTCTATCGTCAGATAAAGAGCGAGCGGGACGAGCCAGAACCATTCGCCGCGGCTCAGCGCGGAACGACGACCACGTAAGAGTTGGCTCGAGAGGACCAATGGCGCAGCGATTGCACCCGACCATAGGACGCATGACACCGCCCACTCAACTTTGTCGCGAGGACGAGCGCTACGTAAAATCCAGGGCATGAGGTTCGTTGCGACGCATGTGCCCAGTGCGAAGGCCGCGATTAAAATGGTCGCGTCCATCAGGGTGAATCTGGTCGCGTTCGACCTCACTATTCCGCTCCGAGTTCGTGAACGAGCCCTTTGTGCTTCGTGACTGCCTCGATATCGACCCCCAAGCCGTTAGAGATCTCTCGCTGAAAGGTCGGCCAGAGGGCGTCGGCATCCAGGTCGAGATCGAGAACTCCGGAGCGGGGGATCTCGTCACGGATAATGTCGAACAGGTCGCCGACTCTGATATCAGGCGGGTCGTTCGTCATGACCATTTTTAAGAGCCGATCACGGCTGAGCTTGACTCCGAAACGCCTCTCGAGGCGAAAGACGATATCAAATAGGTCGATCCCCATGTGTTTCGCCTCGGTCTGGAACAGGCGTCAAGTCCCAACAATCCTCCGGACGATAAGGATTCGCGCAACGGCTGATTCAATTCTTGGGCGCTGCCTCGGTCAATTCAACCCGGTGCCCGTCGGGGTCGACCACCACGGTGCGCATTCCCCAGGGACTGTCCTTCGGCGGGGATAACACGACTCCACTTTCCTTCGCGAGGGAATCCAGCACTTTGGCGATCGACTGGACGCAGAATCCGAGTCGGACTCCTTTCGTTTTCACAGTACCTTCCGAAGGGTAAACCTCGAGAACAACCGACCCCACCCGGCCTGCCAGGTGCTCCGGCCCGGACCCGTGGATCTCGCGGGCGAGCTCGACGCCAAGCGCTGCGAAGAACCGCGCGGAGCGATTCAGGTCAGCGGACCGGATCACGACAAGGTTCAGGCTGACCGCTTCACGCGTCATTGTAAATATCACTCCGCAGTCTCACGGTTGCTTCCCGGCCTCGTCAGACGGCTTCGCCAGCTTGGCCTTCCACTCGGTGACCTTCTCCGGCTTGTCCCAGGCCTCGTAGAGCTTGAGCATGCGCTCGGACGCCTCGGTGAGGCGGCTCTTGCCGGGCGGTGGGATCTTGGCCTCGCGAGCTTTCAGGCCCTCGTAACCCGAGATGATCAGCGGCTCGGCCTCGGCAAACTTCTTCTGGCCCAGCAGGCTGCCACCGAGCTGGCTGCGGGTGTTGAATGTGTTCCACTCCTCGGGCTGGAGCTTCTCGCGGATGGCTAGGCACTCGCGCAGGACCGGCTCGGCCTCGGTCCACTTGCTGTGCTGGATGTGGCTCAAGCCCAACACGGCCATAAAACCGGCCGTCCTGGCGTCGCCGGCCCCGAACCGCTTGCGGGCGCCTTCTATGCCGGCACAGAGCAGCGGCTCGGCTTCGACGAAGCGGCCCGCCTGGGAGAGGAGTTGAGCCAGATCCATTGTCAAGTCGACGGTCAACGCCCCGTCCAGTCCCTGGAGCTTGCGGTAGCCCTCAAGCGCCTGGCGGAACAACGGCTCGGCTTCGGCAGGCTTCGAGGGTGCCAGATCGTGGGCCCGTTTGTGGATGCGCTCGAGCGCCTCGGCATCGTCGGGCTTGGGGGTCGCAGGGGCGAGCGACTCCCGCGGAGGCGCGGAGGGTCTCCGACTCGGCGGGGGCCCCAGCCTGGGCTGATGAAAAGCGGGCGATCGTCACAAACTTCGCAGTAAACGCGCCGGCGTTTTCTGTTGCGCGAATGCTCTCTGGCGGCGGCGGCCGCAATGCACCCCCCCTGGCCCCCCCTTCTAAAGGGGGGAAGCTTTGCGCAACATACGCCGCGAGAAATCACCGCTCCTAAGATCCGCAGTATTCAACAGCCCCGCGCCACCCTGCCGGACCGGTTCTGCACCGCCCGCTTTTGACGCGGTCGGTTCGGGCGTCGCCTCGCCCTTCAGGAGCGCATCGACGCCCCTCCAGAGCGCCTCCCATGCCCGCCGCTCGCCTTCGGGGAGTTTCTCGATGGGTTCCCGGTCGCGGACGCCGTCTAAGTCGGAGTCGGCCTGCCAGTGCTGGAGCTTCTGCCGGACGACCGAGCGGGCCTGCACGTCGCCCGCATTGAGCACTTTGGCCCATGCGGCGAGCTCAGCCTTGAGCCAATCGAGGGCCTGGCCCCGCAGCCTGGTCCGGGCGGCGGCGTCGGGCTTCGGGTCGTCCGTGCCCTGGCCGGAGCCGGCCAGGGCGGCGGCGCAAGCCGCGTTGTAGCGGTGCCCGGCCTGGCGGTCGTCGCCGAGCTTCGGCTCGGCCTGGAGCGCCTCAGCCCAGAACCGGGCGGCGGACGCATGGCGCTTCGTGTCGTAGCATATCTGGGCCAGCGCCAGGCGCTCGGCGATGTCCTTGGGGCGGTCATCGCCCTTGAGCAAGGCCGGCAGCCGCGCTGCCAAGGCTGCCATCCGCTCGGCCTCGGCGACCCAGGCGGCCGACGGGTAGCGCCAGCCGGCCCGCTTCGACCCGAGCTCGTGCCCCAAGCGGAACTCGGCTAGCGACTCGGCGTACTGTCCGAGCTTCCGCAAAGCGGCGCCCAGGTTGCAGTGGGCCTCGGCGGCGTCGGGCTGCAGCCGCAGCGCCTCGCGGCTCGCCGCGACCGCGCCGGGGAGGTCGCCCGAGGTGCGCAGGACTCCGCTGAGGTTCCAGTAGGCTCCGGCGAGGTCGGGCTTGAGGCGGATTGCCTCGCGGAAGGCCGCGATGGCCTCGGACCACTTCCCCTGGCCGCTCAGGGCGTTGCCGAGGTTGGCGTGGGACATTGCCTTGTGGGGCTGGAGCCGGATCGCCTCGCGGAATTCGGCTTCCGCCCCCGCGTAGTCGTGCTTCAAGTCCGACAGGATCCTGCCCAGGCCATTATGGGCATCGGCGCCGTGGGGCTGGAGCCGGATCGCCTCGCGGAATTCGGCTTCCGCCCCCGCGTAGTCGTGCTTCAAGTCCCACAGGATCATGCCCAGGCTATTATGGGCATTGGCGCCGTCGGGCCGGAGCCGGATCGCCTCGCGGTAGGCGGCGATGGCCTCTGACACCTTCCCCTGGCGGCTCAGGGCGTTTCCGAGGTTGTGGTGGGCCGTGGCGTCGTCGGGCCGGAGCCGGATCGCCGCGCGCAACTCCGCTTCCGCCCCCGAGTAGTCCTGCTTCACCTCGTGCAGGCCGAGACCGATGGTGTTGTGGGCCGTGAAATCGTCACGGTGAAGCCGGATGGCCTCGCGAGCGGCGGCGACGGCCCGCTCGAAGATCGTTGCCGCTTCCGCGGCCCGGCCGTCGTTCTTCGCGTGGACTGCCAGGCACGTGAGATGGCGCGCGTTCTCCGGTCGCCGGTCCGTGAGGTCGCGGAAGACCGCCTCGGCCTCGGTGCCGCGGCCCATCCGCTCGAGTAAATGGGCCAATTCATGGGCCGTTTCGGGTCGAAGGGCGCGGGCCGCCGTGAAGTAACGCACCGCCTCCTCGAGGTCCGTCGAGCCCTGCCGCTCCAGGGCCCAGGCCAGGTTGGAGTTGACCCAGACGTCGCCGGGATGGCGGACGGCGGCCGGCCGGAGCAGGGCCACGGCCGCCTCCGCCTCGCCCGAGTCAGCCAGAGCCCGGCCCAGCAGGACAGCGGTGGGAGCCGGGAGGTCGGCCGCTTCGGGAGCAGCAGACAGTACCTTGAGCGCGCCCGCCTCGCGCCGGCGGTCCTCGGCCATAAGAGCCTTGCGAAGCTGATCGCGATACGGGTCGGGGTCGGCCAGCCGCGCTGCCTCAAGCGGCTTCCGCCAGACGGCGACGGAGCGCCCGGCCGTGCGCCGCACGGCCGACCAGTCGTCCAGGAAGGCCGACAGCTCGATTGCTACCGCCTCGCGCCGCCGCGAGAGCCGCCGGGCCAGCTCGGCTGGCTCCAGCGCGTCGAGGTCCATGTCCGCGGCATGGAATGCGGTCGGGTAGGCGTCGTCGGTGCCGTCGGCGCCGACGTCCTCCT
This sequence comes from uncultured Planctomycetota bacterium, assembly GCA_963823665.1. Taxonomy (GTDB): domain Bacteria; phylum Planctomycetota; class Planctomycetia; order Isosphaerales; family Isosphaeraceae; genus CAVXHV01. The sequence continues at coordinate 911,789 of CAWGMQ010000003.1, forward strand.
GATTGGCCCGGACCTCGACGAGCGCCTGCCTCAGCCGGGCGTCGCGCTCGGCCTCTTCCAGGCCGGCCCGGATCTCGTTTCGCAGGGCATCGACCTGGTCGTCCGCCCCTTGACCCTCGGCCCGCTCCAGCGCCGCCAGGGCCTCACGCCAGGAGGCGGGGTCGTCGACGTCGCGGCGTGCCTTATCGCGCAGCGCCTTCGTTTCGGCCAGCACCTGCGCGAACTGCGCGGCCTGTTGTTGGCGCTGCTGGAGCCAGTATGTAAAGGTGAGGCCGCCCGCGGCGGTCAGGACCAGCAGCGACGCCGCCAGCCCCACCTGGAATTGCCGGGCGCGGCGTTCAGCCTTGGCACGCACGATCGCCTCCTCGGCGCGAGCCGACTCGGCGGCGTGGGCGATCTCGGCGGCACGGAGCCGGTCCTGCACTCCCGAGAGATAGGCGGTGACCCGTTCGGCCACGACGGCGGCCTGACGCGGGCGGTCTTCAGGCTCGCGCGCAGACAGTCCGCTGCGAGTGCGATCAGCTCACCATCGGCGCCGCAGGCGCCCAGTCGAGCGAGAGCAAAGGCGGTGTCGCCGTTGCCCGCCTTGCGGATGACCTCGCTCGACGAGCGGCCGAGGAAGGCCGGCTCGCCGCTCAAGATCTCGCACAGGATCGAACCCAGCGCGAACACGTCGGCACGCTCGTCGACTCGGTCGATCTCGCCACGCGCTTGCTCGGGCGCCATGTAGGCCGGCGTGCCCATCACCGAGCCGGCGTGGGACAGGCCGGGTGAGTCGGACCCGCTGCGGGCGGTGGCGATCAGCGTCTCTGGGGGTTCGGGTCTCCCGGCCTTCTCATCGTCCGCCACACCGCCGCGCGGCAGGACCTTGGCCAGGCCCCAGTCCATCACCTGTACCTCGCCGAACGAGCCCACCATTACGTTCGACGGCTTCAAATCGCGGTGGATGACTCCGCGGGCGTGCGCGAAGGCGACAGTCTGCGCCATCGCCTCGAAGATCGACAGGAATCTGGGCTGGTCGGCGGCGGAATCCTTGCGGTCCCTGAGCAACTGGGCCAGGGTATGCCCCTTGACCAGCTTCATGGCGAAGAAGGGCCGGCGATCCGCGAACGTGCCTAGCTCGTAGATCGGCACGACGCCCGGGTGCTGGAGCTGGCCGCCGATCTGAGCCTCCTCGACGAAGCGCCGGACCATGTCGGCATTGTCGCGGAGGTCGTCGCGGAGGACCTTGAGGGCGACGTCGCGGCCCAGGTCGGGGTCGCGGCCTTTGAGGACGGCCCCCATGCCTCCTCGGGCGATCTCGCCGTCGATGCGATAGCGGATCGAGCGGTCGTCATCGTCGTGGCCGGGGGCCTTGACGATGGGCCCAGGCTCCTCGCCGGGGGCCGTGTCGCGGAGCAGCACGCTGGTGACGGGGCCGATGCTCCGCGCGATGGTGGCGAGAACGCTCGCTTCGGCGGGCTCGAAGGCATTGGTCGCGGCGGACCCGCCCGTCGAGGTCCGGGGGAGCGCGGCCCCCATCAGGCACTCCGGGCACAGCCCTCGCGGGGCGTCACCGGGCAACGTTGAGCCGCAATCCGGGCAGGTGCGTTCCGGGCTCATACTGAAGTCCTCCCCATGCTCGTGATGACGGTCCAGCCTCGGCCCCTACCCCTCAGAACGGGAAATCGCGCTGAAGGTCACACAGATCCGCGCTATTTTATCGAGCGAGCGCGGCGAACAGCGCCCGGATTTCTTCCTCGACATCGGTGGGGTCGTCCACGGTGTGGGCGATCTCCTCGCGGAGGATCTCGCCGTAGCGCTTTCTCACGCGCAAGGCCGCCATCTTGACGGATCCTTCGGTCATTCCAGCTCAGGCCGAACCGGTGCCGTTCGGGCCGGTGGGCGTGGCGCCCGGCTCTTCGGCCGGCGCGGGCAGCGGCAGGATCTCACGCAGGGGGCAGCGGAAGCCGGGGATGACATCCTCGCCGGAGAGCACATCGTCCTCCCTCAGCTCGCCGGCCGGGCCGTCCTGGCGGAAGATCTTCACCTTGCGTAACTCGGGATAGATCACCCAGATCAGCGGCACGCCGGCCGTTCGGTAGTCGTCCAGCTTTTCCTCGAGATCCTCGGCGGAGTCGTTGGGCGAAACGACTTCGACGGCCAGATCTGGACGGATCTTGACCCAGCCTTTGGGCGCGGCGTCTCCCGGCAATCGGCCCTTCTTGACGAACGAGACATCGGGTCTGCGGACCAGGCCGGGTGCGTGGGCGAAGCACTGGTAGCCGTTGTCGGCCGGCCACACGATGCCGAAGTTGTTGTCCTCGCAGAACCGATCGAGCCGAGAAGCGAGGCGCATACCAACCAAACTGGATTCGGCGCCCATCTTTCGCTCCACCAATCGGCCGTTGACCAACTCAAACCGCTTGCCATCTGGCATGGCGAGAAGGTCTTCCGGCGTGTAGCGGGTGGCGGTGGCCGTGCTCATGACCTGTGCCTCGTCGTTGACAGAAGATATCCGTCGATCGGTTCGATTGTATCACAGTCTCGGCCGTGACGCTTAAGGGCTTGCGGCCTGCCGGTGGCATCGGTGCATGAGGGGAACCAGGCTACCCATTAGAACGGGAAATCCGGCCGAAGGTCACACAGATCCGCGCCATTTTATCGAGCCAGAGCGGCGAACAGCGCCCGGATCTCTTCTTCGACGTCGGCGGGGTTGGCCAGAGTGCGGGCGATCTCTTCGCGGAGGATCTCGCCATAGCGCTTTCGCAGGCGCGAGGCCGCCATCTTGACGGATCCTTCGGTCATTCCCAGCTCGGCGGCGATGGCCGCGATGGGGACCTCGCCCCGCCCGCCTGTCAACGTCGGGAGCAGGCAGGCAACCAGGGCGGCCTTCCCCGCCGCGATCGATTCTGCCTCGAGCCTCGCCACGGCGTGGTCCAGCAGACTGGTGGCCCAGCGGCGCTCGAACAGCCGCTCGGGCGTCAGCTCATTGACCGGCTCGGCCGAATAACGGCCTTCCGCAAGCGTGCGATCGATCGAGACCGGCATGGCGCCGCCGCCCCGTTTGGCGGCCCGGTCACGGTCGCGGCAATCGGCCAGATGGTGGGAACAGACGGCCATCAGGAACGAGCGGAATCGGCCGCGCTCGGGCGCGACTGCGGCGAAGCCGTCGCGGTCCAGGAGGGTGAGGAACGTGCCCTGGACGAGGTCGGCGGCCTCTTCGGGTGGATATCCCTTGCGACGGACGAACGCGTAGAGGGGATACCAGTAGGCGGAGCACAGCTCGGTCAGGGCATCGCGGGCCGCGGAGCCGGCGCGATCGCCCGCGGCGACGACCTGGCTCCATCGCGTCGTCGGGAACGGGGCATGTGATGACGATTCGGGACGCGATGCGGGCACGGTTGACCTAGCCGCCAGCTCGGGAGCGAGCGTGGACGAGCACGTTCAGCCGATCCACGCGTCTGCATATTCTACAGCCTGTCGGCCCGGCGCCGCAACCCGCCAAGGCGAGATCACGTCTCGGGTGGCCCGGCGACCGGAAGCCCTTGGCGCTCGCTTCCGGCTGCTGGCCCGGCCCTGCCGGAAGGGATTGGTTACCCGGAGGGTTCCAATGAAAGGTTTCACATTTGAAGTCATCCTTCTTTTCCGAGCTTCTTGGCGCAATTCCTGGCTTCCCTTGGTCGAGAGCAGGATCGGGCCACGAGCGAACTACCTTGTCAGTCGGACGGTGCGCATGGGCGTTCGTGATCGACGTGTGTCGGCTTGCTTCGGGGACTTCGACGATGGCGGCAGCGACCGAGTTTTGATCGATGTTGCGATTCTCAGAGATCAAGGGGCAGATTAGAATTGCGAAAGTCTCTACACGGAGGGCGTTATGATCCAGAGAGCACTTTCTCCTTCGGCTCTGGCCCTGTTCAAGCGGCATATCGAGCTTGGCCGCACAGTTGACTTAGAAGTGAACAGGCCCCTATATGAGGAACTTGCCCGTGCCGGACTGATGGCGTCAGGCAACAGCTTTGCTGGGGGCCTGAACAGCATGTACAGCGTCACGAAGGCAGGCTTTGAGCGGAAAGCTGAACTCCTCGGTTGCGCGAAAGAAAGCGCGTGATAGGATTCCGAGGGATCCGGTCCCGCAGGCGCATACCGGGCCAGATCCGACCTCCCTTCTTGCCTTTCAAAAGGTCGGGGTTCAGCACGCCAGAGTCGGCTACCACGCCAGTAGTGTTGCGCGACCGCCCTCTCCGTCCCGCCAGTCGAAAGACCGCCATTCTCCGTCTCGGCCATAGTCCGGCTGCCCGTTCATGTTGTCGGGGATGCCGAGTTCCTGCATGCGGACCGTGCAGTGCTCTTCGAGCTTGTCCGCCCAGGTTTGAGCGAATTGCCGTGCGTGATCTGCCGGGTCGGTCGGCGGCTTCTCCATGTTCAAGGCATATCATACTTTCCGAACCGCCACAAACAACAACGCCGCCCGGCGGATTTCCCCAGCGAGCGGCCAACAGGACGATGTTTGATCTCGCTGCCATCGCGGAAGGCAAGTCGGCCAACGGCGGACCGTCATCGACTTCTGAGCGTTGCGCAGGAAGATCAAATCAATGACCAGATTTCTGGGCGACGACATCGATGCGTCCATCATTCGTGATCGCAGAATACACGTCCGGCCGCGACAGGCCGTACCAGGGATCATCCAACGGACTGAGGAACAACTCGGAATAAACTCGACTGACCACGGTATCGCGTTCCGGCGAAGCCGGCTCCGTCGCAAACCAGTTGTGAATCCGAACATGGAGGTAGTACTCATTTCGGACGGAATCTTCGTTGATGATGCGGCTGACATTCCGGATCAGCACCATCGCCGGCATCTCGGTGAGCGCCTTCGACGGCGCCCTTCTGCCGGCGACTTCCGCGAGGGGCGGCCCGCGCTTCACGACCGCTTGAGTCGCCGGAACGTCCAATACGGGATGCATCGCCCCGCGCAGCGCGATCCTGGTCCATACCTCCGGCTGGTGATCAACGCCGATCGCAAGCGAGGCGTCGAGTTTGGCCGCGCGACAATGATCGGCCCAGGTTCGCTGGACGTCCTTCAAGCGGTCTTCATGAAACGTCGCGCGCCCTAGGAGAAACATGTCGCCATTCAGTCCTGCGAGTCTGACGGCCGCATCGCCGGATTGCTGCAATTCCCGAACAAAGGCTTCCGCCGTATGAAGGCCAGGCAAGACGTCGATCGTCCGGCCCTGGTCGTCCAGCACCAGATGCAGGCTGTTGCCGGTGATGGTGCGCCGGATCTGGCGACCGTCCCCGAAATCGATGGTGATGATCGGCACCGCGCGCACTGATTGCCAGTGCAGAACGAACCGACTCGCCAGCAGGCTGCGCACGCCGGCGCTCGGATACAACGTGGTACGGAAGAACCGGCTGTTCGCGCAGCTCAGCTCGTCCGTCAGTTTTCCCAGCAGCCGGAGCGAGAGGACTGCTTTCTTCTCGCGTTTCGCTACCGCCAGGGCTTCTTCGATATCGGTGTGCCAGTAAAGTCCGCTGAATTCAGCATCCTTCTGCTGCGCCACCGAGTCCAGAACGGCGGACCAGCGCGGCGACTTGCGCAGTTCCGGCTGGCTCATGAGAAACTCGACCGATTGCGGCCCGTGCCGGCGCAGCGCCTGAATCGCCGGTTCACTGGCGGCCGCATCGCCCTGAAGCGCCAGAGTCGTCAGTCGGCCGAATTCGTCCGAATTGAAATTCGATCTGGCCGGGACGGGCGATTGGCTTGGGACCTCTTTTTCAAGCGCTTCGGCCCTGGCGTCGCCACTTCCCCAGGCCAATCCCCCCACGACAACCGCGCTACCGGCGATCGCGATGCGCCACACTGCATTTCGAGGTCCGCTCATCTTGAGTCTCCTTCAGATGTCTGCTGGAATTGAAGAGCCACGCGGATGTGCTTCTGCACGGTGGTCATCTTACGGGAAAACTCGATGCTCAAATGTAACGACGTTGTAACAACTACGCTCATATTGATTCGTGCCGCGGTTTCCGAAGCCCGCAGCGCTTCTCGAGCGGCTTCTGGCTGATGTCGAAAGTCACCGCCCGCAAGCTTTGAAAGCGGTCTGCGTTGTTCAAGCACGGCTAGTTCCGCGTCGTCAAATTCGATGGCTTTTACTGCAAAATTCATCGGACCGTCGTCGGTCAGCTTGGTCGTCGAAGACTTGGTGCCGCTGCTCGCGCACCTATGGCATCAGGGGCGCGATACTAACTGCGTTCCGCTTGCCGTCCCTCCATATCGCGTGCTCTGGACCACGGACGCCCTCGAGCCGTGGAACCGCCTCCCGATTGTTTATGGTGTCCAGGGAAGAACTCAAATCGGCGATCTCGCGCATAATATGTGCTGGCATGGCACAAACTTCAATGGCCCTTCTGCGTTGCATCCGATCTGCTGTTCGCTGGCGCTCGGACTGGCCGAATCGCCGCTTCATTGAGACGCCATATCCGCGCCGTTGAATCGGTACTGGCAGATGCCAAGTGCTTGCCATCCGGCGAGAATGCCAAGGAGGTGATTGGCAAGTAGGTTGCGTAGATCCGTTTGACGTCAGCGGGTGAGCCGGAATTCGAGAAAATTATACGTATTCCGCCGTCGTCACAACCCCATGCTAATTTGCTCGCATCTGGGGAAAAAGAAACTGTGGTCACTTTAGACGCTTCAACAAATGAGTATCGTGGTGATTGAAGATTTGATGTTTCCCAGACTGTTGCATGACCGCCCCCGTTCGGCGTGTCCGTTGCGGCCGCCAGTTTTTTTCCGTCAGAGCTATAGGCGACCGAAGAGACGCGATCATCCGGGAAGGAGAGCTTGATTAGTTTCGGTGCTGAAGCACTCTGTAAATCCACAATCGATAGCGCGTTAATACTTCCGCACGCAAGCATCCGCCCATCAGGCGAGAATGCCACTGAGTTTACCCAACCGCCGTCGACCCTGATCGCGCGAAGCTGGCGCACGGGCTTTGCCCTCCAGTCGATGATTCGAATCAGACCTTCCGAATCTCCGACTGCGAGGCTGTTCTGATCCGGTGCAAAAGCCACCGAGATCACGTTACCAGGAATCGGAAGAATATTGTCTAGGCCCGAAACAAGCGTCGTTTTTTTATTAATTCGCCGTTTTTTGAGAAAAAGCTCGAAAACCTCCAGTGTTTTTGGAATAATGTAGGTGAAATCACATCCTCACTATTCCAAGACAAGGAGGCTTTCGAGTGAGTGCTACTTTCCGAAAAAAACGCGAGGCACGCAAGAAGCGAGTTTTCCAGGAACGACGGCGACGAATTAACAAGCGTCTTGGGAAGCCACCCGGTCCCGAGCGGCCTGTGCCCATGATGACCGCCAGCAACATCCAGTACGAACTGGCCGACCGCGTCCAAGGCCTCAGCGCCGGCGGCATCGGTGTCATGCTGCTGTTGGCGCGCCGGATAGGCTTGATCAGCGACATCGACGCCAAGCTTCAACTCCTCAAGATCCATCTTCCCTATCACGAATCCGACCACGTCTTGAACATTGCCTTCAACATCCTCGCCGGCGGTCAACGGATCGAACACCTCGAACTGCGGCGCAACGATGAAGTCTATCTCAATGCTCTGGGAGCCGACCGAATCCCCGACCCCACCACGGCGGGGGACTTCTGTCGTCGCTTTCGTGAGCCCGATGTCATAACCTTGATGGACACCATCAATCAATCCCGCCGACGGGTCTGGGCCCAGCAGCCACCCGAGTTCTTTGCGGAAGCAATTCTGGACGCCGATGGCACCATCGTTCCGAGCGACTCTGAGTGCAAGCAAGGGATGGACTTCGCCTACAACGGCCAATACGGTTACCATCCGCTCTTGATCTCGCTGGCCAACACCGCCGAACCCCTGTTCCTGTTCAATCGCAGCGGCAACCGTCCCTCGCAGGAGCTGGCTGACGTCTACTTGGACAAGGCGGCCACGTTTTGCCGCCAGGCTGGTTTCCGCAAGATCCTGATGCGAGGCGACACCAAGTTCGCCCAGACCAAGCATCTGGATCGGTGGGACGATGCGGCCGACATCCGTTTCATCTTCGGGTACGAGTCACACGAGTCCCTCGAAGCGAGAGCCGATGAGCTCCCGGCCAACGCATACACCCTTCTGGAACGACCGCAACAGCACCAGATCAAAACGACTCCCCGCGAGAAGCTCGAGCGGGTCAAGCAAGAGATCGTCCGGGAGCGAGGATACGAGACGGTTCACCTGCTTAAGGAAATGGCCTCCTCAGCAGAATCTGTGGGTAAATTCTGGCTCAGGCAGGGCGCCAAGGCTGTGATACAAGGCGTTTTTCACTGCATCGAACGTCCGAAAACCGTACGCCTTTCTCGTCGTCAATTTCACCTTGTTGTTCAGGCCCTCTGCAATGCCTGCGGAAATCGTCCCACGGGCCTTGAACCAATTCAGGATCAATTCTTCATGGCTGCGAAGCCTTCGAGCCACTTTCTTCATTGGCTCGATCTTTGATCGCATCGTCCTGGTGCACCACTCGTGCAGAAATCGACTCGCCCAGCCGTGATATTGGTAAGTCCAGAAACGCTGAAAATCCTCCCGCAAAAGATAGCTTCTCACGGACTTTAGGTTGTACTGCACCAGTTCGGCCAATCTCACGGTCTGCTTCTTTGTTAGGTTCTCCGGCCGCTTCAGCAGGCACCATCGCGCCCGTTTCAGGACTGGCTCGTAGCCATCTCGCTTCAGCCGGCGCGCTTCCTCGGCACGTACTTCGTCGATCGCCTTATTCATCGCTTGCATGATGTGAAAGCGGTCGAGCACGTGGATCGCGCCAGAAACCTCTTGGGCCAGCACGTTGAGGTACGGTTTCCACATATCGCTGCATAGATAGCGGATCGAGTTCTTGGTCTCGTCGGTTATGGTTTGGAAAAAGCCACGCAGGCTTTCCTCCGTCCGGTCCAACCCAATCCAGAGCAACCGCCTGAACCCAGCGTCAATCTGGTAAACCAGCGTCAGGTAATGATGGCCCCTTTGCCACTGCACTTCGTCTACAGCGATGGCCTTGATTCCGGTCATCGTCCGTCTCGCCAAGCCCCATGCGACTGCATACTCGACCGAGCGGTACACAGTTTCCCAGGTAGTATGGAATATCAAGGCGACTTCCAGCCACGAGAGCCGCTTGGCCCAACCGGCTAGAAACCATCGGTAGGCCGTAGTCACCGGGCTCTTGCCGTCACTCCACGGGACCTCTTCGACGATCACACCGCACTTCGGGCAGTCAACGCGCCTCATTGCGTAGACAAAGAACACAGCGATCTGCCAGAGCGGCACGAACTCGAACCTTCGTACAGGTAGTTGATCATACCCGGCTCGCTTACGGTGGCACCCGGAGCAAACAGCTCGGCTGTTGCGGCGGGCTTCAATTTCTACCTCCAAGGCAAGTTGCTTTCCTTTCGAGACCAAACTTACCTTGCCGTACACGAAGGACTTTTGCGGTGCAATGCGATTGAGGATAGTCTTGAGGAGCATCGTGTGGGGCCTCTCGATTGGGATGGTCTTGGTAACCCTTCCCTAACCGACGGCCGCGCACGATGCACTACCCTACCTTCTTCAAAAAAACCTTTCTCAAGAACGAGTCCGCGAAGAGCTATTTAAAACTGAACCATCAAATGTGAACTTCGCCTACCCCTCCCGCCTTCACCTTCGCTTCGCCCTCAACCTAGCAGGGCGGACCGAAGGTGAAGGTGGGAGGGAGAACCCTCCTGTCGAGCCCGAGCCGAGCTGCTGCATCGTTTTTCAACCCACAAATTCTGCCGAAGACCCAGGAAATGATTGCGGAGTTCGAATACCAGCCGGTCGCCTGCAAGAAGAGTTATCGGATGATCGTCCTACGCAAATTGGTAGGGGTCGACAAGGGGCAGATGCGGCTGTTCGAGGAATACCGATACTTCTTCTACATCACCAACGACCGCAAGATGACGGCCAAGCAGGTCGTGTTCTCGGCCAACGATCGCTGTGAGCAGGAAAATTTGATCGCCCAGCTCAAAAGCGGCGTTCACGCGCTGACCGCACCCGTGGACGACTTGGTGAGCAACTGGGCGTATATGGTCATGGCCTCGCTGGCGTGGAGCCTGAAGGCTTGGAGCGCCCTCATGGTGCCGGTATCGCCTCAGCTCGAGGCGGAACACAAGACAGAGAAACGAAAATTGTTGAGGATGGAATTTGCCACGTTCTGCGCGGCTTTCATCCAGATGCCGTGCCAGATCGTGCGGGGTGGTAGGCGGCTGATTTACCGGTTGCTCTCCTGGAACCCTTGGCAGGACGCCTTCCTCCGGCTGGCGGAGCGGTTGCATAGTTGCTGGTTGTGCTGAGGCGATCGAGGCATGAAGTCGGGGTCCGGATGCCCCGATCCGTGTGGGCCACCGAACGAAGAGAGGGGAGGGACAGATGACGGAGACAAGCCGAGGGTAAGAAACGGGGGCCGGGCCCTCGGGATGTAGAAACTACGTCTATTGCACACTCATATAATCAACTTCTATGTACTATTGCTAATTACCATACGTCGCTTGTTTTGGGGCTAGGATACCATCAGATACTCTCGAAATCCGGACATTGAAGGCGAACGAGCCAGTCGCGATGGTCCGGCCGTCTCCAGTGAAACAAATTGAGGAGATCCTGCTTTCGTCGGGAAAAAGTGATTGGAGCAACTGCCCTGAATCCGTGTCAAAAAGGCGCACCGTCCGATCGTCTCCGCCAGTCGCCAACAGCCGCCCGTCAGGTGAAAAGGCCACCGCGAAGACCGCGTCTGCATGGTTTGTAAGCCGGTGCGCAAGCACGGCAACTTGGTCTGAGCGGTGTTTCTGGTCCAAAATCAAGAAGGCAGTCCACACAGATAGTCCAATTAGCCCGAACAGGACCAATAGCTTTAGCGTTAGTACGAGCCGCCACGATCGATTCTTGCCGTGTACCATATGAGCTCGCACTCCACATCTACAGCGCGTGGGACCTGCGATCGTGTGCGTGGCCAACGTAATCGATGTGAACTCCTCGCGGCCTGATCGACTTCGGCGAGGTTGACAAGAAAAATACCCTGGCGGAGCCTGATCACTATATCGAGGTTCGCGAGGGGTATACGCCGTGGGATACCACTCACTCGCGGAGTACTCAACGATGTATCACACGTTTCCGCCCGCCGCCAGCTTTCTGACTGATCCCAATTGGCAACTTTTTTTGCCAACGCCGAACCTGACCCCGTTTCCTTTCGAGCCGCGAATGAATGGATGCTGGGGCCGTGACAAAAGGATGGGTGTCTGGAATCCATTGGCAACTTTTTTTGCCAACGCCGAACCTGACCCCGTTTCCTTTCGAGCCGCGAATGAATGGATGCTGGGGCCGTGACAAAAGGATGGGTGTCTGGAATCCCGGACCTGACCCGTTTCCTCAACGCCTAAGGTCGGACCGTCAATCTACGCATGCAACGGACCACACCTGCCTGTCGAACGCAACCGGAACGCAGCCCGCCGCGCGACGGCGGGGTTGGCATGAGCCGCTGGCCATGGTAAGCTATGCTATCAGTGCAATAACACGATGATACATTCAGACCTATGACGCATATCGACTTCAATCAACTCCTGAGCAGCATCGAGGCACTGTCACCGGAGCAGGTGCGGATGCTTCGCCAGAAGCTCAATCGCCGGGACGCTCAACAGAAGAGGTCGACCGTCGAGCAATCCGGCAAGTCTGCCAAACGCATCAAAGCCGCCGCGCCCAAGAAGAAGCCCCTGACGCGCGACGAGTTTAATCAACGATTGATGGCTGCGGGTCTCATCACCTCAGTTCCCGATCCAGCCCTCGACATCGACGACGACGATCCCGACGATCAGCCGGTTTCCATCAAAGGCGAACCGCTGTCGGAAACCATCATCCGCGAGCGGCGCTAAAGGTGGCGGTGTCCTATTTCGTCGATTCCAGCGGCTTGGTCAAGCGCTATGTCCAGGAAGACGGAACAGGCTGGGTGCGCCGTCTGACGCGCCGCAGCCCATTCACCGTGATTTATATCGCCCGCATCACCGCCGTCGAGGTTACCTCTGCCGTCGCCCGCCGGCGCGAAGGCCGGACGATCACCTCCAAGAAGGCATCGTCGATCCTCCACCGCTTCCGCCAACACCTTGCCGGGCGTTACACCGTCATCGAGATTACGCCCGCCCTGTTCAACGAGGCCATGCGGCTGGCGAATGTGCACGCGCTGCGCGCCTACGACGCCGTGCAGCTTTCCGCCGCTCTCGAAATAAACCAGAAGGAGCAGGATGCCGGTTTCGCTTCGGTGACGCTGATTTCCGCGGATCAAGCCCTCGACGCTGCCGCCATTGCCGAAGGACTGACGGTCGATGATCCAAATCTGCACCGCTGACCAACTGACCCGTCCCATACCCGGACCAGATTGCTGTGCGTGGCCAACGTAATCGATGTGAACCCACTGACGCCCAGACACGCCCCTATTCGCCGCACTCGCTACGTGCAACAACTGCTACACTTCCGCTCGGGGCAGGAGTCGATATCCGTAAAGGCCAGAAATCGCTCGGGCAACGCCTGCTTGAGAGTCGCCGCCGCGTGCGGCGGCGATCGGTTCGTAACCGGCGGCGCGCAATGCGTCCACCACTGCGCGTCGGATCGCGGCGGCGTAATCAATGACCAGAGTTCTGGGCGACGGCATCGATGCGTCCATCATTCGTGATCGCAGAATACACGTCCGGCCGCGACAGGCCGTACCAGGGATCATCCAGCGGACTGAGGAACAACTCGGAATAAATTCGGCTGACCACGGTATCGCGTTCCGGCGAAGCCGGCTCCGTCGCAAACCAGTTGTGAATCCGAACATGGAGGTAGTACTCATTTCGGACGGAATCTTCGTTGATGATGCGGCTGACATTCCGGATCAGCACCATCGCCGGCATCTCGGTGAGCGCCTTCGACGGCGCCCTTCTGCCGGCGACTTCCGCGAGGGGCGGCCCGCGCTTCACGACCGCTTGAGTCGCCGGAACGTCCAATACGGGATGCATCGCCCCGCGCAGCGCGATCCTGGTCCATACCTCCGGCTGGTGATCAACGCCGATCGCAAGCGACGCGGCGAGTTTGGCCGCGCGACAATGATCGGCCCAGGTTACGGAAGAACCGGCTGTTCGCGCAGCTCAGCTCGTCCGTCAGTTTTCCCAGCAGCCGGAGCGAGAGGACTGCTTTCTTCTCGCGTTTCGCTACCGCCAGGGCTTCTTCGATATCGGTGTGCCAGTAAAGTCCGCTGAATTCAGCATCCTTCTGCTGCGCCACCGAGTCCAGAACGGCGGACCAGCGCGGCGACTTGCGCAGTTCCGGCTGGCTCATGAGAAACTCGACCGATTGCGGCCCGTGCCGGCGCAGCGCCTGAATCGCCGGTTCACTGGCGGCCGCATCGCCCTGAAGCGCCAGAGTCGTCAGTCGGCCGAATTCGTCCGAATTGAAATTCGATCTGGCCGGGACGGGCGATTGGCTTGGGACCTCTTTTTCAAGCGCTTCGGCCCTGGCGTCGCCACTTCCCCAGGCCAATCCCCCCACGACAACCGCGCTACCGGCGATCGCGATGCGCCACACTGCATTTCGAGGTCCGCTCATCTTGAGTCTCCTTCAGATGTCTGCTGGAATTGAAGAGCCACGGGGATGTGCTTCTTCACGGTCGTCATCTTACGGGAAAACTCGATGCTCAAATGTAACGACGTTGTAACGACTACCCTTCCGGCCAGGATGCAATGCCTGTGACGACAGACCGAGCGGGACAGCACGATGCGGGCAAACGAGTGGGCTCGATGGGCTGGTACGCGCTCGTAGGACTGGCAGGAGGATCGCTTCCGCTGGTCGTGCTTGGTTCGATACTCTTGCAACCTGGGGCGAGCTCTCGCTCTCTTCCTTTGGCTACTTGCGTGATCATCAACCCGTTGATCGGCGCCGGCCTTGGATGTTTGTACCACCGATTTCCGAGAAGATCGCTCGCGTCGTCGTTTTTCGCGGACGCGCCGCTCACTGTACAAGAAGGCTCGAAGGGAGGCCGGCGGATCGGTACGCTCGCGTTGACCGGTTTCGGCGTGGGGATCGCGACCGCGCTTCTGGCGACGATCCTGGAGGTGGCCTGGCGCGGCTGGTCGTTCCTCGATGTAACGCTGATCCCTGCGCTGCTCATTTATCCGTGGTTTTGCGCTTTTGCCGGACTCAACCTGGGCCTACGGCTGGGGCATCCGAGACCATCGATCCGGCGCGTCCGCGTCACTCTGAGGACATTGATGGTCCTGGTGGCATACGCCGGGCTCATGTTTGGTCTCGGTATGGGGGCGGTGCGTCTCAGTCGCAATGTCAGGCATTTTCACGAGATTTCGCTTAGCGAGCAGTCGCTCGGGGACGATTTCGAGACTCAGGCACAGAAGTATCTGGCCGACCTGGGACTAAGAAAGAAGAATGCAGATGAGCTTCGCCACGGCCGCATTCCAGAGGAACTTCAATACGAACACAGGACCTTCTTGAGGTCGCTAGACAATACGGCCGGTGAGGAGTACAAAATACATCGATTTTCCCAGATCGCAGGCCTGGAGGAGCAGCGGGCGGAGCAATCCGAAACGCTATTCCGTAGCAATGATCGGAGCGCGAAGTATCTGAAGATGCTTGCTGCGAAGCATAGGAGGGCTGCCCGCGAGCCTTGGGCCCCGGTGGCCCCCGACCCACCATTGGGGCCATGACGAATGTGCCGAAGCTGAGCAGGATGGTAGTCGCTCGCGATCAGCCGTTGGGGTCATCGAGCAATTGTTGCAATCGATCGCCGAGCGGCGGGGGAAACCGGGCCGGCCAGGTCGCATCGATCAGGCCGACCCCAATCAGATCGCGAAGGTGGGTTCGATCCTTGTCGCGCCAAGCGTTCAATTTCATCCGGGCGAGAGCTTCGAGATTGGCGACTTGAAATTCCGCGGCGCGCTCCGATTCGTCGATTTCAGGCAGGTTGTAGTCGCCGTCGCGAGGAACTTTCTCGCCGGCATAGAGGAGATGGATTCCGCCGCTTGGCTTGCCTTGCGGGCCATCGACGAATGTGTCGGTGTCGAGGAGCTGATGGTCGATGAAGCCGGCTGCTTCCAAACAGGTTTTCGCCGCGACAAAGTCAAGGCGTCGGATCAGGATATCGACGTCGCGTGTTGTGCGGACGGCGTCCTCGTCAACGCGGGCGACCCACTCGGCGATGGCGTTTCCGCCGACCACGGCGTACGACACGCCGGCTGCGTCGAGGGCGCAGGTCGCACGGCGCAGCCGCTCCTTGACCTTTTCCGCTGCCATGATCGCCCTTTCCCAACCGACGGGCTCGATTGCTGCTACGGCCATGACACATGCTCCTTGCGGCTTCCCCTATCCTAGCCAGAAAGCACGTTCAGGAGGAATGCCTCGCGATCCGATGGGCCGATCGGGCGGCGGCACGGCGGGGAGAATTGGCCGGCGGGACGTCCGGACCCCGGAACGGCGGGTCACGCTGTGTCCATGCCGCTCAATTGCTTCCGTCGGGTACAGCGTGAAACGGGCGCACCTCGACTGGCGCCCGGCAGGCGACGACGGCCTTGCGCCCCCACGCCAGCGCCTCTTCCAGGTTAGCGGCTTCCAGTATCCAAAAACCGCCGATGTGCTCCTTGGTCTCCAGGTACGGCCCGTCGGTGATGAGCACCTCACCATCGGGCTGCGCCCGTAGCGACCTCGCGCTGCTTGCCGGATGCAAGCCGCCGGCGAAAATCCTGGCACCAGCAGCCTGCATCTCCTCGTTGAGCACGTCGATATCGCGGTGCATTGCTTCGTCCTCTGCGACGGACGGGTCGTAGTCGTCGGGGTGGTGAATGGCAACCAAATATTGCGGCATGACTTCTCCTGTAACGGTCTTCGAGCGGGCCGGTTACTCAGGCTTTACTATACGGTCGAATGGCCGGACCGGCATTCGACAAATCGTCCGAGAAGTTTTCGGGCCGCTGCTGCGTTGAAGGAGTGCGGATGGGTCTGCACGCAACCTCGCCGGAGTCGGCCTGCCCGCCGAGGGTTCCGCCGACAATTCGGGGCCAACAGGAATTTCCGTGATGAGCTTCGATTCGCTGGGCGGCCGCCAGAAATCGAGCGGAACAGCGGAGGCTCACGAACTGGACGGACACCCTGGATGCGGGAATCGCTCCGGGCGCTTTCTCCCCGGTTTTTTGGCGGCGTCGCGCTCAAATCTGGGGCTTCGATCGAGTTGATCGTTGCATCCGCTGCGACGTGAAAAAAAAATCCAGGTTTTCTGGTCGACGAAATGGCCGAATCGCGAAAGTGGGGCCATACTATACATAGCTCACTCTCGATCGCTGACACTGGAGTTGGCGCGAGGGACCAACCATGTCTCTGGAACCGGGAATGATTACCGACGGAAGAGTTCCAGGCGCTCGAAGTGTTCCAGGGCGTCGAAGCCCCTGCCTGTTGAACTGCGCCCCGTTGGGGCCGGACATCGCCCCAGGCGTGGCCGGCAGGAGTGTCAGCGCAACGGTGCCCGCGCCGGTGGGCGGCGGGTACAGACTAAATTCAGATCAAGATCGGGATTCAGAATGCGGCCCATTTACAGTAGTGTACGGATGCTTGAACACGCCGCAAAAGCGCCACTTTGCGCCACTTTCCGCCATGTGTTTGACGATTGCCTCGGGTGGAGTCATTCTTTGCAAGTTCAATGGGCGTCAACGAATGGGAACAGCGCGAGGCGTTCTTCGGCGACGGCGAAGGCGAGTGGCGCGGGCCACCAAGAACGCCACGACAATTCGACGGTGTTGTTCAGTATGTTTTTTCGTCCCTTTTGGAAACCCAAGGCGAGCGCATTGGACATCCAAGGCGTTGCCGTTGGGCTGGGTTGTTGTGGCCTTTCAGGCCGGATTTTTGGGATGAAATGGCCTCGAGTTTGGGCCGGGACGGGCGTGGGACGGGTCTGGACCACGGGGAGGGTGAGTGTTCACCCATTCGGCCGAGGGATCATGGAGCGGGGCTGATGGCGTTATCCTCTTTGGCTCTCAGCATTTCCGTACGGTTTCGGGGCCTGCCGGCCAGCCATCGGACGTGGTTCAAGACCGCACGCAAAATGAGATTTTTTTGGGGCCAGGAGTCCCGTCTAGTTCCATCTAGTTCCATTCACTTCTACTTATTTGGAGCGTGCGAAGCGTGGCCAGGCTGTCGTTTGACATGGCGGGGGACGTCGAACCACGAATCTTACGAATCTCACGAATGAGGGAAGAGAAGATGACACGATACCCGGATCGGGATTCGACCGAGATTACCGATCGGATGACCGCGTGGTCGTTTTGCTTCGACCGCGTGTTCACAATTAACAAAGAAATCGCGCAAAGCCGTAGGTCCTGACGTTGCAGCCGTGTCGATCGAGCGATTGCAGTTTTTTTGGAGGCTTTTATTGCCGATCACTGAAACCGGTCGCATTTTATAGGTAGGGCAGAGTCTGCGAGCGCGCGATGCTGGCGCGATGGGCGGCACCCCTGTGCTTTCCTACCTTCTCGTCGATCTCCATCTCAACCTGAAGAACAGCGCTGAAATTCACGCAAGGAGTGACATCCAGTGCGAACTATGGGTAAAGAAGCCGAGACCAAAACCGAAACTCGAGCAGACCTGGCCGTTGCGCAGGATGACTCCGTCGCCCTGGCGGCTTTGCCGGGTCGTCAGTCGAGCGCACGGTTCGCTCCCCCGGACTCTGAACTGGGAGGAAGGCGAGGATCTCCTGTTTTGTGCTATCATTAGTTATCAATTTCGGCCACGCGAAAGATGCTGTTGATCGACCGAAGCCCTTTTCGCATGGACACTTGCGGATCGCCGCGGAGCCGGATCTGGGGGGTGGAGCGCTCCGCATGCCGGGCCGTGGCGATTCGGAGCCGGAATCAGGACGGAGGAAGGAGGGCGGAGGACGAAGCGCGGTGCGAATGGAGCCGGAAGACGGAGAGCGGGGATCGGAAGAGACCTTCATGGTGGTATCACTTTGGTATCATTTCGCACCAGGGGGCGAGAGGCTGTTGGATCGACCGAAGACATGTGTATATTTACGTTTGCGGAGGGCGGCCGAACCGGATTCGGGGTCTGTGCCAGGTCGCGGGCCGCACCCTGGCGATTTTGGGCCAAGGCCGGGCGGTTACGGGCGGGGTTTCGGCTTCGAATTCGGCCGATGGTTCGCCATCACGACAGACCGAGTGCATTCCCGTAATCCTTGTGGCGTAAGGACGCGCGACAAATCTGCAAAACGAATTCCCCCTGCGCGGAGACCGAAAGAAGGGCGCTGCGCCGGCGCTATCGGGCTGGGGCCGTCAGGCGGAAGCCTGACCTACGCGTCCGTCTATCGCTGGGTGTCTGCCTCTCGTTTTGCGGGGGCTCAGGCCCGCCTCGGCCACCTGCGGTGGCATCTCCCCCACGAGCGCGGGAGGTATGCCTTCGGGGGGCGGGAAGAATCCCTTTGCAGAGCGACGGGCGACAATGGGTGGTATTGGGCTCCAGGGGGTGGTGGCGAGGAATGGGGTACGGACACACCTAGGGCGTTGCTAACAGTTGCCCTGGGCTTTGTTGTTTTGGCCTTTCAGGCCGGATGGCGGAACTTGCGGGATGAAATGCCCCAGAGTTTTGCGATGTGGCGAGTGTGGGACTGGTCTGGACCACGCGAGAGGGAGTTTTCACCCGGCGGCCCGGGCGATCTTGGAGTAGTACCCATGGCGTTATCCTCTTTGGCTCTCGGCATTTCCGTACGGCATCAAACCGTTCCGGCCAGCTATCGGACGGGGTTCAAGACAGCAAGCAAAATGAGACTTTTTGGGGTCATTCGTCCCATTTCGTCTCATTTCGACCCATCCACTAGTGTTTATTGTCGAAGTGGCCGCGAAGTGACCATCGTGCGGTTTCAGTACCAGTGTCGAGGCCAGAGTTCCGAATATTCGATCGTCACGCCATAACCTTAGTCACCACATGATTTTACATCTGGAATTGCCAAGGTTCCGAATATTCGATCGTCACGCCCTAAATATAAGGCGAGCAGTTGTTTACGACGATAAAAGAACAGGTTCCGATTATTCCATCGTCACACTTAAATCCAATGGTGGTAAGGACGTGACGCAAATCGGTGGTTCTGGATGCAGAGAAGTCCCCGCTCCGCTCTCGGCGGGTTGCGCGATCACGTTCTGCTTTGCTTCAATTGGCTCCCCATCGTGATGCCAGAAGAGGAGCGTTGATTGCTGGTTCGCGGCGAGACAGCTTGTCGATCGCGGTGATCGAGCTGCGACTCGTGACTCGGAGATCCCGCAACCGTTCCGGCCCGGCTTGCCTGATCGGTCAATGTGAGGTAGGTTTCCGCCTCGAGTATGCGGTTGCGGCGGGGCCGGACTGGAACGGTTTTGCTGGCGCGAGGCGTCGTGGCTGACGCGAGAGCAGACTGAGGGAGGTGAAAACCCGTCCGAATTGGCGAATTTCGAGGCGGATGATTCGGCGTTTCTCTGTTGCGGGACGGGTTTGTGATGGCGGCCGCCGGGGCGGACCCGCCCTGGCCCCCCCTTCTTAAGGGGGGGGAACTTGGCGCAACGTTCGCGACGGGAAATCTCCGCGCCTGATAGTGCGAGTTTTCAACAGACCAGACTGAGGGAGGCCGGCATGGAGGCGGGCATCCGCGGGGCGGGGCTGCGAACGCGGACCGGATATGGCGAGGCAGGCATCGGCGCGGGCCGGCGTCTGGGGTCTGACCATCCGCTGCCGAGTGATCATGGTGTGCCGGCGTCACTCGCTGGTCTGCGCGTCGCGTTGGTCCACGACTGGCTCACTGGCATGCGCGGTGGCGAGAAGTGCCTCGAGGTGTTATGTCGGGCGTTTCCAGACGCGACGCTTTATACGCTCATTCACCGGCGGGGGTCATTGAGCCCGACGATCGAGTCCATGACGATCCGCACCTCGGCGCTTCAGAAGGTGCCCGGTGTTTTCCGGTGGTATCGCCACCTGCTGCCGGTCATGCCCTTGGCGGTGCGCGGATGGCGCCCGAGCGATGTGGACGTGGTGATCAGCCTGAGTCACTGCGTGGCGAAGGCGGTCGTGCCGCCGCCTGGCGTCGCGCACATCTGCTACTGCTTCACGCCGATGCGGTATGCCTGGCAGGGCCGGGATGCCTACCTGGAAAGCTGGTCAGACCGGCCGCTACGGCGGCTGCTCGCTCGCAGGCTGCTCTCGAGGCTCAGGCGCTGGGATCGCACCACAGCCAGCCGTGTCTCGCACTTCGTCGCGATCTCCGAGACCGTGCGCAGGCGCATTGCGCGCTGTTACCGGCGCGACAGCCGCGTGATTCAGCCTCCCGTGGACGTCGAGTTTTATACTCCGGCGAATGACTCCAGCCCGCGCAGCGATGATTATCTCGTCGTGTCGGCGCTGGTGCCTTACAAGCGCATCGACCATGCGGTCGCAGCCTGTTCGCAGTCAGGCCGGCGGCTGATCGTGATCGGTGAAGGGCCCGAGCGGGCGAGGCTCGAGGGCATGGCGCGGGGCTCGGTGCAATTTCTGGGCTGGCAGCCGGATGATGTGATTCGTGAGCATTACCGGCGCTGCCGGGCCCTGCTGTTCCCGGGTGACGAAGATTTCGGGATCGTTCCCATCGAGGCCCTGGCGTCCGGGATGCCCGTGATCGCGCTCGGGCGCGGTGGGGTGGCCGAGACCGTTGATAACACCGTTGGGCTCACCTATGGCGAGCCCACGCCGGCAGGCTTGCTCGGTGCGATCGATGACTGGGAGTCGAACGGGTGCCGATTTGATGCGGATCTCGCCCGGCGCCGGGCCGAAGGGCTGTCGCTCGACGTTTTTCGCGAACGGATCCTTGGGTTGATCGGCGAGGTCGTCTCCGCCGGCATGAGCCGGCGTGTGCCGCCGGCGCCGCATTTCAATGTGGTTGGGGCGACTCCCTGAATGGGATTTCGCGATTTTCGACCACGTCCAGAGAATCCCTTCGCGGAGAGGCTGTCATCTTTTGGCCGCGTTGCGGTAACTCGGCCGTTGGGCCTAGTCGGCTGTGATTCACCGCTTGGTCGCTCGGTTAGTGCCGCCGATTCACGCCAGTTCTCCAATAGCCCAGCCGTTGACGCAAACGCGCTTTCCTATTTTGTCCCTTTTTTGCAAAGTACCGCTCATTCCGCCAGTTTGCCCATCGCTGGGCGCAGTCTCCCTGCGACAACCAGGTTGTGAGCAATTGCAAACAACAATGCGACGGCGCGGCAACGCGGTTGGCCACGCACGGGCATAAACCAGAATCCTCGATTGCGAGCCTGGGCGTTGACCCACTCGGCTGTTTGGCCTCGCAGCCGGTAGATCAGCTTCGCGGCCTCGGTCCCCATTCGGATCCGCCAAGCGGCAACCGCTTCGCTGTCGCCCTTCTTTGCGGTGTAGGGATCTTCTCCATTTGCCTGTTTCTTTTTCTCGTCTCTGATCGGCCCGTATACGATGCAGCCGCGTTGGGCCGCCTGATCGATCGAGTCCTTGGTCGTGAAGCCACCGTCAACCAATGCCTCATCCGGAATTCGTTCGTAACGCTCCTCCAACTGGTCGAGCATGGGCGGAAGTTCTTCGCCATCGTTCCCTGCGTTGGTCACCTCCACACCCACAATCACACCGCTTTCGGTGTCTGTTGTGAATTGAACGTTATATCCCGGCCGGAATCCTCCGTCTGGAAACTTCATGATCCTCGCGTCGGGGTCGGTGGTCGAAGCACGCGCTTCCCGCCCCTTGCGGCCGTAGGACTCGTCACGTTCGCGTTGCAGCTCCTCGCACTGCCGCATCGCTTCTTCGATCCGTTGCTGTCGCTTGTTGGCGGCACGCTCCCGCGCCGCTCGCTGCCGTCGAGTCAGCTCTGCTGTGTCCTCCTCGGCCAGTTTCTTCAGCGCCTCAACCTGCTCCTTCGCCGCTTTCAGGCACTCCTCCAGGCTACCGCGACGACGAAACGAGCTCTTGCCCGCGCTGGCACGCACTCTCATTCCGTCCTGAGCGACCCGGTCCATTTTCACCAACCCGGCATGGAGCAGGGTGCCCACGATCTGCGTGAGCAGTTCGTTCAACTTCTCGCCCCCACAAGCGAGGAAGTGGGACAACATGCTGTGGTTGACGGTTACGCCGCCGCACAGCCACTGGTACGGCAGACTCCCTTGGTTCTTTTCGCACAGCCGTTCGATTTCACGGGCGCTGCCGACTCCCTTCAATGTGGCGAAAACCCGCAATCCGACCAGCAAGCGCGGGTCGGTGGCATCTCGGCCGACATGTCGCTCGACGGCCTTGATCTCGCCGAGCCAGGCTTTCAGATCGAGCTTGCAGACCGCCGCCCAGACGACCCGGGCCGGATGGTCGGCCTCGAGCAATTCATCGAGCGATGCCCAGCGCATCTCGATCTGGTCGCGTACGGGACACCGCAGCCGCGGCTTGCCAGTTGGCATCGACTGGGCAGCCTGGGCGGGAGAGGGCTGATCGGGCAAGTCTTCTGGGCTAAAGAGAGGAAGTGTCATGACGCTCGTCCTGCAACACCGGGGCTGCGTGGGGCTCATGCGGCGGACTACATGCGTGGTATTAGAACGTGAACACTATACAAAATCAACCCCAACGCCGAAAAAATCACAGCCTCGGAGCGAAGGGCGACAATGGGGCGCGCGTGTCAACCTTCTCCATCATCTCGTCTATGCGGTGAGAACCGCGTGCCGCAGGCGCGCCAGCGTGTCATCAGCCTCGAACGGGATCGACCCGCCGAGCACTTCGAGCTTCCATCGCGCCTCGGGGTCGCGCGTATCCCGGGCCACGGCGGTCACGGCGTTCGTCAGTGCGAACCGCGAGCGGTCTGCGCCGCGCACGAGATCGTGGAAGATTGAGTCGATGAGCTCGCCTCGAATCGCTTCTGGCAGACGAGCGAGCATCGACGCCATTGTCACGGCCATGTCGATCGGAGAATGAACCGAGGAGCGCATCGCGTCGGCTGCGGTGTCGAAGGCTTCGGGCGCACAGCAATCGCGAACGGCGTCTCGAATCGCACCGGCTAGCTCTTCCTCGCCAAAAGCGGCGGAAAAGTCGGCTTGCTCGATGTGTAGCGTTTGAGTCGCGCGAGCGATGATCGCGCCGTTGGAGCAGACCTGGCGAAAGACATAGGGATGCACCCACACGTCGTCGTCGGTCGCCCGCAGGGCAACGCCGCCTTGGAGGCGATCGCCGCGCTTGACCTCCTGTTCGGCTGGAAGCACCGCCCGCAAAAAGAGGCGTGCCCCATCGTCGAACGTGTCCGTCACAGAACCACCCTGCGCCACAATTTCTTCGGCGAAGATCGTGGCGATCTCGCTCGTGGAGAGCCCACCTTGAAGAGACATGATCGCACTCCTCGTGCTTGGGACGAACCGATCGTCCGCCGGTCCGATTGGATGCGGCGAGGTTCCCCGTATGGGCATGGAGTGGATCGAGCCCGCAGGGCCCCGGGTTATTCTACCAAACCGACCGGGTTTTTCTCGACCCTGGAGCGAGCCGATTACAATCAACGACATTCCGATTCCGAAGTGATCGCCGGAGACTGGAACACCGCGAGCACTCATCGTATGCTTCCAGGAGCGACCTCAACCGGACTTCATCACCAGTCGAAGAGGGCGCAGGAGGTCAAGTCGATGTCGAGCCATTCCGTCGTGCTCCATTCGTGCTTGAGGTCGATTCGCCCGATCTTGTACGCCGTTTTATCAGGGGTCGCGGTCATCGCGGTGTCGTTCGCCGCGCGGCGCAGCAGCCTCCGACAGGCGGCGTGGTCACGACGCAGGTGGATTTCTCGCTCAAGGGTCTCGAACCCGGGCGAGGCTCGGACCAGCGGCCGAAACTGATGAAATCCCAGGAGCTCCTGACGCAGGGGAAGCTCGACGAAGCCGAGGCAGTGATCGACGACGTGCTCAAATTCTTCGAGAACGAGACGGCTGACAAGCAGGTCGACTATGTAGCCGTGGTGAATCGCGAGCAATTCGAGCGCTACCGGAAGGAGCACCCGGGCGAGCGAAAGCTTGTCTGGGTCGACTGGTGCTACGGGTGGGCCCTTTGCAAGAAGGGGTGGATCGAGGGAGCGCGGCGGCGGTTGAACGAAGCGGAATCGTGGCTTACCAGATCGGTCAAGATGCGCCCTTACTCGGCGGACGCATACATCGAGCGGGGTTTCGTCTACTCCCAGTTGGGCCGCCCTGAGGAGGGCATGAAGTCGTACGAGACGGCGGTTTCATTAGCGAGGAGCATTCCGTTCGAGAAACCATTCGAGGCGGCGGCAATGCGCGGGGTGGGCTTCGATTATATCGAGCTCAAGAAACTCCCTCAGGCGCGAAAGGCATTTCGAGATTCGCTGCGCATCGAGCCGGCCAACCGCGTGGCGCTCGGCGAGCTGTTGTACATCGCGCGCCTCGAGCAGCAATGGGCCGAGCACGAATTCGGTGACCTGAAGCGGCAAGGCCGTTGGGCAGAGGTCACCGCCAAGCTCGATCGCCACATCGCCGCGTCACCAGATGACCTGGCCGCGCCGCATGCTGCGCGCGAACGCGCGGGCCGAGCAAGCACAGTGGAGTGCCGCGATCGAGGAGCTGGAATCCGTGCTCAAGACCGACCCGGCGAGCCCGACGGCGCTCTACTTCATCGCGCTAGCACAACTGGGAGCAGGAAATGAGGCCGAATATCACCGCGCCTGTAGCCGAATGCTCGCGAGGTTCCCAGTCGAGTTCGATGCGGCGCCGTCGGTCGTGGCAGCTTGCACGGTGATTCCGGATGCTGTCGCTGACTTGAATCCGGTGTGCGCGACGGCGCAGATGATTCACGGCGCTCGCGTTGCTTCGAACGCTCGGCTGAAGAAGGCCCGGCCCGTGGCCGAAACGCAGAGCGAATTGGGGCGCATTCTCTATCGCTCGGGGCAGTTCGACGATGCCGTACGTCAGCTTGACGAAGCGATCACGGCGCAGACCAAGAACGACTACCAGAAGTTCTTGAACCTGGCGTTTCTCGCGATGGCACACGATCGCCTTGGCAACTCGCTCGAGGCAGCCCGGCGACTGGCCGAGGCGGAAAAGGTGCTGGACCAAGCTGAACATGACCCCAAGCGTGAGCCGGCGCCGTGGAACGTGCGGGTCGCTGTCGATCGCGTGCGCAAGGAGGCCAGGTCGCTTCTGCGGCCGGCCAAAAGGGCAACTGAAGGCGAGAAAAAACGTTGAGTCGCGCGAGGCCAGCCGCGGCGCAACGATCCCGTCGACGGCGAATCAGCTCTTGGCCTTTTCTTTCTCTTCTTTCTTGGCGGCGCGGGCCTTGCGGCGCTCGGCCTTGGCGGCCTTGGCCTCGGGAGCCGTCGTGCTGCTGAACCGCTCCTTGAGCCGGACGGCTTTGCCGGAGCGCTCGCGCAGATAATAGAGCTTGGCACGCCGGACCTTGCCCGAGCGCTTCACGACAATGTCGGTGATTCTCGGGGACTGGAGCGGAAACTTCCGCTCGACGCCCTCACCCTGGACGATGCGGCGCACCACGAACATCTCGCGTGGTCCCTGGCCGGAACGGGCAATCACGACGCCGTTGTAAATCTGAATACGTTCCTTGTCGCCCTCGAGAATGCGCACGTGAACGTCGACCGTGTCACCAATCTCAAATTTGGGCGTCGTAGCTTTGAGCGTGGCCTTCTCGACCAGCTCCATGAGTTTGTTCTGCATGGGAAGCTCCTTTCAAGCTCGTTGGCCGGCGGTGTTCAAGCCGCCAGCGGGCGATGGCGGCATGGTCGCCGCCCAAGAGAATTTCGGGGACTAATTTTCCGCGGTAGGCACGTGGCCGGGTGTAGTGGGGATATTCGAGTCCTCCATCCGGGCCGAACGACTCATCAACGGCACTCTCGGGATCACCGAGCACTCCGGGAATGAGCCTCACGACCGCGTCGATCAAGACCATGGCCGCAACTTCGCCACCGGAGAGGATGAAGTCGCCCACGGAAAGCAGCTCGGGCTCGAGGATTTCGATGATCCGCTCGTCAAACCCCTCGTATCGCCCACACAACAGAATGAGTCTTGGTTCCAGTGCCAGCTCGGCAACGCGGCTCTGGTCGAGCCGGGAGCCTTGCGGCGAGAGCATGATCAGGCGTCCGCGCGGGAGGTTGGCCGCTTGCACGGCCTCGGTCGCCGCTACGACCGGCGGGGCCATCAGGACCATTCCCGGGCCACCCCCGAACGGCCGATCGTCGACCTGTTTGTGTTTGCCCTCCGCGTGGTCGCGGAAATCCCAGCATTTGATCTCGACAAGCCCTGCGTCAATCGCCCGCCTGAGGATGCTCTGGCCCAGGTATCCATCCAGAATCGCCGGGAAGAGTGTCAGAACGTCGATGCGATGCTGCGGCGAGCTTGCCATGTCGCTGACATCCTGGGCCGGTCACTCCCTGGGCGCCTCGGTCAGTCAGGCGCCTGGTTGCGACGCGGCCGGCTGCGCGGCTGAGGCCGGGGCCGCGGCGACTTCCACCGGCACCTCCCACGGCTCGCCCGGGGCGGGTTTCTTCACACCAAACTTGTTCAAGAGCACCTGAACCTTGTGCGACGGCTGGGCCCCGACGGACAGCCAGTAGCGAAGGCGGCTGACGTTCAAGACCGTCTGCGTTTTGGCGTCGGAGCACATCGGGTCGTAGTGACCCAGTTCCTCGATCGGACAGGCGTCGCGCCCCGTGCGCGAATCCATCGCGCAGATGCGAAAGAACGGGCGATGACGGCGTCCCAGGGCTTTCATACGAAGTCGAACCACTCGCGCACTCCTGTAATCAAAAGTCAAATCGAGCTCGTCTCGCCTCACCTTGAGCAGAGATTCGCTCGCTGTTAGATCAGTCGAATCGTAACCAACAAAAATCCCGGGCGGCGCCGGTGTTCACTCGGGGGGCGGGCCGGCTCGGCCGCGCTCCTCGCGGCGGCGGCGGCGTTCCTCCTTTTCTCTCTGTTTTCTCTGTTTTTCGCGCTCCTTGGATGTCAACCGCTTGCCCGTCCCGATCTTCGGGCGCCATGATCTGGGCGGCGGGGTTGGTCGCGGCCACGCGGCCGAGCCCCGTCAGCGTGCGGACCTTGTCCATCATGCTCATCTGCGCCATCTGCTTGATCACCGCCGCCATCGCGTCGAATTGCTTGACCAGGCTGGATACGTCCGACGGGTCGACGCCGCTGCCGGAGGCGATTCGCCGCCGCCGCGAGATATCGATGGTTGCCGGATCCCGGCGCTCACCGGGCGTCATGCTGTCGATGATTCCCTCGATCCGCTTCACCTCTTCATCCGCGTCGACGCCCGCGCCGGCCAGGTTTTCCATCCCCATCTGGCCCATGCCGGGTATCTTGCTCATCAGGTCGCGCATCGAGCCCATCTTCTTCATGGTGCCGAGCTGCTTACGGAAATCGTCGAGATCGAACTTGCCCTTGGCGAGCGCCTCCTGCTGACGGCGAGCTTCGTCTTCGTCCATCACCGACTGCGCGGCCTCGACCAGGCCGACGATGTCGCCCATGCCGAGCATCTGGCCAACCAGGCGCTCGGGGTCGAACGGCTCGAGCTTGTCGAGCTTCTCGCCCTTGCCGACGAATTTGATCGGCACTCCGGTGACCCGCCGCACCGAAAGCGCCGCGCCGCCGCGGGCGTCGCCGTCGAGCTTGGTCAAGATCACGCCGTCCAGCTCGAGGGCCTTGTTGAAGGCTTCGGCCGAGGCGACCGCATCCTGCCCCGTCAATGCGTCGCAGACGAAGAACACCTGGTGGGGCTTGACCTTCTTCTCGATCAACGTCAACTCGGCCATCAGCTCATCGTCGATGTGCAGCCGCCCGGCGGTGTCCAGAATCAGGGTGTCGCACCCCTGCCGGTTGGCTTCAACCAGAGCCTGCTGGCAGACCGCGACCGGGTTCGACCCGGTCTGGCTGAAGACCGGAACCCCGACCTGCCCGCCGATCACCTTGAGCTGCTCGACGGCCGCGGGGCGCTGGAGGTCGGCCGCAACCAGCATCGGCTTGCGCCCCTCGGAACCGAGCAGCCGGGCAAGCTTGCCGCAGGTCGTCGTCTTGCCCGAGCCCTGAAGCCCGCAGAGCATGAGGACCGTGAGCCCTGCCTTCTCGAGGCGAATCGACGGGTCGACCGGACCCATCAGCTCGATCAGCTCGTCGTGCACGATCTTGACGATCTGCTCGTCGGGCCGAACGCTCTTGATCAACTGCGTGCCGACGGCCTTGTCGGTGATCTTGGCCATGAAGTCCTGGACGACGTTGTAATGAACGTCGGCCTCGAGCAAGGCGTTTCGCACCTCGCCCAGACCTTCCCTCATGTTCGCTTCGGTCAGGATGCCGCTCTTGCGGAACCGCCGGAACGCCGAGGACAGCCGTTTTTGTAAGTCGTCGAACATCGTTGGCCAGGACCCTGCGCATACATGATGGACTAGAACCCCTGATTATAATGGGTGCAGCAAGCCCTGGCAACGCGAAGGGCACCGGAGGTCGTTTCCCGCCATTAAGAAAATATGTTTCGATCGGTCACGAGAGTTGCTGAGCGCTGATTGTAGCATTGACTGCTACAACGGCATGGGCGATAGTTAAAAGTAGGGAAATTCTCCCGAAATCAAGACTCGGTTTTGAATATGAGTGCAGAGCGAATGGCCGCTAAACGGTTGCGCCACGAACGCGAAATCTCCAAGACTCCGTCTGGAAAGGCTCGGGCTGCGAAGAAACCTTCGTCCGAGGCTGTAGACTCCAAGTCTGACAAAGCGGTCATCGTTAAGAATGGACCTTGTGGTACAACGACCAAGACTACTAAATCTCGAATTCCCAACGCAGTTTCACGAAAGGCTCTCGCTGATCTCAAAGCGGGACGCGTGACGCGATACGCTGACGTGGACGATCTGTTTGATAAATTGGGGATTAAGATTGGCGAAGGCTAGTCAGGAGTCCTCACAGCCACCTCCGCCTTTGATCATAGTAACAACGCCAGCGTATGATCGAGACATGAAGCGGCAGGCGAAGAAGCAAGGTACTCGCATAGAGAAACTCTATGCGGTTATACGGTTGTTGTCTGATCGCGAATCGCTGCCTGGAAGTCACAGAGATCATGCACTTGAAGGCGATTGGGCCGGATTTCGAGAATGCCATGTCGGCGGCGAAGGAGACTGGCTATTGGTCTATCGGCGCTCCCAGAACATGCTCGAGCTTGTTCGTACTGGGACGCACGATGAAATCTTCCAATAGGTTCCGCTAAGAGACAGTTCTGACTGCGTAGGTCCGCGTCACGTCGACTGCCGTGGATCGCTGTGGTTGGAGCGAAGGCGCCGCACAAGCCG
This sequence comes from uncultured Planctomycetota bacterium, assembly GCA_963823665.1. Lineage (GTDB taxonomy): Bacteria > Planctomycetota > Planctomycetia > Isosphaerales > Isosphaeraceae > CAVXHV01. The sequence continues at coordinate 941,135 of CAWGMQ010000003.1, forward strand.
ATCAACGTCGAACCCAATCAAGCTCTCCACCACCAGGTCGGCGCCCGACTGGGCCAGCGTGGCGACGGGGTGGGTCGTCGTCAGTCCGACGGCGTACATGCCCGCGGCCTTGGCGGCCTGGATCCCGACGGTTGCATCCTCGAACACGACCGAACGCGCCGGCAGAGCTCCCGACTTGGCCGCTGCGATCAGGAACACTTGAGGATCGGGCTTGCCGCGCGTGATGTCCTCGAGCGACGCAATCGCCGCAAATCGCCCCTCGAGCCCGCATTCGCTGACGCTCAGCTCGAGGTTAGCCAGCGGGCCGCTCGAGCCGATCGCCAGCTTGACCCCGCGATCGGTGAGCGCATCGAGCAGCTCCCGCATTCCCTCCAGCAGTTGAATGCGCCCCCGCGCGACGTCGCGGTAGCACTCTTCCTTCAGATCCGCATAACGCCGCACCTCCAGGTCACTGAGCTTTTCCCCGAGCAGATGGCGAAAAATGCTGGGGTTCGTCATGCCGAATGTCGAGTGGATGAACTCGGGCGTGAAGCCCAGTTTCGTCCTCCGCTCAAGCTCCATCCAGGCCTGCTCGTGGAATTCGAACGAGTCAACCAGAACACCGTCATGATCGAATATGGCGAGAAGATCGTCCGGATCCGGCGTCACATCAAGGTCCTTTTTCGAGATGAATGCGTCAGTTTGTACCGCCAGGAAAGATTCCGCGCACGATTCCGGCGGCACCCAGCATCTGGTCGCTCACCATCGCTTGTACGGCAAGAACTTGCCCGACATCGTGATCTTCACGCGATCACCCTTGGGGTCGAGCTCCTTCTCCACATCCATCGTGAAATCGATGGCACTCATGATGCCGTCACCGAAGGTTTCCTGGATCACATCTTTGAGCGGCAAGCCATAGACTTGCAGAATCTCGTGAAAGCGGTAGAGCAGCGGGTCGACCGGGACCGTTTCCATCAGACCTCCCTTCACGGGAAAACCGGTTAACTCCGGCACGAGCGTCCGGTCCAGCCCCAAGGCGTCTAGCAGCTTGCCCGCCTGCTCCGGGGTCGCACTGGCCTGTCGGTAGCAGACAGCCGCCAGGAAGATCGGATTGCAGCCCGCGATCTTCGCCAGCTCGGCAAAGGTCATGCCCTTCGCTCGCTTGGCTTGCAGAATGGTTTCGGTGATTTCGAATTGCATGGCCGTTTGTCCCCAGAAGCATCAAGATGGACCCACGACCAGCGCGATCTTACGATTGCGGCGGTCGTAAAGGCGAGCGCGCCCGGCCCTGCCGGCGACTCATCGTGCGGGGTAGCCATTCTACGGGCATTGTGTTCTGGCGCCCAAGCGAGAAGCGCGGCGCGCGAGCGAGGGAGATCGATCGATGGCTGCGCGCCCGTTCCGGATCTTCTGGCTGAAGGTACTCGTCGCCCACACGATTCTGGCGATTCTCTGGTGGGAATTACAGCCGGGCGGGTTCCCCGCCGGCCATCCGCGGTTCTGGTCCAACACGGTCGCGCCGATCGCGGCACTCGCCGCTTCACTCGGCTCGCTGTGGGCGCTCCATCGTGAATCGATCGCGGCGCTGCGAGTGCTGTTGCCGGTCTGGCCCGCGGCGTGGGCCGCGATGGCGGTCTCGACCCGCGTCTTGTTCCCGATCACGCTGGCGTGGCTATGGCTGGCGCCCGCCGCGGCTGCCGCGCTCATGGCGCTGTTGACGATACCGGTGTATTTTCACCGGCCGCGAGCGAGCACGCGAGCGATCATGGCTCTCGCCGGAACGATCATGCTCTCGGCGACCACCGGGGTGGCTCTGGCCTACACGCAACGCGCGCCCCTGCCCGCGACGCGTCCACTCGACATCCCGTTTTCCGAGCTCGAAGCCGGCCCGGGGAACTCTGCCTCACAGCCGGGGGCGATCCGACTCGACGGGAATGTGCTGGTTCAGTCATCAAACGCCTCAATCACGGTGCCCCTGGGCCGCCTGACATTGATGGTTGATCCGCTCTTGTTGTTCTCCAGCCGATCGCTGGACGGATGCCCCACAGTTCTCGTGCAACCGCAGGTGCGTGAGGGTGCCGCTCCCAGGTTTCGTGGCGGGCGTCACGAAGGCCAGCAAGCCTGCTCGCTCATCTTCGACGTCCCGGGTCAAGGCCCGGCCTTCTTGAGCGGCACGGGCCGGGAGTGGCGGGACCGTGCTTTCGGTTCTGGCCCTGACACGGCTCGATCAGCCTGTGTATTCGCACCTGAATTCGTACTGCGACGTCGAGATTCGCGGGCATCGCGAGCTGTCGCTCGAGTTTTCGCCTTGTCCGGACGTCGCCGTTGACGTCCTGCCTTTCGACTATCCCTTCGGCCGGCCCGCCCGCTTCGCATTCCTCGATCGAGGAGGCACCTTCCGCGTGGTTGAGGCCTCGAGCGGCGAGAAGGGCCCGTTCAAGCTGCTCGCGAGCGGCCCGCTCGGCCGCGACGAGCCGCTCGAGATCACCCTGCTCGACCAAGGGCGGCCCGAGGGATGGATCACACTGGCCGACTGGGCGCAACAGGCCGGTACAGCCCTGTCGCCATCGGCGGGCTGGGGCGTGCCGGTGAATGCGATCGAGTTCAGCGCTTCGGGTGATGAGCCGGAGGCGCCGGCCTCAATCTTCGTGACGCTGGCGGGCACATCGGTCGGTCGCGGCTGGGATTGCGTGGGGCACACCGCGGGCACGTACCGGAATCGCATTCGCTTCGAGCGGATCGACGATTCCGGTACGGATTGAGATTTAGCGACGGCCGGTCGCCGCGGGCGGGCAGTTGGCCTGGACCGGAACCACCGCGGGCGCCGGAACAAGGTACTGCGCCTGCACAGGCGCGGCCCTCGCCGCCGCCGCGCGGGTAAACTGTGGCATCGGGTAGCTCGGGTCGCGCTCCAGGCTCACCTGCACCCATCCGCTGGGGTCCAGCGGCGAGATCGAACGGATGAATAACCCCGGGATCTTCACGTCGTCGAGCGTCAAATCGATCGGCTGCTGGCGAAGCTGTGCCGCCCAGAGCACCGAGCACGAACGCCGTCGAGAACCGTGAGAGCAGTGCGGCCTTGGCCTCGTCGTCGGCGATGGCGAAGACCTGCCCGTCGGCCCCGGGGTTGAACTCCTCGACCTTGGCCTGAACGCGCATGGCCCCCGGCTTGGACAGGTCGACCTTGTATGACAGCGAGATCTCGGCAAGCGGGACCTTGATCCGGTAGACCTTGGCCGGTGCTCCCACGAACCCGCCTTTTTCTTGATTCTCGGGTGCCGGCACCTCGATCTGGAGGTCGTGAATCAGCGCGACCAGGAATCCGCGGGCGTCGGTGCTGAATTCGGGCGGAGTCTTGGGGCGCGTGACCCGAAGGACCGTCGTCTTGGGAGTACCGGGCTTGGGCTTGCGAGACTCGGCGAGCCGCTTGGCGAAGGTGGTGAAGTCGACGTTCTTGGCGATCTCGAGTCCCTCGCGCGGCGGCGTGCCGGGGGGCACGTCCTTGATGACGAGCATCACGTTGTCAACCGACCGCACCATGTCTCGCTCGTAGAGCCCCGTTGCCAGGCTCCCGAGCAGCGAACCAACGTGGACGCTCGCCCGGATGCCGGGCTCGATGTTCGAAAGCTCCGTGGGCGCCGGAACGTCCGCGCCGGGCCCGCCGGGTAAATCTTTCCAGTTGAACCGCCCGCCGACGAGGACACCCTCAGGCCGGGACCGCAGGGCCAGGTTCGTGATCACGACGTCCTTCACGGCCAGTGTATTGTCGCCGAGCAAGCCCTGAGCCCGCAGGTCGGCATTTCTCTGCGCGGTCTCGGCGGCGATGCGCTCCTGCGCCTCCTCGAGCGCTTCCTTGGGAATCTCCTGGCGAAACTGCCCGATCGAGCCCTCGTAAACCTTCTGGTTGATCCCGTTCTCGTCCATGCCGATGAGGCCGGCGATCGCGCGGCCGAACTCGTGGCCCTGTGTCGGCACCGAGCCGATTGCGGCGTCGATGTTGTGTGTGTACGACGGCCAGATCTGCAATCCGGTCCCGCGCAGCACCGTGGTGATCGTGAGCTCGGCCCAGTCGTAGGTGGTCGCATTGAACTGGTAGAGCTTGGTTGCCCGCTGGCCTTGCGCGTCGGATGCGACCCGGTTGTTGAAATCCCAGACCGGCGTCACGCTGGTGAAGAGCTGCTTGTTGTAGAAGGCGATGCCGTCGTCGCTGCTCATCAGTCCGAACCCGGTCTTGGGCCCGGCGGTGACCTGCGAGATATAGCCCTTGCGCTCGACCGGCCCGCTTTGGACCAGGTCGGCGTTCAGGAAGGGGGAGACGGTGCTCATATCCACGGTGATGTCGAGATTGGGACGGTTGAACAGGTCATTCACGGCGGCCTCCAGCTCGGCCGAAGGCCACCACGGCTGTTTGCGGTTTCCGTCGGAGAGCAGAGCCACCGAGTCGTGAATCCTCCGGAGGGCGGACTGCCGTTTGGCGACAGTGGGGGCGGAATCGTACTCCCGCAAAGCCGTTCCCAGATCGGTCCTCACAAAGTCGACCCAGCGCTTGCGGTTGGCGACAACGCCCGGGTCGCTGGTGGCCGGCAGCGCGTCGACCGCCTCGGAGAGCCGGCGCCTGGCCCACGCCAGGCGCAGGCGGGGCCGCAGCCACTCACGCAGCTCCTGCCGGAGATTGGCCGCCGGCTGCCAGGCAATGGATCCCAGCGTCTCGGAGACCTGGTAGATCGGGTCAAGTGCCGCCAGCCGGTCGGTCTCGCTCTCGGCGTTTCCGTAAGCGCGCAAGTCGGCCAGCAGGGCATCGAAGAGCGCGTCCCACCCGGCGCGATTGGGCTGAGCAGCGGCGCCCGGGCTGTCCCATGACTTTCGGATCGCTTGGATCGACCGCTCGACTGCCTGGTAGCTCGGGGTTGTGGGAGCTGCCGCGAAAGCCGTTACAACCACCCAGCTCGCCACCGCGCATGCCGCCGTTAGAAGCCTAACCGTCCGTCGCATCGTTGTCTCCGTCCTTTGGCTGTTCGCCTGAAATCCAAGCGATGGTCAAAGTTGAATCGTCCGAACGCTCCTCGTGCAATGAACCGTCCTGAACCGATTTCGAGTGGCCGTGCCGGCATTTTCCGTAGGCGCCCTAGAACCCCGGCCGCAAGTGGGGCTCTGCAACGAGCATAAGATATGCACGATCGATGCCGATGATTCAAGATGTAAGGGATCGCCCGGGCGGACGCACCGCAGAATTGCCGGCGGGCGCCGCGAGCCGCCCACGACAATGCGCGGCGGTTTTTGCTACAATCGCCTGCGGTCGTGCTGCGGTTGGCTCGCGCTCTTGCGCCAGGCCGCCGAGGGCCCTCGCGGCTGAGCGGAATTATCCATTCATCATCAGGCCGCGCTTTAGCTTACATTTCGCCAAGGAGAATCGCTTCATGAATGCCGATCGGCCTTCAGAAACCCGCCCGTGGCCCGTTCCCCCGTCATTTTTGATCTTCATCCTGACCGCAACTCTCGCCGCCGGCTGCAACGGCACTCCGGCTGCCACGAGCAATGCCGGCACGAAGACCGGCGGGCCCGATCAGGCCGGCTCGCAGAAAGCCGCCGGAGGTGTGGCCAAGCCCGCTGAATCCCAGGCGACCGTCTCGCACATCGAAGGCGATCGTATGTCGAGTATCCCCAAGGCCGTCATGTCCAAGCAGACCGAGTCGAGCCCGTTTCGATTTGCCGAGATCGCCAAGGAGGCCGGGATCGACTTCGTGCATTTCTCGGGCATGACCGACGAGAAGCATTTCCCGACCGCCAACGGCTCGGGAGCCGCCGTCTTCGACTTCGACAACGACGGCCTCCTCGACATCTACTTCGCCACCTGCACCCTCTTGCCGCTGGGAACCGCCGAGAAGGGCCCAAACCGGCTCTACAAGAACCTGGGTGGCAACCATTTCAAGGATGTGACCGAGTCGTCCGGGCTGGGCTTCGAGGGCTTCTGTCACGGCATCATCACCGGCGACATCGACAACGACGGCGATCAGGACGTCTTCCTGTGCAACTACGGCTCGAACGTTCTCTATGTGAATAACGGCAACGGCACGTTCACGGACATCAGCAAGAAGGCAGGCATCGACGCTCCCAACTGGTCTTCCGGCGGCGCCATGCTCGATTACGACAACGACGGCTTTCTCGACATCTACGTCACGAACTACGGCCGCTGGCGCTACCCCGAGGACCACCACCGGGCCGGCGACCCCGAGAAGAAGGTCTGGCTCTACTCCTCGCCCCGGGCGATCCAGACCGTCCAGCACCTGTTCTTCCACAACAACGGCAATAACACGTTTACGAACGTCTATGAAAAGGTGATCCGCACCGACCCCAAGCCGCGCTCCGACGGGCACGGGTTCGGCGTGGTGGCCGCAGACGTGAACGACGACGGGCTGATCGACCTCTTCGTCGCCAACGACATGAACCCGAACTTCCTCTTCTTGAATCGCGGCGACGGCACCTTCGACGACGTCTCCGAGATCTCGGGCGCCGCCTTCAACGTCAACGGGATGGCCCAGTCGGGGATGGGAGTCGACGCCGAGGACGTCGACGGCGACGGCCTTCCCGAGCTGTTTGTCACCAATTTCTCGAACGAATACTGCCACCCTTTACTTCAACTACGGAAAGGGAACGTTCTCCGACGACACCGCCTTCTACGGCCTGGCCTCCGACTCGCTCCCCTGGGTCAAGTGGGGCTGTGCACTTTCCGACTTCGACAGCGACGGCTGGCCCGACCTCTTCTTCGTCAACGGCCACGTCGACAACAATCGCCGCGAGATCGGCCAGCCCGTCGACTACGAGGAGCTTCCCCTTCTCTTCCACAACGTGGCTGCTGGCGGCAGGAAGCGCTTCCGCCTGGCAACCCGCGATGCCGGACCGTACTTCGACACCAAGCACGTCGGGCGCGGAGCCGCCTTCGGCGACATCGACAACGACGGCGATATCGACATCGTGGTCAACCACAAAGACGCTGCGCCGGCCTTGCTGCGAAACGACACCAAGTCTCCAAACCACTGGATCCGCTTCATCCTGGAAGGCACCAAGAGCAACCGCGACTCGATCGGTGCCAAGCTCGCGATCACCGTCGGCGGAACGACCATTTACCGCCAGCGCAAGGGCGGCTACAGCATGCAGGCCACCAACGATCACCGGGTGGTCGTTGGCATAGGCCCCGCAACGACGGTCGACAAGGCCGTGATCCGCTGGCCGTCCGGTCGAGAGATCACCCTCGAAAAGCTCAAAGTCGACCAGGATTACAAGCTGGTCGAGCCCAAGAGCGAGGCCGCGTTCAAGCCGTACACGCCTCTCGCCAAGCCGGCGCCCGCGGCTCCCACGGAGAAAGCCAAGGCCTCCCCGTGACGGCCGCGCTACGCAATAATCTCGCGGAAACCGCGAAGTGGATTACAGAGCCCTCGCACCGCGCTCCCGTTCAGGACGCATGCGATGCGCTTGCGCCAGGGCCGTTTCACGGGGCAAGTAATGAACGCAGAGCATTCGATGTGGCCGCTGATCCGATTCGGGGTCGTCAAGGACGCCTGGGCTCTCTACAAGCAGCACGCTTTCGTCTGGTCGCTGGCCACACTGATCATGATGGCCGCGTTCGGGATGGTGAATGGAGCGCTCCACGCCGCGTTTGGGGGCGGCGAGCCGCTGGGTCCCGGCGGCTTCCGGCTTTTTCTTCCAGCCGACCGGCGCCGTGAGATTCATCACTTCAACCGTGGTGAGCGGCTTCTTCCTGGGCGGAATGATCCGCATGGCGGGCCGCCAGATTCGCGGCGGCACGCCCCGGATCGAAGACCTGTTCAGCATCACCGACTGCTGGTTTGACCTGGTCCTCGTCTCGTTTCTGATCGGCGTGGCAACCTCGATCGGCTTCGCGCTTTGCATCGTGCCCGGCATCATCGTCTCCGGCTTGTTCATGCTGGCCATTCCACTGGTGGCGGAAGGCCGCCTGCCTGCCACCGGCGCGCTCATCCAGAGCTGGCACGCGCTCAAGTCGCAATGGCTCACTGCCGCGATCTTTCACGCGGTCCTCATCATTGTGGCCGTGGCTGGCATCATGTGCTGCTTCATCGGCGTTTTCGTCACCGGCCCGCTCTACTGCCTGTCCGTCGCCCTCCTGTACCAGCAGTTCTTCGGCTGGGGCGCGGTTCCGCATTCGAACAAACCCGCCGACCCATTCCCCGACGTGTGACGCCCAACCGCCAGCCCTGTCGGAGCCGACTCCGCACGGCAACCTCACACGCCCCGCACAGCCATTCGGGCGAGGAACACCCTGAACGCATCAGACTGGGTTTTGACCCCGCCGTCTGCTACAACAATGTTTAACTTCAGTTAAAACATTCGTTTCACACAGCGCGGATAAAACGGCCATGAGCAGAATGGCGAAGTCGCCGGTGATCTTGTCGGTTTTGATCCTGTTCGGCGCATGGATCGTCCGTGCGGACGAGCCCGGCGGGTTTTCACCCGAGGAAGCCACGCGGCGCATGGTCGTGCCGCCGGGCTTCCACGTCGACATCTTCGCCGCCGAGCCGATGGTGCGGCAGCCGTTGTCGGCCAGCTTTGACGAGCGCGGGCGGCTTTGGGTCATCGAATACTTGCAGTATCCCAATCCGGCAGGGTTGAAGCCGGTCAGCGTCGATCAGTACCTCCGCACTGAATATGACCGCGTGCCCGAGCCGCCTCCCCGCGGCCCGCGGGGGGCAGACCGGATCAAGATCCTCGAGGATACCGACGGCGACGGCCGTGCCGACAGCGGAGAAGATCTTCGTCGACGGTTTGAACCTGGCCTCCGGCCTGGCGGTTGGACACGGGGGAATCTTCGTCGGCCAGGCGCCCTATCTCCTCTTCTATCCCGACCGAAACCACGACGACCGGCCCGACGGCGACCCCGAGGTGCTCTTGACCGGTTTCGGCCTTCAAGATGCCCACTCAACCGTCAACTCGATGACCTGGGGGCCGGACGGCTGGCTCTACGGAGCCCAGGGAAGCACCGTCACCGCCAGGATCAATGGAATCGAGTTCCAGCAAGGAATCTGGCGATATCCACCCCAGGTCACACCGGTTCGAGCTATTCGCGGAGGGCGGAGGCAACACCTGGGGCCTCGACTTCGACGCCACGGGCAACGCGTTCGGCAGCAGCAACGGGGCATACATCACGTTTCACATGGTCCAGGGCGGCTACTACTTCAAGGGCTTCGCCAAGCACGGGCCGCTGCACAATCCGCACACTTACGGCTACTTCGGCCCGATCGCCTACGAGGGCACGAAGCAGGGAGGCCACGTCACCCCGGGTGGGATCATCTACAAAGGCGACGCCTTCCCGCGGGAATTCCGGGGCGCGTTCATTGGCGGCAACCTGCTCTCGAACGCGGTCTACTGGCACAATCTCACGCTAGACGGCTCGACGTTCGCCGGCCGCCACGGAGGAACCCTGATCGATGCCCGCGACCGCTGGTTCCGGCCGATCGACGTCCTGGTCGGGCCCGGACGCGGCCGTCTATGTGGTCGACTGGTACGACAAACGGGCCGCCCATCTCGACCCGCGCGACACCTGGGACCGCACCAACGGCCGAATCTATCGCGTCGTCTACGGAGAGCGCCGCAAGGTGCCCCCCTTTGACCTGGCCAAACGATCGAGCGATGACCTGGTCTCGCTCAGAGAAAGCAGCAACGACTGGTGGGCCGCCGAGGCGCGGCGCATCCTTGCGGAGCGGCGCGACCCTGCGATCGTTCGCGCGGCTGAAATCCCTGTTGCACGACGATCGGGACCCGACAATCGCCCTGCGAGATCTCTGGGCACTCCACATTAGCGGCGGGCTCGACGACGGCACCGCCAGCGAGCTTCTGGACCATCCGCTCGCCGCGGTCAGGCGCTGGACAATCCGCCTGCTCGGTGACGACCATCGCATGAACTCCGACCTACGCTCCAAGCTTGTCCGCCTGGCCGAGTCCGAGCCAGAGCCTCCGGTACGCAGCCAGCTCGCCTCGAGCTGCCAGCGCTGGGGCGCTGCCGACGCGCTGCCAATCCTGTCTCGGCTGGTGCAACGCGACTCGGACGCGACCGACACCCACATCCCCAATCTCATCTGGTGGGCCTTCGAGCGGCAGTTACGCAACGACCCTCAGGCGGTCGTGGCGCTGCTGTGCACGCCAGTGGTGCAGCGAGGTCGATTGATTCAATCGGTTCTCGAGCGCACGGCTCGGGCACTGGCGTCAGACGGCTCGGCCGATGACGTCGCTTTGTGCACCCGACTTCTGGATTCCGCGTCGCGCGAGCGGCAATCAGAGCCGATCGTCACGGGCATGGACATGGGGCTCGAAGGCCGCCGGCTGGCACCGGCCCCCCCTGCCCTGAAGGATTCACTCGCGCGTCTCTGGGCGGCTTCCGGAGGCGCACCAGAACTTCCTCTCATTCGCCTGTGTGCTCGCATGAAGCGTCCCGAGGCGATTGAGGCTGCCTTGAAGCTAGCGCGCGACCGTCATGAGCCCGAAAGCCGGCGGATTTCAATGATCGCACTACTCGGCTGAGCTCGGTCGCGCCGATGATGCAACCGTTCTGCTGGGTTTCCTCGACGAGGGCTCGAGCGTGACGCTCCAGCTCGCTGCGGTGGCCGCGCTCGGGCGATATCAAGAGGCGTCGTTATCAGCTCCGCTGCTCTCGCGCGCCCGGTCGGCGGCGCCGCCGGTACGAACCAACATTTTCGCTCTGCTGGCCTCGCGGCCCGCCTGGGCGCGGGCTCTGGTCGATGCGCTTGGTCGAGGTGAAGTCGCCACACGGGACATCACTCCTGCAAACGTTCAGACGATCGCCAAAGTCGCCGAGCCGGCGGTGGTCAAGCGGCTGGAGACACTTTGGGGCAAGCTGCCCGCACCGGGCTCTCCGGAAAAAACGCGACGCATCGCCGAGGTGCGCGGCCTGCTCCCCGAAGGCGACAAGGGCAACGCAGCGAGGGGCAAGCCGATCTTCAAAGAGCAGTGTGCAGTCTGCCACAAACTCTTCGAAGAGGGCGAGAACATCGGACCCGAGCTGACCGGCGCCGACCGGGGCAATCTCGACTTCCTGCTGACGAGCCTGGTCGACCCCAGCGCCCAGGTCCGCAAGGAATTTCAGTCGCAGACGATCGCCCTGCGCGACGGGCGAATTCTCTCAGGCCTGGTCGTCGACGAAAACGACCGCGTGCTGACCCTGATCGACAGCAATCGCCAGAAGACGCCGATCAATCGGGATATGATCGAAGAATCCAAGCCGGCGGATGTCTCGCTGATGCCTGAGGGGTTACTGGAAAAGCTGACGGAGCCCCAGATCCGGGATCTGTTCAAGTACCTTCAGAGCAGCGGCGTGAAGTAGCGGTTTCTCCTCCCCGGGAGGGCGAAGCTCCTGCGAAGGCGCCATTTCTCGTTCCCATGCTCCGCGTGGGAATGCCCTCTTCGACGCTCTGCGTCGTCCGACTTTGCTCGAGATGTTCCCCGATCGACCAGACGCAGAGCGTCGAAAACAAACGTCCCCACGCAGAGCGTGGGAACGAGCCATTGCAAGTGTCTGTCCCATTAGAATTGCTACGAATTCAACGGGATGGGCGTTACGCACGGCGAAGCTACCGCTGAGCCGTTTCCCAACAAGTGTTCGAACGAAATCCACACCATTGCAGAATCTCGATGATCCGCATATTCTGCTCGAGAATCCGGTCAATAACTCGAGATGCCGTCAGTTTATCGCCAAAGTACCTGATCCGATGGGCGCCTATTTCCTGGTCCGACAGTCCGTCCCTCTCGCGCACGCCATACTTGCCGCGATGGCCCGGAATGATGTCCCGGAGCTTGCAGTCTGGCTCGCAGATTCCGCCGAGCCAAATTGCTGCCAGCTCAGCGACGAAGAATTCGAGCGGGCGAAGTCCTACGAGAGAGCAATCGTCCTCTCGTCACAGTTCCAGAAAGGCAAGGAAATCGCCATCGTGTTCGGTCCGCGCGACGAGTGGCCGCAGGAATTCAGCCAGTTCCGGGACTATTTTGCCGAAATAGACGGGCGCGAAGCCGAACGAAAACACATAACCGAAGAGATCTGGCTAGGGTGCGACACACGACCGAACGACCTCGCGAACTTCTCGCTCCCGCACTTGAGCACGCGAAAGACTCGCCTTTTTACAATCGCATGTTGCGAGTTGGTCATCGACAAGATGGTTGACCCGCGCAGTCGAACCGCTGTACAGGTGGCGCGAAAATATGTGAATGGCATCGCGAATCAGCAGGAGTTGAACGTAGCGTTTCAGGAAGCTTACGAGGCAGTGATTTCAGTCATGGTAAACGGACGCCGAGAACCGCGGCGTCGACGTTCAGGGCACCCCCGAACACGCAGCAGCCGTTCTGACGAGCCACGCCGCAGCCCCCCACGCGCCAACACCCGCCTCGGAAATACCCGACGAAAGTAATAGCGATTACATCATCTGGAACACCATACAAGCCGCGACCGACGACCCATCGATCAACGCCAAAATCACGGCCTCGCTGCGCGACATCTGCGGCAACCCGTTTCACCGTGTCCTCCCCGAGCCAGCATGGCAATCGCCCAGCCTGAAGTCGCTGGCCACCGCGATTTACGATCACAATGCGATCGATCGCCTTGCGGAACTAGGCACTGCCCTGGAGAATGTCGGCTGCTGTGAACAGACAGTCCTTGATCACTGTCGTGTTCCGGGGCAGCACGTCCGCGGCTGCTGGGTCGTCGACCTCGTGCTCGGGCACCTGACATGGCGCAATAGGCCGACCGATCTGTGAGAACCGAGACCCCACCGTGCGTGACATCCGCATCGCCACCGCCCAGTTCGAGCACCGCAACGGCGACAAGACCTTTAACCTCGCGCGGATCGAAGACCTGACCCGCCGCGCCGTCGAGAAAGGCGCGGAGATCGTCAGCTTCCATGAATGCTCGATCTGCGGCTACACGTTCCTCCAGCATCTCGACCGCGACGAGCTAGCCTCCATCGCCGAACCTGTACCAGGCGGCCCATCCATTCGCGAGCTCGAGCGCATCTCCCGCGCCCACGGCACGGTCATCATGGCCGGCCTTATCGAAGCGGCCGAAAACGGCCGCTTTCACAACTGCTACGCGACCGTCGGCCCCGACGGTTTCATCACCAAATTCAGAAAACTCCACACGTTCATCAACCCGCACCTGACGCCCGGCGATTCGTACAACGTGATCGATCTCCTGGGCATCAAAGCCGGCTTCCTGATCTGCTACGACAACAACCTTCCAGAAAACGTGCGGATTACCACCATGATGGGGGCGGAAGTCATCTTCATGCCGCACGTCACCGGCTGCCTCCCCTCCACGATGCCGGGACGTGGAACCGTCGATGGGGCACTCTGGGAAAACCGCCTGCGCGACCCCGTGCGCCTCCGCCAGGAGTTCGACGGGCCCAAGGGCCGCGGCTGGCTGCTCCGATGGCTGCCGGCCCGCGCCTGGGAGAACGGCATCTACGCCGTTTTCAGCAACCCGATCGGCCTCGACGACGTGACGATCAAACCCGGACTCGCCATGATCCTTGACCCTTACGGCGAAGTCCTGGCCGAGAGCCGCGAGCTCGGCGATGACGTCGTGGTCGCCTTGCTCACCGGCGACAAGATCCTCGATTCCTCGGGCAGGCGATACCTGCGAGCGCGGCGGCCAGAGCTCTACGGCAAGCTGGTCGAGCCACCGCCACCTGGCCAGGAACCCATCACCACCCCCGGCTGGAAACTCGCGAGCGGAACCTCCTGACACGCGAGCAGTAACCAGACGCGACATCCAGCGATGTGGCTCGTTCGCAATGCCAACCCCACTGGCCATTCGAAACCGCGTCCGCTACAGTGTTCGTCACCTCGCGCTCAAAGCCCTGTCTCTTGAATCGGATGACATGATACGAAAGCCCGACTTCACACGCGGTATGAAAGTCAAGCTCCTCCTTCTTCTGGCATGCGCGTTCTCGATGTTCACGGCGCTACTGGGTCTCGCCGGGTGCAATTCGACCGCGACCTCGCAGCGCGTGCCGCCCCCGCCATCAGTCACGGTTGTCGAAGCCAAGAAGATGACCGTGCCCCTCATCGTCAATCCAATCGCAACGACACGCGCTCTGGAAGAAGTGACCGTTCGCGCCCGCGTGCGAGGCTTCCTGACCGAGCGCCATTTCAAGGATGGCTCGAACGTCAAGAAAGACGACCTCCTGCTCGTGATCGATCAGAAGCCGTTCCAGGTCGCCCTCGATCAGTCAAAAGCCCAGCTCGCGTCAGCCCAAGCAACTCTCGAAAAAAGGCAGTCCTCGAAGGCAGTCGAGGTCGCAAAGGCCACCCTGGCGCTCGACAAGGCACAGCTTCGCCTTGATGAAGTCGAGGAGCGCCGCGAGCGCATTCTGCTGGCACGCAAGGCCGCGTCCCAGGAAGACTACGACAAGGCCGAGGCCCAGAAGCTCAAGAGCGCCGCGAGAGTCGAATCCGACCAGGCTTCACTCGAGCAGTCCATCGCCGATTTCAAGATCGACATCGAGAATGCCAAGGCCGAGATCGATCGCGCCCGTGCCGCGCTCGAAGACGCCAGCATCAGTCTGGGCTACTGCAAGATGTACGCACCGATCTCCGGAAAGATCGGCGAGCTGAAGGTCAAGGTGGGCAACCTGGTCGGTGACGCCGGCTTGACCGAGCTCGTGACGATCGAGCAGCTTGATCCGATGGGGCTCGACGTCCGCCCCCCTGCGCGCTACCTGGAGCAAGCAACCGCCCTGCTCGGCACGGGAGTCGCCGTCAACCTCACCGTCGAAGGCGAGCGACGCCACCCGCACGTCGGCAAGGCCATTTTCATTGACAACACCGTCGACGCCCAGACGTCGACGTTCCTGTTGCGCGCGGCGGTGCCTAACCCCACCGGGTCGATCCTTCCGGGTGAGTACGTACGCGCCACCATGACTGTCGGCGAATATGTCGATGCCGTCGTCGTACCCGAGCAGGCTGTTCTCGAGGGACAAGAAGGCACTCGCGTCTTCTTCGTCGGTCCCGATAACAAGGTCGACGTGGCCAAAGTCTCGGGCGTCGACACCTACCGCGGCCTGCGCGTGCTCGAGTCCGGCCTCGAGCCCGGCCAGCGCGTGATCGTCGAAGGGGTTCAGCTCATCCGGCAGGGGCAGAAGGTCGACGTCACCGTGACCTCGCTCGAAAAACTCATGACGGAAGAACTGCCTGTTCTGCCCGGTGATCTCCGATTCAACAGTCGAGTCTCGCGGGTTCCCGGCCGAGGCAAGACGGCGACGCCGAACGAACCTGAAAAACCCGCAACCGAAAAAGCCGCGCCCGAGAATTCCAAGGCCGAGCCCGCCTCGCCCGAGCAAGCCGCTCCCAAGGCTGCCGGCGCAAAAGGCAAGCTTCAAACGCCCGCCACGCCGCCAGCCGCGAAGCAGCCGAGGTAAGACCCCACATGGTCAACTTCTTCATCGGCCGGCCGATCTTCGCGACCGTGCTCGCCTTGCTCATGCTTCTGGTCGGCGGCATCTGCATCTTCATCCTGCCGATTGCCCAGTACCCCGAGATCACGCCGCCGCAGGTGCAGGTGACCACCACCTTCACCGGCGCAGATGCCCAGACGGTCGCCGAGACCGTCACCACGCCGATTGAACAGCAGGTCAACGGCGTGAAAGGCATGATCTACTTCAATTCCGACAGCACCAGCAACGGAGTTTCCACGATCGTTGCAACCTTCGACGTCGGTTACTCCCAGGATATCGCCGCGGTCGACATCCAGAACCGCGTGCAAACCGCGCAGGCCGTGCTCCCGCCCGAAGTCAAGCAGTTCGGCGTGACGATCAAGAAGACATCGACCGACATGGTCTGCGTCGTGAACCTGGTTTCACCGGACGGCCGCTACGACTCGACATTCCTCGACAACTACGCGCAGATCTACGCCCTCGACGTGCTCAGGCGAATTCCGGGTGTCAGCGACGTGAACGCCTTCGGCCGCAAGTACGCCATGCGCATCTGGCTCGAGCCCGACCGCCTCGCCGCCCAGAAGATCGCGCCGACCGAGGTGATAAGCGCCATTCAGTCTGAAAACAAGCAGGCGGCCGCCGGCCGCATCGGCAGCCAGCCCGTGCCTCCCGGCCAGGCGCTCCGCGAATACCCGATACTCGTCAAGGGCCGCCTGAGCAGCGTGCAAGAGTTCGAGGAAATCATCGTCAGACGCCGCGATGACGGCTCGATCGTCCACCTTCGAGATGTCGCCCGCATCGAGCTCGACTCGGAGAATTACGACACCGCCGGCTGGTTGAGCGGCAAGCCGGCCGGCACCCTGCCCGTCTATCAATACGCCGACGCCAACGCCCTCGACATCGTGCGCCAGGTCCGCGAGAACATGGACCGGCTCGCCAAGAGCTTCCCCCCCGGCCTCGAGTACCGGATTGCCTACGACACAACCAAATATGTGAGCGAGAACATCCGCGAGGTCGAAGAGACCCTGCTCGAAGCGTTTCTGCTCGTGCTCCTGGTCGTCTTCATCTTCCTTCAGGGCGTGCGGCCGACGATCATCCCCATGATGGCCATACCGGTCGCCCTGGTCGCGACCTTCGCCATGATGGCCGCCTTCGGCTTCTCGATCAACACGCTCACCTTGTGCGGCCTGATCCTGGCCATCGGCCTCGTGGTCGACGACGCAATCATCGTGGTCGAGAACGTCGAGAAATACCTCGAGCGCGGCGAGCAGCCGGTGCCGGCCGTGCGCGCGGCCATGGCCGAGATCACGGCGCCCATCCTGACCATCACGCTGGTGCTGGCCGCGGTGTTCGTTCCCGTGGCTTTCATCCCCGGCCTGACCGGCAGGCTGTACAACCAGTTTGCCATGACGATCGTCTTCTCGTTCGTCTTTTCCGCGATCAACTCCCTGACATTCAGCCCCGCGATGTCAGCGGTGTTCCTGCGGGCGCGGCACGGCCAGAGCAAATTCATTCTGTTCCGCTGGTTCAACGCGGGTATGCACTGGCTCGAGAATTCGTACGACGCGTTTCTCGACTTCACCGCACATCACTGGTGGACGATCGTCGTACCGTCGATCGCGCTCCTGGCGCTCACATACGCCATGCTCATCGAGCGCCCCAAGGCGTTCATTCCGGTCGAGGACCAGGGCTACTTGATCACCGCGATCCAGACGCCGGATGGAACGGGCCGCGAGGCGACTTCCAAGGTGTCGGCTGCGATCAGCGACATCGCGCTCGGCATCGAAGGAGTGAGCGACGTCGTGCTGCTCGAGGGCTTCAACGTTCTGAATTCGACCAACCAGACGAATTCGGCCACGGCTTTCGTGATCCTCAAGGAATGGAGTGAGCGCACGAAATCCGAGCTTCGGGCACCGGCCCTGTCGACGAAGCTTCAGGCGGCGATCTCCAAGGGAATTCGAGGCGCGGTGGCCGTTGTGCTACAGCCCCCGCCGATCCGTGGCTTGAGCCAGACCGGCGGATTCGAATTCATGATCGAGGACCGCGAAGGCAAGGGCGTCGATGCGCTGGCCCTGATCACCGATCGATTCCTCGCCGAAGCGAAGAAACAGCCCGAGCTGGGCGCACTGTTCACGCCATTCACCGTCAAGGTTCCCCAGATTCGATTCAAACTCGATCGCACCAAGGCCGAGCGCTTGAATGTCGGCGTCTCCGACGTGTTCACGGTTCTTCAGACTTATCTCGGCGGTTACTACGTCAACGACTTCAACCTTTACGGCAAGGTCTGGAAGGTGATGGTGCAGGCCGAGGGATCTCAGCGCATCACGAAGACCGATATCGAAAGTCTCTACGTACTGAATCGCCAGGGCGACCGTGTGCCCCTCGACGCGCTGGGCGATGCGGTCTACGCCCTGGGCCCGATCGATGTCCCGCATTACAACATGTACAACGCGGCAAAGATCACCGGCGGGCCCGCCGCGGGGTATAGCTCGGGCCAGGCGATCGCCGCGATGGAACGAGTGGCCGACGTGGTGCTGCCCGAAGGCTTCTCGTACGAGTGGACGGGTACGACGTTTCAGGAGCAGAAGACCGGCAACCTGGCGATGTACATCTTCGCCTTGTCGATCGTGTGTGTGTTCTTGTTCATGGCCGCCCTTTACGAAAGCTGGATCCGCCCTCTTGTGATCATCCTGACGGTGCCGCTGGCGATGTTCGGCGCCATGATCGGCCTCTGGATCTTCGACATGCCGCTCGACGTCTTCGGCCAGATCGGACTGGTGATGTTGATTGGGCTGGAAACCAAGAACGCGATCCTGGTCGTCGAGTTCGGCGTCGAGATGCAGCAGAAGCACGGCATGAACATCATCGACTCCGCCAAGGAGGCGTCGCGCCAGCGACTGCGCCCGATCCTGATGACCTCATTCGCCTTCATCATGGGCGTCTTGCCCATGGCAAGAGCCACCGGCGCCGGCGCCTACAGCCGAAACTCCCTGGGCGTGGTGATCGCCTCCGGAATCCTGGTGAGCACCGTGCTGGGCCGATTTGTGATCCCGATCTACTACGTGCTAGGCGAGCGCATCAGCCAGTGGTTCCGCCGCCGCGGCGGAGGCGAGCCGGCCGAGCTAGAAGCGTCGGATCCAGGTGAAGAAAAGAAGCCCGTGCACTGACCCTGTAGCAGGCACACTCCGTGTGCCGCCCGCCGGTTGAAGCGACCGGTCGAAACAAGGAAGAGCGCAAGCACACAGCTCCCGCTGAGCCGCACCCGTGTGCCCGTCGCCACGTCCTCCGGCCGCCTGACCCCAGATCCCCCCTTTGTTAACTTTGTTACCTTCTGTTCGACTCTCATGCTTTCACACGCCCATCTCCTCGATCGCAAAAAGCCATTCCAGGACCACAGCCCGCCAGAGCCGAGCGGCGCACCGCGAATCCCATGCCCGTTCGCGGCCGCCGCTCAAGTCGGCGTTCTCTCCAATCGTTCAAATTGTCAAAGACCCAAAGACCCGACGAACAACTGACAACCGACAACTGACAACACACAATCTTTCATTTCGCCCCTGCCCGCGCCGCCTCCTTGTTCCTCCGCCGGCGCTCACGCCGCGACCCTCCGCCGGCCGCGCCATCTCGATTCCCGAGTCGAACGGCGTCCCGCAGACTAATCCCCGGCCGCAACAGACGCTCCGCACCACGCATCGCCCCGGTCAGGCCCGTGTCAAACCGCACAGACCGCACGACCTCGCGTTCGTTTCGCACCACTTCGTCTTCCACATCGCCCTTGCCGCGGACGCGAGCGACGGCCTCCGAAATCGCGCTGGCTTCGTTTCGCAACGAGCCCCCCGCATCATCGGTTGTCCCTTCAGTCGCGCAACTTACGTCCTTGGGTTCGTTTCGCAAAATCGCTAGAGCGCCCATCCCAGCAGCCTCATCGCCGTTCCTGCGCAAGAGCGACAGCCTCGGAAACCACGGTGGGTTCGTTTCGCAACGAGCCCCCCGCATCGTCCGTTGTCCCTTCAATCGCACCACTTACGTCCTTGGGTTCGTTTCGCAAAACCGCCAGAGCGCCCGTCCCAGCAGCCTCATCTCGCCGCGGCAAAACCGCCGGCGATTCCTCCTCCGTCCCCTCGTCATCAAGGTTCCAACCGGCCCAACCGTCGAGCGCATGTTGATGACCATCTTCATGATCATGATCATTGCCAAGATGATCATGATCATCGCATTCAGGCACCAGCCAACCCGCCGACGGAAGCAGATAGGTGTTGCTGCGTCCCCGGCCGCTTTTCGATCGTTCCTCGTTCAGCTTCTTCAGGTCGTTCGTCTTCCGGTCCATCAACCGGCCCCACGCGAATTCATACCGCAGCATGAGCAGGCCTTCGTGGCTCAAATCGAACTTGGCGAGATCGGGCGCCAGTTCGGCCATCAGCTCGGTCCGCTCCCGGTGAGAGTGGGCCTTTTCTTCGAGTCTCTCGATCTCCAGGTGAACAACCCCGATCAAATGCTCGCGCGCCGAGTCTCGGTCCATTGCGGGCTTCTGCCCGACCAGCCGCTGGTATTGGTTTTCAAGCACCGGCAGGTCATTCGCCGAGACAACCTCGTTCCACACCTCGCTGACCAGGCTTCCCGCCGTCGGGTCAAGCGTCTGGCACGCCTGGAGCATCGACGTGAAATCGTCGTCGAGATAGGCATCCATGGGGTGAATCCCCATGAGCCGCATGGCGCGAAATCGCTCCGATGCGTTCCATCCCTCGCCTCGCTCGATCGGTGCCAAGCAGCGCATTCCACTCGATGAGCAGCCAACCGACGCCGAGCGGATTGGACTCAAGTCTCCGGACAACGCCCGCCGGGCGCTTTTGCCCAGCGCCGTCGAGCTTCCCCTTGCACGCTTTGCCCGCTTCCGCGTCGGGCAGTTCACCACGTGGGAGCACGGTCGGCCTCCCGTTTGGTGCGCGGTACAGCTCCGCCGCCAGCTCGGTCCGCTCGTTCTCCAGCCGTTGCTGTTCGTCGGCATGGCCCGTCACAGCCCGAGTATGCAGCCGCGCCCACCCGGCCTCGCGGCAGCGCTTGACCTGCCACGAGCAATAAACCGCGTCCTCCGTCAGAACCACCTCATAAGGATTCTGCGGCATGAAATGATCGAAAAACGCTTTCGTCCGCTTGTTGAACTCCGCAGGCTGCTCTGCCGGCAGCAACACGAGCTTCGCAGTGCATGCATGCTTCACGGCGTTGTATTTCGAACGATTCTTACCCTCAATCGTCCGAGGCCCAGTGCTATGTTTGGCATTCTGCTGATTACGTCTGATTTGTGCTGAAGTTGTCATCTTGCGCTCCGTTCCCTTGAGAGGATCTTTCCTATATTCATGTCGTTTCCGGCTCTCGAGTCGCGGTCCCTCCCCCGCGCCACCGCCACTCGCCGAGCCTTCGCGACGTGCTTTAATAAGACTGTACGCCAGATTCCCCCAGTCGCAACTCTCGCCGCAAATTTCGCGTGCTCATAAATTGATAAACTCGCGCAAAACGGCGCGACCGTTAGAATCCGGAATCCATGCCACGCACGTGTGGCACTGACGAACTCAGTGGTCCGGTGTAGCAGGCATACTTCGTGTGCCGTCAACCGAAGTTGCCGGTTGCATGGCACTGACTATGCGAGCGTCCGTTAACGCGAGCGCGATCCTTCAGTCCCGAAAGGGGCCGTATTCATTACACGTAGGGTCCGCCATTGCGAACCGTCCCTTTTTGGGTTGGGCACTCGTGCGCCGCGGATCAGCGCCCGGAGCGCGGCAGCTCCTCAACGAGCTCCGCGAGCAGTTTGCCCTGGAAGTCGGCTCGCATCGATTCACAGGCCTGCATTCGTGTGTCCCCGGGCTTCAGACGCACGATGGCCTTATCGATCGCGTCCACGGCGGCATCGAACGCTCGGCACTCGGCCTGAGCATTCGCCAGCGCCATCAGACAATCAACGCTCTTCCCGCCGGTAAGCGCGGCACGCTTCGGTAGCCGACTCCGTGGCGAGTCGCCCATCGCGCAGACGGACGTCAGAACATGCCGTTCGCAATCGGGCCCGCGCGAGATAAGCCCTCCAGTTGCCCGCGTGTTCGGGGGCGCGTCGGATCGCCTCATCGCAGTCCTCGAGCTCGTGCTGATAGTCCCGCTTCGCGTGGTAGATCTCGGCTCGCTCCGAGCACGAAAACCAGTCCCTTGGCTCGAGCCCGATCGCTTTGCTGTAATCCGCGAACGCCAGGTCCAATTCCTTCCGACGCACCCGCGTGAACCCTCGCAGCGAATACGCCCCCGCATGTTTCGGCGATTCGCTGATGATGGTGTTTAATTCGGTGATCACGCGATCGTCTTGATGCAGACTGCTCAAGAGCCGGGCGCGATCGAACCGGATGGCCGTGTCGTCGGGCTTCAACTTCACGGCATGGTCATAGTCATCGAGCGCTTTGGCCAGGTCGTTCCTCGTCCATCGAACGCCCGCCCGCTCGAAGTAAAAATGACTGTTAACTGCGTCAAGGTCGATGGCCTTGTCGTAGTCCTTCTCGGCCTTTTCGTAATCCTTCTGCAAGTTTCGATAGTAGCCCCGGGAGGCGTAGCATACCGAAACACCCGGAGCCCGTCGGACTGCCTCATCGCATTCACGAAGTGCCTCAGCGTACTTACCCTGGAGCTCGTAGACGCGCGATCGTGTCAAGTACAAGCGATAGTCCGCCATTCCCAGCCGCAGCGCTTCGTCGAGATCCGCGTGGGCGTTCTTGAAGTCCTTCTGCATGCCGAGCACGGTGGCACGATTGAGGAAAGCGAGCGCGTCTGTGGGATCGAGCGCAATCACCTTGTCGAAATCTGTACGCGCCCTGTCGAAAGAGCCTCGTTGCACGAGGATCAGACCACGCTCGGTGATCGCTGCCGTGTTCTTGGGATCTTGTCGGATCGCCTCGTTCACGTCTGACATCGTCCGTTCGTCCGCCCCTAAGATGCCGAGATCTTTCGCCCAGAGTTGATGCGTGAAGGTTAACGTGCCTCGCTCACGCTCCCAATCGAGGGCAACGGGGACCACGTTCTCTGAGCCAAGAGCCTTCGGATCGTGCGCGTTTTTCAACGAGCGCGTCATCGCCCGCATCGCCAGCGCATCGGAGTTCTTGGGATCGATCTCAATCACCTTGTCCAGATCCAATCGCGCCGGGTCAAACTCGCCTTGGCTCAAGTGAATCTGTGCCCGAAGAAGCAGAGCATTGACGCGTTTCGGGTTCAACCGGATGCTCTCATTCAAGCCCGCAAGAGCCCCTTTCATGTCGCCCTTTTTCAGCAGCAGTTCGGCCTGCATTCCGAGTGCCCCGTCATTCTTGGGATTCAACCGCACCGCCTCATTGGCCTCGACGAGGGCTTTGTCGATTTCGTTGCGTAAGGCGAAATAGGCCGCCCGGCTCAAACGCGCGCTCGAGCTCTTCGGTCCCAGTCGAACCGCTTCATTGAAGTCGGCAATTGCCCGCTCCGGTTTGGCTAGTTCAATCCAGGTTTGACCGCGCATGATGTGGCACCAAGGGCTTTTGGGATCACACTCGATCGCCGTGTTCAGATCCGCGAGGGACTTTTCGTGGTCCTTGCGGGCGGAGTAATACTCGGCACGGCCGAGATAGGATTGTACATCATTCGGAGCGAGCTCGACTGCTCGATCAAGATCGCGCCCAGCAGCTTCGAGATCGCCAAGTTGCATGAGCACTCGCCCACGGATCACGTAGGCGCCAGCGTTTTTCGGATCAAGCCGGATCGCATCGTCACAGTCCATTCGTCCCTTCACCAGGTCGCGATTCTCCAACCGGGCCATTGCCCTCATCAGGTAATAGTAAACAACCTGCGGATTGTGTTTGATGCGCTCGCTGAAGAGCGCCTCGGCCTGTTCGATAGGGATTACCTCACTCGTTCGAGCATCTCCCTCGCGTGCGTCAAGGTAGAGACGAATTCCATTGCCGTCGACCGTTTCGACAAAGAAGACGTTCAAATTCGATTTGACAGAAATCACGTGCGGTCCGTCTTTGAGAACGAAATCCGGCGATCTCGCCATGACCTCCATGCCGCGCTCGAGCTTTGGCTCCTGGGCGCGAGCCCACGGTGCGGCCAAGCAAACGCCAACAAGCCACGCGAGAGAAACTTTCATTCGACTGGCACGCATCGTAGCGACCTCCTCCTTGAAGTTCGAGCATCGTAACCGCGATTCTTACGGTGCAGACGATTTCTCCGCGTTCAGCCCACCCTGCAAATTCATCTGGAAATGTTCTCGCATTCCCCGACAAGTCCTCAACCGTTTGTCGCTAGGCTTGATGAGCGCGACGGCTGTATCGATCGCGGCGACCGCCGCGCGAAAATCCAGATTCACGTTCTGTGCGTTGGCCAGCGCGATCAGGCAGTCGGCGTCTTTCCAGGCCGTCAGCTCGCACGCCTTCGAGGCAGACTCCACGGCAAGACGCCCATCCCGCACCGTTTCGTCATTCGTTGACGATCGGACCCAGGCCCGCGTCCGATAGGCGCCGGCCGTGCTCGGGCTCTCCGGTGCTCGCCGGATCACTTCATCGAGGTCAACAAGCGCCTTCGCGTGCTCATCCATCTCATAAAGAACGACGCCGCGTTCGTAAAAGGCGAGTGTCTCCTTTGGATCGAGGCGAATCGCTTCGCTGAAATCAGCCACCGCCGCGTCGTACTGCTTCCTCCGCTTGCGTGTGAGGCCGCGCAGACACAGCGCGACCGCATCGAGCGGCGGCTTGTTGATGATGTAATAGAGCTGGTCGGGCTCGGTGGCACCCAGATATCTGATGAGCCTCGCGCGCTCGAGCCGAATCGCCATTTCCTCGGGCGCTAGCGCCACAGCCCGGCCGTAGTCATCGAGCGCCTTAAACAAACCAAACTTGGCTTGCCACGCTCTCGCACGACCAAGGTGCGCACTGCGCGTTCCGCGGCTCCAGCTCGATCGCTTTATCATAATCTGCTAGAGCCAGATCGTTTTGTTTGAGCGCCCACCGAATCTCAGCCCGGTTGATATAGCACATGGGGTCGTCGGGACCGCGCCTGACGGCTTCGTCAGCCTCCGCAAGTGCTTGCTCGAATTTGCCCTGCAATCTGCTAAGGGAAGAGTCCTGGAGAAAAAGCCTGTATCCCGCAAACCCCAGACGACGCGCGTGATCCAGTTCCGCTCGTGCCCGGGTATAGTCCTTGAGCCGCACAAACAAAGCGCTGCGGTTGAGATAGATCAACTCATTGTTTGAATCGAGCGCGAGCGACTCATCCAGATCGGCACGCGCCTTCTCGCACAGGTTCCGCATCAAGTAGAACGCGCCGCGATTGTTCAGCGCGAGTGCGTCGCGTGGATTGTTGACGATAGCTTGATTCAGCGCGGCAAGTGTCATTTCGTCGTCTTTCGTCCCGCGCTTCACGGCGCCATTTGCCCGCAGACTCGCGAAGAGCTCGACGCCTGTTCGCTTTTCACCGACGCGAACGCTTCCGGTCAGGCCGGACGCCGACGCATCTTGGACTTGTTGCGCCATGAGCAAGTAACCCCGCTCGCCCGGCGCCGCTACATTCCGCGCCGTGACGCTCTTGGGATTTGACTCCTTCCGTGCGTCCAGATCGCGGATCGCCCTCTTCACGTCGCCCATCAGCACAAGCAACGCCCGGCGCAGCGAAAGCGCCTCTTCGTTTTCCGGATCGAGTCGCAAGGCTTCGGTGACGTCGGCGAGTGCTTGCTCGAATTTCTTGCGCTCGGCGAGGTACCCTGCCCGTGCGACCAGCGACTCGGCATCCTTCGGGCGGATGCGCACCGCCTCGTCCGCATCAGCCAGAGCCTTGTCGAGGTCGCCCATGGCCGCGGCGATCTTCGCCCGCATGATATAGCCGTCGGCTTCGCCAGGCTCCAGGCGAAGCGCCTCGTTTGCGTCGGCCAAAGCCTGATCGTACTTGCGCTGAACCGAAGTACTCGGCCCGAGCAAGGCGCACGGAAGCGCTACCGGGAGCCAAGCGAATCGCGTCACCGTAATCGCGGAGTGCTTTCTCATGGTCGCCCCGTTCCGCCCACACCGCCCCACGCAGCGCGTACACGCCCGGATTTTCCGGGTCCCGACGGATCGCTCTTTCAATGTCGGCCATCGCCTTATCTGCGTCTCCGAGTGCCAGATGGCAGCCAGCCCGGCAGAGGTAGGCATCAACAATTTTCTCGTTGAGCGCGATCGCCTGATCGAAGTCACCAAGCGCTTCTTTCAGGTCAACTTGCTCACCTCTGATGCTCCCGCGCAGCAGATAAGCCCAGGGGTTCTTGGGTTCGAGGCGAATCGCCTGCTCACAATCCCGCAACGAGCCGGCCGAATCGTGCTGCAACACGCCCCGCACGAAAGACCTCATCAAGTAGCCATACACCGCCCGCGGGTTCGCCTTGATCTGCTCGCTGAAATACGCCTCAGCCTGGTCGACACGAACGACCTCACTCGCGAGAGCATCGCCCTCGCGGCCTGCGGCATACAACCGGACGCGGTCACCTTCGACCCGCTCCACGCGGCACTTGTCGAACAGCGAGCTAAGATGAATCACCTTCGCCCCGTCTCGGAGAGTGAAGTCCGGCGATTTGGCGACGACACTCATGCCCGGCTCGAGCTTGGACTCCTGCGCACGAACAATCGGCGCCGCCAGACAGATGCCGGCGACCGCCCCAATCCGAACGGCGATATGACTTGCACGCATCGTCAAGACCTCCTCCTTGAAGTTCGAGCATCCCAAGGATGATTCTTACGGCGCAGACGATTTCCCCGCGCTAAGCCCACCCTGCAAATTCATCTGAAAATGTTCTCGCATATCCCGGCAAGTCCTCATCCTTTTGTCGCCAGGCTTGATGAGCGCGACGGCTTTGTCGATCGCGGTGAGCGCGGCGCGAAAATCCAGATTCACGTTCTGGGCGTTGGCCAGTGCGATCAAGCAGTCAGCGTCTTTCCAGGCCGTCAGCTCGCATGCCTTCAAGGCCGACTCCACAGCGAGACGCCCATCGCGCACCGATTCGTCATGCGTTGACGATTGGATCCAGGCCCGCGTCCGATAGGCGCCGGCCGTGTTCGGGCTCTCCGGTGCGCGCCGGATCACCTGATCGAAGTCTACAAGCGCCTTCGCGTGCTCATCCATCTCATAAAGAACGACGCCGCGTTCGTACAGCGCGAATGTCTCCTTGGGATCGAGGCGAATCGCTTCGCTGAAATCCGCCACCGCCGCGTCGTACTGGTGCCTCCGTTTCCGCGTGAGGCCGCGCAGACACAGCGCGACCGCATCGAGCGGAGGCTTGTTGATGATGAAATAGACCGCGTCGGGCTCGGTGTTACCGAGATATCTGATGATCCGCTCGCGCTCCAGGCGGATTGCCGTGTCGTCAGGCGCAAGCGACACGGCTCGGCCATAATCGTCCAGGGCCTTGATGAACTCCTGCTTTAACGCCCACGCTTCACCCCGCTTTGCACATCCGAGCGCACTGTTCGGATCGAGCCGAATTGCAGCGGCGAAGTCCGAGATCGCCAGGTCGTACTCGTGCCGCGATACGCGGATCTGCCCCCTGACGATGAAACACTGCGGCTCAAGCGGTCCCAGCTTGACGGCTCTATCGGCGTCGACCAGTGCATCGTCGAGGTTGCCCTGCGATTTGCTCAACCGTGACCGCGCGATGAAGATCGCGTATCCTCCGATGCCACGAGCAAGCGCCGCGTCGAGTTCGGCTCGAGCCCTCTTGAAATCGTTCTGCATCGAGTACAGCCCGCTTCGATTCAGATAAACGTTCGGCTCGGTCGGATCGAGCGAGAGTGCTTTATCGAGATCGGCCAGGGCTTTGTTATATTCACGCCGCGTTATGTAACGCAAGACTCTGTTCATGATTGCCGCCGCGCTTGCTGGGTGGTGTTTCACTGCGTCATTAGCTGCCCGCAAAGCGACTTCCTCCGCGTTCGAAGCATCTTTGACGCCGGCCATGACCGGCACCTTTTTTGAAATCTCCGCCCCAAGCGACACACCACCCTCAGCGGGCGTGATCGCATGTGCGGGATCTGCATACGGCCGAGCTTTGGTGTGTTTCGCGCCCAGGATTGCGGCTCGGAGCTCGAGCGCACGGTCATGGTTCGCATCAAGTTTGAGCGCCACGTCGACGTCGGAAAGGGCCATGTCTAGCTCGCCTCTTTGTGCGTGGACGAACGCTCGCGCAACCCAGGCCTCCACATCCCTGGGCGCGAGCTGCACGCACCGATTCAGGTCCGCTAATGCCTTCTCCGTGTCTCCGCGACCCGAAAACAACCTGCTGCGCAAATCAAGGGCCTCCACGTCGTTCGGCTCGAGGCTTAGGGCCTGATTCACGTCGGCGAGTGCCTTGTCGAAATCCTTGGCCAAACGATGGCAATCTGCTCGCGCCACGTAGGCGGCAGCGATTTTATTGTTCAGTCCGATCGCCTTGTCGAGGTCAACGAGCGCGTCTTTCAGGTTGTCTTGCCCCGCCGAGATTTCACCACGAACGAGGTACGCCCAGGGATTCTTGGGTTCGAGACGAACCGCTTCGTCGCAGTCAATTCGGGCGTTAACCAGATCGTCGCGAAAGCTGCGAACGGCCGCCCGCATCAAGTAGCCGAAAGCCATCCGCGGACGTGCTTGGATCTGCTCGCCGAAATACGCCTCAGCCTGATCCAGACGAATGACGTCACTCGCGAGGGCATCACCTTCGCGGCCGCCGGAATAAAGACGCACCCGGTCCCCTTCGACTCGCTCCACACGATAGATTTCGTACGGCGATGCGACAGGAATTACGTTCGCCCCATCTCGCAGAACGAAATCCGGAGACCGGGCGACAACCTTCGCGCCGCGCTCGAGCCCGGCCTCCTGGGCACGCACATCGGAGGCTGCCACGCACATCGCGACGATCAGCGCGATCCCGTTACTGACGCTACTTGTCCGCATGCGCGGGACCTCCTCCGTAAGGATCGCACGTGCTGCCGATACAGATCTCGGTCTAGTTTTGTTCTTTCTTCAAGCTCAGCACATAATCCCGCCATTCGGCGGCATCGGCATCCTTGGGATCGATTTCAAGGGCCTTGTCCAGATCCGATAGTGCTCGATCGAAGTCGCCTTTGTCGCAGTAAATCCTCGCGCGGGCAATCAGGGCATCGCTGTTCCGGGGGTTCGATTGCAGGCTCTCGTTCAAATCGCGCAGGGCATCCGCGACATGGCCGTTCTCGAAGTGAATTTGCGCACGAAGCAAGTGCCCCACGTCATCGCTCGGGTTCAAGCGCAGCACTTCCGTGACGTCGGCCTCCGCCTTATCCAGCTCGCCGCGGCCGATGAAAACATTCGCACGCCCGAGCAAGGCCTCGACGGCCTTGGGAACGAGGCGGATCGCCTCGTCGAAGTCGGCAAGCGCCTTGGCTTGATCGTCCATCCCAAAGCGGATCAACCCGCGCGTGGTGTAGGCATCGACGTCCTTCGCGTCGAGGCGAATCGCTTCATCCGCGTCGCGGAGCGCCTTATCGAACTCGTCAATTGACCCGTAATACTCGGCTCGAGCGATATAGCCCGTGGTGCTCTTGGGATCCAAACGGACTGCCTCGTTGAAGTCCTCGAGTGCCTTGGCTTCGTCACCTTTTTCCTGCCAGATCGCTCCACGCAGTGCGTAAGCGGTGATGGATCTCGTATCCCGCTGAATCGCCTCATCAACTGCGGCCAAAGCCTTATCGAAGTCGCGATTCTCGGCATGACAACTCGCCATGCCTGCGTAAGCGTCAGCAATCTGCTGGTCCAGGCGAATCGCGGTCTCGTAGTCGGCGAGCGCGTTCGTGAGATCGCCACGCATGCCTCGGAGATCCCCGCGCAGCAGGTAGCCCCAAGGATTCTTGGGCTCGAGGCGAATGGCCGTTTCGCATTCCGGAAGAGCACCAGTCAGATCGCAGTGTTCATACAACCGCAGTGCGCACCTCATGAGGTATCCATGAACCTCTTGCGAATTCGCGCTGATCCGATCGCTGAAATAAGTCTCGGCCTGTTCGACGCCAACAATCTCACTCGAGCGAGCGTCGCCGGCGCGACCGCGGTAATGAAGTCGGATGCGATCCCCGTCGACTTGCTCCACACGGTAATGGGACAGCGGAGATCCACGACTGATCACCGTCGTCCCGTCACGAAGAACGAAGCCCGGCGAGCGGGCAACGACCCAGTCGCCCGCTTTGAGTTTGGCCTCCTGGCCACGAGCCGCCGGCGCCGTCAGCCAGATGCCAGTGATCAACGCAATCCAAACGTTCATGTCCCGCACACGCATGCTCGAGACCTCCTCCTTGAGAATCGATCGTGATGTCGAATCGAACGGGATGGACGCGCAAAGATAGAGAGAGCCCAGTTCCTGGCCGGGATCAATTCGCGCAAAACTGGGGCACTATGACAGGAATCCGAAAAATGGGCAAGCCGTACCGCAACCAGCGGAAACAGACGCGACAATCGAAGAGCGGGGCCAGCACAAGCTCAAGTTGATCGGCTATCGCTATGCGCCAGCCGGCTATGAACCCATCGCGCCGAACGAGCATGGTCGGATCTGGCTTGAGGCCGTCGGTGCGTGGCTGGGCGTCGTCCACGACGCCGACACCGGAATGGATCGCGTCGCATGCTTCGATGCCGGCTCGCAAGCCGAGATCGGCGACTACACTGCCATCACGCAAGCTTATGCCCGGGAGGTTGAGGCACACGCTCGATCAAAGAATCGAGCCGCGCAGGCTGAAGCCAAGGCCACAAAGGCTGAAGCCAAGGCCAAGGCCGAAGCCGAGGCGCGAGCGCTCGCCGAAACTCGAATTCGCGAGCTTGAGGCCCCGCTGAAGCGCACCACGCCCGACCGCTAGACCGGCTTTCCCGCCACCGACGGACCCTGCACGCCGCGCTTCTCAACAGCCTCCTTGAGGGCAATCAATCGCCGCCGCGTGTCGCGCGCAAAGACCCGCTCGATAATCGGATTCAGCAACCACGACAACGACCTCGGCCATGCGTTCAGGCTGTAACAAAAGCCGACGCTTGTTTGCCCCGGTTTGACCTCTTCGAACCGCCAAGAGCCGGCGAAGCTTTCGAGAAACCACGGGCCGCGCGTCATTTTCACGGCCACCGCCCGCGGCGGGTTATACGAAACGTACTCGGTTTCCATCCCGGTGCCTTTTCGATCGACACAGAGAGCCCGCACGCCAACATCCGGTTCAGTCGCGCCGCCCAGCAACTCCGCCGATCGGAGAAATGGGTCCCACTCGAGCCGGCGGTTGTAGTCCTGCGACAGCTCAAAAAGCGCGGCCGCCGGGGCGTCGATCACGATCGAGTCTTCAAACGTCATGGCCGCGGCCTCTCCCGTCGAGGGGGCCGGGTAAGGCCCCGCTTACTTCTTGGGGTCGAGGTTCTGCTCGAGTAATTCGGGGCCGATCTTGCACTCGACGCCATCCGTCGGCACATCCATCTTCGCCGTCCACAAGAGCGCGTTCAGCACCAGTTTGCGGAAGTTCGGGTCGCCCCAGTTCTTGTGCGCATGAGCGCCAGTGAATCCGAATCCTCTTCCCCCATCGGGCCGCTCGACGGCCCACGCCAGCACCTCGTCGCGCCCCTTGGCGGCGACGATGTGGGCATACGGACCACGGGGGGCGGACGACTTGCCGCCTCGGGCCTCGTCGTCGGGCTTTGCCGAGAGGATCGGCGTGATCCCCTTCATCTCCGGACGGAATCGAATGTTGAAGTACCACTCATCCTTGATCGAGAACGGCTTCACGCCGCGGGTGATCGGATGCTCGGGAAACGACAGGAAGTCAGCCACCCAGTGCGGGTTGGTCGAATAGCCGGTTTCATAGTACCCGCCGATCCAGTCCAGGAACTTGTCGCCGGGCTTGCCCTTGGGCACCTCGACGGCGTAGTGCAAACAGGCGATCCCGACGCCCTTATCCATCAATTTCTGGATGATCTCCAGGTGGTCTTCCTGAATGATCGGGTGGCCGCCGCCGCCGTCCATGAAGAAGACGATCGCGCGGGCTCCGTCAAAGATGGATTCGTCTTTGGGCCATCCCCCGGCGACGAACACGGGCTGCACGTCCAGCACCTCAGCCAGACATTTCTCCAGCAGCTTGCAGCCGGCGTTGAACTCGTGATCGCCCGGTCCGTGGCTCGGCCGGCCCGCCACCAGCACGATCTTGGCCGCGTCGGCAGCGTGGGCAGATTCGACTGCGAAACAAAAAGACAAGACGACGGCGCACGCCAAAGTGAGCAGCTTTCTCATGATTAATCTCCTTATACGAAGCGATCCGCCGATCCCTTTCCCCCCCTCGCAACGGGGGGGCCAGGGGGGGTGAAGGGCGGCACACGGCAGTGATCCGACCGAACCGCCGCAACCAAGCGGACGAACCGCCGTTCCCTTTCGGTCGCTCTCGAAAAACGCACTTTCGCGGAGCGAAAGGCGACAATGAAGTTTCAGATCAGCTCGGTGACGCCCGGCTTCGGAACGGGGGGCTCGGGCATCGGGTTGCCCATGGCCAGGTTCTGCGGGAACGTGTCGAGCTTGGAGTTGAGCGCGACTTCCCAGGGAACGGCCTTGCCGGTGTAGGCCGACATCCGCCCCATGATGGCCGTCAGCGTGCTCTCGGCAACCTGCTTCAGCTCGCAGACCGGCTTGTGCGAGACGATGCTCTCGAGCAGGTCGATATGCTCTTGCACGTACGCATTGATCTCGTTGGCAATGCGAACCCGATCGTTCGTTGCGCCGCTGAAGCGATACCCGCCGCTGTGCCACTGCCCCTTGGTGCCGACCATCGTTTCCGAGACGTTGTTTTCACAGCCCTCGATCTGGCGGGCCATGCTCATGACGTGCACGCCGTTCGGAAACTCATAATCGACCGCGAAGTGGTCGTAGCTCTGGCCGTACTCGGGCTCGCTGATCACCTGGCGGCCGCCCATGCCGACGGCCCGCACTGGATGCGCGCCAATCGCCCAGCAGGCCACGTCGAGGTTGTGCACGTGCTGCTCGACAATGTGGTCGCCGCAGAGCCAGAGGAAGTGGTACCAGTTCCGGATCTGGTACTCGGTGTCCGACCAGCCGGGCTGCCGCTTGTTGGCCCAGATCGGCCCTTGATTCCAGTAGACCTGGCCGCCGGTGATGTCGCCGATCGCCCCGTCGTGAATGCGCTTCAAGCATTCGACGTAGCCCGCCTGGTGGCGGCGCTGGGTGCCGGTCACGACCGAGAGCCCCTTCTTGACGGCTTCATCGTGGGCAGCCAGCACCTTGCGAATGCCGGTGCCGTCAACCGCAACCGGCTTCTCGGCGAAGAGGTGCTTGCCGGCCTTGATCGTCGCTTCGATGTGCTGGGGACGGAATCCCGGAGGAGTCGCCAGCATCACCATGTCGCAGCAGTCGATGACTTTCTGGTAGGCGTCAAGGCCGGCGAAACAGCGATCGTCGGCGACATCCACCTTGTCTTTGGTGGCGTTGTTCTCCTTGAGCCGGTCGCGGCAGTTCCTGAGACGGTCGGGGAACGCGTCGGCCATGGCAAAGATCTTGATGTTGTAAGTCGACCCCGCCGCCTTGCAAACATCATCCGCCGCGCCGCTGCCGCGGCCGCCGCAGCCGACCAGACCGACCTTGATCGTGTCGCTGCCCGCGGCGTGGGCATTTGACAACATGCCCAGACCCAAGGTGGCCGCGGTGGAGCTCATCAGGAAACCACGTCGAGACGCAAGAAGCGGGTTCGTGGCGCCGGGGTTGGTCATCGCTTGTCTCTCCTCTGGGGTTTGAGCCGGAATCCAGTCGAAAACCGATTTTTGTCATCTGGCCGGCCAGACGGCCGGTCTGCACCAATCAACGGGTCGATTTACCTTTGACAACTTGTGACTTGAGCCCCTTCAGATTGTCTTGTTCTTTGAGAGGCCGCACGATCCGGAAGCCCACGAACGTTGCGTCGGTGTGCCACCAGATGCTCTGTGGCCGCTGAGGGTCCTGCACGCTCCACTCCGGGTTCGACGCCTTTCGCGCCGCCGAGCGCAGGTTCTCGGCGTCATCATCCCACGATCCGCCGCGGGCCACATAAGGATACTCCTTGGCGTCGGGCAGGACCACCGGCCCCTTGCCCGGCGAGGCCGCGGCAAACTTCTTGTAAGCAGCCGAATCGTAGTGGTCCAGGCACCACTCGGCGACATTGCCGTGAATGTCGTAGAGGCCCCACGGGCTGGGCTTCTTCTTGCCGACGGGCATCGGCTTCTCGGCATTGTTGACGAACCAGGCGTACTCGCTCTTGTCATCCAGCTCGTCGCCCCAGAAGTAGGCGGTCTTGGTGCCGGCGCGGCAGGCATATTCCCACTCGGCTTCGGTGGGAAGGCGATAGATCAAACCCGTCTTCTCTGAGAGCCAGCGGCAATACTCCATGGCCGCATGGTGGGTGATGCAGATCGCCGGCTGGCCGCTTCGGCCGTAGCCGAAGGTTGAGTCAGCGTACGGCGGCGTGGGCCGCGTCACGGCGTCGGCCTTCTTCTCCAGATCGGATTGCTTCGCCACGTCGACGTTTTCGCGTTTCTTCTTCTTCAGGTCATAAGAGAACGCGAATTGCTCGTACTCGTCCCACGTCACTTCCCTGGCGCCCATCCAGAATGGCTCGATCTGCACGGTGTGCTGCGGCTCTTCGTCCTTGCCGTGCTTGGCCTCGCCGGTGGGTGCCCCCATCTCGACCGTTCCGGCGGGAATCGGAACCATGTCGAACTTGATGTCGGTGCTGGGGATGACCTGAATGTAAGACTTCATGGACGAGGCCGATGTCCCGCCCGGCGGCTCCTGCGGTGCGGAACGGGCTGTTTCCGTGCCCGCGATGCCGATGGCCAGAGCGGCCACGGCGAGACGAACGGCGTGCGAGGGACTGATCACGTTTGGTATGCTCCAGGTTCGCCAGGGCTGCGCCGCATGGTGGTAAGGTGCGCTCCGGCTCTCGTTGCGTGGGTCGCCAAGGGGGGGGAGGGAATCATGAGGATGCCTGCGGCCGCGGTCTGGTTCTTGGGCCCAATGCTCGCGGGGACGAGCCCCACCCAGGGGCCCGCGCCGCCGAAAGAGCTCGTGCGTTTCGAGTATGAAGAAACGCACATGGCAAGCCCGTTCAAGATTGTTTTATACTCCACCGACCCGGCAACCGCCAGACGTGCCTCCCGCGCGGCGTTTGACCGGATCGCCGCACTCAACACCATCCTGAGCGATTACGACCCCGAAAGCGAGCTCTCGCTGCTCTCGCAATCGGCCGGCAAGAACCCCGTCCAGGCCAGCGCAGATCTCTTCGAAGTGCTCGCCCGCTCCCGCGCGATGTACGAACGATCAGGCGGAGCGTTTGACGTCACGATTGCGCCGGTGGGCCGGCTCTGGCGGCGCGCACGGCGCGACCACAAGCTGCCGGACCCGACGAAGCTCGCTGAGGCGCAGAAGCTCGTGGGTTCGGACCGGATGGTGTTCGACCCGACCGCGCGCACCGTCTGGCTCAAATCCGCGGGCATGAAGCTGGACGTGGGGGGCATCGCCAAGGGCTACGCGGCGCAGGCGGCTTTGGAAGTTCTCAAACGGGCGGGTATCAACCGTGCCCTCGTGGGTGGAGCCGGTGACATCGTGGTGGGCGATGCTCCCCCCGGCAAGAAGGGCTGGACGATCGCGATCGCGCCGCTCGAACCGGGCGGACGAGGTGGTGCGCCGCCGTCGCTCCTCCTGTCCAACGCGGCGGTCTCGACCGCAGGAGACGCCGAGCGGTTCGTGATCATTGACGGCCATCGCTACTCACACATCATCAACCCGGCGACTGGCCAGGCTGTGGAAGACCGAGCGAGCGTGACCGTGGTCGCCCCCGACGGGGGGACGGCGGATGCGCTTGAGACCACCGTCTATATCCTCGGGCCGGAGCGAGGATTGAAGCTGGTGGATGACACACCGGGCGCGGCGGCGATTTATGTACGGTCGACTCCGGAGGGGATCAAGACATTTGAGTCGTCGCGATTCAAACAGATCTCGAAGGTCTCTGAAGGTACGAACGGATGATGGGGTGCAAAGGGACGACGGTGCGCCAAGGGGTTCACCCCCTGGACGGCGTCAACGGCCCGAATCCGTCCACCATCTCATCATCAACATCGGCCCCAACGGCTGCGTAATCACATCCACCCCCTAACCACAGCCACCCCCTGATCACACAGCCACCATCTCCTCCGTCGCCCCCGATCGGGCCCCACCAAACAATCCCAAAAAAAATTGGGACCCCGCTGCACCCCTCCTGTCTCAATAATGGGGTAGAGCGGAAAGCGCCCGTCATGAACCGGAGGACCGCCGATGTCACGAGCCCACGTCGAGACCCGCGTCAGCGAGCAGATTCGCACGCTCTTCCAGGCCGGCTCGCTCGGGGCGCTCACCGACGGGCAGTTGCTCGACCGCTACCTTTCGCCTGACGGGTCGTGCTCGGAGATGGCCTTTGCCGCGGTCGTGGATCGGCACGGACCGATGGTCATGGGCGTTTGCCGGCGACTGCTGGCTGATACGCACCTCGCCGAAGACGCCTTCCAAGCCGCGTTTCTCGTCCTGGCGCGACGAGCCCGCTCAGTGCGGAATCACGATTCACTCGGCGGCTGGCTCCATCGCGTTGCCCGGCGAATTGCGATGCGATTGCGATCGGCCCATGAGCGCCAGAAAACCCGGGAACGACCGGGGAACGTGGAGGCTGCCGTGCAAGATCCCGATCACGCGCTACAGAACGAGCTCAAATCGGCGATCGACCAGGAAATTGACCGTCTCGCCGAGTGGCAGCGCCTGCCCGTGGTCCTTTGCTGCCTGGAGGGAGTCTCCCACGAAGAGGCCGCACAACGGCTCCGCTGGCCTCTGGGCACGGTGAAAAGCCGGCTGGCCCGAGGGAAAAAACGCCTGCAAGAACGCCTTGTGCGAAAAGGCTTTGCGCCGTCGGTTGCGCTGGCGACCGCGGCAGGCGCGGGGCTGCTGGGCGGCGAAGCATCCGCCGCCGTGCCGCCTGCGCTGATCGACGCCACCGCCAAGGCCGCGGCTGCAGTTGCCTCGGGCGCATCGCTCGCCGGGTTGGTCCCATCACCGCTGTCGGCCCTTGTCCGAGAGGAGTTGAGCACGATGATCGCGACCAAGCTGAAACTGGTTGTGGGAATCCCTCTGGCCGCCGGGGCATCCGCGGCGTTCGTGGGATTCATCCTGGCGGCAGCTCCGAGTTCCAAGCCCGAGGTGTCGCCTGTGTTTCCCGCCGCGGCTCCACAGAACGAGAAATCGCAAGGCAAGGCCGAGGAACCGACCGTGGCGACCAAGCTCTCGGCGACCGGCACTGTTCTTGACCAGGCGGGCGGGCCGATCGCGGGCGCACGCGTGATTCTACGCGAGTGGTCCGTCTATCGAGTCCGGGGAATGCCTCGCAAGCAAACGGAGAACCTCATCCGAGGCGAGGAACTTCACGACGCGTTGATGGAAACGACGACGGACAACGCGGGACGATTTCGGTTCGACAACGTCCCTGCACCGGCCTTTCCGGAAGTCCCGGAGGCGGGCCAGAGCGTCTATCCCTGGGACATCGTCGCGCTCGCGCACGGCCATGGCCTGGCGTGGGTGCAGCTTACGCCGCAGCATCAGCGTGCACCGATCACGCTCAAGCTCGGCCCGGAAAAAATCATTCGCGGCCGGATCATCGAGCCCGGCGGCAAGCCCGTAGCCGGGGCGAAGATCAAGGTCCACGGCATCGACCCGCTGGGCCGGCCCCTCGGCAACGGCCTGCAAACCGAAAACCGGCTGAACCTGATCTGGTCGGCGTTTCCTCTCGGTGCGACCACGGACGCAGACGGCCGATTCACCATCGCCGGAATACCTCCGGAACAGGTCGCCACGCTGATCGTCACCGAACCACGGCACGAGCGCCTGTCCGTGTTTGCCGCCACGACCGATAAGCCCCAGCCCGAGAATGTCTGGACCTACTACCAGTCCGGTCAACCACGAGAGGTGCGCGAGCCGGTCTATTCCGGTGAACTCACGCTCACGGCCAAGGCCGCCAACCACGTTCTCAAGGGCCGCGTGATTTTCGAGGCCGACGGCAAACCGGCTACGGGAGCTTACGTTGGTTATAACGGATCAAACATCAAGGCCGATGCGAATGGGTCGTTCCGCATTGATGGGCTGGCTGCCGGCAAGATCGAGCTGCATGCAAATCAGTTCAGCTCGAACGCCGCCCCCCGCGTCGCGCAGATCGAGATACCCGAGACACCCACCGAGATCGAGCACACGATCGCGCTGCCTCCCGGTCTGATCATCACCGGACGGGTGGTCGACGAAGCGTCGGGACAACCCGTGGCAAAGGCAATGGTCGATTTCACCCCGGCACCGGACGCAAATCAGGCCGCGTCCTTTTTCGCCTTATGGAAGGAAACCGATCGCGACGGCAAGTTCCAACTCGTCCTGCCGCCAGGCCGCGGAACGGTGTTCCTTCGCACGATCCCGAACCAGTTTCCGCAGCCCGAGCGTGAATTCACCGGCCAGCCCAAGGACCCTAGGCTCAACCGCGAGGTCTCGGGGGCCGGCGGGCAAACGGTCGACGTTGGTGATTTCAAACTCGCAGCCGGGCGGACGGTCGTCCTCCGCGTGGTCGACCCCGACGGTCAACCCGTGCCCGACGCCGAGATTCTCGTCCGCGACCCCAACCGCATGTTCGACAAAACAGGCCCCGCCCGTTCGGACGCCGCAGGACGATCGACGCTGGGCGGGCTGCCGATCGAAACGAGCACCATCGTCGACATCATCGCCATGAACCGATCCCTGGGTGCGATGGTGGAGGTCCCTGACGCCGCGTCGGCCGGCGCCAACAACCGCGAGATCGAGGCCCGGCTCCAGCCGCTCTTGTCGCTCTCGGGTCGAGTGCTCGACGAAGCCGGCAAACCGATCGCCGGCCCGATCGTTCACCTGTACCGCGACGTGGTCTATCCCGGTCAAAGCGGGCGGTCGTTCGGCCTGCCAGTCGGAACTTTGAACCAGATCAGGAACGACGGCACGTACACCTTCGACCATCTGATCCCAGGCGCAACCTATAACACGCAGGTCGAAGTGAGCGGGTACCCGAACGCAACGACCGACCACGTGATGCTGAAACCCGGCCCGCCAATCCGCCTCGATGATTTCCGGCTGCCGATCGCGGATCAGCGCGTGAGCGGAACGGTCGTCGACACGCACGGGAAGCCGCTTGAAGGCGTGATGGTCAACGCGCAGCGGACCTCCCAAAAGACCCCTATGTACGCTCCCAGCGGCGGAGTCTGGTTTCAAGAAACCAATCCAGGTGGCAGGTTCCAACTGACGAGCCTGCCGCGCGGCCCGATCAAGCTGATGGTTTATCGCAAGCCAGATGGTGCCGACGGCCAGATCAAGGACATCCGTTACTTCGACGTGCCCCCCGGTCAAACCGAGATTCGGATCGAACTGCCCGACGCGAACGACCGGCTTCGGGGTATTGACTGAACGCTGCTTGAGAGAAAGGACCCAGCCATGAATGCTCTCCTCGTCACACTGCTGCTCGGCACTACCTTCACGGAAAAGCCGGACATGACAGGCCGCGTACTCTCGAGCGGCGGCAAGCCGTTGGCCGGTGCTCATGTCATGATCGATTCGGCCGCAGTGCGCCGGGGGACGAGCCCGCTCTGCCCGTCGTGCTATGCTGACTGCCGCAAGAGCGCGGAAACCGATTCCGATGGCCGCTTCCGCATCGCATCCGTCGACCCCGAGCTGTTTTTCAACGTCCTGGTCGTCGCCGACGGGTTCCTGCCCACGATCGTCAACAGGACTGACCCCGCCAAAGGACCGATTGCCGTCTCCCTTTCGCCGCTCGACGAAGACAAGCTCGACCCGAAGTGCCTGTTGCGCGGCGTGGTGCTCGACCCGTCTGATAAGCCGCTCGCAGGGGCCAGGATCTCGGCACAGATGTTCAAGACCGATGCCTTCAGCGGTTACTCGCCCAACATTTTCGACCCCGTCGCGGTGACCAACCTGCGCGGTGAGTTCGTGCTGACGTCGATTTCGCCGATCACGTACGCCGATCTGAAGGTCGAGGGCAACGGCGTCGCGCCGCGGGTCGTGCCCGGCAGGAAGCCCGAGTCAAACCCACACACGATCAAGATGCCGGCCGGAGTGACACTCACCGGCCGCCTGGTCCGCGATGGCAAACGCGTGTCTGAAGCCGCCGTCGGCCTGGTCCAATCCGACCGACGTCTCGGCGGGTATCTGGGTGACCTGACGATCGGAACCGACGAGCACGGGGGCTTCACGTTCTTGAACGTGCATCCCGATGAAGACTACTTCATTTACGGGATGATGGGGACCATCAAGGACGGCGGCGCCGTGCCGGCGATCCGCGTGCACTCCGGCGCCGACGGCGCAACCACGGATCTCGGCGATCTGCGGGTTGTGCGCGGCCACCGCGTCAAAGGCCGGGTTGTGCTCTCCGACGGCAAGCCCATACCCCCCAAGACGCGGCTGATGCTGAGCCGAGAAGAAGCGTGGGACAATCAGCAAGTCGAGCTCGACGCGGAGGGCGGTTTCGAGCTGAACGGGCTGCCCACGGAAAAGTACACGCTCAACATCACGCTGCCCGGCTATCGGATCTCCTCCAAGAACCACAGCGTCGACCCGCAAAACACGTGGCGGCTCGTCGGCACGATCGATCAAGACATCGATTCGCTCAAGATCTTGATGGAGCCGGGAGAGCGGTGAAGTGCTGACAACCGCCGGAATTGAGGCCCGTCAGCCCGGTTTGGCTTGACCTCCGGGCTTGCCCGGTGGCAATGTCTGGGGACTGGGGGACTCCGGCGAGTGCAGTATGCCAGCCAGCCGCGCGTTCATCTCGCCAGGGCTGATCCCTTCCACCAGGAACCGCTTCTGCCGCGACGTCGTCCCTGCGATCAAGTGAATCTGGCTCATCCTGCAAGCCAGTGTCACAGCCAGGATCCGCCCGATCGCCTCGTTCGCCTTTCCCTTTTCCGGCGGCGACGTCACCGCGACGCGCAGAGCCCCGGCCCGCTCGCCCAGAATCGCATTCCGCTTCGCGCCGGGTTGCGCCAGAACCGGCAAGACTGACCCGTCTGAGTGAGCCGTGATCGCGATCAAGGCGCGAGCCCCTCAAAAAGCGCGGTTCCGATGCGAACGAGCGTTGCGCCTTCCAGGATTGCAAGCTCGAAGTCGCCCGACATGCCCATGGAAAGCTCCGGAAGCGGCAAGCCCGTCTCGCGGGCGAGCAGGTTCTCGCGTTTCGCGCAGCCGGGCGAAGCAGCCGCTTGCGCATTCGTCCGTGCCGTCCAGGGCAGCCATCGTCATCAATCCCACGACGGGGATCGACCGGCACCCGGCGATCCATTCGGAATCGTTGAGGATTTCGTCCGTGGTCCAGCCATGCTTGCTGGCTTCGCCCGACGTGTTGACCTGAAGGCAGACGGGAGGGGGCTCGACGCCACCCACGGCAGCCTCATTCAGAACTCTCAACAGCTTGAGCGAATCGACCGCATGAATCATCTTCACCAGCGGCAGTGTTTTCTTGACCTTGTTGGTTTGCAAGTGTCCAATCAGGTGCCAGCGAATCGCGTCGCCGCGATCGGCCAGAACCTCGCTTTTCTTCCAAAGCTCCTGGGGGTAGTTTTCGCCGAGATCACAAACACCGCAGTCCAGCAGGGCCCTGATCCACTCCGGAGAGCTTCTCTTCGTGACCGCGACCAGGCGGACGTCCGCGGCGGGCCGCCCGGCCCGTTCGGCGGCCCGCGCGATGCGCGCCTGCACT
This sequence comes from uncultured Planctomycetota bacterium, assembly GCA_963823665.1. Lineage (GTDB taxonomy): Bacteria > Planctomycetota > Planctomycetia > Isosphaerales > Isosphaeraceae > CAVXHV01. The sequence goes on from CAWGMQ010000003.1 coordinate 982,392, forward strand.
TCCTCGAGATTGTGGCGAATTCGCTCCTGGATCATCGTTCAAAAACTCCCTCGCTCGCGATCTACCCCATTCTGAAGGATATGACACGACAATGAAACTGATCCTGCTCATCCTCGGATTCACGGCCGCGCTACTAATCACCATCCAGCTCGTGCTGGGCCTGCTGATCCTGCAAGGCCAGGCATCCATGCGAACCGCCCATCAACACTCTGGATATTTGACCGTCGCCGTTACCTTGCTGTACATCACGTGGTCCCTCGCCGTGATCGCCACGACGCCCAAGCGCAAGCCGTGACAAGTGGCCCGACAACGCTATAGCCATTGTCGCCCCAACGCCCCAAAGGGGCGCAGGTCAATAGCCAGGGGCTTCCAGCCCCTGGAACCCTACCGTCGCCCGCACACCGCACCGTTTATTACGCCGGGTAAACCCTCGCCCCGATGATCTGCGGCTCACTCGACTTTGACGATCGGCGTCAGGTTTCCATCCGAGGTGAACAGCCCGATCAAGAATCGCGCGCTCGTCCGGTATCCCAAAAACGCGCGTGGGGCGGGCGGGTCGAGGCTGCGGTAGACCACGTACGTCTCATGGGCTCCCCAGCTCACGCGCACGGCGAAGGCCCGGTCGGGGGGTACGGCGTTGCCGCGCTGGGAGACGGTCAAGATGCGCCAGGACGCGCGGCGCCGGTTCCGCGCGGCGTCCCAGGAAACCAGGAGCGGCAGCCAGCAGCGGCGCCCCTCGGGCGCCTGGCCTAGAAGCAGGACGCCGTCCTGGGCGAGAAAGGCCCCGCGCTCCGTTTCGTAGGGCAGACACGGGAGCCCGATCGGCAGCACCTGCGCCGATTCGCGCCGCTTGGGTCCGTTCAGGCGAAACCCGCGGCACGCCGCCAGGTGCCCGGCATTGATCGACGGTGGACATGTGAGCCGGACGTTCAGGCTTGGGGCGAGTGCAGAGCGGGACTCGAAGAGAGCCGACAAGAGCGCCAGACGGCGGCCGCCCAGGAGCAGAATCGTCTGGGTTATCCGCGCCCGGCCCACGCGGTATGACCACTCCGCCATCTCGGCGCCCGAGACCGAGATCCGCGGCCCGGGTTTCGGCGGCGTGGTCGCGCCTGGCTCGCCCTCGATCGTCCACGAAGGCCCCAGCCAGGACCTGCCGGACCCGAAAAGCTCGAAGCGGCAGGACGGCCCTGACTCGCGGTGGTCGACGGCCACGAAGTCGCCGTTACCGCCAACCTGGTCGCGTAAGACCGACAACACGCGCCGGGAAGCGTCCCACGCGGGGGCTTCCGGGGTGAAATTCACGTCGCGCTGCCGAGATGCCTGCCAATCGCGCAGGTACCTGGCGGTCTCGGTGCCTTCGACGGCGTCAAGCCAGCGCCGCAGGGTCGTCTCAGGCGGGGCAAACGACGCACTGCCGTTGAAGTCGGCCGCCGGCGAGCCATCCGGTCGCGAGAACCGCAGCGTGGCGATGACCAACCTGGCAATGGATTCCTCCCAGTGCCCAGGCCAGCGCGGGCTCCTGCGCCTCGCCTCGCGAAGGGCCTCGAGACACACATGCCAATCCGATATCGGCAGCCGCGACAGCGACCCCCGCGAATCCAGCTCGCGAGCCAACCACCGTGAAAGGGGCTGCTCATTTTGGCGGCAGACCCACTGCTCGACCGAGCGATGGAAATTACCGAGAATCTGCGCACGGTTCCTCGAATCTTCGACCATCACAGCACCTTCACGGGTCGACGGCCCATTGTCGGCTTATTGGGCGGAGCTGCACATATCCTAGACGATCCAAGCCGGGCCGCGCAGATTCCAGCGAATGGGAATCAACTGGATTCATCATCGGCGAAGGGCGCGTAAGACCTAAATTCTTTCAATACTTGTGGCGATCGATCGTGAAAGTCTCGCCGTCGGGACGGCGGGTGTTTCGCCGGCTGCCTGCGTTCTGGCATTGAGTTTGCTTTTAGAGCTCACATCTGAGACGAAGCCAACAAAAGCAGGATCCACAATAGAATACTGGAGCCACGCTGAGCGAACACGATTGACTTTGCAAGATTCCACCCCAAAGGCGACAGCCGTTTCACAGACCCTGGAACGGCTCACCGCCACAGGGCGAGCGGGTAGCCTCGCACGACCCCCCGCTCGCCCTTTCTCAGCCAAAAGCCCGAGGTGTGAGAGGCACATCTTGAGCTTTCCCGACGAACCGGCCAGTCGGCCGGGTTCTGAACGACTAAGGGAGAGGTAGTCGTTCGGAGCCCGTTCTCTGGCCGGTTTTTTCATTTTATTTTTTTGTCATTGGCGATGCCGCAGTGCCCGGCCCGGCCGGGTAGCGGTCGGTTCGCCGTTTTCCAGCACCAGCCGGCCGTTTACAACCACGTGGACGATGCCCGTGCTGTATTGAAACGGCTCGAGGTAGGTGGCTCGATCGATCACGACCTTGGGGTCAAAGACGGTCACGTCGGCGATGCGGCCGCTGCGCAGAATGCCCCTGTCGTGAATGTGGGCCTTGGCGGCGCTCAGCGACGTCATTTTGCGGACGGCTTCTTCGAGGCGAAGCAGTTTTCGATTGCGTACGTATTCACCCAGAACACGCGGGAAAGTGCCGAAGCTCCTGGGATGAGGATGCCCGCGGCGCAGCGGCCCTTCGATCGCCAGCGCGTAGCCGTCCGAGCCGATCGAGCACCACGGCTGGGCGAGCGCGAGGTTCATGTCGCTCTCGGTGTGATGGGCGTAGATGGTGCCAATCGTGCCGTTTTCCTCGATCAAGAATTCGAACAGCACGTCGAGTGGATCCGGCACAGGGGTTCGGCCCTTGGTCTTGGCGGCGATGATCCGGTCCATCGTCTGGCCTTCGAACGCCTGGTTCGCCGGGCTCAACCGCGCGCTGATCTGCATACGCGACCAGTCGCCGCCCACTGCCGTGTAATGGTTGTACCAGCCGGGGAGCCCCTCGCGGATATCACGCTTGAGCCGGTCGCGGAGTGAACGGTCTTTTAATCGCGCGACCAAAGCGGCAGCGCCCCCCTCGTGTGCCCAGGGAGGAATGATGCTGGCCAGGTCGTTGTTCCCCCGTGTGTAAGGATAAACGTTCGCCTGGACGTTAACGCCGTCGCGGCGGGCATCATTGATCAGCTCGATGATCTCCGGCATGCGTCCCCAGACCGACTGATCGGCGATCTTCAGGTGGATGATGTCGACCGGTACGTGGGCCTGGCGGCCGATCAAGATGGCCTCCTTCACGGCAGCGAAAACATCCGTCCCTTCGTTGCGGATGTGCGATGAATAGACCCCGCGATCGGCATTGACCACACGGCAAAGCTCGACCAGATCGTCGGTTGTGACCTCGAGTTCCCTCGGACTTGCAAGCATGGTCGAGAGCCCGATCGCACCATCGCGCATGGCCTCGTCAAGGAGGATCTGCATCCGCGCGATCTCCTCGCGGCCGGGCCGGGCGAGCGAATCGCCCTGCACGCATTCGAGCAGTGTGCCCAGGCCGACGTAGCTGGCCACGTTGACGGCAATTCCCTCCTTTTCGAGTGCCTGGAAATAGCCTCCCAGCGTCGACCAGGTACGGGTCGCACGCGCCCCCTTGAATGTCTTCGCCGAGCGTTCTCCTTTGGCCGGCCCGGCCGAAGTGTCCTCGCCCAGGATCTCGGTCGTGACTCCCTGGCGGACCTTGCTCGAAGCGCGTCCATCTTCGAGCAGAGTCATGTCGGAATGGGAATGCATGTCGATGAAGCCGGGGGCGACCACCAGCCCGCGTGCTTCGAGTGTTTTCCGCGCGGCGACGGCCGGCTCGACCGCACCGACCGTGACGATCCGGTCGCCGCGAATGGCCACGTCGCCCGAGAACGAAGGCTGCCCCGTTCCGTCGACAATCGTGCCGCCGCGGATGATGAGGTCGAATGGATCTCCGGGTTGGCCCCGGGCAACGGTGGTCGTGCCGAAAGCGAGCGCTGCCACGAGCAACCATCTTCGAGCTGTGGTGGGCATCTTTGAGTGACCTCGCGGCGCGGCCGGTGTTCCGGTCCAGTGATTGCGAGAGCATCGCGCAGTCCGTCTCGTTTTATCCGACGGATGCGCTCGCCGCCAGTTGGGCGCGAGCGACAGTGCTTGGTGCCCCGCCAGACAGCCAGTGCCATCGCCGGACGGAGCCCGCTCCTACAACGGTTCTCGGCGGCACGATTCGAATGTTGTCCCCCGGCGGCCGGTGCCTGTACAATGAGTTTTGTCCCGGTTCATCTCGATGGTGGAGATTGGCCGTGAAAAAGAAAAGGAGATGTGCCCGTGGCCCTCGTCGATGAAATCCGGCAGGCGAAGAACGCTCAGCCCTTTCGGCCCTTCAGCCTGAGGCTGACCGATGGAACCACGTACAAAGTCAAGCATCCGGACTATCTTTCGGTTCCTCCCGTCCCTCGGCCGCGAGAAGTGATCTTCTATTCCCCTGGCGAGGATCAGGACTACCGTTCCCATTGGATACAAATCGGCTTGATCCTGGAATTGATCGTGCCGAGCGAAACGGATACCCCGCGTCCGCGCAGCGAGGGAAACGGGAGCTAATCCGTGACGATGGCAACCCGCGCATCGACCGAATTCCGCTACGAAAAACTCACCTGGCCCGAGATCAACGACGCGGTCGACCTGGGCAAGGTTTGTGTGCTACCGTGCAGCGCCGTGGAGCAACACGGGCCGCACCTGCCGCTCGATGTCGATGTGATCTGTCCAACCGAAATCGCTCGCGGCGCAGGGCGAGCCATCCCCGAGAAGATGCTCCTTCTGCCCACCTACTGCTACGGTTACACCGGCCACGTCATGGATTTCCCCGGTACGATCAACACCCATTTCGAGCATTTCATGGACGGAGTGCTCGACATCACCAAGAGCCTGGCTTATCACGGGTTCAAGAAGATCATCCTGCTCAACGGACACGGCTCGAACTGGCCCAACCTCGATCTGGTGGCGCGGCGAACCAACCTGGAGACTGACGCCGAATGCGTGCCGATCTGCTGGTGGGGCTTGCTGACCGTGGACAAGGAGTTCATGCCGAAGTGGCGGCAGAGCAAGTTTCCCGGCGGCTGCTCTCATGCCTGCGAGCTCGAGACCTCGCTCTACCTCTACCTCGACGGCGACAACGTGCGCAAAGACCTGATCAAGAGCGGGACGATCTCGTTCAACGAGGAAGAGAGCCCTTTTATGTGGGTCGACCTGCTCGGGGCAGGCCCTGCGAGCTTGATCTCCTGGACGAGCAGCTATTCCGAGACCGGCGTGCTGGGCGACGCCGAGCTGGCGACCGCCGAAAAGGGCCGCGTCGCATTTGAAGAATCGGTCAAGCAACTCGCGCGATTCATCACCTGGTTCAAGGATCGGCCCAAGGATGCGCCGAGACTTGCACCGCAAGCCGCCGACGATGCCAATGCCCTGGGGCCAGCGGCCGATGGGATCGTGAGCGTCGCAATGCGTTCGGGCGCTACGGCCGAGAATTCGCAAAGAGGTTAGCGAACGATGACGTCCCGCAAGAACTGCCTTCGGGTCTGGGACGCGGACTCGGTGGGATATTGCGCCACTTCAGGCCGCGAGCTCAGCCGGTATGGGCCGGACCCCATCACGAAGTGGTCACGAACGCCCTGAGCATTGAACAGCGGCGACGATTCCCACAACAATCGCCCGGTCTTGGGGTCGTAGGCGAAGAGCGAAGCCTTGACGACGGCATCTTGCTGGTTGGTTTCGGAGAAGGTCAGCGAAGTTGAGCTTCCCGAGCTGCTCAAGGCGGCGCCTGTGGTCAAGGAGGGGGACACACTGAAACCCGGCAAGCCAAACTTGCGATCGCGCTCATCCGTACCATAGGCGCCCAGCGCGGCTTCGATGATCACCTGGGCTTTGTCCTTGTTGTTCTCGAGCAAGAGCCCCTGCTCGGCCATCGTCCGGCGAATGGAAGAGGTGATCCAGTCCTTGTCAGGCGCCGTGATGTACTGGTTGTCGAGGAAGACTCTCTGCCCGGCCAGCGAGCTGAAATCGACGTGCGAAAGGGCGTTGTCCCAGGTTCCCGTGAGCAGAAGCTGTTCCGTTCCCGTGCGCGCCGTTCCCGTCATCTTCACGCTGGTGCAACCCGGCACGAGCGCGACAACGAACAAGACGAGCCATATCGCCGAACGGGGGACCACATTCCGCTGCATGGTCAAACGCCACATGTGACCTGGCTACCGCGGGCGCCGGTGGCGATTCACATCGATCGGAACCGGCGAGAATTTGATATCACGATTCGAAGTGAAATGAGCCGGTGGTCGAGCTTTTCCCGCTCGGTCGGTCTGGGCCGACATTCCCGGCGGCGGGATGATAGCACGAGCGAGGAAGTGTGACAACGCCAACGCCGCGTTCATCTGGACAGTCGTTCATCCGTGCGGCTGGCAACGGATTCGAACACTCACGCGGGGAGATCCACGTCGATTGCAGCGTCCCTCGAAGATTGAGGCGCGCCAGCGGGTACGGCGTCCGAACCCGGTTGTGCCGCGCTTTTCCCGAGACGTGCTTCGGTTACTACGTCGGGCAGTGTTTGGGTCGCGAGCCGAACCGGGATCGGTGCCGGCCCGGCACCCTCCTGGGGCTGGTTCATGGCCTCCATGGTCAACAAAGCGTCCATGGGAGCGATCACGAGGATCGTATCTCCGGGCTCGAGCATGATCTGGGGGTCGGGGTTGACGTTGACCCCCTGCGCACCTTGGTGCATGACGATGTTGATACGTTTGTCTGACTGAATCTCACCGACGGACAAGCCGACAAGGCGGCCGGTCGGGCAGATTGAGAGGTCAGTGAAATGGACGTACTGGCCCGCGAGCTGAAAGCCCTGGTAAATCTTTCGGCCGGTTGCGGCGGCGATGAACGCCGGGGCCGCCACTTGCGAGGTGGAGATGGTCGGCATCGAAAACGCGCCGGCGACCTTCGTCGCGAGCGTTTCGTCGAAGAGGCGGATGACGATCTTCGCGGTGGCGTTAATGTCGCGAGCGGTGATGGCGGCGTCGAGGTTGGTCAGGTCGTCGCTGGTGGTGATGATCACCGAGCGTGCCTTGCGCACCCCCGCTTGCTCGAGAACCGACGCCATGCGGGCATTGCCCTGGATGACCGGAACTCCCTTGTCGAAGAGCTCGCCCAGGAGCGGTGAGCCGCTGGCCATCTCGATGGCGACGACGGTCTCGCGCATCTCGAGAAGCTGCTTGATAACCTGATAACCGACCTTTCCAACCCCGATCACGACGAAATGGTTGCGGCAGAACGAGGCGAGCATGCGGTTCCACTCCGGAAGGTTTTGCTTGCGAGTGAAGATGAGGTAAGCCAGCCGCACCACCGAGTCGGCAATCGCACCCAGGCCGGCGATCGGCAGCAGGAAGAACAAGGGCTGGAGATACCACTCGTTTGGAAACTCGAGTGACGACTCGAGGAAGATCAGCAGGAACACCGCGTGGCATGCACGGGCATAGCCCAGCCCACCATGGTTGTAATAATGGTCAAGGATCCAGCCTCCTCCCAGGACAAGCGCAGTGAACACGCCGAGGGACCAGCGGAATTCCCAGAGGAGATACCTCGCGAATCGGAGGTAGATCAAATACCGCACCGGAGCGCGGACGTGCGGGGCCAGCCGTCTGCGTCTCATTTGATTGAGCTCACGGCGCCACTTGTTTCCGCTTCGGAGATTACCTCGCCCAGGCTCCGATCGAGAATGGCCACCATTGTGTCGATGTGCTCGGCTGTCGAGACCAGCGGCGGGCCAAACGCAATCCAGTGCGGGTCGAACCGGCAGAGCAATCCGTGCTCGAGCGCGCGGCGGCCCACCTTGACGCCCAGGGCGGCCGCGTCCGCGAAGCGGGCTTTGGTCGCGCGGTCGCGTACCAGCTCGATCGCCTGGAACAAGCCCTTGCCGCGCACGTCGCCAATCAAGGAGTGCTTCTGCGCGAGGCCGAGAAGACCTTGCCGCAGACGCTCGCCCTGAATTCGCGCGTTTGCCAGCAAGTCGCGCTCGATGATCTCGCGAAGCACGGCGATCCCGGCGGCGCACGAGATGGGGTTGCCTTCGAACGTGTGCCCTTCCACGAAGCCCGGGTTCTCGGAGATGGGGCCCCAGAACGCGTCGGCGATCCCTCGGCGGCAAATCATTGCCGAAAGAGGCGCATACCCGCCCGAGAGTCCCTTGGCGACGCAGAGAACGTCGGGCGTGACCCCGAAGGTCTCGGCCGCGAACATCCTGCCGGTGCGGCCGATCCCGGTGATGATCTCATCGAAGATCAAGAGGATGTTGTGGCGGTCGCAGATCTCGCGAAGGATCGGCAGGTATTCTTCGGGGGGGTCGATCACGCCTCCGGTGTGGCCGATCGGCTCGACCAGGATTGCCGCCACCGTCGCGGGATCTTCCATCTCGACGACGTCGCCCACGATCGTCGCGCAGGTGATTCCGCAATCGGGGTAAGACTTGCCGAAGGGGCAGCGGTAGCACGTCGGCGGAAAAACGTGGACGAAGCCGGGGGCCATGGGCTCATTCACGGTCTTGCGCGACTTGAGTCCGGATGCCGAAAGGGCAGCGAGTGTCGAGCCGTGCCACGATTGATAGCGGCTCACGATCTTGTATTTGCCCGGCGAGCCGGTGAGCTTATGGTACTGGCGGGCAAGCTTGATCGCAGCCTCGATCACCTCCGCACCGCCGCATTCGAACTTGACGGTGGAGAGGTCTCCCGGGGCGAGCTCGGCCAGCAGGTTGGCAAGCTGCACGGCCTGCGGGTTGGTCCCGTGCATGGGGGGTGAAAACGCGAGCGAGTCAAGCTGCGTCCGGATGGCCTCGATCACCCGGCGGTTATTGTGCCCGACCGAGACGACGTAGATCCCCGAGATGCCGTCGAGATAGCGATTGCCCTGGGTGTCCCAGTAAAAAACGCCGTCGGCGCGGGCCATGACCAGCGGCTGCTTGGACCATTCCGCCATCTGATCGCGAACAAAGATCTGGCGGAGGAAGGCCTCATCGGAGGTCTGGGTTGGGTCGATCAGATCGGGGAGAACGTTCGTGTTCGGCATGGTTGGCTCGGGTAGTTCGCGTGATGCAGCTCATGGCGGCGGGGATGAGATCGGGGATCCGGAGTGACAGAAAAGCACGGCCGTCGCAGCATACAACTCCGCGACCCGCACCAGGTCGTCGATCTCCACCCACTCCGAAACCGTGTGCTGACCGCCGGCCGCGGGCCGTGGGTGATGGCGGGTACTCGGGCCAGCGCCCAGAAGCTGTTGCCATCGTCGACGAACGGCTTGGGGCCTTCGTGGAGCGGCAAGCCCGAGCGAGCACTCGACCGGTAGCACGTCTGAAAGGCCTTCACGAGGGACGTATTGGCATCGAGGGCGAATGCATCACGGATCATCATCCAATCGCACGATATCGTGGTTCCCGTGGCGGCCGCGTGCTCTTCGAGCATGGCACGGAATGCCGTCTCCACGGCCCGATGGTCTTCCCCCGGCAGCCACCGCCTTGTGCCCTCGAGCCATGCCTCGTGCGGGTACTGATTGAAGATCTCTCCGGAATGAATCTGCCCGATGAACGCGCTGGCCGCGCCACAGATGGGATGAGCGCGGGTAGCCGAGCTCCGAGTCGAGCTGCGAAAGCCGCTCGACCAAGCTTGCGGCAGCGAGAATGACGCTCGGCTCGTCGCGCGGGCGCATGACCTCGTGGACGGCGGCCCCCGCCCGGCGAATGACGACCTTCCACGTCGCCGAGCCGCGCCCTGCCACCGGAAGCACATCGCAGAGCGGCTCAGGCAAGAGCACGGCGTCACCATGCAGCCCTTCGCGGATGAGCTGATTGAGCTGACGGCCGTCGCCCCAGGGGGCCTCATGCAAGTCGTGAGCGGTCAGCAGCAGGGCGCCGGCCTCAAGGCAACAGGCGTCGCGCACCGCACGCAGGGCCTCCACGGCCGCGGCGATTCCGCCCTTCATGTCGGAGGCACCGCTGCCGGTCAGCAGGCTTCCTTCGATCCGCGGCGGCGTGAACGGCAGATGCACCGTGTCCAGGTGGCCGTTGAATTGCAGCGTCGGACCCGCCTTTGCACCCTCGAGGCGAACGGCGACGGCCGGAGCTGCCGGGTAACCGCCGGAGGGCCGCTCGACCTTGAACCCATCGCGTTCGAGAATCTGCGCCAGCCGGTCGGCCGCCGCCTTGGCGCTACCCGTCGGGCTCGGCACCTCGATGAGCGCCTCCGCCGTCTTGAGGAGACGCCCCCGGTCAACGTGCGACTTCACCCGCTCGAGCATCGCTGGATCCGCATTCATGAGCGCCAAGTATATCCTCGATGGGACGATGTCTCCAGAAGGCGCAACGTCATTGGAGCAGTTGTCATCTCTCCTCTGTTCCTTACTTGCCGCGTCCCAGAACTTTCTGCGCCTCGACGGCGACCAACGCGCCCAGCATGCCTTGACCATAACGGGATGGGTGAACACCATCGAATGCGAGGTGGGTGGCTCCTCTGCCGGCCCGGAAACCCGGCCCGAGCCGCGCCGTATCAATCACATCAACCCGGGAATCGCCAGCATCTCTCCGCGCTTTGACCGCCGCTTCGATTTCTTCCCGATGAACGCCCAGCGGCGGGACAACACAGAAGAACCGGGCCCGAGGGCAACTGCGCCTCGCCTGAGCCAGCCACGCTGTGTAGTCCGCGGTGATATTCTTCTCGTAGTCGTTCGTGCCGAGACTGCAGAAGACATAGTCGGGCTCGGGCAGCAGCAGGCCGCCGGTGAGGCGGGAAGTCGCCATGTCATGATGGTCCCAGATTTGCGGCAGGGGCGGCAGATTCAGTTGCCGCGTCAGGGCCAGACCGCCGGACCCGAGCTGGCCGTACTCGCAATCGAGGGCCGCGCAGACAATCGGGAACCAGGTCTCGCGCGCGTTGTTCACCTCCAGCTTTTGCCACGAAGTGAAGAGTCCATCGACTCCCACGCCTTCCGTGATCGAATCTCCAAACGCGATCGCAAGCCTGGGTCGCCGCAGATGCGGCAGCAGCGACGCGCCGTTTTCCAGTGCAATTCCCGCCACGCGCAGGTGGGTGATCGATGACTCCCAGCGCTTCTGCGTCAGGTCAGATGCCCGGAAAAAGACCTCGATCCGATGTGAGGCCTTCGCATCGAGCCCATTGGCCACCGGAACGACGTACGACGCCTCATCGCTCGAGAGCGGCACGACCTTGAACGGGCCGTCATCGACCGAAAACTCGATCACCGGCATGGACGCCGCGGGACAGCCGCGATTGATTGAGCCGTCGACGACGAGTCCGACTGAGGTACTTCCTCGGAACGCCGCTTTCAGGTACGCTCCGGGCATGGCGGCCTCGGCGTGCGCCCTCGTGCCTTCGCCGGACCGCTTCCAGACGTACGGGGCCAGCAGGATCTGATCGTGATCGACGCGGAAGGTGACGCTTGCCGTGTCTTTCGGCTGAGTGTCGTCGGCGCGGGCGGCCCGGTGGAACGCCGACGCGGCCAGGATGATGATCAAGCTGCTCATGCCCGTGCCCGTGGTGGTTTTGGAAAAGAATGGTCACTCGACGAGGTGAAGCATGACACCGGTAGATCCCGCTCGAATTCCCCCCGGCTCGCGGCGGCAGATGGAGATTTACCGGGCGGGCCTGGACGGGTGTCTTCCCAGCCAGCAGATCTCGCTCGAAGATCTCGATCGCCAGGCTGAGTCCGTGCTCGAAAAGCCCGCTTACGATTATGTGGCCGGCGGTGCCGGTGCGGAAGAGACCGTCCGCGCCAATCGCGAAGCATTCCGGCGCTGGCGGATCGTGCCGCGGTTCTTGCGCGATGTCGGGCGCCGCGAGCTGGGAGTGGACGTTCTGGGCGCACGGTTTCCCGTGCCGGTGATGATCGCGCCCGTCGGTGTCCTGTCGATTCTGCACAAAGACGCCGACCTGGCGGTGGCTCGCGCTGCGAAGGCGCACGGCGTGCCGGTCATCCTGAGCACTGCGTCATCGAAGACGATGGAGGAAGTCGCCGCCGAGCTCGGCGACTCTCCGCGGTGGTTCCAGCTTTACTGGCCCAGCGACGCGGAGCTGGCGGCCAGCTTCGTGGCCCGCGCCGAAGCGGCCGGATATCAGGCCATCGTCGTGACGGTCGACACGGCCATGCTCGGCTGGCGCGAGCGCGACTTGCGGAATGCCTATCTTCCCTTCGTGCTGGGCGAAGGGCTTGCGAACTATTTCAGCGATCCGGTGTTTCAAAAGCGGGTCGGCGGCGACCCGCGATCGAACCCCGCCCGTTCGATCGAGTACTTCCTCGGGATTTTCTCCGATACGCGGCACACCTGGGACGACTTCAGCCGCTTGTGCAAATCAACGCGTCTGCCGGTCCTGCTCAAGGGCTTGCTCGACCCGGACGACGCGCGGAAGGCCGTCGAGCACGGCGCGGCGGGCGTGATCGTCTCCAACCACGGCGGACGCCAGCTCGACGGCGCGATCGCCGCGCTGGATGCCCTGCCCCGCGTCGTGGAAGCCATCGGCGCACAATCCACCGTGCTCTTCGATAGCGGAATTCGCCGCGGCACTGACGTCTTCAAGGCGCTGGCACTCGGGGCCCGCTGCGTCCTGCTGGGGCGGCCTTTTTGCTACGGCCTGGCGATCGGCGGCGAGAAGGGCGTATATGAAGTGCTTTCAAATCTGATCGCAGACATCGATCTGACGCTGGCACTCTCGGGTTGCGTCTCCTTCGCGGAGGTGACGCGAGAGAGGCTGCTGGAGATCCCCTGCCCCGCGCCAATGGCCGAAGCGAGATGAGCACGGGTCCGTGTGCCCAAGCTGTTCAGGCGGCGGCGGTACGCACGACCAGCCTCATGCCCGCCTCGAAGATCTCGCCGTGGGCTCCGATTCAAGCGCCCACCCGGTTGACACGCTACCCGGTCGCCCCGGCCCGCAGTTCGGGCCTATCGAGTCCCGTCGCCTGCCCGAGCCCCGCAACACTTGCGCTCACCTTTGTGTACCAATCGTGGGAACAGCTCCCGCAGACCCCCCAAAACGTCGTCATCGTCGTCATCTCCTTGCAGCAAAAGCAGTTACGAATGACGACGTTTTAGAGTGCGAAAACCGCATCGAAGCATCTCTTGAGCCCGTCATCACTTGCGAATGACGACGTGGTATCGCTTGATGCGATGGTCGCGATCAAGCCATTCGGCGCCCCCGAATCAAATCGCATCGCCGCCGCCGACGGTTCTGCTCCTACTCCCACTCCCACGCGAGGCATAACTCGCCTTCACCGTTCCAAAAAAATATAGTGAACAATTCTGTGGCGGATCCGTGGCGCATGGGCGGTCCACTGCCACGGTCTCATGGGCGAACCGGAAAGCCCGTCTGCGAATTCCGATGCTCCTATGCAATTTCGATTTGCGAAAAAACGACTCCACGTTCAGATACCCGCTACCCGCCTCAAAACGTGGCGGAAAATGGCGCATCCTGGAGGGATCTCCAGCATCCGTACATTAGTGTAAATCGTTGGGTCTCGAAGCGGCCGATGGCCGCCGCCCGCCATCGCCTGTTGAACACCGCTCAATGAAGTTCGACTCATGGTCTCCCTCGAAGTAGGTCAGACTTTCCGCCTGACGCATTGACCCTACTCCGCGCCGACCCGCCGGCGCACGATGGTCCCTACCCCATATGATCGACAAAACCCGGTTTCCATTTGCCAAAAAGATGAAGTATTCGTCCATTCTCAGTATTCCGCCCCGGAGCAGCGGGACATTGCTCTCGCCCTTGTGACTCGATCGGTCGTTCTGGCGGAGAAGACTGGAATTCATGCGGTTGTGGTCGACGCATTCGACGCGGAGGCCAAGTCGTTCTACGAGCGATTCGGGTTCTTGCCGTTGACCGACGATGTGACGCGTCTATTCCTGCCCCTGAGGACGCTGTTGTCGGCCGCAAAGGCGTGAGATGCGCGGGGGCCATCGACGTGGGCGACCCCGTTGATTCCGCTGCGCTATGGCGCGGGGTATAATCGCGTGAATTATGAGCCGGATTTCCGCCTTCATCAGCTACAGCCACGATTCGCCCGAGCACAGCGCTCGAGTGCTGGCTTTCGCGCAGGCGCTGCGAGCGCACGGTGTCGACGTCGAGCTCGACCAGTTCCACGGCGAAGAGATCGTCGATTGGCCGCGCTGGTGCAATGAACAGACGAGCCGCGAAGTCAACGACTTCGTGCTCTGCGTCTGTACCGCGGAATATCGTCGCCGCATCGACGGACACGTCGCGCCGGAAGCAGGGAAGGGAGTCCACTGGGAGGGAAGTCTCCTCGACGACGAAGTGTACGACGCCAAGGGAAACGGACGGATCGTTCCGATCCTGTTTGATACTGATCCGGAAAGCGGGATCCCGCGGTTTCTGAGCGGCTGGACGCGCTGCCGCTTGAAGGAGTTTGCGCTCGACGATGCGGGATTCGAGCAATTGCTGCGAATTCTCACGGGACAGGCGAAGGTGATGAAGCAAGCGCTTGGGCCAATCCCGATCTTGCCCTCGCAAACCGTCGGAGCACCGGGACGCACGCGAGTCGCAGAACAGGGGAACGAGAGGGCGCAGCGCGAGGCGCACCGAGTCGCCCCGTCCAGGCTCACGCACGTCGCTGATCGGTTATTCGGACGGGAGGCCGAATTCGCAAGACTCGATGCAGCTTGGAAACCCGGATCGGGAATTCGCGTCATTACGATCGTGGCGTGGGGAGGTACGGGAAAAACGTCGCTCGTGGCGAAGTGGGCCGCAAAGTTGGCGGCGCGCGATTACGATGGAGCCGACTACTTCGACTGGTCGTTCTACAGCGAGGGAACGCGCGATCAGTCGGGCGCGTCGGCCGACCAATTCATCCAGGCCGCGCTGGAGTTCTACGGGGATAGCCCAATGGCGCATAGCCCCGCCTCGGCCTGGGACAAGGGAGCGCGGCTGGCGCAATTAGTCGCGCAAAGAAGGACGCTCCTGATCCTCGACGGGCTGGAACCGCTCCAGCATCCCCCTGGCCCTCAAGCCGGCGAACTCAAGGACCCGGCAGTCACTGCCCTCTTGCGGGGGCTGGCGGGAAACAACCCGGGCCTGTGCGTTGTCACCACACGCGAGTGCGTGGCGGACCTGGCCCAATTCCGCGACTTCACGGCGCCGGAGTGGAGGCTCGAGCGTCTCTCGAACGTCGCGGGCGCTGCCTTCCTCAAGAACCTCGGCGTCAAGGGGCCCGACGACGAAATCAGCAGGCTCGTGACTGACGTGCGAGGACACGCCCTGACACTCCAGTTACTCGGCCGATTCCTCGCCGACGCCCACGGCGGCGACATCCGTCGTCACAAGGAAATCAAGTTCGAGGAGGCTGACCGGGAGCATCAGGGCCGCTCGGCGTTCAAGGTGATGGTCGCTTACGAGCACTGGCTGCAATCGGCCGGGCTCGACCGGCAACGAGAGCTCGCGGTCTTACGGCTCACCGGCCTCTTCGACCGGCCGATGCCACGCGATTGCCTGCAAGCCTTGCGCCGAGCCGGCGATTCCTGGCCTCACTGACTCGCTAGTGAAACTGAAAGACACGCAGTGGAACATCGCCCTGAAGCGGCTTGGCGAAGTGGACCTCCTGACGGTGACGCCAGACGCCATCGACGCCCATCCGCTGATCCGCGAGTACTTCGCGAAGCAGCTTCGCGAGATGCAGCTCGCAGCGTTCCAGGCCGCGCACTCGCGGCTGTTCGATCACTTATGCGAGACGACGGAGTATCGGCCCGATACACTCGAAGGCCTGCAGCCGCTCTACCAGGCTGTCGTCCACGGCTGCCTCGCCGGGCGACAGCAGGAGGCGTGCGACAAGGTTTACGACGACCGCATCCTGCGCGGCGCGGGGAGCGACGGCTATTTCAGCATTAAGAAACTCGGGGCAATCGGGGCCGATCTCGCGGCGGTAACGGCGTTCTTCGACGAGCCGTGGAGCCGCGTCTCCCCGAATATCACCGAAGCCGCCCAGGCTTGGCTGCTGAACGAGGCCGCGAATCGCCTCCGTGTCCTCGGCCGGTTGACCGAAGCGCTGCAACCGATGCGTGCCAGCGTCGCGATGGTCGTTCAACAGAAGGACTGGAAGAACGCGGCGACAACTGCCGGCGGCCTCAGCGAACTGGAGGTGACGCTGGGGCAATTGACGGACGCGGTGGCCGATGCCCGCCGATCGATCACCCACGCCGACCAGAGTGGCGATGCCTTCCAGCGAACAATCAATGGCACCAAGGCGGCAGACGCCTTGCACCAGTCCGGCCAGCGGGCCGAAGCCGGTTCGCTCTTTGCCGAAGCCGAACGGCTGCAAGAGGAAAGGCAGCCTCAGTTTGACATGCTCTACTCGGTGTCTGGATTCAGGTACTGCGCCTGGCTCCTAGCCCCCGCGGAGCGCGCCGCCTGGCGGGCCCTCCTCCGTGCCACTGACTCCCAGTCTGCGGTGGACAAGCATGGCGAAGATGGCCCAGCTACGATTTGCGATGAAGTCGAACGACGTGCGACCACGACGCTGAAGTGGGGGATCGACGCTGGGCTGTCCCTCCTCACCATCGCCCTCGATCACCTTACGCTAGCGCGCGCCGGGCTGCTACAGGCGATTCTGTCACACCCCGTGCGGCAGCCGTCGCTCGACCTGCCACACGTCGCCGCCGCCGTCGACGGCCTGCGTGCCTCTGGACAGTTGGATGACCTTCCCAAAGGCCTGCTCACCGCCGCGCTGTATCACTTCGTCCGCGGCGATGCCGCATCGGCCCGCACGGCCCTCGACCAGGCCCAGGAGATTGCCGAGCGCGGCCCGATGCCGCTCTACCTCGCCGACATCCACCTCCACCGCGCCCGCCTCTTCCGCGACCAGGCCGAACTCGCCAAAGCCCGCGACCTCATCCAAAAGCACGGCTACGGCCGACGCAACGATGAGCTGGACGATGCCGAAGCAGCCGCCACGGAGTGGCCTGCATCAGCAATCTTGCACGTCGCGCGCTCCTCGAAATCGTCGGCACGGTGACGCCGACGACCACGATCTCCGTTGGGGCCCGCGACCGCGCCGGAAGCGAGATCGACGAATTCCACGGGAAAAGCGCAATCGGCCGCATCCCGGGCGGCGCGGCGCGGCGCGGTTTCCATCCCGTCCCGGCTTCCTTTCCTAGTTGCGTCCTGGTTTCGGACCCGCGTTGACCAGGTCGGCGTTCAGATGAATCGGTTCGCCCGGCTCAAGCGAGAAATCCGCCGTCTTCGTTCCGTACCGCACCTTGCAGGTGGCTGCGCTCTTGCTGCGGATTTCCGCCGACTGGAGTTTTCCGTTCTTCCATTGCATGTCCACCTCAAATCCACCGCGTGCCCGCAGACCGTTGACAGAGCCGTCGGTCCAACTGGGAGGCAGCGCGGGCAGCAAGCTGATCTCGCCGGCATGGCTCTGAAGCAGCGCCTCGGCCACGGCCGCCGTGAAGCCGAAGTTGGCGTCGGACTGATTGGAACCCCGATTGTGCAGGTTGGGGGCAAGGGAATTGCGCACGAAACTTTGCATGCCCGCGCCGACTCTGTCGCCGCGCTCCAGGCGCGCCCACACGCAGATGTCCCAGGCGGCAGGCCAGCCGCCGCCCCGGCGGCGAGTTTCCATCCATTTAGCGATCGCGGCGGCCAAGGGCGGATCGCGGCGGAGCGTGATGGAACTGCCCGGATAGAAAGCGAAGTTGGGCGACATGTTGTGCCCTCCCGGCCCTGGCTTCCAGTCCTCAATCCACTCTTGAAGATGGCCCGAGCTGTTGATCTGGTATGGAGGAATCCTGGTCAGAGCAGCTTTCAGCTTGGCGCGGAACTCCTCGTCGACGCCAAGCAGGTTGCCAGCCTGAATGCAATGCAGGAACAGCTCCCTGATGATGGCCACATCCATCGTCGGCGAGGGGGAAAGAAAGGCCACCTTTCCGCTCGAGTCGTAGTATCCATGTTCGGGTGACATGGAGAAAGGCGTCACCAGCCAGTGATGCTTCGGCTCTTCCACCATCACATCCAGCAAGAACTGGGCGGCACCCTTCATTACCGGGTAATACTCCCTGAGGAAGTTCTTATCGCCCGTAAAGGCGTAGTGCTCCCACAGGTGATGGCAAAGCCAGGCTCCTCCCACAGGCCACATTCCATATCTTGCGGCATCGACCGGCGCCGTCCCCCTCCAGAGATCGAGATTGTGGTGCGTCACCCAGCCGCTAGCGCCGTAGTAGGTCTTCGCCGTTGTGGCGCCGGCGACTGAGATTTCCCGGAGCAGCTCGAACAGCGGCTGGTGGCATTCGGATAGATTGCAGACTTCAGCCGGCCAGTAGTTCATCTGGGTATTGATGTTGATGGTCCACTTGCTGCCCCAAGGCGGGGAGACCGATTCGTTCCAGATTCCCTGGAGGTTGGCCGGTTGTCCGCCGGCACGGCTGCTCGAGGCCAGGAGGTATCGGCCGAATTGGAAACAGAGGGCCTCCAGATTGGGATCAGTGGCGCCCTCTCGAACCCTGAGTCGCTCGTCGGTCGGTTTCTCGTTCTTAGAGCCGTCTCCGACACGGAGATGCACGCGGCCCATGAGTGCGCGGAAGTCGGTCTCGTGCCGGCGGCGGAGCGCGCTGTACTCCATGCCGGCGGCGCCCGAGAGAACTTTTTCGCAGGCCGCCGCGGGATCGCCGCCGATGTCGTGGTAGTTCACGAAGCTGGTTGCCGCGGTCAGGATAAACGTCACCGCGTTAGCGCCTTTGATGCTCACGCTGGCATCTTTGGCTTGCGATTCTCCGCCGTCATTAAGCACCATCAGCACAGCTTGGAAGCGCATCCCGTCGCCCTCGACCGGCGCGATCAGCCAGTAGTTTCCCGGAATCGGGCCCTTCCAGCATCCGTCCATGACCAGCTTGCCGGGTTTCGCGTTCACCCCGCGCAGGTAAGGGCTCTTCAACGCCGCTTCCACCGAAACCCGCCCAGGTTTGTCGGCGGCAACGTGGACTACCAGCACGCGATCCGGGTAAGAGATGAAGGTTTCACGAGTGAAGACGGCATCGCCCGCGCGGTAAGAGACCGTTGCCACGCCGGTCTCCATGTTCAGCTCACGGCGGTAGTCGGCGGCCTGCTCGACACCGTTGAAGGAGAGCAGCAGATCGCCCAAGGGCTGATAGGCCTGCTGAGCGGCGGGAACACCCCAGAAGTGCTCGTCGGCCATCTTCTCGGCCTCCTGGAACTTTCCCGCGAAGACCAGGTCGCGGATCTGCGGGAAATACTTGATCGCTTCGGGGTCGTTATAGTCGTGAGGTCGGCCCGACCAGAACGTGCACTCATTCAGCGCGATCCGCTCGCGCTCGACGCCGCCGGAGACCATCGCCCCCAGGATGCCGTTGCCGAGCGGCATCGCTTCCGGCCATCTTCCGGCCGGTTGGCGGTACCACAGCACCATGGTTTGCTGCGGGCTGCTCGTGTTTTGCCTGGCGGGATCCGCCGCCGCGGCGGGAACGGCCGCGAGCGACAAAAGCAGGGTAGACACGAGCGCAGCGATCACGGCCATCGGTCCGCTTCTCATACAACGCCCCCTTCATTAGTCAGCCTGGCGTTCGAATGCGTGTCCTGGCCCTGCTCAGGGACGAGCTGGCTTCAACGATAAATTACATTTGCTTCGGTGCTAAAAGAAGAAGGGAGTCTCGAACAGATTCTTGGGCGCAAGCTCCGGGTATGCACCAGGCGTCGGAAGTCGGCGGCGACACTGGCAGTCTATGCTGTACCCGACGACTTCAGCCGGAGGAGGTGACCCGCTTTGGGAAATTCCCACTTGACTGTTTTTCCCACGACGATGTATCTTCGAGTCGATGATGCAGGGTGGAGGAGGGGCGAAAAATGGCTCTGGAAACAAGATCGACCGATGCGAAGGGACGGGTCAGCCTGCCCAAAGCGTTCGCGAATGCGACGGTGATCATCGAGCACGTGAGCGAAAACGAGCTGCGCATCCGGAAAGCACGCGTGATTCCGGAAGATGAAATTCGTTTCTCGGAAGAAGTACCGATCGTCCTATCGGATCCGGAGCGTGAGCGGTTCTTGCGAGCGCTCGACCAACCGCCGAAGCCGAACGCCGCACTCAGACGATTAATGGCAGCAAAGGTTTCGAAGCGTGGCTGACTGGCGGATCGAACGATTCGACCGCGGGCATGTGCGAGAGGGCTTCGACTGCGGCAAGCCTTCTCTCAATGACTTCCTGCATTCGCTCGTCAGCCGGTACGAGAAGCGCGACCTGGGACGCACTTATGTCGCTTTCCAGGAGGGCGATCCGCGTGTGCTGGGCTACTACACCCTGGCGAGCGGGGCAGTCGGCGCGGAGAGCCTGCCTGCGAAACAAGCCAAGAAACTTCCTCGGCACGCCGTGCCGGTTGTTCTGCTCGCGCGGCTGGCGGTTGACCGAGGTGCGCAGGGAAAAGGCCTGGGCGGCTTCCTGCTTCGCGATGCACTGACTCGATCGCTCGACCTGGCGGAAAAAGTCGGAATTCATGCGGTTGTCGTCGACGCACTCGACGCCGTGGCCAAGTCGCTCTACGAGCGATTCGGGTTCTTGCCGTTGACCGACGATGTGATGCGTGTTTTCCTGCCCCTTAGCACGCTCAGGTCCGCCGCAAAGACGTGAGATGCGCCGGGGCCATCGCCGTGGGCGACCCTTTTGATTCCGCTGCGCCCGGCGCGGAGTATAATCGCGCGAATCATGAGCCGGATTTCCGCCTTCATCAGCTACAGCCACGATTCGCCCGAGCACAGCGCCCGAGTGCTGGCTTTCGCGCAGGCACTGCGAGCGAACGGTATCGACGTCGAGCTCGACCAGTTCCACGCCGAAGAGATCGTCGATTGGCCGCGCTGGTGCAACGAGCAGACCAGCCGCGAGTTCAACAACTTTGTGCTCTGCGTTTGCACGGCCGAGTATCGGCGCCGCATCGACGGCCACGTCGCGCCGGAAGCAGGGAAGGGAGTCTACTGGGAGGGAAGTCTCCTTGACGACGAAGTCTACGATGCCAAAGGAAACCGGCGGATCGTTCCGATCCTATTTGATGATGATTCGGAAAGCGCGATCCCGCGGTTCCTGAGCGGCTGGACGCGCTGCGACGTCAAGGAGTTTGTGCTCGACGATGCGGGCTTCGAGCAACTGCTGCGAATTCTGACTGGGCAATCGAAGGTGGTGAAGCAGCCGCTTGGGCCAATCCCGATCTTGCCCTCGCAAGCCGCCGGAGCACCGGCACGCACGCGAGTCGCTGAACAGGAGAACGAGAGGACCCAGCGCGAGCCGCCCCGAGTCGCGCCCTCCAGGCTCACGCACGTCGCTGAGCGGTTGTTCGGACGGGAGGACGAATTCGCAAAACTCGACGCAGCCTGGAAGCCCGGGTCGGGAGTTCGCGTCATTACAATCGTGGCGTGGGGAGGTGTGGGAAAAACATCGCTCGTGGCGAAATGGGCCGCGACGCTGGCGGCGCGCGATTACGATGGGGCCGACTACCTCGACTGGTCGTTCTACAGCCAGGGGGCGCGATCAGGCGGGCGCGTCGGCCGACCAATTCATTCAGGCCGCGCTCGAGTTCTTCGGCGATAGCGCAAAGGCGCATAGCCCCGCTTCGGCGTGGGACAAGGGAGCGCGGCTGGCGCAATTGGTCGCACAGAGCAGGACGCTGCTGATCCTCGACGGGCTGGAACCGCTCCAGCATCCCCCTGGCCCTCAAGCCGGCGAGCTCAAGGACCCGGCTGTCGTGGCCCTGTTGCGGGGGCTGGCGGGGAACAACCCGGGCCTGTGCGTTGTGACCTCGCGCGAGCGTGTAGCAGATCTGGCCCAATTCCGCGACATCACTGCGCCGGAGTGGAAGCTCGAGCATCTTTCAAACGTCGCGGGCGCCGCCTTGCTCAAGAACCTCGGCGTCAAGGGGGCCGGCGATGAATTCACGCGGCTCGTGACTGACATGCACGGGCACGCCCTCACGCTGCAATTGCTCGGCCGATTCATTGTTGATGCCTACGACGATAAGGACATCCGTCATTACAAAGAAGTGAAGTTCGAGGAGGCTGACCTGGAGGGTCAGGGCCGCTCGGCGTTCAAGGTGATGGTCGCGTACGAGCGCTGGTTGCAATCGGCCGGACCGGAGGGGGAGCGAGAGCTGGCGCTCTTGCGGCTCACCGGGCTGTTCAACCGGCCAATGTCACGCGATTGCCTGCAAGCCTTGCGCACCGAGCCGGCGATTCCCGGCCTGACGGACTCGCTGGTGAAACTGAAAGAGCCGCAGTGGAACGTCGCCCTGAAGCGATTGAGCGAAGTCGATCTGCTGACGCTATCTCCCGACGCCATCGACGCCCATCCGCTGATCCGTGAATACTTCGCCAAGCAGCTCCGCGACACTCAGCCCGCCGCGTTCCAGACCGCGCACTCGCGGCTGTTCGATTATTTGTGCGACACGACGCCCTACCACCCCGATTCGCTCGATGGCCTGCAACCGCTGTACGAGGCAGTCGTCCACGGCTGCCTCGCCGGGCGCCAGCAGGAGGCGTGCATCAAGGTCTACCGCGACCGCATCCTGCGCGGCACGCGGAACGATGGTTTCTACAGCACGAGAATACTCGGTGCGATCGGGGCCGACCTCGCGGCGGTGGCGGCGTTCTTCGACGAGCCTTGGGGCCGCGTCTCGTCGAATCTCGCCGAAGCCGAACAGGCCTGGCTGAGAGCGGTCGCCGCTGTCAGTCTCCGGGCCCTCGGCCGCTTGAAGGAGGCGCTTCAACCAATTCGAACCGGGCTGGAAATTGAGGTTCGGCGCAACGATTGGCTGAACGCCGCGATAAGTGCTAGCAATCTCAGCGAGCTGGAGTTGACGCTGGGCCGGATGACGGACGCCGTGGCCGTTGCCCGCCGTTCGATCACCTACGCCGACCACAGCGGCGATGAGGGCCAGCGGATGATTAACAGCACCACGGCGGCGGTTGCATTGCACCAGTCGGGTCAGCGGGCCGAAGCGGGCATGCTTTTCGCCGATGCCGAACGAATGCAGAAGGAAAGGCAACCGGAGTTCGATACGCTCTACTCGGTGCAAGGCTTCCAATGGTGCGACTGGCTCCTGGTCCCCGCCGAACGCGCCGCGTGGCAGGCCTTGCTCCACGGTACAGGATGCCGGTTTGTGATCGACAAGCACGGCGAAGACCTGGCAGCTACGATTTGCGATGAAGTCGAACATCGTGCGACAACGACGCTGAAGTGGATGATTGACCGTCGAGGGCCCCTCCTGAGTATCGCCCTCGATCACTTGACGCTGGCTCGAGTCGGGCTGATTCGGGCGATTCTGTCTGACCCGCTGCCGCAGCCGGCGCTCGACCTGCCGCGTGTCGACGCCTCCATCAACGGTCTCGGCGCCGCGGGAACCTCCCACTACATACCGAGAGGCCTCCTCACCGCCGCGCTCTATCACTTCGTCCGCGGCGATGCCGCGTCGGCCCGGACGGCCCTCGACCAGGCCCAGGAGATCGCCGAGCGCGGCCCGATGCCGCTCTACCTTGCCGACATCCACCTCCATCGCGCCCGCCTCTTCCGCGATCAGGCCGAGCTCGCCAAGGCCCGCGACCTCATCCAGAAGCACGGCTACGGGCGACGCAGCGAGGAGCTGGAAGACGCCGAAGCAGCCGCCAAGAGCTGGCCCGCATAAGCAATCTCGCATGGCCCGCATCAGGGCTTGACCGTGACGAGGTGGCGTGAGAGGTTGATCCGCGTGTTAGTGACGAAATGCACTCGGACAACCTTGCGACCTCAATCCAGAACAACCACACAATGAACGACGGAGACCACGCAATGTTCAAAGGCAAGGCAGAACTGACCGACCCCGAGAAAGGCGACGTGGTGGCGACATTCACGGAGACCTGCTATGACGACGGCGCAGCGGCCGCCACCGTCCGCCTCCGAACTCCGATCACGCTTCAAGGCACCGAGCTCCTCGAAATCGTCGGCACGGTGACGCCGGCGCCGATGATCTCCGTAGGGGCAAGCGACCCCGCCGGAACCGAGATCTGCGAATTCCACGGGAAAAGCGCAATCGGCTGCATCCCGGACGGCGCAGACCTCACCTTGGTAAAAAGCCCAGGCGGCCCACTCGGGACCCTGCTCGTCGTCATTGGAAAAGGAACGGTCCATCGGTCGAGCTAGATTCAATCGACCGGCCACCTGACCAAGGCAGACTCGCCGTGGGTGTGCAAGCTCGCTAGGATAGTGGGCACAGATGCTCGATTCTCCAGTGCGGGCCCGTGCACAAGGAGTGAACGCGATGCGTACCCGGTGGGGGGCTGTCGCAGGGGTGGCCCTGGTCGTCTTCGCTTCGACCTGCTGGTCAGCCGAACCCATCAACTTGAAAGTGCTCTACGCGGGCGATCCCAAGAGCGATCGTACCGCCGACTTTCGGTCCTTCCTGGAGAAGCACTTCACCGGAGTCGGCCTGGCCGATTATCTGTCGCTCCGGCAGGCGGACACCAAGGGCTACGACGTCGTCATCCTGGACTGGCCGGACTTACCACCGCGCGAGGCCGGGGTGTTCAAAGTTCCGGCGCTCTCTCGCGATTACGATCGACCGACCATCCTGATCGGCGGCGGGACTCTCGGAGTGGGGCGGAGCCAGCAACTGAAGCTCGACGACCTGTGCATTTGCCTGGGGGACGCTGCGCACGGCATCGTGACCACTCACGAAATCTTTCGCACACCAAATGATGTCCGTCTCACTTTCGAAAATCGCCCGGTCCCCGTGTCTTATCGCAGTTGGCCGATCGGGGAGCGACTTGGTGAGACGATGAAGGTCTGGAGAGTCCAGAAGAGGGGATGGTCGGCCGAGCGCCCGGACGATCTTTCATACCTGCCGGGAATGGTCTCCGACCCCTGCGGCTTCCTCGATTCTCCGGACTGCGAATTCATGGCCAGTGGGCTCAACATGAAGAGTCCGGAGGCCGTCGCGATCGGCCGCCAGGGGAATTTCCTCCTCTGGGGTTTCTACTCGCCGCCCTCCGATCTGACGCCCGAGGCTCGTCATTGCTTCGTCAACGCGATCTGCTACATCAAGAAGTTTGACGGCCAGGTGCCGCTGGTGCGCAAGACGCAACGAGGTGTCGCGAGCGCGAGGCAACGGGCTCTTGTCTATGCCGCCGATTTCAAGATGATCCTGGATCGGGAATGGTTCATCGGAACTCAGCCCGAATCGATCCGCAAGGACCCGGCGAAAATCGCCGAGCTCCATCGCGAGCGGGTGCAACAGTATCAAGACCACTTCCCGGAGGAATTGCGGCGGGCATTCGGGAACGACTCTGAACAGTACATCAAGTATTACCAGGATAATCTGGAGTTCCTCGGCCCCGTGGGAGGCCCCGGCTTCCCCCTGGCGGTGGATGAAGACGTGAAGGCACTCGGATTGTCCAATCGCAAAGTCGAACTCCTCGACCGATGTATCTCCATGCTCGAGCATGGAGAGCAGCCCGATCGAGCCCTGCGAGTCCTCAAACGTTATACGAGCGAGGACTTCGCCGACGCCAAGGTCTGGCGATCGTGGCTTCTCGCCCATCGAGACCGAATGTTCTTCACCGACGTCGGCGGCTTCAAGTTCATGATCGCGCCCGAATCAATGCGCGGTGCGTCGAGCACGGCGCCCCTTCGTCCCGAGCCGGACCCGGAACATCCGGTCGCATCATATGCCGAATTGTTGCCACGGAAGGTCATTGCCGGCGAAACTCTCGACCTCGTCGTTCGAGTCAAAACGGCGCCGACCTGGCACATCTACGCGACCACGGGATCGAAAGGCCCCGGCATCCCGACGGCCCTGAAACTGGAAACGCCCAAGGGCATCAGGCCCGAAGGTGAATGGATCGGCCCCGAGCCCAGCCGCGGCCTGGATGGCCAGATGATTCATGAAGGGACTTTCGAGTTCCGCCGCAAACTGCGAGTCAAATCGGATGCGGCCCTGGGTTCAATCCGGGTCTTGTGCGAGTTCAGCTACCAAGCCTGCAACTTACGCGCGTGCCAGCCGCCGGCCAAGGATAACCTCGAGGCCACAGCCACGATCATCGGGCGATCGCGCACCGCACCGTAGCCATCACGTCATCGAGTGCGAGCGTTCGAGTCGGCACCGTGGGCGAGAAGCCATTGCACCGCGTCCGCCTTGCCCTTCCTGGCGAAGTACATGAGCAGCGTGCCGTCATTCTCATCTCGCGCATCGAGATCGGCCCCGCCTGCGGCCAGCAGCTCCATGACCGGAATCGGATCGGCTTTGGAACGTGTCTTCGTCAAATGCAACAGCGGCGTCACGCCGTTTTCGTCGAGCGCGTCTACGTTGGCGCCGCGCTTGAGCAGCAATTGGATCAGCGGGAGCTTACCGCCGCGCACGGCGTAGTGCAGCGCGGTCAGACCATAACGCCCGCGGTCGTCGAGGCCCGCGCCGTAATCCAGCAGCACCGTGACGCGGTGTACTTCGTTGCTGCTCACATCCGGGCGGCAGGCGCGCGGCAGCATCCAGTCCGGCACTTTCTTGCCGCTGGCGATGAGCAGATCGGCGACGGGGCGCTCGGCGTCGTCCAGGCGGCCGAGAAACGCCGTTCGCTGGACATCGGCACCGTGTTCGATCAGGAGTTTCACGAGGTCCACGCGGTTCATGACGACCGCGAGCGTGAGCAGCTTACCGCTGTGCCGCGTCACCTCGGCCCCGCACTCGAGCAGCAGCTTCGCGGCGTCCATGCTGCCGCCGCAGACCGCATGGCAAAGGGGCGAGACTTCCTGGAAGTCATCAGCCGGATCGATGGCATGGACGAGATCCGGATTGCGATCGAGATGGCCGCGGAGCGCGGTCAGGTCGCCCAGCCAGGCCGCGGTGAAAACGTCGTCGATGGCGCCATGCTCGAGCAAGGGTGCTACAAACGCCGGCCGCCATTTTCGGGCAATCGCCAGTGGAGTGACCGCGACGCCGGTTCCCAGTTGGACCACGTCGCAGGCCATGGTCGCACGCAAAGGATCGCACGCGGGCGTATTGCAGTCGGCGCCGGCTTCGAGTACCAGCTCGAGGATTTTCGGGCGGTTGCGGTACGTGGCGACCCAGGCCAAAGTGCGGTTATCCGTGCCGCGCCGGCTTGTGAGCCAGCGGTCTTGCTCGAGCGCGTTGCGGATGATTTCCGTACGTCCCTTGGCGGCATCGCCCAGGAGCTTTTCAAACAGCACCTGAGCCCGATCCTGGACAGCATCGCAGCCTTTGCGAAGGTCGCTCGAGCTCGTCTCGGGACTGTGAATCATGGCTTCGGCAATGCGCGCGAGCGGAGGCATGATTTGCTCCGCGTCGAGACCGCGGGCAACCAGGGCCTCGCGCATGCAGCGCAGCCACGCCGCCGCCGCTTCGGGGCTGATGTAGCGATGCTGGTGCCGCCGCAGGAGGCCGCCTTCGAGATCGTCCGCGTAGCCGCGGCGGCCGAGGAACCACTGGATGAAGAAGGAAGTTGCCGCTGCGCTGTTGAAGTGCGGAAACGCCACACTGAGCAGCTCGTCCTCCTCGATGCGGCGATAGAGGTCCTGGATCAAGGCGGTCACGCCGTCACTGCCGCCCAGGGCCTTGCCGAACTCCGCGCCGGGATACATGACGAGTGGTTCCCCGCGATGGCGCAATTCCTTGTGAATTGCGTCTTGGGCCTGGCGTGAGATCGGGCGCGGGCTGGCGTCGGTGTGAAGCTGACGGATGTGGGGCATGTCGTATTCCCAGTTACTCAGACGGCTTTCGCCTTATCGCAACCGCGTTGGCATTTCGGTTGTCGGCGCGAAGATGTCGGCAGGCAGATCGTCGAATGAACCGGCCAGAACGGCCTCGGCCTCGGCGCGGAACGCTGTCAGTTCCTTGGCCTGCAACTCGGGCAGGCTCTTCTGTGCTGCCAGCCAGCGCACGGCTTGGTCGTAGAGACGATGTGCCTCTTGGTGGCGTCCTTCCTGGTGATGGGCCATCGCCAGAAAGAGGAGGTCATAGGGTGGGATCCCGCTGCTGCCGGCGGCACAGCTTCGATTCAGAGCCTCGATGGCTTCCGTATACCGGCCCGCGCGATAGAGAGCCACGCCCAGAGTATTGAGAATGAGCGGCGAGCTGTGCGCCAGTGCGACGGCTCGCCGCGCCAGCAAGACTGCACGCTCGGGGTCACGCTGAATGAACGGGCCGGTCGCCTCAACCCAGGCACGCTCGTTGAGCGCGTCCGGGTTGCTCGGTAGCAATGTCCCGGCTTTCTCCCGATCGGCACCGGCTTGCTCGTGGTCCCCGAGCGCGTCGCGGACGATGCCGCGGAGGTCGTACAGCGCGAAGTTGTCCGGGCCCTTCGAGATGAGGAAGTCGAGATCGGCCAGCGCCTCGCGGTGCCGGCCCAGCCGGATCAGGGCCCGCGCCCGGCTGTAGCGAGCAACGTCCAGATCGGGGCTTACAGCGAGGACACGGCCAAAGTCGTCCGCGGCCAGGCCGGGCTGTGCAAGGGCCAGGGCGACCAGACCGCGCTGGAATCGGGCCTCGTGATCGTCAGGTGCTCGTTCGAGCAAGCGGTTGAAGGCGCGCAGCGCGCCGGCCTGCCTTCCCGTTTCCTGATAAGCCTCGGCCAGAAGCCAGCACGCATCGGCATCGCCGGGACGCAGCCGAAACAGACGCTCAAGGTCGGCGATCGCTTCGGGCCACTTCTTCTGCTGCGTGAACCGCCAGCCGCGGCGAATCAGGGCTTCGGCATCGTCCGGCGCGACGGCGAGCCGCCGGTCCAGCTCGGTCAATTCGGTGGCGCGAGCGGCATTGGGCTCGACCACTTCCCCGACGACCTGCACCGGCCGTGGTGCCGGTGCGGGGCCAGACACTTCCGTCGCGGCCAAGGCGATCGGATAGGGCGGTGCTTCCCAGTCCAGGCCGCGGGAGGCGAGCTGCTCGCGGATCTGCCGCAGGTCCCACAGCAGCGCGGTCTTCTGGTCGGTGCGGCCGACCAGCTTCGTACCGTCGGGGCTGAAGGCCAGCGGCGTGGGGGTTACCGACTGCAAGGTCGTTAGCCGCGCCAGCTCCCGGCCGGTCGCTACGTCGGCCAGCATCACCTGGTCGGGCGCTATCCCCATGGCCATCATCCGGCCGTCGCCGGTAAACGCCGGCGGTTGCAACGCCATCCCGCTGCGTTTTTGATCAATCCGTCGTTCCAGGGCCCACGTCCCCACGCGCCAGAAGTGGTAAGAGGTTCTGCCCGCATCGGGGCACGTGCACGAAACGAGCCAGCGGCCATCGGGGCTGAAGCCGGTGAAGAACTTCGTGTCACCGACGGCATCTTGGGGACACAGGATCCGCTCGAGCCGGCGCCGGTGCAAATCCCAAACTCGGGCCCCTGGCTCGTACCAACCGCCGACGGCCAACCACCGGCCATCCGGGCTGACGCCGACCATCTTCATTCGGTGACTGTTCCCGGCATCGAACGTGATTGCCCGGCTCCAAGCCGGGTGCGGGCGACTCGTATCGACGAGCAAGACCCGGGCGTTCGGGTTGTCGATGATCGCCAGGGTCCGATGATCGGGTAGCCAGGCCGCGTGATTGTCCACGGCGCCCGCGGTTTCCCTGAGGAGCTCGGGCGGTCCGACGCGGATTGCGTCCGGCCCGTGAGCGGGGTCCAGGCTGATCGGCCAGCGATACACGCCCCATATGCTGGCGCTGATCAAGCTCTGGCCGTCGGGGTGAAAGAGTACAGTTTCACACTCACCGGTCTTGAGATGGGCGAGCTCACATCCCGAGTCGGTCTCCCACAAGCGCACACCATCGAAGTCACAGGTCGCGACCAGGCGGCCGTCGGGGCTGAAGTCGGCCTGGCGCACTGCGCTGGCGTCTCGCCGCTCGGAGCGGTTGCCGAGCATCCCCGGGTGGAGCGTCCGGCACTCTGAAGCAGTGGCCACGTCCCAGACGCCGATCTCCCTGCGATTCTGGAATGCGAGCCGGCGGTCATCCGGCGCGAAGCCGCGCAGTCCCCCCGGCGCCGACATCAGTGGCTCCCCCGAGGCCGCATCCCAGAGCCGGGTCGTGGTATCCCAGCTTCCGGTCGCCAGCAGAAAACCTGTGTGCGCGAATTGTGCGCTGAGCACCTCGAGGGGGTGGCCCTCGAGGACCGAGGAGAGGGCCCCGTCGCGAACGTTCCAAACATAGACGCGAGGGTCACGCCCATAGTTGCCGACTGCCAGCAATTGCCCGTCGGCGCTCCAGGCGGTGGCGCCGATGCCGACGTGTGACGTCCAGTTCGCGAGCACCCGGCCGGTTTCCACCTCGAGTATCACCAACCGCGGCGATGCAACGTCGGCGTTGTTGACGGCGAGCCGCCGGCCCGCGGGATCAATCGCATAATTACTCGGTCTGAAATCCAGCGGCAGCGAACGGACCACCCGGCGCTCGTCCCGGTCCCAGATGGCGATGCCCCCCTCCGGCGCAGCGAAGAGCGCGCGGCGGCTTGTCGGATGGAACACCGCGTATCCCCGGCTAGGCAGGCTCGCGAGCAGCTCGCGGCGACTCAGGTGCCACACCCGCAAGAGCGCGCCTCTGCCCCCCTTCAGGGCGTAGCGCGCAACCAGCAGCTCGCCGTCCGGGCTGAAGGCAGGCGAGGCCCACCAGAAATCGCGATGGTCCGGCCCCGGCAGGCGCATCAGCTCGCGGTCGCCATCGAGCCGGCACACGATGACCGCGCCCGAGCGGTCCACGAGCGCGTACCGCTCCACAGCGGCATCGACGCCGAGGTCGAAGACATCGCCGCAGTCGTGCTGCCGCCGCACGCGGAGGTCGGGCAGACAGAGGGCGGCGATGGCGTGGTTGCGGATCTCCGGCAGCAGCTTCCGGCCCTCGGGATCGGCTGCAAGGATCCGCGCGGCCTGGGCGAGCCGGTCGAGGCTCTCGAAACGCTGGCCGCTCAGTCCCGTGCGCTGGAGCGCCGCCCCCTCGGAGAGCAGCGACTGGCCCAGTGCCAGTTGACCCTCGCGCTCGGCCTTCTCGGTCCGGGCGAGCCGATCGTTCGCGGTCCGTTCAGCCTGCAAGGCACGAGTCAGGTTCGCCTGAGTCTTGCCCTGCTCGATCTCCAGCGTCATGCGCTGATCGCGGTAAACCCACGCCGCCACGCTCGAGCCGACCAGCAGAGCCGTGGCCAGCATGACGGCGAGGATGCTCGCCGCGGCCAGGCCCGGGTTGCGCCTCGACCACCGCCAGAGCCGCTCCACCGGCCCGACTCGGCGCGACCGGATCGGACGGCTCTCCAGGTAGCGCCGCAGCTCATCATGCAGCTCGCCTGCCGAGCGGAACCGGTTCTTGGGGTCCTTGGCGAGTGCCTTGAGCACGATTGTCTCCAGGTCCCGAGGGATCCGGCGGTCGTGCTGCCTGAGCGGAGCCGGCGGCTCGCGCGTGACCTGGTCGACGAGGCGGGCCTGATCGCGCTGGGCAAAGGCGGGCTGCAGGGTCAGAAGCTCGTAGAGCGCCGCACCCAGAGAGTAAACGTCGCCCAGCGGCGAGGTGACGCCGCGAAACCGCTCAGGAGCCATGAATCGAAGCGTCCCGACCAGGTCGTGTGACTGCGAGAGGTCGTCTCCCTCGACCACCTTGGCCAGCCCGAAATCGGTGACCCAGACATTCCCTCGAGTGTCGAGCAGCAGATTAGGGGGCTTGATGTCGCGGTGGATTACCCCCTGACGGTGTGCGTACTCAAGCGCGTCGGCGACCTGTGCGCCCAGGCGAGCGATCTCCCGGAAATAGACCGCTTCGGGCTGGCCGGCGAACGAGCCGCTACTCGAATCGGCTCCGCCGCCGGATGGGGCCTCGACCGTGCCACGGATCCCATCCGGGGCGCCGGAGGTCGCAGGCTGGGTTGCGCCGCCGGCCGCGGTCGCGTCCGGCACGTCTCCGACGGAAGCCGCCGCGGAATCTGTGAACCGCCCGGTCAACAGGCCGTGGGTAATTCCGAAGAGCGGGTCCGCGCCCGCGTCGGTCACCGTCAATTGTCGCGCTGCTCCGGTCGCCGCCGCGGCCTCGCCGCCGGCCGGGGCGCGCAGAGCGGCGCACATCCTCCAGCACCCGCTCCAGCCCTACTCCGTCGATGCATTGCATCGCGTAATAGCAGACGCCGTCCTGCTCGCCGTAGTCGAAGACCGGCACGAT
The DNA here is from genome assembly GCA_963823665.1 of uncultured Planctomycetota bacterium. Lineage (GTDB taxonomy): Bacteria > Planctomycetota > Planctomycetia > Isosphaerales > Isosphaeraceae > CAVXHV01. Next base: position 1,014,541 of record CAWGMQ010000003.1, read on the forward strand.
GTTGGTGTGATGCAGCTTCGCCGCCGATCGGGCCTCGGTCTGAAATCGGCGCACGTAGGCCCGGTCGGCACGGAACCGCGGATGCATCACCTTCAATGCCACGCGGTTCTTGAGCGACTCGTGCTCGGCCTCGTAAACAATCCCCATGCCGCCGCGGCCCAGCTCGGCTAGCAAGGTGTAGTCGCCCAACCTTTGCGCAAGACTGCTGGCGCGGGCCGGCGCGGAGATTTCGCCCGCGCTGTCCGAGAGTGCCACGCGGTCCTCGGGCGTGGGCACCAGCCCCTCGATGAACTCAAGCGCCGGGAAGAGGTCAAGGATCCGCGCGGCGAGCTCCGGATGGCGCGCGGCGTACTCGGCCGCGGTCGGGTGCTCCCCTTGCCGCCGCCGCCTCAGATACTCCTCGGCGAGCCGCTCGACCGGATCCAGGCCCGACGGGGATGCGTTGCAGTCCATGGTCGCTCCGTTCGCGAGGCGGCTTGCCTGAAATGACGTCCCGTGGACGCCGCTGCCCTAGTCGTCAAGAAGTCCCGGCATGCCCTTGAGCATTGCCTTGAGGCGCTCCAGGGCGCGGATGTATCGGTTGCTGGCCGCCGTCTTCGACAGGCCCAGGACCAGGGCGACCTCGCCATTGGAGAGCCCCTCGAAGTGGCGCAGCGCCAGCACCTCGCGGTCGAAGGGCTCCATTGAGTTAAGCATCTCCTGGAGCTTCAACTGCATCTCGGCGCGGCGGGCGGCGCGGGTCGGCGAGGTCAGCCGGCCCAGCAGCATCTCGGCCAGCGAGGCCGAGTTCGCCTGGGGCGTGGCACGGTGGCGGAGCGACACTTCCCGGCCGGCGTCGCGCATCTGGGCTTTCAGGTGATGGCGGTGCAGGGCGTGGAGCATTTTCGCGGTCTGAAAGCGGATCCAGAGGAATGGGGGCATGGCCTCCTGGGCGAAGTACTCCCCCGCCCGCCGGGCCACCTCGAGATACGCGTCCTGAAGGACGTCTGACGAATCAATCCGTCCCTGAAGCCGGTGGTCAAGCCGAAGCCGGATCATGCGCCGAAGCCGCTCACGGTGTCGGGCGAAAAGTTCCGACAGCGCGAGCGCGTCCCCCCGCTCCAGGCGGACAAGCAAGTCGTCATCCTCGCGGTCGTTCGAACCCGTCATGACACTTCCCATTAAAGGATAACCGCACACCGAGGCCGATTGTCCACAGGATCCACTCCTTCTCCGATATTTCATTCGCATGCAATCATTACCGCCTCTTGACTTGGCGGCGCGGATTCTTGGACAAAGCGGGGCCGGCCTGTGGACAATCGGCCTCGGCGAGTCGTTCTCAAGAGTAGAGCGGTCATTGATCGAGGCGGCCTGCGGACAGTGAGCCGCTAAGCTATCGGGTCCGGTGAGCTGGCTAGCTGCGCCACGCAGGACGACGGCCGCGATCAAAGCGCGGTTCGGCAATCCTCGCAGGCACGTCCACGGACAAATCCTTGCCAGTATGCCTTACAGGGAGACAGGCCATGCGCTTTTCGATCTTCAGCACCGCAGTGGCGATTGCGGCCGTTGCAGGCTCTACGGCCGCGAACGCATCGTCCGTCATTTTTATTAACGCGCAAGTTAATGGCGCTTCTACGGCCGGTGGCGGACCGCAGAATCCGGACGTCTTGCCCGGCGCGTTTCTTCCAGATATCTATTCACCGAAGAATCAGTTAACGCTTACGGCAGGGTCTTACCTCATCACGAACGGGGCTACTTCGGGGTACTACTCCGCCTGGAATTACGAAGGGTATCCGAGCTCACCCAACTGGGCTTGGAGCTTCTTGATCGCCGACGACACGACGAGTAAGGTGCTGGTCGACGGATGGGTCGGAGTAAACGAACCCACGCAAGCGGCGATGGCGGGCGTGACCGGCACCACAACCTGGGATGGCCTTACGGAATTGTCGGCAACGTCGACAGCGGGCTTCACCTACACGCTAACTCTAACGCACACGACGACGCTTGATTTCTTGATCGACGACTATTACTTACCAGACAATGGCGGCGGAGTGGCGCTCAATATCTCTTCGTCTTCAGTTCCAGAACCGTCGGCAGTCACGCTGTTGGGCGCTGCCGTGGTTATCGGCATCTGCTACGCCGGGTCGCGATGGCGTGGCCCAGTCGTTCGGGAGCGAAACAGGAACGAGCGGGGCCGTACCGCTGGCCCGGCGGGAGAGGCGGATCGGTTGCTGATTGGCTCGCCTTGCGCGGTCGGGTCTCCGGCGGGACGGTGTACAGCAGGCCAAGCTGATCGACCGTTTGCCGTACCCACTCATCCCCGCCACACGGCTGTCCCCTTTCCATGCTCAGGCGCGCGCGGTTCAGTCGGGTGTCTTTGAGTCAGCCTTCAGAGATCGAGCCGAAGACCCGGCGCGGAGCCCGATGTTCGCCGGGAGACTCGTGTCCGAGCCGGGCCGCAAGAGGCCCGCCGTACGACCTTCGGTGCCCCGTCCGGGCACTGAGACAGCCTGCGCGCCGATCCAGCCGTCGCGGAGACGGGCGCGTACCGGTACGAGCTGGGTCTCCAGTGACTTGTTCGCTCGGTTCCCCTTCTCTTCGCCAGATAAGGAGCCACGGTCATGAGACTTCAATTACCCGGGATTCAGCGGCAACGCCGGAATTCGCGGCCTTCGTTCTGGACAGCCGCAGCGCGGTCCCGAAGGCCGATCACGCGGCTCCGGGTCGAGGGCCTGGAGTCGCGCTGCCTGTTGTCGGTGGCCATCAACGAATTCGCCGTCCCCACGATCGGCAGCGGCCCGGTCGGGATCACGGCTGGACCCGACGGCAACCTCTGGTTCACCGAATACAACAGCAACAAGATCGGTGAGATCAACCCCACAACCCACGCCATCACCGAGTTCCCCATCCCCGACGCCGAACTCACAACCGGGTCATATGGGATCACGACGGGGGCCGACGGCAACCTCTGGTTCACCGAGGAGGCGGGCAACAAGATCGGTCAAATCAACCCCACGACCCACGCGGTCACCGAGTTCCCCCTCCCCAGTGGCGCCACGGGCCCGACTGGGATCACGGCCGGACCTGACGGCAACCTCTGGTTCACGATCGACAACAACGAGATCGGACAGATCAACCCCACGACCCACGCCATCACCGTGTTCTCACCATCCGTCGCCAGATCTGCAAGCGAACCCGCCGGAATCACGGTTGGGCCCGACGGCAACCTCTGGTTCACCGAGTTCGACAGCAACTTCATCGGCCAGTTCAATCCCACGACCCACACTTACACCGAATTCCCCATCCCTACGTCCGACGCCGGCCCGAACGCGATCGCGGCCGGGTCCGACGGAAACCTATGGTTCACCGAGCGCGATGCGGACAAGATCGGCGTCATCAATCCCACGACCCACGCCTTCACGGAGCTCACCGTCCCCACGCCCAATAGCTCCCCAACCGGGATCACTGCAGGACCTGACGGCGACGTCTGGTTCACGGAGGGGAGCGGTGACCATGTCGGTCAAATCAACCCAGCGACGCACGCGATCACCGAATTCCCGGTCCTCACGACCGAGAGCGAACCGGACGGGATTGCGGCCGGGCCCGACGGCAACCTCTGGTTCACCGAATCCGCCGAGGGCGGCAACATTGGCGAGGTGCTGGGTGTGCCCACTTCCGATCTGTCCGTCTCGGGTAATGTCCCCGGCTCGGTGACCCAGGGTAGCAACGTGACCGACACGCTGACGGTGACCAACAACGGCACCGGCGGTGCGACCGGTGTGACGCTGACCGACACGCTGCCGTCGGGAGTGACGTTCGTCGCGGCCACGGGCGGGGTCAAACCTGTGAACGGCGTGCTGACTGTCGCCCTCGGCAACCTGGCCGCAGGTGCCAGCACGACTGTGAGCATCGTCGTCGCTCCCGACGCCGCTGGTACACTGACCAACCGTGCCATCGTCAACATTAGCCAGAGCGGCCCGGCCCGGGTCGTTGCCAGTCTCACCCAAATGATCACGGTCACGGCCGCGAAGGCGGGCGGCCCTGTCGGTACGGGCACCGGCCCTACCATCGTCTCAATGCAGCGGTTTGGCTTCCACGAAATGCCGACGACCGTGGTCCTGACCTTTGACCAGGCGCTCGATGCGACCACCGCCCAGGACGCGGGGGATTATCGCATCATCGGCCCCGCCGGACGGACGATCGCCATCAAGAAGGCGGTGTACGACCCGGCGAATTTCACGGTGACACTGCGTCCGATCGAGCGGATCAGCATTCACCACCGCTACGAGTTGATCGTCGACGGCACGGCCCCACACGGCGTGACCAACACGCGGGGCCTGTTGCTCGACGGCAGCGACAGCGGCTCTGCGGATGGCGACTACCGCGCGCCTCTAACCTGGCGAAACCTGGTGCTCGACCCGCCCGATTCGCACACCTTCCACCGGTCCAGGAGTGACACGCTGTAGCAGGGTCCGCGCAGCAACCAGGGCCTCGCGCATGCAGCGCAGCCCGGCCGCCGCTGCTTTGAGGAGCCAATCCGAATGTGTTCAGCCAAGCGATCGACTCGAATCCTGGGAATGCTCGTCTTGCTGGCTTGTCTGGCGGGCGTCGTCGGGTTTTCCGTACCTGGGTGTTCCGGCAGAGGAGATAGCTCGACCGTTTCGCCGGAGGCCCAGGCCAAGGCGAAGGAGAACTTCAAGAAGAGGTTCGGCAATTTCGACGAGAAGACAACGGGCCGCAAGACTTCGCGATGAAATCAATCATTCCTCACTCAGCGGCGGGCCGCCGCCGTGAAACGTAGAAGGAGACCGCCATGTACGCTCCACGACAATCCCGCTCGGTGCGCCGAGGCTTCACGTCTGATCGAGCTCCTGGTGGTCATCGCGATCATCGCCGTTCTGATCGGGCTCTTGCTGCCAGCCGTCCAGGCGGCACGCGAGGCCGCCCGGCGCATGCAGTGCTCCAACAACCTCAAGCAGATCGCCCTGGCGGCGAACAACTACCACGACGCCTACGGCTGCTACCCGCAGGGCGTCCAGTTCACGTTCGACTTCAGCACCTCCGGCCATCACGTCGCCCTGCTCCCCTACCTGGAGCAAGTCCCCCTCTTCAACGCCATGAACTTCAACTGGATCGTTCCGTGGTCCGCGCGCCAACACGACGTTCGGTGGTACGGTCAGGCCGTCGGCCTACGTCTGCCCCAGTGACACGATGGGGACCCAGGTCGACAGCTTCGACGAGGCCCTGTACTTTCCCCCCGGCTATCTTCTATTTCTACTACACCAGCTTTCCCCCAGGCGTACACGAGCTACCAGGGCAACGCCGGGACCTGGTTCCGGGACAGCCGCTACTCCCAGGCCATCCTGGACCAGAGCAATGGCCTGTTCTTCCGCAACGAGGGTTCGCCCGGGGCCGGCATCCCAGGATCCACGATCTGGACCGCGGTGCGGATCGCCGATATCACCGACGGCACCAGCAACACGATCGCTCACGGCGAGCACGCGCTTGGGCTGCTGACCGATGCAGGATCGGATCGCCAATGGACCAACCTGGGCCTGCGGGTGGTATGGTGATACCCTCTTCACGTCGTTCTATCCTTTGAACCCCCAGAACAAGGTCCAGAACGTGTACGGAGACGGTCTGACCGAAGCCTTCCTCGGCGCCGCGTCGAGCTTCCATCCCGGCGGGGCCAACTTCGCCATGGCCGATGGATCGGTCCGCTTCATCAAAGACACGATCGACTCGTGGCCGATGGACGCCCAGACGGCCACTCCGCTGGGCGTGATCCAAGACTCGAACGGCTTGTTCCAGCTCACAGGAGGGGCCCGGTTCCACGTCTATCAGGCGCTCACGACCCGCAACGGTGGCGAGATCGTCAGCTCCGACAGCTACTGAGTGCCTCGAGCTCGATCATTCACTCGGCCGGCGCGGTTCTGCTGCCGTCCCAGAGCTTGACCACGCCGTCGCGCCCGGCCGAGTACAGCCGCAGATCACCGGGGGCGAAGAGGACGGCCGAGACACGGCCGCCATGGCCGTCCAGCGACAACGTCTCATGTCCCCCGGTGGCGTCCCAGACCTGCACGACGGCGTCGGAGCCGCAGGTGGCGATCCGCTGGCTGTCGGAGCTGAAGCTCAGGGAGTCCACCCCGCGCGGGCACTCGACCTGGGCGGAGATCGCGCCGCGAGGATGCATCCCAGATCAGGATCTTGCCTCCCACGTCCGTTGCGCCACCGCCTCCTGCCAGGAGCCGGCCGTCGGGGCTGAAGGCGAGGCTCGTGAGCTGGTGCGGGTGGGACAGCGGCCCCAGGCGCCGGCCGGCCGGATGTGGCGGACCAGACCCGAACCGTGCGATCCATGCCGCCTGAGGCCAGGGCGGTGCCGGTGGGGTCATAGGCCAGGGCCGAGATCGAGGCGCCGTGGTCGAGCGGAGGGAGGTCGGCTCGCCCCGTGGCAGGGTCCCAGGTGCGCACCAAGCCATCCTCGCCTCCGGTGGCGATCTGATGGCCGTCCGGCCGGACGGCCACCGAGTAGACCGCTCCCGCGCGGCCATCCAGCGTGCGCAGGGGTTCGCCTCCGGCCTCGGGGTCCCAGATCTTGATCAGGCCGTCTCCGCCCACCGAAACCAGCCGCGGCACCGCTCGGGCGCTGGCACGAAAGCCACGCCAAACACCGCCAGACCATGCCCGCTGAGAGTTTGGAGGACTCGGCCTGCGGGCATGTCCCACACGACGATCGTGCCGTCCTCGCGGCCCAGGGCCAGCAGCCGCTCGTCGGGGCTGGCCGCGAGCCGGCGGATCGGTCCCAGGCTCGCGGCAACCGTCGCGCCGTCGAGGCTTCGGGCCAGAGCGGACCACGTGGATCTGATCACCGACGGCCATCGCCAGCTTGTGCCCTCCCGCCCCGAAGGCCAGCGAGAACGGCGAATAGTTGACCTGCTCTCGAACAGGTCGAGGATCTGGCCTCTCTGGACGTCGAGCAGTCCAGCCCTGCCGGCATCACCGGCCCATTGCGAGCGTTCGCCCGACCGGGCTGAACGCCACGACGACGACGCGGATCCCCCCTCCCCGCAGGGCTCGGCGGGGCTCGTGAGGCTTCTCCAGGTCGAGGATTTCGATCCCGCGCAACTCGTTCCGCCAGGGCGAGCTGCCGGCCGTCGGGGCTGATCGAGCAATCCCTCGGATGTTGCCGCCGAGCTGGACCTGATCACGCAGTCGACGTGTTGCGACATCCCAGATCATCACCCACTGGTCCATGCCCCGCGGATACGATGGTTTGGCCGTCCGGACCGTAGGTCGCGATCGTGCCTCTGATGGGCTCCGGGCCGTTCGTGACGACGTCGCCCGGAGCGATCCCCTCCTCCTGGTGACTGTGCCGGAGGTCGAACTCGCGTTCTCCGGTCCTGACGTCCCACTGCACGATCAGGCCGCCCGTGTCGGCCGAGAGCAGGTGGCGGCTGTCGGGGCTGAAGGCGACTGACCGGAGGCCACTCTCATGCCCGGCCAGGGCTCGTTCCCGGCCCGTCTCGAGCTCCCAGAGCCGGAGACCGCCGCCCGCATCCCCAGCAGCCAGCCAACGCCCATCCGGGCTGACTGCCACGCAATGGACCGACACCTCCCTTGCCCGTGAATTCGTGAAGCTGCCCGGCGACTGGACAGGTCCCAGACCCGCACGGTTCCGTCCTCGCCACCCGAGACCACGCGGTTGCCGTCCGGGTGGAAGGCCACGCAGATCACCGCCTTCCGGTGCCCGAGAAGACGGATCGGCGTTTGATCGCAGAGGTTCGCCAGGTAGTACCACTCGAAGCTGCGGAGATCGCCCAGCGCGCTGGGACCGGTTCGGTAGGCCTTCAACTGCTCGCGGACCTGGTAGATCAAGCCGTCGTCGAGCGCGCGGCGGGCCAGGTTCATGTCGGCGGCATAGCGGCCCCGGTTGGCCATGTCCCGCTCCTTCCAGAGCTGGAGCGTGAACCAGATGCCGCCCCCGATCAGCCCGAAGAGCGCCAGGTGCAACACCAGCACCAGCGCCGCGAGCTCCGGCCGCCGCTTGACCCACTTGACCGCCTTCTCCCACGCCGGGACCGGCCGCGCCGTGATCGGCATGCCCGCCAGCCAGCGTTCCAGGTCCTCGGCCAGCGCCTCGGCCGAGCCGTACCGCCGCGCCGGCTCTTTCGCCAGGCACTTCAGGCAGATCGTCTCCAGGTCCCGGTCGAGCTTGGGATTGATCGAGCGCGGCCGCGCCGGCTCCTGGTCCAGCACCTGACGCATGATCTCCCCGGCCGAGTCGCCCGCGAACGGCGTCTGGCCGGTGAGCGCCTCGTAGAGCGTCGCGCCCAGGCTGTAGATATCGGCCGCCGTCGTCACCGACTTGGTGCCGCCGCGGGCCTGCTCGGGCGGCATGTAGGCGGGCGTGCCCATCACCGCGCCGGTCACGCGTCGCCGCCGTGCCGCTGTCGGGCCCGATCCGCTTGGCCAGTCCGAAGTCGGTCACGTACGGCTCGTCGTGCTCGGCCAGCAGGATGTTCGACGGCTTGATATCCCGGTGCAGGATCGTTCGCTGGTGGGCGTAGTGGACGGCGCGGGCGACCTTGGCGATCGAGCGCCGCCACGGCGCGCGGGTCGTCCTTGAGACGCTCGATGTGCTGCGTCAGGTTCCCGCCCTCGATCAGCTTCATGCTGAAGTAGGGTTGGTCGTCTTCCTGGCCGATCTCGTAGATCGGGATGATGTGCGGGTGGTCGAGCTCGGCGATCGCCTCGGCCTCTTGCCGGAAGCGGCGGAGATCGTCGGCGCCGGCCAGCGAACCGGAGCGGATCAGCTTGAGGGCAACCAGGCGATTGAGCTTGTCCTGACGCGCCCGATACACGACCCCCATGCCGCCTCGGGCGATTTCCTCGAGCAGCTCATACTCACCCAGGAAGCGGGGGAATCGAGCGGCAGGACGGATTGCCGCAGATTCGGCCCTCGACGAAGCTCCTTGGGCGGTGACGAGGTCATCCGCGTTCCGTGACGTGGGACGCTCCTCGTGAGCGGGGAGAGGTCGATTGGCCAGGACCTCAGTTCCTGCGAGGTCGGGCTGCTGGGTGGATGCCAGACCTTTCGTGATCGCGCCATCCGGGTCCAGGGGTGCGTGCTGAAGCTCGGTCGGTGGTGAACAGTCAGGGTTCGAGGATTCGCTCGCCATCGATGATGCAACTCCGCCGGGAGACCGCGAGTCATTCGCCATGAAGTGTCGCGCGTTCTTCGCGTGGCGACAAGCCTGATCCGCCTCGAATCTCCCGGGGGTCAGACGGTGTTCCACGCTCATAAAGGTCCGAACATCGCCGGCATCGATCCCAGGACCAGAAGAATCGTGCCGCTGGTCAATCTGCGACGTAACAAATGGTCGCGGCATTTTTGTTGGGATGGGCCGGTGCTGGTGGGCCTCACGCCGGCCGGTCGTGCGACCGTCGATGTCCTGAAGATCAACCTCGATCATCGTGTTGGTTTTCGGCGGAAACTGATCGAGGAACGAGTCTTTCCCCCTGCTAAAGCAGCGGCGGCCGGGCTGCGCTGCATGCGCGAGGCCCTGGTTGCGCGCGGACCCTGTTACGGGTGACCAGGCACTCGATGCGACCACCGCCCAGGACGCGGGGGATTATCGCATCATCGGCCCCGCCGGACGGACGATCGCCATCAAGAAGGCGGTGTACGACCCGGCGAATTTCACGGTGACACTGCGTCCGATCGAGCGGATCAGCATTCACCACCGCTACGAGTTGATCGTCGACGGCACGGCCCCACACGGCGTGACCAACACGCGGGGCCTGTTGCTCGACGGCAACGGCAGCGGCTCTGCGGATGGCGACTACCGCGCGCCTCTAACCTGGCGAAACCTGGTGCTCGATCCGCCGGTTTCGCATGCCTTCCACTCAAAGTGACATGGCGTCCGTCTTGAACAAGCGGACGATCGCGTCATTCCCGAACTCGACCGCATGCTGCGCTAGGGCCTTCCCCTGGGCATCATGCGCCTGGGCGAGGGCTGGCAGGCGAGTTAAAAACCGTTGCACCCACCGGACGTCATTTTCGCGAATGGCGAACAGGACGTCGTCGATCTCGATGCCCAGCAGCCCGCCTTGTTCACGCAGGTACTCGATGGCCCACCCTGCAGGAGTGGCAAGGAACTCGTCGTCGCGCGCGTTGATGTCGGCGCCGCTGGCCAGGAGCAGTTCGGCGATCTCGCGCTCTGCGTTCAGAGTCGCGTAGTGCAGAGGTGTCGCGCCTTCCTCATCTTTCATTCTGGCCGCCGCTGGATCCGAAGCGAGGAGCTCGCGGACTCGCTGCGTGTTGCCCGATGTGACGGCTGCAAATAGTTCTGCGCTCACGTACTTTGCCCCTCGGCTTGACTGACTCCTGCAGCATCACCCTGGAACGCCGGAATCACCTTATCCGCCGCGAACGTTGGAACGATTGGCCCTATCATAGGGTCGCGTCCGGTTGCGAAACTAGCAGGTCCGCGTCGCGCGAGTCGATTCGATCTGAGGCTAAACGACTTTGTGGTCCATGCGACAAATTGGGGCGGTAGCGCGCTGCTCACCATCGAACTTCGCCGCCTCGAGGCTGGACCTCAGCTACAGAGCTTTTGAACGTTTCCGCCGCTTTTTCGGCAGCGATGGCGCAGGACGGCGTCGGGTCTTTTCCGGCAGGGCACTCAGGCGTTTCTCGATCTGGTCAAAGTAATACTCAGCCGTGGTGCGCACTTCGACGGGGATATTCTGAAGAAACCGGCGATCGCCCTGATGCAGCGCCGAGAGGGCTTCGAACCACGGGCGCAAGCGGACGTCGTCACCACGCTCGCGAAGAAAGACGAGCAGGTCGCCTGCGTAGTTCAGGTGCAGAAGAACGGCGCAGGCGCGGAGCCAATCTCCGTAGGTGTCGTCAGGAAACTGGTGGCCGATAACATCGATGGCCTCGCCTAAGGCGTCTTTGCAAAGGCCCCAGTTCGCATCGTATGCAGCGAACAGCGCCCGTTGTAGGTGGAACGTGTCCTTTGACTCACACGGCGCTTTCATCGCTAATGTTTCAAAGGTTCGTCGCGCCGACCGCATGTCTCCCAAAAAGTCCCGATGCAGGTAGACGAGGTTTTGAAAAGCAAATTCGTGTGTGCCGTCGATTGCGAGTGCGTTAGCGAAAGCCCTAGCTGCATCCGAGTATCTTCGCAGGTGGTCGCAATAAAGATTGCCAAGGCCGTTCCACGGATCGACGTCTCGCGGATCGATCTCGATCGCCTTCCGGTACGCCGACTCCGATTCCTCGAATCGACCGAGATGACTCTGAAGCAGATTGCCCAGGCCAGTCCACGCATAGGCGGATCGTGGATTAATCTCGATGGCCTTCCGGTACGCAGCCTCCGATTCCTCGAATCGACCGAAATGATCCTGAAGCAAATTGCCCAGGCCTTGCCAGGCAGAGTCGTTTCGCGGATCGATCTTGATCGCGGTCTGGCAAGCGACCGCGGCCTCCGAATGCAAATCTAGCTTGACAATCAAAACAAACGCCCAGTTATACCACTGCCGTGAGTCCGAGCCTGATTCGGGCGTGAGAGAATCTCGAACCTGGCAAACGGCATCAGCACTCAGGGCAGAACCGATCTGAGCTTCGATCGTATCGACAAGCAGTTGCATGGCGTTTTTCCCATCAGCCCTAAGGAACACTCGATTCCAGTCGTCCAGATCCCCTGCGGACCGCAACTGACCGGTCGCAAGCTGTTTGCGAAACCATCTAAACGCGGCTTTGCCATATTCCGATTCATCTCGCCGTCGCGCGTCTAGAATCGACTGAAGAACGGCCCCGATCTTGCCCACACTTAGTTTTCCGGCGATCGCGGCAAGCTTTTCCCGCTCACCGTGCGTGAACATCTGCCGGTCTCCAAGCACCTCTTCCGCGAATTGCTCCGGTGTTATGTCGATGCTGTCCGGGACGAGGGCGATCAACTTTTCGCGCAAATCATTGAACGCTAGAGTCGCCGGTGCGAGTTTCGAGAAATCAATGACTTCTTCCATCTTGCGGCGGGACTCCCCGGCCTTGCACCGCAGCGCATCGAGCTCGGCGTGGCGGACGAGCTCCTCCTTGTCGACGGGCTTGAGCGTGGAGGCGAGCGCCCTGGCGAGCTGGAATCGGTCCGGGCTGAGGTCGCGTTCGTTCAGTAGAAGTCGGGCCAGGCGGGGCCGATCCTTTTCGTCGTAGAAGCTCTCGATGAAGCGCACAAGGAACTCGACCTCTCGCCGGTGACGGCGGGACGCGCTGCGCATCAAGAACCAGACGTTCAAGAATCGCTCGGCGATCTGATAGCCGGCCGACGATTGACCGAAGATCTCGACCTTCTCGACAAAGCCAATCTTCTCCAGGCGGTCGAGCTGCGCGGAAATACTCGCAACCGGCAGGGCGGTCGCTTCTGAAAGGGCGCGGTCCGTGATCGGCGCCCAGTCATCTGCGATCGCGCTGACAAGCACTTGCTGCTGCTCGGCGAGTTCCTCAATGCGCGCTTTGTACAGCGGGGTAACCCGGTCGAGCAGGTTTTCCAGGTCGCCAAAAACGCTCGGGGAGAAATCCTCCGCGTAGAGAAAGAAGAGCGCGACCACGGTGCGCGGATTGCCGCCCGTAAGATCACGGAGGGTTTTGGTCCGTTCCGGGTGGCGCAATACTTTTTTGCAAACGTCAGCCCTGCCGGTTGCCTCCGCGAGGCTCACCATGAGATCGCGCATCTCGTCGAACGTCAGGGGCTCCAGGTAGCGGATCTTGAAGTGATCAAAGAACGCGGCAGCGTAACTCTGCGTTTCCGGAGGCGGGCTTGGGCTGGCGCCGACAACAATCGGACTGCCGCGACGCATGAGCAGCTCACGGAGGGCGTGCTGCTCGACATCTGCAATCCGTTCGAAGACGAGTTGCAAGTTGTCCACGAGCAGCACAGGCCGCCTGCCGACCCTCGAGGCCTCCTCCTGGAAGGCGACGAGCGCAGCGCGGGCGGGCAACTCGTCTTTTTTGGCCGTGCCGCCCGTTTGATGTTTCAAAGTACGAACGACGGCGTCGATGCGGTCGCTGGCGGCAGTGTCGCCCGCACGTTCGGCCGCATCGGCAAGCGAATCGAGGCAGTTCAACCAGAACTTCGACAAGCGATCGACCGAGTATTGTTCCTCCGCGAAGACCAACGGCACGAAACGCTCCGAGAGAATCGGGCTCGTCCGTAGCTCGGCGGCGAGCCGCATGAGCAATGTGCTTTTTCCCATGCCGCGCTGGCCGACGATGAGGTGGTGCTGCGGCCGGCTCTTTGCCTTCTCGGCGGCGATTTCGGTCAGCACTCGCTCGAAAATCGCCTTCCGGGCGACGAACGCCGCGGCGATTTCCGAGTCTGTAAACCGAACGGGATTATGGAGCGTGAGCCGGCTCACACTGAGCGTGCCAGTATTCATTTGCCGTGCCTTCGTCGCCAGTATTCGCGAAGCAAAAAGGAGCGAAAGGCGTAACGTGCGCGTGTCTCCAGCAGGTAGCCGTCGCGCTGCAAAGCGATCAGGAGGCGGGTGAGCTGTTCTCGGACGATATCCGAGTTTGCTGCCGGCTTGGCCATGAGAATCGCGAGTATCTGATCGTGCGTGCGGCCTTTCGGGTGCTTGCAGAGGTGGCCAAGAATCGCTTTGCACACCGTGGCGTCCGACGTCGAGAACTGCACTTCGATCCGTTCGTGCCAGGTGTCAAAGTAGGAGAGTTTTGGGGCTCGAGCAGGGAATCGAAAGCCTTCGAAATCGACCGCTGTTCCGTATCGCGGAGCTCGTGGAAAACCAAATGCAAATGGTAGGCGAGCGGCCAACCGACTCGACGAATGATGTCATCACGCTCGGCCTGCTCAAGCGCCAGCTCATTCGACTCGCCCAGTTCGATCAGGAACGCGTCGGCCTCGTCGGCAGAGAACGCCTCCAGGGTGAATACCTGGAGGTCGTTGATCAGTTTATGGAGCTTCTGGTCCTGGACGAAATTGTCGAGGCCGATCGAGCCGAGGAACACCCAGCGTATCTTCTTGCGGAACGTCTGCCGCAGCTCGCGCAGCCAGTGCAAAATCGCGGTGACCCGGATGCCCATCCTCCGCCTTTTGAAGCGTTAGCAAGAACTCGGGCAACTCGTCGACAGCGATGAGAACGCGGTCGTCGCCACTTTCGATATTGCGAAAAACGGATTCGATAGCCTTGCGCAAAGTCGAATGCTCCGCATCGGTGGCATCGCCCAGACTTAGCTCGAGTCCAGGTACCTTGATTCCGGCACCGCCGAGTCGTTGTCGAAACTTGCGGAACGCTTCCGTGCCGCGAGCAATCCACTGGGGTTGGAGCTGGGCATTCGCATGTTCCTCGATGAACTTTTCCGCGAAAGCGAACTCGTCGCCTTGTCCTTGAACGTTCAGGAAGACAGCCTTTTGCTGGCAAGTGGATTTCCAGGTTTCGCAGAGGCGGAGCACGAGTGAGATCTTGCCGACGCGCCGGGGCGCAACGAGAAGAATGTTCGCGTTGGCGTCGAGCTCCCGACGAAGCTTCGCCAGAATCTGGGGCCGATCGAAGAAGTCGTCGCCTTCCACGGGACTGCCAATGATGTTTCTCATCACTGAATCCCAAGACGCCGAGTCTGCGCCGTCAATATACAAAATTGTATTTCTATGGTTTTGTATAAGAAAACTGGGAACGGTCCTTCCCTTTGGCATCGGTCCAGTAAGAGCGGGCATAAATGCCAGAATTCACACGATTGTGACGATTGAATCAGCTTCGTCGAACGAGGAATGTTTGAAGAACAGGATTCCTTCATCGCCTCAGGATCGCATCCTGGCGCGAGCACCGTCTGGTTCCATTCCCGCAGTCGGGCGCGCCAGGCGGCCGGATCATCGGCGTTCTCCTCGACCACCCAGCGCTGCACCTCGTCGGCCCGGATCGGCAGAAAGCAGCTCATCTCGCTCGGAGCATACTCTCCATTTGAACCAAGCTGCTCGATGCCCACCGATTCACCGTCAAATCGCCAGATCTCCTTGACCTGAAGCGCCCGGTAGATCGCTTGACGCTCGATCTCGGACGGCGATATGTCGATCTCGATCGCGAGATCGGGATTGGGATAGTCGGCGATATCCTGCGACCGCCGTTTCACCGCGTCGCGGTCCCTCGCAAGCTTCTCACGCAGGAAGTAGTAGCACTGGTCGGCCTCCAAACCGCGCGCAATCTCAGGTCGTTTCCAGGTCGTCTCGCCCGCTGAGCTGCAATCGATGTGGAGATCGTCGGTGATCGCGGTCACCAACCTCCCGAATCTGTCCTTGAAATGCTCGTGGACTCGCCCCTTCACCATGATCTCAAGGTCCTTTCCGTCGTACGCCAGGAAAACTCCTTGGCGCGGATCGATCGCGTCGGAGAGCGCATCGTAGAGCTCCCACGATAAGCCCCGGATCGCGATTCGCTTTTCGGCGGGGGCGCAAGAGGCCGCTGTGATTGGCGCGCCGGCGGTCGCCACGTCCGGCAGGGCAGATCTTGACGGGGCGCTGGTGATTGTTGACATCATTCCGTCTCCAAGTCGCAGGACGATTGGTTGCGATTGCCATTTCGGCCCAGCGCGGCCGTCCCGCGCACCAATTATAGCCGAACTGGTGCGCCGCGAGCACGAGCCCGCAGCGGAATCGCTCGACCCGCGGTCTCAACGCGCCGTACAATCGCGGCGGGCCCGGAGTCCACGGCGCTCGGAAAGACCCCCCCTCCCCTGAAATGTGATCCAAGATGCTTGCCGACCTACTCTCTGACGCTCTGAAGAAGTACGATCCGGCAGATCCCCGGTACGCGACTGACGTGGTCGAGCGGGTTCTTTCGGCCGCGCGCGCGAGCGGGGCCAGCGACGTGCATCTCCAGCCGAGCGCGCTTGGCCTCGAGCTTTCCTGGCGGATCGACGGCGTGTTGCAGGCGGTGACGTCGATTCCGGCCAAGGTTGGCCCCAACATCGTGGCGCGGCTCAAGGTTCTCTCGGAGCTGCTCACCTACCGGACGGACGTCCCGCAAGAAGGGCGGATCAAGGGGGCGCCCGGCGAAGTGGAGATGCGGGTGAGCACGTTCCCCACGCTGTTCGGCGAGAAGGCGGTGGTTCGTCTGTTCGCGGCCCCCGGGCTTTTCCTGCGGATCGAAGAGCTCGGCCTGCCCGGGGAAGTGAGCGACGGCCTGGGCCGGATGCTCGGCGAGACTTCCGGAGCGATCGTGCTCGCCGGCCCTTCCGGCAGCGGCAAGACGACCACGATCTACGCTTGCCTGCGCGAACTAGCCGCGCGGTCGAAGGGCCAGCGCAGCCTGGCGACGCTCGAAGACCCGATCGAGGCCGTCGTGCCGGGCGTGGCCCAGGCCCAGGTGAACCTGGCCGCCGGCCTCACACTCGAGTCGGGCCTCAAGTCGCTGTTGCGACAAGATCCGGAAGTGATCGCCATCGGTGAGATTCGCGACCGGGCCACCGCAGCGATCGCCTTGCAGGCCGCACTGACCGGCCACTTGATCCTCACCACCTTTCACGCCGGCAGTGCCTGCGAAGTGATCGGCAGACTGCTCGACATGGGGATCGAGCCCTACGTTGTGCGCAGCGGCCTCCGCGCGGTGGTGGCCCAGCGCCTGGTGCGGCGGCTGTGCTCGTGCTCGAAGCCCGCCACTACCCCCGACGAGCTTCTCGGCCTGCCGGTCGAAACCGCTCGAGTGCCGCGGGGCTGTGAGCTCTGCCGGGGCACAGGGTACCGCGGCCGCACGGTGCTCGCGGAATTACTGCTTCCCGAACACGAGGAGATTGCCCGGGCGATTCTGGCCCAATCGGACGTACGCAGACTCGAGCAAGTGGCGCTCTCGGCCGGGATGGTCGATCGCTGGGCGCGTGCCTGCGCGGCAGTTCAAGCCGGGCTGACTTCCCCAGCAGAAATTCGCCGCGTACTGGGCGTCGGCAGCGCCGCGTCGAGCGCGCATGGGAACCGGCCGGTCGCGGAGCCGGATTGACAACCTCGGACATTTGTGGTGAGATAGCCATTGCACAAATGTCGTAGGGAAGGGGGCAGTGAGCGTGATGCACGAGGGCGAGCTTGGTGCGAGACGGGCTGGGGCCATCACGATCGAGCAGTTATTCGCTCTCAATGAAGAGATCCGGGCGCTGGTTCGAGCGGGGGTGCCGCTGGAGCGCGGGCTGCTCACGGCCGCGCGAGATCTGCGGGGGCGTTTGGGGCGGATCACGGGCGCTCTCGCGGGTCGTCTGAACCGCGGGGAGAGCCTGGTGCAGGCCCTGGAAGCGGAGAAGCAGGTCCTGCCGCCGCTCTATCGCGCGGTGGTCGAGGCGGGGGCGAGGTCCGGCCAGTTGCCGGTTGCGCTCGAGGGCCTGGCCCGCTATGTGCGCGGGTATTCCGAGGCCAGGGCCACGATCGGGCTGGCCCTCTGGTACCCTCTGGTGGTTCTGAGCCTGGCCTACCTGCTCTTTGTGGGGCTGGTGCTGGTGATCGTGCCGCGGTTTCTTGGCGCGTTCGAATCGCTCGGTCTTTCATCGCCGGCAGCGCTGCGCTGGCTGAGCGTGGCCGGGAAATCCGCCGATTACTGGTGGCTGGCCGGGCCGATCGCACTCCTGCTGCTGGCGATCGCGTGGGTCCGCTCGGGGGCGGCGGCCAGGTTCCAGTCGGCGTCGTGGACATGGCTCAAGCTTTTCCCCTGGATGCGGTCGATCCTGACCAATTACGAGGGTGCCAACTTCTGCGAGCTGCTCGCGCTGCTGCTCGAGCATGAAGTGACTTTTCCAGATGCCCTCGAGCTGGCTGGCGAATCGACCGGTAACCCGCGGCTATTGCGCGGCGCTCTCTCTCTCGCAAGCGATCGAGAGCGGTCAGTCCGCATCTGAGGCGCTCGAGAAAATCGACCGAGCGGCGTTCCTGCCGATGCTGCGCTGGGTCCTGGCGACGGGGCAGGAGCAAGGCTCGCTTCCGCGTGCCTTGCGAAACCTGGCCGGGCACTACCGCAGACGTGCCAAGTATCTGGCCGAGAAGCTCTCGGTGTTCTTACCGACGTTCATCATGGTGGTGATCGGGGCGAGCGCAACCTTGTTTTACGCACTTGCACTTTTCATCCCGATCATCAACCTGCTGGGTCAACTTTCCATTAATTGAAGCTAGTCGACGCGAAGCCGGCGACGGTGCGCCTCGGGGGGGCGATGCCTGACTCAAACGGACAAGACTATTCGAGTGCTCGACTGAGCGGGCCCGACGCGGCCGAGCTGTCGAGCCAGATTGCCTCCGTCACTCGCGCGGGGCTGCCGTTGGCCCAGGGCCTCGCCGCGCTCTCGGCCGAGCTGCCGCGCGGCGGCCTGCGCCGATCGATCGAAGACCTGGCCAGGGCGCTGAACAAGAGGTATGCCGCTCGAAGAGGCGGTGAAAACCCGTGAAAGCAGCTTGCCGCCGCACCTGCGCGGGCTGCTGCTGGCGGGACTACGCTCGGGCGAGCTGGGTGACTTGCTCGATCGTTTCTATGAATATCTGAATATCGGAGTCGAGTTGAAGCGGAAGCTCTGGCTCTCACTCGCCTACCCGGCGCTCACGGTGGCAGCCGCGATGGCGCTCCTGCTGTTCGTCTGCCTGTTTCTGGTCGCGCAATTCGAGACGATTTACCGAGACTTCGGCATCCCGTTGCGGTCCTTCACGACCGTGCTGATCGTCTTTTCGCACGTTGTTTCGCGTACGTTCGTTCCGCTGGGAGTATTCGCGGGCGTGATTCTGTGTGTCTGGCTCGCCGGTCGCGTTTTCCTGCCGTGCGCAACCCGGCGCAGCATCGCGTGCAAGCTTCCGCTCCTGGGGCGCGTTTGGCGCTCGATGTCGCTTGCCGAGTTCTGCCACTTGCTCGCGCTGCTCGTGAACGGGCGGATTCCGATGGCGGAGGCCCTTCGGCTGACGGGTCAAGGAGTCGAGGATGCCTCGATCGACCTGGACTGCCGGCTGATGGCCCAGCGCATCGAGCTGGGTGAGTCGCTTTCGCGGTCGATGGCGGCGCGACATCGGTTCCCGATCGGCCTGGCCCGATTGCTTCGGTGGGCCGAAAACCAGAAGAGCGTGCCCGAGGTCCTGCACATGGCCGGCGCGATGTTCGAGGCCCGCGCCCGGCGCAGTCGACATTCGTGGGCATCATCCTCAATTTCCTGTGCGTGCTCATGGTCTTGTGCATGATCCTGATCGTGCCGGCGCTTTTCACGCCGCTCATCACGTTGATCAGCAGACTATCGGGTTAAGCTCGCCCTTCAGGGGAAACCGCCGTGGTACGAGGATCAGTTGAGCCTGCTGGCAGCGAAAAGAGCTCCTGCGGCGAAGTCGTGACGCCCGCGAACGGCGAAGGAGCGCCCGAGCTCGAGCTGGAATTCGCTGACGCAGAAGTCGCACGCCTGGCGCGCGGCAATCCGTGGCGGCTCTCCCACCTGATGTATGCGGTCGCCGTCGTGGCGATCTTGCTCTGGCTGGGGATCGTCGTGGCCGGCTCGGTTGTCGCCGTGCTGCTCATCGGCGTGGCTCTGTTGCTCATCCTGTTCGTCGCCGCGATGGGAAGCATGGCGATCCTGGCGTGGGGGTCGGCGACAAAGCAAAATGCGCTTTTGCATATCCTGGCGATCGCTGCGGAACGAGGAATGCCCCTGGCACCGGCAGTTGCTGCGTTCGCCGACCAGTACCGCGGACTGAGGCACCGGCGAGTGATGCACTTGGCCGCCCGCTTGAACTGGGGCGCAACTCTTCCAGACGCGCTCGAAGGCTCGCGCTCGCTCGTGACGCGCGACGCGACGCTCCTGGCGTGGGTGGGGCAGGGCGCCGGCAAGCTCCCGAAGGCGCTCCGAACCGCCGCCGAATCGCGCTCGAGCCAGCTTCCGATCTGGACGAGCATCGCGTCGCGACTGGCTTACATCCTCGTGCTCGTGCTCGTCATGCAGATCATCAGTGGATTCATCCTTTATTTTATCGTGCCCAAATTCGAGTCGATCTTCAGAGACTTCAATCTCCCGCTGCCGCGGGTCACGATCGCGGTCATCGAGGCGGCCCACTATTTCATCGCGTTCGCACCGGTGACGTCGTTCATTCCGCTTGCCGAGGTGATCCTTCTGATCTTCTTGCCTATTTCGTTCCTGAGCTGGGGAAATTACAGCGTGCCCGTCGTCGACCGATTGCTGGGCCGGCGCCATATGGCACTGGTGCTGCGATCACTGTCTCTCTTCGTCGAGGGAGGCAAGCCGATCGCGCAGGGGCTCGCGCTGCTCGCCGCGCATTACCCGACCTTCTGGTTTCGTCGCCGGCTGCGCGGAGCCGACAAGTACGTTCGAGGAGGCGTCGATTGGATCGAAGCGCTCAGGCGCCACGGCGTGATCCGGGCCGCGGACGCCGCCGTTCTGACTTCAGCCGAATCGGTCGGGAACCTGGCCTGGGCCCTCGAGGAGCTTGCGGAAACAGCAGAGCGCCGGCTTGCCACCCGGATTCAGCTCGTGATTCAGACATCCTTTCCACTCGTTGTGATCATCCTGGGCGTTCTGGTGTTTATCCTGGCGACGGCCTACTTTCTGCCGCTGGTTACCCTGATCCAGAAACTGACTTGAATATGATTTTGTTCCATTCTCACAAATCCGATTGGCCGCACGACCAAGGGACGCAGCCTCCCCGCGAGAAAGTTGGCAAGCCGCCCGGCAATCGCCGTGGCTCGCTGCTCGCCGAGGTGGGCATCTCGACGGTTGTGCTCACGATCGTGATGGGGCTCACGGTCAAGGTGCTGGGGACGATCGCCCAGGAGCGCCGGGCCGCTTCGGAACGGCAACAAGGCACACTTGAAGTTGGGAATCTGATGGAACGCATCACCGCTTATCCGTTCGAGCAGGTCACGCCGGAGCTCGCTCGGAGCATGGCGGTCTCGGATCTGGCGCGTCGATCGCTGCGCGACAGCGAGCTGGCGATCGAGGTGAGCGGTGCCGGCCAGAGCGGCGCGGCGAGGCGACCGGCCAAGCGAGTGATGATCCGGCTGCGATGGAAGGGAGCGGGGGGGCAGTGGCAAAGCCCGGTGCGGCTCACCTCGTGGGTCGAGCCCGGGAGGGCAAGCCCATGATTCGGCAAAACCGGAGCGCCGGCACGAGGGCGCCGCGCCGCGGCATCACGATGATCGAGACTCTGATCCTGGTCACGTGTGTGGCCATCATGCTCGGGCTCGTGGCGGTCACGATTCAAGTGATGCTGCGGCTGGTTGCGGACAGCCAGTCCCGGCTCAGCTCTTCGCTCATGCTCGAGCGGCTGGCGCGCCAGCTTCGCTCCGATGTGCATCGGAGCCAGACCGCCGTCGTGGAAGGCGCCGCGGGGAAGGCAGCGGCCCCGCACGCTGCTGTGAAACTGGAGCCGGAGCCCGGCCGGTTGGTGACTTACCACATGCGTGGCAACTCCCTCGATCGTGACGAGACGGCGGCAGGAAAACGGGTCAGGCACGAATCGTTCGTGTTGCCGCGCGGGCATCACGCGCGGTTCGAGCCCGGCGTCCTCGCCGGGCGGACGACCGTCTCGCTCTGGATCGAGCCCGGCCCGGAATCAAGCCCTGTCGGGGCAGTTCGAGCGCTCGAGGTGCTGGCCGTGGTGGGCAAGCATCGGGGCGTGGCGCTCGCACAAAAATCGGAGGAGCCCAAGCCATGATCAAGCGTAAAGGGAGCAAGCCGCGGCGGGGGCTGATGGTGGTCGCCGTCTTGGTCTGCCTGGTCGTGATGATGCTGCTTGGAGCCGCGCTCCTCAAAGTGGCACTACTGGAGCGCGAAAGCAATCGCGAGGCGGAACGGAGGCTCCAAGCCGAGTGGCTCGTGGAGTCGGGCCTCGAGCGAGCGCGTGCAAGACTGGCGGCCGATGCGAGCTACTCCGGTGAGACCTGGACGCAGAGCGCGGCCGATCTGGGCCTCGCGGAGCCGGCTCCGGCGAGCGCCCTTGAGCGAAACGGCGATCGTGCCGTGGGTGTCGTCACGATCTCCATCGATCGCTCGGGCGGAGAAGGCCGCCGCCTCGTCCGCGTTCAAGCCGATTATCTCTGCGGCGGGACGCACCCGTCGCGGCATTCCGAAGAACAACTCATCGATCTCGAAGCACAAAAGACTGGAGCGAAGCCATGACTTCGGATGTTCGTTCTCGATCTCTTAGATTCCATGATCGTTGCCGAGCCCGGCGGCGCGGAGCAGTCGCGGGGGGATTCACGCTGATCGAGCTGCTGGTCGTGATCGCGATCATCTCGGTATTGATCGCGCTTCTGCTGCCGGCGGTGCAGGCGGCGCGTGAAGCGGCCCGGCGGGCCCAGTGCTGCAACAACCTCATGCAGCTCGGAATGACGCTCCAAAACTACGAGGCGGCGTACGAGCGGCTGCCGCCGGGCGTGGTGAGCGACAGCGACCCGGTGCTCGATCAAGCCAAGGGCTACCACTTCGGCTGGCTGACCCAGATTCTGCCCTTCTGCGAGCAGCGCAATATCTACAATCACCTGAATTTCAAGGCCGGCGTCTACGACGCTCCGAACTCGACGTGCCGGACGATCCTGGTCGATGGTTTTCTCTGTCCTTCAGACCTGGGCAACATGCGCCGCGGCCCGACAGGACTGGCCATGACGAGCTACGCCGGATGCCACAACGATGTCGAAGCCCCGATCTCGGCCAAGAACAATGGCGTACTGTACTTGAACAGCTCGATACGACTCGATGACGTGACCGACGGGTCGTCCCAGACGATCTTCATCTCCGAGAAGCTCAACGATGGTCTCGACCAAGGGTGGCTCTCGGGCACCCGCGCCAGCTTGCGAAACATGGGCTCGAATGGCTGGTCGCGTCGGGCCGGCCAGGTCACTTTCACGATCTTCAGCGATGACGACGGCGCCGGCGCGGCGGGAAGCAGCGTGGAGAAAGTCTTCGGGGTCGGCGACGGCGAAAAGGCCGATGCGTTGTTCGTCGGTGGGTTCGGCAGCCGCCATCCCGGCGGCCAGAATGTCGCGTTCGGCGACGGGTCGGTGCGGTTCCTCAAATCCTCGAACAGCATCCGCGTTCGATGGCAGCTAGCGAATCGGGCGGACGGCGAACTCTTGAGCTCGGACCAATACTAACCAAGCCGGAGAGACGATGAACCGCAGCAAGCGCGGATTCACGATGCTGGAGCTGATGATCGTGATGGCGATCATCGCGATCCTGATCGCCCTGCTCCTGCCGGCCATTCAATCCGCGCGCGAGACGGCCCGGCGCACCCAGTGCTCGGGCAACATGGCCCAACTGGGAGTCGCCTTCGCCAATTACGTGGCAACCCACTCGGTGCTACCGCCTGGCGTCGTGAACGACACCGGGCCGATTCAAAACTTGCCCAGAGGCTACCACCATAGCTGGGTGGTGCAAATCCTGCCGTTTATTGGACAGGCGAATACATATAGTCATTTTAATTTCACGTCGAGCGTCTACGCCGTGGCCAACGACACGGTGGCCGGGATCAAGATCTCGACGCTGCTTTGCCCGAGCTCACCGTTGAACGGCCATACCAACTATGCGGGCTGCCACAACGACGTCGATGCGGCGATTGACTCGAATAACCACGGAGTGCTCTACCTGAACAGCCGCGTCCGCTACGACGAGATCGTGGATGGGACGAATCAAACGATCCTGCTCGGCGAGATCGCGGACGCGCCGACGCTGGGATGGGTGTCGGGAACCCGCTCGACGTTGCGCAACACCGGCGTGCCGATGAACGACCGGGACGCGCTCAAAGGGCAGAAGAACCTACCAGGCACATTTTCGGGCCCAAATCCGCGCGACGTTATCTTTGAGACGATTGGCTCGCTTGTGGAAGCGGAGTTGTGGCCGGTCGAGCGGACCGGCGGTTTCTCGAGCTTTCACGGCACGACGTGCAACTTCCTGTTCTGCGACGGCTCCGTTCGATCGCTCAAGCAGTCGATCGATGCGCGTGTGTACCGGCTACTGGGAAACCGCGCCGATGGCGAGCCGATCAGCGCCGATTCCTATTGAACGCGACTTGCACTGGCACGTCGCGCTCCGCTTGCAATAACACAAGAGGAGGCGGGTAGCGCTTGGCAGCGAAACGGCGGTCTGGTTTCACGCTGGTCGAGCTGATGATGGTCGTGATGATCATCGCGGCGCTCCTTTACTTGCTTCTGCCGGCGATCCAGGCCGCGAAGGAAAGGGCCCGGCGAGCACAGTGTGCGAGCAATTTGATGCAACTCGGCACGGCGATGAGCTGCTACGCTTCAACCCACTCTTGCTTGCCGCCCGGCGTGGTGAATGATTCCGGGCCGATCAAGAACTTGCCGAGCGGCTACCATCATAGCTGGGTGGTTCAGATCCTTCCGTTTATCGGAGAAAGCAACACTTACAATCATTTTGACCATATGAAGAGCGTGTACGACGCTGCCAATGACACGGTAGCCGGGATGAGGATCAGTGTTTTGATTTGCCCGTCGGAAAACCGGCGGTGGGGCGCGTATCACAGCTACGCTGGATGCCACCACGACGTCGACGAGCCGATCAACTCAGACAACCGCGGCCTGCTCTACTTGAACAGCCATGTCCGGTATGACGAGATCACCGACGGCCCGTCTTATACATTTCTGATCGGCGAATTCTTGAATCGAAGCGCGACGCTCGGTTGGGTCTCCGGAACGCGGTCCACGTTGCGCAATACGGGACTGCCGTTAAACGAACGCGACTCGGAGCTCGCGTTCAGGCGTTTGCCGTACACCGCCGCCCCCGCCGCCGAGCGTCGTCCACGTGAAGAGATGTTCGAAGAAACTAAAGCGGCTGCCGACGACGGCTCATGGCCGATCGAGCTGACCGGCGCTTTTTCGAGCAATCACGCCCAGGCATGCAACTTTCTGTTCGGCGACGGCTCGGTCCGTGCGGTGCACAACTCGGTCGACACGAGTGTTTACCTGCGACTGGGAAACCGCGCCGATGGCGAGCCGATCAGCAGCGATTCTTATTGAACGCCACGAACCGGGTTGGCGACATCGCGCAGGTACCGCCACTGGTCCGGCACCTCGATGAGCGAGGGGCCGTCGCGATCGAGTGCTTCGCGCACGGCTTCATCGAGCTCTCCGGGAGTTGTGGCGCGGCGGCCGGCGACGCCGTAGGCATGCGCAAGCGCAACGAAATCGGGATTGTTGAGCTCGACGTCGAGGTAGCGCTTCTCGTGATTGCGGTCCTGGATGTTCTTGATCGCACCATATGTTGAATCGTTGTGCACGAGCGCGATGACGCGGAGGCGGTACCTGGCCGCGGTGGCGAGCTCCTGAGCCGTCATCAGAAAGCCGCCGTCGCCGCTGACGACCGCAACGGGCCCGCCGCCGCGGGCGACAGCCGCGCCCACGGCTGCCGGGAATGCCCAGCCGAGCGTGATAAAGTTTGACGGGTAGAAGAACAGGCGCGGCCCGTGCGAGATCCAGTCGGCGTGCATGCGATAGCCAATTTCGCAGGCGTCTGTGAAGACCGGTACGTCACCCGGCAACGCAGCCCGCAGCGTTTCGATCAGCCACTCGGGCCGTGCCGGGCGCGCGGATCGGGCATCCTCCCAGATCGAGCCCCAGCCGTCGCGTGGCGGCGACTCCGGCAACGCCGCGGAGATTGCCTCAACCGCCGATCGGGCATCGGCGACGATTCCCAGTCGAACGGGGAAGTTCATACCGATCTGGCTTGAGTCGAGGTCGATCTGGATCAAGTTGGCGGGCACGGTCATGCGCCGCCAGTCGGTCATCACTTCGGTGAAACGGCAGCCGACGGCGAGCATCACGTCGGCATGCGGGAGAGCGGCCTTCGCGCGGGCAGACCGCGCATGGCCGAGCGAGAAGGGATGGCGTTCATCGAGCAGACCTTTGCCGTTCAAGGTGGTGAGTACGGGAGCGCCCAGGCGGCGAGCCAGACCTGCGATGGCTTCGGCCGCGCCAGACCAGAGAGCGCCGCCGCCGGCCAGGATGATCGGGCGTGCCGCGCTCGAGAGCAGCTCGGCGGCTTGCGCGATTGCCGCTTCCGGCGCACGTGCGGGTTCGGACGATTGGAAGTCGATCGGATGGACCGACTCGGAGCAGGCGGCGCGCATCAGGTCTTGCGGAAGGAACACCGCGGCCGGTCGCGCACGGCCGGTGGTCATGGCCTGGAATGCACTGGCGAGGAAGGACGGGATCTGCTCGACTGCTCGTACGGTTCCGCACCACTTGGTGGCGGGCTGGAAGATTCGCTCGAGGTCGATCTCGTGGTAATTGCCGCACTCGCGATCGAGCGTCGCGGCGTTGACCTGGCCCGAGACCAGGAGGATCGGCACGGAATCGGCCCAGCATTCGGCCACGCCGGAGAGTGCATTGGTCGCTCCCGGGCCGGCGGTCGTGCAGACGATGCCGGGAAGGCCGGTGACCCGCGCGTATCCGTCGGCGGCGAAGGCGCCGGCCTGCTCATTGCGAATCAAGACGGTTTCGATCAGGCCAGGGCGTCGCGCAATCGCGTCGTAGATCATGGTCGAGTGCGAGCCGGGCATTCCGAAAAGATGCCGGACACCGAAGTGACGCAAACACTCGACCAGAACGTCGGCGCCGTTTCTCATCACGAAGACCCTCGACTGACCAACCGCGGCTAGAGCACTCGATGACGCACCCAAGATAATTCCGGCGAAATCAAGTCGCGTCAATCGCGCGCGAATTCCTTCAACACGGCGTTCTTAGCGTCTGGAATTGTAACAGGTTGTGGTCGATATGCTCGACGACTTGCCGTGAGAAGGGACTACCTTCTCCTGATTTGGCGCCAGATCGTGTACGATGTCAGCGATCGTGATGACGAGGGAAGTCGATTGCAGTGGGACGGCTGCGGCGCGGAGCGCCCGTGAGCCGGCCCAGGAAGGTATGAGGATTCGGAAGATGGAGTCCAAGAAACCACCCAAGCGCCGCACCGTTCGGAGCGTCGCCGCCACCGCAAACCGCCGGGAGCCTGTCGCCGATGGCCCGGTGATCCTCGACTTTGTGAAATGCCGGATCGAGGCATTCAACCGAGAGCAAGGAGGCGGCGTGTCCGTGAACAGGGACGACACCGGTTACATCCTGTCAGGCGAGGACACCGGCGTTCCGATCGCCAAGCTGCGCAGCAAGGGAAAACGCGGGGAGTTTCAAGTGCTCTACTGGAGCCGCGAGACCGGGCGCTGGCGGATGGTGAGCCTCTTCGGCGGATCGGTCTTCTCTCTCGACGAAGCACTAGACTTCATTTCGAACGACCCGATGGAGTGCTTCTGGAGTTAGGGCAGGTACGATGCCGCCAGCTTCTTGAACTCGGCCGTTTGCTCGCTTTGCCATGCGGCGGAGCGGCCCAGCTCTTCTCCAAGCAGCGCGGCGACCGTGGCCGCGGCTTCGCCGCTGGCTCGAGCGTCGAGGAAAAGCGCGCGGGTGCGGCGAGCAAGCACGTCGTGGACGCAACGCGCGGCTTCGTGACGCGCGGCCCACACGGCTTCGCCTGCCAGGTACGGCAACGATGGATGGAGCGGCTGGGCCCACTCCGGCCGCTCGTTGCAAAGGCCGGCCAGCGCCGGCGCATCGGAACCATAGACCGCGAGCGGGTCGGCGCCGTTGTGTTCGAGCAGCCGCCATCCGTGAAGCTGGAGCGTGTCCGTGGCCGAGGGCACGTGCGGGAGGCCGCCCGCCCTGATCGCGCAATCGACGGCGTCAACAGCCATCCGCCGGTACGTCGTCCATTTTCCGCCGGTGATGGTCACCAGCCCCGAGTCCGACAACATCACCGCGTGCTCACGCGAGAGTCTGGCCGTTTGCTCGCCGGCCTTGCCGCGCAACAGCGGACGCAGGCCGGCGAACGTGGAGAGAACGTCACCGCGGACGGGCGCGCGGTTGAAGTATCGCGCGAGATAGCCCAGCAGATAAGTGATCTCGTCGCCGAGCGGTCGAGGCTCGAGCGTGACGTCCGCGACCGGCGTGTCGGTTGTGCCTACCAGCACGCGGCCGTGCCAGGGAATCGCGAAGATCACGCGGCCGTCGTCGGTGCGCGGAACGAGCAGCGCCGTATCACCGGGAAAGAACGATGCGTCAAGCACCAGGTGCGTGCCCTGGCTGGGGCTCACGATCGGCTGGGCCGCAACGTCATCCAGACGTCTGACCGCGTCGACTCGGGCGCCCGCCGCATTGATCACCGAGCGAGCATCGACCCGAAACTCCTCTCCGGTCTCGGCATCGTGCGCCACGACCTCGGCGATCCGCCCGCCCCGTTTGTTGAAACCGACGACATTCGCGTAATTGAGCGCAGTGCCGCCCAGGGCCGCCAGTGTCCGCGCCAGGGAAATCGCCAGCCGGGCGTCGTCGAACTGTCCGTCGGTATAAACAATTCCCCCGCGCAGGCCCTCAGAGCGAACCGCGGGCACTCGCGCGACGACCTGCTCTCGGCCGAGCCAGCGCGAGTGGCCCAAGCTGAGCGAGCCGGACATCCAGTCGTAGACCTTGAGGCCGATTCCATAATAGGGAAGCGCGAGCCACGCATACGCCGGGACCACAAAGTCGCGGCGGTGGACCAGATGAGGCGCGTTGCGCAGCAAGACTCCGCGCTCGTGCAGGGCTTCGCGCACGAGGCCGAAGTTGCCCTGTGCGAGGTACCGAACCCCGCCGTGGATCAGCTTCGTGCTGCGGCTCGATGTCCCGTGAGCGAAGTCGAACGCTTCGAGCAGAAGCGTGCGATAGCCTCGTGAAGCCGCGTCGACCGCGGAACCTAACCCGGTGGCCCCACCGCCAATTACGACGACGTCCCAAGCATTGCGTTCCCGCAGTCGATCGAGGTTTTCTTCGCGAGCGAGTGATGGCATCGTGCTGTACTACAATAGTTCGACAATCCCTTGGGCATTGCGAGTCTGCTCGAGCGAAGTTAGCCTTCAAAGGGGCGTGCGCATAGTCGAAATCTCGACGAAAGCGCTTTCGAATGAAGTTCAACAAGGGAGGAAATCAAGAATGGAGACGATGCTGGCCCTCGTGAAGAAGGAGCCCAAGCCGGGCCTTTGGCTCGACGAGGTGCCAATGCCTCGCATCGGAATCAACGACGTCCTGATCAAGGTGCTGCGCACGGGAATCTGCGGCACCGACGTGCACATCGAGACCTGGGATGCCTGGGCAAGGAAGACCGTGCCGGTGCCTCTGGTCATCGGTCACGAATTCGTGGGTCAGATCGTCGAAGTCGGCGCGAACGTGACCGATTATCGCGTCGGCGAGATCGTCAGCGGCGAAGGGCACGTTGTCTGCGGGCGGTGCCGCAATTGCCTGGCCGGCCGGCGGCATCTTTGCAAGGACACCAAGGGAATCGGTGTGAATCGCCCGGGGGCTTTTGCTCAATACCTGGCACTGCCGATGACGAACGTGTGGGCGCATGACCCCAGTATCCCCCGCGACGTGCAGTCGATCTTCGACCCGTTCGGCAACGCGGTGCATACGGCCCTTCAATTTGACTCGCTCGGCGAGGACGTGCTGATCACCGGCGCGGGGCCGATTGGAATCATGGCGGCGGCCGTGGTCCGGCACGCGGGCGCGCGCAACGTTGTGGTGACGGACGTCAACCCTTATCGCCTGGCGCTCGCAAAGCGGATGGGCGCCACCTTGACGGTCGACGTGCGCGAGCGATCGATCGAAAGCGCCCAGAAAGAGCTTGGAATGAAGGAAGGGTTTGACATCGGGCTCGAAATGTCGGGCAACCCCGATGCCTTCCGCGACATGCTGGCTAACATGTGTCATGGCGGCAAGATCGCCATGCTGGGCATCCCGACGCGCGAGATCGCGATCGACTGGAACACGGTCGTCTTCAACATGATCACGATCAAGGGAATCTATGGCCGCGAGATGTATGAAACCTGGTACAAGATGACGGTCATGCTCCAATCGGGGCTCGACATCAGCCCGGTGATCACACACCGCTATGATTTCCGCGAGTTCGAGAAAGGCTTCGCTGCCATGAAGTCCGGCGAATCCGGCAAGGTCATTCTGACCTGGCACGAAGGATAAGCCTTTCCGCCTGACTCCCGATCAATCCAGACTAAGGGCCCAGCACCATGTACGGCGCCTTGAAACAACACCTCACAACCCAGATCGACGAGATTCGCAATGCCGGTTTGTTCAAAAGCGAGCGTGTGCTCTCGACGGCCCAGCAGCCGCACGTGGCTGTCTCAGGCGGTGCAGGTGTTTTGAACATGTGCGCGAACAACTACCTTGGGCTGGCGAACCATCCCGAGGTCGTGCGAGCCGCGCATCTTGCCCTCGACAAGTGGGGCAACGGGCTGGCCTCGGTGCGCTTCATCTGCGGCACGCAGGAGCCGCACAAGCAGCTTGAAAAGGCGATCTCGGAATTCCTGGGAATGGACGACACGATCCTCTATTCCTCGTGCTGGGATGCCAACGGCGGGCTGTTCGAGACGATCCTCGGATCAGAGGACGCGGTGATCTCCGACGAGCTCAACCACGCCTCGATCATCGACGGCATCCGCCTGTGCAAAGCCACGCGCCTCCGCTACAAGAACAACGACATGGCCGACCTCGAGGCCAAGCTTCACGAAGCCAAGGGTGCGAGATTCCGGCTGATCGCCACCGACGGTGTGTTCTCGATGGACGGGATCATCGCCAACCTCAAATCGATTTGTGACCTGGCCGAAAAGCATGACGCCCTGGTGATGGTGGACGATTCGCACGCCGTCGGATTCATGGGAAAGACCGGCCGGGGCACGCACGAGTATTGCGACGTGATGGGCAGGGTCGACATCATCACCGGCACACTTGGCAAAGCGCTCGGGGGTGCCAGCGGCGGCTACACGAGTGCCAGGTCCGAGATCATCACGATGCTGCGCCAGCGATCGCGGCCGTACCTGTTCTCGAATTCGGTCGCACCGCCGATTCTGGGTGCGTCGCTCAAGGCGATCGATATCTGCACACGCTCGACCGAGCTTCGCGACCGGCTCGAGGCCAACACGAAGTACTTCCGTAGAGAGCATGACCGAGCGGAAGTTCAACATCGTGCCGGGCGAGCACCCGATCACGCCGATCATGATCGGCGATGCGGCCCTGGCGGGAAAGATGGCCGAGCGACTGCTGGCGCACGGCGTCTATGCGATCGGCTTCTTTTATCCGGTCGTGCCGCAGGGGAAGGCCCGGGTGCGAGTGCAAGTCTCCGCAGCGCACAGCCGCGTGGACCTGGACCTCGCGATCGAGGCGTTCACCAAAGTGCGCGACGAGCTCGGGATGTGAGAGGGAGGACGCGGGGAGCGGACACAAAGGGCTTGTCGATGTTGAACCCTGGTTCTCGCTGAGGACCAAGTTGTGCCACTCGATTCGGATTTCGTTGAAAACAAACTCGGGCCGCCACGTCAGCCCGATTCGAAGGAGGTCTGGGCGAGCGACGAGGGGTTTCGCAGCTTCGGCTCATTTGCTGGCTCATCGATCCCGTTTGACTACCGGTCCTATATCTTTTACGGATACACGATCCTTCCTGGTGGCATGAAGGTCGCGACGCGATTCGAGATCGATACGCGCAGCCCTACACTGTTGGTTGGTTCGGGACTCTGGCACATCGCAGGGATCTGGTATTCGCCCTTCGAGCCTGAAGCGTTGCGTTTGCTCGGAGTTTCTCCCGAGGAGACGAGGCCGTTCTCGTGGATCTCGAACGTTCCGATCGAAACGGCCGAGGAGCCGCCCTATCGGGAGGGACAAATTCTGCACAGCCGTGTGCAGCCCATGCCATACAAGCCGCCTCCGCTCAAGCCCAAGCCGGCCGTGGTGATTGTTCGACGCGGAGGGCGGAACGTCGTCCAGCAAGTAAGAACCGACGGCTGCCTGGCTCGGATCCGGAGACTCCTGAGCTCCCGGCAACTACGGTTAGCCCGGGACTCTGAAAGCGAATCATTGTGCGGCATCGACCTCGAGAACGGCGAACTTGTTCTGTGGTCTTGCGCAGCGCGCAGGCCAGAAGGACCCGGTGATGGAGTTCTCGTGCTCACGACGCACCGAGTCTTTTACCGCCCCGCCTTCGTCGCTCGCCTTCGCGCTGCCCGCTCCTTCGAGGTCCGGAACCGTGAAGTGACGGAGGTGGGTTTGAAGCCCATGCACAATACAGGTCCCTCGAGCAGCAACCGGGTCTATCTGCGGTTGGTGCTCGTCGGCGATCGGCAGGTGCTATTCGTTGTGGAGAATCCAGTGCACGCACTCGAGCGGTTCTCAAAAGGGATCACGCCCATCGGCGGCTGAGTCGCGGCTGGCGATGGGCGGGAGGGTAATGACCGTGCGCCGACCGCACTTTCGGTTTCGTGTTCGATCACTGATGCTCTTGGTAGCCCTGGTCGCGGTAATCGCTTGGTTCGGCATAATGGCGTGGAGAACGCGGCAGTTCTCAAGCCTCGCTCAAGAGCATCGCAAGACGTCCGAACTGTACGCGGCCGCCGAGCGAAGACTTGACAAAAAAATCGCGGACGTGGCGAAACTCGAGCGTCGAATAGCGGAACTTGAACTCGCGGAGACGGCACACGAACGCAACTTTGCGGTAACCTTGCGGAGAGGCGTCGCGGTGATGAGGGAAAATATCACAATGGACGAGCAAAACTTCTCATACGGCGCAATGCGCCGGCATTACGAATTCCTCGCCGCGAAATATCAACTCGCTGCAAGCAGACCTTGGCTCACGGTCGAGCCCGATCCGCCTCGACCCGCTCGACACAAGTCGACCCAACAAGCGACTCGCCTCAACGTCCACGCGCCAGCCCCATCAATCCGCCCGCTCGAGCCGATACCGGATCGAGAGCTTCCCTGCTCCGTGTTCAGACGCCTCGACTTGCAACAATCCCACGAGGCCTTCGGGTGTCTTGAACGCAAACGTATCAGGCTTTTCCGCCAGTCGGGCATCGACCTTGATCCACCCGATATCGGGCTGCACGTCGCGATCGCGTTCCAGAATCTCGCGAGCGTCTCGGGCGGTCAATTCGTTGAACGTCTCGGGCAGAATGCGCGCTGCGATCATGCCCGGTCCGATAAACGGCAACTTCTGCCCAATGTTCTGTTCAGTCTCACCTTCCGGTTGCGCGATCGTCGCCGTCATCGTTTCACCGAATGACGTTCGTGGTGGCTTCGCCCCACCCGGCAGAGCGACAACCTTGTCATCCGTCGGCCGAACCCCACGCTCGGGCTGCGCGCCCAACCACATTCGGTATCGCAGTCGAAAGCGGTCGGTACCGCGATCCTTCGGGAAAATCTGGACGATTCCGCGTCCCCCCTCTCGCGTCGTGAACAGGAACGTCAGCAGCTCGTCGTCCCTGGCCTGCGTTCGTTCTTGCTCGAAATTTCCCATTGAGCGGGCGACTTCCTGTCCAAGCTGAAGCGGAGTGTCTTTCTGGATTTCGGTCGCAAGCGTATTCCACCGACTCGCGTCAACTTGCCAGAGTCGCAGGTCGATATCGTCGAGCCGACCCTGGCAATGGATGTCGATGCCGCTCTGCAAGTACCACGCGGTGATTCGCGGTCCCCATCCGGTCGGCGGGCCCCAATCCGCGATCCTCGCGCCCTCGTACTGACTGAAAACCCGTCCGGTGTCGAAATCCAGATACGATTTCCCGTTCCAGTACACCGACTCAGTCAGCCGCAGCCTTCGCACGGGACCGAGCCGGACGGCTGGACCCGTGGGGAAGATCGCGCCATATCGAGCAAGGCCGGCCCGTTCAATGAGATCCCCATCGCGCTTCGGCAGATCGACCGATTGCAATTCCTCCTGAGTGACGAATTCCTGCCAGTTTTTCGACCACCAAACTTGCCAGAGTTTCTGCCGTTCCGCAAACGAAGCGCGCTGCTGGGCTTGCTCGTCGGGCGTGCCGCCCAGAAAGACATGACGCAGAGGGTCACGATCTCCCACGCCCGGAGGTTCGCTGTGGTTCGTAAGCCGCTCGAGAGCACTGAGAATCTCGTTGACGGGGCGACCGCACGCGACGAAGGTTACCTCCGGCCTTTTATCTGGGTAATTCTGATGTGCTAGCATGAACTTAAACAGATCAGCGTCGGCGATGTTGATGCCGCAGTCCGAGCCAGCCGGCCGCAGTGCCTTCGGGATCGCCCTGATCAGCGCCGGAACAGCCCGTCGATCCCCGATAGCGCGAAGAGAGAACGCCAGCGATCTGATCGTGGCATCGCGATCGGTGCGGTCGAGCTCGGCGATCAATTCGGGCACTGCGTCTCTCCCGATCGCCGCCAGCTCTCGAATCGTTCGCGCCCACTCCTCGTCGCGATTGAACACTTTGTAAGATCGGAAGAAATAAATCAGCTCGCGGACTCGTCGCGTTTTTTCGTCCGCGGACCTCGCCGCCTGATCGCTGCCGGGACGCGCGGTTGCCCCCGGCGGATCTTGCGCTCGCGCACCGGACTGGATCGCGAAGCCCGTCGTAGTCACCACCCCGCCGAGAAGCAGTCCAACCACGGCGGCGATTCGCATGCGGCTGACGAACATGGCCTTGAGGACATGGCGCGCCAAGGAAGCCGTTGTGGCCGAGCCCAGTCCCGGGACCGCGCTTCCTTGCGCGACCAGCACCGCCATCTTCACTGTGGCCGCCCCGAGCGACTCAGGCACCTCCGCCCTGCCCTTGCCCGCCGCCAGAATCGCGGCCACGCCGGCCGAGAGAGGTGCGAACCCGCGGCGGATGAGACGCTCACGCAGCCGATTGCGCCCTCGCGCCTGCCGGCTCTTCACCGTTCCGACCGGCCACCCGAGACGACCCGCAGCTTCCTCATGCGTCAGACCCTCCAGGTCGCAGAGCACCAGAGCTTTCCGCCAGCCATCCGGCAAGCGCCCCAGCTCTTCATGGATCGTGGCAATCGAGTCGTCGGCAACTGAATCATGATCGCCAACGGATCGCGACCCAATCGCCGCATACCGCCGCTCATGCGTTCGGCGCAGCATCTCCGACGCCCTGGCATGAGCCGAGACACGCAATGCCACGGCATGGAGCCAGGGACCGAGCGAGTCTCGCGCCCAGAGTGATCTCGCCTTGTGGACCAGCACGAGGAAGACCGCCTGGAATGCGTCCCGGGCGTCGTGTTCGTCACGCAGGGCAGCACGGCAAACCCTGAGCACCATCGGTCCGTGCCGTGCGACCAGTGTGGCAAAGGCCGTTTCCGCCGTAGAATCTCCACTCGAGCGGCTCGTGAATCGCTCCAGAAGCTGACGGTCGGAGAGCTCAGCCCCGACCCCATCGCGAAAAATCGCGCGAACATCGTGTAGGATTTTATTCTGTTCGACGGCCATCAGAGTTACCCCGGCCTGGATTTGCCCAAAAAGCAAGTGTAATGCCGGGAGCCGCGTGAATGGTTCCCACTTTTTTTAGAAACTCGGACAAGAACCGCCGATGCTCATCGCTTACGTCAGTGACGAACGCTATGTTGCTCTGCCCGCCGTGCTCCTCGAGCTCGAAGGCGAGGCTGCCTCGTTCGAGGCGCGCTCCCGGGCTACTGGGGCAGTGCACGTTGAGGTGCCATCCGGCAACTACAAGGTCACGATTCAGAAGCCGGGGTTCGGCGCCAAGAGCGTTCACCTTCAGATTAACGAAGGCCGCGAACCTTACCAGTTGCGCCTTCTCGCCGACGGACTGCTCGGATACGCCTGGCCGAAGTGCTTGAAAGTGGGCGAAAAGTCCGAGTTCCGGGTGCATTCGGTCGAGCCCTACCATTTGAGCCTGTGGCGATACGG
The DNA here is from genome assembly GCA_963823665.1 of uncultured Planctomycetota bacterium. Lineage (GTDB taxonomy): Bacteria > Planctomycetota > Planctomycetia > Isosphaerales > Isosphaeraceae > CAVXHV01. The sequence continues at coordinate 1,050,266 of CAWGMQ010000003.1, forward strand.
CATACGAAAGCAGCTCATCCGCGAAATCGGCTGGTTTGACGAACACGGCCCCCGCGCGACCATGCAGATCACGCCCGATGGAGATTACACGCAGACTGGCGTCCAGTGGAACAAGCACGGTTACGCCAACCCGCTCTTGCATCAGTACGTAACGGCCCCCGAGCGGTCTGGATTGTATTATTTCCACGCCAGAACGAAATCGGGGAGTAAGTTTTCGTTTCCGTGGATCGTGGCACCCTCACGACCCCGCGAGCCGGTCGCCGTGCTGGCATCGAACATCACCTGGAACGCTTACAACAACTTCGGCGGGCGGAGCAACTACATCAATCCGGACAGGCTGCCAACGAGGCCGACGGTGAACGCACGGCTCGAGCTGAAGCGGTACACGGATCCCGAGAATGTCACGTATGATACAGAGGACTACGCGCCACTTTCCTTTGATCGTCCGGAGCCGATCAACCACATCGACGCACAGACCGAGATCAACGATCCGATCGAAGGGCGGGCCGCGTGCCACATCGCACCGGCCGAGTGGCGGCTGCTGGGCTGGCTCGAGCGCGAGTACTTCGCCTACGACTATTACGCGGAGACACAGCTTCACGATGAATCGCTCGACCTTGATGCGTACAAGGTGCTGATCCTCTCGACGCACCCGGAATACTGGACGCGCACGATGTACGATCGGGTCAAGTCGTGGGTGAACGAGCGGGGCGGCCGATTGATGTATCTGGGCGGCAACGGGCTGAACTGCGAGGCCGAGCTTTCGGGGGACGTCGCGATTTATCGTAACGGCGACGCCGGCGCCCTCAAGCGCGGAGGCTTCGAGAGCCGGTTCCACATGCGGGTCGAGTCCGAGGCGGCATTACTGGGGGTGGTCTTCACTGAAACCGGGATCATGACGGGCGCTCCCTACCGGGTGCGCGACGCCACGCACTGGGCATTTGCCGGCACCGGACTCGGCTCCGGCGACCTGTTCGGCCAGGCGAGCTTGCACTGCCGATGTCCGGGCGGGGCCTCAGGGCATGAGACTGACAAGGTCTCGAAGAGTTCGCCGTCGGGCATGCTCTGCCTGGCCAAAGGCACAAACATCGACGACGGCGGCGCCGAGCTTTCCTACTACGAGACCAAGAGCGGCGGCGCGGTCTTCGCTGCGGGATCGATCGCCTGGCCCAGCGCCATTCTGGTGGACGATTGCGTGTCGCAGATCACGGCGAATGTGCTGCGGCGGTTTTTGACCGCCGTCAGCGCTCCAGGCAACGGCAGGTCAGCCAAATCCTCGGGTAGCGGAGAAGACTTGAATGCTTCCTCAGGATAGAATTCGGTTACACTGATGGACGAGTTATTTTCTTGCCGCAACTGTATCCAAAACTGTGGCCAGAGCCTGTTTATCGGGCCCGGGTCTGGGTTCTGCCTGCAGCATGAATCCGTGATCTGGGAGCCCGAGCAGACCACCTGCAAGTATCTCCATCGAAAGGATCTGCCTTTTTTTGTCGTGGAAGAAGGAACGCGAGAGCACGCCGCCGAATTTACCGGGTTTGCCGGGTTGGCTTCGCTTCATACAAAGAAACCGATTGAACCCATTCGCTATAGTGAGAAACTGCGATGGGAAAAGGGCAGCTTCGACCCAATCGTCCATGCCCTTGCGCAGTATCACCGATTCGAACCGCGCTGGGGACTGATCTCCGCGTTCTCTGGCGGCGTGGACGGACGCCGCTCGCTTACACACAGCTCGCTCGTACGCCGGTACATGAAACATTGCGATAACTGGACAAGCTCGTACCGCCTCGTGCTCGCCCTGCTGGAAGAAATCGACATTCTGCCTCAATTCGATCATCGCTCGCTGGTTTCGCCCGATGGTGCATCAAACGGTGAAGTGGCCGAACAAGCAATCTGGGATGTTGTCCTCACACGACTGTCGGCACTCCAGGAGTACGGTTGGCATGCTGGAATCGAATCACTCATGTGGGCGACTGACGCGGTGAACGGCAGTCTCGCTGAGCTGAGCTGGCAGGGTCTGCAGCAAGAGCTTTCAACCCTCCGTGGACCGTGGGCCCAGCAAATCATCTCCAGTGCGAAGGAACATCATCAGTTCTTTCCTCCGCGTGAACCGCATGCAAGCGCGGATGACGGCTTGCCCGAATGAAGCTCGGTTGCTCACATCGAGGTTGAGATTCGATGCGCATCACTCGACTCGAAGCAATCCCCGTTCGGGTTCCGCTCAAGCCCGGTATGGTCACGAAGACCGCGCACGGCGACCATCACACTTCCGATTATGTGATTGTGAAAGTCCATACCGACCAGGGACTGATCGGGCTGGGTGAGGCTACGGTGTCGGCGCTGTGGAGTGGGGAAACGAGCAAGAGCTGCGTGGCTACGCTTGAAGACCTGATCGGGCCTGCCCTCGCTGGATCCGATCCGACGGCAATCACGACGATCCGTAGGAAGATGGATTTCCTGATCAAGCTCAATCCGTTCACGAAAGCTGCGGTTGAGATGGCGCTCTGGGACATCGCAGGAAAAGCGCTGGGCGTGCCGGTTTATCAACTGCTGGGAGGCAAGGTACGCGAGGTGATCCCCACCAAGATGATGATCGGCGCGTTCGAGCTGCCCCGCGTTCGCTCGCTGGCCGAGCAGTTCTTGAGCTGGGGCGTGCGGTGCTTGAAGGTCAAGGTGGGGCTGGACCTCGCCGGAGATCTCGCGCGGGTGGAAGCCGTGCGAGCTGTGGCTGGCCCGAATATTCCGATCACCGTTGACGCCAACTGCGGCTGGAACGTGACGACCGCACGGGTGGCCCTGGATCGTCTACGTGCGTTCGACCTGCTGGTCGCCGAACAGCCGATCGCGCCGGGCGATCACGAGGCGATGGCCTCGCTGCGCCATCCAGGCGGCATACCCATCATGGCCGACGAGAGTGTTTTCACTCTTGCCGATGCGTGGAACGTGCTGCGGGCGCACGCGGCCGACGTGGTCAGCATTTATCCCGGCAAGAACGGCGGAATCGCGGCCTCGATCGAGATCGCCGCGGTGGCCGCGGCCGCGGGAATTCCGTGTCACATGGGGAGCAATCTCGAGCTGGGCATCGGCTCGGCCGCGATGTTGCATCTGGCGTGTGCCGTGAAGAACATCGAGAGCGAATCATACCCGGCCGATATTCTTGGGCCGCACTATCATGAGAGCGACCTGCTGGCGACGCCGCTCGATCTGGCCTTCGAAGGAGCGCGCGTGCCCGGCGGGCCGGGGCTTGGGGTGGTGCTGGACGAGGAGCAGGTCAAGCGATTTCGTGCATCATAGCCGCCAGCATCCATCCTTGCGACAACAGAGTAAATACTCTCAAGTTCCACATCCGATCTGCCGACAGCCGCAATTGACCTCTTTGGCGATCGGCCGTATGATCCCCGCGCCCGTCTGCCTGGCATGGCTGCTGGCGGACGGGTTCTTGACGGATAAGGCGAGCGGAATCGACGGAACGGAGGTCGTCGTATGGGCATCAGTATCGGATGGATAGCTCTCCTGTTGGGCGTAACGGGTGCCCAGCCCGCGGATAAGAACGCGGCGCAGATCACTTACACCGTCAGGATGGTCGAAGCCGAAGGCGTGGGCTGGCGCGCATCCGTGATGTCCCAGCTCAAGCCGGTGACCCGGCAGGGATCAGCGACCGTTTGGACCTTGCCAGCGAGCGCAAGCACCCTGCTCATCAAGGAATTCGACAAGAACCCGGCCGTCGCCGCGGGTACCGCTTCGCGTGTCGTTGCATTCTCCGGAGTGCCCGCGACCATCCAGGTTCGCGAGAACCGCAAATTCGTGACGAAGGTTTCCTGGAATGGCGATGAAGCCTCAGCAACAGGCACGCCCGAGGATCTGCGCGTCGGGTGGCACACCACACTCGTTGGACGAAAGCTTGACCAGGGCATTCTGGTGAAGATGGTGCTTGAAGACACAGAGGTCCGCGCAGTGCACGAGATGCCGATCGACACACCATCCCATGCGAAGCCGGTGGACGCGGCAACGAGTGCCACAACGCATGGTCAGATCAACGCGAAAGCAGTGGCTTCGATTTCATTTGAGGACAGCCCGTTCGAGACTCCCGTGTGCCCGATGGCCACGAAGGACGATGCTTCAGCCGGCAAGGCAAGCTGCGAACTTGACGCGAAAGCGAATGCGGACAAGAAGCAGGAGATGAAGGATCTGATGGACAAGGCCGTCACCGCCTATGCAGCCGCCAAGTACGTTGAGTGCGAGGCTCTCGCCAAGCAGGCGCTCGAGCGTCGATCCCAATGAAAAAGCAGCCACAATTCTCGTGTACAAAGCCCGGGCCGAGAAGCAATTTAAAGCGGACCAAAAGGAGAATGGGATCGTCGAGGCGTTTCAGGAAGTTGACCGGAGTGCGATTGCTGATCCAGAGGTGCAGTTACGAGGAATCGGGGTCGGCGGTTGTACCTTCAAGGAGTTGGCGGCCGAGCGAGCTCGCGTCAATCAATCGCTCCTCGAACTCCCCGAAATCGCCAGTCAAGAAATCCTCGGCGAGTGGCTCATTCCCAACCGCGAGTGCCTGCTGGTGAGCTTCGGGCCTCACACCGAGGCCGATAAGGACGGCAAGGCCGTGGTGAGGGAGCGATTGGCGTTCATCGAAGCCGACGCCAAGCCCGTCGTTGTCACGACACAACGGGCGATGATGGCGCCACAGTACATTATCAATCCTGCACCTCACGTTCTCATCGCGCCGCAAGGGGCCCCACCTGCCGTGTATCTCCCACAATCGCCGATCTTCAGTGCAGTGCCCGGATTGCCGCCTGGTGGAGCACCAGCGCTTCCGCCGGCAGCCTACGTCCCGACTCCGGTAATTCCGCTTCCACCAGGTCGATACATGCCTGACGACCTCCAGTACTTTCCACCGGGGCCGGATTCTCCGTGGGCGAACACGCAGGCAGCGGATGAGCGAGCCCGGATGCGAGCGAGGGGTGTTGAGCAGCCGCCGCCGGTTGGAAGAGCACCCGCAGCCGCAGCACCGGGGGCTCCCGACGGCGTGATGCCGATGCCCGCCGTCCCGTCACGGTCGTTCCCGGAGGGTATTCACGTCGATGGGAGCAAGGCAAAGCTCCCTCCGCTGCCCGAAGACGAGATGGATGACGACTCGGCGGAATCAGAATCGGCCGAGCCGCGACCGAGCCCGCAGACCAAGAAGCCGCGCAAGGCCAAACCGGCGGCCGACGAAAGCACGACCAAAGCCTCGTTCGTGAAGCCGAAGTCTTCCACCTTCTTCTTGCCCAGCGTGTTCCTGCCGGGGTCTTCGGTCGGCTTCCAGTTCCTGCTGCCGATCACTCCACTCTCGATCAAGCTTCCCTTCAACCAGCGTCTCGTGATCGAGATCTTCGGCCGCGTCGTTCCGGATACGCGAGCGGCAGAAACCGCAGATTGAAGGGCCCCTGCTCCGTTCGCCGGTAGGCTTTCACAGTGTGGCCGTGTAGCCGCCGTCGACGGGAATCGCGACGCCGGTGATGTAGTCGCTGCCACGGCCGGCAAGCCAGATCGCGGTGCCCGCCATGTCTGCCGGCTTGGCCCACCGGCCAAGGGCGATCCTTGCAAGCACCCGCTCGTGAAGGCCGGGGATCTGCTCTCTGGCCTTTTCGGTTAGCTCGGTGTCGAACCAGCCTGGCAGAATGGCGTTCACCTGAATATTGTCGGCCGCCCACGCCAGCGCCAGGCTCTTGGTCAACTGGACGATCCCGCCCTTGGTCGACGCATACGCGGCGGCAAAAGGCGCTCCGAAGATCGACGTCATGCTGCCGATGTTGATGATCTTGCCGCCGCCGGCGCGCTTCATCGCGGCATAAACAACTTTCGACATCAAGAAGGCGCTCGTCAGGTTGACCTTCAAGACCTGGTCCCAATCGTCGAGCGAGAGGTCCTGCGGCTGCTTGCGGATATTGATGCCGGCGTTGTTGAAGAGGATGTCAATGCGGCCGAAGTGAGCAAGCGTTTCCGCTGCCGCGCGCGCTGCGTCTTCCTCGCGCGAGACGTCGGCGGTGACCACGAGCGTCTTCACGCCCGTGCTTTCCGTCAATTGCCGTGCCGCCGATTCGGACTTCGCCGTATTGCGCCCGAGCACGGCGATTGACGCGCCAGCCTCAGCCAGGCCGTGAGCGATTCCCAGCCCGATTCCACCATTGCCGCCGGTGACGATTGCCACCTTGCCGCTCAAGTCAAACAGGTTCACTTGCGTCTCCTCTCATCCTGGTAGGGCGGCCACGCGACCGACTCGCTTCCGATCCCAAGCGTATCGGACCGAGGACGCGCGGGCAACGGTCTGCGGTATGCCGAACTTCATCATTCTTGCGGGTTCGGCAGAGTGGACGCGGCGGTTGACGCGGATAGCTGAGACGTGGACCATGGTGAATGCGTTGAGGAGGCGCGCAACATGGCCGAGCATACCGCCGCCGAGCCGAGCGAGGGTCACGGCAACCCGTACAGAGCTTCGGCTGTCGACTTCAATGTTCCGTGGAGCGATGGTCCAGCCGACGCGCTGGCGCTTCGTCGAGCGCATCGCCGCGAAGAGTCGCTGATGAAGGGTTTGGCGATCGTTAATTTCTTGTACGCGTTGTACTTCGGAACAGGCGTCGCTTATGAGTTCTCCAGCGTGATCGGTCATCTGACCGGCCGTTTGGAGGCTCCGTGGATCGTGCAACCGGGCTGGATCGTGATGCTCGTCCTCTTGGCCTGCAAGTCCATCGCTGGACTGGGCGCCACTTTCGGTTTCCTTTGGCGAAAGCGCTCGGCGCTGTGGTGCGAGCTCACACTCGCGTTGTCGTGGGCCATGATGGTGGCGCTCGACCCGCTCATTGGAGGCCCCCGTTCCGCGCTGGATTTCGTCGGCTTCACTGCAGCCCATCTCACGCTCGCCGCGCCGATGCTGAGTGCTTGGTACCTTCGGAACTCAGTTGTATTTGACGCCAGGTACTCCGAAGCGATCGCCACGACGCGCCGCATCTGGGTCTGGCCGAGAATTCCTGCTAAGGTCATCCTAATCGTGTTCGTGTTCGCGTTCGTGTTCTTCGTAGTCGTCGTTATAACGGTCGCCCTTTCTCCACGCTGAGGAGTCGGATCGACGTCTCTCAAACGCGATAAGATCGTACCAATCCAGGCAGCGGAGGTTTGCAGGCAATGGCCGATCAGGCACGAACCGAACCGTACGGGGATCCCGGCAACCCGTACGCGGCTCCGGCTGTCGACTTCAACGACCCATGGACCGATGGACCGGCCGACGCGCTGGCGCTTCGTCGAACCCATCGCCGTGAAGAGTCGTTCGTGAAGGGTTTGGCGATCGCCAATTTCTTGTACATGCTGTTCTTCGGAGCAAGCGCGGTGTATGAGTTGTCGATCTTGATCGGTCATTTGGCCGGTCGGATGAGTGCTCCATGGATCGTGCGACCGGGCTGGATCGCGATGCTTGCCGTGATGGTCTGCATGCCCATCGCAGCGCTCGGCGCGGCCTGGGGTTTCCTCGGGCGCAAGCGCTGGGCGAGCTGGTGCGAGCTGACGCTCGCCCTGTTGTGGGTTTTGATGGTGGCGCTCGAACCGCTCATCCGGTCCGTTCCCAGACCCGCCCAGGAATTCCTCGGACTGACCGCGGCGCACCTGATGCTCGCCGCGCCGATGCTGAGTGCCTGGAACCTCCGGGGCTCAGTCGTTTTTGATGCCGACTATTCCGCCGCGATTGCCGCGACGCGCGGGCTCTGGTTTTGGCCGAAGATCCCAGGCAAGATCATTTTGCTCGCGATCGTATTCTTTGTAGTCGCACTCGTCCTGATCGGCGTCTCTCAACACCGATAAGATCGTGCCGACCCGGGCAGCGGAGGTTTGCAGGCAATGGCCGATCAGGCACAGACCGAACCATACGAAGATCTCGTCAACCCGTACCTGGCGCCGACGCGCGAACTGGGGGAGCCCTGGGGCACGGGCGATCTGGAACTGGAGGCAATCCGTCGCGCGAATCTCGGCGATGAGGCGTACCTGAAGATCGTCGTGCGCGCAAATTTCGTGATTGCGGCGATGATCTGTGCGTTCGGCGGCTATTACTTGAGCTTCCCGGTTCGGCGTGCACTCGGCCAGATCGACGCTCCATGGATTGCCCAACCAAACTGGATGGTTTTTTACGCGCTGCTGGTTCTCATGCCGGTCCTGTGCATTCTCTCGGGCTATGGACTCCATCGTCGGAAAACCTGGGCGCTCTACGTCGAAACGCTGCTTGTTCTCGCCCTTTTGATCTTCTGGGTGTTTCCGCTTTTCAATCGTGACGATCCAACCCCGATCATGCATTTTGTCGTTGGCGCGATCTTCGGCCTGTGCGTGACCACGCCGTTCTTGAACGTGTGGGATCTCAAAAACTCAGCGGTCTATCGGAGCGAATACCGTCATGTCATCGAGGCAACGTCTTATATCCGAGTGAAGGCAAAGCTTCCGCTGTCTCTCAGGCTGATGATGGGCGTATTCGCTCTGGTTTTTCTGGCGCTGGGGGCCTACCTGGCCGTGGGCTGACCGAACAACGGGGCAAACGGATTGGGAGCCGCGTTTCATGGCCGAAATGCCGACAAATGCGCCGCCGGACGACGAGCCGAACCCGTACGCTCCGCCGCAAGCGGACTTCAACGACCGCTCGGGCATCGTTGACCCGGAGGTCGAGCGCTTTGTCGCGCGCACCTCAAGGACGAATCTTATTTGAAGGCTTTGGCGATCATCAACTTCGCTTACGCCGCTTGTTTTGCCCCTTACTTGATCGATTGGCGCGGACCCTGCTTTTACACTCTAGCGGCCGGACCCACTCGCCATGGATTGTCCGTCCGATGCGCGTCGCAGATATGATCATCGTGACTGTCATATTTATTTGCGCGCTGGCGGCTGCCTGCGGTTTTTTTATGCGAAAGCGCTGGGCTTTGCGATTCGAGCTCCTGGTGGCTCTCGGTATTGGTCTAGGCGCTGCTCTCGAGCGGCTGGTCCCCAGCCGGCCAATTCCCATCATGAGGTTGATCGGGGAGATTGCCATTTTGCTGATCCTCGTCGCGCCGATGCTTGAAGTTTCACGCCTTCGGCGCTCCGTGGTCTTCGACCCCGCGTGCGCTCACACGCTAAGGGCGACTACACATATCAAAGCATGGCCGAAGCTCTCCCGCAGGCTCACGCTGATCCTGCTCACGCTCGTTGTATCTCTCGCGGTGCTCGTCGTTCTCGCGGGGACTTGAGAAGCCCAATACGGGGCAGACGGTCCTCGGTCACGAACTGCACAGGCTGAGATCAGGGCGCCGACCTCAATCCCACTTGAGGATCGCGCCGGTATCCGCGCTCGTGGCCATCTTGGCGTACCGCGAGAGGTAGCTCGACGTGATCTTGAGTTTGGGGGCAGTCCACGTCGCGCGGCGGTCGGCAAGCTCCTGTTCCGAAAGCCGCACCGAGAGGACGCCGCTTTGGATGTCGATATCGATGATGTCACCGTCCTTGAGAAGCCCGATCGGCCCGCCGACTGCCGCTTCGGGGCTAACATGCCCGATCGAAGCGCCCGCGGTTCCGCCCGAGAATCGCCCATCCGTCACCAGGGCACACTTGTCGTCGAGACCGACGGCCTTGATCGCCGTGGTGGGAGCGAGCATTTCTTGCATGCCCGGGCCGCCCTTGGGGCCTTCGTAGCGGATGACGACAACATCGCCGGGCTTGACCTTGTTGAAGGCGATGCCCTGGTAGGCGTCGATCTCGCTGTCGAAGATCACGGCTGGCCCGCTGTGCTTGAGCATCTTGGGGCTCACCCCGGCCGTCTTGATAACGGCTCCTCGCGGGGCCAGATTGCCCGAGAGCATGGTCAGCCCGCCAGTGCGCGAATAGGCATTCTCGACCGTGCGAATGACGTCATAGGGATCAAATCCATCGGATGAGCCGTTGCCGGGGACTGTTGAACCGTTGCCGTCCGGTGCTTCAACATCGTCTGCGGTTTCTCCTTCAGCGTCGAGCAGGGCGAGCCCGGCAACACCCGAACGGGCCTCGAGCGAGACGCTGGGCACGGTCCAGGCTTCCTGGGTCCGCTGCCCGCCGGCACGGACCTGCGAAAGCAGTCGGGCCTGTGCACTTGCACCGGCGCTCCGGATGTCAAATTCCTCGATGTTCTCGCCGAGCGTTCTGCCGGTGACGGTCATGCAGGTGAGGTCGAGGTGGCCAGGGCAGCCGCGGGCGACTTCGCCCAGAATCGTGTGAATGCCCCCTGCCCTTGCTACGTCCTCGATATGGTAGCGGCTCGAAGGGCTCACCTTGCAGAGGTTGGGGGTCTTCTTGCTGAGGGCGTCGATCCGCTCGAGTGAGAAGGGGACGCCGGCTTCGTGAGCGATCGCCAGGATGTGAAGAACCGTGTTGGTGCTTCCCCCCATCGCCATATCGAGGATCATTGCGTTGTCGAATGCTGCGGGTGAGGCGATCTCGCGCGGAAGAAGGCCATGGCCCGGACCGCGCTTGGCGAGTTCCCTGGCCATGGCGACGATGCGATTGGCGGCGCGTTCATAGAGCGACTTGCGATCGGCCGAAGTGGCGAGAATCGTACCGTTGCCGGGCAGTGCCAGTCCGATCGCCTCGGCCAGGCAGTTCATGCTGTTGGCCGTGAACATTCCCGAGCAGCTCCCGCATGTCGGGCACGCAGCCTGCTCGATCTCTTCGAGCTCCTCGGCTGAAATCTTGCCATTCTGCTTCTGGACTCCCGCGACGAACGCATCGATCAGGTCGACGGTCTTTCCCGACGCTGTCTTGCCGGCCTCCATCGGACCGCCGGAGACGAAGATCGTCGGGACATTCACTCGCATCGCACCCATGAACATGCCGGGGACGATCTTGTCGCAGTTGGGAATGCACACCATCGCGTCGAAACAGTGAGCCTGGATCATCGTCTCGACGCAGTCGGCGATCAGCTCGCGCGAGGGCAGCGAATACTTCATGCCGTCGTGGCCCATGGCGATGCCGTCGTCGACGCCGATCGTGTTGAACAGAAACGGCACGCCGCCGGCGGCACGCACACACTCCTTGACGTAGTTGCCCACGGCCTGGAGGTGGACGTGCCCGGGGATGATGTCGACGTGGCTGTTGCAAATGGCGATGAATGGCTTGTTCCAGTCGCCCTCACCCACGCCGGTTGCACGGAGCAGACTGCGATGCGGCTGCGCGGGCGTCGCCGCGCTTGATCGTGTCGGAACGCATGATGATGCGGGCCTCGAATCAGATGAACGTCACTTGTAAACGGCCAGACCGGGATTCGTCTGCTTGAGTTTATCGACGCCTTTGGGGGTGACCTTCGTGCCGATCAAGTAGACCGACTTGAGACTCTTCATGTCCTTGAGTGCGTCGAGGCCGGCGTCGGTGACGTCCGTCCGGCTGAGCGCGAGCACCTGGAGGTTCTTGAGCCCCTTGAGTGTGGGGAGGCCCTTGTCGCCGACCTTGGAGTAGGTCAGGAACAACATCGTCAGGTTGGAAAGTCCTTTGAGGTGATCGAGCGCGGCATCGGTGACCAGGGGGCTCATCAGCGTGAGCGAGCTCAAGCCCGTGAGGTCCTTGAGAGGAGCGACAGCCGCATCGTTGACCTGACCATTATCGACATTCACGACCTGCAGGTTGGGCACGTTCTTGAGCAGGTTGAGTGAATCCTTGTCGCCAGTCCACTTCTTGAGAATGTTGACCGTTGCGATCTCCTTGCCGTCCTTGGTCTTGTCCACGGTGACGATGGCCCCCAGTTTCTCGAGATCGAGCATCGCGACCTTCAGCTTGAGGGTGGCGACCTCCTTCTCCAGGGCCGCGATCTGTTGTTTGAGCTTGGCCGGATCGTCGGCCGGAGGCGTCGCTGGAACCGCCGCGGGCTTGGTCTCGGGCTTCTTTTCATCTTTGGCCTGCGGTTTCGTCGCTGGAACCGCCGCGGGCTTGGTCTCGGGCTTCTTTTCATCTTTGGCCTGCGGTTTCGTCGCTGGAACCGCCGCGGGCTTGGTCTCGGGCTTCTTTTCGTCCTTGGCCTGCGGTTTCGTCGCTGGGGCCACTGCGGGTTTGGTCTCGGGCTTCTTTTCCTCCTTGGCCTGCGGTTTTGCGTCCGGCTTTTTCTGCTCTTTGGCGTCGGGCTTGGCTTTTTCCTGGGCATGCGAGGGGCTGGATAGCGCGGCGAGTGAAATCAATCCAGCCGCGATCAAGAGCGGCAGCGCCGCTCGGGGCATCCAGGCCTTTGTGTGCTTGCAAGTCATGGCGCATCGGCTCCCTTACAGTGTCTGCGCAAGGCCGTCATCGGGCTGTTCTGGCAATCGGAATCAGGGCTGGGACGGCGTCATTCGCCGTCTCCCCGCTGTGGAATGCACTGCACGGCCAAGCGGTGGGTTTGACGACTTCTCTCTAGATTGACAACCTTCACGATAAAGCCAACGCAAGTTATTGGCAACCGCTTCATCTAGTGAGTCGTCCAGAGGAAGTGGCCCATGAGCAACCCGGCGACGAATGCGAGCGCGATTCCCAGCAGGACAAAAAGCGACCATGAGAGCACGACCGATGCAGGCAAAACGACCTCACGAATCCGGCGAATCTCGGTGCCGGGCGGGAGGATCGTCGGGTGCTCGATCTCAATCGAGGCCCCGATAAGCGCAGCCTCGGCACGTTGCGGCACGGGTGGCGGCGCAAGCGGCTCGACGGGGGCCGGGGAAAGGTCGACGGTTTGCGTGAGCGTTGCCGGAAACGCCTCGGCGGTCGGCGGAACGACGGGGGTCTCCAAGACCGGGCCACGCGAAGAGAGAGAGGCGATCGATTCGGTGCGCGACGGCGCCTCGAGAACTTCGGGCGGAGGCCACGGAGCGCGCTCTGCGACAGGGGGCGGCGGCTGCCGCGCGAGGCTTTCGAAGAACTCAGCTTCGACGCGCAGGTCTTCGGGCCTGAGGTCGATCAAGTCGGGGGGTAGCACCGCCGCGAGGTCGTCGACGGCCATCGGCGACGGCGCTGGCGCTGGCTGGGACACCGTCTGGACGGCGATGGCGACGGCTGTCGATTCTGCGGCGGCGGCGACCTCGGGCTCGGCCCTGGTCCGCGGCTCTGCACGGGTCTTCGCCCGGGCAGGTGCAGGAGCCTTGGGCTGGACGTCAGTGTTTTCGTCCGTGCGAAGCTCGGGAACGGGGATGAGCAGTTCTGCACTGCACTTCGGGCACGTAACGACCGAGCCTGCCTTGTTCGGAGTTGCACCGAGAAGCTGGTTACACCGATAGCAGCGGAACTTGAGCCGCTCAATTGCCATTCTGCCGCCTTTCGCGTCACGCCGGACCACTGTTGCAGGGCGAGCCGGGCCAAACCCCAATTCCAGCCTAAGCGGCCGGAAGCGTTTTTGCCACATCATGCCCGGATGGAGCACGCTTCGAAAACGCCCCGATCGGGCTTGTGAGCGAGGGACGCGATCAAATGTGATTGCCTCCAGGCGGCGGGTGTGCCGCGCATCGGGCTCGGCGGTCAAGCCGGTTCAGGCCGCTTGACAGCGGACCGCATCCGGTTGCGGGGCACTTTGAGGGCGGTGTTCACCCAGTAGTGCTCGAGCGTGGCGACCAGCTCGCGATAGCGGGGATACTCATCGGGCTTGGAGATATAGGTGTTGGCGCCGGCCTGATAGGTTTGAACGATATCCTCTTCGCGCTCGGAGGTGGTGAGGATCACCACGGGAATCATGCGAAGGAGGGGGTCGCTTTTGATTCGTGTGAGCACCTGGCACCCGTCCATCCCGGGCAAGTTCAAGTCCAGCAGAATCAAGTCGGGCTCGCGATCGGAAGTTACGACGTCGTCGCGCAGCTTGAAGAGATAGTCGAGCGCGTGTTTTCCGTCGGTGATCACCGTCAAACGATGGGAGACGTCACCCTCGCGGAGTGCGCGCTCGATGATCTTGGCGTCGGCTCGGCTGTCCTCGATCAACAGGATATGGAATTCAGATCGTGGGAGATTCATCCGGGGACACCTGTGAGACGTGGTGTTCAGAGAGTGCCTGTAACAAGCCGGGAGCAACGAGCGAAGCTAGTGATGCCGGCGACGGGTTGCTTCGCAAACGGATAAAGAATGTCGACCCTTCGCCGGGAGTGCTTTCGACCCAGATTCGACCGCCGTGCGCCTGGACGATTTTGTTGCAGATCGCCAGTCCGACGCCGGTTCCCTCGTATTCGTCGTGGGTGTGCAGACGCCTGAAAAGTTGAAAAATCGTGTTGTGATACTCGGGCTCGATGCCGATTCCGTTGTCTTTGATCGCAATGAGGACGTGTGGATCGAGATGGTTCTCGTGAGGGTGATCCGGCGAATCGGCGCCGACATCAGTTTTTGCTTCGACCTCGACCCACGGACTCGAGCTCTGGTTATACTTTACCGCATTGCCGATCAAGTTTGCAAGCAGTTGGCCAATCCGGTCGTGGTCGCCCCAGACTGGCGGAAGCGCACCGTTGATCCTGAGCTCGGCGTTCTTGGAGCGCAGGAGCTCGCCCAGATCGGCCTTGACGACAGCCATCAGCTCCTCCAGATCGACCATGGCGAACTCTCCGATCACCTTGCCGGCGCGGGAAAGTTTGAGCAAACCGTGGATCATGGCGCGCATCCGGCGGGAGGCCTCGACGAGGTATCGCAAATACTCCTTGCCCTCGTTCTCGATCCGGTCGCCGTAGTCTTTCATCAGAAAGCCGGAAAAAGAGATCAACGTTCGCAGGGGCTCCAGGAGATCGTGCGAGACGACGTAGACGAACTCGTCAAGCTCTCGATTGCGGTGCGAGAGTTCCGCGTTGGTTTCTCCCAGCCGCCGGTTCTTTTCCTGAAGCTCGGCTTCCAGTAGCCGGTTGAGCGTGATGTCCTGGGCCACGAAGCGGCTGTGCATGATTGACCCCTTCGATGCCATGACGACCTTGCCGATGACCCAGACATCGATCAGCTCGCCGCTGGAAGTGACCCAGGAGGTTTCCTTTTCGATCGAGCCCCGTGCCATGAACTCGCGGTAACGCTCGATGAAGCCCCCCGCTCTGGGGCCTACAAGCAGCTTTTCGTAGGAATGGCCGACAACATCCTCGCGTGCGACCTTCAAGGTGTTGAGCATCGTCTGGTTGCACTCGATCACCGTGCCGTGGACGTCCAGGCTGAAGTACATGGCAGGCGAGTTTTCATAGAGGTCGGTATATCGATCCTTGAGCTCCTCGAGCTCGCGGTTGATCTTGCGCAACTGCTCGTTGACCTGGGTCAGCTCCTGAGTCCGCAGCTTGAGCACGCGCTCGGCTCGGACCTTGTCGCTGACGTCGGTGAGATGGCAGCGCAGGTGGCTGACTGCGGTCTTCCCGTAGCGAGCACCGACATTGATCTCCACAGCCCGGGTCTTGCTTTGCGCCGTGCGCACCCGCACGACCAAGCCCAGGGCTTCGCCCCGCTCGAGCGCCTCGCGCAAGGTCTGCGCGGCGCGGGGGCGATCGTCGGGATGAATGACGTCGAGGAACGACTTCTGTCTCAGCTCGGTCAGGTTCCAGCCGAGGAACTCCTGTTCGGCGGGGCTCGATTCAATCCAATGAAACCCGGCCGGCTCGAGCCGATTGACCATGTCAATGGTCGAGAAATCGCCGGACATGCTCGGGTTGAACGCCGCGCTCGTCTCCGATGGGGCATCAAAGAGACCGCTCCGGGTCATGGATGCAGTCGACTCGAGCGGCGGACGTTCGATGTGAATTCGCGCTCCAGCGACCGGCGGCGAGGCTTGCACGAGTTGGCGGGCACGCTGGTGCCTGGCCAGGGCCGCAATCTCGCGAGTGAGCTCTGCCAGCTCGGGCGTCGGTGGAAGCGTCTGCACCCGGTCGTTCTTGCGGGCCTGTCTGAGCGAGCGGGCGATTTCTGCGAGCTCCCCGAGCGGAACGCGCCACCGCGTGCGGTCGTACCAGAGAGAAACCCCAAACGTGGCGGCTGCCGCACCAAACCCGGCGATTGCGACCAGGATGCCGTCGCCGGGCCTGAGCTTCGCAACCGCGAGCGCGACGACTGCCATCCAGGCCATGCTGATCAGGAGAGCCGCCGTCCACCGCGTGGGCCTTCCCACAAGGCGCCGGGGGCGAGTCGCCGGCTGCGTCATCTGTCTCGGTCTCACGAGGCTTGCTCAAACGGTGCCTTGTCAGAAGAACAAGGCCGTTCGAACGTTAAACAGACCTGCTGACTTCAGTTGGCTTTCCGCAATGATTTTCGCCCGCAGGAAGCCAGATTGTAAACGTGGCTCCGCCGCTCGGATTGTTGCGCACGGTCAACCGGCCGGACTGCTCCTTGAGAATCTCGGCGGCGAGGTACAAACCATACCCGGTGCCCTCTTTGCGTGTCGTGAAGAACGGCTCGAACACGCGGTTTATGTAGGCTTCGGGCACTCCCGGACCATTGTCGATCACATCGAGAGTAACGGAGCGCCGCCCGTCTTCCATGGCCGTGCTCGACCCGCAGCAGGATCTTTCCGCCTTGACCGGTGCTCGACAGCGCTTGCTGAGCGTTTCCGAGCAAACTGAAGAGAACCTGCATCAATCGGCCGGCGTCGACCCGAACGGGGGGAACATCCCGATCGCATGTCGTCTGGACGTCGATTCTCCGCTGGCCGGCAGGCTGGCCCTTCATGAAGAGCTGCACTGATTCCTGAAGCAGCGGCGGCAACTCGATCAACTGAACGTCCGAAGAGTCGTTGCGCACCGCGGCCATCAAATGATCGAGCCTGAGCTGGAGCAATTGCGCGTTTCGCAAAATTGCTTCAATCCACTGCATGCGGTCAGCAACCGGCTCCTCATCGGCTTGGAGGATTTCGGCCGAACCTCTGATCACGGCGAGCGGCCCGCGAATCTCGTGCACGATTCCGGCCAGGAGGCGACCAACCTGCACGAGCTGCTGGTTCAACATCGCCAGCCCGGACATCTGGCGAAATTGAATGAGCCGCCTCACGCGACCAAGCACGATTGCGCCGGCGGAATCCTTGGCGACGTAGTCGTCGGCCCCCGCTTCCAGGCCCGCGAGGACGTCGGAATCGTCGTGGCGAACTGTCAGCATCAAGACGGGAACGCCCGCGATCTCGTTGTCGGCGCGAATCGCGCGGCAGACCTCGAGCCCGCTCATGTCCGGCAAGTTCACGTCCAGGATGACGATGTGCGGGCGCACTTCACGTGCCTTCGAAAGCGCCTGGCGACCCTTCGCCACTTCATAAACCGTGTAGCCACCCCGACCAAGGATGGTCCTTAGCAAGGCGCGATCGGCCGAGCTGTCATCGACGATCAAAACGGCCGCCATCAGCTTCCGCTCCCTGGTCCAGTTTGCGTCCCGTTTGAAATCGCCGCCGGGCTAACCCACTCGAGTCGAGTTCATGGCATCGTGATCGATCTGAAGGATGCGCTGCTCCGCGATGACCCGGCTCTCGTCATCGACTGCCACAACGCTATAATACGTGCGAGGTCCAGTATCGGGACACATTGCACCACTTCCGGTGGCGAGCCGCTTCAGGGCAGCCCGCGGAACTTTCCACGTGTTTTCCTTTTTTACGCGAGTGTCATGACGACGACGATTCTACCACCGCCGTCAGCCGTTTCTCCTCTCCGGTTCGAGCCTTACCGCGAGATGGCTGATCCCGAGCTGGAAGAGCGAATCCTTCAGACGAAAGAGCAACTGGGCGATTCACTCTTGATTCTTGGCCACCACTACCAGCAAGACCAGGTGATTCGTTTCGCCGACCTCCGCGGCGACAGCTTCAAGCTGTCTAAACTCGCTGCGGAGAGCAGCTCGTGCCGCTACATTGTTTTTTGCGGCGTTCACTTCATGGCTGAGACGGCCGACATCCTTTCCCGCGAAGAAGTCCAGGTTTTTCTACCCGACCTGGCCGCGGGCTGCAGCATGGCCGACATGGCTGACCTCGACTCGGTCGAGGCGGCCTGGCGCGACCTGGCCGAGGTGATTGACGTAGAGGATTTGATGCCGGTAACTTACGTGAATTCATCCGCGGATCTCAAAGCGTTTTGCGGACGGCACGGGGGGATCGTCTGCACGAGCTCAAACGCCCGTGCCGTACTGGATTGGGCGTTTGCGCGGCGCCGGCGCGTGCTGTTCTTTCCCGACCAGCATCTGGGACGAAACACAGCCAGACGGATGGGGATCGCTCTGGAAGAGATGACGGTCTGGGATCCCCGCGAACCGTATGGCGGCAACACGCCGCAGCAGATCGTTTCCAGCCGGGTGGTGCTCTGGAAAGGCCACTGTTCGGTGCACCAGATGTTCAAGGCAACCCATGTAGAGCAATTTCGGCGCCGTTTTCCCGATTCCAAGATCCTGGTTCATCCGGAATGCATGATGCAGGTCGTAGACGCCGCAGACCTGGTCGGCTCGACCGAGTTCATCATAAAGACAATCGAAGAAGCGGCCCCGGGGTCGACGTGGGGAGTGGGAACCGAGCTTCATCTGGTCAATCGCCTGGCACAGGAGCATCCCGACAAATGCATCCACTTCCTTTCCCCGATGGTCTGCATGTGCGCGACCATGTTTCGGATCGATCTTCCGCACCTCGCCTGGTGTCTGGAGAACCTGGGCCGGGGAACCCCGGTCAATCGGATCAAGGTCGCGGCGGAGACGGCACACCGTGCGAAGCTCGCGCTCGAGCGGATGCTCGAGGTGCGATGATATGAGCGTCAAAACGGGGCAAGCTCCCACGACATCCGACGCCGAGATCGAACTGATCGTGCATGCGAATCACTGGGATCCGTTCTCGGTCCTGGGGATCCATGAGCTGCCGGATGGCCCGGGAGGCAAGAAGGCGTGGATCATCCGCGCATTCCTGCCGGAGGCGGGCTCCGCGTGGGTGGTCGACCTGCAGAAGGGCGAGCCGGGCGCGCTCGTACCGATGAAAAAGATTCACCCGGACGGTTTCTTCACCCACGTGTTTCCCGATCGCAGTCAGCCCTTTCCTTACCGGCTCAAGGTGGAAAACCACGAGGGCCATTCCTGGGATTTTGTCGATCCTTATTTCTTCGGCCCCCTGCTCTCCGACTTCGATCTGCACCTCCTGGCCGAGGGCACGCACTATCGGAATTACGAGCGGCTTGGTGCCCACATCGAGGTGCATCGCGGGTACCGAGGCGTCCATTTCGCCGTATGGGCCCCCAATGCGCAGCGGGTCAGCGTGATCGGCAATTTCAATCACTGGGACGGCCGACGGCACGCGATGGGTAACCGAGGTGCTTCCGGCATCTGGGAGCTATTCATCCCGGATCTGTGCGCAGGCGAAGTTTACAAGTTCGAAGTGAAGAGCCGCCACGGCGGCTACCTGGTTGAGAAGTCAGATCCCTATGGCTTCGCTGCCGAATTGCGCCCGAAGACGGCGTCGGTTGTCTGGGACATTTCGAAGTTCCAGTGGCACGACGGCGATTGGCTCGCCAAGAGAGCCCAGCGACAAGGTCTGGATCAGCCGATCGCCGTGTACGAGGTGCATCTGGGCTCATGGAAGAAAGGCGACGGCGGTGAATTCCTGTCGTACCGCCAGCTCGCCGACGACTTGGTCGGCCACCTCGAGCACACGCACTTCACCCATGTCGAGCTGATGCCGATCACCGAACATCCCTTCGACGGGAGCTGGGGCTACCAGCCCGTGGGTTACTTCGCACCCACGTCACGGTTCGGCACGCCGGATGATTTTGTTTACTTTGTCGACACGCTGCACCAGCACGGCTTCGGCGTCATCCTCGACTGGGTGCCCGCGCACTTCCCCAACGACTCGCACGGGCTGGGGTATTTCGACGGAACCCATCTGTACGAGCACTCCGACCCTCGTCTGGGCGAGCACCGAGATTGGGGCACCAAGATCTTCAACTATGGGCGGCCGGAAGTGCGGAACTTCCTCTTCGGCAACGCCCTCTTCTGGCTGGACCGCTACCACCTTGACGGGCTGCGGGTCGATGCGGTCGCGTCGATGCTTTACCTCGACTATTCGCGCAAGCCCGGCGAATGGGTCCCCAACGCGTTTGGCGGCAATGAGAATCTCGACGCGATCGATTTTCTCAAGCGACTGAACGAGCTTTGCCATCAAGAGCATCCCGGAGTCTTGACCAGCGCCGAGGAGTCGACGAGCTGGGGCGGCGTGTCGCGCCCGACCTACCTGGGCGGGCTCGGGTTCAGCCTCAAGTGGAACATGGGCTGGATGAACGACACTCTCCGATTCCTCTCGAAAGACCCGGTCTACCGCAAGTACGAACACGGCTCGCTCACCTTCAGCATGATCTACGCATTCACCGAGAACTTCATCCTGCCCCTCTCACACGATGAAGTCGTTCACGGCAAGGGATCGCTGCTCGACAAGATGCCGGGCGACATCTGGCAAAAGGTGGCAAACCTCCGGTTGCTCTACGGCTACATGTACGGACACCCGGGGAAGAAGCTGCTCTTCATGGGGATGGAGATCGCCCAGTGGCGGGAATGGAATCACGACCAGAGCCTGGACTGGCACCTGCTCCAGTGGCGTGACCACCAGGGCATCCTGCGCCTGGTCTGCGACCTGAACGCACTCTATCGCTCGACGCCAGCTTTGTATCAGGTCGACTTCGAATGGCAAGGCTATGAGTGGCTCGAGCTTCACGACTGGGAGAACAGCGTGATCGCCTTCCTGCGTCGCGCGAAGGACCCGGATGATTCGGTTGTGGTCGTCTGCAATTTCACGCCGGTCGTGCGCTACGACTACCGCGTCGGCGTGCCGGTCGGCGGATACTATCATGAGATCTTGAACACGGATTCCGAGATCTATGGAGGCTCGAACTTCGGGAACTTCGGTGGAGCGTGGGGAATCCACGAGCCCCACGCGGGCCGGCCGTTTCATCTGTCGCTGCGTCTTCCGCCGCTGGGTGTGGTTTTCCTCAAGACGCCGCGGTCGACCTGAGGGTTGTGCTGATCGTGAGATCACGGACTGCGAGCTGCGTGAGCGGCTGCTTGCCGCCTTCGTTTTGACGTTGCGATGTAGCCGATATACTCTGTCGTTATGTCCGAGATCACCCAGCTTCTCGACGCCGCCGCGTCCGGCGATCGCCACGCGGCGGCCGAGCTGCTACCTCTCGTTTACGATGAGCTACGAAAGCTCGCGGCCGCGCGATTGGCCGCGGAGAAGCCCGGTCACACACTCGACGCCACCGCGCTCGTGCATGAGGCGTACCTGCGGCTGATCGGCGACCAGCAGTTCGACGGCCGAGGGCACTTCTTCGCCGCCGCGGCCGAGGCGATGCGGCGGGTGCTGGTCAATCACGCCCGCGAGCGAAAACGGGTGAAGCGAGGTGGTGGGCGAAAACGGGTCGATCTCGACCGGCTCACCGGCGCGGCTGCCGCCACCGATGACGACCTGATCTGCCTCGACGAAGCGCTCGATCGCCTGGCGAACGAGTTCGCGGTAGCCGCCGAGCTGGTGAAGCTGCGGTTCTTCGCGGGGATGACGCTGGGTGACGCCGCCGAGACGCTCGGTATCGCTCGACGGACCGCTGACAGGCACTGGGCGTTTGCCAGGGCATGGCTCGCCGACGCCCTGGCTGGCGGGTAGCCCGAGCATTCTTGGCCCATCGGCCGGGAATTGGTGAACGCGGCTGGCGTTGCGAGCGGTTGGCGGGAAATCGCACACCGCCTTCCTACACTAACCCGAAGCGTGAGCGATGAGGTAATTCGACGAAGCCCTCGCTTACGCTTCGGGTTAGTATGAGAGTCCTTCGGCAAGCGCCCTCCAGTTTTCGACCATGATCGAATTCTTCGGATCCCTTGGCGCACTTCCGGTCCGAACGGGGCATTGGTAGAGGAACCAGACTCCGGAGGTGAAGCCATGCCCGACGCCGACCCCGCCCTGATGACCATATTCGCTGAAGCACTCGAACGGACCGACCCGGCCGCGCGGGCCGCCTACCTGGACAGCGCCTGTCGGGATGATTCCGCCCTCCGCCGGAGGGTCGAGGCGCTGCTCGCCGCCCACGAGGGGGCTGGCCGGTTCCTGGAACCGGACTCCTGCGTGATGTCCGAAACCGCCGCACCCGCAACCGAGGGAGCGCCCGCGCGCCCGTCCCAGAAACGCGTTCCTCATCGCAACCGGTGAATGTGGCAGAGCGACCGGAGGGCGCGACCACCACGATCGCTGACACAGCCCGGGCCGACCGCCCCCGCGGATTGGTCGCGGGCGAGGTCATCGCCGGCCGGTACACGCTGCTCGAAGTCCTGGGCGAAGGAGGGATGGGCACCGTCTACCGGGCGGACCAGACCGAACCGGTGAAGCGGCAGGTGGCGCTGAAGCTGATCAAGGTCGGGATGGACTCGCGTGCGGTGCTGGCTCGGTTCGACGCCGAGCGACAGGCGCTGGCCCTGATGGACCACCCGAACATCGCCCGCGTGTACGACGGCGGCACCACCGCGGCTGGCCAGCCGTTCTTCGTGATGGAACTGGTGAGCGGGGTGCCGATCACCGAGTATTGCGACCGCCACCGGCTCCCAGTGCGGGCCCGGCTGGAGTTGTTCGTCTCCGTCTGTCACGCGGTGCAACACGCCCACCAGAAGGGGATCATCCACCGCGACTTGAAGCCCAGCAACGTCCTGGTCACCGAGGTAGACGGACGGCCCACGCCCAAGGTGATCGACTTCGGGGTCGCCAAGGCAACGGAATTCACGCTTACCGACCAGAGCCAAGTGGACAGTGGAGCGATCGTCGGAACGCCGGCATACATGTCGCCAGAGCAGGGCGACCATTCGTCGATGGACATCGACACCCGGACCGACGTCTACGCGCTGGGGGTTATCCTGTACGAATTGCTGGCGGGGTCCCCTCCGATCGACGTGAAGCAGTTCCAGCGGGGCGCGTTCCTGGAGATGTTACGCATCGTGCGGGAAGTCGACCCACCCAGGCCGAGCACCAAGTTGGGCAGGGCCGAAGCGCTTCCCAACATCGCGGCCAGCCGCAACACTGAACCAGAGCAATTGAAGCGGATGTTGCGGGGTGACCTCGACTGGATCGTGATGAAGGCGCTCGAGAAGGACCGCGCCCGGCGTTACGAGACGAGCAACGGATTCGCGGCCGATGTCATACGGCACCTGTCGCACGAGCCCGTGCTGGCCGCCCCGCCGAGCCGGGCCTATCGGCTGCGAAAATTCGTGCGGAAGCACCGCGGCGCGGTGGTCGCCGTCAGCCTCGTCGTCCTGGCGCTCCTGGCCGGCATAGCGGGAACCACATGGGGGTTCTTCCGGGAGGCGGAGCGGGTCAAGGAACGCGATGAGGCAGTGAAGGTCGCCGATTCCCGCGCCGACGAGCTCAAGTACCGGCTGGGCATCAGCGACTTCCTTCTGGCCAGTGCCGCTTACGACAATAGCCTCGTGGTTCTGGCCGCCGAAAGGCTGGACAAGGTCCCCCCGGAGCAGCGCGGCTGGGAATGGGGTTACTTGACGCGGCTTACGCGCGGAGGCCTATTCACCCTCTACGGCCACGTGGATGGCGTATCGAGCGTGTCGTTCAGCGCAGACGGAACGCGAATCGTCTCCGGCAGCGATGACTGTACGGCGAAGGTGTGGGACGCGCGGACGGGCACGCCCTTGCTAGAACTAAGAGGACACGCGGGGTGCGTGTGGAGCGCTTCGTTCAACCCGGACGCGACCCGCATCGTTACAAGCAGTCTCGACGACACCGCGAAAGTATGGGACGCGCGGACGGGGACGCCGCTGCTCCTCATGGAGGGCCACACGAATGGCGTGCAGAGCCTGTCGTTCAGTCCCGACGGCACACGGATTGTCACAGGCAGTTATGACAAGACGGCTAAGGTGTGGGACGCGCGGACGGGGACGACCCTGCGCGAGCTGAAAGGGCATGCGGGCTATGTGGAAAGCGTGTCGTTCAGCCCCGATGGGACGCGAATTGTTACCGGCAGCCTTGACGGTACGGCGAAGGTGTGGGACGCCGAGACGGGGACGCCCCTGCTCGAACTGAATGGCCACGAATCCGGCGTGTCGAGCGTGTCGTTCAGTCCGGACGCGACGCGGATCGTGACTGGAAGCGGAGATGAGACGGTCAAGGTGTGGGACGCGCGGACAGGTACGCATTCGCTCAGCGTTACAGTGCACAGCGGCGAGGTGTACAGCGCCTCATTCAGCCCGGACGGGGCGCGAATCATCACCAACAGTTTTGACGGCACGGCGAAGGTTTGGGACGCGCAAACCGGGACACTACTTGACACGAAGGAAAGGAACGTGGGGCGGAGCCGATCGTTCAGCCCGGACAGGATGCGCATCGTCACCGCCGACAGGGAAACGGCGAACGTGTGGGATGCCCGGACAGGTGCGCGCCTACTTACACTGAAAGGCGACGGGGTAATCCGCGCGTCGTTCAGCCCGGACGGCACTCGGATCGTCGCCGGCAGTCGTTTCACGTGGGCGAGGGTTTGGGACGCACGAACCGGGATGCGTTTGCTCGAACTGAACGGCCACAAGGACGGAGTGAACGGCGCGTCGTTCAGTCCGGACGCGACACGGATCGTCACCGTCAGTGACGACCAGACTGTGAAGGTGTGGGACGCGCGGACGGGAACGCCACTGCTCGAACTGAAAGGGCATGTCGACAGGGTTTGTAGCGTATCGTTCAGCCCCGACGGGACCCGCATCATCACCGGCGGCGGAGATGGGACGGCGAAGGTTTGGGACGCGCGGACGGGCATGGCCCCGCTGGCGCTGAGCGGGCACACCGACAAGCTAAGAAGTGTGTCGTTCAGCCCGGATGGCACGCGGATCGTTACCGGCGGCGACGACCAAACAGTGAAAGTCTGGGACGCGCGGACGGGGACGCGGCTACTCGACCTCGAAGGGCACTCACGAGCGGTCACGAGCGTCTCGTTTGGCCCGGACGGAACGCGGATCGTCACCGGCAGCTATGACGGTACGGCGAAGGTATGGGACGCGCGGACGGGGACACCTCTGCTCGAACCGAGCACGGGCGGCGGGGAGTGCGTGTCGTACAGCCCGGACGGGACCCAAATCGTCACCGGTGACGGGGTCGCACTGGGGAGGGTGTGGGACGCGAGGACGGGCTCGCTTATGGCGGAGCTGAAAGGTCACTCGGGCTACGGGCAGAGCCTATCGTTCAGCACGGACGGGACGCGTGTCCTCCAAAGATCCAATGCAGACGGGCCGGCGAAGGTTTGGGACGCGCGGACGGGCCGTACATTGACGGGCGAGCCGTTACGACCTGCTCCGCGCTCCGCCCGGATCAGCCCGGACGGCCGGTGGACGCTCACGCGGTCGGCAACCGCGTCAAACTGATCCCGCTGCGGCCGGATGCGGAGGAGCTCGCCTATCGAAGTCTATTGATGCAACCGAACTTGCGCCTCTGATCGAGAAGGCTACGAGGCAGCGACGAAGGCAAACGACCACTTCGCGGCCCGGTTTTACCTCAACCTCCTCCCGGCGCCCGAGCGGGTGCGGTATCAAGCCAACACGATCGTCGCGCCCCTGTTTGCGCGCTTGCTGCTCCTCGACGACGTGCTGGCCGCCCTCAAGGCCCAACCGGCGGCTGATCCGGAAGTCCAGACAGCGTGCCTGGAGTTAGCCGGAGCCTGGCCCGAACCACCCGGTTCGGAGCTCAACAACGTCGGTTGGGCTCTGGTTCGAGAGCCCGGGCAGGCGGACGCGATCTATCAGCGCGGCCTGCGCCCGGCGAATGCCGCATGTCGGCAGGAGCCTGAAAATGGTCTTCGTCTCAACACCCTGGGCGTGGCGCAGTACCGCTGTCGTTTGGTGGCCGAGGCGCTCGAGACCCTGACACGATCAAACGAATTGAACAAGGAGAGCCAACCCGCAGACCTGGCCTTTCTGGCACTCGCCCGGAGCCGACTGGGTCTGTCCGAAGACGCCCGTTCGACCCTGAGCCGACTGCGCGAGTTGATGAAGAACCCGGCGCTGGCAAAGGATCAAGAAGCACCGGCCTTCCTGCACGAGGCCGAGACGATCGAGCTCGACCAGGCCTTCCCGACAGACCCGTTCGCGCCATGATCAACTACTCCGGCTCGAACTCGTCGAGCGGGATCGCCGGCTTGCCGGCTCCGCCTCGTGGCGCGCCGGGTTTGGGCGTTCCAGCATGCCCCGGCGTGCGCGGGGCTTGCGGGATCAGCTCGTCGATCGTCACGTCCCAGGTCACGTGGCCGATCGCGATCTTGGCGGTCTTCTTGCGCTGATCCAGCTTGATGACCCGCCCGGGACGGTCATACCCAAGCCGCGGTACCACGACTTGGTCGCCGATCTGAAGCAAGGCGCGGGCGTCGGCGAGGCCGACACTGCGCTGCGCCTCCTCATGCAACTGGGCCAGGCGCTGGGCCAGGACCTCGCGAATCCGTTCCGTCTCGGCCTGCGCTTCGACGGCCGACTGGCGAGCGGCCGCGGCTTCCTTGCGCAGCTTCTCCAGGCCTTCCCAGTCGGCAACGCCGCGGCTCTGGCTGTCGGCCAGGTACAACTCGGCTCGCTCGACCACGGCCGCAGGCAGCCGCAACTGGCGCGCGATCTTGAGCGCTTTCGATTGGCCGACGTCGCCGACGTGCAGCCGGTACCTGGGCTCGAGCGTCTCGTCGTCGAACTCGACGGCGGCGTTTTCGGCGTCGGGGTTCGAGAAGGCATAGGTTTTCAAATCGCCGATGTGGGTCGTCACGATCGCCTGGCAACCAATGCGACAGAGCTCGTCGAGGATCGCCCGGCCCAGGGCCCGCCGTCGGTCGGGTCGGTGCCGGCCCCGAGCTCGTCCAGCAACACCAGAGGTTGAAAGACGCGCAACCTTTGCCGAACGTCGGGCACTTGCCTTCTTCGTGGTCGAACTGACCAGAGACCGTGGTTTTGCGCCGAAGGCGCGAGCCGCGAATGATTGGATGCCTAGGACCGTGACAAAAGGATGGGTGTCTGGAATCCACGGTACCGGCGACGCGATCTAGCCAATTGCGTCGAGATTGCAGGAAAGAGTCAATTCAAACGCAATCAC
The DNA here is from genome assembly GCA_963823665.1 of uncultured Planctomycetota bacterium. Lineage (GTDB taxonomy): Bacteria > Planctomycetota > Planctomycetia > Isosphaerales > Isosphaeraceae > CAVXHV01. The sequence goes on from CAWGMQ010000003.1 coordinate 1,077,267, forward strand.
GACGCAATACCCTTCCGTAACCTCTTAAGGAAGCTCGAGATTTGGCGTCGTGAATTGTGTTCACAATCAAAATGGACATGAACGTTTTCACCACAGCGGCAGCGTCGGGATAGCGCGCACGCATTGAGTCGCGAACCTCAACCACCGACGTCGGCGCAAGTGCCACAAGACCCTCCCTTCGCGATTCTTTCCGATTTCTCCGGTGGCACGTAATCAACTACTCCGGCTCAAACTCATCGAGCGGAATAGCCCGCCGGCCCTGTGTCCCCCGCGGAGTTCCAGACTTCGGTGGCCCGCCCTGCCCCGGGGTGCGCGGGGCTTGTGGTATCAGCTCGTCGATCGTGACATCCCAGGTCACGTGGCCGATCGCGATCTTGGCGGTCTTCTTGCGCTGATCCAGCTTGATGACCCGCCCAGGACGGTCATACCCGAGCCGCGGCACCACGACCTGGTCGCCGACCTGAAGCAGGGCGCGGGCGTCGGCGAGGCCGACACTGCGCTGCGCCTCCTCATGCAACTGGGCCAGGCGCTGGGCCAGGACCTCGCGAATCCGTTCCGTCTCGGCCTGCGCTTCGACGGCCGACTGGCGAGCGGCCGCGGCTTCCTTGCGCAGCTTCTCGAGGGCTTCCCAGTCGGCAGCGCCGCGGTTCTGGCGGTCGGCCAGATACGACTCGGCCCGCTCGACCACGGCGGCAGGCAGCCGCAACTGCCGTGCGATTTTCAATGCTTTGGATTGGCCGACGTCGCCGACGTGCAGGCGATACCGGGGCTCGAGCGTCTCGTCGTCGAACTCGACGGCGGCGTTTTCGGCGTCGGGATTCGAGAAGGCATAGGTTTTCAAATCGCCGATGTGGGTCGTCACGATCGCCTGGCAACCAATGCGGCAGAGCTCGTCGAGGATCGCCCGGCCCAGGGCTGCGCCGTCGGTCGGGTCGGTGCCGGCACCCAGCTCATCCAGCAGAACCAGCGATTCCGCGGTCGCCTTGCCCAGGATTTCGCTGATCCTCCGCACGTGAGACGAGAACGTCGAGAGCGACTGTTCCAGGCTCTGCTCATCGCCGATATCGGCGAGCACGTCGTCGAAGATGGGGAACTGCGAGCCCTCGCCGGCCGGGACGTGCAGGCCGGATTGCGCCATCAAGGCGAGCAGGCCGACTGTTTTCAAGGCAACCGTTTTGCCGCCGGTGTTGGGCCCGGTCACGACCAGGATTTCGAAAGCGGACGCCGAGACTCAGGTCGATCGGCACCACTTTCCGCTCGGCTGCGGGTTCGGAGCTGGGCGGCACACTCCCGGCCGAGCCTGCACTGGACGAGTCAGGGGGAGTTCCGAGGGCTGCATCCGGCGACGACGCTGGCGCCGTGGCCGAGACTGGCTCGACCGGCACTGGCGTCTTCACGGCGGGGTCGCCGCGGAAATACGCCTCGAGCAACGGGTGCCTGGCGCCGCGGAGGACGAGTCGGACTTCCTGGTTGAACTGGGGAGCCGACATCTTGTAGTCGAGGCTCAGGCTTCCCCGCGCGAAGATCAGGTCGAGATCGGCCATGGTTTCGAGCGTGGGCAGCAGGGATTCCGCGACCTGGGCGACCAGCGCGGAGAGCCACCGGAGGATCCGGCGAACCTCCTTGGATTCCCGCGCGCGCAGGAACGCGAGCTGGGCCGACTTCTCGCCCACGGCGGCGGGCTCGATGTAGACGGTCTCGTTGCTCGAGCTGGTGCGCAGGACCGAGCCTTGAATCTCACCTCGCTTGTCTTTGGCGACAGGCAGCACGTAGTGATCGCCCACGGTCGAGTAATTGGGGAAGCGGAGAATCCTTTTGATCTCGGGCGAGCGGAGCATCTGACGGAGCGTCTCCTGAATTCGCTCTTTCAGGCGGCCGATCTCGCGGCGCAAGGCCGAGAGTCGCCGGCTTGCCGTGTCGAGGACGGTGCCGCGACTATCAAGGCACCCCTCGATCGCGGAGGCGACGCCGGAGAACTCTCCGACACCGGCGCGCAGACCCCCGAGACGGGGAAACTGATTGCCGGCGAGCGCGAGCCACCGGTCGAGATTGCCGATGGACCGAAGCGTCTCGACCGTTTCGGCCAGTGCTTCCGGCTCGAGTACGCCTCCGACCTGGCAGCGCGCGACGTGATGGCGAATGTCATGCAGACCGCCGAACGGGGGACGTAGGCCGGCGGCGAGTGCCTCGACCATCTCGGTGGTCAGTGCCTGGGCGGTGTGAATCTCGCCGGGATCGCGGCCTGGCTGCATGGTCGCGGCTCGGGCCTTGCCGAGCGAGCAGGCAGCGCGGGCCGCCACGAGCGCTTTGATCCTGTCGAAATCGAGCAGCTCGAGCGTATGGGAGTCCATCTTCGAGCTCAATTCGGACCGATGGCTGCCTTGGCCGCGGCCTTCTGACCCAAGGACGATCCAGCAGGTTCGGCAGTCGCCTCAGGTTTCGGGAGAAGCGCTTGCAGCTCGCGCCTCCAATCGGCCGGATCGATTCCGTAGTCTTTGCCGGTAATCGTTCGCAGAGATTCCAGGCACTGATAACGGATCGCCGGGTCGTCAGGGTGGTCCATGCCGTCGATCAGGATCTGCAAGATGCGCGGTTCGCGGGATTTCAGGCTGCCAATCGACTCGATGGCCGCGATGCGGCAGTCCTCGAGCCGGTCGATCGTCATGAGCCTGGCGAGGGTGGTGGCATCTTCGGGGGTTCCGACTTTCCCGAGCGCGCGACAGGCCTCGACGCGGATCACCGCGTTGTCGGTGTCGGCGATTCCGCGGAGGATGGCTTCGCGAGCGCGGCGATCACCCAGGTTTCCGAGGCTGCGGGTGATGACTGCCCGGATCGCGATCGGCTCTCGACCCTCGTCGAGCTTGGCGATCATGATCTTCACGGCCTCATCCTTCTGCGCCTGGTCTTCGTAGATCGACGGTGCTCCGAGCTTGGCATAGGCAATGTATCGAATGTTGGGGTCGGGGTTCTCGCGCGCCTGGCGCACGAAGCTCTTGTAAGTGGTGCCGATATACGGGGTGCAAGCGCCACAGTGCGCAAGGGTGAGGCATGCCACGAAGAGAACGACTCGTAGCCGCGGCGATCTGGAGACCGACTCGCCATCCATGACGGGCTGCCTCGAGGTCTGTGAGGAAAAACGAAGTCCCCGCAGCACCAGCCAAACCGGGTGACCGCGGGATCGAAGATGCTGCTTGTTACGGCGAAACGGCAGGGAACCGCCGAACGTGCGCAGCGCCAATGAAATGTCAGCGACGGAAGCGAGCCGTATGTTAGCGAGAACCCCGGAATCCGCCAAGAGCAGGTGAAGGGCTCTCCACGGCCGATCAAACAACCCGTCGCGACGTCGAAGTCTCGTGGGGCAAGGCTCGGGCGGACCATGCTTGCTCGAGACGCAATGAGTGAAGCTCTCTAATGAAATGTCATTCGCCGCTGATTCTTCCCTGACCTGTGAAGCTCGTGATAAGAATCCCTTCGAGCAGAGCGAGCTCTAAAAGGGAGGGCAAAAGGAGACAAGCATCCGCGCCTGACGGCCCTCCAAGCAAGCCTCCTTTTGCCCGGACCCTCGGCCTCGCTTCGATCCATCAGAGAGGAACCGGGCATTCCGGGCTTGGGCCCATGAGCCACTGTTCAATGGCGGAAGCTCTGTAGCCTCGACCGTTAGTCATCACGGTCAAGAGCAAGATGCCGCCGCGTTAGATCAGAGGTCAGAGCCGAACCGGAACTCTACCGGTTGCTTCCTTTCTTGACTCGTTACCGAAACCTCTCGAGGCACTTCTTTGAACGGGGGCGCCGGAATCCACTTCGCGGCGCTAGATTCAGTGAATGCTCACCGGTGATTGGCGAGCGCTCACTTACCCTTCTTGGGAGCAGCCTTCTTGGGTGCGGCCTTCTTGGGTGCGGCCTTGCTGCTCTTCTTGGTCTCAGCTTTCTTGACAGCCATTTCTGTCTCCTCGTTGCAAGACATACTTGTTTGAACCCGACCGGCATCAATCGACCGGTCCCTGCGCCAATTCATACCAAATCTTTCAACATTTGGAAGACGAAGTTTCCAAGAAATGGTCTTTTTTTTTGAAGATCAGATAGAATTCGATGTGCTTTCGCTCATGGAATCCATAAACACTCTTACTTGCATATACGTCACATCGAGCTACTCATGGTTACACATGCTTTGTCTTATGCATCTCGAGTCCCTTTTTTTCAAGGGTCTCTGCGATGTAGGCATCATGATGCGAGGGTGCTTTCCGCGCAGCGATCGTCGGGCTGAGCGAGCGCGACTCGCCGGCTTGTCTCGACCAAAAAAATTTCGAAAAAAAATTTCGAAAATCGCCCAGCGCGCCTCCGAGTGAGGGGAGTCGCGTGTCGCTCCTGCCCGTTTGCGCGGCGGTGCGCTGTCGCGCGTCCGTTCGAGAGGCTCTTCGCCGTACGACCGAGACTTCAGTCGCGAGCGAGTGAGTGGTGCGACAAAACCGCGCTGCCGCGCGGCGAGAGACTCGAGCCGCGGCGGCCGCCGGCTTACTGCGCACGGGACGCTTCGATCGGCGAGACTCGACTTGCAAGGCACATCCTGTTACGACAGAATCTCTGAACAAAGTAACAGAGCATCATTCCTACGCGCTCGCGAAAGGAGGGTCGCCATCATGCTCACGCGAATTCGCGGCACTCTGCAGTCGGTCTCGAATGAGGCGGCCACTCTGGTGATCGAGCCGTTTGAGATCGAGGTCTTGATCAGCGAGCACACCCGGCGCACGATCCAGACCAAGCTGGGCGAATCGATCTCGTTCCACACCATCTTCTACATCGAAGGCGGATCGATGGTGAGCCGGCTGGTGCCGCGCGTGGTCGGCTTCCTCTCGCCGATCGACCGGGAGTTCTTCGACATTTTCTGCTCGGTTGACGGCGTCGGCGTGCGCAAGGCGCTGCGGGCGATGGTGCGGCCGGTCCGCGAAATCGCCCGCACGATCGAAGAGCAGGACGTCAAAGAGCTCGCGACCTTTCCCGGCATCGGCGAAGCAACCGCCGAGCGAATCGTCGCCAAGCTGCGGCGCAAGGTCGGCAAGTTTGCTTTGATCGTGAGCGGGCAGCCCGGCGAGGGTGCGGCCTCTGCCGAAGCCAACGGCACACCGGAAAGCGCCGCGGCCGACGTGATCCGCGACACGTACGCCGCTCTGCTTTCGGTCGGACATTCCGACAGCCAGGCGCGCGAAGCGATCGACCGGGTGCTGTCCGCCAAGAAGAAATTCAAGTCAGTGGCCGATATGATAGAAGCGATCTATCAGCAAAGTCGATAGCAAACGCTCGCTCGGGATGGCCTTGAGGCGAGACCGGCGCGAGGTGTCTTCGCCCGATCTCGCATGCCCGACACGGAGGAGGACCAACGATGCGCAAGACGACGATCCAGGGGGCGCCACGAGACGATGAACCGGCTCCTCAGAGAAGACTCGCCGAGCCGCGACCAGCGGACCCCGTCGATGAGAAGCTTCGCCCGCAGCGGCTCTCGGAAGTGATCGGGCAGCGGGCCGTCGCCGAGCGGCTCGAGATCAGCCTGGCGGCCGCGCGGAAGCGGGGCGAGCCGCTGCCGCACATCCTCTTCGACGGTCCGCCCGGCCTGGGCAAGACCACGTTCGCGATGGTGCTGCACAATGAGCTGGGCGTCGAGCTGAACATCACGAGCGGTGCGGCGCTCGACAAGAAGATGGACGTCATGCCCTTCCTGACCAACGCGGCGGAGGGCTCGATCCTCTTCATCGACGAGATCCATCGCCTTCCCCGCGCCGTCGAGGAATTCATCTACCCGGTGATGGAAGACTTCCGGGTCGACGTCGTGCTGGGCGAAGGGATGTCGGCACGGACCATCAGCCTGCCTCTCAAGAAGTTCACGATCATCGGGGCAACGACCCGCAGCGGCATGCTCTCGGGGCCGCTCCGCGAGCGCTTCGGCATGCACGAGCACCTGGAGTTCTACGACGTCGACGACCTCACCCGGATCATCACGATCAACGCCGCCAAGCTCCGCTCGAGCATCGCCCCCGACGCCGCGAGAGAGCTGGCGGCGCGCAGCCGGGGCACACCCCGCATCGCCAATGCCCGCCTGCGCTGGGTGCGCGACTACGCGCTGGCGCGCGCCGACGGTGCAATCGATCTGGCGGTCGCGCGGGATGCGCTCGCAGATGCAGGAGATCGACGCCGAGGGGCTCGACAAGCAAGACCGGCGCTACCTCGAGACGCTCGTGCGGGTCTTCGCGGGAGGGCCGACCGGCGTCGAGGCCCTGGCCGCCACCATGAACGTCGCTGTCGACACCTTGAGAGATGAGGTCGAGCCATACCTGCTGCGCCGCGAATTCCTGGTGCGGTCTCCCCGCGGCCGGCAGGTCACGGCGGCGGCGTACGCGCATTTGAACCTACCCGTCCCCCCGCCGGAACCGGACGACCTGCCGATGTTTGATTCCCAGAGGCGGTTGTTTGATTGAACGCTATCGCTCGCAAAGCGGGCGACATGCTCGCATCAGGCGGTCGCGTACGGCTTGCCATTCGGGTGCGTCGGCTGGAAGGACCACCACAATTGCGCGTCTGGCGAGCGCATCGCACCGGTGCAACACATCGTAAAGCGATTTCGCGGCGCTTTCGGGAGTGTCCAGCACGTATTCGGCCGATCCCGTCAAAGCGCCGGCGCCTGAGTGCTTGCCGATCACGATCAGGGCGAGTGCTTCGGATTGGTTCACACCCTCGAGCTCGTCGACCGAGGCGACGTAATACGCGGGCGTCCGGGGGGCGTAATGGACGGGCATCTGGCCTGGGCTCATCGGGAGTGCCGCGTGCGCGCCCGTGGCCTGGTCGAGGACCGCACGGCCGGCGAGTGCCGCTTCGAGCTCGGCCCGCGTGATCGGGCCGGGGCGAAGGATCCGCGGGGAGAGGCCGGTCAGGTCGAGGACGGTCGACTCAAGCCCGACGGTCGTCGGTCCGCTATCGATGACCAGGTCGATCCGGTTTTCGAGATCGGCCAGCACGTGCTCGGCCCGGGTCGGCTGAGATCCTGTTCGACCGATTCGCGCTGGGAGCGGCGATGGGCTGGCCCACCCGCTCGATCAAGCCCCGAGGCGACGGCCCCGCGGGGAGACCGCAATGCGACGGTCTGTAGCCCGGCCGTCACGACGTCGGGAATGATCGGCGTTGCGACGAAGGACGAGCGTGAGCGGGCCCGGCCAGAAGTGCTCGCCGAGCCGCTGAGCATCGGCCGGCCAGTCCATGGCGCACGCTCGCGCATCGGGAATGCCGGCGACGTGCACGATGAGCGGGTTGACTGGCCGGCCGCCCCTTCGCGGCGAAGATCCGCGCAACCGCAGCGGGCTCGGGTGGCGATGGCCCCCAGGCCGTAGACCGTCTCGGTCGCGAAGGCGACCAGCCCGCCGCGCGACAAAACTTGAGCGGCAAGGTCGAGCGCGGCGGGATCCGGATGCGTGGGGTCGACTGCGATCACGCGCGTAGCCGGCTTGCGTGACACGAGAGATCAACCCTTCGGTTTCAGAATGACGATCGCGCACGCCTGGGTGCTTGTCCGTCTGTTGCAGCCGCTTCTCATACTCAAGCCGGATCGACTCGTAAAGGGCGGGAAGTTGATCGTACAACCGCCGGAGCGGGCGCGGGGCGTGGCGGGCGCGGGCGTAGGCGGTCAGGAGCGGCAGAGCGATGGTCGAGTCGGTGTAGCAGGTGACCGAGTCGGGCAAGGTGTCGGGATCGACCTTGCCCCAGGTCATCGCCTCGCTGGCCGTGGCGCCTGAGAGGCCGCCGGTGTCGGGCCGGGCGTCGGTGACCTGAAGAAAGTAGTCGTGGCCACTTTCGCGAGAGCCCGAGCACTTCCTGGATCTGCGGCTCGGTCTGGAGGATGAAGTTCTTGGGGCTGCCACCGCCCAGGATGAGCACGCGCCGACTTGCCGCCGCTCGCGCTTGGCGTCATAGACGATGGCGGCGGTTTCGTTGACGTCGCGAAGCGTATCGATCTGGAGCTTTCCGCCGTGCAGGCTCGAGGCCGCGAGGTTCATGCCGATCGAGCTGTCGCCGGGGCTCGACGTGTAGATCGGCACGCCGGCCTCGTAGGCCGCGGCCAGCAGGCTGCTGGAAGGCCGACCCAGCTGTCTGATCACGGCCGTGAAGGTATCGCCCGACCTGGTGATGGAACTCGGCGGTGCCCATCGGCCGGGCGAAGACTTCGTCGCGGATCAGCTCGCGGTAGAAGGAGTCGGTGTCGAGCAGGGTCTTGTAGTCGAAGACGATGTCGTAGATGCGGATGACGTCGTTTTGCCGCAACGCGAGATCGTCGAGGTTCGGGCGGCTCTGGTGCAGAGGCAGGTCGAGCGCGAAGTGGGTGTCGTGGTAGAGGTTGGCTCCGGTCGAGACGATCCAGTCGACGAATCCGGACTGGATGAGCGGGATCAAGCAGCTCATCCCGAGTCCGGCGGGGGTGAGCGCGCCCGAGAGCGTCAGCCCGACGGTGCAGTCCGGCTCGAGGAACTTGCGGGTGAAGACGGTGCAAAGCTCGCGGAGCCTGCCCGCGTTATACGCCGAGAAGGCGTGGTCGATCAGGTCCGCGACGGTCTCGGCTCCGCTCACTTCGCGCGGAGCGATACGATGCACGCTGATGCTCTCGAGGTAGCCCATATGTTGCTCGTTCTCGGCACTGGGCGTGCGGGTATTTCGTGTTCAGTTCAAGCGAGAAGAATCGCCGCGGCCACGACGGTGGACCAGAGACCGTCTTTGTGGCCGACCGCGGTCTGGGTGACCTCCTTCGTCTTGTAGAAGACGTCGGCGATCTTCCAGATCTCGCGCTTTTCATCCCAGGAGCTGTCGGGGTTGAATTCGACTCCCAGAACGGTGGCGAGCATCTCGGCGGCGAGGTCTTCGGCGTAGTCGGCGGCGGCCTTGGCCGTCTGGCCGTAGGCGTGATGTTCCGACAGGTAGCCGAACAAGGTGCGATCACGCGGAATCGCCACGCCCACGCTGGCGGCGACCAGGCGATTGGGCTCGGCGGTGGCGTTCTCGCTCATGACGACGTGAACGATCTGACCGGGCTGAAGCTGTTTGAGGCCTTCGTCGATCGAGATCTCCTTGCAATTGGGCGGGAAGATGCTCGAAACGCGAACGAGGTTGTAACAAGCGATGCGAGCGTCGCGAAGAGCCATCTCGAAGCTGGAGAGCTTTTCGCGATGAGTGCCCACACCCTTGGTGAAGAACAGTTTTGTGGGTACGTACATCTTTGGCGTGCCACCTCCCGCACCGGCCGAATGAAACGATCGTGCCGGAACAAGTTCCCTAATCGGATTCAGCCCCGCGGCGCCCCCGCGCACCGCCCATATGACAGGTAGAATTATTATGGGATTGGAGGCCGCGCTTCAAGGGCATCCGTCGACAAGAATCGAAGTCCGGAATACCGGAACGACCCGGAATGCGCTCACCGATCGGGAACGATCCGGCGAACTCAACCCTCGATCTTTCAGGAAAATAAGAGATCCCATGTGGATCTGTTCGATGTACGGCGCGACAATCTCAGGTTTCGCAAGGGCAAGAGAGGCTTGAGGGCTACGACCGCGCGAACTCGACAACTCAAGAAGATTGCCACCCTGCTGAGCGCGTTCGCGGGGACACAGGCGCTTTCAGCGCGGCGATGTGCTGGCAGAAATTGGCCGGGTTCCCCGCAAGAAATTCCACGGCACGTCGGCAGGCGAATCGCGCGGGAAGTGAGAGGCGGAAAGGCGGACGTGCGAGGATCCGATGTCAGATGCGTGCTTGATGGCATGCAGACGTACGCCCGGCCCGTGCTGGCCAGGTGTTGTCTCCTAGCCGCCAGCCGCCCTATATATAGAAGGAGGGATCTGACCGAAGCGCGCGGATCGTGACGAGTGCAAGCTTACAGCGAGTGGGTTACAGGAGCGCAGCGCACGGAACCACACATTGAACACCCGCTGAGCAACGCGCCGGTGGCGGGTATCGTCCAACCGGGGCTTTTCAAGGTCCACGCGTGCGACGAAGCCGGGGCACGCCCGGCGATTGATCGCGCTATCACCCCCCTCCGATGACTTCACCGCCGTTCATGGTCAGGAGCATCACCAGTGTTTGGGGGTTCACGGTGGCCTTGATGAATCTGGTGGAGCCGTCGGCGAAGAGCGCGTGCTGCGCCGGCGGCGTGGGGACTGGCCAGGCGCGGGGCCGGCCCGCCTTCGGTCCAGTGCGCAGTCTTCCGGCTTGGTCCAAGGGATTGAAAGATCGGTCTCGAGGACAAGGAACGTGTTCGAGGTTCCGTCCGTGATGTGGCGAACGTCAGCCCCGTGGGTCGGCGTGAACGGCGTGTTGATGTTGTAGGCGTCCGTTTCGGGGCCGACGATGACGACGTACCCCGTTTCGCCGGCGCCGCGACGGGCAGCGGCCGGGCAGCGAAACTCGGGTGGCATTTCCGCGAGCAGCGCACGGTTGTGGGGGCTGTCCCACGGCTCATCCAGATGAAAACGCTCGTACAAAGACTGGTATCCCAGTTGCGGCAAGATCGCGACTCGCCAGCTCAGGAGCTTTTGGCCTTTTGGGCCCATGACCGCCGGCGCTGGAAACTGAGTACGCTCTTCCTGGTATTCCAGCATCGCTGCGCCCAGCCGCCGTAGGTTGCCCGCGCACTGCGATCGCCAGGATTCGTGAAACGCGTCGAGGAGAGCCGCGTACGCGATCCAGATCAGTGGCGCGAGGATGCTCGCGCCGACAATCCAGGGAATGAGTCGCCGCCTCCTCCTTTGCGCCGGCGGCGTCGGCGCGGTGTCATCCAGGATGATCAACAGTTCGTCGATCGTCGTCGACTGCGGGGCGTCCGAAACGATCAACGTATCGTCGCTGGTTAACTCGAGCGTGCTCATGGCGTGTCTCCCGCTGCGTGAGGCCGGCGGACGAGGTCGGTCCGCCAGAGCAGGTGGCGGCCCGGCCGCGACTGAAATCATGAAACGCCGCCGGCATGATCGAAGTGATCCTACTACGACTGTAGGATGTACTATTACATTAGTCAGAGACTGGTCGTCGAGTCAAGTGGCTGCGGATGGCTCGGCGCTCTGCACGTCTTTTCATCGCGCGGCATGCGGTGTGGGGCGGTGTACCAGATCGCGACAGGTGTCGTTCGGGCAGGATATAATCGGCCATGGAAGAAGATGGTGCGATCGACTTCGCGAAGCAGGGCCAACGCCTGCTGGAACGAAGGGACCCTGACCTGCTTGACGAAACCGAAGCGTGCATTCGCCGCGCGCTGGCACTGACGCCGGGGTCTCCTACAGTGCTCGAGCAGCTTGGGCGCGTCCTTGGCGCACAGGGGCGGTTCAGCGAGGCGCTCGCGTGCTTCAAGCAAGCTTTGGGCGAAGCTCGTGCTGATCTTGCGATCCGGCTCTCGCTCGCTGAGCTGCTGCAGGGAAGCGGGCGATTTGATGAGGCGGCGCGGATGCTCGCGGACGCCGCATCGCTCGATTCCAAGGATGCGCGGCTCCATGCACAACTCGGCAAGCTGGCTCTTGCTCGGGGACGTTTCGCAGAGGCAGCCGAGCGATTCCAAGCGGCCCTGGCACTGGATGCGTCGCTGGCTGAAGCACGCTGTGGACTTGGTCGTGCCCTGGAAGAGCAGGGACAGCTCGTTGAAGCCGAGCGATGTTTCCGCGACGCAGTGCAATCCGACCCGAGCCTCACCGCGCCGTTGATCGCGCTGGCCAAGCTCCAAGCTGACCAGGGCGAAATTGAGGAATCGTGCCGGTCGGCGCGACGAGCGCTGGCGATCTGCCCGAGTCTGGCGGAGGCATACTGGCGCCTGGCGATGAATCTCAAGGGTGCTCTTCCCGATGCCGACATCCAGGCCATGCAGCGACTGCGCGATCACAAATACGTGCCTCACGGTTTGCGTGCGGGGCTTGGATTCGCACTCGGGGCGGTGTTCGATGCGCGCGGCCTCTACGTACAGGCAGCCGAGCAATTCGAAGCTGCGAATGCGCTCAAGGCCGCCGTGAAGGCCGCGAAAGGGCAGTCGTTTGATCCCGACCAGTACTCGCGCTCCATCGATCGGATCATCGCCACGTTCACGCCGGAGCTATTGGCCCGCGGCCGAGGCTGCGGTGAGCGCGATCCGCGGCCGGTGTTTGTGGTCGGTTTGCCGCGCTCGGGCACGACCCTAGTGGAGCAGATCCTGGCCTCGCATTCGCAAGTGCATGGAGCGGGTGAGCTACGCGACGTGCTCAATCTGTTCAACGCGCTGCCGGAACTGACCGGCCGGCGTGGCGGTGACGCGTTCGAGATAATGAGCACACTTGGCCCCGATTCGGCTCGTGCGCTGGCTCCGCGGTACATCGCAGCGCTCGATCGGGTCGCACCGGCGGCCGCCAAGCGCATCATCGACAAAATGCCCGACAACTTTCTCATGCTCGGGCTGATTGCCCTCTTGTGGCCCGAGGCGCGGGTGATCGTCTGCAACCGAGACTTGCGAGACGTCGCCCTCTCCTGCTGGCAGACTCCGTTTGGCACGAACCCCTGGACCAATCACTGGGAACACATCGCGAGGCGCCTTGCCGATCATGAGCGGCTGCTCGCGCACTGGAGACGGGTCAACCCGGTCGCGTGGCTCGATGTTGGTTATGAAGAGCTGGTTCGCGACGTGGAGGGGCATGCTCGTCGCATGATTGCTTTTCTGGGCCTCGAATGGGAGCCCGGTTGTTTGGAGTTTCACGCGACTCGGCGCGTGGTGCGGACGGCTAGCCAGCTTCAGGTGCGGGAGCCGATTCATGCGCATTCGATCGGGCGATGGCGAAGGTATGAGTCGACGCTTCGGCCGCTCTTTGAGGCTTTGGAGCGACACCGCGTGAGCGGACCCAACAGCAAGACCGAATGGGCGTGACGAGTAAGGGTCCTCTCGGCCTGTCACATCAGGTGGAATCCCGACTTCAGGCCTCGCGTTCTCTGAAAAACGACCGGGCGGTCGCGACGAACGACCAAGCGCTACGATTCGGAGATTCATTACAGTCGTAACTTGAACTGGAAAACCATCGCAAAACGTCGAGCAAACTGTTGCATCGTGTGACTTTCGAGCCTCAAATCGACTGACACTCTCGAAGAGCCCACGTCAAGGTCTTCCTGATCGTCAGAGCCTCGGAAAGTCATTCGCGATGCAATTAGCTAGAATTCAAATACCGGTGTTCGTATCATGTCCTACTGATCTTAGTCCGTCGCAGGAAAAGTCGGCGGATGTGATCCACGCCTGTCTTCAGAAGCACAGGCTTGAATGGCGCGCGCTCGGCAGGAACGAGTATCCCAACGACTTGCCGCTCCGTGAAGTGTTACAAATGATCAAGCACTGTTCTGGCGGAGTCATTTTGGGATTTGAGCAGTTTCGCGCACCCTCGGGCGTGTACAAGCGAGGCTCAAGTCGCGTGAGACGAACCAACGACGCGGTCATCATGCCGACGCCCTGGAATCAGCTCGAAGCCGGAATTCTGTTCAATCGAGAATTGCCCATCCTGATCTTCAAGGAGGAAGGGATAACCGGCGGCGTTTTTGATGTCGGAACCTCGGAGGTGTTCATCCACAAGATGCCGTCCGCAAGAATGGCCCAGTCCGCTCGAGACAGTCTCGAGATGGTGTTTCAGAAATGGTCGGCGAGGGTTTTTACGCACTATTATGGTGAACAAATACGATCCCAGGCCCATTGATACGTCCAGTGTAAAGCTCGATGGACAACTGCTTCGATTGACCGAGCAGCTTGCAAGGCACGCACACGACGTCTGGGCGTCGCAGCGCCTCGAGCACGGCTGGAAATGGGGTCCTTCGCGCTGCGACATCAAGCGCGAACACCCATGCTTGATTCCCTATGATAATCTCCCCGAAAGCGAAAAAGAGTACGACCGAAAGACGGCGCTCGAGACCATCAGGGCGGTAATTGTAATCGGTTACCAAATCACGTTCATTGGAACGGCCGAAGAACCATAGACTCCCGTGGTTGGCGCGGCGCACGATTGCTGTCTCAAAGCCATCTCGGACCGGGTTGCTAGGTCCGACGATTCGGGAGCGATAGCCGCGACGCCAAGCGCGCGAGCCCAGTCGGTCCTTGCATGAAGAGCTGGACGCCTTGGTCGAGCAGGAGCGGCAGGCGATCTGGGATGAGAGACGCCGGTGAACCGCAAGGCCGTGTTCGACGCAATGGTGTTCCTGCAAGCTGGAGCCAACCCAATCGGCCCGGGCGGAGCCTGTTTTGCTTGCGCACGCGCGGGCACGCTCGCACTCGTCACGAGCCCGGAGACGATTGCGGAACTCCGAGATCTACTGGCCAATACCGATCCGGTCGCCCCCGTGGTAGCACACCCACCGCCTTAGCTTCGGTCGGGACAGGAGATGGGGCGGGTCGGACCGAAGCACCAGGGCAAGCGCGTACAAATCTCCCTTGCGAAATCTCGGCTCATCGTCATAATCGCGCCCCACTTCTTAAAAGTCAGCGGCGCCTATCAGGCGGCGGGGAAGCCAAGCATGTCCAGACAGAAGGTACTGGGATATCTCGCTTTATCCTGTTTTCTGACATCATGTGGCTGTGGAACGATCGCAAATATCGAGGGCCGGCGACTCCCAGCGCCGAGCCCGGCGGGGCAAGAGGTCTCGAGACCCTTCGGAGGAGTTCGCAGGGATATTGAATGGGCAAAGTCGGTCGAATCGCCCAGAAACTTGGCTTACGTCGCCGACCTGCCGCTTTCTCTGGTTGGTGATCTTGTGACCTTGCCCAAGACCGTGTGGGGGTCACAATCAGACAGCCTGCTCCAAGACTCCACTCCCGTTCAAGGCGTGCCTCAATATGGGATGCAGACGCGGCCGTTGGCCACGCCGTAGCCTGCCGGCCGGTTCGATCAGCGACAATTCAACGGTATAGACTAAGTCTCGGCAGAGCTCGCTTCAGCTCCTTCACGCCCGCATCGGTGACTCTTGTGCGACGCACGTAGCATACGCGAAGGCTGATCGGGTCCTTCAGGTGCGTCAACCCCGCATCGGTGACCTGAGTATTGTCCAGGAAGAGACATTTCTGCATCCGAAGGTCTCCCGGTGAAGCGGACGCTCCACACGCGGCAGAACGTGTCGACCCCGATCGCACTCGCGACCCATTTCACCCAGCGGGATTCCAATCCGTGGGTGAATCGTTCGACTCCAAAGGGCGCCGCGTACGCGACATTTCCGTGTGCCCGTTCGATCGCTGCAACTGCGTCGCGCTGGAGACGCGCGGTGTGAACAATCCAGCCCAGCCCGGCACCGAACACCAGGATCAGGACGATCAGCCCGCGCACGCTCACGCGCAGGAATCTCCGCCAGAGACGCGAGGCCGGTTTGATCTGGTCGGACATGACGACATCGCGCGAACTGGGCATTTCTGGTTCCTTGCTACTCAGTATACCGGGTCACACGACGGTATCTGAGTTGGCCCGCTGATGCGGGCCGACGCGACCTTCACGATTCCAGGCCAGTTGGAAGGGCACCAAATCAACGGATGATCTTCAATCGCGGCAACGCTCGCTGAAGTTCCTTCGCTCCGGCATCGGTGACGCGTGTGCCGCGGAGGTCAATGATACGGAGGTTGGCGAGCGTCTTCAGGTGTACCAGTCCGGCATCGGTCATTTCAGTGCCGGAGAGATCCAGCTCGGCGAGGTTTGTCAGCCCCTCCAGGTGCGCGAGGCCGGCGTCGGTGATCGGAGGCAAGTCGAAAAGGGGTTTCAAAGACTCCTCCACGCGCAATCCAGCAGCGATGAACCCATCGCCGAGCCGGAGGCAGGAGAGGTTGCTCAATCCCTTCAGGTGGGCGAGGCCTGAGTCTGTGATCCGAGTGTGCATGAGGTCGAGCTCCGAGAGGCTTGTCAGCTCTTTCAGATGCGCTAGCCCGTCGTCGGTGACGTCGGTGAAGCTGAGGTCAAGGCTGGAAAGTTGCGGTAGGCGCGTGAGATCGGCCATGAATGCCTGGCTTTCACTCTCGGGCGACTTGATAGGCGCAAGCGGCTGCACATGCGTGACGGCCTCGCCGCCCGCGTGTCCGAGCGCTGGATCGGGCTTCGTCTGCGCTTCGGCGAGCTCCGCGCGTGCTGCGATAGGCGCCGAGAGCTCTGCGTTTATTTTTGCGCGAAGGGCGTTCATCGAATCGAGGGCCCTTTGCGTGTACGAGACTCGTGTGACGTGACCCAGACAATCGACTCCGATGAGATCGATCATCCGCCTGGGCACCCAAGGCCTTCCGCCCGCCAGAGGCTTTCCATTCGCCCATTCCCAGTTGTATTGCACCGAGCCGCCGGCTTTGGTGATCGCCGCCACAGCGTCGCGCTGGATGCGAGCGCTGCGGACGAGCCAACCGAGCCCGGACCCCACGACCAGCACGAGAACGATGAGCCCGCGCATGCTCACGCGCAGGAATCTTCGCCAGGGACGGGAGACGGGCTTGGCTTGATCGTTCATACCGGCCTCGGGCGACGGGCGTGTCGGTAGCTCCATTTCGGTTAGTATATCAGCCCACGCTAATGATGACCGGACTCGCAGATTAGGGGCCAGCGCGGCCTCACGGTGAAGCTCCGGAATCGAAGGTCGAGGAGATAAGCCTGGGCGATGCGACAGGGACGATCCAGGGCGGCTACGTGGGCATCAACTCAACGATCGATCGTCAGTCCCGGCAATGCCTGCTTTAGCTCACTCGCTCCTTCGTTCGTTACAGGCGTGAAGCTGAGGTCAAGCTTCGAAAGCTTGGTCAGCCGCTTCAGATGGGCCAGACCGGAGTTTGTGACATAAGTACCGCCGAGATCAAGTTCCGAGAGATTGGTGAGCCCGTTCAGATGCGCCAGACCGGCGTCCGTGACCTGGGCATTGACGCATTTCAGTTTCGTGAGGCTGAAGAGACGGCTCAGATTCGCCAGGCCGGCGTCGGTCACGTTGGTTCCGCAGAGGTTCAGATCCGAAAGCTTCGTCAGCCCACTCAAATGCGCCAGCCCCTCATCAGTGATCGCGGTGTCGACCGCCCAGAACTTTCGCAATGACTTCGATTTTTCGAGATGTGCCATTCCCGAGCCAGTAATACTCGTCTTGGAAACGTCCAGCACTTCAAGGTGAGGAAACCCTTTCAGAACGGTCAGTCCGCTGTCACTGAACTTATTGCGGTCAAGTAGCAGCGTTTTGAGACCCGTCAAGCTTTTCAAGTGAGTAATCCCGGCGTCGGTGAGTTGATTGTCTCCAAGATCCAGCTCTTCGAGCGCGCTCAGCCGGGCGAGATGAACGAGATCCGCGTCGACGATCAGGGTGTTTTCGAGACTGAGCTGGCGAAGGCGGGTCAATGGTCGCAACTGGGCCAGCCCCTCACCGGTCACCCTCGACCCGGCAAGGTCAAGTCGCTCGAGATGCGCCAGTCGGGCGACGTCGTTCAGTACGGCATCGGATACAGGCTGATGAGAACTGTACTCAGAACTGTACAGTGTCACGGCCGCGACACGATGGATTAAGTCGACTCCGACACGATCGATCAACCACGCTGGTACCCAGCTCTTGACTTGCTTCGTCGCCGGGGAACGCACAGCCGACCTCTCGAAGGGTGTCCTCGGTTCCCAGTCGTATTCGACCCACGCGTCGTTGCTGCGCACAATCGCCGCCACCGTATCGCGCTGAACTCGTGCACTGTGGACCAACCAGCCCAGCCAGCCGCCGATCAGAAGCACGGCAACGATCAGCCCACGCACGCTGAACCGCAGGAATCTTCGCCAGGGACGCGAGACGGGACCGGGCAGCATGGTGGCCAGTCTCCGGCATTGCGAACGTCTTGAGTCAGATCATTTCCTCAAGCCAGATCATACCAAGAACCAGCTCGGGTTCACGGACCAAGCGGGCACGATTCGATCCGTGGACGGACGAGGCTGAGTGCGTCGGGAGTCGCCAACCCAGGTCAGCGCGGGAGCCGAGGAGCCGGCTCGGCGCGTACCCAGGCCCGTAGGCGTTGTGCCCACTTCGATCCGGTGCGGCGATCTTCTTCAAGCACCCAGCGACCGACCTCGTCGGAACGGACCGGCGAGAATTCGCTCATGTCGACAGGCTCATAGGTCCCGTCCTCGCGCAGGCGCTCGATGACAATGCGCTTGCGTTCGCCGTCGAACCGCCAGATCTCGGCGACGCGCAACGCCGCATAGATCGCAGGGCGGTCGATCTTCGGGGGGACAGGTCGACTTCGATGGCCAAGTCGGGATTGGGGTACTCGGCCGCGGCGTTGGACCATCGCGCGACGGCCTCGTCCACCACGGCCAACTTCTCGGGTGCGAAGTAATATCCGAAACGAGGATGACGGGGCTCGAACCCGCAACCTCCGGCGTGACAGGCCGGTGCTCTAACCAATTGAGCTACATCCCCAAACTCGATCCGGCAGCGACTTGCGGCGAAAGCGGGTGTGTCGGAGTTTCCCGGGTTTGTGTTGTCTTTCGAACGAACACCGGAACTGCTCTGACGGGTCTGACCGGTCGAGGAATTGATTCTATCGGCCGCAACCGCTAGCTTCAAGTGCACCGACTCGTTGCGCTGAGTCACTGCTGGCCGTCGAGCCGCTTGATTTCCTCGCGGATGAAGGCGAGAACCCGGCTCTTGGCCTTGTGCACGGCGGCGACGTTCATTCCCAGGAGCGCGGCCACCTCGTCGCCCGGCTGATTCTCGCACGCCGCCAGGCGGAACGCTTCCCACGTCTGCGGCTCGACCCGCGCGCGCACCAGCTCACACGCCTGGCTCACCATCACGCGGGTGAACTCTTCGTCCAAGAACGCCAGGAGTTCGTCGTGCGCGTGTGCGCTGTCGAGCGCTGCCAGACCGAGGTCGTCACTGCTGCCGGCATCCGGCCGCTGCTTTCGGTGGGCGAAGAAATCCGAAATCGCATGCTGGGTCACCAATCGCAGCCAGCCGCGAAACGACCGGGAGGGGTCGTAGACGAACGTCCGCAGCGCCCGTGACAGCCGGAGCAGCACGTCCTGCGTCACATCGTCCGCGTCGGCGGCTTGCAAGCCTCGCTTGCGGCACCAGCCCTGGATCTTGGGCCCGTAATACGCGACGAACGCTCCCCATGCACCCTCGTCGACCGGGTCCTGGCGGACGCGCCCCAGAAGCGACACGTTGGTGTGTTCCGACGGTGAACGTCCCATCAGTACCTCGAACGGCGCGAGATCGGCTGTAGCGGCCATTTTCTGTGAGGCCGAGCCCGTCCGCAATCGTTAAAGCCAGAAATTCGCTCAAAAAAACTCGAGGGCCGAGTCAGGTATGGCCCGAACGGCTGGTATTAACTTATGGAGCGACGCAGCTCGTGCTGGTCGTTCATCTCGCCGAGACTGGCTTCGAGCACAGTCGGGTCGCTAGCCGCGTGCTCAACGCGGCCGGAATTTGGATCGAGCCTTGCATTGATGAGGAGGTCCGCACCATGACGAGCCAGAACGTGGCCGGGAAAGACATCAACGCCCAGGACAAGCCTCGGGACGATTCCGCGCTGAAGGACGGCAAGCCGTCGGAGGTGAAGCGGGAATTGACCGACGACGAGATCGCCTCGATTGCCGGGGGCGTGACCATTAGCCCCGGTTTCCCCCTGCAGCCGGGCGGTTGATCGACACTTCCCGCCCCCGGATAGCGAGCCGCGAGCACTTGCGTCTGCAAGATCTTTTCTGCGGCGAGGGGCGGGAGTAGGTTCCCGGCCACGGCGTCGTAGGGTTCGTAAACACGCGATACAACGACACGGCTCAGGCCGGTCGTGAATGTGGATGAGCCGGTCTTCGAGCACGGATGGTCCGTGCCCGGGAGACCGCGTCAAGCTCGAGAGTGGATTCCTTTTAGAGGAGGATCGAATGATGACTGACAAGAACCAGACCGGGAAAGACGCCACGAACTTGGGCCCGGCTCCGGACGATTCCGCGCCGAAGGCGGCCAAGCCGTCGGAGGCCACGCGAGAATTGACTGACGAGGAGATCGCCGCGGTCGCCGGGGGCCTGAGCCACAAACCCAACCCTCCCCCGATGATGCCGCTCGGCGGCGGCTGAGACCTCCGCGTTCCCGCAAGCGAGCTACAAACACTAGCGTCTACGAGATCTCTCCTACGGCAGCGGGGCGGGAGCATGTTCCCGGCCCCGCGGCCGTAGGGGTCGTTCGAAGGCTCGCTGCCCCGCGCGAGCGGGGCTTGCGGCGAGGAATCATGCCATGGGCAAGCGGTCATCCCAGGGATTGGCCTCGTTGATCGCGGAGCGGCCGGTCGAGGCGTTCGAGCAGCTCAACGTCGCGGTGCGAGTCGTCCCGCTGCACAACTGGTTCTTTCTCGCGGCGGCGCTCTTGACGTTCGGGGCCTTCGGGGCGTTCTCGTTCTGGTACCAGGTACCGATGAAGCTGGAGGGGCGAGGTATCCTGGTGGCGAAGCATGCCGTGAATTCGGAGTCGCTGCTCCAGGTCACGGCGCCGGCGGCGGGGCGGCTGCGAAAGGTTGCGGTGACGGTTGGCTCGGTCGTGCACGTGGGTGACGTGCTGGCCGAGATTGATCAGAAGGAGCTGGGAGACGAGGTGGATTCCGCCACGGCGGAGCTGGCCAGGCTGCGTGAGGAAGACGCGCGGATGACCCAGCTTGATGAAGATGAGGCCAGGTCCAAGGCCGAGGCGGAAATGCAGCTCGAACGGTCGCTCGTGCGCACGATGGAGCTCGATCGATCGCGCCTGGCCACCCACCGGCGGATTGTCGCCGGCGACCAGACGTTGAAAGCCCGCCGGATGGTGAGCGACACCGATGCCCTCAAGTCGCAGGCCGCCGCCGACGAGGTGGAGAGCAGCGTGAGCGCCGCCGAGACGCGCCGGCACGAGATCGCGTATGAACGGGTGCGCGACGAGACGACGAGACGACGCGCCAGCCTCTTGCGCAAGCTTGCCGTGCGCGAGGCGGAGACCCGGCTGGGGCTGCTCCGGGCCAGGTTCGAGCGGGATACCCGGATCGTCTCTCCGCACAACGGCAAGGTCGTCGAGGTGCTGATCACTGCGCACGCGCCGGTGCAGATGGGCACCATCGCCGCGCTGCTCTGCCCGGTGGACACTGAGCCCGGGGCGCTCGAGGCGATCATCTTCGTGCCGGCGGGGCTGGGCAAGAAGATCCGGGTGGGAGCGGACGTGGAGGTTGCGCCGGACACGGTCCGGCGGCAGGAGCACGGGTTTATCCGGGCCGAGATCCGGTCGATCTCCGAGATGCCGTGCACCGGAGAGTCGATGCTTGCGGAGCTGAAGAACCCCACGCTGGTCTCCAGCTTCATCGAGCTGTACCGCGGCCAGGTGCTCCTCACCATCCACGGCGCCCTCCGCGAGACCAACGCGGTGCGCGCGAGTGGGAGCCGCGTGGCGCTCAACCGGCTGGAATGGTCGTCAGCGTCGGGGGCTTTTCAGCCCGTCTCGGGCGGGACGCTCTGCTCTGCTTCGATTGTCGTCGAGCGACGGCCATTGATCGCCCTGGCGATGCCCTGGCTCAAAGGGCTGATCGGGATCGATTGACCGGACCAGGCTGGTCTGGCCTGGTCTGGACCAGCTCTGGCCAACACGCGACGAACTGCCGGGGTTTGGTGATGGCCGATCGAGCTCGACACGTGCGGTTCCGGAGAGTGAGGACGCCATCCGTCCTGCAGATGGAAGCCACGGAGTGCGGCGCGGCCTCGCTGGCGATGATTCTGGCCTACTATGGGCGCCGTGTGCCGCTCGAGGAACTGCGGGTCGAGTGCGGTGTGTCGCGAGACGGCAGCAACGCGCTGTATGTCAAGAAGACAGCCCAGAAGTACGGGCTCTCGGGCAAGGGGTACCGCATGACGACGGAGGAGCTGCGCGAGCTCCAGCCGCCGTTCATGGTCTTCTGGGAACTGAACCACTTCCTGGTTGTCGAGGGCCTGGGGCGCGACCGAGTGTATCTGAACGACCCGGCGAGCGGGCGGCGGACGGTCAGCCTCGAGGAATTCACCGAGTCATATGCCGGAATCGTCTTCCGGTTCGAGCCGGCGCCGGGCTTCCGCGCAGGGGGAGCGAAGCCAAGCACGTGGCGGGCGATCGCCCGCCGGATGGGCGGCGCATCGACGGCGGTGGTGTTCGCGGTGGTGACTGGCGTGGCGATCCTGGCCGCCGAGGTCGTCGGGGCGACGTTCGCCCCCCTGTTCGTCGACCACATCATGGTTTCCGAGCGGCGGCCATGGATTCGCCCCCTGCTCGTGACGATGGGGCTCGTGCTCTTGTTCCGGCTGCTGATCGGGTTCATGCAGCTCGCCGGTCTGCTGCGGCTGAAGTGGTCGCTGGCGGCCACACACTCGGCGCGGTTTGTGTGGCACGTGCTGCGGCTGCCGACAGCTTTCTATCAGCAGCGCTACGCGGGCGATATTGCCGGTCGTGTGGACGGCAACTCGGCGGTTGCCGACCTCGTGACCGGACCGCTTGCGACCACAGCCGTCGGTTTGATCATGGTTGTTGTCTACGGCGCAGTGATGTTCGCCATCGATCCCGTGCTGGCGGCGGTCGGCATGGTGCTGGGTGCGCTCAACATGGCGGGAATCGCGGCGGCGCAGCGGGCCCTGGCAGATGAGAACATCAAGGTCAGTCACTTCGGCGGTCTGCTCGCCGGGTCGATGATGCATGCCGTCCAGATCATCGAGACGATCAAGGCCGGTGCGTCCGAGCACGAAGCGCTCGTCCGTCTCACGGGCAACCAGGCCCGCGTGACCAATGCCTCGCAGCGCGTGAGCCTCGTGGCCGGACTGCTGGTCGTGCTGCCGCCCTTGCTGGCCCTGGTCACGACGGCGGCCGTGCTGGGCGTGGGCGGCGGCCACGTGAGCGACGGGCTCTTGAGCGTGGGCGCGCTGGTGGCTTTTCAGACGCTCGTCGCCCAGTTCAACCGGCCGTTTGGCGACCTGGTGGGACTGGGCTCGAGCGTGCAGACGCTCCAGGCGGAATTGGCCCGGCTCGACGATGTCGAGCAACACCGGATCGACCCCGTCTTCGAGTCCGTGCCGGGCGCGCCGGCCGCCGCGATCGCGTCGCCGGGCGTGACCGGCCGTGACACGCCGCGGCGCCTTTCCGGGCGGCTGGAGCTTCGTGATGTGACGTTCGGGTTCAACCGCACGCTTGACGAGCCGCTCATCAAGCGGTTGTCGCTCACGATCCGGCCAGGGAGCCGGGTCGCGCTGGTCGGATCCTCGGGCAGTGGTAAGTCGACCGTCGGCCGGCTTGCTGCCGGACTGCTCCGTCCGTGGGAGGGAGAGATTCTCTACGACGGGTTCTCCATCGACGAGATCCCGCGCGACGTCTTCACAGACCAGGTCGGGATGGTCGACGACCAGACGCTGCTATTCAGCGGAACGATCCGGGAGAACCTGACACTCTGGGACGGCGCCGTGGCCGACGGCGAGGTGACGCGCGCGGCGATGGACGCCGGCATCCACCGCGAGGTCGCTCGGTTGCGTAATGGGTATTCCGCGCAGTTGTCGGAAGGGGCGCGCAACCTCTCGGGCGGCCAGCGACAGCGCATGGAGATCGCCCGAGCGCTGGTCCGCAACCCCGCGCTGCTCATCCTCGACGAGGCGACCAGCGCGCTGGACCCGGTGACCGAGGCGCTGGTGGACGACAACCTTCGCCGCCGCGGCTGCACTTGCCTGATCATCGCCCACCGGCTGAGCACCATTCGCGACTGCGAAGAAATCATCGTGCTTCGCCAGGGAAAGGTCATCGAGCGCGGCA
This sequence comes from uncultured Planctomycetota bacterium, assembly GCA_963823665.1. GTDB lineage: Bacteria > Planctomycetota > Planctomycetia > Isosphaerales > Isosphaeraceae > CAVXHV01. The sequence goes on from CAWGMQ010000003.1 coordinate 1,101,024, forward strand.
CGCACGAAGAGTTGATGGCCGATGCCAGCGGATTTTATGCCGGGCTTCAGACCCTCCAGGACGGCACCGCCTCCTCTGGCGCCGCCGTTCCCGCGAGGGAGGGGAGGCAGACCACCGTCGTGGTTCCTGCCGGCGTCGATGGCGTCGTCGCCGCAGGCGCACCCTTCGCCAACGGCAATGCGTACCATTCGTCCGTTGCGGCCCCGTTGAACGAAACGGTCCAAACAGCCCCCACGCAGGCGGCCGCGCTTGCGGTTGCGACGCGCAAGGGCTCGGCCGAGACGGCGCTTTTTCAGGCCGCCGCGATCGCGGGCGAGACGATTCAAGCCGACCGGCCCGCCGACCTGGCCGAAGCACTGACGCTGGTGGGCGAGACGGCTACGGCCACGGGAAACCAGGCGCTTGCCCTCGACGACTCCGGGGCGTTCTGGCAGGTCACATCCGGGCAGATCGATGTCTTTTACCTCAGGCCGCACGCGGGCCAAGGCAGCGGGCGCCGACAGCATCTCTGCCGCGTCGAGGAGGGGGGCTCGATCTTCGGGCTGGAAGCGATGAGCGGTGGTGCTCAAGGCGATCTACTGGCGGTCGGTGTTGGCCCAGCTCGACTGCTGAAGGTCCGCAAGACCGATTTGCTCCGCCTCAGTCTCGACCCTGACTGCCGTCGCGAAGTGGCGGCGCTGGTCGACGACTGGGTTGACCGGATCAGCCGGGCGACTTCGACCTCCTCCCCGTCGTGCGCAGAATTCCTCGAGCGGGACGAACCGCACGAGGCAGGCGCGGGCCGGGCACTCGCCGCTCGTCGCGAGGTTCTCTGGATAAAGCCCGGACCTACAGGAATCCGGTTCATCGACAAGGTGCTCGTCCCCATCTGCCCCCACGAATCGCGTTTCCCGCTCTCGCCGCACGCTTGGGTCTGTTACAACCAGGCGGAAACCGTCCAGCCATGGGACACCGAGACCCTGATCGAAAAGGGCGACCCATGGGAGGGCCTGAAGCGGTTTCACCAGGTGGTGCTCGAGGCGATCGCCGCGACCCAGGCGATCGAGACGGCCCAGGCCGACGCGCGGCGGGCGAACGCCTGGCTGCGTGACGGCGCGATGGTCACAACCGCTCTGTCCAGGCTGTGCTTGCAGGGTCCGGAGGGGCGGGGCGAGCAGGCTCCGGCCCTCGCCGCGCCGCTGACCTTGGCGGAGGGCGACCTTCTGGTCGCGGCATGCGCAGTCGTGGGTACGGCGCAAGGGATCGAGGTGGCGGCTCCGCGGCTCGATGACGTGACAGACCCTCTGCGCACCATCGCGCGCGCCTCGGGCTTTCGTACGCGGCGCGTCAAGCTGACGGGGAGGTGGTGGTCGCGGGAGGGCGTGCCGATGCTTGGCCGCTGGGCAGACAGCGGCCGGCCGATCGCCCTGATTTTCGACTCTTCACGCGGCTACATGCTCGTCGACCCCAAGGATAACACTCGAGTTCCGGTGGCCGGCGAGCGAGCTCGAGCGCTCCAGTCGAACGCGGTTGTCTTTTACCGGAGCCTCCCATCCGAGAATCCGACGCTCGGCGGGTTCGTCCGCTTCGCCCTGCCCTTCGTCCGGGGCGAGGTCTGGACGCTGGTGGCGATGGGTTTGATTTGCGGCCTGCTGGGCCTGGTCGTGCCGATCGTGATCGCGATCGCAATCGACGACGCGATACCCAGGGCGGACCGGCGGCAGCTCAACTTGATCTGCGCGTTCCTGCTCGCTGTAGCGCTGGCCGTCGCCTCGTTCCAGGCGATCCAGACGGTGGCGCTGGCCCGGCTGCGCGGCAAGCTGGAGTCGACTCTGCTGCCGGCATTCTGGGACAGGCTGCTCTCCCTGCCCGTTCGATTCTTCGCTCAATACGAGGCCGGCGACCTCGCAACCCGGGCCCTCGGTCCGCTCAGGCTGATCCCCGCGCTGACCGGCACGACCATGGCATCGATCCTGGCGTCGATCTTCGCGCTCTTCAACGTGGCCGCGCTGTTGATTCTGAACTGGCGGCTGGGGCTGGTCGCGGCCGGGCTCATGACTGTCTTCCCACTGGCGACCGCCATCGCCATGCGGCCGCTCTGGAACTGCCAGCGCGGGATCTCAACCCTACGCGGCGAAATCTCCGGCCTGCTGTTCGTGCTGCTGGGAGGGATTTCGCGAATTCGCGTCGCCGGAGCCGAACGGCGGGCCTTCGCCCGGTGGGCAGCGCGCTACCAAGAGCAGCTCAGACGCAGCCTTCGCTTTCAGACGATCTGGGGCCGGCTGGTGCTCTTTGGCGACGTCTGGCCGCTCGCGGTGCTGATGGCGGTACTCGCCTCCGCGGTCTTTGGCTCGGCGTTCCGGAGCGTCGGCGAGTTCCTCGCGTTCAATTCCTCGCTCATGCTGGGAGTCGCCGCGGCGGCCGGCCTCTCCAAGGGGGCCGTCTCCTTGATGGACGGCTTGAGGGAATGCGAGCGCTTCGCCCCGATCCTCACCGCAGCGCCAGAGGTCAACGAGGTCAGCGGCGAGGTGATCCGTCTGGGGGGTGCCATCCGGCTGGACAACGTCTCGTTCCGGTATACACCCGAGGGACCGCTGATCCTTGATTCGGTGAATTTCCAGGTCCGGCCCGGAGAGTTCGTGGCGATTGTCGGCCCATCGGGTTCCGGTAAGTCGACCTTGCTGCGACTGCTGCTCGGGTTCGAAACGCCGACGGAGGGGTCTGTGTCGTACGACGGCCGCGAGCTGGAGACGCTCGACATCCAGGAGGTGCGCCGGCAGATCGGTGTCGTGCTCCAGGATGCGCGGTTACGCCCCGGCGACATCTATTCCAATATCGTCGGGCTCTCCACCGACTTGACGCGGGACGATGCCTGGGAAGCGGCCGAGCTCGCCGGGCTAGCCGAAGACATCGAGCAGATGCCCATGGGCATTCATACGGTCGTGAGCGAGGGAGGCAGCGGCCTCTCCAGCGGCCAGCGACAACGGTTGATCATCGCCCGGGCCCTGGCGGGCCGGCCGAAGATCCTGCTGTTTGACGAGGCCACAAGCGCGCTGGACAACCGCACCCAGGCGCACGTCAGCCAGAGCATCCATGCGCAGCTCGGCGGGACCACGCGGGTGGCAATCGCCCATCGGCTCAGCACCGTGATCGACGCGGATCGCATCTACGTGTTGAGCGGTGGAAAGATCGTCCAGACCGGGCGCTACTCCCAACTGATCAGGGAGCCGGGCCCGTTCCGGGAGCTGGCGCGGCGCCAGATGCTGGCCCAGGCGCCCGAGGCTGTGGTGGGTGGGAGCTCCGGGGCCTGAGAATCGCTCGACGGGCCATTTTGCTGCGCCGTCGCCGGCGGACCAGCGCGACCGCTTCGACGGCGAGAACGGGCGCGAGCAGGAGCGGAAGGCCGATGCTCCGGCAAGGGGTTGCGAGAGGGGGTCGCCGCTCGTTACGCTAACCCCGTCAGGCGAGGCGGTAATGATCGGCTCGGTCGACCGGTCGCGCCCGCGAAGCGGCAGGAAGACCGTCCCCACGCAGAGCGTGGGAACGAGGGTGAAACAGCCACGAAGGGCATGATCACAGGATCGGGAGCTTGATCGCGGCTCGTGCCCAAGCGATGGAGGGACCAGGACGGTGCAGATAACAAAGGCGGTGATCACGGCGGCAGGCCGTGGGGCGCGACAGTATCCGGCGTCGGACACCGTGCAGAAAGCGATGCTGCCCTTGGTCGACCGCGACGGGTTGACCAAGCCCGTCCTCCAGATCATTGCCGAGGAAGCGCTCGAGAGCGGCATCGAGGAGATCGGCATCGTCACCGCACCCGGGGACGAAGCCATCTATCGCAATCATTTTCGCAACTATGCCTCGAACCTGCGCTCGACCTACCGGGGCGTGGAGTGGGCTGAACAGCAAGCCAGACGGCTCAGCGACCTCGAGCAGCGCCTGCGATTCGCCGTGCAGCCGCAGCCCGACGGGTATGGCCACGCGGTCTGGTGCGGCCGGGATTTAGTCGGCGAGGAGCCGTTTCTCCTCTTGCTTGGCGACCATCTTTATATATCCGCCGAAACGCGGCGATGCGCCCGGCAATTAATTGACCTGGCGGTCGCTGAAAACTGTCCGGTTTCGGCCGTTCAGGCCACGCGTGAACACTTAATCCATCAATACGGCACGCTGACCGGGCGGCGGCTGCCGCAGCATCCGGAGGTTTACAGCATCGAGGAGATCATCGAGAAGCCGAACCCGACTCTGGCCGAGCTGCGGCTTCAAGTCTCCGGGCTGCGGGCCGGCCACTACCTGTGTTTTTTCGGCATGCACGTGCTCTCGCCGGCCGTGTTCGACCTGCTCGATCGATTGGTGCGGGACAACACTCGCGAGCTGGGCCAGATTCAACTCACCACCGCGCTTGATGCGCTGGCTCGGAACGAGCGTTATCTTGCGCTCGAAACCAGGGGCAGCCGTTACAACCTGGGAGTCAAGTTCGGCGTGGTTGAGGCCCAGGTTGCACTGGCACTGGCGGGCGTCGATCGCGAGCGGATCCTGGCGCTGCTGCTCGAATCGATCGTTCGAGTGGAACAGAATCTTCCCCGGTGACATCTCATGTCGCACGTCGGTCAAACGCTTATCGAGACGATTACCGATTCCGATCCGGCGGTCCGAGACCGGTCGGCGAGAGAGCTGGCTGCCCAGGCTAGCCTGGCTGAGAAGCTCGAGGCGTGCCAGGAGCTCGAGGAGTTCCGGCGAACGCGCGAAAACCTCTACGAGCGCGTGCGTGCGTCGCTTTTCTTGCACGCGCTTTATCGCTACGAGATCCAGGAAGACCAGGCAATCCGGGGGGCGGGGTTGATCCCGTTTTCCGGATTCACGCATCTGATGGACCGGCGGTATGAGCAGGCGATTGCGGAGTTTCTGGACGCGATGGCTCGGGACGGGCCAAGCGGCACGGTTGCCAGCGCGCTTGCTCGGGCCTATGAACAGGTCGCGTTTCAGACGCTGACGGACCAGGTGCGGAGCTCGGTTCGATCGTGCCGGGGAAATCGCTGGATGTTTCGAGTGGGATGCGCCGACGAGCATCCGCTGCGCATTGCCCCCCAGCTTCTCGTACGAGAGCCCGACCTTGGTCTTTTTCCGATCCTGGTCGAGCGCACGCCCGTGCGGCTGGACCTCTCGCACAGCGGCTGGTCGGACATCTTCTTTCTGGGAATGGATTTTCCGGAAGGCGCCCGGGTGCTGAATATTTCCGTCGACCTGGGCGTGCACGGCCGCGACAGGGAACCTCGTCCGCCGATCGAGTCGCGATTGCGGGTGATCACGGAGCCGATTCTGCGGCTGACGAGCATTGACTTAAATGCATGCAAGGACGTTGACAGCCTCGACGAGCTGTTCAATTTCGGCAACGACTACCTGGGACTGGTCAAGGCGGCGGTGGTCGCATCGGGGTTGATCCCCCCTGCCCTGGAGGGAACCAACACGCCGCTTGCCGATCTGCTGGCGATGATCGTGCGGCCCGGGCTCGGACTGGAGATCGTCAGCAAGGTCAACGATATTCCCAAAGGCTCGCGGCTGGCCGTCTCGACCAATCTGCTGGCTTCGCTCATCACGCTCATGATGCGGGCCACCGGCCAGGTGCCCAATCTGACGGGGCCGCTCGGGCCCGAGGAATCGAAGGTGGTGGTGGCACGGGCGATCCTTGGCGAATGGCTGGGAGGATCGGGAGGCGGCTGGCAAGACTCAGGGGGCATCTTCCCGGGCATCAAGTTGATCGAGGGGGTTTCGGCGTCGGAGGGAGACCCGGAGTGGGGCGTGAGCCGGGGGCGCCTGTTGCCGTCACATCGCCTGCTCAACCGAGTTGAGAGCAGCGATGGCGAATCGAAGCCGGCGGCTCACTCCGCCGCGCCTGCCTTGCCTCAGGCGCTGGCCGAGAGCCTTGTCGTCGTCCACGGCGGGATGGCGCAGAACGTCGGGCCGATTCTCAACATGGTCACGACGAAGTATCTGCTGCGCGAACCGGACGCCTGGGTCGCGCGGCTCGAGAGCCTGAAGATCTTTGGCGAGATCGTGAAGGCGGTCGGGGCCGCTGATGTGCGGACGATCGGGCGATGCACGACGCGGAACTGGGAAGGGCCGCTGAAGCAGATCATCCCGTGGGTGACCAATCTCTTCACCGAAACGATCATCCGCCAGGCCCGCGAGTTGCTGGGTGAGGATTTCTGGGGTTTCCTGATGCTGGGGGGCATGTCGGGGGGCGGCATGGCGTTCTTCGTCGCTCCCCACCGTCACAACGAGTTCCAGGCGCGAATCGCCGCGATCATGCGCGAGGCCAAGGGCGCGCTCGACGATGCTCTGCCCTTTGCGATGGAGCCAGTGGTCTACGACTTCCGCATCAACCCGCACGGCACGCTGGCGATACTTGATTCGGCGAGCGAGGCGATGATGCCTTCCCAGTACTACGCGTTGCAAACACCGCGGATGATCGCGGCGGCAGGCAGCGTGCCTTACGACCGTCGTGCCGACGTCGACCATTTCGCCAACCGTTGCCCCGATAGCGGCGAGCTGGTGCGGGTGTTTCCGGACGATGATCAACCATTTATTCCCGGTGGCGCGGAGCACCGAGTCCGGCTCAAAATCGCAGTGGGACGGCGAGGCGGCGCTCATTCGCCGCGAGAACGGATTTGACGCGGTCCAGCACGAACAGCTTCGCGATGATCTCCAGCGCGGGCGAATCGGACTGGCGCGCAACCGTTTACCGGTCGATCTGGACATCAGCGACGTAGAAGATTCCGAGCTGATCATGGCGGCGGGGCCGGTGGGCTCGGCGACGATCGAAAGGGGAAAGGCGGCGATCGAGCGCGGCGGAGTGGCCGTGGTGACGCTTGCGGCGGGGGTCGGCAGCCGGTGGACGACCGGGGCCGGGGTAGTCAAGGCGGTGAATCCGTTCGTGTCGCTCGATGGACGGCATCGGAGTTTCCTCGAGATTCATTTCGCGAAGACGAGGAAGAGCCGGGGCCCTAAAGGGCGAGCGATCCCCCATGTGGTGACGACGAGCTACCTCACGCATGCGGCGATCGATCGTCATCTGAAAGCGACAGGAAATTTCGGCCATGACGGCCCGGTTTATCTCTCACCGGGCCGATCGATCGGCCAGCGGCTGATCCCGATGGCCCGCGACCTGGTCTTCCTCTGGGAAGAATCAGCGCATGAGACGCTTCAGGAGACCAAGCAGAAGGTGCGCGAGGCGTCGCGGCGGGCAATTCTCGAGTGGGCCAAGAGTCAGGGCGAGGGCACCGACTACACAGACAACGTGCCGATCCAGCGCTTCAATCCGCCGGGCCATTTCTACGAAATCCCGAACTTGCTGGGGAACGGGGTGCTTGCGCAGCTTCTTGACGAGTATCCCAACCTCGAATGGCTGCTCGTGCACAACATCGACACGCTGGGGGCGACGATTGACCCGGGTGTGCTGGGCCTGGCGATCGAATCGGGCGCGTGCCTGAGCTTCGAGGTGATCGCGCGGCGGATCGACGACCGCGGGGGCGGCCTCGCCAAAGTGGCCGGGAGGTTAAGACTGCTCGAGGGGCTGGCGCAGCCGCGTGAGGAAACGGAGTTTGCCTTGCGCTACTACAATTCGCTGACAACATGGGTTCGGATTGACGGGCTGTTAAGTGCTTTTGGAATCACCCGTGGCGACGTGAAGAACGACAAAGCGAAAGTGAGCGCGGCCGTCCGGAACATGGCGTCGCACCTGCCGACTTACGTGACGATCAAGGATGTGAAGCGGCGGTGGGGACACGGGCAGGAAGACGTTTACCCGGTCGCCCAGTTCGAGAAGTTGTGGGGTGACATGAGCTCACTGCCGGACCTGCACAGTGCGTTCCTCGCCGTTTCGCGGCAGCGCGGGCAGCAGCTCAAGGACGTGGCCCAGCTCGATGGGTGGGCGGACGATGGGAGCCTGGATTATGTGCGGTCTTTGTGTGAGTTTGGGCGGTGAGTGAGGCGATTCCGACTTCTGTCGGTCAATAGCGCGGGGAAAGCAGATCCGCGCCCTACGAGGCGGTCCCTTCGCGGAGAGGCTGTCATCTTTTGGCCGCGTTGCGGTAACTCGGCCGTTGGGCCTAGTCGGCTGTGATTCACCGCTTGGTCGCTCGGTTAGTGCCGCCGATTCACGCCAGTTCTCCAATAGCCCAGCCGTTGACGCAAACGCGCTTTCCTATTTTGTCCCTTTTTTGCAAAGTACCGCTCATTCCGCCAGTTTGCCCATCGCTGGGCGCAGTCTCCCTGCGACAACCAGGTTGTGAGCAATTGCAAACAACAATGCGACGGCGCGGCAACGCGGTTGGCCACGCACGGGCATAAACCAGAATCCTCGATTGCGAGCCTGGGCGTTGACCCACTCGGCTGTTTGGCCTCGCAGCCGGTAGATCAGCTTCGCGGCCTCGGTCCCCATTCGGATCCGCCAAGCGGCAACCGCTTCGCTGTCGCCCTTCTTTGCGGTGTAGGGATCTTCTCCATTTGCCTGTTTCTTTTTCTCGTCTCTGATCGGCCCGTATACGATGCAGCCGCGTTGGGCCGCCTGATCGATCGAGTCCTTGGTCGTGAAGCCACCGTCAACCAATGCCTCATCCGGAATTCGTTCGTAACGCTCCTCCAACTGGTCGAGCATGGGCGGAAGTTCTTCGCCATCGTTCCCTGCGTTGGTCACCTCCACACCCACAATCACACCGCTTTCGGTGTCTGTTGTGAATTGAACGTTATATCCCGGCCGGAATCCTCCGTCTGGAAACTTCATGATCCTCGCGTCGGGGTCGGTGGTCGAAGCACGCGCTTCCCGCCCCTTGCGGCCGTAGGACTCGTCACGTTCGCGTTGCAGCTCCTCGCACTGCCGCATCGCTTCTTCGATCCGTTGCTGTCGCTTGTTGGCGGCACGCTCCCGCGCCGCTCGCTGCCGTCGAGTCAGCTCTGCTGTGTCCTCCTCGGCCAGTTTCTTCAGCGCCTCAACCTGCTCCTTCGCCGCTTTCAGGCACTCCTCCAGGCTACCGCGACGACGAAACGAGCTCTTGCCCGCGCTGGCACGCACTCTCATTCCGTCCTGAGCGACCCGGTCCATTTTCACCAACCCGGCATGGAGCAGGGTGCCCACGATCTGCGTGAGCAGTTCGTTCAACTTCTCGCCCCCACAAGCGAGGAAGTGGGACAACATGCTGTGGTTGACGGTTACGCCGCCGCACAGCCACTGGTACGGCAGACTCCCTTGGTTCTTTTCGCACAGCCGTTCGATTTCACGGGCGCTGCCGACTCCCTTCAATGTGGCGAAAACCCGCAATCCGACCAGCAAGCGCGGGTCGGTGGCATCTCGGCCGACATGTCGCTCGACGGCCTTGATCTCGCCGAGCCAGGCTTTCAGATCGAGCTTGCAGACCGCCGCCCAGACGACCCGGGCCGGATGGTCGGCCTCGAGCAATTCATCGAGCGATGCCCAGCGCATCTCGATCTGGTCGCGTACGGGACACCGCAGCCGCGGCTTGCCAGTTGGCATCGACTGGGCAGCCTGGGCGGGAGAGGGCTGATCGGGCAAGTCTTCTGGGCTAAAGAGAGGAAGTGTCATGACGCTCGTCCTGCAACACCGGGGCTGCGTGGGGCTCATGCGGCGGACTACATGCATGGTATTAGAACGTGAACACTATACAAAATCAACCCCAACGCCGAAAAAATCACAGCCTCGGAGCGAAGGGCGACAATGGGGCGGCGTTGAGTGAGGCTCGCACAACGCAGGCGGAGGGAAAAGTCCTCAGACGACCCGCCGCCACCACCCCAAACTGGATCGGCCTGCGAATATCCCCTTCCCTCACCGCCTGACTTACCGCTTGCCGGTTGAGCTTAATCTTCGAGATCCTCAAGCCGCGTGCCTCGACCTTCGTCGATGCTCTTGCTTGCCGCCTCGAGACGTCGACGGAACCGCGGATCATGCTCGAGGCGATAGTCGAACCAATCGTCTTCGGTTCCAAAACCGATCAGAACCCCGGCCGGCTTACCGTGCCGAGTTATTACAATCTCCTCGGTCGCGGCAAGGCGCAGGTACTTTGACAGGTCATCCTTCATTTCCGACAGTGGGACCGTTTTCATCACGTTCTCCAGCTTGTGCCAGCCATTCACCCGCATTCGATTTTGCGACGATACCGAGGACTCGGACGTTCGCACCCTCGACGCCGTAAACGACGCGCAGGTCATCAACGCGAAGTCGATACCACGGCCGAGAAATGCCGCGAAGTCGCTTGATCTGGCTCTTGCTGAGCTTGGTCGGCTCATGCCGCAAGTGGACCTCGATCGCATCGCGCACCTTGCCACGTTCGTATCCGCTCAGGCGGCGCATGTCATCCATGGCTTCCGGCGCAAGAATAATGTCGAACGGCATCTGGCTAGATGGTAGCCAAAATCCCGCGTCTGGACAACGGGATTAAACAAAGCTCGCTCGGGCCCCCCGACTCCGGCTTCTGAGCTCAATTGAACATACAGGCACACTAGGGCTTCGCGGGACCATCGAGCCGCGGCGCTGTGGCCGTGATTTCTGATGGTGTCGGGGGGTGACTGTCTCTGGCATCGAGCAGATCGCGGAGGGCCTTGACCAGGACGTCCTCGACTTCCGGCGCCACTCGCGATGGCGTGCCGGTTTCGTAGCCGCCTTGGGGGTAGGCCACTCGGGTGCCGATGTAGCCTGGGGAGTAGTCGCCGTAGGCGGCCATCGCCACGAAAAGGTCGGGGCGAAGGCGTTGGACAAATAGTTGGTACTCGACGAACAGCTCGCCGGGCATGTGCAGGATTCTGGCATTCCCGAGCTGGAGTACGCTCAGGTCGATCGTTTCGCCCTGGCGCCTCCGGCGTGCCCAGGCGAGGTCGACGGCCTGCGCGAAGGTGGGATGCGCGGCGAATTCGTTGCCGAGCTTGGTCTCATCGAGCCAGGGTGCGACCGGTAGCGCGAGCGGCAGGAGTCGCCAGTGCACGTCCGCTGCCGTGAGCGGCGTCTTGTGGGCGGCTGAATCAGCCTGTGCTGCGGCCATGCCGTCGGCCAGACGTTGCGCGAGCGCAGGACGGTTTTCAGGCGAACCGTCGTTGTACTTGCCGGCGGTCACGTTCCCCGAGGCGCCGTTGAAGTGCACGAAAAAGATCCCGGGACCGGCCTGGTCGCGCAGTCGCCGCGCGATGCCGACGAAATCGCAGCTTACTCCGCCTTTTGCATAGTGGCTCTGAGGATGCGTGGCGTAGTAACTCAGCACGGCCACGGGTTGGTCGCCGTTCCAGAGACTGATCACCCGAACGGCAGGGTCGATGATTCCCTCGGGGGCAGCGCGGGCCTCCGGGTCGCGGGTCGCGCTCCAGCGGATGTGGCGGACCATTCCGTCCGGGCCGAGGACGCGACGGTTTGAAGCCACATTCTTGACTTCGGCTTTTCCCAGGCCGACGTGGGTGAATAGCTTCGGCTGGTTAAGCGAGCTTTTGATCGCTTGCGCAGCCCGGGCGAACACGATCTGGTCGAAACCGGGAAGATATCCCCGACCTGGCTGATTCCGCCCGGCCATTAATTCCTCGGCATCGGGGTCGAAGCCAGGTGCGTCATGCTGATGCAGGCAGTGCACCCCGACTCGATCCGGTGATGTACCCGCAGCATCTGCGAGCGCTTTTCTCCATGCCTTGTGGCCGCTGCCGGAGATTCCTACCCAATCGACCCCGCACAGGACGATAGGTCGTTCGTCGCTCAAGAAAATGATCCCGCGGCACATGAGCGGGTCATCGATGCGCTTTGCGCTTTCCACAGCACCTTCACAAAGCGGCGAGCCGAGAGGCGGTGTCACGTCGAATTCAAAGGTGGCAACTTTCAAGGGCTCGCTGCCGCGCGAGTCAGTGAAGCCTGTCGCCATGAAAGCCTCGGCAAAGGCTACGAGGGCAAGCCATCGCATGGATCGGCTCCTCGGGAAGTCGTGTTGTGTTGGTTCAGAAAATCGAATCACACGTGGCATAAACCGACCAGGTCGCGGATTGCCGCGTGGGCAACCGGAGTGGGGCATGACCAGACCAGAAAAAAGAGGGCTTGCCGCGCCCAGCGCTGCGCGGGCTCGGCCTTGAGGAAGCCGGTACCCTTCATCACGGCAAGATAAGCTTGAGTCGATCGGAGCACCAGGGTGTTGGCGGCACTGCGGATTTGTGCCGCTGGAGCAGCACCGGAATCACCGCGAGCCTGGGCCACGAGCTGGCTCCAGAGGGTGTTCCAGGTTTCGCAAAGGAGCTCGAGCGGTTCGTCGAGCTCGCTCGGCGGAGCGATCCGCGCAAGTGCGGACAGAGCGGCGTGCGCCTGGCCGAGCGCGAGTGCCGACGTCTCCAGCCCCGCGGTACCGACGGCACCCGGTCGTGACAGCACGTCAATTGCCGGGCCAGCCAGCAGGTCGGAACCACTGATTTCGACCCCCTCTAGCCCCACTTCGCTCGTGCAGGAAGCCTGGAGCGCTGCCAGTGAAAGAGGCGGGCGCACCACGACTCCCGGACGGTTCGTGGGCAAGACGACCAGCAGCTTGCGACCGTCAGCCAGCGTGGCTCCGGTGACCAGCACTTGTGCGCGCTGGGCCGCCGTGACCCAGGGAATGGCGCCATCCATCCGGAAAGACCCGGGATCGGTCTCGACTGCTGTGGCGCCGAGCCGGCGCGATGTTGTCAGGTGCGAGATGCCGACGGTGGTGAAGGCGCGGCCGGCCGCGATCTCACGCAGCCAGTGCGCGGCGCTCTGATTATTCATCCCGTCCTCGGACAGCCGCCGGACGGCGGCATCATGCTGCGAGAGGATGAAGACGGCGGTGAGACTTCCGGAGGCGAGCTGGGCGTATCGTTGAACCAGAACGGGTCGTGGGCACGATTCGCCGCCGAACGCGGCAGGCAGGGACCAGCGCGTCGCGCCGGCGCTCTCAATGAGAGTCCAGAGATCGGCCGGCCATTCGGTCGCCTCATCGGCCTGAGAGTCTGCGGCGGCGAGCGCGGCGACCAACTCGCCGACGCTTGCCGAACGTGGATCGGGTTCGGTCCAATTCAGCAACTCGCCGGGAGGGCGGCTCATGGATGCTCCACCGCGCTGCGCGAAACGGGGGGCGGCGCCGACGCCTCAGCCGCCCAGATCGGCCTCGCACAGGACCTCGAACCCCATGTTGTGGAGAGTCACGCTCGCCTGTTCGACGTTGTCGATGTGCATCGCAACGGCGGGGCGATTTCGCGGATGCACGATCAAGGGGTAGGCGTAGTGGATGTTGATCTCGGCCTGGAGCAAGGCCATGCAGAGGTCTGAAAGCGATTGAGGGCCGAGCGGCAGCTCGACAACGATCAGCTCGTTTTCGGCGAACGCATGCTTGTTCAAGACCAGGATTTCACGGCCTTGCTCGGAATGGCTCAGAATGAGGCGCAGGATCGAGCAATCGGCCGAATCCGAAATGGTCAGACCGAGGATCTTCACGCGCGTTCCCTGGAACGACCGGTGAACCTCGAGCAACTGGCCCACGCGGTTCTCGAGAAAGACGGAGTACTGGGTCACGGTCGGCCAGCTTCGAGCTTTCAGCGTTTCAAGCTCGACCTCGCTGCCGCCGTCATCCTCACCATAATTCATGGGGATCCTCGCGGAACGCGTTCAATCCCGGCGGGAAACGCGATGTTGCGCAACCGTAAGTTTAATGATTCCAAAACACTCGGGTCAATGGTGAGTGGCCTTGAAACGTCAGCTCGTTGGCTTGCTCGACTGCCCTTTCGTATACCGAGGCTGATAAAGCTGCACCTGGAAGCCACCCGGAACGCGGAAGTGGGTGACCAGACCATACCCGTGGTCGGCGACAGGCTCGGTGAACTCGACGCCACGCGCCTTCAACTCGGCCACCGTCACCTCGAGAGAAAAGTGGGATCCTGGCGGTTGAATGAGTCTAGCCGCCTGCGGGATGGGCTCCCCTTTTGTCTTTCGCCAAAGTGCGTTGTAGACTCTATCTTGTGAAGTTCGGTTTCGGTGTGGCGATTCGGCCGATGCCCGCCCGCTTTGCGGCCGAAGATAAAATGAGCGGCGGGCTCGAATAAGCACGCGTTCGACGGCGTCATCCAATGTGAGAAGATGAGGGAGCGATGCGCCGTGTAGGAATTGAATCACCTCCAAAAGTTTTGGCGGAGATCGAGCCTGTGAGGGTGCGGGAGGATCGGCCCTTCGGCGGCGGACCCGTCCAGAAAGGTACAAGCGCAATGCTGGAGCGACACCTTTGTCTGGTCCGTGCCGGGTTGGCCGCGGGCCTTGCGAGCAGCATCATCTTCTTCGTAGGAGCGACGGCGAGGGCGCAAGCTCCTGGCGCCAAGGATCCTGAGCCATCTTCGGCGCCGGCGGGGCTGGCGACCGAGACGGTGGACCTCCTCGGCGGCCGAAACGCGGGTGATCTGGATGTGGTCGCGCGGGGGCACGGGCAAGACCGCGTGAAGCTCTCGATCCACAACCGATCGAAGCACCGATTGAACGTGATTATTCCGCCTGGTCTGGTGGCCTCAAGTGCGGTTGGCCAGCCGGGCGGCGCGGGCGGCGGCCGCCTCCAGAGCATCGGGCTAGGCTCGGTCTCGAATCGTGAGGGAGCCTTCGGCGAATTCCACTCGACTTCCTCGGCTGGTGGATTGCAGTCAATTGGTACCAGCAACGAGGCGATCGCGAACCAGGTGGCGGTGCCGGTCGGTGAAACCGTTGACTTGACCATTCCAGGCGTCTGCCTGAATTACGGCCTTCCAGCCCCGACTCCGCGGAACACATTCCGGCTGGTCGACGTCAGCGAATACACGACGAACGCCCGAATTCGCAGGGCGCTTCGCAGCCTGGCGACGTATGGAACCAGCCATGGAGTCGCTCAGGCCGTGATGTGGAACGTATGCAATGAGCTGCCGTTCGAGCAGATGGCCGAGCAGACCGGGAAAGTCATGAACTTTCACGAGATCGCGCTGGCGGCGAGGTTTGTCGACGCGCTCGACGCCGCAGGCTCGAGCGAGCTGGTCGACCCGGCAAGTCTCTCCCACGCGCGCATCTTCGTCCAGGTGCGAGGACAGGGCGAGCTCAGCACCGATGCCAAGCGGCTTGCCGCCGGGCTCGAGGGGCTGCATGTGCTTGGCCTGCCGATTCAAGTGGATGAATCTCAGGAGATGCCGACCGTCGCCGCTCCGGCCCTCTTCCTGAGCGTGGTGCTCACGGATGCCAAGGTCGGTGAAACGCGTGGCGTAATCGTGGCCAGCTCATGCACGCAGGGTCAGGCGTGGGTGCCGCTCGGGCAAAGTGTCCTTCCGCGACAATTCTTCGGTTTCCGTTCTGGACGCTTCCACGTTGAGCAAGGTTGTGGACCGTACGGTCGCCTCGAACTTCGTGACGGTCAAGCCCGCTCGGCGCACCCTGGGCAGCACGACGCTCAAGGTCGAAAACCGGCTCCCCTTCACGATTTCCAACCTGGTCGTCAAAGCCGGTGCTTCATCAGGATCGCCGTCGGTGCCGTTTTCGGGCGTCGGAGTTGGTCCGGCCCGCTCGGCGCTGCTGCCAATCCAGGCCGCCACCGCCTCGCTTGTCGAGCACGTCGAGCTGAATGGACTTTGAGGAAAAGGACAGAGGACGGAGGGCGGAGGGCGGAAAATCGAATGCGGAGGGCCTCGATCTTGCGCGATCGAGGCCCTCGGTGTTTCCATCTCGTGCCGGAATAACGGCTTGCTAGAGCCGGGCACGGCCCGATAGGATGATCTGTGTTTGAGTGATTGCTCTAGCGGGAACGAGATCCATGCGGCGGGTTTGTCGCCGAGCGCACTTCTCGGGCCGGGTCCAAGGTGTGGGATTTCGGTTCACGTGCCAGTCGCTGGCGCGCGGATACGAAGTCGCGGGCCACGTGCGAAACTTGCCTGACGGCGACGTCGAGCTCGTGGCGGAGGGCGAATCGATCGAACTGGACAAATTCTTCGCAGTGATCGAGCTCGAAATGAGCCATTACATACAAAATGTGGACATCTGCACCGTATCGGATGACTCCGAGCCGCTATTTGGATTCTCGATTCGCCATTGATCACACACGTCAATCGAACCAAGCAGCGTATAGATCATAACCGGCACTGATTTCCGGTACCGGAGTTACTGCGCACTATCTCTTCGATTCGGACTAGATCAGCATCATCATGAAATCAATCACCATTGCTCTTGCGACGGCCAAAGAAGCGATCCGGCAGCCCGCGTTTTTCGTGATGGCGTTCTTCGCCGGAGCGCTCCTGGTCGTGACGATTTTCGTGTCCTACTTCACGTTCGGTGAAGACATCAAGATGTACAAGGACACAGGGCTGACGACGATCTCGTTCTTTTGCATGCTGCTGGCGCTTTTGACGGCGAGCTCGACGGTTGCGGACGAAATTGAGGGAAAGACGGCGATTACCTTGCTTTCAAAGCCGATCACGCGGCGGCAGTTCATCGTCGGCAAATTCCTGGGGATCGAGCTGGGGGTGCTGGCGCTCTATGTCCTGCTCGGAGCCTTGTTTGCCGCCGGGGTGTGGTACAAGTTCGCCTACGATACCCGGGAAGCCGGCGGGATAACCGACGAAGTCAAGAGGTGGGAGCAGGTGATGCAGATCCTGCCGGGGCTGGCGCTGGGATTCTTCGAGGTGACGGTGCTGACGGCGATCAGCGTCGCGATTTCGACGCGGTTGCCGATGCTGGCGAATCTGGTGGTGTGCATCCTGGTGTTTTTCCTGGGGCATTTGAGCCCGGTTCTGGTTGAGGTAGCCGATCAGAGGCACGTGAACGCGCTCGTGGCGTTCATGGCGAAGTTATTCGCATGGGCGCTGCCAGCGCTCGAGTTCTTCAATGCCGGCCCATCGATCTCGACCGGGGCGGTCATTCCGTGGTTCGGCTATGTATTGCCTGCATTCATCTACTGCGTGTTGTACAGTGGAGCAGCGGTCTTATTGGCCTTTATCTTCTTCGAGGACCGTGACCTGGCCTGACGAAGGGGATTGTGCGCATGCAAGCCGAGGGGTATCGCCGGGCACGAAAACTCATGACATCGCGCGGTGATTACATCGTCGCGCGGGTTTTGGGGTTTGTGCAATCGCTGTTGCTGGTTGTTCTGCTGGGCATCATCTCGATTTTCGTGTCGGTGCTGGCCTCGCGGGGCGAGGCGCGTTTTCCGCTGCGCGCCGTAGGCCGGCTGCCGCAGTGGGTGAGCAGCCGCGCGACCGGCGAAGATGCCCGACAGACTGTGTTCACGGACACGGGCGTTTTCCCGCTCGCCGCGCAGGGGCCTGCTGGCCGAGAATCCGGTCGAGCGTCTGCCGGCACAGGCCCTTGTGGGGCTAACTCGCGTGCTGCCTTCGCTTGCGAAGCAACCTGGGCGCACTTGCGACGCTGCTCGGACTGGGGCTGGTCTGCATCATCCTGATCGCGGGCATCGGCGATCTGGCGGCGAACAGTGATCGCGCGGGCCGCCACGGAAGTCGCGGCTGCGTTACGGCGGCAGATCCATCGCCAGATGTACCGGCTGGGCCAGTCGTCGCTGCCGACCGAGGGGGTCGGGCCGGTGATCAATTTGTGGACGCGGGAAGTCAACGACATTCGCGACGGGGTGATGGCCGACCTGGACGCGACGCCGCGGCTGCACGTTCTGGCGGGAGGACTGCTCATCATCGCGCTCCTGGTTTCGCCGATGCTCACGGTCTTCCTGGCGATCGCTGGGCGTACTGGTCTGGCTGATCGCGCGGGTGCTCGACCGGGACGCCCGGCAGGCGAACGAGATCGCGCTTCGCGACGCTTCAGTGCAGCTCTGCCTGCTCCATGAAGACCTGGGTCTGCTGCGGACGGTGCGTGTATACGGCGTTGGCGAATACGACCGGCAGCGTTTCGACGAGCATCTCGAACGGTACCAGCAGGCCGACACCAGGCGGATCATCACGAGCTTCCCGCTCAACCCGAGCACGGCCTTGCTGTACGGGGCAGGAGTGGCGATTGCGCTCGGGCTGCTCGGCTACAACGTGATCGTGAACGAGCTGATCACGTTCGCCACGATGCTGATCCTGCTGGTTTCGCTGGCGGGGCTTGCGTACCCGGTCGCCGAGTGGCTGCGCATGACGAAGACGCTTCGCCACGCCAACCGCTCGGCGCGGGGCGTCTTCGAGTTTCTCGAGCGGCGGCCCGAGCTTCACCAGAACGTGGGCGCGCACTTCCTGAACGCGCTCAAGGAGCAGATCACGATCGAGAACGTCGAGCTCGAGAGCCGGTCCGGGCCGATCGCTGCTCGAAGGGGTGTCGCTCGAGATTCCGGCAGGCTCGCGCACCGCCTTGATGGGAGACAACGACGACTCGAAGCTGGCTCTGGCGTGCTTGATTCCCCGCTTGATCGACCCACGATCAGGCCGCATCTTGATCGACGGCCACGACCTGCGCGACGTCACTCTCGACTCGGTTCGCGCCAGGTCGGCACCGTGCTTCAAGCCGATCTGGTGTTCACCGATTCAGTCCTGGTGAATATCGGGCTGGGCGACCCGATGAACACGCTGCCGCGGATCATCGAGGCAGCCAAGGTGACCCACGCCCACCACTTCATTCAAGACCTGCCGCACGGCTACGACACGATGATCGGGCCGCTGGGGCACTACTTGAAACCCGACGAGCAGTTTCGCGTCGCGCTGGCCCGGGCCTATCTGCACGACCCCTCGATCCTGATCATCGAAGAGCCCAAGGCACCGCTCGATGAGCACACGCGGCATTTCATCGACGACACGCTGTCGCGGCTCTCGATCGGGCGAACGCTGATCATCATTCCGCACCGGTTCGCCACCGTCCAATCGTGCGACCACGTGATCGTGCTCGCGAACGGCCGCGTCGAGGACGCGGGCTCGCCGGAAAAGCTGCATGGCCGAGAGCAAGATGTTCCGCCACCTGGCGTATTCCGAGTTCAACGAGTTCGCCAGCGGCGAGATCGAGGCGGGGCTCTTGCATCAGATCGAGCCGGCGCAAGGCCTGAGCCGGCGCCGGTCAGAACGGCCGACAACGGTGTCGGGCCTACGAAGCTGATCGGGCGGCGAAAGGCCAAGGGCACGCGCGTCAGCAGAAATCGTCGACGGTCGGCGTGATGACCAGCTCGGGCACGTGCGCCCGCGGATGCAGCTCGACCAGGAAACGGACCGCGGCGGCGATGTCTTCGGGCTGCAGGATGACCGCCCGCCGCTCCGCTGGCACGGGAACGGGGCGGGCGTCGAGGATCGGCGTCTCGACCTCGCCGGGATAGATCACCGACGAGCGCACTCCGCGCAGTCCCTCTTCCCTGCCCAGACAGATTCCCAGCGCGGCCTGGCCGAACTTCGAGGCCGAGTAGCCTGCGCCTCCCAGCGTGCTGGCGCGAATACCCGAAATCGAGCAGATCTGGATCACCAGGCCGTTCCGCTGCTTGCGCATAAGGGGAAGCACGTAATGGAGAACGTTGAATGATCCGGTGAGGTTGGTGGCGATCATGCGGTCCCAGTCGGCGGGATCGAGTGACTCGAGACTGCGATTCCGGACGTTGGTGCCGGCGTTCGAGACGAGGACGTCGATCGTTCCCATGGCGGAAGCGATCTCTTCGACAGCGGCCTTGACGGACCTGCGGTCGGCAATGTCGCACGTGGCTATCGGGGCTTTGTCCGGAGTGGTCTTCAGCTCGGCCCGCGTGCGCTCGAGCTTCTGGCGATCGCGGCCCAACAGGGCGACTCGCAAGCCCATGCTGGCGAGCTGGGCTGCGATAGCCCGGCCGATTCCACTTCCAGCCCCGGTCACCAGAGCGGTTTGCAATGTTGCGGCCAAGCCGGTCTCCTCTCGAGAAAAGAACAGCCGCGGTGATCCCGCGGATCGCCGCGGCTGTCGGAATAGCGGACAGGACGAACCCGTCCATCCATCTCACAGGAAACCGCTCACGCATTCCAGATCTGAACCTGAGCTCCCGAGAAGATCGTAGAGCTGGGGGGGCTTGCCTGCCACGCGGTCATCGCCTGGAGAAGCTCTTCGAACTCGGCTTCGGCCAGGTCACTCGAAGAATCGGAGGCCGACGAATTGACCGGCTGACCGTTCACGTAGACCTGAACGGTGGCCGCCTTCTGAGTTGCTGGCGGAGTCGACGCCACGGGAGGAGCCGGCGGCGGCGGCGGGGGTGGCGGCGGTGGGGGTGGCGGAGTCGGGATCGAGGCTCGCGCTCTGCAGGATGTTGAGCTCACCCAGCGTGATGCCGGTGACCGGGTCGCTGATCGGCGTTGCACCCTGCTGGAGCCAGGACTTGATCTGTGCGACGGTGGGCAGGCTGCCGAATCGCGATTGGTAGATGTCCTGAAGCAGCGTCACGCCGCCGGTGACGAGGGCCGCCGCGAAGCTGGTGCCGTCGTCGGTGGCGGTGCCCGAGTCGCCCGAGGGGGCGGTGAGGCCGTCGCCCGGGGCGGCGATGGTCGTGGCCGAGGCGCTCCCCGAGCGCCGTGCCCAATCGTTGGGCGTCGCTCAAGAGATTGTCCGGAGAGGTCGGTTGCCGTCACGCTGATCGTGCCGGCGACGATGGCTGCGAATCCTTCGCCTTGCGATCCGGAAAAGCTATTGCCGGTCGCGACGATCACGGGGATGTTCATCGCGCGTGAGCTGACCGATCAACTGAGTGATCTGTCTGGCCGTCACCGCCGTCGTTGCCGCGAACCAGTTCTGGGTGTAGTTTCCGCCGTCGGATAGCGACATGTTGACCGCGGTGATGTTGTACGTGCTGTGGTTCGATGATCACCCACTGCAAGGCATTCGCGACGTTCGCCAGACTGGCGGTGTTGGTATCGTCGGTGACACGCAAGGCGACAATATCGACGCCGGGTGCGACGCCCAGATCGTTCGGGTCGCTCGAAGCCGATCAAGCCGGCGACGGACGTGCCGTGCTGCGAGGTGGTGGCCATTGGGTCGGCAGTGCCGTCGGCGAAATCGTAGCCGGCGATGACCTTGTAGCCGGGCCCGAAGCCGCCGCCCAAGGCTGGGTTGTTATAGTCGACGCCGGTGTCGATGACGGCAACGGTCATGCCGGTTCCGTCGACGTTGTAGGCCGATCGGGTGGCGGCCGCGCCGGTGATCGGATCGTAGGCGGTCGGGGCGCCGGTTTCGATCGTGCCGGCGGGGCTCTCGACGACCGCGGTGGAGGCCGCAGGCGATGCCGCTTTCTGCGCGAGCCTCTTCCGGGCGTCGCGCCTGCTGGTGATGATGGTGATGCGCGACGAGGGCGTGACGACTTTCGACTGCCGTCCTTGCGCCGTGAGCGATCAACTCGCGAGCGCCGGCGGTCGAGAGCAGACAGCGATCATCCAGGAGTTCGAGCTGTGGCCGACGGCGCAATCGGGCTCGCTGGTGTTTTTTCCCGGTCCATCCCATGAGTCGAGTCTCCCCAGACGGCCGCCAAGCCATTGGCACAGGCCGCCCCGCGAGTCAGTTGTGATCGCTCTCCTTCCCTGGCGCGTCGAGACCTGCGGCCGGCTCGGATCCGGCCCGGTTGATCCCGACGCGGGGAGCCGCCGCGATCAAGCGATCGAGGCGTCTCCTTCAGAGCGCAAGCAATGGTTGTTTGAGACGGACCACCTGAAGGCCCAGGGCCGGCGGAGAGAGTGGCAAGACTCCTGCGCGATCGAATCCCTGACCTGCGGGCGGATTGCCCGAGTGCGGAGAACCGACGGCCCTCGGGAGCCACGATTGGGGATCTGGGGAACCTCCCCAACTCTGCTCCGTGGGGACAGCGATTCGAATCTGACCTCCTGTGTCAGACCAGGCGGAGCCATTCCACCCGATCCATGCGTTCGAGACCGGCTTGGCCGAGCCCTTACCGTTGCGAATCCTATCGCGCCGGTCATTTCGATCGGACCCCGGCCGAGGCGCTCCGGCGCCGCTGCCGATCGAGCTCGGAACGACACGTTTCTCACTCCGTCTTGTGCCCCGTCATGAGACCACCTAGAGTAAGATCACGCCTGCTCAGAGCCCGGTCGAGCACGAGTCTCGATCAGTGCCTCTTGTATCGGACCGGCCCACGGGAGTTATTCTTTAGAATCATGGAAATCGTCGGCGTGATCCCAGCCCGTTTCGCTTCGACCCGACTACCCGGCAAAGCCCTTTTATCCGAAACCGGGCGGCCGCTCATCCAGCACGTGCTCGAGGCGGCGCGACGGGCGCAATCGTTACAACGGATCATCGTCGCGACCGACGATCCGCGCATCGCGGCGGCCGTCGAGCGATGCGGCGGTGAATTCATGATGACCCGCGCCGACCATGCGACCGGCACGGACCGTGTGGCCGAAGTCGCCGCTGCGCCTCGAAACTGCGCGAGTGATCGTGAACCTGCAGGGCGACGAGCCCGAGATCTCCGGCGCGGCCCTCGACCGCGTCGGTGGCGCTTCTGGACGAAGACCCCGCGGCACCGATGGCGACGCTTGCCACGCGCGATCCGCGATGAATCGATCTATCGCGATCCCGCCTGCGTCAAGGTGGTGTGCTCGAGTGCCGGACGTGCGCTGTACTTCTCGCGCAGCCCGATCCCCCATCACCGCGACGGTTTGCCCGATTCCGCAGCCGGCGCGGGCCCAATCGCTTACCTGCACCTGGGCCTTTACGCCTATCGCCGCGAGTTCCTGCTGTCGCTGGGCAAGCTGCCCCCGTCGCGACTCGAGGCCGCCGAAAAGCTCGAGCAGCTTCGGGTGCTGGACGCCGGGATACCCGATCGCCGTCGGGATCGTCGATGAGCCGAGCGTCGGCATCGATACCCCCGAAGACTACCGCCGCTTCGTGGCGCGGTGGAACGCGGGGTGAGTCGAGTTGCCTGGCGCCGCCACAATCCCTATGATTGCGCCGTGATGCGCATCCTGATTCAACAAGGCACGGGCCTCGACGGACGCGGTCGCGGGCTCGATCCCGAAAGGCTTAGGAGCGATGAGTGCGGATCTGGCACTGAAACCGCCGCTGGCTTCGATCACGCAGCGGATCGTCGACACATACGACACGTGCGGCGCGATCCACCACCTGGGCCATTGCCCTCTGCCGAGCTATCGCGAGGTGGTCGACATCCTGGGCGATCTGCGGGAGATCCTGTACCCGGGGTACGGCCGGCGGCAGAATCTGAATCGGAGCCAACGTTGCGCGACCATGTCGGCAAGCCTCGTCGAGTCGCTGCATGATCGGCTGACCGAGCAGATCGCCCGCGCTTTCCGCCATGACTGCGAGGCCGGGGCGAATGCGACGAACCCGCTGGCAGAAGGCCGAGGGAATTGCCATTCGTTTTCTGGATGAGATCCCCGAGCTGCGACGGACGCTCGCCGACGACGTGCAGGCCGCGTTCGACGGCGACCCGGCGGCCAAGAGGGCTCGACGAGATCATCTTCTGCTATCCGGGCCTGGGCGCGGTGACCGTCTATCGCCTGGCGCACGTGCTCCATCGCCTGGGCGTGCCGCTCATTCCTCGAATGATGACCGAATACGCACACGGCAAGACGGGCATCGACATCCACCCCGGCGCCACGATCGGCCGGCGATTCTTCATCGATCACGGCACGGGCGTCGTCATCGGCGAGACAACCCAGATCGGCGACGGCGTGAAGCTCTATCAGGGCGTCACCCTCGGCGCTCGATCGTTCCCGCGCGACGCGCAGACCGGCGAGATCGTTCGAGAAGCCAAACGCCACCCGACGATCGAAGACGAGGTGGTGATCTACGCCAATGCCACCATTCTTGGGGGCGAGACCGTGATCGGGCACCACTCGGTGATCGGCTCGTCGGCGTGGATCACGCGCAGCGTCGCGCCCTATACGACCGTGACGATCGAAAGCCCGAGCATGCGTATTCGCGAAGGGACCAGTTGAGTCGGTGATCAAAGGTCATCGATCGGCTGGCGGGCTTGCCTGAACTCTCCGAAGTCGTCTCTGGGGGTGAAACCCGGTCGAGCAGCACGGCGACGGTCATGTCGCCCAGCACATTCGAGGTGGTGCGGCAGCGGTCGAGCAGCCAGTCGACCGTGAGCAAGATCGGGATCTTCTCGGTGGGCAGACGGACGGCGGCGAAGATCAGCGGCATCGTCACGAAGCTCCCCGACGGAATGCCGCCGGCACCGACGCTGGCGACGAGCGTCGTGAGCATGATCAAGATCTGGTCGGTATGCTCAAATCAAAACCGAGAGCCTGCGCCATGAAGAGGACGGCAGTCGCCATGTAGAGTGCCGTTCCGTCGTTGTTGAAGTTGGTGCCGATGCACGCTGTCAACTGGCTCGAGCGCCGCGAGATGCCCAGCCGCTCGAGCGATCTCAGCGTGATCGGGATCGTGGCGGCTGTGCTGGATGTGCTGATTGTGCTGGCCATCACGTCGAGCGACCCGCTCAGAAACCGCACCGGCGACATCCGCGCCACGACCGCCATCTGCAGAAGATACCAGAGAACCTGCAGCGACAGGCCGAGGACCACGACGACGATCAGCCAGAGCAACGAGCTGAGGACCGCCAGCCCCTCTTTCTTGCCGACGCTGGAAGCAACGATCCCGAAGACCGCAAACGGCACCAGAGCCACGACCCAGAGCAGCACCTTCATCAATAATTCGAAGCCGATTGTGAGCAGGTCGACGACGACCTTGAACGAGGTTTCACCCCTCGCCTTCTGCTGTTCACGAATCTTCACGAGCCCGATGCCCAGGGCGATCGTCAAGACGACGAGCTGGGCGAGGTGGTTCTTGGTGAAAGGCTCGCCGACGCTGGTCGGGATCAGATCCAGGAGCAAGTCGGTGGCGGTTTTCTTGGCGATGGGCGCCGGTGGCGACCCCGGCTCGACGAACGCGGCACCCTTGCCGGGGTTGATGAGATTGGTGAGCGTCAAGCCGATCGATCATCGCGACCAGGGTGTTGAGCAGGTAGAAGGCCATCATGAGGGCACCGAGCCGGCCTTTGACGTCGTTGGTGACGATCGCACTCAAGATCGCCAGCACGACCAAGGGCGCGGCCAGCGCCGTCAGGGCGCGGAGGATCACCGTGGGCAAGAAGCTCGAGTCGCGCGGCACCGTCGCCCCAGAGCAGCCCGGTCGGAATCGCCAGCGCGACCGCGAGAATGACCCAGACATAGAGCGGAAGACCCGCGATCCGGCTTTCGGCTCTCCTCGTCAGCGGTCGCGGCCGCCGGTGCTGGGTCGTTGTTTTCGACTGGTGCGATCGGCGACTGGCTCATCAAAATCTCCCGGGCGAGAATTCCACCGGACACCTTGCCCCCGGCCGGTGCGTTCGATGGAATGTGGAATTATGGCGGCTCGCGGCTGCGGATGCGAGTGGTGGGTTACGAGGGTAGGCGTGAGCTGATCGAGCGGAAGTCAGCGAAATCGTGGACGTTTGTCACGTATACCCGTATGAAGTCGGGGACGGTCCAGCGAACATGGCGCTGGACGAGGCGCTTCTGGAGGCAGTTGGGCAGGGGTGAGCCGACGAGCGGTGCTGCGGGTTTATGGCTGGTCGGTGCCGACGCTGAGCCTTGGATATTTTCAGCGGTTGGCGGAGGTGCGGGCCGACGGGCGTTGGTCAATGACGTGCCGATTGTGCGGCGGCCGACGGGCGGGGGGGCGATCTGGCACCATCACGAAGTGACCTACGCGCTGGCCGTGCCGGAAGCGCCATCCGCTGTCGCGGCCGAGCACCCGGCTTTACCGGGCGGTGCATGGGGCGATATCAGATGGTTTGGTGCGGTTGGGTATCGGTGCGGTTCGGTCAGGAGAAGTTTTTTCTCCAGGAGATTGTGGGCGCAGCCGACCGTTATTATGCTTTACTGACCGTAGTCCGGAAGATATCGTTTGCGAAGGTACCAAGATCGTGGGAAGCGCGCAGCGTCGGCGCTGGGGGGCTGTCCTCCAACATGGATCCGTGCTACTGGCTCGATCACCCGGACGCCGGAGCTTACCGTGGTTTGAGCGATGTCGCGAATGCGATCAGACGATCCGAGAGAGTGGTCCGGCAGGTTGGTGGAATGGATCACGAAGGGCATCAGTTTGCGTCCGATTCCTTCGAGCATCCCCGAGGCGATTCGGGAGCAAGCGGCAGGCGCGAGAGGCAGGACGCTACCGAGATCCGGTCGTGGACGGAAATTCGGTAATTAGATTGTTGCGAGTTAGAGTTACTATCTTTAATCTCCGAAAGATTAAGTTACAATGATAGCGCTCGGTCTGGGGCGTGCCGCACGACCGCCTTTCAGCAGTGTTGATCTCACTTCAGCTCGATTGCAGTTTTTACGCCCCTGGGGGAAGACCATGGTCGAGGGGAGGGGTATGGCCGCGTGGACAGTCGGCGCAGGGTCTTCACGCGTGTCGGTCGGTGCTGGCGCAGCCATGACGGTAGCGCGCAGGCGCGATCGCTGCTGGGCGGACGGCACATGGCGGCTTTGATATCGGGCATTGCCTTCATATATACATTCGTGTTCCCCGTGTTCTCCTTTAGAGCGTTGGTGTCGGCGCTGATCCCTATCGTTGGAGACCATCGAGGTCGGGACGATTTTCATGAAAGTGCAACTCGTTGTCGTTCGAGGCAAACCGGAGGGTAAGGTGATCCCGCTGGTCGGGCCTCGGTTCAAGATCGGCCGGGGCGAGACCTGTCACCTGCGGCCGAATAGTGAACAAGTCAGTCGAGAGCACGCCGAGTTCGCGATTGCCGGCGAAGTCGTGAGTGTCAAAGACCTCGGCAGCCGAAAC
The DNA here is from genome assembly GCA_963823665.1 of uncultured Planctomycetota bacterium. GTDB lineage: Bacteria > Planctomycetota > Planctomycetia > Isosphaerales > Isosphaeraceae > CAVXHV01. The sequence goes on from CAWGMQ010000003.1 coordinate 1,127,731, forward strand.
GGCACATTGGTCAACGGCAAGGCGCTCACGACCGAGTCGTGTCAGCTCAAGGATCGCGACCTGGTCCAGGTTGGGCCGCTCACGTTTGCCGTTTCGATCACTCAGGACGCGGATTCCGTCGAAGAGCAAACCACCGAGTCAACCGGCGCTCGGCGCGGCAAGCCGTCATTGGATGATGTCAGCACCGATGACATCGATTCCTGGTTGGTTGGACCGAACACTCCGTCGGCGGCCGATCTGCCGACGGCCGTTTATGGTGGCGACACGATCACGATCAATGCCTTCAAGGCCGACGGGCGTGCCACCGGCCAAGCCGGCGACGCCGCCATCGGCCAGCGATGACGAGTACGAACGTCAGCCCGACGACCTGGATGAAGAGGAACAGGAACCGTTCGACGAGAATGAGGACGACGATCAAACGCTCGCCGAAGGTGCGGAGACCGTCGCGGAATCGCCCGAGGAATTCATGGACGAGTCGAACCCATTCTACGCTGCGAAGAAGGCCCAGCAGCTTCAGGCCAAGCAGGGGCCGGCCGGTCCTTCTAAACCGAAGTTCAACGACACCTCCGACGCGGCCGGCGACATTCTGCGCCGGCTGATGGAGCGACGCCGAGCTGAGAAGTCGTGACCTCTGCTGCAGATCCCGAGCCATCCTTTGACGTTCTTGGAGCAGCTCGCCGAGCCATCCGAGCCGACCGCAGAGGTCGATCACTGTGGCCCAGGCCGGACTGGTCCGGCTGATCGAGCGCATCGAAGCACAGGTGGTCGGGCCAGCGACTGCTGCTGGAACGGCTGATCGTTGCGCTTCTGGCCGGCGGCCACGTCCTGATCGAGGGAGTGCCCGGCCTCGCCAAGACCCGGGCCGTGCGGGCACTCGCCCAGGCCTTGTATCTTCCGTTCCGGCGGATTCAGTTCACACCCGACTTGCTGCCGGCGGACCTGACCGGCACCCAGATCTACCGGCCCGCGACCGGAACGTTCGACGTTCGCCCCGGGCCGATCGTGACCAGCGTTCTGCTCGCCGACGAGATCAACCGCGCACCGGCGAAGGTTCAAAGCGCGCTCGCTCGAGGCGATGCAAGAGGGCCAGATCACGGTCGGCGACGAGACGATCGCGCTGCCCGAGACGTTCTGGGTGCTGGCGACCCAGAACCCGATCGAGCACGAGGGGACTTACCCGCTTCCGGAGGCCCAGCTCGACCGCTTCCTGATGAAGCTGGTGGTCGGCTACCCCGATCGCGAATCCGAGCTGCGCATGCTGGACCTGCCCAGCGTTTCGGATGCGCCACGCCCCGACTCGGACACCCGAACGAGCGAAGAGCCCCCGCTGTACGGGCCGACGGAAGTTCTTGCGTTTCGCTCGCTCGCCGCTTCGATCCGGATCGCGCCGGCCGTTAAAGAATACATCGTCGACCTGGTCCGCGCGACTCGCGACCCCGCGGCGTTCGGGCTTCCGCTGGCGCCGCTGCTGGAGCTTGGTGCCAGCCCGCGGGCCACGATTGCACTCTTGCGAGCATCACGGGCCCACGCCCTGCTTGCCGGCCGCGATTTCGTGACGCCGCACGACGTCAAGAGCTTGGGCCGCGACATCATGCGCCATCGTATCCTCGTCAGTTTCGAGGCGGACGCCGAAGGGCTCGGGCCCGACGATATCATCCAGCGCATTCTCGACCATATTCCAGTTCCGTGAGGGTAGGACGACGTAACCGCCGGTGCAGCCATGCCGATGGACCTGAGCGAGGGGATCGAGCATCATCGCAGGGGCGAGCTTGAGCGGGCAGCTCGGGCGTACGAGGCGGCGCTGGCTGAGGAGCCCGCAAAGAGCGGAGGCGCCTGCATCTCCTGGGTCTGGTGGCGATTCAGAAAAGGGACGCCCGCCGCGCGCTCGATCTCATCGGCCAGGCGGTCGCCGCTGCGACCCGAAGTCGCCGAGTACCACGCTGGACTCGGCGAGACTTACTGGGCGCTCGGGCAGCCTGAGCGCGCGGTCGAGTGCTATCGAGAATCTCTGCGGCTGCGGCCTGACAACGCCGGAGGCGCTTTGCAACCTGGGATCAACGCTCTTGCGCCAGGGGGAGATCGACGAGGCGATCGGCTGCTTCCGTGACGCCTTGCGGCTATTCACCTGGGCTTGCAGCCGCCCATAACAACCTGGGGAACGCGCTTCAGCTCAAGGGCGACGCAGCCGGGGCCGTCGAGCACTTCCGTGCCGCCGTGCGGCTCGACCCGACGGCAGCAGCGGCCCACAGCAATCTCGGGTTGATCGTCCTGGAACGGGGCGAGCCGGAGGAGGCGCTCTTGTCCATTGCCGCGAGGCCGATTCGGCTGCGTCCCACACTGCTTGAGGCTCAGATCAATCTCGGCAATGTTCTGCAGGTGCTCGGCCGACCGGACGAGGCACTTCAATGCTTTCGCGCGGCGATCCGGCTCAAGCCGAACTTCGCGGCCGCGCATGCCGGCCTCGCGGGTGTTCTGGAAGAGCTTGGAGATACGGCAGGCTCGGGCGAGTCGCTCCGCGAGGCCCTCCGGCACGATCCTCGACACACGGGTGCCCTGGCCCGGCTGGCGACCCAGTTGCGTGATAAGCTCCCCGCAGCCGACCAGGCCGCGATCGAGCGACTTTCGACCGAGCCTGGCCTGCCTGCGGCCCGGCGCTGGCCGATGTTATTCGGCCTTGCACAGGTGTTTGATGCGCGGAGCGAGTTCACTCGGGCCGCCGAATTTGCAGCGAACGCCAACGCGCTCGAATATGCTGATTTCCAAAGACGCGGACTGGCGTACGACCCGGCGGCACACACGCTTTTCGTCGACCGTCTACTCCAAGCATTCATCCCCGAGTTCTTCACACGGGTGCGCGGGTGGGGCCTGGAAACGGAGCGGCCTGTGTTCGTCGTCGGCATGCCGCGGTCCGGGACCACGCTGGTGGAGCAGATCCTGGCGAGCCACCCCCGGGTCTTCGGAGCCGGCGAGCTGCAGCTTGCCCGGAGCGAGTTCAGGACCCTGCCGGAAGTCACCGGCCGTCGCGGAGCCCTCCCGCACGAATGCGTGGGTTACCTCGACCGAAACGCAATCGATCAGCTTGCTCGCAAGCACGTGAATGGTCTGGCGGATCGGAATGCCTGGGCAGACCGGGTTGTGGACAAGATGCCGGAAAACACGCTCTACCTGGGCTTCCTGGCCGCGCTCTTCCCGCGCGCAAAGTTCATTCACTGCCGTCGCGACCTTCGGGACGCGGCGGTTTCCTGCTGGTTGACCGACTTCTGGCAGGTTCGGTGGGCTTGCGATCAGCACCAGATCGCCTCGCGTGCAGCCGAGTACCGGCGTATCATGGAACACTGGGCTCGCGTGCTGCCCTTACCGGTGCTCGAGGTTGACTACGAATCGCTGGTCGCGGACCAGGAACGCGTGTCGCGCGAGCTCGTTGAATGGTGCGGTCTGCCGTGGGACAGTCAATGCCTGGAGTTCCACAAGATGCGGCGAGCCGTTCATACCGCGAGCGCAGCCCAAGTTCGCCGCCCGATCTACCGCTCCTCGGTCGGGCGCTGGAAGCACTACGCGCAACCGCTAGCGCCCATGTTCGCGGAACTGGAGAAGCTCGTGTGAAGCCCCGTAACGCCGGTGCGGCCATGGCGATGGAACTGAGGGATGCGATCGAGCACCATCGCAGGGGCGAGCTTGAGCGGGCGGCTGTGATCTACGAGGCGGCCCTGGCTCTGGAGCCGGAGCGGGCGGACGCCCTGCATCTCCTGGGCCTGGTGGCGCTTCAGAAAGGGGACGCCCGCCGCGCGGCCGATCTCATCGGCCGGGCGGTCGCCGTGCGACCCGATGAGGCGGACTACCACGCCGGACTTGGCGAGACTTACTGGGCGCTCGGCCAGCCGGAACGCGCCGTTGCTTGCTATCTAGAATCGCTGCGGCTCCGGCCCGGCAACGCGCATGCACTTAACAATCTGGGATCAACGCTACTGGGTCAGGGGGGATATCGAGGGGGCGATCGTCTGCCTGCGTGAAGCCATCCGGCTCAATCCCGGTCTCGCCGCTGCTCATGGAAATCTGGGTCGCGCCTGCAGCTCAAGGGCGAAACGGCAACGGCACTCGTGCACTTCCACGCCGCCGTGTGGCTCGCCCCGAACGTGGCCGATGCCCACAGCAATCTGGGCTTGATCCTGCTGGAACGAGGCGACCCCAAGACAGCTCTGGTCCATTGCCGGGAAGCCATCCGGCTGCGGCCCAGCTTCGTCGCGGCCCACATCAATCTGGGCAACGTGCTCCAGGTGCTTGGCCGTCAAGACGAGGCGGAGGAATGCTTCCGCGCGGCAATCCGGCTGGAGCCGAGCACTGCGGCCGCGCATGCCGGCCTCGCGGGCGTTCTGGAAGAGCTTGGTGAAACTTCGGAGTCGCTCGCGTCACTGCGGGAGGCTCTCCGCCACGACCCCAGGCACACCGGGGCCCTGGCGAGACTGGCTACTCGATTGCGCGACAGCCTCTCCGAGACCGACGAGGCCGCCATCGAACACCTGGCCGGGGAGCCCGCTCTGCCGCCGGAGGGCCGCTGGTTGTTGCTATTCGGCCTGACACAGGTCTGTGACGCCCGCGGCGAGTTTGCCAAGGCCGCCGAGCTGGCCGAGCGGGCCAACGCCCTTCAACTGTCGGATTTCCGGCGACGCGGGCTCGCTTATGATCCGGCCTCACACACGCTCTTCGTCGACCGTCTGCTCGAGAAGTTCACCCCCGGTTTCTTCGACCGCGTGCGCGGCTGGGGACACGAAACGGAACGGCCCGTCTTCGTCGTTGGCATGCCGAGGTCGGGCACCACGCTCGTCGAGCAGATTCTCGCCAGCCACCCCCGCGTCTTCGGTGCCGGCGAGCTGCGGCTCGCCACGAGCACGTTCAACAGCCTGCCCAGCGCGACGCGACATCGCGGTCTTCCCTACGAATGCCTCGATTACCTCGACCGCGACGCAGTTCTTTACCTGGCCCGCCAGCACCTGGAAGGTCTCGCCGAACGCAATGCCTCGGCAGACCGGGTCGTCGACAAGATGCCCGAGAATACGCTCTACCTGGGCTTGATGGCCCTTCTTTTTCCTCGCGCACGGTTCATTCATTGTCGCCGCGACCTGCGTGATTCGGCCCTTTCCTGCTGGATCACCAACTTCGGCCAGGTGCGGTGGGCCTGCGATCAGCACCACATCGCCACTCGTGCAGCAGAGTACCTGCGGGTCATGGAACATTGGCGCCGGGTGCTGAGCGTGCCGGTGCTCGAGGTTGATTACGAATCGCTGGTCGCCGAGCCGGCGAGCGTCTCGCGCGAGCTTTTGGCCTGGTGCGGTCTCGAGTGGAACGCGGCCTGTGCGGAGCCTCACAAAACGCGGCGGCCCGTGCGGACCGCCAGCGCGATACAGGTGCGCCGCGCGATCTACGCCACCTCGGTCGGTCGCTGGAAAAACTACGCGCAACCGCTTGCGCCGATGTTTGCTGAGCTGGAGAATTGCCTGTGAAGCGTCGCGGCTGCTACCGCGCTGGTGCCAGCATCGCACTACGGGGCAAGGGCTCGGCGTGCTGGTCGCGATACAGCTCCCTGGGCTGCTTGAAGAGCCAGGCCCAGTAGACCAGGCCGGCCGCGAAAAGTGCGACGCTGATATTCTGCGAGATCGTCATGCCGGCGAAGAAGACGCCCTCGTCATTGCGCAGGAGCTCGACCAGGAACCGCGTGATCGGGTAGGTAACCATCAACAGACCGAGCACTTCCCCATCGCGGCGGCGCAGGGGATAGTAGGCCGACAACAGGAGCAGGAGGACCAGCCCGTCGAGCGAGGCGTAGATCTGGGTGGGATGGACGGGAAGCGACCAGAGGGCGTCGGGCGAGATCAATGTGAGGGCTTCCTGATGCTGCCAGGGAGGCGATTCCCTGGGAAATGAGACGGCCCACGGCAGCGCGCACGAATCACCATAACAGCATCCGTTCAAAAAGCAGCCGATCCGGCCGAACATGGTCCCGATCGCGACGGAAGGTGCCATCACATCCATGTAGGGTCTGAGCGGGAAGGGCCTGTACCAGCGGTAAACAAAGAATGCGATCGTGCCGCCGACGATTCCGCCGTAGAAGACGATGCCGCCTTTCCAGTACTGGACGACGTCCCAGGACCGACTTGATTTCGCGCCCCCAGTACTCGTAGCAATAGAACAAGCGGGCGCCGACCATTCCCGAGAAGCAGAGCCAGAAGGCCATATCCAGAATGACCTCGGGATCGAGCTTCTCACGCCTTGCCCGCCATACGGCGAGCCAGGTTGCCGAGATGAACGCCACCACAATCGAGACGCCGAAGCCGAAGACGCGCACGCCGCCGAAGATCGGTAACGTGAACAGAACCTGCCTCATTGGGGGTACCCATTTTGGATTTTGGATTTTCGATTTTGGATTGGGGCTCGCCTAGACGCTCAGGAGCATGTTGTCGATCAGGCGGGTGTTGCCGATGCGGACGGCAAGGAGCGCGACGGCGCGGGTGGCTTCTTCGAGACGCTCGAGCGGCTCCAGGGATTCTGCGCTGGCCAGCTCTGCATAGTCGAGCGTGGCGAGCGGCTCGGATTCTATCGTTTCCGCGAGAATCTGTCGAACCCGACTGACTTGCCGCTCGCCGGCGGTCGCGGCGCGTGCGTGCGTTTTCGAGCGCACGGAACAGCACTGCGGCAGCCTCGCGCTCGTCCGGGCTCAAGTAGCGGTTGCGACTGCTCATCGCCAGCCCATCCTCCTCTCGAATGGTAGGGCACGTGTCAATCTCGACGCCCTGGTGCAAGTCAGCAACCATCCGTCTGATCACGAGTTGCTGCTGGTAGTCCTTCTGGCCGAAGCAGGCGAGATCGGGGCGGACGATTTCGAACAGCTTGAGGACGACGGTCGCGACGCCGCGGAAATGGTTCGGGCGGCTGGCGCCTTCGAGGATGTTTGCGAACTGAGGCACTTCTACCGACGTCGATTCCAAGCCGTGCGGATACATGGTCTGGATACTGGGAGCGAAGACGAGGGTTGCGCCGGAAGCCTCACACACCTGGAGGTCGTTTTCGAGGGCGCGCGGGTATCGGCTGAAGTCTTCGCGCGGGCCAAACTGGGTGGGATTGACGAAGATCGAGACGATCGTGATGCCGGTCTGGGCGTGACAGCGCTCGATCAGCCTGGCATGGCCGGCGTGCAGAGCGCCCATGGTGGGAACGAGCCCGATGCGGCGGCCCGATTCACGTGCGGCGGAAACCGCGGTGCGCACGGCGACTGTGTTCTCGAGCCGCTCAACCACGCGACTCGCTCCGAGGCTTGCCACCGCGGTGCGGGCACCCGGGGTTGTTCAAGCATTCGTCAGGAATCAGCAGGTCGTCAACGACCTCGCCGCGAGAGATTGTGCTGGCCACGATTCGCGGCACGTCGGCAATCGTGACCCGACCATACCAGATACCGGCCGGATAGATGACCACGGTTGGCCCGTGCTCGCACTGGTCGAGGCAGCCTGCGTGGTTGGCGCGGACCGACGCGCTCGATCCGGCGGCCTTGAGCTCCTTCTTGAACGCCTCACGAAGCGCCTGTGCTCCCTCGGGGTCGCAACAACCGCGCTTGTGCCCGGGCTCACGGACGTTTCCGCATACGAAGATATGATGGGTAAATGACGGCATGGTGCTTGAAAAATAGGTCTCCAGTGCGCTCGGCCGCTACGTTTGGCGAAGCATGATTGCTGGCACTAGATTAGCAATTTGACCGTCTCTTTGCAGCATGGGATTTGTTGGTTGAGCTTGCCCGAAGTTCAGGGCCGGGCTAACATTCCGCGGCGGTCTGGTGATTCGGCGATGCGGGCGGCCTGATTTTCTGGTCGGGCTCGACGATCGTCTGGCGGTGTTCTCAGGTGGTCGATTGCGTGTCGTCGATATCGATTTCCAGCCTCGATGATCCTGGGCCTCTTGTTGCGGCGACTATGTGCGGCGACAGGGAGCTGGCCAACCGGCGTGTGGAGCGGGTGATCTGGGCTTTCGTGGGCCTGGGCGTGCTGCTGCGCATCGGCCGCTACGCGATGGACTACCCGCTGTGGTGGGATGAGGCATTTGTTGCAGTCAACTTCATTCGCCGTGACTACCTCGCGCTGCTCAGGCCACTGGACTATGGGCAGGTTTGCCCGGTCCTTTTTTTGTGGGCCGAGCTGACTGTTGTGAAGTTGCTGGGTTTCACCGAGTGGTCGCTCCGGCTGTTCCCGCTGGTATGCGCCATCTTGAGCGTGGTGCTCTTTCGGCGTATGGCCGGCAGTGTCGTGCGGGGCGTTCCCTTGCTGCTGGCCGTGGCGATCTTCGCGGTGGCGTATCACCCGATCCGTCACGCTGCCGATGTCAAGCCATACGCTTCGGATCTCCTGGCGGCGCTCGCGTTGCTCACGCTGGCGTTTGAATGGTGGCGGGAGCCGGAACGGGCCGGGCGCATGTGGGCCCTGGCGGCAGTTGCACCGATTGCGGTCGCGCTGTCGCACCCGGCGGTGTTCGTGGCCGGTGGAATCGCGCTGGGTCTGTTTCCGTCGGTCGCGAGAGCGAGGCGACGCACGGTTTGGATTGCCTACGCGACATTCGGCCTGAGCACAGTCGGCGTGTTCGTCGCCTTGTACTTCGCGTTTACCAGGGCTCAGTCAAATTCGACGCTCGCCGGCATGCAGGCCCAATGGGTGGCGGCGTTCCCGCCGCTGGGCGACCCCGTGAAGCTGGCAGGATGGCTGGCGACGGTGCATACCGGGAGCATGTTCGCCTATCCCTGCGGGGGAGAGCGGGGAGGGAGCGCATTGACTCTTTTGCTATTCGCCGTTGGGGCCGTGGCGCTTTGGATCGGGCGGAGAAAGGGGATCTTGCTCATTTGCCTGGCGCCGTTCGGACTGACACTGATCGCTGCCGCGATCAAGCGCTATCCGTATGGCGGGGTCGCACACGGGTCGCCCGCGCGGGTGATGCAATATCTTGCGCCGAGCATCTGCCTGCTGGCAGGCTTGGGGTCTGCGACCGTGCTGGGCTATTTCCGCGGCCCTCGAGTTCGGCGATGGGGCTTGCCCGGCGTGCTGCTGGGGCTCGCCGCGGTAGGGGTACTGCCGCTGGTTGCAGAGGCACGACATCCTTTCCGCGCAATCCACGCTCAGAGAGCCCGCGAGTTTGCGCGGCAGTTCTGGCCTGAATTCGACCGCGGGGCGGAGCTGATTTGCTTGCGATGGGATCTTGGTGTGGGGGCGTGGGACTCGACGAACCTGAACGTGGCGGTGTACTTGTGCAACCAGATGATCTATGCCCCGCACCGGCGGCAAGGATGGGAGGCGCGGTGGCAGAGTGTCTCGGAGGATCGGCCACTGCGGTGCGTTGTGTCGCTCGAGGACCCGGGTGGAGGCTCGGTGGCCGGCTGGCTGGACGCGATGAAGCAGAACTATCGGTTGAGCCGGTGGCGGCGGATTGATGTCGATATGGGCGGCACCGTGGCGAACCCCAGGATCGAGCAGTATTTCGTTTATGAGTTTGTGCCGATGCGATCAGCGTCTGTGGCTCGGAGCGAGGGTGTAAACACCCGAGAGCTCGAGACCGGCACCAACCCCACATATCTTGCCAAAACTGGATTGAAGTCATTGGGCACGGGGCACTAAAGGTTCCTGGCACCTTTATCGTCGGGGCGCCAGGGTGAGCAACCGCGGCGGCTGTCCCGATCATTCGTGCCGCCGAAGGGGCTGGAGCCCGAAGGAACTGATGGATAGGATGGACGGCTACGTAAAGCAGGCCCGGGAGCGGGCAGTTCCCGCCGCCTGCGCCGCCAGCATCAGCGGCTTGTCCGCCAAGAGCTGAATGGCCTCGACGTGGATGCGGTCCCAGACGACACGGTCACCCCCGTCGAACGAGAATGCCGGCAGGAAAACCTCCGCTGGGGCGGGTGATCGCCGCCGAGCTACACTCACCGCGTGGAACCGCGAGAGCGACCGATGAATGAACCGCACGATCCCGAGCAGACGGTGGATAGTCCAACGGTGCGCAGCGGTTCCGTCGATGCGGGCCCGACGGGAGAGGTCACCGCGCCGGCTGATGCCCCTCGGAGCGTCCTGTCGGAGCTGCGCTCCACGCTGGGTCCGCTGCAGCCGCCGCGCTTGCGCGAGGCCGATGCCCAAACCGCGCAGACGGTTCAGGCAAAATCCGATGAGAGACCGCGGTCGGAAAACGCCGGCGCCCGGTATCAGGTGTCGGGCGAGATCGCCCGTGGCGGCATGGGGGCAATCCTCCGCGGGCGTGACATCGACCTGGGCAGAGACCTCGCGGTCAAGGTGCTGCTCGAGAGGTACGTCGACCGCCCGGACATGGCGCGGCGGTTCGTTGAAGAAGCGCAGATCGGCGGTCAGTTGCAACATCCGGGCGTCGTGCCGATCTACGACATCGGCCGCTTCGGCAGCCAGCCGTTCTTCACGATGAAGCTGGTGAAAGGCCAAACCTTGGCGGCCCTGCTCTGCGAGCGCTGCGAACCGGCCGCGGACCGGCCGCGTTTTCTCTCCATCGCTCTTCAGGTGGCGCACACGCTGGCTTACGCCCATGCCAGGGGCGTGATCCACCGTGACCTGAAGCCGGCGAACATCATGGTGGGGAGCTTCGGCGAAGTGCAGGTCATGGACTGGGGCCTGGCTAAAGTGCTGGCCGCCAACGGGATCGAAGACCAAGAAAAAGCGGGCGAGGCGCATCAAGAACAGGAAAATGTGACGACCGTTCGCACGGCGCGGAGCAGCGGCTCCTTCGGGAGTTTCGGCACTGACACCGAGGCCGGCTCGGTGCTGGGCACTCCGGCCTACATGGCGCCGGAACAGGCCAGCGGCGACATCGCGAATCTGGATCGCCGGGCCGATGTGTTCGGCTTTGGCGCGATCCTCTGCGAGATCTTGACAGGCCAACCGCCGTATCTGGGCCGATCGGCCGAGGAAGTTCGTCGTAAAGCAGCCAATGGGGATCTTGCTGATGCTCGGGAGCGGCTGAAGGACTGCGGCGCCGACGCGGAGCTGATCAACTTGACCCGGGCTTGCCTGGCTCCGGAAGCGGTCGATCGCCCCAAAGACGCGCAGGAGGTGGCTGAGGCCCTCACGGCCCATCTTGATGGCGTGCAAGACCGCCTGCGCAAGGCGGAGCTGGCGGAAGCGGAAGCGAAGACCAAGGCCGTGGAGGAAGCCAAGCGCCGCCGGCTGACGCTGGTGCTGGCGTCGACGGTGCTCTTGGCGATGGCGCTGGGTGGGGGCGGCTTGCTTTGGGTGAAGGTCGAACGCGATGCGCGCCAGATCGCGCTCTCCCGCGATGTGAACGAGGCCCTGAACAAGGCAACGGTCTTGCGCGAGCAAGCGAAAGCGGTGACAGCCGGCGGCGCGGCCCTGTTCGCGCAAGCGCGCGAGCAAGCGCAGCGGGCGCTGGCGCTGGTCGAGAACGGCCCCGCTGAATCGGCGCTGGTGGCCCAGGTGAAGCGACTGCAGAACGAGCTGGACCAGGAGGAGGATGACCGCGCGCTGGTCGCCGCCCTCGACACCGCCAGGTTGGCCCAGGCCGAGACAGTGAGCGGCGAGAACCGGTTCGCCCGAGAGCGTGCCATTCCCCTCTTTCGAGAGGCGTTTCGGGCGTACCGCTTGGCGGCGGGCAAAGGCGACCCGGCGGCCGCGGTGGCACGCATCCGGGAGCGGCCGGCGCCGGTGCGAGAAGCGCTATTGGCCGCACTGGACGAGTGGGACGACCTGGCGGACAACCCGATTTACCGAATCAATGAACCGCACCGGGAGTGGCTCCGAGCCGTTCTCGAGGCGGCCGAGCCCGGCGACGGCTGGAGCGGGCAAGTGCGGACCGCCCGTCGGGAGAGCGACGTCGCCAAGCGGCGCGCGGCGCTCGATGCGCTGGCCGAGGCAGCCGACGTCCGCAAGATACCGGCCCGGGCGCTGACCAGACTCGCGGGCAAGCTCGGGCCGGCCCAACAAGCCAAACTGCTGCGGCGAGCCCAAGAACAATACCCGGCTGACTTCTGGCTCAACCACGACCTGGGGTGGGCGCTGCAAACCGTGACACCGCCTGAGAACGACGCGGCCGTGCGTTTCCTGACAGCCGCGGTAGCCCTGCGCCCGGCGAGCCCGGGGTGCTACGTCAACCTGGGCATCGCACTCCGCGGCCAAGGGCACATTGACGAGGCGATCGCCTGCTACCAGCGGGCCCTCGAACTCGACCCGAATTACAGCGCGGCCCACACCGGGCTCAGCCATGCGCTGTTCGTCGGGGGCCAAATCGAGCCGGCCATCGTCAGCCTGCGGAAGGCGATTGAACTCGCGCCGGAGAACACATGGGCACTCAGTGGACTGGGTGCGATTTTGTGCGACTACAAGCGCGATTACGACGGGGCACTCGAGTATTTCCGTAAGGCCCTTGAGCTCGAACCGGATATCGCGGGGCATCACTACAACCTGGGCAATGCGCTCGTCGGAAAACGTCGACTCGACGAGGCGATCGCATCCTTCCGCAGGGCCACTGAACTCGACCCGAACCTTGCCTCGGCCCACATGAAACTCGGCTCCGCCCTGCGTGACAAGGGCCGGGCCGGCGAGGCGATCGCCAGCTCTCGCAAGGCCGCCCTACTCGACCCGAGGTCGGCTGAGGCACACTACAACCTGGGTAATGCGCTGCGGGACAACGGTCAGATCGACGAAGCTATCGCCAGCTTCCACAAGGCCATCGAGCTCGACCCGAAGTTCGCGCGAGCGCACTACGCTCTGGGCAATGCGCTCCGGGACAACGGTCAGATCGATGAAGCTATCGCCAGCTTCCACAGGGCCATCGAGTGCGACCCGAAGCACGCCGAGAGTCACGTGAACCTGGGCGCCCTGCTGTGTGATTTCAAACGGGATTACGCGGGTGCGATCGCTTCGTTCCGCAAGGGCATTGCGCTCGAGCCAAAGCTGGTGGTTGCGCATTTCAACCTGGGCCATGCGCTTGAGGCCAACGGTCAGATCAATGAGGCGATCGCCAGCTTCCGGGAGGCCATCGAGCTCGATCCCACGTCGGCTAAGATTCGCGTCAGTCTGGGTGCGATTCTCTGCGATGTGAAGCGCGATTACGACGCGGCGATTGTCTGCTTTGAAAAAGCGATCGAACTTGACCCGAGGATTGCGCAGGCCCATGGTGACCTCGGTGTGGCTCTCAACGCCAAGGGCCAGGTCCAGGCGGCCATGGCCAGCTTCCAGAAGGCCATCGAGCTTGATCCGAAGGACGCCAATTTTCACGATTGGGTCGCCTATCTCAAGTTGACCCATGGTGATCCGGCCGGCGCACTGCCGGTTGCCGAAACAGCCGCCAAACTCGAGCGGAACTCGGCCCAAATCCAATTGAACCTGGGACGTGCGCGCGCGGGAACCGGCGATCCTGACGGGGCAGTCGCGGCGTTCAGTGAGGCGCTACGGCTCGATCCCAACAATGAGTACGCCCGTGCGGCTCGTACCGAGGCGCAGAGGGACCGCGATCTTCTTCTGCGCCTGCCGGACATCGCTGCCGGCAACGCGGAGCCGAAGACCGCGCGCGAGGGATGCCGGCTTGCCACACTCTGTGCCTTACAACGGAAACGATACACGACCGGCGTCCGACTGTTCGAAGCAGCATTCGCCACCGACCCCAACTTGGCTGAAAACATGAAAGTCGCGCACCGCTACAACGCCGCCTGCCTCGCCGCGCTGGCAGCCGCCGGCGCGGACGAGGAATCGGCGAAGCTCGACGACAACGAGCGAGCCCGCTTGCGGAAGCAAGCCCTCACGTGGCTCCGCGCCGACCTGGCCGTGTGGAGCAAGCAACTGGAGCGCGGTCAAGGTTCCGACCACGCCGATGGCCGGTCGGCGCTGCGGCGCTGGCAGCAAGACTCCGACCTTGCCAGCATCCGTGATGAAGCGGCACTGGCGAGACTGCGGCCTGACGACCGCACGGCCTTCACCGAATTCTGGGCCGACGTGGCGGCACTACTCAAGAAGGCCCAATCGCCACCTGTGAAGGAATTCAAGCACTAACGTTTATTTATAACTTTGTGTCGCTGCGATCGGCGACTGGGGAGCTTGGTGAGGGCGAGGCGGCCTCTCGGGTTCGAGATCGCCCGCGCGGCTCCCTTACCGCGCTCGGCGCAGTCGCCGCGGCAGGCCGGAATAGATCGCAAGCGTGCCCAGGTTGGTGAGGATCACGGCCGAGAAACTGGTGAAGCCCAGGAGGAATGCTCCTGCGACGCTCGCGGCGTTGGGCAGCAGCGCCGCGCCATGAACCGCTCGGATGCGATCGATGTGAGATCGCGCGAGCGCGCGAAGTGGGCCAAGCCAGCCGAGATCGCGCCGCAGTACCAGCACGGCGGCCGGATCGTTGTCCGGGTCAAATTCTTCGGCGACGGAGATCGCCAGAAAGGCTTCGCGAGCAACCTCCGGATGGCGCCGGCAATCGCCGACATAAATTGCTTTGAAGCCACGCTGGCGAAGTGACGCGAGCACGTTTCGCTTCGCATCCGAAGTGATTCCGGCAGCGTGAATTTCGAAATCCCAGCGCGGCTGCCAGGGAGCGAGCAACGTCGTCAGGACGATCGGAAACCAGGCCGATCGGCAATGCGTCCTGTCGCCTCAGCTCCTGGATCGCTTCGAGGGCGTGGGGCTCGCCTGCGAATCCAAACGTGACCATCCCCGCGAGCCGTCCATCGCACAAGACCTCGATTGGCCTTGCCGTCGCGCTGGAGGATCCAGCCTCGGGCGCCTTGCGCACGCTGATGTGCGCGCGCCGTGCTCGAACGTGATGCCCTCGCCACGATAGCCGGGCACGATGTCGAGGGGTGCAATCCGATTCGTCGCGCAGGCCTTTTGCAGCGCGAATGCTCGCTCATCACCGAGGTCGCGAAAGGCGGTGGCGCAGAAACACAGAATCTCCGCCTCGGCGGTGCCGTCGCGACTCTCGACACTGGCGACCTTGACCCGGGCCTGTTCCAGGGCCGGCACATGGTCGAACAGGATCAAATCTGCGGAGGCGATGCGCTCGAACGCCGACGCGTCGCGAATCAGCACTCCGTGGCTGGCGGCGGCCGCGATGTCGCGAAGCGATTCGAGGGAGACGCCCATGCCGGGACCCGTGCTGTAATCCGGCCGGAGGATTGCGGTCGCCATGGAGAGATCGCCGACGAGAAGGCCGATTCCGGCGGCGGCCAGCGTTGAGGGAACGGCGCGGTGGCCGAAGCGCTCACCGTGTGTTGTCACGGCGAGGCCGGTCGGCAAGTGCACGGCCGCACCGGCCAGCTCACGGGCGATCCGAGCGGCACGCGCGGTGTGAGCCAGCTCCGAGACCTCAATTTCCAGCGTGCCTTCAACCGACCATGAACCCGCGAAGATCGGATCACCGGCCTGCTTGAGCGTCAGACCTGTTGTGCCGCCCACCAGTCGCTCATCGACGACGGCGGGGCCGTCGACCAAGCGCCCGTCGGCTGGAATGAGCTCTCCTGTCTCGACCTGAATCCGGTCTCCCGCCCGTAGCCGCTCGATCGGTAGCTCCACGTGCCGCGCGCCGGCACAGAGCCGGGCAAACCGCCGCCGCTGCGCCAAGGGTGCAAGCAACTGCCGGCGCAACTGGAACTGGGCCACGCGATGCTGATGCCGCCAGAAAATGACCGTCCAGGCCATGATCGACGCGGTCAAGAAGTCACCGCTTGCGAGCGTGCCCCCGACGATCGTGCTGAAGAGAACCGGCAGACTCAAATGCCGGCGGCGCAGATCACGCCACGCCGCCTTGATGACCGTACGGTTTGAAGCCAGCAGCAGAATTGCGCTGGCGGGCAACAGGATCGGCAAGGCAAATGTTCCAAGAGCCGCGAGGCCGACGGAGGCATTCACAAGCCCGAATCGAACCAGCGGCGGGTGTGCGCTGGCCTGGGCGATCTCGCCGGTTTCCAGGCGCAGGCGCTCGAGCAAATGGAGCAAGTGCCTCGGTGTGATGGCGCGCGATTCGAAATGGACGAGCAGGCTGCCGGTGAGCTGCCTGATGCGCACGTCGGTCACCCCGTGCGCACCGGTGAGCTCGGCTTCGGCGCGGGCGGCGAGGTCGCGATTGCTGTTCAAGTCTTCGCTACGGAACCGAATCCGACCGGGCAGGAAGCTCAGAATCTCCCACGTGGAGAGCAGTGATTCGTGTCGAAATATCTTGAGCGTGGGCTGGTTTGCCGAGGGCCAGGGCGGGGGCTTGTCCGTGGCGACCTCGTCTGCCACGCTCCCACCGCGCATCACGGTGGCCAGGCGTGCCAGCACGTCGGCGGCAGCCCGTTCCGTCGAATCATACTTAATCACCGCCTGGCGCGCGGTGAAATCGATTTCGAGAGACCGAACCTCGCTCAGACGAAAGATCCTGGCGACGAATTTCCGGCAGGCGCCGGGGCGCTTTCGATCGAACAGCCGATCGTCGACGAGCCGAATGGTTCCGTCGGCCCAGGCAACTGCCGGGCGTGCCGCATCGTCGTTCTCGCCGTTGCCTCGTTCAGCGTGCATTGGCGTCCGCTAAGAGGTCTGGCCATTGGCTTCCTGCGCGTGGCGCTCTGGCCCGCCGCAGCCATCGCGTCTTGCATGGCTTCGACTCGCTCGCCTACCCGGCGCGCGGCCGAGGCATACGCGTCGCCGAATGCCTCGCTGGCGGTCTCGAGCAACGGGCCGACCTTCTCCTTCAGCGGGCCGAGCTGCTCCTTGATCTTGTCCCAGTTCTTGGCGATCACAACCCCCGCAATGGCACCGCCGCAGAGGAACATCAACTCAGATCTGGTGACCGGCATCAAATCCTCCTGAGGGATTCAGTTGTGCACGTCGAACTTTATTCACTGCCCATCCGACATCTATGATCGCAAAATCCGTACCAAATGGGAATCACACCGCCCGCGACATTCACGGTGCGCGCGGGATTTGCCACTCGCGCGGGGAATAGCGATGATGAGGAAAGATGGTGGTCCCACAGATTCCTTCGGCGGGCGTCTGATGGTGGGCATTGGAACTCGCGATCTCACTGCCATCGGTGATTTTTCGGCGGCGATCAAACGTCGGGGCGTCGCGATGGGTAAGACTTCTTTCGAGCACATCGAGGCCGCGGGAAGAAAGCGGGCAGCGCGGCCGCGGCAGGAGGGGAAAGTTCACCGCGCGGCGGCTGCGCGGTTGCGGCGCGGGCCAGCCCGTCATTTACGAGCGGCTGAAGGGCATGACCCCGCTGCGAATGCCGGGCCGCCGGAGCGCCCGTCCGAGGCGGGCGAGGGCGACAACCAGTTCCATGTGGTCGTGGTTGGCACTGGGCCCGTGGGCAAGACGTCGCTGGTGAGTGCGCTTCTGGGCCGTTCGGCGGGTGCTACCGGCGCGACCTTCGGTACGACGCACCGTGGTTGTTCGCACACCTATTCCGTCCAGGGCGTGGAAGGCACGTTGCTCCTGACTGACACGCCGGGTCTGGGCGATCCTGGCCCGGAAGGTACGGCTCGCGCGGCAGAGGCGATCGACCTTGCCTGCGCGGCCGACCTGGTGCTCTTTATCGTCGACCACGACCTCACTCGCACCGAACGAGACACGCTGATCGAGCTGGCCCGGCTCGACAAGCGGTTGATCGCCGTGCTCAACAAAAAAGATCGTTTCACTGACGAGGATCGGGGCGCGATCCTGGCCAAGATCTGCGAACGGCTCGACGGCTTCGTGCCGCCCGAGGATATCCTGGCGGTCGCAGCCGCTCCCGCTCCGGTTCCCGTACGCGTGCTCATGCCGGACGGAACCAGCGCGATCGAGCTCGAGGTGGAACCCCCTGAGCTTGAGGCGCTCGAAGATCGCGTGGCTGTGATCCTGGCAGACGAGGGAGAGGCACTGCGCGCGGGCAACTTGCTCTTGCGCGAGCGGCTGCGCGAGCAGGCCCGACGCACTCAGACCGCGCTCGCGCGGCGCAAGCGGGCGCGCATCTTGATCGAGCGCCACCAGTGGATTGCAGCAGCGACAGCGTTTGCCAATCCCGTCCTCGCGCTTGGCCCGCTGGCCGTGGGCGCTGTGCAGCTTCGAATGCTGAGTGAAATTGCGGCACTCCATGAGGTGCCGCTTTCCACCGAATCGCTGGCGATGGTTGGCCGCCAGATGGCTCAGACGCTTTTCAAGCTTGGCATTGCCGAGGCGGCAGGCAGCGTGCTCGCCGGCGTCTTCAAGTTCAACCCACTTGGTTTCGCCGCCGGGGGAGCCGTTCAGGCCGCGACGATGGCGTACCTGACGCGCGTCATCGGCGATTCGTTTCTCGAGTACCTCGAGGGCGGGCAAGCTTGGGGCGAAGGCGGAATGCAGGGTGTGTTATCGAGGCACTTCGCCGCGTCGAGCGCTTCGGGCTGGATCGTGCATTTCGCCAAAGCCGTGATCTCCCACCTGTTCAAACGCTGAGTCAACGCTGCACTCAGGCGTGGGCCAGCGCGCGCGTCCGCCCGCGTGAGGCTCTCGCAGCCGGGCGCCCGTTGCCGCTGCTGGCCCAGTCGAGCGATCGCGTGGCGCTCTCGGTGGCCGCCGCGGCCCCTTCGCGGAGGCCGCGAGCTACGGAGCCGCTCATCGGGCCGAACGCTGCACCGGCGAAGTACACCGGCAGCGCCGCTCCAAAACCGACGTAGTAGATTCCCGAATAAACCGCGCGGCCGAGTGCTCCGCTCAAGCCCGGTGCCAGCGCACGGTCGGGCGCGGCGGCCGGCTCGATCACCTGGACTTTTCTGTTGTCGCGGAGCCAGTGCTCCTGGAAAACCCTGCGCGCTGTCAGATCGACGCGGTGCATGAACTCGGCGTTCAGCAAGGCGCCGGAGATCGCGCCCAACCCCGGCACCTCTTCGAAGATCTCGAGCTGGAAGGCGAACTGGACGATTTCCTGCACGAAGATTTCTTCCTCGGTCTGCTCGGCAACCATGTCTTCCAGATCGCGCAGTCGCCTGAGTCTTCGCCGCCGCAGGTCGAGAGAGCCTGATAGGGAGATACTCAGAATGCCCAGGACGAGCTTGCGGCCTTCGACGCCCTCGAGCGAATAGCCGTAACAATGCCCGATTTTGCGGATGGTGCGAAGCGCCACCACCATGGCGAGCGGCACATCGAGCAGGGTTGTCCAGAGACCGCCGGCACCGGTCGCCGCTCCTTCGGCGGCGGCGATTGCAAGCGCGATAAGCCCCGTTTGATGCGCCATGCGATCGCATTCTTCCATCGGCCGATCGTGCATTTCGGTGATGTCATCGATGCCGGCGCAACTTGATATCCGCTTCGCTGGCCAGGCGCGAAGCGCCGTCATCGGCCAGCTCGACAGCGGATTGGACAAGCGCTTTGGGAATGACCGCACCCACCAGTTTGGCCGCGGGCTTTGTGATGATGCTCCAGAGCTCGGAGAGCGGATTGGGCGGCTGCGATTTCCAGGCGGCGATTTTTTGGACCTGCGCTGCTTCATAGTCATTCAATCTGAGTTTTTTCGGGTTGCCGTTCTGATGCCGGCCGACAGTGCCGGGCTTGCTGCTGGACGCCTGTTTCTGCTTCCTGGGAGTCCTCGTCGCGGCAGCCATGGTGATTTTCCCTTTGCGCGAGATGGAAGCCATCTCGGCGGGTCGGGCCGTTGGACCGAGTGCAAACCATGCGAACAGAATCTAACCAACCGCGTGGATGCGAATTCCGTGCCGGGCCGGGGGCAAATGCGCGCGCTGTGCTGCTTATTACGCGACTGCCGAGAACGAGTGGCTGCTCTTCGTGCCGTTGGTGGCCAGGACTCCTGGGCGGATGCTGACGCCATGATCCGATCCATGGGGTGGGCTGAGCCGGTGAAATCGCGTTTGACTTCGCGGCCGGAATCGGGCTCGCGGGCGACGACGTTGACCATTCTGTGCTCGTCGTAGCCGAGCGTGTTTTCCAGGGGATGGTTCTTTCGCGGACGGTCGACAGGGAAAGCGAAATGCCCCAGACTGACCGGTGCCTTGCTCGAGCCTTTGGTCTGGACGACATCCAGAATGATCCGGGCCTGGTCGGCCCGATTGGTGTAATAGGTGATCGTGCGACGGGCGGGGATCGGCGTGTTTCGGGCGACCACGGTATTCGCGGCGGGCTGGCGAGTAAGGGCGTCGAAGACCCGAGTGCGGACGAGCCGCATCAAATTCTTGGGGTCGAGGGCATTAAAGGTTCCTGACACCTTTGTTCAATCAGAGATCTCACGGCGCGAATGGGTCGGCCGGGAATGTCCGATCGAAGAGGCTCGGCGACGAGGGCGCGGAAGTCTGCGCGGTCGTGGAGCGGAACGAGATCGGTGTCGCGGCTCATCCAGGCCGCGTCCGTATAACCCACGGCGACCGCCAGGCGCAGGGCCTCGATCGCCTCGCCGGCCACGGCTTTCAATTGAGCCGGTTTGCGCACGATGGGCACGCACCGGGCCAGTTCGCTGGCCACTTTGTAGAACTCCCCTGGCTCTTTGGACCATAAGCTCTTGCGCAAGAGCGCGATCCGCACAGCGGCGTCCACACGTCCCTGCATTCGCAGGCTCTCGCCCAGGACGGCGTAATGGTGTGACAATGAGCCACGGAAATGGACGACCCCGGGTGAGCGCTCAAGTGCGAACTTTTGATATTCGATGGCTCTTTCGAAGGCCTGGTCGGCCTCATGATACTGGCGAAGTCCGAGAAGGGCCGAACCCAGGGCTTCCAGAGCAACGCCCAGCCCGCTCTTGTAGTAGACCGCGTCCGGAAAAGAGCTGACCAGCTTGGTAAGAATCCCAATGGCGCGTCGTGCGGGCTCGAGAGCGCTGTCGGGATTGCCGGACGCCGTTCCCTCCGACGCGAGTGAGGTATAGCTCGTGGCCAATCCCTCCTGATATTCCGGGACGTTGGGATGTTTGGAAACCAGCGTGGACCTGATCTCGATCGCATGACTCAGGGACTCAAGAGCCCCGGCATGGTCGCCCGCGGAGGACTGAGCACCGCCACAATTGGTGTAACTGAAGGCCAAGCTTTCCGAGTAGTGCGCGTTCCAGGGAAGGTCCCTTGTCAAGCGCGACCTGATCTCGATGGCTCGGCGGTACGATTCCGTTGCCTTTGAAGGTTGTTCACTGTTGAAGTAAACGTCACCGAGATTGTGGAAGCTGAGCGCCAGTCTCTCCTGATAGGCGGGCACACCTGGTTGAGACTTGATCAGCTTGGTCTGCACGTTGATTGCCTTGTTGTAGAAATCGGTGGCGGCTCGATGATCGCCGCCGGACTCGGCGACAACCCCCAGGTTGTTGTAGCTACCGGCTAGCTCGTTCTGGTAGTCGGGGACATTGGGTCGAGATGCCACCAGAGCCTCTCGGTTGGTGGCCGCGCTCCGGTGAGATTCAGCGGCCCCGGCGAGGTCCCCAGACCGTCGGCGCACTACCCCCAACCCTTGGTGGCTTTGGGCTAGCCTGTACTTGTAGTCCACGACGTCGGGGTGAGCCGCAACCAGCTCCGTTCCGATGGCGATGGCCTCGCGGTAGGAACCTTCGGCGCCGGGAAGATCGCGGCGCAAACGTTGGACGTCGCCTAGTCTCTCATAACTCCAGGCAAGATCGTTTTTGACATCGGCGGCCTCACCTTGCGTTTCGGAAAGCTTGGCCAGCATCGCGATGGCCTGTTTGAGTGAGTTGGTCGCGTCGCCGAGCTTGCCGAATTGCTGCTGTGCCGATGACGAGTTTGTGTAGGCCCTTGCAAGCTCACGTTCAATGGCGCGCGAATCAGGCTCGCGGGCTAACAGCGCTTTCCAGAGGGTGATCGCTTTGCCGAACGACTCGCCCGCGGCCGCCTCTTCCCCGGCCAGCGATTGCAGATACGCGAGATTGCCATAGCAAGAGGCCAAGCCCTTTTGATCCTGAGTTTCCGTGGCGTTTCGCGCGCCGAGCTCGCTGAGGACTTCAATGGCCCTCTCGACCTCCCGTCTGGCCTCTGCATGGTTCCCGAGCGACAACGAGATTCGACCCAATCCGAACCGCCCTTTGGCCAGCAAGTGCTTCATGCGGTCGTCGGGTGACGGGCTCGACTCCAGCTCGCGTGCCATTTGCTCGTAGAACTGGCGCGGCTTCTCCAGGAGCCGCTGGCGCAGCGGCTGGAACTCCTTCTGGCCCAACAACACTTCCGCGCCGACGCCCGTGTAATAGTCTTCGATCGCTTGAAGGGTTTGATCGAGCCGGCGGTCGGCCTCGCTCCTGGCCCGTGTCACCCGAGCGTTGGCGTCGGTCAGCTCAAGGTTAGTCTCGCGCAGTTTGCGGTTATAGGCCGACTCGCGGGAGTAGGCGATGCTCAGGGCGAGCATTCCCACGAGCACCACGGCGGCGGCGGAAGCCACCAACGTTCGGTGTCGTCGCATCCAACGTCGCGCACGAATTGACCATGGCTCGCGCCAGGCTGTTACCGGCTCGTCGGCCAACCATTTCCCAAGGTCGTCAGCCAGGGCGCGAGCAGAGCCATAGCGGTCCTCGGCTCGCGCCGCCAACATCTTCAGGGAGACAGCCTCCAGTGCGCGGGGCACGCTCGGGTCGCGCCGCCGCGGCGGCACGACCGCCGCCTCACGCACATCCTTCAGCGGGTCGACCCCCCGAAAGCTTTGCTCATCGAAAGCTGACTTTCCGGTCAGGATCGCGTAGAGAACGAGGCCCAGGCTAAAGATGTCGCTGGCGGGGCCGACCGGTTGGCCCTTGGCCTGCTCGGGGCTCATGTAGTGCGGAGTCCCCATCACGTCACCCGTGGCGGTCAGGGCATCGAGCGATGGACTCGAAGAAGGTGCTTCCCCTTCTGCCTCGCCGCTGGCGCCGACCGCACCGAGCCGCTTCGCCAGGCCCCAGTCCATCACCAGGGTCTCGCCGTAAGGACCGAGCATGATGTTCGACGGCTTCAGGTCGCGATGGATCACCCCCTGGTCGTGGGTGTAGGCGATCGTGTTGCAGACCGTGATGAACTGCTGGAGCAGGCCGCGAAACCTCAAAGCACGCTGGCCGGGGTCGCGTCGCAAGGATTCGTCCCCGTGAAAAGCGTCGATGGCTTCTTGGAGCGTCTGGCCCGCAATGAAGGGCATGGTGTAGAACGGCCCGTCGTCGTCCTGCCCCAAACCGTAGATCGGCACGATGCCGGGGTGTTGCAGCCTGGCGGTGATGGCGGCTTCGCGGAGGAACCGCTGCCGCGCCGCCTCGTGCAGCTTTTCGGGCCGGATCCGCTTCAATGCCACGGTGCGGTTCAGCTCCTCCTGGCGAGCCGTGAGCACTTCGCCCAGACCGCCACGCGCATGGTGTCGCTCGGGGCGGTACACGGCGACCGCGCTCAGGACGTCCGGTAGCCCGCGCTCTTTGCTCGAACCTTCAAGACGCTCGCCGTCCGCAATAGCGTGGGTCTGGGCCGGCTCGAAATCGAGGACACAGTCCATTTCTCGCACCGCGACGATCCGGCGCCGCAGTTCGTCGACGAGCTCGGGAGATGTCGCGCACAAGTCCTCGGCAGAGGCAATTTGTCCCTGGCGGCGCAGCTCATCCCACCGCAGCAGCAGATCTCCCAGACGGTCCTCGGCGGGCTCGGGCGTCATCGCAATTGAACTCCTACTTCGAAGTCACCCGACGGGAAGCTGCCCGCCGTGGGCATGATTGGGCCGCACCCGCTCCGCCAGCCGCCGGCTATTTGTCGTTCGCTCGGAAACTCCCAGCGAGTTGGGGGGCGCGGCCCAACAGCGCGGTGCGCACCGAGTCGCCGTACCGTTCGATCCACCCCCTGGGTCACGGTCGTCCGGTCATCAGAGACAATGGGCATTATCTCATTCGGGTCGGACGCGACGTCATCAGTCTGTCTGACTACTCGAGTTTCAAGCTATCGATTATAGCCCGACGTCCTGGCGCTTGGCGAAGAAAATTGCACCGATTTCGCTTCCCGATTTCTGCCACTCACGATTGCCCTCGCTTAGCCAATTGGAGGCGACTGATCGGGTGCGTCGGAGGTTTATTCCCGAGCTCCGGTCTGCTATCCGGCCCGTTTCGCATTTACCCGCGAAGGGCGCCCTTGCAGGACATCGCCGGCGCGAGCCGGCCGTTCGGAGTCTGCCTGATCCGCGTACCTCTTTCACAGGATCCCGATCATGTTGCGTGACATCCGCTTCCGCTGGACCGCCCGTCGAGCGTCGGCCGCCCCGAAGACCCATCGGCGTGCCCGCCCCTCGGCCGAGGCTCTCGAAGGCCGCCAGCTTCTCTCCACCTTTACCGTGACGAGCACCGCCGACAGCGGCACTCGAACCCTCCGCTGGGCGATCATCCAGGTGCACAAGAGCAACAGCCCCACCAATACGATCAAGTTCAAGATCCCCGGCTCGGGTGTCCACACGATCGCGCTCGAGTCGGCTCTGCCGACGATCACCAGGCCCGTCAGGATCGATGGGACCTCTCAGACCGGCTACCGCACCAGCCCCGTTGTTGACCTGACCGGCTCGTCGTGCTCGTTCGACGGCTTCGACATCGACTCCCCCAACGTCACGATCAAGGGATTCGCCCTCGGCGGCTTCAGCGCGGGTGTCAGCATCCAGTCGTCGCGCGACGTCGTCGAGGATTGTTACATCGGCACCGACCCGACAGGGCGGCACGCTGTACCGAACAACAACGGCGTGCTCATTTCGCCGGGGTCGTACGAGACGATCCACAGCGACCGCATCTCGCACACCCGCACGGAAGCCGCCGCCGCATTCGAGACGGGCTCATACAACACGATCCGTGGCGACCTCATCTCCGGCAACACCGAAAGCGGCGTCGAGATCGAGGACGCGGGAGGCGACCTCATCTCGGGCGACAACGGCGAGACCGAGGGGATGGGAGCCGACTACAACGTCGTCGAGGACTGCACTGTCGGCTCCGACGCCACTGGGCGTTACGCCTTGGGCAACGCGTACGGTATCTCGATCGACGGCGGGGCCTCGTGCAACTACGTCGAATCCAACCTTATCTCGGCCAACACGTACATCGGGGTCGAGCTCGGCGGCTTCCCCGCATTCGGGGAGAACACGACCGGCAACGTCGTTGACGACAACGTCATCGGCACCGACTCGTCCGGACGGTACGACCTCGGCAGCCGCTATGGCGTCGAGCTGGACGACGTCTCGGGCAACTCGGTAGTCCAGAACGATATATCCTACAGCAGCCGAGGTGGCATCGTGGAAACCAACTCGTTCAACACGGTCGCGTACAACGGATTCTCCCACAACTTGGTCGGTAACATCGTGCCCTACCCCGGCCTGGTGCCAGGCTGATCCGGCTGGACAGGGCACGAGTGTGGACTCGAGTGTTCAGTGATCAAATGGGCAGCTGGCCGCCCAGGGCATCACTGAGCCGCACCCGCGCCGCCAGCCATCGGCTGTTGACGGTACGTTCCGTCACCCCCAGGACCGCGGCCGCCTCGGCCTGGGTCAGGCCCTGGTACCAGAGCAGGTCGAACAGCTCGCGGTCGCCCGCGACGAGGCGGTCCACGGCGCGGTGGAATTCGGTCCAGGCGGCCAGCCTGCCCGGCTCGAACGTCGTGTCTGGCGGCGACGGGGCCAGCGCCTGCTCGCGTGCGGTCCTGTCGGATCCTGGTCGGGTCGAGTGATGGGCGCCCAACCCCTGCGGGCCCTGGTAGTGCCGTGCAAGGTCGATCAACTCGCGCCGCACCTGCGCGGCGGCCAGGCGAAAGAAGTCGCGCGCCGTCGGCGGGGTGACGACCTTCAGCGCACGGTCGAGCCGGATGAGGGCGTTCTGCAAGACGTCCTCGGTCTGCTCCCAGCGGGCGACGCCAGGGTAGTCCCGCAGCATCCTGCGCGCCAGCCGGGTCAGCCGCTCGGAGGCGCAGCCCAGCAGGGCGGCGCGGGCGGAGTCGTCGCCGCCCCGGATCCGGTCAATCCAACGCTGGATCACCGTGGTGTGGTCGTCGTGGGCCAAAGCTCAGTCTCACCATAGCCTTGCGCTGCGCTCACCGATGCCCGTATCGTCAGCGCGTGCTTCCCAAATCATAACCCCCATGGGTGGTGAATTGCACGCTGCAGGAGATTTTTGGAGACCCCGTTTCTGCCTCGGGAGAGCAGTCTCGCTCTTCCTGGAGGACGTGGTTGATGGCAGGACACAGACCCCTCCGACACGGAGCCGAACACCATGGGCTATCTGAAGAGCACCAAACCCCGACGTACCTCCAAGACCGATGTCCGTCGCACGCGACGGGTCCGGCTGGAGATCGAAGCAATAGAGGAGCGGACGCTGCTCAGCGGGAGCCCCGCGCCGTACCTTCTTTACAATCCTGAGGCTGTTCCTGTGGCCATGAATAGCCACACCGATGTCATCTGGGTGAGCGGCCTGGGCGGGAATCCAATGCCCCCCTCTTTCGAGGAGACGCTCGAAGAGCACGGAGACACGGTGTATTGGAGCGATTGGAACAACATTGTCCCCTACCCTTACTCCAACACAGACCCAGGCTCAATATCGGCCAACTGGACGCAAGGCGCGTCTCTGGACCTGGGCAACCCAACGAACTACGGCGGAATGGTGCAGGATCTCGCCCAGTTCATCAACGCCCTTCCCGCCTCGGACAAAGTCGTCCTGATCGGCCACAGCCTGGGCGGCGCTGCTGTTCTCGCGACGGCCGAGGAAGCCTACCACAGCATCGCGCTGCTGGCGACCCTCGACCCTGTCGGGCAGGGCGGGTTCCGGCACACCTTGCCGCGAACTGTTCCATCAAACGTCGAATACTTCTACGACCGCTGGCAAACTATGGGGATGTTCCCCATTGACTATACGAATCCTCCCCCGATCACAAGCTACGCGTACGGGTCCCTGTTGCGGGATTTCGGCATCCCCGACCAGCAACAAGAGAACGACAGCGGGTATTCGCACGCCAACTACTACGAAGATCCGGCGATCCTGAGTCAGTTGACGCAGATCACCAACGCGATTGCCTCCGCACGGGGCGGAACCCCGGCCACTGGCCTTGCCGTTACAACGCTGACGGCGAGCACGACTGGCACGAGTCCGACCCCTGCAACTGTGGCAGTGGCATGGTTCCCAGCCACTGGCCCCTCCGACGCGGCCTCCAACTACGCGGCTACGATCCAGTGGGGCGACGGCCTTCCCCCCTCGGCCGGGACGATCGTGAGCGATCCCGATGGCGGGTTCTACGTCTATGGTGCCCATAGCTTCGAGCCCTACATCGCCGAAGAGTTCTTCGTCCCTCCCGCGAGTTTTGATTTGCCGTTTATGCCGTCCATGGTGGGCCAGTGGGTTTACTACAAGGTCGCTGTACGGATCGAGGGGCCCGGCGACATCAGCTACGGAACAGCAAGCCAGGCGTCGGTCTACGATCCGGGCTATTACGCTTTCGGTAATCAGGGCCTGGTGCGCTTCGACGAGTGGGGTGGCGCTGAGTTCGCGAACCTGGTGGATGCCAACGCAGTGTCGGTGACCGTGACGCAGGCCGGACTGGTCTCGGTCCAGGACGCCAACGGTTCCGTTCACGAGGAAATGGAGCAGGGAGACACCCTTTTTGCCGGCCAATTCGACCAAGCGGTCTACGACTCAGCAGGCAATTTATACTACCTGACGTCGAGCGGCGACCTCTACCGAATCGATGCGAAGACCGGGAATGATGTGATCATCGGCGAATCACTGAGGTCCCTTACCATGTCGCCAGCGGGGCTGGTCGGCGTTAATTACACCTTGGCTCCCAACGGTACGGCATGGTTCGTCAGCGACGGCGAGTTGTATTACGATGATCCCGGACAGGCGCCCGTCGGAATCGCCAGCGGTGTAACGTCGTTTGCCTTGGCGCCGAACGGCCAGGGCGTCTATCTGGTGACCTACGGCACGCTGGACGCCGACATCAACGGCGCTTGGCAGTACGAGATCGCCAGCGGCGTGACGTCGTTTGCCCTGGCGTACAACGGCGTGGGGCTGTATTCGGGGTATTACTCTTACGTCGTCAGCCAGGGGGATCTCGACATCTACTCCTTTAGCACGGGGACGTGGAGCTGGAACGTAGCCAACAACGTGACGTCGTTCGCGGTGGGGCCGAATGGCTCGTCGTACTACTTCGTGAACGGCGGTGGGTTAGACGCCTACATCTACGGCCAGGGCTGGCAATACAGCATCGAAAAGCTCAGTGGCATCACAGCCTTTGACCTGGCGTACAACGGCGTGGGGCTGTATTCGGGGTATTACTCTTACGTCGTCAGCCAGGGGGATCTCGACATCTACTCCTTTAGCACGGGGACGTGGAGCTGGAACGTAGCCAACAACGTGACCTCGTTTGCGGTGGGGCCGAATGGCTCTTCGTACTACTTCGTGAACGGCGGGGGGTTAGATGCCTACATCTACGGCCAAGGCTGGCAATACAGCATCGAAAAGCTCAGTGGCATCACAGCCTTTGGCTTGGCGTACAACGCCGTGGGGCTGTACTCGGGCTATTACGCTTACGTCGTCAGCCAGGGGGATCTCGACATCTACTCCTTTAGCACGGGGACGTGGAGCTGGAACGTAGCCAACAACGTGACCTCGTTTGCGGTGGGGCCGAATGGCTCTTCGTACTATTTCGTGGATGGCGGTGGGTTAGACGCTTACATCTACGGCCAGGGCTGGCAATACGGCATCGAGAAGCTCAGCGGCATCACGGCCTTTGACCTGGCGTACAACGCCGTGGGGCTGTACTCGGGCTATTACGCTTACGTCGTCAGCCAGGGGGATCTCGACATCTACTCCTTTAGCACGGGGACGTGGAGTTTGAACGTAGCCAACAACGTGACGTCGTTCGCGGTGGGGCCGAATGGCTCGTCGTACTACTTCGTGAACGGCGGTGGGTTAGACGCCTACATCTACGGCCAGGGCTGGCAGTACGGCATCGAGCAGCTCAGCGGCATCACGGCCTTTGACCTGGCGTACAACGCCGTGGGGCTGTACTCGGGCTATTACGCTTACGTCGTCAGCCAGGGGGATCTCGACATCTACTCCTTTAGCACGGGGACGTGGAGTTTGAACGTAGCCAACAACGTGACGTCGTTCGCGGTGGGGCCGAATGGCTCTTCGTACTACTTCGTGAACGGCGGTGGGTTAGATGCCTACATCTACGGCCAAGGCTGGCAATACAGCATCGAAAAGCTCAGTGGCATCACAGCCTTTGACCTGGCGTACAACAGCGTGGGGCTGTATTCGGGGTATTACTCTTACGTCGTCAGCCAGGGGGATCTCGACATCTACTCCTTTAGCACGGGGACGTGGAGTTTGAACGTAGCCAACAACGTGACGTCGTTCGCGGTGGGGCCGAATGGCTCTTCGTACTACTTCGTGGATGGCGGGACGTTAGATGCCTACATCTACGGCCAGGGCTGGCAATACGGCATCCAAAGCGGCGTGAAGTCGTTCGTCCTCGCGCCGGACAACAGCGGGTATTACTTCCTGACGACCAGCGGAGCCCTCGACTACGACGAGGTCGGCATCGGCGTGACGACACTTGCGACGCAGGTTTCGTCGTTCTCGCTGTCCTCCGACGGCCAGTCGTTCTACGTGCTAAACAGTGGTGGCACACTGGAAAGCTACACCTACGGCGTAGGTTGGTCCGTGATCACGAGTGGGGTTCAATCCTTCGTCCTGGGCCCGGGAAGTTACACGATCGATATCTTGCAGAACTCGCAGAACAGCGGCGATTTGTGGCAGTACACCACGTCTGGAAAGACGCTCCTCGATCAGGGCGTTGTATCGATCTCGCTCACGAACGGCGGATACACGCTCGATGCCTTGCTGAAGAACGGGACCGCCATGCAATTCCCGGCGTAGAACACGAGGGGGGTATGCCCAATGATCAAATCCTGTCGACCTACCCATCCCTCTCGCCCCCCGACCTGGAAGCCGCCTGGGATTAGTCGCAGCCAACCGGGAAGAGATCGAGCAGGCCATCCGCGAAAACGAAGAGGGCGACGACGGCCGCGTGGAGTAACGGCGGATGCTGCTCTACGCGGACGAGGACTTCGCTTTTCCCGCGGTCGAGGAACTTCGAGTACGGGGTCACGACGTGCTAACGGCTCAGGAAGACGGTCAAACGGCGATGCCGGATGCTGTCATTCTGGCCCGCGCCTTTGCGCTTGGTCGTGTCGTTTTGACTCACAATCGACGCCACTACGTACGCCTGCATCATCGAGGGGCGGCGTACGTCGGTATTCTGGCAGCATCGCAGGATTCCGATCATCTGGCCCTGGCCAGTCGGATCGGTCGTTCTGCGGACACCATACGCAACTGCCCCAGGAGTTCTGGTGTTCTGCATACCATCATTGACCCAGCCTAACCGCGCAACCAAAGTTGCCCGGTTCGCGGTTGGGCATGTTTCGCCACGGCCGGAGTCTGCTAACATCGATTCATGGCGAAAGCGAAGAAGAAACAGCCTTTACGGAAGGCGTCAGAGCCTCCCAGCGAAAGGCCAGTCGAGGCCGTATCCGTCACGTCGGCAGACAAGCCGCCTCCGGCCACCGGCGAGCTCAGCAAATCGTCGGCCGCTTCTGGCCAATTAGCAACCAGAATCGAGGGAAGCCCCAACGCGGACGAAAAGCATCGATTACTATACCAAGGTGCGAGCGGTCAGATGGCCGTGATGTCCGAGTTCCTCTTCCGGCTCATCAATGTGGCGGTCCCCGAGGTGGATGTCGGGGATGACGTCTTCGTTGTCCGGGAGAAGGACGAAGCGGTTACCCGCGTTCAAGTCAAATACGCGGCGGCGGACGAACAGCAGAACGGCGAATATGTCGCACAATTCTCGCTCCCATGGAAGCAGCTCGATCGGCCGGACGACACGCCGGCTCTGGTTTACGTGCTTGCCGTCCGATACACCCAAAAATGGACCGATTTCATCGTAGTCCGACGTTCGGTCCTGCGGCAGTTACAAGCAAAGTATGCTGTAGGGTCTATAGCCAAGAAAGACGGGGATGCGGTTGCTCTGGCGCTGCGACTCGTGTTCACGACGGAGAGCGTGAAGGGCAAAGGAAAGTTCTCGTTTCAGCCGTACCGAAACGCGTTTGATCCTTGGCCGCCACCTCAGCTATCTAACGAGGCCGAAGTATCAACGCTGGGAAAGGACGTTAGCGAGCGCTGAGCGCGGACGCGTCTCCTCATGTCTTAAGCGGCTCGTCATGAAATACCCTCTTCCCGGCGGGGTCTACCACTCGGTAACCTCCCAGGCTTTCGATTTGCGGCTCGGACAGTCCAGTCAGAATCATCGCGACCTGGTCCAAAATCGGTCCGTGTGCCGTCTCGAGGTCGAATTGAGTGATCGTGGCAATGAAAAGATTCGGGGCGAGGTTGGCTCCAGGAAAGCTCTTGAGGATCAGATTTCGGCTCGTCGGGCTCAGACTGTAGTTACACCCGTCGCTGCGACAACTTACGAGGATCTCGATTGGGCCCAATGGTCCCGGTACGCCGCCATGTGGCAACGGATACACTTGCCACCTGTCATTCTCGGTATCGCGCCTGAGCTCGGCCGCAAACTTCTTGGCTGCTGATTCCTTATCCCAAGCGTAAAGCCACCTCTTTTTTGTCACCGGGTCCGCGACTCGTTGGGCGTTGGCAACATTGACGCCGTTTTTCTCCAAGAGGCGAATGTACGCTTCGAACTCGAAGTCACGAGCGCCACCCGGAAGACTGACGGTGAAAACCATGACATCATTCTCCGGGCCTACAGGTCGTACGATTGGCGATGACTGCTGTTCCAGATATTATACAGCGAGTTGACTCGGCATTCAGCCTCGTCGCCGCGATTGTGCGTTGAGCCGCGAACGTGTCCGAACGGAAGGTTCCGAGCTTCGGTGGACACCATAATGATCTGCACTCCGCCTGGCCCCGGGCCGCATCATGACCATCACCCTTCTTGAGTCCTTCGCATTGCCAATTGGCGCGGGCGAGAGTGGACTCGGGTTCCCGGGCACACCATGCCGACCTCCAACTTCGCCTGGCTCCAGGCCGCGCCATGGCGATCATCCTAGACCGGCGGGACAGCCAATCGGCACCGCCGAGAGTCGGCCCGAAGAGGTCCCGATCGCCGGGCTGCGATTCGAGAAGTAGGGCCGCAGGGCGTGGTTCGCGAAGGTCGACGCGGGCGAGCCCTGCTGGCTTTCACGGACTGGCGAACAACGAATCCGGCCGTGATTCGCCTCGAGCAACGAATACCGAAGGTGGGACTTGGACCCACACCCCCATTACAGGGACCGGATTTTGAGTCCGGCGCGTCTGCCATCTGCCTGACGTTGGGCTGATGTTGATTTGACGTTGATTTCTGGGATTTTGCCGGGGTCTACGTTAGCCCGCGGCCGTCGATCGCATTGTAGTCGCGTTGGGCCGACATGCGCAATGTATGCAGAAGAATTGCAGAAAACCCGCACCGTCCGCTTGTTTCGCGATGGCCAGGCCGCGATCTCAGCCGAGTTGTCGGGCATCATCGATCGACTGGGTAGTAGTGCCGAAAGTTGGTGGTCGCGGATCGAGAAGCTGAGCAACGAGCGCCTGCTCGGCTGCTTCTTTGCGGCGAGGCGGGAACGCTTGCGCGAGGCGGCGCGTGGCCTCGGCGTTCATCATCTGGCAAACCTAGGCGGATGTCCGGCACGACAGAGCGCAGCCGATCATTCGGGGCTGATCTTTTTTCCGCCCGCCGAGATGCTGAAAACGTGATTGCCCGAAAGCACAGCGCCCGATAGGCCGGTGACGCCTGCGGGAGATCCACCGACCACGGTAATCTGGCCTCCGGTCCGCAAGGTCTGCTTGCCGGCAAACTTCAGTGTGACCGAGTCGTTCGCTGCGCTGTACTTGACCGAAAAACTCGTGATCGGGTGAAGAATGTGCCGGGTCTGCTTCTTGACCCGCTTGGTGGTGATGGACTCGACTTGATAATCGTCGGGGTTTGCCGCATCCGAGGAACTGAGCGCCGCACTGAAGTCGAACACGAATCCGCTCAAGACCGCCTTTCCGATTGGCTTGCCTTTCTTGTTGGTTTTGCGGTGGAAGATCGCTTGTTCGCCGATGATCATAAGCGGGTTAGGAGGTGGTGTCGTCGCGCTCACGTTGAGGGTGCCGCTGGCGCTATTGCCCGCGTAGGTCGACTCACCGGCGAAACTGGCACCCACACGCCCGAGTAAATGCCGGCATTGAGGCCGGCCAGGCTCACGCCCGAGAGCGTCGCGACCCCGTTCGTGCCGGTCGTCGCCGTGCCGACGGTCGTGACCGTCCCATCCTCGTTCAGGGTGAAAGCGATCGTCTTGCCGGCGAGCGGCGAGCCGTTCGCGGTCAGCGTGCACGTCAATGTTGCAGTGCCGCCCAAGGTTCCGCTGCCGGAGACGGCCGAAAGGTTCGTGGCCTGGCCCACGGAGCTGAAATAGCTGAACTGGTACGACGACGAGGTGGGCGACGTCCCGGCGGGCGTCACCACGGTCACGTCCACCGTGCCGGTACCAGCGGGGCTCGCGAGCGTGATCTCGGTGGCCGTATCGTTCGTGAATGTGTGGACCTGCATCGACCCGAAATCGACGGCCGATGCGCCGGCCAAGTTGGTGCCTGTGATCGTGACCGTTGTGCCACCGGTGGTCGGTCCAGTCGCCGGAGCAATCCCTGTCACAGCCGGCGGCCCGGTCGCGGCGACATAGCTGAACTGGTAGGCCGATGAGGTGGGCGACGTGCCGGCCGGCGTCATCACGGTCACGTCCACGGTGCCGGTACCAGCGGGGCTCGAAAGCGTGATCTCGGTGGCCGTATCGTTCGTGAATGTGTGGACCTGAATCGAGCCGAAATTGACGGCCGAGGCGCCGGCCAGGTTGGTGCCCGTGATCGTCACCGTTGTGCCACCGGTGGTCGGTCCTGTCGCCGGTGCAACCCCTGTTACAGTCGGAGGCCCGGTCATGGTGACATAGCTGAACTGGTAGGCAGATGAGATGGGCGACGTACCCTCAGGCGTCACCACGGTCACGTCCACCACGCCGGTACCAGGCGGGCTCGTGAGCGTGATCTCGGTGGCCGTATCGCTCGTGAATGCGTGGACCTGCATCGAGCCGAAATTGACGGCCGAGGCGCCGGTGAGGTTGGTGCCTGTTATCGTCACCGTCGTGCCGCCCGTGCTTGGTCCCGTCGCCGGTGCGAGCCCTGTCACAGCCGGAGGCCCGATCGCGGCGACATAGCTGAACTCGTAGGCCGACGAGGCGGCCGATGTACCGTCCGGCGTCATCACGGTCACGTCAACCGTCCCACTACCAGCGGGGCTCGCGAGCGTGATCTCGGTGGCTGTATCGCTGGAAAAGGTGTTGACCTGCATCGACCCGAAATTGACGGCCGAAACGCCGGCCAAGTTGTTGCCTGTAATCGTCACCGTTGTGCCACCGGTGGTCGGTCCTGTTGCCGGTGAAACGCCAGTCACAGCCGGAGGCCCGGTCGCGGTGACATAGCTGAACTGGTCGGCCGACGACATGACCGAGACACCGGCCGGTGTCACGACGGTCACGTCCACCATGCCCGTACCACCGGGGCTTGGGACCGTGATCGTGGTACTATTGACCACCGTGACGCCCGTCGCCTGCATCATGCCGAAGTCGACCACCGTACCGTCGGTGAATCCGGTACCGGTGATCGTCACCGTTGTGCCGCCCGGGGCCGGTCCCGTTGACGGGCTGACGCCCGTGACGACCGGCAGCACCGCGGTGAGCACGACCGCCTCGCCGCCGTCGGCTTGATAAGAAATGGCGAACTGGCTGCCGTCGGCCGCCGTGACCACGCTGCCCTGGGGCAAGCCGTTGAAGACGCCAGTGACGCCGCTCCCGCTTTGCACGATCGTGAAGGTGGTGCCCGCGGCGATCGCGGTGCTTGGAACGACCTGAAGTATCGCATCGTTCAGGTCGATCGATCCACTGACCACGAGCTGCGAATAAGTGCCGGCCGTGATTCCGTCGCCCGGTGTGGTCCCATTGATCGAAACGCCCAGCGTGCTGCCCGAGGGCAGAGTGAACGCGCTGGCCGTGACGCCCAGCAGGGTGACCGACCCGCGGCTGTTGTTGGTCTTGTCGGTGCTCTGTTCGAGGTCGAGCACCAGCGACCCCGAGCCGGTGTCGAGTGTGGCGCCCGAGGTCATCGTGATGTCGGCGTCTCCGGGGTCGCGCTCGCTGTTGACGACGCCGTCGGCGACGGAGTCGTTGGCGATAAGCGATAGGTTTCCATTCGCGGTGTTGATACCCGCATTGATTAAGATGCTGCGGCCAGTCTCCAGAGTCAGGTTGCCGGGGGTGCTGGTGGGTGTCACGGTGATCGGGCTGTCGATCGTGATGTCGTCGTTGGACTGGATCGTGACGTTGGTTCCGGCGTTCAGGTCGCGGGTCAGGAAGCTCGGGGCGACGGTGATGGTCTGGCCCTCGCCGAGCGCGTAGGTCAGCTCGTTCGGGTCGGTAATGGCAACCGTGGCGCCGGCAATGAACGAATTCCCTGACGAAAGGGGCTGAATGGCTGCGCCCAGGAAACCGCCGGTGAATGTGTTTTGGGGGTCGGGCGTTTTCTGGCCGTCGATGGACGCGCCGTTGGAACCATCGAACCACGTGTTGACGTCTAGGTTGCCAGGGGCGTCCCAGAACACGTAATTACCGTTGGGAAGGACGACGACTCCGGCGGCGCCGGTGTACATCACGAGGGGGATGTCGGTGAAGCTGTTTGCGCTCGAGGCGGTGCCAAGCGTCTCTGTGGTCCCGTTGAACCACGTCACCGCTCCCGTGCTCTGGTTCCACAACGGACTGATCACGACGTAATCGCCGTTGGCGAGCGCGGTGATTCCTCCGACGATTTCGGGCCCGTCCTCGTTCACGGTGCCGCCGCCGATCTCGTCCCCGGCAGTTGGACCCACGCTCGCTGTGCTGCCGACGAAGCTGTTCGCGCTGGAGACGGAGCCGTCAACCCCCGCAGTGCCGTCACCCCAAGTCACGGCCCCTGCCTGGAAGCCCCATTGCGGACTGTCGACGACGTAATTGCCGTTGGAAAGCGCAGTCACACCTTGGCTGCCCACGCTGTCAGCGAAGTACGTGCCAACCAGGCTGTTGGCGGCTGAGACGGTGCCTACGGACCCCGTCGTTCCGTTTCCCCAGGTCACCGCCCCTGTGTCACTACTCCACCCCGGGCTGTCGACGACGTAGTTGCCGTTCGTCAGTGCCGTGATGCCACCGCCGCTGATCGAATCGCTCAAGAGGTCTACTTTGTTTTGCGGATTGCTCCCGACCAGGCTATTGGTGCTGGAAACCGTGCCCCTGGTTCCTGTCGTGCCGTTGCCCCAGGTTGCCGCTCCAATATCGCTGTTCCAATCGGGGCTGGCCACGACGTAGTTGCCGTTGGGCAGGGCCGTGATACCGCCGCCGCCCACCTGATCGCTCTGGTTGGAGCCTACCACGCTGTTGGCAGCGGAGACGACGCCGACGGTTCCTGTCGTCCCATTCCCCCAGGTCACCGCTCCCGCGCTGAAAATGATCGGTTCCGTGCCGACATTCCATTCGGGGCTGTCCACGACATAGTTGCCATTGGTAAGGGCCGTGACGCCGCCGTTGACTCCGGAGCCAACGGCGCCGCCGACGGGGCTGCTGGTGCCCACCAGGCTGTTGGTGGCGGAGATGGTGCCGACGACACCTGTTGTCCCGCTCCCCCACGTCGCCGCACCGGCACCGTTGTTCCAGTTCGGGCTGACCACGACGTAATTGCCGTTCGTGAGAGCGGTGACCTGATACCCGACATCGTCTTCCTCGTTGGTGCCCACGAGGCTATTGACAGCGGAGACGACGCCAGTGACGCCCGCCGTGCCGCTGCCCCAGGCCGCCATGCCCGTGCCGTCATTCGAGTCGACGTCGGATACGACGTAATTACCGTCCTCGAGAGGCGTCACCTTTTCGTCATCGCCGGTATCGTCGAACTCGATGAGGCTGTTGGCCGGCGAGATCGTGCCAGCACTACCGGTCGTCCCGTTTCCCCACGTCACCGCGCCCTCCAAGTTGCTCCAGTCCGGGCTGGAAACGACGTAATTGCCGTTAGCCAGAGCCGTGACGCCGCCAGTGCCCACGCGGTCGTAAGCGTTGCTGCCGATCAAGCAGTTGGCGGCTGAGGCGGTGCCGGTGGTTCCTGTCGTCCCGTTCCCCCACGCCACTCCCCCGGCTCCGACATCCCAGTATGGGTCATCCACGACGTAGTTGCCGTTCGTGAGGGGAGTGATCGGGATCGCGCCGGGTTGTCCTCCGGGAAAGACAAAACTGTTGGCGGCCGATACGGTGCCGCTGACGCCAGTTATCCCGCTCCCCCAGGTCGCCGAGCCGGTGCCGGTCGCCACGAAATTGCCGTTGGTCAAGAGAGTGACCGTGGAGGCCCCATCGAGAACACTAATCAGAGCCCCGGTCTCACCGTTGTAGAGCGAGACCGTGTTCGCAAACGGGTCGGCACCGACGATGTTGCCGGTGCTGAGCGTGAAGAATTGGTCGTCTGAGCCCGAGAGGTTGAACTGCGGAAACACGCCGTTGGTGGCGCTGACGACCAGTGCGCCCGGCGTCGTGTTGACCGTCAACGTGGCCGGCGCCGTGGTCGCGGTACCGGACGAGTTGGTGAAAACGGCGCGGTATTCATCGCCGTTCTCGGCCGCGGTGGTGTTGAACGTCAACGTAGTGGATGTGGCACCGGCAACATTACTGAACGTGGTACCCGCGTCGGTGCTGACCTGCCACTGGACGGTCGGGGACGGCGTGCCTGCGCCAGAGGCCACGAACGTTACGGGGTTTCCGGCGCTTACGACCTGACTTACGGGGTTGGTCGTTACCTCGACGTAGTTGCCGGCCACGACGGTGAGGGTTCCTGAGCCGCTGCTGCCGGAATACACCGTGTTGCCGGCGTAGCTGGCGCTCACGAAATTCGCGAACGTGCCAACGTGAAAGCCGGCAAGGGCCACAGTGCTCAAGACAGCGGTTCCGCTTGCGTTGGTCACCGAGCTGCCCACGGTCGTCGGGTTGCCGTTCTCAATCAACGTGAACTTGAGCGTCTGCCCTGCAAGACTCACGCCGCCGGTGGTCAGGCTCGCCGTCAGGGTGCCGGCGCTGCCGGAGGTCCCCTCGCCCGAGACGGCCGAGACGGTTGTCCCCAAGAGAACGATGGTTCCGATCGTGATGGTCGCTGGGTCCTCAGTGCTGCTTGGCGCGAAATCAGGATCGTCGGGGGTGTAATCAGCGCTGATGGCATGCATCCCGAGTGAGAGCATTGCGTCTCTCGTCGTCGCCGCGCCGTCGACGAGCGCAACCGGGTCGCCGTATGGATCGCCATCAACGGAGAACTGGATCGTGCCGGTCGGAGTTGCCGGACTTGCACTTTGGCTGGTGTTGGCCACCGTGGCTGTAAACGTGACACTTTGACCGAGGCCCGCGACAACTCCGGGTTGGGTGGTGACGGTGGTGGCAGTCGCGTCGGCCTGCACGACAAGAGTCGCAGGTTCCTGAGAGCTGCTCGGCGCGAAGTCTGGGCTGTCCGGCGTGTAGGCAGCCGTGATCGAATGCGACCCCACGGGAAGATCTGCGTCATCGATGGTGGCCATGCCATCGTCCAGGTCCGCCTGAGCGCCATACGAATTGCCATCGACGAAAAATTGCACCGTCCCGGTCGGGGCCGGCGGATTCGTGTCGCCGCTGATGTCGTCCACCGCGGCCTCGAAGGTCACGTCCTGACCGAAGTCCGCGTCGCTGTCCGGGGTCGTAGTAACGGTAGTGGACGTCGGGTCCGGTGGCGCAATGCTCGCGTCCAGATTGGCATCAACGAGCCACCCAGCGTTACTGATGCCGGCGGGGGCTGGAGGCGCTGGCGTTTGGCCGGCGAGGTTCTCCGAGAACGTGAGCGTGAACGTGTCGCCGATCCGAGCATGGAGCGTCCCCATCTCGTTGTCCGTGGGTCCCGGCCCGACCGGTCTGATGATCCCGATGCCGCCCAGTTGGTCCGTCTTGGATGCCAGCGATGTGGTGACGCCGTTATACGTGTAGCTCGCCGAGTACGTGAAGCTGGCCGTCGCGTTGTTGGACGCGAACGTCTCCACGTTGAAGGAGAAGGCGAATTCCACGTTGACCGCGGCGCCAGCCCGCTCACCGGGATTCGTGGCGACGATCGTGATGGGAACGGCGGCGCCGATATTACCGTTCGTGTCGGCCAGGCCCGTGTTCACCGCGACGCTCGCGATGCCGTTTTTGGGCACGCTTCCCTGGGACAGAATGTCGAGGTTGACACCCGGATTGTCCGTGGTCGACGCTGCGCTCGTCAGCGTGACGTTTGATACCGCCGTGCCGTCGTTATGCGAGAACTTTTGAGTAGCCGGCGTGTTCAGATTGGACAGCTCATTCTCGGCTTGGACGACCGAATCGAGCGTCGACTGCTCGGCGAGCGCACCCGAGAATTGCAGCGTCGCAAGCAGCGTCCGATCTTCCAGCGATTCGATGCGGGGCACTCGCGTGCGACGGAACCGCGCCGAGCAACCCGCGGTCTGGTTCCGATGCATGCGGCCCCTGCCCGTGTGATGTGCAAAAGTCTTCATCGACATGACCGCACCTCGTGGTGAAGCGCTCAGCGGGTCTCACGGCTGCGACGAAAGGCGGAAAGCTCGGTGCGAGAGCGCACCGCGAGCGCGAACTCAGCATCTCTCGACAAAGAGACGTTCGTTCGCCGGAAAACTCACGCGAGGTTCGGAAAACTCTCTTTATCGACCTGCAGACGCGCTAGAAAAGCCGTCCGGCCATCTCGGCCCGATTGAACGCCAAAACAGGCCAAGGAGCGAATCGCCGCTTCCAGCACCGGACATTGTTGCCGTTCTAAGGTGTCGGCCAAGACAACAACAGTTCATGGTACAACATGCCACTCGATCACGGCAACACGCTGGTTCTGGATTTTGGCGACTGGCCAAGGCGTATGCGGTGGGTGATGTAGGGGCCGACGATCACGCGGTATGCCCCCTCGCTCATCCCTTCTGCGAACAGCAGGGCATGCAATGTAAGATCGAAACGTCGCACCGACTTGGAGTCTTCTTTCGTAGGATCTCTGCGCGGGGCGTGCGTCCGCGATCGCCCGACGGAGGCGGCTCCTAGTGCGCCTGTAATTGCAGCGAATCAGCAGGGTGAAAGTCCTTGCGGAGGTGTTCTGGCGCTTCGTAACCGACGGTAACTGCGTCGCCGTGAGGCGGGGTGGAGAGCAACCCGAGGTGAACCATCAGTCCGTAACGCAAGTAAACTCGATTCGGCCGATCGTCGTGGCGAGCCTGCTAGGAAATGGCGAAGCCCAATTGACGCTTGGTCCTGAAAGGGACGGCCATGGATACATGGTCCGGTAAGCCTGGCATTGAAAAACCCAGAAATGTGCCGGGACGAGGACGGGTGGTTGGAGACGGAATGATCGGAAGATTCGTTGACGAGAAGCAGGGAGACCTGGGCGGTACCAAGCCGGTGTTCATGCTCGTAGAGCCAAAGAGCCGACCGCCCAGGAGTCAAAGCATCCGTAGTGTCTGCTGGGCAGTGTTTTGATCCGGAGGGTTCAAGTCCCTCGGCAGCCCGGATGAGGGGCGGCATATCCAAAGGCGCGGGTAACGCCCAATGGCACTAAGCTTCTACGCAATCAGTTTGCTGGGCAACTGTTTTCTCCCATGGCCGAGGTCTTTCACTTTGGTGTCCTTGGGGCGGGGATAATGACGCCCTGGGCGTAGCGGCACGCTGTGCTTAGCGATTCGGCGGAGCAGTCGCGGTAACAGTATGGTACCGACGCGCTCCGGCGAGGCAGTCACCAGCGTCTGAACCATGTCTTGGATTTCCCTCAGAGCCTCGGTGAAGCTCAGCCTCAACGGGTCCAACCCGCGCTCCGCCGCGGCTTCGACCATCAGCCAGCGAACCATCAGGTACAACAGGAGATGGCTGCCAATCTCGTAATAGATAGTCCCTGGCGTGCGCCCTCTCAGGTTCTTCAGCCGCTGGCTGATTTTGAGCTCGCGAAAGCTGGTTTCGATTTCCCATCGGCGATGGTAGATTGCGTTATCCAGCACGCACCCTGCCTGGTGTTTGGTCGTCATGCCGATCCATTCCGCGTACGAAATCACGTTGGGATCCGTCGCGTTGGTGATTACGGCGCTGGGGCGAAAACCACGCACTTGGTAGGCGATGCGCCGGAGCACCATTTCTTCCGGCAGGCCAAGCCTGCGCCACTTCTTGTCTTTGGGCGCAGCGAACAAGGGTGTCCTTCGGCCCCAAGCTCCGCATGCGTTTCAAGTGTGCCTGGGAAATCTCACGGATCGCGAAGAACGCCCCCTGCT
Organism: uncultured Planctomycetota bacterium; assembly: GCA_963823665.1. Classification (GTDB taxonomy): domain Bacteria; phylum Planctomycetota; class Planctomycetia; order Isosphaerales; family Isosphaeraceae; genus CAVXHV01. The sequence goes on from CAWGMQ010000003.1 coordinate 1,169,072, forward strand.
GCACGATGCGGCAGAAAAGCCCGTAACTCCAAAACCCACGATCCATCAGCAGCAAGTCGTCCTTGTGCAAATGATCCATCAACTGTTCGGCCATTGTTTTCTCGGCTACGCTTTTGGGACCGACGACGAAGCGGTAGGGGACGCGTGTCAGCGGAAACTGAAGCATCACCATCCGGGCCTGGGGAATGCGACCTCCGCGGCCACCTTTAGCGGCGCCGAAATGCTTGGCTAACGCCTCATAGCGGGGCAGGTTGTTGAGGGTTCCGTCGAGGGCGATCAAACGGAAGTGCTTCCAACGAATCATGTCATCGCGCTCTTTCGCGAAGCGGTCAGCCAGAAGCAGCGACAAGGTAATCCAAAAATCCAAAGGCATGCGGGCGCGAGCTTGGACGAAAGCCTCCTCGCTGACTTGAATCGGCTTATCCCCCTTGGGGTGATGTTTCGACGGCTGCTTTTTGGTTGCCTTTCGAGCAAGCCGTCGTCCATTCCGGCCGGGAAGGTGGGGCAGCTCCAACTCGGGATCGAGATTGCCCAGGGGCGAGTTGGGGGCATCGGTAAGAATCTTGAAAGTAACAACAAGCGTGTCGGCAAAGCTCTTGGTTCCATCCAAAGCGTAAGACACGCCCAGCCAGACAAGATGCCTCAAGTTCAGAGGATTGGAAGTGACACGTCGCTGACACATGCGTGCAGCCTCACTGAAGAGGCGCGGCGTCAGGAACCGGGAAAAGGCTCGAATGCCCCGCGACTGAACTTGCTCCCAAACGCGACATCGTGCATCATCCTTGAACATCGTGGTCCTCCTGACCAAAAACGGTTTGTCACAAGCGTTTTATGCCAGGAGGACCGCGATCCTTTCAATACAAGCTTAGTGCCATTGGGGTAACGCCTCGCTGGCTGGGGAACGTGACCAAGGCGAACCCTAAACGGGCACGAAGTTGTGCGTGGGCAAGATAATCGAGACGGACAACCCCGACGGCCACGCACTTCACACGGGAATTCTGGGAAGCCTGGGCAACCGAAGGATCGAAATGAGTTTCGAACCAGCAGCCCAGTCGACGTAAACCGCGTAGTCAGAGGTGCCTGGCCGACTGAGCCGGCCGACTGAGCCGGCCCACCAAATCGCGGCCGACGCCACCGTGGCTTGGGCTGCCAAACTCTCCGTCGGGTGGGTGCAACCCACCAGGATCGCGGCCGACGTCACCGTGGCTTGGGCTGCCGGACTTTTCGTAGGGTGGGTGCAACTACCCCTGTGAACATGCAGATGCGAAATTAGCTAAACTGTGATTCTACTATGCTTTGATCCCTTTGTTCCCGCGGCAGGGGCTCCGCGGGACTTGTCCAGGAGCTTCTTGGTGGCAACGTGATGAATCCTGCTCCCGGAAGTCTTTTTGGTCTTCCTGGGCTTCTTCGGGCCCCGTCGCGATCGGAGCATCCGGTCCACGGGCACCTTGGCGGCCAAGGCGCTGAGCAGTCCGGCCACTTCGCCCGCCACGCAGCCGTCCAGAAACGACCAAACCGACGGTGGTGCGGCAATCATCATCCCGGGGTAAACCTCGGCGATGTCATTGACCAGGGCGTGATTCGACACCTCATTGACCATCTCGTCGCCGTGGACCGCTCGCAGATTCCCCTTCAAGACGGCCAAGCCGTTTCCGGCAATTACAGACATGGAGAAGCCGAACAGAGCTGCTCGAGGGTATCCCAGCGTGGGGATTTCGCAATGCAGAAGGTCGGTCAACTTCTGGAAGTGCTTCTCAATTTCCCATCGTCCGCAGTAGGCCTGGCAGCACAACTCCGCCGAGGCCGTGTCCGGGAGGTTAGTTATCAAGATGATCTCGGTCTCCCCGTCGCGGGTGGGTTGGTCCAACCTCAAGACGATCCGTCGCAGGCGATAGCGACGCCCCTCGCATTCCGGATCATCGACCCAGATTGCTTGCTCAAGAATCTCGCCGGCCTTGCAGCGTCCGACCGACCGCAACGGCTTGATCGCCTGGAACGGCATGGTGGAAGAATGCCAGCGGACCAAGAAGAACGCTTCGGTTCGCAGGATCCGAAACACGAAGCTCCGGACGCAGAAGTTACGATCCATGATCCAGAGCTGGCCCGGCGCGATGACCACCTGATCCAGCAGCGAGCGCTCCTGGGTGTGGGCGTTCTCCTCAAGGATGAGGTCGAGCACCAGGCCACTGACCGGCTCGTAAATGGCCAGCGACATGCCCGGCAGGGCCGCCGAACGAGTCGAGCGCAGTTCATTGATGCGATGATCGGTCCCTGTCAGGATATTGCCGTCGAGGATCCTTGCTGTATATCCCGGGATCGGCTCGGGCAGGAGGCAATCAGCAGCGGAGATGAGTTCGCGGGCTCGACTGGCGGTCTCTCGTACGATGGCGGCGGCTACGCCAGGTTCCATCCGACCCAGCTTGCGGTAGAAAGCGGACAGCGAAGCCACGAGGTGCAGTTGGCGCTTCAGGAATGCCTCCCGCGGGGAGCGCCGAAAGCCGCAGGCGACATCACACATCACCTGAACGAAATGACCGAGCAAAAATTCTCGCGTGTATTGTCCCTCGGACACCTCATCAAGAATGGGGTCAATCGAAGTGCGTTCGATCATCCAATCCAGGGCGATCCGGGCCATGACCGCCGGAGCTGCCTCCTCCGCGAATGGGTCGAGTTTGGATGGGAGAACCATTGGACCTCCTTGTCCGGACGAATTGATCCAGCGCGAACCTACCAATCCTTTTCGGCAAAAGAGGTTATGACAATTAAATCTGCATGTTCACAGGGGTAGGTGGGTGCAACCCACCAGGAATGCGCCCGGCCTGACCTTCCGACCGAAAGTCTGCGCCTCAGATTCAAGCGCTGAACGTCCTCGGCTTGACCGGAGTCATCATCCAGATCCGACTCATCTCCGATGGCGCGACATCCGTGCAGGTGCCCTGGCGAGAGTTGGTAGTGGAGAAGAAATCGTAGCCGTGCGCGAGGCTCGATCGTGTCCCGAAGACTGGACTTGAACCACACCCTTTTGCGAGGACCGGATTTTGAGTCCGGCGCGTCTGCCATCAGCGTGGCATTGGAAACAGGTTGGGCTGATAGTTAAATTACTCGTGTGGCAAGCGGTTACGTCACACTTTTCTGCCAGCAGCTTTGCAGCCACGTTGGGCTGACATTGCCAATGTTGTTGCCAAATTGTTGCCAAATTGTCCAGGTTCCGGCTAGGCAAGGGTGCTCGCACTCCCCAAACGCGAGCAACAGCATGGCACTTTCTCCTCGAATCGACGGGGCTTGACCTTGGATGTGCCAGCCCTGTCGAAGCCCCGCGGGTTTCATTATCATCGAACTAGAGCGGTGAAGGAGAAAGCCATGTCCAAGTATCAATCCGCGGCAGGGTTCCCGACCACTCACTGGAGTTGCGTTCTTCGCGCTGGCCATCCGACCGATCGGGAAGGCCGAGACGCACTAGAGCGACTGTGCCGCGATTACTGGTATCCGCTCTATGCCTTCGCCCGTCGTCAGGGGCTCGATCGAGAGGAGGCCGGCGACCTCGTTCAGGGGTTTCTGGCGGACCTGCTTGAGCGTGGCGACCTGACGAAAGCCGACCCCGCTCGTGGCCGGTTCCGCTCGTTTCTCCGAACCGCCTGTAGCCACTTCCTGTCCCACGCCCGCGATCATGACCGCGCTCTTAAGCGAGGAGGAGGCCGTACTCCGGTCTCGATCGACCTGCACGACGCCGAAGGACGTTACATCAACGAACCGGCCCACGACCTGACGGCCGAACGCCTCTTTGAGCGGCGCTGGGCTATGGTCCTGCTCAGACATGCCCTGGCTCGCCTGGAATCAGAGGCAAGCCGCGGAGGCAAGTCTGATCTATTCCACCACCTGCGACCCATGCTGGAGGGAAATGACGTGGTGGATTCCTACAAAGAAATCGGCGAAACGCTGCAAATGAGCGAGGGTTCCGTCAAGCTCGCCGCTCACCGCTTCCGAGGTCGGTACCGGCAAATCCTTCGAGAAGAGGTCGCCCGGACCGTCGCCGATCCGGCTGAGATCGATGCGGAGATCGCCGATCTCTTGCGGGCGTTGTCGTGATTCCGACACCCACTGAAGAATTCGCTGTAACCTTCCGCAATTCGTCCGTCATGAGAATGTAGTGGGATCGTGGTCCGCTTCTGGGAGGCTGGGTCATGAGTGATCGTGAGAACTGCCGGGTTTGCGGAGAGAAGCGGCCGGCGGATGCGCCTTCGGGGCTCTGTCCGGCTTGTTTGCTGAAGGCGGGGCTCCTGGGCGAGGGCTCCCGCTTGCCGGATGTGACGATCACGTTCGGGCCGGCCTCGTCGAGCGTCCTGGCCTCTTTCGGGGAAGCCTTCGGAAAGATCCCGCCGGTTCTGCTCCGGGATGCCGACTCAGTCACCGATCCTGGCCCGGTGATCCAACCGTCATCCTCCGAAATCCCCGACCCCGCCGACCGTTCAGCGCGCTTGCAACTCTTCGGCGAGATCGCTCGCGGCGGCATGGGGGCCGTGCTCAAGGGCCGTGATTCCGACCTCGGTCGCGACCTCGCGGTGAAGATCCTGCTCGAATCCCATCGCGACAAGCCCGAGATGATCCGCCGGTTCATCGAGGAAGCGCAGATCGCGGGCCAGTTGCAGCATCCGGGGATCGTGCCGATCTACGAGCTGGGAGCCTTCGGCGACCGCCGCCCCTATTTCGCCATGAAGCTGGTCAAGGGCCACACTCTTGCGGAAATCCTCGCGAATCGAAAGTCAGCCGGCGACGGCTTCCCGCGCCTGCTTTCGATCTTTGAATCCATCTGCCAGACCATGGCCTACGCCCACGCCCGAGGCGTGATCCACCGCGATTTGAAACCGACCAACGTGATGGTCGGATCCTTCGGCGAGGTCCAGGTGATGGATTGGGGCCTGGCCAAGGTGCTGCCTCGCGGCGGAGCGGTCGAGGATGCCTCGGCCGGTCATACGAAGGACCAGGGGACGGTCATTGCCACGGCACGTAGTGACTCGGATTCGGATCTTTCCCAAGCGGGCTCAATCATGGGGACGCCGTCGTACATGGCCCCCGAGCAGGCTCGTGGCGAAGGTAATCAGGTCGACGAGCGCGCCGACGTGTTCGCACTCGGCTCGATCCTCTGTGAACTTCTGACTGGTCAGCCCGCTTTCACCGGCCGATCCTCCGGCGAGATTCAGCGCAAGGCCGCACGGGGGGATTTGAGTGACGCCGTCTCGCGTGTGCAAGCCTCCCGCGACGACCCCGACCTGATCGCGCTGACCGAGGCGTGCCTTTCGCCCGAGCGCGACGACCGTCCCCGCCATGCGGGTGAGGTTGCCGAGCGGATCGATGCCTATCGGACGGGTGTCCAGGAGCGAATGCGCCAGGCCGAACTCGCCCGCGCCGAGGAAACAGCGCGAGCGGAGGAGGCGACCAAGCGGGCGCGCGTCGAGCGCGATCGGCTGCGGCTGGCGCTGGCGCTGGCGGCCTCGATTCTTGTGCTGGTGGTTCTCGGCGGCGGTGGGGGCTTTTGGTTTTATCGACAGCGCCAGGCCCGCTTGTCGAGCGTCGAGGCCGTGCTCGTACGGGTGCAGACTCTCCGTGAGCAGGCCCAAAGCCGCGGCGCAGATCCCTTGCCATGGCGCGAGGCGCTCGCCGCGGCCGAGCAGGCCCTCGCGTCGATCGGCGATCTGGCCGCGACGGTGCCCGGCCGTCGCCTGTCCGCGCTTCGCGACACAATCGCCGAGGACGAGAAGCGGGCCAAGCGCGAAACCACTTTCATGGCCGACCTGGCGGATGTTCGCTCAAAGCGCGGTCTGAAAACAATGGACGCGGAGAAAGGCTACCCCAAGGCGTTTCGACGCTACGGACTTGACCTGACGACCACGCCCGTCGAGCAAGCCATCACTCGTCTAAAAACGCTCCCCGAGGCGCTTCGCCACGAGGTCGTGACGTTTCTTGATGACTGGGCCTTCGCGCGCGGCGGCACCGAAAACGAGACCGCCGGCCCGCTGGCGCTGGCGCGGGGGCTCGATCCCGATCCCGAGCGCAACCGCCTCCGCTCTCTCCTGGAAAACAAGGACCTGAAGGCGGATGCCGACGCCTTGTCCGGCATGGCGAAGCGACCGAATCTGATCGAGTCCGGGCCGTCCACGGCCCTGCTCCTGGCCTCGGCGCTGGAACGGGTCGATCATAAGGACGCGGCAATTGGCGTGCTCCGCGCCACGGTGGTGCGATACCCCGGCGACCTCTGGGTGAACAGTGAGCTGGCTCATCGCTTGAACGAGATGGAGCCACCACAGTCTGCGGAGGCGATCCGTTACTACTCGATTGTTCGCGCCCTGCGGCCTAGTTCGGGGCGCGAACTCGCGGACCTCTTGCGAGATGAAAATAGAGCTTCCGAGGCGGAAGCGATCCGTCGCGAATTGACCAAATTACAGCCAGACGATCCAAGAACATGGAGCGAGCTGATCGAACTTCTCAAGACCCGACGTAACGCCGAGGGGATCCGCGAGATCGGCAATCAGTGGGTCGACTGGGTTCGCGAACAGATCAAGCGCGCACCCAATGAGGCTGCCCCTCACCTGAAAGCCGCTTGCGTCTACCACGTGTTGAATGACAGACCGAACCAGATCGCCGAGCTCAAGGAAGCGGCTCGTCTCACCGAGAAAGGTCGCCTCGCGATCGACCACCTTCTCGGCCACGTGCTTTTTTTCGAGGACGACTTGAAAGGCGTGGCCAACGCCTATCGTGAGGCCCTGCGAGTCGACCCCACGGATCTCAATTGTGTTTACGAACTCGCCTTCAGCCTCTGCCTTTCGGGTGACCATAAGGGAGAAGTGCAAGCTCTCCGCGAAGCTGTTCGACAGAAATCCGTGGCTGCCCAGCGAGTGGAGGCGTATTTCTCCGATGTAGAATCCTACACAGAATTTTTCGATGATGATTTCTCTATTGCATCTAACTATATGATATTATATTTACACACATATGACCAAGGATATCAAGCTCTAGGCTGCGCGCTGGCGGAAACAGGGGATCTTGCCGGCGCGATAGCTGCTTGCCGTGAAGCGATTCGGCGCGACGAGCGCGGCGCGATGATCCATACTGATTTCAGTAGTTCATGCACATTCAGCGGCAGCAATGACATTGAAACTCCCTACAGTTTCCCAGTCCTTTCCATCCTTATGAACGACGACCCTTCGAAGCTGATCCCCGAACTCCATGAGGCGATCCGGCTCAAACCCAAACTCGCGGCGACTCAGGTCGGATTCCATCTTGCCGTTGCTCTTGGTCGTTCGGGCAACGTCACAGGCGCGATCTCCACGATTCGGAAAGCAATTGAGCAAGGGCCACAGGTCAGATTGGACACTCTCCATCTCATCTGGCCGATCGCTCTGATAGACCAAAAGAAGGATTTGATCGCGATCTTGCGCCAACTCCGCGAAGGAGCCAAAGAAGACAAAGCCATTGTTGTATGGATCGATCGCGCGATTCTTCTCACCGAGCGGCTCATGGCGATGGGCTCACGGCTCGCGAAGGTCTTCCACGGAGGAGGCCGCGGCGATGTTTATTCGAGGATGTGCCGAATTCGGCGGCTCTACGCCCTGGACGCTGCACTCTGGTCCGTGGCCTTCGACGTGGAACCAGCTCTGCTCGAGGATCGCTTAGGTTGGTATCGCTACTCCGCTGCCTGTTCCGCCGCGCTGGCGGGATGTGGAAAGGGAAAGGATCAGCCTCCGCCCGCCGACGCTGAGCGCGCCAAGCTTCGTGGCCAAGCCCTCACATGGCTCCGCGCCGAGTTTTCGGCCAAAGCCAAGGTCCGAGAAACCGGTACGCCCGGAGCCACCAAGGATCTGCACGGGACACTTCAACACTGGCGAGAAGACCCCGACCTCTCCGGCGTTCGCGACCCCGAAGCCTTGGCCAAGCTCCCCGAGGCCGAGCGCGCGACTTGGCGGGCGCTCTGGGCGGAGGTCGAGTCCCTGGAGAAGCGGCTCCGAACGACGCCTCCTTGAGCAGTCATTCCCGTACGATCCCGCCACCGCTGAATTCGGGGCGGTTACGATGCTGCCCTGATCAACGTACGCCCCAGCGACATCGGTCTATCTCGGGAATTGATAAATTGATAAGAGAAGCCATGCGGGAGTTCGGGCCCGATGGCTAGGGGCAGCCTCTCTGCTGGCCGCTGCGGCCACAGAATCGCCGGCAGTTCTCACTGAAGCCGACAGAACTTGACCGAATCCTGCGCTGCGGACTGGTACTTGCCCGGGTACAATACATCCATCGGAAACCGAGGAGAACCACCGTGCCGGAACTGACCTTGGAAAGCCTGGCCCGCCGCCTCGAAGATGTCGAGCGGCGTCTGAACGAGAAGGAAGCCAGCAGCGCCAAAGATTGGCGTATGGCTGCGGGTATGTTCACCGGACGGGAGTTTTCGAAAATCGTCGATGAAGAAGGCCGAAAAATACGCGAAGCCGATCGGGATGAGGCGCGCCAGGAATTCGGAGAGTGATCCTTCTGGACACCGATCATTTGACGGTTCTCAAGTACACCGACAGCGAGCGCTACGCGCGGCTCCATGGCCGATTGCTCGTTGCGGCCCCGGAACTGATAGGCACCACTATTGTCAACGTTGAGGAACAAATGCGGGGCTGGTTGTCCGCAATCGCCAAAGAACGAATACTACTGCGTCAGATCACCGCCTACCGCGAGCTGACAGACCTGTTCGATTTTTTCGCCAAGTTCAACATCATTTCTCTGACTGCCGACGCGGTAGACCTGTTCAACGGCTTCCGCAAATCGGGCATCAAAATCGGCACCATGGATCTGAAGATGGCCTCCATCGCGGTGGCCAATAGCGCACTTTTTCTCACGGCAAATTCGCGAGATTTCGAGAAAGTGCCGGGGCTAAGATCCGAGAATTGGCTCGAATAGCGAACGCGTGAGCGTCAGGTCAGCCTTATCGTCATTGAAGGACACCATTCTGGCGGAGTGGTGATCCTGTCTCCGCACCTCGGCGATCCGTTTGAAACGCACCAATGCGGCCGGGGCCGAGCCCACTCGAAGCCGATCACTTAGCATTTTGCACCAAGAAGTACAGAAGGTGGGACTTGAACCCACACCCCCTTGCGGGGACCGGATTTTGAGTCCGGTACGTCTGCCATCCGTCCGGTACTGAGCTGATGCCGACTTGACGTAGATTTCGATGATTTCTTAGGGGTTTACGATAACCCCGCTGTTCTTCGCATTGTAGCCGCGTCGGCATCACAGGGGGCAACATCTGTGGAAGAATTGCAGAGGATCCTTGATCGGTATTCCTGTTCGGTTTTCGTGTCTGGCGCCCTCTTCGAGATCCCACAAAGTGACGCTGTGACGGAGATGGACGGTGGCGGTTCCGGGGTAGCCTGCCGATGAAGAGGGTGACGGGGCGGCGATGAGCGCGCCGGCCGAAACCAAGAGGAACGGTCCGCAGTGGCGGACCCTACGAGAGACGGGACGCTGCGATGGTGGTTCACTGTGCACGCGGTTTCCTTCGGGCTCTTATCGGTGACCCGGCAAAGAGCTGGAACGGTCGGCGGGCTGGGGCGCTGCTACTCGGTTCTCGTCGCTGTACGCTGACGAGCTCTCCATAATCCTGATTTGTTCGAGGACGTCGTCGGTATGATCCTCAAGCGGCAACCGAGGCTCTCCCAGGGCAATCCGCACTCGGGTGCACGCCAGCTCGTGCGCCAGTTTCGGGAGCTCGTCGACAACTGTGGTTGCGCTCAGACGATGGTGTATCGATTTCGCGAAGTCGAGTCGTACCCGCGCGGGATCAGCCGAGATGCCGAGGATTGTGCCGCACAATCGCCGGATGTCCTTCTCCCGTTTCGTCATCTGGAATGGGAAAAGATACGTGCATAGGCCGGCGGCCGTTCCGATGCCGAAACACGACCCAACGCAAATGGCGATGATGGTCTTTCGGTCATCGAGGTGGTAGCCATTGCCCGTCAGCCACATCATGCACATCATGAACGTGCCGATGAAGCCCGCGACGGCCAGCGCTCCGAAGACGCCCCGGGCATATGCCATCACGACCGATAGCTTATCGACACGCGCAAGCGGTAGACCCTCGATCGCCCTCGAGTGAGTCGTAAGGATCAACGGGATGCCACCAGAGGTCGATTTGCCCAAGCGGACCAGGTGATGCACTTTCGCGGAGCGAAAGGCAACCTTGTGAGATGCGCTCACGAGCGAGCCCGTGAGTTCGGCGGCGAGGGCTTTTGAGATGCTCGGGGCGACTTCAGCGCGTTTGAGTGCCCTGTTTATTTGCGCTGTGAGGTGCGACCTGCGTAATCCGACCTCGGTCGATCGAGAATGCCGAGTTGTTCGGAAATTGGCGCAAAAAATCTGGCCCGTTTGTAGATCATTCAGGGTAGGGAGCATTTGAAAGCCACGGCGTCGCCGCTGGTGTGGATGGTTGTGGCTTGGCAGGCCATGGACTGGAATGGACGGCATCAACTCAGTCAATAACAACGGGGCGCCGGATCATGGGTGGCGAGGAGATGACAAGATGACGGCAGCAGGAATTGACGGGGTGAAAACGTGTGGTGCGGCGGAACGTGCCGGAGACGCCGATGCGGGCCGTTCGTCGGTCGCTCGGAACAACGGAGAACGCACAATGGCCGACGGCGACGTGCCGCCTCCCGACGCCGGCTATTTACACCAGTGTACGGATGCTGGAAGCCCCCTCAGAAATTGCCACTTATTGCCATTTTTCGTGGGACTCGACGATTGCTTCCGGCCGGAGCGACTGCTCTGCAAGTTCAATAGGCATCATCGAATAGGAACGGAGCGAGGCGTTTTTCGATGATGGCAAAAGCTCATGGCAATGGTCTCTGAAAATTGCCACGGTAAATCCATGAGGTTGTTCACTATGTTTTGGGCCTTTTTTTCGAGCGACTTCGACCGGAGATCGGCGCTCCTTTGGGGGCGCGGACTTCCCTGCGCGCGACCCCCATCCACCGCCGGCGGCGGCAACTCCCCCGCAATGGCACACGGAATGCCGAAGCCCCTTCGCGAAGCGAAGGGCGACAATCGGGATGGATTCAGAATCCCTTCGCGGAGAGCGAAGGGCGACAATGGGGCGGGGGTTTGCCGAAATGATTTCAACGATGAGGGCAAGGTCGCGGGCTGCGCCGTGGCGATTCATCATCAAAGGCAGGTGCATGCGGGCAAGGTTTCGGCTTTGGAATTTCCGGATGACTTGCCGTCTCGACCGAGCGACTGCGTTCCCGTAGTCCTTGTGGGGTAAGGACGCGCGACGAATGTTCAAAACGAAGTGGCCGGTCGGGATGGACGGCTGAACATAGATCGCGCGACTGAGGGTGGTCGGAGACCGCGCCCAACGTGCGAGGAGGACGGCGGCGGTCAAGAGGAGACCTACGGTCGGGCGCACGGCGGGGTCGGAGACCCGCGCCGAACAAGACCTACGGCCGGGCGCACGGCGGCGACCCTTCCGGTGCCCGAGACCCGCGCCGAACAAGACCTTCGATCGGGCGGACGGCGGGGTCGGAGACCCGCGCCGAACAAGACCTACGGTCGGGCGCACGGCGGCGACCCTTCCGGTGCCCGAGACCCGCGCCGAACAAGACCTTCGATCGGGCGGACGGCGGCGACCCTTCGGATGCCCGAGACCCGCGCCGAACATGAGGGCCCTCACGATGCCAGCGGGGTCGGAGACCCGCGCCGAACAGCACGAGGGCGCGTTCACAGTTAACAGAGAAATCCCGCAAAGCATGGCAGGATCGCTACAATCCGGAGCTACCTGGCTGTGAAATGACGTAGATGACGCAGATGACGCAGGTCAGCATCTCCTATGCGCGTGCCTTCGCGATGGTAACAGCGTCATCGATCTCACCGCTCCTCCGGCGACTTGACCCCGTTGGCTGGCATTCTTACCCCCATTCTTGCTCCGCGCATCGCGTTTGCGGAAGCTTGCCGCACAGGGACGTCCGGCAGGAGTGCCGGAACTACGGGGAGGTTGGGTCGTTCCCGTAATGCTTATAGGGCAAGGCGCATCGTCAGATTATCAAAACGAACTCGCCCGCCGGGGGGAAGCTTTGTGAGTGAGAGGGGGCGACGGGACGTTGCGGCAATCCTTGGTCTTGGGCGACCGCTCTGGATCGCAGAGGGGCGTCGAAGCGAGCTTGAGGCGTGGATATACTTGATCGTAGGGTCAAACGGGTTGGACCTGTTGTAGAGAATCAGTCGCATGCGGCCGCGCACCTGAGGAGTCTGTTTGGAACATGCCAACATCGAGGCACTGTCTTTTGATCGTTGACGACGAGCCGCATGTGTGCGACTCGGTGCATGACCTGTTGCGGCGCGAGTTTCGCGTGCTCAAGGCCAATAGTGCCGAGGAGGGCTATCGGCTCATGCAGGACGAGGAAGTGCACATCGTGATGTCGGACCAGCGGATGCCGCAGATCACGGGCGTCGAGATGCTGACGAAAGTGAAATCGCGTTATCCGCAGGCGATCCGGATGCTGTTCACGGGCTATGCCGACCTGGAATCGATCATCGCGGCGATCAATCAGGGGCATATCTTTCAGTTCATGAAGAAGCCGTGGCAGCCGGAGGAGCTGCAAGCGGCGGTGCGACTGGCCGCAGCCGAGTTTGACCGGCTCGAGGCCGCCGCGCATGAACGCGACCACCTGGTGTCGGAAGTCGGGGAGCTGAAGCAGCGGGTGACAGCTCTCGAGACCGAGGTAAAACGTCTTCAGGCTGTTTCCCTGAGCGGATCATCGCGTCCCGGGGCGCCGGCCTGACTCATGGCGAAGTGCGATCGCCGGCGAGGGCGGGACCGGGGTGGAAGAGAGTTGGACCGGGGAACGAACTTCGACGAGACTGAATCCGGTGATTGAAGCGGCGGAGCAAATCCGATGGGGCAGAAGCGACACACACTCCTGATCGTCGACGACGAGCCGGATGTTCTGGACAGCTTGCGCCACCAGTTTCATCGGAGCTATCGCGTGCTCACGCGCACGAGCGGTGTGGAGGCGGTGGAGACACTGGCGAACGATGAGGTTGATCTGATCCTTTCCGACCAGCGGATGCCGGGTATGACCGGCGACCAGTTCCTCAAACGCGCCAGAGAGCTCAAGCCCGAGGCGATCCGGATGCTCTTCACGGGATACGCCGATATCCAGGCTGTTATCAGCGCGGTGAATGAAGGGCACATTTTCCGCTACATATTGAAGCCATGGGATTCGACCGAGCTTGAAGGGATCATCCGCCAGGGGGTCGATCAATACGATCTGCTCGCGGAACGGCGGCGGCTGATTGCGGAACTGCAGTCGACCAACGGGCAGCTCGTGGCCGCCAATCACGAACTTGCCCGCGCGGGCAAGCTGAAGACGGCATTCATCGAAGTGGCCAGTCACGAATTCAATACGCCGATCAACCTGGTGCTGGGGTTCACCGAGCTGCTCAAGCTATCGAACCCGAATCGTCCGGACCAGGAGCTGGAAATCCTGCGGCAGATCACGTCGAGCGGACGTCAACTGGCGCGGCTGGTGACGAACATGCTCACGCTGCTTCGCGCCGAAGATTTCCGGAGGACGCTCAAGACGGAGCCGGTGAACCTGATCGAGCTGATGCAGAAGGTTGTCGAGCAAGTGCGTCCGTTTCTGGACGCGCGGCGGCTCAAACTTTTGACCGAGCTGGAGGAAGACCTGGGACCATTCGAGCTCGACGCGGAGAAGATCAGTGCGGTGCTCATCAACGTGATCACGAATGCGATCAAATTCACACCCGACGGGGGGACGATCGAGCTGGTGGGACGGGCGGCGCCTGAGCAGATGGTCGAGATCCTGGTACAAGACCGTGGCGTGGGGCTTCTACCCGAGGAACTCAAGCATGTGTTTCAGCCGTTCTTCACACAGCTCGATCCCAGCCGGCACTCATCGGGCGACTTTGGCTTCAACAAGCGTGGGCTGGGCCTGGGCCTCTCGATCGCCAAGAGCTTTGTCGAGATGCACGGGGGAACGATTTCGGCCGAGTGCCGCGACGGAGGAGGCACGCGCATCACTGTGCGTTTGCCTCGCCTGGCGAACCGAGGCGATGCACCACTCGAGCGAGGAACTTGATGCCCACTGCCCTGATTGTGGAAGACGAACCCGAGGCCAACAAGTTACTGGCGATGCTCGTGCAACTACGTGGCTACCAGACGGAATCGGCACTCGACGGCGCGGAGGCGATTGACCAGCTCAAGAAGCAGGTTTTCGATGTGATTTTCCTGGACCTGATGCTTCCGGACGCGGATGGCTACGACATCTGCCGAGCGCTCAAAGCCTCGGGCGACACGCGAGGCGTCCCCGTGATCATCGTGACAGCGCGGATCACCGTGGAGAACCGGATGGAAAGCTTCCGCGCGGGAGCCGACGATTTCATTCCCAAGCCTTATATGCCCGACCAGATCTTCGAGGCACTGGCACATGCTCAGGATTGCCGGGCGCAGGTCGAGTCGTCGCTGGTCGAAGGAGAGGCGGTGCTCGACGCGCGCGATGAGGGGGAAACGCTACGCAGCCTGGCGCGGCTGCGGAACGCCCTCTCGACCCGAAGCGGCCTGGAGCGCGAAACGATCGAGGAGCTGACTCGTGTGATCAAGGCGATCTGGTCGAGCGCGATTGAATGGGGGAATCGCCGCAAGCTGGAGCGGGTGGCGTCCATCACGTACTCGCTCTCCGGGGATCGCCTCTGCCTGACGATCAGCGACGAGGCGGGCTGGCTCGAGGCTGGGAGCGGGCTTCTAGCAAGGTTGCCCGCGGGACTGGTGAACGGCGCGATGTTCGACGAGGTCATTCACGATCCGGGCACACTCAGCGTGAAGCTGATCAAACGGATTCGGCCAGATTGAGGGTGAGGATTTTGCCGATGAGCATTTCTCCAGGCCAACGATCCGACGATGGCGAAGGGGTTGCGCCGGGCGTACTGACGGAGGCGGACCGCGCGCTCCTGCTCGCTATGCGGGCTTGGGCGCACGAGTGCCGGCGCCCGGACGGAGCCGGCCTGCACGGAGAGCACGCTTTCATTCTGCGGTTCTGGGACTGGCTGGAGGCGGGCTGGGTGCGCCGGTTGTGCGACGCGTGGGACCGCGAGCAGAAGGCAGGGGATGGGATGGCGGCGGCTCGGGCGATCGAGCGGCTTCGCGCGATGCACATCGCGACGATCGAAGCCTCATTCAGTCATGTGCACCCGAGCTGGATGGTCAGGGCGTTGCGCGAGGAATCACCGGCGGTGCAGAGGCTGGTCGCGGCGAGTGTTCCCGGGCCGCTGCGCCAATCGCTGCAAGCCGGGCTGTTGCTCGACGCAGAGGACATCACTCCGGACCGCGCTGTCCAGCCGATGGTTCAGGAGTGGGTGATGGGGCTCTGGACGGAGCGGCTGGTCGGGGGCGAGGCGTCGCGTCCTGACGATGCGCCGGCGCTCGTGGCCGTGTGCCGGATTTCGAACCGCGCTGGATATCGGCTGTGCCGGGTGGCGGGGCTCGGCAAGATGGTCGTTGCGGGGGTGAAGCCGGCAAAAGCGACGGACCGCGCGCTCTGCGCAGCCGGTTGGAGTGGCTGGAAGGCCGGCTTGGCGGGAGCGATCCGGAGTTTCGCGCGGCGGCGAGGGCTGATGTGCAATCGATGGCCCGATCGAAGCTGCCCCGGCGCAGGCACGCGGCGCGCTTCGGTTTGCTCACACTTGCGCGGCTGCTTGCTGATCTTGAGCCGTTCCGGCTGCGGTGGGCGCTGCAACACTGGCCGTATCCGATCGTGAAGCTGACGCGAACACTGATTTCGAGCCCGGCGAAACCGACGCCGGCCGTACTCGCCGGCGAGATGGAGCTGTTGAAAACCGCATGGGAACGGCTCAAGCTGGAGGGGCGGCTGGACGAAGAATGGGGCGAGGTGAGAGGCGTTCGTGACGTCGAGAGCCGATTACCGTGAATACAGATACGCATATCGTGAATCACGATTCGGAGGAAGGGCTGGATGGGGCGGAATCGCGCGGTGGCCCTTTGGCCGGCGGCGGGCCGTTTGACTGGCTGCCGCGGCTCGGCCGCGCTCAGGTGCGACTGGAGCGGCTGCTGGCGCGGTGGATTCCCGAAGGGAGGCTGCCGGAGGCGCTTGGGTGGCTCGAGGATGCGGCAGGCGAACACATTCGGGTCGAGCGGGCGGAGGTGGTCTGGCGGGCTTCGGCTCTGGGGCGGCCGGGCCTGATCATTCAATTGACGGCGCCTCGGCTGGGAACGCGGCTGGCGGTGGGCATCGAGATTCCGCTGGTGCATCACTGGGTCGACCGGCTACTGGGATTCGATCGTCCGTTTGCTCAGAGCCGGCTTCAGATCACGCCGGTCGAGTGGGGCATCTGGTCATTCCTGGCGCTGCGAGTGCTGGATGCGCTTGACGCCGGGGCCGCGACTGAAGCGGATAGGCGGGGTATTCCGGGCGTGCTCGGGCCAGGCGACTTGACGCTTGACCGCGTGGGGCCGGACGCGTTCAACCCGACCGACCTGGGTGCGATGGTGACGATCCGCTGGCTGGTGCGTGCGGGGAGCTTGAGTGGGGCCGTGCGTTTGTGGGTTCCGGAGTCGGTGGTCCAGCTCTGGATCACATCACATGCAATAACGACGGCCGGCGAGCGGCAACGGATGGAGCAGGCGCGGACGACCGTGCAGCCGCGAGCGGATGGGACGACGGTTCCTCGCGCCGAGCTTGCCGGAACGTGGCGCGCGGAGGCGGGGTTCGTGACCATGCCGCAGGGGTTGCGGCGCCTGCGGGCCGGGGCGGTGCTGCCGCTTTCGGAGACTCGATTGATCGGCTCGCCGCGAAATCCGACGGGGCCGGTTGATTTGATCATCGACCTGGATGAGCAAGACGTTCGATTCAGGATTCCTACCAGGCCGGTGGCCGATACGGGCGGCCATTTGCTGCGGCTGGAAGCCGGTATCACCCGGGAGCGGCGACCGAGAGATCCAATCGACAAGACGAAACTTTCGAGAACAGCCATGAGCCAACCGACTGATTCGCAAAGCGCGACGACAGGTTCCGGGGTTGCGCCGCTTGACGTGCCGGTCACGTTGACGGTCGAGCTCGGGCGGGTGAATTTGACAATCAATCAGCTCGCCGAATTGAAACCCGGCGATGTTGTCGAGCTGGGCCGGCACAGCCGCGCTCCGGTGGAGCTGACATCGAACGGGCGGCTGGTCGCCCGTGGCGAACTCGTGCAGATTGACACCGACCTGGGAATACGCGTGACGAATACGTTTTTGTGAAGCGCGGCGGGTTTGTGATGGCGGCCGCCGGGACGGACCCCCCCTGGCCCCCCCTTCTAAAGGGGGGAAGCTTTGCGCAACGTACGCGGCGGGAAATCTCTGCGCCTTGTTCTGCAAGTTTTCAACAGGCCGGCTTCACACCGGGTAGACAACCTGGATTAACGCCTGGAGTGCGAGCGTTTGTGCACCCAGTAGGGCTGCGGTTGCCGCGAGGGCAATCGGGCGCGCACCCAGTCGGCTGATCGCGACACCGGCGGCCAGGAGGAGCGGCGGCATGAAGAGCATCCAGAGCCGCGCAACTTCGCCCATGTTGCGGCCGATCAGGTTGCTCAAGATCAGCACGAGCAGCGTCGTCCAAGCTGAGGCTGGAACGCTTCGCCAAGCGGTGTAGCCGACCAGGCACCAGAGCGCGGAAGGCAAGCCGATGGCAATTGTCATCTCGACGGAGTTGCCGAGGATCCAGAGCCAGTAGGTTCGCGGATATTTCACGTAGAACTGCGCATGATGCTTGAGATTCCAGGACCCGATGATGAAGGGATTGGCGGACGTGAGCGCCCAGGCTGCGAAAAGGCACGAGAAAAAGCCGGCGCCGGTGGCGAGAATGAGCAACGCGCGGGCTTTCGGCGATGCGGACTTCGTCGCGATCAAGGTAAGTGCCACGATCAGTCCGACGGGAAGGAATGCCAGCGTGAACGACATTCCAAACGCCATGACCATTCCCGACGCGAGCGCGAGCAGGGAGGCGGCGACGTACGGGCCTTTCGGGTGTGCGGACCTGGCTCCCCAGACCGCCAGAGCCAATGCGGTCGTCGAGAGCAACGGATACGCGGCATCGGCGACGGGCTGAAAGAGGTTGGCACTCGGCGCCAGTGGCCAGAGCGCAGCCGCAGCCCAGGAAGCGGGGGCAGGCAGTGTGGCTCGCGCGAGCAAGTAGAGAGGTACGACGGTGCCGGCGCACGCGCAGAGCGTGAAGAGTGCGGTGGCGAAGAGGGCAGCCTGGTCGGCCCGCGAAAGTGGTCGGGCCTCGGGATTGGCGAAGACGCGAAAGCCCGCGTCGACCGTGGCTGGCGCGTGATCGAGAAGCGTGGCCGTGAGTCGTGGATTCTGGTCCATCATCCGCAGCAGGAGACACTGAGTCACAATCAATCCGGGTGGGTGGGTGCCGATGTGAAAGACGTCCTGGCTTTCTATCCAGTCGGGATAATCGGCCAGGAATTTCCACGGATCGGTCGCGGCTTTTTCTCTGGCGATCTGGAAATAGCCGCTCGATCCCGGGAGGTAGTTGACCGCAGCCCACTTGGTCAAGTCGTAACCGGGAGGTGCTCCCATGGGAATGATCACTTGAATGCAAATCGACGCGAAGAACAGGCCGAGCACGGCAGCCGCTTCAAAGATGCGGGAGCGCTTCGTCGACAAGACGCGCAACCCGAGCGCGACGAAGGCGGCGTAGACGGCCACGCCGGGCAAGGCGATCGAGAGCCCGTCCCAACGAAGGGCTGCCCTGTCAGGCAGGCGATTCCATTCCCATTCGCCGGGAACGCCGGTAGGGAGCAGTTTGGTGGCGAGTGCGGCTGTGACCGCAACGATCAAGATGGCCTGAAGCAGCAGGATTGCGGCGAGTCGGCGTTTCTGAGTCATGCGATCGATCTTAGCGAGGGCGAGCGGCGCTCGCGAGGTTTGTTCGCCGCTCTCAGGGACCGGGACGTTGCCTCGGGCGAACGCGCGTGGTTTGATCGTTGCAGGATCGCCGGGCGCTTGGGCTGTCCAGGGCGGACTCTGCTCGTTGCGCCGCCGATCATTTATCGCGAACGATTGATGCGAGCCGCCGCCACCGCTTGGAGACACACGTGATGCAGTTCGACGACGCACCCAAGTCCGCAGCGGATAGCGGCCGTGACGATCGACCGTGGTGGAGGGGTTTGACGAGTTACCAGTGGTTCGTGTTCATCGTCGCGTCGCTGGGCTGGCTGTTCGACACGATGGACCAGCAGCTTTTCATCTTGGCCCGGATCTCGGCGGTGCGCGAGCTGCTGGGCGTTCAGGCCGGGGATGCCGCGCACGAGGCGTCCGTCGATTGGTACGGCGGGGTTGCGACGACCTTCTTCATGGTCGGCTGGGCCCTGGGAGGGTTTTTCTTTGGTGTGCTCGGCGATCGCATCGGCCGTGCGAAGACCATGTTGCTGACAGTCTTGTGTTATTCGGCATTCACCGGCTTGAGTGCACGATCGGTGGGAGTTTGGGATTTCTCTGGTTACCGGTTTTTGACGGGGCTGGGGGTGGGCGGGCAATTTGCCGTAGGAGTCGCACTCGTCGCCGAGGTGATGCCGGACCGGTCGCGGCCGTTTGCGCTGGGTTGGCTCCAGGCGCTTTCCGCGGTCGGCAACATGCTTGCGGCGTGCACGAATCTTGTGCTCGGCAAGCTGGAGCAAGCGGGGAAGATTGAAAGCTCGTGGCGCATCATGTTCTTCATCGGGCTTGCGCCAGCGTTGCTGGCCATTCCGATCTTCATGCGGCTGAAGGAACCTGAGCGCTGGAAAGCGGCGGCCGAGGAGAAGGGATCGTCGGGGCCGAGCTCGGTCCGGTTGGGCTCGCTCGCCGAGCTTTTCGGAAATGCTCGGTTCAGGCGCAACACGATCGTGGGCATGATCCTCGCGTTTGCGGGCGTGGTCGGCTTGTGGGGCATCGGGTTTTTCAGTCCCGATCTGGTTGACGTCGTCTTCCGGAAGCACTTTCAGAACCAGGGGCTCTCCGCACAGGAGATCGGCGGCAAGCTGACGTTCTGGAAGGGTATCACGTCGTTGTTACAGAACGCCGGGGCATTCCTGGGGATCTATGCCTTCGCGCGGATCACGCACATCATTGGGCGGAAACCCGCGTTTGCGATCTCGTTCGTGCTGGCAGCAGCCGCCACCGCCATGACTTTCTGGTTCCTCGACGCGTTCTGGCAGATCTTCGTGTTGATTCCGATCATGGGGTTCTGCCAGCTCGCGCTGTTCGGCGGCTATGCGATTTACTTCCCGGAGCTGTTCCCGACGCGGCTGCGCAGCACGGGGACATCATTCTGTTACAACGTGGGGCGGCTGGTGGCGGCCGCCGGACCGTCGATCAAAGGGCTGCTCACCAGCAAGGTCTTCGTGGGCTTCCCTGAGCCGATGCGGTATGCGGGAATCACGATGTGCTCGGTATTCCTGGTGGGGCTTTTGGCGCTGCCGTTTGCCCCCGAGACGAGAGGGAAGCCGCTGCCGGAGTGAAGGTCACGCATGCTGTTCCTAGCGGGCATCGGGGTTGGCGGGAACAGGCGCGGGCGTGAGCTTCATCTTGCGGATAAATGCGTCTTGCAAGGTTTGTTCGTCAAACTTCACGCCAGTCGAGCGAAATAGTTCTTTGGCCCAGAAGTTGACGTATTCCTTCAACAACTCATCGCGATGGTCGACACTCACGAGCTGAAGTGCTCGAAGCATGAACGCCTCCTGGAGCATTGTGCCTGTAATCGATTGGATTGGCGCGCTCAATCGGTCGATTTCGGCGGTCTTCTTGACGATCTCGTCCCTGCCGACGATGAGCCGATCACCTGCGAAGATCTGAAAGTTTGTGGCCACTTCACCTCGTTCCTGGATTCCTTGCAGATCAATCTTGTAGACCCTGGCGGGTTTGCCGCTTCGTTGTGGACGCACCAAGCTGATCTGTTTTGGGTCGGCTGTCGAAAGCAGGCCGCCGGCGTATTGCAGAGCGTCCAGGACCGTTTCGCTGCCCATGTGTGGCATCATTCCTGGGGTGGCAACGTCGCCCTGTACGTAATACTGCATGGAGTTATACGCCGTCACATCGACGAAGACACTCAATGATGCCTCCGGCGGAACGATCTTCCACGACACGCCACTCGGTGAGATTGCGGGCTCGTTAGCAGGACCGGCGGGGGCGGGCTGTTGGATACCGGGTCGAGCTTTACCACTGGGGATCTTGGCTGGCTTCGGGACCTCATCCGGATTGAAGGGGTTTGCCTCGTTACCTGGAAGCTGCGGAATCGGGGGCTGCTCAAGCGGCGTTGCATCGGGTTGCAGCTCTTCCATGAAGGCGAGCCCCAACATCTCGTCGTTCAGGAACTTTCTCATGTGTTTGATGATCGCGACCTTGATTTGCGCTACCGTCAATCCTCTCACGTGGATGTCGCCGTACCAGCCGAGGGAAATGTTGCCGTCGGGTCTGACCAGGCGCTCGCCGGAGATGGGACGCCCCGGCAGTCCTTCCAATAGCTCGACGAGAATCAAGTCGGGCGGCGCGACGACGTACGGCAAATCAATGAGCGCACCTTCATGAGGCGGTGGATTGTCCGGAATGGGTGGCGAGGGACGTGGCGTCAGATCGTACCGTTCGATCATCTTGTCGATCAGCGCCTTGCGTTTCGCCGGATCCTGGAGCTCGGCTTGCGACGGTGATCTCCCCGTGGAGTCAGGCAGCGTAACCGGCGTGGGCTGATTCTTTGCCGGTTCCTGTGCCGGAGCGAAAGCGGTCATGCACAAAACGACTGAGGCGCACACCGATGCGGTTTCCGTCAAGGCCATTCGGCGAGAGAACATGCTGGTACCCTCTGTGTTGTGCGGTCGTGATTCGAGTCGGCGAACCCAAGAGTGGCTTACCGCGCAAATTAGCCGCAGCCGCTCTACGGGGCAAGTATTAGGCGCAGCAAGCCGGTCTCGACGATTTTCACATCACCAGCCGCGCCGCATCGCGGTCGAGGTAGAGTTTTGCTCCGGGATGGCGGCGGAGGGCTGTTGCCGGGCATGACTCGTTGATCGGGCCGCGGAGGGTGGTGAGGACCGCATTTGCCTTGCGCGGGCCGGGAACGACAACCGAGGCGACCGGTGCGGCGAGCAGGGCGGGAATGGTCATGGTGTAGGCATGAGTGGGTATGTCTTCCGGTTTCGCGAAGCAGCCGTCATTGATCTGCTGTGCGCGGCAGGCTGCATCGAGCCGGACCACTTTGACGAAGACGGGATCGAGAAAATCGGCAACCGGGGGATCGTTGAATGCGATGTGACCATTCTCGCCGATTCCCGCGCAGACGATGTCGGGGGGCTCTGTTTTGAGGCGATCTTCGTACTCCAGGCAGGTCTGGAGGGGCCGCCCGGTCTGTTCGCCGGGGATGAGCCGCAACTGATTGGACTTCAGGCCGACCAGGCGGAAGAGGTGTTCTTGAAGGTAGCGCCGGAATGACGCTGGGTGGTCGGCGTGGACGCCCATGTATTCGTCCATATGAAAAGCGACGACGCGTGTCCAATCGACGTTCTTGTCGGCGACGAGTCCCGCCATGAACTCATCCTGGCTGGGCGCAGCGGCGAATACGACGCGCGCGTTTCCGGAGGTGTGCTGCGCGGCGGCTATCGATGCGGCCACGGCCTGAGCGGCGGCGCGCCCGGCCAGAGCCCGGTTGTCGTAGACGAGCACATCGAGACAATCGACCATGAAACGAGCGACTGTTGCAACCTCGGAGACGTTCATTCCCGGGGTCTCTTGCAGGGGAAAGCGAATCGATGCGACCAAAATCGTGCGGTCTGCAAAGTAACTCGCTCGATGGCACGGGGCCAGACCCCTGGCCGGAATCCGCGTTCATGGAAACCGGGCAAGGGGTGATTGCTCTAGCGCGGCCATCGATCAGGGCGGGATTGAATACGAGGCGAGCGGCGTCACGAGGCGGCGAGCGCCGTCGCGCGGCCCTGGCGGGAATGTCCCGAGCGGAGCTGCTCGCAGAGTTTCTGACATTCGTTCAAGTCGCCGATCAAGGAATCAGCCAGGAATGACTGCGTCTCGCCGTCATTCGTCATCTCCAGTTGATCGTGGCAACGGGACATGTGCTCGATGAGGTCTTTCATCCAGAGCAGGGTGTGGCGCCGATTTCTCATCTTGAGGTGTTCCTTCACCTGAATCGTCGAACAGGATCTAGACTTGGATTGCACGGAACCCGCACACGGATATTTCGTCCCCGGCCGTCGGACGCTGTTCACCGTCTTCCGGCCTCGGATCGCTCCGCCAGAGGGGAGCAAAGGCTGTGCCACAGCCGTCTGCTCGAGCGGGCTCGGCGCAACTCATTCACGGTGGGAATCTTGAGGAAAAAAGTTCAGACGGCGTCGAAATCATCGCGAAAGGGCGGATTGTAAGGCTTACCAGGCTTCGAGGGACGCTAGAGGCTGCATGAACTTCGGCGCGTCACTTCTTTCTTGAGCCCCAAGGCTTTACACTAGGGTCTGGGGCCGTGTTTCCTTGCTTGGGGGGAGAGGCCGTGGGGGCGCAACGGGCGGCGGAGAGCATGAACACCGAGGAGGCAGGACGAAGCCTCGGCGGCGGCCGGAGTTGGCCCGCGTTCTTCGTGCGCTGGCTGTTCGGTCTGGGGGAAGAGCGTCGCCAGCCTGCACTATCGTCGATGCCGGCCGCGCGCTTCCAGAACATCTGCATCAGCCGGGAGGCCGGCGCGGGGGCCGGGCAGCTTGCAAAGCTCGTCGGGGCAGGTCTGGGATGGAAGGTCTACGACGAGGAGTTGGTGGAGGCGATCGCCCATCGGATGGGATCGCCGATCGAGGAAGTTCGCGCGCTCGACGAGCTGGCGCCCAGCATGGTGCAGGACTGGCTGTTACCGCTCAGGGAAGAGTATTACGCGCCACAGGAAGCCTATCTGGACCACCTCGCGAAGATGATCGAAGCGATCGGCCGTGCGGGGGAATCGGTGCTCGTGGGACGCGGGGCGGGCTTCATGCTGCCGCGGGACACCACGCTCTCCATCCGCGTCATCGCGCCGATCAAGGAGCGCGCGCAGCGGCTGGCCGAGCGGATGGGCGTATCACCGCGGACGGCGCGGCGGGCTGCCCGAGAGCTCGATCGGCGCCGCGTTTCGTTCGACCGCACCATGCACCGGGCCAACCCAAACGACCCGCACAACTTCGACCTGGTGCTGAACACGGACACGCTCGGTCTGGAGATTGCCGCGGAGTTGATTGTAAGCACCGTGAGGGCCGGGCGGCCGGATGCTCTGGCGGCGCGCATGCGCCAATCGGCCTCGCCAGCGCGTCTCGATTCTCCGCAAGCGTCAGGTGAGCAGTGGCTCGGCGAAGGCAATCCGGCGGCTTTGCCCAGTAGTGCGGTGCCTTCGTTGCCGTCGGCCCATGCTGACGGGGACGTGGATCAGGACGGCGATGACGGACCTTCGATCAACCGAGCCTGAGCGCGAGCACCGTTCCTGATCGCCACGATGGAGAGGCCGTACCGGTCGGCCAAGGCGATGACGTGCGGCTCGTCGAGCAGGATCGTCTTGCCGGCCTCGATCGCCAGGACCTTCGCTCCGGCATTGTGGAGGTTTTCGATCGTTGTGACACCGATCGTCGGCACGTCAAAGCGCATATCCTGCTGGGGCTTGGCAACCTTGACAAGCGCCCATCCGCCCGAGCGGCAGAACTGGCCGGCGCGCTCGATGCAGCGATCGGTCCCTTCGATGGCCTCGACGGCGAGCGTCGCAAGCTCTTTGACGGCGACTGACTGGCCGACGTCGAGCCGGCCCATTTCCTTGGCGAGCGTCCAGCCGAACTCGATGTCCTTTTGCTCAGACGCAGTCGGTGCCCGCCGGGTCAAGATCCCTTCTTTCACGAGCAGCTCCGGGCAAAAATCGAGGGCCGAGGCAAACGTCATTCCATCACGCTCGAACTCGCTGATGATCGACAGCAGCAGCGAGTCATCGCGGTTGTCGGCGCGTGTCCGTCGGTACCACCACTGCAACGTCCGCACGTCCGGACAAAGCTGGAGGATTCTCCATGGCGTATAGATGACGTTTTTGGTGACTTTTCCCGCCATGACGATACGGCTGGCGCGCATGCGCTTGAAAGCCCGGATCATCCGTCCGAGCTTGGCGACTCCAACCCACTCGAACGAATCGCAGAGCGACCGCAGCTCTTCATAAGCTTCGTACTTGATTCCGGCGCACGCGACGGGCAGACCCTGCTGTCGAGCCGCGAGGGCGAAGAGGATTGGAAACCGGCCGCTTCCCGCGAGCAGGCCGATCGGTTCCATTCGACCGAGACGCGCTGACCCGGAACGCTGCCGGAGCTGCGTCTCCTCTTCCATCACACTCACGAGCTTGGCTCCTGCTCGGGACGATCGGCGTGCGACGCATCGGCCGCCTGGGAGGGGACCGATATGCCCAGCGCGGCAAGCTGTGCCATCAGCTCGCGAAACTGCTTGTGCATTTCCGGGAGTCGCGCGATCACCTGGAAAAGGCGTCGTTGCTCGCGAACGGGAATGGCAGGAGAGCCGAGCACGTTCTGACCGTCCGGAATACTTCGATGCACGCCGGCCTGTGCCCCGACGATCACGCGATGGCCGATCTGGGTATTGTCCTTGATCCCGGCCTGACCGGCGATCACGACGTAGTCGCCCGTCTTGCAGCTTCCGGCCAAGCCTACCTGGCCGCAGAGAAGATTGTGGCGGCCAATTTGATTGTTGTGGCCGATCATGACGAGGTTATCGATCTTCGTTCCTTCGCCGACGCGCGACGTCTCGAACGTCGCGCGGTCGATCGTGCAGTTCGACCCGATCTCCACGTCAGAATCGATTTCGAGTCGACCTGTGTGCGGGATCTTCATGTGGCGGCCGTCGATCTGGCGATAACCGAAGCCATCACCGCCGAGCACAGTTCCGGAATGCACTTCGACCCGATCTCCCAAAACGACATCGGCATAGAGCACCGCGTTTGGGTGGATGATGCAATCCTTTCCCAGGCGGCAGCGATCGCTGATGACAACTCCGGGATAAAGCGTGGAGCCGTCGCCCAAGACGGCCGCGTCCCCCACGTAAACGAAGGGGTAGATTGCCACATCTTGACCGACCTGGGCGGTTGGCGCGACGCAGGCGAGCGGATGGATGCCGGTCCACCGGGGTGCGACACCGCCATTCAAGTGGGTGCGAACGGCCACGAATGCCGCGATCGGATCATCGACTTCGATCACGGTCAAGCTGGCGTTCGAGTCCTGCCTGCCGAGATTGAAATGAGGTCCAACGATCGCCGCGGAGGCCGGCGAGGCTTTCAACAGCTTGACGAAACGCTCGCTCTCAATGAACGTGATATCGCCCGGTCCGGCTTCGGCTACCGTTCGCGCCGAACGGATCGCGAGAGTTCCGTCTCCGACGAGACGGCCGTGCACCAGTGCCGCGAGTTGTTCCACCGTTGCTACCACCGCTTTTTCCTTTCTTCCTTGAAAGGAGAACTCGAATACCAGGACGTGGCGGCAGTGGGGACCAGATAACGAGAACAGGCCGTTCCCGATCAACCCGCACGGGGTACGGATGTTCGTGTCGGAGGGCCGGACCGGCGCGACGCATGCTAATCCATGTCGGCAACTGGGGCAAGCCGACTCGAGCGAAGGAACGGGCAATCCGAGCAGAGCGGACTAAGTCCATCCGCCGGGCGGCACTGATTGGCGAGGGCAGGCATTGTCACTCGGTGTGGCAAAACTTTTCGTTCCTTCACCGCGATTGCAGCCTGCTATTGGGACGTTTCTGCGCGAATTTCATTTCGACCAAGGCGGTCAGCACCGGCACGTGCCGCAAGTCGGCAGGGCGGCTTCCCCCGCGATCGATCAAGATGCCCGAAAGGCCAGCGCGAATTGCGCCCCGGACGTCGTTTTCACTGTCATCTCCGACGCAGAGGACCTCCAGCGCGGGCAGACCGAGATGATTGCACACGGACTCGAAGAATAGCGGATGAGGCTTGCGATAGCCGACTTCCGAAGAAATTACGAGTGAATCGACGCAGGCCCGTAATTCGGATAAGCCCTGCACGACACACCGGAGACGGCTGTCGAAGTTCGACCCGACGCAGACCGATATCCCCATATCGGCCAAGCCCCCGAGCGCGGGCTCGACGTCCGGGAAACATCGCCACGAACCAGGCTGGCTGAAATGGTCCCAGAGCTCCTCGAAAGCCCGGTCTGGATCCGGCACCTCGGCCAACACCCCGGCCACAATCGCGCCAACGTCGGCGCTCGGTCTCCTCATCGGTGGAAAAAGCCCCATTACCAGCATGCTCGGCTCCGTGCAGGAAATGATGCTGGAATCGCTCGCGGACTTCGGCAGGGTTGATCGTCACCCCCTGCCGGCTCGCCGCTGCCGTGTACACCTCAGGAACCGAAGGGACAGGCTTGATTAAAGTCCCAACGGCGTCGAAGACGATACCGCGGATACCATTCAATGCCGTTTCAACACCCATCATCGCACTTCGTCGCATACAAGCCGGTCCAGAAGCGTTCAGCCCGAACAATCGAGCTGTGAAGATTCGGAGATACGCAGACTGGGCAGTCTATACAGACATTATGGACTGGAAACCGTCAGAGGGAATAGTGGGTGTCCGGCTTTGCGAGATTT
This sequence comes from uncultured Planctomycetota bacterium, assembly GCA_963823665.1. Lineage (GTDB taxonomy): Bacteria > Planctomycetota > Planctomycetia > Isosphaerales > Isosphaeraceae > CAVXHV01. Next base: position 1,196,775 of record CAWGMQ010000003.1, read on the forward strand.
GATTGTTCCAGACGGGGAGCATGGCTGATGAACAAACTTCACCCGCGCTGTCCTTCGATCATCCGGCGTCCTCACATCGCCTCGGTTCCCGCGAGCCACGAGCAGGCGCTTGAGCGGCGGCAGGAGCTCGACGCATTACAACGAGCGCACAGCGAGCGAGACTCCCACCGCGAAATCCCGCCGGTTCGATCGCGCTGTCCGAGTTGAAGCTGGGATGGCCGTTTTCACGTGAGCGGTTGGCCAGGGCGGACCAAACCAGCGGTGACGTCGACATCCAGGCTCACGACCTGCCCGGAGGCGAGTTTTGGCAGAGCAATTCCGGCCATGGCCGCGTTGTCCGTGCACAGCGCAGCCGGGGGGATGAAGAGCTCGACAGCGCAGGCGACGGCCATCTCACCGAGTTTCTGCCGCATCCGCGCGTTGGCGGCAACTCCGCCGCCGACTCCGAGCCGCTTCATCCCGGTGCGCTTCAGAGCCTGTCGCGTCTTGGCAACGACGGCGTCCACGACGGCTTCCTGAAAGCTTGCCGCGAGGTCGCTCACCAGCCCGGGGCTCGGGTCGACCACGACTTCCCGGGCATTCTGGCCGTGAAGGGCGTAGCGGACGGCGGTCTTGAGGCCCGAAAAGCTCAGCAGGAGCCGCTCGTCGTGCAGGAACGACCGCGGGAAGGCGAACGCCGTCGGACTCCCTTGCTTGGCGACACGTTCGATCTCCGGTCCGCCCGGGTATCCTAACCCGAGCAGGCTGGCGACCTTGTCAAATGCCTCGCCCGCCGCGTCATCAGTTGTGCCGCCCAGAAACTCGGATTGCGTCGGGCTTTCGCACCGGAAAAGACTCGTGTGCCCGCCCGAGATCACGAGGCCGACGCACGGGTAGACCTCCCGATCAGGATGTGCGAGCTGGCACGCGTATAGATGGCCCTCCAGGTGGTCGACGGCGACGAGCGGAATTCCCAGCGCGAGTGCCAATGTCTTTGCGGCGGTCAATCCGACGACCAGTGCTCCCACCAACCCAGGCCGTGTCGCCACGGCGACCGCGCCCAGATCGTCCGGCGCAATCCCCGCGCGACGTAGGGCTTCGTCGATCGTGGGCAAGAGCTGGCGGATGTGAGCGCGGGACGCAATCTCGGGTACGACACCTCCGAAGCGGCCGTGCAGACCGGCCTGCGAGGCGACAACGCTCGAAAGGACGCGCGGCACGCTCGTTGCCGACAGCTCAGTAGCTTCTAGCACCGCCGCGGCCGTCTCATCGCACGTGGTCTCGATTGCGAGCAGAATCACGCGCGCTTGTCCGATCGAGGCTGAGAGGAAATTGATTGATCAGGAAACGGATTCGGAGGACATCCAGTTCCGCATTCAGGCGTTCTTGGCTTTCAGTTCCGCCAATCGGGCGCGGATGATCTCAAGTGCTTTGTCGAGTTGTTTGTCGACGAACCGAGCGGATGCGGCCCGCGCCTGCGCTGGACTGGGCTTGGTCGAGGCCTTATCCGCGGTCTTACCGTCGGCAGTCTTTTCTGCTGGCTTCTGCTGATCCTTCTTCTCTTCGGACTTCTCTCCTGTTTTAGCCTGCTCACCCGCCTTGCGATGGCCTTTGGCCAGGGCGCCCCGGTCGCGTTCGCGCCGGGCGATGAACCAGTTGACGAATTCGCGATGGTTAAGCTTGACCTCCATCCCGGGGTCGGGCGAGACACCCCACTTGTCCGTCGTCTTGGCGTTCTTGAAGCGGTGAATGTTCTCTCCCGACGGGCGATAGTAGCTCGCGACGGTCAGCTTGAGGATGCTGCTGCCGCCGTCGAGATCGATCAGGTTTTGGACCGAGCCCTTGCCGTAGGAGCGCTGACCGACAACGGCGGCCCTTTTGTGGTCTTGTAGTGCCGCCGCGACGATCTCTGACGCCGAAGCCGAGTTCTGGTTGACCATCACGACCAAGGGTATATCGCTGTTCTCGAACGGGCTGTCCTTCTGCGCCTCGTAATGGCGAGGCTGGGTATTCCTCCCCTTGGTGCTCACAATTTCGCCCTTATCGAGAAACATGTCCGAAACCTCGACGGCCGCCGAGAGCAGTCCGCCCGGGTCATCGCGCAAGTCCACGATCAGCGCCTTTCCGCCGTCATCCTTGAATTGCTCGAGCAGTTTCTGGAGCTCGTCGGCGGTGTGCTCGTTGAACCCAGTGATTCGGAAGTAACCGATTTTCTTGTCCTTATCGATCAAGATGTCCCATTGATCGTTGGGTTTGCGCTGGTCGCCGATCACGCTCGGAATGTTGATAATCGCGCGGGTGAGTGTCACGGTCTCTGGGTCTTCAGAACCTTCGTGCAAAACCGTCAGCTTGACGTCCGTCCCCGGGCGCCCGGTCAGCACTTCGACCGCCTTGTCCGAGCTCATTCCCTCGGCCGACTTGCCGTCGATCTCCATGATCTGATCACCCGCCAGGATCCCTGCCTCATACGCGGGCGTGCCCACCATCGGGGCGATCACGAGCAGCCGGCCGCGCTCGTTATCAAAATCAACCTGAATGCCGATGCCGCCGAATTTGCCTTCGATCTGCCGTCTGAACTGGCGCCATTCACTGGTATTGATGAAAGACGAATGGGGATCCAGGTTCTGGAGCATGCCCTCCAGGGCATTTTCGAGTAACTCGCGCCGGGTCACCGGCCGGACATAATTCAGCTCTACCTTCTCGACCGCATCGACGAACAGGCCGTAAAGCTCGAGCATTTCGTCCTTCGGCTTGGCTCCCTGAGTCGCCTGCCAGCAGCAAACGCTGACCGAGGCGATCAATCCGATCGAGAAAAAACTCCGGCGCAGCATCGGCGAGTGCCCTCCTCAATCATCCTGGACGTTCGTGCGTTCACTCTATGGCGACAGAACTTAGGCGTTCGACCCCAAATTCCAGCCAGACGTCGTTCCAGCCCCGAAGTTCGTTGTTCCTATCTCAAAGTCTAGTCGATCGTTAGCACACTTGGCAAGCGGACGCGAAAATCCTGCCGACGATGCTCTGAGTGGAGTCGCATTCGTTCGGTGTTGCGAGCAGTCTTCCTGGGCGAATGTCCCGATTTGTCTGGATGCGCGAATCAAACAACACGAGAATAGGGGATCACAGAAGTTCCGCAGAACCGTAAGGAAAGCACAGGTGCGACTCGGCCGTCTGGATGACGACCGAGAAAACCTGATTCGCGGAGTGCTGGTGCGGGGAGGTTCTCATGTGCACGACAGAAGGCCGGTTAGCCGCGACGCGACCCTTTGAGCACGCCTCACCCACCGCGACACCAGTATCTGTATCCGCCTCGCGCCGGGCCAAGCTGGAACAGGGCCGTGAGCGGCCGGCCCGAGTCCTTGTTGTGGACGACAACGTCGACCTGGCCAGAGGATTGGCACGACTCCTTCAGATCCACGGTCACGACGTGCGAATCGCCTTTGACGGTCCCACCGGGCTTGATGAAGCCAAGAACTCGAGGCCCGACGTTGTTCTCCTGGACATCGGACTCCCCGGCATGGATGGTTATCAATTGGCCGCCCAGCTCCGCCGGGACGAGACCGTCAAGGACGCCACATTGATCGCGATCTCGGGTTATGGACAAGAGGAAGACCTCCGGCTCGCCAGGGAGGCCGGCTTCGATCACCACCTGGTCAAACCCATCATTTCCGATGAGTTGATCAAGCTGCTCGAGGAATCTTGACGATGAGCCGCGATCGAACGCTCGGCGCATCCTCGAGAGCGGAATTGTCGCCGTCGTTCGCGCGGCCACGGGCAAGTCGCTCGTCCAGGTCGCGAGCGCCCTCGCCCAGGGTGGAGTCACTGCGATCGAGGTCACGTTCACCGTGCCGGGAGCGCTCGACGTGATCCGCCAGGTGAACCAGGAATTCGGCGATTCGATCGTACTGGGTGCCGGCACAGTGCTCGATCCCGAAACCGCCCGCGCCGCCATCCTCGCAGGGGCCGAATACATTGTTGCACCCACCCTCAACCACGATGTCATTCGCCTGTGCAGGCGCTATGACAAGGCCGTGATGCCCGGGGCATTCACCCCCACTGAAATCCTCTCGGCCTGGGAATCGGGCGCCGACGTCGTGAAGGTCTTCCCCGCAGACTCGGGCGGCCCCGCCTATCTCAAGGCGCTTCGCGGTCCTCTTCCACATATTCGACTCATGCCTACCGGCGGCGTCGATCTCTCGACAGCCGAGAGCTTCCTGAAGGCCGGTGCCTGCTGCCTCGGCGTCGGATCCGCTCTGGTCGAGCCCGACGCCGTTTCGGCCGGCGACTTCGACCGCATTCGCGAGCTCGCAGCTCAGTTCATCGCCATCGTGCGACACTACCGAGCCTGAAATCCGTGCACATCTCCCAGTGATTACCCACCCCCTGCTGGCTACTCGCCTTATCTAGTTCTCTCAATCGTTTCATTTTAACGCCAAAGCGACGGATTGCGTCAGTACGGCCGGCCTTCAAGCCGCCTGCGCAAACCATCTGATCCGAACATCCGGTCGATTCATTTCAAGCTTTCAGGGAGTTAAGGTCGATAAACCCGGCATGTCTATCATTCCGCGCACATGCTGCGAGAGGGTTTCGGCGATCGTCAGCCGGTCAGGAGGAGGGTGAAATCTGGTGGGGCCGAAGCGACGGGGAATGCGCCTGGTACTTGTTGGGCGGAGCTCGGTCGCCTTGGCGGCCAGTTTCTGCCTGATCGGCGCTTGGACCGCGCTGCCACATTGTCTCTCGAGCGTCGCCCGGGCCGGTGCCGACCAGAACAACGCTCCGCGAATTTATCACAAGGCGCGCAATTTCCGGATCCCGTTCAACTTGAACGCCGACGGCAAGGACCGGGTCAAAGAGCTGCATCTTCTCGTATCCGACGATTACGGTTACCACTGCGCGCGAGCAGCAAGACGTTTCCGGACCATCCCACCTTCACGTTCCGCTCGCCGCACGACGGTGAATACTGGTTCGCGGTTCAGACGCGGACGGTCGACGGCAAGGTCTCGCCCTCCCTCGAATCGACGATTGAGCCGAACCTGAAAGTGGTGGTCGATACAATGCCTCCGTCGCTCGTACTCGAACCAGAGGAGAGGCGAGGAAGCCTGGCTTCGGTTCATTGGGAGGTCAAGGACGAGAATCTGAACCTCAAATCGCTCGTGCTCGAGTACCAGGTCGAAGGGGCGACTTCCTGGCGCAAGGTGCCGACGAGCGCAGTCAAGCAGAGCGGCAGCCGTCGTTGGGATGCGGGCACGGCCGAAGCGATCAAGGTGCGGGGCTCGATCTCTGACCGCGCCGGCAACGTCAGTGAGGCGTTCGTTGACCTGCCCGAAGGAACCGGCAGCCAGCCGGACCTCGTGTCAGCGCCAGCCGGGTTCGACGAACCCCCGGGCATGTCCCAGTTTTCAAACGGCGGCGGCTCGGAGATCAGCGCCGGCCCCGGTTTCACGCCCGTCTCGGAGAGGCCACAGTCTTCCCAGGGAGCGGCGGTCGGATCCCCGCGCCAAGCCCGCGCTTCGCGGACGCGCCCTGCGAGCGACGTCGGACGCGGAGCACGAGCAGCGCAGGCAAACCTGGACCGCGACTCGCGTCCGGGCGTGATGGGTCGATCCCAGTCTGGCGAGCCTGATCGGCCGAACGATGACCTCTTTTCGAGCGGCGGCAATGGAATCGGAGTCGGGGCAACTTTCCCGGCAACCGGGTCTTCCGACGGAGCCAAAACCAGCGCCGGGCCGGGCGCGCGGAACCCGGGCGAGACCCTTCTCGTTTCCAGCCCGAAGTTCAAGCTGCAATACGCCGTCGACGACGCCGGGCCCGCTGGGCCGGCGACCGTCGAGCTCTGGATCACGCACGACGGCGGCCGGACTTGGATAAGGCGCGGCGGCGACGACGACCGAGTCTCGCCGATCAACGTCGATCTCGGGGGCGAAGGGACCTTCGGCTTATGCCTGGTCGCTCGCTCCGCTTCGGGCCTGGGCGACCAACCCCCCGCGCCGGGAGATCCCCCACAATCCTGGGTGGAAGTCGACTCGACCGCGCCCATCGTCCAGATCCAGACCCCGCAGATCGGTACGGGAGTCAATGCCGGAAAGGTCGCGATCGCCTGGAAAGCCAGCGACCTCCATTTGCCGCCCAGGTCTGTGACGCTTTCCTGGCGCCCCGACGGGCCTGGCGCCCAGTGGCAGACGATCGCGGACGGTCTGGATAACGCCGGCCAGTACATCTGGAACGTTCCGCCGGCCGTGGTCGACCGCTTCCACTTGAAAGTCGAGGCGACCGACTCCGTCGGCCATCGCGGATCGGCCGACACGACCGAGTCCGGCTCGATCACAGTCGATCGCAGCCGCCCCCGCAGCCGGATCATCGGCCTGGACTCTAACGCCCATTCCGGCATCATCGGCGCCGAGCCGCGCCCGGTGCGGTGACACGCAGTAAGTTGCCTCAAATCGCCGGCCCCAATAGCTCCTTGATCGCTTCGCGCTCGCCCGTCAGCTCGGCGGCCGACGCATCCAACCGCTTCCTCGCATCGGCGTCGATCGACACCCCCTGCACGATCGACCAGTCGCCGGCTCCCTTTGAAACCAGCGGGAAGCTGTAAATCAATCCACGAGGAATATCGTAGCTTCCGTCCGAGAGCACCGCCGCGCTGAAACAATCGCCGGAGGGGGTCGCCGAAGTGATCGATCGCAGGCTGTCCACGATCGCATTCGCCGCCGATGCGGCTGACGACGCGCCGCGGGCTTTGATCACGGCCGAGCCGCGCTTCGCGACCGTTGGAATAAAAGTCTCCTCGAACCACGCTGCCTCCGGAATGACCTCCGTCGCTGCCCGGCCGTTGATCTTCGCATTCTTGTAGTCCGGATACTGCGTGTCGCTGTGATTGCCCCAGATCGTCATCCGGCTGACCGCGCTCACAGGTGCGCCGGCCTTCTTTGCCAGCACGGCCGCCGCACGGTTCTGGTCCAAACGCGTCATCGCAAACCAGCGATCGCTCGGAACCTTCGGAGAATGAGATCGCGCGATCAAACAATTGGTGTTGCACGGATTGGCCACCGTCAACACCCGGACCGCCGGCCCAGCCGCACTGTTGATCGCCTTGCCCTGCCCCGTGAAAATCGGGCTATTCGCCCTGATCAGGTCCCCGCGCGACTGTCCCTCCTTGCGGGGCAACCCTCCGACCAGCACCACCCAGTCCGCCCCGTCAAACGCCTGCTCCGGCTTGTCGGTCGCGATCACGCTGCGCAAAAGCGGGAACGCACAATCCTCAAGCTCCATCAAGGTTCCATCAAGCGCCGGCAGCGCCGGCGTGATTTCGAGCAGTTGAAGCGAAATCGGTTGGTCCGGCCCGAACGCAGCCCCCGAGGCCAATCGAAAAAGCAATGCGTATCCGATCTGCCCGCCGGCGCCGGTGACGGCGACGCGAATGGGTTTAGTCATGGTCTAGAGCTCCATCGAATAGTAACCAGTGCAACGCACTCGATTCTAATTCGCCGAAGCGCCTTGCGGGAGGGCGCACTACTTCCGGTGCTCCTTCGCGGGCTTCTTGAACACCCGATGAATCACCCTCGCACGCGCGTGGTGCTTGGGTGACTTGGTGACTACCGCTGCGCCCGAGCCATTCGCACCCGCCCAGGTCGGGCCGGAAATCGTCACCGTCACGCTCACTGTGTAGCGCCCGATCCTGGCATACGCATGACTGGCGTCCACAACGAACGTTCCGGCCCCTCCGGTGACGGCAGCCAGACTCGAATGCCCGTCCCCCCAGTTGATCGTCGCCACGAACTGCGAGGCGCTCGTTGTCATGTTGGCATCGGTGAAGCTCGCGACAGGTCCGGAAAACAAGATCTCTCGATTCAAGCTTAGCGCCGAGACGACCGCAGAAAGCACGTCGGGTTGTGGTCCTGTCTCCACCGTCACCACCGAGCTGAGCGCCGTCGCCCCTCCGGTTGACACAGCAGCAACGCAGTAACTGTACGTCGTCGAAAACGCAAGCTCCGTGTCGACAAAGTTTGTCGCGGTAACCCAAGGAGCAACAGCAGCCCAGTTCGCGCCGCTTGTGCTCCGCTCGACAATGTAATGGTTCGCCCCAAACGAGCCATTCCAGGAAAGGCCGATCTGATTCACACCCACCCGCTCCGCGAAAACGCCCGTAGGAGCCGCGAGCGCAGGAGGTGGTGGCGGCGGCGGGGGCGGAGGTGGCGGCGGGGGAGGCGGCGGCGGTAGCGGCGGCGGATCTGATCCAGTGCTCACATCAAGATTCGCGAGATTGAAAGGATTATAGGGCTGATTTTGGTAAGACTGCTGAGCAGCCTCCGGTGCAACGACGCTTCCGTTAACAACGCCCGCATACACCTGGCCGAAAGCTCCGGTTCCTGTGGTGACCGCCCCGCTCGATCCGATCTCTTCGACCGTGTTTGCCTGCACCGTGACGACGTTCTCAGCCGGATCGACAAAAATCGGCGAATCGGAGCCGTTGACTGTGTCGACCGCGCCCAGCGTCCAGGCGAAGCGCGGGCTGCCGTATGGGCCCGGAGCCTGCGCGCTCCAGCCGCTTCCAATCGTCACCGGCGGAGGCGAGGACGTCGCTGCGGGATTATTTCCGAAAGTTGGATACGACGTCGACCAGGCGTTCAAGAATGCCGCGTCGTATTCGAAGACGTTTCCGGTGACTGCCGCGCTCACGAACACGCGGCCAGTTTCCGAGCTGCTCTCGACAAGTGCTTCCCAGTAATTCAGAAAGTGCTGCACGCCGACGACAATCCCACCCACAAAGTCCCGGATCGTGTTACCTTGCACCACCGTCCCCAGGTCCGGAAGCGCCGTCCAGCCCTCCGGAAGCGGAAACGCCCCCGTGCCGGAAGCCGCCGAAAGGACGAGCGACGTCACCGAGATGGCGGTCTGCGTGTAGACAGGGCTGCCGCTTGATCCGCCAACAAAGTCGTTGCCCGTGACCTGCGTACCGTAGTCCGCCCCATTCAGAACCAGTCCAATAGACGACTTGCCCGCCAGGTCGATCTGATTCTTTTCAAAAGAATTATTCACAAAACCACTTGTCACTTCGACGATGTAGTATCCGCCGGCCGGCGCGGGGGGCAACGGATCTTCCATGAGCAGCTCGATCGTGTTGTTCGCGCTCAAGCTCACTTGCAGAGCCACGCGAAACCACTGGCCGGCTGGGCTCGAATCGCTCACGCCGCCGGGCCCTGCTTCGCCAAGAATCGAGACGACGAGTCCTGGCCCCGTCGAGCCGGCGGCGACCCACGCCCTCACGTCGGGCAAGACGAGCAGCCGGCCGTCAGCCGAGGTCGCGCCGGGCCTTCCCTCGAACAAGACACCATAAGAGGCTCTCGGCCAGCATGACCTCCGGATCGTTGATGCCGGCAAACCCTCCGCTCGAGACCGAGTAGGTAACCTCGTTGCCGGTCGCCCCGGCGCCACCGCCGAATGTGTTGCTCTGGATGACGTTGTCGTAGCCAGAGACCGCCAGCGCGACAAGCCGGAACTCTCGTCCTGACGGGTCGGACTGTGTGACCGTGTTCCCCTCGATCGTCACGTCGTGCGCCGAGTGGAGCGCAAAAGCAGCCGCCGAGTACGTCTCGGGCATCGACCCGCTGACCTTGTTCCCGCTGATCGTCCACGGCCCGCCGTACAGCTCGATCGATCCTCCCTGAAAACTCGAGTTCGAGATCGTGCCGGTGTCGAGGTCATTGGTTCGCACCAGGTCGATGGCCAGCTCACCCGCATAGACAGCGCCCGAGCCCACACTTTCGCCCGCCTGTGACGAGAGCGTGGCAAATGACGAACCGTCAAAAGCAGGCGGGCCATCGATCTGCATGCTGTCGAGGACAAGCGATGTCAGGTTCAGATTGGTGTTGGAGTCTCGCGTATCGATCACCGCGTGCACGATTCCGGCGGGGTTGTTTTCGGGATCAAAAAGCGCCGGCCCGGCCCCGACAGGGTTGCTCCAACGAATCGGATCGCTCATGTCGAATGCGATGGTGAAGCCCGACAGTGTGAGCTGGATGTTTGTATAAGCCGGTGCATTCACGTAGATGGCTCCGGACGCGCTCGCCGGCCACGGCGCGCTCGAGCCCTGCTGAAAGAGCAAGGTCGAGTTGTTGCCGATGATCGCAACCGAATGAGTGATCTCCAGCGGCTGCGTCACGATGATCGTCGTGTTCGCCGGCAGATCGATCGTGTCGTATTCCGGGCTGGTGGAAGCAAGCAAGGCTCGAAGCTCGGCCTCGGTCGAGGGTGCCGGGCTGGGAGCCGGTTGGCTGTTCAAGGAATTCGCCCGCGCTGATACGTTCCAGTCGCCCCCCGCGAACGTGGTCGTGTAAACGCTGGACACACCGGGCACGAGAGTCAGCAACGTCATATCGGGTGAACTCGAGCCGCTCGGAGGCGCCTCATCTCGTCCGGGAGGAAAGTACAGATCGACCACGTTGTTTGTGCCCGTCCTGAGCGAAGCGTACACATGGTTGTGCCCCACCGTGGCGGCCGTGCTGTCCCAGGCGAGACCCGCTTGATCACCGAGCTCCCAGACCACCTGACTGAATGTCGACTGATCGAATGCTAGACCGCTCGTCGCCGTGGCCACCAGATGCACAAACCCTTGCTCGTAATACTGACCCGTTCCGTCCTGACCCAGGTCGACCACTTGGATTGCATTCACAACGTTGGCGGGCACAGCCGGCTCTGGCATGGGATCCGTAGCGGAAACCAGGCCCGATACCGGGACAGTCACCGTCTCGGGATCGAGCTGTGCTTGGTAGTCAATCGTCACTGTCAGGTTCATGCCGTTCGAGAGCGAAATCAGTCTCCCCGTCGAACCGCCCAGCGGCAGAGTGCCGCCTGGGGAAGGAAGGTCGCTTCTGACCTGGGGGTTCAAATAGAGGTCACCGGCTCCCGCGCTGGATGAAGGAAAATACTCGGCGAGGGCCGCCCCGGTGGGGTCCGGAGCGGTCGCCCACTCGAATCCTCCCGCGGCCTGGACGCCAATCTGCTCCACCGTGCCGGCCAGACCCGTGATGTGGAGATGGAGATCCTGGATCCCGTCGGGCCCCTGCGATGCATCTGGCCCAACAAGGTCCACGCCGTCTTGTCCCAGCGAACTCACGTTCGCTAGAAGTCTGCGCGATTCAAGGCACGTGATTCTTGGAAGGAACCGGCGCCTAAATCCAGGTGTCACACGGGCCATCGGAGATCTTCGTGGTTCGCGGGTGCACGTCCGTGCGAGACGGGTCCGACGAATCCTTCCGAAGAACTCTAGGTTGGAACTTGAATCTTTCTCCCAGAATCCGGGAGGGATCTACTGATTACAAGGCGATTATTCCCGAATGCGTTCTGGAACAATCGTTGCAATCGGAATGGGCCTCAAGGTCGTGCCAGACCAGCACCTGGCCAGACGATCACGACAGGCCCACAGGCGCAATCTAAGGCCGGGATTGCGCCTTCCGATTCCGCGCCAGCCGGCTTGGGGTCGCCCGCAGTTTCGCGCCCAGAAGCGCCATCTCGCGCGGCAAGTGGCGCGAGCCGGCCAGCAGAACGCTTCCGGCGATGAGAAGCGCGGGCACGACGACGAGCATCGCAGCCGTCAAGTTCTGGGGGTCGAGGCCCGGCCGGGCCGCCGGTTGAGCTCCGAGCCTTTCGAGTGCCTGTCCAAATCCGGTGGCCATGGCGTCCCTCTGGCCGAACGTGTCGGCCACCCAGCCCATCAGAGTCGGCGACCAGATGGCTCCCAGAAGATTGACGGCCGCGAGGGCGACCCCGCAGCCGACGCCGCGCATGTTGGGCATCGTCACGCTCGAGATGATGGTGTAACAGGGCACGATGTTCAGGAACGTCGCGCCAATGGCCAGCGTCAACCCCCCGAAAATCGATGGCGCCCAGAGTGAATAGACCGCGACCAGAACGCACAAGATCGCGCCGAACATCGCTACCCCGGGAACGATGAAGAGTGCACGGACATTCCGCCGCGACGACCACCCCGCGAGCAGTCCTCCTGCCAGCGTCCCCACGATCGCCGCACCCAGAAAGCTGATCCCCAGCGTGGGATCGACCAGGGCGTCCGGCAGACCCTTGGCCACCGTCAGGAAGGCCCGCGACCAGTACATGAGCCCAGCGAGCGCGAACGACGAAAACGTGATGCCAAAGAGTGAATATGTGTATGACGAGTTGACCATCAAGTCCGTGTAGTCCTCGGCGCTGGCACCAACCTTTTCGTGGAGCCGAACCCGCTCGATGTCGACTCCCTCGCTCAATCCACGCGTCGGGTCGGGGAAAACCAGCGCCACCAGTGCCAGCAGCAAGCCCGGCGCCCCTGTGACCAGGAACGCCAACTGCCAGTTCGTCTGGCTCGCAAGCGCTGCACCAAAGCTGAGCGCCAGCGCCGCTCCCGCCGGAACGGCCAGGAAATAAACGCACAGGGCGCGCGGGCGTCGAGTGCGAGGAAACAGGTCCATGATGAGCGCGAGCCCGATCACGGCCGAGATCGCACTGCCGACACCGACCAGCACACGCGCCGCCAGCAACTGCTCGTTCGTACGCCCTAGCCCGGTCGAAACCGTTGCCAGGCTCCAGAGCGCAAACCCCAGCGCCAGCAATCTCGGCCTTCTGAACCGGTCGACCACATAGCCGATCAGCGGGCTTGAAATCGCCAGGGAAAGCAGCACCACCGTTGGCAGCCAGCCAGCTTGGCTATCGGAGAGATCAAGCTTGGAACGCATCTCGGGCAAGACCGCAGCAAGCAGCCAGTGATCAGCGGAATCGAGCAAGTTCATCGTACTGACGAGGACCAGAACACCCCAGGCCCAACGCGGCGCACCAGGAGCCACCGCTGGCGAATCTCCAGCGTCGGTTGCCTCACGGGCCCGTCTTGCGTCCAGAGGCGCTGGGTCAAATCCGGAAGCCTCGCTGACTCGATCCACGACGATGCAGCTCCGAGAAGGCCGCTTCACACTCTCGAAATGGGCAATGAAAGCGATGTTACGCAGCCGGCGCGCGGCCCGTCCAGAGTCCAGTGCAGACGAGGTCGAGCAGCCACTACACCAGCGTGGCCGCCTCATGCGTGACGAAACCTGGCGATTCTCGAGCGCTCGCGCACTCGTCACTCACAAAATCGCTACCTCTGTGCCAGCCCCGATGGCACCCGCTTCCGGTGAAGCACGCGATACTCCTGCGCAAATTCGGTCACTTCGAGCGCCTGGTCCGCGGCGATGTCATGAAAGACCTGGGTCGTGCCCGAGGTCGGCCAGTGAATCTCCACGAGCGCGACCTTCTCCGCCTTCGCCAGGCCGATGTGTTGCTCGAGCGGATTGGCTCCCCAGCTACTGCCGGAGGTCACGTGCCGGTACACCGAGAGCGGGTGATCGCCGCTGGTCACCACCTTGATCCGCGCCGAGCGCCGCGCGATTCGTCTTCACACCCTTTAGCTTGAGCGACAGCCAGTGATTCCCCTGACCGGGATTCTCGAAGAGTATATCGTGGTACCGGTCACCTGGGCTGGCACCGCCCATCTCGATGAAAATGTCAAGGTCGCCGTCGCGGTCCCAGTCGGCACACGAGACACCGTGGCCTTTCTGAAGATGGCCGGTTCCAGAGGAAGCCGTGATCTCGGCAAACCGACGGCCGTCCACATTCTTGAACATGCGATTGGGAACCACGATGCCTAGGTCCGGCGCTCCCGTGCCCAGATAGAAGTCAAGCCACCCATCATTGTCGAAATCGCCGAAATTGCATCCCATCGTCGCGAACACCAGGTCGAGCCCCGCCTCCTTCGTCTTGTTCTCGAATCTCTGCCCGTGCACATTGTGCCACAGCCGGTTCGAGGCACGCCTGTGCGGCTTGCCCGACATCCCGTTTACCACGTCGCTCGTCGAGTGGTCGAAGCTGGTGGCGAACAGATCGAGCCATCCATCGTTGTCGTAGTCCCACGCCCAGCAAGAAAACCCGACCATCGGTCCGTCGATCCCCATCGACTCGGTAATATCTTTAAACGTGCCGTTCCGGTTGTTGTGATAGAGCTTCGGGGTGCTGTTCAAGCGGTCGACAAACAGATCAGGGAAATCGTCGTTGTCGTAGTCAATCCAGTTTGCTCCTTTGCAATACGACCCGGGGTCGCCTTGCACGCCCAGCTTCGAGGCCACTTCCTTGAACGTTCCATCGCCTCGGTTGTGATACAGCCGGCTCGGTTGCTGTTCGCAGATGATGTACACGTCGATCCAGCCGTCGTTATCGTAGTCCGCCCAGCTCGAGTTGGTGGAATTGAGTCCGTCTCGAAACCCCGACGATTCGGTCATGTCGCTGAACGTGCCGTCGCCGTTGTTTCGCAACAGGCTTTGGCGGATCGGGCTGCGCAGCCACGCACCGCGCGAAATGAAAAGATCCATTTGGCCGTCATTGTTGAAATCAGTCTGAACCAGGTTCTTCCCGCCAAGCTGCGCGGAAAGGCCCGCCGACGCCGTCACGTCCTGGAAAGTCCCGTCGCCCTGGTTATGGTAAAACGCCATCGGCACCGTCGCGTCAAACGAAGTCGTCGCCAGATCGAGCAAGCCATCATTATCAAAGTCTTCCATCACGGCCCCGCCCGCCATGTTGAATCGGTCAACCTTGGCCGCGTGGCCGACATCCCGAAACTTGCCGATGTTGAACTCGGACCGGAGAAATGGCTCGATCGAGATCAGATGCCTGGGATCGACCTTGTCCGGATACTCGCCCACCGTCATGTGCGCCAGATTAAGCAGCCACCGCACGTCGCCGTCATCCGGGAATCGCTCCAGATACTCCGTGAAATGGCCGATCGCAAGCCGGGAGCCCGTCTCGTCCGTGTGTACAGCCGCCGCCGCGATTGGCAGAATGCACGAGCTCTCGCCCCGGCACATCACGCAGTTGTCCGTCTCACCGCGCCGCAGTGCACTCACTCCCTGTATATAAATAAGCGTGTATGTCGCGAGTTCCGCCAGCATATCGTCTTTCTCGGCGATCGCCCGCGCTTCTGCCGCCACCTCGTAAGCACGCTTCGGCTCTCCTTCGAAATGGAGCAAGAACGCCTTGTCTGCCATCAATTTCATTCGTTGCACGCCGGGCAGCCCCGGCCCCGCCAGCTCCGAGTCGATCTCCCCGATGCGCCGCGCGGGAGTTTCTCGCCAGATGTCGGCAATCGCCGCCAGCGTCTCGTCGCGCTTCCACTTCGGTAGACTGTCCACGAACGTCGTGAAGCCACTGGTATCCAGCCCAGCCCCCCGCCGCTGGTATCTCAAATCGCGAGCCGTGGCGGGCCGCGCATGCAGACCGTGCGAGGAGCGCACCAGCACGAATAACCCAATGCCCATCGCCACCGCCACGCATGCCAGTATTCCCAGCACCACGCGTTTCGAGGATGGACTACGCGACGCTCTCATGTTGATTCCCCGCAACAATGTGGTGCTGTAAACCCGAGGTCGGCCAGTTGACCTGCACACTTCGTGATGCGGTCCAGCCGGCTTCGCCCAACG
Organism: uncultured Planctomycetota bacterium; assembly: GCA_963823665.1. Lineage (GTDB taxonomy): Bacteria > Planctomycetota > Planctomycetia > Isosphaerales > Isosphaeraceae > CAVXHV01. The sequence goes on from CAWGMQ010000003.1 coordinate 1,212,239, forward strand.
CGCGCAAAACTCACCCTCGCCGCAACGCAACCCCAGCGCCGGTCAGAACTAAGGAATTCGTATTCAAGTGCAAAAAGCGTACAAATGGGCGCGAAGGTTTGAAAATCGCCCTTTCGAAACCCAGTTGGCCCGATCAGGCGCGCACGACCCCTAATTAGTTAGTGCGTCGCCAAACGAGCCTTCGGCCCGGCATTTCGCTCACTTCGGATTTCTTAACGTTTCGAGATAGGCGATCAGGTCGGCGAAATCCTGCGGGCTCAATCCCTGCGCCAGCCCGTTGGGCATCACAGAGACTTCGCTCCGCTTCCGATCCTCGACCAATGACTTCGCGACCCGGATCGTCTTGGCATCAGCGTCCTGGATTTCGACCGAGTCGGCCGTCTCGTTACGCACGATTCCCGTGAGCACGCGCCCGTCCGCCAGCGCCAGGGTGCTCGGCTCGTAGCCCGAGGAGATCTTGGCAGACGGGAACAGGACCGAGGCAATCAGCTCGTCGCGCGGATACTTCGCACCCACGCTCGACAGCTCGGGACCGACCGTCCCTCCTCCTTCCTTGCCGACCGAGTGGCACTTGATGCACGCCAGGCCTTTCAAGTCGCTGAAGAGACTCCGCCCGCGCGTGGCACTCCCCTGCCCTTTTAAAGCCATCGAGCGATAAGCCTCCGGGTTGAAGGTCTCTCGCGCCGGAGCTTTCAAAAACGCATGTTCGACCGCGCTCGTCACGGCAACCGCGAATTGCCAGCCGCCCCCTCGATTGCCGCACCGAATCACCACGCGATTCGCCCCGCGCACAATCGGCACATCGAATCGGGCCTGCTCGTGCTCGAACCCGCGGCGATCCGCGAAGTCGTACACTTTCTTGCCGTTGAGCCACACCGTCAGTGTGTCGTCCGAGCCGACCACCATCTGGGCATTGCGTTCGATCGGGCTCTCGAATGTGGCCAGCGCGAACGCCGCTCGATCATCGTCATGGGTAAGAAACCGTCCCAGATCGATTTGCCCCCGCGAATCGACGGCCTCCGCCGAACGCCAGCTCACTCGCCTCCCCTCGAACCCGCTCCAGCTCGCCTTGACGTCAATCGGCTTCTCCACATCAAAGCCCGGCCCCTGATCAAATGCGAATGGACCAAGCACATGCCACTTCATCACCGGCTCGAGCCCGGTATAAATCAAACGTAGCTCAGGCATCGCTTCCGCCGGCAGCTCATGCCGGACCGCAAGCTGGTCGAGCACCGCAGCCGCTTGATCGCGAATGCTCTCGATCGCCGCCGCCGAAGCCTTCCTCAAATCGGTGCTCTTGTCGGTCAATCCACGAAGGTAGACCTGCAACGCGCGGATATCCGGCAGCGCCGCCAGCGCCAGCGACGCCTCGAATCGCGATGCCGGCGTCTCCGCCGCCGTGATCAAGGATACAACGGCCTCGCGATCACCGAGCGAGCCGGCCGCGGCAATCGCCCGATTGCGAACCTCGACTGCCGCGTCGCTTCGGCAAGGCGCGATCGCCCGCGTCACCTCGTCACGGGTTCGATCGTTCTTCGCCGCGCCACGCGTGTTCGACACGATCGCAACCAGAGCGTCGATCGACGCCGACTTCACCGCCGGCGATGCTTCCTTGAGTGTATCGACCAGCGGCTTGATCGCCGATGGATCCTTCAGCCGTCCAAGCGCAGCAATCACCCGCGGCTTCCGCTCGGCGCTGAAGCTCTTCTGCCCCAGCAGCCCCGCCAGCGCAATCGCCGCCTTCTTCGAGCCGATCATCTCCACGGCCTCGAGCACAGCGTCGCGCAGCGGCTGCTCCGAGCGAGGATCACGCAGCGCCGCCGTCAGCAAGTCGAGCGCCTCGGTATCCGCCATCTTGCCCAGCCCCAGCACGATCGCTCGCTTCACGCTCGCGTCTCGCTCTTCCCGGAACCGCATGCGCAGAATGCCCCGTGAATCCCGGTTGTCGGTCTTGACCACAGCGTCGACCGCCGCCAATCGCACCCCGGCCGCACGATCAGTCAGAAGCTCGCGCAACGTGGCCATCACCCGCGGCGTACCCTCCCACGCAATCGTCTTGGCTGGCGGCTTCCGGCTCGCGGGCTGCGTCCCCCACCAGTGCCCGTCCCATGGAACCGCCTTGCGATGGACCTCGGCCAGGTAGGCAATAGCGAGACTTCGTTCCTCGAGAGATCGCTTCGACGACGACGCAAACGCGGCCAGCTCGCCCGCAGCGCGCACGTCATAGACTTGCTCCATCGCAAGCAAAACGCCGGCTCGAATTCTCGGATCCCCCGAATCGAAGCCTTTGGCCGCAGCGCCCCAGTCGCCGATGCGCTTGAGCGCCTGACGAGCCGAATAGGCGAGGTACACATCACTCTCGGCCAGAACCGGCAGCAAGGCCGGAATCGCCTCCGCCTGCCCGATCCGCCCCAGCGCAATCGTCGCTTGCAGCTTGACGGCCGCATCCCGGTCTCGCAGCAGCCGCTCGAGCGCCTCGCGTGCCATCGCAAGGGGCACGCCTCGCTCGCCCAGCGCGCGCGCCGCCTGGGCGCGCAGGTCAGGTACCTCTGACTTGAGCAGCTCCGCGAGCGGGTACGTTGCCTCCGGCGTCGCGCCCGCCAGCGCATCCACAACCCACAGCAAGTGCCGTTTGGCGAGCGGCTCGGTCTTCGGGCTCCCGAGCGCCGCGGTCACGGAAACGAGTGCTTTCTTGCCCTGTCGCAGAAGCGCCGCTTGAGCCCGGATCCTCTCATGATAAGCCGGATGATCAAGCTGGCGAATTTGCGCTTCGACCGGGTCGCCGTCCTGGCCGCGCGGACGAGTCTTGACGGCATCCGCTCCCGCAAACGTCACTGCATACACCCGCCCCAGCTTTTCGGTCTTGTTGCCCCAGCTTCCCAGCGACCAGTCGGCGATGTACATCGTTTTTCCGTCGTGGCTGAACGCCACGTCGAGCGGGCGAAAGCTATCCACCGATCCGGCCTCGACGAAGTCGATCTTCTCGGCAATCTTGAAGCTCGCACCTTGCGGCGCGAACCGGAACGCCCGCACAACTCGCTGGCCCCACTCGGCCCAGAAAAGGCAGCCGCGGTACTTTTCCGGCCAGACGTCGTCGCCGTAGAAATCGCCGCCGCACGGCGAGCCGCCGCCAAATTCGGCAATCCGCGGCAGCATGCGATCGGTCCGTGTGTGATAGTCGTGCGGATACCCGAAATAACCACCGTCGACGTGATAGGTCACCCGTGTCCACCACCCCAGGCCGTCGTCGGTGTTGTCGTAAGTAAAGAGGTTGTCGCGGTCGTCGAGGTTTGGCTCCAGATGGTTGCGTGTTCCCGTCGAATAGACCTCGAGCCCCGTGCCATCGAGCCGGCAGCGCAAGACCCCGCCTCCCACCACCTGCGCAGTTCGCCCATCGGGCCCCGTGGCCTCGGGCACCCCTTTGTCGCCGACGGAGACATAAAGGTATCCATCGAGCCCGATCTTGAGGCCCGAGACGATGTGGTCGTTGAAATCATTCGGTGTGCCCGCAGGCACGCCCATGTTGGTGAAGATCTCTTTGCGCTCGTCCGCTTTGCCGTCGCCGTCCTTGTCGCGCAGAACGGTGAGATTCGGCATGTTCATGACATAAAGTGCTCCGTCGTGCCACACCATGCCGAAGACCGCGTTCAGCTTGTCGGCGAAGACGACGGGGTCCTTGCCGTCACGAAAGAGCAGGATGCGGTCAATCGGCTTCGTGGCCGGTCCGACCTGGTCCATCGGATCTTCGCCCACAAACAGCGACCCATCGGGCGCCGTGGCCACCTGGCACGGATACTGCACCGCCGGCACAGTCGCAACCAGGCGAATCTTGAAGCCTTCCGGCACCTTGGGCAGGTCCGCTCGCGCCGGCACGGAAGAAGCGCATATGGCGATAGTGCACAACACGGCCAGCGCCACGGCGGCGCGCCACGCCTGGTGGCGGCGAGTGATAAAGCAGTGCATCAGCGGGTGATTCCTCATTCCTCGCGGTGTGCGTTCGGCGGGAGACGAATGAACGCGACCGGCACGTCCATCCGTCAGGCAATGCAGGATGGTCAACTTGCGGCAGGCAATCCGATTATAGACCCACGCATCCAAACACTGCAACCTGAGGCGATACGCCGGCATCGCCAGAGATCGGATGGTACGAAATGGTAATATCTGGTAAGAAATTAAAGAAATCCGACTTCCCCCCACTCGCGGATCTCAGTCCCTGCCAAGGCTTTGCGTCGCTTGCCCGACGCAAGAGGCGGCAAAGCGTTACCATCGCCCCACTCGCGGTTCGCCGGCGGCCCGCTTGTCTCGCGTGTTGAGAGTCGCTCGACCGCACCACTCCCGCTCTTGATCTTCATCTTATTAATCTCAATCTTGATCCTAATCGTAATCCCAGTCCTAACTCTGCTCCCACCTCCATGTTCAACCGTCCACTCCGAGCGACCACTTCGTTTTGTACATTCGTCTCGCGCCCTTATCCCACAAGGACTACGGGAACGCACTCGCTCGTTCTCGATGGCGAGCCACGGCCCAAACTCGAAGCCAAAAACTCGCCCGCGAGCACGTCGCTTTGATCCAAAATCGCCACGGCGCGGCCCGCGACGCGCTCCATCCCCAAATCCGGAGTCGGCCACCATCCGCAAGTGCAAATGGCAAAACGGCTTCGGTCCATCCATGAGCTTTTAGCCCCCTGGCGCAAAATGATATCTTTTGATAGCAAGAATCGAAGAACTTCGCCTTCCTCCGACCGGTGCCGGCGAGCGACTCCCGCACTTGAATGACGGCACGGCAAAGCGACGGAGTCACTCTGCGCAATGCCAAATCTTGCCTGGCTTTCGGTTTTTCTCGCACCGCATTTACGCGTTGCACTTTCTTGCACTCGATTGCACTACTTGCGTGAATTTCGCCGCTGTTCTCACGAAGAGTAGAAATCGACGAGGAGGTAGGAAAGCAAAGGGAGCCGCCCCAGGTCAGCGGCCCAGGCCCGTCGGCACGCCGTCGAAGGGCTCGTAAGGGACGAGTGCGAGTTCTGAAGTTCAATGCTCGAATGTCGCTCATGTGAGATGGAGATTGGACAACGCCTGTTTCGAATTCGGGATGGAATGAATGGGAGATTCGAGCCACGGACCAACCAGCATGGTCGTCCCGGCAACCCGCACCCTCGCGACGCCGTCCAGTCCAGCCCCGCGCGTGCGACGCGCTTCCCCCTGATGATAATATGCGACGGGTTTGCGGCCCCGACAACATTTTGTAAGTGCTTTCTTATTCGACTAAAAACGCAAGTTCAAGCGAGCAAAAGAATTGACCACGGTTTCATGTCGATATGTTGAGCCCGTTCAACGCGCATTGAAAACTGCCCGGCGGAACATTCCTGATCACTCAGTCGGTGCCTGGCCCTCGACGCGGGGCAATCATTTTGCGCAATGCGGCGAGCGCGCCGAAATTGTGCGAATTGTCGCCGTCAGAATCTTCGAACACCGAGTCCCGGTCCGACACAACCCGCTCACCGCGACGGACGACATCATCTCCTTCGATCCGATCCGTTCGCATTCGTGCGGATAATCATGATGTGATTGCATCATGTTGACCATCAAGCGATCAAGCCTCTCTCCAATTGACCTGGATTTTTTCGACGAAGCGGCACGCTCACCGCATCGTGAAGCCAAGACTCTAATTAGGCAAGTTTGTCGGACGCGCGACTCCCTGATTTGCGCGAAAGAACTCAGCTTAGTCGCGCAAGCTGCCTCAAGACCGTCCGTGATTACTGTTGGAGGCGCGCGATTCCGACGCACGTGAGTTATGCAACAATTCTTAAACTATTCATTGAGCCGTGCAGACGGGCCATTGCAGGGTAACTTGACGAGACCAGGCGACGGCGTGCGCCGTCATTCTGCTGATTTGCAAAGGAGCGCGGGACTAGGCCAAGCCTGTTGTCACTTTACATGAGCGAACGGCTGCCAGCAATGATTGCCGGGTCAAGCAGCGTCTGTTCGCACGCAAGATTTTGATGCTCTGATTTCTGATCCCGAGACATCGACGATGATCTCGGGCGCATTTCACCCAGATTCGATTGCGATTCTGCACAGAACGATCGTCCACGATTCGACGAACGCCGTCGATTGATTCAAGAGCCCGTCGACGTAGAGCCAGTTCGCTCCATGAGGTGCACCCAATGAAACCCGACGCGCACAAATACCGTCCATCACGTCGTCAAAACGGTCGCATAGGCGACCACGCCCTCCGCTTGTTCTGCGAAGTGCTCGAAGACCGCACAATGCTGTCGACGATGGACTTCACCAACCCCGCCGGCGGCCTCTGGGGCACTGCGGCCAATTGGACAAATGCAGCCGTCCCGACTGACCACCACGTTCCGAACTCGACCGACAACGCGGTCATCGACGTGGCCGGAAACGTTACGGTCACGTACCAAGGCAGCCAGCCTACAGTCGAGAACATTGAGAACGACGACACGCTTTGGGTCAACGGCTCGAGCGCTGGAGGCACTGCCAACCTGACGATGAGTCAAGGGATGACGAACAGCGGTACGATCCTGCTCGAGTCGAGCAGCGGGGGCTACCAGTCCAGCATCGCCACCGGATCGAGCACCCTGACCAACCTCGGCACCATCCAAGCCTCCCTCGGCTCCGGCGGCGCTCGCATCATCAGCGGCACCCTCGCCAATCAGGGTTCGGTCTCCGCCGATAACAACGATTACCTCGAGATCACGGGTACCTATCAGGCGCAGGGTGGCACCACGACCGGGCCCGCCGAACTCTATAGCTGCAAGCTCTACGAGACCACCTCCCCAGCCGCAACGTCGACCATCGTCATCGCCAGCACCAGCGACACCCTGGAAACCGACAACCTGACCGGATACACCCTCTGGGTCAACGGCAGTTCCCTGTTCAACACCGATGCAATCCTCAACCTGGGCGGCAACGTCAATAACCGGGGCGCAATCCTGCTTGAGTCGAGCAACGGCGCCTACCAGTCCAACATCGCCACAGGTTCGAGCACCCTGACCAACCTCGGCACCATCCAAGCCTCCCTCGGCTCCGGCGGCGCTCGCATCATCAGCGGCACCCTCGCCAATCAGGGTTCGGTCTCCGCCGATAACAACGATTACCTCGAGATCACGGGTACATATCAGGCGCAGGGTGGCACCACGACCGGGCCCGCCGAACTCTATAGCTGCAAGCTCTACGAGACCACCTCCCCAGCCGCAACGTCGACCATCGTCATCGCCAGCACCAGCGACACCCTGGAAACCGACAACCTGACCGGATACACCCTCTGGGTCAACGGCAGTTCCCTGTTCAACACCGATGCAATCCTCAACCTGGGCGGCAACGTCAATAACCGGGGCGCAATCCTGCTTGAGTCGAGCAACGGCGCCTACCAGTCCAACATCGCCACAGGTTCGAGCACCCTGACCAACCTCGGCACCATCCAAGCCTCCCTCGGCTCCGGCGGCGCTCGCATCATCAGCGGCACCCTCGCCAATCAGGGTTCGGTCTCCGCCGATAACAACGATTACCTCGAGATCACGGGTACCTATCAGGCGCAGGGTGGCACCACGACCGGGCCCGCCGAACTCTATAGCTGCAAGCTCTACGAGACCGCCTCGCCAGCCTCAGCGTCGACTATCGTCGTCGCCAGCACCAGCGACACTCTGGAAACCGACAACCTCTCCGGGTACACCGTCTGGGTCAACGGCAGTTCCCTGTTCAACACCGATGCAATCCTCAACTTGGGCGCCAACGTCAATAACCGAGGCGCAATCCTGCTTGAATCGAGCAACGGTGCCTACCAGTCCAACATCGCCACCGGATCGAGCACCCTGACCAACCTCGGCACCATCCAAGCCTCCCTCGGCTCCGGCGGCGCTCGCATCATCAGCGGCACCCTCGCCAATCAGGGTTCGGTCTCCGCCGATAACAACGATTACCTCGAGATCACGGGTACATATCAGGCGCAGGGTGGCACCACGACCGGGCCCGCCGAACTCTATAGCTGCAAGCTCTACGAGACCACCTCCCCAGCCGCAACGTCGACCATCGTCATCGCCAGCACCAGCGACACCCTGGAAACCGACAACCTGACCGGATACACCCTCTGGGTCAACGGCAGTTCCCTGTTCGACACCGATGCAATCCTCAACCTGGGCGGCAACGTCAATAACCGGGGCGCAATCCTGCTTGAGTCGAGCAACGGCGCCTACCAGTCCAACATCGCCACAGGTTCGAGCACCCTGACCAACCTCGGCACCATCCAAGCCTCCCTCGGCTCCGGCGGCGCTCGCATCATCAGCGGCACCCTCGCCAATCAGGGTTCGGTCTCCGCCGATAACAACGATTACCTCGAGATCACGGGTACCTATCAGGCGCAGGGTGGCACCACGACCGGGCCCGCCGAACTCTATAGCTGCAAGCTCTACGAGACCGCCTCGCCAGCCTCAGCGTCGACTATCGTCGTCGCCAGCACCAGCGACACTCTGGAAACCGACAACCTCTCCGGGTACACCGTCTGGGTCAACGGCAGTTCCCTGTTCAACACCGATGCAATCCTCAACTTGGGCGCCAACGTCAACAACAATGGCACGATCCTGCTGCAGTCCAGCAACGGCGCCTACCAGTCCAACATCGCGGCTGGCTCATTCACCTTGACCAATGCGCCTGGCGGCACGATCCAGATCAACCCCGGTAGCGGCGGGGCCCGCTCGATCGGCGCAACGAGCACCCTGACATCGAACCTGCTCACCAACCCCGGCGCGGAAACCGGGAATCTAGGCGGCTGGACCATCGGCGGAACTTCGAATCCCACGGTAGACAGCGGCTCGTTCGATCCCGGCATCAATCCACATAGCGGCAGCTACGATTTCCGCGGTGGCACCGGTGCGTCGGGCACGTTAACTCAGAACGTACCGCTCGTCGGCACGCAGGGCATCACCGCCGCGGCCATCGACACGGGAAGCTTGACAGCCATAGTCGGATTCTGGGAACAAGGCCTGAACCAGGGATCGCCCAGTGACGACGCTCAGGTTACGTTGACCTTCCGCAACGGTTCCGGCACCATTCTGAGCACAGCCTCAACGCCTGAGGTTGACTCACATAACGGAACCTGGCAGCAATACACAAGCGGCGTCTTGATTCCAGTCGGCACGCGCTCGATCGACTACACAATCCAGTTCATACGCCACTTCGGCAGTGACCTGGATGCCTTCGTGGACGACACAAGCCTCGCCGTCGGTGGCGCCGCCGTCGTGAATAACGGCACCGTCAATTTCGACGCAAACACAACGCTCGGAGCGGCCGGAGCCAGCTTCGTCAACGCCGGCCTCATGAGCATCGCGGGCACGACCGTAACCCTGGTCGGCGCCGCGTTCACGAACTCCGTCGGCGGACTCGTGAGCGGTCACGGCACGTTCAGCACGTCCGGACTTACGCTGACAAACAACGGCATCATCGACCTCTCCCCCCCAAGTATTCTCGGCGTGGACCTCGAATCATCCTTCCTCGCGATCACGTATTACGACGCCACCGGAATGAATGCGGCGACAGTCACGAATGCCGCAAATTACACGATTCTGGGCAGCGGAGGGGATGGGATCTTCGGCAACGGCAACGACGTCAATCGCTCCGCGGCTATCTCGGGGGTGACCTACAATGCATCCACGGAAACCGCGTTCGTCCAGTTCTCAAGCGCGCTGCCCAACGACTTCTACCGCGTACAGGTGAATGGAAGCGCTGTACAGAACGCTGCCGGAACGCAGCTCCTGGCTGGAACCCAGGACCAGGTGAATCGAGTCCTCGGCGCGGTGTCCGCACTGGCCACCGTGAATCTCGACCCGGCGAGTGACTCGGGCGCCTCGAACAGCGACGGCATCACGAACGTCAAGACGCCGACCTTCGACGTCCAGGTAAACCAGGCTGGCACGATCCAGATGGATTTCGACGGCAACGGCACGATCGACGCGACTCTTTCCGTACAGATTGCGGGGGAGTACCCATTCACGGCGCCAACGCTGGCCGACGGGTCCTATCTCGCCACGGTTCACTTCACCGCCGCTAACGGCAGTTCGGACGTGACGACCACCGCTTTCACCATCGACACCAAAGCTCTCAGTGTCGTGCCGCAGGCGAGCGGGCCGGGCACTGCTCTGCACTTCGACGGCGTGAATGATTACGTGCCGGTCGGCAACCTCGGCGCCCGGCCGAGCCAGGGAACAATTTCCTTCTGGATGGAAGCGGACGTTGTCCAGAGTTACCGCAACGTTTTGACGACCGGTCCGGTCACCTCAGACGGCACGAATGGCAACCAGGGTATCCGCTTTGAAGAATTCACAGGCGGTGAGTTCGGCGCGGTCATCGGCAGTGATACGGCGAACAGTACGAGCGGCTTCACTGGCCACTCTTATACCGAAAACCTGCAGGTCGGGACCTGGTACAACGTCGCTCTCACCTGGGATTCCACAACCAACCGTGTGGAAGGCTACCTCAACGGCGTGCTCGCGTTCAATGACTCGAACACAACGTGGCCCTCCAACTTCGCAAATCTCACCTTCGGCGTCGGCTGGTCCACGAGTCGGTATTGGGAGGGCGACATTGACGATGTCCAGCTTTGGGACATCCAGCGCTCCGCGGCACAGATCCAGACCGACATGAGCATCCCGTTGACCGGAACCGAGACCGGCCTGATTGGTTACTGGCGCTTCGACGAAGGCAGCGGCGACTACATCACCGACACGTCAGGCCACGTTCCCAACGCCATCCTTGGCGGCGGCAATTCGGCTCAGAGTCCCACGTGGGTGCCGTCGGGGGCCAGCATCACGTCAAGCATCGAGGTTGCGCCCCTGACCAGCCGGACGGTCGTTTTCAGCGAGGCCGTGGACCCCGCCACCATTTCCACGAGTGACTTTGTCTTGGAAGAGCCGGGCAACGCAGGCAGTGAGCCGATCACGTCGCTGAGCGGCTCCGGCGCGACTTGGACTGTCGGCTTTGCCTCGATCACCACTCCCGGACTCTACACACTTCTCGTCGGACCTCAGATCGCCGACATCGCGGGCAACGAATTCGACGGCAACGGCAACGGCATCCAGGGAGAGCCCACCGACGCCGGACGCGACTTGTTCAATCTTGTCCTGTCGGCGTCGGTATCGCTCACGATGGACCCCGCCAGCGACTCGGGTGCGTCAAGCGACGACGGAATCACGAACGTCACAGACCCAACGTTCGACGTCACCGCCAACCAAGCCGGCACAATCACAATCGACTTCGACGGCAACGGCACGACCGACGCCACCGTGAACTTGCCGGCTGCAGGCACTTACCAGGTCGCTGCCGGAAATCTGGGCGACGGTACCTACACGGCGGAGGTCAACTTCCAGACGGACACCGGGCAAGCCGCCCAGGCAACGACGACCTATACCATCGACACGGTCGGGGCTCATGTCACCTCGATGACTCCCAGCGGAACCATTGGCACGAGCGCGTCCGACGTCATGGTCACCTTCAGCGAGCCGGTGGACCTGAATACGTTCATCCCCTCAGCGATCACATTCACCGGGCCCGGCGGACCGATCTCGGTCAACCAGCCGCAGCTTGTTTCGGGATCGACCTACGCCATCGGTTTCGCCGTTCAGGCGGCATCGGGTGCTTATGCCTTGACCATCGCGCCGAGCGTCACCGACCTTGCCGGGAATAAGCTCGATCAGAACCAGAACGGCATCAACGGCGAACCCAGCGACTCCTTTACTGGTTCGTTCACGGAGAACTTGCCGGTCGGCGGCCCAATCACCCTGAACACGCCGGCGCTGGGCTTCATTCCCGCGAACATGGTGGACGACTGGACGTTCTTCGGCCGGGCGGGCCAGACCATCACAACCGTCGTGAGTCCGAGCGCTCCTGCAACCGTCGTGTCGCCACCGCCCCTCAACTACGCTCAGGTCTCTCTCGTCGATTCCAGCAACAACGTCCTCGGCACAGTCAGCAACATGCAGATTGGAACCACCGCAACGCTGGCAAGCATCACGCTCCCCGCCGACGGCGTCTACCACGTCGAGATCCAGGCGCCTGCCGGCGAGCCCGGCATCACGGGCTTTTATGACCTCACCGTCGCCGATGCGACCGTGCACCAGATGCCCCTCATCGTCAACGAGACTGAGACCGGTCAACTGCTCGATAGCTTTAGCTCCGACCAGTGGACATTCTCGACCACGGCCAATCAGCAAGTGCAGCTCAATCAGGTCGTAGCTTCAAATTCCGGCATCGAGTTTGACCTCACCGGCCCGAACGGCTACACAGCCTTCCGTGGGCTGACAACGGGCTCGGGCGAGATCGACCTCCCGTTCACCGGCACCTACACGCTAACCGTTCACACAGTCGGCCAACCCGGCGGATATGGATTCGAGCTCGACCAGGCTTCCCAGATCGCGCTCTCTTTGAACTCGCCCTACCACGTGCCGCTCGCCGGCAGCGGCCAGTCGCAGCTCTTCGAAGTCACGATGACGGCAGCCAACCCGCTTGAGATCGCTCTGACCGACGCCAACCCACTGGATCATAACGAGGTCTACGTCTCGTACGGCCAGCTCCCAACCCGCGACAGCTATGACGACCGCTTCACCGGCGGAGCAGCCCCGGATCAAACAGTCGCGCTGACAGCCAAGCCCGGCACATATTACATCCTGGTGTACAACAACCTGGTGAACGCCGCGGGTACCTACACGATCGAGGCCGACAGCGAGCCGTTCCTTCTGAGCGGCCTGACGCCGGGCAAGGTCGGCAACGCCGACGACACGACCCTGCAATTTTCGGGTGTCTTCCCCCTGGCGACTTCCAATGGCGGATACGTCATCAGCGACGCGCCGACAGTGCAGCTCATCGCCCAGAACGGGACGGTCATCCCGGCGACACCGTTGCCACTCAAGCCGCCGCCCTTCGGTACCCTCGGCGATCAGTCGAGTGGCGTCAATCCGGACGGCACCATGACCGTCACCGCGATCCTCCCCGGCGGCGTCATTCTGCCTGGAACCTACTCGGTCCGCGTCACCGACAACACCGGTTACTCGCAGGCGCTTTCGAAACGCGCTCACCGTCGTTCAGGGTGGTCTCGGGATCCTCAAGACCAATGTGATCGTCCCGAACCCCATCGGCTACCACGAAGCAGCCACGATCTACGTCCAGTACACGAACATCGGCGATGCGCCCCTCGCGGCCCCGATCCTGGTGCTGTCGGCAACGCAGAACGGTGTCGAAGGCGCGCTGATGACACTCGACGCATCCAAGATCGTCTCCGGCTTCTGGACCACAGCCACGCCCGACGGCTACAGCCAGTCCGTGGAGTTCCTTGCGAGTGGCTCCGTCCCCGGCATCCTCCAGCCCGGCGAGAGCGAGACTGTGCCGGTCTACTACGCCGGCTGGCTCGAAAACCAATGGGACTTCTCGCGTCCGCCAATCGATTTCAGCCTGGGGGTGCTCGACAACACCAACACTCAAACGATCGATTGGGCTTCGCTCGAGAGCAGCCTGCAGCCGCCCTCCATCAGCCAGGTAGCCTGGGCCGCACTCTATCCCGATCTTACGTCCGAGCTCGGTTCCACGTGGGGAGACTACGTCAATAAGCTGGACGCCGACGCCCAGTACCTTGCCGGCCTCGGCGACAACGTCACCGACATCGGCCAGTTGTTCAGTTTCGAGGTCCAGCAGGCAAACGGCTTCAGCCCGCTCTCGACCTTGGCCAGCGCCACGGACGCCCAGGTCGCTGCGCCCGGCCTTTCGCTCAGCATCGACAGGGATTTCGCACCTGGGATCATCGCGCGAAACGAGTTTGGCCCATTCGGCTGGGGTTGGTCCGACTCCTGGGACACCTCCATCTCCGTCGATTCGGATGGTTCTGTGAACGTGCTCGGGCCCGACGGCTCGCTGCGCCGGTTCCAACCCGATAGCCGCGGCGGCTATTTCGATCAGCCGGGCGACTACGGCACGCTGGCAGCGCTTCCCGGTGGCGGCTACACGCTGACCGAGCTCGACGGCCAGGTCACTGCATATAACCCGGACGGGACGCTGAACTACATCCAAGACACCAACGGCAATCGCATCACCACGAGCTACACCGATGGCTTACTGACCAAGTTAACCCATTCGTCCGGCCAGTTCCTTCTGCTGGCCTACAACAACGCAGGCCTGATTTCCTCGATCACCGATTCCGATGGCCGAACCACGACCTACCATTACGATCCGACGGATCAATACTTGACGTCGGTGGTCGACTTCAACGGCCAGACCACCAGCTACACCTACGACACCGGTGCGAATGCTGCGACCGCCCATGCCCTGCTTTCGGTAACCAACTCCGACGGCACGCACGACTATTACACTTACAACAGCGTTGGCCAGCTCTCAGACGCACACCGGGACGGCGGCAGTGAGGACACGATCTTCTCCTACAGCGAAGGTCAGGTCGTTGTCGCAGACGCACTCGGCGACGCCACGACGTACTCATTTGACAATCGTGGCTTGCTGCTCCAGGTCCAGAATCCTCTTGGAGACACCGTTCACTACTCTTACGACAGCAACTTGAACCTGATCCAGACGACCGACGCCGCGGGACAGGTCTACACAAACACGTATGACAACTACGGGAACGTCCTCACCTCGACCGATCCGCTCGGTCATACTGTCAGCTACACCTACGACTGCACCTACGACACGTTGGCCTCTGTAACTGATCCCAACGGAAACACCACTAATTACGCCTACGACGGCAAGGCCAACCTCACTTCGACGACCTATCCCGATGGCACGGTGGAATCCGTGGCGTACGACCCGATCGGCAATGTCCTGAGCTCGACCGATCCGTTGGGCCAGACCACGCAGTACACATACGACGCGGCTGGTGACATCCTCACAGAGACGTTCGCTGATGGCTCGGAGAATGTCTTCACATACGACTCCCATCAAAATCTCACGAGCGCCACCGACGCGAGCGGCACGACGATCTTGACCTACAACCCAAGCGACGAGTTGGTCCAGATTACCTATCCTGGCGGCCATTACTTGAAGTACAGCTACGACCAGGCCGGCCGGCGCATCGCGATGGTGGATGACACCGGATTTACCGTCAACTACGCGTATGACGCTGCCGGCAATTTGTCCGCATTGACCGATGGTTCCGGGAACCTTATCGCTCAGTACACCTACGACGCCGCCGGTCGACTGAGTCGCGAGGACGACGGCAACGGAACCTACACAATCTACACGTATGACGCCGCCGGTGAATTGTTGGATGTCGTCAACTACGCGCCGGACGGCACGATCAATTCCCGGTTCGACGACACCTTTGATTCCCTTGGCCGGCTCATTACCAAGGCGACGTTAGACGGAACCTGGACGTTCACCTACGACGCGGTCGGCGAGTTGACCCACGCCGTTTTTGTGTCAACCAATCCACAGGTTGCGGACGAGGATTTGGCGTACTCCTACGACGCCGCAGGTAATCGTACGCAGACGGTCATCAACGGCGTGACGACGGACTACACGACGAACAATATGAATGAGTACACCCAGGTGGGTGACGCGCAATACAGCTACAACGCCGATGGTGACGTCACATCCATTTCCGACGCCGGCGGGACGACCAACTACTCGTACAATGCCAACGATCAGCTCGTCGCCGAGACGAGTCCGAGCGGTTCCTGGACGTTTCAGTACGACGCATTTGGCAACCGCGCCGGTGAGACAGATAACGGGCAAACCACACAATTTCTCTTCGACCCGAGCGGTGACTTGCTAGCGGCATACGGCGGGAACGGAAGCTCTGTCGCTCATTACACTTATGGTCTGGGATCCGGACCCATCAACGAGGTCATGCAGGGAGGCACGGAGTACTATTATGCTTATTGCTCCTCAGGCAACACCATGGGGCTCACAAACGCGGCAGGCGTTCAAATCCAGACGTATAATTACGACCCGTTCGGTAATTCCCTCGGTTCGTCGGGTAGTGTATTCAACCTTTTCACCGTCGGCGGCCAAGAGGGCGCAATTACCAATAGCGACGGCACCGTCAGTACTCCATCTGGCGATGACCACACCGATCTCGGCCGACCCGAAGACAAAAGCGAGTTCGAGATCGGTCCAATCCTCGCAACGATCTTCGATGTCGTTTCGAATGGCCTTGATGCGATTGGCAAGGAAGTGTCGCTCATAAGTAATGCAGAGCCATTCGTATCGATCTATTCAATCTATCACGCATATGGAGAGGGGCCGGCGAACGTCGCTTTTACGCTCACAACCTATCTCGCCGGAATTGCTAGTTTTATAACCAAGTCCGACGCGAATTTGGTGGCAGAACGAGCAGTGACGGTCAGTACTCGATACGCACTCGTCAATGCGCGAATTCTGACGATCGAAGCGCCTTTCATCGAGTCAGTGTCCGTCTCTGCCATTCTCCCCTATAGCGAGACGATTCTGGATGCCGCCTTGTTGGCTGATGCTGCCTTCCTGGACGTTGCCGCGGCGCGTTACGCCCTCGCGGCTCTAGCAATCATTGGCGCTGAGCAACTTTATAATTACATAGCCAATTATGTTAAGGTAATTTATGTTGACTCTTGCACCGCCGTCAACTCCCACGACCCCAACGACAAAGTCGGTCCCGCCGGCTACGGCCCACAAAACTTCGTCAGCGCCGCCAACCCACTCCCCTACCGCGTCGACTTCGAAAACTCCCCCACAGCCACAGCCCCCGCCCAGCGTGTCGACGTCACCGATCAGCTCGACCCGAACCTCGACTGGTCCACTTTCCAGTGGACCAGCTTCGGCTTCGGCGACAACGTCATCACCATCCCGCCCAATACGCAG
This sequence comes from uncultured Planctomycetota bacterium, assembly GCA_963823665.1. Taxonomy (GTDB): domain Bacteria; phylum Planctomycetota; class Planctomycetia; order Isosphaerales; family Isosphaeraceae; genus CAVXHV01. Next base: position 1,229,086 of record CAWGMQ010000003.1, read on the forward strand.
AACTACGAAACCACCGTGCCGATGACCTACAACGGCGTGACCTTCCGCGTCGTCATCGACCTCAACTTGAACCCGCTGACCGGTGTGCTCGACGCCTCGTTCCAGTCCTTGAACGCAGCCAACATGATGACCGGCCTCGCCACCTGCCCCGGCACGCTCAGCCTCGGTCCGGCCAACCCAGAGGCCGAGCTACCCCCGCCCGTCACGATCGGCTTCCTCCCGCCCGAAGACGGCACCGGACGCGGAATGGGCTTTATCACCTACACCGTCCAGCCCAAAGCCAGCGTGCCCACCGGCACCCAGATCCGCAACGTCGCCGACGTCACCTTCGACCTCGGCAACACGATCGCCACCGACCAGGTCAGTGACACCGACCCAACCCTCGGTGTCGACCCCACCAGGCAGGCCCTCGTCACCATCGACAGCGTCGCACCCACGAGCAGCGTCGCCTCGCTTCCCGCCTTATCTTCAACGAACGCGTTCACCGTGAACTGGTCCGGCACGGATGACGCCGGCGGCTCAGGTCTCGCCTCCTACACGATCTTCGTCTCAAACGATGGCGGGCCGTTCGTCCCGTGGTTGACCAACACGACAGATACCTCTGCCAGCTATGTCGGACTCGACGGCCACACCTACGGCTTCTTCAGCATCGCCACCGACAACGTCGGCAACCAGGAGACGATCAAGACCGCGCCCGAAGCCTCGACCACGGTCGATGTCGCCCCGCCGACCAGCTCCGTCACCGCACTCCCTCCGTTCAGTCCCGCGAGTTTCACCCTCGCCTGGTCCGGCACCGACACGAACGGTATCGGCATCGCGTCGTACAACATCTATGTCTCCGATAACGGCGGTGCGTTCCAACCGCTCCTGATTGGCACAACCGCGACGTCCACCACGCTCACGGGTTCGAACGGCCACACCTACGGATTCTACAGCGTCGCCACCGACGACCTCGGCAACCAGCAGCCCGCTCAAGGATCCGCCCAGGCAAGCACCACGGTCGATTCCGCCGCACCGACGAGCCTCCGTCGCCGCGTTGCCACTCTTCAGCCCGCTGACGTTCACAATCAGTTGGTCCGGCAGCGACAATCCCGGTGGCTCCGGACTGGCCAGCTACTCTGTCTACGTTTCGGACAATGGAGCCGCCTTTGCCCCATTGATCACCGACACCACGCAGACAACCACGAGCTTCACCGGAGTCGACGGCCATCGCTACGGTTTCTACAGCGTGGCGACGGACAACGTCGGCAACGTCGAGCCAACGCCGAGTTCCCCCGAAGCCACGACACTAGTCGACGTCACACCCCCGACCAGCACCGTCAACTCGCTCCCCGCGATGACGACGTCCACAAGCATCACCGTCTCGGTCACCGGTTCCGATCCGGTACCCGCCGGCGGCACACCATCCGGTGTCGCATCATACGCCATCTACGACTCGACCAACGGTGGGGCCCTCACACTCTTCACGACCGTCCCAGCCTCCAACCCAACAACAACGTTCACCGCCCAGGCCGGGAACACCTACGGCTTCTACAGCGTCGCGACCGACAACGCCGGCAACATCCAGGCGACCCCCACCGCCGCGGAGGCAACCGTCCAGATCCTCCCTCCAATGAAAGTCGCCTCCGTTTCTTCCGTCACACCCAACCCGCGCAACAGCACGGTCTCCACCATCAATATCTCGCTGAGCGCGGCGATCACCGCCGGCTCCTTCACAACCACCGCCCTGACGCTCACCGACAACGGCGGCCCTAACTTAATCACAAACGCCGTCACGATCAGCTTCGTCTCAGGCTCAACTTACCAGATCACTGGGCTCTCCAGCCTTACGAAGAGCGACGGCAACTACGTGATGACCGTCAATGCCGCCAACATCCTGGACACGTACGGCAACCCGGGCGCCGGCACCGCGTCGACGTCATGGCTCATGGACACGACGCGCCCGACAAGCAAAGTCAATCCCCTCGCGCAGCGCGGCACAAGCCTGAGCTTCACGGTCTCCGCCGGCGGATCGGATCCAAGCGGGCCAAACAACAGCCCGCCATCGGGCTTGGCATCCTTCGACATCTACGCCGCGATTAACGGTGGACCGTGGACGTTCTGGACCAACGTCCCTGCATCCCGCCCCTCGGCCACCTACACTGGCCAGAGCAACACGACGTACACGTTCTACAGCATCGCCCACGATCTGGCCGGAAACGTCGAGGTCAAGACGCCTCTGATCGAGGCGAGCACCTATCTTCCCGACCTGACGCCACCGGTGACGTCCGTCAACCGCTTGAACGGAACAAACCCCAGCTCGGTCAACTCCACGACTGGCACCTTCACGCTTAACCTCACCGGCACGGACCAGGGTGGCAGCAACCTCGCGTACTTCGAAGTCTTCGTGTCAGTCGATTCCGGGCCGTACCACATGGCCGCACCGCCCATACCCGCCGGCCCCGCAGACACCTCCGGAACCGTCCACGCCACGATCCCCTACCAGGCCCCCACCGACGGCGCCCAGCACACCTACGCCTTCTACAGCATCGGCATCGACGGTGCCGGTAACACCCAGTCCGCCCCCACAAGTCCCAACCTCACCCTCCAAGAAACCTTCGCCACCCCATCCCAGCTCCAGACCACAAGCTTGATCGTCGAAGATGGCGCCGTCGAGCGTTCCTACATCCGCTACCTGCAAGTCGATTTCAACGAATCCGACACCCAGTCCGGTGGCCAGCTCACTCAGATCGTCAATTCCCTCAAGACGGCATCACCGGACATCCAGCTCTACCAGTACGACCTGAACGACGACGCATCGAGCAAGACAGCCGTGTCACTTTCCGGCGTGAGCGTCTCCCTGATCGACCACGCGATCGAGCTCGACTTCGGCGCAAACGGCCTGGGCGGCAGCCCCACCACGACGGCCGCCGACGGCTATTACGAGCTCGACATCAAGCTTCCGAGTGGAGCGACCGGAGTGCACAACTTCTTCCGCCTACTCGGCGACGTCACCGGCGATGGCACGGTAGACAACAACGACCTGAACGAAATCGCCGCCGAAATCAATCTGTCGAACCCGACCGGGCTTGCACCGCTAGGCGCAGACGTGACCGGCGAAGGCACAATATCCGCGCTCGACCTGACGCTGGCAACCCGCGCCAAAGGCCACAAGCTAAAGTCCGGCCTCTTCCTCGGCTAAGAAAGGTGCCAGGCCCCGATTCGTGATTTGCCCCCCTCCGCAGACGAGGCGTGGTAATCCCGCGCCGTAAACCGGTGCAGGAAGCTGTTGTGCAAGTTCGAAGTCCTCACTTTGGGATCAAACCAACAGCCACGCAATGAACTAAGGCCTATCACATCCCATCGCTCGTTCAAAAAAAGTCACGACGCCCAGCTCTCAACTCTCAGCCCCGGTACGGCGGATAGATCCGCGTCGGTGGTCGCGACGCTACAATTGCCAAGACTCAGGGCGATCGCGGCAATTTGAAGGTCGATCGCTTGCATCGGGCGACCAATTCGACGCAGCTCTGCGAACAGCCTCCCGTAGACTCGTGCGGCCTCGGGCGTATAAGGCCAGCCTCACGGGAATAGGGCCTCGATTCGCCGCGCTCGCTCCTCGAACTTGGCGATCTCGGATGCTTTCTGTGCTGCCCGAGCAGCTTGCCACTCCGCTTCTTCGGCAGGCGTCATCTCGAGCGGCGGAATCGCGTCAAACTCGGCGATCCAATGGGCGATCGACTCCGGATCATCGGCCTGCTCGTCGCCTGTCGTCCCGAGAACGTCGGGCGCATCTTCCCGCATCACAACAACACGGCATCCGTCCGGCCAGTCCGCCAGACCGTCGAGGATGAATGCCCGTTCTTCCAGATGCCAGTCAGCGCCGTCGCGTCATCGGATGCGCCCATCGGTATACCTCGTTTCTCTTGCAATCTACCTATCACTAGCGTAGCACCATGAAGCTGGACGAGGGAGGCGAATTCTGGACTGACCTAAATCCCCTCACGAGATCTCAGAGTCGAATCAGCCCGAGTTGAACCACTACTCTCAGATTCGCTGAAATGGGCCGTCGTCTCGAACCAGCCCGCCGAAAACAAGGCAGCGGTCTTCTGATGCTGGAGCAGCCGCCAGGCGTCCGGCAAATCGAGAACGCGAACGATCCGCGCATCCCGCCCTTCACGGGACCGGCAGACAAGAGATGCATGTTCCAGCACCGGCTTGCTCAGTCGAGCGAGCAGTTCCGGAGAATGCGTGGTGGCAACGACCTGAATACCCTTCTCCTTCACCTGAGTTTCTATCAGGTCGAGAAGCAGATTGAGGCGGCTCGGGTGGATTCCGCTCTCAAGCTCCTCGAAGAAATAGAAAGACGATGGATTCGGCCCTAGGAACGCCGCAAGAAACGCCAGGAACCTGAGCGTTCCATCGGAGGCCGAGGCAAAACTCGTCTTTCGCCCGTTGCGTTCGACCATGGTGGCAGCGATCTTTCCGGATGGGCCTGCCGGAAACTCGAGGTCGACCACGTCCATCGACGTCAGCTCCTGGACCCAGGAAAGGAGATTCATCTTAGAAGCATGAGACGCACAAATCGCAAAGAGCGCCGAGCTCAGATTGCTTCCGTCGTCGCTCAACCGATCATGCCCAGGCAAAGACGGCTGGCAGAGTGCATCGAGCGACCAGTGAAAAAAACGGCAAGAACGATAAATGCTCAGCGCCTGATCCAGATCCTGGCTCACTTCTTTAAAATCAGCCACATGATCATGGAATCTCCTTGAGCGGCCGTGCCAGACCGCGGCATGGTCAGCCGGCATCTTCGCCGCAACCGCCATCTGGCCCAAAACTGGCAATCCGTTTGGAAAATAGAATTTTTGGAATGAATCAGTTGCAAGACCATACTCTCGGATCCTGACGACTTGATGCGTGCGATCTCTCACCTGGCTCGTAAAAATGCGGCCAAGCGCCCCGAACCCGAGCGACTCCGAACGGATTCTAGGAATTGACACTTTTCGATCGATTGCCACCTCGATGTGATAGTTTACAGTTTCCAGGCCAGACTCCAGTTCGCCAGAAAAGCCAATCATGTCAGCGGGGAGCGTGCTCTCGCCCGTGAGCGCAAATGAATTCTTGCCCGAGAAAGCGATCCCTTTGCAACCGCCTTTGATGCCTGCCCAGAGGCGCTGCCCGCCCTCCTCGATTTTGCCATCGATAGTCTCGGTCAGTTCGTAGGCCCGCCCAATTCCATGCAAAAACCGAAACGCATCGCGAAGGTTGCTCTTACCCGACGCATTCGCCGCGATCAACACCGTGAACGGCCCAAGCTCGAGCTTGGCATCTTTGAAATTCTTGAATCGTTCCAATCGCAACGACTTGAACATCGGCCGGCTCCTCTCGATCGTTATCCGCATTGTATTCGGTGTGGCTCGGCCGAATGACGTAATGACACAAGGAAACCCAAACGGTTCAGCCGGTTACACTTAAGTGACCGAAGCACCAATCGCCCGCAGAACTCACTCCCCGGTGCCCAAAACCCGCCCAAAGCAGCTTGAACCTCGCGCACCGCGCGGCTATGATTCTTACGGCACCCAAAAAAGCGGTGCCCTCACTTTCTCTCTGCCAAGCCAGCTCTCATACAGCACAGGAGGCCGGCGATGTCTTCGATTTACTGCATGAGTGTGCCGTCGAGCCTGCATCGCGCGCCAGGGCGCCCTGAAGCCCCTGTCTCCGGGAAAACGCATCCTGCGTTCTCGGCGCGCGTCTCATTGACTGACTGACTGAACGAAGTCGCGTCGATCCAGGCTCACATCACGGCGGAACCGATCAAATGCGGTCCGAGCGGTCGGGCTGCGCGACGATGGGTGCCAGCCCCCCCATCGAAGAATCGATCTTCATTTGAAGGAATCGGTATCAGTATGAGAGCAATCGAAAAATATCGAGGACCGTCCATGGCCGAGGTCCATCGTTTCTGCGCCTCGCTCGGCGAGGAAGATGGTGAAGATCCCCATCTGGCGAAGCGGCGGCGGCCCAACAACAAGCGCGCCTCATCAAACTCGGTCCCCGTCGCCCGGCTCGAGCGCAAGGCCTGCCAGCTCTGCCGCCAGGTGGCCGAAACCCTCGATGAAGTCCTGGCCGACTGTGGCGACGGCGTGCTGCGAGCGCTCCGGGTGGCGACCGTCGTGCCCTATCCAAACGCGTCGCGACTGCTCGTGACCGTCGCTCCGGTCGACGGCCGGCTCGCACCCGAGGCGGGACCGAAAGTCGTGCTGGACCATCTGGAAAAAGCCAGCGGTCACTTACGCCACGAAATCGCCGCGGCCGTCACCCGCAAACGCGCGCCGCTCATGTTGTACCGACTGGCCGAGCCCGCACTCGAGGGCGCTCAGTCATGACCCGGCCAAGGGCCAGGATCCGGCCTGTCACCGTGATCCTCGTGCTCGCGATTCTGGTCCTCGGCGTTCTTGTCACGGTCCAGCAGCGCAGGGAGGCGCGGCTCAGGCAGGCCCTCGCGCTGTTCCGGAATCGGGCTCATCAAAGTATCTACAAACGCCTCGACGGCCCGTCTCCGCCCATGGGCACTTCGCCAAGGCTATCGCTCAATTGGGGCGCCACCGCCCCGCTGGAGGAGGTGATCAGCCAGCTCAAGCTCTTCACCAACCGGAGAACCACGCGCTTGAGATCCAGCTTCCCGATTGAGGTCGACTTCGCCGGTCTGGCAGAGTCGGGTCAATCCCTCACCTCCCTCGTGCGGCTTCCCCCGGAGCCGAGCCAAATCCTATCTCTCGACGAATTCATGCATCACGTCCTCGAGCCGATGAATCTCGATTTCGAGATCAGGGATGGCGCCCTTTTCATCACCTCTCACGTGGCCGTGGAGCGTTCTCATGATCGCATTCTTAAGTTTCTCGACCAGCCGGTTTTGCTGACCTGGCCCGACGGAGCATCCCTTGACGATGTGATCGCAGCGGTCCGATCGAGCACCATGGGACCTGAATTCCCGCTCGGCCTGCCTATGTATCCGGATCCTTCCAGTGTGGACGACTCGGACTTGAAGACGGTCGTCGCACCCGCACCGAAACAGAGTGTTCCCGTCTGGGAGCACCTGGTCCGCATTCTGTCGCCGCTGCGAATGAAATTTGAGCTCAGAAACGGGGCCCTCGTCATCCTTTCGCGGCCGCGACGGGAAGAGTGACAGAAAATCCACGGCGGTCGCTCCGATTAAGTTTCAGGTGGTCGCACGGCTTCGATGCGCTTTCCCGACAACGTACGCTGGAGTTCTCGCGATATGAAATCGGGCCCGCGGATACGACTCAGCTCGCTGCTTCTCCTGCTGGTGGTACTTGGCCTCTTTTTCTGTCTATTCCTTCAAAAACGCCGCGAAAGGGAGCTCCAGGCAGCGATCTTGCCTTACCGCGATCAGACCGCGGAAGCGATCTTCACCACCCTGGATCAGCCACTCGCGTTGACCTATCCCGACGGAACACCGCTGCAGGATGCGTTGAAGAACATCAGGCTGTGCTCAACCGGACCGAAGCTGCCAGCAGGCTTACAAATCTATGTGGATCCATTCGGCTTGGCGACAGCAAATAAGACAATGAAGTCGCCCGTCAAGAAGCCGCGGGACCAGAGCCTTACCCTCCGCGAACATCTGTCTGAAGTCCTCAAGTCCCTGGGGCTCGGGTTCGCGATCAGGGGTCGAGGCCTGGTGATTACTTCAGAGGATGCCGTGCATCTTCAACCGGAAGACGACCCATATCTCGGCTACCGCGACGTGCTGCAAAAGTAACCTACGGACGATCACCCTCCTCGGCTTTCTTCTCCTGTTGCATCAGATAAACCAGCGTCTTCCCCAAGAACTTGTTCATGATCCCGGGTGTCAGCTCGGTGGCCTTGGCGCGCCACTTCGCAGCCGCGTCGAGGTCGCCGGTCTCGTAACAGACCCGCGAGAGAACACCCAGCATTTCCGCGTCATTCCAGCCCGTGAGCTCACACGCCTTCGTCGCAAGTTCGACGGCGCGTTTCCCGTCGCGATACTTCGTGTCGGGACAGAGCGCGGCGATCCACGCCCGATGGGCCAGAGCCGACGCGAGCTTGGGGTCCAGCTCCAGCGCGTGGTCAAGATCGGCTATCGCCTTGTCGTACTGCTCCATCTGAAACCAGGTGTCGCCGCGGCAGTCGTAGGCCTGAGCCTGCCGAGGATCGAGACGGATGGCCTCGTTCAGGTCAACGATGGCCTTGTCGTGATTCTGTTTGTTTTTCAGGGCCATGCCGCGGTAGATATACGCGTCAACGTCTTGAGCGTTGAGCTCAATGGCCCGGTTGCAATCGTGCAGCGCTTTGTCTTGAGCTTGCTTGCTCAGCCACGCACCAGCACGCTGTGTGTAGGCCTTGCCGAGTTTCGGGTTGAGCCGGAGCGCGTTGTTGTAATCCGCAATCGCCTGATCGGTCTTGCCGTCGTACTGCCGCGCCACACCGCGGTTGAAATAGCAGCCCGCGAGCTCGCCGGAGGCTCCGGCGTCTTTGGGATCAAGCCGGACAGCGCGACTCAAATCAGCGATCGCCTTGTCATGGTCTTCCTTGTTGGCCCGGGCGACGCCGCGGCACCGATAGGCCATAGCGAGCTTGGGATCGAGCGCGATAGCGGTCGTACAGTCGGCGATCGCCTTGTCGTATTCCTTCTGGTAAAACCGAGCCCCAGCGCGCCGACAGTAAGCCTCGATCAAGCGCGGGTTGAGCCGGATGGCCTCCGAGAAATCGGCGATCGCCCGGGCGTGGTCGTGTTTGCCTTCCCAGGCCACACCGCGGTACACGAAGGTCTCGGCGATCGGTGATCCCAGTCGAATCGCCTGGTCACAGTCGGCGATTGCCTTGTCGAACTCGCCCTTCGAATTCCAGATGATCGCGCGAGCGGGAAATGCGATCGCGCACTTCGGTTCAAGCCGAATGGCTTGATTCAGGTCAGGCAGCGCCTTGTCGGCATCTCGCATGGCTGTCCAGGCAAGCCCTCGGCAATGGTAGGCCTCGCCCAGTTCGGGATCGAGGCGGATGGCCTCGTTGCAATCAGCAATGACGTTCTTGAGTTCGCCCTTGAGCAGCCAGACGCGGCTTCGGTTGCTGTAAGCGGTCGCTCTCTCCGGAGCGAGTCGGACGACCTCATTGAAATCGGCCAAGGCCCGGTCGGCATCTCCCTTTGCGAACCAAAGAAATCCGCGATTCTGATACGCCAACCTCGACCGTGGATCGAGCCGGATGGCCTTGTTCAGATCGATCAGTGCCCCGTCGTAATCCCCTTTGCCGATGCGGGCTCCGCCGAGATTGCCGTAGGCCATCGCAAGTCGAGGCTCCAGGCGAATGGCCTCAGTGCAGTCGGCGACTGCCTTGTCGAACTCCATTTTGGCGCAAAACGCCCCACCGCGGTCGGCGTAGGCCTGCGCGTCGTGAGGATTGAGTTGAATCGCTGCGCTGAGGTCAGTGATGGCCTTGTCGTATTCGTTCTTGTAAACAAGGGCAACTCCGCGACTGTAATACGCGCCGGAATTGCGCGGGTCATGCTGAATCGCTTGCGAGGAGTCTTCGATCGCCTTTGTGTAGTCCCGCTTGAACACCCAGCAGGCACCGCGAGTCTGGAAAGCCGAGGCAAGTTGGGGCTCGAGTCGCAGGGCTTCGTTGCAATCGGAGATGGCCTTGTCGGCCTCACCCATTTCGAGCCAGACTGTCGCGCGAACGACCAACGCTACCGCATCCGCTGGCTGGACACGGATCGCCGCGGCGGCGTCGGCCAAGGCGCGATTGAATTCTTTCTTGTCTCGCCAAACCCGGGCACGCATCATGTAGGCGAATGCGTCACGCGGCTGGTCTCGAATCTGCCTCGAGAAGTGATCGACGGCCTTCTCGATCGGAACGATTCGGTCAACGTCGGCCCAGCCAGAATGACCGCTGTTCTCCGCTTCCAGCCAGCCCCGAGGACCGTCGATCTTCCTCACCTGCCACACGTCAATGCCAACCGCACGATCCGTCTGTTCGTCGTCGGACCGGATCGCGAAATCCCGGTTCTTTTGAACAACGCGCCGGCCGATCCATTCCTTGCCCGCCGTCTGCTGGGCCACCACCGACGCAGGCAGAACGATCGCTAGCGCAATGGCCGCCGCCGCGATCCGGCCCACACCCCGGCGTCCAACAGTTTTCGCCTCTCCGTGCATGGTTCAACGCCCCCGCGCCGGGGCTCCTCGCTGGGTGGCACTGGCTTCGCCAATGCGGGAGTGACGACTCACACAAACCGACTGGTCGTCGCAGAATCGCGAGATCAGATGAGATGAAGCCGTGCATCGACGGACTCGAATCGCGCGATGAGAATAATCTCGATACGCGAACCTGGCAAGGCGAGTGATTCCACGCCGAATCACTCAATCACCACGCGTGCCGCGCAGCCCTCATCGTCCCCCGCCTCGTCGACCCCGATCTTCCGATCCAGAAACGCACCAATGGTCTCAACGTTGGTCCGCAAATGCTCGGTCACGTGCGACACGCTGAATTCACTCCGTCCCCGAGCAAACGCCAGCGGCAGCAGGATCTGGTCGGCCGAGTGCAAATCGACCGCCGCGTCAGCGACCGATTCGAACCCCAGAAGCTGATCGACCGCCTCCTCAGCGACCGCCTCTGCAGGCTTCCCGCGCTCTCCCAGACCCACGAACGTCGCCGGCACCGCACCTTCGTGTTCGACAATCAGCGATATCGCAGCCCCCTGCCCCGGCCCGCGCCAGCGCACCAGCTCGATCTCACACGATAAGCCTTCCGAGCCCAGCCGGTCGATCGCGCGCTTGCGCATCCGTTCCGCGATGTTGTCAGGAAGATTCGAGACGCCCGCGACCCCGTGCAACTTGAGTAGCGGACCTCGAGTGATCTGCACGTAGCTCGCAGGAACCCCCGGCCCAATCACGGCCTCGATCTTGCCCCCGCCCTTGGGATAGAAACCCGCAGTGAGCATCGTCAGGTCCAGCGGCATCCCGAAGGCCCGGAGATACCCGCGCCAGGTCGTCTCCAGAAACGAGAACGCCGGGGCCATCGGGTTGAATGTTCCACCTTTCAGCCGCAGCGTGACCGAACGATCGCCCCGCAGGGCCATCGGCAAGTGCAGCGTTTGCAGCACCAGTCCGGTCGACCCCGCTGTGCCGATGTCGATCGTCAGATCCCCGGGAACATACTCGCCCGGCGCAAAGGAAATCTCGCGAGCCCCAAGCCGCGCGTCAACAACTTCGGCTCGCCCCAGGAGCGCGGCCGTCTCGACAGCCTTCAAATGCTGCGGTCGAAGCCCGGGCTTGGACCGGTTGGCCCTGATCTTTTGCATGCGAAAAGAGCGGCCGGTCAAGAGCGAGAGGGTGAGTGCAGTGCGCAGGATCTGGCCTCCGCCCTCGCCGCGCGACCCGTCCAGCTCGATCTTGGCGCGATCACCTCGCGACGATGACATCGAAGCCCGCCTCCCGCACACCTTCCGGCCCACATCACGCTTGATAGAGCATTATAGAGCGCACGCGGTTCGGGCCAGACGCGAGAAACGGCCAGTGGGAGTCAATCTCATGGCATCGGCTTCGACCCATCGGAGGCGCCGAGCGGCATCGGGGGCGGGCCGAGCGGCTGAGGCTGCGGCGCGGCTGACTTCGTCGCCGGGCCCGTCGTCGTCGTGCCGGGGCCTGGCAGCATCGTGTCGACTCCCGGAAACTCCGGCAAGATCGGGTCCGGCATCGCGGGCGATTGAGGTCCACTTGGCGGCCCCACCTTGCGATGGAACAGGCTCGGACGATCGTTCGCCTTGGAGCTGCGATCGTCCGGTCCCAGGCCTTGCAGGTTGCGCGCAGCCCAGATCATGATCAGCTTCTGCATACGCTGATCGCTGTGGGCCACGGGCTGCGTGAAGAAGAACGTTCCCAGCCCCCGCTTCTGCTCCGGCCTGCAGCCGATCACGACGAGCTGGCCGGGTTCCAGCGTGACACTCGTCGAAAGCTCGCGAATCGTTTCCTCTTGCTGGCCATTGTTGATCTTGAATTCCTGTGGACCAATCGCCGCCGCATTGGGCACAGTCTGGAACGTGCGCTGGATCGGGCCGTGGTGAAGCTCCGGAGCCATCCGCAAGGAGACATTGTTCGCTCCCTCGTGCGTGGCTGTCGTACGGAAGTATCCGCTCACGTCCCTGTAGTCAGAGCCGAGTGCTCGGTTGTCGCGATTCAAGAGAACCGTGGCCTGGTCAACCGGATCGCTGATCTTGATCAAGGTGGCCTCGCCGCTTTCGACGAAGATATTCGTCGGGCTCACCTTTTGCTGGGAGGTCGTGTCATTCATGATAGCCTCGAGCTCGAGCGGGAGCTCGCCGATGATTCTGCCCAGACGCAGGCCGTTGGCTTCCCAGGCCCTGCGCTCCTTGGGCGGTATAATCTGTTCATCGGCCGCCTTCCACACAACCTCGTTGATCGCCCGGTCGCCGAACGAGCGGCTGATGATCGCCACTTTGATCAGGCAGCGCTTCGGTTCGAGAATCTGGCCACTGTGCCCGCCGATGCGCACGAAGGTCTTCTGCGGCTGAATGCCGTCCTTGTTGAGCGAACAGCCCAGCACCACGAGCAAGCCCGCCGACGCGGCCCCGAACATGCTCACCAGTCGAGCCGAAACCCGGCTTTTCGCGTCCATGGGGTGGAATCCTTTCCGTGATACCCCGGCGCAAGTCGTCGAACAACGTGGACCGTGTTCTTCGTAGCAGGCACACTCCGTGTGCCGTCCGCCAGTTACGGCACACGGAGTGTGCCGACTCCATCGGAACACAAGCCGCTCAAATCGCTTTTTGTTTCAATGGGCTAAGATCGGGCCGCAACCATCCTTGGCCGGCCCCCCATCGCGCTCGAAAGGGAATCGCGGCGGAGTTTAGATCGATTTCGGAAACGCGTCAATGCCAAGCGCGTCGCCGGAAGTCCATTTCCTGCCGTCACTGGCTCCCTCAGGCCGATGACCACGAAATCACGCGAGACATCCGTTCTATCCCCCAGCAATCGCCCCCACAACCAGGTAAGGCTCTGCCCCCGTAACAACCGCCTCCGGCAAGGGCGCATCCGGCGGCTCATGCGAAAGGTCCTCCCCGCACGCGAAGAATCGCAAGAACGGCCGGCGCTTGAGCGTCGTGTGGTCGCGGATCGTTCCCCGCAGCATGGGGTAGCGGGCTTCGAGCGCGTCCAGCACCGATCGCTGCGTGACCGGCCCTTCGACGCTCAAGTGCACCTCACGGTCGACGCGCGCGATGGTTCGCAGATGGGTAGGAAGCTCGACTCGGATCATGGCAGTGTCTGCACTTCGACGGAGAGCACGGCGGGCAGGTCGCGGACGATCGGTGCCCAACTGTCGCCGGAATCGGCCGAGGCATACACTTGCCCTCCGGTTGTCCCGAAGTAAACGCCGCACGATTCGAGCGAGTCAACAGCCATCGCGTTCCGCAGCACGTTGACATAACAATCGCGTTGCGGCAGTCCGTTCGTGAGCGGCTCCCACTCATTCCCCCCGCTCTTGCTGCGAAACACGCGCAGCTTCCCTTCGAGCGGGAAGTGCTCCGAGTCGCTCTTGATCGGGACGACGTAGACAGTATCCGGCTCGTGTGCATGCACGTCGATCGCAAACCCGAAATCGGTCGGCAAGTCGCCGCTGACTTCGTGCCACGAGTCGCCCGCGTCGTCGCTCCGCATCACGTCCCAGTGCTTCTGCATGAAGAGCACGTTCGGCCGCGCCGCGTTCATCGCGATGCGGTGGACGCAGTGGCCGACTTCAGCGTTGGGGTCGGGAATAAACTCTGAACGCAACCCGCGGTTAATAGGCCGCCAGGTTTTCCCGCCGTCGTCCGTTCGAAAAGCCCCCGCCGCCGAGATCGCAATAAAGATCCGATCGGGATTCTTGGGATCAACGATGATCGTGTGCAGGCACATGCCCCCCGCGCCCGGCTGCCATCGCGGGCCTGACTCGTGGCCGCGCAGCCCGGGCAGCTCTTGCCATGTGCGCCCGCCATCGGCTGTGCGAAACAGCGCCGCGTCCTCCACGCCGGCGTAGACCGCATCCGGATCGCTCTGCGACGGCTCAAGATGCCAGACGCGCTTGAACTCCCACGGGTGCTGCGTGCCGTCGTACCACTGGTGCGTACCCGGCGTGCCCTCGTATTTGAACTCGTTGCCGACGGCTTCCCACGTCTTGCCGCCGTCGTTCGATCGCTGCATCATCTGGCCGAACCAGCCGCTGGATTGCGATGCATACAGCCGATCCGGGTCGGCAGGCGAGCCCTTCAGGTGGTAGATTTCCCACCCGGCGAAGTGCGGGCCGCTGATCTCCCAGTTCTTGCGCGTGGCGTCTGAAGTGCACACAAACGCGCCCTTGCGCGTGCCGACCAGGACTCGTACCCCGCTCATTCCTCCATCCCTCCCGATCAAACAATGACGCTGGTTCTCACCTCATACAATTGCTAATTCTATCACCGCGACGGCCCGCCGCTCAGGCTATTGCGACGGCAGGCCCGCTACCTCCATCACCGGCCGGATCTCCACTGTGCCGTGCCGCGCGCCGGGAAGGCGTGCGGCAATTCCGATCGCCGCGTCGAGATCCTTGGCTTCGATCAGGAAGTAGCCGCCGAGCTGCTCGCGCGTCTCGGCGAACGGTCCATCAGTCACCAGCCGATCGCCGTCGCGCACCCGAACGCTCGTCGCTGTCGAGGTGGGATGCAGGGGGTTGCAGCCCAGGTACTGCCCGTTGGCGTGAAGGTCTTGTGCGCACTGAGCCGACTCGACGTAACAATTCTGGCGCTCGGCATCAGTCATCGCGTGAAGCTCATCCATGTAAATCAGGAGCAGGTACTTCATGACCATTGGTTCTCCGATACGGTCGCGAAATGCGACTTTGCCGCACGGTTGGTTTGTTCCACTTCGTTGAAGAGGATCGCCAGGGCCGACATGAGGGCCGCACCGGGCCGCTCGGTCGCGCAGATGAAGCTGGCGAGCGGCTCGACGACTCGCTCCAGGTTGCTTTCAGGCGTCCAATGCGTTGCACGATTGATCTTAGTCATCGGATGTCTCCGTGCAGAAGGTGGTTGTTGTTACGCCAGTAAGTCGATCCGGAAACGCCCGGATCGACACCCCGGCCGCGATTTTCTTACCATAGAGCATGCGCACCAATATCGACACGACGATCGAGGCAGTCTATCGCTCCGATTGGGGCCGGATCGTCGCCACCCTCATCCGTAGTTTCGGTGACTTTGACCTGGCCGAAGAGACGGCGCAGGAAGCATTTGCAGCCGCATTAGATCAATGGAGAGTTTCCGGCATCCCCGAGTCGCCCGCCGCCTGGATCATCCAGACCGCGCGGCACAAGGCCGTCGACCGCATCCGGCGCCGCGCACATTTCGACCAGATCGTCAAATCTCAAGTCGCCAGCGGTTCGATTCCAACCGAGGAGGAGCCGGACTACACCACAACCGAGATCCCCGACGATCGCCTTCGCCTGATCTTCACCTGCTGCCACCCTGCCCTCGCAAACGAATCACAGGTCGCGCTCACGCTCCGCACCCTCGGTGGCCTTGAAACCGACGAGATCGCGCGAGCGTTCGTGGTGCCCACCGCCACGATGGCCCAGCGCCTCGTGCGTGCCAAGCGCAAGATCCGCGAGGCCGGCATCCCGTTCTCCGTGCCCGACGCCGAAGACATGCCGGCGCGCCTGGACGCCGTGTTGACGGTCATCTACTTGATCTTCAACGAGGGCTACACCGCCACCCGCGGCCAGGCGCTGGTACGAACCGATCTCTGCACGGAGGCTATCCGTCTTGGTCGTCTCGTGAACACGCTCCTGGCGCCGGCGCCGCCCGCTGAGGCGACAGGCTTGCTCGCGCTGATGCTGCTCCACGACTCCAGACGCGCCGCCCGCTTCGACTCAGCCGGCGATTTGATCCTCCTCGAAGATCAGGATCGCAGCCTCTGGGATCACGAACAAATCGCCCAGGCCTTCCCGCTCGTGCAGGAGGCCATTCGCGGCGGCGCGCGTCCGTTCGCGCTGCAGGCGGCAATCGCCGCCCTGCACTGCCAGGCCGAACGCTCCGAGGATACCGACTGGCCGCAAATCCTCAGGCTCTACGACCTGCTCGAGCGCATCCAGCCCTCACCCATCGTTTCGCTCAACCGCGCCGTCGCACTCGCGATGGTTGAAGGCCCTCAGCCGGCGCTGGCACTCGTCGATGCACTCGCCGCGACCGGCGTTCTCGACCGCTATCACCTCCTGCACGCCGCCCGCGCCGATCTGCTCCGCCGCATCGGATCCGCGGAAGCTGCGGCCCGGAGCTACGAACAAGCACTCGCGCTCGCAACCAATGACAGCGAGCGACGATTCCTCGAGCGGCGCCTGCGCGAAGTCCAGTCGTAGCAGGCACACTCCGTGTGCCGTCCGCCGGTGAACACGCGCGATGTGCACCGACTACTAGAGCCCTGCCTGCCACAATGCGCGCAGCCGTGTCAGCCGCGCGACAATCTCGGGCCGCCCAGCCGCAAGATTCGTCTTCTCCGATGGATCTTCCCTCAAATTGACCAGGTACGCCCCGCGGATCACCTTTCCCGGGGAGCGCTCGGTTGTGTCTTCGACGTCGAACATGAGCTTCCAGTCCCCCTCGCGCACGGCCCAGCTCTTGCCAATCTGCCAGTGCAGTACGGCATGCGGAGACGGAACCCGTCCGTCCTTGATGACCGCTACCAAGCTCTTGCCATCAAGCATCACCTCCGGCACTTTCACGCCGCATAGTTCGGCAATCGTCGGCAACCAATCACAACCGTAACCCACCTGCGGCCGAACCTCATTCTCGGGCAGCCGGCCCGACCAGCTTATGATCGCGGGCACGCGAATGCCCCCCTCGAACAGGCTGAACTTGGCGCCGCGATAGATGCCCGCGCTCCCGCCTCCCCAGAAAGAGCGTTCTTCCGTCGAGTGGCCGTGATCGGACTGAACGATCACAACCGTGCGCTCCCGCAAGCCGAGCGAGTCAACCTTCGCCAGCAGCTTGCCGATCCGCTCGTCCATCGTCCGCAGAAACGCCGCGTACAGATTACGCGGATGTTTGAGCGCGGCATAACGCGTGAGCCACTCGGGGTCGCCCTGCAATGGGTAATGAGGAGCGTTGATGGCGAAGTACAGGAAGAACGGCCGGTCTCGATTCCGTTCGAGAAAGGCGCCTGCTTCCTCGACCATCAGATCGCCGAAAAATCGCCCGGGCAACTGGACCTCCCGGCCGTCACGAAACAGGTCGTGCCGGTTCGGACCGCCCCAGTAAACAAAATGTGAATAATTGTCGATACAACCACCCAAGTGGCCGAACGCGAAGTCGAAGCCCTGCCCCGCGGGCATCGTTTCCAGGCTGAAGCCGAGGTGCCACTTACCGACCAGGCCGGTAGCGTACCCCGCCGACTTGAGCATCTCGGCAAGCGTGATCTCCCGCCCCGGCATTCCGGCAACACCCGCGTCGGCCGAGGCATTCGAAGGCATTCCGGCACGGAACGGATGACGGCCGGTGAGCAGCCCCGCACGCGACGGCGAACAGACCGGTGCTGCAGCATAGAACTGACTGAATCGAACGCCGCGCTTCGCGAGGGCATCAAGATGCGGCGTTTCGACATCAGTCGCGCCCGCGGCCCCCAGGTCCGCGGTCCCCTGGTCGTCCGTCATGATCACGATCACGTTCGGCCGCTCCTCCGCGACCGCCGCCGCAGCCGAGACTACGCTCAAGAAGATCGCGGCAATCAAGACGCGGATTGCATCACTCATTGAACGGTTTCCGGTGCCCCGTGTTCGCCTGTCGACCCCGTCGAAGTCGGTGTGACTGGAACAATCTGCACAATCGTTTGAGTTTCTCATCGAGCGGGACGATCTGATAAAGGGAGTGCCGATCGCGCTCGGCGATCTGCGTCGCGCCATCCACCCAACGACACGCAAGGTGGGCTCCCGGGCCGTCGAGGGTGAGGTCATGGCCGGTCGGAAGGCTTCATACTCCCTGTCGACGCGGCTCTTTGCAACGATGCTGATGTTGCTACCCCTCCTCTCGGGCTGCGTCCTCGGCCCGACTGCCCTGCGAAAAACCCACGGGCGCTATCACGACGCAGTGAAGCAGGTGCAGGATGAGGCGCTCCTGCGCAACCTGGTCCGGCTCCGCTATACCGAAGCGCTCAGCACGCTGGATATCGCCTCGATCACCGCGCAGTTCGAGGCCGATGCCAGCGCCGAGGCGAGGCCCTTCTTCGGCACCCCGAATCCGGCCGGTACCAATATCTTCAGGACCTTCACGAAGGTCTTGCCCGATGTCCTCGTGAGCGGCGCCGACCGGCCGACCATTTCGCTCCAGCCATCGGATGAATCACAAGAAATCAATCGTTTCCTCAAGCGATTGAATGCAGAGAACTTCGCATTTTTCGTCGAGAGCGGGATCTCGCCGACCACGCTGGCAATGCTCTGGTTCGATGCCGTCAACCGCGTCAACAACGCACCGGCCGTGCGCAAAGCGAACCTGCTCGACGCCGAGATCCGCGACTTTGCCGCATTTCGTCGGGCTATCGAACTGCTCGACGAGCTCGAACGGAACAAGATCGTCCAGTTCGTCGTGCGCGAGCCCTTTCGACCACTCGGCCGCCCTGTCGCCGCTGAGCGGGTTTCGCAGTCCGATCTGCTCGAGGCCGCCAAGGAAGGGATGGAGTATCAGGACGGCCCGAGCCCGGGAACACTCGCGCTGTCGCGGCGACAGCGAAGCCTGCAGCTCAAGATCAATCACCTGGCGCTCGCGTGCCCGCAGCTTCTGGAATTCTGCCACCTGCTGAACCTCGAGCCTGGCCTGTCGGAGTATGAGTTGATCGTGGGCGAGGCCGACCCGTTCCCGGAATCCGTTCCGCCCGCGCCCCGCAGGCAGATCATCCTCGAGCCGCGCTCGACGTTCGAGGCGCTCATCTTCATGTCCCACGGTGTTACGGTTCCGCCAGAACATCTCGAACAGGGTCTGGTCCGCCAGACCGAGCTACCCGACGGCCAGCTCTTCGATTGGTCCGAGCTCACCCGCGGAGTCTTCCAGGTGCAGCACGTCAGGCAACATCATCGCCCCGAGCATGCATACGTGGCTGTGTGGTATCGAGACTGCTGGTTCTACATCGACGATCGCGACCACAACAGCAAGATGGCCTTCAACCAGGTCTACCACCTCTCGCGGCTCGACCTCGCAATCCCCGGCGCCCGGCTGGAGCGAACGCGACCCGTGTTGACCCTCCCCCTCGGCCGCTGACCGTCACGCCGGCAACGCCACGCCCGTACGTTGACGGGCTGCGAGGCGCGGGTCTCCCCGACTCCACCCCTGACCAGACGGAAGTCGTCACTCTACCCACTCCGGCACTCGATGCGAGCCCGCTCGTAACAGCCGCGCCCGCGACCTCCGAAGCTTTTCGGACCTCCCAGGAACAACCGACATCAAAAAGCACGTTGGCCAATTGCAGCGAAGGCCGCAACTGATTAAGCTCATTGATGAAGCTGTGAACGATGGCATGCACCGCTGACCTCGGCGTTTTCCGAGCGCTTGGAACGTTCACCACCGACCGAGCCAGAATCTCCACTGTAGGAGATAGTTCAACGATCCACGTATGGCGGCAAGGTCGGGCCGAGCAACGTCCATCCAGAATCGATGATGATAAACACTCGCGCGTAGTGAAGCCTCCCGCGTGGTCGTCTCCGCGGCGGAGGCCAGCAGTAAAGGAAGCTTTGAGCCGGGCACCAGAGGATTGCGTGAAAACGGCGGACAGACGTCGTTCTCCCGGCTCTCCGCATATGTCGCGTGCTCGTCATCCGCTGGCGATTTGAACCCGGTCGTTGCGGATCTGGTCGAGCAGATGACGCAAGCCCTTCAGGATGGGAAGCCGGTCGACGTCGACGCGGTGGCCGCGCAGTACCCGGACCACGCCCAGACGATCCGCCGCCTCTTCCCGGCACTTCGCCAGCTCGCCGGCCTGCGGAACGTCGGGAGCTCGGGCAAGCCCATCGCTCTACCTCCCGCCCGGCACTCGATCCAGGCCGGACGACGGCTGGGTGACTTCCAGTTGATTGGGGAGCTGGGCCGAGGAGGGATGGGGGTTGTCTTCGAGGCGGTCCAGGAATCACTCGGGCGACGGGTCGCGCTCAAGATCCTCCCGACCGCTGCGACCCTCGACTCACGGGCGAGGCAGCGGTTCCAGATCGAAGCACAGGCCGCGGCGTGCCTCCAGCACCCGAACATCGTGCCGGTCTACGCCGTCGACTTGGCCGACGACATCCCGTACTACGCGATGCAGCTCGTCGAGGGAATGAGCCTGGCCGAACTGATCGTGAACCTCCTCCGGCTTGCCGGGTCAGACGCTCAAGAGGAGCCGGTTGAGATCGCTGACGGATCGATTGACCCGCTGCTATCCCGCCTCCTGTTTGATCGGTTCGATCCCACTGGGGAGGCGGTCAGGAGCCATTCAGCCGAGTCCTCGCAGCGAGACGGCCGGGGGAAACCGGCCGCGCCCGCCCCGCCGCTGGCGGGCTGGCTGTCCGGCGTCACCGTGGTGCGTTCGGTCCGTTCTTCGCCCTACTTCCGGTCAGTGGCGCGGTTGGGAGTCCAGGCCGCTCTGGCGCTCGAGTACGCCCACGGCCAGGGGATCGTGCATCGCGACGTCAAGCCGGCAAACCTGCTCATCGACCGCCGCGGGTGCCTCTGGGTCACCGACTTTGGCCTGGCAAGACTGCCGGCTGAGAGCGGGTTGACGCGTACCGGGGAGCTAGTCGGTACGGATCGCTATATGAGCCCCGAGCAGGCCGCCGGAAACCAGGCCCTGATCGATCGCCGCACCGACATTTACTCGCTGGGGGCAACGCTGTACGAGCTGCTCACCCTTCAGCCGGCTTACGGAGCACGAAACCCACACCAGATTCTCCGCCAGATCGCCGAGGCCGACCCTGTCCCGATCCGGACTATCAATCCGGCGGTGCCGACCGATCTGGTAACGGTCGTGGCCAAGGCGATGGCCAGGGACCCGTCGGCCCGTTATCTCACGGCCCAGCATCTGGCCGACGATCTCAACCGATTCCTCGAAGGCCGGCCGGTCGCGGCGCGGCCGACTCCGTCCTGGGTGCGAGCGATGAAGTCGGCGCGGCGCCGGCCGGTGCTCACGGCGCTGTTGCTGCTCGTCCAGCTTCTCGTTTCGGCGCTCGTCGTGCTGGGTGTCTGGTCCTACAGACGAATCAGCCGCGAGGCCGACGCGGTCCGGCGATTCGCCAGCTCGGAGTCGCTTGCCCGCGTCACATCGCAACGCACCTCGGCCGCGCTGGCGCTCGACCGCGGCATCGCGCTGGCCGAGCGCCAGCAGATCGGCCGCGGACTGCTCTGGATGCTTCGGAGCATGGAATCGGCCCCGGTGGAGGCTGGCGATCTCCGGCGCGTCGCCGCGGCCAACCTCGTCTCGTGGGGCGAGCGAGCGTCCTTGCCGTGCGCGATCCTGCCATGCACGGCACCGATCTCGGCGCTGGCTTTGAGCCCCGATGGCCGGACCGTCGCCACCGGCGACGACGACGGAATCCTCACGCTCTGGGATGCGGACTCCGGTCATCGGATCGACTCGGCCCGCGCGCCGGATGCCCGGTTCGCCGGGATCGAGTTCCACCCGGGCGGCAGCCTGCTGGCGACATCGGGCTCAAGCGGAATCGCACGCCTCTGGGACGTGCGGCCTCTGCGCCCTCGGGGCGACCCCATGCCCCTGACCACCAGGGTCGTCAATCGCATCGGCTTCGATCCGCTGGGCCGCTCATTCCTGACCGCGAGCTTCGATGGAATCGTTTACTTTCGCGACGTGCAGACAGGTCGTCCGTTCGGCCCACGCCTGGATACGCACGACAGGACATCGAATACTCTTCTGGGCGCGACGTTCCGCCCCGACGGTGCCCGGATCCTCACCTATGGCCGCGACGGCCGCGCGCAACTCTGGGACACGGCTACCGGCCAGCGGCTCTTCGACCCGCTCGTCCACGACGGCGGTGTGGTGTCCGCGAGTTTCCGGCCGGACGGCAGACGGATCGCGACAGCACGCGACAATGGGACGGAGGGGCGTGTCACCGTCTGGGAAGCCGACACCGGCCGGGTCGTCGCCCAGTCGGAGCGGTTGCCAGGTGGCTTGTTCGCGGTCGCCTTTCACCCTGACGGGCGAGTGATCGCCGCCGGAGGCCGCGACGGAGGCGTTCGTCTGCTCGATGCCGAGACCGGCCAGGCTCGCGGCTGGCCCATGACCGAAGGCGGAGTCGTCAATCGCTTCGCGTTCAGTCCCGACGGCCGGCTTCTGGCCACCGGCAGCGTCGACGGCACGGTCTGGTTCTTCGACGCGTGGACTGGCCGCCCTCTCGGGGCGACCCCTGACCACGGCGGCGAGATCTCCGGCCTGAGCTTCCGCGCCGACGGCCGGAGGCTCTTTACCGCCAGCCGCGACGGCTCGGCGCGGGTGTGGGACCTCACGCCGATCACCGATCCCGGTCGAGGCATCCCCTTGGCATCCAACGCCCAGACGGCGGACCAGAGCCCCGACGGCCGGTTGCTGGCCACCGACGGCATCGACGGCGCGGCACGCGTCTTCGAGACCGCGACGGGCCGCCCTTTCCTCCCGCCGCTGGTGCACGCCAACGGGTTCGTGCGGTTCGCCCGATTCAGCCCCGACGGCCGCCTGCTGGCGACCGGCGGCGACGACTCGATGGTCCGGATCTGGAACGTCGCCACCGGCGCACCGGCCGGTCCCCCTTTACCACAGCCCTCCTGGTCGCGCAACGCTCGATTCAGCCCCGACGGGCGCCGGCTCCTGATCGGCCACACCGGCGGCACTGCCGCCCTCTGGGACCTCGCAACCTTTCGCCGCATTGGCCCGCTGCTCAAGCATCCCGTGTTGGCCGGTCACGAGATCGGCCACCTGGCGTTCGACCAGGCGGGCCGGATCGCCATCACTGGCTCTATGGTCACCGACAGATCCGAGGCCACTGTGGGATTCTGGGATGCGGTGACCGGAGGGCCGCTCGCCCCGTTCGTACGCTTCAACCAGGGAGTCGCCCGAATGATTGTCGGCCCCGAGCCGCTCGGGCCGCTCTACGTCGTCGAAGGCGGCCGCATGCACATGCTCGACCTCGGCTCGTTCCGCGAGACGCGCGCCCCGCTCGGTGACCGCATCGAGGCCATCGCGCTGCACCCCGCGGGTAAAACCCTGCTCGCCGGCGGATCGGACAAGACCGCCCGTCTCCTCGACCTCGGCTCAGGCCAGCCGATCGGCCCGATCCTCGAACACGACGAGCCGGTCCGCGGAGTTGCAATCGCCCCCGACGGCAGGACGCTCCTCACTCTGGCGGGCGAGCGGCTCCGGTTCTGGGACGCCGCAACCGGCAAACGGCTCGGGCCGCCCCGCCTGCACCGCAACCACGTGCGCACCGACCGGCTCGACGACTGCCCCCCCGTCTTCTTCTGCCCCGACGGCCAGACCGCAGTCAGCGTGGGCGGGTCCGTCGTCTTCTGGGACGTTCCAGGAAACGACCCCATCGTCACGCCCGATCCGCCGCGCCTCGCCCGCTCGATCCGCGCCTTGACCGGAATGGAATTGAGCGACGCGGGCGATGTTCGCATGCTCGATGTCTCGGACTGGCAACGGCGGATCGCCGATTCGGCGCCTGCGGCGTGGACCAGGCCGGCCCTTCCCCCGAAGATTGGCACGACCGGCTCGCTTCCGAAGCCGAGCGCTCCGCGCATTGGTTCGCGGCGCTCTGGCACCTTGACCGCCTGATCGCGCGCCGCCCAGGCGATTGGTCCGCCCACGCCCGCCGGTCCCGCGCCCGACGCCAGGCCGGTGATGAAGCTGGCGCCCAAGCCGACCTCGCCCACGCCCGGGAGCTCGACGCCCTCGGTCAGTTGCAGGCTTGGGAGGCCCACGAGGACTTCGATCGCGCCACACACGCGATGGCTCGCGGCCATTGGCAAACCGCCCGCACCCACCTCCGCCCGCTCGCTCAAACGACGGGCGAGCACCCCTCACTGCTCTGGCGGCTCGCCGAGGCCGACGTTCGTATGGAGCGCTTTGGCGATGCCGAGGTCGAGCTGGCTGCTGCCATCAACTCCCTTGGCAACGCGAGCCTCGATTCGATGTTCTACCGGAATCTCCCCGGCTGGCTCGCCGCGCTTCGCCTGCACAACGGCCACCACGACCTCTATCGCGACGACTGCCGGAAGCTGCTCGAATGCGCCAGCGCTAGACCGGACCCGCTGATTGGCTTCTTCGTCGTCTGGCACTGCTGCGCTGGCCCCGATGCCGTCGACAACCCGATGGTCCCCGTCCGGGTCGCCGAAGCTGCGCTGGTTGCCGCCAAGGGTAGTTTCAGGCGAATGATTCTGGCCGGATCCGGGGCGGCTCTTTACCGCGCTGGTCGTCATGAGCAGGCAATCGCGCGACTCGAAGAGGCCGAACGCGATTGGGACGGCGACCATTCGCCCCTCGTGGCGTTCCTGGCCATGGCCAATCAGGCCCACGGCCGCCCGGCCGAGGCCCGGCGCTGGCTCGACCGGCTCCGCAACCGCACTCCCATCACAGCGGCCGACTGGAACGTCCCCTGGGACGAGCTCGAAGTCAGAAACCTCCAGCAAGAGGCTGAAGCCGTCGTGCTGCTCGACCCGGTCTTTCCCGCCGACCCGTTCAAGCAGTGAAAGAACTCACGGATCAGGCTCCAGAAGCCCGCGCAGGCGAAGCACGCTGCGCAACAAGCGCGACTTCACGGCCCCCTCGCTGATCCCCAGCGCCAGAGCGATCGACGCCGTGCTCAGTTGCTCGAGATGCCGCATCACCAGGATTTCCCGGTCCTTTGCCTTGAGTGAAGCGATCGCCTCCATGATCTGCTCGTTTCGCTCTTTGCGGGCCAGCCGATCGCTGGGACTCGTGTCATCGGCGAACACCCGGCGGACCAGCTCGACCGCTGATCGATCCGGGATTCCCAGCCCGTCCCTCTCGCGCAGAATGCTGCGGCGCTGCGCCGAGACGTGTCGCCGGTGCGTATCGATGATCCGCTCGCTCGCGAGCTGGCGCAGCCAGGCGAAGTAGGGCAGCGGGCGTTCGAGCAGATACTTGTCCAGCCGACCCGCTGCGTCGACCAGCGTCTCCTGCACGACATCCGAGGCGTCGACCCGGCCAGCAATCCTTGGGTCCAATCGAGCCGCGACCATACGGCGCAGCTCATCACGGTAGAGTTGTAAGAGAACCTCGCGGGCCTTCTCGTCTCCCTGCGTCGCGCGATCGAGAAGACCCTGAATTATCGACTCCGGTTCCGGCATGATCGTCGTCTCGCGGACTCACCCATCCTGCAAGACCTCGCTCCTATCAACCCCGCAAGTACTTGAGAAAGGTTTCAAATTTCGCCATCGATCATCTCAGCCAATCAGTCAAGTCCTCAAGATCATAATCGGCACAGCCGATACAACCGTTAAATATTGCCAGTGGAAATCGGGGTCGGCTGGAGCGACGGAATGGTACGCAAGTGCAGCGTCGGCTTATGGTTAGGTGGCTTGATGCTGCTTCTGGTGGCGCCCTCGGCGTCTGCGCAAGGGATCATCGTTCCCAGCGCCGGGCCAATTAATAGTGCGATGGCCGGTGCATCAACGGCCGCGCCGACCGACTTTGGAGCCAGCTACTGGAACCCAGCGATCCTGAGCGGGCTTGAAGACAACGAGGTCTTGATTGGGTCGGCGCTTAGCCTGCCGAGCATCCACCTGCAAAGCGCGATCGCGGCCGACTCGATCGGCGGGCTCTTTCCGACAACAAATCGATACGGCGAGGCAAGAAGCAATAGCGGAGTCATGCCAGGGTTGGCCACAGGCTTTTCCTCCCGGATGAGCGACGACTCGCCCGTGACCTTCGGGCTGGGTGTCTTCGGCCTGGTCGGCGGAGGTGTGAACTTTCCCGGAAGTACCCAGGTGCCGGTTTTGACGCCACAGCTCCCGCCTAAATACTACGGGTTCGGACCGATTTCCGCCAACGTCGCGCTGCTGTCGATCAACCCGATGGCATCATTGCAGCTTACCGATCGCCTCGCGATCGGCGGCGGGCCAATCATCACCGCCGGCATGCCGACCTTCAGCCCCGCGTTCTTCGCGCCGGGCCCGAAAAACCTTCTCGGCATCAGTTCGTTTCCCGCGGCCACCAATACCCGCAACGACTGGGGCGCGGGCTTCCAGGTCGGGCTGTTTTACGAGGTCAACGACGACTGGAACCTCGGGTTCTCTTACAAGAGCCCGATCTGGATGGAAAAATGGGACTACAACGCAGCTACTCCGCGCCTGGTCGGGCGCACGATCGGCGTCCAGGCAGGACTTCCCGAGATCTTCTCGTGGGGGGTCGCGTACAAGGGCTTTGAGCGCACCCTGATCGACGTCGATCTCCGCTACATCGACTACGCCAACACGCCGCTCTTCGGCACCAAGGTCGTCGACGGCGGCCTCGGCTGGCAAAGCGTCTTCGCGGTCGCGTTCGGCGTCCAGTACAAGGCAACCGAAAAGCTGTCGCTGTTGGGGGGCTATCTCTATAACACGAATCCTGTCCGCAGCGAGACAACGCTCTTCAACATTCAGGCCCCCGGGATCATCACCAACACTCTTTCCCTGGGTGCCTCGTACAACATCACCGAAGACATCACGGCTTCGCTCTCCTGGGTCCACGGCTTCCGCAATTCTTCCGAGGGCTCGATCCTGCAGCTACCGGGATCCTCGGTCCGCCTCGATGCCCAGGTTGATACGCTCTGGATGGGCTTCAACATCAAATTCGGCCGCAAGAAACGAACCGGTCCGGCCGAAGGTCCGGGCAATTTCGCTCACGACGAACCGATTGCAATCCCACCGAGCAGTTATGATCCGGGAATGCCCGTCCCACCCAGCCCCCCCTTCACCGGAGACGGCGGCACGACCGCGAGCGCGGTTTCCGAAGATGCACCGCCGCTGCCGGTCCCCAGATAGTGGACGCTACTTCGTATTGCGAAGGTAGCGATCCGCGAATTTCATGAAGGCATTCCAGTCGACGGCCGTCACGTCGTGCTTGCCCGGCCGGATATGGTAGCCGACCGTGCTCATGATGAGCTGGCCGTGCTCGGGCGGCGGCATCGCCGTGGCGGCCAGTCCGTCGGTGCCCAGCAGTTTGTACACAGGCGACGCCCCGAGCGCTGCCAGGAATTCCCCCTTGGGGTCGGCCCAGAGGTCCTCCGCGGCCGAGCAGACGAGCACCGGTCGAGGCGCGATCAGGGCAATCAGCTCGTGCTGGTCAACCGGGAGCCGATCTTCGTGGCCGTTGTACTGGCGAAAGTTGGTGCAAAACCAGTGCGGGAAGCTCGTATTGATGCGCAAGACGGTTTCACCAAAGTTCCGCCGCGAGAGCGCGGCACCGCCGCAGCCTGATTCATTGGAAATCACGATCGCAAACCGAGGGTCGGTGGCTCCCGCCCACAGGGCGGCTTTGCCCAGCCGCGAGTGGCCCGTGAGCACGACCTGACGCGCGTCGATCTCGGAAACAGTTTCGAGCGCGTCCAGGCACCGCGAGAGCCCCCACGCCCAGGTCGCGATCGAGCCCCACTCGTTCGCGGCAGGCCGCGTTTGACCCGAGCCGTAGAAAAGGGGATGGACGCCATTCTGAAATCCGTCGTCGAAGTCCGGATCGATATCGCCGTAATACGCCGTGGCAAGCGCGTAGCCGTGCGACAGCACGCGCTCAACCTGCCATCGCGATGCACTCGATCCCCGCGTCGACTCGGCCGGACGGTGATCGGTCACGCCGTGGTCCGGATTGTTCGGCACCCAGCCTGTCGCCAGCGAGATGCCCGGGTCGCTGTGGATCGTGTGGTTCCCCTGGAAGTTGAGCCCCAGGAATGCCGGCACGCGGCCCGACGCCACCAGTGCCTTGGGCAGATAGATCAACAGAAAAATCCGCGGGGCGTCGGCCTTATCCAGGAACTCAATCGTGATCTCGCGCCGGATGGCCGTTCCGCCCAGGGCCTGCTTGTCTTCGGACAGAATGTGAAATGTCGGGCGCACCGGCTGTGGCGGCTGTGGCACCTTCCCGTAGACCTGGTCCTCGAAGATCCGGATCAGCTCCGGCCGGCGCTTGCTGATCCATTCCTCGCGGGTCGTCACCTTGCTGCCGTCCGCCATGATCAGCGGGTCTGGAAGCGTGTACGAACCGACTTTTGTTTCGTCGAGATTGATCGGGATCTCCTGGGCGCGGGAAGTCACGGGCACGAACGATGCGCCGAACCAGAGTGCCGCGATCAAAAACAGTTGCTCCACACTTCGCGGATTGAGTTGATTGGACAGCATGATCGTTCCGTTTCTCGATTAAGGACGCGGCGAGCCCTCGCCGGAAAGTCGCTCGGCCATCTGCTTCATCATGGCTTTCTGGGAGATCCCAATCCAGCAGTGTCCCTCGCCTCGGCCAAACTTGATCGAGCCTTCGAAACGCGGCTCGGCAAGCGACAGGAAGTTATCCAGCAGATGGACGGCGTTGTTCAGAAAATAGTCGTCGGCTTCGCCCACCCAGATGTGCAGCTTGCCCTTGAGCTTGGGCCCGAGCTCGGCCCAGTTGGCTTCGAGCACCCGGCGCAGGTCGTATTTCTTCCAGTGCTCGGCGGCCTTGGGGTCGATCACCCCGGTTCTGGGGTCCCACAGCGGCACGGGAAGACCGCCCTCGCCCCGGGCGCCGTAGGTCGCGTTCCATGCGCCCCACTGTCGCCCTGAGAGCGTCCAGGAATCAGCCCGCCCAAGCACGTTCTCGACCTGGCATTCATGCCGCATGGTGAAGCGAACGTCGCCGGTGACATCGCGTGCGCTGGGCCGCTCGAAGCCATGCTGGTTGATGTATGCGTTGTGATCCTCATAAATGTTGACAAGCTGAAACGAGCGAAAATCGACGCTGTCGGGGCAGAACGACCAGGCGCCGTTGAAATAATCCGGGTAGAACACCTGGAGTGCCAGGGCCACCCACCCACCGGTCGACCCGCCGTCCAGGAACCGGGCCTGGCCTCGCCCGATGCCGCGGAAGTGCTCTTCGACGTATGGCAATAGCTCGCGGGTGACCGCCGCACCGAATGGCCCGTGATTGGCCGAGTCAATCTGGTAGGGATCACCCAGCGGACCGGCACCGTCCAAGTGCACGAGGATCATCGCCGGCGTGTCATCCGCCATCCAGTCGGCCTGGAACGACGATCCAGGGCTCATCATCGCCGCGACGTCGGTGAAACGCGAAGCGTAGCCGCCGATGTGAACCAGCAGCGGGTACTTCCGCTCGGGCTCCCGGGCGAAGTTGCGCGGCAGGATCACGCCGGCGCGGAGATCGATCGGCCGCCCGTAGAAGCCGGAGAGGAGTCGTGACGGGATTTTCAAATATTTGATCAAAGCGGAATCGGCAGGAAGCTTCTCGGCCGGGACGGTCCTGGAGAGCTCGAGCCGCACGGGGCCGCCAAGATCCTTGTCGAGCTGCGACATTGACCACCGGGCTGTAAAGGTCTTCCGGCGCATTCGGGAAGTTGAGATCCGGGTTCCGGTGCAACAGGGCCTGAACGGCGTACCGCCCCGGCTTGAGCTCGCCCAGGCTGGCGATCGGAGAGATCGCCGATTTTCCGTCGAGCGTCGCCACTTCGCCGGGCGCCAGACCGACCACGTCCCGCCCGAGCACAGGTGGCTGAAAGAGTCCCGTTTCTCCAACGGTAAGACGAGGATCGCGCGACCCGGCTTCCCCCAGGACGACCATCACCCGGCCGGAGATCTTCTGGTCTCCCTGTGTCTGAGCCTTATCTGCCTTCGCCGCCGGAAGAACAACCTCAAATCGCAGCCCATCCGGCGGTGCTGCCGGGAGATCTCCACAGGAATGAATCGAGACCGGAACAATCACCACCAGTAACACACATACCTTGCTCAACGGCCGACGGCGACGCGTCATACACGCTTCCTTTCGAGGCGCGAGCCGCCCGGTCCATCCGGCCGCGCTCCGACCCGCGGCTCGCTCGCTCGCCGGCAGCTCAGGCTCGTATCCTAGCGGCCACCTTGCTGCGAGCGAAAGGGGGCGGTGGAGTCATTCGGCGCTCATGGGCTCGGCGAATCCGCGGCTCATTCCGTCGTCCACGCCCACTCGCACTCGTATACTTTGCGAGTGAACGGGATTGAGTGAGGGAGACCCCGTTCACGATGCCGGATCGGAGCAGAGAAGGGGCAAATCAAAACCAGCGTGGGGATGACAAATTCACGTGCGGCGAGACCGGCAACAGCAGCGTGGCGGAGATTGGAGAGGGAAATGCGGATGCGCACCGAGGTCGAGCGGGAGCTCGTTCTTGCCCACCGCGGAGCGGTTTAGTTCAACTAGCCATGTGGTGGCGGACACCTTTTCCTGGCAGTTTTCCTCCCCGTGGAATGAAAAACTAGCTGCGCCCCGGTTTCCTCCCCCGCGCCCCCGTTTCCATCCCGGCAGGTCATCCGATCGGCCGCGGGCCTATCTGGCGACGGCTCGGGCTGCGCGGACGGCGTCGCGCGCCTGGAGGAGCCCGGCGCCGAAGGTGTAGTCGCGCCCCTTCCGGCCGATGTCGCGGCAGGTCTTTTCCATGATCGCCTTGACTTCCCAGGGGCACAGGTCCGGGTTGGCGGAGAGCATCAGCGCGGCGACCCCGGCGGTCTGCGCGCCAGTGAAGGAGTTGCCGCCCCGGACGTCGACCAGCGCCATCTGGTCGTTCTCCTTCGAGAAGATCGCGCCATTCTCCGGCCGCGCCCAGCGCGGGAATCCGCCGAACACGCCCGTCACGTCGGGCTTGGCGAGGGGCCGCGACGGCGGGTAGTCTTCGTAGAACTTCACCCCATCCCAGGTGCAGGGGCCTTCGCTGCTCTCGTCGGCCTTCCTCCCGTCGCGCGTGATGCCGGCCGCGGTGATCACGCAGGGAACGTCCTTGGGCAGGGCGATCTCCTTCCCCCGTCGTAGACGAGAGTAATTCCCCGCCCCACCGACGGCGACGATGCCCGCCGCCGACAGGTGCTCGAGCGCCGTCCGATAGAGGCCCCGGTAATTGCCGAGCGGCATGTCCTCCCACATATAGCTCAACGAGAGCACGTCCGCACCGTGGGCCGGGGCGTACTCGTACGCCTTCAGATAGCCCATGCCGCGCAGGACCATCAGCCGCGCCGGGGGGCGACGCCGGTGAGCAGATTCAGTGTGTTGATCGGACGGCCGGCGATGATCCCGGCGCACATGCTGCCGTGCGGCCACTTGAGGTCATCCCCGATGTTCCAGTACGAGTCGCCCGCGAAGTCGTAGCCGAAGACGTCATCGACATAGCCATCGCCGTCGTCGTCCTTGCCGTTGAAGACCTCGAGGGGATTCCTCCACAGGGCACGGGTCAGGGCCGGCGTCAGCATGATCCCGGTGTCGTTGAGGGCCACCACGACCCCGCGGCCGGTGACCTTCTCCTCCTTCCACGCGGCGTCGACCTGGATGGTCGACAGGTTCCAGGAGAGGGTGAAGCCCTGGGTGGTGAACGGCTCGTCGCTGTCGTCCTCCCACTGGGCGATCGTTTGCCGGAAGAATCTCTCCTTCTCGGGCGTTGCGGCCGGCTGATCGGGGTCCCGGTGCTGTTTCACCTGGCGGAGCGGGCGGCGCTGGAGATAGACGAAGGCGACCTCCTCGAGCGCGGCCAGGCGCTGGCAGGCGTCGCCCGTCGCGTCGCAGGTGAAGCCGTTGACGATCCAGTAGCGATCGAGGTCCCGGACCTTCTGTGACTTCTCCAGCTCGGCGACCCGGGTCGCGACCTGGCCCCACGAGCGGTCGGCCTTGGCTCGGAGCGTCTGGACGATCGCCGGCCGGAGCTCGCGCCGCTTCGCCCCGGCGTGCTCCGCGCAGAATCGTTCGTAAGCGCCGCGTTCGCCGAGCAACTGGTCGGCCATCCGGACGAACACGGCGTAAGTCTTCCGCCCGGTGCTGCCGATGTCGCGGTCGATCTTGCCCGCGACGTCGGCGGCGTTCGCCGCCGGGACCAGGCCGAAGAGGAGGGCCACGAAACAGCCCCGTGCCGCCGCCATCGATGGAGGCCGGTAGACTGAGTCGGTATGATATTCCGATGGGCGAATCAACCGGGTCCGTGCCAGGAGTGCGATCATTCCAGGTCCCTCCTGAAGCTCGACTGGGTTCATTGATGTTAACCCAACGGCGGATGCCCGACAACGCACGAACGGCCGTCACTTCTGATCGTAGTCACAGCCTCGATTCAGGTGGCGACACTGAGCATCTACACCCGATTGAGGGCAAGGGGATTCCGCCGGGTCGCCTTGGGGGATCGCTCCCCCAAGGGCCGGGTAAGGAGGTGACGTTACCGCCACCCCCTCCCCTCAGAACTGCACGTGAAAGTTTCCCTTCATGCAGCTCAAGCCTTCACGAACGCCCCTCGCAGGACGCGGCCGCTTTCGTCAGTCGTTCTTGGACATGGATCTGCCGATGACAGTTGGCATGCAACAACTCCAGGTTGTCGGCTGTGCCAGAACCGCCCCGGCTGCGCCAGATGCGATGGTGGAGATGCAAGTCTTCCTCTGCGATCCGCAGCGGTTGACCACAGACCACGCATCGTCCCTCTTGTTCCTTCCATAAGTATTCGATCCGACCCCGACCTGCCAGCGTTTGGCTCAGTTGCCAACCCAGTCGTGCTTCCAGGTACAGTTCCCACTTCGGATCGTAGGGATTCACGTCGCTCCGGATCTTCACATAACGAATGATCTTCACTTTGGCTGCTTCCATCAACTGGATCGGCCGGCCTTGGCCTTTCTGGTCAAACAGCGTACCGGTGAAGACCCAGTGGCGGTAACCGTCTTGCTGGAAGTATTTCTCCTTGATCCACCTCCGGCCTTTGTTCTGGTGCCGTCGTCGACACCAACGCCACAATTTCTGGAAAATCCGGTGATCCACGTACGTAAAAGTGCGCTTGCTCGCCGCGTAACGGTGGTACATGGTCCAGCCCTTGATCTGCTGATTCAAACGCCAGATCATCTCTCCTGCCGTTAGGCTGCCCGAGCCGTCGATCGTTTCCTGTATCTTGTTCAAGAACGTCTTCACGTTTCGCAAGGACGGCTTGGTGAACACCTTGCCGCAGCGATAGCGTCGCACATTCTGCCCCAAGAAATCGAAGCCATCCTCCACATGCGTGATCTGGGTTTTCTCGTGGGAAAGTTCCAAGCCGCGTTCCTTCAAGAAATGAGCCACGAGAGGTTGCACTTGGTCACGGAGGAGTTCCTTTGAGATGCCCGTGATCAAGAAGTCATCCGCATAGCGGACCAGGTGGACTTTAAACTTCCGTTGTCGCCCGTGCTTCTCGGCGAACTGTTCCGCCAACAGCCGTTGCAGTCCATCCAGAGTCCAATTCGCCAGGACGGGTGAAATGATCCCGCCTTGAGGTGTTCCTTCCGTGGTGGCGAACCAGGCGTGCTTCTCCAGGAAACCCACTTTCAGCCATTGCCCGAGCAACTGCCGGTCCATGGGGACGTGCGTCAAGAGCCAGTCATGACTGATGCGATCAAAGCAAGCTTTGATGTCCCCTTCGAGAATCCATGCTGGACCGCTCCGATTACCCAAGACAATATGAGATTGTTCCAGGGCGTCGGCACAACGACGTTCCAGCCGAAAGCCATAGGAATGGCCGTCGGCTCGAGATTCCGCAATGGGATCGAGGCCTAGCAAGTATAATGCCTGCATGGCTCGATCTGACATGGTGGGAATTCCGAGAGGACGTCGCTTGCCGTTGCTTTTGGGAATGTACACCCGGCGGAGCGGTTGCGGTTGGTAACCGTGCCGACGCAGAGTGCTGAAAGCAGCCGACTTGGCTTCCGGTGTGTTCCAGAGAACTCCGTCCACACCGGGAGTCTTCGCACCCGAATTACTGATGACTCGCAAAATGGCCAGGGCCCGGCCACTGAACGAGTGCGTGAGCAGATAAACCAGAGCCTTGACCTTATTCCATCTGCCCTCCGCAACAGCCTTCACGATACGCGCCTGGAGCCGACGGACTGTGCGCCAGACTTTCTTCCATTCGATGGAGTGCCAGTCGGGCGTAAGCTCGGGAGCCGCACCAGCAAGCATTTCTGCCGCCGACATATCTGCTTGTCTCCCTGAGTCGGTTGGCCAAGGTTCTCTCGTGACGGAACACCTGAGGGAAGTCGGCACCGCTTTCGCGGTGAGGGGATGTCGTCCGTGGGAGGACTCACCCTCTATCCGATCGACTACCGAACGGCATTGGCTTGCTCCCTCATCCTCCACCCGCCGCCCCATCGGCGACGCCTTACGACGGTCCTACCCCGAAGGGAGGGCGACGGGCTTACCACGTTCCACGGATGAATCACGGATGGTTTAGGCTCTGCCTCTCCGCCGGTGGCTCGGATGACGACGACAGGGGATGGGAAATCCCACTGTACCTGGCCACGTACCTTTTTGGTTCAAGCCTCTCAGCGCCTTTGGCTTGTTGGATCTCACGACGTTTATCGGCAGTTCACCTGGATTAGCCATGCCATCCACCCCTGGCCCCCGACCGCATTGGCGTTCGCAGTCGCCGGATTCCCTCACGGGATATCCAACCACCCGAAGGTGAGGTTACGTTGTCCCAAGAGCTTCGCACGGTCGGATTGCTCCGGCCGCACGTCCTGGTAGGGTTCCGGTGGTCGTACATCGGGTTATGTCCTGGTTGCAAATCCAGTCATAACAGACTCATCCGCAGCTTCGTTTCGCGACTCCCACAGATCCGGGCTTGCCCAATTAAGGCACCCGGCTCGTCATGTCACTTGTTCGCTACGAGACGGCATACTGAGTGGATCGCAATCGCTGCCGGAAGCGGTTTATGCTTCAGGAACCGAGCGAACCGTTCCCATGTCATCCGACGGCCGCGCCGCGGCGCGACAGCCAGTGCTGCCAGAGCCAGGTGGCACCACTGCGAAACCGTGACAACATTTTGGAGTTGCCGGTGATTCCGTAGTAGGCATAGTGGCCTAGCAGTTTCTGACCTAGTATCCGGTGCTGCACCTTGAGCGGTTGATGGCGATTTTGCGACACCAATCCGCCAACGTTCGCAGGCTGCGGCGAAATCGACTTTTGGACGTCTTGCGCTTCACCACCCAGCGACCCTGCCGGGAGCGACCCCAGTAATGGGTGAACGCCAGCAGGTCGAAAGTCCCTGGTGGAGTTCGTGTGGGTCTGCCTTCCGGTTTGGGACGGTCCGATGGCCGCTCGAACGGCACCAGCCGCGTCTTGTCCGGGTGGATGGTCAAGCCGTACTTCTCAAAGCGTTTGGGCAACACATTCATCACACGCCGTGCGTCGGACTCGCATGAGAAGACCATGACGAAGTCGTCCGCATAGCGGATCAAGAACGATCTGCCCATCATCCGAGGCTGAACCTCCCGCTCGAACCACTCGTCCAGCACGTAGTGCAGGAAGATATTCGAAAGGATCGGGCTGATCACACCCCCTTGTGGCGACCCCATTTCGGGGTGCGTAACGCACCCGTTCTCGAAGACGCCCGCATTGAGCCATTTGCCGATGAGCCGGAGCAGCACTCCGTCTCGCACCCGACGCTTGAGGAAGTCGCGTAGATGGCCGTGGTCAATCGTGTCAAAGAACTTACGAATGTCCACATCCACTACCCATCCGCCCTTCATGTTCATCGTCTGTTGCCACAGGCTCTCTGACGCAGTGTGTGCCGATCGCTCGGGCCGGAAGCCATGCGAGCAGTTCTTGAAGTCCTGCTCGTATATCGCCTCCAGAACCATCACGACAGCACGCTGGAGCACTTTATCCTCGAAGGTCGGGATTC
Organism: uncultured Planctomycetota bacterium; assembly: GCA_963823665.1. GTDB lineage: Bacteria > Planctomycetota > Planctomycetia > Isosphaerales > Isosphaeraceae > CAVXHV01. The sequence continues at coordinate 1,264,960 of CAWGMQ010000003.1, forward strand.
CCAGTGGCCGGGTTTCGGTCGCTGAGCCTGCCTTGGGGATATGCACTCGCCGCACAGGCGGTGCGTGGTACGTACCGGACTTGGCTCGTTCCAGCAGCGACCGTAGGTTCGGGACCAGGTTCGCTGCGTAGGCCTCGCCATCTTGTCCGTCTACGCCCACCGCCCCGTCTTGGCGGGTCCGGTAGTAAGCTGTGAGCAGCCAATCGAGGTCGATGAAGTGCCCCAGGGATGTGAATCCCATCTCCGGGCTTCGCCGAGCGAGTTCCGCTATCCGTTGTTGTTTCGTGGACACGTCCACGGGTTCCGATGCACCCGCCATGTTTCCCTCCAACGGTTGTGTGACATGGCGTCTCCTTCCCTCCACCGGGTCCCTCGGAGTGGTTCCCCGGCTTCAACGGTACTACGAGACGCTCCGACTCCCATCCGCCCCTTTCGCCGCACTTCGTTGCCTTCGTGTGGCGATACCACCCTTGCGTCCTGTTCGCTCCCAGCGACCCGACGCGGGGTCGTGGGCCGGGGAGTTGGTATTCCGGATCCCGAGCCGGAAATGTCAGTGGAGACGGATGGGGCTCTCAGGTTCCCGAGCAACCCTCGCGTCCCTGCGCCATGTTCTTGGACCCCGGCAGGACCGAACACGCCAGGCCATTGCGGCGTGTCGACACGGCCCCCGCTTGTGTCTACAACGGAGGCTCCCACGATGAGTATTTCGGGGCTCGATAGCATGGCATGGAGACTCGCTGTCTACGCTTCGCAGTGAGGGTCACCCCTCCCCACGCAAGACTTGCTTCCGGCTGCCGGCCAGGCTCTGCCGGGCGGGATTCGTTAACCCGCAGGGTCGCGATGAAAGGTTTCTGTGTTTCGAGGCACTTCCTCCTTTCTCGAGCTTTTCCTGACGCAAAGACACCCATCGTTTTGTCGAGGGCGTTGACTTCCTATCCACGGCGAATGATTTTTGACAGCTTGGAGATCCATCTCAGCCACCGGCCGACCCACCGATCCCGCCGAATCAAGGAAATGCGGCCGAACCCCGTTGCCGGGTGGGAACTGCGGCTCGGTGACTATCGGGTCCTCTATGATGTGGATGATCAGAGGCGCGTCGTCCAAGTCCAGGTCATCGGTGAGAAAGTCGGCAACCGACTCATCGTGCAAGGCGAGGAGTATTCCGCCCATGAAAGTGATCGACCTGAACGAGGCGAAGGCGAATCTTGAGGGTTATGCCGAAGAGTGCCAACAATCGCCGGTGATTGTCACGATTGGAGGGATCCCGAAATTCGAGCTCGTCCCGATCCACACGGACGATCCCGAGTTCATCGACCGCCTGCTCGAAGAGAACGAGACGAGGGCCGCTCGAAAGATCTGAGGCTTTCCCCGTATGCTACCAGTTTGAACCCGTGTCTTCGTCGAGGCTGACCCGACTCTTGCCGACGCGCACGGCGCCCGGCTCGTCTACTCGGAGCGGAGGCGGGTCGGCATGGATGGGAAGCAACTCGTTCAGTTCACTCTCGTTCATGACGCGACACTCCGCGGCATTCACCCGTTGGGGTCTATCGTGCGTCGCCACTTACACTGTATACCAAGGCGGCTGGCATCGGTAGTTCGGTTGGACGGCGAGCGAGGCTGTGAGCAGCCGGGCTCCGCGCCTGGGTTGGCGCAACGTCAAGATCGGTTCGTGACACCTTTGCTGGGAATTCGATTGGATTCGAGGCCGGCCAGTGATGTTTCCTTCGCCGGCGCGGCAAGTGACGAACTCGTCGCATCGGTCGGCGCGACGCACGCGGCCGAGCGGGGCCCAGATACCCGCTGTGTGCCGGTTGAAGTGGATGCCCTAAACTGCCCCGATGACCGGGTGTTTGCCTTGCTCCGCGCCTTCCTTACTTGGATGAGTGGGTGTCTGCCTTCCATTCCCCCCAAAGGTGGGTGTCTGACATCCGGTGTCTGACATCCCCGGCCAACGAATTCGCCAACCTCTGGCAGCGCCGCATCTCCTTCCGTGTCGGGGCGCTGATCACCGGGGTGGTCGGCGTCGTGATCCAGACGTGGCGGCTGATGGAGGACTCTTCCGGCTACATCTTCAAGTGGCTCATCGCTTACTCGGCGCTGCTCGGCGCGATGGGCGGCGTCCTCATCGCGGACTACTTCCTGGTGTGCCGGACGCGGCTCGACCTGCAGGCGTGGGGCGGGTCGTGCTGGTACACGGGCAGCTTCCACGCCGCCGGCCTGCTAGCCCCCGCCGGCGAGGGTCATCCCCTGCGTGCCGGGGTCCCTGGCCACCGTCGGACTGGTAGAGGTGATGCCGTCCTTGACGGACCTGTACCACTCTGCCTGGTCTCTCGGTTTCGGGACGTCCCTCCTGGTATACTCGGGCCTGACGCTCCGGCGCCCCGGCGGGGCCGCGTCGCCACGCGGCTCTTGACGACCTCAAAGGGGAGAGGGCAACGATGGACACCGAATACGACCGGATCGCGGAGCAGTACCAGCGGGCGAGGCTCCAGCCGTGGCGGACGCACATCGAGCGCTACACGCTGCTCCGACTGGCCGGCGACGTGGCGGGGAAGGCGGCGATCGACCTGGCCTGCGGGGAGGGGTACTACACCCGCGCACTCCGTCAGCAGGGCGCCGCGCGGATCGTCGGCGTGGACCTGTCGCGCGCGATGATTGGGTTGGCCGAGGCCGAGGAGGCGCAACGGCCGCTGGGCGTCGAGTACCGCGTGGGGGATGTCCGGTCGCTGGAGGTGCCCGGGGAGTTCGACCTGGCCTTCGCGGCGTACCTGCTCAACTACGCCCACTCGGCCGAGGAGCTGGAGCAAATGTGCCGGGCGGTGGCCCGCGCGCTGAGGCCCGGCGGGCGTTTCGTGACGGTCAACAGTAACCCCGCAGAGCCGATTGTCGCCTTCCCTGCGGCCCGCGCCTACGGCTTCTCGAGGCGCGTCGAGGGGGAGTTGGTGGAAGGTGCACCCGTCGTCTTGGAGTTCTTCCTGCCCGAAGGCTCCTTCGAGGTGACGAACTACTACCTCAGCGCGGGGACGATGGAAAAGGCGTTCCGCGCGGCGGGCCTGCGCCAGCTGCGCTGGCACGCGGCCGAGGTCTCGCCCGAGGGCCTGCGCGAGTTCGGCCAGGAATACTGGGCGGACTTCCTCGCCCACCCGCCGGTGGCCTTCATCGTTTGCGTCAAGTAGGTCTCCGGCAGGGGATGCGTGGTGGCCGGCCTGGAAGGGCGGTCCCCGGTTGACGGCGCCGCCAGTCCGGGGCTCAGCCCGACCCAGTCCGCATCGCCAAGTCGCGTGTACTGCACCGCCTCAAAGAGCGATTCGGCGAGCTGATCCAGGAAGCACGACTCCTTTCCGCCCTCGTGCCGCTTTGGTGTGACAGACCGCGCATTCCTTCTTCAGGACCCGGCCTCGCTCTCATCGCGAGGATGGAACTTACTTATGTTCCTATGCTGTCGTCAACCGACGAGAACCTAGACTTGTGCGGCCCAGCGAGTCGCCTTTCTTTCCTCTTGCGCGCGTCGGTCCGACGACACCGACGCATTTTCTGGCTTGGGGAAAGTGGCGACTGGATTTGAGCTCGCGACGGCACGGCACCGATCCTGCCGGTCACGGCTTATCGCCATGTGACATAACCGGTGAGCATTTCACGAAAAACACCTGTTCTTCGTTAGCCCGATTCTGAAATGCTCCGTTCTGCGGAGATGGGGCAAAGAACCCCAAGCTCATCCGCTGCATTCGAAGCATTCCACGGACACCCTCTTTCGAGCTTTTCCTGACGCAAAGACACCCACCTTCTGCGCAGCGTCGGACACGCGCCTTCTTTTTGTCGAAATGACGGGCGGCAGTGCCGTGGTTCTCCGCCGAACGTGTGGGCCGCGAATTCATGGATGCGGGGCCGTGACAAAAAGGGTGGGTGTCTGGATTCCCTGGATTCCCGATTTACACCGGTGTACGGATGCTTGACAGCCTCGTATAAGCGCCATTTTCCGCCACTTTCCGCCACTCTTCCATGGTCAGAACGTTCATCCCCGTTCGATCCGCATGTCCAATCTGGATCAAAGGATCAGACCTGGCCGGTGCGTTTCCTAGCGATCGAAAAAGGCTCGTGGCGCCTGCCGCACAAAACTGCCACAGTCATGCGACCATGTTGTTCACTATGTTTGAACGGCTTTTTTCGATGCGGAAACAACGAGCGAATGGAGCACACAGCTTTCACAATGGGTGGGGGCCTGGCGAGTCGCTTGCAACGAGCGGGGGGTGCAGGGGTTTGTTCCCTTAACCCTTGCGGGGAAAGGACGCGCGTCGAATATACAAAACGAAACGGACCCGGTCATTACACGTATTTGCTCGGCATCGACCGCTGAATGGTTGACGCCCATTTATATAACCGCGGCGACACACCTCAGTTTCCTCACGAAACTTCCCATCCGGGCCCAAACATGATGGCGGCAACAACCGCCTACTTCGGGCTCGAGCACGAAGTATTGATTATGCTGCTGGAAGGCCATGAAAGGCCGTCGTAAGGTCGCTGGATCTGACACGGCGAAAAAAGTGGCGACGCGTTGGATTTATTTTGGCGAACGACGACCGGTCAGATACCATGGCAGCGACCGGAGTACGCGGAGCGCGTCCAAGCGCCTTCGTGAGGTGCGGATTCTCCCATCTCTGTTCGCAGAATCGCGCACGACCAGTCGTTGTTGAGGCGGCGCAAGCGAATGACAAGCACGTTGACCGATAAGGACTGGGAGATCCTCCTGCGGCGCATCCCATTGGGCAAGTGCGTGCCGTTCCTGGGTGCCGGCGCGTGCTACGGTGCTCTGCCGCTCGGGGCCGAGATCGCGCGCGAATGGGCTGAGCGGTTCCACTATCCGATGCCGGACAACGGAGACCTGGTGCGGGTTTCGCAATTCCTGGCTGTGGAGTATGACCTGACCTACCCCAAGGAGCTGGTACTCGAGCGTCTGGGCAGCGGGAAACCTCCGGACTTTCGGGCGGCCGATGAGCCCCACGGCGTGCTGGCTGACTTGCCGCTGCCGATCTACGTGACGACCAACTACGACGACTTCATGATGAAGGCCCTGGCGACCCGCTGGCGCGACCCGAAGCGGGAGTTCTGTCGCTGGAACGAGCTGATTCGCGAACAGCCGACACTCTTCGACACGGAGCCGACCTACGAACCGACGGTCGCCAGACCACTGGTCTATCACATGCACGGGCATACTGACCCCAACTCGATCGTCCTGACCGAGGACGACTACCTGACGTTCCTGGCGGCCATGCAGGACCCCAAGCTGCTGCCGGATGCTGTGCACAAGGCCATAGCCGGCTCCTCGTTGCTGTTTGTCGGCTACCGGATGGCCGACTGGAACATCAGGGTGCTGCTTCAAGGATTGCGACGGCTCGGCCAGGGGCTCGCGGGAAAGGGCAACCTGAGCGTGATGGTGCTCGTCCCGCCCGATGGGCCGGACGGCACCCAGCAGAAAATGCAGGACTACCTCGACCGCTACTATGCGGCGATGGACATGCGGGTGTATTGGGGCACGGCTCGCCAGTTTTGCGCCGAGCTGGGTTCGCGCTGGAAACAGCGTCAACAGCCGGCTTGACGGCCCGACGCTCCCTTCAGGTCGATCTCACTGAAACTTCATCTCTTGACGGAGGCTCAACCGATGCCCGAAGCAACCCCCTCGCCGCCTGCAATCGTGTTGAGGCGTTCCGAGGCCCTCGATGACGAAGGGTGGAAAGTATTGCTCCGCAGAATCCACACTCAAAAGTGCACTCCCTTCCTGGGGCCCGAAACCTGTTTCGACTTCTCGATTCCCTCAGCCTCGGTGCTTGCCGGGGAATGGGCCGACGAGCATGACTATCCGTTCGACGACCGGAACAACCTTCCGCGTGTCGCGCAGTTCGTCGCCTACCAGGCTCATCAGGGAATCATCGACGAGGTCAAGATGGATCTCGCCGAGAAGTTTCACGGCCTGAAAATGCCCGATTTCTCCCACCAGGAAGATCCTTATCGGATCCTGGCCAGCCTGCCGCTCTCCGTCTACATCAACACCCATTACTTCGCGTTCATGTCCTATGCCTTGCTGGCTCAGCACAAAGAACCCCAGAAGGTCGTCTGCCGCTGGAATGACATGGAGGCCTCGGAGGACGAACCCGGCCTGCCCGCCGCCTACGATCCCAAACCGGCTTGCCCTCTCGTGTTCCACATGTTCGGCCACGTGGCCGAACCTTCATCGCTGGTCCTGACGGAGGACGACTACCTCGACTTCCTGGTCCGCACATCGGACAAACAAGATTTAATTCCTCAATGCGTTCAGAACGCAATGAGGAACAATTCCCTGCTCTTTCTGGGTTACCAGACCAACGATCTGGACTTCCGCGTCATCCTCCGAAACCTCTCCCGGATCAGAAGGGACCCGAGGAAGAGCTCCAACTATACGATCCAGTTCGTCCACGTCAGCGATGACAAGGTCACGTCCGAGCAAATCGATCGGCTCAAAAGCTATTTCAAGGACTACAACAAGAGCATGGCGATCAGCGTCTACTGGGGAACCACGGGTGAGTTCATGACCGAGCTTCGCCAGCGGTGGGAGGTCTACTGTGTCAACAGCCAGGTTGCTTGAGCCGGCCCCGCCCGAGTCCAGCCCGGCCGTCCCGGCGATCACCGAGGCTCCGTACGTCGGTCCCCGGCCTTTTCTCTCCGCCGACTGCGAGCGGTTCTTCGGTCGGGACCGCGAGGCCATCGACCTGAAGCACCGGGTCATGGCTCACCCGATCACGCTGCTCTACGCGATGTCCGGCGCGGGCAAGACCTCGCTGATCAACGCGAGGTTGGTCCCCGAGCTGAAGAGCCAGTCCTGCCACGTCCTGGATTCTGCCCGGGTGCAGGGCTCGTCATGGAAACTCGAGCCCGGGGGGATTCGCAACATCTACGTGTTTCACGCCGTGATGAGCTGGCAGAGCCAGTGCGACGCGGGCACGGCCCGACGGCTCAAGGATCAGACTCTCAGCGAGGAGCTGGCGCCCAGGGCGAAGCGTGCTGATCTTGATGACGCGCTTTTGATCGCGATCTTTGATCAGTTCGAAGACTCTTCACAGCATACCCCTCAAGATGGGGAGAGCGCCGGGGATTCTTCGAGCAGCTTTCCGACGCCCTGGAGTCGATCTCGAATCTCCGGGTGTTGCTCGCGATGCGCGAAGACTGGCTGGCGTCGCTCGATCCTTTCGCGAGCCTGGTGCCCGAGAACCTGCGGACGAGGTTTCGGCTCGAGCGGCTCCGTCGCGCGGCCGCCCTGGAAGCGGTCGTGAATCCGCTAGAGGGCACCGGACGGAAGTTCGCCCCCGGCGTCGCCGAGACGCTCATCGACAACCTCATGACCATTCGCGTCCGGCGTAGCCGCGATGCGTCGGGGGCCCGATCCGACAACGGCGATCCGGGTGTCCTGGGCACGGATGGCGGTCTATCCGTCACGACCCTCGTTGTCCCAGGTTGCCAGCCCGAGTCAAACGACTACGTGGCCCAGTCTGAATATGTCGAGCCCGTCCAGATGCAGGTCGTCTGCCAAACCCTCTGGTCCAATCTCGAGGCCGGCGAGACCGAGATCACGGCCGAGAACCTGGAACGGTGCGGCGACGTCAACCAGGCTCTGTCGCGGTTCTATGAAGATTGCGTCAAGCAAGCGTCCCGGTTGCCTGGAGTGCGCGAAGGAGACATTCGGCGCTGGTTCGACGAGCGGCTCATGACTCCGGCCGGGACGCGGGGGCTGGTGCTCCGGGAACCAGACAAAACGGGCGGCTTGGGCAACGACGCGGTCGACTTACTCGAGGGCTGCCATTTGATTCGAGGTGAGGACCGGGGCGGCGCGCGGTGGTACGAGCTATCGCACGACCGATTCATCGAACCCGTGCGGAATTCCAACCGCCACTGGCAGAGCACTCGTCCTGGCCAGGCGCTCTGGTTCGAGCTCAACCGTCGGGCCGCAGCCTGGGATGCCGCGCCGGCCGAGAAAAAGCCTTCCTTGTTGCTCAGTAAGGCCGACCTGGACAAGGCCGAAGCTTGGAGCAAGACCGATTCCGACGAGCTGGGCTTGAGCGACCGGCTCGCGCGATTGCTCGACGAAAGCCGAGACGCCATCGATCGGGCCGAGCTGGCTGATCGGCTCGAGGATGAGCGCCGGCAGGCGAGAGACAAAGCCCTCAGGATCCGAGTCCTCACCTGTGGAGCGGCTGCGCTCGCGTTACTGTCGGCGCTGGCGCTCGTCGGCTGGTGGACCGCGAACGAGAACAAGAAGAAAGCCGATCAGTTTGCATCGGAGAGGACGAACGAGGCAAAGGGCGCCCGCGAGCAGGAGGTCCGGGCCGAGAACGAAAAGAACAAGGCCATGGTCAGCCAGTGGGCCATGCAAGCGACGTTGCAGAAGGAACCTACGTCCGTCCTGGGCGACATCCAGAAGGTGATCAGAGTCGCCGAAACGGAAAAGTGGCCTCAGCTCGAGGATGGTACGCAGGACTCCATTCGGTATGCCCTCTCCCACCTCACCCACCGGAGCAAGCTCGGGCCGTACGCCGAGTCCGTCAACGAGGTCGTCTTTGCACCGCAGCGATGGGGTGACGCCCTCCGGGACGGAAGCACGAATCCCGTCGTCGCCGTCGGCGGCCGGGACGGACTGGTCGAGCTGTGGAGCGTGGGCGATTACGACAACCCCGAAGACGACAAGTCGCTCACGGTGATTCGCGTGCCGGCGCTCGCGGACCCAGGGAAGTCCGGACGGTGGGTCAACCGGATCGTGTTCGCTCCGGCGGGCCGGATGCTGGCATTCTGCACTGGCGATACCACGAGTTTGAATCCTGCGGACCGCGGCGGCGCCTGGGTCTGGACGGCGGCCGAGTCGCCCGACGGGAAAGGTGAGTTGCACGCGCTCGAAACCGCGGGCAATTCCGGACCTGTCGCTGACGTCGCGTTCAGTCCCAACGGCGCCTCGGTTGCCATCGCGGGTAGTCGAGCACTCGGCAGCGCAAGCAATCCTGCGGCCGATGGCGTCTGGAAGGGCGCCGTTCGAGTCTGCGAGGCAGCGACCGGGAAGCTGCTCCACGAATTCCCGCTCAAGGGCCCGGCCCGAAGCGTCATGTTCGACCATCAAGGTGAGCGACTCGTCGCGGCGAGCGGGGATGCCAACGGCGATAACCACAACCTGCCGGGACAAGTGGTCGTCTACAAGCTGAGCACCGGAGCTCCCACACTGATGAAGGACTACGAACACCCCTCGGTCCGCGCCGTGTTCAGCCCCTACGGGAACGTGGTGGTCTCGGCGGGCGTCGACGGCGTCGGACGGGTATTCGACGCCGCGAAGGGCAACCTGATCGCGACGCTGGTCGGCCACTCGCAGCAAATCACCGCCCTCGATTTCAGCCACGACGGCACACTTCTGGTCACCGCCAGCGGTGACCGGACGGCGCGGGTCTGGGATCCCTCCTCTTGGTCCGGCTCTGGCGATGGGGCGTCGCCCTCCACGTGGTCGAGCCGGGTGACGTTGGTCGGGCACAAGTCGTCATTGCTTCACGCGGAGTTCAGCCCGGACAGCACCATCGTCCTCACCTCGAGCTCCGACCGCACGGCGCGCGTCTGGGATGCACAGACCGGAGAGTGCCTTGTCTCCCACGTCGGCCACGACGGCGCAGTCAACGTGGCCCGGTTCAGCTCCCGCGGATTCATCCTGGCGACCGCCGGCAGCGATAAGACCGCCCGTGTCTGGACGACGGGGCCAGTCGAGACGGCCCGGGGGATACTCGTCGGCCACGCGGCGGCGCTGCGCGACGTCGAGTTCTCGCCCAAACCCGGGAGCTGCCTGGCCCTGACAGCCGGGGCCGACGGCGTCGCGTTCCTCTGGGATGTCTCTGGACTGGACAAACCCGGGAAGATCGATCCCAAGCACCGCTACGCGCCCGGGACAGCCCCCGCCGCGCTGACCGATCTTGCCTTTAGCCCCGACGGCGATCGCTTCGCAACGGCGAGCCTCGACGGCACGGTCAGGGTCTGGCTCCTCGACAGCGAGACCCCGCTCACGGTCATTCAACCCAAGGCTGGAGCGGCCCTCGGCGTGACTTTCAGCCCGAAGGGCACGTACTTGCTCACATCGTGGACCGACGGAAAGATCCGGCTCTATCGTCGTGACGGAGATGACTACAAGCTGGCCGCCGACCCATGGCCGGGCTCAGCGTTTCGGCTCACGCCGCACCTCTTCGACAAGGATGAGCGGGTCGTGGTCACCCCCAACGCCGGTCTGCTCCGGGTCAAGGGTGAGACCGGAACGGTGCAGGTCTGGGACGTCGCGACCGGCGCTTGCGTCCAAACCCTGAAGGGGCCCGGCGGCCTCCTCGGGCCCGTATCCGACCTGGCCGTTCAACCCGAGAGCCGCTCCATCGCCGCCGCCATTGAGGGGCCCTCCGGAACGGTCGTCGTCTGGGACGAGCACGGGCAACTGACCGCCTCGCCCTTGAGCCATCCCGGTGGGGTCGAGCGAGTGGCCTTCAGTCCTGACGGGAAGTCGCTGGCGACGGAAGCCGAAGACGGGATCGGGCGGATCTGGGACTGGCCCCTCCGTAGCGGCCAGAAGCCAACAGCCAGCCTTCCTGGTCTGACCGGGCCTTCACCCGTGCTCGCCTTCAGCGAAGACGGGTCGCATATCGCGAGCGACGGCGGCTACCTGGCAACGGACACCGGCGCGTGCATCGCACAGGTCTGGCACCTATCCGGCCAACCGCCGGCGGTAGGCCGGTCCACGACTTCATTAAGCGGCCCGCGCGATTCGGTGGTGGCGCTTTCTCTACGTCGCGCCGAGGTCGCCGAAGTGCTCACGATCAACCGCGAGAACCGCTTCCAGCGATGGGCGACCGACACCGGCGGCCCGCTTGGCTCTTGCCGCGGGCCATACCTGACTCCGACTGCAGCGGCCGTCAGCCCCGATGGGACCCTGGCCGTCGCCGGCTCCGCCCAGGGCGCACTGGTACTCTGGAAGACGGATACAGCTCGACTGGTGGCGGACATGGACGGCCACACCGCGGGAATCACCAGTGTGTCGTTCAGCCGCGACGGCCGAAGCATATTGAGCAGCGGCCTCGACGGCAAGGCGTTCGTCTGGTCGGTGCCTGACCGAGAAGCCCAGAAGCTCCAACTGCAAAACGCGAGTCTTGTACGCCTCTCGCCGCGCGCCACTTTCCCGCCCAACGGCAGTCCCGTAGCAACCACGGTCGCCTGCTTCCTTGACTCTCTTGGCCGCCAGGTCGTTACCGGCACCGGCGACCTCAAGCGCGAGCGATGGCAGCCCGAAAAAGAGATGGAGTCACAGGCGTTTGCCTACCGACTCGACCTCGCGAGCCCATTCCCTCAGCCCGAGAAGGTCGTGGCAGTGACCAAGCTGGAACGCGACAACGACGCGGAGGATGCTCCGCTGGGCGCGCTGGCGGTGGCCGTCAGCCCCAGTGGCTCCCTCGTCTTCGTGGCTTGCGGCGGTTCGGACCCCATCTTTGACCTCGTCCGGTCCGCAGACCCGTTCACCGGTAAACTCGACTCGAAGCCCTTCCTCGGCCACACCGACCCAATCCTCGACGTGGCGGTCAGCCCCGACGGAAAGCAAATAGCCACGGCGAGCGCAGACAACACCGCCCGCGTTTGGACGGTCGACCACTCCAAGGTCGTCGAGCTGCGGGGGCACTCCGGCGATGTCGCCTCGGTGGCATTCAGCCCTGAAAATGAATTCGTCCTGACGGTGAGTCGCCAGGACGGCACAGCGCGGGTCTGGGACCGCAACGGAGGGGATCCCCTGTACGTCCTCGGGACCCGTCGAGCCGGGTTCAACAGCGCCACCCTGGACGATCCCCCCGGCCCGCGCCAGTACACTGACGACGTGGTCGCCGCCGCTTTCAGCTCCGACGGCAAGCTGCTGATCACGGCCCACGGCGACGGCAACGCCCGAGTCTACCGCTTGGAATTGTGCGGCGGGTTTGACGACCTGAAGGAAGTCGCTAAAAAACGGCGCGAGGGGTTCGAGGATAAATCGCGAGTGGGCCAGAGCCATGCCCGAGACCGTCGAGCTGGTTCCGCGGACCCAACTTCTCGTTGATCTGCCGGCGCCGAGCGCCTTTACTTGCGATTCTGGCGAAGCGCGTAGGCTATTAGCTCCCGGCTGGACGCGAGCCCAACCTTGCCATCCATTGGGTTCTCAGATTCAGGCAAAGAGGCGCGGATGGGCTGGCCGTCGGCCAGGCGAAAGGGACGGCCGGTCAGGTCGCGGATCTCGTGCGCCGGATCGAGGCCGAATCGCCAGTAGAGGGTGGCGGCGAGATCGCCGGGGGTGACGGCGTCGCTGTCGGGGTAAGCGCCCAGCCTGTCGCTCGTGCCGTAGGTGGTGCCGCCCCGAACACCGCCGCCGGCCTGGGATGATGCATGCTCCGGATGATCGCCACGCGATCCATCACCCGCGCCGTGAGAGGCATGTGCTCGCAGATCCGCAACCCCGGGACGCTGCTCGCAATCGAGCCGAAAGGACCGCGGACCTCCGCCGGAGCGTTCGGCTTCATGTCGTAGGTGTCGATGTGGCTGGGACCTCCGTAATAGAATATGAGGATGCACGAGCGGATCGGCGACGGCACTGCGTGCCGGTCCGCCCAGCCCCGCGACGCCCTCCCTTCGGCCTCGGCGCGGAGCAGCGCGGGCAGTGTCAGGCCCAGCGAGCCGAACCCACCGATTCGAAGAACCTGGCGACGACTGACGCTTCGTTGGTGGGCGAGCGCCTCAAGGCGTTTTTGGTCGACTCGCATGTGAACGCCCCTTTGTTTTACCACCGCCGCAGGCACCAGGAGGGCAATTGCCGCGGAGAAGTTCCCCGTGCCGGGGGCCCGGACGGCCCGCGGGAAAGACCTGACCCTGATAAAAGGAATTATCGTCAATAACAATCAAGCAATAGTATGATGCCGTAGACCGAGTCCACGAAGGTAACTGCCTGGGAAGCTCTCCTCTCCTGGCATTGGCCATCAAAGCGATAACGCCTCGATTCTATTCGACTCTAAGCGATTGGGCGATGTGGAATACGTCCGACTTCTTCGACGAGGCCGTTCTCGACGTCGATGGCATCGTGAGCCGAAGGGAGCGGCACTGGTTGCCGCGCCGCCCTTGGATTCATTCGTCTCTGTCGTGTTCGCGCTGTGCAGGAGTCGAATCCGACGGTTATCGAACTCGGTTGCGAACTTCCTTGAGCACGTTAACGGCATTTGGATCCACCGTGCCATCCTGATAGATACCGAGGTTGATCGTCACTGCGCCGCCGTTGGCCTTGCACCGAGCAATGTAATCCCCCAACTGTTGGGCCGTGAACTGAGGTCTTGGCATTTCAACCTTATTCTGCACCCAGTAAGGCTCCATGATTAGCAGGGCGTGGTAGCGCAATCCCGCGCCGGGGCCGTGCTCTTGATTAGTGCCATTGAGCGGCAACCCGACGGGGCTAGCGGTTTCCCCGGCCCAATACTCCTGCCATTCGGATACGTTCGGGTAGATCCAGGAGTTCAGCGCAACGATGCGATTCGGGTTCCCCACTTTGCAGGTCTTGAAGAACTCGCGGAAGGAGAAGCCAGGGTATTTTTCCTTGGCTTGATAGCAGCAGTCGAACCAGTAGCCGGCCACCTTTTCTTTGTAGCGTTCGCCGAACTCCGTCAAAACCTCAGTCATGATCCGGGTGAACTCCTCTTCGCCGGCCTTTGGGTATCTGGTGAGACGAGCCGCGTTCAAGTAGCACATCAGCTTGATGCTTTTGGCGCTGAGCACATCGGCCATTTCGGCAATCAGGTCGCGTTGAGTTGTCTTGCCGGAGTGGTATTTCTCCCAGGCTTTGAGCGGTGCCGGACAATAGGACTCGGCGTGGCCAATCGTGAGAATGACGTAGCCCGCTCCCGTCTCTTCTACCATTTCCGCAAAACGGTTCACGTCAAATTCGTCAACGGCCCGCGCATACGGCTTGTGTGTTCCGTCCTTTCCGACGCTCTGCGAGGTCCAATGGAACATCAGCCCGTATCCGGCTTTGGTCAGCCACTCCGTGCTGGCCCGCGCACGCCGCGCCTCCTGTCGCTCGGCCTCGATGGCCGCGTTGGCGCCGACCGGAATCAGCTCCAGGCAGCGAAACGCGAGCACAACCATCGCTTTGGGCGCGTCCGGGATGCTCAGCGTGATCGACTGAGTTCCCGCCTCGAGGCGGAGCCGGCCCTTGAGCGGCGTCATTTCATACGATTTGTCCCCAAAAACCCCGTTGGTCATCGCCAGCGTGGACCCGACCCTGCTGACACCACTGCTGACCTGCAAGTGCCGTCCAACCGCGCCGGGTTGCGCGGCGTGACAAAGGACGACCTCGTAGTCTCCCGCCCGGTCGACTTGTACCTTCCAGGTAATCTGCCCGCTGCCCGTCCAACGGAAGCTGTCCCCGGCTTGCTTCTTGACGCAATCGTCCGTCGAGACCGCTCCGGCTCCGTACAGGGATGCGGGGACGTCGCTTTTGACCGGAATCGCGGTCGGTTCGGCTTGGGCGGCCCCCGTACGGGCATACTTGATGATGAAATCCACGACCGACTTCGGGTCTTTCGGCGAAAGCGGAAAATGCCCTTCGCCCGCCCTGACGATAACCGTGATCTTGCCGTCGAGCTCATTGTAACGTTTCTCGACGACGCGAGTCTGGTTGTCCAACCAGGGATCCAAGGCGCCGCAGTCGTGCAGGACCGGCACGCCTGCTTTCGCGAGCGCCGCAAGGTTGTCAATCGGTTGCTCTCTGCCCGCCATCAGACTCTTCATGAGCGGATTCCGGGCATAAATGCAGGAGACCTTGCCCGGGTTTGCAACCGCCCAAGCGTATGCTTCGCCTGCCATCGCCCCGGTCCCTTTCAACACCGGCTTGTTTGAGAATTGATTATCCACAAGGATTTTATAGACATCGTCCCACTGCTTTCGCGACATACCCGATCCTGTGGGTGGGAGGATCACAATGTGGTAGCCCTTCGCGAGCAGCGCCTGCTCGACGGTGGCATTCCTCTCGATCGGATCCCCGGTGAACACCCAGGGTTTTCCCGGCGCCACGGTCCTGGGCACGATAATCGACATGCCGCCCGTCCTGAAGGTGCCGGAAGTGCCTCCGTCGTAGCGGTCGTAACACTCCGTGAACCCTGGCCCGCGGGCCGTGGCATAGGTGTCCTCTTCCTTCAGATAGATGAAGGAAGGCTCGAGGCTGTAGTAATACCCCTTCGCGAACTTCTCATCCGCGAAAGCGGGCCGGTTGGCCGTGGACGGTGTCATATGCTGCTCGATCCAATCGGCAATCGGCTTGGCGTTTTGCAGGCTATGCGGGTGATGGGCGTGGCCTTCCTTGATGAGCACCGTGATCAGGCCACCCAACTGGTGGTAAGTGTTCTCGACGACCAGAGTGTGGCGCTGCAACAAGAAATCCTCAGTGCCGCAAACGTGCAACAGTGGGATGTCATGCTTGGCCAGCACCGGAACTTTGGCGAAGTCCTCGTCGTACAACGCTGTATTATCGGCATAGATGCACGCAACCTTGTCGGGATTAACGACGCCCCAGTTGAACTCATTCACACCGCCTTTGCTCATCCCGATGAAAGCGGCCTTCTTCGCTAGCCCATGCTTCTCCGTCAGGAACTTGTACCACCTGTCCCACGCTTTGCCCTGCCTGCCGGCGTCGGGTGTGATAAACGCGATATGGAACCCGCGCTTGAGCAGCTCGACTTCGGCCTGAGGCTGGTGGTCCCAGTAACAGCCTTGCCAGGACCACGGGTTGCCCGCCGCCACTTCCTTCGGAACAACCACGATGCATCGCCGGAGGCCCTTCGCGGCAGCTTTGACTCCAAAACGTTCGTCATCGTCCCTCTTGAAGGGTTTGATGGCCAGGCTCTCCTCGTCCATCACGAAATCGTAGCGATCGAATCCGTCGTGCCACGTGGTCTTCTCGCCATCGAAGGGCACGTACGCAACTGCACGTCCCGGAGTCGCCGAGCCTTTTTCCTGTCCAGAAGTCTCCTCCTTCCGCGATTCGCTTGCCGACGGCTCCGACTTCAACCCTACGCTGTTCACGGTGACGACGGAGTAGATGTGCTTTTCATCGGACTGGGCCGACGTATCGAGGTAGCGCATTTCGGGCATTGGCTGATCCGGAGTGTCGTGGTACGTCATGCCCTGGAACAACGGACGTCCGAACTTGCCAACCGGTTTTTCGGGAACGTTCGCCAGTTCCTGACCATCGCGCAGCACGACGAAACCGCGGATGCCACTCTCGAAATCGGCAACTGCGCTCCATGTGATCTCCATTCCCCGGTCGCTCTTGGGTGATGCTCTCACGTGGAAAGGAGCCGGCGGTGGAGTGGTATCGCTCGATGAGCCGGTTTTCACGTATTCCGCCCAAGCATTCGCCACTGCTTCGTTCGGCAACCAGACAGCTTCCTTGGGATCGCCTTGGAATTCCGCGGCCGGTCGAGGTTTGTCGCCCATCAAAGGAGCCAACCATGCCTTGCTCATGTCGACGGGCTTGAGAGTTTGGTCCGCTGCATCTTTCTCCGGCAATCGCATCGCCAGGCAGGCATCGAGGAATGGGATGGCCAGATAACGGCTGTCGCCACACTCATGTCCGGTGCGCGGGTCGGGCGCAAAGCCGATCGGCGCGCCCTTGGACCGATATTCATGAAACGTCGCCAAATTCCCCAGCCACGGGCCTTTCATGTTCTGCTCGGGCGTGTTTTTCTGCTGGGCGACTTGCTTTTCCTTCACGCCGGGATTGCACATCATCGGAATCCCGTACACAGCGCTCGGTACTTTGTGCCGGGTAAACTCGGGATGACTGAGAAACATGACCGCGGAACCCGAGCGCATCCAGACCGCGACGACGCGGTCCGGGTGAAGGGCACACATCACATCCGACCAGATACCGCCGCCGGAATGTCCCCACAAAACCCACGGGACGGTCTCCAATTCCGGGTGGCCGGCCTTGGTCGCGAGTTCGCCGAGCGCCTTGAGGAAGGTCTTCTCCGAGCCTCTCCGCGGATCGAACCAGAGTTCCGAACCCCCAGGGGAGAGATCGTTTTTCTCGTGCAACACGTGGTAACTGGGGCCGAGCAGGGCGCAATCCCACTTCTTCGCCAGTGCCTGCCAGTGCAAATCATAGGCAGCGGTCGATCCCTCAATCGATGCCGTTGTGCCGGCTCCGTGCTGGTGGACGATGACGCCGCGCAGGCGAGGAACCCCATCGGGAATCCAAAGGGTGTATGTGACAGCGATTTGCAATTCGCCCGCGACGGTCGATGCGGGATAATCTACCGTCAGGCATCCTCCGGCACCTCGAGTTGTTCCAGCGAGGCCAAACACGCAAGCGGCGATGGACGCAAAAGTGACGCTGTTTGTGCGTGTCATGGTTCACCTCGCCGTGGAGAGGAGCACTCTGGATTGAAAGAGAAACGCGCCACGCTTATCTTCTCGGCCCAAAATGGAAACGAAGGCAACGATCTGTTAGCGGGCAGGTCGATTCGTTCGCTCTCGTTCGCCGACTTTCCAATTGGACGTCTCCTATACTTTACCGAGAGTGTGCGCGTAACTCGACGACGTTCAGCCGATCTGGTCGGACGTCGAAACCCTGGCGTAGTCGAACGGAGTGAAACATCGTTACGATGATCCGCACGAAAAGACACGGGAGCCAGTCCATGCGAAAAGCCGTCTACGCGGGCAGTTTCGACCCGATCACACTCGGTCATCAGTGGATCATCGAGCAGGCGGCGCCGCTCTTCGATCAGTTGGTCGTCGCGATCGGCGTGAACCCCGACAAGAGGGCAACGTTTACGGTTGAGGAGCGTCTTCGATTTATCGTTGAGACCACCTCCGGAATCGCCACATGCGCCGTTGCCGCCTTCGAAAACAAATACCTGGTCGACTACGCCGATCAGATCGGCGCCGGCTACATCATCCGAGGAATCCGCAATGAATCCGATTTCACTTTCGAGCGCGCGATGCGGCACATCAACAGTGACCTGCGCCCCGAAGTGCTAACCGTCTTCCTCATGCCGCCGCGGCAGCTCGCGGAGCTCAGCTCCAGTATGGTGAAAGGGATGGTGGGGCCCGAAGGGTGGGAAACCGTTGTCCAGCGATCTGTTTCCCCCTCTGTGTTTCAAGCCCTCAAGGCGGTTCACGGAGGGCGTCATGCTTGACCGCTGGCGCGCCCTGGTCGCTCGCGTTACAGAAATGCCCGAGCCCGAAGCGGCCCGAGCCGTCTTCGATGACCTTTATACCCGATACACGGCGGCAGACCGGCGGTACCACGACATCCACCACATCGACCACTGCCTCCAACTCTTCGATATGGTTCGCGCCCTGGCTTCGCAACCCGATGCAATCGAGCTTGCGATCTGGTTCCATGATGCGATTTATGACAGCCACAAATCCGACAATGAGGCCTCCAGCGCGAGCCTGGCGGAATCCGCCCTTTTGCAACTGGGCGTTCCGCGTGCGACGAGGCAATGCGTCTGCGATCTGATCCTCGCCACGCAGCACAACGCCCCGCCCACCAATCCTGACGCGGCGTTGCTGGTGGATATTGACCTGTCGATTCTGGGTCAACCCGAGCCCATTTTCGACGCCTATGAAGCGGGCGTTCGATTTGAATATGCTTGGGTTACGGACTCCGCCTTTCGCGCCGGGCGGTCCAAAGTCCTCCAGTCCTTTCTCGACCGGCCGCGGATTTACACAACGGCCTATTTCAGCGCCGCCTTCGAATCGTCCGCCCGTCAAAACCTGGCCCGCTCGCTGACAAACCTCTCGGGCTGACTCGAGCTTGGGACGGTTCGCGTGCGAACGCGAAATTTATTCCAGGCGATTGCGACTATCCCACCGAGTAGGATAGAACGCAGAAGATCTTCATTGAGTCCAGCGAGTTCACGAAGTGGGTCAATGAATACCTGACGCATGACGATTTCGTTGCCTTGCAGCGCATTCTGCTAAAGGATCCTGACTCGGGAAATGTCATGTCCGGCTGCGGCGGCATGCGAAAGCTACGAATCGCCGACCCCGGTCGAGGAAAAGGGAAAAGGGGTGGCGCGCGTGTGATCTATCTTCACATCGAGGAATTGGAACAGATTCACTTCATCACGGTTTACGGCAAAGACGACCAGGATGACATTTCGGACGACGACAAGAAAAGCTATCGAAAACTCGTCGAAGCCTTGAAGAAACAAGCCAAACGCTTCAGGAGGTCATGAGTACGCGATGAACGAACGAACGACTCGACTCCCGGTGGCGCAACAAATCCGCAAGGGCCTCGAAGAGGCGATCCGCCATGCGAAGGGAGAAATCACCCTCAAAACCACCGTCGTGGAATTTCCCGACCCACCGCCAGAGATTGAAGCTGGGCAGGTAACGAGATTGAGACTGGAATCCCGCATGTCCCAGGCCGTTTTCGCGCGAGTGCTCAATGTCTCGACCAAGACAGTGCAGAGCTGGGAGCACGGCACCCGAAAGCCCTCCCAGGCGGCACTTCGGCTGATCCAAGTCTTCGGCCAGAACCCGGGCGAAGTGCTGAGAATCGCGGGCATGACAGAGAATGGAGTCAAGACGAGCGCGAGAGGAAAGACGGCTTCGGCCCGGGCAAGGGGATCGGGCGATCGCCAGTGAGCCGGCGTCCCCCCGGATAAGGCTGACTCATCGCCGCTGCATTTTGCAGTCGAAGCCGCCCGGGGTCGCCACGAGTGCCTTCGTCGATTTGATTGACGCCGAGACGTTGACAGTCTGGATCGCACTGCCCGTTGCAATCTCACGCGGAGTGCGAATCCATCGGTCAGGCCGCCCACCAAACAAAACGAGCACCTTCCAAAAGAGATAGATCGGGAACGCGCCGGCGGCGGCCGCGTATCGCCAAGGTAAGCCCATCACGAGGAAGGGTGAGACAAAATGAAGGCCCAGCGCGAGCGCCATCAAACTGAGCGAGCTGACGAGCACGGGGCGAAGCAGCGGCATCGCGAGGTGGTGCGAGCCGAGCAAGCAAAGAATGTCAATCACCGCAACGCCGATACACAGCATAGTAAGCGTTGTGATCGTCGGCAGGGTGAGGTCACAGAGAGCCAGGATTTTCTTCCTGGCGGAGAGGACCTTGCAGGTGATCAACGGTACGAGCACCTTCCTGCGTACGGCCTTGCGACCGAACTCCCATCGCTGGCGCTGTTTGACCGCAGCCTCGCCCCCGTGGGCGAGCATCGTGCTGTAGACCGAAACTTCTGGCTCAAAAACAACCGCTTCGCCCGCCATCCGCAGGACCCAGGTGTACTCCAGATCCTCGACAAGTCCGTGACAGTGCCAGGGCACGCGCCGCAATCCCCGCACAGACAGGCACATGCCGTTGCCCTGGAATGAGGCGCCCAGACCAAGTTGGGTTTTGCCAAGGGCCATCACGCCATTGAAAAGGCTGAACGCATAAGTCAGAAGGACCGTACGCCAGGTTGCGTCCGGATTCGCGACGGCGCTGTGAGCCTGAATCCAATCGCATCCCTCCCGCAGATCTTGATCGAACGTGGTCAGAAGACGCCGATCGATCGTCGTGTCCGCGTCCACGATCACCAGGGCATCAATGCGTTCGAGCT
The DNA here is from genome assembly GCA_963823665.1 of uncultured Planctomycetota bacterium. Taxonomy (GTDB): domain Bacteria; phylum Planctomycetota; class Planctomycetia; order Isosphaerales; family Isosphaeraceae; genus CAVXHV01. The sequence continues at coordinate 1,285,611 of CAWGMQ010000003.1, forward strand.
CGCCACTCTGTTGAAGAGTATCGATCAAATAGTCGATCGCGTGCCCTTTGCTTTTCTTGGACTCGTCAAGACGTTCGACGACGCGCGCGCCGGCGAGTCTTGCCAGGACTGCGGTCCCGTCGGAACAGTTATCGGCGATGAGAACAACGTCGAAAAGCGACCGCGGGTAATCGACTTCCAGGCAGCTCTGCACCGACTTCGAGACCACCGGCTCCTCGTCGTGCGCGGGAATAACGATCAAGAACCGCGACACCGGCGTCACCGCGCGTTTTGCCCCCCGCCGTGCCAGGAATGCTGCGGCCGTTACCACCAGAAGGAAACAAATGTGAGGGATTAACGCGAAATTGATGAAGATGAGAAGTAGCGAGAACGTCCAGCCGATCATCATCCATCTCCGTAAACGCAAAGTGGACCGTCATCGTGGTGGTGCCAAGCACGAACGACATTAAGTTGTGCATCCAATCAGCTTCCCGGTTACGTCAATCAAGGAATTCTCGTCACCAGCTTGGATCACATTAGACCATCGACGATTGCTTTCGTAAATGGTCGCTGTCCAAGTTGAGATCGCGCCCGAACCAGCTCTAACTCGCGCACGCGACGCCGTGGATCCGGTCGCTGAGGTGGTTGTGAGCAATCCACGTGCCAATTGCAGCAGAAGCTCAGATCACCATTTTCGTCGCCAAAATTCTCAACGAGACCCGCAGCGGCGCGACCACCTCGGAATGCAGCATGGCCACGACGATGGTGCGGACGTTGACTGTCCACCAGCACGCTTGGCGCTCGGTTCGCAATAGCACCGACAACGGCAACTTAGCCAGGCACACCGTCCGCCCGCGCTGCGATCAACTCGCGGCTCCGGTAATGCGTAACCCGGTTTCGACCGGCCTGTTTCGATTGATAGAGGGCACAGTCGGCGTGTTCGACGAGCGCCGTCGCGGTCGTAGTGCCGGGGCCGATTGTTGCCACTCCCAGGCTGGCGGTGACCTGACGTCGCGGCCATGCGCCGCTTGCAATCGAGCGGCGCAAGCGTTCGGCAACTTCCATCGCCTCGTCCCCGCCGGTTGCCGGCAGCAAAATGACGAACTCCTCGCCGCCGTAACGGGCCACCACGTCGTGGCTGCGCAGACTGGATCGCAGAGTCGACCCAAGACGCTTCAGGATCTCGTCGCCCGCCGGATGGCCGAAGGTGTCGTTGTATTCCTTGAACTGATCCAGATCGAGCATGATGAGCGAGAGTGGAGTCCCCAGACGCTGCGTCTGAGCGTAAAGCAGGTCCAGGTCTTCACGGAATCGGCGCCGGTTCTTGGTGCCGGTCAATTCGTCGACCGCGGCCAGCTCGGCCAGGCGCTCGTTCTGCCGCGCGAGCTGCGCGTGCACCTTTAGGATGCGCTCGGCGATCTCCAGGCGCACCGCAAGCTCATCCGGATCAGGCGGCTTGATCAGGAAGTCGTCGGCCCCGGCGCGAAGGCCTTCGAGACGGTCGTCTCTTCGATCGCGAGACGTCAAAAGGATGATGTACGTATACCGTTCCATCGCGCCGGAGCGGATGCGTCGGCAGAGCGCCGGTCCGTCCAGCAGCGGCATCATCCAATCCGAAAGCAAGACGGGCGCCTGGTCGTTTTGCAATGATCGCCAGGCCTGCTCGCCGTCGGATGCGATTGTCGTCTCGTGACCGAGTTTTTCCAGCGTGCGGGCCAGGTAGAGCGCCGAGGGCGCCTGATCTTCGGCGATCAAGATCTTCATGCCTTGGCCCCGACAGCCAGGAAGTCTTCCAGCGTCGTTCTCACCGCCTCCCAGGCACCTGTCAGGTCCGCGGCGGCGCTCGAGGCGCTTACCAGATCCTTACGATTCGAGGCGTGCTCGACGTCGACGCAGAATTGCGCCAGCTTGGGGGCGCCAATTGTCCGGCTGATCCCTTTCAAGGCGTGGGCTTGTGCCGAGAGTTCCCGCCAATCGGTGCTCTGGAGCGCTTGCTCGATCCCGGCCAGGCAGCCCGGCGCTGATTGCAAAAACGTGAGCGCCAGCTCGTGGGCGAAGTCTTGATCACCCCCGCAGATCTCCGTCAGCTCTTCGATCAGCGACCGACTGGCGTCGGCCGAGGAAGGGCTCTCAATCGGGCCCAGGCGCTCGAGTGCGGCGTGCAGGTCTGCCTGACGCATCGGCTTGGGAAGATAGCCGTCGAATCCGGCGGTGAGGCACCGCTGGCGGTCGCCCTGCATCGCGTGCGCCGTGAGCGCGATGACCGGCGCGTGGTCGCCGGTTTTCTCCTCGCGGCCCCGAATCGCTTTGAGCGCCTCGAACCCGTCCATCTCCGGCATCTGCAAGTCCATCAAGACCACGTCGAACCGGCCTGCTTGCAGGGCATCAAGCGCCTTGGCGCCGTCCGCCGCGACGACCACGCTGTGACCCAGGTGCTCGAGCATGCGAACGGCCACCTTCTGATTCACGGGGTGATCCTCGGCGAGCAGTATTCGAAGCGATGCACCCGAGCGAGCGGGTGCGATCGCGCAAGGGGAAGGCGCCCGCGTGCGACTGAGCTCCGACCTGCTCCAGAGCGTCATCTCTTTCAAGAGCGCGTCGAATAGCTCGGACTGACGAACCGGCTTCGTCAAGCAGAACGAGATCGCCAGAGCGCGGCAGCGTGCTGTGTCTTCCGGCTGGCCGGCCGAAGTGAGAAGCACCAGGCGAACACCGGCGATCGCCGGCTCTCGCCGGATTCGTTCCGCCAGGTCGAAGCCATCGATCTCGGGCATCATCCCGTCGATCAGAACAATGGGATACGGCTCGCCGCGGTCCGCGGCGTTGCGCAGCGACAAAAGCGCCGCACGACCGCCGTCGACGGCGGTCGGTCGCATTCCCCAGTTCGTGATCACTTCGGTCAGGATCAGCCGGTTGGTGGCGTTGTCGTCCACGATCAGGACATGCAGACCTTCTAGATGGGAAAGCTGCGGCTCGGAGGCGTGAGCATGGTCGGGAGCCTGCACCCCCATCTTCACCGTGAACGTGAACGTGCTGCCCCGCCCTGGCTCGCTATCGACCGAGATCTCTCCACCCATCAGATCGACGAGCTTGTGCGAGATGGTGAGCCCCAGGCCGGTGCCTCCGTAACGCCTGGTCGTCGACCCGTCCGCCTGCTCGAACGGCTGAAAGATGGTCTGCAATTTGTGTGCAGGTATGCCGATGCCCGTATCCGAGACGGAGATTCGCAGCATGACGACCGCGTCGCTCGATTCCACGACCGAGACCGCGGCGACAACCTCGCCGCGCTCGGTGAACTTGATCGCGTTTCCGATCAGATTGACGATGACCTGGCGAAGGCGCCCGGAGTCGCCGATCAGTCGATCGGGCACATCGGGTGCGATGCGGCAGGCGAGTTCGAGGCCCTTGGTGTGAGATCGCAAGGCCAGCGCCTGCAGGGTTTCGTCGAGCGTATCACGCAAGGCGAAGGGAGCTTCCGCCAGGCTGAGCTTGCCGGCTTCGATCTTTGAGAAGTCGAGAATGTCATTGATGACCGTCAGCAGCGAGTCGGCGGAGCTCTTGACCAGACCGAGATACTCGCGCTGCCGAGGTGTCAGATCGGTGTCGAGGGCCAGCTCGGTCATGCCGATGATTCCGTTCATGGGCGTGCGAATCTCATGGCTCATGTTGGCGAGAAACTCGCTCTTGGACCGACTCGCCGCCACGGCCTGCGCCTGGCTCTCGCGAATCTCGATGGCTTGCCGTGTGAGCTCACTGTTGGCCGCGGAGAGATCGGCCGTGCGCTGCCGCACTCGCGCCTCCACGCGGGCGTGGGCCGCTTCGAGCTCGGCAAGATGAACGGCCAGCTCGTGCATGTTCTCGCATGATTGGCGGCAGGCCCGCACGAGAACGATGTCCTCGAAAACAACCCAGGCCGAATGCTCGAGCCAGCGCCAGGGACTTGATGTCAGGACGCCGTAGACCGATTGCGGCCAGTAAATTCCTCGCAGGAAATGGTCGATAGCCACCACTGCCGACGCCGTGATCAAAACCCTCCAGTCGCGGTAGAGCGACAGGAACGCCAGCGACACGAAAACGTGGAAGTGAAACTCGATCCGCCCCCCCGAAAGATGGATGAGCAGCACGCTCATGAGCATCTGGCCAATCGCCACCGCGTGACGCGTCATCGCCGCGGCCGGGCGCATGACCGTGAGTGCGACCGGCAGGCTCACAATGGCGCCGCCTAAAAAGATCGAGGCCAACAGGTGCAGATGCACCCAGCGCGACTCGCCAGCCCATGTGTAGGGTGTCACCGCCAGCGCAAACGACACGGCGGCCGACCACTCGAGCACAAGCAGGACCGCGAAAAGCTGGTCAACATGTTTGTAGACCGCGTGCAATTGATCCTGGTACTTCTGATCCGCCCGCTCGGCCGTCGACCCGCGGAGGGTTTCCTGGTCGGGAATCCCGGTCGTCATGGGCGTGTCTCCGCAGCCGGTGCCGGCTGGGGGTCAAGAAGCGGACATCCAAAGGCCGGGGCACTGCATCGATCGGCTGCCTCGCCGAACAGCCTGGCCAGTACCGCCGCGCGGCCAAAATTCTCTCCGCGATGGCCACGTGCCGGCGTGATTCCACCGCTGTAGAGCAATCGCCCCTGCGGATCGTACAGAACCACGTGCCCGGACGTGCGCACGCCGAATAGCCGGGCGAGCACGCCACCCTCGTCATCCCAGGTCGTGAGCCCCGGCAATTGCGAGAGTGAGCCGTCGATACGCGGGCCGGCTTCGAACTGTTTCGAACTCGCGCGCAAGATCACCGCATGCGCGGCGACCCGATTACCACTGCGTGCCAGAATCTCGCCCAGCTCGTCGACGCTGGCGCCGGAACACGGGCAGAGGGGATGGAGGAACATCAGGAGCGTGGGCCGTCGGGCGTCCAGTGGAATCTCGCTGGCTTTTGGCCAGGTTGAGAGTGTGCGCACCGCGGCGCCGGGCGAGGCCGCGTAGGCCTGCAAGATCAGACAACCAGTGGCGACGGCAATGCCCCACCCAGCAAACAAGTAGCTCCACGGAAAACGAGGCCGCATCTTACGTGCTCTCTTCAGCTACGCGCCGTCGCTGTTCGACAAACTCCGGAGGAGCGCTCGCGCTTCTCCTCACCAAGCATAGGACACTCTGGGCGGGAGTGGCGTCACGAACAGCCGTTCACGGATTAGCGAAATTTTGTCCACTTCGCGGGGGTGGGCGCGACTGAGCGGCGCGAGGAGTTCCAAAACGGCGTGGCCGGGTTACCGGCTCCCGGCGACCACGCTCGAGCGTCGTAGGCAGAACGGTGACGCTCTGCCGCCAGGGAAACGGGACGGCACTCAGGGTTCCGAATCGTACGGTTCCGGAAGTCCGATCCGGCTGAACGTATCGGCAAAATGCTTGGCGAGATGTTCGCGATACGGGGATAGAAGCCGAGCACGTCGGCGTCCGCGCTGGCAAAGGGCGGTAAGGAGGTCGAATCGTACGGTGTGCAGTTGACGCAGGTCGACGATCATCTCGGGCAAACCGAGCGGGTCGCTTGCGGGAAGAAAATACCAACCGTACACGCGGCCCCCGCGAATCGGTCCTCGGATGTCAGCGGGCTTGAGAAGGTTCTCGGCGACGAGAAAATGGGCGTCGCGGACGGTGGCGACCGTGACGTTCGATACCTTCCGATTCACCAAGTCGCAGGTTTGGGTGAGTACCAGCACACGCGTCGGCACGATCTCGATTTCGTTCTCATCCAAGTTGTCCAGATCAAGGCGGGACACGAAGATGAGAGGGCACCCTTTACGATATCCCCTTGATCGACTGAATCCGTTGGCGAGGTCGCTCCATAAATCATGGCTCGTCTTCATCCGCTGGGATTTCCGGAACATCCGGAAGCGGCATCGCTCCCGGTTTGGCGCGAACCCGAATTGTTGACGTCGGCAACGGAAACTCAACCCACGGGTCGAGCATCACGTCGGATTCGTCGTATCGGCACGGCGCTGGACCTCCGGCCGAATCGAGCACACGCAGCTCGACCCAGTGACCGTTCACTTGGCAACTGTAGACGCGACCTGCTTCCAGATCGACCTGCGCGAGTGCTTCGACCAGTGAAAGCCCCATGAGTGCATCAATTGGTTCGAGAAAAGCTGGAATCCGCTTCGATAATACTCATTCTATACTCGATCGGCCCAGGATGGCAGGCCATCCGACCCTCAATCGGCCAGCAGGAAGTCGAGCAAAGGCCGCGATTCATATAATACCTGCCCGCCATGCCCCAGGCCCGGGATCACGACAACCTTCGCACTACCTCCGAGCTTCTCGTACCGTTTCGCCACCTCGGTCGAATTCGCGGACATCGGAACCAGGTCATCCTTGTCACCGTGAATATGAAGGATCTTCACACCGGCCTTGGCCAGCGGGGCCAGGTTGTCGATCGGGTTGAACTCGGCCTGGCGGGCCGTCAGTTGATCGAGCGTCAGGTCGTACCCGAGTCCTTTGTCGGGTGCGGAGAGAACCGTGGCCAGGCTCGGCGGCGGCCAGGTGCGGAAGTCGGTGACCGGGCAAATCCCGCCGATGCGGTCGACGCACTCCGGATGGCGAAAAGCCCAGGCGTAGCCGATCAATCCGCCGTTGCTCTGCACTTCCAGCCGCACCCGGCGCGAGAGGCCGTGCTCAGCCACCAGTTTTTCGTAGAACTCGTGGCACAAGCCGGCCGCAGCGGGGCTGCCGCAGGAGGTTCCCACGTCGATTCCCGCCACGCTGAACCCGGCGGCGAGGTATTGGGCGACATAGAACTCGTGGTGCAATCGCCCGTGGCCGTCGTTGACCCCCAGCCAGAACGGAAAGATCCACACCCACCGCTTCTGCGGGTCGACCTTGCCTTTGGGTTTCACGATGTAAGCATTGCGCTCGCGCACTCGCATCACGACGAGCTCGCCGTTCTTGTAAGTACCGGAGATGCTGCTTGGAATGAGCTTGCGAACGTACTCCGCCTTCGGATCTGGTTTGGGCGTGCCATCCGAGGCGAATGAACGGGGGGCAAACTGTACCGCCGCAAGCACGGAGACCAAAGCAAGTAATCTGTTTTCCATACGAGTATCCTAGCGACATTATGGCGCTACCGGTCCCTCAGGCGGTTTGCGCCGGACGCCGTGCGCCGTCAACAACCGTTTGACAAAGTCTTCGCCGACGTCGCGGACATCGGTGTCGCTGTGGGCGACCGCCTTCTGAGCCAACTGCATCGCCAGTCCGCGGTCAAGCGTGCTGTAGAGTTCCAACATCATTTGATAATCGATGTAATCGGCGTCATCGGCAAGAAACGGCTGGGAGACTCGCTCAATATTCGCGAGGACCCAGTCCCTGGGCAAGGACGCAGCGATGACGTGTCGCGCGGCGCTTCCATACTTGATCGTGGACGCTTTCCCCACCAGGTAGTCGAAGAACTCGAGCCTCTCCGGCATCGCGAGGAGGGGTATCAACGTGAACTTCATGGCGTCTTCATTGCCGGTTTTGGTAGTGTGCAAGATCCCGACACGATCACAGTCTTCAGCGAAAAACTCCTGGTAAAGCCGGAAAGCACTCAGATTGTTCTCCACGAGCTGCCGCCAGAGGACTTCGTCCCTTTCGGTCATGGTGCGCCTCCTTTGGGTCAGAGGGTGCAGCGTCACCATCGAGATTACGCAAATTTCTCTCTTTCAGCCATTCGATCCGCGGATCAGCCTGATGCGGAAGCGCATTCAGCTCGCCAAGCGCACGTGCGGGCCGACAGCAGAAACTCCCGCAGCGTTGCCATTTGCGGACGGTTGGGTCACAATTACGATGATCGCCCGCACCACGGCATACGCGAATTCACACCATGCTCTCGTCTGCTCTCCCTGCCATACCCTTTGCTTAACACCTCCACGGTGACAACTAACAGCTTGGCCAGAGCCGCACTGCTTCTCGGGGCAATTGCCGTCACGACCGGCGCCTTCGCGACCGACGAGCCTTCGCTCGAATCCCGGTTAGATCCGATGGTGCGCCCGTTCCTGAAGCAGAACTGCCTCGCCTGCCACGGGCCCGAAAAACCGAAGGCCAAGCTCGACTTGAGCGTGTATGGCTCGGTGCCGTCAATCGTCAAGGACTACAAAGTGTGGGGGCTCGTGCGAGCCCGGCTCGAGGCAGACGAGATGCCGCCCGGGGAGGCCGGCCATCAGCCCACGAGGTGGAGCGGCGCGAGATGGTGGCCTGCATCACTACCTTGCTCGACCGCGAAGCCCAGAAGAACGCGGGCGATCCCGGGCCGGTGCTGGCGCGGCGGCTCAACAATGCCGAGCTCGACTACACGATCGCCGACCTGACGGGTGTCGACATCCACGTGACCAGGGAGTTTCCGGTTGACCCGGCGAACGAAGCCGGGCTTCGACAATTCGGGTGAATCGCTGGCCATGTCGCCGGCCCTGTTCAACAAATACCTGGCCGCGGCGAAGGCGGGTTGCCGACCACCTCGTGCTCGAGCCGGCCGGTTTCGAATTCGCTCCCGAGCCGGCGGTCACCGAAACCGACCGCGACAAGTACTGCGTCAGGCGAATCATCAACTTCTACGAGCGGCACAAGGTCGATTACGCACAGTACTTCCTGGCCGCCTGGCGATTTCAGAATCGCAGTGCACTCGGCAAACCAAACTCCGCCCTGAGCGACTTTGCGGCCGAAGCGGGCCTGAGCACGCCGTACCTCGCGACCGTATCGAAGGTGCTGGGAGCGAAATGGCCCGAATCGGGACCCATGGCAGAGCTTCAAGCGCTCTGGCGCAAGTTGCCGGCAGACGCAGAGCAGCAACCCGAAGCGCAGCGCGGGTGCGAGCGGATGCGCGACGTGGTGATTCGCCTGCGCAAAGGCCTCGAGACCCGGGTTCCCGAAATGCGGGCGCAGAGGCATTTCGCCCGGCAGTCAGCCCTTCGTCCTGTGGCGGGCGCGGCGTCTTGCCTCGGGGCGGATGAGCGCGCCTGACGGAACAAGCCGCGAGCGACGTGAAGGAGTTTTGTCGCGTATTCCCTGACGCGTTCGTCGTGTCCGACCGTCCGCCCTACTTCGATCTGAAGGGGGGTTCTCAGGGAAGGCCGCTGTCGGCCGGGTTTCACCTGATGCAGGGCTACTTCCGCGACGACGCCTCACTCTGCGAGCTGGTTCTGGATGATGCCGCGCCGCCGCGAGCTCGATCGCCTCTGGCGCGAGCTCGAACTTCGTCACCGGTGCTCCGATGCGGCAGTATCGCGACTTCATCTTCTTCGAACGCGCCGAGCCGCCGCGCTATATGCGGGAATCGGCGTTCGACTTCGCACGATCCGAAGACAAAGACTCGATCAAGGCAGCGAAGTATCGAGCGGCTGCGCGACGCTTATCTGGCCAAGGCGCGCAAGAATCGGCGTGCAAGCCGAAGCTCTCAAAGCCATCGAGACGTATTTCGCCGAGATTTCAGGCCAAATTCGCCAGGTTGAGCAAGACCGGCTCGCCGCCGAACCGGCAATCTCGAGGCGCTTGGGAACTTCGCCGATCGTGCATACCGGCGCGGGCTCTCCGCGGCAGAGCGAAGCGATCTGATCGCCTTTTACAAATCGCTTCGCTCCCGGGACGGGCTTTCCCACGAAGATGCGATTCGGGATACGGTTGTGAGCGTGCTCCTCTCGCCGCACTTTGCCTATCGCCTCGACCTGGCTGTTCCAGGGTCTGCCGCGCGGCCGCTCTCAGGCGACGAGCTGGCCAGCCGCTTGAGCTACTTCCTCTGGTCGAGCATGCCCGACCAGGAGCTCTCTGTCCCACGCAATCTCCGGCGATCTGGTCCAGACACCGGTCCTGCTCGCGCAGACCCGGCGAATGCTTCGAGACGAACGGATTCGCCGTTTTGCCACCGAGTTTGCCGGGAACTGGCTCGGTTTCCGGCGATTCGAGGAACACAACGCGGTCGATCGCGAAGCGATTTCCCGCCTTCACAAATGAGCTTCGGCAGGCCATGTACGAAGAGCCGATTCGCCTGTTCGTCGACGTCGTTCGCCGCGATCGCTCGATTCTCGACCTGCTCTACGGCAACGACACCTTCGTCAACCCGGTTCTGGCCAGGCACTACGGCATGCCGGTTCCAAAGGGCGGCAATGACGAATGGGCACGGTCGATGATGCCGGCCGATTCGGGCGCGGGGGCTCTTGCCCATGTCCGTCTTCTTGACGGCCAGCTCGCCGGGCTTGCGCACCAGCCCGGTGAAGCGAGGATACTGGGTCGTTCGCAAGCTGCTGGGCGAGCGGATCCCACCGCCGCCGGCGGTCGTGCCAGAGCTTCCAACGGATGAAGCCGCCACCGGCGAGCTCAGCCTGCCGCAGCTTCTGGCGCGGCACCGCTCCGACAAGAACTGCGCGAGCTGCCACCAGCGATTCGATTCGATCGGGCTGGTTTTCGAGGGCTACGGCCCGATCGGTGAGCGGCGCGATCGCGACCTGGGCAACCGCCCGGTCAGCCCCAAGGCCACGTTCCCTGATGGCAGCTCCGGAGACGGCCTTGCCGGGCTGCGCCGCTACATCGCCGACAGCCGGCAGGATGAGTTTGTCGATAATATCTGCCGCGAGCTGGTCGTGTATGCTCTGGGACGGGGTTTGATCTTGTCGGATGAGCCCTTGGTCAAGTCGATGCGCGACCGCTTGTCTGCCGAGGGCCACCGATTCGACAGCATGATCGAAACGATCGTGGTCAGCCCCCAGTTCCGAAACAAACGGGGGCGGGACGATAGGCGTTAGAGCCAAATCGGCCAGTTCCTGGTCGAGCACCGCCCAAAGTGGGAAAATGATGTTGAACACCTTCCACCATAGCGACAGGACTGGCTGGAACGCCGTGCGTGCACAAAAGGCTTGGTGTTTCAAGGCGAATCAACCGAAGCATTCTTCGCGACCTGTCGGCGCTTACTTCACGGACATTGAACCGACAGAAGCCAACTTAAGAACTCTATACAAGCGCATACGGGTCCCGAAAGTAAAGCAGCACTACGTCTTCTGGTTTCTTGATATCGTCGGTTTGGAGCAACTAAACGGCGGACGCGGACGGGACCGACACATCTTCGTCTCGCGAGTCGACTATAATGTTGACGAGTCGCGTCAGAAATATGCCGGCGAGACGGCCGACATAATGGAGCAGTTTCGATGATCGGTGGAATCGACATTCCGATACCGACGAGGGCTGGGCCCATTTCGATCGAGGTCGCGGTTCGAGCGATTCGGCAGAAGTGGCCTCATGCCGAGTACGAGAACGGTTTGACAGGAGAGCGGTACAGCCAGTTCTGTCAAATTCCGTTCGGCGAACTCGAGGAGGTTTTCGTTTATCGTGACCACGAATCGGCTGATCGCTGGGAAGCAGAAGGTGCGGTCCCATCGCTCGAAAATACAATGATCCATCTAGTCGCTGACCGTGACCTGGTCACGGTGGTAGTCGATCTGAGGGACGCCGCAATGGAGGAAGTCGTTGCCGCCATTTCATCGGCGCTCGGCGATAACATTTTCTGCATTCCAGCGGAACTGGTGGCGGCATGAGCGCTTCAACCGTTTCTCCATCAACCCTCGAAGAGACGATCAGACAATCCGGAGAGGGAAGGCTCCTAGATTCGTTCCCACTGCAAGAGAAGGAAATGGAACGAATCCGTCGGACGCTCGATGCGGTGAACAATCTAGCCAAGAAGCGGCTTGGCGGGGATGCGCCGGACATCTCAGAGCGAGCTCTCATTGAAGAATTCCGCCGGAACCCACAACGGGTGCGAGGCTTTTTTCAGGCGCTGGGAGGCACGCGCACCCCGGAGATGCTGCTGATGGTGTGGCGAATCATGCAGGGCATGGAGATAAAGGATCTCGAGGTCGGCTATCGCCGGCAAGAGGAATTCAACATGACGGTCGTTCTGGAATCGCCCTACGGAGTGGAAGACGCTCCATATACATCAAATAACATCAATGATTTTACGCTATTTCGCCACATCGGTGTTCTCGAAATCAGTGGTCGGCCCGTTTTTGATGGTTTCTATGCATTAACGGCGCGAGCGGCCAAGGGCTAATTGATCGCGTAAATTGGCGCCTGCACGTTCGTGGACTATTTGAGAAACGGTGTGGAACTGGTTGGGGAACAAAGCATGAAACCGCAGTCCAGGATCAGTCGCCGCACGGTGCTCCGCGGGATGGGCGTGACCATGGCCCTGCCCTGGCTGGAATCGATTCCCGTTTGGGGTATGGAGGCCGCTCCCGACGGTGCCGTTCAAGCCTTCCCGAAGCGGTTTGCCGCGCTCTTCATGGGCAACGGCATCAACCCCAAGCACTGGTCGGCAAAGGGCGCCGGCAAGGACATGGAGCTGTCCAAGTCGCTTCAGCCGATGCTGCCCTATCGCGAGAAGCTCAACGTGATCTCGGGGCTCTTCAACAAGCACGCCACCGGTGTGGGCATACATCCCGGGCAGACGGGCAACATTCTCTCGGGGGCCGCACTTCAAAGGGGGGCAGTGCTCAAGGGAGGCGTGAGCATGGACCAGGTGCTTGCCGCGCGCCTGGGCGAAGAAACCGCCGTCGCCAGTCTGGTGCTCGGCTGCGAGCAGCCGATCACCGGCTATCACGAGACCAACTTTTCGATGGCGTATAGCTCGCATATTTCATGGCAGGACGCACTTTCGCCGGTGCCGATGGAAGTTTACCCGTCGCTCGCTTTTGACAGCCTGTTCGACAACCAGGGAAACCGGCGCAACCAGAGCATCCTCGACCGCGTCAAGGAGCAGGCCGCCGAGCTCAACAAGCGAGTCAGCCGCGGCGACCAGGCCAAGCTCGATGAATATCTCACCAGCGTGCGCGAAGTTGAAAAGCGGGCCGGACGCACCCGGAACGTGAAGGAACGGGCCGACGAGCGAGCGGCAAGCCGTGGGCGCCTGGCCGCGACGATGCCTCGCCCCGACAACGGCTTGCCGGAAGATATCCGCGAGCACATGAAACTGATGTGCGACATCATCGCGCTGGCCTTCCAGACCGACAAGACAAGAGTCGCGACCCTTCTGTTGTGCCGCGATCTCTCGGGACTTTTCTACCCGTTCCTCGATGTTCGAACGGCCCATCACCCCTCGTCGCACGACGACCAGTCGGATGCCTACGAACGAGTTTCGCGCTACTACGTGAGCCAGCTCGCCTACCTGGCCGGCCGGCTGGACGCCATGAAGGAGGGCGAGCAGACGGTCCTCGACCACTCCTGCTTGATGTTCATCTCCAACATGTGGTCGGGGAGCCGCCACGATTCCACCAAGGTGCCGCTTCTGCTCGCGGGCGGCCTCGGCGGCTCGCTTGAAACCGGCCGCGTCCTCGACTATAGGGAAAAGAGTGATGAAGAGCGCAAGCTCTGCAGTCTGTATCTCTCGCTCATGGATCGGATGGGCGTGAAGCAGAAACGGTTTGGTGACGCAGACGAGCCTCTGGCGGGGCTGGGTGCGGGCTGATTCCACAGACAATGGCAAATAACCTCCGACCGCTTCACTCCTCGAAAGGACCGACGATGGGCGAATCGACCCTCCCTATGAACGAGCCGGAGATTCGATCCCGACATACGCGCAAGCCAACGGCGGGCGCGCTATTGTGCATCGTCCTGGGCGGCATTCTCGGCGCCGGCGGTGCAGAAAAAGTTCAAGATTCAGCCGAGGAAAAGGCCGCCGCCGCCATCGAGAAACTAGGCGGGACGGTCTTGCGCAGCGAGACGGTGCCCGACCGGCCGGTGACCGGGATCGACCTCGACGACACCCAGGCCGGCGACGATGATCTGGCGCTTCTGGAACACTTTCCGCATCTTCAAACGCTCACGCTTGAGGAGACACGGATCACAAACGACGGTCTGCGCCACATCGAACGACTCACCGGTCTGACGGACCTCTGTCTGGACCAGACCGCGGTCTCTGACGGGGGTCTTGCGCACGTGAAGCCGCTCGTCAACCTTCGCAAGCTCAGTTTCGACCACACGGCGGTGACCGATGCCGGGCTCGCTCAGTTGAAGGGCTTGAAGCAGCTTGAGAACCTCGTCCTGACGGCAACCAAGATCACCGATGCCGGCCTCGTCCAGTTGAAAAACATGCCACGTCTGCAATGGCTCTTTCTGGAAGATACCGCGATCACCGACGCCGGCCTGGTCCAGTTGAAGAGCCTCAAGAGGCTGGAATTCCTGCTTCTGAACAAGACGGCCGTCACCGACGCCGGACTGAAGCACCTGGAAGGGCTCACCGAGCTGGAGCTGGTCTCTCTGCATAACACGGGCGTGACCGACGCAGGGGTCGACGCGCTCCAGAAGTCGCTGCCGAAAGCCAAGGTTTATCACTGAGTTTATCGGCGAACGACGCAGGTACCGAGCATGCGGCGGTTTTCGATACGCGGTGCGATGAGCGTGATTCTGGTTTGCGCGGTCGGTCTGGCCGCGCTCCGAAATGCGAATGAGTTCTGGGCCGGTGTCATGGTGTTGGTGACAATGGGGCTCCTGGGAACCGCGCTGCTTGGGGTGATCCACCAGCAAGGAACCGGCCGCGCCTGGTGGCTTGGCTTCGGCGTCTTCGCCGGCGGTTATCTGATGCTCGCGCTCGGTCCGTGGTTTTCAGAACACATCCAGCCGACGCTTGCGACGACGCAACTGCTCGGCTATGTGCACCTGCAAGTTACGGCCGCAACAGTGCCGCGGTCCTCGAATCTTCAAATGCTGCGGGACCGTCGTGAAACTCTCGCGGTCGAACGGGCAAGCATCAAGAAACTCGTGAGAAGCGCGAACGATCCTGCTCTCAAAAGGAAACAGCGCGAACTCGATTCCGTTGACATCCAGATCACGCAGATTCAAGGATTTCCCTCCTCACCGACCGCGATTGCTCCAATCGTGGGCGGAGCGGGTGGTGCGCCGCCGAGCGGCTGGCAAGTTGCTCTGCCAGGGGCCGCGAATTTCGACCAGTTCTTACGGGTTGGGCATTGGCTGTCCGCGCTGCTCGCAGGGTTGGGGGGCGCTTTCATTTCGGTGCAACTTTTCGCGAGTCGCGACTCGTCTGAGGAGGTCCGCGGATGAGTGCGCGCCCGCTCTGTTACACCGAACCCGGCGGCCATCCCACAAACGAAGACGCATTCGAGGTCATTCAGCACCCGGGCGAGCCGTCGTGTTGGATCGGAGCATTGGCGGACGGCCAGGGAGGCCAGTCCGGCGGGGGCGACGCGGCACGATTGGCCTGTCGGGTGGTGATCGAGGCAATCTCAGCTCACCGCATCGCATCTGTGGCAACGGCCGGAACGTGGATCGAGGTCCTCCGTCAAGCCGATAAACTTGTGTGCGCGGACCGAATCGCAGGGTACACCACGTTGATCGGCTTCGCGGTTGCCAGCGGTCACGTGATTGGTGCGTCAAACGGAGATAGTGCGCTCTGGCTCGGATGGGAAAATGGCCGCATCAACGACCTGACGGAACACCAGGCCAAGCACCCGCCGATCGGATCCGGCTTTGCACGACCGACGCCGTTCGCTGCCAAGCTTCCATCGTGTTGGGCCATCCTGGCGATGTCGGACGGCGTGTGGAAAGCCGTGGGCCGTGGCCGCGCCGCAGAACTGCTTAACCAGTGCCGGGGCCAGGCGCTCATCGACACGCTCCTGTCCGAAGCCAGACTTCCCTGGAGCGGCGGATTGGGGGACGACTTCACGGCGGTCGTGCTGGAAGAGCAGGGAAGATCAGGCGCGCTTGAATCGTAACAGCTCGAAACGCGACAGTACTTGTGCGTGATCTTGAGGAGTGGTTTATCATCAGAGGCGGCGAGCCTCTACCGCGGGTTTACGTCTCCTCTCGATCGAACAACGCCTGACGGTTACAACAACGTGCTTCGGCGTCGTGATGCCTTCCTCTGTGTCGCGGAGCGATCAGGCATCCCGGAACGGAAGCCCGGTGACTTCGCTCCGGCGACTTTCTGAAAAACCCAGACCTTTTGCGACGGCGAGAACCTCTAATCAGGTAGGATTCGGCCAACCGCGTGATCGATCCGTGAGAAACGAGCGCGTGCAGTCATGGACAACGGGAAGTTAGCGCCAAAACTGCGAAATGAGATCCGCTCGCTCTGGAGTGTCGGAGCGCTGGGTCTCGGCGCAGACCCAGACTTGCTGGAGAACTACATTCAGGGAGGTGACAGAGCCGAGTTGGCTTTCGCCGCACTGGTCGAGCGACATAGGCGGACCGTGCTCCAGATTTGCCGGAACGTACTGGGCGATTGCCACCTCGCGGCAGACTCGTTTCAGGTGACGTTCCTGATCCTGGCGCGCCGGGCAGATTCCATTCGTGATCCCACCTCGCTGGAACACTGGCTCCATCGCGTGGCGCGACGGGTCGCCATCCGAGCGCGGGCCGCCGCGGACCGTAGGAAACTCGGGCAATTCTCCGAGTCCGCGGAGATACCGGTCAACCACGGTAACCCACTCGAACACGACGAGATTCGTGCGATTGTCCGCGAAGAGATCGATCGTCTCGACGACGCCCTGCGCAACCCGATCATGCTATGCGCCCTCGAGGGCCTGACGCACGAGGAGGCCGCAAAGCGGCTCCAATGGCCGGTCGGAACCGTCAAGAGCCGGCTGGTGCGCGGCCGCCGCCAATTGAAAAGCCGCCTGGCGCGACGCGGGCTCGCGCCCGCAGTCGCGTTCGCCATCGCCGGCCCAGCTCGAGCGTCGACTTTGGTCACGACTCCGCGCGTGCTGGCGGCGGCCACGACCCGCGTTGTGTTCGGCGGTCCGGCCGGCGCGGCGCGTTCACGACTTCGGCAGCCTGGCTGCTCGGGCAGGAGCTCAGGGCGATGACGTTCGCGAAGTTCAAGATTGCTGCCGCAACCTTCACGGGCGGCGTCGCGGTCATGTTGTTCGGCGTTGCCATGGCCGGCCCGTTCGGACAGCACCGTCCACCGCTCGCGGCTCAATCGCCCGGTGCCACGGAGATTGCGGCCAGATCGACGAGGTCGCATAAATCCCCGCAAGACAAAGACCAGAACGAGAACGTTGGGGCTGCGGTCAAGCTTGCGGCTCATGGGCACGTCGTGGATGCGGCCGGCCGGCCGGTCGCCGGCGCGAGTGTGTTCATCCGGGAGTGGGCAATTCTGCGCACCACCGAGACAACGGCGGACGAGAGTGAAGAGCGGCTCCGCGGCGCGGAGATCGCTGACATCCTGGGCCAGACCACGACCGGCAACGACGGTCGATTTCAGTTCCAGAATGTGGCCGCGCCGGCGTTTCGTTACATCGGCCCCCTCGGCAAGGGTTATTACCCGTGGGATCTCGTGGCGATTGCACCCGGCCACGGCCTGGCGTGGACACGCCTCACGAACGCGAACCAGCGAACCGAGATCGCACTGAAGCTTCCTGTCGAGGGGATCCTGCGCGGCCGCCTGGTCGAGACCCAGGGCCGGCCGATCGCCGCGGCGCGGATCAAGGTTTTCGCAGTCTATCCACTCGGGTACCTGAATCCGAGACTGCACGATGACCCCGCACACCTGGACCTGACCTGGTCGTCGATTCCACTCCTGGCGACGACCGGGCCGGACGGAACCTTCACGCTGCGCGGCCTGCCGGCGCGATTCAGACCTGCCTGGTCATCACCGAGCCGCACCACGAGCGCAAGGTCATTTACGCCGCAACGACGAGCACGCCACAGCTAGCCGTATCCAGCGATCCGGGCCAGCGAAGCGTCGAGAGTGATCGCGTTTATCCCGAGGAGTTCACACTCACGCTCAAATCGACTGACCGTCGCCTTGTCGGCCATGTCGTGCTCGACGCGACCGGCAAGCCGGCCGCGTGGGCAGAGGTGAGCTTGAATCACCGCCGCAAAGTCACCGCAGACGCGGACGGCAAATTCGTGCTCGAGAGCCTCCCGGCGGGGGATATTGAGATGGAACTGGGGGCGCCCACGATGGACGCGGCTCCGGTCAGCGCGCTTGTGAAGATTCCGGAGAGCAGCGGAACCACCGACCAGACCTTCAGGCTGCCGCCGGCAATGGTGCTCTGCGGCCGGGTTGTCGATGCCGAGTCCGGCGCCGGCATCAGCGACGCCGTTTTGACGTACCGGGCTCGGCTCGAGCCAGGCCAGGAGCCCACCGAAATCACTTTCGCCGCCACGACCACGGCCGGTGGCCGTTTTCGGCTCGCTGCGCCGCCAGGACGCGGCGTGCTCGAGATCCGGGAGCTTCCCGCGCTGTACCCGATCCCACGGGTCGTCAGGAGAGGCTCGAATATCGCGGCGACGTTCACTCGCGAACTCGGCGGAAAGGCCTGTGATAAAGTCGATGTTCCGAGCTTTCGACTGAATCGAGGAAAGCCCGTTGCGATCGTGGTGCGTGACCCGGAAGGCCGCCCCGTCGTGGGGGCGGGTGTCGCCGGTGTCAATCTCGGCCCGGTTCAACCGGCGGCGCGGACCGACGCCCAGGGACGGTGCGAACTGTACAACCTGGATCGCGAGAACGGATTCACGCTGGATGTAACCGATCCGACCAGGCCGCTCGGACGCCGAGTGGCCGTAGGGCCAGACGCTCCCGACAACGCGAACTCTGATGGCACGATCGAAGTCAAGCTCGAGCCGTGCGGATCGCTCATCGGCCGGGTGCTCGACATCGACGGCCGCCCGACGACGTTTGCAGTGGCCCGACTCTGGGCAGTCATCGAGTACCCCACTTCGGGGCGACGCATGCTACCCACGACGGTCGATGTTCAAGACGACGGCACGTTCAAGTGCGGTCGCCTCATCGCGGGGGTAAGCTATCGCATCAACATCCTGGACGACGACCACGTGACCTGGCTCGGTGATCCGATCAGGGCGAGACCAGGCGATATTCAAAACCTTGGAGAGATCCGGCTGCCGTGCGCCGACCAGCAAGCTAGCGGTGTCGTTGTCGACGCGCGCGGTCGCGGGGTCGGCTGGGCGACTGTCGGATTCGAGCGCGATTCTGGCCGAGACAAGACCAGTCCCCCGACGGGCTCCCATTGGTTCCTCGAAACCGATGGGCACGGGCGATTCCGCCTGAGCGGCCTGCCGACGGGCACAATCAACTTACTCGCCTACCGGCGTCGCGATGGCGATCGCTCGGATCGACAGACGATTCACGTCCAGGCCCACGCCGGCGCAACCGACGTCAGGATCGTTCTGCCCGACATCGACGACCGGCTTCGAGGCGTCGAATGAATCACTCAGGCGGTTCTTCGGGTGCTCAATCCAGAAATACAAGATTCTGCATGGACTGTGCCTGGTGCTCGTTGTTCATGAGCACCAGATTCCAGCCGTGCAAGACGATCGTGCTCTGGCTCATCGGGGTATGGCATGCTGAGCGGAGCTTGATCGATTGCGCGGGAAGGGTTCTCGGGGCATACTGGGCCGCAAACAGCGTGTTGGCCTTGGTGCTCCTCTATCTGTTCATGGTCTAGGTCGTTGGAAAAGGTCAACGAACAGCATTTCAAGGAGCTGGATGCCCTCTTCATCCTGGACGACTATCGAGGCCCGTCTGGGATCGCAGGAAGCGTTTTCCTGATGTTTGACCGTAAAGGACTGACCGCTCGCGAGCTTGACGAGGAGTGGTGTGAACGGGCGAGCGGTGTGCACATGGATGTTACGTCCGCACCGATGCCGCGAGCCTCACGACCGGAAGATCTCTTGCCCGACTTGCTCCCGCAGAGCGTGGAGTTCACACGAGATGCTGCCGTAGAAGAGCTCGCCCGCGGCGAGCACCAGCGAGCAAACGGCGCCGACGGCGAACACGGCCAGTAGCGCTGGCAACAAATAAAGGCCGAGACCGACCTGAATCAGGTGACCGGGTAACAGCGCCAGCGCCGGTATGATGTGTATCATCGTGAATGCACTCTCTCCGTTCGGTGAAGGCTGCACTTTGAACTAATCCCGCAGAGGCGTGCGATGCGGACGAGATCACGCCATGATCTCGCTCACGACCTGGCCAGCCACGTCCGTCAGCCGGAAATCACGTCCAGCATAAGGATAGGTGAGCCGTCGATGATCGAGGCCCAGAAGCGCCAGCAGCGTGGCATGGAGGTCGTTGGTGTGCATGCGGCCCTCGACGGTGCGCATACCAAATTCGTCGGTGGCACCATACGAGAATCCCTGCTTGATGCCGGCGCCGGCGAGCCACATGGTATAGCCGGTGATGTTGTGGTCGCGGCCGTCCTGACCCTGCGAAGTCGGCTGGCGCCCGAACTCGCTGCCGAACAAGACGAGTGTCTCCGCGAGCAGGCCCCGCTGCTCGAGGTCGGCCAGAAGGGCGGCGGTCGGCTGGTCGACGGAAGCGCAGCGGTCGATCAACCCGTTGTGAAGGTTATTGTGATGGTCCCAACCGGGCTGGCAGATCTCGACGAATCGCACGCCAGCCTCGGAAAGCCGCCGGGCCATCACGCACTGGCGCGAAACGCGCCTGCCGGACCGGGCTTCACGCCGTACGCGTCGAGCACCGCCTGCGGCTCGCGGGAGATGTCGAGCAGCTCCGGTACCTTCCCCTGCATGCGGAACGCCAGCTCGTATGATTCGATGATGCCGTCAAGCTCTTCCGGCGCGCCCGGGGAGTCCGCGCTGTTGCGGTTCATCGCCTGGATCAGCTCGAGCTGCCTGCGCTGTTGTTTGGCCGCGATCTGCGGCTTCAGATTGGGCACGTATCCTTGATCGTTGATGCGCGTGCCCTGGAAGTGAGCGGGAAGAAATGCGCTTCCGTAGTTCACCGCGCCGCCGAAGTTGGGCGGTGGGTTGATGGTGACGTAGCCGGGGAGGTCCTGGTTCTCGGTTCCCAGGCCATAGAGAAGCCACGCCCCCATGCTCGGCCGGGTGAGCGCGGCATTGGCGCTGCCGGTGTGCAACTGAACCACTGCCTGGGGATGGGCCGGCGTGTCGGTGTAGAGGCCGCGTAGCCAGCAGAGCTTGTCGGCATGGACGGCCATGTGAGGCATGAGCTCGGAGAACCACGTTCCCGACTCGCCGTGCTGCCGAAAACCGAACTTCGAGGCAGTGAGGGTTCCGCCGCCCGGGCCTGGTTTCCCGCCATTAAGCTGAAGCTGCGGCTTGTACTCGAACGTGTCCATCTGCGAGATCGCGCCTTGCATGAACAGAAAGATGATCCTGGTCGCCTTCGGCTTGAAGTGGGGCGGTTTCGCGGCGAGCGGCTGTGACGCTCGAGCGCCGGAGGCACGCGTTGCGGCCTGCCCGAGCATGCCCGCCAGCGCCAATTGGCCGAAACCCGCGCCGGCGCACCGGAGAACCTGGCGACGTGAGAGTGGAAACTCGGTCCGATCGGCAGCAAACACGTGACTCTCCTTGGATAGAACCCATTCTGATGATCGCGGACACGTCACCTGACGTAGCGGAACTCGGCCGTGCCGAAGAGCGCCTGCGCCAGTGCGAGCCAGGCTTCGGTGCGGGCATCTGCCGCTCGCACCGTAGGCAGAGCGATCGGCTCACCTGTCTGGTCGGCCTCATCCGGGTTTTCAGGTCGAGGTTTGGGTTTGGCCTGCGCCTCGGGCGTGGCGGCGATTGCGACCTGCGGTTCTCCATCGCCGTCGCCGTCGAGCTCGGCCTGGGCTGCCTGGTATTCCGTCAGGAAGACCCGGCTGCGCTGGGTGTCGCCCTCGGTCGGCGAGCGTCCCAGAACCAGGCGGTAAAGCGTCCGAAGGCGGTCTTCGTCCGTCGCCTTCTGGTCGAGGAGCCGTTCGGCCAGGGCCAGCGCCTGCCCACGAACGAACGGCGAGTTCAGCAGATAGAGGGCCTGGCCGGGCACCGTCGTGACCTGCCGCGCTCCGGTGACCAGTGTCTGATCGACGGGATCAAATGCCTCGAGCGGTCGCGGCGTGATACCCCGCAGCAGCGGCAGGTAGACGCTGCGCTCCCTGCTCGCATCGGCGTTCTCCAAGATCGCGCGGGCTTCCGGGCCGTTGTCGCGGATTTCAACCATCTTCAGGTCGTGCATCGGCGAGGCGGCGTGCCGTTGCAGTTTGAGGCCGCCGGAGGCAGCGAGCATCGCGTCGCGAAGCTCCGCCGAATCAAGCCGGCGCGGGCTGTGCCGCCAGACGAGCGAATTCGCCGGATCGGTGCTGAGATGCTTCGGCGTAGCCTTCGAGCCGAGTTGATATGTCCGGCTCAAGACGATCGCTCGCACCAGTCGCTTGATCGACCATCCATCGCGGATGAAGCGTGTCGCGAGGTGGTCGAGCAGCTCCGGATTTGATGGCGGATCCCCTGTTGTTCCGAAGTTGTCGACGGTCGAAACCATCCCCCGGCCGAAGAGGTGGTACCACACGCGGTTGACAATCACCCTCGGGGTAAGCGGGTTACGCGCACTGGTGAGCCAACCGGCCAGCTCCAATCGACCACTCTGCTTCGCATTCACGCCAGGGACGCCGGGAACGTCGAAGGCCGTCATGAACCCTCGCGGCACCATCGGCCCGAGCTTCTCCGCCTGACCGCGAATGCGGATCTCGGTGTCACCGATCTCCTTCGAATCCCTGGCGCCGTGCACCGCAAGGCCGCGGGCCGCCGGATCAGTCAACGCGAGTGACTCAGCGCGCAGCCGTTCGTACTCCACGCGGTATCGCCGTTGCACTGGAAGGCCGTTCGGACCTTTCGCCAGCCCCTCCGGCGTACCGCGGATCGCATCCCAGGCCTTCTTGGCCTCGGCGACCTTGGCATCGAGCGCGCGAACCTCTTGCTCAGGCGGCGGGAGGACATCGCCCGAGAGCCGCACCAGCATCGACGGATCGTAGTATTCGAGCCCGCCGCCGCCCATCTTGCTGCGCACGCCGGCACAGTTGTCGGTACTGGTGAATATGCCGGCCAGCGCGTAGTAGTCGGCGGTCGGGATCGGGTCGAACTTGTGATCGTGGCAGCGCGCAGGTAACCGTCAGGGCGAGGACCGACCGACTGACGGCGTCGATCTGGTCGTCGACGTTGTCCATCACGAATCGCACCTTGAACCGCTGGTTCACATCCTTGACTCCGAGGGAAAGAAAGCCCGTGGCGGTAAGCAGCCGGTCTCGCTCGCCGGGCGAGGAAGCGGCAAGCAGGTCGCCGGCGATCTGCTCCTTGACGAATCGATCGAACGGCACGTCGGCGTTCACCGCATCGATGACGTAGTCGCGGTACTTCCAGGCGTGCGGATACGGAATATTCCGCGAAGGGCCGGTCGAATCCGCGTATCGCGCCACGTCCAGCCAGTGCTGGCCCCAGCGCTCGCCGAACTGCGGAGAAGCGATCAGGCCGTCCACTAGCCGGGCAAAAGCGCCAGGCAGGTCGTCGCTCCGAAATGCATCGAGCTCGCCGGGGTCCGGCGGCAGTCCCGTCAGGTCGAACCTGACTCGGCGCAGCAGCGTGGCGCGGTCAGCATCCTCGACCGGGTCGAGCCCTGCTTCCTCGAGCCCGGCCAGCACGAACCGATCGAGCTCGTCCCTCGGCCATGAAGGCTTGCTCACGGCGGGAGGCTCAGGATTTGAAAGGGGCTGCCAGGCCCAGTGCTCTCTCTTGAGAGGTTCGTACCATTCGTGTGCCTGGCCGAGCGATGCGGGAACCTTCGCCGGCGGCCAGGGTGCTCCGTCGCTGATCCAGCGCGAGAGCGCAGCGATCTGCTCATCTGTCAGAGGTTGCCCCTCCTTGGGCATCCGCTTGTTCGAGCTCTTGTGTTTCACGCGCTCGAGCAACAGGCTTGCCTCCGGTTTGCCCGGCACCACGGCCGGCCCGCTGTTTCCGCCGGCGAGCAAGCCGTTGCGATCGTCCACCCGGAGACCGCCCGAGGGCTTGGTGTCGGCCGAATGACACGTGTAGCAATGGTCGACCAGGATCGGCCGGACTGTCGTCTCGAACCGCTCGAGGTCCGTGCCGCGCTCGCCCGGAGCGTCGGCAAATGCCACCGGTACCATGCAGATAGTCACCGCCGCGAGCCGGGCGAGGAAGCGTGTTATTGAGGTCATGAGTCAACCACTTTGATCGTGAAATCAATCCAAGGGAAAGGCCGTCTCACTGCGAAGCACGGGCGACTTGCCGGCCCGGCCGCCACAGCGGGTCTTTGAGCTCGGCAGCCCAGGAGTTCCACAAGGACTGGAGCTCCGCGACCTTCTCCGGACGCGCAGCCGCCAGATCCTCCTTCTCGCCCAGGTCGCGAGCCAGGTTGTACAGCCGCGGCTGTGTCACTTTCGCCTCGGTGCGTGCGTCAGACCGCGCATTCGCTTCGTCGACAGTCCGGTCGTAGCGCACGAGCTTCCAGTCTCCCCGGCGAATGGCGGTCTGCTCGCCCAGCCGCCAGTAGAGCGCGTCGTGCGGCGTGCCAGAGAATTCGCCCTTCACGTAGGGAAGGAGGTTGACGCCGTCGAGCTTCCAATCCGGCAGAGCCTTGACCCCGGCCGCGGCCAGGACCGTCGGCAAAACGTCGAGCTGGATCACGGGCTGTTCGTAGACGACTCCTTCCGGAAGCGACCCCTTCCAGCTCAGCACGAACGGCACGCGAATCCCCCCCTCGAGCGTGGTTCGTTTCGAGCCGCGCAGCGGGTCGTTGCGTGAAGCGTTGATCGTCGTGCCCGGCATGGTGGGTCCGCCGTTATCGCTCAGGAACACGATCAGCGTATCGCGCTCGAGCCCCGCCGTGCGCAGAGCCTCAAGCACCTTACCCACGCCTTCGTCCAGGGCGGTGAGCATCGCGGCATACGTCCGCCGCGACGGGTCGGTGACGGATTCGAACCGGCGCAGGCGCTCGTCACTGGCGTGCATCGGGGTGTGAACCGCGTTGAACGCGAGATAGAGCAAGAACGGGTCGTGTTTGTGCCGCTCGACGAACGACACGGCTTCGCGAGCGAAGGCATCCGTCAGGTACTCGTGCTCCACGACGGGCTCGGCTCCGCGGTAGATCGGTGCGCCCTGGCCCGCGAAATAAGGATGGGCACCGCCCAGGAAGCCGAAGAACTCGTCAAAGCCCCGGCGCTGCGGTTGAAACCGCGGGCGCCCCCCAGATGCCACTTGCCGACGATTCCGGTCACGTAGCCGGCCGCCTTGAGCCGGTCGGCGATCGTGGTTTCCGAAAGCGGCAGGCCGAAGCTCTCGGAATCGATTCCGCCGGGATTGAACTCATGGCCGAACCGCTGCTGGTAGCGGCCGGTCATCAGGCCTGCGCGGGTGGGGCTGCAATACGGCCCTGAAACGTAGCCGCTCGAACAGCGCACACCGCTCCGCGCCAGCGAGTCGAGGCTCGGGGTCGGGATATCGCGGCAGCCGTGGAAACCCACGTCGGCGTACCCGTGGTCGTCGGAAAGGATGATCAGGATGTTCGGCTTTCGTGGCTCGGCCGCAAGGCCGGCACCCGGCACGAGCAAGATCGCCGTCGACAGCGCGGCAATCGCGGACAGCAGCTTCAGATTCGAGCTCATTCTCACGGTTGGTCCCTCTCTCTCTCTTGCAAGCACAGCGCCGGCGCCCGAATCAGTAGCTGTCCGAGCTGATGACTTCGCCGCTCGCTCGGGTTCCCAGGGCCCACCAGGCCGCCTGGTTGATCGAGTTCTTCACGAACTTGACACTCCCATCACCCATCAAAATATTCACGCCGCCCGGGTGGTTGCTGTTCGCAGTGACTAGCTCGGCGTCGCCGATGGCGGCACTGGAGCAGTAGCCCCACGGGAACAACTCGGTGTTGGGCGGCAACACGGTGTTAAACATCGTCTGGGCCTGGGTGCCATGAAACCAGTAATTGCCGCGGGCCGTATTCAGCGTGCCCGAGCGATTGTTCCAGGCCGTGTTGCAAGCTTGCGCTCCGGCCTGGACGGAGGGCCAGCTCGATGAGACGTCGAGTACCTGCGCCGCGACCGGCAGCGATGAAAGCTGAATGATCCCTGCCGCACGTGTCCAGGAGGTCGAGCTGTCGCCGACCAGTGCCTCGGAAAACGCGATCGTATTCGACGTGCCGTCTGTGCAGTGCTGAATGCCGTACGATCGCCAGAAGGTGAAGAGCCCCGTGCTGCCGGTTGTGGTCTGCGTAACCGCCGTGATCGTGGTCGTACCGAAGCTGTCGACGTAGCTGTTCAGGTTCGTTATGCCCGCGTTGGGGTCGGATGGGCAGAGAAACTCGTTGACCTTGGTGAGATAGACCGTGCTCTGAATAGGCCCGCACGTGTGGCCCACGAACATTCCCCAGTTGAAGTTGATCGCGTTGTAAAGGGGCGTCTCTCCAAGGTAGCCGAGAAGCTGGCCATGGGCGCTGACGCCGTGCTCGGCCTGGTAAACTCCCAGGTCGACCATGTTCTTCGACGAACCCATCGGGAACACATTATTCGCGGTGTGGTAATTGTGCAGCGCGATCCCGATCTGCTTGAGATTGTTGGTGCACTGAATCCGCCTCGCCGCCTCCCGCGCTGCCTGCACGGCGGGCAAGAGCAGCGCGATCAATACCGCGATGATCGCGATCACGACGAGCAGCTCGATGAGGGTAAATCCCAATCGGTTCGAGCGGCGCCGACGAGATGGATGAGGGGCTGGCGCTGCCAGCCACTGGCGTTGCAGGGTAGACATTCGTGACTCCGACAGGTCTGAGGCGCCTCTGGTCGGACCAGTCAGCGCACTCCGCAATCGAGGTTAGAAAGCCTCTCGATGACGAGTCGGCGGCACGAAAACGAGCGAAACTGCTCCGCTAGCGAAGGCGTTGCTTCTCCACTCGCTCGATCTGGACGATCACGTAGTCCTGTATGATGACGCGGATTTCACCGTACCGAACACCCTTGATGGCGAGTCGAACCTGTTCGAGAACGCCATCGTGCGAAGGCACGGCAGTCGAGCAAACGGCTCCTTCTTCGTTCTGGGGGGAAGACCGCTTGATTGGCATACTTACACCACCGCGGCCCGAGGGCCAGCCCCAAAAGTGGGCGTGCCCTTATTGCCTCAAGGACCGCTGTCTCGAACATCCGGCATGAATAACGCACCTGACAAGCGACATTCTTCCAAGCAGAAAGTCACCGGTCAAGACCAAACTCAATTATCTCGATCGAATTAGTGTAGATAATGTTCCTCGCGTTGCAATCTATCGGCTCCGGCAACTGCGGAGATGAATCTGAGCTGTGCTTCGTGAGACGTTTTCCCGGCGGCAAATGAGACTTCGAACCATTTCTGTGTGGATCAACGGTGATCGCCTTTCAAATGACCCAGTCCTGTGGATCGGCCTGTCGAGCGAGTTGCGCGATCGAGACCGTTCCCAGCAGTCCGTGATAGGCTGCCTGTATCTGGTTCAGGGCTTCTGAGAGATTCCGTGCGGCCGGGGAAATACCTCGCTTGTAGCGCGAGTTTTGTCCGTCAATTGCCTCGACGACGTGCGACAGCGAGATCTGCGCGGGGCTCAAGGCAAGCTGATATCCGCCTCCAGAGCCGCGAGCGCTTCGAACAAGCCCCGCCGCCTTGAGGTGAAGAAGGATCTTGGGCAAATATTGCCGCGGAATCCCCTGCGCGTGGGCGATATCGCGGACCCTCCGCGGATATCCGTCGACGTTCGCCTGCGCGATGTCGATGAGCGCGAGGCAGGCGTAAGTGACCTTGGCCGAGATCCTCATCCTTGGGCCAAACTTCCCTTCGCGTGGGACGGGAGATCCCGCATCGTGGCAGGTGACCGAGACGAATCAATGATCTCCGCGCAGCACACACGTGATCAGTCCGACACGACGCGGTACGCAAGCCGATATCGCAACGCTTCTTGACTAATTCTATCGACATTCTCAGGATCGGCAAGATGACTGTCCGATTCGCAATAAAATCGGCCGCGTACGAGGAATAGATCGCTCGCAGGCAACGATGTGTCAGAGCCGCCAAATTCGCCTGAGGGCTCACTCGTCTGGCGGGAAATCGCGCAGGAATCGGGCGCTGTAATTGGTGCCTTCGACGAGGTGCTCATCCTCCTCGACGAACGCGCCGCGCGGCGCGGGGAAGTAGCTGTAGAGGATCGGCATCATGTACCGCGTCAAGAACAGAGTGCAGAGCATCGCACCCACGACGACGATGGCCAGCGGCTTCTGCGCCTGAGAACCGATCGACGTGGCAATGGCGGCGGGAAAGAGGCCGAGTGCGGCCGTCAACGAGGTCATGACGACCGGCCGGACGCGCAGCTCCGGAGCCCGCAAGCAGGTTTCCCACACCGAATATCCCCGTGCGCATCTGGTTGCAATACGTGACCAGGAGCACCCCGTCTTGAACGGCCACGCCGAACACGGAGACGAACCCTACGGCTCCTGAAATGCTGAAGTGCGTGCCCGTGAGGTAGAGTGCAAAGATGCCTCCCATCGCGGCCTCGAGCACGTTGACCATGACGAGCAGACAGTCTTTCACGGACGAGAACATCGAATAGAGCAGCATCATGATCAGACCGAGCGAAATCGGGATGATCCACATCAAGCGAGTATTCGCCTCCTCCATCTGTTCAAACTCGCCCGACCAGTCGAGCTCGTATCCTTCGGGAAGTTTGACGCCGGTCACGGGATCATCCACCTTCCTCATCGCCTCGTGAATGGCCGAGGCCAGATCGCGACCGCGCACGCCGAATTTGATCGGCAGGTAGCGCTGGTTTCCTTCCCGGTAAATGTACGCGGCTCCGGAATCGTGCGACTTGATCTCGGTCAACTGGGAGAGAGGAACACGGTAAGCGGGACTTTCCTCCGACATTGCCGGAACGTCGACCAGAATTCGCCCGATAACCTCGGGATCGTTGCGCAGCTCAGGAGGAAGCCTCAGCACGATATCGAAGAGCTTCTCGCGCTCCACCATCTGCGAGAAAGCTTCGCCGCCGATGGCCACCTGTACAACTTTCTCGACGTCGGCCACATTGACTCCGTGGCGCGCGCAGTCGTCGCGGTCGATCTCGATCAAGAGATTGGGCTGTCCGACGACGTGGAACATGCCGACGTTCTCGATCCCAGGGACTGTCCGCAAGACGTTCGTGACGCGCTGGCCCAGCTCTTCAAGCTCGTTCAGGTCCGTACCCTTGATCTTCACCGAGTTCGCGCCCTTGACCCCGGAAAGGGCCTCTTCCACGTTGTCGCGGATGTACTGGGAGAAATTGAAGTTGATCCCTGGAAACTCCTTGAATTTCTCCATCAGCTCCGCTTCCATGTCCTCGCGGCTGATGGTCTCGTCCCAGAGCTTTTGGCCGAAAAGGGTGAATGGCTTCTTCCGCCACTGTTCCATGGGCTTGAGGGGCGCTCCGAACTCGAGGTTGAAGAAGCTGGTCGGGTCGGTTCCGTCGTCGGGACGGCCCAACTGAGAGATGACCCGGTCGACTTCGGGAACGCTGCCGATCAGCTCGCGCAGCCGGGGAGCCATCGAGGCGGCGTACTCGCGCGAGACCGTTCGAGGCAGGATGGCCCGAATCCACAGGTATCCCTCTTCGAGCGGGGGCATGAAGATCGCCCCCAGATGCGGAACCAGATAGAGTGACCAGCAAAACAGCGAGACCATGACCGCCATTGTCACGCGTCGATGCCTGAGCACCCAGGAGAGCGCACGGAGGTAGCGCAGCTTCATGATCTTGTCGAGCCAGGTGTCCGGCGCCTCTTTCTTGTTCACGAAGAGGAACGAACAGAGCACCGGGGCCAGGGTCACCGACATGAGCAGAGCGCCGGCGATAGCGAATGCATATGTGTTAGCCATCGGACCGAACAATGCACCCTCCGGGCCGGTCATCGAGAACAGCGGAATGAACGCCGCGATGATGATGAGCGTGGAATAGAACAGGGCCCGCTCGATTTCGGTCGACGCGTCGATGATCCGGTCGATCAGCGGCCGCGACCGGTCGGCGTTCGGTGCCGTCACGTGCCGGTAAATGTTCTCGACGATGATTGTGGAACTGTCGACGATGATGCCGAAATCGACCGCACCGATCGAAAGCAGATTGGCCGACTTGCCCTGCAGGAACAGCACCGTTACCGAGAACAAGAGCGCCAGCGGGATCATGATCGCCACGATCGCTGCGCTCGCAATATCACCCAGAAAGACGAAGAGGATCGCGATGACCAGGCCCATTCCCATCAGCAAATTGTGCCTGACATTATGTGTTGTGACATGGACAAGCTCGGTGCGTTGATTGAAAATCCGGATCTTCATCCCCGGGGGCAGGAGCTTCCGCTTCTCGATCTCCTTGAGCTTCTCCTCGGCCTCGCTAGATACGTCGAGTGACTTCTCATACTTCCGCATCAAGATGATGCCCTGGACCACGTCGTTTTCCGATTTGCCCTCCTGATCCCGGCCGATGATGCCCAGACGCGGCTGATGGCCTTCGACCACCTTGGCGACGTGGTGCACGAGTATGGGAGCACCCAAGTACTGCGTGATGACGACGTTGCGTATGCCCTCGAGTTTCTTTTCGACGATATCCGCCCGATCGCGAGCGTGTGCCGGGTCGAGTGGGTCTTCCCCCTTGCCGAGCAACCCGATCCCCCGCACGTTGTGCGACTGGCTGCCCAGCGTGAGGATGTCGCCGCCGATGTTGGCGTTCGATTTGGAAATCGCGTCCTCGACTTGCTGGAGCGTGATGCCGTAGTGGCCGAGCTGCCACGGGTCGACAAGCACCTGGTATTGCTTGACGGTACCGCCGAACCCGGTTACATCAATGACGCCCGGCACGGTCTTGAGCTGTCGTTCGAGCACCCAGTCCTGCACCGCTTTCAGCTCGTTGAGAGTGTAACCAGGCCCTTCGATCACATAACGGACGATCTCGCCGGTCGGGCTCCACGGCGAAAGCATGGGAGTCGTGTTCGCCGGGAGATTCGCGATCATCGCGATCCGGTTGATCACCTCCTGGCGAGCCCTGAAGTAATCGGTCCCGTAAGTGAACACGCACTTTATGTCGCTCAAACCGGCGATCGTCGTGCTGCGCAGGCGGTGGAGACCGGGCATACCGTTCAAGGCGATCTCGATCGGGATGGTGACCAGCCGCTCCATCTCTTCAGGGCTAGCGCCCGGACTCTGTGTGATCACCTCCACGAGCGGCGGTGTCGGGTCTGGATATGCTTCGATGTTGAGGTGGTAGGCCGAATAGAGCCCCACGCCGATCAGCATCACCGCGCCGAGGAGCACAATCAGACGGTTGTGCAAGCTCCAGGTGATGATGGCGCGGACCATGGTAGAAACCGCTCGCGTGGGTCAGTCGTTCGCCGGGCCGGTTGGCGATAGGGAGTGGTTCTTTGAGCGATCCCAGCTTAATCGCCCCCGGAGCTATGGAACAAGGGTCCAGATAACGCCGAAAATCGGGGCACTCGCGGTGCAAGCAGATTGGCCGTTGATGATAAGTACCTGACAACTGGCGCAGGTATCTTTACAGATCGATCGGGGTCGCCGGATAATTGATATGAGGCATCGAACCATCCGTCAGTTATTCCAATAGAAGGCGAGCTTACTGTGAGCCGTGTCGAAACCGAATCGGTGCAGCTCGCCGAACCGATGGTCGCCGCGCCGCGCCGCCCGACGAGGCGGCGGAGATCGGTTCTCGGAGTTTCCGTGCTGACCTTGCTTCTCGTGGGCGGAGTGAGCGCGGCGATTTACACATCCAGCGTGGGATTGGCTCGGGCCCGGCGAGAGGTCGCCTCGGTGATCGGTTCCGTTCGAGGGGCGGTTTCCGACGTAACACCGATCGCCAATCCGATCGAGAACAAGCCCCGAGCCCCGTGGGATGGCTTGGTGAAGGTCGCTTCGGACGAAGTCAAGAGCATCGGCGTGCTGATCGCTACGGTCCAGCCGCAAACCGAACCGATCAAGCTCGAGTTGCCGGGGCGCACCTCGTATGACCCAAACTCACTGACCAAGATCCGGCCCCGATTTGACACGCTTGTCGAGCGGGTGCGAGTCGAGCTCGGTCAGAAGGTATCCAAGGGCGATCCGCTCCTGGACCTCTACAGCACGGATCTCGCCGCGGCCAAGAATGATTTTCAGACGGCCTATGTCCAGTGGCAGCATGACCTGACCCTGCGCACCCTGCGCGAAAGCCTGTTCAACACGAAGGCGATCGCCGAGCAGCTTCTCGTTGACACGCGAAACGACGAAAACAAGAGCCGGCTGGCTGTCACGACGGCACGTCAGAAGTTGCTCGTACTGGGTGTGCCCGAAGATCAGATCGATCCACTGGTCAAGAACCTCCGCCCCGCCGATCTGCCCGACAAGGACGATATTCGTCGCGTGGTCGACAAGGCGAAGATGACCCGTCTCTCTCCTGTCAACGGCATCGTCATTGTGCGTGACGTCGTTCCCGGTAATTTTTATGACACCAATGACGTGCTGATGGTCATAGCTCCGCTCGACCACCTGTTCGTGTGGGTGAACGTGTATGAGGCCGATCAGGTGAAAGTTGCGATGGGACAGCACATGGAGATCCGGTTTCCGTACCTCGAAGATACGATTCTCGGCACCGTGCAGTACGTCGCGACTGAGGTCTCGAAGGATACCCACGCGATCAAGATCCGAGCATCCATTCCCAATCCTGACGGCAAACTCAAAGCGGACATGCTGGTGAGAGCCTCGCTTGACATTCCGCGGGTCAAGGGCCAGACCGTGATTCCTCGTCTGGCCGTCGTCGTCATGAACGGCCACGAATATGCGTTCGTCCGCAAGCCGGGAACCAAGCCCGATGAGCCCGTGCAGTTTGAGAGACGAAAGCTTGTGCTCGCCGAAGAGCGATTTGACCATATCGTCGTCGCCAGCGGACTGACTGCCGGTGAAGAGGTCGCGTCGTACGGGAGCCTGGTCCTCGCGCAGCTTTTTGAGGATCAGCAGATGGTCGCGACCGGTATGCCGTTGCAATGACGAGTGGTCTGAGAAACCCGCATTGACAAATAAGACAATGCGCAGAGAATCTGCCGCTTACGCCATTTCCCGGGGGTTCTCTCCGTTCGGCGTCCGACGATGGGCGGTCAGCCCAAGATATCCAGACGAGGCGCGAGATGAATCTCTGTCTGGTTTTCGTGCGCAAGCCGGGCAGGATTGTGGGTCCGCTCCGCGTGACTCGGGCCTCCGGCGCGATGATGGCGTTCATTCCGCTTCGATCCAGCATTTTCGTGCTTGGGTTCTTCACGTTAGCCGCCCAGGCCGGGGCGCAGGCTCCGACTCTCGACACGAGCGTGCCAGGGCTGGCAGGCTCCTCTTCCTCGGCACTGGGGCCCGCACCGGGTGCCGGAGGCGGTTCGCTCGGCAACCTGCCGGGCGCTGGGGGGCTTCTCGGCGGCCGAGCCGGGCCGTTCGCTCCCAAGGGCGTTCCCACCTCGGTCTCCACTCCGGGTTCCGGGATGGGCCCAACGGAATTGCAGATGCCGGTCTCGGCTCCGCAGCCGCAGCCGGTTTCGCCGACGTCGACGCCGTTCTTCGGCACACTCGAAATCCCGTCCCAGGATGACGACGGGCCACCCGAGGGCATCACCCTTGACCGGGCAATCGACATCACGCTCGAGCGCAGCCTGGATCTCCGGCAGAAGTACTACGAGATCCCGATGGCGCGAGCAGACATACTTCAGGCCAACCTTCGCTCGAACCCCATCTTCTATCAAGACGGTCAGTTGTTGCAATATCGAGGCTCAAGCACGCAGTTCACCCGGGCAGCTCCGGGCGGCCCGAGCCAATACGATACCAACATCAGTTACCCGCTTGATATCTCACACAAGCGGCAAGCACGGACGACCGTGGCCTCGCGCGCGAGAGAGTTCTGGAGGCGAGTTACCAGGACGCCGTCCGCAACCGGATCGACGACGTCTACACCGCCTACACGACCGCTCTGGGCGCCCGCCAGACCGTTCGGTACTCAAACGAGAGCTTGAAATCACTCGAACAGCTCCAGAGGCTCACTCAGCAGCTTCATGAAAAAGGGCAAATCGCGCTGGCCGAACTTAATGCGGTGAAGATCAAGCTCCGGATCGCGCGGCTGGGGCTCCACGATGCAGAGTCTGCGTACTTGAAGGCCAGACTGGATCTGGGCGGGCTCATGAATCTCACCAATGACGAAGCCAGATCCATGGAGCTGCGCGGCACGATCGCCGATGTCACGCCACCTCCGCCTCCTCTCGCCGAATTGGGCCGGCTTGCCCTCGAATCCCGCCCCGACGTGGTCTCGTTCCGGATCGGCGTCGAGCGAGCGGAAGCGGACGTGCGGCTGGCCAAGGCAAACGCATACAGCGACGTCTATGTTCTCTGGCAGCCCTTCACGTTCCAGGACAACAGCCCGTACGGCCTGAAGAGCCAGTACTCGTGGGCACTGGGGGTGACCGTTCCGCTGCCGATCTACAATCGAAACCAGGGTGGAGTCGCGCGGGCCAAGCTGAACGTGTCCCAGTCCGGGCTCCAGCTTGCCGACCTGGAGCGGCAATTGCGGATCGATGTCGAGAAAGCCGTCCAGGAATACAATATCACTCGGCGCCTCGTCGCGGACTTACACGACGAGGTGATCCCCGAGGCAAAGCAAGTGCGCGACGCGGCGTTCCGGATGTGGACGGGGGGCGAAACCAGCATGATCGTCTACCTCCTGGCGCAGCTCGATTACAACGACGTCGTCAAGCGATACATCGACACCGCGGTCCGGCACAGACAGAGCATGCTCGCGCTCAACACCGCGGTCGGCCGGCGGATTTTGCCCTGATCGAGGCGGGAACCGAGATCTCACGGAGAGGAAGATGCGACGTCGAATCGAGCGCGACCGGCGGCCAGAACTGGATAGCTGCGAACCGCGCGCTGCTCGCTTCGATCACGGACGTCATGGCCGCCAACAGCCTGACGGCCGCGGCACTACGCTCCCGGGCCGTCGCCATCGGAGCCGCACAGGCCACCGCGAGCGGCTCCTCCCAATCGATCGCCATCCCTTCAAATCAAGGGCCGCTGTTACTGGATGGGATGATCAACAACATGGCACTGGCGCCGACGGGAACTCTGAGCAATCGAGAGCTTAAACGAGAGCGATTTGTTGCGCGGTACGTGGGCACATACACCGTGGGCGCCGGACGTACCAGCGATGAAGCGATGCAGACCTTCATCACCGGTGCGGGCACCGCCAACACGATGCTGCACTCCGATATCCAACTGCTGCTGGTCACCCCGATTAACCGCAGCTTGCCGATCGGTGGCGTCAGCGCGATATTCGACCGCAATCTGAACACCAACACCGTGCTCGGGCTCGACGAGGGTGCGGCGCAGTCATCGCAATTCATTAACCGGATGGGGTTGCCGGCGTCCTGCCCCATGTGAGCCTGGACGTGAATCTCAGCTCCGGTACGTACGACGAGGCATACGCAGTCGGTACCATGCGGATCCATTACATGGCAACCGCCAAGCATACGCCCGGCGTCATCAGCCAGGGGCAGGCGGTTGTCACGATTCACGCTCAGATCTACACAACCAACGTCGGCTTCATTCTCCGCAATGCCAACATCGATCCGTGATCTCTCCGATGCGCTCGGGAACACGAGGCAATCGAAATCGAGAGGGTGCGGCGCTACAATGTGGCGAGCTGTGAGGCTTGGCTGCGCCGAGCCGATCGGGCGCGACGCTCAGCCTGTACGATCACGTGGGCGCTTTTGCGCGGACGTCGGTGCTTTGTCCTGGACCGCGGCCAGGGAATGCGAAACAGGAGGCCCGTTATGGCTGACACGAAAGCGATCGTGAACGATATTCACGAGCGCCTGAGCCGGTTGGAGCGTGAATTGCGGTACTGGCGGTTGGGAGGAATACTGATCCTCTCGGTGGCGGCCGTCCTGGTCACCGGCGCCATGGCCCAACCTCCGGCCAAGGAGTTGCGCGTTGAGACCCTACGGATCGTCGACCGCGATGGCAAGGAGCGGCTCGTCCTGACCGCCGTGCCGGGAGTACCGGACATGACGTTCCTGGACCCGGGCGGCCACACACGCTTGACGCTCGACATCGCCGACGACAACAAGCCCGAGCTGGTCGTCGCCGAGTCCGGCAAGGCGAAAGCGCGGCTCACACTCGGCATCGAGAACGGGACGCCCATGCTTCAACTTTACGACCGTGAAGGGACCAGGCGCGTCGCCCTCGGAGTCCCGAAGGACGTGGGCTCTCTGATCCGAATTTTTGATGCGGATGGGCGCGTCGTGGGACGACTCCCGTGACGTCCTTCATCGAGGGGCGGACGATCATCGAGTGCTCATCAGTCGCGCGCTGCGGGCATCGCTTATCCGCCGTTCCCCCCCCCCGTGGCGGAATGCCCTGCCGATTTCACGGGCTCCATCACTTCCACCAACAGCATTTCAAGGAGATGGATGCCCTCTTCGTCCTGGACGACCATTGAGCGCCCTCTCGGATCACACGAAGCATTTTCCGGATGCTTGACTGTAAACGACTGGCCGCCCGCGAGCTTGACGAGGAACGGCGTGAACGGGTGCGCGGTGATCATCGTCCGTAGCTGATCGGGCGTGGCCATGTACGGCCCTCCAATTGTTAAGCGCGGGCTGAGCCCGCACCATGTCAATCGTAGCCTGCACGCGCCCCCCGGCGAAAGATTCGACATTGATTCGGCTGTTTTTGCGCGGTTTCCAGAAACTCAGACCTCCTGCTGCGGCGACAGCCTCTATCCAGGTAGGATTCAACTCGAACAGCGCTCGAGCGCGGGGATCGAGAGGATGCGCACATGACGGGCCGAAGTGCAGCAGGAAGGCTTTCACCGGAGATCCGCTCGCTCTGGAGCTTCGGAGCGGTGGGGCTGAAGTCTGACCGCGATTTGCTCGAGAACTACATTCAAGGCGGCGACAAAGCCGAGCTGGCTTTCGGTGCACTGGTTGAGCGACATGGGCGGACCGTGCTCCGGGTATGCCGCAACGTTTTGGGGGACTGCCACCTCGCGGCGGATGCGTTTCAGGTGACGTTCCTGATCCTGGCTCGTCGGGCTGATTCCATTCGTGACCCCGCCTCGCTGGAACATTGGCTCCATCGCGTGGCGCGGCGCGTCGCCATTCGCGCGAGGGCCGCCGCCGACCGCAGGAAGCTCGGGCAATTTGTTAACTCCGCCGATATTCCCGTCAATCATCCTGATCCACTCGAACACGACGAGATTCGCGCGATCGTCCGCGAGGAAATCGACCGTCTCGACGACGCCCTGCGCAAGCCGATCGAGCTTTGCGCCCTCGAGGGCTTCACGCACGAGGAGGCCGCCAAGCGGCTCCAATGGCCGGTCGGAACGGTCAAGAGCCGGCTGGTGCGCGGCCGCCGGCAATTGAAGGGCCGGCTGGCGCGCCGAGGGCTGCGCCTGCTCTCGCACTGGCCATCGCAGGCCGAGCTCGAGCGTCGAGTTTGGTCACATGCCCGCGCGCGCTGGCCGGGGCCACAACTCAGGTTGTGTTCGGTAGCATGACCGGTGCGGGCGCGTACACGAACTCGGCCGCCTGTCTGCTGGGCCAGGAGCTCAGGGCCATGACGTACATGAAGTTCAAGATCGCTGCCGCAAGTCTCATCGGCGCCGTCGCGGTGATGTTGATTGGCGTTGCCATGGCCCGCTCGTTCGGGCAGCACCGTCCACCGCTCGCGGCGCAATCGCCCGGCGCCAAGGGGATTTCCATTGAAGCGACGAAGGCGTCTCAATCCGAGCATGAGAACGCTGGCGCGGCGGTCAAGCTGGCGGCTCATGGGCGAGTCGTGGATGCCGCCGGCCGGCCGGTCGCCGGGGCGACCGTATTCATTCGCGAGTGGGCGATCAAACGGACGATGGGAATGCCGGCGCACGAGAGCGAAAAACTCTGGCGCGGTGAGGAGATCGCCGACATCCTGGCCCAGAACACGACCGACGAGAATGGACGGTTTCGGTTCCAGAACGTCGATGCACCCCCATTCCGCCACATTTCCGTTGCCGGCAAGGGATACTATCCTTGGGATCTCGTGGCGATGGCACCCGGTCATGGCGTTGCCTGGACACAGCTCACCAGAGCGAATCAGCAATCCGAAATCAGTCTACGACTCCCCGTGGAGGAAACACTGCGCGGACGGCTGGTCGAGCCCGGAGGTAAGCCGATCGCCGGGGCGCGGATCAAAGTCTTCGGGGTCTATCCGCTCGGCCACCTGGACGCCAGAGCCGAAGACGAGCCTGTGCACCTGGACCTGACCTGGTCATCAATTCCGCTTGTCACTTCGAGCGGCGCGGACGGCGCGTTCACGCTGCGCGGTCTCCCCCGTGAGATCCAGACTTGCCTGGTCATCACGGATCCACACCATGAGCGTACACTTCTCTACGCCGCGACGACGCGGCAGCCGCAGCCCGACGTCTCCGACTATCCGGGTCAGTCAAGGGCGGACCGCAATCGGGTCTATCCCGAGGACTTCACGCTCACGCTCAAATCGAGCGATCATCGCCTTGTCGGCCGTGCGCTGCTCGAGGCCAGCGGTGAGCCGGCGGCTGGCACACGCGTGACCTGGAAGCACGGCGATTGCACAGCCGATGGCGACGGCAGGTTCGTGCTCGAGAATCTACCCGCCGGGGATATCGATCTGCACCTGGCGGCGCCCCTGCCCGACGTCGACGATCGGCTGCGGGGCATTGAATGACGCATCCACGCGGTTTTCCCGGCGATCAGTCGAGGAACGCGAGATTCTGCATTGACTTTGCCTGGTTTTCGGTGTTCATGAGCACCTGGTGCCAGTCATGCAAAATGATCGTGCGATGGTCGGCGTGGCGAACCCTGCCCCGCACATACACGCCCATATTGCGCCGCATGCTCTGCCAGCCCCAGGAGACTGCCCTTGGGTTGGCGGTGACAATGCGGCGATATTCGTGTTCCGTCACTCCGCCGGGGTGACGCCGGCAGACGTACACCGACTCACCACCCGTGCGGTAGCAGAAGTCGACCCAGTGCGGCTTGCTGCCATTGCCGCGGCTCAAAGGCTCGTTGCGGAGCACGAGCTGCTCGCTGACATGCATGTCTTTGACCGGCAGGAAAAACCACTCGCCCTGACGGCGGTATGCGGCGTTCTTGCGCCGGTTGCGAGCTTCCGCGCGAAGCCCCGCTCGTTCCTGAGCCATAACCACGTCGGGAGGCTTGAGCGCCTCCTTCGCCTGGCGCACCGTACCGACCGGTGCCGACTCGGGGATCGCCGCGACGAACCAGTGCCGTTCATCGTGGCCGCAGAGGAACTTGCGCTTCTCGCCCGCCTCTCGAACCAGAAGCAGCAGGTGCCGCTCGGCTGGCTGAACGTCGAGAACCGCCACTTCGGGATCTGCCGCGGGCGATTTGATGACCTCGAAGAACTCCCCTTCGCGGTCCTCTCGCACATCCAACGTGATCGCGCCCGATGCGGCTCGCCTTCGATTCGACGGTCGATCGGCAACCTTCAGGCGGGCGCCGATCCTGGTGAACTTCGTGAGCAGGTTGCTGGTGTCCATGGCCGCGTCTCCTTGAGATAGGAGACACCTGCACCGAGATCAGGTTCGCGGCCCAAGCGCTCTTCCTCACAATCTCCAAACTTTCACTTCACCTTCCAGGTCGCCCGAGGCCAGAATGCCGGTCTCATGCTGGACGTCAATGCACGTCACCTGGTCGGCGTGTGCATCCCAGTAGTCGAGCTCTTCGCCCGTCGCGGCGTCGAGTACCGTGATCAGGCCGATGCCTTCCGGGACGAAAAGCCAGCGTCGGCCAGGATGGAACGCGACGGGGCGTGTGGCGATAGGCCACGGCGCCGGCAGCACGGCGGCGACGAGGTCGTCGTCAAACTCGATCTTTCGGACGAACCTCGTGCGCAAGGACGGAAAATCGTGGACGCTTACCGCGATCGACCGCGGACCGGACGCGGGTATCTCGCCGGTGAGCGCGAACGCGTCACAGGCGGGGCTGAAGACCATTGCGTTCACCTTGACCATCGTCGGGACAAACCAGCCCGGCTCCTGCTCCTGGTCGCTCACTTTGAGTCGCGGCCGATTCCACCCGGTGGCATTCCCTTCAAGCTCGAACCGCGCGAGTCCGTTCGCGAAGCGAATCGTCGCGCCATCTTTATCGTTACACACAAAGGCGAGCAGTTCCTTTCGTGGGTGATGGGCTAAGGGTGCAAAACCAAGCCAAAGCCAGCAGATGCTCGCACCTCGATCAAACTCAAAGAAGTGAGATTCTTCGTACGCGGTCGGGCCCGCGACCAGGACACGGCCTCTTCCTGTGAATTCGAGCTGGTCGAAGCCCCGATGTTCAGGAGGGTATTCGCGGGCGGAGGTGTTCGGTCCGTGGCTCTCAACTGATTGGGCCCGTTCCCACGGATCCCCGATGGTGCGGACTAACTCGCCGTCCGATACGCGGTAGATCTCGATCGACCTACCCTCTCCGGCCGTCGCCAGGTGCACGCCATCGGGATGGAACGCAACATCCCTGTCGAAGCGGTCCTTGCGAAACTGGTGCGCGCTGCCAGAGATGCTGAATTTTCGCACAGGCTGACGCTGTCTCCGCGGCCCCAGCCGCGCCACGCGCTCGAGGCAACCGAAGTCCCAGCCCCATAACACAGCCTCATCAATCGTTGCGGAAAAAGCCACGAAGCGACGGCGCGACGGATGCACCTTGATCAACCCGATTGGAGCCCCCTGATTGTGAGCATGTAGAAGTCGCATCATGACGACTCACAACTGACAACTGACAACTGACCAATCATCAACCTTCCCACTTTTCCGCTGTTCTGCTAGTGTGTGCCGCGCCCAGGGGATGGGTCAAATGTGAACGCAGCCGGCAAGGAAGCGGGTGACGCCATGCAATTCTTCATCTCTGCTGGTGAGCCAAGTGGTGATCTTCATGCCGCCAACCTGATTCGCTCGCTCCGCAAGTTATATCCCGACGCCCAGTTCACGGGCTTTGGCGGGGGCCAGATGAAAGAGGCCGGCGCGCGGTTGCTCTACCCGCTCGTCGACCTGGCCGTGATGTGGTTCCTGCACGTTTTCCTGAATCTCTTCACGTTCCTTCGGCTCGTCTTCGTGGCCGACCGCCATTTTCGCGACACCCGACCCGACGCGGTCGTGCTCGTCGATTACCCAGGACTGCACTGGTGGATCGCCCGCCGCGCCAAGGCGCGAGGCATTCCGGTCATCTATTTCGTCCCCCCCCAGATCTGGGCCTGGGCAGGCTGGCGCATCAAGAAGGTCAAGAAGTACGTCGACCTCGTCCTGTGCAGCCTTCCGTTCGAGCCCGAATGGTACCACTGCCCGCGGGTTCCACAACGCGATTTACGTCGGCCACCCGTACTTCGATGAGCTCAAGGACCGGCCGCTCGACGCAGATTTCCTCTCCGAGGAGCGCTCACGTTCCGGCGAGCTGGTATCGATCTTGCCCGGATCGCGGACACAGGAAGTCTTGCGGAACCTCCCCGAGATGATCCAGGCTGCGAACAAGATGGCGTTCCAGCGCCGGGCGTTCGCTTCGCCGTCGCCTGTTTGCACGAACGTCACAAGAAATTGGCCGAAGGGATCCTCGCTGCTGTGATCGAGAAGGAGGGGCGCTCACCCGGGCTCGAGATCGACATCCACGCCGGCCGGACGCCCGAGCTGATCCGGCTGGCGCGCGTGGCCTGGGCCGTATCCGGGTCGGTCGGCCTCGAGCTGATGGTCGAAGCACTTCCCTCGGTCGTGGTGTACAAGATCCGGCGATTCGATCTCTGGGTGGCGAGGTTCTTCATCAAGGCCAGGTACATCAGCCTGGTGAATCTTCTGGCCGACACCGAGCTCTTCCCGGAGTACTTGACGTGGCGCGACGTGTCGGACGAGCTGGTTCGCTGGGCTTGTCGTGGCTCGACGATCCGACGGCGCGGCACGAAGCCCGAGAGGCACTTGCAACCTTGCGCCACCACGTGGCGCGGCCGGGCGCAGCCGACCGCGCGGCGGAATCGCATCGTTTCATGGCTCGCGCAGAAGCCGGGAGCCGACCTCCGGCCACGCAGAAAAAACCAACGATCACCCCACTTCTACCGGCCTGAGCGACGACTCCGGCCCGACCCGACAGCAGACCCGGAGATGCGCGGCGCGCTAGGCGGCCCACCTGGCAGATACCGTCCAGGACGACGTGAATGTATGTACTCCTTGCCTCGATCAGGATGAATCGTTAAGGTCTCGCTCACCGAACAAAAAAAGGGGAACGCCGAAAGGCCCCTGAGCACGGACGTGAAGGGGCTCTTTCGGCTTTCCCATGCGCAGAATGGGACGCCGGTTTGCCGACACGAGTGTCGCCTTGTGTGGACCGGTCGGCCGACACGCGTGTCGGCCCTACGTGCGAGTTTCCCATGTGCAGGGAGCGACGCCGGGTCAGGGCGTTTCGGGGGATTCGTCGCCCTCGTCGGGCATGTTGAGTTCTTTGATCCGGCGATAGAGACGCGGGCGGGAGATGCCGAGCAGATCGGCCGCTCGCGACTTCTTGCCTCGGGCGTGCTCGAGCGCGCGTTCGATCGCCCGCTGCTCGACCTCCGTCAAGAGCTGGTCCAGAGGCTTGATCGGGCTTCGCGCGGGTGGTGGTACGAAGGCACCGCCCAGGTTACCGCGAATCGACGCCGGCAGATCGTCCGCGTCCACGCAAGTGTGCCCGCTCGGGCTGGCGGCGTGGGCCTGGTCGATCACACGCGCGAGCTCATGCAAGTTCCCAGGCCAGTCGTAGCCGGAGAGGACCGCGAGTGCTTCCGGTGAGAATCCATCCTTTTGCACGCCGCCACGCTGATTGGCACGCTCGAGCATGTGCTGCGCCAGAATCGGCAGCTCGTCGCGGCGCTCGCGCAGCGGCCGCAGGCGCACGACGAGCGCGGTCAGAGCGAAATAGAAATCCGGCCGGATCCGCTCGCTCGCGAGTGCGGCATCGGGGTCGAGTACAGTCGTTCCGATCAGTCGCACGGAGCGATCCGGAGAAGCAAGCAGCCGTGCTTGAACATCGCGCGGCAGCGTGAGAATCTCGCGGAACAAGACAGTCGAGCCAGGAGCGAGCACCGATCTTTGTCTGCCGGGAGAGCGGGCCGGCGACTCTTCCGGTGCTGGCGAATCTGTCACGCCTTGCGCGGCAAAGAGCTCGTTCTCGAGCATTTCGGCAGGAAGGGCTTCGGCGTCGAACGGAATGAACGGCCCGTTCCGCCCCGGTCCGTTCTGGTGGATAACCCGCGCGACGTGCCGCTTTCCGGTGCCCGCCTCGCCCAGGATCAGCACGGGCACTGTGGAGTCGGCAGCCAGGCGAACCTGCTCGAGCAACCGCCGATGGGCCGGACCGGAGCCCAGCAAGCTATCGAACCCCGCCTGTTTGTGAAGCTGGCGGCGGGTCTCCAGCAGCTCGACGTGGAGCCTGCCGGCCTCCGTATCGGGAACACTGTGGCCATCCTCTTCGCCGCGAACCACACCGAGCAGTCCGATCAGAGCGTCGTTTGCGTCGACGAAGGGCCAGTACTCGACCCGGCGCCAGATCCGCTCTCCGCTCGAGTGAAAGATCAGGACGGGGGTTCCGGCCGGCTTGCCTTTCAATGAGTCGGGGGGCGGGCGGAAACTCGCCGCCAGGTCGGCCGGATCATCGGCACGGGTCGGAGCGTGGGCGTGGCACGCCGTTCCCACGACCGATTCGGAGGTGTGGCCGGTCAACGTCTCCCAGGCTTCATTCACCCAGGCGATCCGGAGCTCCGAGTCCAGCCAGAAGGTCGGCTCGCGCGCCTTCTGCCAGAGTTCCGAGGGCACGAACTGGCTCGGCCGTGAGTGAGACATGAGACCGTGTAGACCGAACGGTTGCTATCGCTTGCTGAATCGGCTCCAGGACCAAACCACCTGGCCGATGATGAGCTGCGGGTCGGCGCTACTGAAGTCGACCGGGATCAACGGGAAATCGCGGCCGCTGGTTTGATTCGGGCGCAGGATCACGTGTTTGCCGCTCAAGTCGAGCCAGCGAATCATCGGGACGCCCTCGGGGCGCGCGGCGACAATCTGGCCGTGGAGCTTGCGAGGATCGATGACGGAGCGGTCGATGGCCACGATCGAGCCGGCGGGCAGGATCGGATGCATGGCATCGTCGGTCAATTGCGTGGCGATCGTCTCATTGGGATTGGGAAGCCACTGCCGGTACGCCAGCACGTAACCTTCGAGCCGCGAGGGGTCAATCGGCTCGGTGCCAATCTCGGCGAGCGGGCAGAGCCGCACACCAACGAATTCGGAAGCGCTTTCGCCAGGCAGATTCTCGGCCGCCACCACCACGGAACTGCTGGGCGATCGTTCAAGCTCTTCCAGCCCGCGCCGGATCAATTCGACCGGGCTCAACTGGGAAAGCATGCGCTCGTCGGTGGTGCGCCGGTACCGCTGACCTTCGCCGGTCAGCAGCCAGATGGGGTTGGCCCCCGTCTGCTCGATGAAGCCGAGAAGAACCTCGGCGG
Organism: uncultured Planctomycetota bacterium; assembly: GCA_963823665.1. Lineage (GTDB taxonomy): Bacteria > Planctomycetota > Planctomycetia > Isosphaerales > Isosphaeraceae > CAVXHV01. The sequence goes on from CAWGMQ010000003.1 coordinate 1,329,914, forward strand.
GCACGGTCACCCCGGTCTCGTAGTTGTACCAGGTTCTGGCGGGAAGGCCGAGACGACGCGCCAGCTCGGGCCCGCCGTGGTCGCCAAAGATCTCCTGCCGAATTTCTCTCAGCCGCCGCGATAACGACGCCTTGACGTTGACGCGGACTTTCGAAGTCTTCTTTCGTGCCACGGTGCATGATCCCGCTCGCGGGAACTCCCTGGATTCCTGACGACCACGACCGACTTCGTCGCCTCGACGCGAATTGCGACCTACGGGTGGAACTGCGGGCTGCCGATCTGATTCACCGTCACGCTCCACCAGCCATTCTGAGCAGAATCAGACCCGCACCAACCCTCTTAAGAAAACACGCTACCAAAAAAATCTCCGAGCGTCATCCGTGCTGCCACCGCGATTGCGAAAATCCCACATTGTCGCAAATGGACAACATCGCTCATCGTCGGCGCGGGAGACGGGCTGGGCCCGCCTCGAGCGAGGTCGCAATGGAGTCCGCCGGAAATGGCAGCAGCCTCGTTCGCGACCAAACCCACAAGCGTTCGAGTCGCCGAGGTTTGCTTTAAGAAGGCGACGGCGCGATCTAACTCGAGGCGGTAGCCGATTGCTTTCACGAGATCGCTCGCGACAATCTGTTGCACAGCGCAGGCGGCAGGCACAGCCGGTTCGAGCGACTTGAGCAACCAGGGGATCGATCCATGTTCTCGAGAAACCGAGGCGTCATGACCGTGGCCGTGGTCATTCTTGGCGGGCTAGTCGGCCAGGAGCGGTTGCCGGTTGCGCGCGCCCAGGGGCCGAAGACGAGCTCGCGCGCGGCAGAATTCGACGCAGTGTTGCAGAAGAACGTGATGATCCCGATGCGGGATGGTGTTTCGCTCGCAGCCGACCTTTATCGCCCTGGCCGCGACGGCAAGCCGGCGCCCGGGCGCTTCCCTGCGCTCCTGACGCGCACTCCGTACAACAAAGACGGTGCCGGCGGTGAAAGCCGCTACTACGCGGAGCGCGGGTACGTGGTGGTCGCCAATGACGTGCGCGGCCGGTATGCCAGCGAAGGAACGTGGCGATTGATCGTGGATGACCCCGCTGATGGGTTCGACGTGGTGGAATGGATCGCGCGCCAGGAGTGGTCCGACGGCAAGGTCGGCACCTTCGGCACCAGTTACCCGGGAGGCACCCAGCACGCGCTCGCCGAGCTGAACCCGCCGCACCTGAGGGCGATGGTGCCGATCGATTCGGTATCGAACTGCGGCGTCAGCGGAATGCGCCATGGCGGGGCATTCGAGCTGCGATTCATGAACTGGATCTTCCAGATCGGCGCACCAAACTCGAAGCTTGCGCTGGCCAATCCGGCCCTCCAGCAGGCGCTGGCCGAGAGCGGCCGGCGAATCCGCGACCACGCCGACAGCCTGCCCGTCCGGCCGGGCAACACGCCTCTGCGAGTCGTGCCCGAATACGAATCGTGGCTGATCGAAGCGATGCGCAGCGGCCCCGAATCCTCCTTCTGGCACAAGAAAGGAATGTCGGTGGTCGACCACGTCGCCGATTATGCCGATGTTCCCGTGCTCCACATCACCGGCTGGTACGATTCGTGGACGCGCCAGGTGACGATGAACTACGAGGCCCTTTCCCGGACCAAGAAGTCTCCGCAGAAACTGGTGATCGGTCCGTGGACCCACGGCGGGCAAAACTCGAACACCGCCGGGGAACTGGAATTCACGCGCGAGGCCGGCATCAACCTGCTGGCGCTGCGGCTGCGGTGGTACGATCGCTGGCTCAAAGACGACAAGAACGGCGCCCAAGACGATCCCGCCGTGCTGCTGTACGTCATGGGCACCGGCGACGACCGCCGCTCGCCCGGCGGCCGGCTCCGGCACGGCGGTTTCTGGCGCGGCGAGCGAGAGTGGCCCCTCGTACGAGCCCGCGCGACCACGCTTTACATGTCGGCCAGTGGCACTCTGGCCAGGAGCGCGCCCGAGTCGCAATCGGCTCACACCACGTACACCTTTGACCCGCACCATCCCGTGCCGACTGTGGGAGGTAACATCTCCTCAAATCAGGGACTCATGACCAGCGGCGGTTATGACCAGCGGCCACGCGAGGAAACCCATGCAACGGCGAACCGTCTGCCGCTCTCCGAACGCCAGGACGTCGTGGTTTTTCGCACCGAGCCGCTCGAAACCGACCTGGAAGTCACGGGCACGACCCTGGTCAAGCTCTGGGTCTCCTCGACCGCGCCCGACACTGACTTCACGGCGAAGCTGATCGACGAGATCCCCCCGAACCCGGACTATCCACTGGGCTTCGACCTGAATCTGGGCGATTCCATTCTGCGAACCCGCTACCGCGAAGGCCTCGACCATCAGGCACCGCCGCTCGAGCCCGGCGAGATCGCCGAGATCACGATCACCCTTTACCCAAACTCCAACGTATTCAAGAAAGGCCACCGCATTCGCGTCGATGTATCAAGCAGTAATTATCCCCGCTTCGACGTGAACCCCAACACGGGCGAGCCGCTGGGCGAATATCGCCGCATGGTCCCCGCCGACAACACGATCCACCACGATCACGACCATCCGTCACAGGTGATTCTGCCGGTGATTCCGGGCGGGGCCTGAGCAGGCTGCGGGTTCGTGGGGTTGCGAGTCTCCGACCGTAGGGTGGGTGAAGCCCACCAACACATTCTGAAAGGCTGGTGGGTTTCGCCCACCCTACACGGACGCCACGTTCACCGCTCACAACCCAGGAATCGTCCTCCGTCGACACGGAAACATGAGCCTGTGACGAAGTTGGTGCCGTCCAGCAGGTAGAGAATCAGCCGGTTGACGTCCAGGGAGGATCCGAATCGGCGCAGGGGCGTCTGGTCGAGCACGTCGTTGATCTCGGACGCCGTCAAGTCGGGCGGAGGGTCGATCATGGCGGGCTGGATCAAGGCGACAGGAATATCCGGGGCGAGCTCTGTTGCCAGTGCCAGAGTGAGGGTGGTGAGGCCGCCCTTGGCGACCAGATAAGGGAGATAATCCTTGTAAGGTCGCTCGCTCGCCCAGTCGCCCAGCATCACGATCTTGCCCTTGATTCCGTCGTCGGGTGCCTGGGTGAGCATGATCTTGGCCGATGCGTGCGCTGCGTGGAACGGGGCGAGAAGATTGGCCGCGATCATCTCCTCGATTTCCGCAGCCGTGAGAGTGGCCAGCGGCGTGCGCCTGAAGACGCTCGCCATGTTCACGAGTGCGTCGAGGCGACCGAATCGGTTGATTACCTGCTCGACCACGCTCTGCGCCTGGACCGGCTTCGTCAGGTCAGCGGCGATGGCCAGTCCCCGGCCGCCTGATGCTTCGACCTGCGCGATCGTTTGCTCGATCGCCGCGCGGCTGGTGTGAAACGTCATCGCGACGTGCGCGCCGCGCGCCGCCAGGATCCGCGCCAGGTCGCCGCCGACGCGCCGGCCTCCGGTGATCAAGACCGTACGTCCGGCGAGCTTGCCATCGGTCGCACCTGCGTCCAGGAGGGCCATTTCAGATACCTTTCCAGATGACGTCCGGCACGCCGGCCTTCTGGTTGACCGCGCGAGCGAGCACGAACAGCAGATCACTCAGCCGGTTGAGATAAACAAGACGGACACGGCCACGGCTTCGTGTTTTTCTTGTGCAAGCTCGACGACCAGCCGTTCGGCGCGGCGGCAGACCGTGCGTGCCAGATGGAGAAAGGCGGCGGTTGGCACGCCGCCGGGCAGAATGAACTCCCGCAAGGGCTCGAGCCCGGCCTCGAGCCCGTCGATCGCGCGTTCGAGATGCTCGACGTGCGTGCCCGTGATCGTGTTGTGGAACTTTCCGTCCGGAAGGGGATCGGCGAGTGCGGAACCGACCAGGAACAGCTCTTCTTGAAGCCGGGCGGCCAGTTGATCGGTGACCGCATCGAGGCCGAGGCAGCGCACGACGCCCAGCGTGGCATTCAGCTCATCGACGGTGCCGTATGCCGCGATCCGGAGGTCGTGCTTGGGCACGCGGCCCGGGCCCAGCAGGCCGGTCGTGCCGTCGTCGCCGGTCTTCGTATAAATCTTCACTGCTCTAACTCGCTCGGATATCGGGACCATTGGCGAATCGCTCGACTCGCCTTATACTAGGCATCGCCACATTCGCTGACTACTGAGATCGACCCGCGGGGGAGATCTCTGGAGGCTAGCACCCACGATCGGCTCGGTCGAGCCGCGGAGCAATATCAATGGCATTTTCGTCTGCGCTGCTCTTGGCGGCAGCCTTGTTCGCTCAGCACCCGACGACCGGGCAAGCGCACGGCCCCTGCCCTTTCGGCCGAGGAGGTCGCGCGACTCGAGGCTGCTCATCTCACAAACATTCGCCAGGTCAGCTTCGGCCTGGCCCGCTCGGGCGAGGGGTACTTCAGTCCGGACGGCCGATCGATCATCTTTCAGGCAGTTCCCTATGTGCCGCCTTCAATCTTCCACCATCCGCTCCCCGATGAAGATGGGTACCAGATTTTCCTGGGCCAGCTCGAAGAGGATGGTCCGCTCAAGATGGTCAGCACCGGCAAAGGGCGCTGCACGTGCCCGTTCTTTCATCCCAGTGGGAACTCCATTCTGTTCGCATCAACACACCTCTCGCCGAGCACCGCGGCCGAGCCTCCGAAGGGACCAGCCTACAGCCGCTCGGCGCGCTATCGCTGGGAGTTTCCCGAGACGATGGACATCTTCACGGCCGATCTGGACGGCAAGAACCTGAGACGCTTGACGGATGCGCCTGGATATGATGCCGAAGCGAGTTATTCGCCGGACGGGTCGAAGATCATTTTCACGTCATTCCGCGATGGCGACGGTGAGATCTATATCATGGACGCTTCCGGCAAGAACGCGCGGCGGATCACGCACCAGAAGGGCTACGATGGCGGCCCGTTCTTCTCTCCCGACGGCCGGCGAATCATCTACCGCAGCGACCGAAAGGTCAACGACTTTCTTCAGGTCTACGTGAACAACACCGAGGGCACGGGCGAGCGGGCATTGACCCAGAACGATTTCGTGAACTGGGGCCCGTACTGGCACCCGGATGGAACCCACATCATCTACGCGACCAGCAAGCACGGGCATTCGAATTACGAGCTTTATCTAATGAACGTCGATTCCGGAGCCGAGGAACGCATCACGTACCAGGAAGGCTTCGACGGGCTGCCCGTGTTCAGCCCCGACGGCAAGCGCCTGATGTGGACCTCGAGCGGCCGCACCGCCGACCACAAGAGCCAGCTCTTCATCGCGGACTTCACGCTGGAGCGTGCCAAAAATCAAGGTGCGGCGCCGGCACCGCGTTGATCGTTTTTACTTCGCAATTCACGTTCGATGATTGACCCTACTCAAAGGAGAAGGATACAGCCATGGGCCCGAAGGACGTCATCTTGAAGACGATGGATATGAGCGACTTCGTCGTCAACAAATACCTGGAAGATCTGTCTGATGCCGATCTCAAGCTGGTACCGGTCGAGGGCATGCATCCGATTGCGCTCCAGCTCGGGCATCTGATCAGTTCCGAGCGGCGGATCATGGAGATGGTCACACCCGGGGCTTCGCCGCCGCTTCCGGCTGGCTTCGCGGAACATCACGACATAAAGAACCCTCCCGCCGACGACAGCCACTACGCGACGAAGGACGAGTATCTGAAGCTTTGGGCCGCGCAGCGAGCCGCCACCAAGAAAGCGCTCGAGAGCGTGAGCGACACCGACCTTGAGGACACGCGAGAAGGAAAACTGCCGCCCTTTCTGCCGACTGTGGCCGCGGCCTTCAGCATGACCGGCATTCATCCGATGAACCATTCCGGCCAGTTCGTCGCCGTGCGGCGAATGCTCAAGAAGCCGATTGCGTTCTGAGCCGCAACCTGCAAAGACCCCGCGGTGAGTCGCATGCTCATCGCGGGATAAACCCATCTTCGACCACACGGAGCCTTTCGCCATGGGACCGAAGGACGTGATCCTCAAGAATCTCGAGATGAGCGACGTGATCATGAAGAAATACCTGGATGACCTTGCCGACGCCGATCTGCGTCTGGAGGGCGTGCCAGGCATGAATTCGATTGCGCTGCAGCTTGGCCATCTGATCTCCGGCGAGCGGGCGTTCATCGAATACGTGAGCCCTGGTCTATCGCCCGAGCTGCCCGCGGGCTTTGACGAGAGCCACAGTTTGAAGCCGGACGTACAAGACCGGAAGCTCGCGACCAAGGACGAATACTTCAAGCTGTGGGCTGCGCAGCGCGCGGCGACCAAGAAGGCGATTGCGGGCGTGAGCGATGCCGAGCTGGAGGATACGCGCGGCGGCACATTGCCGGAATGGGCGCCGACGGTCGGCGACATGCTGAACATCGCTGCACTTCACCCGATCATGCATTCGGGGCAGTTCGTCGCGGTGCGCCGGCGGCTGAAGAAGGCGATTGCGTTTTGAGGACGGAGACCGACCAGCACGGATTGTGCGGCACGAGCCGTTCATCGCCTGGTTACGCGGCGTGTGGTCATGGCGAATTTGGGGTGGAATTCAACAGGACTGCTTTCGCCCGAAGAGGTTGCTGGGTTCAAAGTACGAGGGTCTCGCATGGCCACCGCTGCTCCGAAAACTCGTAGACTCCGGCTCGGTCCTCGATCGGCCGGGCTCTTGCTCACGGTGACGGAATTCGATCACGCCCAAATTCAAAAGGGCTGGCGGTACGAGCTAATCAACGGGGTTCTCGTCGTGTCTCCTACGCCATCACGCCAGGAACGAGGGCCAAACGAAACACTCGGGCATTGGCTTCAAACTTATCAAGAGGCCCATCCCCAAGGGTCTGCGATGGATGCGACTTTTCCCGAAGAAGAGATCGAGACAAGGCAAAACCGGCGGCGCGTAGATCGGGCGATCTGGGCGGGTCTTGGACGCGATCCGGAGGAAGGCGAGGCTCCGACGATCACGGTCGAATTCGTTTCGAAGGGAAAGATCAACCAGGAACGCGACTACGTCGCCAAGCGTGACGAATTCCGGGAGATCGGCGTGCGGGAATACTGGGTCATCGATCGATTTCGACGAAGCTTGACCGTGTACCGTTTCGGCGGCGAGAAGGACGAAGAGCTGCACATTCCGGAGGACAAGACGTACGAAACGCCCTTGCTGCCCGGGTTTGTTCTCGATCTCAAGCGATTGCTCGCCCTGGCCGACCGGTGGGCGAAGAAGCGACGGAAGTAGACGCCGGCCCGATTCTAAGGCAGAAGTTACCGCGGGCCGTCGCTGGCGCTCACTCCTCTGAATCTCCGCTCGATCCCGGCTGCCGGCTTTCGGCCGCGAGCAATCGCTCCAGTAACGCCGGATTGACCACTCCCCGGAACCGCACCTTGCCGTTTACGGTCACAACCGGAACCTCAGTGTTGAACTTTGCCACCAGGTCCGGATCGTGATCGATATCGACTTCGTCGATGGTGAATCCGAACCGGCGCTGGGCTTCCTTGAGCACGTTCATGGCCTTGTCGCAACAGCCGCAGCCAGCACGCGAATAGACTATGAACGCGAGATGTGCTGTTTTTTGCTTTTCAGACCGCCGCAATAATCGGTTGAGGAGCGTAGTCATCGCCTTCTCCGGATCGGTTCAGCGCTTGGGGAGGCTGAAGTCGTGGTCGTAGAATTCGAGCCGGCCGCAACTCTCGCAGCGATAGAGGTCGAGCGGCTTGACCGTCTCGCCAAGATCAGCCAGCTCACCCAGGAAAAAATGCCAGCCGGGGTTCGCTCCGCCGACGCGGATCGGGAGCTGGCCCAAGCTGCGGAGGGATGTCTTGCAGTGGGGGCAGGTCGGTGAGCTTGAGTCTTTCATCGAATTGAGAGCTCCCAGCCGCGCCTTACCGCTCTCTGAACGTGATGGGGGCGCCAGACCGCTGGATCACACTTCGCTGGCCGGCTCCCATTCGGACGGGGCCATAGTATGAACGAATTCAACTCGGGACTGTTCATAATCGTCGAGTTCCTCGAGTAACTTCATCCAGACCAATTGCTGCCGATCCGCCTCATCCATTGATTCAAATTCCTCGGAGGTCACTACGGCTACAACCCTGGATCCTGTGTCCGGCTCGATCTCGACTTCGAGCCCACGCAAGTTAAGGCCCTCAAGGACCTTCTTAATTTTGTCGGCGATTTTGCCATGGTCGGCCATTTGATGCCTCTAGCGTCAGAACTTGGAAAGTATGTCACGTCCGAACAATTCAACGGCCTGGATCCATCTGGAAAGCGATTGACTCGAGATCGATTTTACGACATGGTGCCCGGAGCCGCGCTCGGGATTTCGGTCCACTCGATGAGCAACCCAGTGCCTTCGTGATATCAAGGCCGCGAGATTGCTCGCCTGCTTTTTATCTATTGTGGCGGCAAGGCCAATTTTTTCCAAGATTTGCTTGATGTCACCCACGTGATTGTAATTCGATCTCTCGAGGTACTCGCTCACTGAGTTCGAGACGAGTTCATCAACTGTCTGGCCGCGGAAACGAGCCAACTCGTGCAATCCAATCTTTGTCCTCCCCTCGGCGCCCGCAATTGGAAATTCGCTAAAAACGCCGGGCTCGGCTGTGGGGAGCTTCCATTCGGCGAGGCAGCGCAACAAATCTTCCAGAGTCGCGTGGAGAAGCACCACCGCCGCTCGAAGGAGATCGGTGCTCTGCACGCTGCGCCGCCCCTGCCCTGTTCCCGCATGAGACGTATATAGGTTGCCGAGATTCTTCACCCGATCGAGATTCTCCTCAAAGCGCGCTTGAATCTCACCCAGTCTCGTCGCCATTCAACCGGCTCCGGCTTTGTCTGATATCCTTCTGACCTCAACCAGATTATCAAAAAATGTCGCGCCGCCGCCCATGTCGGTCAGGGCCGATGATGTCGTACCGTTCACGTTGGTGCCTCCGCGGGTGAGCTTGTTCCAGTAGATTCCGGTCGCGACGGCCACGCCCGGGCGGACGCTACCGCTGGTGCTGACTCTGGCCAGGAAACGGCCGCGGTCATTGAAGACTTCGGCCCACTGACCATTCTCAAGGCCGCGATCCTCGGCGTCCTGGGATGACAGCTCAATTTCCGGATCGCCGGCTGAGGCGCGATGACGGGGTGAATTCGCAAAGGTCGAATTCAGGAATTGCGGGCGCGGAGGGCAGACCAGTTGCAAGGGATATTGCGCAGCCAGGTCGGGACGGGTGAGTGGATCTTCGAGCGGCGGCGTGTACGCCGGCAGCGGGTCGAAGCCGTCGGCCTTCATCCGCTCGGCATAGAGCTCGCACTTCCCCGACGGCGTCGGAAAAACACCCGCGGCGAACGGGGTGAACTCGGCTGGGATGTTCAAGCGGATGGCCCCCTGCTCTCTCAGCCGCTCGAGCGTGATTCCTGTTAACGTGCCTCGACCGCTCAAGACCTCGCGTAACAAGGTCTCGTCGTCCGGAAACAGCTCGGGCTCGAAGCCGAGCCGGCGGGCCAGCTCGCGAAAGACATCGTTGTTCGAACGGCACTCGCCTCGGGGCGCAATCGCCGGCTGATTGAGCATCACATCGTGATGGCCGTACGAGCCGTGGATGTCAATCTGCTCGAGCTGCGACGTTGCGGGCAACACGATGTCGGCAAAGTCGACGGTATCCGTGGCATATAGCTCGTGCACGACGACGAACAGGTCCTCGCGCTCAAGCCCCTTGATGACCTTCGCCTGGTTCGGGGCCACGGCGGCGGGGTTGCTGTTATACACGTAGACGGCCCGGACGCTTGGGCCGGGCAGCTCGCCGAGCAGTGCTTCACCAAGCTGATTCATGTTGACCAGCCGCGTGCCAGGCGGCGACAGATCGGGTCGGGTCAGCTTGTCCATGGCGAAGTCGTACGTGCCGCTGGTCGAGAGCAAGATGCCTCCGCCGTGGTGGCGCCACGAGCCGATGACGGCGGGAATGCAGGTGATCGTACGGACCGCCATGCCTCCGCCGTGATGGCGCTGCATGCCGTAGTTGAGCCGGATGAGTGAGGGTTGCTCGCGAGCGAGGCGATGGGCGAGCCGTTCGATCGTGTTGACGTCGACACCCGTGATCGCCGCGACCTTTTCGGGAGCGTACTCATTCGTGACGCGATCCCGAAGCTTCTCGGCGCCGACGGTCGCCCGCGCGAGGTAATCGTGGTCTTGCAGGCCGTCGCGCCACACGACGTGAAGCACCCCCAGCGCGAGCGCAGCGTCGGTGCCGGGGCGCGGCTGGATGTGCCAGTCGGACCGCGCCGCCGTGGGGCTGCGATACGGGTCGATCGTCGCGATGATGGCGCCCGCCTTACGGGCCTCGATCATCAAGCTCCAGAGATGGCTATTCGTGTTGACGGTGTTCGAGCCCCAGTTCACGATGAACTTGCATTTCGGAACACCCATGGGATCAGCCCCCAGCCGGCCGCGTCCCAAAGTGTACTCGTAGCCCGCCGCACCGGCCGACGCGCAGATCGACCGGTCAAGGCTCGATGCACCCAGGCGATGGAAGAACCGCCGATCGAGGCTGCTCGACTGAAGCTTGCCCATCGTGCCGCAGTAGCTGTAGGGCAGGATGGCCTGCGGGCCGTCCGCGGAGTTTGCGATGGCCGCGAACCGCTGGGCGATTTCGGCCAGGGCATCGTCCCACGTCATCGGCTCGAACCGGCCCTCGCCCTTCCGGCCGACTCTTCTTAGCGGCTGAAGCAAGCGATCGGGGCTGTAGACGCGCTCAAGGTAGCGGGCCATCTTCTGGCATAGGAAACCACGGGTGAATCCGTGATCGGGGTCGCCGCGAAGATCGACTGCCACGCCGTCCTTGACTGTCACCAGCATGCTGCAGGTGTCGGGGCAGTCGAGAGGGCAGACGCTTTTGACGATCGTTAGCGGCCCAGGGTATTCTTCGGTCGTACGCACGAGACGCTCCGGTCAGCGACATAATCGTGGGGATTCATTTCAGGGGTAAGTATGTCACGCGATTCGAAAGCTCCTGCGGATCGCAACACATAGCGATAAGCTCGATGTCATCGACAAGTCGTCCCAGGCTGGCTCCTTGTTGGTGGGCGAACAGGATCCCGACGAAATGGTTTTCTGATTGCTGCCACCGAGAAGCGATCTTCAGGAAATCCTCGTCTTGTGTGAAGAACAAGCGACCGAGCTCCGTGGCTCGAGCGAGAAGGGGCTCGTCATCCAGTTCCGTCGTCCCATCGTCCTGGCTCCTGAGCACGTCGATCTTTCGAAGCCGCAAGCCTTCAGTGATTGCGAACGGAATATGGACGTCCATGTAGACCGAAAGCGGCATCGTCAGGGATTTCCCGCGGCGCGCCGCTTCAACAGGTCGGCTCGTGAAAGCGGTTGCTTGATTCTTTCGGCTTCGACGGCATCCGCGGAAACACGCATCTGCTCGACGAGCTGATCGTGGTGGTCGTAGAAGTAGGTCAGCGCCGCATAGACCTGCTCCGGTCTGAGATCGGGATGCTGGTGCAACAGCTCTTCAGCCGACCAGCCGAAGTGGTAATGTTCGCCAGCCAGATGAATCACCTTGTACCTGGTGCGTTCAATCCGAGCAGTACCGTCGGTGTCGATCGCCAAGTGCGGATAACGGAGCTCAGTAGTCATCAGATCAGATTCAGCCCCGAAGGGAGGCTCCTCCAACGGAGTTGACCAAGACGCGTCGACCCTTGCCAGACTCGAACCGGGGTTCGCGGCGAACGGGGCCTACTTGCTCTCAAGGAACGGCTCCCGGCTTGGCCCACCGTCGCGGGAACGCTGCTTGTCTGGAGGGCACGCTACCGGCACAATGATAGCAGCTATCAACTACATGGGAAAGATTCGATGACCCTCGCCACCCTTCCGGCCGCGACCATCGAGACGGTCGCCGACTTGCTTGAGTCGCTCGGCGACATACCGCCTGAGCGCATCCGCATGCGCCGACTTCCTGGGACTGCAACCGAGGAAGACGTCCTCGCGATTCATGCCAGCGAAAGGCGTCTTTGCGAGCTGGTTGACGGTGTTCTGGTGGAGAAACTCACGGGCTACGACGAGTCGCGGCTGGGTGCGGAGTTCATCTACGCGCTGATCGAATTCCTGCGTCGCCACAACCTCGGGACCGCAGCCGGCGCAGACGGAATGTTGCGTCTGCTCACCGGGCTCGTCCGCATCCCCGACGTCTCGTTCGTTCGTTGGGAACACTTGCCCCAATCATACGGGGCGATTCCACCAGTTGCGCCCGATCTGGCCGTCGAGATTCTCAGCGAGTCGAACACGCCGAAGGAAATGGATCGTAAGCTCCGCGAGTACTTCGATGCCGGTACGCAACTTGTTTGGTACGTCGATCCCAAGGCGCGGACGGTGACCGTCTACACGGCTCCCGATCAATTCGTTGTTCTGGATGAATCGCAGACGCTCGACGGCGGCAATGTTCTGCCTGGGCTGGAGATTCCACTTCGGGAGCTCTTTGAACGAGCGAGCCGGCGCGGCGGCCCGAACGGATGATTGGAGTTCAGCTTGTCCGTTGTTTCCGTGGACCGCCTTCGTCTACTATAGCAGGGAACGAACTGGGGAATAACCGATGCCAAGAGCCACGCTCGAAAAGCGAATGACGGCGCTCGAGGATGCTGTGCTCGAGCTGCAAAAGGCGATGAAAGCGCGTAACCCGGCCCCCGATTGGCTGGACCGCGTGATCGGGTCAATGAAGGACGAGCCCGCCTTTGACGAAGTTCTGGCTCTCGGCCGAGCAATCCGCCAAGCGGACAGACCGACCGATGATCAAACGCCATGAAGTTCCTGCTGGATACCGTTCTGCGTTGAGTCATGGGTTGACGCTATTGACGCGGAACACGCGCAATTTCGGCAGGGTTCCGGGGCTGACTATCGAAGATTGGACCATCTGATCAATCGGACACCGATATCGTGGCGGTGCAAAAACTGGCCCCTCGTCAATTTTCTTCGTGCGTTTTGGAAAATCCATGCGTCTTCTCTAGTATCGCATGATATAAGCGTCGTGATGTACTCTCCGTCAGGCTCGGTCGCGGCGGGGTTGGCTGGTCCGAGGAGGGGCCGCGCATGGTCAACGGGGACGCGATCATCGGCCGGTTGATTGATGAGGCGCGGCGGCATTCGCCGGGCATTCTGGACCGGTTGTTGGAATCGTATCGCAACTACTTGAGGCTTCTGGCCCGCACCGGCATCGACGCATCGCTGCGAGGCAAGGGCGATCCCTCTGACATCGTCGAGGAAACGCTGCTGAAAGCCCACCAGCACTTCAGTTCCCCGTAGTCGTTTTTGGGAATCAGAGCGCACGATCGGCCGAATGAGCGATATAATCGGCGTCGCAATCGATCGTGCGTTCTTGGCTGGGACGACGGAGAGTTGCCGAGATGTCCCTCGACTTTGGAGGTGCGCCGCGCTCATTGGAACAATACGCGGATTATCTGCGCATGCTGGCCCGGCTACAAATCGATCCCAGGCTGCGCAGCCGGCTCGACCCGTCGGACATGGTCCAGCAGACGTTGCTGGTCGCATACGAGAAGTTGAGCCAGTTTCGCGGCCAAAGCCATGCCGAGCTGGAGGCCTGGCTCCGCACGATACTCGCTCGCACCTTGGCGCAGGCAACGCGCCGATTTGTTCGCCACAGGGCGGAACGCGCAGGATCCATCGAAAAGGCCATCGAGCAATCCTCGGCGCGGCTGGAAACCTGGCTCGCCCGGGACGACTCGACTCCTGGCGAGAAAGCGATGAGGGGCGAGCAATTGGTGCTTCTGGCCCATGCCTTGGCCCAGTTGCCCGAGGAACAGCGCAGTGCGATCGAGCTGCATCATTTTCAAGGGCTTTCGGTGCCCGAGGCCGCCCGTCGGATGAACAAGACCGTCGCGTCGGTAACCGGCTTGCTCTATCGTGGCGGCAAGGCAATTCGGCATCGAATCGGCGAACCGAAGTGAGTTGTCGCGCATGACGGTCGATCCCGACGGACTGATTACGCGCGAAGACCAACTCCATGAGTTGCTTGCTGCCTACTACGAAGTCGCTGAACGCGGGGAACGCGTGGATCGCCGGGATTTGCTCGATCGCCATCCTGACTTCGCCGCGGAACTGGCGGATTTCTTTTCCGTCCAGGACCAGCTCCATCGCCTGGCCGAGCCGCTCCGACCACAAGAGTCGGGCGGCGCCAACGGCCAGAACGGGACGGACCGAATCGACCCGGATCCCCTGGCGGCTATTCTCGCCGAGTTGGCGACATTCCCACCCGTACCCGAGGGCGATCACGACTTGCGCGATTACGAGGTGCTGGACGAGATCGCGCGTGGCGGGATGGGTGTCGTCTACCGGGCTCGACAGCGGAGCCTGAACCGCCTGGTTGCACTCAAGGTGATCCGAGACGGTGTGAGTGCGACCGAGGACGACGCGCGGCGGTTCCGCAACGAGGCCGAGGCGGTCGCCAACCTCGACCACCCGCACATCGTGCCGATCTACGAGGTCGGCGACCATCGTGGCTGCCGCTTCTTCAGCATGAAGCTCGTCGAAGGAGGGAACCTGGCGGAACGGCTCTCCGAATTCAGCGCCCAACCCCGCGACGCGGCCCGGTTGATGGTAACCGTCGCCCGAGCGGTCCACCACGCTCACGGACGAGGAATCCTGCACCGGGACCTGAAGCCTTCCAACATCTTGATCGACGGCCAGGGCCATCCTCTCGTGGCCGACTTCGGACTGGCCCGGCGGGTCGGGGCCGACAGTGAGCTTACGCAGACCGGGGCTGTGCTCGGGACGCCGTCCTACATGGCGCCGGAGCAGGCGACGGGCCGAAAGGGGGCCGTGACCACGGCCACGGACGTCCACGGCCTCGGGGCCGTTCTCTATGCGCTCTTGACGGGTAAGCCGCCGTTCCGGGGAGACTCTCCGCTCGAAACTCTCGAACTCGTCAGAGAACACGTGCCGGAGCCACCCAGCGCCGTCCGGACGGGAACCGAGCGCGACCTGGAGACGATCTGCCTGAAATGCCTGGAGAAAGATCCGCGGCAGCGGTATGCGTCGGCCGAAGCGGTGGCTGAGGACCTCGAGCGCTGGCTGGACGGCAAGTCGATCCTGGCCCGGCCGCCCGCCCGCGCCGAGCGCCTGGCGCTGGTGCGGGCGCCACCCGCTACCAACGGCCCTGCTCCTCTTCACGGCCGTTCTCGCGAGCCTGATCGTCGCCGGCCTCGTTCTCGGCGCGCGGGCTCGTCAGACGATCCACACTTTGAATGACGACCTGCTCACGAGCGAGCGCGTCCTGTCTCGCCATTACTATGCGGTCGATCTCAGTCAAGCATTCCATCTGATGAGAACGAACCAGGTCGCCGAGGCCGTCGAGTTGCTGTCGCGGCATCGACACGAGCCCGGTCGGGCGGACGCGCGCGGATTCGAGTGGTATTTTCTGTGGCGGCTGAGCCACGTCGGTCGTCCGGCCCTGGCTGGACATCAGGGCGAGGTCTATCACGCCGTATTCTCCCGAGACGGCCAAAGTCTGGCGACCTGCAGCGGAGACAGGACCGTTCGTCTCTGGGACGTGCCGACCGGTCATGAGCGATTGGTCATTGCCGGCCACAGCGACGACATCAACTGGGTCTCGTTCTCGCCTGAGGGCCTGAGCCTGGCAACGGCCAGTGACGATCAGACCGTCCGGCTCTGGGATGTGGATCGCGGCGTACCGAAGCGGACGCTGACGGGGCACAATGATCGCGTGGTAGCGGTTGTCTTCGCGCCGGACGGCAAGCGCCTGATTTCGTGCGGACGCAACGGGAAGGTGATTGTGTGGGACCCTGCGACATCCGAGCGGCGAGAGTCGTTCGACGTATCGAACGGGACAATCCAATCCCTGGCGATTTCCCCCGACGGCGCGACCCTGGCAATCGCCGGCGAAAAGGTCGTTCTATGGAACCTGGATGTCCGGAAGGAGGCCCGCCGGATCGGGGAAGACCACGAGCAGATTAACGGCGTTGTCTTCTCGCACGATGGGAAGGCCCTCGTCACGGGCGGCGACAGGACCGTGAGACTGTGGGAGGTTGGCACCGGGCGAAACCTGGCTGCATTCCAGGGCCATGGCGCGAGTGTGGAGGGGGTGTCGATCTCTCCCGATGATCAGACCATCGCATCGGTTGATGATTATGGACTGATTCACTTCTGGGACGTGGCCTCGGGTGCCGCCGGCAAGATCGCATCGCGGCAAGGCCGGCTCTGGTGTGCCGAGTTCTCCCCGGACGGCCAGACCCTGGCGACCTCGAGCGCCGACGGTTCGGTCAGGCTCTGGGATTCCCTCCTCGACCGTGATCGGATCTCCATCCGCATGCCATCGCAGAAAGTCCCGACGATTTCCTTCTCAGCCGATGGAAGAAATCTGCTCGCGACGGCGGGAGAGGCTGGGAGTCTATGGACCTGGGACGCCGCTCGAGGCATTCCGCTGCCCACCCGGCGATTCGCCACGGAGGAAACAAAGGGAGACTACATGCTCTCACGGGACGGCTCCGTGCTGGCGACCGTCGATTCCAAGGGCCGCATCAGGCAATGGCAAGTTCAGGATGGCCGTTGCGTTTCGTCCCCGCCACTTGACGGCATTGTGGTCTCGATCATGGCGATCGCCCCCCAAGGAAACGCATTCGCCACCACCGATTTCGCGGGCACGGTATCCTGTTGGGCCCAAGGGAGAGGGTTGGCGCGAACCAACTACTCGTTGAGCTGCGAGACATTCTCCCCGGATGGTCATTCCCTCGCATTTGCTCAGTGGGGTTCTGTGGGCCCATCACTCTGGGACTTGACGATCGACGCGATTCGACCCCAAGGACTGCCCGGTCATAAAGGTGCGGTCACCGCGATGGAGTTTTTCCCCGATGGCCGGAGTCTGGCCACGGGAGGGATCGACAAGACGATCAAGATCTGGGACGTCGCGACCCTGGAAGCCCGGTTGAACCTGGTCGGACACACCGGCGAAGTCAAAGCTCTGGCAATCGCACCCCAGGGAGGAACGATCGCGTCAGCCGCCCTCGATTCCACGCTCAAACTCTGGCGGGACGGATTGCCAGAAGCCATCCTGACGATCGATGATTACAATGGGTTCATCGAGCGCATCCGTTTCTCATCCGATGGGTCGACCCTGGCGACCTGCGCGAAGCTGTCCGCGAAAGAATACCAGGTGTTTCTCTGGCCGTCGGCACCCCGGGATGGCGAGACCGCATCGGAAATCTCGCCGCACCGGCCTTGATCGGACCGGCCGAAGGGATTGCACGGTGTTCGTACACCCTGGCACCGCGCCAGCCGGCGCGGCGGCCCAAGAGAATGAAGGCTGGAAAGTCCGAGCTACACCTGCACGGGATGTCATTTCGAAGATACTTCCGGAATCCGCGCTAGACTTTCCCGTCTCGTGCATCTCCACCCTTGAAGGATGTGACGTTGTCGTCGCCGGCTTGCCGGTTCCGATCGTTGTGCGCGCGTCGAGATGACTTTTGGCCGACGAGGGGGTCGGATCAACCCCATGAAGCTCAACGAGGAGTGCCGGTTCGGTGTGAGAGAGGATGCCGCGTGTCTGCGATCGCTGCTCCGGCCGGAAGCGCTTACTTTGGTCTATCGTTCGCCATCTTGAGGAATTGACTGATGTCTTTGCACCCGATTTTCGACGGACGCGAACCAGGCTCCCGTACGCACAGACCGAGGACCGCGCCCCGCCGGGCAGCGAACAAGACCCGGCGGACCTTCCGACCGCGCCCTGACTTCCTGGAAGATCGCACGTTGCTGGCGACCGTGACCTGGATGGGCACCACAGGCGGCGACTGGAATGACGGTTCGAACTGGAGCACCGGGACAGTACCAGCCGCGACCGACGACGCTGTCATCCTGGACAGTGATATCACGGTCACTGTCTCGGGCTCGACGGAGATCAATCAACTCACCAGTCAGGCCGCCATCGACATCACCGGGTCGTTTACAGTCGACGGTCAATCGACGATTGATAACGCCCTGACGATCGAGCCCGGCGCTACCCTGACCGGCGCGGGCGACGTCACGGCCACCGGACTCGTCACCTGGGGGACCGGCAGCACTCTCAGCGGCACCGGCACCCTCGACGCCCAGGGTGGGATGACCATCGAGACTGACCAGACCAGCAGGAACAATCTGGACCAGCGGACGTTGATCAATGACGGCACCGCCGTCTGGACCGGCGACGGCGACATCTATGCGTCGCGATCCGCCGTCTTCGACAACCTCGGCACGCTCGACCTGACCAGCGACGCGGAGATGTCCGGCGACTTCGGAGGCGACCCCAATTACCCGATCCCTCCGCTGTTCATCAACACCGGTACGGTGGTCAAGAGCGTCGGCGCGGCGGGCGGGTTAAGCGAACTGAGCATCGACTTCCTAACCACGGGCACGGTCCACGTCGAGCAGGGCAGCCTGAGCCTCGGAAGCAACTTCGTGGGGACGAGCACCGGGCAGCTCATCGGCGATCCCGGCACGTCGCTCGAATTGGAAGGCCTCGACCTGGACGCCAACTCGTCCGTCTCCGGCGATACCGTGAGCCTCTACTTCGTCAACGACGCCGGCAGCTACTCGGCCGCCAGCGGCACCTACGCCTACTACGCCTCGCTCACCGGACCGGTCACCTCGGTGGGCAGCTACCTCGACGAGGCCAGGTACCTCGACTATAGCCCGGCCTCAGGCGTCTCGCCGACATCGATCACCACCGGCACCCTGACCATCGAGCCCGGCAGCACCCTCACCGGCTCGGGCAACATCACGGCCACCGGGCCCTTCTCCTGGGGCACCGGCGGCACCCTCAGCGGCACCGGCACCCTCGACGCCCAGGGTGGGATGACCATCGAGACTGACCAGACCAGCAGGAACAATCTGGACCAGCGGACGTTGATCAATGACGGCACCGCCGTCTGGACCGGCGACGGCGACATCTATGCGTCGCGATCCGCCGTCTTCGACAACCTCGGCACGCTCGACCTGACCAGCGACGCGGAGATGTCCGGCGACTTCGGAGGCGACCCCAATTACCCGATCCCTCCGCTGTTCATCAACACCGGTACGGTGGTCAAGAGCGTCGGCGCGGCGGGCGGGTTAAGCGAACTGAGCATCGACTTCCTAACCACGGGCACGGTCCACGTCGAGCAGGGCAGCCTGAGCCTCGGAAGCAACTTCGTGGGGACGAGCACCGGGCAGCTCATCGGCGATCCCGGCACGTCGCTCGAATTGGAAGGCCTCGACCTGGACGCCAACTCGTCCGTCTCCGGCGATACCGTGAGCCTCTACTTCGTCAACGACGCCGGCAGCTACTCGGCCGCCAGCGGCACCTACGCCTACTACGCCTCGCTCACCGGACCGGTCACCTCGGTGGGCAGCTACCTCGACGAGGCCAGGTACCTCGACTATAGCCCGGCCTCAGGCGTCTCGCCGACATCGATCACCACCGGCACCCTGACCATCGAGCCCGGCAGCACCCTCACCGGCTCGGGCAACATCACGGCCACCGGGCCCTTCTCCTGGGGCACCGGCGGCACCCTCAGCGGCACCGGCACCCTCGACGCCCAGGGTGGGATGACCATCGAGACTGACCAGACCAGCAGGAACAATCTGGACCAGCGGACGTTGATCAATGACGGCACCGCCGTCTGGACCGGCGACGGCGACATCTATGCGTCGCGATCCGCCGTCTTCGACAACCTCGGCACGCTCGACCTGACCAGCGACGCGGAGATGTCCGGCGACTTCGGAGGCGACCCCAATTACCCGATCCCTCCGCTGTTCATCAACACCGGTACGGTGGTCAAGAGCGTCGGCGCGGCGGGCGGGTTAAGCGAACTGAGCATCGACTTCCTAACCACGGGCACGGTCCACGTCGAGCAGGGCAGCCTGAGCCTCGGAAGCAACTTCGTGGGGACGAGCACCGGGCAGCTCATCGGCGATCCCGGCACGTCGCTCGAATTGGAAGGCCTCGACCTGGACGCCAACTCGTCCATCTCCGGCGATACCGTGAGCCTTTACTTCGTCAATGACGCCGGCAGCTACTCGGCCGCCAGCGGCACCTACGCCTACTACGCCTCGCTCACCGGATCGGTCACCTCGGTGGGCAGCTACCTCGACGATGCCAGATACCTCGACTATAGCCCGGCCGCCGGCGTGGTGCCGACGTCCATCACCACCGGCGCACTGACCATCGAGCCCTATGCCACCCTGACCGGCTCGGGCGACGTCACGGCCACCGGTCTTTTCATGTGGGGGACCGGCGGCACCCTCAGCGGCACCGGCACCCTCGACGCCCAGGGCGGGATGACCATCGACTGCTCGGGACCTTACGACAGCGCGCTCGACCAGCGGACGCTGATCAACGAAGCCACCGCCGTCTGGACCGGCGACGGCACCATCGTCGCCACTCGCGGGTCCGTCTTCGACAACCTCGGCTCGCTCGATCTCCAGGGCGATGTGCGGATGTACTGGGACGATGGTTCCTATCCCGACTATCCGACCGCTTCGGAATTCATCAACGCCGGCTCGGTCGTCAAGAGTGTCGGCGCCACCACCGGCGAAAGTGACCTGACGATGCCGTTCCTGAATACCGGCACGGTTGATGTCCAGCAAGGCACCCTCAGCGTCGGCGGCGAGGGCCTGGCCGGAACCAGCACCGGGCAGCTCCTCGGCGATCCCGGCACCTCCCTCGAGCTGCAAGACCTCGACCTGGACGCCAACTCGTCCGTCTCCGGCGATACCGTGAGCCTCTACTTCGTGAACGACGCCGGCAGCTACTCGGCGACCAGCGGCACCTACGCCTACTACGCCTCGCTCACCGGATCGGTCACCTCGGTGGGCAGCTACCTCGACGATGCCAGATACCTCGACTATAGCCCGGCCGCCGGCGTGGTGCCGACGTCCATCACCACCGGCGCACTGACCATCGAGCCCGGCGCCACCCTGACCGGCTCGGGCGACGTCACGGCCACCGGTCTTTTCATGTGGGGGACCGGCGGCACCCTCAGCGGCATCGGCACCCTCGACGCCCAGGGCGGGATGACCATCGACTGCTCGGGACCTTACGACAGCGCGCTCGACCAGCGGACGCTGATCAACGAAGCCACCGCCGTCTGGACCGGCGACGGCACCATCGTCGCCACTCGCGGGTCCGTCTTCGACAACCTCGGCTCGCTCGATCTCCAGGGCGATGTGCGGATGTACTGGGACGATGGTTCCTATCCCGACTATCCGACCGCTTCGGAATTCATCAACGCCGGCTCGGTCGTCAAGAGTGTCGGCGCCACCACCGGCGAAAGTGACCTGACGATGCCGTTCCTGAATACCGGCACGGTCGATGTCCAGCAAGGCACCCTCAGCGTCGGCGGCGAGGGCCTGGCCGGAACCAGCACCGGGCAGCTCCTCGGCGATCCCGGCACCTCCCTCGAGCTGCAAGACCTCGACCTGGACGCCAACTCGTCCGTCTCCGGCGATACTGTGAGCCTCTACTTCGTCAACGACGCCGGCAGCTATTCAGCCGCCAGCGGCACCTACGCCTACTACGCCTCCCTCACCGGACCAGTCACCTCGGTGGGCAGCTACCTAGACGATGCGAGATACCTCGATTATAGCCCGGCCTCAGGCGTCATGCCGACATCGATCACCACCGGCACCCTCGCGATCGAGCCCGGCGGCATCCTGACCGGCTCGGGCGACATCACGGCCACCGGGCCCTTCTCCTGGGGAATCTACTCGACGCTCGAGGGGATGACGGTCGACGCGATGGGTGGGATCTCGATGCAGGATGACGGGAACCGACAGCTCGTCGACGCGACGGTGAACAACTACGGCGTGGCTGACTTCGTCGGGCCGACCTTCAGCTACATCTTGATGATCGGGGGATCGTTCCACAACGAGTCCACCGGCACCCTGAACCTCGGCGGCACCGAACCGTACTTCGCGATCGGCGGCCCGGGCGCCGACGGGTCGCAGCCGACGTTCATCAACGACGGGACAATGGTCCAAGATGCCACGACCGGGACCTTCTTCGAAATGCCGGTCGTCAACACCGGATCGATGAACGTCGTGCAGGGCACACTCGGACTGACCGCCTCCAACTCCGGTACCGTGACGGTTGCGGCAGGGGCCGCACTCAGCTCCGATGACTACACGCAAACGGCAGGCTCGACCATTCTCAACGGCGGGGAATTTGACGGCGGCACATTCACCCTGAGCGGCGGTATCCTCAGCGGTTATGGGACGGTCAATGCCAACATCGCGAACGCGGAACAGGTCATCGCCGGCGGCACTGGCGCCGCCGGGGTGCTCACGATCAACGGCGATTACACCCAGACCCCTTCTGGCTCCCTCGACGTCGAGATCGGCGGCACGGCGGCCGGCACTCAGTACGACCAGCTCGAGGTCACCGGGCAGGCGGCCCTCGCCGGCACGCTCAGCATCAGCCTGCTGACCGGTTTTTCGCCGACGCTCGGCCAGACGTTCACGATCGCCAGCGCCAATCCTCTGAGCGGCACCTTCACCAACGTAGACGAGTCCGCGGTCACCGGGCCCGTGGCCTTCCAGCCCACCTATACGGGTACGAGCGTGGTACTCGTCGCGGAAGAGAGCAGCACGACGACCGTCACCTCCTCCGCGAATCCGGCCGTATTCGGTCAGTCCGTCACGTTCACCGCCAAGGTCAAAGCCGCCGCGCCCAACAAGGGAGCGCCCACCGGCTCGGTGACGTTCCTTGATGGCTCGACCACCTTGGGAACCGCCACGCTCATCGGCGGCAAGGCGACCTTCGTAACCAGCTCGCTCCCGGTGGGCGCCGGCGCGATCACCGTGGTTTACAGCGGCGACACGGCCTTCGCTACCAGCAGCTCGGCACCCCTGACCCAGACCGTCAACCAGGACGCCAGCTCCACGACGGTCACCTCATCAGCCAACCCGTCGGTCTATGGCCAGCCGGTGACCTTCACCGCCATGGTCTCAGCGAAAGCCCCCGGCAGCGGGACACCGACGGGAACGGTCGCCTTCTACAACGGCGCGACGCCCGTTGGCACCGGGACACTCAACGCCGCCGGCATGGCCGCCTACACCACAACCGCCTTCCAGTTGGGCGTGGGCGGCGGCCAGTCGATCACAGTCGCGTATAGCGGAGACAGCAACTTCATCAGCAGCACCTCCAGCACCTTGAAGCAGACGGTCAACAAGGACAGCACGACGACCAACGTGATGTCCTCGGCCAACCCGTCGGTGTACGGCCAATCGGTGACGTTCACGGCCACGGTGGCGGCCAACGCGCCGGGCGGCGGGACGCCGACGGGCACGGTTACATTCAAAGACGGCTCGACGACGCTGGGGACGGGCGCGCTCAGCAACGGCGGCGTGGCCACCTACACGACGGCCGCACTTCAGTTGAAGGTGGGCAATGGCGAATCGATCACGGCGTCGTACGCCACTGACGGCAACTACGCCAGCAGCACCGGCACGCTGAGCGGCGGCCAGACGGTCAGCCAGGACAGCACGGCAACGAGCCTGGCGTCATCGGTCAACCCGTCGGTCTATGGTCAGGCGGTGACCTTCACGGCCGCGGTGACGGCCAACGCGCCGGGCAGTGGGATACCCACAGGCACCGTGACCTTCCTCGACGGCTCGACGACCCTCGGGACGGGCAAGGTCAACGCCAGCGGAGTGGCCACGTACACTTCGACCGCGTTTCAGTTGAGTGTGGGTAGCGGTCAATCGATCACTGCGGTCTACGGCGGCGACGCCAATTTCGCGACCAGTACTTCGAGTACTCTGCCGCAGACGGTAGACCAGGACGGAACGACAGCGTCTGGCACGTCCGCGCCGAACCCCTCGGTCTACGGCCAGTCGGTAACCTTCAAGGCCACGTTGACAGCGAGCGCGCCGGGGAGCGGAATGCCGACGGGCACCGTCACCTTCATGGACGGCTCGATCAACCTGGGCACCGGCACGCTCAGCAGCGGGAAAACGACCGTCACCAGCAATGCGCTGCCGGCGGGCGCCGACACGATTACCGTCATGTACAGCGGAGACGGCAACTACGCGAGCACCTCGGCCGTGCTCAGTCAGACGGTCAACGCGGACGCCACGAAAAGCGTCGTCGCATCTTCGGCGAATCCGTCAGTCTCTGGCCAGTCGGTCACATTCACGGCGACGGTCAATGCCAAGGCCCCGGGAAGCGGCACTCCTACTGGAAGCGTGAACTTCATGGACGGGGCGAACTCGATCGGGAGCGGGACGCTCGTCATCGTGAACGGCGTCGATTTAGCCACGTTCACCACCACTTCGCTGGCCGTCGGCTCGCACTCGATCACGGCGGTATACGCCGGCGACGGCAATTTCGTCACCAGCACATCTTCGATCCTGAAACAGGTCGTTCAGGAATCGAGCAGCCCGGCCGTGGTGGTCTTGCCGAACGCCGTCGCAGGCGAAGTTCTTGGCGCGTTGCCGACCGACACAACAGCGAGCCCGCTGGTACATGACCTCGCGCTCGAGCAGGTCTCGCCGCTTACAATGAGGAAGAGCGGACGGTAACCGCGGAGTTAACTTAGTTACGGATTTCCCGCCGAGCGCCGCTTCAACAGGGCGGCACGCGAAAGTGGTTGCTTCAGTCGTTTGGCTTCGACTGTCTCCGCGGAAACGCGCATCTCCTCGACAAACTGATCGTGGTGGTCGTAGAAGTAGGTTAGAGCCGCGTAGACCTGCTCCGGTCGAAGGTCCGGATGCTGGTGCAGGATCTCTTCCGCCGACCATCCAAAGTGATAATGTTCGCCGGCCAGGTGGATCACCTTGTACCTGGTTCGGTCAATCCGCGCGGTCCCATCGGTGTCGATCGTCAGGTGCGGATAGCGAAGCTCCGTGGTCATCCGATTCACGTCGATCGAGCCGGCCCGTGCGCGGCCCTTATATCGGAGGAAAGGTCGAATTCGAGAATTTCGGATTTTCTTCGTGCGTTTTTGGAAATCACTGCGTCTTCTCTATTAACCCGTGATATAAGCGACGTGATTTGCTGCCAGGAACGGTCGCGCTGAATGACCTGGTCCGTGGAGGGACCGCCCATGGTCGATGGTGACGCGATCATCGGTCGTTTGATCGACGAGGCGAGGCGCCAGTCGCCGGGCGTTCTGGACCGGTTGCTGGAGTCGTATCGCAACTACCTGAGGCTTCTTGCTCGCACGGGCATCGACGCATCGCTGCGGGGCAAGGCGGATCCATCCGACTTGGTCCAGGAAACGCTGCTGAAAGCCCACCAGCACTTCGGGCAGTTCCAGGGCCACACCGAGACGGAGCTGGTCGCATGGCTGCGCCGGATCCTGACGCGAAACCTGGCCGACCTGGTCCGTCGTTTCAAAGCGGCCGGCACGCGCACAGTCGCCCGCGAGCAGTCGCTGGACGACGTGATCGGTGCGTCGTCGCGTGCCTTGCTCGAGCTGGTCGCTCCCAACGGGCATTCGCCCAGCCAGTCGGCTCAGCGGCGCGAGCTGAGCATCATCCTGGCGGATGCCCTGGCCGAGCTGGCCTCTGACCACCGGGAAGTGGTCGTGCTCCGGACCCTGGAGGGCCGGGATTGGGAGGAAGTCGCCCGCGCGATGGGCCGCAGCCCAGGCGCAGTCCGCCTGCTGTGGGCGCGGGCACTCAAGAAGTTGCGTCCCCTGATCGAGTCACGGCTATGACCGCAAGCAGAGTCACCGAGAGCAAGCCCACGACCGCGAGCGAGGTCCGGCTGGTCGAGGTCCTGGACGCCTACATGGCCGCCGCCCAGGAGGGGCGTGCGCCGACGAGGGACGAGCTGCTGGCCGAGCATCCCGAGCTGGCCGAGGATTTGGAGGCGTGCCTGGCGAGCCTTGAGTTTATTGGGCGGGCGTCGCTGGCGGCGCCGCCGGTGGTTTTTGATTCCCCGTCGGCCGAAGCGGGTGAAGGCGAGCCGGGGATTGGAGACCTGGGCGACTTTCGGCTGGTCGCGGAGATCGGCCGGGGCGGTATGGGCGTGGTGTACGAGGCGGTGCAGCGCTCGCTGAACCGCCGGGTGGCGCTCAAGGTGCTTCCGTTCGCGGCGGCGATGGACCCGACGCAGCTTCGGCGGTTTCAGACCGAGGCTTTGGCCGCGGCGCAGCTTCATCACACGCATATCGTGCCGGTCTATTCGGTGGGCTGCGAGCGAGGCGTGCATTATTACGCCATGCAGTTCATCGAGGGGCAGACGCTGGCGCAGGCGATCGCCGAACGCAAGCTGGCACGCGATTCCGAAGCCTGAGCGCCGAACAGTCACGCGAACTGTCGACCGAGACCCAATCCGGACTCTCCGACTCGCGCACCGCTCGCCCAGCCCGTCCTCGCGCAGCCGAGAGTACTTTCGAAAAGCCGCCGAGCTGGGCATCCAGGCGGCCGAGGCGCTCGACCACGCGCACAAGGTCGGCATCGTGCATCGCGACATCAAGCCGGCCAATCTGCTTGCTGGACGTCCAGGGCAACCTCTGGGTCACGGATTTCGGATTGGCCCGACTCCGGGATGACACCGGCCTGACGATCACGGGCGACTTGCTGGGAACGCTCCGCTACATGAGCCCTGAGCAGGCGCTGGCGAAGCGGATGGTGATTGACCATCGCACCGACATTTACTCACTGGGTGCGACGCTCTACGAGCTGGTGACGCTCCATCCGGCGATCGATGGGCAAGACCGGCAGGAGATCCTCCGCAAGATCGCGCAGGATGAGCCGACGCCCCCACGACGGTTGAACCCGTCGATCCCGCGCGAGCTGGAGACGATCCTGCTCAAGGCGATGAACAAGGAGCCGGAATCGCGGTACGCGACGGCTCAGGAGCTGGCCGACGATCTGGAGCGGTTCCTCGACGGCAAGCCGATCAAGGCGCGGCGGCCGACGTTCCTGGAGCGCGCGACGAAGTGGACACGCCGCCACCGGACTCTGGTCGGCTCCGCCGCGGTTGTACTGATCATTGCGGTGATTGGCCTGTCGATCGCCGCGGCGCTCATCTGGCGTGAACGGGACAGGACCCAGAGGGCGTACCGGGCAGAAGCCGAGCAGCGCACGCTGCTCGCGACAAACCTGGACCTGGCGCTCAAAGTACTGGATGAGATTTATCTTGACGTGGCCGAGAAGCGCTTGCCGCGCAAGTCGCAATTCGAGTCAGAGGACCGCGAGCTCTTGCGGAAGGCGCTGGCGTTCTACGAGCTCTTCGCGACCCAGAACGATACGAGCCGGCATGCTCGATTCGAGGCCGGCAGCGCGTACGATCGGGCCGGGAACATCCGGTATATCTTGGGTGAGCATGTTCGCGCCCAGGAGGATTACGATCGGGCCATCTCCGTGCTGGAACAATTAACCGCCGAAGCGCCCGCGGAGCCTCGGAACCGAAAGCGCCTGGCCGAGGTTTACGCCAGTGTGTGCAGAGTTCTGAGAAAAAAGGGGAACCCGCGCGAGGCGGAGCGAGTCGGTCGCCAGGCCCTTGCCATCCGCCAGAAGCTGGTCGACGACTTCCCCCAAGATAGGGCCTACAGGTTCGATTTGGCCAAGAGCTACCACGGGCTGCTCTTGTCGCTGGCACATGGCGGCTCGCTTCCAGAAGCCGTCGAATCCGGGCAACATTCCATCGAGATACTGGAAGGACTGGTGAGGGAGTTCCCCCAAGAATCTAAATACGCGAGAGAGCTCTCCAACGCCTACAACACGCTGGGCGTTCAGGTTTGGTCCTTCGGGCGGACTAAGGAGGCAGCGGCCGACTACCGCAAGGCCGTGGAGATTCTGGTGAAGCTGGTTGGGGACAATCCCACTGGCGCCGATGACCGGGTAAGTCTAGGTTATCTCTGCCAGAACCTGAGCGTCGTGCTCGGCCCCGACGAGATGGCGGCCAGAGAGCGCTACACCCGCCAAGCCGTCCGCCTCTGGGAGCAATTGGCGAGCGACTTTCCCAATGTCCGCGAGAATCAGAACTGTCTGTCCTCCAACTATGACATTCTTGCCGACCTACTGAGCGACCAAGGCCTCCGGGAGCAAGCCGACCAGGCTCGCCGCCGGGCCCTCGAAATCCGCGAACGCATGGTGCAACGCGACCCTGACGTGCCGGTCTATCGGTCCGCGCTCGGTGCCACGCTTAACAATCTGGCTTTGGACCTAACGGCGAGGGGCGAGGTAGCTGAAGCCCGGCGCCTTCTCGATCGAGCGATCCAGCAGCAGCGCATCGCGCTCGGGACGAATCCGGCCAACCCCGTCTGCCGCCAGTTTCTGCGGAATCATCACGCCGCACGCACACACGTCCTGATCGGCCTCGGAGCGCACAAGGAGGCGGCTCTGGCCGCCGCGGAACTGCCGCGCTTCTCGCCCCTACAATGGCAGGACCACATCCTGGCCGCGCAGATCCTCGCAACCTGCTTCTCAGCGACCGATGCCGACGCCAGGATTCCGCTGCCGGAGCGCGAGGCCGAGGCACGGTCCTACGCGAACCAGGCTGAGATTCTCCTTCGCGACCTTCCCGGGCTGATTGGCGACGAACCAGAGGGCCTCAAAAGATTGGCGACCATGCTGGCAAACTGCGAAGTTGTCCGCTTCCGCGACCCGGCGCGGGCGGTGGGCCTGGCGACGAAGGCCACTGAGCTGCTTCCGAACGATCCGGCGAGTTGGAGCACGCTGGGCCTGGCGCATCACCGTGCTGGTAACTTGAAAGACGCGATCGATGCTCTGAAGAAGTCGATGCAGCTTGGCTCTAGTGGCAATGTTTCCGATTCGTTCCTACTGGCGATGGCCTACTGGCGGAATAACGAGAAGGATCAAGCCCGCCAATGGTATGGCAGGGCCATCGAAACAATGGAGAAGGACCATTCAGAGGACGATGAACTCCGCCGCTTTCATGCCGAGGCCTCAGCCCTGCTGGGCCTGACCGACCATCCGACCCGTTCCGGGAAGAAGGAGGAAAACACGCCGCCGCAATCGAAGCCGTGAACGCGGGGCTCGCCGTCGAGCCCGACCCATGAACGATCGAGCCGGCACTGCGTTTTGAGGAAGCGAGGCCGCCGGCGGTCTGTCCCATGCATCGCCTTCTTAAGCAAAGGACTCCGATGAGTCCTGCCGCTCAGGCTGCGCGCCGAGAGCGGTGATCGTGTTGCCGCCATCGCGATATTCGTCGTGCAGATCTTCTCCCAGAAGTCACGAGTTTCGATCCACAAGGAGCCGCACCCATGCCGCGTCACCTCTCCTCCGTGCAACGTCTGACCAGTCGAGCTCGCCAACACGCCCGCGTCCGGCGCAGCCGCCGGCTCTGGGTGCCGGAGGGGCTGGAGGGCCGGGTTCTCTTGTCGGGCAACCCGACGTATTACACGGTCAACCTGACGAGCGACACCGGGGCGAACTCGGGCACCGACGCCTACCCCACGGCGGGCACTCCGTCGGGCGACCTGCTCTGGGCCGTCACCCAGGCCAACGCCAATACCAACCCGGCGGGCAGCGTCATCGAGTTTGATCCGACGGTCTTCGCCACAATGCAGACGATCACGCTCTCCAGCACACTCGAGCTGAGCGAATCGGCCGGGCCGGAGGTGATCGATGGGCCGAGCGCGGGAGTTTTGATCAGCGGCAACAATGCCGTCGAAGTGTTCCGGGTCGATAGCGGTGTGACGGCCATGCTCGCGGGCTTGACGATCTCGGGGGGCTCGGCCCCTGACGGCGGCGGCATCTACAGCTACAGCGATGGCACGCTGACGCTCAGTGAATGCACCGTCTCCGGCAACACGGCCGGCCTGGGCGCTGGCATTGTCAGCTTTGGTACGCTCACGCTGACCGGCAGCACGGTGGAGGGCAACACGGGCAGCTATGCCGGCGGCATCTATTCCCAGTCCCCAACTGCGACGATCTCCAGCAGCACGATCGCGAACAATTCGAGCTTCGGCATTACGATCAAGGACGGTGGGACGCTTACGGTCGACGACGGCAGCACGGTCGAGGGCAACACGGCCGCCGGGATCCTCGTCCAAAACGCCACGGCGACGATCACCGACACGGCCATCACGAACAACACGGCTGGCGGCGTCAACATCGGGACAGACAACCCGCAGCAACCCGCGTCGGCGACGATCACCGCCTGCACCATCTCCGGCAACTCGACCATCCGCAACGGCGGTGGCATCTACAACCGCGGGACGCTTGCGGTCAGCGACTCGACCATTGCGGCCAACTCAGCCACCGGCGTCGGAAGCGGCGGCGGCGGCATCTACAACGGCGGCACGCTGATGCTCGCCGACAGCGCGATCGAGGGCAATTCAACCAGCGGGGAGGGTTCCGGCGGCGGGATCTCAATCTCCAACGGTGGCGCGGCGACAGTGACCGCCTGCACCATCGCCGAGAACTCGGCCGGCTACGGCGGCGGCGGCGCCGGCGTCGGCAACGGCGGCACGCTTTCGATCGTCGATTCTAACATCGCGGGAAACGCGGTCGCACCCGGCAGCCCAAGCGGCGGCGGCGGCATCCTCAATTATGGGACGACGACGGTCAGCGACACCACGATCACAGACAACTCCGCCGGCGGCGGCGGCGACACCTACCCCTCAGGCGGCGGCGGCATCCTCAACCGTGGCACGTTTACGGTCAGCGACAGCACGATCGCAGGCAACTTGGCCGGCGCCTACAGCGGCGGCGGCGGCGGCATCGTTAACTTCGCCACACTGACGGCCGTCAACACCACCATCGCCTACAATGACACCGGCGCGCCATCCGCGATCGGGGGCGGCTTGTACGCTTACAGTGGCACCACGATCTTGTATAACACGATTGTGGCCGCCAATACGGCTGACGATGGGGCCGACGACATCGTCGGCGCTATTGCTTCGAGCAGCTCGAACAATCTGGTCGGCGTCGACGAGACCGGCAGCGTGGCCAGCTCAATCAACCCCATCGTGATCGGGACCGCCAACCCGGGGCTGGGCCTTCTGGCGTACAACGGAGGGCCGACGCAAACCATCGCGCTATTGGCGGGTAGTCCGGCCATTGACGCAGGAAGTAATGCCCTGGCCAACGACTACTCCCTGACCACCGACCAGCGCGGGCCCGGCTTTCCGCGAATCGTCAATGGTACGGTGGACATCGGGGCTTTCGAGCGGCCCACCGCCGCGTCCATCCGCGCCGCGACGATCTACACCGTCGACCTCACGAGCAACAATGGCTCCAGTACCAGCGCCCTTGCCGGCGACCTGCCCTATGTTATCGGCCAGGTTAACTTGAACCCGAACTTGGCCGGCAGCGTGATCGAGTTTGCCGCGACGGTGTTCAGCGCGTCCAACCCGCAGACGATCACTCTCTCGAGCACACTGGAGCTGGGCGACCCGTCCGGGCCGCTGGTGATCGACGGCCCCGGCGCGGGCGCGGTCACGATCAGCGGGGCTAACACCGTTGGCGTTTTCCAGTCCCGACCGGGCGCGGTGACCACCCTTTCGAGCCTGACCATCTCGGGGGGCTCGGTTGCCCGCGAGGGGGGCGGCATCTTCGTTTCTGGTGCCAGCACGTTGACGGTTAGCGGCTGCACGATTACAAATAACGCGGCCGGATCCCAGGGCGGCGGCATCGACGTCGCGAACGGCGGCACGCTGACGCTCAGCGAATGCACCGTCTCCGGCAACACGGTCGGCGGCGATGGCGGCGGCATCTTCAGCGATGGTACGCTCACGTTGACCGACAGCACGGTCGAGGGCAACACCGCGGGCGGCTATGCCGACGGAATCTTTTCCGACGGTTCTGCGACGATTTCCGGCAGCACGATCGCGGACAATTCGGGCACCGGCGTCTGGATCGGTGACGGTGGAACGCTGACCCTCGACGACGGCAGCACGGTCGATGGCAACGCGGGCGGCGGGATCTTCCTGCTAAGCGCGACCGCGACGGTCACCAGCACCGCGATCACGAACAGCTCGGGGAGCGGCGTTTCCATCGCGGTCCACAACCCGCAGCAACCCGCGTCGGCGACGATCACCGGCTGTACCATCTCTGGCAACTCGTCCATCCGCAACGGCGGCGGCATCGATAACGGTGGCGCGCTAACGCTCACCGACTGTACGATCTCGGGCGATTCGGCTGGCGGCATCGATGGCTACTACGGCGGCGGAATCTTCAACACCGGCACGGTGACCGTGACTGGCACCACGATCTCGAGCAACCTGGCTGCCGCCGGGGGCGGCATCTGGAACCAGGGTGCGCTGACCCTGTTCAACTCCACCATCTCGGGCAACTCGACCGAGGCCAACGGCGGCGGCATCTTCAGTGAAGGTCCGTTCACGGCCGTCAACACCACCATCGCGTATAACGATGGCGGCTTTAACTATTTCGGCGGCGCCGGTGATGGCGCCGGCGTGTATGTTTACGTTGATGGTGCCACGACGATCCTCTACAACACGATCATCGCCGCCAACACGGCCGACGATGGGCCCGACGACATCGGCGGTGCCGGAGTATCCTCGGCCAGTGCGTACAACCTGGTTGGCGTCGACGAGACCGGCAGCTTCACGAGCGGCAGCAACGGCAACATCCTGGTCGGGCTCACCAACTCCGGGCTCGGGACGCTGGCGAGCAACGGCGGGCCCACCCAGACCATCGCACTATTGCCCGGCAGCCCGGCCATCGGCGCCGGTAAGAACGGGATCAACGGCTTCACCCTCTTCACGGACCAGCGCGGCGATGTCGCGCCCGCCTGGGTCTGGGACATCGGCGCGTATCAGCTCAATGGCATCGCGCCCGCGGCACCAGCCGCCGCACTGGCCGCGGCCAACGTGACTCCGGGGGACTACGGCCAGACCAGCTATACCTTCAGCATCACCTTCGCCAGTAACGCCGCCATCGAGGCGTCGACCCTGGCCGGCGCGGTCGTGCAAGTGGTGCCGCCTGCCGGCGCCGGCGGCGCGATCACCACAACCGCCGTAAGCACAGCGGCCAATGGCCCAACCGATCCCTTGGGCAACGCCCAGTCGTTCACCGTCACCTACCAGATCACGCCGCCGGGCGGCTCATGGTCGGCGGCCGACAACGGCACGTACTCGATCACACTCGGCGGTGCACAGGTCACCGACGTCGACGGGACCGCGATTTCTAGCGGAGCCCTCGGATCCTTCGTCGTTCAAGGCGTCTCCACCGCGACGACCTTGAGCGCTTCGGCCAATCCATCAGTTTATGGCCAGCCGGTGACCTTCATCGCCACGGTGGCCGCCAACAGCTCGGGATCGGGCACACCGGCCGGCACGATTCAGTTTGAGATCGACGGCAGCGATTTCGGCGGTCCTGTCACTCTGGTCAACGGCGCAGCCACCGGCGCCGCCGTCAGTTCGCTCGCGGTTGCCGACCACACGATCCAGGCCGTCTACAGCGGAAACTCCATTTTCCTCGCGAGCACCGGCACGCTGACTCAATTGGTCAACAAGGACAGCACGACAACCGGAGTCGTCCCATCGGCAAGCACACCGAGCTTCGGCCAGTCCGTGACCCTCGCCGCAACCATCACCGCCAATGCGCCGGGCGCCGGCACACCCACCGGCAGCGTCGATTTCTTCGACACGACGACTGGGGATGATCTCGGCAGCGTCGCGCTCTCCAGCGGCAAAGCTTCCATGAGTACAGCCAGCCTACCGGTGGGCGGCAACACGATCAAGGTCACCTATTCCGGGGACGGCAACTTCCTCACGAGCAGTGCCAGCACGGGCACGATCACGATCGGCCAGTCGATCATTGTTCTCGACCCGACGGCCGGCGGGGCGCTCTCCCTGTCAGGGAATGCGAGCATCAAGCTCACCGCCGGCGTCTTTGTCGATTCCAGCTCGTCGAGTGCCATTTCCGCCAGCGGCAACGCCACGGTCAAAGCGTCCGTCATCGACGTGCACGGTGGCGTTTCCAAGAGCGGCAACGCGAGCTTCAGTCCGGCGCCCGTCACCGGGGCCGCGGTGCTGGCCGATCCGCTGGCCTCGCTGGCGGAGCCGACCACTACCGGACTCACCAACTATGGCTCCGAGAGCCTGAGCGGAAACTCGTCCGCGACGATCAAGCCCGGCATCTACAGCCAGATCAGCGATTCGGGAAACGGCACGCTCACGATGAACAGCGGTCTCTACATCATCGAAGGAGGGGGCTTCGCCATCTCCGGCAACGCGAGCGTCGTCGGCTCCGGCGTGACGATCTTCAGCGCCGGAAGCAAGTATCCCGCTACGGGCGGCACCTATGGCAGCATCACGCTCAGCGGCAACGGCTCGTACAGTTTGAACCCACCGACCACCGGCACCTACGCCGGGATCGTCGGCTTCCAGTCGCGCGACAACGCCAAGGCCATGACCATAAGCGGCAACGCCTCGGGGATGACGGGCACGATCTACGCTCCGGCAGCGCAACTTGCCGAGAGCGGCAACGCGCAGCTCAATGCGGCGGCGATCGTCGATACCATGACGATCAGCGGCAACGGGGTTTCCAATTCCGTCGCGCTGAGCTCACCGGCCGGAACAGTTGCGTACGCGCCCGCCCAGATCCGTAGCGCCTACGGAATCAGCTCGCTTGGGCTGGATGGCACCGGCCAAACCATCGCGATCGTCGACGCCTACGATGATCCAGACATCGACCAGGCGCTTGACACATTTGACTCTCAGTTCGGTCTGACCGCCTCAGGGCCGAGCCTCTACGATCAATATGGGCCGGCATCGTCATTCTTGACGGTGCTCAACCAGTACGGCCAGGCCACGTCCCTTCCGAGCACGGACCCGAGTGGGCCCGGCACCGACAACTGGGAAGTCGAGGAAGCGCTCGACGTGGAGTGGGCTCACGCGATCGCCCCCGGCGCCCAGATCATTCTGGTCGAGGCCAACAGCCAGTCACTATCGGACTTGATAGCGGGCGTGGCCACGGCCGCCGCGCAGCCCGGCGTGTCGGTGGTGTCGATGAGTTGGGGATTCGCCGAGGGGCAAGCCGTCTTTGCGGCTGATGAGGCCGCGTATGACGACGTTTTCAACGTTCCCGGAGTTACCTTCGTCGCCAGCACGGGCGATTACGGGGCGGCCGATCCTGAGTATCCGGCCTATTCGCCGAAAGTCGTCGCGGTCGGCGGGACGAGCCTCACGCTGAATGGGGACGGTTCCTACAACAGCGAGACCGGATGGGGCTATGAATCCGCGTCGCTTGGCACGTTCATCGGATCCGGTGGCGGCATCAGCCTGTACGAGCCCGAGCCGGCATATCAAAGGGGAGTTCAATCAACGGGCATGCGAACCACGCCCGACGTCTCCCTGGTCGCTGACCCCGCCACCGGCGCGTGGATCGCTGATCCGTACAACCTGGATTCGGGCAATCCGTTCGAGGTCGTGGGCGGCACGAGCCTGTCGGCGCCGGCCTGGGCGGGCCTGTTGGCGCTGGTCAATCAAGGCCGGGCGGCTGCGGGTCAATCGAGCCTGAACAGCACGGGCCCGACTGATGCGCAGCAAGCGCTCTACATGCTGCCGCAAAGCAATTACAACGTGCTCGCGGGCGGCAATAATGGCTACGCCGCGGGGGCAGGGTACAACCTGGTGACCGGGCTCGGGACGCCGGTGGCCAATCTGCTGGTGCCTGATCTCGTGGCGTACAACGGACCCGGCACGAGCTATTCGGGGTCGACCGTTGCGCCGCTTCTTGATGCAAGCCTGGTCGACACCGGCAGTGGGCCGATCGACGTGTTTAGTGTGTTTAATTCCATCATGGTGACGCATGCCGGACAGAGCCAGAAGCGCCCTGCGGCGGGGATTGATTCATCAACTAGACGTGCATCGGCTCCTGCGGTGCAGTCTACGGCGAGGACTGCGATCTCGATGTTCGACGGGGTGCTTGAGGTTGCGGCGGACGAGAGCCTGCACGAGATGCTCATTGGCGATCTCGCGTTCGAACAGGTCTCGAATGGGACCCGCAGGAGACCGTGACGAGGAGGTGCGGCGAGCGGAGGAGACCTTCGGTCCAGGGGACGGCGGGGTCTGGAGACCCGCGCCGAACACGGAGGTCCCTTCGGAGCGAAGGGTGACACTGGGGCGGGGTCTGGAAACGCGCGCTGAACAAAACCACGCCGGGGTCGGAGACGCACGCCGAACAGAAGCGGCGACTCTTCCGATTCGTCCGTACGCGAGAAGAACCGTCGAATCGAGAGCCTGCGCGGGGGTATAATTTGCGTACGCGGATTTCTGTACTTCTGCGGAGCGATTGCCCATGCCGATTCACGACTGGACCCGCGTCGATGCGGGGTTGTTTCATGCGTTCCACCAAAACTGGATCGGCGTTCTTGAACGCGCGCTGAACGCGGGCGTCTTGCCGCCCGGTTACTTTGCCCTCCGCGAGCAATCGACCCGCGGACCAGTCCCGGATGTCTTGACCCTGGAGTTGCCGACTGGAGGCGACGAGCCGACCGGCGCTGGACTGGCGGTGGCCGTCTCCCCCCCTCGGACACGACTGGTCCGCCGCGCCGAAGATACGATCTATGTGCAAAAAGCCGATCGGATCGCGGTCCGACATCGCCATGGGCGGGTTGTTGCCATGGTCGAAATCGTCTCGCCCGGGAATAAGGCGAGCAAGAACGAGCTCCGAACGTTCGTCGAAAAGTCCTCGAAATTGATCGCGCAGGGCGTTCATCTGCTGGTGATCGACTTGTTCCCGCCCAGCAAGCGCGATCCCCAGGGCATTCACAAGGCCATCTGGGACGAGTTCGTCGAAGAGGACTTTGCGCTGCCCGCCGATCAGCGATTGACTCTTGCAGCCTACGATGCGGGGCCGCCGCCAGCAGCTTATGTCGAATTCGTTACTGTCGGAGACACGCTTCCCGACATGCCAGTATTCCTGAAGCCGGAGTTCTACGTTCCGGCACCGCTCGAGGAATCCTATCAGATCACGTGGGACGAGTTTTTTCCCGCACCGATGAAGAGGCTGCTCGAGGCTCCGGAAAGCACCCCCCCTGGCCCCCCCTTCTAAAGGGGGGGAAAGGGAATTCGGCCTTCCCACGCCTGGGGCATGCCACGCCATATTGGGATGCGGTCCTTCGCAAACACGCTCTCAGGTCGCCGGCAGCCAGGTCATGAAGTCCTTGCGCTTGAGCGGCTTCGTCATCCAGGAGGTATCCGGCTCGGGAAGTTTCAAGGCGTCGCGCACGGTTAGCCAGCCTCTTGGCAGCGGCAGATTGCTTTTTGTGCCCTTGCGGGTGATCCACTCGAATCGGCGCCTCTGCTCTGCCGCTTGCGCGATCTGCATGGCCATGCGCACGTCCTGGGAAACATAGTCGAGCACTTCCTTGTGGCGGCCTTCGGCCCACATCTTCGGGGCCTGGATACCGGACATCCCGGCGGGCTTTCCGGGTAAGCCCATGCCTTCTGCTCCCTTGTCCAGAGCAACCGGGTATCCCAGAGCACAAACGATGTGGAACATCATGTCCACATGATCAAGAGCGCATCCCTTGCAGACTGCCGGGGCGGCTGACTCTTCGGCGAGAATATCAAAATCGAAGCCGAGGCCGTTCCAGCTCAGGACCGTGAAGCCGTCTTTTGCCAGCTTGGCCAGGTACTGGACCAATTCCAGTGCGTCGGCCGCGGTCATGCGCGGAGCTGGTGCGCCGGTTTTGGTCTTTCCATGCCACAAGCGTAGCTCGTTCGAATCACTCGCCAGGGTCGCGGCACACGAGATGCCCAGCGGCCGATGGGGACGCCAGTTGAAATCCTCGCCGGGGACATCCTTGGCGGTTTCGATGTCAAATGCCAGGAATCGACGTGGCATGTGTTGGACTCACTCGCGAGGAGCTGATCTAGGCCATCTTACGCCAATCCGGCAGACCGCGGAGCATCCTTTTCGTTGCTTTTTCTGGATCGAAGTGCTCGGGGTCGAACGAACCGCCGACCCAGATCAGGTTCTCATCGTGCTCCCGATCGCGAGGGTTGGCGATCGCCTTGAGAAACTGTCGGTAACCCGAAGCGCCGCCCACATCCTCTGGGGGGCAGGCGCGTTCCCCTTCCACGCAGAGCGGATACTTCTGGCCGGGAGTGGCCCTCAAGCATCCCTCGAAGAGGATGTCGTGTAGCCATTCGTCGCCAAAGTCGTAGCAATACTGGAAATGAAACCGTTCGCCGCTCGTGGGCACCACCTTGCTCAAGGTCGTGACCCTGGAGTTGTTGTAACC
Organism: uncultured Planctomycetota bacterium; assembly: GCA_963823665.1. Classification (GTDB taxonomy): domain Bacteria; phylum Planctomycetota; class Planctomycetia; order Isosphaerales; family Isosphaeraceae; genus CAVXHV01. The sequence goes on from CAWGMQ010000003.1 coordinate 1,368,033, forward strand.
CAACTTCTCGAGGTCCTCCTCCATGAGCCAGGGATCGCCGTAAGGCTTTTTGTTGATCCGAAAATCATGCAAGTGCGAGTTGGTCCAGCCCAGGGAGTTCTGGATGCGGTCGTGGAGCTTGTCGAGGGTGCAGTCGCGCGTCTGGATTCGCCGCCAGATCGGGGGCGATATGTACTTGAGAGTGATCTTGAACTGATAGAGCCGCTCTTTGGCAGGGATCTTGCCAATTCCCTGGAAGTTCTGGATGCCGCTCTCGGCGAGATAGGCGATGTGCCGCAAGGAGTTTCGCGCTGCTCCTGACTCGGTTCGACCCACGGCAAGGCGTGCGTTCTCAAACATCTCACGCATCTCGACGAGGCTGAAGGACACCAGCCGCTGGTTTGCCTCATCCAGCTTCAAGCGGGCGGAGAAATCAGGAAAAAGCTCGGCGACGATCTTTCGCTGGGCCGCCGTCAATCGCAGAGGAAACCGCTGCTCAAGTTGTTGCCGGTCTGCCACGGTTGTGTGCACCTCGGGGTGTCCAATTTGTGCCGTACCTTGAAGATAAGTGTGTGTAGTCCACCCGACAAGGTCCGTTCACGAAAGAAAACTGTCGAGACTGTGTGAGGACTGAGCCATGACGGGCCTTAGTATATTGGACATCATCTGGTCATGAGGTGAGGAGCAGCACACATGGCAGGCGTTCATCTCGGGTCCGCACTCGGTCAGATTCACCGGTTATTTGACGAAGGAACACTGGCGGGGCTGCCCGACGCCCGGCTGCTGGAGCGGTATGCGTCCGAGCGCGACGAGCTGGCATTTGAAACGCTCGTGAAACGCCACGGCCGCATGGTGATGACGGTGTGCCGCGGGGTCGTCGACGACCCCAACGACGCGGACGATGCGTTCCAGGCTGCGTTTCTGTTGCTGGCACGCAAAGCCGGTGCGTTGTGGGTCCATGATTCGCTGGGGGGCTGGCTTCATCGCGTGGCTTGCCGCATCGCGCTTCGACTGAGATCCGACGCTGCTCGCAGGCGCGAAATGGAACGGCGGGGCAGCGAGCGAACGGGCTGGTGGTATTTCGCGGCAGAGCCCCGCGCCGACATTCACACCGTGCTGCATCAGGAAATCGACCGCCTGCCGGAGCGGTTCCGCAAACCGATCGTGCTGTGCTATCTGGAGGAGATGACCTATCAGCAGGCAGCCATCCATCTTCGTTTGAGCGAGGGGACAACCCGCGGCCGGCTGGCGCAAGCGCGCGACATGTTGCGGGCGCGGTTGAGCGAGAGGGGCATCCCGTGCGCTGGAGCTGGGTTGCCGGTCCTTTCCGGGGCGGCGCGACTCCTGGCGCCGGAGCTGCTCAGCTCGACCGTTCGCGCGGCGCGTCATTTCACGCTCGGCAACATGGTGGCTGCAGGAATCGCGCCTGCCACGGCAACCGTGCTCGCCAGGCAAGCGATGCACACAATGATGCTCACCAAGCTCAAGGCGGCCGGGGCCGGTGTGATTGCGATTGGGTTGTTGACATGGGTCGCCACCGGATCTGCCGCCGTAGGGCCTATGGAAGCGATCGCGACGGAAGCCGGGAAGACGCCGATCGAACGCGAGACGCCGCCGACAACGGGGGCTGCACGAGGGGCGCGTGTCGAGCAAGCGGACGCTGCCGGCAAGCAAAATCAGTCTCTCCCATTTCAAGGAACGGTTCTTGGGCCGGATGGAAAGCCAGTTTCCGGCGCCGTGATTTACACTTTCATGCCCAAGCGCGGAGAGATTCCCAGGGCGGTCTCGCGAGCCAAAGGGGGTGACGACGGGACATTCCGGTTCGACGTGAGCAAGGCCGAGTTTGATGCCGTCATTGACATCGCGCCGATGGCGACTGTCATGGTGGTCGCAGCGGCGCCGGGTTTTGGACCAGACTGGGTTGCCGTGCGCAAGCCGCTCCAGGGAGGGCTGTCGCTGCGTCTCGTTGAAGATTCGGTGCCGATCGAGGGCCGGATCGTCGACCTACAAGGAAAACCCGTCGCGGGCGCCAAGATCTCGCGGGGTTGGATCAAAGCGGAAGGACCTGGCGGCATCGATCCTTATCTGGCGCTTGTACGGGACGACCCGATGCAGGCTTCGAACCACAACTTCGCCAAGAATTACTGGGATGGCTTCGAGCTGCCGGGCCAGCCGCTATCTGTCGTGACGGACGCCGGCGGCCGATTTCGGCTGATCGGAATCGGACGGGACCGGATCGTGTCGATCGGCATCGAGGGGCCGACGATCCAGAGTGCGACGATCGAGGTCATGACCCGTCGAGGCGAGAAGGTGTCGTCGCCGCCGGGCGCATTTGCGGGCGAGACCATTTACCCGGCTACGTTTGAACACTTCGTCCCTCCAGGCCGCGCGCTTTCCGGAATCGTGCGGGACAGAAAAACCAAGATGCCGATCGCCGGCGTCGAGGTCGGCGGGCGAGAAACGAGCGCGCGAACGAAAACCGATGAACACGGGCGCTTCGCGCTCGGGGGATTTCCCAAGGGCAAACAGTACGGCCTGATGGTTCTGGCGGGTGAAAAACCCCCGTACTTCGTAACGTGCATGGCGGTGCCGGACATGGCGGGGCTCGAGCCGATCGAAGCGAACGTCGAGTGCCTGCCGGGAATTCCGATGCGGCTCAAGCTCATCGACAAGGAAACCGGCATGCCTTTGCGGAATGCCGACGTCTACTATCAGCCGATTTACCCCAATGCCCACTCTCGCGAAGTCTCTGGATACTCCCCCGTCATGGGTAGCGGCCCTTACAGCTCGGGAGTTGTTCAGGAAGATGGCTCTTATCTGCTCGGCGTCTTGCCGGGCCCGGGGGCTGTCTTTGTACGCACGCCACCAGGATTGTTTCGGCCGGCTTGCGTCGACCCGAAGAAGTTCTTCAAGGTACACGATTCGCCGGATCCCAAGAAGGAGCGCTCGCCGCGTTATGGCGACACGGACACGATCAACACAGCCGTCGGCGAGGGGTGGGCCGGAATACCGCAGTCGCAGTTCAGCGGCATCGCGCTCGTCGACCCGGCAGAGGATTCGGGTCCGATCACGGCGGAGCTTGCTCTCGAGCGCGATTCGAAGCGCGAAGTGCGCGTGGTTGGTCCGGATGGGGACGTGCTCAGGGACGTTGTGGCGGAAGGGAGCGGTGCCGAATCGAACCCGATTTCAGGTGTTGTCACCGTGTCGCAGCTCAATCCCCTTCGCCCTCAGCGATTCACATTTCACCAGGATTCCAAGAAACTTGCCGGCTTCTTGATTGCCAGAGGCGACGAGCCCGAGCCATACGTCGTCAAGCTCCAGCCGTGGGGAACAATCACGGGCCGACTTGTCGATGCCGAGGGAAAACCACGCCCGAGAGTCGACTTGATGACGAGAGATTGGGGAGCCGCGCTGCTCAACCCGGCGCGTGGGGTGATTCATTACGGCCAGAAGACGGACAAAGACGGCCGATTTCGCTATGAGCGACTCATGCCCGGCCAGGAGTATTCGGCAGTCGCGGTCGGTGAACAAGCAGCGAAAGGGGGATTCGGCGTGGTGATCGACCGCGTCGTGCTCAAGCCCGGCGAGACCAAAGATCTGGGTGCTGTGCAGTCGCGCATGGATAAGCCGGAGATGAAGCCTTGAAACGTCACACAGAGGATCCATGGGCGGTCTACCATCCGACCCCCGAAGCTCCGTGGAACTGCCGACGGGTTGTGCATCTCCACCGCCGGGCGGGTTTTGCCGCCTCGTGGCCGGAGATTCAGCGTGACCTGAAAGACGGCCCCGCGGCCAGTATCAGCCGAATTTTCGAAGGAAAGGTGCGGGCACCGTTGGTGGCCGAGCGTTTTGGGGAGGTGAGCGCCGCACTCGCGGACGCGGCGATCAGTGCGGATGATCCTGAACGCCTGAAGGCCTGGTGGGTTTTTCGCATGCTGTGCGGGCCGGACCCACTCGGTGAACGGCTGACGTTGATGTGGCACGATCACTTCGCAACCAGCAACCAGAAGGTCAACGACCTGCCGGCGATGCGGCGCCAGAACGAGATGTTTCGATCGCTGGCCCGAGCGCCGTTCGGCGACCTGCTGGGCGCCGCGGTCCACGACCCGGCGCTCCTGGCGTGGCTCGATGCTCCGGCCAACCGCAAGGGACATCCCAACGAGAATCTTGCGAGAGAGCTGATGGAGCTTCTCTGCGCTCGGCATCGGCAATTACACCGAAGTCGACGTGAAGGAGGCTGCCCGCGCCTTGACGGGATGGACCGTCGCCGACGGTGTATTTCAAGAGGCGAGCGAACTGCACGACGCAGGCGAGAAGACCATATTCGGCCGGAAGGCCCGCTGGACCGGGTCCGACTTGATCAAGGCCCTGGTCGAAATGCCGGCGACCTCGTTGCGGCTGGCGCGGCGGCTCTGCGGGCTCTTTTTTGGCGAATCGGGACCTGACGAAACCGCGGTGCGATCCCTGGCCGCCTTGCTGCGCGAGCACCGGCTGGACGTCGGCTGGGGCGTCGCCACGATCTTGAGGTCGGGTGCGTTCTTCGCCGATGTGAACATGGGTACGCGAGTGCTCAGCCCGGTCGAATATATGGTCGGCGCCACCATCGCGCTGGGACGCACGAACGAGCCGCCGTCGACGCTGGTGCTGGCCGACTGGATGGCGCGGCTGGGTCAGGACCTCTTCTATCCACCCAACGTGGGTGGCTGGCCCGCGGGCCGGTCGTGGCTCTCGTCGCGGTCGCTGATCGGGCGCACCAACTTCGCGTCGGCTCTGGTTGAGGGGTTGCCCGTCGGGCTCCCCGCGCCGATTGACGCTGGCGAACTGGCCGGGCAGCAAGGCAAGCCGTGCGATTTCGTTCAGGTGATTCAGGCTGCAGCGGCACTGTTTTTCGGTACCGAGCCTGAGCCAAACTGGCGTGACCGGATCGCACGGGCATGCGAGGCGGACCGCAATTCGGGCGGCTTCCGCCGGGCCGTCGCCCTCGTGCTTGCATCTCCGGAAGCACAACTGGGATAGGACTTCTTACAAAGGACGAATCGAATGCACTCACGACGCCGATTCCTGGCGACCGGATTGGGCAGCGTACCGATCATTTCGCTCGCGCCGGAGGTTCCCGGATTCCTGGCACAGACGGCGCGGGCCGGCGTTCCGCAGAAGGACGGGCGTGTGCTGGTGGTCGTTCAGCTCGACGGCGGGAACGACGGAATCAATACGGTCGTGCCATTTGGAGACGAAGGGTACGCAAAGTACCGCCGGGAATTGAGGCTTCCAACGGACCGGGTCTTGAAGGTCACGGAAGGCGTCGGGCTGCACCCGGCGATGCGGGGAGCTGCAAAACTCCTGGAGACCGGGCGGCTGGCGGTCGTGCAGGGCGTCGGCTATCCCAACCCTGACCGTTCGCATTTTGCCAGCATGGCGATCTGGCAGACGGCGCGGCTCGATCGATTGGAGAATGGGGGCCTCGGCTGGCTGGGACGGGGGCTCGATGTCGATTCGGCCCCGGCCGGTCAATCCGGAGCGGTTTACGTCGGTGCGGGCTCGCCTCCAGTCTCGCTGCGCGGGCGGCGCTCGGCGACAACGGCCCTTGAGCGACTCGATGACTTGAGACTGGACCCGGTTGTGATGAACCAGGGGAACGCGCAGCAGGAACGCGCGGGAGAAGACGACCTCAAGGCGTTCGTTCGCCGATCGGCGCTGGATGCCTACACTACTGCGGATCGGATGGCTGAACTGGCACGGTCGAGCAAACAGGATGGCGTCTATCCAAATACGGCACTGGCGCAGAAGCTGGCGCTCGTCGCGCAACTTTTGAAGGGCGGGTTTGCTGCGAGAGTCTACTACACGGCACAGTCCGGATATGACACGCATGCGGGACAAGCGCCGACGCATGCCTCACTTCTTTCCGAGCTCTCGGGGGCTCTGCTGGCATTTCTCGACGATCTGAGTGCGGCCAGGCTGGCCGATCGAGTGAGCGTTTTGTGCTTCAGCGAATTCGGCAGGCGGGTGGCGGAGAACGGCTCGGCCGGCACGGATCACGGCACGGCGGCGCCGGTGTTTCTGGCCGGGCCGGCCGTCAAGAGCGGGCTGGTGGGGGCGACCCCGAGCCTGTCGGATCTGGAGGACGGTGATATCAAGATGGCGATTGATTTTCGCCGTGTGTATGCTTCGGTGCTCGAGGCGTGGCTGGGAGTGCCTTCGCGGGCTGCGCTGGGTGGTGAGTTTGAGCCGCTCTCGCTCTTTAGTGGGGCATGATTGCGAACCGTCGAATGTTGTCGACAGCGAGTGGACAGAACGGTCCGCAGTGGCGGACCCTACGAGGAGCAGCCGATGCGGGCGGCTCGTGTGGATGGGAGCCGGACGCACTTTGATGTGCGCTTTTCGGCGTCGAGTCAGAACGGTCCGCGATCGACGACGATCCTGGTGCTGTGCTGGCCCCGGGTCTGGTAGAATGCATGCGCAGCGACGACGACTGATTGGTCAACGAACAAGCGTCTGGAAGCAGAAGGAGCGCTAAAATGTCGACGGTCCCACGCCAGCGACGAAAGCGCGAAGTCGAATATCCGAGCGGAGATGGAAAGCCCATGGCCGAGACCGAGCTCCATCTCACGGACATGATCGAAACCATTCAGGGGCTCTGGGATCACTTTGCAGGTCGTCCGACTGTTTATGTCTGCGGCAATCTCTTGCTCTACTATGAAGAGGGCAACCCCCGGAAGCATGTCTCCCCTGACGTGCTCGTGGCCCTCAACGTGCCCAGAGAGCCGCCTCGCGACTACTACCTCGTTTGGAAGGAGGGGAAAGCCCCCGACTTCGTGATCGAGATCACATCCAAGTCGACCAAGCGGGAAGACAAGAATAAGAAGTTCGTGATCTATCGCGATATTCTGAAGGTGTCCGAGCTCTTTTTGTTCGATCCGACGGAAGACTATCTGCATCCCCCGCTCCAAGGATTTCGGCTGGTCAGCGGTGAGTATCTTCCGATCGAGTCAATCGCCGGCCGCTTGCCCAGCCAGGTTGTGGGTCTCCATCTGGAGCGTGACGGCGCAAAGCTTCGCCTGTTCGATCCGGCGACGGGAACGCGAATACCAACCAGGCTCGAGGCGCGCGAAGCGGCCGAGCATCTCGCTGAAGACGCACGCCGTCTCGCTGAAGACGCACGCCGTCTCGCTGAAGACGCACACCGTCTCGCCGAATACGAACGACGGCAAGCCGACGCGGAACGACGCCGTGCCGAGGACGAACGCCTGCGAGCCGAGAATGCGGAGGCAGCCCAGCAGCGACTTGTCGAGGAAAATGAGCGCCTTCGGCGGGAGATCGAGGCCCTGCGCCGCGAGTGAAGGACGCTTTGCGCGGGCATGCCGCAGATGACCTGGCGCTGGTGCAGCGTGCGTCGCGATCGAGGAACGTGCCGTGCTCGTCTCCTTGACAAAACCCAGCGGGGATGCGACGTTTGATTTACGTTCAACAACGAACGCAACCCGCCTGCTGGGTCTCCCGCCGCCTTCAAAAAGCCAGGAAAAGGGAACTCATTTCCCGCCCCATCGATGTTCCGAAAACCTAGATTCGCAGCGGTTTGCGCGTTTCTCATCACCGGTTTGCTGCTGGGAGCTGGCCGCGACGCACTGGGTGCTCAGCCGCAGATCAACAATGTCAGCCCATCCGGCGTTCGCCGCGGTCATGCAAGCGAGCTGACCTTCAGCGGCGCTAGTCTCGCGGGGAGCCCACGACTGATCGCTCCGTTTGGTTTCAAGCTCGAGTCGCCGGCTCCCAAAGGCGACGCGTCGAGCTGGAAGCTGGCGCTCAATGTCGACGCGAGCACACCCGTGGGGATCTATCCGGTCCGAATCCAGACCGATGACGGGATCTCGAATCCGTTCTTGCTCGCAATCGGCCAACTGCCGCAGATCGTGGAAAAGGAAGACAACAGCACGTTCGAGACTGCCCAGAAGATCCCCGATCCGCCGCTGGTGGTGGAAGGACAGGTGGGGGGCAATGATGTTGATTTCTTTCGGTTCCATGGCAAGAAGGGACAAGCGATCTTCGTTGATGCCCAATGCGCCCGAATCGGATCGGGCGTAGACCCGAGCATCCGATTAACGGCTGGCGGGGCAAACCGGACATACGTCGCCTCAGCCGATGATTCGGCGGGACTGGGAACCGACGCCAGGCTGACCGCCGTGCTCCCTGCCGACGGCGACTACGTGGTCGAGCTGTCGGATTCGCGATACCAGGGAGGTGGGCGGCCCGTGTATCGCCTGGTGATCGGCACTGTTCCCGAGGCTGACGAGGTGTTTCCGCTAGGCGGACGTCAGGGCGAGACCGTGGGGCTCGAGCTGCGGGGCGGGATGCTAACCGGCATGCGGACGGCGGCCACCACGCTCAACGCACTGGCGGGGACGCGGATCATGCCGGCCAGGATCACGAGCTCGGCGCTGGGATCTGGCGCGAGCCCGGCGGCCGATCTCGACCTCGAGTCACTGCCGCCGTTGGTGATTTCGTCGTATCCCGAGATTCGGGAGCCGGCCGACCCGGGCGCCGCGCCGCCCAGGGCTGTCGCACCCGTGGTATTGAACGGCCGGATCGATCCGGCGGGTGAAAAAGATCGATTCGTCGTCGCCGTGACGCCGGGCCAGCGGATGCGGATCAGGGTCGAAGCTTCGGAATTTGGGTCGGCGCTCGACGGCGTGCTGCAGGTGCTGGGGAACAACGGCTCGGTGATCGCGAATGCCGACGACACGAACATCACGCTGCCGGCGCGTAACGGCCAGCAAGCGCAGGTGCTCGTGAACCCCGATCCGTCGCTCGATCTGACGATTCCCGGCGGCACGAATGACATCACCGTGGTGATTCGCGACCTGGAAAACCGCGGCGGGATCGGGTATCCGTACCGGGTTGTCGTCGAGCATCTGACGCCCGATTTCGAGGTGATCGCCAATGAATCGCAGGTCAGCGTTCCCCGCGGCGGTACGGCTAGCCTGGGGGTGACGATCGTGCGAAAGGGTTACAGCGGGCCGATCACGTTGACCGTGCAAGACCCTCCCCCAGGGCTTTCGGTGCGGCCGGGCACGATCGCTGCCGGCCAGACCACGGGGGCACTCACGCTGAGCGCGACGGCCGATGCATCTTTCCCCGCGAGTGCCGCTCAAGCTCGTCGGGCGGGGTCAGGCCACAGAGGGGCTGATCGAGCGGCTGGCGACGAAGGAGGTGGTGTACGCTGCAGCAGAACAACGTCCCGATGTGCAGCATCGCTCACTACGGACTGGTCGCCGCGCCGGCCCTGGCACAACCCGTGACGCTTGAAACACCGTCGACTCCGATCGAAGTTCCCCATGGTTTCGGTGCGACGATTCCGGTGAAAGTCGTCCGTACCAAAGGAGCCGACGCGGCCCTGGCGATCACCGCACTACCGCTTCCGCCAGGCCTGGCTGTGCCCAAGGCAAGTATCGCCGAGAAAGCCGGTGAGGGAAAAGTCACGGTGACCGCCGCGGTGGCTGCGCCCCTGGGCACGTCGACCATCGTGCTTCAGGCCAAGGCGAAGCTCGGTGGGGCCGACCGTGTTTTCGACCTGCCCGCCATCACGCTCAACGTGGTGCCGCCGGCGGCCCTCGAGCTCGCGGCCAAATTGCTCGAGATCAAGCCGGGCACGACGGCCGAGCTCAAGGGAAAGATCAACCGCAAGGGGTCGTTCGACGCACCCGTTACCGTCAAGATCAACGGGCTGCCGGCCGGACTGAAGGCCGATCCGGTGACCGTCGCCGGCAAGGAATCGAACTTTGTCGTCAAGGTGGTGGCCGAGCCAAAAGCGCCGGCGGCCACGGCCGACACGCGCGTCGCGCTGGCGTTTCAGGTCGAGAAGAAGGATTATTCGATGACGCCCTCTCCTCTGGCGGTGAAGGTCGCCGCCGCCAAGTGAATTTCGGTTGTCGGTTGTCAGGTCGTGAAGAGACTAGTGGCTCCCGAGGGTACTCTGTCATGCGCGCTACGGTTGCGGTTTTGCCTTCTGCTTGCAGTCGGGTTCGGATCGGGTCTGGTGGCGCTCGGGGACGAGGGGCAGGACGGCAAGAAGAGCGATGCGGCCGCTCCGGCGAAGAAGGAGTCAACCGGGGGCGCAGCGGCTGAGGGTGCCAATCAAACCGTGAAGAAAGCGGATCCGGCGAAGAAGGCCGATTTGACGAAAGGCGAAGAGAAGAAGGACGCGACCGCCGCGCCGGCAGCGGGGAAGCCTGTGAGCTTCATTCGCGACGTGGCACCGATTCTGGTCGAGAACTGCATCGCCTGCCACAACCCACGAAAAGTCAGAGAGCAAGTATGTGATGACGACCTTCACGCAGCTTGCCAAGGGCGGGCAGCAGGGAGAGGGGATCACGCTCGAGCCGGGCAAGCCCGATGAAAGCAACCTGGTGGAATTGATCAGGCCCGACGGCAAACCGCGGATGCCTTACAAGCTTGATCCGTTGCCGCCGGAGAAGATCGCGACGATCGAGCGCTGGGTATCCGAGGGAGCGAAGTACGACGGAGCCTCGCCCGGCGAGGATTGGACCGTCGTGCTCGCGCAAGAGTCAAAACGTTACGATTCCGGCCGCGTATCCCGCGACGGTGCCGATCACGGCGCTGGAGTTCAGCCCCGACGGCACGACGATCGCCGCGTCAGGATATCATGAGATCACGTTCTGGAAGACTGCCGACGGCACGCTTGAGAGCCGGCTCTCGGGCCTGGCCGAGCGGGTTTACGACATCGCCTACAGCCCTGACGGCAAGTGGATGGCCACGGCCAGCGGCGATCCGGGCGTTTACGGCGTCGCCAAGCTGTGGCGGAACGAGCCGGGCGGCTGCAAGCCGGTGCGTGACCTGGCCGAGACGCAGGACGTCGTGTTTTCGGTCGCATTCAGCCCAGACAACAAGAAGATCGCTACCGCCGGGGCTGACCGCACGATCCGGATCTTCGAGGTCGAGACGGGCAAGCTCCTGTCCCAGATCGAAGACCACGCCGACTGGATCTTCGGGGTGGCATGGAGCCCCGACGGCAAGCGCCTGGCCAGCGCCAGCCGCGACAAGACCGCGAAGGTGTTCGACGTCGAGAAGAAAGAGTCTCTGGTCACGTTCCCGGGCCACCAGCAGCCGGTATACACCGTGTCGTTCACACGCGACGGAAAGGGAATTGCCACCGGCGGAGAGGACAACCGCATTCGTGTCTGGAGCCCGGATAACGACGGCAAGCCGATCCGGGACATGGGCGGCTTCGGCGGAACCGTTTTCAAGCTGCGGTACACGGGCGACGGCAAGAGCCTGGTTGCTTGCTCCGGTGACAAAGCGATCATCGTCTTCAGCGCCACCGGGTCGCAGGTGCGCAAGCTGCAAGGCCACAACGACTGGGTTTACTCGCTGGCGATCTCACCAGATGGCAAGACCATCGCGTCGGGGAGCTGGGACGGCGAGGTGAAGCTCTGGAACGCGGCAGACGGCAAGGTGATCCGAAGCTTCATCGCGGCGCCGGGGTATAAGCCGCCGGCGGCACAGACAGCGGGGCGTTGAAGCGGGCGCATTGCTGGTGGGCGGGTTGCATTCGCTTGCTCACGGCGAGTCGGTCGGATCACTGGCGGGTGACGCCTTTCACCCCCCCTGCCCCTTTTCAAGGGAGGGAAAGAGGGGTTCGTCACGCGAAGAGCTCGTGGATCGGCTGGCCGCCTTCAACGAGTGCGAACGGCTCGCCATTTCGCCGGGCGAGGTACCGGCCAGAATCGATGCCCAGGCTGCGATAGATCGATGCCAGCACGTCCTGCGGCGTAACCGGTCGGTCGACGGGATAGGCCGCGTGCGAGTCGCTTCTGCCCAGCACCTGGCCGCCTTGAATGCCGGCGCCGGCCATGGCGATGCTCCAGACCCCGGGCCAGTGGTCACGACCGCCGGAGGAGTTCAGGCGCGGAGTGCGGCCGAACTCGCCGGCGGCGACCACGAGTGTGCTTTGCAGACGACCGCGGCGATCGAGGTCGTCGATCAAGGCCGAAAAGGCGCGATCGAACTCAGGGAGCAACACGCGAGCGTAGTCATCCAAAGAACTGAAGGGCGCCGCGCCGTGGCAGTCCCAGGTAACCCGGTTGAAAACCGTATCGAACATGTTGACCGTGACCACGCGGACGCCCGCTTCGACCAGGCGGCGCGCTAGCAAGCAGCTCTGGCCGAACGAGGTGCGACCGTACTCATCTCGGAGGCGATCTGGCTCACGAGCGATGTCGAAGGGATTTTCGGACAAGGCCTCCGGACTGGCCTCGTTCAAGCTTGCTCGTGCCCGCACCCTGGCTGCATGCGCGTCGAAGTCTGGGCAGGCCGGGTCCGCGCCCAGGGAAAACGGATCACAGCGCGCGCCGAGCCAGGCGGAGCTCTGTCCATGCGGGATGTCGATCCCGGTGGCCTTGATGGGCCCGGGTATAAGGGCGAACGCGGGCATGCCGTTTTTGGCTCCGCAGACATGCGCGGTTAACGAGCCGAAGTGGGGCGTCTCCTCGCCCGCGCGACACAACCTGCCGGTCTGAAGGAGCTGGCAGCCCGTCTCGTGGATCGGGGCCTCATCGTGATACAACGACCGGACGATCGCCAGGCGATCCATCCGCACCGCGAGACGCGGTAAGTGTTCGGAAATGCGAACGCCAGGACAGCGCGTCGCAATCGAACCGAACGGTCCCCGCACGTCCGAGGGCGCATCGGGCTTGGGATCCCATGTTTCAAGCTGGCTCGGCCCACCGACCAATAGCAGCAGAATCACGGACCGCTCTGCCGGCAAATCGAGCGAGGACCCACGGGCCAAAGCGGGCGCCAAAGCTCCCAGCCAGCCGAGGCCCAGGCCACCCAGGCGCAAAACGTCGCGCCGACCCAGGTCGAACCGATCCGCACTGCTGCCGCGGGCGTGTGCACTCATATCTCGCTCTCCCGGCACGATCTGCCAATCGGCACATCTTAACGCCAGACAGCGACGAGCGACAGGTGGCGTTGTTCAACAATTCGAGTGGCGAGAACCGAGCAACGTCATAGACTTATCACATAAGTACGAATCGATCTTGAGCTGCTCGCGGGCTTGTGACTGGGATTGCTGGACTGGAGGGCCCGCGCCGGGTTGAGGGATTCACGTGACCCTGCCGGTTCTTCCGATTGTAGCGAATATAGGAAATACGCGTAGACTCGGCAAAATCGGTTTAACTCGGGTTTTGAGTTGAGCCGATAAAATCGTGAGAAGAGGCGTTGGCGTCGAGCGCATAGCGGCGGAATTGGTCGAGCCGGCGTGGCGAAGAGGGATTGGAAGGCATGGTGAGCAAATATCACCGACGTGGCATGGCGTTGGTTTTTGTGTTGCTCGTGGTGGGGCTTCCGCGTGCGAGGGGGCAGGCGCCGACGATCGAGGAGAGCGGATTCCTGCTCAAAGGGGCTGCGGGCCTGCCGACGCCGGGCACGATGACCTCGCTCTTGGGGCCGATGCCGGGCTCGAGCGGGATCACATTCGGGATGCAGCCGGGACGAGACGACATGATGCTGGGGCGGGTCGGCCTAGGGGCACCGCGCGTGCCGACGTCGATCACCACTCCGGGAGGTGTGTACCAGGGCCCGCCAAGGTTACAGGGAATTGCCGCGCCTCAACCGGTTCCGATCCCGCCGCCGCTGCGTTACGGCTCGATGGAACTGCCTGTGCAGGAGGATGAGGGGCCACCCGACGGATTGACGATTGACCGGGCTATCGAGCTGATGATCGAGAGGAACCTGGATCTGCACTCGAAATTCCTGGAGATTCCGCAGGCACGGGCCGACGTGCTGACGGCGAGCCTGCGAGCCAATCCGATTTTCTACGCGGACAGCCAGCTTGTGCCGTACGGCTCGGATTCCGTGAAGAGGCCGGATGGGCCGACGCAGTACGACGTGAATTTCTCGCACCCGCTTGACATTTCGCACAAGCGACAGGCGCGAACGGCTTATGCGTCTCGCGCACTCAAAGTGATGGAAGCGCAGTACCAGAATGAAGTGCGGCTGGCGATTGGCAATCTTTACGGCGCCTATGTCGACGTCTTGATGGCGAGAGCGGCTGTTCGCTATATGCAAGCGAGCCTGAAGGGGAACGATGAATACGTTCGAGTTACCCAGGGGCTCACAACAAAAGAACCTGACCAGCGCAGACGTCGATCAGGCCATGTCGGAGCGGGAGGTCGTGGCGGTGGGGCTTCTCGACGCGGAGGAAGCCTTATTGAAGCGGAAGCGGGTGCTTGGCGAGATATTGAACCTGCTGCCCGACGAGGCCGAGAGGCTTGAGGTGCGGGGAACGCTGGCCGACACCGCTGCCGCCACCGCCGGGGCTCGCCGAGCTGATCCAGCTCGCCGAAGACGTGCGGCCGGACGTGATTTCGTATCGCCTGGGAATCGAGGCGGCGCTTGCCAATGTCAAGCTGCAACGGGCGAATCGGTTTTCGGACGCGTACTTACTTTATCAACCTTATACATATCAAAATAATGCACCTTACGGCAAGCAGAGCGGCACGTCGTGGGCGCTGGGGATCACGGTGCCGCTGCCGGTATACAATCGGAATCAGGGGAACATCGAGCGGGCGCAGATCAACGTCACCCAGACGCAACAGCAACTGGCGTTTTTCGAGCGGAAGGTGGTGACCGAGGTGCAGCAGGCCCTAGGCGAGTACGTGACGAGCGGCCGGATCGAGCGGCAGATCCGCGAGCGGGTCTTGCCGGGGCTGAAACGCGCCTACGAGAATCGCCAGGATCTATTCAGGGAAGGGGAGAGCACGAAGTTCGTCTTCCTGGACACCCAGCGCAAGTACAACGACACCGTCAAGGCGTATCTCGATTCCGCGGCGCGGCACCGCCGGAGCATGCTGGATTTGAACACGGTTGTCGGCCAACGGATCCTGCCGTGACGAGCCGAGTGGGGAAAAAAAGGGAGGCCGGCATGGCCCAGCCGGGCCGTGCGGACCTCCTCATGGCGAGCAGCCGTTAACTGGGCAGTCCGGCTCTCAACGGCTCTTTATACGAGAGAAATGTGAATTGAATAGAACGATTACGGAGGCTCAGGCGATCAGGTTCTTGACGACGGCGGCCAGGTCGGTGCCGGTGTCGGTCAGGCTATAGAAGTTGTTCTTACCCTGGCGGCGGGGAGCGATGATGCCGCCGTGCCGCAGCAGGGCCAGGTGATGGCTGACCGCGGGCTGGCTCTGGCTAAGCTGGGAGCACAAGGCGCCGACGTGCCGTTCGCCATCGGCCAGGATCAAGATGACCTGGAGACGGGTGGGGTCGCTAACATGCTTGAGCAAGATCGAAGCACGGCGGGCGACGTGATACCGCTGTTCCGCCCCGCGGGCCTTGGGTTTGGCACCAGAAGACTTCGGGGCGCTCTTGACGCTTGTTTTCGCTGCTGCCATGGTTTTTGCCCTCAAGATCGTTGTGAGTAATGCGCGCTGTAAAACATCCGCTGGCCGGCTTTTTCTGGCACGGATCGCGGGAGACCCTTCAGTGAGACGAGGGCCATCTTCCCCCTCGAATCACCCACTCTCAAACAATAGCGTGGCGTTGCGGCCGGGGAACCTTGACCGAGATCATGGAGCGGACGTCCGAGCTGCCCGCAACGCTCCCCAGAAAAGCCCTAAGTCAAGAAGCCGCAAATACCAAGGGCCACGTTGATCAATCCACACGTGACCGGAAGCAACCCTTCAACGACGCTATCACGATCTTGCGCGAACGTATCTCAACGTGGGTGGTTGTCGACATCTTAGAGCTTTTCTAAGAACTGTCAACGGTAATCTGCAATCTTTTATCGCTTTGATCCGTTACACTTGTTCGAGCGAGCGGCTACACATCTTATTACACTTGTAAGACGATTGTGACGTGCTTCCCCAAAGATTTGCAGAGACAGGTGTTGCAGCGAGAATGCATACTCGCGGCCGATTCGATCACAATTCACGGTTTTGCTGTTCCAGAGGCCGGTGGGATCAGTGAATAAATGGTCTTCAACAGGTCGACATTTTCCCACTTGTTACGGGCGGTTCCGAGTTCGATCCGGGCGAGTTTGCCTTTCGGATCGATGATCGCCGTGCAGAGGTTGTGCGCGATTTCGTTTTCGCGAGGTCCATAAAAAAGGCCCAGCGGTGGTCCGATCTTGTTCAATTCCGGGTGCGTGGCCACGGCGAAAATCCACAATGGCGGCATCGCGCCGCGAGCCTGCGCGTGCTTGGCGAGGACTTCGGGAGTGTCGTGTTCGGGGTCGAATGAGAGCGAGATGAGGCGAACGTACCGGGCGCGGTCGGGGATCGCACCGATCCGCTGGGCCAGCTCGGCGAATTTTCGATCCATGAGCGGGCAGAAATCGGGGAGTGGGCAACGTGTATAAATAAACGTAAGTACGACAACAGAACCCCGCAGTTCTGAGAGCTTGAGGGGTTTTCCTTCCTGGGTCGTCATCGCAAAGTCGGGGACGGCCTCGCCGAGCTCGAGCATTCTGGGCGCTTCGCGGAGGCTCACCTTGCCTTTTGAAACGTCGAGAACCATCTGCCGCGGCGCCGGCCGGGCGACGTTCAAGTCACGCAGATCGTAGCTGCTCACGACGCCGTCAAGCGTCTCGACGTGGAGCGTGCCCACGACTTCATCGCCGGAAGCCAAGCTCTTGAGAAAGGCTCGATCGTCGTAGAAGAACGGCATGGTCATCGCTTCCATGAAGCCGGGAATCGCCTCGTGCGCGATCATCACGCTTCCCCTCGCGAGATCGACCTTTCTCACAACGCCCTTCAAGGTATAGTCGGTGACCTGCGTGCCCTTATCTTGTTTTGGCTTCGGCATGGCGGTCGGCGGTGTGGCGGAAGGGACGGATTCGCCGCTCGGTTTTCCGCCGCTGCCACAGCCGGCACTCGAGCAGACCATCACCAGACACAAGGAAAACAGGAAGAGGCGAAGCATTGCGCGGAGGCCTGCGTTCATGGCAGAGAGGCTCTCGAATGGACAAGCCGGTGCTCGGTTAGCCTTTTCAGAATGGAAACGCGTCGTCGAGTGGGGTCGTCGCAAGCTCGTGGAGGAAGTGGCCGATCCGTTCGACGACCACGGCGGTAAGCTCTTCCCCTTTTCTTGCCGTGGCGGCTCGAGGGTCGCCGGCGCCCGAGTTGGTCGTGAGCAGGTGCCAGGGCCGCGTGAGCTCGACCCACCCCCGGTTGACCGCCTCGAAACGGCTGGGGCGAATAGCACCCGGGTCTGCCGTTTCTAGCGCGACCTTATCCGGAAAATGAGCCAGCCCCATGCTCGTCTCCATCTCGCCGGCGTGGTCGTCATTCCGCTCGAAGATCGTTGAATAGACGTCAGAAGATACCTTGTACCAATTGCACAGGAACAAATGCACCTTCGTCGACAGATGAAGCTCGCGCAGCACCCATTTCAGGTCGTTGCCGCCGTGCCCGTTCAAGAGCAGGCACCGGAAGATTCTGTGAAGCTCGAGCGAGGCGACCAGGTCGCCGATCACGCGGGCAACTGTGCTGGGATTGAGGTTCATCGCCAGCGGGAACTTCATCTGGTTGGTCTCGGTGCCGTAAGGCAGCGCGGGCAGAAGCAGCACGCGGGCACCCAGGCCGGTGGCCAAGGCGCATGCCTTCTGGGCAATCACCTCGACCTGGAACGTGTCGGTGCCGTACGGGAGGTGAAGATTGTGGGGCTCGGTCGCGCCCAAGGGGAGCACGGCAGCCTGGAACGGCGGCCTCGACTTCACCTGTGCGTAATTGATGTCTGCAAGCCGCCAGGGGTCCATCAAACACCATCCGTCGTCGGGCCAGAATAATGGATGCGTGAGTGCATTCTGTGATTAACTCTTCGTCGCGAGTGGAGGGCTGGCCGTCCTGGGTGTGGGCCGGCTGACGTGGTGGGGAGGGTGATACACGGGTGGCCTCTAGGTCCGATGGCCATTGCGAGTGGCGGGGGTGGTCCGTTACGATCTGTTGCGGCCGGGGAAGGCCGGTCCGCACAGCCACGAATCAAGTTTATGCAGGGAACGGCGCTCCGATGCAAGCCTTCGAGGCGACGAACTACTATTTCGAGCAGGCTGCGAACTGTCTCGACCTGTCGGAGAACGTTCGCACGCTCATGGTCACGCCCGACCGCGAGGTGCGAGTTGAAGTCGTGATCGAGCTGGATTCGGGGAAGATCGGTAACTTCATCGGCTACCGAGTGCAGCACGATAATGCGCGCGGCCCGTTCAAAGGGGGGCTGCGGTATCACCCGACGGTTGACGAGGACGAGGCCCGGTCGCTGGCGAGCTTGATGACCTGGAAGACGGCGCTTGTCGATCTGCCGTTCGGCGGAGCCAAGGGGGGCATCAACTGCGACACCACCAAGCTCTCGCGAGGGGAGCTGGAACGGCTCACCCGCAAGTTCATCGAGAAGATCCACGACATGATCGGGCCGCACAAGGACATTCCGGCTCCCGATATGGGGACGGACGCGCAGGTGATGGCCTGGATCATGAACGAATACTCGAAATACGAAGGATTTCACCCGGCGTGCGTCACCGGCAAGCCGGTGGAATTCCACGGGTCGGCGGGCCGGGAGGCGGCGACGGGATTCGGCGTGGCGATCGTCACACGCGAGATGCTGGCGCGGCTCAAGCGTACGATCTCGGGCACGACGTTCGCGATCCAGGGTTACGGCAACGTGGGCAGCCACACGGCGCGATGCCTGGCCCAGATGGGCGGCAAGATCATCGCGGTTTCCGACGCGTACGGTGCGGTGGTGAACCCGGAGGGGCTGGACATCGCCGAACTGGACAAGCACGTCGGCCTCTCGCACAAGATCGTCGGCTTCAAGGGAGGCGACGCAACGAGCAACGAGCAGCTCCTGACCATGCCGGTCGACGTGCTGATCCCCGCGGCGCTCGGGGGTGTGATCGACGCGCGAGCTGGCCAAGGCCGTCAGCGCGAAGATTGTGGTCGAGGCGGCCAACTCGCCGACATGGCCGGAGGCCGATCACGTGTTCAACGCCCGCGGCATTCCGGTCGTGCCGGACGTGCTCGCCAACGCCGGCGGCGTGATCGTCAGTTATTTCGAGTGGGTGCAGAACCTCCAGCATTTTCGCTGGCCGCTTGACCAGATTCAGCGCGAGGAGGAACACAAGCTCGTCGAGGCCTTCCGGGAAGTGTACGACCTGGCGCAGCGCAAAGGCGCGACGCTCCGGACGGCCGCCTTCATGAAGGCGATCTCACGCGTGGGCCGGGCGCGGATCCTGGGAGGAATGTGACGGCGAGACGGCGAGCCAAACTCTACAGGCCGCGGCCGCCTAAGTGCTTACGCTTTCGGGGATTACGCTTGCCGTGAATCTTGGCGCGGCGGCCCTTGGCGACCGGTGAGCTGTCGCACCGCTTCCGCCACTTGTAGCTTTTCCGATTTCGCGATTTGGCCTTCATAACCCTTGCGGTCTCCTGAGAGAGTGATCGAACGGGCCGATCGCTCCTCACCGGTCTGTTGGGACGAAAAGTCGTATTATGCCGATTGGATTGCCGCGTGTTCAAGGTGAGGCAGGCGGTGATCGCCGCGTCCTGGCGGTTGAATTACAATGACAAGAACACGGGGAGGAGAGATTCGTAAGGAATACTGTGGTTGTTGTTTCTGGCGGGCGCGGGATCGGCGATCGAAGGGGATTCTTGTGGACGATCTGAAGCGCGATCTGCTGGTGGCCGTGCTGGCGGTGCTGACGGATGCGATTCCCCGCACGAACCTTGCTGCGGTGCTGAAGACGTGGTCGGAGAAGTGTGAAGAGCCGCTAGCGGAGGCGCTCAAGGCGGCGACCGGCCTGGATGACGAGCGGTTTCATGCGCTCGAATGTCTGGCGGCGGCCCATTTGAAAACGCATCAAGACGACCTTCGTCTGAGCCTTCAGGCGCTGGGCGCTCAATCGCTTACTGACGACGTGCTGACGGAGGCGGACGACGGGGACGAGCGCACGCTGGCGAGCCCCTTGTCCGAGGGCGAGTCGACAATTCCGATGGACCAGGAGATTCACGGAGAGAAGGACCTGGGTTTCACGCTTGACCCGTTCCTGCGTGCAAAGGCTTCCGCCGGCGCGAAGGACGAGCGGTTCAAACTGATTCGCCCGCATGCGCAGGGGGGAATCGGGCAGGTCTGGCTGGCGCATGATTCCGAGCTTTCTCGGGACGTCGCCGTCAAGGAGATTCAACCGCGATACGCCGGGCGTGAAGACCAGCGAGCGCGGTTCGTGCTGGAGGCGGAGATCACCGGCAGCCTGGAACACCCCGGAATCGTGCCGGTGTATAGCCTGGGAAGGAACGCCGAAGGCCGGCCCTACTACGCGATGCGATTCATCCGCGGCGAGAGCCTGCTGGTGGGGCTGCGGCGGTTTCACAAGGTCTTTGGCGAAGAGCCCACCGGCGCTGCCGACGACGACGCGACCGTGAAAGACGTCGAGACAGAGCCCGCGGAAAAGAAAGAGCCAGCGGCGAACGATGCCGACCGGCAAGCCGCGGTGCGGTCGAAGTGGGGGATCGAGTTCCGGCAGTTGATCGGGCGGTTCCTGGATGTTTGCGACGCCATCGACTATGCGCACAGCCGCGGGGTGCTGCACCGAGACTTGAAGCCGGCAAACATCATGCTGGGCCCGTATGGCGAGACGCTGGTCGTGGACTGGGGGCTGGCGAAGAAGATCGGCACGGTTGAGCCGGCGGGGCCAAAGGAGGAAGGCGAATTCGATCCTCCGCCAGCCGAGGAAGCGGGAGCCACGCTTCCGGAGGGAACGCAGCAGGGAACCACGATTGGCACACCGGCGTACATGAGCCCGGAACAAGCGCGGGGATTGATCGATCAGCTCGGGCCGGCCAGCGACGTTTACAGCCTGGGAGCCAGCCTGTACGAGGTGATCACGGGGAAGGCGCCGTTCCACGAGAAGAAGCTCTCGGTGGTCATTGCCAAGGTGATTGCGGGCGATTTCCTGCCGCCGCGAGCCCTTGACCGCACGATTCCGGCGCCGCTAGAAGCGATTTGCTTGAAGGCCATGGCGAAGAAGCCGGAAGCCCGCTACGGCTCGGTTCGCGCGCTGGCGCAGGACCTCGAGCACTGGCTGGCCGATGAACCGACGGCGGCTTATCCCGAGAGCCGGGTCGAAAAGATGACGCGCTGGTTCCGGCAACACCGGGCTTGGACGTTCGCCGGTGCGGCTGCGCTGGTGCTTGTTTCCACCGTGGCCGTTGTTGCGGCGGTGGTAATCGAGGGGGCCAGGCACCAGGAGGAAATTTCGCGCAAGGAAGCCGAGACCAATTTCGCCATGGCCCAGAAGGCCGTTGATGATTATTTGACCAATGTGAGTGAGAACACGCTGCTCAAGGAGCAAGACTCCGTCGACATCCGAAGCCTGCGCCGCGACTTGCTCAAGAGTGCCCTCACCTTCTACGAGCACTTCGCCGCCGAACGGAAGAACGACCCCCTGCTCCGCCAGCAACTGGCGTGGGCGTATTTCCGCGTCGGTCAAATCACCCGTGAGATCGACTCGCTCGAGCAAGCGATGGTCGCGTTCCGCTCGGCTGAGGAGATCTGGGAAGCGCTGGTTGCGGCTAGCCCGAGCAATCGGGAGCTCGCGGGCAACCTGGCCGAATGCTATCTGGCCATGGGAAAACTGGAGTCCTTCAACAGCAATTTCCCAGCCGCGCTCGCTACCCTGGACCGCTCAAGTACGATCCTGGAACCTATTTGCCAGAGAATAAACGCCGAGCCGCGTTACCAGGCGAGCCTGGCCGACTGTTATTCGGAAATCGGGATCGCGTACGCCAGGCTGGACAATCCGGACAAGAGCCTCGACATCCATGAAAAAGCCAGAGCGATCCAGCAAGGCCTGGTCGACCGATTCCCGGATAATCTGGCGTACAAAAAGGGCCTTGCGGAAAACTTGAATGCGATCGGTTTCGCCTATTACAGGCGGTACCACAATCAGAAAAAGACTGAAGATATCACCGCCGCTCTCAAGGCGTTTCACGACGTGCAAGAGTTCTGTCAGGGGCTCTTGAAGGAACTTTCGTACGAGACCAAGCCGACCTGGCTGCTGAACCTGCTGGCGCTCTCCCAGTACAACATCGGCAGCATCCACAAGGCGAGCGGAGAACTCGAGAAAGCTTTGCCGTTCTTCGAGGAATCGCTCAAGTATCGGTCGGACCTTGCGGAAGAGCACCAGTCCGTGACCCGGTTCCGGGAGAAACTCGGGGTGAGTTACCGCGACTTTGCCGAGCTGCTGCACAAAGCTGACCAGGACGAGAAGGCCATTCCTACGGTCAAGAAGTCGATCGACGTGTTCGCACAACTCGTCCATGCTCAGCCCGAGACGGCGAGTTTTCACGGCGGCCTGGCGCTCTCCTGGAACAGCCTGGGGATCATGCACGACGAGGCTCGGCAGAACGCCACGGCGATCGGCGATTTCGAGCGCGCGGTCCAGGAGCAACGAACGGCCATCGCGAATTCCAAATCTGCTGACGACTACAAGCTGCCTCTGTGCTATTACCTCGACAACCTGGGAGAGCAGTCCATCGACCTGGGGCGCCCTGCGGAGGGCCTTCCCCACTATGAAGAAGCGATTCGAATACGCCGCGAACTGAGCCGGAACCACCCCGGAAAACTGGAGGATGTCGCCGAGGTGGTCCAGGCACTCGTTGTGCTGGGAAACATCAAGCGCCGCCTGGGCGAAGTAGACACGGCGCGGCGATTGTTCGCGGACGCACGAAAGGCTTCGGAGGAAGCGCTCAAGAAGCCACCGGGCGATCCCGCACTCGAGGCCCAGCTTGCCTTCGCGGTGACGGGCCAAGCGGTGTTACTGGCCGAGGAAGCGCAGCTCGAAAAGGCCAAGCCGTTGCTCGAAGATGCAGCCGACCGGTTTCGACGGATTGCGGGCCGTGCGGAGCCCGAGAGCACGCTGGCAACGGAACGTGCGCGGCGCAGCGAGACGCTCTGGAACCTCTCGCGCGTTTTGCGAGACCTCAAACTGCTCGAGGACGCAGCACGCTTCGACGTTGAACGAACCGACCTGTGGAAAACCCGGGCGCCTGTCGAACTGGTCGACCTCGCGATCAAGCATCTCGACCAGGCCAAGCTGATCGGGTACGGAAAGACGCCGCACTCGACCCGCGCCACCGCCGTTCGCGAGCTCGACCTGAGCCAAGCGGCCGATGAGGTGATACTGGCGATCTCGAACGGCTTCAAGGATCTCGCAAAGCTCAAGGCCGTTCCCGATTGGCATTTGCTTCTCGAGCGGCCAGATGTCAAATCCGCGATCGAGAAACTCGAATCGGTCGAGCGAGCGCCGGGAGGGCATCGAGTCAAGAAGACCGACAATCATTGACACCCGGGGCGCCTCGCGTTGCCGGTCGCTCTCTGATCAGGCGTATAGAACTTCTCATTTATTTTTGGAAAATCGCCAAAAAGCCAGTAAGGTGGGAGTGAGGGCATACGTATCATAGGGTGAAGTGACACGGCGGGGCTGGCCGGCACGAAGGATCGCTGGAAAGAGTGATCGGGTGCGAGGGATGGACTGGAATCGCCCTTGCTACGATGGACTCGATTCGGAGATGCCGCAGTGCATGGCTGATCCGTGCCGGACGAGGATGTCGTGGAGATACGGAGTTCGGAGTCATGGGCAACCCTTTCGCGTGGAGCAAGAAAATGTCGACGCAACCGTCTCAGCCGACCAAACCAGCAACCAAGCCCGAAAAGCCAACCGACGCCACGGCGCTGCTTTCGCCTGAAGAGCTTCGCGCGATCTCCGGCGGGGCATCGCAGCCTCCGCCGACGACGGGTGGCGGCGGTAGTGGTGGTGTGCAGCCGAATACTTAACAGACCATTGAGGTCATTGGCCCATTCGTTGCCCCGAAAGGGTTACGAACTTGGGCGTCGACGAAATGCGAGAATCGCCGCACGATTCGCCCCTGTCGCGTAAACTCGCGCAGGGGCCTTTTCTTTCGCCAAGAGCACTTTCGATCGGAGCTGCGTGATGAGCGACGCGGTGGTTTCGACGCCGAGCCCAGCGCCGAGCGTCCCAAGCCCAGGGTTTGAACGCCTGGATACCCTGGTGCGGGTTACCACCATCCAATCTTGGGTGTATCTGGGCCTTTTGTTTGCCGTTGGGACGGCGGCGGTTGCGTTTGCGATTCTGTATCGCGTACCGACCAAGGTGATGGGCGAGGGGATTCTGCTGATCGAGCAGGACACGATTGCCCAGGTGCGCGCGCAGGCGACTGGCCGGCTGGTGAGCCTGCACGTGAAGCTTGGCGATCGGGTCGAGCCGGGAAAGGTGATCGGGGAGATTTCTCAAGAAGAGTTGAACGATTCGATACTCGAGGCAGAGGCGAAGCTCGCGGATCTTGTTGAGGAGGACCTCGAGCTCACGCGGTTTGAGCGGCTCGAGAGGGTGACGCATGGAAAGGCGATGGACGGAGTGAAGCTTGCGACCGGGCAGGAGCAGAAGAGCTCGCGAGAGAAGTTAATGATCGCCGACCACATGGTCAAGGGGACCAACCGGCTTCGAATGCAGTATTCGATGAGCGATCAGGAACTACTTGAGGCACGCGAAAAGAAGTTCAGTATCGAGAATGACGTGAACAAAGGCGACACCCGATTAGCCGAGTTGGACCTGGAAGGGACCAAGGCAGAGACCGCCCGGCGCGCGCGCGGATCGAACGGAAGCACAAGATCAATCAGCTCGAGCGAAAGCTGGAGCTCGACCGCGGGAAGATGGTGCGGATGTCGAAAGTCGTGAGCCGCTTCAGCGGCGTCGTGGCGCAGGTCTTTTGTGCGCGTGACGAACTGGTGAAAGAGGGGGGGCCGGTCGTTTTGCTGCACTCCCCCAAGTCTGAGCACGGACTTGACGATGCCGGCGTGCCATATGACTCAATCGTGTTCGTGCCGGCCGGCGATGGGAAGAAGATCGATACCGGGGACGTGGTGGAAGTGAGCCCGACGACGGTGAAGCGAGAGGAGCACGGTTTCATTCGCGGCGAGGTGGTGGCCGTCTCGGAGCTGCCCGCGACCAAGCTGGCGATGGAGTCCGCGCTTCAGCATCCGGAGCTGGTCGAGAGCTTCGTGAAACGACACGCGCCCGGGGTTTTGCTGCGGGTCCACGTCAAACTCAACCCGGCGAGGGAAACTGACCTCAAGCGTGCGCGAATCGGGCTGCACCGATCCTAACCACTACGATTGGTCATCGTCGTCGGGGCTTACTCAACGGCTCAAGACGGGAACCATGTGCCAGGCGGCGATCGTGGTGGAGCGGAGGAGGCTGATCAGCCTGGTGCTGCCGTGGACGAAGAAGATCATGAGCGGGACGGAGGCGGGGTCGAAGATCGATTGAGCGAGGGCACGGGCAAGGCTCGCCGGGGGGTGCCTCAGGCCAAAAAAGTCAGTTCGAGCCGATGGCGGCGGGATAACCGAGCTGGTTGATGAGTTGCGAACCGATCTGGTGATCGAGCTCATCGGCGCGGCGGTAGTCGGCCATGGCCTTCTTCCGATCGCCTTTCTTATCCCAAGCAAGTGCCCGGTTCGCGTACGCCTCGGCATTTCGAGGCTGGATGCGGATCGATTCGTTGAGGTCGGCGATGGCCTTGTCGTATTCGTTCCTGGCCAACAGGGCTGCGCCCCGATTCAGGTACGAACCGAAATCACGAGGGTCGAGACGGATAGCCGCATTGCAGTCGGCCACAGCTTTGTCGAACTGTCCTTTCAGGAGCCAGGCGCCAGCGCGGTTGTTGTAAGCCAACGTGAATTGAGGATTGAGCCGAATCGCTTCGGTGAAGTCGGCGATGGCCTGGTCGTACTGCTGCATCCACCGCCAGGCGAAGCCGCGTTTGTTGAACGCTACGGCGAGACCAGGCTCGAGGCGGATGGCTTGGTTGAGGTCTGCGATGGCCTTGTCGAACTCTTTCAATTCGGATCGGCAGTGGGCTCGATCGACGTAGAACGAAGCCTGGCGCGGCTCGAGCGCGATGGCGTGGTCGAAGTCGCCAATGGCGCTGTCGTAAAGCTTTTTCTGGATGAAGGCGGACGCGCGAAAGGCGTAGACCAATGAGGAGCGGCTGTGGAGCCGAGTGGCTTGATCGAAATCGGCGATCGCCTTGTCGTAGTCGCGAGTTACAAGCCAGCAATGCCCCCGGACGGCGTAAACCCACGCGTCTTGCGGGTCGATCTGGATGGCTTGGTCGAAGTCCGCCATCGCCTTGCCGCGGTCGTTTTTGAACCACCATGCTTCGCCCCGCGCGGTGTAAGCTTTGGCCCGACCTGGGCTGAGTCGAATCGCCGCGTCGAAGTCGGCCATGGCCATTTCGCGCTCGCGCGTTTGCTCCAAGGCTTTGCCTCGTCGGACGAGGACGTCGTAGTTTCGAGGATTCAGCCGGATAGCCTGGTTGAAATCGGCGATGGCTGCTACGTCCTGTTTCTTCTCGAAATAAGCGATTGCTCGAAACGCATAGCCGCTTGCTTGATTGGGCGCCAGTGAGATCGCCAGATTGGAGTCTGCGAACGCGCGGTCGAAGTCGTTCTGGTCGAGCCAGACAACAGTCCTCAGGATGAGCGGCACTGCGTCGCGAGGGTGGGCACGGATTTGCTCGGTGAAGTACGCGACGGCCTGTTCCACGGGAACGCACTCGGTGGCGAGGACGCGCCCGCTCAATCCGACACCGTCGGCTTTGAGCCAAAGGTAAGGACCATCGGCCCGTATGACGGTGTAGGTATAAATTTCCGTACTGCTCTGCAGGTCGCGCTCTTCCTCAGCGCGGAGCGCGAAGTTGCGGTGCTTCTGCACAACGCGCCTGCCGACCCAGTCGCCGGCCGAAGCTTGCTGGGCGTGAGCGTCTCTCGTCGGGGCGATCATCACGGCGAGGGAAGTACAGAGAATCGACAGCCAGAATCGAGTGGTCCCGAAGGTGCGCGGGTTTCTGAGTTCCATAGTCCGGCTCCTTGTTTGGATCGGCTCACTCCGGCTGCGAGTCTGTGCGGGCTCGGTTGATGGCTCGGAGGGCATCGCCGACGGGGGGGAGAGGCTCGACGGATGTTTTGAAGTTGGACGGCGTGCCTCGGACGTGGGCGATGAAGAACTGACTGCTGGTGCGGCGGGCGAATTCGCTCACCAGCGGGATGTGCAGGCGATCGCGACCCCACAAGAGGTTGAGCCGGAGGTCCATGTAACCCTGGGGATCAAGCGTGCCGCGGCCCATCAAACTGAAGGCATTGCCTGTGAACTTGATGGGATCGAACGTGGTGATGCCGTTGGCGATGCTGAAGTTGACGTCTGCGGAGTCAAACACCGTTCTTCCCTGGCCGCGGTTCTTGTCGAGCGAGGCGACGCTGATGCTGGGCACCGGGTTGATCACGGAGGCGACCCTCAGGACCGGCGGCAGCTCGCCCAGGTCGCCCTCGCGGATGTGGGCGTCGCCGCGGCCGTGGATGCTGTGCACGTCGCTGCCCAACCCGTCGAATGCGATCGTCGCGTCGATCAGGCCGCGGTAGGACTGGCGGCCGGAGATCGTGCGCGCGTATTCCTCGAGCCGCGCTTCCTTGAGCGAGAGCGCGGCATGGTACCGCGGGGTTGCGTCCAGACTGATCCAGCAGGCGTCGTCGGCGAAAACCTCGCCGCCCAGGTAGTGACCGCGGATGCTGTCGAGGGTTGCGCGGCCTTCTCTGACGTGGAACGGCGACTCGAGCTGAGTGAACTGCTGGCCCATGAAGCTGACGCTTTCCAGCTTCATGATTCCCTCAACCGAGAGAGCCATGCCGTTGGACCAGCCGCTGACATTCTCGAGCTGGCCCTGGATGTGCTCGACGGGGATGGCCGTCCTGATTGCGTTGTCGTTGAAGATCACCTTGGTGTTCTTCCACCGGCACCAGGCAAGATCGGTTTCGCGACCTGACCAGCCAATTTCCAGATCTCCTCGAGCACGAAACGGCCCGCCGCCATCCAGGCGGAGAGCAAACTGGGCCATCAAGGGGGGCATCTTGATGCGGAGATCTCTGTCGAACCGGATTTCCTCCAGCCAGGCCTCCTGCACGCTGAGATCGAACTGACCGCTTTTGAGGAGGCGAAACTTTCCGCTCGAGAACTTGACGGGAGCCCCTCGGAAGCTGAAGTTCACGCGGGTCATCGTGACCTCGCCGTTATCGAAATCGAACTGGCCATGAACGTCGTCCATGGGCAACTCGATGGTGGCGCCGGGATCGATACCCGGCTGCGGCGAGCGTGTGACCATCAAGTGCACCGTCGACTCGTCACGAGGGATGATCCTGATCTGGGTGCGGTTCGGGCCGCCGGGGGCGACATGCACCCGGGCCAGGACGTTGCAGGAACCCGAGGGATTGATCGTGGGCCAGACGTTCCGCCACTCGTTGGGAAGGGCGATCTTGAGCTCCTCGCTGAATGGGAGCTTCTGCGCGTCGAGGGCAATGTCGATCTTGAGCGGCTCTTCGCGTCCAGGCCCCCTGCCCCGCGCCAGCCTTTCCACCTTTTCGACGCTGCCGCTGGCCTTGATTTTCGCTTGCCCGTTGCTGCCGGTGACGTCTTTGAATGTCCATTTATCCGGATGAATTTCGAGGCGGCCTTTCAGGTTGCGAACCGGATAAGGGAGCCGATTCCACGTGATCTCGCAGCCCTCGGTGAGATCGATGTTGGCGTCGAAGGTGATGCGGCCTTGCGGAGGAGCGTCCGGTCCCTCCATCGGCTCGCGCTGGACCCTGGCATTCACGTTCACCAATCCACTGGCCTTGAACCCATCGACGACCTTGCGTACGTCCGGGGGCATGGCGTTCTTGATCGCGTCGTCGATCGGGAGAGATTCGCGCCTTCAAGTCGAGCTTGACGACGGCGTCCGGGCCCGGCTTCCAGATCGTTCCGGAAATCTGCAAGGGGCGGCCGCTCAGCGAATTCAAGTCGACGGAGAGCGTATTCTTCTCGAAGATCAAGTCACCGGTGAGATGGTCGAGCGGATAAGGAAAATGCCGATAAATCGCCGCGACATCGCGACAACGGACCCTGGCCGTCCAATCGTAGGGCGCACGCGAGTCGTGACGAGTCACGTGGACCGTGAGGTTCACTCTTCCCTGTGGCTTGAAGAGGTTCCAGAGGTCACCGTACTCAGCCGGCGTTCTCCTGCGCAGGCGGTCGTCGTCGAGCTCCAAGTCGTCGAGCTCGACGCGGAGATCCACGGCGCCCTTCTTGTTTCCTTCGAGGACGATCACGCCAGCGGCGCTCAAGGTGGTGTTGCCGTTGGAGCCGTTGGCGTGCTTGATGGTGATGACCTGGTCTTCGACGCTGACGACGGCCGAGAGGTCGTTGACCGGGAAAGGGAGCAACGGGCAATCCCATACTCCCTCGCGCAGCCGGGCCACCATGTTGCACCGCAGGCAGCTTTCCGGTGGCGCGGCAGGGTCATACCGGAGCCGGCTCACCTCCAGGTCGAGCACGCCGCCGTTGAGCGCCATCGCCTGCACGCTGCGCCTCAAGCCGGGCGGGAGCTTGCGGCGGAGGCTTTCCGAGAGGACCAAGCCAGCGAGCTCACCACTGGCCTCGATGATGCCGGTTTTGAGATCGATTGATCCGGTGAGTGTGAGCCGCTCGAAACCATCTCCGCTGGCCGAGCCTTCGAACTTGAGCTCGCGGTCGGGCCTCGAGCCGGGATCGATTTTGAGGCTGACGTCGCGGAGGATTGCCGGGCTGTGCTCGGCGACGGCGCGGGCCACCGCGGACGAGCCCTCAACCGTGGGTGAAGGGAGTGACCCGGCGCCGGGCGGCGAAGGCTCTCCAGGCGCTGCGCTCGGGTCGTCGCAAGGATAGAGCTCGACGGTGCCGTTGCGAATCTGGATCGGCGGTGTTTCGATCCAGGGTCCGGGCCAGGGATCCGCGAGCAACCCCTGGAGGTTCCAGCTTCCATCGTTTCGCGCTTTCAGCCGCAAGGTCGGGTGACCGACGATGATCCTGCCGGATGCGAAGTGTCCCCGGAGGAGCTCGCGCGGGTTGACTTGAAGCTGAAGGAATGCGATCCGCAGAGTTTCGAACAGTGTGCCGTCGATCGGCTGCTTGAGTTTGAGGTCATGAAGAACCAGCTCGCCGGTGCGGAATGCGGCCCGAACGCGGCCGGGCTCGAGGATGGTGTTGGGCAGATAGCGGACAGAATGTTCGCGAAGGACTCTCGAAATTGTCTCGCTGTCGGTGATGTACCAGTAAGCGAACCAGAGGCCGCCGGCCAATGAGGAGAAGCAGAGCACCAGTCCCCAGAAGAGGAATCTCGCGACGCGTCTGCCCAAGCGCATCCGGATAAGGCCCTCCTTCCGTGGAGAAAGCTTGAGCGAGCTCGGTCTCAGATCGCTTCGAATTGCGCGCTGAAACGGTTTTCCGCTGCTGTCTGAAATGCGGGGAGATCGTATGCCAAAGCAGGCGGAACGTCAACGCCAAGCGATAGGGGATGTGCGTTCAGCATTAGCGGCAGCGTGCACATGCGGATGCCCGTGCCGGTGCGACCCATCCCTGACAGCAGCTCAGGCGCGAATGGTTTACGATTCGGATGTGACGTCAGTTGATATCATGAAAAGATTTCTTGAGGAAGTTTTGGTGAGGAGGTCGGTCTGAATGCGCCTTGATTGACAGATAATGGGAAGTGCAAGGAAGAATTGACAGATTGGAGCCATCGGCTTAGTATTTCGACCTCTCGGAGTGAATCTGATCTTGCGTACACATAGCGTCTCAATGACCAGGTCCAAGAGGGCCGACAGTCGTGCGAAATCTATGGACGAGCCGCCCGAGCTGCATCTTCGCAGGCGTCATGCTTCTCGGCTCGGTTCTTTCAACGGCGAAGGCCGATCCGATCTCGCCATCGTATACGGTTACTGACCTCGGCT
Organism: uncultured Planctomycetota bacterium; assembly: GCA_963823665.1. GTDB lineage: Bacteria > Planctomycetota > Planctomycetia > Isosphaerales > Isosphaeraceae > CAVXHV01. The sequence goes on from CAWGMQ010000003.1 coordinate 1,398,891, forward strand.
CGGGAAACGCCGCACTCACGACCAGCACGGGCGCGTCCATCCCGTTCGATTTCTCCGGCCTGGGAAGCTGCGCTCCCGAGCGGAGGTAGCGGTGCACAGATCACGTCGGTTTCGGTCGGCCAGACAAGTTATCCGTTCCTGTCTACGCCGGCCACGGTACTCACCACGAATCAGGGGATCATGACCAATTTTCCCCTGGCGGTCGCTGCACCGGTGGGCGACCCAAATACCTACGGCAATCCCATCAACGCGTACAGCGTTGTTTCCAGCCCGCTGATGAACGGGAACGGAGTCGTTGTCGCAATCGACTCCGCGGGAGTATCGGGCCACGAAGGATCATCGGTTGTGTATTTCGCGCAACGAAACGCCGACGGCTCATGGGGATCGCCGACCATGGCGTGGGGCGGAACCGAGCAATCGGGTCAGGGCCCGGTTGGCGGCGTTACACTCGCTGGAATCAACAACATGGGCCAGATCATCGGAACGATGAGCTATGACATCAACCACCCCTGGCTTACCAACGCGGTCGTCTATGACATCGCGGCGCACACGTTGACGAATTTGTCCTTATTGCCGGAGCTAGCAAGCTTTACCAACATCGTTCCGATTGCGATTGACGATTCGGGGCGGATCTTGGTCGAGGCGTCGCCGGTGGAACTTCTTTCGAACTTGCAAGGCGAGCAGACGCTTCTCTTGACCCCGGACGGCGGGCCAGGGAATCAGGTCGGAGTGCCCGAGCCGAGCTCGTTCGCGGTGATGGTGCTGGCGATGGGCGCATTCGCGGTCCGCTGCCTGGGCATCCGAATTCGCAGTCGGAACAACGAACGCTGATTTGTTGCACCGTGGCGAGGCGGCTGGCGACGAACAAGCTGAAAATGCGTCAGGCTGAAGCCTGATCTACGGAAATCGAATCGCTTGACGCCTTTTTTTGCCCGGGCCAACGACATTTGTGGTACCATCGCCGGGGGTGGTTGCTGATTGGTTCGCGGTGTAAAGCGAAGGACAGGTGCCTCGGGATCGGGAGGTATCGATGATCGTTACTGCACTTGTGATGGTGGCGCTCGTGCGAGCGCAGGCTCCTTCCGCCGCGGCGACGGTGTCGGGGCGAGTGCTCGACGCGGAGGGCCGGCCGGCGGTTGGGGTGGAGGTGTTGCTTTCGGGGCTGGAAGCGGGGTCGCCGGGGCGGCCGGTGCTTTCGCGGGCGAAGTCGGACAACTATGGGCGGTTCAAGATCGACGTTCCTGACGAGAAAGACCCGAGCAGGGCGAATTCTCCCCTGGCGCTCTGGGCTTATCGCGCGAAGTCGGGTCTGGCCGGGCAGGCGTTCACCCGGCGAGCGTTGCCGGCGACGGGCTCGGTGCGGTTGAAGTTGAGCGGGCCTGTGCAGACTGCACTGCGCGTGGTTGGGCCTGACGCGAAACCGGTCGCCGGTGCGCGGGTGGCGCCGGTGTCGGTGCACGTGCCCGGCGGAATGCGGCCGAGGTCTACGTATCCACTGCCTGACTCGCTCACCAGGTTGCTCACGACCGAGACCGACGCTGGAGGCAAGGGGCAGATCGACGGATGTCGACCCGAGGATATCGATGCGGTTTGGGTCGAAGCGGCCGGGTTCGGACGACAAGGAACCGAGCTGGCCGCGGGTGCCGGCGCCACGCGGTCGATCACGCTCGAGCCAGCCGGTCGCTTGACCGGGCGCGTGCAGACGGACGATCCATCCGATGCGCGTGGGTTGGCGATCAGCGCCATCACATTTCCGGGTGTTGAATCACGGGGTAGCCCACACACAGTGGGCGAGGGCCGAACGACGCCCGATGCCGGAGGCCGGTTCGAGATTGCGGCGCTGGCCGCGGGCAAGCTTGCGCTCAACGTCGTGCCGGCGGAGGGCTCCAAGCTCCGTCCCAAGCTTCCCGCGGATCTGGTGATCGAGCCGGGCAAGACGACCGAGGTCACGATTGCGATGGAAGGCCCTGCGCAGGCGCGAACAGTTGTGGGCCGTGTGGTCGACCGCGAAGGGCGGGCGGTCGAGGGTGCGGTTGTCTTTCAGTCGGGCGACTCTCCGGCGCGAACGGAGGCCGAGACCGGCGCGGATGGACGGTTCAAATTGCCTGGGGTTGTCACCCGGCCGACGTACGTGTTCGTGAGGAAACCGGGTTATTGCTTCGGCGGGCTGGTGATAGCGCCCGAATCAGAAGAGGTGACGCTGGCGATTCGTAAGGTGAGCGAGCCGCCGGTGCTCATGCGGAAGACGCTTCCGCCGGCGCTACCGCGTCAGGAAGAAATCGCTCTGGCGCGCCGCCTGATCGATCCCTATGCGGAGCGAGTGTTCAAGCAAGGAGACGAGGGCGAGAAGGTGCGCACGCTTGAGGCGCTGGCACGAATCGAGCCCGAGCGCGTGCTCGAGTTGATCGAGCAGAAGAAAGTCTTCAGTGCCCCTTTTTTCAACGGCATGATCGGGCTGCAAGTCGCGCTGGGCATGATGGACGAAAGCGTCGACGAAGCCCTGGCGGTGCTGGAGGGGGTGGAGGATCCTGGGGCGAAGGCGATCGGCTGTATCATCGCGAGCCGCAAGATCGGCCTTCAGAAGCGAGCCCAGGCGATCGACGTGCTGGAACGGGCGCTCTTGAACGCGAAGGCCGCGCGGGAGCCGGACGGCATCCGGCTGTTGCTCATGGGGCAGGTTGCCGAGGGGTTTCTTGACGTCGGTCAGGCAGAGCGCGGCCGCGCTTTGCTGCGTGAAGGGGAGACCGTGGCGAAACAGTTTCCAAAGGGAGGCTGGGCTGGCTACGCTCGCGGCGCTTTTGCCGAAGAGTTGGTGCAGATTGACGTCGAGGCGGCGCTGGGTCTGACGAAAGATCTGGACGATCCTCGGGAATTCGACCGGCATCACGGCAACATTGCTCATGAGCTGGGGAGCCGAGACCCGGCGCGCGCCGAGGCAGTGCTGATGATGGTCAGGGATCGGTTGCAGCGTGACCTGTACACGGTGCGGGTCGTCTATCGCATGGCACCTGTCGACCTTGCCAGGGCGCGTCGACTGGCCGAAGCGATCGGCGACGATGGTCTCAAGGGGTTTGGCCTGGGAATGATGGCCCTGCGCCTGAGCGAGGCCCGGAAGGAGGCCGCGCGCGAGGTGCTGGCGAGTGCGTACGAATCGCTCGAGCGTTCATCCCATATCATCCAGCCGAAACCGAACAGCCTCTACTACTTCTGCTCCGTCGCGGCCGCACTGCTGCCGGTTGCGGAGCAAGTCGACCCCGGCCTCGTCGATGAGTATCTATGGCGCAGCCTCGCGATGCGACGGCCACACCCGTGGGAGGCCGACCTTAACGGTCGTATGCCCGGACAGGCCGACGCGCCGCTGGCGATGATGCTGGCGCGGTACGACCGGGCTATCGCCCATTCGCTCGTCGAGCCGCTCGCGCGGGACACCGGGCCGGCCCACGCCTATTTCTCGAACCGGGGTGAGCTGCATGCAGCGGCGGCAGCGATCGACCCGAAATGGGCCGTTGCACTGGTTGAAGCGATGGCGGATGATCCCGACTTGAAGCTCCAGAGTCCGAAGAATTCTGCACGGCTTGCCGTCGCGAACGTGCTGGGGCGCGCGGGCGAACAGCGGTTCAGGAAGCTTCTGTCGTCGTTCCTCTTCCTCTGGGTGCCGGATGTTGAGGATGTTGATCCGTATGAATGAAACCACCCAGGGCGATGCCTAAGGGTGGCCCATCACGGGTCCGGAAGTTCCGGCTCTTTTTCCGACTTCACAAACCCCTCCAGCAACCCCGCCAGCTCCGTGGCGCTCGGGATTTCTTTGAACCGAAGCACCGGCACCTTGAAGTCTTGAAATGCCTCTTCGTCGACTTTGAGGCGATCGGAGATTGCCAGCACCACGCGCGGTGGGCCGTGCAGCGGCAGGAGCCGCATCAGGCGCTCCACGCTGGATTTTTTCCAGTAGCCGAGCACCTCGATGAAGACGTCGATTCCGCTCGCGGTGTGCACGGCCCGGTAGTCGGGCACCCACACGCCTTCGCGGCCGAGCTCGATCAAGCTAGTCGCCTCGGAGATTTCCCAGGCGGGGGCGACCTGGCGAAACCGCTCGACGAATGCGGCCAGCTCGGCGGGCACGTAGGTTCCCGAGTCTTGCCCGTGCCAGACCAGGCCATCGCGTGAGTCGAGATAGAAGCTGCGCACCTCGCGGCGAGGGCCCCATCGCAGCTCGGCTTCGAGGCGGAAATTCGAGCAGGACAAGAGCGCGGGCAGGAAGAGCGCGACTTGCATCCCGTACCTGGTGGTCGCGCTGAAGAGCGAGAGCGGCCCGTCGATGTGGAACACATAGCCGTCGGTCATGTTGCCTTCAACGCGGTGGAGCAGCCGGTGGAATTTCAACCGCCGGAAGAGCTGGCGATAACGTGGCGGGCGCTCGTGCTTGACTTCGGCGCGCAAGTACACCGAGCGGAGCAAGACCGCCTGCGCTAGCGCGACGTTGTAGCGATCGATCAATCGCTGTGCGGTCAAGTCGTCGAAGCGCAGCAGGCGGTTCTCGTCGCGCAGGTCGGCAAACAGCGCGTTCATCACGGCATCAGGGCTCAGGTCAAGCACATCGGCGACGGCCTTGATGATCTCATCGCGCTGGAACGCATTCCGGTGGCCGGCGCTGGTCCGCGCGGCCCGCATCTGAAGGCGATAGTCGGCAGCGGCCGTGAAGACCTTTTCGCGCAGCTCTTCCGGAGGGACGTCGGAGACGACCTCGAATTCCGCGCGATCCTCGAGCACCTTGGCGAGCCCGCGATAGACCTGGGTCGCCCTGCCCCCCGCGCCGAAGAGCTCGTCGACCTCGCTTTCGATCTGGCCGCGCGTCATTCCGATCCCCTCGCGGAACAAGAGGAGCAGGCTCTCGGCCGTTTCGAGCCAGGGCTCGGCCGTGCGGTCGAGATAAATCGGAATCACGCGCTGCTTGGTGGTCCTGACTCGAACCAGATTTCCGGTGAGCATGGGTCAAGACGTCCCCTGGTCGTCGGGGTTCCCATCATACGCATCGTGCTTGCGGCGGCGGCTCGATGTGAATTCCTCGGCGGTTCCCCGGGTGATCACTTCGTAGAGCAAGGCATCCTTGTTGCCGGACTTGCGTAAGATCCGTCCCAGGCGCTGGACGTGCTCGCGGACCGAGCCGGAGCCAGACAGGACGATCGCCACGTTGGCCTCGGGAACGTTCACGCCCTCGTTCAAGACCCGCGACGTGGCGACGATGGGATAAGTCCCCGCGTTGAACCGCAGCAGGATTTCCCGGCGCTCCTTGGTCTTGGTCTGGTGCGTGATCACGGGCACCAGGAACTGGCGGGCGATCGTGTAGACGGTTGCATTGTCGTGGGTGAAGATCAGGACACGGTCGCCGTTGTGGCGTTCGAGCAGATGAGCCAGTAGACTGAGTTTTGCCGGCGCGGCCAGCGCCAGCTCGCGCTGCTCGCGATAGGCGTGAAATGCCTGACGGCCCTCGGGCGAGCGGTGCGCCAGAAAGAGGAACTGCCCCCAGCCGTTGGGCTGGCTCATGTTGATGCCCGAGCTGTGCACGAACGCGCGATAGACCTCGCGCGCCTGGTCGTATCGGATGCGGTCTTCGTCGCTGAGGGAAACGTACAATCGCTCGACGCGATACTCTGCCAGATAGTTGCCGCGAAGCTGTGTGATCTCGCGGCGGTAGCTTTCCGGTCCGATCAACTGGTCGAGGTGCGTGTGGGCATTGTCGGCACGTTCCGGCGTGGCGGTAAGTCCCAGCCGGAATGGAGCAATCGCGCAGGTGGCTGCCAGGCCGTAGGTCGGCCCGGGCAGATGGTGGCATTCGTCGAACACGATGAATCCAAAGCGATTGCCCAGGCGTTCCATGTTCAGGTAGGCCGAATCATAGGTGGTCACGGTGATCGGCTTGATGTCGTACGACCCGCCGCCCATGAGCCCGATCTCGACGCCGAAGCTCAGGCAGAGCTCGTCGTACCACTGGTTCAAAAGGTCGATTGTCGGGGTGACGATCAGGGTCGGCCGCGCGGCGCGCTCGATCGCCATGTTGGCCAGGTGCGTCTTGCCGGTTCCGGTAGGCAGCACGACCACGCCTCGGCCGCCTTGATCCCACCACGCCTTGAGTGCTTCGACCTGGTGCGGGAATGGTTCCTTGGCGACCTGGAGCCGCCAGTTGGCGGGCTCGTAAGCCCGGGCCGTGTCGGTGTACGCCCTCTTTTCGCGGCGAAGCTGCTCGACGATCAAGCGATAGCACATCGCTGGGGCGCGGAACTGCTGCGTGCGCGGGTCGAACTTCACGCCCGGCAAGTTCGGTTCGTCGCCCTGGGAGGGGCCCTCGACGACCAGTGTTCCCGCGTTGAAGAGCAGGCGTAGCGGCGCGGCCTGCCCGTTGGGAGCGGCGGCGGCCGCGGTCATGGACGCGGTCCTCGTGATGAAGTCGAACTCACTTGCACAAAGAAACGTGTCACGGCAATTGCTTGATGAACCGAACCGAGCCGAACCGAAACAGAGCAGCGGAGGAAGCCAGGCATCCCGCCGGCGCCGACAACGCATCTTCAGTGTACCCGAGTTGATGATCAAGCGAGAGGAAACTTGCGCCTGAGCTTTTCGAGCGCGGCGCGCTCGAGCGCGCTGACGTCGCGCCACTGCCCGGGTGCCAGATCCCCGAGCGCGACCGGACCGACCGCAACGCGAACCAGGCGGAGCGTAGGGTGCCCAACCGCGGCGGTCATCCGTCGCACCTGGCGATTTCGGCCTTCGGTGATCGAGAGTTTGAGCCAGGCGGTCGGAACGTTCTTGCGAAAGCGAATCGGAACCGGCCGATCGGGCAGGGCGGGCTCGGACTCGAGCAGCTCGGCGTGGGCGCGGCGCGCTGTCCGTCGCGCAGGAGCACGCCGTCCCGAAGCATTTGAACCGCAGCGGGGTCAGGCACGCGCTCGACCTGGACCAGATAGGTCTTGGGGTGCTCAAACCGCGGGTCTGTCAAGCGATGTGCCAGGCCGCCATCCTCGGTCAAGAGCAGCAGTCCCTCGCTGTCGAAGTCGAGACGCCCCGCTGGATAGATTCCGGGAATCGGCACGAGCGGCGCGAGCGTGGGCCTTGCCGATGAGTCGCGGAACTGGCAGAGCACGCCGTATGGCTTGTAGAGCGCGATGGTGCGGAAGCGTTGGGACATGGTTGCGGGCTGCGTCGGGGTTCGCGGGTCGAGTTCGAATTTGTGATCATGGGCTATTCGAACCATGCGGGGTCTTCCATGTCCACACCGACTGTTTCACCGCCGGATCTTCTGACGGCCGAGGAATAAATGGCGGGCCGCTCGCATCGCGACTTGCGAGTCGGCCCATCAACGGGCGCGGTGGCGCCCCGCCCTACCGCTGGCCCATTTCGTACGCGACGAAATCGGCTGAGCGGTTCGACTGCGGAGTACGAAGGACGTACTTTCGCAGAGCGAAAGGCGACACTGGATTGCCGATGGGGCATGAAAGACGTACTTTCGCGGAGCGAAAGGCGACAATGGCGTCTCAGGCGCTCGCCGCTCGTCTTCGCTTGAATCCCGCATAAGCGCACGTGGCGGCCAGGCCGATGCCTCCCAGGACCAGCGTGGAAGGCTCGGGGACGGATTGGAACTGCACCAGAAAGGTTTCGGTTGCACCCTGGAACGGACCACCCTGATAGACAACCGCCGTCAAGATGGGAATCTGATACGGCGCCGAGATACCCATGAGCGTGGTTGGCGAGTCGGGGCTGGTGAATGAGAATCCAGAGAGCGAGCTTCCGGGTGCTAGAGCATTTGTCACCGGGCTCGCCTCCCACCGGATTGCGTAGCCGTCGGGAGCCGCGCCATGGGTGATCGCATTCACATCCCAGCCGGCTGGAGCCTGAGCATTAGTGGGCATGTCGGGCATGAAATCCTTGCCTGGAACCCAGGCAAACCAGAATGTGCCAATCGGGTCGGTGCTCGCGCTCGAGTTGGTGAGCGTGATCGCGTAATCCCAATCGCTGCCGTCGGCTTTGGCGGTGATCACCGCGCTGGCGCTGATCCCGGCAGCACGAGCAGGGCTTGTTGCCAAACCGATGGCAAGCAAGGCGCAGAATAGACAGAACCGTCTCATATCATCTCCTCTGGAAACTTTGAAGCGCATTGGTACACAACGCCGCTCCGCCCGTTCCCGCGCCATGGGTGCGCAGGAGCGTGCGGCGTCCGGCGCAGCTCGTGCTAGCGGTTGAAGACCAACACCAGATTGAAGTCCGCTGCTCGGACGAGCGATTAACCGAGCACCGAGCCCGCTAGCGGACCCCGGCGCGTCTCGTGTCGAGCGCCTTGCTGCTTGCGCGGCGAAAGCTCTCGCCGCGAAGGCCGAAGGGATCTCTTTGCAAGACTAGCAAAGAACATCCCGTTCCATGATTCTCTGTCAATCAATGCCGCGTTTGGTTGCGGACAGTAAAGAAGTGCTTCGGTCCCGACGCGAGGTTACAGTTTTTCGGATCAGTCCTGCGGTGAAACCTGATCTCGCCAGCAATAGTGTTCTTTGGTATAGTATTGTTGTCTCGGATTGAGTGGCAGCTCAGAGGGTGAAGAGGTGGTTCAAGCGAGGTGAGGAAGCGATGAGCGAGCCGGAGATTCCACTACGTCGCGGGCGTGGGGCGCGGATCAACCCGCCCAACCGGTTCGAGGCGACTCATCGCGAGCTTGATCTCGAGCAGGTCGAGGGGGACGACGAATACCTGGAGAGCCTGGGCCGGCCGCCGACTGAGTATCTGCCAGATACCTCCCGGAGCATCATCGCTAAAAACGATAGCCCTGATGTCGGGTTCGAGGTGAGCTTCAACCCGTATCGTGGGTGTGAACACGGCTGCATTTACTGTTACGCGCGGCCGACGCATGAGTATCTCGGTTTCTCATCGGGTCTCGACTTCGAGACCAAGATCATGGTCAAGCACGATGCGCCCGAGCTCTTGCGACAGACGCTTTCATCGCCGCGGTGGCAGCCGCGGGTTCTGGGGCTCTCGGGAGTGACGGATGCCTATCAGCCCGTGGAGCGGCGGCTGGAGCTTACGCGGCGCTGTCTCGAGGTTCTCGCCGAGTTTCGCCAGGCCGTTGCGATCATCACCAAGAACCGGCTGGTGACGCGCGACATCGATGTGCTTGGAGAGCTGGCCAGGCATAGCGCGGCGGGGGTGTTTGTCTCGATCACGTCGCTTGACGACGAGCTCGTCGGCCGGATGGAGCCGCGCACCAGCCGGCCCGCGGGCCGGCTTAAGGCGATCACGGCCTTGGCGGATGCTGGAGTGCCGGTGGGTGTGATGGTGGCCCCGTTGATTCCGGGGCTGACCGAGCACGAAATGCCGGCGATTCTCAAAGCCGCTGCGGAGGCTGGTGCGCGGAATGCGGGTTACACGATCGTCCGTTTACCGATGGAGGTCTCGACCCTGTTTCAGGACTGGCTCGAGAACCACTTCCCCGGCCGAAAGGAGAAGGTGCTTGAACGGATTCGCGCGATGCACGACGGACGTCTCAACGATTCTCGCTTTGGAATGCGAATGCGCGGCGATGGGAGGGCGGCCGAGCTGATTTCCAAGCTCTTCCGGGTGACCTGCCGGCGAGTGGGGCTGAACAAAGAGCCCTGGCCGGTATCGCCCGCGGCCTTCCGGCGGCCGGGCGGAATCGGTCGTGGAAAACAGCTCCGGCTCTTCGAGTGATTTGGCGGGCGAGTGAAACCATTCAGGATATGCCTGGATCGGGGTTCGATTCACGCACCCCACGCGGACCCGCCTCATGCCGAGTCTGATCGGCACTGAGGTTCCCATAACGTAGGAACGCGTCTTCCCATTCCAGCGGTTAGCGCGGCGTGCGCGAACGGAACTCGCTCTGCCCGCCAAATTGAGTCAAAAAGAAAATCGGGGCCGGAACGGGCTCCGGCCCCGATTTCCTGTCATGAGCGTTGGAATTGCCGTCGCGCCGGGCGGCTCAGCGGCGCCGGGTCTTGGTGCCCGGCTCATTGCCCAGCAACTCGATCGCTTTGTCATGCGTGTTCTGGCCGGCGATGGCGATCGCCTGCGTCACGTGCGGTTGCTTGGACTCAGCCACCACTCGCACCCGCGCGTGTGCGCGTTTGGTATTGCTCTTGCCCGTTACACCGGTGACGGCACCACCCGAGGACGACTTGGGCGGATCGACGACCGCCGATGAAGGTGGAACATACCCGTCTTTGGACGGCACTAACGTGCCGACGATTCTGTGGTAGGTCGCGATCTGTGCCACGAACTCGCCGCCCGGCCGGCCATTGCCGGTGGGGAAGGTTTCATAGAAATTGCCCGACAGGGCGTTCTCGGCGTTGTCCTCGATGCCGCGGTTAGCGCTCCCGGAGTCGATCACAATCGTGTAGAGACCCCCGCGCAGCACCTTGCCATGCTGGAAGACCACCGTAACAACCACCGGGCTCGTCGGCGTGGTGCCCGGGGTCACGGTGATGCTGGTGGGAAGGATGAGCGGCAAGACGTGCACCTTGCTCGACAATGGCTTGGCCGAAAGATGATAAAACGCACTGTCCTCGATACTGGCCATGTCCATGCCGCTTGAGTTGTCCTGGAAAGTGACGGTCAGGGTGCCGTCGAAACGGTCGAACGCGAGGGCTGTAATCACGGGACCAAGCGTGTCGATCTCGAGCGATGGCGTGATCGTCACAGGACCAGCCGTGGTATTGCCGTACTGGTCGATTGCGGTCGCCGTGAAGGTGTAGGTGTTGGTCGGCAGCGCCACCACCGAAGTGATGTTCCAGCTCCCGTTGGCCTCGGTGACGCCGGTACCGATCTGGATTGCCGAACCGCCGCTCGTCGGCGCCGCAAAAAGTGTGACATGTGAAAGCGGCTCGGACGTGCCGTAGAAGTCTGGCTGGTTGTCGTTGGTCACGTCGCTGGTGCTGGTCGACTGCCCGCTGATCGAAGCCGGATTGACCGCGCCGGTGATGACGATCGGGACGTCGGCGACCGCCGCTGTGTTGGAGATTGCGAGGGTCAAACCATCCTGGTCGTGGATGTTGACAGTGATCGGGTAACGACCGATGCCGCCGTTGACTCCGGCGTCGGCGTAGGTATGCGTGCCGCTGACCAGGAACGCGGTGCCCGGTCCTCCCGGCTGCGAGACGGTGCCGGCCGATTCGGGCATGCCATCCCCCCAATCGATCTCGACATAGTTGTATTCGCTGACCGTGGAGGCCGGGTTGGTGTTGGTGAACGAGGCGACCGGACCCGAGAAGGCCACGCCTTCGGTCGTGGAGACGGTCGGTTGGGTGGCGGAGGGGATGAGTCCGGCGACCGTTGCGTCGGCATCAGGCGTGAACGTGATCGCACCCAGGAGCCCCTCAGTTTGGCCGGCGAGTCCAGCCGTGAAGTACACAGCGCCCGTGGTGCCGCCCGAGCCGCCGTTGCCTGGCAAGAGGCTCCACAAACCGGCGTTGGCGATCGTCCCATTGGGGCTCGTCAACGTGCCCGCGAGTGTGGCCGGCGTGGTGGCGAGGTCGAGTGCGACGATCGTTCCGTTCCCAGACGTGGAAGTCGCATTGCCGAAGTTACCGACCAACAGATCGCCGGCAAAGGAGCCGAAGCCGGTTGGCGCAATGGCCATCCCCCACGGTCCCTTGAGATTGGTGCCCGCCGTGTCGGTGTAAACCCGGGCGATGAAATTGCCGCTGGTGTCGAATTCGTCGATATACCCGCCGCCCGTGGTCACAATTCCAGAAGGCTGCGCATAGGCCACGAAGAGGTCGCCGTTCAGGAGTGTGATGTTGTACGGTTCATAGCCCACGACGGCATTCGGATCGGTGAACTTGCCGGCGAAGATGGTGCTGGAGACGTTGGTGAAGGAGGGACTGAAGACGTCGATGCCGTTGGCACCGGTTGTGCCGGTGAAGTCGGCGGCATAGAGATAGAAGGTGGAGCTGGCGCTTCCCTGGGCCAGCCCGGTGAATGCGGTGCCGGTGACTGTGGCGGCTGTCAGGGCCGAGCTGGAGCCGCCGTTGGATGCCGGGTTCCAACCGGCGATCGTGCCAGCGAGGGTGGAGAAGAGGAAGTCGGAGCGGACCGGACCGCTCGGTCCCGGGATGTTGAAGTCGGTTGCCGCGGTGTCGGCGTTAAAGACCTGCCCGGTCGGGCCGTTCGGCGTGGCGACCGGCGGGATCGTTACAGTGAGCGCCTGCTTGATCGGGGTGCCGTTGGGGTTGTAGAGCGTTGCCAGCGCCGAGCCCTGGTCGGATACCCAGATGGGACTGGTCGCGCTCGAGGATGTGCCCCAGGGATTGATGAGACTCGGATCGGTCACGCCGGCCGTGCCCGCCACACTTGAGACCACGTTGGTCTGGTTGAACGCGTTGGTGGCGTACAAAGTGCCGTTGGTTACGTCCTTGATCGTCACTGTGATCGAGAACGAACCGGGAGTCGCATACGTGTGACTGCCCGGAACGTGAAAGAGGTCGGAGGCGTCTTCGGTGATGATGCCCGCCGTGGGATTACTGCCGTCACCCCAGTTGATCGTGGCGGTGAAGTCAGAAGCAACGGCCGTCGAATCGGTGTCGTTGAACGTCGCGACGTCTTGCGTGACTGACACACCCTCGACGGCGGGAAGTGCGAGTGCCTTGAGATTTTGGATGTTGTTGAGATCGAGCGAAAGCAGCGTGCGATTCTCGAGCGCCTCAGGCCATGAGCTCCAACGGCGCGAGGCGCCCGCGGCGCGGGCCCTTCGGCTGGATTGCGAACCGGCGGTCCCGAAGTGGCGCATTGTCTCCGCTAGTAGGCGATTCATCGGTGCATCTCCCGGCTGTTCAAGACCCAGATGGACAACGGACGCAGAACGGGCCTGCCTTCTCGCCTGAGACGCCGGTGGTGTCGCGCGGGACGATGTCCGGCCGCTCACCGCTGCCGCGGCAAGCGCGTTTCTTCCTCGTCGCCGACTTTCTGGGATTGCACGGCACCCTGGTGCGGCTGACGGTCGCTTCAATGGCGTTACGCCGACCCTGGGGTCTCGTCGCTACGGACCATTCCCTCGCGACGCAAGCCCGCGATCACGTCGGTCGGCGCCTCACCCTTGCAGCGAGCACGCGGCTCCAGCAGGACTTTCAAGGCACGTTGTTGCAGCGCATCAGAATCGTTCTTGAATGCTCGATCTCCCCGCCGTCGATCGCACGGAGCAGGCCGCGTTGGTCCAAGTCTTGACGACCAACGCGTTCGCATAACCCGCCAAAATGGCGTCCGCGTGAGTCTCGGAAGTCTGAAGTCAAGCAATTGGCAAGCGAAGGTGGGAGACTTGCAAAAGCTGCGCCGGCGGCGCAAATTTTGCAGCGCGAGCGCGGCCCGACGCTTCGATCGCGCCATTTCCGCGGCTTGGTGACAATCGTCAAGCGCGGTCAGGCCGACTTCTTGCAGTCTCGTTTTCGTTCAGGCCAGGGATGATTGGGGACACTGGCACCCGCACCGGAATTCCCGGATCGGCGAGAAGCTTCATCGCTCGAATTCTCGCCAAGGCGGGTGTGTTTGTCTCGATCATATCGCTTAACGATATGCTGGAATCTTTGTGTGTTTCACCCACCCTACGCGGACACTCCGTCTTGGTTGCGGCTCTTCGCTGCTTTGGGTGCGGTCGACTTACAGCCGGGCGACGACGTTTTGGTTGTCATCGACGGGCGGGAAGTCCGGCGGATCGCTTTTGCGGATTTGATCCCGTGAGTGCAGTGCCTGGAACAACAATGCAAGCAGAATCCCTTCGCGGAGAGGCTGTCATCTTTTGGCCGCGTTGCGGTAACTCGGCCGTTGGGCCTAGTCGGCTGTGATTCACCGCTTGGTCGCTCGGTTAGTGCCGCCGATTCACGCCAGTTCTCCAATAGCCCAGCCGTTGACGCAAACGCGCTTTCCTATTTTGTCCCTTTTTTGCAAAGTACCGCTCATTCCGCCAGTTTGCCCATCGCTGGGCGCAGTCTCCCTGCGACAACCAGGTTGTGAGCAATTGCAAACAACAATGCGACGGCGCGGCAACGCGGTTGGCCACGCACGGGCATAAACCAGAATCCTCGATTGCGAGCCTGGGCGTTGACCCACTCGGCTGTTTGGCCTCGCAGCCGGTAGATCAGCTTCGCGGCCTCGGTCCCCATTCGGATCCGCCAAGCGGCAACCGCTTCGCTGTCGCCCTTCTTTGCGGTGTAGGGATCTTCTCCATTTGCCTGTTTCTTTTTCTCGTCTCTGATCGGCCCGTATACGATGCAGCCGCGTTGGGCCGCCTGATCGATCGAGTCCTTGGTCGTGAAGCCACCGTCAACCAATGCCTCATCCGGAATTCGTTCGTAACGCTCCTCCAACTGGTCGAGCATGGGCGGAAGTTCTTCGCCATCGTTCCCTGCGTTGGTCACCTCCACACCCACAATCACACCGCTTTCGGTGTCTGTTGTGAATTGAACGTTATATCCCGGCCGGAATCCTCCGTCTGGAAACTTCATGATCCTCGCGTCGGGGTCGGTGGTCGAAGCACGCGCTTCCCGCCCCTTGCGGCCGTAGGACTCGTCACGTTCGCGTTGCAGCTCCTCGCACTGCCGCATCGCTTCTTCGATCCGTTGCTGTCGCTTGTTGGCGGCACGCTCCCGCGCCGCTCGCTGCCGTCGAGTCAGCTCTGCTGTGTCCTCCTCGGCCAGTTTCTTCAGCGCCTCAACCTGCTCCTTCGCCGCTTTCAGGCACTCCTCCAGGCTACCGCGACGACGAAACGAGCTCTTGCCCGCGCTGGCACGCACTCTCATTCCGTCCTGAGCGACCCGGTCCATTTTCACCAACCCGGCATGGAGCAGGGTGCCCACGATCTGCGTGAGCAGTTCGTTCAACTTCTCGCCCCCACAAGCGAGGAAGTGGGACAACATGCTGTGGTTGACGGTTACGCCGCCGCACAGCCACTGGTACGGCAGACTCCCTTGGTTCTTTTCGCACAGCCGTTCGATTTCACGGGCGCTGCCGACTCCCTTCAATGTGGCGAAAACCCGCAATCCGACCAGCAAGCGCGGGTCGGTGGCATCTCGGCCGACATGTCGCTCGACGGCCTTGATCTCGCCGAGCCAGGCTTTCAGATCGAGCTTGCAGACCGCCGCCCAGACGACCCGGGCCGGATGGTCGGCCTCGAGCAATTCATCGAGCGATGCCCAGCGCATCTCGATCTGGTCGCGTACGGGACACCGCAGCCGCGGCTTGCCAGTTGGCATCGACTGGGCAGCCTGGGCGGGAGAGGGCTGATCGGGCAAGTCTTCTGGGCTAAAGAGAGGAAGTGTCATGACGCTCGTCCTGCAACACCGGGGCTGCGTGGGGCTCATGCGGCGGACTACATGCATGGTATTAGAACGTGAACACTATACAAAATCAACCCCAACGCCGAAAAAATCACAGCCTCGGAGCGAAGGGCGACAATGAGCAGAAGTCAGGCGGATCGCTGTTGCGGATTTGATCCCGTGAGTAGTGTGCCTGGAACAACAATGCAAGCAGAGAGCACTTTCGCGGAGCGAAAGGCGACTATCGTCACTTGGCGCGATCGCGCGCGCTTTCGCGGAAATCGAAAACACGCCGTTGTCGCCGGCGATGCCCTCGTTGTTTCCATCCAGCAAGACGCCGGCGGTGCTACTGACTCCGCCGGGTGGGGTGGCGACAACCGTGATCTGGCCGCCGTCTGTAAATGCCTGTTTGCCCGCGAGCATCAGGTCAACCGAGTCGGTCGCCGCGTTATAGTCGACAGTGATCGCCAGGGGGTGGAGAATTTGCGTCGTCTTCTTTTTCACGCGCTTGGTGGAGATCCAGTCGACCTGGTAGTTGGTCGCGCTGCCGGCGTTGGCGGGGTTCATCGCCGTGCTGTACTGGATCTCGAAGCCGGTCAAGACCGGCTTGCCTACCGGCTTCTTGTGCTTGTTGAGCTTTCGCGCGGTGAGCACCATCTCGCCGATGATTGTGGGTGGCGGCGGAGGAGGCGGGGCGATGACATTGATCGATACCGGCTGCGACATCGTGCCGCCGCTGGTGGCCTCGAGCTGGTAATTGCCAGGTTCGTTGATGCTCAGACCGGAAAACACGGCGACGCCATTCGTCGTGCGCAGGGTGGCCGTGCCGGCGAGCGTGGCACTTGAGGGGCCGGTCGAGAGCACGATGGTGATGGCGCCGTTGAAATCGGTGTCGACCGTGCCATCGTCGGATTCGACGGCGGCGGTCAAGCCGAAGCCCGCGTTCACGTCGACCGAACCGGGTGGAGGAGCGGTGATGACGATCTTGAGCGTATCCGTCGGCTGGAGGCCACCACTCGCGCTGTCATCGGCGCCGCTGGCCGTTCCCTTGTTGCCGTTCGTTCCCTTGGTGCCTTTGTTGCCGGAGGCGCCTGTGTTCCCGGCGGCTCCGGCGTTGCCGTCGTTTCCATCAGGGGCGGTATCGCCGTCCTGTCTCGACGCTCCGAGCCCGCCGCGGCCGCCCAGTCCACTCGCGCCTCCGGAGCCACCGTTACCGGCTTTTCCGGTGCCGGCTCCGCCGGCTCCGCCTGAACCGCCGGTTACGTTGTTACCTTGATAAGAGACGTTTCCCAGCACGATTGCTCCGCCGCCGACGTAGATGCCGCCGCCATTGGCATTGCCGCCATTGCCGCCGTTTCCGCCGGTGCCTGCGTTTCCGCCACGACCTGCGTTGGAGCCGTCGCCGCCATCACCGCCATCGCCGCCGGCGCCGCTGAATTCAGAGCCGTCGCCGCCATCACCGCCGTATCCGCCGTGCCCACCGCTGCCTCCAATGCCGGTCAACGCGCCATGCGAGAGGTACTTGCCTGCATCTGCGCCGCCGTTTTCCCCTTTGCCCGCCGGACCGCCCGTCGCCGTGTTGTTTTGGAGCAGGTCGAGAGTCAAGGTGACGGTGCCTGAAGCGACGGCGATGCCGCCGCCTTGGGCGAGTCCGCCGGCGCCCCCCGTGCCGCCATTGACGGCGTTGCCCGCAATGCCTCCTTCCCCGCCATTGGCCCCGTGTCCACCTCGTCCTCCAGACGCGCCGGTCACATGACCGGATACTGGAGCACCGCCGTGACCGCCCTCACCGCCGTCGCCGCCGCCGCCGCCGGCGCCACCGCCACCGCCATAACCGAGGCCAAGGGCAAATTCCCCGCCGTTTCCGCCGTCGCCTCCGTGAGCGGTGTTTCCCGTGATGACCGAAGAGGTCAGGGTCAGGGAGCCGCCGTTTATAAAGATACCGCCGCCAGCACCTGTGCCGCCATCAGCGCCGGGATATGTCAGGCCGCCGTCGCCGCCTGCGCCGCCTTTGCCTCCGGGCGCTCCGGGACCGCCCTTCCCACCGACGTGGTCCTGGTGGCCTCCTCCGGCTGGGCCGCCTGCGCCGCCGTGGCCGCCCGCGCCTGCCGGCCCGCCCGGACCTCCGCCAGCGTTGGTGGCGAAGGCTTGAGAACCCTGCTTGGTTCCCGCGTCGGCCCCGGCCGCCGTATTTTGGGTGATTCTGAGGGCTGCTAGACTCACGGTCCCGTTGGCAACGTAGATGCCTCCTCCCTCCCCAGCCCCGGCAGTGCCCGCCATGCCGCCATCACCGCCGAAGCCGCCGTTGCCGCCGTTGCCGCCCTTGCCGCCACTGCCACCAGCGATAGAAAACCCATTCGTCGCAACGACGCCCTCGCCGCCGCTGCCGCCCCTGCCGCCGTTTCCGCCCGCGCCGCCGAGCCCGCCGAACCCGCCGATTCCATTGTGACCGCCGCGAACAGCATTCTGAGCGACCAGGCCGCCCGAAAAGATCATCGTACCACCAGCCACGTAGATGCCGCCGCCATAGGCGCCGCCGCCGTTGCCGCCGTTGCCGCCGTTGCCGCCATTGCCGGCAGTTCCACCCGCGATGCCGGCAACCCCGGCGTCGCCGGCCTTGGTCGCATTGGAGCCTGTGGTGCCGTTGGCACCAGGGGTACCGCTGCCGCCGTTGCCGCCGTTGCCCCCCATGCCGCCGACGGCCCCATTGTTTATAACGGCCATGCGGAACACACCCGAGGCGCCGGGGTTGTGGAGGGTCGACGAGCTCATGATCAGCTCACCGCCGGCCATGTACACCCCAGCTCCAGCGGCCGACCCGCCATTGCCGCCGTTGCCCCCATTCTGTCCCACAGCCTTCTTACCATTGCCGCCTTTGCCGCCCGGCCCGCCTTCGTCGTAGTTGTACTGGATGACCGTATTGAAGAGCGTCAGTTGCCCGCCTTTGACATAGATTCCCGCACCCTTGGCGGCGGCGCCGTTGCCACCATTGCCGCCGAGTGGCGCGCCGGCGGCTCCCGAGGCTCCTGTGGCGCGATTCCCGGAGATCGCGACCTTGCTCATCTCGATGCTGCCGCCGCTCACAAAAACCGCGCCGCCATCGGCCGCCGAGTCACCCAGAATCCCGGTCTCGCCTTTAGCATGGCCGCCCGTGATCGTCAGGTTTTTGATGATGACGGTGACGCCCGACGTACCCGCCCCGACCACTTCCAGGACGCGATTGTCCAGAGAGGAAGAGCCCGAGAGCACCGTTTGCGACGGTTTCGATCCGGTGCCCTCAATGACGAGCGTCTTGGCAGCGGTTGTCGCGTTCGTGACGTCGAGGTTGCCGGCCGCGGCGTCGGTCAGCGTGATCGAGGACGTGAGGTTGATTGTATTGCTCGCGGAGCTGTTGCTGTCCGCGGCGGTGATTGCGGCTCGGAGCTCGGTCTCTGTGCTCACATTAAAGGTGCTGAGCACGATCCGCGGTTCGAGGCCCTCGAGCAGAAATTGGAGCGGCCGCCGGCGCCGGCGCGTTTTGCAACCTGACAATCGACGACACGAGAGCTTCATGTTCGTCACCTCGCGGTGAAGAGGCTGACGGCGGCAAGAACGGGGCGTGACCAAACCCGGACGTTCATTTCACCCGGCCGGAGTCGATCCCCTATATAGAAAGGCGCGCTAATCCTCAGTCCTTTCACGGGCTCGCACGGGTTTGCCTGCGCACCGTGCGATATCATGCTAGCGTGGTTGCAATTCGGCGACAAGGAGTGTTCGGATAAAAGTACAAGGAGTGTGCTTTTACGTGTCGGCGAATTCGACCTCGGGACATCGCACCCAATTCTGATCTGGCTTGCGAACCGGTAGTGGTTGGTGTCATTCGGCGATGAGTGTGCCTATCCGAACGTTCGGAGAATCAGCAGACTTTGCGCCGCCAGCGCACCAGAGGGCAGGCGAAGAATGCCAGTGTGGCGAGAAGTCCCAGGATTAGCAGCCCCGCGAGTTGGAGTCCTTCGGTTGCGAGGTGTTCGTGTTCGACCTGGTCGCGGAAGTAATGATGGAGGGCGGGGTTTGCCGCGGGGACGACGTTGATGGCGGGCAGTTCGCGCTCGAGCTCGGACACGCCGCCGGCTGTGAGGTTGGGGCCTTTGGTGTGAAGCTCGCGAACCGTGCCCAGCCGCCTCAGGCGTTCGACGGCGTAGGGAACGTGTTCGTCGTCGAGACGCGCAAAGGAACACGGTGGGCCGATAGAGCCAGCCCATGCCGATCTTTTCGCGCAGCGCCCGCTCGTACTTGGGACTTAACCTCATCACGATCATGTCGAGCCCTGTGGGCTCGTCCAGGACGGAAAACACGCCGATGCTTGATAGTTCGGCAACGAGGGCCGTTCGCCGCTGGGCCTGTCTGTACTCACGGGTGAACCACGCGAGGACGAGCGCTGCCAGACAGATCGTCACGAGCAGGAATTTCAGACCGATGCGATAGCGCCATCGGTGCGGTGTGGAGCTGCGCGCAGCGAGAGTGGACTCACCCATAGTTGAGCTCGCCGTTGGAATTGAGTTTGATCCGGCTCGGCGACCCTCGTGTGCCGCTGAGAAGGCCGGTTCATGGTTATTCGCCGGCGACGCTCGAAGATTCAAGGATCAAGGTACGTTGAACCCCGATGCGTCTCAATGAAGGGCACGCCGCCGGCGCATCGTCGCGCAGGCCAGGGCGCTCAAGAAGCCGATGCCCGCCATGAGCGCGGCCGGAGGCTCCGGGACCGCCGTGAGTAGGGTATGCGCTCAGTGCCGGCTCGAGTCGACGAAAGTCGTAGGGGGACACAGAACGTCGTTGGGGGGACATAGCGCTTTAGCTGGGGTCGGATAGCAGAGCCTCTTCGCCCACTCAGCGAAGATTAAAGTGCTACGTCCCCGTATTCAACACCCGCGGTTGCGAGGTGTTTGTGTTGGAGCTGGTGAGGTGTCAGCCGATGGCCGGACCACGGGTGGATCGTGTCGCTTGTCGAGCGGACCGCCGCGGAAGGTGTTGAATCCCAGGAGGTCCAGAACGCCGAGCGCGATGCAGAGGTAGCCGATCCAGGCAGCCGGGACGCCGTTGATACGCCAGCCTTCGAAGCCCCAGATGAACACGAGGCCGGCGCCGAAGGCCCACAACGTCATGATGCGACGGCCGGTCGTGCGTGCGCGACGCTCGCGACCTGCCGCAGTTTGCAGCGTCGCCGGCTGCGCGTCTGCATCGTCAGTGGTGCGGATGCGCAGCAGGAGATCACCGTTACCGTCGAGCGCCTGGCCCTTGAGTCGCAGAATACTCCCGTCCGTCATGACAGAGTGGAGCACCACCTCGATACTGCGGCCGCCCGGAATCTCCACGGAGATAGACCGGCCTTCCTCGATCCACTGGCGCTGGACCGGAAGGTCGGCGTGGAGATCCTTCCCTCGTTGTTCGACGTTCTTGAGTGTTGTCTGGCTCATCGAGGGCCTCACGATTCAAGCGGATGGCCGATCTCCCAGTGATGGCCGAATGGATCGACCAGGCGGCCCAGGCGCCATCCGTAGGCTTCCGCCACTGCGACGACCTGGCGGGCGCCTGCCGCGAGTGCCTTCGCGAAAGTCGCATCGGGATCGGGCACAGTCAAGATCATCCGGACGGAGCCGCCGCCCAGGGATTCGGGGCTGAAATTCTGATGCTCGGGCGACTCGTCAGCCAGCCAGAACTCCGCGCCGTCGATTGAGAGGCGAGCCACGACTGAACCCGAGGGATCTTCCACCCGGTAGACCTCGACCGCGCCGAATGCCGACTTGTAGAACTCGACTGCTTGCGCGCCGTTGCGAACCGAGAGCATGGGCGCGAGCGAAGTCACGATGGGAGGTTTCACGTTTACGGCCTTGGTCATAATAGTTTTTCCTGATCCAGTCAGAGGCGCTCCCGATTCCAGAGCGGGGCGATCAGTAGGTCAGGCCGCACTGCGCGCAGCCGTCGCGGTGGAGTAAGTCAGCAAGGCTCGCTTGGTTCCGGCAGTTCGGGCATGGGCGGAAACGGGCGGTGACCGACCACAGCAGGCACGCCAGCACCGCGAATAACAGCGCTGGAATCAGATGACATACTAGCACGAGTGATTCCTGCCAGGGAGCGGCGCCCGCTGCGCCTGCCTCCGCCGCGGCGATGGGAACAGTCTTCCTGCCGCCCCATATCGCTGCTGCCACCTCCGAGAAGCACAAGAACCAAGCCGAGATGTGTGCCCAGACGATCGCGGCGGATGCGCGCTTGCCGGCGACCGACAAAGAGGTTCTTAACATCAGGCCAGCGAGCAGGGAAATCATGCCGTTGACAACGAACTGAATGTGAGCAGTGAGCATCAACCATAGATGTTGGATACCTGGGCCGGTAGTAATTTCCGCTGTGGCGCCGCAGCAGGTACTCGAGCACGTAGTCCTCGGTTTGGTTCTCGAGCAAGAAGGCGGCGGCGATCGATCGGATGCTGAATTCCTCGACCAGGCGGTGGCCGAAGCCTGGACTGAGCGTATGACTTCTCATCCAGCCGCTGATCCCATTTTCCTCGCTCGCGGTCAGTCCGATCCCATTCTTTTTCAAGCCCGAAACAATGTCGTCAAAATTCGGGACGATCTCCATTCCCTCATTCGGGTTGAAGTACACTCCGATTGCGTTACTTGACTCCAGCAGCTCGTGCGGAAAGTTCACTTTGAACGCTGCCAACGTATCGATCGAGCGGGCCTTTGTGGCCTTCGGGGCGAAACTGATGATCGGCCATGAACGACTCCGATTCGAGTTCCTGGTCACGCATGTAGGCGGCTGCGCTGCCGGCTGGGTAACGGATAGCAAATCGGGTTGCCTACATGAACGTGATCGGGCGACTGTGCTCTCGGGCGACGACACACAAGTTCAGAATCGCTTCAAACAGGTTTTCGCCGTCGACTGGCATCAAGGTGCCGTTCGATGGTGTCCCGGAAGCACGCGAAATCGCTATAGTGACCGACATTGCACTCGGCGATCTCTTCCGGTTCATCATCGCCACCGACATCGGAACCGAGTACATACAGGCATAGTCCCATTTCTAAAGACCTCCGCTTTGTTCTAGCCCGTGAACTCTCGACCCGTAAGAATTCGATCGATCCCGCGGGGGACGAGGAAGAACGCCATCACGGCGTGGCTGGTGGTGGGCCTGACCAGACCGGCCAGCTTGTGGACCGTGCTGCGCATGGCAACGACACGTCGCTTCCGGAAGTATTCGTAACAGGAGACGCTGTTCACGAGGACGTACAACGCGAGGACACCATACCACGGGTTGACTGCAGGCAGGACGAGGGGAGTCAGGATCGATGCCAGGGGGAGGAAAATCACGAGTTGGGCCAGGAGGCTCAGCACGATCATGACAGCGCCCACAAAGATGCCCCAGAGTCGCCAGAGCAGCGTGCGCATTTCGATTTGTCTCCGTCGTTGAAACCGTCTAAACAGCAAGACCAGCGGACCAAGCGCGGGCAGGCGCAGATTCTATCAAAGTCGGCGACGGTTGCCTCATTCAACACGGCGGGCGACTAGATTTCTGATTGATGCGCTGGTTGCTCGGGCGACGAAAATGCCCAGCGGATGATCTGGCGAGCCAGACCGGCCGGGCTCCTGTAGGAGAACTCGGGCGGGCGAAGGACGAACGGACGCGGTGCCGACGCGGCCAGGCGCGGGAATTCAGAGCCGCTTACGGTTAGCTCCGGCTCGCCGAGCCAGCGATAGGCGACGACGAAACGCTTGTCCTCCGAAGCGATGCGAATGTGCGTCTCGCCGTGCACGTACCAGACGAATCGCCGGCCGGCGACCTCGATCTGACTGCGGCGCTCTGCGCACGCCCATCGCGACCGACTCCACCAAAAGCTCACCGATGCAAAGCCCGCCATATTCGCCCGAGTAAGGTTACTCGATGCACTCTCCGCCATAGATCCACCGCACGACGGCCCTGATCCGATCCGCATCCGCGGCGACAACCTCGATCGGCATTGCACAATGATAGCGCAGCTTGTCGATCAGCCCGAAGTCGAGTGGATCCTCAATCGCGACGGTCAGCGTACCGCCTACGAGAGAGATGGGCGCGACGTTGTCGCCGCGAGCTAACTCCTCTGGTAGGCACTCGACGGCTGCGCGTGGAATCACCATCACGGTCGGGTCAATGAATTGGACACCGTGTCGCGTTTCCATCGGCAATGCCTCGCGCTGAATGATGCTCACTCAGGATAGCCAGGGCGTCTGCCTCATCCCAGCTCAGTTGTTTTGGCCCGATGCTGATCGGACTGCTCACGAACATCGACGGTCTCGGCATCGACTTCGAGAAAAGCCTCGTCTGTCTCATCCCAATTCGCGAAGGCGAATCGCCGCACCGGAGGCGAGCCGCTCAGCTCGCTAAGGGCATACAGCGGCATACCCTCCGGACGGTTTGCACGCAGTGCGCGGACACCGCGGAATTCCACGACGAATTCCTTCCCGCTCGCGCCGCGGACCCGAACACGTATGTGATCGTTGTGGCTTTCCACGGCCACAACCGTGCCGTCATGCAAATCGGGTTCACCGATGTAGCCGACGAACGAGGGTGTCAACATGGGCATGCCTCAACTCGGAGCGGACGTGGTGCCGCCACAGTTTGACCAGCCCTCCCGTGAATATCGACGGCGGGAAGCGCTCAACCGCCGACTGATATCGTACCACAAACGGTTCTCGTTCTTCGAGCGGCAGGTCCGATGTAGCCGCGGCCGCCAGGCGCGCGATGCGCTCCTCGAAGCCAGCTTACCGGAAGAACTCGGGCAAGCGATCATCGCGGTGGCGAGGCCTCGGAGGACGGGGTGCCTGGTGCCCCGGAAAGCCAGCGGCGGGTCAAGGGACCGACGGTGAGACCCTGCACGAGGATCGAGAACACAGCGACCACGTAGGTCATCGCCAGGATCGCGTTTTTCCCTGGAATTGCGACGGCCAATCCCGTGCCGGTCAGGGATAGTGCCAGAGCCACGGAGATGCCGCCACGCAGCCCACCCCATGTCAGGATCCGCACGGTGAACGGCTGGAACCAGAGCCAGCGCCGCAATATGCGTATGGGCAGGCCGACGGAGATCAGCCGGGCTGCGAGGACGATGGGAATCGCCAGCAAGCCCGCCAGCAAGTTCTTCGCGGTGAAGGTGAGTGCGAGAACCTGCAACCCGATCAAGACGAACAGCACTGCGTTCAAGGTCTCGTCGACGAGCTCCCAGAACTGGTCGAGGCGCTCATTCGTGATCGCGGACATGGCGAAGCTGCGCCCGTGGTTACCGATCATGAGTCCGGCGACAACCATGGCGAGCGGGCCGGAAAGGTGGAGCGCATCCGCCAGGCCGTAACCGCCGGCCACCAGTGCGAGCGAGAGCAGGATTTCCACCTTGTAGTCGTCTACGGACCTGAGCATGAAGAAAACGAGCAGTCCAGCGCAGAGCCCGAACAAGGCCCCGCCGACTGTTTCCCGCACGAGCAGGAGGGCGACATGCCCGAGATCCGGCCCGTGTGGCGCCTTTGCGAGCTCCAGGAGGCCGGTGAACACGACGACGCCAACGCCGTCGTTGAACAGAGACTCGCCGGCGATCTGCACCTCCAGCGATTTGGGGACACCGACGCGCTTGAGAAGGCCCATGACGGCGATGGGGTCGGTAGGCGAGATCAGTGCCCCGAACAGCAGGCAGTCGAGGAACCTGACCGGCAGGCCGATCCAAGCCAGCATGAGCCACGTGAGCCCGCCGACGATCACGGTCGAGAGCAGGACGCCCAGCGTGGCAAGGATCGCGATCGGCCAGCGGTACCGGATCAGGTCTTCGAGGTCGATGTGAAGTGCCCCCGCGAAGAGGAGGAAGCCGAGCATCCCGTGCAAGAGCGCCTCGTTGAAGTCGAGCTGACTGACCAGGTCAAGGGCATGGCGGTCGATTCCTGGTGCCAACCTGCCGGCAGCCACGATCGTCATGGAGAAGAGCAGCGCAAGCGCCATCAAGCCGATCGTGGTGGGGAGCTTCAAGAGGCGAAGATTGACGTAGCTGAACCCGGCTGCGAGCACGATCAACACCGCAATCAAGTCGAACAGTCGCATCGGTGCTCCTGGTACAAGGGGAATTCCCGGATGGGGATTGTCGGCATATAATAGACAAGGAGTGATTCCGATCAAGGAGCCACGCCAGTGAATACACTCGCGGGCCGCGATCCCAAACTCAGGAAGCTCGCCGAATTGATCGGGGAGATTCAGTTTGGAGTTTTGACAACGGTCGGGGAAGACGGCTCGATGTGGAGCTGGCCGGTCTCGACCCAGCAGGCCAACCCCGACGGCGAGCTTTGATTCTTCACCAAGCGCGACTCGCCGATGGCCAAGGAACTCGAGCGCCATCGGCGCGTGAGCCTTTGCTACGCCAAACCCGATGATTGTAGCTATGTGTCCATAATGGGCACCTGCGAGCTGATTTCTGATGGGACGAAGGCAGAGGCACAACGAGAAGGACACCCTCCCTGATCGCTGGCACCTCGAGAAGGTCGAAGCGGCCATCGGAGAAGTTCGAGTGTTTCTCGCCGAAGCTCCCGTGGAGAGGCTGCTATTTTGAATTCCAGCTCGTGCGGGCAGAGATTCCCACAAAAGATGGGTGTGGTGCCGCTTGCCTTTGACCAGCCCCTCCTTGAAGATCGAGGACAGGAACCGCTCAACGGTGTCACCGTGATCCGGTCAAGTTGATGGTTCGACTCCGGTCATTCTTCCTGGTTCGAAGGGATCAACGTCCATGCCGCAGATTGGATTCGGAATTGTCGGGACGGGCATGATCGCCGGTGTTGTTGCCGATGCGATCGCCAGGTCCGCGAACGCCATGTTGGCGGCGGTGTCGAGCCGGCGGACCGAGAACGCGCAGCGGTTCACGGCTCTGCGGCCGGGGGCCAAGGCGGTCCAGGGAATCGACGAACTGCTGGCTTGCCGGGAGGTCGATGCCGTCTATATCGCGACTCCCACGGTTGCGAAGGAGGAGATCGCGCTCGCGGCGCTCGCGGCGGGCAAGCATCTCCTCGTTGACAAGCCGTTCGTCGATCACGCCTCAGTGTTTCGCATGACGCAGGCCGCTCTTGCCAAGGGCGTCGCATTCATGGATGCGACGCACTTCGTGCACCACCGGCGCACCCAGGCGATCCGGGAAGCGTGTGCGGCGAGGATCGGCGAGCCACGTTCCTTGCACACGACCTTCTACTTCCCGCACTCGGACCGCGACAACATCCGCTTCGACCCGAAGCAGGAGCCAATGACCGGGCTCGGTGACATGGCGTGGTACTCGATGCGGGCGGTGGTCGAATATCTCGAGCCGAGAGGACGGATCACGAAGGTCGCTCTCGCCACGGAACGCGACGCAAAGTCCAGTGCGATCGTCAGGGCATCAGGAGTAATTGCCTTCGAGGGGGGCGAGGTCTCGACGTTTGACGTCGGCTACACCGCGGGTACGATCGTGATGGATCTGCAGCTTCTGGGAACAACGGGCGTGATCGCGATGGACGATTTCGTGCTGGACTGGGAGAGCAGCTTCGCGTTCAAGAACCCGGAGATCAAGGCCGGGTATACCTTCAGGACCGGGATGGCGACCCGTAAGGACGCGATCTTCGTGCCGACGCCGACGGACGTTGCTCAGGAGGTCGCGATGATCGATCACTTCGCGGAGCTGGCGGCCTCCGGTGACGCCACGAAGCGGGCAAGGTATGCAGAAGCCTCGCTGAAGACGCAGGAATATCTGGATGCGCTCTGGGTTGCAGCCGGAGCGTCAGCCTTCCCGCCGGGGAAGTGAACCGCTCAAGCTCCGGGGGAACGTGGTCTGATCGTGCATGGCGGCGCCGAAACCGGAACTCGCGCTCGGAGCGGCTTTGAGCGAGGGGGTGGAATCCGTGCGCTGATAACGCGTTTGGGGCATCGGGCCCTCGTTGCTCAAGAGAGGCGCAGCTGCTGGGTCAGCGAGGACCTCTTCGATCGTCGTCGCGACGCCGTTTACCATCATCCGGCGACTGACGAGCCGGATGCCGTGGCTGTAGTCGACGTGCGACGCAGCATGTCCCGTGTAGAGCGGCTGGATCGGCTTGCCGTCGGGCTTGTGCCAGCCGTAGATGGCGACCTTGCCCCGCGTCTTGAAGAGCCTGTTCGCAATGACAACGTCTTTCTTGTGGCCGGCCACGAGCTTACCAAGGGGGTATCTCTCCGCGGGCGGCGCGCACGATCTCGTTGTGACGAAGGAACACGGCCACCGTTGTCATCGCTGGCGATGGGGGAATGGGCGCGGGCCTGAGCTTCACGGTCGCGGCTGCGTAGATATCATCAACCATTTTGGGTGTCGGAAGGATACAGTCGAGCCGATCTGCGATCGCCTGGGCGGTGAGTGGCGAAAGCGGTGTGAGAAAGAAATCATCGTCGGAACCGATCGCGAGATAGTCGGGAGCAACGAAGTACGACGCTTTGACGGTCGCCGCGGAGACCGCCACCGGGACGAGCTTCCGCAGGAATGGCGGGACGTTGCCGGCCTTGACCTCGGCGAGGATCTTCTGCTCCCGCTCCTCGAGCGGCAAAGCGGCGATCGAGAGTGCGAACGCTGTGCCTTTGGGAGCCGACGGTTGCCGGGGGGGTAAGTCGAGCGATTGCGCGGAGAGCGGCGAGCCAAATGGCAGGAGCAGAATCATACCGGCAAGGATCAAGTTCTGGCTCATCGCACCTCATCCGCGTAACAAGCGTGCTTTCCCGCAGTCGCAATTTGCGTCGCGCGGCGGTCGTTGCACACTTCCTCTGGTGTCGATCCGAGTCGCGAGCGCGAATGTCCGGATCGCCTTCAGGATATGCGATCCGCTTGCGCTCGAGCCAGTCACCACTGCGTCCGGCGGGATTTCTCGGCGTGAATTCCTCACGCCTGCTGAATCGACTAGAATAGTCCGAAGCGCTCTTGGCTGAGATTCTTACCACGCCGAGTTTTCGGAATACGCCGCTCATGCGAGCCTTGGACCAATGAGAAAGAAAGCCGCCACCTCGAAACGAGCGGTCCTGGTGAAAAGGAAGCCCGACGACCTCGCTGCGCTCATCGCCGAGGTTCGCAACCTCATCCAGTCGGCCCGCCACACTGCTGCCAGCACGGTCAACATTCTCCAGGTGCTGACGAACTTCGAGATCGGCCGGCGCATCGTGGAGCACGAGCAGAAGGGGGAGAAGCGGGCGGGGTATGGGACTAAACTGCTCAAGGAGCTAGCCACAAGGCTGACGGAGGAGTTTGGAAAGGGTTTCTCTGAGCGAAACCTCGAGTACATGCGGAAGTTCTTCCTTGTCTGGCATGATCGAGTTCGGCAGATTTCGCAACAGCCTGTTGCGAAATTGGCGCTGGATGCGCAGAACGAGCGGGCCGGAGGCAGTTCGCAAATTCAGCGGCGATCGTCGCTTAGATTGTCACCCGATCAGATTTCGCAACAGCCTATTGCGAAATTCCGCCGGACATTCCCGCTCAGTTGGACTCATTATCTCGTCCTCCTCTCCATCAAGGACCCCGATGAGCGAGGGTTCTACGAGATCGAGGCCGCAAATGAAGGCTGGTCGGTGCCCGAACTTAGACGGCAAAAAGCCTCGTGCCTGTTCGAGCGCCTCGCGCTCAGCCGTGATAAAGCCGCCGTGAAGCGGCTCGCGGAAAAGGGCCAGATCATCGCTCGCCCCGAGGATTTGCTCAAAGAACCTGTCGTCCTTGAATTTCTCGGCCTCGATGAGAAGGCGGATTACAGCGAGACGGACCTTGAATCGGCGCTGATTACCCACCTCGAGAAATTCCTCTTGGAACTGGGCAAGGGCTTCCTGTTCGAAGCCCGACAGAAGCGATTCACTTTTGACGGCGACCATTATTTCCTCGACCTCGTTTTCTACAACCGGCTCCTGCGCTGCTACGTCGTCGTCGACCTCAAGCTCGACAAGCTCATGCACCAAGACCTTGGTCAAATGCAAATGTACGTGAACTACTACGACCGCGAGGTAAAGCTGCCGGACGAAAACCCCACGATCGGGTTGCTTCTTTGCAAGGAGAAAAAAGACGCCGTTGTTAAACTCACCCTGCCCAAGGATGCGAACATCCACGCGCGGGAGTATCAGCTCTACCTACCCTCGAAGGAGCTGCTCAAAGCGAAGCTCCTCGAGTGGTCGCGCGAGCAGAACGGCCGAGCGTGATTCCTCGGAAGCGCTCGTTCGAACTTCGTGAATCAACGTCGAGCTGACGGGCGGCGTACTGGCGGCGGAAGCTCTGGAAGTCGTGCGGGGATCGAGCAAGTAATGGACGTCACGCAAATCTCCAAAGTCTATGCTCTCCTGGACCAGCCGTTGTGGCTGGTGACCGCGGCCGACGGCTTGCGGTGCGGCGGATTGATCGCCACCATGGTGACGCCAGCATCGATCGTGAGTACTCTGCCGCGCCAGCTCATCACGATCGACAAACGGCACAACACCCACGCCTTGATCGAACGCAGCGGTGCATTCGCCATGCACTTGATCGACGAAACGCAGCTCGATCTCGTGTGGCGGTTTGGATTGCAGTCAGGCCGCGATGTCGACAAGTTTGCCGGGTTGGTGATCCAGATCGGAGCGACCGGAAGCCCGCTGTTGCCCGAGGCACTGGCCTGGTTTGACTGCCGGGTGGAAGCTCGTATGGACTCGGGTGACCGCACGGTGTATCTGGCCGGTGTCGTCGACGGACGATTGGAACGAAGCGATCCGCCGTTGACGACCCGGCGGTTCTTCAAGATCGCCCCGCCAGACAAACAGAAGATCATGAGCGAACAGTATGAGCATGATGCGCGCCTCGATGCCGTGGCGATCCAGCGGTGGCGGGGCGAAAGGCAGGGGTGAGCGGGATTCAATCCTCGGTCATTTCCTTTTTTTTTGGGATGTTTTCCTTGCGGCTGCCCTTTTGGGGGCCGGCCTCCAGGTGTGGAGCGTGGTGTTTGTGGTGCGCCCGGCGCTCGGCTTAAGGTCTGTCCGCTTCGTGGGGGTGGCGCTCACCGTCTCTCCGGCCGAGTCGATCACATCACAACCGCTTGCCACCATCGCGGCGATCGTGGCCGCGTTCACGGGCGTCGCGTCCGGAGGGACTAGCAGCAGATACACGTCGACAACATCCCCACTCTCGAAGGCCAGTTCCTTCGAAAGGGTGACTTTGAGGTCGAAGTCGCTTCGGTCGGTCTGGGAAAGCCGGCGCGCCAGGCCGGTTGAAATCCGAATGTCATCCTCGTAAGGAACGTCGTCGCTGCGGACTCGGGCGACCAGGACGAGACTACAGTTCTCGCATTTCTTCCAGTTTTCCTGAAGAGCGACGGAGGAGATCCGGACCGAAAAGGCTCGTGAGGGCGGGTCGAATCCACCGGCCCGAATGAGCGCGATGTTCTTCCGCCTGCGACCTCCTGTCTTGACGCGAGTCAAGAACCCATCGAGGGCCGAGGCTACCGAACCGATGAGAAGGCCTCGATCCTTGCGGGCATCGAACCGGCTGATCGTGATTCCCTCAATATCTGACGGAACCCTGACCTCTTCATCGGAGCTGGGACTCTGCATGATCCCAGCGACACGCTCAGCACCCAGATGGCCGAGAAAGAGCCCGAACTCGAAGAGCACGTTGTCTCGGATGCATACAGTCTGCTTTCCGCGCAATTTGAGGCGGTCGTCGAGGCTCAGGACGAAGAGCGCGAAGTCGTAGCTATCGATTGCGTTCAGAAGCCCAGCGAGCGTGCTCTGCGACGGCTCGAATTCCGGGCTGTCCCTCCAGGTGAGCGCCATCGCATAGGGTGCGATCAACTTCCGCGCGACCTCGGCGACCTCGATCGATTCGGCGGACGAGCCTATGAACACCTTCGGGAGCACAACCCGTGTTCTCGGTTTGAGCACGCGCTTCGCCATGGGAATCCTCGCGGGTTGTGTCTAGAACGCGACCGTCATGGCCGCGAAGTTAGCTTCTGGATCCGAACGCGAATTCAGCAGGCCGGTGGGCTTTTCAAGCCGATCGGAGCATGACATTAGACACGGCCAGGCGATCGGATTCAATTGTAGACGACGATCTCGACTTTGACGCTGCGGTCCCCGGGCATTCGAGATCGCGATATCGCTGGTAATGCTCGGCAGATGCGAGTCACTGGCTGGAGAGTGCACCCAAACTCACACGGAAACCCATAAACGTCCCGAGTCGATCCGGGCTCGTGAGGAAGCGAGTTGCGCTTCGCACAAATTGCCCGGGGTGTAAAACAGTCCCGCCCCGGAACATGCGCCACGCTGGTTGTTCGGGCCCGCGCGGATCGTTAATGGGCGATTTTGAATAATAGTCTGAGTCGAAGCCGTCCCAGCACCACTCGACGACGTTGCCGTGCATATCATGCAGACCGAACGCGTTTGGCTTCAACTCGCCGACGGGATGGATCGTTTTCTTCGCGTTCATTCGAAACCACGCGTATTCTTTCAGCAAATTCTGCTTGTCGCCGCATGAAAATCGCGTTGTCGTACCGGCCCGGCAGGCATATTCCCATTCCGCCTCCGTGGGCAGGCGATAGCCGGCGCTACTCCAGTCGGGCACTTCCACCATCTTCGGTTTGATCCGATAGAACGCTGGCAGGCCCTCGATCGCGCTCTGCGCGTTGCAGAAGTCCACTGCATCGAACCAGGAGACGTTTTCGACGGGAAGACGATCGTTGCCCGAGTTGGAACTCGGGTTCTTGTTCATGACCTTCTCGTATTCACCCTGGGTGACCGGGTAAATCCCCAGATAAAACGGGCGGCTGATCACGACCTTGTGCTGAGGTAGCTCATTCATCTCGTAGCTGCCTTTAGCGGGTGAACCCATCTGGAATTCACCAGCGGGAATCAGCTTCAGCGTCATGCCGATTGAATTGACGAAGAGACTTTCCATCCTTCTTTCCCCCGTTATTCCGACGACGCGTCTTCGGCTTTCGCTTTCCTGGGAACGTCCGGGTTGGCAAAATCCGGCAGCGGGTCGTTCCAGATAAAGTGATTGAACCAGGCGAGGTTGTGCTGGGCGACGGCCCGCACGGAGCGTGGCTTCGTGATGCCGTGGCCAAAGCCTTTGTAGACGACCATCTCGACTTTGACGCTGCGGTCTTCCAGGCCCTGGCGCAGCTCGTAGGCGTTGGCGATTGGTACGCGGCGATCATTTTCGCCATGCTGGATGAGTGTTGGCGTCTTCGCCTTCATGATGTAGGACATGGGCGAGGTTTTTTGATAGATGGCCGGGTCGGCAATCGGGTCCTTGCCGAGATACTGGATCGTGAAAGGGGTGATGTCCGTGTTGTAATAATAAGTCGCCCAGTTAGAGATGCCGGCGCCAACGGAGATGGCCGCGAAGCGATCCGAGGAAGCGGTCAGAAACGCGGAGATATAGCCGCCCTGGCTCCAGCCCATGCAGCCGATCTTGCTCGGGTCGACGTAACCGAGTCTGATCAAGTGATCAACGCCGGAAAGGACGTCCCACGCATCGCCAACGCCCAGGTTGCGGACGTTCTTCTGACGGAACTTCTCGCCGTAGCCGGCGCTGCCGCGATAGTTCACACGCAAGACGAGCGCGCCGCGGGCAGTCCAGATATCGGCTGGGTAATAGCCGTCGACGAGCAACGCGGGGCGATCGATGCCGGTCGGACCGCCGTGGATGATGCACAGGAGTGGCCGTTTCTTCGACGGATCGAAGCTGGCAGGCTTGGTGAGCACGCCTTCGATCATGGTACCGTCCTGGCTTTTCCAGGAGATGACTTCGGATGTGCCCAGGGTGAAGGACTTGGTTTGCTCGGTCATGTCGGTCAGCTTGCGCGGCGCGAAGGTGGAAATGTCGGTAAAGAACACCTCGCTCAGCGAGGTGGGCGAGGCGGAGGAATAGGCCATTCTGCGGCCGTCGTGGGTGAGGGAAAAGTCGCCAGCCATCACGTTATCGGGGCTAGTGATGCGAGTGGTCTTGAGGGTGGCCGGATCGACTCGGAAGAGGTGGGAAGCTGTCTTCTGGAGTCCAGAGAAGTAGATTCCGTCCGGCTTCCAATCGAGCAGTGACGGCGATTCATCGAACGCGTCGGTTACGGAGCGCGGGTTGCCACCGGTCGAGGCAACCACGGCGATGCGAGCATTGCTGTGGAAGAAGTCGGGCTTGCCCAGCGCGGATCGGAAGGCGATCTGCATGCCGTCGGGCGACCAGTGTGGGTTGCTGTCGGGGCCGGGTTGCGCGACGATTTTCACCACGGCGTCGTCGCCCAGGTTCAGGACGTAGACGTCCGCGGTGCCGCGCTGGATCAGGTCAGGATTGATGCTGGCGTCGAAGGCGATCTTCGAGGCATCCGGCGACCAGGAGAAGCTGCCGACGCTATAGTCCTGGCCTTTGGTTCTTTGCTTTCCGGTCTGCGGGGACTTGAGGGCTTCCGCGATTTCGATGGTCCAGAGATGCTGGTAATCGTATTCCTTGCGTATGACCTCAAAGTCGCCGAGGTGCTCCTTGCGGTTTTTGGTGATCTCCTTCCTTGATGGAGAGGCGGTGAAGGCGATGAGCTTACCGTCGGGCGACCAGTCGAATCTGCTCACGCCGGTCTCGACCTTGGTGAGCTGTACCGCTTCACCACCATCGGGCGGGATCGCAAAGATCTGGTCCTTGTCACCAGCGCGATTGGTGGTGAAGGCGAGCCACCGGCTGTCGGACGACCAGGTCAAGTTGGCTGCTGATTTTTCGCCTCGGGTGAGCTGGTACTTGCGTCCGCTTGCGGGATTGGCAATCCAGATTTGTTTGATAAATGCGTCTGCCTTGAAATCGGTCTGACTCACGGTGTAAGCCACCCACTTACCATCGGGCGAGATGGCAACGCCGCCGACGGACTGGATCGAGAGCAGATCATCGATGGTGGGCACGCGGCCGTTGTCGCCGGCAGCGGCGCCTGCGGGCGAGCCGATGAGAACAAGCATGATCATCATGAATAACGTCGAGCGTCGTAGCGGGGTCATCGGGGGAACTCGTGGAGGGAGGATAAGGGTACTCTGGCGTAGGAAATCATCGCGATTCACTGGACTCGCGGCAAGATGGTGTCAGGCAATCACGAGCTAACGCCGCGATGCGGAATCTTCATTTCAGGCTGAACCAGTGCAATTCGCAGGCAGTCGCTGCGCGGCTGAGGATTTGACGCCAGTGGGCACGCGCGCGAGGATGGCTTCTTGTACGGCAGCTTCGGGATCGGCAGCCTTCGATGGCGGTTGTATACCGCGCATAACCCATAGGGAGCGGCGATCGGTGTCGGGAACAAATAAGGGCGGTCGACAAGCATTCCAGGCGCACCCCACGCCGGCGTGGATCTGGCTGGTGTTGCTCGGCGGCTTTGCTCTGATCTTCTGGCAATTCGCTCCGAAGCGCCCAGGGCCGCAACCAGCTCCGCGCCGACGTCATGGATCTGGGTACTGGTTTTCGTCGGGGTGCCGATCGTCTTCCTTCTGGCGATGGTCGCCTTGCAGTTCATCCGCAACTTCGATCCAGGCATTCGACGCGCTGAGAAACGCGCGGCGGAAGGAGATCTCGACGGAGCTATCGCGGATCTGCGCGAGCAGATCGAGGAGAGAGGGGCGAAACAGAACCGCGTCAACGCGCTGGGGATATTCCTCATGCGTCGCGAGCGCTATGACGAGGCCGCCGCCATGTTCCGCAAGGCGGATGCGGTGGGAGAATCCAATAACGCGGCATGCCGGGCGAATCTGGGTCTGGCCTTGCTGAAAGGGGGCAAGCCCGCCGAGGCCATTCCCGTGCTGGAGGAAGCTGCACGAATCGGTGCGCAGGCATTGGTTTTGAACAGCGTGATCAATCTCCACATGGCGCTGGCGCTGGCCGAGCTGAGAAGGTGGGGTGAAGCGGAGGAGCGATTCCGGCGCGCGGAAGATGCGGCGCGGCGGCTGCGCAAGACTCAGCTTGCCGCGCTCGAGAAAGAGATTGAGCAATGCCGGCAGAAGCTGGAGCAGCATGCTCAAGAGGAACCGAAGCCGGAGGGGCTTGGCGAACTTTAGGTACGGTCGCGCTGGCCACTGAGTGGGGCGACGCTCAATCGACCTTGATCTGCGCCCCTTCCTTTCGTGCCGCGTCGAGGAATTTCTCGCCGTCAAAAATTCCGGGCGGGAATGTCTCGGGGTCCATCGGGGTGATGACGACGCGGCGGAACGTCGTGTGGTCCGGTTGCTGGGCGGCCTCCGGTTTGCCGGCGGCGTCGAGCTTGTCGAGGTGATGCAACCGCTCCCAGGTTTTGACGTACCAGACGCCGCCGGGGAGCTGGGCCCAGTGGAGGGCCTTCGACTCCGTCCGGAACTTCAACCGGCCGCCATTCTGAATCGACGACTCAACCATTCGTGCCACGGCGTAGCCGTGCGCAGGGTCGGCATAATACAGGTTCTGGATCTCGGGATACTCGACCTTGATTGCCACCCAGCCCTTGGGCGTGCCGGGCTCGGCTGGGACGAGCTGGAGGTCCTGGCGGTTGTCGAACGCGAATGGCCAGATCGTTCGGAGCCAGTCCGGGGGAAAGGTCGCTGAACTATCAAAGTGGACGTGGACCCGGACGTCCCTGGGCTTGTCGGGCGCGGTGATAAACCGCGTGAGGTCATACCCCCGCGTACCGTCTTTCAAGTGAACATTCACGGACCGCTCAACTGGGAGCCACGCTGCCAGAGCATCGGCCGGGAGGTCGGCATCGGGCCGGGTGCGCAGGGCTGGCGGGATCTCGGGGCCGGAAGCGCCCTGGTGATCGGCGAAGAACGACCGCGGCGTGGGGGTGGCGTGGATTCTCGAATCGTTGTGATCGCGGACGAAATTGGCCCATGCCTCGAGATATCCCTTGGCGGCGGCCCAGTAGGTCAGTTGCAGCCCGGCGTCCCCGTCCTCGGCGACCCGGACGGACCGCGGAAGCCGCTCGATCACCCGCGCTGCGCCGTTCCAGGCCTCTTGAAGCGCTGGTGGGCTGGCGACTTTTTGTAGCGTTTGCTCATCGACGATCGGTGATCCGGCCGGTACACCGAGGGCGTAGATGTCGGCCGGGCCGTCATCGACGTAGGTGATGGTCGTCGTCCGGAACTCGCGTTTGTATTTCATTTGATAGCCGAGCTGGAGGATCTCGCGCCGCTGGATCGGGCGGCGTGTCTCAACGTCGTACCACGTCTGCTCGCTGAGTCTCAACTTGCCGAGTGAGTCGAGCCGGGAGATGTCGATCCGGAGGCAGCGGCGGCCGAAGAGGTCGACGACCTGGGCATCGGACCTGAAGTTCCCTCCCTCGATCTTCCGCCCCTCCTCGGTCATCCGCGAGCGCAACTCGCGCGGGTCGAGCGGCTTGACCCCGGCGCGCTCGAGCGCGAAGTCGGCGTTTGGGCCGCCGTTGTCCTTGACACCGACGAGCTGTGACCGCCGGATGATCGGCCCGTTACCCGTATAGTTCAGCTCGCTCCCTGATGCCGGGTCGTGCACCCCGGCGTACTCATCGGACTTCCAGAGGCTGCGCCCGTCCTCGAGCCGAACCCACGACTCGGATCCGGCGTCGGACGTCAGGTGCGCCCACTTCGGGGACGCGGGCGCCTGGGCTTTCGCCGTCGCGACCGGAGGCGGCTTCGGGGCCTCGGGCTTGCGCTCCTGTCTCCCACCGATGGCCCCGGACGCGCTCAAGATGAGGCCGGTGCCCGCGAGAACCAAGAGTACGAGCGTGGCGACCTTGAGCTTGGACACGAGCATCATTCTCAGTACCTCCCCGGTCAGAGCGAAAGCCTTGGCGAGGCCCAGTCCCGGCGTTCCGCCCGCAAGGAAGAGGGTTGCAGTTTGCGCCGTGGCACGGATCAACCGCGCCGGCACGGTGGCCGACGCTACCTCCCGATTCAGGAGCACGGCTAGGGAGCCAACGGAGAGTGAGACGCCGGGCCGGACGAGCCGCTTGGACAGCATCGCTCTCGCCCTGGACAACCGGCTCGAGACGGTCCCGACCGGGCAGCCCAGTTGACTTGCCGCCTCCTGGTGAGTCTTGCCTTCGAGCTCACAGAGGACGACGGGGATGCGGTATTTCCTGGGCAGGCGGCTCAACTCCTGATCGAGGAGCGCGAGCAGGTCGTCCCGCTGCTCATCCGCCGCCGCTTTGGGCTCGGGCATCGCCACCACTTGCTGCTCTTTCGACCACCGCCGGAAAGCCATTGCCCTGGCCCGCACGGCTGTTTTGTGCGCCACCGCGAAAAGCCAGTTGGCGACCATCTCGCGGTGGGCGATCGAGGAGGCCTTGCGGGCGAGTACGAGGAAGGTGGCCTGAAACGCGTCCTCGGCGTCGTTGGGGTCGCGCAGCGTGCGCCGGCAGACTCCCCAGACCATCGGGCCGTGACGCACAACGAGGGCCTCGAACGCCGCCTCGTCGTGGCCGGCGGCGAAGCGCCCGAGGAGCTCGCCGTCGGCGAGCCCGCTGATCGAGCCGTCCCCGAAGATCGTCCGAAGATTCCGACTGAGTTCGTTCATCCGGTTTTTTCCCATGCCACGGTGCGGCTGATCCGTGTGATTGGCCTCTGACTATGAACTACCGTGGCGGGGGCGAATTCATCCACGATTTTTGGGATCGGGCGAGATTCCAGCTTCCGCGGACAGCCTGGGCTTTGCAATGCGGCTGCACCAGGTTCCGCGGGCTGGTTCGCTTAACCTGTCGAGAGCACGGCCTTTACGGTGCGGTGTCGGCGTCGCTCGGGGATGTCAGAGGGATGTCGAACCCACCTACCGCGGAGCGTCGGACACTCGCCTTGTGCGTATTCGAATTGACCAAAGGCCGTGGTTTTGCCCCGAACTTGCGAGCCGCGAATCAATGGATGCGGGGGACGGTGACAAAACGATGGGTGGCTGGAATCCCCTGCACGTTGACGTCACCGTAAAGTGACACGTACACGTGGAAGCCCGTGCCGCGCGCTCGCGCACCCGCGCGAAGAGGGAGCGTGGCGAGCTGATCGAGATCACCGCGCCGTCGCTCTGGCGAAGCTGTGGATACAATTTGCCCCACGAGGTGACGAGGGTGGTGGGCAACACGTTGCCGCCGTTCGAGATCGCGATCACGCGGACCAGGGGATTCTGGTCGCCGGGCGTCGTGATCTCTCCGCGGGCGAAACGGAACGCGACAGGCGTGGGATCTCCGCGGCCGAGGACCGTGCCTTTCACGACCGCGAACGCAGGCCCCTCGAGTTGTGATATTCCCGACGTCGCTGCCAGAACGACGCGTTCCTCGAGACATTCCACCTCGAGCCCCCGCCGCGGTTGTGATGGACGAAACCGGCGCGCGAGCGTTCTTTGAACGAGTCTCATTGGGCACTCTTAGCGATAGTGGAGCGCGGCATTGACAACGTTGTCCGCATGCGGACATTCGATCTCCACGCCCGGTCGGACCAAGGCCCTGGTGGGTTGAGCGCGGACTGTTTCCATCGAAAGAAGTAGAACACGATTGTCAGACGCGCTAAAGATTTGTCGAGGTCTGAGCGCTACCTCAGGTTGAAGCACCTGACAGGTTCTTAGCTCATGGACGGTCAGACACGGCCGCGGCCATTGCCCAGGCGTTGGGCATCGGTGACAATCGAGTTGATGACGCGCTCTCTCCTGGGTCGCGTTACTGTAGCGCCCCCGGGACGGCTGACGGGGTTTGGGCTTTCGAGATTCCCAGTCCTTTGTGGGAGTGACTCTCTGAATGTGGCTGCTGCACGGAACGACGCTCGCGCGGGCGGAGAGCATTGTTCAGCAGGGCCCCGATGTCACGTTCGTTGAGCCGGCAGGGCGAGGCATCGCCGAGAACTTCTCGTTCACCGCCGAGGGCACGCCGTCTGCTGTTGGTGACTCCATGGCCTATGCCCGAGGCAAGGCGACCGCCTTCCCGAACGAACTCGGCCCGGCGGTCCTCGCGGTCGATGTACCGGATGACGTGGTGCGGATGGCGGCGCTCGAACACCTGTCCCTCTACGCGGGCTTGATCGAGTATGATAAAGGCGCGGACGTAGGGGAACTCGTCGCACTCTGCGGCGGGGTCGTCCAGTTCGACCCGGGGCCCGCGCTCGACAGCCTACTGGCGAGGTGGGGGTCTCTCGTCAAAGAGATCCGAGGTGTGCCGTGATCATATCCCAAACGGCCGATGATCGCCTGCGACGTGCATTCGCGCCGACGCAAGGCGGCATCGTCGAGTTGACCGATCAGCTACTTGAGGCGTGGGTCGGCAGCGACGTGGAATTCAAGCGGGTCGGGAACCGGTGCGTTTGCAACTGGACCGTCAAAGGGGAGACAAAGGAGGCGGTGGCGCCTCTGCCGCCCGCCGCCTTCCGGACAATCCTGGCTCGCATCGCCGCCCTTTGTAATGAATACAGCCCAAACGCTGTCACCCCGTACGGCGGAGAAGGACTGCTGACCGTCAAGGGACCCCCGCCAACGGTCGTTCGTGTGGCATTCGTCAATACTCCCAACGAGCAGCGATTGGAAGTGAGACGCAACGCAGAGGGCAGCCACCGGCCGTCACTCCGTGGTGGGCCAGATGCTACGCTCAGCGCCGCGATCGAGCCGTTGCCGTGATCTGTTGAGCCTGACTCACGCAAGCTGAGGCTAACCGGCACGAGATCATGGATCAACTCGGCCGTCGTCAGGTCGCCATTAACGCGACAAGCCGGGACCAATGGGAGGCGTTTGCCGAGCATCGGCGGTGCCTCACGGCCGCGCTCGCCCGCGACGCGACGGTGCGGCGATCGCGCCTCTGTGTCCTGGGGGCCGGCAACGCCAACGATCTGGATTTGGCGGCGTTGCTCTCCGTCCATCGTGAGGTGCACCTGGTGGACATCGACTCCGAGGCGCTCTGCAGCGGTGCGCAGCGGCAGGGAGTTGCGAATCACCCGCGATTGCGGCTGCATGGCGGCGTGGACGTCACGGCGACGCTCGGAGTCCTCTCGGACCGGACGCCGTGCTCCGAGCTGGGGCCTGCGGATCTCGAGGCGATGGCCGCATGGCCCGCGTCCCGCACCGCGGTGGTCCTGCCCGGCGGGTTCGATCGGGTGGCGTCGACCTGCGTGTTAAGCCAGATCCTTGAGACGGCCGCGTACTCGCTCGGCAAGGACCACCGCCAGCTCGCCGACGCCAGGGCTGCATTGCTGGCCGGGCACCTACGGCTGATGGCCCGCCTGGCCGCTCCCGGTGGCGAGGCCGTGCTCGTCGCCGAGGTCACCTCGTCCGAGATTCTCGCGGAGTTGCCGGGCCTGGCGAACGAGGAACTCGCCGGGCTTTTGACGGAACTGGGGCGTAAAGGCAACCATTTCCGCAGAGTGCATCCTCGGCAGTTAATCGCGGCCCTGCGCGGATCCGTCAATCGGGCCGCTCATCGCGGCCGCGGGCCCGCTCATGCCTTGGCGATGGCGGCTGCACGATCAGACATACCTCGTCGGCGCGATCGGCTTCCGACTCGCGCGGGTGATTCGGGCGGTCCTTCGATCCCAGTATCCAGCAGGATTTCCACTGCCAATGAGGCGGGGAGGCTCGCTGTTACGGGGGACGGCGAAGTTCGCTGATTGACAGGCCGACTTTGGCCAGTCAACATCGATGCGTTTTCGTGAGAGGATCACAACGCTACAACGATCTGCGCGACCAAATCCGCCCCGAGATGTTGATTCATGGTAGGCTGTATTTTGACCGGCCGATCCCGGCTCCCGAATGATCGGCGGGACTTTGTTGGATGATCTCAAGTGCGGCAAGAAGAGGAATATCATGGTGAAGTCGGCGTCTGCTGCCTTTGTCTTGTTGCTCCTCGGGGCCCACGGGGTCGGTGAGTTCAGCCGGCGCCTGGCCGAGCCGCTGAGCATGTTTCGTGACGGCGAGCAGGCGTGGCTAGGCTACGTGCTGTTTGCGACGCTGCTGCTGGTCAGCATTTGGTATACGCGTGATGTGATCCGGGCAGGGGAAGAGGAAGAGGCGGTGATAGCCGGGCTGGCCGCCTCGCTGCTATTCATCGTGGCCGTGACGCCGTCGTTAGAGGGTTTCCACATCTTGAGTTCCTTCCTCCTGATGCTGCTCTTGTTCGGGCATTACTGGCGGTTGCTCCGCGACTCGGGAAGCCCCTGGATCATCTTCCATGTGTTGGTGCCGTTCGCCTTGGTGTTGCTGAGCGGATGCCATAGCTACGGCTTGTGGCAGAAGTGCCTGATCCTCTATCTCGTAGCGATCGCCAACCTCCGCCACCATCGACTCTGTCGAATGAGTGAAGGCGAGCCGGTGTCGGAGTCCAACTCTGAGTGGTTCGGCGGTGGTGGAGTGAATAGGCGGCGAACGGTGTATCGGCTGGAAGCGGGGCAAGAGTGGGCGCGCTCGAAAACCCGGTAAGGCGGTGCCGAAGAGGTCGCTGCAATTGATCGGGCGACCACTTCGGCTGCACGTGCGATCAAGCGCGAGCGGGCCGCCCGGCAACTGAGCGTGGCGTTTCGGCTGCAAACGGTGACTGATGCTGAAGGCCCAGGGAATAGGGCAAGACGCTGATGGAGGCGCCGCTATCGACCAATCCGACTCCCGGCAGCGAACGCGACTGATGCCGAGGGACGATGGGAAGATCCGGCATCAGATCCAGCCCTCCGGAGGCCGGGTTCCTGTCGCAGTAGGGAAACTGTTCGACAATGCTCAAGAGCCGGTCCCTTCCTCCTTGAGGACCTTGGCCAGTTGGGCCGCGGCATTGCGGGCGTACTCTGGTGTGTAGGTTGGAAAGACATGACCTTCCGAAAACGGCACCGACTGTTCCTCTTTGGCCCGGTCGTCGAGCAGCATCTGCGCGATCTGGAATTTCTCGTTGCGCGAGCGCGCGCGAACCGCACGGATGATCTCAGCGGTCGACATGGGTGCTTCCTTTGCTCCGCATCGCGCGATGGGACATGATCTTGCCATAGGTCGGAAAGAACCAGCGTGTCCGCGTTTCTCAGTATACTCTGCAAACTTCTTCAGCCTTCAGAGATTTCAGTGAGGAGCGTGAGGGGATTGGAGACACCGGCTGTCGAGACGTCGCCGCGGCAGTCCGATGACGTGGCCCCAATTCGTTCGTGTGGAGGAGCGGTACGATCTTCCCCGCGCCGGGGTGGTTCGCGGCTTGGCGGGTGGCGCGGTGAAGTTATGAGATGACGAGCCGGGTGGCTCTTTGGCGGGCAAGTCTGGGTCTGTCGGAGCCCCATGGGAGCGATCCGCTGGAGCGACCCGGCCGATTTCATCTACTACACATTGCTGCTTGGACGAAATACTAACCGCGTCCCAGTTTCACTTCCCGGCTCGCCGGCGCCGCCGTTTCCAGCAAGCCCGGCCCGCGGCGCCCAGTCCCAGCGCCGAGAACATCATCCAGAACGACGATGGCTCGGGGACGGCACTGGCCGAGATGAGAACCTGTCCGATTTCGACCATGCCCGCGCCGCTGGGCACGTTGGTGAAATACTGGGTGTTGGCGTTGGAATCGGTCCATATCGTGTTTTGGGCACCTTCCAGAGCGTAGATGCCGAACAGTCCGGACGCGTTCGACGAAGCCAGGAAATCCATCTGGAGCAGATTGGCCCCAGGCGAGCCCGGAACCGGCACACCGAGCGAGGCACTGGGATTCAAGAAATCAAACGCGCTCAACGAGCTACCGCTGTTGGTATTGATGGCCGTGATGCCAAGGCCGTTACTACCGAAGACGTAGTTTGTGGGGTTGGTGGGGAACGTCATCCCGGCCCCCGGGTCCTGAAACGTCAGGGTGCCGCTGGCGCCGGTTTCCGGGGCAATCGCCAGTACAAATTGCCAGGCGGCCATGATGTCGTTGGGAAAGTTGTTGCTCACGACGTTAACCAGCATCGGCCCGGACGTCGTGCCGGCGGACATGTCCAGCGGCGAGCCCGGCGAGTTGCTCGTACCCAGAGTCAGGTCGGCCCGGCTGGTGCCGCCGCCGAGCAGACCGAGAAAGACGATCGAAGGGAAAAAGAGTTTCTTCATACGCGAGCCTTGCCCATGGGTTTGAGTCGAAGAAGAACATCGAACTTGCTCGAAGCGCCAACTGTCGGCGCATCGGGTTTGTACTTGACGACGAGAGGCCTGGCTTGTGGTCCTGCTTGCCGGGGTTCCCTGGGTATCGATTGCCGCGAGAACGTTCGCTCTACGCTACGCCGCTGCCGACTTGAATCGCCCGCGCGATGGTGGGCGTGGGCAACACGCCGATCGCTTCGTCGCTGGCGGCCTCAAACAAGGCGTCAACCAATGCTCCAGTCGGCGGCAGAATCGTCGTGGCCTCCGACGGTGGCACCGTCTGCGCGGATATTACTTTAGCCACGTCCGCGGCCGAGGGCAAGCGGCGCACGCCGGTCGCCAGGGTTTCGGCCATGAGGTCGGTGGGGGACGTGGTCGGATCGAGATCGGAGAGCCCCAGCGTGTGGCCCAGCTCGTGCATCACGACCGTCAGCAAATCTTCATGCCCGGCGGCGACCATGGAGGGACCGGCCAGGAAGTCCCCCGGTGCCACGGGGTCTCCGGACGAGGTGCCGATCGACCAGCCGTAGCCGGCAGCATTCGCGGAGAGATCCATGATGCTGCCGCCGATGGCGGTGCCGCCCAGGTAGCCGGCTGGAAGATTGGTGATCTGGACGGTGACGCCGCGCAGTTTGGCGACGTCCTGTTCGGGGAGTCCGGCGGCGGCCCAGTCATCGATGGCGGCCGTGAGCACCGGGTCCAGCTCTTGCGGGGTGAGGGCCGAGGCGGCGCCGGGGCCTTCCCCGCCGGCGGCCAACTGCGGCGGCAGCGCCGGCAGCACGGTGCCGATTTGCGGCCGGTAGAGCGTGAAGTCGGCCATGGTCACCGCGCCGTCGCCGTTCATGTCGTCGAACATGTTGTAGGTATTCGCCGGGGTCTCGTGCCGGAGGATCAGGACACCGTCGGTTGTATTGACCACGCCGTCGTCATTCACGTCGCCGGGCAGGACGTCGAGTTGCCCCGTGAAGGTGATGATCTGGGAGCTGCTGATCGTGATCGTCACAAGGTCTGGGCCCGCGATGGCTTTGTCGAACGTGATGAGGATGCTGGACGTCCCCGACCCGGAGATGCTAACCGGGCCGTAGTTGCCGCCGGTGATGCCTGTGACGCTGACATCGGCGGGAGTCAGCGTGGCGGCCTGGGCGAGAACAATCGCGATCCGGTTGATGTTGAACCAGGGCAGGTCGGTGGTGCGCCCGGCCGGAAGCAGCAGGCCGCCACCGGCGGTATAGAGCGGGGCGGTCTGCGAGCCCCAGTCGACCGAGACCCC
The DNA here is from genome assembly GCA_963823665.1 of uncultured Planctomycetota bacterium. Lineage (GTDB taxonomy): Bacteria > Planctomycetota > Planctomycetia > Isosphaerales > Isosphaeraceae > CAVXHV01. Next base: position 1,443,479 of record CAWGMQ010000003.1, read on the forward strand.
GGAGACGGCGATCGTCGCTCCGGTCACGGTCAGGGTGTCAGCCGGGCTCGTGACGTTGCCGAGCGACGCGCTGATATTCGACGTGCCGATTCCCACCCCGGTGGCCAGGCCCTGGCTGCCGGCGGTGTTCGAGATGGTCGCGACCGAGGTCGTGGCCGACGCCCAGGTCACCGTGCTGGTCAGGTTCCCGGTCGAGTTGTCCGAATACATGCCGGTGGCCGTGAACTGCTGGGTTTCACCCTTGGGAACCGTGGGGCTGGCCGGTGTGACGGCGATTGACTCCAGGACGGCGGCACGGGCGTTGAGCGTCGTCGAGCCGGTGATGCCGTCATACTTGGCGGTGATCAAGGAGGTACCGGTCGCCGCGACCGCGGTGGCCAGGCCGCCGGTGGAGATGGTGGCGACCGAGGTCGTGGCCGACGCCCAGGTCACCGTGCCGGTCAGGTTCCCGGTCGAGTTGTCCGAATAGGTGCCGGTGGCCGTAAACTGCTGGGTTTCACCCTTGGGAACCATGGGGCTGGCCGGTGTGACGGCGATCGACTCCAGGACGGCGGGGCTGGCGTTGAGCGTCGTCGAGCCTGTGATGCCGTCATACTTGGCGGTGATCAAGGAGGTGCCAGTCGCCGCGACCGCGGTGGCCAGGCCGCCGGTGGAGATGGTGGCGACCGAGGTCGTGGCCGACGCCCAGGTCACCGTGCCGGTCAGGTTCCCGGTCGAGTTGTCCGAATAGGTGCCGGTGGCCGTAAACTGCTGGGTTTCACCCTTGGGAACCATGGGGCTGGCCGGTGTGACGGCGATCGACTCCAGGACGGCGGGGCTGGCGTTGAGCGTCGTCGAGCCTGTGATGCCGTCATACTTGGCGGTGATCAAGGAGGTGCCAGTCGCCGCGACCGCGGTGGCCAGGCCGCCGGTGGAGATGGTGGCGACCGAGGTCGTGGCCGACGCCCAGGTCACCAGGGTGGTGAGAGGCTCGGTCGAGTTGTCCGAATAGGTGCCGGTGGCCGTGAACTGTTGGGTCAGACCCTTGGCGACACTCGGATCGGCGGGCGTCACCGCGATTGAGACCAGCGCGGGCGAGAACTGATAGGCGCCGAGATCCGGAAAATATGAACGCGTGATGCCGCGCTGATCGACGGTGATCCCGGTTCCGGCCTCTCCGGTTCTCGAGGGCCGCGGTGCTTTGCGTCTTCAGAGCGATCGTCTGTGTGTCCCCGCCGTTGCTGGCCAGCCCGCCCGCGAAATTCGGGTCGGTGCCCATAACCAGGTCACCGGGCGGCAAGCCGTTGGATCCCATGCCGTTGCCGTTGAGGGTGACGAGGTTATTGGTGCTGCCGGTCAAGGTGGGCGTGGTGGCGCCGGCGTTGGTGCTGGTGAAGAAGTCGGATACGGTCGTGGTCGCGTTCTGGCCGAGGATGCAGTTGATGAGCTGGGCCGCGGCGGTGCCGGTGCCGGTGTAGGGGCTGGTGTTGTTGCCGCCGTTGCTCTTGTCGCTCAAGACGTAGAGGTCGGTGCCGCCCTGGGCTGCGGTATTGCCGCTGAAGGTGACGAAGGTGGCGTCGACGCTGCCGTTGCGGGCGAAGACGGCGCCGCCGAGGCCTTCTCCGTCGCCGCTGCCGCCGCTGGGACCGCCGTAGGCGAAGTTGGCGGTAAAGGTGTCGTTGGTGAGGGTGATCGCGCCTTGGTTGCTGAAGATGCCCCCACCCATGCCGGCGCCGCCGCCGCCGCCGCCGCCGAAGCCGCCGGCGCCGGCGCTGGCGGCGCCGCCGCCGCCGCCGAAGCCGGCGCCGCCGGCGGCGTGCCGCGAGCTGGCGGCGCCGCCGCCGCCGCCGAAGCCGCCGGCGCCGCCGCCGCCAAAGCCGCCGCCGCCGCCGCCGCCGCCGAAGCCGCCGCCGCCGCCGTCATTGCGGAGGCCGCCGCCGCCGCCGCCGCCGAAGCCGCCGGCGCCGCCGGCGCCGTTGGCGCCGCCGCCGGCGCCGCCGTGGACTCCGCCCCCAGATTGGTCGTTTAAGGGCGCGTTGGCCCCGAGGCCGCCGCCGCCGCCGTCGTCGCCGTCGTCGCGGCCCAGCCCGCCCTGGGCCTCGTTGTTGGCGAAGGTGCACCCCTCAGCCGTGAAACTGCCGCCGTTATCAAAGACCGCGCCCCCCAACCCAGCCCCGCCGCCGCCGCCGCCGCGCCCGCCCCGCCGAGCGCATCGCCATCTTGCAGCGTCAGGTTTTCCAGGGTCAGCGAGCTGTCGCTGGCCACGGTGAACAGGCGCACCGAGCCGCCGCCGTCGATGACCAGCCCCGGTGCCCCGGAGCCGTCGATGGTGATGTTGGTGCCGTTGCCGCTGACGAAGTACGCCGTCGGGCCATACTCGGCGGCAGCCGAGTTGGCCTCGCTGCTGGAGGTGAACATGATCGTGGAATTGGCGGGAATGCTGAAGGTGATCACGGCCGGCTGGGTGCCGGCGATGGCCTTGCCAATTTCGTAGCCGAGACTGCCGCTCGTGGTTGCTGAGGGACTGGTGTTGGTCACCATGTAGCTGAGCAAGCAGCGCTCTTCCAGCCGCTCCAGAAAGCGCTGGGCGGTGCGACGCCCGCGGCGCACGGGCGGCTTGCTCGGGCCTGGCGAGGAGCGGAACAGCGTTTTGAGCGTGGTCAGGGGCGTGCGGCGCGGCATGATTCATCTCCGGTGTGTTCTGTTCTCGGATTCGCACGACGATCGAGGCGGTGAATACTCCAGGTCAAGTCAGGGCCGCGCCACGGTGGCACGGCGGTCCCGTCACTCCACGGGCAAAGCGGCGAACAGGGCGGCCAGTGGTTCTTCGTAGTGCTTCCAGCGCGCCAGCGACTTGCGATAGAGCGGCTGGCGGACCTGCGTCACGCTGGCCGTGCGTACCGCCCGGGCTGTTTCATGGAACCGCGCGCAGGCCGGCTCCCACTCGAGGCCGCACGCCGCGAGCAACCGCGGGGCCTCGGACTGGAAGTCGTCGACGAGCTTTTCGTAAGCCACTTCGTGCACGCGCACCGGCAACACGCTTTGCCAGTGCTGCCAGAGCCGCCGGTAATCGCGGCAGCGGCCGGCAAGCTGCTCCCGATCGTCGGCCCAGCGAATGCTGCGGAAGTTGGTCATCCAGCACGAGACCGCCACGTCGCGCAGGTCGCGGCGCACGTGGACGAACGTCGCCCGCGGAAACAGGAGCGCGAGCAGGCCCAGATAGAGGTAATTGTCCGGCATCTTGTCCACGACCCGGTCCGGCCGGGCGCGATCGCCTGGAGAGTTTGGTCCAGTCCCTGGCGGTGCCGCCCGGAGAGCTCGCGCACGGCCGCCGCGTCCAGAGCCTCCAGGCAGGGGAGCATCTCGTCGGGCCGGCCCAGCAATTCGGGGATGGACACGAACAGCCTGCCCGCGAGAGCCAGCTCGCCCGCGCCGTGAACCCGCGAATGACTGGCCAGCACCTGCTCGACCAGGGTCGTGCCGGAGCGCGGCATGCCGAAGACGAAGACCGGCAGGCGCGTGTCGTCGCCTGCCCTGGCCAGACGGTCGAAGAGCTGCGGCGTGAAACCGGCGATGATCCGATCGACGAGCGCCGTGTGCACGGCGGGGTCATACTTTTTGCCGGCCCTGCGCCTCTGTTCCAGCGCGATGGCGTTGGCCTCTTCGAGGCAGCCGGCGGCCGCGGCATAGTCGCCGCGGGCGTCCAGCACCTGGGCCAGGCCAAAGAGCAACTGGCCGCGTGCCGGCGAACGGGGGGGCAGGGGTGGCGGGACGGTCTGGCGATCTGTGGTAGGGGCGCCGAGCTGCGCCCGGATCGCTTCCAGGTCGGTTTCGGGCAACTTGCCGCGCAAGAGCATGGCCAACCGAGACAGCGGCAAGGGCGCCCGGGGATGAAGCGTCTGGGCGTGGCGATAGCGAGCCTCGGCCGCTGCCATTTCGCCGAGCTCTTCGTGGAGGCCGCCCTGGTTCAGGTGCGCGGCCACGTAACGCTCGTCCAGCTCGAGGGCCCGGCGATAAGAGGCGGCGGCCTCGGCGAACCGCCCCTCCTGCTGCAGTGCAAGGCCCAGGTGGTTGTGCGCCATGGCGAGCGTGGGATTGAGTTCGACCACGCGCTGCCAGCAAGCCAGGGCGGCCGCGTGGTCTTCGCCAGCGTCATGGGCGTTGGCCAGGTATTGCCGGATCGCGCCATCGTGCGGGGCCAGCTCGACCGCGTGGCGAAAGCAGGCAAAGGCGGCGGCGTGGTCGCCCTCGAGGAACAGGGCCAGACCGCGGTTGGCATCGATCTGGGCCACCTCAGAGGGAGGCCGCGATGCCTGGCTAGCCAGCCGCAGGGCCACTTCGTAGGCAGCCCGCGCCTCGCTGAAGCGCTCCAGGGCACGGTAGGCGTTGCCGAGATTGTTGTGGGCGGCCGGCAGGTCGCCCTGGAGCGTGACGGCTTCCGCGCAATGCGTGAGGCCTTCCTCGGCTTCGCCCTCTTCGACCAGCAGTTGGCCCAGGTTGCTGCGTGCCACCGCCAGCTTGGGATCGAGATCGACCGCCAGGCGGTAAGCCTCGAGGGCTTCGCCCAAAGAGCCCAGCTCGCGGAGGGACGTACCGAGGTTGTTCCTGGCCAGGGCGAAATCGGGCCGCATCTCCAGGGCGGCGCGGAACTCGGCCACGGCTTCGGCAAACCGCCCTGCGCGCGTGCAGCGCGAGGCCCTTGTTGTTGGCTGCCTCGGGGTAGTCCGGTCGAAGCCGCAGGGCGGTCCGGCAGCAGTCGATGGCCTCCTGGTGCTGGCCCAGGGCGCGGTGAACCTCGGCCAGGTTGGCGTGGTAAGCGGCGGTCTCGGGCTCGAGAACCACGGCGCGGGCGATCAGCTCGACCGCCCTGGCAGAATATCCGTTCTGGTGGTGCAGGACGCCGAAGAGATGCAGGGCACCGGCGTGGTCGGGCTGCCTGGTAAGCACGGTGTGATAGCAACGGGCCGCGTCGGCGAAACGACCCGCCTGGTGCAACTGCCAGGCGGTGGCAAGCTCGGAATCGGCTGGCTGTGTGACAAGGTGCAGGGGAAATCTCCCATTTGCAGGGGACTGGGTCATGTGGCCCGGGTCGAGCCGGCAACATCCGGCGAGCCCCCAGAGCGACGGCGCTAGACCTGGTGCCGTCGCCCTCCGGGCGCCGGCCGCAGCCAATCGAGGCGGTGACAAACTTGTGAACGGTGCCCCGAACGGGAAGCAATTCCGGCGACTTCTTGCCCGGCCGATTTTTTGTTCCGAAGAAATACTAGCTGCGTCCCGGTTTCGGTTTCCGCTCTAGCGCTACGCCGCTGCCGACTTGAATCGCCCGCGCGATGGTGGGCGTAGGCCACACGCCGATCGCTTCCTCGCTGGCGGCCTCAAACAAGGCGTCAACCAATGCGCCTCTCGTCGGGAGAATCGTCGTGGCGGCCGGCGGTGGCACGGCCAGCGCGGCTATTACTTTAGCCACGTCCGCGGCCGAGGGCAAGCGGCGCGCGCCGGTCGCCAGGGTTTCGGCCATGAGGTCGGTGGGGGACGTGGTCGGATCGAGATCGGAGAGCCCCAGCGTGTGGCCCAGCTCGTGCATCACGACCGTCAGCAAATCTTCATGCCCGGCGGCGACCATGGAGGGACCGGCCAGGAAGTCCCCCGGTGCCACGGGGTCTCCGGACGAGGTGCCGATCGACCAGCCGTAGCCGGCGGCATTCGCGGAATCCCTTTGGGTACGGGCCAGCCCGGTTTCTTACTACAGAACAGGTGAAGCCTCGGGTCCCTGCGAGCGGTCCTTCGCAAGTTTTGCCGGAGCGGTGAACAGATATAATAGCCATATCGTATAGATAGACGTACTGAACGAGGTAAGCGTGATGCCAGCCAGAGGAGCGCAGTCATGCTAACCGTGACCCACCTTTGCTACTTCGCGACAGTCGCCACAATCGGCATCCTGCTCATCGTGATCGGACAGGCGAAAGCCAATGCAGGCGTGAAGTGAATCTGGCCACCGCCGGCCGCGGCCTCTTGCACAAGGGGCTTGCGGCGGGTCTAGTTTCTGCCTGGCGAGTCCTCGAGCAGCGACTCCATTCTCGACAAGATGCTCTCAAAAGCCCACTCCTCGGCCCGTTCATCCATCTGCCCGACGATCTTTCCCCGGATCTCGCGCAAGCGGACTCGCTCTCGGTATAACGAGTCGGCCACTTCGAGGACTTCGGGGTCGGCGAGCTGCTTTGCCGTGATCTTCTCGTACAATAAGTCGTTCAAACTCCTGTCGCAAGGTTGAGCGGTCGAGCTGTGAGCCGCGCAACAAATGCTTATGCAAAACGCGCGGCTGAAATCGTCCGAACCAATTGAGTCATTTGGACGTTCACCGATTGACGGTCCGACATTGGCCCGTCATTGTGAATACGTTTTCGTGAGAGAGCCACAAGGTCGGCGGCGGCGGTCTCAACTGAAGGTAGGGTGTGCTGATTTTGGGCGATCGGAGGTTTATCGAGGCTGCTTTCGAGTCCGAAGCAGAACTCGAACAGGTTGTCATCGCTAATTCCGAATACCTTTTCGGCCCGGCCTCCCTCTATTTTCCGAAAGCGCTTATCCGCACCAAAGATGGATTTGGGACCATCCCCGATGGGTTCGTGATCGACCTGGCCGCACGGCGATGGTTCGTGGTTGAAGCAGAGTTGGGCAAGCACAGCGTCTGGAGCCACATCGCACCCCAAGTCGCCAAACAGCTCATCGCTGCCATGAACCCTGCCTCGCGACAGCTTCTCATCGATTTAATCGTCGACAAGGTCCGAGAAGACCCGACCGCGATGGAGAAGTTCACCGATGAAGGGGATGTCAGACACCCCCTTCTGAAGAGGCCGTGGTCTTGCTCGGTCAATCGTCACTTACCGTCTTGATAGGATCGAGGCGGAGTTCTCGCAGCTCCGAGGGCGCCAGCGATCCGTCAGACTGCCGTTCCAGAGGATGGAAGAGTTTGATTCGGGCCGCCGTGATCTTGATGGGCGAGCGCAATCCGGATGCGCTCAATTCCATCTTGGCGTCCGTCGCGATAAGGCGATCCACGACGCAGTCGTAGTCGACCTCGTGAGCGCGAATCGTCCACTGGTCACGTTGGCCAGGGGGTTTCGTCTGATCTTCACGCACGACGACGTTGCCTTTGAAGCGAATCGTCATCGGCCAGTCGCTATCTACTTGCAGCGTTTGAGCGTCGCGGTCGCTCGCCGGCCGTCCGACATATCCCGTGCTCACACCGCCCCGCGTCGGTGACTGGAATCCGCTGGAATCCCCATACCGGAGAGCTTCCCGATTCAGTGCCTGGGCGTCGTCGTCTGATTATTAGCGATGTCCCGGGAATCCATCCGGGTCTTGAATTGCCGCGCGAGCTCGGATGAAATAACAACCTGGGGCCGACTCGGTCTGGAGATGGGATCCGGCGCTGTGGCCAGCCGGCGTCAGTGAAATCTTGAGCCAATCATGCTTCTTGTGGACCGACCGGCTCGACCGCGACACCCGTGATACAGGAATTCTCCCGGTGATGAGATGTTCAATCGGCATGCCGTGCGCCGGGGCCCTGTTCATCCTGTTGTCGCTCCTGGCCCTCGGGCGAGGCTTGGCCGCCGAACCCGATTCCCGGTTCACGGCATTCTTCGAGGCCGCCGATCGCGCCGCCCGTCAGACGGCCATCGCGGCCATCCTCGCAGCGGCTCCCGACCCGATGGACGTCGAACGGGCGCTCCAGCAAGGACGGAGCTATCCGGCCGACACCAAGAAGGGATGGCAGGTGTTCACGCACAGGGGCTCAGATGGCGAGGCTCGGCCGTACCACGTCTACGTGCCCAAGGGTTATGACCCAGGCCGGAAGCATCCGGCGATCGTGTCGTTGCACGGGGGCGTCGGCCGCGCCAATCTCCTCCCGGAAAACATGGTAAACCAGATCCGCGCCGAACTTGAGAAGGATGCGGACAAGTATGGCTGGATCATCATCCTTCCGCTGGGCCAGCGCGGCGCGAGCTGGTTCGATCGGGTGGGTATGACCAACATCCTGGCTCAACTCGCGGCCGCCAAGCGGCATTACAACATCGACGAGGACCGGGTTATCCTCGGCGGCTTCTCCGACGGCGCCAGCGGTGCCCTTGTCATGGGCCTTTATGATCCCACGCCGTGGGCAGGCTTCTTCGCACTGTCCGGCAGCATTGTCGTCGCCGGCATGGCGCCCGACGACGCTTTCCCTGCTAACCTCGCGAACCGGCCGGTCCACGCGGCGAACGGGGGAGTCGATCCGCTCTACCCTTCGGTCCTTCAGAAGATGTTCATTGACCAGCTCAAAGAGCAGGGTGTCCGGATCACCTGGACCGACTACCCAGCGTCGGGGCACGATGGCAGCTACATGGACCAGGAAGACCCGAAGGTCGTGAAGTTCGTGTTCAAGACAGTGCGCGCCCGAGCCCCCAGACACCTGGTCTGGGAAACTTCCAGCGCAAAGGTCGGCCGCTGCGACTGGGTGCGAGTCGAAGAGGTTCGGGACGTCGGCAACAACCGGGGGCCCGAGCCCTCCAACCTGATCTTGACCGGACCAGCTCAGTTTGCCATTGCCCCCGACATGGCCTTCGCTGGCCCGGGGGTGCGTGTCCGACAAGTCCCGCCGGGGACGCTGTCGCAGACCTCCGGTCTCGAGCCGGGCGATGTCGTGACCCGTCTCCACGGCGTCGAGATCAAAACGGTGGTTGATTTCCAGAAGGTTGGCATCACCCAGATCTTCGCCATGAAGAAAGGCGACACGATCGACGGCGAGTACCGTCGCGGCGACGCGATCCGATCGTTTCGCGTCGAAGTTCCGGAACTGCCCCGTGTGCCGATCTTCAAGCGGAGCGGGCTTGCCGGCCGGCTCGAGGTCAACGCCAAGGGCAACCGCATTGAGGTGACGGCCCGCGGGGTTGCCCGCTACACCCTGTTGATTCGCCGTGAGCTGTTCGACCTCGACCAGCCCATCCAGGTCGTCACGAACGGCGCCGTTAGCTTTCACGCTCGGGTGAAACCCGACGTGGGCTTCCTGCTCGAACAGGCCGCGGAGGATGACGACCGCTCGGCAATCTCCTGCGCCCGGATCGAGGTCAAAGTGCCCGCCGGGGCGGCTCCGGCTTCCGGGCATCGGCAGTAGTGGATAAGCGCACCTCCGCGCGAGATTCAATCAATGGAATACAAAGGCTACACGGGCATTCCCTTCATCGACGAAGAATCGGAGTCTCTCTATGGGCACGTGATCGGACTTCGCGACGTCATCACTTTCCACGGCGACAACTTCGCCGAGTTGACGCAGTCATTTCGCGATTCAGTCGACGACTACCTGGACTTTTGCAAGTCGCTCGGCCGGTCCCCGGAAAAGCCGTTCTCTGGTCGGTTTCTACTGCGGATTCCCCCGGAGCTCCATCGCGCGCTGTCAATCGCTGCCGAGTCAAAGGGAATGAATCTGAACTCGCTGATTCTGGAGAAACTTCAATCGTTCCGAAATGAATTCGGGTACTCCAAATTATCGGAGAGATCCGAGCAATTGGAAGCGGATCAACCCCGGCGCCGGAAGCGAAGGATTTTGCCCGTCGGATCGCTGGATCGATCGTCCGAGCTCGCTGGGAAGTCAAAGGCTCGTAAGAAGAGCACAAAGGACCGCGCCGGCGAGCGATGACACAACCGAGACACCATCGGTAAGCCCGAATTCAATGCAGGTTCTCAGCGAGGCGCGAGAGGAGGTGATTCCTCGGCACGATCAAAGCCAGACTGCGCGTCGCCTCTCTTCGAGGGCGGGATTTCCACCCGGAAAGGGCGTCGCTCGCGCCTCTTGCATATTTATGACGGTCGTCATAAAATCGGGTGATTCACTACAAAGGTCATAACGAGAAGGCTCGGAGGCGAGGGGTTATGGGAGCGCGGCGGCGGACTCCGCGGCTGAGTGCGGGGGAGATGGAGATCATGGCGATGCTCTGGGAGCATGGGGAGCTGACGCTCTCGTCGGCCCATCAGGCTCTGGGTCGACCGATCGGATATACGACCGTGCAGACGCGGCTGAACCGCCTGGTCGAGAAGAGAGTCGTCACCCGGTCGACCGGGCGCCCTGCACAATATGCCGCGGCGGTGAGCGCGCTCGACGTCGGTACCCGGCACCTGGATCTGCTCCTGGAGCGGATCAGGGGGTTCAAGATCGTTCCACTGGTAGCCCACCTGGTTCGGGATCGCCGGCTAACCGCCGAGGAAATTCGCGAGCTGAAGCGATTGATCGGTCAAGCGGAGGCGTCGAACCAGGGCCGGGGCAGGGAGAGGAAAACGTGAACGTATATACAGATGATATGCTTTAGAGCATGCTGCGCACGACCGGGGTGCTTGCAGTCTCCGTCCTGGTTGCTCGAGCGTTGCTCGGCCGGCGGCGCCCGGTGGCGCCCTCGCTGTGGCGCATCGCCTGCGTTCTGTCGCTCCTTCAGGGCGTACTGATCGTGCGGTTCTCCGTGCCGCTGCCGTGGGCCGGGCACGTGATGTCGTCCGCCGTGCCCGCGCCAACGTCGTTCACGAACGCCGAACGCGTGGTCCCGCCCGATCCGGCGCCTCCAACCGCTTCGTTGTCCGAGCGCGGCAACGGGACGGGACGAGCATCGAACGCGGCTTCGCCGGCGAGGGGTGCAGGGCAAGAGCCATGAGTCGATCGAGCTGGAGTGACCTGGCGCGAGTTCGTCGTGGCCGGATGGCTCGCCGGCATCGTGGGGCTGGTGGCCACACTGCTCATCGGGTACGTTCGATTCGCATTGGGTCTGCGGACGAGACCGCCCGACGAGGGGGCGTGGTCCGACGAGTGGTCAGCATTGCTTTTGGAGCGAGGCATCCGCCAGCCGATTCCGCTCCGGGTCACTGACCTACAGGGACCGATGCTTTGCCGGCTACCCGCCGGATATCGATTGATTGTGCCGGCGCGGCTATGGAGAAGTCTCAACGCCGCTGAGCGCCGGGCGATCCTTTTGCATGAGCTGGCACACTACACACGGGGCGATCTGTGGAAGTCGCTGGCGATCCGCGCTCTTGCGCTGCCGCACTGGTTCAACCCGTTCGCCTGGTGGGCGGTACGTACCTTCGACGAGTGCGGTGAATGGGCCTGCGACGACGACGCCACGGGTGTCGAGCCGAGCGCGGCCACCACTTATGCCCGAGCGTTGTTCCAGCTCGCGGAGACGGGCGACCGACGGCGATCGTTCGGATTCTCAGCGCGTGGCTCGTCGCTGGCGGCGCGGGTGCGGCGGCTGATGCAACCGAGACGCGCTTCCGAACCGATCCGTACTCGATTGATTGTCATGGGTCTATTGATCGCTCTGGCGACGGCTCAAGTGCTCCGCCCCGAGTTGGCGGCCGCGCCATTGGCTCGCCCGACCTCAGCGACTCGATCCATCTCTGGGAAATTGCCACGGGCAAAGACCTTCGGCAGTTCCCGGGCGAGCCGGCCGAAAAGCGGGGAGATATCCGCATCGTCAACGCGCTGTCGTTCACTGCGGACGGACGTATTTTGATTTCCGGCGAGGAGAACGGCTCGATCGTGATCTATGATGCTTCGAACGCGGCGGTGCGGGCGACTCTGCGCGGGCACAAGAATAGTGTGCGTGCCGTATGTGTCTCGACGAACGGCAAACGGCTGGTGTCGGCGAGCACGGATCTGACGGCGCTCGTTTGGGACCTGGCGGGGGTGATCGAGGGGCGCTGGGGCAATTGATGCCTCAACGATGTTTCGTGGGCTTGCTTTCAAATCGAGCAAGAGATCGACACGCTTCCGCCGGTGCCGACCGGCTATTTGCCGGTGACTCAACGAGGCTGGGGCATCGAGGCGATTCAACTTCCCACGCTACAGCGGAAAATCGTTCGGCCGGCAGCGCCGGAGAACAGCCATGACTGGGCCTTGGCCCATGCCGAGAGTGGCCCCGATTCCACGGGGCGAATCGCCTACGTCGAAGACCATTTCTTTGTCGAGCACGAAACGGACTGGCGGCACCTTTTACGGACGATCCGGCGCCGGTGAGCTCATCGCGCACGGGCACTCGTGCGGTTCAACCGCGAGCGCGCCGCAGAGCGGCACGGCGCACGTTCCGACGCGGGAGCGTCGGAACGAGGGGGAGCCGCGGCTTGGGCATCACGCGAGGATCGCTGCCGGGCCTGGATCGCTGCGGACGGGATCGACCCTGTGGATTGTGAGGATTCATCGGGCTGCGGCTTTCACAGAAACTTAGAAGGCTTTAGCAAACGCGGAGTTTTGGACGACGTTCTTAATAAGGCGACGCAGGCAAGCTTGATAAGGGCTGACGAGGCTGAGCTTTCCTGGGCTGTTCGGTGTTGAAAAGAGCTGTTTTCTCAGCGAAATGAAGTGAACGGGAGAGAATCATCATGGTGAGCGAAGCCAAGATTGCGGCGAACCGCAGGAACGCCACAAAAAGCTGCGGGCCCAAAACCGAAGCCGGTAAGAAAATCGCCCGATTCAATGCACTCACGCATGGAATGACAGCTGAAATTGCGATGTTGCCGGAGGAGGATGCGGCGGTTTATGAATCGCGCCGGAGGGACTGGTTCGAGCAGTACAAGCCGCGGAATGGTGTGGAAGCGGCCAAGGTTGAACGGAGTTTTTACTTGTGGTGGCAACTCGGGCGGATCGGACGTGCACAGTCGGCGCAGCTCTGTGAGAAATCCCGGACGGCGGAGAGTGAACGGCTGGCGAGTGAAGCCAGAGAGACGATCGAGCTGTCGATCAAGCTCTTTCTGCCGACCCCGGAGGCTCGCTGGGGGACTGCGGAGAATTCGACGCGCGACCGAGGTTTTGAGCATCCCGCACTGATCGAGAGCCGGCTGGAAGAACTGGAGGACGGCTGCCGGTGGCTTCACGCGCAGTGGAAGGAGGAAGCCGCGATTCTGGACGCAGGCAAAGCTTGGGGGGCGATCGAGTGTTTCAAGGCGATCAGGCTGATGGGAATGCATGTCCTCTCGGCTATCGATCTCAACGAGGTGGCCGATTTCCTGCGGCCGTGCGTGGCACTGGCCGGAAAGGGAATCGGGCTGGCGAGGGAAACATGGACGCTGCTTGCTCCGCCCGATGCCGAGCGAGGTTGGGAGGTCGTGCGCGGGCAGTTGGAACCATGTGACGCGCTGCCCATGTGCGCGGAAGAAGCGAGGGAATGGTTACGCGAGACAGTCGAAACGCAGATCGGGCGGCTGGCCGAGAAAATCGAGGAGCACGAAAGCGTCGCCGAGGTCCTCGGGACACTGGCGCGTGACCTGCATGCTTTCGACTGGAGCCCTCTCGCCGAGCGGACGCGACGGTACGAGCGGGCCTGTCAACGAACCGTCGACCGAATCGATCGCGAGCTCGAAACACGGCCTTGGCTGTCGTCTGAGCAATTCGTGCCGGCATCGACTTTGAACCGGAGGCTCACCCCGAGCTTGGTGCAATCCATGCGTGCGAGGTTAATGGCGGGTGATGCGATCGGCGCAGCCGACGACGAGGACGAAGAAGAAGTTGGGCGGCAACGAAACGAAGCCAACGGGGACGACGGAGTTGAATCGACGATGAACTTCGTCGATGACGGGCGGACGCATGTTTGCGAAGCCGAGGGCGACACCCCTGGCAGGCACGAATTAACGATGAATTATGGCGATACGGCCGCTCGACGAAACGAAGCCAACGGGCATGAGCGGTCGGGAGAAGCGCCGCGACGAAACGAAGCCAACGGGGACGACGAAGCGTCGCCCTTGATGCGACGAAACGAACCCAACGGGAGGGAGGACGGTTCAGTCGCAACGATTGACGGGTTTGAGAGGTCGAAGGTCGCCGACGGCTCGCGCGGCGATGGTACCTCGTCCGAAGAAACAAGTGACGAAACACCGCAACAATCGACTGACCTCGCGTGTGAGACCCAGGCTGGGGCGGTCGAGAGGCGCCAGGTGGGCTCGGCGACGGTGACACGATTCAGCCTGGCTGCGGGTGTGAAGGGAAGCAGGGCCGATTCGCGCCGTGAGCGGCGTGCGCGGCGGCGGCGGGAAATGCGGCAGCGAAACCGCTGATGATGCGAACCGGAATCAATAACATCCGAAGTTCGACGGTTTGGACGCCACGGAGCGGCACGGGGGCCGTTCGGACGCGGGAGCGTCGGAACGAGGAGTCGGCGCGCGCTGTGGAGTTTGTCGGGAAATCAACCGTTTGCACGCGGCGGAGCGGCACCGGAGACCGTTCCGACGCGGGAGCGTCGGAACGAGGGGGGGTGGCTCTTTATTGCTGTATCAGTTCCATTCAGTCCCATTTCTCGAATGGCCAAAAAGACATGTCTGGAGAAGCTCGCGTGAGAGCACAAGCCGAACCTGGATTCGGGAATGCCTCGGGGCAATTCGATCCGTGCGTGGGCGCGGGGAAATCGTCAGGCTAAAGCCTGACCTACCTCGAGCAGACGAGTGCGGGGGTTGGGGCTTCGCGAACGGCTCCGATTATTAGGGGAAGGTTGCGGGACAAACCAGCGGCTTTGGCGGGCGTCTTGGTGCATACTTGAATTTGAGATTGACGTCTGCGGGGGTTGTTGCGCGCTTCCCGGCCGGGCTGACCCGGCGAGGGGGAGTTGATCTCGCCGGGATTGAGGTGCGGCCAGATGGCGGATTCGAGTCCCAGCAAATGGCGGAGGGTCAGGACCCCCACCGTTCTGCAAATGGAGGCGGCGGAGTGCGGAGCCGCTGCGCTGGGGATCGTCCTGGAGTTTTACGGCCGGTATATCCCCCTCGACGTGCTGCGCGACGATTGCGGCGTCTCGCGCGACGGCAGCAACGCGTTTTACATCAAAGAGGCGGCCAAGAGATACGGTCTGGAAGTCAAAGCGGGGCGGAAATCGGCCGAGGGGATACGATCCTGGCGGCCTCCGATCATTGCGTTCTGGCAGTGGAACCACTTCCTTGTGGTCGAGGGATTCGGGCATGGAAAGGTCTACGTGAACGATCCCGCCAGCGGCCGGCGGACGATGGGGTTCGAGGAGTTCCGGGAGGGATATTCGGGGATCGCGTTCACGTTCGAGCCTGGACCGCAGTTCGTCAAGCAAGGACGACGTCCGAGCATATTCCGCGGTCTGGCCAGACGACTGGCGAGCTCGCGGGTGGCGATTGTTTTCGTCGTGCTGGCCGGGCTGGCGCTCGTGATTCCCAACCTGGTGACGGCGGCTTTTCAGCGAGTGTTCATGGACGAGATCCTCATTCAGGGGCATCACAACTGGCTGAGGCCGCTGCTTGTGGCCATGGCACTGACGGCCATCCTGCGGGTTGCGGCGGCCGCGCTCCAGCAGTTGTACCTGACGCGGTTCGAGGTGAAGCTTTTGCTCGAAGAGTCGCTCAAGTTCCTGGGACACGTGCTGCGGTTACCGCTGGTCTTCTTTCAACGGCGATATACGGGCGATCTGGTGGCGCGCGTTTCGAGCACGGCACGCGTGGCCGCGCTGCTCTCGGGCGAGCTGGCGACGACGGCCGTCAGTTTGCTGACGCTGGTGGCTTATGTCGCGGTGATGCTGCCTTATGAGCCGCTGCTGGCGATTGTGGGGCTCTTGATCAGCAGCTTGAATCTTGTTGCGCTCAAGATGTTCAGCCGCTGGAGGAGCGACCAGAACCGGGTGATCGAGCAGATACGCGGCAAGCTGCTGGCGGGGATCATGGGGGCGATCCAGATCGTCGAGAGCATCAAGGCGACCGGATCCGAGTCGGAAATGCTGGTGCGCTGGACGGGCGACCAGGCGCGAATGATCAACGCGGAACAAGTCCTTGGGGTTTACGACACGCTGCTGTTCGTGATTCCGCCGCTCCTGGCGAGCCTGACGACGATCGTGGTGCTGGGCCTGGGCGGCCACCAGGTCATGGCCGGCGGCCTGGGCATTGGCGTGCTGCTGGCGCTTCAGGCGCTGCTGGCGGGGTTCAATCAGCCATTCCTGGATCTGGCCCGACTGGGAGCCGACGTGCAGGAGCTGCGGGCCGATCTCGATCGGATCGACGACGTGCGGAACCGGCCGATCGACCCGGTGTATGCACTGGCGGGGCAGATCACGGCGGTCTCCGGGGCAAGCGAGGCGGCGCGGGCGGCCGCGGCGCGGCACCGGCTCTCAGGGCACATCGAGTTTCGCAACGTCACGTTCGGGTACAACCGGACGGTCGAGGAGCCATTGATCCACGATTTCTCATTTGTTGCTATTCCTGGCCAGCGGATTGCGCTTGTGGGCTCTTCGGGCAGCGGCAAATCGACGATCGGCCGGCTGGCGATGGGGCTGTATCAACCATGGAGCGGCGAGATTCTCTACGATGGCCATCGGCTCGCGGAGATTCCTCGCGAGGTGTTCGTGAACTCGGTGCTGCTGGTTGACTCGGAGATTTGCCTGTTCGAGGGGACGGTGCGCGACAACCTGACGCTCTGGGATGATTTTGTTCCGATGGCGCGGCTGACGCAGGCGGGGGTGGAGGCGGCGATTCACCGCGATCTGCTTCAGCGGCGGGGCGGTTATGGCGCGGCTGTCAGCGAGGCGGGACGGAACTTTTCGGGCGGGCAGCGGCAGCGTCTTCAAATCGCGCGGGCGATTGTGCGGGAACCGAGCCTGCTCGTGCTGGACGAGGCCACGAGCGCGCTTGATCCGCGAACCGAGCGAATCGTCGACGACAACCTCCGCAGGCGAGGCTGCACCTGCTTGATCATCGCCCACCGGCTGACGACGATCCGGGACTGCGACGAGATCATCGTCTTGAATGCAGGGCGAGTGGTGCAGCGCGGCACGCACGATGAGCTGATCGCGGATAGCGCGGGTGAGTATGCGCGGCTGCTTGCTTTTCAGGTGCTACCGGGGGTGCGGCACGGACGGTTTTCGTGGAGAAGGAGTCGAGCGGCCCAGACGATCGTTCCGGTGGAGAGCCGAATCGAGATCGCCGGGAACTCGGCGGGGGGCCATGTGGAGCCGGTCGCGGTGCCCAGGGTGGTGGCGGGTGGAGAGCAGACGGATTCGCCGCGGTTCATCGTGGAGGAGCTGCTGCCCTACAGCCAGCCGGAGAGCACGGCGGCGAATCGTCCGCTTTCGCTTGACGATCCCGAAGCGGTCTGGTGGGTCTCATCCGGCGGGGTCGACGTGTTTTTCACACAGTTTGAGCCGGGTGCGCCGGAAGGGAACAGGCGGCATTTGTGCCGGGTGGAGGAAGGGGGCTCGATCTTCGCGATCAGCGGGGTTCGCGGCCGGTTGGGGAGTGGGCTGGTGGCCGTCGGGGCGGGGCCGGCTCAGCTTCTCAAGTTCGCCCGGGGTGATTTGATCCGCCTGAGCTTCGAGGAGGGGCTTTCCGAGCAAGTTGCGGTTCTGGTCGACGATTGGCTGCTGCGAGTCGGCCGCGCACTGGGGCGACTCGCGGGAATCGAAGGTTATCGCGAGCTTGAGTGGGACACTTGCACGGACCTCGATCGGGAGGTGCGGTTCGGTGTGCGCCAGGGAGTGGGCTGGGTGCGGCAGCTTAGCGGGAGCTCGTGGTTTCTGGATGAGGTTCCGGTTCCGGTGTCGGAGCTGGAGGCGAGGTTTCCCTTGAGCGAGAACCTCTGGCTCAAGACGACGAGCGAGGGCAGGGTTACTGCGTGCGACACGGCGACGATGATTCGCAGCAGCGATCCCTGGGCGGGCCTGGACGAGTTTCACCGGACGATGCTCGACTACATTTCCGGATTCGAGGACGAGCAATCGCGCACGGGGTGGACCGAGTTCCGGCGATCGATGGAGCATGAGAACGCGCTCGTCGAATCGGTGACGACGGAGCTGGCGGCGGTGGCGACCGATTCGGCGATCTCGCCGATTGATCCCGGCGGAGACGCGCTCGTGACGGCGTGCCGCACGGTGGGCCAGGCGCTGGGGATCGAGGTTCGCGCGACCCGGACTGGTGGCCCGGATGGAACAGGGCCGTCGAGCGACCCGCTGGGAGACCTGGCGCGCGCCTCGGGTTTTCACGTGCGGCCGGTGACGCTTCCACCGGACTGGTGGCGCCAGGGCGGAAGCGAGCCGCTCCTGGGCCGAATGGCGGATTCCGGTGGTGTGCCGGTCGCGCTTGTCCCGGCGAAGGGCCGCGTGCCATGGGCCAAGCCTGTCTACAATCTATACGACCACGAGGGCCGGAGGCGGCCCGTCGACCTGCGGCTGGCGGAGAAGCTGGATTCGCGAGCGTGGGCCATTTACCGCACGCTGCCGGATGAGCCGCAGCGGAAGCTCGACCTGTTTCGGTTCAGCTTGAGTCTGCCGGGACTGGCGCGCGAGCTCTGGATGGTGATCTTGATGGCGCTCGTGGCGGCGATCCTGGGGTTGTCGATCCCGATCGCGGCGGGAATCCTGGTGGACCAGGTCATTCCGGAGGCCGATCGCGAGGGCCTGGCGGTGATGTGCGTTTTCCTGGTCGTCCTGGCCTTCTCGGCTGCGGCGTGCCGCGTGATTCAGGGGCTGATGGTGCTGCGCGTGGAAGGGAGGGTGTCGTCGACGATCATCCCGGCCGTCTGGGACCGATTGCTGCGGCTGCCGACGGGTTTCTTCGCAAGGTTCAGCTCCGGTGATCTGGCGTTTCGCGCGATGGAATTCAGCAAGGTTTTCAAGAAGGTGTCCGGGGCGACGGTCACCACCTTGATGATGGGTTTGTTCGCCTTGTTCAATCTGGGCCTGCTTTTCTTCTATAGCTGGAGGATGGCGCTGTGCACCACGTTCCTGGTGGGCTTGATGCTCGCGGTGACGGGCTTTCTGCTGGCGGGTCTCTTGCGGTACGGGAATTCGATCCACCGGATCGACGGCGTGATCTCGGGGCTATTGCTGGAGCTGCTGGGTGGAATTGTCACGCTGCGAACGGCGGGTGCGGAACGGCGTGCGTTTTCCCGGTGGGCCAGCCGATATACGGAGCGTCTGGTGCTCTCGATCCAAGGGAGACGGATTGCGAACCGGTTGCATCAATGGCTGGCGGTCTATCCGATTCTCACAGCGATGTTCGTGTATGTGGGAGCGCTATACCTGGACACGGGGTTGTTGAAAACAGGGAGTTTCCTGGCGTTTTCGATCGCGTTTGCGAACTTGATGGCTGCGATCCTGGCGGTGGGATATAGCTCGATGGGGCTGCTCGATCTGCTGCCGACGTTCGAGCGGCTCAGGCCGATACTGGAGGAGCGCCCGGAGTTTGCAGCGGCGGTGATCGAGCCGGTGCGGCTGTACGGGGCGATCTCACTCAACCACATCTCATTTCGCTATCCGGGCCAGGACCAGGGGACGAAGGTGCTGGACGACGTGAGCCTTCAGGTCCGGCCGGGTGAATTCGTGGCGATTGTCGGGCCATCGGGGGCGGGAAAATCGACCTTGATGCGGCTGTTGCTCGGGTTCGAGACGCCAGATGCCGGGTCGGTGACCTATGACGGCCGAGAGCTGACGACGCTCGACTTGCGGGACGTGCGGCGTCAGATCGGCGTGGTCTTGCAGCAAGCCCAGCTTCTACCCACGGACATCGTGGGCAACATCATCGGGTTTGCGCCGCTGCTCAACATCGACGACGCGTGGGAGGCCGCGCGGCTGGCGGGCCTGGAGGAAGACATCCGGCGGATGCCAATGGGGATGCATACCCTGGTCGGGGAAGGCGGAGGAAACCTGTCGAGCGGTCAGCGGCAGCGCTTGCTGATTGCGCGGGCGATCGTGCGGCGGCCGAGGATTCTACTGCTCGACGAAGCGACCAGCGCACTCGATAACGCCACGCAGGCTATTGTGAGCGACAGCCTGACGAACCAGCTTCGGGGCATCACGCGGGTGGTGATCGCGCACCGGCTCGACGTGGTCGTGAAGGCCGATCGCATCTACGTGCTGAAGGACAGCCGGATCGTTCAATCCGGGCCGTATCACCAACTGCTGGAGGAGTCAGGACCGTTCCGAGAGCTGGCGCGGCGGCAGATGCTGTGATGGTTCAAATCGGATCAATGATGATGCTTCTTGGGAACGACTTTGATGAAGAACGGCCTGCTGAGCTTGCTCAAATGACCGACATCATCGACGGCCTGGATCCGGAATTCGTGGACGCCGACGGTCTGGGGCACGACGATCTGGACCGTGTAGTCGTTGTCCTTCTTGACCCTTTCGGCGCCGACGACTTCGCCGTCGGGCGTGACCACGCGGATGAAGGTGTGGAAATGGTAGGTGCCGACCACTCTCGGGCGAGCGAGCGGAGTCTTCATGTGGTTGACGCCGGCCATGAGTCCGTTGTTCTTCTTGATGCGTGGAACGATCGGCGGCGGCATGGGCCGGCCGATGCCCAGTGCGGTTTGAAGCGTGAGCGAATAATCGTTGGTGGCCAGGTTCACCGGCATGATGCTGGCGGTATCGACCTGAGAGGTCAGGGTGAACAGGGCCGACTGCAGCCCGTTGATCGAGTCTTGGGGCGTCTTGGCCGAATGGAGCACCGCGCCGAAGGAGTAATTGAGGCGTTTGATGTCGGACGCCGAGAGCGACTGGTGCGAGACGACGTGGCGAAGCTGGTAGTTGTAGTTATTGATCGCTTCGGAGGGGGGCTTAGAGATCGAATCGAGCATCGCATAGAGGGAATTCTGGATCTGCTGTATCTCGGCTTTGGGGAGAAAGCGCGGACTTTCGTTGATCTTGCCGAGATAGTAAGGCAGGCGCTCGATTCGCAGCGCTTTCTGTTCGTAGGTGATGGGGATGTTGAGGTTCGAGTTGATCTGTGCTCCGAAGATGTTCGTCAGGTTAAAGGTTTGGAGCGCGCGGTCTTCCAGAGATTCATGAGACGGCCTAAACCGGCGGCGGTCCATCGCGCGGATCTCCTTGAGAGGCGGCATGCTCAGTCCGGCAGACGCGCTGCCCGAGGCGAGCATAAAGGCGAAGAGCGAAGGCTGCCGCAGGGCACTGCGGCCGAGCGAGAGGAGCAGGGGGATCCTCCCGGCCGGATTCAGCGTGGATCAGGTCGAGAGAGCGACGAGCACCGAGCGAATGCCCGAACAGAAATGCGATTGAGTCCCGTCCGTGGGAACGGGGTGTTTTTAGCAGAATCGGACAGGGCTGGCTAGACGGGTTTGGGGCCAGAGAAACCGGGCAAAGGACCAACATCTTTTGTAAGACTTTCATTCGAGGCGTGTATTCAGTGAGATTCCATTGCCATGCGGAGGTAGGACCTGGGCTCGACGACCGTCAAGCCGAGCTCGGCGGCCAGCGCGAGTACGGCGGATTGGGCGGCGGGGAGGTGGGCCACCGATGGCGCGAGCGTTTCGATTTCCGCGAAGTCGCCCAAGCCCTCAGCCTGGTCGAGCGCGACTTCGAGGGCATGGCCTGCTCTGCTGAGCAGATACGATGTGCGCGTCTTGCGAATCGTGGCGACCGGGCGGAACCCGAGGAGCTTGAGCAACTCGAGCAACTGGGCGGCGGCCTGCGGGCCATCGGCAAAGCGAATCTCGATCTCTTCGCGTGTCTTGGTGGGGCCCGGCCGGCGCGGACCTTTATAGGTGATTCTATTCTCGTCGCCGATCGTGCGAATTCGAAACGCCTCGTTGGTCGCGGCGAAGTCGCGCGAGGGGTGGTTCAAGTAGAGATCGACTTGATGGATCGTTGCGGTTCGCGATGCTCCGAGCGCAGTCAGCCTCTGCTCGAGCACGCTGTGATCAACCGAGCGGTACTTTACTTCCACCTCGTATCCCATGGACCTCACGTTAGACAGACCGATCGAGCGGGTCAACGGGGCGACTACCGCGACTGCTTCGATCGGAATGAGCGTGCATGCAAGTGGGCGTGTTTTCGGTGCAAATCGGGTGTTCGGAGGAGCCTGGACGGTGATGTGCATGGAAACTGGGCGATGAAGGGGTCGATTTCGGTGAATATTCGTTGTATGGGACGAATAACCGACTGCTTCGGGGGGCTGGAACGAACCCCTGGGCGCCCGACTGGTCGGGCAAGCTGCGATGGGGCTGAAACTCACACCGGGTTGTTCCGTTCAGAGCAGCCGCATTGCGTTCGTTCCGGCAGGAGTTTTCCCGTGGTCGCGCCATTGGTCGGGGGGCATGTGGCATCTTGGCTGTTGGGTACGAGTTTGACCGCACAGGGGGCGGTTTTTGCCGCGGTGGGGGACCTACCTGCGGGAGTTTTCTGGATTGTCGGTCTGGTCTTGTGCGCGATCGCAGCCTGGGAGATCGCAGGCTTGCGGTACATCGCGAACAACCGAGTTGGTGTGGTGGAGAAGCTGTGGTCCGGGAAGGGTTCCGTGCCCGAAGGTGGGATTATCGCACTGAACGGGGAGGCGGGGTTTCAGGCGGAGCTGTTGCGTGGTGGATTGCACTTCGGCTACTGGCGATGGCAGTTTCGGATCCACAAGATGCCGCTGGTCTCGATACCGCAGGGCAAGATCGGGTATGTGTATGCCCGCGACGGCGAGGCGCTCATGCCGAGCCAGACGCTGGGCCAGGTGATAGCTTGCAACAACTTTCAGGATGCTCGCGGATTCTTGGGCGGCGCGCTGAACAGCCCGGACCACGAGCCATTGCGAGGGCAGCGTGGCCGGCAGCGGTCCATCCTGCGAGAAGGCGTTTATGCGATCAACGTCGCGCTCTTCACGGTGATTTCCGAAGATATGGTTTATCGGCTGGAAGCCGGGGGCGCGAAGGAGTTGAAGGCGCTCGTGCAGTGGCAGAATGACCTGAGCGAAGTGGACGGATTTGATCCGGTCATCATTGGCGGCCCGATCGAGGCGCCGGACCCGCTCAATCCCGAGAAGAAGACGATCGTCGACAGCCTGGGTATCGTGACGGTGCACGACGGACCCTCGCTGCCGCCGGGTGAGATCATCGCGCCGGCTGTGGGTTGCGACCGCAACGACAAGGACTTCCATAACAACTTCCAGGATCCGGAGTCGTTTCTCCGCGCGGGGGGACGGCGGGGCTTGCAGTATGTTCCGCTGACCGACGGCACGTACTTCATCAACCGCTGGTTCGCATCGATCGAGTCAATTCCCAAGATGATTGTGCCGATCGGATACGTCGGCGTGGTGGTGAGCTACTACGGCCGCAGCGGAAATGACGTATCGGGGCAGGCGTTCCGCCACGGCGAGCGCGTCGCGGAAGGGGAACGTGGCGTGCAGGAGAAGCCGCTCGGGCCGGGGAAGTATGCCTTCAACACGTATGCGGGCAACATCGTGCTGGTGCCGACAACGAACTTCGTGCTCCACTGGGTGACTGGACGGACCGAGTCGCATCGCTACGACGAAAGTCTGCGTTCGATCGAGATGGTCACCAAAGACGCTTACGAGCCGAGCCTGCCGCTTTCGGTGGTCGTCCACATCGATTATCAGAAGGCGCCGAACGTCATTCAGCGGTTCGGAGACGTCAAGAAGCTGATCACGCAGACGCTGGACCCGATGCTCAGCGCGTATTTCCGGGACGTGGCCCACAAGCGGACGATGCTCGAGCTGTTGCAAAACCGCGACTCGATCCAGCATGAGGCCAGCGGCGAGCTGGGGCGGAAGTTCGGCAACTTTGACATCGAGTGCGTGGACGTCTTGATCGGCAAACCGGATACGGAACAGGCTGGAGGTAAGATCGAAACGCTTCTCGAACAGTTGCGATTGCGACAGCTTTCGCTCGAGCAAGTCGAGACTTACACGAAGCAGGTCGCGGCTGCCCAGACTTTGCGCACACTCAACGAGGCGCAGGCGAAGGCCCAGATGCAAACGCAGCTCTCAAACTCGTTGGTGCAGATCAAGATTGCGGAGAATGAGGCCGAGGCCCAGCTCGCCCGGGCGCGAAGCAGGCCGAGCAAGTTGTGGTGACCGCCGAGGCCGAGAGCGAGCAGCGGATTCTGGCCGGGCGCGGCGAGGGTGCGAGAATCTTGCAGGAGGGTTTCTCCGAGGCGTCGGTGTTGCTTCGGAAGATCCAGTCGTTTTCCGACCCGCGTCTTTATGCATTGTCGATCGTGGCGCAAGGGCTCTCGAAGTGCAACCAGCCGCTTGTGCCGGAGCGAGTGTTCATATCGGGCGGCGGCGGTGCGACCGGCGGCCCGAGCGACGGAACCACGAACGTCGGGGCGCTTGCGGGCAACGGCGTGTTCGGGCTCTTGCTCAACATGCTGGTCGCGGAGAAATCCGGGTTCCAGCTCGTCGATCAGCCGGGCGGCGCGGACTTGCGGGAGTTCACCGAAACGGTCGCCAAGCAGGCGATGGACGCGATCAAGAAGGCGGTGGAGACGAGCCAGACCGCGGCCCCGCACCGGGGCAACGGATCAACGGGCTCGCCGGCGGCCAAGACCCCTCAAGCACCGGTCTTGACGGTGGCGCGGGAGACCACTCCTCCGAAGCCGACAACATGAAGTACAGAGCAAACCGCGTCGGGGGGGCGTTGAGCCCCCCCGGACGCTCACATTTCACCGAGGGAGATGCGGGTACGGCACGGGAACCGGGAAGGGAATGGGACTGGGCGCGAGAAAGTCTCGGTTGCCGCCGGGTGATCGAATCGAGCCCGGAGCGCGGTTGGCGGTGGTGCTCGTGCTTCCGCCGCCCAATCCGAAGAACGGCGTGAAATCGGACCTGCGTCCTGGGCGGTAATCAATGCCGGCGAAACTCGCGGCGACGGTCAGCTCGCGATCGATGACCGACCCCACCTTGAGCATGTCGGTCTCGCCTTTCTCACGCGTCAGGTCGACATCTCGCACGACGACGTAGTGTCCGGGGTATTTCGCCTGCACGTCCTTCGCCCACTCATCGACCTTCGCGGTGTATTCTCCCTTCCGAACGTCGTAGATCTGGTACTTGAAGGTGCCGAGCGAGTCATTCTTGCGATACCAAACGGCGACTTTGAAATCGGCGTGCTGCGCGACGCGCTGGCCGGCTGGACGCGAGCCGGACCGAGCCGCGGCTTCGCCGGGGCCCGCTAATCCCTCCGTTGTGCCAGGAACTATGCAGAATGCCAAGAACACCAATGTGTGCAACTGTTTACTCAACATCGTTACCTCCTCCGGCCTTGGTGGCCTGGGACCTTCAGACCATTATACGCGGTCCGGGTGCCGACAACCTTTCTTTGCATGTGGCAAGCAAACGTCGATCGGTCGGTCCATTGACTTCACGGCTGGTTCGCAGTCTGATGAACGCAGTGCGGCGGGTGCCGCAAGTTCCGGGGACGCGGGGAATCCTGGTGCGATTTGACGTTGAGCGCAGAAAGCGAGGATTGGCCATGTCGCAGGGCATCAATCGCCGGCTGTTTTCCAAGAGCGCTCTCACGGCTGCGGCTGCGGCGAGTGCTGCACCTGAGCGGGTGCTCTTGGCGAACGATCAGGTTCGGCTGGGGTTCATCGGCGTGGGTAATCGCGGGTGCCAGCTCTTGCGTGGATTCCTGCCGCATGCGGATGCGAAGATCGTTGTCGTCTGCGACGTGTACGAGCCGTATTTGAGCGGTCACTACGACCGGCTGGACCCGCGGTTTGCGGGGCTGGGCAAGCGTATCGCACAGATGCCGAAACTGCCCGAGGACGTGGCACGCGTGAAAGACTTCCGCGCGGTGCTGGACCGGAAAGACGTGGATGCCGTTGTGATTGCCACGCCGGATCACTGGCATGCGATCCAGGCGATCGCGGCTTGCAAAGCCGGCAAGGACGTTTATGTCGAGAAGCCGCTCTCGATGACGATCATGGAAGGCCGGGCGATGGTCGAGGCGGCCAGGCGGAACGACCGCGTTGTACAAGTTGGCACGCATCGGCGGTCCTCACGGATGTATGCACGGCTTGCCGAGCTGGTGCGGTCGGGGGCGATCGGCAAGGTGACGGTGGCGCGTGCATCGTTTTGCAGCAACATGGCGACTGCGGGAATCGGCCATGCCCCGAATCGGAGCCGCCCGAGGGTCTGGATTGGGACGCTTGGCTGGGGCCCCGGCCGATGCGGGCGTTCCAGGCGACGATCATGCCGTACAAGTTCCGCTGGTGGCAGCTCTATTCGTCGCAGATTGCCAACTGGGGGGTGCATTATTTCGACGCAATCCGCTGGCTGACGGGTGAGCTGGCGCCCGAGTCGGTCTCGGCGCACGGCGGGAGGTTTGCAGTCAAGGACGATCGAACGATTCCGGACACGGCAGAAGTGATTTTTGAGCACTCGTCACGCATGCTCACCCTTTTCAGTCATCACGAGGCCAACGGGCAGCCGATGCTGGGCCGCCGTGCGGAGATCGAGCTGCAGGGAACGATCGGCACGCTTTACGTGGGGGGCGACCGCTACGAGGTCGTTCCGGAGCGTGGGGGTGCGTTTCAGGACCCGGCGCCGAAGCGGAAAGAAGAGATCGTCAAAGCGAGCGACGGCGACCTCGATCAGCAGGCAGCCCGGGATTTTCTCGACTGCGTCAAGAGCCGGAAACGTCCCAATGCGGATGTTGAAGAGGGGCATCGCTCGACGACGTTCGCCCATCTGGCGAACATCGCTCTGGCTGTGCGACAGCGTCTGGAGTGGGACGCGCAGGCGGAGCGATTCACCAACAGCGAGCAGGCCAATCAACTGCTGCAATACGAATATCGCAAGCCGTGGAGCCTGGCGTGAGCCGGAGCGTGGCCATGCATCTGGTCGGAATTCCGGTGTTCCTGGCGGGCCTCGGACTTGCTGTGTTCGATGGGGGTACGACGCTCAAGGATCAGCTCGCTCGCGAAGGTGCGGCCGTGCTGGCCAAGGCGGCCATGTCCAGTGGCGACGCGCGCCGTGGTGCGATCGCGTTTTATCAGCCCCAACTCATGTGCGTGACGTGTCATCGCGAGGGAGAGACCGGTGAAGGGCTGGGCCCGGACCTTGCGGCGGTGGGCAAGACCGCAGCGGGTGTGCTTGTTGTCGAAGCCATTCTGGAGCCCTCGAAGACGATTCGCAAAGGGTATGAGACTGTGACCGTGGTGACGAAGGATGGAAAGACGCTCTCCGGGCGGCTGCTGGAAGAGCGTCCGGAGGCGATCGTGCTGCGCGAGTCTGCGTCGCAAGGCAAGTCGATCACGATCGCGCGGGCGGATATTGACGAGCGGCGCGACAAGGGCCCATCGCTCATGCCCGAGGGTCTGGTGAATCAGCTTGGCTCGCGGCAGCAATTCCTCGACCTCGTGCGCTATTTGATGGAGATCGCCGATCGCGGGCCGGCACGCGCGCTGGAATTGCGGCCCGCTTCCGGGACGATCGGCATTGCACCATTGCCCGGCTATGAGGCTGATCTGGACCATGCCGGGATCATCGCCGATCTGGGTGCCCGTAGCTTCGGGCGCGGCCGTCGAATTTACGAGCGCGTCTGCGCGAACTGTCACGGCACCAAGGATCGCCCCGGCTCGTTGCCCTCGTCACTCCGTTTCGCGTCGGGTGTGTTCAAGAATGGGTCTGATCCGTATCGGATGTATCAGACGCTGACGCTGGGCTTGGGCCAGATGGCGCCGCAGACCTGGATGGTGCCAATGCAGAAGTATGATGTGATCCACTACATCCGCGAAGAGTACTTGAAAGCCACGAATTCCACACAATATTCGCGGATTGATCGTGGCTATCTGGACCGATTGCCGAAGGGAAGAACGCGAGGCCCGGCGCCGGCGGCCATGGATCCGTGGATCGCAATGGATTACGGTCCGAGCTTGATGGCGACGGTGGAAGCCGGTGACGACGGCACAAACATCGCGTACAAGGGAATCGCGGTGCGGCTCGATCCTGGGCCGGGCGGGGTCTCGCGCGGGCGGGCCTGGTCGCTTTTCGAGCATGACACACTGCGGCTCGCGGCTACGTGGACGGGCGAGGGTTTCATCGATTGGGAAGGCATCAACTTCAACGGGAAGCACCAGGTGCACCCACGAGTTGTGGGGCTGGTCCGGGTTGCGAATCCGTCCGGCCCCGGCTGGGGGAACCCGGAGACCGGCGGCTTCGATGACCCTCGACCCAGGGGCCGGGACGGCCGCCCATTTGGCCCGCTGCCGCGGCGCTGGGGACACTACAGAGGCTTGTATCAAAGTGGCGGGAAGACGATTCTGTCCTACACGGTCGGCACGACGGCGGTGCTCGAGACCCCGGGTCTGGAGGACTTCGGACCGACGCCGGTCTTCACTCGGTCGTTCGAGATCGGGCCTCGCGAGCGTGATCTGGTGTTGCAGGTCGCGCATCTGCCGGGTGCGCCGGCCTCCTTGCGCATCGTGAAGACGGACGCTTCGGGCGAGGCCGTTTTATTCGGCGCCTTACTGGCGCCGGCCCGGGTGCAGCACCGACAGTGGCCATCAACTCAGTGCACACCGGCAATGACGCGAAGTCATCCGGGAGCGGGGGTGTCCGGGCGATCCAGCGCCAGTACGCGACATCCGGGGCCGCGGAAATCGTCGCTGCCGGCCTGTCGAGTGCAGCGGTCGGATTCACGTGGAACACTGCGGAGCACGGGAATCTCCGGCTGACTGTTCCCAAGGGTCCAGAGGCCATCCGTTTCACGCTCTGGATCTGCGGGGCCTCGACGGAGGCGGAAGCGCTCGCAGCAGCCAACTCGATCAGACGCGGGGAACCAGCCCCGGTGCTTTCCACACTCACCCACGGCGGTGCTTCCTTGTGGGGAACGGTTCTCTCCACGCAAGCAGAAGTCGGCCGTGATGACGGCCCGTTCGCGGTTGACGTGCTGACCCAGCCCGACCGTAATCCCTGGCTATGCCAGATGCGCTCGACCGGCCTCGACTTCCTACCGAGTGGCAACAAGGCTGTGCTCTGCACGTGGGACGGCGACGTGTGGGAGGTTCAAGGAATCGACGACCGGTCCGGGAAACTGTCCTGGAGGCGGATTGCGTCGGGGCTGTTCCAACCGCTTGGGATCAAGGTGGTGCGGGGCCAGATCCACGTCTTATGCCGCGATCAGATTGTGATTCTGCACGACTATAACGGCGACGGTGAAACCGACTTTTATGAAAACTTCAACAGCGATCATCAAGTCACCGAGCACTTCCATGAATTTGCAATGGGCTTGCAGACCGATGCGGCAGGGAACTTCTATTACGCCAAAGCGGCCCGCCACGGTCTACAGGCCGTGGTTCCGCACCATGGTACGCTGCTTCGAGTCAGTCGCGACGGGGGCCGGACCGACATCCTCGCGACCGGCTTTCGCGCGCCGAACGGCGTGTGCGTGAACCCGGACGGTACATTCTTTGTGACGGATCAGGAAGGCTTCTGGCTACCCAAGAACCGGATCAACTGGGTGAAACCGGGAAGCTTCCACGGCAATATGTGGGGATATCATGGCGTGACTGACTCGTCTGATTCGGCGATGGAGCCGCCAGTATGCTGGATCACCAACAGTTTCGACCGCTCGCCGGGAGAGGTCGTCCGGGTCGAGGGGAACGGCTGGGGCCTGCTCGAGGGAAGTCTGCTCAACTTGTCTTACGGATACGGCAAGATCTTTGTTGTGTTGTGCGAACGCCTGGGCGATAAGATGCAAGGCGGGATGGCGACTCTGCCGATTCCGCAGTTCCCAACCGGCGTCATGCGCGGGCGATTCCATCCGGGCGACCACCAGTTATACACGTGCGGCATGTACGCCTGGGCCGGCAATCAGACGCAGCCTGGTGGTTTCTATCGAGTGCGTTACACGGGGAAGCCGCTTGTTGTTCCAATCGACCTGACGGCGCGACGCGACGGAATAGCGATTTCATTTACCGGTTCGCTCGATCCCTTAACGGCTGGCGACCCGAGCAACTACTCGGTTCGGGTCTGGGGGCTGAAGCGATCGGAGAACTACGGCTCGGAGCACATTGACGAGCGGTCGCTGGCGATCCGCGCGGCCAAAGTTTCCGCGGATGGGCGAACTGTGAAGCTTGTGATCGCGGACCTGGCGCCGACGTGGTGCATGGCAATCACTTATGCGATCCGGGGCGCTCAAGGGTCGGAAGTCACCGGGGAGATTCACAACACGATCCACCAGTTGCCTGCGGCGGCCGGTGCTGGGTCTGAAAAGAACGCGAGTCGGCACGCAAAATGATCAAGCAATCGTCAGGGAATATTCTCCCAACCTTCGACACCGATCTTCGGCTCGTTGCAAGTGCCGTTCTCGCAAATGTAGGTTGTCGTCTGCCCTTCGCGGAGCGGTCGATTCGCGAGCAAGGCGACTTTGCCCGCGAGGAGCGCGGATTGTCCCGGCGTTGCCGGGGCGACGACCTTGCGCGGGCGGAATTTGCTGGAAATCGTGTCGAGGACCTTGCGCGTTACCGCGGAGTCAGACCCTGCGATCACGGCAAATTCGGTCACTGTGCCCAGCAGGAAATCGAGCGCGATCAGGCTCTGTCCACAGGCGGCGGGCTCGCGCTCGAGGACGGATTGAATGGCCTCGAGCGCTTCTTTGCCGGCCCGGGTGAGGTCGGCTCGACCGGTCAAGGCGCCCAGGCGCAGGAGCGCGGTCGCGGCCAGGCCGCTGCCGGAGGGAGTTGCGTTGTCGTGGATCTCTTTCTGGCGTGCGATCGAGCGCCTCGTGGCGACGGCCGGTGAAGAAGAAGCCCCCCTGCTCCGTATCGCTGAATTCGTCGATCATGATTGCAGAGAGGTCCAGGGCGGATTCCAGCCAGCGCGGGTCGCCGGTCGATTCGTAGAGTCGAGTCAGACCGTCGATCAGGCTCGCGTAGTCGTCGAGATAGGCATCGAGCTTGGCCTGACCGTCCTTGAACGTGTGCAGCAACCGACCGTCGCTCTGCCTCATCCGGTCCAGGATGAAAGCAGCGGCCCGGCCGGCGGCTTCGATGTATCGTTCATCCGAGAGTACACGGCCTCCTTCCGCCAGCGCGGCGATCATCAAGCCATTCCAGGAGACCAGGACCTTGGTGTCCATGGCGGGCGGCACGCGTTTCTCGCGCACGTCCAGGAGGAGAGCCCGCGAACTTGCGAGCTCGGCTACGAGCGCGCCGCATTCGCGGCCGAGCAGTTTGGCCGCCTGTTCGACCGGCTTGGTCAAGTTGAGGATGCTATGATCCTCCCAGTTGCCTTGCTCATTGATATCGTATACATAACAGAATGTCTTGGCTCGTTCAGGGCCGAGCGCTTCGGTGACTTCAGGAAGCGACCAGACGTAGTATTTGCCTTCGACACCTTCGCTATCAGCATCCTCGGTCGAATGGAATGCGCCATGGGTGCCGGTCATCCGGCCGAGAACGTAGTTCAACGTTTCGCGGGCGACCTGACGGAACGAGGGATCACCGGTCGCCTGCAACGCTTCCAGGAAGGTCGAGCTCAACAGGGCGTTATCGTAGAGCATTTTTTCGAAGTGCGGCACGAGCCACCTCTCGTCGGTGGAGTAGCGCGCGAAGCCGCCGCCCAGGTGATCGTAGATTCCTCCTTGTGCCATTTTCCGGAGCGTGTGACGCACGACGTGCAACGCCTGGTCATCGCCGGTTCGAGAGTGATGCCGCAGCAGTACGCGAAGATCCATGGGATGCGGAAACTTCGGGGCCCGGCCAAAGCCCCCGTGAATGGGGTCGAAGTTTCGCATCAGGGTTCGCGCCGCCTGGTCGAGCAGCTTGAAGTCGAGCGACCCGGCGCCCTTGCTCATCGACCCGAACGCACGCAGTTGCTCGGTCATCGCGTGTGCCGATTCGACGATCTCTTCGTGCCGTTCTTCCCAGGCGCGGTGGACGCTCAGGAGCACGCGCGCGAAGCCAGCCATGCCGCGCGAGTCGGTGGGAGGGAAGTACGTGCCACCGAAGAACGGCTTGCACTCTGGAGTCAGGAACACCGACATCGGCCAGCCGCCGTGTCCGGTCATGGCCATGACGGCCGACATGTAGATCTGATCGAGGTCGGGTCGTTCTTCGCGGTCGACCTTGATGTTGACGAAGTGCTCGTTCATCAAGGCAGCGATCTCGGGGTTCTCGAAGCTCTCGTGCTCCATCACATGGCACCAGTGACATGCTGAATAACCAATCGACAGGAATATCGGCTTGTTTTCGGATCGAGCTTTCTCGAGAGCTTCCGAAGCCCAGGGATACCAGTCGACGGGGTTGGTCGCATGCTGGAGCAGATAAGGGCTGGTTTCGCGCGCGAGGCGATTCAGTCCGGACTTCGAGGCAGACGCAGAGCTGGAGGGAGATGAATTCACAGATTGGCTTTCTTCGGCAAGATAGGCCGAGAATAGGTGAAGAGCAACATGTGTGTGTATCAGTCGGAAAACGTGGCCGGCATTGCTTATCAACGGGTCGAGCCAGCTCCGGCCTTGCCGAAGAGGGCCTGGCGCATGCCAAGCTCCGGGCGTCCGGCGTTCTCGTTCCAGTAGCGGAAACCCGCCTTCCAATCCCAGATGGCCCAGCCGATTCCGGCATGCTCGGCAGCTTCACGGAATGCCTGGTAGTAGTGAGCACGCGAGGCATTATCGGCCGTGGTGAAGCAGCCGAATTCGCCGACGTGAACCGGACGTCCGTAGTATTCCGACCATTGCCGGGCTTGGTCGATGGACCCCGCGAAAGCCCGACGGCTGCTGGGATTGCTTGCCTTCGGCTCGTTGTTATAGCTCTTCAACCAGTTGATCACTTTCGGGCTCAGTTTCAGCGATGGATCGGGCACCAGGGGATGCAGCGGCGGCCCAGGAAAAAGGATGCCCGTCACTTTTGTGTCGGGGCCGGACCATGTGGCACCCTGGTGAGTGAAGAAAAAAGGCTCATAATTGTGCACGCTTACGATCAAGTTCTCGTCGTCGTCCGGCAGCCGCAGGTCAGGCAGCTCGCCGATGCTGTTCCAGCGGCCAGGCCCGAGGAAGATTGTTCGCGATGGGTTCGTCTTACGGATGATCTTGATCGTATGCGCGAATATGGGATTCACCACCTCCGTGGTCGCCGCATCCTTGGGCTCATTCAAGAGCTCGAACGAGAGCCAATCGGGCGATTTGCCGTAGTGCGCCGCGAGCTGAGCCCATATTGCCTCGAACTTCGCGGTCAGGGCGTGGGGGTCGCTGGTAAAGTCATCGAAGTGGTGAATGTTGATCAAAACGCCGAGCTTCTCGCGCAAGCCGGCGTCGACGAGCTCATCAACGCGCGCAAAGAACTCGGGCTTGATGCGGAATTCCGGTGCGGGGCCCGTGTAGTGATGCCAGGCGATGGGGATGCGGACGTGGTCGAATCCCTCGTTCTTGATCAGGCGAAGATCCGTGGCGCTATAGTGCCCGCCCCAGTCCTGGCCCGGCGGAGCTTCGAGACTATTGGCGAGGTTGGCGCCGCGGAGGAATCGCTTGGCGGCTTGGTGCGCCGGGGACGATCGTCCTTCGATCCGCCGCATGTCGCGGAAACCGGCCGGCCTCACTGCGCGAGAAAAGGCTGATGGTGACGGGGCGCCCGCCTTCGACGTCAACCTGTGTGAAGAGAGTCTGGTTGTGCCAGCTTCGTGCATAGTGCGAACCGGCAACTGCCGGAGCATCGTTTGTTTGACGAGCGATGGTGCCACCGCCGCTCTGCCACGGGGCCGACGGGCTACCGGTTCGCGACTCGAATCCACCGCCCGAGAGCTTGGCGCCGTCTGCTTTAACCTCGTCCCAAAGTACTTCCTCGCGGTAGATCGATCCCCTGGCGGCTTCCTCCCACGGGCCCATCAAGGTCAACGTGACGGTGCCCGAACGACTGGGAGTGAACTCAATCGCCAGGGATCGCCAGCCGACGTGGGTCACCGCGAAGCTGATCGTGTAGCCCCGAGTCTGTTCCGCTGCGGGAACCCAGTTCATGCGCGAGATCGTTCCGTCTCCCGAGACCACGCGACCGTTTTCAAGGGATCCGGTGCCCGCGTCGCCCGTCAGGTCGAATCGCGCGGTCGCGGCCATCTTGGCGGGCAGATCCTGCGCCTGAGCCGCAGCCGTCACCATCGCGCAAACCAGCGCGACCGAGGCTTTGATTGTCGCGATTCGAGTGTCCATGATTGAACTTCTTGTGAATCGAAGGTAAGCCGCTCGACGAAGGCGAACGATGACCTCAGTTTCACAACACGCTGCCGCAGAAGCAAGAGATCAGGCCAAGCCGATGATGAAGCCAGGCATCGCTGCTATAATCAAGAGGAGGGCGATCGTGCAATTCGGGCGTTCGTCGCGGTGAGTACACGCTGCTTGAGCGAGCATCTGTCCTGCGACTCGCAGAAGGAGATCTAAAGACATGGTTCTTCGCACTTCTCGTCGGCGATTTGTCGAACGGACGGCGCAGACGCTCGGGGTTCTGGCGTTCATGGGCCGCGGGCGGGCCAGGCCTCAAACTGTGTCCGATCGGAGCAAGACTGCAGCGGGCGCTACCTCGGCCACGGAGTTGATCGAACACGGAGTTGCTTTTCTTCGGCCACGCCAGGATGCCAAAGGTGGGTGGTCGACCCAGCGCGAGCCTGGAGTAACGGCGCTCGTCGTGACGGCGCTCTTGAGGTCGGGGCAGGTTGCACCCGGCGATACGGCCGTAACCAAAGCGTTGGCCTATCTCGAGAGATTCATTGGGCCAAAGGGTGGATTGTCGGAGGCACCCCACGCCAACTACTCGACGTCGATCGCGCTCATCGCGTTCCAGCAAGCCAACGTGAACGGCCGGTACGACCGCATCATCAAGGCCGGACAGAAGTTCCTGACGACCATGCAGTGGGACGAGAGCGAGGGCAAGTCGCGAGAGAACGCATTCTACGGAGGCGCGGGCTACGGCGGGTCGAACAGCCGGCCCGACCTTTCGAACACGGCGTTCTTGATCGAATCACTTCGGGATACCGGATTGCCGGCTGACGATCCCAGCTTGAAGAAAGCGTTAATCTTCGTTTCCCGCTGCCAGAACTTGAAAAGCGAATTCAACGACCAGGAATGGGCCGGCAAGGTCAACGACGGGGGGTTCATCTATACCGCCGCAAACGGCGGCGAGACCATGGCAGGCAAGGAGGGTGATGGCGGCCTGAGGTCGTATGCCAGCATGACTTATGCCGGCCTCAAAAGCATGATCTATGCCGGTCTAGGCCGCGATGATCCGCGCGTCAAGGCTGCCCTTACTTACGTCAAGCGGCATTACACGCTGGACGAGAACCCGGGTCTCGGTCAGCAGGGGCTTTATTACTTCTACCACACCTTCGGCAAGACGATGTTCGTCCTGGGTGACCCAACGCTCATCGACTCCGCCGGCAACACTCATGACTGGCGCGCCGAGCTTGTCGCCGCCCTGGCGAAGCGGCAGCAACGCGAGGGCGGGTGGGTCAACCCTGCGGACCGTTTCATGGAAGGAGACCCTAACCTGGTGACTGCCTACGCGCTTCTGGCCTTGGCCTACACACGGGCCAAGGCGAAATGAAAAGCGGCAGGCGAGAGCCGCGTGTGCACCCGACACCGTAATGCGAGTGATTGCTAGTTACTCAACTCGCGTTCAAGGCGAAACCTCATCTGGCCGAGTTCGTCGCCGGCGTAGTCGCTATGCGGCCATGGCCAGTTCACGGCGTCCTCGTTGAAGCGTGGAATGAGATGCCAGTGACAGTGGTCGATTGTCTGCCCGGCCACTTCACCGTTGTTCACGACGACGTTAAGGCCATGAGCACCGGTGGCAGCAACGACTGCCCGAGCGAGTCGCGGCAAGAGCGTGCACACGCTGCCGGCGAGTGAGTCGGGAAGGTCTGCCAGCTTGGCGTAGTGCGCCTTCGGGACCAGCAGGGTGTGACCTCGATTGACCGGGTTGATGTCGAGAAATGCGACCGAGTCATCCGTCTCGATTACCCGGGCCGACGGAATCTCACCACGGACGATCTTGCAGAAGATGCAATGAGGGTCATGTGGTATCACGAGTTCGCGTTCCACCCCTTCGGTATCGAACCGAGCAGTCTGTGAGGCCGCCGTGAAGCGCCCGCACCATCGATTCACCCCGGCGAGCAAGCGGTGGTCGACACCGCACCTTCGACGCGAACATCGTGCGTGGGCGATCTGCGTCAGTTCGCGACGACAGCCGGTTTGGTCGGCGCCTTGATGGCTTCGTCTGCACCTAACAGTGCGATGACCGCCATCGGAGCCGCGTCTCCTTGACGAACCTTGGCCAGCTTGTAGATGCGAGTGTATCCTCCGGATCTTTCTTTGTAACGAGGACCAATTTCGTGGAACAACATGTATGCCACGTTCTTGCTCGTCAGCACGGCAGAACACCGGCGGAAGTGATCTAGATTCCAACCGTCTTTAGCCAAAGTGATCAGCTTCTCGGCAAACGGCTGCACTTCCTTGGCCTTCGCGAGTGTCGTCCGGATCTTACCGTGTTCGATCAAGGCGGTCGCCAAGTTGCGCAGGAGCATCCGGCGATGAGAGGGTGACCGTTTGAATTTACGGCCGGCTTTCTGGTGACGCATTGGAGACGATGGTCCGTTGTTAGTCGTGACTGGGGACGGGTGCAAGGGAGTCTTATGCGGCGCCCGTTGGACTGTGTTCGCACGGGACGCCTTCTCGCTCACCCGCCGACCTTCATTGGGACGTTCATTCCGAGATCCAGACCGATTTCGTGCAGTTTGGCGCGGACTTCCTTCAAGGTTGTCTCGCCGAAGTTCCGTACATTCAGAAGCTGGTCCTCACTCCGCGTCACCAGATGGCGAACGGTGGTGATCCCTTCGCTTTCCAGGCAATTGGTCGCGCGCACCGAAAGCTCGAGCTCGGCCAAGCTCATGTCGAGCTTCCGCTCGAGCTCGGCATCCACCGGCATGTGCTGTGACCCATCCCCGGAAAGGGCCTCGGACGGCAAACCTGGCCCGGGCTCGTTGTACTGCACGAACGGGTTCAAGTGTTTCCGGAGAATCTTCGCAGCCTCGACCAGCGCCATCTCGGGCCCGAGCACGCCCGTCGTCCAGATTCGGAGAATCAGCTTGTCATAGTTTGTCCTCTGGCCGACTCGCGTGTTCTCCACGTGGTATTCGACTCGATGAACAGGGCTGAAACTCGCGTCGATCGGAATGACCCCGATCTCGACGTCATCGGTGTGGCCCTCCGCGGCGGTCCGATAGCCTCGACCGTTCTCGACAGTCATCTCCAGGTGAAATGGCACGTCTGCCGTGAGCGAGCAGAGGATATGGTCGGGATTGATGATCTCGACCGATTCGTCATGAAGAATGTCGGCGGCGGTCACCACGCCCTGGCGATCGCGGTCGATTCGAATCGTGCGCACCGATTCAGAGTGGTTCTTCACGACCAGCAGCTTGACGTTGAGCACCAGGTCGGTGATGTCGTCGACCATACCCGGAATCGACGAGAACTCGTGATGAACACCGTGAATCTTGATTTTCGTGATCGCGCTGCCTTCGAGACTCGACAGCAAGATCCGGCGCAAGCTGTTGCCGACGGTATGGCCGAAGCCACGCTCGAATGGCTCCACGTGGAACTCGCCGAATGTGTCGGTCAACGATTCGCGGTTGCAGATCACCCGGCTGGGCAGTTCGAGGCCACGCCAACGGATACGCATCAAAGGTCTCCCCCATCCAAAACTCGCGGATAGAGCCCGCGTCAGCGGCTCAACAACTCGATGATCAACTGGGGCGTCACCGGCAACCCGACATCTTGCGCGACGGGCATGCGGCTGATGCGGCCCTCGGGCGGATCGGTGCTAACCCGATCCATCCAGTCAGGGATTGGGGGCCCGCCTCCGGTGGCGACGTTTTCCTGCACGATCTTGCGGGAATGCTCCCGATTTTTCACCTGGATCTCGTCTCCAGGGCGAACAAGGTAGCTCGGAATGTCGAGCTTCCGTCCGTTGACCATGATATGTCCGTGCGTGATGAGCTGCCGCGATTGAGGGCGGCTCACCGCAAAACCGAGCCGTGTGACCACATTGTCCAGCCGCCGCTCCAGGAGCGACATGAGCGCGTCGCCCGTATTCCCCGGCCGCCGCGTCGCTTCCTCGTAATATTTGCGGAACTGGCGTTCGAAGATTCCGTAGTAACGTTTCACTTTTTGCTTTTCGCGCAGCCGGATCGCATATTCGCTCGCCTTGCTGCGACGAAACTGATGCATGCCCGGCACGCCTTCTCGACGATCCACGGCACACTTGGGTGTATCGCACCGAGACCCTTTCAAGAACAGCTTGGCGCCTTCGCGGCGACACAATCGACAGACCGGCCCGATATTACGTCCCATGGCGAATTCAGAACCCTTGAACGTGTGGAACTTTGAGGATCACTTGTAATCGATCGATCCGAACAAACCGACGTCGCCTTGCTCCATCACCGTGGCCGACCCGAAGTCGCCGGCTACACCCGACGCTTCTTGGGCGGACGACAGCCGTTGTGGGGCAGCGGCGTGACGTCTTCGATGGCCTTGATCAGCAATCCCGACGACTGGATCGCCGTGATCGCACTCTCCCGACCGGACCCCGGCCCCTTGACCTTGACCTCGACCTCCTTGACGCCGTACTTCGTTGCCGCCGCCGCCGCCGTCTCCGCCGCCCGCTGCGCGGCGAACGGAGTGCTCTTGCGACTTCCCTTGAACCCAACCGTTCCCGACGAAGCCCAGCACAAGGCATCGCCGTTGGGGTCGGTAATCGTAACTGTCGTGTTGTTGAAGGTCGCCTTGATGTGCACGACCGCTCGGCTCACGTTGCGCCGCGTCTTCCGCTTCTTCGCCTTGGCCACTTTTCCGTTGCTCCTCGTGTCTCCGGTTCCGCTCAATTCATTTCATTGCTGTAAATCCCGCCGAGAATTCTCGAAAAGGCCGGGCGATGTAACGGGCCGACGAAGCTTTTCAAGCCTCGCCTCGACCGAGAGAGCCCGGGCGACCCAATCGTGCCCGTCGAGGCGAAACCGCGGTGACGGCCGGCAGAAATCCGTTTTTACTCTGATGCCCCACCGCACCGACCCCGACACGCGATGGACATCAACTGTCTTAACGCAGTTCCTTGACACCCTTCTTGCCCGCAACAGTTTTCCGCGGACCTTTGCGGGTTCGGGCATTTGTCCGCGTGCGCTGACCACGGACCGGCAAACCCTTGCGATGCCGAAGACCGCGATAGCAGCCAATGTCACGCAACCGTGTAATGCTCTGCTGGATCTTCCGCCGAAGCTGGCCTTCAACCGTGAAGTCGTTGTCCAGCAGCGACGCCAGCTTCGCTAGTTCATCCTCGGTCAGGTCGCGAGCCTTCTTGTCCGGGTCAACCCCGGTACGCTGGCACAAGACCCCGGCCAAGTACGGGCCAATTCCGTAAATGTACTGCAACGAGTAATAGGTGTGCTTGTCGTTGGGGATGTCGACGCCGAGAATACGAGGCATCCGTACGATCTCCGAAGGTTCATTTCCGGTTGGTTTGGGAACGGCCGGGGATGGCGAGCCGGCATCGGCCGGTCAGCCCTGCCGTTGCTTGTGGCGAGGGTTCGTGCAGATCACGTACACCTTTCCCGCACGGCGCACAATCTTGCAGTTCTCACAGATACGCTTCACGCTCGATCGAACTTTCATATCTTGTCAAACACATCGAACGGCCAGCATCGTGGCCATTTCGATCTCCAGAACGATTTCGGTGAGCCCAGGGCCGAATTTAGTAACTATACGCACGCGGACGCCAATCCGCAAGAGTGGAGGGCAAGAGATCGGGTTTCTGGTCGCATGTACACAAACTGCAGTTCGCTTTCGCGCTTCGCCTGATTCCGTGGCTGTCAATCTTCTAGATAAGTCAGTACACGAGGTCCGTCTGGCGTCATGGCCACCGTGTGCTCGAAGTGAGCGCTGAATCGGCGATCCTTGGTCTCGACCGTCCAACCGTCGGATAAAGTCCGAACTTCCTTCGTGCCCAGCGCGACCATCGGCTCAATCGCCAGAACGATTCCCGGCTCGAGCTTGATGTCATGCTGCCGCAGCGCGGCACTCGCGAAATTCGGGACCTGTGGATCCTCGTGCATCGTCTGCCCGATTCCGTGCCCGACGAACTTCTCGACTACATACATTCCCTGGCTCTTGACGAAGCGTTCCATGAGGCTCGCCACCTCCAGCCACGTGGTGCAGCGGCCCATCGCGCGAATCGCCAGGTTCAAGGTCTCCGACGTGACGTCAAGAAGCCTCTGCACCTCCGGTCGCACCGGTCCGATCGGCAGGGTCACCGCGGCGTCGCCACACCAGCCGTTGATCCGGCAACCCGTATCGATCGAAAGAATGTCACCCTCCCGCAACGGCCGGCGATTCGGGATGCCGTGCACAACTTGTTCGTTCACGCTGGCACATATCACGGCCGGAAAGGGAGGCTTTCCCTTGGTTGAGCAGGGATAACCTAGGAAAAGCGGCGTGGCCTGATGTTCGCGAAAGATCACCGCGACGGCTTCGTCCATGGCCGCAGTGCACGCCCCGGGAACTGCCATCCGCCGCACCTGGTCGAGCGCCTTGGCGACAACCCGGCCCGCCTCACGCATCATGTCGATCTCGCGCGGCGTCTTGAGCTTGATTACCGGCGGTGAATCGGCGCGCCTGACGCCCGCGCCACCCGGCTTCGGCCGGCGCAAGCCCGACAAGATAGAAGGCAGCGAAGGCCGGCTGACCATGCTTCGGTGGGATGACACGTCGGGGGTCCTTTTTCTTCCAGATGATGTCTCGCGCACGAGCTCCAGCTTCCCTACCAATATACGCCATTGACGCTCAGGTGCGCACTCCCTGCATCCCGATTCACTTCCGGGTCACGAGCCCTGAATAACTTCGCACAACGAGGTGGCCGTCGATCTTTTGCACAAGGTCCAGACAGACGCTGATGACAATCAGCAGTCCCGTGCCGCCCAGGAACGATGCGACCGTCCAGTCGACCTGCAGCGCCGATTGCACGAGAGACGGAATCACGGCGACAAGAGCCAGGAATGCCGCTCCAACATACGTGATCCGCAGCATCACTTTTTCGAGATAGTCGGCTGTTCGCCGACCCGGCCGGTACCCCGGGATGAAGCTGCCCAGATCCTTGAGGTTCTCGGCCATATCTTTGGGGTTGAATGTGATCGCCGTCCAGAAATAACAGAAGAAATAGATCAGGATCACGTAGCAGACCGTGTAGATATAGCTCTGGCGCTGAAAGGCGTAGGACAAGTCGCGGAAAATCCCGGCGAAGACCGATCCAACCGTCCAGCTCTCGTTCTGCAGATTACTCGTCGCCTTCTCCAGACTGGTGAAGACGAAGGATGGGAAAATCAAGAGGCTGGAAGCAAAGATGATCGGCATCACCCCCGCCTGATTGACCTTCAGCGGCAGGAACTGCTTGGTGCCGCCGTAAACCCGCCGGCCGCGCACGTGCTTCGCCGACTGCGTCGGAATGCGCCGCTGGCTCTCTGTGATCGCAATCACACCGACCACCACCGCTATGAATAGCCCGATTAACATCAAAATCGTCGTGATCCCATATTTGCCCGGCTCGGCGTTCAATTTCGAGGTCGAGTTGTACCAAAGGCCGTTCGGTCCGGTGATCGCAACCGGCAGACGGGCCAGAATGCCCGCCATGATCAAGAGGCTGATCCCGTTGCCAATCCCGTATTCGTCAATTTGCTCACCAATCCACATCAGGAAAATCGTCCCGGCCGTCATGATGCAAACACACACGAACCCGTTCCAAAATGTGTGATATCGCTGCAACACCACGTTCATCTGTGGGCTCATCATATACTGCACCCAGAAGGCACTTTGAATTGCACAGAGAACCACTGTCGCGTAGCGTGTGTATTCGTTGATTCGCTTCCGCCCGCTTTCGCCCTCCTTCATCATCGCTTCCAGCGATGGAACAACGCTGGCCAGAAGCTGAAAGATGATCGAGGCCGAAATATACGGCATGATCCCCAGGCCGAAGATCGTGCTCATGCCGATCGATGTGCCGCCGAACATCGCAACCGTGCCGAAAAGCTTGCCGGCCGTGTGACCGCTCTGCTGCTCCTCCCAGTTTTTCAACTGCGCTTGATTGACGATCGGCAACGGGACGTAGAAGCCGATCCGGTAGATCGCCAGGAGCAGGCAAGTGAACAGAATCTTGCGCCTGAGCTCAGGTACCTTGAAGATGGTGATGAGCTTATCCACGTGCGATCCCCTCCTCGACTACGACCGCGTCCTGGCATCGTGCGCAAGCCCGTTCGGTGCCCGCCTCGCCCGGGTTGCACGCCGGGCAATTCCACATCTCTCGCATAGAATAGGACGGCCTGTGCACGCCAATCGCTCCTTAGCGGCTCAATCGCCCTCGGGCGATGAGTTCTCTCCTGGACGACCCGAGAACTCATGCGGACGATAGGGCACGACGACTGCCTTCCCGCCGGCTGCGGCAATCTTGGACGTGGCCGACTCGCTGAACTTGGTCGCGTGCACTTCCAGCGGCTTGGAAAGTACGCCGGTCGCCAGGATCTTGATGCCGTCGTGCTCCTGGCCCTTGACCAACCCACAGGCGCGCAGGGCCTTTTCGTCCACGACCGAGCCGGCGGGGAACCGATCCTCGAGAGCCGATAGATTCACCACCACGTAGCTCTTCTTGAACGCGCCGTTGAAGAACCCGCGCTTGGGCACGCGCCGGGCCAGCGGCATCTGCCCTCCTTCGAAGATCGGGCTGATCTTGAACCCCTGGCGCGACGAGTGCCCCTTGTGGCCCTTGCCGGAGGTCTTGCCGTGCCCGGAGCCGACTCCTCGGCCGATGCGCTTTCGCTTCTTGCGCTTGTGAATACCTTTGTGTACGTCGTGAAGTTGCATCAGAGGGGCACTCCTCGCAAGCGAGCGATTTCATCTTTGGTTCGAAGCTGGAGCAACGCGTCCAGTGCCGCCTTGACCAGGTTGAGCTTGTTATTCGAGCCGAAGCTCTTCGTCAAGATGTCCTTGACCCCGGCAGACTCGACCACGGCTCGAACCGCTCCACCGGCGATCACACCCGTGCCAGGGCTCGCCGGCATCAGCAATACCTTCGCGGCACCATATTTCCCGACCACAGCGTGAGGAATCGTCG
This sequence comes from uncultured Planctomycetota bacterium, assembly GCA_963823665.1. Taxonomy (GTDB): domain Bacteria; phylum Planctomycetota; class Planctomycetia; order Isosphaerales; family Isosphaeraceae; genus CAVXHV01. The sequence continues at coordinate 1,486,339 of CAWGMQ010000003.1, forward strand.
AGCCCCTGAGATTCACCCGGTGCATCTGCTTGTGCGCATCCTTGACGCCTTTTTCGACCGCAGGCGGCACCTCGTTGGCCTTGCCATAGCCCCAGCCGACCTGGCCGCGGCCGTTGCCGACAACGACCAGAGCGTTGAAACTGAACCGCCGGCCTCCCTTCACGACCGCCGCGCAGCGCCGGATCGACACCACGCTCTCGTTCCACTCACCGCGGTCGCGATCACGATCGCGGTCACGCTCACGTCCCTCGCTCGCCACGGACGAACTCCCCCAGACAATCGTCTTTTGAAGTAATGGTCGTTAGAACAACAGCCCAGCCTCGCGGGCAGCCTGGGCCAGCGCCGCGACTCGCCCATGATACTTGTAGCTTCGGCGGTCGAAGCAAACCTTGTCAATACCGGCCTTTTTGGCCCGCTCGGCAACCGCGCGGCCCACGGCCGTCGCCGCAGCCTTGTTGCCGCCATACTTGATCTGGCCGCGCAATTCCGAGTCCATACTGCTCGCCGAGACAATAACCGCACCCGATTCGTCATTCACCATCTGCGCGTAAATGTGCTTCGAGCTGCGAAATACCGCAAGGCGTGGCCGCTGGGCCGTTCCGGAAAGCCGGTTCCGAACGCGCAGTTGCCGCCTCTTCCGGCGAGTCTGAACAAGACGTTGCTGATTCGCAATATTCACGACACGGTCCTCGTCTCTTCGGTCTTCATGCTTCACACCGGAAGGTTACTTCGAGCCGAACGCCTTGCCGGCCTTGCGGCGGACAAACTCCCCTTCGTACCGGATGCCTTTGCCCTTGTATGGCTCGGGCGGGCGCACCTTGCGGACCACGGCCGCGAACTGACCGACCGCCTGCTTGTCGGCGCCGCTGATCGTCACGTGCGTCGGATCGACCACTTGCACGTTGACTCCCGCGGGCGCCTCGAGCACAACCTGGTTCGCATACCCGACCTGCAGGGCGATCGTATTTGCCTTTTTGAGTTGCGCCTGGTATCCCACACCCACAATCTCGAGCTTCTTCGTATAACCCGTCGTGACTCCCTGCACCATGTTGGCAACCAGGCTGCGAGTGAGCCCGTGCAGCGACCGATTGATTCGCTCATCATCGTGGCGCGTGCACACGATCTGGCCTGCGGCCTTGTCGAAGGCAACGTCGATCTCGCCCCGATGAGTGAAGCTGAGCTTGCCCTTGGGACCCTCGACCTCGATCGTCCGCTCGGCGATCGAAACCTTCACAGAAGGCGGCACGGGTACCGGCTTGCGTCCAATCCGCGACATCGTTCTGTCTTCCTTCTATCCGCTTGAGTGTGAATCTCTTTTCCAGGGCTGACCGCCGCCGCCTCCAGTCGCGGTCAATGAATCATCGCGAGCACCTCGCCGCCCACCTTTTCGGTTCGGGCGCGGCGGTCGGAGAGCACACCTCGTGGCGTGGAGAGTATCTGGATCCCCATTCCCCCCAGGATCGGCTTGAGCTCTTTATAGCCCATGTAAACTCGCCGCCCGGGCTTGCTCACCCGGTCGATCCGGTTGATCAAACGCTCGCCGTTGGGCCCGTATTTCATCTGCAGACGCAGCGTCCGGCAGGGAATCGTCTCGATTTCCTCGAAGTCCCAGATATAGCCCTCGTCCTTCAGGACCTGCGCGATGCCGCGCCGCATGTTCGAAGCGGGCATCTCCAGCACGGTCCGCTCGATCCGGACTGCGTTTCGAATACGGGTGAGCATATCGGCGATCGGGTCGGTCATCATGGCAAAGGAGCCTTCTTGAACCGTTGCGGGTTACGCGGCTGGCCGCGACTGGAACCGTGAACCAAGCACTTCCGTGAACGTGCGGCAGGCCATCCACCCGCCGCCTGAGAACAACATCCGCCGCTTCCACCAGGCAAGCCGGCTCACCAGCTCGCCTTCTTGACACCCGGAATCAGGCCGCGGAGCGCCAGGTTCCGGAAGCAGATCCGGCAGACGCCGAATTTGCGGTAAAAGCCACGGGGTCGCCCGCACAAGCGGCACCGGTTTCGATGCTGCACCGCAAACTTGCGCGGGGTTTCCGATTTGATTTTCTGGGCCTTGGTCGACATAATCTGCTCTTCCTCAACCCTCAAAAAGAGCTTGGTCTTCGATCACTGGACTCTCTACTGCTCTCCGTACCGCACCGTCTCGATCCATCACGCCCGTTGAAACTGCCGGGCTCGCTCGAACAGAACACGCCGTCTGGTCACTTCCCCTTGGCCTGCGGCTGCCGGAACGGCAAGCCGAACTGGCTTTAACAGCTCGCGCGCCTGCTCGTCGTTCTGCGCGGTTGTCACGATCGTGATGTCCATTCCGTGGGTGTGCTGGATCTTGTCGGCGTCGATCTCCGGGAAGACGACCTGCTCGGCAAGACCCAGGCTGAAATTGCCGTGCCCGTCGAAGCTGTTCGGGTTCACCCCGCGGAAGTCCCGGATTCGCGGCAGAGCAATCGAGATCAAGCGGTCGAGGAACTCGTACATCCGCCGGCCACGCAAGGTCACCTTGCAGCCGATGTCGTTTCCCTCGCGAAGCCGGAATCCCGACACCGACACCTTGGCCTTGGTAATCACCGGCCTCTGGCCGCTGATCTTGGACAGGCTATCCACGGCCGACTCGAGCTGGGCCTTGTCCTGAGTCGCCTTGCCCACACCCATGTTGATGATGATCTTGGTCAGCTTCGGAATCGCCATCGGGTTCTGGTGATTGAACTTGGCGGCAACCGCCTTCGCGATGTCGTTCCGGTACAAGTCAAGCAAGCGAGCCATTGCCGGGATCCTTCAATTCGATTCACTTCGGATGTCTTCAAGCCTTTTTGGGGGCGGCAGTCTTCGACGCAGCAGTCCGGTTCTTGGCGTGAGCCGCCTTGCGCGGGCCGATGTTGCCCAGGCTCGTCCCGCAGGTCTTGCAGTAGCGCTGTTTCTGCCCGTCGTCGGTGAACCGGCGGCCGTAACGAACGCCGCGGTTGCATTTTGTGCAGTAAAGCTTCACGTTGGAGACGTCGATCGGCATCTCCTTGGAGAGCCGCCCTCCCTGAGGATTCTTCTGGCTCGGCCTCAGGTGTTTGTAAACGCGGTTTACCCCTTCCACGACAATCTTGTTTCGATCGGGAATGACCCGCAGCACCTTGGCGATCCGGCCGCTCGGACGCCGTTCCCTTGTCGTCGCCGGTGATCACTTCCACCTGGTCGTCTTTTCGTATGTTCATGATCCGCTCGTCAATACGCTCTCTTGTTCAGGTGAGCCCCGGCCGCTTCAGACGACTTCCGCCGCCAGACTGATGATCTTCATGAACTGGCGTTCGCGCAGCTCGCGGGCAATCGCGCCGAAGATGCGCGTCCCGCGCGGGTTCTTCTCTGCGTCGATCAAGACGACCGCGTTGCGATCGAACTTGACGTACGACCCGTCGGTTCGCCGGGTCTGGTTCCGGGTGCGGACGATCACGCACCGCACCACGTCTCCGGCCTTGACCTCGCCGCCGGAGCTGGCCTTCTTCACACTGGCGATGATCGTGTCACCCAATCCGGCGGCGCGCCGCTTGTATTTCGATGCGCTGCCGTACAGGACCTTGATGCACATCACTTCCTTGGCGCCGGTATTGTCGGCTACGTCGAGCCGCGTCTGCATCTGGATCATGAGAATAACCTCTTTCAGGTTCGCGCGGCTTCGTCCTCGCCGGCCAGAGCTTGCTGGGCGCCGGCGCGAACGATTCGCACGATCCGCCACCGCTTGAGCTTCGACAACGGGCGTGTTTCCATGATCTCGACCACGTCTCCCTTGTGCGACGTGTTGGCCTCGTCATGCGCATGGCAGACGGTTCGGCGGCGCATCAGCTTGCCGTACTTCGGGTGCGGTACCAGCCGCTCGACGATGACCCGCCTGGTCTTGGTCATCTTGTCGGACGTCACGATACCGACTTCCCGCTTGCGCGGGCTGCGCGCCGCAATCTTGCCGGTGGCTTTGGTCGCTTCTGTCATCGGTTCATCTCACGCATCGGATTCCTCGTTGTTCTTGCTGACTCAAACCCTCGAGCAAAGCCCGCGGCCAGGGGGGAACAGTCGGCCGCATTCATTTTTCACACGATTCACGCCTTCTTCGCACCGGTGGGCACGGCCGCCACCTTTTCCTGCTCGATCTGGCGCAGCCGCAGGATCGTCTTGATGCGGGCGATCTCTCGCTTCGCCTTGACAATCTCGCTCGGCGCTTCGAGCCGCTCGGTTTCGCTTTGCAGGCGCAGCCGAAACAGGTTGCTCTGCACGTCCTTGAGCGTCAGGTCGAGCTGTTCGCTCGTCTGCTCTCGAAGCTCGGCCGGTTTGGACATCGTTGGCGCTCCTCAGATCGGCCGCCGGTGCACGAACCGGCAGTTCACGGGCATTTTCTGCGCGACGCGAGCGAACATCGTGCGTGCCGCCTCCTCGCCCAGACCACTGACTTCATAAAGAATCGTCCCGGGCTTCACGACGGCCGCCCAGTATTCGATTTCACCTTTCCCTTTACCCATCCGCGTCTCGGCAGGAATTGCGGTCACGCTCTTCTGCGGGAAAACCCGGATGTAGAGCTTGCCTCCCCCTTTGATTGCCTGGCTGGCCACGATACGCCCCGCCTCGATCGTCTGCGCACTGATCCGGCCGGGCTCCAGGCTCTGAATCCCGTACTCACCGAACGACACATAGTTGCCGCGGGTCGCATTACCTTTTACGCGGCCTTTTTGGCTTTTTCGATACTTGACCCGCTTGGGCATCAGGGGCATCGCCGGCCTCCATCTTCAAATAATCGCCTTGGTTGACCCATACTTTGATTCCGATATGACCTTGCGCGGTCTTGGCCTCCGTGAATCCGTAGTCGATTCGCGCCCGCAAGGTCGAGAGCGGCACCGAGCCGGCCGCAGTGGCCTCCGTCCGCGACATCTCGGTTCCCCCCAGCCGTCCCGAGAGCTGGATCTTCACCCCCTTGGCGCCGCCGTCCATCGTCTGCTCGATGGCCCGCTTCATCGTGCGCCGGAAGCTCGACCGCTTCTGGAGCTGCTCGGCAATGTCCTCGCTGATCAACTGCGCGTCGATCTCCGGACGTGCAACCTCCACGATCTTGATCTCGATCCGCCGCCCCGTCAGCTCCTGAAGGTCCTTCTGAAGGATCTCGACCTCCGCCCCCTTGCGGCCGATGATCACGCCCGGCCGCGCCGTCGAGAGGAGCACCGTCACCGCGTCACGCGTGCGCTCGATCTCGATCTTCGGGATGCCCGAAAACCCATACTTCTTCTTGATGAACGCCCGGATCTTGAAGTCTTCGACCAGCAAGTCGGCGAACTCGTGCTTGGATGCGTACCAGCGGCTGCGCCAGTCCTCCATGATTCCCACGCGGTAGCCGGTCGGTCGAACTTTTTGGCCCATGATTTCCTCTTGATCGATTCCCGCTGTCGTTCCGATTCGAGCCGCCCTGCGTGAGCGATTTCACCCGCCCATCTTGCCGTGGAACCCGTTAACCACCCGCTAAAGCACCCGTGTGCCTAGCTCGCCGATTCGCCGGCCTCCGCTGGCACTCGCCCTCCCTCGGGAACCCATACCAGCCCATCGGCAAGCCCAACCTGGATGTGCGCCGTCCGCCGCCGGATCAGGTACGCCATGCCTCGAGCGCGGGGCATGAGTCGCTTGAACATCGGGCCTCCTTCGCCGCGGGCGTCGACGACGATCAGCGCGCCCACGTTGCGGATGCCCTTGTCCTCGGCGTTCGCCATGGCGCTTTTGAGCACCTGCTCGACCATCCGCGCCCCGCGATGCGGCATGTACTTGAGCAAGTCGAGCGCGTCGTCGGCGTAATGGCCCCGAATCAGGTCCAATAGCGGCCGGAGCTTCCGCACCGAGATCCGGGCGAATCGGTGCGTCGCGTGATGCTGGATTGCGTAACCCATGTCCGTTGTCTCTTGGCGTGCTCGAGAATCAGTTAGAAAGTTGCCCGCCTCACGTCCGCCTGGACTGATGGCTCTTTTTACTACGATCACTCACTTCTTGCCCGGTGGTGGTCCGCTGCCGCCGGCGGGTGCCTTCGATGCCTTGCCGCCGTGGCCGCGGAAGGTCCGCGTCGGCGCAAACTCGCCCAGCCGGTGCTCGACCATATCTTCAGTGACGTACAGCTTCACAAACTTTCGCCCGTCGTGGATCGCAAAGTGCTTTCCCACGAATTCCGGCACGATCATGCAGGCGCGCGCCCATGTCTTGATCGGCTCGCGACTGCCGGAAGCGTCGGCCTTCATCACCTTCTCGAGCAGCCGCTCGACAACGTACGGGCCTTTCTTCTGCGATCTTCCCATGCCGGTCTGGCTCCTCTTCTGTCGTGATCCCTATTCACCCGCTGAGCGAAAAGCAAATGGTCCAACCCGAGACTAACCCAGGCCATTCAGACCTTGAGCTGCCCGTAACGCACGCTGCGGCGGCGGCGAATGATCGCCTTGTTCGACGGCTTGCGCCGGCGCCGGGTCTTGCCCCCCTTGGCCAGCACACCGGTGGGCGAGCACGGATGGCGGCCGCCCGAAGTCCGCCCTTCACCGCCACCCATCGGGTGATCGACCGGGTTCATCGCAACGCCGCGGACGTGCGGCCGGCGGCCCTTCCAGCGCGATCGGCCGGCCTTGCCCAGGCGAACATTCATGTGGTCGGGGTTGCCGACCATGCCCATCGTGGCCCGGCAGGCAGCCGGGATTCGCCGGACCTCGCCCGACGGCAACGTGATCTGCGCCCAGTTGCCGTCGCGGGCCGTCAAGATCGCGCCCACGCCCGCCGAGCGGCACAGCTTGCCGCCGCCGCCGGGCTGCATTTCGATATTGTGGATCGTGCAGGCCGGTCGGGATCTTGGAAAGCGGCATGCAGTTGCCCACCTTGGGCTCGGCTTCCGGGCCGCTCGCGACGCTCATGCCGGCCGCCAGCCCGTCGGGGGCGAGAATGTACCGCTTTTGCCCATCCACGTACTGGATCAGCGCGATCCGGGCCGATCGATTCGGGTCGTATTCGATGTGGGTCACCGCGGCCGCCTGTCCGTCGCGATCGTTGCGCACCCAGTCGATGATTCGATATTTACGCTTATGACCGCCGCCGCGATGTCGCGCGGTGATGAAACCCTGGTTGTTCCGGCCCCCCGTCTTCTGCAGCGGCTCGGTCAGGCTCTTCTCGGGCTTCTTGTTCTTGTCCGTCAGCTCGGCAAAGTCACTGACCGAGGAATTCCTGCGGCCCGCGCTCGTCGGTTTGTAGACTCGAATACCCATCGTGATCTTCCCTTGCCGTTCCGTTCGTGTGGCGTTCTGAAGGCGTTCGAGAACTCGCGAGCCAGCCGACTGCCTCGCGATCTCCTCGCTCCGATCTGATCTCAATAAAAGTCGATCCGGTATTCCTCGAACAGCGTGACGATGGCCTTCTTCCAGTGTCCGCATCCGGCCGACCTTGACCCGATAGCGACGGCGGCTTGCCCCGGCGGTTCTGGGTGCGCACGCCCATCACCTTGACGTCGAAGAGCGTCTCGATCGCCGTCTTGATTTCCGTCTTCGTCGCCAGCGGATTGACCTCGAACGTGTAGGCGTTGTCCCGCTCGGAGACGTGGGTCGCCTTCTCGGTGATCAGCGGTCGGACGATCACCTGGTATGGCTCCAGGACCGGCCCGGACCGTGTAGATTGCGGCGGTCGACGCAGGGTAACCATGGTGGATCAGCTCTCCGTATGAGGCGCCGCCGTTGCCGAAGAAACGCCCGGGCGCCGGCTTGCCTGCTGCTTCGCGCAGTTCCTTGAGCGTCTCGAGCGCCTCGCGAGTGAGCACAAGGTAGCGTTGCTTCAGGATGTCGTACGTGTTGAATTCGGTCACGGGGGCGACCATCACGCCGTCGATGTTTCGCGCACTGGCATGAATCACCAGGTCGTGGGCAGGCAGCCCGAACAGGATGGTGCGCCGATCGAGCGTCCGCCGCCTCGCCGCGGCCTTGGTTTCGCCGACCGACTCGACCTCGTCCTCCCCCAGGTCAGGCCGACTTGATGGCTCGAAGCATGCTGGCGACTTCCTTGGTCTGGGGCTTCGTCAGCTTCAGGCCGTCGAGCACGATGGCCTGACGGTCCTGAAACTTGGAAAGCAGTGCCATGCGAATGGCGGTGCGAACGGCCTTCTTGGGCATCGAGTAGCGATAGTCCCGGTTCCGCCGCGCGAAGGCGACGCCGCCGCCCTTCGCGTTTGTTGGTGCGCTTCGGGCCCACGCGGGCGTTGCCCGTTCCCTTCTGGCGGAAGAGCTTCTTGCCCGACCCGGCCACATCAGCTCGGCCGCGCGTGTTGACCGTGCCGACACGGCGCGCCGCCAGATGCATGAGGACCACTTCGTGCAAGAGCTGCTTGTTGATCGTGCCGCCGAAATCGGCCGGGTCGATCGTTTCCTCGCCGATCGGCTCACCGGTTGCGCTGTAAACGGGTACTGTCAACATCGTTCGATCCATTTGCGGTTCGTTCATGGGAGCACGGCAGTGACACTGGCCACGCGTGCTCGATTCGATTCAGTCCGTGATTACACCTTGTTTGTCTGCCTGATCGTGAGATAGCCGCCGTTGGGGCCCGGGCACTGCCCCCTTGATCAGGAGCAGATTGTTGTCCTTGTCGACCCGGACGACCTCGAGGTTGCGCACCGTCACCTGAGCGTTGCCCATATGCCCCGGTTTCCGGATGCCCTTCTGGGTTCGTGCCGGATCGGCGCTGGGACCCGACGAGCCCGGGTGCCGGTGCATTCGCTTGACACCGTGGCTGGCCCGCAGCCCGCGGAACCCGTGCCGCTTCATCACGCCCGCAAAACCACGCCCCTTGCTGATGCCGGTCACGTCGACGCTCGAAATCGCGTTGAACAGATCGACCGTCAAGGTCTGCCCTTCGGCGATCTCGGTTGGCCCGTCCTGGCGCACTTCGCGGACAAATCGCTTCGGCTCGCCGCTCACCTTCCGTGCATGACCTCGCTCGGCCTGGTTGGCCTTCTTCCGTTTCTTGTCGTCAAACCCGAGCTGCCACGCGTGGTAACCGTCGCGGTCTTCGGTGCGAACCTGCAGCACCGTGCAAGGCCCGCATTCAAGGACCGTGACCGGCACGACCACACCGTTCTCTTGATAGATCTGGGTCATGCCGACTTTTCGCCCGAGCAACCCGACACGCATCGCCCCGACTCCCTCTGACTGACGAACGTTTGATTCCAGCGGCATGAACCGACGGTTCACCCGGCGGCGTTTTCGATGCCGTCATGCACCTGGCGTGTTTCGGTCAGGTTTCAACACAGATTGCCGCCAGGCATCACGGCAACCCGGGCATCAGAGCTATCGCACGGCGGCCGTTAAAGGTTACGCCGATTGAGGCATCCGACGCGACCGGACTTCTCACGCACGACCGTTAAGGTCATGCGCGGTCCAGGAAACCGTCAAACCTGCCCCTCGGAGACCGAGGTCTTCACCTCGATCACGTTCCCGCTGGGGAAGCCTTGATCTTGATGTCCACCCCCGCGGGGAGGCTTAGCTTGTTGAGCGCGTCGATCGTCTTGTTGGTCGGTTGAACGATGTCGATCAATCGCTTATGCGTCCGGATCTCGAACTGCTCCCGCGACTTCTTGTCGATGTGCGGGCTCCGGAGCACCGTGTAGCGTTCGATGCGAGTCGGCAGCGGAATCGGCCCGTGGACAATCGCCTCCGTCCGCTTCGCGGTGTCGACGATGTCCTTGGCGGATTGATCGAGGATGGTATGGTCATACGCCTCCATCCTGATCCGGATCCGCTCGTTGCTGTTTCCCGCCACCGTGCTGTCATCCTTCCCGGTCAAACCAAAATGATCAACGTATCAACGAGACCCTTCTCAAGCGGACCTCGCACTTCACGTAGGAAAGTAAAAGTGTAGCAAGCGATAATTGAGCAGTCAACGTAGTTCAATGAGGAATTTGTAATTGGATTGGAGGGCTACATCCCGGCGATGGCCTCCAGAAGACTCTCGGGTGCCGCCGCGTATTCAAGCGGCTCCATGGTATACCCCGCCCGCCCCTGGCTCAGGCTGCGAACGGCCGTCGAGTAGCCGAACATCTTCTCGAGCGGTGCCCGCGCATCGATCACCATCAGCCGTCCGCGGCTGCTGGTGCGCTCGATGAGTGCCCGCCGGCTCGACAGATCGGCCGTGATTCCGCCCAGATACTCTTCAGGAGTGACGACCTCCAGCCGCATGATCGGCTCGAGCAAGACCGACCCGGCCTCCTGCACGGCCCTTCCGCAGCGCATCCGACGCCGCAAACCGAAACGCCAGGTCGTTCGAATCGACGTCGTGAGTCGCGCCATCGACGAGCGTCACCTTGAGGTCAACCAGCGGATATCCGGTCCGCCCTCCCGACTTGGCTTCCTCGCGCAGTCCCATCTCGATCGACGGACAGAAACTCAGCCGGAATCACGCCTCCCTTGAGCTTGTTCATGAAGTGGAGCACCGGCGCTCCCTTGGGCTGCGTCTCCGGCTCGACGTCGATCGTGACCTTGGCATAAAGACCCGAGCCGCCCGTCTGGCGAATGCAAGACCCCTCCACCCGCCGCACCGCGCGTTTGATCGTTTCGCGGTAACTCACCCGCGGCCTGCCCACATGCACGTTCAGCTTGAAGTCGCGAGTCATCCGGTTCTTGAGGATCTCCAGATGCAGCTCGCCCATGCCCGAGATCAAGGTCTGCCCCGTCTCTTCATTCACCCGAAACGTGAATGTCGGGTCTTCGCGCGCGAGCGCCCCCAGCGTGTCGGCCAGCTTGCCCTTGTCGGCCGAGCTCACCGGCTCGATCGACATGCTCATGACCGTCTCGGGAAACTCGATTCGCTCGAGCAAGATCGGGATGCGCTCCGTCGCAGAGCGTGTCTCCGGTCACCGAGTCCTTGAGCCCGACAATCCCGGCGATATCCCCGGCAAGCGCCTCGGTGATCTGCTCGCGGTCATCGGCCCGGATGTGGTAAAGCCGCGAACAGTTCTCCTTCTTGTCCTTGCCGGGGTTATAAACGCGGCTGCCCGACTTGAGCCGGCCCGAGTAGACCCGCACGAACGAAAGGTCCCCGTGGGCATCGCTCGTGATCTTGAAGACCAGCCCGCAGAACGGTTCGTCCGGGCTCGGCTTGCGCGTGATCTCGGTCCCTTTCTTCGGGATGATGGCCCATCACCGGCGGCTTGTCGAGCGGGCTCGGCAAGTACGCGGCCACCGCGTCCAGCAGCCGCTGCACGCCAACGTACCGCAGGCTCGAGCCGCACAGCACCGGGTGCGCCTGGCCCGTCAGCGTCACCCGCCGCAGTGCCGCGGTGATCGCGCTCGCCGGCAGGTCGGCCCCTTCGAGATGGGCCATGAACGCCTCGGTGAACACCTCGTCCTTGTCGGCCAGACTGTTGAGCATCTTCTCCCGCCACAGCTCGGCGCCCGGCAAGAGGTCCTCGGGAATTTCCGTCTCGGTGATCGTCGAGCCCATGTCTTCGGTCTTGTAGTAAAGCGCCTTCATCGCGATCAGGTCGATCAGCCCCTTGAACTCGCCCATCGTCCCTTCCGGCCCGGCCCCGATCGGGATCTGCACGGGAATCGGATGGCTGTCGACCAGACGTTCTTCGATCTCGTGGTACACTCGCTCGAACTCGCTGCCGATGCGGTCCATCTTGTTGATGAAGCAGATCCGCGGCACACGATACTTGGCCGCCTGCCGCCACACCGTTTCGCTCTGGGCCTCGACCCCCTCGACGGCGGAGAAAACCACCACCGCGCCGTCCAGCACGCGCAGCGAACGCTCGACCTCGGCCGTGAAGTCCACGTGCCCGGGCGTATCGATGATGTTGATCAAGAGCGGACGCCCGTCGGCGTCTTTCCACGTGCACGTGATTGCCGCCGCGACAATCGTGATCCCTCGCTCGCGCTCCTCGTCGAGATAGTCGGTGGTGGTGTTCCCCTTGTCGACATCCCCCATCCGGTGGATCTCACCGGTGTAATAAAGGATGCGCTCGGTGGTCGTCGTCTTGCCCGCATCGATGTGCGCAATGATGCCGATATTGCGAATCGACCGTAAATCGCGCTCTGACGGATCGCTACCCATGATGATGTCGTTCCTGATCAGATCCGCCGCCAAGCGCTTTCGATGACTCGCCCAACCGCGCCGGCCGCCCGTTTGCTCTCATCTCGTGTCGTCGGTGCAAACTCTCGACAGATAGACTTTACCGCCCCACCGCCCCGGATACAGCGCGAATGCCGAAGTCCACCCCGCGGCCCCAACTGACAACTGACAACTGACCAATCACCGATTAACCTTATTATCATCGAGCGAGCCTTGCACGCTCGTCTGTGCCAGTGGTTCCGAGTCGGAGCGTCGCCACGAAGAAAACCGAGAGGAGTTGTCCGCGTTGCTGACGACGACGCGCGGCGACTTCGCTCTGTCCGCCGCTAACAGTGGTTGAGCGGGTTGAGCCGTCGGCCATCGTGGTTCCACCGTCCACGATCGAGGTCGTCGTGTCGCACAACGGCGATGTGCGCACGCTGCTCGGCACGGGCGCGCCGGGCGCGCAGGGGTCTGTATTGTAGTAGTGGTAGTGCTGGTGGCATCCCGGGCCCACGAAAGCCAGTCCCGACGCCAGGAAGAGGCCGATGAGGATGTGTTCATGGCGCTGACAAAACGCAAGGGCAGCGGGTTTTCCGCATGGCGAACGAACCTCCCGTGGCGTGGCGCGACTCAACCTTCGCGTGCTGTAACCGCCGCCGGAGGCTTGAGGCTGAGAAAAAACCAGCCGTGTGCCAGGCATTCATGCGGTACGGCGAACCTGAGCGCCTGAGATCAATCGAAAAAGTGCGTCGAGCATGACCGAAGTGTGGACGCATAGAAGTCTCACCTGAGCCCGACAGTCCCTGTCGAAACTCAAGAGGCGGAACTTTAATCAAAATCGATAATCCAGCCAACGCCAGTTTTTGGGCAGCCCGATGGTGCACGGTCGCACGATGAACACCCGCGCCTGACGGCGTTCCGATCTCCTCTTGAATTCGTGAGCCTCCAGAAAATGATCGTTGGTCATATCCAGTAATCAGTTTTTCGAGAGAATCGCTCTCACTCCGCCTCTCACGTTTCTCAGCCACTGTCAAGGCTTTCCGTCGCGAAGTCGACGCAGCCTGCACACCGCTGGCTCGGGGGGAGTTCGTTTTGAACATTTGCCGCTTCTCCTTTGATTCCAAAGATTACGGAATCAATCCGTGCCGACTCCTCACCCAGAATCCCACCCTGCGTCGCGCCGCCGGTCAGTGCCGCGTCGACCGATGATTCCTGAGTCCCCCCTTCCACTCTCCGCGCGGCGTCCTCCGTCCTGGCTACCGGGGGGACTTTGTTTTGTACTTTCGCCCCTTCTCCTTTCCCAGCAACAATTACGGGATCACCCCCATCCGGCGTCGTGCTAAGCGAGTCGCCCTCGAATGCAGGCGCCGCATCGACGGACTGACCCACTTCCCCGCCCCCGTCCTGAACCGCCCCAACTGCAACTTCCACGCCGGCGGGAAGCTCGCTCTCAACAGCCGTCGGCTGCGAGGGCACAGAATCCAGTACGCCTCGAACGTGCTCTTCCGCACCAATCGCCCCGCTCGCGGCATCCGTCTGGTCCGCTGGGGCCTTGTATGGGTTGTCATACCGCGCCAGCCCTGCCTCCACATCTCCCTCGTAATCAAACGCATAGCGCACCGTCCCATGCTCGTCCAGAACGAGCCGTGGATCGGCTTCAGCCGCACGCATTCTCTCTTCTTGCCGCCGTCTCGCCTCTCTCCGCTGTTGTCGTTCGCTGCGCACAGTGCCCCACCCCTGTGCCTCATTGCGGCGAAGCTTGTGGATGGCATCGATATGGCGATGGTGCGCCCGGTCGCAGCTCCCCCAGCGCCGATAGTACTGTTCGCCGAACTTGCTCCGGTCCTGCTTCAGGATCTCCGGTTGCAGCGCTTCGAGCTGATCGGCCACTCTCTGATGTTTGGCTTCAAGCTTCCGCAGCCGTTCCGTGGCCCTGTCGACGATCTCAAGCAGCACCGCCCGGGCCGCCGCGGCATCCGGCGGCGTGATCGCTTCGAACTCTCGCCGCTCGACCCTCGCCTTGAACTGCTTGAACTGGTCGTCAGGAATCTCGCATCGCAACTCCTGGAACGCATAGCGAGACTGAGGCTCGATCACGTGCGCGGCAAGAAAGATCACCGCAACCTCGTCCGAGCTAAGAGCGTCCAGCGGCTGATAACCCAGCAGCCGGATCGCCTTGAGCTTATCCGGCGATTGCCAGCCGCGTCCTCTTCGGAGCAAGCCCCCCAGCCCGCCCCACGTCTTCAGCAGCACCTGGCACCCCGGCAGCGTGGCTTCGAGCTGGGCGAGCACCCGGAACGGCCGGTCCTCGTCAACAGGTTCCCCCGACGCCGAAGTCCGCGGCTGTTTATGATCGTAGTCTCGCGACGCGTACATCTCCGTCGGCCCCCGGCGATCAAACATCAGCCGTTGGAAGAGTGAATCAGCCTCGAGCGTCTGCTTGAGCGCCTCCGCCGCCGGCTCGGTCAGCATCCTCGCGGTCAGCCAAGCCGTCTCGGATCGCGTCGCGCGGTCAGCCATCCACCCAGCTTGCACCGCCCGCTCAACCTGCTGCTCCTCGTACCGGTTTCGTGTCCCGAGGTCCTCCTTGAGATCGTCAATCCTCGCCTGATACTCCTCCGGGTCATCCCCCGGCAAGAGCACATTCCGCGCCGAGCGGCCATGACGTACGGCGTTGTACTTTACGCGTTCCTTAGCCTCAGCCGTCCGGGGCCCCGTGCTCCCGTTAGGGTTCCGTGAACTTCGTTCGCGTTCTGCCTGAATGACCATGACATCCCCTTTGATAAAAACTTGCCCACATCGTCTTGTTCGCCCACGCCCGTTCAACGGAGCATGGCCCATTTCCCAGATGATCTACAAAACCCCCCATCCCATTTGCGCCGTAGAGCAAGTTTTTTCGAGGACTTCAGCGAGCCCGGTCCGGTTAAGCCGTTTGCAACGATCACGCCCGCTTTTCGGCCCCAGCGAATCGGCGCACGGACCCAATCCAACTCAACCGGGGACGACTCCCGCGCGTTGGAGGTGGGGCCGACACTCCTGTCGGCGACGCGCCACCGTTGCCCGCCCGAACGGGGCGCCGGTAAATAGCCAGGGGCTTCGAGCCCCTGGAACACCAGAACGACATCATCGCCGTAGCGCCGACACTCCTGTCAGCCACGTCCTTGCCCGACCCAAAGGGGCCGGGCGCCGTACGGCCGACACTGCCGCCAGCCACACCCCGCCATTCCCCGCCCCAATGGGACGCAGGTCAATAGCCAAGGGCTTCCAGCCCCTGGGAAAGCGGTCGAGACAAAGCAAACGAGAACAATCGCGACGACCCGATGACCCGCCCGTCACGCAAATCGATGGCGACGAGCGCCCCACCTGATTCGACTGCCTGCCGAAATAACTCTTTGAACACCTCGAGCTTGTACCGGTCACTTGAGGGATGTTGTTCCCAGATGAGCGGATCGGAAGCCACAGCGAAAAGCTCATCAAAATCCTCCGCCCGAACCGGCCTGAGCTCAAGAAGTTCGCCTTTCAGAATAGGCGGGAGATCGAAGGGCATTGATTGCCTCCTCCGGTTCCAAGGACACCATCCCTGGCGCAGCGCAGCCGCAATGTTGGGCGCGGGACTCTGGCCCCGCCCGCTGGCGCGACCGCAGGTCTCCGCGATGCGCGCACGGCGCAGAGATCCTACAGTGGAAGACTCCTAAATAATCGACAGAGCACCCGGATTGCGACTTTCCAGAAGCAAGCCGCGGTCGTGCGCAGTAGGCAATCCATATTCCCGCCGATGCCCCTTCCGGCTAACATGCCGCCAGGAAGGAGCCTGCCATGCAGACAATCGCCCTGTCCGAAAACGCCGTCGCCGTGCTCAGGTACCGCGTAAAAAAGTGGCCCATGAAAGTCAGGGAGCGTGATCTGCCCGCCTATCGGGAACTTGTTGACGCCGGCATCATGACTCCCGACGGTGATGACTTTCGCTTCACCGACGAGGGCTGGGCGCACCGTGAAGAATTGCTCCACGAGGCTGCAGACCGAATCGAGCGCGAGCGATTTGAGCCTCCCGATGCGAGCAACGTGTCGGAATCCGCAAGGGATCTGCTTCGCCGGCACTTGAGGGGCGATCGGGAGGTCACGGACGGGAACCGGCCCCAATACCGCGAGCTGGTAGCGGCGCGGATCTTGATACCCATTCATTCGTTCATCGGGGGCTCGGAATCCGCCTTTCACTTCACGTACTGGGGCTGGAAACGGCGGTTTGAGTTCGCGGAAATCCGCTGAGCGACATGATAGTCCATCGCATCGGCATATCGCGCCGCAGAGTCGCGCGCATGCGCCGCCGGGTCGTGCCACATTGGCCTGGCCGATGGGGGCGTGCCGATCATCGCCGCCGACCAAAACCCGGCGGCAAGACGCTGCGCCGCCGCCTTGATGCGATAGAATATGCGACGAGGGGAAACCATCAGAGAAGCGTAGCAGCGACGCCGCAGGCCGACAAGAAAAGGCATGCTTGGATCGTCCAGGCTCCAAAGGTGAACACCCTGCGCTAATCGAAGGCAGTCGGGTTGATCGAGCGAATGGTCGACGCCTGCCGCGCTTCGGATGTCCGTCGCCCGTCGCGGCGACACGATACCTCGGAGCCATGGATCGTGTTTTTCTTCCCCAAGCCGCCGTGGCGGCCCCAACCGAGCCGCAGACAATAGGCACGGGCTACCAGGCCCCGTCGGGGAAATCCCACACCCCGGCCGACAGCCCGCTCACAATCCGTTCATTCACTGATCAACCACTCCGGCAGTGCCCCCGCCCGAATCTCATAAACGAAACTCTCTCGCCCACTCCCGTCGACCTTCGATCCAGCCCGAACCCCGCCGATTCTCTCCATCGCCCGCTGAGAGCGCAGATTATGTGGACCGATAAGAAAAATGACGCGGTCCACGAACCGGAAGGCGTGCTGAATCATGAGCCGTTTCATTTCCCTGTTGTAGACGCCGCCCCAATGCGACCTCGCCAAAAACGTCCAGCCGATCTCGATCTCGCCCTGCGTTTCGTCGTACCCCTTGAATCGCGACGACCCGATGATCCGGCCGTCGCGCAAGTCAATGACGACGAACGCCCCACCAGATTCCATTGCCAGACGAAAAAACTCCTTGAACACTTCAGGCTTGTATCGGTCGTTCGAAGGATGTTGTTCCCAGATGAGCGGGTCTGAAGCGACAGCGAAAAGCTCCAGAAAATCCTCCGCCCGAAGCGGCCTGAGCTCGAGACGTTCGCCTTTCAAGGTAGGCTGGAGATCGAAGAGCATCGATTCGTTCCTCGAGTCTGGTTGTCCGGTTTCGGGATTCGATTTGCTGCGCGCCCCTTCAATCTTGACGCATTTCGTCGCGCGGCGGGTGCGTTCGTCGTAACAAGCGAGAACGAGCTTCGGCTCCGATAATCACCGCGTCAAGCGCACAGCAACCTTTTTGCGCTCCGCGTCGATTGAACTGATCCTCACGGCACACTTGTCGCAGCTCTTGAATCGCCCGGCCTCCAGTCCACAGAGCATGACCGGCGCGCTGGTGCTCGTCGCCTTTATCGTGCGCTCGCGGACCACGAATTCGATCCATTAAGTGGACACCGGGCCTTTCAGCTCCTGATGATGGATCTGAACTTTCCGGCGTACGCGTTTACTCCTCCGGAATGAGTCTCTCAACATTCGCCCGGCATTGATCGCGGGCCTTCGCCACGCTACAGTTGGCTGCAACTGGCGCTAACCTGGACCGTGGCGTTGAAAGGATCTTCACTCATGAGCCAATCGTCCGAATCGAAGCCCGCTAGAGCGCCTGTCGATCCGAACCGTCCTTCCACTGCCGCGTTCGTAACCGGGTGGTTGCTTACAATCCTGCCGGCGGCGGCACTGATCTTCAGCGGAGTGATGAAGTTGATCCAGCCTGGGCCGCCCGAAGAAGTTGCCAAATATCTGGATCCGATCGGCTGGAAGCTCGAGCAAATGGTCGGCCTGGGAATCCTC
This sequence comes from uncultured Planctomycetota bacterium, assembly GCA_963823665.1. Lineage (GTDB taxonomy): Bacteria > Planctomycetota > Planctomycetia > Isosphaerales > Isosphaeraceae > CAVXHV01. The sequence continues at coordinate 1,504,421 of CAWGMQ010000003.1, forward strand.
GAGTTGACCTGCGTGATCATTTACTTGATTCCGCAGACCTCCGTGCTCGGTGCAATTTTGGTAACGGGTTACATCGGCGGCATAATTGCCACGCACGTTCGCGTCGGTGACTTCGGCATTGTCCCATTCATAATTATCGGCGTTCTCATCTGGCTCGGGCTCTTCCTCCGCTACCCGAAGCTGCGACGGATGATTCCGTTCAACTTTTGAACCGATGCGCGAGCCGGAACGCAACCCCAGCAACGAGGTATGTCCGATCGTGCAGCCGCCATCGCCAAGGCATGAGCGGGGCCGCGGCCGCGATGAGCGGCCGGATAGTCGGGTCGCGCGCAGGGTCGCGAGTAACTGCCGAGGATGCACTCCGCGGAAATGGTTGCCTTTACGCCCCAGTTCCGCCAAAAGCCCGGCGAGTTCCTCGTTCGCCCGGCCGGGCAACTCCGCGAGAATCTCGGACGAGGTGACCTCGGCGACGAGCACGGCCTCGCCACCGGGAGCGGCCAGGCGGGCCATCAGCCGTAGGTGCCCGGCCAGCAACGCAGCCCTGGCGTCGGCGAGCTGGCGGTGGTCCTTGCCGAGCGAGTACGCGGCCGTCTCAAGGATCTGGCTTAACATGCAGGTCGACGCCACCCGATCGAACCCGCCGGGCAAGACCACCGCGGTTCGTGACGCGGGCCAAGCGGCCATCGCGTCGAAGTCCGCGGGCTCCAGCTCGGAGTTCGGTGTCCGGTTCGACAGGATGCCGAGCGTCGCCGTGACGTCCACGCCGCCGTGCAGCCGCAATCGCGGGTGGCTCGCAACTCCCTGCCGCTGCACACCGCGGGAGAGCGCCTCGGAGTCGATATCCACCAAGTGCACGTCGCGATGGACGGACAGCAAAGCAGTCAGGTCCAGATCGTTCGCGTTGCCGGCCCCCAGGACGCAGAGGCGCGATCGCCGCGCCGTCGCCTCGCGGGCGAGCGCGGCCGTGAGGCATCGCCGATGCTCGACAAACAACTCCCACTGGTCCCGGCTAGTCGCGTTCATGGCGACCTGACGCCGGCCGAGTCGATCCATGTTTCCGGAACTCCCGTCGGAGGCGACTCAATCGGCACACCTCGTTGGTAGTCAGCCAGCGCTGCTCCGGTCAAGACTCCAAGGTGGATAAAGCCATTGGTCGCCATGAGCTTACGCCCTCCCATGAACTCCACACGGGCGACCATTCGGTTCTGGGCTCGATTACGAATCATGGGAAAAGCCTCACGACTCTTTCGAGGGATTTGACACCTTCGTACCAGCCAGTCCTGGGTCACTGCTCGACGCTTCGAATGGAGATACGAATAAGCCTGGATTGCATGGCATCGGTTCAGGGATGGCCGTCCACGCGACGTCTACCGCTAACCAACACGCTCAGGGACGCCCCGGGGCCGGGGCCGCACCGGGGGGCACTTTGACCTCGATCCGGGCGTAGGAGATTGCCGAGCGGTCGTCATCCTCCGCCGCTTGTTCCAGCAGGAAGCCCACGTCGGGCTTCACCCGAGCGTGAAAGCTAAGGGCGCCGTTGGTGACGACCTGGAGCGGCTGGTCGAGGTCGAACATCCCACGGCGAATCAACAGGGTGTAGCGGGCAACCGCGCGGGCCGTGACCTCGATGCGGTTGCCCTCGGCTTTGACCTCGAGCCGGCCGGCGAGCCCCCTCCGCTTGAAGATCGGCACACGGGGCAGTTCCGGAACTTCGACGCGAAACGATTGGATCGCGTCGCCGCGACGGTACTCGCCGTCGAGCGTGTCGCCCTTCTTCATGGCAAAGATCTGGGTGAGGCCAACCTTCTGGAAATCGGCCACCGTTTTGATCTCGACGCCGTGGAGACGGGTCACGACATCGCCCGGCTTCAGGCCGGCGGTCTGCGACAACGTTCCCGGCGGGAGTAGTTGGACACGGAGCCCCGGGCCACCGAAGGCCATGTCGGGGCCGACCGCAAACTGGGCTGGCCCGGTCAAGATCAGCACGGCCGAGCCGTGCCATCCGTGCCGGTGTGCGTGAACACCTGCCATCCCTTCTTCGTGTCGGCCGGATAGCTCCGTCCCTGGCGGAGCGCCCGTTCTACGTCCATCGGGTCGGGAGCCGCAGCGAGGATGGCCGCGATGGCCGTCTGACGGGCGGCGCGATCGGCGGCCTCGAAGAATGCCTTGAACCGGGGATCGGGTTCAGCGGCCAGGCCTCGCCCGGGGGCCAGGAGCGACATCAAAATGAACAGGGCCGCGGCGCACGGCGTGCCGATTGAACATCTCATCACCGGGAGAATCCCTGTATCACAGGTGTCGAGGTCGAGCCGGTCGGGGCACAAGAAGCATGATTGGCGCAAGATTTCACTCACGCAGGCTGCCCACAGCGCCGGATCCCATCGCCAGGCCGAGTCGGCGCCAGGTCGCTATTTCATCCGAGCTCGCCCGGCAATTCAAGACCCGGATGGGCTTACTCGGAAGAGCGGCGTCTGCACCGATCGCGATCAAGTCCTGGCATTCCGCGCCCTCTTTCTGCAAGCGCAAGTTGCCGCGCCGCTCATGTCCGCAGCCCCCACGATCGAACCGCTGGGAACGCGACATCCGGCGTTAGCTCTCGATCAGAAGCGATTCGCAGTCCGGCTTTGCTCGTGCCGAAGAATCAATTAGAATGGGCGCAAAGCACGCGCAGGAGGAAACTCATGGCAACCGTACAGGGTGACGGCGACGGTAAAACCATAGCGCTGCATCAGGAGCCAATTGCACCGGACGCACAACCTGGCGCAGCCCTTGCGTCTTCACTCGATCCGCCCCCGGCATGGCTCGAGCGATTCGCGGTGGATGCGTCGGTCATGCCTGGCAAATTCGTCATCAAGGGAACGCGACTTCTGGTTGACGACTTGGTGCAACTTGCGGTGGGCCGGACGGACGATGGGCTGCGGCAGCTTCATCCGGAACTGACCAACGCGGACCTCGAATCCGTCCGCAATTATGCTCTTGTGCCCGAGGGGTTGAGGCGGTCCTTCGGCGGTTGGATTGAAGATGCCGAGGCGCTCGACAACTATCTCGAATGGACGCGGCGGCAGCGGAAGGTCCTGCGTCGGGAGCTCGAGGATTGAGCTTTCTGCTGGACACCGATATCTGCTCGGCCCGGATGAAGGGTAATTCTCGCGTCCATGCCCGGTTTATCCAGTATGGCGGTCGATTACACGTGTCGGCCGCGACGCTAGGCTAGCGCTTGGATCTGCCGTTTCCCTTCGCCGCCGTATTGCCGTCCAGCGTGAGAACACGTTCGTCAAATCCCGGGCCGCTCCAGTAGACGTGGTTGCTCGCTGGGCCGTCGCGGTGGACGTATTCGATCGTGATCCGGTATGCCCGGCCACCCGCAAGCTCGATCTTCCGCTGCACGTTGCCACGGCGATGGTCACCCTTATCGAGCACCAGCGTCTCGTCGAGCCAGAGCCGCAGGGTGCCATCGCAGTCGCCGCGCAGCGTGTGCATTCCCGAGCGAGGTGCGACCAGGCGTCCCGTCCAGCGGATCGCAAAACCGTCCTTGCCGATCCCGGCAGAGGCATCCGGCGAGCCGGTACCGGGCTCATCCCTCAGGTCGAAATCGATGTGTGGCACGAGGGAGGTCTTCTTCCTTGCCTTGAACTGGCCCTCAAAGTACTCGGCCCGGAATACCTTGGCCTCCAGCGCGGCGAAGGCAGAATCGCCCAGCAGGGCCTTGACCTCGCCGATGTCCCACGGGTGCCCGTCGGGGTAGACGACACCGTGGAACGGCTGCGCCGGCTCGTCGGAGCCATCTGGATGGCCCCAGGGAAAGCGGCAGTTGTCGCGCCCGATCATCAGCTCCCATACGACGAATCCGTTCCCCTTCCCCGCCAGGTCGCGCAAGCAATCCACGACCCCCTTGGCGGGCCGGTTCAGCGTCTCGGTGCAGAGGTGCTCAGGGCCACCGTCCGCGTTCGGCAGAGGCTGCCCTGCCTCGCCGTACGAGTGGTATGTGTAGAAGTCGGAATACTTGGGTCCGTAGAAGCCACCTCCGGTGGCCGTGACCGGGATACGCGTGCCGGTCCCCTTGACCCATTCGCGCGTCCATGTGAGAAGTCGATTCAGGTTGGCATCGCCCACCCCGTCCCGGTATTTCTCTTTCGGGCCCATGCCCTCGTTGTAAAGCTGCCAGAATGCGATTCGCTCGTCGTCCTTGAACCGGCCGGTGACACCCTCGACATAGGCCCGGAACCGGCCCTCGTGGGCGAGAATCGCGGCCTCGCTGTCCCTGGTCCGATGCGACGGGTTCGGCATCATCTGCGAATTGTGACGTCCCGGCACGGGCTCGGCGAACGCGAGGCTCGGCTCGACATGGCCGCAGTCGTCCCAGAGGACAAAGTTCACCTTCAGGCCGGCCTTGGATGCCCGCGCCAGGAAGTCGTCGATCCTCTTGAGATAGTCCTCGCCATGGCGCTCCCAAACGATCCAGTGCAGGTACGCCTGCACCATGTTGAATCCATAGAGGGACGCGCAGGCGAGCTCGCGGTCGATGACGTCGGTGTGGCCCCAGTAGTCGTGCCACATCTGCACCGAGTTGACCGCGTCGGAACGCACGTAAACCGCCCCTCGCACCCACGACCAGTCGGTACGGAGTGGGGGCGTCGGCTCGGAGCTCGTGGAGGTGATCTCAACGTTGTCGTAGAGGCCCGAACCGCGATGGTCCTTCCACAATCCGACCGCCCCAACCCGGTCGTACCGGTCGTCAAACTCCTTCAGAATCGGCGTTGCCATGTCCCCGTAATAGGCCCAGATCGCCGGTCCGCGGCAGACCACCCTGAGGCGACGCAGAACGCCCGACCGGCACCCCGTGACTTTGGATTCCTGCAGGAGTTTCCAACCGTTCCGGTCCAGCCGCCAGAGCTGGATGACCGGCCTCTCCCACGGGCCGCACACGGGATCTTGCCCCTTTTCGATCTCCCTGAGACCGACGGCATATCCGGTCGAATCCTCTCCCAGGCGGAACGCGATGCCCGCGGCGGCGTGGGCCTCGTCGTGGGAGTATCCGACGTCCGCCGTGACGTCGACGTCACGAAGAGCGTCGCCCCTCTGAACGAGCATCGAGAAACCGCCCTCCGCGACGGCCCGCCCATCCTGAACGCGCCAGGTCCCCTCCTTGATGCGCCACCGATGCAGGTTGCCGTCGCTGAAAGCGTCCCGGAAAGCATCCGCAGCCTGAGCGGAGTTCTCGAATACGAACAGTGCCAGCGCTCCCAGAACCAATGTTGATGAGAGTTGCGGCATGGAATTCTTGATCCTCGCCTTTCGGCCCAGCGTTCGGCGGCCGCCGATCAGACAAACGGTCGGAGAGCCCACACACCGGTTTTCTGTTCCATTTCAGGCTCAATGCTCAAAAGCCATCTGGCTCTAACCCGTTTAGAGGTACTCAACTCGATTTACCATCTCGTCGGGTTCATAAATCTCCCAGAGAAGGACTAAGCCGGATACGATTTCCCCTATGCTTCGTGTATCCTTCTCGCAGTACGCAATCCCTGCGTGCGGTATACGAGCGGCATTTATGGGCAGAAAATCCCGGTCTTGGGTGAAAATGACCCGGTTTTCAAACACGGCAAACGCCGCGTGATCCTCGTCCTGGGCACCTAAGGAACGGGCCGGAACCAAATTCCGTCGATTTACGTGAAGTGCGCCGCGGAGCGGCACAAAGACCGTTCCGACGCAGAGCGTCGGAACGAGGGCTTTCCGTCGTGGTAGGATTGAGACCGAAATCGGGAAGTTATTTCCGGCCTGTTCCTAAGAGCCTTGCTTCCGGCGTGGTTGTGACGTCGATGCCGTATCGCCTGAGTCCCAAAGCGATGGCCTTTGAGCAATTCTCATCCAGGTGGAAGCGTATCGTCCGTGCCATAAGCGTTGCGTGCCTTGAGAGCGTCCTTAAGCCGCGACGGCTGCTTTTCTCGCTGCTCCTCGTACCATTCCCGGTCGGCCACAATCTCCGCGTTTATTGCTTCGCGGTGGTCGTGGTAGTAGGTCAGAGCTGCGTAGATGTCGGCAAGCGTAAGGTGTGGGTGCTCTGAGACAATCGCCTCAGGTGTCATCCCTTGCCGCTCGTGCATTATGGCTACGTGTTTGACTTGAATACGGCTTCCGGCGATGCGTGGCTTGCCGCCACACGTATCAGGCGTTGAGACGATGTGTTCGCGAAGAACAGGGATTGTTTCCGTTGTCGTCGGAGAACGCAATGTCTCGGCAGAAGTTGGGTCCATGCAGGTATCGTATCACAAAAGCGGAAACTTGGGCACTCTTTCGATGAAGCACCACTACGATGATGTGGTCCCGGCTTTCTGGCGAGCTTCGCGCGCATCGTGCCCGGCGAGCGGCGGAGAATGGCTCAGAGCGAGACGAGCGTGTTCTACACCTGGCACCGGGGCCCGTGCAATGACTCGATGCGCGTAATGACCGATGGCTCCGACGCGATCGGCAACCCGTGGCGCGAGCTGCAGCTCGTGTACTGGCACCCGGGTCGCAAGCAGGTCTGCCTGCTGCGATTGAGCCCTTTTGCTAGAGGTAGCAAGACTCGGAAGGCATCCTCGATTACCTCAAGAAAAACAACCGTCATGACCGTTCTCTTCATTACAAGCGGTTCATCTTGCCGAAATAGACAATGCGCATTCTCAAAGTCTGGCTGAAGATGTAAAAATGGGGGGAACCGGCTGTCGGCGCGCAATGGGAACCCGCCCGACAATTGCCTGTTTGAGGAGCGATCGGTTCCAATGCGGAGTTCGGGGCGCGTTACAAGGTCATCTCGACCGTGCCGCATAGGTGGTGGTCGCAGTCTCCTACAGGTTTCCAGGACGGGCCGGTCGAGCTCAACGGAGGATTCCGGTTCGAATTTGCGTGACGAAAGGCCGTTCATATGGCCGGAGGAGCGAGCGACCCGTTGCCACCGGCCGAGCCCGGGCCAGCTCCGCTCGCGAGTGAGGCCCGGCCACGGTCGTCTGCGCCTTCGCGCCGGCGCCGCGCACTTCGGCTGGCGGCTTCGCTGGTGCTCCTGCTGAGCACGGCGGGCGTCGTGATCGGCTGGTGGATCTGGAACCACTTGCACGTGCGTACGACGAACGCGTATGTCGTCGGGAACATCACGCCCGTTTCTTCTGAAATCGGCGGCCAGGTTGTTGCGTTGTACGCGGACGACAACATGATCGTCGCCGCGGGAGCCCCGCTGGCGCAGCTCGATCCGGTCCCGTTCCAGCTCGAGGTCGATCGGCTCCTGGCGGACCTGAAGAACGCACAGGCCGAAGTCCGCGCAGCGGCCGTAAACGTGCAACTGGTTCGCCAGGACCGGCGCGCACTTCTCGACGGTGCCAGCGCGCGGCGGGGCGAGGCCGAGCGGGCGGCGCGGGCGGCGGAGGTCGAGGTCCAGACTCGCGGGCAGATCAATCGGAAGGAGCAGGAATTGCTCGCCTCGCAACGAGCACAAGTCCCTGGATTGGCCGCGCTCGAGGAAAATGCGCGCCTGTACTACCAGCGGTTCTCGCGGCTGGCGGCCTCGGGCGACGTGCCGGTGCAGGAGCGGGACAACCGCGCGGCAACTTATCACGAGGCGTCGGCCAAGCTCGAGTCGCTCCGCAGCGAGATCGCCGCCAGCGAGCGCCAGGTGCTCGCTAGCGAGCTTCAGCTCGAAGAGGCCGGCGTCCGGCTCGAGCAGAGCCAGCAAGCCTTGAGCAGCACCGACGCCGCGGTGGTTCAGGCCCAGGCGGCCCAGTTGCAGCCGGATATCGCCACGGCACAACTCGAAGCGCTCAAGAGTCGCGTCAACCAGGGCGAAGCGGCGCTCCGCACCGCGCAGCTCAACCTGAGCCACTGCCTGATCAGGGCACCCCAAGGAGGGATCGTCAGCCGGCGGACCATCCAGCTCGGCGAGACGCTGGCGATGAAGCAGCCGTTCCTCTCCATCGTCCCGCTCGACTTCGACAACGTTTGGGTCGTGGCCAATCTCCGCGAGGACCAGATGGACAGCATCCAGGCCGGCAACAGCGCTAGAATCAGGGTCGACGGCATCCCCGAGAAGACGTTTCAAGGTTGGGTGGAGAGCACGTCGGCGGGCACCGGGTCTGTGTTCTCGCTCTTCCCGCCCGACAACGCAACGGGGAATTTCGTCCGGGTCGTGCAGCGCCTGCCGGTGCGAATCCGGTTCGCGGAGCTGGAGAACTACCAGAATCGAATCCGCCCGGGGATGTCGGCGACGGTGCACATTGACGACCAGACCGTCGTGCGGAAGAGCGATCGCGTCTGGTAAACCCGGAAAGGAGGAGGCAGTGGTGACCAGGGCACGGATCGCGGTAGCCGCGCTGGCCTTCCTGCTGCCAGCCGTCTTGGGCCCTTGTCTCCGCGCGGAAGACTTGCCGCCGCCCCGGCGCTGGATCGACCCGCCCCAGACCAGCACCCTCCCGCCCGCCCTGCCGGAGCAGCCCGCGCTCGAGCAAAACGGCCGGCTCTCCCTCCCTCCTGCTGCCCGCCCCGCACCGGGCCGGCCGATCCGGCTCGCCGAGTCCCTGGCCTTGAGCCTGCGGAATGTCGAGACGGTCCAGGCGAACCTTTCGGTCCGGACCGCCACGGTGGCGCGGTTCGAGGCGCTCAAGGCGTTTATCCCACTCATGGACCTGCCCCAGCTCCAGGTTGGCGTGAGCCGGGTCACCGGCCCCGTGGGCGGCAGTCAGTCGGTCATCTTCCCCGACACAACCCTTGGCGTGCCGTTCCTGAACCAGGCCGGGCTCGTCAACGCCGAGCTCAACCGGTTCAACATCTACCTGCCTCTCGACCCGTCTGGACACATCACCGCCCTGCCTATCGCCGAGGAGGGAATCCGCGCCAAGGAGCTTATGGAGCAATTGGTCCGCCGGGCGCAGGCCGTGCTCGCGGCCCAACGCTACTTCGAGGCCAAGCAGATTGGTTACGGCCAACGCGTCGCCGACGCCGGCGCGTACGTCGCGTGGGAGACGCTCGGGCTGGTGGAGCGAAAGCTCCGCGAAAAACAGGCGCACGACGTCGAGCTCAGCCAGGCCAGGGTCGACGTGGGGCGAGCCCGCGTTCTTGTGGCCGATCTGGGCAAGGCCGAGCGGAACGCGGAACGCCGGCTCGGCGTTGCGGTTCACCAGTGCCGGCTGCTGGTGCCCCAGGATCTCGGACCCCTTCCCATCGAGCCGGAATCTGTCTTCGCATTCGACCTTGCCGAGCCGGACCTGATCGACCTGAGCCTGGTGCCCGACTTCCCGCGCTGCCGCGAGGACGCCGTGCAACTGGCGAAGCGGCAACGGATCGAGGTGCGGCTGATGATCGTCGGGCTGCGGATCGCCCGCCTCCAGCAGACTCGGGACAAGACCCGGTTGCTCGGCTTGGGAACGCTTCCGCTGGGCATGAGCTTCAAGAACACGACCACCAACAACGGCGGGATCGCGCTGGGGCTCATCTTCGGCTCGCTTTATGACTTGCCCGTCGTCGATCTTTCGCTCTGGGCCAGCATCGGGCAGGCTAAGCTGAACGTCATCCGCTCGCAGCTCGACCTCGAGAAGTCGCTGCTCGAGGTCGCCGAGGATGCCGGTAGCTCGTGGGATCGCTGGCAGCAGGCGGTGCGCGAGTGGGACCAGCGGGAGGCCGAATACCGCCTGCGGATCGAATACCGCGATCGTCAGGCGCGGCTGTACCACGAGCAGCAGGCGATCCGGCTCGATGTGCTCGCCTCCGAGGTCGACCTGCTCCAGGGCGACGCCAACCGCTGGACCGCATGGTCCAACCTCCAGCTCGCCCGGCTCGACATCCTCCGCGCCACCGAGCTGCTGCTCGACTATATTGAAAAAGCGGGGATCGCCTCCGTGCCGGCGGTCGTCGATGCTCCTCCCAAACCGCGTCATGGACACGGGTTCCTCCACCGGATAGCCCACCTGCGCGAGCTCGATTTACGTGACGAAAAGGAAGTCCAGTGAAGAACCCCGTTCGACCAGCCTTGACCCTCCTCGGACTGATGCTGCTCGGCGTCGCGTGGGCGCGCCCTGCCTCTGGCCAATCCGAGGCCCCGATCGCGCCCCTGGCACCCGAGCCGCCCCCCGCGGTGTCAAAGACAGCTTTGCTACGGCCGGGCGAGACCGTCACGCTGCGGGTTCGCCAGGTCATCCCGGTCGATGGGCTGAATCCCGGCGAGCGGCTCTTGAGTGGGCGCCCCGCGATCATGCCGGGCGACCGCGTGGTCGCCGAGGACGTCCGGCCCGGCGCACCCCCCCGCGCTCATCGGCGGGACGATCGTCCACATCGCGCCGCCCAGGCGGTTCGCAAAGCCGGGGCGGGTGACTCTTGAGCTCGGGCAGCTCGCGCAGGCAGCCCCCGGCCGCTCCGAGCTCGTCCCATGGGTCTTCGACCTCGAGGACCGCCGGTTCAACGTCCAGATGCGGCGGCGGCTGACGCTCGCACTTTTCGCCGCCGAGGGTGTAGGGATCGGAATGAGCCTGGGCGCGCAGGCCGGGCCATCGAACCCCGCGTACCTGGGGCTTGGAGCCGGGGTGGGCTTGCTCACCGGCATTGGATACGCCAGCCTCATGCCCGGGCGCGAGGCCAGCCTGGAACCCGGCGACACGTTCAGGATCACCGTCGGCACGTTGTCCTATCGGCCCCTCGCGCCGTCGCCGCCGCTCTCGCTTCACCCCGCGCCGGACCCAGCGAAGCGCAGGAAGGAGCACGGCCAATGAGCCGCGCCTGGCCTGTCTACGCCCTGTCCGTGGCGTCCGTGCTGGCGAGCACCGGCTGCCAGCGCCGGGCCTCCGCCCCCGCCGGCGATCTGCCGCCCGCGTACACCCGGGACAAAATCCTCGACCCGAATCTGGCTGAGGTCGCCAAAGCGTTCGTGGCCTGGGCCGCTGAGCAGAAGGTGCAGGGCGGGGCCGTATTCGCCAAGGTCGAGATCCTCCCCCCGGCACCGACGATCTTGCCCTACGGCATCGGCACATACCAGAAGCAACTGCGACTGCCCGCGATCATGATCACCGGACCAGGCTGGCGCAACCTCGCTGGTGATGATCGGGAGGCGCTCGCCACGCGCGCGTTCCAGGAGCTTTCCCGGCTCCTGGAATCGCGTGCCAGCGCCTCGGCCGTTCGCGCAACGGTCACGATCCAGACGCCGCAGGGGTTGGAGCTCTGCTGGATCAACGACCTGGAGCCGGGGAGGAAGCTCCTGCATGGAGAGTTCGACTGAACCTCGGCACGAGACCGGAATCAAGAAGGCCTCGTTGGCCAACTTGCTGGCGCTGCGTCCGGCGTTTGCACTGGTCGCGGCCTGGCTGACGACCGCCGGCCACACGGCAAGCTTCCGCGAGATGAACGCCGCCCGCGGTTGGGTGACGGCCGAAGGCTACACCCTGCACTCGATCTTCCTGCTGGCAATCACCCTGACCTTGGTCGCCGCGCCACGACTCGCGCGCTCGTTCGGCAGCTATCCGCTGGTCGTCACCGGGCTCACGATGCTGGCCGGCGGCTCGATCGCCAACGGTGTGCTGCTACACGTACCACGTGAGCTACTCTTGCTCGGCCGCGTGGTCGCCGGAATCGGCGCGGGGCTGGTGATCCGCTCGGCCCCGCGCATCCTGCCGCCTGGCCAGGAGCGCCACGTCGTCTGGGCGGGCATCGTGCTGCCGGCGGCCGGGCCGGTCGTCATCGCGCTCGCCGTGGAGTGGTCCCCCTGGTGGTCCTGGCAGGGCGGCTTTCTGTTTGAGCTCGTGCTCGCCACCTTGTCGCTTGCGATCGTGCTCTCGATCGCCGACCCCGTCGACCTCGACCGGAATTCCCCCGCGGCGCCGGTCGATCGTCTGGACTACCTTCCCGCGGCAGCCGTGGCCGCACTTTCGGTCTGGTATGTGATGCACTGGGGCCAGCTTCAAGGCTGGCTCGAGGCACCCGACATCACTGCCGCGATCTCAGTCGGTGCAATCGCGCTTTGCGTCCTACTCTGGATCGTCTGGCCGCGCCTCGATCCGGGCACGCTCCGTGAGGGGCTGCCTCGACTGGGGCTGATCGCCTACGGCGGATTCACCCAGTATTTCAATTCCCTGGATATGGGCGTTTACGGCGGCTTGCTGGTGAACTTCAGTCCCTGGATGCGCTCGTGGCTGATCCTGTCGCTCCCGGTTGGGTCTGCCGCGGCGCTCGCGCTCGGCCGGATCATCTGGCAGAAACGGTCGCCCGGCTTCGCCGGTGCCGCGCTCGGATTACTCGTCCTGGCCGCCGGGATGGGCCTTTCTCATCACAACACGATGAACTGGCCGTTCTGGAGCCTGCTCAACACGGTCGAATTCAACTGGTTCGCCGCCCCCCAGCACTGGGAGCTCGCTCTGCCGCGGTTCTTGATGGGCTTTGGCAGCGGGATGGTACTCCTGGCGATGACGACTCGCACCAGTCAAGAACCACAGCGCGAGGCACGAATCCGGCCTTTCCTCCAGGTCGCGCAGTTCGCGGGCGGTACGCTCAGTGTCGGCGTTCTCGTGACGGTGCTCCTGGCGGAGCACCAAGTCCAGTACTCCTACGTCGCTGACCGGGGTTTCATCCAGGCGGTCGAGCGCGGCGATCGGAACTCACGGGTCGCCGCCCACCTGTTAAACCCCGGCACAGGCGCGGTCCAGCGACGGGCCGAAGCGCTGGAATTCCAGGCCGTCAACTACGAAGCTGACAACCTCGTCTTCGCGACCATCTACGGAGGATTCCTGGTTGTCTCGTTGGTGCTGGCCGTCGTTTGCGGCGTCTATTCACTGCTGCGGTACCTCTCGCCGCCGTCGTCTTCGTCTTCGCCTGCCGTAGCCCGCTTTTGACTCATTACTTTCACCTTGGAAGATTTTGACCGTGACTTTCGCCTCAAGCACGGCCTCCCACTTCGGTCATGAGCTACCATATTCAATGTGTAAGAGGGCCTGGTGAGAGGTCCGTGACGCCAGAGGATATAAAGAAGTAAAACCAGATCTTCCGGATTCGCCGGTGGGCGCTGTAGTCAGCCGAGTGACTCGAAACTCGGGCGGCACCGCTTACGGGCAGCCATCCACTCGTCATGGATGGCTGCTCGGGCGCGATGTGCTCACCCCCCTCACGCATCGGCAGCAAGGTCAAATCGGTCAAGGTTCATCACCTTGCTCCACGCAGCCACGAAGTCGCGCACGAACGCCTGCTGCGAGTCGACGCAGGCATAGACCTCCGCGATGGCGCGGAGCTGGGAGTTCGAACCGAAGACGAGGTCTACGGCGGTGCCGGTCCACTTGACCTGCACCCGTCCGGCGGTCACGCCCCTCGTAGATGTGCTCGCGATTGGGACGACTTCCGCCACTCCGTGCTCATGTCGAGCAGGTTCACGAAGAAGTCGTTGGTCAGCGACCTCGGGCCGCTTGGTGAAGACGCCCAGCTTGGACTGCCCGAAGTTCGCATTCAGCACGCGCAGCCCGCCGACCAGCACCGTCATCTCGGGAGCGGTCAGCGTCAAGCAGATGCGCCCGATCCACCAGCAGCTCCGCCGCCGGCCGCTCGTGTTCCTTTGCGGAGGTAGTTGCGGAACCCGTCAGCCGTCGGTTCGAGCACGGCAAAGGACTCCACGTCGGTCATCTCCTGCGACGCGTCGGTGCGCCCCGGCGAGAAGGGAACCTTGCACGTCGTGCCCGGCCTTCTTCGCCGCCGCCTCGACGGCGGCGCACCCGCCCAGAACGATCAGGTCCGCGAGCGAGACCTTCTTCTTCCGCCGGACTGCGCGCCGTTGAAGTCCTTTTGGATTTTCTCGAGCGTCGGCAGGACCTTCGCGAGCTCGGCCGGCTGGTTGACTTCCCAATCCTTCTGCGGCGCCAGGCGAAGGCGCGCCCCGTTCGCTCCACCGCGTTTGTCGGTGCCGCGGAACGTGGACGCCGAAGCCCAGGCGGTTGTCACCAGTTGCGAAATGGACAGTCCCGATGCGAGGATCTTGGCCTTGAGCTGAGCGATGTCCTGCTCGCCGATCAATTCATGATCGACGTCGGGGACAGGGTCTTGCCACAACTGCGGCGCGGGAACCAGCGGACCGAGGCAGCCGCGAGACGGGCCCCATGTCGCGGTGCGTCAGCTTGTACCACGCCTTCGCAAAGGCTTCGGCGAACTCGTTCGGGTTCTCGTGGAAGCGCTTCGAAATCGGCGCGTAGATCGGGTCCACCTTCAGGGAGAGGTCCGTCGTGAACATCATGGGGGCGTGTTTCTTCGACGGATCGTGAGCGTCCGGCACCGTGCCCTTGGCCGATGCGTCCTTGGGCGTCCACTGCCACGCGCCGCCCGGACCCTTCGTCCACCTCCCACTCGTAGCCGAACAGGTTGTCGAAGTAGCCGTTGTCCCACTTCACCGGGTTGGTGGTCCAGGCACCCTCCAGGCCGCTGGTGATCGTGTCGCCGCCTTTGCCGGTGCCGAAACGTGTTCCTCCAGCCGAGACCTTGCTCCTCGAGGCCGGCAGCCTCCGGGTTCGGGACCGACGTACTGAGCCGCAATGGCGGCGCCATGGGCCTTGCCGAAGGTGTGGCCGCCGGCGATCAGCGCCACGGTCTCCTCGTCATTCATGGCCATGCGGCCGAACGTTTCCCGAATGTCCCGTGGCCGCGGCGACCGGATCTGGCTTGCCGTTCGGCCCTTCCGGATTCACGTAGATCAGGCCCATCTGCACGGCGCCGAGAGGATTTTCGAGCACCCGGTCGCCGGTGTAGCGCTCGTCCCCAAGCCACGTGCTCTCAGGCCCCCAGTAGATGTCCGTGCGGCGGCTCCCAGACGTCCTCGCGCCCGCCGGCGAAACCGAACGTCTTGAGCCCCATCGACTCCAGGGCACAGTTGCCGGTCAAGACCATCAGATCGGCCCACGAGATTTTCTGGCCGTACTTCTGCTTGATCGGCCAGAGCAACCGTCGGGCCTTGTCGAGGCTCGACATTGTCGGGCCAACTGTTGAGGGGCGCAAAGCGCATGCGTGCCGGAGGCGGCGCCGCCCCGGCCGTCGGCGATGCGGTAGGTGCCGGCGCTGTGCCACGCCATCCGGATGAAGAGCGGTCCGTAATGGCCGTAGTCGGCCGGCCACCAGTCCTGCGACGTCGTCATCACCGTGTCGATGTCCTTCTTCAGGGCATCGAGGTCGAGTTTCTTGAACTCCTCGGCGTAGTTGAACTCCTTGCCCATGGGGTTGGACAGGGGAGAGTGTTGGTGGAGAATCTGCAGGTTCAACTGATTCGGCCACCAGTCTCGATTCGACAGCGCCCCAGCCGCCGTGTGCCGGTGTGCCGCCCCATTCATCACAGGGCATTTGGTTTCGCTCGTCATGTTCCCCTCCTGTACGGCCTGTCCAGGTGAACGCGATCTACAAGCACGAATGAGCCTCCGGAGGATGAGTCTACGCCTGCGAATAGCGGAAGGCCAACCTTTTTTCAGCCCGGATGCTCTGCCGATCACGGGCCGATTGTTCCGGCAGACACCCCCGCATCCTTTTGATCCTTCATGAGCGGGCTTCGTCATTCGCTGAGGTGCTCGACCGGCTCGGGACAATCCGAGCCGTATGACGATCCGCAATTGTCAGCGGCGTTGCCTCAAGCAACCTCCACCGCTGCGTACACCTTCCCTGTCTTCGTCAACCACGCGACGTCACCCCGCTCGGCGTGCTCCTTGACGTCTCGGAGGAGCTGAATCGTTTCCGATTCGTAGCACGGCTCGCTCGGGTCGTCGATTGGGACAACCAGCTCGACATCCACCGCCACGACATACTTCTCGGTTTGAATCAGTCGTATCCGGGTGATCCGTTGCCCCCGGAATGCGCATGTTTACCCTTTGTCGAAGATGCGGACGGTCACCAGGTCGGCCCCCCCCGAGTGCTCAATTTTGGCTGGCCAACCTCGAGGAGTAGGCATCTCATTGGTACACCAAGTTTAACTGGACGCAAGAGTGCTGATCGTGCGAACATTTGTCCGCGCTAAAGCATCAAAGTCCTTTGGAAGAAAAGCGCTAGTCAAGTCGATCCGATTCAGTCAGAACGAGTGCCTGGCTATCATTTACCACTTGTGGCGATATCATGAAGCGAGGAAACCCGCAATCCGGCCCAAAGCACCGAGAACCCCAGTGTCTGTCGTCATTCCGGCCAAAACACTTCGAGACGCCGGGTTGACCGAGCGTGAGGCTCTAAGCGCGGATCACCCGGTATTTGGATCAACCAAACACAAACAACAGGAATGACGTGCACCCGTGATGCCACTCGGGGGGTGCATTGCCAGCAAACCACCTCAAATCGTTCTTTGGGACCGCCCGACGGTCGCCGCACTTCTAAGGGTCCCACCCGCGCCGACCTCGACGGATGCCCCGCGCGAGCAAGGTCGTGCATCCGGTTGCTTTCGTTGCGAGCAGATGATAACATCGCCCCCGTTGGCAACATATATCGCTGTCTCCGTCGAGGTGGCCTCATATCCGCACAGTGGGCTGTGGGGATTTGGAGTGCGCATCGGGTGCGATCATAACCAAGCGATTGAGTAGACTAAGTGGTCTGTGTCGACATGCAAAGAATGCCCTTTAGCGTATCGCATCCAACCGCTGCCGATCGACGTGGGGGCCAGCCAGATCACGGTTAGACTCGTCATGCTCCGCGAGGATCTCAATCCCGGCTTCTTCGATCGCCCCTTGTCCCCGATCTCGCAGAAACTCGAGCCGACCGCATTCACGATCAACCTTCTGGCAAGCCATGGCTAAGAAGAACGCCTCTCCTCCAAAACAACTTCCGACGGTTTTTATAGGCTCGTCGGTGGAGGGCTTGAAGATCGCCCAAGCCATCAGTGCCAACCTGGAGCACGTGGCGAAAGCGGACATCTGGTCGAACGCATTCGATCTGTCCCTCACGACGGTGGAATCGCTCGAGAAGGCCGCGGCGGAGCATCGATTCGCCATATTCGTTTTGACGGCGGACGACGAGATCAAATATCGTGGAGCGAAGCTCAGGGCCGCTCGCGCCAACGTTCTCTGGGAGCACGGCTTTTTCTCTGGCAAGAACGGCCGCAACAGCACGTTCATCGTCATGCCGAGGGGTCTGCCGGACTTCAAGCTTCCAACCGACCTCCTCGGGATAACGACCGCTACGTACGACCCAGAGCGGCTGGGCGAAGACCCGCGATCCGCGCTGCAGACAGCCTGTTACGAGATCACGCTGGTGATCGAGAAGGTGAGTCAGACATCACAAAGCGCCAATGAACGCATTGTCGGCTCGAAGGATGAAAATCGCGCGTTCGCGTTGATCTATCCGTCGCTTCAACAATCCCAGAGAGACTTGAACCGGCTCGCCGCATTGATTCCTGCGATGACTTCTGGAATAGACACAAAGGCGATTATTCACTCCTTACAAGAGCAAGCACTTGCAACTCGACAATCGTTGAATGACGTAAAGGTCCACCTGGCCGCCGCCAAGGAAGATTTGCCAAAATCCATGAACGATGCGGCGACCCGTTTTCTAAATGCCGGAATAGGTTACCTGCATTCTGTTGCAATCAATTATGGCAACGAGACGCGCACCGCGGAAGAGATTGGTGAGGAACAACGCATAAAGGCATCGGAGCTGGTGAAGGCCATAGAGGCCTTGGAAAAGCAGTCAAACAAGCAGATCGAAGGCCCCAAATGAAGAAATGCAATGATTGGCCAGACACCAAGAATTGAGCTTTTGCGGTAGCCGGCCGGATTCCGTCAGCGTGATCGCCGAACGGAACCTTGCCCAGTTAGCGCCGATCGCGTCACCTGACTGCATGGCCGTTCGATAACCCACTGGTTTGGGTGGCACTCGCGCGGCCAGTGTTGCGCGACGGTTGGGCCGGGGTCCTGGAATCGCCAAAATCATTTAACGCCGCTCCCCTTTAACCACCTCCACCGCCCTCTCGAGCAGCTCATCCCGCCCCCGCGCCACCCCCTCCACCGTCCTCGACACCGGCACCGTCGGTTGAATCCCGATCCCATGATGCCGCGAGCCGTCGTGCTTGAGCACCTTCATCCCCGTCCAGATCAAGCGGTAGCCGCCGGGCAGCGCCACCGGATTGATATTGCCGTTGGTCCCTGCCGTCGGCCCACCCACGATCGCTCCCAGCTTCTCGTGCTCGATGATCCCCATGCACGACTCGGCATAGCTGATCGCCCGGCCGTCCGTGATAAACGCCCGCTTCGCCTTGAAGTAAGGACCCCTGGGCGAGATCTGCCACTCGCCTTGCCGGCGGAAGGTCAGGTCCGTCTGATCGGGATACGTGAAGACAGGAAAATTCCACTGCTGGCTCGTGACCTGGTGATCGACGAGATGAGGGAAAAACGCAAACGGACTAAGCCTGCTGGGATAGCCGCGAAAGTCGAACACAATTCCTTTGCCCTTCTCCAGGCGCGGTAAGGCTTCGGTGAAATCGCGGTCGTCGATCCGGCCCACGTCAACGTAAAAAATTCCCGGCTCGATCTCGTGAATCTTGGGCGGCCGCGGCTCGGCCAGCCGCTCGTTTCCCTGCGTTCGTGAAACGCGCACCGTACGAACCCGCCCCTCGCCGTCTTCGACCTCCAGCGAAACCTCGCGTGCCTCCTCGCCCGCGAGCAGCTCCGCCAGCCCCCGATAGCGCCGCCATTGCTCGGTCGCACCGGAAATGGCACGCTCCGCCTCGGCCAGTGCATCTGCCGCCGGCCGCCCATCGATCGCCACCACGACCGTCCCCGCCTTGAGGCTCTTCGCCTCGCTCGGCGCGTCTTCGGCGACGTGCGTGATCACCAATCGCCCCTGCACCCAATCCCACACCAAAGGCAGGGTCAACCTTGACGCGCCAGGTGCGTTGGCAATGACTACGTTCCCGTGCCCGTCGTGCAGGGCGGCGATCATCAGGCGCAGCGTGCGCAGAAACGCCCGCTCGTCAGCATCAACGGCCGCAGCCGCGAGGGCCTCGCGTAGCGCCGCCGGCCAATCCGTCTGGACGACGTCAAAATAAGGATAGAAGTGCTGGAGAATGTTCCACGCCAGCGCCACCGCCGCCAGACGAGTTGCGCGGTCCTCGGCCGAGAGGCGCGCCTGCCGCCCCGGCTTCTCCGGCTTCTTTCCCAAGGGCAACGTGCCTTGCTCGTCGGCGTAGAGCGCCACCGGAACGAAGCAGCACACCCCGCCGCCCAGATCGGCGAAATAAGGCTTCGCGGGGTCAGGCCGGCCCGCGGGCAGCTTCCCGTCTTCGAGTTTCGTTCGAACGCGCTGGCTCTGGTAGGCCGAGACCATTCCCGAGACCAAACCGGTCCCGCCGTATCCGAGATGCTCCCATGCCACGACGCGGAAGCCCTCTCCTCTCGGACGGGTGGTCAACTCCTCAGGCACCGGCGGGACCATGCCCGACACGAAGACGCGCACCGTCGGCGCAACCGGGCGGACAAATTCCTGGAGCCGCCGCGCCAGCTCCTCGGGACTGCCCGCCGACTCGACCGCGCGCATCCCCTCCACGGCGAGCCGATCCCAGTCGGCCTCGGCAGCCTGGTCGCTCGGGTGGAAGTGACGCACATAGCCCAGCAGCCGTGTAAACGCCACCAGGTTCTGCAACCCCCGCCCTGCGAGAGGCCGCGCCGGCTCCGCGGTCGCGGTGGGCGCGTCGCCAAGAGCCTTCAGCGAAACATCGTCGATCCAGGC
Source organism: uncultured Planctomycetota bacterium (assembly GCA_963823665.1). GTDB lineage: Bacteria > Planctomycetota > Planctomycetia > Isosphaerales > Isosphaeraceae > CAVXHV01. The sequence continues at coordinate 1,524,083 of CAWGMQ010000003.1, forward strand.
CGGAGCTGACCCAGAAACGATCAACCCCAGCACAATCAACTCGGCGTCCTTGGCCACATCCCCCACGATCTCAAAATCGCCCCACGTCTTGCCTCGAATCGGCCGGTCGCCCATGTTGTCAAAGAAACCCGGTCGCCCCCCGGCGCGATCCACCCGCAGCCAGAGCTGCGCCTGGTCGAGCGGACCCGCGGCATCGATCCGCACCGCCGCCTTGAAACGGATCATCTTCCCCCGGTAAGGCGCCGCGTCGAACTGTTGCAGCAAGACCTGGAATCGCGGCGGGTTCTCCACTCGCTCGCCGAGCCCGACCCGAACGCAATGCTTCCCCCGCCTGGGGTTGTCGGCCGAGACGGTCGCCGTCCCGCCCTTCGTCGTGAGCATCCATCCGGCGGGCGCCGCGCCGACGTCGCCCTCCTCGAAATCCGCGTTTTTCAAGCCCGAGTCATCCCGACCACCCGCGGACCCCAGCAACAGACAGGAGACCATCCCGATACCGAGCGCAATGTGCATGGCTCACAGCTCCCAACGTAACAAGCCGGCTTTGCTCCGGATGCATTCCGACCGATAGCTCGGTGCCCATGATACCATCCGAGCGAGCGTTGCGACCCTTGTATCGGGAGCGCGAGGCTCCCGCCGAGCCGCGAAGGCGTTGACCATCAATCAGGCGCTCCATGCCGCCCCCAGCTCGGGTGCGAATTTCCGCCTTCACGACTCGGCTCTCGACCTGTATTCTCTTTCCCCTGCCGGACCCGGTCCATTCTCTGTCCTCCGCGAGCTCCCACGATGACACCGAGCAACCCCCGAAGACGAACGGTGCGTAACGACCTGTTCGACTGTCTCGAAGATCGAGTGCTCTTGAATGGCGCGGAGTCTCGAGCGCCGGCGGCCGAAGTTCGCAAATTGCCTGCAACCGCGACCACTCCGAAAACGCTGCACTTGAAGCTCAAGGGCAATGTTCAGCTCATCAATATGTCACCGACAACGTACGAGATGTCCCTGACCGGAAATGCCAAGGGCCTGGGCCATCTTCAGTTCGCTGGAACGTACGTCGCCGGGGCGCCGACGATCACAAACGGGCATGAGGTCATCCAGATCTCACAAGGAAACACCAGCCTGACCGACTCGAGGGGCGGCTTGTTGTACTTCGCCTTCAGTGGCAATACGGTCTACTGCGGCCGCGCAGGCCATTACACGGCGACAGATAAATTGAGCGGCAAGGTCACGGGCGGAGCCGGCCAGTTCGCCGGCATGACGGGAACCATGCAAGCCACCGGCGCCGCGAAGGAGCACGCACAGTTTCAGCTCACCCTGACTGTTCGATTGCAGCCGTTGTCGTGAGTGATGTGTGTGCTCACATGTTTCCTCATTACGACTCTGCACCCTGTCCAGCACACGCCGACTTCGGCTCGCCGGTCTGCTGCGGGAACAACCCATACACAATTGACTTGATCCTCGCCCCCAGCGCATCGACTTCGGCTTTGGGCAATCCCCACGTCGACAGCGCCAGATACAGAAACGATCCGCTACCGGGAACGGTCGCCATTTCGATATTCAGAATCGATTTGTTCAGGCTTTCCACGAGCGCCGTGAACGTCTTCCCCGGGACGTAGCCTCGCACCTCGCCCGCAAGAGCGTCTCCGCCGGCGGTGACGAATCGGAAGGGAGCCCCGATCGACAGGTCATCCAGCCGGCCTTCCTTCACGAGCCCCTCCGGGCTCATCAACTTCTTCCAAGCCTCCGCCGTTGAGACAGCAAGCATCGCGTAGACCACGACGTTATGCGCCGCCTCGCCGCAATGGTGCTCCAGGTAGTGCTTGAGCGTCCTGTGGAACATGTCCCAGCCGTGGAACGTGCCGTCGTATTCGTGATCCCAGCTCGGCCCTTCGCCGAATCCCGAGGCAACCATCCGCACCCGGGTGATTCCGCCCTCACTTTCGAGGTACCAGTCCGTGGCATAAGGCTCGGCCGGTTCGCCGGAGCCGGGCTGCGCGAGCTCGGGCCGATTGGACTCGGTGCGTAAATGCACGTTCGGCTTCCAGATGACGATCGTGTGCGAGCCCTTGGCGCCACCGCCCCAGTCAACGTGCTGCTGGCCGCCGACACCGCTCTCGCAGGTCGCGTCCAAGCAGAACCACCGGGTGAGCTCCTCGCCCTCGGTGATGGCCTTCCAGACCACTTCCGGCGGCGCGGCGACTTCGAACTTCTTTTCGTAAGAACGGCCCTTCTTCGCGCTCATGGTCGAGGCTCCTCGATTGGAAGCGAGGCAACCTCTGCGGCCGCCTCTTTATCGGTCTTTGTGATCGCCGGGTACGCACCCAGCACAAATCGGAACAAACGCCCCTGCGGCGCCCGTTCGTCGTGATAACGAACGGCCAGCTCCGCCACCTTTTCGGCCAGCTCGCGAGTAAATGCATCGCGGGCACTGGCGCTCGCAAACCGCACCTCAGTTTCCAGCGTGAACGTGGCCAGCCGCTTGGCAGCGCGATCAGCGCGGCCGCGCAGAATGCCCAGGTCGCGAACAACCCGCGCCGCGGCCGCGACCAGATACGCCCAGGAAAACCGGTCCTGCAACCGCTTCGGGTCAGGCTCAACGGCCCCCATGACCTCGGGGCTGATCAAAAACGCCGATGCCGCCGCACGCACCAGACGCTCCTTCAATCCCGCCCGCGGACGCTCGGCGACGAACTGCAAGAGCCCCGCCGCCTCGAGAGCCTTCAGATGGTAGTTGAGCACCTGCCGCGGCACGCCCAGCCGCCGCGAAAGCCCCGAAGCCGAATCCGGCTCCATCAACTGCTCGAGCAGCTTGAGCCGCAACGGATGACTGAACAAGCTCGCCGCTTGGTCTGCTCGCCGCAACACATCAACCTCAATCGCCGCTGGCATCGAATGGAGTTCCTCTCCGTGACCGAATGGCGAAGAACCGCGATGGCATACCAGTGCGCACCGCCAGTTGAATCACGCGTGAGAGTCTGCCATTGAAAAATAAATTTGTCAATAGGCCGGCGCAAGAAATTGCGATTGTCGTGAATCTCCCTCAGGAGATCGTTTCGATCTCGAGCGATATAATGGATTACATCGAACGAATGAGAGCGGTCCACTCGCTAGACCAGAGGCCGACGTGACCGAACGAGCCGCGCCCGTTTCAGTACGCTGGCGGAGATTCCTGCGTGTGAGCGTGCGCGGGATGATCGCGCTGGTGCTTTTGATCGGCGCGGGCCTCGGCTGGATCATCCGCACCGCGCAGATCCAGCGCGACGCGGTTGCGGCGATTCGACAGGCTGGTGGTCGCGTCGCGTACCAGTTCGATTGGGGCAAGGGTAAAGTGCGGCTGGGGCGACAACCTCCGGTGCCGCAATGGCTCGCGAATTTCATCGGAGTCGACGTGTTCGATCACGTTGCCACCGTCGCGCTGGCCGAGTCGCAGCAACCGCACGATGCCGCGATTGCACAGCTTGGACGCTTGACCCGATTGCGCGAACTGATTCTCGATGGCTCGTCCGTCGACGACGACGGGCTCGAGCAACTCAAAGCGCTCAAGCACCTGGTCGCGCTCGACCTTGGCCAGACCCGAATCACCGATAGGGGCCTTATGCATCTCCAGGGTTTTCGAAATCTCGGAGCCCTCAACCTCAGTCACACCCAGATCACCGGCCTGGGGCTAGCGCACCTCAAGGGGCTTTCCAAACTTTCCTCCCTCGACCTGACCGGCACCCAAGTCAGCGACGAGGGGCTCGCACATCTCGAGGGATTGACAAACCTCAATTACCTGGTCCTCGACGAAACCGCGGTTTCCGACGCAGGCCTGGCGCATTTGAAGGGGCTGACTCACCTCTCCTCCCTCGGTTTGGACGCCACCGTGGTCAGCGATGCGGGGCTCCAGCACTTGTCAGGTCTCAGAGACCTCACCTTCCTTAGCCTTCAGCTTACGCAGATAACCGACGATGGCGTGCCGCATCTGAAGGCCCTCGGCAAACTCTCCGACGTTCTTCTGGGCAGCACTCACGTCAGCGACGAAGGGGAAACGGAGCTGAAACGGGCCTTGCCGCGGATCCGAGTCTTTCATTAGCGGCATCCCAACCACCAGCGTGTCATCATTTCGAGACTGCGATGCACCTGCCGAGCCGCGTGTTCGGTGGCCTATCAATAAGATCGGATCGCCCGGGAATTGTTCAACACTGTTAAGCACACTTTGAATCCTATGGTGCCATAAGCCCTCGATGACAAGAGTATTGATCTACTGCGAGCTCGTCTGCCTCATTTTCCTGTGCGCCGCGTCCCTGACCGACGCGCGAATCGCAACCCTGCCCGTATATCTCAGCCCGGCGCTTGCCGTGGGTTTTTTCTACTGCAACCTCGCGATTTCCGGATTAATCCTCTGGTCGAATTCTCCGTTCTGCGCAGACCGGATCCGTCGACGTGGGCACGAGCGGCTCTGGAGCGTGCTGGCCGCGTGGATCCTAGGCGCGGCCACGATCTTCGCAATGCTGCCGTCCGATTCTTGATTGTGTCTTCCGCGCCTTGTGCAGCCACCGCTTTTGACTCGGCCCTCTATGTCCGCTGCGTTCGTTTCCTTTTGCGCACCGCACGTTGGCCGTCACATCGAGCGCGTCCCTATTGGCGCCTTTGCGAATTTGCGTGAGCCCGTCTTGTCCCGTTCGTTCAATCCGCCCTTCTCCACGAACTCACCCATTTGCGTGAGCCCCTATTTGCCCTTCAATTAAATCCAGCTCTCTCCACGATTTCGCCAATTTGCGTGCCATCCTCCGGGGTGGCCTTGCGCCCGCGGCTGTGTGATCTTCGATTCCACGAGCCTGATGAAGTTCTCGATGTGCTACGCAACCTTAGAGGAAAGCGCACCGGACCATCGAGCCTGCCGTGGCCACACGGTACGGCTAGTACACGCATGCATCATGGCGCAATTGTCGACAGATCGTTAGATTGAGGATAGAATCCCTGGTTACGGAGATGCACGCGATGATCACACATTTACCAGCCGACCTCGAACAATTCGTCCAGGCCAAAGTGCGAAGCGGCCGCTTTACTTCGTCCGACGAGGCCATAACCGAGGCAGTGCGGCTACTCCGGCAACGCGAGGAAGCCGAGGAAGCCCGCGTGCTCGATGGCATTCGCCAGGGACTGGCGGACATGAGGGCCGGGCGCGGACGCCCCGCCGAGGAAGTGTTTGACGAAATCCGGCGAGACTTCAACCTTCCGCCGGAAACATGACGTATCGCGTCTCTGAATCCCCCATGAACGCACAAACGGACGTGATCGTCGTCGGCGCTGGCCTCGCCGGCCTGGTTGCCGCGACCGAGATTGCCGATGACGGCAAGCGAGTGGTCGTCGTCGAACAGGAGGCCGAGCAGAACCTGGGCGGCCAAGCGTTCTGGTCGCTCGGCGGCCTGTTCATGGTCGATACGCCCGAGCAGCGCCGGTTCCGGATCAAAGATTCCTACGACCTCGCACTCTCCGATTGGATCGGCACCGCCGGTTTCGATCGCCCCGAAGATTTCTGGCCGCGGAAGTGGGCCGAGGCCTACGTGGCTTTCGCGACAGGTGAAATGCGCCCCTGGCTGAAGCAGCAGGGAATGAGCTGGTTTCCCGTCGTCGGGTGGGCCGAGCGCGGCGGCTACGGCGGTTTTGGTCACGGCAACTCCGTGCCGCGGTTTCACATCACCTGGGGATCAGGTCCGGGCGTGGTCGCGCCGTTCCTGCGGCGAGCCCGCGACGCCGAAAACGCCGGCCGACTCCGGTTCCAATTTCGCCACCGAGTCGATGGGTTGATCGTGACTAATGGCACGGTCGAAGGCATTCACGGTGCGGTGCTCGAGCCGACGAGCCTCGAGCGCGGCGTGAAAAGCTCGAGAGCGCAAATCGGCGAGTTCACGCTGCGCGCACAAGCCGTGATCATCGCCTCCGGCGGCATCGGCGGCGACATCGATCTCGTGCGCAAACACTGGCCCGACCGGCTCGGCACGCCTCCAAAATTCATGGTGCAAGGTGTGCCCGACTACGTGGACGGCCGCATGCTCACGATCTCCGAAGCCGCCGGGGCCCGCGTGATCAACGGCGACCGCATGTGGCACTACACCGAGGGCCTGCGGAACTGGAACCCGGTCTGGACGAATCACGGCATCCGCATCCTGCCCGGCCCGTCGTCACTCTGGCTCGACGCAACCGGCAAGCGCCTGCCGCCACCGCTTTACCCGGGCTTCGATAACCTGGGAACGCTCGAACACATCATGAAGACCGGACATGACTATTCCTGGTTCGTTCTCAATCAGCGAATCATCCAGAAGGAGTTTGCCCTCTCCGGCTCCGAGCAGAACCCCGATTTTGTCAACAAGGACTGGCGGGCAGTCGTCGCCCGGGGTCGAGCCAAACGCGCGACAACGCCGGTCGAAGCGTTCAAACAACATGGCGCTGATTTCATCGTCGCCGGCAACCTCGACGAGCTGGTGCGACGCATGAACGAGCTGACCGGCAACGACCTGATCGATTGCGCCACAGTGGAACGCGAGATCAAAGGTCGCGACGCACAACTCGCGAATCCCTTCGGCAAGGACCTGCAAATCGCCGCAATTCGCCAGGCGCGTAATTACCTGGGCGACAAGCTGATCCGGACCACAAAGCCGCACCGGATCCTCGATCCGGAAGCCGGCCCGCTCATCGCCGTCAGGCTCAATATCCTGACTCGCAAGACCCTCGGCGGATTGGAAACCGACCTTTCGGGCCGAGTGTTCGCATCCGACGGAGAAGTTTTCCCCGGCTTGTATGCCGCCGGCGAAGCATCGGGCTTCGGCGGCGGCGGCGTGCACGGCTATCGAGCACTCGAGGGAACGTTCCTGGGCGGCTGCATCTTCTCCGGGCGGGCCGCCGGCCGCGCGGCGGCGGCAATCGCCTGACTTAGCTGTCCACCCGTTCGACCAAGCCGCGACGCCGCAGCCTGCGTGCGGCCAGCCCGCATGAAAGTGACCAGGCCAGCCCCGCGAACCATCCCGCAAGTACATCCGTCGGATAGTGCACCCCCATGAAGACTCGACTCACGCCGACCAGGAACGTCAAAATCACAGCCACGCAGAAGAAGTAGAGTTTCAGCCGCAGCTCCCGGGAGAGGCCGGCGAGCATCGAGCCCAGCGTCAGGTACACCACGGCCGAGTTCAGAGAATGGCCGCTGGGAAAGCTAGATGTCATTGCCAGCGACAGATGGGGGACAACCTGCGGCCTCGGTCGCTCGAAACGTTCCTTGAGCAAGGCGCTCAAGAGCAGGCCGCCCAAGGTGGCAGCTAGCAACAGAGCGAGCGCTCCGTGCTTTCGGCTGATCAGCAAGTAGCCGCTCACGGCTGCGGTCACAAGCGAGAGGGCAGCAATTCCCCCGATCGCAGTCAGATCGCGCGCAACCTCTTCCAACCACGATGGCCCCAAGGTCTTTGCTAAATTGCTCGGATCGCGCGCGCGCGGAGCAACTTTTCGTCGATGTTCCGCGTGGCACCCGATTTCACTCCAATTGCAACCGCGATGAACCCGCACACGCACAGCATGATGGCAAGTACGATCAGGAGCTCTGCCACTTCGGCAGGCTTCAGCCGGCCAACCATTTTGCGCAGCGACATGGTCATGATTCGCAGCGTCCCGTTGTTTCGCACCGCCACAAGGGTTCTAATAGTTTGTACATTCACCCCGGAGAAATAAACCGTGCACATTGTCTGGTTTCTCTTGATCGGTCTCGTGGCTGGCTGGCTGGCCGGCTTGCTGGTGAAGGGACGCGGCTTCGGCTGGCTCGCGAACATGATCGTCGGCGTGATCGGCGCGCTCATTGGCGGGTTCGTCTTTGGTCAGATTGGTGTGAGCACCGGCGGCACATTGGGCGAGCTCTTCGAGCGCAACCGTGGGGGCCGTCATTCTGCTGTTCCTGCTGAAAGTCCTCAAAAAAGCGTAAGAACAAGGCGTGGTCTCCGTCGTCCCTGCCCATATTCCAGCACGGTCACTCGACCAAGGAATCACACGATGCGAAGCTCTACCGCGGCGGCATTGGCAATCGCGATCGCCGCACTTCTGCCCGGATCAGCCCGCGCCCAGTACGGGTATCCGGGAGGCTACGGCGGTTACGGCTGGGGAGGCTGGGGCTCGACCATTCAGGGGAGCACCGCGGCGGGCCTGGGCTATTTCAACATGGGCCGCGGGGCATACAACGAACAGACCGCAGTCGCCCGCTCGATCAATAACGACACCTATCTGCGATGGAATCAGTACATGTATTTATCGCAGCAGCATGCGAATACGATGTACCAGAAGCGATTGCGGGCCGAGCACATGCGGGTCGATCGGGCAAACGCCGCGATCGAAGACCGGCTCAGAAGCCACCCTGAGGAACGCGACATCACCGACGGCGACGCCTTGGAAGTGCTGGTTGACGCGCTCTTGAACCCCTCGGCCGCGGTGTCGCTCTCGACAATCAAGACACCGCTCAAATCCGAGCTGATCCAGGAAATCCCGTTTCGCGTCGCCTCCGAAGGCGTGACCATCTGCATCGACCAGATGACGATGAACGAGCAGTGGCCGCTCGCGCTCCGGGTCGACGCGTTCAAGCCCGAACGCGAGGGGCTGCGCAAGGCCGTGACCCTGGCGCTCGAAGAAGACAAGAAGGGGGATCTCGAGCCCAAGACCGTCGAAAATGTGCAGGCCGCGATTGACCGGCTTCGCAACAAGTTCAACGAGCTGGTGCCGCCGACCAGTCCCGACTATATCCCGGCGCATGACACCATCAAGGCGATGTCCGGTCTGGCCAGGATGCTCTACAGTCCGAAGATCGAGGAGATCCTGGCCGAGCTGGAAGACTACGGCGGAACGACGCTGGGCGAGCTGCTGGCCTTCATGCAGGCTTATAATCTACGATTCGCCAAGGCCAACTCATTTCGGCAGCGGCGAATCTACATGAAGCTGTATCCCATGCTCCTCGAGCAGGTGAACGGTCGCATCGGGCCGGTTGCTCCCAGCGGAGGGAACGAAGTCGCCGCCAACGCGCCGGCCGGCAGCGCCGGATCGAAGGCGGTCGAAGGCCTCAAGTCCGCAGCGGTCGATTTCTTCAGGGATATGGACTGGAAGCACTTGAGCGGCACCAGCAAGGCGACGGCCGGGGCGCGCTAGAGGTTTTCCCATGTCGTACGCCCCACTGATCCAACCCGCTGACATAGCCAGCCGGGCGAATCCGTTCGCCCGCTCGCCGGCGATCAACAGCTTGTTCAATCGCTGCTACGGGTCCGACATCCTCCCTAGCCGCGCCCAGTTTCCGCGCAGCTTCGAGCACGAAGACGTCTTCGCGAATCTCTATCTTTCCGAGCGGCAGTGGGTCGACGAGGTCGATTTTCCGCCCGAGGACGCACCCGACCGGCACGAGCAATATCTCGACGAGCTGTTCTGGAGCAAGGAGGTCGCACACGGGCTCATCTGCGTGCTGGGGGCCGTCGGCTCGGGGAAATCAACCCTCGTCGACTATTACCTGCGGTGCTACTGCGGCACCAAGGGCCGCAATCGGGCCGAGTTCGACAAGAAGCTGATCGTTCATTTTGATTCCAAGGTGATTCAGGACAACACCGACTTCTATCACGATTTTTTCCTGTTTGCCCAGTCATCGATTCGCTATCAGTGCAGCCAGAAGGGCTTTGAGATCGACTTGGCGATCAAGCGCCGGCCCACGCAGCCCAACAACGTGCGCGAATGGGTGTGGGGTGCCCTCGAAGAGCTCACGCGCATCGCCGACAAGCGCGACCCGGCTGCCCCTTTCCATCACATCGTTCTGGTGGTCGATAACCTCGATCAAACTCCGCCGGCCGTGCAGATTCGCGCGATCACCGAGGTCGAGCAGTGGCTGCTCACGCCGTCGATCAAGCTGTGGCGCGTGTTCTTGCCACTCTGGCCGAGCACGTATAACTCGCTGCGGAACCACCGGTTCAACCTCTTGCGGGGGGCGAGCGTGTTCCGCATCGGCGCGATCAACCACGAATTCCTCCTGGAGAACTACGATCGGGCGGCGATGCAGCGCTTGAGCGCATCGAGCTCGTCGCTGGAGCGGCAGGCAGCGCAATACTTGAGCGAGATCACCGCGCTCGCGAAGGATCGTATCCTGCCGCGCATCGAGCGGCTGGCTCACGGCAGCCTTCGGCTCACGCTAGCACTCTGGGACGGCTTCCTGCGTAGCGAGGGCGCTTACAGCATCTGGCGGCACGCCCAGGCCGCGCCGGGCTCGCGGCGCGGCTATGACTACGAGCTGCTCGATGCCTTGATTGTCGGCGCCTTCACGTCGCTCAACCACGGTTTTCATCGGGTGGCCAATCTCTTCGCGATGGGCCACGCCCACGCCAAGCCAAGAGACATCCTGATCGGCCCGCACGCTCTGAAGCTGATGCATCAAGGAGTGCGCTCGCACCGGGCGCTGGCCGACTCGCTTGATACACTCGGCTATTCGGAGCAGAACGTCGAGCATGTCGTCGCCGGGCTGGGAACGTTCAACGTGCTGCACCAGGTGCCGAGCCGGGGCGGGCTGATCGAGTATGAGCTGCACGACGCGGTCATCTCTGAATACCTCGAGCTCCTTTCCGAGCCGGCGTACCTGGACGACGTGGCGATCGTGACTCCCGTCGACCGCAGCGCGCGCGAATCGATGTATCGCACTCGCGGCGACCGCCCCGAAGACTTCCCGGCCCGCGTGGAAAGCTCGATCAGCTTTCTGAGGTTTCTGCGAGAGAATGAAGATCGCTTCCGAGACCCGAGCCAGCTCCGGCCCGGAGTCGATCACGACGCCTTCCGCGAGGCGCTGACCAAGAACCCCCTGCCCTGCCTGTGGCGCAGGATGGCCGTTGAATACAAGCAACGACTGATCGGGCTGCGGAATAGCGGATACTTGAAGACGGTGGACGCTACGTGGTGGAACAAGCCGCTGGCCGACCCGGTCCTGGCCGGGGCCGAGGATGCGCCGGATGTGCTGGCTCCGCTGTGAGAGCGTGTTGCGATGGACACAAAAGGGCCGCGCCTGGCGCGGGGTACTTTCCGATGACAGACGTCTTGCGCCAGGCCTTACGATCCCATTTCGGCTTCGACCGATTCCTTCCCGGCCAGGAGGAGGTCATCGGTCATTTGCTTGCGGGAAAATCGGCCGCAGCGGTCTTTCCCACCGGGGGCGGCAAGTCGCTCTGCTATCAGTTGCCGGCCCTCCTGTTGCCCGGCATGACTTTGGTCGTCTCTCCGTTGATCGCCTTGATGAAGGATCAGATCGACGGCCTGTTGCGTCGTGGTATTGCCGCAGCCAGGCTCGATTCGACGCTCTCCGCCGACGAGTACGCCGAGACAATGCGACAGGCGCGGAATGGATCGCTGCGATTGCTTTACGTCGCCCCGGAACGGTTTCAAAATGAGCGATTTCGCGAGGCCATCGGCAGGATCCGCGTGGCACTCTTTGCGATTGACGAGGCGCATTGTATTTCGGAGTGGGGGCATAACTTCCGGCCCGACTATCTCAAGCTGGTTGAGTTCGCCCGCCAATGCCGCGCCGAGCGTCTCCTGGCGCTGACCGCGACGGCCACACCGCACGTGCTCGAAGACGTGTGCCGTGCCTTCAATATCGAGCCGGAGTGCGCAATTCGCAACAGTTGCTATCGTCCCAACCTCACCGTGCTGACGATGGCAGTCAGCGGTGCGGAACACGAGCCGCGGTTGTTAGAGCGGCTGCGCGAGCGGCCCGCTGGTCCAACGATCATTTATGTGACCTTGCAACGCTCGGCGGAAGAGCTCGCCGCGCGGCTAAGAGAAGAAGGGTTCCCCGCCCGTGCGTATCACGCCGGACTGGAAAGCGACGTGCGCGGGGAGGTACAGGATTGGTTCATGAATTCGACGGGCGGGATCGTCGTCGCAACGATCGCCTTCGGCATGGGGATCGATAAGGCCGACATTCGTTACGTTTACCATTACAATCCGCCGAAGAGCCTGGAGAACTACTCGCAAGAAATCGGTCGCGCGGGCGCGACGGGCGACCCGCTGTCTGCGAAATGCTGCTCTGCCGTGACGATCTGAGCCCGCTCGAGAATTTCGCGTTTGGAGATACGCCGTCGCGGGCCGCCGTCGATCGCCTTGTCAAAGAGGTCTTTGACCACGGGCCAGAATTCGACGTGAGCTTTTACGAGCTGTCGGGCCTGTGCGACATTCGCCCGCTCGTCGTCCGGACGCTGCTGACCTATCTCGAACTCGAAGGCTTCCTCGCGGGAGGGACTCCTTTTTTTGCGAGCTATCGCTTTCAACCCTTGCGATCTTCGGCTAAGATTCTCGCCGAATTCGAAGGCGAGCGCCAGGAGTTCTTGCGGCGGATCTTCCAGCGTGCGCGGAAGGGCCGCACCTGGTTTCAAATCGACTTGAACGACGTTGCTCAGGCGCTCGACGCTCCTCGCGATCGAGTGGTGCGCGCTCTCGACTATCTGGGCGAGCGCGGCTGGCTCAAGGTCGACGTCAGTGGAACTCGCCATCGCTATCGGAGACTTCGCCTTCCGTCTGACTTCGCGGCGCTGGCGGAGTCGCTCTATGCCCGGTGCATGGCCCGGCAACGGCAGGAAATCGCGCGCCTTCGCCAGGTGGTCGAGCTGGCCGAGCATCCAGCCTGCCAGGTCGCCATGCTTTGCCAGTACTTTGGCGAAATGCAGGTCAAACCGTGCGGGCACTGCACGCGATGCCTCGGCCACGATCGCGAAGAGAGGCCACGTGACCGCATCGCGCCCCCGCTGGACGAAGCGATCCTCGCCGCGGCCCTGGCCGTGCAGCGCGCGAATCTCCCGGTTCTGGCTGACCCGGTTGTCATGGCCCGCTGGCTCTGCGGCATTGCGTCGCCGGCCTTGACAAAGTCCAAGCTGTCGTCACACCCGCTCTTCGGCGCGCTCGGGCAGCAGCCATTTCTGCAATTGCGAGAGCGGCTCGAATGCGAAGCGAAAAAGCCCGAGCGGCAGCGGTGAAAACGCCCGCGAGCCTCTCGAACCGCGTTCGCTCTTGGGCCGCACTTATGGGGAGATGACCGATGAAACCTGCGATTTGCCTGGCCGGCGTGATCATTGCGACCATCCTAGCCCCCAAGAAACGCCCCGGAACGACGAGATCCTGGCGATCCAGCCAGCCCCCATCCGCAAAGCCTGTCAGGATACTTGCCCGGACTCGTTTTATCGCATCCTCCGCATCGTCGAGCACCAGAAGCAAAAGCCGTTCACTTATACAGTTACATTTATGAATATCGGCCCGGGGACGGCAATGCGGAAAGTTGGTGACGACTGGATCGCCGAGCTGCCGCAGTACCAGCTCGAGCTCGACGCAAACGGTCAAATCATCGAGGAGCAGACGCACGACATTTCGGAAGCGGCCGTGCCGAAAGCGGTCGTCGCCGGTTACAACAAATGGAACTCAAATGAAGTGCAAGGTATGTGGATGCCCTGGGGCGTCGGACAGGCGAGGAACGAGAAACGAGTTTTCTTGAGGAGGATCGTCCTCAACCAAGTGAAAGAGTTTCACGCGGCCTTCCGCGAGGATGGGAGCCTCATCAAGGAGAATTCGTCTCCAACGCCGACCCAGAAATAGCCGGGGGCCTGAACGAACTTGATCGATTCTGTAGGGTCCGTCATTGCGGACCGTCCGGGGTGTTGGAGTATCGATCGCACAACACCCGTCAGGCTTTAGCCTGACCTACTCAATCGTCAGGCTGAAGCCTGACCTACGGAATGATCGACCGGGCAATTCGGAATCCGAAGTAATAGAGCGGCAGGTCCGTGGGAATAAACTGGATTCTTGCAGCACAGCGCAGGGATTGCGGGTCCGAGCTCCAGCAGCCGCCGCGCAGCACCCGCTCGACTCCGTGCGCCGGGCCCCCGCGGTCGGGATCACCATCGGATCGGCCGCGGTAGCCGTCACGCGAATACCAATCCCAGCACCACTCCCAGACATTGCCGAGTGAGTCGTGAAGGTGAAAGCCGTTTGGCTCCTTCAGGCCGACTTCGTGCGTCTGGTTACCCGAGTTCTCGGCAAACCATGCGAAGCGGCCAAGCGATCGGGCGTCATCGGTCGCGCCGTAGCGGCCGGTGCCGCCGCCACGAGCGGCGTATTCCCATTCCGACTCGGTCAAAAGCCGGTAGCCGGTGCCGCCTTCGATTCGCACACGCTCGCCCTGGATCTTGTAGAAAGGATCCTGGCCGTCGCGCGCGCTCAAGAGATTGCAGAAGATCACCGCATCAACCCATGAAACGGAATCGACCGGGCGGCGATCGACGCTCGCGAAGATGCTCTCGGGAAGACTGCCGAGCACGGCCCGGTATTCGGCCTGGGTGACAGGAAATGCGCCGACCCAGAGATCCGATGGAATCACCACTCTGTGTGGCGGCCGCTCATCTTCGGCTTCGATTGAACCCATCACAAATTCACCGGCCGGAACTGCGCACCATGGCGATGCCGAGCCGGCCGTGCCCGGCGAGCTCAGGGCGACCCGTGCGCACGGCCGGGACGATCTCGGGTGCCGGCGATCGTGGGCTCGAGGCACCCTGATATTCCTCGAGAGCCGCGACGAACTCGTGCATCGAATGAAATCGGTCGCCGATCAGCCGCTCCATCGCCTTCAAACAGATTCGCTCAAGCTCGCGAGGAACCTCGTCGCGCAGTCGAGACGGGCGTTTTGGCTTTCCTTTCAGAATCGCGTCTTCCACCTCGTAGCGGTTACCGCGAAAAGGGAGCATTCCTGTCAGCAGCTCGTAAAGGATAACGCCCAGGGAATAGATGTCACACGGCGGGCCCTGCCAGCCGGAGAAGCCGCGCACCTGCTCGGGCGACATGTAAGCCGGGGACCCGAGCCGATCGCCATCGCGGGTCAGTCGAGTGGCATCAGGGTCGTCGATGAACAGCGCCAGCCCGAAGTCGGTGATGCAGAGCTGCTCGTCCGCGTCGAACATCAGGTTGGCCGGCTTCAGATCACGGTGGACCACGCCCATACCGTGCGCGTAGTCCATCGCGCGGGCAACGGTCAAGACCCACCGCGCGACCGCGTCGAAATCAAGCGGGTCGGCACCGGAAATGCGCGCGGCAAGCGTTCCCCCATTCAAGAAGCGCATCGTGTAGTAGAGGTGGTCTTCCCAGGTCGCGCTGTCATAGATGCTGCAAATATTCCGGTGATTGAGCCGCTCGACCGCCCGGATCTCGGTCTTGAACCGCTCGATGATCTTGTGCCGGCGCCGCTCGCGGAAGTCGATGTAGGGAACCTTCAGCGCCAGGTCGCGCTCGAGCGCGGTGTCGTGCGCAGCAAACACAATTCCCATGCCGCCGCCCCCGAGGTAGCACTTGAGCAGGTAGCGGCCGTGTGCGCCGAAAGGCGCGTCGACCGGCACGAATAGGGCGCCGCAGGCGTGACAGTTCCCGTCCGTGCCGATCAAGTCGAAGGTCATATCGACCTGCTCGCGGCAGTGGGGACATCGGACCGGGAATTTCATGGATGCGGAGCCCTGGCCTTGTCGTCGAGCGCAGCGAGCGTGCCGAGTCGCGATGCCTGATTCTCTGGAAATTGAGCGCGGCTGGCAACGGGCTGATTCTCCGTACGGGAATTGCCATCTCGCCAGTCGCCGCCGCGCCGGCAAGCCGCGCGCGGGTCCGGGGCGGCGCGCGCTTGATGATCGATGTCGTTTTTTTCCAACACCCCGGGGTGGAAGCCTCTACCGCTCGTCGAGGCGCCGATGGATCATGGCATGGACCGATGTCGGGCTCGCTGAAGATAGGGGATCGACGCCGAGCGGGAGACGACGACCGGGCCGAGAGGCGCAGAGCCTTATGGATTATCGTTCCATCGTGCTGAAGGGCCGGAAAGAACGTCGCGATCCGGAGCGGGCGGGTGCGTCCGGGCTGTACAAGGAGCCCCGCGTCGAAATCACGACTCGATCCCGCCCCGTTCCGGCGCCAGACGGCGTCGTCCTGGAAGTGATTACCGGGAGCATCTGCGGCACGGATATTCACGTGCTGCAGACCGACGAGGACGGCTACAGTTGCTCGTCGGTTCCCGCACGGAACTGGGAGCGTGGGATTCAGTTCGGACATGAGATGGCAGGTCGCGTTGCTGGAATCGGGCCGGGCGTCGCTGACTGGAAAATCGGCGACCTGGCAGCAATCGACTCGCTCGTTCCATGCCGTCGTACCGAGTGCCGGGCTTGCGTCGCGCGGCAGTGGAATTACTGTTCGGACGCGTACCTGATCGGTCTTCAAGCCGACGGCACATTTGGCGAGTTTGCCATGGCCCCGAGCGCGAGCGTGCACCCGATCAAGCCGCTGCTAGGCCGCTATCCGTTCGATCTTGCCGTGCAGATGGCCGCCCTTGCCGAACCACTCGGCGTGGCATTACATGCGATCGAGCAGGCACGCCGGTGGCTGAGTGAGAAAAGCCCGAGTGCTCTGGTGCTGGGCGCTGGCCCGATCGGGGCGTTCCTGGCATGGCAAGCCCGGAGCAATGGGTTTGATCCGGTAGTCGTGCTCGAGCCCAATCCCAAGCGTTGCGCACGCGCCCGGAAGCTCGCTCATTTGGCGTTGCATCCGGATGACTATGACATCCAACTCACCCGGGATGTATTCGGCCTGGGACCATCGGTTGTCTTCGACGCGTGCGGCGCCGACCTCGGTCCGATCGTGGCCGGCGTGGCGCCCGGTGGGGCAATCGTGAGCGTGGCACGCACCGGGCAAACGATGCGGTTGAGCAACGATACGCTCATCACCCGCGGCATCGCCGTGATCGGGTCGCGGGGCCACGTGGGCTGCGTGCCTTCTGCGCTCGAACGGCTCGCGAAACTCGAAGTCGATCCGGAAACCTTTCTGACCCGCAGTTTGAACGGCCTGGACGATCTGCTCCTGGCCCTGAAGGATCCAACAGCATTGACTGATGAGCTCAAGGTCGTCTGCCGGATCTCGTGATACTGCGTGGACGCGGCGCGAGCGCAAATCTCGACGTTCGCCCGTTGCCGTCAGATCGCCGTGCCCTCGATCACGCAGACTTCGGCGGCGGTTGGGACGATGCGTGTGAGGCGGAAGCCGGCGGCCTCGTACAGCCGGTTATATTCCTGAGACGTCCGCTCCGCGCCGCCGGGCGCGACGAGCATCGTCAGGTCGAGCAGCTTCACGAAAGACGGGTCGTTACCCGGCGCGATCACACTCTCCACGAGCAACAACGCCGCATCGTCGTGCATGGCGGACCGGACGTTGCGGAGGATTGCAGTCGCCTTGTCGTCATCCCAGTCGTGGATGATGTGGCGCAGCATGTAGGCGTCGGCGCCTCCGGGGATGCTCTCGAAAAAGCTCCCTCCCACCAGGTCGCAACGGTCGATGAGCCCCGCCGCCTCGATCGCCGTCCTGGCCCGCTCGACCACATCCGGAAGGTCGAAGAGGATGCCGCGCATGTCGGGGTTCTGGCCCAGCACGCCGATCAGATTGGTGCCGTTTCCACCGCCCAGGTCAGCGAGCACGCGGATGGCCGAAAAGTCGAACGCATCGAGGATGGCCTGCGTTTCCCGGCCGTGGACACCGGTCATGGCGGCGTCGAACGTTTGCGACTGGTCGGGATGCTCGGAAAGGTAATCGAAGAGCGGCTTGCCATACAGCCGCTCAAACGCCGGCCGGCCCGTCCGGACACTGTTCAGAAGATCACCCCATGCGCAGTATTGCTCCTCCCCCATCATGATCGCGAGCGCCCATTGCGAGCCGGTCTTCTGGCTCAACAACCCGTCCGACAGCGGCGTCTGGGAGAACCGGCCATCGTTGTCCTCGACGAAGATGCCGAGGCTGGCCAGCGCACGCAGTAATCGATAGAGCGACGGGGCATGCGTTGCAGTGGCTTCGGCGAGCTGGCCGGCGGTTTTGGGCCCGCTCGAGAGATGATCGGGGATTTTGAGCTTCGCCGCGACGTAGACCGACTGGGAAACCCAGTACGCGGTGATCATCCGGGAAAGTTGCTCTGGAACAGAGGATCCTGACACGGCTGGTTCGTCTCCTTGATTTCGAATCGCTCTCGCCGGCGACAAGAACGTTCAGCCCGGCTGGACACTCCGCCGGCCTACCAAACGACCAGTTCTATCCAGGGCCGGAGATTCTTTTCTCGAGATCTCAGGACGGGCCATGAGCGCCTTGTTGAGCTCGATGGCAACCTTCTCCACAAACGGACGATTGAGGATATTGTGATGGTACCCGGGAACGATGCGAAGATCGACGCCTCCCCGCGCAAGCCCGCCCCATCCCAGATCGGGTTCGGGCGGGCAGAGGAGCGAACGAGTCCGCGCCCGAATCAGGGTCACACGCCCGGGGTAGCAGCTTGTCTCGTACAACTGATAGGCCCGAAAGGCGCTCGCCATCTGTTCCCTGACCTGCGCGGGCATTGCGGCGACATGCACAACCTCTTCCAGCTTGGCGACCACCGTCTGGCTCCTGTGCTGCCCTGACCAGCGCCGCACCAGGCGGCGGAGGTGCTTTCCTGAACTCCACAGCAGCCGCCTGGGGAAACCATCGAGAGCGTCGTCGCGGACCCAGAATGGCAGGTTTTGCAGCCTGCCAAGAAGAGTCTGGACTCGTCTGCCGAGACCTCGGTCCACAGTCCGTAGTCTCGGGCGCATGTCGATGATCGCCAGCAAATCCACCTGGTGGCCCTGTTTCACCAGCTCGCAAGCCACCTCGTAGGCCAGCGAGCCCCCGTATGAGTGGCCTGCCAGTGAGTACGGACCTCGTGGCTGGAACTCGCGCAGGGCCTGGACGTACAGGGCGACGGTGGCTTCGAAACTCAGCGAGGGATGGCCGCAATCGGCTGTGTGCCGGGGCTGAAGTCCGTAAACGGAAGTTTCCGATCCCAGCTCCTGCACGAGCTGACGATTGGAAAGATGGTCGCCAGCCAGGTTGGGGAGGAGAAACAGAGGAAGCCGGCCCAGAGCGCCCGGCGCAATTCGACGACGAGCACAGCGGGCTCGGCCTCGCCGGGCTGGGCCAGGAGGACCGCCTGGGCCGCGACGGTGCCATGCCGGACGAGTGAAGCCATTGGCAGCCGTCTCTGAAACCGCTTTTCGATCCGGGCAAAAAGCTCGACCGCCAGCAAGGAATGCCCGCCCAGGTCAAAGAAGTCGTCGTGGATGCCAACGCGACTGACCTTGAGAAGTTCGGACCAGGCGTGGACAAGTTGTTCTTCGATCTCATTCCGGGGAGCCGCCTCCTCGCCGCCAGGTCTCTCGTGAGTGTCGTCGGGGGCAGGCAAAGCCCGGCGATCGACCTTACCGCTGGGCGAGAGCGGCAGAGCGGGCAGCATGATGAACCGGGACGGCACCATGTACTGCGGTAACCCCTCCCGGAGATATCGGCGAAGCTCCGCCGGCGCCATGCCCTCTCGCGGCACGATGTACGCCACCAGTTGCCGGGAAGCGGGCTCTTTATCCCGCAACACCACCGCGCAAGCATTGACTTGCGCGTGTGTGCACAAGAGCGCCTCGATCTCGCCGAGCTCGATCCGGTTTCCACGCAGCTTCACCTGCTCATCGATTCGCCCCAGGAACTCGAGCTGGCCGT
This sequence comes from uncultured Planctomycetota bacterium, assembly GCA_963823665.1. Classification (GTDB taxonomy): domain Bacteria; phylum Planctomycetota; class Planctomycetia; order Isosphaerales; family Isosphaeraceae; genus CAVXHV01. Next base: position 1,543,667 of record CAWGMQ010000003.1, read on the forward strand.
CCGGCCGCCAGCGGGCCAGATCCCCCGTTCGATGCATGCGGCCGCCGGCGACGAAGGGATTGGCCACGAACCGTTTCGCGGTCCCGGCAGGATCACCGAGGAAGCCGCGAGTGACGCCCTCGCCTCCGATGTAGAGCTCGCCTGCCACACCGATCGCAACAGGCTCGAGCCGATCTTCGAGCACATAAATCTGGGTATTGGCGATGGGGCGACCGATCACGCGGAGCTCGCGAGCATCGTCCGCAGGCGCGTGATCCCTGCACGGTTCGTTGCGCGCGGCCAATCGGTCGAAGAGCGTAGCCGTTGTCGAATAGCCGCTGCATTCCGTCAGGCCATAGAGGACATCCAGACGGACCGCGGTGGGGTGGTCGCGAACCATTTCGAGCAGACGCGCCGGAACCGGCTCGCCCCCGACTGCCACGACGCGAGCCGACGCGGGAAGGCGGCGCCGCGCAGCCAGATCCGTGATGAGCGTCGCGGCCCCCGTGAAGGCCGTCAGCCGATCGTACCACGGCGACACCAGTAATTCCTCGATGCTGCGCCAATGACGAGCGTTCCGCCGGTGAAGAGCGGAGAGAAAATCTGCGTGATGCTGGCGTCGAACGTGAGCGGCGCGGTGAGCGCGGCGACTCGAAAGTGCGCCGGGTCGAACTGACGCGTCAGCCGGTGGGTCATCAGGTTGACCAGGCCGCGATGCTCGACGCAGATACCCTTCGGCTGGCCCGTCGAACCGGACGTATACAAGATGCACGCGAGGTTCTCCGGGCGCGCGTCACCCGGTGCCCCCGGGCCAGCCGACGGCGGAGTGTCGAGCCCGGCTCGGTCAGCGAAGACGACCTGGTAAGGGCCGGTCTGCGGCACCTCGAGGTTCTGGTGGCCGGCAACCACGATTCGCAGCCCGGAATCCTGCACGACCGCCGCGTACCGCTTTTCCGGGCTGCCGGCCGGCAGCGGCACATAGGCACCCCCGGCCTTGAGGATGGCAAGCAGCCCCACGAGCGAGCCGATCGTTCGGTCGCAGTGAAGGCCCACCGGGACCTCGGCACCGGCGCCCAGGCTTCTCAGGTAGCCTGCCAGATGATCAGACCGCCGGTTCAATTCCCGGTAACTGAGCGTCTCCTCGCCGGCCACGACCGCGATGGCCTCGGGAGTGCGGTTCACCTGGTCTTCGAAGAGGTGGTGAAGGCACTTGTCCCGAGGATAGCTTGCCGCGGTCTCGTTCCACTCCACGAGGATCTTGTGGCGTTCCTCGTCTCCGGCGGGGTCGGTGGTCGCCACAGGATTCTCCTGCGAAGAAACCGGGGCGGAGGGTCCGCCGCCGCCGGAGCGTCGCCTGAATTCAGACACGGAAGCGGAATGAGACGGAGGGGCAGCGCTCGCCCAGCTCGTAGGCCGGCCGGGACATCCGGGTCAGCTCAGCGAATTCACCGATGACGCCGACGGCCGCTTCGAGAGCCGGGAATGAGTAGCACGCGGGTGAATCGCGGTAAGCGTCGATCATGCGAATGACTTCCAGAGGCCATCCCCGCTCGACCAGCTTCTGCACGTCGATGCCCGCGCCGCTCCAGTAACGCCAGACTTCGTCCACCCGCACGCCGCTCGAGTCGTCCGGGCCATGGAGGTGCCATGGCCAGTCTCAGCTTGAAGGCGTGGAAGCTGCCGATCTTTTTCTCGAGGAGATCGTCGATGACCGCCGCCGGCGACTCGCGGCGATCGGGGGGCACATACATGCGGAGACACCAGATCGCGCCCTCTCGGGCGACCGACGCCATGGCGGCAGCGAGCCGCCGGTATCCCTCTGGGAACGGCAACGTCGATAACACGCCGTCGCCGATGATCAAATCGAACGACCGAGGCTCGAGCCGTGCGGCCATCCAGTCGTCGCACACAAGCCGCTCGACCGAGGCGGTCGAACCTGGCCAGACGAACTGAATCATCTCCGGGTTTTGATCCACGGCAGTGAGCGAGGTGCCCTCCGGCCAGGGCAGAGCCGCGAGCTCGGGTGTCACGCCCAGGAGCAGGGCGGTGAGCGGTCCGCCACGCGAAAGGGCGCTCTGGTCGCGCAGCGACCGCGCTACGAACTCAACGTCCTCGGGCGACGGCCGCAACGGGGGGCCGAAATAGTCCCACTGACGGGCGAGCGAATGCCAGTGCACCTTTGCTTCATCGCGACAGGATGTCATGCGGTGATCCCCGCAACACCTCAAGTTTACGTCAGATCTGCGAGAGCGTCTACTCACCGTGGATGCACCAATTCGTATCTTCTCCTGGCAGGAGCGGGTCAAGACCTGATCGACCTCGAACCGGCGACTCGCTCGAGGAAACTTGCCAGGGGTGGAATGCAAACTTCGAGAGAGTACTTCTCTTCGATCGTCCGGCGGGCGGCGGCGCCGAGCGGTTTGAAAGCCGCCGGATCCTCGAGCACGCGGAGCGCCGTCTCCGTGAGGCGATCGACATCAAAGAACGGCTCGATCAGGCCGTTCTGTCCCGGCTCGACCACTTCACGCACGGGCGGAACATCGGCGGCGAGCACGACGCAGCCGGTGGCCATGGCATCGATCAGCGACCACGAAAGAACGAACGGGGCCGTCAGGTAGATGTGCAGATCGCTCAACCGGAAAATCGCAGCGAGGTGCTCGGGCAAGATCCTACCGGTGAAGATGAAGCGGTCGAGATCGTCGCCCCGGCCCTTCATCACCCAATCCTTGAAACTGGGATTGCCGGTGTGGAGCTTGTCCCAGCCATAGTGAATCTCTTCACCGCCGGCCACCACGAAGATCACATCCGAGCGGGCCTTGCAGATGCGCCGGGCGACGTTCATGAAGATGTCGAAGCCGCGGATCGACTCGAGCCCACGCGAGGCGAATGTCACCACCTTCGTGCCACTTGGGATCGACCGAGTGCCGATTTGCCGGGGGGCGGCCCCCGGGCTGTAAAGCGCGGTGTCAATTCCGTCGAAGTAGACTTCGATCTTGGAATGGAACCGTTCCGGAAACGACTGCTTCTGCCACTGGGTTGCCGAGTATCCGGCGTCGCAATCGACCAGCGTGGCCAGAGTCGGGGCGTTGATCGATCGGGGGAAAAAAGGTGCGGGCTCGGCCGGCGGCAGGTCGATCCGATACGAGATGTCGCGGTGGCTCCTGGCGAAATAGTATTCGCAGTAGATCACGATCGGGCAGTCGAGCACCTCGCGCAGAAACAAGCTGGGCGCGCCGCGGCCGCCGTGGGCGACCACCAGATCCGGGCGCGGGTGCGGTAGCGCCTTGACCGCGTCGTGGATCGTCTGGCACTGGTCGAGATAATGGCCGTAGATCTGGGGCCAGGGTATGCCGTCGCTCGATCGATGCTCGGCCGCCTTGGGGACAAGCCGCACCTCGAGTGCCTTGAGCATCTCGGGAGTTGGTGTCGGGCAGCTCGAGAGACTTTGCACGAGGAAGCGGCACTGCCAGCCGCGCGTCTGGGTCAGCTCAAGCGCCAACCGCCCGAACTGGGCGGGGAACGCGTCGTGGATGAACAGAACGTTCACCACCACCCTCCCCTGGCGGCTGCCACCGAAGAGAATTCCTCCGCGAGCCTGGGCAGACATACGTCGGCTGCATAGCACTCACGCGCAAGCGCAGCAGCCGCATCGCCCATCGGCCGGAAGGATGCGGGATCAGCCAGAACCTCGAGCGCGCGTTTCGCCAGCGAATCCCCGTCGCGCTCCTCGACCAGGACACCGGTCTGCCCGTCGGTCAAAACCTCGCGATGAGGCTCGGTATCGGAAGCAAGCACCACGCAACCGGCGGCCATTGCCTCGAGCAGTGATCGCTGCACGGGGTAGGCGCGGCCCGGGGCGACGTGCAGGTCGCTCGCGGCGAGGACTTCCGCGACGATCGACGGCGCCTGAAGGCCCAGGAACCACAGACGGCTGGGGTCTGAGAGTGGATTGTCGGCAAGCCATTGCGGGGCGTAGTCACGGTTATGAAAGACGAGGTCAAGTCCCCGGCGCACGGTACGATCGCCCACCACGACGCAGACCACGTCCGGGAAAGACCGCAGCAGGCGGTCGGCCAGCTTGAGGAATCGGTCGAGCCCCCGGAGGCGGTCAAGGGAGCGGGCGACGAAGGTCACTACACGCGTCGAGCCGGGAATGACGCGCCCGGCGATCGAACGCAGTTCGGAACGGCCGACCGGCCTCGAAGAAGCGGTGAAGCGGTGGGTGTCGACACCGTCGTGCAGCACGAGGAACGAGTCGCGATATTCGGCGGGATAGAGCCCGCGCTGCCAGGATGTCGGCGTCCACGCCAGTGCCGCCTGCTCCAGGTCGAGGAGGTCAATCGCGGCCATTGACCGCCGCCAGTGGAAGTAGGCCGGAGCGGTTTCGGGTCCGGCCTCGCCGGCCAGGTCGTGCTGGTGCGGGTGATAGAAGTAATCGAGAAAGGAGACGACGGGAGCCGCGGGGGCGTACACCGGCGCGAACAAGCTCGAGCCCAGGCCCATTGACCGGCCGACGACCAGGTCGATCGAGCGCGGGCGGTTCTTTTCGAGCACTTCCCAGCAGCCGTATGAGTAACAGAGGCTGCGCTCGAGAGTGCGCGACCAGCTCACCGCAGGATCCTTGGCAATGCCTCCCAGCCCGAAAACGGTCACTTCCAGGCCGTGGCCGACCGACGCCGGCCAGGTTTCACGCGGCTCGAGGCGATGACAGTAGAACGTACAGCGATACCCCCGGCGCCGCACCAGCCAATCGGCGACCGCCCCGAGACGGCCAGGGAAATGGGGCTCGATCCAGAGCACATGCAGAGGGTCTTGCGGCATTGGTCGACCCCAAAGCTCAAGACAGAGCGGGCGGCACACGGAGAGTGCCTGCTAGGACGGCGCCGAGCGGGCGCGAATCACCAAGCGAAGTGGGCGAAGGCCTTGTTGGCATCGGCCATGCGGTGGACGTTCTCGCGGCGGGTGATCGCGGCGCCTTCGCGATTGAACGCGGCGACGAACTCATCGGCGAGCTTGATCGCCATGGGCCGCCCTTTTTTCTCGCGCGCCGCCATCAAAATCCAGCGAATCGAGAGGGTTTGCTGCCGCGTCTTGTTGACCTGCATCGGCACCTGGTAAGTGGCGCCACCGACTCGCTTGGAGCGAACTTCGATCGCCGGCTTGACGTTCTCGACAGCCCGCGTGAAGACGTCGATCGCCGTCTCGTTGGGCAGCCGCTTCTGCACCAGTTCAAGGGCATCGTAGAAGATGCGCTGGGCTACGCTTTTCTTGCCGTTGTGCATGACGCAATTGATAAACTTGCCCGCGAGCTTGGAGTTGAAGCGCGGATCAGGGCGAAGTTTCGTCTTGCTCGCAGTGAATTTCCGGGCCATGAACGAGAACCCTCGGATTCTGGACTGGGGATTTGCTGTCTTGGATTCTGGATTGCGGGGAGGTCTCGGCGACGCGCTAGCAGCCGGCGCCTCAGGTCACTTACGGTTTCTTCTTCGCGCCGGCGCGGCGGCGGCTTTCTTGCGCTGGGCGCCATACTTGGAGCGGGCTTGTTTTCGCTCGGCCACGCCCTGGCAGTCGAGCACGCCTCGCACAATGTGGTAGCGGACTCCGGGCAGGTCGCGCACGCGGCCGCCACGCACCAGCACGATCGAGTGCTCCTGGAGGTTGTGCCCCTCGCCGCCGATATAGGCCGTGATCTCCTTGCCGTTCGAGAGCCGGACCCTGGCCACCTTGCGGAGGGCCGAGTTGGGCTTCTTGGGGGTCATCGTCTTGACCTGGAGGCACACCCCTCGCTTGAACGGCGAAGATTCGAGCACCGGCGCCTTGGTCTTGTATTTGACGGGACGCCGGGGCTTTCGGACGAGCTGGTTGATCGTGGGCATGAGTTCGTCGTTCCACTGGAGCCGCGGAAGCGGCGGCTAAATTGAGCTTGGTTCCACACCAAGGCGCCGCTAGGTTCACGCCGGCGCGATCGATCAGGAGGCGAGCCTCCCGCTTATCCGAGGCGGGGGCCGGCCCGGCGCAATCTCGCTAGCACGCGATGCGCGGCCAGACGGTCCGACCCGGCCGCAATCCTCGCTCGCCGTCGCCCGGCGCGCGTGCATCGACAAAATGCCGAAGCATTTAAGATACACCACCTTGGAGAATTGTCAAGCGGCTCGGGTGCGGCGGGCGGGGACGTCGGGGACGAGACGCGGTCGGGCGATGAGCGAGCGAGCTTTCACCGTAGCCGTAATCAGCGATCAGCGTTACCTCTCGGTCTCGATCGGCGAGACTTCGTTCATGATCCGCCGCCGCCACTTCGCGATGTCGGATTCGATTTCGAAGAGGAAGCGGCACGCGATCGGCTGCGGTGGTCGCTTGCCCTGTTCCCAGGATCTCAAGGTGTTGATGTTGACGCCGAGGAATCCGGCTAGCACGGCCTGACTCGCTCCGAGCAATTCTCGCACGCGCTTCACGTCTTGAGGCCGGTAAATGGGCGGGGCTTCTGGCAGCTTGTATGTGCGGACGGTTAGCCGATTGCTTTGCAGTCCTTCCGTCCGAAGGATTTCCGTTGCCTCGGTGATCGCTGATAGAATTCTCGAGCCGCTGGAACGCGGTTTCTCACGAGTTCGGCCGGGTGTCTTCGCGCCGGTTCCGGTTGCAACTCTTCCGTTTGGAGGCCTCATCATTTTCCCCTTTCAATTTCGAATCTGAAACTGGCGGCGAAGTTGCGTCTCAAACTCTTTGAGTGCCTTCGCAATAGCTCGCGCCTCTGCCATGGTCAGGTCGGGCCGCTCCTTCTTACCGAAAACAACGAACAGAGCAATGGTCCCGTACATCGGAAAATAGCTGTAACAAACACGATACGCGCCGCTTTTGCCCATTCTTGAACCAGGCGGACTGAATCGTAGCTTCCTCAAGCCCCCGGTGCCTTCAAGGACAGGTGCGCTGTCAGGCGACTCAATCAATTCGTTTTCGAGCGCACGGAGAGCCTCGTCACCAAGTCTCAACCGTTGCCAATCTCTCGAGAACGCCGGGAAATGGACGAAACGCAACAGTTTTCGTGAACGGCGCTCCGGCAATCCCGCTTTCTCCTGAAGTCACGAGATCAGTGCCCGCAACTGTAGTACAGCGTACCATATCGATAGAATCGTTGCGAAGCAGCGGTCCTCGAGCTCTCGTTCATTCTTGCGGAAATGGGCGTTTTGGAACCACTCTTACACCTTGCTCTGACCGCACCCTCAACCAGCCAGGCTACTTCCACCATGAGCCCATTCGAGCCCTCCCGACGTTCGTTTTTGAAAACCCTGGCCGCAATCGCCGGGACAACGCACCTCACTCACGGTTCGCTACAGGCGCAATCGGGACAAGCCGACCAACCACTTCTCGCCTACGTCGGAACCTTCAGCTCTCCGCTGCGCGATGTGTTGCCGACTCAGGTTGATCTCCCGCCCGGCAATGGTCGCGGGATTCACGTCTTTCTGGTGAATCGCGAGACCGGGGCCATGACGCCGGCTGGAGTCCACGAGATGGGCACGAGCCCGAGCTGTCTTGCTTTGAATACCTCGGGTACCCGCCTTTATTCCGCCAATGAAACGGATCGGGTGGGGGAACACAAGGAAGGCACGGTCAGTGTATTCGCGATCAATCGAACAAACGGGAAACTCGAGCTGCTCAACGCCGTGCCCTCCGGCGGCGCGGGGCCAACGTTCGTGAGCATCGTTCCGTCCGGCCGCTTCGTGCTGGTGGCCAACTATTTCGGCGGGTCCGTCGCCGTGCTGCCGATTCTCCACGACGGCCGCCTGGGCGCAGCCACCGATGTCAAGAACGATGCCGGCAAGATTGGGCCGACCAGGGCGACGAATGCTCCACCGGGGGGCTTTGCGAAGAGCGGACATGACCGGACTCACGCGCACATGATCCAGGCCGATCCATCGGGACGCTTCGTGCTGCACGCAGACCTAGGCCTGGATCAGATCTTCATCTGGAAGCTCGACGAACAAAAGGGCGTGCTAACACCGGGTGATCCGCCTGCCGCTTCGCTGCCACCCGGAGACGGGCCGCGGCACTTCTGTTTTCACCCCAATGGCCGCTGGTTTTACTCGATTCAGGAGGAAGCCTCGACCATCGTCTTGTTTGACTACGATGCCGCACGAGGTCGATTGACCTCACGACAGACGATCTCCACCCTTCCACACGGGTTTGTTGGAACGAACTTCTGCTCCGAGATCCTGGTTTCCGGCGATGGCCGGTTCGTCTACGCCGGCAACCGGCTGCACGACAGCATCGGGGTCTTTTCCATCGGGCCTGACGGTACCCTGACCTTTGCCGGAGAAGAATGGACGCGAGGAGACTATCCGCGCAGCTTCAACTTCGATCCCAGCGGCAAGTTCTTTTACTGTTGCAATCAGCGAGGCGACAACATCACCGTCTTCCGCGTGGATCAGAAAACCGGCGGCCTCCAGTTCACCGGCCATTACGTGCCCGTCGGCAATCCTTCGAGCATCGTTTTCGCCGATCTTGCAAATTCCAAGTAGTAGGCACACTCCGCGTGCCGTTCATTAGTAACGGCACACGGAGTGTGCCTACTACGAAGACTCGACCGCGATGTCAAAATGATAAGCTGCCACCGAAATCGGAATTCAAAAAAATCTGTCGCGAAGTCGAATCTCGCCCCCACCGAACGACTACTCGCTGTTCAGAGCGGAGCGAGGGCCGATTTCGCTGAGCGAAATCGTGGTGATCGTCCGTCTTCAAGTCAAAAGGAGATTGCAACCATGCGATTCATGATGCTGCTCAAAGCCACGAAGGACTTCGAGGCGGGTGCTCGGCCCGACGAGAAGCTCCTGTCCGAGATGGCCAACTGGTCAGAGGAGCTGATGAAGGCCGGCGCACGGCTGGAGGCTGGGAGACTCCAGCCAAGCTCGACGGCCGTGCGCGTCCGTTACGCCGACGCCAAGTTTACGCTGACTGACGGGCCTTTCGCCGAGTCAAAGGAGCTGATCGCCGGCTTCTGTCTGATCCACGCGAAATCGTTGGACGAAGCGATCGAATGGACCAAGCGGGTCCCGTTTCAGGAAGGCGAGATCGAGCTTCGACCGCTGTACGAACTGTTCGACTTCCCGGTCGATCCCGCGGAGAAACCCGATGGTTGCGCGAGAAGGAGGAGCAGTCCCGCGCCGCCCCGCCCGCACGGAAGCCCGGAACGACGCGTTATATGGGCATGATCAAGGCCGACAGGGACACCGAGGCGGGCGCGCTCCCGGACGAGAAGGGTCTGGCCACCATGGGAGCGTTCCTTGAGGAAGGGCTCAAGGCCGGCGTATTCCTCGAGGGCGAGGGGCTGAAGCCGACATCGAAGGGCGCGCGTGTCGAGTTCGACGGAAGCAAGCGCACGGTGACCGACGGACCGTTCGCGGAAACGAAAGAGCTGATCGCCGGCTACGCGATCCTGCAGTTCGCGTCGAAGGCCGAGGCGATCGAGTGGACCAAGCGGTTCGTGCAGGTTGACGCCCCGTTGCGCCTTGGTGGAGAGAGCGTGTGCGAGATCCGTCCCTTCTTCGAGTTCGAGGAATTCGGAGAGAGCGCGGCGACCAAACGCTTTCGCGAGGCGGGAGTGGGCGTTCCAGGAGCTGGCGGCCAGCTTGCGTGAAATACCTGTGGCTCAAAACGCAGGGGAATCGAGACCTACTCCTTCGGAAGACTGCGAATCAGCGATTCGATGTCGGCATCCGAAAGATTCCGCGTTGTCAGCTTCAGCATCTTTCGCAAATGCTCGGTACCTTCAAAGCTTCCGGACGGGTCGCCGATGTTGCCGAGCGGGCCGATGCTGTTGATCAGCTCTTTGCCGTCGGCGTCCAGAATGGCGTGGCATGGGACTCCCTGGCCGTGGAACTTAAGCGAGCGGCTTAGCTCTTCTCCGCCAGAATCGATGCCATCATCGAACTTGAAGAGGACGTAGTCCTTTGCCAGCAAGTCTCGCTGGGAATCGAGCCAGCGCGAAAAACTGAAGCAGGGAGCACAGCGAGTCTGGCCGACGCACACCCACAGGCGGCGATGCGATCGCTTGGCTTCCGCGAGTGCCGCGTCGTAGCCCGCTTTCGCATCGCGTTTCTTGGGGAGATGCGTCTTGAGGAAGGCAGCCACCTCCTTCGCCGCAGCTTGGTCATTGCTGACATTCACACTCAGCCGGCCCAGCTCCTTGCCAACGCCATTGAGCGCGGCCAGGAAGAGGGAGCCCGGCTCGGGGAACGGCCAGTTGCGGGCGGCAAAGTACGCACGCCGATCGGGTACATTCGCGGCTTCTCGCCCGCTCAACAAAAGTGGGAGGTAGGAATAGATGTCCTCGTTCTCCTCGTCGGTCTCGTCGTCGTTCGTTTCGGGAAACAAGTGGGCCTTGGTGAAGGAAGCCGCCGCATCGCCCGCGCCGCACACGATGACCAAAGCGTGGATCCCGGCCAGACGACAATCACGCAGAGTGTCCGACAGGGCCAGCTCGAGCGGTTTCGGCTCGCCCGCGCCGAGCCGGATCGTTTCCGGAGGACGCGTTTGGCCGGGCTCGAAGTACTTTTGTCCGACAAATGAGGAATTCGTCTCACCGGGTCGAGTGAGCCAGATCGAAAGCTCCATCCGCTGCGGTGCGTTCGGAATGACGAAGTAACCCTTCGCATCGGTGATAGTCGTCCGATCACTGAATAATTCGACATATTGCTTTTCGAAGTCCGCAGTTCCTGGGGGATACTCGCGGCCGCGATCAACCAGCCTTGCCGTCATTCCGATCGTCACGCTTGGGAGTGGCTGGTCGTCTGATCCCAAGACTCGCCCTGCGTAGCGAACTGTGGGATGCATGGGAATCTCGATCACTCGTTCGCCAACATCGACAATTCCACATCCGAAGAACTCTTCTCCGGGCGAGGAGGCCAGGATGCTGACGCGGCCCGCGATGATGGCGGCGGAAAAGTGTCCGTCTCCATCCGACGTCACGGTGGCTGCGTCTGTTGATTCGCCATCCATTCCCGCGATTGCGACCGACGTCTTGCTCAAATCCACGGCCACGCCGGGAGGCAGAACGAGCCTGGCGCGGATTGTTCGCTTCTCTGCAAACTGGCGATGCATGTGGATCTTGGCGGGCTCGCCCTCGACGATCTGGATCGTCTTTTCCTGATTCCAATCTCCATCGCTCGCTCGAACCTTCATCTCACCGGCGGCAACGGATGCGACGCACCGGCCGTGTTCATCGGTCTTGCCCCAGAATTCGGGGCCAATCTTGTGATGGTGCGCTGCTACGAAGAGTACGTAGGCATTCTGCATCGGTTTCTGATCGCGCCCCGTCGTGACGTGCACTTCCACAGGCACGCCCTTTGCCACAGTCAGCTCCGGGGTCCGGATCGTGGCACGATCCGGGCTTACAATGACGCCGTCCCATAGATTGCTTACCAGGTCGCGATCAATCACGAAGACTTTATATCGACTACCCGGCAAGACGTTTACTGAGAAACGGCCATTCCCGTCGCATCGCGCGAAGAAACCGTCCCATTCGCCGTCATCTTCGCCCTGGTCGCTCAACAATTCGATCAGCAGCCCGGAAACGTCGATTGCCGTGCCAGACAATCGACCTTGCACGGGCACGCGCTTGTTTGTGAGTGCACGGGGTGAAGGGACGACTTCGAATTCACGCACTACATCTGGTGATTGTTTGGGAACGCGATCTCTCGTTTCGCGCCAGGGACTGTTTTCGGCGACACGGACCGGGAAGCGCTCTTTCGGCCAGTTGGGCACCCAGGCGAAGACGGCTTCGCCGCGCGCATTTGTGATCTGGCGCGATGTCGGGTTGTCACCGACAAACATCTCGTTCTGTCCTCTCATCCACGCGAGGAACACGAGCGGGACATTGGCGACGGGTTGCTGCCGTGCATCGACCGCTCGCACCCGCACCGGCTCACCGTGACTGATTTCGATGTGGAACTCGGTGCCGGACGGATTCTTGTTGGGTTTGGGAGCTGTCCACAAGCCACCGATCCGGTGATCGTCGGACCACGCGACGATGGGATAGCCGCTTCCGTCGTGCGCGATCTTCAGCTCGGCGACACCGTCCGAGCGCGTGATGCCCAAGTATTTGTACATCCCCGCAGAAACCTGAACATGACAGTCCGCGACAGCTCGTTCGCCGTCCGTCACCTTTACCTTGATGAACTTGGCCGGAGCCAGGGTGATTCGTTTCTGACCGGCGCACTCGCTTCGGAGTGTGCGGCTCTCCATCTCCAGAAGGCCCTGAAAATTCCAGTCGGGAGTTCGGAATAGGATGACCGCTGGATTTACCTTCGTGCCTTCGGTCTTGATCTCGAATCGCCCCTCGTTGATCGTGGCTCTTACATCGCTGGCTTCATTCTCGGGTGATTGTTCGAGTACTGCGTCTTGCGCGACTGATCCATCGGGCAAGAACACCCTGCCACGCATCGTGAGGAAACCCTGCTCGTCTATTGCGGCAGGCGTGAGTTGCTCTGGCTCGCCGGCAGACTTTTTCTTCGCTACGGGGGCGGTGGTCTCTCTTGCCCGTGCGACTCTCGGAGACGCCGCTTCCTGCTCGTTTCTGTTCGCTCTGCTTGGCCGGAGCGCTGCGAGAAGGATCACGAGCGGCATACCCACCAGAAGAATCGTTGCTAGAGCCGGCCGTGAGATGCGGGGCGTCAAGGGCCTCGACAGATCCAGCAAGGCACGCACACGTGGGCCGACCTTGCTGCTCCTGGCCATCGCAATTCCCGGTTGAAGCGTCGCGTCATTCCGATTGGCGGCGGCAACTTCCACCAGGTATCGGGCGTAGACCAGTCGATCGCCGACCGCGAGCGCCGCGGCCTCATCGCAGGCCAGCTCGGCGAGCCGGTTCAGTTGCCGCTTGGTCCACCAGCTTACGGGATGAAACCAGTAGAAGAGCGTCACCAGCTCCGCGAGCAAGCTCAAACTCGTATCGCGGCGGCGAAGATGAGACTGCTCGTGCGACAAGACGGCCGCGCGTTTGGCATCGGTCCACTCCCGCCAGGAGCGAGGCAGCAAAATGCAAGGCCGCCACCAGCCGGCGACCACGGGGCTTTCAATCTGCGCGCTCTCGCGAACAGTTATCCCGGGGGGAAAGCAACGGTCCGTGACCGAAAGAGCGGCTCGCTCGATCCGCAGCGTCCGAAACACAGCGATCAACAACCGGGCGAGCATGACACCCACACCGCTGAGCCAGACCATTGATCCGAGCACGAATAACGACGCGCGCCGGAAGAACCATCGAGAAAGGCTGCTGGCGGCCGGCGATGCCGCTTGGCTTCGGCCATCAGGTTCAATCGACGCGGTGCCCGATGGCAGACTGCCGTTTCTCACATGGCCCATCCGGATTTCCGCCGATGGAATGCCGGGGGAATCTTGCCCGCGAGTGTTCGATGCCTGACCGGGGAAGACCGTGATCTGGGCATTCAAGCCCCCTGCCCCGGAATCGGCGGACGACTGCCGACTTTTGGCTTGATCGGAACTGACCGCTGGCACTCCAAGTGGCAGCGACCAGGATGGTCCTACATGAGCCAGGATGGGAAGCATCACCAATCCCAGCAGCACGACGGTCCAGACGCGATGCTCTTCATGAACCGACATCCGCCGAAACGTGCGGATCGCCAGCATGGCCAGCATCCACAGCAGGATCGCCTTGAGAGAAGCATCAAAGAGTATGAACACAATCTGCGTTGAAATCCGTTCCAGCATGATTGTTCTCACTTTCGTTTCTTTTGCTTCCTCTCAATCTCTGCGGCGAGCTGCCTGAGCTCTTCCGCGGAAATCATACGGTCGTCTGCCATTCCAATCAGCAGACTGGGTAACGATCCCTGGCAAAACCGCTCGACGACTCGTCGCACCGCCTGATTGGCCAGCTCCGACGGCTTCACCCTGGGCCGATAGACGAAGGTGCGGCCCTCCGTGGTGTGGGCCAGTATCCCCTTGGCTTCAATCCGCCGCAGGAGCGTTCGGACCGTGGAATCGGTCAGGTCGTGGTCACCCCGAAGCGCTTCGCGAATATCCTCAGCCCGCGCGCTGCCGAGACGCCAGATCACAGCCATGATCTCGTTTTCGAGTGGACTCAGAACTGACTCGACGTGTTTTCGTTTGGCCACGGTTTCTCCATCGGTTCCGTCTGTGTGTTACAAACGGTAACGTTACATATTGTCGCTGTCAAGAGGCGCCTGGAGACTTGGTGCGATTTGGGTCCCGCTTCTGTAGAATGAATGTCAAGAGACTATCCGTGTTTACGCGCACGACACCTTCCAGCAATGGGGCGCTGTCGGAATGGCGGATGGTCCGGGGTTGGCGAGAGTTTTGACACATGTGTATTTCGGGGCTGGTCAGCGACGCCGTCGGACACAATCCGCAAGCGGAGGAGCGCCATGAACAGGGAACGGCAGGTGACCGTACGCGGTGCTCCTGTGGCCATCGCAACGTGGCTTGAGATGCTGGACGGCCCCATCACCTTGGGTTGGTCGCGTGCGGCCGACATCGAAAAAAAAGCAAGAGGGAAGCGCAGCAGCCGCTGGCCGATCTGTTTAGTCTGGTCGGGAAGCGGCGTCCATCCCCGGACGGCGGTCTTCCTGCAGCCCATTTCCGACGCCGAGGTCGGCGTGATGAGCCTCGTGGCGCTTGACCGCGGGGAGCTTGCCCCCGAAGACATTTCGGCGGTTCTGAAAGCCTTCCAGACGGCGCTCATTGCCCCTAGGGGCGACGAGCTCCAGCTAACAGACAGACTCAGCTCCGCCGGGCTGTCAGAACTGATCAGTCCGCAGGCTCAGGCCCGGTTCAGGGCTTTTGCCCACACGGCCAACAAGGCCGTGCCACACTCTGGCCTCGATCTGCCGCGCTGGTACACTTTCTCATCCAGCTCCATCGCGACGGGGCCACCCCGCCGCGCGAGACCCTTGAAACGGCTCTGAAGACAGAGACGTTCAGCCCCGAGGCCATCGGACAGTTGCTCGACGCTTATGAGCGTTCAGAGGATCTGCTGATCCGGTACGACGCGTTCGTCGGCTGGAGCGAGAACAGTCCTGCGTGAACGCGGCGGTCCAGCGTGTGTTCGACAGGAGGCGTCCGTCCCATAAGCGTGAAGTCAAGGATTCCATTCAATTGGAGCACTGCCTGGAGCTGGCGCGGCGGATTCGGCTCGAAGGGTTCGCTGAACAAATCATTTTCGCAAGCGCCAACAAGAACGACTACGGGCCGGCGGACGCGCAACAGCCACACCCCGATCTGCGGCCCGATTTTGCAGCCGTGAACATGACCTATTTCGACAGCTTGGGCGATGCTGTCGTGCACCTCGGAATCTGACCGCGAATGGCAATCCGCGGCCAGACTTCCCGTGCCGACGTGATGAGAACCCGAAGGGCCGTCGGGAAGCGTGCCCGAGCTAGAGCGTGTCCGCTCGCTTCTTGATCTTGATCACAATGGGTGGCGGGACGGCAGTGTCTGCGTAGCTAGTGTCCGCCCTCCAATTGCTCAGCTTCTCCTTGACCGGATCACATCCCTCGACTTCGAGCTCCAATTGCCAATTCGAGTAGTACACAGTGTAGACAACGTCGCCAAAGAAGTAGATGAGTTCGTCGCAGCCCGGCTGGAACGTCAGAGACGCTCGCCCGTCCGGTCCGGTTTCCAGGTCATGACGAGTATTCCGGCCGGACAACGTGAGCTTTGCTCGCGGAACGGGAGCCCTTGTTTCGGCATCAACGATGACGAACGTGGTCGGCACCGCTCGGCCCCCGTAGCATTGAGTGATGGAGCCTATAGGTTGCCGCAAGATCTGCGCGACCTGCGCAAGCGCAAAGCAGGCTAGGGACGCAGCCGCCACCGTAGCCATCATCCCGCGCACCGTGAATCGCACGCGGGTGGTGCCCTCGCCATAGAGGACGCTGTCACCCACCCGTAGGACCAGGCAACGGAGCAGGAGCCAAGGCCAGACGCGGACATCGACGACACCGCGCTGTCCGCCCAGCTCGAACTCGAACCGAGGGACGAACCAATACCAGCACCACTTGCGAATCACGTTGCCATCAACCGAGATTTTGTCAGCGAGGCCCCTGCCGTTGTACTCGATGATGTGGACGCGATCGGACAGCCTGAATTCGATGCGGCGGCGTAGCCAGCCACGACCGATCAGCCTTGCCGACATGAGTGGGTTCCCCGGGCCACCAACGAGTGGTTGTGTCCGTTCGACCTGAATCTCATCAACGTCGCCAACCGCTCGCCTGAAGGGGCTTGATTCAGTCTACACGTCGCGGTTCCCGCCAAGCGCCAGGGAGCGAGTGTCGAGTCTCAACAATGGATCACCCGTGCCACTTCGCGATATCGTCGCGCGCCTGAGTGTCAGCGCCAACTATCGTTCAGCGTTTACGCGGTTGGGACGGCTTGGGCGGATCCGGCTCGACGGGCAGCCTGGGAGGCCATTCGGCGCTCTCGGATCCATTACAGATCACGAATGGCCTTCAGGACTGACGACGGCGGATTCGGTTCCTTTTCACCCTGGCCGTGCCGGATGATGCGACATGAAAAATACTTCAGCTCCGAGTAGAACCCGAAGCTGAACGCCATCGCCGGCATGTCTGGGAATGCTTCCTTGTATGCTGCCCCCGGAACCCCGCGGTAGCTGCCGATCTCGATGCCGCGCAACTCCCAGACGTCGCCGGGGGCTGAACGAACAAGGTCTGGCTTCTCAAGTTGACTCCTGATCGGCGATACGAGCGAACCGCGGAAATCAACGGGTTTCTCTAGCCGCTTACCGTTAACAGACGTGACCAGGAACCTGGGCGAGGTTTCCTTGATTAACACCTCGTGACCGGACGCATCCCACCACGACCACTTGCCTTGGACTGTGAGCACCTCACCAAGAGGCAAGCCGAGAGACCCGACAATCTCCACACCGTTTCCGATGTCCGCTGCTCGAACCCGGAGCGCTGCGGGCGCCTTGCGTTCTTGAGCCTGAAGGCGTGCTGCGCCCGTGTAGCCCTCGTAACAAGGTGGCGTCAGAGAAACGACGATCACGAGGACCACCGAGGTGCGCCGCAAGAAGCAACCGACCGATCGGCGGCTGGTTATCGAGACATCGCCTCGCATGTTCGATCCGTGCTTGCGGTTGAGCGAGGCTCGGTCACGTTTCATCGTGGGGCTCCTTTGTTGTGTTGCGTGTCGTTGAAGCCGTAGATCGCCCGCTGTGCGTTTCAATATCGTCTCGCGCCGGGGGCCGTCGCGCCAACCAGGACTCATAACGGAGGTCGCGATTCAATTGTCGGACGCCTTCTGCGGCTCCTGTTCACGAGGAAACGGCCAATCGCGAAGATGATCAAGGCAAGCATTAAGGCGGCGAGGGCCTTCTCGATCCTGGCGGCTGAGTGTTTGTACTCTCCGGCGATTTTCATCTGTTCCATGCCCGGCGGTGTCGGCTGATAGAACGACACGCCTCTTTGGCCTGGGATCCTACGTGCGATCGTGCCGACAGGCCCCGGTCCGGTGATCGAGATCGGATTGAAGAACTGGAACGCCTGGGATTCATGACGGGCAGCAATCATCCGGAGTCTCTGGCTGTACGCGAGAAGGCCAAAGAACAAGCCCACGATCGCCACCGCGATCATCATCCGCCGGATCGTGAACCGAAAGGAGGGCAATCGCATGCCAGGATCTCCGATACCGAGCGTCGACGCTGATGGCACGTCTCAGCAATAGATGGAGCCATTCGCTCAATCGGAAAGCGGTGTGGGGTTGGAGAGTAACCAGGGACGCGAGGCCTTTCGCTCGAACATCCGCCTAATCGCACCGTCCTTTGCCGCTTCCTGATTGCACATGGCGATCAACCGAGCGACCGTCGCGTCATCGGCGAGATTCTTGGTCCCCAGCGGGTAGTAGATTCGAGGCGAAGGCCCGTGGGTCACGAATTTGACGGCAGTGCCATCGGGTAAAAGAGCATCCACGATCCGGGATTGCGGCTGACGCTGCACGCCGGCGAGATCGAGAGCGAGGTCCGCGTAGAACGCCTCCATGTGGGCGTGCGGCGCCGCCTGCTCGAGGTAGAACTCCCGTCTCCTCCACATCCTTTCTGCTCCAAAGCAAAGGGCGGCGACCGCCACCGCGAGCATCATCGATCGAAGTTTGAAAGTCAATCGCTTATGGCTCATGGCATTCATCGGAGACGCGATGCCGACCTGCTAATAGGATTCAAACGCGGAATGGATCTGGCCGTCGGTGTCGCGATAGATGTAGATCGATCCCAGATCGCCGAACATCAATTGATTGTCATCGTCGTCTATCGTGCCGTTTTCGTAATCCGCGTCTAACCCGTATCCTAAACCGAGAGGCTCGGGACTGTTGACCCAGGGATATGGTACGTGCGGGGCTGCCTGGATCGAGGCGAGCTGGCACAGGAACTGGCCCGACGCTCCCTCTCCGCGCTGGACGAAATGAGGCCACCCCCCGATCTTCGTGGCATTCAGGACCGGCAGGTTATAGCTCGTGGCGGCGTCGACTTCTTCCAACTTCTCAACTGCGTCGGGATAATCCGCCGTCCGGTAGATCGCACCAAAGAACGGACCGCTAGTGTCTGCGATCAGGTCTGGATCGAATTCCGTCCGGAAGTGTGAACCCAATGCAACCCACTCGAACTGGACCTGCATCGGGTGCCAGTACCAATCCGGTTCGTCAGCGACAAACAGCAAAAGCAATTCTCCGGGCAACGTCCCGACCAGGTCTGTCGAGTCGGCAAAGTTGAACTGAGCGAAGAACTTATACGGATTCCCGGCACGATCGGTCGGCCACTTCCGGCTTACAGGCCAAAGCGGCTTGCCACCAATATGCGTGCAGTCTGGACGAGGAGGCTCGCCTTTTCCAAAGACGAATACATCGGCCGGAACCGCGCGTCCTGTGCGCAGGTTAAATCGATCGCGAAGCGTTTCAACGGAGAACAAATCGTGTGGACTGGTAATCCACTCGCCGCCGATGTTCTTGTCGTGTCCGGCACGAGTGTAAACGCCGCGGGCGTTCGCCAAATCAAACTCGGGCTGGTGCTTCTTCGAGTCTGGGACGAGCATCGTGGTCTCCTCACGTCCCGTATTATTCATCCACGACTGACCGTAACTTCAGGGAATAATCTTATTTTATCTTATTCTGCGAACGGTCCGCGGCTCAGGGTCCGCCGGATCCAGAACGAATGAGTCGAAATGTGCACGGATGATGCGTGTGTTGGCCAGCGTCTGCTGGAGCTCTTGGATTCCGTCATCGCTGATTCGGGTACCCGTGACATACAGCCATTGAAGGCGGTTCAATCGCTTGAGACGGGGCAACGCGGCGTCGCTGACTGCGGTGTGGTCGAGGTCCAGCATGCCCAGGCGGGTCATGCCCGTGAGGGACGCCAATGCGGCATCGTTGATCTGGCTACCTGGCAGTCTCAAGTTTCCGAGACCGACGAGGCCTTTCAGGTGCTCCACCCCGGAATTACCGACTCGTGTACCGGCGAGCGAAAGCGTGAAGAGAGCCGTGTGGCCGTTCAGGCTTTCCATGCCGGCATCGCTGACTTGGGTCCGGTCGAGATTAAGCTGCTTGAGGCTCGCTATATGCCGTAAATGCACCAATCCGGGGTCGCCGATCTTGGTGTCGTCAAGGGAAAGCCGTTTGAGCGACACAAACGCCTTCAGGTGCGCCAGACCTGCATCGGTGATTTTTGTCTGGGACAGGTCGAGGCGTTCCAGGCTGGACAGTCCTCTGAGGTGCGCTATCCCGACGTCAGTCACGGGCGAACGGGCGAGATTCAGGCAATCAAGCTGACTGAGGCGGGCGACCTGGACCAGATCCGCGTCGCTTGCGTGTTCGGTGAGCTCGACGCGAGTGACGTGACCGAAGTAGTCGATCCCGATCAAGTCCACCAGCCACGTCGGCCACCGGAGCTTGCCGTTGGCGATGGGCTCGCCGTTCTTCCATTGCCAGTCGTACATCGCGCTGCCGTTGGCCCGCCGAATCGCGGCCACAGCATCACGCTGGATGTGCGCACTCCGCACCAGCCAGCCCAGAACTGCCCCGATCAGCAAGATCAGGCAAACGAGTCCGCGGACGCTGAAACGCAGCAAGGATCGCCAGGGGCGTCGAGTGGGTTGCCCGGCCAATTCAACCTCCTGAACCGCAAGGCTCCAACTGTGATTCATCTTATCCGCTCAGCGAGGTGCAGTACCCTCATCGAGCGGCCGCTCGCCGCTGGCAAGCGCCGGGTGCGACTCGGTCGCCCCACCACCCGGATGGAGCGTCAGATAGTATCCGCCCTTCTCCCGGTACGCTTGGTTGTTGGTCTCCATCAGCCGCAATTCGGCGTTTACCATCTCGGCGAACGTCTCGGCGACCTGTCTCGGCTCGCGCTCGGTCTCGGTCCACTGCATCGGCGGGCTATCGAACGCACCGGTGGCCAGATGATACACGAAGGTGTAACCGTGATGAAACAAGAACACGACAGCGTCACGAGGCAGGGTCAGTGCTGGGTCAGTCTCGGCCATCAACTCCAGCGCGTCGTATCGAAATTGCTCAAAGTCTGCGATTCCTGCCAAATGACTGCCGCGAAACAGATCGCCGGGCGACTTGGCCATCTCCCGCAAGTAGGTTCGGAACACAGCCGGGAAACAGATGCCCAGGCGTGCCTCAGCGTCCGTGATCTCGCGTGCAGAGTAGCCGGCGAACGTGGTCAGTCGGCGATGATGCTGCTCGATGAGCTCGGGGGGCGTGTCTCGGAAGACGTACGGTGGATTCTCGGCCATCGCGACGAGCCGCCGCTTCCAGTCCGCGACGACCGAAGTTGCATCGATCAGCCTCAGCCTCCGTAGCCGTTGGGCCACATCTCGAGCGTCGAAGCGTAGATCCCACTAAAGGCCCACACACAAGTCGCCATTGAGAGGATGGCCCAGACAACCATCAAAGTGGCAAACACGCTTCCCGCATGTCGTCTCGCCCGGGGAAAGTCGCAGATGAGGAGACTGATCAGAGAGCCCACGCCCGCTCCGGCGGTCATCAGCGTGACGAAGAGTGTGATGCTAAGCCAGGTTGACCATACCTGGTAGATGGTCAGCCCACCCGGCCAGCCGTTCGCCCAACCTGGAGCAAAGAAGAACGGGAAGCTCAAGATGGCCTCGGCCAGGAGGGCTGAACAGCAGAGGACGAAAAGCCGACCGTAGTTTGCGGGGGCCAGAGGACGCGTTGCTTTGTTCATGATGGCCGCCTTCTATCCGCGTCAGCGGCCGCGACGCGACGCGTGGCCCAACCGCCGAGTGACTTGAGAATCCGATCTTTAGCTCCGTTTCGGTTCGCCGCCGGAGGGGGGATTGATAGCCGCCGACGCAGGTAGATTCGCTGGACAAGGCCGATCTCTCCACGATGAGGACCCGCGACGAACCGAACCAGAATGCGCCTGGAATCATAGCAAGAGTCCTCTTCGGTCGCCCAATCCGCCACCACCGCGCCGATGGTACCCGGAGCTATGGGCCAACTCACGCCTTTCCCAAGCCTCGTCCCTTCGAGATCCGAGGGTTCCACCTGCGCACCGTCCTGTATGACAACTGACTGGTTGGCGGCCAGTTTATCCGTGAATGGCCCCAGGTACGTCCCCTCGCCCCATTGTTCGCCTGTCTGTTCGAACGCAAGCGCTAATGCGCGATATCGACTTTTATTAGAGACATCGATTGTTGCCTGTCTCCATGCCCACCCGACCGGCGTCGAAGGGAATTCGCGTTCGAATGCCCGCGTGACCGCAACTTTGATTCCTAGCAGCACGGCGATCACCGCGACTGCGATCATCGACTGCCGCGTCGTCAGTTGGGGCGGTCGCACGGTTGCCTCCTGGAGAACTGACCTTTAATTCAGCCATTCCATCTTCTCGAATCGTTCCGCACTCGGCTGGGCGCGCAAACCATTATCGAGAGCTCACAGGAGCACGTTCGACAAGCCGGTTTAATCATCTGTCCAGATCGCGGTCCCACAGAGATTCAGCCCGATCCGCCGCCGCCGTGCCATCGAACATTGTATCGAACTTGGCGTCTGACGCGTCTTCCCAGGCGTCGCCAGGCCGCTGCCTGTATCTTGCCGCGCAGGAAATGCAGCGAAGGAACACGTACTCGAATCCCTCGTCGTCGTCGTCATCGAACCAGCAGACGATCAGGGCTCGCCGGCCGCAGCCTGGGCACCGATTCATGCGCGTGGGAAGGCGCACGAGCACGAACCCGATGCCATAGAAAATCGCCACGCCGAGCACGACGGCGCTGAACAGCGCGATCGAAGCAGCGACGATGGTTGCCCTGGTCTCATCGCCGCTCGTCATTTTCAGAAGCCACGTGTAGATTGCACTCATGGCGACGTGACCCGCATGTGCGTGTGCCGACGACCCTGTGGACGACCCGTTCCACGTTCGCACATCCTTCCATGTCCAGACATCGTCCCGCGCCCGGCCGTCCGCGCCAACACAAGTTCAGTCGATGCGCCGCTCATCCTTCGGGAGGAGGCCTGCCCTCGATCTGCTCGTAATGGTGGCGGGCGCAGTAGATACTTGTCTTGAGACTCTGGGCGCTGCATCCCGCGGATCGGCAGGGGGGATTTCCCGCGGTCGATTGGTCACGGATGCGCACCCAGAAGACGTCCACCTCGATTGCCGCCGCGTGGTCGAGCCACGCTGGATGCTCCCCAGCTTCACGGAGAACTGCGACAATCTCCTCACAGATGGACTGGCACTGCGGTGATAGCCGCTCGAGCGCCTGCTCGTTAAAACCTGGGCCAATGACGAAGTACCAGCCACGGTATTCGCGGTTGGCCAGCGTCTCGACGTACTCGGAGAGCTTATCCCGAAGCTCCGGGGAAAGAGCCTCCACGCAGTGGGGTATAACTCGCTTCGCACAGTCCCCCGCTTGAACCAACTCCATGACGACTCCACCGACCACCTCCGCGCCGGTGAGGACGTTTTTCCGCCAAAAAGCGACCATCCTCCGGATGTTGTCAATCGCAGTCGCTTCAACGTAGGTAAGGTCCATCCGTACTCCATCGCCTGGCTGACGCCGGCTTCAGGGCTTCAAGTCGTCCACACGCTCGTAAACCTCGACACCTTTTTTCTTGCTCGAGAAGCCGGCGGGCGGAGACTCCGGCGAGCCCCTGCTGATCGTGAGCGTGTCGCCTTCGACCTTGTAGATCACCCAGAACCGGTCGGATCGGCTGTTGAAGCCGGGCACCACGTCGATCATGATCAGCAGCATCGCCTTGGGCGTCCTGGAAGGCTCGGGCTCCATTTTGCAAATGTAAACGAGATTCGATTTGTTGATCTGGGCCAACTCGTCGGCAACCACGACGAGGGTGAGTGTCGCGGGGTCCTGTGGATCGACGGACTCTCCGTCGGCCGAGGCCAGTTGCCACCTGCCACGCAACTTCGCCAGGTCTGCCGGCGGCTCGTCGAATCGGCTGTGAGCGACGACGGTACGGGGAAGCGCCTTGCGCAGCGCCTCGACGCCGCGCCGGCTCACCGCGGTCAAGTTCAGCGCGAGCTTCTTGAGGGACGAGAGTTTCTCGAGGTGCTTCAAGCCGGCGTCGGTGATCCGCGTGGCCCTGAGGCTCAGCTCGCTCAGGTGCGTCAGGCCTTTCAGGTGAGTTAAGCCCTGATCGGTGAGCTGCGTGCAGTCCAGGTTCAGCATCTCCAGGGCGGGGAGTTGCTTCAGGGCGCCGGCGATTTCCTTCAGGCCACCGTCTGTCAGCCCGGTGTAGTACCAGTAGGTGACTGCGACGACGGGCTGGTCGTCATCTAAATCCTTGTGGACAATGTAGCCGTGCTGCTTCTTGATCGTCGCGATGGCCTTGTCCTCGACTGCAACTGACCGAGGCGCTCCCGCATGGAGTGAAATCAGCGCACAGAGGCCGACCAGGATTGCCGGGTATCTCATGCATATCCCTGTCGTTGTTTTGGCTGCATCAGGTGTCTTCCCCAGTCGATCCATCTCGGATTCGGCGTGCGGACGCGGCCGGAACGTGACATCTAGTTTACCTGAAAGCGCGGCTCCGCGCGACGACCTCTTGGCTCGCCATGTGGACGCAGAGGCTATTGAAGCCCATTTCGCTGTACTGCTCCGAATACATGGCTGAGGCAGTCACCCGATCAGAGTCCTGATGGATTGCCAATGCTGCCACCACGGTCGTATCAACTTCAGTGCCGCGAGAACGACCGCGATAATCGCGACCAAAAGGAGGAGCATTCGCAGCGTGAAGCGGAATCGTTGCATAGCACGAGTCCAACGAGCAATGCGTGGACTGCCTGCGAACTCCCTGAAACACGATACCTTTCCTGACGAGACAATGCATCTTCCGGATATCGCACCTTTGGCGAGGACGCGACATGGCTCTCTACGATTGTTTTGGACAGCACGCGCTTGTGTAGTCGCCCCAATGATTTTGAGGGAATTCGGCGGCTCTGGCGAATGGGCACGAGATGACAAGAGCAATCGCATAGGGCCGCAATTATTGCTGGATCGTCAGGCTAAAGCCTGACCTACTTCATCGTCAGGCTAAAGCCTGATCTACGGGCCCATCGGCACGGGTAGTAGCGATAGGGCCGAAAGGATCATGACCAGGATCGCGTACTGGGCGACGATCGGGGGGTCGGAGCCCTTGGCGGGCTTGTCCGCTATCGTGTGCCAGACTCCGACGGCCAGGAGCAGGACCAGGAGGCCCTGATCGGTGAGCGCCCAGGCTGTGGCGATCGAGGCGACGGCCAGCCAGCGCTGCGATCGGTTCAGGCTGCGGAAGGCGCGGGCGCCGTCGAGCTGCCAGAAGGGAAGGAGATTGAAGAGGTTGATGTACGCGCCGAACATGGCGAGGGCAGCCCAGATGGGCACGGATGTTAACTGGTAGACTCCGGCGCACGCGAGGGCAGCGGCTGTGCCCCAGATCGGGCCGGCGAGCCCGACGCGGGCGTCTTGCTTTGGGTCAACCAGCGACTGCTTCAGGAGAACGACCGCGCCGAGGCCGGGAATGAACAGAGGCGCACTCGCCTTCACGCCGTAGCGCATGAGGGCGAAGACGTGCCCCATTTCGTGCACGTAGATTGACAGCACCAGGCCGACGGCCAGCCAGCCGCCGAAGACCGTCCAGTACACGCCCATCATGGCGAACATCGAGAAAAACGTGCTGGCCTTGGTCAGACCGAGCAAGAGCAGCTTGCCTTTAGTGAGCAGGGCAACGGCGATGAATTTGAACTTCCAGATCGCGAGCGCGACGGTGCCGAGCACGCCGGAGATCACACCGCCGGACCATCGCGATGGAGGCGCCTCACGCGGCTGGCCGGACTGTTTGCTCTGGGGCTGGCCAGGCTGCGCAGGCTGTGACTCTGCCAGACGTCCCAGACGCTCGATGTGCCCGGCGATGACGGTGTACTGGCGGGTGTCGTGAGGCAGCATCTCCGTCGCCTCGCGCCAGGAGGCGAGTGCACCGGCGTAGTCGCCTGCTTGCTCGTGCCGGGCTGCTGACTCGGCCAGCTCCTTCAGCTTTTCGGCGTGGACCAGGCGCCGGCACGACGGGCAAGCGAGCAAGCTGGGGGCGACCTCGCTGCCACATCCCGGGCAAGTCAACGCGGGCGGGAACTGCGACAGCGCCAGTTGGTCATTCGCCATCGTGCGATGCCCCTGGAGTGGACGGCGCGGGGGCCGCGCTGATTTGGAACGGGCCGTTGAACACGAGCTGCGCGGGCGTGGTGATCCGCCAGGCCTCCCAGAGGGCGAAGCAGTAGATCAGGCCCGAAATCAAGTGCTCCTTGGTTTCAGTGACCGGCAGGCTGTAGATCGTGAAATCAATCCTCCGCAGGAAGTCCCATGCCAGTCCCGGTGCGACCATTTCCTGGAGACGGGCTTGATAGGCGAAAATCATCAGTCCGATTGACGTGTAGGTGAAGAACACCGCGAGGACCTGATAGAACGGTCCGCTCCGGTTATCAGAACCCTTGCGCACGGCCCGGCCGACGATGTAGCCCACGGCTATGGCGACAAGTCCGATATTCGCGTGCGTCGCGACCAGGATCGCGTAGTACAGAACGGCCCCGACGATGCAAGCCGCGGCACCGAAGACGATCGATTTGATCACCCGGGCGGCGGCCGAGCCACCGTGGAAGGCAGCCTCGATCTGCTGGCGGCAGGACGTGCACAAGACCTTGCCGTTGATTTCAAAATACGCGTCCATGATCAGACGATTGCAGCGGACGCAGGTCGTGCCGCTCAAGGCCGGCGTGATCGGCTCGGCCTCGTCGAACTGGAGCTCGCTGCCTCCTTCGTCGGCGCCAGCACCTTCCTCGTCATCTTCAATTGGCGGGTGTGGCTCCGGCATCGTTCTTCCTCGGTTCGCGGCGCAAAGACGTATTCGGTCGATCAGATGAAGGACGATCTTACCAGGTCAACCGGGATCGGGAAACGATGGAAAACCAGCAGGCGACGAGACAGCGGCTCTGGTTTTCACATGCCAGTAAGCGCGTCATTGGTCGGGCATCTCGGCTTCGAGCTTGGCGAGCTGCTCGTCTTGATCGCGCTCGATGTACCTGACGATCAGGAAGAATTTACCAATCGCCAAGCCGCTCAAGCCGGCCATGCCGACAACGGCGAAGACCCCACGGTGATAGTCCGACAGGGAAGCCAGCAGCATCAAGGCGCCGCCGCCCCAAAGCATTCGCCGCATCATGCGCATTTCGCGTTTCTGCTTCATCAGAACCGCCCGGCGTGCTTGCCATTGCTCGATCGTCAAAGGGGCCTTGTCCAATGAGTCGACCTGAATCCGGTCGCGGGCTACGAATCGCTCGAGAACCGCGGCCACGACTTCGGCGCTGGGTGTTTCGCCTCCGCGCAGTTGCCTGCCATGATCGCACCGTCTGGCCCTCGTTAAGCCGGACGGAGAACGTGACCACGCGATCTGGCAGTTCGATCTCGAGGTTCTTGAAATCGCGCCGGCGATGATCGGCACGCTGGATCCGAATCGCCTGGACCTGGGCCCACCGATAGCGCGACTCTTCGCCGCCGTCACGTAAGAGCAGTCCGCCCGGCGCAATGAGGATTTCTTTCCGGAAGCCATAACGTAGCGCGAGTTCATCGGGCAAGAACGGAGCGGGCCGCACCCGCAGCGCCTCGATGCTCGCTTCGACACGAGCGCGGTCCGAGTCTTCGAGCAGATCCAGCGTTAGCTTCCGCGCCCAGAACGGTTTTTCCGGAAGGATGTAAGTCGTCGAAGTGCCCTCGGCGTCGAGCACCTTGCCTTGCTCGAAAGCTTGCCAGGGCCAGAGATCCCACAGCATGAAGCGGCGACGCGCAATCCCGGCTGAATCGAGTCGCAGTCGCCAGCGCAGCACGACGATCGCGCCGATGGCCGGGAGCGAGCAAGGGACGAGCGTGCTCCATGGCTCGCTCGCCGCCGTAGGCAAGAAATCACGAATCGCCCAGCGCACGACCGCGAGCAGCACTGCACCTATCAGGACGTAAACGGCACACCGGCGAAACTCAGCCCGCATCGGGGCAAGGAAGGATTCAGCCGGCCGTGCCGTTTTCTCGGTGGTGCACACCGCCTCACTCGGAGCACTCGCGCTCATCGATCGCTCAATGCACGAAGAAGCCGGCGATCGTCAAGCCGAGACCGGCCAGAACGAGAAAGCCTCCGAGGACATAGCGGCCGTGGCGGGCGTAGCTGTTGCGGGTGACGCCGTCGACTGTGATCGACTTCAATTCGAGATAGGGCACCGGGGCTCGGCGGAACCAGCCGACGACTTCGACTGCCTTGCCGGCGAAATCGCCGGCGCGGAAGAGGCCGAAGAGCCATTCCCAGATCCGGAGCGGCTGGCGGTAGTCCAGAAACAGAATCCCGGTCGCGTCACGCATCACGAAGTCTTCGGACCAGATCAGGCCGGGGACGCCCTTGCCGATGATCGTGCCTCGCAGCCGGGCCGGCACCGGGCGAACGTTCGAGACCTTCACCTTGTGCAACAGACCGGTGACGGAAAGCGGTGCGAAGTGATCGCCCCGGTAGACCAGCCTTGTCTTGATGATCGAGCCGATCCCGGCGCCCACGAGTGGCAGCCCGATGAACATCATGGCGATGGGACCGCCAATTCCGGCGCCGCCGGCGAAGACGCCGAAGACCCGCGCCCAGTCCGACCGCCAGGCCGAAGCCCACCACGGCGAGCAAGAGCGGAAGCAAGATCACCGCGACGTCGACCGCGAAATCGTCCCAGTACGACTCGGGCTTGCGGCGGTCGAAGACGACGTAGGGCTCCTGGCCCATCGTCGCGGCCTGGTCGGAAAGGTACTGAAGGCGGTGTGCGATCAGCGGGTGGGTCGAGTTCAGCTCGTAGAACATCGCCCAGGGATTCCACAGGTCCCACTGCATGGCGCTCTTCAAGTTTTCCTTGCTGATCGGCGCAGATGCCGTGGCCGTACCGGAGCTGGAGCGTTCGAGCCCGAGCGAGGCCGAGCTGGCGACCATCGCGACTGCCCCCTTGCGGTCGAAGATCCCCAGGGCGCCGATGGCGTCGATGCCGAAGACGGGCTCTTCCTTCTTCTTCTTTTTGCCCTTCTTGCCTGTGGCCGTTTCCGGCTCTTCCCCGCTCTGCGTTTGGCCGCGGGCCGCGAGGCCATAGCCGATCTTGACAAGCGCCGAGGCCAGAGCGCCGGGATTGCCGGTGACGTTACCCGCGAAGCGATCGGCGTAATACTCGCGGCAGCGGCTGAACCAGAGCACGACGTATTCGCTGACGATGTAGAGCACATAGGCGCCCAGCGCAACTGCCCAACTGTAATTGCCGGCCTTCTCGTTCCGGTCGCCGATCCGCAAAGCAGTGCGGTACAGGAAATACATCATGAGCGGCACGAGCTGGACGACGGTCATGAGGAGCATGTCCCAGTTCTTGCCGTGACCGATCTCGTGGGCGACCACTCCCTCGACTTCTTCGGGCTCGAGCAGGTCGAGAATGCCCTGGGTGATCACGATTCGCATGTTGCTGGGGTGATGGCCGTAGGTGAATGCGTTGGGTGCTCCGTCGTGGATGATGCCGAACGAGGGCACTTTCATCTTTTGCTCGGCGGCGACGCGCGTGACGAAGTTGCGCAGGTGCGGAGGCAGTTGCTCGACGGAGACCCACGAAAACTTGTAGATCCAGCGCAGGGCCAGATCCATCATCCAGGGCCCGAGCGCGAACTGGAGGATGATGATGCCCATGCCGATCGCCACGGCCACGCTCACGGGTAGCACGCCGACCTCGGCCAGTGCGAGCAAAATCAAACCGAGGAACCCGTAGAGCAAGACGATCAATCCGGCCGAACGGAGCCAGAGGTTGGGCAGCGGCAGCATTCCAGAAGCCAGGTCCTGGAGCCGGAGGTGGGCGTTCTCGTTGTGCTCGACCGCGAGCGGGTCGATCGGGGCTTTGGCGAGCGGGTCGTCGCCGGGCGCGTCGCCGATGTCCTCGGTCTCAAGCTGGAAGTACTGGCGGTCTTGCTGGAGTGCCTTCTCGAGCTCGCCGGAGTCGAACCAGTAGCCTTCGCACTCCGGGCAGCGGTCGACTTTGAGATTGGCGTGCAGGAACGGCACTTCACCCAGACCGACGCCGCATCGCGGACAGCTTCGGCTGGAGGGAACCGGCGGGGTCTCGTCGGAGGCGAGCATCTGCTCCAGCTCTTTGGGCTTACGACTAAAGAAGAAAACTTCGCCGCGGTCGAGCCAGACCCCTTTGCAATTCTTGCAGACGTCGACAAGGACGCCTCCATTGGTCATGGTCTCAACGAGTGACGGCTCATGGCAGTGTGGACAATTCATGGTCCAGGACCTCCTCGATTCGACAACGGCATTCATTCACTCGGTCAGGAGCCTTCGCGCGGAACCCCGCGCGGCAGTTCGCGATCGCCGATATCTTAACAAGAGATTCGACGGAGTGTGTCAAGTATTGGGGGCGATCTGTGGGTTCGCTGGGAACCGGAGTGGATGGTTCAGATTGCGCGACCCTACACGAACCAGGACGGTCCGCAGTGGCGGACCCTACCAGAAGCAACGGCGGCGGCCCAGGGCTCCGGCAATCGGACGTTTGTCTCGAGATCTTCGACGACCTTGCAGACGGATTCAGACCGCGCAGGATACGCCTCGTGCAACTGCTCGATCAGACGCCGCGCCTTATCGATTTGCTCCCCGCGCCAGAAGCAGGACACAGCGCTCAGTCGGCTACGAAAGGCCAGATCGTGCTCTTCGACGCCGTCGTAGTCGGCAGCCAGCACGAGCTCCAGGTGGGCGGCCGCCAGGAGATGGCGAATGGCCGCCTCGCGGTTTGCCTGCATTTCTGCCAGCAAGGCGCGCTGAATTTCGCGAGACTTGACGGTCACCAGCATATCACCGACCGAGGAACTCACCGGAGGCATCATGAGCTCCTGAAGAGAGGGTCGTCCCCGCGGGCACTTAGCCATTGAACCACAATCGGCCTGAAGGCGTTTCGAATTCCACGACACACACGAAAAACCCGGTACCAACTTGTTCCGTGAGGCGGTCCCACTTTCGCGCCCAAGCCGCTGCAAAATCAGCCCGACGCCATGATACGGCAACTTCCAGGAGATAGCCTTCTTCGCCGACGAGGTAGTCGGCGGCGCTGCCCCGAAAGGCAATGTCACGAATCTCGTGGTTGCCCGCATGGTGAAGCGCCAGGCCCGCGATCGCGGTCGACGCCAGCTCGACTTGCCTCAGCCGGCGCAGGATGTCGGCGGCGGCGTCCGCGGTGTCCTTGAACGAGGATTTAGCAGAACCGGGCGGCCCCTGTTTGGCCTGAGACTGCTGGGTTTTCTTGCCATAGCAGAATGGGGTTGGTTCGTACGTTCGGCGCAGGTGAGCCAACCGACCGTCGTCAATCCCGGCGTTGTCAATTGATAAAACCATCTCGCTTGATCCAAAGCCAGGCGCATTCCGGACATCGAGGCTGATTCGGTACGGGCGATCCTGAAATCGGTCCAGCAAGACCGCATGGGCCGCCAGAATAGCCCTGTCCCAGAGTAGACGCGGGTGCAGCTCTGGCAAGTCGACTAGCCTGCATTTCACGTCCATAGATGAAAGCAACTCCCTCATCGCGTGGGGACGGAATTCCGGATCCGGTAGGAGAACTCTCGCTCAGAGCAAGAAGCACAGACCGGACACCAAGATCAATTTGAGCTGAATTTCGAGACATCGGGAACGGCCGACGCGTATTCTGACATAATAAGGCGGAAGTCAGGAACAGCCTCCCGGGCCGGCCGCCGGCACGCCGCGGAGCGGCACCAGGATCGTTCCGACGCGGGAGCGTCGGAACGAGTCTCGTGTGGACGTCCATTGCGGGATTGACGAGACCGTCACCCGCCTCGTCGCTGAGCCGGGAACGGATTAAAATGAAAATCGCATGCTGATCGTGGTCGAGTCGACGCCCGAGGGCATGCCCCCGGGGGCGGAAGAGCCGCCCCGGTGAAGGCCACTGGACAAACTCAGACGCCATTCGAGGAATTCACGTTGTTTTGCGCATGTATCGTTGCTTTGACTGTTGGGGCCACGGCCGGTGAGCGCGCGTGGTCAGGCGGCATTGGGCCGACGTTTGCCCGGCGGGCGGCACACGGAGTGTGCCTGCTACAGAGACGGGAATCGCGGCTGGCGGACATCGGGCCGGCGCCGCGCACCGTTCTGACGGACTCACGGAAGCAGCCGTTCGACCTGGAGAAGCTGCGGGGGAAGGTCGTGCTGGTGTCGTTCGTCTACACGACGTGCAACGGCGTGTGCCCGCTCACGACGCAGGCACTCGCGGGCGCGCGGAAGAAGCTCGAGACGGCCAAGCTTTGGGGGAAATCGGTTGAGTTCGTGTCGATCACGCTCGATCCCGAGCGCGACACGGCCCCGGTCCTCAAGAACTACGCCAAACTGTCGGGTGCTGACTTTCCCGCCTGGCACTTCCTGACCGGAGCACCCGCGGATGTAGCGAAGGTCATCGCAGCCTGGGACATGTGGGTGAAGAGCGATGCGAAGGGCGTGCTCGACCACCCGTCGCGGATCTTTCTGATCGACGGCCGCGGCCGCCAGCGCGAGATCTATAACCTGGAGTTCTTGAAGCCCGAGACGGTGCTTGAAGATGTGCGGGGGCTGCTGGGGGAGTAGAGGGGGAAAGGCCGACGGTCTTCGACGTCAGGCTGAAGCCTGACCTACTTGAACTAGCAGAACGGCTTCAGGGCGCGGCGCATCGAGGTGGCGTCGGGGTAGCGGACTTTGGGGTCGCGCGCCAGGCAGGTTTCGATGACTTCGGCCAGGGCCGGATCGACGTCGCTCCGGCGAGTGCGGACGGGCACGGAGGGTTCTTCGAGCAGCATACGAATCAAGTCGCCGCCACCGGCGGGCTCGTCGTAGACGTACTGGCAGGTCAAGAGGTAGTAGAGCGTGGCGGCGGTGGCGTACAGGTCTGCCAGCGGCGTGACGGTCTTGAAATCGAGCATCTGCTCGGGCGGCATGAACGGCACGGTGCCGCGCATCTCGCCCGAGAAGGTCAGGCCGGAGAGCCCGACGCCGCGAAAGCTCTTCGCCAGGCCGAAGTCGGAGATCTTCACCATGAGGCCATCGGTGGTGTTGGCGATCAAGATGTTTTCGGGCTTGATGTCGCGATGCACGAACCCGTGCTGGTGGGCTTGTTCGAGGCCGCGCAGCACCTGACTAGTGAGCCGGCAGGCTTGCTTCACCGGATAGCGGCCGGGGCTGGCCTTGGCCAGCGTCTCGAGATTGGAGCCGGCGACATACTCCATCGCGAACCAGAACTGACCCCGGGTCATGCCTTGCTCGTACCACTCGACGATGTTGGGGTGCCTGAGCTGGCTGATCACCGACATCTCGCGCTGAAAACGGTCGATCGCCGCGCGGGTCGTGGCCGATTCGGGCATGATCAGCTTGAGTGCGACCATCTGGCCGGTGAGATTGTGGCGGGCCTGGTACACCACACCCATGGCGCCCCTGCCGAGCTCACGGAGGGTCGTGTAGTACGGCACGGGCTGGGGCAACGACGCGGCCTCGGAACGACAGAGCACGCACCACCATTCCACCGCTTCGAGCGGGCCGTTGGATGGGCCGGCGATCGTCAGATTTTGGGGCGCCAGGCAGTTGCAGCCTGCACAACGAATCTGAACGGGCCGCTTCGTAGTCGAATCACCGACCTTGCCCGTCATGTCATCGCCCGAGGAAAGCGAGTGGGTGGACGAGTGCACGCCCACGCGAAAGACGCTCTGGCCCGCGGCGATCATGTCGCCCGAGTGAAGCCGGACTCGCTCGACCCGCTGATTGTTGACAAACGTGCCGTTGGTGCTGCCCAGGTCACGCAGCTCACACTGTGGCGGGTTGATCTCAATCATGAAGTGATCGCGGGAGAGCGCCATGTCCTCAGGCATCGGACAATGGACGTATCTCGACCGGCCGACGATGAACGTATCGTGACGCTCGAAGACGAACGACCGGCCCTTCTGTGGGCCCTCCATTACATCCAGAATCACACGCATCGTATCATCTCGTCAGGTTCACAGCCTTTGCCGGACCGGGCTGCGCCATCCGGCGTGACATGCCCGGTCGCGAGAAACTGGCTGCACCCTTGATGTGCTCCGTCCGTTGTTGGCGGTTTCAAGGAGTTCTACGCTCTACATGCAAAGAATGTGGCTCGCGCGGCAAAAAACCCTGAACGGACTGCACCGGGCCGTGCAACCACTCAATTTGCAAACGAGCAATCACTCACGACCGCCGCAGGACCGGCTAGGGTCTCTGCAAATAACAACGAAATGGCGAACGACTGAGCGTCGGAATTCATTGTTCGGAGTCGGCGGGCTGGGTTCAAGTCCAACGCGTGTGCATTAGCCTGGAGGTGTATTCGGGGCGGCTGCCGGGGCGACCGGTGGTGCTGCCGGATTTGCCGGATTTTCGGCGGAGGCCGGGGTGCTCGCGGCGGCGGCCGGGGCTGTTGTGGTTGCGGGTGCGGGTGCGGTCGCGCCCGGGGCCGAAGCGCGCGATGACGGTCCCCACTGAAACGACCTGATCACGTCTTCAACGTTTTTGCGAACGACTAGATGGTCGGTCCGCTCGGTGTAGGAATGAACGACCATCCGCTGTGTCTGGTTGAACTCGACAAGATAAACGTCGGCGTAGACCGGATTCTTGTCCCGCTGCTTCAAGGCGGCTTCGATGCGGTAGACCCGTCGTTTCGAGTCTTTCCAGTCTGCGTCGTCGAGCCAGCCGGCCGGGCCTCTGGTGACGGTCTGCTGGTCATGCAGCCATTCCTCGTCCAGGCCCTTTTTGAGGCCCGCGGGATCGCGAAAGACCTGTTCGGAAGTTGAATTACCCGTCTTGGTTGGGACCACCAAGACGAGCGCGGCATCGCCGGCACCGGGGTGTTTGTCAACGAACTCGACTCTGGAGGGCACTGAGATCGCCGGCCGCACTTTGATGTACTCCTGCGGATGGCGGAAGTGAAATCGTCCTTCCGGGTCATCAAAGACGACCCAGGCGTTGTTCCCGACCACGGTCGGGGGAGCGTTGGGTAGCGGCAGAGGTGTGGGTGCGGGCCCGGGCTCGCCAGCCGCAAGCGACATGGGCCGGCGCTCGACGGTGAGCTCGATCGTGAGTTTGTGCTTCAAGCGCCCCTCGCCTTCCGGCAGCATTCCGACCCTGACGAGCGAGAGGTCAGCCCGCTTGATCGAGCCATCCGCTGTCACGACCTTCGAGCCTCCTTCAGTCGCGCCAGCCGCGGGAAGCGCGACGCCCCGAGGCACGAACTCGAAAATCATCCGGGCGTGGAATGCACCGGGTTGGCCCTCGACATCGAACTTGCCCGCGATATCGATCTCGGCCATGTAGCTATTCCCGTTCGGCGAGCGAGTGACTTCCGTCAGCGTGCCGGTCAGCTCGTATCCTTCCTCGTCGGGCGCCCGCCCGGAGACGCTCAAAACGGCGGCAGGCGGAACCCCCCATGTCTCGCTCACTCGTTTCGGGGTCGCGGGGAAAAATTTAATCAAATTGGAAATGCTCACCTCCTCCTCGATCATGCCATATTCGTCTTCGCGGATCGGGCGATCGGGAGTGAGGCTGATGATCTGGGGCCGGAGCGGCGGACGGTGGCGGTACCAGATGGTCAGTCCCTGCAAAAGCGGTGGATTCACCGGACGCGGCTTCACGAGATCCCTGAGCACGACTTTATCGTAGCGCCGGACCAGATCGATGGGCTCGCCGAGCTTGCCGACCTTGGCCGCGCGCTCGGCGTAGACGATGGTGCGGCTGCGCTGGTTGCGTTCCGGGGCCCCCTGAGGCCGCTCGATTTCGTACTTGGTGGTTTCGAGCATGCCGACGCGATATTGCGTGAGCATTTGCGGCAGCCTGGGATCGTCCTCGATGCCGTAGCGCTCGACGAACTTGTAGCGCGTGCTCAGGGCCCCAACCGCCTCGAGCGCGGCTTTGCGATCCGCGTCGGTCAAGGGCGGCTCGGCGTTCTTCTTGGTATCGCCAGGAGCGGGAGGAGCCGGCTTCTCGGTGTCGGCAGGCGCAGTCGGAGCCGCTTTTTCCTTGTCATCCGGCGCGGTCGGGGCGTCCTTCTTCTTCTCGTCCGGCGCGGATTCCTTCTTCTGGACATCCTGCGGCGCGCTTTCGAGCCCCTGTGGCAAGTCCGGGGGCGGCGGCGGGGCCGCTTTGGGCGCCTCCACCTTGGGGGGCTCGTCCTGGGCCGCTGCGGTCGCCACGGTCGTGGCGGGGAGCAGCAATGTGACCGCTGCGATCAGCATCACCCGCGTTCGGGTTCGCCAGGTGCCCGGCTCGCTTGCGGAACGGCTAATCAGCTCGCCCATGTTTCACCGCCTTGGAATCGTCTCGAACTTCGGTTGGAGAGAGCGATGCGCGCCAGCGATCGACCATCGTTCCAATGGTTCCCACGAAAGGATCCATTAAACCATATCACAACCGGTGCTGGGTACGGCCGTGAGGGCTCGCTTCATTTTTCGTATCGCGACTCCGGAGCCGGGGCAAGCCAGCGAAGCGACCCGACCAGCTCGAGGTCATTTTCGCCGAAGGCTTTCTGATGGTCGAGGGCCAGAGTGAACGTGGCAAGAAGCTGCTCGCCGGAAGGGCTGGCGAGCAGGTAATAGTACCAGAGCACGCCAAGGTCTCCTTCGCGACCTTGAACGCCGACCCGGTACCGGAAGCCCCCATCCGGGCGGCCGCCCACCTCACCGGCGCCCAGGAACTGCACGAAACGGTCTTTCAGGCCGCGGCGAATGTCGTCGCGGAACTGGCCCGGATCTTGATGCCGTCCCTTGCCGGCCCTGGGGCCGGCCATGAGGTTGCACTGAGCGACGACACGGCCGCCGTCCAAGCATTTCAAGATGGCCATCCGGGAATCCTCCCAGAAGATATGCCAGTTGCGGTCCGCGAGCATCGTTGAACGCCCGCCGGGCAAGGTGATCTGCAAGCGCTCGCTCTCGCGGCGGCCGCCCAAGGGAACGCCGGCAAGAGCGGAATCGGCCAGAGCCTCGGGAGGGTCTGCGGGATGTCGCGAGACAATGAGCGTGCTCTTCATGTCGAGCCCGGCCTCGACCGGGCCGGCCTGGCGCGTTTCCACCCGGTTCAAGTCGAGCCGATCGAGCCGGCCGGCTTCGCGGTCAAAGGTCGCGTACCCGTCGCAGCCGATAGTGCCTTTGCCCCCGTAAGCCGAGCCCTCGACCCGCCCCTTCAAGCGGATGCGGGCCTTGCTCTCGTCGAGGGATTCGAGCACGGCCTCGAGGTTATTGGCGGTGATTGTGTCATAGCCGCTCATCACCTTGGCGGCTGCGTCGCGCACTTTCCAGCGATCACCTGGTGCCACCTTGGTCTCGGGCAGGAGATCTCCGAGCGCGAGCGGGTCGCCCACCCCCTGCACCACCTCGAGCTCGGACCACGAGAGAGGTCCAGCCGGGCTGAAGACGACGACAGGCCAACCGCGATCGCGCCTCTGGGCTACCAGGAGAGCCACCTCGGCACGAAGAACCGCGGCCGTCGGACGAACCTCGCCGTTGATTGCCGCGGCCGCCTGGACGACATGCCGCACAACCGAGAGTGATCCGCCCTCCGGCGGATTCGACGGCTTCGCAGCCCGGCCCTCCGATGGGACGATGAGCCCGTCGGGACTGACCGGCACGATGCGCTCGTGGAAGATGAGCCTGGTCTGGACGTCAAGCTCGCGTGGCTTGGGCATCTGGGCGCCATCGCCGCCGGCGCCCGCCGGCAAACCGGGCCGATAAAGCCCCTGGGCCTTGAGCTCGACCTGAACACGCGACGAGCTGCCGCTGCGCATGACCTCGCGCAGCTCGACGGTTTGCGGCGCCTGGACTTCCCGCACCAAGTCGCCGTGAGGCGAGCCTGCCGCCGGGGCGCTCGTAACCAAGGCGGCGGCAAGCGTCGCCGACAAAGCCCAACACCAGAGCTGCTTCCGTGCCATCCGTTGCACTCCGCCATCGCTTCCGGCGAGCCCGACTCAGCCGCCAAAACCGGATGTTTCGGCAAAAGCCCACATCTTGTCAATCTCTTTGCCCCACTTTTCGCATGGCCAGCAACCCACGCAGACGAATTCTATGTTTAACTAAGCGATCCTGTATTATCGAGTGAATTCCGCGAACAAATGATCGATGGGCAACGTCTGTCTAGGGCACGCCTTGTGAAATGGGCAGAGATCAACCGATAGCGGGCGAACGCAGACGAGGCACTGGGATTGGTTGAACGATCGGCGAAGCTGAGGCGCGAAAATTGCGTGCAGTTGCCAGAAAGCTTGGGTTCGTTGAGTTTGGGGGCACTCGTGTCAAAGATGGCATTTGGGCGCATCCATCGATGCTTCGAGCGGTGATGAAGCATGCACAGTGTTTGTGATCATCCCGCTGTTTTGCATCCATGAATGCAATCACGCGTCACAAGTTTGACCGATCCAACGTTAGAGGTAATGCGTATAGGTGATAGGGAAAAAAGGCAAGAGAGTGGTGGCTGTCGAAGTTGGTCCCGGTGGCCGACGCGAGGTTGAGCGATGCTAGCCTGCGGAACGGGCGTCGGCGGAAAAGGCTGTAATAAAATAAGTTGAAACAGCGAACAGCCTCACGAAATCGAGTGACGGGGTGGGAGAAACGAATCGATTCCAGTCCTATATTGTTAGTCGCGGGGTATTGGCAGAGTTCGACGGTGTAAGTATTCGAGTGCATCTTCGCGAGTGGAAAAGAGGTAACCGAGGTAACCGACAGGGGAGACAGGGGAGATAGAGGATGGGAAAGGCGTACCGCCATCCCGCGGTGAAACAGTTAAAGGACCAGCAGACGCGGTATGCGCCTCGGGAACGGCGGCTCGAGCAGGTTGAGCGGGCGGAGCAGCTTCTGGGCGAGATAGACAGGACGAAACGTTATCCATATGAATATTTGTGTTATCGGATCACAGGATTTCGCCCTGACGGCTGGCCGGCCCTGGTGCTGGATGGAGTGGATGTTCAGCACGATCTTCGATTGTTCGTGGAGGACCTTTCAGCGACGGCCCGGCAACCGGTTGAGAATGTAGAGGAGGCGGTTTTCACGGTTGATCAGGTGAGCCAACGATTTAATGTGACGCCCCGCACCGTGACGAGGTGGCGTCGCCAGGGGTTAGTGGCCCGTCGATTTGTGATTGGCGGCCGGACGAAGGTGGGGTTTCTCGAATCGAGCTTGCAACGATTTGTCACGGCCCATCAGGGGCAGGTCGAGCGAGGCTCAAGGTTTCGGCAACTTACAGAGGCGGAGCGCGACGAGATCATCAGGCGCGCTCGCCGCATGGCGCTGGTTCGACCCGGGCAAGCGAGCCTGGTTGAAATCGCGCGGAGGATCGCACGCAAGATGTCACGCTCAACAGAAACTGTCAGATTGACTTTGAGAGCCTACGACCGGGTTCATCCGGACCGGGCGATTTTCCCGGCCGCGGCTCCGTCGCTGGACGAAGATGCGAAGTCCCAGATCTACCGGCGGTTCCGGCTGGGTGTCTCCGCCGAGGTTCTGGCGCGGCAGTACGGGCGCACACGGTCGAGTATATACCGCCTGATCAATGAAGTGCGGGCCGAGCGGATCTTGAGCACCAAGCTCGAGCTGATCGAGCACGCGAGCTTCGCCGAGCCTGCGATGGCCGCCGAGATCATGGCGCCCTTGCCCGAGCCCGCCGACGGCAAGGCCCCGCGGCGCCCCAAGGCGCCCAAGGGTCTACCCCCCTACCTGGGCAGCCTGTACGAGGTGCCGCTCCTGGACCGCGAGCAGGAGAAGCACCTGTTCCGGAAAATGAACTACTACAAATATCTGGCGCTCCAGCTTCGTCAGAAGATTGATCCCAGCCGGGCCAAGACGTCGGACCTGGACGAGATCGAGCGGCTGCAGGAAGAGGCGCTCGCGGTGAAGAACCAGATCATTCGCTCGAACCTGCGGCTGGTCGTTTCGATCGCCAAGCGGCACGTCGGGCCCTCGAACAACTTCTTCGAGCTGGTCTCCGACGGCAACATGTCGCTGATCCGGGCGGTCGAGAAGTTTGACTTTTCACGGGGCAACAAGTTCAGCACGTATGCCTCGTGGGCCATCATGAAGAATTTCGCACGCACCATCCCGGAAGAGAACTATCGCCGCGACCGGTTCGTCACGGGCCATGAAGAGATGTTCGAGGCTGCCGCCGACAACCGGACGGACGAGCACGAATATGAGAGCGCCCTCAAGCGGATGCAGGAAGCTGTGAAGGGGATGCTTGGGCACCTGGACGAGCGCGAGCGGAAGATCATCATCAGCCGCTTTGGCCTGGGCGGCGTGAGCGAGCAAACGCTCGAGCAGCTCGGACGCGAGCTGGGAATCACGAAGGAACGCGTACGCCAGATCGAGTCTCGAGCGCAGGAGAAGCTGCGCAAGATCGCCAATGAGGAACGGCTCGACTTGCCGATGCTGTAAGCCGAAAACAGGCTCTTGCGACCAGAACGATGCAACTGACCGGGGCGACCCCGGGGATCCTCGGCTGTGATGGCCCGGGGAACCGACCGGGGTCGCCCCGGTTTTGATTGCGCCGGGGCGGCGACGGAATTCGCGAAGCGCCGCGGCTTGCCAGGGGTGTTCGCGGCTTGTAACTTCGAAGCACGGGCACCGGGAGTGACGCGGAGCTGCGGCCAACGTGGTTTTTTGTTTGAACTCGGCACTTTACGAGGTTTTGCGGGTATGGCAACTGCATCCGCACGAAAGCCGAAGGCCACCGGGAATCGGCCCGAGAATGTTGCGCAGTTGCTCCGCAGATTGGGGAGTATCCCTGCTTTTCGCGTTCGCCTGGAGCCCGCGCCCGGCACGGCGACCGAGCGCGACCTGATCCGCCACAACGAGAGCAAGCTCAAGACGGCGATTTGCGAGCTGGTGGATGGGACCCTGGTGGAGAAGGCCATGGGATGGGTCGAATCCGCGATTGCGATCGTGATCGCGACCGCATTGTCGAATTTCGTCGGGCCGCGGAAGCTCGGCACTGTGCTGGGGGCAGACGGCATGGTCCGGTTCTTTCCGGGGCTCGTCCGCGTGCCGGACGTGTCGTTCTTCTCGCGAGGAAAGCTTTCGCGGTCGAAGCATGGGTCGACCCCCATCGCGCCGGTCGCCGCCGATCTCGTGGTAGAGGTCGTGAGCAAACGCAACACCAAGCCCGAGATTGCGCGCAAACTCCGGGAGTATTTCGCCGCCGGCAGCCGGCTCGCCTGGGTGGTCAAGCCGAAGCCGCAGACGGTTCGAGTGCACACGACACCCGACGAGTCTGTCGTGCTCGGCCTCGAAGATTGGCTTGATGGCGGGAGCGTGCTGCCGGGATTCCGCCTCGCGGTACGAGATCTGTTAAAGTTCGAAGACTGACACTTCACGACCGAGCCCACGATCGATGCAGCCCTCTCTTTTTGCCGAACATGATCGTCCCGCGCAGGCCGCCAGACTGGCTCCCATGCTCAAGGCCCTGGCCGCGCAAGGCATTTACTTCGGCACCAGCTCGTGGAAGTACGAAGGGTGGCTGGGCTCGATCTACACGCCCGAGCGGTACATGACGCGGGGCAAGTTTTCTCGGCGGAAGTTCGAGGACGAGTGCCTGGCGGAGTACGCCGAGACGTTTCCCGCGGTCGGCGGCGATTTCAGCTTCTATCAGTTCCCGGCGCCCGCGTACTGGAAGCGGCTGTTTGATTCCTCCCCTGCCTCGCTGCTCTTTGGCCTCAAGGTGCCGGAGGAGATCACCGTCGCCAAGTGGCCGGGGCATGCGCGGTATGGCGCTTGCGCGGGCCAACCGAACGCGAGTTTCCTGGACCATCATCTTTTCGAGATTGCGTTTCTGAGGCCGCTCGAGCCGTATCGGGACCGCATCGCCACGCTGATGTTCGAGTTCGGCACGTTCCCGAAAGCGACGTTTCCAAACGTGCAGGCGTTCTGCGAGCAGCTCGATTCGTTCCTCGGTGCCCTGCCCGGCGGCTTTCGTTATGGTGTCGAGATCCGCAATCGGGAGTATCTCGTCCCCGACTATTTCGGGATGCTCGAGAGGCACCGGACGGGCCATGTGTTCAATGCGTGGACGCGCATGCCCGAGATCGGCGTGCAGGCGAAGATGACGGGGTCGCTCACCGGAGATTTCGTCGCCGCCCGGGCGCTCTTGCGATGCGGGAGAACCTACGAAAACGCGGTGAAGCAATTTGAGCCTTATCAGGTGACGCAGGAAGTCGATCCTTCGACGCGGATCGCGCTCGAGGGGCTGGCTGAAGAGGCGCGAAAGGCACGAATGCCGGCGTTTCTGTTCGTGAACAACCGGCTCGAGGGGAATGCGCCGTCGACGATCGAGGCGGTGGCGGCGCGACTTCTCTGTTGAAAACAAAAAAGGGGACATAGCGAATATCTGCTCCGACTTGGTTTTGAAGATCGGCCAGTTAATGCGCTATGTCCCATTTTTTTGTTCGGACTGCGTGATACGGAATTCAACTTCCGACCAGAGGGATTGCCAGGCCTTGCGCTCGGGATCGGGTAGCTTCGACAGCAAGGGCACGTCGCGGATGGCGGCCAGATCGGGGTCTTGCTTCCAGAATGCCAGAGTCTTCGCGGCCAGTTCCTTGTTGCCGGGATCGGCTGACTCGGAGAGGCGCTTCCAGGCTGCCAGCTCGGCCCGGAGCCATTCGAGGGCCTGGCGGCGGAAACGGGGTTTTTCTGCGTCATCGGGTTGCGGGTCGTCCTTGCTTTTGCCTGTGCCCGCACGGGCGGCGGCGCAGGCTGCGTTGTAGGCGTGCTGGGTGCGGCGGTCGGTGGCCAGATTGGGATCACTTGCTAGAGCTTCGGCGAAGAGCCGGACGGCCAAGGCGTAAAACGCGGCGGGCGTGGGCACGATTTGCGAGCTCGATTCGCTCGGAGGCGTCCCTGGGCGTTTGGGTTCGATTGATGATGCTCTCGAGCCGAGCGTCGATGGCGGCGAACCGGGGGTCGGGGATGCCTAGCTCGTCGAGCTCGCGCTTGGCCTTTGCGGCCTCGTCGGATCGGCCTGTACCTTCCGCGGCCGCGATCAAATTGGACAGATGGTTTGCCATGTACCGCCGATAAGTCGGGTGATTGGGGTTGACTGCCAGCGCCTTCGCTGCCAGGCGATCGCCCGATTGAGTGTGTTCCGTGACTCGTCGAGCTGGCGCTGGTCCGCGTGGACCAGGGCCATGTTGTTCAAAGTGCCGCCGAGATTGCTGGCGAAGTCTGTTATATCGGGATGCTCGCGGGCGAGCATTTCCCAGATCGCGCAAGCTTGTTTGTAGGAAGCCAGCGCTTCCGCCGGGTGACCCAGCGTACGCTGCACCATGCCGATGTTACCGTGGTTCTCGGCAACGCGGTTACGAAACTCTGTGACGGACGGGTTCTCGCGCACCAGACGGTCCAGAATCTTGCCGGCCTCGTGCGCCCAAACAAGTGCCTTTTCCGGTTGGCCCGTGTCTCGGTGCAGCTCGGCGAATTTCCAGTAGGTGAAAGCCAGGCTGATCTGGAACTCGGTAACCGATCGGTGCTCCTTCGTCAGCTTCTCCTGGATCGCAATCGCCCGCTCGAGCGACACCAGTGCCTTCGCCGACTGGCCCGTCGCATGGTACATGATGCTGATGTTGTAGTAACTCGCGGCCAGTTGGTTCTGGAAGTCGGTGACCGACGGGTTCGCTCGCGCGAGGCGATCCTCGATATCGCAGGACTGCTCGAGCGACGCCAGAGCCTCCGCCGTTTGTCCCATGTGATAAAACTCGTTGCCGATGTTGTTGAAGCACATGGCCAGGCGGCTCTGGAAGTCGGTGACGGA
This sequence comes from uncultured Planctomycetota bacterium, assembly GCA_963823665.1. Classification (GTDB taxonomy): domain Bacteria; phylum Planctomycetota; class Planctomycetia; order Isosphaerales; family Isosphaeraceae; genus CAVXHV01. The sequence continues at coordinate 1,586,984 of CAWGMQ010000003.1, forward strand.
TGGGTTTTCGCGAACGAGTCGTTCGAAAATCACTCGGGCCCGCTCGGGCCAAGCAAGCGCCTCCTCGACACGACCCATCGCGCTGTGCACGCTGCCTAGATTCACGTAGCTCTCCGCCAATCTGTTGTGGAAGTCGGTGACCGACGGGTAGTCGCGCACCAGGCGCTCCCAGATCGCACGCGCCTGTTCACGCGACGCCAGAGCCTTCGCGAGCAGACCCATCTCCTGCTGCAAACCGCCGATGTGCGTGTGGCTCGCGCCCAGATGCGCTGGAGCTCCTTGGCCGACGGATTCTCGCGAACCAGGCGCTCCAGTATCGGCAGCGCTTCCTCGTGGGCGCAGAGCGCGTCCTGCTTGTCGCCGATTTCATTGTTCAACTGGCCGAGCTCGAAGCTGGCCATCGCGAGGCGTTCCAGAGACCCGGGCCGGGTGTCGCGGTCGGCTTCAAGCTGCTCGCGAAGCACGCGGAAGAATGCCAGCGGCTCCTTCAGAAGACGCTTGCGCAAATCTTCGAGACTCGGGTTGTTCTTGAGCATGGGCTCCTTGGCGACGGCGTCTCGGAACTTCTTCACGGCGTCAATCGCCTGGGTCTCGCGGTCCAGGGCGCGCTTTCGCTGCTCGTCTAACTTGGTGTTGGTCTCCTGGAGCTCGTCGTTCTTTTTTGCCAGGAGCCGGTTGGCATTCGTCTGCACGGCGAGCACAGCCGCCGTGCCTCCGACCGCCGCCAGCAAGACCGCCGCGGCCAGTGACGCCACGGCGGGTTTTCGCTTGCACCAAAGCCAGGCCCGCTCGGCGGCGCTGACCCGGCGCGCGGCGATGGGCCGGGAATGGAGCCAATGTTCGAGATCGACGGCCAGCTCATGGGCGGATGCGTACCGCCGGCGCGGTTCTTTCTCAAGACACTTCAGGCAGATCGTCTCGAGATCGCCCGGGATTCTGGCGTTTCGCTGCCTGGGCGATTCGGGCGCACGGGTGCGCACGGCGTCGAGCGTCTCGATCAGGCTGTCGCCCCCGAAGGGTGCCTTGCCGGTGAGCATGGCGTAGAGGACTGCGCCCAATCCGTAGACGTCGGTCGCCGTGGTGATCGAGCCGCGGTGGCCGGAGGCCTGCTCGGGGCTCATGTAGGCGGGGGTGCCGAGAATCGCGCCGGAGACGGTCATCTCGGCATCGCCCTCGACGCGCTTGGCCAGGCCGAAGTCGGTCAAGTGGGGGTGACCGTCGGCATCGATCAAGATATTCGCCGGCTTCAAGTCGCGGTGGAGAATGCCGCGCATGTGGGCGTGGTGCACGGCTTCGGCGGCCTCGGCCAGTAGCGTTGCCGCGGCGCGGGGGTTTTCCTTGAAGGAATCAAGCCCGTCGGCGAGGCTGCCCCCCTCGACGAGCTTCATGCTGAAGTAGCGCTGGCCGTCGTGCTCGCCGACCTCGTGCACCGGCACGATTCCGGGATGATCGAGCAGTGCGACGGCCTCGGCTTCGTTCTGGAAGCGCTGGACTTCGGCGTCGCCGGCCAGAACACCGGCCTTGATCATCTTGAGGGCGACCGGGCGGTTCAGGCTGACTTGCAGGGCCTTGTAGACGACGCCCATGCCGCCGCGGCCCAGCTCTTTCTGGAGCTCATAATCGCCGAAGTAGCGGACGAGGTCGCCGGGAGCGGCGTCGGTGCCGGCGCTGTGCGCGTCGGTCGTCTGGAGGGGGTCATGACGGCCGGCCGTGTGATCACCGGTGACCTCGACGGCTGCGGCGGCGGTGGCTGGCATGTCGGTCTTGTGCGCCCCAGTGGCGGTCCATTCGACCTCCGTGGGGCGAGGCGATTGGCCGGCGGGGTCGGTTGCGGCAAGGTTGTGCGGCGGGGAGGCCGTTTCGTCCTGGTCGGATGCGAGCAACCGGCACCGTGCGCAGAGGCCCTCGGGGACGTCGGCGGGGTTCGAGTGCGCCACAGATCGGGCAACGGTTCGTGTCGGACATCGACAGGTCCTTGGTCTAAGTCGGATTCATGTCGGGTGCGAGCAGGTGAGGGCACTGTCCATAATCGGCCGGATTTGAAAGAATCAAAGTGATGGCTGCGGTATCGGTTGTTATAACCCAGGGCCCGGCGCGATGCGAATCGGGAACTGGGCGTGTCGAGGACTTCCATGATCGCCTGGTCAGAAATCTTTGGGCAAGCGCTTGAGTACACCTCATTCCTCGACCGGTATGCTAGCGCGGCCCAGCGCCAGCGCTGGGATGGGATGCACGATCGGTTCGCGCTCACAGCGGAGCAGTCTCATCTCCTTGCTGGTTTCTCGCGCCGCATGCCGGTGCTTTGCCTGGCGGGAGCGTGGTGTGGCGACTGCGTGAATCAATGCCCGGTGTTCGATCATTTCGCGCGGGCTTCCTCGCAGATCGAGCTTCGCTTCCTCGATCGAGATGCCCGGCCGGAGGTTCGTTCTCAGCTTGAGATCAACGGCGGGCAGCGTGTTCCGGTGGTGGTGTTCCTGAGTGAAGACTGGTACGAGGTGGCGCGGTTTGGCGATCGACCGCTCTCCACCTATCGCCAGATGGCGGCCCAGGCATTGGGCGCTGCGTGCCCGAGCGGGTCGTTTGCACCGCCGGCGGAGACGATGGCGACCATCACACGGGATTGGTTGAACGAATTCGAGCGGGCGCAGCTTATCCTTCGGCTGTCGCCGCGGCTGCGGGGGCGATACGGGGATTAGGGAGATTCCGGCAACTCTTCGCATGTGCGACCGATCAAGGCCGTGCGGGCGCGGCGGCGGGGTTCATGCCCTTGCCCTGAGACTCGGCCTCGCGTCGCAAGACCTGCAAGATCAGCCACATCCGCCAGTCGATTCGGGCGCCCAAGGAGTTATCCTTCGGCTCGTTCTCCTTGGATGAATCGATCCAAGCGGTGGCTTTGTCTAGCCATCGCCGCGCCTCGCCGGTGTTGCCCAGGTGCTGATGGGCCATGGCCAGGAAGAGCCAGTCCCTGGGGTCACCGCCTTTTTGTTGAGCTTTCATTCCTGCGTCCAGAAGCTCGACCGCCGCCTCGAACCGGCCGGCGCGATAGGTCGCGGCCCCGAGGAACAAGAAGGGAACACGGAGATCGGCCTCGGTCTTCGCCGTCGCGGCACTCTGCGCCAGACGCTCGATCGCCTCGCGAGGGGCAGTAGCGTCCGGAGCCAGAGCACAGGCGAAGACCAGAAGAGCGACTGTGTCCTTGGGGTCGTTGAGCCGGCTGTGCAGGTCGAGAAGCGTGGCGCACGAGCGACGATAAGCCCCCATGTCGTTCGCGGTGAGCATCTGGGCCAGACGAATCCAGTCATCCGATTTTCGGTCGTCGCTGATCGGGAGATCCCAAACCCGCGCCGTCTTATCCTCACTAGCGGTAACGATGCGTCGGCCGTCCGGACTGAACGCAGCGTCGTTCACCAAGCCATCATGCTTCATCGGCGGCGTGATGAGCTGGCCCGTTTCGATGTCCCAGACTCGCGACTCTCTGCCCCACTGGAAACGATGCGTCGGCCGTCCGGGCTGAACAGCGCGCTACTTAGGGACCAGCGGATGGAGTGACCAGCCCGGCACCGGGGCGGGATCCGTATGAGGATCGCCTAGGGCATCGAGGTAGAGCCGGCCCGGACGTGGCAGCGCGGAGGCTTCGGACTCGTGGCGTTCCACCGATTCGAGCCGGCGAAAGGTCTCGCCCGCCATCTCGCAGCGCTCGATCGGCCAGGCACCGGACACCTGGCGGCGGACGTCGGCGACGTAGACCAGCCGACGGCCGGCGAGCACATCGAGCCGGGCGAGAATCTCGCCCACGCCGAGCAGGATGGCTTTGCCGATCCGGTCGTAGAACGCGGCGTCGCGCTGGCCCGGGGCGCCGTGGCCAAGCTCCTGGTTGCGGTAGCGGACCATCCGCTCGAACAACTCGCTGAGTCGGACCGTGACCCGGCCGCCGGTGGTGCCATCGAGGGTTTCATGGATGCGGCACGATGCGGAGAGCTTGTTGAAACGTGGGTATGATGTGGCAGGATCTATGGGACCAGAGCAACGGGTTCGAAACGACTTCGCGCAATTGACGCTTAGCGCGCCGCGGAGCGGCACGAAGACCGTTTCGACGCGGAGCGTCGGAACGAGGAAGCGTCGATTCGTGGGGTTTGCTCGTTCGCGAACGGATTGATCTCAAGAAGAAATGCAATGCTGGCCAAACGCATTTACCGAATCCTGTTCGCGGTCTGGGGCCTTGTGGGTGTTTTCGCGCCCATGATGATGATGGAATTCGGTCGTGGTGGGGGATCAGTGATCGTCGCGTGGTTTGCATCTCTTCCCCTCATTCTGCCCGCCGTCCTCTTCTGGATCGTCGATAGCCGATTTGGAACGCGGCATGTCACCGAGGGGCTGTTCTGGGGGAGCGCGCACAGCCCTCCGTTTCTGACGCCTGCGGGCATCGCGGTCGTCTATTTCATCCCGGCGATTATCGGCATTGCTTGGTCGTTTCGACGGCCGACTGTGACGGAGACGAAGTCACGCGAGGTTCCGTATTCGCCGGGTGGAGATCGGGGCATCCGGTAAGATGGACGCGCTGCTCACCGGGGATCGGCAGATGGGTGTGGAGATGCCTCTGCTGACCTACGGAGCCGGGCTTCGACCGCGGTGAGCGAGTTCTCGATGCGCTGGGCTAAATCGGACCCGGGTTGGGCCTTGTCGCGTGCTTTTCGCAATTCGGCGATCGCCGCATCGAGATTTCCGTGGGCCGCAAGGGCGCACCCAAGGTTGAACAGAACGCTGGGATTCTCGGGCATGTACCAAGTGGCATTGCGGTATTCGCCGATTGCCTCGGCTAGCTTGCCCTGGGCTTGCAAGGCGCTGGCGAGGTTCGTGTGGAACTCGCCAACATCCGTCTTGATCCGGATCGCCTCCCGGTAATGCGCAGTCGCCTCATCGAGCTTACCTTGATCAGCAAGGATGACTCCGAGATTGTGGTGGGCGAGTGCGTTGTAGGAATCAAGGCCGATCGCAACGCGGTATTCCGCGAGTGCCTCTTCGAGGTTCTGTTTTCTTTGGAGGGCGACGGCGAGCAGGTAGTGCGCTCCGGCTTCGTGCGGCTTGGATTTGATCACGCGACGGAGTTCTTTGATCGCCTCGGTCAGCTTGCCCTGGCGAAGGAGGTCGGCGCCCTTCTCCGGCACGAGCGAGCGCTTCGGTGTGGGAATTGGCGGACGATCCCGTGCGGATGAAATCATGGAAGAAAACAGGATGATGATCAGGATTACCCAGAATCCCGAGAGCTTGCGGCGAGGGCGATCCATCCGAGGCGGGAGAAGTGGTGGAGCCGCGGTCTTGCCAGGCATGGCGTCTGACCGCACGCAGCGCGAGCAGAACGGCGCGAGGTCGTCGGGCGCGAATGGGGCGCCGCAGCGCGGGCAGGTGCCGAGGTTTTGGTTATCCATGGTGTCGGGGCCTGTCAGTCTCGGAGCGTGGATCAATTCGGAGCTTAGAGCATTATAGCCGAGACCGATCAGGAATCTGGCATCGCTACTGAGCATTTCTGTCTCGGCTTCGATGAGAATTGTGAGTCGCTGGTAGAATCAATGGTCGGAGCCGGCGGGCCAATTCATCTCGCTACTTCATGAGAGGTTCCGTATGCGACAGCGGTCGCCGATCGCGGCAGGGCTTCGGCTGGTTCAGAAGATACCGTTCATTCTCGGGTTGCTGTTGCTCTGGGCTGGCCTGTTGCTCCTTCTGCTTGTATTTGCGACGGCGGGGATGAATAATTCCGCGCTCGATGGCTGGGGACTGCCCCGCGCCGTCTTGAGGGGCGAATTGTTGCCTGCCACGCTCGGAGCACTGGTGCTCACCGTCGCCGGTTTTCTCCTTGCTCAGATGCGTCCCGGAGAGTCGCCGACTGCCCTTACAATCGACGTGCAACGCCGTTCGGGCGAAGATCTCGTCCGGAATGCGTCCACGGTCGCAATTCACGCTCAGGCGGGTGATGCTGTGGGTGGCGATCGCGGCGATCGCTTCTTTCATCGTTTTGGAAATCTTGGATCCGTTTCCGCCGCGCAGCAAGACGGTTGACATTCTGGTTGGTGCCGCTGTGTCGGGAGCGTTCGGCGTGGGAGCGGTCCGTCACCCTCGTATCTTTCTCGCGATCGCTATTGTGGTCTGGATATTTGCGCCTGTCATTCACGACGGGTTCAATGCGGCGACGCTTTCCGCTGGAGGATCGGCGCTTGCCTGGATGATCGGTGCTCCGGCTGGATACTATTCTCGACGGCGAGAAAGGCGTCAGAATTCCCAGGCCGCCAAGAGGAAAAAGTAGGCTCTAACGTGGCTAGTGAGGAAAATACCGGCCCATGTACCAAAAAAGATAGGCGACCGCAAATCCGGTAATTATCAGAAAGATACCTGAAGCGATGGCTGTGCCGCCACGAAGAGTTGTGCTCCGGGTTAGCCTGACCTTTTGACTCACGACAACGACGATTCCGACAGTATTGTCCCGGGACCAGATTGGCATCAACCAGGAGCGTGACCACCGTTTCTCTCCGCATCTTCCTGCCGGCGGCTGCGCAGTTTTTCTCGCAAGCGCTCGATGCGCTCTTCTGCAGGATCCGCACGGTCGATTTCGTGATACAGGCCCCGGGCTTTCTGCTCCGCGATTTCTTTCTTGATGCGTTCCTCGACGTAGCGATCTTCCTCGACCAGCTCGTCGTGATGTTCCTTCACGTACTCGACAACGGCGTCGAATTGATCGCGGGTCAAGCTGGGCATAGCACGGTGAATGAAGTCGAAATCGTGGCCGCGTTGCAGGTAGTAAAATACATCCAGCACCGTCAGCCGATGTCCTTCGATCTGCGGGCCGCGACCGATATCGACGATACGCACCGAATTCGTGATCATTGGGTCTTTCTGAAGTGATGAGTAGGGCAATCGAATTCATCTTAGAGTAGAGCGGAGTAGAATGGCAGCTCAGGTTCCCGATGGTTCAATCGGCACGTCGCGAGACGGACTTGATCACCTGCGTCCAGCGGCGGAACCACTTGTTTCCCAGGTCGCTCATGACATGAGTTGATTGGAGCCGAATCTGCTCGAGCTGCTTCAGGTTTTCTCGACCGGCAGAGGCTGATATCGACTCGATGTCGCCTTGCAGGCCGTTTGCTCGTTCGGCTTCATCGAGCGCCTGCTGTAACTCGGCCTTGCTCTGCTTCGGGAGGCTTCTGTCCAGCGGCTTTCTCCTCGAGAGGAGATGTTCGATCGCCGCACGCATCTCGTTTCGTACGTCCTCGTGCTTTTCTTTCGAGATCGCGGCTTCCAAGGCGGGTAGTGCGTCTGTCGAGCCGATCTCATACAGAGCGTGCGCAGCGCAAAACCGTGACCGGAGCTCGAGACTTCCGAGCATCTGGGTGATCGGCTTGATCGTATCTTCCGCGCCGAGCTGGCCGAGCGCGAAGGCCGCTCCGGCTGATCCGACGTCGTCGGCCCTCAACATTTCAAGCAGCGCGGGTTTGGCATTCCTGTCCATGAAATACCCGAGCACGATGGCGGCGTTATTGCGGACGAAGGGGTCGTCATGTTTCAGCATCGGGTAGAGATACGGTATGACGTCGCGTCCGTAGCTCAGGAAGACGTACGCAAGACATTCACTTGACGGGATAGCCCAGGCGTGGAGTGGCAGATTGAGCTGCCCATCGTGCACGTGAAGCATCGAGAAAACTGCCGGCAAGTACTCGGGCCGGCGCTTCGACGCCAGCTCGCGAGCGGAATAAAAAACCGGCTCGAACGTCGCATCGACCTTCGTGGCTCTCGCCAGGGCCCAAACGAGGAAGGGCTCTCCCTTGTCTTTCTCGAGCTGCTTGATCGTGCTGGCGATCATGATTCGTTCCCAGTCATCCTTGCTATTGCGCATGAGCGAAGCGCCCGCAGCGCACGTCGCCTGCGGAATTGCTTCCAAAGTCTTGTAGGCCGCATCGACGCTCCGCTCGGCCTGCTGTTGCTCGGCCTCGGTCTTGTATTCCCGCTCGGGGCGGTGGCTGCAAAGCGTTGCCCATGCTTCGGACGCACGCCGCTTGGCGTCGGGAGCCGCGCTCTGCCAGGTTTCCCAGTTCGGCTCGGCGATCGGCGGCAAGGCCTTTGCGGCGGGCTGGATGGCCGTTAACGCGACGACTGTGACGAGAATGAGCATGGTGGTGAAACCTGAAACCGAGAGCCAGGAAGGAACAGATGACTGCCGCGTTGTAGACTATTCGCAACTTCTCCCAGGCGACAAAGACGCGATGAGCTGGCACATCTCCGAACTGCTTCCAGGCGAAAACGAGGCGTGAGTCGGCCGTGGGATCGATCCCGTCAGTTGAGCAGGGTGTGGTCGAGAAGCCTGAACGATCTGGCTCACTGAGTCAGATGTTCGATTCTATCATTTCGTCGGGATTCGGACTCGATCGTTCTGGCCTTCCATCGCGATGGCCTTTGTGGTTTCGGAACGACGTTGCACGCGCTTTTCACGAACGATCGTGCTTCGCTCGGATGCCGAGAATGCCAGAAGGCGCATGGCCAAGCGCGGATGGCGTGCGGGGAAGTCAGACGTCAAGCGCGCCGCGGAGCGGCACAAACACCGTTCCGACGCGGAGCGTCGGAACGAGGGACAAGGGACACACTTTCGCGGAGCGAAAGGCGACACTGGGGTGCGGATCCAGGTTGATCGCTGGTTCGACGTGACCTTGCAGCTCGCAGCGAGCGGCGCACCAGTTTGCGGATGTCGGGGGCGATCGTCTCGAGGAGGTTTTCCACGGCTCCAGCAGGCGGGTCGATTGCGACCAGCGCGTCGGCAAGGGCTTCTGAGCCAGTACAAGTGACCTCGGCATTCCGGATCGCGTCGCGGACACGTCGGTATCAGCCAGTTGAGCATCGTCGGGAGCACCTACGCACCTACCTTATCATGGAGTGCTCGTCGGCTCGGACCCGTGTCGCTCGTACCAACGGAGCACCCGAAGTGCGCGGAGTGTGTTCCAGCGACTTGGTTCACCCACGGATTCGCCTAACGGGATGGCGAGCGCCTCGTCGTGCGCGACATCGAGGAGCCATCGACCATCGGCCTGCCGCCTGCTGTCGACGACGTGCACGGCATCCTTGACGCGCACGTCGGGCTGAACGCCGGCGTCCCTGAGGTAGTCGAGCGCACGGAGGATGTCGTAGTGGTAGCGGGGGGGGAACGAGAACTTCAGGAACGCGGGATTCGCGACTTCGCCGGTCGAGAGTCGTCTGAAGAGGGCTCGCTTGAGCAGGTACTCCTCGCCTCGCCGCCTAGCGGCCGCGATCTCCGGCGGGGACCCGACGGCACGTTCGTACTCGAGTAACCCCTCCAGCACGCAGATCGTGGTGTGGTACGACGAGCGCACGCTCTTCGGCGCTTCACAGTTCCAACCGCGGTCTTCGAGCTGCTCGCCGACGAGACGGCGCGCGAGGCTCTCTGTCGGGCGCCCGAAGTAGCGCGCCAATCGCGAGCGCGCCTCCATTGATGCACGGCTCTACTTCCCCCTCGAAGAACGGCTTCGCGCCGAATTCCTCGTCCCAGCGGAAGCCCGCCTCGAGACGAGCCATCGCGGACTCGACGGCAGGTTCGGCACGGTCGGCGCCGGTCGCGCGCAGGAGGAGCAACGTGTAGAGGGTCGGCAACCAGACGGGTTCGTCGGTAAGGTGCCACGAGCCGTCCGACCCCTGGCTGGCGAGAATTTCGGCCCCGATCCCTTCGCGCGGCACGCGGGCGCGCTCCGCGGCGATCGCCGCCGGGGAGGCGTCGGTCAGATCGCGCATCGCCTGCCAGCGTATTGCCGGGTCCGAATCGAGCAGCCAATCGATGGTATTCATGACGCGATATCGCCTTTTTCGACAGCTTCCACGTGGACAGATGGCGTTTCACCGAGCTCTACCCGTCGTTGAAATGTGATAGAGTCCCCCATCGACATTTTCACGCGATCTCTCGATCGTTACCAACGCATCGCGTCTGAGTCAGAGACTCAAAAGCCTTGAGAAGGGTTGGCAAATTGATCCGGGACGGTGTGCGCTGGAAGCGCATCCTCCGAGATGCCAAACTGACTCACACTGGCGACGCTGGTTGTCAGTCTTCGTCGGGACTGGCGCCGAGCTCCCGCAACTGGGCAGCCAGCCGATTCGCCCGAAGTCGCTCCTGGTCGGCGCGTTTTCGTTCGCTCTCGGCGCGCTCCCGTTCGCTCTCGGCGCGCTCCCTTTCTTCTTGTGCCCGCTCGGCGCCTGTCGGTATCACTCGGCCCTGTCGATCGCACCAGCGCAGCCAGATGGCTTCGCAATTCTCGAACGCACCTTGCCACAGCGTCAGCCCCAACCCCACGAACGGCAACCAGCCGGCCGGGCACGGCTCGTAGGTCCTCTCTCGCAGCACAAAAACCCTCAAAGGCTCTGGTTGCACAATGAGCCCCGGATCGTGAATCGCGTAGTACGGAATGCCAATCTGGGCATACTTGACCATTTTGTAGGTCGTTTCGCCCCCCTGCGTGTTCGAGACGATTTCCACAACCGCTTCCGGAGCCTTGCCAAATTCCCAGATGAAGTACGAGCGATGTTCCTTGGCCAACCAATCGTCCGGCACCTCAACGTCCAAGCTTAGCAACGCGTCCGGCACCAAAGGCGGTTGGCGGACGGCATAGAACAGGCCGACGTTGGCCGTTGCAAGGAACACCCGGCCGGCATCCCAGGAGCTGTATAGCGGCTCGGACAGCAGCCGTTGCTGCTTCTCCGAGAAGATATTGTCCTTCGGAGTGTCGTCCTCCGTGACCAGATTGTCCAGACATGGCCGCACTGGCAACTGCGGCTCGGCCATGACGGCTTGACCAGGAGTAGTCGTGCCAGTATCCGCCATCAACATTCTCCGCACCAATGCGCGTGAGGTAACCCGCGGGCAACACAACGCGCTGGTATTATAACCCAGGTCCATCCCAAGCAGAAGGACGGCGCAGCACCGCATCGGTCGCATCGCAGAGAGCACCAATCGGGAAGTTCATCCCGGCCGGTTCCTTACCCGCGTTGAGGCCACGTGTATCATAGGGAATTGCGGATCCGTCCCTCTTTCAAACACGGGGAGTTGTCGCATGAGAAACGCGATCAGCTACGCCTTGGGTGTTTTCTTTGTGTCGACGGGGATCTTGGCCCTTCCGCAGGCGAATGGGCAAACGGGTAAGGCGGCTAATCCGGATTCTCAGTACCGGCTTGGGCCGGACTCGCTGCCGCAGGAGGGGGTGCCGAAGGGGGAGATCCGCGGGCCGTTCACGCTGCCCAGCCAGGTTTATGCCGGGACGCAGCACACTTACTGGGTGTATGTTCCGGCGCAGTATGACGCGGCTGTGCCGGCGGCGCTCATGGTTTATCAGGATGGGCAGGCGTTCAAGGATGAGAAGGGGGACATGCGGGCGCAGAACGTGATGGATAACTTGATCTACCGGCGCGAGATTCCGGTCATGATCGGCGTGTTCATCAACCCCGGACGACGGCCGGATCAGCCGGAGCCGACGCCGCGCGAGTGGGGTGACCGGACCACCAACCGGCCGACCGAGTACAACTCGCTCGATGACAAATACGCGCGGGTGATCACGGAAGAGTTAATGCCGGCGCTGCGCAAGGACTACAACATCTCGAAGGATCCGGAGATGCACGGTATCGGCGGGTCGAGCTCGGGGGCGATCGCGGCGTTCACCGTCGCGTGGGAACGGCCGAACGAGTTTCGCAAAGTGCTCTCGAACGTGGGCAGCTTCGTGAACCTGCGGGGCGGGCACGTCTACCCGGAGAAAGTTCTCGCGAGCGAGAAAAAGCCGATCCGTGTTTATCTTTGCGACGGACGGAACGACAACCGCGGCGTTCGCAACGGACGGTACGACGAGACGCGGGACTGGTTTTCTCAGAATGTGCGGCTCATGAAGGCGCTCTCGCAAAAGGGATATGACGTGAATTACTCATGGGGGATGAACCGGCATGGGCAGAAGTTTGGCGGGGCGATCATGCCGGAAATGATGCGGTGGCTGTGGCGGGATGGACCGGTGTCGACTGATCCGAATGATGCCATTGAGCGGGGGTTTCGCGGGGCGGCGGGGGGTAAGAAGTAGTTTGAGATTGTCGCGACGGCGTCGCGACAATTGACCTGGAGGCGGTTCGTCTTTGGGCAGAAGGCACGCAAGGCAATGAAGAGGGCACTCTTTCGCGGAGCGAAAGGCGACTTTGGCTGGGTCAGCGGCGGCCGGGTGAATCATCTGTCTGACCGGCAGGGCGATCGGCTTGCGCAGGCGTGCTTCGCTCGGGCTGCATTTGCTGACGATTGATTGTGACGGCGGCGTTTGGGTGGCGAGCTTTGGGAATTACCGAGGCCAGGGTCAGGGCCAGGGCGACGAGCGCGAGGATGAGAGTTGACCGTGACAAACCGCGGTGGCGTTCGATGATGACGATCCGCTCGCCTGGCCGGACTTGGCCGCCTGGGCGACGCGGTGCGGGTGCTGGACCGGGGGCGTTTCCGGACTTTGGTTCCACTTCGGGGCGGGGCGAATCTTCGAGATCCGCTTCCCATTCGAAATCGTGATCGATCAGCATTGTTAACGAGGGACACTGGCGAAGGCCCAGTGTCACAGAACGAGTCTCCTGATCGGGCAAAGTGTGTCATAATTATGGCACATGCCGAATGCGCCGGTCGGGAATGCGCGCATGAAGCGGGCTGCGTCGGGTTGATCGGAATCGGTGGCGGGAGCGATGCCCATGCAGGTGCTCGTCCAGAAAGAGGTCGGCAACCGATGGCTGAATCGGTTCGTTGTGCTGATCTTGCTCGCCATTATCGCGATTCAACTTTCGACGTACCTCAGGCCGGAGAAGGATGTTGCAGGCGAAGAGGCCCGTGTGGCGGCGGTCGTTGAGGGAATGCGCGAGCAACATGAGCGCGCGCAAAGCTTGCTCGTGGAGAAGAGCAGGCAGGAGAAGGCAGAGTCGGATTCCAAGCTCGACGGGCTCTCCCGGAAGATCGGTGAGCTTCAGAGCGAGAGCGACCAGAAGGTGGCCACGCTGGCTGCTGCTCTCGACCAGCAGAAGCAGGAGACCAATCGGCAGGTGGCCAGAATGGCCGCTGCGCTCGACCAGCAGAAACAGGAGACCAACCGGCAGGTGGCCGAGCACACGCAGTGGCTGGGGCGGATGGGGGAGCAGATCGCCAAAGCCAAAACGAAGCGAGACCCGGTTATTGTGAATGGTGGAGTCAAGCCGGTTCCGGGTGTGAATCTTCGATTGGTGGTCCCCGCGAGGATTGCGGCGGTTCGCGGCGACGCGGGTGCCGAAGAGAATGGACAACGGCAGCCGGCGGCGGAAGCGGAACCGCCGGTTGAGGCCGCGCCGGACTATGTCTTCTTTTTCAAGCTGGCCGACGATTTCTACCGCGCGGGGAAGTACGCCGACGCGGGCCAGATCTACTCGGACCTGATCGAACGATATCCCAAGGCCAGAGCGAGCTATCTGAGGCGAGGCGACTGTTTTGCCTCCATGCAACAATTTGACAAGGCGATTGCCGATTTCACGACAGCGATCACGCTTGCGCCCGATGATCCGCGGGCGTATCTTGCCAGGAGCTGGGCTTACCTCGGCAAGGGCGCGACGGATCGGGCGATGGCCGACGCAGACGAGGCCCTTCGCCTGGAACCGACGCTGGCCGAGGCGCATCGGATTCGCGCCGAAGTGTTCGCGCGGAAGGGCCAGCCGGTGCAGGCTGGCGCGGCGCGAGCGGAGGGGCTGTCGGTTCTTTATCGCCGCGGCGTGGATGCGATCGCCAAGCGCGACTATGCGGCGGGGATCGCCGACCTCGAACGGGTGATCCGGCAAGCGCCAGGCGATGCGGAGGCGCATACGTGGTGTGCCAAGGCGCACTATCTGCGCCTGGATTTTCCGAACGCGGTGAAGGAATACACCGAGTCAATCGCGCTTTCGCCGGATGACAAAGATAGCTACAACAATCGGGGCATGGCGTCTTTTCGGATGGGGGCGCATGGCGCCGCCATTGCGGATTTCGATCAGGCGATTCAGCTTGATGACAAGTTTTCTGATGCTTACTTGAATCGGGGGACGGTGCGGCTGGCCTTGGGAGACCCGCAGCGAGCTGCTCGGGACTTTTCGAAGGTGCTCGAGCTGGACCCTCGGAGTGCGGGTGAAGCTTATCGTTTGCGCAGCGCTGCGTATGCCAGCATGGGCGCATCGAATCAGGCGGCGAGCGATCGGAGGATTGCGGAGCGGTTGGGGAGGTAATTCGGCATCGCGGTTCACGGGCGGTCGGTGCTTAGCACGAATGCGGCCCAGTAGTACGGTGGTTGTCGTTCGGACTCTGGTCCGTCCTCGCGCTTCAGACCGCCGCGGCCGAGGTCGCCATGCAGGATCGAGAGCTGCGCTTCACGCAATGCCTGGGCTGGGGACTGGTTTTTTCGCCAGAGGTTTTCGTAGAAGCCAGCCATCAGTGCCAGGGTGGGCTCGTCGCCGACCTTCCAGAGGCTGGCGATGACGGAGTGGGCTCCGGCGACCTGGAAGGTGCGCTGGAGGCCCAGCAGGCCTTCGCCGCCGGCGACTTCGCCCAGGCCGGTTTCGCAGGCGGAGAGGACGGCCAGCTCGACGCTGGAGAGGTCTAGCTCGGCGACTTCGAGCGCGGTCAGGATGCCGTCGTCGTGGCCGATGGGCGTGGGGCGGATGTTGGCGCCGGCCAGCGCGATGCCGGAAAGCAGGCCGGGATGATAGCCGGACACGCCGGCACCGCCCAAGGTGTCGATTCCCGGGCGCTTCGTGTGTGAATCGGCCGGGGCGAGCGCCGATCGAAGTGACGCGGGGGCGAAGTAACCGTGGGTTGCGAAATGCAGGTAGCGGGACTTGGGGGCGAGCTGGCGAATCGATTCTTCGGTCGCCTGGTCTCCGCGCAGCACCTGGGGGTGAGGGGCTTCGGGGAAACGCTTTTCGAATGAGTCGCGGATTTCGAGAATCTCTTCGCCCGTGGAGGTGAGCGGGCCGAAATCACGCTGAGCGCCGGCGCGAGTTTCGACGCCCGCGGATCGTTGCTCGCCCCGGTTGGTCGCTCCTTCGGCTTGGCGGTCGTAGTCGATGTCGCCGGCGAGCAGAAGCACCGGTCTGGACTCGAGGGCGATCGTATGGCCGGCACCAGCCGGCTCGACGCCACCCATCATCCGCGGGACGGGAATCAGGGCGATTGATCGCTCCTCGATCAGGTAACGGCCCGGATCCTTCCCCGGCAGGGCCGCCAGGGGAACCAGGCCGATCGGGCCGTCGGGTGAGATGAGCACCGAGGTGGCGCCTTCCAGGTGGGGTTCCAGCGGCTCCCAGATGAGATGCCGCAGAGCACGGGCTGGTTCGCCGCTGGCCGTTGACGGATTCGGGCTCATCAGCAGGGGACGCCAGTTGGCGATCGCTTTCAGAATGGCCGCGAACGGCCCCAGCTCGATGCGCGCGATCGGCTGACCCTGTCTGAGCACAAACGCGACCACGTGGAGCTCTCGCTCAAATTCGCCCTTGCCCGCGGCGGGGGGCTGATATGCCGTATAAACCAAGAAATCAACGAGTGCGGTCAGAGTGTTCGGCAAAGTTGCTTGAAGCTGCTCGGGGGTGCGGGTTGCGATCTTCTGTGCGGCGCGGAAGCCTGCATCCAGGCGAGAGAGCTCGGCTTCGAGCTCGTCCTTGCGGCGGGACAATTCCTCGAGCCGCGATTTCCATTTCTCGGCCTTCTTCGGATCTGGCACCGATAATGCCATGGCCGAGAGCTGGGTCACGGTTTCTGTGTACTCGTCGAACCGCTTGGCGGCCTCGGAGCCGGGGCTTGCCTGGTGAAGGCGACGCTGGGTCCGAAGCCGGCGCTGGCGCTCGAGCACGGTTCCCTTGGCGGCGAGGACGTGGCGGTAGAGGTCGCGGGCCGAAATCTTGGCCAGTGGGGAAAAGGACAGGTACGAATCGAGCAGCCCCCGAAGGCTGTTCGCCGTCGCCAGTTGCTGGCGTTCGGATTGCACGGCGGCGGCCAGGTCGAGGTTGCCTTCGGCAATCTCGAGCGCTTTTGTCAGCAGCGGGTCTGCCGCGGCGACATCGCTGCGCGCCCAGGCAAGAAAGCCGAGATTGCTCAGGCTCGCAGCGTAGTCGGGGTGATGCTCGCCGAGTGCCTCCTTCCTGATCGCGAGCGCCCGCTCGTAGAGCGGACAGGCGGCGACGTAGTCTCCCTGCGATTCGAGCACGAGGGCCAGGTTGTTCAGGTTGGTGGCATAGTCGGGGTGATGCTCGCCAAGTGCCTGCTTCCTTATCGCGAGCGCCCGCTCGAAGAGCGGGCGGGCGGCCGCGTAGTCTCTCTGCGATTCGAGCAAGAGGGCGAGGTTGTTCAGGCCCGTGGCGTAGGCGGGGTGCCGTTCGCCAAGTACGTCCTTTGTGATCGCCAGCGCGCGCTCGTAGAGCGGGCGGGCGGCGGCGTAGTCTCCCTGCGATTGGAGCAAGAGGGCCAGGTTGTTCAGGCTGCCGGCGTAGGCGGGGTGGCGTTCGCCAAGTACCTCTTTGCGGATCGCCAGCGCGCGCTCGTACAGCGGGCGGGCGGCGGCGTAGTCTCCGTGGGATCGGAGCAACCAGGCCAGGTTGTTCAGGTTGGTGGCATAGTCGGGGTGACGCTCGCCAAGTACCTCCTTATTGATCGCCAGCGCGCGCTCGAACAGCGGGCGGGCGGCGGCGTAATCCCCTTGCGATTTGAGCAATAAGGCCAGGTTATTCAGGCTGACGGCGTAGTCGGCGTGACACTCGCCGAGGAGGTCCCTCTTAATCGCCAGAGCCCGCTCGTGGAGCGGGCGGGCGGCGGCGTAATCTCCTTGCGATTCGAGCAATACGGCCAGGTTATTCAGGCTTGTAGCGTAGTCGGGGTGACGCTCGCCAAGTGCCTCCTTGTTGATCGCCAGCGCCCGCTCGTAGAGTGGGCGTGCGGCAGCGTAGTCTCCCTGCGTAGCGCGCAATGCGGCAAGGTTGTTCAGGTTGGCTGCGTGGCCGGGGTGGCGCTCGCCTAGTACCTCCTTGTCGATCGCCAGCGCCCGCTCGGAAAGCGGGCGGGCGGCGGCGAAGTCTCCCTGCGACCCGAGAAACGCGGCCAGGTTCTTGAGGCTGGTAGCGAACTCGCGGTGACGCTCCCCGAGTACCTCCTTGTAAATCGCCAACCCGCGACGGGCCAATGCCGCGGCTTCGGCGTACTTTCCCTGGTTATAGAGAGCCACGGCATTTTGGTTCAAGCGCCTGGCTTGTTCCAATCGTTCTCGCTGTTTACCGGTGAGCGAGGCTTGGAGCTTCACGTCGTCTAGCGCGAGGCGGGCGTCGGTTGCCTTCCAGTGCGCCTCGCCGAACCGCTTTTGCACAATTTGCAATGCTTCTTGCCGGGCAGCCGTGGCTGCGGGGAAGTCATTCTTCTGAAGATGGAGCTGCGCGAGCCACTCGAGCGAAAGGGCCAGGTCGGGATCGTCAGCGGCAAAGACCTTACGCTCGATGGCTAGCGTCGCCTGGGCGGCCGTGATCGCATCGGCGAGCTTGCCCTGGGCCCCCAGCGTCTGACTTTCTTTCCGAAGCCGGTCACGCTCCTTGAGCTGTGATTTGGCCTGGTCTGACAACTGCTGGGAGAATGCGGCCGTTTCTGCTGCGGGCTGCGCTTGCCAGGCCAAGAGCGCGACGATCGCGACGATCCGAATGCGAGAAGGCCAACTGCGGCTCATGAGTGCTCTCCCGGATGATGTGATCGCAGTCCGATGCAGCCGGCGCGGCTGATGCGATCTCTCGCCGATCGACGCGTTTTGAATTCTCACCGACTGGAGGCGCTCGAGTCAAAGGAAATCGACGGCCGTTGAAATGTGTAGCTCGCAAGAATTTGCGGTGAAGAGTGGCTCCGTTTTTGGCCGGCGACGGGTTCCTTGACACGAGCGCCGCCTGAATGGCCGGGATGAATTCCGCCCTGTCCGAGTCGTCGCGATGAAAGCACCAAACACCCAAGAGACAGGATTTTCCCGCGCGAAAGCTCGTTGCCATCAAACGCAAGAACTCGCGGGACATTTCTTCGTTCTAAAAACCGCCTCAGAGCGCAGTTTCCCGCGCAGGCGGTTCCACAATCGCCTCGACGTGTGACCCGAGCGCGAATCTTGTTCGACGTCTCCAGACTCCAGTAGATTAGATGTTGCGAACGATCAAGGCAAAAGAGGCCGATCCATGAACTGGGAAGACCGAATCAGCGTCAGCTCCGACGTGTGTCACGGCAAAGCGTGCATCAAGGGGACGCGTGTGATGGTGTCCGTGGTGCTGGCGAACGTCGCGGCTGGCGAGCCGTTTGAAACGATCATGAGCGGTTATCACATCACAAGGGAGGACATCCAGGCGGCGCTATACTTCGCAGCCGACCTGGCTCAGGACCGATCTCGGCCGCATCATTCGACCGCTAACTTCCGATGACGACCTCCTCGGCGAGATGCTAGTCTGATATGCGGCGTCTTCACCTACATCGCACCGAGCACGAGTTACTGAACGCTCATCCGGAAGCCCAGACTGAAGAAGAACTCAACTCAGCTCGAAGCTCAGATCTCAAACCCCAATCGATCCGAAAACTTAAGAGTCAACCACGACGATGGCTCGCGCCGAGTCTCCCGCTTCGTTACCTTTGTTTGCTTCTGTTCAAGCCTGATGCGCTCACCTGAGAGCTTGTCTGCGTCGGCAAGGTGCGAATGGATGGCATTGGTCGGAAGTTTGAACATAAGCAAACGAAGGTAACGAAGACGTCTGTGGGGCTCACGTCGGAGACCTGCGGTCGAGCCGGGAGGGCGGGGTCGGAGACCCGCGCCCAACTTTGCGGGCTCGGTTGGATCTCTGCCCCGTGCGCGCGTCTCGGAGACCTGCGGTCGCGCCGGAGGGCGGGGTCGGAGACCCGCGCCCAACTTTGCGGGCTCGGTTGGATCTCTCCCCGTGCGCGCGTCTCCTCGCAGACCTGCGGTCGCGCCTGGGGGCGGCGACCCTTCGGGTGCCCGAGACCCGCGCCCGACTTCAATCGAGCAGCGTTTCGATCGCGTGCAGCATGCCTGCCCATCCCTTTTCGGTCTGTGCCATGTATTCAATCCATTGTGCATCCATCTCGTGGACGATCGTCGCGACGCAGCCGCCGGCTTCGGGATCGATGGTCAGAGTCACCACGGAGGGATTGGCCTCCTCGTTTTCGTCGACGATCCAGGTGAACGCGATCTTCCGCGGACGATCCAATTCCAGGTAGGTGCCCCAATGCCGGGCTTCGGTTCCGTCGCGGAGATCCGAGAAGAAGAACTTGCCGCCGACCCGTGCGTCGATCTCAATTCGTTGAATGTCACCGGCGAGGCCGAAGCCTTTCAATGCGGAAGTCATCCACAATCGTACCTGTGCTGGATTGAGCCAGGCATCGTAGACTTGCTCGGCGGTTGCTTTGAAGCGATGGGTGACCTTTGCCTCGATTTTTGAACTCATCAACGTCGCTCCTTGGTCGGATTTTCCGCGCTCAACAAATCGTCAATTGCAGCCAGGCTTGCTCGCCAGAAGGCTTGCTGATCGGCAACCCATTTCTGGACTCTCAGGAGCGGATCGGGGCGGAATTGCAGGATGTGCTCTCGGCCGACTCTTCGTCGCTCGACGAGTTTGGCGCGTTCCAGAAGCTTGATGTGCTTGGATACGGAATTGAGCGAAATCTCGAAGGGGGCTGCCAGGTCGGTCACTCGCGCTTCGGCGCGGGCGAGACGCCGCAGGATCTCGCGACGGGTCGGATCGGCGAGTGCGATCAGCGTGTGGTCGAGTGCCTGATCTCGCGGGGATCGTGACATTGTTCACCCTTTTGGGTGAATATATCAGGCGAGGGCGCGAACGGCAACAGGGGACGGCGCTCGGATGCTGGTTCGATCGGAGCGGACGGCACACGGAGTGTGCATGCTACAGCTTCGTGGTTCAAGAAAACCCCAGTTCCGTTGCGCAATGGCATTACGTTCACTAGTCATATGGATTTCGGATATTCGTGGTGAAAAGAAATGTCGAGTCAGATCTGGGTGGGAAGGGGAGTACGATCTCCTGAGCCTGGTGGCTTTGCAAACGACCTCGACCCGCCCGTTCATCCGGCCTGTGCCCCTCGGTTTTGACGTGCGTCAAGAACCAAGTCGCGGGGGCGACATCGACAGTCCACGAGCACTGTGACCTTCCTGACTCAACTGTCAAAGGAGCGACCCAATGTGCGCGCTTTTCCACGGTCTCTCGCTGTTCTCTCCCAATACCCGTCACTCGACCAACGGACAAGGATCGCCTTCGAAAAGGGCCAAGGAGCCTGTTCGACGGGCACGTCGGGCGCGGTTTGCCATCGAATCGCTTGAAACGCGCGATTTGATGAGCGGGATGGGCACATCCATGAGCAACATGGCGCCGCCAACAAGAGGCGTCGTCCCGTCGGACATCACTCCCGAGTTTACGCTCGCCGGTCGGGCGGTTTCTTCAACCCAGGTGAACCTTTCCTGGGTTTTTGCCGCGGGGGACACTTACGTAATTTACGAATTATTGCCCACCGGCAAGAATGTCGGCAATGAGACTAACCTCACTGAGTCGACAGCCTCAGACAGCTATTCCGTCACGGGACTCTCCCCAGACACCTCGTATACCTTTTACGTCGTCGATATCAACTACGACGTCCCGCGGAATGATCAAGACATTTTCTCGACCAATCTGACGGTCACCACGTGGGTTGCCGCCCCGTCCTTTGCACTCTCGGCCGTTCCCTCTGGGCAGGCCACGACATCGCAAGTCAATCTCTCCTGGCAGAGCGTTCCCGGTGCGACCGGCTGCGGTATCCAGTACCAGGCCAACGGCAGCGGACCCTGGATCACGGCCGCTTCTCCGGGACAGAACAGTACGAGCTGGTCCGTTACCGGCTTGAATCCGAACACCCCTTACGACTTTGAAATGACCGCATCAAACAGTCTGGGCACGACGACGTCGGCAGCTCAGAGCGTGACCACGCTGGGCGCGGGCCCGCCGTTTACGCTCTCGGCCCCCTCCTCCACTCAGGTTAGCGCGAACTGGACTGACGTGGCCAACGGAACCGATTACGTCGTCGACCAGCAGGCCGCCAACGGCAACTGGGCGTATGCGGCGAGCTCCACGAGCGGCACAAGCGCGCAGATCAGCGGATTGAGTCCCTACACGAATTACACCTTCAAGGTTGGTGTGCTCGGGTCGTGGGGCGTCGCCTGGGCCAACCAGCAGAGCATCTACACTCAGCCGGCCCCGCTGACACTGAATGCGAGTTTGGTTTACCCGGCGCAGGCCAATCTTTCGTGGAACAGTGCATTCGGCGCCAGCAGCTACGTAGTCTACGAACAAGATGCGTCGACCGGTTCTGCCTGGCAGGCGGTTTACAACACGCCCGGCACCACGTATCAGACGCCCTCACTCAGCGCCGACAGTTACTACAACTTCAAAGTGACTGATCTCGGTGCCTGGGGCGCTACCACGTCGAATGATCCAGGCGTGCTCACATTAGCGAACGGCCCGACGCTGACCGCGACGCCGGCGGGTTCCACACAGGTCAATCTCTCATGGAACAATGTTTTCCCCGGCCAGGGTTACGGCGCGATCAACAACTACGTGGTCGACGAGCAGGTCTCCGGCGGCTGGGAAGAAGTGGCGACGACGGCCACTACCAGCTTTGGCGTCACCGGCTTGAGCCCCAACGCAACCTACACATTCAAAGTGGGCGCGACGAACACGTCGGGCACGAGCTATTCAAGTAATGTGAGCGCTCTGACGTATCCGGCCGCCCCGTCACTGACGGCGATAGCAGTGTCTTCGACGCAGGTCAATCTGTCGTGGAACGGCGTTCCTGGAGGAGCCACGGGCTTCCTGGTGTTAGAGCAGATATCGGGCGGCTACTCGGTGGTCACCACGCTGGGCAGCGGCGCCACGAGCTACAGCGTAAGCGGCTTGACCCCGGGTACATCCTATGAATTCGAGGTCGCCGCCTGCAACGCATCGGGAGAATCCATCTCGAATGCCGCGAAGACGATCACCTTGCCCATCGCTCCAACAATCAGCGCGACGCCGGTTTCTTCCTCACAGGTCAATCTCTCATGGAATAGCATCACGGGTGCGACAGGCTATTTGATCAATGAGTGGCGGAGTGGCAACCTCCAGCAGATCATCAATGTGGCGGCGCCAAGCAGCGGCTATTCCGTCACCGGGCTGTTCGCGGACACGACGTACACGTTCCAGGTGGAATCGTACAACGCCTCCGGCTATGCCTGGTCAAACACTGTGAGCGCGCTCACCTATCCGGCGGCACCGTCGGTGACGTTGACAGCGGTTGGTGCGACCGGAGTCGACATTTCGTGGAATAGTGTCGTCGGTGCGACCAGCTACGTGATCGACGAATACATCGGTAATGCTTGGGTACAAATCGCGACCGTCAGCAGTGGCACCACGAGCTTCGCGCTGACCGGCTTGTTGGTCCCGAACTACGGCTACAACTTCATCGTCGGTGCCGTAAACTCGTCGGGCACGACGTGGTCAACGTCCCAGGAGATCATCCTGAAGGGCGAGCGCCCTGGCCCGCTGCCAGGCTGATACACGGACCGACGCATCCTGATCGGCTCTGCCGCGCGATCGGCGCCTGAAGCTGATCGGTGTGAACAGGTGAGATCCAAACAACGAGCCAGGTACGACTTCGACCGGCTGTCGCGATCACCGCGGCGGCCGGTTTCGTCTTCTGGCGTTACCCTTTTTCTTACGAACCGTTTCGCAGGATGGGCAATCCGACGCAGGTCAGAACGACTAGCGTGGCCACTCGTTGGGCGCGCTTTCCGAAATCTGGATAAAATGTCCGCGGATTTCTTGGCGCCGGCGACGCGGTTTCGTCGCATTGAGGTAGAGTCGACTTCGTAGTTGCGTGCCGGAGGTGCGGCCATGAACGAAGAAACGCTGTTCCAATTAGCGTTGTCCCGACCTCCCGAGGAGCGTGCCGGCTTGCTGGAGCGGGAATGCGCAGGGCGGCCGGAGGTCCTGGCGGCTGTCGAGGCACTGCTGGCGGCGCATGAAAAGTCGGGAAACGTCCTCGACCGTCCCGTGGGCCAGCGTGTGGATTCTGGCCCCGGCCTTGCCCGTGCTGATGCGACCCTCGAACACAGTCCGGGTGCGGACGACTCGTCTCGCGCAATCTCCGGAACGGAAGATTACCGCCCGATTGCTGCGGCCGGCATCGTCATCGCGGGCCGTTACACTCTCCTGGAGAAGATCGGCGAAGGGGGCATGGGCGAGGTCTGGGTCGCGAAGCAGACAGAGCCGGTCAAGCGCAAGGTGGCGCTCAAGCTGATCAAGACCGGGATGGACTCGCGAGCCGTGCTGCAACGGTTCGAGCAAGAGCGGCAGGCGCTGGCGATGATGGATCATCCCAACATCGCCCGCGTTCTCGACGGCGGCCTCACGCCCACAGGCCAGCCGTTCTTTGTCATGGACCTGGTCAACGGCCTGCCGCTCACAAGATTCTGCGACGAGGCCCGGCTGACGAGCGAAGGGCGGCTGGAGCTCTTCGTGCCGATCTGCCAGGCGGTGCAGCACGCGCACCAGAAGGGGATCGTCCATCGCGATCTAAAGCCGGCGAACATTCTGGTCACGATCGTCGACGGCAAGCCGATTCCCAAGGTCATCGACTTCGGCGTGGCCAAGGCGGTCGCCGGCAGGCTGACCGACGAGTCGATGTCGACGCAGTTCGGCGCGGTGATTGGAACATTCGAGTACATGTCGCCGGAACAAGCGGGCTATTCGGGAGTCGATGTCGATACGCGCGCCGACATCTACTCGCTGGGCGTCATCCTGTACGAACTCCTCACCGGACTGAGGCCCTTTGATGCCAAACGGCTACGGAATGCGGCGCTCACGGAGATGATTCGGATCATCCGGGAGGAGGAGCCCTCCAAGCCGTCGACACGGCTCTCGACCGATCTATCGCTTCCCTCGATGGCGGCGCTGCGGCAGATTGAGCCTCGCAAGCTGACGGCTTTGTTGCGCGGCGAGCTGGACTGGGTGGTGATGAAGTGCTTGGAGAAGCACCGGGAACGGCGGTATGAGACTGCCAGCGCGCTGGCGCGCGACATTCAACGCTACCTCGCCGATGAAGCCGTGGAGGCCCGTCCGGCGTCGACCGGGTATCGGTTCGGGAAGTTCCTGCGGCGGAATCGGGGGCCGGTGGGGGCCGCGAGCGTGGTGCTGCTGGCCCTCGTTGTCGGCATCGTGGGGACGAGCTATGGGATGATCCGGGCGGAGCAGCGGCGGCTTGAGGCGGACGAAGCCCGCAGTCGCGAGGCGCAGCAGCGGGCGAACGCGGAGAAGGCGCGGGACCGGACCCGGCAGGCGCTCGACGCCATGACCTCGTCGGTCACGGGGGATTCGCTCACGACGCAGAAGGAGATCAGCGACGAGCAGAAGAAGTTCCTGACCGAGGTGCTCTCCTACTACCAGGAGTTTGCTGGGGAGAAGGCGGACGACGAACAGTCGCGGGCCCGAACGGCGGCGGCCGCTTTTCGCGTCGGTGTCATCGAGTACCGCCTGGGGCGATGGGCAGAAGCGGCGGTCGCGTGCCGACTGGCTATCGACGGCTACGCGAAGCTGGCCGCCGAGTTCCCAGCCGCGCCTGTGTACCGCAACGGCCTGGGCGGCGGCCGCATCAACCTGGGAATTCTGCTGTCCAACCTGGGGCAGCACCCGGAGGCGGAGCAGCAGTATCGGAAAGCTCTGGTGATCCAGGAGAAGCTGGCCGCCGAGTTCCCCGCCGTACAGTTGTACCGACGGTTCCTGGGGCACAATCGCGCCAGCCTGGGATCTCTTCTGAGAGATCTGGGGATGGTGACTGAGGCAGAGGATCAGTGTCGCCAAGCTCTCGCGATCATGGAGAAGCTGGTCGCGGATTTCGCGGCCGTTGAGGACCGCGAGAGCGTCGCCGAGACCCACTCGAGCCTGGGGGCTCTGCTGGGCCTCCGAGGGAAGCGGCCGGAGGAGGAGGAGCAGTTTCGGAAAGCCCTGGCGATCGGGGAGAAGCTGGTCGCGGAGTTCCCCGCCGTGCCGGAGTACCGCAACGGCCTGGCCCGCAGCCACAACAATCTGGGGATTCTGCTGGTCGGCCTTGGGAGGCAACTGGAGGCGGAGGAGCGGTACCGGAAAGCCCTGGCGATCCAGGAGAAGCTGGTCGCAGAGTTCCCCGCCGTGCCGGAGTACCGCAAGGGCCTGGCCGGCACCCACAACAACCTGGGGAATCTGGTACCCGGGCTGGGGAAGCGGACGGAGGCAGAGGAGCACCATCGGAAAGCCCTGGCGATCCAGGAGAAGCTGGCCGCAGAGTTCCCCGCCGTGCCGAAGTACCGAGAGCTCCTGGCTTTAGGCCACCACAACCTGGGGCTTTGGCTGTCCAGTCTGGGGAAGGGGCCGGAGGCGCAGGAGCACCATCGGAAAGCCCTGGCGATCCTGGAAACGCTGGTCGCCGATATCCCCGCCGTACCGGAGTACCGAAAGTACCTGTCCGGCAGCCATAACGGCCTGGGGAATCTGGTAGCCAGCCTGGGGCGGCGGCCGGAGGCGGAGGAGCACTATCGGAAAGCCCTAGTGATCCAGGAGAAGCTGGCCGCGGAGTTCCCCGCCGTGCCGGAGTACCGCGATGACCTGGCAGGCAGCCACAACAACCTCGGGAGTGTGCTGGCCGGCCTGGGGAAGCAGTCGGAGGCGGAAGAGCGGTATCGGAAAGCCCTGGCGATCAGTGAGAAGTTAGCCGCCGAGTTCCCCGCCGTGCCGGAATACCGCCACAGCCTGGCCAAAAGCGACAGCGGGCTGGGCGCTCTGCTGGCCGGCCTGGGGAAGCGGCCAGAGGCAGAGGAGCAGTATCGGAGAGCTCTGGTGATCCAGGAGAAGTTGGTGGCCGAATTCCCCGACGTGCCGGAGTACCGCACGGAACTGGCCAAGAGCCACAGCGATCTGGGGCTTGTGTTGGCCGACCTGGGGAAGCGGCCAGAGGCGGAGGAACAGAATCGGACAGCCGTGGTGATCCAGGAGAAGCTGATGGCCGAGTTCCCCGACGTACCGGAGTACCGCAAGCTTCTGGCCGCAAGCCGCTACAACCTGGGCGTTCTGCTGGCCGACCTGGGGAAGCGGCCAGAGGCGCAGGAGCAGTATCGGAAAGGCCTGGCGATAGGGGAGAAGCTGGTTGCCGAGTTCCCCGACGTGCCGGAGTACCGCAATGACCTGGGCACCGGCCACAATAACCTGGGGCTTCTGCTGGCCGATCTGGGGAAGCAGTTTGCGGCGGAGGAGCAGTATCGGAAAGCCCTGGCAATCCAGGAGAAGCTGGCCGCCGAGTTCCCCGCCGTGCCGCTGTACCGCCGCATCCTAGCCCTCAGCCACCTCAACCTGGGGAATCAACTGGGGCGTCTCGGCAAGCGGCCGGCAGCGAACGAGCGGTATCGGAAAGCCCTGGCGATCCAGGAGAAGTTGGTGGCCGAATTCCCCGCCGTGCCGAAGTACCGCGCGGAACTGGCCAAGGGCCACAACAATCTGGGGGTTGTGTTGGCCGACCTCGGGAAGCGGCCGGAGGCGGAGGAGCAGTATCGCAAAGCGCTGGCAATCCAGGAGAAACTCGCCGCCCTCTTCCCGGCCGTGCCGGAGTACCGCGAGAGCCTGGCCGGCAGCCACGGCAACCTGGGAAATCTGCTGTCCAAGCTGGGGCAGCACTCTGAGGCGGAGCAGCACTATCGGAAAGCTCTGGTGATCCAGGAGAAGCTGGTCGCCGACTTCCCCGCCGTGGCGGAATACCGAAAGGGCGTGGCCGCCAGCGGCAGCAACCTGGGGAATCTACTCGCCGGCCTGGGCAAGCGGCCGGAGGCGGAAGAGCTGCATCGGAAAGCGCTGGCGATCCTGGAAAAGCTGGCCGCTGAGTTCCCCGCCGTTTCGGAGTACCGCGAGAGCCTGGCCGGCGGCCACGGCAGCCTGGGAAATCTGCTCGCCGGCCCGGGGACGTGGCCGGAGGCGGAGGAGCATTTTCGGAAAGCCATGGCCATCTACGAGCAGCTGGCCACCGAATACCCCACCGTGTCGGCGCATCGCTCGGCACTGGCCATGAGCCACCACAATCTGGGACTTGTGTTGGCCGACCTCGGAAAGCGGCCGGAGGCGGAGAAGCAGTATCGCAAAGCGCTGGCGATCCAGGAGAAGTTGGCCGCTGAGTTCCCCGCCGTGCCGGAGTACCGCCATAACCTGGCGAACAGCGAGCACAGCCTGGGGAAGCTGCTATCAGGACTGGGGAAGGGGCCGGAGGCAGAGCAGAAGTATCGGAAAGCCATGGCCATCCACGAGAAGCTGGCCACCGAATACCCCGCCGCGCCGGACTACCGCGGCGCCCTGGCCGTCAACCACACCGGCCTGGGGCTTCTGCTGGCCGGCATGGGGAAGCGGGCGGAGGCGGAGGAGCAGTATCGGAAAGCCCTGGCGATCCTGGAAACGCTGGCCGCCGAGTTCCCCACTGTGCGGCAGTACCGAGTCGACCTGGGTGGTGATTACTGCAATTTCGGCGCTCTGGTCATGGGCGGCGGCCAGCCGAGTGAGAGCCTGGAGTGGTTCGACAAAGCCATTCGCATTTTGACGGCCGTCTACGAACAGGATCGCGGGTTCGTTATGGCCAGAGCATTTCTGCGAAATAGCCACTTCGGCCGAGCTCAGGCCTATGATCTCTTGCGAAAGTTCACCGAAGCGATCAGGGACTGGGACAAGGCCGTCGAGCTCAGCCCGGAGGAGTACGTCACGGAGCTCCGCCGAAATCTGGCCAGCAGCCACGCTGGCCTGGGGGATCTGCTGGCTGGCCTGGGTAATCGGGCGGAGGCGGAGGAGCCGTATCGGAAAGCCCTCGCGATTCGGGAGAAGCTAGTCGCCGAGTTCCCCGGCGTGCCGGAGTACCGCAACGTCCTGGCCCGCAGCCACAACAAACTGGGGATCCTGCTGGCCGGCCTTGGGAGGCAGCCGGAGGCGGAGGAGCGGTATCGGAAAGCCCTGGCGATCCAGGAGAAGCTGGCCGCCGAGTTTCCCGCCGTGCCGGAGCACCGCACTGCCGTGGCCGGCAGCCACAATGACCTTGGGAACCTGCTGGCCGGCCTGGAAAAGCGGCCGGAGGCGGAAGAGCAGTATCGGAAAGCCCTGGCGATCGAGGAGAAGCTGGTCGTCGAGTTCCCCGCCGTGCCGGCGTACCGCACGATGCTGGCCAGCAGCAACGACTACCTGGGGATTCTGTTGCCCGGCCTGGGCAAAGGGCTCGAGGCGGAGGATCAGTTTCGGAAAGCCCTGGCGATTCGGGAGAGGCTGGTCGAAGAGTTCCCAGCCGTGCCGCAATATCGAGTCGCGCTGAGTGCTGGTTACTGCAACCTGGGCGGTCTGGTGAGTAACAGCGGTCGGCCCGGTGAAAGCTTGGAGTGGTTCGAGAAAGCCATCCGCACATTGACGCCTGTGTACGAACAGGATCGCCGGTTGGTTCTGGCGAGAGAGTTTCTCCGCACTTGTCACCGGAACCGAGCCACTACTTATTATCGCCTGCGGAAGTTCACCGAGGCGATCAAGGACTGGGACAAGGCCATCGAGCTCAGTCCGGCGGCAGAGCAACCAGGGCTGCGCGCGTCACGGGCCACATCGCGGGTGCAGGCGGGTGAGATGGCCGAGGCCGTGGCGGAGGTTGCCGAGCTGACGAAGTCCCTTGAGTGGAATTCCGGTCAGTGGTACGACTTTGCCTGCGTCTACGCCGTCGCCAGCGGCAAGAGCGCTGACAAGAAGCAGGAGTATGCCGACCGGGCGATGGAACTGCTGCGAAATTCTGTCAAGGGCGGGTGGAAGGACGCCGCACATATGGCCAAGGACACGGATCTTGATGCCATCCGGGGGCGGGAGGACTTCAAGAAGTTGATTGAGGGGTTGGCGAGGAATTCGCCGGACGAAAATGAGCGGAAACCGTGAGGGAAGGAACAACCGAAGATCAAGCGACTGGCGAGTCGGGCCTGGTCATCGTGGGGTGCTCCAGGCTGCGGGAGTCGGCGGCGTGATGGGGAGATGCTCATTCCGCGGGCTTTGCCGGGCCTGAGGTCATCAATTTGAGGTCGTCGCGTGCGCGTTCGCTTTGGCCTCTCGCGGCAAATCGTGAGGCGATCGCTTGAATTGGCGGGCGGCACACGGAGTGTGCCTGCTACGTGGAGAAATGCGTCAGGCTAAAGCCTGACCTACGCTCTCGTGTCTCTGGAATGATGATAATGCGTCAGGCTAAAGCCTGACCTACTTGGGGGGCAGGTATGAGCGGGACCAGGCGGCATCTTTGGGGGAGAGGCGAGGCTCGGGGCGGGTCGCGTAGATGAAGTCGGCGTAGCCGGTTGAATCATAGACGTGTTCGAGGATCTCCTGAAGGTCGATTCGCGCGTCGGGGTCGGCGGGACGCAATGGGATCGGGATGACGGGTAGGCGCTGGCGCAAGGCGATCGGCCAGAAGCCGGCCCAGGGGCGGGCTTCGGCGCGGCTTACCAGTACGGAGTAGTCGCAGTTGGGGCGTTTCTCCAGCGGCATCGGGCGGCCGCCGCGGAGCAGGTCGATTTCGACGAAGTGCGCAGTTGCTCTGGAGCAATTCTTCGCGCTTGGCCACGAATTGCTCGCGGTCGGCACCGGCACGCTTGTTTGATGGGCTCAGCATTTCGACGACCGTGATCAACTCGCGCCCGAGGCGATCCCGGACTTCTAAAAAAGGGACGCGGCGCAGATCCTGGATGGGGATATGGACCTGTGTGGGTGCGTCGAGGATTGCCACTCCCGCGCTCGCTTCTTGCGCCTGGACTTCTTTGGCGCGGCTAGCGAGACGTCGGAGCGGCCCACCAGCCGGCACGGCGCGGCCGGGACCTCCTGGACATACAAATGCTCGTCGAGCATCACGATGTATTTCGGCCGCACCTGGGCGACCAGCCGTGCGCGAATCGCGGGCAGGAACTCCAGGTGGAAATCGTGCCAGAACGCATCCTGCTCGATGAAGGGGTTCATGCCTGGGAATGGTGATGGCATCGAGATGATTCCATATGGGCCGGAACTACCGAGCTCGGGCGAGCGCATTAACAGGATCTAGCGTAGCACGGGTGTGCGTCAACGGCACACACGCGCGTTTCCAGGGCGCAGAGCCCCTGGCTGTTGACCTTTGCCCCGTTGGGGCAATTCGATGTCCGGACGCCAGCGCACCGCGGAGCGGCACAAGGTACATTCCGACGCGGGAGCGTTGGGAAGAGAACGCGTCGCCGAGCTGCTCCCAGCGGGATCGACCGCGAGTGCGCCGCAGAGCGGCTCGAAGAACATTCCCACGCGGGAGCGTCGGAACGAGGAGAATGGGAACGCTCTTTCGCGGAGCGAAAGGCGACGATCGGGCGCGGTCGAACTCATCGCGTGTGGGCACTCGTGTGGTTCGACCGCGAGTGCGCCGCAGAGCGGCTCGAAGAACATTCCCACGCGGGAGCGTCGGAACGAGGAGAATGAGAACGCTCTTTCGCGGAGCGAAAGGCGACGATCGGGCGCGGTCGAACTCATCGCGTGTGGGCACTCGTGTGGTTCGACCGCGAGTGCGCCGCAGAGCGGCTGGAAGAGCGTTCCCACGCGGGAGCGTCGGAACGAGGAGAATGGGAACGCTCTTTCGCGGAGCGAAAGGCGACGATCGGGCGCGGTCGAACTCATCGCGTGTGGGCACTCGTGTGGTTCGACCGCGAGTGCGCCGCAGAGCGGCTGGAAGAGCGTTCCCACGCGGAGCATGGGAACGAGGCGCAACGAGGAGCGGGGGCACTTATTCGGCGTACGTTCCGAATTCTGGATATGATGTGCGAGGGATTCCTGATGCCGGCGACGCCGTCTCGTCGCACTGGGGTAGAGTCCACTTCGTAGTTGCTCGCCCGAGGTGCGGCCATGAACGAAGAAACGCTGTTCCAGGAAGCTTTGTCACGACCTCCCGACGAGCGTGCCGCCTTTCTGGAGCAGGAGTGTGCGGGGCGGCCGGAGGCCCTGGCGGCTGTCGAGGCACTGCTGGCGGCGCACGATATGTCGGGAAACGTCCTCGACGAGCGTGCGGACCGGACCCTGGATTCTGGCCCTGGACAGGCCAGTCCTGACGCCACCCTCGAGCACACTCCGGGTGCGGACGACGCGTCTGCCGCCGTCTCCGAAACCGAAGACTACCGCCCGATTGCTCCGGCCGGCATCGTCATCGCGGGGCGCTATGCTCTCCTGGAGAAGATTGGCGAAGGGGGCATGGGCGAGGTCTGGGTCGCCAAGCAGACAGAGCCGGTCAAGCGCAAGGTGGCGCTCAAGCTGATCAAGACCGGGATGGACTCGCGAGCTGTGCTGCAACGGTTCGAGCAGGAGCGGCAGGCGCTGGCGATGATGGATCATCCCAATATCGCGAAGGTGCTTGATGGCGGGCTTACGCCCAGCGGCCAGCCGTTCTTCGTCATGGAGCTGGTTTCCGGCCTGCCGCTGACAAGGTTTTGCGATGAGGCGAGGCTGAAGACCGAAGAGCGGCTGGAATTGTTTGTGCGCATCTGCCAGGCGGTGCAGCACGCGCATCAAAAGGGGATCGTGCACCGTGATCTCAAGCCGGCTAACATCCTGGTCACGATCGTCGACGGCAAGCCGATTCCCAAGGTCATCGACTTCGGCGTGGCCAAGGCGGTCGCCGGCAGGCTGACTGACGAATCGATGTCGACTCAGTTTGGCGCGGTCATCGGCACGTTAGAATATATGTCGCCGGAGCAGGCGAGTTTCTCGGGGATCGACATCGATACGCGCGCGGATATCTATTCGCTCGGCGTCATCCTTTACGAATTGCTCACCGGCCTGAGGCCGATTGACGGCAGACGCCTGAGGAATGCGGCACTTACCGAGATGATTCGGATCATCCGGGAGGAGGAGCCTTCCAAGCCGTCGACGCGACTCTCGACGGATGAGTCGCTTCCGTCGATCGCGGCGCTGCGGCAGATTGAGCCTCGCAAGTTGACGGCCTTGTTGCGCGGCGAGCTGGATTGGGTGGTGATGAAGTGTCTGGAGAAGCACCGGGAACGACGCTATGAGACGGCCAATGCGCTGGGCCGGGACGTGCAGCGCTACCTCGCTGATGAAACTGTGGAGGCCCGGCCGCCGTCGGCGGGGTATCGGTTGAGCAAGTTCTTGCGTCGGAACAAGGGGCCCGTGCTGGCGGCGAGTCTGGTGGTGCTGGCCTTGGTCGGCGGGATCGTCGGCACGACGGTCGGGATGCTGAGGGCGGATCGAGCGCGGGCGGCCGAGGCGAGACAACGCGGCATTGCGGAGGTGAATGAAGCGAAGGCTCTCCTTGCGGCCGAGGCGGAAAGGAAGGCGAAGGACCGGGAGGCCGAGCAGCGGGCGAAGGCGGAGAAGGCGCGGGACCGGACGCGGCAGGCACTCGATGCCATGACCTCGTCGGTCACCGGGGATTCGCTCACCACCCAGAAAGAGATCAGCGACGAACAGAAGAAGTTCTTGACCGAGGTGCTGTCGTACTACCAGGAGTTTGCCGGCGAGAAGGCCGACGACGAACCGTCGCGGGCCCGAACGGCGAAGGCGGCCTATCGGGTCGGTCACATCGAGTACCGCTTGGGCCGAACCGCGGAAGCGCTGGCAGCCATCCGCCTCGCCGTCGACGGGTACGCGAAGCTGGACGCAGAGTTCCCTGCCCGGCCGGCGTACCAGCAGGCCCTGGCCAACAGCCACAACAATCTGGGGCTTCTGCTGGCCGGCCTGGGGAAGGGGCTGGAGGCGGAGGAACAGTATCGGAAAGGTGCGGCGATCCGGGAAGACTGGTCGCCGAGTTCCCCGCGGTGCCACAATATCGAGTCGAGCTGGGGCGTGCTTACTACAATGTCGGCATTCAGGTGGGGAACCGCACCCAGCTTGGTGAAAGCCTGGAGTGGTTCGAGAAAGCCATCCGCACATTGATGCCGGTATACGAGCAGGATCGCCGGTCGGCCACGGCCAAGCAGCTTCTCCGCGATAGCCACCGGAACCGGGCCATTGCTTACGATCGCCTGCGGAAGTTCCCCGAGGCGATCAATGACTGGGACAAGGCCATCGAGCTCAGCCCGACGCCAGAGCAACCAGGCTTTCGCGCGTCGCGGGCCACATCGCGAGTCCAAGCCAGTCAGGTGGCCGAGGCTGTGGCGGAGGTCGCCGAGCTGACAAAGAACCCGACGTGGAACTCCATTCAGCGCTACGACTTTGCCTGCGTCTACGCCGTTGCAACGGCAAGATCGCCGA
Organism: uncultured Planctomycetota bacterium; assembly: GCA_963823665.1. Classification (GTDB taxonomy): domain Bacteria; phylum Planctomycetota; class Planctomycetia; order Isosphaerales; family Isosphaeraceae; genus CAVXHV01. The sequence continues at coordinate 1,620,350 of CAWGMQ010000003.1, forward strand.
CAAGAAGCAGGAGTATGCCGACCGGGCGATGGACCTGCTGCGAAATGCGGTGAGGGCCGGCTACAACGACGTCGCACACATGGCCAAGGACACGGATCTTGATGCTATCCGGGGACGGGAGGACTTCAAGAAGTTGATTGAGGAGCTCACGAAGAGATCGCCGGACGAAAAACAGCCGAAACCGTGAGGGAAGAAACGACCGGACATCAACCGATGGGCGAGTCGGGCCAGGTCATCGCGGGGCTGTGCGCGTGCAGGAGTCGGCGGCGTGATGGGGTGACACTTATTCCGCGTGGCTTACCGCGCCTGAAGTCGAGAATTTGAGGTCGCTGCGTGTGCGTTCGCTTTGGCCTGAGGCGGCAAATCGCATGGCAATTGCTTGATCCGGCGGGCGGCACACGGAGTGTGCCTGCTACATGGATTATCGCTTATCTTTTCACACCACCATGTCATGTTAGATTCATGCGTTAGGCCGAAAGCGTACCAGGGGCTCGAAGGCCCTGGCGATTGACCTTTGCCTCGTTGGGGCATGTCGATCTGCGGACCCAAGCGCGCCGCGGAGCGGCACCTCGGACGTTCCGACGCGGAAGCGTCGGAACGAGGAGATTGAGAGCGCTCTTTCGCGGAGCGAAAGAGGACGATCGAGCACGGCGGGACTAGCGACGCGGGTGCACTCGCGCGTTTCAATCGCCGGCGCGGAAGCGTCGGAACGAGGAGGAGGCGCGGCTTGGGCATGACGCGGGGAGGAGTGCCCTGCCTGAATCGCTTCAGGCGAGATCGACCCTGCGGATTGTGTGGATTCAACCGCCTGCGGTTTCCACGGAATCAAAGAAGGATTTAACAAACGCGGGGCTCTGGACGACGTTCTTAATAAGGCAATTCGGGCAAGCTTGATAAGAGCTGACGAGGCGGAGCTTTCCTGGGCTGTTCGGTGTTGAAAAGAGCTGTTTTCTCAGCGAAACGAAGTGAAAAGGAGAGAATCATCATGGTGAGCGAAGCCAAGATTGCGGCGAACCGCAGGAACGCCACAAAAAGCTGCGGGCCCAAAACGGAGGCTGGTAAGAAAATCGCCCGATTCAATGCACTCACGCATGGAATGACAGCTGAAATTGCGATGTTGCCGGAGGAGGATGCGGCGGTTTATGAATCGCGCCGGAGGGACTGGTTCGAGCAGTACAAGCCGCGGAATGGTGTGGAAGCGGCCAAGGTTGAACGGAGTTTTTACTTGTGGTGGCAACTCGGGCGGATCGGACGTGCACAGTCGGCGCAGCTCTGTGAGAAATCCCGGACGGCGGAGAGTGAACGGCTGGCGAGTGAAGCCAGAGAGACGATCGAGCTGTCGATCAAGCTCTTTCTGCCGACCCCGGAGGCTCGCTGGGGGACTGCGGAGAATTCGACGCGCGACCGAGGTTTTGAGCATCCCGCACTGATCGAGAGCCGGCTGGAAGAACTGGAGGACGGCTGCCGGTGGCTTCACGCGCAGTGGAAGGAGGAAGCCGCGATTCTGGACGCAGGCAAAGCTTGGGGGGCGATCGAGTGCTTCAAGGCGATCAGGCTGATGGGAATGCATGTCCTCTCGGCTATCGATCTCAACGAGGTGGCCGATTTCCTGCGGCCGTGCGTGGCACTGGCCGGAAAGGGAATCGGGCTGGCGAGGGAAACATGGACGCTGCTTGCTCCGCCCGATGCCGAGCGAGGTTGGGAGGTGCTGCGCAGCCAGTTGGAACCATGTGACGCGCTGCCCATGGGCGCGGAAGAAGCGAGGGAATGGTTACGCGAGACAGTCGAAACGCAGATCGGGCGGCTGGCCGAGAAAATCGAGGAGCACGAAAGCGTCGCCGAGGTCCTCGGGACACTGGCGCGTGACCTGCATGCTTTCGACTGGAGCCCTCTCGCCGAGCGGACGCGACGGTACGAGCGGGCCTGTCAACGAACCGTCGACCGAATCGATCGCGAGCTAGAAACACGGCCTTGGCTGTCGTCTGAGCAATTCGTGCCGGCATCTACGTCGTACCGGAGGCTGACCCCGAGCTTGATGCAATCCATGCGTGCGAGGTTAATGGCGGGTGATGCGATCGGCGCAGCCGACGACGATGATGAGGACGAAGCTGCTCGCCAGCAAAACGAAGCCAACGGACACGACGCCGTTGAATCGACGATGAAGTTCGTCGATGACGGGCGGACGCATGTTTGCGAAGCCGAGGGCGACACCCCTGGCAGGCACGAAGTAACGATGAATTATGGCGATACGGCCGCTCGACGAAACGAAGCCAACGGGCATGAGCGGTCGGGAGAAGCGCCGCGACGAAACGAAGCCAACGGGGTCGACGGAGCGTCGCCCTTGATGCGACGAAACGAAGCCAACGGCACGGAAGAGGGTTCGGTCGCGACGATTGACGAGTTTGAGAGGTCGAAGGTCGCCGGCGGCTCGCGCGGCGATGGTACCTCGTCCGAAGAAACAAGTGGCGAAACACCGCAACAATCGACTGACCTCGCGTGTGAGACCCAGGCTGAGGCGGTCGAGAGGCGCCAGGTGGGCTCGGCGACGGTGACACGATTCAGCCTTGCTGCGGGCGTGAACGGAAATAGGGCCGATTCGCGCCGTGAGCGCCGTGCGCGGCGGCGGGAAATGCGGCAACGAACCCGTTGATGGTGCGGAGCACGAGGGCGACTTCTGGACGAGATACTTGCCTCGGCAGTGGGTACGGCGGTATGATTCACTTCTGTGTTGCCGCGCTGGTGGTGCGCTCATGGCTGCCGCGGGCGAATACCTGGTCGGCCGGGGAAAGCCCTTGCATGACGGCGACTTCGGGGGTTATAGTTAGCGATTTCACGGTGCAAACTGCTGGCGTAGCTCAACCGGTAGAGCATCGGTTTTGTAAACCGAGGGTTGTGAGTTCGAGTCCCACCGCCAGCTCTGCCGGAGGCGGTTATTCAGCGTGTTGTGTTGTGGGCTTTACCGGGTTGTACGGGGAAGCCGGGGATTTCGGGTGGATACCCAAGCGGCCAAAGGGGCCAGACTGTAAATCTGGTGGCAATGCCTTCGCAGGTTCGAATCCTGCTCCACCCATGTCGCGTCCGATTGGGTTGGACTGGGTTCGACTAGGCGGCTCGATGGGAGAAACCGCGGGTGTAACTCAATGGTAGAGTACCTGCCTTCCAAGCAGGCAACGTGGGTTCGATTCCCATCACCCGCTTTCATCCGGGGTGTGCGGAAGAGTGGTCGCGGAAAGGCAGCGAACGCGGAAGCAGCAGGACGGGTCAGATGATGAGGGTTGTGTGAGGAAATGCTGCCTTGGCTCAGTTGGTAGAGCGCGTCCTTGGTAAGGACGAGGTCCTGGGTTCAAATCCCAGAGGCAGCTCTGGCGTTCTTGAAGCCGGGCCATTTTGCATATGGTCCGCGGGAATCTTGGTGGTTTCGTCTGAGTACATTACATCGGGCTTGTCTTGAGCCGGCATGGCAAGCTTGCAGCGGGTTTCGCCGGTGGGGCCTTCACAAAGCCTGATGCTTCTAGGAGACGACGGGAGAAACGATGGCCAAGGAAACTTTCACGAGAACCAAGCCGCACGTCAACGTGGGCACAATCGGGCACATCGATCACGGCAAAACGACCCTCACGGCCGCAATCCTGGCGGTCCTGGCCGAGCGCGGCAAGGCCAAGACCAAATCGTACCAGGATATTGCCAAGGGAGGGACTGTGCGCGATTCGACCAAGACGGTGACGATCGCCGTCTCGCACGTTGAGTACGAGAGCGAGAAGCGGCATTACGCCCACATCGACTGCCCGGGGCACGCCGATTACATCAAGAACATGATCACGGGCGCGGCCCAGATGGATGGGGCGATCCTGGTGGTCTCGGCCGCCGACGGCCCGATGCCGCAGACCCGCGAACACATCCTGCTTGCGCGTCAGGTCGGCGTGCCGGCCCTGGTCGTGTTCCTCAACAAAATCGACCTGGTCGACGACGAGGAGCTGCTGGAGCTGGTCGAGATGGAGCTGCGCGAGCTGCTCACGCACTACAAGTTCCCGGGGGACGAGATCCCGATCGTGCGCGGCAGCAGCCGTCCGGCGCTTGAGAACCCCAAGGACGAGAAGGCCGCGAAGCCGATCCTGGACCTGGTGAAGGCGATGGACGAATACATCCCCGAGCCGGTGCGCGAGATCGACAAGCCGTTCTTGATGCCGATTGAAGACGTCTTCTCGATCAAGGGCCGCGGCACGGTGGGCACGGGCCGGATCGAGCGCGGCAAGTGCAAGGTGGGCGACGCGGTCGAGATCGTCGGCTTCGGCGTGAAGAAAGCGTCGACGATCACCGGCGTCGAGGCGTTTCAGAAGACGATGGACGAGGGAATGGCCGGCGACAACGTCGGGGTGCTCCTGCGAGGCGTTGAGAAGACCGACCTCGAGCGCGGGCAGGTGGTCTGCAAGCCGAACTCGATCACCCCGCATACGAAATTCGAGGCCGAGGTGTACGTTCTCAGCAAGGATGAAGGCGGAAGGCACACGCCGTTCTTCAAGGGCTATTGCCCGCAGTTTTATTTCCGTACCACGGACGTGACCGGCTCGATCTTGAACCTCCTGTCTGAGAACAACACGGAGGCCGAGATGTGCATGCCGGGTGACAATATCAAGATGACCGTCGAGCTCAAGACACCGATCGCGATGGAGGAAAGCCTGCGGTTCGCCATTCGCGAGGGGGGCAAGACGGTCGGAGCGGGCGTCGTGGCGAAGATCCTCGAGTGACGCGCCGGGATGGCTCGCGCCTTTGATCGGCATGACGAATTGAGTTGAATCGAATCAAGAAAAGATGGCGACTCGGTCTCCGAAAGGTGACCGAGTCGCCGAGCTATCTACACCCTGTCGAACACGTAGCAAGCGGTGAGTCTCGGGCTCCTTGTATTCGCGGGGCTCTGAGAAGTTGACGGGAAGAGGGGCAGGAGCAAGCAAATGCGGGAATACGTCTGGCTCGAATGCAGCACGTGCGGCGAACGAAACTACCGGGTGCAGAAGGAAACACGCGGCGCCAACCGGCTTGAACTGAAGAAATACTGCAGCCGCGAAAGGAAGCACACGCCACACAAGGAATCACGCAAGAAATAGGGATCGGGTAGGAGCGCGGCGGGCACCCCCCCTGGCCCCCCCTTTGCAAGGGGGGGAAAGGTTTAGCGGTTGCAAAGGGGGGGGGGAAAGGATGTGGGATTCGCAAGGGGGGAAATGGTGCCCGGAGGAGAGGATCAATCGCCTGCACGCACCCCCCCTGGCCCCCCCTTCTCAAGGGGGGGAAGGAAGTGTGCCTGGCCACCCCCTTCTCAAGGGGGGGGAAGGAAGTGTTTAAGAGGGACGGAAACGCTTGCGGGATTGCGAGTTTCTGGCGGTGTGCTGTCCGATCCATCTGGACGCGAAGGTTTGAACGTGGATTTGATTTCCGGAAGATATACGAGCGTAGCTCAACTGGGAGAGCACCGGTCTCCAAAACCGGCGGTTGGGGGTTCGATTCCCTCCGCTCGTGCTGTCGCGAGGCGGCCTGGCGGGGGCAGTGTTGGCGCGGTGCGAGAGAGAGGGTCTTGCCGGGGCCGGGGATGCCGGGCGAGGTGAGAGGTGAGCGGAAGGGCGAGGGGGATTGTCTGGTCCATTGCCGAACGAACGACTGAGAATCAGGTGTCATGGGTAAACTGAAAGAGGGAATCACGGCGTCGACGCTCATCGAAGCCGGCCAAGGGGAAAGCTGGTGGGCAGGCCAAGGGCCTGTTTTCCTCTTTCCTGACCAACTTGATTCGCGCCGATCTGTTCAAGCCGATGCAGGGGTGGTACGCGCGGGTGTGGACCGCCGTCGGGCTGGGAGTGGTGGTTGCGGCGGGGGCCTACAGGATTTACGAGGCGAGTCTCGAGTATTCAGCTGGGCTGGCGGCTTGGGATTCCGGCGGCCTTTGCGGCCGTACTGGGATGGGTCGTTTTTCGGATCGTGCATTTTCCACCGTTTGCGGAGTTCTTGATCGCAACCGAAGCGGAGATGAACAAGGTCTCGTGGACCAGCAAGGACGATTTGATCCGCGCGACCACCGTGGTGCTGACGACCGTCTTGCTGATGGCGGTCTATCTGTTCGTGGTGGATACGCTCTGGACGTTCATCCTGCGACTGATCGGAGTTCTTCAGTTCACCGGCGGCGGTGGTTTCGGGTCGACGGGCTGAGCTGTACCGGAACGGGACAACCGTGGCCGGACCGGATGACAGGATTGGGACCGGGATGACTTCCCGGAGGCGTGTTCGAACAAGAGCGCGAGGCGGGCAACGATCGTCTTGAGATTTTCACCATGAGCGAATCGACCGAAGAAATGACTGACCCGACACAAGCCGAGGAATCGGTGCGGGCGACCAAGCGCGCGGCGTCGGCGATCGAGGTCGACGAACAGACGCCTGACGGCGGCCACGCGGAGACCCGTGCGGATAGCGGGTCGGCGGACGAAGCGGCCGCGCCGGCGAGTGCGGCAGCACCGGCTGAATCTGCTGCAAAGGCATCTGCGTCTGCGCCGGACGACGACGAAGACCCCGCACCGGAACTGGTGTGGTACGTGCTGAAGGTTCAGAGCTCGCGGGAAGACACGATTCGCGACACGCTGCAGCGCCGGGTGAAGATCCAGGGGCTGGAGAAGTACTTCGGCCAGATCGTGGTTCCGACGGAGAAGATCACCGAGATCCGCAACAACAAGAAACGGATCGTCGAGCGCAAGACTTATCCGGGCTACATCATGGTCCAGATGGAGCTGAACGAGAAGACGTGGTTCACGGTGCGGGAGACACCCGGAGTGGGCGACTTCGTCGGCGCGCACGGGACTCCCACCAAGATGACCGACACCGAAGTGAACCAGATGCTGAACCAGGAAGAAGAGAAGACGACCGCTGAAACGCCCAAGGTGCGGATCGACGTCGAGCGCGGCGACCGAGTGAAGATCAAGGACGGACCGTTCGAGAACTTCGAGGGGACCGTCGAGGAGGTCATCGAGGGCCGCGGGCTGGTCAAGGTGATGCTGATCATCTTCAACCGGCCGACGCCGGTGGACCTGGAATACTGGCAGCTCGAGCGGATTTGAGCGGAGAGGCGGACATTGCGACGGCTGGGGCGGGGCCACCCCCCCTGCCCCCCCTTTTCAAGGGGGGAAAGTTTTTGAGGCGTTTGCAGGGGCGAAAGATCACTGCGACAGCGACGTTAACTTTAAAAGATGTGTGAGAATCGACGATGGCGAAGGTGATGACGGCGAAAGTGAAGCTGCAGTGTCCTGGAGGCCAGGCGACGCCGGCGCCGCCGGTTGGGCCGGCGCTCGGGCAGCACGGGGTGAACATCGGCCAGTTCGTGATGCAGTTCAACGAGCGGACCAAGGAGATGAAGGGGACGACCATCCCGGTCGAGATCACCATCTACTCGGACCGCAGCTTCGAGTTCATCACCAAGAGCCCGCCTGCGGCCGTGCTGCTCAAGCAGGCCGCCGGGATCGCCGCCGGCTCGGCCGAGCCCAACAAGACCAAGGTCGGTGCCGTGACGCCCGAGCAGGTGAAGAAGATTGCCGAGACCAAGTTTGCCGATTTGAACGCCCGGGACATCGAGCATGCCTGCCGGATCATCGCGGGGACGGCCCGGAGCATGGGGGTGGAGATCAAGGGGTAACTGTCTCAAACAACCGCGATTCACAAGCGTGAGCCCGGCGCGACCGCCCGCGGGCACATCCCCCGAGATTCATGGCGGCAGCTCATTTGAGCGAAAGGACGAGAGACTTTGACACAACATTCCAAACGATTTCGAGCGCTCGGCGAGAAGGTCAAGATTCCGGCCCCGGTTGCGCTGCCCGAGGCGGTGCGGATCTTGAAGACCTTCGGCACGACGAAATTCAACCAGACCGTCGAGGTGGCGACGCACCTGGGAATCGATCCCAAGCAAACCGATCAGAACGTCCGCGGCTCGGTGGCGCTGCCGCATGGGCTGGGCAAGAGCAAGCGGGTGGCGGTCTTCGCCCAGGGCGAGAACGCCGAGAAAGCCCGGGCGGCGGGGGCCGACATTGTGGGGGGCGACGATCTGGCGCAGCAAATCAAGGGCGGGACGATGGACTTCGACGTGGCGCTGGCCACCCCGGACATGATGGGGGTCGTGGGGCCGCTGGGCCGCGTGCTGGGCCCGCGGGGGCTCATGCCGTCGCCGCGCTCGGGCACGGTCACGACCGACATCGCCTCCGCGGTCCGTGAATTCAAGGCGGGCAAGATCGAGTTTCGCAATGACAAAGGGGGCAACGTCGCCGTGCCGGTGGGCAAGCTCGCTTTCAGCGAAGAGCAGTTGGTCGACAACATCAACGCGTTTCTGAACTACCTTCGCTCGCTCAAACCAGCCACAGCCAAGGGAACATATATCCGCTCGATCACCATCTCGGCCACGATGAGCCCGGGCATCCGGATCACGGGCTAAGCGCGCGACCAGAGCCGGCCAAACAAGCCGGTGAAGTTGTGAACGAGGCCGGGGTGAGATCGCAGCACGGGAAACAATCGTAGACGCGGGGACTTTAACTAGAGCCATGAGTAAATACGTCAAAGAACTGATGATGGATCAGCTCAAATCGGACCTTGACGGGAACCGATCGCTGCTGATTGTCGATCTCAAGAATTTGGACGCCATCGCCGAGCACGGGTTCCGGCGCGACCTGCGCAAGAAGTCGATCCGGCTCCGGGTGCTCAAGAACTCGCTGGCCCGTCGCGTTTTCTCGGACATGGGGATGGATGGCCTTTCGAAGTACCTCGAAGGGCAATCGGCCGTGGTCTGGGGGGGCGAGGGTCCATCCGAGCTCGCCAAGGAAATCACCACCCAGTTCAAGACGCTCAAGAAGCCGCAGATCAAGGGCGGCGCCGTCGACGGGGTGATTGTCGGGCCCGAGCAGGTGGACGACATCACCAAGCTGCCCAGCCGGGAGGTGCTGATCGGCCAGGTGCTGTCGCTCGTACTGGGACCGGCGCAGCAGGTTCTTTCGATGCTCACGTCGCCGGCCTCGACCGTGATCGGCCAGCTCGAAGCGCTGGCCAAGCGCGTGGGCGAGGCCGAACCGGCGGCAGAGGAGCCGGCGGCAGAGGAGCCAGCGGCAGCCGAGCCAGCGGCAGCCGAGCCGGCGGCAGCCGAGCCGGCGGCCGAAACCACTTGAGCACGCTCTTCCCGCCAGGGCTTCACTCGGAAGTTATTGACATTTCATGTGATATGTCGTGATGATAACCGGTCGGAACGGACGGCCCGCCTGATTCCGCCCGGTTGACTTTGAACAGCAGATTCGAGTCAGGGCCTCGCAGACACCCAAACCTTTTACGTTCACGTTCCACGAGGAAAGGACCGTTCGACCGATGTCAACCGCGGAAGCAACCACGTTCGCCGACAACATCAAGACCCTGGGCGATTCTCTGGTCAACATGAAGGTTCTCGAGGTGCTTCAGCTCACGAAGTACCTGAAAGAGACGTACAACCTCGAGGCCGCGGCGGCGACCGTGGCCATGCACCCAGGCGGTGGTGGCGGTGCGCCGGCCGCTGAAGCGGCGCCTGCGGTCAAGACCGAGTTCGACGTGTCGCTCGAGGCGATCGGCCCCAACAAGATCCAGGTCATCAAGGTGGTGCGAGCAGCCACGCAGCTCGGTCTCAAGGAGGCCAAGGACCTGGTCGAAGCCGCACCCAAGGATGTCAAGACCGGCCTTTCCAAGGAGGACGCCGAGAAACTGAAGAAAGAGCTCGAAGACACCGGCGCGACCGTGAAGATCAAGTGATCCGCGCGCGGAAACATGCGTTCAATTGTTCGACGATTTTGATGCCGGTAGGGCGCGTGCCCACGGCATCGAGAGCGTGCGGGTGCGCAGTGCGGTCATACGCACGCAAGAGCGCCTGCTCGAACGGCCTCGTATACTTCTTTCTCTTCTGGAGCGCGAGCCCATGTCCAACACGACTGCGGTGCGGCGAATTCTGCCCGCCAAGAAGCGGAACTTCGGCCGGATTTCCGATGAGTTTCCGGTGCCGGACCTGACTCAGATCCAGACAAGGAGCTATGAGCGATTCCTGCAGGCCGACCCGCCCGACAACAAGCGAGAAGAGTCGGGACTCGAAGGGGTTTTTCGCGAGATCTTCCCGATCGAGAGTTATGACAAGACGCTCAAGCTCGAGTTCCTGCGGTACGATCTGGGGAAGCCCCGGTACGACCCGGACGAGTGCCGGCAGCTTCGCTTGACTTACGGACGCCCGCTGCACGTCTGGCTGCGGCTCAACAAGGGTGAGACGACCCTTGAAGAATCGGTCTACCTGGGCGACATGCCGATCATGATCGGCGGCGGCGAGTTCATCATCAACGGGGCCGAGCGCGTGGTGGTCAGCCAGCTTCACCGCTCGCCGGGCGTGGACTTCGTTGTCGAGATCGAGTCGAGCGACAAGAAGCTGCACGCCTGCCGGATCATTCCGGAGCGGGGAAGCTGGATCGAGCTGCAGGTCACCAAGAAAGACACGCTGGGGGTGCGGATCGACCAGTCCGGCAAGTTCTCGTCGATGACGCTGCTGCGGGCGATGAGCCCGAAGTACTCGAGTGATGAGTCGATCCTGCAGGCATTCTACGAAGCCGACGCGATCGACACGGCCGATCCCAAGGCGGCGGCGAAGCTCGAGGGGCGGATCGCCTGCGGAGACGTGGTCGATCCCGACGACCGGCGAGGTCCTGGTGGACAGCGGTGCCACGATCACCAAGGCCGTGGCCCAGATCCTTGCCGACGCGGGGACGCTGGGGAAGATCCTGGCGCTGAAGGAGAACCGCGACCCGCTGATCCTGCAATCGCTGCAGGAAGACCCGACCACCGACCATGAAAGTGCCTTGCTCAAGATCTACCAGCGGCTGCGGCCGGGCAATCCGCCGCAGCTCGAGAAGGCGCGCGAGCTGTTCCACGAGAAGTTCTTCGACACGAACCGATACCGGCTGGGCAAGGTCGGCCGGTTCCGCATCAACCGCAAGTTCGACCAGACGGTTCCCGAAGACCGGATGACGCTCGATCCGGAGGACTACGTCAATGCGATCCGGTACATACTGAACCTGCGGCGCAACAAGGGGCACATCGACGACATCGACCACCTGGGCAACCGCCGGCTGCGCACGATCGATGAGCTGGCCTCGGACGAGCTGCGCAAGGGGTTCCTGAAGCTCAGGCGCACCGTTCAGGAGCGGATGAGCCTGAAGGACGCCGAGGACATGACGCCGCGGTCGCTGATCAACCCCAAGAGCATCAGCGCGGCCATCGAGTATTTCTTCGGACGCGGCGAGCTGTCGCAGGTTGTCGACCAGACGAATCCGCTGGCGCAGCTCACGCACGAGCGGCGGCTCTCGGCGCTGGGCCCCGGCGGGCTCAACCGCAAGCGGGCCGGGTTCGAGGTGCGCGACGTGCACATCTCGCACTACGGCCGCATCTGCCCGATCGAGACGCCGGAAGGAACCAACATCGGACTGATCAGTTCGCTGGGCATCTACGGCGGGGTGGATGAATACGGCTTCTTGATCACGCCGTATCGCAAGATCAGTCACGGAAAAGTGACCGACAAAGTCAAGTGGATGCGTGCCGACGAGGAGAGCGAAGCGTATCTGGCACCGGCGGACACGCCGGTCGACGAACATGGGAAGCTCAAGGTCTCGAGCCTGACGGCGCGCTATCAGACCGACTTCGTGAGCGTGACGGTCGACCAGATCGAATACATGGACATTTCTCCCAAGCAGATGGTGGGCGTCTCGGCGGGGCTGATTCCGTTCCTGGAGCACGACGACGCCAACCGTGCGCTGATGGGCTCGAACATGCAGCGGCAGGCGGTGCCGCTTCTGGTCTCCGAGCCGCCGATTGTGGCCACGGGGCTCGAGCGGTCGGTCGCGATCAACTCGGGCATGATCGTCAAGGCCGGCCAGGACGGCACGATCACCTACGTCGACTCGAACAAAATCATCATCGACCAGAACCACATCTACAAGCTGCGGAAGTATGTGGGACTGAACGAGCGAACCTGCTTGAACCAGAAGCCGGTGGTGCAGGTCGGGCAGAAGGTGAAGCAGGGCGAGATCCTGGCGGACGGTGCGTCGACCTACAAGGGAGAGCTTGCGCTGGGCCGGAATGTGCTGGTGGCGTTCATGGCGTGGGACGGCTACAACTTCGAGGATGCGATCATCATCAGCGAGAAGCTGGTGCGCGACGACGTGTATACCTCGATCCACATCGAGGAATTCGAGATCGAGATTCGCGAGACAAAGCTGGGCCGGGAAGAGTTCACCCGCGACATCCCCAACGTCTCCGAGAAGGCGCTGCGCAACCTGGACGACAACGGCGTGGTGCAGATCGGCACCTACGTCAAGCCGGGTGACGTGCTGGTGGGCAAGGTCGCCCCCAAGAGCAAGAGCGAGCTGACGCCCGAAGAGAAACTGCTGCACGCGATCTTCGGCCGCGCCGGCGAGGACGTCAAGAACGACTCGCTCGAGGTGCCGTCGGGGGTCGAGGGAATCGTGATCAACACCCAGCGGTTCAGCCGCCGCATGAGCTTGAGCGAAGAGGAGCGCAAGGCGTTCGAGAAGGAGCTCAAGGACACGGAAGCGGCCGAAAACGTGCGTATCGCCGACGAATACAAGCAGATGATCAAGGCGCTCGAGGAGCTCTTAGACGGGCCGGTACCCGATCCCTCGACCGGCAAGGCGCTGGGCCGCGCCAAGGACGCCAAGGACCTGATCGAAGAGGCCGATCGCTTCAAGCTCGAGGCACTGGACCTGCGGAGCCCGAGCGCGCTCAACAAGGCGCGCGAGGTCGTGCGGAAGCACGCGCCTCTGATCGAGGCGCTCAAGGATGAAAAAGAGCGGCGGATCAACAGCCTGAAGCGCGGCGACGAGCTGCCCTCGGGCGTGCTGCAGATGGTGAAGGTGTACATCGCCACCAAGCGGGTGATCTCGGTCGGCGACAAGATGGCGGGCCGGCACGGCAACAAGGGCGTCATCGCCAAGATCCTTCCCGAAGAGGACATGCCGTTCCTGGAAGACGGCACGGGCGTCGAGATCCTGCTGAACCCGCTGGGCGTGCCCAGCCGGATGAACGTGGGCCAGATTCTCGAGACGCACCTGGGCTGGGCGGCCGCCAAGCTCGGGTTTCAGGCGATCTGCCCGGTCTTCGACGGGGCGAGCGAGGACACGATCCGCAAGTGCCTGAAAGATGCGGGCTTGCCGGAGAACGGCAAGGCCGTGCTCTATGACGGCCGAACCGGCGATAAATTCGACCAGCGCGTGACCGTAGGCTATATTTACATGCTCAAGCTCCATCACCTGGTCGACGACAAGATCCATGCCCGAGCGACCGGCCCGTACTCGCTGATCACGCAGCAGCCGCTGGGCGGCAAGGCCCGGTTCGGCGGTCAGAGATTCGGTGAGATGGAAGTGTGGGCGCTCGAGGCTTATGGCGCCGCCTACATCCTGCAGGAGCTCTTGACGGTGAAATCGGACGATGTCGAGGGGCGCACCAAGATTTACGAGAGCATGGTGAAGGGTGAAAACACGCTTGAAGCGGGAACACCCGCCAGCTTCGACGTGCTCACGAACGAGATCCGCGGACTGGGGCTGAACATGCAGCTCGAGAAGAAGCGGGTCTGATTCACTCCCCTCGCTGGAACCCCCTTGTGAAGCAGTGCTCTACCGAGCGCACCAGGCGCTCCATCGAACGCTGGATTGCACGCGGCATGAGCCGCGTGTGGGTGGTCGCGGTCTCTGGAGGGGGCGACAGCGTCGGGCTCCTGCGCGTGCTTTGCGAGCTGGCGGAGCCGCTCTCGCTCTCTCTATCCGTCGCGCACCTGGACCACGGGGTGCGCGGCGATGCCGCGCGGGCGGACGCGCTCTTCGTTGCAGAGCTGGCGCAGTCGTTGGGTCTCCCGGTTGACCTGGCTCGGTGGCGGCCCGATCGAGCCGGGCACTTCGAAGCGGACGCGCGTCGCGCCCGCTATGACTGGCTCACGCAGGTCGCTCGAGGCCGAGGAGCCGGCGCGGTGGCGGTGGGCCACACGCGCGACGACCAAGCCGAGACGATTCTGCACCGCATACTGCGCGGGACGGGTCCGCGTGGGCTGGCGGGCATCCCCTCACGGCGGTCGCTGGCGAAGGACCCCGGGCTCTTCCTGGTCCGGCCGCTCTTGCAAGTGTGGCGGCGTGAGATCCGGGAGTATCTGGCCGCGATCGGTCAACCCTTTCGGGAAGACGAGACCAACGCGGCGCTCACGGGCACACGGGGTCGCATCCGGAACGACCTGATGCCCAAGCTGGGCGCGGAATACAATCCGGCGGTGGGCGAGGCGCTCTTGCGCCTGGGCGAGCTTTCCGGCTCGCTTGCGCGGACGATCGAGCGTGAAGCCCTGGCAGCGGCGCGGAGCGCGACCGTCACGGCGGCGGAGCACACGGTTGTGCTCAAGCGCGGGGTCTTGCGGGGGACGTCGGGGTTTATGCGGGCGGAAATCCTGCGACGCCTCTGGAGACAGGCGGGCTGGCCCGAACGGAGCATGTCGGCTGCGCGCTGGCGCCGGCTGGCCGCTTTGACGGGAAAAGAGGGTGAGATCGAACGCCGGGTGATTGGCGCCTCGGTGGAGGTGTGGAGCGACGGCCTGTACGTCGTGCTTCGAAGATCGTCGCAAACGGAGGCGTCTGCGGTGGCGCACGCACGGCCCGGCGGCGAGATTCCGCTTGCGATTCCCGGACAAACGGATGTTTCGTGGGCGGGTTGCAGCGTTCACGCATCGACGGAGGGTTTCGCGGGTGACGGTCCCGTCGAGACGGTTGATTTCGACCGAGTTGCCGGAGGGCTGTTTATCCGGGCGCCTCTTGCCGGCGATCGGTTCGACCCGCTGGGGATGGGGGGCAAGACGATGGCTCTGGCCGACTTTTTCCGGGGCCGTCGGGTCGCGCGAGAGAGGCGGGTGCATACGCCGCTCCTGTGCGATCAGGCTGGGATTATCTGGGTTGGCGGGCATCGAATCGCCGAGCGGGTGAAGGCGACGGAGCGGACGGAGCATGTGCTGACGTTGCGTTTAACGTCGTGTGACGGCGTTTCAGGAGGGTGATCGGGATTCTTCGGCGAAACCGAAGATGATGTTTTCGCAGGGCGACGGAAATTGCACAGGCGTATAGTTAGAAGTGAGATCCGCAGAAAAGTTTTGTGAAAAAATGAGATTTTTCTTGGAATTGGTTCGAGTCTTGCGTAGGATGACTGGATGCGACTCCATCGGCAGCCGAATGCGGCACGGCTCGGGCGGTGTTCTCGCCTGCGACGTCAAGGATTCGGGACGGGAGGTTGGAGTCACTCATCGAGCCCGGTCGAGGAGGGTACCGGTTGGGTGTTATTCGTCAAGACGACGGTATTGCCGCGACGGTCTTCGAGGCTTTCGCCTGGGGGTTGATCGCGGATATTTTTGTTTCCATCGATCGAGCCGACTTGGGAATGAATCCGGTAACAACCGTTTCGTGCGGAATGAGTCTTGGCTGAATCGAGCTGAACGAACACCCTGGTGGTCTTTCCGTGTCCGAAGGAAGGGCGAGACCGCCGCTTTCACCCACCAACAGAGCCGGCACTCGTGCAACCGGGGGCGGGCAGAGGAGAGTGTCTCGTGAGTATGGGCGAAAGTGCTTACGATCGCATCAACGACTATGGTGCGGTCAAGATCGGGCTTGCGAGCCCGTATGACATTCGCAGTTGGTCTTTCGGCGAGGTGAAGAAGCCGGAGACGATCAACTACCGCACCTACCGTCCGGAGAAGGACGGACTTTTTTGCGAGCGGATCTTCGGCCCGGAGAAGGACTGGGAGTGCGCCTGCGGGAAGTACCGCGGGATGAAGTACAAGGGAATGATTTGCGACCGATGCGGCGTGAAGGTGACGCATTCGCGGGTGCGGCGCAAGCGGATGGGCCACATCGAGCTGGCCGCGCCGGTCGTGCATATCTGGTTTTTCAAGGCGATGCCGAGCCGGCTGGGAACGCTGCTCGACATGCGGACGACGAGCCTGGAGAGGATCGTTTATTTCCAGGACTATGTGGTCGTCGAGCCTGGTGACACGCCGCTCAAGGAGCGGCACCTGCTCACCGAGGACGAATTCCGCAAGGCGAAGGAACAGTACAAACTAGGCGGCCAGTACAACGAGGAATTCCAGGCCGACATGGGGGCCGAGGCGGTTCGAAAGCTATTGCTGCGCCTCGACTTAGTCGCGCTCTCCAAGCAGCTCCGGCAAGACCTGGTGGAAACATCCAGCAAGCAGAAAGTGAAGGATTTGACGAAGCGGCTCAAGGTGGTGGAAGCGCTTCGCGACAGCGACAACCGTCCGGAGTGGATGGTGCTCGAGTGCATTCCGGTGATTCCGCCTGATCTGCGGCCACTCGTGCTGCTCGATTCGGGCAATTTCGCCACGAGCGATTTGAACGATCTGTACCGGCGAATCATCAATCGCAACAACCGGCTGAAGAAGCTGGTCGATCTGAATGCGCCCGAGGTGATCATCCGGAACGAGAAGCGGATGCTGCAGCAGGCGGTCGACGCCCTGTTCGACAACAACCGCTGCAAGCGGCCGGTGCTGGGCAGCTCGAATCGGCCGCTCAAGTCGCTGACGGACATGATCAAGGGGAAGCAGGGCCGCTTCCGCGAGAACCTTCTGGGCAAGCGGGTCGACTACTCGGCGCGCTCGGTGATCGTGGTCGGGCCCGATTTGAAACTTCACCAGTGTGGCCTGCCCAAGAAGATCGCACTTGAGCTATTCCAGCCGTTCATCATCCGGCGGCTAAAAGAGCTGGGACATGCCGACACGATCAAGTCTGCGAAGAAGATGCTGGAGCGGCGCAGCGACGAGGTGTGGGACATTCTGGAAGAGGTGATCCGCAACCACCCCGTGCTCTTGAATCGAGCACCGACTTTGCACCGAATGGGCATTCAAGCGTTCGAGCCGGTGCTTGTGGAAGGCAACGCCATCCGCATTCACCCGCTGGTCTGCAAGGGGTTCAACGCCGACTTCGACGGCGACCAGATGGCGGTGCACCTGCCGCTGTCGATCGAGGCGCAGGTCGAGGCCATGACGCTGATGATGGCGACCAACAACATCTTCAGCCCGGCCAACGGCAACCCGATTATCAGCCCGACGCAGGACATCGTCATGGGGGCTTATTATCTCACGGTCGGCCGGGCGAAGGAGCTAGGAGAAGACATGATCTTCTCCACGCCGAATGAGGTGTTTCTGGCGCACAGCCAGGGCAAGGTGGCGCTGCACGCGATGATCAAGCTGCGGCTGCCGGCTTCACGCCGTCTGCGCGGCGACGGCGACAAGGAATTCAAGCCGGGCATGATCATCAACACGACGGTGGGCCGCGTGGTCTTCAACGACATCCTGCACTCGCGGATGCCGTTCTACAACATGACGCTCGGGGCAGAAGCAGCTTCAGGGCATCATTGCCGACTGCTACCAGATCCTGGGGCGGCGCGAGACGATTGCCCTGCTCGATCGCATGAAAGACCTGGGATTCCGCGAATCGACGCGATCGGGCTCTGTCGTTCGCCACCGATGACCTGAAGACTCCGACTCTCGAAGGACGCGATCATCGCCGAGGCCGAGAAGGAGGTGGCCAAACAGAACCGGTTCTATCAGCGCGGGATCATCACCGACCAGGAACGCTACAACAAGGTGCTCGACGCCTGGACGCACGCTCGCGAGCGGATCACTTCGGAGATGATGGAAGCTCTGCGCACCGACAGCCGCGAGGGCGAGGCGTATCTGAATCCGATCTTCCTGATGGCCGAATCAGGCGCCCGCGGCGGCGTCGAGCAGATTCGCCAGTTGGCGGGCATGCGCGGCTTGATGGCCAAGCCATCGGGCAAGATCATCGAGACTCCGATCAAGGCCAATTTCCGCGAAGGGCTCTCGGTGCTCGAGTACTTCAGCTCGACGCACGGTGCGCGGAAGGGGCTGGCGGACACCGCGCTCAAGACGGCTGACAGCGGCTACTTGACGAGAAAGCTTGCCGACGTGGCCCAGAACGTGGTGATCACGGCGGAAAACTGCGGCACGTCGCAGGGCATCACGAAGGGGGTCATCTACAAGGGAGAGAAGGTCGAGGTCAGCCTGGTGCAGTCGATCCGTGGGCGGGTGAGCCGCGTGAACATCGTCGATCCGCTCACCGAGGAGGTGGTCGTCTCCGAGAATGAGATGATCACGCTGGCCGCGGCCAAGAAGCTCGAAGAGATGCAGATCGAGAAGATTCAGGTGCGCAGCCCGATGACTTGCGAAGCATCGTTGGGTGTTTGCCGCTGCTGCTACGGGATGGACCTGGCGACGGGACAGTTGGTCGAGGTAGGCATGGCGGTCGGAATCATCGCCGCCCAGTCGATCGGCGAGCCCGGCACGCAGCTCACAATGCGTACGTTCCACATCGGCGGCGTCGCCACCCGCGGTGTCGAAGAGAAGGACGTCAAGTGCAAGCGCGAGGGCAAGGTCAAGTTCGTCGGCCTCAACATCGTGATCAACGACGAAGGCAAGAGCATCGCGCTATCGCGCAACGGTGAAATCCAGATCCTCGATTCGAAGGGGCGGGAGCTCGAGAAATACGACGTGCCCGACGGTGCGATCATGCTCGTCGAAGATGGCCAAACTGTCACGAAAGGCAGCATGCTGTGCGAGTGGGACCCGCACAACATTCCGATTCTGGCCGAGGTCGGCGGCAAGGTCCGGTTCGACGACATCGTCGAGGGTGAGACGATGAAGATCGAGACCGACCCTTCCGGCCACCAGCGCCGGACGATCATCGAGCACAAGGGTGACCTGCACCCGCAGGTCATCATCGTCGACGCCGAGGGCAAGACGCTCGATTACAAGTATATTCCCGAGCGTGCGAGCATCGAGGTGGCGAACGATCAGATGATCTCCGCCGGAACGCTGCTGGCCAAGACGCCCCGCGAGGTGGGAGGAACGCAGGACATCACCGGTGGTCTGCCGCGAGTGACCGAGCTCTTCGAGGCCCGACGGCCCAAGGAGCCGGCGGTCATCGCGGAAATCGACGGGCGAGTCGAGCTGCTGGACGAAAAGCGCCGCGGCAAACGTACGATCATCGTCCGCAACGAGAGCGGCATCGAGCGCGAGCACCTGGTGCCGCACGGCAAGTATCTCCGCGTGCATGGCGGCGATCGCGTCCGGGCCGGCGACCCGCTGGTCGAGGGGCCGCTCGTGCCGCACGACATTCTGCGAATCTCGGGCGAAGAGGCGGTCCAGCGCTATCTGCTCCGCGAGATCCAGAACGTCTATCGCTCTCAGCGCGTTGAAATCGACGACAAGCACCTGGAAATCATCATTGCCCAGATGCTGCGGAAGGTGCGAGTCGAGAGCGTCGGCGACACGCCGCTTCTGCCGGGGTCGGTCATCGACAAGTTTGAATTCCGCCGGGTCAATCAAGATCTCATGACATGCGTGAAGATCAAGGACCCCGGTGACGTCGACTTCCGCGTGGGCGACATCGTTCCCCGCGACCACTTCGAGCAGGAAAACCTCCGCGCCGATGCCGCGGGGTCGAAGAAGGCCGAGTGGATACGCCCGAAGCCGGCCGCGGCCAGCACACAGCTTCTGGGGATCACCAAGGCGGCCGTGCAGTCCGACAGCTTCATCTCGGCCGCCAGCTTCCAGGAAACGACCAAAGTGCTCACCGAAGCGGCCCTGGCCGGCAAGGTGGACTTCCTGGTCGGACTCAAGGAAAACGTGATTCTGGGGCACCTTGTGCCCGCAGGAACGGGCTTCAAGACCCACCTGGAAGCCGAAGTCCGCATTCGCCCCGAGGCGCTCGAGGCCCTCGCCGACAAAGGCCCGGCCTACGCCCGATATCCCCATGAGACCCCGGCGGCAGCCGGAAAAAGCTGACTTTCAAAGCTGACGTTCGATGCGTCGCCTCAATCAGCCCGGTCGCTCGACCCCCTCGAGCGTTCGCGGGCTGTTAGCGGCGCCGCCCTACCCTCACGTTCGCCCACGCCCAGCCTCGAGCGCTTGAACCAAAAGGTCGTTCGCCGCTTGCCAGTTGTATGCTCCAGCGATCGACCGGCCCAGCAGGGCGCGTCGGGAACGCTCCTGGCTATCATCGAGGAGGCGGCGCAGCGTGGCAGTGATGGAATCCTCGTCATTCGGGTTGAAGTACCACCCGGCCTCGCCGCCGATTTCGGGCAGGGCCGTCGAGTCGGCCAGCGCGACCGGGGTTCCTTGAGCCATCGCCTCGACTGCGGGAATGCCGAAGCTCTCACACAGCGAGGGAAAAACGAGGGCGGTTGCCTCCGCATAGGCGGCTCGCAGGGCATTGCCCTGGCGGTAACCGGGCATGCAGATCAGCGCTCGCCGGCCCGCCGCGGCGGCCGCGTCACGCAGTGAATTCGCCTCCTCGGGGGCGCCTGCGCCGATCAGCACAAGCCCGAGCTCGCCAGAAGCGATCTCGGTGATGCGTGCGGCTGCCCGAACCAGTCGCAAGAGGTTCTTCCGCGGTTGAAAATTGGCCACGGAAAGGACGTACGGGACTTTGGGAGGAAGGCCGAGATCGGCGCGGATCCGCGAGCGTTCGTGGTCAGGGGCGGTCTGAAAGAACAGGTCTTCCGCGCCGTTGGGAACATAAGCCACGCGATCGTCGGGTATCGAGAAAGCACCGTGCAGTTGCTCGGTATTGTAGTGCGACACGGACAGGATGAGATCGGAGCGGGCAAGAATTCGGCCCAGCAGCTCGCGCTTCCTGGCGGGCTCGAATCTCAGGGTTTGCAAAACGTCGTGGGTAGTCACAGCGAGCTTGGCGCTCCGGGTCGGGACGAAGTATTCGGCCGGGCAATAGACCCATTCGCTGGGCCCGGTCCACCAATCGATCGGCGGCCAGGGGTTTACCCGCCACCAGCGCAGGATGTTGCGCGTGCGGATCGCAAGTTCGCGGCGTTTCTGGTCGCCTAGACTTTCCCAGAACGCCCGGCCGTCGGGATGAATCATCCGCCCGGTGATGACGCTGAGCTCCACGTCCGGCCGCTGCGCCAGCCGCTCGAGCTGTGCAAGCGCGTGCCGGGTGACGCCGGTCGGGCCGTGACAGCCGTCCAAGTCATAAAACAGGGCGACGCGCAGCGGGGCGGCGAGCGCTGTGGTGCTCGGTGGCTTGGATCCCCGTTCTGTCACGTATCCGTGTCCAGTCAATGAACGCTCGATCCTCAAGTCGAAGACCAGATGGAGGTGTCCGGGTGGATCGTAGGTGAGTCTCGTTCGCGTGTCAATTCCGCGGGCTTGACCTTCCGCGAGCTGCTGGTTGCATGCCTGCTGGTCTTGATTCTGGAACGCAACCGGCAAAGAATGGACGAAGATGGATCGTGGACGTGATTGATGCCACGGGGGCTGCGGCTTCGACACCGTGGCCCGATCGTGAAGCCGAAGGAGGCCCCTGATGCGCGATACCCCGCACTTTGAAGGTTCTGTCGCCCCGCGCGCGCTTTCCACCGCGCCGGTGTTTCCCGGACGACATGCCCTGCGCGAGCAGGAAGCCGTCTGGTCCGAGTTCCTCGCGATGGGTGAGGCCGTCGTCGACTCACTCGATAAGAGCGTGACTGCACTTCGCGAAGGCCGGATCGACATCGTTGCGGAGGTGAAGGAGCTCGAGCGAAGCTCCGATCGTGAAGAAGTCCGGATCGAGCAGAGCTGCCTCCGGATACTTGCTCTGTTCGAGCCGGTCGCCTCGGATCTGCGGCGGATGGCGACGATCCTCAAGGTCAGCCGTGACTGGGAGCGGATCGCCGACCTGGCCGCGCGGATTGCACGGCGGGCTCGCAAGCTGGTCCGTGGCTGGGAAGGGGCGGTCACGGTTCCAGGCTCTTTGAAAAAGCTCGGCAGCGATGTCCTCGATCAGACCCGCGCCAGCTACGAGGCCCTGGCAAGGCGGGACTCCGCATCCGCGCGGGCGCTCATCGCGGACGATCGCGAGATTGATCGCGGGTATCGCCGGTTCCGCCGTGAGATGAAAGACTCGCTCCGCCGCGATCCCGCACAGCTTGACGCCTGGCTCCAGTTGATGAGTATCGGGCGCCATCTTGAACGAATTTCCGACCACGCCACCGCTATCGCGCAGACGGTCGTCTACCTTGAGGAGGGCGTGATCGTTCGACATAACACGGAGACACCGCCTCAGACGGATTGATCCTGCTTTTGTGTGGCAGACCCTTGTGCCTGACACCGCCCTCCATTAGATTCGAGTTTTGGCAGCCAGAGCGGCTGTCCCGCCACGTTTGTCGATCCCGCCACCTTTTCGCGTGCGTCAACAACCAGCAGTCGGGTGGCGCCGGCCGCGATTGAGTCCATCCCGCGTCGACTTGAGTTTCTTGAGTCCATTCACGACGGAGACAAAACCATGTCTCGAACCGGACCACGTGCGAAGAAGCTGAACCGGCGGCAATGCCTGAAACAAACCGCAGCCGCGGCGGGCGCGTTTTGCCTGGCGCCGACCGTCATCCCCGCCAGCGCTTTAGGCCGCGATGGCGCGACGGCCCCCAGCGAGCGCATCGTGATGGGTGCGATTGGAATCGGTAGCCGCGGCGAGTTCGATCTGAAGTGGATGCTCCGCGAAAAGGACGTCCAGTTCGTGGCGATCTGTGACGCCCGGAAGGTACGTCGCGAGGCGGTCAAGCAGATCATCGACAAAAACTACGGGTTTTCCGACTGCCAGATGTATCCCGAAATGGGCGAATTCCTCGCGACCCGGGATGATATCGACGGCGTGCTGATCGCCACCGGCGATCGCTGGCACTCGCTGGCGGCCTGCCTGGCGATGCGCAGCGGCAAGGATGTGTATTCCGAGAAGCCATCCTCGATGACAATCGCCGAAGGACGGACGGTTGTCGACACCGCGCGGCGGTACGGCCGCATCTACCAGACCGGAGTTCAGCGGCTCAGCGAAGGCCCCTTCCTCACGGCGATCGAGCTGGCGCGGTCCGGTCGGCTGGGACAGATTCAAGCCGTCCAGGCGCACATCGCACCGTGGGACGCCGCCGAGATGAGCCACGCCTGGCTGCCCGAGGAACCGCAGCCGTCCAAGGAGGAGGTCGATTGGGATGCCTGGCTCGGACCTTGCCCATGGCGGCCTTATAACTCGACATACGTTCGCGGCGGATGGCGCGGGCATTACGATTTCCACACGAGCTGCATCGGCGAGTGGGTGCGCACACTTTCGCACAGTCGCAGGCCGGCATCGGCGCGCTAACGACCTCGGCCGTCGAATACCATTACGTCAAGAACTCCAGCGGGGACGGCATGGTTACGAAGTTCGGCAACGGAATTCCGATGATCCTCTCGCGCGGCGACAAGTACTGGCATGGATCATGTGGGATGCGGTTCGAAGGAACCGAAGGCTGGGTCGCGTGCGCCGATGGTTACAAGGAACCCGAGGCGTCCTCGTCTGGTTTGCTACAGGACGGCGCCAAGTTGCTGGCCGATTACATGGATCGCACCGGGCGGCCTTTGAACCACGTGCGGAACTTCTTCGATTGCGTCAGGTCGCGTGAAACGACCGTGGCCAATCCCGATGTGATGCACCGCACCATGAGCACCGTCCACGCAGCCAACATCTGCATGTGGCTCAAACGCGACCTCAAATACGACCCTGTCAACGAGAAATTTGTCGACGATCCAGAAGCCAATCGCTTCCTTACCCGCGCACAGCGAGAGCCGTGGATCTATTGAAGCCCCCATATATACCGTTCCTGGAGACCTCCCCATGATCCGATCGATCCATCGCCTCGGTTGCCTGGCCGCGATTGGGCTCGCGCTGGTCTGCATTTCTGCCGCCGCGGCCGCGGCCCCACTGTCGGATAAGGAACAAGAGGCCAAGCTGATCGCGGTGCTGACGAAGTCGGACGCATCGCTCAAGGACAAGGCCGACGCCTGCCGCGTGCTCTCGCTGATCGGCACCAAGGAGTGTATCGCACCGCTGGCAGGGCTCTTGGGTGACGAGAAGCTCTCGCATCTGGCCCGATACGCGCTCGAACCAAACCCCGATCCAGGCGTTGACGAGGCACTCCGCGCCGCCCTGAAGACGCTCAAAGGCCGGCCGCTCGTTGGCGTCATCGGCAGCCTGGGTGTCCGGCGTGATCAGAAAGCGGTTGAACCGATTTCTGCGCTCCTCAAGGATGCCGATCCCGCAATTGCCAAGGCAGCGGCGCGATCGCTTGGCCGTATCGGGGTCGCACCTGCCGCCGAGGCGTTGCAGAAGAACGTGGACGTTTCCTCACCCGCCCTGCGACTCGCTGTCTCGGAAGGCTTGTTCCGTTGTGCCGAGCACCTGGTTGCAGACGGCAAGACTGCGGAGGCCCTCGCGATTTACGACAGGTTAGATCGGCCCAATTCGCCCGTTCAGGTGCGCACGAGCGCGGTGCGAAAAGCTCGCGCCCTGCGTCAAGTGGCCGCAGCCGGCCTGTAGTGGAAGGTCTTTCCGAGGAGCCTGATTGTGCCCGCGACAAGACGAGACGTACTCCGAATGGGACTTGCAGCCGCCGGCCTCGGCCTGCAGGCAAGTCCCATCGCTCGCGGCTCGAATGCCCCCAAGACCTTGCCCGACGCGACTCCCAAACACTTGCCCCGGTGGCGTGGCTTCAACCTCCTCAACAAATTCATGGCCGACAGCCAGAAGCCGTTCGAGGAGCGCGACTTCGCCGACATCGCCGAGCTCGGCTTCGATTTCGTGCGCCTGCCGCTCGATTACCGATGCTGGACCGAGCCCAAGGATGTCAACTTTCTCAAACCGGCCATGCTCAAGGAGATCGACCAAGCGGTCGAATTCGGCAAGAAGCACTCCATTCACGTTCAGATCAATTTCCACCGGGCTCCCGGGTTCACCGTAGCCAAACCCGCCGAGCCGAAATCGATCTGGAGTGATTCCGAGATCCTGGGTGTCTGCGCCGCCCACTGGTCGGCCTTCGCCGATCGGTATAAGGGACGGCCGAATAACGAGCTGAGCTTCAATCTGCTGAACGAGCCCGATGACAAGGTCAAGCCGGAAGAACACCGGCACGTCATCGAGCGACTGGCGACCGCGATTCGCGACCGCGACCCGACGCGATTGATTGTCTGCGACGGCCGCGCGTGGGCGACCCAGCCACCGACGGAGTTACTAGGCCTGGATGTTGCGGCCTCGCTGCATGACTACAACCCGATGCCCCTCACCCACTACAAGGCTTCCTGGGTCAATTGGGATGAGAGCTGGCCCGAGCCGATCTGGCCGCTCAAGCTCAACACGGGCAAGTATGTCGTGCGGGCGACGATCGAGCGTGAGCTGATCAAACCGTTTCAGGAACTCGAGGCCAAAGGCGTTGGCGTGATGGTCGGCGAATTCGGCTGTCACAATCAGACGCCGCATCGTTACGTCTTGTCGTGGATCAACGACACTCTGGCCGCCTTCAAGAAAGCCGGCTTCGGCTGGGCGCTCTGGAATTTCACCGGCAGCTTCGGCGTCTGCGACAGCGGCCGGTTTGACGTCGCCTACGAGGATTGGCACAGCCGCAAGCTCGACCGGGCGATGCTGGAGCTGCTGCAGGCTGGTTAACGATTCCGTGGGTCCGGCACTCTTGTCAGTCTGAATCATTCAATGTGCACGACTTCCCAAGCTCGCGTCTCGACCAGAAACTCAGCGATAACCTCGCGGTGGCACTCCGAAACGCGTTTCTCCGCGCACATCAGGCAGAACGGCGCAACGAGCTCGGCCAACCGGCCAACGAGCAACTCGCCGGATTGCTTGAACAGGGCCCGATAAGGGCCGTGCCAATCATCCAGGTCGCGAAACAGATTGCCGAGCTCGAGGAACGACCGATACGCGATTCCGCGCTCGGAAAGTAGCCTTTCGATGCCCTTCTCCGCCGTCCGCGCCTTGACGAAAGCGCCCATACTGGCACGGTCCGGCCGAATCCGCACGTCGGCGACCGAGCGAATGCCATGCGCAATCAGCAGGCCGGCAAACTCATCAGGCAACCGGCCGCCATAACCGATGGTGTAAAACTTCATGCTGTCGCTCGAGCGACTCGCGATCCGTCTGAGGACCCTTCGATCACTCCGCTCACTTTCCCGCCTCGCTGAACTGTGCCTCGACCGCCCGCTGAAACGCCGCTCGGCTCCGATCCCCGTCCCGTGGAAAGCCCGCATGCTGCACCATGAACACGGTGATCAGCCCCCTCCTCGGGTCGATCGTCATGTTCGTCGCATAGGCTCCGCCGTGTCCGAACTGTCCACCGCCGGTCGACCAGCCCAGGCCGTAACCGTCCTTGAGATGGTCGCCTGTTTGCTTGCTCGTCATTTGCTCGACCGCGGCTTCCGAAAGATAACGCCGCCCCTCCAGCTCACCGCGTCCGAGGATCATCTGGCAAAATCGCCCGACATCCCGGGCCGTCGAAAACAGGCCGCCGGCAGGCATCGGTTGCCGTTTATGGTCGTCCAGGGGATACCGAAGCTGAGTGACAGTCGTGGCCTCGAGATCAGACTTCGCCGCGTTCGGCTTGTACGACTTGGCGAGGCGCACGAGCTGCTCGTTGTCGGGCCAGAATGTCGTGTCCTTCATGCCCAGGGGTTCAAACAGACGCTTCTGCATGAACTCTGCATAATCGATACCACTCACGACCTCGATAATGCGGCCCGCCGTGTTGATGCCGGCGTTGGAATACTGATATTTGGTCCCCGGCTCGAACTCAAGCGGCGTCATCGCGTAGCTTCGCACCGCATCTCGTAATGGCAGCAGGTCGAGCGTCGGCTCTTCCATCGCCGACTTGAACGGCATACCGCTCGTATGGCTGAGTACCTCGCGGACCGTGATCGCGTGCTTCGGCCTCCTGAGCAGCACGTGGTCCTCATCCCTTTCCACCGCCAGCCACTGACCTCTGAACTCGGGCAGAAACTTCGCAACCGGATCGTCCAGACGCACCTTGCCTTCATCCACAAGCATCATCAAGGCCGTCGCGGTCATCGGCTTGGATTGCGATGCAATCCAGAAGATGGATTCGGGGTTCATCAATTTGCTTGCCGCGACGTCCGCGAACCCAACCGCTTCGAGGCTCAGGATCTTCTCTTTGTCGGCGACCAGTGTGACCGCGCCGGCGAGCGCGTGCCTGTCGACGAAAGGCTGCAATGCGGCGGCGATCTTCCCGGCGGCACCAGTCGACGCATCCTGCGCGGGGCATCTCAGCGGGATCGCCGTGAGAGCGACGACAAAGAGCGAAACCAGTGAAAGAGAGTAGCGATTTCGTGCAATCATGAGGGGGCCTTCATTTTTCAGCTCGGCGTCACACGCGATGAGGCAGATCGACGATCTCTTGAATATCGAGCCACCGATGAACCGTCAAGGGTTGGGTGGTTCACCACAGGAAACCGACAACCGTCGTCATTTGACGAACGTTCGGAGAAAGAGCGCAGTTGTACGTCGCGTCCAAATCGGTGACAATTCGGGAGCGAGCGGTCTTCGACGACGCATGGCTTTCGATGATTGACAAAAGCTCGCTTTGCAGGCACGACGACCCCGGCGGCTTCGTCCGCATCGAGATCCGGGCCGCCCCAGTCGTAATGTCAGAAACATCACACGGTCGTGACGGTCCGACAACCGGCTCGCGGCCTGGAGACGTTCGATCGGTAGGCAATTTGACGACCTGAGCGCCCGGTTGGAGCATCTGTCGGGCCAGTTCGACGAGCTCCGTGACTTAGTCGCAAAGGCGGTCCTACTTGCCGACAACGACACCGAGATGGCGCTGACCCGGATTCGGAAGGTGCTGGAATGGCTGATCAAAGATGCGTACCAACGGCTGGTCAAATCACCGCCCGGGACTCAACCCCTAGAGAATCTCCTCCAGCGTCTCCTCAAGGACGGTCACCTCCCTCTCCACTTGGCTCCATATACCACGTTTATCCGGGAGCTAGGCAATGCCGGAGCGCATCATCCGGAGGGCCAACACACGGTCCTGGATGTGAACGTTTCCCTGATTCAACTCAGAGCGATCCTCGATTGGTACTTCCAGACGGTAAGGCCGGATGCAGCAGCTGTCTCCGAAACACCTGATCCATCGCGAGCCTCCGTTGAACTGCCGAAGCCAGTTGGGGGTGGCTCCCGGGTCGACCCGTTCGTCGGCTCGCGATTGACCGGCGACAAGCCCGCGAAAACGAAAGCGAATCCACAGTCCGAACTGCAAAGGGACCGCCTGCGCGAGTTCCAGGTGCCGGAAAGTCCGAAGGAAACCTTGCCGGATGTCGCTCGATCGCAGTAGCGTCCATGGATGTGGCCGCCGGTGATTCTCGCGGTGTCGATACTTGGGCTCCTTGGCGCGTGGCTGGGCGGCGTGTTTACGCGTGGCTTGTCCAGCGGTGCTGTGAGGGGCGCCGCCCGACCACTGATGGACGGACAAGCCGTCAGTGCCGTTCGCCTCGAGCTGGGACAATACTCGCCAGACGGCTCCTAAGCCCGTAGCTGCAGCGGATTCGATGGGCCCGCCGAAGCCGGTCACCAACTCGATCGGGATGAAATTCGTGCTCGTCCCGGCCGGCGACTTCTTGATGGGGTCGCCCGATTCGGACAAGGACGCCGAGAAAGTCGAGAAGCCGCAACATCAAGTGCGGATCATGCGGCCGTTCTACCTGGGAGTGACCGAGGTCACACAGGGTCAGTACCGGAGCGTTGCCGGCGAGAACCCGAGCTTCTTCAAGGGGTCCGACGACCTGCCAGTCGAGCAGGTCTTGTGGGAGGACGCGATCGCGTTCTGCAACAAGCTGAGCAAGCGCGAAGGGCTAACGCCGTATTACGTGTTCGGCGCCAGGGCCGCCCCGCTCGTCCAGTCGGGTAGTGTCGGTTATCGGTTGCCGACGCAAACGGAGTGGGAGTATGCGTGTCGGGCGGGCACGTCGACCCGTTACAGCTTCGGGGACGACGAAGCGAGCCTGGGTGAGTATGCATGGATCGGAGGCAACTCGAGCGGTAAGACCCACCCGGTGGGCCAGAAGCGTCAGAACACGATCGGGCTGTTCGACATGCACGGCAACGTGTCGGAGTGGTGCTGGGACGGTACCGACAAGAACTTTTACAGCCGTGGCCAGGGTCGGGTCAACCGCGGCGGCGGCTGGTGCAGCGGGCGCCCCTCCACCCGGTCCGCGGCCCGCTACGACCTCGGCCCGGGCGGCCAGAGCTACGACGTCGGCTTTCGCCTGGCTCGAGACCAGTCCGGAAGTTGAAGCCAGGGAACACTTGCGGAGCGCAGCTTGGTGCGGCGGGAGAAGGCGGAGCCACCGCCTCGATGGCCCGACGAAGGGCGCAGCGCCGGCGCCAACCGACTGTTCTCTTGGGCGGCCTGGATTCAGGGCGCCGCATCATTTCGCTTCCACCTTGGGCGCCTAACAAGCATTATCAATTGATTAACATGTCGTGCCCCCGCGCCGCTCCCGTCGGAAGCTTGTTCAGATCAACGTTGAAAAACGGATCAACCTTCATCCCGTCCGGCCCGATGTGCACCAGCCGTACGCAAAACCGCCCCGAGTGGTCCAGCGTCGAGAGCAACGAGTTCGACACATACATCCGCTTGCCGTCCCCGGTCACGTGCATCATGTTGGGTTGTACGCAAGGCGAAACCGTGCTCGTGAGCTTCAGGTGTTCGGGGTCGGAAACATCCCACTGCTGAATCAGGTTGTCACCAAAGCAGCTCACGTAAAGGTACCTGTCATCCGGGCTTTGCCGCAGGTCCGCCGGCAGTGCACCGGTGTCGGCAACCTTCTTGAACGAGTAGTTGCCCTCACCGCCATCGCCCCCCTTGAACAACCAGATCGAATTATCGAGGGCACAGTTGGTGAACCCGTAGTTCTTCTCGGGTTTCAGGCTCCAGCGCACCTCCAGAGGCGCCAGGCCCGCCTTCCCCACTTGCAGCGGCTGGCGATTCTTGTAGTCCCAGACGACCAGCTCGCTGCCGAAGTCCTTGAGGTCCATCTGAGCCAGCGGCTTCTGATAGTTGCGCAGCGGCGTGAAGCTCGAAGTGACCATCCGGTTCAGCCCCGGCTTCACGGCGACGTCGTACCCGTAAGGCGCTTCGCTCGGGTGCTCGATCCGCCGGATGAACTTGCCGTCATTCGTGAACTCCGCCATGCCGGCCGGCAACCCTCCGGCTGCCGACCCGAGAAACGTGATCAACATCCGGCCCGGCAGTGCGTAATAGCTGTGCGGCCCGGAAAGACCGGAAACTTCCTTGATGTGATCCAGCGTCTTCTCGACGCGCGGCTTGGCCGGGTCGGTGGCTACGTCGATGATCCAGATCCGGCTCGAAAACAACCCGCCGGCCCAGATCCGTCGCCGATCGTCCGTGTAGCCGAAGTGATGAGTCTCGTTCCCCTTGGTCCCCAGGTCGAGCGTATTGATGATCGTTCCGAAAGCCGCGCTGTCCGGGTTCACATCAATCACGGCCAGGAAGTCGTTGTCCTTGCCATCGACATCGACGCAGAACAGGTAGAGGACCTTCTCCGGGCGATCGAGCCGCTTCACGAATGGCGAGAGACATGTCTCGGAGTGCACCGCAGGCAACATCAAAAAGGCCAGTCCCGCTCCGATGAGTGAACAGGCCAGCGCTACTCCAGAACGCGCCGAACGTGTCAGGCCCATGATCTTCTCTCCAATGATTTGCGGAAGTGCGTCCATCCTGAGATCGCGGTAGCGTAGCCGGTTGAGCCGATCTCCGCTAGACGGTCGGACGACGCAGCGCGTCCTGTTTCCAACGAGGCGGCGCCAAGACAAACGCAGCCAGGACCGCCAGACCGACTGCCGTGTAGAGCACCGGCAAGACCCAGGGCGCCGGATCGTAGAAAAGCAGGCGGTGAGTCCAGTACCCGATGAAGTCACCAGGGTAGGCGACCTGCCCGGCCGCTTCGCGGAGCTGCCGTTCCCACGCCGTGAGCGGGCAGGGAATCCCGGCAAGGGTTTCGCCTACCACGATTCCGATCATGGCAACGTGGATCGACCGGAACCAGCGATTCCGGACCCACCTCCAGCGCAAGGCAATGCCCACCAGGATCGCGACCAACCCCAGAACAATGAAGCTGGCATACGCCGCGTGCACCACAACGATCAGATCCGCCACCATGCCACGCCAGACCATCGGTCATCTCCGCTCGATCAAATGCGTTGCCGAACATCTGCCACCCATCATACCGTCCTCGCGAAGTTTGGTGCAGAAATCATCGCGTTTCTCTCTGGGCCGTTGCTCCGAGACCCTTGACGTGGTTTACTGATGCTCGGTTTCTGCGTGTGAATTTGCATTTAAGTCTCCAAGCGATCAAAGGGAGATCGCCACCATGTCTGAGCCCGGCTCTGTCGGACCCGAAAAAACCGTTCCAGCGAAAAAACCGATTTCGCCCGCGCGAAGAATCGTTAGCCTCATCCTCCTCGCCGGCGTGATCGGATTCGGTTGCGTCGAAGTCATACCGAAATGGGGCTACAACGCCGCGATCGCCAAGCTCGAAGCTCGAACTGCAGAAGAAAACAAAGACCTGATGACCATGCAGGAAGCCGAAGCACTCATGGGCAAGGCAGCGGATGGCGACGCGGTCGATTTCAGACAGAACAATTATGACTTTTCGAAGAAGACCTACACCTGGAACGGATTGATCTGGCACTACACGGTGACTGCGTTCTACACGAAGGAGAAGACGACTCCTCACTTACATCACTACGCCACCGAAGGCAAAGAGAACGAGATTGAGCTGCCGAAGCTCGAGAGCGCCACTGTGCCTGAGCCAAAATCCCGCGGCGGGCGAGGCGGTTCCACAGCCAAAGGAGCATCCGGCAAACAGGGCGGTACCGGAAGCGGCTCGACCCCGCCGTCGAAGGCTGCCACCGACGGCAAGAGTCCGCCGTCAGCGCCGAGCGACAAGCCCGCCGAAACCAAACCCGAGCCGAGCGACAAGTCCGCTACGCCCAAGCCCAATCCGCCCGCCGATGGAGCGCCCAAGGAAAAACCCGCTTCGCCTGGCGGTGACGCAAGCCCATCCAAGCCGGCCGCCGACACGCCTGCCACAAAGCCTTCACAGTGAGATCCGGAAACTACGCACAGCCTCAGGGCTCGCCTGGCGCAAGCCGGCGTGCAAACGCACCGACCGCGGCGTGACAGACGTGGATCTCCGGCTCGATCCCCGCTCGCTCGCGGTAGCCTCTGGCCACGGCCCGC
Organism: uncultured Planctomycetota bacterium; assembly: GCA_963823665.1. GTDB lineage: Bacteria > Planctomycetota > Planctomycetia > Isosphaerales > Isosphaeraceae > CAVXHV01. The sequence goes on from CAWGMQ010000003.1 coordinate 1,652,585, forward strand.
GAAAACGCATCCGCGCACTGGGCTTTCACCAGGTTCACCGTGCATCCCGCCCAGCCTGCCCCCGAGAGCTTTCCTCCCAGAAAGCCGGGGGCTCGCGCGGCAATCTCGATCAGAGCGTCCAGCGCCTCCGAGCTATTCTCAAAGTCATCGCGGCTCGAAGCGTGGGATGCCGACATCAAGCGGCCAAACGCGATGGCGTCGCCGGATCGGAGCGCCACCGCGCCTTGGCGCACGCGTTCATTCTCGCTCAAAACATGGCGGGCGCGCTTGCGCCCGACAGGGTCGAGCTCGTCCCATCTCGACTCGAGCTGCGTCAGGCTCAGACGTGAAAGCTGGCCATCGCCGCCGTCGGGAAGAAGCGAATCTCGAAACGCGCTCCCCACCGCCTCGCACTCCGCGCGCGGCGATCGTACATCCCGTCCGCCAGCCGGCGCGAGGTCCTGGAATCGCAGACAACAATCGCCGGGCCAGGGTCTCCCAGAGGCAGCCGGTCGAAGTCGAGCGTGCTGCAATCGAGAAAAAGCGCGCAGCCTTCGCGTCCAAACAGACTCGAAAACTGATCGAGCAAACCCGAGCCCACACCCACGAACTCATTCTCCGATCGCCTGAGCACCTGGGCCAGTTCCAATCGGAGCGCATCCCCGCGTTCCATCTCGAAGTCCGAACTCGACCGCCCCGGCACCGCACCGAGCTCGATCAGGAACATCGCGCACGCAGCCTGAAGGCTCGCCGAGCTCGACAGCCCGGCCCCGAGCGGAACGTCTCCCGCAACCACCGAGTCAAACCCGCACTCAAGCGGCCCGCGCCAGCCACTGAGTGCCCAGCACACGCCTCGGATGTAGCGCGTCCACGCGCCGGGTCTCGGTCGGCTGGATGTCATCGAGCGAAAACGAATCCAGCTCGTTGAACTGAACCGAGGCAACCCTCGCCTCGCGCCCCGCACGCGCCGGCCGACGAACGCAGTCCTGCGATCGATCGCAGCGGCAACGACGAGACCGCCGTTGTAATCAGTGTGGTTGCCGAGAAGCTCGACTCGTCCCGGCGCCGACGCCATCACCGCCGGCTCGCCCCCGAACCGTGCCGTGAATCCGGCCACCGCCAGATCCAGGGGACTCTTCGGTGCGGCGGTCATGCACGCCCCCAGAGCAGAGCCCCGACCGGGGCGACATCATGGAGCCCAGGGGTCGGCTGTTGAAAACTTGCGATCGACTTCGCGCTGATTTCCCACCGCGTACTTTGCGCCAAGCTTCCCCCCTTTAGAAGGGGGGGCCAGGGGGGGTGCCTTCCGGTCGCATCATCGTTCAAGCCAGCGTTGAAGGTGCAAACGTATTCGCCGACTCGCGGAGAAGATTGGCTTTATCCGTCTTCTCCCACGTGAACTCGGGCTCCGAGCGGCCGAAGTGGCCGCCGCTCGCGGTCTTGCGGTAAATCGGCCGTCGCAGATCGAGGTGCTTGATGATCCCGGACGGATTCAGTCGGAAGCTCCGGCGCACAACCTCCGCGATCAGCGAGTCGGGCATCGTGCCGGTCCCCTGAGTGTCCACGTGCACGCTCACCGGCTCGGAGACACCAATCGCATACGCCAGTTGAATCTCGCACCGTTCCGCAAGCCGCGAGGCGACAATGTTCTTGGCGACATAACGGGCCATGTAGGCAGCCGAACGGTCGACCTTGGTGGGGTCCTTCCCGCTGAACGCACCGCCGCCGTGGCGCCCCATGCCGCCGTACGTGTCAACGATGATCTTGCGCCCGGTCACTCCGGAGTCACCGTGTGGCCCGCCGATCACGAACTTGCCCGTCGGATTAATGTGGTACGTGAGCGACGAGTCGACCAGATCCGGCGGCAGCACCGGCTCGATCACTTCCTTCTTGACGCGCTCCACGATCTCCGCATGGCTGACATCCGGATGGTGCTGCGTCGAGACGACCACCGTGTCGATCCGAATCGGTGTGAAACCCTCGTATTCCACCGTCACCTGGCTCTTCGAATCCGGTCGAAGCCACTTGATCGTCCCGTTTTTCCGCAAATCCGTGATGCGATTGATGATCCGGTGGGCCAGTGCAATGGGCAAAGGCATGAGTTCCGGCGTGTCGTTGCATGCGAAGCCGAACATCATCCCCTGGTCGCCGGCGCCGATGTCCTTCCCTCGGGTGCTGTCTTCATCCACTCCTTGGGCGATGTCGGGCGATTGTTTGCCGAGTGCCACCATCACCGCGCATGTGCCCGCGTCAAATCCCATGTCGCTCGACGTGTACCCGATCTCGCGCACGATCTGCCGCACGATTGCCGGGTAGTCAACCTGGGCCTTGGTCGTGATCTCGCCCGCCAGGCAGACGAGCCCGGTTGTGAGCAACGTCTCACATGCCACTCGCGCATGCGGATCCTGTGCCAGGATGGCGTCGAGTATGCCGTCGGAAATCTGGTCCGCCATCTTGTCCGGATGGCCCATGGACACGGATTCGCTCGTGAAAAGATAGCGATCGTTATCAGGCACGGAAGGGAATCTCCTAGCGGGTCGAGCGTCTGTTTGGAGCACGGCTGTTCCGGAAGACGGAAGCCGCCCAATTGTGGTTCGTCTACCTACCGAGGGGGAGGCATCGTGGTGGTGAAGTCTAACAAAACGGAACGCCGCTGAAAAGAACCGTTTGGTCGTGTTGCGTGCCGGCATCGCCCGCAGCCGCGCGACGTTTCGCTCGCCCCACCACCGAGCGGCCAGACTTGTCGCAGCACTATTCCTCGCCGGGCTCGATGTCCTCGTCGGTGTCGTCCGCTTCCGGCAGTTCGCGCTCGGAATCAACCGGATCGTCCCCGCCCGGCAGCGATGCTTGAGCCTCGCGGTCGCGGCTGTACCAGCTCCAGAGCAGCCGATGGGTCGCATACTCGAGCAGTGCGTGCGAGCTCGGGAATTCACAGTCGCCGGCCTCGGCCATCTTGAGGATCGCCCGAGTCGACGGCGTGATGTAGGCTACGTCCGCGCGGGCGCACAGATCCGCGAGGAACACCGGAAAGTTCTCGGCCGCAGAGTTGCTGAGCCGGTTGCCCAGGTACGCGTAGCTCATCTGATTCTCGACCACGCGGAACGCAATCCGTGGATCCCGGCGCACGACCAGCGCCTCGCCCACCGGGTCGCGCGGCACCCGCTGCGCCCGCGCATGCCGTCCCAGCGGCCGAGGTTTCATGAGCGCCAGAGCACGAATACCCGAGACGACCGTTGAGGGCCATCGCGCATTCGGGTCCTTCCGGTACTCATCCTCAGCAGAGATCCGGCCAGCACAGATCATCTCGACCCGGTCCCACGGCACCCAGTGCGTCGGCTCACCGCGCAGCCCCTCAATCCGAAATCCGTCGCTCAAGCACGCCGCCCGGTGCACAGTCCGCGCCGGACTCAGTTCGGGAAACTGGTCGGCCCGCCAGGCCTCGGCCGCCACGCCCGCTTCGTACAGGCCGTCCAGCAACTTGCGCACATCAGCTTCTTCGAGGTGCTTCGGCCAGACCCCGGGCGCCCGCGCCAGCCACTGCACCGCGTCAGTCGGGTGCATCCCGGTCACGTCGCAAACGACTTCACGCAACTCTTGCGGATCATCGATCGCATCGAAGATCACCAGGCGGTAGTGCTTGGGCGTGTTAGGCATGATCGACGCAGGCTCCCGGCATCAAGCAGTCCGTGCAATTCTCCCTACCGACCGCGGCGCAGCCCGTTCGTCTTCTTGCCGGGCTGCGGCCCGTTCTTCTTCTCCCCGCCTTTGGCGGCCGGTCGCTGCGGTAGCTCAAACAGCTCCCCGACCACGACCGAGAAACCCGGCAGCACATCGCCGCCGTCAAGCCGCATCGAGGCCCTCAGCCGGGTATATTGGTCCGGCGCCGTGTATACGTCGACAACCCGGCTTTTCGGACGCACGAACCAGACCAGGCGCACACCTTTCTCGAAGTATTCGCGGAGCTTTTCCTCCATCTCTTTGCGAGTGTTGCTCCGGCTGATGACCTCGACGGCAAGGTCCGGAACCAGTAAGGGAACAGGCTCTTTGGGAACTCCACCACCCGGCAGCCGCTCCAATGAAATGAACAATGCGTCGGGAATCCGCACGAGGTTAAGATCGAGCTGGATCGTTCCTCCCTCACCGGCGACCATTCCCAGAGCCCGGGGACGCACGAAGTTATTGAGGAAGGTCACGATATTCCCAGCGATGAAGGAGTCCTCAAACCCCCCGGTCTTCTCCACCAAGATGCCGTCGACCAGCTCATAGAGCCGGTCTTCATGGTCATTGAGCCGGACAACATCGTCAACGGTCCCGCAGCCCGGTGGCGGGCTTTGGCGGATACGCTCAAACGGAATCGGGCCAAACCGCCGGTAAAGATCGGCGACGGTCCAGGTCTTTCTCGGCGCTTTTTCGATGGCGTTAATCGCAGCCATTGCTCATCTCACCGTGGTCAGCTACAAACGTAAAGATCACCCCTTCCGCCGCCCATTCTTCTTGTTCCCAGGCTGCGGCCCGTTCTTCTTTTCCCCGCCTTTGGCGGCCGGTCGCTGCGGCACTTCAAACAGCTCCCCGACCATGACGGAGAAACCTGGCAGCACGTCGCCGCCGTCGAGCCGCATCGACGCGGTCAGCCGGGTAAATTGGTCCGGCGCTGTGTGTACGTCGACAACTCGACTCTTCGGACGCACGAACCAGACCAGGCGAACACCTTTCTCGAAGTATTCGCGGAGCTTTTCCTCCATCTCTTTGCGGGTGTTGCTCCGGCTGATGACCTCCACGGTCAAGTCGGGAACCAGTAGGGGAACGGGCTCTCTGGGAACCTCACCCCCGGGTAACCGCTCCCACGAGATGAACAACGCGTCGGGAATCCGAACGAGGTTGAGGGCGAGCTGGATCGTCCCATCGGCTCCGAGCACCACTCCCAGATTTCGCGGGTCGACAAAATTGCCGAGCAGCCGCCCGATCTTCATCCCGATTCGAGATTCCTCAAATCCCACGGTCTTCTCCACCAAGATGCTATCGACCAGCTCGTAAAGCCGGTCTTCGTGGTCGTTGAGCCGGACAACATCGTCGACCGTCCCGCACCCCGGCGGCGGGTTCTGGCGGATGCGCTCAAACGGAATCGGGCCGAACCGCCGGTAGAGATCGGCGACAGTCCAGACCTTTCGTTGCGGCAAAGCGCGAGTCCGGAGCGTGGTCATGACGGGGTCTCATCGTGTGCCTGACAGAAGAGTTGGAATCATCGTATCATCCCTCTCACGGCAAGCCAATCGGCGGCGCCGCACAACAGAGGTTTCCATCCCCTGGCCAAAGCCAGACCGTCCGCTCGGGTGTGCCTCGCCCCTATCTTGTGGTACTCTGAAGCCCAAACCCGTGCGGTGGCGCGCCGGCGGAGCCCTCGCCGCCGGAGCCAATCTCGAGCCTTCACCGCCATCAACCAACCAGCACTTGGAAGGGACCGCGCGGTGCGCCAGCTCGGAACACTGCCGAAAGAACTCGACCCCAAGGTCTTCGCCGACTACCTCCTGACCCTCGGTATGAAGACGCGCGTCGACGAGCGGCCGGACGGCTGGGCGCTGTGGATCTACAACGAAGATCACCTCCCGCGAGCTCGCGAAGAGCTCAGCGGCTACCTGAGCGCCCCCGATGACCCGCGTTACCGAAGCGCAGTCGATTCGGCAAAAAGCATTCGTCGCGAGGAAAAGCAGCTCGACCAGAAGTTCCGCAAAAACTTCCGCGAAGCCGCGGATATCTGGGGCTATCCCAGCGTGCGCCGGCGCCCCGTGACGGTCCTGATCAGCGTGGCGTGTGTCGCCGTCTTCTTCCTGCTCGAAACCAAGAGCAACCGGCATAAAGTGCAAGACGCGCTTCGGTTCTCCACCAACTTCGTCGACGCCCAGGGCCAAGAGCGGAACAACGGCTTCAACGACGTCGTCCACGGTGAAATGTGGCGGCTGGTGACCCCCATCTTCCTCCACTTTAGCATTCTGCACCTTCTACTCAACATGATGGCCTTCTCCGCGCTCGGCACTCTCATCGAGATCCGCCGCGGCACGCTCCGGCTCGCCTTGATGATTCTCCTTCTTGCGGTCACGTCCAATATCGGCGAATTTCTTTACTGGGAGAGGATCGAGCCAGGCAAAGCTCACGACCTCTTCGGCGGAATCTCCGGAGTGGTCTGCGGCCTCTTCGGCTACATCTGGATGAAGGGACTCTATGAGCCCGAGCAGAGAATGATCCTGCATCCCAACAGCGTCAGTTTCTTCCTCCTCTTGATCGTCCTCTGCATGACTGGCATCTTCGGTCCGATCGCCAACGCAGCCCACGTCGTCGGGCTCATCATGGGCGTTGCCCTGGGAGTCCTCCGCTACTGAGCAGGCTCGTTTTCCCTTCACCATCCGTAGCGTCATGGGAGCCTTCGATCATGAAACTGGGATTCGTCTCGGCAATCCTGCCCGACTTTACGCTCGAGGATTTGCTGAGCTTCGCGCACCAAGAGGGATTCTCGAGCGTCGAGCTCATGTGCTGGCCGGCCGGCAAGTCCGATCGTCGCTATGCCGGTGTCACCCATCTCGACGTCTCGTCCATTTCGCCGGCCTCCGTCACGGCCGTCCGCCAGTTGCTCTCCGCCCACAAGATCGAGATCTCCGGCCTTGGCTATTACCCCAATCCGCTATCGGCCGACCCCACGGAAGCCGAGCTGGCCGCATCGCACCTGAAGAAGGTGATTGATGCAGCGGCGGCGCTTGAAGTCGGCGTCGTGAACAGCTTCATCGGCCGCAACCCCGCCCTTTCCGTCGAGGCCAACTGGCCGTGCTTCCTCGATGTCTGGAAACCCCTGATCGCCCACGCCGAGGCCAAAGGCGTCAAGGTCGCCATCGAAAACTGCCCGATGCTCTTCAGCGCCGACGAATGGCCCGGCGGCAAGAACCTGGCAACCACGCCCGCCATCTGGCGCCGGATGTTCAACGAGATCAAGAGCAAAAGCTTCGGCCTGAATCTCGACCCGTCTCACCTGGTCTGGCAGCAAGTCGACTACGTCGCGCCTCTGGCCGAGTTCAAGGACCGGATCTTTCACGTCCACGCCAAGGACGCCCGCATCGAGCAGACCGCTCTCAACGAGTACGGCCTGCTGTCTTACCCCAAGCTCTGGCATACTCCCAAGATCCCCGGATTGGGCGACGTTCGCTGGGGAGCGTTCCTGGGCGCCTTGAGCGATATCGGCTATCAAGGCCACGTCGCCATCGAAGTCGAAGATCGGGCCTTCGAGGGTTCAATCGAGGAACGACAGAATTCCCTGAGAATCAGCCGCCGGTTCTTGCTTCAGTATCTCGCTGGGTAGAATAACGCGGCGACGACGCTCCTCCAGAGACTTTGGTGACGTGATCACACCCAAAATCCACTTATCAGTCCTGATCCCCGTGTTCAACGAGGTCGACAACGTCGAGCCGCTCCACGAAGAGCTCGACGCCGTGCTTTCTCCGCGGCCATCGACCTACGAGCTCATCTTCGTCGACGACGGCTCGACCGACGGCACCCGCGCCAGGCTCGAATCAATCAAACGCCGCCACCCCGCGCACGTCCGCCTCATCTGCCTCGCCCGCAACTGCGGTCAGACCGCGGCCCTCACCGCCGCCCTGGACCAGGCACGCGGCGAGATCCTGATCCCCATCGACGGCGACCGCCAGAACGATCCCGCCGACATCCCACGCCTGCTCGAGCAGATCGATGCCGGCTACGACGTGGTTTCCGGCTGGCGAAAACAACGCCATGATTCCCTGTTCACTCGTAAGGTCCCTTCCTGGCTTGCCAACCGGCTGGTCGCCCGGCTCTCAGGCGTGCCGCTCCACGACTTCGGCTGCACGCTCAAGGCATACCGCCGCCGCGTGCTCCAGGGTGTCCGGCTATACGGCGAGATGCACCGATTCATCCCGATCTTCGCCGCCTGGCACGGCGCGAAGGTCATCGAGCTCGTCGTCAATCACCGCCCCAGAACCGCCGGCAAAACCAAGTACGGCCTGGGCCGTACCTTCAACGTCGTTCTCGACCTCATCCTGATCCGCTTCCTCCAGCGCTACTCGCAACGGCCGCTCCACTTCTTCGGCCGTTTCGGATTATGGTCGTTCGGACTGGGAATCCTGTCGATCTTCGCCATGCTCTACTTCAAGTACATCTTCCCCTGGCCCGCCCTCTTCTGGCGCACCGACAAGCCTCCCAAGTCGTTTATCGCAACTCCACTGCCCACGATAACAGCCATGTTCTTCCTGGGCGGCTTCTTCTGCATCCTCATGGGTATCCTGGCCGAAGTGGTCATGCGCACGTACTACGAATCCCAGGCAAAGACCACCTATCTGCTCAGCGAGACCCGCGACGAGACCGAACCCGAACCAAGCAAGGCCACATCCGAAGACGACAAGAGCGGGCACGGGAAAATGCAAGAATAGCCTGTACCAATCTCCACCCCGATCAGCCAGTTCGTTTTGTACATTCGTCGCGCGCCCTTACCGCATAAGGATTACGGGAACGCACGCAGCCGGTCGGCGCGTTCGGCGCGGGCCTCGAACGGCGCCGCCCAATCCGCCGGCCGGTACCATTCGAGCCCACCCGGCAGCGCCTCAGCCGCATATTCAAGATGAATCACCCGCCGGTGTCCCGCCGACACTCGCGATGCCGAGGCATGCAGCAAGAGCGGCCGCATGACCACCGCACCACCCGCATTCACACAGCAGTCGACCGCAAGCGCACCCGCGCGCCCCGCCCACTCCGCAACCGCCTGCGCATTCAGCCGCCCCTCACGATGCGACCCCGGCAGCACCCGTAGTGGTCCATCACCCGGCCCTGAGTCATCGAGATGCAGCCGAATCGTCACCATCCGCGCCAGCAGCTCGGCCGGGGCATGAGCGTGCGGAATGCCCGCCTTGCGAGTCCACGGACCGAATCCGGGCGCATCGCGCCGCGACAAAACGGCAATCGTCAGATCTTGATGCCACGGAAGGTTCCAGTTCGTCTCCAGCGTCTTGTCGAAAAAAAGCCCGCGAACCGGAAAAGCCCTCGCACCCAGGATGCTCTGAGCCAGCGAAAGGATCTCTGGAGACCTCCCCAGACTGAATACCCGTGGCACACGCCACAACAGGTCCCGACCTCCATACACGAGGCCCCCCCGGTCAAGCACCCCTTCATGCCCGCCTGCCGAGTAGGCTCGCGTCGCCTCGAGCAACTCGTCGACCATCCCCGGCGACAAGACGCGCTCGGTGATAACGAAGCCCGAATCCGCAAGTGAATCCAGCACAGAGCTGCCACCCCGCATATAAACCGAATTAGGACAGTTACCTGGCGATCGATCGCATACCCACATCCGGCCGCGATTATTCGTCGAATCGGTCCAGACCGCCAGACCAGATAGCGCCGCCAGTCCGCAAAAACAAATTCGCAGCCCTCGTTTCTGCGCCACATGCGCCACAGCCTTACAGGCCTTCGACTTACGTGTGGCGCAGGAATAATCGGGCGCGCACGGATTAGCCCGAAATCCTCGCTGCGTTTCTACTTCGGTGTGGCGCAGGAATAATCGTCACGCGAGTCCGCGCTGATCGTTACGAGGCGGCTGTTGCGGGCCCTGCCGAACGTGACGGATATTCCACGCGTCCGAAGCTGCGGAGCAATCCGGCGCAGCTCGTCGCTGAATGCCCTGGCCGTTTTCGGCCAGCTCGCCGACGCCCGGATCCTGCGCGACACTTCCCTGCCCAATTCCTCGAGCATCTCCGTCGGCGACTGCGTCCAGTCCTGCCGGAACCCGCCGAGCTCCGCACTCTCCAAGAGCGCCTGGGCCACGGGTGAATCCTCGAGCGATGCGCTTGCAGCCTCGCCCCGGTTATCGTGGTAAATCGACAGAAACGTCTCCGCCGGCCAGCCCAGCCCCCGGCCAACCGCCTCTCCAAATCGAGCAAAATCCGCCATTCGTGGGAGCTTCGAGGGCTTCACCGTGGGAAGCACCTTCAGCCCGCCCACGATCGCATCGAGCAGCCCTCCGAAGATCGCCGGATAGTCCGCTCGGAATGCCTGCCAGAATTCGGACTCCGCACGCCGGCTCGTCAGACCGATTGGCGGTGGCTTCAAAAACGCGCACCGGTCGGCCAGATCGTCCCGGCGGACAAACTCATCAACGCCATTTAATACGACTGCTCGCTCAGCATAGATCGTTCTCCGCTCGTCGTCGGAATAAAGGGCTCGCGCCGAGAATCCCCCGCCCGTCGCCAGCCGGCACAAGCTATCCGAAAGCCAGTTGGCCAACACGCTGATGTTGTCATACACCAGCAGCCAGCCGCCAAAAGCCGTGACCATCAGATCGCGCGTGCTGCTCGGCTGCGCCAGCAGCGGCGAGGCTTGTGGATCAACCAGCAGTCGAACGACTTTCGCCAGCGTGCTCTTCGCCGACCCCTGCTCACCGTGGATCGCCAGCACCGGATAGGGCCCTTCGGGCAATAGCGCCGCAGCCAGCCACCCAACCAGCAATCGGAAGTCTGCTTCGGTAAGGTTCACATACGCTTGCAGCCGCTCGATCGAGCCCTCGCGGCTGGGCGCCGGCAGCTTCAACTGTCCGTCTGGACGCCGGAATCTCACCGTGGGCTTATCAACCACGAGCCATCCTCGCGCGTTGACCTTCACGGCCCGTCCGCTGTCATCTCCCAGGTCGATGTAGAAGTCCCCTGCTTTCTCGCCGCAGTCGCGGCCCACTCGCACGTGCACGGCCGGCACGCTGCGGTCAAATCGCGCGCGGGCCTCGAGCGACGTGATCACGGTTTCGAACTGCTCCAGCCGGCGGCAGCTCTCCGCGCTCGCACCGGTAGCTCTCGATCAGCCAGTCGCGAAACCCTGTCGACTTCAGCGCGTAAATCTCTTGCCGGTCGCCGACCGGCACTTGAGCATGCAGCCGTCCGTCCGCTGACCGGAAGAAACGCGCTGTCGCGGCGACCTTCAAGAGCGCCTCCACCACCACTGCGGACTTCTGCGGTTCATCCGCTCGCGGCTCCTCGATCGACTCGTTTGCCATGGCATCGCTCCCTGCTTTCATCCAGCCCCGCCGGGCGTGAAAACCGGCCCACTCGCGGGAACCTGGAAATTCCGCCGCGGCACCGCGCCGCGCCTCCCGCTCCGGTCCGGTGGTACCGCCGTATCCGCCTCGTCGACACGCGTCGCGATATCGAGAATCGCCAGCGTCAGCTCGGAAAGCCCCGCGACATCCGCCGGCATCACCCAGACCCACACATCACCATGCTGGCCGCTATATCGCGCCCCACGCGGAACCTCGTGTTTCGCCCCGACGTGCAGCCACAAGTGCGCAGGCTCCCGTCGCGCCGAGCCCGCAACCACTTGCTGATAAACCGCCTGCATCGCCCGGATCTTGTCCGGGCTGGTGACCGTCCCCAGGCTCAGAGTACCCGTCACGTTCCGCGACGCCCCGATGTTGACCCCGTAAGGCTTCGCCGAAAGCATCGGGATGGTCAGCCTCAGTGTGCTCGTCCCGTTATCCGTAACCTGGATCGCCCCCTGGCCAACAACCGCCAGGAATGGAAGATTCGCGGGATTCGCCGCCACCGCCGCCAGATTATCCACCACCTGCTGATACTGCAGCTCGGGCAGCCTGCTGAGCGTCCGGTGGGCAGTGAACTCAAGCTGCCTGTGCAAACACCCCCCAGCGAACCCCAGCGCGAAAGCACTGTAAACCACTAAAGATAAAAGACTTCGTCGTCCCATCCTGGAGATCATCGGCGACACTCCTTGTTCGGACACGGTCCTGGTAATCCGGGGCCGGACTCGCCGCACTGGCTGTGCCGCACTTATTCATCGGACCTCAGAAGGGCTTTAATAAGCGTTTTAGTCGCCAAAATCGCAATTACCCAAAAACTCCGCGCCAACATCACGCTGGCGCGCTGGGAACTCGTACTTGCGATGTTGAATCGAGTTCTCCCCCCCGGGACGTTGTAATCGCGCGAGATAGACGTGGCACACCAGCGACGGCGTTCCCGTAGTGTGGGTGCAACCCACCGTCTTCACACAGCTTGCGGCAGGTCGCATCGGCTAAGTAGGCAACGAACCCGCGCTGGCCCCTGATGGCGTGCGATACGTTACCGATAGCAGAGTTTGATCGATGACCGACCACAAATCCGAAGACAACGATCTTACTCCCGAGCAGTGGACGGCTGAAGTTAAGCAGTTCATCAGAGATTTGATCGTTCCTGGCTTTATCCAGCAGCACGAAGGCAAATGGGTTCATCGAACGGATCCCGATACTTGGTATGAGTTCGATCCCTCACTAACGAAATAACGATTTCAGCGAAAGCGCTTCGATAAACCGATTCACGCGCACGAATCCGCGGTGCCTCTCTCCGATCGATCAAAGCGGCTTCGAATCCCCGCTCGTCATCATCCGTTCGACTTCAAACCCACATTCTTGAATTCTTCGCGCCTTCCCTTGGCGCCTTTGCGACTTTGCATGTGTATATCTTCATACAAACATTCTTGAATTCGTCGCGCCATGCCTTTGCGACTTTGCGTGAGCCCGTCTCCCCTTTTCCGTTCAATAACCCGGCCCAAATCGTCACTCCCATTCGCGTGAGCTTCTCCTCCCGTGATACCGCCCACGCCCGCGTGTGCTCGGGCATTCCGGTAGGCGTAGCCTGCGATGGAAGACGCATTCTCACACTCGCGATCAACTCTCGCCTGGAATCCTGCTCTTGCGACCCGGTTTCTTCGCCTTCTTCACTCGCTTTTCATCCTCGATCGTATCAACATATTCATCGAGCCAGTCGACACCCCCGCGGAGGTTCATCATGAAACAGCGAACCTCGATGTCCCAGAGATGTTTCAGAGACTCGAGATCCGGGTTCTTCCCGTAGGAACGCTTGACGATCTCCCGGAATCTCCTGGAGATCGGATCCGTCTCGCCAGGAGGATACGGGTCGACTCGACGCTCGCGGCAATAGTTGTCGATATCAGCCTTGAGCAAGAACGCCTGGCGGCTGTGATCCTTATGCTCGGCCTCCAGGTCATAAATGTTGTGGCCGGCATCCGGGTCGTACTTCACGTACGACTGATCAAAAAACTCCGTGTAGGCACCGCAATCGCGGTGCTCGACAACGTATACATATTTAATTTGATGGAGGCCCACGGCCAGGACCAGGTGATCGAAGAACGCCTTGTGCCAGGCAGGCATCTGCATGGCACCGGCCGCCGCTCCGGCCAGGATGAACTGGTCGAAGCGGTTTTCAAGGTTCTCGAAATTCATGAACTTCACCAGATTATCCAGCAACCTCAGGTCCATGCAGCTCAAAAGGAGCACGTTCTTGCGAGGGGAGGTGTGGGTCGTGCTCTGGTAATCGGCTTGGCTGACGTCCATAGATCGGTCCCTGATAGTTTCCCTGTTCTCGTTCACGATCCCCACTGCCCGATTGTAAGATAATTTCAATTCGAGGACGGCGCCCGAGTCCTCTCGATTCGCTGTTGGGCGACTTCGAGTTCGTGGGTGGATATCCGGCCGGTATTGTGTTGCGATGGGATGCGGTAAGGCTATCATCAACATTAGAATGTGTTCATGCCTGACGAGGCGATCCAGCGGACCCGCCTGCGGCGGGCCGCTGAACTTTCGCGTCAAATGGCTTCGGGGGAGCGAGCGTGAAAACTGTCGTCGTGGTGCCGATACGCGGCCAGGGCAACGCCTGGAAGGTGGCCGAGCCGTCGGATCCGCCCGCCAGGGTGCAAGATCGCGTGGTCACGCTCGAGATCCAGGGCAACGCCGCAGAGGGTTACCACCTCGTGATGAGCCCGGCCGGCTGCTTCACCGCGGACACTTGGCACGCGAGCGTCGAGGATGCCAAGGCCACCGCCGCGAAACTGTTTGGTGTCCCTCCCCAAGAGTGGTCATAGCCGCCTAACCATGACGGATCGGAGTCCGCGAAGCCAGACCTCCAATCAATGTACAACAAGCCCGGCGATGACCGCGCAGAGCCCTGAGCATGGGAAACGCTCGGCGGCAGGGTCGATCAACGATCGGTAAGCCCTGCCGTCTTTATCGCCTGAGGGTTCGCACCGCAGTCGCCACGCAGCACTCCTGGCTTCGCGTGCACCTGATCGAGCAGTCCGGGCGGCCTTGCATCACTCGTCGCGTGACCATTCGTCATCTTTCTATGTTTTCGTTTGGAATCCCAATTCTGCGTCCGTAGGATCATTTGAAATCGAGGACAGTGCCTGACTGCTCGGCAGTGTTTCCTGCTCGACGTTGGGCAGCACGTCCGGCGGAATGAGAAAAAACGCGGTTTCTGTCGAATTCTTGTGAGCACACGTTCAAGCCACACTGATCCCAAGATGAAGCGTCCACTTCGCATCGGCAGCTTGGCGCAGTACATCGAGGCGACGAACTCCGTACGCGACTCATGGATCGGGAAAGGCGCGTACTTCGACCCCTGGTTCCGTGGGCACACCGACGCCGACTGGGAACTTACTGCTTCTCTGATTCGGCTCGGCCTCGAAGATCACGAGGACGCGATTCGATCGGAGCTCATTTGATCCACCCCACATCGCTCGCCGCGTCGCGGTTCAGCAGAGCCGATTCACGATTCACGGGACCGCGGCGAACGGAATTGAGTTGTTAGGGCGGCGGCGGGGTTCGCGTTTACAGAAGTTGGTAATTGACCAGGAAGCAATTGTTAAGGTGCGCGTTGACCTGTACACTGCCGGCATCACGGACACCAGTGTCTTCCCCGACCTCCAGGGGCTCAGCCAGGAACTCACTCGCTACTTCACGGACGACTGGTAGCAGAACACGCTTTAAGCTTGCAGGACGCTCGACGGCAGGATCGCTCAACGATCATTCAGGCATGCGCCGCTGGTCGTGACTCGAGTATCGGGCCGCGGACGCCATATTGTCGGCGGCAGCCACTTTGCGGTAGTCTCCAAGGTATGAGCGTAGAAGAACTCCAGGCCGCCGTCGCACAGCTCCCCGCTGAGGAGCTCGATCGCTTTTCGCACTGGTTCGAGGAGTTCCTGGCGGATCAATGGGATCGGCGAATCGAGGCCGATATCCTGGCCGGGCGCCTTGAAGCCGCGGGCCGCCGCGCCGACGAGGACTTCGAAGCCGGCCGCTGCACGCCGCTCTCGCCGTGAACCACTTCGCCACCCCGGAGTTCTGGTTCCACTATCGCCGCCTACCGGCGGAAACCCGCGACCTGGCTGACCAATGCTTCGCGATGCTCCAAGCTGATCCGCGCCATCCGTCGCTGCGATTCAAGAAGGTCGGGGATTTCTGGTCTGCTCGTGTCGGTCTCCGCATCCGCGCGCTCGCGAGGCAGCGCCCCGAGGGCTTGGTCTGGTTCTGGATCGGTCCCCATGATCGCTACGAGCAACTGATCGCTCAATGAACGACAAGCGGACCCGCCCCAGCGGACCCGCTCCGCGGGCCGGCGGTCTGCGGCGTTAGCCTGCGGGAGGCGCGGATGCTCGGGCTGCTCGAAGTTCTCTGGTGGCATCACTGGTCCTGTCCCCGAACCATCGAGTCGGCCGCGCATGACTTCCTCAACGCTCGCAACCCGGAGCGAGTCAGGGCTGTCACGCACGTGGGATCGCGGGCCGCCTGGCCCATTCGCTGGCCCAACTGGAGGCTCAATCGACCGCGGTCGTAGCCGACACCGCGCGGCGGGCGATCCACGACGTGTGGCTGGCAATCGTCGACGATTACGAGAACGGTCGATCAAATCTGTCGAGCGCTTATCTCGCCAATGTTCATGCGAGGCTAGCGGCGGCTAGCTCGGGAGTACGCGAGACAGCAGGCGCCAGGCGGCGGCGCTCCGGGCATCGCATAACCGTCGCTGCAACGGACCCGGCCCGCCGCGGCTTCGTGATACAATCCACGCTCGTGCTCGGTGGGCCGGGCCGCTGAGCTCATGCGTTAGGGGGCGGGGGGTCCACAAGATGGTGGATGCATGTCCCAGTTGCGGCGCGCCAGTCGGCCAGCTTCACGAGCCGTTCTGCAACCGGGAGCTGTGTCCCTTCTGCGGCGACTTCATCACCACTTGCGACTGCATCTTCGAGGTGCTGTCGCTCACGGCCGAGGAGTGTGAGCTCGTCGAGAAGTTCGAGGACGACTCAGTCCAGCCCCTCCGGGGTATCTGCGACCGCTGGAGCGAAGCAGTTGAAGCCAAGGGGCGGGTTCCGTACGCTTGAGTCACTGCTTAAGCATCGGCGGCCTCAGCCGTGACAACCCCTACATTGCGATGCAGCGGACCCGCCTGCGGCGGGCCGCTGATCCTTGTCGTCAGGCCTGCACGGACCACGGACACATGGCAACGTGGCAATACGAGCTTGTGGACCCGCCCTTCGAACCTCGGGCTCGCGAACTCTGGCTGCAGCACGCTGCAGGGTTCATCATCTTTCAGGATGTTTGTGACAAGGCGACGGAATGTGCATGGGCTATCACGGCTGGCTCGAAGGTGATTTTGGCAAACATCCAGTCGCGGTATCGCGACCCAGCGAGGGTGATGGCGAGGCCCAGCCCTGACGAATCGCCGCGTCAGCCCCGGCCCCCGGCGATGCTTTGTGTTAGATTCGTGGCTGCGCCCGGCCAGCCCCTCGCACGCCGGGCGCGGAACGCCGCCTGACCGGCGAGCCAGCAGACAAGCCAGTCGGCTGGCCGCTGTTCTTTAGTACAATCACGGCTCCGCCCGACGGTCGGTCCGCTAAGCTTTGGTCGTCAGGCACCGAGGAAATCAATGTCTCCAGTCGTCCCCGAAGCGTGGAAGCCGCGGCTGCGGCAGTATCTCCGCCAGCGGCGTGGCGAGGAGCGCGACCGCCTCTCGGCCGATGATTTCCCACCGGGGCTGTGCGTCCTCATCCGCTTCCCCGATGGTTCCCACGTCCTCTTTCGGTATGCGTTCGCCATCCTGGATGAGGCGGCCGGCGAGGTCATCGTCTTCACGGAGCACTGCGGGTACCATGTATTTCCGCTCGGTGATGCCGAGGTCGAAGAACTGCAATCGTCGGATTCACGGGTCCGCTGATGTCTAATATTGCGATGCAGCAGACACCGCTGCGCGGGGCCGCTGATCCGCGTTGTTAGCCGAGGGGGGAAGGTGGACCATGTCGTTCTCCGAGAACATGGCCAAGGTCGTGGCCGACCAGCTCGCTCGCTTCGTCACCCTCAACACGCATCAACTCGCTGGCCATGTGGCCAACCTCGACTTCTGGGTCTCTCAGGCCCGGCACGCCTTGGAGGTCATCGACGGCTACGAGCCACGATTCCGCCAGCTCAAGGCGGCGCAAGATCAGTACGTGGCCGAGCACCGGACCGAGAACCTTTCTGCCCAGCGACCCTGATATCCACGGGTCACCGGACCCGCCACGGCGTGTCGCACATGCGGCTCTGCGTGAGGCCCGTCGCTCGGTTACGGAGCCGACTTACCGCTTCCTGGTGCGCTGCTGCAACGACGGTCTGATCGCGGAGTCGAAGTTGCGAGCCATCTGCTTTAACCTGGATACCGGCGTCGAGTCCGCAGACATTCGTCGAAGACGGGGCTAACGTTGCGATCCAGCGGACCCGCCTCGCGGCGGGCCCCGGAACTGGAGCTTCAGGCGGCGCGAAATACACCCTCACGAGGCGGCGACAATTCGAGCATTTGTATCTCCGTCGCGTCGAGAGCGATGGCTCGGCCTCCTGGCATCGGCGAAGCGGCGTCGCTCGTTCCTCGGCCGACTGAATCACTGCCGAGACATTGATGAACGATATGCCACGCCGGTTCCCTCGAGCGCCAACATCGCCGCAGTGCTCGGTTCTCATGGCGCACCGGAGACTTGCTACGTCCTCTCCGATATCCCGACGATAGACGGCCGGGAGTTACCCCTCGATGAGGCCATCGATCAGGTCGAGTTGGCCATGTGGGGAACACTCATCAGTTGCGTTCCCGGTCGCCTCGCGTACTACTATGATGAGTGTGGCGCTCGACGCTGGCTGCTACAGCGATCGACCGTTTGACCCGGTGCTGCAGCGGACCCGCACGCCGCGGCGGCTTCTGGTACAATCGACAGCGGCTCGGGCGGGCCGGTCCGCTGAGCTTCGCTCTTGGAAGGTGATAACTATGCATGCGTGGGCGAGGCGAAACCTCGACGTCACTTACTATGCTCGATGGCTCAATCCGTATGCCCAGCATCGGTGACTTGGTCAAGTCTATCGAGTGTCGTGGGCTGGGCCTTGGGTCTCCTCGAAGCCGGCGGATTCGAGCTGGGGCGAGCCTGACGAGGCGATGCAGCGGGCCCGCTCCGCGGACCGCTAAATTCCGTCGTTAGGTTCAGCGGAGGTGAGCGGTGGCGCGACGCTGGAAGTTGTGGGTGATCGGGATCTCCGTCGCCGCTACCGCCGTCCTCCTGGGGTGGTGGGCGACCGGTAAGGTCCTAGCTCCTCCCCTGAGACCGGAGAACTTCAACCAATTGCGGACCGGGATGCCCCAGTCCGAAGTAGAAGAGTTGCTCGGCGGTCCGCCCGGCAACTACGGCCACGGCGGTGAAGCGATGATGACGGACGAAGGGTTCCGCAGTCCGCCCGGGTCGGTCCAGCGGATCTGGTGCGATGACAAGAACAGGCTCGAGCTGTACTTCGACACCCGGGCGCGATTGGTCGGGTACCACAAGCGGGCGGGCTATACCCAGTCCCCGCCCGACGGATTCTTGGCTCGTCCGTGGCAGTCGAGTCGACGATTCTTGGGGCTCTGACCAGAGCGACGTCGGGCCTGACCTTGGCGTTAGCCCGCGAGGGCACCGGTGAGACGTTCTCGAAAGGATAGCCGACGCCGCATCACCATCGATGGCGTGGTCTACCGCTATCGTGTCTCTCCCAACAATGGCTTCATCACACTCACCGCGAAACCGAAAGGTTTCCGCGGGCAATTGCTCTCGGTCACCTACGGCTACCACGACGATTGGGTGCCAGTCGGCGGCGGGGCTTTTACCTCAGGCGGTCACCGCCTCATACTGCCGCGTGTGGTGCGCCAGGCGATACTCGAAGGGCTGCGTCGAGGCTGGGATCCGATGGCATCAAAGCCGGGTGTATTCCGGGTGCATGATGGCGACAGCTTGCCCCAGGAAGACGAATGGCCCCGCTTCACTTCAGACCGGTCAACCTCGAAGCCATCGGGTGGCGTGCGCTAAAACTGCGGTCTAGCGGACCCGCCTGGCGGCGGGCCCCTGATCTGGGACGTTCGGCGGCGGAAAATGCACCCTCACGAGGAAGCGACAGTTCGAGCATTTGTATCTCCGTCGCGTCGAGAGCGATGGCTCGGCCTCCTGGCATCGGCGAAGCGCCGTCGCTCGTTCCTCGGCCGACCGAATCACTGCCGAGACATTGATGAGCGATATACCACGCCGGTTCCCTCGAGCGCCAACATCGCCGCACTGCTCCGTTCTCATGGCGCACCGGAGACTTGCTACGTCCTCTCCGATATCCCGACGATAGACGGCCGGGAGTTACCCCTCGATGAGGCCATCGATCAGGTCGAGTTGGCCATGTGGGGAACACTCATCAGTTGCGTACCCGGTCGCCTCGCGTACTACTATGATGAGTGTGGCGCTCGACGCTGGCTGCTACAGCGATCGACCGTTTGACCGTGTGCTCCAGCGGACCCGCCCGCCGCGGCGTTTCTGCTACAATCAAGGTTCCGCCCGGCGGACCGAACCGCTAAGCTTTGGTCGTTAGGTGGCAGAGACTGCAGGCCATGAGTGATCGAATCGGCGTCGCAACGATCTGCTTGCACAGTAGCTCTGCCATCTATTTGATCGCGGGCTTGGCCTTTCTCGGCTATTCGCGATTGCCAGCTCAGCCAACGAACCTGCCCTCGGAAGCAGGGTTGGTAGGCTGCATTACCTGCCTCACATTGGCTGCGGGCATCGAGCTGGTGGCTCGTGGCCTCCGGCGCCGAAGGTATTGGGCATGGGTCGCCGGCGTGTGCATCCTCACGCTCTACGTCCCAACTGTGTTCTTGCCCCTCGGGGCCCTAGGGCTCTGGGCCCTCCTGACGCCAGCAACAAGAGCCTTGTTCGGCGTCGGACCATTGACCTCGATATCCAGGCGTCCCGGATCGGTGTCCATGACAACCGTCGCGTTCCGCCTGCTCCTTCTAACAATCGCCTTGACCGGCGTCGCGGTCGCTTACGTCCATTTATCGGGCGTAGGCATGCCACCGTATTCGCCAGTGCCGGACCCTTCCGAACTCGAGCGGATTCACCGTCTCGTGGGCCTCGCCTTATTCGCGGTCGCTGCGCTCTCCGCCGCCTTATCGATCGCGGCTCTAGCCGCCGTTATATTGGTCCGATATCGTCGTCGGCCCCCCTGACCCGGCGATCCAGCGGACACGTCTGTTGCCCGGCCGCTGATCTTTAGCGTTAGCCGCCATGGGAGAACCCGTGCAAGGTTCGAGCGCTGTCGAGGTAGTAATTGAGTACTGGCGCCTCATGGGCACCAATGACTTTGCTGCCGTCGGTGCCGTGCTGGCGCCCGAGTTCGTCCTCGAGTGGCCGCTGTCGCGCGAGCGCATTCGCGGGGCAGAGCGTTTTGCCCGGATGAATGCGGAGTACCCTGCCCATGGCCGTTGGTCCTTCACGGTCAATCGCTTGGTTGGCGGTCAGTCGGAAGCGGTCTCCGACGTCACGGTCACCGACGGAGTGCAAACCGCAAGGGTCATATCGTTCTTCGAGGTCAGCGGCGACAAGATCACGCGGCTGGTCGAGTTCTGGCCCGAGCCGTATGAACCGCCTGCCAATCGGCGCATCTCGTGGAGCGCATGCAATGACCCGCGCTGCAGCAGATCCGAACCGCCGCCGAGCTTTGTGGTAAGATCGACGCGATGCGAGGCCCGGCCTGCCGGGCCGCTGAGCTCCGGCGTTACGCAGCAGGGTCTGGCTGATGCAACGGTTCCTGTTTGAATACATCGAGTTGTTCTCCTTCATCGGCGCCGGCACTCCGGAGGAGCCTGGCGGGGACTTCACCATGTACTGCTGGATCTCGGCGCCGGACAAGGCGGCTGCACTGGCATGGGGGTACGTCCTGATCGGCGACTACTGCAAGGCGCGATACGCGCACTCGGCAGACGGCCATCGGCACGACGGATCGCCGATCGAGGAGGGAGAGATCGTCGAAGACCCCGGGGTACTTGCTGCTGCCGTGCATTGGGATATTCCTGCATGCCGCGTCGGTGAGGTCCCCGAATGGCGCGAGCCGTGGCGGTTATCCAACACCGGGAGATAGGCCAAGTGAAGCGCACGTGGACGATCATTGGGGTAGCCGATGTGGCCGGCAGCTTCAAATGGTACCAGTCGCTCTTCGGCCAGCCGGAGATGCGTCCCGCCCATGACGACTTCGGGCAAATCCTCGACTCGGATGGCACGGTCTTGCTCTGCCTTCACGCGTGGGGTGCCCACGAGCATCCCTCCTTGATGAGCCCCGATCACGGGAAGCCTGGGAATGGCCTCCTCTTGTTCTTCCGTGTAGACGATTTCGACATGGCCCTGCCAAGGGCACGGGCTCTCGCCTCTCAGCTCGAAGCGGAGCCCCACGTGAACCCGAACACAGGAACCATGGAGTTCTCGCTCCGAGATCCAGACGGGTATTATGTCACGATTAGTGCGCTCTCTGCGGCCTGACCACTCGCTCAATCGCACCGGCGCATCCTGGTTCATTCAGATGACACAGGTCCGTCCTTCTAGCCTGCTGCTGTTCACCTTGGCGATATGTGCCGCGGGGTGCCGGAGCGCACCGGACCCGGACCCCCTGCCCCATACCAGTAGCGTTCGAGGTATCAAGGCGAGGTACTTCGACCCGACGACGAAACAGAAGCTGGAATTCGACGTACCGCGTAGCCATTGGGTTCCGATCATCTCGGCGATGAGGCCGAACCGTTCCGACCCGCAGCCGGCGGACTGGATGGTCCTCGGCGAACTGCGGATTACCCAGTTGGATGGGAGTCCGTTTTTCGTGGGCATGTATTCCATCCGAAGCGGGGAGGGGGCGTTCTCGGCGGGCGCGAGCTTCGAGAAGCGGTTATACTACAGGGGCGGGAGTACGCCCGACCTCGTCCGCGCCCTGAACGCCGCCTATGCGCAGTTCAGCGGCAAGCGAGGCGATGCGACGGATGCGAAATAGCCCAGTCTAACGAGACGCTGCAGCCGATCCGCCTGTCGGCGGGCGGTCGTTACCAGGCAGAGAGAGATACGAGGAGCGCACGCAGTAACCCGCGCCACAGATGAGAGGGTTGAGATGGCGAAACACTTGCACAAAGGCGACGAGACACGGCGTCGCTGGAAGATTATCGATGCCTCGCGGTCTGGTGACGCGAGCCTGCTGCCGCAGCTCCTCGCCCGCCTCGACGGCGGCGAGACCTACGATAATAGGCGCCATATCGTCCGGGCACTCGGCAACATCGGCGGACCGCGATCCGAGGCCAAACTTCTTGAGTTGCTCGGCAGCGAGCGCGGGCTTATCCTCGGTGATATCGCTCGGGCTCTCGGCGAAATCGGCTGTCATCGAGCCGCCAATCCGCTTGAGAGTTTGCGCACGCACGAATCCGAGTGGGTTCGCCAGAATGTCACATTTGCGCTTCGACGGCTCTCATAGCATGGCTAACAATGCGATGTCGGAACTTGTCAGGCGTGGACGCGGCCCTCAAGCGCACGCCCAAGGGCCTTACAGGTGAAGGCCCAAACGGGAGCAGTTGATGGCGTTATCCGACGACGACCTCCGGCGTAGTTTCGAGGCCTTCGAGAACCGCAAACGATATCCAGTGCTCGCACCCAGCGTCTTCGCTGGCATCGGCGACGAGTCGGTCGAGCAGGCGATCCTCGATTTCGTCGAGATGAAGGTTGGTCGCAACTCGAAGCGCCAGTACAAGATCGTGACGGCGCTCCCATTCGGCATTCAAGCCGTTTACACAACCTACTTCCTTGATGCCGAGGTCCGCAATGGCGGCTTCAACCAGTACTTCTGGAATTCCACCGGTCAATTTGCAATCGAGGCCTTGGACGGACTTCGCTTCTTCGGCGCTACTGATCACGCGAGACTCCTCGAGGGCGCAGTTCAGACTTACATGCGAGAGGCACCCATTCTCACGCGATTCCGCATGCGCAACACACTCAAGGCTTTCAGCACGTCGTACAAAGCTACCAGTCTCACCGAATTCGACCAACCGTGGTACCGGTTTCCGTCAATTAGCCCGCTGCGCGTCAGCCGAATTCGCGCCGAGCCAAGCCTCTTCTCCGCAAGATAGCACTGCCCGCGGGCGTACAAAGCGCCGCCGCTAACATGCGGATATGCTGGAGTCGCGGGTCAAGCTAGTATGGGAGTTGTTCGCGGATGTGCCGCCGGACACCTTGCCCACGGACGGCTAACGAGCCGATCCAGCGGACCCATGGGCCGCTGATCTGGGGCGCTACGGGCGGGAGGTTCACCCTTTGCGGATCACGCTCACTCGCTTCACCTCCGGGCTGCTTCGCGTCCTGCTTACGCCGATCGTCCTACCGATCAAGTTGTTGAGCGCGGTGACGGGGCGGGGCAAGAAGCCGGCTTATGCGAGCACCATTGCCGGCGATCCGCTCGCGTACTCCGGCGACAGGCCCGTCCTCATCGCCGTCTGGGCATCATGGGCGGGGGTGTGGCGTGCAGCAACCGAGCAGGTCGTCGAGCAATTGCGCGGCGAGTTCGCCGGCAGTTGCGAGTTCGCGTATGTCGAGTGCGACAGCAGCACCATCAAAGACGCCTATCGTGCCGATGTCGTGCCGGTCCTGATCTTGCGGCATCGGGGTCACGAGTTGGCCCGCTTCGTCAACACGCTTGAGGCCGCTAGAGTACGGCAGGCGATCGCAGAAGTTGCCGCCTGACCTGGCGCCGCACTGGCCCAGGCCCGCCGCGGCGACTTTCGCGGTATCACGGCTTTGCTCCGCGGGCCTGGCCGCTGAGCTTGCTTGTTTGACAGCAGCGGGGCGAGTCACATGCGGATCCGGAAGGCGAGTGAGTCAGATGCGGAGGCGATCACGGCCGTACACATCGCTTCGATGCGGGAGGCGTATCGTACGCTCGTACCGCCCGAGGCGCTCGCGGGATTCGACGCGCAGGACCGGACTCAGCGGTGGCGTGAGGTTCTCGCCGAGGGAACATCGACCACCCTGCTCGCGGAAGCCGGCGGCGAGCCCTTCGGCTTCGCCAGCTTCGGGAGGTGCCGGGATGAAGACATCTCGCCGGGGGCGGTCGGCGAGGTGATGGCCATCTACGTCCGCCCTGATGCCTGGGGCCAAGGCGTCGGTAGGGCGCTGCTGCGCGAGGCGCTCGATCGGCTGCGCAGTGACGGATTCGCCGAGGTGTCGCTATGGGTGATCGAGGCGAATCGGCAAGCGATCGAGTTTTACGAGCGGTTCGGGTTCCTCCGCGATGGCTCGCTTCGCCGCCATGAGATGCTCGGGACTCCTACGGTCATCATTCGGATGCGGTTGCGGTCGGGTATGGATACCGTCTAACACTCTCGGATTGCTGGTTCTACTACTGGTCGTCGCCGCCCCAATAGCCTGGTTCGCCTCGGAGTTCCAGGATCGGCGCTGGCTGTGTCTCGCCTTGGGTACCTTGACCATCCTGCTCTCCTTCGGCGTCGCGGCCCTGGTCGGATCGCTGGAGCGGTTCAATTCCAACGCCTGGTTCGGTCGCGCCACGAAGGAACTGATCGACGCCGCGGTCACTGAACTGGAGGCAGGCAACCCGGCTCGGGTTCTGCGCTCGCTCAAAGACTTGCAGGGGCAATACACGCCCACCTACGAGAACCGAGCGCGATACGATATGCTGGTGCAGGAAGCGGTGAAGGAGATGCGATCGCCGGAGGGAAAGGCCCACTGACATCGCGATTCGACAAAGCTCACCCTCCCGGCCACCACGAGTTGATCGGGGTCGGGCACTCTTGCTTCGGTGTCGGCGATCAGGCGGCGATCGTGGACAACCTGTTCGCCAATATCCAGAGCGTTCGGCACCGAGCGAGCAGACAATGAAAATCTGGCAGCTAGCCATCACGCTGATCGTCTTGATCGTCTTGCGTGAGGTGTCCGGAAACCTCCTGATGCGACTTACGGGGTTGGCTGTGCTGGCCAATTTCGGGGGGCTGGCCATCGGCTCGTTCTTCTCCGGATGGCTGGCCGGTGCAATCAGCGAGCTCGGTCCTTCCCGTGGCCAGCTCTGGAGCTTGGCCGCGCTGGGTGTCATCGCAGCGATCGGGATTGGTTTCATCCAGGGTGCGAACTTTCTGGCGGTGGCCGTGGTATTCATGGTGCTGATCAACATACCACTGTCGTACGGTTGCCTACTCCTCGGTGCCCACGTCGCGGAGCCCCGCACAAAGATCCAGCCGCCGCCTCTAGAAGAGGATAGCCTCGGTTCGGACCCTTAGGCTTCACATGCATCCGCCGAGCTCGCTTGAATTCTTCGCGCCCTCCCTTGGCGCCTTTGCGGCTTTGCGTGATCCCATCTTCCCTGTTTCGCTGTGCTTCATTCCGGCCCGCATCTTCACTCCGATTTGCCTGATCAACTCTTCGCGCGATACCGCCAAAGCCCCGATTACGCAAACTCGGGATCGGTCACTCCATCTCGACAGGCCTTTGCGTCCACGCCCTTGCGGGCAAGTTCCACCACAGCCCGATACCCCGGCATCGTCGAGTCCAGCGAAATTGTCTGCCCGTCGATCGCATGAATCCGCGCTCGCTCGATCGACGGCCCATCCACGTCCTGGCCCCGTTTCACATCGATTGAGTCAACACTTGAGAATGGAATCGATCGCCTGAGAAAAATGCTCCATAGCGCCAGCCCGGTCGGGTTCACCGTCAACTTCCGCGAGATCAATTCCAG
The DNA here is from genome assembly GCA_963823665.1 of uncultured Planctomycetota bacterium. Taxonomy (GTDB): domain Bacteria; phylum Planctomycetota; class Planctomycetia; order Isosphaerales; family Isosphaeraceae; genus CAVXHV01. The sequence goes on from CAWGMQ010000003.1 coordinate 1,678,467, forward strand.
ACTGAGCATCGCCAGAAGCGGCGACGCGGCCACCGCCAGCACGCTGAGGTACCACACCGCGGGCGAATCGTCTACACGGCCGCTACCGGCCAGGTTGAGCCCGGATAAACCCCCGACCAAGAAGATCGGAACCATCGTCGCCATCATCATGAACCCGACCGTCCTGGTCGGCCGGAACGACCCTCCGTGCTTGGCCAGATCGCGCAGGCCCTCCTCGCGCAAGGCGGCAAGACGAGGCTCGAGTCGCGCACGCAACTTCGAGCCCTCGAGCAGGTAATGAAATCGAATCGGAAGCCGCGTGCCATCCCGTCCATACAAAAACATGCGCCCGAACGTCTTCTCAATCCCTTTGAAGCCGGTTGGGCACGACTCTTCGAAGCGAACCAGATCACTCCAGGCGACGACGCTTCGCCACCCCGAGGCGTGCCGTGTGATCCCCTGATCATCCAGTGTGAAGCTGCGCCTGCCTCACCGGCTGCCAAAACCAGGAAAATCGCGGCGGCCGTCAGGCCCCCCATCAGGAAAATCGCCGCCGCGCAAGTTACCAGGTCGAACGTATGGATTTGGGGAACGGCCAGGCTGATGATTAAACCAGCGAAACACAGCAGCAAGCCACCCGTCAGCGCAAAAACCGCCGCCACGCCCCTATCCCCCTCGTATCGCTCCACGTCCATCGCTCCCCTGCCGGTCAGCTCGAATTCCGCGCAAATCTATTCGCTGCCAAACACCACCTATTTCGCAACTCCCGCCGCCCCAACGGGGCGAAGGTCAATAGCCAGGGGCTTCCAGCCCCTGGTATCCTGATACGATACCCCAGGAGGACTCTTTTTATGGCTTACGGCACGTTGCTCTGGATCGCGGCTATTATCGCACTCCCTCAAGACCTGCCTGCAAAAAAGGCCGCGGACGCGCCACCATCGGCGACGACTAACCAATCAGACCGCCTCAAAGAAGCGCGCCATCTCTTGCGCAACGGCCGATACGCCGAAGCCGAGGAAAAACTCAACGATCTCCGCGACCAGTCGAAAAAGACGCCCGACGGTCTGACTCCGGTATTACGCGTATCTCTCGCCCTCGACCTCGCCGAATGCCAGGCCAGCCAGGGCGAATATGCCAAGGCGATCGATGGCCTCAAGGCGGCTGAGCTCGAGAATGTCAAGAACGCCGACATCCCCGCGCGACTCGCCGATCTGCATCTCTGGCGCGGCGATTGGGAAGCGGCAGCAGCATCAGCAGCCCGTGCCGTCACCCGAGACCCCAATCACTTGCAGGCCCGCTTCGTTCAGGCACGGCTGCTCGAGTTGAAGGGCGATCTCGAGAAATCCGTCGACGCCTTCAAATGGTTCGTCGATCGCTACAACGAGAAGCAGGCCGAAATTGTTACATCGGCCGAGGCTCTGGTCCTGGTCGGTCAAGCCTCCGAACGCTACTACCGCGCCCGTGCCCTCGGCGAGGAGCTTGCCGACTCCTTGAATGCCGTGATCAACGATATCTATGAGGCGGCCGCTCGCGTCGACCCCAATTGCTGGCAGGCGCCCCTGCTCGAAGCGCGGCTTTTTCTCTCAGGCTACAACGAGCGGGCGGCCGTCAAGGAGCTCGCCCGCGCTCAGCAGATCAACCCGCTTTCACCCGAAGTCCTGGTCACGCTCGGCAATGCCGATCTCCAGGGCTACCGGTTGGCGGCGGGGCGCACCAAAGCCGAACGGGCGCTCGCCACCAACCCTCACTTTGCACCGGCATTTGTGCTCCTGGCCGACCTCAATATCTCGGACGAGCGATTCCTCGACGCCAAGGCCGCCGCGCAGAAGGCCGTCGCCGAAAACCCGCGCGACGAAGACGCCCTGGCTCGGCTCGCGGCCTCATGTCGCTTACTCGTCGATCCCGTGGGCGCCGCCGCCGCCGAGGCTCGGGCGCTGACAAACAACCCTCGCCCGGCCACCTTCTACGCCGCCCTCGGCGAGCGCCTGGCCGATCGCCGCAAATACCCCTCCGCCGAACGGGCCTTCATCCTGGCCACGGCCGCTGACCCGTTGCGTGCCGACGCCCCCATCGGACTCGGCATGCTCTACATGCAGATCGGCCGCGAGGCCGAGGCCAAAAGCCTCTTCGACACCGCCTTCGCCGCCGACCCGTTCAACGTCCGCGCCTTGAACATGATCCGTGTGCTCAAACACATGGCCTCTTATTCCAGCATCGATTCCGCACACTTCAGCGTCGTGATCGATCCCACCCAGGATGAGCTCCTCGGCCGATACATGTCGAAATATCTCGAATCGGCCTACCCGAAGCTCACCAGCCGCTTCGGCTATGCACCGCCGGGAAAGACCAAGATCGAGATCCTCAAGGACCACCAGTGGTTCAGCGGCCGCACCCTCGGCCAGCGGTTCATCCCCACCGTCGGCGCCTGCACCGGCAAAGTCGTCGCGCTTGCGAGCCCGCGTGCAACCCGGGTACCGTTCAACTGGGCCAGAGTGCTCGCCCACGAAGTCGTCCACGTCATCACGTTGCAGCAAACCGAGTTCAATATCCCTCACTGGTATACCGAGGCCCTCGCCGTCGAAAGCGAGGGCTTTCCCCGCCCCCAGGATTGGAACCGCCTCCTGCTCGAGCGAGTTCCCAAGCGAAACAAGCTCTTGAATCTCGATACGATCAACCTGGGGTTCATCCGCCCCAACGAGCCCGACGACCGGCAAATGGCCTACTGCCAGGCCCAGCTCTATGCCCGATACATGCTCAAACGATTCGGCTCTGACGCCCTCATCAAGATGCTCATGGCCTACCGCCGCGGGCTCTCCACCGACCTCGCCATCGCCGACAGCTTCCAAGTCGATAAGGCCGACTTCGAAAAAGGCTACCTGGCTTATCTGGACGACGTGATCAAGACGATTCGCACCCGCGTGAGCGAAGAGCCGGTGAAGTTCTCCGAGCTCGAGCGCAAGCTCAAAGAGAAACCGGAAGACCCCGACTTGAATGCCCAGATGGCCTACGAGCACTGGGCCCGTCGCGATCTCAAAGAGGCCCGCCCTTTCGCAGATAAGGCTCTCGAGCTCAAACCGCACCACCCCCTGGCCAGCTACGTCAAGGCCCAGCTCTTGGTCACCATCGGCGACGAAGACGCGGCCCTGCAAATCCTCGAGCCGGCGCTCGACCCTCTTCACCCGAACGAGCGCGTGATCGACCTGCTCGGCGAGCTCTTGATGAAGGCCGGCCGCCTGGACGAATCCGAAAAACTCTACGAAATCGCTCGCAAGGACGACCCGTTCCGCACCAAGTGGATCTCCTGGCTTGCGAGAATCCACCTCCGCCAGAAGAAGACAGAGCAGTTCCTTGCCGATCTGGTCATGATCGCGTCGTTCGACGCCGACAACATCGACATCCGCCGCGAGCTGGCCGTCCGCTACCTCGCCGAGAACGACGGCGTCTCGGCCGAGAAGTGGGCCGGCGAGTGTCTGTACATCAACGTCTATGACGCCACGGTCCACGTCCTTCTGGCCGATGCGCAATGTATGCTCAAGAAATTCCCCCAGGCGGCCGAAGAGTACCAGACCGCGCTGACCTTGAAGCCCAAGCGGCCCGACGACATCAAGGTCAAGCTCGCCCGCGCCCTCTTGGGCTCCGGCCACAAAGACCAGGCCAGGGCAACCCTCGAAGAGGTCTTGAAGACAGACCCGGACCATCCCGAGGGCAAGGCGCTCAAGTCGGAGATGGAGCAAACCAAGAACGGGTAGACGGAACAAGTATATGTCCGCGGCCTTCACCGTCCTCTCGATCGGATCGTGCCTCTGCCTCGCTCCCGATTCCAATGCAGCGCCACCAGGGCCGTGCTCCCAACGTCGTGCTGGTGATCGCCGACGATATGGGCTACCGCGACTATGGTTTTATGGGCCACCGCCAGGTCCAGACGCCCCGGCTCGACCGCCTCGCGCGCGAGAGCCTGACCTTTCGCCGCGGTTACGTCACCAGCAGTCTCTGCTCTCCCAGCCTGGCGAGCATCCTGACCGGGCGCTATCCCCACCAGCATAAGATCACCAGCAATGACCCTCCCCTGCCCCCCGGAGTTCCCGCCGCCGCCGCCGCGCAGCATCCGGCGTTCCTCGCTTCGCGGCGCGAGATGATCCGTCCGTTTGACGATCTGCCGGCCCTGCCGCGAATTCTTGCCTCATCCGGCTACTTGAGCTTCCAGGCCGGCAAGTGGTGGGGCGGCTCATACTCACGCGGCGGGTTCACGCACGGAATGACGCACGGAGACCCGGCTCGCGGCGGACGCCACGGTGACCTCGGCCTCGCCATCGGCCGGCAGGGCATGCAGCCGGTCTTCGACTTCATTCGCATGGCCCAGGAGCGCCGGGCGCCGTTCTTCCTCTGGTACGCGCCCATGATGCCGCACTCGCCCCACAATCCGCCGCAGCGGTTCCTCGACAAGTACCGCGGCACCGCACCCACGCTCGAAGTCGCCAGGTACTGGGCGATGTGCGAGTGGTTCGACGAGACCTGCGGACAGTTGCTCGACTTCCTCGACGACCGAAAAATAGCCGGCAACACCATCGTGGTCTTCCTCGCGGACAACGGTTGGATTCAGGACCCTGCCGCCGATCGCTATGCACCGCGGTCGAAGCAATCTCCCTACGACGGCGGCCTGCGAACCCCGATCTTGATTCGATGGCCCTCCAGGGTCGCGCCGCGGAATTGTGAAGATCTGGCGAGCGCATTCGACATCGCCCCGACCATTTTGAAGGCAGTGGGCCTGGAACCCGCAAGCGACTTGCAGGGTGTCAACTTGCTCGACCCACAGGCCCTCGCCGCCCGCACCGCCATCTTCGGCGAGATCTTCACGCATAACGCCGTCAACCTGGGCGATCCCGCCAGGAGCCTGCGCTACCGTTGGATCGTCTCCGGCGACTGGAAGCTGATCGTCCCTGAACGCAGAAACGAGCCAACCGAAACCGTCGAGCTCTTCGACATCGCCCACGACCCGGACGAGAAACGAAACCTGGCTCGGGAGCACCCGCAAAGAGTGATGGAGCTCTCGGCCCGACTCGAAAAGTGGTGGCCGGCCCAAGAGCACTGATTCTCACTTACGCCGGCAATCCCGCTTTGCCAAACAGATCTTTCACCGAGAGTCGAAATCCAGGCAGGATCGGCCCTCCATCGACCTCGTCCGCCTGCCCGAGCACTCTGACAGCCGTCGGCGAATCATAAACGTAAACTTTGTACTGGCGAGGATAAATGACCCAGACCTGCCGCACTCCGGCCGTGAAGTACTCTTCTAACTTTTCGGCCACTCCGTCCGCGCTGTTCGTAAGACTGATAATCTCCACCGCCAGGTCTGGAATGACCGCCCATGAACGTGTCTGGGGTATGCCCCGGTCCTGCCCCCACCGCTGGAATGAAACAAATGCGACGTCCGGCCGGCGCTCCCGGTCGACATGAGGCCGGAGGTCAAAGATCATTTCCTGAACGACCCGACCACACGGATTGGTCTGGTTAAACGGGTCCAAAGATCCGAAGAGCACAGAGGCGAGCCAGCACTCGTATGCACCCATCTGCTTCTCCACGATGCGGCCGGCCACGACTTCGTATGGACCTTCTGGCTCGTTTTGATCCGTAAGGCTCTCGATTAAATCAACCGTCGACATGGCATAGCCTCACGCGAGGAGAGACATGACCGCCTTTCGGCATGATTATACCTCGAAAGATCGTACGATTCACGTGAGATCGCGCCGTTCGCGGAGACTACCCCCAGAAATGTCACGTTCCAGCGGTTCAGCAACAGGTCCGGAGACCCCCGTCCGCGCCGATTATGGTCGCACGCCAATCGGGTAACGTGATAAGATGATTCCACGAACCACCAGCCCCGGTCCGCCGTAACCTTGACAGCTTTCACCGCTCACCGGATGATCTTACAAATGTACGGTGAGATCGAACTGGGGATCGCCGGCCCGGGCCGCCGCCGGCAGCGCGATCAATATCGGTCAAGCCCGCGCGAATAACCGCCATCGAGCCTGGGGCGAGAATGTCCAAGAAGAGGGATCGGCAATCACCATGAAAGTCCAACGGGATCCCAGCATGAAGACCGCGAACACGTCCGGTTTCTTGCGTCGGTGGCCGATCCTTTGGCTCGCCTTGCTTGCGGCGATTGGCCCTGCCGGCGCGTTCGCCGCCGCACCGGCCAAGATCGAGGTCGAGAACATCCGGGTCGGCTTCGACGTGCCCGGGAAAGGGTCAAACACATTCAAGATCGGCACCTGGACGCCGGTGTGGGTACAGCTTCGGGCAGGCCCGGAGCGTTTCAGCGGGTTCATGGAAGTTCTGGTCCACGACGATGACGGCACACCCGTGGCCTATCGCATGCCGGTCGAAGTAGGAGCAAACAAGAGCGAGCGTTTCACCGCGTACGTGCGCCCGGGCGCGCGCGAGCCCGAAATCTCGATCAACCTGTTCGACTCAAACGGCAGGCGCGCCGGCGGTGCTTCCCAGGACGCCGCGATGCCGCAGGGTCCCGAAGCGATCATGCCGAGTGAAAACCTGATCCTCACCTTCGGCCGTCCCCAGGGTGTCGAAACCATGGTCGACCTGCCCGGGTTCAAGGTCGCCACCAGGGGCCCGAACAACGCCAGCGTCGAAGAGATTATCACCGCAAGGATTGATGCACAATCCGGCTTGCTCCCCGGCCGATGGTACGGGTATGACGCGGCCCGAGCCATCGTCCTCGACACCAATGACCGCCAGGTCCTCTCGGCACTCGATGCTCTGCGCGGCCGTCCGCTGGTCGATTGGGTCGAGCGCGGCGGGCACCTGGTCATTGCCGTCGGTGCCAACTGGCAGATCGTGCGCGACAGCGTGCTGGCACCGATCCTTCCCGGCCTGCCGAGCGGCCAGGAGCGGGTGACATCGCTCGAGGCGCTCGATCACTTCGCAGGCTCGACCAAGCAGATCACACCACCCGGCACCGGCTCCGCCCCGGTGATGGTAACCAGGCTCGAGGAGGTGAAAGAGCGAGGAGGCACGGTCCTGGCGGCCGTGACGTCGAGCCTGCCTCTGGTCGTCCGCGGCTCGCATGGCTTCGGCCGCGTGACCCTGATCACGATCGACGTCGACCAGAAGCCTTTCTCCGACTGGCCCGACCGCTCGCTCTTCTGGATCAAGGCCCTGGACCTCAGGCGCCCGCCGGTCGACACCACCGGTGGCGGCGGCCCGCCCACGCCTGGGCGCTGGTGGGGCGTTTCCGACCTCTCCAGTCAGCTCCGCGCCGCGCTCGAGCAGTTTCCCGGAGTGAAGCTCATTCCCTTCGGATGGGTTGCCTTCTTCATCTTTCTCTACATCCTCTTGATCGGCCCGGGCGATTACTTCTTCTTGAAGAAAGTGCTCAAGCGGATGGAGCTCACGTGGATCACGTTCCCGACAATCGTGCTGACTGTGAGCCTCGTGGCCTATTACGCCGCCTACGTCCTCAAGGGAAACGACCTGCTGGTCAACAAGGTCGATCTGGTCGACATCGACCAGGAAGCGGGTTTCGCCCGCGGCAACACCTGGATCAGCCTTTTCAGCCCTCAGAATCGTGACTACACCATCCACGCGATCCCGACTCCCCTGAATTCGGAAGATTCAGGCGCGACGGCAGCTTCCAGCGGCGAAACACCCCGCGCACCGGCCGGCACCGAAGTCGTGATGAGCTGGTTCAGCTCCCCCGAAGATTCGATTCGGCGCCATGGGAAACTCGAGCCGCCGGTTCAGCTTCAGCGGCAGCGGCTATGCGTACGAACCCCCCGGAGGAGTCGAATTCCTGGAAAACGTGCGCATCCCGATCTGGAGCACAAAATGCATCACCGCCCAGTGGTTCGGTCCCGCCGCGCCCCTGGTCGAATCGGACTTGCAGCCAGGCCGGAACCGACCGCGTCGAGGGCACCGTCACGAACCGTCAGACCATTCCGCTTGAAGATGCCGTGCTCGCCTACGGCAAAGACGGTCTACGTCCTGGGTAACTTGAGCCCCGGAAGCTTCGGTGCGCGTTGAGCTGGCCACCCAGCGGAATCTGTCGGGCCACCTCAAGGCCAAGGCCCACAGTTACACGTCTGAACAGCAGTGGAACCGCGACAGCTTCAAGATCGACCGCTCCGAGCTGCTTGCAGGCGATGATGTTCCACGACAGCGAGGTCGCACCGACTAACGAGCGCGTGCTGGGCAACGGCCCGCTGCACCGTCTCGACCTCTCCGGTCAACTCGCCCTGGAGCCGCCCGATGCTGGTCGCCCGCATCAATCGCCACCGGGGCTCGTCTCGTGCTCGAAAAGGCTCCCTCGCCGCCCAGAGATCGATCAATTGACGTTGGTCCGACTCATTCTTCCGCATCAAGAAATCTCAAGGCACACCGCGATGATCGAAACCCACGACCTGACGAAGATGTACGGTGAGCTTTACGCTCTCAACCGGCTGAACCTCACCCTGCAGCAAGGCGATGTCTACGGATTCATCGGCCCCAACGGCGCGGGCAAGACCACGACGATGCGCATTCTGGCCACGCTCTTGAACCCCTCCTGGGGCGAGGCCACCGTCTGCGGCTATTCGATCTACACCGGGTCGAAGGAGATCCGCCGCGTCATCGGTTACATGCCCGACTTCTTCGGCGTCTACGACGATATGAAGGTCGTCGAATATCTCGAGTTCTTCGCCTCCGCCTATCGCATCAAGGGGGCCGCCCGCGAGAAGATCTGCGAGGAGGTTCTCGAGCTCGTCGACCTCACCTACAAGCGCGATGCGCTCGTCACCAGCCTCTCCCGCGGCATGACCCAGCGACTGGGCCTGGCCCGCACCCTCCTGCACGATCCCCAGGTCCTGCTCCTGGACGAGCCCGCCTCCGGGCTTGATCCCGCGCGCACGAATCGAAATGCGTGCGTTGCTCAAAGAGCTGCGGAACATGGGCAAGACGATCCTGGTCTCCAGCCACATCCTCCCCGAGCTGGCGGATATCTGCAACAAGATCGGCATCATCGAGCAGGGCTGCCTGCTCGTCAATGGCGAGGTGAGCGAGGTCATGAAGCAGGTCCGCACCGACATCGTCTTGAACGTCGCCGTCGCCGAACGCCTCACCGACGCCGCCGGCATGCTCGAAAACCAGCCCGAGGTCGAGAGCGTTCAAGACAAGAACGGCGTCTTGATCGTCAAGCTCAACGAGGGCGTCTCCCAGTACGGCTTCCTGGCCAATCGCCTGGTCGAGCAAGGGCTACGAGCTCACCCTCTTCAAGGAAGACGAGATCAACCTCGAGACCGCGTTCATGCACCTGACCAAGGGAATCACGAGTTGACTCGTGAAACGCCGGCGACGTCACATCATTCAATCATAATATATGATCCGTGCGTCCGTAGAATCGCTACAGTCGAGCGAATGCGATTCTTCGGAACGTCGGAAGTTCCCACCGAGCTACCGGTCCGAGAGTGGCGCGGCTAAGATGAACCGGAAGGGTCTCCTCGACTTGAGTCACCTCGCCTTCGTCACGCCCTTCCATTCAAATTGATCCGTTTCTCGGCCCGATCTCCACGAGAAAGGCGCCGCGATGGTCTAGACTGCCGGATAATTCATGCACACAATGATGTGCGATTTCGTGACTGCATCTTGAGCCCGTTTTTGGCCTGGGTCGCTCTTGAACTGTGGGACCTCGCCGGCAAGCCGGCATCAGGTGCCCGAAGGATCGAGAAGTCTTGTAGTGAGATATAACAGGGTGAATTGATCGGTCCCTGGTGTCGGCGTCAGGGCTCAACTGGAGGGGTAAGTCGATGCTCGAATTCTCGCAGCGCGCGTCAACGAACCGGGAGAAGGATCATCGCCGCGGGCTCCGCCGGCGGCACAGGTCTGCCATGAGGGGCCGGCGAGCGCACCTTCCTGGTCTCGAGGCGTTGGAAGTCCGAATCACACCGTCAACGGCAACCTGGACGGGTGCGGGAAGCAACTCGAACTGGATGACCGGCGCGAACTGGTCCTCCGGCATGGCGCCGCAAATCGATGATGCTCTTAACTTTCCGGCCGGCGCGACCAGCCTCAATTCGGTCGACGATTTCCCGGCGGGCACCAGCTTTGCTTCGATCGCGTTGGGCGCGCCTGGTTACACGTTGTCGGGCAACGCCGTGGATCTCACGGGGGGGATCAGTGCGACTTATTCGTCGGGCTCGTCGACGAGTATGATCCCGACGGAGCTCGGCGGCGGGACTGTATCGATCGCGACAGGCGGCCAGCTCAACCTTGACGGCGTGATCTCCGGTTCTGCCGGCCTGGCAGCCTCGGGTGGCGGCACGCTCGACCTCGAGGTTGCCAACACCTACACCGGTTTGACGACCATCAGCGGATCCGGGACGACCGTCTTGGTCGACGGCACGATCGGCGCGGTGCAGGTCAATGCAGGTAGCGTGCTGGGCGGCATCGGCACGGTCGGCGACGTGACCAGCAACGGAGGGACCATCAGCCCAGGCGACAGTCCGGGAGTTTTGAATTCGGGTAGCCTGACTCTCGACAGTAATTCGACGTTCCTGGCCGAGCTTGACGGCACCACACCCGGCAACGGGACCACGGGATACGACCAGGTGGTCGCCAGCGGAGCGATCAACCTGGGCGGGGCCAATTTGAGTGCGTCGCTCGGCGGCGGCTACACGCCGACGCTCGGCGACCAGTTGACGATTATCCAGAACACGAGCGGTTCGGCCATCACCGGCGCGTTCGCCCTGCTTCCCGAGGGGAGCGCCGTCACGATCTCCGGGTCTCTGTTCCGGATCACATACCAGGGAGGTTTCAGCCAGCAAGATGTGGTCCTGACCTCCGTGGCGGCGACCACGTCGACCACGATCATGGCCTCCGTGCCGACCTCAGTCTACGGCCAGCCGGTCACGTTCACGGCCCAGGTCACGGGCTCTCAGGCGACCCCGACTGGCACCGTGGCATTTTACGACGGGACCCCGGCCGCCGGAGGAACCGTTATCGCCAGCCAACCGCTCGACGGGCAAGGCATGGCCTCCATCACGACGTCGGCGATCGGGGTCGCAGGCTCGCCGCATCAGATCTATGCGGTGTATATCCCGGAAGCCTCGAGCACATACGCCGGCAGCACATCGCGGCCCGCTACGTTGACAATCACTCCGGTCACCATCAGCGTCACGGACGTTGCTGCGGAGAACAAGATCTACGACAGCACGGCGATCGGCACACTCGATCTCGGCTCGGCAGTCCTCTCCGGCGTGATAAACGGCGACCAGGTCACCCTGAACCCATTGGGGTATACTGCCAACTTCAACAATCCGAACGCCGGTAGTGGCAAGCCGGTCACGGTAACCGGCCTATCGCTCTTGGGCAGCGGTGCAACCAACTATGTCCTCGCACAGCCGACCGGCCTCACGGCGACGATTGCCCCGGCACCGCTGACCTTGCAAGCGAACAACCTCGCGATGAACAGCGGCCAGCCGGTACCCACCCTTACCTTCTCCGCCTCAGGCCTGGTCGGTTCCGACACAACGACGACCGCCTTCACGACGCCGCCAACCTTGACAACCACGGCGACGTCAACAAGTCCCGCGGGCGTGTATCCGATCAATATCAGCGGCGGCGTCGCGCCTAACTATACGATCACCCAGTACATACCGGGCACGCTGACCGTCAGCGTCTCGGACGCCACCACAACGACCTTGACCAGCTCGGTTAACCCCGCCGTGGGTGGTCAGCCGGTGACATTCATCGCAACCGTCTCGCCAGCCAGTCCCGCTGCGGGCACTCCCACCGGCCTGGTCATCTTCACCGCCAATGGTACCCCGATAGGCGAAGCCACGGTCGATCCCTCGACCGGCTTGGCGTCGATCACGACCTCGACACTCCCCTTGGGCGCCTCGACCATCATCGCGGCCTACTCGGGCGACTCCGTGTTCCAGCCCAGTCAATCCGCCCCCGGCACGCAGTTCGTTACCACCGCAGGCACGCAGCCGATCGTGACGGCCGTTGCCGTCCGGAACCGGCTTGGCCGGCTCATCGCCGTGGACCTGGTGGCGCAGGTCGTGGTCTCGGCGCCGGGCGGCGGCGTGCCTATCGGCACGGTGACTTTTTTCCTTGGCACGTCCAACTATAAGTCGGTCTTGCTCAAGAACGGCACGGCCGTCTTGAAACGCGCACCGTCGCAGGTGTTCGGGCATTTCGTTTTCGCGCGATACAATGGTGATCCCACCCACCAGTCGAGCTTTTCGAACAGCCAGGTCATCACGAGACGGAGTTTGGCGAAGTCGACCCGGGTGGTAACCGCGGTTTCGTTGAATGGTCACGACCGGACGGAGTCGCCCCGCGGTCACTCTTTGCTCGCGCGAATCGCAGCAGCCGTAAGCCGGCCTCATCGACAGCAATCGTGAGATCCCGGCAGGAAGGCACGCGATCTTTGGTCGGCGCAGGCCTGATGCCAGACAGAAACGACACCGCACGCCGCCGGGATGCCGGAGCGTGCGGTGCTGGCTGCGTTTTCAGCATTCCTGAGATCATGTTCTGATCGAGCGCTGCCGCTTGTGCCGAGGATCTCTTGCCCACGCTCGATCGTTTGTCGATCAGGGGCGAGGCCCTCGCCACCAGCATTCGGGAATCGCACGACTCACGGGGTTATCCCGCCCAGGGCGACGACAAGGTTGTCTGCGATCGCCGCGGATGGCGGCAAGGCGGTCAGGAACTTCGGTGATATGCCGGGAGCGGTGCCCGTGTTAACCAGCAGTCGCGACGCCCCGCTTATGTTGCCTTCCACGTACATCGGGTTGACGATGTTCGCGGCGACCAGGAACTCGCTGCCAGGGTTAATGACGACATTGCCCTGGATGAAGGTACCGATCGCGCTTGGAGTGTTAACGGAAGTGATCGTGTTCTGGAGTTGGTTGAAGTTCAGCAGCAAGACGTTGCTGCCGGTCCCCGTTCCCTTGGGCGGCTGGTTGACCAATCCGAGGTTTCGGCCGATCGAGAACTGAGCGCCGCCCGAAAGCGTCAGGCTGCCGCCGACGTTGAGCAGGTTGAGGTCGCGACCGACGAAAATGCCCGTTCCGGCGCCGCTCAGGCTGGCGCTGTTGAGCACATCAAGCGTGTTCACGTCTCCTCCGGTCGTGATCGATGCACCAGGGAGAATGTTTGCGAAGGCAATCCGGTCGATCGCGCCGGTGCCCGGCGAAACCAAGGGCCCGGAGAGCGAAGCGTCCTGGAAGCCCAGAATCGCGCCGATCTCGCCGCTGTTGATCGTGATCTGCCCGACGTTCAGCACGTGGCCCCGGTTTGACTCGCCGTACGCGAAACTGTGCGCAAAGCCCTTCTTCTGGGGCAGACCGAGCGGGTTGATCGCGAGCTCCGTGTTCAGGGTCGAGCCGTCCACGATGATTCCGACGCGCCCGCCCGACATCGGATAAGCTCGAACGGTGCCGATCGGCTGCGGGTACCGGGCGTTCTGCTGGCTGACTTGCTCGGACGAGGTCTCGGGCTCGTTGAAGCTCCGCCTTGCCCGTTGGTGCCCTCCGCGATGTTCGTCGCCAAGGTGTTCGAGCTGTAATCCAATGTGATCATGTAATGCGAGCCGTCGGTCGCCGTCACCTCGACGTTCTGGCCGCCGCGTGCCGTCTGTATACCGACCGCATCAATCTTCTTGAAGCCCCGTCCGCGATTGAAGTAAGGAGCATCCCCGGCGAGGAACGGAGGCTGATTGACGTTATAGGCCGCACGCGGCTTGGTGTGCTTCAGCAAGCCATGCGCCACCTTGATCAATTTCACCGTGCGCGTCAGCAGAACACGCTCTTCCAGCCGGCCGTCCAGGGTCGGACGAAATGTGCGCGAAGTTGCCCGCCGGGCGCTCGTGCGCGAATCCTTCATCTGACGATCCTCCTGATCGAAGACAACCGCGATGCCCGCGTATTCCGCCTGATTCCGACCGACCGCTATCCTGACGCGGAACGTCGAAATCCGCCGCGGCCCCTCGCCTGCGCCGGGTGCTCTCCGTCGTCCAAGACGCGTCACTCCCGGTCAACTCCGGTTGCGTGGCCTTCCTCGCTGAATTTATCGGCGGCCGGAGCGGTCGGGCCGCGTCCTATCGAGACGTTCAATATGCCTCGAGTTCCTGGCTCGCGGCTTGTGGCGGATCGCGCGGCGGTGCAGATCGCGCCGGTAGGACCGGTTGTCCGGATTGCGCTGCCGCTGCGCCAATCATCTGGGCGCCGTTCTGCGCGTTTTCGCAGACCACCCCGACAGCACCCACACGTTTCGGAGTTGCTGGCGGCACTGCGCCGGCATGCTGTCTGAAAACTCAAGCGCGATGCGGCCGTCCTTCACAACGCCCCGCACCCAACCATCCTCGACCCCGTGACGCACGCAGACCTCGCGCGCCTCCTGGAGGAAAGCCGGCGTGACCGTTCCCTGCCCCACGCGCGGCTCGCCGTGAGCAATCTTGAGCACAAACGCCGCGCGACCACGAGACGCCGACCACAAGGCCCACAGTATCGCGGCGGCTAGCGCAAGTAAAAGTACACTCGGGAGCATGAACATCGCTTTCGGCCTGACCGTCAGAACAGGGCTCGGACGGCCTTTCCCCCGTCGACGATCCGGATCGGCCTGCCGATCGGAGACATCATCTCCTTCGAGCTGTCCACCTTAAGCGTATGACAGATCGAAGCGAGCAGGTCGGGAACGCTGACCGGGTGGTCTTTCACGTCGGTGCCATCCGCGTTGGACTCCCCGATAACCTGCCCCCCCTTGACGCCGCCGCCGGCCAGGGCCACGTTGAACACCTTCGGGAAATGATCGCGGCCCGCATTCGGGTTGATCTTGGGGGTGCGGCCGAACTCACCCATCCAGATGACCAGCGTGCTCTCGAGCATGCCGCGTTGCTTCAAGATCGGCGACCAGGGCCGCGAATGCCGGATCGACCTGCCGGGCGAGCTCGCCGACTTTCTCGTGGTTCTGTTGATGGGTGTCCCACCCGTTCGACCGCACCTCCACGAACGTCACGCCGGCCTGGACCAACCGCCGCGCAAGCAGGCAGCCTTGCCCGAACGGGCTGCGACCATACGCGTCGCGAAGCGGATCGGGCTCGTCATCGAGACTGAAGGCCCTCATGTTCGGCGAAAGGATCATCTTGGCGGTCTGATGATAGAGTGCCCGGTGGTCCTTCACTCGGTCGGCCCCGCCGGTGCGCTCGAAACCCGCGGCTTCCAGGCGATCGAGCAGGCCGATGCGACGCCGGAATCGATCGCCGCCGACTTTCGGCTCGGTATTCTCGGGCGGTCGCTCGGAATTCTGTACGACGAACGGCTCGAGAGCAGCTCCCAGGAAACCCGCTCCAATCGTGCCGCCGCCGATGCTCACGATGTGCGGCAGCTCGAACTTGCTCTCGCCCAGCTCGCTGACGATCGAGCAGCCGATGTGCGGATGCTTGATCGTGGCAGAGGGCACGTAACCCGTATGGAGCTGGTAGGTCGCGCGTTGGTGGTTGCCCTCTTTGTTGGTCATCGAGCGCACGAGCGCGATGTCCTTCATCGTCTTGGCGGTCTGGTCCCAGCCCTCGGCGATCGAAACACCCGGAATGGCCGTGGAGATGGCACGCGTCTCGCCCCCGTGCTGCGTGCCGGGCTTGGGATCAAACGTCTCGAGCTGGCTCGGGCCCCCAGCCATCCAGAGCAGGATGCACGCCCTCTGCTGTTTTCTCAGATCGTCGGCGTGAAGCGCCATCCAATCGGTGAAACTGACCGGGATTCCGGCCGAGATCGCCACGCCCGCCGTCCCCAGGCCGATCGTCTGCAGGAAATGCCGGCGACCGATCACGCCAGCACCAGATCATCGCCACGTGCACCATCTCTTTTTCCAGGGCCATGTCCGTTCCCCCTCTGGGCTAGCGCCGGGTCAGGAACTCGGTCGAGTTGATCAGGCTCCAGTAGATGTCTTCAAACGCTTCCGCAGGATTTCCGACCGCCATCAGATACTTGCTACACACTTCAACTTCCTGAGTGGTGGGCTGGCGCGACAGCACCCGCATGTACAGCACGCTCAAGGCCGCGCGCGGGTTCGGCGCCACGCTCATGATCTCTGCCAGCACCGTGCCGGGCCGGGCCTGAATGTGGCCGCTCACCACCGGGCCGTTCATGAGCCACAGCGCCTGCGGGATCGTGCCCACGACGTCTTCATTGGGAACCGACGGATCGAGCCCGAAGAGTCGATCAAACAGCAGCCGCTGGCCGCCTGGGCGCTTGGCGACGGCAGGCTTCTTGCCGGTCTGGGAAGCGAGTCCCAGTGCCTCGGCCGTCTTCTTCGCGTTCCCCTTGGTCACTCCCTGCGCTGCCAGTCTCCTGGGATCGGCCCCGCCAGGAAAGCCTCCACCCTTGAGACTGGCCTGCGCGACCCGCACCTGGGCGTTCGGGCCCGCTCGACCTCGGCCGCCGTTGCCGCCGCCCGGTGCCAGATTGCCGTTGGCATCCAAGGATAACGCCAGGGCATGGACCAGCGCGTCAAACACCTGATCGGCACGATACCGGCTCGCGCAGCTCGAAGCAAACGGCGTTTTGCCTGCCGCGTTGTACGTTGAGCGCACCCGGCGCTGATAGGCGTCCGTGTTGAGAATCGTCCGGAACAGCCACCGGATGTCGTATCCCCCCTTCTGCCATTGCGTGGCCAGCGGCTCGAGCACCTCGGGCGCCCTGCGCCGTGCGCTCGGGCCCGATGTCGTCAATCGGCTCGTAGAAAGCCTCTCCCATGAGCACATACCAGACCCGGTTGATGTAGGCCTTTGCAAACCACGGATTGTCCTGGCCCGTGATGTACGAGGCCGCCAGCGCTCGCCGCTCTTTCACCGCGAGCCCCTCCGGCAGGGCCGGTGTCGCCCCCGCTTTCGAGCTCGCCAGGAAGAACTTGGGCGCGATCGGAATCTGTTTCTGAGGATTGTCGAGCTCCGGCATCGTGTACCGCCGCTGGCCGCCGGCAACGACGATCTCGAAAACAGCCTGCTCGCCCGGGCTCGCCTTCACTGCTTGATTCTGTTTTGTACCGGCGAAAAAGGCTGCGAATTCATGGAACTGACGCCGTTTCCACGCGTCGGTCTTGTGGTCATGACACTGCGCACACTGGATCTGAACCCCCATGAAAATCCGGGAAGCCTCACCCGCCATCTCCACCGGACCGCGCCTCGTGCGCCAGCGAGAACGCCACCGCTCCGTTCTCGTCGTTCCGCCCGGTCGCGGTGATCATGCCCGCCACGATCGTGTCCCAGGGCGTGTTCGCCTGGAACCTCTTGGCCAGCCAGTCTTCAAGTGCGTCGAACCGAACCCGGTCCAGATTCTCGTTGGTCGCGTGAAAACTGATCACGTCGCGCCAGTAGTTCGCCCAGTTGCGGGCGTACTCCGCGCTCGCGAGCAACCCATCGATGAGCCGGGCGCGCTTGTCTTTTGTATGGTCGTGAAGAAACGCCTCAACCTGAACCGGCGTGGGTGGGTGCCCGATCACGTCGAAATAGATCCGGCGCACGAACTCGATGTCCGTGGTCGGGGTCGCCGGCTCGACCTTGGGCGCCGTCGACGTGAGGAACTGCTTGATCAGCCCATCAACGTCAGCCGAAGTCAAGGAAGGCGCCGCAACCACCCGCTCCGGCCGCGGTGGCAAAGGCCCCTTGGGCCCTTCCCCCGCATCCGAGTCTCCTCGATTCTGCTTCCTCGCCGCTTTCGCCTTCGCTTGCGCCTTCTTTCGTGCTTCACCGCCCTCGGCCTGTTTTCCTTGCGCACCGCGTTTCTTGTCTGCGGCCCTGGGCGGCGCCTTGCCGTCGTCTTGCGGCGAAGGCTCGAATGACATCACAACCGTGCTAGAAGCCAGCACCATGCCGGCACACGCACTCGCCACCAACCCGCGCACGATAGGTCGGAACCCAATCCACCCGGGGCCACACTCGCTGGTGCGTGTGCAAGTCATGAAGATTCCCTCATCCTCGACCAACGCTTTCATTCTAGAATAGCTCTACCAAATTGAACCCACCACTGCCCCGGAAGTTTCGAAAGTTTGACCGACCGTCGCTCGGCACGCCTTTTGCCCCCCAGATCTCAAGACGATTCAACTACATTGTGGTACGATGCATTTGGGCAAATCGTGTCACGCATCATGGTGAATCGACCAAAGGCGGCGGAAATTCTCAGATCGCGCATCAGGCGCGAATCGAACACCCAAAGGAGCACAGCCATGTTGGGCGAACCGCGTCGTATCGGTGGAAAGCTTTCCTTGGTGGTCTTAAGCCTGGCCCTCACGATTTGGCTCGCCGGCGGCGTGACAGCATTCGCTCACGGTGGGGGCGGCGGTGGCGGCGGCGGGCACG
Source organism: uncultured Planctomycetota bacterium (assembly GCA_963823665.1). Lineage (GTDB taxonomy): Bacteria > Planctomycetota > Planctomycetia > Isosphaerales > Isosphaeraceae > CAVXHV01. Next base: position 1,696,792 of record CAWGMQ010000003.1, read on the forward strand.
GCGGTGGCGGTGGATTCGGTGGTGGTCACATGGGCGGGTTCGGCGGCGGGTTCGGCGGGTTCGGCGGCGGATACGGTGGCTTTGGCCGCGGCATCGGATATGGCGGATATGGCGGATTCGGCGGACTCGGGCGGTTCGGTTATGGTGGATTCGGATACGGCGGATTCGGTTGGGGATATCCGTGGTACGGTTATGGGTTGGGCGGTTACGGGTTAGGTTACGGGTACGGGGGTTACGGCTTGGGCGGCTACGGCTTGGGCGGCTACGGCTTGGGCGGCTACGGCTTGGGCGGCTACGGAATGGGCGGCTACGGAATGGGCGGCTACGGAATGGGCGGCTACGGAATGGGCGGCTACGGAATGGGCGGCTATGGGTACCCTTACTACGGAAGCGGATACGGCTATCCTTCTTACGGGTACGGTGTCGCTTCGGCATATCCTGCCGCCGGCGCCGGCTTCAGCTATTCGCCAGCATACGTCGCGCCGGGTCAGGCGGCGTCTCCCGGCGTGGTGAACGGCCGTAGGATCCTGGGAATCGACGAAGAGCCGGTCGTGCTCTCCGACGGTCGCAAGGCGATGAAAATCACGAACGTTTACACGGACACCGGTGCCGCAAAGGCTGGGCTTCAGGTGGGCGACGTGCTGATTTCGGCCAACGGCTACCTCACCGAACAGCGCGGCAATCTGGCCTGGATCATCGCCAAAGCGACCCCGGGGACCGAGCTGAAATTGGTTGTCCGCACCGTGAAAGACGGCAAGGACCACACCGTCATGGCCACGATCTGAGAGCACAAGCGTTGGGCGCGGGTCTCCCGACCCCGCCCGCAGCTCTCCAGCCGCGCGGGCCCGATAACGAGACGGGGTGCGCCCGCCCGCCAGGATCGCTCAGCCCCCAGACCAATCCATGATGAGGAACATCACGCCCAGAACGATCAGGCTGACGACGGCGAGCATCCCGCTCGGCATGAATTTCCGGGTTTTGGCCGCGTACCGATAAGCGAATAGGATGAACAAGCTGATCGACAGGATCATCCCCAGCGCGATGCCCATGTTCCGATTCTTGTCGGCGAGTGAAAGCCCCACCGCCGCGAACGCAACCAGAGCGCTCACCAAGCCGGCGATCAACGACGACCGGCTCCCCGCCTTCACGAAACCGATAATGCCTCCGACTCCCAGCAGCAGAGCATAAATCCCCAAGGTAATCGGCGCGATCAGCGGGTTCGGTCCGAGCATCAGGTGGTTCTCCGGTGCACGTGTGCAGGATTCACTCTAGGGATCACGCAGCCGAACGTCAACGCGGCCGTTCGAAAACAGCACGGCGAGAAGGGCGGCGCTTGCTCGCGCCTCCGCTCTCGCCGTGATCGTTGTGGTCGTCGCGACCGAATCAAGCGACCAAGCCGCTCGGAATTACTCCGGTTTCGCAGGTGGTGGCACTTCTCCCGGCGCCGGGGCGGCGGGAACAGGGGGCACTTGCGGCGGCGGAACAGCCCCGCCAGGCACTTCGGCGCCCGGCATTGCACCGGGAGCGCCCGGTGGCACCGTTTCTGGCATTGTGTTGATGTTCTGGATGCGGCCACCCCGTTGTATCGTTCCTTGCGTCGGGTCGATCGCACCACCACCGACCGGCCCCCCTCCCACCGGCGGAGGCGGCTCGATCCCCATCGCCCGCATCCGGGCTCGCTGCGTCGCCGCCTGCGAGTTCGCCCACGGGAAGTCAGGCCCCGATGGGAAATACTGGACGTCGTCGTGCATGTACCGGCCCGAGGGCAACGTCATCCCTGCGTATTCCACCTGGCAGCCGACCGAAGGCAATATCGTGCCGATCGCCAAGGCCGACCAAAGCGCCACGCGCCGCCTCGTGGACCCTCGCGGCGATCTCATCCGGGGCAAAACCATCGCTTCCACCCTCCTTGGCGTCTCCGGCGTTCTCACCCTCATTCTCGAGGGAACCAAACCGCCGTCGGGAGTCCATTCCTCGTCCCGCCACCCCGAGTCTGCTGGCCATCGTTGGTCAGGCTCTCCGCCTGACACGCCTCTGGTCCATTCCTCGCCCCGCCAGCACGAGACTGTTGGCCATCGAACGTCAGGCTCCAGCCCGACGCTCCTCCGGTCCATTCCACTCTCCGGCCGTGTTCAATCCACCTTCGGGCGCGGTCGTCGGGTTATTTACTCGCTTAAGGAATCGGCCGATTCGACCGTTTTGGACCAATGATTCCTCTCGATTCCAAGAAATGTCTCTTGACGGTCGCAACGCGCCCACCACCAACCAACCCGACCCCGGCGTCGCATGGAACGATGCATGAAACCATCGATTCAGTTCCGATTTCACGGTATCCGCCCCGTACTCGGCGAGCGGCCCTGGTAGAATTCATCGTCAATGTAAACCGGAAACCGAGAGTGACCATGCGTCTGGACAAGCGGATCGCTGTGGAGTTCGGCCTTTCGCGGAGAGCAAGCACGATCGCCGTCCAGCGCGGGCACGTCGATGTCGCCGGCCACACCTGCCTTGACCCCGCCCGCGACATTGAGCCGATCACTCCGGTGACCTATCATCCCAGCCGCCCCAGACCTGAGACGATCGCGCGGCGGCTTCGTGTCCTTTTCGAGGATCGCGATATCCTCATCGTCGACAAGCCCGCCGGTCTCTTGACCCAGCCCACCCCTGATCGCGAGCGCGACACGCTCCTTGAGCGCGCCGGCCGCTATCTCTCGCAGAAACGCGGCCTCGCTAGCCCCTACGTCGGCATCGTTCACCGGATCGACAAGCTGACTTCCGGCGTGATCCTCCTGGTCTGCTCACCCAGAGCGCTCCGGCCGTTTCAGGGCCTGTTTCGCTCGCATGCCATCGAGCGCTCGTATCTCGCCGTGGTCGACGGCGTCGTCCAATCGGCCAGGGGAACGATTGACCGGCCTCTCGTGGCCGACCGCGGCGACGGCCGCCGCGGCATCGCACACAGCGCGGAGCACGGCGTTCCGGCAATCACGCACTACGAGGTGATCGAACACTTCGGCCTCCGGGGCAGCCTGCTCACCTGCCGCCTCGAAACCGGGCGCACCCACCAGATCCGGATCCATCTCGCCGAGATCGGCCATCCGGTCGTGGGTGATCCCATCTACGGACGCAAAGCATCGAGCCGCTTCCCCGCCCCTCTCCCCCGCCAGGCACTTCACGCCCAGGCACTTGGATTCGTGCACCCGATGACCGGCCAAGCCCTGCGCGTCGAGGCTCCGCTGCCAACCGACATGAAGGACCTCATCGCAGGCCTGCGCGAGCAATTCGGATCGCAACGGTGACGGAATGGACCGTTCACTCGAAGAATCGACTGACTCGGACGCGGAAGTCACCGAGCACGTCTGGAATGGTTAGCTCCTCGTCGGCGCCTAGTAAACGAGTCATCCCGTCGGCTCGATAGAGTTGTGCCATCCGCCGCTGATCGTCGAGCACGAGCACGACGATGGTGCCCGCATCGAGATACTCCGCAACCTTTCCCAGAACCTTCGGCCATCGGTCGCTGGGCGACCAGACCTCGACAACCAGGTCGGGTGCGACATCCAGGTAGCGGTCAGGCAGAGGGCCCTTGGGAACGCGGGCATAACTGTAGAAGGAGATGTCAGCTCCTCGCACCGTGTCGGGACCGCGCTCAGTAATCACGCCCGTGCCGTTGCAGAAGACGCGACCTAGATCGCGCTCCTCGGCGTAATTCCCCAGGATTCGTCCAGCTTTGTTGCAGATTTCGCCATGTCTCGGCTTGGGCATCGGCATCGGCACGATCCTTCCTCGAACAAGCTCCTCGGGATACCCAGGATCGGGCCGGGCGGCGAATTCTTCCGCGGTCATGAACGTTGGTGACGTCAGAGATGCGGTGGACATGGCAACCTCCTGGATCGGTCTTCGTTTCGTTCATGACCGCATTCGAGCCAGGTGCTGAACACGCGGGACCTACCTCGCCCCCGGTATCTGGTAAGCACCGACGATGACCGTCACATTGTCGGTTCCTCCGCGCAGCAGGGCTTCCTCGAGCAGGGCCCCGGCTGCGTCCTTCGGCTTTTCGTGGTTGAGCATGATCTCGGCGATCCCGGCGTCGTCGACCATGTCGGTCAAGCCGTCGCTGCATAAGAGGAGCCGGTCGCCGTCGGCAATACGCAGCCAGCGGACGTCGCCCTTGACCTTCCCGGAATGCCCCCCCAGGAAATTGGTGAGGACGTGCCGCTTCCGATGGTGGCGAACTTCCTCCGGTGCAATGTAGCCTGCGTCGGCCATCGCCTGGGCAACCGTATGGTCCTTCGTCAAAAGCTGCAAATGACCTTTTCTGAAGAGATAAGCACGTGAGTCGCCCAGGTGGATGATGAACAGGTCAACGCCCGCGCTGTACGCGACCGTGAGTGTCGTGCCCATCCCGAACAGCCGGTGGTCGCCCTCGCTCTTCTTGGTGATCGCTTCATCGATCGCCTTAACGTGGTCCCTGACTCGCGCGAAGAACTCGCGCGCTTCTTTCTTGTTGATCTGGAAGCCCCATTTGGGCGAGTGATTCACCAGTTTGAGCGCGGTCGTGATCGCCAGCCGGCTCGCCACTTCGCCGGCCGCCATACCCCCCATTCCGTCGGCAATGATCATCGTGTAGCCGTCATCCTCATACCGGGTGGGAAGGTGACTGTCAATGACGTTGGTGCCAAGCACCTCATGGTTGCGGCTGACCTTCGAGACCAGATAATGATCCTCGTTCTTGACACGCACCTTGCCGGGATCGCTCACCGCCGCAAAATCAAAGCCGACGACCGACGTCGGTGGCTTGAACTGGCCGGTCTCGAACGCCGACGGCGAAATCGATATCTCGTAGTCCGTCGTTTCCATATCCAGGGAGAAAGCCATCGGGGTTCGCTCCGAATCGTGAACAAGTGTTAGTTCGGGCGATCCTTCGCCGATTTTTCACCGGCCCCCGCGGCTTTCTCCTTCGTCGTTTCACCCGGAGTGCCCTTCCCCTGCTCGTCGCGCTTCGAGGCCTCGGCCGGCTTCTCAAAAATGATCACGTGCTGCCACGGCAGAAACTCGAGCGACTCCTTGAACGTGAAGCCCTGGGGCTCGACCTCAAGTCGCACTTGCTTGAGCGTCATCTTGTGCTCGGGCTTGATCGGGACGTTTTCATCCTCCCCCCGGAATTCGACAAGCACGAGCCGTCCCTTGGGTTTGAGCGCACTGAAGAGCCCCTTCAAGCGTGATCTCCGGGTTTGTGCACTCATGATAGACGTCAACCATCAGGATGAGGTCAACCGCACCGGCCGGCAGCTTGGTGTCGAGCTGGGTGGCGCGGATGGGCTTGATATTCGTCACCCTGGCCTCGCGCGCATTCCGCTGAAGCATCACCAGCATTTCCGGCTGCAAGTCAGTGGCGAGAACCACTCCCGTGGGGCCGACTCGTCGCGCCAGGCGGAGGCTGTGATAGCCCGCGCCGGCGCCGACGTCGGCCACGGTCGCGCCCTTGGATATCTTGAGCGCATCGAGCATGGCTTCGGGCTGCTCTTCCTCGACGCGCGTCTCGCGAAACAGCCAGTCGACCCCCTCCCACGACATCACGTCCGCGATCTGCCGGCCCATGTAAAAGCCGGGTTCGTCGCGCCGCGACTTCGCCTGCCTGGTGCGCGTGCCTTTGGATCTGGACTTCGCCTTGGATTTCGCCTTTGCGTCGTCGGAATCTTGCCCCGTCTTCTCGTCGGCCTTCGGCTGACTCTCCTGCTTTGCCTGGGGAGGCTCTGGCGCTGCCGTCTGGGCAAGGAGAGGATGTCCAGCAGCGGCGATCATCAGTCCCAGCAAGACGGGCACCAGGCTCATTCGAGGCAGAGAGCTTTCAGGCGACCATGGTTTCGTCCTCAGTCGGCGATTGCGTAGCGAATGATGCAATAAAGTGCCTGGAACCCGTCTTTCAGCCCGATCTTTTTGCCTTCGCGATAGGTTCGCCCGTGATAGGCGACGGGAACCTCGTAGATCCGGCACGGCCGCGGCGCCTCGCCGTTCGCACCGGGTACCTTGAACCGGGCCACCTTGGCCGTCACCTCCGGCTCGAAGCCAAACCGGTCGCTCTTCAAGCTCGATTCCCTGGATCACCTCGCGGCGGAAAACCTTGTAGCAGACCTCCATGTCGGTCAGGTTCAGGTTCGTGAACATGTTGGATAAGAAGCGTCAGGAACTTGTTGGCCAGCGAATGCCAGAAGTACAGCACCCGGTGCGTCTCACCGATGAACCGCGAGCCGAAGACAACGTCCGCCTGGCCCGCCACGATCGGCTGGATCAGCTCCGGATATTGCTCGGGATCGTACTCCAGATCGGCATCCTGCACGATGACGATGTCGCCGGTGGCATAGCGGAAGCCGGTGCGAAGCGCTGCCCCCTTACCCTTGTTTCTCTCTTGAAAAATGACCTTCAGATCGTCGTCGCTCGACTTCTCCAGCTCGCGCAGAATCTCACGAGTGCCATCCCGCGAACAGTCGTCGACCACGATGATCTGGGTCTTGATCGGAACCGCCCGCACTCGCCGCAGAATCTCGTGAATGGTGGCCCGTTCGTCATAGACTGGTATCACGACGGAAAGCGTGAGCGTATCCGGTATTGGGAAACGGAATTCCATAGATTGCTGGGGATTCGTGATGGATTGTTCGTTGTTCGCGCTGCGACGATGCCACGTGATTTTCGAACTGCGTTCTTCAGACAACAGGATAAGCGACGCTCCCGCTCAAGGGAAGCCGACATACTTCCAGCCGGAAGGCGTCCTGGCGGTGAACTTCCTGAGCGGCAAATCCCCCCTCTCGCGCTTTCAGAACATACTGCGGCCGGCAAAGCCTTCATGAACTCTTCATGGCGATGCAATCGCTGATCGAGCACGTCTCGACGCGCTGGTTTCTTGCGTTACTGGGTTTAGACGGCAAACAATTGTCACTCGGAAGAGCCAGCGCCGACCGCGAAAATTCCGAACACCCACCGAAATCTTGGCCCCAATCGAGGTGATTGATGCGAAAGCATGTCTTGTTTGTCATTTCGCCGGCAGTGTTCGTGAGCGTTGCATCGCTCGCCACCTCATTCGTCGCTGCGCAGGAAACGCCGTCGCCTGCCTTGCTCGTCCTGCATAAGGGCGAGAACGCGATGGCGATCATCGACCCGCAAACCGGGAAGATCTTCGGTCATGTGCCCACCGGGCAAGATCCGCACGAATTGGCGGTTTCCAGCGACGGCAAACTCGCTTTCGCCAGCAATTACGCGGGTCCAGGACCGCGCGGCGGCAATACGCTGTCCGTCATCGACATCGCGGCGCGGAAGGAGCTGCACCGAGTTGATCTCGGTCCGCTCAGCCGCCCGCACGGGCTGTGGTTTTCCGACGGCAAGCTGTACTTCACCGCCGAGGGAAGCATGGCCATCGCGCGCTACGACCCGCAGAGTAACAAGATCGATTGGCTGCTCGGGTTGGGTCAAGATCGCACGCACATGATCCTGGTCAGCAAGGACCAGAAGACGATTTTCACCTCGAATGTGAGCTCAAACACGATCAGCATCATTGAGCGCGGAACCTTCGGACGACCCGGCGGACCGGGTGGACCAGGCGGACCTCCTCCAGGCGGCCCGGGTGGACCCCCACCTGACCGTGCGGGCGGACCTCCTCCCGATGGACCAGGTGGACCCCCTCCCGGCCGACCGGACGGCGGGCCTCCTCCAGGTGGACAGGGCGGGCCAGGTGGAAGGCAGGGTGGACGACCGCCCGGGGGACCAGGCGGACCGGGTTGGAAGCAGACGGTTATCCCGGTGGGGAGGGGTCCCGAGGGCTTCGACCTCTCGCCGGACGGAAAGGAGATTTGGGCAGCACATTCGGGCGACGGACAAATCTCGGTCATCGACGTCGCCACCAAGAAGGTCGTACAGACGATCGATGCCGGCGCGACCCGTGCCAACCGCCTGAAATTCACACCGGATGGAAAACTGGTGATCGTCTCTGAGCTAGGCGGTGGTGGGGGCGGTCTGGTCTTTCTCGACGCCGGCACGCGATCCATAAAGCAGCGCCTGAGGCTCGGGGGCGCCAGCGGAATCCTGATTCCGCCCGACGGATCTCGCGCCTATGTCGCGCTCACCGGCGCGAACGCCGTCGCAGTGATCGACCTCAAGGAGCTCAAAGAGATCGACCGCCTGAAGACCGGCTCCGGTCCCGACGGGATGGCCTGGCTGCCTGCGAAGGCACCATAAGCCGGAGAATGCGCGGTTGCAGCGGTCAGACCCAGGTCGGAAAATCGCTCTTTAGCAAATAGGGTCTCCAGAGCTTCCGACCTGAAGCCGCTCGGCACCGACCGAGTTGTGATTGCAACCATGATGTCATTCCTCGGCCCGGTTTTGGTCGCCGTGTTGGCAGCGGCCCAGGCACCCGCTCAAACGCCACCTGATCGAAAGCTGTCCGGCGAAGTCGTCGACGGCGAAGGCAAGGCCGTGGCCGATGCCCGCGTGGTGTTCTACGTTCCGCCCGCAAACTTTCGGCGTGTTAGTCCCCTCGAGACGCAAGCGAGGACCGATCAAGCCGGCAAATTCAGCGTGGTTCGGCCTCGCGTAGAAGTACAGAGGCTCATCGGCGGCAACTTCCTGGCTTTTGCGCCGGGGCGGGCGATCGGGGCGGTGTCTTACATTGGGCAGCCGCGCCGATTGGTGCTGCAAAAGCCACGCACGCGAACGATCAAGATCGAAGGGCCCGACGGGCAGCCGGTCGCCGGTGCCCGGGTGGCCATCAGACTCCTCTCGGTCTTCCGCAGCACGATCGCCGAAGTTCCGCCGTCACTCGCGGATTCGCTCGCCACGAGCACCGGGCCGGATGGCACGACATCGATCGGCTACCTGGCAGAACGCGACCAGCTTGTTGCCGTCCGGATCACGGCCGATTCGATTGGGTCGCAAGACTTCCTGCTCGTGGAACGTCCCAGCCGCGCCTCCGAGCCACCCGTGATCACCATCAAGCTCAAGAGCACCGGCACAATTTCAGGCCGGCTCGTCGACGCGAACGCCCAGCCAGTCGCGGGACAAGTCGTCGAGGTTTGGACCAGAGGCGGGGGTACCCGGTTGCTGCCGAACCTGGTCGACTTCAAGGATGGCCCCCTCCGCACAGGTGCCGACGGCTCGTTCGAGACGCCGGCCAACCTCCAGAAAGGCACGCCCTACCGCGTGGCCGTCCGCGAGCCTGGCACAGATCCGATTTTTTCCGACTGGATCACGATCCAGGAGAAGTCGCATACGCTGCCGCTATGGGTGCAGCGACCGCTCCGGACCATCCGAGGACGCGTCGTCGACCGCCAGGGAAAGCCGGTCACGGGTGCCCGCCTTGTGCAGTCCGGCGATGGACCGGAGCGCACGGAGACGACGACCGACGCCGACGGCCGTTTTTCGCTGGCAGGGTTCCGCCAAGGCCCGGTGTTCATCTTCGTGCGCAGCGCCGGATTTCGATTCCACGGGCAACTGGTCAAGGCGACTGAAGTCGACGTGACGGCCGAGCTCACTCGCGAAGACGAGCGGCCGGCGCGGGAGATGAAGATGCTCCCGGATTTGATCCCGATCGACGAATCACGAGCGCTGGCGCGCCGGCTGCTCGAGCCCTGCTGGAAAGTCATAGCTGAAAAGTCTGACGACTTGACGAAAAACCGCTTCCTGTTGGATCTGCTGCCCGTCGACCCGGCCGGCGTGCTCCAGAAGCTGGAAGCCGTGAAATTCCAGTCGGAAACCCCGCGACTACTGCTGTTGCGGGAAATCGTGCTAGCGCTGGCCGAGCGTGATTTCGAGGAGGCCGCCACAGTAGCCGAGTCGATCCCGGACCCGGCGACGCGGTCCTGGGCCTTCGTTCGGTTGAGCGACCAGCTTCCAGATTCCGGCCGCGAGCGCAAGCTCGCGCTGCTCGATCGAGCCTTGCAGCAAGCCAGAATCGCCAGCGACCAGGGCGATCGAGTAAATCAGATGGGCGAAGTCGCCGAGCGCTGGTATGAGCTGGGAAAGCCCGACAAGGCCAAAGCCCTCTTCGCCGAGGCCCTCAAAATCGCCACCGCGTTCACCGACAAGACCGATTTCAAGCGCGGCATGTTCGCCGCCAAGTTGGCATTAGTCGATCTTCCGGCGGCCGAGTTGATCGCCGGGGATTATAAGGGCGACCATTCCGAGGGTCGCATTCTCGCCAACATGGCCTTTCACCTCGCCGCGGAGAGGCCGGCTGATTGCGAGCGACTCTGGCAGCAGAGCCGGCTCAGCGTGATGGACACAGTACTCAGTTGGAAGCTGGCCACGGTCGATCCGTCACGTGCGCTTCGCGCGGTGAGCGCACGGTCAAAATCCACCCCTCAGCCCGAGCTCGAAATGTATATCGCCCTCGGAGCAAAGGCTCGCGACCAATCGATCTCTCGCCAGGCCGTACAAACCGCACTGCAAGGGCTCGACAAGCTCATGGAGGAACGGCCGGAGCGCTATGGGCTGGTCGCCGGACGTTTGTTGTGGCTGGTCGAACAGATCGACCCCACGATGCTGCCCGAGGTCTTTTGGCGCCAGCTCGCGGGCCGCTCACCTTACGGCAACCCGCGCGCTGATCACGCAGACGGTCCGACTGTCCGGGTCGCGGAGCTCGCCGTGTACGATCGTGAAGTCGCCGCGGCGCTGTTCCAGCCCACGCTCGCCCGCATGGAGCAGACCGATCCAACCGAGCTGGTCTCCTGGAGCTACGAGTTCATGTGCTGGTCGCTCATCGACCCCCGCGCCGCGGTTGCGCGGCTCGAGAAGATTCCTGTGCCGCAGGTGCCGGATTATCGGAAAGGAAACATCGCCGCGCGCCTGGCCGTCGCCCGTTTGCTCGCCCGCTCTAGCAAAGAACGCTGGCGCAATGAACGCGCTGACGAGCGCGAGGTCATCTTCGGCGGCAAACGAGGGTTTTAGACTCGACGAAATGCCATCATCCTTTTCGGGCATCCGCCACAAGTAACGAGTTCACACGTGACCACTCTCCCACTTTCGATGCTTCTCCTGGCTTTGATTGCTCAAACCCGGCCCGCCCCACGGCCGGCGCGGGGCAACGTCGTGGATGGCGATGACAAACCCGTCGCAAACGCGCGGGTCGTGCTCTATGCCCCGCCCGTGGCTTACTTGAAAGGCGATCCCGTCGAGGTCAAAGCCAAGACCAATGCCGACGGCCAGTTCAGCCTGGTCATTCCTCCCCTGGAACGGGCCGTGGTCAACGGCATCAGTTTCGTAGCTTATGCACCCGGACTGGCAATCGGCGCCACGTCGATCCTTCGCGGTGCTCACATCGTGCTGCAAGCTCCACGTCCTCGATTCGTGAAAGTCGAAGGACCGGACGGCGAGCCCATCGCCGGCGCACGGGTGGCACTCCGAGTTCTCTACGCCTTTGGCGGCACGCAGGCCGAGATTCCCCAATCACTCGCCGATCCTCTGGCAACCACCACCGGCCCCGACGGCATGACATCGATCGGGTACCTCGCGCCCCGGGACCTGCTCGTCGCCGTCCGGATCACGGCAGATTCCATCGGCTCGCAGGACTTCGTGCTCGTCGAACGGCCAGGCCGCGGCTCCGAGCCGCCCGTGATCACCGTCAAGCTCAAGAACGGCTATCCGATCTCCGGTCGACTCGTCGACGAAAATGCCCACCCCGTGCCCGACCAGGTGGTCGAAGTCTGGTCGCGTGGCAACGGAAGCTGGCTCAAAGCAAATCAGGTCGGATTCAAGGACGGCCCGCCAAGAACTAACGCGGACGGCTCTTTCCACATACCGCCAAATCTTCAGCAAGGCTCAGCCTACCGCATAGCGATTTGCGCACCGGGCAAAGACCCGATCTTTTCCGCCTGGATCACAATTCAGGACAAAGCACACACCTTGCCTCTGCTGGTGCAGCGATCGTTGCGGACCGTCCGCGGCCAGGTGGTCGACCGACAAGGGAATCCGGTCGCAGGCGCCCGGGTTTTCCAGTCGGGCGACGGCCCCGATCGCACCGAAACCACAACCGCCGCGGACGGCCATTTCTCCCTGGGCGGGTTCCGGCCGGGCCCTGTGTTCCTCCTCGTCCGCAAAGATGGATTCCGGTTACACGGCCAGTTGATCAAGGCCACCGACGTGAATGTCGCGGCCGAATTGACCCGCGAGAGCGAGCCTCCGTCACGGCCGATGAAGACGCTCCCCGACGTGATCACCATCGACGAATCGCGGGCGCTCGCACGGCGTTTGCTCGAGCCCTGCTGGAAAGTTCTGGAGGGAGCCGAAGACCCGAAGAAAGGCCGCTTCCTCGAAGCCCTTGTGCCAGCCGACCCTGCGGGCGTACTCGACAAATTGGCCACGCTGAAATTCACGAATGAATCCTGGCGCTTCCTTCTCTTGCAAGAAATCGTGCTCGCGCTGGCCGAGCGTGACCAGGAAGAAGCCGCGTCCGTCGCCGAATCGATCCCGGACCCGGCCACCAGATCGCTCGCGCTGGCCGAGTTGTCCGATCGCCTCCCAGAGCCACAGCGCGATCGCAGGCTGGCGCTGCTTGATCGCGCGTTGCAGCAAGCCAGAATCACTGCCCACCAAACTGATCGATTGGCTCGGCTGGGCGACGTGGCCCTCCGCTTGAGCGAGCTGGGACAATTGGACAAAGCCAAGGCTCTGTTCGCCGAGGGCTTGACGATCGCCACGCCGCTCACAGGCAAGACCGATTTCAAGCGCGGCATCTTCGCCGCCAGGCTGGCGCTCGTTGACCTCCCCGCGGCCGAGAAAATGGTCCGTGACTTCAAGGGCGACCGCAGTGAGGCCCGTGTAGTGGACAACATGGCCTTCGTGCTGGCTCAATCGCGGCCTGACGATGCCGAGCGGTTGTGGTGTCAGATTGCGAGAAGCGGGCGGTCACCAGCCATCATGGACGGGATCGTCGGTTGGAAGCTCGCGGGAGTCGACCCGCCTCGCGCACTACGGGTCCTCGACACGTTCCGGAAAACCGGCTACGGCCCCGCGGCCTATTTCTACCTCGCCCTGGGCGCTGCGCTCGCGACGAATCCATCTCTCGTCAAGCGTTTCAGACCGGCTTGCACGGTCTCGACCAGATGATCGAAGAACGTCCGGAGAGCTACCCGTTTGAGGCCTTAACATTGTTGCCGGTGGTCGAGGCCACGGACCCGGCGCTCGTGCCCGAGGTCCTCTGGCGCCACGTCGCGTCGCGCCTGCCATATGGAAACCCGCGAGCACTTCTATCAGAAACATCCTCACTGCAAATCGCCGAGATTGCGTACTTTGACCGACAAGTGGCCGCGGCTCTCCTGGAGCCCACGCTCGTACGCATGGAACAAGCAAGTCCAGATGATCTGGCTCACTGGCCCACCGAGTTCGTGGCGTGGTCGCTCATCGACCCCCGCGCCGCGTTCGACCGGCTCGACAAGATCCCGGTCGCTCACGACACCGACATCAACTGCGGCAGCAACGCCGCTCGAATCGCCGTCGGCGCTTCCCTCGCGCGATCCCGTCTGGAGCGCTGGCGTGCCAAACACGACGAGCGAGAAATCATTTTTAGTGGAAAGCGGAACTCTTAAGAATGCCCGGGCGACAATAATCTCGGAGGTTTCACTTCACTGATGAAATTGAACACAGCCGCATTCGCCCTGGCCCTGGCGCTGGTTCATCCTGCTTTTGATGCCCAAGCCCAAGCCGTCTCTGCTTCCCAGCCAGGCTGGCGCTATGTTCTGCCCGCCCCCGGCGACCCGTTCGATCATGCTCCGTTCCGCGCCTTGGTCTTGACCCGAGAGAAGCCCGAGGAACTCGTCGAGAAAGCAGCCTATCGAGGCGAGAAATCCCGCCGCCGCTACGCACGCATCCGGTACGGCAGTCCCAGCTCGATCAGGGTGAGCATCGTGCTCGACGAGACGGTAAACGGAGAGGTCGACCTTTACGCCGATGCCGACCGCAACCTCCGCATCGACGACCGAGACCGCGTCAGCGCCCCGCCGGATCTACTGATCGAAGCGCACGGATTTGGCGGCTTCCCCTCGACGTGGCCGTCATCGAGAACGAGACCGTGCGACCCTTTCCGCGCGCGGTCGTGTTCCGCCTGGGCGCTAGCGGGCAAACGCTCGGTTATGCCACGGCAGGATACCTGGAGGGAACCGTCGTTGTGCGGTCCCACGAAGATGATAACGACAAACACAAACAGAACCGTGTCCTGGCCGCGCGGCGCGTCGACGGCGACGGCAACGGGTTCCTCGCCGACATGCAGGACCGCCTGTACCTCGACCTCGATGGCGATGGGCGTTTTGATCCCGGCGTCGAACAATTCCTCTTCTCCACCGTGCTGAACCTCCAGGGCGCACGCTATATCGTCCGTTCCGACGAGCTGGGAAACCGGCTTGCGATCGATCCGCTCGAGGGCACGGGCACTCTCCGCCTGGCGCTTCAACAAAACGGGCCCTCGCCCGCTCCCAAGGTCCTCGAGATGCACGCGACGGCGATCGGCCGCGACGGCTCGGTGTTTGCCTTGTCGGGCAGCGAGCCAGCGGTCGTACCCGCCGGTGAGTATCGCCTTGGAAACCTGACCGTCTCGCTCGAGCACGCCAAGAGTGGTGAGGCGTGGACGTTCGTCTTCTCCGACGGCCTTTGGAGTCGCGGGCCCCGCTGGTACAAGGTCGACAAGGATGCCGCGGTCACGATCGACCCGGTCGGTAAGCCGAGTTTCGAGCTCGTGCGATTCGATTCCAACGCGACAGCCACGCCCGGCGGGGACGTCGTCGTCCGCCCCGCCCTTTACACCGGCGACGGGCTGCTGATCATCGTCGGCTACTGCGGAAAGCCGGTGTCGCCCGCAACCCAGGAGCTTCTGGCCGCCCAGGTGAACTTGCTGAAAACCGACGGCCAGACGATGGCCACTGCCCACTCCGGCTTCTCCTGAGGCACTTTCTGCCAGGCCTCGGTTCGAGTGCCTTCGTCGCAGCCAACGGGGCCTGTCACGATCACCGCCGATTTCGACTCCGGCCCCCTCGCCGGGACGTTGCACGCGACCACGACGGTGAACGTGACACCGTAGAGAGCGATCCCGTGTAGCAGGCACACTCCGTGTGCCGCCCGCTCACCCAAGTATCAAGGAGATTTGAGGCATGACGGCGCTACTCGGCCCCCTGCTCTCCGCGCTCTTTCTGATCCAGGCCCAGACCCATCGCACAGTTGCCGGAACCGTCATTGACAAAGAAGGCAAACCGATTGCGGGTGCCACAGTCGAAATGGCGCCACAGGCCAATCCCTATCTCCCGGGTGAGCCGGCCCGAGCCCAAGCAGCCGTCAAGGCTTTGAGCGACAGCAACGGTCGGTTCGAGCTCAGAATCCCGCCGGGCCGAATCTTCACGACCCAACTCCGTCTTTGGGCTCATCAACCGGGGCGAGCCGTCGCCACTGAGCAGTTGCTGAACGTGAACGAGATTGGGAAGCCTCCTCAAATCGTGCTGTGGAAACCCGAGCCGCGCACCGTGAAAGTCGAGGGGCCCGACGGTAAACCTGTCGTTGGCGCGCGGGTTGAACCCCGGTCGATCTCCTTTCCCGGCGGACCTGCCTTTGGTCGCATTCCCGCGTCCCTGGCCTCGCGACTGGCAGTGACCACCGGACCGGACGGAACCGCAACGGTTGCGTACCTCGCCCGCCAGGACCGCCTCGTGGCGCGCGACTCACCGTCGATGCGATTGCTGAGCAGGACCTGCCGGTGGCGGAGGAAATGCGCAACGGCCCGCTCGGTCCCACCGTCGTGATCAAGCTCAAGAAGACGAGCCGGCTTTCCGGGCGGATTTTAGACGACGCAGGGAAGGGCGCGGCCGGCCAAACGGTCGACGTCTGGTGCCGAGTCAACGACGGCATATTCGCTTCCGGGTCGGTCACCTTCAAGAACGGTCCGGTGCGAACGGCCGCGGATGGGTCGTTTCAGACCCCGGATAACCTCATGATAGGCTCATCCTATCGCTTGGTGGTCCGCGAGCCGGGTAGGGAGCCGATCATCTCCGATTGGATCGGAATCACCGAACAGCCCGTGACAGTCGCTCCGCTCAAACGGCGGGCGGTTCATTCGGTCATCGGCCGGGTGATCGACCGGCAAGGGAAACCCGTCGCCAACGTCGAAGTCTTCCAATCGTTCAACGGGCCCGCCCAGACCCTCCGCACGGATGGCGACGGCGGCTTCGCGCTGGAGGGCTTGCCTCTTGACACGGTGTTCCTGTTTGCACGGGGCGAAGGATTCCGGTTCCACGGTCAAATGCTCAAGCCGGGAGATGACGAGGTCACGGTCGTGCTGACGCGCAGCACCGAGCACCCGCAGCGCGAGTTAAGGAAGCTGCCCGACCCGATCCCGCTTGACGAGTCGCGCGCAATGGCCCGCCGGATCATGGAGCGGTGGTGGAAAGCGGCCGTCGATAAAGGCGACGAAAACGGCAAGTTCTTCGCCGTCCAGTTCCTCATCCCGGCCGATCCGGTCGGCGCTTTGCAGAAGATCGGTGCCGTCAAGTTTGCGACCGAGCAGTCGCGGTCCCGTCTTCAGAGCCTGGCAGCCCGCTCGCTGGCCCGGACCAATTTCGACGAGGGCGAGACAGTCGCCGAGTCGATCGTTGACCCCGGCATTCGCGCGCGGAACTCTGGCACACCTGGCCGATGTTGCTGCCAGAGAGCGCAAAAGCAGCGCAAGCTGGCGATTGTCGAACAAGCGGCGGTCTCTGCCAAGGCGACGAGCACGCCTTCGGACCACGTGTCTGCGCTGGGCGAGGTGGCAGGGCGGTTGCTCGATCTGGGAAAGATGGATGAAGCCAAGACGCTCTTCGCGGAGGGCCTTCGCAATGCGAGGGAGTTCAAAGACGAGACGTTGCGGCGCAGGTCGTTCGCCGGGCTCCTGGCGCTGGTGGACCTGCCGGGGGCAATAGAGCTGGCCAAGCAGGCCGGTGACGGGCGCTACGCGGCTGCCGCTCTCCACAGCATCGCCTTCGGCCTGGCCTGGGATAAACCGGCCCAAGCGGAGCAATTCTTGAAGGAATACCCGCCGGGAAAGGGCGCGGGTTGGCTGACTCCGAAGGTCACCTGGAAGGTCGCAACGCTCGATCCCAAGCGTGCCCGGCAGCTCGTTGACACCCGCCGCGATCAGCCAAATTACTTCGAGCACGAGTTTTGCCTGGCCCTGGGGGCGAAGGGGCGAGACGAGACAATTTCAAGGGCGGCAATCCAGGCCGGACTGCAAGCGCTCGATCTGACCCTCAAAAAACGGCCGCTCGTGCTGACCCGATCCGGTGGACCGTCACTGGCGATCATCGAAGCGATCGACCCGGCTCTGGTTGACGAGGTGATGTGGATCGCAATCGCGGCCCTGCCGCCCTCCGCGCGGGATATGCAGTTGAATGTGCCCGGCCCTGTTGTTGCACCGAGTGCCTGGTACGACCGCGATGTGGCCGCTGCGCTGCTTGCGCCGCGAGTACGGCGCATCGAGCAGGCTGCCGACCCCGCGCTCGTCAATGCGGAGCGGGTGCTCGACGTCTGGGCGCTGATCGACCCCCGCGCCGCGGTCGCCTGGCTCGAGAGAGCCCCGATGACCAGCACCAACCCCAACGACAACTTCGGGTGGATCTATGTCGTCGAGAAGCTCTCCCTGGACAGAGACGAGCGCTGGCGAAAGACTTTTCTCGACTGGGCACCCGTCTTCAACCCGGCCAATCGCGATGTCATGTTCGACCGTTTCTGAAGGAGTGCTTCCACATGCTGGCCTTGGCTGCCCCCCTGCTCTCTGCCATCCTGCTGGCGCAGCCCGTGCCGGAAGGCAAAGTCGCCGGCACCGTCGTTGACGAGCAGGCCAAACCAGTCGCCGGTGTCCAGGTCGTGCTGTACGCGCCGCCAATCGGCAACTTCAAGGGCGATCCGGTCGAGGCAAGATCCCAGACCGACCCAGCCGGCCGATTCGATTTCACGGCGCCGCCGCTGGGCCGAATCTACCGGCGCGGAGTCCACATCTGCGCATTCAAAGCGGGATTCGCCATCGCTGCGGTCGAGTTTCAGCTCAACAAACCGCACCAGATCGTGCTCCGCAAACCCGAGACTCGCCGCGTGCGGGTCGAAGGGCCCGACGGCAAACCGGTCGCGGGCGCACGCATCGAAGCCGCGTCTGATCTCGTTCTCAGGCGGAACGGGCACCGCCGATATCCCGGCCTCGCTAGCCTCTCCTCTGGCCGCGACCACCGGAGCCGACGGCACCGCGACCCTCGCTTTCCTCCGCGATCGCGATCGTCTCGTGGCAGCACGCTTGAGAGCGGACCCAGTCGGCGAGCAAGACCTGCCCGTTGCGGAGGTAACCGCGGCAGGTAAAGCCCCATCCACCTTCGAGATCAAGCTCAAGAAGACCGGCCGGCTCACGGGCCGTATCGTTGACCTCACCGGCCGCGGTGTCGCCGGTCAAGCCGTCGAGATCTGGTCCAGAGGTGCCTCCGGCGGGTTCATTCCCAATCCAGTCGGCTTCACTAACGGTCCGCCCAGAACGGGATCCGACGGCGCCTTCCAGACACCTGCAAATCTCCTGATCGGCTCATCCTACCGGGTCGTCATTCGCGAGCCCGGCAACGAGCCGATCATCTCCGATTTCTTCCCGGTCACCGAGGATTCCGTCGCGATTCCCACCCTCGAGCTGCGACCACTGCGCACCGTTTCCGGCCGGGTGGTCGACCGGCAGGGTAATCCCGTTCCGGACGTCGAAGTCTTCCAATCGGGCGATGGTCCCAAGCGAACGTCTGTCCGGACCGACGGCTCGGGTCGCTTCGCGCTCGGAGGGTTCCCGATCGGAACCGCCTACGTCTTTGCTCGCGGCGAGGGCTTCCGATTCCACGGCAAGCTGCTCAAGCCAGGCGAAAAGGAGGTTCACGGTCGAGCTCACGCGGTCTAACGAGCGACCCGCACTCGGGCTGACCAAGCTCCCCGACCCGATCCCGATCGAAGAATCACGCGCCATGGCCCGCCGGATCATGGAGCGGTGGTGGAACGCCGCCGTCGAAAAAAGAGACGAAGGCGGCAAGTTCTTCGTCATTCAATTTCTCCTGCCGGCCGACCCCCTCGGCGCGATGCAGAAGATGAGTGCCGTCAAGTTCTCTTCGGAGAAGCTGCGCGGAGCCGACTTCACAGCCTCGTGGCCCGCGCCGTGGCCCGCACGGATTTCGAGGAAGGCGAGACCCTGGCCGAGTCGATCGCCGACCCGGGCATCCGCGCCGGAACGCTCGCACACCTTGCCGACTTGCTCCCCTCGCGCGAGAAACAACGAAAGCTCGCGATCCTCGAGCGTGCCCTGATCCAGGCCAGGGCGACGAACAGGCCGAATACCCGCGTGTACCAGTCCGGCGAGGTTGCCGGCCGTCTGCTCGAGCTCGGCGAGACGTCAAAAGCCCGCGCCCTCTTCGCCGAGGCACTTGCACAAGCAAAGCAGTCGAAGGATGTGTCGTTCGGACGACGAGCCTTCACCGCGATGCTCGCGCGCATCGACCCGGCCGGAGCGATCGAGATGGCCAAGCAGGTTGCCGACGACCAGCTCTACGGGCCGCTCGCGCTCTCAAGCGTCGCGTTCGGCCTGCCGTGGGACAAGCCGGCCGAGGCCGATCGGTTCCTTAGCCTTTATCCCCCTGACAAGCCGCCGAGCTGGCTCGAGCCCGTGATCGCCTGGAAGATCGCAACGCTCGATCCCGCCCGTGCGCGGAAACTGATCGAATCCCAGCGTGGCGAGCCCGATTATGTGCAGCACGCTTTTTGCGTGGCCCTGGGAGCGAAGGGGCGAGACGAGCCCACCATGAACGCCGCCGTTCTCGGCGGGTTTGCAAGATCTCGATCGCGTGCTCGACAAGGAACCGCACATGCTGATGCAATACGGCGGGGCGGTACTGGCGATCGCCGAAGCCATCGACCCCGCCCTTGTGCCGGAGGTGATGTGGCGCCTGGTCTCCGCCCGGAACTTCCCCGGCAATCCGCGGGTCGTCGGGCGCCTATTCTCCGATGCCGCTCGTCGAGTGCATCGCCTGGTACGACCGGGCGCTTGCCGCCGCGCTCCTCGAGCCCACTCTGGCGCGCATGGACAAGATCAGCGATGCCGAGCTCGGTGGATTGGGACTGGGCATTCGAAACCTGGACCCTCATCGACCCCCGCGCCGCGGTCGCCCGACTTGAAAAGATCCCGATGCAGAGCACCAACCCGAACGACAACCGGCTCTGGATCTACGTCGTCGAGAAGCTGGCCCTGGACCACGACGAGCGCTGGCGAAAGACCTTCAACCAGTGGGAACCCATCTTCAACCCCCACGTCCGCGATTTCATGCTTGATCGCTTCTGACCTCCAAAGTCAAAAAGTCCACCCCTCCTTCCGCTTCATCGCCTTCTGACAATATTCAATCATCCTTTCAATATCGATGCTGCCCGAGGTATCCGGAATTTCATCCGGACAGCTCGCTTCCCCGGACGGCAATCCCAGCTCCTGGCGAAGCGGATCGCGATACCGCTTGAGCCACGACAGCCGCCGATTCGGATCGGAGAAAGCAAGCAAATAGTCGCAGCCGCACTCCGCCAGCGCGCGCCGCAGCTCCGGGTCGTCGCCCAGGTCCGAACAGGCAAGCGTGAAAAAGTTGTCGAGCTTGAAATACTCGATGTCCCTTCGTGACAGACCAAGCTTATTTCGCAAACATTTCGCCTCGGGTGTGCCTTGCATCGTGAGAAAGAGAAATGTCTTCACGAACACAAAGTCCGCGTAAAGCTCCACCACAAAGTATCCCACCTTCCTGTCGGGCTCGCCCACTTCGACGAGAAAGGCGTCGACACCTTCCGCGCGGTGAAGCACGGGCCGCGCCAGTGCCTCGATCATGGACCTGTGCAACACGCTGCGGTCCAGGACGATGGGTACCCGCTCATGCAACCTTCGGATCGCATGTTCGCTCACGTAAACCGGCAGGTCGCGGTCGTTGTCGCCGATTCCGATCACGGTCGGGTTCCATAACAATCGTCGCGTTGTGCCGTCCACCGGATCGGATCGTTCACAAAGGTAGGCTCTGCGCCGCCCTTCCGCCACCGGCAACGAAAGCGGAAGCGGCCGTTTCCTTCCCACAACGATTCGGAACGCGGGCCGGGCCGGATATCGGGGGTTCTGTTCGACTCGACACCAGACAACTCGCTCATCGACGCGCAGGAAGAGATCGGCTGCTCTGTTCAACTGCCGCGTGACTCTCCGGAAAACATTGTTGAGGTGGTGTTTTTCGAAATGAGCCATCCGCCGCTGCGATTCCTCGAGACGCTCGATCATTGCCGGCTTGACGGGCTCTTTTCGTTTGGGCGCATGCTCGCCCAGGAAATACACGAGGTCCCGGACGTTCACCAGCCCTCGAAAAACGTCGTCGAGCGAGACTTCGCAGTCGTGGCCGTCAAGCTTGAAGCGCAGCGGCATCGCCACCGCTCGTTCGAATAGTGCCTTCACTTCCTCGATTTCCGGGTCGTCTTTCGAGCACTCGGAAATATCCACGTCGATTCGGGGCGCGATCACGAACAGGATCGAGGACCTCGGCAGCCAGTCGAGAGGCGTGAAGACCGATTTCAGCCCGAATAGATCGAGCAGCCGCTCGATAACGTCATACCTGCGGTCATCAGCCTGCCGCCGCTTCGCTTCCTTGTGACGCAGCTTTTGCTTTTTGGTTTTTTTCATGATCGATCGGGCCTGGTTATTGCGATTTCCGCCAAACCAGGCAAGATCGATTTCAGGTGCGATCAAGCCGTCGCCCCGCCGTCCACCACGAAAACCTGGCCGGTTACGAACGAAGCTTGATCGGAAGCGAGGAAAACCGCTAAACCCGTGACATCCTCCGGCTGCCCCAGCCGCCTGATCGGCTGCGCGCCCACTAATTGCTGACGGCGCGACTCGTCTTCCCAGAAATAAGCACTGAAATCCGTTTGAATCAAGCCAGGCGCCAGCGCGTTGACCCGAATGCCATGCACCCCAAACTCGCGCGCCGAGGAGCGCGTCATCATGATCAGACCCGCCTTCGTGAAGCTGTACAGCATCCCCATCGGTTGGGGTCGCAGCCCGGATATCGAGCTCACGTTGATGATTGACCCGACGCGCCGATCCTCGATCATCCGCGGCACCGTGAGCCGCACCAACCGCAGCGCCGCCTTGATATTGATCTCGATCATCTTGTCCAGCATCTCATCCGTGACATCCAGCGACGCCCCCTGCCCCACATTCGTCGCGCTATTGTTCACCAGAATATCAACCGGACCCAGCCGGCCCTCGGTCTGCTTCACGAGCGCCTCGACTTGCTCCACTCGTCCCAGGTGGCAAACGATCGGAACCACTTTGCCCGCAAGATTCGCCAGTTCTTCCGCCGCGGCATCCAGGTTCTCTTTCTTGCGGCTGGCAATCACGACATTCGCTCCCGCCTCCGCAAGCCGCCCTGCAATCGCCTTGCCGATTCCGCGGCCGCCGCCGGTTACGAGCGCAACCTTGCCGGTCAAGTCAATCGCGTTGCTCATAGTGACTCCTTTGCCCCATATGCGTCAAAACCGCCGGGTATCGATCGCACGCACCGCACCGAGCCCCAGCGCGGCAACCAGTTTGTTGAACCCGGCAAACCGCGGGTCCTTGGTCATTCCACGAACATATCGGGCGTAGATCTGCTGCGCGATCACGGCGACCTTGAATAGACCGCAAACGTAACAAAACAGCATGCTGGAAACATCCCGGCCCGTCATCCGGGCGTAGCGCTCGACAATCTCCAAACGGCTCAGGCTGCCGGGCGCCTCGGTCGGCCCGACGATGTGGAAGTGCAGCGGCTCGGGATCGGACGCCTGGGTCCAGTACGCAAGAGTTGTCCCGAGATCCATGAGCGGATCGCCAATCGTGGCCATTTCCCAGTCGAGCAGCGCCACGATGTGCGTCAAGTCCGCCGGATCCAGCACGAGATTGTCGAACTTGAAATCGTTGTGAATCAAGCTCGATCCGCCCGATTCGGCCGGAATGTTCTCGGCCAGCCAAGCCGCAGCTCGCTCCACATCGGGCATCTCGTCCGTGCGGGCGTCTTGATAACGCTTGATCCAGCCTGTCACCTGGCGTAGGGCATATCCTTGCGGCTTGCCCAGCTCGGCCAACCCCGCCGCGCCATAGTCGAGCGCATGCAGCTCGGCCATGCGATCGACCAGGGTCTCGCAAAGCCGCCGGACCAGCTCGGGGGCCAGCGGGCGGTCAGCCGAAGGCGACCCGCGCAAGATCACCCCGCGGCGGCGCTCCATCAGATAGAACGGAGCGCCGAGGACCGATTCGTCCTCACAATGAAGCACAGGCTGCGGGGCAAGTGGATAAACGGTGTGCAGCCGCGACAGGATGCGATACTCGCGGCCCATGTCGTGCGCCGTCTTGACCCGGTTCCCGAACGGCGGACGCCGCAGCACCCATTCATCGGCCCCGACCTTGATCAAGTAAGTCAAGTTCGAGTGCCCGTGCAGGAACTGCTCGACGGAAACCGGCTCATTGGCGCGTGGAAGGTGCGCGGCCAGATAGGCGCTCAGTTTCTCGATGTCGAGCTGCTCGCCGTCACGCACCGGCCGCGCCTGGTCGATCGAGAAGCTCATGCGCCACCTCGCTGGTAGCCGTGTAAGATTCGCTTGGTCACCACCACCTTGTGCACTTCATCAGGGCCATCGTAAATGCGGGCCGCGCGCTCCTGGCGATAGAACCAGGAGAGAACCGTGTCGTCGCTGATCCCGAGCGCCCCGTGAACCTGGACGGCCCGATCGACCACTTCCTGCATCACGCCCGCAACGTGGAACTTGATCAGCGAGATCGCTTCGCGGGCCCCGGCCATCCCCTGTGTGTCGATCGTCCAGGCCGCATGCAGCACCAGGAGCCGCGCCGCGTCGATGGCCGCCCGGCTTTCGGCAATCCAGCCCTGCACAATTTGCCGGCTACCGAGTGTATCGCCGGGGGCCAGCTCACGCGACGCGGCCCGACCGCACATAAGCTCAAGCGAGCGCCGGCACACCCCGATCCAGCGCATGCAATGCTGAATTCGCCCTGGTCCAAGCCGGGCTTGTGCCATGGCAAACCCTTGTCCTTCTTCGCCCAGCAGATTCTCTCGCGGCACGCGGCAATCGTTGAAGAGTAGCTCGCCGTGGCTCGCCCAATCGTCGCCAGCGTGCCCCATGCACGAAATGTTGCGCACGCGGCGGAAGCCGGGTGTGTCGGTCGGGACGATGATCATGCTCGCGCGCGATGGGGATCGGCATCGGCATCGGTCACCGCCATCACAATCGCGAACCGCGCCCCATCGGCCGCCGAGGCAAACCACTTGCGACCGTTCAATACATACTCGTCGCCCTGTCGCTGCGCCGTCGTTCCCATCCACACCGGGTTCGACCCCGGATGGTCGGGCTCGGTCATGGCAAAGCAACTGCGAATCTCGCCCGCGACGAGCGGTAGCAACCAGCGCTCTCGCTGCGCAGGCGTGCCAAACTCCCGGAGGATCTCCATATTGCCCGCGTCCGGCGCCTGGGCATTGAACGCGTAATGCCCCAGCGGGCTGCGACCGAGTTCTTCACCCACCAGGGCATACTCAACGCAATTAAGCCCGAGCCCAGCGCAATCCTTCGGAACGTGCGGCGCCCATAAGCCCATCTGCTTGACCTGCTGGCGAACCCGGTTGAGCGAAGGGACGAGCTGCGCGAACGGCCCCGACAAGAGCGCCGGCTCGAGGGGAATCACTTCACTCTCGATCAGCTTGTGCACCCTGGGCAGCACGTCTTCGATCGATCGCGGTATCGAGAAGTCCATGGCGCGCCTCACGCGACGGGTCAGGGGCCCGACGAAATCGATCGACCCTCCCCGCAGCAATTCGACGTCCGTGAGAAGGTCCGCATTAGCCGTGCAGATGGCCCACCAGAGGTTACTCGTTTGGCGCACTTTGGGAAACCACCTCACCCCCCCGTCCGCCGGATAAAGTCTCGAGCGTTCGTCAAGTTCATGACGATGGGCGACCGCCGGGCGAGCGACGTCTCCACCGGTCCCATTATTCTCCGAATCCGGAAAAGTTTTCGTTGACTGCCGATCTTTCCAGATTAATGATGGAGAGGTGGTGAAACGACCGACGTGAGGCGTTCACTGATTCCACTCTGAGTTGGACCTGTTCTCGGTGATCTCGCGAGGAATTCACAATGGTAATGGTCAGAACGGTGCCGTGTCCGACGTGGGGCGGGATTACTCTTCCACCAGGTATACTCCAGCCGAACACCCAGTACCCTTTCATCGTTTATGGCTCGGGCCTTCATGCTGCCTACGTTGCCGGCGCCATCTTCAGCCCTCTAATCGTCGACTATAACAATCTCTCGTCCCTGTCGTGGGGAAGCTACTCATACGAGCCCCCTGTACCGGGCAGCGGGGGTGGTCAGGACCAATTGACCATCTACTCGAGCTACACGGTGGCGTCGGGCACAACGCCGAATCCCAGCGGCATCCTGACGATCACAGTCACAATCACGTCTCCGCCCAATACCTGCGGCATCGGGAGTTGGCCGAACCAAGAGGTGACTTATAGTGTCTAACGAGCGTGATTCCGCACCGATCAGGGCTTGGATGCGTCTCTTGAGCGGATCTCGTCCCGACCGCGAGTCGCGGCGTCGAGCAGATTCCGATACATCGTGACGCGGGGAAAGGCCTCGACCAGGCTCGACGACTCTGCGATGGCATGCTCGAAGTGGTCCGTGGCCAGGGATCGGCGCTCGGAATCCGACGCGAGCAGCAGTCCGAGTTCGAGCTCCGCCTGCGAGCGTGCATACGATATGCTCGGTAGCAACGCGGGAACGTTTTTCTGGGACGGCGAGGAGGCCGCGCCGAGTTGCTTCAGAATCGATTTCGCAACGTCGATCGATTGCCGAAGCCGCTGCTCGGCCTGCTTGGGATGGCCGGATTGCCGCAGTGCTTTGCCCCAGTTGTCGAGCGCCAGTAATAACAGGGTCGCATTACGCGCTCCATCGGTCGGGTGCCCCGTCAAGCCGCCGAAGATCCGCGCCGCGATCTCGGCCGAGCGACAAGCTTCGTCCGTCTGCCGCAGGTCGATCTGCACCTGCGCGAGGCACAACAGGCCCATGGCCCGCGCCAGATAGCAGTTTTGGTCGTTGGGCCTCCGTTTGAGCAGCCGATCAGCGATGGCCACGGCGCCCAAGCAGGTTTGCTCTGCCTTCTGCAATTCGCCTTCCGCGCGCTCGAATTCACCCCGGTCCGCCAGGGTCAACGCGAGATTGAGCTCGTCGTTCATGTCCCCGGGGAATTCGGCGAGAAGTCGTTCGCCAAGCGCGATCGATTGGCCGTACGACCTGGCGGCGTCCTTGGGCAAGTTGAGCATGCGCTCGATGTTCGCCACCTTGCGGTAGGTCAAAGCCGCCTCGCGAATGACGGCCGGGTCGCGTGGTCGCTGCCGGAGAATACGTTCGTTGAACTCCGACACGTCCTTTGCCACATGGAGCCGCAGCTCCTCCGCTTGCGGCACGGCCGCCAGCGGTCCTTCCGCGGCCTCCGAAAGCACCCGATTCACCGCCTCACGAGCCAACACGAAATTATCCTCCGCAACGGCGCGCTCTCGCCCGACGCGCACCACGTCCACGCATAAGCCGATCACGACACACACCACCAGCACTGCTGCGGCGGCCACGAGCGGCTTATGGCGTCTGATCCAGCGGCCGAGGCGGACGAACAGAGGTTCTCGATAAACCGAGACGGGCGCGTCGGCGAGCCATCGCTCGATATCTTCAGCCAGGGCTCGGGCTGTCTTGTAGCGGTGCTCCGGCTCAAGCGCCATCGCCTTGAGGCACACGGCCTCGAGCGCCGCCGGAACAGCCGCCTCGAGCTCTCGCGGCTTGCGGAAACCCCCCGAGCGAACCTTCGTGAGTATGGACACAGCATCGTTTGACTCACCCTGGAATGGGGCCTTGCCGGTGAGTAGGCAATAGAGCGTCGCACCCAGCCCATAGATGTCGCTGGCAAAGCTCACCCGCTCAATAGCACCGGAGGCTTGCTCGGGGCTCATGTAGCTGGGCGTTCCGACTGCCCCCACAGTTGGTGTCCCCTGATCACTTCGGCTCGAGAGTCGTGACGTTATCTCGCGCTCGTCCGCCGCTACCTCGGGCCGGCCAATCGATTTCGCCAGTCCCCAGTCGACCACCAGCGTCTCACCATACGGACCGAGCATGATGTTCGCGGGCTTGATGTCGCGATGGACGACGCCCCGATTGTGGGCATACGAGATGGCGTTGCACACATCCAGGAACCTCCTCAGGAGGTTCGGCAGCGCGAGAGCCGGCGCAGCAGCGTCTCCGCCCGAGTTGCTCCTCTCTGCGTGGTGCCTGGCAATCGCCGTCCTGAGACTTTCGCCCTCGATGAACCGCATGGCGTACTCGGGCCGGCCGTCGCCAAACTTGCACAAGCCGTACACGGGGACAATGCCCGGATGCTCGAGTCTCCCGGTGATCTCAGCCTCTCTGACGAATCGCACGCGACAATTGGGGTCGCACGCGGCTTCATCCTTCATTCGCTTGAGTGCGACATCGCGATTCAGCTCCTCGTCCCGAGCGACAAAGATCGCGCCAAGAGCCCCCTCGGCGTGAAACCGCAGAATGCGGAATCGGCCGCCGGACCGCGCAGACACCTCCGGTTCGTACGACACCGTGCCATCGCTCGCATCGGTCGTACCAAGAGGGTCGTAACTGTCCTCTGGCAACTTCACAGTCGAGAGCAGGCCGAGCGTCTCCTGGGCATCCGGGTCAAGGCTCCGCTCGAGCTCGGACCGCACGCGATCGTGGAGGCCCAGCGTTGCCACCACCCAGCGCTCCAGCCTCCGGCCGTCGTCTTGCCGATGAACCGCCACGAGTGCATCGATCGCATTCTTCCGGTCTTGATCGAGATCACCGCAAGCGACGAGGTACGCCGCCAGCGATTGGCTTTTGTCGCGCTCCCAGCCATGAAACGCGGTGACCAGGCCCGATTGGTCAATGAATCCGTTCTGCAGCGCAACGAGACCGAACAGCAGATCGCGGTTCACTTCGCCTTTGGCCATGATTGGCGATGCTCCCGGGTGTCGGCGCGTTCCGATTGCGCCGTCGCGCGGACATCACTGCGGAAAGGCTCGTGCCTCTCAAGTCGGAACGCTCGATTCTTGGATTGTACACCACTCCTCCATTCGCATCTCCATTCCGGCGTCACACAGCACCACGCCATTTCCCCAAGCTTGACCTTCTTCACGATGCCCATCGGGGAGATCTGGGCGAGAAAAGGTGGATCCGTTACATATTTTTCGGTGAACCAGAAGTTTCCGTCCGCCCCGGCAGCGAACGAAGCGACGGGATAGGGCGCTCGAATTGTGGAGTCAGCGAAAGAGACTTGACGCCGGTTGGTTGCCCCGTGTTATGATCACTTTGCATTGCAAAGTTGCCGATCGTCAGGCCGCAGGTTCCTCATGCACGCCTTCAAACGAAAGCAAGCTCTCGGAGCGGAAGTCACAGAGCGTCGGTTCGTCGTCGTCGTCCACGATGTGTGCCCGATTCACTCGGATGAAGTCCAGGAACTTTTTGCAGCTCTCGAGCCCCTGGTAGGACGTAGCATCTCGGCGGCGGTCGTACCCAACTGGCACGGAGCGCTTTTTGACACAGAGCTTGGTTTCGCCAAGTGGGTGATGCGCCAATTTGGCGAAATCCTCCTTCATGGCTGGACACACGAGCGAGAAGCAGGTCGCGGGTTCGTTTCGTACTGCACGAGCGCTTCGGACGAGTTCACGGCGCTCAGCCACGACGAAACGAGCTCACGAGTTAGGCTCGGGCAAAATCAACTGAAAAACCTTTTCGGACACCGAAGTGCGGGATTCGTTCCGCCGGCGTGGCAACGAGGTCTCGTCGACCGGAAAACGCTCTGCGAGCACGGGCTGGAATTTCTATTTGGATATATGGCAATTGATTTCGTAGACGGCAGGCGGATTCCCCTCTCGACCATCACCTGGGATGTCGGCCGATTCGGGCGATTGGGCTACGTTGCGGAGAGCATCGGGTGTGTTCTTGGCCGGGTTCGCGATCGCAGCCTGCGCTGCCTGGCTGCTCATCCCGTCGACGCTTCGCGAGGATACCTGCCGAGAATCGTCCGCACGGTGGATTCTTGGCTGCAATCCGGCCGCACACCGATTCTGCCGAGCGAGCTCCTGGCTCTGACCGACGAGGGTTCTTCATCGTGAAATGGATCATGGACGGGCTATTGCGGCGCCGAGCAGCACGGCTGGTCCGCTTCATCTTGCCCGACCTGCCCACGGTTGGTCCCGTTCTCGACATTGGCTCGGGCACGGGCCACAACGCAGATTGCCTGGCCGGCCTTTCGGCGGTCGAGGTCATTGAAGCAGACGTCGTCGATATCCACCTGGTTGGCCGCGGGCCAGTGCTGTTCGATGGAAAGGTGCTGCCGTTTCCTGACTCTCAGTTCTCTACGTCGATTCTGCTGTTTGTCTTGCAGTACGCCGCTGAGCCCGACCTGCTGCTCAAGGAGACGCGCCGCGTGACATCCGGCCGGGTCATGGTCCTGCAATCGATCTATTCGGGACGAGTCGGGCACTCGGTCCTCAGAGCCTGGGATTTCGTCACCGGTCGGTTTGCGTTCGTCGTCGCCCGCACCTTTGGATTTATCTCCGCCAGAACGTGTGCTCTGCGTCCAGAACGATTCTTCACCCGTGAGAGCCTGGAGCAACTCCTGGGCAATTCTGGATTTCGCATGCTCGCAGTTCGCCGATTCGACGCACTCAGCCTTCACGTGAGTCGCGAATTGTACGTGTTGGAGCCGCCAGCGCCATGTCCTTGACCGTCTCCGTCATCATCCCCTCACTGAACGAAGAAGCGCTCATCCTCGAGACGCTGGAAAGCGTGCAGCGAGCACTGGGCGTCCTGCCAAGCGAGGTCACGGCCGAGATTATCGTAGTCGACAACGGCAGCACCGATAACACCCGCCAATTAGTCGAACGAGCCAGCGGCCTCGTTAGGTTGTTACACTGCCCGTCGAAAGGTGCCGCCCATGCAAGAAACCTCGGCGCGCGATTCTCAAGCGGCGACATTCTGGTTTTTCTGGATGCAGACACGACGATCCCGGTCCGCTCGATCGATCATCTTGTTGAACAATGCTCTCGCAACGGCATCAGCGCGGGAATGACAAAGCTCGGTCCTCGGGACGGTGGATTTCGCGCGTGTTGCTGGTGGTCTTTCTGGAATTCCGTCCGGCGGCTTCCGCTGCCGCGCGCCAAGGCGATGCCGGCATTCATGTTTTGCACGAGGACGACCTTCGACGACCTGGGACCGTTCAACGAAGATGTGGCGATTGGTGAGGAATGGCCGATTCTCGCCAGGCTCTATCGATCGCGGCGAAACGAGTTCATCTATCTGCGTTCCATCACGGCTCGCACGTCCAGCCGTCGGATGGAGCTGATCCCATTTGGTTACACCCGGCTGTTCCTGAAGTATGTCTGGGCCATCCTGCACTATCGGGGCCGAATTCATTACGCCGACACGATCCGGCATCGCGCTGCGGCCCTGCACCGTGCAAAGCTCATTTCATCGCTTCCGAAAAAAAATCACCAATTTTGACCCTCGGCCAGCGCCTTTTTCAGATGACTTCCGGGTGGGAGGGCGAAGTGCGGGCGCATCGGCCAAGATTTGCTGCCTCGAGCGCACTTACGTGCACTTCGCCAACTGTCTGCGCGACGTCGCAACGAGGTTCACCAACCAGGAGAGCAACGATGAACGCGATCTTTGAGTCACTTACACTTGTTGCGAAGGCGAACGAGCGACCGCAGACTGCTCCCCGAAGGCGACGGTTCCTCGCTATCGAGCACATGGAGGAGCGCACGCTCCTCTCGGCATCACCAATCCGGATCGGCAGCCTGGGCGACAGCCTTACGGATGAATATGCGTTCTATGCCCCGTACAGACCGGCGGCGCAAAACTGGGTGCAGATTCTTTCGGCCCTCCGAGGACCGCAAGCAACTAACCAGCTCACGTTCGGCGCCTATACCACGACCCTCGCCAGGGGCGAGAACCCGCAACAATGGCTACGCGCAGGACTGGGCGCGCAGCGGCGCCACTGCGGTCGGGAACGATGTCGTCGGAGCGATGACGACCCTGGTCAATCAGTACGATGGCGGGTACAACAACGAGCCCGTTTCAGAGTCCCCGGGGCTGCTGAACCAGACGATGTCGAACGGCCTGCCGAGCGGCCTTACGAACATCAACGTCGCTACCCTTCTCATCGGCGGCAATGACTACGAAGCCGACATCGAAAGCGTCCTGTCCACGGTCGCAGCCGCCACATCGATCCCACCCAGCGACACGAACATCGGAGAATTCCTCGGCAAATCACTCTACAATGCCTTCACCGGCTTGTCCCAGGGCTCGATCCCGTTTGATATCGCGACGGGAGTGAGTAACGCTCTCACGGCGATCACCGCCCAGAAATCGCAGTTCCCCATCGTCGTGGTGAGTCCTCCCAACTTGGCCTACACACCCCTCGTGCAGAGTGCGAATTCCATTGTGAACGGTTTCAACCTTCCCCTCATCCCGCAGAACACACTGTTAGGACTCTTCAACGCGGCCGCATCTTTAACTGACAGTCTTCTCACAAATATCGTCGGGAATTTCGCCAAGGCCGATCCCAACATCCGATTCCTGAACCTCGACTCACAGGTGCTAGACCCGATCCTCGGCAGCCCAACGAACATCCAGAATCTGGTGATCGGTGGCAAGAACGGAACGATCATCAATTCGACGGCCGCCGGCCCCGTCTACACCGACTTCTTCGTTGGTGACAGTTTCCATCCGGGCACAGTCGCCCAGGCGCTGCTTGCCAACGCGATCGTGGGCCAGATCAACACGATCCAGGTCCCGGTCATCCAGAACAACAAGATCACACCTCTGAGCGACGCGGAGATCCTGGCCTACGCACAAGCGGTTCAGCCGGTCACAAAGGTCACGCTGACAGGACCCACCGCCTCGGTGCCTCTGGGTTCTCCGGCCACGTTCATGGTCCAGATCCCCAGTTTCGCCAACGTCCCTGATCCGGATCAAAACGCGAAGAATTTCGACCAGTATCCGCCGACGGGCTCGGTCACATTCATCGATGTCGCCCAGGGTAACAAGGTGCTTGGCGTCGCCAGCTTGATACCCCAGGGAAGCGGCGGGACCTTCACCGGCAGCATTGCCACGTTCACCACCAGCACGCTGAATGTGGGGCTTCACCAGGTGGTGGCGATCTACAACGGCGATACGGTGTACCCGAGCGCCTCGACCGCCACCGCGACGGTGTACGTCGGCAAGCCCATGCAGGCGCAAGTCTTCTCGGCCGTCACGAACCTCCAGACGCAGCTTGGCGTGCAGATCGCCGAGGCTCGAGTGAACCTTTGGAACACTGAACTGAGTCGAGGCGCGCGGCCTCGCCGAGTTGCCCGGGCCGCCGTGATGTATCTCTACACCCACACCAAGCTGCCCCGCCAGCAAGCGGTCCGGCTGGTCGACAAGGCACTGCATTCAATCAATTCCGTTTGAGCTGCTCGTCAAGGGGGGGCGAAGCAGACTGGACGCGGGCTGGCTGTCCGCGATTGACCTGGAATTCCGATTCACGAGCGAGGAACCCGCGCTGATGGAAGCATTCGCGCAATTGCGCTATGGCTTTGTTTCTTGTCTGGGACGCTTGCTCTCGGACGTCGAGCTCAACTCCGTATCCCCAATTCGCATCGACCAACAGACGCACTTCGCAAAACGGCGTCTCCGCTTCGTCGCTCCGCTGATCGCCGCCGGGAATCTCTACCTCAAGCGAGAGGGTGCCCACGCGCGGGTTCTGTCAGATCGCGAGTGGCGAAACTGGGAAACCAAGGTCTATCGTGCGATCTACGATATTGAGCTGGTGACCGACGAACGCGGACGGCTTTGCGTTCCCGCGCGTTCCGGCGTCAACTTGGCAGCTTATCTCCAGTCAGAGTCAGCCACCCAACCAGAAAAACTCAGCGCGATCGGCTTGGCGGTCCGGTCGCTCTACCGGCTTCACGCCGTCATCATGCAGTGGCCGGATGGGCAGAACCGCCCGCTGAGCCACGGCGACGCAACCGTGGAAAACGTGATCATCGACGACGCTTGCGTGAACGCGTCCTGGCTCGATTTTGACACCATACATGAGAGCCGGATGGACGCCGCCTGGCGGCATGCGGATGATCTTCGAGCGCTCACCTATTCCGCTGCAGCAAGACTTCCTGCCTCTTCGTTCCCGGAACTGACCCGGACGATCGTCGCGAATTACGGTTCTACCGTACCGCTTGACGCTCTCGAGGAGATCGTGGCTTATAGGCGGAACCGTCCGATCAGTTTCCACCTGGCGCAAGCGCGAGTCGCCTTCCGAAAGCGTCGGCTGCTCGATGACGCTTTGCAGCGCTCGCTCTCACAACAAAGTCGAATTACTCAAATGGCGGCGGATCGCCCGGCTTCGAGCGCCGTGCGGTAGGACAAAAGGCTGTTTTCCAGAATCACCCTCGCGACTCCCTCATCGATGGCAGCTACGTGGAGCGTCACCATTCCCAGGCCGCCTTTTCCATAGAGCGATATCTTGTTCGGATCGACATCATTTCGCGCACGCATCCAGTTCAAGATTCGTAACGAGTCGTCGACCCGCATCCCGACAATCGTCTTGCCGACCACGATCGCTCGCAGCAATTCCGGCATGTACTGCCCCAATGCGAGTTGCTCGGGACCGCTCTGGGGCTCTCCCAGCACGTCGCGGGGATGAGCGCTGGGTTGGCTCCAAAGCCTCCACGACCCGGGTTCTGCGCGACGGCCAGCGCGCCCATCGCAACGAACAGAATTGCGAATGAAGTGGACACTCTCTGGAAAAAGGTGTGCATTGTTTATGTGTCCCTTGCTGAGCGAAATCGACTGCTCTCTTGTATCAGGCGCCGCTCGGAGCCGAAAGGGACGGCAGGCTCCTTGTGACCAACCAGCGATTGTGGACGCGACCGTCTCCCGCAAGAAAACGTGATCCTCGATCCGTTCTCCTCTCTGCTCCGTTCTTGATTTAACGGCAGTTTAACGGCACAATAACGGAAGTTGCCATTGCCGACAAACTGCCGATATGCCATTCAAACCCGCGTTCACAATCACTGCGAACATCGCTCGAAGCCTGATGCGAATCGAGGCGGCGCGCCAGGCGGTTGAGGACTTGCCAATCACGCCCTCGGTCCTGGCGACTTTGCGGGCGACCTCACGCCTGTCGTCGACCCATTATTCGACGATGATCGAAGGTAATCAGCTCACTCCCGAGCAGGTGGGCAAAGTAATCGGCGAGCACCAGCGCTTCCCCGGCCGCGAGCGCGACGAGAAGGAAGTGCTCGGCTACTTTACGGCCTTGGCGAAAGCCGAATCGATCGCCGACTCCCGCAGTGCGGTGACGGAATCGCAGATCGGGCTCCTCCACGGCCTGGTGATGGCTGGTGGGCGCAAGACCGCCAAACCAACGCCCTATCGCGACGGCCAGAACGTCATCCGCGATAGCCGGAGCCGCGGCATTGTTTATATGCCGCCGGAGGCCAGGGATGTGCCGAAACTCATGCAGGAGCTGGCGGCATGGATCAAAGCACCGAACCAGGAGGGCCTGCCATGCCCGCTTCGCGCCGGGATCGCCCACTATCAGTTCGCCACGATCCATCCCTATTACGACGGCAACGGCAGAACGGCACGGCTGCTGACAACCCTGATCCTGCACCTGGGCGGTTACGACCTGAAAGGGCTTTATTCACTGGAAGAATACTATGCCCGCGACCTTGGCGCTTATTACGCAGCCCTCGCCATCGGCCCGTCGCACAACTACTACCAAGGGCGGGCGGAAGCGGATATCACGAAATGGCTGGAGTACTTCTGCGACGGCATGGCGGAGAGTTTCGAGAATGTACAGAAGTGCGCGAGAGAAGCTGCCGGAAGCGGGGCCCAAGACCGATCGGCGGCGCTGCGTCGGCTCGACCCGCGCCAGCGCGCGGCACTCGAGCTGCTTAGCAAGCGCGACATGATCACAAGTCGCGATATCGAAGCGCTTTTTGGAATCTCGCAACGCGCTGCCCGCAATCTCCTGACCAGATGGGTGGGCGATGGTTTCCTGCTTGTCGCCGATCCGGCCAAAAAGAGCCGAAAATATCGGCTGGCTAAGGAATTCCAGGAGATCATGTCCTGATCTCCGTGAGGACCCGACTGCGACTCCCGAGTCCAGCTCATTCAAGGCAACACCGAAAGCTCGATGTGACTCGCGTTCTCGCGATTGCGGTAGACACGCTGGGTCGCGGCAGTGAAGTCCGACGCCTTGGCCTCGAAGATGTTGGGGACGAATTTCTGCGGATTGCGGTCGATCAAGGGAAACCAGGTGCTCTGGATCTGCACCATGATCTTGTGCCCCTTTTTGAAGCGGTGGTCGGTCCAGTGAAGATCGATCGAATATGGTTCCACCTGCCCGGACGCGACCGGCTCGGGGCGTTCGAAGCTCTTGCGGAATCGAACGCGACAGACCTCGTTGGCAATCATGAGCTGGTAGCCGGCGAGCGAATTGTCCGGGCTATCGGGATAGACATCGATCAGCTTGACGATCCAGTCGCCGTCGGTCCCGCTTGTCGAGGCGAAGAGCCGCGCGACGACCGGGCCGGCGACGTCGACGTCTTGCGACAAAGCGGCTCGGACTCATAGCTGAGAACGTCGGGGCGGAGGTGGACGAATCGCTGATCCTGCACCAGCCACTCGCTCCACCGGCGATTCGAATAGACGGGCGAGATCGGCCGGGCGTAGTAGGGCACGGGCCGGGTCGGGTCGGAGACATATTCGTCGAAGCCTGGCACGTCGCCGGCCGTGGCCGGCGGTGCTTCGAACGCGAGGCGGCCTCCGGCATGCAGGTAAAGCCGTCGGGTCGAGCTTCCTCGAGGTGGCCAGCGGTCGTACGACTTCCACGCATTGGCCCCGGTCCGGAAGCTCAACACTTCTGGGAACTCGCCACGAACGGCGGTGCCAGCCTCTTCCTTGGCCGGACCACCGCCGAACTCCTTCTCGAGTGCGACCGACCGGTCCTTGAGGTAGTGGGCGAAGAACGGGCGCTGGATCTTCTCACGATACTGCCGGGCCGTAGGCGCATCGAACTTGATCGGCCCGAGGTGGTCACCGGCCCCGTTGCTCCAACCGCCATGATTCCACGGTCCCGACGACCAGGGTGCTCAGGCGGCCGGTATCCTGCTTCTCCCACGTCTCGTAGATCTTGAGCGGGCCGTAGAAGTCCTCCTGGTCCCACCAGCCGGCGACGTTGAGCGTCGGGACCTTGGGCCGGGTCAGGATCCGCGCGACGGCCTGCTTGCTGCCAGAATTGATCGTAATTCGGGTGGTGGACGAAGTCGTTCCAGGTCGGGAGCTTCTCGTGGAAGTAGCGCGCGTTGGCCGAGGAGAGCGGGCCCAGGGCCAGGAACCATTCGTAGGTGTCATGGCGGTCGAACTGGAAGAACTGAATGCCCCGGTCGCTCTCCATCTGTGCGACGTATTCGAACCCGTAGCTGAGCCGGAACGCGCCGTTGTGGTGGAAATCGTCGCCGAGGAACATGTCGGCCGGCGACGCCTGGGGCGAAGCCGCCTTGAGCGCCGGATGCGGCTCGAGCAGGGCCATGACGGTCAGCCAGCCGTCGTAGGAGACACCCAGCATGCCGACTCGCCCGTTGTGTCCCCGAACGTTCTTGATCAGCCAATCGATCGTGTCGTAGGCGTCGGTCCCTTCGTCGATGGCCTTCGGGTCGGCCCGGTCGCGCGGGGCGCGGATCATGGCGAACTCCCCCTCCGAGCGGAACTTCCCCCGGATGTCCTGGAAGGCGAAGACATAACCGTCGTCGGCCAGCTCCTTGAGGCTCGTCTGGAACATCGCGGTCCGGCCGTCGATGCCGTACGGGGTCCGCATGAACAGAATTGGCAGAGCATCAGGCGCACCCTTGGGCGAAAACACCAGCGTGTGGAGCTTGACCCCATCCCGCATCGCGACCATCGCCTCGACGGTCTCGAATTCCGGTACTTCGACGGGCGCTGCATCGCCCCACTTGACCAAGAAAAGGACTGCGGCGAGCGCCCACGCGGCGGTCGCGGCTCGAGACCAGAACCGAGGCATTCTCGTCATCATCATCGCGAATCAGCTCCTTTAGCTGACGCCGCAAGCCGGAAAGCTCATTTCACGCTGAACCATCATACCCAACCGGCTCGTCATTTTTCGTGCTCTTGGGATGCGCTGCGTGCCAACCAAGTCGCATGGGCCGGGAATTAGACGGAGTGCCTGGCCTTCGGTCCGACTCGGGCCGAGGCGATTCTGCGGAATTCTGTATTCGGAGCGGCCGTCGCACGCACTAACGAAGGTAGACGAGTCCGAATGACGATTGAGCTGCGAGTGGGAGTCTGCCCGCGCGGAATGGGTCATCCCTCGTGTCTTCTCGTTCCGTCCGAACCTCATCAACGAGCTGCAACCCAGGAGTCAATGTCGTGACGATCTTCGATCGCCGGTCTTCCTCGCATCGCGATTCGGCCCACCGACCCCGCCGCACCAACTGCGCTCCCCGCAGGCGGTTCGCCCCAGCCCTGGACCCGCTGGAGGGCCGAGCCCTGCTCAGCAACTTGGTCGTCACCGACAACCATGACAGCGGGCCCGGCTCGCTCCGCCAGGCCATCCAGGACGCCCACTCCGGCGATACCATCGCGTTCGCGCCCAACCTCCGCGGCGAGACCATCACCCTGACCAGCGGCGAGCTCGATGTCAGCAAAAGCCTCGCTATCGACGGCCCGGGCGCCGACCAACTGTCCGTCAGCGGAGACGATTCCAGCCGCGTGTTCAAGATTAGCCAAGGCGCGAATGTCTCGATCTCCGGCCTGACGATCACCGACGGCGAGGCCGCTCAAGGGGGCGGGATCTTCAATTCCGGCACGCTGACGCTCGAGCATTGCGACGTCGCCGCCAACCGGGTGGTGGCCAGCACGTCCGGCGGCACTATGCAAGGTGGCGGAATCTACAGCGCCGCCGCCGCCCTCACCATCTTGAACAGCACGTTGAGCGACAACCAGGCCGACGGCGGATCCAGCGCCTCGGGTTCCGGCGGCAACGGCCAGGGCGGCGGCATTTATTACGCTCCCTCCGGTTCTCAAGGCACCCTCGTCCTCGCGCCCCTTACTATCACGGACAGCACACTGGCCGGCAACCAGGCGATCGGCGGCGCCACCGGAAGCGACTTCAACTTCTCCGGAGTAGGCCAGGGCGGCGGCATCATGGTTCTCTCCGGCTCGACCGTGACGATCGCTGGCTGCACCATCAACGGCAACGAAGCAGTCAGCGGTGGCGGCGTCAACCCCTTCTTGGCGATCGGGGGCGCCATCTATAACGCTGGGCCGGTTTCCGCACCGGCCGGACCGCTCCCCGCCGCCGACCTGGCGCTAACCGACGCCCTCATCATCGGGAACCTCGCGCAACGCGGCGACGCCGGTGAAGGCGATCCCGACGGCAGCTCCGGCCCGGGCACCGGCGGCGGCATCTACCTCGCCTCAGGTGGCACTGCCACTCTGAGAAAGACCGTCGTCGCCGGCAATCACGCCTCCACGAGCAATGACAACATCTACGGCTCTTACACCACGACCTGACGGATCCACATCCGACCCGGCGGGGCACGTCCTCGCCGGGCCTCAGAGCACGCGATCAACCTCAGAGCCTCCCTCTGAGCTCGATGGTGTTATTCCATCGCTCGCGCCAGCTCCGCAACAAACTGGCCGATCTCGCGTACGACGTCGCCGTGCGGCCGGGTCGGCGACTCCGCCATCCGCCGCACGATTGCACTGCCGACGATCAAGCCGTCGGCAACCGGCACAAGCTGCCGCACCTGCTCCGGGCCGCTGATCCCAAACCCCACGCAGATCGGCAAGTCCGTCTGGGTCCGTAGCCAGGAGACCGCTTCGACCACTTCTTCAGGCAAGGCCTTGCGCTCGCCGGTGATTCCCGCGACCGAGACATAATAGATGAAGCCAGTCGTCGTCCGGGCGATCTCAACGGCCCGCTCTCTGGGCGTGGTCGGCGTGATGAGCTGGATCAGCTTGACGCTGCGTGCGGTCGCCATCTCACGCAGCCGCGCTGATTCCTCGACGGGCAGGTCCGGAACAATCAAACCGTCCAGCCCGGCGGCCGCCGCTTCGTCCAGGAATCGCTCGACGCCCTGGCGATGAACGATCGCGAACGAGACCATTCCGACCAGTGGCGTCGCTTCGAGCCGCGCCGCCCCGTCTGCGCGAAGGGTGCGTATCATCTCGAAGATGCGCGGGATCTTCACGCCGTGCTCCAGCGCCCGATGGTAGCTCGCGGCGATCACCGGCCCATCTGCAATTGGATCAGAATACGGAAATCCGATTTCGACCAGATGCGCACCCGAAGCAACTACCTCGGAAATCAGCGTCGCCGTCGTCGCAAGATCGGGATCACCCGCCGTCACGAACGGCATCAGCGCCCGGCGTTTGTTGGTCCGGAGCTTTGAGAACAAGGCGTCAATGCGGTTCGTAGGGTCCGCCACTGCGGACCGATCTTTTTCGCCATGGTCCTCTCGGAAATCAGTCCGCAACGGCGGACCCAACTCAGATCGATTCACTCCGGAGCCGCGCGATCTCGTACGCATCCTTGTCGCCGCGGCCCGAGAGGCAGACAACCAGGATCTTCCCCGGCCCGAGCGCGGTCGCTTCTTTGAACGCTTGTGCGACCGCGTGGCTCGATTCCAGGGCGGGAAGAATGCCTTCGTGCCGGGCGGTCACATTGTACGCTTCGAGCGCTTCGGCATCCGTGATCGATTCATACCGCGCACGGCCGATTTCTTTCCAGAAGCTGTGCTCCGGGCCGACACCCGGATAATCGAGGCCCGCCGAGATCGAGTGCACATCGGAGGTCTGTCCATCCTCATTCTGGAGCACGTAGCTGTAGCTTCCATGAAGCACTCCCGGCTGGCCCTGAGTAAGGCTGGCCGCGTGCTCGCCTACCTGCGGCCCCCGGCCGCCGGCCTCCGCTCCAACAAGCGCGACGTCCTGGTCGTCGATGAACGGCGCAAAGATCCCGGCCGCGTTCGACCCGCCCCCGACGCAGGCGACCAGCATGTCCGGAAGGCGGCCAATCTGCTCGAGACATTGAGCCTTCGTCTCCCGGCCGATGACGGATTGGAAGTCACGAACGATCATCGGGAAAGGGTGCGGCCCGACGACGCTGCCAATCGTATAATGCGTGGTGGCCGACGAGCCCAT
Source organism: uncultured Planctomycetota bacterium (assembly GCA_963823665.1). Lineage (GTDB taxonomy): Bacteria > Planctomycetota > Planctomycetia > Isosphaerales > Isosphaeraceae > CAVXHV01. The sequence goes on from CAWGMQ010000003.1 coordinate 1,737,145, forward strand.
CCAGTCGCGCATCGCCTCGTTGGTCGCGTCGCGAAGGGTGCGCGAGCCCGTTGCCACCGAGACCACACTCGCCCCCAGCGTCCTCATGTTGAAGACGTTCAGCTTCTGACGACGGATGTCTTCTTCACCCATGTAAACCGTGCACTCGACTCCAAAGAGGGCGCACGCGGTCGCGGTGGCCACGCCGTGCTGGCCGGCGCCCGTCTCGGCAATCACGCGCTTCTTCTTCATCCGCTCGGCCAGCATCACCTGCCCGATCGCGTTGTTGATCTTGTGGGCACCGGTGTGATTCAGGTCCTCGCGCTTCAGGTAGATCTCTGCTCCGCCGGCGAATTTGGTCAGACGCTGGGCGTGAAACAGCGGCGAAGGGCGCCCGACGTAGTGCTTCAAGTAGCCGTTCAGCCGCTTCTGGAATTCCGGGTCGGACCTGGCCTCTTCATAGGCCACGGTGAGCTGATTGAGCGCGTTCATCAGCGTCTCGGGCACGAATCGGCCTCCGAACGGCCCGAACCGCCCCAAAACGTCTGGACCCGTGATCGGAACGTCGAATGGCAGGGCCTCGGGCGCCTGATCGTGAGGCCTGCCCGTCGTCATGAATCTGGTCATCGCGTGGTGATTCCTCGCCGGGTTCGGTCAAGCTCTCTGCTCGCTCGCGGAATCGAATCACCACCACCAGCGAGACTTCCCGCGCGCAGGCACTGTTTCCTGCGATCGGCTTCATCGTCGTCGGCTGCTTCGGTGTAGAAGTCGAAGAACCGCTGGCCGGCAAAGTAATCGGCCATCGCCTTCCGGACAGTGCGCAACTGACTCTGGAACCTTGCGTATTGACGGAGAAATCGCCTGCGATCGGCCTCGGGCATCTCCAGGATGTCGACATAATACCGGTCACCTGTCGCCGGATCGCGGAAACTCCACAGTCGCTTGACCCGCGTGCCTGTGTCTGGGTCGTCGTATTCGAGCAAGCGTGCATAGTGCCGCGCTTTCATCTTCTTGGCGAAGGCAACCAGGCCGGCATTGGATTCAAACCCGCGGATTTCCTCGATCCATTTGACGATGTCGTCGGTTTGAAGCCGTGGACCTTTCTCCTCGCAAAGTTCTTTCAGGCTCGCGACGATCTCAGCGGTTCCCATTGGCGCGCTCCCTCGATGGGTCCCATGTCATTCAAGCGGGTTTCCGCATTCCCTCGAGCGGGTCAACCTCGAGAGCCCCTCAATCTTCCGGGATTCGAGCGGGCCTGTCCAGATGTGTCGATGCGCCTTCGTTCACGCTCACTTGCCCGGCTGGTCCCTTTTCCGTGGTTGCCCGCAGCCTCATAATAGCATGGAGTCGGCATTCGGCGCGAATCGCCGCGGCCCCCCAGAAGCCGAAGGAGGGAATCATGCGGGCGAGATCGACGTACCTGCGGTTGGCTGCAATGGTGGCGATCGGTTCGGCAATCACGGCCTCCGTGGTGAATTCCGGCCGTGAAGCACGCTCGGACGAGACCGGCGGCTGGTCGACTCCGCTGGATCGCGCGGCCGCCGAGAGAGGTCGAACGGCGCTGGTACTCGAGGGATTCCTCAAGCCCGAATGGAGCACCGCCGCCTACCGCAACGCTGGCCGCCAGTGGGAAGGGCCTGTGCCTGACCCGGAGAAAGAACCGGCCGCTTACGACGCCGCGTTCCGGCACCATTACGGCTTGCACCCTGCCCCTTATCCCAACGACGGGCTGCCGATGGGCCTGCGCAGGGGCATCGGGCCCGGCGGCGTCAAGACTGGCCTCCAGATCGACTGCATGCTCTGTCACGGCGGCTCGATCGGCGGCCAGAGCTACATCGGACTGGGGAATACCCAGCTCGACTCTGAAAGCCGTCCTGTTCGAGCTGACCATCGCCGACGGCAAGCGCCCGCCGTTCTCAACGTTCGTGCTCAACTCATCGCGCGGCACCAATAACGCCGGTCAGGTCGCCGCCGCCCTGCTGAGCTTGCGAAATCGTGATCTCACCGTCCGATCGTTTCCACTGCCCCTGGCGGTCAACCTGCCGGAGATGGATACGCCGCCCTGGTGGCACTTGAAACGCAAGCGGACCATGTACTACGACGGTCGCACCGACGTGCGCTCCGTACGCACCAACATGCAGTTCATGCTGGGCGAAAAGAGCTTCGCCGACCTGCAAGCGCTCGAGCCGGCCTTCCGCGACGTCCAGGCCTTCCTCCGCAGCATCGAGCCGCCCAAGTACCCTTTCCCCATCGACGCGGAAAAAGCCGAGCGCGGACGCATCGTGTTCGAAGCCAACTGTGCGACTTGCCACGGAACATATGGGCCCGACGGCCACTATCCCAACAAGATCATCCCGCTCGAAAAAATCGGCACCGACCCGGCGCGCTTCCATGGCCTCTCCGACCGGCTGGTCGCCCACTACAATTCGACCTGGCTCGGCGCCGAGTATCCTGTCGAAACCAAGCGCGTAGGCTATCAGGCCCCGCCTCTGGACGGCATCTGGGCGTCCGCTCCCTATCTGCACAACGGCTCGGTGCCGACGTTACACGCCATGCTCGACTCCACCACCCGCCCTGCCGTGTTCACCCGCCCGCCGTCGACTGACTTTTGCAACTACGACACGACGAACGTCGGCTGGAAGTTCAGCGAAGTGACCAAGGAAGATCTGGCCTCCACTGCCAAGCGCTCGCGTTTCCAGGCCAAGTTCATCGTCGATACATCCCGGTTCGGTATGGGAAATCAGGGCCACACGTTTGGCGACGCACTTTCCGAGACGGAGCGACTCGATGTGATCGAGTATCTCAAAGGGCTTTAGCCGTCACGGCGAAAGCTCACCAGGCGGGCTCGGCCCGCCTTCCGGCGGAAGATGCCGGTGGATCGCGAAATCGTAAAGCGCGATACCCGCGAGCCCGCCCGCTAGCGGCGCCAAAATCGGGATCCAGAAGTAGCTGCCGTGCGACTGGAACACGGCCGAGCCCCAGCCCAGCAGCGCCGAGGCCAGTCGCGGGCCAAGGTCACGGGCCGGGTTAATCGCGTATCCGGTGAGCCCGCCCAGCGACAGTCCGATCGCCCATACCAGGCCGCCAAGCGCCAGCGGCTCGACAAACCCGCCGGGCGCCGCATTGCGCCGATCGGTTAATGCCCGGACGCCTAGCAGCAACACCGCGGTGCCAAGGAACTCGCTGAAAACGTTCCGCCACGTCGTGTCGAACGCCGGAAACGTCGCAAAGACCCCCGCTCCGCCGGCCGAGGGCCCTACCAGTTTGCCGGCCTCCATTATCCCGCGAATCACGTGCTCATCCCGCTCGAAGGCTTGAAACGCGTCGCCGTAATCCGCGTAGACCAAGAGCGCCCCGACGAAAGCACCCGCCAGTTGCGCTCCCCAGTACGGCAGCAAGCGATTAAGCGGGAAATCACCACGCGAAACCAGCGCGAGCGTCACGGCCGGGTTGATGTGCCCACCGCTCAGCCGGCCACTGACATAAACCGCCAGCGCAACGGCCAGCCCCCAGCCGGTCGTGATCATCATGTTGTCGGGCTTGCGGTAGAGCAGCACGACGCCGGCAACCACGCCATTTCCCAGGACGACGAGTAGCGCCGTTCCGAGAAATTCGCCGAGCATGGCGGCGTGAAGTGGCGGCTGCGCCGGCGCGTTCGATTCCTTCGCCATGTCGATGCCCTGTGCGAGGGTAGCAACTCGCTCCTAGCGGCCGCGCCGCTCCGGCTTGATCTCATCAACCTCGGGCGCCCGCGCGGCCCTCAGCTTCTTCGCAACCTCGCCCGCCTGGCGAAACGCGCGGAGAGCATTGCCTCCAAGGATCTTGTGCACGTCGGCTTCACTGTACCCGCGGCGCAGCAATTCTTCGGTCAAGCGAGGGTACGAGGCGACATCTTCGAGCCCCACCGGCCACATCGTGATCCCGTCAAAGTCTGAGCCGATGCCGACGTGGTCGATGCCGGCTGTTTTCACGATGTGATCAATGTGGTTGACGACGTCGCGATACGATCCGCGCGAGAACTTCGCTGCGTCCGTCATGTACCACGCCTCGAGCGCCTTGGTGCGTTCTGCCCGGTCGGGATACTTGGCACGCAGCTCCTCGATCTTGGCCCGCATCTTCTTGCCCGATTCGGGAACGATGAAACCCGAGTAGAAGTTGACCATGACCACACCCCCATTCTGCTTGACGAGCTTGAGAATCTCGTCCGGCACATTGCGGGGTGATGGGCAGAGTGCGTAGGCACTGGAGTGGCTGGCGATCAGCGGCGCTTCGGAAACCCGCAGCGCATCCGCCATCGTGGCCGGCGACACGTGCGAAATATCCACGAGCATGCCGAGCCGATTCATCTCCTTCACGACGCGCTCGCCGAACGGCGAGAGGCCGTCGTGCTTGGGCGTGTCGGTCGCGGCGTCGGCCCAGTCGAGTGTCGTGTTGTGAGTGAGCGTCATGTAGCGGGCACCGAGCATGTAGAACGCCCGAAGCTGGGCGAGGCTGTTCTCGATGGCCACGCCCCCTTCGATGCCAATCAGCGAGGCGATCTTCCCTGCCTTGACAATTCGCTCGACGTCATCCGCCGAAAGAGCGATCTCGAACGCGTTCGGATAGCGCTCGACCATCCGGTGCACGAGATCGATCTGCTCGGTAACCGTACGCGCCGGGTTCGGGTGCTCGCTGGGGATATAGACCGACCAGAACTGCGCTTTCACCCCTCCCTCGCGCAGGCGGGGAATATCCGTCTGCCCCGACGCGAGCCGCTGTGAAAGGTCAAACTTCGTCAAGCCGAAATCAGCCTCGGCGCGGAGGCGCCAGGGAAGATCGTTGTGTCCGTCGAAGAGCATCCCCGCGGCGTGAACTTGCCGGGCACGCTCGGAGATCGGCGGGAGCTTCTCCGGCTCATCCGCCCGGATTGCCGGCGATCCGGCCATCGCGACAATGAACACGAGCACCGTACGTTCGAGATATTTCATCCGCCGCATCAATCCCGCGAAACCCGACCGCAGTTGCATGGCACCATCTTCCTTTATCTTGAGAGTTCTCCCGCGCGAGGTCCTATTCTGGTTGGGATCGGAGCCGGCGACAATCCTCCGGCGGCCAGGAATTTCCTTTGGCGACATTACGGCGGGCAGCGTAAACTGACCGGCCGCCGAATGACGGCATCCCTCTCCACGTTTCCTGCGCGAGAACCGTTACCATGCGACTCCCAGCCAAGCCATTGATGATTGTGCTTTGTTGCCCGCTCGCTCTAGCATTGCCGGCGCTCTGTGCTCTCGGCCAAGCCGGTGCAGACGACCGTCAGGGCGACGCCGCTGTCAAGCCAGTCGAGGTCGTGCGCACGAATGATTACACCGAGGGTGTAGTCGTCGACCACGACGGAAACCTGTATTTTTCGCACGAGAAGATCGTGACCAAGGTCACTCCCGACGGCAAGGCGTCGACGTGGGCTCAGACAGGGTCTCCCAACGGCCATAAGGTTCTGGCCGACGGCACGCATCTGATCTGCGACGCGAGCCGGCACGCTCTCTTGCACCTGGCGGCCGATGGAACCGAGCTCAAGCCGGCCGCGACCGAGTCAGACGGCGAGTCGCTCCGCGGGCCCAATGACCTGACGCTTGATGCAGTCGGCGGGGTTTACTTCACCGACCCCGCCAGGTCCGATGACAAGAACCCGGACGGCTCCATTCACTATCTCGATAAGGCCGGAACCTGCCACACCGTGGCCAAGCGTATTGCTTTCCCCAACGGCATTGTCATCCGCCCGGGCGGGAAAGAGCTCCTGGTCGGCGAAAGCCGCCGGAACCGGATCTTGAAGTTCCCGGTGCTCGAGCCCGGAAAGCTCGGTGAATCGAGCGTGCTGATCGACCTGCCGAAAAAGGGCGAGGGCCAGATCGACAATCAGCCCGACGGCATCGCGTTGGACGCGGACGGCAATCTTTATGTCGCCCATTACGGCATGCGGCAGATCCAGGTTGTGAGCCCGGAAGGCAAGTTAATTCACCAGTACCCGGGCGGCAACTTGACGACGTCCAACGTCGCCTTCGCCGGCGCCGCGATGGACAAGCTCTACACGACCGGAGGGACGCCGGGCGCCCTCTTCCGGCTCGATCTGCCGGGCGTGAAGGGGCTCGTGATTCTGCCTCCAAAGACCAGCCCTTGACACCCCCGCGCCGCGCAACTTGGTGACCGGCCCACGACCGGGAACGAGGGATTCGTCGTTCCCGGGCGCAGGCAACGCTTGTCGGCGACTTCCAGAGCACCGCCTGACCACTTGCGCTCGCATTCGTCCGCCAACCGCACACTTGACTGTCGCAGACCCCCCAAAACGTCGTCATCGTCGTCATCTCCTTTCCACAACAGGAGTTACGAATGACGACGTTTTCTAAGCCGAAAAGCGACTCGAACCAACTCTCAAGCCCATCGACACTTACGAATGACGACGCCCTCCGCGCCAAGGATGTCGGATTCAATGCCCGTCCCGTCCGACGCGCCCCGAGTCGGAACGTCCCCGGCCTCCTCGCCGCCAACGCCAGGGTTTCGGCTGTTTAGGTAAAACGTTGCGCACTCGGGCCCGCGACCACACCGGCCCGAAGCGTAAGCGAGGATTCCGCTTACCCTTGCTCGCGTTTCCTGCAAGTGTGCCGCGGGTGTTACCCGCTATCTAACCAGGCCCCAGTTCGTTTTGTATATTCGACGCGCGTCCTTTCCCTGTAACGATTAAGGGAACGGGCCCGTCCACCCTGTTCGTTGGAAACGGATCGCCAGACCTCACCCCATCGTCGCCTGGAGTACCGCAAATCTGGGATTAAGAATCCCCCGCAACATCCGGGGGTCTTTCGCTCCGCAAAAGTGCGTCCCCGTTCCCATCGTTTGTAAGGCAACCAGACGTCTCCGATTCCCGATGATCCTTCGTGGACGCAGCTCGACCTCGAATCCAGCAAGCCCGCGGAGGCACCGGAATCCGTTGGGACAAACGGCAGTTCGCGGCAGTGTCTCGTGCAACGCGAATGCGTACCCCCCAAAAGTGCCGTCATGCCGTCAGCGCCTTGCCGGGATTGAACTTACGTCTGACGGCGCCTTTTGGCCCTGGAACGCGAATCGACACATCTCTTTTCGCTCATGACGTTTAAGCCTGACGGCACTTTTGCCAGCCTCCCCCATTTCCCCTCAGCGAGCAGGCGTTTCGTCAAACCCGAACGCTCCCGTCGATGCCCATCGTCGCCCTTCGCTCCGCCAAGGGATTCATCCGCCCTTGTCGGGCAGGCGGCGCAGAAGCGGCTTCCGCTCAGGGAAGAGACGGCGTACCCCGAGGCCCCGGATCTCCCTCCCACAGCGGTGAAAAAACAGGCCAAAAACATAGTGAACAACCCCATCGATTCGCAATGGCAATTTTGCGTGGCCCGTGCCAAGAGCTGTTGCCATCGCCGAAGATCGCCGCGCTGTTCCGATTCGACTACGCCCATTGAACTTGCAGAACAGCCACTCCACCCAAAGCAATCGTCGAGCCCGTCGGAAAAATGGCAAAAAATGGCAATCCTACGAGTCCTTTCAAGCATCCGTACACTAGTGTAAACCGGGCGCTTCCTGATCTTCATCCACCTCCCAATCTTAATCATAATCTTAATCTTAATCCTGGTCCCAATCTTAATTTTGATGTCGATCTCATTTCGGCTCGGACAACCGGGCCGCAGCCGTCACCCGCCCCACTCTGGCTGTGCCTCCAAAACGCGGCCGGTGCCACGAGCCCGCTCCCGCCGGCTGCAAGACGCACCGCGCAGCGCACTCGCTCACGTACAATATGCGACGACTTTGCCGATTCGACGCGCCGTCGACCGGAAGATTTGCAGAAAGATTGCGGGTTCCATCGAAGACATCGATTAATGGACAAAATTCATTTTCTCCGTGCGCGCTTGCGCAGACCACACGCCCGCCCCCCCAGCCGTTCGGGACAACGCATCAGCTACATTGGTTCCTGACACCTTTTTTCCGTCCCGCCGCATTAGCCGTGCAACATCGAAAGCGGCTCGAATCGCTGCCCCAGAACCGCTTCCGCCGGCAACCCCAGCCACCTGTCCAGTAGCGTCGCGTAGACTCGGCGGAAGTCGATCGACCAGCGCAGGTCGCCATCGACCAGCTCGCCGAGCCGGGGCGTTTCGCCGATCAGGCCAGCCTTGGCCTTCGAGCCGGCGAGGATGACCGGACCCGCCGTGCCGTGATCTGTACCAAGCGATCCGTTCTCGGTGGGGCGCCGGCCGAATTCGCTGAAGGCCATGAGCAGCACGCCATCGGCCAGCTTGGCGGCGGCCAGGTCGTCCAGGAAGGCACGGATGGACCGCGCGAAATCGCCGAGCAACTGCGCCTGGACCGGCAACTGCCCTGCGTGCGTATCGTAGCCGGACTGGATCGTGTAATAGACCCGCGCCGTCGCCCCCGCCTTGATGGATCGAGCGACCAGCTCCAGATGGCGGCCCAGTTGGCAATCCGGGTAACGGGCAGTGGTGCCGCTCGCTCGTCCGGCGGAAGCCGTGAGCTGTTCGGCGGTCGTGTATGCGCTCGTCACCGTGCGATTGACGAACGCGGCGAGGTCATCGCCGGCCTGTCGGTCGGGTGATGCAACCGCCGCCGCCGGGAGCGCCAGCGCGAGGTCGGCTGGATCTGCGAACGATGCGGACATGGTCCGTCGCCCGCGCAACGCCCGGGGCAGATCGCGCTCGCCGATGAACACGGCCGATGGCCCCAGAGGCGAGCTAGCGGGCTTGGCGGCCGACACGCCGTCGAGGGCACGGCCAAGCCAACCGTGGAACTCGGGTCCGGGATTCTCCGGCTGCGCGGTCTGCCAGATGGCCATGCTCCGGAAGTGCGACCGATCCGGATTCGGGTAGCCCACCCCTTGCACGATCGCCAGCCGGCCGTCCTGGATCATGTCGGCCGCGGGTCGCAACGCAGGGTGCAGGCCGACGCCATCGGTCACCTTGCACACACGGTCGGTCGGGATTCGCAGCTCGCGGCGATGCCGGGCATAGTCCTCATCCCCGAACGGGACGACGGTGTTGATGCCGTCGTTGCCCCCGTCGAGCTGGACCACGACCAGGATGCGACCGTCGCGCTCGGGCCCGGCCGCCATCGCGGTTCGCGAGAGGAAGCCCGGCACGGTCGGGGCCATCGAGAGCATGACCGAACGCTTCAACAGGCTGCGACGGGTAAGCATGGTCGAGACTCCAAAAGTTTGTCAGTTCAACTGGGCTTCCGGTCGCGAGAGCAGCAGGGCAACGGAGCGGTTGAATCGCTCGGCGTCCGAGCCGCCTTCCGACGCCGATTTTTCGAGAATCGTCCGGCAGGTTGTCGCTTCGATCGAGCGGCCCAGCGCGAGATCGCCGAAGAAGCGCAAGGCATCGCTCGAGTCTGTGCCGCGTCCGTGGCGTGCGGCCAGGCTACGGAGGTCAGGCAGATCGGCGGTGGACCCGGAATTCAATCGGCCACCGACCAGCGCCGCCGCGAAGTTGGCCCGGCCGACGACCGAGCGCCCCGACAACCAGCTTCGACCGCCCGGCCAGCCACCCACGTTCGGCGGGAAGAAGAGCTCCTGTCCGAGGCGGCCGGTCCACTCGGCGAGCAAGAGCGTGCTCGGGGGCGGGTCGAAGCGCTCGAGACTCCGCACCGTGGCGATCACGAAGGGGACCGGCTCCGAGACCTGTGCGTGCAGGTTGCATGCGGAGAAGAACCGCTCCGACCGGAGGATCATCTCGACCGCCCGCCCGACGTGCAGGCCGTCGGCTCGCAATCGGTCTGCCAGCTCGGCCACGGCAGGCTCGTCAGCGACGTTCTCGCCGAGGAACGACTGGCACAACCGCCAGGCCAACCTTCGAGCCGTGGCCGGTTGCTCGAGCAGCACGTCAGCGACCTTGTCGCCGTCGAAGCGGTCGCTTTTCCCCAGGATGGTCTTGGGCGAGTCGTCGTGCCAGTCTGGTCGGAGGGCGTACTGGCCGTGGACGACCGTCCGGCCGGTCAGCGCCCGCGCGACCTCCTTCACGTCGCGCTCGGAGAACTGGCCGACGCCGAGTGTGAAGAGCTCCATCAACTCGCGGGCGAGGTTCTCGTTCGGCTTTCCCTTCCGGTTCGACGATGCGTCGAGCCAGCCGAGGAGGGCCGGATCGCAGAGCATCGCACGGAGCAAATCGCCGAACGGCCCGCGAGCGTCGCGGCGGAAGGTCTCGTTCTGACGACGCATTGCGTCGACGTCTTCGACCTTGAGCTGGCTGGTGGCGAAGTGGTTGTGCCAGAGGAGCGTCAGGCGTTCGGTCAGGGGGTCGGGCGTGAAGAGCATCCGGAAGAGCCACCAGGCCTGGAGCCGGTGCGAGTCGCCGGCCGCCGGCGGCTGCGTCGCCCAGCAGATCGGCCGTTGCCGCGAATTCCGCGAGAATGCCCTGCGTACGACTCGTGCCGTTCAGGACCCGGTCCACCGCCGCTTCGGGACCGCCTTCCAGGTCGCGCTGTAATTCGTCCCAGGTCGCGGCGAAGCCGGCCCGGCGGCGGAGCGTCCAGGCGCGAGCCAGGTCCCAGGGGACACTCGGGCTCGGACGATACGCCGACCATCGCGAAGGCCTCATCGGAATTGGCTCCCGCCCGAAATGAACCGTTGGTCAAAAGTCCTTCAATGCGATGTCGCCCACGTCCGTGGTTTCGCCCGGCCGGACGGCGGCATCCTTGAATCCGACCCGCCGTCGAGTGATCCTTGCCCTGCTTTCGGCCACCAGAGAATAGTCGCATCCGGTCGGCACGTCGGCGAGGGTGAATCTCCCGTCATTGCCGCACCCGATCTCGGGCAGAATCAGGGCGTAACTTCCGCCCGGTTTGAGCACGGGCCGGATGCGTCGCCCCCGAGACCGGGTTACCGTCAGGATCCACGATCCGGCCGGTGATCGTCGCGGACGGCTCGAGCGTGACGACGACGGGGCCGTTCTTGTCATCCCCTTCCTTGACATGAATCACCCGGCCGAGCTTTCGCCCCTCGTGGACGAGCCAGACCATCCGATCCTCTCCGGGTCCCAGGGCCACCACATCGAACTCGGCCTGGGCCTGGGCCTCGAGCTCGTATCGGCCGCGGTGCGGCGGCCGCCGGTTTTCACCCCGGTCACGGGCTTTCCCTGTTGATCGACCACCCGGAGGTGGACCTTCGCCCCCGGATCCAGCGTGATGTCGAGATGGACCGTCTCGGTGCCCTCGGCAGGATTGATCTCTTTCATCGAGGTGGGGAAATGACGACTCGCGCTGACCGGGTTGCTCCAGGTGGCGAAGTCCCCGTGCTCGTTCATCCCCTTGATCGACTCGGCGCCGGCACCGCGGCGATAGGGCTTGCCCGTATAGACCACAGCCCCGACGATCGCTCGACCCGGCAGCCCGACCAGGCGATAGGTCCCGTCCGCCTTGCTCAGGTATCGCTGCTGGTAGGAAAACCCATCGGTATAGCCGCCCGGGTGGAATTCGGGGGTCGCCTGGACAAACTTGTTCTCGCGGAAGGGGAGATAATGGAGCCAGGCCCCTGCGACCGGCGCCCCCGTTTCTTTATCCGTGAGCTTGCCCTCGATCCAGAGCCCCTTGTGCAGGTTGATCTCGACTGGAACGGCCCCGAGCCCCGGCGGGTCGGGTATCGCGAGATTCCTGCATGAAATAGGGTTGATCGTCGTTGGGTACGATCAGCAGCTTGTTTCCAGGGCCCTTGGGAAATCCCGCCAGCCGGAACCGGCCCTCGGCGTCGGTGCGCGTCTTGAGGGTCGTGATCCCGCTGAGATTGGCGCCGGAGAAGTGCCTGCTCCAGACATCGACGTCTTTCATGACCTTCTTGTCCTTCGCATCGCGGACGACGCCCTCGACGACCCGGCCCGGCGCGGCCGACAGTGTCAAGTCCGCTCCATAAATCGTCTGGGTCCCCGGACCATAGCTATTGGCGAATCCCTGAGCCGGGAACGGCTCGATCCGCCGCGTCACGACGTTCAGTTGCGTGTGGGCGATCGTGGGTCCTTCGATCGAGAGCCTGACGAGCTTTTCGGCGCCCAGGCCCTCGATGCGGAACCGGCCCTGGGCATCGGTCTCGGCCTTGCCGGAGGACTTCTCTTTGTCCTCTTCGAGGTGCCGGTACGCCACCCACGATGGCTCGCCCCGCCGCACGGCCTCCAGCCAAGGAGTCAGGTCGCCTCCCTTGGCCTTGTAGGTCGAGTCGACCTGAATCGTGACCCCCGGAATGGGCCGGCCTTCCAGGTCGACGATCCGGCCCGTGATGGGGACGTTGCGAGCGGGCGACCTTGCCCTGATCGTGCTTGACGGCGGCCGGTTGCTCAGACGGTTTTGATGGCTTGGCCAGTCGCCGCGCTGAACGTGCCCAGGTTGATCATCTGGCCCGATTCCAGTTTCACGTTGCGGGCCAGCTCGAACGGTTCGAACCGAGGCGGCTCCATCTTGCCGCTGGCGGAGAGACCGTAGGCCATTCGGTCCCTCGCCTGCAAGGTATAGGTCCCGCCTGGAGCCAGGTTGTCGATCCGGAATCGGCCATCAGCGCCGATCGCCTCCGTCGAGGAGTAGACGCGCGCGCGATCGGCGTTTCCTTCACCATCAAGCTCGACCCAGATCCCGCCCGTGACCGGCTTGCCCTCGGCGTCGACGATCCGGCCGGTGACCGTCGCGCAGGGCTGCAAAGTCAGCTTTGGCCCGCCGGCGCTGGCGGATTCGCCGGGCTTGATCGTGAGGACGGCTCCCAGCTTGCGGTCGCGGTGCAGAAAGAGCACAGTCTTGGCCTTCGCGGGGTCGAGGCCATAGATCTCGGCCTGGCCCTTGTCGTAGAGGTTTTGGCCCCCGCGTCTCTGGTCGGGGAACTGTCCGAACGCGGTGACTTGCGTCAGCGGCTTGCCCTCCGGGTCGAGAAGCTGGATCGTGAGGGAGGGACTCGGCTGGAGTGCGAAGTCCTGGTGCATCCCGACACCCTTCGCCGGAACATCGACCTCCGCGACCGCTTCGAAATCCTGCGGGCTGATCTGGTTGAAAGTCGGCAGGCCGTCGCGCCGCATCGATTGACGAGCGGGGCGCTCGGAAAGCCGATCGCTGCCGACACCGAGCTGGTACGAGTGGGCAAAGGTCTTGACCGCCACGATGCCCCGGCCCGGGATTCCCACCACGCGGAACCGGCCTTGATCGTCGGTGCGATACCGGTTGCCAGTCCAGTTAGCGGACATGGCGTTGGCTCTGAAGTTGGCGAACGCCTCGGCATGCGTATTGGCCAGGTACGGATAATAATGGATCACCGCCCGCACCGGCCCCCCAGTCTTCGCGTCCGTGACGCGGCCGTCGATAAAGACCCCGGCATGCAGCGCGATATCGAACCGGACCGGCGCGATTCCAGGCCCGGCTGATACCTTGAGAAAATTGGTCACGAAGTACGGCCCGTCCAGCGGCGGATAGACGCTCAGGACGTGCGCGTCTCCCTTCGGCAAACCGATCAAGCGATAACGGCCTTCGGCGTCGGTCGTGGCGGTGATCAGGCCTTCGATGTTCCAGAGCGAGCCGGAGAGTTGCATGGCGGTAACGATCGCTCCCGGGATCGGCGCCTTGGTGTCTGCATCCGCGACCACGCCTTCGATCGGTCGACCGGGCTCGGCCACGATCGTCGGACTCGCACCGTAATAGGTCGGGTCTTTCAGGCCGGGCTCATCGAGATGACGGCCCTGGACGTTGGCCATCTTCCGCGTGACGACCTGGACGCGCCGCATGGCAATCGCTGGGCCGGTGATGTCCAGGATCGCCATCCGGTCGCGGCCCAGGCCGGAGAGTCGGAAACGCCCGTCTGCATCGGTCGTCGCCCGCGCGGCGGCGACGGGCGCCTCGATGCCCGGACATTCCTGGCTGATCGGGAAATAATGAGACCGCGGGCGATCGCCATCGACGGGTCCGCTCTCAAGCGCCTTCAGCCACTTGTCGACCGCGGCCTGGCCCTCGGCCGCCCAGAGCGAGACGACGCGGATCGAGGCTTCGACCGGGCGTCCCTCCAGGTCGACCAACCGGCCGGTGATCGGCACATCGTCGGGGACCAGCCGGATCGGCTGATCCTCGGTCACGTCGCGGGCGAGCGTCTTGGGCCAGGCCGGGCCGAACCCCGGCGCCCAGGCGACGATCGCGGGCCGGCCCCAGAGGTCGGGGTCAGCCGGATTCGGATCCGAGCCGCTGGCCGAATCGATGGTCGTCAGGCGGAAGCGGCCGTCGGCGCCGGTGACGACGCGGTCGATCTCCTGACGTTCCCCATCACGATCATAGGGGCCGACGCCCCCACGTCGATACCGCGCCGAGGCCACCGTCGCACCGGCGACCGGACGGCCCTCTTGATCGACAACGCGGCCCTTTACCGTGATTCGGGACTCCGGCTTGACGGGATCAGCGGGCACCGGTTTCCCTGGCTTCGGCTCGTCCGCGAGGACGTTCCGGCTTTCACCCCCGACACCGAGCAGGCCCGCGAGGATCGTTCCCGCCAGGCCCGCCAGAAGCGTCGCGGCGATGGTTCGCCGGCCGGCCCGGGTCGAGAGCGATCGCGTCGAATCGAGAATCCGCGCGATCCGCCGAGCCAGCAGTGAACGCAGCGAGATCATCCCGACTGCCGACGGCGCCAGCGGGGGCAGCCGGCGCTCGGCCAGCTCGAGCAGGTGGCCGGCATATCGGCCCCGGTCCGCGCCGAATGCGACGACGAAATCGTCGCAGACCTCCTCGGCCGTCTCCTCGATCCGCCGCGACAACACCCAGAGCAGCGGCTGCACCCACAGCGCCGCCGTGGCCAGTTGCCGGAGCAGGTTCCACAGCCCGTCGCGGCGGCCCAGATGCGCCAGTTCGTGGACGAAGGTATCACGCAGGTTCTGGTCCGCGTCGTCCGGCAGCAGGATGGCCGGCCGGCGCAGGCCGTCCAGGCACGGACTTGACAGGAAGGGAGAACGAAGGACGGCAAGGAGCCTCAGTCGCATTCGCCCGGCTAGCTCGTGGCACAGCGCCTGGGCCTCGGGCTCGGCCGGGATGGCCGTCCCTCGCAGGCGAGCCATGCGGCGGTGGCCGACCAGCAGCCGCATGGCGAGGATCGCCGTACCCAGCAGCCAGAACGCCAGCACGATCGAGGCCATCGAGGCGATCCAATCCGGGCCGGTCACCGACTCGACCGGTTCTGGTGTTGTCCCCGTACTGAGGAAGCGCGGGGGCTCGGCGGTCGTTGATGCGTCGACCGGTAATCCCATCGGACGCAAGGCCTGCATCGGGTCGACGGCCGCGGGCGCGATGGCCGCGCGATCGAACGAGGTCGGGATCGCGCTGAAACCTTGCCGGGCGATGGGTCCGACTCGATCGAGCCCACCATCTGCGACCTCGATCTTTTCATCCGCCGCCACGCCGGGCACCCGGATCACCAAACCGGGGAATCCCATCGCGGCGATCGCCATTGACGCGATGGGACAGACCAGGACGGCGACGAGGATCGTGCGATAGAGGGCCGACTGGACGGCCGGCCCTCGCCCCTTCAGGAAGCGGCCGGCCAGCAGGCCCACGGTCAAGAGCACGGTCGACTGGATCAACCAGGTCAAGACCGCATCGATCGGAGCCACGGAACCGGTTGTGAGCAATTTCCAGGTCATCAGCCGCGCCTCCGTCAGTCTTTTTGATGTTGGTCGATCAACCGGTGAAGCTCGTCGAGCTCATCGCGGGACATCCGCTCGTTTTTCAGCAGGTGGGCGACCAGGCTGCCCACGTCGCCACCGAAGACGCGGTCGAGCAGCTCGCGCGCAGCGGTTCGCTTGACCCTGTCTTCTTTCAGACGGGGGAAGAACACGAAGGTGCGATCCTCGGCCTCATGCCCCACGGCACCCTTGGCTTCGAGTTGCCTCAAGAGCGTCTGCACCGTGCTGTGAGCGACCGGCTCAGACTCGTTGAGGGCCTCGGTGATCTCCCGAGCATTCGCCCGCTGGCGGTCCCAGAGGACCTGCATGATCCGGAACTGCATCCGGCCCAGTTTCGTCCCGCCCATCGCCCGCGCCTCCCGAACCCGTTTGTCGTTTACCACAGTAAATCTACCAAGATAGATGACGGGTGTCAACGGGGTGGCGCGTCTCTTTGGGGTGGCGGGTCGTCTGAGGAGTGCCGGTAGCTCGGTGGATTTGCTAAGGAATTCTTACAAGTTCGGCTGGAAGGCACGCGCGAGGTTCGGCGAACGGCGAAGCATTACAACCTCGACGTGATCCTGGCCGTCGGCTAACGAGTTCGCTCTCCGCGCGGAACGCAGTTCCGCCGCTGGCGTCCGCCATGCCGAGGGCCAGCAGCCGCCACTCCCGCCACTCGCTACCGTGATCGAGCTTCACCCCCTTGCGAGCGAGTGCCAATGCCGCGCCGAGCTCCGCCTTGCTGGTGGACACCCGGATCATGCCGCATCCGTGCGCCTCCTTGCCGGTGATGGGTGTGTTGCCAAACCTCATCTACGCAAGAGAGGCCCTTTTCGCCTATGTCAATTCGCCCGAACGTGATACGAGAAATCTACGTGCCATTCGTGCTCCTGACCGGTGCAATGAATCAAGGGCTGGTGAGAACGCCCGTCCTCAGTTCAGGAACACAGGTGATGAGCCAAATGCAGTTGCAACCGGACGACCCGATCCGGCCCCTGGACTGGCTCAAGGTCATCCCGTTCGAGCCGGCCGCGTGGAGCGACCGGTTGGGGTGGGTCGGCCTGGAGGCGGTGTGCCGCCGAACGGAGCCCGCCTTTGAACTCGACCAGCCCGCCCTGACCCACCACTTGCCGCCGAGTCGCTGGCCAACCTCCTGGCCGTCCACCTGATCCGCCACATCTCAGCGCCCCGGCGGCTGGAGCGCGGGCGGGACGGGGTGCTGCCGCGGGGGCGGCTCCGCGCCGTGGTGGAGTACATCGAGGAGCATCTCGACGGCTGCCCGACCCTGGCGCAGCTCGCTGCGGTTGTCCGCCTCAACCCCTACCACTTCGCGCGGCAGTTCAAGGCCGCCACCGGGCTGCCGCCGCATCAGTACGTCATCCTGCGTCGCGTCGAGCGGGCCAAGCAGCTCCTGCAAGCAGGCACGGATCTGTCCCTGGCGGAAGTCGCCCTCCGCGCCGGCTTCTCGGACCAGAGCCAGTTCTCCCATCACTTCAAGCGCCTCGTTGGCGTCACGCCGGGGCAGTTCCGGACTCCCTCAAGAATCGCTTAACAGCCAGCAATTCCCGCCAAGAAGCGTTCGCGCCATCCCCTTACCATTCCTCATGAGCAAGGCGGGTTGGCGTCGCCGTCCCGGTGGGCGCTGACCGATCGGGCAGTCTCTGCCCCACCCGACCCGCCGATCTGGAGTCCGTTTCAAGCCCCGGTTCGGTCCGGGGCAGGAGGATCGTATGCCTCCCGGGCCTGACCGGCGAGCTGGTGCGGACCGGCGAGACGCTCTATATCGCCGGCGGCTTGCGTCAGGCCTCCGCCCACCGTCTCGCTCGTTCGTTCGACCGTCGTTTCGCACAACCATTCACAGGAGCAAGACATGACCAGCGTCTTCTTTCAGTCCCTCCATCTGCACGACTTGACTCTGCGGAACCGGATTGTCCTGGCGCCGCTGACCCGCTCGCGGGCCGGGACCGCTCGCCTGCCGAACCGCCTGATGGCCGAATACTACTCCCAGCGCAGCTCGGCGGGTCTGCTCATCACCGAGGCGACCACGATCTCCGCCCCCTCAATATGGATGCTCACCCTGCTCCGGTTCGTGACCGGTCTCGGGCTGGGCGGCGCCCTGCCCAACGCGATCACCCTCACCTCGGAATACTCCCCGGAGGGCCGCCGCTCCTCCCTCGTGATGATCATGTTCAGCGGCTTCGCCCTCGGCGCCGCCCTGAGCGGCGTGGCGTCGGCGCACCTCATCGCCGCGTATGGGTGGCGTTCGGTCCTGGTGCTCGGCGGGGTCCTGCCGCTCCTGCTGGCCCCGGTCCTCTGGGTGATCCTGCCGGAATCCGTCCTCTTCCTGGTGATGCGGGGCGACCGCGACGCCCGCGTCGCGGCCACGCTCTGGCGGGTCGCCCCCGATGTCGTGATCCCCGCC
This sequence comes from uncultured Planctomycetota bacterium, assembly GCA_963823665.1. GTDB lineage: Bacteria > Planctomycetota > Planctomycetia > Isosphaerales > Isosphaeraceae > CAVXHV01. The sequence continues at coordinate 1,755,211 of CAWGMQ010000003.1, forward strand.
GGCGCGCGCTTCGTCGGCGCCGGCAGGCCGGAGAAGCTCCCGGTGGGCGAGCTCTTCCGCCGCGACTTGCGGATGGGGACGCTCATCCTCTGGCTCACCTTCTTCATGAGCCTGCTCTTCTTCTATCTGCTGGGGAACTGGCTGCCGACGCTCCTCCACAGCACCGGCGTCTCCCTCAGGACGGCGTTGCTGGTCAGCGCCCTGTTCTATACGGGCGGCGTGCTGGGCGGCGTGACGCTCGGCCGGATCATGGACAAGTCCGATCCGCACCGCGTGCTTGGCGTTACCTACGCGCTGGCGGGCGCGTTCATCATCGCCCTCGGCAACGTGGCTACGTTGCCCTGGCTCGCGGCGCCCGCCGTGTTCGGCGCCGGGTTCTGCACCGGGGGCTGCCAGATCGGGATCCACGCCGTGGCCGCCGCCTACTATCCGACGACCAGCCGGGCCACCGGCGTCGACCGCTTGGGCTCGGTGCTGGGCTCGATGCTGGGGGGCGCCCTGCTGTCCCCCGGGCGTCAATTGTCCACGATCCTCGCAATCGTGGCAGTGCCGGCCTTTGTCGCCGCGGCGAGCATGCTCGCCATGGGCCGACAGGAAATCGTAATACACAAGTATCGCTATGACAATGCCTGGCGGGCTCCGCAGAAGGAGGGCATGTAAACGCGCTATGTCCCATGTTTTCCCGTCCATGTAAACGCGCTATGTCGCCCGTTTTCCCTTCCGTGGTTAAAACGAGTTTTCCGACATTCAGCGGCGGAACGGATCGGCCGGGAAGATCGGATCGTAGAGGATCGTCGCCTCGGCCTCATTCTGAAGCAGACGGATCTCCACTTCGTCCCAGAACTCGCCCGGATCCGTGCTCGGCCGGCGGCGGCGAAGCTGTTCCAGGTAGCGACGAGCCTGATCGCGATGCCCGAGGCGGTGGTGAATCATCGCCAGGAAGACCCAGTCCGGGGGATCGCTGATTCCGTTCCGGACCTGAATGCTTTGTTCGAAGCGACGGATCGCGTCCTCGTATCGACCGGCGCGATAGAGGGCGGCGCCGAGGACTCGGAGGAAGCCTTCGTCCCGATTGCCATCCGGCGTGCCGTGCACGGCAAGCTCGGCCAGGCGAACCAGCGATTCGCCGTGAGCGTCCAGTTCTGGGGCCAGCGCGGCATACCTGGCGGCGGCATTCGCATTAACCGGATCGGTCGTTGAACGGATTTGGAGGAGAAGGCCGGCACGCACTCGCCTGAGCTCATCGCGGTCGCCAGCGGCCCCGAGCGAGAGGATTTGGCGCCGGCGGAGTGTGAGGTCCGCCGGTTGGATGCGGACAGCCTGCCCATAGTCCGCGGCGGCCTCGGCCCATTGTTGCCCCTGCGCGCGATCATCGCCGCGTCGACTCCAAAGCGGGGCGGCCAGGCCGGGCGATTGGGCGATAGCACGATGGAAGAGGGCGTCGCTCCTCGATATCGTTTCGATCAGCTTGCGGTCACGTGATCCCAGAGCGTACGCCTGAACGAAGTCATCGTTGGCCTTGTCGGGCCGGGAGCGGGCGGCGTGAAAGCGGGCGCGTTCGAGCAGCACGTCGGAATCAAACGGTCGCGCCAATGCGGCCTGGTTGAAAGCGGCTTCGGCCTCTGCCCACCGCTCGCGCTCAGTCCAGGCCCGCGCGCGGGCCGTGGGTTCGGAGCCGAAAAGGATGGGGTCGAGCCGCCATTGCCTGCCGGGTTCCGGTGGACCCCCTTCCCGGTCGACCCGCTGGCGATGCTGCTGCCACGCCGCGTTGTCAAGAGGTCGAACCGAGCCCTGTCCATCGGCCTCCAGGCCGGTGACGAGCTCGACCCAGGTGGTGATGCGAGCCAGGTCGTCCGGCAACTCCGCGATCGTCCAGACCCGGGCGGTCTTGTCCTGGCTTCCTGTGAGCACAGCCTTGCCGTCGGGGCTGAACGCCACCGCGAAGACCCGCTCCATGTGCGCCAGCGGCGGCCCGACCGGCTTGCCGGTGGCGACGTTCCAGAGCCGCGCCGTTTTGTCCTGGCTGCCCGTGAGCGCGGTATTGCCGTCCGGGCTGAACGCCACGGCCCAGACCCTGTCCTTGTGCTCCAGTGGTGGTCCGAAGGGCTCGCTGGTGGTGGTGTTCCATAGCCGCGCAGTCTTGTAACTGCCGGTGAGCACCGCTTTGCCGTCTGGTCTGAACGCCACGGCCGTGACTTCGGCCTTGTGCTCCATCGGTCGCCCGACAGGCACGCCGGTGACGGCATCCCACATGCGCGCCGTTTTGTCATTGCCGCCCGTGAGTACGGTTCTGCCGTCCGGGCTGAATGCCGCGGCCCAGACCCGGCCTTTGTGGGTCAGTGGCTGCCCGATAGGCTTGCCGGTTGCGGTGTCCCAGAGCCGGCCTGCACTGTCATCACCGCCGGTCACTACGATTTTGCCGTCGGGGCTGAACGCCGCGGCCCTGACCGCGCTCCCGTGCGGCAGCGGCTGCCCGATGGGCTTTCCGGTTGCAGCGTCCCAGAGCCGCGCCGCATTGTCCTCGCTGCCAGTGACCACGACCGTGCCGTTGTGGCTGAATGCCACGGCATTGACTGCGCCGTTGTGCGCCAGTGGCGGTCCCACGGGCTTGCCGGTGATCGCGTCCCAGAGCCGAGCCGTTCTGTCATTGCTGCCGGTGAGTACAATCTTGCCGTCGGGGCTGAACGCCACGGCCGCGATCCTGTGCTGGTGATCCAGTGGCGGCCCGATGGGCTTGCCGGTGTTGGCGTCCCAGAGCCGCGCTGTCCTGTCATCGCTGCTGGTAAGCACGGTGTTGCCGTCGGGGCTGAACGCCACGTCCGCGATCGAGTCCCGGTGCGCGAGTGGTGGCCCGATGGATGTGCCCGTGGCGGCGTCCCAGAGCCGCGCCGTGTTGTCAAAACTGCCCGTTGCCACCGTATTGCCGTCGGGGCTGAATGCCACGAACCAGACCACGCCCTGATGCACCATCGGTGGCCCGATGGGATTGCCCGTGGCCGTGTCCCAGAGCCGCGCCGTGTTGTCCAGGCTCCCGGTGAGCACGGCTTTGCCGTTGGGGCTGAACGCCACGTCATTGATCCGGTCATTGTGCACCAGGGGTGGTCCGATAGGCTGGCTGGTGGCGGCATCCCAGAGCCGCGCCGTCTTGTCGTAGCTGCCGGTGAGCACGGTCTTGCCATCGGGGCTGAACGCGGCGGTCAAGACCATATCCTTGTGCGCCAACGGCGCACCCTTGGGCAATCCGGTGGCAGCGTCCCAGAGCCGCGCCGTGTTGTCCGTGCCGCTCGTGAGAATGGCCTTGCCGTCGGGGCTGAACACCGCGACAAACACCTGGCCTTGGTGCGTCAGCGGAGGTCCGATGGGTTTGCCGCTGGCGAAGTCCCAGAGCCGCGCCGTGTGGTCCCAACTGCCTGTAAGCACGGCCTTGCCGTCGGGGCTGAAGGCCACGGCCATGATCTTGTCACTGTGCTCCAGGGGTGGCCCGATGGGGTTGCCGGTGGCGGCGTCCCAGAGCCGCGCCGTGTTGTCAAAGCTGCCTGTGAGTACGGCCTTGCCGTCGGGGCTGAACGCCACGACCAAGACCCGGTCCATGTGCGTCAGTGGCGGCCCGATGGGCTCGCCCGTCGCGGCGTTCCAGAGTCTGGCGGTCTTGTCGTCGCTGCCTGTGAGTACGGCCTTGCCGTCGGGACTGAACGCCACGGCATTAACCACGCCCTCGTGCGAGAAAACTGCCTTGAGCCCGATTTCATGGCTCTGCCAGCCAGCCAGGCTCGCCCGGGCCGTGTGTTGCCAACCAAGGTCACCGGCGGCGACACCCGAACGCCAGGTCTCGATCATCTCGAGCAGACCGGATCCGATCTGCCCCTTGTCGAAGGCGACCTGCCCGCGCTCGAAGTGGAGGGCAGCGAGCCGCTGGTTCGAGGTGGCCAACAGGGCTTGCGAGTTATCGAACGACTTCTTGAGATCTATCGCGATGGCGGCATTCTCGTTGCGCGACCTGACTTGCGCGAGCATAGAGCACGGCGAGCACGGCCACGGCAACTAACGCCGCCGCCACGGCGCCGAGCGATCCGGCCAGCGACGGGTTCCGCCGGCACCACCGCCAGGCGCGCTCGATGGCCCCGACCGGCCGCGCCATGATCGGCTCGCCGGCCTGGAACCGGCGCAGGTCATCCGCCAGCGCGGCGGCCGATTCATAGCGACGGGCAGGGTCTTTCTGGAGGCATTTGAGCACGATCGTCTCAACATCGCCCGGCACGCCGGGCACCAGCCGTGACGGGGGCACCGGCTCGGCCGTTTTGACCTGCTGCACGGTCTCGAACACGGTCGCGCCGCGGAACGGCGGCCGGCCGGTCAAGAGTTCGTAGAGGATCACCCCGAGGGCGTAGAGGTCGGCGGCCGAGCCCACTCGCTTGGCATTTCCCTCGGCTTGCTCCGGGGCCATGTAGCTGGGCGATCCCATGATCGCGCCCGACTGGGTCAGACCGGAGTCGGAGTCGATCGATTTGGCGAGTCCGAAGTCGGCGAGCTTGGGAATACCATCGTTGGTAAGCAGGACGTTGCCTGGCTTGAGGTCGCGATGGATGATGCCCAGACGATGGGCTTCCCCGGTAGCGAGCGCCAACGTCTCGAGCATCGCGGCGGCGCGGAGGGGAGCCCAGGGCGTGCCGTCGAGCTTCTGTGCGAGACTTCCCCCCTCGACGTATTCGAGCTCGATGTAGGTTCGGCCGTCATGCTCGCCGATCGTGTAGATCTGCACGACGTTCGGGTGTCGAAGCTTGGCGACGGTCTCGGCCTCGGACAGGAATCGAGCAGTGGCGGCGGAGCCAGCGTGGTGGCCAGCCAGGATCATCTTCATGGCGCAAGGGCGCTGAAGGCGGACCTGGCGTGCCAAGTAGACCACACCCATACCGCCGCGTCCCAGCTCGCCGAGGATCTCATAGCCCGGCACGACCAAGCCGGCGGCAACGGTGTCGCCGGACGTCGAGCCGTCGGCCGTGATCGAATCGCGGCCGCTGCCAGAAGGTGCGAAGGTTGCGGTGCGGTCGTCGTCGTCGCAACTGTCGGGCAAGGTCTCGGCAACAGCCGCACCGGGGGTGTCGGGCGCAAGCCTCTCCTCGGACGCAGTGGTTTGCGGATCCTGGGTGTTGCCTTCGTGCTCCACGGTTTCGGCAAGAGTCGGAACGGCATCGTCCATCGCGGCGGCCTCGGTCTCAGGCGGTAATTGACACGGCAAATCACATCACGTTACACCGCCGGTCGCAAGGATTCGGAAAGTGAGTCGCGGATCAACGCGGACGCGCGCGGATCGAAAGCAGAGAATCTGGGCGCTGCTCGGTGAGATTCGATCATCCACGGACGGCGTCATCGCGGTCAAGGCGGATACTGCTATTGACGACCTGGGACGTTGGATGCAGTGGCTGCTCACGACGCATGCCCGGCGCTACCACGGCCATCACGGCACAACAGGGCACGTCTGGCAGGGGCGATTCAAGGCCTTTCCGGTTCAGGATGACAACCATCTCGTTTCGGCGCTCCGCGATGTCGAGCGCGATGCGTTACGATCCGAGCTGGTGTCGCGGGCCCAGGACTGGAAGTGGTCGAGCCTACCGGGTTTGGGGGCGCGGCGATCCGTCGCTGTGGAAGGGGCCGGTTCGCGGGGTCGAGCTTTGTTTTTGGTTTTTGAGGCAGACAGGACATGCAGCGCAACAGGGTTTTGAGTATCACTTCAACGTGTTTCCATTACCACGTATATGGCAGGCGTACCGGACTTGGAATCCGGTCCTTGCAACGGGGTGTGGGTTCAAGTCCCACCTTCGGTTGTACATCTTAGGCCAAATCGCAACCTGCCGATTCGCCCTCAGTGGGATCAAATTGGGAACGGCGTTGCGGTGATGTTGGAGCCGCAACGATGGCTGCAATTGAAGAACGGTGCGAGCGGTGAGAAGTCAGTCCGCCGCTAGGCCGCGATCTTTGGCCGCCGCGGCAGGCCTCATCAGAAACCAAACGTCAAGATCCCTTCACCGATCGGGTGAAACGATACCGCCAGCCAGATTCTGGGAACGGGATGGTCAAGGCGATGGGTCCCGTCATGTCTCCGCAATCGGGGAGGACGCCTTCGCGCCGTCGAGGACTTCCCGGACGGCGGTGGAGTTCAAGAAAATGGCGTGGAGCCCTTCATCCCGGACGTTCGCGGCGATCTCGCCGACGATGGCCGCGGCCTGTGCGAAGGCTCCTCACGCTGTTTCTCCGTCGCCCATCAGCCGTCGCAATCGGCCGAGCACCACGTAACTCTTCCAGGCAACGAGGGGCGCAGGATAGCTGTGCAGTTGATCGAAAGCCGCGGCCAGGCTCGCCTCGGCGTCGGCCAGGTCGCCGCGCGCCATGGCAACTTCGGCTAGCACGGTCCCGCTCGGCAGGTTGGGTACACCCGATGAGATCGCCAGGGCCGTGGTGTTCCTCGCATCGGACGACAGCAGCTACATCACGGGAACGGAATTGTTCGTGGACGGCGGTTTCGCACAGGTGTACGCCGTCAATGGCGGAGAGGCACGGCACCAACAGCAAACACCCGCGGCGTCGGCTGGCCGCCCGACGCCCGGTCGCCGCCTACGGACGAACCGTCCAGCGCTGCCTCCTGCAGGCGCTCGCGGGCTTTGGCCACCCAAGCGTGCCAGCAGTGCAATGCGTGTCCTGGCGCTCTAGGAAAGAGCGACTTGACAGCGCGCACGAGAACGGGACGGATGAAGTCGAATCCTTCGCCTCCGGTTAGGACACCATTGCGATACACCGCGAGGAGGTTGCAATGAAAGCACAGCAGAACGTCTATTTCGTCCGCACCGGCGTAGAAGCGAATTCGCACCCCGTAGCTCGGCGCGCAACCTCTAGGAACTTCGATTCCATGAGCGCCGCTCGATGTGAGCGTGTTGCCGATTTGCGACGCCAAAGCCTCCGGAAGCTGAATCGGACCGCCGATTGTAGGGTAATCGGCGAGACGTGCCGTGCCAGGATTGAGTCCGTTCGGCAGCCGCCCGATCCTGAAAGCCTCTGCCCGCGACGCCCCGGACACGGCCGCGCGAGGACCCTCTCCACCGAACATCCGCACAATCGCCTCCGCGCGTTCCCGTTCCTCGCGCGCTGCCCTAAAGCCAAGCAACACGGCGATTGACAAAACTGAGAGAGCGACAACTGGGAGGAAATACCGCGCGCTAAAACGCTTCTTGATGAGCATCAGACGATAACCCGCGGTGCCCAGGCGAACAATGTGCGCTTGCTCTGGTCGGATCAAGCCGCCTTCGGATACACTAACGGGTCTCGAATCTCTGAGCGTGAGCTTTGGGATTCACGATTTGAGATTCAGGACTTTTCCTCTTTATTGCGGTTCCAGCCCGCGCCTCGTGAGGTTTGCCGTGCCATTCCGTCCCCGCAAGAAAAAGTTTCGCCAGACCAAGTTTCACCGCTGCCCGCGCTGTGGCGGCCAGGTGCGCCGGCGCTCCGTGCGCTGCAAGAAGTGCGCGGAGCCGCAGAAACGCAAGTGATTCGCCCCACGGCCAACGCGTGATGTGACAGAACCCCTTCGCAGAGCGAAGGGCGACACTGCACTCGTTCCGACGCTCCGCGTCGGAACGGAATCTTCTGCCGCTCCGCGGCGCGCCGCGCCCGATCCTCGCGCAAACGCCCGGCCACCTTCCTGCCCCAACGGCCGGCAGCGCCAGACTTCAATCCATCGGTCGCGTCCCGGGCGGAACCCCCGTGACCGACGAGCGGTTGATGACGCGCACCCAGAGATCGTTCTGCACGCGGATTTGACATGAAAGCCGCGTGTTTGGCTCGAGGTCGGTTTCTTGCGCCAGCCGCCCTTGCTCGAGCGGCTCCATCGGGGGCACGTCTCCCGCGAGAACCACGACCCGGCACGTGGTGCACCGGGCGTTGCCGCCACAACGGTGCATGATGTCGATGCCGGCGTCCTCGATCCCCAGAACGAGCTTCTTCCCCGCTTCCACCTCGAACGACTTCTCACCATCAACCGTCACGGTAGGCATTCATTGGGCTCCTGTTTATTGGCAATGACCCGGCAACAGGCCAGGAGACTCGTCGGGCGGAGCCGGCTCCGACAGTAGGAGGAAACTCCGACTTCCGACTCCGGCGTTACGCCGATTGCCACGTCATCAACTCGCGTCAATTCAGGAGCACCAGTGTACCCGAGCGATCTGGAAGTGGGTATCGACTTCCCCCTTCAGAATCGAGCTCAGCGCACGCCCAGCGGAATCGTTTTGTTCACTCCATCGAGCTGGACGATAAGCGTGCCGTCCACGTCGCCCTTCTTGAAGAGCGCGGGTCCGGGCGGAGTGACGAGCGCATCGCCTTCGGGCCTGAGCGCGACTTTCTTGCCGCTGGCTAGTGTGAGCGTGCCTGCCGAAGGGGTTGGCGAATACGGCGTGTACGCGTCCTTGAAGAAATAGAACGACACCTCGGAACTGATGGATTGCGATGACGCCGAAGAATCCTTCTTCACGACTTCGACTAGACCGGTCCCGCCCGGCAGTTTGATCGATACACCGCCATGAGGCGGTGGCTCTCCGGGATCGGATGTGGATGGCGGGCCGGTGCCGCATCCCAGCGAGATCCCCAGACAAAGGAGACCGGCAACGCGCGTGAACCATCGCATGATCAGCCTCGTGCGTTTCAAGTGACCGATCCCTCCCGGCGCGCCGCCGAGAGGGATCCAAGGCGAACCTCTTCACGATGAAATGGGGGCCTGTGACCCGGACGGCTGTTGGGAAATGGCTCGTCGTCAGTACTGATCCGAGCTGATCACCTCGCCGCCATTCCGGGTCGAGAGCTGTTGATAAACACCGAGGATCGCGTTGCCGTTCGGGCCGTAGTTGGCGAGGTAGCTCCCCGATTTGATGGCGGGTGCGGTCGCGGAAACGGTTACAAAGGTCGTGTTGTCGGGCATGGCGTCGCCATAGCTGTCCGCGTTGCCCGTGTTGTACGTCCACGAGCTGATCGAATTTTTGATAAAGCGGACCGAGCCGTCGCAGAAGGCGAAATTGCAGCCGCTGGGGTGATTGCTGCCCGCCGCGGTCGGGTAGTAGTAGCTGTACGCATTGTTGGGAATTCCCGCGTTGTTCCCGATCGCGAGGTTAAGGGGATACTGGGTGGCGAAGAGCGTGTCATACCAACGGCCCGAGTTCCATGAGTTGTCGGAAACAGCATACCCCGGATCGAGCAGGAACAAGTGGTACTTGCTGTGCTCGCCGAAGGAAAACGTGTTACTGGTGCCGTCGGTGATGGCGGCAATCCGGACAGCGCTGTCGTTGTAGATCACACCATTGAACTGAGAGAGCACCGTTGTCGACATCAGGTTGCTATAGCCGAACGTGAATGTGCCGGCATTGCCGGCATAGCTCGTGAACTGCTGGTTCCAATTGCCCGGAGGCAGGGGGTAAACCTCGTTAAAGCTCCAACCGGGCGACACACCTCCAGAGGAGGCTCGCTGAGCGGGCAGCGCAATTGAGTCGTTCTGGACATCACTCGGGCAAATCAGGGACGCGACCCGCACGCCCGCGATCGTCAAGTTGGCGGCTGCGGCCGACGTGCCGACGCTGAAATTGATCGCGTTGAACATGGGCCCTTGGTCGAAGAACCCGAGCATCCGAGCGAAGCAGCTAAAGTTCTCAGGGTAAGTACTCCAGACCTGGTATCCGTTGGCGAGCGCGCCGGCCCAGTTGGCGCCATTTACCGAGTACGAGCCGCCCGGCAGCGTTCCGTTGCTCGATTCGTAGTTCATCGCCGCCAAGGCGATCTGTTTGAGGTTATTGGTGCACTGAGCACGGCGAGCAGCTTCGCGCGCAGACTGGACAGCAGGCAAGAGTAGCGCAATCAGCACGGCGATGATCGCGATGACGACGAGCAACTCGATCAGCGTAAAGCCGGAACGACGGCTACGAGGCTTGTTGACCATGTGGACTCTCCTTGGATGCCGACAGAGACGCATTTCCGCTCACGAAAAGAAGAGCCGCGATTATTTCGCGCGGTTGAGAAGCTCGCATGAAGCGCACGTAAAGATCAGTTGACGTTTGCTTCACACTTTATGTGCAAATGCTGGGGCGGGTGCACGCCTGGATGCGGCTTCAAGCGTGCGACTGGCAGGGTCTTGCAATGCACGGTAAGCTGTGCCATATTTCACGATCTACCTTCCCCGAACCCGAGACCGTGCGCAGCGCGTGCAGGCAAACAGGGGATCTTGATCCCGAAGCGGGTCGAGAGCGTCGCCCCGCGAGCGGTCGAATGTGCCGCTCGCAGGCGCGCCGCTGGTGCCGGCGCGTTTCTCAATGACAGTCAAGCGGAAGTGAAGGCGTTCGGGTGAGGTCTTGAGCACACCATCGGGGGATACGACGAGATGAGCTGGCAGGTGGGTCTTTACGCGACCGCCGTGCTGATCCCACTGGCCGCCTTCGCGGTTGAGGCGATCTTGATCCGGCAATTGAAGCGGCTGAACGCGTACATCGCGACGGGGGCGATCGCATTCTCGTGCCTGCTCTCGCTCATCGGCTTCTTGAGCTACGCGTGGGAGAGCAACTTCTTCCACGCGGCCACCGAATCACAAGCTGGCGAAGCCGAAGCGGGTCACACGCCGGCGGCCACCGAGCACGCCTCCGGCGCAGAGCACGGCCACCACAAGCCGGTCGTCTGGTCGCGTGATTTCGACTGGGTCATCCTCGGGTCAAGCGCGCTCCCCGCGAACGCGGCCGGAGCCGGGAATCGACCGAACCTGGTTGTTCCTCTGGGCATCGCGATCGACGGCCTGAGCGCCATCATGTTCCTCATGGTCACGTTCATCGCGACGTTGATCCACATCTACTCGATGGGATACATGCACGACGACCCGCGATACCCGCGGTTCTTCACGTATCTCTCGCTGTTCTGCTTCTCGATGCTCGGTCTCGTCGCCTCGCCGAATGTGTTCATGATCTTCATCTTCTGGGAGCTGGTCGGCGTCTGTTCGTACCTGTTGATCGGATTCTGGTACGAGGAGAAGTCGAATTGCGACGCCGCCAACAAGGCGTTCATCGTCAATCGCGTGGGCGATGTCGGCATGCTGATGGGGCTCGGGCTGCTCTGGACCAGCCTGGGAACCTTCAGCTTCAAGGACATCAGCGAGGGGCTGCGGAACTCGGGCGGAGGCTTGAACATCAACACCGTGCGCAGCGCCGACGCAGTCGTTGAGATCAGGCCCAATCCTGCGAGCTTCGAAGTCGCCAAGGACCCCATCACGGGCAAGAACCGAGAGATTCCGTACTGGATGTTGACTCTGGCGGGGCTCGGCATCTTCGCCGGCTGCGTGGGCAAGAGCGCTCAGTTCCCGCTCCATGTCTGGCTGCCGGACGCCATGGCCGGGCCGACGCCTGTCTCCGCCTTGATCCACGCGGCGACGATGGTGGCCGCCGGCGTCTATCTGGTCGGGCGGTTTTATGCGCTGTTCACGCCCGAAGTGCTGCTCTACATCGCCTATACGGGCGGCATCACGCTGTTCATCGCCGCAACGATTGCCATGGTGCAAAGCGACTACAAGAAAGTCCTCGCTTATTCGACGGTGAGCCAGCTTGGGTTCATGATGCTCGCGCTCGGTGTCGGCGGCTGGGCTGCCGGGCTCTTTCACCTGATCACCCACGCGTTTTTCAAGGCTCTGCTTTTCCTGGGCGCCGGCAGCGTCTATCACAGCGTTCACACCTACGAGATGCCCGTCCTGGGAGGCCTGCTCAAGAAAATGCCCCGCACCGGCTACGCCATGCTGGTCGGAACGCTGGCCATCTCAGGAGTGCCGTTTTTCAGCGGCTTCTACTCGAAGGATGCAATCCTCGCCGCGGCCCTGGCACGCGTGAGCCACGATCCTAGTCATTTTCTCCTGTTCGTGCTGCCGGCGGTCGGAGCCGTGCTGACCGCGTTTTACATGATCCGGATGTGGTGTTTGACCTTCGCGGGTGAGCCCCGCGGCTTCCCATCGGCGGCCGAGGCCGTGCATTCCCACGTCCATGACGACGAACACGCCTTGCCGCATTCGCACCGGCCTGGGCACGGCCACGACACGAACCCGGCGGCCCATGCGCACGAGAGCGAGCCCATCATGACCTGGCCGCTCATCATCCTGGCGGTCTGCAGCATATTCAGCGGCTGGACGCTTTGGTTGGGACTTCCGATCGGAATCCCCGTGCTCGAGCATATGCTCGAATATACCGAGCCTTACAAGAAAGCGTTCGAGATTCACGCGCAGCACCATTATGGCGCGATGGCCGCTTCCGCCTTGATCTTGTTCGTCGGCATCGGGGCCGGCCTACTCTATTACGCACCCAGGGGCCTCCCGTATTTTGTGCCGACCCGATTCAGTGCAGCCCGGACGGCCGCACGGCTGGGCGGGCTCTACGGCTTCCTGGTGCACAAGTGGTATTTCGACGAGCTGTACTGGGCCGTCTTCGTGCGCCCGTGCCTCTACATCGCGCGGTTCTGCCAGCAGATCGACAAGATCCTGATCGACGGCTTGGTCGACGGCTCGGCGAGGGTTACCGCAATGCTCAGCAAGCTGGATGGTGTCTTCGACGTGATTGCCGTCGATGGGCTCGTGAACTTGTTCGGCAAGGTGGTCTACGTGGTAGGTGATTGGAGCCGCGGGATTCAGACGGGCCGACTGCGAAACTATTTGATGATCCTGGCCATCGGATTGGTCGGACTCTTCGCCGGGGTCTTTTACTGGATTCGAAGCTAAACATTCTAGCGAACGGGTGACTGCCCCATGTCGAGCGACAACCTGCTCCTTACTTCCCTATGGCTGGTGCCCTTGATCGGCATGGTTGCCGTTCTCTGCCTACCCAAACGGATTGAGCACGCCGCAAAATGGGTGTCCCTGGGGTTCACCTCGGCTACGTTCCTGATCACGCTCATTCTCCTGGCGGCCTACCTGGGAGGCGATGCGAGTACCGGCCCCGGCGCGCCCCTGACCGCACGAGCGGCGGCCAATACGCTCGCTGAAGATTCCGACCGCCAGTTCACCGTGGTGCAGGAGAAAGACGGAGATTTGATGGTTCGGCTGCCGTGGATCCCTATTTTCAACATCCAGTACTACTTGGGTGTCGACGGCATCAGCCTCAGCCTGGTCGTGCTCACCGGGCTGGTGAGCGTGCTCGCCTCGCTGGCCTCGTGGAATATCGATAAACATGTCAAGGGATACTATGCGCTCTATCTGCTGCTCACGACCAGCATGCTCGGCGTCTTCGTCTCGCTCGACCTGTTCTTGTTCTACGTGTTCTTCGAAGTGATGCTGCTGCCGATGTATTTCCTGATCGCCATCTGGGGCGGGCCCCGGCGCGAGTATGCCGCCATCAAGTTTCTGCTCTACACCTTGTTCGGCTCGGTCTTCATCCTGGTTGCGATCTTGATCCTCTACTTCTGGCAGAGCAACGTGTCGGTGACCGGGTTCACCGCCCATTCCTTCGACGCCGTCAAGATCGCGGCGATCGCCAGCAACTCGAGTTACTACCCCCGCTCGTTGCAGGGCTGGGTGTTCTTGCTCTTCTTCATCGGCTTTTGCGTCAAGCTTCCCTCATTCCCTTTCCACACCTGGCTTCCCGACGCCCACGTCGAGGCCCCAACGCCAATCAGCATGATCCTGGCCGGCATTCTGCTCAAGATCGGCGGCTATGGCCTGATCCGCCTGGCATGGCCGCTGGCCCCGGCCGGTGCCTACGACTGGTCCATGTACGTCGCCGTCCTGGGAGTCTTCAGCATCCTCTACGGCGCCTTGGTCGCCATGGCGCAGACCGATTTCAAGAAGCTCGTGGCCTACAGCTCCGTCAGCCACATGGGATACGTCACTCTGGGAATGGCCGTGATGGCCATCTTCGCGAGCGACGGGAGGACGGCCCTCGATCCTCGCTATTACGCCTACGGAGTCAACGGCGCCATGTATATGATGCTGGCCCACGGAATCACCTCGGCCGGCATGTTCTTCCTCGTCGGCGTCATCTACGACCGCGCTCACACACGCGACTTGAATAAATTGGGCGGTCTGGGCAATATCATGCCCCTCTATGCAGCGCTTTCGTACATCATTTTCTTCGGCTCGATGGGGCTGCCGGGGCTTTGCGGGTTTGTCGCTGAGGTGTTTGTTGTGATCTCGGCGTTCAATTACAGTCCGCTGCTGGCCATTCTGGCCGCCGCGGCCGTGATTCTGACCGCCGGCTACATCCTTTGGACAGTACAGCGTGTGTTCCTGGGCCGGAGCGAGACGTGGAAGGGCTTACCCGACCTGAATGGGCGCGAGATCGGGATCGCCATTCCGCTGGTGGTCCTCACGATCGCGATGGGGATCTTCCCGCAGCAGCTCATCCTGAGCTGGATGGGGCCATCCGTGGACCAGGTCGTGCACTCGGTGACCACGGCCCGGGAAATCAACGCCCAGCGCCGCGCCGTGGTCCAACACGATGACTCGCCCGCAAAATCTGTAGCAGGCACACTCCGTGTGCCGCCCGCTGTCGCGCAGGCGAAATAACCGCTGCTGACCTTGCGTCAATTCCCGCTCCGGTGTACCTTGCGGCCCACCTCAGAACCGCCAGGAAGCGGGAATTCCCTGTCTATCGGTGCTCACAGGATGCGTTGAGCAGACGCAAGAAGGAGTCGTACATCGATGCGAGCGAGGTCATGGATGGCCGCTCTCGTCCTGGTCGTCGGCACCTCGATCGCCGTCGGGCGCGCGATGCCGGCACTCGTGATGAGTCATGCCGACGACAAAGGAAAAGCCGACGACGCCCCGAAAGCCAAATCGCCTTCCGAAAGCGCTGGTTCCAAGACACCGGCAATCCGCGTCCCAGCCGCTCAGCTTGAGCTGTGCGTCGCCGGGCTGGGCTCTGAAGGCTGTGACGTTCAAGTCAAGCCCGGTAATGCGAGCTGCAAGTTCAGCGCGGTCTACAAGAAGCGCGGCGAAAACCATCTATTCGTCCCCTCCGATGGCTATGCCAGCGTCCAGCTTCGCGACATCGAGCTTCGCGGCGCCGACCGCACGATCACGGTCGCCATCACCATCCGCGAAAAAGGCCAGGCGGCCAAGACGTTCTATCGCGGCTTCCGGCTCAAGTCCAAACCCGACGCCAACGATCGGGAGGCAACTTCTTCGGCCGCACCGACCTTTACGTGTTACTTGAGCTCTCCCTCCAAGATCGCGAAGTCCGAAGAGTCTCGCACTCGCAGATAGAGAGCGCGCTCGACGGTGATCGACGGTCCATCGCGGCAATGGCAAATCGAGGACGTCGCGGTTCTCGGTAATGGACTTGGAATGAAAAAGCCCTTCCTGCCCCCCGGGCCGAAATACCCGGCCGCCCTTCAGGGCGCCTGGCTGACCTACCGGCCCTTCGGCTTCCTCGAGTGGTGCCGGGCCCATCATGGGGAGACGTTCACCCTCAAGCTTCCGTCTGTTGGCTCTGTTCCCATTTTCACCAGGCCCGACGACATCGAGCGCATCTTTGACCTCGACGGGACCGCGCTCTGGGGCGGGGCAGCAGGCGCCTCTGGTCGACTTCGCCGGTGATCGCTCGCTCATGAAACTCGATGGTGCAGCCCACGACGATCATCGTCAGATCCTGGCAAAGGCGCTCAGGCCCTCGGAGCTGCCCGAAGGCGGCGAGGCGACGCTCGAGTGCATCCGCCAGGCTGTAGCCGCATGGCCGCTCGGCAGACGCTTCGACCTGGGCAAGGCCGTCGATCGGCTCGCACTGATGCTCGTATCGGATCTCGCCCTGGGCGTGGCGCCAGAGGAGCTCCTCGCCACCGCGTCGCAGACGCTCGACGGCTTGCGCCGCGCCGCTCGACCCATGGGCCTGCTTCGTAAGGCCCTGCCGCCGCCCGCGCGATCGCCGTTTCGCACACTGCGAAGCGTCGCCGAGCCGTACCTCGACTCGAAGCTCAATCGCATCGACCCACGATCTACGGCCCGTCCTTCCTGCGTCTTCGCCCGCATGGCGGCAGCTTGCTCGCGGCCTGCTGCAAGCCCGCAATTCGTCGGAGATGATGTCCGCGATGAGATGATGACGGTGCTCGTCGCCATGCTGGCCGGCTTTTCGTGCGGCCTGAAGCATGCCTTCTACTGGATTCTCCGCTCGAGCGGAACGCAGGACCGTGTGCGTGCCACCGCCGGGCAAAACCCGACAGCACCCACTGCTGCCGAGATCGCCCGCCGGCCATTTCTGGACGCCGTTTGCAAGGAGGTCCTGCGATTTTGCCCGGACATACCGTTCGCCGTCCGCAGGACTTGCACCCCTCTCGACCTGGGGGGATGGCGGCTGCCAGGGGCCGCCACGCTCGGGATCGGTATCTATCTCACCCACCGGCGAGCTTCCAGCTTCGACGATCCCAACCGGTTCCGGCCCGAGCGATTCCTGAGTGCCCGGCCGTCCCGGACCGAGTATCTACCGTTCGGAGGCGGACGTAGGGGCTGCGTCGCCGGCCCGTTCTATCTCTTCGTGCAAAAGCTGGTCCTCGCGGCCGCGTTCGAAAAGCTTCGATTTCGCCTTTGCGATCGGCGCGACAATCCGGTTACGCTCGTGGCCATCGTCTCCAGTCCATCACGGCCGCTCTGGGTCATTGCCGAGCGAGCCTGATCGATGGCGGGCGCCATCCGATCCCGCCGCCGCCACTGGAAAGGACCATGCGCCGTTGAACGTGCTGCTCGTCACACTCGGCTCCTCCGGCGACGTGTTGCCGTACGTCGGAATCGGCCGAGCACTACGCGCTCGCGGCCACGACGTGATGTTGCTTGCGAACTCCCATTTTGAAACGGTCATCCGGGAATGCGGGCTCGAGTTCACGGAGCTTGGGACCGAGGCCGAGTATCAATCGATCACTTTGGACCCGTCGCTCTGGAGCCCGATCACAGGCGCACGCCTGCTCGCGAGCGACCTCATCCTGAGCAACATGCGGCGGACGTTCGAAATCATCGAATCGAGAAACGTGCCCGGACAGACGGTGATTGCCGCGCCGTTCACCGCGTTTGGAGCGAGGATCGCTCAAGAACGGCTGGGAATTCCGCTCGTGACAATCTGCTTGCAGCCGTCGGCCTTGCGCAGCACCCGAATGCCACCGGTGATCAAGCCGCTTCCGCTCTCACGGCATTTTCACCCGGCGTGGAACAAGCTCTGCTTCAGCCTGGCCGATCGAGTCTTTTTCGACCCGCTCGTCCGCCGCCAGACCGACGCGCTGCGCCGGGAGCTGGGCCTCTCCGCCGTGCAGGGAAGCTTCACCGATTGGTCGTTATCACCGTCGCGCACCCTCGGTCTCTTTCCCGACTGGTTCGCGCCGGAAGCGTTCGACTGGCCCAAGCCCGTGCGCCTCTGCCAGTTTCCCCTTTACGACGCGAGCGAACAAACTCCGCTGACGCCACAGGCAAGCGAGTTTCTTGAGTCCGGCGCGGCCCCGCTGGTCTTCACGCCGGGCTCGGCCATGAGGCACGCGTCGCAGTTTTTCGCGGCTGCGGTCGAAGCCTGCCGTCTGTTGGGCGTCCGTGGCGTGCTTGTCTCACCGTTTCCAGATCACCTTCCGCCCGACTTACCGCCCTACGTGCTGACACACGGCTGGTTCCCGTTCAGCCGGTTATTCCCCCGCGCGGCGGCTGTCGTTCACCACGGTGGGATCGGCACGACCTCACTGGCACTCCAGGCGGCTGTGCCTCAGCTCATCATGCCGATGGCATTCGACCAGCACGACAATGCCCGCCGCCTCGAGCGCCTGGGAGTGGCCCGATCGCTTTCGCCGCGGAAGTTCCGGGGCCCTGCCGTGGCACGGGCCCTGGGAGAGCTGATCGGCTCTCCCTCGCTCGCCACCGCGTGCCGGACCGCAAGCGAGCGACTGGAAAGCGAACCTTCGCTCGGACAAGCCTGCCGCTGGATCGAGCAGGCGGTCTCCGGCGGAGCATAGCGAGCAACCGTCACTTCAACACGATCGGGTCCAGATGATTTTCCTGCGCCCGCACGGTGATCTCGATGTGCGAGCTGTCTTCGTCGGTGTACTTGAAAGGGAAAAGCGGTTTCTTGGACTTGGGGCCCGACTGCAACTCCGGCGCTTCGATGCGCACCTTGTAGTCGCCCGGCGGCGCTCCGTCGCCTGACCCGCCCGTGACCACCTTGAATGTTCCATCCGGGGAAATACTCGCGCTGGGCGTGATCGGCAGGTCGCCTTTCGGGACGAACGAGATCACACCGCTCGAGAGCGGCTTGCCGTCGGCCAGCACAACCTTACCAGTCACCTCGTAAACCGTGAGCTTCGGCAGCCTGTCTGACTGACCGCACCCGGAGAGCCCCGCCAGCAAGACCACGCTCAACCACGCCGCAGCCGTTCGCGGGCGGACCGCTGCGAACCTCTGTGAAACGCTCATGAGAGAATGCGACTCCTGTTTTAGATGAAAGAATTGATCGGGCCGGCGGATCGAGTTCCCTCCGCCGGCCCGGTTGCATGCGACTGGCCAGATCGGCCTCAGTACTGGTCGGCCGAGATCGACTCGGCGCCATTGAGCGTGAGCAGGGAACGCAGTGCCACCAGGTTGACGGAGTCTTTGACGAAGTGAACGGAGCCGTCTCCGAAGAGCGCGTTCACACCGCTGGGGTGATACGAGAACGGCTCTTCATTGGGTCCGGCCTGGTTGCCGGCGGTCACCGTCGTCGTGGGCCAGGGCACGCCCTCGTTCGTCGGCATTCCTTTGTTGTTGGGCTGACCGGAGGTGCCGAACGCGGAGCCTGGGTCGGCCCATCGCCAGAACCGGTGCCTGGCGGTTGGCCCTCCCGCCGGGCCCTGGCCGCGAATGACAGGATACATTCCCTCGAAATACTGACTCACGAACCGCTCGTCTCTGCCTGCGCACTCGATGATCATGATCGTGTTGCTCAGCCCGTCGGTAACCTCGCTGATAGCGGTCTTGCCGTCTTTTAGCAAGCCTTTCGCAGCCACCGTCTTGTTGCGATAAGGGACAATCGGTGTTGCCCCAACGCCGCCAATCTGAAGTGCACCGGCGACGACGTTGATGTCGGTGTACACCGACGGAGCGTAGTCCATGTAGCCGTATCCCTGGCCCTGCGTGAGTTCGTAGGGCGAGGCGTTCGGGTCGGCCGCGCATGTGTCTCGCGTTGAAGAGCGAGGCGTGCTCGGGCACAGAAAAGCCTGAACTACAGGCGACATCGCCGTGAAATTCCCGCCGCTGGCGTCGTTGTATTCGTAAACAAAGTTGGCTGAGTTAAAAAGATTCGTGCCTTCCATGTAACCCAGAATACGTGCCTGCACACTGAATCCCGTGTCAGGAAACTGGACCGAAGGCGGGACCGTCGTCAGATTGATCGATTTGCACGCCGGCGGCAGCGCACTCTGGCCGCTCTCGTAATTGAGCAGGGCCAGCCCCAACTGTTTCAGATTGTTGCTGCACTGGGCGCGCCGCGCCGCCTCTCGGGCAGACTGCACCGCCGGCAACAGAAGCGCGATCAGAACCGCGATGATCGCAATCACCACCAAAAGCTCGATCAGCGTGAATCCCCGTCGGCAAGACCTCGGCGTCATCAATTCCTCTCCTTTTCCCACTAAGAACTAGCGGACATAACCCCATCCGGCATGTCACGGGGTTCAGTCTGATAATTTCGACCGAGCAAGTCAAGTATAATGTCGGTCGATCTAGTCAAGATTCTTGAAACGGTGATTTTTGGCACTTCACGCAGAATGCGCGAAGGGCCTCCTATGCTCAACGGATCGCGCAGGTCGTGGTTCACGACGACGGAGCGAACCGGCCTCCTGAACGTAAACGATTATTCACATTGGTTTAATGAAAAACGAATGCGCTTTCCCGATTTCGTTGGAACCGAGTGGTCGTGTGGGTTACGATCAAACCCTTCTTGAGCACGATCGTCGAATCTACGTGCGATTGACCGTGCATGATTGCATCAACGTCGGATCCCTGCGTCCGGCCTGCTCTGCTCATTCTTCGCGAGCCATCGCGGCTGGCCACGGTTGATTAAAGAGGGAAAGATCACCATGCAAGGCACAGTAAATCGGAGGCATTTCATGGGCTCTACGGCGGCTGCGAGTCTGGCCACCCTCGCGATCGGTGCGATGGGGCAGAAGCCCTCCGGAGGCAAAAGACCGATTGTCGTGGCCAGCGGCAACGGCCTGCGCACCGTCGAAAAGACCATGGAGCTGCTGAAGGCCGGTCACGATCCGCTCGACGCAGCGATTGAAGGTGTGGCGATCGTCGAAGCCGACCCCAAAGACCACTCCGTCGGATACGGCGGTCTCCCGAACGAAGACGGGATCGTCGAGCTGGACGCCGCCGTCATGCACGGCCCGACCCACGGCGGTGGCTCGGTCGCCTCGATCCGCAACATCATGCACCCTGCCGCGGTGGCCCGTATGGTGATGCAGCGCACGCGGCATTGTCTGATCGTGGGGGAGGGTGCGCTCCGGTTTGCTCGCGCGCACGGCTTTCCCGAGGTCGATCTCTTCACCGACGAGGCCCGCCGCATCTGGCTGCACTGGAAAGAAACCCGCGACGCCAAGGACGACTGGCTCCCTCCTCCCGATGCGAAGGTGGCTGCGTTTGTACGCGACATGGTGGCCAATCGCGTGACCGGCACGATTCACTGCTCTGCCCTCGACACCCACGGCGACCTGGGATGCACCACGACGACCTCGGGCCTCTCCTGGAAGATCCCAGGGCGGGTCGGCGATTCGCCGATCCTGGGCGCCGGGCTCTACCTCGACAACGAAGTCGGCTCGGCCGGTTCCACGGGTGTGGGCGAAGCCAATCTCTTGAATCTCTCAAGCTACCTGGTGGTCGAAGGCATGAGGCGCGGCCTCTCCCCCAAGGACGCCATCATGGAAACCTGCAAGCGAATCGCGACCACCAGCATTCGCGACCCCAAACGCCGCCGCCCCGACGGCAAGACCACGTTCCAGGTGTCGTTCTACGCCGTCAGCAAGGATGGTCGCTACGCCGGCGGATCCATCTATCCCGGCGGCAGGATGGCCGTACACGACGGCGAGAAAGCCAGGCTGGTACCGTGCGACCCGCTCTTCGAGAAATAGGCCCGTTTCAATCCGCCTTCTCGACTGCACCTTGAGTCACCGCCTTGGAGGCGACTTCCTCGAAAGCTCGCAAACCGTTGTGTTGAGGTTCGCTCAGTGGCAGGGTTTTCGCGGTTCGACATGCGCGGAGCACCTCGTCGGCATTCCCTTCGAGCACGCAAAGGAGTGCCTTTCCGTACCAGGCCTCGCCAAGCTCAGGATCGAGTTCGAGAGCGCGGCGGTACGAGGTTTCTGCGCCCTGGAAGTCGAATGAAGCGAGGCAGGCGTCACCAATCCTGGCGAGTCGCAGGGCTTCTGAGGGCGCGTCCAGCGATCGCTCCCAGATCGCTCGCGCCGTGCGGGGATCGCCCACGTGCATCTCCGCGATCGCGAGACGCTCGGCTAGCGGCCAAGGCATTCCCCGTACCTGTGTTAACGACTCCGCCGCGACCCGAGTCACCTCCTCTGCCTGCGCATCAGACATACCTCGCAATTGATATGACTCGCTGAGTGACCGCAGAGTCGATCGGTTCTTTGGGCTTGATGCGAGGGAGCGCTTGAAACTGTAGGTCGATAGGGCCCACGGCAGCGCTGCCGCGGGATCCCAGAGATCCTTCGGAGCCGGCGGCCGAAGGCTCGACTCAAAGTAAAGCAGCTTCGTGCCATGGCCGAGGAGAGTCCAGGCACCCGACCAGTCGGGGCGGGAAGACAGCGACTTGCGGGCCAAGTCTTGCGAAAGAAGCGACGCCCCAAGACGCACTGAGGGAGAGGCCTGCCGCGCTCGGTTCAGCGCCAAAGCCAGTTCGATAAGCGAACGCGATTCCGCGTAATCCTCTTCCGGCGTGTTCTTCAGAACCGACCGGCGGGCAAAGGCGAAGTGCCGCGCCGCGAAATTGACCGTCGGATAGATTGTTTCCAGGTCAAACCGCGCCTGCGGAATAAAGGCAGACGCGAACTGGTCCCAGTAGACGCAGCGATAGCCGGTGCTCGCGAAGAGCGTCGCCTCCGCGCCCCCGTTCGACGGGTGATCGAGCATGATGAGCGGGTCGCCCATGCGTCCTACGAGTGCCAGCCACCGACGATCTCCGCGGTTCAGCCACGCGTCGGCAAGCCGATACGTTTCGAAGGTCGCCAAGCTGGGGACTTCCAGCCGCGCGTCCATGAACACTTTGCGCCCCGGCGAGTTGTGGTAGATATAGACTCCAGTCTGACCCAGGTTGAAAACGAGTGCCCGGTCGGGAAGTCCGTCTCCGCCGGCGAACCGCGCAGGCTTCGTGCGCGAACGTCAAGGGACGTTCCCGAAGTCCGAAATGAAGCAGATAGCCCGTAAGAGGAAAGAAGCGGTCGGTCACGACCAAGAAAAGCCAGGCTAGAAGAACGAGCGCCAGCCCAATCCGACCGCACATTGAAGCGATGAGACGGCCTCGTCGGTATGGGACGTCGACCTGGAGAGCGGCCACCCATTCACTCACGTTCCACGCGAGAACCGTTCCCGCGACCAGTCCGAAAAAACTACTGTTGCGGTCGGCTGTCAATCCGAGATAACCGAATGCGACCGACAAAAACAGCCGGAAGGAATCGACTCCCGAGCGAATCAAAAGAACGACCATCGGCAAACCGATCGAAAGCCCGGCGACCATCGGCCCGAACGAATGCGCTCCCGCTCGCCAGTCGATTAACGAATTGACCGGGCCGAAGAGGTAGCTGCGCAGCCAGTCGAGCCATATGGCGCAGGCCAGCGCTCCCGCCGCAGCGAGGATGCCAGCCCCACCCGACTTCAAGAAGAATCGTGCCGAGACAAACAACCCGCCGAGAACCAGGAGTGCAGGAACAAAACGTGCGAACTGGACCAGCCAGCCTGGCACGCTGTTTCCAGGCAACCCAAAGCTCGCAATCAATACGAGGCTGGCCGCCAAGCAAAACGTCCCACCCCAGACGGCGGCTCGTGGGGATCGAAGACCGTTCGCCTTCTTCCATCGTCGCCATACTGCGGGGAAGACAAAGCTCAACGGGAGAATCATCAACAGAAACACCTGCGCAATGACATAAATTCGACCGGAAGCGCCCGCGATGCTCTCGCGTTGCAAACGCATTTGCAGGCTCATCACCTCGTCGATCGAGTCCCGGTAGGCATTTGATGGATCGGTGATTTTAGGGAGCAATTCCAGCGGAAACAGGGCCCCCGAAATCCCGTAAGGATTGGCCAGACAGGCGATCCCCGCCAGAACCGATGCCGGAACGAGATAGGGCCATGGTGGCACACGTTTTTCATCCGTCATGCCAGAGTTTGCTCGCCAGAGCGTGATCGACTGAACGAGCCTCGAGAACAAGTAGCCCAGAGTGACGACGATCCCGATCGCGAACAAGGAGTGGGTATTTACCCAGAGGAACATCACGACTGGTAGCGCCCAAGCCCAGGCAGGACGGATGTCGACTCGTAGCAGTAAAACGAGCAATACAGCAGTAAAGAGAAGCGAGAAACACTCCGGACGCGGGTCGAACCGGGTGCTCATCAAGAGGAGCGCCGGCATCCAGCACCAGAGGCTCACCCAGAGCGGCCAGGCTTGCCTCCGCGCCGTAGACGCGAGCAGGAACGCAAGGGCACAAACCCCGGAAGCCAGCAGAATCATTCCAGGAACACCGCCCATCGCGTGGACTCGCGCCAGAATCACTTGAAAACCCCAATGTAAGTCAATCCATGGCCGATTTCCCGAAGAGAACGTGAATGGATCAAGGCGCGGCACCCGCCCCTGGGTGAGAATCCATTCCCCTGCTCGGACGTGCCACCAGACGTCCGTGTCAAACATTTCAACACATCCAAGTAGCAATGCCAAAATACCCATGAGCGCGGCCAGCAGCGCGTCGATCGCGCGGCCGGCGCCCGGATAAGCGGAAACGGAAAATGGCGCTGTGCCCGTAGGCTGTACCATTAATATGACCGCTGTTTCACGGGATGGTCGGGTACGGCAAAACCCTGACGCGTTCTGCCGATTCGTTCGGGGCGTAAGCAATCGGCCGTCAATCAGTGAGTGCCTTCTCGGCTCTGCAATGAATCGCTGGCCGCGATGAATTCGGAGCGTCGAAACGCCCAGATCAAGGGCACTCCCGCGTGCGACGAGATGACCGCAGTCGGGCCATGCCGCGCGACGAGTACATGGTCGAGCTCATCCAGAGCACCCGGCCGGTTTTGCAGGATGTACCACTGCCACTCTCGCGAATCGTAGGGATACGCTCCCGGCAAGAGCTTGCCTGACTTCCGCAAGTGGAAGTACGAGGCTGGTGTGGCAGAGAAGAGGATTGTTCGACTCCGGTTCGTGTGCTTGTTGATCCAGCGGAGGCAATCTGGGGTCAATGCGTCCCAGTAATAAGTCGGCTCCATACCCAGTCGTGTCGCACCGGGAAGACCGCCGACCAAGGGGCTGAAGTAGGAAAGAGGCACTGGCATCGCGAGGAACGTGCTCACGACTCCTTCCGCGAGCGCCAGCAGAGCCGCCGCCTTGGAAAATGAGGGCCAACGTTCGATCGCCCAAGCCACGCCTAGACCCGCGACGAGCGCAAGACAACCAAAAGCCGGCAGGAACTGCCGGACGCCATCGTGGCCTGGGGTATGCGGCAGTGCCCGCAACACCAGAAGGAAAATCCAGTGGATCGTCGCCAGGCTTGCGAGCCGATCCATCTTATGTGCAAGTGTCGCGGCCAGACCCAAGATGGCCAGCGCGAGGAAACCAATGGGCGTCGCCATGGCCGTCCAGACCAGTGTGTTGTACCATGGAAGTGACCCGTTTGGAGTCTCGTACACGTACCCGAGAAACTGGGTCGGAATGGGCTGCGTCGAGCCGCGAGTAAGGTTCGACCGAAAGAATCGCTCGACGCCCAAAATCGGATCGCCCCACCAGGGAGGCGTGAAGATATAAACGGTGACGAGAGCCACTATCCCACCCAGAATGACCGTGATGATCCCGCGCCGATCTCGATGGATCACGGACCAGGCAAGGAAGGGGAGCGGCAGAAACCATCCGGTGAACTTGGTCCCAGCCGCCCAGCCGGTGAGAACTCCGTACAGGATGACCCACAGCGAGCTTCGCCGGGGTGGGGGCGAACCCGATTCACAAGGCAATACGGCGCTCGAAAACGCAAGAATCGCCCCCACCCACAGGCTCGAGAGCAGCGCGTCGTAGTGCGCGTAATGGCCGAGCGCGAACAATTGTGGCTGAAAGACCCACGCTCCGCTCGCGACCGACGCGGCCCAGAACCCTCGCCGCCTCGCCAGAAAAGCAAAGAGCGCTCCGGCGGTGAGACTGAACGCAATCATGGTTCCCAACCGCGCTCGAGCGAGTTCCCCCCTTCCCGGTGTCAATAGATCGCCCGCCAGTGCGACGATTGCGTAGAAAGGCGGATGACCGTGCGGCTCATCACGCGCGAAGGGCCAGAACCAGGCAAGGACGCGCGCCGAAACGAGTTTTGCCCGCGTATCGATCTCGGAAGCACGCGGCGGTCGCACGCTGTCTTCGACGGCTGGCGCGATCCGCTCTGGTCGCCACTTTGAGGCGGCGACAGCAGGATCGGCAAACGCACGACCCCATGCTCGGATCCTCTCCAACCTGATCAGCACCCATCCCTCGTCCCACACGATCGCGAGCACCGGCTCGGTCGCAAGCATCATCATGAAAGTCGCAACAGCGACAAGAATGCCCCCAACCCGCGACGACTTCTTGCGATCCAGCGAACCGACAGGACGCATGTCGCCCTCCGAGTCGTTGCCTCCCGTAGATCGCGGACCATGTCCGCCTTCTGCGGAATAAAGAAACAGCGTGATTCTATCGAATCGCCAGGCGCACGAATAAGCCCGAGCCCAAGTCGCCTGACTTGAGCTCGGGCTGAGTGCGGCCGTAGCAAGTTGCGTTTGCGGCGCGTCGCGAGGGGAGGCGAGCCACTCGATCGTGATGCGATTCGAGTGGCGGCAACCCTCGGTTAATCAATACTGGTCGGCGGAGAGGACCTCACCACCATTGAGTGTGACCAGACCACGAAGCGAGACGACGTTGACCGTGTCTTTCAGGAATCGGACGCTGCCGTCACCCATCAGAATGTTGGCCCCGCTGGGATGGAACGACGCGATCTCGTCGTTATTGCCGGCATTATTGCCCTGGGCGATGAACGTGCCTCCTGTCATCCAGGCGTTCAGCTCGTGGTCGGGACGGTACTTGTTGTTTGGCGAGCCGGAAACGCCATAGCCCTCGTCGGGCTCTGCCCAGCGCCAGTACCGACGGTACAGGCCCGCACCGCCGGCAGGGCCAGGGTCATTGGGGCTCACCGCCGTCAGGTATGCCGTGGTCGTTGCATAATATATCCCGTTGGACCCGACACCCGTGAAAACGTCTTGCGTATACGGGCTCAGATAACGCGGATCTCGGCCGGCGTCCTCGGCCATCGCGATCGTGTTGCTCGTACCGTCCGTGATCTCCGCGATTCGGGTCTTGCCCTGCTTGAGCAAGCCGTTGGCTCGCGAATACTTGTTCCGGTACGGCGTGACGACGGTCGAGCCTGTGCCTCCGGTCAGCCCATTCGGGTCGATGTCCGTGTAAACGGTCGGACCGTAGTCATTGTAACCGTAGCCGTTCGTCACAATCGAAATACCGCCGTCATTGATATCGGCACCGTCCCGGCCACCGTCCGGGCTGCGAGTCGACGACGGACAGATGAAGGCAGCCACGACCTGCGAGCTGCCGGTCAAGTTGATGCCCTGCGCATCGTTGTACTCCCAGATACTGAAATTGAGCGCGTTGAACGATGCCCCGCCTTCCATGAAGGACAGGAGTCGGGCGAGCGTACTGTAGCCACCGTCGACGAACTGACTGTTGGCAGGCGTGTTCCCGAAATACGTGGACTCACCACCAGTTGGGAAGCAACCGTTACTGCTCTCGTAATTGTGCAACGCAAGCCCGATCTGCTTCATGTTGTTCGTGCACTGAGCGCGGCGGGCCGCCTCGCGCGCCGATTGCACCGCCGGCAACAGCAGAGCGATCAAGACGGCAATGATTGCGATCACCACCAACAGCTCGATCAAGGTGAACGCCGGTCGAAGATACGTCGATCTCGTCCGAGATCTCATGGGTCAAAGTCTCCTTGGAAGGAACACGGGGAATGAGAAGCAAGGCATTGAAACACGCTGGAACACACGGTTGATCTGTCGCCTTTCGCTCCGCGAAAGTGCGTCTTACCACCAGGATCAGGCGTCCTTGCCCGCTCTCGACTCCGCCACAATGCGAGTCGTTTAACTCATCGGCCGCCACGACGATCGTCGCCGCCGCCTTCTGCTTTTTTCGTGGGAGTCAATTTGAGCTCGAAGTTGTTCTTCGCTTCGTCGCTCGTGACAGTGGCCGTCAGCTCGGAAGTGTCCTCGTCGAGAAACTGGTCGGCAAACGGATTATTCGCTTTGCCTTTCTTGCCGCCGGACCCCGAGCCGCCCTCGAATGCGCACCTTGTAGTCGCCCTCCGGCAAACCATCGCCCGACGCTGATTTGAACGTGAAGCTCCCATCACTCTCGATTGTCGCCGGAGAGGTGACCATCATTTTGCTTCCGACAAACACGACCTGGCCTGAACTCAGAGGCTTGCCGTCGGGCAGCAGCACCTTTCCCTTGACCGGATACAACTTCGCCCCGGAGAGAGGGTTAGGTTCACCGCAGCCTCCGACCGCCAAGGCGAGCCCCGCCGCCATCACCCAGGCGACGCGAATCAACCCACTTCGCGCGGCCCAACCGGAAGTACATGTCATCGTTGCTCATTCGATCCTGAATTATTGCGATCCTGCCGGAAGCTCACTCGAGCCCCAGACCTTGCGCGACCGCGCTTGCTCCAGATAAGTCAGAGTGCAGAATTTTATAAAGAGGGATCGTGCCCTCGCGTGATAATTTCGTGAAGACGACCAGATTCGCCCGACCAAGCGCGTCACGAAATCAATTGCTGGAACTATAGGGACCCCATCAACCCCGAAAGCGAAGTTTATGTGAAATTATCATTCAGAAATAGCGAAGCTTGCCGATCCAACTCAGCGCGCGGCGCGGTTGGGCCAATTCAACCAACTCGCCGGGGAAGCGCGGAACGTGACTCGGGGACCGCGCACTCACACTTCATCCGCCAGCTCGAGAAGTGAGTCATCGAGGTCGGCATCGCTGTCGGTAGCCACGGTAGCCGGATCGGGCGTGGGTGTCATCGCCCGCGGACGAGCGGGCGGCGAATCTCCGCCGTCCAGGCGTGCCGTAACTCCGTTCTGGCCGCGCAGGCGAACGTTCCCCGGTCCGACAACGGCTTCCAGATCGACGATCAAGCGGTCGTCGTAACGGATCGCCAGTGAAGGACCGGCCCGATAAATCGCGCGGCGCACATGCTCGAGCCCCACGAGCTCCAGGTAGAGGTCGAGGTTGCCCGGCCTGACTCGGACGAGCCGAAGCAATCGCTCGAGGTGCTCGGTCTGGTGGATTCCCTTGTGCAGCCGCACCACGACGCCGCACGCCAGCTCGGCCGGGCCCTGCGCCAGCGGAATGATCTTGCTGATGACCAGCTCGGCCGGATCACGCTGGCGGTTGAGCGCTCCCTTCACGAACACGATCTGATCGTCCTTGACCAGTTCCGCCATCTTGGCAAATTCTTCGGGCCAGAGCATGGCCGGCGTGGTTCCGCTCAAATCCTCGAACGTCAGTTTCGCCATCCGGGTAAGCCCCGACCGGCTCTTCTTCACGTTGGTTTCCTTGACGCTGGTGATCATTCCGCCCAGCACGACTTCGGTCTTCTCGGGGATCGACGGCAACTGCGCCGCGCGGTGGCTGGCCAGCGCCTGAAGCAGCCCGGCGTGCCTCGTGAGCGGGTGGCTCGAGAGATAGAAGCCCAGCGCTTTCTTTTCGCCGGCGAGCAAGTCGGCGTCGCACATCTCGGCGACGTCAGGGAGTGCGTTCATCGCGGGCACATGGCCATTTCCGCCATTCAAGTGCGGCGACAGATCTTTCGTCTCGATATCGTCGAAGAGCCCGAGCTGTCCCCGGCGGCGATCGTCCTGTTTCGACTGGCCGGCCTGAATCGCTCGCGGCAGCACACAGAGAAGCTGACTGCGCAGCAGGTTGGGTCGCCGCTCATCGAGACAGTCGAAGGCACCGGCCCGGATGAGCGTCTCGACGCATCCGGCCCCTACTTCCTTGGTCGGAATGCGTTCAAAGAAGTCGTCCAGACTCCGGAACGGCCCCTTCTGCTCTCTCGCCTTAACAATTGCCTCGACGGCCTTGAACCCGACGCCCTTGATCGCCCCCAGACCAAAATGGATCGACCCGACGCCAGCCACCCGGAAGTCGAGATTGCCCTCGTTGATGTTCGGCTTCTGCACCTCGATCCCGAGCCGCCGGCAATCCTCGACGTGCTCGATCAAGAACTTGTCGCGCTCGGCGCCGTCCATCTCCGAGGAAAGCACGGCGGCCATGTACTCGGTCGGAAAATGCGCTTTGAGATACGCCGTCTGAAATGCCACGAGGGCGTAGGCCGTGCTGTGCGACTTGTTGAATCCATAGCCGCCGAAGTGCACGATCAAGTCGAAGATCTTGGCCGCCTGGTCGCGCTCCAGCCCCTGCTCCATCGACCCCTTCAGGAACTCGTCGCGACTCTTTGCAATCAGCTCGCCCTTCTTCTTCGAGATGGCCTTGATCGTGCCGTACGCCTGTGAAAGCTCGATGCCTCCCAGGCGGTTCAAGATCCGCATCACCTGCTCTTGGTAGACCATCACCCCGTACGTTTCCTCGAGAATCTCCTTGAGGACCGGATGCAGGTAGGTCGCCCGTTTACGGTTGTTCTTGACATCGACATATTCATCGACCATGCCTCCGTTCAAGGGGCCGGGGCGATAAAGCGCGTTGGTCGCGATGATGTCCGCAAACCGGTCCGGCTTCATCTTGATCAGCAGATCGCGAATCCCGGACGACTCGAGCTGGAACACGCCCTTGGATTCACCGCGCTGCAACAGCTCGAACGTCTGGGCGTCATCGAGCGGAATCGTGTCGATGTCGATCGGCGAGGAGGGGTGCCGCTCATTGATGCGCTTGACGGCGACTTCAAGCGTCGTCAGGTTCCGAAGACCGAGGAAGTCCATCTTGAGCAGGCCGGCCTTTTCGATATCGCCCATCTCCCACTGGGTCGTTACCACTTCCTTGGCCTTGTCTTTGTTGGGTAGCTTTTGAAGCGGTACCAGCTCCTCGAGCGGCCGGTCGGCGATCACCACGCCGGCCGCGTGCGTGCCGACGTTGCGGTTCATCCCCTCGATCCGGCGAGCAAAATCGAGCAGCTTCTCGACCTCGGGGTCTTCGTCGGCCATTCGCCGCAGCGCTGGCTCCTCCTTGATCGCTTCGGCGATCGTGATGTTCAACCGATTCGGCACAAGCTTGTTGATCATCTCGACTCGGCCCAGTGGAATGTTCAGCGCCCGACCGACGTCCTTGATCGCCGCCTTTGTCTTGAGCGTGCCGAACGTGCCGATCTGAGCGACGTTGGCATCGCCATACTTCTTCCGCACGTAGTCGATCACCTCGTAGCGACGGTCCTGGCACAGGTCGATATCGATGTCCGGCGCCTCCGACCGCTTCGGGTCGAGGAACCGCTCGAACAAGAGGTCGTACTTGATCGGGCAGACGTGGCTGATCTGAAGCAAGTAGGAGACCAGCGCGCCGCAGGCCGAGCCTCGCGCCGAAGCCGGAATGCCGCGCTCTCGTGCGTACCGGACGAAGTCCCAGACGATCAGGAAGTACGACGCAAACCCCATCCCGTTGATCACCGAAAGCTCGTGGTCCAGACGTTCCCGCGCCCCTTCCGGCGGGCTCTCGCCGTAGCGAAGTGCCAGACCCGCCTCGCACAGCTCGCGGAGGTAGCCCTCGGGTGTCTTCTGGTCCGGCGCCGTGAATGAGGGGAAACAACGGCGCCCAAATCCGAGACTCTCGTAATGCGGCTCGACCATGCCGGCAATCCGGGCCGAAGTAGCCAGCGCCTCGGCGTGGTCGGGCATCGCCGCATACATCTCTTCCGGGCTGCGAATGTAGAACTCCTCGGTGTCGAACCTCATCCGGCTCGGGTCATCGACGGTCTTACCGGTGTGAATGCACAAGAGCACGTCGTGCGCGGCTGCGTCTTCCCGAGTGAGATAGTGGGCGTCGCTCGTGGCGACGAGCGGAAGACCCATTCGCCTGGCAATGTCGATCGCGCCTGTGGCGCATTCCTTCTGAATTCCAACCCCGTTGTCCTGGATCTCGATGTAGAAATTCTCTTCGCCGAAGACCTTCTGATACCAGGCGCAGAGCCCCTCGGCCTCGGCGATCTTCCCGTGCAGAATGTAATCGGAAAACTCGGCCGACGCGCATCCGGAAAGGCAGATGAGGCCCTGCGAGTGCCGCTCGAGAATCTCCTTGTCGATCCGAGGCTTGTAGTAGAAGCCCTCGAGAAACGAGAGCGACGAGAGCCGCATCAAGTTTCGGAATCCGGTCGCGTCACGCGCAAGCAGCGTCAAGTGAAAGGCGTGCTCCTGCCCGGAGACACCCCCCCCGCCCCGCTCGGCTCGATGCCCCGGTGCCACGTAGGCCTCTAGCCCGATGATCGGTATGATCCCGCCGGCCTTTGCCTCGCGCAGCAGCTCGACTGCACCGTACAGATTGCCGTGATCCGTGAGCGCGATCGCCGGCATTCCAAGCAGCTTGGCACGCTCGATCAGATCCGGAATCTTGCTCGCGCCGTCAAGTAGACTGTAGTGGCTGTGGCAATGAAGGTGCACGAATGGAGGGGTGGACATCGTGATGTCACTCGTGTTCTGGCCGCTCAAGCACCGCGGGCCAACTGCGGGGGACTCGGGTCCATCCCAACGTCCCCGTCGCGTACCGCGCTTCCGTACGCGCGGCGGCGCGAGCGAGGAGCGCAGTTTAACATATTCGAGCCGGCTCGCCGACGATCTACCGCCGGCGGAGACCGGAAAGAAATCGTCGAGTCGACGTGGGCTGCGCCGGCGCGTGCCGGAAGCCGGCACGCTCGATCAGCTTACGAGCGCAACGCCGTTGGGAGTGAGTTCAAGCGCGACGCTCACACGCCGACCAGTTCTCCCCGCTCTTCCTTGATTTCGACGGTCCCGGAGGATGATTCCAGGCCCCGTACGAGTGCGCCAAGCTGCAATGCAAGCAACCGGTCTTCCGAACCTGGGTTGCGGATGATGTCCAGGAAGTCTTCGGCGCCGATCAGAACCGCCTTGGGCTTGCCATGGATGGTCAGAACGAATCGGGCTCCGGGTTTTTCGAGTGTCTCGAGGACCTTGGGAAGGTCTCGGTGAAGCGCGCGACTACCAATGAAGCGAACGCGAGACTGCGGCATCGATTCCTCGGGGCCAAGATCGGCCCAGAACATGAAAGTTGGAGGCGAACAGACAGGAGCCGCCTCACGATACGATGGGCATAGACAAATTAGCCAACTCGTTGCATGGCGTCAACGGCTGTCGTCGTGGAATTGGCTCTCATCCGCCGGGCATGGCCTTCTGTCTTGCGGCTCTCCATCCTTGGCCGCGGCTTTCACAGCCGGCTCGCGCGGTGCGGACTCGCCGGAGGGTGCCGATTCCGCTTCTTCCTTTGGTTCCGGCTGAGCATTCTTGTCTCTGGGCTCGCCGGCGGTCTTCGACGGGGCCGCCGATTCGGGCTCTGCCGATGGCGCAACTGATGCCGGCGCGTTACCGGTGCCAATCGCGTCGCTCTTGGGCGCAGGCGATGGGAAAATGTCTGCGAGGTCCGTGTACTTGCCGAATTGTTCAATGAGCTTGCGGCGGATCGTGTCCCCCTCGACGGGGCGTCCGGCGTGGTCGGCTGCGTCGGCCATGCCGATCTGCTTCTCGACGTATTCGCGGCGGTCCCTGATAGCCTTTTGAAGCTGTTCCACGCGCCGCAGGGCCAGCAGATACCATTGCCGCTCCTCGGAATCTTCCTGCGGCAGCGGCTTGGCGGCTTCCTCGAGCGCGCTCGCCATTCCCTGCCATTGCGCCACGGCCGCCAGGTCGTCGCCTCGCTCGGATGCGGCAGTGGCAACCCCGTTGGTCACGACGAACTTACGCTCGGCGTCGGTCGACGGCCTTGTCAGGCTGATGTTCAGGCCGCTCGCCAGGTTCGCGCCGCGATTCTCGGCGTCCTCGAGCAAGATCTTGTCGCGCCACTCGCGCAGTTTTTCCTTGTAGGGATGATCCGGGAATCGCTCGTCAAGCTCCTTCATGTACTCGTTGTGCGCCGTTCGCCAGTCGGAGCGCCGCGACGAAGTCATCAGCGTCTCGGCCTGACGATACAAATAGGCGGCATCAGGCGGCCAGACCTTGTAGGCGATGAACGCCCCGATGGCGAGGAGGGCTCCGACCAAGAGACCGGTTTCGAGCGCCGAGCGGCTGAGCCAGAAGGAGCGGCCATCGGTTTCCGTGCGGTCCGCTCCGGAAACGCCGGAGAGCATCCGTGTCTTGCGCGTCTTTTTCTTGCGAGCGGAAGTGCTGGGCGAGTCGCCCGCCAGGCTGCTCTCGGCAGCAGCCGCGGCCCCTTTGGAACCTCCCTTCGCCGGTTTCTGCCCGGGGGTTTGGTTCGGCCAGACCATTGCGATTTTCGCGCCGTGTTGACTTTCTCCCGCAGCTCGCTGAGCTTCATGCCGACGACCGCGGCATCCCACGGCCGGTCAGTCGGCGACTTCGCCATGAGGTTGACAATCAACTCGTCGAGCACCTTGGGAATTTCTTGAACGCGGGCACTGGGCCGCGGCGGCTGCTCGTTCAGGTGGCTGTGCATCAGGACGACCGGCGTGCTTCCCTCAAACGGGGGCTTCCCCACGAGCAACTGGTAAAGGACCACCCCGAGCGCGTAAAGGTCTGTCTTGTGGCTCACCGGGGGAGTTCCCCTGATCTGCTCGGGTGCCATGTAAGCAGCCGTTCCCAGCGTGCGGCCGGTTCCGGTGAGCTGGGTCGCATCCAGGTCCTTGGCGATCCCGAAATCGGTGAGCTTGACCTTGCCATCGGGTGTGAGCATCAAGTTCGAAGGCTTCAAATCCCGGTGCACCACGCCGTTCTGGTGCGCATACTGGAGCGCATCGCAGATCTGGATACCCAGGTCCACCACCTCGAGCCACGGAAGACCGCCGGTCTCGACGATGGACTTCTCGAGCGTCGAGCCGTCGACGAATTCCATCGCCAGATACGACGTACCCCGAAAGCGGCCGACCGCCAGGAATCGCACGATGTTCGCGTGGCGGAATTGCTGAAGGATTTCCGCCTCGCGCTCGAACCGATCGCGGATCTTCCCTCCCTGGGCATATTCGGCGCTGACCACTTTCACCGCGGCCACGCGCCCTGTCTTTTCGTTCGTGGCCCGATACACCACACCCATCGCGCCGGAGCCCACGACGGACTCGATCCGGAACGACCCGAGCTTCTCGCCCACCAAACTTTGAGCCTGGCTCATATTCGAGAGCTTCCCGCGGAGCTCGTGGCACGACGTGCGGAGGCGGATTCACTCAGCTTCGCGGCATCGAGCACGATACGCCGCCGGCTGCCGGTAAGTAGCGGTGTTGTACGTAGTCCATCACCATCCGGTCCGCGTTGAACCGCCACGCCAGAGTTCGAAGCCCGTTCTTCTGCCGGGCGATCCACTCACGCGGAAGCCCGAACTGGTCCCGGTTGTAATAAAGCGGGACGACCTCGTTGGTTAGCGTTTCGATCAGTGCCTTCTGGTCGCGTTCGTCCTGGATCGATGGGATGGCATGGGTCTGCCCGATACCGATGGCAAATCCATTGGTCCCATCATACGCCTCGGCCCACCATCCGTCGAGAATCGAGAAATTGAGCGTCCCGTTGAGCGCCGCCTTCTGGCCCGAGGTACCGCTGGCCTCCTGCGGCCGCCGCGGATTGTTCAGCCAGACGTCGACCCCTTGCACCAGTTGCCGCGCCACGTTCATGTCGTAGTCTTCCACGAACACGATTCGCGATGCAAACTCCTCCTGCCGCGTGAACCGCACGATCCCCTGGATCAGCTCCTTGCCCATCCGGTCTTCGGGATGGGCCTTGCCGCCGAAAATAATCTGGATCGGCCGATCGGTCGACCTCACCAGCTCGAGCAGCCGCGCGACGTCCTGCAGAACGAGCCCCGATCGCTTGTACGTGGCGAACCGCCGCGCAAAACCGATCGTCGAGCGCATGCACGTCGAGCACCTCCATGGCCTGCTCGATTTCCGCGTCCGGCTCGTTCCGTCGCCGCGCCTGCGAGACCAGCCGGTTCCGCACGAAGTTGATCAACCGGGCCTTGAGCACTTGCTGGGTCTCCCACAGCTCGGCGTCTTCGACCCGGCTGATGCTGGCCCAGGTTTCGGGCAGCCGCTGGTGCCTGGGCCAATCGCTTCCCAGGTTTCGGTCGTACAGGAGATGCATCTGGGGGGCGACCCAGGTCTGTACGTGAATACCGTTTGTGATGTGGCCGATCGGCACGTTTTCCTCGGCCGCATTCACGAAAAGCGGCTGCCACATCCGCCGCGAGACCGTCCCGTGCAGGGCACTCACGCCGTTTGCATATCGCGAGAGCCGCAGCGCCAGCACCGTCATGCAGAACGGCTCATTGGGGTCGCCCGGATAAACCCGCCCGAGCCCCATGAAGTCCTCGTACGAGAGATGCAGCGATTCCCGGATCGATCCCAGGTGCTCCTCGACCAGAGGCGCGGGGAAACGATCGTGCCCGGCGGCGACCGGAGTGTGTGTCGTGAAAACGGTCATCGCCGACACGTCGCGCATCACCTCGCCGAACGGCTGCCCGCTCGATTCCATCATCTGGCGGACCATCTCGAGGGTCGCAAAGGCACTATGGCCCTCGTTCAAATGCAACACCCCGGGCTGGATCGAAAGCGCCTGGAGTGCTCTCACGCCGCCAACCCCGAGCAAGCAGCTCCTGCCGGATCCGTACCCGCGCGTCACCTCCGTAAAGACGCGCCGTGAGCGAGCGATCCGACTCGCTGTTCTCGGGCACGTTCGAATCTAGCAGGTAGAGTGTGATCCGCCCGACTTCCACCTTCCAGACCCGTGCGTGTAACACGCCGGTCGCGATCGCAACGGCCACCAGGAGCGGCTTGCCGTCGGCACCGGTCACACTCTCGATCGGCAGCAGCTCGAGGTCGACGTTCAGGTAAAGCTCTTGCTGCCAGCCGCTTGAATCCAGGGTCTGACGAAAATACCCCTGGGCATAGAGCAAACCGACTCCCACCAGCGGAATTCCCAGGTCGCTCGCGCTTTTCAGATGGTCGCCGGCGAGCACGCCCAGGCCGCCCGAGTAGATCGGCAGGCTTTCGTGCAGCCCGAACTCGGCCGAAAAGTAGCAAACCGGCCTCGGCCGTAACACCGATGCGTGCAGCGAACCCCAGGACTCGGTGTCGCGCAGATACTCCGAGAGCCGGCGAAATGCGTAATCGATTCGCGAGTCGAGCGCCAGCTCGGCCGCCCGCCGCTCGAGCTGGTCAACCGGCAGCAGCTTCAGGAACTCGACCGGGTTGTGGTCCACTCGCCGCCACAGAGCCGGATCCAGCTCCCGGAACAGCCCCATCATGTTCGGCTGCCAGGTCCACCACAGATTACGGGCCAGCTCCCGCAGCTTATCAACCAGTTGGGTCTGACCGACCATGGTCTCACTCCCCGTGTCTCGTCTCTCCTACGCCTTCGACCGGCTCGAAGGCTTCACCCGCCGGCGGCCTCGCGCCACCGTGATCACGCCGGTGCAAAGGCAGCATAGTATCTCCAAAGCGCGCCGGATCGCCAAGTCCACTGATTCGCCACCGGATCCCTGGCTCAAGGTGACGAGTTTTCAGCCGCGCGTTAGAATGGGTTGTCGAGTGCTCGGGTCCGATCGAAAGTCGAACGAGATCCTGGCTTGGAGGCTATGCACATGAGCACCGTCTCGACGTCCCGGCCCGCGAAACGGCCACCCGATGAGCCGGATCCGTTCCGGTACGGGTGGCGGTACGTCACCGTCCGCGGCAGCGATGGAAAGGCTACGATTGACCAGATTTCGCTGACTCTGGAGGACGTGCTGTTCCCCGAGACGGGAGATTTCATTGTGCAGACGCAGAGGCCCGGCAGATAGCCGAGACTGAAACCAAGCAAGCCGAAGCACGCGTGCGCAAGTTGGAAGAGGCACTCCGACGGCTCGGCCAGGGTTCTTGAGGGGTCGCGACGGCATCGAACCGCCTACCCGCTGCTGCGCCCACTTGAATTCACCCGCCTGGGCGTCTATATTCGGCTATGCGGATGAGCAATCAGACTGCTGAACCCCTGGATCTTTCAATTGAGCTCTTCAAGGCGTTTGCCGACCCGGTGCGGTTGCGGCTTCTGAACCTGCTGGCGGACGACGAAGTGTGCGTCTGCCATCTGCACGCAGCTCTGGACCTGCCGCAATCCACCGTTTCCCGGCATCTGGCGTACCTCAGGAAAAGGGGGCTGGTCCTCGGTCGTAAGGATGGGCTGTGGGTGCATTATCGCCTGGCGAAACCAGCGGGTGAGTTGCACCGGCATTTGATGGAGTGCCTGAGCGTATGCTCGAAGGAGCTCGAACTCTTGAAGTTCGACCGGCAAAGGCTGGATCACGGCTCTTGTTGTGGCGACTGACGCGAAGTTTTTTTGGCCAATTATATCCGTATTGACGGATGCATCAGAGAGGAAATACGCGATGGAGGGTACTCAGATCAAGGCGGCGGTCAAGGAGCAGTATGGGAAGGTCGCCAAAGGCGAAGCGACGTGCGGCTCACTCTGCGGCTGCACCGAAAACGCGGAAGGGTTGGCGATTACATTCGGCTATTCCGCGGCCGAGCTGGCGACGCTACCCGAGGGCGCGAATCTTGGCCTTTCCTGCGGCAATCCGCAGTCAGTGGCAGCGATGCAGCCCGGGGAAACTGTGCTCGACCTCGGCAGCGGGGCTGGGTTCGATTGTTTCCTGGCTGCCCGACAGGTTGGACAGTCGGGCCGGGTGATCGGCGTGGACATGACCGACGCCATGCTGGAAAAAGCCCGTGCCAATGCCGAGAAATCCGGCCTGGCCAATGTCGAATTCCGCAAGGGCGACATCGAGGCCCTGCCGGTCGATGACCATTCCGTCGATGTGACGATCAGCAACTGCGTGCTGAATCTCGTGCCGGACAAGGATCGGGCATTCCGCGAGATTCACCGGGTTCTGAAGCCCGGCGGGCGGCTGGCGGTTTCGGACATGGCGTGGGAGGCCGAGCCTCCGGCGGCCTTGCGACGGGACATGGAGGCAATGGTCGGCTGCATCGGCGGAGCACTGGTCGTGGATGATTACGTGGCCCGGCTCAAGCGGGCGGGTTTTAGCCGCGTCGAGGTTGAGAGGCACACGGAAGCGGTTCGCAAGATGGTCGAAGTTTCAGGAGTGGCGCCGCCGCCTGGCATCGAGAATCTGCTGAGCGTCAACATCACGGCCACCAAATGAAACAGCCAAGTACGCCGAACGGCGTGACGACATCGGGCGGCTCCTGCTGTCGGTGATGATGCAGGCCCGCCAACGTATCGCGGCCGTGAGTCCGCCGACGGAAAGGAAACGCTGACGGCATGGACGGAGTTTCGCCTAAACGCCTCGCCTGCCTCGACCGCTATCTGACGGTATGGATCTTTCTCGCCATGCTGGCCGGGATCGGGCTGGGTTATTTCTGCCCTTCCGTCGCGCGCGCCGTCACGGGGCTGTCGGTCGGCACCACGTCGATTCCAATTGCGGCCGGGCTGATCCTGATGATGTATCCGCCGCTGGCCAAAGTGAAGTATGAAGAGCTGGGCGGAGTGTTCCGCAACACGCGGATACTGGCGCTTTCGCTCGTCCAGAATTGGCTGATCGGGCCGTTGCTGATGTTCGGGCTGGCTCTGGCGTTCCTCGCCGACCGGCCCGAATACGCCATCGGCCTCATCATGATCGGCCTGGCGCGTTGCATTGCGATGGTGATCGTCTGGAACGAGCTGGCGAAAGGGGATACCGAGTACGCCGCCGGGCTGGTGGCGTTCAACTCGGTTTTTCAGGTGCTGTTTTACCCGGTTTATGCCTATGTCTTTATCAAGCTTCTCCCGCCGCTCTTCGGTGTTCAGTTCGGCAATGTCGACCTGTCGCGGATCACGGTGAGTGCGATCGGCGAAAGCGTGATGATCTACCTGGGGATTCCTTTCCTTGCCGGGATGGTGACGCGGTTCACGCTGTTGCGGGCCAGAGGCCGGGACTGGTATGAAAAGCGGTTCATCCCCCGAATCAGTCCGCTCACGCTGATCGCGTTGCTGTTCACGATCGTCGTGATGTTTTCGCTCAAGGGCGGCTTCATCCTGAGCAATCCGCTCGATGTCGTCCGGATCGCGGTGCCCTTGCTCTTGTACTTCGTAGCGATGTTCATCGTTTCGTTCTTCATGGGCTGGCGGCTGGGAGCCAATTACGCGAAAACGGCGACGCTCGCGTTCACAGCGGCGAGCAACAACTTCGAGCTGGCGATTGCCGTGGCGGTCGCTGTGTTCGGCATCGACTCGGGGGCGGCCTTCGCGGCTGTGATAGGCCCGCTGGTCGAAGTGCCGGTGATGATCGGGCTCGTGAGCGTCGCCCTGCTCGTCCAAAGACAATACTTCAAAGCTCCTGCGAACAACGTTGATGTTGTGCACACTGAAGAAAATGCGGAGCCGTCTCTGCGTTAACTCGACGGAATGCACACATGGGGAACGTAAAACATTGGTTGATCGTAAACACAAGCGGTAACGTATATGAAGATTCGGCGAACTTGCGCCGGGCGGCGTTTACGCTGAGCGCGATGTCGAACCCCATCCGCCTTGGGATTCTCCTGCGGCTCTCGCGCGGCGAACGGCAGATTATGGAGTTAGTTACCGACCTGGGCCTTCAATCGACGACGCTTTCAGGCCATCTTTCTCTGCTGCGAAAGGCTGGCCTCGTAACGAGCGGGCATGTCGGCAGGCGCGCCTGCTATGCTCTCACTGAAATGGGCCAGGAAACGGCCAGACGACTTGCTATGTCGACATCGATCCGAATGGGTTGACCGGCGGGGTTGGGTCGACCCCGGCGACGCCGTACCGGAACAAGCTCTCGCGAGCCAACGGCTTGCTCAAGCAGGGCAAGACTCGGATCGCCGAGATCACCGACGGCACGAGCAACACGATCATGATGGGAGAGGATGCCGGCCGCGATCCGCGTTATTTGAGCCCCTACCTGCAAGACGTTTTTGCCGGTGTCGGGTCCAACGGCATCTACTACGCAACGACGACGGCATACCTGACCGCGGTCAGCCCCAACGATCCCGGCCCTGCCGGCGGTGCGGGCCTGTACCGTCGGTACTGGCGTTGGTCAGAGCCCGACGAGAACTATGGTGTTTCCGGCCAGCCAAACAACAAGTATCGTCCCGATCACGAACCGACGGCCTGGCTCACGGCAGGTCCGTTCATCGCCCAGGGCAACAATGCCGGCAATAACGATGAGCTTGCGTCGTTCCGTCCCAGCGGCGTCAACATTTTGATGGGTGATGGCAGCGTCCGTTTCCTCAAAGACTCGGTCAACGTCGTCACGCTTCGCGGTCTGGTTACGCTCAATGGTGGCGAGGTCATCTCCGCCGACCAGTATTGACTTGTCGTCAGCCTCCCGTTGCCCTCTCCGCTTAAACGGGTCCGGGGCGGGCTCCCACCCCATCCATCAACACGGGTGGGAGCCCGAGCCGTTTAACCACGCCTCTAGACTGCTGAGCCAAACGCAGGATCGAGAGGAGTTCACGAATGCGCCGAATTCGAGCCTTGTTACTCTCAGTGGGCCTGCTTTCCGTCACCGCCGTCGGCCTTACGGGTTGCGACGGGGGGGACCGAGTCAGGGACGAAACAGATTAGCGAGAAGTTCGGCCCCGATCCCGAATCGAACCCGGACGCGCAGCCGAAGGGTGCCATGGAGGCGAAACCGGCAAGAAAATGAGATGATCGATTGATCTCAGCTACAGGATGCCAGGGCATCGAGCCGCTCGTGGTCTCGCTGGAGTTCCTCGACGTCCGAAAGGCACGACTCGATGCAGAAAATAAGATGCCTATGAAGATTTGATTTCGGCTTGGCTAACCGGTAGTAGGCCCACCGCCCCTCCTTTCTCGCAACGACCCATCCGCTGATTTTCAGAAATGCGAGGTGGCGGGAGACCGTTGGTTGAGGCAGGTCCAGGGCCTCGTGCAGATGGCACACACAGACCTCTCGCCCATCCGCCAGGAGGGCCAACAGGCGTAGCCTCACCGGTTCGGCAAAAGCCTTAAACAGTCCCATTGCATCGGTCAGGGGCAGGAGTCTCGAGACCTTTGTCATTG
The DNA here is from genome assembly GCA_963823665.1 of uncultured Planctomycetota bacterium. GTDB lineage: Bacteria > Planctomycetota > Planctomycetia > Isosphaerales > Isosphaeraceae > CAVXHV01. Next base: position 1,796,681 of record CAWGMQ010000003.1, read on the forward strand.
GGACGGCGCTTGAAGTCGATCTCTTCTTGGCTGGATTGCTCTGGTTCCGGGTGCCTTACTTTATTCATTTCCGATGTCTCCGACAATGCCCCTCTCCAGTGGAATGGACCAAAGGTTTGACTGATGAACCGAACCGTCTTGAAGCCGATGTCGGTCAAGTCGTAGCAGTTCTCAAACCGCTTGCCACCACTTCTCACCAGCCCCCCGCGCCGCAACGGGTCAAGCATCTTCGCCGCGTCGGGCGTGGTGCATCCGAGGTCTCTAGCAAGCTCGTCAACGGTTTGCTCGCCATCCGCGAGGCGAAGGATAATCTTTAGCCGGCCAGGGTTTGAGGCGAGTCTGAGCGCCATCGCTCCTTCCCGGACCCTGGCAAGAGACCGCGTATCAAGTCTTCGGGTCGGCTTCGCAACTCTGCGCCTGATACGGGCCATCGGATTACCCTGCCTCGCGTGTCCTGAATCTCGATCGGGGGGCTACATCGCTATTGTTTCCTTGCCAGATCTTCATCAAAACATCACGATATTTGCGGAGCTTAGGGGGCCATGCTCAACTAAGTCGGCACCTCTAGCTAGGCTCGGTGGAAGACAACACCCGCTCCTGATGTGACAAATGGAGCTCGCCGAAATTATGAGATAGCGCCCTACGTCTTCATCTCAGATAACCGACACGAATATGATTTTCACCCCATCGTCGCTTCGCTCACGTTCGACCGATCGCTGTCACCGACCCACCATTCTTTCATCCGGATAGCCGAATATACGATCCCGAAGGGAGGTAAACAAGTCCGAACCGATTCCTCCCGACAGGACCGGCCAAAGGTGACGAATTTTCGCCGTGGCGTTAGACCGGCTCGTGGAGCGCTCGGATCCGATCGAAATTCGAGCGAGATCCCGATGTGGAGCGCATGCGCATGAGCACCGTCTCGACGTCCCGGCCTTCGAAACGCCCGCCTGACGACTCTGATCCAGTTCGCTACGGCTGGAGGTACGTGACCGCGTGTGGGCCGGACGGAAAGCCCACGATTGACCAGATTCCGCTGACTCTGGAGGATGTACTGTTTCCGGAGTTGGACGATTTCATCGTCAACAGGGTCCTGCACAATGATGACGCAATGTATCTGAAGTGCGTCTTCAAGACGAGGCTCGAACGCAATCCCGAATCGGCGGTATTAAGCCGCTGTCGGGTGGATTGGAACCTGCTGGGTGTCCGCCCCCTTGCTCCGGATATCGCGGTATTCTCCGGCGTGAAGCGACGCAAGAACTGGGCGACATTCGACGTCGCGGCTGAGCGGGCGCAGCCGGCTTTGGTTGTGGAGGTGGCGTCGGTGCACACGCACACGAACGACGTCGATATCAAACCCGATTACTATTATCGCGCAGGTGTGCCGCTCTACGTGATCGCGGACGTTCTCGAAGAGTCAGATGAGGCTCGACGGTTGGAGTTGATGGGCTATCGACTCACCTCAGAGGGTTATCAGCGGGTTGCGCCAGATACACACGGGCGGATCTGGCTCGGTCCTCTGGACCTCTGGCTCGGGATTGTTCAACATCCGAGTCTGGACGGCCGCGAGCGTCTGGCCTGTTTCGACGGAAAGACGGGGGACGAGATCGGCGGCTACGACGCGGTTACGGCCAGAGCCCAAACCGAGGCCGCTGCACGCCAGAAAGCCGAGGCCGAGACTCTGCAAGCCGAATCACGCGCGCGTGAGTTGGAAGAGGCACTCCGGCGGCTTGGCCAGGGCTCTTGAGGGGTCGCGATTCACGAAAGGTCAGTTCATGGAAGACAATCCGTCACGTCTCTGCCGGCGAAGAACGTTTACGCTCGGCTCAATGATGATGGCAATCGCCGGGCTCGCTGGCACTTTCACCCTGGCGCGACCGCTGGCGAAGCCGGCGACGGTCCGCGCGGCGGAGACCGTACTGATACGCTACGGCCCGCCGGGGCTCGATCCGCGTCATTACAGAGCCGAGAGCGTGCGCAAGACCCCATCGGGCCACTGGCAGGTCGAGTTCGCGCGCGTTTCCGGCTCTGGCGCGCCCAGACAAACCGCCGTCGTCTCCGACGACCTGGTGAGCGCATGTCGTTTCAATCCGTGGTATTCGGTGCCGAAGTAGTCATCGACCTGACCGCCGTTTCGGGCGCGGAGCGGCGCGACGAAACGGACAGGCGACCAACACTACAAAGGCTTGAAAAGCTCGTCCGGCATTGGAACGCCGAATTCGAGGTGGTATTTCCAAACCTGCTCGGTGTCGAAGTTTGACGTCTTGCGCCGCACCTGGGTCGGGTACCAGAAGCCGCTCGGCGATTGCAGTAGATTTTCCATGAGCATGGTGTCGACATACGCGATTTTGGGCGGGTTTTGCGATTCGAACACGCTCGCCTCCGTGCGCAGAGACATGTATCCCTTCGCTGGGTCGATCCAGAGCTTCCAGAAGTCGGGGTGAGCTGGATCGGTGGATCGCGTGTCGTGCACGCGCAGGCGGATCGTGTTGGCCGGACCGTCGGCTGGCCTGGCATCCAGAATGAACTCACGTTCCGGAGTCGGCGGCCACACCGTCGGGTGACTCAAGTGCTCGACAAAGAGATGCGGCCAGGGCATGAACGGGTCGTCGGACGGGTTGATCGCGTGCGTCATCGATAGCGTGAGTTTTGGGGGGGGTTCGTTCGCATCGCGATTGAAGAGATTGCCTTCTGGCTTGTAATAATAGACTTTTTCACCGTCACATACGGCCTGGAGCGAAACGGGATAATCGGCCTGGTGGGCCTTCCACCAGGTGGCATCTGCATCCGCCGGGAATGCCGGCCACTCTTTTCCGGAAATGAGCAACGTCTCCGCGCGCCACTTCCGGCCTTTGCGCCAAACGCGCTTGATGTTCGTGCCATCGCCCATGTCCATGATGGCGCGGTAGTCGTCGAATCGGACACGGCCGATTTTCAGGCCCGCGCCGATGCGCTCGAGATCGTCGGCCGGCACGCGATCGACAATTTTCGCGGCTCGCGGCGCTCCGAGCTCATAGAGATCGGCTGGACCGCGCTCGGGGTAATCGAAGAGCGTCGTGCCCTGTGGCCCTTCCTTCGACTGGAACACCATCGAATGCGGGAGCTTCGTTTTGGGGTCAACGCGGATCCGAATCCGTTGCTCGCGATCAGCGCCGACGACGCGAAGCGTCAGCTCCAGGTCAACCCACGCCCGACCGTTTTCCACGACATCTTGCCGGCTCTGAGCGACCACATCCGTTCCCGGGAACGGTGATTTCGTCGGAGCCTTGGAATCAAGGAGCTGACTGAAAAAATCCAGCATCTGCACCGTGTGGTCCGGGCTTTCAGGCAGGCGGTAAATGACTCCTTCGTCGCGCAGATACTTCATGACGATACGCAGGCCGCGGTCGTGGTACTCAATCTCAGTTCCATGGCGGCCCGCGGTCACACCAAGCTTAGGGCTGAACCAGACTTCGCTTGCTTCCTTGCCGTCCGGGCCAACCGTCCGCGTGTGCACCCAGGGCTTTCCCTGCAGCGCCTGGGCGACCTCGGGCCACGCGTTCGCAGGCCGTGAAATCATGAGGAGAAGCGCCGCCGCCACCAGAGCGGCCGCTACCCCGGATCCGAACACCAGCGGCCTCGTCCAAAGCGCGACGCGCCGGATGGGTGGCAAGCGACTGAGGAAGAGGGTGCGAAGCTCCGAGACGTGCTCGCCGCGAGGCTCCACAGCCGGATCGCCGGCCTCGGCGATCATGCGTCCCATCATTTGCTCACCAAGGTCGTCAGACCCTGCGGGCGTCGTTTGGCTCATGGCGCTCACCTCCGACCTCAGTCGAAAAATAGGGTTCGAGGAGATTCCGAAGCTCGGACCGCGCACGTGATAACAGCGACTCCACGGCTTTCGCGGATCGTCCTATCTGACTGGCGATCTCGGCGACACTGTTCCCGGCAACGTATTTGTCCAGGAGCACCCGGCGGTGGTCTTCCGGCAGCCGTAGAAGGGCCACCCGCACCAGGTCGGCGCGTTCGACTTCTTCCAGGAGGTCGGGCGGCAACAATGAGCCTGCGGGTGCGTCGAGATACTCATCGGCTCCGCCCGTGGCCGTGCGGCGGTGACGCCTCAATGCCCGGTGACGGCCGATGCCCAGAATCCAGTCGCGGAACTTGCCGCGTGCAGGGTCAAACCGGTCGAACTGCTCGATCGCCAGCAGCCAGACCTCCTGGTTCACGTCCTCGGCCAGACCGCGATCTCCGCCGAGCAGGTGATAAACCACGGCGAAGACGTCCCGGACGTGGCGATCGTACATTCGCGCCCACGCCGATCGGTCGCCCTTCGCCATCGCACGGATCAGGCGGAATTCGTCGTCCATCGTCTGACGGCCTCGTTATTGTGTTCGCCTTCACATACAGTATTGCCATACGAAGGCGAAATCCTTCGCGGAGTCCTGCTCGAAACCACATGGAACCTTTCGACGTCCTTGTATCGATTACTTTCTCCAGCTCCTCCCGTGAGTTCGTCCTATGTTCGAACGATTCACCGACCGCGCCCGCAAGGTGATGGAACTGGCCGACCAGGAGGCCCTACGCTTCAATCACGATCACCTCGGCACCGAACACATCCTGCTCGGCCTGGTCAAGGAGGGCACGGGCATCGGGGCCAACGTCTTGAAGAACCTGAACGTGGACCTGCGGAATATCCGCGACGAGGTCGAGAAGATCGTGCCAGCCGGGCGGGAAAAAGTCACGATGGGAAAACTGCCTCTTCGTCCCGCGGCAAAGAAAGGCATCGAAGCGGCAATCGCGGAAGCTCGCGGCCTGACCCACAACTACGTCGGGACCGAACACCTGCTGCTCGGCTTGCTGCGTGAGCAGGACAGTGTCGCCGCCCAGGTGCTCACAAGCCTGAACTTGAAGCCCGAAGAAATGCGCAGGCAGGTCCTCAACTTGATGGGCCACGGAATGGATATCGGCGAAGGGAATCCCGACGCATGGAAAACCGGCCGCCGCAAGACACCCGCCCTGGACTCCTTCGGCACGGATCTGACGGAAAAGGCCCGTCAGGGCAAGCTCGACCCTGTCATCGGCCGCCAGAATGAGATTGACATGGTGGTCCAGGTGCTCTCGCGCCGGAGCCGGAACAACCCCGTTTTGATCGGTGAGGCGGGAGTCGGCAAGACCGCAATTGTCCATGGCCTGGCCCAGTTGATCGTCGACGGCCGAGTTCCCGATCCATTGCACAACCGCCGCGTGATCCTCCTCGATTGGGGCCTTTTGAACAGTGGCATCAAGCAGACCGGCCAGCTCGAGGAGCGGATCAAGGCCGTTTCGTTTGAAGTGCGCCGAGTGAAGGACGTCATCCTCTACCTCGACGATCTGCGCGGTTGCGCGCGATGATGATGCCGATGCCGGGCCCTCGAACCCGCTCGAGGTTGCGCTCACTCGCGGTGAATTCCAGCTCATCGTGGAAACGACACCCGAACAGTACAGTCGCTGTGCCGAGAATGCGCGTATTTTCGAACGGTGCTTTCAATCCGTGATGATCGGCGCACGAACAAGAGCGAAACGTTCGATATCCTGCGCACGCTGCGCGACCGGTACGAGGCTCACCACCGAGCCCGGATCACGGACGACGCTCTCGCGGCGGCCGTCGAGCTGAGCTCGCTCTATCTACCGGACGAGCACTTTCCGCTCAAGGCCATCGAGCTGATCGACCAGGCCGGCGCTCGCGTCCGGCTTGATGCAACGATTCTTCCGCCTGACGTGAAAGAACTCGACGACCAGATCGAACGGCTCGATCAGCAAAAGGAAGAGGCGGTCGCCAATCAGGACTTCGAGCGGGCAGCCTCGTTGTACCGCCAGGCCGACGCGCTCAAGAAGAATAAGGCGACGATCGACCACGATTGGCACAAACGGTCAAGTGAGATCGACGGCACAGTCGACGCACAGGTGGTTGAAGAAGTCTTGAGCCGTGTAGTTGGGGTGCCGCTCGAGGTCGTTCAGAAGCGTGACGTTTCGACGGTCCTTCACAGCGCGAGGTTTCTCCGCGCGGGACCGACCAAGTTTGAGCGGCTTCTGGCCGATTGGATTTTGCGGGGCGAAGGCGTCAAGATCCAGCAGAGCACGGGTTTCGTGTTGTTGCCTCAACACGAGGCATTCGACCGTCTTTTCGAGAATGTGATCCGGCCTGCGATGATCGCCAACGGCATCATCGCCAAGAAGGCCGACAACATTGACGAGCGCGGCTCGACGCTTGCCCAGGTCTGGGCCCAGATCCGCTCGGCCGAGGTGATCGTGGCCGACGTCTCGTCCCTGAGCCCCACCAGTGAGGTCAGTTCAAACGCCAACGTGATTTTTGAGGTCGGCCTCTGCTTGGGCCTCCACCGCTGCCCGATCCTGCTGGGACGCAACCCGGCAATGCTCCCGTTCAACCTTCGGAGCCTTCCCTACATCCTTTACGAAGATTCCATCGACGGTGCGGCGAATCTCAAGGCCGACCTGACGAGGGCAATCGAGGAGTTCCTCTCCGCGTCGCGCGGGAGTCGGGCGGAAACTTGAGGTCCATCGAACTGTCAGCCCAGATCTGGCAGGTTGGCAGTCACAGAGGGCCGAGTTCAGTGCCCGACAACCTCGAGTCTTGCTTGCACGATCGCCTGATCGGGTTGCCGGCAGGAGAACGCGTCACATGCCTGGAAACGGACTGTGCAGGAGGTAACGGCCGACCCTGAACGAGCGTCGCCGGCGACTCGAAGGCGGCGGCGGAACTCGAACGAGCCGTCGTAGGTGAGACGGCCTTCCGAAGCGGGCGCCGGATCGGGCACGGTCCAGTCGCCGAGAGCCTCGAAGCCCTCCGGAGGCTTCAATTCGAGGCTCGTGGCGACTTCAGGGCCGCTCGAGCCCTTCACGGCGGTGATATGCCATCCCGGGGCTGTGGCGACGCGGATGACGAGCGTGACGACCTCGCCGGCGCGAGCTCGACTGGGCGCGAACTCGGCCTGAGCAGCGACAGGATTGCGATGCGTCGGCTCGAGCGCGCTGAGCGGTGTCCGAGGGAGCCGCGGTGGAGCAGTGAGTCCCTTCGGAGCAACCCGGAACCCGTAACCACCGACTTCATCAAAGAACAGCCGGTCGCGGTTGCCGTCGAGCCATTTGCGCCACGACGTCGCGTCGTCGTACGATTCGCTCGTGTAACGCTTCAGAACGCGAAGTGCGACCTCTGCCTGTTCCTTCCGTTCCAGCAGCTTGACCCAAGCGTCCAAGGATTCCGCCTTTCGGTTCGACTGGCCCAGCGCCTTCGCGTCCTCGTCGATGGCGATCTCCGTAAGGTCCGAGGCCGCGGCTCCCGGGCGAAGCCACTCGTAGTTGTCCAGGACCCAGGCGATGTACTTCTCCGCGTCGGTTCCGCACTGCTTTCGAACGCCTTCCGAAAAGAAGCGGTCGACCAGCCTGAGCGAGCCTTGGTAAAGCCTTTTTGCCCGGACAGGATCTTTTGCCACGGACTCCGGCAGCGAGTGTACGAAGGCGTCCTCGTCGAAAACGACCCTCAGGTTTTGGGCGACCATCGAGCGCCCATTCACGCGTGAATTCCTGGTCGGTTTTGCGAACGATCGGCCGCTGGCGATCGAACTTCTTGATGTAGCAGACGACGTTGACGAAACACTTACGTGCCTCTGGCGTCATGTCACGCGGGGACGCCGAGAAGCCCCAAAGGAAGAAGTTGCCCTGGCGCCCCAGCGCGACGGAACCGGGCGTCTTCGTGTTGATGCCCGACGCGACGACCTCCGCGTCAGGAGACGCGTCGAAATCCCAGGGGCTGGAAACCAATCCCCAATCGACTTCCGGATGATCCTTTGTCTGAACCCGCCAGACCTTGATGGACTTGCCGATCGGCCGGCCGGATGCCAGGCCCGGATATTGAGGCGGAGTGGGCTGGTCTTCGAGCGACAGCTTCACGGGGAACGGCGAGCAGAAGACCTCGTGCCCCGAGGCGATCCCGTGGGCAAACGCGCCCAGGCAGATGCAGCAGGAATCAATCTTGAGGCGGAGATTCCGGATTGCCATCTGCCCCCCCGCGCCGATCAAGACTGTCGGCCGATCGTACGACTCGGAAACCTTCGCCCCCTTGGGCCCTCGCAAGCCTCTGATCGGTTCGACGATCTTGCCGTTCGAATCGCGCGGGAAAACCGTATCCCAGTCGAAGATGACGACGTCGTGTCCGTCGGCTTTTTCGTCGGTGAACGACACGAGCGGAACGCGGTCGACCTTGCGGAAAGTCTGCTCGAGAAACCCGGTGAAATCCTTCTCGCGCTCGGTGCCCGATGGACCAGCGTAGAGGATCGACAGCGGAATCGGGTCGTCGGCTCGTAGCGACGGTGAGAAGGCAAGCAGGGAGAGCAACCCGAGTGTTCGGAGCTCGCTTCGCATGGTCGGACTCCTGTTCTCATTCAAGGCGACGGGGCGCACGCCTGTCGATTGCTGGGGCGACCGGGATTATATTCGATGAGCCACTTGAACGCGAATGGGAGGTTCCGTTCGAGGTAAAAACGGTTGACGTCACTTCCCGCCAGGGCGAAAGTATTGTTTTGCGGAGGCTTTGATCCTTCGGGTCGCATTCCGGTGCGGCGTAGAACAAGCTCCCGAGTTGAAAACAGCGAGCTTAATTGTGAACGATGACTTGCACGCGATGTTTCGCCATCTCGACACCTTGACCGGCCGCCCGGACCTGGCCCACCTCGTCGAGGAATTGTCTCAATTCGACATAGATCTCGATTGTTTGTCCGAACATTTGCACTTCGCCGAAACCGGCTACAAGCGCAACCTGGTTCGCGCAGCCCCCAATTATCACGCCTGGTTGCTGTGCTGGAAGAACGGTCAGCGGTCGCCGATTCACAACCACAGCGGCTCCGCTTGCGTTGTGCGCGTGCTGCGGGGCACGCTGACCGAGACGCTGTTCGAGCGCGCTCCCAACGGCCAAGTCAAAGCGTCGTTCTCGCGCGACTTCGCCCAGGGGAGTCTCATGGGGAGTGAAGACACGGACATCCATCAAGTCTCGAACCTCCAAGCCGAGGGTGCGGACCTCGTCACCCTGCACGTCTATTCGCCCCCCTTGCACCGCATGGAAATCTATTCGCTCTACGACAACAACCGCGGCTACGAAGTGTGGATTCCGGAATTCAGCGACGCCGGCGGTATTTGAAAAGTCCGGCAATCTCCTGGCGAAGGCCGAGCGAGTGATCCGGTAGGCCGATCCGGGGCGAGCATTGCCCCACAACCCACTCGAGCTGACGGCGCACTGCGCGCCGGAATTGCGCCAAATCTTCCGAATAACGGGCTTCGGAAGCTCGTCTCAGTTTCAGAGTAACTGAGGAGCATCAAATGCCCATCAATTCGGGTTTCCGTGATGTGTTCGGTGTGCGCTGCATCGCCTTGATCGGGGCCTGCTGCGTGATTGCGGCAACGTGTTCCGTGATTCTCGCGGGCGATCGTCGCGAGCGATCGAGCTCGCTGATCGATCGCGAAGTGTTCGACGGCAAGACGCTGTTCGAGAAGTCGTGGGAACCTGGAAAGCCAAGCCCGAAGGGGGGAGACGGGGTTGGGCCGCTTTATAACGAAGTCTCCTGCGTTGCATGCCACAACCAGGGCGGCACAGGTGGCGCGGGCGCTAAAGAACACGATGTGGAGATGCTGACGGCCGTCGACGCTACCCCGGAGTCGCTGCGTGACCGGAAGATCTACCAGGGCGAGTTGCACGATCTGCATCCCGGATTCTGGGACCGCACCAGTATCGTGGTTCATCGATACGCGGTCGATGATGACATGCAGAAACGCCTGCACAAGGTCTGGAGTTTCGACGCGGTGCAGGCGCCAGGTCAGACCAAGATCATCCGAAAGTCACGGCGGAATACGCCGGCTCTCTTCGGGGCGGGCCTGATCGATGCGATTCCCGATGCCGTCTTGCGTGGCGCTGAGAAGCGGACCTTCGCCAGTTTTCCCGAGATAAAGGGACGGGGCAGTGCTCTTCCCGACGGAAGCGTCGGCCGATTCGGCTGGAAGGGTCAAATCTCGAGTCTCGACACGTTCGTGCGGGCTGCTTGTTCGAATGAGCTCGGCCTCGAGGTGCCCGGCCATCACCAGGCCAGCTTCGCCTCGCCGAGCGCGAAAACCGCCGCCAATGTGAATCTCGACCTGGATGAGGAAGAATGCAAGACGATCACCGCGTTCCTCTTGCACCTGCGGCCGCCGCTCCAGCGCTCGCCGGAGGGACGCACCGCGCTACCGTGGGGATACACGGTATTCGAGTCGGTCGGCTGCGCAACGTGTCACGCGCCCACACTGGGAGACGTGCAGGGGATCTATAGCGATCTACTCCTGCACGATATCGGAGACGCCTTCATGGAGTCTGCAACGGGGTATGGCTCTGGGAGCCCGACCGTGCGAAGCGTCCGCGACGTTGCCGATGCGAACGGACCGGCGAAGCGATCAGGCATGGCCGACGCCATCGAATGGCGCACGCCTCCGCTGTGGGGAATCGCTGACTCAGCTCCCTACTTTCATGACGGCCGGGCCGGAACCCTCGACGATGCGATCCGTCTCCACGCCGGTGAAGCGTCCAAGACAACGAAACGATACACCAAGCTCTCGCCGAGCGACCGCAAGGCCATGCTCTCGTTTCTAAGCACGCTCAAGGTCTCGCCCGAAATTAAGAAAACCGCGAGCAAGGCTCGCAGGCGCAGCCGGGGCATTTGAACGCGCCAGGGCGCTGGATCGACGGCGATCCGTGATAGGCTCGTCAGCAACCTCCAAGAAAACGAGCTTTGCGCTCACCGTCGCCTCTACCAGCAACAAGGACATCTATGACGCCGTGATTTACCTCTGAATGGCCCTTTCTCCTCGCACACTCGGGCGTTATTCTTTTCAGGAGAGATCCCCCAATTGCCCGGACCGGGTAGAGGGGCGATCCGAGCGACGGTGCTTGGATTCATGTCCGGGCAACGGGTTTGCTGGCCTCGAGCGGGTTTCTGCGATGAGTGACATCTCACATATCCTTTCGGCGATCGAGCGCGGCGAGCCGGGGGCCGCTGAGAAGCTCCTTCCGCTGGTCTACCAGGACCTGCGCAGGCTGGCCGCCAAGAGGCTCGCTCGCGAGGCGCCGGGGCAATCCCTGCTTTCTTCCGATCTGGTACATGAGGCCTATCTCAGGCTTGTCGGTGGAAGAACCCAGGAGGAGTGGGATGGTCGCGGTCACTTCTTCGCCGCGGCCGCGGAGGCGATGCGGCGGATCCTGGTCGAAAAGGCGCGTCGCCGCAACCGTCACAAGCACGGTGGCGGTTGCTCGCAAGTCGACCTCGACGCCGCTGCTATGCTGGCGGAGCAACCATCCGAGGACCTCGAAGCCCTCGATAAGGCGCTCAGCAAGCTGGCGGAGGAAGACCCGGCGAAGGCGGAGGTGGTGAAGCTCCGCTTCTTCACCGGTCTGACCATGCCCGAGATCGCCAAGATCATGAGATTCTCGCTGGCAACCGCCGAGCGCCACTGGACTTACGCCCGCACCTGGCTCTATGCCGAGCTCAAAGACCGGGGCGATTCCGCGAAGTCCTGACGTAACAGACCGTCCGTCCGTTTGAACGCAGCGGCGCTTTCGCGGAGAGCCTGGCGACACTATGATGTGACAATGGGCAAGCTCTGCGAGCGGATTCGCGAGGGGTTCCTAGGGGATTCATCGGATCGAGATCACGGCCCTTCGGGATTGGAACCACGCCATGAGTAGTCCGGCGCTCGTCGAGTCGATTTTCTTTGCGGCGCTCGAAAAGAAAACGGCCGCGGAGCGGGCGGATTATCTGGACGAAGCCTGCGGCGCCGACGCGGCGCTTCGCCTCAAGGTGGAACGGTTGCTGGACGCTCATCCCCTGGCGCAGCAATACCTGGCTCAGCCCGCCGTCGATCGTCAGGCCTTCGACCCAGGCGATTCGGCTCGGGGCTCGACGAGTCTTGCGTCCACGAGCGGCCCGGAATCAGTTTCGCAGGGTCCGGGCGCGGATGGCGACCGGTTCGGGACGCTCGCCGACCTTCCGGTCGATGGTGGTGCGGCCCCATCCGCGGTCGACGCCACTGTCGAACAAACTTGCCATGCGTCCGAGCCGATTGAGCGAACCAGCGGCAACGGAGCCAACCGCGACCTGCCGCGCGGCGCCGCCGGCGCCGGCGAATACGAGACTCAAAAGGAACTTGGTCGCGGCGATATGGGAGTTGTCGACCTGGCCGGTCACGTCATCAAGAACTGGCCCTGCGGCGGCCAGCACGGCGAACCTTCCCGGGTTGGGCGCTATCGGATCATCCATCGGCTGGGCCACGGCGGGTTCGGTACGGTTTATCTTGCACACGACGATGAGCTGGATCGGCCGGTGGCCGTCAAGGTGCCGAACCCGGAACGAATCACTGGCGCGCTGGATGTCGAGGCGTTCCTTGAGGAAGCCCGAACGCTTGCCAAACTCGACCATCCCAACATTGTGCCGGTATTCGATGTGGGCCGCACGGAAGACGGGCTCTGCTTCGTGGTCTCGAAGCTCGTCGAAGGCAGCGATCTCGCGGTCAGAATGGGACAGGGTCGACCTTCGTTCCGAGATTCTGCGCACCTTGTTGCCACCATCGCCGACGCCCTACACTACGCCCACACCCGCGGGCTGGTTCATCGGGACATCAAGCCCGCGAACATCCTTATCGACGCCGCAGGCAAAACGTGCGTGGCGGATTTCGGTCTCGCCCTCAAGGATGAAGACTTCGGCAAGGGTGGCGGGCTAGCGGGCACACCGGCCTACATGAGTCCCGAACAGGCCAGGGGCGAAGGCCACCGGGTGGATGGCCGATCCGATGTCTTCAGCCTGGGAGTCGTCTTCTACGAACTGCTCACCGGAAAGAAGCCATTCCGAGGTGATTCTCTCCTGGACTTGATCGAGTCGATCCAGACCGCTGAGCCACGTCCGCCTCGTCAGCGGGATGATACGATTCCCAGGGAGCTGGAACGGATCTGCCTCCAGGCACTCTTGAAGCGAGCGTCGGAGCGGTACAGCACCGCGAAGGACATGGCGGAAGACCTTCGCGCGTTCCTAGAAGCCACGAGTGGCACGGTCTCGCCTCTCGCCCCCGCGGCTTCCGAGGCTCGACCCGGATCCACCCTCGAAGCCGGCTCACCCCCGACGACCTTGCGGCAATCCGACTCCGACCGAAGACCAATCAAGATCGTTCCGAAGGGTCTGCGGTCCTTCGACGAGCATGATGCCGACTTCTTCCTGGAATTGCTTCCAGGTCCTTGTGATCGGGACCGACTGCCCGAGAGCATCCGTTTCTGGAAGCGAAGAATCGAGCAGCTCGACCCCGACCTGACTTTCAAGGTGGGGCTGATCTACGGCCCCTCGGGCTGCGGCAAGTCATCGCTCGTCAAGGCAGGACTTCTGCCCCGGCTCGGCAATCACGTTCTTCCGGTATACATCGAGGCCACGCCGGACGAGAACCGAAGCTCGGCTGAAGAAGGGTTTGCGCAAGGTTTGTCCGGATATGCCCGCTGACTTGGGGTTGGTCGATTCGCTGGCAAATCTGCGGAGGGGCCGGGTCTTGCCAGCAGAGCGCAAGGTGCTGCTGGTCCTCGATCAATTCGAACAGTGGCTCCATGGCAACAGGAGCGCTCTGAATTCCCAGCTGGTCGCCGCCCTTCGTCACTGCGATGGTGAGCATCTTCAAGCAGTTGTGCTGGTGCGGGACGATTTTTGGCTTGCCGCCAGCCGCTTCATGCGTGAACTGGAGATCCGATTGGTCGAGGGCGAGAATAGCGCCCTGGTGGATCTCTTCGATCCCCGTCATGCCAGGAAAGTGCTCATGGCTTTCGGACGGGCCTATGGGGCGTTGCCCGAAAACGCGCGTGATCAGAGCGGCGATCAAGAAGCTTTTCTGGATCAATCGATTTCCGGCCTCGCCCAGGACGGGAAGATCATCTCGGTGCGGCTAGCTCTCTTCGCCGAGATGCTCAAAGGGAAGCCCTGGACCGCGGCGAAGCTGCGTGAGGTGGGCGGCACCGAGGGGATCGGTGTGACTTTCCTGGAAGAAACCTTTAGCGCCGCGACCGCACCGCCCGAGCACCGCCTGCACCAGAAAGCCGCTCGCGCGGTCTTGAAAGCTTTGCTACCCGAGGGCGGCACCGACATCAAGGGGCAGATGCGATCGCGCCAGCAGTTGCTTGAAGCTTCAGGGTACGTAAACCGCCCCCGCGACTTCGACGACCTGATTCACATCCTCGACATGGCACTTCGACTGATCACGCCGACCGACCCGGAAGGTTCCTCGCGTGAAGGTCAGAAGGCCGCGGCGAGTGGGCAGTATTATCAGCTCACACACGATTACCTGGTCCAGTCTCTGCAAGACTGGCTCACCCGCAAGCAGCGCGAGACCCGCCGAGGAAGGGCGGAGTTGTTGCTGGCGGAACGTTCATTCCAGTGGAACTCGAGAACCCGAGAACCGCCATCTGCCGTCTGCCCTCGAATGGGCGCGTCTTCGACTGCTGACCAGCAGTCGGGGCCGGACGGAGCTAGAGCGCAGAATGCTGAAGCACGCCGGGCGAGTGCACGGTTCGCGGTTGCTCTTATCAATCCTGCTGATCGCCTTGACCACATGGGGAGCGATCGAGGGCTATGGCACGCTGCGGGCTTCGGCCCTGGTGGACTCGCTCCGGGCAGCCGGCACCACCGACGTCCCGGCGGTCATCGAGCAGCTAACCGTGTACCGGCGGTGGGCCGACCGTCGGCTCCTGCGGATGCTCCGCGATTCGGACGAGTCGAGCCGCGACCGCCTGCACGCCAGCCTCGCCCTGCTGCCGGTCGATCCCTCTCAGGCCGATTACCTTGGGAAGCGGCTGCTCGGTATCGCACCGGCCGAGCTGCCGGTGCTACGCGAGGCCCTGGCGCCGTATCGAAACCGCCTGACCCCGACGCTCTGGGCCGAGCTGAAAAAGGCCAGGCCGGACGATCCGGCGCTTCTGGCCTCCGCGGCAGCCCTGGCGCTCTATGACCCCGACGCCCCCCGCTGGTCCGAGCTTGGCGCCAAAGTCGCCGAGGCGCTCGTCCAGGTCAATCCCATCTTGCTCGGTCACTGGCTCGATGCGCTGCGCCCCGTGCGGGTCCGGCTCGCCGGGCCGCTCGAGCGGATCTTTCTCAGCGGAGGCGCCGGGGCCAAGCACGAGCTGGCCACCAGCATCCTCGCCGATTACGCGGCCGACGACCCGGACCGTCTCGCGGGCCTGCTCGTGGCCGCCGACCCGAAGGCATACGTCGTGCTCTTCCCGGTTGCCGAGCGCCGCGCCGCGCAGGTGCTCCCCCACTTCAAGGCCGAGCTGGAGAAGAGGGCGAAGTCCCAGGGGCCGGCTTTGACCGAGCCGGCCAAGGATGAGCTGGCCGAGCGGCAGGCGCGCGCAGCCGTGTCCCTGGTCCGGCTTGGTCATTCCCGCGATGTCTGGCCGCTCTTGCGTTACAGCGCCGATCCCCAGCTTCGCAGCTACATCGTCAACTGGCTGAATCCCTTGGGTGCCGATCCGAAGCAGATCCTCGCCGAGCTTGACCGTCTCGCCAGCGTGGGGCGCAGCGCAGCCACGAGCGTGGAGCGCGGGGCTCCGGTCCCCGACCGGAAAGTAATCACCAATGCAATGGCGGAAATCCTTTTCCAGCCCGAGACCTCGATACGGCGGGCGCTCATCCTTGCCCTGGTGCTTACGGGACCGAAGCCCTTTCTCCCGGCGAGCGCGAGGCCATGGTCGCCCGGCTCCTCGAGCTATTTGAGCACGACCCGGATGCCGGTATTCATGGCGCATCGGCCTGGGCTCTGCGGAAGTGGAATCAACACCGGAAGCTCAGAGCGCTCACCGCGAGCTTGAGCGGCAAGGATCGCGGCGACCGCCACTGGTACGTCAATAGCCAGGGACAGTCGCTCGCCATCGTCGACGGTCCGCTGGAGTTCCGCATGGGCTCACCGCCCGATGAGCCGGCACGGCACGATACCGAGCCTGCCCACCAGCAAGTCGTCCCACGCCGTTTCGCGGTCGCCGACACGGAGGTGACCGTCGAGCAATACCAGGTATTCGTAAAGGAGAGCCCCGGAGTCGAACACGTCAGGAACGACGATCGCAGCCCCGATGCGAAAGGCCCCATCAATGGACTGAACTGGTTTCATGCCGCGGCCTATTGCAACTGGCTTAGCCGCAAGGAGCACCTGCCGGAGTGCTACGAGCCGAACGAGCAGGGGCACTATGCCCTTGGGATGCGCACGAAGGCCGATGCCTTGAAATCGGGGGGATACCGCTTACCTACCGAAGCGGAATGGGAGTATGCCGCGCGCGCCGGGGCTACGACCAGCCGGCACTTTGGTTCCACCGACCGCCTTCTCGGGCAATATGCCTGGTACCTGGGAAACAGCAAGAACCAAGCTTGGCCCGTCGGAGCCTTGCTGCCGAACGACCTGGGGCTGTTTGACATGCTGGGGAACATGTACGAATGGTGTGAGGATCCGCAGGATAGTTTGACTGGGTCCATTCCATCTACATATGACCATCAATACAAAATAACTCTTTGCCTTCGGGGCGGTTCGTTCTACGATGTAGCGGGGTTCCTCCGCTCGGCGGGTTACCGACGCGGGCCCCTCGCACCTGAGGACATCCGGTACCGCGACTTCGGGTTCCGCCCCGCCAGGACTTACCACTCAGCGCCACTGGACTTACGACCGCACCTGGCTCTATGACGAGCTGAGAGACCGGGGCGATTCCGCGATTTCCGGAAAGATTTTTTGAAGGCGTGAGGGGTTTGGCGCCGGTTCGTCGCATTACCTGAAGCGAGCGAACAAACGAGCCCGCAACAATCGTCACCGTTTGACCCCTGGAGACACATCAGGCCGCTGAAGGCAAGGGTTTCCCGCATTGTCAAGCGTCGCCGGGCTTCATCCCGGCCGCGGAAGTGATCGTTCTGCGCGCCGGGGACCTCAGATTTGTAGGGTGGGCGCAACCCACCGGCATATTCAAGAACGATGGTGGGTTGCACCCACCCTACGAGCCTCGCGGAGCTGCGATCGCCGGCCGTGAACGGGCGGGCGCCGCAGGTAGCGCTCGCGTCAGCCTGAAAAGGTCCACAGGGTTTTGCCATCACCAGAGGAGCAACAGCAAGATGACTCGCAATTCAACCAGCGTCGAGCAAACGAGCGGGAGTCGCACGGTCGCAAGCCGGCAACGACGCCGGTGGCGGATGCAGCCGGCACTGCTGCCGCTCGAGGACCGCAAGCTGCTCTCCACGATCGTCGTCAACAACCCCACCGACACGCCAGTCGCTGGCCAGATCGACCTGCGGCAAGCGATCGTCCAGGCGAATACGACCGGCGGCAACCAGACGATCACCTTTGACAAGACGGTGTTCAAGACGCCGCAGACGATCAACCTCACGGGCGGCCAGCTCGAGCTCTCCGACACGACCGGGACGGAGACGATCACCGGCCCGAATGCGGGCGTGACGGTGAGCGCCGGCGGGAACAGCCGGGTGTTCGAGGTCGACGCGAACGTCACGGCGTCGATGTCGGGAATGACGATCACCGGGGGCAGCGCGACGGGTTCGGGAACGAGCGCCTATGGCGGCGGGCTGCTCAACTTTGGCACGACCACGCTGAAAAACTGCACGGTCAGCGGCAACTCGGCCGGCTACGGTGGGGGTGGCATCTCGAGCGGCACCTACTTGGACGAGACGACGGGCACGATCGCGCTGACCAACTGCCTGGTCAGCGGAAACACCGCCGGCACGTACGCCGGCGGGGGCCTGGCCAATTACTCCGGCACGACCAATCTGACCAACTGTATCGTCAGCGGCAACACGGCCCCCGCCGGTGGCGGCTTATACAGCTTAGGTGGTACGAACACACTGACCAACTGCACCGTCATCAACAACACCGCTGACAAAAAGGTGGGCGGAGGCCTGATAGTCATTAGCTGCACGACCACTCTGACCAACTGCAACGTCAGCGGAAATACTGCCGTCATGGCCGGAGGTGGCGTGGCCAGCGCGGCTCGCGACGGCGGAACGGCAGTGACGACGTTGATCAATTGCACCGTCAGCGGCAACTCCGCGGGCGGCTACGGCGGCGGTGGCGTGGCAACTTATGACTACGCCACGACCAAGCTGACCAACTGCACTGTCAGCAGCAATTCCTCCTCCACGAACGGCGGCGGCATCTGGAACGCCTACCTCGGCACGCTCGATCTCAGCCAATGCACCGTAAGCGGCAACTCCGCCGCGAGCGGCGGCGGGATCTTCAACAACGTGTCCACGCTGCACGGCGAGGGGGGCACGGTGGATGTCAGCTCCAGCAGCATCATCAACAACAAGGCGACGACCGCGGGGGGCGGCGTCAGCACGATCGGTGGCACCGTGACGATCGCTGATTCGGTCGTGAGCGGCAACACCGCCGCGGGCGGCGGTGGCATTTCCAACGAGGCCACGTTGATCGTCACTTCCAGCATTCTCAACAGCAACAAGGCCATCGGTAGCGCCGGTGGCGCTGGGATCGGTGGCGGCATCTTGAGCAACGGCGGGAGTCTCGCGCTCGGCGGCAGCACGCTTTCCGCTAACACGGCAATGGGCGGTGCCGGGACAAGCGGAGTCGGTGGTGGCGCTGGCATCGGCGGCGGTGTCGCTCTCGAGAATGACGCGACGGCGACCATCACCAGCACCATCATCCTGCGCAACCTGGCCCAGGGCGGAGCCATCGGTACAGGGACGGGCGCCGGCGACGGCATCGGCGGCGGCATCGCCGTGGGCGTCAGCGGTGCGTCGGACGCGTCGTCCCTGACCCTCAGCAACAGCTTGCTGACCGGCAACCTGGCCCAGGGCGGCCGCGGCGGCTCGGGACCTGGCGCCGGCAACGGCGAAGGCGGCGGCGCCTTCGTCGGCGCGAGCGGCTCGGCGAGTTTTGACGAGACGAATATCTTCGCGAACTCGGCTGTCGGCATGGGCTTCGGCGGCACCGGCATCGGCGGCGGCCTCTATGTCGCCACTGGCGGCGTGGTCACGCTCAAGAAAACGAGCTATGCGCTCAACTTCGCCTCCACCAGCAACAACGACATCTTTGGCACGGTGACTTACCTCTGAGACAAGTATGGCTTCAGCGCACGCAGACCGAGGATGGGTAGTCGTGGCCCGGTGTCGTCCGGGTAGATGGCGATGCCTTCGGGGTGAGAGAAGCAGGGCAAACGGTCGAGGATTCTCACGCTTCCGTAAGGTCGTCTTCTAGGTGCTGGTGGCCGAGCGGCTCGACTTCCTCGGGCTCCCGGAACGGTCGACAGCGTGACACAATTCGTTTCGCTCGTGAGGGGTTCCGAGGGCATTCGTCGCATTAACGTTAGGGCCCTCTTAGAGGGATCGGAGCGATTTCGTGAGCAATCCAGCGCAGATCGAATCGATCTTTTTCGCTGCGCTGGAGAAGAAATCCGCCGCGGAACGGGCGGAGTATCTGGACCAAGCCTGCGGCGGCGACACCGCGCTGAGCGAACGCGTGGAACGGCTGCTGGAATCCCATCCGCAGGTGAAGGATTTCCTGTCCCGGCCAGCCGTCGATCGGCGCGAGTTCGACTCGCGGATCGCAGCGGAGGACTCGAGCGGCCTGGAAGCATCGGCACGCGATTCCGGGGCAGGCGCCGAGATGATCAAAACGCTCGCCGACGAGCGCGGCGACCTGGTGGCGAGCGCCTTGAGGTTCCTGGAGCCAACGGACAAGCCCGGCTCGCTGGGACGGCTGGGGCACTATGAGGTGCTAGAGGTCCTGGGGAACGGTGGCTTCGGCACCGTGGTCAAGGCGTTCGACGGGAAAGGGAATGCCTCTGACAAGCTTTGCGACCTATTCATCGCTGGTAGACGACCTGTCGCCGCTCCAGGGGAATGAAGCTGAAGCATCTCGTCTGTGCCAACGTTGGGAGAGTGTCCAACATCTCGGTACTCTCCGGAATGCCGCCGGAAACTCTGGAGCTGAGCGGAACGAAAGTGCACGACCTGACGCCCCTCGCCGAGATGAAGCTGAAGAAATTGAACCTGAGCAACACGAAAGTCGAAGATCTGTCGGTCCTCGCGAGCATGAAGGTAGATGAACTGGATCTTTCACCCCCAGGAACATAACCAAGCAGGGCCTGGAAATCCTCCGTAACATGAAGAGTCTGAAAACCATCGGCAACGACGTTCACTACGAGTTAGCCTGGCCGCCGGCGGAATTCTGGGCTCGCTACGAGAAGGGCGAGTTCAAGAAATAACTGAATCCGCGTGAGGGGTTCCGGGCCGTTTCGGCGCATTGCAGGTAGGGGATGTTTGTCGGAGTCAGACCATGAGCAGGTCGTCGCAAGTCGAATCCATCTTTTTCGCCGCGCTGGAAAAAAGAGCGCGGAAGAACGGGTGGCGTTCGTGAAATCGGCTTGCGAGGGCGATGCCTTGCTCCGCCGCCAGGTCCAGAGGTTGTTGAACGTCCATCCCAAGCTGGGTGATTTCCTCATGAAACCTGCCTCGGAGCAGTTGACCGAGGCGGCTACCTGGCCGGATGTTAACGACGAGCCAGGACCGCTCTATGGTCGAGCAAGCGCTGGGATGTCCACGCGAGAAAACCCCACCCTCGCGCTGAATGAAAATGACGAATCGAGCGAAGACGAGGATGGCGGGCTCGATTTCCTGGAGCCTTCGACCAGGCCGGACTCCATCGGCCGGATCGGACATTACGAGGTTCTCGAAGTGCTCGGCAAGGGCGGGTTCGGCATCGTGTTCCGCGCGTTCGACGAAACGCTGCACCGCGTGGTCGCGATCAAGGTGCTGGCCGCGCAGATCGCCGCCACTTCCCCCGCCCGCAAGCGGTTTCTGCGCGAGGCCCGGTCGTCGGCCAAGGTCCGGCACGAGAACGTCGTCCAGGTGTATGCGGTCGAGGAGCAACCGCTGCCCTACCTGGTGATGGAGTTCATCCCCGGCGAAACCCTCCAGCAACGGCTCGATCGGACGGGCCCTCTGGAGACGGTGGATGTGGTGCAGATCGGCCGGCAGATCGCCCTGGGCCTGGCCGCCGCCCACAACATGGGGCTGATTCACCGGGACATCAAGCCGGGAAACATCCTGATCGAGGCCGGGCCGAGCCAGCGACGTCAAGATCACCGACTTCGGACTGGCCCGGACGGTCGACGACGCCAGCATGACCCAATCCGGGTTCGTCGCCGGGACGCCGATGTTCATGGCCCCGGAACAGGCGCATGGCGACACGCTCGACCATCGGGCCGACCTGTTCAGCCTCGGCAGCGTGCTCTACACGATGTGTTCTGGCCGGCCGCCGTTCCGGGCCAATGGCACGCTCGCAGTCCTCAAACGGGTGGCCGAGGATACGCCGCGGCCGATCCCGGAGATCATCCCCGAGGTGCCGCAGTGGCTCTGCGACATCATCACCCGGCTGCACGCCAAGAAGCCGGAAGACCGGATCGCCACGGCCAAAGAAGTGGCAGACCTGCTGGGATATGGCCTGGCGGTGACGGCAAGGTTCGAGGAGCGACTCGTCGTTCCCGGATGTCGCGCCGCCGGCGGTGGAGAAAAAGCCGCTGCCGCTTGAAGAACTTTCAGAAGCCGCGGCCTGGCGAGGCGATGGCCACGTTTCCGCACCAGCCGGTCTGGGCCGCCGCCGCGGCCGTCCTCGTGATGCTTTTCGGCGGCCTCGGTTTCACGGAAGCGACGCGGCGTCACCGATGTGCACGGCACAGTCATTCGCCTGTTCTCGCCGGAGGGCACGCTGGTCGTCGAAGTCGATGACCCCGGCGTCAGCGTCAAGATCGACGGGTCGGATATCGTCATCACGGGAGCGGGGGCGAAGGAAATCCGCTTGAAGCCCGGCAGCTACACGGTCGAGGCCCGCAAGGACGGCAAGCTCGTGCGCCGCGAGCTGGTCACCGTCACGCGAAACGGCCGGCAGGTCGTGCGGGTCAGCCAGGAGCCGCCGGCGCATGCCGCGAAGGTTGCCACGCGGTCAGCCGACGCGTCTGCGTGGGAAAGTGTCGTGGCCGTCCTGTCGGCAGCCGAGCAGGTGAAGGCTGTGGGAGCGCGTTTGAAGGAACTCAATCCCGATTTTGACGGGGCCATTGTGCCCACCATCGAGTACGACGTCCTGCGGGGACTACAGTTCAACGCGGACGACGTGAGCGATATCTCGCCGGTGCGCGCGCTGACCAAGTTGAGGTCTCTCAATTGTTCGGGCAAAGGCGACCGCATCAGTCCGCTGATTGACCTCTCGCCCCTTTCCGGGTTGCCTCTGACAAGCTTGACGGTCGGCAAGGGCCAACTGGTCGACCTCTCACCGCTCAAGGGGATGCCCCTGATCCGTTTCGCGACCTATGCCACGCTGGTGGACGACCTGTCGCCGCTTGAGGGAATGAAGCTGAGGCATCTCGTCTGTGCCAACGCCGGCAGGGTGTCTGACCTTTCACCGCTCAAGAGAATGCCGCTGGAAACTCTGGACCTGAGCGGAACGAAAGTCGACGACCTGACACCCCTCACGGGCATGAAGCTGGAAAAACTGTATCTGAGCGGAACGAAAGTTGAGGAGTTGAGGGCCCTGGCCGGCATAAAGTTGGAGACGTTAGATATCTCCGGCACGAAGATCGCCAATCTCTCGCAATTGAAGGGAATGAAACTAACCACGCTCAATGTGGCTGGCACGGCGGTATCCGACCTGTCGCCGCTCAAGGGCATGAAGCTGACATGGCTACAATGTGCCGGTACGAACGTGTCTGACCTCTCACCGCTCTCAGGGATGCCGCTGAAGGAGCTCAACTGTAGCGATTCGAAGGTGAGCGACGCGAGCCTGGCTCACTTCGCTGGGTGCAAGGACCTGATCAAGCTTTTGCTGAATGGCACGCGAGTGAGCGACGCGGGGCTAACTCACCTCAAGGACTGCAAGAAACTGAGCGTGCTCTCTCTGGTCGACACCAAGGTCTCCGGCCTGGGGCCTCTCCAGGGCATGATGCTCGACGTGATCCGCGTGACGCCGAAGAACTTGAGCGCTCGGGGCCTGGAAATCCTCCGCAACATGAAGAGCCTGAAAACGATCGGTAGCGACATTCACTACCATGTAGCCTGGCCGCCGGCGGAGTTCTGGGCTCGCTACGAGAAGGGGGAGTTCAAGAAGTAGAATTGTCCAAAAACGATTGCATCGAACGGCAGTCGGAGATAGGCTTGCGACAAAGAAAGTGGTCGCTCACGCGCGGCGGCGTTGGGCGTCTGTTTTCCATTACGCGTTCGTCGCGTTAGCCGTTGCTTCGCTCGCTGGTGCGCTCGAGTTCCTGACAGGTTCGACCGGGCATGTATTTCCCGTTCAACTGCCTTGGCTGCGGTCACGAAAACCACGCCGGATGGTCGCAGATCGGCGAGCGACTTTCCTGCCGTGTGTGCGGAAGGGCGGCGATCGTTCCGGCGCCGATGGAACCGGTCGAAGGGGGAACCCGGTGGGAGTTCGTGGTGCGGTTCGCATGCCTGATCTGTGGACGCAGCTTCGCCGCGAAGCCGGAACTTGTCGGCCAGAAGATCCGGTGCAGTGGTTGCGGGGCGGGCGTGAGGGTGCCGGCGGGCAATTCGTTCCCCGTCGAACACGAGACGCGAATTGTGCTTCAGGCGCTGTCCGGCAGAAACCGCGCGCTCGCTCCGCCGACCGAGCCTACGCGCGGGGAGAGGCCGCCGGCGGATCGTTCAATCCCGGCCGCAAATCCCTGGTGGCGCGACCCAAATGACGGCACTTCCGACAGCGATCGCTCGAATGCTCCGACGACCGGGCCGAGGAGCGATGTGAGACCGCCGGCGGGTCATTCAAGCCCGGTCGCGAATCCCTGGCCCGTTCCGCCTGACGACGATTCGGGCGATACCCCCTGGATCGCTCCGTCGACCACTGACGCAGTCCCGGCCGCTGAGGCCAGGTCCGAGATTGACCCGTGGCGGTCACAGGACCAGCTTGAGGCGATCGCGGACTTCACGCGCTCAGAGCATGCCGCCGTGGTCCTCCCATCGCGCGGCGAGATGGTGGAGCCGGCCTTGCAGGAGGTGGCCAAGCAAGAGGCCGCGGAAGTAGCGCAAGTCGCCGAGAAGGCGAAAAAGGCGAAGAAAAAGCGAAGGAAGAAATCGG
Source organism: uncultured Planctomycetota bacterium (assembly GCA_963823665.1). Classification (GTDB taxonomy): domain Bacteria; phylum Planctomycetota; class Planctomycetia; order Isosphaerales; family Isosphaeraceae; genus CAVXHV01. The sequence goes on from CAWGMQ010000003.1 coordinate 1,820,849, forward strand.
GCCTCTCTGACCTGAAAGAGACGTTGACCATGCTCGGGGGAGTGGGCGTCGTCGTCGCGGTGCTGGGATTCGTGGCCTGGCGTTTTCCGGAGTCTCGATTTCCCCTCGCCGGTCTACTGGTCGTGATCGGCGCCGTTCTCTACCTGCTCGGTGCAATGTCGCTCAGCCGCGTGGCAGAACATGAAAGCTTTCTCAAGTCGATGGCGTTCCGATTCTTCCCACCATACCAGTGGTGGTACGTGGTGATGCACTGGGAAGACACGCGGGATTTCATGGCGTTCATCGTGTCAGGAGTGATTATCTTGGGAATCGGTCTTGGCGTGTACAGAACGTCCAACACCTTCCTGGAAGCGGAGAAGGCGAACCGTGATTATCAAATCGCGGTCGATGAGGCAGTGCACGGCAAGCTGGCCAAACCCCTGGCGCCATTGACGGACAAAACGGCCGCGCCCAAGAACTAATGGATCGTGCCTCGGGCCTCGGCGGAGAGTAGATCGAGCTCTGCCTTCACTTGCCAGGGAACAGGCCGGCCGGCGAGCGCGGCGAGCGCCTTCAGGGCCTTCGCGAGCCGGGCTTCGGCCTCGGAGATTTGTCCGGTGCGGGCGTGCGCGATGACGAGCAGAAGATCGGTGAGCGGGTCGGAGTCGTCTCCGGCGGCCGTAGTCGCCAGCTTGGCCTGGGCCTCGGCGAGCCGCCCGGCGCGGAGCAGGATGGCGGCATGCGTCCGGCGAGCTCCGTGGCGAAGCTCGCGAAACTCGGCGGAGGTGTCAATCTCCTTGTCCAGCGCGGCGCTGGCATTCGAAGCGAGCTCGATCGGCCGGGCGTAGTCGTCGACGGCGTCCGGGGCCAGGCAGATCGTCCAGACCGCTTCGATCGCGATGTCCGCGCGCACCGGCCCGGTGGCGATCGGGGTCAGAAGCGCGGCGCAGGCCCGGCGATAGCCGGCGCGGTTGCCGATTATCAGGCAGTTGATGGCACGCTCGACGAGATAAGCGGGCTCAGCCCCGAGGCTCGTCGCGCGGTCGTGCTCGGCCGCCGCGTCGCCGGGCCTCCCCAGGCCTTCAAAGGCTTCGGCTCGGTGGGCGTGGACGCGCCAGTCATCCGGCCGGGCCGCGGCGACCTTGTCGAGGTACCACGCGGCGACGTCGAACCGGCTCACGGTGGATCGGCCGACGGAGCTGGCCAGATGTTCGACAGCCTCGGACCAGTACCAGGAGGTCAACTCATCGGGCGTGGCGAGCCGCGCGGCGCGGGCGTACTCCCGGTCGGCCAGGGCGAACTGGCCGGCATTGGCGAAGCTAGCGGCTCGTCGTGCGGTTGGCAGCCAGTCAGCGGGATGGAGGGCGGCGAGCTGGTCGAGGTGGTGGCGATAGGCGATCGTGTCGCCGAGCCGCCTGGAGTCCTCGGCGCGGTCCCGATGCCAGCGCGCGAGGGCCTCCCGGCCATCGGGATTCGGGACTGCCTCCGGCCAGAGCCGTTCGAGTCGATCGCGGCCGTTGCGCCATGCCTCGATCGTCAGGTCGACGACCTCGTCTCCGCCGGCCGATCGCAGGCCCGAGACCGTTTCGATCTAGAGTCGGAGCCGCTCCGGATCATCGACGGCGACCGGGCGAGGCACCGGCCAGGACGTGGCCCGTCCGTCGATTGTCACTGCGTTCAGACTGGTGCCGTCAGGGCTGAAGAAGAGGCCGATAGCCGGCAGCCCGAGGACCAGGGCCGGGCCGATCGCGCGACTGCATCGGGCGTCCCAGAGCCGGACCGTGCCGTCAGGGCAGGCGGAGGCCAGCGTGGCGCCATCCGGGCTGTAGGCCAGCCAGCCGATCGTGTCGCGATGATCCATCGGCGGGCCGATCGGCCGGCCGGTCCGGACGTCATACTGGCGCGCCTGGCTCGAGGAGGGGCTCTCAACGATTTCGGCGCAGTCGGGCCGGAACGCGATGGCCAGCGAGAGCGGCGAAGCCTCGGGACGATCGCCGGAGGGGTCCTCCGCGTCCTGCCCTGGCAACGCCACCGCCCTGGCGACCGTCCCGCCGTCTATGGGGTTGATCCGGGTGACGCGACGGCTCGCCGTATCGACGACGACCAGCTCATCGCCCGCGGGTGTAAACTGGAACGCGGGCAGCCTTCCAGTGCTCACGAGGGGCCCGGCCGTTTGGAACGTGGCGAGGTCCCAGAGCTGGACGCCTGGGGGTGAGGGCCAGCCCGAGCGGGCACCGGCGGCCAGCCGACGGCCGTCGGGGCTGAACTCCAGCCTGGCGATCGGGCCCCGTTGGGTGATGAACATGGGCCGCCGCCGTGCGGCGATGTCGAGCAGCGAGATGCCGTGCATGGCTCCCACGGCGAGGGTCTGGCCGTCGGGGCTGAAGGCGAGGCTGTGAATGAACCGGGAAACCGGAGTCCACGGCAGGACCGGCCGCCCGGACTGGCGGTCCCAGGCGGCGACGAGCATCGATTGGTAGCTGCCATCCTTGACTGTTTGTGTTCGACAGGCGGCGACCAGCCGGCCATCGGGGCTGTAGCACGGGTGGCAATTCAGCGGGTAGAACGGGTCGCCGAGCGGGCGTCCGTTGGATGTCGCGAATCGATGGCCGCCGCGTCGATCTTTTTGCCAGCCGCTCACCTGAATGAGATCCCTGAGCACGTCCCGCCCCATGAAGGAGCCGTCCGCCCGCGCCTCGCCGACCATGTACTCATCGCCTGTGGGTGCCACGGCCATTGCGGGGTAGAACGGCCCCAGCGCCTCGGTGACGCTCGGATGGGCGGGCCGGGCGCGCCGGGTACCTGCCAGACGGCGAGCGCGTCTCCGCGGCGGGCGAGCAAGAACGAGCCTTGCGGGGAGATGCTGGCGCGGCTGCTCCTCAAGACCGGCGTCGGGCCGCATTCCTGGCCGCTGGCCAGGTCGTAGTAGCGGACCCGGTTGTCATCGCAACGGACGGCCATGCTCCGGCCGTCTCCGGCGAGTGTCGCCGCGGTCCTCGCGCGGCGCGGGCGCCAGTCGGGCCGCGCCGGCCGGCCCGTCGTCACGTCCCACCACCGCACGAGGCCATACTCGAGGACAAAGACCAGGCAAGTTCCATCGAACGCGCAGTCGGAATACCTGTCTTCAATGTTCCCGGAACGCGCGATGATCGGGCCGGCCTCCGGCTCGATGCGCTCGACGGGCGTTCCCGCATCCAGGTCCCAGAAAAGAAGGCGTTCCGAGAAGTTAAGAAGTGCGGGTTTCTCCGGGTACGCCAGCACCGTCCGCCCCCCCCGAACGGCGATCATGCGGAATTCAGTCCGTTCGCCGCGATCGAGCACGTCTCCGGGCACGCGGACCGGGGTCGCGGTGTCGAGCCGCCAGACCCTCCGGATTGACCAGTCCGATCCGGCGCCCTTGGGAACGGGAGGCGGCAGCCTCAGACTGATGTAGCGGCCGTTCGGGTCGAAGAGCACTTCGGAGCCGACTGTGTCGCACTCGAGGGGCGGGAGCTGAGTGCGGGCGCGGCCCGAATCGGCGTCCAGGACGCGAACGTCCCACGTCGTGCGGCTACGTCCGGGTATCTTCGCAGCGGTGACGACGAGCGCCCCATCGGGTGACGCGTCGAGGATCGGGGCGGGAAATTCCCGGCCGGCCGGGTCTCCGAGCGGGCGTCCGGTCGCCAGGTCGAACCGCCTTAGCCGGTTGTCATCGATCAAGCTCGCCACCCTGCGATCTGGACCTGTGAAGACGATGCGAGTCCGGCGGTCGATCCCACCGATCAAGTGCCGCAGGACCGGCTGGGCGGCCATCCACGCGGTGATGTTGCACCGCAGGGCGATGCGGCGGGCCTGGTCAAGGGCGGTGACATCGGGTGCGCGCTCGAGTGCTTCGATCAGGCCGAAGACACCGCGGTCGATCTCGCCGGACTCGGCCGCCGCGAGGGCACCCACGGTCCGCGAGTCGGCGGCCACGCGGCTGGCTTCGATGGCCGCGGCGGAGGAGTCCCGGGCCCGCGCGTTGGCCAGGTCGGCGTAGTGCCTGGCCTGGAGCGAAAAGCCCAGCGAGGCCGCCATGCCGCCGATCAGAGAGATGACGCCGAAGAGCAAGAGCCCGGCGATTGCCTTGCGGCGCATCGCCCACTTCCAGACGCGCTCCAGCTCGCCGACCTTGCGCGCGCGGATTGGCTCACCGTCGAGGAACCGCCGCAGATCCTCGGCCATGTCGGCGGCCGCCTGGTAGCGGCGCCTCGGGTCCTTCTCGATCGCCTTGAGCAGGAGGGTCTCCAGGTCGCGGGAGATCCGCGGGTCGAGGGCGCGGGGCCGGACCGGCTCCTGATTTTTGATCTGGTCGATGAGCCGCAGGCGGTCGGCCGAGTCGAATGCCGGGCGGAGCGTCGCGAGCTCGTAGAGCGTAAGGCCCAGGGCGTAGACGTCGGCGCGGGCGTCGCCCTCGCCGCGAAGTCGCTCCGGCGCGATGTATCGCAAGGTACCGAGCAGGTCACCGGTGGCAGTCAGCCCGCTTTCGTCCGACTTGGCCAGGCCGAAGTCGGTGATCCAGACGACGCCCGAGGTGTCGAGCAGGAGGTTGGAGGGCTTGACGTCGCGGTGCAAGACGCCGCGGGCATGGGCGTAGGCCAGGGCCTCGGCCGCCTGCCGCCCGATCTGGGCGACGCTGCGGAAGAACGGCTGCCCGCTCCCCGACGACTCGATCGTCGAGATCTGCGCGCCGCCCGGCATCGCGGCGGAATCGACGGAGCGAGCGGCCAGGCCGGACCCGTCGCCGGCAGGCGATTGTTCTGCGGTCGTCGCGACTGGCCGCTCCGGCACTTGCGGCCGGATCGGCTCCGCCGCGTCGATCGCGATCCGGCCGCTCAGGAGCGATTGGGCGATAGAGCTCGCCGGAACCGTCTGCGTTCTGCGGGGCCGGTCCGACGGCGCTCCCCGAAGCTCGCGCGCGCCGGGCATGGCCCTCGGGGCCGGCGCGCGTCCGATTCCGCTCGAACGCCCCGGCTCGCCCACGGTCGGGTTGCCGTGCCCGCGCAGCCGCTTCAGTTCCTCGACGACCAGATCGAGCCCCTGGCCGCGAATGAACTGCATCGTGTAGTAGAGGATGTCGCCTTCCTGGCCGACCTCGAAGACGGGCACGATATTGGTATGATGGAGCCGTGCGGCGGCGCGGGCCTCGTGGCGGAACCGCTCCAGGGCCTTGGCGTCGCGGCGCGGGCCGGCCGGGAGGACCTTGAGCGCGACCTGGCGGCCCAGTGAGATCTGCTCGGCTTCATAGACTACGCCCATGCCGCCGCGGCCGACCTCGCGGAGGATGCGGAAGTCGCCGACCTGGGAGAGGGCCGGCGCCCGATCAGGGGATTCGTCCCCGCTCTGGTCCTTGCGGATTTCCTCGGCCTTCTCGAGCCCGACCATCGCCGGGAAGAGGTCGCGGATCTCCTCGGCCAGCTCGGGATGGCGATCGGCGTACTCCTCGAGGGTGGGCCGCTCGCCCCGCCGATAGCGCGCGGCAAACTCGGCCGCCAGCCGATCGAGCCGGGCATATTTCCCGGGGTCTGAGTCGTCATCGACGGGTTGGTCGGGGGCAGGCATGCTAGATCGCCTCCAAACCGCCGGGCATGCTGGCGAGCACGTCTTTCATCCGCTTGAGCGCGCGGATGTACCGCTTCGACGCCGCGTCGGGCTTGAGATCCAGTGCGATGGCCGTCTCGGCCTGTGTGAGCTGCTCGAAGTGCCGCAGGGCCAGCACCTCACGATCGATCGGGTCGAGCGCGTTGAGTGCGTCCTGGATGCGCAGCAGCCGTTCGGCCCGGACCGCGGCCTGGGTCGGCGAGGAGAGGTGGCCGAGCAGCATCGAGGCCAGCGCGAACGAGCTGGCTGCCGGCAGCGAGCTTCGGTAGAGCGAGACCTCACGGCCGATGTCCCGCATCTTCGAGCCTAAGTGCTGGCGGTGCAGTCGTATGAGCCGTTCGCCGGCCACGAGGCGCATCCAGAGAAAGAACGGGACCTTGGGATCCGTGAGATAGTCGTCGAGTCGGGACGCGATGTCCAGCAGGGCGTCCTGGACGACATCCGAGGCGTCGAGCCGGCGGTAGAGCCGCGAGTCCATCCGGAGCTCGATCATGCGGCGAAGTCGCTCGCGGTAGCGAGCGAGCAACTCGGCCGCGGCCTGGCGGTCACCCTGCTGCAGCCGGTCGAGCAGGCGCTCGCCTTCGATATCGTCGGCCAGATCGCTCAAGTGGAATTCCCCCTATAAGGAACCTGCGCGGCCGACGCGATCACGGACAGCTCAGGCGCAGTTTTTTTCCAGATTGCGCGTGTGCTTCCCTGTCGATCGCATGAGCTCGAGGCCAGCCTCGGCGCCGCGCACTAATCATGATAGATCGCTGCTCTGCGATTCGCCCGAGAATTCGACTGACGACCGGTATCTCCGGGCTCGCGTCGCAAAAGACATTTCCGGATTCCCGAGAATTCCTGTCCGTAAATCCGGATGTGCGCAGGTCTCTGTGTATGGCCCGGGCGCGAACCCGGCCGGTCGTGAGGACACCGTCCATCGGGGCGAGCTGTCGGTTGTCGATCCCAAGCGGAATCAGCTTCATGCGCCGGGCGGTGCGCCCGGCCCCTGGAGAATCCGCGCGTTTTACCGGTCAGTCCGGTGGGTTACTTCCATTCGTTTGAAAGCGAGGCAGGCCATGAATCGCAACGGGATGTGGGATCGGCGGAGCAGTCGGGCGGGATCGAACTCGAAGGTCGGCTCGAAGAGGAACCGTCGCCGGCTGGCGCCTGGCGTGCTGGCACTGGAGGATCGGCGGCTGCTGGCGACGTTCACGGTGACCAGCACGGCCGATACCGCACCAGTGAACAAGCCCGCCCCGGGCACGCTGCGGTGGGCCGTCGAGCAGGCGAACCTGGCGACGACGAGCCCGAGCACGATTGACTTCAGCCTGGGGAGCGGGGCAGAGACGATCCAGCTCAAAAAAGGCGAGCTGGATCTGACCAACACGAAAGATCCGACCACAATCGACGGATCCGGGGCAAACCTCCTCGCTATCAGCGGCGGAGGACGCGACAGGATTTTCTTCGTCGAGGGCGGTGTCACGGCTACGCTCTCGGGCCTGACGATCACGCATGGCTACAGCGCCTATGGCGGCGGCGTCTGGAATGACGGCACCGCAAGCTTCACCGGATGCACCATCAGTGGAAACTCGGCCACCTATGGCGGCGGCCTGAGCAATACCGGTACGGCGATCTTGACCGGATGCACGATCAGCGGAAACTCGGCCTACTACAACGGCGGAGGCGTGTACGACAACGGAGGCGGTACGGCGACCTTGACCGGATGCAACATCAGCGGAAACTCGGCCGAATCTGGCGGGGGCGTGGAGAATGATTCCGCAGTGATCTTGACCGGATGCACCATCAGCGGAAACTCGGCCGAGGCTGGCGGCGGCCTCTCTAACTATGAAGGAGGCACGGCGACCTTGACCGGATGCACCATCAGCGGAAACTCGGCAGAATTTGGAAGCGGCGGCGTGGCGAATTATTCCGCGGCAACGTTGACAAAATGCACCATCAGCGGAAACCAGGGGTCAGCGGCCGGCGGCGTGTACAACAGCAAACAATGCACTGCGACCTTGACCGAATGCACCATCAGCGGAAACTCAGCAGAGTACGCCGGCGGCCTGGGGAATTACGGCGACGTGACGGTGAGCGGCTGCACCATCAGCGGAAACTCGGCGAGCGGCGGCAACACCAGCGATAGTGGCGGCGTGGCGAACTCTGGCACGGCAACGCTGACCGATACCATCGTCGCCGGCAATTACGATGGCGATCTGGGCGGTAACAAGGCCGCGTCGGGCTCGTTTAACCTGATCGGCACGGGCGGCTCGGACGGCCTCACGAACGGCGTCAACGGCAACATCGTCTTGACCAGCCTGACGAACCTGGACCTGGCCCCGCTGGGTTTCTACGGCGGGCCGACCGAGACCATGGCGCTCGAGCCGAGTAGCGCGGCCATCGGCAAAGGCACCGCCATGAGCGGCGTGACCACCGACGGGCGCGGCTTTTCGCTGGACAAGCCCGTAGACATCGGTGCGTTCCAGACCGGGCCGCTGGTGGTGAACACCACGAGCGATAGCGCCGCGTCTCCCCTGGGCGAACTGAGCCTGCGCCAAGCCGTGAACCTGGCCAACGTGTACTCTGGGGCCCCGACGATCACGTTCAACCCGACGCTCTTCGCCACCGCCCAGACGATCACGCTGGGCGGGACATCGCTTGAGCTCAGCAACCCCACCGGCGCGACGGAAACGATCACGGGTCCGACGGCTGGCGTGACGATCAGCGGCGGCGGGCTCTCCAAGGTCTTCCAGGTCGACACGGAAGTCACGGCCTCCTTCTCCGGGCTGACGATCACCGGCGGCTTCGCTGCTAACGGCGCCGGCGTGGCAGACCTGGGCACGGCGGTTCTGACCAACTGCAAGCTCTCCGGCAATTCGGCCTCTTCCGGTGCCGGCCTCGAGGTCCTCGGCGGTGACTTAACGCTGAGCGACTGTTCGATCACTGGCTCGACAACCGCAATCCAGGTTACCAACGAATCCACGGCCACGATCAGCGGCACGGTAATCGGCGGCGGAGGCACGGGCATCCAGGTAGGGTCCAGCACAACCGACGATTCCACCGTGGTGGCGAACCAAGACGACCTCTCGGGCGAGAAGGTGGGCGTCCAGAACCTTGAAGCTAAGGCGGCTAGCGTGAATGCCACGTTCGACTGGTGGGGCAGCAGCGGAGGGCCCGGCAGCAAGGGGGCGTCAACCGCCGTCGGACTGGTCGCTGACAGCCCCTGGCTGGGTGATGCCAAGAGCGTAACGCTGGCCACTCCCGATTCCCTCGGCTTCGCCAGCAGGTCCGGCGATTCGTACGTGGTGACTCCCAACACCATCGGCCCCAAGCTGAGTGTTTCGCTGGGCGGCAGTCCCGTCGGAACCGTGACGCCTGGTGGCACGATCTTCTTCACCGGTAGCGCCGGGAGCGTAACCATCAACGGCGAGTCCGGCGCCGGCTTCAGCACGGATGCCTTCACGATCACCAATGCCGCCGTTACCTTCGCCGCGGCCGATGCCTTTGGCGGCGCCTCGATTAGCTTCAGCGGCGCCGTCGGCCGGACCATCGCCGCACAAGGGACCGCGAATACCTTCAATGTGAGCGGCTGGACGGGAACGGGTACATTGACTGCCCCGGCGGGCACGGGAACCGTGATCGCCACCAAGAACTCCGGCTACGCCCTGTCCAATACTTCGCTGGTGGCTGGCACGATGTCCCTGACCTTGAGTGGAATCACCTCAGCCAACCTGACGGACAGCGGCAGCGGCAATAACTTCACCGTGACTGGCTGGACGGGGACCGGCACACTGACCGGCTCGTCGGACATGATCACAGCCACGGAGAGCACCAATACCACTCTGACCAACACGCGTCTGACGGCCGGCAATATGTCCTTGAACCTAAGCGGAATCACCAAGGTCAAGCTGACTGCCAGCGCCGCCAGCGTGAACACACCGGTGATCGTCGACGCCAGTGCATTCACGGGAACCACCAGCCTGACCGCGGGCGGCACCGGCAACACCATCCTCCTGGGGGGCTCGGGAAGCGGAGGCACATTGACCAACCAGGGATCGGGCAACGACATCTTGATCGGCGGGCCAGGCGCAGACACCCTGACGGATTCGGGCACGGGCCACAACATTCTAATCGGTGGCGGCGGAGCCGATACGATCACCGGCAACGGCAAAGACATCCTGATCAGCGGCACCACCAGCTATGACAGCAACACGAGCGCGCACATCACTGCGCTCGACGCGATCCTGGCCGAGTGGTCCTCAAGCGATTCCTACACCGTGAGGATCAACAAGATCAAGCAGGGGATCACGGTGAATTCTCAGACTTACGCGCTCTCTTCCAGCACGGTGCAGCCCGATAGCGTGGCCAGCACCGTCAGCGACGGCACCCAGTCGAGCCAGAACAACTGGTTCATCGTGAGCGGCCTCGACAAGGTGACCAAGAAGTCGACCGAGACGTAGACAATCATTTGAACCGTCGCTGCTTTCCTGGCACGAAGATCATCGCCTGAGTCGCCGCGCCGCCGTTTGCGCCTGCGGCGGGCCGCCGGACTTCGTTTTCCTTCAGCTTGCCTCCGATCCGGTCGATTTGCTATGAATAGTGCAGGTATTCAGAAAATGGTTCTTCCACGGAGCCTTGCCTGAAGTCAACAAGCCTACACCATCTCGTCGAGGGGCGCTGCGACGGCACGCATGGGCGTTCCTGCCAGGCTCGCCGGGGTGGATTATTACTGTGCAACGGCGCCCGTTCATCGTTTTAGGAGACTTTGAACGTGACCGCCGTTTCGCAAAAGCCTGCTACTTCCAGCGACTACCACGTCGCCGACATCTCGCTTGCCCCCTGGGGCCGCCGCGAGATTGCCATTGCCGAAACCGAGATGCCCGGCCTCATGGCCATCCGCGAGGAGTATGCCTCGCGCCAGCCCCTCAAGGGCGCTCGCATCACCGGCTCGCTCCACATGACCATCCAGACAGCCGTCCTGATCGAGACGCTCAAGGCCCTCGGTGCCGAGGTCCGCTGGGCCTCGTGCAACATCTTCTCAACCCAGGATCATGCCGCTGCCGCAATCGCCGCCGCCGGTATTCCCGTTTTTGCCTACAAGGGTGAGTCCCTCGAGGAGTACTGGGAATACACTCACAAGATCTTCGAGTGGGCCGACGGCGGCCACTCGAACATGATCCTCGACGATGGCGGAGATGCGACCTTGCTCCTTCACCTCGGCGCCCGTGCCGAGGCGGACATCCACGTCCTCGACAAGCCCACCAGCGAGGAGGAGCGCGTCCTCTATGCCGCCATCAAGAAACGTATCGCCTCGCAACCCGGCTGGTACGCCAAGAAACTCGCCGCCGTCAAGGGTGTCACCGAGGAGACCACCACCGGCGTCCACCGTCTCTATCAGATGCATAAGCGCGGCGACCTGAAATTCCCCGCCATCAACGTCAACGACTCCGTCACCAAGTCCAAGTTCGACAACCTGTACGGCTGCCGCGAGTCACTGGTGGACGGCATCAAGCGCGCCACCGACGTGATGGTCGCCGGCAAGATCGCCGTCGTCTGCGGCTACGGCGATGTGGGTAAGGGTTCGGCCCAGGCCCTGCGCGCCCTCTCTGCCCAGGTGTGGATCACCGAGATCGACCCGATCTGCGCGTTGCAGGCCGCCATGGAAGGCTACCGCGTCGTCACGATGGACTACGCCTGCGACAAGGCCGACATCTTCGTGACGGCCACGGGTAACTACAAGGTCATCACGCATGCCCACATGGCCAAGATGAAGAATCAGGCCATCGTCTGCAACATCGGTCACTTCGATAACGAGATCGACGTGGCGTCGCTTGAAGACTACCCCTGGGAGGAGATCAAGCCGCAGGTCGATCACGTCATCTTCCCCGACCGAAAGCGGATCATCCTGCTCGCCAAGGGGCGCCTGGTTAACCTGGGCTGCGGCACCGGCCACCCCTCGTACGTGATGAGTTCTTCCTTCGCCAACCAGGTTCTGGCCCAGATCGAGTTGTGGCAGCACAACGCCAAGTACCCTGTCGGCGTCTACGTCCTGCCCAAGAAGCTGGACGAGCACGTGGCCCGCTTGCAGCTCAAAAAACTGAACGTCGAGTTAACCGAACTGACGCCCGAACAGGCCGCCTACATCCACGTCCCCAAGGAAGGCCCCTTCAAGTCCGACCATTACCGCTATTGATCGGCTTTTCCTGGCAGCAGGGAGCGTAACTCCCTGCTGCCTTCCCGGGGGGACGGATTGACTCCGTGCTTCAAGCCGTCGTACAGCGTGGATAGATCCCACACGATCGCGGTCGTATCGTTCCCCGCGGAGACCAAGGTCTTCCCATCGGGCGAAAAGGCCAGCGACCAGCACTCAGTCGTTTGAGGCTCGAGCCGGAGGACTTCGCGTTTGGTGGCGACCTCCCAGATCCGGATCGACGCATCGGCCATCGCTCTGGGCTCGCGGCCGTCATCGGCGCTGAAGGGAGTCACGGCTGCGGCGAGGAGACGTCCATCGCCCGAGAGGGCCAGCGACGCCCCGCTGTACGTCTTGAGAAGGAACGTTCGCGTCGGCCTGCCGGTCCTCAGATCCCAGCCCAGGAGCTGGTCGCCGAATCCGCTGGTCGCAGCCGTGGTGAGATTCGGCCCGAAAACTGCGGAGGCCAGCGCCTCTGGCGCTTGCGGCTGGGGCGGCCCGGCGGCGCGGCGATGGCCTGTGATCGGAATCTCCCTGGTCAATCGACTCGTGGCCAGATCCCAGAACCGAAACTTGGGGTCCTGGCCGTTCATCTCCTGGCCTGCGGAAATCAATGTCTTGGCGTCGCGAGTGAAGGCCATCGCGCGGGTTTCTCCTCGGTGGCCTGGGAGCTCGGCCTCCTTCTTGCCGGTCGTCACGTCGAAGACGCTGATGACATCCGAGGCGACGGCCAACTTTCGGCCGTCGGGAGCAAACTCGAGCACAACACCAGGTAGGCCGAGGTGCAGCGCACGGCGGAGGGAAAAGTCACCGAGGTCCCAGAGGCGGACAATGCCGTGAACGCCATCGTTGTCGTGGCCGGCGCCGGCGAGGATCCGCCCATCCGGGGAGAACCGAACCGCCCAGACTCGACAGCCGAGCTCAAACCGGCGGACGACCTTCGCCTTGCCCGCATCCCACAGGCGAACCGCGCCGTTATCGTCCCCGGTGGCGACGAAGCCGCCGCTGGCGGCTATTGCCACGCTGCGCACTTCGGATTCATGGGAATTTTCTTGATGGAAGAGCGGTTGCCCCGTGGAGAGGTCCCACAGGCGGACCGTTTCATCGCCACGCTCGAGTGCGACGGTCTTGCCGTCAGACGAAAGCGCGATTCCGGGACATCGCTTCGCAGGTGTTTTTTCAGCACCGATTGCGATGGTCCGGCGGAGCGTTTCCGTGGCAAGGTCCCAGACGAGGAGGCGGTCATGATGGGCAGAGACCAGCGTTCTTCCATCGCGAGACAGGGCGAGCCCTGACATGCCTTCGGTCACCCCCGGGTCGAGATCCTTCAGCTTCTGCCCGGATTTTGCATCCCAGATCCGAATTTGCGGGATGCTCAGCTCGTCGGAAATGTTTCCCTGGGGGTCCCGGACGCGCCTGGCCCCCCAGCCGCAGGAAATGATCTTTCCTCCGGGGGCGAAGGCCAGGTTCACGAGCCGTCCCCGATGGGCATCGCGGATGATCGTCGGGCCCGGGTCGCCGTCACATTGCCAAACAAAGATCGAATGGCTTTCGGAATTTCTTGCGGATGCACCAAGCGCCAGAGACTTGCCGTCGGGGGAGAATACCAGCGACGGATAGAAGATCGGCCCCGCATCATGCGCGAACGTCCGTGTCTCGAGGCCGGTCGCAGAATCCCAGATTCGGACGAGTGGATCCTGATCACTGCCCGTTGCGAATGTGAGGCCATCGGGGGCGAACGCGATTCCCCACACACAATCCCTGTGAGCTTGGAAACAGACGCGTTCCTTGCCCGTCGTGACGTCCCAAACTTGAACCAGGCCGCTGCGACGGCCGATGACCAGTGCGGAACCGTCTGGAGAGTAGGCGACGCTCTGCGCGATAGCTTCCCTCGAGGGTACGGACTCCTTGATTGCCGGGAGTTCTGCGGCCGGCTCGCCGGTCGCCAGGTCCCAGAACCGAACGGCTCCGTCGGCGCCAGCAGATGCAACGATTCGGTTATCGGGCGCGAACGCGATGCTGGTGACCCAGCTTGTATGCCGCAACCGCGTGGTCCCTAACCGTACGCGAGCGTGCTGCGGAAGCTTTGTCTCGGGTGGCTTCGCGGCCACGGTGCTAGCCCGATTCCGCTCTGGCGCGAGTCGGTTCTGATCGCGATGCCCCTTGCCAAGCGCACCCGGCAGCTCGCCGGTCTGGGCCAGCGCCGTCGCGACGGCGAGCGAAAGCAGGAGCCCCCCGAGCGCCAGCTTGATTCGCGTTACGAACATCGCCTGTAAAGCACCGTTGGCCAGCGCCACGACCGACCGCGAAGCGACACTCGCCTCCGGCCGGCCCAGGGCTAAACCCATCGCGGCTCGCACCGTCGAAGCCGCGAGCGGCACCGGAACGCCCACCGGGGCTTGCGAAGGCGGAAGGAGCATCGGAACGAGACCGGCCGACGGCGCCATGCCGCGGCGGCAGAGCCGTGTGCGGAGTAGGTCCTTGGCGCGCGCCAGGCGGCCCGAGACCGTTCCCTTGGTCCAGCCCAGCTCACGCGCGGCGTCTTCCTGGGTCTTGCCCTGGAGATAGCAGAGAAGCACCGCGACGCGATACGGGTGCGGAAGGCGATGGAGCTCCTCGTCGAGTACCGAACGAAGCTCAATGGCCTCAAAGTCGCTCTCCGCGGAAGGACTTGACGTCAAACTCGCGTGCGGCGTTGGTTGCACCGCGCGGCGGCGCGACATTTCCCTGGCCCGCCGCGAGATCCTGGCAGCGACGCCGTGCAGCCACGAGCCGAGAGAGTCTCGATTGCGGATCGTGCCGGCCTTGAGCGCCAGAGCCAGAAACGTTGCCTGGAAGGCGTCTTCGGCCGTGTGGTCATCGCGAAGGACCCTGCGGCAAACCCCCAGTACCATCGGACCATGCCGGCCGACGATCGCCTCGAAGGCCCGCCGGCCGACCGTATCTGCCTTCGTGGTGAAGTGATCGAGAAGCTCCCGGTCGGTCAAGTCGCCGACCGGTCCTGCGCGATACAGGATATCGAGGTCGCGAACGAATGATTGGGCTCTGGCGGACTTCATTACGAAAGCCTCCCTGCGCGGCTGCTGGGTCGTCTACACAATAGTGCGCGGAAGGGCCGTCTTGAATACCGGATTTCTTGTGGGTCGATCTCAGTGGAACCGAGCCAGGTCGGGATTCGCGCGACCACGGGTGGGCCGCTCGAGCTGTCGGCGGAAGCGGCATCGCCTGGTGGGTGCTCGGCTTCCTTACGAAATGCCGATCACCGGGTGCGGCACGTAGGAAGCCTCGAGCCGCGCGGTCTCGTCCGCTGATAATTTGATCTCGAGAGCCGCCAGGCCGTCCTCGAGGTGATGCGGCTTCGTTACCCCCAGGATCGGCGCCGACACGCTGGGTTTGCTGAGCAACCAGCCCAGGGCGACCTGAGCACGAGACACGCCGCGAGCGTTGGCCACTTCGCCGAGTCGATCGATCACGGCGCGGTCGACGTCTCCACTCTGCAAGAATATCCGCTTGCCAAACTCGTCGGTTCCTGCCCGCTTGGTCGAATCTCGTTCTTCCCACGCGCGAGTTAGCCGGCCACGCGCGAGTGGGCTCCAGGGAATTACGCCCACACCCTCGGTGGCGCACAAGCCCATCATCTCTCGCTCTTCTTCACGATAAAGAAGGTTGTAGTGATTCTGCATTGAAATGAACCGCGTCCACCCACGGCGATCAGCCACATAAAGCGCTTTGCAAAACTGCCACGCACACATCGATGAAGCACCGAGGTACCTCGCCTTGCCGGCTTTAACGACATCGTGCAGTGCCTCGAGAGTCTCTTCGATTGGCGTGGTGTCGTCCCAGCGATGAATCTGGTACAGATCGACATAATCTGTCCCGAGCCGTACCAAGCTCGAGTCGATCTCAGTCATGATCGCCTTACGCGAGAGGCCCCGGCTATTAGGGCCCGTACGGGTCGAGAAAAAGACTTTGGTCGCGAGGACGACCTCGTCGCGCCGTGCAAAATCACGAAGCGCTCGCCCCAAGATTTCTTCACTCGAACCGTCGGAGTAGGAGTTCGATGTATCGAAGAAATTGATGCCAGATTCCAGAGACCGCTTGATGATCGGCCGGCTTGCTGCTTCATCAAGCGTCCAGGCATGCATCCCGCGTTCGGGCACGCCAAAGCTCATGCAGCCCAGACAGAGCCGCGACACCTTGAGACCGGAATGACCGAGGTTCACATAATTCATCGTGCCGAATCCTGCCACAGCCCGATCACGTTTCCAGCCGGATCGCGCGCCGTCGCGACCCAAAGGCTTCCTTCCGCGTACTCGGCTTGACGATTGCGCCGCCGTGTGCCGTTACGCGCCTCAAAGTGGATTGCAGCCGTGCGAGATCTCGACCACTTGAAGCTCGTGGACACCCCGTTACACGCTAGCCCGGGGTGAGCGAAAGCACAAGCCGCCCACTCAGGACCGCCATGGCGACTTTCCGGTGTTGCCGGCATGGTCGAACAAGGCGTCGATGAACCACGGCTGCGCCGCGTGCGCGGGATTCTCACTGGGCCGGACGAGCGCCGGGAACGCTTCCGCATGAAGTGGAGACGTCGCGCCTCCCGGTTGATCGACCAGTACGACCTTGGGTTTCTTCGGCTTCTTTGGAGGCTTGGGCAGCTTCGCGGACTTGCCGAAGTAAAAGACGTCATTTGCTCCAGGCGCTCCGCTGGCCGAGGCATTGAGAAGCTTTCCTCCGGCACTTTCCAGCCCTGAGGGAGACTGCGCGCTGACCGTGAGCCGGATCGAATCCTTCAGGCTGTCCGGCTTTTTCAGGACGAGCGTGACCGCGTCGGTTGCGCTCGCGTAGGTTGCGCTCGCGATCTTGACACCCTGATTGCCCTTGCCGCCGAAGATGTGACTGGAGCCAGCATCCAGCAATGTATAGTTACTGATATTCGTGACGGAGCTCAGGCTCATGGGTTCATTGAACGCAAGGGTAATCTTGCTCAAGGCTCCCTTTTTCTTGGTGATCTGTGGGGCACCGACAACCGTCGGGCCGGGGACGCCGGTTGTGCTTGTGCCGGCCGACACGGAGAACGTGCCCACCGTCGCGTTTACGGCGTTGCCGGCCAGATCGGTGGGCCGCGCCGAGCCGAAAGAGACTGTGTAGACGCCGTTCGGGCTCGTGGCCCAACTGCCACCCGGCGGCGAGATCTGGTAGGTGACGGTCTCGACCGGCGCGTCGCCCGAAGAGTCCTGGGGCGATCCCGATGGGGTGCTCGATAACACGGTGGTGCGCAGTGGCGATGCCCCGCCGGGGGGCTGGACCAGGACGACCGCATCCGACAGCGAGGCCTTGGCGACGGCGACGTTATCGGCGTAGGTTATCGTGAACGTGTATGGGACGAGCGCAGAAGCATTGGCGGCGGTCACGGCCGGGGCGCTCGACAGCGTTGCGGTGGGAGGCGTGGTGTCGGGGGTGGCGAGGGTCTGGTAGGCACCCAGATCGGGGTGGTCACCGCTTTGGAGGGCAAAGCCTCGCTCGTCGGTAAAGAGGCCCGTGGTCGTGCCGGCCTTGCCAATGGCGGGGCTGCCGGGTTGCAGGCTCAGCGTCTGGGTCGGTCCGCCGTTGTTCTGCAGACCGGCGGGTGAGAACAGCGGGTTGACGCCGGTGATGTTTCCGGAGCCGGTGACGGTGCCGGTTGGCGCGGTCTGGAACAGGCTGTTGCTGGTCGTGACTTTTCCCGCGTAGTCGGCTCCTTTGGCGCGGAGTTTCCGCCGAACAGGGAGCTCGCAACCGTTATCGCCCCGGCGCCGGACTGGTAGGCTCCGCCGCCGGCAATGGACGGGTTGCCGGGCGGGTCGACGGCGCTGTTGTCGGCGACGGTGACATAGTCGATCGTGAGGGTGCCTCCGCTCACGAAGATGCCGCCGCCGAACGCGTCGCCTGGGTCGCCGGGCGCGCCGTCGGCGCCGGCCACGCCGGTGGCGCCATTGCGGCGGCCAGTCGCGCCGGCTGCCCCGCTGGCTCCGGGGTTGCCGATCAAGCCGCCGCCTGGTGAGTGACCGGGCAATCCACCGTGGCCGCCGCCGCCTGCTTTGCCGCGGAGCCCATAATTCCCTCGCGTCGTGAAGCCGCCGTTGCCGTTTGGCAGATTCGAGTAGACGACCTTTCCGCCCGCGCCCCCGGCACCGAGACGCCGGCTGCGACGGTGTTTTCGAAGAACGTGCTGTTCAGAACGTCCACATGGCCCGCGCTCAAATAGATCCCGCCACCGAGTCCGAACCCGCCACCGCCGCCGTTGCCGCCGTTACCGCCGCTGCCACCGGTGCCGCCGGTGCCGCCCGCGCCACCTTTGCCGCCGTTGCCACCATTGCCGCCGTGGCCGTTCTTGCCCATGAAACCGGACGGGCCGCTGACGCCGCCGTTGCCGCCGCTGCCGCCGCTGCCGCCGTGGCCACCGTAGCCTCCGGTGCCGCCGGCGCCGCCGTGGCCACCTTTGCCCCCGACACCAGCGGCGGCTCCGTCCGCTTCATTCTGGGCGAGGGTGTCAGCGGTTAACGTGAGCGATCCGCCGGCGACGGCGATGCCGCCGCCGTCTCCGCTGCCGCCGGCACCCGCGGCGCCACCGTCGCCGCCGGAGCCGCCGATACCTCCCTTACCACCTTTGCCGCCAGTGCCGCCGAGGCCGCCGACGCCGCCGGATGCACCGGGGCCAAAGTCTATTCCGCCATCGCCGCCGTGGCCGCCATCGCCGCCACGACCACCCGCGGGACCGGCGTTCAAGATGATGGCGCCGCCAATGCCTCCCGCTCCTCCGTTTCCGCCGTCGCCGCCGCGACCGCCCGCGCCGCCGGCGGCGGTGTTTGCTGTGAGCGTGGAGGCGCTCAGGCTCAACTGTCCGGCCGCGATGTCGATTGCGCCGCCGGCACCGACGCCGCCATTGCCGCCGGCACCGCCGAAA
The DNA here is from genome assembly GCA_963823665.1 of uncultured Planctomycetota bacterium. Classification (GTDB taxonomy): domain Bacteria; phylum Planctomycetota; class Planctomycetia; order Isosphaerales; family Isosphaeraceae; genus CAVXHV01. The sequence continues at coordinate 1,839,565 of CAWGMQ010000003.1, forward strand.
CCACCGACGCCGCCGGTGCCGCCGCGACCGTCGTTCCCGGCCAAGCCACCACGGCCGCCAGCAGCGGCCTTGCCACCGGCCCCGCCTACACCGCCCTTCAAGTTGTCGCCACCGCCGCCGCCGCTGCCGCCGCGACCGCCCGCGCCGCCGCCGCCGCCGCCGCCTCCCTGAGTTCCAATGGCCGCGGTGCGGCCGTCACCGCCGTCGCCGCCGTCACCGCCCTGGGCCGTACTGTGCTCGAAAGTCGCGGCGCGAATCGTCATGCTGCCGCCGGCGAGAAAGATGGCGCCTCCGAAGCCGGTTCCCCCGCTGCCTCCGTCGCCGCCGACCGTCCCATTGACCCCGTGACCGCCCGGGCCACCAACACCGCCGACTCCGCCGGTGCCGCCCTTGGCGCCGTTGCCACCGACGCCGCCCGAGCTGCCGTGCTTACCGCCGCCACCGCCACCGGCGCCCCCCATACCGCCGATGCCGCCCGCGCCGCCTCTGCCCGACCCGCCGCCGAGTTGGCCTTCGGCTCCGTGACCGCCTGATCCGCCCGCTCCGCCGTAGGCACTGTTTGACTGGAACGATGACTGAAAGATCGAGACCGTGCCGGCGGCAACATAGATCGCGCCGCCCGCAGCACTGCCACCATTGCCGCCAGGGCCGCCAGGGCCAAACTGCCTGGTCGATGGGGCGCCCGCGGCCCCATTGCCGCCAGAGTGGCCTTTCATCCCGGGCTGGCCGCTGGCGCCGGAGGCTCCGGTCGCGCCGGCCTGGCCCGATTGGCCGTTCTTCCCCGCAGCCCCAGTCTTTCCGCGGCTGAAATTGATCTGGCCCCCGGAGCCACCTGCTCCAGCAGGACCTCCGCGAGCGATATTGCCCGACAGCCTGGAGCTGATGACGCTCAGACTACCGGATGCAAGGTAAACACCGCCGCCCATCGCGTCGCCGCCGGCCCCCCCGCGCCCTCCGCCGGCGCTCCCGGTACCGGCCAAGCCGGGGACGCCGGACAAGCCCGACGCGGTGTTGTCCGCCAGCAACACGGAGCTCAACACGACGTTTCCGCCGTCGATCAGCAGGCCGCCCCCGAGACCTGCGTGGCCGCCGAGCACGCCCCCGTCGAGCGCCCGCCCGCCCTCAAGAATGACGTTCTCGAAAACGACGGACATGCCCGCCGACGGCGTGCCGAGGACCTGTAAGATGCGGAATGCCCCCTGCGGAGTGATCGTCGACTGCAAGCTCCCCGCGCCCTCGATCGTCAGCGACTTGTTCGCAACGCCGCTCGCCAGGTCCTGGATGAGCAGACTGCCGCCGGCGCCTTCAGTCAGCGTAAATGTGCCGGGACCAAGCTCGATCGTGTTGCTCGAGTCGGCGTTGGAATCTGCTTGATTGATGGCGGATCGCAGGCTGTTCTGCGCGCCGTCGGCGACTCCCGCCGAGATCGTGAAGACCGCCGGCGACAGACGTGGCTCGAGGGATTCGAGGAGATGCCGGAACGATCGATTGCGCCGACGTCGAGCCCGCCCCACGGAACGCGCTGGATGCGACATATCAATCTCCTCGACGACGAAACTCCGTCTCGACGATTGATCGCGCCCGGGACTCGACCGCGGGCGCACGCACGACGTCAACCATACTATCACGAGTGCGTTGAATTTCAACGAGGTTGTATCTGTTGTGGCCGGCACGCGGAGCGGCTCACGGAGTGTTGGCCGCGCCTGCATGGCAGTATAATTGGGCACGCACCGAAGGAGACACAAGCATGTCGACGATCACGAGACCGCCTCTGCAGTCGAGGTGGGTCCCAAAACGCCTGGCGCGGCTAACTGTCGGCCAGTACGAGGCGATGGTCGACGCCGGCGTGTTCGCCAAGCGCGATCGGTTTACTCTCATCAACGGATTCCTGGTGGCCAAAGTGCCGAAGAGCCCACGCCATACCTTCGTCGCCAAGAATCTCGTCAGAAAACTCCAGAGGCTGGTCCCCTCCGGCTGGGATTTCCGGATCGAGGGTGCGATAGGACTGGCGTTTTCCAAGCCAGAGCCCGACGTTTCGATCGCGCGTGGAGACATCGAAGACTACACCGCTCGCGATCCAGGGCCGGCTGATCTGGCAATGGTCGTCGAAATCGCCGCGTCGAGCGTTTCGGAGGATCGGCAGATGGCAAAGGTCTACGGTCCGGCTGGCATCCCGGTTTACTGGATCGTCAATTTAAAGGCCCGCCAAGTCGAAGTCTATTCACTTTTAAAGCGGCGGGGGACTTCTGGCTACGGCAGGCCTCGGGTCTTCATGGTGGGGCAATCAGTGCCCGTCATGTTCGAGGGCCTGGAGGTAGGGCGACTGGCCGTGGCCGACATCGTGCCGCTCTTCGAGCCGGCGGCCGGCGGCAACGGGGCTTGACCGTTCCATGGCAAACTTCCGTCCGACGAGCAACCTTTATCCGTCAGACCATTCAAGCCAGCCACCAGATCATGAAACGAATCAAACTCGCGACCCATGGCCCAGAATTCTCGCGCATGGTTTATGGCACGTGGCGGCTGCTCGAGGCGAGGTCGACCTCACAGGCAATCAACCGCCGGCTCCATGCCTGCGTCGATCTCGGCATCACGACCATTGATACCGCGGAGATTTACGGTAACTACGAAGTGGAGCAACAACTCGGTGAGGCGCTCGCCTTGTCGCCGGGATTGCGTGATCAACTCGAGCTGGTCACGAAGGCCGGTATTTATGTGCCTTGCTCGCACCATCCCGAACGCCGCACGGCTCATTACAACGCCACTGGCCCGCGTTTGATCAAAAGCCTCGAAAAATCCCTGCGCCTGCTCGGCACCGACCATGTCGAACTGTTTCTCGTCCATCGCCCCGACTGGCTGACGCGAGCCGACGACACGGCCGCGGGATTGAATGAGCTCTTGGGCAACGGCAAGATTCGCGCAGCGGGCGTGTCCAACTACAGTGCTTCGCAGTTTGATCTGCTCTACTCGCGGATGGAACAACCGCTCGTGACGAACCAGATCGAGTTCCACCTGCTGCACCCGGAGCCAATCGACGACGGCACATTGCATCAGTGCGAGAAACTTGGCCTGCACCCGATGGCGTGGAGCCCGCTCGCGGGTGGGCGAATCTTTGATCCAATCAATCCCGCCGCGGGCCGTCTGGCTGCGGCAGCGAAGAACATGTCGTCCCGTTACAACGCGGCACCGCTGGAACAGCTAGCGTACGCCTGGATTCTCGCGCACCCGAGTCAACCGCTTGCTGTCTTCGGCACGAACAAACTCGAACGCCTGCAATCCGCCGCGCAGGCCGACTCCATCGTGCTGGAACGTGAAGACTGGTATGCGCTCTGGGAAGCGGCGCAAGGCCGAAGGATTCCCTGAGTCAGAATGGGCATCAACCGTCCAATTTGAAAGCGTCGATTGTCGCGGCCGAGCAGGCGGCCGGTCTTGAGTTTTTCGAGCCACGCTCGCCACCGTTCGGCTTGGCTGCCGGGTCGCCGAGAGGATCAAGCGACCGAATCAGTCGCGGACTGATGAATCCGCTTGAGGCAGATCGAGAGCTCCCGCTTGACGTCGGCTCTCGCCGCATCGGAGAGAGGACCGGCAAGTGCAGCGCGATAAAGATTGGCAGCGCGGCTCAATTCACCGGACTTCGCGAAACAACCAGCGGCGCTGACACGGTGCAGTGCGGCCTCGGCATCACGGCCGATCACATCGAACAAAGGCGCGATACGTTCTTCGTACGACGCTGCGCACGACCACACGGGCCCAACCGTTTCCTCCAAGCCCATGTCAGAAAATGCCTGCGCCTTCGAGAGTAGGCGAGATTTTTCGGCCATCAGAGCCTTTACGCGCTCGCCGTATGGCTTAGGCTGGCGATTGGTCATCGACCGGCTCCTGAACACGGTGAAAGGAAAAGCGAATGCGGTGACCCCGGGACGAGAAAACGCAGACCATAACATAGGCGTCCCAACCAAGCGGGTTGGCCATGGCTTGTGCGCCTTTCTGCCGATGGCGCCGGGTGAGTTGGCTGTGGATCGCGGTAACAGTCGACGTCGAGAAACGCGGGCGGCCCACCGTGACGAGCGAGCATTGCAACGCAGGCGACGACCTGGGGTTCGACAAAGAACCACGGATGCCACGTCGCCAAATCCTCGATGTTACAGCGTAGCGTGCGCACGATCACCCCTGAGTTCGCATCGACCTTCGACTCCGCCAAGCGATGAATTTGCCGGTCGCCTAAAGAGTTTCCCACGAGGGAACTCACGCGGGCAAGTCACGTGAAGCCGGTCCGCCGTTCAACGTCGGACCTCCGCGCCGTGCCGCAGCGTCCTGGAGAACTGCGGTCGCGCCCGGAGGCGGGGTCGGAGACGCCCAACATTGCGGCCGCGGGCGCTGGAACAGGCGCCGTCTCGCGCGCCCACCATCGCACCGACCGAGCCCGCGCAACACCGATCAGTAAACCGGCAGGCTGGGGTCGACATCCTTGATCCACGCCAGAATGCCGCCTGTCAAGTTCTTGAGGCGGGTGAATCCGGCCGCTTGCATAACCCCAATCGCCTTCGCGCTTCGCATCCCGCTCTTGCAATGGACAACGTACGACCCGGACGCGTCCAGCTCGGAGAGACGGGCGGCTAGCTCCGGCAGCGGAATCACCGTCGAACCTGCAATCCGGCAGATCGCGATCTCCTCCGGGTTGCGCACGTCCAGAATAACCGTCTCGACGCCCTGCTCCAGAAGAGCCTTGAGCTCGACGGGCGTGATCTCGCCGCTGCCGTTTGTCGCTGCCGGAGCCGCATGAACCGCCGGGGCGTGTAATCCGCAAAACTCCTGGTAATCAATCAGCTCGCGGATCGTCGCGTTTGGGCCGCAGATCGGGCACCTCGGATTCTTGCGCACCTTCATCTCGCGGAACGTCATTTCGAGCGCATCATAGAGAAGCAACCGGCCGATCAGCGGCCTCCCGGCGCGCAGGATCAGCTTGACTGTCTCGGTCGCCTGCACCACTCCGATCAGGCCCGGCAGGATGCCGAGCACGCCCCCTTCTGCACAATTCGGCACAAGGTCCGGCGGCGGGGGCTCGGGATAGAGGCAGCGATAGCATGGGCCTTGCGGTGGGAAGAACACCGTTGCCTGGCCGTCGAACCGGAAGATCGAGCCATAGACATTCGGCTTTCCCAGCAGCACACAGGCGTCGTTCACCAGGTAACGAGTCGGGAAATTGTCGGTGCCGTCGACGATGACGTCGTAATCGGCAAACAGTTGCAGCGCGTTCGAGCTGTCGATCGTCTGCTCGTGGGTCATGATTTTCAGGTCGGGGTTGAGCGCATGGAGCTTCTCCTCGGCGCTCTGGATCTTGGATCGGCCGACGTCACTGGTGAAATGGATGATCTGGCGCTGGAGGTTCGAGACGTCAACGACATCGAAATCGGCAAGCCCGAGTGTGCCGACTCCGGCCGCCGCGAGATAAAGGGACAGCGGCGATCCCAAGCCCCCGGTCCCGATGCAGAGCACCTTGGCGGCCTTGAGCCGCTTCTGCCCCTCCATCGCCACTTCGGGCATGATGAGATGCCGGGCATAGCGCTGAACTTGTGCTGGATTCAGGGAAACGGCTGAGACGCGATCGCCCAATAAGTCCGGTATAATCATGGTTGCATCCTCGACGTTCAGCAGGCGGTTACCTTCAACATTGTATACAGAAAGAGGCGGCAGATCGCCGGTTCCTTCGCTGCGCGCTCGGACACCGGCACAATTGCCGATTCACGTGGAAGAACAGATCATCGAAACCTGGGCCATCCATAATCGAATCAATCTCTACCTGCTCGACGCGATCCTGGACGACGCACTGGGCTGTTGCCTGCCGACCAAGAGCCGCTCGGTATACGATTTGTTCGCGCACATCCACAACGTGCGATTGCTCTGGCTGAAGTCGGCCGCTCCGGCCCTGCTCGAGGGTTTGACGAAGCTGGAAACCAAGACGGTCGGGAAGAAAGCCGAGCTGCGGAAGGCCCTCGAAGCATCCGGAACTGCAATCGAAACTCTGTTGCGCGAGGCGATGGCCGCTGGCGGCAAGGTCAAGGGATTCAAGCCGCACGCAGTTGCGTTCATGGGATACTTGATCTCGCACGAATCCCATCACCGCGGGCAGGCGGGATGGGCGCTCAAGGCGTCGGGCCGCCCTCTCGATCAGAAAACTGCGTTCGGGCTGTGGGAATGGGGCGTGCGCTGAATCCGACTTAGCCCGGCCACTTGCCGATCGGGCAGTCTTCGTGTGCCATCTTGATTTTCACATGGGTGAAGCAACCGCAGATCTTGCAGCGCATGCCGGTGTGGTGCTCACACGAGGCGCACGTTTGGCTTCGCTTGGCCTGCATTTCGGCGGGGGTTGTTTTCATGCCCGATCCGACGAATGTGGCCATCGCCTTGGTTGCGGACATCGCCATGCGCAACAGGCCTGGTCCGCTGTTGGCCTTCGATGCGCCCGGGCCCTGGGCTTGGCCCTGGCTCTGGCCGCCCATAACGCTGGCGACAATGGCGCCGCCCAGATACGAGTGCGGCGACGTGCTCACTCCGGCCGGCGCCGCGGCCGGGGCGTCTTCGTAGAGTCCCATCCTGTACTTTTGCAAGTGTGAGCCGTACCACGCGGCCTGGGGGCGACCCATTGCTCTGAACAGAGCTATTGATTCCTCGGCCTTGGCGATCGCGAGGTCGCGCTGGCCGAGCTCGGCGTATTGAATGCCCTGGTACCAGAGCAAGTTGGCGGCCTGCATTCGATCGCCGACGAGATTCGCCAGACCCAGCGCCTGGTCGAAGCAGCTCAGTGCGGTGGCAAACTCGCGGAGGTGCCAGTGCGCGAGCCCGAGGCGCTCCAACGCGGTTTTTTCACCGAGGTGATCGCGTTTGGCGCGGGCAAAGGCCAGACCGTGCTCGAACATCTGCCGCGCTCGCGGGGCCTGACCGACGCCCAGCATCGCCAGGCCGAGATTGCCTACGACGTCGACTTCGCGCTCGCGGTCGGCGAGCTCGCGAGTGATCTGGAGAGCTGATTCGAGCGCCGCGACCGCGCCTGCGTGGTCGCCTTCGCTGAGCTTGGTCACCCCCACGTCGGTGAGCGCCGTGGCCTCGGCAGCGCGGTTGCCGGCCGTGCGTGCGGCGGCCAGGAGAAGCTCGGCCTGGTCGCGCGGGGTGCCCGTCATCGTCGGGTCCGGCGGAGGAGCGGCGGGATGCTCGGGGCTTGCGGTCTGCGATTCGATGCCGGAGACCAGGTAAAGTTCCTTGCAAAGGCGTCTGACGCGCTTCGCGTGCGGCCAGGCGGCTTGAACGAGCGATTCGTCAATCGGGGTCTCGGCCGCCGGCGACCAGACCAGCAGCAGATCGGCATTGCGCTCGCCGCATTGCTCCGAAGACGAGCCGTCGGGGAGCGAAAAATCCCGGTTCTTGCTCGACTTGCGCAGCGAGCCCCAAAGCCGGCTCAGCCCGCCTCGGAGCCGCTGCCTGGCGCGCATCGACGTGGCCGGGGTGGCGAATAGCCCCTGCTCCGAGACGATCTCGCCGCGGATGACGTTGCCGACGCGCTCCCAGTACTGAAAGGTCGCGTCGCGGTCATCAGGAATCCAGAGGACCAGCCGGTTGCCGTCCGAAATCGGTTCGGTCAGGATTCCCGATTCAAATGCAAAGGTCCGCCAGTCGGGTAGGTTCATGCGGGTCGATTCGCCGTGTATCGGCGGATGAGCAGGCTGGCATTATGACCGCCGAACCCGAAACTGTTGGACATCACCGTGTCGACGCGGGCTTCGCGTGCAACGTTGGGGATGTAGTCGAGGTCGCAGCCTTCGCCGGGGTGGTCGAGATTGATGGTCGGGGGAAGCACGCCGTTGTGAATTGCGAGGGCCGAAATGATCAGCTCCACCCCGCCCGAAGCGCCGAGCAGGTGGCCGAGCTGGCTCTTGGTGCTCGAGATCTGGAGATTCGGCGCTTGATTTCCGAAGACCTGCTTCATCGCGCGGGTTTCGGCCAGGTCGCCCAATGGGGTGCTCGTGCCGTGAGCATTGATGTATCCGACAGCCTCGGGACCCAGCCGCGCGTCTTTCAAGCAGGCGTTCATGGCCCGCATCGCGCCACGGCCTTCCTCATCCGGTGCCGTGATGTGCGACCCGTCGGCCGACATGCCGTAGCCCACCACCTCGGCATAGATTCTCGCTCCGCGGCGGACGGCCACCTCTTCGGCCTCGAGCACCAGAATGCCCGCACCTTCGGCCAGGATGAACCCGTCGCGATCGCGGTCGAATGGCCGGCTGGCGCGCGTCGGATCGTCGTTGCGCGTGGAGAGGGCTCGCATCGAGGCAAAGCCGCCGAGCCCCATATGCGTGATCGCCGCTTCGCTGCCGCCGGTGATCATGACGTCGGCATGTTCGGACTGGATGAGGCGGTACGCGTCGCCGATGGCGTTGGCCGCCGAAGCACAGGCCGTGGCCACCGCCGAGCACGGGCCTTTGAGCCCCCAGCGGATCGAGACCTGCCCGCTGGCGGCATTCACCATGAGCTTCGGTATCACGAACGGGCTGATCCGCGACGGCCCCTTCTGCATCATGATCGTGTGCTGGCTCTCAAACTCGTTGAGCCCGCCGATCCCCGACCCAATCAAGACGCCGCAGTTTTCAGAGGGAAGCGCCGAGAAATCGATTCCGGAGTCGTCGACCGCGGAAATCGCCGCTGCCAGCGCGAACTGCGCGAAGCGATCGAGATGCCGCGCCTCCTTGACGCCGAACCGGGCCGCGGCATCCCAATCATGCACCTGGCCGCCGAAATGGACGCGAAACTCGGTGGTGTCAAAAAGCGTGAGCGTGCCGACGCCGCTCTGACCGGCGCAGAGTGCGTCCCAGAACCGCCCGAGATCCTCACCAAGCGACGTGACCACTCCCATGCCGGTAATCACGACACGGCGTGCATGTGCCATAGCGCCACTGATAGTTAGAAAACCGCCGCCTGGAATGAATGGCTCCGCGCGATCTCCGCCGCGATGCCTGCGGAGACCGCACCTCTCTCACTTGGCGTGCGCATGCTGTTCGATGTACTCAATTGCCTGGCCGACCGTCTGAATTTTCTCGGCCTCCTCGTCCGGGATGGTGATGTCGAACTCTTCTTCGAATTCCATCACCAACTCCACCGTATCGAGGGAGTCGGCACCAAGGTCATTGACGAAGGAGGTCTCCTTGGTGACCTGGTCCTTGGAGACACCCATCTGCTCGCTCACGATTTCGATCACACGCTCTTCCACGGACACGGGCGAACCTCCTCGTCTCGTCTACTGACATTCCCGCAAACACAAAATCGTACGCTCTCGGCACGCCGGCCGTGAAAATCAGGCGAGCCACTTCGGCGGCAGGCAATGGCGCTACAGGCCGTGAGACCGAAAATCGAGCACGGGGACATAGCTTTGAAGGTCAAAAAATCCGCCGAAACAGCTTCCCGCCACCGGCGAACGTAACGACCTCGCGAACCCCGATCCCCACAAACACGACTCAACTTAGCATCATCCTACCTAAATGTCCATTGGACATCGTATTCCATCCTGGACGCAATTCTTCCCCGCGATCGCGCCGAAAACAAGGGCCAATCCTTCGTACGAAGGAGTGAACACGCCGCCCTCAAGCGAATGGAACGAGTAGAAGGAGCCGTTTGCCGTGCTTTCGCAGTCTTTGCATCTTTACTAGACATCCTAAGGGTCCACATTCATGCCCGTTCTGGGGGACGGTGGGTCGCGAAGATGTGATCGGGGCATGCGTTCTGAGGTGCGCTCGTCGTCCGGTGCATCCAATCCATCGCAAGCCGTGTGAAGCCGGTGGGTTGCACCCATCTTCCAAGGCTGCATGGATCCTGCCTCTGGGCTCTCGTGGCCGCGCCGAAAATCTGCTAGTGTTTTGTTTACATCAATCACGAGCCGGGCCGGTCACAGGGGGCGTTACATGTTCCACCTTGATTTGTCCGCAATGCGCCTGCGATCTCGACTGACGTTCGCGAGAACGATGGTGCTCTTTGCAAGCTATGTCGTGGCACTTGCGTGTGATCCCGGGAGCGGCGCGGTCGCTTTCGGCGTGCGGCCGATCGAGCAGGCCTCCGGCGCGGTTGAGCCTCAAAAAGACATTGCTGGCCGCGATGGAGAAGCCGAACGAAAGTTGCTGGCCGAGCTGCAGTCGGCCATCGAGGCGCACGCCGATCACCTTGAGTTCTCGCGGCTCGATCGCGAGCTGGCGGCGGCTTTTCGCCGTTACGGTCTGGATCTCGATGTGGTTGATCCCAAGGCCGCCGGAGCGCGGCTGGCCGGTCGGCCGGAGACTCCCGAGATCGCCGCGGTGCTCGATGAGTGGTGCCGCGTGCGGCGATCGAGACTGAAAGTCGACACGTGGCGAAAGCTGGCCGCAGTGGCGCGGGCCGCTGATCAGGACCCATGGCGGAACGCAATACGCGACCAATGTGACCGGCCGATCGCTGATGCATTGCCCGTCCTCGCGGCACGGGCCGCCGATGCGCGGGAGCTTGAAAAGCAGCCGGTGAACAGCCTGGTCGTGCTCTCGCAGATGCTCGTCGAGGCAGACGACCGGCCGAGCACCATCGCGGTCTTGCAGGTTGGCAGGCGAAGGTTCCCACGGGATTTCTGGGTCTGCATGATGCTGGGACGTGCGCATTACGAGAAGCTGCCGAAGCCCGAACTCGCAGAGGCCGCGCGGTTGTGTGCAGCGGCGGTGGCGCTGCGGCCCAAGAGCCTGTTTGCCCACGCGTACCTGGCGACGGCCTTGCATCGCCATGGGAAATTGACCGAGGCGGCAGCCGAGCTTCGTGAGGCGACCGCGCTCAAGCCCCAGAACGCAGAGAGCCACCTCGCGCTGGGATATGCTCTCGAACAGATCGGGAAGCGCGATCTGGCGATTGCCGAGTACCGCGAGGCGATCCGGCTGAAACCCGGTGATGCCCAGCTTCACTCCTACCTGGGGACGGCCCTGTCGGTGCAGGGCAAGCACGACGAGGCCATTGCCGAATGCCGGGAGGCGGTCCGGCTGACGCCCGATGATGCGGATGCTCAGCTCATCTTGGGCTATGCACTCTGTCAAGCCGGCAAGATCGACGACGGGATCGCCAGCTATCGTAAATCGATCCGCATCACACCCGCTCAGGCCAAGGCGCAGTCCTACCTGGGAAGCGCTCTTCTGCAACAGCACAAATTTGACGAGGCCATGAGTGCTTTTCGCGAGGCGCTCCGGCTCAAGCCGCAGGATCCCGAATGCCATCGCCGCCTTGGCGGAGCTCTGCTCGCGCAGGGAAAAGTGGACGAGGCCGTCCCGTCGTTCCGCGAGGCGATCCGGCTCAATCGCGACGACGGCGAGGCGCACTTCAATCTCGGCATGGTCTTGAGCAGACTAGGAAAGCAGCAGGAAGCCAACGCAGAATTTGATGAGGCGAAACGCCTCGAGCTGAACAATCCACACGTCCTGCTCGACCTCGGGCACGCGCTCATGCGCGCCGGCAAGGTGGACGATGCGATCGCCAAGTTTCGCGACGCGGTCCGGCTGATGCCGGGCGATGCGCAGGCGCAGCATGTACTTCGGTGCCGCGTTATCGCTCAAGGGTCAGCAAGAGGAGGCCATAACCGCACTGCGCGAGTCCGTTCGCCTCGCGCCGGAGAACGCACAAGCCCAGCACGGCCTCGCCTTTGCGCTGGCCACAAGCGGCAAGTTCGACGAAGCGATTGTTGCGTATCGCGCGGCGATCCGGCTCAAACCCGACGATGCCCGGGCTCACATGGGCCTGGCTTCCATATTGACCAAGCAGGGCAAGCGCCAAGAGGCTGAGCATGAATTCGCCGAGGCCAAGCGTCTGAAAGCGGATGATGGCGGATTGCAGCTCGCCGTCGGGTACTCGCTGGAACAGGCCGGCAAGCTCGACGAAGCCATCGCGGCTTTTCGGGAGGCGGTGCGGATCGCGCCCGGCGATTCCCAGGCTCACCTCTACCTCGGGTCTGCTCTTTCACGGCGGGGAAAGCGCGACGAGGGGATCGCCGCTCTTCGCGAGGCCGTCCGGATCGCGCCCGGTGTCGCCAGTAACCAGCTCGGCCTCGGTTACGCCTTATCGGAAGCCGGCAAGCTCGACGAAGCGATCGACGCCTATCGCGAGGCCGTCCGAATCGAGCCCGGCAATGCCCGGACTCACTTGTACCTCGGGTCGGCGCTATCGCGGCAGGAAAAGCACGAGCAAGGCATCGCCGCGCTCCGCGAGGGGGTCCGGCTCGCGCCCGACGACGCGGAGATCCGGATCGGACTTGGTTACGCCTTCTCGTCAGCCGGCAAGCTCGACGAAGCGATCGACGCCTATTGCGAGGCGATCCGGATCAAACCGGCGAACGCACAGGCTTACATGTATCTCGGGGCGATGCTCTTGCAACAGGAAAAGCCGGATGAGGCCGTCACTGCATTGCGAGAGGCGATCAAGCTCAAGCCCGATGACGTGCACACTCATTTCAGCCTGGCCTTCGCACTTCAGCGAGCAGAGAAGCTCGATGAGGCGATCGCCGCGTACCGCGAAACGATTCGTCTCAAGCCCGACTACGCCGAGGCCCACTACAACCTGGGCACCGCCTTGCTTGCCAACGGCAATGACGATGAGGCGAAGGCCGAATTCGACGAGGCCAGGCGGTTGAAGCCTGACATTGATGACGAACCGTGATTCCATTCTCGCGCCTGGGTGCAGGGGTGTCGCATGTTCGACGTGATCGGATTCGCAATGAAAAATGCTCTGTGTCGTCGGCCGGCGGCCTCGAGCGCAATGGTGTTATTCTTCGGCGGCGTGCTCGTCGTTCGCGTGTGATGCCGGGCATGCTGCGTCCGCTTCCGGTGCCGAGCAGCAGCAGCCACGTGCCGGGCCCGGCGGGGTTCAAAAGGAAGGCGCACCGCGCGCGGCGAAGGCGAACGGAAGTTGCTGGCGGATCTTGCCGCGGCGACTGGATCGTATGCCAATCACTATGATGATGCGCAATTTGATCGAGAGATGGCGGCGGCTTTTCGGAGTTATGGGCTGGATCTTGACGCGGTTGATGCCAAGACGGCCGGAGCGCGACTGGCCGGACATGCGGAGACGCCGGAGATCGCCGCGGCGATCGACATCTGGTCGCGCGTGCGGCGCAGGGGGTTGAAGGTCGCTTCCTGGCGCCGGTTAGTCGAGATCGCGCGGGCCGCCGATCCCGACCCGTGGCGGAATGCGCTGCGCGACCAGGCCGGCAAGCCATTGGCCGATGGACTGCCGGTGCTCAAAGCGCGGGCGGCGGGATGCTCAGGCGCTGGAAAAGCAGCCCGCCATGAGCTTGCTGCTCGTGGCTCGGATGCTCAACGAGGCCGACGACCGGCCGGCAGCCGCCGCGGTCTTGAAGGTCGCCAGGCGACGGTTTCCACGGGATTACTGGATCTGCATGATGGACGGAACGCTGAACCTCCAGGGAGCACCCAAACCTGATCCGGCCGAGGCCGCCCGTTCTTTCGCCGCGGCCATGGCGCTTGAGCCCCGCAGCGTGGCGGCGCACACGAATCTGGCGATCGCCCTGCACCGCGAGGGAAAGCTCGACGAGGCGAGCGAAAGAGCTGGACGAGGCAAGACGGCTCAAGCCCAGGACGGCAGATGCTCAACTGAGCTCTGGGTTACGCGCTCGAAGAAACCGGGAAGATCGATGAAGCGATTGCTGCGTACCGCGAGGCGATCCGGATCAAGCCGGGCGATGTCGAGGGTCACACGTACCTCGGCCATGTCTTATCACGCCGAAGAAACTACGACGAGGCCATCACCGCTCTTCGCGAGGCGATCCGGATCGCGCCGGACGCGGATCTTTATTTCAACCTGGCCTTTGATCTGCAAGCGCAGGGAAAACTGGACGAGGCAATCGCGGCTTACGGAGAGGCGATCAAACTCAAGCACGACTCCTTCGATGCCCACTACAACCTGGGCACGGCCTTGTTCCAGCAGGGCAAGAAGGAAGAGGCGGAAGCAGAATTTGCCGTGGCGAGACGGCTCAAACCGGATGATCCGACTGCGCAGTTGATGGTCGGCTACGAACTGCAAACAGCGGGCAAGCTCGACGAAGCGATCGCCAAGTATCGCGAGGTGGTCCGGCGCAATCCCGGCAATTCCCAGGCTCACGGCTACCTCGGCGGTGCGCTTTCGCTACAGGGGAAACACGCCGAGGCCCTGGCGGCGCAGCGCGAGGCGGCCCGCCTCGCGCCGGATGACGCATTCCACAGGCTGGCCCTCGGGCATGCACTTGAGATGTCGGGCAAGCTCGACGAAGCAATCGCCTGCTATCGCGAGGCGACGAAGCTCGATCCCCGCGCTGCGCAGAGTTTTTTGTACCTGGGGCGAGCCCTCTCCGGGCAGAAAAAGTATGACGAAGCAGTCGTGGCTCTGCGCGAGGCGATCAAGCTCGCCCCAAAGGACGCCGAGGCCAAGGTTGCCCTTGGCCGCGTGCTCGTGGACGTTGACAAGCTGGACGAAGCGATTGCGGTCTATCGCGAGGCGATCGAGCTCGCCCCAGATGACGCCTGGTCAAGGGCCGCCCTTGGCTATGCGCTCGGACAGAGCGGCAAGCCGGACGATGCGGCCGCGGCCTATCGCGAGGCGATACGCCTTGCGCCTGGTGACGCGCAGTCTCATCACGGGCTTGGTTACGCGCTCGCGGAAACCGGCAAGCTGGACGACGCAGTCGGCGAGTACCGTGAAGCAATCCGGCTCAAACCGGACGAAGACGATTACCACGGCAGCCTGGGCTACGCTCTCCAGCGCCTAGGAAAGCTCGACGAAGCGATCGCTGCGTACTGGCAAGCAATTCGGCTCAAGCCGGACGATGCCACTCACCATTTCAATCTGGGCTGCGCCCTCTCGAGTCAAGGGAAGCTCGATGATGCGATCACCGCTTTCCGCGAGGCCATCCGGCTCAAACCGGACGATGCTCCGTTCCGTCAAAGCCTTGGCTACACGCTACTGGAAACCGGCAAACTGGATGAGGCGGTTGGCGCCTACCGTGAGGCCATCCGGCTCAAACCCGATGAGGCCGTCTACCATGAGTCTCCTGGGCTATGTTCTGCAACTTCAAGATAAGCTCGACGACGCAGTCGCCGCCTTCCGCGAGGCCATCCGGCTCAAGCCCAACCAAGCGTCGCACCACAGCAGTCTAGGCCACGTACTGCGACGTCAGGAAAAGCTCGATGACGCAGTCGCCGCCTACCGCGAGGCGATCCGGCTCAAACCCGATGAGGCTGCCTACCATAACAGCGTGGGCTTCGCCCTGGAACTTCAGGAAAAGCTCGACGAGGCGATCGCGGCTTATCGAGAGGCGATCCGGCTCAAGCCCGAGGTAGCCCACTATCATCTCAGCCTGGGCCGCGCTCTGCAGCGTCAAGAGAAGCTCGACGAAGCGGTGGCTGCTTTCCGCGAGGCGATCCGGCTGAAGCCTGAAGTTGCCGACTATCATTTCTGCGTGGGGTGCGCTTTGCATCTTCAGGAAAAGCTCGACGAGGCGATCGCCGCCTTCCGTGATGCGATTCGGCTTGAGCCCAAGCACGCCGCGGCCCACTTCGCGCTCGGCACTGCCTTGATACAAGACGGCAATGAGGATGAAGGGCAGGCAGAAATCGCCGAAGCCAAGCGATTGGATCCGGACATCGACGCAGAGCCTTGATTGATCTGTTGTCGTTTGGCGAGGATCGATCAAGAATCGGCTCCGCTGAAGAGGTCATCGCATGTTTCGACTTGGTGTGCGCTTCGTGAAGAATGCCATATGTCGTCGACCGACGGTTTCTCGTGCAATGACGTTGGCAATTACTGCCGTCATGGCAATTGGATACTGCCTCGAGCCGACAGAAGCCGCGATCGGCGCACTTCAAACAGACTCTCGACCTCGCGACGGCGACGCTGAACGGAAGTTAATGGCTGAGCTCGATATGACGATCGATTCGCTTGCCGATCATCTTGATCGTGCGCAATTCGATCGCGAATTTGGGGCGGCGTTCCGCCGGTACGGTCTGGATCTGGACGTGGTTGATCCCAAGGCCGCTGGAGCGCGGCTCGCCGGTCGCCCGGAAACCCCTGCAATCGCGGCGGCAATTGACGATTGGTGTCGCACGCGCCGGATTTTCTTGGGAGTGGCGTCCTGGCGCAGGCTGGAGGAAGTTGCGCGGGCTGCTGACCCCGACCCCTGGCGCAATGCCCTCCGCGACCAGAATGACAAGCCGGTCGCGGATGCGCTGCGGGAATTTAAAGCACGGGCCGCAGATGCTCAGGCGCTCGAGAAGCAGCCGGCGGGCAGCTTGTTGCTTCTGTCTCGGTTGCTCGACAGGGCAGGTGCTCTGTCGGAAGCTGAGCCGGTTCTACAGGTCGCCAGACGGCGGTTCCCGCGGGATTATTGGTTCTGCATGATGGAAGGTGGCATGCACGACGAGGCAGTCCCAAAGCCGGATCCGGCTGCGGCTGCCCGGGCGTACGCCGCGGCCGTGGCGCTGCGACCGCAGGGGGTGGTCGCCCATTCGTGTCTGGCATCCGCGCTGTATCGCCAGGGGAAGATTGCGGAGGCGACTCAGGAGCTCGACACCGCGATCCGGCTCCAATCCAAGAGCGCGTGGACGCAGCTCGAGCTGGGTTACGTACTCGAGGAAACGGGAAAGCTCGATCTGGCGATCGCCACCTACCGTGAGGCGATCCGGCTGAACCCGGCCGATGCGGAGGCCCCGGGCGCGTTGGGAAGTGCGCTTCTCACACAGGGAAAGTACGACGAGGCGGTGACGGTTCTACGAGAGGCGATTCGCCTGGCACCTGATGACGCTGACGCGCATGCCGAGCTCGCCTACGCACTTTCAGGAACCAGAAAGCCCGACGAAGCGATCGCTATGTACCGGGAGGCGATCCGCCTGGACCCAGGCAACGCTGCGGTGTACCACCGCTTAGGCAACCTATTAGGAGGTCAGGGCAAGTACGGCGAGGCGATCGCTGCGCTTCGCGAAGCAATCCGGATCGTGCCCGACGATTTCCGAAGTCAATTCGAACTTGGCCGCGCGTTGCATTCGCAGGGAATGCCGCAGGACGCAATCGATGCATTTCGTGAGGCCATCCGGCTCAAACCCGACTACGCCGAGGCTCACTACTTGCTCGGATCCACATTGTTTGCACAGGGAAAGCAAGAAGAAGCCGAAGCAGAATTCGGCAAGGCAAGACAGCTCAAGCCCCTCGACCTGGATACACAGGTGTTGATCGGCTACGCACTCGAAACAGCGGGTAAGCTCGACGAAGCGATCGACAAGTATCGGGAGGCGATCAAGCGTGATTCGAACGACGGGGACGCTCAAGGCTATCTGGGCGCAGCCCTCTCGAAACAGGGAAAATACGACGAGGCAGTGATTGCTCTGCGCGAGGCCATTCGCCTCTTGCCCGATGTCGTGAATGCGCGCATCGAACTCGGCGCTGCACTATCGAGACGGGGCAAGCACGACGAGGCAGTGACGGCTCTGCGAGAGGCGGTTCGCATCGCGCCGGATGACGTCGGGCGCCCGCATCGAGCTCGGATACGCGCTTGCAGAATCCGGCAAGACGGACGAAGCCATTGCTGCCTATCGCGAGGCGGTCCGCCTTGGGCCCGACAACGCAGACGCGCATGTCGGCCTGGGTGCTGCACTTTCCAGAGCCGGCAAGACGGACGAGGCGATCTCCGCTTACCGCGAGGCGATCCGGAACAAGCCGGGCGATGCCGGGCGCACTTGTATCTCGGACACGCGTTCACGCGCAGGAGAGGCTTGATGACGCGATCGCTGCGTACCGCGAGGTGGTCCGGCTGACGCCGGGCGATTCCCAGGCACACTTGTATCTTGGTAACGCACTTTTGCGCCGGGACTGGCTCGACGAGGCGATCACGGCGTTCCGTGAGGCGGTGCGCCTCGAGCCAACGGACCCCAGAAACCGCGTGAGCCTCGGCCTGGCTCTTCAGCGTGGCGACAAGCTCGAGGAAGCAATCGTCGAGTTTCGTGAGGTGGTCCGGCTCGAGCCGACCAACGCCGTGAACCATTTGATCCTGGGCAGCGCACTGCGACAAGACGACAAGCTCAACGAGGCGATCGCTGCCTTCCGCGAGGCGATTCGGCTCAAGCCCGACCTTGCCGTCGCCCACCTCGCCCTCGGCTCGGCCCTAGCTGCGAACGGCAAGAAGGATGAAGCCGACGCCGAATTCGCTGAAGCAAAGCGATTGGATCCCAACCTCGACCCTTCGCCTTGATCGCACTACGTTGGGGCTCCCACTTCGGTACGAATGTTCACTGAAAGCTGGTCAGAAAACAACTTCCTGGGACGGACGTTGAGCGCGCCGCGGAGCGACACGAAGGCCGGTTCCCACGCCGAGCGTGGGAACGAGGGCTTCGTTGTTCATGACGGACTCGATGAAAATCGGCCGGTGGAGTCCGGTTCTATCAAGAGACTCTACCGGTGAGTTAGACCTTGCGGGTTTCATTGATCGTAGGCCACCCCCTCCATCTCAACGCAGTTTTACCAACATACGAAACCACTTCAACCATCAAACTAATTTTCAGAATTCCTCAGTCACTCAGCCTACCCATATTGCAGATTTGGGTGCTGGGTAATGGGATCACTCTGAGGAAGGGGTGTTTAATGAGACGCTCTGCTCTTTTGCTCGTTACGGGTCTCACGCTGGTGTCCTTGAGCGGTTGTCACTGGAACTGGTGGCACCATAAGCACCACCAAGACTATGCATACACAAATTATGATGCGTGTGGGTGCGATGGTGCATACGCGGGAACGATTGAACCCGCTCCCATCCCGCTATCGCACGTGATCTCCAGCTCGACGGGGGCAGTTCCCGGACCGCCGACCGTGGCGTCGCCGGCTCCCGCGGGCACAAAGATCTCGACGCCCACGAACAAGTGAGCTTGCGATCGGCCGGGCACCTGCTTCAGCGAGAGCTTGGTAAACCTCGGGGCGCAGAACCGTTGCGCCCCGGGACGGGTGGGGATCAAGCGTGCGGCTAATTCATTCCGCCGATCGATTGCAGACGTGGGATGACACCAGGTCGACCATCGCGAGTCTCTGCTGCTGCACGGATCAACGGAGGCACGCAACGTCGCGGACTGCAAGATAGGCGGGGTGCCCAGGTCAGAGAACATTGGTTGTAATTCTCCTGTACGGAGCATTGCTTTCTTTACGGCTTCGATCATTCGCCAAAAGCCAAGGCGACGGCCATTTGATCGTCGGAAAGACAATTACCCGCCGATCGGCTCGGAGGGTCGCCGGACAGCGCCGGCTCTTCGAGCGTGTCTGCGAATTGCGGTCGTGTGCGGAAGGGCCCTCACCCCTGCGCTCTCCAAGAGGGAGAGGGAGCGATACGTCGTCGCGTCGGATTCCTCAACAGGTACTGGCCCTTATCGCACGTTGAATTCGCAGACACGGTCTTTGAGGTTTTCTGGCGCCGAACGTGGTCTCCTGATTCCGGGATCTAGCCGTTTACCAGATGCTGGAAAAATCGCCGATTTAAACTAGCTTATGCAACGAACCCTTGGCAGAATTGGAATTGTGTCGAGGATGTGCGCGCGAGACCATGTCGACCCAGATCGGAGAAGCTGATCATGGGATGGGTTGAAGAGCGCGTGGACGACTACGAGTGCGGGCATCGTGCGACTTGGCTCGAGAGGCGCGGCGCTCGAGCACGCCAACCCCGTGCATTTTGTGGTGACACTCGCGGCGGGCGCCGGGTTTGCGGCCGGGCTGTGGATGCACAACTGGCTCGCGATCGGCGCTGCGGCGGTTGTTGCGTTATCGGGCCGCGTTTACTGCTGGACGTGGAAGCCGGCGATCAATCCGCATGAGAATGATGTTCCGGGACGGGGCGAGAGCAGGCGCCGTCAGGTCGACGCTTCGGGGTACGTTCGTGCTGGTAAGCTGGTCCGCGCCTTGAGCTGGTATGGCAGCCATGGCCGAGCCCGACGCGCCGCGCAGGCCCGAGATCAACGCGAGCGCGAGGCTTCTTAGAACTGGTTGCGGACGTGGGTTGTCTTCCGGCGCGTGATCTTCTCGCGGATGGCGTCGAGCGAGGCCTTTTTTGTCTTCCCCGGGACGACGCCAAAGTGCTTGGCGACCTCGCTCAAGTCCTTGGCCGTCAGCTTGTCGAGCTTTTGCACCTCGGCGGCGATGAACTCGTATGTCACGTCGTCGGAAGTGCATCGCTCGTAGAGCGAGCTGAGCAGGGTGCCGGCGTCTTCGATCGTGATCGCTGGCGCTTTTGGTTTCGTCGCTCGAGCGGCACGTGCGGGCTTGGCCTGTACTGGGAGAACGCCGGTACGCGCGTACTCTTCGGCGCGAACCAGGAAGCCGGCGAAGTCCTTGACCTGGTGCTCGGCGAACGGATTCAGGCCGTCACAGGCGCGCTCGAGATCGTCGAGGATTTCTTTCTTAGCGCCCGACGCTGCTAACGGGGTCGCGAGTGCTCTGAGAAAGCTCTGGAGATCGGCTACGCGCATAGTGTGGCAGTTCCTTGTTGATCTGGTCCGCGAGGTCGAGATAGGCCGCACCGAGCGTGGGATCAAGGGCGGGTAAAGGATAAGCGATGGGGTCATGCATGCGCAAGGCTGGAAAGAAGCGGATCGGCTCGCCCCATTGTTCCTGGCAGAGCGGGGCCAGCGAATCGAGCTCGGCCTGCTGTTTTTTCACAAGGGCATCGCCATAGTACTTGGCCTTGTTCCCGACCACGCCCATCACCGAGAGCTCCGGAAAGGCCGCCTTGCGCAGGTGTCGCAGCCAGCGCAAGAGGCGGGGAACAGCCGCGGCCGCGACGGCGTTCGGAAGCACGGGAATCATCACGTAATCACTGGCCGCGAGGGCGTTGACGCACCCGGTTGTGAGGCGCGGGGGACAGTCGAGCAGGATAAAGTCGAATCGGTCTGCGATCTCCGCGCGATGAAGAATTGCTCGCAGCCGATAGCGGATGTCGTCGTGGGTGATCTTGGCGTGCCAGGAATGGGCCATGGCCGTTTCAAGATTGCCGAATTCTTCATCGGCGGCAACGACGAAGATCTCGGAGTCGGGAACGTTCGTGGCGCGCTCGATCGCCTGCCGGAAACTCGCGAAGCCATCGCTCACATCCTTGAGCGCAGTGTGAATCAATCTTCGCGAAACAACGAGCTCGTCCATCTTCGCGGGCGAAAGCAGAAGCTGGGAGAGCGAGCTTTGATGATCGAGGTCGACCACGAGCACGCGCCAGCCGTGGTTTTTCATCGCAACGGCCAGATTCGCCGCGATGGTGGTCTTGCCGACACCACCCTTCAAGTTCACGAGCGATAGGATGGGAGTGCGGCGCTGACTCAGAGGCCGAAAGGGCGGCGAGCCATTCTCTGGAGCCGCTTCCCAGATGCGCCCGTCGGAGAGCGCAATCGCCTTCAGCTTGCTTTTCAACTCGGTAATGACACGCTTCGCAAGCTGATGCCGGTCGGAGAGGTATTGTTGGACCTGACGCTTCTTGAGCAGCTTTTGCTTGAGTCGCTCACATTCGGCGGAGAGAACCGCGGTGACGTTTTTCTGGCCCTGGAGCCCTCCGGTCAGCTCGAAAAGGCGTGACTTGAGCACATCGGCGTGCTTCTGGTAATGGTCGAGGTCGCCGCGATACCGTTTGTTCTCGGCGGAGAGGTCGGCGACCTGCTTTTCAAGGGCGCGGATCTCGCCTTCCGGTGAGCCGCTGCTCCGGATGCGGAGACGAAACTTCCAGAGGAAGAGAAAAGTGATCGCCAGTGCGGACAGGACCCCAAACACGAACGCCGGCAATTGATTGGAACGATGAAACCGTTCGATCAATTCGTAAAGGCCGGAGAAATTCATCGGCGGGCAACTCGAGTGGCACCGGAAAACATCTTGGACCTTCCTTCGTAACAGACGAGCAGTGTGTTATCAACGAGCAAATTGGCGACCCGAGCTCCAGAAAAGCCAATTAGTGACTTCGTGAGGGGGCAAATGCCGGTGCCGGACCTTGACCGATTGGCCGGAACGCTTCTGGGAACGGCCATTGGCGACGCCTTGGGGCTCGCGACCGAGGGGATGTCGGCGCGCGTGATTGCGCGTCGGTTCGGGCGGGTCGAGCGGTTCCACCTGGTCGGCTCGAGAGGGTTGGTCTCCGACGATACGGAGCAATCTGCGCTCATGGCCCAAAGCCTGGCGAGGCATCCGGATGATCTCGAGCGCTGCGTGCGTTCGTTTCGGCGCTCGCTGTTCGGTTGGTTTTGCCGGTTGCCGTGGGGCGTGGGGATGGCGACCGTCCGCGCCTGCATCCGGATCGGCCTGGGTTTCGCTCGGAGCGGGGTTAACTCGGCGGGAAACGGAGCGGCGATGCGCGCGGCGATCATCGGTGCATTCTTCGCCGACCGGCCACACGAACGAGAGAAGTTCGGTCGCGCACTGGCCGAAGTCACACATCGAGACCCGAGGGCGATCGAAGGCGCTCTCTACGTCGCAGAACTGGCCGCGGCATGCGCCCAGAGTCAGCCGGGAACTCGCCCCGAGATCTGCCAGCAAGCTGCCCGGCACTGCGTGTGCGGTGCGACGCTTGGTGCGGCCATCGACCGCGCACGAGACCTGGCGCTGCGGGGTGCCAGCACGGACGAGGCCATTCGATCATGCGGTACATCCGGGTTCGTGCTCGAGAGTGTGGCGTTCGCCACGTTTGGATTCGTCCGATACGGTTCTGACCCGCTTCTGGCGTTAACGGAAGTCATCGGCGCCGGCGGAGACACCGACTCAATCGCCGCAATCCTGGGTGCCTGGCTAGGCGCACTCCACGGCGAAGCCGGGCTTCCCCAGCCATTGATCGAGCGAATTCACGATGGGCCGTTTGGTCCGACGCACCTGAGAGCGCTCGCGGAATGCCTGGCGAGCATCCGCAGCGATGCACCGGCTTCCATTCCGCGCTACTCACTGATCGCGGCGCTTTTTCGAAACCTGCTTCTGTATCCGGTTGTGCTCGCTCATGGCTTTCGGAGGTTATTGCCGTTCTAAATCGCCTCAATTCACGCCGTCATTCCGCCGTCAACCGCGATGACCTGGCCGGTCAAGTAGCTTGCGCCGGGGCTTGCCAGGTAGCGTACCAGATCTGCGATATCCTCGGGCGTTCCCAGCCGGCGCAGGGGCACTCGATCCTTGACTTCGGTCTTGATCTTCTCGGGAAGGACGTTGGTCATGTCGGTGGTGATGAAACCCGGCGCGACCACGTTCACCGTGATGTTTCGCGAGGCCAGCTCGCGCGCGATCGTCTTGCTGAAACCGATGACGCCCGCCTTGCTGGCGGAATAATTCGCCTGCCCGGGGTTGCCCATCAAGCCCGAGACGCTGCTGATGTTGATGATTCGCCCATAGCGGCCGCGCATCATGCAGGCACCGACCGCGCGACAGAAGAGGAAGGTTCCCTTGAGATTCGTATCGACCACGTCATCCCAGGCCGAGTCTTCCATACGCAGCACGAGTCCGTCGCGAGTGATCCCGGCGTTATTTACGAGGATGTGGATCTTACCGAACTTCGATTCGATCTCCTCGACCGCGCGCTGGACCTCATCCGATTTCGAGACGTCGACGGCATACCCTTCGGCCGTGCCGCCCGCTTCGCGAATGGATTTGAGCGTTCCTTCCAGGCCTTCGAGGGTGCGGGCGACTGCGGCGATTGAGGCTCCGCAGGCTGCCAGACCGACGGCGATTGCCTGTCCGATGCCGCGGGAGGCACCGGTTACGAGTGCCACCTGCCCCGACAAGTCGACCCGGCAGCCCGCCGGCGCTAAATTTTGGCCTTCTGCCATGATCGTGAATCCTCGAGAGAAGAGAGCTTACGCGGTCCGTCTCAAGCATCGCCGCCGACACGGTTATAAACGGCGCCGTTTCGGGGGGGCAAGTCCAAAACGGGTGCGGGTGATCCTACCGCGCGGGGACGCTCGTGCAGGGGAGCTTGCGATCGATGCGCTTCAAGAGGCCGGTGAGCACTCGGCCGGGGCCGATCTCGTAGAACGTGTCGAATCCGTCGGCGATCATCCTTTTCATTGACGCCTCCCAGCGTACGCCTTCGAGCACCTGAGAGACGAGCGTCGCCCGGATGTCGTCTGGCTCGCGGTGCGGCGTCGCGTCCACGTTTGAGTAGACGGGGATGCCCGGCGGCGAGATCGGCGTACTTGCCAGGAACTGGGCAAGCTGATGGTCGGCCGGCTTCATGAGCGGCGAATGAAACGCGCCGGAGACCGCCAGCTTGATCGTCTTCATCGCGCCGAGCTCCTGTGCGAGCGATTCGACGTGCTCCAGGGCAGCCGCGTCTCCGGAGACCACGATGTTGCCCGGCCCGAGCAAGTTTGCCTTCCAGAGCCGGCCGTACGGCTCGACGCGTGCACAGAGCTCGTCGACCTTGTTTTCCTCGAGCCCGAGCACACTCACCATGCCGCTCTTGGTTGCCGCGGCGGCCGCCTGCATGGCTTCGCCGCGGAGGCGAACCAGCCTGAGACCGGCTTCGAATTCGATTGCACCTGCAAATACGAGCGCCGTGTATTCGCCGAGGGAAAGCCCTGCCGCGCCCTGGCAGGCAGAGACGATCTCGGGACTGTTTGCTTTCAGGCTTTCGAGGGCGGCCAGGCTGGCGACAAAGAGAGCTGGCTGGCTGACGTCGGTGGCGTTTAGCGCTTCGGCCGGACCATTGAAGCAGAGGTTAGCCAGATCGATCCCCAGGATTTCGCCGGCCCGGTCAAAGAGGGCGCGCGCCGCTGGCAGCTCGGCGTGCAGCTCTCGCCCCATGCCGATGGACTGAGCACCCTGGCCGGGAAACAAGAAGGCGATCCTGGGCATCGGTGTGTGTCCCTTCTCTTCCGTATCCCTTCTCTTCTCTTCTCTCGATCTTTCGCGTCGCCTTATGACTTCGCGCCCTTGGCAGGCGCGTGAGCAGGCGGTGCTTCTTCCACGACGGCGGAGTCGTCGACACTGCCGGGCGGGGCCGCGCCAGCGAGTTGCTCGACGATGAGGGTGGCGAGGCGGTCTTCGGCCATGGTGCCGGCGACGCGCAGGGCATTCTTGATGGCGCGCGATCCGGAGCTGCCGTGGCAGATGATGCAGGCGCCGCGAATGCCCAGGAGCGGGCCGCCGCCGAATTCCTCGTATTCGAATCGGGATTTCAGGCGCCGCAGGCTATTGGCCATCTTGGGTCCGGCGTCGCCCGGCAGGTCGGGCATCAACCGCGCCAGCTCTTCCTTCAAGGTCGAGAACAAGAACTCGACGGCTCCTTCACCGGCTTTGAGCAGGACGTTGCCGACGAATCCGTCGCAGATGACGACGCGCACGCGGCCTACATAGATATCGCGGCCCTCGATGTTGCCGGCGAACCGGCCGGACCACGCGCTCTGGTGAAACATATCGCGGGTGGCGCGCGTGAGTTCGGTGCCTTTTGCGTCCTCGGAGCCGACGTTCATGAGCCCGATGCGGGGCGCGGTCACGCCCAGGATCGTTTCGGCGTAGATTGCGCCCATGATCCCGTATTGATAAAGGTCTTCCGGCTTCGGGCTCATATTGGCGCCGACGTCGATGATGACGATCGGCCCCTGATGCGACGGGAAAATGGCGGCGATGCCGGGCCGGCGCACGCCGGGGAGGAACATCTTGTTGTTGAGGAGCGCGGAGGCGACCATCGCGCCGGTGTTGCCCGCGGATACGACGGCGTTTACTTCACCGGCGGCCATGAGGCCCCAGCAGCGAGAGATGGAATTGTCGCGTTTTTTTCGCAAGGCTTCGACGGGTTTTTCGTCCATGCCGATCACGTGCGCGGAATGGACGATCTCGAGCCGTTCACGGGGGGTTCCGTGTGGTGCGCGAGCCAGCTCATGCTCGACGCGTTCGCGGTCACCGACCAGGATGACTGTCAGCTCCGGGTGATCGACGACCGCTTCACACGCACCGGTAACGATTGGGCCGGGAGCGAAGTCGCCGCCCATCGCGTCCAAGGCTACACGCATTGCTTTACTTCACTTCATTGGCAAGGTGTTGATCCCGCTGGCTGGCCGGGCGGGTTCGCTCACGCACGACAAGAAACCGTGGCTCCGGGCCACCGGAAATCCAGGTGGGAGGCCCCCTTCCCGCTTCACAGGGGCCATCGCGGAATACTGGTTCAGAGCGGGCAGGTTCATACTAGGAGAGGGTGCGGGAGGGTGTCAAGGAGAAGGCGGGGGGTGGTCAGGACTCGATATCGATCACCCCAGGGAAAGACCGGACTTTAGCTTGTGCCCCTTCGCGCGGGTTGCCAGCGTCAGGTCGAGCGCGGATATTGTGCCGTCGCCGTTGACGTCGGCGCCGAAGGGCGCGAGCCCGGTCGGGTTTGACAGATTGATTTCGGCGGCGATTTCGTTCAGGTCGTTGCTGTCTACGGTGCCATCACCCGTGACGTCGCCGAGCAGGCGGTAGAAGTGGTGCATGTCGGTTGCGCCGCTCGGGAGATTGATATCGAGCTCGTAATAGCCATCAGCCGTCGTCGAGTTGGGGCTGCTGCCCAGGCCGTTTGTGCCGAAGTCGAGCTCGATGGCGCGGTCGATCACCGAGACGTTGACGTTGGCGAGTGAGATGGGCGTCTTGCTGGAGGCGTCGTCGTTCAGGTCGTACTGGTAGAGTTGGATCTCGGGTGATGCCGTTTTGAGTGAATTGACGATCTGGGTGAGCTGGCCGCCGGACTGGGTGTCGGATTCGTTGAAATCGACTTGGAGGTAGCGGATGTAGGATCGCTCGGCGGCGCCGTCTTCGACGATCAAGGTTGTGGTCTGGAGCTGGGTTGGGGTGGCGAAGGTTTCTTGGAGGGTGAGGTTGGGGAGATACGTGCTGGCTTCGATCGTGGTGGCAGAAACCATGTGCCGCATCCGGCTTCCGTACGCTAGAATAATGGAGAGAAGGACCGCACAAGGGGCGAGAGGTAAGCATGAACCCGAATGAGCGAACAAACACGTTGACAGGGACCTGGAAGGAGGGCCAGATCATCCTCGATGAGCAAGCCGATTGGCCGGACGGCTGCCGTGTGACGGTCGTGCCTATTCCTGGTCAAGTCGAGACGCTTGGGATAACGGAGCAGCAATGGCCGCGGACTCCCGAAGCCATTGCGGAGTGGCTCGCGTGGTTTGATTCGATCGAGCCCATTGAGATGACGTCGGAGGAAGAAGCGGACTGGCGCGGCGCGATGGAAGCGCAGAAGGCGTACGAGATCGGTAAGCTTGAGGAGCGTGCGAAAAGAATCGAGGGCCTCTTTCCATGAGGCGCGTACCTCCACGACACCGGCGTTGCGGGGGATTTCATCGCGCGTCGCCGCGGTGTCGACGCCCGTGTGCGCGATGCAGCCGTCCAGGGAGACATTGCGGGCATCTGCCTCCCGGTCTTGGGCGAGCTTTGGGCGGGGATGGAGTTGAGCGAGACTCGGGACCGCAACGTCGAACGGATGCGCCGCGCCCTTGCCCGCCTCAGGATCTGGCCGTTCGACGAGAGAGCCGCTCAGGAGTACGGCCGGATTTTCGCGACACTGCGTGGGAATGGACGTATGATCCAGCAAATCGACATTCAGGTTGCCGCAATTGCCCTGAGTCTAAGCAATTGCACGGTGGTGTCTGGAGATGCGGACCTTTCTGCCGTGCCGGGGCTGAGGGTCGAGAACTGGGCGTCGTAGTCACTACGGTCGCCGCTGCGGGCGGCCACCCCTCGGGTGGCCGAGACCACCTCCCAACATTGCGGCCTCGCCGCGCCGGGGTCTCTGCCATCTGGGTGGGGTGTCGATCATCCCAGGGACAGACCCGACTTGAGCTTATGGCCCTTCGCGCGCGTTGCCAGCGTCAGGTCGATTGCGGATATGGTGCCGTCGCCATTCACGTCCGCGCCCAGGGGCGCGAGCCCGGTCGGGTTTGACAGATTGATTTCGGCGGCGATTTCGTTCAGGTCGTTGTTGTCTACCGTGCCGTCTCCGGTGACGTCGCCGAGCATGCGGTAGAAGTTGTGGATGGCGGTTGCTCCGTTCGGGAGCTTGATATCGAGCTCGTAGTAGCCATCGGCGGTCGTTGTGTTGGGGCTGCCGCCCAGGCCGTTTGCGCCGAAGTCGAGCTCGATGGCGTGGTCGATCAGCGAGACGTTGACATTGGCGAGTGAGACGGGCGTCTCGCTCGAGGCGTCGTCGTTCAAGTCGTACTGGTAAAGCTGGATCTCGGGTGATGCGGTTTTCAGGGAATTGACGATCTGGGTGAGCTCGCCGCCGGACTGGGTGTCGGACTCGTTGAAGTCGACTTGCAGGTAGCGGATGTAGGAGCGCTCGACGGCGCCGTCTTCGACGATCAAGCTGGTGGTCTGGAGCTGGGATGGTGTGGCGGCTGCGAAGGTATCTGTGAGGGTGAGGTTGGGGGTTGCCGGGGCAGACTGAGTGTTGCCGGCGCTGTCGAGGCCGATGCTGTAGAATGCGTAGGCGTGCTGAGCACCGTCCGTGAGACCCTGGTACGGGATGGTCGCCTGGACAGTCCCCGCGCTATTGGCTGGGCCGGCGGGAATCGCCGGTCCAACCGGGCTATACGGTCCGGAATCGACCGAGACGTAGACCTCGAAATAGGTCACGATACCACCACCGGGATCAGTCCCCGTGATGTTGAGCGTGAACGTGCCCGTGGTGGTATTCACCGTGCTCGGGTTGGTGCCGGTCGTACTGTCGACGACAGTGACGGGCGCGGTCAGGTTGGGTAGATACGTGCTGGCCTCAATCTGCGGGTTGTAAGCCTGGGTATTGCCGGCGTTGTCTGTCGCCGTGCTGTAGAACGCATAGGTTGTGTTGCTCTGGCCGGAGAAGGTCGCCGTTGGGTTGGAGGCCGGGACGGTGGTCCATAGCGACCAGGCTCCGCCGTTGGTGCTCGAGTAGATATTGTAGGACTTCAAGCCGGAGGGGGGTGAGCCGGCATCGGAGCCGGTCACGGAGACCGCGACCGTGACGCTCGTGCCGCGTGCCGGGAGCGAGTTGACCGTGCTTGTGGGCGGTGTTGTGTCCATCAGCCACGAGGTCGAGAGAGTTCCCGAGCCGGGGTTGCCGTTCTGGTCGTCGATGGCGGCGGCGTTCACTGTCAACGTGTAATTGCCGTTGTTCTTGGTCAGGCTGCTGAGGCCGTTGATCTGGTAGGTCGAGCCAGATACCAGCGTGATCGTGACCGCACTTGTGATCAGGTTGGGGCCGCCGTTGTCGGTGAGGGTCAGCGCGTCGTCGTCGGAACCAGTCAGGTCGAGCGGCTGGGTGAACGTGACGTCAATCGCTGAGACGGCGGTGTTGCGCGGGTTGGGCGCCACGGCTGCGATCGAGCTGACCGTCATGGGCACCCGGATCTGGACGGTCTGCTGGGCCGCGGCTGGCGTCGATTGGACGTTGCCCGCCGCATCGGTCGCGATGCTGTAGAAGCCGTAGCCATGACCGGCCTGGCCGACAAAGACAGCGGAGGGATCGGCGGGCGTCACCGTGGCGAGCAGGCTGAAGGCCCCGCCGTCCTTCGACACGTAGATGGCGAATGATGCGATGCCCGACGGCGTGCTGCCGTTTGCGCCGATCGGGTCGGTGCCGGTGACCGAAACAACGAAGCTGGTCGAGGTCGTCTGCGACGGCAAGGCAGTGATCGTACTCGTCGGCGGGGTCGTGTCCATGAGCCACGAGGTCGACGTCGCGCTGGTGCCGACATTGCCGGCCTCGTCCTGGACGCCCGATGCGTTGATCATGAGCACGTATGTCCCTTCGGCGTTCGTCAGGCCGGAGAGCCCGCCGATCTCGTAAGTCGAGGTCGTGCCCGATACCAAGGCGATCGTAACGGCACTCGTGATCAGGTTGGGGCCGCCGTTATCGGTCAGAGTGAGGTTGGCGGTCGTGAATGTGCTCAGGTTGATGGGCCCGGAGAACGTGACGTCGGCTGTGCTGACCGGGGAGTTGGTCGCATTTGACGCAGGGCCGGTGACCGAGGAGATCGTGAGCGGGTTTTCGTCAACCAATACGTTAAGCGTGGCGGCCGGCGAGACATTGCCCGCGGGATCGGTCGCCGTGACCGAGAGGTCGTTTGCGCCGGCCGGGAGCGTGAGTGCGATCGAGAAGCTGGTGCCATTGACGTTTGCGTAGCCCAGGTCGGTGTTACCGTCCATCACGTCGACGGACAGGCCCGTTTCCGGGAGGGTGCCGGTGAGCGTGACCGAGCCGGTGTCGGTCAGGCCGGGGGAGACGCCGGTGTTCGGCGAAATCGCCAGGTCCGTCGGGGCCGTGGGCGCCGTCGTGATCAATGTCCAGGTAGCCGAAGCGCTGCCGGTTCCCGTGTTGCCGTACAGGTCCTCGACGCCTACCGCGCTGATTGTGAACGTGTATGTGCCGTCGATGGGCAGGAGCAGGTTGTTGAAGTTGGAGATCGCGAATTCGGTCGGCGAGAGCTGGGTGATCGTGATATTGGGCGTGATCAGGTTGGGCTCGCCGGGCTTGGCATACGTGATGTTCTGGTACGTGAACGTACTGGGGACAATCGGCTCGGAGAAGATCACATCGATCGTGGGAACGATGATGTTGCGCGGGGTTTGGATATAAGTCGGCAGCGACGCGATGGTCGGGCCGACCGTGTTCATTGTCCAGGTTTCCGAGAGGAAACCGACGCCCGAGTCGCCCGAGCCATCGACGAGCCTGCCGGCGCTCACCGTCAAGTCGTAATTGCCGTCGGCGGTACTAACGGAACCGAGGCCGCCGATGCTGTAGGTTGTGGGCGTGATCTCGGTGACGGTAACCCCTGAAGTGATGAGGTTGGACCCACCGTTTACGGTCAGGCTCAGGGCCTGGTAGTTAAACGACGCCGGGTTGATGGGCTCGGAGAGGACGACGTCGACCGAATCGACGGGCGTGTTTCGGAGGGCGGGATTTCCGGCTCCCACGCTGACGACGACGGGCACGTTGGTGCCCGTGGCCCAGGAAGTGGATGCGGAACCCGAGGCCGTGCCGACGTCGCCGAAGAAGTCGCTGATGCCGGTCGCGTCAACAGTCAGCGTATAGTTGCCGTAGTCGCCGGTGAGAGCCGAAAGACCGCCGATGGTGAAGGTCGTTGGCGAATCTTGCGTGATCGTCACTCTGGAGTTGATCAGGTCCGCGCCGCCATTGAGCGTGAGGGACAAGTTCTGATTCGTGAACGTGGTGGGATCGATGGGCTCGGAGAACGTCACATTGACCGACCCGATGGTGCCGCTTTGCGGGCTCGAAACTGAGGAGACAGAGGATACCGTGGGCGCGGTCAAGCTGGTGGGTCGATAGTACAGCATGTACGAGCCGGTGCTGTTGTCGTCGAGGATGTGGAGCTCGTAATCGGTCATCTTCGCGCCTGTTGGCGAGAGCGTGAGGTCGGTCTGCCAGGCCTGTTCGTTGACCGGGATACGCTCGCCGTTTGCGCTGACGATCTTGTAGAGTGTGTAACCTGCGCCTGGGTCGGGGAGCTGAATATAATCCCAGCCGCTGGTGACGTCGGCGGTGAGCTGGAAAGTCAATGCACTGGCGGGGCCGACCTGCGTGGCCGTCGCATTACTTGCGATGTTAACCGCGGCAGTCGTGCCGTCCGAGAAGTAGATCGTGTCGGGCAAGTTCTCGGGGTTGGGGTTATCGTCAACCAGGTAGTCGGTGGCGCCGGTGCTATTGGACCCGTTGAAGTCGCCGGCGTAAACGAGGGAGTGCGTCGTCACGCTCTCGATCAGGCTGGTCTCTGCGCCCCCCAGGGCGTTGGAGTTGCTAAACGTGGCGGTGAAGTTGTCGAACACGCCGGGGAGCATTGACTGGAGCAAGAAGGTTGCGTCGGCTGTTTGGCCGGGTGCGATGTCGCCGAAGTCGACACTGAGCGACGGCGTCTCCTGCTGGTTGCCGACCTGGGTGCCGACGATCTGGAAGGTGTCGAGCAGGCCCTTGGCGTTCTGGAGGATTTGCGGCTGGGCCGTGGTGATCGAGAGACTGTTTGCCGCGCCGGCGCCGACGTTGGTCACGAGCAATCCGAGCGTGGCGGGTTCAGTTGGATCGACGACGTCTTTCTGCAAGAAGTAATTGAGCTGAAGCTCGGCCTGGGGATCGACGGTGATCGTGGACGGGAAGACCGGAATCGTGACAGCCCCGCCCGCCGGATCGGTGTAGCCGAACGTCCCGCCGATCATGTACTCGGTCGGTCCGTCGGACGCGGCCGTGTTATCGGGAATAAATGTGAACGAGATGGTGCCGGTGCTGTTATCAGGCAGCGTGGCCTCGCCGTTGACGACGCTGAAGGCGCCGC
Source organism: uncultured Planctomycetota bacterium (assembly GCA_963823665.1). Taxonomy (GTDB): domain Bacteria; phylum Planctomycetota; class Planctomycetia; order Isosphaerales; family Isosphaeraceae; genus CAVXHV01. The sequence continues at coordinate 1,871,886 of CAWGMQ010000003.1, forward strand.
TATAGCTCGGGCTCGTGACGAAAAACTCTCCATTGGCTGGATTACCCTCCGCGTCGGTGATGTTGATGTTCATCGACACGTTGGTCATCGAGCCCGTGCCTTCGCTGTTGGTGATCGTGAGTGTCCCGCTGAAAGCCGTCTGAGTAAGTGTGGCATACTGGTCAAGTTGGAGCACGATCGTCGCGCAGGTGCCCTGTCCGGCTAGGTCGCTCTCAAAATGCGCAAGCACTCCTTGCACTTCGGTGCCAACGTCGCTGTATCCAGCGACTTCGGCTTCTTGCTCGGCAGTCACGGCGGCGGCGAAGGCGGTCTGGATGGTGTTGATATCGAGGAAGTCGGTGCTTTGCCCGGAGGGGACCTGTGCGGCGGTGAAGATGCCTTGGCTCCAAAACTGCACGGTTCGATTCCAGCGAGCGATGAACTCCTGCGCTTCGCTGGTCGACACCGAACTGGGCAACGTGGTGGCGAGGAGCTGGGTTGATTCTGCGGCGCTAATCTGCCCGCCGTCGGTGGAGGTCTGGACGTCGGTGAAGAAGTCTGTCATCCATTGCTGGAGAGTGGCCGTCTGGGTCGTGTCCAGCCAATCGGCATCACCGCCAAACAGCAGGTTCTCGGCGTTTGTGACCGCTTCGAGCCTCGAGTCCACTTCTTGGATGAGGTCGATGTCGCCGGTGATGCCGAGGCTCGCGCCCTCGCCCGCTGCCGTGAGCAAAATGCCCGCGAGGTCCGCTTCGACCTGGTCGAAGGTCGCGACCGTGGAAACCATCTGATCCGCAAGCGCTGCGGTGTAGCCGTCGTTGCCGCTCTGGCCGTTGATCAATCCCAGGTTGCCGAGTGCAATAGCGATGAACGCGACGGGCGAAGCATCGTCGGGCGGTGGACCGGCGGCGCTGGCTGCTTGAGCGGTGCCCGTGACCGCCGGGGTCGTGTTGATGGGAGGATCGGCTGCGGCTCCGGCAGCTTGCTGCGCTTGTTGCTGGAGTGGAGGGATCGCGGGGTTGCACTGCGAAGTGTCTTCAGTTGCCGTCTGCCATATAAGTCCACCGCCGCCCATCCCGACAATCTTAGCCTGCACTGTCTTCGTAACGGCTAGAGGAGTGCAAGTCGTGCCCGTCAAGTTCCCGGCCACCCCGCCCGCACCGATGGTAGTCACCGCGGTCGATTTCACAAGATTACCGTGGCACGTGTAATCATAAGGTACGACAAGCGGTATAATGCATAATGGGATAGGAGGAGGAGGCGGAGGAGGCGGCGGCGGGGGGGGGATGTCGTCACACCCATCGTCGTCTCCTTGACCCCCGCCGTTATTACCTTGGCCGCCGCCATTGCCTCCTAGGCCTCCACCGGTGCCCCGCAAACCTACGCCTGGGTCCGATGGGCCTCCACCTGGGCCCGTCGGCGGAAGCAGCGAGCCGATGAGGTCCGTAACGTCCCAGATCAGGAGAGCTGCATCAATGTAGGGATTCCATTCAAGCGGAGCGGCTGCGAGGGATCGTGCACCAGCCCTCTCCGCCCATGCAAGAGCCGCGCGTTCGACCCTTGCAATCTCGGCGGGATTCGACACGAAGATCCGGGCGGCTTTGTTGTTAATGTAATTCGGACCGTAGTTCTTAAAAACGGTCACTATCTGCCCATTGACATTGCGGGCCACGAAAGTCTCCGTCGTATGGTTGACGTACCCAACGCGGAGTACGCCATTTTCTTGAAAATACGCGAACGGTCCTTTTGCCCCTGGTACATCCCAGATGGCCCCGCGAGTGAACGCTCTTCGAAGAGCATAAAGTGTAAACTCGATGTCGCCCGGCGCATCAAGAAACTGCCCGATACCCATCCCACCCAGTTGCCCGCCGAGCGCGAACGGGTTCGTCACAGCGGCTTTCACGCTGATGATTTGGCCGGCCGACAAATATGCGTACTCATTGGTGGCGACGGATTGCCCAAACGGTAGATAGGCGTACTGGTTGGCGATCTTGCCGGCGGCCGATGTGATGTCCACCGTAGAGCCGGCGTTGTTGAAATCGTAATATGAGGCGGCGCCGCTCGGGCTGACCTGGCTCACCAGGCCTAATCCATACGTGTAGTGTGCCGTCAGGCCTCCGTTGTTGTTGTACGCGCCGGCGCCGCTAAATGCGGCGACCACGGTCCCATTCGGATCTATCTGGTAGTTGGTGATGGCGTTGCTTATGGTTTGAGAGATCAGATTACCAAACGGATCGTAAGCGTAACTTTCCGTTAGCCCTGGGCTGGTGGCGCTGACGAGCTCGTCGAGTTCGTTGTACGCGAAGTTAGCGGTGTTGCCAGTCGGACCCGTTGAGGAGAGCAGGTTGCCGTCCGCATCATATTCGTAAGTGGTTGTGCCCACCCCTACAGTGGTACTGGAGGTGACTTCGTTCACGCTGTTGACAGCAAAGGTCGTTACCACACCGTTGGCCGTTTCGGAAATTACGTTTCCCCCCGCGTCATAGGCATACTGCACGTCCTGGGCGGCCAGCCCATCGGGATCGGTTGAATTCGGCGCGAAAACGGCGGTGGTCAATTCGCTGTCGGCGTTGTAGGTGTAAGCCCACATGCCGTCTTGGCTGGTGTCCGTCAGGACATTTCCGAATGCGTCGTAGGTATAATCATCGAACGAATTGACCGCGCTTTCTGCTGGATCGAAACTGGTTGACCCGGCAGATGGAGCGTAGTTTGTAATGCTCAGCACGTCACCATCACCGTCGTGCGCGTACATCGTGAAGGTCCCGTTGCCGTTGTCTTTCTGGATCAGGTTGCCGGCGGCGTCGTAGCTGTAGAGTACGATGAGGTTGCCGCTGGCATCGGTAAGCTCAGAAAGCCGGCCCACGGCGTCGTAGATGTAATTGACCGTGAACCCGGTTTGATCGACGCTCTGCGTCCGCTGGCAGACGGCGTTGTAGCTGAACTTAAGCCACGTGCCATCGGGATATTCGACCTCGGTGAGCAGATTTGGGTTGCTCGAGTCGCCATAGACGAACGTGTCGATGTTGCCATCGGCATCGGTCGCACTCGTAATGTTTCCTTCAGTATTGTACGTGTAGGTGTAGGATGTGCCGTCGGCGAACGTCTCCTGGGTCACGAGTCCGTCGGCGTTGTAGGCGTAATCGATGGCCTGACCGTTGGCATCGAGGAACGACGTTGCCTCGCCCAAGGGATTGTAGGTATAAGACTGCTCCGTTCCGTCGGCGTACGTTACCGACAGCAAATCGTCGTCGGAGTCGTACGCATAGCTCGTCGTATTGCCCATCGGGTCGGTGTAGCTGGTCAGGTCATTATTCGCGTTGTAGGTATAGGAGGTGGTCAAACCGAGAGGGTCCGTCTCGCTGGTGAGGTTACCGTCAGCGTCGTAAGAGTAGGTGTAGGTCAATCCTCCGGGTCCGACCGACTCGATAAGATTGAGATTGGTGTCGTAGTAGTTGCGGGTGACGTTGCCCAAGGGATCGATTGTCACCGCAGGGGCGCCATAAAGGTCGAAGTAGGTGGTGTTCGTGTTGCCGTCGCCGTCAGTCTCGGTGTACCCGCCAGGGGTCAGATAGGCGATCGTCTCATCTTCGGCGCCGCCGTTCTCGTGCTCGTCGATGAGCTGGCCGTCGGCGTTATAACTAAAGTGCGTTTCAGTTCCGTTCGCGTAGGTTATGCTGGCCAGTGCATAGTTCTGTGCAGCGGACTCGCCGGTGACATAGGTGTAGGTAGTGGTGCCATAAGCGTCGGTGAAACTGGTCAGAAACTGGCCGGTCGGGTCGTATCCGTAAGTCTCGGTCTGCCCGGTGGAGTCGGTCAGGCTGGAAAGATGCGCCTGGGCGTTGTATGCCAGATCGATGTATTCACCGTTCGAATCGGTCAGGGTAGTGAGTTGTCCGACGGAGTTGTAAGCTGCCGTGATTCGGTTACCATCGGAATCCGCGACGTAGTGCAAGCTGCCGTTGGCGTTGAACCGATAGGTTGTGCCATCGCTCAGGGTAAGTTGGTATCTGCCGTCGATCTCGGTGAGCGTCGTTCCCTCGTCACCGGCCTCGGGCGCGAAGGCCCCGTTCGACTCCTGGCTGAAGTACGCAGACGTGCCGTCATCGTTTATGACGACACCTCCGTTAGCCATCGTGGTCGCAGAGATGTCCCAATTGGTCGTCCAGCCGTACCCAAGGATTCCCTCGGTGTAACGGCCAGATATAGAGGCCTGGTATGACTGTGCGAACGTCAGATCCATGCCCGGAGCGGGGAGGTCCTCAGCGGCCTCAGTGGCGAGGGTTTGAGTGGCGTAACTGGCATTTGCCTTTTCGGTTTCGAACCAAAGCAAGTCGCTGACGTCTGTCGTCGGCTCGCCAATACTCGCGAGATAGGCGGAGTCACTGTCGAGAGTCTGGACATACTGGCCCCAGGTTGAGCCCATGTTTTGAGCCACGATCGGCCCGATCGCACTCCAGGCCGCGTTGTTTATGGAACCGAGCTGAAGATCTGGCAAGATACTCTGCCAATCGACATCGTCGGAGTCTGTCGTATCGACCTCCGCGAGGCTGAAGGTAACCGGCGTGGACGAGTTCCACTGCGATGAGAGCCAACCTGCATAATAGACGGGGATTTGCACGGTTTCACCGGGCTCGACCATGCCGGCATTCGCGCCAGCGGCCAAGAACTCTACAGCGCTCGAGAATCCCGAGGGCGTTTCGTTCAAGTTATAGGCGAGCCCCGAGTCGGAGGAGCTCAGGGACAGGAAGGCTCCCTGGCTGCTCCCTTGCTCGGCCGTTAGCTCAAGAAGCGGGGCTGGGATCGCGACGTCGCCGGTGTTGGTGTAGTCAACATAGAGCGTTGACGCCGTATTCTGGCCGACGGGGCCAGGCACCACGACATTCGCGGTGAATGTCGTCCCGCCGTCGCTGATCGAGAGCGATTGAGGAGCCACCAATGTCACGGTGATCGGCACTTGCACTGAGCTCTCGGCGGGAACGACACCGATGTCGGTCGAGAGCGCTGTGAATGTGTACTCGGAATCGGTCGGGAGATCGAGCGTCACGTCCTGAGCAGCGATCAGGCCGTGGTTGGTGACGGTTGCGTCGAACGTCCACGACTGGCCCGGCACTAAAGTCGGAATCGACGCGGGGGCGGTGATCGTGAGCACCGGCGCCGGCACGTCGGTGGCGAATGTGGTTTGAAGCTGGATCTGATACGTGTCTTGGATCGTCGTTTGCACGACGTTCCAGGTATACGTGACGAACTGCTCGGCGATGAAGACTTCGTCGCTGTTGGTGATGCCAGGTGTGACCGTGAACGAGTTTTCGTAGGTCGAATGGCTGGGCGCTGTCACCTCCAGGTCGTAAGGGCCGGCGGGCACGCTCGCGAAAGTCACCTGGCCACTCGCATCGGTCGTGCCGGTTTCCACGACGTCGCTGTTGTTGTACGGATCGAGCAGCTCGACAGTGGCACCCTGCACGCGCGGCGAGCCGGCTTCCTCGAACGTGTAGTTGTCGTCGACCAGGATCTGGACTGTTCCGGTCGCCGTCGTAATCGCCGTGAAGGTGAAGGGGACGCTGATCCCGGTGCCCGTGCCACTGATGCCGATTGAGCCGGTGTACTCTTCGAGCGGCAGGTTCGACGGAGGCGTCAGCTCAACCGTCACGGTTGTGGAGGCACCCGGAGCCAGTGACGGGATCGTCGCTGGCGACGCGAGCGTCATGTATGATGTGCTCGGCAGGTTGACCTGAAGCGTGCCGCTCGGCGCGCCGCCGTTATTGACGACGGTGAAGGACACGAGCGTCTGGCCGCCGACCAGCATGCCGGTATCTAGGTAGCCGGGGTCCGCTGCCAAAACCGGCATGAGGGGGTCGACCGTGAAGCCAACGAGTAATTCGAGCACGGCCCCTTGCGTCGTGGTCAGAGCGATCGATACGACGCCCGAGGCTCCCTGGGTCGACGTATCGGTGAGTGTATAGCTAAGCGGAGCCGTGCCGTCTCCCGCGATCTCGCTCGGCACGGTCAACTGCACGGTCATGCCAGACGCTTCGTCGCTGTATAAACCCGATAGTCCTCTCAGCGTTTCATCGCTGAGATTCGTCAGCGTGAAGGTACCCGTGAGCGGCGTGTTGGGCACGACCGTCACATTTGCGGTTGCCGGGGTTGCTGTCATGCCGACGATCGTGAACTGGGCCTGCACGGCGGGGTTGCTGACGCCCGGATCGGCGGCGGTGACCGAGTAGCTGCCTGCCTCGTCGGGAAGCGGCTGGAACGTGACGCTAAAATCTCCGCTCGCGTTGGTCGTGCCGGTCAGCGTGCGGGTCGTGCCGTCGACCAGGATTTGAACGGCTACCGGCTCATCGACGGCCGGGGCATTGTCGCTTGTGAGCGTCGCCACGCCGGAGAGAACGACCGGCGTGCCGGCGGAAACGACGGACGCCGACGGCGTGACTGTCGCGGTGTACGCCGCCTGGTCGTTGTATGGCTGGCCGGCAACGCCAGTGTTGTTGTTGAAACTTAGCTCCTGCACGCTGTCTCCGCTGTCGGTCAGGACGCGCACGAAATATTGGTCGACGGACGAGGGAGATTGAAGCGTTACGGTCTGCGTGTAGCTCTGGCCGGGGTTGAGCGTGCCGTTAAACGTGACCGAATCGATCGGAGTTGTGCTCTCGGATCCGCCGGCCGGGTCCAGAAAGACCTGGTCGACCCACGAGCCGGTTGCGGGATAATCGCCGCTGTTGGTGACGGTCCATGAAATTGATAGAGGGGAGTTGTCGTAGCCGCTTGCTGGGGCAGTCACGCTGGAGACGACCAGGTCCGGCGTTTGCACGTCGGTGATACCCAGCGTCGCGAGGCCGGTGTCGAGCCCCGTCGTTGTCGCCGAGATCTGAACTTGCTGCATGCCCTCGGGCACGCCGTTCTGGACCGCGTCGACTGTGAACGAGACCGAGGTCTGGCCGGCCGGAATCGTGACCGTGGCTGGAACGCTGGTCGCGGTCGGATCGGTACTCGCCAGGGTCACGACCAATGCGTCCGTGGCGTCCGTGTTGCGCGTGACGGTCGCCGTCACGGTGGACCCCTCAGCCACCGTGGGCGTGGCGACGCTTAATGTCAGCGCCGGTCCGTTGGCGTTCAACAGGAGCAGGCTGGCCTCGGCTGAGCCCTGGGTGACCACGACACCGGCATATGTTTCGACGTTGGCGGTAATGACGGCCGTCTGGTTGCCGACGTCCAGACCGCTGTTGAGAGCCGCGATCGGGAAGCTCGCGGATTCTTGCCCGGCATCGATCACAACCGATGCGGGGACAGTGGCGGCGCTGGTCAGGCTGCTGCCGAGCACGATCGTCAGGGGCTCGGTCGCCGGGCTGGCGATCGACACCGTGGCCGTTGTTGCGTCGGCGCCGGCGGCCTCGCTCACGGTGGTTTGCGCAAGCGTGAGGCTGAGCGCCGGCACGTTGTCGTCGACCACGGTCGCGCTGTCGGAGCCGTTCTGGAAGCCGCTGGCGGAGGCGGTGATCGTGGCCGACTCGTTGCCGTCGATCTGGCCGTCGTTCACCACGGTGACCGGAAACGTTACCGAGACCTGCCCGGCGGGGATGGTGACGGTTGCCGGGACGGTCAGCTTATTCGTATCGCTGCTCAGCAGGGAGACCGTGAGTGCGGTCGTCGTCGGTGTGTCTCGCGTGACCGTGCCAAGGGTTGCTGGACTGATGTCAGTTTCGTTGACGGTGTGATTGTTCAATGCAACGGTCAATGCCGGCGCGTTGACGTTGGTCACGGTAAGGCCGGCGCTCCCGGTCGACAGGCCGGACGCGGTCGCTGTCAGGGTCGCGGTCTGATTCCCGTCGGCGATTCCGGTGTTGATCGTGCCGACGGCAAACCTGGCCGATGTGGCGCCGGCAGGGATCGTCACGGTCTCGGGGACGGAGACATCCGTCGTATCGGAGTTGGCGATCGTCACCACGAGTGCATTCGCCGTGTTCGTGTTACGGGTGACCGTGGCGATTGTCGCGTGGCTCCCCGCGCCGTTGCTGACCGTGTTGCTCGCCAGGGTGAGCGTCAACCCCGCCGCGAGGCTCGTGGACTGGGCCGCAACCGCGGTGCTGCTGGCGGTGTCGAGCTCGTAGACCTCGCTGAAAGCGTCCTCGACGACGACGAACCAATACGTTCCCTGAGGCAGGCTGGGCATCTGAACGGTCATTGACCGTGAGGCCGTTTGATTCACGCCGAGAGTGCCGGTGAACGATTGGGCGGACAGGAGGGTCGGGTTGTCTCCGGCCGCATCGGTCGCCAGGAACACCTGTTCCGTCCAGGGCCCTGTGGCGGGGGCCGAGCCGCTGTTGGTGAGCGTCCAACCGACGGACGTTTGCTGGCCCGGGTCGGCGCTCGTGACTGCGGTGATGCCGCTGGGAATCAACTCGGCATAGGCGCCGAGCGTCGATGTCTCGGTCAGCGTGTCTGTGTCGTTGGACTCGCCGGCCGGTGTCGAGACGCTTTGCTTGTAATCGGCCGTGACGGTGAACTGGATCTGGCCGACGCCTGGGCCGCCGTTGGGAAGGCTGAAGTCGTATTCCTGGTCCACTGATGCGCCGGCGGCCAGGTTTCCGAGGCTTGCCGCATTGTAGAGGACGTCGCCGGTCGCCAGAACGTCGCCGGTCGTCGTGTTGGTGACCACGATTTGATCGCTGAATGACCCGGAGGCCGGCTGGGCGCCGGTGTTCGTGTCGGTCCACTCGACGACCAGGGCCATGCCCGACTGCAAGTCGGATGCGGGCGCAGTCATCAGATCCGAGACCGCGAGGGAAACGCTCTTGAATTCGCCGAAGTCTTTGCCGGCGAGCGTGGCGCCGCTGGTGGCGCTGATCGTGATCGGGCCGGAGCCGGGCGCGGTCTGGATATATCCTGGTTGAGTGACGGCGGCAATGCCGTAGATGCCGGGCCCGACGTCGTTGAACGAATAGTTGCCGTTTGAGTCGGTTGTGGTCGTGGAGACGACCTTGTCGAGGCTGTTCAAGAGCTGCACGGTCCAGCCGGCGAGGCCTGTGTCTCCGGCATCGAGGGTTCCGTCGTCGTGGGCGTCGTCAAATACCTCGCCAGTCACGGTTGCCAGCCGGAAGTCACCGAACGTCAGGCCGCTCAAGCTTTGCCCCGCGACGACGGTCACGTTAAAGCTTGCCGGCGATGTGGTCTGGACAAAGCCCGTTTGGGTGACTTCTGCGACGGTGTACCTTCCTGGTGCGACGCCAGCGAGCGTGAAGTCGCCGTTCCCCCCGGTTTGCGCACTGGCGATCACGGTGCTGGCGACGTTCAGGAGGTCGATGGTCCATCCGGAGAGGCCCGGGTCGCCCGATGCAAAATCGCCGCTCCCGGCGATGTCGTTGAACACCTGACCGGTGATGGTGAGACCCTGAAACTCGCCGAGGTCCTCGTTGGTGATGTTCGCGCCGCTCGTCGGCGTGATGGTGACGGGCGAGTTCGATGGCACCCAGCCCGTCTGCTGAACGACTTTGAGGGTGTACGTGCCTGGCCCAACATTGCTGAACGAGTACGCGCCGCCGGAGCCGGAGGTGGTCTGCACGACGTTCGAGCCCTGAACCAACTCGACGGTCCAGCCGGAGAGGCCCGTGTCGCCGGAGACGAACGTGCTGGTGTCGTTGGGATCGTTGAATACTTCGCCGCTGATCGAGATGGGGACGAACTCGCCGAAGTTCACGGTGTCGGCCTGACCGTTGTTGTCGGTGAGCTGGACGCTCATCGAGGTCGTGGCGACGTATCCAGACCTGGATATGAGCTGCACCGTGTATGTTCCGGGAAGCAGGGCGGTGAAGGAGTAGGTTCCACCCGAGCTTGTCGTGGCCGTGCCGACGTTTTGCTTGGCGGCGTTGAGCAGATTAACGGTCCAACCGGAGAGGCCGGGCTCGCCGTTCTCGAGCGAGCCGTCGCCGTTCCAGTCGTTGAACACGGTTCCGCTGATCGAGGCGGTTGGGTGGTCACCGAAATTCTGATTGGTGACGACCTGCCCGGAGGTGATCGTGAGGCTGAACGTGCCTGGCGATGCTGGTGCGGTTTGAACGAAACCGGATTGCGACACTTCGGACAGGGTGTACGTGCCGGGCTGGATTCCGGCGAAGGCGTAATTACCGTTCGCATCGGTAGTTGTCGTGTAGGTGGCGTGCGTCGAGGTATTCGTGAGCTCGACCGTCCAGCCCGCGAGGCCCGGATCGCCCGAGGTGAGCGTGCCGCTGCCACTAACATCGTCGAAAACTTCGCCGGTGATGATCGCACCGCCGATGATCTTGCCCTGGATCTGCGCGGTGTGGATATAGAGGTTGAATCCGTTCAGGTTCAGGGTCGTGCCGGAAGGCACGATCAGGTTGTCGACATAAAGGGCCTCGGGTGTGCCGCCTGGCGAGTTAACGGAGTTATCGACGAGCTCGACGTAGGTGTTGTTGGCGAGCTCGAGCGTGTTGTAGGCGAAGCTCTGGAACCCTGCCGCGGTGCCACCGAGATCCTGGGACATGACTTCCAACTGCTGGGGCGAGGAGCTCGTGCCGGTGCCGTCGAGCACGACGGTGCCGAGGATGTTGAACCCGGCGGCATTGGTGGTGGTGCCGAGCAGGTTGCCGCTCAAGTCAAGGGTGCTGCCGGGCTCGACGGTGAGTGCGCCGGAGCCGTTAATCGTCAGGCTGCCGGAAACCACGACCGTCGCGTTGGCATAGACGGTTGCGCCGCCCAGGGGATAATCACCGCCGTTCGCGTAAGTGCGAAGGTTGGAATTGACAAGCGAGCTTATGTTGACTTCGACCGGGCCGGTCGATGTGGCGACAGTTGCCGCGGCGAGGAAGGGTACTCCGTCGGGCTCGTTGCCGTAGCCGAGTAGGATGATGTCGGTGAGCGTGGCCGATTGGAAGGCGGATGGCAGGACGAAGCCCTGCTCGTCGAGGCGAACCTGGCCGCCGCCGTACGAGGCCGAGCCGAGATATGTATCGCCCAGGGCACCCTGGCCGATCGTGTCGTTGTAGCCGTCGTTGTTGTGGTCGCGGATGTTCTGGCCTTCCACCAGGTCGACGGTGTAAACGAGCCCGCCGGTGGCTACGAACTCGACGGCGCCGACGGTGTCGCCGTACTCACCGTAGGCGGAGTTGATCAGGGTGTAGACTTCGGTCGGGCCGGCGATGTTGACGGGGATGTCGAAGGAGCTGGGGCTGGACTGGCTGGCCGATGCGGTCTGAATGATTCCGGCGCCGCCGCCGGAATAATTCGCAAGGGCGAAGGGCTCGCTTCGGCCAACGTTCACGCTGCCCTGGTCGACGGCGGTGCCGGTGTTGATCGTCGACGTGCCGGCGGGGAACGAGACTGTTTGGTTTGCGGGAACGTTTAATGTGGCTGTCGGGTCGGTGGTGACAGTCGCGTTCACTACAGTCGAAAGGACCGGCGCGCTCAAGACGCCCTCGTTCGTGAAGCTCAGGTAGCCGTCATAGCTGAAGTCGACGGTGGTCAGTGCGGGCAGGTTGATCGCGCTTCCCGTCCCGCCGGTGAGGATGAGTACGTACGCGCCGGAGATCGTGGTCAGGGCCGGCAGATTGAGAAGGCCCACCGTCCCGCTGCCGTAGTATGACCCGTTGCCGTAGTTGTAGTCGACGTATTCGGCGGCCTGCAGATATTCGTAACCATTGCTGTTGGTGTAGGTCGTGACAGCGGGGAGAGTCAATTTGCCCCCGCCGTAGACGCGGAGGCTCGAACCGTCGATGTCACTCAGGTTTGGGAACGCGAACGAGTAATCGCCCGATTCCACGGTGATGCCGCCGTCGGTGATGCTGGTGAACTGGGTGGTGGCGGAGGAACTGGTGCCGTTGCTCAGCGTGCCGGTGCCGTCCAAGACGATCGTCACGCCGTTCAGGCTGGTGAGGTTGGCGCCCACCAGAACCGTGCCGTCATCGGTGACGCTCAGTGTGGCATAACCGGAGTCGGTCGGGCTGAATGAAGTGAGGTCGGGCAGGTCGATCTGGCTATGCGATCCCTGGGATTCGATCGAAACGCCGTAATATCCGCCGATCATCGTCAAGTCGGGCAGATTGATGAGACCGCCGAGGGTCGTGTCGGTGACCTGGAAGTACGCGCCGGGGTAGTTGTTGTTCGTGTAACTGCTCACCGCGGGCAGGGTGAACTTTGCTCCTCCCGAGATGTAGAGGCTCGCGCCGTCGATGTCGGTCAGGTTCGGGAGGGTGTAGGAACCTCCCTGTATGTAGATTCTGCACCCCACCAAAGATGTGAATTGATCGAGCGGAAATTGGCCGGTGCCGTCTAGCGTGACCTCGACACCGTGCATGGCGGTTACGCTGCTGTTCAAATCGATTGCGCCGCCCTGAGTGGCGCTCCAGGAGAAGCTGCCGGAGCTACTGAACGAGGTCATACCCGACAGATCAATCAGACTTCCGGAGCCCGAGGCCGAGACGGACATGTTGTCGCTGGCGGTGATCGTGGTCAGGTCTGCCAGGTCGAGCGTGCTTCCCGCTCCTGAGGACTCGAAGTAGGCGTTGCTGTTGACGTTACTGTACGTTATCACCGCGGGCAGACTCAGGCTGCCACCACCGTAGACGTACAGGCTGGACCCCTCGATGTTGCTGAGATTCGTGAACGAATTGAGCGGCGTGGCCGCGCCGGAGGCGGGTGCGTAGTCGCCCGCGTCGATCGTGATGCCGCCATTCGATATGCTCGTAAACTGGTTGATCGGGATGTTCCCCGACCCGTCGAGCACAAGCGTTACGCCGTTCAGGGCGCTGAGTTGGCTGTTCAGCTCGATAGCGCCGCTGTTCGTAGCCGAAAGGGTGGCGCCGTAGTTCTCGCCGTAGTAATCAACCGCGTTGTAGGTGGTGAGCGCAGGGAGATTGACGAGGCTGTTCGGACCATCGGACTCGACGCTGACCAGTGAGAAGTAGCCCGAGACGTTGATCGAGGTGAGGGCGGCGAGCTCCACGTCACCCCCGCTCTGGGCCTCGATCATGAGCGGAGCGTAGTCATAGCTGGTGCTCCCGCTGATCGAAGTGAGTTCCGGCAGGCTGAGCTTGGAACTCGTCCCCGTCGCCTCGAAAATGTTGCCATACTGAGAGAAGACATAGGGATCGTCGATCGCCTGATAGGTTGCGAGGTCCGGCAGCGACAAGCTGCCGGCCAAGACAAGCAGAGAAGAGCCGTCGATGTTGGAAAGGCTCGTGAACGAATTCGACGACGTGGCGGCACCGGAAGTGGGTGCGTAGTCGCCTCCGGTGATTCGAATGGCGCCGTTATTCAGGGCGGTCCACTGGCTGACCGGCAACACACCGGACCCATCGAGCGTCACATCGACGCCGTCGGGGCTGGTCAAGCTGCCGTCCTCGACCGTCGCGCCCTGCGTCACGCTCAGGTTGGAAGCGTAGTAGCCGTAGTCGTAGTCGGACGTGCTGAACGTAGTGAGGGCCGGCAGGTCAATCTGGCTGGCCGAGCCCGCGGCCTCTATGCTGACACCGTAGGGCCCGGAAATTGTCGCCAGATAGGGCAGATCGAGAGTGCCCCCCGCGCTCGTGTCGACCGCCTCCAGATAAGTGTCCGAATAGTAGTCGTTGGTGTACGAGGTCACGCCCGACAGGGTCAGGCTGCCGCCCCCTTCGATGTAGACGCTCGTGTCGTCGATGTTGCCGAGATCGGGCAGGAGCCATGTACCGCCTTCGATCGTCAGATTATCATAATTTAGTGAAATGAATTGAGCGAGCGAGATGGTGCTCGTGGCGTCGACCGTGATCGAGACGCTCTGGATGCTGGTGAGGCCTGGGCTCAGCTCGATCGTGCCCCCCTGCGTGGCCGAGAGTATTCCGTCGTAGGTGTCGAATGTCGTGACGCTCGAGAGGTCGACCAGACTGTTCGTCCCGGTGGCCTGGGCGCCGATCGACGTATCACTTTTGTCGAAGATCGAGATCAGCGAGGGCGCCACGAGCTGTCCACCGCCCGAGGCAGTGAAGTTCAGGCTCCAGCCGTAATAGTAGCCAGAGTAGCTGGAGCCTGAGCCAGAGGCGCCGATCTCGGTAAGGTTCGGCAGGGTGAGCTTTGCGCTAGAGCCGGAAGCCGAGAATTCGACGTCCCCGCCTTGCGGCTTGTAGTTGATCACCGCGGGAAGGCTGAGGCTGCCGCCGGTGACGTAGATGCCCGAACCGTTGATATTGCTGAGGTTGGTAAATGAGTTATCGGAGGTTGCGGCGCCGGAGGTCGGCGCATAGTCGCCGCCGGTGATCTTGAGGCTGCCGTCAGTAAGGCTCTGCCACTGGCTGACGGCGAGCTGGCCCGTCCCGTCCAGTGTCACATCGACTTCCTGCAAGGTCGTCAGGCTGGCGGCCTCGACGGTCGCGCCGTCGGTCACGCTCAGCGTGGACAGGTAAGCGCTGTAGCCATATTGATAGTAATCATTGGTGGTTTCCCACGATGTGAGCCCGGGCAGGTCGATGGCGCTGTTTGGACCGCCGGCGGCGATGTGGACGGCATAAAAGCTGGAGATCGAGGTCAGGCCGGGCAAGCTCAGCACGCCGCCGGTGCTTGCGGAAACCGTGCAGTCGAGCAAGGTCACCGGACCGCTGGCGGTGAGGGACGCATCGGCGCCGGAGACGGTCAGCACGCCGCCGCTCACATAGACGCCGCCGTTGATCGCGTTCGATGAGCCGGTGACTGTGAGGGAACCGCCGCCCGTCAGCGTCACGCCTCCCGAGATATTCACATCGCTGCCCATCGTGAGCGCGCCGTCATCCCAGACGTCGATGCCTCCGTACGCGTTTCCCACCGGAGTGGTGCCGGCAGCGTCGGTGCCGATCTCGTCTCCGGCAATCAGGTTCTGGCTCGTGCCCGGGCCGCCAACGACGACGCCCCACTGGGCATTTCCCGAGAGGACGTTGCCGGAGCCGGCGGCGGTGCCGCCGATCGTGTTCCCGTATGCCCCCGCGTCCATGTAGACGCCGCTATATGCGTTGCCGAGCGGAACGGTCCCGCTGGCGTCGGTGCCGATCAGGTTTCCTTCGACGAGGTCGTCCGAGCCGCCGTTGATCCAGATACCGTTGTTCTTGTTTGCCGAGATGACGTTGCCGCTGCCGGGGCTTGTGCCACCGACGGTATTGTCGGATGTCCCGCCGCCGAAATAGATCCCTTGAAATGCGTTGCCGAGCCGGCTCGAGCCGGAGCTGTCGGTGCCGATCAGATTCCCGACTATGAGATTGTTGGATGTGCCATCGCTGACGATGTAGAGACCGCAGGCATTATTTCCCGAGATCACATTGCCGCCGATCGTATTGTCGGAAGCGCTGGAATCGATGTCGACACCCTGAGCGAGATTGGCAACAGCCATCGTCCCCGATGGATCCGTTCCAATCAGATTACCGGCGACGACGTTCTGATCGGTGCCGTACCCGGAAATGACGACACCGTCTCCAGAATTCCCCGAAATCACGTTGCCTTGGCCGGTGCTCGTGCCACCGATGGTGTTGCTAACAGCCCCCGAGTCAATTTCAACGCCGTCATACGAATTGCCCAGAGCGTAAGTTCCGCTCGCGTCCGTCCCGATCTTGTTGCCCTCGACGAGAACGCCAGTGACCTCGGCGCCGCTGATCCAGACTCCCCACTCACCGCTCGCCGAGATGACGTTGCCTGCTTCCGGGGTCGTTCCGCCGATGGTGACTTGCGACGGCGCGTCACCCGACACGCCCCAATCGCCGATCAGCACGCCGCTATACGCGTTTCCAAGGGCCAGTGTGCCCGTGATGTCCGTTCCGATGAGATTTCCGGCGATCAGGATGTTCTGGGAATCGACTCCACGAAAGGTCACGCCGCCTTCCTTGTTGCCCGACACCAAGTTGCCGCTGCCGGCGGTTGTTCCGCCCACCGTTGTGTACGGGGCATCGTCAGCATAGATGCCCCAGAAGTTGTTGCCGTCGGCCTGGGTTCCGTCCAGAGTTGTGCCAATCAGGTTCCCTTGAATTGTGTTACCCGAGGCGGATGGGCCGAAGATTGCGATACCGCCGGCGCTATTACCAGAGATCTGGTTGCCGCCGGTCGCAACTGATGGCGCTCCCGTGCCGGTCGGCACGCCGATCTGGTTGCTGCTGCCGTAGACGTCGATACCGTTGTTCGAGTTGCCGGTGATCACGTTGCCGGCGAGGGACGCGCCGTTGCCCGAAAGGGTGATCCCAGTACTCTTGTTTCCGGCGATCGTGTTGCCAGTAATGGTCGCCTGTTTGGCCGTGACATTGATTCCGGGGCCGCCGTTACCGGTGATCTGGGATGTCGAGACCTGAACCTGGAGCGCGGAGATGGAAACGCCGGCGCCGGCGAAACCATTGATCGCGATGCCTGTTAACGCGTCACCGGTGCCTTGAACGTCAAGCCCGTCGGCTCCGGTGGTCGCGCTGCCGTCGATGGTCAAGTTTTCGATCGTCAGGTCGGCGCGGGTCAAGGCGGGTAGCCCCGACTGGACATAAATCTCGCCGAGGTTTGACGTGCCGGGCTCGATTGTGTCCCGGCCGTTCGAGATCGCGTCGGCATCGGCCAGCGCGATCTCGGAGCGAAGAGATCCTGGACCGGTGTCGTTGGTGTTTTCGACGTAGTACGTCGAGAGGAGCTGGCGATTTTCAAGTATTTCCATCATGGGCAGGTGCCGGCGCTTCAGGGCGGGGGCAGCTTTCGCGCGCGAAGAACCCGATTGACGAGTCTTCTTCATGGTGCATGCCTCGCGGTTCAAGAAACATTGACCACAAGTTTTCAGCGTGGGTGTTGTTCTCTGTCGATCCGACGTTGCAGGGCCCTTAACCCGGCCTGATGCGAAACGTTCAATGGCGATTCCCGGCGCTGGCGGGTTCCGCTTTTCGTCGAGCATCTATGTCCATACAGTGCTGGCGCTGGCAATCCGGACAAAATCTTTTCGATATCGGCCGATTTCTTTTGAGGGGCGGGCGGCTGCAGCAGGAGAGCCCTCACCCCGACCCTCTCTCACAGGGAAAGGGATAAATCCACGGTCTTTTATGGAAGTGTCACAAGGGATTTGCCGACGCTGATGCTGAGTTGCTCAAGGTGCTTGAGATTACCGACGCTCAGGAATCGCGGACCTTCGGGCTGCGCGCGGCGATGAGTTTCTTGAGGCTGGCCCGGGTGCGCGACGACCTTCCGCGAGGCGGAAAGGCACAAGTGATCGCCGGAGCCGAGAAGCGGTTGCGGGAGGTCTATAACTCGTTTGCCGGCAAGCCAGACTCCTTCGAGCAACTGGCGTCGCGGACTCTCGTCGTGCGAGGGTGGATTCCGCGCGAGGGGCAGCAGAGCAATTCCCCTTCCCGCTTCACCCGGGGCTTCGCGGATTACTGATTCGGAGCGGGAAGTTTCGTGTTGGGAGAGGGTGCGGGAGTGTGTCAGGGAGAAGGCGGTGGGCTGTCAGTGCGGCTCGAGGCGAACGGCGGCCAGCCAAAGGGGGAGGATTCGCCGATGTCCGCGGCGATCTCGTTCTCGTCGTTTTGGGTGAGTCATCTCCGCGCGCGTGTTGTGGTATGATGGAATTATCTGGTGGGACTTTGGCTCGGAGGGCGCGCCGTGGCACTGCGTAAAATGACCGATCTGGAGCAGCGGATGGCCGACGACCTTGAGTGGGCCGAGCACGCTACCGAGGTGCAAGAGAACCCCGAACACTACGGTAAGTTCGTGGTGGTCTATGACAGATGCGTCCTCGCCGTTGGCGAGGATCGCAAAGCCTTGGTTGACCGAGCCGCAGAGCGGGCGGGCGTTCCCCGGCAACATCTGGTCACGCTGATCGTGCCTCGTCCCGGTCTGTGGGATATCCCGCACTGAGCGATCGATCGACACCAAGGAAGACCGTGATGCCCTCTTCGGCCCGGGCGGCGTCGCCCGTGAGATGGATGATCCGACCGGTCAGCGTCGGCGGCATGACACTGGCGGTGGCGCGCCTGGAGGTTCATCTTCACTTGGCCGCGGATCCAGCGTGCTCGCCAAGTTCCCGCGGAGCGATCCTCCCGGCGATCCCGTCCCCGTCCTTCTGGGTCTCGAATTCCTTCTGGCTCATCGCGCCGAGGTGCAGCTCATTTTAGCTCCGCAGAATGGAAGCATCCAGTTTCCTTGATGTCTCTCTCATCCGCTCTTGTTGGATCTCATTTGATTGTCTGCTTTGTTGTGACGGAGCACGTCGAGTGACTTCGCCCCCTGACCCATTTGATCACGTGGCTGCAATGCTCGTGATGGGGACGGACAAGATCTCGTTGAGCTGCTGTCCACCACGTTGAAGTAGGTGCTCGAACGGGAGGCCTGCGAGCCATTACCGGTAGTCGGGACGAGGCGCAGTGATCGCGCGGGGGGGTGGTTGAAATGAAAGGTCAAGATGGGCTCTCGCAAAGTCGCAAAGTCGCAAAGGGGGAGACGCAGATGACAGGAAAAGTTCGGGGCACGCAAACTTGTGAAAGCGCCGGGATGGAGGCTGTCGCCTGTGCGGTTTTCGGCGTCGTTTGGCCTTCGCTGAGGTTGCCAGTTGCGGCGCTGTATGAGGCGTAAATGTGGGTGAGACGAAGGACGGTTTCCGATCCCCTTATCGCCTGTGGCGAATTCGCGGATTTTGAACAGGAGATAAAGAAGCTGACGAAGAAGGCCGGACACGAGCCGAAACGGTGGCTGAAGGCAGGCGATGCATGGCGGCTCATCCGAGGGAGATCATCCCAGGGAAAGGCCGGATTTCAGTTTGTGGCCCTTCGCCCGGGTCGCCAGCGTCAAGTCGAGCGCCGATACGGTGCCGTCGCCGTTGACGTCGGCGCTCAAGGGCGCGAGCCCGGTCGGGTTTGACAGATTGATTTCGGCGGCGATTTCGTTCAGGTCGTTGCTGTCTACGGTGCCATCACCCGTGACGTCGCCGAGCAGGCGGTAGAAGTGGTGCATGTCGGTTGCGCCGCTCGGGAGATTGATATCGAGCTCGTAATAGCCATCAGCCGTCGTCGTGTTGGGGCTGCTGCCCAGGCCGTTTGTGCCGAAGTCGAGCTCGATGGCGTGGTCGATCACCGCTACGCTCACGCCGGCGAGCGAGACGGGCGTCTTGCTCGATGCGTCGTCGTTCAAGTCGTACTGGTAGAGCTGGATCTCGGGTGATGCCGTTTTGAGAGAATTGACGATCTGGGTGAGCTCGCCGCCGGACTGGGTGTCGGATTCGTTGAAGCCGACTTGCAGGTACCGGATGTAGGAACGCTCGACGGCGCCGTCTTCGACGATCAAGCTGGTTGTCTGGAGCTGGGCGGCGGTTGCGAAGGTTTCTGTAAGGGTGAGGTTGGGGGTTGTGGGGCCGGACTGCGTGTTGCCGGTACCGTCGATGCCGATGCTGTAGAAGGCGTAGGTGTGCTGGGTGCCGTCGGTGAGGCCCTGGTAGGGGATTGTTGCGTGGACAATTCCGGAGGTGTCTGCAGGGCCGGCGGGGATCGGTGCTGCCGCTGGCGTGTATGGGCCGGAGTCGACGGACACGAAGACCTCGAAGTAGGTCACGATACCGCCGCCGGGGTCATTGCCGGTCAGGTTGAGCGTGAAGGTGCCCGTGGCGGTATTCACCGTGCTCGGGTTGGTGCCGGTCGTGCTGTCGACCATGGTCACCGGCGGGGTCAGGTTGGGCAGATAGGTGCTGGCCTCGATCGTGGGCGTTTTGACTTCGGTGTTGCCGGCGAGGTCGTGGGCGATGCTGTAGAAGGCGTAGGTTGTGTTGCTCTGGCCGGTGAAGCCGGCAGTTGGGTTGGAGGCGGGGACGGTGGTCCAGAGCGTCCACGCTCCGCCGTTGGTGCTCGAGTAGATGTCGTAGGATTTCACGCCGGAGGGTGGTGAGCCTGAGTCGGAGCCGGTGACGGAGACGGGGAACGTGAGGCTGGTGCCGCGCTGGGCGAGCGGGCTGACCTTGCTTGTGGGGGGACTTGTGTCCATCAACCATGAGGTCGACGCGGTTCCCGAGCCGGGGTTGCCGTATGTGTCCTGGATGGCGGCGGCGTTCACGGTAAGCGTGTAATTGCCGTTGCTTTTGGTCAGCCCGGAGAGGCCGTTGATTTGATACGTCGAACCCGTCACAGACGCGAACGAAACCGCGCTCGTGACGACGTTCACGCCGCCATTATCGGTGAGGGTGACGCTGGAGTCGGTGAACGTGTTCAGATTGATGGGCATGCTGAAGGTGACGTCGATGCTGGACACGGACGTGTTCCGGGGATTGGGTGAGACCGCGGCGATCGAGGTGACACTGAGGGGTGAGATGATCTGCACGGTTTGCCGCGCGGCCGTCGGGGTGGGCTGGACGTTGCCTGCGTTGTCGGTTGCGATGCTGTAGAAGCCATAGGTGTGGCCGGCCTGGCCGGTGAAGCTGGCGGAGGGAGTTGCGGGTGTCACGGTGGCGAATTCTGTGTAGGGCCCGCCGTCCTTGGAGTCGTAGAGTGCGATCGAAGCGACCCCTGAGGGTGTGCTGCCGCCCGACCCGGTTGGGTCGCTGCTGGTCGCTGAGACGTTGAAGCTCGTGGAGGTGGTCTGCGCCGGCAGTGCGCTGACGGTACTCGTCGGTGGAGTCGTGTCCATCAGCCAGGAGGTGGAGAGCGAGCCGGTGCCCGGGTTGCCGTAGGCGTCGGAAATGCCGGCCGCGTTCACGGTCAGGCTGTAAGTGCCTTCGGCGGTACTAAGCCCGGCCAGGCCGTTGATGTCGTACGTGCTACCCGAGACGAGGGCGAGCGAGACGGCGCTGGTGATCGTGACCGGGTTGCTGTTGTCGGTCAGAGTCAGTGCGCTGGCGCCGAATGAGCTGGAGTTGACCGGGATGCTGAACGTGACGGCGACAGTCGAGACCGGGGTGTTTCGCGGGTTGGGTGTGACCGCGGCGATCGAAGTCACGGATGCAGGAGTGATGATCTGCACGCTTTGCTGGGGGGCGGTGGGCGTGGGCTGGACGTTGCCGGCGCTATCGGTTGCGATGCTGTAGAAGCCGTAGGTGTGGCCGGCTTGGCCGGTGAAGCTGGCCGAGGGACTTGCGGGTGTCACGGTGGCGAATTCTGTGTAGGGCCCGCCGTCCTTGGAGTCGTAGAGTGCGATCGAAGCGACCCCTGAGGGTGTGCTGCCGCCCGACCCGGTTGGGTCGCTGCTGGTCGCTGAGACGTTGAAGCTCGTGGAGGTGGTCTGCGCCGGCAGTGCGCTGACGGTACTCGTCGGTGGGGTCGTGTCCATCAGCCAGGACGTGGAGAGCGAGCCGGTGCCCGGGTTGCCGTAGGCGTCGGAAATGCCGGCCGCGTTCACGGTCAGGCTGTAAGTGCCTTCGGCGGTACTAAGCCCGGCCAGGCCGTTGATGTCGTACGTGCTGCCCGAGACGAGGCTGAGAGAGACGGCGCTGGTGATCGTGACCGGGTTGCTGTTGTCGGTCAGAGTCAGTGTGCTGGCGCCGAATGAGCTGGGGTTGACCGGTGTGCTGAACGTGACGAAGACGGTCGAGACTGGCGTGTTTCGTGGGTTGGGTGTGACCGCGGCGATCGAGGTTACGGACACAGGTGGGAGGATCTGGACGGTCGCCTGGGCCGTGGCCGGCGTGGCCTGGACGTTGCCGGCGTTGTCGGTCGCGATGCTATAGAAGCTATAAGTGTGGCCGGATTGGCCGGTGAACGTGGCGGACGGGTTGGCGGACGTAACGCTCGTCCAGAACGTGAATGCGTCATTGTCTTCCGAGTCGTAGACGGCATACGACGAGACGCCCGAGGGGGTGCTGCCGTTTGCTCCAGTCGGGTCGCTGCCGGTAACGGAGATCGTAAAGCTCGTGGACGTTGTCTGCGCCGGCAGCGGGTTGACCGTGCTTGTCGGTGGCGTGGTGTCCATCAACCAAGACGTGGAGAGCGTTCCCGCGCCTGGGTTGCCGTATTCACCCTCGATGCCCGTGGCGTTGACGGTCAAGGTATAGCTACCTTCGGCCGAAGTTAGCCCCGCCAGTCCGCCAATCTGGTAGGTGGTGCCCGAGACGAGCGTGACCGTGGCGGCACTCGTGATCAGGTTGGGCCCGTTGTTGTCCGTCAGCGACAACGCGCCCGCGATCAGGCTGCTCGTGTTGATCGGCACGTTGAAGGTGACGTTGATGGTCGAAACGGCCGTGTTCCGCGGGTTGGGCGAGACGGGCGCGATCGAGTCGATGGTCAGGGAGTCTGAGATCACATCGGTGACGGTGCCGCTGGCGCTCGTGTAGTTTCCATTGCCCGCGAACGTCCACGTGTCGGTGTAGGTGCCGGGGTTTGTATGAGTGGTGCCGCTCAGATCCAGCAGGGCGCTCAAGTCAGCCGGCGTGGGCGACTCGACGCCCGTGGCTGTTCCCGTCGCGGTGTGCGGCTGAATGTCATACCCGACACTGTACGGAGTGACCACGATCGTCGCGCTTGCCTTGGTGATCGTCAGTTCGACTGTGTTCGAGGTGCTGCTCATGTTGGCGGCATCGCCGCCGTAGACCGCCGTGATCGTATACGGACTGCTGCTTGCGGCCAGCATGGACGTGCTGAACGAGGCCGCGTCGATGCCGTTGTCGATGCTTAGCATACCGGTGCCGATCTGATCGGCCGGTGTGACCGCCCCGGCGTAGAATGTCACGGTGCCCGTCGGGGCTGCCGGGCTGGCGACCGTGGCCGTGAAGGTTACCGATTGGCCGTAAACCGCGGAGGCCGCCGTGGACGTGAGTGTCGTCGACGTGCTTGCGGCGGTCACGTCGACCAAGACGCTCGCTGTCGTCGTGCCCCCGAAGTACTCCGAGACTGTCTCGACGACGTCGTACATCCCCGCCTTCGCAAAGGTGTGAGCCAGGGCGTTGCTCCCGGAAGTCGTCGGCGAGAATGTCGAGCTCTGGCCATCGCCCCAGTTGATCGTGTCCAAAAACGGACCAATGCCTGTGATGGCGAGCGCTCCGAGATTAATCGACGTGTTCACACCGGCGACGGTGCTCTGCGAGGCGGTCGGTGCGGTCACGACCGGGGGGACGTCCAGAGAGGTGACCACCGCGACGGACTGCTCCCACCCCACGTTCAGGTCGATGACCGTGAATGTCACCGTGTCGGTTCCGGCGTTGCCCGGGGTGAACGTGAACGTGGTGCCGATGCCGTCGGCGATCTGCTGGCCGGAAGCGGTCACAGCGTGCCAGTCGTAGACTTGCGACGTGTCGCCAGTTGGGTCGAAGAAAGAGCCGGTGAGGGTGATGGGGGATCCCTCATCGATCGATTGGTTGGGGCCGGCCGAGACGTTCAAAGCCGGGGTCTGCGCCAGCATGTTCACGGCGCCCGAGCCGTAGACGATCGTGTCCACTGGCGGGTCTGCGATCGTGTCGTCGGCCGAGCCGGCGATGATCGTGTCGTCGCCCGAGCCGGCGTACATCGTGTCGCCAAGGCCGGGGGTTGTGGAGGGATACGCCGCAGTCGTCCCAGCGGCGAAAGTGTACATAAAGAGCTCGTAATCGCCGGTCAACGGCTGACTGAGAGCCGCCGAATTGGGAGACGAGGTCACCATCGCGTAATAGGTGCCCGTGGTGGGAAGGGTCAGGTCGATGATCGAAGAATCGGGACCCTGGAACGAGTCATCGTTGTATTCGATTACCTGGCCGCTTGAGTCGTAGATGACGAGGTAGGTGTTGAAAGGGCCCTGGTTGTCGCCAGTGGGAGGCGTGCCGGCAGGCGCCACGGATCGGGTAAGGGCCGACGACATGAGCTGGAAGTTGATCAAGGTGCCGGCTTCGGCGGTGAACGAGTAAAAGTCGGTGTTTGATGCTCCGTTTGTCTCCCCAAGGTATCCCACGACGTCAGCGGCGGTGACGTCGAAGTCCTTGTCGGTGTTCACCCCCTCAAGGTCCGTATCGGGCACGACCAAATTTGCGAGCGTGACCGGCTGGGCGTCTGCCATCGAATCGTGCGGAGCGATTTGTTCGTTGGTCGGCGAGCCGTTTTCGCCGTAGGACAATGCGATCGCGTCCCGTTCGCTAATGAACGGGTCGTTGATCGCATCCTCGAGGGTCGCGTTCACCGAGGCACCGGAGGCCATGATGTCCAGGATCGCCTGGTCGGCATCGACGGGGCCGGGATAAGGAGGATTGTAGAGGTCGGGGTTGACTCCAGAGTAGATCCCCGAGCCGATCGGTCCGTACGCGTCGGTGTGCTCGAGGCCGGAGAGGTGGCCCAGCTCGTGTGCGGCGATCGTGGCGGAGAGGCCGATGAAGTCGGCGCTCGTGGCGGCGGGCTCGCCGGGACCGCCCAGGAAGTTATTGACGTTGACTCCGGCGGAATCAGCGGGGATGACGTCGAGGTTGTTATCGGTGAGTGTCGTCGTGCCCGAGATGTCGAGATCGCGCCAGTCGATCTCCGACGAGATTCCCCCCTCGAGTCCGACCAGTGCCGGGTCGTTGAAATAGATCGCTGTGTACGGGCCCGATTGCGGCTGTTCCTGCGTGAACGCGTACGAGAACGCAGAATAGTCGGCCGTGATTTGCGCCTGGATCGCGTCGCGCTCGGCCTGGGTATAGAAGTGCTGATCCGGGAGCTCGTAGGTGTTGAAGTCGAGATAGACAGTGCGTGTGACGGCCCCTTCGATCAGGTTATTGCCGGCCAGGCCGACGATCTGGTCGTCACCGCCGCCGCCGATCAAGGTGTTGTCGTTGGTGTTGCCGATAATGGTATCGTTGTACGAACTGCCCAGCACGGTGTCGATTTCGTCAGGGTCGGCCAAGGTCAAGGTGAGCGCGCCGTCGCCCAGCGTGGCCGGCATCACCGCCTGGGGGCCGGACTGGGTGAGATTGATCGAGATTCCGGTGGGGGCCTGGGAGAAATCGAGGCCGGCGACGGGGCTAGTTGGCGGCCCGATCGGTTCCAAGATGGTCTGGCTGCCACTCGAGGTGTCGTTAAAGGCGAAGGTATCGCCGCCGCCGCCGCCGACCAGCGAGTCGTTACCAGAACCTCCCTCGAGGGTGTCGGGGCCTTGTGAGCCGATCAAGGTGTCGTTGCCCGTTCCGCCCTGGAGGATGGCGCTGCCCGAGAAGGCCGAGGCGTCCAAGGTGAAGTTGCCAGTGCCCGCGGCCAGGATCGCGTGCTGGAACCCGCTGATGGTGGAGACAGAGGGCGAGCTTCCACCTGTCGTCGAGAAGGTCGTGTCGGTGAGCGTCATGTTCGTCGAGCCAAAAAACATCAGCCACGAATCGAACCCGCCGCCGATCAAAACGTCGTCGCCGCCGCCGCCGGAGATTGAGGCATTGCCTGTCCCGCCCGAGATCGTGCTGGCGCCGGCGCCGCCGTAGATGACGTCGTTGCCCGAGCCGCCCACGATTGAGTCGTTGCCGGTGCCGGCGGCGATCGTGGTGTCGCCCGTGCCACCGACGATGATGTCGTCGCCGTAGCCGCCCTTGATCAGATCGTTGCCGCTGCCGCCGGTGACCGTGCTCGACAGGTTGCCGGAGATCAGGACGTCGTTACCCGAGCCGCCGACGATCGACTCGGCACCAAAGCCGCCCACGATCGAATCGTTGCCCGAGCCGCCGTAGATGATGTCGTCGCCATTGCCGCCGACGATGGTATCATTGCCGGATCCGCCGGTGATCGTGCTCGACAGGAGACCACCGTAAATGATGTCGTTGCCCGACCCGCCGAAGATCGAGTCGCTACCGCTGCCGCCTGTGATCGAGTCGTTACCCGTACCACCGACGATGGTGGCGTCGCCTGTTCCACCGACGATGGTGTCGTTGCCTGTGCCGCCAAAGATCGTGTCGTTGCCGGGCCCGCCGAAGACCCAGTCATTGGCCGTGCCCACCACGATCTCGTCATTGCCGGATCCGGCGAAGATCGTCGTGTCGGTTGGACCACCGTAGATCACCTCGTTGCCCGATCCGCCGATGATCGTCTCGTGGCCCGAGCCGGCGGTGATGGTCGTGTCGCCCGTCGTGGCGTAGATGATGTCGTTGCCCGAGCCGCCGGTGATCGTATCGTGGCCCGAGCCGGCGGTGATGGTGGTGTTGCCGGTGGTCGAGTAGATGATGTCGTTGCCGGATCCGCCGGTGATGGTGTCGTGGCCCGAGCCGGCGGTGATGGTGGTGTTGCCGGTGGTCGAATAGATGATGTCGTTGCCGGATCCGCCGGTGATGGTGTCGTGGCCCGAGCCTGCGGTGATGGTGGTGTTGCCGGTGGTCGAGTAGATGATGTCGTTGCCGGATCCGCCGGTGATGGTGTCGTGGCCCGAACCGGCGGTGATGGTGGTGTTGCCTGTGGTCGAGTAGATGATGTCGTTGCCCGAGCCACCGGTGATCGTATCGTGGCCCGAACCGGCGGTGATGGTGGTGTTGCCTGTGGTCGAGTAGATGATGTCGTTGCCGGATCCGCCGGTGATGGTATCGTGGCCCGAGCCGGCGGTGATGGACGTGTTGCCTGTGGTCGAATAGATGATGTCGTTGCCGGATCCGCCGGTGACGGTATCGTGGCCCGAGCCTGCGGTGATGGACGTGTTGCCTGTGGTCGAATAGATGATGTCGTTGCCGGATCCGCCGGTGATGGTATCGTGGCCCGAGCCTGCGGTGATGGTCGTGTTGCCGGTGGTGGAATAGATGATGTCATTGCCCGATCCGCCGGTGATCGTATCGTGACCCGAACCGGCCGAGATGGACGTGTTGCCGGTGGTCGAGTAGATGATGTCGTTGCCCGATCCGCCGGTGATCGTATCGTGGCCAGAGCCGGCGGTGATGGTCGTGTTGCCTGTGGTCGAATAGATGATGTCGTTGCCCGATCCGCCGGTGATGGAGTCGTTACCCGAGCCG
Organism: uncultured Planctomycetota bacterium; assembly: GCA_963823665.1. Taxonomy (GTDB): domain Bacteria; phylum Planctomycetota; class Planctomycetia; order Isosphaerales; family Isosphaeraceae; genus CAVXHV01. The sequence continues at coordinate 1,898,662 of CAWGMQ010000003.1, forward strand.
GCCGTGATCGTATTGTTGCCGGAGGTTGCGTAGACGAGCTCGTTGTCGTCACTGAGCGTGACGTTGTTGCCACTGGGCGAGCCGACATACGCGTTGATCTTGGCCTCGAGCGTGACCTCATCGTTGTTCGAGTCAACGATCTGCTGCTGGCCTGACTGCATGCCCAGGTTGATGGTGATCGGCGAGGTGGCGATCGAGAAGTCGAGCGTATTGGACCCGCTGGCGCCGATCACGAGTGGGTCATGTCCAGGGTTGATCTGGAACATGGCACTCCCCGTGCCGCCCACGAGCGTGTCGTCACCGGCGTTGGATACAAGCGTGTCGTCGCCGGCCCCGCCAACCAGGCTGTTCGCGCCCGGACCGCCGACCAGCAAGTCGTCGGCCGAGCCGGCCAAAAGGGTTGCGTCGCCGCCGTAGCCGTCAAGCTCGACGGGACTCGGAAACGCGGTCGCGTCCACCAGATCGTTCGAGCCGTAGACCAGCGCGATCAGCTCGTCGGCACTCCCCAAGGACGCAAACGTGGCCGGATTCGCGTGCGCGACGATCATCGACGAGTTGATCGTGATCGTCGCGGCCGACTGGCTGATCACCGCGATCTGGGCGCTGTCGCTACCGGCACCTCCATCGCTGCTGGTCACGGTGGCGGTCACTGTCCCAACCAGGATTCCGCCCGGGTTCGCGAATGAGAACGTAGACCCCGTGCCGGTCTGGGTCACCGTCCCGCCCTGGGTCAATGTCCAGGCCACGGTATCGGTGGCGAGCGGATCCGGGTCCGTCACGGCGGCGGTGAGCGTGATTGTCGTCGGGCCCTCATTGCCTGCGCTCTCGATCCGAACCGTCGGTGCCGCATTGTTCACGACGGTCGACGTTCCGGCCGAAGTCGTGTTCACGCCGTCCGACACCGAAACGTTGATTGCGTATGTGCCACCGGTCAGCTCGCCAGGTGGATTACTCAGATACACATGAGTGGTCGAGTAGGTAAAGATCCCCGGCGTGGCCGACGGGACGACCTGGCCGTCAAGCTCGCTCAAGACGGTCGGAGTGGAACCATCGCCCCAGTCGATCGTCACCGTGTACGCGCTGAGCGCATCCGGGTCGGTGAACTGGCCGTTCAAGGTGATCGTGTCTCCCTCGACGGCAGTCGGCGGCGACAGCTTCAGGTCGGCCGCGGTGAACTGCGGCCCAACCTTGTTGACGGTCACGATCGCCGACGCATAGCCAGCCTTGTCATACTGGTTGGTCGCGGAAGCGATGATTGTATAGTTCTCGGACCCAACCCCCGCCGGATTGTTCAAATAGGTATGGCTTGTCGAGAACGTGTCCTGGCCGATAGGGAGAACGATCGTGGTCGGCGCCGAGCCGTCGCCCCAGTTGAGAGCGACCGTGCTCGAGTCGTTCCCGTCGGGGCTCTTGACTGTCCCGCTGACCTCGACCGCGCCCCCTTCGACGATGGTGGTCGACGACAAGACAAGACCGGGCGACGCGAACTCCGGCGCCGGGTTGTTGATGACGACAGTCGTTTGTGCGAAGGCGGTCTTGCCGAACGCGTCGGTCAAGGTCACGCCGATACTGTACGAGCCGGAGGCCGGGTCGGTCGTGTAGTCATGTGGGGCCGCGAAGGCGTAGGACCCCGCCGGGAGGTCGACATCAGTCGGTGCGGACCCATCGCCCCAATCGATCGTGGCGGTGAGATTCGCTCCAGGGTTGGCATCCGTGAAAGTGCCGCTCACGATCACGGAGTCATAGGGCGCGGGCGCGAGATAGGTGGTGACGGACGAGAACCGAGAGCTGAGCACCGGGCTGATAGAGATCGACGGCCTCGGCGCCGGTGACTCCCGAACCGATAGCCCCCGCGGCGCCCACGATCAAGGCGCCGGTGTCGAATCCGACCGAGGTGCCGAAGGCGTCACCCGAAGTCGGGGTCGGTTCTTGAACGGCGGCGATTGCGTTGCCGAAGGTCGGGCTCGACGGATTGGCGTCGAAGAGGTACGCAGCGCCGGCGTCGCTCGTGCCCAGAAAAGCACCGGGCGCACCGATCAGTGCGGTGTTTTGCGTCCCGGCGACGGAAGCGCCGAAGTTGCCGCCAGCGCCATCGGGCTGAGCGAACACAGCGAGCAACGTCGCCGGTCCGGGGATCGCGGGAGGCGCGTACAGGAAGGCCGCACCCGCACCATCGTTGTCGTCAGGCGACCCGATGAGGATGTTGGGCCCAACCGCGGCAACCGCGCTACCGAAGCCGGTCGTGGTCGACGTGTCGGGGTTTGCGATCGACGTGATCAGATTGCCGGTCGTGCCATCGAACACGAAGACGCCGCCGGTGGCGCGCTGAGAGGTTCGCAGCCGGGGCGCCGACGATCACACTGTTGCCGTCGCCGGCGACCGCGGCACCGAAATCCGACCCGACCTGCGACGTGGGTTTTGAGATTTCGCGCAGCAGCGCGCCGAAGTTCGCCTGGGTCGTGTCGCCCTCGAACTCGTAGACCTCGCCCGTGCCGCTGTTGTTGCCGGGCGCTCCCACCACGATATTCGTGTTGGTCGCGCCGACCGCTGCGCCGAACTGTGCATCATTCAAGGGGCCGGGGTCAGGGATCGTCAGGGTCGCCAGCAAGTTACCGAATGTCGTGCTCTCGTCATTGGCGTCGAAGACGTAAACCACGCCGTCGCCCGGTCCCGTAAGCGAACTGCCCGGCGCCCCGACCACCAGGTCGTTGCCGACCACCGCGAGCGATGCGCCGAACTCATCGCCGGGCTTAGGATTGGGGTCGGCGAAGACGTGGATCAGCTCGCCATAAGCGTAGGTCGAGATTGTCTCGTTGGCGGTGGTGACACCGTCGTAGAGATAAACCGCGCCAGTGCCGTTTTCGGACAGGGCGCCGATTGCGACGTTGCCGTAGTTCGCGGCTACGGAGTCACCAAATCCGTCGCCAGGCGCGGGCGTTGTGTAAGTCAGGGGCGGCAAGTACGCGTTGGGAGTGAAGACCGGCGGCAGGTCGTTGACCGCGACCAGGGCGGTTGCGGTGCTGATCCCGCCGAAGCCGTCGTTAACGGTCAACGTCACGGTATCGATCCCCGGTGCCGTGAAGGTGTGGGTCGGCTCGGGCCCCGACCCCGTACCGCCGTCGCCGAACAACCAGGTGTAGGTGAGCGGACCGCCGCTGGGGTTGAGCGATTCCAGGCCGTCGAATGGGACTGCGGCCCCTTCGTTGACGGCGAGGTTCGTGAACCCGATGACGGCCGTCGGCGGGGTGTCGACACCGAATGCCTGGGAGAATTCCGAGGTATTGCCGCCGGGATCGGTGGCCGTGGCCGTTGTGAACCGGGCCCCGGCAGCCGGAGTGGGGAACTGGAAGACGAAGTCGGCGCTGCCCGCGGCGTCGGTCATGACGGACGCCGAGCCGAGGACGTACCTTCCCTCGCCGTAGCCCGACGCATTGATCGACGATAGCGTATAGAAATCGACGCCGAAGGTCGTGTCGGCCGTGCTGCTCAAACTGCCGGTCACGGTTGTCACGCCGCCCGCGCTCGAGACCGCCGTGATCACCGGGAAGTTCTCAAAGTCGTTGGGACCGGTGTGCCCGGCCGAGTTGTTCAGCGTGACGCCATCGCCTCCTAGGTCGATGCCCAACCCGGTGTTGGAGAAGATCGAGTTGAGCCGGATCTCGTTACCGGTCCCGGCCGTCGCGTCAACATCCACGCCGATGCCGCTGGAATAAGCGATGGTGTTGCCAGCCCCGGCCGTTGTGCCGCCGATCGTGTTACTGGAAGAGCCGCCGTCCAACTGGATGCCGTTGCCGTTTCCAAGAGGGTTCATGCCGGTGTCGTCGGTGCCGATCAGGTTGCCTTCGATCAATGCGCCGGTCGTGTCGGCAAAGAGCCCGATGCCCGCGGTTGGATTGGCCGAGATGATATTTCCGTCGCCTTGAGCCGTGCCGCCGATTGTAACCCCGGGGGTGGCGTTCACGATCACGCCGAAGGACGCGTTCCCGAGGGCCGCGGTTCCGGTCTCGTCGGTGCCGATGCGGTTGCCCAGGAGCACGACGCCCGTCGTGGCGGTCCCCGCGATCGACACGCCCGCCTGCCCGTTGGCAGAGATCACGTTGCCCACGCCCTGCGCCGTCCCGCCGATGGTGACGCCCAAGGCATTGTCAACGGACACGCCAGAGCCCGAGTTGAGCAGGGGCTTGGTTCCGGTCTCGTCCGTGCCGATGTAGTCGCCCTGGACCAAGGTGTTCGTCACGCCGGCGCCGATGTCGATGCCGTCGCCCGTATTCCCGGAGATCAAGTTGCCAGCCGGACCGTCCGGCGCACCGATGGTGGTACCTGTCCCGCCCGCGATCACGATGCCACCGCTCAGGTTGCCCACCGCAGCGGTGCCCTCGGTGTCGGTGCCGATCAAGTTACCCGCCACGTCGGTTCCCGCCGTCGACGAGCCCGTGATCAGGATCCCTTCGGCATTCCCGGAAATAAAGTTACGCCCCCCGGCGGCCGGCGCGCCGATGGTGTTGGACATGGAACCGTTGTCGATCAGAACGCCTGCTCCGCGGTTACCCAGGGCTCGCGTTCCGGCCTGGTCGAGCCCGATCAGGTTCCCTTGAATCAGCACGCCGGTTGAGCCATTGAGGTCGACGCCGTTGCTGGCATTGCCGGAGATGAGGTTGCCAGCGCCCTCCGCCGTTCCGCCGATCATGACGGACGAGCTACCGCTCACGAAAATGCCGTCGCCGCTGTTGCCCAGCGCGGCGGTGCCGGTGGCATTGGTGCCGATCCAGTTGCCGACGATCACGTTGCCGTTAGCTCCGACGTCGTCCACTCCGTCGCCGGCGCTCGCGGAAATCACGTTGCCCGAACCGGCAGTGATGCCGCCGATGGTGTTGCCTGTCGCGCCACCGATCAAGGTGACACCGGCCCCGCCGTTGCCCATGGCGTTGTTGCCGGTGGAGTCAATGCCGATGTAACTGCTCTCGACCAAATCGTTGTTGCCGGTCACTTCGATCCCGTCGCCGCCAAAGCCGCCGATGATCAGGCCCTTGACGGTGATGCCGTTGCCCGAGAGCGTCAATCCGTTGGCGCCAGGTCCCGCGCCGCACCATCGAGCTCGATCAAGGGCGTGTTGGAATATCCGGGCTCGGTCGTGCCGTCGATGGTCAATGGCGCAGTGATTGCCGGTAGCGGCGACAGGAGATCGATCGTCTGCGGGCCCGTGCCGAAATCAAAGGCGATCGTGGTGCCGCCGCCATGTTCGTCGATGTAGTCAATCGCGTCGCGGAGGGAGCCCGCACCGAATCGGCGGTACTGTTCACGGTGTAGGACGCCAACGTCGAGTTCACCGTGAGCGTGGCCGTGTTGTTCGTCTCGCCGGTTCCTGAGGGGTTAAATTCAACGATCTGATTGTCGGCGTCGGTCGTGACCGTGATCAAAAGATCGCCGGTGCCTGCAAAACTCGGGGGGAGCGTCAACGAGTAGGACCGAGGCAATGAGCCGCCCGGGGCGATGGGCGAGTTGCCGGTCACGGCCGGGTTGTAGGTGATATCGGTGTCGAACAGCGTCGCGCTGGTGGTAGTATTGACGACGGTCAGGTTATCGACGAACTCGCTATCGACCGCGCCGTAGCCGGTGTTGGCGTCGTTCCAGGTCACGTCGACGGTATCACCGGATCGGATCGTCGTTGGCGAGACCGCCAGGCCCTGCACCTGGAGATCAGGATACGCCGTGATCGTAAGGGTGTGGCTGCTGTCCTTCGAGCCGCCGAAGTCAGTCGTCGCGTTGAAGGCCACCAGGATTGTATATGTGCCAGTCGTGGTGCCTTCTGGCAACACATAGTTGGCGCTGGCAGCTCCGGCGCTGACATCGACCGTGACGGGGTTGCCGACGAGCGTCGTTCCATTGAGAATCGAAAAGGTCTCTGTTCCCTCGTCGACCACTCCAGCCGGGCTCATGACCGTCGCGCCCAGCGGCACCGACGTTTCCCCGAGCGCGGCGGTGGCGCTTGAGGCCGCGGTCGTGGTCGCCGCGGCACTGATCAGGAGAGTTTGACTACGATCGGTGTCGCTGAGGAAGTCGGTGGTTCCATTGAAAACCGCCTGAATGATGTAGCTGCCCGCCGGCGTACCCGTGGGCAGGGAGAAATTCGTGCTGGCGGCTCCCGAACTGACGTCAACCGTGACCGGACTGCCGACCGGAGTCGTGCCGTTCAGAATCGTGAACGTCTCCGTGCCCACATCGACCACTCCGGCCGGACTTGTGACGGTCGCATAGAGCTCGACGGAAGCGTCGCCGAACAGGGCGGTCGCGCTGGAGGCGGCGGTGACTGTCGTTGCCGCGCTCACGACAAGTGTTTGGCTAGCGTCGGTAGATCCGACGAAGTCGGCCGTGCCGTTATAGACCGCCTGGATCTCGTACGTGTCAGGCTGCGTGCCGTCAGGCAGCGTGTAGCTCGCGCTCGCGCTGCCGGTCCTGACGTTGACCGTCACGGGATTTCCCACCGGCGTCGTGCCGTT
>CAWGMQ010000004.1:0-3075605 GCA_963823665.1 uncultured Planctomycetota bacterium
GATATTCGCGGGAAGATGATTCGGAAAGAGGCGCCAGCTCCTTCGCCGCCGGAAGGACTTCGCCTTCGATCGGTTGAGCCTGGCTATTGGACGAACTCGACGGCGTCGCCGTCGTACCGATATCTTTCGGCATCGCGTAACCCATGCACTTGCGCCGCGCGCCGACAAAAATGGACGCCTCGAACCACATATAATGCGTTGCAGCAAATTAATCACATTCGATAGAAACTCTCTTGATTTCGATCAAGAGCGCGAAGCCATGACGGCATAGGAATTGCCTCTACGCGCCGCCCGGTCGAGCCTCGACCTTCATGTCGAAGCCGATTGCGTCGTAAAGGAAATCGCCGAAGAGATGCGACAGCGGCCCGATCGGGGCGAGGTCGCGACCTATATTCCGGAACTCGCGCGCGCTGATCCCAACGCGTTCGGGCTTGCTGTGGTTGATGCCGACGGCAATGTTGTCTGCGGCGGCGACGCCGATACGCCGTTTTCCATTCAGAGCGTTTCCAAGGTTTTCACGCTGACGATTGCGCTCGGCATGGTCGGCGACCGGCTCTGGCGCCGCGTTGGGCGTGAACCTTCGGGCAGCGCTTTCAATTCGATCGTTCAGTTGGAACGCGAGCGCGGCATCCCGCGCAATCCCTTCATCAACGCCGGCGCAATTGCGGTGACGGACGTCATTCTATCCGGCCATCAGCCGCGCGAGGCGTTGGGGGAAATTCTCAGGTTCATGCAATTTCTCGCCGACGATACATCGATCACGATCGATAAAGCGGTCGCGGCGTCGGAAAACCGCACCGGTTTCCGCAACCGGGCGCTCGCGAATTACATGAAGTCCTTCGGCGTGATCGAGAACCCGGTCGATTTCACGTTGGGGGTGTATTTCCACCATTGCGCGATTGCGATGTCGTGCCGGCAATTGGCGATGGCGGGTCGCTTTCTCGCTTACCGCGGCCGCAATCCGTCCACTGGCCTGCTGGTCGTGCAGCCGGATCGGGCGCGCCGCATCAACGCCATCATGCTCACATGCGGGCATTACGACGGTTCGGGCGAGTTCGCCTATCACGTCGGTCTGCCCGGCAAGAGCGGCGTCGGCGGCGGCATTCTCGCCATCGCGCCGGGGAAGGCGTCGATCGCCGTCTGGTCGCCGGGCCTCGATGCCACTGGCAATTCGCATCTCGGGCGCATCGCGCTCGAAGAACTGACCAGGCGGATGGGGTGGTCGATCTTCGGCGCCTGAAGGGCGTCAGTACAGTCTGACCGTCTATGCCCTTGGCTCGCGACTTGCTTTCAGCGTCATCCCACCACGCCGCCGAGCGGGGCTTTCGCGCCACCATCTCGTCGTGCATCGCCGCTTCGTGATACCAGCCGCTTCCCAGCGGCGCTTTGGCGACCCCAAGCGCATTGAGGTGGGCTTCTTGCAACCGCGCCCGCAACGTGGCACGGCCGCCCGCTGGGAACGCGTAAATCCTGGCCGATGGGAAGGAGGAATTCGGGCTCATGGTCTATCAGTCCTGGAGGGACGGGCCGATCCTTGGAGGGCCGTCCGGCTTTCGCCTCGTTGTGCGAAATGCACAATTTGAGATCAGATCGATGTAATTAAAGGCACGCCGATCCGCCCCGCGTTTTTGGTAACGCATTTGGCCGCCTTGAGTTGCACTTTACCTCGTATAGGAAAGGCGGGGCCTTGTCAGACTTCCAAAGCCTTGCGCGCGCGGTGCCAGGCGGCACGTGTGAGAGGGTCCAGCTGGCATAGCAAATGCTTAAAAAGGGCGTTCCAGGCAAAGAAATTCCCCTCGCCTGCCGGTAAAAATAACGGCTTTTCCAACCTCCGCCGTAAAGAGGAAACTGTGATGACAAAGTACAAGCTCGAGTACATATGGCTCGACGGCTATACGCCAGTGCCGAGTCTGCGCGGCAAAACGCAGATCAAGGAATTCGAAGTTTTCCCGACACTTGAGCAATTGCCGCTGTGGGGTTTTGACGGTTCCTCGACGAACCAGGCTGAAGGCCACAGTTCGGATTGCGTGCTCAAGCCCGTCGCGGTCTATCCGGACGGCGCGCGCACCAACGGCGCGCTCGTCATGTGCGAAGTCATGATGCCGGATGGCACCCCGCACGTTTCGAACAAGCGCGCGACCATTCTCGACGATCCCGGCGCGTGGTTCGGTTTCGAGCAGGAATATTTCTTCTACAAGGACGGCCGTCCGCTCGGCTTTCCGGAGGCTGGCTATCCGGCGCCGCAAGGCCCCTATTACACCGGCGTCGGCTACAAGAACGTCGGCGACATCGCCCGCAAGATGGTCGAAGAGCATCTCGATCTTTGCCTCTTCGCCGGCATCAACCACGAAGGCATCAATGCCGAAGTGGCGAAAGGCCAGTGGGAATTCCAGATCTTCGGCAAGGGCTCCAAAAAGGCCGCTGACGAGATGTGGATGGCGCGCTACCTCCTCCAGCGCCTCACCGAAAAATACGGCGTGGACATCGAGTACCATTGCAAGCCGCTCGGCGACACCGACTGGAACGGCTCCGGCATGCACGCGAACTTCTCGACCGACCTATATGCGCGAGGTCGGCGGCAAGGAATATTTCGAAAAGCTGATGAAAGCGTTCGAAATCAACCGCGAAGATCACATCGCGGTCTACGGCCCGGACAACCACATGCGCCTGACCGGCAAGCACGAGACCGCCTCGATCCACGAGTTCAGCTACGGCATCGCGGATCGCGGCGCGTCCATCCGCGTGCCGCACAGCTTCGCCAAGAACGACTACAAGGGCTATCTCGAGGATCGCCGCCCGAACTCGCAAGGCGACCCCTACCAGATCGCATCGCAGATCCTGAAGACGATCGCCTCTGTTGGCGAGGGCAGCGGCGTTTCGGCCGCCGCCTAATGCACTTGTCGCGGCGTGGTCTCCACGCCGCGACCCTCGCCCGCAGGCGATATCCGGGGCCGCCGTCTTAAGACGCGGCCCACCTTCCGATCCATCCAACAAACAAATTCTTTTGAGCGCATCGCCGCCGACAGGCCCTCCGTGGCTGCAGCGCCGTTCCCGCGCTACGCCCCTTTGTGCGGCGCGATCCCCCTCCTCCGGCCTGACAGGCGGGCATGGGCTCGGCTGGCAGGGTGCAAAGATATTGTCATTTTCCGGCCCGGCTGTGCTAACAGCACTTTTCCCGAATTCACCCGCTTGTCCGGAGAGCCGACATGCCCCCTTATCGCTCGCGCACGACGACCCACGGCCGCAACATGGCCGGCGCTCGCGGTCTCTGGCGGGCGACCGGCATGAAGGATGAGGACTTCGGCAAGCCGATCATTGCCGTGGTCAATTCCTTTACCCAATTCGTCCCCGGGCATGTGCACCTGAAGGACCTCGGGCAACTCGTTGCCGGCGAAATTCAAAAAGCCGGCGGCGTCGCGAAGGAATTCAACACGATCGCCATCGACGACGGGATCGCGATGGGCCATGACGGGATGCTTTATTCGCTCCCGTCGCGCGAGCTGATCGCCGACAGCGTCGAATATATGGTCAATGCGCATTGCGCCGACGCGATGGTCTGCATCTCCAATTGCGACAAGATCACACCCGGCATGCTGATGGCGGCGCTGCGGCTCAACGTCCCGGCGATTTTCGTGTCGGGCGGCCCGATGGAAGCGGGCAAAGTCGTTCTGCATGGCAAGCAGGCCGCGATGGACCTCATCGACGCGATGGTCGCCGCCGCCGACGACCGGGTGAGCGACGAAGACGTCAAGATCATCGAGCGCTCGGCCTGCCCGACCTGCGGATCGTGTTCCGGCATGTTCACGGCCAATTCCATGAACTGCCTCACCGAGGCGCTCGGCCTTTCGCTGCCGGGCAATGGCTCGACGCTCGCGACGCACGCAGCGCGCAAGAGGCCTTTTCGTCGAGGCGGCGCATCTCATCGTGGATTTGACCCGCCGTCATTACGAACAGGACGACGCCGGCGTGCTGCCGCGCGCGATCGCCAATTTCACCGCCTTCGAGAATGCGATGACGGTCGACATTGCCATGGGCGGCTCGACGAATACGGTGCTCCATCTGCTGGCCGCCGCGCGCGAGGCGGAAGTGCCGTTTTCCATGACGGACATCGATCGGCTTTCGCGGCGCGTGCCCTGCCTCTGCAAAGTGGCGCCGGCGAAGTCCGACGTGCATATGGAGGACGTTCATCGCGCCGGCGGCATCATGGCGATATTGGGCGAGCTCGACCGCGCCGGATTGATCCAGGCGGATGTGCGCACCGTCCATTCTTCGACGCTCGCCGAAGCCTTGGAGCGCTGGGACGTTCGACGCACCAAGAGCGATTCCGTGCGGACCTTCTATCGCGCGGCGCCCGGCGGCGTTCCGACGCAAACGGCGTTCTCGCAAGATCGCTATTACGACGCTCTCGATCTCGATCGCGCAGCACGGCGCGATCCGCGACAAGGAACACGCCTTCTCGCAAGACGGCGGCCTCGCGGTGCTTTACGGCAACCTTGCCGCGGACGGCTGCATCGTGAAGACGGCGGGCGTCGATCGACGCGCTTGCTCAAATTCGCCGGCACGGCGCGCGTTTTCGAGAGCCAGGACGCGGCCGTCGACGGCATCCTTGGCGGAACGGTCAAGTCCGGCGACGTCGTGGTCATCCGCTACGAAGGACCGCGCGGCGGCCCCGGAATGCAGGAGATGCTGTATCCGACGAGCTATCTGAAATCCAAGGGTCTTGGAAAGCTCTGCGCGCTCGTCACCGATGGCCGGTTCTCGGGGGGATCCAGCGGGCTGTCCGTGGGTCACGTCTCGCCCGAAGCGGCGGAGGGCGGCACCATCGGCCTCGTCCGCGATGGCGATCTTATCGAATTCGACATTCCCAATCGCCGCATTCATCTCGTGGTGAGCGACGAGGAGCTCGCGGCGCGGCGCGCGGTTCAGGATGAGCAAGGCTGGCAACCGGCCGAGCCGCGCAAGCGGGCGATCTCGCGGGCCTTGCGAGCTTATGCAGCGACGACGACCAGCGCTTCCGAGGGTGCCGTTCGGCGCCTCTGATTGCGCCGGAGCCTTGTGTCAGCCAATGCCGCTGAGAGCCGCGCCGCTACGCGTTTCAATTTCACTTCAATGCAGAGAAATCGGTTGGCGTGAGTATCTGATTGTGGATGCTCGCCACGAGGGGTCCATCGCGTTCACTGTCGTCACGAATTTTGTGCCAGGCAGGATCGTTTTGAAACGCCGTCCACTTCCTCTCGCGATCCGCAAGCGAGTCCCACTGCAAAATATAGCTTAGCTCGTTGCTGGAATCGCCAATCAGCGTCGTCCAGAATCCTAGGGGGCGGATGCCCAACTCCTGCCAGAGCGGTACAAGCTTATCCCTGAAGCGGGCCTGAAGCTTAGCCATCCGGCCTGGAACGGGTTGATACACGCGTAGTTCGTAGATCATCGCCAGAATCTCCCGGTACAAGCAAAGTGTCTTTCGCTGGATTTAGGAGCGAGGATCGTCTGCGCGGTCCAAATATTCGAGACCGAGCGGCCCGATGCGGCCATATTATGTATTCACCAGACTTCGCCCAGTGACGGCAAGCTGCGCCGTAGCTGGAAAAGCAACAAACGGCTGCCGGTCGATCTCTTCGGGGGAACATTTATCACATTCTTTCCGGCGCCCGGCGCTAACCTGCCCAGGTTCGTCCAAGTGTTTGGAGGTCGAGATGACCAAATCACTTTTGCTTAGCGCTGGTTTAATATTTGGAGTCACAACGGCTAGCAATGCAGCGTTTGTCGCGCCGCCCGTAGATCCCGGAGCGGGCCAAATCGTGCGCGTTGCAGAAGACTGCGGCGAGAATCGGTGGCGTGACGAGTACGGACATTGCCATTGGTTCAGGAATGGCTACGGCACGATGCGCGGCACCCCTCATGCCTGTCCGACTTGGGCTCATTGGTTCGATGGCCGTTGTGTTCGTGATTGATTGTTCAGGCGGCTAGCGGAGCCCACCAGCTCTCTGACAACGCCGGACCTGTTCAGTGAGACGGGTCCGGCAAGCATAAATCACGCTCTGGAATTCGTGTATCTGCTGCCAGGTATATGCTGGGTGAAACGACCGCGCATTGGCGCCGAATTAGCCAGAGACCGCAAGGCGCGGCGATGTGTGTCCCGAGAGGGAGGAAAACATGAGTTGGGTCTTAGTCAAAACGACAGATGGCCACGACCTCGCTGTTAACTTGGATCATGTCATCCAAATCGCGCCACTTAAGATTGAACCGACCGGAAAACTGGGCGCACGCTTGCGAACGACGCAAGCGTTTGATGACGGCCGCGTCTACTTAGTCGATGTCGAAACGTCTTGGGAGTCGCTCTTGAGAAGAGCCGGGATCGGGAATAGTGCGGGATAACGGAATGGGTGCGGGATACCGCGAAATGTCTGCCAAGGGGCTTCACCCGGCTTCGGAGCCGGCCTTGCGCGAGTGGCCCATAAATCGGCGCGTCAAGCGACGCCATTAACCGGGTTCCATCCGCTTATATTTGCTTTTAACTGGCGCTCCCTAGGGGACTCGAACCCCTGTTTTCGCCGTGAGAGGGCGACGTCCTAGACCGCTAGACGAAGGGAGCGGAAGCGCAGGCTTCTATCGCGCGATCCTTGCGCCCGCAAGAGCGCGCTTCAAGCATTCTCAGGTTCCGGTCTGGTTTGTCATCTCGAGATTGGAGGCCTCGCGCGGCTCCCCGTCCGCCGGCGCACGCGCCGAAGATGCCTCGCCGTTGCCCGGCGCCAGCCGCACGATCGCCGCGCCGCGTCTCCCCCGCCTCGGGCGCATGCGCGGGCTTGCCACGCCCGCCCGCCCGCGACAATTCGGCCTCGAGCGTCTCGCAGCGCCGCCGCGCGACATCGAGCGCGCCCTGCAGCGCCGAGAATTCCGCGCGCAGATTCTCATATTTTTCGCCGAGCGCGCGTTCCGATTCCCGCAGCTTTTCGCACCTGCTGGTCCCGCTGCCCGGAAATGTGCGTCTCGCGCGACTTGGCGTCTTCGAGTGCGGCTTCCTGCACGCCGATCTTGATGTTGAGCGCGCGCAGCTTGCCCTGGTCGCCGTCGCGCTGCTGACGCAACTCGTCGAGCTCCTTGCCGAGCTGCGCGACGCGCGCGGTCTCGGCGTCGAACTTCCTCTGCAGGACGGCATAATTGCCTTCAAGAACCTCGAGATTGCTGCGCGCAACGACCAAGGCATCGTTGAGCCGGGCCGCATGCGCGGTGCGCTCGGAGAAACGCTTTTCCGCCTCGACCAGGGTCCGGCTTACATCGCCAAGCCGCAATTCGAGCCCTGCGGCGCGCGCATCGGCGGAAGCATGGCTCGCAAGCCGCTCATCGGCGAGCGCGGATACGGCCTGATGCGCCTGATTGAGCTTGGCGAGCTCTTCCTGCTTCTTCTGGTAGAGGCCGTCGGCGTCATAAAGCGCGCCGGTCAAGGCGCCGTGCTCGCTGGAAAGGGCGGCAACCTCCTGCTCCGCTTTCGCCAGAGCCTCCGCATGCGCGCGGATTTCCTCGCGCTGGGCTTCGACCGTCTGCTGGAGCGTCAAAAGCTCGGCCGCGCGGCGGCCCAAGTTCGCTGCGGTCGGCGGCATGGGCCTGCACGACCTCTGCCGTGCGAATTTCGAGGCGCCGTCGCTCGACCGCGAATTCGGCCCGCAAATGATCCCGATCCGCAAGGATTTCTTCAACGGATAGAGGGACTTGCGTCTCAAGCCGGCGGCGCGATAGGCGCAAGGCGCGGCGCCAGAACGCGGGCGCGAAGGCAAGCGCCATGAGCCCTGCGACCAGGAACCCAAGCGCAAAAATCATAGCCTGTTCAATCACGCAGCTTCGCCCGCCGGATAGGACTCGCGCCGGACTATGGCACCTCTGCCGAAAGAGATCAAAAATCCTGAGTGAGGCGTAAGTCGGGCCGCCGCCTGGCCGAACGTCGCGGCGCCCCCGGCTAGAAGGGGTTCCAGGTCGGATGCGCGTGAATTTGAGATAGCCGACGTTGACGCCGAGTCTGGCGCCGAGGCCGGTGCGAACCGGCACGACGACGACATTATTGGCCGTGAGCGCCGTCATGCCGAAGCCGCCGACGAAATAGGCCGAGCCGTCGACGCCGGCAAGGTTCGAGGCTCACGCCGCGGGGCGTCATTCCGCCAGCATTTGGCCAGCGAGAAGCCCTCGCCGTTGGCGTACTGGATCGTGACGTGAGCGCCGCCCCACTGGGCAGCCGGGTTGCCCACGGACAGCCAGACGATCTTGTGATCATCGCCGTAGTCGCGGACCACCGCGTAGACGCTGTTGCGGGACGTGCTCTTCTTGGGAGCACACCAACGCCCAGCCTTGTAGGTCGTCGTGCGAACGGTAAGTGGACCCAGACACCCAACCGTAGGAGTGGGTTCCGTGGACGCCAGACGCACGTGACTCGCGCACCGGTTCCCGTCCCGCAAATGCTGGAGCCTCGCGGTCGACGTCACGCACAGCAGGCGCTGTACCACGCTCGGTCAGCGATCGTGCGCGCTTGGGTAGGTCGCCGGCGCTCGCACGCGTCGGTTGCTGCGAACCGCTTGATATGGACGCCCGTGCTTCGTCGCTTGTCGCGCCGGCGACGCTCGCGGACGGCGTCGGAGGGCAGGTCGTCCGTGCTGCCGCTCCCGAACTTGATCTGCACTTCCCAGCGGTCTTCTTTGGCGCGGAAGGCGTCTTTCTCCGAGGCGGCGATAACTCGCTCGAGGCGGCTTTCCTGTAGCTGCACCTTCTAGCCTGCTAGGTTCATCGTCTTGACCGGATAGGGATTGGGCCGCCACCGCCGTTGCGGTAGTTCCTCCGGTGGCGTCTGCTCGGCGGCAGCCGTCGTCGGCTTTTCCTCCGCAGGAGATGCGGCAACGGCCTTGGCGGGAATGATCTCGGCGGCTGCCGCAGCGGCCCGTTTGTGTCTGGCCATGGAACCTCCTTTGCCGACGTGTAGTTTCGGTATAGCGCCGGAGGCGGAGGACATAATCGGAGAGCTTATTAAGCGACGGAAGGGATGGCAGGGGCTTTACACGCGATTCGGGATGTGTATTAAAATACAACCTATTGGCGGCACTATGAATTTTTCGTGAAGACCCCTAGAATCTTTCGAGGAGGCGTGGATGCTTCCTCCGGTGACAGACTGGTTTTTGAGACCTAGTCTACCGATAAGGAGAGTGTGATGAACGGAGCGCCCTATGGCGCCGCTGCGCTCAGAGCGAACTTGCTAACTGAGCAGTTGTGCGCCGTAGAAGATGGGTGTAAGGATGGCCATATGGCTGATCTAACCCTCTCACAGGAACGTGCGAACCGCGAGTCCGCAATCGAGCGCACTATCTCGCGGCAGAACTGCGCCTTAATCGAGGAAGGCATCGAATCGTACAAGCGAGAACTTCCGAAGCTCATCGAGGCACGCAAGGAATTTCACAAGGTCGCGTACAGAGGGTCTGAGCGAGTCGGAATCGCCCCAACCTACCATAAACTGGAACGCCTCCTGAAAAAAAAGGGGTTCTCTGACGAGCGAGAGTTATTCATTATAAGCATCGCCCCGATGGAGGGTGTGGAGCAGGATAGCCACAGTCGCTGACTCTGGGGCCTTATCTCTCACTCAAGACGTGCCGAGAATACTCCGAGGCTCTTTCTATCGTGACAATGTAGGAAGCAAATGGGTCGAGATCATTTCGTCGTATCAGGACGTATTTGATCGTTTGGACGTGCGCCCGCCTAAGATCATCGTGGCAGTCAGCATTTCGCATCGCAGTGAGCGGAGCCTTCCGGAGGGTTCGTGGGCATTTCCGGCCGTTCTCGACACCGGCTTCAATCGAGTGCTCGAGATCGATGAACGGCACCTTGAGCGTTGGACCGGGTATAAAAAACAATACCTCGACATTCTGCGTGCGAATCAAGAATCCGAAAACGGAGTATATGACGAGTGCGCTGCGAATCTCTGGCTCCATCGAGCGCCGTACAAGAATCCGCGAGATCATCGCGATCAAGCACCTTTGCATCTAGAAAACAGCAGCATCATAAGAGTGATGCATGAATCCGGGGACGCCCCGGCGCCGCGCATGCCGCTCCTGGGATTGCAAGCGTTGATTCAGAATAAGCTCAACCTGCGAATTGATTCTCGCCACGGCTTCTTTGTTATCGATAAATCGAACAGCATTCGATTTCTGAGCCTCCTTGGACTGCTCCAAGCGAAGGCAACGCTCGACTAGGGCGAGTGATTCACTCGTGGCAGAAGCACTCCGACAATGCGTCTCGCTCGCCGGAGTCCATGATCTGCAGGTCGTGGACAGCTTGACGCATGCCGGCGTAACTCGGGCGGTCCTTGCGAAACATCGCTACAGAGGAATTCCGCGTTTGAGGACCCATAGAGGACCCAGTCACCGACGCGGGGCGGTGCGCGCAGGGGATATGCCGGACGGCCGGCGAGCGACTCGACGCGCAGCACAATTGTCCGGGTCTTGGTTAACTCTGCCAGACGTACATCCGGGCAAGAATTCAAAGATCGAAGTGGAACTCTACGCCAAGGCCTTGTTTTCTGAGCTGAAGCTGGTGCTGTTGGCTGGTTTTGAGCGCCCGCTGTCAATTACAACAAAGGGCAGAAGGTGGAGCAGATTTATCCGCCTGAGTCTTGAACGGCGATGGATGGGACAACGCGAGTTATCTCAATACAGCGAATTATGTCTAGTCGAGCGACGGACCTCGTCAATCGCTCACTTCGCGAAATCAAAGTGGAATATCCAGCGGAGTTCGCGGACGGAATTGCGCAATTGAGCGGCGTTCGTATCTCTCAAATTGCGATGTTGCGACACGGCACTGTTCCTCGGCTAAAGACTTGAGGAGGAAAAGCTGTCAGGAACCAAAAACCGCCGTTTTCTCGCATGGCGCACGCCCAGCCTGCCAAGCTCCCAACGCTTCCACGGTTGAAGTTGGTGTCGTAGCTGACACAGATATCGTTGCTCAAAGGCGGCTCTCACCCCCAAGTGTGCTCGAAGCCAACAGAATCCGAGATTGCCGGAACCAGGCACGCGGAAGGGCTTGGAATCGCGTCCGCGAAATGTTATATTGCAATATAACCTCGGGGGGAGGAACAATGCACACGACGAAATTGCGCAAGGTTGGCGGCTCGGTAATGCTCGCGGTACCACCGGTGCTGCTGGATGGTTTGGGTCTGCGGCCGGGTGCCAAAGTTGGCTTGACGGTGCACGGCGGTCGGCTTGTCGTGGAGCCGCAGCGACGGCCGCGCTACACGCTCGACGAGTTGCTCGCCCAGTGCGACCCGAAAGCCCCGCGACGCAATAATGATGATCGCGAATGGCTAAACGACACGCCTGTGGGCGGCGAGCTGATCTGATGAAGCGCGGCGAAATCTGGCTAGTCGGACTTCATTCCACACAGGGACACGAGCAGAAGGGACGTCGGCCGGTCCTGATCGTCTCTCCAGACGCGTTTAACCGCGTGACGAAAATGCCGGTTGTTCTACCCATCACCAGCGGTGGAAACTTCGCACGGACGGCGGGATTTGCAGTGCCGCTCCAAGGTGCCGGGACCAAAACCACGGGCATTATCCGCTGCGACCAGCCCCGCGCGCTCGATCTCGGTGCGCGCGGCGGCAAGAAGCTCGAGAGCGTTCCTGAGGCAGTCGTCGATGAGGTGTTGGCGAAGCTGACTCCGATCTTCGAATAGACTCTCCCCCGTGCTCTCCTTCGACCTCGTCCGACCACAGCGGGTCGTCACTCGCAACGACTCCCAGCATCGATTACAATCTCGTCGAAAAGGTCCCCATCCGGAGCCCAGGGCAATGAACGAACCGGCTACGAATGCTCTGGCCGCCACGCTGACCGACCCCACTCCCGAAAAGCCGCTGCGTCGGCCACGTTATCGCGGCAAGAATCCTCGCCATTTCCACGAGAAATACAAGGAGCTTCAACCCGACCGCTATCCCGACGAAATGGCGAAGGTAATCTCCGGCGGAAAGACGCCGGCCGGAACGCACAGGCCAGTCATGGTGGCCGAGGTCCTGTCCGTGCTCCGACCTCGGCCGGGTGATGTCGCCGTCGATTGCACGGTGGGATACGGCGGTCATGCCCGAGCCCTCCTCGCAGCCGTCCAGCCAGGTGGGCGGCTGCTCGGCATCGATGCCGATCCGATTGAATTGCCCAGGGCGGAGGCCAGACTCCACAGCCTCGGTCTTCCTCCTGAATCGATCGTGTTGCGACGCATGAATTTCGCGGCGTTGCCGCGATTCCTCGCCGCCGAGGCTCCCGAAGGGGCGGACCTCCTACTCGCGGATCTCGGTCTTTCCAGCATGCAGATCGACGACCCTGAGCGCGGCTTCAGCTTCAAGATCGACGGCCCCCTCGACATGCGGATGAACCCAACACGAGGCCGGACCGCGTCCGGTTTGTTGTCAGAACTGGGGGAATCGGGCTTGGTTCAGCTTCTCGCCGAGAACTCCGATGAACCCCACGCCCGCGAGCTCGCCAGCGCAATCCGTCTCGCCCATGCACGCGAACCTCTCGTAACCACCCAAGCACTTGCCACAGTCGTGCACCAGGCTTGTGCCCGCTGGCCCCGTCTTTCTGACAGTACCGTGGAGGATGTCGTTCGCCGAGTCTTCCAGGCGCTCCGGATCGCGGTGAACGCTGAGTTTGGGGCCTTGACAGCGTTTCTCCGTACCCTGCCGGCTTGCCTGAGACCAGGGGGGCGGGTTGCCATCCTGGCGTTCCATTCAGGCGAAGACCGCCGGGTGAAATCCGCGTTCAAGGAGGGTCTGCGCGACGGCAGCTACGTCTCGATCGCGGAGGAGGTTATCCGCCCCTCCGCCGAAGAGAAGCGGGACAATCCGCGGTCGTCATCGGCGAAGCTGAGGTTCGCGGTCCGCAGGTAGCTCGCTGCTATCGTCAAATCGGTAAGCCCGCCAGGGCTCCGAAGCAGGCAATCTTTGCGATTGGTTCTCATTCTATGCTTACTCTCACCTCCTGCCATGCGTTAGACTGATTTTCCTTTGTTAACCACTCACTCCCGAATCGAGGCGATGACGATGGGTAAAGGCAACAACTCACGGAGCAAGGAAAAGAAGAAGCCCAAGAAGGCCGCAGCACCGAAGGCGATCCCGATAAAGTCTGCTCCTCCGCCCAAGAAACCGTGATGCCGGGTCGCAGAGGCGAAGTTGGGCAGCGGGTCCCGTCCCGGCGTGTGCAACGGCTGAAGTAAATCGGTCGCTTTCTTCACGTCGTCGGCGTGTGCTCTTCTCGGCTACGCCGCATCCCGATCGCGATCGCCGCGCCGGCCAGCACAGGCCGTCGGCATCCGTGCGCGCCTCGCCCGGGGCGGTCCCCATGCAGAGGCCGAGGATGGCGTGGCCACATGGGTTGCCAGATACCGGGTTGCCAGACATCCACCATTTGGCCAGGGACTCACCCGAAAATGCTCGCAGTCCCACTCGCGGGCCGGCGCGCTTTCGGGATCGACCATCTGCTCCTGAAATCCCCCGGCCCAATCCATCTCCATTTCGAGGCACCGCGCACGTTGCTTGCAAGAGTGCTTGGTCTATTTCGCCCTGATCGTCTGCGCGTGACGCCCTCGTTCACCCTACGGTCATTGACCGCCGCGCCCTGGCGATGATCGCCCGCAAGTCTCAAAATAGTGCTCGAGGATTTCTTTCCTGTCCCAAGCCTGTGCCAAGGCGCAGATCATAATCAATATGGGGACGAATAACGCTTCGAGTAATCCTGGCGAAGGAGCAGCGGCGGGTCCGATTGCCCCGATCAAGCATGATCACTCCGACTGGGGACAGTTTCTCTCAGCACATCGCGACCGATTGCGCCGTATGGTCGCGCTGCGACTCGATCAGCGATTGCGCGGACGGATTGACCCTTCGGATGTCATCCAGGATGCCTTTATCGAGGCAACGCAGCGACGTCCCGAATGCGTTCGTCAGTCGCACGTGCTGCCGCCGTTCTTGTGGCTGCGGCTCTTGACGCTTCAGCGCTTGCATCTCGTCCACCGTCGACAGCTCGGAACGAAGTCGCGACATGCGGGCCACGAGGTTCTCGATCCATGGCGGTGCGTTTCCCGCGGCGAGCTCGGCGGCCCTCGCTGCCCAGCTACTGGGACGCGACACCAGGCCCAGCGAAGTCGCCATCCGCGCCGAACGCAAGCGCCGGCTTCAAGAGGTCCTCGATGGCATGGACCCGATCGACCGGGAAGTGCTGGTCCTTCGCCATTTCGAACAGCTTCGCAATGTCGAATGCGCACGCGTGCTGGGGCTCGGTGAGTCGGCGGCGACCAAGCGCTACCTCCGGGCGTTGCGGCGGCTCAAAGACATTCTCGCCACCCGCGAGGGAGGGCCGATGGAGGCCTGGTCATGAACGACAGATCAATCGCAGCGTCTGACGATGACCGGCTCGGCGCGGTCGTCGAGTCATTTCTCGACCGGTTCCGCCACGGAGAACGGCCGTCGCTCACGGAGCTGATGGCACAGCACCCCGAACTTGCAGGCCAGTTCCGCGAGTTGATCCCGGCACTGATCGAGCTTGAGCAGCACGGCGAGCTTGGCGACAACCTCAAGTCACCACCTGCAAATCGGAGAAATCTCAGTGCTTCTTCTGCGGAAGGCCCGTGGCCCGAGCAATTGGGAGACTATCTCATTGTCCGGCGCATCGGCGGCGGCGGCATGGGGGTCGTGTACGAGGCCGAACACCAGTCTTTGAAGAGCCGGGTCGCGCTCAAAGTCGTGCACCCGCGATTCCGGGCCGACCCCAAGTACCTACGGCGGTTCCACGCCGAGGCCCGCGTTGCGGCCGGCCTTCACCACACGAACATCGTGAGCGTCTTCGATTTTGGCGATCACGACGGAGTTTGCTATTACGCCATGCAGTATATAGAGGGCCAGCCCCTGGACCACGTGCTGGCTGGCATCCGTCGGCTTCGTGACGAGGGGACGCAGGCTGATTTCATCCACGCCCCCGAGGGGATCTTCACCATTCAGGCCGGGTCACCGGCGGCCCGCCGTTCGCCTGTGATCGATGGACTCTTGACCGGCCGCTTCGCGGCGGCCCGAGCGGTCGACGCCACACGGGATTTGGAACCGATCGACGGGTGCAATTCGGCTCCCTCGCATTCCGCCGGGACTGTCGCGGACGGGGCCGCGCTCGCCGCGCCAGTCGCGGACGAGCCCTCCTCGCCCGGATCATCTTCGCTCTCCGGCTTGAGCGAATTGCGGTACTTTCGCGAGATTGCGCGGGTTGGCGTCCAGGTGGCCGACGCCATGGAGTACGCGCATCGCCGCGGCGTCTTGCACCGCGACATCAAACCGTCGAACCTGTTGCTCGACGCTCAGGGCAATGTTTGGGTGACTGACTTCGGGCTGGCCAAGCTTGAAGACGCGGATGACCTGTCGCAATCGCGCGAGCTGGTGGGAACGTTGCGATACATGGCACCCGAACGGTTCCGAGGCGTTTCCGATCGGCGCGGAGATATCTACTCACTCGGGGCAACGCTCTACGAGCTCGTGACATTGCGCCCGCTGTTCGAGGGTTGCGACCCGATCGGGTTGATCGAGCTGATCCGCAACACATCGCCGGCCCCGCCCAGTCATCTTGACCGCGACATTCCGCGCAACCTGGAGACGATCGTCCTGAAAGCACTCGCCAAGGACCCCAAGGACCGGTTCGGCTCGGCGGGCGATCTGGCCAACGAGCTGCGGCGGTTTGTGGAGGGGCGACCGATCCGGTCGCGGCCGGTTTCGATCGTCGAGCAGTTCTGGCGCTGGTGCAAGCGCGAGCCCTGGCTCGCTGGGGCGAATATCGCCGCGGCGTTGCTCATCACACTTTTGGCGGTGGTTTCGACGGCGGCGGCTGTTGTCTACCGCAACCAGGCCAGGGCGCTCTCGAACCAGGCCCGGTCGCTCTCGGACGAGCGCGGTCGCTCGGATGCGGTGTCACTTGATGCCCGGTGGCGCGCGGTCGACGCCTACTCCTCGCAAGCCCGCGCTGGGCGGTTCAGCGGCCGGCTCGGCCAGCGATTTGAAAGCCTCGAGGCCGTGCGCCAGGCCATGACGCTGCTCGAGGGCCTCCCCCAGGGAACTGCCGCGGCCTCACGCCGCGACTCGCTGCGCGACCTGGCGATCGCTTGCATGACGCTCGCCGACATGAAGCCCGCCGGTCGGGTCATCAGTCGGCCGACAGATACAATCGCGACAGCTTTTGATTCTCATATGACAAGATACGCTCTCCGATTCCGCGACGGCAGCGTTTCTGTCCGCCGCTGCACCGACGACCACGAGATCGCCGCATTCAAGACGCCCGCGGACCACGACGTTTGGAGATTCAACTTCAGCCCCGACGGTCGCTACCTGGCGCTCGTGCAATCTTCCGAAGTTGGCTTGACCGTATGGGATCTGGAACTGTCCCGCGCTCTTCTGGAGCTTAAAGGCCCGATTTATCGGGCAGCGGCCTTCAGCCCGGACAGCCGCCGAATCATCGTGGGCGGCCCGAGTGAGGTTCTTGATTACGATCTGCGAAGCGTTCGAATCGCCCAGCGCTGGCCTGGGCGGGCGGACGTGCTGGCCTTTCGCCCCGACGGAGCCCAGTTCGCCAGCTCTAACAATGAGTCGCGGCCCCCGGTGTGCCGGATTCTGGACGGGAAGACGGGCCGGCTCATCCGAACCATTCGGCTGCGGACGGAAGCGCTGCACTTCGCCTGGAGCCCTGATGGCACCACGCTCGCGGTTAGCGGCTACGACTCCAAAATCGACCTTTGGGATGCGTCGACGAGCACTCGCCGGGCAACGCTCGAAGGCCATTACAACGTGGGAATCCACATCGCCTACCATCCTGCCGGTACTATCCTGGCAAGCACCGACTGGTCGGAGCAGTTACGTCTCTGGGATTCCGCCGTGGGACGGCACCTTCTGAATCTCACGGGCGACGGCGAGCCCGTGATCATCGCGGATGGCAGGATCGTGGTTTCTCGACCCGGGCAATTAACCCCATTTGAGCTTAACCCGGCCCTCGAATATCGAACATTGGCCCACTCCGCGGCCGAACCAATATACTACTCTCGCCCATCCGTCCGGCATGACGGGCGCCTGCTTGCGGTTGGCACAAACCTGGGCGCCGTGATCTGGGACCTGGCCCTCGGCACCGAGCTCGCGTTCCTGCCGATCGGCAATGCCGCGCACCTGATGTTCGACAACTCGGGCGACCTGATCACCAGCGGCTCGATGGGCGTCCTCCGCTGGCCGATCCACATCGACGCCGGTCAAGGCCGGTTCGTAATCGGTCCGGCGCGTTCGCTCCCATTGCCGGCGGCAAACTGCGGGATCGGCGTCGACTCGACTGGCCAAATCGTGGCCAAGGCCAACCATAGCTATGCCTACGTAACGACTCCTGAAAAGACGAGGCCAGTTGGCCCCCTCGACGATTGCCGGGCCGTCGCCGTCAGTCCCGACGGAAAGTGGCTGGCGACCGGCAACCACGTGCGGCATCACGACGCCCAGGTCTGGCGCATCGCCGACCTTGCCCCTGTGGCGGAGCTTGCCGGCACATCTGGCACGGGGGTCGAGTTCAGCGCCGATGGAAAATGGTTGATGACGACATCCGTCCCCTGCCGGCTCTGGGAAGTCGGTACCTGGCGCGAGCCAACGCGAATCGGCGACATTGGTGGTTGCTTCTCGCCCGACGGCCGGCTGATCGTGGTCCACGACGCGAGCAAGGTGATTCGCCTGGTCGAGACCGAGACCGGTCGCACGCTGGCGCGTCTCGAAAGCCCCGAACTCTCTGTCGGCTGGCCGGTCTTCAGTCCCGACGGTTCACGGCTCGTGGTGACGACAATGGCCGGCCCGGCCGTACACGTCTGGGATTTGAGGACGATCCGCCGCCAGCTTGGAGCGATGGGCCTCGACTGGGATGCGCCCCCCTATTCCGATGAGGATCCGGCCGACCCATCGGTTCCACCGCTAGGGCACATCGAGATTCGCGATTTCTCTCTGTCGATCGCTCGGGGAGTTGCGCTCGCCAATGAAGGGAGATGGGAAGATGCGGAAATCGCGTACAAGCAAGCGTTTTCCTATGGCAAGCCGGACCAGCCCTATCAGTGGTTTGAGCAGGCGGCACTCGACCTCGCGGTGGGCGATCGCGCTGCCTACCGTCTGACCTGCCGACAGATGCTCGACGTTTTAGAGCGCAACAACGAACCGTCACTGCTGCTCTTTGCGGCGCACGCGTTTGTCCTCGGTCCCGATGGTGCCGCCGAAGCGCTCGAGTCGCTGCGCCTGGCCGAGCGCCGCGCCGCGTCTTTTCCCGACGTATTTTCTGAGCACGTCATGGGGCTGGCTCTGTACCGAAACGGCCGGTTCGCTGAAGCCCTTGCCCGGGAACTGGCCAACATCGCGCGTCATGGTGGTTGGACATGCGAGGTTCTCGATCGCCTGGTCGTGGCCATGTCCCAGAAAAAACTCGGCCGGTGGGACGAGGCAAAGCGCTCTCTCGCACAGGCCGAGACCTGGATCGGCGAACACCTGCGCGATCGACCAGGCGGGCTCGACCGGGGCGTCCCCGAAGGCTGGCACTGGCGCGACGCGATCCTCATGCATATGCTGCTCCGCGAAGCCCGCGACCTGATCGGTGCGAAGTTGCCGATGTTGCCAGCGGATGTCTTCGCCCCCGCGACCTGAGCACCGCACTCACCACGTCATTTTTCCGACTCGTCTGCGAATTCCTGTCCCGATCGCCGCGCAGTGCGCAGATCTCATTCTTGGTGCGTCGGAATTCTCATGTTCGACGACAAGATCCCCACACGGTAAGACATCCATTTTTCTGACCCGCGCCGAGAAGTGCTCGAAGACTCCTCCGAATTCGGCACTTACCTGACCCGACTCGCCATATTCCAGTAGAGAACAACCATCCTGCACCTGTCTGCAACATCGAGGAGTGCTTTCCATGCGACGATCTCAACAATTCCACCCTGGCGCGATGTTGTCGTTAGAGGGGCGCATCGCCCTGAGCTCTTTCGCACACTCCGCGAGCTCTGAACACGCGATCGTTGCTCAGACGACGCTCACCCCGCCCATCTTGAGCATCTTTCCGCGGGAGGCGGCGACTCTCGCTGCCGGCAATCCCGTTTACGAGCGCTGGACGACCACCCTCTACGACGGGCTGAGCCAGACGGACAACGAGACGTTTGTACTCTACAACCAGACCGTGACGATTACTGAGAACATTACCCTGCCTGGAACCGATGGATCGGAGACCGTGGTGGATCACTACACCGCCATCCAGGGCGGCGTTCTTTACCAGAACACGGCCACCGAACCAAACGGTCAGACCGAGGCCGAGACCCGCACGGACACCTTCAAGGGACACGGCAAGATTCTTTATAATGGGTCGTTCGAGCTGCCCGACGGTGTCACGGTCACGTTCAAGGGTAATTCGGTCAACCACGGGGCGCGAACCGTCATCAACAAATCGTACGATGAGTCGAACGGCATCTCCTACACGACTCATGAAGTGGATATCAATCAGAGCGCGTGGCAATCGAGCGCGACCGTGACCACCAAATGGCGCGACGGCTCACTCCAAATCGACAAGGACACGGTTTCCGGCGTCCAGCTCTCCTCCCTCCCAACCTGACCGCAGTCCGCCTTGAATGGCGGAAGATAAGATCATGTCAAGCCTTCGAACAGTGGAGCCCGTGGTCCCGCGGCTTGCCGTGATCATTGGCCTGGCAAGCCTGCTCGGTATCCTTGCGCTGGCGACCGTGTTGCTGGGCATATTCGCCTCGAACCTCTTCTTCTTGCTCTTCGCCATCGTCGATCTCGCCTTTGCCCTGCATTTCTATCGCCACCTGATCGGCCGTTCTGAGATGGGGTCCGGGCCATTCGCTCGCTGGGTTGTGGGGATGACACCGGTCGGCTGCTTCGCGATGCTGCTCGCAGTGCTCCGGAATTGGGCAGATCCGGAGGTTCGTGCGGATTCGGTCCTTCAGACGGAGTTCGTGATCGCGTGGGGCTGCGCGGTCCTCTGGGCCCACCTGGTGGGGCTGTTGCTCGGGCTTGATGTCTTGGACTACGGTGTCCCGGGGCGGAACCTGGCGGCGGTGTGGGCGGGCGTCGGGCTGACGATCGGGGTCACACTGGCAGCCGCCGGGCCCAACGTCGGTCAGGGGCCAACCGAAGCCACGACGCTCGGCCCGATGTTCCTTGCCGTGGGCGGCCTGCTGGCGGGTTGGGCTGGGTTCACCGTCCTCACCGGCAGCGTGGCAGCCGTCGCCGTTGAGCGAGACGTTCCTTCGGGTGTGAGGACCGCGGCGTTGCTCGTCGCCTTGGGGTTGATTCTCGGGCGCTCGGTCGCGGGCGACTGGGTCTCGGTCGAGTCGACCCTGCGCGATTACCTGCGGCAGGGCTTGGCGCCGGCGGCCACGTTGCTGGGGGTCGCCGCGATCATCGAATTCCTGGTCCGGCCTACCGTGCGTCGGCCAGTCACGTCCATAGCTCGTTCCGGCTTGAGCGCGGCCGCCCTGGATCTTGGCTTCGCCGCGGCATGGCTGTGGCATCTGGGACCCGTGTCATGATCGGCCGCGGGGCCATGGTCGCGAGGGCATGATGAGCGTCCCGACTCCGACCAGGCCGGCCCTCGACCATGACCCCCGGATCGAGCATTGGGATGCCATGCGAGAGGTCTCTCCGGCGCTCTTCTCTGACGTGCGCTGCCGTATGGTATTGGAGGGGTGCAAATGGGACCCTCAAGTCGGCGATTTGGCGACCTTGGCGCCGTTCCCGCTGGTCCTTCCCCCCGGCGTGGCCCGGGCACTGGGCAAACTGGCCGAGCGGCTCACGGCGGAGGCTCTTGACGCGGAGCGGGCCCTGCTGGACCGCCCGGATTGCCTGAAGATGCTGGGCATGCCCAGAGCTATCCGCGGGGCGCTCGCCATGGCGCTTGAGCCGACTCCGGCCGCGGCCCGGGTGATCCGGTTTGACTTCCATCCGACCTCAGCCGGTTGGCGGATCTCCGAAGCCAACGCGGACGTGCCCGGCGGCTACACCGAGTCGTCGCTCTTTCCCCGCCTCATGGCCGAGCATTGCCCCGGGACACAACCCTCGGGCGACCCTGCCCAGGCGCTCGCCGACGCCATCGTCGCGACCAGCGGAAGCTCGGGTTATGTCGGCCTGCTCGCCGCGACCGGCCACATGGAGGACCAGCAGGTCATTGCGTTCCTGGCAGGGCTCCTCCGCCGGCGGGGCTGCTCTACGTTCCGCGCCCATCCCCGCCAGGTCATCTGGGACAAGGGTGTCGCTTTGCTGGCGACTCCCGCCCGGAAACCACAACCACTCGACGTGCTGGTGCGGTTCTACCAGGGCGAGTGGCTGGAACGCCTGACGCGACGGCATGCCTTCGCGGAGTACTTCCGGGGAGGGCGGACGCCCCTATGTAACCCGGGCACGGCACTTGTGCTCGAATCCAAACGCTTCCCGCTTGTCTGGGATCGTCTCGGCCTCGAGCTGCCCACCTGGCGAGCCCTGCTCCCACCGACTTTTGACCCGCGGCATCTCAAGCCGCGATTCTGGCGCGGATGTGTCTTGAAGACGGCCTTCTGTAACACCGGCGATACGGTGGCATTCGCGGACGGTCCCGACCGGCCGCGCTGGAGCCGCGCCCTGTGGGGGGCTCGCCTGTGCCCCGGTCAGTGGGTTGCCCAGCGTCAGTTCGAGAGCCTGCCGATCCCCACGCCTCTCGGGTCGATGTACCCCTGCCTCGGGGTCTATACAATCGACGGTCGCGCCGCGGGGATCTTTGGCAGAATGGCTTCATCGCCGCTTATCGACTTGACCGCGATCGAAGTAGCCGTGCTCCAGAACGCGAATTAGACGACTCCAGTTGAGGGCTCGCCATGGAAGGTCGCGGAATTTTCGAAATCTGGGCTCCGCCGCATGGACGTTGGTCGCCCTGGGCCAAGCCGGTCCTGTTTGCCCATCTCGACGCGGTTGAGGGGCTGCCGCCCATCGACGTCCCCGAGATCACGTTCCCGTTCGATCGGACGAAGGCGGGTGGCACCGCGCTCGTCGTCGACCTGCCCGGCCTGGAGTCGGTCGGGCTCGCCCTGGAGCTCGCCCGCCTCGGGTATCGACCCGTGCCCCTGTTCAACGCCTGTCCCAAGCCTGCGAGATTCCTGGAAGAGGTCCTGCCCGAGGTGGTCCCGGCGACGTTGTTGCTGCCGGCGCTGGTGCAAGCGGCCGATCGCCTGAAATCGATCGATCTCCCCGAAGATTGCGCTCCCGCCTTCTTGCTCGACGCGAACCGCCTGGCAGGCGGAAAGCAGATCGTCCCGGGTTGGTTCGACAACCGCTGGGTCGTCTTCGCGACCGACCTCCCCTCCGCGCGTTTCTTGGTCTCTCACCAGATCACCGCCGTCGAGCTGATCCACCGCGGGGTGCCTGGGGAGGATGTTCTGGACGTCCTCGGGAACTGGAACCGGGCAGGAATCCCGCTCTGGCACACCGACCTGGACCACCCCGGCCCGCCGCGCCCCCTGGCCCTACCCGCGGCGTGGTTCCTGGGCCTCTCCCGATTCGCGCGGCGACTCTGGGCCCTTTTCAACCTTCGACGTAACCCCCGTGGCGGATATGGCGGTATTGTCCCCGAGTCCGGGTCATCCGGTGGCTGACGCGGGAGGTCGATGAGCCGGGGAAAAGGTGTCAGGAACCAAAAACTCAATCCGTAGGGAGCCTGCCCCTGGGCTGTTGAAAACTCGCAGTACACGGAGCGAAGACCGCCCAAGGCGGCTCAGGGTCCAGAACCCCGTTCCTCGGAAACCTTGAACACGTCCTCGGCCTCGTCACGGAGGACTTCGATTTCCACATTGTCCCAGAACACCTTTTCAATGGCTGTGCCGCGCCAGTTCCGGAGCTTCACCATCCAGCTTCTTGCCTCCGCGTTCCGCCCCAATTTGTGGGCCGCCATGGCCAGGAATGCCCAATCCTGCGGCATCTCCTGGCCTCCGCGAAGCCGGATCCCTTCCATCAGTCGATCGATCGCGTCCTGATGGCGGCCGGCACGATAGAGCAGCGAACCCAATGTGTTGAGGAAAATCGAACGATCTCCAGGCAACACCTTCGCAACTGAGCGCTCCATCTTGACCACGGGATCAACGTAGCGATCGATCAGGTCGTTCGCTAGCGCGAGCGCCCACGCCGGGTTATTGACAGCCATGCCGTCGGGGATGGACGCGAGATCTTTCTGGATCTCGCCCCCGAGTCGGTGTCGCCCGTCGCGATCTCCGGCCTTGGCGAAGATCAGGGCTTGATGGATCGTCGGCACGAGCGCCGCGCCCTTCTGCGACCCCGCTCCCGCCAGGAGCGAGGCAGCCGCGCCCCATTGTCCGCGACGCGCGAGATCCTCGGCGACGCCGAAGATGCGATCCGGGGCGATCCCCAGGAAGAGGGCCCGGCGGCGGTCGATTGAGGCAGAAGGCTCGTCGCCAGACTCGCTCTTCACCTCGGATCGTTCGAGGAAGTTCGTTCCCTCGCCGGGCCGCTTTTCGACCAGGCGGTCCAGATACCACAGCGCATCGCGCCACCGGCGATGACGGCGAGAGTCGATCGCCCGGTAGGCGATCCAGTCCAGCACGGAGTCGGCCGGCCCGAGCGAGAGCGCCCGGTCGTAGTCGGCCGCCGCTTCCGCGGCCCGCCCGGTCTCCAGGTGGATGCTTGCCCGCTCTGCCACCGGCAGCCAATGCGTGGGATGCCTCGCGATCAAACGTCCGACATGCCAGAGTGCGGCGCCGAAATCATCCTCGCTCGATGCCTGGCGGGCGGCGGCGGTGTCCCAGGTGTCGAGGTTCTCGCTCGCGATCCCGGGGCCCAAGCCCAACGAATCGGTCGCGCTGTCCGGGCCGAGAGCGGCTCGCCGATCGGCCGGATCGATGCTCGGGAGCGATTGATCGGCAGCCATGCGCCGCCCCGTGAGCGCTTCGATCCGCCGCGCGATCCGGTCGGCCGGAACGTCGTCGTCGACAACCGGAACAGGCCAGCGCACCGGCATGGTACCGGCGGCGGTCGCGACGATCGAACGCCCAAGGTCGGCGAAGCCGACCGCGATGATCGCCCCGTCAAGGACCCGCGCAGGGCCGAGCCCCTTGCCGGTGTTTCTATCGAAGAGGCGCACGGTACCGTCGCTCGTGCCAACGACGAACGTATCGCCGGCCGGTCCAAACGCGATGGCGGAGACGGCGCGACCCACGTCGATAGGCAACCCGATCGGGCGGCCGGTCTGGGCATCCCAGAGCCGAACCGTCCCTTCCGATGTCCCCGTGACCATCGCGGCTGCGTCCGGGGCAAGCGCCCCGACCAGGCTCGCAACGCCGGCAGACACCGCCGGCGCGATCGGCTGGCCGGTGGCCACGTCCCAGAGCCGGGCCTCCGACGTCGTGCGCGTCCACAGCCGCCCCCCGCCGCCGACGAATTGAATCGACTCGACTGCCCCCCGGCAGACCATTCCCTTTCCGAGCGTCTTCCTCGCGGCGAGGTCCCAGAGGAGGCCGTTGGGCGCATCCGCAGGCATTCCAATCAATCCCACGGCGAGCGTTCGTCCATCTGGGCTGAATCCCAGGGACCAGACGATGCCGGGCTGCCGCAGTGGGGGACCGCTCCGCTGCCCTGTGACCGCATCCCAGAGTTGGACCAGCCGATTGTAGTCGCCAGTGGCGAGCGCCCTGCCGTCGGGACTGAACGCCACCACCTGGACATAGTTGGAAAGGCGGAGGGGCTCGGTGATCGGGCGGCCGTTGGCTGAGTCCCAGATTCGCGCGGTGCCGTCGATACTGCCGGTCGCCACCCGGCTTCCGTCGACGCTGAACGCGAGCGCGGAGATCCATCCCGCGTGCCGCATGGGCAGTCCAATCGGCCGCTGGCTCCCTGCATCCCACAAGCTGGCAGTGTGGACCGGGTATTGCACGACCAGGGCCGCTACTGCGTTCGGTGCATGGATCGCGGGGCCGGCGGCGGCCCGCTGGGTGTCCAGCGGCCAGGCCATGCCGCCCGCGTCCGGTCCCACGGAATCCCGCGGCGGAATCATCAAGTCGGGGCTGAGGTCCCACTGCCAGATAGAGCCATCGCTCAGGCCGGCGAACACGCGTAACCCATCGAGTCCCAGAGCCAGGGATTTCACCTTACCCGGATGAGCGAGGGGCTCGCCGAGCGAACGGCCCGTGCGGGCGTCCCAGAACCGAACCTCGCCGTGCTCGTCCCCGACGACCACGATCCGACCGTCCGGGGTGAATGCCATCGAGTTCGCCACGGCGGCGATCGAAATCTCTCGAATCAGGCGCGAGTCGGTAGTACTCCAGATGCGAACAAGCCGCTCCTCGCCGGCGGTGAGGATCGTCTTTGCGTCGGGTGCTATCGCCAGTGCAGTGACCACGAGGCCGTGGAGTATGTCAGTTCCTTGGCGGCCGCCGGCACCACGGTGAATCCCGACGTGTCCCCCATTAACCTCGACCAAACACCACTCTTCTTCGGCCCCGCGGAAGGCGGCGAGGGTCGGGTCACCACGGCTGAACTCCCGGATGAGCGCGGCCGTGCCGGCGTTCCAGAGTCGCGCCACTCCGTCCGCGCAGCCGGTCAGCACGGTTTGGCCGTCCGTCGAGAATGCGGCGAAACGGACCGGCGCGGGATGCGCGAGAAGCGTGCTTTTGGGCTCACTGCCGAGTCTCCAGATCCGGGTGACGTTCTCGCCGCCCCCGGCCAGGAGCGATTGACCATCGGGGGAGAGCGCGATCGTGTAGACCGGGCCGGGGTGCGCTAGATCCGGTCCCGCTCCGGCACCGGTGCCTGAGTCCCAGGATCGGACCGTCCCCAAGCTGTCGGCCGCGAACACACGGCGGCCGTCCGGGTGCGGAACGATCGACGTCACCGTCGCCGGCCCGCCGGTGAACACGCGCTTGGGCGCGTGAACGCGCCGGCTCCACGCCGCGAGGTTCACGCGCACCGCGCGGCGGAGGCCCTTGGCTTGATCAGGTGCCAGCCGAAGTCCCTCGAGCATCCAGTGCAGGCCCCTGGCGACCTCGCCGCGTTCGGCCAGGTTCAAGCCACGCTCGAGTGCCAGATCAGCGGTCTGAAGCTGAAGTCCGTCGCGCGACTCGATCGCTCTGGAGCGTGCCTGGTCGGCCTCGGTCTGCGCGACCTTTGCCAGCCCGAGCTGGTGCGCGGTCCGGTCCTCCGCGGCGATCGCCGCCCGCCATTTCCACGTGACTCCCGCCAGTCCGCCCGCCAGCGCGCAGACCAAGGCCGCCGAGAGCGCGGCGACGGACCGGTGGCGACGGGCCCAGTTCCACGCACGCTCGAGCGCCCCGCGCGGCGCGCGACGATGATCTCGCCCGCCGCGAACCGGCGGAGGTCGTCGGCCAGGTCTGCTGCCGAGGCATACCGCCGCGACGGCTCCTTCTGGAGGCATTTGAGCGCGATCGTCTCGGCATCGCGAGCCAGGCCGGGCACCAATCGCGACGGCGCGACCGGTTCGGCCGTCCGGACCTGGGCCAGCGTCTCAAGCGCCGTCGTCCCCTTGAACGGCGGCCGCCCGGTGACCAGCTCATAGAAGATCGCGCCCAGCGAGTAGATGTCAGCCGGCCGCCCGATCGACCGGGTATGGTCCTCGGCTTGCTCGGGTGCCATGTAGCAGGGAGTGCCCAGCACGCGGTCGGTGCGCGTCAAGTCGGTCTCCGATTCGAGCGACTTGGCCAGGCCGAAGTCGGCTACCTTGGGCGTGCCGTCGTCGGCCAGCAGGATGTTGGCCGGCTTCAAGTCGCGGTGAATGATTCCCAGCCGGTGCGCCTCCGCGACTCCGCGTGCCACCTGCTCGAGCGTCCGCGCCGCCCTCTTGGCCGCCCAGGGCGTGCCGTCCACCCGTCCGCTCAGGCTGCCGGCGGCGAAGTACTCCATCGAGTAGAACGGCAGTCCGTCGCACTCGCCCCGGTCATAAACCTGAACGACGTTGGCATGGCGAAGCCGGGCGATCGATTCAGCCTCGGTCAAGAATCGGGTGAGCGCCTCTTGCGAGGCGTAGCCGCCCGCGGAAACCATCTTGAGGGCGACCAGCCGGTTGAGGCGGACCTGGCGTGCGCGATAGACGACGCCCATCCCGCCGCGGCCGACGACCTCGAGCAGCTCATATCCCTCCGGAACCGGGCCGGCGCGATTGTCCATCGGGCCCGGGCCGCCGTTCGCGCCGCCTGAGGCGAACGTCGCGTCGGGCACACCGTCCTCCTCGTCCGAGCCGAGCTCGGTCGACTCTCGGCTCTTGCCCGCGCTGAAAAGCGATGCGATCGCCGCGGCTCCTTGAGGGAATCGCGCATCGTAGTCGGCGTGGGCAGGCTCTTCGCCGGCAGCCCGCCGCAGCGCCACCTCGAGCGCGACCAATTCGTGCATGGCCGCGCTTGACTCAGCGTCACCCAAACCCTCGAGGAAGTCTTCGATCCGTGGACGCTCTCCACCTGCCCAGGCCGCCTCGAACCGGTCGCAAAGGCCGTCGACTCGCAGGACCAATGTCGGAGACAATCCTGCGCCTTCTCCACCCTTCTTCGTCATGGACCGGCCTCCGCGCCCCAGAGCGTTCGGATGACCTCGAGCTTGCGTTCCACAGTCCGGCTGACGCAGCCGATTCTCTTGGCGATCTCCTGGTTGGTATGACCCTCCATGCGCAGGACCGCGACCTGGCGGAGCGTTGCGTCAGGGAGCGAGGCGAGCTTGCTCGCCGTCTCCTCGGCGATCATGACCACGAACTCAGGAGTGGGCTCTGCGCTCACGAATTGAGCCAGGACGTCGGTGTGGTCGCTGCCGGCCGCCAGCGCCGCCTCGTCCACCACGCGGCCGCCGCCGCGTTTCTGCTGCGCCTCGGACCGGATCCGGTTGAGTGCCTTGCGCGCCGTGATCACGACCAGCAGCCGCCAGAGCTCGTCACGGCCGCGCACCTCGGGAAGTTGTCCCGCCGAGATCCGGTCCCAGAGGCTGTTCAAGGCGCTCAGCGCCACATCTTCTTCGTCGGCAGCTCCCGCGGGGTGGCGACCGGCAGAGAGCCGCTTGCGGGCCAGTACCGCCAACCGCTCGAAATAGCGGGACCAGAGCCGCTCCATGGCGTCGCGGTCGCCTTCCTTGACGTCCCCGATCCACCGCGTGACGGACCCGTCTCCCTCGAAGCTCGCCACCATGGAAACGGGCCCCGCCCGATCGTTCGTCTTGATTTCTCGAGACGTCAGCGTCGGCTGCCATCCTAGCACGCATGCGGCCGTCCGACAACCACCTCCGGCAAACGTGATTAACCAATCGACGGTTTTTTCTCCCCTCGTGTGTCGGGTCGACGGCGGTTTCGGTCATCGAAGGGGGAATCCGGTGCGTTGCCCGCCCGAGTGGACGAGACGGGGCGCCACGGAAAAGCTGATCGAGCCGTCCGCCAGCGAGAGGAAATCAGCATGCAAGCCCAACTGTCCGTCGCCCTGGAACATCATCGGCGGGGTGCCCTGTCCGAGGCGGCCTGGCATTACCGGACGATCCTGGCCGACCGGCCCGCTCACGCCGATGCCAATCACCTGCTCGGCGTCGTGGCCCTCCAGCAGGGCGAGCCCAGGTGCGCGGCCGAGCTGATCGGCCGGGCCATCGCGCTTGAGCCTGGTTGTGCAACCTATCACGGCAACCTGGCGGAGGCCTATCGCCTGCTCGAACGGCCCGACCGTGCGATCGCCGCCGGCCGGACCGCTCTGCGGCTCCAGCCCGACTTCCCCGAAGCCGCCAACGTTCTCGGCCTGACGCACCTGGCCCGTGGGCAAGTTGACGAAGCCATCCATCAATTCCAGGAGGCCATCCGACTGCGCCCCGGGTTCGCATTGGCCCACAACAACCTGGGCAACGCCTGGCTCGCCAGGGACGACAAGCAGCAAGCCCTGGCTGCCTTCCATCGCGCCGTGGAGCTGGAGCCCGGCCTGGTCGAGGCCCGCTCCAATCTCGGCCAGTTGCTGCTCGAAGAGGGGAAGGTTCAAGAGGCGATCGACCAATGCCGGGAGGCCGTTCGGCTGCGCCCGAATTTCGCCGAGGGCCTCTGCAACCTCGGCAACGCACTCAGGCAGCGCGGCGAGCTCAACGAGGCCAAGCGGTGCTATGCCGAGGCACTGCGGCTGGCGCCCGACATCGCCATGGTCCACAACAACCTGGGCCAGGCCCTTCAGGAAGAAGGCAGCCTGGATGAGGCGGTCGCCTGTTACCTGACGGCGCTCCAGATCGAGCCGGACTCGGCCCGGTTCCACGCGAACCTGGCCAGCGCCCTGGTCGACCAGGAGAAGCCGGACGAGGCCGCCGCGCGGTTCGAGACGACCATTAGCCTGGACCCGGATTTTGCACCCGCCCACAACGGCCTGGGGGCCGTGCGGCGCGACCAGGGCCGGTACGAGGAGGCCAGGACCTGCTTCGAGCGCGCCCTCGAGATCGACCCCGACCTCACGGGCTCCCGCTGTGCGCTGGGCGGCATCTTTGAGGAACAAGGCGACTTCGAGGCGGCCCGGGCCTGCTTCCGCGAGGCCCTTCGCCGAGACCCGAAGAATGCCGCCGCCCTCGGCCACTCCGCGACCCTAGAGAAGGGCGAGCTGCCCGAGGAAGACCTGGCCGCCATGACCGAGCTCCTCAGAGACCCGGAACTGAGGGACGGCGCCCGCGTGACCCTGCACTTTGGACTGGCGCAGGTGCTCGACGCCCGCGGCGAGTTCGCCGCGGCCGCCCTGCACCTGGAGCAAGCCAATCAGCTCGACCTGGCGGACAGGCGGCGCCATGGCCGGTCCTATGAGCCATCCCGCCACGCCCTGCTGGTCAATGCACTCCTCGCGATCTGCACGCCGGAATTCTTCGAGCGGGCACGCGACTTCGGCTCGCAATCAGAACGCCCTGTCTTCATCGTCGGCCTGCCGCGCTCGGGCACCACTCTCACCGAGCAGATCCTCTCCAGCCACTCGCAAGTGCACGGGGCCGGCGAGCTGACCCTGGCCCCATCCGCGTTCGAGGCACTGCCTGCGAGCCTCGGCCCGGATGGCACGCCGGCCGAGTGCCTCGGCCGGCTCGAAGCCTCGACCGCCCGGCGCCTGGCGGAAGCGCACCTGGAACGGCTGGCCAAGCTTGACGCCACGGCCGAGCGGGTCGTCGACAAGTTACCCGACAATTACCTCTACATGGGAATGCTGGCTGCGATCTTCCCCAAGGCCAGGTTCATCCACTGCCGCCGCGACCTCCGCGATGTGGCCGTCTCGTGCTGGATGACCAACTTCGCGCAAATCCGCTGGGCCAACGACCCGGCCCACATCGCCGACCGGTTTCGCCAGTACGTTCGACTGACGGACCACTGGCGCCGGGTGCTGCCGGTTCCCGTCCTGGAAGTGCACTACGAAGACCTGGTCAGAAATCTTGAGGGAGAGGCTCGCCGGCTCGTGAATTGGTGTGGACTCGAGTGGGAGCCGGCCTGCCGGGCCTTCCACGAGACCCGCCGCCCCGTCCGCACCGCCAGCGTCTCCCAGGTCCGCCAGCCGATCTACACGCGATCAGTGGCCCGTTGGAAACACTACGAACCCGCACTGGCATCCCTGTTCGCCGACCTGCCCGGCGAGCAAGAGCGCGCGGGCGCGGAAGGCTCGCGGCTCTCGTAGTCCGAGCGCTTTCTACCACTCAATCCCCGAGATCGGTGGGCGATGCCCACGCGACCGAGAACGCCGTGCGACTTCTCTCTGGTCCCGAGGCCCGCTCCGGTCCAACCGAGTCAGTCCCAACCCGATTTCGCCCGATCCCGATTCCCCAACCGACAGGAGATCCACGATGAACCACGTACGATCGAACCTGAGCTCCATCCCCATGCTCGTGCCCCGGCGCCGTCGCCGGACCGCACTGAGGGCGAACCCCACGCTGGAGGGTCTGGAACAGCGGGCCCTCTTGACGACCTTCAACATCAAATCGGATGACACGGCGACCCTGATCAATACGATCGCGTACTTGAACCAAACCGGGGGAACCAACACGATCAACCTGAATCACAACAACGTTGCACAGAGTGCTTATGTGTTTCTTAATACCTACAACGACACCGAGAGCGCCTCGGATGCCCTCCCGCCCATCGGTTCCACGGGGGGTGGCGTTTTGACGATCAACGGCAACGGCACAATCCTGGATGCCCAGTCGTCCATCTGGTTCCGGCTGCTCGAGATCGACTCAGGCGCCAACGTCCAGATTAATGACCTGACGATCGAGGGCGGCGGGGTCGACAGTGCCTACAACAGGGACGCCGTGGGCGGTGGCATCTTTGTCGCCGGCGGAGACGTCACGCTGACGGATGTGACGGTCACCGCAAACTTTGCCGAAGACGACAACCCCTCCCTCAGCGATCATTTCGCCAGCGGCGCCGGCATCTTCGTCAATGACGGGGGCGCGGTCAGCCTGATTGATTGCACCGTGTCCCACAACACCGCCCAGGGATTCAACGCGGGAAGTACGGGCGAAGCCGGCGGTATCGCGGGGGGCGGCGGCCTTGGCGACGTCGGCAGCACGGTCACAATCTCGGATGGGACAACCTTCTTGGCGAACGCCGCCACCGGCGGCGCCGGCAGCAACGGCACCGCCGGCACCGTGGGCACAGCCGGCAAGTTTACTGCTCCGAACGGCGGCAACGGGGGTCCCGGCCAAGCTGCGACCGCGGGAGGCCTTGCCGAGGGTGGCGGCCTCTATGCCACCGACGGTCAGGGCACAGCCGTCGTCACCATTAATAACGCCACGTTCTCGGGCAATTTAGCCATCGGCGGCACCGGCGGCACCGGCGGCGCGGGGGGAACTGGCGGCCAAGGGTATGGAAACTTCTTCGCGACCAATTCCGGCGGTAACGGCGGCAATGGCGCGGCGGGGGCCGTTGGCGGCGGCGCCAGCGGTGGTGGGCTCTTTGTGCAGACCGCGTCCGCCGTGATCGCCGGCTCAACGTTCTCGAGCAACTCGAGTCTCGGTGGCGCCGGCGGCGGCGGCGGCTTGGGTATGTACGTGTCAATCAGCGGCCACAGGGTTGCTGGACATAGTGGCCACGGCGGCAACGGCGGCAATGGCGGCAACGGCGCCCTGGGCGGCGCGGGCGGGGCCGGCGGGATCTATAACTCACTGGGCACGATCACCCCGACGAATTCCACACTCGCCTTTAACACGGCATCCGCTGGCGAGGGCGGCGCTGCGGGCGCGGCTGGGCCCTATGGATGGGGCGGCGGAACCGGCGGCGGCCACAGCGCCGCCAGCAAAATTGGCCTATCCGGCGCCGGCGGCGTAGGCGCCAGCGGCGGCTCGGCCAGCGGCGGCGGGATGTACACTGTCACCGGTGGGACGACCCTCGTGAACGACACCGTCGCCGACAATTCCGTCTCCGCCGGATCGGGCCAGGGTGCGGGCGGTCTCGGCTCGGCGACCGGCGGCGGGCTTTCGATCAGCGGCAGCTCCACCGTCACGATCGCCAATTTGCTGATCGCGAAGAACATCCAGACCGGCGGCGATATCGACGGCACGGTCACCTCCCTTGGACATAACCTGGTGGGCGTGGTCGACTCGAACACGATCGGGTTGGTCAGCTCCGACTTGACCGGCAACGTCTACTCTCCCGAGAACCCCGGCTTGAGCACGACACTGGCCGACAACGGGGGCCCGACCCAGACCTTGGCCCTGCTTGTCGGCAGCCCCGCGATCGACGCGGGCAGCAACGCCCTCGCCGTAGGTCCCGGAGGCGCGAGCCTCCTCTTCGACCAACGCGGGGCCGGCTACTCGCGCATCGTGGGGGGGACGGTGGATATCGGCGCCTATCAGGCTGACCCGGCCATGCAGATCGCCTCCGGCTCGGGACAGATCGTAGCAACGAACACCAACTTCGCGAGCGCTTTATCGGTGGAAGTGACCCTGGGCGGGGAACCGGATCCCAATGTGTCGGTTACCTTCACAGCCCCGCAAATCGGCATCGGCGGCACCTTCGCCACAGGCGGGATGTTCATAGTTAAAGTGCTCACCAACTCGAGCGGTATTGCCGACGCGGGTTACTTCACAGCCAACAACAGCGTTGGCAGCTATACGGTCACGGCCTCGATCGCCGGCGGCGCATCGGAAAGCTTCAATCTCACAAACGGGAATGCGACCACCGTCAGTAGTGTGTCCGGCTCGGGCGTGCAGAATGGGAGCGCCACGCTGACCGCCCTTCTGGAGCAGAGCAGCAATCATGCGAACCTCGCGGGCGAGACGATCGCGTTCGAGCTCAACGGCAACGCGGTCGGCGCGGCCACGACGAATCAGAGCGGCGTGGCCACCCTGAAAGTCACTCTCGGGTCGCTCGCGGCCGGCACCGATGACGTGACGGCCACCTTCGCGGGCACCGGGTTCGACGCGGGCTCAACGGCGGCCGGCACCCTCACGGTCGCGGCCTACGGGAGTCCGTCAAAGATTAATGCCAGCCAGGGCACTCCCCAGTCCGCAGTCGTCGGAACCACCTTCGCCACCCCGCTCGAGGCGACCGTTCTGGACGCCCTTGGCAATCTCGTCCCGAATGTAACCGTCACCTTCACCGCCCCGGCAAACGCGGCCAGCGGCACCTTCGGCAGCAGCAAGACTTCGACGTACACGGCGACCACCAACTCGAGAGGCATTGCCGAAGCGGCCTCCTTTACAGCCAACGGCACCACGGGCAGCGACACGGTCAAGGCCTCGATCCCCGGCAACGTGTCGACCAGCTTCAACCTGACGAATACGTACGAGACCAGCATCACGGATGTGTCCGGCTCGGGCGTGCACGATGGGAGTGCAACTCTGACCGCCGAGCTGGAGCGTACCAGTACGGGTGCGAACCTCTCAGGGCAGACGATCACGTTCGCTTTGGACGGCAAGTCGGTCGGCTCGTCCCTGACGAACAGCGCCGGCGTGGCGACCTTCAGTGCCGGGCTCGGGTCGCTCGTGGCCGGCACCTACACGAGCGACGTGACGGCCACCTTCGCGGGCGCGGGGCCGAGTGGCGGCTCCACGGCGACCGGCACTCTGACGGTCCTGCTCTACGGCCCACCGGCTCAGATCTCCGTCAAAGCGGGAGCGCCTCAGTCCGCCGTCATCGGGACCGCCTTTGCCACCGCGATGGAGGTGGAGTCTCACGGACGCCGAGGGCAACGCGGTGCCCGGTGTGACCGTCACCTTCTCTGCCCCGACCTCGGGCGCCAGCGGCACCTTCGCGAGCGGTTTAACTACGATCAAGGAGAGCACCAGCAGGTACGGTTTCGCCAGCGCGAGCAGCTTCCTTGCCAACGGCACGATCGGCACCTATTCGGTCACGGCCTCGATTGCGAGTAGTTCGAGTAATCTGTCCGTCAGTCTGAAGCTGACGAACTCCGCCCTTCCGACCACGCTTTCCGCCGTTTCCGGCGCGGGCACCCAGGGAGGGACCGCCAATCTGACCGCGACTTTGGAGCAGAGCAGCAACAAGACGAAGCTCGCGGGTGAGACGATCGTGTTCGCTCTGAACGGCGAGTCAGTCGGCGTGGCCGTGACGAACAGCCAGGGTGTGGCAACCCTGACTGTTGGGATCGGGATATTGCCGGCGGGCACCTACGCAGATGACGTCACCGCGAGCTTCTCGGGCGCAGGGCTCTACGCCGCATCGGTGGCCAGCGGCACACTGATGGTCCAGGGGACGAGTCCATTCTTTCAGGTCGCGAGCGTGGCGCGGGTCGTGAACCCACCCGCACCCGGCTCGGTCACGACGCTCTCGGCCGTCGACCAGGTGCTCGAGTCGGAATCGATCTTGGGCTTTTCGGGCCCCGCCACGCTCACGCGACCGAGCGTCAAGCTCGGTCAATCGCCCGTCAATTCCAAGGTCATTCGCATAAATTATTGATCTTCGATCGGAAAAAGGTGTCAGGAACCAAAAACAACCGTTTTCTCGCATGGCGCACGCCCAGCCTGCCAAGCTCCCGGCGCTTCCACGGTTGAAGTTGGTCTCGTACCTGACACAGATGTCCTTGCTCAAAGGCGGTTGTCACCCCCGGGTGTGCTCGAAGCCAACAGAATCCGAGATAGCCGGAACCAGGGCCGCGGAAGGGCTTGGAATCGCGTCGATCCCACACAGGGACACGAGCAGAAGGGACGTCGGCCGGTCCTGATCGTCTCTCCAGACGCGTTTAACCGCATGACGAAAGTGCCGGTTGTTCTAGCCATCACCAGCGCTGGAAACTTCGCACGGACGGCGGGATTT
Source organism: uncultured Planctomycetota bacterium (assembly GCA_963823665.1). Lineage (GTDB taxonomy): Bacteria > Planctomycetota > Planctomycetia > Isosphaerales > Isosphaeraceae > CAVXHV01. The sequence goes on from CAWGMQ010000004.1 coordinate 35,280, forward strand.
GCAGTGCCGCTCCAAGGTGCCGGGACCAAAACCACGGGCATTATCCGCTGCGACCTGCCCCACGCGCTCGATCTCGGTGCGCGCGGCATGGTACAACTCGACGACGCGCGGAGCGAATCCTCCAGGAGCGACCAAACACGCGTTTTCAGGAGCCCGGCGGCCAAACAGCGGACGATGGATTCTCGATGTGCGTCGAGGCCGGCCCATTCCTCTTCGGCATGCCGGAGGAATATGCGCGAGGCAAAGCCGCGGAATTCCCAAACGAGGGCGGTCCTGTTATCCTGGCAGTTGAAGTACCGCAGCACATTATCGCGAGGGCGATTAACATCCAGCTCGCAGCGAATCCGGTTGATGCGAATCCAGCAGGAGAATCAGGCGGACGTCCTGCACCTTTCACACCAACCCGGCCCTGACTCCGTCCCGCGATTCCGGAAAGCCGCCGCGCTGACTAAAGTGCCCAAGAAGCCCGCGGGCGAGGCGTAGAACCTCTCTCCGCCATTTTGATTCCGAAGCGCGCCAAAGAATGACCGTCCAGGCCAGGCAGAGCGAAGATCGTGCAGCGTGGGATTCTTTTTTCAGTGTGTGGGGCCGTGACGATAGCCGCGGCCTGGTTCGCAGTCCATTGTGTAGAGCGATGGTGGCTGCGCAGCGAGCTGGGCCGCGCCAGCGTGAATTCGCTGCGGAAAACACACCTGCCGCCAAGGCACGCCTCGCGCGCCTGGTGAAGCGATGGCCGGCTCAGAGCGACGTGCTTTACTGGCTGGCCGCCTGCGAAAGGGCCGAGGGCCACACCGAGCAAGCGCTCGAGATCTGGGGCCGCATTCCCGACGACGCGCCGGAAGCGATGATCGCCGCCCTTTCGCGGGGACGGCTCGCCGCCGAGACCGGCCATTATGCGATCGCCGAGCCAAGCCTCGAGCGCGCAAGTCACGCCTCCGGCGACATTGGACGAGAAGCACGATCGCTGCTAGGCCGCCTGCACCGGATGATTGGACGGCACGACCTGTATCGCGAACAGCTTCGCCGCGATGCCCAACGAGAGCGTGATCCCTCGGCCACGCTGCGCGCCCTCTGGGAGGTGGAGCACAACGCAATTCCGATCGCCCAAACGACCGAAGCACTTGCGCAGGCCCGCCGCGCCGCGCCCAACGACGATCGCGTATGGCTGGCCCTGGCAAACCTGGCAACACGCTCGGACCGCATCTCTGCGGCCGGCGACCTGCTCGATCGTTGCGAGCAAACGCGGCCGGCGGACGTCTCGGTCTGGCTGGCGCGACTCGATTGGGCGCAGGCCGCCGGCCGACGGGACGAAGTTCTCCGCGCCGCATCTCACCTGAGCGAGACCGTTCTGAGCCGCAGCGAAGCGCTCGCGCTTCGCGCGTGGGTGGCCGCGCGTGAAGGAGCCCCGCACGACGAAGAATCGGCCCTCCTCGAGCTCGTCGCGCTCGAGCCGTCACACCCGGTGGCGCTTGAGCGGCTGGCGGACCTCGCTGCCGCGCAGGGCAAACGGGAGCGCGTCGCCGAGCTGAGACGGCAGAAAACGGCTTCCGATGCCGCCCGTGATCGTTACCAGGTTCTCGTGAACCTCCCGGATGCGCCGTCGCACGCAGCCGAGCTGGCTCGGCTCGCCACTCAAATCGATCGACCGTTCGAAGCCAGGATGTGGTGGTCGCTCGCCTCCAGACTCGACCCGGCAGCCCAGGCCGAGGCGACTGCGGCACTGGCTCGTCTGGCGAAACTCGAGGCAGACGCTCTGCCCGCAAGAGCCGTCGGCTCACTTACCCTTGCGGAACTGCTCGGGCACGCTCGTCGTGCCGGCGCAAAGCAGCCGCAATTGGCCGGTACTCGTTCGATTCCCCACTTCACGGATGAGGCCCAGCGATGGGGTGTCGTCTTCACGTTCGACAACGGCCAGAGCGACCACCGCCATCTTCCCGAGACCATGAGCGGCGGAGTCGCCTTGCTCGACTTCGATGGGGACGGATGGCTTGATATTTATGCTGTGCAAGGCGGTCCATTTCCTCCTCCCTCGGATCGACCGGCACCCTTCGGTGACCGGCTCTTTCGCAACCGAGGAGGCCGCCGATTCGAGGATGCCACGGCTTCTTCGGGCTTGCGCGGCCTCCCGGGCGGATATGGTCACGCCGCGGCCGTCGGCGACTACGACAATGACGGCCGGCCCGACGTCCTTGTCACTCGCTGGAGATCGTACGCGCTGTACCACAACATCGGCAATGGCCGGTTCGAAGACGCCACGGCCAGATCGGGCCTCGGAAATGCGACTGACTGGCCCATCTCAGCGGCATGGGCCGACCTCGACAATGACGGAGACCTCGATCTTTACGTCTGCCATTACTTGAAATACGACCCGGAGACGGCGCCGATCTGCCGCTACCGCGACAATCCGGCAGTCGTGCCGTGCGATCCGCGGAGCTTCGCCGCACTGCCTGACCACGTGTTCCGCAACGACGGCAACCGGTTCGTCGACGTGACGGAGCAGGCGGGTATCATCGACCGGAACGGCCGAGGAATGGGCGTCGTCGCCGCTGATCTCGACTCCGACGGCAAGGTCGATCTGTTCGTCGCGAACGACACCACGGCGAATTATTTCTTTCGCAACCTGGGCGGCTTTCGATTTGTAGAGCAAGCGCAGGAAGCCGGGTTGGCGTCAAATTCCGCGGGCGGGTACCTTGCGGGGATGGGCGTGGCCTGCGGCGATCTTGACGGCGACGGCCGCCTCGACCTGGCCGTGACCAACTTCCTTGGTGAATCCACGACGCTTTACCACAACCACGGAGACGGCCTGTTCACTGACCGAACGACCGCGGCCGGACTGGCCGCACCGACTCGCTTCGTCCTGGGTTTCGGGCTGGCCATGCTCGACTCGAACAACGACGGACACCTTGATCTGGCGCAAGCAAATGGCCATATAGGCGACTATCGCCCTGCACTTCCCTACGCGATGCCCGCTCAGCTTTTTCTTGGCGACGGTACCGGAAAACTCGTTGAAGTCTCCGGTCGCGCGGGGGCGCCGTGGGCGGTCGAGCGCCTTCGCGCGGGTTGGCAACGGGCGACCTCGACAACGACGGCCGTGTCGACATCGTGCTCGTATCGCAGAACGCTCCGCTCGCCGTTCTTCACAACCAGCCTGGTGCCGAGGATCTCGATCGGGCTCGACGTGAAGCTCACTTCGTGGTGATCCAGCTCGAGGGCAAGGCGTCAAACCGTGATGCGATTGGTGCAAAGGTTCGTCTCACCGCCGCGGGGCTGACGCAGTTCGCGGAGCGATCGGGCGGTGGCAGCTACGCCTCGTCGAGCGATAAGCGTCTGCATTTCGGGCTCGGAACGAACCAGGTTGTCGACCGCATCGAGGTCATCTGGCCTACGGGCCAGCGTGATCGGTTCGAGCGCCTCGCGGCCGACACCGGATACCGTCTGCTCGAGGGCAGCTCGACCGCGATTCCTTTGCTGGGATTCTGATCTCTCCCGCCCGCGAGCCCGCCACGGCCATAGCGCGAACTGCGTGCATGGATCCTCTGGCGTGGTCAGCCGACCCGAGTCCGCCGCCGGCGAAGACGCGCGGCGCCGAAGACGGTAAGCGTTCCCACGAGCGCAAGCACCAGCGTCGACGGCTCGGGTACCGAGCTCACGATGATCCCATCCACGCCCATCGAGAAGTTAGCCGGGGATGGGATCAAATTGTTGGTGACTGGCTCGAAATATGTCACGCCTACGTTGGGGTCCGTGCTCGTAAAGAACGACATGTCGCTCGTCCCCGGCTGCACATTAATCGAGTTTGTCCCGTCGGTGTTCGTGATATACGACGAGCCGTCGGCACTATCGATCGGGATCACGCTGAGCCAGTAAGTCGTGCCAGCAGCACCTCCGGAGAGCGTGATGCCCGTCAGGCCCGATACGGCAATAGTGTACTCCTGCAGGCCGAATCCATTCCGGCCCGTCGCCGACTGGCTCGCGGAATCGGTTCCCGAGTAAAGCAGGTTGCCACCAACGCCTGACATGACTCCCGAGCGAATCTCCCAGTAGGCGGTCGTCACGCTCGTTGTCATCACGTTGTTCGAAAAGACGCTCGAAATTGACCACGTCTGTCCTGCTGGGACAATGAAGTCGGCGTAGACGGCGGAATACGTGCTCGGCGAACCGACTGTGAGTTCATTCACTAGCGCATTCGGCGGAATATTCATGTTGTTCACATTGAAATCACCGTTGTACCACAGCGTCGAGTCAGCCCTCGCCCCGCCAGCGCTCACCCAGAGCCCAATGGCCGCCATGGCCAGGCCCAGCCACAGCGGGCGGGTCATCGCAATCGTTCTCATCGTATGTTTACCTTGGGTATGCCGAACGTTCGGAACACAAACGGAACGATCCTAAACGAACGACATGCACACGTCGAGCCTGTGTGGTCCGAATTCAACATCCACAAGGCCTCATCGCGCAAGGCCAGGCAGCGCCGGTCATTTTGAACGAGCGTTGATCACCGGCGGCGTCCACTTGACGCTTCAGAACCGTCCGTCCCCCCGCTCAGCCGGCTGACCCGGCCCCACTCCTCTCCCGCCTCCCCCAGAACCAGAAGGTTGCCGCCCCGCCCACCAGGCCCGCCAGGAGCGCGAAAAGGGAGTGGCCGATGCGCAGAAACTGGTCGAGGTTCGCGGCTCCGGGAAGGGCGGCGCGCCAGCGGTTGACAGGCTCCATCGTGGCGAGCAGGTCTGCGCCGGGAGTGGAATAATAGACACTTTTGGACACCGTTCCACTGTTGGCCGTTCCATCGATCATTACGACTCGGTACAGGATGGAGCTCTGGTCGACCCGGGACACCTCGAAGGTCGCAATCGAGGAGCTGACAACCCTCGCGTGTACGTATTCCAATAAGTGCGTCGTGCTGAGTCGGGAGCGCAAGGGGCTGAGGCAGACGGACAGGTACGCGCAGCCAAGCACCGCGAAACCCAACCACCATACGCGCTCCCGACCCCGGAGCAGAATCGCCCACAGTCCGGCGACGCAAAGAAGCCCAACGGCGAGCATCATCATCACCCTGGCCCACAACTCATTGGCGTTCCTCAGAGCGGCTAAATAAACGGCGGCACCCTGCGATTAAGGCCATCAGGATGCGGATCGAAAAGTGGCGCATAGTGCCTCCTGACGGGTGCTCGATACTTCCGACCGAGGCCGTGCTGAAACGGGGCGTTTTGTGGAATGTACGCTCTCTAGCCCATGCGTTACACCCTGGATTTGACGTCAGTCATCGCTTGGAGTTTCAGATTCCGCTGTTTCCTCCCGATTCTTGAACGCGCCAAACAGTCCCGGACACTATCCTGAAGAGAGCATCCCGCGGTCGCACCGAGGAGCATCATCGAATGGACAGCGAACCGTCCCGCGCCATCCTCCGAGACATCCACACACTCTACACCCTCGGCACAATGGGCGGCCGGACCGACGCCGAGCTGCTGGAGCGGTTCCTCGCGCGCCGCGACAGCGACGCCCACGACGCGTTTGCGACCCTGGTCGCGCGCCATGGGCCGATGGTGCTGGGAGTGTGCCGACGTATGCTACCGGCCTCTCACGATGCGGAAGACGCCTTCCAGGCGACTTTCCTCGTCCTCGCGCGGCGGGCCGCGTCGATCGTGCGGAAAGAGCGAGTGGCGAGCTGGCTCTACGGTGTCGCGGTGCGTACCGCCCAGGTCGCCCGGCGCCGCGCCGCCCGGCAGCGCGCAGGGGAGAGGCGACTGATGAATGAGACGCCCGAGGCCAAGCCGGAATCCGCGGACGACCGGGACGACCTGCTCCCGATCCTGGACGAGGAGCTGAACCGCCTGCCGCACCGCTACCGGGTCGCGCTCGTGGCCTGCGAAATCGAGGGCAAGCCGCGGCGCGAGGCGGCTCGGCAACTCGGCATCCCCGAGGGTACCCTGTCCACCCACCTGGCGCGCGGACGGAAATTGCTCCGCGACCGGTTGCAGCGCCGCGGGTTCACCCTCGGCATCGGGCCGATCGCGGGGCTCGCCGGCCCGCTCACCGAGATCATGCTCCCCGAGCACTTGATCGGACCGACCGTCCGGGCTTCCCTGATTGATTCCTCGGCAGCCGGTGCAACAACGATCGTTAGCACGGCCGTCTTATCCCTGGCGGAAAGGGTGCTCAAGATGCTGTTCCTGGCACGGTTGAGTCTGGTCGTGGCGACCCTCGCGACGGTCGTCGCGGCAATGGCGACGGCGGTCGCGCTCGGTTGGTCGCCGAAGGCCGCGGAATCCCCGCAACCCGATTCGACGCGTGCCCGCCCGGCGGATCAGGCCGGCCCGGCGAAGGATCGATACGGCGATCTCCTTCCCGACGGCACGGTGGCGCGGCTGGGTACCATCCGGTTCCGCGGCGGCGACCGGCCGGTGAACGCCATGCGCTTTTCGCCCGACGGCCAGACCCTCCTCACGGTTAGCGAGGACTTCCTCGTTCACCTCTGGGAGACGAAGACCGGCCGGCTCCTCCATGAATTCCTCCCGGGTTCCGGCTCCGCCTCGAGCAACCCCTGCATTGCCTTTTCGCCCGACGGCAAGCAGATCGCCCTGTCCGGCTCGGAACGTGCTCAGGGCGACAAGCCCGGATATGATCCGGTCGGTCTCGTCGTGGACGCGGTGACCGGCAAGGAAGTAAGGCGGCTCCCGATGAGAGACCGCGACAGCGATCTCGCCCTGGCCTTCACGCCCGACGGGAAATCCTTGATCTCGCTGCGGAACAGCGGCGTTGTCCGCATCGAGCAGATCGCGTCGGGCGTGGAGCTCCTCCATCGGAATTTCCGCCGCGACGGCACCGGCTCGCTGGTCCTGTCGCCCGATGGCAAGCTCGTGGCGATATGGACCGGCGCCAATACCCGAAAGCTCTACCTGTGGGACTGGCACGGAGCCGGCGAGCCTCGGGAGTTGAAGGTGCCGCGGCAGAGAGTCGATTGTCTGGTCTTCTCCCCCGACGGCACGGCCCTGCTCGCTTGCGACGATCTTGAACCGTTCGTGTACGAGTGGGACGTGACTACGGGTGATTTGAAGCATCAGATCGAGGTGCGCGACGATATCCACCCCAATGGCCTGGCCGTCTCTCCCGATGGCCAGACGATCGCGGTCACCGATTACGGCAACCAGCGCGGCAAGAATTTCAGCGGGGGCGTGCTGCTGCTGGAGCGCGGGACCGGGAAGCTCTTGCGCGAGTTGCCGACCCCCGGCACGTCGGCCAAACAGGTCGCCTTCTCGCCCGATGGCCGCTGGCTGGCGGCCGTCGGTGGAGTCGGCGTCCATGTCTGGGACTGGCGAATCGGCGAGGAAGTGGCGGCAGGCTCCGCCGGTCATCGTGGCACGATCGGTCAAATCGCGACGGTGCCCGGCGATCTCATCGCCACCGCCAGCGACGATCACACGGTCCGAATCTGGGATGCCACCACCGGCATCGAGCGCCGGCGATTGCAGCACGGTCACTGGGTGCGGGCCATCGCGGTCTCGCCCGACGGCCAGTTCCTGGCCTCGTCCAGCCTCGATAATTCCGTCCGCCTGTGGGAAATCTCGAGCGGCAAGGATGTCTTCAAGCTGCCCGGACACGGGTCGCACGGCGGCCATCGCACGGTCGGCTTCACGCCGGACAGCCGGCGTTTTCTCTCCTATGGCGACGACCTGTACCTGCGAATCTGGGACGTCCGAACAGGGAAGGCACTGGCCGAGAACGCGGTGCGGCCGCCCGGTGTTGCGGAGCCAGGCGACTTCCCCCCAAACGATCCTGCGAGACGCATGACGATGATGCTGGGCCCCGCCGCCTTCACCCCGGACGGTCAGCAGCTCGTCGCAAACGTGGGGGGATCTTTCCATATCATCGAGACGGCGACCGGCCGGGTCGAGAAGAGTGTGGACCATCCCGGCGGCCATGTCATCTCGCTGGCCATCGCGCCGGACGGCCGCACCTTCGCCACCAGCGGCTGGGGCCGGCCCATCCGCAGGAACCTCCCGGACGGGCGAGTTCAATCGACCACGCCCAATCATCACCCGGTCTGCCTGTTCGAGCTGGCAACCGGCAGGCTGGTTCGCGAGCTGGAGATGCCGACGAACGCCGCCGGGCCGGTGGCGTTCTCGGCCGGCGGCAAGCTCCTGGCGATCGGCTTCGGCCGGGGCCGCGGCGAGGTGCGCCTGATGGACCTGGCCACGTGGGCAACCGTCGCCGAGCTCACGGATTTCGGCTCCAAGCCGCACGTCATGACCTTCTCCGCCGACGGGAAATCACTCATCACCGGCCTGAACGACGGGACAGCCCTGGTCTGGGACTTGGCTCGCGTGCTTGCCCGGGGGGCGCCGAAGGAGGAGCGATGAAACGGATGATTGCGGTCCCGCGGTGCGCTGCGCGAGCCTGGGCTTTGTTGTGTACCGGCCTTGGCGTGAATCGCCGGCAAGCGCTGCTCGTCGTGATCCTCGCGACCGTCGTTTCCGTCGGGACGGCCGAGGAACCACCGCCGAGCGCCCCTTACATGCTCACGTTCTCGCCGGACGGCCAGCGGCTGGCCGTCGCTACGGGCAAGCCGGATTCGAAAGTCGCCCTGACCGTCTGGGACACAGCCACGCTCCACCGCCTCTGGGAAGTACGCGACCGTCAGGGCATTGCCGCCGTCGCCTTCGCGCCGGATGGCCAGACGCTTGCCATCGGCCGCTTGAGCGAGGAGGCCAAAGTCTATGACAGCGTCGCGGGGAAGCTCCGCGCGACCTACGGCGGTCACGGCACGGTCGCGCGCGCCGTCGGCTTTGCGCCGGACGGCAAGCTGCTGGCCGTCGGCAGCTACGAAGGGTTCATCAAGTTGTGGGATTGGGCACGTGGGACCGAAGTGCGCACGTTGACCGGCCCTAAAGGCCGCATCTACGAGGTGGTGTTCTCGCCCGACGGCACGCGGCTGCTCTCTGTCGGGGGCAACACCGCCCGCCTGTGGAACGTGGGCGCGGGCCAGGAGCAGCATCTCCTGCCCCACGCTTCCCTGGTCCGCTCCGGCCTCTTCGCGCCCGACGGCCGGACCGTGGTCACCGGCGGCGGGGACGCAACCGTGCGCTCGTGGGACGTCAAGACCGGAACGCCGCGCTGGAAGCTGGAGCGCTACGGCAACGTGAATACGCTGGCGTATTCTCCGTCGCGGGACGTGCTCGCCATCAGCGGAAGTGGTCGTCGGATCGAGCTGGTCTCGCCGGTGTTCCGGGAGTGTGACGAGTCCCAGCGGCGACGCCTCGATGTGTTGCTCGCCCATCTCGACGACGATTCATATGCGGTGCGCGACGCAGCATCACGCGAGATCCTCAAGATGGGTCTGATGGCCGAACCGTCGCTCCGCCGTCTGACGACCGAGTCGAAGTCGGCTGAGGTCCGCCTGCGCTGCCGGCATCTGCGGCAACAGGTCCTCACGACCCCACAGACCGAGCTATCCGGGCACGGAGACGAGGTCGAGTCCGTCGCGTTTGCGCCGGACGGCAACCTGCTCGCCAGCGTCGACCGCACCGGCACGGTCCGCCTCTGGGAGATCGCCACGCGCCGCATCCGCGGGCATTTCGTGCCTTCCGAAACCACCGGCCATTTCGACGACAATTCCCCACGCGGCACCCTCCAGTGATCCGCTCGAAGCACCACATAATCTCTCGTCTCCTCGGTCCCGTCCCAGCCACCGGTATACTTCCTGAGCCACTTCGTTTTGTAGTCAAGGACGAGCGACCCGTCCTTCGCCTTCTCTTTCCGAGGCCAGCGTGAATAGACGTAAACCTGGATGTCAGGACTGCGCCTCAGAGCCAGGTCGATGAAGTTCCCAGCCATTGTCAGATCACCATCCTTTCCGTCGAGGTGGCGATCAAACGGCTGCAAGCTCAGCACCTCCCAGGAGTGCTCGGACAATGCCCTGGGATAAAGCCCGAACGGCTCCTCCTGAAAACCGTCCCTTGGATGCTCCCAGAGCCATGACAACGGCGCACCGGGGATCATGTCCCGCCCCCACGTCAGAGTGCGTCCCCGGCTCTTGGCGAGCTTGCCAAGGCTCCCGTACCGAATCGTGTCGGTCACGCTATTACCAACAAAGTAAGCCCGCAGGGGGCTGTCGTCGCCGTGCGCCATCCCGGAGAGGAACAACATCGGGGCAATCACTGATGCGAACAAACGCCGCTTCGGTAAATGTACATATATGTTCGTTTATCCGAATGACCCACTCACGGTCGTCATTGCACCTCGTTGCCTTCTCAAGACTTCCCGACTGATCACTCATTATCTCAGCTTCGCGCACCGATTGAAGCCCGAGCATAATCGCAGGACAATCGATAGCGTTCAGTGATGAGGCATTGTAGTGGCAGCATGGCGACGAAGAGCGTTGGCGTTGTTTCCTGAACTGCGGGGCGAGATTAACCCAGCCCGCGGGAGTCGGTTCAACCGTTACAACTATTACCTGCTCTTCTTCGACCTCTTCGCCATGTTTCGTGAAGCGTTGGACGCATCAGACGAGCGAACCCTTGGCAGGATTCTCGACTTCGCCCAGTGGTGCTTTTGCCAGCATAGGAGGGCACCGGACTTGAACAATGCCGTGTGCGTTGCCTTCTACGAGCACGTCTTCGACGTTGCCCACCGAGACTGGCCCGATGTAGCACGTTGGCTCTCGCCCTCCGTTATCCGGGCATGCTGGACATTATGGGAAGCACGACACGACAAGGACGAATTCCAGAAACTCCGTGTGCTGCTCACTCCCCCGAGCGAGATGCCTTGACCCTCGTCCGGTGGCATTGGCGTATCGATTTGGATTCCACGCCGCGTTTCAGTAAACCCCAAGAAAGACAAATCAAAGCGATAGCAAGGCCAGCACGCAGAGCCAAGCGCCCAAGAGGCCAAACGGCGATCAGTACCCGAGACGGTCGTACTCCTTCCCCGCTCCGCCAGCGGTGCGTTAAAATGGAATAACCACGCACAGACCCTGGACAACCTCTGAGCGACAGGCAGCCAATGGACATACCGAGTGCATTGGTCGGGCTCTTCGGAGCCGTCTTGATCCTATGCTGGCTATTCTCGGAGCGGCGACCCAGTCGTGCTCTTATCCGAATTGGGCTCGGACTCGCGGGTATGCTGCTGGTCACATTCGCCGCGAGCCACGCACACATGCCGGACGTTTATTTACAGGGACAACTGTTGACGGCAATCAGACGTGAGCTCAGCTCGGGCGACTCACCTCGGGCGCTTCGGGCGATTGAAGAATATGAACGCGTCTATGAAGCTACACACGACCATGCGCACGCCGCCGTTGCTGGTGCTGAAATGCTACACGCGACGGCCGGGCATGCCCGCGCTCCAGAGAGTCTACCTGCGACTCCATAGTCAAGCTTGGTTCCTGCCAACCGTTCGGGGCACATCAGATTTCCCGGAGTTCCGGAGACGAATCGCCGAACGAATCGGCTAACCCGGAAGGTCAACTATCCGGGCGTATCGGCGTCCTCATCCGCGACGATCGATTCTCAACGACTCACCTTCGCCAAAGGTCTAGAGGCGGCCCACGCGCGATGCGCCGCAGGCAACCCCAAGCGCCGGCCGGGTCGCACCCGCGGCCGTTCCTGCCACACCAGATTGAAAAACTCGGGCTCGCTGATGATCGAGATCGGCACGCCACGGCGGATGAGCTTCTCCGCGGCCAAAAGCTTCGAGCTCTTGTGCCGCATCACGAAGTCGTGAGACCGCCTGCCCTGCACGATCACACTCACCCGGCTTGTGACCTGATCCGAGATGGACGCCCCCGCCTGCCTCACCAGCACTTCGGCGTCAAAGCGCCGGATCGAGAGCGGTCCCGTGAAGACAACCGTCTTGCCTTCAAGGCTTTTCAATGGCTGTGCGTCGCGATACTCGTGCCCTTGCAACGCTCGGATCATCTCAATTGCCGTCGCGAAACGGGTGCGTCGCGTGCAGATCGCCTTGGCCACGATCGCCTGCAGATCTTCGTTGCAGGGCAGCTTGCTCGCGTCCTTGGACGTGATCAAACTCTCGGCATCGCCGCGAATCAGCATCGCCAGCAACTGCCCCATCTGAAAGACGTCGTCGGAAGGCAGCCAGTATCGCCGCTCTCCCTCGGCCATCCTTTTCGATACGAAGAAAGGAGTGAAATGCGACGCGGCCACCATCTTGCCTGCCAGCACATGACGAGCCAGCCCGAAATCGCCGAGCTTGAGCTTGGCGTTCTTGCACACAAATACGTTCGTCGGCGTGATGTCCCGATGCAGAGCCCCGGTTCCATGCAACTGGTCCAGAAGCTTCAGCAGCGCCACGATCTCCCGCCGGGCGCGGTCCGGCGACCATCCCCGCTTGGTCTGGGCGAGATGGTCGCGAATCGTCCCGTGCTCGGCGTATTCTGATACCAGACAGTAAAGCACCCCATGCCGCCTCGTCGGCGGGAACAACGGAAACGAGTCGTGCACCTGAATCGCTCGCTCGCAACGGTTCAGCAGCTCGCCAAAATAAGCTTCGCGGTGCCAGCTTTCCGGGTCGGTGGTTGTTTTCAGGCAATAATCGCCGATTTTACGGTCGAGCGAGTCAAGTCGCTGCACGCGATAGGCGCAACCGTATCCACCCTGCCCGATCGCATTTGCAATCAGATACCGCCGGCCGGTGGCAGGGCTGTCAATGACGGTTCCGGCCTTCAGTTTTCTCATGCGTTGCATGACAGGAGAGCCTGGTCCGATTGCCTGAAGGCGAACCGCCGTCGAGACCACACGATCCCGGTGTAATAGAGCGGAGTAGCTGCCTGGATCCCGTTGTCGAACACAGCGGACACATCCCTCGTCCGCATTGCTACGCAATCATACGACGGCCGGCGCACAATCTCCAACATCTTGGCGAGAAAATCAGCTCGGTAGCCTGCCGCGGCGTTTTGCCCGGCATAAACCTCAGATTTACCGAGCTAACTGCACGCATGCACGCGCATACCGGTGGCCTCGTCAGCCGGGTTGACCGGCCCTGTCGAATAGGTCCCGCAGGGGCAGGCGCAAGCCCGGCAGAACGTCGTCGCCATCCAGTTCATCGCCGGGCGTCAGTACGCGGATCTGCGACGTCGATGTGTACACGTAGATCTTCATCTGGGCGGGATAAACCACCCAAACGAGTCTCACTCCGGCCTGGTAATATTCCTCCAGCTTCCCGGCGACCTCATCGGCAGTGTTAGTCAGGCTGATGATCTCCACGGCGAGATCCGGCACGACCGCCCAGGACCTTGCTCGAGGGATTCGACGATCTCGCCCCCAGCGCTCGAACGACACGAAGGCCACATCAGGCCGGCGCTCCCGATCGACGCCTGGCCGCAGGTCGAAAATCATTTCGATGACGGCGCGGCCGATCGAGTTCTCCTCCACATACCGGTCGAGTCGCCCGTACATCACGGCTGCGAGCCAGTTCTCATAAGCACCCATCGGCTTCTCCACGATGCGGCCTTCAACGACCTCGTACAGGCCATCCGGCTCGGTCAGGTCCGACAGGACTTCGAGCTGCTCAGGTGTGACCGCAGCCATGGTCTTTCTCCACATACGGGGGATCGGATCTGTCACGCGAAAGATTGTACCACTTACACGGAATCACTATGCGGATCTGCCCGCGAAATGATCGCATACGAGGCCACCGCTTGTTATCTTGGTTGAACAAACCCGGGCCTCTGGCATCGGATCACACCTTCCGACGACCCGTTCTCTGTGCCGCGCGAGCGGCCACTCGGACCGGCCGTGAACGTCTCGACACCCAAGAGAGCATCTCGTGCCCTCCACAACCCGGTCAAAATCGGCATCGCGCACCCGGCGGAGGAAGGCGCTGCTGGTCTGGGTGTGGATCATCGGTTTTTGCCTGGCTGCCCTGGGCGCGACGTATGTGATGTTCGTCGAGCCGCCGCCGCCGCGCAAATTCGTCATCGCCAGCGGCGCCCGCAACGGCGCTTACTTCCACCACGCCGAGCAATACGCCGCAGAGCTCCAGAAGGACCACATCACGGTCGAGGTCCGCGAGACCGCGGGCTCGGTAGAAAATCTCCGCCTGCTCGGGGAGGAAGGGTCGGGCGTGGCGGCAGCGATTGTCCAGAGCGGCGTGGCCGGCCCCGACGAAATCAAGCACTTTTACGCCCTCGGCAGCTTGTACCGCGAGCCCTTGTGGGTTTTCTACCGGGGCCAGGAAAAGCTCGATCGTCTCAGCCAGCTCGCGGGCAAGCGCATCGGCCTCGGTCCGGTGGGCAGCGGAACCTATGCGATCGCGGTGCGGCTGCTCGCGGAAAACGGCGTCCTCGAATCCGTCGGATCCCAGGGCGCTGGAACGGCCGTCTTGGCCCAAGAAAGTGTTGCCGCGGCCGCCACGGCCTTGCAGAAAGGTGACCTCGATGCGGCCTTCTTCGTGGCCGCGTTCGACGCCGAGTACATCCAGGGGCTGATCGCCGATAAGGGATTGAAGCTGCTCAGCTTCGATCAGCACGAGGCCTATCATCGCCGGTTCCGATTCCTGGCGCCGGTCACTGTGCCCGCGGGCCTGGCAAACCTTGGCCAGAACATTCCAGACCATGACGTCGCGCTCGTGGCGCCAACGGCGATGCTCGTCGTCCGCAAGGATTTCCACCCCGCGCTCGTCCCGCTCTTGCTGGCCACGGCGACGCACATTCACCGCAGAGGCGATGAGCTTTCCGACCCCGGCGAGTTCCCTTCGGAATCGTATTGCGACTTCCCGCTGAGTGACGACGCCAAGCGTTTCTTCACGTCCGGCCAGCCCGTCCTCCAGCGGCTCCTCCCATTTTGGCTGGCGTCCCTGGTAGATCGGGCCAAGGTGATGCTGATCCCGCTGGTCATGCTGTTGATGCCCCTGGTGCGGGCCGCTCCGCCCCTCTTGCGCTGGCGAACCCGGCGCAAGATCTACCTCTGGTATTCCGACCTGCGAGATATCGACCAGCGGCTCGTCAGCGGCATCTCGAGCGCCGATCTTGACCAGGAGCTCGCGCGCTTGAACGAGATCGAGCACCAGGTGGCCTATGTGGATGTCCCTCTCTCCTACATGGAAGAGTTTTACCACCTGCGCACGCACCTCGATATGCTCCAGCAACACCTGGTTGAATTCCGCGAGCGAAATGAAGCCACCGCGAAGCCCTGAGGAGTGCATTCGCGTGGGGGGGCACCGCAGTTACTTGGGCGCGTTCCCGGAACCGGCGATCGGAGGCGGCCCTCCCTGCTCCTCGAGCTGCTGCCCGCGACGGCGTAATGCCTCGGGTCCGAGAGCATTGACCACTCCCTGGCTGTCGAGCTCCAGTCCGGCCAGTGATTCAGCCCAGAGCCGGATCGTCTCCACAGTCCCTGGAATCGGCTCCGGCACATTCCAGACAACGAACCTACCCCCCAACCCGCTGACGGCCAGGGTCCGGCCGTCTGCGGAGGTCGCGACCTGGTTCGCTCCGTCCAGGATCACCGAAGCGCCGATCGCCTTGCCGGTGGCCACGTCCCACAACCGGGCGACGCGGTCGGGCCCGCTGATCAGGATGCTCCTTCCATCGGGGCTCAGGGCCACGTGGCGAATTCCGCCTTCGGGATGGAACGGTGGCGGACCCGTCACTTGGCCGGTGGAGATGTTCCATACATGGGCAAAGCCGTCGATCAGCAGGAGGATGCTTTTCCCATCGGGGAAGAAGCCGGCCGGGGCCACTTGCGGTCCGCGCACCGGCTCCCCGAGCGGCCGCCGGGTGGCGCTTGCCCATAGCCGTGCCCCGTCATTATCACTGGTCACGAACGTCTGACCGTCGGGGCTGAAGGCCGCGCAGTGGGCGCCCGAGACGTGCGGCAACGGATCGCCCACGACCTTGCCGGTGATCGTGTCCCACACCAGCGCCTTGCTACCGCTGCGCTCGACGCCCGGGACGTACCCGACGCCGATCAGGGCGGTCCGGTCGTCCGGGGAGAGCGCGGCGGAACTGATCCAGCCCACGCAGCGAAGCTCATGCCGCGGACGCCGGCGATCGGCACGGTCCCAGAGCCGGACGAGCCCGCCGTTGTCGCCGGTCAAGTACATCTGGCCGTCATGGCTGATCGCCGAGACCGTGACTCGGTCATCGTGAGACATCACCGGCTCGAGCAAGCGGCGGGTGGAAAGGTCCCAGAGCCGGGCCGTCCGGTCGTCCGCTCCGGTCAAGGCGGTCTCGCCATCCGGGCTGAGGGCCAGTGCCGTGAGCTCGCCGCCGGTCTGGAACAGCCACTGCGCGAACGAACGCTCACGAGCGATGCCCCAGAGTCGCGCGGCCGCATAACCATCGCCGCCGGCGGAGCCGGTCAGTGCAGTTGCCCCATCGCGGCTGAAGGCAACGGACCGGACATTACCCTCGTGTACCAGTGGCAGTCCGATCCGGGTGCCGGTTGCAACGACGAAAAAGCGTGCACGCGTGTCTTCGCAGCCCGTGAGCAGAATCCGCCCGCCAGGGCCGAAAGCCAGGGACCAGACGGGGCCTGGATGCAACAAAGCGTCACCGAGCGGCGTTCCGGTTGCGGCCGACCAGAGCCGGACCTCGCCGCCGCGGATGCGACGGTCACCCGTCTGCCGGTCGACGTCTTCGACCACTCCGGCGGTGGCCACGATCGCGCCGTCGGGGCTGAAGGCGACGGCCTTGACCCGCCCGCCGCAAAGCAGATCAGGGTCTCGGCGCCGGCCGGTGGGAACCTCCCACATCCGTGCGCCGCCGTCCAGACATCCGGTCGCAAAGGTCCGGCCGTCCGGACTGAAGGCCAGCGCCAGCACGGGGCCCGGGGCGGCGAGTACATCGGTTCGCGGCTCTCCCGTTGCGGCATCCCAGAGACGGGCCGTCCCATCCGCGGCTCCCGTCGCGATCAGCCGGCCGTCCGGGCTGAACTCCGCGCTCAGCTTCGGGCTGGCACGCGCGTTGAATCGCTCCGGCGGGGGATGCCGCAACACTACGCCTTTAAACTTACCGTCGGCAGTTCGAAAAAGCCGTGCCTCAGCGCCCGAGACTGTCAGGAAAGTCTGCCCATCAGGGCTGAACGACACGTCGGTCACCTCGGCGCGATGCGGCAGTGGGGGCAAGAGCGCGGCGCCGGTCGCGGCGTCCCAGAGTCGGGCTTCGCCGGCAGATTTCTCGTCGTCTCCACTGCCGGTGAGGATTCGCCGCCCGTCCGGGCTAAAGGCGACGTCCCAGACGTAATACGCATGCACGAGCGGCTCGCCGAGCGGTTTGCCGGTCGCCGCATCCCAGCGCTGTGCCATGCGATCCTTGCCGCCGGTCAAGGCGGTGCGGCCGTCCGGGCTGAGTGCGACGACCCAGGCCCAGCTCTTGTGTGCGAACGCTGCCCGCGGTCGCACGAGATGGGCTTGCCACGCGGTCAGGTTGCGCCGGGCAACCTGCTCGAGGCCGGTGTCACCGGCACGAACGGCCATCTCGAGCGAACGCGTGAGCCAGAGCAGGCCGCGGGCCGTTTCACCCGTCTCGCAAAGCATGGCGCCCTGGTCGAGGGCGATGCCCGCGGAGAGCCGCTCGACCTTGCTTAAAGCCTCCTCGGCCCGGCGGCCTTCTTCCTCCGCGTACTGCCGCGCAGTCGTTGCGGCAACGGCTTTCGATTCGGCCCGGCGCCACTGCCAGGCGACCAGCCCAACGCCCAGGGCCGTTACCAGCACGACCGTCGCCAGCAGAGCGGCAACCATCGGCCGCCGCCGTGCCCATTTGAATGCCCGTTCCCACACACGTGCGGGACGGGCCAGAATGGGCTCACCCGAGAGGAAACGGTGCAGGTCTTCGCCCAGCGCGACCGCCGTGGCATATCGCCGGCCCGAGGACTTCTCCATGCACTTCAGGCAGATCGTCTCGATGTCGCGAGGAACCCCGGGCTGGAATCGCGAAGGCGGGACCGGCTCGGCCGACTTCACCTGCGACATCGTCTCGAGCGCAGTCGCCGCCTTGAACGGTGGGCGGCCAGCCAGCAGCACGTAAAGAATCGCCCCCAGCGCGTAAACGTCGGTCGCTGCCCCGACCTGGTCCGAGAGTCCTTCAGCCTGCTCGGGTGCCATGAAGCTCGGCGAGCCCAGGATCGCCTGCGTCCGCGTCAGACCCGCCTCCCGCTCGAGGTTCTTGGCCAGCCCGAAGTCGGCGATCTTCGGCGATCCGTCCGGCTCGAGCAGGATGTTTGCCGGCTTGAGGTCGCGGTGAATGAGGCCCTTGCGATGCGCAACGGCGATCGCTCGGGCCAGGGCCTCGACCAGTTTCGCAGCCGCGGCAGGTATCCACGGCGTCCCGTCGAGCTTGCGATCCAGGCTGCCGCCCGACACATACTCCAGTTCGAGAAACGGTAATCCACCCGCTTCCCCGACGTGGTAGACCTGAACAATTCCCGGGTGCTGCAACCGCGCGACCGCCTCGGCCTCGGCGCGGAACCTTGCCGCCGCGACCGAGCCGGCGTGCGGCCCGGCCAGGATCATCTTCAGCGCGCAACGGCGGTTCAACGCGATCTTGCACGCCAGGTAGACCACGCCCATCCCGCCGCGGCCCAGCTCGCCGCGCACCTCGTAGCCGGCCAATCGCAGCGCATCGAGTGCGGCGGACGAAATCTCCGCGCATGGCAACACCGCGCCCGATTCCGAATCCTCGATCGTCGAGCGGCCGAGTCCGAAGCTCGCCAGGACGGCATCGGCCTGCTCGAGAAACTCGGGAAACCGCTCGGTGTAGGCCGCGGGAGCCGGAGTCGAGCCGTTCGTCAAGAGAAACTCAACCTCGACGGTCAGCAGACCTCGAAAAAGCTGCGCTCGCATGGGCGCGGGCGCACCGTCGAGAAACGACGCAATGTCAGGCCGCTCCCCCGCGCGCCACGCCTTCTCAAACCCGTCGCAGATGCGGTCGACAACCTGCAAGTCGGCCCGCGGCAGATTGTTGTCGGCGGCATCGGCACCCGAGAACCATTCGCCCAAACTCCCCAAGCTGTCGCGACCCGATTCTCACTATGCCAGGAATCACCGGGAACGTCTATCGGTTAGAATGAGCTCGAGATTCCCGAACCGACCTTCGACCCAGGATGCGGGATGCCCGGCATGATACGCGCGACCAGGTGGCTTACAATCCTTTCCACACTGCCTTGTCTGATCTCGGCGACTAGGGCGCGCGGACAGGAACCAGACCGGACAGCCTCCGCACCAGCCCGGATCGTCTGGCCGGGCCAAGAGTGGCAAACCGCCGACTCCCGAAAGCCAGGGATTCTCCGGCGCGGCACTCGATGCCGCCGCGGCATTTGCAGCGAAGTACGGTGGTGGCAGCGGCTGCATCATCCGCCACGGCTACCTCGTGAAGGAGTGGGGAGATCCAGCAAAGCTGGCCGACATCAAATCGGCGACCAAGGGGGCCGTGGGAACGACCATTCTGGGGTTGGCTGTGAAAGCCGGCCTGGTCACGCTCGACGACCTGGCCGTGAAGCACTATCCAGCAATCGGCGTCACTGGCCGTTGAGAATCCCCAAAAGACCGGCTCGCCGAGATCACGATCCGCCATCTCGCCACGATGACCGCGGGCTTCGACGACGGCCGGCCGCCCAAGCTGGTGTACCCGCCCGGCACGGATGGCATTTATTCGAACGACTGCGCCAACATGCTGGCCGAGCTGCTCACACTCCGATTCGGCGAAGACCTGGCCGCAGTGCTCAAGCGCGAAGTGATGGACCCTATCGGCGTGCCGCCCGCGGAGTGGAAGTGGCGCGACAACGTGTACCGGCCAAAACGATCAACGTCCTGCGGAGCCGCGAGTTCGCTTCCGGCATCACGATCACACACCGGGCTCTGGCGCGAATCGGATACCTCTACTTACGCGAAGGAGATTGGAACGGCCGGCGCATCCTTTCCCGGGAGTTCATTCGAACGGCAACCCGGCCGACCGACCTGCCCAGCTTCGTGCCCTATTACGCGTTCTACTGGGGCAGCAACGGCCGGGGCACGTTCCGCGAGTATGCCGACCGACACCTACTGGGCGCTCGGCCTGGGCGATAGCTTCGTCCTGGTCTGCCCCAGCCTGGACCTTGTCGCCGTGCGGCTGGGCGTCGGATCGGTGAAATCACAGCTTCCCGGGGGCGACCGACCCGACGAATGGGGCAACCGCGTCGAGGCGTTTTTCCGCCTTGTCGCAGCAGGCAGCGAGCGCGTCTCGCCCAGTTGAGCCGCGACTGGCCCCGTATCCGCCGAGCCCAGTGATCAAGAGCGTGACGTGGGCGCCCGAGGCGAGCATCGTCCGCAAGGCAAAAGGGAGCGACAACTGGCCGATCACTTGGGCCGACGACGGAAATCTCTACACCGCGTACGGCGACGGCAACGGCTTCGAGCCGGGCATCGCCGAGAAGCTGAGTCTGGGATTCGCCCGGGTTGAGGGTGGCCCGGAGAACTTCAGCCGGCGTCAACATCCGAGCCGCCAGCGGCGAGCAGACGGGGGACGGCAAGGCCGGCAAGAAGGCAAGCGGATTGCTCATGATCGACGGCATCCTCTATATGTGGGCGCGCAACGTCGCCAACTCGCAGCTCGCATGGTCGCCTGATCACGGACGAACATGGGAATGGAGCGACTGGACTTTCACGACGAGCTTCGGCTGCCCGACGTTCCTGAACTTCGGCAAAGACTACGACGGAGCCCGGGACGATTACGTCTACGTTTACTCGCACGACAGCAGCGACGCGTATGTGCCTGCTGACGGGATGGTGCTCGCGCGAGTCAGAAAGGAGCGGATCAGGGATCGGAGCTCGTACGAGTTCTTCGCAGGGCGCGACGCGAAGAACCAGACTGTGTGGACGCCCGACATCGCCCGCCGCGGCATGGTCTTTCGCCATGCCGGCGCGTGCTACCGATCGGGCATCAGCTTACGACGCTGGCCTGAAGCGATACCTGTGGTGCCAGGTGCTGCCAGGTGAGGACCCGCGGTTCCGCGGCGGCTTCGGAATCTACGACGCGCCCGCGCCCTGGGGCCCGTGGACAACCGCGTTCTTCGCAGAAACCTGGGACGTCGGCCCGGGGGAGTCCAGTTCGTTTCCGACGAAGTGGATGAGCGCGGACGGCAAGACGATCTACCTGGTGTTCTCCGGGGAAGACAGTTTTTCGGTGCGCAGGGCCATTATCGAAGTTCAAAGATAAGCTCATGCAATGGCGCAAATCGGCGTGACCACGGTCGTGAGACCGTGGTTCGGACGGGGAACCTCCAACCTCGCACGTAAGTGCGACCGCCGAAAAGGATCGGACTTAAGCCCGAGTCCGGCGGCGTAGAACCTGAGAAAAGGGCAGAAGTCTTGTTCAGTTATCGTCGATTTCGGGATTCAATCGCTTGGCCTCCGCGAATTCAGCCTCGGCCTCATTTTCGTCGCCAATTTGTAACAACGCCGCTCCGAGCCCGAAGTGGGCCTCGGCGAAATCGGGCTTCAAGCGAATCGCCTCGCGGTACTCCCCGATAGACTCGTCGAACCTCTCCTCTAGCATGAAAGCACCACCCAGCATCAAATGGTGGAACGCCTTTTCAGGTTCAAGCCGAATCGCTTCGCGGAATTCGTCAACGGCCTCGTCGAGCTTTTCCTGACCCTCCAATGCCCTACCGAGGTTGGAGTGCGCTTGGGCGTCTTGCGGTTTGAGCCGGACGGCCTCGCGATACGCAGCGACCGCCTCATCAAACTTTTTCTGAAGCACGAGGACCAAGCCCACGCTGGAATGGTATAGGGCTTCGTTGGGTTCGAGTCGGATCGCTTCGCGGAAAGCGGCGACAGCCTCTTCGAGCTTGTTCTGGCCGCTTAGCGAGTTGCCGAGATTGAAGTGCGCCTGGGCGTGTCCCGGTTCGACCCGGGTCGCCTCGCGGAACGCAACGATCGCTTCATCGAGATTCCCGTTCAGCTTCAGCGCAAGGCCCAAGCTGACATGGTAAAATGCCTTGCCAGGCTCGAGCCGGACCGCCTCGCGGCAAGCAGTAATGACTTCGTCGAGCTTTTTCTGCTTCCCGAGAACGTGACCGAGAGATGAATGCAGATGGGCATCTCCCGGCTTGAGCCGGATGGCCTCGCGAAAGGCGGCGACCGCCTCATCAAGCTTTCCCTGACGCTCGAGCGCACTGCCCAGACAATACTGGCAGTATGAGTCGTCCGGCTTGAGTCGCACCGCTTCGCGACACGCGGAAACGCCCTCGTCGACTTTTTCCAGGCGAAGTAATGCGTTACCGAGCGAGACGTGCACCCGGGCGTCGTCCGGTTTGACCTCGACAGCCTCGCGGTAGGCCACAAGCGCCTCGTCGGGCTTACCGGCTTTTTCCAGCGTGTAGCCGAGGTCGAGATGCAATTTCGGATCGTGGGGCGCGAGCTTGATCGCCTCACGATAAGCGGCCGCCGCCGCGTCATGCTTTCCCTGTGTCAACAACGTGCTGGCCAGGTAGGAGTGAGCCACGGCATGATCGGGTTTGAGCCGGATTGCCTCCCGGAGCGCGTTGCTCGCTGCGTCGACTTTGTCGCTTTGTGCGAGCGCATAGCCCAGGGCAACGTGGGCCTCCGCGTCCAACGGGGCGATCTTGATGGCCTCACGCAGCGAAGCAGCCGCCTCGTCATACTTTTTTTGACGGCTCAGCGCGCGGCCCAAGTACAAATGATTCTCGGCGGCCCGAGGATTGAGCGTGGTCGCCTCTCGATAGCTGGAAATCGCTTCGTCGAGCGCGCCGGAGATTTCAAGCACACGGGCAATTCCGAGCCGATGGTCTGCGTCGCCGGGTGCAAGGCGGATTGCCTCGCGATAAGCAGCAACAGCCTGGGCGTACTTTCCCTGGTCCTCGAGCGCGGAGCCCAGGCAAGCGTGGGCCTCGGCATTGCTGGGGAGGAGCCGGGTCGCCTCCCGGTAACGCGAGATTGCTTCATCCAGCTTCCCGGTTCTTTCCAACACAAAGCCCAGTTTGAGCTGGGCGACCACATTCCCGGGCGCGAGCCGAATCGCTTCGCGGAGCGGGCCGACGGCCTCCTCGTGCTTTTTCTGATGCAGTAGGGCGGTACCGAGGTAACAGTGTGCTTCGACACTGCCGGGTTGGAGCCGAATCATCTCGCGGTACCTTGAGATCGCCTCGTCCACCTTGCCAGTTTTCTCAAGCGCGTAGCCGAAGTTGAGCTCAGAGTCTGCCTGACCGGGCTTGAGCCGAATCGCCTCGCGCAGGGCAGTGATCGCCTGGTCGTACTTACCCTGATCCAGAAATGCGTGGCCGAGATACGAGTGAGCCTGGGCATCGCTGGGATTGATCCGGATCGCCTCGCGAAACGCCGAAATGGCTTCCTCCGGTTTCCCGGTTTGCTCCAACGCATACCCGAGGTTGAGTTGGGCCTGCGCGTCGGTGGGCGCGAGTCGAATCGCCTCACGTAGCGCTGGGATGGCCTCATCGTGCTTTCCCTGTTCTACAAGTATGCGACCGAGATGCGAGTGAGCCTGGGCATCTCGGGGATTGATCCGGATCGCCTCACGAAAACTGGAGACGGCTTCCTCACGTTTCCCGATTTGTCCTAACGCAAATCCGAGGTTGACCAGGGATTGTGCGTCACCGGGCGCGAGCCGAATCGCTTCGCGTAACACGGGGATGGCCTCGTTATTCTTTCCGGTTCGCAATAACGTCCGTCCGAGGTCCGCGTACGCCTGGGCACTGGTGGGATTGATCCGGATCGCCTCGCGATATCTGGGGACGGCTTCCTCGGGCTTACCGGTCATTGCGAAGGCGAAGGCGAGCAAGAGCTGGCAGTCCGCTTCATCGGGCTTGAGCCGAACCGCCTCGCGCAGGGCAGTGATGGCCTCGACGTGCTTTCCTTGTCGCGACAACGCACCTCCGAGATACTTGTGAGCCTGCGCGTCGCCGGGTTTCAGCCGGACCGCCTCGCGGTACGCCGCGATCGCCTCGTCAGGCTTGCCGGACATCTCGAGCGAATAGCCAAGGGTGAGCCGAGTTCCTGGGTCATCGGGTGCGAGACGCACCGCCTCGCGCAAAGGCGCGACGGCCTCGGCGTGCTTTCCCTGTTCCGAGAGCGCACCGCCGAGGTAGCCCTGAGACTCGGCGTCGCCCGGTCGAAGCCGGATAGCCTCGCGGTAGGCAGCGATCGCTTCGTCGACCCGCCCGGTTTGTTCGAATGCATAGCCCAAGGAAAGCTGATTGCCTGCAGTGCTAGGCTTGAGACGGATCGCCTCATCGAGCGCGTGCTTGGCGTCGGCAAGCTTCCCCTGCCGGTGGAGGGCAACTGCCAGGCTCGTGTGGGCCAGAATGCTCTGCGGCTGTAGCGCTACGGCCGCTGCATACGAGCGTGCGGCCGTCGCCGAGTCCGCCACCGTCGACCGCTCTAGCTGGTGGTCTCCTTGCTCCATGCAGACCCAGAAATCGCGCGGAAAGCGCCGTGAGGCAACCTGCATGACCGCGGCAGCCGCCACACGATCATCCACGTCGTAGAGCATGCGGCAAAGGAGCATGAGGCTGTTGGCAGGCTGCTTTTCGAGCTCCTGTGCATCGGCCGCCCGAGCCTTCAACACCGTCAGGGCATCCGCCGGCGCCCGATCCGCCTGATCACGCAGTGCGGTTCGCCAGGGGTCGGGATCCGCGGTGCGGGCCACCGCAGCCAGCCGTCGCCACGAGGGAAGTTTCAGAGTCTTGTGACGCATACGGACCCACATGTCGATCGCCGCGGCGATCTCGGGCGTCTCCGCGTGACCAGCGAGCCGCGCCCGGCGGTCTTGGGGTCGACCACGTCAAGATCGAGCCCGTAACTGCGAAAGGCCGCCGCCAGCTCGCGATCCAGTTGCGGCCGATCGAAGTGCTTGGCGCTGGAAGCATCCGCCGCCAAGAGATCGGCCAGCAGCTTCCGCTCAGCGTCGCCATCGCGCCGGCCTGCTTCCTGTTGAGCCTCGCCGGGCCGGGGGTTTTCCTGTTGCGGGCTGGCGCCGAAAGCGCGTTCAGGCGACCCCAGGCAACACGCAATCGCCAAGGCACCGCCTTTCGTCAACGCCATCGCGCCGAAGCGCGAGGGGCGACCATGAAACGGCCTCCTCAACGCAAGCACAACAGAGCGGAACACTCGCCGGACCCCTGTACCCGTGACGTGAAAGCTGCCCAAGAGCAGCTTAGCAGGTTTCGCCGGCATCAACGAGAGAGCGCAGTACGAGACCCGCGTGGCAGCTGTCCAAACCTTCCGGGTCTCATGGCCCGCCGGCCCCCGCGGGGTGGACGCGAACGCCGATGGCCTCGAGCGCGGGGCGAATTTCCGCGACGCGCTTCATGTCGCAGGCGTAAAACTCGGCGACTCGCAGGCTCGGGACCTGCAGCAAGGCGTCGAGCATCGACAGTTTGTTGCACGAGCACACCTCGAGCACAGCCAGACGCGGCAGACACGCGAGCGGATCCAGGCTGGTGAGCCGCGGGAATTCGCACACACGAAGGGCCTCGAGGCTCTTTAGCCGCTCGATCCCGTGAAGATTCTCGACGCTCCACGTACCGAACAGAGCCAGACACTTCAGTCTCATGTCCGCGATCGACTCGAAAATCGCGGTGTCATTGAACGTAACGAGACCCAGCGAGGTGACGGTCCGCAGTGCGGCAAGCCTGGCCAGCATGCGTTTCCTGCGGTCGAAATGGAGATGCAGGTAACGCAGGGCCGGGAACGTCGATGGATCAAACACCACAGGCCATGCCCCGCCCAGTTCTTCGATGATTGGAAATGACACTCGGTGCGCGAAGGTAACCGGATTCACCTTCGGGTTGAACTCGTCACTAATCCGCAGGCTCTTGAGGCCA
Source organism: uncultured Planctomycetota bacterium (assembly GCA_963823665.1). GTDB lineage: Bacteria > Planctomycetota > Planctomycetia > Isosphaerales > Isosphaeraceae > CAVXHV01. Next base: position 61,067 of record CAWGMQ010000004.1, read on the forward strand.
CCCGGGAGTAGCGTCGGGTGTAGCGTCGCCACGATCTGAGGAGGGATGACGAGTGCGGAAAGCCGGGTGAGTCGCGGCAGGTAAGACGGAAGCCCGCGCCGTGCGCTGGTCGCCGCGGTGAACACGCGAAGTGTTTCAATCGCGCTCGGGTTGACCGACTTCGGCAAGCGTTCCCACGGGAGCAGTCGATTGCCGTGCAGCACAAAGGGATTGCTCGCCAGCTCCGCCGCATCAGCGACGTACCACCCCGTTTGCGGCCTCCATGTCGGACTCAAGCTGAAAAACGAGTCGATCATGGTCCCCACAACGCAACATCACGGAAGGATGTCATCCACAGCGATCTGGCCGCTTGCTCGGCCATCGATCACGACGGGAGCCTGAATATAACCCGCCAGCATCCCCACCGGATAGCTCCCATGGCACTGCGGTGGAGAGGCGATCGCCGCAGGGCAGAACCTTGTGAACTCCCCATGGTCGCGGCTATGCTCGGATCGGGAGGCGAGGCGACTCTCTGCCACGGGGAATTCACAGGCTAGCCGCGTGATGGAGAGGCTCGGAACGGGCTGATCAGTCCAATCCCCGTGATGCTCGTCACGAACTCCGGATTTGCGGAACTGACGATGGCGATGACACTCGCGGATTACGACCAGCTCGCCTCGGGCACGACGCCCACGCCGAAGCTGCTCGCGCAGGTGACATGCCCGCATTGCTGGGAGTACTTCGCGCCCGAGGACGTGCTCGTGGATCTCCGAGCACGTCGACCTGCTCGGCGATCCGCTCCTGGGCCCCGAGCGCCAGTCGCGGTTTCTGCCCAGCCGGTACACGATAGAAGGCGATGCGATCGACGCCAAGGGGATGACCTCGCGCAGCCTGGCTTGCCCGAAATGTCATCTCCCCATCCCCCGGGCCATGCTCGAGATGGAGTCGCTGTTCATCTCGATTCTGGGAGCCCCCGCCAGCGGCAAGTCTTACTTTCTCACCGCGATGACCTGGCAGTTGCGCCAGATCTTGCCGCTCAATTTCAAGATCGCCTTCACCGACGCCGATCCGGAATCGAATCGCGCTCTTGAACGAATGCGAGGAAGGCGTTGTTCTTGAACCCAAACGAATCCGAAGTCGTGCCGCTGGCCGGCTTGATTCGCAAGACCGAGCTCCAGGGCGAGCTTTACGATACCGTCGCCTACGGCCAGCAGACGGTGACATATCCACGTCCTTTCTTGTTCACAACACAACCGCAGGACGGGCATTTCGGCGGCGACCCCACGCGGCTGGCGCGGATGCTCTGCCTCTACGACAACGCGGGCGAGCACTTCCAGCCCGGTCAAGACACCGCGACTGCCCCGGTCACGCGGCACCTGGCGCGGTCGCGGGCGATTCTTTTCTTGTTCGACCCCACGCAAGATCCGCGGTTTCGCACCGTCTGCCGTAGCAGCGATCCCGCCGGCGCAGCGCAGCGAGCAGCGCGGTTGAGCCGTCAAGAGACGATCCTCAACGAGGCGGCGGCAAGGATCCGGCGGCACGCGGGATTGTCGCACGGCGCAAAGTACGACAAACCGCTGGTGCGTGGTCGTGACCAAGTTCGACGAGTGGTCTGCACCTGCTGGGCACGGGTGACGAAGGCGATCCGTGGAAAACGCGAGGAAACGTCACCGGCCTCGACGGCGAGCGGATCGAGCAGGTATCCGCGCACACGCGAAATCCTTTTCAAGTACTGCGGCAGAGACCGTGACGGCTGCCGAGTCGTTCGCCAAGGAAGTTACGTACATCCCGGTCAGCTCGCTCGGCGGTCACGTCGAGCTCGATCTGCAATCCGGATTGCCTGGAATCCGGCCGAAGACGATCCGGCCGCACTGGGTGGTCGTTCCCATTCTCTACTGCGATCTCGCGAGTCTTGCCGGCGCTCGTTCCCCGGATGATTCGCCGCTCGAAGCGCGAGTGGAACGACGTCGTAGCCGGGTCGGATCGAGCGAGCAGGTTGCCTTCGCACGAGGTGCGTATCACGGGAGGCCGATCGATGAGCCAGGAATTGCATTACACGTCGGTCCCACGCGGCCTGAAGCCGGGCAGCCGCGGGTTCTGCACGGTTGCGGCCACACCGGGCTTGCCGGGCCCGCTGCTCGAGCGGCTCGAGAGTCTCAGTGCCTACCAGCCGGTCTATCCCGGTTCACGACCCTGCGGCGGCCAAGAACCCCGTGAACTTCATGCACGTCAAGCGGCGATCGGCGGGAAATCGCTCAGCGTGCTCTCGCGAGTCGGCCCGGCGGGGCTCGACTATTCAGGACGAACGAATAAATACGGCCATCACATCGTGGTCGAGCCCAATGAGCGGCCGCCCGGTGGGCCGGCCTGGCTCTTGAGCCAGCCCGGCTTCATGCAAGAAGTCTGGCACGGAGAGCCGCGCGTGCTGGCAGAAGGAACCCGCCCGCCGCCGGGAGACCGCCCGCCGGCGGTCGCCCGCGCCTGGCAGGCCGCCACCGGCGATGCCGGCTGGGCCGGCGTGCTCGCCGAGGCTTTTCTCGCCGATCCCAGGCGCACCGCGGTCCTCGTGTTCCGCCCGGGCATGGAGCTGCTGCCGCTCTTCGTCGAGGCGATCGCGCTCTTGCCGCCGCCCAGGCGCTGGGACGTGGAGTTCAGCACGTTCTTCGCGACGCTTCCGCCGGGAGTCACCTGCTCGTGGCGCGGTGTGATCGACGGCTCGTCCGAGGCCGAGGCCGCGCTGAGGCTGCCGGGTGCGCTCGTGATCAACCTGTGCCGGCCCGGTGGCAAAGCCGAGGGACGCATGCTCGTGCACTGCGCGCACCGGCGAGCGCTCGGAGGCCGCCGGCGCGCCGACGAGGCAGCGAGCGATGATCCGGCCGGCCGCCGCCCACGGTCATCAACCACGTCGGGCGCGGCACCGCCAGCCCTTGCCTCCGTTGCCGCAAGCTACGAAACGGCCCCACCCGTGGGACTACCCGGCGTGACCGCCCAACCGCCGTCATTGAAGAATGCGCGACGAGCACCTCTCAAGACGTCACGGGCGTGGGTGATTGTCGCGTCCGCCGCCGCAGTTGGCCTGGCAGGGATTCTCGCGTCGGCTCTGTTCCTCATGAAGCACGGCGGGGACCTGAAAGTCGCCAGCGATGAGGGTGCCAGAGCACCGACAAAACCGAACCTCAAGCCCAAGGAAGCGATCGCCGCGATTCCGAAAGCTGCCAGGCCCGGCCCGCAGCCTACGGATCAACCGCCAGAATCGGTGAGTTCACCAATCGCAAGCGCGACTGTCTCCGGCGACCCGCCCGCTACCCGTACGCCGAAAGGTGAGTCCCCAAAGAAAAGGCAAGGAACGCCGTCTGACTTCGTTCTGGTAGGACCGCCCCGAGATCCGACTCCGGGCGATGCCCCCGCCGCGATGGCCCACCCGGAAACCGGCAGCAACGTGAACAAATCGACTCCGTCAATGAAGGCGAACATGGTGCTGGAATTCATTCTCAAGGAGAAAGGAAAGGAGTCGGTCCTCGAGCTGCCGGCATCCGCTCAGGGGCCGGTTGTTGTCAAGAAACTCGATTTGACAACCTCGAAGAAACCCGCAAAGTCATCGGGCGGTTCGCTCCGCGCGACGACCGGCCCATCCGATCAGCCAGTGCTCAACATCATGGCCACCGTGGACGGCCCGCTGGGCCCTCGCGAGCAGGCGATTGCTCATTTCAAGGCAGACGCTCGGCAAGTCACATTCAACTGGGATAAGGCCGCAACCGACGCTCTGACAGCAGAAGCAGAAGAATTCCTTCGCATGAGCACTCTTAACATTGTCACCGAACGGAACGAAGTGCTGTACGCACTGCTCGCGCATCGACCGCGCCCGATCTCGCCGCCGATCGAGATTCCGGGCGACGTTCTGGAGGCCGCCCGCGGCAGGAAGAAGGCGGATTTGACCCTGGATGTTCGCTTGGCCCGTCTCTCTCGATCCGCAGTTCCGGTACTTACAGAACCGGCTTGTCCTTTTGAAGATGAAAGCTTATCCCAAGGGATCCTCCAGGGAATTACCGCTCGTCGAGGGCGATTCGCCCGGACAGTGGATCTGTAAGGGGAAAGACGGTTCCGATCGTCATGACCGTGAATATCAAGGAGAGCGATAATAAACTACGGTTCGTTTTTCCGCAAAATCCTTATCTGCTGGAATCCCGTGTCGCCGAGATCAATCGCGCGCGGTCGAGCCCCTTTAAAGATGGGAACGCCCTCGACCCGAAAGATGCCGCTCGATCGGACGCGCCGCAACAGCCAAGCCGGCTCGAGGCCGACCTTCGGCTGATCCAGAGCCTGTTCGAGCGCAAGGTATCGCTTCGTGGTCGGGCTCCGGGTCGACGACAAGGACAAGGTCGTCGAGCTGGTCGGGATCGACGAGTCTGCCCAGGAGAAAACCCCGCAATGAGCCGGATGATTTGAATCATGGCCGATCATCATCAGATCGTTGAGCAGATCCGGGCGTTTCTCCAGTCGAGCGACCAGACGAGGAACGATCGCCTCGATGACCTGGCGAAGGCCTACGCGCAGGTGTGCACCGAGGCGAACGGACGGCTCGGGCGGTGCCAGCGCTTGTTGCAGCAGGGACTGCGCTCCGAGGCGATTCAACAAGCGGAAGCCGAGCCGCGGTTGCTCGATTTCGTGACGGCACTCGATTTCCCCGAGCGCGCCGACTGGGACGAGATCGTCGACATCTACGCGATGGCCGCCCCACCCAAGCTCATGGCCGACGCACGGGCTGCACTTGCCGATGCCTACGCAGAAGCCGAACCGCTTCAGAACTTGCTGCGCAACCACCGCCGCCTGGCGACGCAGCGCGCCCCGCTGCGAACCCGGATCGGCGTCATGCGAAAGCTCGCCGCCCAGGATCCGCGAAACCCGATCTGGGCCGAAGATCTCCGAGTATTCGAGAAAGCCCGGCTGCGGCAGATTCAGATCGAGGCGGCCGAGGCCGTCCGGCTGCATGACGCGGACCATCTTGCCAGGTTGCTTTCGGAGGTCCAGGAACGAAACTGGATCGAGAGCCCGCCAAGGGCGGTCGTTCAGGGCTTGACGAAGGCCGCTGAGCAGCTACGTGGTGAACAGGCGGCAGCAGCGTTGGCCGATCTCGAGGCCCGCTTCTGCGAATCGCTGGCCGCTCGTGACGCAGCCCGCGGCCGAACGGCCCGCGACGAGTGGAACGCTTTGATGAAGACGTCCCCGGTCGATTTCACCGATCCGATCTTGGAGCGAGTCGGCCCCGCGCTCGACATGGCTCGAAGACGAGGACCGGCGAGCCGTCACCGCGCAAGCTTATGAAGTCGACTTGAACGCGCTCTCGAGCGCACTCGATGGCACCGCATCCATCTCGGCCGCCGAGCTGGAGCGGCTCGAGCGCGAGCTCTTGCGGCACGGACGCGGCATTCCCGAAAAGATCCAGCGCAGGTACGACACGCGGTTCCGCGCGGCGTCCGCACGCGCGGACGGCGCACACGCCTGATCGTCCTCGCTGCTGCGGTGGCCCTCGGTCAGCGGCGCGCTGGTCCTGACTTTCTACCTGATCCAGAGCGGTATCCGCTCGAGGAAACGCCCAGAAGGCGGCGGCAATGGTCGCCGCGTTCCTCGAGAAACGGAAATACGAACAGGCCGAAGGCCTGCTCGCCAGTCTCGAGAAGGCCGATGCCAGCCTTGCTGGAAGACCCGTTGCTCGTCGATGCCCGCAAGCACTGCCGAGCGGCCGAGAGCAGGAGGCCGAGCGAGCCGAGAAGTTCGAGGACGCCATGGACGAGATCCGAAACGCGTCGCGCGGAGGAAGCGGAGCCGAAGGCCGTGGCCACCGCGAGAGAGCTGGCTCGCGGCGAGGCAGAGACACGCGCGCTCGAGGAGCTGATCCGCGAGCGCAAAGCCAACCGAAAGAACTGCACGCGAGAAGCGCGAGAGCGGCTACCGCCCGCGGCTCGAGACGATCGAGCGGTACAGTCAAACGGCTTGCCCAGCGGCTCGGTGCAAACCACGGTTGACTTCGACCGCTTTCAGGAAGAGCTCGACGGCTCGCGGCGCGAGCTCGACCTGCTCAAGCCCGAGATCGCCACATCGAGCGAGCGACCTGCGCGAGCAGAGCAGCGACGTGCAGAAGCGGCTCGAAGAGTGTAGAAAACCGCTTCGATCAGCTTCGAGGCCAGTCGCAGCGCAGGGACGAGATCACCGAAGCCGTCGCCTACAACGTCGCCGAGCCGGCCGGTGACCTGAGCCTCTTCGCAAGCCGCCTTCTTGCCTTCGTCAGGTCCTTTCCCGAGGAGCCGAGCGCGAAAGGCATTCGAGGCCACCCTGAGCGAACGGCCGCTCTGGGATGCGGTCGGTGCGTGGAACGACCTGGTCAAGAGCTGGAAGAAGCGAGGCGCAGAATTGAATGCGGAAGAAGCCCAGACTCGAGCCAGGGCGTGCGCCGGGTTCTTGAAAGACAACCCCGCATACCCGACCCTGCTGGCGTGGAAGATTACCGGCGCGTACATGGAATCGATCGCCCGCCGCACCACAGGTGAGGAAAACCCCCGCACGGCGCTCCAGTCGGTCTTCTCCCAGTCGCTGATCGCGAATCTGTTCATGGTTGTCGCCAACGACGGCACGAATCCGCCCAGGCGATACTACACCCGCAGTCTACCCAAGGAAAACAAAGGAAAGGTCGAGGTGAAGTACCTCGTGAGACGCGGCAAGGAAGAACGACATGACTTGGGTTGCTCCCAAGGATATCGTGTCGAAGGATCCGGCGCCGCAGTCACAGCTCGCGTCGGGTGCCAGGAAGCTCCTGTCCGACCCGTCGCTCCATGACCGCTGGGACGATGTCATGAGCGACCTAATCAAATCGATCGTGAACGAGCCCAGGATCGATCCGATCTTGCAGGTGAATTTGCTCAAAGTGGTGATCGAATCGGCGGGGGCCGGCAGCGAGCCGGTTCGCATCGCCCTCGAGGGCGCAAAGAAGGTGCTTGACCAGGCGAAGATCAATCTCGACGTCGACTGGACCGACCCCGATAGCGACGAGCTCGCTAACCTGCGGAACCAGGCACGCCGAATGATTGCGGCGGCGCGAGAGAAGCTCCCGCACGAAAACCAGCTCAGTCGTACGCGCGATGAACTGGAACGAGCTGTCCTGCAAATTCACCGGACGGTGGGCTGGCTTGTGCGTGGCGCGGATGGCTTCGTCGTCAAGCACGGTGTGGCTCTTCCCGCCGATGGTGATTTGTGGGTCCTCGTGGCCTCGGGCCAGAAACGAGGGGAGTGGAAGAAGGTGGGCACGATCACCTCGGGCGGCAAGCAGAACATCGACGCGACGAAACAATCCGCGTTGGCTCCTGGCCGGCCGGTCTTTATGATCGTTCCATCGTTTTGAAGCGCATTCCCGCTCGAGGAAACGACGGAACCATGTCGATCGCACCCGGCCAGTGGTACGTGCGGATGCGAGGCCGCGTACTCGGCCCGTTCAGTCCGTCGCAGCTCGCATCCTTGCGCGATCGGGGGCGACTCGCGGAGGACCACGAGCTTTCGCAGGATCGCCGGAGCTGGATGAAGGCATCCGAGATGCCGGGCGTCTTTGCCCGGCCCGCGGAGTCACATTCACAGCCACAGCATTCCCGGGCCGTGGAGCTTGAGTGGCCCGTCTCCTCGTCACCGGGGGAAGTGCCGGCCCCGGCTCAGCTCTCGCCTGCCGCCGCGGTCGAAACGCAGTGGTTCGTCGCCCGCGGCAGCTCGCATCAAGGTCCGATGACTCACGCGGACGTTCAGCGGATGATCAATTCCGGCGAGCTCGGAGGAAACTCGCTGGTCTGGAAGCACGGGATGCCGGCATGGCTGCCCGCCGCGCAGCTTCATGAATTTCGGTTCGAAGCCGTGGCGGCTGCGGGCTCACCCGCGGCCACGGCGGGCGCTTCGTTCCAGGCAGCCGGTGCCAATCCGTACGGTTATCTTCCGCCCACGAGCAGGATGGCGATCGCCAGCCTGGTGCTCGGGCTGCTGTGGCTTTGCGGCATCGGCAGTCTCCTGGCGACGATTTTCGGCGCATTGGCCCTCTCCCAGATCTCACGCGCAAACGGGGCGATCTCCGGCAAGGCACTGGCGCTCGCCGGGCTCGTTCTGGGAATCCTCGGGCTGACCTCTTCCATCGCCGTGGCGATCATCTTCAGCTTGCTCCGCATGTCGGCAACGCACAGTTAGATCCTTCGCATCCGGCATCGCCGGCCAGATCCGCCTCGTACAATCACGGGCGCGCTGCTGGCGCCCCGGACGACGCCAGCTTCTGCCGCCACTCGAGCGCCTTCTGTGGCTCGCGTCGGCCTTCGTAGAAGGTGACAAGCCGCGTGATCGCCGCCGTGATTTCGTTTCGCTTGAAGAAGGGGATCGTCGTCTCGCCGGCTTTCAAGCCTTCGTAGCCACGGATCAAGAGCTGCTCGGCATCCGCGGGTTTGTGCTGCCCGGCCAGCGCCTCGCCGAGCTGGCTCATGGTCTGGAACAGCCTCCAGTCAGACGATTCCTTCGATTCGCGGAGTTTCAAGCACTCCTCTAGCAACGATGCGGCCTCGTCCCAGCGGCGAGCTTCGAGGTGGATCGCCGCGAGATCGTTGAACGACTTGAGCGTATCCGGATGGCCCGACGTGAGTGTGGCTTTCCGGCGCTTGAGTACATCCTCGAGCATCGCGACGGCTTCCGGGTTCCGCCCGGCTTCGCGGAGGGCAAGCGCGAGGTTGTTCATGCTCTTGAGCGTGTCAAAATGATCGACCGGCAGCTTGGCCCGGCGCAGCTTGAGAACGCTCTCGAACTCGCGAACAGCCTCGTCGGTCCGGCCCGCAAGCTGATGTGCGGCTGCCACGTTGTTCTTTGAGATCAGCGTCTCGGCGTGGTCCGGGCCGAGCTTCGCGGTGCGGTGCTCGAGCGCTTCGACGAAGAGCGGCAGCGCGCGGTCAAGCCCGCCCAGGTCGAGATAGGCAGCGGCAAGGGTGTCCATCGCCGTCAGCGTATCGGGATGGCCTGCCGGCAATGTTGCCCGCGATCGTTCCAGCTCCTCCTCGTGAAGCGAAACCGCCTCGGCGAATCGGAACACAGCGCGATACGCGACGGCCAGGTTGTGCAGCGTGATCAGCGTGTCCGGATCGTCGCGCCCCAGCTTGGCGGTGCGGCGCTTGAGCACGTGCTCAAAGAGCGCGATTGACTCGTCGTTCCGCCCAACGGCGCGATAGGCCAATGCCAGGTTGTTTATACCCATGAGTGTGTCAGGATCGTCGGCCCCAAGCTTGGCGCGAGCCAGACGAAGCTGTTTCTCATGAAGCGAAACCGCCTCGTCAATACGACCGGCGAGCCGGTACGCCACGCCCAGATTGTTCATCGAAGCCAGAGTTTCGGGATGGTCTTTACCCAGTTCAGAGGCGCGCAGCTCGAGCGCCCGCTCGTGTTGAGCGATGGCTAGCTTGGGTTCACTCAGGTAGAGGTAGGTCGTGCCGATCGTGTCGCGGATGGCCGCCTCAACGAGCGGCTGCGCGGCGAACTGGCCAGCCACCGCCGGCTCGGCCGCGTCGATCGCGGCGCGAACGGTGACATTGAAGCCCTTCCCACCTTTCTGACCCTCCGGCCGAGCAGCACCCAGGACAGTCTCGCTGAAAAACTTGAGCACCGCCTTGGCCTTGGCTTCCTCGCGCCGGGCGCGCACGGCCTGCCACGTGCTGATCGCAGTCGCTGCGGCCATGACCACCACGATGGTGGCAGCCGTCAATAAAAACACACGGTGCTTCGAAGCGTATTTCCCGATCAGGTACGACGCGCTCGGAGGAGCCGCCTCGACCGGCTGCCCCGCGAGAAACCGCTGGAGATCCCGGGCCAGGTCGTTGGCCGTCTCGTACCGCCGGGTGCGCTCCTTGGAAAGTGCCTTCATCGCAATCCAGTCAAGCTCGCCGCGAACCAGCCGCGTCAGCTTCGTCGGCTCGGTATTCCGGCGTGCGGCGATCTTCGCGAGCTCAGCGTTTCTCGAAAGGCGCGCGCTCAAGCCCGGCGGTTCCTCTTCACGAATCCGCCTGAGAACTTCGGAATATCCTGCTTGCCTCAGGCGCTCGTGCTCAAGCGGTGTTGTGCCGGTCAGTAGCTCGAAGAGGAGCACGCCCAATGCGTAGACGTCAGTCCGGGTGTCAACGTCGATCGCGCTGTTCTCGGCCTGCTCGGGGCTCATGTACTCGAGCGTGCCCACGATCGCGCCGTGCTGGGTGTAGAGCGTGCTCTCCGTGAGCCGCTGATCGATCGCTTTCGCCACGCCGAAATCGATCATCTTGGGCACAGGCGTACCGTCGTACAGCGACACCAGCACGTTCGACGGCTTGATGTCGCGATGGATGATTCCGCGCTGATGGGCATGATGCGTGGCCTGGCAGACCGAGACGAGAAGTCCCAGGCGCTCCGCCGGCGTCAACTGGGCTTCGTCGCAATACGCCGTGATCGAAAGGCCCTTGACCAGCTCCATGACGAAGTACGGCCGGCTGGAGGCCGTCGTGCCGGCCTCGAAAACCTTGGCAATGTTCGGATGATCCATCATCGCCAGCGCCTGGCGTTCAGCCTCGAAACGCGCCATGACCTGCCGCGAGTCCATGCCGGGCTTGATGATCTTCAAGGCAACTTTGCGGCGAATGGGCTGCGACTGCTCGGCGACGTAGACGGCCCCCATCCCCCCTTCGCCGATTTTTTCGAGCAGCTTGTACGACCCGATCACCGACCCGGGGCCTTCGAGCTGCGTGCACGCGAGCAGGGCGTTCTCCAGGAAGTTGCCCGCACTATCGAAGGACATGAACAGACTGGCGATCTCGTCGCGGATTGCCGCATTGCCCCCGCAGGCCTCATCCAGGAAGCGGGCTCGCTCCTGGGAGGAATCGATCTCCAGCGCCTGATCGAAGATCCGCTGGACATCCGGCGCCGGATTCGACATGGTCGGATGTCCCGTCGGACGGCTGCGCGGGTGCAGGCCGCGAATGCCCCCCCCTCGCTCGGTGAGGCTCCCCCGGGGAAACACGCGCCCCGGCGCTCCGTGCCGATGGCGCGTGAACGTGCTGATATCCTATCCTGTCCCCAGGAGGATTGCCATCGATTCCCGCAAAAAGCAAGGGCGCTGTGACCAATCCGCGTCGATTACCACCATCACAGCTCGACGCCACCTGGATCCTTCGGGCCAACCATGCCGGTGTCATCAGGCGTGAGCGAAACCGATCCGGGCGGGTTGATCGTCTGGACGTGCGCGGCTGCCATCGGCCCTGCAGCGTGGTCAATCAAGAGTCCGCCGTGCGCCGGCGCCGCAACCGGAATCGAGCTGAGCGACGTTCGGATCTCGAGCGACTCGACCACGATAGAGCGCCGTCCGCAGCGGTTGCGGCTCGACCCAGCGGAATGGCCAGGACTCGTAAACCAATTAACAAACTGTCGCAGAGTGATCATGACTGGTCTCCACACCTTTTTTGTGAAACCGGAGGAAAGTTCAGGGCGTGGGATGACCACTGGCCTGGCGCGGGTTTCCGCCGCCGGCTTGAAGTCTTCGTCACTGCGCGAAGGACGGACGCACGCGGCTCACACTGAGCCGATCATCCGACCCGCCGCCCTACCCATGACCGCTTCGGTCAATGCTCGGAGGCGTTTTCCGGAGCCTCAAGCAAAGAGGCCTCGATCGCCGTCGTTCCAGAGCTAACCTCAGGTCTTCCCGACTGCCCACGTTCCATAGAGAAAGACGGCAGCGCCAGGGCCGACATGCGCTATCAGTCGCGTTTTTTTCAGTTTCGGAGCGAGGACACTCCCTGGCAGGGCTACTGTAGGGCCAGACTGACGGCGCGCGGTCAGGAACAGTAGAATGCAGGAGGCACGGCGGCGGTTGGGATCGACGTCGTTCCTGGAGATTCGCGCATGAAGCCCATCGCAGACGGCATCCTGTCGCGCATCACTCTGCCTGATTTCTCACCAACGTTGCTCTGGATCGGATGTCCACTCGCCCTCGCCGTTCTCGCCGCGCTCTGGTCATTCCGCATCGTGGATGAACGCTCCGATCGTTCACACCGCTTTCCGACACGACAACCGCATCACGTCGCTGATCTTCCCGCCGAGGTCGCCGGCGACTATTTCAAGGGCGGTCGCGGTGATGCGTTGCGTCTCAGAATCCTTGCTGACGGGCGCTACTCTTGCTTCGTTTCCGGGCATTCTGGCGTGACAGGGAGGGAGAATGGCTTCGCTCAGCTAGGTGGCGGAATCGTGGTCCTGCGTCGCGAGTCGGGAGATGATCTTCTGCCGGTAGCGCTCCGGGTGGTTCCGTGGAACGACCGCGTTTACCTCGTCCCGCTCGACGAGATGACCGCTTTCTGTGATGCGATCGTCGCCGGCGAGGAACCCAGAACCCAAAACGCGGGCGCGTTTCTGCTCAAAGACAAACCGGGGCCGGTGCGCAGACCTCGCAGCCTTACCGCAGTTACCCGATGAGTGGGCGAAGGAACTCAATCGCACGTGCATTCTCGGGCGAGTTGTCTCCGTGGCGGGCCCGAATCGGGTTGTCATCGATCTGGGCGGTCGCGATGGTGTCAAGGTCCGGCACGTCGTCGTGCTCCGATCCGACGAAGGAGGCATGCCTGGGTTGGGTTTCGTGGTTTCGACCGATGAATCGACGAGCACACTCGATACGTCTTCGGATGTCCTCTCTCGACGAGCGAAAGCCTACGCCGGGCAGGTCGCCATCGTGTGGAAAGAAGCGAAGTAACGGACGTTGAGGCCGGTCCCTTTCATGTTCGGACCCATTCTGGCAATCGCCAGAATCCGCGACCATGCGCGATCCCCGTGGAAGCCACCCTCGTATTCAATATAGACCAGCCCCGCGCAAGCCGGGTGGTCGGATCGCGTCGTGAGTCGGGATATCGACCGCCGCATGGGCTACCAAGACCGTCACGCAATCCTCATACTGAATAGTGCAGGTAGCTTGAGGGTCGGATCGGGGGGGGGTACGATGAGGCGCTCGGTACGTTGGCCGGCCTGCGTCTGCTTCCGTCTTCGTGACGGCCACCGCGATCATACGCGCCACTCGATGTCACTCGGTGGGCCCAAGGCGGGCGAGGGAGGGCGGGCGTGGAGCACGTCAGAGCGAGCTCCTTTGATGTTTCGAAGCGGGCAAGGCGGGGCCGGCCCGCGGCGAAGTTGAAGGGTGGGTCATGAGTCGACTGAAGTGGTGCAGCCTGACCACCGCGGCCTTGCTCTTCTGGCTTGCGTCGTCGACGGCCGCGCTCGCTCAGAATCAATCCGCGACTCGAAACGCAGGTCTTGCAAAGCTCCAGCAAGAGCTGACTACCCTCAAGCTCGAGATCCTCAAGGCCGAGTCCCTTGCCGAGGAGCTCAAGGATGAAGAACGCGTGCTCTCGACCGAACAGCAGGGGGCCGAATCAAGCGATACGCGATTCTTCCGCGCGCCCGAGAAAGTCTGGATGAAAGCGTTCCCCGGGAATTACGCGAAGGAAGGAGACTCCGACCGCGTGCTCGAAGAACTCGCGAGGACCCACAGAGACGTCGACAAAGACCAGAAAGAGGCAACCAGAGCGTGGACCTACGCTTTTGATCGGATGTTCGCCTTGCGTGAGAAACAAGCGGAAACCGAACGGATCATCGGCTGGAAAATGGGCTCCAAGCCGGTCGAAGGAGCCGTGTCGCCGGGAATGATCGGCCTGGGCGCTCTGGCGGCGCTAGGGGGTCTGGTGCTTCTCTGTCACGAGAACCGCGGTCGCCTGAGGTGGCGGTTGCGGGCGCTGGGCAGCCGGCCCAGCATGATCACCGCTGCCATCGCTCTGCCCCTGGCGGCCGCCTGCGCCGGATGGGCGGGCCCGGGCGACGACGACGACACCCCGGCCACGCGCACGGTTAGTTCCGCTCTGGGCACCGCAGCGCTCGTCAAGGAGCTAGAGGGCGAGCGCGATGCGCTGAAGCAGCAGCTCGAAGAAAAGCAGCAAGCCAACGATGCCGCACGCGAACGGCTCGAGGACCGGCTCAGGGACGTGCGGCACGCGCGGGCGGCTTATTCGCTCAAGCCCGAAGAAGCACAGAAGAAGATTGTCGACCAGGCCGAGCAGTTCGAGGAGAAGGTCCAGAGAGCTTATCGTGATCTTCGCGTGGCGGCTCGCATGACCGCGCGAGCAATCGCCGAGGCTGAGGGCATCGAAAAGAAGCTCGAGCGAGATCAATCGGACCTCGAAGCGTTTGTCGTGGGAAGCAGGGGCACCGCCAGCAAGCTGGGGCTCCTCCGAATCGGCACCTCGATCCTCTTCGTCCTGGCGGCCGTCGTTCCGTTCTCGCTGGTACGCCGCCGCCGCCGCCGCGAGCGGCTCGAGCAGAGTAGGAAGTGTCCCCGTTGTCTCAACAAGGACACGCTCGACTTCGTTGCCCCGTCCTCTGATCACGAGTTTGACGAAGGGCAGACGATGTTCCGCTTGAAGGTGTGTAACGCCTGCGACTACGAGATTCGCGAAAACTACATCCACGAGAACCGGCTCTGTTTCCCCACGGTCGGCATCAGGAGCAGCGGCAAGACGCACTGGCTGCTCATGCTTTACGACCAGATCAAGAACTCGAACATCCCGGTCGCCTCGGCGATCAGGAAGATTCCTTCCCGAGAGGACAAGCAATTCGACGAGATGGTGCAGCGCTTGCTCTACGCGGGTGGAGGCCTCGCTCCTACCGTCTACGGCTTGCCCAACCCGCTCACGTTTCACGTGCATGACGCCGACCGGGCCGGCGCCAACAAGTCGATGGTCAATCTCTTCGACTACTCCGGCGAAATGCGGAACTTCGACATCGACACGAACGAATTCCGCCGCCGCGCCCTCTTGTGCGAGGGATTCACGCTCTTTCTCGACCCGACCCAGGCCTCCGAGGGCTCAGCCGGGCTGATCGCCTCGCAGATCGACTGCCTGTCGAAATTTGCCGAGGAGATGCACGCGATCCGGAGCCTGTCCGCGGACGCGCCGATCGATCTGCCGATCGCAATCTGCGTTTCCAAGATCGACCTCTTGACCACCAGAAGCTCAATGAGCACCCAGGCCATCCCGCTCGTCACGGCTCTCAGGCAGTCGATGACCAGGCGGGTTGATCTCGCGCTCATTCAGGAGCGGTCGCAGCTCTGTGCGGCGGCGATCAGTCAGTTGTTTCCCGGCTGGAACATCGAGCGCTCCCTGCGCGAGAACTTTGGCGGCCGGTACATGTTCTTCCCGATGAGCGCGGTCGGGCTCGAGGAGGCCGAGCTCGGCATCGAAGACCTCCGCAAGCGAACGATTGCCCCGTGCGGAATGATCGAGCCCTTGCTCTGGCTGCTGCACATGCACGGTTACTGTGTATTCCACTAGACTGATTGAATAAAGCTCTGAGAGATTTCTCTCATGGGTTGGCCGAGCCCCGGCGATTACAACGGTGCCATCCAGACCCCTCAGGCCGCCTTCCGCGACCCGAAGCTCAAGGATTGCGCCGTTGAATTGAAGCCGAGCAAGAGCATGCCGCTGCCCTGGGCGCGCACCGGCGCCAATGCGATCGTGTACCGGCTCTACAACGGATCGGGCTCGACAGCCGTGCGGGTCTTCCTGAACGCGCCCAAGTCCGAGCGCCAGGCGCGGTACGAGATGGTCGGGGCATACCTCCACCAGATGAAGCCCCGGTGCACGGTCGATTTTCACTACGACCCCGAGGGAATCCTGGTCGGACAGTGGCTCCCGATCCTGACCATGGAGTGGGTTGAAGGCAAGACGCTCGGCTCATGGTTCCGCGACGCGGTGGAGCGGCAGGATTCGCCCGGCATCAAGCGGATGGCGCACGAGTGGATCAAGCTCATGGGCGAGCTGCGGTCGCACCAGATCGCGCATTGCGACCTCCAGCACGGCAACGTGATGGTCGTGGGCGACCGGCTGATGCTGGTCGATTACGACGGAATGTACGTGCCCGCGATGGGCCAAGGTGAAGAAAAAAACCGCGTTGCCTGGGAAAACGGCCTGCCTGCATACCAGCACCCGAGCCGGCCGGGCCAGCTCCTTTCCCCGGCGATCGACCACTTCTCGGCCTGGCTCATCCTGATCTCGCTGCGGGCCGTGGCCGACGACCTCTCACTCTGGCATCGCACGATCGGCTGCACCGAGGAGGAAAGCCTGCTCTTCACCGAGAGAGACTTGAAACAGCCCGACCGCTCCGCGTTGTGGCCCGAGCTGATCAACCATGCCAGAGACAGGAAAGTTCGCGAGTGGACGGCCGCGTTGCGGCGCTCGCTCGATCGTCCGTTCGAGGAGATTCCGCCGTTCTACCTCGACATTTTTGACCCGGTGCGCGAGGTGATCAAGGCGGGCGACTGGCGGCAAATCCATGCGCTGGCCTCGAGCCAGCGGTTTGCCAATGAGACGTTTCCGGCCGACGTCGCCCCCAAGGTGAACGAGGCGATCACGCGGGTCGACTGTGCCCAGCTCTTTGAAGAAAGCCTGCAGAGCGGCAACCTGAAAGCAATCGCCAAGGCTTACCGGCCCGACTTGCTCGACGATTGGCTCGACCCGGCGACGGTGGCCAGGGGAAAGCAAGCCAGGGCCGCAGCCGGCCTCATCGACGAGCTCGCCCGCGCCGAGCAAAAAGACCCGGCCGGCCGGGCGCTGGTTGCTCTTTGGACCGCCCGCGGCAGCGAGCTCCAGGGCATTCCCGAGGCCGACGCGGTCAGGAAAAAAGTCGATCTGTGGAAGAAGCGAATTGCCGCCGCCGAAAAAGTCGATCAGGTCGTGCGCACAGCCGGGCGGGAGAAGGATATCTTCGAGTCCTGGCAGGCGCTCGACAAGCTGGGGGGCCACCCCGATGCCGAGCCACACCGCGTCCGGGCCGAACAGGCTGCGAAATGCCTCAAGGCCCTCGAGGCGTTCGCCGCGCTGCCGCTGACCGAAGATGAGGCTGCCGACCGCACACTCCTCAAGACCTGGGGTGCGAATTCTAAAGTACTCACCGGCTGCAAGGAGGCCGATCCGTTCCTCGCGCGAGCCCGCGCAGCCAAGGGGCGCGAGCAGCGACTGGTTGATCTCAAGAGCCGGATCGAGCAGGCCGACCACGGCCAGGGAAGTGAGCGAGCGGTGATCGAGGCGGCCGAAGCGCTTCCGCCCCGATACGGCGCGAGCTTCTCCGAGCGAATCCGCCAGGCGCGCGAGCGCCTCTCCGCCTCCACCGCACTCGATCACGCACTCGCGGGCGCCCATCCCTCCGACCTGGCCATCGCCGATGCTGCCGAACGCGCCCGCACCGGTGGAACCTGGCCGGTGAATGCCGCAGTCGCCGCCCGCTGCGTGCTGGCGATCAATCGCCGCGACCTGCTGCGGACGCTGGATGCGATCTCTTCCGCACTACCTCTGGACGAACAAGACGCGCAGTGGGCCGCATTGTGGGACAACTCGCTCCTGGCCGACTGCGGCGATGCCCGTGAGCATCGCGCCCGGTATTCAAGTGCCCTCGCGCGCAACGCGGCGTTCGCCGAGCTGGAGCAGGGCCTTCTCGCCGGCGATGCCATCAAGGTGAAGCGCTTCGCGCGCGACCCGATCCTGGCGGAACACCCCGGCCTGGCGCGCCGCAAGCCGGAGATCGACGCCCTGATCGCCAAGAGCGAGCAGGTCGAGCGGCTGCTGGCCGCCGCGAAATCGGGCCATGTCGATGCGTTTCTCGCCGAAGCTGAGCCTGGATTGCTCGCCGCGCACGCAATCGAGTTCCGTCCCTACCAATCCCAGATCGCCGCGTGGATCGACAAGCGGCTCGGGCAGGGTGACATCCTTCGCGCGGCTGACCCCATGTTCCTTGCCGACCCCGGGGGCCATGTCGTGACGGCTCGGTGGGCGTGGCAGCAGCCGCAGCTCGTTCAGCGCTGCCTGGTTGCCACCGACACGCGGCGATTCCTCGAGCGCCCCGAGGACGCGACGCGGGGAACTGTCAACCTCGACCCGGACATGCACCGCCGCGCCAAGGGGGGTTCGGCGTTCGCGTTGCCGCCCGGGACCGCGAAATTATATGTGACCGTCTGGCCGGTGGTTGATCTGGGCTGGGACCGGCGGATCGGCCCGCCGTTCCGAATCGGGCCCTACAATGCCGCCAAAGCCGGCGAGTCCGGCCGCCCCGGCCCTCAGAAGGGTGCAGGCGAGCAGCGACTGCGGGCCGGTCTGCGCACCTTCCTGGAGCGACTACTTAACTCTTGATCATAATTCGGCGCCTTTGGCTCGAGCGCACCTGTAGGTAACGTGATGACGACACCCAGCTCAAAAAGCCTCGAACGCACGCCGTCCATCGCCGGGCCGATCGAGCAGCTTTACGTCATGCACTGCCTCAAGGAAGACAGCGTTCTGGGGCAAGAGGGCTTCAGCGTGCGCGCCTCGAGCCCCGGCGCAAACGACGCGGCGATCCTGGAATGGGCCCTCCGGCTCGATTACTACGAGCTGCCGCTGGACATGAAGTCGGGCACGCTTCTGGTTAACCAGGCGCCGCGGCGGCTGGCCCGCGTGCCCGGACCGCCGGGCCGGGTCGCTCTCGTGCACACAACCTATCTCCCGCAGGACACTGTCGGGCGATCGCACAGCTTTCTCTCGCACATCGCGATTCTTCCCGAGCTGCCAGATCTCGCCGCAGTGGCCGCGTGGGGTTCAACCGAGTGGCAGACCACGGAGTACCCCCGCGGCGATTCCAAGGTGCTCTCGCCGCTCGATCGCCTGCCGCGCGGCACACTGATCGACGAGGCTGCCCTCAAAGGATTCCTCGCGAGCGGAGCAGCGCCGCAGGATCAGAGCCTCGCCCGGTCGATCTACCCGAGCCGCGTCGAGTCGAATCCCCAGGCGCGGCGGCGCTGGGTGCGGGCCGCGCTGCACGGCTTCCTCAAGGCCGGCGAGCCGAGCTCGCGCAAGGCGAGGCTCTGCATTCTCGCCGAGCCAGGCGCCGTGGCGCTTCTGATCTACGCAATCGCCCGGCTTTTACCGGAACGCATTGCCGGCGCATTCCCGTTTTCGACGTATGAGCCGCACTACACGTCGTTGCGAGACAACAAGGTGGCTCGCGTGATCGGCAGCTTCGCGCGGAACGGCCTCGATCGAGGTGATCTCGAGAGCCTGAGGCGCCGGGGATATGTGCTCGACACGCTTCGCAATGACGACGACCCCGATCTCGCCGTCGCGGCTGACTGGCCGCTCGAAGGGATCATCACTCTGGCGGCGGAAGGCAACTGGAAAGGTGTGGATGAAATTCGCGAGCTGTGGTCGCGAGACCCGCGCATCGCACCCGGCGTTTCTGCGACGGTGCTCGGCGAGGCGCTCAGGGTTCGTCCTCTGGCCGCCGCGCTGAAAAGCGGCACGCTCGGGCCCGAGGGCCTGCTCGAGCTGCGCCGGAACCATTTCGCAGCAGGGCTGCTCCGCGAGGACGAATTCCGGCGTCCCACCTGGGAGGCAGTGCGTAAGGTCTGGTTGCAGCCGGTCATCCGGCACGAGTTTGCCGACTTGTTTCGTGAGCACACCGAAGAACTGCTCGCCGAAGTGACCGGCCTCGTGGAATCCGGACCACCCGGAGCATGGCGCGAGGCCTGGGAGGCACTCAAGCCCGTGATCCCGGCCGAGCGGCGTCTCGACGACTTCTCGAAGCTGCTGGCGGCGATGGAACACACCGGCGCCGCGCTCCCCGCGGGCGAGCGGGCTAATCTTCTGGTCGACTGGTGTCAGGCCGCGCCGGCAATCGCAGTGTTTCCAACCGGGCTGCACTGGCTGCTGCATGCCGGCAGCGCCGAGGCCTTCCGCACGCTGCTGGCGTCATCGAAGGTGAGCACACGCCTGGCCGGCGTCGCAACCTGCCTGGCTCTCTGCGGCGGGGCAGACTGGTCGGCTGAACCCGCTTTTCTCGGCGACCTGCCCGACGACCAGTTCCACGCGTTCGCCACCGCATTGCCGGGCTTCGAAAACCGCAAGAGCGTCTATGACCGGCTGAAAGCAGCCAGGGGGTCGAGCAAGGTGCTGGTCGACCGGCTGGTCCGGCTTCGCTCCAGGTTGCCCGAATCGTGCGTGGAGGACGTGCTCTCCGCTCTGAACTGCGACGAGGCGGCGTGGCACGATTACTGGCTCAAAGGCGGGGCGCGAACTTTGCGGCGATGCTCGCGCACGTCGCGAGCGACTCGGGGCTGGCCCGGCGGATCTGGCAGGGTCTGCTCGGCCGGATGACCCCCGAGAATTTCGCCGACGGCGAGGCTTCCGGCATCGACGTGTTCGCCGAGATTGCGCGCCGTTATCCAAACTCGCTCTCCCGCGATCAGCAAGAGCGGCTCGAGAGCTGGAATGCGATCACGCAGGCGTTCGTGAGCCCGGACACGAAAATGCCGGCGGCCGAGCGGGCCGCGAACCTCGCCTCGGCCTGCCGCGCGGCAAATGTCAAGCGCGAGGACCTGGCTGCACAGTGGTTTGACACGCACATTCTGACCGCATCGAGCCCGGCAGATTTGAAGAAGAAGTCCGAACAATTTGGACGCGCCCTGCTAGGGTTGTTCGAGACGGAAGACGCTGCTGCCGCGCAGGCACTCAAGCTGGCGAACGGCGTGGAGAAGCGCGAGCAGCGCCGCAAGTGCACAAGCGCGATGTTCCAGGCGATCGTCTCAGGCGAGAACCACGATCGCCTGGCGCTCAAATTCGAGAGCCTGCTAAGGGAGACCGATATCCGCCCCGCGCCCGACGTGGATTTGCTGCAACGAGGAAAGCCGCGGGGGAGCACAGGCAAGGGAATTGGGATCGGCCCTTTTCGGCTTTCGCCGCAGGGGACGCGAAATCTGCTGACCTTCGTGGGTGGCGCAACGTTCGCGCTATTGCTCATGCTGGTGCTGTTTCCCTTGGTGACGCAAGTCGGGAACTGGTTGTGGCCATCAAACGAATTGAACCAGACCGTTCTGGCTCTCGACGTTGCCAAGAAGGCAGAGCGGGCGCTCTCTGCCCGGATCAAGGAAAAGGATGAGGGTCTTGCAAACATGCAGAACCAGCTCGATTCGGGCAAGGCCGAAATCCGGCGGCTCGCGGGCGAGCTCAAGTCGGCGAAGGAGCAACATCAGAATCAGCTAGACGCAACAGGATCTGATGCTCGTCCGCAAACAGGCGTCGATAACGCCGGAGTCCGCCGGACCCCAGTGTTCGTCGCGGGGACGGTCACGACCATCGACCTGCGGCAAGTCGCCCGCGGGGCCCCGACGAAGAACGGTTCGCCAAAGGAAGCGGCGGGCCCGGGAAGGTCGTCACCAACCGGCGGTGACAACATGACTCGCAGCGGCATTGGCGCCGGCACTCCGTCCGAAAACGCAGCACTGATTCGGAATCTGCTCGACGTCCTGGTCATTGATCGCCCCATCGCATACCAGCGCGACATCGCTCGGTCTCTCGAGCTCGTGAAACAGGCGGAGCAAATGCAGATCGGCGATGCTTACTCTGCTCGCCTCAGGCTGGTGCGACGGCTCCTCACCGGCTTGACGTTCGGAGACTTACCGATCGATCCCGGGGCGGCCAAGCTGACGACCGATGATTCGCACACGGATCTCGCATTTCTCAGTGGCAATGACGGCCGGTCGGTCCTTGCGACGATCAGGAATCACGTCGTCCCTCTCAATCTCTATTTCTTCGAAACGAATGCAGGAGGGTTGTCCTGGAAGGCGAAGGTCCCGACGCTCAAGGAACGCACGCCGAACGTCTTGACCGCGAGCTTGTCCGGGCGCACGTTCCTCGCGGGCCGGAAAACAGACGACCGATTGGACAATCTTCGTATTTATACAGCCAAAAATCTGTATGAATTAGTATATCAGAAAGACCGGCTGAGAAGGAACATTATACCTGACGAAGAACGCACGATCTCATTGCAGTCCGAGAACCTCCGCCAAACTGGCCGTCACTGACGTTGATCGCTACGCACTTGCCGGACCAGCGGGAGTGATGAAGTGGCCTCCAGGTGTGACGGTGGAATCGTCCGGGGGCAATGCTCTCGCGGTTGACTTGAAAGCTTTCAACGACCTGGTCGAAGGTGAGCCGGTCATTTCGGCGATGACGTTCGACTATACTGGACATATCCTGATCATCGGTTTCCGAAATAGCAAACAACTGCCCGTGTTCGAGCTAGCGAATGATAAACTGAACCCCGTGGTGCTTCCGAAGTATCCTCACGATGTCCGGGCTTGGGCGCACGGCGTTCACGGAAACCTGGCCGTGGCTACGGACCGGGACGTCTTCGTCGGAGAGATCGTCCATACCAGCGACACGGGCACCTTCGAGTCGGTCACACTGACGCCCCCAGTCCCACTGAAATCGAGGAGCTCACCGGGCCATCTGACCTGCGTGGCGTTCAGTCCGAAGGGTTCGATTGTCGCGACTGGAGACGAGAACGGCGCGATCGCAATCCGTCCGCTGGATCGATCGAACGAGGGAGGCGAGATCCTTCGACTTGGTCACATCGGGCCGATCCAGAAGCTCGCGTTCAGCCCCGACGGTCGCGTGCTCGCGGCGCTCGCCAGCCGTCCGGACGCAAAGGACGATAGCTCTGCCGACGACAAGAGCAAGGTTCACCCGGGCGTGATCCGCCTTTGGGTCACCGAGGGTTGGGAGCGTACTGATCAGGTGCGAGGCCAAAGCGGCGCGGCCGTCGCGCCTGATGCAAAATGACGATTGTGACTCACTGAAATCCGTGTATCTACGTCGCTCCGAGGGCGACGAGCTCATAGAGGCCTGCTTCCGCACATGCGAAAAAGCCTCCTCATCCTGTTGTTGTGTGCTCCGCTTCTCTGGATTGCCGGGGCGGAAGGGACGCGGCTTTATAATGTCTATCGGTGGTCGAGCCCGGAGCTCGAGTCGACCGACGACGACCCGCCTCCCAGGCCGGAGGTCCTCGCCAAGGCCAGGAAGACGGCGGATGCGATCCTCGAGCTGCCCGACGGCGTGACGTCCGCCGTCGTCAAACTCGAACCGCCGCCGCCGGGTGCCCCTCTTGAGCCTCACGTGGGCAGCGCAGTCCTGAACCACTCCAAAAAGCGGGCCGAACGCGCCTTCGAGGTTGAGCAAGCCAAGGACGATGGGCTCAAGGTCGAGCAGCAGATCAGACAAATCCTCAAGAAAATGCGCGGACAGGACGGCTGGCCGTCGGTGCCGGACAAAGAGAAAGAGCTCGACGGAGTGCTCGAGGAATACGTGGAGAAGGTGCACGACCCCGAGCTGGTGGCTTCGGCGCACGCCCAGTCGGCCTGGGTTCCTCGAGAAGAGAAGTTTTCGCGGGCCGAACTCGAAGGGCGCTTCAAGGCAATCGACCAGTGGTCGCCGAAGGATGCCGGCAAGGCGCCACCCTTTGACGATTTCATCGCGAGCTACCGTGGCTACTTGAACGACCACGAGCTGGCCAAGGAAGCGTATGCGGTGAAGCTGACCGGAGAAGCCAAAGCAAGGCTCGCGCTGGCGCAGCGCGGCGCCCTACTCGTCAGCATCCTCAAAAACTCGGTCGCGCCAGAATCCGACCCGGATCCGATGAAACAACGCATCGAAGCGATCGCGGCCATCGCGAAGTTGAACGACGACAATCCCGGTGAACCCGTCCACTCGACGCTCAGGCACATCGTGCAGGTTCTTTGCGACGAGTTTCTGAAGCCCGAGCCGCTCGACGAATACGTGAGCCTGACGACGGCGAATTCGCTGGCGCCGGAGAAAGTCAAGCGAACAGATATCCAGGTCAGCCTGAAGAGCAGCGGCGAGACCGTTTCACTCGGGCCGGACGGGGAATACAAGATCAAGCCGCAAGACGTTGAATCCATCACGCTGGTCTCCAAGATGGTCGAAGCGCCAGCCCCCTGACGGAGGCGTTCCACCGCTACAGGGAACGGAGTATAGTGAAGCCATCAGGGCATTCAACAGCGTGCGCGAGGGGATCAAGCAATGGTCCAGTCAGGAGCTGGATAAGCTACTTGACACCTGCAAGAAGAACGAATCGAAGCTCAAACAAGGAGGCGGTGCCGGGAGCGGAGGGCAAACGCTGATCGATCGCATCACGAAACTCCGTGAAATTGTGCACAGCCACCCGAGCCTGTTTGCGTCCGATGTTCCGTGACCTCCATCGTCTCGTGAGAATGTCCATTGTTTCGCCAGTTTCCGTAAATCCGAATCCAAACTCGAGGAGCCCCCGATGCCCAGCGGCAAGTACCAGCAAAGTGCCTCGCGCGCCAATCCGGCGTGCATCATCTTCCTGCTCGACCAATCCTACTCGATGAACAACGGGATTGCCGGCAGTCCGCGGCCCAAGATCGACGCGCTGGCGACCGGGATCAACCGGTTCCTCGCCGATCTCATCACCCTTTGCGAGAAGGGTGAAGAAAAGCCGCGCAACTACTTCGACGTGGGCGTGATCGGCTATACGACCGATCGGATCGACCCACCCAACCCCATCATCGGCTCCGTGCTCTCCGGAGCCAACGGAACGCTCGCCGGGCCGAGACCTGGTCTCCGTGAGCGACTTGTTTGACGACCCGCTGGCAATCGAAGACAAGCAGAAGATGGTCGACGACGGGGCCGGCGGCTTGATCAGCACGACCTTCAAGCTGCCGGTCTGGTATCGCAAGCCGGCCGACGCCCAGATGAGCGGCACGCCGATGTGTGCGGCGCTCGAATATGTGCGGAATATCGTGGCGCCGTGGTGCGCCAGCCATCCCGGCAGCTTCCCGCCAGTCGTCATTCACTTGACCGACGGCGAGCCGACCGACGGCGAGCCCCAGGCGGCTGCCGATGCGCTCAAGGGGCTCTCGACCGACGACGGCGAGCTGCTGCTGTTCAACTGCCACATCTCGGAGTCGCAGGCAAGCCCGGTCGTCTTCCCGAACAGCGAGCAAATCCTGCCGGATGAGCTGGCGAAATCACTCTTCCGGATGTCGAGCGAGCTGCCCGACAAGCTGCGCGGCGTCGCGGAGTCGAAGGGCGTGCTGGTGGGCCTCGGAGCGCGGGGCATGGTCTTCAACGCCGACGGAGCACAGATGCTGCTCCTCATCCAGATGGGAACAGTGGGCGCACAGCAGGCAGCGCCCACGGAGTCATCCGCACCGCATTCACCGCTCCACTATTGATTGATCGCGTCGCGCTTTTTGAAACCTCAAGCGGTGATTTCTGGGCCATGAGCATGCCATTCGAAAACGACGAAGCGAACCGAGCCGGCGATCATCAGCTCCGATCGCTGCTGGTCAACAAGCTGTCCGCCGCGCGAAGGCTCGGCGACTTCGTTCGTGGTCTGTGGTCGAGCGCAGAAAGCCCCGAAACGCAGCCTGAGGCCGGCCCCGAGATTCCCGCCGGGAGCCTGCCGCTGCCCGACGTGGCTCTGGCAGCCGGAGCTTGTCGTCGCAGAATCTGAGCCCGAGAGCATTCCCGAGCCCGCAGCAGAACCGGCGCGACCCGCTCGGTTCGAGCTGCGCGTGCTCTGGGCCCCGAAGGGAGGCAACGACGAGAACGAGTGGGAAGACGGCTACGCCACCAATGCCGGCAACGGCATCGTTGCGCTCGCCGACGGCGCCGGCGACGGCATTTTCTCAAAACTGTGGGCCGACCTCTTGCTCGAAAGCTTCGTCGCCGAACCCATACCGCTCGAAGACGCGGCCGCGGTCGAGCCGTGGATTCTGGCGCAGCGGCGGGCGTGGCTCGATGCCATCCGGTACCCGGACCAGCGCTGGTCGATCCAGATGAAGATCGATCGATCGTGCGGCGCGGCGACGTTCGTCTCCCTCAAGCTCGATCCCGGGAGCGACGCGGGCGACGATCCGGGCCAGGCGATCGGCTGGACCGCCTGGGCCGTGGGCGATGCCTGCTTGTTCCACATTCGCGGCGGCGGCCTGACCGGGTCGTTCCCGGTCACGGCCTCGAGCGAGTTCGGCACCACGCCTTACCTCTATCAGTCGAAGCCGATGCGGCCGACGCCCACCGCGGTCGTGACGCGAGGAGAGCTGGGGCCGGACGACCTGATCATCTTTGCCACCGACGCCGTGGCCCAGCGGCTGCTCTTTGAAGTCGAGTCCGGAGCTCCGCCGGATTGGCGCCGTTTCTGGGACCTCGATCAGGAGACCTGGCGGCAGGAAATCGCGGAGCTCCGGGCACAAAACGCAATTGTCAACGACGATTGCACGCTCCTGGTCATTCGCCTGCCGGTCGCGTCGCCGGAAGCTGCGGAACCGTACGACATCGAGCCGGCCCAGGTACCCGCTGATGCAGCGCCCGAGGAGATAGCCCCGACGGTATTCGACATGGCATGCGTCCGGGAAGTGACCGGCCGCCACGAGCAAGAGTGTGAGCCAACATCCGTGGCCGAGAGTGAAAGCGAGTTCGACGGCTCGCCCACGGCAATGCGTTCGGATAGCGCAACGTCCGAGCGGCCCTCGTCACGGGACGACGATCATGATTGAACAACGTAAGCTGCCAGTGCCGATTTGCCCGGCGATCGCAATGGCGGCGCTCTTGATCGCAGCCGGCGGCCGCGCCGCGCCGGTGATGGCGCAGGATGCTCCCAACGAAAAAGCAACGACCGCGGCGCAACGGCTTGTGGCGAAGCTGCGGGCGGCGTGCGAGTCAGAAGTCAAGCTGCGCGGGGTGTTGGTCGAGGCGGACGAGCTGCACGACGGCCTCCTTTCGCTCAAGGGAACGATCGATCGCCGGGAGCAGGCGAGCTTGATCGAGGCGGAAGCCAAGCGATTGCTGGACGAAACGCCGGCCTGGAAAGCCGATGTTCCAGGCGGAGTGAGCGCCGCCAAGCTGATCGTATTTCCGATCAGGAGCGAGGTGCTCCCGAAGCTGCGCGCCGACATGGCCAAAGCGGCATCGCCCGCGGCGGCCAATCCCAGCTTGTTCCGTCAGACCCGGATTGACGACCTTTATTTCGATGCGGATGGATGTTTGCGGGTCGACGCCCTGTGCATCAATCAGCGAGCCTATCTCGCGCGCAAGAACCCGGCCGCGTTTCCGAAGGACGACCCGGTGGGGGAGATTCGCCGGGAGGTCCATAAACGGCTGCAGGGCTATCCTCTTCCGGAAAATGTCGACCGAAAGTTGATCGCAGATCTTCGAGGCGGCCGGCTTGCATTCGAGCCAAACCCGGCGCGGCTTCTACAGCAGTTTGCGAATGAGGCAAAGCTCGACGACGTTGTGTTCCGTGACGCGTGGTTTGACGCGAAGGGTGAGCTGAAGGTCGACGGTCTGCTCGGTGGCGAAAAGACGGACGAGCGAGCTTTGGCGGCGAGCCTGGCGGCCCGGCCCGAGGTCGCGAGTGTGTATGCTAGACCCTCCGGTGAGCCGGCGATGAAGCCCGCAGACGTGGTCGCGCCGATGTCGGTTGCTCCGTGGCGAACGACGCTGCTCGCGGGCGTTCAGAAACGCTTCGCGGACGACGCGAATTCCAAGGGGTCCTTGAGCATTCTACGTCATTGCCGGATTGACCGCGCACGGTTCACGTGCTCGGAAAACGCGGGCCTGACCCTCAAGTTTGAATTCGTCGCGCTGGTCACTGGCAAAGAGCAGGTTGCCGTCGGCACACACCTCATGAAGGCCAGCAAAGAACAGATCAAGTTCCCATTCGACGTGGATCCGATCCCCACACGCCTCAACTCGCCTCTTCCCGCGCTGCAGCAGAAAGTGGCGACGACTCCCGCGCTCGACGGCGCACGGCTGGACGATCTGGTATTTGGTCCGACCGGCAAGCCGACGCTGGTGGGTCGATGGCTCGGGCCCGCGCAGGCGGAGACAATTGATGCGGTGCTGGTCCCCCTGGTCGTGGAGCACACAAAGGGAAAGGTAACCGGTCCGCTCGAGAAGAGGTTGATCGCACTCCCAAGCGACCGGCTGCTCAAAAGCCTTCGGAAGAGGTTGCTCACCTCGCCCAACGAGACCAGCCTCGATCGGCTCTTCTTCCGGCCCGCCGCCCTACAAAACGTCCGCCCCGAGATCGTGCTGCAAGGGGCCACGCTCGAGACCACGCTTTCGGAGACGAAGAGTCATATCGAATGGTGGTTGAAGGTCGATGAGCTTGCCAGGGACGTGGGTACCGCGGTCGTCGAGCTCACGCCTCGTTCCAGGAGCCTTCTCACCGAGCTGCGCAAGCTGGTGGCGGGCGACACGGCGCTCGACGGGGTGCTGGTCAAGAGCGCTTCGTTTGACGAAGAAAACAACCTTGTCCTCACAGGCCGCCAGGACCGCGACGGCCAGGCGCAGGGTGCCATCGCGCTCATTCCGAAAGCCGCGGCCGTCGCCTGGAAGGGATTGCCGCCTCCAAAAGCCGCGGCGGAAGGAGCTTTCGCCGTTTTTCCGCTTGCGTCGTTGCTCAAGGACTTGTCGAGCAAACTCCAATCCTACAGTGAATCCGACGGCGTGATGTTGACACGAGCATACTATGACGAGAAGGCTGAGCTGGTGCTTGCCGGGCGGGCCTCGAGCCCGCGGGGCGACCACTCGCCGCTCGAGCGGCGAATCAAAATGTTGATCGGGGACGATGCAGATATCAAGCTGGCGTCGCTCTCGCTCAAGCCCGAAGAAGCCGACCCCGAGCGGAAAGACAAGATCGTGGGCAAGAGCGTCGACGCGCTTGCCGCGGGAAATCTCGCGAGCTTCCCCCTGAGCGATCTCGACGAGGTCGTTTTCCTGGCGCCCAAGGATTCGATGGCCTGGTACCTGCGCGGAGCTTACTACTACCTGAGCAGGGATCAACCCCTTGCGAAGCGAGATCTCGGTCGCGCCCGCGCACTGGAAAAAAAATATCCGTCTTTGGACCGTGATCGGCGCCAGATCCTGGAGCGATTTCAAGGGCCCCTTCGTTCGACGCTCGAGGAGCTGATGGAGGCATCGCGTTAGTCGGAGGTTTCCGATGGCGACCGGCGGCCTGGAGGGTATGACCGATGGTGCGCCGCCGGCCTGGTCTCGTTTCAGGGTCTGGGTGGATGCGAGCGTCGGTGTCACCCTCGTCGTTGTGCTTGGAGTGATCTACGTCGTGGATGCTCGGACGTTCTCTTCGGCGCCACCTGCGCTTTCACAATCGGACCACAGGGAGGCGGCGCTCGAGCCCCCCGAGCCGCCCCCGCCGCCTCCACTCGAGGAGCGCGCTGCGTTCGATCCGACCCCCAGAATCGAGCTTCACACGACGGACGACGGCCGGTTCGGCCTGCTTTGCCTCTCCGGCAACCCCGACGACAGCACCGACGACGGCAAGAGGCTGACGTTCAGCCCGGACGGGAAGACGAACAACACGCGCGTCATGGTCGACGGCCGGGCGCCCATCTTCGGCGGATCGCAGGGCGAGACCCTCGAGTCGTGGCACGCCGGTCCCGGCGAATCGACGGTCATGGACTGGTCCTATCGAGATGTACTGGTGCGGCAATCGCTCCGGCTCGTGCCCGGCGAAGTCTCGCACCGCGTCGATACCGTGCGCGTGGCATACGAGCTCACGAACAAGGGTTCGAAGACCCGCCAGGTGGGTCTGCGCGTCATGCTGGATACGCTCATCGGGGATAACGACGGTGTGCCGTTCATCGTGCCCGGCCGCGACGGGATCGTCACCCGAACGCTGGACATGACTGGGGGCGACGTGCCTGACTTCGTGCGCTCGCTCGAGCGGCCGAGCCTCGCGAGCCCGGGTGTGATCGTTGATCTCAACCTCGTGCCCGAACCGGGCGAGCCCCGGCCCAGCGAGGTTTTGCTTTCTCACTGGCCCGGTGCGGAGGCGGGATGGTCCTACGCTCGCCCCGCGTCGTTTGTCGACGACACGGCGGTGGCCGTCTATTACGCGCCCCAGGCCCTCGAGCCGGGCCAGACGCGTTCGATCGGATTTGGATACGGCCTGGGAACGATATCGAGCACCGGGACCAGAAATGCGCAGTTGAGCCTCACAGCCGGCGGCCCGATCAAGGCCGGTGCAGCGTTCTGGCTGGTCGCGCTCGTGAACAAGCCCCGGCCGGGCCAGACGGTCACGCTCGTATTGCCGCAGGGGCTGGCACCTCGCCGTCCCGGATCACTCTCGCAATCGGTGCAGGGCTCCGGCGCATACACGCAGTTGAGCTGGCTGGTCGAGGTCGCACCGGAAGTTCTCGGAGAGGTAACGGTCGCAGCCTTACTGGAGCCTGGCGGAATCAGCGAACAGCAATCGCTCAGTGTCGGGCCCGCGGACGCACAGCTATCGCTCGTGCCTCGTGGACCGTTCCGTTCGGGCCGGCCATTCTGGATCTCGGCGCTCGTGCATAACCCGCATTCCGGTCAGTCGGTAACCGTTACACTTCCCGACGGCTTGACTCTCGCGAAAGGCCACACCCCGTCGAAAAGCACGGGTGCCGCTGATCCGGCCGGATTTGCCCAGATCAATTGGCTGGTAATTCCCACATCGCGCCAGGGCGGCCGTGTGGAGCTTCAAGCGCAGCTTGTTCCCGAAGGGGTCGTTGCCCGTGCGACAGTCGAGATCAAGCCCGGTGATTTGACGCATTGAGAGGTGTGTATGTCTCTAGGACGGCTGATTTACTATAGTGCGATTATCGGCGGGTGGTCGGCTCTTGTAGGGTGGCTGATCTCGGAGCTCACGCTGAGCCCCGGCGAAGGGAATCTGAGCGTTGCACTCACGTGCGCGCTCGTCGGCGCTGCGATCGGAATGGGACTGAACTTGCTCGCCGGGATGGCCAACGCCCGGTTCACCCAGCAGTTGAAGCGAGCCGTGCCGGGCTTGCTCGCGGGGGGATTGGGCGGAGCGGTTGGAGGATTTCTGGGAAACGTCCTGTTCAGCGTCTTCAGCGTTTTCGGCGCCAATGTCCGGGCAATCGGCTGGATGGTGATGGGGGCCGGGATCGGTGTCGTCGAAGGGCTTTACGAGCGATCGCCGGCGAAGTTGCGCAACGGGCTGATCGGGGGTGCGATCGGGGGGTTTCTGGGCGGGATCCTCTTTGACCCGATCTCGCACATGATGGCGTCGAGCTCCTCCGGCATGAGCAGCCGGGCGACCGCATTCGTGATTCTGGGTATGTGCATCGGTATCTTGATCGGCCTCGTGAAGGTCGTTTTCAAGGACGCGTGGCTCACGGTCCTGGACGGCTACCGCCCTGGCCGCCAGCTTATTCTCTCGGACGCACAGACAATCCTGGGCCGGGCCGAGTATGCGGCCTTGCCGTTCATGGGCAAGAACGATTCCACGCTGGAACTGGTCCACGCCAAGATCGTGCGCCAGCCCAACGGACGATTCGTCCTCGAAGACAACAAGACCAAGGAGGGCACGCGGCTGAATAATGTGCGGATCGACGGCCCGACGGTGCTGAGCGACGGAGACGTGATCCGCGTGGGGTACAACTCGATCAAGTTCAGCGAGCGCCACCGCAAGGCCGGCGAGCCTGCCATGGCTCAAGCGGCCCCCCCAGCCAGGCCGACGGTCCAGGCACCGGCTCCGGTGCCGATCCCCCCGCTGCCGGCCGCAGCGACCACCGTCAAGCCGCCGGCCTCGGCTGTTCCTCCATCGAGCAGACAGGCTCCGATTCCAGCCGCTTCCCCCGTCATGAAGCCGCCGGCTCCGGCGCCCGCGCCGAAGCCCGTGCCGGCCGCACCGCTTGCTGCAACCGCCAGCCCTCGACCGCCTGCGCCGGTGACCGCGTTCGACGGATCGATGATTTGTCCAAGCTGCAAGAAGCCCGTACCCAAGGGCCAGCGTTACTGCATCGTCTGCGACATGTATTTCTGAGCGGTCATTCACGCGTCTGCGCGTCGCGTTCGTCCAGGATGATGACGAGCGCGCGCTCGGCAGCCTGCTTGACCAGAGCGTCCCGATCGTCGCACAAGGAGCGGATTTTCGGGACGGCAATCGCGGACTTGGTTCCGAAGTGTCCAAGCGCCTCGATGGCTGCGATGCGAGCGGGTCCGGAATCCGAGCGAAGGACACCCAGAAGAGCCGTCACCGCTTTGTCGGCCAGCGGAGTGTCCGGGGCGATCAGGCCCAGCGCTCGAGCCGCTTCTTGCTCGATGTTAACGTTGTGGCCGGGGCCAGATTCCCTCACCAGTTGGATGAGGACGGGGATGGCCGGCGCGGCGTCCGGGCCGAAATGGCTCAGGGCATAGATCGCGGGGGACTGAAGGATGCGGTCGCCGGATCGGAGCGTGTCGGTCAGCCGCGCGATTGCCTCTTCGGAAAACTCTGACCCGGGTGCGATTCGACCGAGAACGCCAGAGGCGGCCGACGCGAGATTCTGTCGTGCGTAACCCGGCACGGGTCCATCTTTGCCGACTGGGTCCGTCAAGATGCGAAGCAGATCGGGGACGGCGTCTCCCGCTTTGGGCCCGAGCCGGCCCAGGAGATTGGTGACCGCCGATCGGACTGCCCAATCGCGACTTTCCAGGCCCTTGATCAGAGCCGGCACGCATTCCGCTGTGACTGCTGGTGGAAGGATGTCCGCGTTCAACGCGCGCAATCCCCTGGTGCGGACCGCTTCGTCAGGGTCATGCTCCGCCAGTTCCACCAGGGAAGGCATCCACGAATCGAGGCCGCGCCGAAATTTAGCCAGCGTGCGGACCGCCGATTCTCGGTTCTCGGCTGATTGATCCTTCAAGCTCGTTGCGAGCGCCTGAGGTGGCCCGGCCATTGAGCCGGCCGCGGCGGCCAGAGCGACGATGGCCGCACCGCGAACCTTGACCTCGGGATCGCCAAGCAAGTCGGTAACGGCGGCGATCACCGCGCGGGTATCAACCGGAGTGTTACCCACGGCCGTAGCACGCGGCGCCGCTTTCATTCCGCCAGGTAGAGGCGTGTCGTCGACGAGTAGACGCCGCGCGGAGGCGATGTACCCCAGGGTGATCGCCGACGCGGCCCGCACACCCGGCTGCGGATCGTGCAGTAACTTGACGAGCGCCGTTACCGCAGCGGCGATGGACTGGCGGTCGGCGCCGGTCTCAACAACACGAATGCCAAACTCGCCGAGCGCTTCGGCCGATGCGGCGCGGACCTGCGGATCCTGGTCGTCGAGCATTTCGGTCAGCGAACGGACGGCGATCGCATTGTCCGCGAAGCTCAGCCGGCCCAGGACCTGAATCGCCGCCACGCGTTTTGTCGTATTCGGCAACCGTAGCGTCTCACGCGCGCGGGCCTCGAGTGCTCGCTCCTCAGCGAGGTATGGATCGCGGTTCTGCCACACCACGCGCGCCATCCACAAAATCAGCGCGCAGCACGCAACCAGCGCGATCAGCCCGCGCAGACCCGTCTGATAGCGCCGGGCCCGTTTGACCTTGGGCAACTCTGCTGGAGGAGGATCATCATGCTCGGCCATGCCAGCCTCCTGCGTCGATCCACGCGCCCGTATGGGGATTCACTACGACCCGTATCTGACAATCATACTACAATCGGGCTGCAAGCTCCCGGAATCGGTCTGGCCAGGAGCCAGGGCCTAGCTCGGGATGCAAGAGTCGGAACTGTTCCCAGACACGGCGCGCGCGCTGGCGGTCGATCCGCTCGAGGGTCTCGATCTGGTGAAACTTGGCCTCAAACCACGCGGCGGAGTCACGAGGAAGTCGCTCGAGCAGCTCGCGCCAGCTTTCAAGCGCGCGATCGGTATGGCCGGCGCGTTGATTCGCCAGACCCGTCAGGCGCATGATCTCGGGATCGTCGGGTCTGGCGATGCGGAGGACACTGAGAGAGCGGAGGGCGATCTCGGGCTTGTCTGCCTCGACAGCGTACCGAGCCATCCTGAGGTAGACGAGGCGCAGCGTGGGATTGGTTTTCACTCGATCCGGGAAATCAGCGAGGGCAGACGCCAGCCGCCGGTGAATATCGAGGGCCGCGGCGGCCCTCACCGGGCGCTCGGCCGCACTCGCGGCATGGAAGTCTTGATCGGCTAGTTCGGCCAGTGCCGTGAGGCAGGCGCGTTCGTGCGCCGCGGCGCCGGGCTGTCCGACGAGCCAGGTCGCGTGCTCGCGAATCGCCGCGGAATCGCCGTCGGCCCGAGCAAGCTGAAATCGGCGGACCCGATATTCGATGGTACCAGGGTCACCGGCCTTGCGCTTGGATACGAGTGCCTCCGCCTCGTTGAGGGCTGCCCGCGCGCGCTCACGGTCCGGCGGGTTGGCTGCCAGCGCCAGGTCGACACTGAACAGCAACAGATCGAGCCGGCCGCCGGGGTCAGCATCGCCACGGATTTGCGGCAGGGCTTCGCGCAACACGGTGGCAAGAGACTCGGTCATAGGCGACGAAGCCCGGTCAGCCGCGGTGAGCGCGACCCAGCGCCCGTGCAGCTTTCGCGCGATCGCGACCTGTGTTGCCGTATCCTTCGCCGGGTCTTTTGTGAGTTCTTCGGGCGAGGCGAGCTCCCGGCGCAGGCGTGCGACCAGCTCGTCGGCCCGAGCCGCGCCGGGGTGGTCGGGATGGGCCTGCCGGAACGCTCGTGCTTCCTCGGCGATGCGCTCGAGGCGCCGGGCGGGAGGATCGTCGGCCAGGCTCCAGCCCACGAGCAATGCCATCCACTCGGCGTCGCCCTCCGGCAGCTTCTGGGCCTTCCATTCTTCGGCGGCCTTCCGAAAGGCGTCGCGGGCTTGCGCCAGCTCGCCCAGCCGGAACAAGCACCACGCCTGGCCGAAGCGGCATTCCGCGCTAAGGGCGGGCTCGGGTTTGTCAGCGAGCGCGGCCGTGAAGGCGGCGAGCGCGTTCGAGTATCGCTCGGCGCCCGCCCCCGTTTCCGCAGCGCCCAGCGCGGCCTGGCCGCGCAGCCAGTTCGCGAACGCCCCCGGCGAGACCGCAGACGACAGGTCTCGGCTGCCAAGCTGCGAGCGAGCCAGGTCGGACCGGCCAAGCTGAATGAAGCCGCGAATGCCCAGCGCCGCCAGGCGGTCGCCGAGCTCTCGCGCTGGCGACGGTCCGGGGCCAGCACCCCGAACGAGCAACGAGCACAAGGCCGCCTTCGCTGGGGAAAAGGGCGGTGCCACCCGATCAATGGCCGCCTGTGCGACGGAGAGCCCTTCATCACCTTGGTTGGCCCGGAGCAGAGCCCACACGTGCCAGCGGTCGACCCAGTCACGCACCGAGTGATGGACATCAGCGCGGCGCAGCGCTGCGAAGGCAGCACGCGCGCTTTCGCTCCCGCCGTCGGCTAGCTCCGAGAGAGCGAACCCCAGCGTGATCCGAGCGGTTGTTTCCGAATCCAGGCCCTCGAAATCATCGGCCTTGAGCGTCTCGTCTTCCACGCCGAGCAAGCGGCGAAAGCCCTGGCGCGCGACGCGAAAGCCCTCACCTCGTCCGTCCGGCGACAGCAGTCTCTCATAGAAATTTGCCCACGATGCGAAATAGACGGCTCGACTGGCGGACTGTGATACCGTTCTGAGCTCGGCTTCGACTGAATCGCGCCGCGGGCCCGCGTCCAGACTGTCGGCCTGCTCATCGAGGCGCTTCACGTGGCCGATCAGCTCGTCGCGCGCGGTCAAGCTCAGGCCGGCATTTGCCGAGACGGGCCAGAGCATCCGAACGGGCGGCGGCGTCCGAGGGATTACCCACCCACTTGAGAGCCTGCGGCTCGGCCCGGTTGTAATCACCTTCGAGCATGGTCAGCCGAACCCGGGGTCCGCCGGCCGCCGGGTGCGCGGCAATTAACTTGTTCAGCCGCCCGGTCAGGTCGGCCAGTTCCTTCTCTTCGGTGACCGCCGAAAGGCGATCGGCGTAGACCTGGGCGAGCCGGGCGGCGATCGCTGTCGTTGCGCTCAGCGCGCGAGGGCGCTCGAGCTCGCGCTCGAGATTCCGAATCTGAAGCTTCGCGAGCCCCAGTCGCTCGAGATACCCGTCGAGCCGCTCGATATCCGGCGGCGGGTGATCCTTGATCTGCGCAAAAAGACGACCGGCGCACGCGAAGAGCGCGATGAAAAGCAAGAGCGCCCGTCCTGCTCGACTACTAGCGCGATGGCTTGCCGGAGACCAGGAAGACTGTCGCGAAGCCCGCATCTCGGCACGCCGCGACAGCCGAGGCCGTGTGGAGAAAAGGTCCATCATGACTGATTCTCACGGAGATCGAACCGCCGAGCCGCGCCAGCGGCTCGAGCTGCTTTTTCAGTTCAAGCGCAGAGCCGGCGGTCTGGCCCCCGATTTGAAAATGAACGCTATCGCCCTGCGCGATGACTTCGACCACAAGGGTCTCCAGATCCGGATCAGGTGCGACATCCGCCCGCAATTCGCCCGGCACGAGCTGCGCGTGCGGTTCCACCGGTGCCGGCACGGCGCCCCATGACGCCGCGACCAGAACGGCAGCGATCACCGCCAGAAATGCCGAGGTCACCACCAATGACGAAACGGGCGCGCCCGGCGGCCAAGGCGGATGCGTGCGATAAAAAAACTGCATGAAAACGCTCCACCGCTCAGCGAACTTTTGAATTTGAAGCTTCCGGACCGCTCGCACTGGCCGCCGCCAGGTCGACCAGCAACGTGCATCGAGCTACGCCTGCGTCGCGCAAACGGATGAGCAAAGCATCGACCATGGCACCCGCGCACCGGGGTCAATGCTGAGCTCGACCCTTCTTTTTGTGCCGGAGGCGGCCACGGCGCCAGCCACGTCCTCGAGCGCGACTAGCGTGCCATCGCCTCCCACCGTGATCGCGCCGTCGGACGAGATGGCCAGACGCACGGGAACTTCGGCCTCTTGTCCCGCCGCAGCGGGCGTGGCCGCACGGGGCGGCTCTCGCCCGGAGCCCAGCTTCCACCGCGCGATTCCTGCCAGTGCCAGCACCACCGCCAGGCCGAGTATCACCGGAGCGACTTCGAACACTTTCATAAGATTCTTGCGAAATGTCATCGGCGCCCCAGTGGCTGGAGAATCAATTCCGCACGTCGTCCAGCCTCCTGCACGAGCGTGTCGAGCCGGGCGCGCAGCAAGCTGGCGGCGATCAGACTGGGAATGGAGACCAGCAGGCCGAGCACGGTTGTGCTCAAGGCCGCACCCGCGGCGGCGGCGATGTCGGCGGCGCGGGACGAGTCGCCCGCGGCCGCGACACGCGAGAGCGACGCGCCCAGTGAAAGCGCGGTTCCAAGCACCCCGACGAGAGGCGCGACCGCACCGAGTGTTCCCAGCGCTCGGCGCGCCGGTACAGGCCATCCGCGAGCCCCTCGCCCTCTTCCTGACAGCTCGACCGGATCTCGCCGGCGGTGGCATTCGGGTCGTCGCGGGCGCGCCGGATACCCGCGATGACCACTCGAGCCAGCAGCGACTGGTGGGCAGGATCCTCGGCGAGCCTGACCGCATCACCGTAAGCACGCAGCTTGACCGAATTCGCGAGAGCCTCCGCGGTCGCGCGGGGAACGATGCGAGCCTGGCGGACGGTGAAGAGCCCTTCGAAGAGGATCGCGAGCGCGACGACCGAAAGACCGAGCAAGAGCCACCAGACGACGTTGCCGCCGATCTCGCTCATCGCGGAATCTCCTTCGCTTTCGGCCGCGCAGTCCGCTTGCGAGGCGAAGGCTCATCGGAGCGCGACGGCCGGCCCGAACCAATACCCTCGTCCTCGGGCGAGTCGCCGGCTTCGGTCTTCGATTCAGCGGTCTCGAGGTCTGCGGCGGCTCTGACCACGGCCGAGTCTGGTCCAAGTTCGGCGATGAGGCGCGCTCCGTGATCGGTCCCCCGGAAGGATCGCAGCAGCTCGATCTGCACGGCGCGCGCCGCAGCGGCGTCGTGCTGGCCCAGGAGTGCCTGTTGCGCTGCGTAGAGTGCGGCCGCGGCCAGGGCGCGCTGGTCGTTACCGTGCGATGCGGCGACATTGAGCAAATCGAGCACCCCATCGCTCGGGTTACCCTTGCCAGTCTCAAGCCGCGCGGTGCCGCTCAAGTAATCAATCAGTCCGCGGTTTGAAGGCAGGCACGCTTCGCGAAGCCGTTCGAATCGCGACAGCGCCTCGGTCTTCTGCCCGCGCACTGCCACTGCCTGCGCCCGTAACGCATCCGCGATTTCCCCGACGGGCCGCGACGGCGAACCAAGCGCGGCAAGCTCGGCGTCGGCCGACGCGGCATCGCCCGCCGCCAGGGCCAAGGCGGCGACGTAGAGCTTGAGCGCCTGAGGGGGCGAAGGACTCAGCTTTCGCAGCCGCGCCCGCACGTGCGGTAGCGCGGCGGCGGCCCGGGTGCGATCGAATCCCACGAGGGCGAGATCGGGGCTCAGGCCCGTCTCCGAGTCAAATAACAACCGGCGACGACCGGGGAGCGATCCCAGTTCCTTGTTCGACCGCCGCATACTAGCACAAACAAGGTACGGCTCGATCGCATCCTCCGATTGGTGGAGCGCCAGATTCGCCCACATGAGCGCCTGGGCCACCATGTAGGCGGAATTCGATCGCCGGTCTGCAAATCTGGCAAAGAGCGCCTTGGCGGGCTCCAGCAGCGAGGGATAGGCACCTTCGGCCAGTTTGGTGTGGATCTCGTGCAGCGGCCCGGAGAGCTCCTGGCGCATGCGATCAAAGCGAGCCTGGTCCCTGGATACGGTTCCGCCCTCGATCTCTTCCCAGCCGATCGGCCGCGACGCCGGTCCAAGCCGCACGCCGTCTTCATCGAATGAGTATACCTGTTTGTCCTTGAGCCTCATGCCCGGCCGCATGACCAGATCATCACCCGAGGCGAGCGGGGAGATCGCGATCAGCAGCCACGCAGCGAGTGGCTTCGCGAGCCAGGTGCGCCCGCCCGCGGCTTCAGGGCGACGTGAGGTCGACATGTCGATATGTCCCCTTCGAATCGGCGGCGATCTTGCGAAGCCAGGGCTCGGCGCTGCGGTCGACGAACGAGATGGCGTGGATCGGCACGACGCGGCGTGCGGAATTGAGCGGCGGAATCATTTCTGCGACCTCCGGCGCGAACAATCCGTCGGTCATGAAAAAGATGGCGTCCGGACGGGGATGCACCTGGGTGAACGCGATCTGAAACGCGGGGAGCGGATTGGTCGTGCCCCCGGGGTCCTGGCCGGCCATCCATGCCTCGAGACTGGCTGCGTCGCGCCTGCCGGAGAGCCAGTGCGTGCCTGGAAAAGGCACGGCTGTGTCGTCGTATAAAATGACGTAAAACTTGGCACCGGACTTGAGTCCCTTGACAGTCGCGTTGATCTCAGCGACCAGCCGCTCGAACTTGGCGCCGCTCATGCTGCCGGAGCGGTCTGCGATGATCAGGAAGCGGCGGCCGGAGGCTTCGGCGCCCATGAAGGTCGCCTTGCCGGGCGTTCCCGCTCCCGAGCCAGTCGGGTCGAGCAGCAGCCCGGTCTTGGAATCGCCGCCCGCAAATCCCAGCGGAACAAGGAAGTTGCCGGTGAGGTCGTCATTGCGGCGGATCAACATCCCCAGGTTCTCGGCCGAAGGTAATGCGGCGAGCGCCAAAGCAACCACGTCGGCGCGGTCCGATCCGACGAGCGGCCCCGGATCAAGCTTGCCTTCGCTCGGACTTGCAAGACCGAGCGGGGCAGGGGGGCGTGCGAGGTGAACTTCAAGGCCGATCGGGCCAGTAGCTGGGCGACCGTGGGCCTGCATGGCGGAGCCGACCGTGCGCGACAGTGACAACTGCAACGGCCGCGCCAGCCATCCAAGAAACGCCGTCACGACAACCGCAAGCAAGACGACCGCGGCCCGTTCAACCTTGCGGTCGGAGCGGAGCTTCGCGCTCGGTGTCTGCGCCGCGGGCCGCGCCGTCCTCGCAGGTGCTTGCCGTGCGACGACCGGCGCAGCGGTCGAGGGCGGCGGTGGCTGCGGCTTGGAAACGGGCGTGGCCGTCGGGACGGACGCTCTGGGAATTGGAGGGGGCGACGGCGCGGGCGCCGATTGGCGGCACTTCGGGCAGAGCGAGCCGGCTCCCGGCGCGCCGGCTCCGAGGTAATCGGAACCGCATCGCGTGCACGTCCGGACGTTCATGGCTCAACCCCACAGATCGCAGGCCCGACCCAGGGCCCGCTTTTCTCCAGTTGAATCCGATGCAAACCTGGCCCGGGGAACTGGTGCCGCTTCACTGGCCACCTACGGAAAGCGAGAACGGGAAATTCGGAAAAGGGATCTTCCGCGCGGTCACCGTGTAGGACCAATCGCCGGGCGCAGCGTCGGGGACGTCGATGGTGAAGGTCGAGGCACCCTCCTGCTCGAATGGCTCCGCATTCGGCCCGCGGACAGAGAGCGCCAGCCGCGCACCCTGGTTGGCGAAGCTGAGGACGAACCGGAGCGGCCGGCGCTTGTCGTTCTTGTAGGTACTGGTGACCGGCTGGGCCTCGCCCGAGGTGCTCAGGAGGCTCTCTTTCTGGGGAGAAAAGCCTCCAGAAATCATCATCTTGTGGGCGGCTGCCGTCTCCTTGGCAGTCACCGCGGCGAAAACCAGGAACTTCAGCAGCTTGGTCTCGAGCTCGCTGTTGACCTTCTCGTTATGGAACGAGGTGAAGATGATCGTCCCACGCTCGAATGGAACCCTGGCGAGCAGCGGTGCTGTCACGCGCTCGCCACCGGTCTTGGGCCGGTATTCGCCTCTGAGAAAGAACGTTGCCTGGTCGGCTGCGAATCGCGCCGGCTTCCAGCCGGGAAGGTCGAACTTCAGCTCGGCCTTGGCCGTGCCGAGATGTTCGCGAAGCCCGTCATTGACGACCTCGGCCTGCACGGTCTGCGCGGCACCCTCGACGATATCCTCACCGTCGAAGAGCTCGGGGAAGCAGAGGTGAATGAGATTGAGCCGCCAGTCGGATGCATAGAGCGTGCCGCCGCGGCCGACGTAAGCGCGAAGCGCCTCGCGGATGCGTTCGAGCACCTCTTCATTCCACTTGGCGATATGGACCCCGGGACGATCGCCATCACCCAGATTGGTTTTGGTCAGCCACCGTTCCGCGTCCGTGCCGCAGGTGAAGAACACCACGTCATAATCGACCAGCTTGGATACATCTTCGAGCGCTTCGAGTGGAATGCGTGTGTACGAAAAGCCTGATCCGAGCTGGCCCAGGAGCTTACCCATGTCATCATACTGAGGCGGCGTCACGGCCAATCGAAGCGGCACTACCTCTCCGGGATCAGACACTGGCTCCGCAGTGATCTTCACCGCGGGCGGCGACCCCGACGTGCGACCTCGGTCTACAAGGAAAACGAGGCCGAGGGCGACAACCAGGGCGACGGCAACGGCCCCATCGAACGCAACGGTCCGAGAGTTCGACATGGTTGGACAGCTCCTCTACCCACTTCCGGTCGCGACGCCGCTCTGCGCTGCGGGCGATTCATCCCTTGGCGATCTTATACCACACCCAACGAGGCCGCAACTGCTGGAGGCAGACCGTGGACGAGACGCGTCCTTGACGCGCACCCTGACGAGCCGTGACAACCGTCGCGCGCCCGGCATTCTTGCCCTTCCTACGCATGTGATGGACAATTGGGTCGATTGCGGCAATCCCAAGCCGTCGAGATCGCGACTTGCTGCGCAAGTCCGGCAGACCGCGAGCGTCATCTCCATCGGGACCAGAGCAAGCATTGCACCGGAGTTGTTGGCGGGGACGGCCCCGCACCTATCCAAATCGGGGAGCAAGATCGATGGAGCCTTTCGTAAGCGACGACACGACCCGCGAAGGCGATCTCAAGGACTGGCAGGCGTTTTGTGTGGCTTATTACAATCCGATCATTCGGGCGCTCAAGCTACTGCGCGTGCCGGAAGGGGAAATGGATGACCTGGCCCAGTCGTTTATTCTGAAAGCCGCTCAGAAGAACTTTCTCGATAGCTTTCGCGCCTTCCAGGACAAGGAGGAGAGGGACGGCAAACGCGCGCGGTTCCGCACGTATCTCTATCGCTCGCTTCAGAACCACGTGCGCGATTTTTATCGAAAGAAGATCGCGGATACGCGAAACCATCGATTGGAATCGTTCAATGCTGCGGAGCTGACGGCACCGCCTGACGCGGTGCTCCATCCGGATTCGATCTTCGCTCTCGACGTGCTTCACCAGGCGCTTCAGGCCCTGCGGCGGCATTGTGAGCGAAGCGGCAAGCCCCAATTCTGGATGTTCTTCGAAGAAACGTTGCTGGCCGACGAGTTCCGCGGCCGCCGCGGCAAGACCCGGCGCGAGCTGCTGGAGGCCTTTCCCGAGCTCGACTCGCAGCGAATCGACAACGCTGTGACCACTGCCAAGCGAGCTTTCCGGCGATTTGTCGAGGACCTGATTCCGCAGGATCCGCGCGACGAGGAACGACCGCGCGAAAAGTTTGACGAGTGGATGGCCATCCTCCGTGACTCGAACGCCTCGCAGTTCAACCTTCTGCACGTGGCCTATCGGGTTTTGCCCTTTCTTGCTCCGGACATGAGCCAGACGGCGTCGGCGGAGCTGCTGGTGCCCGCGCATGCCGATGAATCGCCGCCGTGCACCTACGAACAGCCCGTTCTGGTACCCGACGACGATGAGCTAGCCATCCTCCTCGGCTTCCGTCTGGAGCTGCCCCTTTCCGAGATGCTCGACGCAGCCGAGCTCACCAGGTTTATTCCGCCGACAAACCACCTCTGGTCCTTCGCCCGGGCAAGGTCGGCCAAGAGCCAGGCAGCCGCCAAGCCCGCCCGGCCACTCTGCTTGCTGACGCTCATCGACCCGACCCCCGAAGAGGCCGAGGCACTCGAGGGGGTCGATCTCGTCGCACTGCTGGCGCGGCTCAAGCTGCTCGCGAAACAGCTTCGCCATCGGGGCGATCACTCCGTGCCCGAGGTCTTCGCACAGCTTCTTTACACGCTCGTGAGTGTTCTGGCGCACGTGAAGTGCGGCGTTGACTTGCACTCGGTCGGCTCTCCATCGCTCGCCCGCAACGTACGATGGTTTCAGAAACAGTCTTGGCTCGACGACCGCCTCAGGCCGCTCCTGGGCGTCGCGCTCGAATCGCTCGAGAGAGCGCCCGCAACGGGGATGGAGGCCAGCTAAGACGTCGTCATCGCGAAAGTCGCTACAAATACAAATCGCAGTGAATGCAATAGCGCTTGCCGGGCACTCCGGGAACCGGCCGGCCGCACGACGGGCAGTTGCCAGAGTTGGTGGACACGGGCACCGGCCTTTGAGACGGTGCGCTGGCGGGGATCGGGGCTGGCGCGGGCCGCGGTGGCGGAGCCACGACCGCAGATGACGCCGCCGCCACCGAAGGCGCCGGCCGCGGTGCGGGAGCCGCCAGCGCAGGCTTGGTCTGGGCCGGAACGCCCAGCGGATTGAAAGCAGCCTGAGGAACGACCGGAGGGGGCACCGTGGCGGGCGCGGGGCTCGGGCGCGGCGCAACCGGCGTAGCTTGGGGCGGCGAGGAAGGCAGAGCAACGGGGGCCGGTTGCGGTGCGCGAGCGGTTGCTGTGGCAGCCGTCCGCAAGGTGACCGTCACGGCCCCGACCGAGTGCGGCTCGCCGGCACGGAGCTCGGTCTGTTCGTTCGTTGCAGCGTCCTGGCGGATGACCTTCCCCGCCTCGAACGAATAGCGGAAAGCGACCGGTGGGGTTCCGCGCGCATAGATCGTTGCGGCCCGCGCGTCGCT
Organism: uncultured Planctomycetota bacterium; assembly: GCA_963823665.1. Taxonomy (GTDB): domain Bacteria; phylum Planctomycetota; class Planctomycetia; order Isosphaerales; family Isosphaeraceae; genus CAVXHV01. The sequence continues at coordinate 104,543 of CAWGMQ010000004.1, forward strand.
GCCGATGCTGACCGGTGTTGGTCCGAGATTCACGGTGCGGATCTCGCAGCCGCCGTAGCAGATCTCGAGCCATGCCTTGCGTGCGATGCGCTCGGCCAGGGCCAGTGTGAGGCCAAGGGCGAGTCCCAGCAGCGTCGCGCCCAGGATTCGGCCCGAAGCGTCAGCGGCTGGCATTCCACGAATCGCCACGGCGAGCCCGAGGTAACCAAGCGCCCCGGCGGCTCCTCCGATCGCTCCGCCCAGCAAGCTGCGGCCTGATCGAAGGTTGGGCACGAAGAAAGACAGCACAATTCCGGCGAGCGCTCCGAGCAGCGTCCAGCCCAGAACGCGGAATAGCCCTGCGCCGGCGAGCGCATCGGGCGCGGCGAGAAACAGGAGCTGACCCGCGGCCCCACCGGCGAGACCGGCGAGCAGGCCGCCCAGCCAGCTTCGCGCTGCGGCGCCGGCGGGCAAGATGCCTTCCTTCAAGTAGTGATGCTGGCCGGCACAAAGGGCCATGGCGATCATCGCCGTGATCATTGCGGTCCAGGCGGCGATCGCAAGGAGCAACTGGCCCGAGCTCTCAACGGCGAACTTTTCCTGGGACTGCACGCCTCCGAGCACGGCCGGCGGTGAGATCGGCGGCAAGTCAGTGGCGCGAGCGGCCGGTGGCGGAACGGGCGTGGGCGGGCGCGCAGCCGCCGCGGGCTCGAGTTGAGCCGGCTGACTGGCCGTCGTGATCCGGGCGATCTCGCGGCTGACGGTGGGCAGCAGCGACGCAAATTTGTTTTCACCGCTCACCGCGCCTTGAAGATCGAAGAAGGTTCCGGGCGAGTCGTCCTGGAGGGCAGCGTAGATCTCGCGATGTGGCTCATTGATCACCAGATGGAGCTGGTCGATCTTGTTTTTCCGAAGAATCTCGGCCGCTTCGCCGATGGATTCGGTCTCCTTGTCGGGGATCTTGGGCGGAGCATCGGTGATCAGGATGAGAACGCGAGTGGCGTCGGCGCGGAACGGCTGGCGGGCGGCCAGCGCGAGCCCGTCCAGGGCGCTCTCGGGTGTGTCACCCCCGCCGTCGGCCACAAGTTTGCGTCCGACCTCGCGGCCGAATTCCGCATAATCCCGGGTGAAAACTTCACCGGCAACGTTGATCACGAACGGCTCCTCGATCGAAGTCGGCGCGCCGGCCGGAGCGGCCGGAGCACCCGGAGGCATCGGATCACTGCGCCCTCGCGTGCGGCCTCGGCGCGCCGGAGCTCGCCCCCTGGGAGCGGGCATCCGGAAATCGGCAACTCCATTCAAACGGTCGCGGAACGCGACCAGTCCAATGCGCGCGTCTAGCTTGCGTTTTCCCAGCTCTTGCGCGAACTCGATGATGCCGTCTCGCACCCCGTTGATTGCAAATTGCATGCTTCCGGTGACGTCGAGAACAAACATCACGTCGACGCCGCGCCCTTGCCTGGGGGCATTGATCGTCAGGCCGAATCGGCTCATCGCGACCGGAGGCTCCGGAGCTTCCGCCGGACCTCGCGGTCCGGTGGCTTTGACCGAAACGTTTGTCGAGCCGGGTTGCGCTTCGCGGGCGGCGTCCAGCTCGATCTCGATCCGCGTCGTGTCCGCCGGCACGGTCAGGCCGGTCGCTTTCACTCCTGGGGGAAGGCCCTCGAGCTCGAGCATGACGGGGCCCGTGAAATTGTCACGCGCTATCAGGACGCCGCAGCGATTCTTGCCGGAAGGATCGATGGCAACCTCGGGCGAGACGCTCATCCGCAGCGCGGGTGGCGGCGGCAGCGTCCTCCGAACCGTGAGGCGTGTCGTCGCCTCAGCCTGCGGGGGCGAACCGCCGCGCGCGGGCCCCTCGGCCTTGAATGTGATTTCTTCCGAGCTGACCGCGGCGTCGGCCGCGGCCGAAACCTGAACCTCGAAATCCGTACGATTTGCCGGGATGGTGATGGCATCGATGCGCACACCCGCCGGAGGATTGACCGCCTTGATCGTCACCGGCTCGTCAAATCCCACACGCGCGATTTTGACGCCGAGCCGGTTCGTGCCGCCCTGATAAAGATCGATCGCCGGCGAAGCTGCGACGCGTAGCGGGGGAATCACCACGGCCACCGGCGCCTCAGGCCGGAGCAGCCGCCACACGGCCTCGCCCAACGCCGTGGCGCCCAGGAGGCCGCCCAGAGCGCCACAGATTCCAAAGATCAAGGGCTTCGGCAGCGCTTGCCACATCGATCGAGCCGGGGCTTTCACGATTTCGACCTCCCGACCACGAAGCGAGCCTGAGTTCCTCGTTCAAATGTACCAGGAATCTCACGGTTGGTCGATTGACTTCACGGAAACGGCCTGTCGAACGCTTCGCTCGGGCTTCTCCAGGCGCGCTTCCAGTGCTCGTCGTAGGGCTCAATCAGTGTTTCGATCAGATCGCCGAGCACCGGAGGTATCGAGCCGTCCGCCAGAAGATACGGCTTGTCGCCGGCGCGGGAAAGCGATTCGAACGTGGCAACAGCCGCTCTCGGGTCAGCAGATACTTCAATGCGGAGGATCGATCCCACAAACCGGCGAGCGTCCATCCCGCCGCGCGGCAGAGCTGCGTTTGCCTGTGTGAGGAACAAGTCGGCCGCCCCGCGGTCGTAGCGAGCGAGGAAAACTGCTGCAGCGGCGACTCGGTTGTCCGGTAATCCGCGCTGCCGGGCCGTGTCGCTCTTGGGCATCAGCGCGACCGCTTTCCAGAAGACTTCTTCAAGGTGCTCCGGCGCCACTTTCTCCACGATCGGCAGAATCGACGCGGCCGGGTTGGTGAATATGTTGATCAAGAACGGTAAACCCTCCGCGGCGCCCGGTTGTGCAATCAGTCCGTCGATCAGTTGGATCGAGCGGTCAAGCGCGAGCCGCGCGGCCGCCTTGTCGCGGTCGGTCACTGCAAGCGCCAGCACAGCCCAACCGCAAGCCTGCGCTGAAGGCGTTTTCATCTCGCCAATGAGCCGCTCCGCTCGCTTCGGATCGGTTTTCGCCATCGGCCCGCACAGCCAGAGCGCAAAATGACTTCTGCTCATCGGCTGACTGGGCGGCGATTCCTCGATGAGCTGAAAGACGCGTTCCGCATCGGCCGGGCGTTCGTTCGCCAGGGCTGCTGCGATCCAGATGTAACATTCCTTGCGGCGCCCCTTGCTCATGTCGCGGAGCAGAGCCAATACCTGATCCAGCTCGAGCCGTGCCGCGGTCGGGAGCGAGTACGGCTGGTAATACGCTTCCTGCGGCAGCCGCGCTGCGAGTTTCAAGCTTTCATCGATCAGCGGGCGCGCATGTTCGATGTCGCCGAGATCCAGCCAGCCCCGCGCAACTCGCGCAAGCTGATTGAGCCGGGTCGCGGGTTTGAATTCCTTCCCTCCGCCGGCGGGCGCGCGCACTTGAACGGTGGCGCGCTCCAGGAGCGCACGCTTCCGCTGTTTCTCCGCGGCCGGCAGCGCCGCAGCCATGAGCAGGTAACCGTACACCTGATCTTCCCGCGCCTCGAGTGCGCCGACAATCGATTCGGCCTCCACCGGATCGGAGAAAACCAGCTCAGCAGCGATCCTGCATCGGATGTTGTAGTCGCGATTGGCATCCAGGAAATGCGCGGTCGGCAGCAGTGCAAGCGCGCCCTGCGGGTCGACCTGAGCCAGGCGGCGCAGGCACTCCCACTTCGACCTATCGTCCCCGTTCTTCAGTGCAAATTGCAGGTATGGCTCGAGCACGCGCCGCGCCAGTGCACGCGACTCCTCGGACGAAATCGGGGCAGGCAGGGGCGAGAGGATGCGGTCGGGTTGTTCGCTTGTGCGCACCAGGGTGAGCTTCTGCTCCTTCGGTTCCCTGGCCGGCACGGCTGGCCATCCCTGGAACCGAAAGCCCCGCGCCGCGACCAGCAGATAGGTTCTCTCGGGCAGCACGCCTTCGAGCAGGAATCGCCCCTGCGCATCCGTAGCGGTCGTTGGTGACCCAGAAGGCAGCGAGACACGTGCGCCGGCGACGGGCTGACCTTGGCGATCCTGCACGAGACCGAAGAGCTTCCGGTGCGTCGGCAGTCGCAAGGGCGGGGCATTCGTCAGCTCGGTGGTTGCCGTGATCCAGTCGGAGTTGATGGCAGAACCGCCTTCGACCCGGATCGTGATCCGGTACGACGAGCCGGTCAGGAGCTGCTGCGGTGTCTCGAACGACCCATCTTTACGACTGCGAAGCGGCCCGGAATCAAAGTGAATCAGAGTAGAACCGGCCGACGTCAGCTCGCCCGTGCCTGCTGGCGAGTACCGCAGGTTCTGCACCCACACTTCCACAGGAATGTCGCCCGCCGGCTCGCCGGAGTCATAGGCGAGCGAGCCAGCTATACGCGCCGGCCGGCCCAACTTGAGCGTGAAGCGATCGCTGCCGGGACGTTCGGGGAGCGGCAGAGAGTGAGGGGCGATGCCGGGAGCGCTTGCCCGCACCGCCAGCGGATCGATCGTCACCGGGAGGCACATGAGCGTCGCGGTTCCGTCCGCGGCCGTGACGACCGTCAATCGTTCCAGCCAATCGTCGGGTGTATAAAACGAGGTGATGCGGAGGGGAGCGAGACGCACGCCCGCCAGGGGACGGCCCTCGAAATCGAGCACGGTCAGAGTCCGTTTGAACGGCTCCGCGAGGGTTAACCGCAGCGGCGCCGGTGCCGCGTTCCCGGTAAGATCCACTCGCTGCGCGGTAACCGACCGGCTGGGATGGTAAGCCCAGATGACTGGAAGAGGCTCGGTCATGCTCAACCGAGGGCGGTCGAATTTGAGGCGAAACGCCCCCTGCGCGTCGGTCATCGACCGTGCCAGCGTAGGTATCGATCCGTCCGCGACATTCGGTCTGGCGAGCACGACGTCAACACCGGACATCGGCTCTCCCACCCGGTCGACCACGACGCCGGTCAGAACGAGCGAGTCCGGAGCTTGCTGAGTCAGCAACCCGCCAAGCAAGCAGACGCAGAGCACGAACATGGCTTTGTTCCCTGGTCTTATCGGTGGTCTAGCCGCGGACGAGAATGAATCAGCTCTCGCACTGGGCCATCATAAGGGCCTTCGGAGCTTCGCTCAATCACGGACACGCGCGGTATCAGCGTTCCGGCGCATCCCGGTAATCAAGCGGCGGCTTCTGGTTGTTTCCCAGGAGGGATTCGTACTTTCGCCCTTCAAGGCGGCGGCGATGTTCGGCGCGGGCTTCCTCGAGCGTCATCGGGTCCCGGAATAAATCGCCCGCGGTGGCCGCGAGGACCCGCGCGGCCAGGATCATTCCCTTGCGGCCGATGCTCGTGCCGCCGGCGGCGACGGCCTGCCACGAGTGGGCCGGTGTTCCCGGCACCCAGCAGGCGGTGCTGAAACCGGCTGTCGGCACGACCCAGGAGACGTCGCCCACGTCGGTCGACCCCTTGCCGACCCGGCCCGTGGGCGTTTCGACCTGGCTGAGTGATTCGATCGGAAGAGGCTGCGCGAGAGTCTCACGAATCTTCGCAGCGAACGCCTTCTCTGTGTCGTCGTAGCTCAGGTCATTGAGCCGCCGGAGGTTCTTCCGGACGACTCGCGCGAGCGCTTCGTTTGGCAGGATTTCGACGATCCCGCCGAGGTACTCGGTTTCGAGCTGCGTTTCCGTAGCGAGCGCCCCGGCCTGTGCGCATTTGAGGAGGCGAGGGTAAAGCGTGCGGACGACGTCGGATCGCGGGTGGCGAATGTAGAAAAACGCCTCGGCAAAGTCCGGGACGACGTTAGGCGCACTTCCGCCCGCGGTGATCACGTGGTGGATTCGCGTAAAGTCCGGGGTATGCTCGCGCAAGAGCTCGGACGCGTGGGCGCAGAGCTCGAGGGCGTCCAGCGCCGAGCGTCCCTGCTCCGGGGCCCCAGCGGCATGGGCGCTCTTGCCCCGGAACCGGAACTTGACGGCGATCCGCGCCTGGCTTGCCTCATCGCCGGCCGAGTTCCTGGAGGCCGGGTGCCAGTGGAGCACGGCGTCGCAGTCATTGAGCAGTCCCGCACGCACGAGGAACGCCTTGGCGCTGCCGCCCTCCTCAGCCGGGCAGCCGTAATAGCGAAGAGTTCCCTTCAAGGCACCGGACCGCAATTCTCCGGCCAGCGCGATCGACGCCTCGGCCGACGCGACACCGAAGAGGTGGTGGCCGCAGGCGTGGCCGGCTGCGATGCCCGCACGCGGCTTGCGCTCGGGCACGTTTTCTTGCGCGAGGCCCGGCAGCGCGTCGTATTCGCCCAGGATGGCGATCACCGGCTTGCCCGAGCCGATCGTCGCGATGAAGGCGGTCGGAATTCCGGCAACCCCGCGCTCGACTCGAAATCCCGCGGATTCAAGCGACTGGGACAGGAGCGCCGCGGAGCGGTCCTCGTGATAGCCCACCTCGGCCCATTCCCAGATTTTGAGGGCTTCTGCCCACGCAGCCTCAGACCGCGCGAATCGATTCGTCGAGCGACCGCTGAGCGAATGCGGGTGCGGTTGTGATGAGCGCGCTCAAGACCGCGAGACTTGCGCCGATCGATTTCATTGCTGGTAGCTCCCGTAGACCGAAACAATTTCGACCCTGGAGATCGTCGCTGGCAGAATGACGCGCGTCAATCAGACCTTTCGGGATCGGCTCGGGATCTCCAGAGCTCGCTCCAGGATTCGACCTGCTTCCTTCAGTGTGGCGCGTTCGTTGCGCGACAGCGGACGCAGCCATTCGGCCAGGAGTCCAACCCGAGCGCTGCGACCCTGCCGCATGATCTGCTCACCCTTGGGAGTCGCGTGCAACCATGCGACCCGCCCGTCGGATTCGTCGGGAACGCGGCTGATCAGGCCGTCCGATTCGAGCGCCTTGACGATCTTTGTCATGCTGGGCGGCCTGACCTGCTCGGCGGTCGCAAGCGCACCGAGCGTGAGCGGCCCAGCGAAGACCACGACCGAAAGCGCCGACAGCTCAGCCGGACTGATTCCAGTCGCCGCATCTGCGCGCCGCACTCGGCGCAAGAGATGGATCGCGACCGAATGCAGACGATCCGCCACGTCCTCGACTTCCGACATCCGCAAGCACCTCCGACTTGACTCTCGCCCCTCACACGATTATAGTTAGTTTGGCTAACTAATTTGTAGACCGCGAGCTCCACGGAACATTCCAACGAGCCCGCGGCCGGCCGGACACATCGTCTTCGTCTAACAATTGCCGGAGTCTCCTGAGATGGCAAGTGAGAGGGAACAGGTGTTTGCCGCGGTGCGTTCGGGCGACGTGGACATTCTGGCGGGATTGCTGGCAGGAAGCCAGTCGCTGGCTTCATCGCGAGATGAGAATGGCGTGTCGCTGCTCTTGACAGCGTGTTACCACCGCCGGCCGGAAATGGCAGAGCTGATACAGGCTTCGGCCGGTCCGCTCGACATCTTCGAATCGTCTGCCGTCGAAGGCGGGGCGGACCGCGGGGCCAGACTGCTCGAGGAGGATCGTGCGCTCGCTCGAGCATTCGCGTCCGACGGCTTCACTGCGTTACATCTGGCGGCTTATTTCGGGCGCGAAGCGATGGCGGGCATGCTGCTCGAACACGGAGCGGAGCCTGACGCTGTATCGCGAAATGCGATGGCTTTGCGGCCGCTGCACAGCGCAGCGGTCAGTCGGTCTCTCCCCATCGTCAAGCGCTTGCTCGAGCGCGGAGCCGACCTGAACGCCCAGCAGCACGGCGGCTGGACACCGCTCCACGCCGCCGCATTCACCGGCAACGTGCCCATGGCCGAGTGCCTGCTCGCGCACGGCGCCGACCCATCACTCAAAAGCGACGACGGCAAGACCGCGATCGACGTGGCCGTCGAGAAAGGCCACGCTTCCGTGACCGATTTGCTGAGGGGCAGGGCGGCGAAAGGCGGGGAATCAAGGAAACGGAACGAGGGCTGACCGTCGACGAATCTGCTTCCTCTACCGCGCATCAAAGCGGGCATAAGAGCCACCGCTCGTCCAGCCACCAGTCACAAGGGGAGCACGCCGGTGTTCGGCAAAGCCCGTTCGAATTCTCTTAGTTCGGCTTCGGAGATGGCTGCGTGGTCGAGGATGAGCCAGCGAAGGCTGGTCAGCTTTCGCAAGTGAACGGAACCTGCATGCATCCTTCTTGTGCTCCGCAGTGTCAGCTCTTTGAGACAAGTGAGTCTTTTCAATGCGGCGAGCCCATCGTCGCTCGGTTCGCGCAGAGTGAGCTTAAGCTCCTTGAGGTTGGTGAGTGCCTTGAGCTGGGTGAGACCTCCCGCTGTGAGGTCGGGTAGCGAGAGACCGAGCGCGCTGATTTTGGTCATCGCGGCCAAATGTACGAGTCCCCCCTCGGTGAGATCACACCCCTGCAGATCGAGCGATTCGATCTCAGTCAGCCCCTTCAGGTGCAAGAGGCCTCGATCGGTCACCTCGCAAGTCGGCAGTCTGAGCACACGAAGGCGACGAAGCTGCGCGAGATTCGCCAGCCCGATGTCGGTGACCTCGCCCTCGCAGGTGCGGAGAGACAATTCCCTGAGACTGGTGAGATCCTGCAGTGCGGAAAGGCTCAAGTCGTCGATATGGGAGTAACTGAGCCTCAGCTTCTGAAGTCGATGAAGGCCCTTCAAATGCTTCAGTTCGTCGTTCGACAGGGGCATTCCGCGAACTCGCAGCTCTTCGAGGTCGGCGAGACAGCCAACGGCGGCGAGATGAGCCTCGGATGGCGGCCAGCGGATGGAAGCAACGGCGACATGGCCGAAGTAATCGACCCCGAGCGTGTCGACAATCCACTTCCGCCATACTGAGTCAGCCAGGTTCTGCCGGGCGCTGTAGATCCAGGCCTCCTTGTACAAAACGGCGCCGTCTGCTCGTTCGATCTCTGCCACCGCCTCGCGCTGCAAGCGCGCGGAATTGACGAGCCAGCCCAATCCGCCGCCAATGGCGAGGACGAGCAAGCTCGCGGTGCGTACATTGAGCCGCAAGTACCTCCGCCAGCGCCGCGACCTCAGGTGCGTTGAATCGTGCATCGTGGCCTCCTGCCACCGAGCTTCGGTATTCCCCTAACCCAAGCTGGCTCCCGGTTTCCGGATGACTGTACCGCGCAAGGCGCGCTCTGACCAGTTAAACATCGCCCCATGTGATGTGCGCGTGCCGGCGGCCTCCGAGTCGGTTCCGAAGCATCGCGAGCGCCTGGGCGCGTGGCATGCACGCGGAGTTTCGCGATACAATGCTACGCGAGATGAGCCGCTTCGGAAATCGAGCTTCGACCGGTGACAGCCCGGCAGGAACGAGATGAAGTCTGCGTTTGCATCGATCACGAGGCGATTTCGATCCAGCGGCCGGTGCCGACAGCAGCTCATGCCGTTTCTCGGCGCACCAGGCGCCTGGACCGCACCTTCCGGCGATTGATCCTTGCCGTCATGGGGTTCGTACTGGCCGCGAGCTGGATCGCGTGGCCATCCGGAAGCTCGACCGCCTTGGGGTTGCTGCAGCGCGCGAAATCGGGCGCATTGCGTTCGCTCGGATTTGAACCCGACCGGTCGGAGATCGATGCCTACTGGCGCGACCGCCGTGATCGCCGTGAAGTCCGAACGCGCGAGCGATACAAGACGATATGCGAAGGGCTTGCACCCGAGAAACAGGCGTTCCTTCGCGCGGCCGGCATGGGCCCAGACCGAGCCGTGGTGCGATGGGGCAATTACGACATGACGCTCGTGATGTCGGGTGAGGTCTTCGCGTCCGTCAATTCGGGCCGTGTCTACCAACTGCGCCCCTGCGTGCGTTCGTTCTGGATTCGGCAAATCGACACTTTCGGAATGGATTTCTGCGTGTTCCAGCTCCCGGATACACCTGAGATCCGCAGGCTTGCCGGGCCCGCAGGGGCGGAGGTCATTCCAGGGCTCTTTCAAACAACAAACTCCTGGGGTTGCCGGGGCCCGGAGCCCGACACGAACGCTCCTGTTCGTGGACTTGTGCTCGGCGACTCGTTCATGCAGGGTTACCTGGTGGGTGACGAACAGACACCACCCGAACAGGTTCGACGATTCCTGCGTGACGAACTTGGCAAGGAAGTCTCGATCCTGAACACGGGAACCCTCGGTTACTGCCCCGAGCATTACTATTACACTTTGAAGGAATTCATTGGGAGGTTCCGACCCCGGTTCGTCGTGGTGGGCCTTTACTCGAACGATTTCGGCGAAGATGGCGACGTACTCTCGGGCCGAGCCGACTGGATCGAGGAGCAGCACTGGCTCAATTTGATTGTGCGGCTGTGCCGCTCACACAACGCTCTCTGCCTCTTCGCACCTGTGCCTTGTGAGATCCAGCTCATCGCCACGCGCAATCAGGGACACTGGCCCGGCGGGGCCGCCAACATCACGGGCGCGTCCGGGCGAAACTTCTGTGACCCGACCGAAGCGTTCATTGAAGAGGATCTGAAGTTCCGCCCGCCGTGGAATCCGCGAGGCATCATCCGGGGCGGCCGCTGCCATCTCTATAATGGCGATCTTGGCGACGGCCACCTCTCACCCGCAGGGACGGCGCTCTGGGGCAAGGTCGTCGCGCGGCGGCTCGCTCAGCTCATCGCCAAGGAGCCGGAGGAATAGATCAATTCGATTCCTTCTTCCGCTCGTATGTGACCATGAACAGCTTGGTACCCTTCTTGGTCTTGAACTCGGTCGGCCGGGATTCGCCTGAGAGGTCGTAGCAGATCTTCAGCGTGTCGTCCTTGAGCTCATAGATTGCCAGGAACGTCTTGCCTTTGTTCGGGCCTTCGACGCCCTTGATGTCCATCGTCTTGGGGTCTGCTTTCGTGTCGTAAGTAATGGTTCCTTTGTCCGGCGACTCGGCGACGGCTTCGTATTCGTCTTTCTTGAGCGTCAACTTCAGATTCTCGTAGAATTTCTTCGGCATCTCCTTGCCGGCCATCTCCGCCTTGGCCGCCTGCCACGTGCCGTCGATTTTCGGCTCTTCCTTCTTGGCGTCATCGCAACGGGCGACGCACGGCAGCGCAAGCAGAATGACAATGGATGTGCGAGCAAAAAACGGCCTCATCATGGTTCTCCGATTCTTGAAGATGGAACTGAAAAGTCTGGAAATCAACGTGCGCGAACTGGACGCACCGGGACGCAACAATCCAGGTCGAATTCCGCCCAGTTCTCGGTCGTGGTGGGATAGCTGCGAAACACTTCCATCGCCGGGGCGTGAGTCGGCTCGAGGCCGCTGCGAGGCAGCCAGCGGTAGAAAAGATGCCTCCATGCTCGATCAACCTTCTGGATATCGCCCCGGCAGTGGAGTTCTCCGAATCGGCCCGCGGGGATGGTTCCCGAACTGATTCCGTCGTCCGCCGGCATGCCGTCCGGCAGAACCAGGCACCAGTCGAAACGATATTTCGCCATTGGTGTGATGTCAGGATCATCCTGGCTCATGCCGATCAAGGTGGCTTTGGGAACGACGCCGTGGCGGAGGCCCCAGTCGATGATTTTCCGATATCCCGCGAAGATCTTATCGGGCTGGTAGCCGCCGATCACGCGAACATAGCCGATTCGCAATGCGGAGCGCTCGCGAACCCGCACGCGGAAGCGGTCGGGGTTTGCGGCAGCCGGTAACGCACCAAAACCATATCCGGCGTTGGCCATCAGGTCTTGCCGGATCTTGCTCATTTCGAGAAAGACTTCGCGCGTGTAAGCGCGGGGACTGAAGCCATAGGCTTGCTTGAAAGCCCGAGAAAAATCTGAAGAAGACGCAAAGCCGTAGCGAAGCGCGATTGACGTCAGGCTTCGTTTGGGGGTGTGCGCCATCGCGAAGACCGCCCGCTCCAGCCGCAGTCTTACGATGAACGCGTGCACCGGCTCGCCGACCACCGATCGAAAGACACGGTGGAAGTGAAACGGCGAGAAATGAGCCAGGCGGGCCAGCTTCTCCAGAGGAAGGGACTCGTCGAGGTGCCCGGAGATAAAGTCCATCACGCGATTGACCCGACGGCAATAGATCTCGGCAGATCGCCTCGCGTTCATGGGCACCTCAATGGCCACGCTGCCCTTCCCTTCCCCTGTTGCTGTCCCCGGCTTCAATCCGGCTCGTTCGCTTTGCCGGTGACAAGATTCGCATGCGAAACGCGTTCGAACAATCTATCATCGAACCGGACGGCGACGGAACCTCGCGAAGAAATTTACGTGCTGAATTGGTGTGAAGGGCGATCGCTTGGCTCGCGAAAGCGTTATACTGAACGATGCGGTCCGCTTGTGCGGGGCGCGAGATCCGAGCACGGCTCGCCAAGGGCGGAATTGCCACCCGGCGAGCCAACGAGCGAGAACCGGTCCAGAACCTGGGGCAAATTCCCCTGATGACGAGTGCAAGCCCGCCTGCCGCAGTCACGCGGAGCCGACGCCCTATCATCGCGGCTGCTGTGTTCATTCTGCTCGCGCTTGGCGCGGTGGGTTTCTACCTGGGCAGGGACACGATCGGCCGGCGGGAGGCGCACGCGGTCACCCTGGCGCTCAACGAGGGGCGACGCGACGACGCCGCGATTGCGCTTGATCGCTGGCTGAAAGCCTCGCCTGAATCCGCTGAAGCGCATTTCCTGAAGGCACGGCTCGCCTGGATCGAGGGTGATCTGCCGGTGGCGCAGGCGGAGCTGGACCAAGCGGAAAAGCTCGGACACCCGCAACAGGCTCTGGCCAGGCTGACGGGACTTCTTCTGGCGCGAGGGAGCCGGAAAACCGGTGCCGAGCCGTTTCTACGTCATGCGCTCGACGCCTCGCAAGGCGCCGATCGGGAGGTGGCGGAGGCCCTGGTCCGGCTGTACATGGAGGGCTTTCGCCTGAACGACGCCACCGTGGTGCTCGACCGATGGATGAAGGCGGCGCCTCGCGATGCGCGCCCATACACGCTTCAAGCCGAGATCGATTGGCGGACGCACGAGGATGATGAGGTCATCATCAGCCGCTACCGGGCGGCGCTCGAGCGCGACGGCAGTCTGAGCGAAGCGCGGCTGGGGCTGGCCAAGCATCTTCACATGAGCCGCCGCTTTCCAGAGGCCGCGGTTGAGTATGCCGCGTATCTGGCCCGGCAGCCGCAAGATTCGGCCGGTTATCTGGGGGCGGGCCAGAACGCTCTCGACATGGGAGACGACAATGCCGCCGGGCCGATCCTGGATCGGGCGCTCGAGCTGGCGCCTCACGATTCCGAAGTGCTGGCCGCCTGCGCCACGCTCCAGGTGCATCGAGGTCAGCTCGAAAAAGCGGTTACGCTGTTCGATCAAGCCATCGCGGCAGACCCAACTGACCACTGGAATTGCTATCAGCGCATGCTTATTCTTTCCAGGTTAGGCCGAAAGGCTGAAGCGAACGTCGAGCGTCTGCGAGTCGAGCGGCTTAAGCGCGATCAAGACCACGTCAACGACCTCAGGCGGGCGCTGTGCGCAGGCCGCTCGATGCCAAGCTCCGCAGCGAGACCGCGAGCTGGCTGATGGAACACGGTCACGAGGACGAAGCGGTTGATTGGGCGAACCTCGTGCTGCAAGGGGACCCGACTCACCCCGCGATGAACCGGCTGCTCGCCGATCATTTTCGCAAGAAGGGCCAGCCAGGCCTGGCGAAATTCTATGAAGCGCAAATGCGCCGGTGAACGAGTAATGTTTCGACCAACGGACGGCTGACCAAGAGACAACCCAAACGGAATTCGAGTTGATCAATGATGAAAGCACCTCGACGGATCGCGTGGTTCGCCGCTCTGTTGATCCTGGCTGCAGGGCATCACCGCATCGCCGCAGGAAGTCAGGACGCGCGGCGCGCGCCCAACGTCCTGCTGATCGTCGTGGACGATCTGGGATACGGCGACCTCGGCTGTTACGGCTCGAAGGAGATCCGCACGCCGGCGATTGACCGCCTGGCGACGGAAGGGGTGCGCCTGACCGATTTCTACGCCAACAGCGCCATGTGCTCGCCGACGCGCGCGGCCTTGTTGACCGGCGCTATCCCCAGCGCGCCGGATTTGACTGGGCAATCGGTTATGGCGAGCGAGGGCGAGGGCTGGCGGCGTCGGAGACGTCGCTGCCGCGGATGATGCGCGACGCAGGGTACCGCACGGCCTTCTTCGGCAAGTGGCACCTCGGCTACGACGACCGGTATAGCGCGATTGCCCACGGGTTCGACGAGTTTTTCGGCATCCTCGCCGCCGACATCGACTATTACGGCCATAAGGAAGCCACCGGCGAGCCGGGGCTCTACGAGGGGACCAAGCTGGTCGACCGGCCGGGATACATGACGGACCTGATCGCCGAACGGGCGCTCCAGTTCATCGACAAGAATGCGGCGAAGCCGTTCTTTCTCGAGGTCGCCTTCAATGCGCCCCACTACCCGTTTCAGCCGCCGGGAAAGCCCGATGACGTGCGGACCATGCGGAACTACGGACCGAACGCCGGCACGCGAGCCGATTACATCCAGATGGTCGAATGCGTGGATCGCCGGATCGGCGAGATCGTTCGTTCGCTGGACCAGCACCAGCTTGCTGCGAATACGCTGGTCGTGTTCGTGGATGACAACGGCGGCGAGCGGCTCTCGAGCAATGCCCCGTTCGCCGGCGGTAAGGCAACGCTTCTGGAAGGGGGAATTCGCGTCCCTTGCGTGATTCGCTGGCCGGGCGTGGTTCCAGCGGGGCGGGTATCGCACCAGGTGACGATGACGATGGACCTGACGGCAAGCATTCTTTCGGCCTGCGGCGTCAAACCGCCTGCGGGCCGGGTCTTGGACGGCGAGGATCTGCTGCCGATTCTGGCCGGGAAGGCCCCCGAGCGCGAGCGCACGGTATTCTGGCGGATCCGTCATCCGGCGGCACTTCGGCTGCAGAAGGCGGTGCGTCGCGGACGCTGGAAGTACTTGACCGAAGGACGAATCAGCGTGCTCTTCGATCTAGAATCTGACCCGGGCGAGAAGCGCGACGTCGCCCGCGAGAACCCGGAGACTCTCGCGGAGCTCAAGCAGGCGATTGCGGACTGGGAAAAGCAGGTGCCGCCCCCGAGGGGCAATGTGCCGCTGCGATGAGCTGGCACGGTCATTGACCTGCGGCGTTGCGTTCGATCATCGAGCGCCGCTCTCGTCGAGCTCGGCCAGCCGCAGGCAGCGCGCTTCCCATTCCGAAGCGGTCAGAACGTGGACCATACCGTCGGAGGAAAGCTCCATGCGGGTGAGCTCTTCGACCCAGCACTTGATGCGCTCGATCGTTCCCGTGGCGGGTGGGGGCACCTCCCAGATTCGCGCGGTGGCGTCGGCGGAAGCGGTCAGCACGGCGCGGCCGTCGGGCCGGAAGCCAACGGAAACGACTCGGCCACCGTGTTCGCGCACTGGACTGATCGGCTTGCCAGCAGCGAGGTCCCAGATCCGGGCCGTTCCGTCGCCGCAACCCACCAGCACGGCGCGGCCGTCGGGGGAAATTGCCAGGTCCATGATCAGACTTTGAAGCATGAGCGGCGGCGCAACGGACTTGCCGGTTGCGGGATCCCAGAACCGCAGGGCCTTGTCCCAGCCTCCGCTCACGATGAGTTTACCGTCGGGCCGGAATGCCAGCCCGCGCAACGAACCCTGATGCGTGAGCGGCTCCCCGAAAGGCGCGTGAGTGGCGGCATTCCAGAGACGGCCGGTCATGTCGTCGCTGCCCGTGACGATCGTGCCTCCATCGGGGCTGAACTTGATGGCCTCGATCCGCGTCGCTCGCTTCTGCTCGAGAGTGGCTCCGACCGGCTTTCGCGTGGCGAGGTCCCAGAAGCGAACGACGCCGTCGTGATCGCCGACCAGGATCGTGCGGCCGTCGGGGCTGAATGTGACGACATTGGCCGGAGCGGGCAGTTGCAGCGGCTCACCGATCGGTTGACCGGTAGCTCTGCTCCAGAGGCCCACCGTCCGGTTGCCGCCACCGGTGGCGACGGTTCCGCCATCGGGACTGAAGGCGATCGCGCGCATCATAGCGTGCTGGTCAAGGACCCCGCCGATGGAGCGGCCGGTTGCGGCGTCATGCAGGCGGGCTGTGCCGTCCGAGCACGCGACCAGGATCACCCGACCGTCCGGGCTGAAGCACGCGCGCGAGACAACGCTTGGCTGCGGAAATCTGAGCTCGCGCGAAAGGCTGGTAGCCGTGTCCCAGACCTGGGCCTCAAAATCCCAGCCGGCGGTGACGAGAAGTGATCCATCACCGCTGAACGTGGCGTGATTCACAGTGCCGACGTGTTCGAGCGGGCTGCCGACGGAGCGCCCCGTGGCGGCATCCCAGAGTCTGGCTGTGTTGTCGTCGCCGCAGGTGACGGCCGTTCGACCGTCCGGACTGAATGTGACGAAAGTGAGCTCGCTCTCGTGCCGCAGTGGGGCGCTAATGGGCTCGCCCGTGGCGGCGTTCCAGAGCCGCCCGGAACGATCCATGCTGCCGGTCAATACCGTCTTGCCATCAGGGCTGAACGCGACGGAGAAGAGGATCGCGGCGTGCACGAGCGGCTTGCCGATCTGCTTGGCAGTGGCGACGTCCCAGAGCCGGGCGATGCCGTCGAAGCCGCCGGTGACCACTGTCTTGCCGTCAGGACTGATCGCCGCGCGGAGGATCTCTTGTCCGTGGAAGAGCGGTGGACTCACCGGTTCGCCCGTGGCGGCATTCCACAGGCGAGCGGTCTTGTCGATGCTTGCGGTCATGATCGTCAGGCCGTCGGGGCTGAATGCCAGGTCGGTCACCCAGCCTTCGTGGGCCATTGGTTTGGCGGCGGCCGCACCGGTCGCCGCCGAGTACACCCGCGCAGTCCGATCCTTGCCGCCGATCGCGATCCGCGAGCCGTCGCGGCTGAACGCGGCACAAATGATCGCTTCTTGATGTGGGATGGGTGCGCCCAAGGCCCGTCCGGTGGCGATCTCGCGAAGGCGGAGCGTGTTCGCGTTGTCGGCGACGAGCAAGACCGTGCGGTCGGGGTTGAACCAGGTGTCAAGCTCGTCGCGAAACGCGGTCCGGGACCAGCCGATGCCGCCATCTGCATCGTTGATCCAGGCGAGCGGATCCTCGAAGACGCAGGGCGGGCCCTGCGGCTTTCCGGTCGAGGCATCCCACATCGTCACATTCATTGTCGGGTTGGTGTCGAAGCAGTTCACCGTGATGAGCGTATGGCTTTCGGGCCGGAACACAACGGCCGCGACCCGGGTCGTAGGGTGGCGCAGAATCGCCTTGAGAGACGTGAGCTGCCGGCTCCACGCGGCGAGGTTTGCCCGGAGCGCGCCTTTGAGATTCTCGCTGTCGGCAGGAGTGACGTCGAGCGCGCGCGCCATCCAGAGCAGCCCGCGGTTGACCTCGCCGCGCTCGCAGAGCGAAAGTGCGCGATCCATGGTCAGGTTTGCGGAGAGCAGCTCGGCGCGAGACTTCTCGCGAAAAGCTTCGTGATAGTTGTTTTCGGCCAGCCGGCGCTGCACGTCGGTGCGGTCTTTCTCGGCGCGAACCATCACGCCGTTGACTGCGAGCGCAACGACGGCTGAAGCAAGCAAGACGGCGAGCGCCGCCACGGCCGGCTTGTGCCGCCGCGCCCATCGCGCGGCTCGTTGCGGCGCCGGCTCGCGGTAGACCCGCACCGGCTCGTCAGCCAGCCAGCGATCAACCTCGGCGGCCAGAGCTGTGGCCGATTCATAGCGGTGCACAGGTTGAATCGCCATGGCCTTGCGCACAATCGCCTCGAGCGCTGGCGGCACACCGCGATCGACCTGGCGCGGCGGCGGGTAATCGCCGCGCTTCACTCTGGGCAGGAGCGACTGAATGTCTGGCTCGTCGAAGGGAGGCTTGCCCGTCAAGATGCAGTAGAGCGTGGCTCCGAGACTGTAGACGTCGCTGGCGGGTCCGATCGAGGCGAGCGTGCCCTCAGCTTGCTCGGGGCTCATATACGAGGGCGTGCCGATGATGGTGCCCTGGACGGTCTCGGCATTTGAGTTGCCGCTCGAGGGCATGAAGGTGGCCTCGGCTGAATGAGCGGCGCCCAACTCCTCACGGCCGACAACCTTGGCCAGGCCCCAGTCAACGACGAGGGTCTCGCCGTAGGGTCCGAGCATGATGTTCGAAGGCTTGAGATCCCGATGGATCACACCCCGGCTATGTGCATACGCTACTGTATTGCAAACGTCGATGAATCTTGAGAGAAGCTGGCGTAGTGATAGCGCATGGTCGCCCGGGGACCGCCCGCCTTTCGCGCCAGCTTTGCGGTGAGCGTCGATGGCTTCCTTGAGTGTCTCGCCGCGCACGAATCGCATCGCGTAGAACGGCCGGCCGTCTGCTCTCGTGCCCAGGCCATAGACCGGTACAACGCCGGGATGCTCGAGGCGCCCCGTGACCTCGGCCTCCAGCAGGAACCTGGCGCGGCTGGCGAGGTTCCCGGCCTGGTCGGGCAAAATCTCCTTGAGGGCCACTTCGCGGTGGAGCTCGGCGTCGAGTGCGACACTGACGACGCCGATGCCTCCGCGGGCGTGCGGCCGCAAAACCCGAAAACGAGCACCGGCTGAACTCGGCTGGCCCAGGCCGAGGCTGAAATCAGTGGTTGCCTGGGGGTCGATGTCCGATCCGGCAACGGTTCTCATCACGGGGCGAGATGATCTCCGGCGCGGCACCGTTGTGCATCGAAAGTTGGGCCAAAGTCGCGTCAAGCTCGGGCTCGCCGAGTTGCCGTAACCCGGTGACGATGGCCGGCGGCGGCGAGACGGCCGCGAGACTTCGCTCCATGCTGCCGCCGTGCTTGGCGACATGACGGCGCACCAGGTTTTCCAGGGTCGCGCGATCGTGAGTGGCCAACGCGCCCCGGTCCACAAGCACCTGAGCCAGCGACCCGCCCCGGTTCTTCGACCAGCGCTGGAAGGCATCGAGCAAGTCGGCTTGCTCGAACAGGCCGAGCTGAAGCCCCAGAATGCCGAAGAGCAGGTTGGTGTCGACTTCGACGGATGCCATCGCAGGTTTTCCAGGCAGTCATTCCTTGCGCGAAATTGTGTTTGGAGCTTACCATGCCAGACAAGGTCGTGCCAAATCGGAGGCACGAGAGACCGATGATGCACATTGAGTGCAAGAGCGATTTCTACCTCTACGAACCGAGGACGATCATGGCGACCTACCAGTTTCCCGAAGGCTTCGTCTGGGGCGCGGCGACGGCGGCCGCTCAGATCGAGGGGGCCGCGCGATCAGGCGGCAAGGGCGAATCGATCTGGGACCGATTTCGCCACGCTGCCCGGCAAGATCAAGAACGGCGATACCCCCGAGATCGCTTGCGATCATTATCACCGTTATGAGGCTGACTTCGACCTGCTCCGTCAGCTCGGCATCGCCCACTACCGGCTTTCGATCGCATGGCCGCGGGTCTTTCCCATAAGCGACGGAAACGATCAACGCACAAGGGCTTGATGATTACTCGCGGATGATCGACGCTCTGCTCGAACGGGAGATCACGCCGTGGGTCACGCTCTTCCACTGGGACTTGCCGCAGGCGCTGGAAGACCGGGGCGGCTGGCTCGTTCGCGGAACCGTCGACGCCTTCAGCCGCTACAGCGAGGCGGTCGTGAAACGATTGGGCGACCGAGTGAAGAACTGGTTCACGGTGAATGAGATTCCTTGTTTCATCGGCAATGGATATGGCAACGGGTACTTCGCGCCGGGCAGCCGAGTGAGCGCGCGCGAGCTGAACCAGGCTTATCACCACGCGCTGCTGGCGCATGGGTTTGGGGTCGAGGCTGTGCGGACACACGCGATGGCCGGAGCGCGTGTGGGTCTGGTGCATAACCACCTGCCCGCGCCGCCGATTCCGGTGACCGAGACCGAGGCCGACGTTGTCGCTGCGCGAGCCGAGTACGCGCGGACCAACGGGCAACTGATGGGCCCTGTTTTCCTGGGAGAGTATCCCGAATCGTTTCTTCGCGACGCCGGAGTCGAATGCTCCGCAGGTCGAGCCGGGCGACATGGAACGTATCGCGCTGCCGACGGATTTTCTGGGGCTCAATGTTTACGCGGGGAATTTCGTGCGCGCGGGGCGTGACGGCCAGCCGGACGTCTTGCCGTTTCCGCGCGGATATCCCGAGGCCGCTTTGTGGTGGCTCAAGATCACGCCGCAAAGTCTTGTACTGGGCGGTGCGACTCGCGGCCGAGGTTTTCGGGGTCAAGACGTTTTACATGACCGAGAGCGGAGCGACATTCGACGACGAAGTGACACCAGACGGCGAGGTGCTCGACTTGCACCGGCGCGAGTATTTGCGGAGCTACCTGGTCGAGCTGCACCGGGCCGTGGCCGAGGGCTATGACGTGCGCGGCTACTTCGTCTGGTCGCTGCTCGACAATTTCGAGTGGGCGGAGGGGTATGAGAAACGGTTTGGAATCGTGCACGTGGATTTCGCAACGCAGCGTCGCACGCCGAAGCTCTCGGCGCGGTGGTATTCGGAAGTGATTCGGAATAATCGGATTGTTTGATGTATGCGGTTCAATGCACTGGTCGCGGCTCCGCGCGAATTGTTTCGCGAATTGCCTGGAAATGATTCCATGACACGCTTACGGTGGAATGTGGACAAAACTGCCGCTTGGTCAGCGGGCTCCGCGCGACGGATCCCGAGCACCTCACATGACGGGGCAAGACCGATGGCATATCGCTTGATTGCTTCGATGGTGGCGTTGATATCGGTCATCATGGCGCCGTCACCGGCGGTTTCCCAGGATGAAGTCTGGAGGGAGCATCTCTCGGCCGGATACGACGCGCACTAAGTTCAGGTTTCGCACATTCTGAAGGCGCTTTGCGATCGGCCGAGCCGGCATTTTCGTGTCACTCGGTTGCTCGCGACGGAGCGGGTGCAGCTTCAGTTAGCCTGGTCGACGCCGATCACGCCACTCGGCTGAGAAGATCGGTGACCTGCGCAAGCCAGGTTTTTATAGCGCGCTGATCTAAAAGCACTGCGCGAGTTTTTTCTTCAAGGCTAACACGGCGCAGTGTGGTCAATAGATCAGCAAACGAGGGTTCTTGCTTCCGTTGATACCACGGGCGGATGGGAAATCGGACGAATCGATGTCCGGTCTGGTGGAACCACACTATCACCAAGCTGTAGAGCATCAGCGCCATGGGCGCGGTACGCCCGACCGCCTTCGGCAGACGATTCGCTGGGTCTTCGAGCCCCAGGAACTGTTTGCAATTCTCGAAGGTGCATTCAATCGCCCAGCGATAGGAGTACACCGTCAGAATTTGCCGTGCGCTCCAATCAAGCTTGGTGCAGTAGAACATCTGATCGGGGCGTTTCCCTTCCAGATCATGTACCAAGACGATCGTCAGCTCGCGGTCTCCACCTGCCTTGTAGTAGAGGGCCTTGATCGTTTTGACGGCGAGCCTGGCATGCAACCCGAACTGGTTGAATTTAAGTTCAGTCCAAGGTTGGCTGGGATCATTGGCCCACTGGGCCATGCTCGGCAGACGGGCACCTTTTTTTCGAGGCGCTCCTTTGCGTCCTTTCTTCTCGACGGGGGCACGCTCGTAAAGCGCACCCTTGGGATGGACATGGCTGATGAGATGAACGTTCGTCGGCAGATGCGACAGGATGCTCTTGCCCCCATAGGCGCTGTCGCCGGTAAGAAAGATCTCATCGTCAGGATACCACTGAGCTACCAAGTGGATGAGCTCGCGAGCCAGTTCAGGGCGAGTGCGATGATCAGGATTGGGTTTGCAACCTTTACCCCGACCCTTCTTCCCCTTGGTGAGTCCTTGCCGATTGCGGTACAGACGCATGGTGATTGGCAAGGCGAAGACCTTGGTGGGTGCCCAAAACGGGTTCACGACGATCAGGCAAAGCACGACCCAGTCGTGGCCCCAACTGACCAGCGACTTGGCGCGACTGGAGATCAGCGGATCGTAGTGCATGCCCGCGCCGTAGAGAGTCAATCCTCGTTTACGGCAGAGCGTGTCATCGACGGCCCAATACAGGGTAGCACCAGGCGCAGGATTGAGCCGACCAGTTTGGCCAAGCACAAGGCGAAGTGATCGGGGTCCCACGCGGCATGACTGAAGAAGCGATGGAACCGACACCAATGGCCGTTGCCAATGTTACCGCTGGCAAAGATGAGCTCGGTCACGTAACGATGACGGTGCGAAAGCAACCAACCCGTGACGATTTCAACGAAGGTCAGGAAGGTTGGGGTCGTGAAGACATCGGCGAATTGATGTAGCAGCTCAGTGAACGAAGCGGTAAGTTCCATTGGTCGGCTTCCTTGCCTGGGTGCCTATTTGGTTTGTAAGCCCCAGACAGGATGCCATACGTGTGCAAGGAAGCCGACATCAATTGTCGCGACGCGGCTCTCGCCTTCCGGCGCGGAACAGGTCGCGACGCGGCCGAATCACGCATCAACGTATACGCGGCCAATGCCTGCGAAATGTGCGAAACCTGAACTAAGAGGGCAGCTACGTCGAGGCCGAACGTCTGCTGAGGCTGGCGCTGGCTGAGGTGGAGCGATCGGGAAAGGACGACGCCAGCACGGCTGAGGTAGCCGACTACCTGGCAAGGCTACTAACGGACCTGGCGAAATTCGATGAGGCCGAGTCACTCGCCAAACGAGCCTTGAGAATCAACGAAGCCGCGCTTGGACCGAACAGCCGCGAAGTCGCCAGCAATTTCGATACGCTGGGCTCGCTCTGTGACCGACTGGGCCGGAACGCCGAGTCCAAAGCGAATTATCGGCGGGCACTGGCCATCGTCCTCGCGCTTCCGGACGCGGATGTCGATGACCTCGCCGGAGCAGAGCAGAATCTCGGCAGTCTGCTCAGTAAAGTTCGTAAGCTTGAGGAAGCCGAGAAGCTTACCCGGCGGGCGCTCGAGCGCTGGGAGGAAGCCTTTGGGCCCGACGACGAGCATGTGGCGAGAACGTTGAACAACCTGGCGATCGTTTACCACAGGAGTGACCGGCTTTCTGATGCCGAGACTTCGTATCGACGGTCATGCGCCATTCTGGAGAAATCGCTGGGGCCGAAGCATCCGCTGGTCGCCACGAGTCTGCACAACCTGGGATTCGTTCTCAAGAAAATGGGGCGGTACGACGAGACGGAGCGAGTTCTGAAGCGATCAATGGCGATTCGCGAGGGCCTTGCCGGAAACCATGCGCTCGAGATCGCGGACAGCAATGATAATCTGGGCGGGCTCCGATTCCGGCAGGGGCGCTATGTCGAGGCTGATTCACTCTCGCGCAGGGCACTTGCCGTCTATGAAAAACTCTTGTGGCCGGACCACGACTACGTCGCGAGCACTCTCGTCGACATTGCCCGCATTTCCAACGCCCTCGATCGGTTCGCCGAGGCTGAACCGCTCGCGAAACGGGCGCTCGCGAGCAAACGAAAGAACGGCGGCGATCTCGCGGAGGCGATGGTCACGCTGGCCGATTGCTACATCGGACTGAAGAAACCGGCGGAGGCGGAGGGACTCTTGAAGAATGCTCTCGAGATCGACACGAAAACGCACGGCAGCGAAACCAGCGAGGTGGCTGATTCGCTGATCCGATTGGGGGTAATCGACCGAGATGCTGGCCGATTCGACGACAGTCAATCGAAGCTGAGGCGGGCGCTGACAATTCGCGAGCGACGCGGCAAAGTGCACCCGGACGTCGCGGCAGTTCTGCTGGAGCTGGCTGAGCTCGATCAGGCGCGCGGAGACAACGCTCTGGCCGAGTCAGAATATGAACGGGCTCTCTCGATCTGGGCAAAGGCCGGCTTGCCCGAGCATCCGCACGTCGCCAAGATCCTGACGAGCTATGCCAAATTGCTGCGGCGGCTGGGGCGAACAGCGAAGGCACGCGAGATGGAGACGGAAGCCGAGGGGATCCGCGCGAAAATGCTCGCCGAAGCTGTCAAGAAGTCGGCTTCGTGAAGATAGGACGTGGAGTCTGTTCTGATGGAGTCATTCTATCCGGTGCGAAGGTGTTTGCGACACGACCGGAGGACCATTGGAGGGCCCGCGGCGACAAAGTCGCATCAGCGACCGATTTCGACACCTGGCAGAAATCGTTTTAGCTGATCGATTCCGGCCTTGGTGACACGAGTGTCCTTCAGATGGGCCAAGCCGGTGTCGGTAACTTGGGTCCTTGGAAGTCGGAGCTCCGTCAGCTTGGTCAGTCCCTCCAGGTTGGCCAGGCCGGCGTCGGTGATGGCGCGACCCTCAAGAATCGTGAGCTTCGTTAGCTTGGTCATGCCTTTTAGATTGTTCAGGTCGCTATCTGTGAACATCGCATCACCGGAGTAGAGCTCGGTGAGCTCCCTCAGGCCTTTCAGATGCTTCAGGCTGGCCTTGTTATCGGGCGAATGATTGAAGCGGAATTGCTGCAATCGCGTGAGACGCCCGATGTGTGCGAGTGTCGTTTCGTCGGGGTTTCTGAGTGATACCGACGTGACGTGGCCGAAGTAGTCGATGCCGATGAGGTCGATGAGTCGCTGCGGTGCCCAAGGTTTGCCCGGCGAAATGAAGCGATCGTCGTTCCAGGTCCAGTCGTAGTACACGCTGCCGCCGGCGTGCTCGATCGCCACCACGGCCTGGCGCTGGACTCGAGCGCTGTGGACCACGAATCCAACACCGCCGCCGATGACGAGCACAAGGACAATCAGACCGCGAAGGCTGAAACGCAAAAAGCGACGTCCTGAAATGGTGGCGGTCAGGAGCTGGCCGAGGCCGCCGGTATCATGAACGCGCGTGGTCGAAGCTGCGGTCATGCCGTCAGTGTACTCGTGGCTTCGACGCGTGGAGAAGGGGAGAACGTGGAACGGCCTGGATTCGGCTTCAGCTCCTATCGCCCTAGCTGGGCTGGCGACGAGTGATGCCAAGTCGTTCAGGGTCGATTCTGACGGGCACCGTTGCGGTGTTGCACGAGTTACGGAGCCACTTCCACGTGCAGTTTCGGCAGGGCATCTCTGAGGTCTTGCAATCCAGCCTCGCTGATCTGCGACCTGGGTAGAGTCACGTTCTGCAAGGAACGAATTCCCTTCAGGTGGGGCAATCCGGCGTCGGTGACCTTGGTCTCCGCGAGGCCGAGTGACTGGAGCTTATTTAGTGCTTTCAGGTGTTCGAGGCCTCGGTCGCTCACCTGGGTCGAATAAAGTTCGAGAATTCGAAGGCTGCTAAGACCCTTCAGGTGCGCGAGACCTGAATCCGTGATTTTAGTCGAGTCTAGACAGAGCATATCAAGATTGCGGAGTTGCCCTACTTCGACCAGGCCGTCGTCTGTGAACTTGCTGTCGCTGAGCGAAAGAAACTCGAGTTTATTGAGGGGCTTGAGTTGCGAGAAGCCTGCGCCGGTGATGGAGGTGTTTATCAGGGAAAGTGACCTCAGCTTGGTCAGTCCTGTCAGCCCGGCCAGGCCCGAGTCGGTGATTCGCTCCTCGTCGATCAGCGTGAGCTCTTCGAGATTGGCCAGTGACTTGAGATGGCACAGGCCCACGTCAGTGAGCGCTCTGCCGTCGAGCGCCAACTTGCGGAGCGATGTGAGCGCTGCGAGGCGCTGCAATCGTGAGTCGGTGATCTTGGTTCCGATGAGTTCGAGGTGTTCGAGATGCGGTAGCTGGCAAACGACCGTGATTCCCGCGTCTGTGATCTCGTTCCAGTCGAGGACGAGCATCTTGAGGTTTGTGAGAACCCTTCAGGTGGGCCAGCCCAGCGTCCGTTATTTGGGTGCGTTCAAGGTCGAGCTCTTCGAGTCGCGTCAAGCGGGTCAGGTGGGCGAGGCCCTCGTCTCCAATTGCGTTATCTGCGAGGCGAAGTTGGCGTAGGGAAGTTATTCGGCATAACTTGAGCAAGCCTTGATGAGTCAGACTCGATCTGGGAAGCTCGAGTCTCTCGAGTTGCGTCAATGCGGCGATCGCGTTCACGTTGGCGTCGGTCACGGGACGTCGGAAGCTGTAGAGCGTGACGCTTGTGACGTGGTGGAAAAAATCTATTCCGATTCGATCGATGAACCATTTCGGCACCCAGCTTCTGGCCGGTGGATTAATCCCGGCGAGCGAACGTGCGGATGGGCCGAGGGGCTTTCTCGGTTCCCAATCGTATTCGACGAAGGAGTCAGGTGAATCCGCGAGTGCCGCCACTGCGGCGCGCTGGATTCGGGCGCTGTGGACCACGTATCCGAGCCCGCCGCCGATGGCGAGGACGAGCACGATGAGCGTGCGCATGCTGATGCGCAGATGGCGGCGCCAGGAATT
Source organism: uncultured Planctomycetota bacterium (assembly GCA_963823665.1). Classification (GTDB taxonomy): domain Bacteria; phylum Planctomycetota; class Planctomycetia; order Isosphaerales; family Isosphaeraceae; genus CAVXHV01. The sequence continues at coordinate 130,693 of CAWGMQ010000004.1, forward strand.
GGAGACTGTGTTGGACTGTGGCATTTCGGCCTGGTGAGGATGGGCGGTTGATGTTGCGCTCGTGAGATCATTCTAGCGGGTGCGGCGAAGCGGTGGGAGCGTTACAGATTGGCGCTGTTCGTTGCGCGAGGGTTCTATGACGAAGATTCTTCAGTGCGGATAGGTTGGCGATCCCCAGATCGCCGACTTTGGTACTGGAGGAGCAACCGGATTGTTTGACCGGGCGAGCCCGGAGCCGCGTCATTGTCTCTGGCGCGATGTTCGACGTTTACCGAATGATTTGTACGCCAGGCAGAGTCTGTTTTAGTTCCTCTATTTGAGTCTGAGCAGCCTTCGCGCCGTCGATCGAGAGAATCTGGAGGCTTCTCAGCCCCTTCAGATGGACCAAGCCTTGATCGCTAATCTGGGTATGTGCGAGGTTCAGCCACGAGAGGTATGTGACCCCTTTCAAATGCTCAATTCCGGCATCGGACACTCTCGTATCGTTGAGATCGATGAAAAACAGCCTCTTCAGTCCGCTCAAGTGGGCCAGGCCGGCGTCGGTGATCTTGGTGCGAGCGAGTTGGAGTTGCCGAAGGTTTTTGAGCGGCTTGACGTGGGCCAGCCCGGCGTCGGTGACACCTGTGTCGTTGATCAAGAGGTGCTCGAGGCTCGTCATACCCGCGAGATTCTCGAGCCCGGCGTCCGTGACTTTGGAGCCGCTCACGTCGAGAGTCCAAAGGGACAGCCCACTCAGATTTGCAATTCCGCGGTCGGTGAGTCTGGTGTTGGCGAGGAGAATCGTTCTGAGGCTACTTAGACCTTGCAGGTGCACCAATCCGGCTCCTGATAGCTGCGTGTTGCTGATTTCAAGGACGCTAAGCTTGGTCATTCCCTTGAGATGCACTAGCCCAGCGTCCGTGATCTGACTGCCGTGAACCGCGAGGGTGGAAAGATTGGTCAACGCCTCGAGACGAGCGACTTGAGCGTCGGTCATGCTCGGGTCGACGACGTTCAAGGATTCCAGTTGTGTGAGGCGTGCGACCCGTGCGATCAGGGCATCGGTTCGCGGTCTTGTGCCTGGAAGGACGACGGCGATAACGTGATCGAAGTAGTCGATACCGAACGCGTTGACGAGCCACACTGGTGCCCAGTACGCCCGACTGTAGGAGACGCTTCCACCGGCGCCGGTAATCGCCGCCACTGCGTCGTGCTGAATTCGAGCGCTACGCGCGAGCCAGCCGAGCCCGCCGCCGATCACGAGCAAAAGGAGGATCAGCCCGCGCATGCTGAACCGGAAATAGCGACGCCAGGTAGTGGTGACACGCGGGAACTGGCTGGGCACGGCGGTCTTATGATCGCTTGTGGTTGAAGTTGCAAACATGCGATCAGTGTACTCGGGACTGCGACGCAAGGAGAATGCGGCTCCTGGCCGAGTCAGCAAACGAGCGGGCTCTCTCGATCTCGATGCGAAAGGAGCACGACCGGAGGACGCTCGCCAATGGAGTCCTCTCAGTGAAGGACCTCCACGCTGGGCAACAATCGCTTTAGCTTATCGATTCCGGCCTGGGTGACTCGAGTGTGCGCGAGGAATAGTATCTTGAGCTTGGTTAGCCCTTTCAAGTTTTCCAGACCGGCGTCCGAGACGTGTGTCTGGGTAAGGCCGAAGGCGGTGAGCTGAGTCATGCTGTTCAGATAGGCCAGGCCGGCGTCGGTTACTGGCGATCCACTCAAGTCCAGGTATGTGAGCTTTGTCAAGCTCGTCAGATGCACCAGCCCGTGCCGGAGATCTTCGAATGGTTCAGAGCCAGCATGCTCAGGTTGCTGAGTCGCCGTAGATTGGCGAGACCGTCGTCGGTGATGTGTGCGTCCATAGGGACGAGTCTCCTGGGGCTGGTCAGCTCTCCAGGATGCGCCTGTCCGGCGTCGGTGATCTGATCGCTGGAGACTCGCAGCGATGTGAGACTGTTCAACGACGTCAGATGCGCTAGTATCGCATGGATGGCCGGCGCGCCGCCCAGGTAGAGTTCAGCGAGATTGGTTTGCCCCTCAAGATGCACCAGCCCGGCGTCGGTGACCCGTGTGCCGTCGATTTCGAGGATTGAAAGCTTTGTGAGCCCCTTCAGATGGGCCAAGCCCGCATCGGTGACCGGGGTCCTTGGAAGGCGGAGCTCCGTGAGCCTGACCATTCTCTTCAGATGGGCCAGGCCCGCGTCGGTGACACCGCCGGCCTGATAAATCGTGAGCCTCGTTAGCCTGGTCATATCCTTCAGATTGGCCATGTCGTCATCGGTGATTGTCCCGGAGCCGCTGTAGAGCCGGGTGAGTTCGCTCAGGCCTTTCAGTTGCTCGAGAGCGGCCGTGTTCTCGGGCCATCGACCGAAGCTGAATTGCTGCAATCCGGCCAGACGCCCAACGTGTGCGAGTGTCGCGTCGTCTGGCTTACTGAGCCGTACCGCCGTGACGTGGCCGAAGTAATCGATGCCGACGAAATCGATGAGTCGTCGCGGTGCCCAGGGTTTGCTTGGCGGAATGAAGCGATCGTGATTCCACGTCCAGTTGTAGTACACGGTACCGCCGATGCGCTCGATCGCGGCCACGGCTTGGCGCTGGACTCGGGCCTCGTGAACCAGAAATCCGAGCCCGCAGCTAATGCAAAGGACAAGCACAATCAGAGCGCGCACGCTGAAGCGCACATAGCGGCGCCAGGAGAATCGGGTGCGTTGTGGTTCACCGGACATTCCGATGCCCTGAAGCAGGTGCATCTTGTGTTTTCTGATCGGGTCATTCTATCAGCGGCGAAGACGCCAGGGGATGCGTGACCGCGGGTTGGGTGTCACCCTCGCCAATCGGGCTCGATCAGGAGCACTTTTAGGTGATCAATAACGCGATCAACAGCACCAGCAAACGCCATATACGTTGTCGCATGGTTCAGAGTCCGGCCGGGCAGACCAAGTAGAGGGCAGGGGACTTGCTTGCTCCAGTTTATCTCGATGCGGCTTTACGGAGCAGATGGCGGATTCCGGCGGGGTCGAGGCGACGAGCGATCGCGAGGTAACGGGAATCCCGCACTTTCGCGGAGCGAAAGGCGACTTTTGGCCTTTAGCCCGAATACATCACATCGGTTCGCATTACATACTTGCGACCGCGCGAGATGACTGCGCCTTCATGGAAGAGGTGATGGGCGAAGAAGAGCGCTGTTCCCGTGGCCGGGCAGATGATGGCGTCTTCGAATCGCGTGTGGCCGCCGTCGAAGCCCTCGTTCAAGTAGACCATGAGCGTTAGCCGGCTCCGCTCGCCGCTCGGGCGTTCGAAGTATCCGTCTCGGTGCCATCGAAAGGTTTGGCCGAGATCGTAGCGATAGAAGCGAATCCGCTCGTTCACACCGATCGCACGATGACCGCCGAGCGTCGATGGAACGAACGGCGCGGCGCGATCCCAGATGAGCTGCGCGAGGCTCGGATCGTCAACCATCACTCGCGAATTGTTGCGAACATCCTTCATCATCACCTGCCCGAAGCTCGTGCTGATCGGGGCATCGCCGAAGCCGCGTGCCTCGCTGAAGCGCACATAATTTTCGCACTCGGAGGGAGTGAGAAAACCGGAGACGGTGAAGATGTCGTCTGTGATCCATTCGTAATCGGGCATTGAGGGACTCACTTTCCGCGGGCGCTGCTGCTGTGATCAAGGTGTCTGGCGTTCGCATTCCCCGATCACGGCGCACGGTATCGCAAGAAACCAGACGCACAATCGGGTATTGTGGTTCACCGGTAAACAGCACGCCTCGTGATCCCAAAGTTGATGATCTTCGCGTTCAAATGAGTGCAGCGAGCTCCAGCCCGGAAGTCAAGCAGCGCAGTGCGCACGCCCGCGGGGCGCTGCCCGGCATCGTGTTCGCGTTGTTCGGTCTTGGTGCCATCACCGTTTTGACGCCGCAGGTGGCGCGGGTGTATCCGGTCAGTTCGGATGATGCGACGGGCGTTCTCGAGGCCGATGCCGTCTTGCGCGGGAATATCCTCTTGCGCGGGTGGACGCTATCGAATGTCTCGTTCACCACCACAGATCTTCCTTTCTATATTGCCGGTGTCGCGATGAACGGCATGCGGCCATCGCTGCTTCGCGATGTACCCGTGGCGGTATACGTGGCTGCGGTCGCACTGGGGACAGTGCTGGCCCGGGGGCGAAAGCGAGGCGGAGGAGCCATGCTGGGAATGGCGGCCGCGCTCGTGCTGCTTTGCCTTCCGGCGGGAGGGCTGGCGGAATTCGTGACCAAGGGATACATCCGTGTGGGCACGACGCTGGGGCTTTTTGGGGCGCTTGCCGCGCTCGACGTGTCGGAGGGTAAGCGGGCTGGGGCAGGGAGGGTTGCGCTGTTCACATTCTTCTTGACGATGACGCTCGTCGCGGACTCGTTCGCGCTCGTCCTGGGCGTGTTGCCGGTGGTCTTGGTGAGCGCATTGGGGGCTCGCCGAGAGCGACCGTACGGAGCTCTGAACCTGTGGGCCGTTTCGCTCGCCGCGGTGGGCTCGGTGGCGGCGGCGCGCGGGATCTCGTGGTTGATTGAAATGCTTGGCGGGTATCGTGTCGTCCGGGCTGGCTTGCTGGAATTCCTTGCGTACCGTAACACGCTGTGGGTCGTCAGCCGGAATGTGCTGGCGCTTGGCGAGAATGTCTCAACCCTGTACCGCTGCGGTTTTCCCGTCGAATTCACCACATATTCCAGTGTGGTCGCGCTGGGCTGCTTGATCGGTCCGCTCTTTCTGTGCTGGGCGTTTTTCCGCGGGGCACCCGCGCTGGTTCGCGGCCGGCGATCCGGGGGCACTAGCCACGCGGATTTCGTCGGGCATGTGTTGTGGTATTCGATGGTGCTTTGCGCAGCGGCCTATCTCGCGAGCAGCATTCCCAAGGATCGAGCGACGGCGCGCTACTTCGTTCCTTTCTTCCTCTCGGGCGCGGTTCTTATCGGGCGGGTGCTGGCGGATCGGGTTCGCGACATGCGACTTGCGGTCGTGGGAATGGCCGTCTTGGGGATCGCTTATGTCTTTACCGTCTGGGACGACCTGCGCAAGCCGGCAGCGGTGGACCACGCCTTCGAGCTTGCCGATGCGCTGGCGGAGCACGGGCTCAAGTACGGATACGGGCCTTTCTGGGATGCCTCGATCGTGACCGCGTCGAGTGGCGGCCGGGTTGCGGTCCGGCCGATTTTCGTCCGGCCGATTTCACCTGAGCGACACGGGATTGCGCCGCTGCCGTGGATGGCGGACGCGAGCTGGTTCAAAAACGAGCCGGGAACATTCGTTGTCATCGAGCCCGGCGCGGCGGCTCCCTATCAGTTTGGCTTGGCGGAGTGGATTTGCACCGCGACGTTCGGGCCGACGACAGGACGATACGAGGTCGGGCCGTACGTCGTGCTGGTCTGGGACCGTGATCTCCGGCCGCAGATTGACTTCACACCGCGTCGCTCTTCGAGGTGAAGTGGAAGTCGTGGGCGCGGATCGCCGGGACGGTGAGCGCGAAGAATTCGCTGCCGGCGGGGATCGCGACGCTTGTCGCTTCGAGGTTCTTCGAGCAGATTCACCGGGCTCTCGTTGAACCGGAAGTTGTTCACCGGGTGAACGATCTTGCCGTTCTCGATCAGCCAGACGCCGTCGCGGGTGAGGCCGGTGACCATCACGTTCTGCGGGTTCACCGAGCGGATGTACCAGAACCGCGTGACCAGCAATGCCCGCGGGGTCTCGGCGATCAGGGCTTCGAGCGACTTGTCCGAGCCTTCCAGGATCATGCCGCCGGAGAGCGGCACGGGCTCGACGTTGGTCTTCTTGGCCCAGTAGCGGTCGACCGCGAGCGTCTTCACGACACCGTTTTCGATCCAGGTGGTTTTGCGGGCCGGCAGCCCGCCGCCGCCGCCGAACCGGCCGCCACCGCCGCCCCGCCCGCCGCCGCCGGTCCAGGGCGTGCCCGGGTTGCGCGGGTTGAACGGGTCGGAGCGAAGCGTGACACCGTCGGCGAAGAGCTTTTCACCCAGGCGCGTGCCGCCGCCGGGCTTCGACAAGAAGCTGCGGCCCTCGTCGGCGTTGCGGGCGTTCAGCGAGAAGAAGCAGAAACGTCAGCAGGTCGGCGACCGCCTCGGGCTCGAGGATCACGGTGTACGCACCCGGGGGCAGCTCCGCGGCTTTGCCGACGACTCGGCCTTTTTCGCAGCACGCTCGGCGAGGGCGGACGCCTGAAGATCGGCGAGCCGCGGAGACGCCGATCGCGCGTAGCCCGAGCCGGTGCCGTCGGCCGTGCGCATCGTGGTCGAGTATTCGGCGAACGATGCGCGGTGGAAGCCGAAGTTGCCTTTCTTGTTGGCGATGGCCAGCCAGCGGGCGCCGGTCTCGAAGAAGCCGGAGCCGTTCAGGCCCTTTCCGCGGGCCAGTTCCAGGGCCGCCTTGACGCCGTCGCGGCGCTCGACCGGGCCGGCGGCCGCGGTGGCGTCGTCGAACGCGGGGATCGTGGGATAGTCTGCGGCGGCAAGCTCTCGACCTGCTCGGGGTCAGGCTGCGCGGCGGCCATCAGCGCCTCGCTACGGGCGACGGCTTCGCGCAGCAAGCGAATCGTCGAGCTCGTCGGTCGTGGTCGAGCCGCTCTTGCCGCCGTCGCGGCTGGTGATCGCGACCGAGACGTCGCGGACCATGCCGGCGGTGGTGATCTCATTGGCGGCGAACCGGGTGTGGCCGGTCTGCGAGAGCCGCAGGGATACCTCGCATTCGGGCGCCTTGGAGAAGGAGAGGATCCTTTCGGCGAGCGCTTTGGCCTGGTCGCTGGTCCAGCTCATCTCAGGAAGTCCTCAACACGTTGACCCGCCTGAACCGCGCGGGAGCGCACCCGTGGCTCATGGCGTTGATCTGTCCGGGCTGGCCCTTGCCGTCGGCGTCGAGACCGACGTTTTCCCACAGTGCCTCGCCGCCGATGCCGTCGCAGGCGGACCAGAAGTCAGGCGTGCGGCTCTGGTAGGCGACGTCGGCGATCATGCCGCGGACCTTGCCGCCCTTGATTTCCCAGAATGCGTCGCCGCCGAACTGGAAGTTGTAGCGCTGCTGGTCGATCGAATACGAGCCGCGGCCGTCGATCAAGACACCGTTCTCGACGCCGGAGACCAGGTCGTCGAGCGTGACCGGCTTGTCGGAAGGCGCGAGCCAGACATTGGGCATGCGCTGGAACGGCACCGAGGCATACGAATCGGCATAGCAGCAGCCCATCGACTCGGTCTGGCCGATCAAGTGGGCCTGGTCGCGAATCGTCTGATATCCGACGAAGATGCCCGCCTTGATGATCGGGAACTGGCGGGTCTTCACGCCGTCGTCGTCGTATCCGCAGGTCGAAAGGCTTTCGGGCCGGATGCGATCGCCGTTGAAATTGACGATGTCGGAGCCGACGCGGAACTTGCCGAGCTTGTCGGGCGTCAGGAACGAGGTGCCGGCGTAGTTGGCCTCGTAGCCGAGCGCGCGATCGAGCTCGGTCGAGTGGCCGATCGACTCGTGGATCGTGAGGCCCAGATGGGTGGGCAAGAGCACGAGATCCATGACGCCGGGGGAAACGGACGGTGCCTTCAAATGCGCGACCGCTTCTTCGCCGACCCGGCGCGCCTGGCCGAGCATGCCGGCCCGCTCGACGGCCTCATACCCGGCGCAGACGGCGTGCGGCCGGTACGTGCGCGACTTGACCTTGCGCCCGGCCTCGACGGCGGTGGCCGTGAACTCGGGCGAGATCTGGTAGACGTGCTGCTCGATCGTGCTCCCCTCGGACGAGACGAAGAAGCGGTCTTCCAGGTGAACGCCGATCGAGCCCATCACCGAGAACACGCCGGCGACCTTGCGGGCCTCGGTGGCGACCGATCGCAGCAGCTCGAGCTTCTGCTCGATCGGAACCGAGAAGGGATCGGTGACGACCTTGGTGCGATAGGTATCGCGGTAGGCCGGAGTCGCCGCCAGCTTGATCGGCTGGAGACGCAGCGGGGCATTGGCCTTGGCGATCTCGACGGCCTCGCCGGCGGCGCGGGCGATTGCGTCGCGGGTCACTTCGTGCGAGGCCGAGAACCCCCAGGCGCCGTCGGCGAGCACGCGAAGACCGAAGCCGAACGATCCCGATGTCAGAGACCGAGGGCACCTCGACGGGCTTGCCGGTTGCGCGGTCAGACTGCACGCGAAAGCCGACGCGCTGGTTTCGATAGCGGTTGATGCGGATATCGGCATACGTGGCCCCGGCAGAGCGTGGCCCGCTCGATTGCGAAGGCCGCCAGCTCGCCGAGCTGGCCGACGTCGAACTCGGCCGCCGCGGCGGAGAGGCACGACCAGTCGCCATTCGCCAGCGCGGTCCAAACCGCCGCGCCGGCGCCGCAACGACCGAGAAATGCCCGTCGAGAGTGCATTGCGGACGCCTCCTTTATTTGACGAAGCCCTGCAAAGACGCAGGCCAAAGAACCGGTGCAAGTCGCGCCCCGTCTGCTTGAATTCTGCGTCAAGCTATCATGGTCGTGGTCGCGCCGCAATCGGGTTGTTTGTGGTATCATCGAGTTTATGGAAAACGCAGTCGATGCGCTCGTTCTCGACCTTCTTGAATGGGTGGCCAGCCGCGAGCGGACTTACCGCGAAGTGCTCGAGGCCTGGCGCACGTCATGCCCGAGGCTCCCGGTGTGGGAGGATGCGACAGATCGCGGCCTCGTCAGGCGAGAACGTGCAGATGGCCGCTCGGTCGTCATGGTCACACCGAAGGGCCTGGCGCTGCTGGCGCAGTCCGGACGACAGAGCGTGGGAGGCAGCCGTGAGTGAATGTGCCGCCGTTACCCGCTCTGGCTCTCCCTTCGCACGGGGCGGAAAGTTGCGGCGATCGGTGCTGATGTTGGCGGTCTGGGGCCTCGTCACTTCGGGTTGCCAGGCGCGGTTGAGCCGGGCTCGGCGCCGCATGTCGATCGAACGGTTGGCCCATCGCAGCAACCGCTTGCAGTGGATCCAGCGCGGGTGGGCTCATTTCCCGCTACCACGAAATCGGGTGGCGGCTACTTCTATGACGAGGTTCTCGAATATCGCGTGTGGCTGCATCCGGAGCGCGGGGCGCCGCGGCTCACGGGGGGCTCGGTCTATTTTGCGGCATTCGCGCGCTTTGAATCAGCCCTGGCGTATTCCCAGCAGCACGCGGGGGCCGAGGAGCCGCTCGTGCTCGTGCGGCAGCGTGAATCGATCGATGAGCCCACGCCGGGGACGTTCGTGTGGGAGAAGAACGAGCGCATCACCGAATGGCAGGTGCCCTGGCTGGACGGTACCAAACGCGGGCCGAAGAGCATTCCGGAGTTCCTGGCGGCTCACGGTGCAGGTCAACGGGCCAGTCAGTAGTCCATTTCGAGCTTCGGCTGGGCGCGATGAATGCCTTGATCCCGGCTTCGCTGATCTTGGCGCCCAAGCCGACAGAATTCCACCGGCGCAATATATCGTACCTGGCGACTTGGCGTGAAAACATTTGAAGATCGGAGTGCAATCATTCGTGCGAGCGATGCGCCTTGGGAGCAGTTTCCAGTGTGATTGTTGACTTCGCCGGAATTTTCTTGACATCGTCCTGACACTCCGCCTATTCTCCCTATTCCTCAGGCTTTCTTCAATTCCACTAAGTCTCGCGTCCTATGATCTCCGGGGTCGATCGCAACTCACTTAGCTAAGTAAAGGGGCTAGCCGATGGCTGGTGCGCTTCGCGCGGTTGGAGTGGTCGTTGCTGCATTCTTGATCACGCTCATTTCTTCACTCGGCGCTTTCGCCGGTCAGGTCACAGTGCACTTCTCGGGTACCGTCACGCTGGTCGATACGAGCGAGATATCGGGCACGAAGGTCGGCAATTCGTTTAGCGGCATGCTAGTTTATGACTCCAGCACGCCGGAAACTTCGCTGGCGGGCTCTGATCCGGCACAGTACACCGCTCGACCGCCACTTGCCTCGGGGTTGGGGATCACGCTCACGGTGGGCGGCAACACGTATGCTGCCGAGCTCGGCGACGTGCTTCAACTGACGGTCGGCAACGACTTGACGGGAACTTATCGCGATGTGTTTGCAGCTCGCGGCTACGTGAACGTGGGCGGCGCCGTCACGGGTGCAGAGTTCGGGGTTGCCGACCAGACGGGAACGGTGTTCTCCTCGACCGCGCTGCCGACGAGCTTGGACTTGAGCAAGTTCAGCGTGGGTACATTTGCCCTGGCTGGTACACCGGGCTCAACCGACATCTTTGAGGGAACAATCAACCTGGTGCAAGCGGCCTCCGTGCCGGAACCGGGGTCTGCGGTCCTGCTGGGGATTGGAGCCCTGGCAGGGGGTTGCGTGCTGCGGTCGAGACGGGTTCGGCTTCGCCGATGTGCCGCTGATCAGGTCTGTCTATCGCACGACGGGCGGCAGTGGAACGTACGGTGAAGGCTTGAAGCCTACGTTTGGCAAAACCTCGTTCAGCGTTTTCATTCCATCGACCGTGACTGCGGTGCCACTGAGATGGAGCTGCTTGAGGTTGCGGAGCGACTTCAGGTTCATCAGACCCGCGTCGGTGACTTGCGTGCCGCTCAGGTTTAGTTCGGTGAGGCCGGCCAACCCGTCCAGATGCGCCAGACCGGCGTCGCTTACCCGCGTGTTGCTCAGGTCGAGCGTGGATAGGTGCGTCAGTCGCTGGAGATGCGCCAACCCCGCGTCGGAGACCTGGCTACCGCTCAGGTCGAGCTCCGTGAGGTTCGTCCATTTGCTCAGTTGGGCCATGCCGGTGTCGGTGATTTGAGCACCGTGGAGCTGGAGCTCGGAGAGATTCCTCATACCCTCCAACTGCGCCAGCCTTTGGTCGGTGACATGCGCGCCCGGAAGGGAAAGCCACCGAAGGCTGGTCAGACCACCGAGCTGAGCAAACCCTGAGTCAGTGACATCCAATCCTTCGATCCGCAATTTTTCGAGCGCGGTGAGGGAACCGAGATATGTCATCTCTCGATCCGAAGCGACGCCAAAGAAGTAGACGGTGGCGATGTGGTCGACGTAGTCAATTCCGACAAGATTCACGAGCCATTCCGGCGCAGGAGCGCTTGCTCCGGGAGAGCCTAGAGCCGCTTGCGACTTATATGCCACGGTGGCTCCGGTCTTCTCAAGTGCTACGAGCGCCTCGTGCTGGATTCGTGCGCTGCGGACAAACCAGCCGAGGCCGGCGCCCATCACCAGTACAAGCACGATCAGGCCGCGCATGCTGAAACGCAGGTAGCGGCGCCAGGGATGGGCGATGGGGCCGGGAGTCATTTTGCTGGTTTCGTGATGCGCCACGAGCTAGTATCCCAAATTTACTACTAAATAGGGCAGCGTTTGCTCCAGCTCGCGGACGGAGCGATGGCTGCTTACTCCACCGCGGAGATCGAGGGTTCGGAGGTTCTTGAGGCGCTTGAGCCGGGCGAGGCCCGTGTCTGTCAACTCGAGCGTGTCGGTGATGACCAGGGTCCGGAGCTGGTCGAGATTGCTGATGTGGGTCAATTCCGTGTCGGAGGGATGCGGAATGCTCACGTATGCGACGTTGCCGAAGCAATCGATGCCGAACGCGTCCACAAGCCATCGCGGGGCCAGAGGCTTCGTGCCGCGCGGGAAGTGGCCGTTCCTCCATTGCCAGTCATAAAGGATCTGTCCGTGGGCCTTCGTGATGGCCGCTACTGCCTCGCGCTGGGTGCGGGCGGTGCGGGCGAACCAGGCGAGCCAGAGGCCGAGCATGAGCACCACGAGAATCAGGCTGGCGATGTTGAACCGGAACCGCTGACGCCGAGGAGTTGAATCGGGCTCGGAATTGCCGTGATCGGTCATGTCAACCTCTCGCGAGCAGGCGGCACGAGAACGTTCGAACCGAACGGTCCGCAGTGGCGGACCCTACGAGAAACCTTCAGCACAACCGTCCGGCACGAGTGCTGGACTCAGCTTCTGGACGGTCCACGGTGGCGGACCCTGAATCAATATTGGGCGATCGGGGCCGTGACGCCAAGTCCTTCGATGGCGAGGCTGATGGGCTGCGGCTATAATCTGACTTTGAAGCTGACGACGCTGCCTTCTCGCGGGTTGATTATGAGCGACGAGGATCTCACACTCCCGTTCCAGGCGGCAGCCGGCGGCGAGCTGGTCACTGAGGCCTCGGAGCTGAACGGTTCTGGCGCTCCCGATGCTCTCGCCCGGCTGCCGGAGCGAATCGGCCGCCACCGAGTGGAAAAAGTCCTGGGCGAAGGCAGCTACGGAATCGTCTATCTGGCGTTCGACGAATACCTGCAGCGGCACGTCGCCCTCAAGCTGCCGCACGCCCGGCTCGTGGACGACTCCTCGCTGGCCGTAGTGTATCTGACCGAAGCCCGCACGGTGGCCAACCTGGATCATCCGAATATCGTGCCGGTGCACGATGTCGGCAGCACCGAGGAGTTCCCCTGCTATATCGTCTCGAAATACATCGACGGCACAGACCTCGCCACCCGGATGGCGCGCAGCCGGCCACAGCTTGGTGAAGCGGTGGAGCTGGTGGCAACCATTGCCCTGGCGCTGCACCACGCCCACAAGCAGGGGCTGGTGCATCGCGACGTGAAGCCGGGCAATATCCTGCTCGACAAGAGCGGCAAACCTTTTGTGGCGGACTTCGGCCTGGCGCTTCGCGAGCAAGACGTGGGCAACGGGCCGCATTACGTGGGCACGCCTGCTTATATGTCGCCGGAACAGGCTCGCGGCGAAGGGCATCGCGTCGATGGCCGCAGCGACATTTTCAGTCTGGGGGTTGTCTTCTACGAATTGCTGACCGCCGCGCGTCCTTTTGAGGGCAGCTCGGCGGAAGAGCTGGCAGAGAAAATCACCGGGGCTCTGCCCTGCGCCCGCGGCAGATCAACCCGAACATTCCCAAGGAACTCGAGCGGATCTGCATGAAAGCCCTGTCGCAACGGGCGTCGGAACGGTATGCGACGGCGAAGGACATGGCCGACGATTTGCTGCATTTCCTGGCCGAGAACGACCGTGGGACCGGCTCGTCCACATTCGATGCGGTGCCGCCTGGCGGCGCGGCAGCAGCGACGGGATCAAGAACCCCGTCGTCGGCGACGGTGACGAGAATGCCATCAGCGCCACCGATCCCGAAGATTGTCCCCAAGGGCCTGCGATCCTTTGACTCGCACGACACCGACTTCTTCCTCGAGCTGCTGCCGGGCGCCCGAGACCGCGAGGGTTTGCCCGAAAGCATCCGGTTCTGGAAAACCCGGATCGAGGACACGGAGGCCGAGAAGACATTCTCGGTGGGACTCATCTGTGGGCCCTCGGGATGCGGCAAGTCGTCAATGGTGCAGGCGGGTTTGTTGCCGCGTCTCGCGGACGACGTACTGTCGGTGTACGTGGAAGCGACGGCAAGGGAGACCGAAGCACGATTGCTCACCGGGTTGCGCAAACGGTGCCCCGGGCTGCCTCCGGAGCTGGGGCTCAAGGAAACGCTGGGGGCGTTGCGACGGGGCCAGGGAATCCGGGTGGGAAAGAAGGTGCTGATCATTCTGGACCAGTTCGAGCAATGGCTCCATGCCAAGCAGCAAGAGGAGAACACCGAGCTGGTGCACGCTCTGCGGCAGTGCGACGGCGGCAGCGTGCAGTGCGTCGTGATGGTGCGCGACGATTTCTGGATGGCGGTCATACGCTTCATGCAGGAACTGGAGGTTCGCCTCGTCGAAGGGCAGAACTCAGCGGCCGTCGACCTCTTTCCCATTCGCCACGCCGAGAAAGTTCTGGCGGCGTTCGGGCGGGCTTTCGGCGCCCTACCCGAGGGCCCCGGCGGCATGAGCAAACAACAGAAACAATTCATCGAGCAAGCCGTCTCCGGGTTGGCCCAGGAGGGCAAGGTCATCTGCGTGCGGCTCGCACTGTTTGCGGAGATGATGAAGGGGAAGCCGTGGACGCCCGCGACCTTGAAGGAAGCCGGCGGCACCGAGGGCGTGGGGATCACGTTCCTGGAAGAGACGTTCAGCGCGAGCCCCGCTCCGCCGGAACACCGCTATCACGAGAAAGCCGCCAGGGCTGTGCTCAAGGCGCTCTTGCCCGAATCCGGCAAAGACATCAAGGGGAACATGCGCTCGGAGGCCGAGCTGCTGGCGCTCTCGGGCTACGGGGGCCGCATCCGCGACTTCGAGAGCCTGCTGGGCATCCTCGACGGCGAGGTGCGTCTGATCACGCCGACAGGACCTGAAGGGGTGGCGGGTGGTGGGTGGCGCGGAGCGGGTCATTACCAGCTCACGCACGACTACCTGGTGCGGCCGCTGCGGGAATGGCTGACGCGAAAGCAGCGGGAGACGCGGCGCGGGCGGGCCGAGCTGCGTCTGGAAGAACGAGCCGCCCTGTGGTGTGCGCGCAAGGAGAACCGGTTCTTGCCATCGGCATCGGAATGGCTCAACCTGCGGCTGCTGACGCGGAGTCGTGACTGGACGGCGCCGCAGCGGACCATGATGCACCGGGCCGGCTGGCGTCACGCCGCGCACGGCGCGATTCTTTTCGTGGGGATGATGGTGCTGGCGCTCCTCGTTCGGGAGGGTTACGGCCGACAGCGGGCCCGTGGCCTGGAAGCCCGCCTGCTCGAGGCGACCACTGCGGATGTGCCGGACATCGTGGGCGAAATGGGACCATATCGCCGCTGGCTCGACGGCGAGCTGCGCCAGGCGTACGCCGACGCGGCGGCCGCGCACGATGCACGCCGGGAGCTCCACGCGAGCCTGGCGCTCCTACCGGTGGACCCTGGCCAGGTGTCTTACTTGCGCAAGCGGCTGCTCAGTGCCAATCCTGAGGAAGTGTTCGTCATCCGAGGAGCCCTGCTGCCCTACGCGGGCGACATCAGCGCGTGGCTCTGGGAGGTGCTGGAGAACGGGAAGACGGTCTCGGGCGAGCGGCTGCGAGCGGCTTGCGCACTGGCAGTGTATGCGGCGGGCGACACGCGATGGAACGGCGTCAGCCGCGACGTGGCGGCGCGGCTGGTCACAGAGCCCGTGCTGGTGATCGCCCGCTGGGCCGAGGCTCTGCGTCCGGTGCGGAAGCACCTGCTGTCGTCCCTGGCCGCGCTGCTTGTGGAGAGTGATCAGGACGCGGCCCGTCGTCTCACGATCACCCGTCTCTATGGCGACTACTCGCAAGGACTGGCGGAGCCTTTTGCCCCACTCGAGGAAGAGGCGGCCGGGATCATCAAGCCGAATGGTGGTGACGGCGGCGCGGTCACCGATTCCGTCACTGATCCGAACGCCCGCCTGGCGCAGCAGCGACGGCAGGCCAACGCCGCGGTGGCTCTGGCCGCACTGGGACGCTGGGAGATGGCGCGGCTGTTGCTCGAGCACACGCGCAATCCGACGATGCGCAGCTATGTGATCGACCGCCTGGCATCGGGCGGAGCCGATGCCCGCGGGCTCGACGCACTGATCAGCGACGGCTCGGAGGTTTCAGTGCGGCGGGCGTCCCTGCTGGCGCTCGCGGAGTTTGACGAACAGAACCTACCCTTTCCGGAACGGGAGCGGTTGGCCCCGTGTCTGGCCGCGATGTACCGCGATGACCCTGACCCGGGCGTGCATGCCGCGGCCGGCTGGCTGCTGGGCCGGTGGGGAGAACCGGGGCGACTGGTCGATGCGAACCGTTCCCTCGCGAAGGGCGCGCCAATCGGGTCTCGACGCTGGTATCTCAACTCGCAGGGTCAGACGCTTGTGCTCATTCCGCCGGGCAAATTTCGGCAAGGCGAGGAACCAGGGCGATCCGAGTACTGTGTCGACCACGGATTCGCTCTCGCCGCCCGCGAAGTGAGTGTGGCCGAGTTTCGCGTTTTCCGGAGTAGTTACAAGTGCAACCGCGCATTCGCTTTGACCGAAGATTGCCCGGTGCATGAGGTGACGTGGTACGACGCGGCGGCCTATTGCAACTGGCTCAGCGAGCAGGATGGCATCCCCAAAGAGCAATGGTGCTATCTTCCCAACGACAAGGGGCAGTACGCAGAAGGAATGAAGATCGTGCCCGATTACCTAAGCCGGTCGGGATACCGGTTGCCGACGGTAAACGAGTGGGAATATGCGTGCCGGGCCGGCAGCGTGACGCGCTGGCAGTTCGGGGAGGCTGAAGACCTGATCGCCAGATACGCGTGGTGCGTTGTGAACTCATCGAGCCGGCTGCATCCGGTGGGGAGTCTGCGCCCGAATGATCTCGGCCTGTTCGACATGCACGGCAACGCCTGGGAGTGGTGCCAGAATCGGGCCGGGAGCGCTTCCGCCGACGGCAAGTCTTCTGCCGTTCGCAACGTCGTGAGCGACGCCGACCGATGGCTCGCGCGCAGCGGCGGATTCGGCCACGGTCTCCTCACCGTGCAGTCCGCCAATGCAATCGACATTCATGTCAAGGAGGGCGGCGGCGACCTGGGGTTTCGCCCGGCGCGAAGCCTGCGCATCAACGATAGACGCTGAGGCTCGGCAAAGCCTTCTTCAGGTCCGCCGCGCCAGCGTCCGTGACCGGAGTCTGCACGACGTTCAAGACGGTCAGGTTTCGCAGATCTTTCAGATGCGCCAGACCGGCGTCGGTGACCTGGGTGCCGGCGAGGTTGAGCTCGGTGAGACCCGTCAGGTTTTTCAGGTGCGCCAGGCCGGTGTCGGTGATGTGCGTACCGTTCAATACGAGGACGGACAGACGCTTGAGGCCGGTGAGATGGATCAGGGCGGCGTCGGTGATTGGCGTGTAGTCGAGGTCGAGTCTCGAAAGGGCCTTCAAACCAGCCAGATGCGCCAGGCCCGCGTCGCTGATGGGCGAGCCCGTGAGACTCAGGCGCTCGAGTTGTGTGAGACGCGCGATGTGTGCGAGATCCGAATCGGTTTCCGCGCCCCCGTAGAACGCGACCTGGGTGACGTGCCCGAAATAGTCGATGCCGACGCGATCCACGAGCCAATCGGGCACCCATGGTTTTGTGGCCGGGTAGACCCTTCCATTCCGCCACTCCCAGTCGTACTGGACCATGCCGCCGGCGGCCGCGATCGCCGCGGCCGCGCCGCGCTGGTTGCGCGCGCTGTGGACGAGCCATCCCAGGCCGCCGCCTGATACGAGCACCAGCAGGATCAGGCCGCGGATGCTGAAGCGCAGGTATCGCCGCCAGGGACGCGGGCTTGGCTCGGGGTGACCAGTCATATTGGATCCGCCAGCGTGGGCCGCTTCTTCTTCAGCGTCGACCGGAATCGTTCAGCCGGATTGTATCTGCTGTGGTAGGGACGATAGTAGACCAGTCGAATCATCAGCCGGATTGCACACGCGGTTCGATCCCCAATAGTGCACCCTGCATGTTGAAGATCGGGCACCTCAGGGATTTTTTCAGAAAGTTGTGTCGGCACGCGCCCGTCGACCCAATTAATAATGTAAGTCGATCAGCTTCGTGAGGGAGTAGAGACATGGCCAGCACGCGACTTGGGACCGCCTTGCGGCAGATCCAGCGCCTTTTCGTCGACGGGGCCGGCGTCGGGCTCACCGATGCCCAACTGTGGGAGCGGTTCGCGACCGAGCGCGACGCGGATGCGTTCGCGGCGCTCGTGGAACGGCACGGGCGCACAGTACTCGCCGTCTGCCGCGGCGTTCTGAATGACCCGAGCCATGCGGAGGATGTCTTCCAGGCGACGTTTCTGGTGCTGCTGCGCAAGGCCGGTTCATTGTGGGCTGTGAACGGCTCGCTCGCGAGCTGGCTCTATCGCGTCGCGTTCCGCATCGCGATCGAGGCGAATCGGGGCGATGCAAGGCGCCGTGCGGTGGAAAGGCGGGCCGCAGAGATGGTGAATCCGGATTCGGGCCGGGCCGAGCCCGGACATGACTTCCTCCCGGCGCTCCACGAGGAAATCGGCCGGTTGCCGGAGAAGTATCGAGCGCCGATTGTACTCTGTCATCTCGAGCAGATGACACACGCGGAGGCGGCGCACCAACTGGGTTGGACCGTGGGGACGGTGCGAGGCCGCGTGGCGCAGGCGCGCGACCTGTTGCGGACGCGACTGACCCGACGCGGGCTCATGCTCTCGGGCACCGTTCTGACAACTGTGTTCTCAAATCAGGCCGCGCAGGCGGTGGTCCCGAGTGAGTGGATCGAAACGATGGTCGAGGCGGCGACCAGAGTCACCGCGGGTCAAGCAGCGGCCGGGACGGTCTCGGCGGCCGCGGTCGCCTTGAGCGAGCGTCTGACAAGGGGCCTGTTTATCACCAAAGCGATCTGGACCGCGGCAGCGCTTCTGGTCGCCGGTGGTGCGGCCGGCGTGGCGCTCTCTCTCGGCGCAGCACGGAAGGATGACGGAAGGCGCGCCGCTTTGAGGCCGCCGGCCGCGGTCTCACGGACGAACGCCGCCGCCGCGAAGGCGCCTGAAGCCGCGGACGACGCGAAACCGGTGCCGATCTCAGGACGCGTTCTCGGTCCGGATGGCAAGCCGGTGCCCGGGGCGGGCATCTATATTCGACATAGACACTTTACCGACCTGGGGCAGGAGGGACGCGCGGTCGAGCGAGTGGCGGAGTCGGGGCCGGACGGACGGTTCCGGTTCGACCTCGACCCCTCGAAGAGCAACGTGAGCTGGCCGCCGGCGGACGGCCCGGCCTGGCACAGCGCCACGATCGCCGCGTTTATCCCGGGCCACGGCGCCGACTGGGTCTCCGCGGGGGACGCGGCGCGGGCTGGGGCGGAGCTTCACCTGGTGCCTGATGATGTGCCGGTGAGCGGCCGGATCATCGACAGTCAGGGCCGCGCGGTCGCGGGTGCCGGAGTGAGGGTGGAGCGGCTCGCCATTCCCGTGGCCGCGGACCTGGACTCCCTGCTGGCTTCGGGACGGCTGGACTGGGACGGCGTCACGGCCCAGATGATTCGACGACCAGAATGGTATCAACCGACCTGGATCGGCCGTGATGGAAACCTGCAGGCCGACGCGGAAGGCCGGTTCGTGATCGCAGGGGTGGGGCACGACCGGGTGGCGGTTCTGGCCATTGATGCGCCCGGCCTGGAGCGGGCTCATTTCGCGGTGCTCGTCCGCACGCCGCGAGTCGCCGGCACGGCACGCCCGCGATCCTCGCCGACGCTCGATCCGGTTGCCGGAGAGATGGGACTTGTTCTCCACGGGGCTTCGTTCGAACACGTGGTCGGGCCGAGCAAGCCGATCACGGGTCTCCTTCTCGCCAAGGGCACGGGCCAGCCCGCCGCGGGCGTCATCGTCGCAGGCCAGATCTGGGGGAACCCCTGGACGGTTGTCTTCGCCAAGACCGACGCGGGCGGGCGATTCCGCCTGGAGGGCCTGCCCAAGGCGGCGACGTACCATGTGGACGTCCGCGTGCGGCCGGGCTCGCCTTATCTCGCCGCGCGGCCCGCGACAGTCAGCGACACCGAGGGACTCAAGCCCGTCGAAGTCTCGTTCGAGCTGCCGCCTGGCGTGCCTGTACGCGGCCGCATTATCGACAAGGAGACGCGTCTCTCGCTGCAGATCGAGCGGGCGGACTACTTCCCGCTGCCGAGTAACCGCGCTGGCAAGGATGCCACCCGGTTGTACGCCAGTGTCGAGGGCGAAACCTTTCTGCTCACGGTGCCGCCCGGCCAGGGCATGATCGTCGCGAAGGTCAGAGGCAAGCTGGCACCTTATCCCGCGGCGCGCCTCGACCCGGCCGACCGCGGTAAGGTGGTAGTCAAGGGCGAGGGCCAAGCCACGTTCGGAATTCCACTGTCGATCTACCACGCGTATCGCCTCGTGGATCTTCCGCCGGGCGACGGGACAGCCGCCATCGACCTGGAGGTGGCGGCAGTTCCCGGTCGGAGAGGCCAGATCGTCGGCTCGCCTCGGCGCGCCCTGACGGGCGTCAAGGCGCTGGGGCTCTCCTCCGATCGATACACAGTGCAGACAGTCGAGGGGAGTGTTTTCGAGGTCCGCGGATTGAGAGCCGAGGAAAGTCGCGTCGTCGAGATGCGCAACGAGGAGCTGGGACTGGCGGGCGCGGCCACTGTCTCGGGTTCCGGGCCGGCGGATCAGCCGGTGATCGTCGAGCTCGCCCGCTGTGGGGCTCTCTCGGGGCGGATTCTCGATGAGGACGGCATACCCCTGCGCGGGGCGAAAGTGACCGCCACTGTGCTGCGTGAAGCGAGCATCTTGCCGGCGGACCCGGCTTTCCGGCCTCGCGAGGGAGAGGCTGACCGCGAGGGGCGCTTCCGCATCGATGGACTGACCCCGCTGCTGGACGTGCGGATCTTGTTCGAGGATCCGAATCATCCGCCTCGGAGATACGAGTCGAAGCCGGTGAAGGACCTGGGCCGGCTTGCCGTCAAGCCTGGCGAGGTGCGCGACCTCGGCGACATTCGCGTCCGGGCACAACAGATCCGGTGATCCAGGAGGCTCGACCATGCGATCCTCGCTTGCGATCGCTCCCGTCGGGGACGTGGACGATCTTTGGACCCCCTATGCTCCGTCGCAGGCCGAGCCGTGGGACCTTCGTCGCGTTGTGCACTTGCACCGCCGCGCCGGATTTGCCGCGACCTGGAGTGAGCTGCGGCGCGACCTGGAGGAGGGACCCGGGCCGAGCGCCCTCCGGCTGCTGGAAGGACGATCGCGGATCTCAGGCGTGCCGGATGACTTCGAGGAGATGGCCCGCCGCCTGGCGGACCAGGCGCTGGCGGGCGCTCGAGCTGCTCGACCCGCCGCCCAGCGCGCCTGTGCTGGCCGACTGGATGGCGCACATGGGGCAGGACCTGTTCTACCCCCCCAATGTCGGCGGCTGGACCGGCGGCCGCGCCTGGTACACGACCCGGTCGGCGATCGGCCGCGCGAATTACGCGGCGGCGCTGGTCTCCGGCGAGGCAGTCGGCCTTTCCGGCGCGTTTGACCCGGGCGCGCTTGCGGCACGACATGGGCACGCGCGCGACCGCCGGTTCTTCGCCCGACTGCTGCGGGGGGCAGAGTCTCCCGAGGTGCCGCTCGACGCGGCCAGTCCGGCGCGGCTCGCCGTCGCCCGGTTGTTGTCGTCTCCGGAGGCTCAGCGGGCCTGATCCTTTATTTCGGAGGTGAGCGGTGATCACACGCCGGGTGTTCGCCGCGATCCTCGAGGGCTGGCTCGGGCTGCCGGCAAAGGGCGCGCTGGGCGGGAACTTCGAGCCGTTGCCCTTCCTCGTTTCGTGAATCAAGCGCGCCCGTTGCGGCAGGATTGCGGGCCGGCTTTGCGGTGGAGACAATTGGCCATGGCGTGGGGCCAAGACCGGCGCGGCTGTGGTGATTTGTCGCGGATTTCCGCGAGCGGAGAACCGATGTCAGGTACGCGATCTCATTCCCTCGAATCGATTGCTCTTCGCGTGGCGCGGCCGCTGGCGATCATCGTGGCATGGTGCTCGGTGCTGGCGCTGGGAATGCGTTACTTCTTTTCGCCGTTCGGCGCGGTGGAGGAACCCACATTTAGCGACCTCGTCGGCTTCGGATTTGGATTTACGATTACTGGCGTTGTGGCGGCTTCAGTCGCGCTACTGGTGGCCGGGAGGAGGAGATGGGCTGCGGAAATCGCGCTGGCCGCAGGGGCGACGATGGCCATTGTGGCGGTTCTCGTCTATCTCGCATTGTGGGGGGCGCCCTGGACCCTCCGCAGCCGGATGGACACGTGGTCGTTTCTGCGCCTTCAACAAGAGGTGCCCATGTCCGGCGAGGCGATCGAGAAATTCTACGCGCCGGTGGGAGTGGGAGTGGGCGCCATGGTTGGGGCGATCGCGGGAGGGCTGATCGTGGTCGCACGCCGGCGTCCGCGACTGGCGAGATGGACCGCCCTGGGCTTGCTCGTGATCTGCGCGACGGGGGCCGTGCGGCCGATCCTTTTCGACGCGGTGATCATTTGGGGAATGGTTATCAACTGGGTGTTCTGGACCGGCCCCATGACCCTGGAACACGTGTGGGCGACGGCCACGATCTTCGGCGCAATCACCGGGGCATTCGGCGCGTGGCTGGCGATCCGGGTAGCTGGACGGTCGCGAGCAAGCGGCGTTTCGCGCGCGGCGGGCGCGGGGATTCCCGTCGTTTCCGCCGGCCCACAAAGCGGGGCAGAGTAGAAGCATGCGCCGTGACCTGATCGGAGTGCCATGATGAGTATCCAGATCACGCTTACGCCGGAGGAGGAGCGAAAGCTTGCTCAGCTCGCCCGCGCGCGGGGGAAAGATCCGGCCACCCACGCGCATGGCGTGGTCGCCGCCTAATTGAATTGTGCGTTCGATTCGTTCGTCGAATAACGGGACTAGGGACCCGCCGGGGTAGTGGTGAAGCGAAAGCAGAACGGAATCAGTAATCGACGCTAGATGTTCTCATCCTGGTTCGCCGGCTTCCTCATTCTTGGACCCTTGAGCCAATCCGCGGGAAGAATTTTCCGGTTCGCCTGGCGTAGGCCCGGTATTCGTCGCCGAACCTCTCGATGAGCTTGGCCTCCTCGACGCGCGAGCGGATGGCAAGCATCGTCATGACGCCGGCGCCCAACAGGGCGAGAAGCCAGTTCGCAGTCAGCAGGCTCAGCGAGGTCAACCACAGGAAACCGACGTCATAGAACGGGTGACGCACCCAGCGGTAGGGGCCGTGCGTGACCAATGTGTGCTCGCGCCGGGTGACAACGGTGTCGGTGAGGTTCTTTCCCAGGCTGTGAAAGGTCCAGAATAAGAGAGGTGGCACGATAAACAGGCCGAGCGTCGCACCCGCCCAGCGGAGCCAGGCCGGCAGTGTGAGCGAACACGAAGACACCCAGGCGGGATTGATCAGGTAGGCGGCGAACAAGAGCCAGACCAGGACGCCGCACAGCCGAAGGGCCACCATGATCGGGATGCCTTCTTGGGTGCGATCGAGCCGTTCCCTGGTCGCCTGGGACTTGATTCGGAAGTTAAGGCCGATGGGCAGACAGAGAGCAATACTCGCAACGGCGACGGCCCGGAAGGTTGATTCGGTGGTCATTGCTGCCCGATCCTCGTCCAATCAGTGCCCAGCGCCGGTGAACAACGTTTTGTCATCGACGAAGCTGATTGGATTGCCGAACGGGTCTTTCGCCCAGAACATGCGTTCTCCCCACGGCATTCGCTGGATGCCCCCTTCCACGATTGAACCGCCGGCATCAATTGCCCGCTGGTAGGTTGCATCGAGATCGGACACGGCGAAATAGAGATACTGCCGCGGATGGTGCTTCCAACCCTCTTCCAGGCCGTCGCCATCGGCCACTGGATCGTAGCAGGCGAGTACCGTGCCACCGCACTCGAAGTAGTGCCGGCCCGGTGAAACTCGCTCGCCGGGAATCCCCAGTACCAGGCCGTAGAAGGTCTTCGCCTTTTCGATTTCGGTGACCGGAAGGATGACGCGGAATAGCCTCGGCATGTGGTTCTCCCCGGGAGTGCATGTTGACCAGAGAAGTCTCCCGCTTAGAATGCAAACATGACGTGAACCAGTCGTGGGCGCTGATTCACAAGCGCAGTTAAGCCTTCGCGAGCTCCGGCGCAATCTCGATTGGTTTGAGCGTGGCGAAGTCGAAGTCTTCGAACCTCAATCGGAGCTCGAGACCGTTCGTGAACAGGATCGAGTGACGGAACTCGTACCCATCGCCCATGGGGATTAAATCGACTTCATCGTATAACCACTCAAGATTGGGAGATTGATCGTCTCCAGCATATTGGTGGAGGTGGGCTTCCTCGATCAATGCACATCGGTATTGAAGGACAAGAATCTCCCTCGGCGGTGTGTCCAACTGAAGATGGATCCAGAACGACGGCAATCGGCCATCGTGCGGGGTTTGCTGCGCTCCGAGAGTCAGGTCCGCGAGGTTGCCATTTCCCAGCTCGCCAGGCGCGCAGATACCGAAGGGCGAATGGGAGATTACCCGCGCATCGTGAAGGTAGTGCTGTTCGATTAGCGCCCGCAAGCGTTGTGGCAGTTTCTCAGCGATTTCGTTTAACTGTCGCAGATACTCTCGCGATCGTAATTCGAACTCCTGGTGAGCTTCGAATGCGACGTTGTCATCTTCGGAGCCGAATCGCTCGAGCAGGTCGGGTGTGAAGAATCTCATGGCTTCTTCCTTGCCTTGCGGCGATCGGTTTCGTAGAAGGCGTGTCCGTGTGGTGAGCGTGACTTTTGGTGAAAGTGCGGCAGGGCCATCAGTCCTGCGGTGCTGGTGTGCGGGAACTGGGGCTTGCTGGGTACTCCCACCTGGACCTCGATTCCGTAGGCTCGGGCGCGATTCGCCGTCGTTTGGATACCGCGAACCACGATGTCCTGCCCGTTCCGCCTCCGCGTTATCGCTGTGGCTTCGTCGATTTCTTGCCCGTATTCTACGGCACCGGAGGGGCCTGAAGCCAGTTCAGCCTCGTGGATGGTCGTTGCAGGTGAGGCCGCGGAGTGCTCAGTTGGTTGAATGGCTTCGTCATCGACGCTTTCGTTTTTATCGTCGGTCACGTTAACTCCCGAAACGATTCCAGAACGGCCTCATGGGCGCGCATCAACGAAGGATACTTACACGCGGCAGAGCCCGTTGCAACTCCGCCGCTCCGGCGTTGGTGACATCAGTGAATCGTAGATCAAGGGACGACAGCTTGCTCAGTCGCTTGAGCTGCGAGAGGGCCGCGTCCGTGATCTCCGTGCGCGAGAAATCAAGCTTCGTGAGATTTGTCAGACCCCGCAGATGGGCGGCCCCGGCGTCGGTGATCTTCAAACGCCCAAGCTCGAGCTCCGCGAGGTTTGTCAGCCCCGTCAGGTGGGCAAGCCCGGCGTCGGTGATCCGTACATTGTTGGCACCGATGCGGGAAAGGTTGGTCGATCCGATCGCGGCGGGCTCTCCGAGGCGAAGACAGGAGAGGTTGGTCAATCCTTTCAGGTGGGCAAGCCCGGTGTCGGTGACCCGAGTTTGCGAGAGGTCGAGTTCCGAGAGGCGCGTGAGCCCTTTCAGGTGCGCAAGCCCGTCGTTGGTGACGTCGGTGGAGCTGAGGTCAAGGCATGAAAGTTGGGATAGAACCTTGAGATCCGCCGTGAATGCAGTGCCGTTTCTGATGGTCGACTTAAGAACTTTTCGTCGCCGCCACTGCTCGAATTGTCCAAGCACAAGATCCATTCCCCTTTGCCAATACGAGACTCGAGTGACGTGACCGAAGTAATCCAATCCGACGAGGTCCACCAACCGCTTGGGCGCCCAAGGCTTTCCTCCCGATATCGGCGTTCCGTTGCTCCATTCCCAGTTGTAATTGACTTCGCCGCCAGCTTTGGTGATTGCCGCCACGGCCTCACGCTGGATACGTGCGCTCCGGACGAGCCATCCCAGCGCGGCCCCGATCGCAAGCACAAGTAAGATCAGACCCCGCACGCTGAAGCGGAGGAGTTTTCGCGGAGTACGAGCGACGGGGCTGGCCTGCATTGTGACCGCCCTTCATGAATAAACTTCGGTGTTCGATCCGGGACGGCACACATGAGGGGGAGGCGACCGCTCTTGCAACTCAGAAGCATTCTGTAGTTCGTTCACTCCAGCGTCGGTGACCTTGGTCCCTCGAAGGTCGAGCACCGAGAGTCGCGTGAGATTTTTCAGATTCAACAGGCCGACGTCGGTGATCTGTGTGTGCGAGAGACTGAGTTTCGAAAGGCTGGTCAGCCGATTCAGATGTGCGAGGCCGGCGTCGGTGATCTGAGTGCTGACGAGCACGAGAACGATCAGGCCGCGCAGGCTGAATCGCAAGTGTTTTCGCCAGGATCGCGACGCCGTGCGGGATTGATCGGACATGGCGGGATCCTGCGATCTGAGGGTCGATGTCGGATGGCGCCACTCATTATCCGGCGTGCGCGAGGCGATTTGGAAGAACGTGCTCGATCTGATGGCCGTGCCAGATCAACGTGAGATCTGCAGGCTGGGCAACGCTCGCTGTAGTTCTTTGACCCCGGCGTCGGTGACCCTGGTGCCGGTGAGGCTCAATTGCGAGAGATTGTCCAGCCGCTTGAGGTGCACAAGGCCGGCGTCGGTGACACGGGTGCCATCGAGGCGCAGTGTCGAGAGATTGGTCAGCCCCTCCAGATGCACCAGCCCGGCGTCGGTGACACGGGTGCCGTCGATGTCGAGAGTCGTGAGCTTGGTCAGCCCCTTCAGATGCGCCAAGCCGGCGTCGGAGATTCGCGTGCCCTCAAGGTTGAGCCGCGACAGGTTGCCGAGCGCTGACAGATGCGCGAGACCTGCGTCGCTGACGGATGACTGGTCGAGCCGCAGTTGTTGCAGGCCGAAGAGACGCCCGACATGCTCGAGGGCCAAATCGGTTCCCGCCCAGGATCCGTTGAGCCAGACAACGGTGACATGACTGAGATAGTCGACGCCAATCCGATTCACGAGCCATCCTGGCTTCGGGACCCTCGCGGAATGGACCAAGTTGGTTTTCGTCCATCCCTGGTCGTACTTGACCAGACCGCCGGCGCGCATGATCGCCGCCACCGCGTCGCGCTGAATTCGCGCGCTCCGCACGATCCAACCCATCGAGCCGCCGAGCAAGAGCACCAGGACGATCAGGCCGCGGACGCTGAAGCGCAGCAAACTTCGACCGGAACGCGAGGCGGGCTTGGGCTGATCAGGCATGTGGCAACCATCAGGGTCGGTCGCAAGTTTGCTTTGACGAAGTCAGTCTATTCAACCGATGGAGAAGAACGGAATAAGGAAGCCAGGAACGGATGGAAGTGGATCCGCACGTATTCAGCGGCTTATCCTCAATTCCGGTAATGCTCGATAGAGCTCTTCCACTCCGGCGTCGGTGACTTGAGTGTCGCTCAAGCCGAGCGACTCGAGGCTGGTCATCCCCTTGAGATTGGCTAACCCAGCATCGGTGACCTCCGTTTCGTCAAGGACGAGCTCGGAGAGGTTTTTCAGGGTTTTCAGTTGCGAGAGCCCGGCGTCAGTGACTTGCGTGCCGGTCAGGATGAGGCCGGATAGGCTGGAGATTCCTTTCAGGTGCGCCAGCCCGGCATCGGTGATCTGAGTTCCGCTGAGGTCGAGGAAGGAGAGTTTGGCGATGCCTTTCAAATGCGCCAGCCCGGCGTCTGTGATCCGAGTACCGATCAGATCGAGCGACGAGAGCTTGTTGAGCGATTCTAGATGTGGGAGCCCGGCATCGGTCACTTGAGTGCCGCTCAAGCCGAGCGCCTGGAGGTTGGTCAGTCCCTTGAGGTCGGCCAGCCCGGCATCGGTGACCTTGGTATCGTCAAGGAAGAGCTCGGAGAGGTTTTTGAGGGCTTTCAGATGCACGAGCCCCGCATCGGACACCTGAGTTTCGTTGAGGTGGAGGATCGAGAGGTTGTTCAGGGTGCGCAGATGCTCCATTCCGGCGTCGCTCAGAGACGAGCCTTCGAAATTCAGATAGGTCAGTCGAGCGAGGCGCCGTACGTGTAATGCCGCGGCATCTGGCGCCCGCGACCGCCAGGTGAGCCAGACGCAGGTGACGTGACCGAAATAATCGACTCCGAGATGATCCACGAGCCACTTCGGCGCCCGCGGCTTTCCTGCGGGAAGGGGATTCGCGTCGCTCCACTGCCACTCATACTGGACGGAGCCGCCGGATTGCGTGATCGCGGCGACGGCATCGCGCTGGATGCGCTCGGCGCGCACGATCCAACCCAGGCAGCCGCCCAACAAGAGCACGACAACGATCAGGCCGCGCATGCTGAAACGCAGATAGCGACGCCACTGAGCGCGTATGGGCTGGGGTTGCTCGGCGATGGCGGCCTCGTGAACGATGGCAGTTGATATTGTTTCGCTGGGATCAGTCTATCGGACGGCTTGGTTGTTGGCGAGTTGGTCTCTTCGGGCCTGGTGGGACGCCTTTTGGTTTTTTCGGGGGTGTCGATCGCTCGCAACGACCCCCCACCGCCGCCTGCGGCGGCACCTCCAGGGGGAAGTCGCTGTTGCCGTATCGAATCGAAATTGATACAAACGTTCGAGACGGTCGAGCTGGAATGCCGTCGCATGGGCTCATCAACACGGAAGTGCAACTGGCTATGGACCTGGGCCAACCCCCGCGCCGCAGTCGCTGCGCCCGCAGTATTCGCCGGCGCTTTACTTGCTTGCCGATGCGGTTGGAGGTGCTCGAGGAGCGGTCGCTCCTCTCGCTCTCCCTCATCAAGGACATCAACCCGGTGCCGCTTTTCCCGGCCCAGATCACGGGTGCGGGCGCGAATGTTTACTTTGTCACCCAGGCGGCCGATGGTGGGGCCGATCTGGATGTGAAGACGGTGGCGGGCACGACGGTCCTCAAGGAGTTCTCCGGGTCGAGCAGCTCGATCTCCGACCTGACGCCCGATGGCTCGAAGCTCTTCTTCGATGCCGACCTCAACAAGGGCGAGCAGCTTTGGGTGACCAACGGCACGCAGGCGGGGACCAAACTCGTCAAGAACGCGATCGGCAGCGGACAGTTCGGCAACAAGGTCGTCGTTGGCAACGTGCTCTATTTCGCGTCCGAGGCGAGACAAGGTAATCGCGCGACGTACCAGCTCTTCAAGAGCAACGGCACGGCCGGCGGCACCGTGGCGGTCGCATTGCCCGAGAGCGCTTCCAAATCGGGCCCCTTCTCCGGCGACCTGGCGGACTACGACGGCACGCTCTACTTCAGCGCGGGAGTCCGGTTGATGAAAACGAACGGGGTCGCGACCAAGGTCGTCGGCACGTTTGGGCCGCCGCACTACGAACCGATCGAGGACGGGGGCATCGACAATTTGACCGTCGCCGGTGGACTGCTCTACTTCACGTTCCCTGACGCGACTCAACAGGGCGAGTATCTCTACGCGACCAACGGCACCGCAGGCGGCACGACGCTGCTGCACGACTTCGTCAATGCGAACCTGCCGTACAACCTGCTCTCGAACTTCACGGCGGTCGGGTCCAAGCTCTTTTTCGGCGCCGATGATGTCACTGACGGGCCGAGCCTCTGGGAGAGCGATGGCACGGCGGCGGGGACAACGCTCGTGAAGGCCTTTGGCGCAGCGCCCGCGGGGCCTGGCGGCCCCGCTTCAGTCGGCCCGCCGATCCTGGCGGCGACGGCCGACGGAAACAGGCTCTTCTTTACGAACGATCCCTCGGGCCCCGGCACACCGGTCGAGCTCTGGGAGAGCGACGGCACGGCGGCCGGGACGACCGAGCTTACCGACATCAACCCGGGAAATGGCGGCACGTACGCTGATCCAAGTTTTTCAAGCGGCGGATTCGCGGTGCTCGGCGGCAAGCTGTTCTTCGCCAACGACGATCCAACCCACGGCGTCGAGCTGTGGCAGAGCGACGGCACTGCTGCCGGCACGGGGCTGTTTCTTGACCTCAATCCCGGGGCGGCCGGCTCGTTCCCCCAAGATCCCACCGTCGTTGCCAACACGCTCTATTTCTCGGCGACCACTTCCGCCGGCTCGAGCGAGCTCTGGTCGAGCGACGGCACCGCGGCGGGCACGAACATGGTCGCCAGCTTCGATTCCCAGCCCACGGGCAGCGCGATCTTCGACAACATTCCAGATGCGTTCGCCGTGACGGGCAACACCATGGTCTTCGCCGCCGACGACGGGACAAATGCAGCCGAGCTGTGGAAGACGGACGGCACCGCCGCGGGGACCACGATGATCAAGGTGCTTTCTCAAAGCTCGTTGTCGTATGACCCGAGCGAGTTCACGACGGTTGGTGGTAAGGTCTTCTTCGTCGTCACCAGAGGCGCGACGGACGAGCTCTGGGTGACCGACGCCACGAGCACCGGCACGACCGAGATTGCAACCTTCGACGGCACGATCGCCGACGCGATGGAGTTCGATGGAAAGCTCGCGTTCATCGAGTCCACGCCCGACGGGACAGTCTCTTCGCTGTGGCTCTCCGATGGTACTGCGAGCGGAACGACGGAAGTGACGAGCTTCCCGAGCCAGAACAACTACTACGTGCAAACGCCCGCGATGGCGGTCGCCGACGGAAAGCTCTTCATCACGGCCCCTCCGCTTCCGGGCGACTCCAGTGCTGGTTTTTCCGCGCTGTGGGTCAGCGACGGCACGGCAGCCGGGACGGCGCCGATTCCGACGGTGCCGGTGACCGCGACGAATGACGACCTGGTCGAGTTTCAAAACAAGCTTTACTTCTCGGTGAACACTGATGCGGGCACGCCGCGCGCGAGCTCTGGGTCACCGACGGCACGGTGGCGGGGACCAAGATGGTCGCGAAGCTGGGCGCGCCGAATGCGACGATTGATCAGTTCGTTGTCGCCGGAGCTAATCTTTACATATTTACCTCTCAGTCCGGCAACGCGCCTGAGATCCTGTACAGGTCGAACGGGACTGCCAAGGGCACTGTGGCGCTGCACAGTTTCGCGAACAATGACGTGAATTCCGCGTTCGGACTGCCGAACGGGAATCTCGAATTCGACTTTAACGCGTTGCCTCTGCCACTTTGGGTGAGCAACGGCACGGTTGCGGGAACAACGATGCTCCACAAGTTGAGCGGTGGATTCGGCTATCTGGGCGACGGCGATGGCGCGATCACGCCGATCAACGGTCTATTCTACGTGCAGGGAACGGACAGCAAGGGCGACATCGGGCTCTGGCAGAGCGACGGCACGGTCGCGGGGACGACGCTGGTCCAGGACATCAACGGGGCCGATAGCGTTTATTACCCCATGGCCTTGACGGATCTCAACGGGAACCTGATCGTGGCGGTCAATCAAGACGCTTCAGGTCTTGAGCTATGGAGCGAGCCGATGCCGGCGGGGCCGCTTGCGGTGAAGGAGCAGTCGCGGAAGCAGGGATGAGTGCGAAGCATTCGTTTTGTGAGGGTCGCCGCCGGGATTCACCCCCTTGGCCCCGCCTTTTGCAAGGGGGGAAATGTGTGCGGGGGGCTTCCGCTTGCGCGCGGCGTGTGCTAGCCTCGCGCGGAATTGCACCCCACCGCGCGCTGTCGCAGCGCGGACCGCGGGGAGGGAACGTATCGGGATCATGTGCAATTCTCCTTCAGCGAGAATCTAAAGGGATCTTCATGGCTTTTCCGAGTGGTTACGTGCTCGCCGAGGCGCAGGAAGCGATGACCTTATCCACCGTCGCGTATCAGGGCGAGGGGGGGAGTTATAACGAAATTGAGGCCGCGATTCTTTCGGCGCTCGCCTCATCGACGGTGCTGGGCGGGCATCTCACGCTCGTCTGGATGGGGATCAGCGCGGATATGGGCGCCCTCATTTACGTGGCGCGGGACGATCGCGCGCCCTTCCGCTATGCGATCGTGAACCGGGGCACGGACTGGAACTTCCTGACTGACTGGGTGGACGATTTCGACGTGCTTGACACTCACGACTGGCCGACGGCGACCCCTCCCGACCCGTCGATCGTCGTCGCCCAGGGTTCATGGGATGGCCTCCAGGCGGTGTTGACGGCGCCCTCTCAGCCTGACGGGATGACGCTGCCCGGGCTGCTCGGGAAGATCAGCTCGGGCGCCACTGGGGCGCTGGATCTCTTCGTTACGGGGCATAGCCTGGGGGGCGCCCTGGCCACGATTCTGGGCTTATATCTGGCGGACACGGTGAGCAGTTGGAACGCCGGAACGGCGTCGGTGAGCATCAAGACTTATACTTTTGCATCGCCGACGACCGGCAATCAGCAGTACGTGAATTACTATGACAGCCGCTCGGGGCTTACCAATCTTTCGTGGCAGGCCTTTCGAGTCTTCAACGAGCAGGATGTGGTGCCGCACGCGTATGCGGACATCGAAGGGATCGCCGACTCGGGAATACCGCTGTCGCTCGTGCTCAAGCTGTCAGTCGGGGCGTCGGCTGCGCTCGTTCAGACAATCCTGAATGATAACCATGACAGTTATGTCCAGGTGGGAAACGGCGAGGCCTTGAACAACAACCCACCGCAAGCGGGCCAGCCGACGTGTGCGAACCCCGCAGAAACTCTCGACGATTTCGTGTGCTGGGTTAGCTATGAGCATTCGTCGCTGACGTATCTGGGACTGTTGGGGGTGCCGACGGACGGCATGGCGGATCATTCGAGCAACCTGTCGTCGACCGCGTCGGCGAACCAGGGGACGCTGGAGGCGAGGGCGGCGGCGGTGCGGGCGAGTTAATGCGTGTCCGCGCCGATCGAAGGCCCGCTCGGCGCCGTTCAAAGCGCTTTGAACGGGCTCATCGGTGCTGTAAATGTTCGACTCAAAACAGCGGTTAATTCCTTTTCTTGATTGAACTTGCGTTCCTCGGAGGATAATAACCCCGGCTGAAAGGGTGACCGATCCGGCAGAATCGGCGCATATTATAATAGGGGAGAAGTGTGTCGCAGCCGTACGGCCGGGCCCGGCGCCGTCGCGAATCGGCCCGTTGCCGGGACAACCATGCTGGTTGATCCGTGGCGAAGTCTCCACCTCTTCCCTACCCCATCCCACAGCGCGAACAGTCGCATTCCATTCTCAATCTTAGACGATCGCATTTCGACCATTGATCGCCAGAACTCGATCACGTCATTTACCTGCCCTTCGAGGGATGCCGGCCAGCCTGGGCCCCAGGCTGAGAACCGTGAGCGGGGCGATAGGAAGATACCTGAGGATCTGTGATCAAAAGGTATCATTTTGCTCCATGTCTGAAGAACCGGAAAGAGGGACGAAAGAGCAACTCGCCCTTGCAGTTGCGTGCGGCAAGTCAGTTCGTTCGTGGGCGCGGAGCGCCAACGTACCCGCCGTGACCGCACATCGGTGGTCACGGGATCCCGAAGTCCGAAAGATGGCCGATGAACTTCGCCGCCGCGCGCTCGATCGAGCGGTCGGCCAGGTTGCCATGCGTTCGACCTGGCTGATGGGTCGGATGACCAAGATCGCGACGGAAGGAGACTCGGACACGGTGCGCCTGAAGGCGCTTCGCGGCCTTCTGGCGGACATGATCACCGTTTCCAAATACAGCGGGCTCGAAGCCCGCATGACCGAGCTCGAGGAGTCGCGTGATGCGCAGCTTGGACACGCGAATCGAACGGTATAAGGCCGAGTCGGCGGCGACGACTTGCGCGGATGTCGCCGACCGCTCGCCGTGGCACTGGTACGCACCAGACTGCCCGTGCGGGCTGCCACCCGGGGAATGCCGCGAGCATCCCCGGGCGCGCGAAACGCAGCGACCGCCGCCGGGCGACTGGCGGGTTTGGGGCTACGTGGCGGGGCGCGGGTCGGGCAAGACGCGTGCCGGGGCCGCGTGGATCCAGCAACGGGTCGAGGACGGCGTCATGAAGCTCGGCTGCCTGATTGCGCCGACTGCGAACGACATTCGCGACGTGTTGGTAGAGGGGCCATCCGGGCTGCTCGCCATTGCATCGCCGTGGATGCGGCCGAAATTTGAACCCTCGAAACGCCGCGTGAGCTGGCCGAATGGCGCATGGGCGATTTGCTTGAGCGGCGAAGAGCCCGAGCGCGCACGTGGCCTGAATGTGGACACGCTCTGGGCGGACGAGCTCGCCTGCTGGCAGCGAGCCGAACTCACGTGGAACCTGGTGATGCTGTCGCTACGGGCCGGGGAAAATCCTCAGGCCCTGATCACGACGACACCGCGCCGCGTCGAGGTGCTCAAGCGCATCCTCGCCGAGGAAACGACGGTGCGGACCACCGATAGCACGTATGCGAACCAGGCGCATCTGTCGAAGGACTTTATCAGACAGATCGTCGGCATGTATGAGAACACGAGGCTGGGACGGCAGGAGATTCATGCCGAGTTCCTGGAGACGACTGAGGGCGTCTGGTTTTCCAACTTCGACCCGGCCAAGCACGTTACGGTGGACGCAGAGTACCATCCCGGGTTTGCCGTGCGGTGCGCGATTGACGCGGGCACCTCGCGGCACACCGCGGCCGTGTTCTTTCAGGTTCGCCCGAGTTTTACCAGTGACAGGCCGCGGGTCACTGTCTTCGGCGAGTATCATGCGTTCGACGTGTTCAGCCACAGGAATGCCCTGGCGGTCAAAAACGTGGCGGATGGGCTGCCGTGCCAGGGCCGGATTGACTTCGTGCGCATTGACCCGGCGGCATCGGCGAAGTCGTCGCTGGGTCCGTTTGCGTACGGCGAGTACGAGCGGGTCTTCGGCTCGCGGATTCTGGCGCGGTGGCCGACGCACCTGGTGCTGGACGGGCTGGACACCATCGAGCTGCTCCTGGACACCGGCAACCTGACGATACATCCGCGGTGCGTGCGGCTCCGGGAGGCGTTCGGAAATTACTGCCGGAAGCGGCAGGGGGGCGAATGGCTCGACGAACCGGCTGACGGACATCCGGAGGAAGACATGATGGATGCGCTCCGCGGCGGCATTCGCGACGCGCTGCCGGAAGGGGGCATCGTTACACCGGGTCTGCCGCGGGTGCATGCGTCGAGGGTTTTCTGATACGATCGAGTTTGTATGCCATGCACGCGCGGGCCGGACCGTGTCGTGACGCCGCAAGATGACTTGCGGCTGCGACGAGGAGAATGTGCGGATGAGCGTAGTCGTCAAAGCGATGATCGTCACGGCACTTCTGCCGATAGGCTTGCTGATGCCAGCGTGCCGGGCTCAGGCTGCCGACACGATTTACACGGGCGGCGACATTGTCACGGTGAACGACCGGCAGCCTGCGGCCGAGGCGCTCGCGGTGAAGGACGGGAGGATTCTCGCGGTTGGTGCGCGCAACATGATCGAGCGTGACCACAAGGACGCATCAACGCGGGTGGTCGACCTGGAGGGAAGGACCTTGCTGCCCGGGTTCATCGACGCGCACAGCCACTACTTCAGCTCGCTGACGGTCGCCAACCAGGTGAACGTGTACGCGCCTCCGGCCGGGCCGGGCAAGGATCCGGTCAGCATCGTGGCCGAGCTCGTGAAGTTCCGCGACAAGAACAAGATCCCGAAGGGTGAGGTGATTCAGGCTTACGGGTATGACGAGAATGTCATGCCGAACGGCGCCGGGCTGACGCGGGCTGATCTCGACGTTGAGTTTCCCGACAACCCGGTCCTGGTCGGGCACGTGTCGATGCACGGGGCGGTGCTGAACTCGGCCGCGATGAGGAAGTGGAACATCACGGCCGAGACCAAGACGCCGCCCGGCGGCATCATAGTGCGAAAACCAGGATCGAACGAGCCGGCGGGCTTGCTGATGGAGACCGCGTATCTGCCGATCTTCGCGTCGCTGCCCAAGCCGACGCGCGAACAGGAGATTGATTGGTCTCGAGCGGGGCAGATGCTCTACGCCCGAGCGGGGATCACCACGGCCCACGAAGGGGCGACGCATGCTGACGACCTGGAGGTCATGAAGCGCGTCACGAGCGCCGGCGGCAACATTATCGACATCGTCGCGTACCCGTTTATCACCGATCTGGACAAGGTGCTGGCAGCCAACCCGGTGACCGGCTGGGGCAAGTACGTGAATCGGCTGAAGATCGGCGGCGTGAAGATCACGATCGATGGGTCGCCCCAGGGCAAGACGGCTTTCTTCACGAAGCCGTATTTGAACGGCGGACCGGGCGGCGAGAAGAACTGGCGCGGCGAGCTAACGTTTCCGGAAGAGACCGTTCAGCATATGGTCAAGCGTGTCTACGACGTGGGTGTGCCGCTGAATCTACACGCGAACGGAGACGCGGCGATTGACGTGTTTCTGCGGGCGCACGAGCTGGCGGCGGCCGGTAACTTGACCAGAGACCGGCGTGTCACGCTGATTCACGCGCAGTTTATTCGCAGTGATCAGATCGACAAGGTCGTCCGGTACAAGGTCACGCCGTCGTTCTACACGCTGCACACGTTTTATTTCGCGGAAGCGCACATCGCCAATCGCGGCAGAGAACAGGCGAGCTTCATGAGTCCGATGCGGGCGGCAATCGACAAGGCGCTGCGGCCGACCAACCATACGGATTTTGTCGTTGCGCCGCTCGACCAGATGTTCATGATGTGGTCGGCGGTGAACCGGGTTTCGCGTGGCGGGGAGGTGATCGGGGCGGACCAGAGAGTGGGGGCGCTCGAGGCGCTCAAGGCGATGACCATCAATGTTGCTTATCAGTATGGCGAAGAGGCGGTGAAGGGATCGCTGGAGGCGGGCAAAGTTGCTGATCTGGTGATTCTTGATCGGAACCCGCTTGAGGTCGATGCGATGAGGATCAAGGACATAAAGGTTCTGGAGACGATCAAGGAGGGGAAGAGGATTTACCGCGCGGACTGAATGGAGGATAGGGGACTTGAACCCCTGACCTCTTGCATGCCATGCAAGCGCTCTCCCAACTGAGCTAATCCCCCGCGAATGATCAACCTCGATCCGATTGATCAACGAAGCGGCCACCTGGCAGCCGGCGTCACGATGTTTCCGATCATAGCGATGTGAGCCGGTCTTTTCAACCTTGGTCAACATCATGAAGCCGCGGAAGTTGCGGTGCGTTTTGAGATCTCGTGCTGCCCTCCGAGCCGAAAAAAGGTTGCGAGACTTCGTTTCAGGGAATATGTTTAGCAATTGTCGAATCACGTTTACGAGTGGTTTGGCGGGCGGCACACGGAGTGTGCCTGATACGAGTTGCCATGATCGAATCACACCCGCGGGTGGCCTTCCGCTCGCGTTCAATCCCGCCTGGATGAAAGTCATTAAATCCCACCGCGCGATCTGCACCGCCGTCACCGCACTCGCCTGCGAAGAGTCTGGTCCCACCGAGAGGAGAGAATCGTGATCAAATTGATCAGGCTTTGCCGGCGCTCCTTGTTGCCCGAAGGCTCTGAGACGGCGGCCGCCGGCACGCACCTCCCCTTACCCCCCCTTCGCAAGGGGGGGAATCAGAGCGAGACTCTTCTCCTCGACGCTAGCGAACCTCGGCGGGAGCCTCGCACTCCCAGGATTGCGCGCGGTGCGTTCGCCGTTCTACTGACCGCCACGACGACGGTGGGGTTCGCGCTGGCTCAGCAGGCTTCCATCATCGGCAAGCTCCAGGGACACACGAGCCCGGTGTACTCGGTTGCCTGGAGCCCCGACGGGAAGAGCATCGCCACGGCAGCGTTCGATAACACGGTGCGGCTCTGGGATGTCGCGGGCCGGAAGGAAATCAAGAAGTTCGAAGGACACACAAAGCTCGTGCTTTCCGTCGCGATCTCGCCGAATGGCAAGCAAATTCTCTCGGGAAGCCAGGACAATACCGCCAAGATCTGGGATTGGCCGGTCTTGAGCCCGAGCAAGACAATGGGAGGACACCCGGGACCGGTGCAGGCCCTCGCCGTCAAGCCGGACGGCAAACTGGTCGCGGCGGCTTCGGGGAAATCGATCAAAGTGTGGGACCTCGCGACCGGTCAAACGATCAAGGAACTTCAGGGCCACGCCGGGGACGTTGCCTCCGCTGCCTGGCGCGGTGACGGCGCGGGCCTGGCGACGGGGGACAAGGCCAATTCCATTCGCCTCTGGAAAGCAGATTTGAGCCCGGACGCCGCCATCGAAGCACCCAGTGAGGCCATCCTCGCGCTGGCGTATCTGCCAAACAACCAGCAGATTGTCTCGGCGGGTTCGGACGGGCTGGCGCGATTGTGGCAGCTCGGGATGCCAGCACAGCGAACGATCGACGTAAAAGAGAATGCGAGCGCCCTTGCACTCTCACGCGACGGTTCGAAGCTCGCGACCGGCGGAGGCGATAAGCTCGTCAGGATCTGGAACCCGGCCGATGGCAAGTCGATCAGGGAGATCGCCACCGATGCGCCAGTTGTCGCAGTCGCATTCCAGCAAGACGGGGCGAAGCTCGCCGTGGCCCTTACCAACAAGACCGTGCGAATTTTCCAGACCTCCGACGGCAAGGAAGTGAAGAAAATCGAGCTGCCGTCACCCATATCCGCCATAGCCTTTCGTGGGGACGGCGGGCAGCTTGCAGTTGCGGGCGAGGACAATACGATCCGACTGGTCAACGCCGCCGATGCGAAGATCGTCAAGGAGCTCAAGGGCCACCAAGGAAAGATCGCGGCACTGGCTTTTTCGCCCAAAGACGGCAATTTGCTGTTCTCGGCTTCGGCGGACAAGACGGCGAAGCTCTGGGATGTCAATCAGGGAAAGAGCATCCGCGACTTCGGCGGCCATGCGGATGCCGTAGTCTCCTTGAACGTGAGTCGAGACGGGGCCAAGCTTGTCACTGGGTCGAACGACAAGACGGCGCGGGTCTGGAACGTCGCCGACGGAAAGGTCCTGGCGACGCTCGCCGGTTGCGCTGGGCCTGTTTCCTCGGTGTTCTTGTCGGACGACAACAACCGGGTCGCCACCGGCTCGGTTGACCACTCGGTGCGCTTCTGGGAAGCGGCGAGCGGGCGAGAGCTCGAGCGGATGACCGGGCACAAGGCGGTGATCGCCGGGGTCGCGGTGCTGGGCGACAACAAGACGGTTGTCTCGGCAGGCGCTGACAAGTCCGTGCGACTGTGGAACCCGGCCGCCGTACGCGTTTTTGCCGGTGGAGAGGGTGCGATCTTCAGCGTAGCCATGCATCCGGGTGGGGGACAACTCTATACGGCCTCGGCGGACAAATCGATCAAGGTCTTCGACGTGAACAGTGGGAACCTCGTCCGAACTCTCGCCGGGCACACGGGGGCCGTCAAGGCGATCGCGCTCTCCAAAGATGGAAGCAAGGTCGTCTCGGGGTCTGATGACAAGTCGTTTCGCGTCTGGAACGGGGCGGACGGCAAACCGCTGCTGGCGATTCCCAACCTTGCCGCGGGCGTGGACTCGGTCGCCGCGGCGGCCAACAACACGATGGCGGCGGCTGGACTGGCGAGCGGCGTGGTGAAGGTTTTCAACATCGCGATCACCGATTCCGAGAAGGCCGAGCTGGCAAGCTATCAAACGGCGAGCGCTCCCGTGGGTGCGCTCGCATTCACGCCCGACTCGGCATCGCTCCTCGCCGGCGCCGCGGACAAAAATGTGGCCCTGTGGGCGCTGCCGCCAGCCGCGCCCAAGACGCTTTCGGGCCACACCGGGCAGATCTACAGTGTGGCCTTCAGCCCGGACGGAAAGCTGGCGGCCACCGCCGCCGCGGATAAATCCGCGCGAATCTGGGACGTCGAGAAGGGGGGGCAAGTTCGATCGCTCGTCGTGCCGGAGAAGGTTGCGTACAGCGCAGCATTCAGTCCCAAGGGAGACTTGCTGGCAACGGGGGGCGACGACAAGGTGGTGCGGTACTGGAATGTCGCCGACGGCAAGGAACTCCGCAAGAGCGTTGGACACGGGGCGTCGGTCTACGCGGTTGCTTTTCATCCGGATGGAACGAAGCTGGCCTCAGGCTCGGTCGACAAGACGATCCGGATCTGGAGCGTTGCCGATGGCAAGGAGCTG
This sequence comes from uncultured Planctomycetota bacterium, assembly GCA_963823665.1. Classification (GTDB taxonomy): domain Bacteria; phylum Planctomycetota; class Planctomycetia; order Isosphaerales; family Isosphaeraceae; genus CAVXHV01. Next base: position 169,953 of record CAWGMQ010000004.1, read on the forward strand.
CACAAGCTGGACGGCCACCCCGACGACATATACGCAATCGCGTTCAGCCCCGACGGCAGGCGGCTAGCGTCGGTGGGATACGGCGGGAACATCTTTGTGTGGGATGTGGCGGGCGCGAAGCCGCTATTCCACCAGCACGTTGCCCCTTACACGATGACCTACGGGCTGGCGTGGAGCCCGGACAATTCGCAGCTCGCGGTGGCTGCTTCGGATAACAATGTTTATTTGCTCAAATTACCATGAGCACGGGGGTGTATTCGCCTGGGAGGGACGGGTCGATCGGATCAAGGGGTGGGCACCGCTCCTTCCCCTGGCCCGACCTCTTAAAGTCTCACGGCGACGGCAGCTCTGACGTTCGCACCAATTCTCCTCGGGGCTGCAGAATTCCGACCAGGCCGTCGAAGCGCCAGCGGCCGTCTTCGTAGATGAACTGGTAAACCGGGCCGACCCTATTTGACGTGCATATCAGCACATTATTTCCTTCCCGCCAGGCCTTGAAGTTCTTGTTCAAGTTTCGCGGGAGATTGACGATGCCTCCCTCCGGCGCAACCCGGAGCGGGTGCGCCTTCAAATATCGCTCTGAGCAGAGCAGGGCAGCCGCCTCGCGTCGCTGGCTATCCGTCAAGTCCGGGCGGTTGGCGATCGTGAAGAGCTCGGCGCAGGTTCGTAGTGCACCGCGCGTCGGTGCCGTTGTGATGATCTCCAACGCGAGACCGCCGAGCAATAACGCGGCAATGGCGACTGCGATCACGGCGATGCGGGTACTGGACATCGACGGACTTTCCGATGCAATCACTTCTTCAACCGTTTCTTCAAATCGTCTTTGAGCCGGTCAACGATGGAGTCGGCCTTGGCGTCTGCGAGGATCTGCTGGATGACCGTCTTGATGCCGCGGGGGCCCCACTGGCAGCCCTGTCTCAGGTAAGTCTTGGCGCCGTGGCCGAGGACGTACGAAGTGGAGGCGGCCACCGAGGCCTGGGCCAGACCGAACACGCCGTAGCCCAAAGCGGTCAAGGGAGCGGCGAGGCCGCCGCTCAAGACGGTGACTCCGGCCAGCGACGATTTGATGCCGCTGTAGATCAAGCGGCCGATGATTCCGGCGGCACCCATGGCACCCAGGGCGAGCATCATGTCGCGGACCAGGCTGGCGGCCGTGCGTCTGGTCAGCGGAATACCGTAAACGTTGGAGAGCGCGACGATCATTCCGACGTCGATGGCCAGGCCGCCGGCGATGTCGACCATTGGGATGGGGTTCAAGGCGACGGCGGCTCCGGTGGCCATGGCGAAGTTCCAGATGAGGCGGTTGGCCGCGTCATCGCGGATCCTGACCTTTCGCTCGATGATTTCGCTATGCAAATCGCCTGCGATCAAGAGTGTGTTCAAGGCAACGAGGGCTTTGCCTTCACGCTCGAGCACGTCGAGTATCCGGGCTTTGAGCGGTTCGATCAGGGGGGCGGGGCGTTCCCACTGAATCTGGCTCGAGCCGTCGGGAAGCTGGAGCTTGACCTTGAAAGCATCGGGCCGGGCGGCCGTCATGACGATGTCGTCGGGGCGGATCAGGTCCTTGACACGTTCGTCCTTGATCTTCGAGTAGATCTGGTCGCGATCGACTTCCGGGTAGCGATCGATCTGGTTGAAGACGAGGATGATTGGCTTCTGGGCTTCGCGGAGCTCGGTGAGGGCTTCAATCTCGCTGCGCTGCATGTCACCGGAGACGACAAAGAGGAGCAAGTCGCTATGCCGGGCGACGTCGCGGGCCAGGGCTTCACGGACTTCGCCGCCGACCTCGTCGATTCCGGGCGTGTCAACCACGATGAGGCGGGCACCTTCCAGGCCGGGGCGGCCGGCGGCGTCATGCTGCCAGCGCTGGGCGGCGCGCTGGACGGTGGTGCCGTGAGTTGCGCCGACGGCGAAGACATCCTGGCCCATGAGCGCGTTCAAGACGGACGACTTGCCGCGGCTGACCATGCCGAAGGCGGCGATCTCGATTGTGGACTCCTCGAGCTTCTTACCCAGGTCGCGCAACTGGGCCAGCTCGCTCGAGAGCGCGGCCTCTTCCTCGGGCGTGAGCTTCAAGCTGGCGAGCGTCGCTTCGAGGCTCGCCTTGGCGCGTTCGACCGACTCGTCTTCGCCGGCGATGTGGGATTCGAGCTGGCCGAGGATTTCGCTCAACTCGGGGTCGGGCATTAGATAAGCCTCTTATTGACTGGCCGCGCGGAGCGTTTGTTCGCACCACTGGGCCACGCGCAAGAGAGCAAGATCCGCGGAACACTGCTGGATGAGCTGCAGGGCGACGGGCAGGCCGTCGCCGGCCAGACCAGTGGGCACGGAGACGGTCGGCTGATGCGTGTAGCTCCACGGAGAATTAAAGGCAGGATCGCCGGTCGTGCTCGGGTCTGGGGCCGTGCCAATCGTCGCGGGGGTGATCAAGGCGTAAAGATCATGCTCGAAGAGGCAAGCCACGACGGCCTTCTCGGCTTTCGCCATGCCAGACTCAGCGGAGAGATAATCCGGCGCGCCGAGGGCTGCACCCTCCTCGACCAGCTCTCGAATTCGCGGCGGGTAATCTTCGGGCGCCTCTTCAAGCCATTGCAGGTGAATATGAGCCGCCTCAGCCGCCATGACGCGCCGATGGTCGATCACGATCTGGTCGAAGTCCACCGGGTCATCGATCGGAACGATTTCTGCTCCCGCTGCCGCGAGCGCACGGGTCGCTTCATGGAACGCGCTGGCCACGACGGAGCTCGCTCGCCGGTCGAAGAAGCCACGCAACTGTCCGAGTCGAATTGGTCTGCCCAGGAATGTGGGTGGACCTTCCAGAAGTGTGAGCGACTTACCGAGTCCAACAAACATGAGCCGAAGGTCGTCGACCTCGCGAGCGATCGGGCCGACGTGATCCAGACTCGGCGCCAGGGGAAACACGCCTTTGGTAGAGACGAACGTTCGGGTCGGCTTCAAACCGGCGACGCCACAAAAGGAGGCAGGCCGGGTGATCGATCCGCCAGTCTGGCTGCCGACTGCACCGTAGCACATGCCACAAGCAACCGCCGCGGCCGAGCCGCTCGAGGAGCCGCCGGGTGTTCGGTCGAGATTCCAGGGGTTGCGCGTGACGGGAGGGTCGATCCAGGCGTATGGGGTCGTGACCGTCTTGCCCATGATCACCGCGCCGGATTCGCGGAGATTCGCCACGACATTGGCATCCGTTTCCGCGATACGATTCGCCCAGCGCTTCGACCCGCAGGCCGTCGGCAGTCCGGCGACGTCGATGATGTCTTTGATGCCGATTGGAATGCCATGCAGCGGCCCACGGTCGTTCCCGGCTCTGAGCTCGTCGTCGAGCGCGCGCGCCTGTTTCCTCGCATTATCGCGATCAAGAATCACCCAGGCGTGCACATTTGGCTCCCACTCTTCCACTTGCTCGAGGCAGCTCTCGAGGATATGGGCGCACGAAGTTCGTCTATCGCGCAGGGCGCGGCCGGCGCCTGCGATCGTTTGATCGGCATTCGGAATGAGCCGGGGATAGTCGGATGGCGATTTCGACATGAAGCTCCTCACCTAGGGTTTTCGTGCGGGCTGCTCGGAAGTTTTTCCGGCTGCTTGCAAGATCTTGGCCGAGACTCGTTGCACCGCCTGCTTGGCGAAATCCTGGAGGAATTCACCGCGGCTGGTCAGGTCGAACTGGCGGATGAGTGCGGCCTGCATGCCTCCGTCGCCCCAGGTCTGCCCCTGGCGGAAGTATTCGGAGAACGCCTCGCCCGAAACGTGGGTCAGGTAGGCCATCGACACAGCCTGGACGGCTCCCGCGGCGGCGTAGCCGACCAGCGACGACTTGAAGATTCCCGCGACCAGGGAGGTCGCGGTCTCGACCAGGCCGAGCTTCAAGAGCATCTGGACCATCTGGCCGCCGACCATCCGGACGTGGGATGCGGAGAGCTGCACGCCGTAGACACCGGCGAGCTCCGAGATCATCTGAAGCTGGACGGCGCCATTGGCCACCAGCTCCAGCGCGGGGAACGGGTTGGCGAACACGGTTCCCGCGGTGATCCACTGAAACTTCTCGACGACATTTTCCGCCCGTCGATCGCGTTCGACCGTGAGCTGCTCCTGGGCCTTCTTGGTGAGCAAGTGGGCTCGCAGCAGCAGATTGCCCGCGCGGAGCGACTCGCCTTCCTGCTCGATGATCCTGGCGATGCGGCTGCGCAGAGCTCTCAACTCGGGCGGCACATCATCGAGCTGCGTTTCGACCGTGCCGTCGGGCTTCTGTACACGGATGTTGAGCGGCCGAGGCGAGGCGGCGCCCGAAACGATGTCATCCGGCGGCACCAGCCCGCGGAGTCGCTCCTTGAGCTTCGCCAGGATCGCGGCGCTATCCGGCTCGCTGAACCGATCGGTCTTGTTGAAAAAGACGATCGACCGCTTTCCCTGGCGCACCAGGGCCGAGAGCGGCTCAAATTCGGTGCGGACGAGGTCGTGGTCGAGAACGAAGATCAGCAGGTCGGCGCGCGCGGCCAGGTCGCGAGCTTCCTGTTCGCGGGCCGAACCCGCTTCGCCGATCTCGGAGAGTCCCGGCGTATCGGTGAGGAACAGGCTGCCGTCGACTCCGTCCAAGGAGTACGTGTGATTCTCGGCCTTTCGGGTCGTGCCCATGACGGCTTCGCTCTTGCCGGCCTCGCGGCCCAACAGCGCACTGGCGAGCGAGGTCTTGCCGGCGGATCCCGTGCCGAAGATGACGACCCGAAACTCGCGGCGATGGCGACCGGCTCGAATCTCGGAGAGCTCCTGGGCAAGTCCGGCGCGGGCCGACGGGTCTCCCACCTGGCGGATCACACCTTCGGCCTGGTCGGTCTGGACCGACGCGGCTTCGATCACGCCGGCGGGCGCCCGAGCGCCCTCCGTCGCGGCGTTCCTGGTAACCCAGAGCATCCGACCGACCCAGACCGTCGCGAGCGCGAGCAACACGATCAGCACGATCAAGAACGCAATGCCGAGGCCCCGCGATTGCCGCGAGAAGCGGTCGTGCAGCTCGACAAGCGAGCTGAGCAGCCAGCCGGAGGCGCCAAGCAGCACGACCAGGAACACCAGTCCGAGCAGCAGGTACGAGGGTCGCGTTCGCATGCGATTGGATCGAATTCGAGGCCCTGGCCTACGGCTCTAGTGGCTCGACGGACCATCGCGAAGATGGACCTGGAGTCGGTCAGGCGGCCGTGGGCTCTCCTGTCACAGTTCGATTGTGACAGGATTGTGTCCCGGTTGCACCAACAGATGGTGATCAGAATTCGAAAACAGGAGATGACGCGAGGTGGGACAAAACAAAAAGCAACCCGGACCGCTCTCGAGGGAGAGCGGCCCGAGCTGCGAGATCGATCGCCGAGCGCTTCGACGAGTTCAGCGGCGAATCCAGTTCAATCCGAGGTTGTTGAACAGACCACTCAGAAAGCCGCGACGCGGTGCCGAATTGGCGGGCACCGGTTGTGTTGGGGCTCCGTCGGCCGTGATCGTGGTGTTCTGGGCGGCCTGAGTACCGAATGCATCATCCGCACGCGCGACTGGCGGAACAGTGATATCGCCGACGGACAAAATCGGACCGTCGTCGTCGTCGCGCGGCGAACGGTTGGCCTGCGTGCCTTCGAGCCGAACGGGTTGCTCCGGCGCGGAGAGTTCCGGGCTGCCTTCGCCGGTGAGAGGGCTTGCCGGTTGGGCACGTCCGGTCCGAGGTGCAGCGGGCGCGGCTCCTGGATTACTGGCTGGGTTCGCGTCGGGTTGCTCGAAAGGGTCCGGCTGCCTCGGATTCTGGCGCGGCGCGGCGGGATTGGACGGCCGGTCGCCCCCGGGCGGGACGGGCGTGTCAAATGGCGAACGCTCGCGACCGGGAAGTGCCGGAATGTCTGGCTGGCCCAGAGGCTGTTCGCCTTCCGGCATTTCCTCGGTTTCACCCGAGGGCGCGGTGCCGCCTGCCCCGAGTTTCACATCTTTGAACGCCTTCTCGACGTTCGGCTTCTCAGGGCTCGGGCACCCCCAGCCCGACGGGAACGGCCGCCAGCAGGGCGGGTGGTATCCGAAGTACTTGTCCTTGTAGAGCTTGTAGACGGGATCTTCCTGATCGCACGGTACCCGCTGCCGTTTGATCGGTTTCAGGGGAAACAAGCCTGATTGTTGTGCTCGCGCGAGCTCCGGCATGCTCACGATCAACGTCAGCACGGCCAGAACCAGCCCGCATCCTCGGATCTTTGACTTCGTTCTCATCCTCGCCTCGTCCTGTCGCGTTGACCTGGGTCGCCCCCGAGATGGCGGAGGCAGTCCCTCTCCTTAATCGATCCTGATTCGTTCGATCGGGTCACCCGCGTCTAGTGCTTCAGAGAAACTGGGAAAAACAGTAAAACTTCGGGTTTTACGTAATTAACGAATACAGGGTATTCGCGGAAGAGACGGTTTTTGAGTGTTTTCGGGCCGTTGGCGGAGTCGAAAGTATGAACCAAAGGCGCCGTTCGGCTTGGAAGCCGCCGGTGGAATGTGGAAAAGGAGCGAAGTTCGATGACCGCGAGATCGATTCGAACAAGTTGGCTCGGGTGGGCGTGTGTGGGCATGCTCGCGTTGAATGTGGAGGCCCGGGCACAGTCGGCCTCATCGGCAGCGCAATCGGCCCAGTCTGCCGCCAATTTCCAAAACATGACCATGGGGATGGGTTTCATGCCGATGCCGGGAATGTTCGGGTCTCCCACACTTAGCCCCACCGATGCTGCCGCACTCGGAATGCCTGGCCGCCCCGGCGGCGGCATGATGGGTATGGCTGGCACGACGATGAGCAACCCGTTCATGAACCCGATGGCGTCGCCACTCCTCTACGGCAGCATGTTTCCCATGACGCAACAGCAGGCGGGGGTAATGATGCTTGCGGGACAGGCACAGATCCTGGGAATAGGGTCCGGGCAATTGAGTGGCGTGCCGCCCGGCGCGGCCTCCGCTGGGGGGGTGCGAGCCCGCCAGAGGCAAACCGTCACTGGCGTGCGCGGCACGACCCGTCAGCCCGGCGGCCTGGCGGCCCGTTATTTCAATCGCACAGCGCAGAGGCCGCGCATCCCGCAAGGCTTCTACAACCGGCCGAATCAGCATTATCCGCAAGTTGCGAGATGAGAATATTCTGGGTGGTTTCGATTTGAGCGAACGGGTGATTGTGTCGATTGTATCTCTTGTCAAGACCGATCCGGCGCTTTTCGGATCGGCCGTTCCTGCGGAAGCGAGTTTGACGGTGAACAGCCTGCCTTCGCGATGGGTCAGGCGCCCGGGAATTGTCTCCGGGTGCATCGAATTGCTCAAGCCCAGTCGGCGGGTGTTCGGCCGATGTCAGAATGCCGGGAGGAAGTGTTGTATGGATACTGCAAGAATCGTCTACCGAAGAGCCGGCTGGCTGGCACTTCTGGCATTTTTCGCCGCGTGTGGATGCCAGACGGTAAAGACACCCGAGGAAAAAATCGCGAACAGCAACATTCCGAACGAGTTCAAGAAAGTGTCGATGCCCGACTATGTGGTCGAGCCGCCGGACTTGATCCTCGTGGAACTGCTGGAAGGCCTTCCGGGCCGGCCGATATCCGGTGAGCGTCTCGTCAGGCCCGACGGCAAGATCTCGCTTGGCTGGTACGGCGATGTTTACGTCGCCGGACTTACTGTTCCGGAAGTGAAGGAGAAGATCGTCCTTCACCTCCGCAAGTTCCTCCAGGACGAACAACTGGGCTTGGTCAAGGGGAACGACGAGACCGGCGAGTGGGACAAGGATCCCAAGACGGGCGAACTCATCCGGATCGAACCGCGGGACTCCGACCGGTTGTTCGTGGACGTAACAGCCTACAACAGCAAGAACTACTACATCCTGGGCGACGTGGCTGTACCGGGTAAGTTGCCGATTACCGGCAATGAAACGGTACTCGATGCGATCAACTACGCGAACGGGCTGATGCCGACCGCCGCCCCACAGAACATCCGGCTCGTCCGCCCGGCTCCTCCAGGTGCCTGTTGCGAGCAGATTCTGCCGGTCAACCTGGCCGCCATCACAAGCGGGGGCGACCCCACCACGAATTACCAGCTCATGCCGGGTGATCGAATCGTCGTCTATCGCGACCCGATCGTGAGACTCACGGTGTTCATTGACCGTCTGGCCGCTCCGTTCCAGACCGTCATCGGGTCGATGTTGCAGACAGCCTTCACGATCCGAGCCGTCAAGTTTGCCACACTGCCCGCGACGGCAGGTGCCGCCGGGGCCGCAGGCACAACCGCTCGTGCGCCGATCACCAACTTGCCCCTCGAGCCTGGGGCCAGGTGATTCAACTGGGTTGATCGTTTCGGCAACACACGAGACGCTGGTGTGAACACAAGCAGAAAAGTCTGGTACGGCCGGCTCTTCGCGAAGCGATCGCGAGAGACCGGCCGCACCGCGCTTTGCCCTCCGAACGACACCGTCGCTCGGAACCGTGGTGGACGGAATTCCCGATTTATGGTTACTTTCGTGCACCGTACTCGAAAGGAAGGACATTTGGCGACGACCGTAGCTCCGCCTCAAGAACTGGCCAGCGCTCAATCCGGCCGGCGAGCGGCCCGGTTCAAACTCTGGAAGCTGGCGGCGACGGTCGTCTTGCTCGGCGGTGTGACCGTTTCGTGGGTGCTCCGCCGCCCGTTGTTCGAAGGAAACCTTGGGGTCGTCGACGATGGGGTCGTCATTCGCTCGGCACAGCCCACGACGCAACTGGCCGATTGGGCACGCCAGTTTCGGCTCATGTCGGTGTTGAACCTGCGAGGGGGCGGAACTGGCGACTGGTGGTACGGCAACGAGATTCGCCGTGCGAACGAAAGCGGACTCACGTACTACGATCTTCCCTTGAGCGCGACGCGCCGGCCGACGCGCCGCGAGCTCTTGCAGTTGATTGACCTGCTCGACCACTGTAGTTATCCCTTGCTGATTCACTGCAAGTCGGGTGCTGACCGCACCGGACTGGCCTCAGCAGTCTACCGGATGGTGCGGCGGGACGAGGCTCCCGAAATCGCGCTCAGCTCGTTCTCGATCGAATTCGGCCACATCCCGCTGTTCGGCACCGAACATCTCCACGAACCCCTGCAGGAGTATGCCGCGTGGCTCGAGGGGGCCGGGCTGGCCCATTCTCCTGATCGGTTTCGTGCCTGGGTCAAAAACGAATACGTTGCCAGCGATCCGCCGGCCGATCCACCTCTGATTATGCCGGGTCCAAGAGCGCGGCACTCCGGAGGCGGCGACGCAACGTCGCTCTAGTAGAGCAAGTATCGTGACCGCACCTTATGAAAATCCGCAATTTCGCCGTCCCAGCGCGACATGATCTCCCCGAGCGGCCGGCCCGCGAGAATTGCCTCGTAAGTCGCCCGGTCGGCGAGCAGGCGCTTGAGCCCCTCGGGCTTCCACTTCTCGGGGTACAGCCGGCGCAGCTCCAGGGCCAGAAGCGTTCCCACCTTGAGCGGGTCGAACGCATCCCAGCTCGTCACCAGGATCTGCACTCCTCCACAGCGTTCGCCGGCATACTGACGCTCGCGCGGGGTGAAGTAAATCGGAACGAACCGCACCCCGGGAACGGCCGCACTGGAGAGTGCCGCCGCAAATGCTTGCGGGTCAATCCAGGGCGCTCCGACGCGCTCGAAGGGCGCATCCGTGCCGCGGCCGGTGGCGAGATTCGTCGCCTCGAGCAGCCCAACGCCCGGATAAAGCAGCGCCTCGGTCAGGCTGCGCATGTTGGGCGAGGGATTGATCCAGACTAGGCCCGTACGATCGTACAGTTGGTCGCGATTCCAGCCGCGGCAGCGAATCACCTCGAGCGATGCACCGAGCTTGCGCTCGGCGTTATAGAGCAGCGCCAGCTCGCCGACGGTCATCCCATGCCGCACCGGAAGGGCGTGGTACGCGATGAACGATGCAAATTCCGCGTCGCGCACCGGCCCGGAGGAGATCCGGCCGCCGATCGGGTTCGGACGGTCGAGCACCAAGAGCTGCTTCTTCGATTCGGCGGCCGCCTCGAGTACGAGGCCAAGCGTCGAAATATATGTATAAAAACGCGTGCCGACATCCTGGATGTCGTAGACGAGCGCATCCAGGTCCACGAGGTCTTCTTTCCGCGGCTTCCGCTCCTTGCCGTAGAGACTCACGATCGGCAGGCCGGTCGCGCGATCTTGTCCGTCGGGCACCTCCTTATCAAGCTCGCCGCGAATCCCGTGCTCGGGACTGAAAAGCTTGACCAATTTCACATCTGGTGCATGAAAGAGAACGTCGATGGACGACTTGCCGTCTCGTGTCACACCGGTGTGATTGGTGACGAGCCCGATTCTCTTCCCGCGCAACGGGCGAAATCCGTCGACGACCAGAACGTCGATCCCGCATTGCACGGGTTCGACGCCAGGGAGACTGGTTTCGTGGGCAGCCGCCGATCCCGCGAGCACCGCAAGCCAGAGAATCATATTCGTGATCACTTTCTGCAATTTGGCCCAGCGCAGGGTGATTTCCATCGCGAGCTGGGCTGCCCGATTCAGCGTCTCGGGCGGCACCGCCGCGCCGGGCTCATCGCCTAGGTCCGAGCCGATCAACGCGATCGGCTCATCAACCCTCGTCTTATCGAACGGCCAGAGAGAATAAAGCGATGCCCCTTCATCGCGATGGGGGAGCCAGAGGCTGTTTGCAGCGTTTTTGGCCAGATCGCCACCAGAACCACGAAGTGCAGCGATCCGGAGGACGGACTCGGAACCGTGAGTTGTCCCTTCCGCGCCCGGAGCAAACAAAAGCAACAGAATCGAAGGTTTCCTGGGCCACTCCGATTCGATCATGCGAACGACTTCACGGGATCCGGCGTAATCGAGTCGCTGGCCTCCGGCGACGATGAAGGTTGGCGCGATCTCCGCCGAGCGATGGCGCGGCCAGCTCCGCGCGAGCTCCAGCAAGAGCGCCGTGCTCAGACGATCTGTTCGCAGCACGCCATCAGCCGGCCGGGAATGACGAAACTCCCAGGAAAGAACGCAGATAATCATGACCCAGGCGAATGCGATGCTCAGCCAGGTTGCGACGATCGTTACCGGTAATAGCCTTGGATCGCCCCACATTCCCAAAAAGGTGAGGAGTGATGAAGTCCAAAAACAAAGGTGGAGAATGCCCAAGATAAAGTATCGGCGTATGCGGAACAATCCAAGAAATCCCGTATCAATTCTGCCGAGCACCGTCTGGAAGACAACCCGTACCGGAGGCAACGAATCGCCCCCAACTGAGGCGATGACGACGGGTGCCTTCTCCAAGGGGCGCATCCAACGCCCCGGCCGGATCCAATTGAAGGCCAGCGCGTCCACCCACTTCACGCCAACGAAAAACGTCGTCAGTAACGCCAATATCTGCATGATGGGGTTTCGCCCGAGGATGACGCAGAATCCAATCGTGATCAAAGCCCCATATCCAATCCACATGATCCACGGGCCCACAAGCTGCGGGAACCGCGAGCCTTCCACCTCGCGCCGTGCGACGTTCCAACCCATCCGCTCAAATTCGCCCGCGACGAAGTCAGCGATGCGCCATTCACCCTCAGGCCCCGCGAACGCGGGATCATCCAGTTTCTCGAAAGTCGCACTCGCCCGGGCGGCGTCGAACTTCATCGGCTTTGCGTTCTCTGATGTGTGTTCCGCAAGACTCCCGCACGCCGCCCTTGATCATACATCCTGGACCCGTCGAACTCATCACGACGAACCCTCGCGACAGCGGCCCTGTCTGAATCTTGCAGTCCTTGACGCTCTTCAAATCGAAGGGGTATCGTAAGCTGCCGGGGCCGCAGTATGCTTAAGTTCAGGCACGATTTGCGTCTGTAATGATTTCCTCTAACACGACGGACTGACTGAATTCCTCATGCTACTCAAACGAACTCATTCTTGCGGTGACTTGACGACCGAGCACGTCGGGCAACATGTCGTGCTCAACGGCTGGGTTGATGCCTGGCGCGACTTCGGCGGCTTGCTCTTCATCGACCTTCGCGACCGCTATGGCATCACTCAGGTCGTCTTCGAGCCCGACGCCGGGGCCAAGTTGCAGGCACTCGCCAGGGAGCTGCGGAACGAGTATGTCGTCGGCATCTCTGGGTTGGTAGCCCCGCGGATGCGCGGCAAGGAAAACCCCAGGCTCAAGACCGGCGGGATCGAAGTCCGCGCCCGCGACCTGGTCATCTACAACGCAACGCCGACTCCGCCGTTCGAGATGCACGGTCCCGAGCCCAACGAAGAGCTGCGGCTGACCTATCGCTACCTCGACCTGCGACGGCCGGCGATGCAGGAGATCTTCATTCTCCGCCACCGGTTGACGCAGCTCATGAGGCGCACGATGTCGGACATGGGTTTCCTCGAGGTGGAAACGCCGATTCTCGGCCGCAGCACGCCCGAGGGCGCGCGTGACTTCCTGGTCGCCAGCCGGATCCATTCCGGCCGTTTCTACGCCTTGCCCCAGTCGCCCCAGCTCTACAAGCAGCTCTTGATGGTCTCGGGGTTCGACCGTTATTTCCAGATCGCGCGTTGCTTCCGAGACGAAGACCTTCGCGCCAACCGGCAACCCGAATTCACCCAGCTCGACGTCGAAATGTCGTTTGTCGACGACCACGACGTGACCACGACGATGGAAACTCTGGTCGCGGCGATGGCCCGGGAATTCACCGGAGAGGAGCTCAAGCTCCCGCTGCCCCGGCTTGACTATCACGACGCCGTCGAACGCTTCGGCAACGATCGCCCCGACCTGCGATTCGGTATGGAGCTCAAAGACGTCGCCGACATCGCCGCCAAGACCGAGTTCAAGGTCTTCCAGCAGGCCCAGGAGGCCGGCAACCGCATCCGCGGAATCTGCGTGCCCGGCGGAGGCGGGCGCTACAGCCGTAAGGATCTGGACGGCCTCGCCGAATCCATTGCCGGTATCGGGGCGAAGGGCCTGGTCTGGCTCAAGGTCGAGGCCGAAACCCTGGCCGGCCCGACCGCCAAGTTCTTCCCGCGCAGAAGCGCAGCATGAGCTCCGCGAGCGGTTCCAGGCCGCCGCCGGCGACCTCATCCTGATCGTTGCCGATACCCAGGCGGTCACCGGGCTGGCACTTTCCAGCCTGCGCAGCCGCCTGGCGGCTGAGCTCAAGCTGTACGACCCCAAGATCGTTCCATTACTGCTGGGTCGTGCGTTTTCCGCTCTTCGCCTGGGACGCCGAAGAGAAGCGCTACGTCGCCGAGCACCACCCGTTCACGATGCCGCTGTTTGAAGACCTGCATCTGCTTGACTCCGACCCGGCCTCGATCCGCGCCCAGGCGTACGACCTGGTGGTCAATGGCGAGGAATGCGGCGGCGGCACGATCCGCTGTCACGACCACCTGATTCAGTCGAAGATCTTCGCTCTGCTCGGTCTTTCGCCCGAAGAGGCACAAGAGAAGTTCGGCTTCCTCCTGAGCGCCCTCCGCAACGGCGCACCGCCGCATGGCGGCATCGCGCTCGGCGTCGACCGCCTGGTGATGCTCTACTCCGGGCTGACCAACATCCGCGACTGCATCGCGTTCCCCAAGACGGCCAAGGGAACCGACCTGATGACAGGAGCCCCCGGCCTGGTCGACCCGCGGCAGCTCAAGGAGCTGCACATCAAGTCGGTCGAGTAGCCCATCGGCTGTGTTTGAAAGGACCGAAGACTTGAGCGATCGATCATTCATCGTGGCCGGAGTTCCGCACGCCCTTGGGCGCCATGAACGGCGCCTTGGCGAGCATGCCGGCCCCCGAGTTAGGCGCTGCCAGCATCAGGGCCCTCCTGGAACGCTCCGGGGTAAACGGGAAGTCGGTCAACGAAGTCATCATGGGCAATGTGATTGCGGCTGGGTTGGGACAGAATCCCGCCCGCCAGGCGGCAATCTTCGCCGGTCTGCCGGACTCCGTCGGCGGCGCTCACCGTCAACAAGGTGTGCGGCTCGGGCCTGAAAGCCGTCATGCTTGCCGACCAGGCAATTCGCGCCGGCGACGCGACGCTGATTGTTGCCGGCGGCATGGAGAACATGACCCGCGCGCCCTATCTGCTCACGAAAGCCCGCGAGGGCTATCGGCTCGGTCACGGTGAGCTTCTCGACTCCATGATCGTCGATGGCCTCTGGGACGTTTACGGCCGCAAGCACATGGGAAGCTGCGGCGAGATCTGCGCCGAGACATATCACTTCAGCCGGAACGAGCAAGACGATTTCGCCGTGCGAAGCCACACCCGTGCCCGGCAGGCGATCGCCGCCGGCGCGTTCGACACGGAAATCGTGCCCATCGACGTCGCGTCCAGAGGGAAGACGACTCGCGTGTCGGCGGACGAAGGCCCGGCGAAATTCGACGAGGCGAAGCTGCGATCGCTCGCGCCAGCGTTCAGTCCTCACGGATCGATCACCGCCGGAAATGCTTCCAGCATCAGCGACGGTGCAGCCGCACTCCTGATCGCATCCCCCGAGCACTGCCGCGCCGCGAGTCTCAAACCGCTTGCCGTCATCAAGGGTGCGGCGACTTGGAGCCAGCAACCGGAGTGGTTCACGACGGCTCCCGTCGCCGCCATCCGTCTGCTACTCGAGAAGCTCAAATGGACGATCGAGCACGTTGACCTTTTTGAGATCAATGAGGCATTCGCCGTCGTGACCATGGTCGCGGAACGTGAGCTCGGCATCCCGGCCGCGAAGCTGAACATTCACGGCGGCGCAGTCGCGCTCGGACATCCGATCGGTTGCAGCGGCGCCCGGATCCTCGTCACCCTGCTGAACGCCCTCAATCGCACTGGCGGACAGCCGCGGCATCGCCAGTCTCTGCATCGGCGGCGGCGAGGCCATCGCACTTGCCGTCGAGACACTCGATTGATCGCAACCGTCCCGTTGTCTCGTCGTCCAGATCCACGACCTCTCTCCCCACCTTCGCGAAAAGCCCAGCAAGCCGCCTTCTGATCAACGACAAAAATCAGAGGCAATCAAAAAACAATGGACGCTTTTGACCAAAACGACGCTCACTAAGCTGAGAGGACCTATTGCATCAACAAAGACATCCAAGCATTTGTGGCCAGGCGAGAATGGATGGAAAAATCAGTATCACTGACCAGGTAGTCGACCCTTGCAATCGAGTGAGTTGCCCGTAGAATGATTCGGCCGCGAAAGCGGCGAGCACGTCAGACTCAACCGAACTCTCGGTGTACACGACATTTGAGGCTTGGGCAAAAGGTGAAATCTGGTCTCGTACCCCGTTCGGGGCGTGCCTCGTCGGCTTGCTAGACGAATGCATCGTTGCATGAGACCAATCAGAAGTACGGCCGACTTGCAATCGGGTGCGGCGATCCAACGGCCGGCGACGTCCGGGCGTTGATCGGTCTCCGCGGGTGCAACGGACGGTTCTCCAGAGGAGGCACATCGTTCATGGCGGACAAGTCTGCGGAGTCTCCAGTTCGGATCGTCGGGAGTCGCGAGTTGCACCAGAATCTGCCCGATATTCTGAGAGAGCTCGAGAATAACACCGTTCGGTATGTGTTGACCGTGCATGGCCGGCCTCGCGCGGTCTTGATCGGTGCAGAGCCGTACCTGAGCATGATCAACAACGGTCGCCAGGCAAGCGAAGCGGTCGTTAGCCTCCAGCTCACAGCTCTTCTGGGTGGCAACCTCGACGCAATCATGCTCGACGATCTCGAAAAGGCTTTCGAGAAACGGTCGGATTGACGACCGAGCACGACCAGTACGGCTCCGGCACGACGGCGCCCGATCGAGCTCATCGATCGCCTCACCCAACGTTGTCCCAGGGTTCTCCTGGCGGCTTGCTGCTCTCCGGAGGCTCTCCGTTCTTTCGCGCGCCACGCACGGATGAACTCGACGACGGCTGGCATCACCGAGATCACGATGATGGCGAGGATCACGTACTTGAACTGCTTCTGCACAATTGGCAGTCCCCCGAACCACCACCCTGCCAGCAGAAAACCCAGGATCCAGACAGCCCCTCCCGCGATGTTGTATGCGGCAAATCGCCGGTAGCTCATCTTGCCGATGCCCGCGACGAACGGCGCGAACGTTCGAACGATGGGCACGAACCGCGCCAGCACGATCGTGACACCCCCGTATCTCTCATAGAAGTTCTGCGCATGCACGAGGTGCTTCTTGTTCAAAAGCCATGACTTCTCGCGCGAAAACACCTTCGGACCGATAAAGTACCCGATTGAATAGTTGACGGCGTCGCCAAGCACCGCCGCCACCACCAGAAGCACAGCCAGTGGCCCGATCTTGAGCGGCGATTCAGGGTGGGCCGCGACCGCGCCCACCGCGAATAAGAGCGAATCACCCGGCAAGATCGGCGTCACCACCAAGCCCTGTCTCGGCGAAGATGATCGCGAACAAGATCACGTAAAGCCACGACCCGAAGTTGATCCGCATACTGGTTGATCGTCTCCGGGCTCAAGTTCATCACCGCCCAGAACGCAGTGACGCACCACTCGTAAATCTGCCAGAACAAACTCATGCTTACTCCGATGAATTGGCTGTCGTAACGTGAGTGCCCAGAGAACCACTTTCCATCCGCCCGCGATGAGCGACGGCAATATCAGGCGCTTCGCGTTCCCTCGCACGCGACCTAACGGTCACCCGCCGCCTCGTCACGGGTCCGAACGGGCAGGCGCACGTTCCGGATGCCGGCTTCGTCACAGGCGGAAAGCACGTCGGCCAGATCCTGGTACGCGAGCGACGCGTCGCCCCGGATCACAACACCCTGGTTAGCATAATGCTTCCTGGCTTCGCGAAGCCTCACAACCAACTGATCGAGGTCGTAACGTCGATTGATCGATCGATACGGAACCTCGAGTCGAAATTACCAGGATCAAGTCGTCAGGTGCTGCCGACGCCGGCTGTGCCTCGGCCACTTCCGGAACGCTCACCAGGAACTCGCTCTCGTCCCAATCGTAAAGCCTGGTCGCCGCCATGAAAAACACCAGCAGGCAGAGAATGACATCCACCATCGGTGTCATGTTGATCAAGGGCGCCTCGTCGACCTGAATGCGGCTCGCGAGCATCGGACAAATCCTCGATTATCGGCTCACGATCGTCGGGAATGAACGCGACCTGAAGAACCCGCAAACGCTAGTAGCGAGTCGCCCTAAATGACGCGCGACTCGTGACGATGACTCTCGCCCGCAACCGGCGGCACATGCCGCCGATCGCCCCCGATCATCCGTTGCGATTCGCTCGAGACCAGCTCGATCACCTGCCGCGTCCGATCATCTAGCTCTCGGATGAGCACATCGACTCGATTCAAGAAGAAATAATAGAATGTGACCGCGACAATCGCGATCCCAAGACCAAACGCTGTCGCCACGAGCGCCAGGCTGATTCCGCGTGCGAGCATCTCCCCCCGTGCAGGTCCAATCCGGCCCCCCAGTGCGTCGAATGACTGAATGATGCCGAACACCGTTCCCTAGCAAACCCAGAAGAGGCCCCAGCGTCGCCACCGCGCTCAGGATCCGTCAGATTGCGCTTGAGCTCGACCACCTCGCCAGCCGCGTCATGGCTGACCATCTGCCGGATCGCCGCGCCCGACTGTCCCCAGGCTCCCACCACCATCGCAAACACTCGCGCCGCCGGGCTGTCGTGTGCCCGGCAAAGCTCGAGCGCTCGCTCGCGATCCAGCTTGCCGGTGGATAGTCGCTCGAGAAATCGATCGGCAAACTCGCGCGGGACGACACGATCGCGTCGCAGCGCAAGCCATCGCTCGAGCACATAACCGACCGTCACCACCGAGCAGATCGCCAGCGGCCAGAGTATCGGATTCGCGTTCACGACCGCTCGTAGAATGCTCGATCGATCAACCGCCGCCTTCGTCGCCCCTTGCACCGCCGGTTCAGCCTGCGTTCCGGCCGAAGTTGACTCCTCGCCGTCAACCGTCGCGGCACTCTTGCGATCGTCACTCTTTCCAGCCGCGGGCTGAGCGCTCGCAGCTCCACTGCCCATCAACAGAATCCCCGCGATCAACAAGCCGCACATCACGCGGGCACCATGATCAATCAGATCGGCCATTGTCCGAAATCCTCCGGGGCTGACAACGGGCGCATCTTATCCCACCGACCCTTTTTTGCCCAGCAGCGATTTCTGAACCAATCGCGCGGTCGCACCGAGTGATATCGGCGAATTCATTGTGGCGACGTGCCTTAGACACTCTTGGCGTCGATCCACGGCATCAGGCTGCGCAGCCGCTTGCCGACCTGCTCGACGGGATGCTCGTGGTCCATCCGCCGAAGTGCGTTGAACACCGGGCGGTTCGCACGGTTCTCGAGGATCCACTCCCGCGCAAACTGGCCGGATCGGATTTCGCCCAGGATCTTCTTCATCTCGGCCCGCGTCTGCTCGTTGACAATCCGCGGCCCGCGAGTGTAATCGCCGAACTCGGCAGTGTTCGAGATGCTGTATCGCATGTAGTTGAGCCCTCCCTGGTACATCAAGTCCACAATCAACTTCAGCTCGTGCAGGCATTCAAAATAGGCACTCTCAGGTTGATAGCCGGCCTCGGTCAGTGTTTCGAATGCCATCTTCACGAGCGCACTCACGCCGCCGCAAAGCACCACCTGTTCCCCGAACAGGTCGGTCTCGGTCTCCTCGGCGAACGTCGTCTGCAACACGCCCGCCCGTGTGCCGCCGATCCCCTTGGCATACGCCAGCGCCAGCGCCTTGCCCGTCGGCGTGCACGATTCGGTCGTCGCGATCAGGCAGGGCACTCCTCCTCCTTTGACGAACTCGCTGCGAACCAGGTGCCCCGGTCCCTTCGGCGCAACCAGCGCGCAGTCCACCCCCTCCGGCGGCACCACCTGCCCGAAATGGATGTTGAACCCGTGCGAGCAAAGCAACACATCCCCGGCGCGCAGATGCGGCTTGATCTCACGAGTGTAAATATCTCCCTGCACCTCGTCCGGCAACAGGATATTGACGAGCTTGCCCGCCTCGGCCGCCTCGCCCGCGGATACCGGCTTGAAACCATCACGCACCGCGAGGTCGTAATTCGCCGATCCCGCGCGCTGGCCCACAACCACCTCACAGCCCGAATCACGCAGGTTCTGCGCCTGGGCATGCCCCTGACTGCCATAACCGATAATCGCGATCGTCTTTCCCTTCAGAAGCGAGAGCTCCGCGTCCTGATCGTAGTACATCTTCGCAGCCATCGATGATCTCTCTCTTTCTCGAAAACCCGTCAGGCTCGAAGCCTGACCTGATTCAAAATTGCCGCCTAAAGCTCGGAATGACCTTGAACGGTCGGCAGCTCCGCGGTTTCGGCCGAGCCCGGCGTCTCCGCGATTGTTTCACCCTCGAGTGGCACGTCACCCCGCACGAGCGCAATCCGCCCGGTGCGCGCCAGCTCCTGAATTCCGTAATGACGAGCATGCTCGATGAACGCCTCGATCTTCTTCTCCTGTCCGGAAATCTCGATCATCAACTGATCGGGGCTGACGTCCAGAATCCGGCCCCGGAAGATCTGCACGAGCGCCGTGATCTCCGGCCGAAGCGCAGGCGGCGCCTTGATCTTGATCAGCATCAGATCCCGCTCGACGTAATCCTCTCGCGAGATGTCGTGCACCTTCACGACCGTCACGATCTTCTCGAGCTGCTTGCGCACTTGCTCGAGATGCCGGTCGTCTCCCATCACCACGACCGTGATCCGCGAAAGGTGCGGGTTCTCCGTTTCACCCACCGCGAGGCTCTCGATATTGAACCCGCGCGACGCAAACATCCCCGAAACATGCGCAAGCACACCCGGTTGATTCTGCACCAGCGCCGAAAGCAAATGACGCCGCCGCCCCGAATCAGGTTTTTCTCCCGCCGGCGTCCCCTGCGGATTCGATCCCATACCAGGCGCAGTCGCCATCGGCTTCACCGTTATAGAGTTGCCCGTCTCAGTTGCCACTCGGCCGCGGAAAATGAAAGTCTACACTCCCCGTGCCGCACGAAACCAGCCACTTTAAGGAGTGGATCGCTAGGGTGCCGGTTCGCGCTGACATGAAACTCATTACGGGCAGCTCGCTATGGACAAGCCTAGCGCGGCGTCCGCATCCCCGGAAATCCCTTGGGCAACCCCCCCGGGAACCCGCCACCCGGCCCCGGCTCGGCTCCTTCCGCGCCAGGAGGCTTCTTCGGCTCGACCAGCGAAACTCGGTCCAGGTTGATCGACCGGAAACTATCGCCCGGCGTCACGTAATACCAGGGCCCGAAGCGCTTCATGAAGTCGTCGACCTTCTTCTGGCCGTCCGCAAGCTTCTTGTCGTAGTCCGCTTTCTCGCGCGTCTTTTTCTCTTCGGCCGCTTTCTGGTCGGCGATGACTTTCGGATCCTTTGGATCCGGGGCAAACACGTTATCGGGGATCGTCGCGGGCGCGTCGGATTTGACAACCGGCTTCGGCTGCATCGACTCCGGCTTCTCGATCAAGCTAGGGTCGAACGCAACCGTCACCATCAAATACCGGTTCTCCTTCGCGCCCCCCGCCTTCTTCTCGTTATCTTTCTTTTCTTTGTCCTTCGCACCACCCGCATCCTTCTTCTGTTCGACGTCGTCCGGCGCCCCCACCACCAGCTCGTCTCCCTCGACAAACACCGGCCCCCCGTACCGCAGGGTGTAAACCACGCCTTCATCGGTCCCGATCGAGACATCTCCCTGGTCCGAATAAAGCCCCTTCGTCGTCAAGAAGAAGCCCTTGTTCTGCAGCGATGCCATCACCACCGACGGGATGCTCCTTACGTTATCAAGGTCCTCCAGTCCCGCCGGGCGGGGCCGAATCCCGACAATCTTCAAGTCGGCCACGGCGTCGGAAAGCGTACGCAGGTTGTTCTCGTTGAGCTGCTCGTTCGCGCCGAGCCCATCCATCGTCCACGGACCGTTCGAATCCTTCCGTGTGATCACCAGCTCATCACCCCGCTTCAGTTCCAGCTTCCCTTGGAAGTTGGGGCTCTCCTGAAGCTTGTAGTTGTTGAAGAATATGCGTCGAATCTTGCTGGCCTCGACCTTCAGCAGGTTCGTCTCGATCCAGTCGGTAAACTTTGTCGACGGCTCGGCCTTGATGTTCACACCATACGTCCGTGTCTGACCCGGCACTCGCACGTACCGCTGGGCCTGCCCGTCTTTGCGCTCCGTCCCCTTGATCTCGTTGCCGATGACGATGTCGGCGAGCACCTTCTCGGACTGGTCGCGCAGCGTGATCCGCTTGCCACGCCCCTTGAGCGTCGAGAGCTTCATGTCGACCGGGTCGATCACGCCCATCGCTTCTTGCTCTTCCGTGTTATTGGAGCGAACCGTGTCCTTGTTCAAAAGCATGATCGCCCCCGCCGTCTGTGACAGCCGGTCGCGCGCATCCGCGGGATAGTTGTAGTACGGCGACGGAATCACCCACTTCTTGTCCTTGAACATCACCCGAAACCGCGACGCCGTCGCCGTTGAGGCATCGAAGTCGATGACTTCGAGGTCGGTGCACTCGAGCGCATCCTTGAAGTCCGGAAAGAACGCCTGGCCCTGGTCGTCGAAGTCTGCCGCGTTCGCGGGCTGGCGATCGCGAGTAATAAAGAATGCCGAGCCGGCGAGCACCACGGCCACACCGACGAAAATCGTGGTCTTGAGCAGTTCGTTCATCGCGGTTCCCTGTTGGCGACTCGAAAAACGACTCATTACTTACCAGACGCCCCCCGCCGCGGCTCATACATCAACCGCTTGGGATTGGCTCCCACATTCTCGCGCGTCCGGCGCCACAAGAAGACCAGCAGTCCCAGGATGGCCGGTGGCAACGGCGGCACGATCGCCGCCGCAAGCCGCACGCGATTTTGAATGCCGCGAATGCGCTGCTCCGAATCGGTCTTCGCCTCGCGAATCTCGTTCAGCTTCTTGTCTTCGATGTTCCGCTTGGCAACGTCGAGCTTCATGTTCGCTACCTTCTGAATATTCGCGAGCTGAATCTCCTTCGTCCGCTCGTCCCAGTCCGCGTGCGACTGCACGACGTCCACCTGCTTTTGAAACGCCTGTTGAGCCTGGTCCAGCTCGTCCGTCGCCATCTGTTCGGCCTGCTTGGTCTTGTCGGCAAGCACCTTGTCAAACTCCTTGACCCGCGCCTCGATCGCCTCGAGCCGCCGGTGCACCGGCCGCTTCCTCCGCAGCGCAACGAACGACTCATCTCCGGCCAGCACGTCCACGCAGTTCAGCACGAATGAAACATTGTCGAATTCCAGGTCCTCAACCTTGCGCCGGCGCATCTCGAAGAATTGCTCGCCGATGAAGTCAAGATCCGCGATTGCAATCACGTTGATCTTCACGGGCGCCGCCGCCTTCGCATCTTTCTTCTTCTCGGCATCCTTCTTCTCATCCTCTTTCTTCGCGTCTTTCGATGCGTCGGCAGCCACCTGCCCGGTGACGTGAGCGGCCAGCGTGTAGCTCAAATTACTTCGAACGTGCCGGCGCCTTGGATTCACACCCGAGAAACCCATGAATCCTTGCATCGCAAAGTCGGACCACGCGATCGTCCCGCCGGTCGGTCCCGTCCGCAACAGCGGCGTGAACTCCAGCCCCGATCCGACCGCGGCCGACCTGAGCATCCCGGGGAAAAGCGTCACAATCTCCTGCATGCCCGCGCTCGCGCTCTGCTCTTCATTGAACGCGTCGTCGGCGCCGCTCCCCGTCCCGATAAACACGATTTCCGGCGTCGCCTGCAGGTCGGCCATCTTCGGATGCGGGTTGTACATGTTCCAGACGATCTCGGTAGCCGGCCAGTCGATCCCGCACGCGTCGAGCAACCCTCTCAGATTGCCCTTCGGCTCCGGCGGCTGCCCCCCACCGAACATTCCTCCCGGAGGCTGCTTCGGCACTTCCGGCGCCAGCGATGGATTACCGTTCATCACCTGCTCGTACGGGAACGGGTCCAGGAAGAGCAGTGCCGCCCCGCCCTTCTTGACGTAGTCGGTCACCGCGTCGATCTGCCGCTGCGCAAGCGACGACGGCTGCGCAACCAGAAGCACATTCAAGTCAGAAGGAATCGGCGTGTCGGGCGAGACCGAGCTCACGTCGTACTGCTTCTTGAGCTCCGTCACGATCGACCACTCCGGCGTCTGGCTGAACGACCGCATATCGAGGCCGCCCAGCATCTTGGCGTCGGTCTGCAAGATTCCCACTTTCTTGCGCCCGCTTCGCGACACCACTCGAATCGACCGCGTCAGCTCATACTCCACCGGTAGGCCGCGGTCGAAGAAGGGAATCACCACCTCCTCGGTTCCCGAAGTGAACGCCACCCCCAGGAAAATCTCGGCAGACGCCTGCTTGCCTTGCTCCAGGCTGAACACCCGGTGCGGCTCGATCGCGAACCGCTTCTCGGCCTGCCGCGCCTCCTCGGAAAACACCTCGGTCGGCACGATGTTCAGCTTGATCTTGCCGCCGCTACGGGCCTGATATTCCCGGAGCAGCCCCAGTAAATCAGACCGGATCTCGACATACTCCTTCGGCACCACCGGGCTCACAAACGCTTGAATGAGCACAGGCCGATCGGCCGAAATCCCCTTGGCCAGCTCGATTGATTCGCTCGAAAGCGTGTGCAGCCCTTCCGAGCTGGCATCGGCGCGGATGCCCCACTGGTTCACGATCACCGTCACGCTCGCGATTCCCAGCACCACCGCGACGATCCGCGCCAGCGAGTGCAGCCAGTGGTTCGTGCTTGCCTCCCCGCCGGCCCAGTGCCGCCGCCCCAGGAGCACCATGTTCAAGTAGAGCATGGCCATCGCCAGCCCCACGAAGTAAAGGATCCCGTCGAGCGACAACACGCCCGCTCCGAAATCCGCGAACTGCGAGCCGACCGACCACCCCTCGAACGCCCGCTGCACCGTGTTCTTGAGCGGGGCGGCCATGCCTCCCAGGAATATCGGCACCGCGCAGAACAGCGCCCCCAGGATGAACGCAACCGTCACGTTCGCCGATAGCAGCGACGCGACCATCCCGATCGCGATCAACAGCACCCCCATCAGCCAGTAGCCCACATATGTCGCAAACAGCATGCCCAGATCAAGTGATCCCAGCCAGCCAAAGATCGAGACGTCCGGCGGCGAGGCCACCCACGCCAGCACGAAAACCTGCGGCAGCGAGAACAGAAGCGCCACCGAATAGATCCCCAGCGCAGCCAGATACTTCCCCAGCACGACGTCAAGGTCGTGTGCCGGCAGAGTCAGCAACAGCTCGTCCGTCCCCTGCCTGCGCTCGTCGGCCCACGTGTTCATCGTGATCGCCGGAATAAAAAGCAGCAGCAAGTACGGCATGTACGTGTTCAGCTCGTCGAGGTTGGCCTGGTTGTTCGTGAAAAAGATCGCCTGCCAGAAGGCCACGCACGAGCTCACGAATACAAACAGCGTGATGAACACATACCCCGCGGGGTTGCTGAAGTAGCTCAGGAAATTCCGCTTGAACACCGCCCCGATCACGTGCAGGCGGCCGCCCCGCAGCCGGCCCCTCACAGGCTTCGAAGCAGCCCGCTCTTCGCTCTTCGCCTTGGTTTCCAGCGTGCTCACCGCTCTTCACCCCTCAAAAGGTAAACTCGATTCACCCCGGTTGCCCGCTCCAGGATTCAAACCTCGCTAAAGTGGTCAGCCGAGTCCGCCCGACCGCCGATTTCACGACCGACAACTGACCACTGACAACCCTCAGACTGGCTGAGCCGTCAGATTGTAAAACGTCTGCTCGAGACTTCCGTTCAAACGAGCCATCTCCGCCGGCTTGCCGTCAAAAACGATCTTGCCATCATGGATGAACAGGATCCGATCGGCGATTGGATCGACCTCCTGAAGAATGTGGGTCGACACCAGAACCGTCTTCGACTGGCCCAGATCACGAATCAACTGCCGCATCCCGCGGATCTGATTGGGGTCCAGCCCGCTCGTGGGCTCATCCATGATCAGCACCTCGGGATCGTGCAACAGCGCCTGTGCCATGGAAACGCGCTGGCGATATCCTTTCGAAAGCTTGCCGATGGGTTTGTGCGCCACGGTTTCGAGCGCGCACTGCGTGACCACCGCGTCGATGCGATCGTGCAGCCGCGCAGGCGACATTCCCCGCGCCGACCCGAAAAATCGAAGCAGCCCCATCGGCGTCATGTCGGTGTAAAGCGGCCCGTTTTCGGGCAGATACCCCAGGTGTTCGGCGGCGGCGATGCGGTCATCTTGGACGTCGATTCCGGCGATTTTCGCCGAGCCGTGTGTGGGCGCGACGAACCCCGTCAGGAGCCGCATCGTTGTCGTCTTGCCCGCCCCGTTCGGACCGAGGAATGCGACAACCTCCCCCTTGGCGATCGAAAACGTCACATCCCGCACGGCCAGAAACGAACCAAACTGCTTGCAAAGGCTATTGGCCTCGATCTTGACGGCCTGTGACATACCGTTTCGTTCCTCCGAGTTATCTCCGTTGACACTTCTCTCGCACGACCGACCGCGTCAGGCCCAATCCATTTAGAATGGCACGGTTAAGAGGGAACCGGCCGCCCGCCGCAGGTAGACCCTGGTGCGATCAACGAGGCGCGCAACCCTCACAAATACCTGTACGAGGATTGGCCGAATGTGTTCATTATGCGCAGACCACCCGAGCGATGCAATCGATCAGTTCAAACCCGCGACCGCCCGAATCCAAAATCCAAAATTGATTGTCGCCCGCTTCACCCCAAGTTACGATAGGGAGCCGCGGATGGATCCGGCACGACCCGCGACGCACCCGTAGCTCAACTGGATAGAGCATCGGTCTACGGAACCGAAGGTTACTGGTTCGAATCCAGTCGGGTGTACTTGGCCACAGCGTTCCACCTCCCTCACGGCCGCAGACGTCGCCTCGTTCGCCGGCGCCGAGTTCGTTTTGTATATTTGACGGTGTTCCTTACGCTGTAAGCATTAAGGGAACGGCGCGTCCGTGCCGATCGCTCTGGGCTTCCCGTCCACGAATTCGGCGACACCGCGCAGACGGGATGAGCAAGCAATGCGCCGCGCCGTCGACCGACGCGGATCAGATGCCTCCGCGCTCCACGCCCACGGTTGGGTTGGCTTGCTCTGCACAAGTGCAAGAGCGACTTGCGCTTTCGTCCACGTTTTAGGTTCTTCAGTCATGGATCAAAATGATAACTTTTGATAGCAAAACAAAGGGCTCTTCCAATCCCGCGCTCGCGGTTCTCAGCCCAAGATGCCTAACCGACAGTCAGCGCTGCCCGCGCACTCTCCCCCGTTAATAATGTGCGCCCGGTTTTCGAATTTGACCACATTTCGGTCGCGCCTCCCAGGTCTGGTGAAGAGCACAAGTTCAATCGCAAGACGGGATTAACCGCTGTTTTCGAGTAAAGCATTTACAGGACAGATGAGCCCGTTCAAAGCGCATTGAAAAGCCCCGAGCATCACAGCGAGGATGAGGCTCCCGCCGAGTCGCGTGCGCGAACGAATCCGACCGAGCAGCACCGATCGACCGATCGATCGAGACAAACGTCCGGGCCCGCCGCCGCATGGCACTCGCCATGGCGGTCGAAACTCTTGCCGACTCGCGCACGCGGCCCCTTCAGAACCAGGCCAGAGTTCGTTTTGTAGATTCGACGATGCTCGTTTGCCTGTAAGCATTAAGGGAACGACCCAGCGCCAATGTAGTCCAATAAACCCACTGAGCCCGACGCCACGACTGATCGCTCCCCCTCCCTCCAGAGAGGGCCAGGGTGAGATTGCTTTCCGCACGCGACCGCAAGTCGCAGACACGCTCTTAGCCAGGCCAGCAGATCGTAGAGCCGTCCAAATCAGAACGAAAAAACTCCTTGGGCCTGCGCCACCCATCATCTGCGCCATCCCATTGCGGCGCTTGACTTTAAGGGTGGCGCAGGAATAACCGGAACCCGCGCAGAATCGCAGTAACTCACTGCTGCGAATCGAGTTGTGGGGTGGCGCAGAGGTGGCGCAGAGGTAACGTGACGGCTGCTCCGCACGGATCGTGATCAAGCGCTCGCCTTCGTCTTTCCGCGCTCCACAGTTACGCAGTTCGATCCGCCGGGTTTGCGTGTTAAAGAGATGCAGCCCTGCGTCATCTGCGTCATCTGCGTCATTTCTCGACTCTGATTTTCCACATTGGAGCGATCGTTCGGTTGATGCCCGCCATATCCCGAGCCCCGTAGGGGCGACATCGTACGGCCTGGTGGCGTGAGCCCCAGGTCGCGACCAATCGCCCTCCATATCCCGAGCCCCATAGGGGCGACATCGTACAGCCTGGTGGCGTGAGCCCCAGGTCGCGATTTCGCCCGCGCTGCCGCTCATCCTCGACGAAACTCGGGTGACTGACGCTCGAATCAAACAACTGCGGCTGCCTGCACCGAGACGCACGATCTACTAAGCTGTGGTCTGACGAAAAGGTGCAGCACGAGTTCCGCGACGCAATCGCGCAGGCAAGAACACCAGATGCAAGTCGATCCATCCGAGCTTCCAAACGCATTTGGATTGAAGAGCGCCGACCATAGCGGTATCGACCCGGAACATTGCATGGAGCCCGACGTGGAACGCGTGGGCGACGCAGCCTCTGGAGCATTTGGCGACTCAGACGAATTCACGGGAGTTTGGCTGGCAATCGCTTCTCCATACATACTGACACCAGCTTTACCTTTGCGACTTCGCACCTTTGCGTGACCCTCTCTCTCCTTGATATCACTCACTTCAAATACAAATCGCCAGTTCCGATGAGCTCCACGTTGAGTTCATCCTTCCTTTTGCGCCTTTTTCCCCTTCGCGCCTTTGAGCCCCTCTCCCCGTCTCATCACACAATTCAAACACAAATCGCGCCCCTCCGGGTGTGCTCCGCATTGAGATCAGCTATCCTTCTGCACCTTTTTCACGTTCGCGCCTTTGCGTGAGCACCTAGGTACACGTCGGCCGAGCTGGCCCGGTTGCTGGCCGTGGAACGGGAGCCGGGTTGCAAGCTGGCGGTCTCCGTCTTGAATCTCCCGGACCCGGAGGCCGGGCCGAAGCGACGGCCATTGTGCGGGCCGATCCCTTGGAGCTGGTGGCTCCCGGCCTCCCGGCTCCCGGGGCGGTCTCTCCAGGTTGGCGCCGTCTGTTGGCTCTTGGCGGGTTGGAATCGATCGGCCGAGTTCGAGCTGGTGTTGCATGATCGGGCCGGGTTCGGCCTCTCCCGGTTCTCGGCCTCCCGCGGCTTGGATACACTGGAGCGGGCCGGGTTGGTTTCTGTTGTGAGACGGCCGGGTCTGTCCCCGGTCGTGTTGATTCTGGACCCGACGGCTGGGACTGGACGGACACACCCTTTGGAAATCCGAGATGGCGGCGAATTACCATAGGAAAAAGGTCATGTGAAACGGAAACTTACAAGATTATCTTTGGAGACCCGCCAGTGTGGCTGCCGCGAATTCGGTTCAAGCTCCGAAGCTTGATGGTCGCTATAGCCGTGGTTGCGGTCGCGATCACTGGGGCGCTTTGGGCCTTGAAAATGCGGCGGTTGTCAAAAAACTACGCGAGTGTTGTGCAGCGAGAGAAACAGCTTGAGACGCAATACAAGCTGTGGCCGGCGCGTTCGAGGCAAAGCGCGGAAGAGTGGGAGCAAAAACGGCCGGATTCGGTAGAGAAGGAATTCTCTTCGTTATCGTCGAAACAGGTGGCGCTCGGGACAAGCTTAATCTTAGTGTCCACTATTTTCCTATCGATGACACTTTTGGTGGCCTTGATTGCCTACTTACGCAGACCAAAGCGAAAATACTCGCCCGCCCTAGCCGAGCCCCCCAAACCGAACCAAAGCGGGGAGGCCGGAAGAGTGTAGGTCAAAAATGGGATGGAAAACCATCAACGGACGCCGGTATTACTACAAGTCGGAGCGTGAGGGAGGCCGAGTCAAAACCACCTACTTCGGGTCCGGTGAGTCGGGCCTGTTGATCTCGCGAATGGAGGCCATCGATCGGGAGGAGAAAGACGAATCACGGAATCAGCGTCGGGCCGAGCGGGAGGAATATCGGGCCGAAGAACAGGCCGTTGCGGATTGGTTCGATGACGTCCAGGCCGTGGCCGATGCGGCGATGATTGCGGCCGGGTTTCACAAGCACAAAGGCCAATGGCGGAGGAGACGGAGATGAATGACGTTGCTAATGGCGATTCGGGGGCCGTGGCCGTCTCCAAGCCGAAACCTCCGGCCCCGGGCCAAGAGACTACCGAGCTGTTGAAGCGAGCGACGCGCGGAGAGAAGGGTTGCCTCCCGGAAGTCCGAGCACTACTCGGCGACGGCGAATATGGAGAAGCGTTGCGAGACTCGAACGGCTCTCAAGCCGAGTGGCTTCGGCGAACCCTCATTGAGAAATCGGCCGGGAAAAACATTCTCATTCAAGAGGCCGTCACTCAGAAACTCAACACGCTACAGGCCGAGCTGGCCGGACCCAATCCGACGCCGATAGAGCGGTTGCTGGCCGAGCGGGCCTCCATCTGTTGGTTCATCGTCGATCGATACGAAAACGCTTATGCCAACGCCAACGAATGGACCATCGTCCAATCGGATTTTCAACAACGCAAGATCGACAAAGCGCATGCCCCATTCCTCTCGGCTCTCCGGACGTTGGCTCAAGTCCGCAAGCTGGCGTTGCCAACCCTCCAAGTCAACATCGCCAAGAACCAAGTGAACGTGGCCGGTTCCAACTCATGAAAGAGCCCACACCTCACTCTACCGGGTTGGCATCGACAAGAAGGCGAGTTTCCCGTAAATGTCATCATGGCGGGTTCCGGTAGACGATGACGTTGGCGATCCGTCCCCGGGGTCAGACCGAGTTTCATCCCCGGGGTCAGACCGTCCCCGGGGTCAGACCGAGTTTCAAGTGATTTGCTTCCCCGTCCCCAAGGTTCAGACCTCGTCGAGTGAATTGGAAGCCGACTTCCGAGGAGGAAACTACCGGCAAGCCAAACCCGTCTCCCGTCCCTGGCGAAGATTCCTGCGCTTCAGCGTGCGGGGGATGATCGTACTTGTGCTGGTGATCGGTGGGTGGCTCGGGTGGATTGTGCGGAGTGCTCGAATCCAGCGCGAGGCGGTCGCGGCGATTGAGAACGCTGGAGGCCGGGTTGCTTATGACTGGGAGTGGAGCAACGGGAATCATTTTCCAGGAGGAAAACCCTGGGGGCCAGGATGGCTCGTGGATCTCATCGGACTCGACTACTTCGGGCACGTCACCTTGGTAGTCATCAACTTCTCCCCAAAGGTATCGGTTGCAACGACCGAACAGATCGGGCGGCTCACCCGACTCGAGTGTCTGAATCTTACTGGGTCATCCGCTGGCGACGCCGAGCTCGCGCATGTCCAGGCACTGACCAACCTCCGGTTTCTCCTGCTCGGCGACACCCAGGTCACCGACTCCGGGCTGGTGCATCTAAAGGGGATCGCCAACCTATCCTTGCTTAGCCTCTATCGCACACAAGTCACTGACGCAGGGCTGGCCCAACTGAAGGGGCTTACCAACCTGACGGGCCTCAACCTTAACGGCACTCAGGTCACAGACGTAGGGCTCGCGCAACTGAAGGGGCTTACCAACCTCAACGTCCTCGCCCTTGATGGCACTCCGGTCACGGATGCAGGGATCTTTGAGCTAAAGCAGACGCCGCGGAGCGTGAGGATCGTCCGTTAATTTGATGCTCATCCTGCCGGCAGGGAACCGTCCCCGTCGCATCGCGAGGAATCGGTCGCGGATCGATGACCCTCCTGGAACGAGCCGCGTGCGGGCCGTTATGATAAATCGAGCGAACAGACATCGGTCCTCCGCTCACTACAGGCCGGCATGAACGATCAAGCCAACACGGTCCCACGTCCCCGACGAAGATTCCTGCGCTTCAGCGTTCGGGGGCTGATCGTTCTGGTGCTGGTGATCGGCGGTTGGTCCGGCTGGACTGTGAGGATGCCCGCATTCAGCGCGAGGCGGTGGCGGCGATTACGAAAGCCGGAGGCGGAGTTTCGTACTGCTGGGAACGGAAAGACGGCGCAGATATCCGGAGCGGAAAACCTTGGGCGCCGCGGTGGATCGTGGATCGCGTCGGAGTCGACTACTTCGGTCCCGTTACCAACGCACGTGTGGTCGCCTCCGATGCAACGCTCGCACGGGTTGGACGTCTCACCGAGCTACAGCGTTTGAATCTGATTGGTTCTTCCACTAGCGATTCCGGGATGGCACACCTCTCCGGATTGACCAAACTGTCTGTCCTCGACCTGGACGACACTCAGATCACCGATGCCGGCCTGGCACATCTGAAGGGACTGACTGGCCTCTCCTGCATTGGTGTAGGCGAGACGCAGATCACCGACGCCGGGCTGAGAGGTCTAGAGCCCTTGACCGAACTCGCGCGGCTCCGCGTCCGCGGGACCAAGATTACCGACACCGGCGTAGGGCATCTGAGGAAATTGACCAAACTTTCCGAACTCGACGTCAGCTACACGAAGGTCACCGACGCAGGAATGGCTCATCTGAAGGGGTTGACCAATCTCACGGAACTCAATCTCAGCGGCACTCAGGTCACCGACGCAGGACTTGTCCATCTGACCGGGTTGAACAAACTTTCAGACCTGAGCCTCTTTGACGCCGAGATCACCGACGCTGGCCTGGCTCACCTTAGCGGTTTAACTAACCTCAGGAAACTCAACCTCGAGGCCACTGGGGTGACGGATCGGGGCTTGGCTCACGTGAACGGGCTCCGCGACCTCTCGAAACTGAACATCAGCTTTACGCATGTCACCGACGCGGGATTGGCGCATTTGAAGTGGATGACCAATCTTGAGCGCTTGGACGTCAGCGATACCCGGGTCACCGACGCTGGTCTCGTGCATCTGAAGGGGCTCAGAAAGCTCTCAGAACTCACTCTTTACGGCACCCGCGTCACCGACGATGGAATAAAACACTTAAAGCAAGCTTTGCCGAGTCTGACGATCACTCGTTGATCCGATGCGCATCTTGCCGGCCTGCATCGCCAGTCTAACTCCTCGACCTTCCATTCGGAGTCTCACCTGGGGGCCGCGCTGGCCTCCAATATGCGAGTCCGGTGATCATTAGCGTGGGCTGATATACTAACCGAAATGGAGCTACCGACCTACCGCTCGCCGGACGCCGGCATGACCGATCAAGCCAAACCCGTCTCACGCCCCTGGCGAAGATTCCTGCGCTTCAGCGTGCGGGGACTGATCGTTCTCATGCTTGCAATGGGTGCCGGTCTGGGTTGGCTCGTTCGCGGCGCACGAATCCAAAGAGAGGCGGTAGCCGCGATCACTAAGGCCGGCGGCACGGTCGTTTATAACTGGAATGAGGATACCTCGCCGTTCAGCCCGGCGGGTAAGCCGTGGGCGCCGGGCTGGCTCGTCAAATTCATTGGAGTCCACTATTTCGGTCACGTAACGGGCGTCGATTTCTACGACAACGCATCGACCGATGCTGGGCTGGTGCATCTAAAGCGGCTAAATAAACTCTCGCGACTGCACCTTGCTGGTACCCAGCTCACCGATGCCGGACTGGTGCACCTGCACGGGCTCACCAATCTTTCCCACCTCGATCTGAGCTACACCAAGGTCTCGGACGATGGACGGGCGCATCTGAAGCCGTTGAAAAAGCTCTCCCGGCTCGACGTCTTTGGCAATCGAGTCACAGACGCTGGAATCAAACAATTGCGGCTGCCTGCACGGAGACCCAGGATCTACTACTGAGTCGCCGGGAGCTAGCCACCCTGGAATCGTCCCTGTCGCATCGCCAGGCGGCGAGACGTCGGATCTATTGAGCCTCCTTCGACGACTCGCGTGCAAGCCGTTATGATGAATCGAGCGAACAGACATCGGCCCTCTGCTCACAAGAGGCTGGCATGAACGATCAAGCCAAATCCGCCTCACGTCCCTGGCGAAGATTCCTGCGCTTCAGCATGCGGGGGATGATCGTCGTTGTGCTGGTGATGGGCGGCGGGCTGGGATGGCTCGTTCGTCAGCGCCCACATCCAGCGCGACGCTGTGGCGGCGATTCAGCATGCTGGCGGCAACGTCTTATATAGCTGGGAGCGGAATAATAGAACAGGTACGTCGGGAGGAAAGCCGTGGGCGCCAACTTGGCTCGCGGATCTCATCGGCGTTGACTACTTCGGTCACATCACTTCGGTTTGGTTCGTTGGGTCCTCGAACACAACCCATTCAGTGCTTGCGCAGGTCGGGTGTCTCACAGGAGCTCACGAGGTGCAATTCAAAGGATGCACCGTTAGCGATGCCGGGATGGCCCATCTGAGAGGCCTTCGCGGGCTATCTTATCTTGACCTCAGCGGCACTCAAATTACCGACGCCGGGCTGGCCCACTTGAAGGGGTTGACCAACCTTTCGGGGCTCTTCCTCACGGACACTCACGTTTCCGACGCTGGGTTGGTGCACGTGGAGGGGCTGACCAACCTTCAAATCCTCAGTCTTGCCCACAGTCAGGTTTCCAATGCCGGTCTGGCGCGTCTGAAGGGGCTAACCAAGCTCAACAAACTCTCGCTCGACGTAAGCCAGGCCACAGACGCTGGTGAACGCGAGCTCCAGCGGGCTTTGCCGAATCTAAAGGTAAAGGTTTACCCTTGAAATGCTGCCCGTCCAAGCGACACGGAATCGCCCCTGTCGCATCGCCAGCCGTTGGGACGTCTGATCGTCGACCGTCCTTCGACGAGCCGCATGCGCGCCATTATGATGAATCGAGCGAACAGACATCGGCCCTCCGCTCATAAGACGCCGGCATGAACGATCAACCCAAACCCGCCTCCCGTCCCTGGCGAAGATTCCTGCGCTTCAGCGTGCGGGGGATGATTGTACTGGTGATCGTGATCGCCGGCTGCCTTGGATGGATCGTACGTAGCGCCCGCAACCACCGACAGGCCGTCGCGGCAATTATCAAGATGAATGGGGAGGTGGGGTACGTGGACGACTCGCGGACCTCCTTACAAGCGATGCGTGGCGAGCGTTCTCTCAGGTACCTGATCGGCGACTGGTTGGCTATCAACGACGTTTTCAGCGGCGTCCATGTCCGGCTCACGTTGAAAGAAGGCATGGACCAGGAACTGGCGCTCGCGCCCGTAGGCGATTTGACAAACCTCCAATCACTGAGTTTTGTGGGCGGCGCCATTCAAGATTCCGCGATCGAGAAAATCGGGCGGGCGAACAACCTCAAATGGCTCCAAATCCAATCCGCACCGCTCACCCGCGTTGGGTTCCGGCATTTGACGCAGTACAAGAACCTGGAGCACTTGTTCCTCTACGACATCGACATTCCCGAAGGGGCGTTCGAGCACTTCGGCGCGCTGGCGAATCTGAAAACACTCGAGATGCACCAATGCTGGCGAGTGGACAAAGGCCTTGCCGAGATGCAAGTACCGCCGCGCCTTGCGACCCTCCGTATCCGTTACGCGCCGCTCTCGGATGCCGGCCTCAAGCACATCGCGCGGCTGCCGCACCTCACAGAACTTTTCCTGGAAGACGTTCTCGACTGAATTCAGCTCGACCTTTGCGACTTCTCGCCTTTGCGTGAGCCCCTTTCTCATCACACACTTCAAACACAAATCGCGCCCCTGCTGGTGTGCTCCGCACTGAGTTCACCTTTCCTTTTGCGCCTTTTTCCCCTTCGCGCCTTGCGTGAGCCCCTCTTTTCTCCCGATCACGCATCCAAGAAAATCACCTTGCCCCGTCGCGCATCGCCGCGACTGAATTCAGCTCGACTTTTGCGACTTCTCGCCTTTGCGTGAGCCCCTCTCTCATCACACACTTCAAACACAAACCGCGCCCCTGCTGGTGTGCTCCGCACTGAGTTCATCTTTCCGTTTGCGCCTTTTTCCCCTTCGCGCCTTGCGTGAGCCCCTCTTTTCTCCCGATCACGCACCCAAAAAAATCGCCTTGCACCGTCGCGCATCGCCACGACTGAATTCAGCTCGACCTTTGCGACTTCGCGCCTTTGCGTGAGCCCCTCTTTTGTTCTCGTCACACACCCCAAAAACAAATCGTGCGCCTTCGCGTGTCCTCCCCATTGACATCGCCTCTCCTTTGCGCCATGTTCCCCTTCGCGCCTTTGCGTGGACCCCTCGGTACACGTCGGCCGAGCTGGCCCGGTTGCTTGCCGTGAAACGTGAGCCGAGTTGCAAGCTGGCGGTCTCCGTCCCGGCTCCCCCGGACCCGGAGGCCAGGCCGAAGCGCAGGCCGTTGTACGGGCCAATCCCGTCGAGCTGGTCGCCCCCGGCCTCTCGGCTCCCGGGGAAAACCCTCCAGGTCGGGGCCATCTGTTGGCTCTTGGCGGGTTGGAATCGAACGGCCGCGTTCGAGCTGGCGCTGGAGGATCGGCCCGAGTTCGGCCTCTCCCGGTTCTCGGCCTCGCGGGGCCTCGATACACTGGAAACGGTTGGATTGGTCTCCAAGGTCCGTCGGCCGGGCCGGTCTCCGATCGTGTTGCTCCGGGACGCTACGGTGGGAAATTCTTGACGTCAGAGGCCGATGATGCCGCGAGTTCGATTCCGAGTTCGGACAATCCTGCTCTTCATCGCGGTGGTTGCCGTCCTACTCGCAATGCCGCGAATCGTCTCCCAGTTGTCGCGCATTCGGCCGTTTTGGCTAGAGTGGGATGGCACGATCCTTTGGTTCGTGGAAGACAGGGTGACGGGGATAGTATACAGCCACGCGCCCACCGTCGTCTTTCACCATTCAGTTAAGACCGAGGTCCCGCTGCCATCGCCTACAACTCTGCTACGAATTGTTGCGGCGAGCCTGATCTTGGCATCCGCGTTCGTTTATCGGCGCAAGCTTAAGAACCGTGCGAAGCTCCGAGAGACTGCAACTAACAGCGGTGCTTCAGAATCCAATTAATTGACGGGCAAGCGCAGACCGAAGCGGGAAGGCCGAGAAAGTGTAAGTTAAGAATGGGATGGAAAACCATCAACGGACGCCGGTATTTCTACAGGTCGGAGCGAGAGGGAGGCCGAGTCAAAACCACCTATTTTGGGGCCGGTGAGTCGGGCCTGCTGATTCCACTCTTGGAGCGGGAAGAACGGGCCGAGCTTGAGGAATGTCGGGCCGAGTTCGGCCTCTTCCGTTTCTCGGCCTCCCGTGGCTTGACTATACCGGAGCCGTCCGGTTTGGTCTGCACGGCCCGACCGTCCGGGACTCTCCCCTGTCGCGAGGATCATTGAAACCACAACGGCGGGCGCTTGATTGTGCTGGGAGGAAGATTTGGTGCTTTTCCCCCGCTTTCGAATCCAGTCGATCATGACCGCCATCGCGGCGGTGGCCGTTCTCCTGAGTCTGGTCCACTTCTTGTCGCAACACCCAGTTTTGCTGGGCATTTCTTCTGGATTGCTTCTCTTGTTCGGGACCAGCGCCTGCATTTTAGTCTGGCCCTTCGCAGTATGGAATTGGTGCCAGCGTTGCTCGAGGTCCGTTCTCATTCCCTTCAAGCCGACGACAGGAGGCGAGCATGCGGGTCACCGCGATCTTGCACTTGACGATACCTCTTTTCTGGTACAAACTACCTCCTGATGTGTGCACCTGGAGGTAACATGGACCATGCCAAGTCCGGCCAATCTCTCTGACGATCGGCGACGCCGGGTTGACGCGGCCTTTCGCGAGAGGGGCGGGATAATGCGGATGGCCGAAGCCCTCCGGGCAGGCGTCCATCGCCGCACGCTGTACGCCCTCCGCGACGCGGGCGTGCTCCAGCAACTCGGCCGCGGGCTCTACCGCCTGGCCGACGCCCCGCCACTCTCCCACCCGGACCTCGTCGCGGTCTCGCGACGCGCCCCGAGGGCGATCGTCTGCCTCGTCTCCGCACTCGGTTTTCACGGATTGACCACCCAGGTCGCACACGAGGTGTACCTGGCCGTCTCCAGGGACAGCGAGCCGCCCCGCGTCGAATACCCCCCAGTCCGCGTATTCCGGTTCGGCATGCGGGCCTTCAGCGAAGGGGTCGAGACGCACGACCTGGACGGCGTCCCTGTCCGGATCTACTCACGCGAGAAGACCCTGGCCGACTGTTTCAAATACAGAAACGTGGTTGGGCTCGATACCGCGCTCGAGGCGCTACGGCGATATCGCGAAGAGGGCCGGGTCGACGTCGGCGCCATCCTCCGCTACGCCCGCACCTGCCGGGTCGAGAAAGTTATTCGCCCGTACCTGGAGGCGATCCTGTGACTCGGCCGCCGAGGGACGTAGCGGCGTCCGTCCGCGGACGGCTCCGGGACGCGGCCCGGGCCTCGGGCCGCCCGTTCCAGGAGGTGCTCGAATACTACGCGATGGAGCGCTTCCTGTACCGGTTGGCCCAGTCGCCGCACGCCGGCCGCTTCGTGCTCAAGGGCGCGCTGATGTTCCGGGCCTGGGGTGCACCCGAACTCCCGCACGACCCGGGACATTGACTTGCTCGGCCGGCTGGAGAACACCGTCGAAGCGGTCGTGCCGGTGTTGCGCGACATGTGCGGACTCGTCGTCCAGCCGGACGGGATGGTCTTCGATCCGGCGTCGGTCGGGGCGCCGTGATCAAGGAGGGCGCCGAGTACGCCGGGGTCCGCGTGACGTTCTTGGGGACCTTGCAGAACGCCCGGGTGGCCATGCAGGTCGATATCGGATTCGGCGACGTGGTGACCCCGGGGCCCGTACCGACCGACTACCCGACCCTGCTCGCGCTCCCGGCCCCGCACCTGAACGGCTATCCGCGGGAGACGGTCGTGGCCGAGAAGTTCGAGGCGATGGTCAAGCTCGGACTGGTAAACAGTCGGATGAAGGACTTCTACGACCTGTGGGTCCTGGCCCGCCGGTTCGACTTCGACGGCCGGACCCTGGTTACGGCAATCGAGCGGACGTTCGCTCATCGCAATACCGCGGTCGCCCCCCTCCCGATCGCGCTGACCCCGGCGTTCGCCGACGATCCCGCAAAGCGCTCGCAGTGGAAGGGGTTCGTGCGGAGGACCAGACTCGACGACGCGCCGGGGGAACTGGCAGCAGTAACGGGGGAACTCAGAGCGTTCCTTGTTCCAGTGGCGGAGATGGTCGCAGCCGGCACGCCGTTCGAGCGGAGCTGGAAAGCCCCCGGCCCATGGGCGTGATGCATGGCTGGACTGAGGGGCCGTTGGGCGCGGGTCTCCTGACCCCGCCCTCCTCACCAACCGCAAGCCTAGTGTCCCGACAATCTTCGATTGAGGACCTGTTGGGCGCGGGTCTACTGACCCCGCCCTCGTCACCGACCGCAGGTCTCCAGGCGGCCGACCCGCCAATCGAAGATTGTCGCAGCAACAGCGCTTCTGCGTCGGTCCGGCTCACGGCCTCCCTCGCAATTCTCCAAGCGGTCAACTCGCTGAAAGCCAACAACACTGGTCAGACGACAGTGGAGGGAGTCCAGGCCAGGATTGCTCACGAGCGGTTTGTCGAATCGCTTGGGGGGTGATCGATTTGCTGACGCTACCGATTCGCTTACCTGAGTCGGCCGTGCGCACGCAGTTAGATACAATTTTCGGATGTTGGTGCGACAACCTTAACGAACGCCCATCGCGATCG
The DNA here is from genome assembly GCA_963823665.1 of uncultured Planctomycetota bacterium. Taxonomy (GTDB): domain Bacteria; phylum Planctomycetota; class Planctomycetia; order Isosphaerales; family Isosphaeraceae; genus CAVXHV01. The sequence continues at coordinate 208,485 of CAWGMQ010000004.1, forward strand.
CCAAGCGGCCTATAATCGCCCCTGTCGTATCGCCAGGCGTTGGGACGCCAAACTACTGACCCTCCTTCGACGAGCCGCATGCCGGCAGTTATGATGAATCGAGCGAACAGACATCGGTCCGCCGCTCATAAGACGCCCGCATGACCGATCAAGCCAAACCCACCACACGTCCCTGGCGAAGATTCCTGCGCTTCAGCGTGCGGGGGCTGATTGTACTGGTGATCGTGATCGCCGGCTGCCTTGGATGGATCGTACGTAGCGCCCGCAACCACCGACAGGCCGTCGCGGCAATTATCAAGATGAATGGGGAGGTGGCGTACATGGACGACTCGCGGACCTTCTTACAAGCGATGCGCGGCGAGCGTTCTCTGAGGTACCTGATCGGCGACTGGTTGGGTATCAACGACGTTTTCAGCGGCGTCCATGTCCGGCTCACGTTGAAAGAAGGCACGGACCAGGAACTGGCGCTCGCGCGCGTAGGCGATTTGACAAACCTCCAATCACTGAGTTTTGTCGGCGGCGCCATTCAAGATTCCGCGATCGAGAAAATCGGGCGGGCGAACAACCTCAAATGGCTCCGGATCCAATCCGCACCGCTCACCCGCGTTGGGTTCCGGCATTTGGCGCAGTACAAGAACCTGGAGTACTTGTTCCTTTACGACATCGAGATTCCCGAAGGGGCGCTCGAGCACTTCGGCGCGCTGGCGAATCTGAAAACACTCGAGATGCACCAATGCTGGCGAGTGGACAAAGGCTTTGCCGAGATGCAAGCACCGCCGCGCCTCGCGACCCTCCGTATCCGTTACGCGCCGCTCTCGGATGCCGGCCTCAAGCACATCGCGCGGCTGCCGCACCTCACAGAACTTTCCCTGGAAGACGTTCTCGTGACCGACGCCGGAATGGCAAGCCTCCAGGGCCTGTCCCAGCTCACCGAGCTTCGCCTGAAAAGCGATGATTTGACCGACGCCGCCTTGGCGAGCCTGGCCAGCCTGCGCACCATCCGCCGCCTTTCGATCGACGTACCAAGAATCACAGACGCAGGTGCCGAGCATCTGGCCCAGCTCACCAACCTCGAGTCGTTAAACTTCACTCGAGAAAGATTGACCGACGCAGGCATCATGAAGTTAAAGCCGCTCAAGAAACTAGCCTTGCTGAACATCGGCAGGACAGGAATTACTGAGGACGGCGCCAGCGAACTCCAGAAGGAGTTGCCCAAGCTCGTGGAGATCACCAGAGGAACGAGAGCTGCCTCAGTTCCAAGACTTCCGCGCGCCAAAACCGCCGGCCGCTAGCTAGCCACACACGTCCCGTGTAGCAGGCACACTCCGTGTGCCGTCCGCCGAACTTGCCGGTGGGTGGCACTGGCCAGCTCAGTGCTCCAATTCTCGGGCGATTCGCTGTCCCGGAATCGCGAAAAGCCATCCTGAGCGCACGCAAGTTACCGACGGGGGGCTGCTTCAACTGCGGAGTCTAACAAAGCTGGAAGAACTTGACCTCACCGTTACGGAAGTTGTTGATTTCAAACTGTCAGGCTCTCTGGTGACGGGAATGTAAGCGAGCATCTTCCTCTTCGTTGCCTCCGTTAGCTTCTGTTCAAGGATTTCGTTGCCACTGAATCGGCGATCGCACGAACCCAAATTGGCCAGTGGAATTGGAACAGAAGGCAACCAAGCTAACGAAGAGCAGAGAGTTGATGTGACCCGTCTCGGTCGTCCTTCGACGAGCCCCGTGCGGGCCGTTATGATCAATCGAGCGAACAGACATCGGCCCTCCGCGCAGAAGAGTCCGGCATGAACGATCGAGCGAAACCCGCCGCCCGTCCCTGGCGAAGATTCCTGCGATTCAGCGTGCGGGGAATGATTTTTCTTGTGGTGGTGATCGGTGGATGGCTTGGCTGGATCGTGCGAAGCGCGCGGATTCAGCGCGATGCCGTGGACGCGATCACCAAAGCCGATGGGCAGGTCACATATGACTGGCACTGGACCGGGACCGACCGGAAGGTTGCTCCGACGGGAAGACCTTGGGCGCCCAGGTGGGTGGTGGATCTCGTTGGAGTTGACTATTTCGGAAACATCAGATGCGTCTTGTTCTACTCACCGTCCAAAGCAACCGGAGCAACGATCGCACAGGTTGGGCGCCTATCCCAACTACAGGAACTGCATCTCGATGAGTCGTCGCTAGACGACGCCAGCATGGTGCATTTGAAGGGGCTGACCGAACTCTACTGGTTCAGTCTCAGTGACACTCCGGTCACCGGCGCCGGGCTGGCGCAATTGACGCATATTCACAATTCGCTAGCTTGCTGTCACTGCCTTGCCCCCCATCGGCGAACGGCCTGGAATCGTCTCCGTCGCATCGCCAGGGTGGACGCGCCCAACTTCCACGCCTCGGTGCAAGCGCGTTCTATGAGCCGACGTGGCCTCCGGCCAGGCCAATCGCACGCAGCCTTACCTTTGCGGCTTCGCGTGAGCCCCTCTTTTGTTCTCCTTGCACGCCCCAAAAACAAATCGTGCGTCTGCGCGTGTCCTCCCCGTTGAGTTTGCCACTCCCTTTGCGCCTTGTTCCCATTCGCGCCTTTGCGTGAGCCCCTCGGTACACGTCGGCCGAGCTGGCCCGGTTGCTAACCGTGGAACGGGAGCCGGATTGAAAGCTGGCGATCTCCGTCCCGGCTCTCCCGGACCCGGAGGCCAGGCCGAAGCGCCGGCCGTTGTACGGGCCGATCCATTGGAGCTGGTGGCTCCCGGCCTCTCTGCTCCCCGGGAAGTCCCTCCAGGTCGGGGCCGTCTGTTGGCTCCTGGTGGGTTGGAATCGATCGGCGGAGTTCGAGCTGGCGTTGCATGATCGGGCGGAGTTCGGCCTCTCCCGGTTCTCGGCCTGCCGGGGCTTCGATACACTGGAAAACGCCGGGTTGCTCTCGACCATTGGACGGCCGGGCCGGTGTCCCAAGGTGATGATCGTGGATGCTCACCCAGGAAATGGTTGACGGGGTACGGCGGTGAGGGCATTCCGCTTCCGAATCCGGGCGATCATGATCGTGATCGCTACCCTCGCTCTCGCACTTGGCGCGGTTCGATTAGCCCTTCACTACCAGATTGCGAGATTGTCGGTTGAAATCGGCGAACCCAATTTTGTGATTCTGCATTTGTGGTCGGGTGTCCATCTTACGCAGCGCGGCACGGAGGCAGTCTCGATACAGTTTTCGCTTCAGGAAATGCTCGTTTGCGTCGGCCTATTTGCCTGCTGCTGCGCGGTACTCTTGCGCCAGTCCAGAACACGCGGCGAAAGGCAAAGCGCTGACTCTGGAGTCATGCCCACACGCAGTGTTCCGATAAGGAAATCCCGGGCGCCTTGAAGCGGAGCTGCCGAGAGAGTGTAGGTTAAAAATGGGATGGAAAACCATCAACGGCCGTCGCTATTGCTACAAGTCCGCTACCGCGGCAAACGGCTGATTTCGTCGGGGGATGACGTTGCGTGTTCGCTTCCGAATCCGGACGATCATGCTCGTGGTCGCGGCGACGGCGGTCATGTTGGGTCTATGACTACAAGTCGGAGCCCGAGGGAGGCCGAGTCTATACCGCCTTCTTCGGCGCGGGTGAGTCGGGCCCGTTGATTTCACTCCTGGGGCGGGAGCATCGGGCTTGGAGCCACTACGCGCTCAACCCTTCTTACCTGCCTGCCGCTTTTGTTTGGTAGCAGGTGCGGCCTTCGCGGATCGAGTCGGCGCTACTTTCTTCGACGGAGCTTTCTTGACCGAAAGCGCAGCAGTTTTCTTCTTCGCCGCCACCTTCTTGGTTTTGGAAGCCTGCGCCATCGCCTTCGGGGCAGGTTTCGACGTCTTGCCCTGCACGGCTTTGGAAGAAGCCTTCGCGCCTTTGGGTGTGCCGCGTGTCGGCATCATATCCCCCACCGCGTGCATGGCTTTGGACCCAGCGTTGATCACGACTTCTGCCGCCGACGTCGCCGCATCGCCAATCCGCTCAAGCACGCCTTTGGATTTCTTTTTGCTCAGCATCAAACGCTCCCTGCGTGGTTAGGCAGTGTGTCAACTGTCCCTTCTTCAAGCGACACACAGCATATTCTAGGCTTCGGTCCCCGCGCTTCCTATTCCTTTCGATGGAATTGCGGGACGATGAGCGACCCCGCCCGGCGGCCGGAGCGACTCCAACCCGCCGCGCCGACACGTGTGTCACTCCGCGATTACAATCCTTGATGTGAGCGCGACGAACCGTTGACGTCCCTGGGAACGCGGCTGATGTCGCCTATTCGCTTCCGAATCCGGTCGATCATGATCGCCAACTAGCGTCGCCGCGTCCGTCCGGCTCCGTGCCTCCCTGGCAGATTCTCCAAGCGGCCAACGCCCTGAAGGCCGACGACGCGGGCCCGACAACGGCGGAGGGAGTTGAAGCCGGGTTGGATCACAAGCGATTCATTGAATCACTAAATAGCATTGCACGATCATGCGACTCAGGTGGGCGGCACTAGCTTCGCCCGTGGTCCGGTGTAGCAGGCACACTCCGTGTGCCGTCCGCCGAGGTTGTCGGTGGGTGGCACTGGCTGTGCCAGTGCTCCATGCCCGGGCAAATCGCCGTCCCGGAATCGCGAATAGCCACTTAGGCGGACGATCCGTCGGTCCAAACGCGTTTTTTGGTATGATCGCAGTCGCAGTAGGCATCCAGCCAACGCCTTCGACACGTCCCTCTCTCAGGAGCTTCAACGATGCGTCCGCTTGTACGAGCGCTGTCGTGCAATCTGGTCGCTTTGGTCCTGCTCTGGCCGTCGTCAGCATCCGCGACGACGATCGACTGGATGACTTTCGAGGAGTTGGTGCTCGGGGCAGATTTCGTCGGCATCGTCGAGTGCGATCGAGCGGGCGGTGTCGTTGCCGGATACTCGGTGCTCGAGTCGTGGAAAGGGCCCAGGGCCGGTACTCACATTACTATTCGTGTCGCGGTGAACTACTGGGAGCCCCAGTTCCCGATCACCCTCTGCGGCGAGCGATACTTTGTGACGGCGTTCAAGCAGGCTCCGTTCCCATGGCGAGAGTCCCACACCGCAACTTGCGGAATCGGGTGCTCGTTCTGCTCTCGAACTCAGCTCATGCAAGCGGCGCCCCACGGCCGGAGAAAACTATGAACTCAGCGAATTCGTTCGAGTCTCTCCTGAGCTGGTGGAAAACACACGGCGACAAGCTGGTCCTCGATGACCCATGGCTGGCGATCTTGGAGAAACAGAAGATCGATTGATCGCGCCCGGAAACACGGCAACATATCGACGCCGCACCCACATGAGATCGCCATGTGCAGACAACCCAATCCCGTCTCCCGTCCCAGGCGAAGATTCCTGCGCTTCAGCGTCCGGGGCCTGATTGTTCTTGTTCTTGTGATCGGTGCTTGGCTCGGCTGGATGGTCCGCAGTGCACGTATTCAACGGGAAGCGGTGGCGGCGATCGAAAATGCGGGAGGCGAAGTCCTCTATGACCGCGAGTGGACCGACGCCGGGCTGGTGCACCTGAGCAAGCTGCCCAGCCTTTCGGAACTCTACATCGACGACGCTCAGATCACCGACGCCGGAGTGAAAGAACTCCAGCAAGCTTTGCCACGCCTGACGATCGAACGCTAATTGGATGCCCATCCAACCGGCCAGCAAGCATCGTTGTCGCATCGCCACGCGTCGGCTCACCGATCCATCGAGATCCCCCCAGATCGCGTCTGAGAGCGTGTCTGTGAATCGAACGTGCGGCACGATCCAATGACCGTTGAGGAATTGGGCGCGACGATTGATCGCTCCCTCTCCCTCCGGGAGAGGGCCGGGGTGAGGGTCCTTCCGCATGCGACCGCAATTCGCAGACACGCTCTGAGCGGATATACTGAGCCCACCGAAGTAACTTCGACCGTCTGCTCGCCAAAAGCCAGCATCGCCGATCAAGCCAAACCCACCACACGTCCCTGGCGAACATTCCTGCGCTTCAGCGTGCGGGGGATAATTGTTATTGTGCTCGTGATCGCCCGGCCGGGGGGGTGTAGTTCTTAGCTGACAAACAGTTCGTAAACCGCGGCCAGATTGGATTCCAGTAACCAGGTACGCATATAACACATAAAGCATGATGATGCGCCGCCCACGTTTGCGGCTTACGATCGCGGGGATCATGGGGATCGTCGCGTGTACTGCCCTCGTTCTGGGGTGCCTCGTCGAGGCAGGTCGGATCAGGCGCACACAGGCATTCTATCTTCGTGAATCCGCAAAATTTGCCCAGCTCGAGAGCCGCGAAATCCAGAACCAGTCTCTCTATTTGAAGGCCGCACTGCTGGAGAAGAATCTCATTGAACGTATGCGAGAAAGAGACGCCGAACGACAGGCGGCCATCCGAGATCACTTTTATGCCCCGATGAAGCGGATCGCTCCAGACACCGAGCGCTACAAAATAAACTTCGAGAGGGGCAGGAAATATCTTACTCACTTGGACGAGTCACGAATCAAGGCGAAGCGGTATTCCGAACTGAGCCGCCGGTACAAAAGGGCCGGTACCTGCCTCTGGCTGCCCTTTGGACCAAACCCCTTGAATCGCGGTGACTGACGGAGCGAAAAGACATCGTGCAGTCGCTCGCCAGAGGCCGGCATGACCGATCAAGCGAGATCCACCACCCGTCCCTGGCGAACATTCCTGCGCTTCAGCGTCCGCGGGATGATCGTTCTTGTGCTGGTGATCGGTGCCGGGCTCGGCTGGGTGGTCCGGGTGGTCCGTACCGCTCAGATTCAACGTGAGGCAGTGGCGGAGAACACGCGAGCGGGGGATCACCGACCTCCTCACCAACCGCAGGTCTAGCATCCCGACGATCTTCGATTGACGGCTTGCTGGGCGCGGGTCTCATGACGCCGCCCTCCTCACCGACCGCAGGTCTCCAGGCGGCCGTCCCGGCAATCCAAGATTGTCGCAGCACTTGTTGGGCGCGGGTTTCATGACCCCGCCCCCCTCACCGACCGCAGGTCTCCAGAAGGAATGGTGCATCTGAGGGGAATGACCAAACTACGCTCCCTCGATCTCAGCACCACACAGGTCTCCGGTCCCGGACTGGTGCATCTGCAACGGCTCAACTCCCTGAAGAGCCTTCGGCTTTGGGGCACTCAGTTATCCGACGAATCGCTGGTTTATCTGAAGGGCTTGGCCTTCGTCTCAGAACTCGACGTCAATGGCACACACCTCAGCAGTGCAGGTTGGGAAGAGCTGAGTCGGTGGCGCAATCATTAACTTGAAGCCCAACAATCCGGCCTGGAATCGTCCCTGTCGCATCGCCAGCCGTCGGCGTCGGGACGTCAGATCATCGACCCTCCTTCGACGAGCCGCGTGCGAGCCGTTATGATGAACCGAGCGAATAGAGATCGGCACTCCATTCACAAGAGGCCGGCATGACCGATCAAGCCAAACCCGTCTCCCGCCCCCGGCGAAGAGTTCTGCGCTTCAGCATGCGGGGGATGATGGTACTCGTGCTGGCGATTGGAGGCTGGCTCGGCTGGTTCGTGCGGAGCGCTCGCATTCAGCGCGAGGCCGTGGCGGCGATTCAGAAGGGCGGCGGCGAAGTCCACTTTCAGTGGGAGTGGAAGAACGGGACCGTCGTGCCGGGAGGAAAGCCTTGGGCGCCTGAACAGCTCGTGAAACTACTCGGCGTCGACTATTTCGGTCACATCGCCCACGTGTCGTTCGCCACGAGAGCACAGCTTGCGAAGCCAACGAGGGACTTGCTCGCACAGCTCGGGGAAATACAACGCCGATCGGCGGAATTGGATGACGTGCGCTATTCGATGATGGAGGCTGAATTCTCTCACGCCGACGATCTATATCAAAGGCTGATTCTCTCGGGCGAGCTCACGCCCAAGCCACTGATGCCGCTCTTGAAGGGTCAGAGCAAGCTAGCCCATCTCGATCTTCGCGACAACGACCTGATCTTCGAAGGCTTGGCTCAAATGGAAGAGCTGACCAGCCTGACGACGCTCGACCTTGGCGGCACGGGGATCACGGATTCCCAACTGGTGCACCTGAAGAAATTGAGACAGCTCTCAGAGCTTCATCTGGACTCTGTCAACATCTCTGATGCCGGGCTAGCGAATCTGGCGGGACTGGCCCGAATGTCCCACCTCGACCTCGAGAAGACAGGGGTTACCGACTCCGGTCTGGTTCATTTGGGCCGGCTGACGAAGCTTAGAAAGCTCAGCCTCGCATTCACTCAGGTCACCGATCGAGGATTGGTACACCTCAAGGAATTGACAAGTCTTTTGCATATCGACCTCAGTTCCACGGGTGTCACGGATGAGGGTGTGAAGGAGCTGAGGCTCGCCTTGCCGAACGCGACGATCGTGCGCTGACTTCTTGCTCACGCAATCGCCCTGGAATCGTCTCTGTCGCATCTCCACGCTGGAGCCGTCAAACTCCCGGCCGGCGATTCAATCGCATTCCGTCAGCCGTTCAGCCCGCCCCCTCCCCGAAGCGTGCAGCTACTCATATACAGCTCTACCTTTGCGACTTTGCGACTTTGCGTGAGCCACTCTTCTGATCTCATTTCACGCACCCACCCCAAAAAAACTTCGTTCCCCTCCGCGTGAGCTCCCCATTGAGATCGTCTGGCGCCCCAGTCTGTTTGATCTCGCGCTTGCTCGATGCGACGACTAGAATGGAACGCGCCTTGCCGACCGGGACGGCACAGGAATTCCCCAGCGTCTGGAGCCGCTAATGGCCATTACCAAGTACTCCGTCGACGACTACGAGGAGATGATCCGGCTCGGCGTCCTCACCGAAAGAAACGGGGTGGAACTCATCCGGGGGGAGATCGTTCCCAAGATGGCCATCAGACCTCGGCATGCAACCTGTGTCAAAGCGTTCAACCAACTCCTCACGCAGCGGGCAGCCGGCAGGGCGATCGTCGGCATCCAGGATCCGATTCGCCTTCCTGACAGTGAGCCGGAGCCAGATATCTCCCTGGTGCGTCCCCCCAAAGAACGATATTTGACCAGGCATCCTGAGCCCGTTGACATCTTCCTCGTCGTCGAGGTGTCCGACTCATCGCTGGATGACGACCGGAACATCATGCGGCCTCTCTACGCCGAGTCGAGCATCCAGGAATTCTGGATCGCCAACCTCCGCGACAACTGCCTGGAAGTTTACCGCGGCCCGCGGCCGGACGGCACTTACCAGGAAGCGCGGGTGCTAGAGCGCGGTCAAAGCACCGACATCGCCGCCCTGCCGGGCCTCGTCGTCGCGGTCGACGAAGTGCTCTGACAACCAAAAAACCCCGCTTGCCCCCCATCCATCCCCACCGTATGATTGCCTCAAGCGTGCGGTATGTTGCCCACGCGTTGTGTCCCCGCCGGGTGCGAATCGCCCCGGCGAGAAGGAGAGAAAATCATGTCCCATGCCTCGCGACACGAGCGGCGTCATTTCGAAGACTTCCCCTTCCTTGCCGTTTCCGACTGGCTAAAACAAAAGTACTTTAAACGCTCTGCTCCCCACGGTTGGAGCTGGGACGAGCAGGCAGGGTGTTTCATGCGCCACCATCATCACGACTCGGATCGATTCGAGGGCCGATCGGCTTTCGGCGTCAGGCGCCGCTGCGCTTCCTGGCCCACAAGCTTGATCTCGACGAAAAGCAGATCACGGCGCTCATGCGAATCCTCGACGAGCTGAAGACCGAGCGCGCTCAAGCCGAAGTTGACGATCGTCGAGCAACAGCCGAATTCGCCGACGCCGTCGAGGGTGATACCTTCGACGCCTCCAAAGCCGGTAGCGCCGGCGAACGTCGTGTGCAGAGTGCCGCGCGGCTGCGCGAAGCCCTCACTCGCGCCCTCCAGGAAATCCACGGGCTCTTGACGCCCGAGCAGCGCCAGCGCCTCGCCTACCTGATCCGCAGTGGCGTGCTCAGCATCTGACCTCACCGGCTGAGCAGCCCCGCATCAAGCACGAACTGCGAGCCCGTGATGAACCGCGCTCGTTCGGACGCCAGGTACACCACCGCCTCGGCCACGTCCTCCGCCTCGACCCACGGCACCGGAAGAAGATTGCCCGCCGAGCGTTCGGCCACCTGCAAGGGCGACAGCCCCTCGAGCTCCGCCAGACCATCGTTCATCGGTGTATTGACACCCGTCGGGTGAATCGACACCACCCGAATTCCGTGCGGCGCCAGCTCGATCGCCCATGACTTCGTCAGCCCCACCAGCCCCCACTTCGATGCCGCGTAATGCGACAGCCGCCCCATCCCGCGCAGACCGGCGACCGATGAATTATTGATGATCACCCCCGCCCGGCGAGCGATCATGTGCGGAATCACCCGGCGCGCCACAATCCAGGCCCCTTTCAAGTTAATGTCGAGCATTGCATCCCAGGCCTCCTCCGAAAGTTCATGCGCCAGGCCATAAGCGCAGATCCCGGCATTGTTGAACAGGATGTCGATCCGGTCGAATCGTTCGACCGCGGCGGCGACGGCCGCACTCACCGCGGCGTCATCCCGCACATCGGCCGCAAACGGCAAACACGCGACGCCAAGCTCCCCGCACGAAACTCGCAACGAATCCAGCTCGGCGGTCGTCCCCAGGCCGTATCCCGGATAGTCGAGCGGCCGCGCAACGTCGATCGCCAGAATGTGCACCCCTTCACGCGCCAGCGCCAGCGCCGTCGCCCGCCCCTGCCCGTGCGCGGCGCCGGTAATCAGTGCCACCTGGCCCGCGAGTTCCCCCGCTCGCTTCCGCAGTTCACTCATCGGCCACTCTCTTCCCGGCCCTGAGCGTTGCGATACGCCCAGAGATACTCGTCCAGATCCACCCGCAGCGCATTATTGAAAAGGTTGGTTGCAACCATCAGACCGCCAAACGCGGTGAGCGCCACGATCTGATCGGCAAGGAAGTCTCTCGAGAGCCGCCCAAAGAGATCATCGGCGACTCCGTGCGGGTCTCGTGCAAGCTGACGCCCGAACTCCACGACGAGCGCCTCGCGATCATCAAGCTGAAGGTCGTCCGGATCGTCTCCAGCGTCAATCAACTGACGCCGAAAAAAAGTTGAACATATCAGGCACTCCGTCGCCGTTGAGATTGCGTGCGCAAACAGCACCGTCGCCCGGTCGCCGAGAAACCTGGCCACTTCGTCGCGGAGGTCATACCAGGTCATGAGCGAGCGCAGGGCCACAGGCGATCGCGCCAGCGTGCGCTTCATGTTGGTCGCACGTCCGTGTGCAGCCACCACGCCGTCCAGGGCCTCACGCCGCTCGCCCTCTGCCTGGGTCTGATCGATCGGTTCAATGCGCGCCACGCCCGGCTCTCCACAACAATCAATTCACACCCGCCCGCGCATCACGTGGGTCAGGCTTTCAGCCTGAAGATTCACACCCAATCATTCCCACCCGCACACAGGCGGTCAAGACAAAGCGCATACGGTGCCACACTCGCGCCGAAGCAAAGGGCCGACCAATCTACACGCGCCACGTCGCGCATCACCAGACGAACGGCCGCCGCCAGAAAAAAGCCCCCGCACATGTGGGGGGCAACCACACATGCGCGGGGCGTAGAGCGGTCACCGACTTACGACCCGCTCTATATATTGTTTAAGGCAAGCAATGCCGAATTCATCGCAAACTCGCAAAAATCCACCTTTGACTCGCTATTTCCCGTCGAGACGCATTGAGAACCCATTCGCGGCACGTCTTTTGCACAATATCCTCACAGAACAATTCACCCGGATGGTGAGTCCGGGGCTCTCTCAAACAGGTGAGGATGTTTCCATGGCTGATACCATCAAAGGCAAGGCCCAGAAGGCGGGGCGCGAGATCGCCGAGAAGGCAACCGAGGTCGGGCATAAGGTCGCCGAGCGAGTAGAAGAAGGCGCGGATTGGGCGAAGGAAACCGCCCACAAGGTGGGTCACCGCGTGCAAGAGGCCACCGAGAAGCTCGAGCACAAGGCCCACGAGGTCTTCGGCGATCACAGCGCAGCAAGCTCGGTGGGAACCATACGAGAGCACATGCACGTAATTGGCTCGTGCGGCAATAAGCTGGGCCGCGTCGACCACGTGCAAGGTGAAACGATCAAGCTGACCCGCAATGGCAGTTCTGATGGCCTGCACCACTTCATCCCCACGAGTTGGGTCAACCACGTCGACGACCACGTGCACTTGAACAAGACATGCGTTCAGGCCAAACAGGAGTGGCGGAGCGAATGAAAACGCCTGCCGCTCTGGGTCGGCGTTGATGCTGCGCGGGCCGGGGGTTGCCCCCCGGCCGGCTCGGCCTCGAACGCGGCAATGCTCGCCGCAAATTCGGAGCCTCCGTTGTTCTTGGCGCTCGTTGCTTTTCGACAACATCGGATTGCAGCCTCTGGCACGCCGTTCCGGTGCTCGCTATTATTTTCGTGTTTGGCCAGCGCCAGGTGCGGCGAATGAACCGTGAAGGTTTTGTTAAGCACTCAAAGGTGAGCCCAGATGGTATCCTTTCCGACGACGCAGTGGTGCAGCGTGACGGAAGCCGGCAATCCAGACTCAGCCGCGGGGGTCGCCGCGCGCGCTGATCTTTGCCGGCAGTATTGGTACCCGATCTATTCCTTCATTCGATCGCGCGGCCATTCGCCCGACGAAGCCTGCGATCTCACCCAGGACTATTTTTGCCGGCTCTTGGGCGGAGAGCTCCTCGCCGCCGCCGATCAAACGAAGGGCCGGTTCCGCTCCCTGTTGCGCGTCGATTGCGCCTACTTCCTGGCCGATTGTTACGACCATCGCCGCGCTCTGAAGCGCGGAGGCGACCACAGGCAACTTTCGCTGGATATCAACAATGCCGAGCGACGCTACCGCCTCGAGCCCACCGACCGGCTCTGCCCCGACCGTCTCTTCGACCGCAACTGGGCTCTCGAGTTGCTCGACCGCGCCCTTGCCTACGTCGCCAATGAAGAAGCGGCATCGGGTCGGGCCTCCACGTTTGAGACGTTGAAACCCGTCTTGACCGAGGCCCCGCGCAGCGTGCCGTCCGGAACTCTCGCCGAGAAGATCGGCACCACGGCAACCGCCGTCCGCTCCGCCGTCCAGCGGCTCAGACGACGATACCGCGAGGCCCTTCGAGCCGAAGTCGCCGCCACCTTGATCGACCCGACCGAATCCGACGTCGACGACGAGATCCGCGCCCTGTTCGCCGTATTCGCGCAATGAGTGTGCGACCCGCATCGCGCACACCGGTCAACCTGAGTGTCGCCCTTCGCTCCGCCAAGAGACGCCGATCGCCGCTCGCGCGCGCCGGTCAAACGCATTGTCGCCTTTCGCTCCGCGAAAGTGCGTCCGACTCCCCTCGCGCACACCGGCCAACGCCCGTCGAGTTCATCCGATTTTGTGCATCGGCGATGAATTCACCAGTTTTTTCCTTATACCAATACGCAGGTCTACTTAAGTGTCAGGCACCGATTGTCCGCTCGCGAGCGCTAGGGACGGCCGGCTCAAGACTGATCAACGACTCTTGACTGACCGCGGCGGCGGTCCTTGATGGCGGCTGGATGGATCCCAGAGGCGGAACTCCACGTCATTGCCGGCGCTCGACCGCGGAACCGCTTCGGTCTGGCCGCCGTCGTCACGGCGGTCCGCACCAACGGAGTAGATCGCAAGCTGTTCTTTTGCGCCGCGAAATCGAAGCGGTTTTCCGTCAAACGGATCGATCGGGACTCGTGGAATGAAACCAGGCACAAGGTCTTCGAGCGCGGTAGGCCAGGCGCCGCGGGCCAGGCGATACCGTTCGCAAGCAAGGCCCGCTGACGCACAGCGCAGCCGCGCGCGGCTATTCAGGCAGACGATCGTGATGCGATGGATGGCGGGGACGAACACCTTCGTCCCGAAGGATAGGCTCGTCGCCGATCGATCGGCCGGCGTTGAGAATCGCCCGGCACGTCGCAAGCGATTGCTCCGCGTTGCCAGCCTCGGACTCGAGCATCGCCTCGACGAGTAACAGGTGGGTAACGTCGCGGATCCTTGCCAGATGCGGCAGCGGGGTCGATATCCCGTCGCGGCTCCACGCGACCGGAAACCGGCCATCGCGGAAGTCGGCCAAACCGCGCGCTTCGGCCAGGGCGGGCCCAGCTTGTTCAACTGCGGCCGATAGCGATCGCAGGCTTTCAAGGGAAAATTGTCGCTCAGGCGACACCGAGGAAATTAAGTCGAGCTGTTTTTGCTCGCCCTGGGACGGCCCGGTCCCGGCGCTTCGCCACGACGGTGGCAGAAGCTGGGCCGCAGCACTCACGAGCAGTGCGGAGTTCTTCTGATCCGGCACGCGCTGCCGCGCGGCTTCCAGGTCGTCCAGGCGCCACGCGGGGAAGAGCCGATCGGTCTCGGCGAGTGCGTCGCGCAGCGACCGCTCGCGACGCTCGAGCCAAACAATCTTCGTGATCCCAAGCGCGATAATGATCAAACCCACGATCAGGACCGCCCGCTTCCGCCGCCATGCCCGCGATAGACCGATTTGCGCCCCATTTAATTGCGTGTTCACGCGCTCGGGACGGCCGGCGACCTGGTCGAACCGGTTGAACGCCGCACGGCTAAGCAAAAACGCTGCTGCCGAAAAGACCGCGATGGAGCAGAGGCACGCGGCTAGCACGCGTGAAGGGCTCTCGTAAGTGTGGACATTCATCTGTTCAAGCCGGCGAAACGTCGGGCTGCCACCCATCACGTCGCGAACGTCTCCACTCGAAACCTGGCATAACCAGTTCACGGCCGGCGGCGATCCAGCCCCCATGAACACACTCGAATACCTGGACGGTACATACCAGATCAAGAACGAGCCCGACAGTAACAGCGCGGGAATCGAGCGCTCGATTCGACGCGGAAGCGCTATCACGCGCGTGAAGCGACGCGAACGTGCCCAGGGCCGTCATGAACCAGATCGATACACCGAGAACCACCACAGCCGCGCCGAAGCCAACCGGGTGCAACGACCCACTCACGAGCCCGAGCCCCCAGAGCAAGATCAGCAGAGCGACCCCCCAGCGCACCTTCCAGACAACCCCGAGCATCTTCGCGCGAAGGATGTCCCGGCCGCCCAAGGGGGTCGCGATCAGGCTTTCCCACGTGTCGCGCGCCCGTTCTCCGGTCACCGAGCCCGCAGCAACTCCGGCCACGATTAACAGAAGGAGGAATTCGACCCAGGAACTGACGAGGCCCAAGAATCCGTTGAACTCCGTGCGCTTCGGATCAGGCCCCGACGTCCCGAATCCTTGCGTATACACCTCGATAAAGGCTGGACGCCCAAAGTAATAGGTGCCGTACCCGATCAAGCCGACGAGCGAGAGCGCACAGAGCGCGGCCAGAATCTCCGCGAGCCCGGGCACGCGCGACGTGTGAATCTCTTTCCAGAGCACCGGATCCTCACCGCAAGGGGGCCGCCGGAATAATCGCCGGCGAAGCCTCGTCCAGACGTGAGAGAACCTGTTCTGGGCACCCTCGCCCTCGGCCTGCCGGCGAGCAGACCGCCGCAGCCGCACGATCGACCAGAAGATAAACGCACAGCCGAAACAAAGCTGCAGGCCGATCATCCACACGATCGAATCGATGAACCTCGAGCCGATGCCAGAGCGCGTCAAGGCTTCCCCCACGCTGATCGGAGAGCTCGCCAGGAACCACGCGTTGTATGAGCGGACCCAGTGCCACGAAAGCGGAGACACGCGGGGCAACAGATCCTGAAGAACGGCCGGCAAGATGAACCAGGCCATCGCCAGGCCGACGCTCAGGTTGAGGGCCCTCCCCGCACGCCGCTCGGATGTCGAAACCAGAATCGACAACCCCCCCACGAAGAAAGCAATCGCCGCCGTCCCCGCGTGAGTGAGCAAGACCAATCGCGGGTCGATACCACCCAGCAGCGAGAGCAAGATCATGATCGGCAGTGTCGTGAGCAAACACGCCGCGTACTGCACCAGCCCGCCGAAAAGCTTGTTCAGCACGATTTCAGCGCTCGAGAGCCGCGTGGCAAGCAGACTCTCGAGCGTGCGGCGCTCGCGCTCCTGTGCAATCGTCACAGCCACGAGCGCCGGCACGAGCCCGATCGTCAGCACAACCTGGATCGTCGCGACGCCGGAGAAAACGTACTCCGCGAAAAGCGCCGTCTCCTGCACCGAGAGCGACCCGCCCGTGGCCCGCTGCACAAAAAGCAAGGAGGTCCCGACCGCCAGCGAGAGAGCAATCGCCAGACTCGCACGCTGCCGATAACTCTTGGCGCGTTGCGCAACCAACCGCAGCTCGCACCGGAGAATCGGCCCCAGCTCCATGATCGCGCCCAGCCCATTCCGCGCATCACCCCGCGGCGCTTCCCGTACCCGTGCCGGAACCGGTGCGATGCCTTCCGCTGAGCACCATTAGACAATTGTCATAGCCTGACGGCAAGGCCCCGTGCGCTTCCCTCTAGACTTGGCCGCGCAGTGCCGCCGTGCAAACATCGCAGGCCCATGTGCTCAATTGCTTCCCGGAAGCATCGGCGACATCGGAACAAGCGAGCCGGGCAATGGGCTGGTAAAACTGCTGCGCGTGCCGTTGAACGGGCCCAGTCGGGGCGCACCGAGCTGCGGATTGGGGGCGACCGAGCCTCCATTGTTGTTCATGCCCGATCCGGCCCCCGATTGATTGATAACGCCCATCGGCTGCTGTGGTTGCACCGGCGCCGTGTCGTGATACGACTGCCCCGCCGGAAGTACCGCTGAGCTCGAGCTCGAGCTTGATGACATACCGCCGATGATCGTGGATGTTGGCCGTTGCGTCGGGTCGGCAACCGTGTATAACCCCACGATGTTATTCGTGGCACCGCCATTCATTGGCCCTGGCCCGTCCGATGTGTCGGCTCCCGAGCCAACCTGGATGCTGATGCCGCCGGCCGCTGCCCCCGTAGCCGCACCGGCCAGGCTGGGAAGGCCCGTGTAATTGCCGGGTTTCAGACTCGAGAACCCGCCTGTTCCCGTGATGTAAAAACTCGTCGGAATCGCCACCCCGCTTACCGACGCCGCGGTGCTGCTGCTGGGGCCGGTCGCTCCCGCTCCCGAAGCGTTGGCCCCAGGGAACGGGATGATGAGCGACAATCCACTCGTCGTCTGAATAATCAGGCCGAGATTCTGTATCGCCATGAGCGCGCGCTCTTCGAGAACGCAATTCCTAAGATCTGGCCGGAACATCAAGGGACTATTCATGTTGGCTGTCCACGCGAGACAATACCGCCGGTGTCCCCCGGGCTTGCCTGTTCAACCTGACTGACCAGTCAGTCCGGTTCGTCCTTTCCAGGATCATACTGACATTCCGCCCATCGAGCAAGAGCAAGCCCGCTGATTTCGGGACATTTATGGCACCGCAGCGGCGATTGGCCGCTCGGACCTCGGTCGCAATCGGAAGCAAAGCGCCGCGCACACCCCCAGGAACAGTAGCGGAATCCAGAACGCCACCTCGAGGGACCACACGATCAACCCGCTCGTATACTGCCGATGATGATATTCGATCCCGGGGAAAAGCCACGCCCGGTACCGGTGTGTCGCCATCCAGAAACGCCGCCCCTTCTCGTGGGAGACAGGTTTCCAGTCGTCGCCCAGCTCGCTCAAGAGGCAAAAGCACCCGGGATCGGTCCGCATGTACACTCCCTCCCCGATTGCCAGCGGCTCACGACCCCACCCCCAGACGAGCGAATCGGTCCAGGCGAGCACGAGCGAGATCGAGAAGACAAGCGAGATCGCGATGCCCCACTCCGTGATCACGCGCCGCATTTTCGACCTCGCCAGGGCGCACGAGCGGCGGGATTCTGATCGCTAGGAAATCCACACATCTCCAAGTACCATGAAGCCTCCTGAACCGCGCTGGGCTCCTCCAGCGACTCGAATCAGAGCGGCTGACCCGCCGCAAAGCATCTCACACGGTTTCCTTCTTGACAACGTCGTACCCTCTTTTAAACCGCCTCTTTGTGTGTCACAATTCCCCGCGACCAACTCCAGTCTGAGGTGATTCCCGCAAAAACATCTCGACCGTTCCATTTTCTTGCGATGTCAATTTGCGCGAGTTGGCCGTTCGGCGCTTTTGGCAGCGCAGATTTCGTTTCTAAAACAATGGTAGGGGAGCGACTCAATGGTTCCGAAGTTGATCGTCGAGTTCATCGGCACGTTTTTCCTGGTCTTCACTGTGGGCCAGACGGTGAAGAGCCCGGATACGGCAGCGCTTGCGCCGCTGGCCATTGGATCGGCTCTGATGGTGATGGTCTATGCCGGCGGCCATTTCTCCGGCGGGCATTACAACCCCGCGGTGACACTCGGCGTCACGTTGCGAGGTAAGGCCACCTGGGCTGAAGCCGGCCCCTACATGATCGCGCAGGTGCTGGGCGCGCTCGCCGCTGCTGGATTGGTCATCTTTATCAAAGGTGATGCCACGCCCGCGGCAACCGCTGGCCCGCCAGGAACACAATACAGCATCGCATCCAAGCTAATTGCAGAATTTCTGTTCACATTCGCGCTCGTCTACGTCGTCCTGAACTCCGCGACCGCCAAGGGCACCTCCGGCAACTCGTTCTATGGGCTCGCGATCGGCTTCACCGTGATGGTCGGCGCCTTCGCGGTCGGCCCGGTCTCTGGCGGCGCCTTCAACCCGGCTGTCGCCGTCGGCGTGACCACGATGGGACTCGTCGATCCGGCGATGAACATCTGGATTCCACTGGTCGCCGACTTCGCCGGTGGCGCCGCCGCTGGTCTCCTGTTCAACGCTCTCAATATGGGTGGTGACGCCTCTTGATGACGATGGCGCACGCAGTCGACGAACCGGAACATGCGGAACCCGGTGCCCCGGACCCGTCGTTCGACGAGTCCATGATGGCCCGGGCGCTCGACCTGGCCCGCGAGGCAAAAAACCTCGGCGAGGTCCCCGTCGGGGCGCTGGTGGCTCGTCGGGGTCACATTCTCGCGCAGGCCCACAACCTGCGCGAGACGTTGAGCGATCCGACCGCCCACGCCGAGCGCCTGGCGCTGGCCTGGGCTGGTCGATCCCTCGGCACCTGGCGGCTTGAAGACTGCATCCTCTATGTCACTCTCGAGCCGTGCGTCATGTGTGCCGGCGCAATCGTCCTTTCCCGTATAAAGCGATTGGTATATGGCGCAAGATCCCAAGGCCGGCGGCTGCGCCAGCCTTTATCGGCTGGTTTCGGACCCCCGGCTCAATCACCGGTGCGAGATCACCGCGGGCGTGTTGGCGGCGCCCTGCGGCGATCTGCTCAAAGAATTCTTCCAGGAACGCAGACCATTTCGTAAAGTGTGACCAAGCGGCAGCGGCCAGGTGATGACGGCGATCGTTCGCTTCGAGTGTTCCCGTCGCCGCAGACCCGGAGGGGTGCCTGAGTGGTTGAAAGGGCCGGTCTCGAAAACCGGTGTAGGTGCAAGCCTACCGTGGGTTCGAATCCCACCTCCTCCGCTTTCCCATGGATATGGATCACGCCGCGGTCGTTTCGCGTTCGAACAACCGTTTGCGGACCGGACTTGCGGCAAGCATGGGGCTCCCCTAAGATAGGCTAACTTCGTGAGAATGTTGAGGCGCTGGGAAAGTGGTTGAACATCGAAAGGCTCTTGCCGCCCGGCGCCACTCGGATCCTTCGGATCAATCCGGAAAGCGGGGACGGCGCGGTTGGTCGGCGCGCGACCTCGCTTTCTCCACTCGACAGTGTTTTCCGTTCGGCCCTTCATGAGCTATGATAGTGGCTGTGTCTGCGTGCTATGGCTCGTGGCAGCCAGCCGAATCGTGCCAGCTTGATGTCAGTCCCCGCCCGGCGCCGCGCCGCGCAAGAATCCCTGATCGAGACGAAAGGATCACGCATGCCGTCGGGTAAGGATATCTCGGGGGGTGGCTCATCCGGTGGGGGCGGGAAGCGCAATGGCGGTGCGAACATGAGCTCCGGCAACTCGGGCGGTCCCAAGAAAAATGCCTATTGCTCATTCTGCCGCAAAAGCTATCGCGACGTCGGCCCCTTGGTCGAAGGCCCCGGTGATGTCTACATCTGCGGCGACTGCATCGGACTGTGCCAGCAGATCCTCGATCAAGAACGCAAACGGCGCGGCGTGCCCAAAACGCTTTTCACGGATATCCCGACCCCGCGCGAGCTCAAAGAACAGCTCGATGCCTACGTCATCGGCCAGGAGCGCGCCAAGAAGGTACTCTCCGTCGCGGTTCATAATCACTACAAACGGCTGGTCCACGGCGAAGACCCCGAAACCGACGTTGAGCTCGACAAGTCCAACATCCTGCTGATCGGGCCGACCGGCTGCGGCAAAACCTTGCTCGCCCGAACCCTGGCCCGCGTCCTGAACGTTCCCTTTGCCATCGGCGACGCCACCACCCTGACCGAGGCCGGCTATGTCGGCGAAGACGTCGAGAACATCCTGCTCAAGCTCCTGCACGCAGCCGACTTCGACCTCGAATCCGCCCAGCGTGGCATCGTCTACATCGACGAGATCGATAAAATCGGCAAAACCACCCACAACGTTTCGATCACCCGCGACGTCTCCGGTGAGGGCGTGCAGCAAGCCCTCCTGAAGATGCTCGAAGGCACCGTGGCTAACGTCCCTCCTCAAGGCGGACGAAAGCACCCCGAGCAACAGTACATCCAGATGGATACGACCAACGTCCTGTTCATCTGCGGTGGCACCTTCACCGGGCTCGAGCACATCATTGCCCGCCGGGTCGGGCGCAAGACCATCGGCTTCGGCAGCCAGTCGCAGGCCGAGCAGCACACAGACCTCGGCGAGTTGCTGAGCAAGGTCACCTCCGATGACCTGCTCGAATTCGGCATGATCCCCGAATTCATCGGCCGTCTCCCCGTGATCTGCCCCCTCATGCCGCTCGACGTCGATGCGCTGGTCAAGATCATGACCGAGCCGCGCAACGCACTGGTGAAGCAGTACCGCCGGTTCTTCGACATGGAAGGCGCCGACGTCGAATTCACCCCCGATGCCCTCCACGAAATCGCCAAGATGGCCAAGGCCAAGGATACCGGCGCCCGCGGCCTTCGCTCGATCGTCGAGGACATCATGCTCGACATCATGTTCGAGCTCCCCGAACGCGCCAACAAAGACAAGGGCAAGTTCCTGGTGACCGCCGAAGTGGTTCGCAAGGAAAAAAGCCTCTTCGACACCCCGCCAGTCCCGCTGGCCGGATCGAAAGCCACCGAGCGCGAGCGCAAGAAAGAAAGCGCCTGATCGAGGCTGCCCGTCTGCTAGAATGGATTCAGCTAACCGCAATCCGCGATGCGCATCAGGTAGACCAACGCCATGAGCACTGTCGAACGTGCGAAGTGCACGCTCCCGCCGCTCGAAGCAGGCCAGCGGCTCGACCAGCCCACGTTTCACGAGCGCTACCAGGCGATGCCGCCGAATACCAGGGCCGAGCTGGTCGGAGGAGTCGTTTATACATGCCGTCTCCGTTGAGCGACGACCACGGCGAGCAGAATAACGACGTCAGCGGCTGGTTGTTCCTCTACAAGCGATTCACACCGGGGGTGCGCAGCCCCAATGATGCCACCGTCATGCTGGATGAGCTTGGAGAACCTCAACCGGACTGTCAGCTCCGAATTCCGGCAGAGCTAGGTGGGCAGACACACGTTGATGAAATTGGCTATATCACCGGCGCACCCGAGCTGATCGTTGAAATCGCCCGCTCGAGTCGCTCTTACGAATTGAATCAGAAGAAAGCCGACTACGAACGAGCTGGGGTCGTGGAGTACGTGGTCGTCGAGCTCGACCCCCATCGGATTCACTGGTTTATCCGTCGCGGCACACGCTTCGTCCAAAGGCGGCCTGGACCGGATGGAATCTACCGCTCCACCGTCTTTCCAGGCTTGTGGCTCGATCCCGACGCACTCTACTCGCAAGACCTGGACCGACTGATTCACGTATTGGAACAAGGCCTGGCTACACCGGAGCACGCCGCGTTCGTGGCCAAGTTGGCCGCGGCCGGTGCGGGGAGGAAGCCACGATGAGCACGCTCGAGCACGCAAAGGTTAGGACGAGTCTTCCTCCGCTGATCGACGGCGAGCACCTTGACCAGCCTACCTTTCACAATCGCTACGAGGCGATGCCGCCAAGCACGAGGGCCGAGCTTGTCGGAGGAGTCGTTTACATGCCGTCGCCGATGTCTTCGGATCATGGCGATGAAAGTCGAAACGTGGCAGGCTGGCTCTTCCACTATCAGCGGAAGACAACCAGGGTCAAGGGTGGCGACGGCACAACAGCCAAGCTCTTCAAGCAGAGCGAGCCACAGCCCGATCACCACTTGCGAATCCCGGCGGTACTTGGAGGCCACACCCATGTCGATGCAGGCGGCTATCTAGTCGGCCCCCCCGAGCTGATCGTCGAAGTCTCGCGCTCTAGCCGTTCGTTTGACTTGAAACAGAAGAAAGCAGACTACGAACGAGCCGGGGTTTTGGAATACGTCGTAGTCGAGATCGACCCCAATCGCATCCACTGGTTCCTGCGCAGCGGCGCCCGCTTCAAGAAGCACGCGCCCGGCGCCGATGGGATCTACCGCTCCAAGACCTTTCCGGGTTTGTGGCTCGATTCCGAGGCGCTCTATGCAGAAGACCTGGATCGCTTGATCGAAGTTCTCGAACAAGGCCTCGCCACACCCGAGCACGCCGCCTTCGTGGCGAAGCTGGCAAAAGCTCGCCGCACCGGCGGCGACGCGCATTGACGGCCAATGCCTTCGTCGCCCTCAAGCTTCGCCTCCGGACTTCAGGTTTTTCTTCAAGCTCCGAGCTTCCTCCTGCAGCATCTTCTGCACCCGGTTCTTGGCCACGAACACGTGCGCGACCGGCACCTGGAGCCGTGCCGCCGCCGCCGCGCCCGAAAGACCCTCAACCGCCGTCATCTGAAACGCGTCCCAGGTTACCGGCTTCACCCGCTTCTTCACGCGGTGCATGGCCAGCTCGAGCACTTCCGCGTCAAATGCGTCCTCGAGTCGCTGCTCGAGATCCGTCTTGGCCTCGGCCGATTCCGCGATCGCTTCGATCGGGGCCGCCGCCATGTTCGGGTCCTTGCGCCGTGAATTGATGAAATCACTCAAAGCATGCTGGGTAACGGTCTTGAGCCATGCGCGAAAGCTCGCGCAGGATCGTACTGAAACTTGCGGATCGCCGCCACAAGCTTGATCAGCACGTCCTGAACCACGTCGTCGGCGTCTGAATCCTGGAGCTGCCACTTCAGACACCAAGCGCGGATCATCGGCCGGTAGCGCTCGATAAACTTGTCCCACGCCTCCGGGTCGGCGGGAAACTTCTGCAAGCGCATCATCAGCGTGACCGACGTATCGTCGACGGGATGGCCCGGCATGCAAACCCTTTTCACAGGGACGTCGCGCATGCGGAGCGTGGAATTCGGCCTCACACTCGGACCATATCCACGTTCTGCCGGCGCGGCTCTACCGTGCCAATCTATCACGGCGCGGCAATCGCGAAAAGCTTCTGGTGAAACTCGATCGCGTCAGCCTCGGCCGGGCGACTGCGGTCCAGCCCGTCAGCATTGTGGCCGCAAGAAGGGGTAGCGAAGCGTCGACTGGCTCGTCCCGCGCGTGGTTCACGAAAGGATGGAATGTCCGGCGAAGCCGCGGCCCGAGCGCGGCGTGGCGCGATGAAACACCATCGATTTGCGCGCACCGGTCAAAAGCCACAACGACACGGATCGGCCCTCCGCTCGAGAATCGCACGGGCGCGACGAACAGTACACCCTCACCCCACATCGAATCGATGCTCGCGTCAACGGCGTCGCCCGGCCCGACCGGCTCCGCGCTCTCGATCTGGGCATCCCTCGAGCCATTCAAAGGTGCGCCGCCATTCGGTAGTACGCCCGACGGAGCGCTCGGAGCCGACGAATCGGCCGACGGCTTCGGCTTCGACGGATCGCGACCGGCGTCCGGACTTTGCGGCCCCAGGATCCGGCTCTGGAACTCGCGGCGGAATTGCTCAAGCGCCTGATCGAGCCCGAGCATGAACCGCTCCCACGGTGTTGCGCTTGATAGGCCTGGACCGGCGCCCTCCAGCGATTCGCCGGCTCTCTCGGCTTCGTCGACTCCGGCGAGCACACCGCCCGATCGACGAGACATGCTCTGGCCCAATGAGCCAGTCGCGCCGACCGGCGCGGCGATCGACGCGATCGCCTCGCTCTGGGCCGACTCCACGTTGAGCTCCCCCTCCGACGTCGAGATCGTCAGCGTGAGCAGCGACGCCACCAGAGCCACCGATGATTCATTGAGCGGCACCAGTTGCGCGACGCTGTTCACACTTCCCGCAGACGTCTCCGATTGGGTCTGGGCCTGCGCCAGAGTTTCGCCTTCCAGGCTGATCCCCACCAGCGTGGCCGCTTCGTGCCCGGCCGTGGCGGCGTAGAACTGGACCTGGCCGCCCGAAAGCGACGCAAACGCCAGGTCGGTCGGGCTGGGAAGATTCGGTTGCATCGCGGTCGACACCATTTCCAAGCCTTGCTCGCTCCCTTCGAAGAGCGCCATCACCCCGTCGCCGGTGTTGCCCACCACCATGTCCTCAAAGTCGCTGTCGGAACTGAACGCGAAGGCCGTGTCTGGGTCGTCGCCACCCGAGGAGATCGTACTCGCCACCGAATTCTGGCCGCTCCAGTCGGTGTAGAGCGTCACGCTGTTCGAGCCCGCGTCCACGGTCACCAGGTCGCTCACACCGTTGAAGTCGCCCACAAAGCTGGTCACCGGATCCTCACCCACCTTGTAGACCCGCGGGTTCTGGTCGTCGAAAAACCCCTGGCCTACGCCCGGCAAGAGCGTGACGTCATTCGAGCCGCTGTTGGTGACCAGGATGTCAGGGAAAGAGCTGCCCGTGAAGTCGCCGACGATGGTCGAGACCGGCCCGATCCCGCCCGACGAGAGCCGCGGCCCCTGCGTGAAGTTGAAATTCCCCTGGTTCAGCAGAATCGAGACTTCGTTCGAGCCTTCGTCGGCCACCACGAGGTCCGGGAGGCCGTTGCCGGTGAGATCGGCGACAGTGATGCCAACTGGGTTCGTTCCCGTGAAAATGCCCCGTCCGTCATCGATGGCCGGCCCGAACTGGCCGTTGCCCAGACCGGGATAGATCAGTACGTTATTGCTCCCGCTGTTGGCGACGATCAGGTCGGGATTGCCGTCGCCGTTCAAGTCCGCCAGCTTCACCGCGCCGGGGTCCAGTAGCCCCGTGGCTTGATTGGCCAGGACCGTCGGGCTCGCCTCGCCACGATCGACAACCACCCGGTCTAGGCCCTGGTCCGCGTAGATCACATCCTTCGAGCCATTTCCTGATAGATCGGCCACGGCCAGCGTGATGGTCTGATCGGTCGCGCGGTAAGGCGCGAACGTTCCGTTCCCCTGGCCCAGAAGCACCAGGGCATCACCAAACGAGTCGCCGACAATAAGGTCGAGTGTCCCTCCATTATTGACATCGGCGACAGACAGCCCCGTGGGATCCAAGCCGGCATCATACGTCACCGGATTCGAGAAACCCCCCTTGCCGTTGCCCAGATAGATGCTCACACCATTCGACGTGAGTACGGCCAGGTCCGAGATTCCATCGTCGTTGAAGTCGGCCACGCGCACCGCCAGGGCAGGGCCGTCGGTCTCCAGCGTGACCGGATTCGCAAACCGCTGACCTCCCAGACCGGCGATCACCGAGAGCGTGTCCGAGCCGGGGTTGATCGTCACGAGATCAGGCAACCCGCCGCCTGTAAATGTTCCCACCGCAACACCCGACGTCGCATCAACGCTGGTCGACCCTTCGAGGAAGGTAGCGTTGCTGCTAACCGACCAGAAACCAGTGCCGCCGCGATAAACCGCGGGTGGACTGAATGTCCCGTTGCCCTGGTTGAACAGCACAGTTACCTGACTCGTGACTCGGTTGGTGACCACGAGATCGAGCCGGCCGTTTCGGGTCGTGTCGAGCGCCTGAACGTCTGAAACCCCCAGGCCCACGTTCAGGATCAGGGGCGCCAAAAAGCTCACGCCATCGGCCGCGGGGTTGAAAGGTCCCACGGTTTTGGCAGCCAGGAATACCGACAAAGTGCCGGCGCCGGCATTCTGGACAACCAGGTCGTCCAGGCCGTCGCCCGTCAAGTCGGCCGAGATGATCTGCGCTGGCAGCACCCCCGTCGGCAGCGACCCGATCCGGATGAAGCCGCCCGCGCGCCACATGTACAACGTGACGGCTTGATCGAGGGCATCGACGCTGGCTAGGACCGCTCCATCGCTCGTGTCGAAAGTCGCGATATCGCGCGACGGGTTGCCGGGATTGACCGTGACGGGCGGCAAAAACGAACCCGGATTGCCGCTGATCCCTTGCCGGTACAAAATATCGCCCGCCCCATTGATGACCAGCACATCGGGAATACCATCACCCGTCATGTCAGCCACCACGGGCGTCGCATGAGCGATCTCGTCGAGCTGGCTCGCGTTAGAAAACGTTCCATCCCCATTACCCAAGAAAATCACGGCATTGTCGTTCAGCTCGTCGTCGGCAGCCAGGTCATCCTTCCCGTCGCCGTTGAAATTCGCGACCGCCAGAGCTCCGAAATCAGCATTTGCATATTGATCCGTTGAATCTGCCAGTGGACCATACTCAGAAGTCGCATCCCCGAAGCTGCCGTCGGGATTGCTCAGGAAGATTCCGAGCCCGCTGTAATTAATCGATTGTCCGTCCGACTGTTCAATCCCGTCCACGACGGAAATGGCCAGATCGTCACGGCCATTCCCCGTGAAATCGCCGGCTACCATGGACAGCGGTTGCAAGATCGATTCAGAGTCGCCTATCTTAAACGTACTGTTGCCGCCGCCCAGCAAGATCGTGAGCCTCCCGGTCGAGGAACCCGGCGCGGCAACCGCGGCAACGGCGAGGTCAAGCTTCTTGTCACCATTAAAATCACCGGTCGCCATGAACTGAGGTATCCCGCCGACCGGGTAGTCTCCGTTGGGAATGAGATTACCGTCGCTGTTGCCCAGAAGGATCGAAACGTCGCCGGTTACGGAACTGACGAACGCCACGTCTTCCGCGCCGTCGCCGCTGAAATCCGCCGCCGCGAGCGGCCCGCGGCCCGCGTACTCCACCGCCGGCTGGAACTTGCCGTCGCCATTGCCCATCAAGATCGAGATCTCCGCCGGCCCCGGGCCGGCTTCGTTGACCGCGGCGGCCAGGTCGAGCTTCCCGTTATCGGTGAAGTCTCCTTCGACCAGATCATACGCCGCGCCGCCGGCTGCGTAATTCACGGCAGGCTGGAACGTACCGTCGCCATTGCCCAGCAGCACCGACACGCCGGCGGCATCGGCCACCGCCAGGTCGAGCCGTCCGTCGCCGTTGAAATCACCCGCCACGATGGCTGAAGGATCAGCACCGACCGCGTAATTCCCAGCGAGCTGGAAATTACCCAGCCCATTGCCCAGCAAGATGGCAACCTCCGAGCCAGAGGTCGCGACGGCCCCGTCGCCCGTCCCGTCGCCGGTGAAATCACCGGCGGCGACGGCCCGCGGTGTCCCACCCACCACATTTGTCGTGAGCGTCGCTGGCGGACCCGCCAAGGTCAGTGTGGTCGTCAGAGTGTACGTCCCCTTGCCGCTTTCACGCTCGACATCCAGGACATAAGAACCCGCTACCAGGTAGCCGCTCAGGAGGTCATCACCGTCCGCGAACGACTCGCCATCACTGTCCATCAGCACGGTGCCATTGGTGTACTCGAGCACGAGCCGCGTGGTAACACCAACGTCGTGGACCAGCGCCGTGAAATTCCCGCTCGCGTTGGCGTTGATCGAATACGACACGATCGAGGGCGCACTGCCACCCGATATCGCCTGGATCGGAGCGGTGATCGCGAGCTCGTCGACAGGGATATTGTTGGGGAAGCCAAAGGAATCGAGCATCGCCACATCGCGAATTGTAAGATCACCTGAAATGTAGAGCAAATTCATTAGCTGTATATCAATGAGCGTAGATCCTTGAAAGCCGGGTTGAGACGAGCCGTCGATCAAGGTTGGTGTGGTGATATTGGGCCGCTCGGAGAGTGGCCCGATCGTTTGCACACCCTGGCCAGGTAGGTCGAAATCGATCGTGTTCGTGCCTGTCGTTGTCGCGGCGCCGTCATCGGCCAACGCCTGCTCGAACGAGCCAAAACCGCTGGCCGCCGTCGTGGCCACCATGAAGACGCCAGTCGTGTCCGTGATGATGAGCAGCGAGCTCACGGGCGCCGCACCCTGTGACGATCCGCTCAGCCGAAGCACGGCGTCGCCGTCGAACCCTGCCGGCGGATTAAACGTCATACCCTGGAGCGCGTCTTCGAGTGCACTGAGCACTCCGCTGTACTCCAGGCTCGCCGTCCCGTCTCCTGTCCCGGTCAATCCCGCCATGCTCGAAAGCGCGAGCGTACCCGTCGAAACCGTCACACTCAGGTTCCAGGTCAAGTCATACGGGCCGGAATCTGGATCTTGCAGGGAAAGGGCGTTGCCCCATGCGGCAGAGAAAATCAGCGGCTGCCCCTTGATCTCGCTGTCATATTGCAACGACCCCGGGAACGTCGCCGCACGCAGCGGCGTGACCTCAGACGTATCCCCTGATGGGTCAGTGGCCGTCGCCGTGACGACCGAGAGTCCAGCGGGCAGTGTGAACGACGGCACGGCGAAATCAGCTTCTCCCTCGCCGTTGGTCGTCACGTTGAGCGATCCCAGGTAATCTTCCGCCTCTCCAGCGCCACCGGGCCCGTAGCCTGCACTTGCAAAGAAATCGATGCGAAACGTCGCCGCCGGAGCGCTGCCGTTCAGCCATCCCTCGAGCTCGCCATCCGGAAGGGTGACGATCCAGGGATAGTTCTGCAAATTGTTCGGGCCCTGCCGAGCCGTCGAGCCGTTCAAAGTCACTCCGTCATTGCCCAGGTCGATGGCCTGTCCCGTATTGCCGAAGATACGATTGGCGGTGATCTGGTTGCCGACCGAGTCGATGAAATCGAACTCGCCGCCGCCCGGGCCGACCGCGACGCCGGCACCGTCGTTCGCGGTGATCAGGTTTCCGGCAACAGCCGTCGATCCGCCGATCGTGTTGCCGAACGAACCCTCCTCGATCAGGATTCCGGGACCCTGATTGGGGAGAGAAATCGTGCCGGCAGCGTTCGTGCCGATCTCGTTGCCCGCGACCGCATTGTCATAGCTCATCACCGCGATCTCGACGCCGGCGCTTTGAGCCCCTGCGATCACGTTGCCAAGGTCCGCGAGCACTGGCCCGCCGTTCGGGTTGAGCCCCACCCAGTTCCCCGATGAGTTCCAGAGACGGACATCCGCGAGCTGGCTCCCCAGGATTTTCATGCCGGTAACGTCCGTGCCGATGAAATTGCCGGCGACGATATTCCCCCCGCCGTCGCCGACGAGATCGACGCCGTTGTTCTGGTTGCCCGAGATCACGTTGCGCTCGCCCGCATCGTCGATGCCCTGACCGTCTGTCCCGATTCTGTTGTCGGAGGCATCCCCCCCAATCACCACGCCGCCGCCGATGTACGTGCCTATATTTTCATCTTCATACTCAATATAAGCATACCCTGTCGTCGGGACAAGACCGTTGGAGAGCGCCGCCGTGCCCGTCACGTCCGTGCCGATCAAATTGCCCGCGACAACGTTGCCGCTGGTGTTACTTCCGTTGATCAAAATACCCGCGACGAGGTTGCCGCTCAGCAGGTTCCGCTCGGATGAATCGTGCACGCCGTCGCCATTCGTGCCGATCAAGCTATTGCTAGCGCCGCCGTCGATCTCCACCCCCGAAGCATTGGGCTCGGCCCTCTTACCGGTCGGATCCGTGCCCAGGTAGTCGCCGTAGATCCAGTCGCCAGTCGCGTTCGCTCCTGTCACGTGAATAGCGGCCCCCTGCGAAAAGTTATTCACGTCGAGCCCGCGCACGGTCACGCCCGATCCGGTGATCAGCAGGCCGTCGCCTCCCTCGGCCAGGCTCCCGCTGATTTCGATCAGAGGCGTGCCGCTGTACCCCGGTTGCGAATAGCCGTCAATGAGAACCGGATTGGTGATCGCGGGCAGGCTCGAGAGCGGAGCGATCAACTGAACCCCTTGCCCCGGAATCATGAAGTCGATCGCGTTCGTGCCGCCGGCGGCGGCGTTGGAATCAAGAATCGCTTGACGCAACGAGCCCGGCCCGGCATCTTTCGTATCGGTGACAACAAAAATGCCGCTCGTGATCGTCACGGTCGTCTCGAGCGGCAACGTCCCGGCCGACTGGGCGGACATGCTTAGCGTCGCATTGCCCACGAAGCCCGGCGGCGGCGTGAAGGATAAGCCTTCGAGCGCTGCGTCGAGCGCCGCGATGTCTCCGTCATACTCGAGCGTGCTCGTGCCGTCACCGGAACCCGCGAGTCCGCCCGTTCCGGAGAGCGCAAGCGAGCCCGCTGTGACCGACAGAGTGACGTTCCAGATTGCATCGAGCGGACCTGTGCTCATATCTTGCAGCGCGAAGCCGTCGCCGTTGGGCGCCGCGAAGACCAGCGGCTCTCCGGAAGTCTGGCGAACTTGCTGCGGCGGTGCCTGCAACGAGGTTTGCCGGGCCGCCGAAACCTCGGAGGTATTGCCATCGGGGTCGGTGGCCGTCGCAGTGATCACCGGCAGGCCCTCCGGCGCAGCAAATGGCACCTGAAAGACGGCGTTGCCTTGGTCGTCAGTCGTCACTTCCAGAGATCCCAGAAAATCCTGAGCTTGCCCCGCGCCATCGGGGTCAAAACCGGCACTGGCGAAGATGTCGATAAGAAATGACTCCTCAGGAGTGCTTCCCCACAGCCAGCCCTCGAGGCCGCCATCAGCAGTCTCGGCGATGATCGGGAAATTCTGAAGGTTGTTCGGTCCCTGGCGCGGTGAACTCGCGTTGTATGTGATCGCGTCGGCACCCAGATCGATCGCTTCTCCATCGGGTACGACCCAGGTGGGTAGATCCCCGCCGGGTCCCGACAACGTGCCGTCCTTATCGTTGGACGTCACGTCGTGCACCGTCACGCCTTGGCCGTCGTCCAGGGGGTAGTCGGCCTCGAGCCCCGGTGCGGTGGCAGCCGGAGGGGTGCTCATATCTTGCTCGACCCGGTCCGCGGAGAGCGCCACGTTCCAGAGCCGCACATTTGCGATTTGACCGACGAACCCATACCAACCGTCATTCGTGCTGGGATAATAATACCATGTATAGCCGGTTCCAATCTGGCCGAAGCTGCCGCCGAAGTCGAACGGTGAGCCGCTCGAAGATCCAACAAGCTGACCGTCCAGGTAAAGGCTCAATGTCCCGGACGCTTCGTCGGCGACCAGAGCGACCTGATGCCAGCGGCCATCGGCTACCGTCACCGTCGAAGTAAGCAGCGAAAAGCCAACCCAGTCGCCATAGAGCCGGCCGTCGGTCCCGACGTACAAGGCGGGCACCCAGCCGCTGACACCGTAGTTTCGCGGGCTTGTAGTCTGATACCCCAGAATGACGCCGCCGCTGGTAGTCTCGAACGAGGCCTCGATCGTCTCCTCGTCCTCGAAATTACGAACCAGGTTGTCCGGCAGAGTAACGTAAGTCGAACCGTCGAATTGAAGCGATCCCTGAGCGTCATTGGAAAAGTCCTGGTTGGCCGTGATCTGGTCGCCTACCGAGCTATCTCCCTCGACTTGCACGCCAGGCCCCGTGTTCAACGCGATCAAATTGCCGGCAGCCGCAGTGGCCCCGCCGATTGTGTTCTCGCTCGCGCCGTTCAAGATCTGAACACCAAAGCCGTTGGGCCGCGCTGTCGAGCCAGTGGGATCAGTGCCGATGTCGTTCGCGGTGATCGTGTCGCCGGTCGCCGCCGCTCCGCTGATCAGAATGCCCGCGCCGCTCAGGAAATTCCCGATGTCGAGACCGCGAATCGTGACGTCTGAACCAGTGATGGTCAAGCCATCCGCACCGGGCGCCTGTACTCCGCTCAACTCAATGAGCGGCGTGCCGTCATGTCCTGGCTGTGAAAACCCATCGATCAGCACCGGGTTGCTGATCGCGGGCAAGCCGGTGAGTAACGCGATCGTCTGCACGCCCTGGCCCGGTATCGCAAAGCTGATCGTGTTCACGCCGCCGCTCACGAGATTCGAATTCAAGATCGCTTGCCGAAACGACCCGGCGCCGCTGTCCGCAGTGGTCGTTACTTGAAAGGTGCCGTCGGTGATGTTCACAAGGGCTTCGAGTGCCGGTGCGCCGTCCGAATCGGCGCTGACACTCACCGTGAACGTCCCTGTCGACCCGGCCGCGGGCGTATACAAGAGCCCGTCGAGCGCCGCGTCGAGTGACGAAAGTGAACCCTGATAGTGCAAGTTCCCGGTGCCGTCGCCCGAGCCCACCAGGCCGGCCAAGCTCGACAGCGAGAGCGTTCCCTCGCTAACCGAGAGTGTCAGCGCCCACTCCGGATCAAGTGGGCCCGCATCCGGATCCTCGATCGCGATGCCGTCGCCCGATGCAGCCGACAAGGTCACGGGCTCTCCGGCCACGATCCGCACGAACTGCGTCGGCGCATCCAAGGTGGGCCGGCGCTCGGCCGAAACCTCCGAAGTATTGCCCAGCGGATCAGTCGCCGTGGCCGTGATGATCGGCAGACCCTCCGGCGCGGTAAACGGCACGGCGAAAAGCACTTCACCACTTTCGTCAGTCGTCACCTCGAGCGATCCCAGGAAATCCCGCGCTTGGCCCGCACCCTCCGGTGAATAGCTTGCACTTGCATAGACGTCTACGAGAAACGTCGTATCAGGCGTGCTGCCGCCGAGCCAGCCCTCGAGCCCGCCAGCAGCGGTCGTGACGATGATCGGGAAGTTCTGATAATTGTTCGGTCCTTGGCGCGGTGAATTCCCGTTGTACGTGATCGCGTCGTCACCCAGATCGATGGCCTCTCCATCAGCCACGAGCCAGATGGGCAGATCGCCGTAGAATCCCGACAACGTACCGTTGTCGGCGTTGGGCGTCAGGTCATATGCCGTCAAGCCCTGGCCCTCATCGAGAGGATAATCGGCCTCGAGACCCGGTGACGTCGCCTCCGGCGGCGCGGAGACATCTTGCTGAACCTGGCCGGCCGAGAGCGCCGTTGTCCAGATCCGCACGTCGCTGATGTCGCCAACAAATCCGTACCAACCATAGGGCGCGGCCGGCCAGTAGCTCGTATATCCGGTCCCAACCTGGTCGAAGCCTGGCTGGATGATCTGAGGCGATGCGTTCACGGATCCGACGAGCGCGCCATCGAGGTAAAGCGTCATCGTCCCGGCCGCTCCATCGATCACCAGTGCGACGTCGTGCCACCGGCCGTCATTGACGGCCCCACCCGACGTGACCTGCTCAATCGAGCCCAGACTTGTGTCGTACGAACCGCCGTAGAGCTTGCCGTCTGTACCGACATAAAGCGCCGGAACCCAGCCGTTCGGATAATTCCCCGGGCTCGCGCTCACGTTCTGGTACCCGAAGATCACTCCGCCCGACGTGGTCTCGAATCGGGCCTCGATCGTCTGCTCTTCCGCCGAGCCGTCAACCAGGTCGTTGGGTAAGCTGACATACGTCGATCCGTCGAATTGCAGCGTGGTGCTGCTGTCGTTGGAAAAGATCTGGTTGGCAGTAATCGGGTTGCCGACCGAGCTGTAACCTTCGACTGAAGCGCCAGGACCCGTGTTAAAGGCAATGAGGTTGCCCGCGGCCGCGGTCGCACCACCAATTGTGTTATCGCTTGCACCGTCCTCAACTTGAACGCCGAAATCGTTGGGTAATGCCTGCGTACCGGTGGGATCGGTGCCGATGTCGTTGGATTCGATCGTGTTGCCCGTCGCGCCCGTGCCCGAGATCAGGACGCCAGCGCCCTGCACGAATCCCACGATCTCCAGACCGCGGATCGTCGTCCCCGAGCCCGTGATCACCAGACCGTTGCCGCCGCCGGTCTGGCCACCGGAAAGCTCGATGAGCGGTGTGCCGCTGTAACTCGTTTCTGAAAAACCATCGATCAAAACCGCGTTCGTGATTGCGGGCAGGCTCGAGACCGGCGCAATGATGTGGACCCCTCCGCCCGGTATGGCGAAGTCGATTGTGTTCGTTCCGCCCGTAGCGGCGTTGGAATCGAGGATCGCCTGCCGCAGCGACCCCGGACCGCTGTCGGCCGTCGTCGTTACCATGAAAACGCCGTCGCTCATGCTCACTTGAGCGTTTTGTGCCGTAGCGCCCTCCGAACTGGCGCTCAGGCTCATCGTGAAGTTCCCATGTGACCCGTTCGCCGGAGCGTAGACCAGGCCCTCAAGTGCCGCGTTAAGGACAGAGAGCGATCCGCCGTATTGGAGCTTGCTCGTGCCATTGCCCGAGCCCATCAGTCCGGTCAAGCTCGGGAATGAAAGAGTCCCCGACGACACAGAAAGCGTCATGTCCCAGGCCGGGTCGAGCGGTCCAGCGTCGGGATCCTCGATCAAGATGGCATCGCCCGAGGCCGCCGAGAAAGACTGCGACTCACCCGCAGCCACACGCACGACCTGCGTGGGAGCCTCCAGCGTGGGCTGCCGGCTCGTCGACACCTCGGAGGTATTGCCTTGCGGATCAGTCGCCGTGGCCGTGACCACGGTCAGGGCCGCCGGCGCGCTAAACGGCACGTTGAAGACCGCCTGGCCCGTGCCGTCGGTCGTCACCTCGAGCGATCCCAGATAATCCTGCTCCTGCCCGGCATCTTCCAGCGAAAAGCTGTTGCTGGCAAAGATGTCGACCCGGAACGTTGTATTCGGCGTGCTCCCGCCCAGCCAGCCCTCTAGCCCGCCTGCAGCCGTCGTGACGATGACCGGGGAGTTCTGAATGTCGTTCTCGCCGAGGTCGATCGCTTCTCCCCCGGCTTCGACCCACGTCGGCAGATCGCCGTTGGACCCGGAAAGTGTGCCGTCGTCTTGGTCGGCCGTCAGGTCATGCGCCGTCAGGCCCGCTCCTTCGTCGAGAGGATAATCGGCCACCAGCCCGGGCGTCGCGGCGGAAGGAGGTGAGACTCGGTCTTGCTGAACCTGACCGGCCGAGAGCGCCACGTTCCAGATTCGCACATCGTCGATCTGACCGACGAACCCATACCAGCCGTTGTTGGTACTGGGGTAGTACGCCGTATAGCCGGTTCCGATCTGGTCGTACCCGCCGTCATAGCCGACGTACGACCCGCTCTTGGACGCGACGAGCTGCCCGTCCAGGTAAAGGCTCTCCGTCCCCGACGCCGCATCGCCAACCAGAGCGACCTGGTGCCACCGGCCGTCATTGACCGTTTCGGGTGAAGAAATCGGCAGAAAGCCGTTCACCTCGAAGTACAGCTTTCCATCCGTGCCAACATAAAGCGACGGAATATAGCCGAACGGATAGCCGGAAGTGCTGGCGTTCTGATAGCCGATGATGACGCCGCCGCCCGTCGTCTCGAACGATGCCTCGATCGTGCTCTCCGGCTGGTAGCCGTCCAGCGGAGTGTTGGAGAGAGCGACGTCAGTCGACCCGTCGAACGCAAGCGAACCCTGGTCGTCATTGTAATAGATCCGGTTCGCCGTGATCTGGTTGCCGGCGGAGCCCGTGCCCACGACCTGAACGCCCGGCCCCAGGTTGTACGCGATCAGGTTCCCCTCGGCCGCGGTTGCTCCGCCGATGAGATTGTTGCCAGCGCCGTTCGAGATCTGAATACCCACTTCGTTCGGTAACGGCTCCAGGCCGCTGGGATCGGTGCCGATATCGTCCGACTCGATCGTATTGCCCGTGGCCGCGGTTCCGCTGAGAACAATGCCCGCGCCATTCACGAAACCGTTGATATCCAGCCCGCGAATTGTAACACCCGAGCACGCGATGGAGAGACCGTCCGCGGCCCCGGCCCGGATGCCCGAAAGCTCGATCAAAGGCGTGCCGCTGTAACCCGGCTGTGAGAAACCATCGATCAACACCGGGTTCGTGATCGCGGGCAAGGCCGAGAGCGGCGCGATCGTCTGGATTGCCTGGCCCGGTATCGCGAAGTCGATTGTGTTCGCGCCCCCGGCCAGGGCGTTGGAATCGAGAATCGCTTGCCGCAGCGAGCCCGGGCCGCTGTCGGCGTTCGTCGTCACCGTGAAGACCCCATCGCTGATCGTCACCGCAGCCTGGAGTGCCGGCGCGCCAGCCGAAACGGCGTTCACATTCATCGTGAAGATGCCGTGCGAACCGCTCGCCTGAACATAGCTCAGGTCCCCAAGCGCGGCATCGAGCGCCGACAGCGATCCCGAATAGTCGAGCACGCCCGTCCCGTTGCCCGAGCCCAAGAGCCCACTCAGGCTCGAAAGCGACAATGTCCCCTCCGACACCGAAAGCGTCAGATTCCATGCCGGGTCGAGTGGCCCGGCGTCGGGATCGCCGATCGCGATGCCGTCGCCCAAGGCCGTCGAGAATTCGAGCGGCTGACCCGGGTTGACGCGCAGATCCTGCGCTGGTGCTTCCAGCAACGCTCGCCGCGCAGGCGAGACCTCGGAAGTGTTGCCATCGGGGTCGGTGGCCGTTGCGGTGATCACGGGCATCCCCTCGGGCGCGGTGAAGGGAACATTGAAAAGTGCCTGGCCCTGGCCGTCGGTCGTCACCTCCAGCGAGCCGAGGTATTCCTGCGCCTGCCCTGCACCCTCGAGAGACAAGCCGGCACTGGCATAGATATCAATAAGGAAAGTCGAGTCGGGCGTGCTGCCGCTCAGCCAGCCCTGGAGCTCTCCGTCTGCGTTGGTGACGACGATCGGGAAATTCTGGAAGTTGTTGGGGCCCTGGCCCGGTGCCATTGCGTTGTACGTGATCCCATCGTCACCGAGGTCGACGGCCACTCCGGCGGGCGTGGCCCAGGTGGGCACGTCGCCGTTAAACCCCGATAACGTGCCGTTGTTGCCATTCGACGTCAGGTCATGCGCCGTCAATCCCTGTCCGTCGTCGAAAAGGTAATCGGCCTCGAGACCCGGGAGGCCGGCGCTCAGCCCGGTGATAATGTCCCCGCCGATCTCATCGGCCGTTCGCGCCTCGCTCCAGATCCTGACATCGTTGATCTCGCCGACGAAGCCATACCAGCCCCCCGGTGTGTCCGGCCAGTACTCCGTAAAGCCCATCCCGATCTGGCCGACCGGGGGGTTGAGGGTCTCGGCCGAGCCCGAAACAGACCCGACCAACTGGCCGTCCAGGTAGAGTGTCATCGTCCCACTCACCCCGTCCGTAACGAAAGCGACATTGTGCCACTGGCCGTCGTTGACGGTGGAGCTCGACGTGACCTGCTCGATTGAGCCGGAATAGGGATCGTACCCGCCGGCGTAGAGCCTGCCGTCGGTTCCGACATAGACCGTGGGATCCCATCCATAGAAAGTCGACCCCGGACTTCCCCCCTGACGGCCGAAGATGACGCCGCCCGAGGTGGTCTCGAACCAGCCCTCGAGGGTCGTGCTTTGCTCGGAGCCAACGATCAGGCCGTTCGGAATGCTGACGTAGCTCGAACCGTCGAATTGAAGCGATTGCGTGCTCTCGTCGTCGGAATAGATTCGATTGGCAGTGATCTGGTTGCCCACGGAATCCGCGCCGCTGACACTGACGCCGGGCCCCAGGTTGAACGCGATCAGATTTCCCTCGGCCGCGGTTGTCCCGCCCACGAGATTGTTGCTCGCACCGTCGGAGATCTCGACGCCCAGATCGTTGGGTAATGCCTGCGTGCCCGTGGGATCAGTGCCGATGTCATTCGCTTCGATCGTGTTGGCGGTCGCGCTCGTTCCCGAGATCAAAACACCATCGCCCTCGCTGAACCCAACGATTTCCAGCCCGCGGACGGTCGACCCCGGGCCGGTGATCTCGAGCCCGTCGCCGGCCCCGAGTTGACTGCCGGAAAGCTCAATCAAGGGCGTGCCGCTGTAACCTGGCTGCGAGAACCCGTCGATCAAGACCGGGTTCGTGATTGCGGGCAACGGAGAGAGGGGCTCGACCGTCTGGACCCCTGCGCCAGGAATATCAAACCCGATCGTGTTCGCCCCGCCGCCCACGGCGTCGGAATCGAGGATCGCCTGCCGCAGCGATCCCGGGCCGCTGTCGGCGGTGGTCGTGACTGAAAACACTCCGTCGGAGAGGCTTACCTGGGATTCCAGTGCCGGTGCGCCCTCCGAGCCCGCGGCGAGCGTGAGCACAAAAACACCGTGCGTGCCCCCCGCCTGAAGATAGCTCAACCCCGAAAGTGCCGCGTTCAGAGCCGAAAGGGAGCCTTCATATTGAAGAGGGCTCGTCCCGTTGCCTTTTCCAACCAGCCCGCTCACGTTCGCGAGCGCGAGCGTTCCGGATGAAACCGAAAGCATGAGGTTCCACTCCGGGTCAAGGGGCCCGGCATCCGGATCTTCGATCGCAATGCCGTCGCCCGACGCCGCCGAAAGTTCCAGCGGCTGCCCCGGCGCCAGACGCACAGTCTGCGTGGGTACTTCGAGTGCAGCCCGCCGTTCCGCGGAAACCTCTGATGTATTGCCCGCGGGATCAGTCGCCGTCGCCGTGACGATGGGAAGGTTCCCGGGCGCCGTGAACGGCACGTCAAAGACTACCTCGCCCTGACTGTCGGTCGTCACGTCCAGCGAGCCGAGATAGTCCTGCGCCTGGCCCGCCCCTTGAGCGGAATAGCCGTGCTCGGCGTAGACATCGACGCGGAACGTCGTATCGGGGGTACTTCCCTCGAGCCAGCCTTGGAGGCCGCCATCGGCCGTCGTGACGATCGTCGGGAAGTTCTGAAGGTTGTTCGGGCCCTGGCGAGGCGAAGTCGCGTTGTACGTGATCCCGTCGTCCCCAAGGTCGATCGCGTTGCCACCGGGCAGCACCCACGTCGGAAGATCGCCTCCCGCCCCCCCCAGCGTGCCATCGTTACCGTTGCCGGTCATGTCGTGCGCCGTCAGGCCCTCGCCGTCATCCAGCGGATAGTCGGCCACGAGGCCCGGTGAGCTCAGGCGCGGAGCCGTCGTCGCATCCTGCTGCACCTGCGCAGCCGAGAGCGCCACACTCCACATTCGCACGTCGGCGATCTGACCGACGAAGCCATCCCAGGTGCCGTTGGAGGAGCTTGGAGGCGTGTTCGGGAACCGGCCGCTTGTGAATCCGGTCCCGATCTGGTCGAAACTGAAGCTATAATTGGCCGCCGTGCCACTCTCCGCGGCGACGAGCACTCCATCCAGGTAAAGATCCAGAGACCCGGACTCTCCATCCCCGACGAGAGCGACCTGGTGCCAGCGCCCGTCGTCGACGGTCGCCGTCGAATTGAGTGTCGAAAACGCCGACAGGTCGCCATAAAGCCTGCCGTCAGTCCCGACGTAAAGCGCTGGAATAGTGTTATCATATTCGGGATTGGTGAATGGGGCGAATTGCTGATAGCCGAGTATTACACCGCCGCCCGTCGTCTCAAATGACGCCTCGATGGTCTCATCGGCGTACGAGCCTCTGCACCAGGTTCTCCGGCAGAATGACATCGGTCGAGCCGTCGAATTGAAGTGCGCCCTGCTCGTCGTTGGAGAACATTCGATTCGCAGTAATCTGGTTGCCGAGCGAGTTGTTGCCGTCGACAACGACGCCGGGCCCCAGGTTAAACGCGATCACGTTGCCGGCAGCCGCGGTGGCTCCGCCGACGGTATTGTCGTACGCACCGGTCGTGATCTCGATGCCGGTGCCGTTGGCCAGAGCCAGCGTCCCCGTCGCATCCGTGCCGATCAAGTTGCCCGCGATCTGATTGAGTTGCGACCCGGCCACCTGCACGCCCGCAGCCAGGTTTCCGCTGATCAAGTTGCCTTCCCCCGCTCCGCCCGATCCGCCGTCGTTCGTGCCAATCGTGTTGTCAGACGCACCGTCCAGCAATTGCACGCCGTAGAGGTTGCGCACAGCCTCGGAACCAGTGGGGTCCGTCCCGAGCTCGTTGCCGTAGATCCAGTTGCCGGTGGCGCTGGCGCCGTCGATCAGAATTGCCGCGCCCGACGCAAAACCGTTGATATCAAGCCCGCGCACACTAGCACCGGCGCAAGTAATCTCGAGCCCATTGCCGCCGCCAGCTCCGGCTCCGCTCAATTCGATGAGCGGTGTCCCGGCATAGCCGGGCTGCGAGAACCCGTCGATCAAGACCGGATCGGTGATCGAGGGTAACGGCGAGAGGGGCGCAATCGTCTGGACGCCCTGGCCCGGAATTGCAAAGTCGATCGTACTCGTTCCACCGATAAAGAGGTCCGAATTGAGAATCGCTTGCCGGAGCGACCCCGGCCCGCTGTCCGCGGTTGTCGTCACCGAGAATGTTCCGTCCCCGATATTCACCTGAGCCGCAAGCGCCGGCGCCCCCGGAGAATCGGCACTCACGCTCAACGGGAAACTCCCGTGCGTCCCCGCAGCCTGAACATAGGAGAGGCCCGCCAGTGCGGCGTTCAGGGCCGACAGAGTTCCCTGATACTGCAACGTGCCCGTGCCGTTTCCCGTGCCCACCAATCCGCTCAGACTCAAAAATGACAACGTACCGGTCGCAACGGAAAGCGTTAGGTTCCACTCCGGGGCCAGCGGCCCCGCATCGGGATCTTCGATCGTGATACCATCCCCGGCGCCGGCGGAGAAATCCACCGGCTGACCGGCGGTCGAGCGCAACTCCTGCGTCGGAATCTCAAGCGTCGCCCGTCGCTGCGCCGACACTTCCGAAGTGTTGCCGAGGGGATCGGTCGCCGTGGCGGTGACCACCAGCATTCCAGCCGGCGCACTGAACGGGACGTCGAATGTCGCCTGGCCCTCGCTGTCTGTCGTCACTTCCAATGAACCGAGGTAGTCCTGCTCCTGGCCGGCGCCTTGCGCAGAAAAGCCGGCACTCGCGTACACGTCGACGCGAAACGTCGTATCAGGTGTGCTGCTCCCCCCCAGCCAGCCCTCGAGCCCGCCGTTCGCCGTTTGAACGATCACAGGGTAATTCTGAAAGTTGTTCGGCCCCTGGCGCGGTGAAGTCGCGTTGTACGTGATCCCGTCGTCACCCAGATCGATCGCTTCTCCGCCCGCCACGACCCAGGTCGGCAGATCCCCGTCGGGCCCCGCCAGGGTCCCATCGTCATGATTAGGGGTCAGATCACTTGCCGTCAGGCCCTCTCCATCGTCCAGAGGATAGTCGGCCGCGAGCCCCGGCGCGTTAGCGGCCGGAGTTGTGGTCAGATCTTGCTCGACCTCGCTTGCCGAGAACGCCTCGTTCC
Source organism: uncultured Planctomycetota bacterium (assembly GCA_963823665.1). Lineage (GTDB taxonomy): Bacteria > Planctomycetota > Planctomycetia > Isosphaerales > Isosphaeraceae > CAVXHV01. The sequence continues at coordinate 249,677 of CAWGMQ010000004.1, forward strand.
AGATCCGCACATTCGCGATCTTTCCTGCGAAGCCATACCATCCGCCGGGGGTATTCGCCCAGTTGGTTGTATAGCCGGTTCCGATCTGGTCGAAATAGCCGCCGAAATTCGAAATTGACCCGGTCCCGGTTCCAACAAGCTGTCCATCCAGATAAAGGCTCAGCGTCGAGGACCCGGCGTCCGCAACCATGGCAACCGAATGCCACTGACCATCATTCACGGCCACACTCGAGACGACCTGGTTGAATTGCCAGATATCTCCATAAAGCCTGCCGTCGGTCCCGACGTACAAGGCGGGCACCCAGCCGCTGGCCGGGTAGTTTTCCGGGCTGGCAGCTTGATATCCCAGAATCACTCCACCGCTCGTGGTCTCGAAGCTGGCCTCGATCGTCGACTCCAGATCGTTGTCGTTAATCAAATTCTCGGGCAGGCTCACGTAGGTCGATCCGTCGAACTCGAGCGAGCTGTTCGCCTGGTTGGAAAAGTCCTGGTTAGCTGTGATCTGGTTGCCAACGGAGCTTTCCCCTTCGACGTCGACGCCGGGCCCCGCGTTGAACGCGATCAGATTGCCGGCAGAAGCGGTTGACCCACCGACGGTGTTATCACCCGCCCCGTTCACGATCTGAACGCCGAAATCGTTGGCAAGCGCCTTCGAGCCGGTCGGGTCAGTGCCGATATCGTTCGCGGTGATCGTGTCACCCGTCGCACTCGCTCCGCTGATCAAAACACCCGCGCCCTGAGAAAAACCATTGATGTCCAGGCCTCGTACCGTGACATCCGAACAGAAAATGTCCAGCCCGTCGCCGCCCCCGGCCTGGCCCCCCGAAAGCTCGATCAACGGCGACCCGGTGTACCCCGGCTGCGAAAAACCGTCGATCAGCACGGACTGGGTAATCGCCGGTAGGGGCGATTGGGGCAAAATTGCCTGGACGCCCGTGCTCGCGATGTCGAATTCAATCGTGTTCGCCCCGGCGACAGCGCCGTTGGAATCAAGGATCGCCTGCCGCAGCGAGCCGGCACCGCTGTCGGCGGTCGTCGTGACCAAGAACGACGCGAGGAGCGTGCGGTCTTCCATGAAATCGAAGCCGGGCCGGAAGTGGAAGCTCATCTCGAAGGACTGGCCGGGGCGTGCAGGCCCACGACGCCGGCGGCGATGCCTTCGATCCGGAAAGCCCGCGATCCTGTTGAGTTTGTCACCGCTGGTCATCGCCGCCTCCAGGGGTCACGTTCGCCTGAAAGTCGAAGTCGCTCGCGCGCAGCCGTCGGCGCAGCACGTTCATGGCCGGGTCGCGCTCGCCTTGCAAGATCTCGCGCCAGAACTTCGCGCGCTCGCTCGCCGGAAGCCTCTTCAGTGCTTCGCGCAAGAGCGCCGTGCCGCGGTCCTGATACTGCTCGACCTGGCTGATCGACGCCCGCCCCTTGGTACGCACCTGGGCACCGGCAACCGCAGCGGCTCGCGCGTAGATCCTTGCGGTGCCATAGAGACGCTCGGCCGTGAAGCCGCCCAGACCAAGCGCCCTCTCCGCGTCCGCGACGGCCTCGGAATGCCGGCCGGGCAGCCGCACCAGCGCGGCTGCCCGGCCGGAGAGAGCATCGGCGTTCGCTGGGTCCAGACGCAGGGCTAGGTCGAAGTCGGGCAAGGCCAGCTTCGGAGAGTCTGAGACCAGGTAGAGCCTGCCGCGCTCGAGATACAAACCCGCCCGGCCAGGCTCGAGCGCGATCGCCTGAGTGTGATCCTCGACCCCGCCGGCGATGTTCCCCAGCCCGGCCCGCGCCAGCCCGCGCAGCTCGTAAACCGCGGCTGACTTCTTCTCCGCGGCCAGGAGCGCATCGCAAGACTGGATCACTTCGTCGTATCGCTTCAAGTCCAGCAGCACCTGAATCCGTAGCATGTTCGCATCCGGATAGACGCGGTCTACTTTCAAGGCCGCCTCGGAAGCCGAAAGGGCCTCGCTCAACCGATGCTCGTCGTACAGCAGCTTTGCCCGCAGCGTGTGATCGCGTGCTAGAACGGAATTGGCCGGGTTCTCCAGCCGGATCGCGTGATCCAGGTCCGAGAGCGCCTTCGCGCGTTGAAGAGCGGTCGCCACCTTCCGGTCCAGCACCGCGTCCGCTCGCGCGCGGTACAGTGCCGCTTTGCCCGGCTCGAGCGCAATCGCCCGGCTAAGCTGCTCGATCGCCTCGTCCGGTTTGTGCTGCCGCCGGTATACCGCCGCCAGCCCCTCAAACGCCTGCGATCGGCTCGCGTCCAGCCCGATTGCGGCCTGAAAATCGGCCGATGCCTTTTCCCAGTCGGTATGCTGAACAAAAAGATTTCCCCGATTCACCAGAAGCACCCAGCGCAGCAGGTTGTCCGGCTTCTGCGCGAGCGCCTCGAGCACCCGGTCGTAATCGTCGAGTGCGAACTGAAAGTGCTCGTCGTTCCCGTCCTTCGCGGCCCTCGCAGCAAGCTGCATCGAGGCCAGGCCGCGCCAGACGTACAGCCAGGCATTATCGGGTTCGCTCCGGATGCACTCGCTCAGCCGATCCCAGGCAAGCTGGTGCTGCCCGAGATGCAACGCGCAATGTGCGGACAGGCATCGCGCCCAGAAATGATCAGGCTGCCGTATCCGAGTGAATTCGAAATGTCGGTTCGCCGACGCATAGGCCCCGCGCAGGAAGTCCTCGCGGCCGGCGAGGAAATGGTCGATCGGAGTTGCCAGCGGTTGGGCGTCGGCCACCTGCCGCTCTTTTTCGGCCCCGGACCCATCGCCCGTCTTGGAGAGGTAAAAGGCACGCCGCAGATGATACGTCTTGTCCGGCGTGTGCAACGTGGCCGCCCGATCCAGCACGCGCAGACTCTCGGCGGGTTCTTCGACCGCTTCGGCCAGGATCAGCAGAAGCTCATAGCAACCTTCCCTGATCCGCTCCTTCTCTTCAGCCGAAAAGCTCGGCGGCAGTGTTTCAAGCGCCCAGGAATCGGGAGTCGTCCTTGTGGCAAAGACATCCAGAGCCGCGCGCGCCGCCCGGCGGGTCGATTCGCGGCTTGTGGATAGCACGGGCCCGGTGAACCCCGTGTCATGAGTGAAGGCCAGTTGCCTGCCGCGCAAGAATTCGCCCAGGCGTTCGCGGTCCTTGGTACGCGAACGCCGCTCGGCAAGCCGCTCGTCAATCTGCTCGCGCAGACCCTGGGCACGAAGCTTCAGGTCGCGTTGCTTGGCGGGTCGTGCCTCGATATTCTTGAGTACCGCCTCCAGGCTCCCGCGAGCCTTTTCCAGATCACGCCCCATCTCCGCCTGTGCCTCAAAGATCGCGTCGGAATTGGTCTGGTGAGCGATGGCAAGCTGCTGGGAGCTGTACCGCTCGTAACCGACAAGTAAGCCGATCCCACATGCAACAGCCGCCGTGCCCCCGAAGAGAGATGAAGCCTTGAACGGGTGCCGCCGCGCCCACTTCGCCCCGCGCTCCCAGAACGGCGTCGGCCGCGCCTTGATCGGTTCTCCGTTCAAGTACCGCCGCAGATCATTCGCCAGCGCCTGGGCCGAGGCGTAGCGCTTGTGCGGCTCTTTGTTCAAACACTTGAGGCTGATCGTCTCCAGGTCGCGCGGCAGCCGCGGCACCAGCCGCGAGGGCGCCACAGGCTCGTCATCGATTACCTGCCGGATGGTTTCGATCGGCGTCTCTCCCTTGAAAGGCGGCCGCCCCGTCAGCATTTCATAAAGGATGGCCCCGAGCGCATACACGTCGGCCGCCGGCCCGATGTTGCGCGTGTGCCCCCGCGCCTGCTCGGGCGCCATGTAGCTCGGCGAGCCCATCACCTGCCCGGTCTCGGTGTGCATGTCGTCTGATTCAAGCCGCTTGGCCAGCCCGAAGTCGGTGACTTTGAGCACTCCGTCCGCCGCAAACAACACGTTCGATGGCTTCAAGTCGCGGTGAATGATGCCGGCCTCGTGCGCGGCGACGATAGCCTGCGCCAGCGTCTCGAGCAGCTCCGCCGAAAGTCGCCCAGCCTGCGGCGTGCCCCCCAGCCGGTCTGTCAGACTGCCCCCCTCAAGCAGCTCCAATGTGACATAGGGCGAGCCGTCGACTTCGCCAATGTCGTAGATCTGAATGATGTTGAGGTGTCGGAGCCGAGCAACCGCTTCGGCCTCGATCGAAAACCTCAGCAGGTGTTCGGGCTTCGCCTGGCCTCCGCCCCGAATCATCTTCAAGGCAACCAGCCGGTTGAGCCCCACCTGCCGCGCCTTGAAGACCACCCCCATGCCGCCTTCACCGAGCCGGTCGACAATCTCATAGCCGGGGACCGCGGGCCAATCGTTCCGGCCGGTCGACGTTTTGAATCCAAGCGAGCCGCCGCCACGCCCGCTCGAGGTCAACGTTCGAGCCATACCCGGCGGCGAAAGATCACCCGTCTGGTCGTCCGTACTTCCTCGTGCCGGATCCGCTTCGTCGCTTCCTTCCTCGATCTCCAGTTCCCCCACACCCGCCGGGTCGGCCATGGTCGATTTCCAACCCTGCCCACGAGTGATGTTCTCCAGCAGCTCCTGGCAGCTCAGGCAGATCTCGATGTGGATTACAACCTCTTCGAGCTCCGGCCCTTCAAGGCACTCGTCGAGCAACCCCTGAATCGAATCCCGGCTGGGGCAAACGCTCATGGAAGTCATTCCTTGATGAGTCTTCTCAATCGATCGATCGATCGCATCACCGGCAAAAATGGGTGCTCACTCACAGTACATGCTTTGAGCGCCGACCTAACACTCCTTTCCTCCTCATTCATCCAAATTGCCAAAAGCACGTCCGCGCCAGCCAACTTAGGCGTCGCACCCCGCGCAAGCCGCAGCCGATCTTTCCCCCCCTTGCAAAGCGGGGCCAGGGGGGGTGAACGCCGTCCCACGCCAGTGATCCGCTCGAACCACCAGCTCCCACGTTCGCTCACGGCCCCCGCACATCGTGCGGCGGCACGGCTTCCCCCGATGTCGACGAAGTCGCCCCACCGTTCGTCACCCGCGCATTCAACCTCGCCAAGCGCTCCTGCGCCTCCTTCTTCGCACGTTCGCCTCTTTGATCTCCTCGTTGTCGGCAGCGTCGATCTGGCCCTGAGTGAGTTCCAGGTACGCGCCCCTCACCCGATCCATGTCCGCCGCCAAGAACAGGTTGGCATTCAACAAAAACTCCTCTCCCCTCCTTTTTTTGCCCAATCCGGCCCGTTTCCAAAAAAAGTCTGTCCCCGCGCCCGCATAATCGGACCTGGCAGTGCACAGCCGGCATCCGCCGGACCAGATTGCGCGGCCGTCGTGCCGGCCATGTCCCGATCAGCGCAGCCCTTCAGCGATTCAACCAAGCAGGCCAATGCGAGCGCCATCGCTCCACCTCAATGTCGCCCAGCGCTCCGCGATGGGATTCAGTCTCCTCCATTGTCGCCCTTCGCTTCACGAAGGGATTCAGTCTCCCCATTGTCGCCCAGCGCTCCGCGAAGATCGCTCTTGAAGTCGAAGGGCTTCGAAATTGCCAGAGGCGTTCTTCCACTCAATCGCGTTGCAACAGAGCCGAATTTACATCTCGTCGGTCTGAGGCGGAGCCTCGTTAGCCTTATGTCGAAATCAGAGTTCGCCACTTTCTCCGCCAAACCGTGGCCTATCCTGGAGTTAGTCACACACCATCGACGTGGATCCCGACGGGGCGGTCGTTTCACCGCGACTGTCTGCGCGAACTCTCCGAATTCTCATCACAAAGATATGAAACACGAATCCAACGCTGCAGGACCGGCGAAGTCACCCTCGCGCCGGCTCGGTGTCCTTTACGTTGCGTCGTTCAGCATCATCGCCGTCATCTCGGCCGTTAACCAGGCCTTTGCTCTCAAGGAGCTCGCCTGGCAAAGCAGGGCAACCGCAAACGCCAGTGCAGTCGCAAGCGACCGGGCGCTCGGCCGCCCATTAAGTTTGGCTGCGCTGGCACTTCTGACGGCAACCGACCCCGCCGAGCGCCGCGAGCTCGCAACATCACTTCGCAGCGCGATCCAGGAAAGCTCGCAGGGCATGCCTCGGACCGTCTCTGCACGCGGCCGCCTCGAATCTGCCGGGGCACACAAGCGCACGACGGCCTCGGACAACCAGATGTTGCAGCTTTCTGAAAGCCACCGTCTCGCGGCAACTCTGTCGGCCGAGACGCTTCTGTCCCTCTACGACCAGAACTCTGCGGCGCCATCGCAACCGGCGGAAGCAGCTCCGCACGTTCGTCGCATCATCGAAGAAGAAGAGGCGGCAAGCCACGCTCTTGCCGAAGCCGCGCGGGGTTACGGCGCTCAGGCTGCCATCCATTTCGATCGCTTCAACACGTTCGAGCTCATGATGCTAGGTGTGGTGATGCTTGTGCTTGCGACCGAAGGTCTCTGCGTGGTCAACCCGGCCGTCAAGAGGATCCAGCGGTTCATGGATGACCTCGAACGCTCTCACGTCGAGTTGAAGGCTTACGCGCACAAGCTCGAGCGCAGCAACAGCGAGCTCCAGGACTTCGCGTCGGTGGCATCGCACGATCTGCAGGAGCCGCTCCGCAAGGTTCAGGCGTTCAGCGACCGGCTGCGAAAACGATGCGCCGCGGCGCTCGACGACCAGGGGCGAGATTACCTCGACCGAATCCAGAACGCCGCCGCCCGGATGCAAAGTTTGATCAACGACCTGCTGACCTACTGCCGCGTGGCAACGAAGGCACAGCCATTCGTTCCCACCGATCTCGTCTCGATCACCCGGGAAGTCGTCTCTGATCTCGAGGCGCGAATTGAACAGGTGCAGCGGTCAAGTCGTCCTGGACGAATTGCCCACGATCGATGCCGACCCGCTTCAAGTCCGCCAGCTCATGCAGAACTTGATCGGCAATTCGCTGAAGTATTCGCGGCCGGACGTTCCTCCGGTCGTGAAGGTATGGAGCAAGCACGAGCCGCACGTTGCGGGCTCGGCGGCGGGGCGCCACCCCGCCCGTTCTGCGAGATCGTGGTCGAAGACAACGGGATCGGGTTCGACCAGATCTACTCCGAGCGAATTTTCACAATCTTCCAGCGGCTGCACGGCCGCAATGAATACGAGGGAACCGGGATCGGCCTGGCCGTTTGCCGGCAAGATTGTCGAACGGCACGGCGGCACGATCACCGCGCACAGCACACCCGGCAATGGGGCAACATTCCTGGTTTCGCTGCCGATTCGCCAACCAACCGCGGGAGACAATTGAAGATGCAAACGAACCGTGACTCGATCTCGATCCTGATCGCCGATGACGATGCAGATGATCGTATGATGGCCAAGGAAGCCCTCGAGGAGTGCCGGCTGGCCAATCCCATCGACTTCGTCGAGGACGGAGTCGAGCTGCTGGCCTATCTTCGCGGCCAGGGCCGGTTTGCCGGGGAAACCAGACGCAGACCGGGCTTCATCATCCTCGACCTCAACATGCCCAAGATGGACGGCCGCGAGGCACTTCGCGAAATCAAGGCCGACCCTTCGCTGCGCAGGATCCCGGTCGTCGTGATGACCACGTCGCAGGCCGAAGAGGACATCTATCGGACCTATGATCTAGGCGTCAACTCGTTCATCACCAAGCCCGTCTCCTTTGATGGATTGGTCGATGTGATGCGCACCATGGGCGCATACTGGATCGAGATCGTCGAGCTTCCGGAAACCGGTCGCTCGCAGGAAGCGTAACCATGAACCAAGACGCTCTCTCGCATTCTGCTCGTCGATGACGACGAGGACGATTACGTCCTGACGCACGCCGTGCTCAACGAGTGCTACGGCGACCGCGTCGCCGTCGAATGGGTTTCGTCCTACGAGTTGGCCAGAGCCGCGCTGTTGAGCGGCCGTCACGAGCTCTGCCTGCTGGATTACCATCTTGGAAGCCGGACGGGACTCGAGCTGCTCCGCGAGACCAACTCCATCGGCTGTCCCACCCCGATTATCCTGCTCACCGGCAACGACGACTGGAACACCGACGTCGAGGCCATGGAGGCCGGGGCGGCCGATTACCTGGTCAAGGGACAGTTCGGAACAAGCCTCTTGGAGCGGTCGATCCGCTATGCCAGAGGCTTCGCTGCCGAACGCCAACATACGCTACAGGCCCTCCGAAGCAGCGAAGAGCGTTACGCCCTGGCCGTGCGCGGCGCCAACGACGGGCTCTGGGATTGGGACCTGACCACCAACCGGATCTACTTCGCCCCGCGCTGGAAGTCGATGCTGGGCTATGCCGAGGGCCAGATCGGCGACAGCCCGGAAGAGTGGTTCGACCGCGTGCACAGAATGGACGTGGACCGGCTGAAGGCGGAGATCGAGGCACATCTCGCGGGACGATCATCCCACCTCGAAACCGAGTGTCGCATTCTCCACGACGACGGGGCCTATCGCTGGTTCCTCACTCGAGGCCTGGCCGTTCGCGACGGCCGCGGCCGGGCCGTCCGGATTGCGGGCTCCCAGTCCGACATCACCCAGCGAAAACTGGTCGAGGACCGCCTGCAGCACAACGCCTTCCATGACTCGCTCACCGGTTTACCCAACCGCGCACTGCTCCTGGAGCGTTTGGGACAGGCCGTCGCACGGACAAAGCGGCGCCCTGAACGTCGGTTCGGTATCCTCTTCCTCGACCTCGACGGGTTCAAGGTTGTCAACGACAGCTTGGGGCACCAGATGGGCGATCAGCTCCTGATCGCAATCAGCAGGAGGTTGGAGAGCTGCCTTCGCGACGACGACACCGTCGCCCGGCTCGGCGGAGATGAATTCATCGTCCTCATGCACGACGTCACCGAAACGCGCGATGTGTTCAACCTTGCCGAGCGGGTGCTCGAGCGCGTTCAAACTCCGTTCTCGCTCGAGGGGCATGAACTGGTGGTGACCGCCAGCATCGGCATCGCCCTGAGCACGTCGAATATCGATTGTGCTGAGGAGATGGTACGGAACGCGGATATCGCAATGTACCGCGCCAAAGCCCGGGGCAAGTCGGGCTACGTCGTGTTCGACGAGGCGATGCACGCCGAGGCGGTGACCCGGTTGCAGCTCAACAACGACCTGCGGCAAGCAACGGCACGCGGAGAATTGCATCTTTACTACCAGCCAATCGTGGCCCTCCGGACCGGAGCGATCAGGGGCTTCGAGGCCCTGTTGCGGTGGCACCACCCCGACCGCGGCCTGATCTGTCCAGACGATTTCGTCCCGCTCGCGGAGGAGACGAAGCTGATCTTGCCCATCGGCATGTGGGTGACCCTCACCGCGGCCCAGCAGCTCCAGAAATGGCGGCAACAGTTCTCGATGGCCGGCCCCCTCTCGATGAGCGTGAACATGTCCTGCCGGCAATTCTCGCAGGCCGATCTGGTCTGCCAGATCGAGCAGATCCTTCTGGCGACGGGGCTTGACGCCCACAGCCTGAGAATGGAGATCACCGAGAGTGCCATCATGGAACACGTCGAGACGGCTAGGTCGGTGCTCACAAAATTGAAATCTCTCGGGGTCAAGCTCGCCCTCGACGACTTCGGCAAGGGATACTCCTCGCTCAGCTACCTTCATCAGCTTCCCCTGGACACGCTCAAGCTCGACCGCTCGTTCGTCGCCAGGGTCGGGCCCAATGGCGAGAATACCGAGATTGTGCGGACCATCGTCTCACTCGCCAAGATTCTGGGGCTCGATGTGGTCGCTGAAGGCGTGGAGAAGGCCCACCAATTGGTCCAGCTCCGAGACCTGGGGTGCCAGTTCGGCCAGGGCTATTTCTTCTCACGACCGCTCACTGCCGGCGCAGCCACCGCGATTCTCGCTGAGCCCCCCGATTGGCTGGAACGGTTGAACTTCGAAGCGCCGGAACTCGCCGATGCGGCTTCCGCCGTGCGTGTTTAGACTGCCTTCCGCGATCGACACGACCAAAGCCTTCGCGCTTGCCAGGGCTTCATTTCTTGCGGGCGCTGAGCTTCTTCACAAACGCCGCATGCTCGGCCGATCGCAGGCCGCGCCCCAGAGTCTGCAACAGACGGGCCAGGTCGTACTTCCAGAGCGCCGGCCCATCGAGCCACAGGCCCGGAAACACCCGGGAGCGAAAGATGCCCTTCGCAGTGGGCCGGCACAATCACCGTCAGTCGTTGTCCCGCGCGAAGCGGTTGGATAGCGCGTTCGGAGATTGACATGACCAGAGCCTCCAATGACGACACTGAGCCATCTTACCGGTCGGCGGATATCGCGTACGAATTGAAAGGAACCGAGATCCCTCAGGCGCACGGCCCGGCACGCGCCACCTTGCGCAGCACCTCCAGCCCCCGAGTCAGCGTCGCGTCGTCCACGGCGTACGAAATCCGGAAATGGCTGTCGCTCATCGAGAACACATTGCCCGGAATAATCAGCACGTTGTTCTTGATCGCCTCGGCCACGAACTCGGTTCCACTGCCCCAGGGCGCACGCGGAAATGCATAGAACGCACCTTCCGGCCGGGCCAGCTCGAAATCGTCTGCCAATGCTTCGACCACCATGTCCCGCTTCCGCCGATACGCCGCGAACTGGGAGCTCAAATCTTCGTCGACGGCCACAACGCCGCCATGCTGGGCCATGGAAGGCGCACACACGAAGCTGAATTGCTGAAGCTTGGCCATTTCCTGGATCAAGCGGCCCGGGCCATGTGCATATCCCAGCCGCCAGCCGGTCATCCCGTGCGACTTGCTGAAACCGTTCACGACGAGCACGTTCTCGTTCCAGGTCGCCGGCGTCGCAAACGGACGATCATAGCAGTAGGTTCTGTAAACCTCGTCGCTGATCAAAAGCACGTCCCGCCGCCGGCAAACCTCGGCCAGGGCCCGCATCTCCTCCACGCTAGCCACGGCCCCCGTCGGGCTGGCCGGGCTGTTGACGACGATGCACTTGGTGCGCGGCGTGATCGCCCGCTCGACTTTGCCCGGGTCGATCCGGAAATCCGGATACGTTTCCACCAGGACGGTCCGCCCTCCCGCCAGCGTGGCAAGATGGCGATACATCATGAAGCACGGGTCAAACGTGATCAGCTCATCGCCCGGATCAACCACGCAGCAGACTGCCAGCAGAAGCGCTCCCGAGGTACCCGCGGTCACCAGCACCTGGCGGTCGGCGTGGCGAAGCTCGCCTTCGACGTCCGCCTGGATCTTTCCGCGCAGCTCCGGGATGCCCTGAGTGACAGTATATGCATTGCGCCCGGCCTTGATCGCCTCGATCGCCGCGGTCTTGACTGGCTCGGCGACGTCAAAATCCGGCAGACCGATCGAGAGGTTGATCGGATCCTTCATGCTCTTCGCCATGTCGAACGCCTTGCGGATGCCCGACACGTCGATCTGCTTCATCCGGCCGGCGATCCAGGCGTCGTTCACGGCGAGCTCGACTTCTTTCTTGGAAGGTGGATCAATAGGTGAGGAGACTGAAGATTTCGCTCGGCGCAAGCTTGGCACGCCCGTCCAGGAACGAAAGCTCGATCAGGAACGTGCAGGCCACAACCAGGGCCCCTGTCGACGTGACCAGATCGTGGCAGGCCTTCATCGTTCCGCCCGTGGCCAGCACGTCGTCGATCAAGAGCACGCGCTTGCCGGCTCCAAGTGCATCGCTGTGCACCTCGAGCTTGTCGCTGCCGTATTCGAGCTGGTATTCCTGGGCGATTGTCGCGTATGGGAGCTTTCCCGGCTTGCGAATCGGCACGAACCCGGCTTTGAGCTCAAGTGCCAGCGGCGCACCGAAAATGAATCCGCGTGCTTCCGCCGCCGCGATCACATTGATTCCCTTGCTCGCAAAATGCCCGGCGAACTGATCGATCGACTCGGCAAATGCGGCGCTGTCGCCCAGGAGCGGCGTGATGTCCTTGAACATGATGCCCGGCTTCGGAAAATCCGGGATGTCTCGAATGTAGTCGTGCAGATCAAGCTTGTTTGCACCGCCGGGCATGGAAGAAAAGCTCCCGAAGTGGCAAGAGGCCGGAATCGATTCGTGCTGGAGAGGCCCGGGGCCGGCCTCCGACTTCGGAGCCTGTCCCTGCCGTCCGCCACGAGATTACCACTATCGGGGAAGTGCCTGGCAAAGTCTAGAGTAGGGGCCGGCCCGGAGGCGGTCGGACGCCTGCATCCAACCGCGATCTCGGCCGGCCCCCGGCCTTGGTCGGTTTTGGTCTCCCCGACTGCGCGGGCTCAAGCGGCCCCGCGCCATTCGAGTTCGGCGTGATCTGATCCCGACTTCAGTTCGGAGACGCCGGTGTCGCAGTCGTGCCCGTGTTCGGGCTCGCGCTTGTGCTGTTATCCGTCGTCGTCGCCGTGTGTTTCGGCCGATTGATCCTTTTCTCGAACTCGCGCGCGACTTCCGGCGACAGCCCAGGCGGCGGCTGGGCCGCCACCTTGGCTCGCTCCGCAGCGCTCATGGATCCCCTGGAGCCGGCAGCCGCCTTGGCGGCATGCGGCGGGTTCGACATCAGCTTGACGTCGTCCTGAACGCCGTATTCCGTGTGCTTCTCTTCGTTGGCCAGCTTCACGGTTCCGGTCAACTGGTTCTCGATGGAAGAGGCCTTGATCAGCTCTTGCATCACAAGCCCCATCGCTTCCTTGAGCTTCACTTCGTAGATCATCTCGTGCGTCCGCTTGTAAACCAGCGGGTCCTTCAAGCTGATCCCCTTGTCGGCAGGAATCAGCGATTCGCGCCGAAGGATGATCCAGACCAGCTCGCTGACCTGAATCGGGCCCGTGATGCTCCCATCCTTCGGCTTGTGGCTCGGGTCTTTGTCTGCCTTGTCGCCGTCGACCAGTTGGTCGAATGCCGCGTCGGAGATCGTCTGCGGATACGCATGGCGCGTGATCGGCTCGGCCAGCAGCCCGCCCAGCGAGCGGCTGCCCGTGTCCATCGATTCATCCATCGCGAGCTTCTCGAATCCGCCGGGATTGTCGCGCAATTGCTCCCAGATCTTCATGGCCTTCTGCTGCGTGTCCACCAGGATCATCCGGCAGCGAATCTTCTCCGCATACTGGGCCTCGAACGCCTGCTGCATGTCTCCCGGCGTGACCTGCACTCGCCCTGCGCACAATTTCCGCAGCGCAAGCGCGGGATAGATGATGTCCCTCGCGTACTGAATCGGGCTGATATTGCGCTCTTTGTCCAGAGTGCGCAGCCACCCTTCACGGCTGATTCCGAACCGCTTGGCGACATCTTCGATTTCTTTGTCGATGTCGGCCGCGGTGACCTCGAGCTTCTTCGCCCGGAGCGCCTGCTCGACCAGCGTACGGTGAATCATGACCTCGGCGATTTCCTTGCCCTTGCGAGCGATGCACTCATCTGCAAGCTGCCGGCGCGTGATCACCTGGCCGTTGACTTTGAGAATCGGGTCGTCGAGGTTTACAGGAATCCGCGTCATCTGAGCGAGTGGAGCTTCGATCTCATCGAGGCGTACCGTCTTCTTTCCCTTTGTGTCAGGGCCGGGCGCCGTCGCCCGCGGCGCCGCTGGCGGCACATTGTATTTTTGCGCGGCATCGTCCTGCGCGATCGCGTGATGCCCGGAGCCGACGAGCCCCGCACCCAGGGCAAACGCAAACAGCCGGTAGCCGCTACCGCGAACCTTAGCGATCTTCACGTGGCATCTCCCCAATTCCTTCGGCAACAGCCGGTACTCCCGTCCGCGTCCGTGCATTCGGGCCGGGACTTTAAGGTTTCACGACAAAACGGTCAACCTCGAAAGTAGGTCAGGCTTGAGCCTGATCGGAGGGGGTAGACGCCAGCTTCTGCTGGCTCCAGCAGGGGTCCGAAATCGTCAATAGGAGAACCCGGGTGTTTTGTGGTAGATTGCGGCTCCAGGGCTCTTTGGAGGATTAAATCTCGGCATAAAAGGAGTCAACCCATGGATGGGACAACGACCAAGCTCAAGGAAAAACTTGACCAACTCCTGCACGAGGCGGCGGAGGTTTCGGTAGCGCTTGATCGGGTTGAGGGCACCATCGTGGGGGTCCCTCATTACTCGGTCATCGAGGGTCGAGCCCATGAACTGGGCCAACAACTGAGCCGGCGGATCCAAGCGCAGCATATGGGTGATCTCGCCGCTCACGCTCCTCCCTCGGCCAAATGCCCCGAGTGCGGCACTCGCTGTGACACTTCCCGCAAGAAACGTCAGGTGAGGTCTGTCGACGGCACTTTGACCGTCGACGAGCCGGTTGCTCATTGCCCCAAATGCCGTCGGGGCTTTTTTCCCCCTCCGGGAGGCACTGGGCTTTGACGCTCGAGAACTGACCCCGCTCTTGGTGCAGCGGATCGCTGTCGCCGCCGCTGAGGCACGCTCGTTCGAGCGGGCGGCGATCGTCATGAAACAGGTAGGCGATCAGGGGGTTTCCGCCAAGACGATCGAGCGGGTGGTGCATGACGTCGGTCCCGAATTGGCCGAGCGTCGCGACGCTGACCCCAAGACGGACGAGGCCCTGGCGATGCGTCCTGCCAGCCCCGCTGAATTGGCCGTCGTCGAATGCGATGGAGGACGGATCCGCACCCGCGAGCCGGGGCATGGTCCCGGTGTGCATTCCACTGCGGAAGGCTGGCGGGAGACCAAGAACGCGGTCTTGATCCGTGCGTCGCGTACCGTCTCCATCGACGATCCTCAACCCGAGCCACCAGCGTGCTTCTGCGACTCGGAGCATGTGGCCAAAATCGCCGAAACCGCGGCGCTCTCGGTCGCCTCATCGTTGCCTGGCTCATCTCCAAATCAGCGTCAGGAGGACTGCCCCGAGTTAGCCAAGCCGGCTAAAGCCGACGATTGGCGCCCCAAGCGGCTGGTCCGCACCGTGCTCGCCAGCATCGCCGAGTCAAAGGTTTTCGGCAAGCAGATGGAGCGTGAGGCCAAGCGAAGGCGATTCTTCGAGGCCAACGCCAAGGCGTTCCTGGGGGATGGGTTGCCCTGGAACTGGTCAATCTGGAAGAAGCACTTCCCCGACTTCACGCCGATCCTGGATTTCATCCACGTGCTGAGTTACCTGTTCCTGGCCGCCAAGGCGGTTCACGACGCGGCCGAAGATGCATGGAGCCAGTACCTCGTCTGGATGCGCGGTGCCTGGCAAGGGGACATGGCGCAGGTGCTTGAGGAACTGCGGGCCTGGCAAACCAAGCGCGGCGTTCCCGATAAGGATACGCCGGATAGCGACCCGCGGCAGATTCTGGCGACGACGATCAATTACCTGGAGAACAACCAAGACCGCATGAAGTACCCTGAATATCGCCAGGCCGGCCTACCGGTGACGACGGCCTGGATGGAGTCGCTGGTCAAGGAGATGAACTACCGAGTCAAAGGAACGGAGATGTTCTGGAATGACCCAGACGGCGCCGAGGCGATCTTGCAAGTGCGGGCTGTATCACTCTGCGACGATGAGCGATTGGCCAAGCACCTCCGTAGCCGCGCGGGCTGCGCCTTCACCCGCCGACCTAAGTCACCCAAACTCAATCGCCAAAAAATCCGAAGCTGACGTGCACCCACTTGAGCCTGGGATCGGAGGTCCAAGTAGGTCAGGCTTGCAGCCTGACAATTCAGCACCTTGCCTGTCTCGAGCAGCGAAAGCGACACACCATCGATTCCGCGAGCATTCGTCGGTAAATGACTCCCGGGAAACAACACGAATCGCTGCCGGGTATACTCAAATGAATGACTGGATTGTCCAGACACCGCCTGCGCAATCGCGCGGAATTTCCCCACCAGGTCCACCACGCCGCCCACAGACCGCTGCTCCAGACAATTCTTCGCCGAGCTCCGGCGAAGGAGTTCATGGTGGAACCATCCGGGTGGAAGCTTTAAGATGCACATCGTTTCCTTCCTTCAAACGTGCGGCTCGTCGGGCCGAAGCCCTGAGCCGTTTCTGCGTCGGGCGGACCGCATTCATGAACATCACGATCACTCGCGCGGCGGGAGTCGTCGTCCTTCTGGCCATGTTTCCGGTCTCGGGATTCGCCAAGCAAGCCCGCGCCGACTCCGACACATTCTCCAAACATGCCGTCGTCGCCGGTGAAGGGCACGCCGCCGACGCCGGCCGCGAGGTCCTCAACCGCGGTGGTAACGCCATCGATGCTGCAATCGCCACGGCGTTCGCGCTGGCGGTGACACTCCCCGAAGCCGGCAATCTCGGCGGCGGCGGCTTCATCGTCGCCTACCTGAGCGACCGCCGCGAGGTCGTGACCGTCGACTTCCGCGAAATGGCACCGCGACTCCTCGACCCCGACCATGTACCTGGGTGCCGATGGAAAACCGCGGCCCCGCTACCGCGCCGGTGCCTGGTCGGCCGGCGTGCCGGGCACCGTCCGCGGCCTCGGGCTGGCGCACGCTCGATTCGGAAAAACACCCTGGGCCGAACTCGTCCGCCCCGCCGCGAAGCTTGCCCGTGACGGGTTTCCGATCTCGGCCGAGCTCGCCCGTTCACTCAACCGTCAGCTCGCACCCCGGAATCTGGAGCCAGGCCAACCAGCCGCACGCAACGACTTCGGCCGCCTCGGCGATTTCCCGGAGACGATCGCCGCGCTCGGCAAGCCCGACCGCACCCCCTGGAAATCCGGCGACCGGCTGATCCAGCAAGATCTCGCCGCCTGCCTCGACCGGATCGCGGAGCGAGGTGCCGATGAGTTCTACTCCGGCCGCACCGCCGAGTTGATCGCCCGATACATGAACGAAAAAGAGGGATTCGTTACCCTCGAAGACCTGAAGGCCTACCAAGCCAAGCTCCGCCCGCCGGTCCACACCACCTTCCGCGGATCCGAGATCTATAGCGTCGGGCCCCCCTCGTCAGGCGGGATCGTCCTTTGCCAGGTTTTGAATATCCTCGAGCGTTTCGACCTGCGCAAAGACGGCCGCGAGTCTCCCCAAACCGTGCATCGCGTCACCGAGGCGATGCGCCGGGCCTATTTCACGAGGGCCGACAAGCTCGGCGACCCCGACTTCGTCAAGATCGCGGTCGAAGAGCTGACGTCGAAAGCCTACGCAAATCAGCTCGCCTCTACGATCGGCGTCCGCGCCACGCCGAGCCGGGAACTCGCACCTTACCCGATCGTGACCGCCGAAGGCGATCACACGACCCATCTCTCGGTCATCGATCAGACAGGCAACGCCGTTGCCCTGACCTATACGCTTGAAGACTCGTACGGAGCAAAATGCGTCGTCTCGGGCGCCGGCTTCCTGCTCAACAACGAGATGGGTGACTTCAATGTCATACCGGGGCGAACCGACGCCGCCGGACGAATCGGCACGCTCGCCCAACTTGATCGCACCCGGCAAGCGAATGCTCAGCTCGCAAACGCCTACCTTGGTCCTCAAGGACGGCCAGGTGCGAATGGTGACCGGATCGCCAGGCGGCCGGACCATCCCCAACACGACCCTCTGGGTCGTGCTCAATGACCTCGAGTTCGGCATGGAGCCCCGCGCGGCCGTCGACGCCCCTCGCACCCACCACCAGTGGTTTCCCGATGAGCTCGCCCTCGAAGGCCGGTCGTGGCCCGACCAGACGCGGCATGCATTGCTCGAATTGGGCCACCGGATCAAGGTCGTCAATCGCCAAGGTATCGCCAACACAATCGTCGTCGATCGCGCCGGGGCTCGAATCTTCGGAATCGCCGACCGGCGCAGCCCGCTCGCTCGAGCCGCCGGCGACTGAGCAGTCGCGGATCGCAAACATTTAATTAGTATTACGTTCCGGCGTCCAAAGGTCGCTGTCGACTCGGCCTGACTCGCCGATGAGTGATGCGGCGCGAGGACACTTGCCAACACCTGACTGGCGTTGCGTCGTTTTTCGGCAACGAGGGCTCGAAATGTGCGGCACAACCGTGGTTTCGGGCGTATTGGTAATACGTAGCGGTATCACCATGCGCATTTATCTCGGAACGGAGCGCGCCGATGGCTCGCGGCACCCCGGATTGGGAATCTAGCGGCAAACGAATTGAGTTCGACTCAGCGAGCCATAGATTTGCATCTATAATGGAGAAAGCGAAGATGACGCCCCGCCGCCATTCCGATAGCCCAACAATCTTGCTGCGCGTGAGCGACGGGACCTTTCACACGCATCGCTCGTTCAACGACTTTTTCCAGGCAACTCAGAGTGCCGAGGCATATGCCGGGGCGGGCTTCACCGTCGCGATGATTTCGGCGACCGGCCGGTATTTGATGGGCTTCGAGCCCCGGCGTCAGAAGGTAGCTGTCAAGAACTGGCCACCTGCAGAACAGCCGTCTCGCCCGTGAAAATGGGCTATTTTTCGACGATTACGCGAAAAAAACCCGGAATAATGCGGCAAAATCGGGCATTTTCCTGGTTTTGCCGCTTGTTTTCGACATAATCGTCGGGTACGAACAGCAGAAGCTGGATGAAATCGCTCTCGTTGTGAGGGCGAAAGAGTGCCAGGCTACTCGAAATCGTACGAGACGACTGACTGATTGACTTTCACAGGAGGTTTCAGGATCCATGGCCAAGAAAGCCGCCACAGTGAAGGCTGCAACCAAGGGCGAGGTTTACACCAAGATAGCCGGCAAGACGGGATTGACCAAAAAGCAGGTCTCCACCGTCTTCGACGCGCTCACCGAGATGATCGGCAACGAGCTCGGCAAGAAGGGTCCCGGCATTTTCCAGGTTCCGGGCCTGCTCAAGCTCAAGGTCATCCGCAAGCCCGCCACCAAGGCAAAGACCGGCATCAACCCCTTCACGAAGGAACCGATGATGTACAAGGCCAAACCCGCACGCAACGTCGTCAAGGCGCTGCCGCTCAAATCACTCAAGGAGATGGTCTGATTCGTTTGGTTGCCTCGCTGCGCCGGTAATCGACCCTGGAGCGCGACGAGACCCGATCGACCCGTGCCGGGCGCGCAAGTTCTCTTGCCAGCGCCCGGCGCGGTCGAATGATCCTTGGCCAACCCCGCTCCGCGTACTCACGCATTCGCCGCCAACCCTGTCGCCTTCTGCTCCCGGTACCAGGCCACGTACCAGTGCAGCCCTTCTTCAAATGCTGTCCGCGGTGCGTACCCCAACTCGTCTGCCGCGCGTTCGATTGACGCAAAAGTCTGCCGCACGTCTCCCGGCTGTTCGGGAAAGCCTTCGATGCTCGGAGTTTTCCCAAGCGCCCGCCCGATTGATTCGATCACCTCGCGCAGAGCGACCGGCTGTGAATGGCCCAGGTTATACAGATGATGAGTCGCGCAGCGCTCGATCGCGCGACAGATTCCGTCGACGATGTCGGCCACATAGGTGTAATCACGCCGGCTGGTGCCGTCGCCGAACATTGGCACCGCCAGCCCCTGGTCGATCAAGCGCGTAAACTTGGCGATCGCCAGATCGGGGCGATTGCGCGGACCGTAGGCTGTGAAGAACCGCAAACCCGTCACCGGCAACCCGTGCAAATGATGGAACGTGTGCGCCAACAGCTCGCAGGACCGCTTGGTCGCGGCGTAGGGGCTGACCGGGAGATCGACCGGGTCTGATTCTCGAAATGGCCCGGATGCTCGGTTGCCGTACACGCTCGAGCTCGATGCGTAGACGAATCGCGGTCGCGGCTCCAGCCGGCATGCCGCCTCCAGAAAGGCGAGCGTACCCAGCACGTTCACCTCCGCATAGAGACGCGGCTCAAGAATGCTCGGCCGCACGCCCGCCTTCGCCGCAAGGTGCACGATCGCGTCAGGCCGAAAATGTTCGACGAGCGCGGCGGCACGGGGTGCATCCCGGATGTCCTGTTCTTCCAGACGAAAACCTGGGTTCTTACGGGCTTCGACCAGGTTCGATTCCTTGAGCGCCCGGTCGTAGAACGGGTCGAAATTGTCGACCGCCGTCACTTCCGCGCCGGCCGCCAGGAGCCGGTCCACAAGCTGCGAGCCGATGAAACCGGCGCCGCCGGTCACGATGATTCTCATCTTGTCATTCGACCGTGAATTCCCAGTGGAAGGCGGCGGTCTTGCCGTCGATCGAGAGCATCACGCCCTCGCCGTGAGGCAAGCCCTCGAGCGTGACCGGGGCGACCCGCTCGCCTTCGTTGTTCAGCACGTAGCACCGCACATCTCCTTTGCGCTTCCACTTGACGGTCGCCGTGACCGGCTCCTGGAGAAACGGCGGGCGTCCGGGATTGGCGACCTCCCGCTTCCAGCCGTTCACCCAGCGAAAATCGGTCGGCTGCACCCGGGCAATCGCCGAGACGAGCAAGCGCTTGGTCGACGCGATCGGCTCGTTGCTGAGCGAAGTTGCCACCAGCACGGCGAACGGGTTCTCGGTCGCGAGCTCGACTTGCGGGAAGGAAGCGGTTTCACCACGGAACCAACCGGCCACGCCTTGAGTGAACGGGGTCTCGAAATAAAGCCGGCCGCGGGCAGGATCCCATTCACTTCCGCTCCGCCGCCGCCCCTTGCCGGTGCCCTTGCCCACGGCTTCGGCTGCGCGGCCCTTGGTTTCGCCCGACTCGCCGCGCCCGCGCAGGAAAAGCGAAGCCGCGTGCGGCAACAGGGCGTAGACGTGCGGGCTGCCGTTGAGTGCTTCAGGAATCTGGTAGAGATCTTCTCCACCCACCGTTCCCGCCGGCCCCTCGCCCCAGACCTGCGGGTACAGAAAAACCCCGCGCCGAACCACGCCATCCCAATCGGAATTCACCGCCATGTACACGCCGAGCAGATAATCTGCAGCCTCATCCGGGAACGACCAGGCTGGAGTCGTCTGGTTGCACCACTGGCCGAGCACATAGGGCCGATCGGCCCGACGCTTGATTCCCGCAATCGAATCCAGACCCCTTGCAGGTGAAGCCCATATCATCGAGCGGATCTCCGGCGACGCCCAGGGCAAGGGTGGCCAGTAGATCCGATCGTCAATCAAGTCCAGTCCCGTCCCCGCCAGCGCGGCGCAGAACTCGCCTTCGCGCCGCCAGTGCGAGACGCTGGCAATGGGGGCTTTCAGATCGTCTTTGCGGAGTGCCTCGGCCATCTTCTTGAACTGGCCCGACTCGAGCGACTCCCAGAACCGATGGCCCGCCGCCGCCTGCGTCCGCCGTTCCAGCTCGGCCAGCTTCTTGGCGTAGGGCTCAGGCATTGCGCGAGGATTGTCGAGCAGGTCAAACAACGATGTTTCGCCGGCCAGGGTCACCCAGGCCAGGGCCGGGTCTTCCTTGAGCGCCAGCTCGGTCTCCAAGTTCTTGTGGCCCAGGAGCGCCGTCGCCGATTTGAGTGCGAGTTGGCCCATCCGGCTGTCGAAGATCGCGGCCGGGCCGCCCCCGGAAGGAAGCAAGCCGTGAAGCGCGACGCCGTCGTCGACGCGAAACCGCCGCTTGCTCTGAAGCTCGACCGCTACGTAGATGCCCCGTTTTTTCAGCTCGGCGATCAGGTGGTCCAGCCGCTCGACGGCTTTCGGGTCAAACTCCTTGGTGTCGTCCCGCGCGTCGTCGAACAAGCTCCGGTCCGGCCCGTAAGCGGCATCGAGATCACCCAGTCGCACCAGGTTCACACCCGATCGAGCCAAGCGGTCAGCAAGCCGCTCGGCCAGCTCGGCGGGCTGGAAAGCCGCCGGCGGCAAGAGGCAAACTCCGAAGAACCGCGCACGCTCCTTGCCGCCGAACGTGAGATGTCCGTCCTTGACGGTCACCGGCCCTTTTTCGCCGGCCGGCGCCCGCAGCAGAAACGAAACATCGAGCGCGCTCTCGGCCTTGATCTCGCGCGAGGGCGGCATCTCGAGCCAGTCGCGAGTATCCTCGGACACATCAAACGGTGACCATTCGCCCTCTTCCGGGTTGGGTGAAGCGGTGATTCGCACGTCGTCGAACCGGATCGCTCCGATCGAGTCGTTCTTCTGGATTTGAAAGACGGCGCGGCGCGCCGGGCAGGCACCCGTACAAAAGCGCGGTCGACCCGCCAGTCAAAACTGTCCGACCAGGTCAGCAGGAACTCCCGACCCTGCACCGGCCGTCCAGTATCGTCCAGGAAAAAAACGGTGGCACCGGCGCCTCCCGCGCCCCGAAGGCCGTTCGCCCGAACGGCGATCGAAATATCAAGCCCTTGCAAACCCGCAACCTCGGTCGCCAGCCCGGCCATCAGCCGGGAATTCCCCGCCCGGAGCTCGGCCGCGGCCGATGAATTGAAGCCGGGGAACACACGCTTCGCATCACGTTCCACCGCCCAGCAATAGGGAGCCGGATCGCCCAGCTCAAAATCACCATTGACGATCAGATTCGCGCTCGTGGTCGGCCCGACTTCGATCAGCTTGAACGTCAGCCCGTCGATATCCAGCATGCCCGTCGAACCCATGAGCCCGATCGACATGATCGCGTCTTTCGTTCCGGAAGGAATCGGGATCCGCTTGACGACCCGGGTCCAGGTCCCCTTGATCGATTGGGTCCAGGGTCCCAGTGACCCGCGACCGAGCGCCTTACCGGCGGCACCATGCGGATCGGCCCCGAGGAAATCGATGAATAAGGCCGGCTCGGACCCATCACGCTCACCGACCTGGACATTGCTCTGCCGCACCCAGAGCCCTAGCTCGATCGCTTCGGCCTTCTTACCGTCGATCCCGAAGGCGCGGCTGAGCGTTGTAAGCCGCCCCGGACGGCTACATTCGAACCGAACGAACTGCGGCCCGACCGGGCCGCCTTCGGGCATCAACTTTGCTCCCTGCGCGTTGTACCAGCCGTCGGGAAGTCCATCGTGATTGGCATCGGTCTCCAGGTCGTCGAGGGAAGGGGGAGGAGTGCGCACGATCAGCGCTTCCGGGCCTTCCTGCGCACGACTCCGGCCCAGGCCGATATCCGTCATTCCGGCCGCGACGACTAACGCCAGGAACACCCGCCCCCAGGTATGATAGAACCCCCTCACGACGACTCCTCGCCGATCAAACGGCTAGCGGTTGCGATCTACGGGCGCAGCCAAACTCGAAATCTCAATTGTGGGGAAAAGGTCACGGTTTCTTTTCAGCACCCCGCTTGGCGGCGGCCTCGTCCAGGGCCTTGCCGGTCATGGGCACGAACAACGTCGGCTTGAGCTCCTTCTTGGTCAGCTTGCCGTCCTTTTTCGTCACCAGCCACACACTCTGCGTATACCGGTCACCCAGGGGAATCACCATTCGCCCCCCTTCCTTGAGCTGGTCTAAGAGCGGCTGCGGAATCGCCTGCGGCGCACAAGTGACGATGATCGAATCGAACGGCGCCGCCTCGGGCCATCCTTCGTATCCGTCGCCAACTCGAGTGTGAATATTCTTGTATCCCAGCTCTTTATGGACCTTGGTGGCCCCCTCCGAAAGCGGCTTGTGAATCTCGACCGAGTAGACCTCCTTCACCAGTCGCGACAGGATCGCCGATTGATAACCCGAGCCCGTGCCCACCTCGTAGACAACGTCTGTGGGCTTGGGATCGAGCACCTCGGTCATGAAGGCAACGTCGTAGGGCGGCGTGATGGTCTGGCCCTCGCCGATCGGAATCGACTCGTCGTCATATGCCTGGCGCTGCGTCCCCTTGGGCAGGAACTTATGCCGCGGCACTGTCCGGAACGCATCGAGCACGCGTTTGTTCTTGATCCCGCGCTCGGCAAGGTGCCGCTCGACCATGCGGTGGCGCAACCGCACGTCCGGATCGGCGGGGTCGGAGGTCACCTTCTTGTCGCCAGCTTCGTTCTTGTCGGCAGCTTTGGATTCTTGATCCTGACCACGCGCCGCAGACACGGCGGCGCCCAAAAAGAACACTCCCGCCAGCATGCCCGCCCAGAGCACGTGTCGCACCATAAGTCGAGCCTCCCCACACATGAAACCGATCGGCCCCGATCAAGCAATCGCCATTCGCTAATCATAGCTCAACACGCGATTGATCGTACAGGGCGAGGTGGGATGCGCACTGGCACTTCCAGCTTGCTTCGATCGCCATAGCGCGATACAATTTGAATAGACTACATGGTATATACCAGCCTTCGCGGAGCCTTCTCGTGCACAAAGCCAAAGTCTTCAAGAACGGCCGCAGCCAGGCCATCCGGCTGCCCAAGGAGTTCCGAGTGGATGCGACCGAAGTGTATCTCAAGAAAACACCGGAAGGCTTCCTCGTCATTCCTCGCGATCCCTGGGAGATCTTCTTTGAAGGCGTCGAAAAGCTGTCCGACGATTTCATGGCCGGCGGTCGAGAACAGCCCCGGCAGAAACGATCCTGGAAGCGATGATCTACTTGCTCGACACAGACATGCTGATCTACATGGCACGCGGCGTGAAGTCGACCAAACCGCACAAAAATCAGGAGCGCGCCCGCAAACTGATCGAGCGTTGCAAACAAACTCAGGCCGCCGGTGATTGGGTGGGCTTGTCGGCGATCACGGTTTCTGAGCTCGAATTCGCTGCGCAAGAAAGCGGTAAATACGAGTCAGAAATCGACGCGGTTTGGAAGGTGCTCGCTCCGTTCGAGATCTACGACTACGACGGCGTCGCTTGCCCCGGCCATTATGGCCAGGTGCGCAACGATTTCGAGTCTCGAGGAGTCACGATCGGCTCTATGGATTTGCTCATCGCCGCCCATGCCTTGGCGCTTGGCGCTACGCTCGTCTCGAACAACATCGAGCACTTCTCTCGCGTGACGGGCCTGACAACTGTCAACTGGGCCTGACAGGTGAACGTACGGAACGGTGCATCGGAGACCCATCAATGCCGAAACACCGCTTGGTCGATTTCGTATCCTGGGCTATAATCGATCGTTGAGGCGCATTCAACCGCATCTGGAAGCTGACCCGTCTGAACGCCCTGGAGAAAACGGCCCATGCGGGCTTCCGCATTCTGCCTGTGGATTGGATCGGTCTTCTTGGTGGCCGCGCCGCCACAAACCGCTGCGCCTGAGACAGTGACTCTGCTCGGGAAAGTGCTCACCTTGACCGAAGCCCTCAAGGAACGTGGCCTGGGCCTCGACGCCGACCCCGAGCCTGCCGCCAAGCAGGCGGTGCTCCTGGGTAAAGATGGAACCATCACGCCGTTGTTGTCCGACGAGACCAGTCGCGCCCTTTTCGTGGATGCACGATTGAGAAACCGCAATGCCCGGATCGTGGGGCGGCGATTCGCGGGTTTGCCGTATCTCCAGGTCGTGACGATTGAAGTCGAGAGCGAGGGCAAGCTGCGCACACCCGAATACTTCTGCGACGTTTGCACAATCAGCGTCCGTTACCCCCAGATTTGCCCGTGCTGCCAAGGCCCGATGGAGCTTCGCATGGCGCCCGATCCGGGCAACTGATCCCCCGACCGGTGATCGTACCCGTTCGATCGCTCCGTAACGCCTGACTCGGCGATTTTGAGTTCCGTGTGCGTCTGTTGTTCTTGATGAGCGTTGCAAGCCCGGCCCGAGGACTCCCGGCATGTCTTCCGCGGAAATCGCCAACCTGCTGCTCGGTCTGGTCGCCGCCGTGGCGGTGGTTTCGACCATCGGGGGAATTGCGTGCGTGATGTGGGTCACCCGCGCGCGAAAAAACCTTCCCGAACATACACCCCCGGTGACCATTCTCAAGCCGATCAAGGGGCTCGATGAAGGTATCGAGCGAAACCTCCGAAGTTTCTTCCAGCTCGATTATCCGTGCTACCAGCTTCTGTTCTGCGTCGCCGATCATGATGACCCAGCCATCGGCGTGATCCGCAAGCTCATGGCCGAATTTCCGCTTCAAGATTCGCACCTGGTGATCGGCTGTGCGGCGTTCGGGCTCAACCCCAAGGTCGAAAGCTTGGCGGCCATGGAGCCGCATCGCAAGCACGACGTGATCTTGATCAGCGACTCGAATGTCCTCGCCCGGCCCTCGTACCTTCGCGAGACCGCCTGCTATCTCGCCGATCCCGGCGTTGGCTTGGTGTCCAACATCTTCGCCGGCGCGGGCGAAGTGCACCCGGGCGCCGTCATGGAAAACCTTCAGCTCAACGGCTTCATCGCGGCCGGAGTAGCCGCCGCCGCAGTCTTTCGCGCCACATGCGTCGTGGGCAAATCGATGCTCTTGCGCGCGGATGTGCTCCGGGCAATCGGAGGTTTCGCGGCCGTTCGCAACGTGCTGGCCGAGGATCAAGTCATCGCAATCCGGGTGCGTCAGGCCGGCTACTCGATCCGCCTGAGCCACCACGTCATCGAAAACGTCAACTCGCATCGCGGTCTGAAGTGGTTCTTGAACCGTCATAGTCGCTGGTACAAGATGCGGCGCCGGCTCGCCTTTCCGGCATTCATCGCCGAGCCGATCGCCAACCTGGCGACCGTGGGGCTCGTCTGGGCGTTCTCGGGCGATTCCGGAATTGCCTGGGGCGGACTGACAGTCCTGGTCGGCCTGGGAATCGTGCGTGACGCCGTGCAAACTCGCTGGCTCCGCGGCTCGTACCCCAAGCTCAGACACTTGGTTTATAGCCCGATCAAGGACATCCTGCTCTTCCCCGTCTGGCTCGACGCAATTCTGAATCAACGAGTTCAGTGGCGCGGGCACCGGTTCTCCGTCGGGCGGATGACGCGTCTCCGCCGCGTCTCTATCCCACGCCGAACCCGCCGCAGTCTCTCGCGCGTTCGAAAACTCCGCTCGCGGAATCCTTCCGAGCGGCGCGATCGCCCTCCGGAATGAGCATCCGCCGCAAATTCTGTCCACGAGAGCTCACGAGATCTTGATTCTCACGGCGAGTCGGCGAATGATATGCGCTGTGATCGCCGCTGTCACTCAGGCCCCTTGACCCACGGAGCCCGCTTGATGGAAGTAAAATCGAGCGCATCGGCATCCGATGCATGTGAGTTAGACCCTTCCCCGGCCCGGCCCCACGCCTCGCCACGACGCAGGTACGGCTGTTCCGCCTCACCTCTCCTTCCCGCCGCGCTGGCGGGCCTTCTGCTCTCCTTCAACACGGCTTCGAGCTCGTTCGCCCAGACCACAACAGCGCCGCTTGGCCTCGAGCGAGTGCAGAAGTCTGGAGAGCTGCGCTATGGCAGCGACATGGAAGGCGGCGGTCCCTACGCATATCCCGACCCCTCCCCGCGCGGCGTGACCGGCTTTGAAGTCGAGCTGATGGCCTTGCTCGCGAAAGAGCTGAGCGTCACACCGGTCTACTCGCAAGGCCAGTGGGACAAGTTGCTGCAGTTGCTCTCGTCTCGCCGCATCGACATCGTCTCAAACGGCTACGAGTGGTCCGAGCCACACGGTCGCGACTACCTGGCGACTCGCCCCTATTATGTCTATCAGTTGCAGTTGATCGGCCGCCGCGACGGGGCGCTCCACTCCTGGGCCGATCTGAAGAATGCCAGGCCAAAAGGCCGGCGCTGGAAGGTCGGCGTGCTCACCAGCTCGGCCGCCGACCAGTTCGCAACGCAGCAGGGCGGCCCGCACGTCGATGTCTTCCGATTCGACGGCGTGACCGACGCGATGCTGGCCGTTCAGAACGGCCAGTTCGACGCGACGCTGCAAGACCTGCCCGCGGCAATCTTCTATCGCCGTCAATATCCCGGCCTCGCAACTGTCGGCGAGCCGTTGTCGCGCGGCTATTACGTGATCTACGTTCGCAAGGAAGACCGTTCCCTTCGCGATGCGCTCGACCTCGGCCTGGAGCGCCTCATCAAATCCGGCGAGCTGCACCGCCTCTACGAAAAGTACGGGATCTGGAACGAGGCCCAGAACGAGCTCTCCACATTCACCGGCCCGCTCGAGCTCGTGACCCAGGAAGCCGGCGTCTCTGGTTGGGCGCTCGTCTATCAATACCGGGATCGGCTCCTCGATGCGGCGATCATTACGATTGTCCTCTCGGTGGCGTCAATGCCCCTGGCGATGGCGCTCGGGCTCTTGATCGCGGTGGCGAGGCTTTATGGACGCGCGCCCTTGCAAGCGCTCCTGGCGGCCTATGTCGAGCTGATTCGCGGCACCCCGCTCATGCTGCAACTCTACGTGCTCTTTTACGTGCTGCCCATGATCGGTTTGACTCTCGACCCCCTGGTCGCGGGAATCGCCGGCCTGGCGATCAATTACTCAGCCTACGAAGCCGAGATCTACCGCGCCGGGCTGCAAGCGATTCCCGCCGGCCAGATGGAGGCTGCGCAAGCCCTGGGAATGTCGCGCTCGCTCGCCCTGCGCCGCATCATCATTCCTCAGGCCACCCGCATCGTGATTCCACCGGTCACCAACGACTTCATCGCGCTTTTCAAAGACACATCGGTCTGCTCCGTGATCACGCTCACCGAGCTGACCAAGCAGTATTCGATGCTGGCCCAGAGCACCGGCGGCGTGCTTGAGTTTGCGCTGACAGTTGCAGTGCTCTACCTGATCATGAGCCTGCCGCTTTCGTGGTTTTCGCGCTGGGCAGAACGGCGCTTGGCGGGTGGGAGCACGAAACGGGGTGCCCTGGGATGATCGACGTCATCGAGCTGGTCAAGTCGCACGGCGCGACCCGGATCCTGTGCGGGGCAAGCCTCACCGTCGCGCGCGGTGAGGTTGCTGCGATCATCGGCGCTTCCGGCAGCGGCAAGAGCACGTTTCTCCGCTGCTTGAACGGCCTCGAGACATTCGAAGCGGGCTCGGTCACGATCGACGGCCTGCGCCTCGAGCCCGCGTGCCGGTCGCGCGATTGGCCGAAAGTCCACCGCCAGGTTTGCTTGAAGGTCGGAATGGTCTTTCAGAGCTTCAACCTCTTTCCGCATCGAACGGCAATCCAGAACGTGATGGAAGCGCCGATCCATGTACTCGGCTTGCCCCGCGCCGAGGCCTATGAACGCGCGCGCAGCCTGCTCGACCGGGTCGGCCTGTCTGACCGTTTGAACGCCTGGCCGCGCCAGCTTTCCGGCGGCCAGCAACAGCGTGTGGCCATCGCCCGTGCCCTGGCCATGCAGCCCCAGGCGATCCTCTTCGACGAGCCGACGAGCGCACTCGACCCGCGCATGACCGCCGAGGTACTCGCGGTGATCACCGACCTGGCCGGTGACGGCCTGACGATGATCGTGGTGACGCACGCCATGCATTTCGCGCGAAAAGTCGCCCAAAGAGTCCACGTCTTCGACCAGGGCCGCGTGATCGAATCAGGCCCGCCCGCCCAGGTCTTTGACAACCCGCGCCACGAATCCACGCGCAACCTGCTGTCGGCCCTGGAAGCCGCATGATTCCAAGTAGGTCAGGCTTTAGCCTGACATTCCAAGTAGGTGAGCCTGAAAGCCTGACCTACTTCGGACCGGTATCCCCCGGCGCGTCGACACGCTTCGAATGGAAGGGCGAGCCCGCCTGCGGCTTTTCGGTATGCGGCGACGATTTCGACGGCCCATCGTCGCGCAGCGCCGGCGCTTCATTTTCAGTCACTTGCGTCTCCACCCTGGTGAACTTGCGTTGATTTTCCACCGTTGCCCCGCTTTGCTTGAGCGCCTCGAGCAAACGATCCCACCGCTTGATCCCGGCTTCCACTTTCGCAAGCCGCGCCTTGAGTTTCTCCGCCTCTTCCTTCAGCGCCTTGAGCTGCGCATCAGCGAACTTGTGGTTGTGCTCGAGAAAGTCGCTGGCGACTTTCTCTGGATCCTCCGCTTCGAGCGGCGAGTGGTCGGGGCCAACGACCACAGGTGCCGGGGCAGGGGGGTCCACCAGCTTGAGAGCAGGTTCGCTTGCTGGCCCATCTGTCTCTCGCGGCAACTGCAAGGCGTCGGCGGAAACAGGAGCGGGCAAAGGCACGCCCGGCTCGCCCTTTGGTACTTCCGGTTTCGCCTCCGGAACAGCCGCCTTGGGCTCTTCCGCCTTCCTGGCTGGCGGCGGCGAATCCTGACTGCCGCTCTGAGCAATCGAAATACGACCCGCCCAGCCAACCAGACACAGGCCACTCACAACACAGCAAAGAGCCAGTTTCGGCCCGAACTTCCAGGCGGTCGACATGATGCGCCTCCGTTGCACAAGAATACTGGGTCAAGCTCCGCTTGTGCTGGAGTGTAACGTATCCTCGGTTTTCGGCCAATCCATTTAGCGGCGGCGTGTCTCACGACAATAGAAATGTCCGATCTTGACGCGATAGAAATGTCCGGTTCGAATAGACCCTTCACGGCAAAGCGCCAAGGAGGTTCCTATGGCGAGCCGGATCTCGATGAGCCAACGAGAGCGAGACGTGTTGAAGGTCATGAGTGCCGTTCTGCCCTACTTCTTGAACTCGCCCTTGTCGTAGCGAGCCCAGAATTCCGCCGCCGGCCAAACAGAGTTCCAGTCGATGCCGATCGTTTTGAGGCTCTTCATTTTGCGGAGCACATCGAAGCCCCTCGCGGTGATCTTCCCGGGGGTCAGGCGAATGTCTTCGAGCGTCAGGCCCTGTATCGGCGTCAGGTCGGACACCTTGCTCCTTACCAGATTCAGAGAATTGAGAGTCTTGAATTCCGCCACCTGGGCCAAACCCGCGTCGCTCACGGATGTGTCACTGAGGACGAGAACGGCCAGGTCCTTGCAGTTTCTGATCTGCGCAAGACTCGCGTCGCCCACCTTCGTGCCATGACAGTTGAGATGAGTGAGCGGCATCCCATTGAGCGGCGAGAGGTCGGACACGTTCGTGAAGCTGGCGTTCAGATACGTTAGCTTCATGCCCGCCAGCGGCGACAAATCGGAGACCCGCGTCGCAACGATGTTGAGCGTAGCCAGTGGCATGCCCTTCAAGGGCGAGAGGTCGGCCACCCTCGTGTTCTCGAGGCCCAATGATTCGACCCTCATGCCCTTGAGAGCCGCCACGTCCTCGACCTTCGTCCCGCCGATGTCCAGGGTTTCTAGCGGCATTCCCTCGAGCGAGGAGATGTCGGCAACCTTCGTGGCGGCAATGTGGAGAAAACTCAGCCTCATCCCCTCGAGCGGCGACAGATCGAAGACCAGCGTGTCATAGGTCGACAAGCTCGTGAGAGGCATCCCTCGCAGCGGTGTGAGGTCGGACAGTTGTCCTTTGACAACGATGAGCGTGTTCAAAGGCAGCCCGGACAGGGGCGACAAGTCCGTGAGCGAGCTCTTGTGAACTCCCGTTCCGGAAAGCTTGAGAGACCTCAACCTTGAAAGCACGCGCAATGGCGTGATGTCGGTTATGGCATCCGTGTCGAGCTCCAGTTCCCTGACTACGCGGTTCTCGATGGTGGGCCGAAGAGCGCCATCGAACCCGGGATTGAGCTCTTTCAAGCGAACGCTCAAAGCCTTCACCTGCTCCCCGGCCGAGAGCGCGTTGACAGCGCGCTCCCAAGCCAGCGCGTCGGCTGACCGCGGCGCGGGCTTCGCTGCGGGCGTCGCCGGCTCCCGGCTCACTCGCACGACGCGCCGGCCGTTTTTCGTGACCGTCACCAGTTCCTGCTTCACCAGCTTGCCATTCCTGGTGGCCTCGACCATGTAATTGCCGGGCGTCAGGCGGATTTCCCTGGCGCCTGCTCCCGTGATGACGATATCCGACCCCTCGATCTTGACGCTGACACCGGGGTCGTCGACTTCGACAACCAGTGTCCCCTCTGGAGAGAAGAGGCGAATCACGGTGCCGTGGAAATCGGTGACGCCGGTCGCTTCCGTGAGGCCCAGGGATCCGAAGAGCGTCACCAGTACGGCCGCCGCGACCGCCCAGCGACGCTTGAAAAACTTGAGCCATCGCGTCGCCGGCCGGGGTTTCGGGATTTCCTTGGGCGGAGGCGCCTTCGCCTCCCCCGACTTCGGGACATCCGGAACCGGCGGGATCGTGCCCAGCCCCCGGAGCTCAGCCAAACGTTCCGCGAACAGTTCCGCCAGGTCTTGCGCCGAGGTGATCCGGTCCGCCGGGTTCTTGGCGTGCAGGACCGAGATCAGCTCGCAGAGCCACTCGGGGACCTCCGGGATGATCTCCCGGATCGGGCGGGGTGTGTCTTCCACGACGCGTTTGAGCACGGCCATCGTGTTCGCGGCCCGGAACGGCGGGCGGCCGCTGCACATCGTGTAGAGCACGCTGCCCAAACTGAAGAGGTCGGCCCGCTGGTCGATCGGCTCCCCTTGCGCCTGCTCGGGAGCCATGTACATCGGCGTGCCCGCGACGTATCCCGACTGCGTGATGCTGGCGTCGTCGGCCGCGCGGGCCAGGCCGAAGTCGGTGATCTTCACGTGCTCGATGCCGTCTTCGAGCAGGATATTGCCCGGCTTGATGTCGCGGTGGATCAAGCCCATCGCGTGCGCCGCGGCCAGACCGGCGGCGATTTGCCCGCCGATCTTGAGCACGTCGGGTAGCTCCAGCGGACCGGTCGCCTCGAGCTTCTGCTGCAAGGTTCGTCCCGCGATGTAATCCATCACGAGATAGGGGATCGGCTGGTCTTCGACCGCATAGATGGCGATTATATTCTCGTGGCGGACGGCCGCCGCCGTCCGCGCTTCACGCAGAAACCGCTTGCGGGGCGCCGAGGTCGCGGCCAAAAGCGGGGACATGAGCTTGATGGCGACGAGCCGATGCAGCTTCTCGTCGAACGCCTTCACCACCGTCCCGAAGCCGCCGTTTCCGAGAACCTCCAGCACCTGAAATTGCGCCAGCCGGCCCAGCGAGCCGGGCTTCTCCGAGGGCTGCAGGAAGCTCAGGGCGCTCTCCACGTCGTCGCCTCGCTCTTGGCCGAGCCTCTCGTTCAGCTCGGTCCTTGCCCCGCGATCGCGCGGGCCTCTTTCCTCCTGGCCGCTCGCGGGAGCGAGACTCGTCATGTCGGCAGTGGCAGCGTCCGTGTCGAACTGCCCGCAATCGACGGCGGGCTCGGCCAGGAAGTCCATCGCCTGCGGATGGGACTCCAGCAATCGTTCGACCTTGAAGCGAAGCACCGGGTCAGCTCCACAGGCTTGGTCCAGATAATCTGCCCGCTCCGCCGCCTTCTTCTCGAGCGCGGCGAAGAAGATCGACTCGACCTGCGAAGGGCTGCTCATGGTATCGCTCCGATCCCGGAAGGCCTGCCCTCAATGCGACGAATTCCCTCGGAACCCCTCGAGCGAGGGACGGATTCTACCACATCTGCGGGGATCTGAAACAAAGGTTCCTGACCCCTTTGTTCTGCCAGCTCGAATCGCTTCAACGGAGCCCCAAATGAATGTTGATCGACTTGCCATCGAGATCGACACTCAGCATCCCATCCACCCCGCTCTTCGGGAAGAGGGGAAGCCCCGTCGGCGTGACCAAACCGTCGCCCTCGGCCTTGAGATCCACCTTCTTCTTCCCGACGGTGAGGGTTCCCGCAGCGGGCGATGGCGAATAAGGGGTGGTGCCGTCATTCCTGAGGAAGTAGAAGGAGATCTCGGCGCTGATCGGAGACCTCCCCGACACCTCCTTCTTGACAACTTCGACGTATCCCTGGCCGCCTGAAATGGCGATCCGGTTCCCTTTGTGGGGCGGAGGCGGTCCCGAATATGACGTCGAGGCAGGCCCCCCACCGCAACCGGCGAGAAGTCCAAGGAACACGAGACAACCCGAGCGCACGATCTTGAACATCGAAGAAGTCCTCTCACCGCAGGGGGCGAATAAAACCGTTTCAGTGGGAAGGCGGAAGCATGATGGAAACAGCATTGTCTCGGGGACGGAGGAGTCTCACTTCATCCGCGGATCGACGAGATCCGCCGGCTTCGAGGTCAACGATCCTCAGTACGAATCGGAGCTGATCACCTCGCCGCCGGCTCGCGTCGAGAGCTGCTGGTAGACGCCGAGGCTCGCGCCGTTGTTGACGAGGTAGTGGCCCGTCTTCGAGTAAGGAGCCGTCGCGGCAATGGACTGGTAAAGCGTGCCGTCCGGCATGGAGTCGCCGGAGCCGTCGTTATTGCCGGTGTTGAAAGTCCAGGAGCTGATGGAATTCTTGATGAAGTGCACGGAACCGTCGCAGCAAGCGAAGTTCGCACCACCGGGGTGGAAGCTCCCTGCCGCCGTCGGGCCGAAGTATCCGTAGCCGGAGCTGCCGATCGGCAGACTGTTTCCCATCCCGATGTTAAGAGGATAGAGCGTCGCGAACAGGCTGTCGTACCAGCGGCCGGAGTTCCACGCGTTGTCCGAGATGGCATAGGCCGGATCCACGATGAACAGGTGCCCCTTGCTGTGCTCGGCGAACAGGAAGGTGTTGCTGGTGCCGTCGGTGATGCTCGCGATCTTGACGGAGCTGTCGTTGTAGATAACGCCGGTGTAATACGGCAGTGGAGTGGGCGGCATCAGATTGGAGAAGCCGAAAGTCCAGGTGCCCGCATTGCCGCCGTAGCTGGTGAATGCCTGGGTCCAGTTGCCGGGCGGCAACGGATACACCTCATTGAAACTCCATCCGGGTGTGACGCCAGAGGACGCCTGCGTCGCGGGGAGGGCGATCGTCTGGTTCTGTGTGTCGCTCGGGCAGATCAGCGAGTTGATCTGCACGCCGGCAATCGTCAGGTTGCCCGGGTCGGATGAGCAGAGGTTGAAATTGGCCGCGTTGTACATCGGTGCTTGCTCGAAGAACGGCAGCATGCGAGCGAAGCAACTGAAGTTCTCCGGATACGTGGCCCAGTGAGGGGGGTTGAACATTGTGCCCGAATACGATCCGCCGGGGAAGCAGCCGTTGGTCGACTCGTAGTTCATGGCGGCCAGGGCGATCTGCTTCAAGTTGTTGGTGCACTGGGAGCGGCGCGCGGCCTCACGGGCCGCTTGCACCGCCGGCAACAAGAGGGCGATCAAGACGGCTATGATCGCAATCACGACCAGGAGTTCGATCAGCGTGAAACCACGCACGAGACGGGGCGTCGAAGTGGAGGTCATGGATCCGGGCTCCTCACGGTAGGGGATCACGTACTTCCCGACACCGATTGCGATCGGGATCGGCAGGACGCACGGGACAAAAGAGAAACGGCTGATTCTCCGGACAGACATCGTCGGTCGTGGATGGACCTTTCATCTCCCATCCACCGGCCGTGATTTCCAGGCCAGGAAAACGTCTCGA
Source organism: uncultured Planctomycetota bacterium (assembly GCA_963823665.1). GTDB lineage: Bacteria > Planctomycetota > Planctomycetia > Isosphaerales > Isosphaeraceae > CAVXHV01. The sequence goes on from CAWGMQ010000004.1 coordinate 284,455, forward strand.
TAGTGGTCGGGGTCCTTCCGGAACGTGGATTGATCGACGAACTCAACACCCTCGGTGAGGTCGATCTGTTGCCCGGTCAGCAGACGCATCAGCGCCTTCGAGTCGACGAAGGGGACGTCGAACCGAGGGAGCGGAAACGTGAGCGTCTCGGCTCCCACGACCGCATTCAAAGACCGGCCGGCGGCGTCGAACCACAGGGCCGCCGGCCTGGTTCGGTTGCCGTAGGGAATGGTGAGGAGCCGCTCGCCCCGTTCCACGTCGAACATGCGGAAGCCGTAGACGTAGTCGTCTACCGCCAGCCGCCGGCTATCGGGGACGGCCTGGCGGCCAGCAACCCGATCGCCCCCGGCGCGGTCGTCGTACACCGCCAACCGCCGGCCATCCGGGCTCACGCCGATCGCCAACTGTCCGCCCGGCTGGCTGACCGCCGGGCCGAGCGGGATGCCCGTGTCCGCGTCATACATCCGAGCCTGACCGTCACTCGAAGCCAGCAGGACTCGTCGTCCGTCGTCCGAGAACTGCACCTTCCGGAGATATCCCCGGAACCTCCGGTTGTGGTGGACGATCGCGCCGGTGTCGACGTCCCAGACGGTCAGCGTGCCGGTCGACTCGATCGCGACCGCCAAGCGGCGTCCGTCGGGAGAGACGGACGCATCGCTCACCCACCTTGCACGGCTCGGCTGCTCGAATACCTGCGGGCCGGGGTCCGGATGACGGGTCGGGCCGAACACGCGCCGGCCGGCCGTCAGGTCCCACACGGAGAGCGTCTTCTCGTCATCCAGGCAGACGATCCGCGTCCCGTCCCGGGACAGGTTAACCGGCCGGAGCATTTCCGGCGTTAACCTGGTATTCTCGCGCGGATCGGCCGGGATGGCGGCGGCGACCGGCGGACTGGACGAAATGCGGGTGTTCCAGCGCCAGCGCGGATCGATCAGCGTGGCTGCCGCCACGACCGGCCCGGCCGGGGCGACGGTTTCAGGGTCCCACGCCCGGATGGCTCGACCGCCGGAAACGACCAGCCGCGAGCCATCGTCACTGAAGCGAGCCCCGTCGACCGAGCCGGGGTGAGAGATCGGGCGCGGCGCGACGTTCGGCCCCGAGCCATACCACGCTTTCCCGTCATTCGTCCATTCCACCCAGCGCCGCGCGTCCGGGCTGTAAGACCGGAATGTCGATTGGTCCGTCATAACCGTGACCAGGAGGTTCGCGCGTCCGCAGTCGTATCGATAGGGGTGGGAGGGCGGAGTGCGCGGCCCTGTGGCCCAGACCCGCACGGTGCCATCCTGGCTGGCCGCCAGGTACCGGGAGCTGTCCGCGGTGAATACGACCGCGCTACAGAAGTCGCCGCACCGCTGCGGCGGACCGGCACGCAGACCAGTGGCCGCGTCCCACAGGCTGACCAGGCCCCCGCTGCTGCACGTGAGCAGCCATTTGCCATCCGGGCTGACCGCGCCGAGGTTCGCTTCCCGCGGATGAGACAACTCGTGAACGACCTGGCCGTGCTTGAGCTCGACCACCAACGCCACATTGGTATTTCCGGTCACCAGCACCCGGTCGGTATTGGGCACGAAGTACGTCTCGACCACCCAGTATCTCGTGCCGAAGGGGATTTTCCGCACGGCGTCCTTCTCGCCGCCCGCCCACACTTCCAATCCCCTGCCGTCGGAGCTGAGCACGGCCCGGCCATCCGGCGCGAATTTGGGCCAGCTATCCTGGTTGAACGCGTAACGCTCGGTGTCCGTCGGCTGCCGGTAGGAGAGCGTCGGCGAGATGGCCTTCGGCGGATCGACATCCCAGACCCGGACGAGCTTATCCCGGCCGGCGGTGAGGAGCCGGGACCCATCGGAGGAGAACGCCAGATGCTCGATCACCATGTCGACGGGCAACCGCCAGGCGATCGGCTTTCCGTCGATGGCGGACCACATCCGCACCGTCCTGTCCTCGGCGGCGGTCGCCAGTCGCTTGCCGTCGGGGTGGAACGCGACCCAGGTCAGCGGGCCGTCGTGTTTCAGGGTGTATCGCCTGGCCCCGTTGGCCGAATCCCAGACGCACGCGGTGCCATCGGCCGATGCCGTGGCGACCGACTTCCCGTCGGGACTGTACGCGATGTGCCGCACCCGGCCGGCGTGCGACAGGGCTGGCGCGGCGAGCCGGCTGCTCTCGTAATCCCACAGATAAGCCTCGTTCCCGTCGGTCCGGGTGAGGACGCGCCGTCCGTCCGGCGAGAAGACGGCGTCGCAAACCTTCGTCTTGTGGAAACACGCCCCGACCAGGTCGGGCATCTCGGCGAGTGCCCCGGCGATCCGCGTCCGATGAGCGGCGTCGGCCGACGGGTCGGCATGGTCCTGCTCCCACGCCCGGTGGAACCAGAGGAGGGCCGCAGTGATGTCGCGGTCGTCCTGGTATCGGACGCCGGAGAAGACGTAGAGACGCGTCAGTCGTTTCCGCGCCTCCTCGGCCGATTCCTCGGCGGCCCGACGCGCGATGGAGGCTCGGACCGAGGCGGTCTCGGCGTCTTTTCGCGCGCGGGTCGCCTCGCGCTCCCGGTCAACCGCCGTGCCGCGCTCGTTCTCCGCGCGAACGGCGTAGAACGATGCAAACCCGGCCCCGGTGAGCGTCGCGAGCAAGACCGCCGCGACCAGCGATGCAACGGCGGGGTTTCGCCGGCACCACCGCACGGTTTGCTCGGTCAGGGTCGCGCGACGGGCCCGGATCGGCTCGTCGACGAGGAACCGCCCCAGGTCTTCGCCGAGCGCCTCGGCCGATGGGTACCGCGTCTTCGGGTCCTTCTCGATCGCCTTCAAGACGATCGTCTCCAAGTCCCGCGGGATCCGAGCATCGATGGCCCGCGGCCGCTCCGGTTCCTCGCCCTTGATCTGCTCGATCAGCCTGAGCCGGTCCGAGCAGTCGAATCCCGGGCGCAGGGTGAGTAGCTCGTAGAGCGTCATCCCCAGTGAGTAGACGTCGGCCCGAGCATCCCCTTCACCCCGGAAGCGTTCGGGGGCCATGTAGCGAATCGTCCCCAGGATGTCGCCGCTCTGGGTCAGCCCTTCGTCTTCCGCCTTGGCCAGGCCGAAGTCGGCGATCCAGACGACCCCCTCGGTGTCGAGGAGCAAGTTCGCCGGCTTGATGTCGCGGTGGACGATCCCTCGCGCGTGGGCGTAGGCCAAGCCCCCGGCGACCTGCCGGCCGATCTGCGCCAGGCTGCGGAAGAACCCGAGCCCACCCGAGTCGACCGAGGAGAGCTGGCTACCCCCGGGCAAGACCGCGGAGCTGGACGACGGGGAGAATTGCGATGAACCAAGGAGATGGTTTTTCGTGGTTGCCGGAGTCGGAGGCGTCGTCCCAGATCCGTTAACGTCCGGGTCGGCTTGAGGAACGCCCATGCGGAATTCTGCCTGGCCATCGAGCTCGTCAATTTCGCCTGCGGTCATACACTCGGTCCGGGTGTCCGCCACCACGACGTCGGATTTGGTTGCGCGATGCTTGGCCAGGATCGCCGTCGCGGTTGCGAGGTTTCCGTTGCGTGTGCTGCCCAGCATTGATGGTGAGGCTTGCTCCGGCTCCGAGGTTCGGCCGCCAGGCTCGAAGCGGCCGATCAGAATGGTCCGCAACACCTCACTGACCTCGGCTCCCGCGGCCATTGTCGGGGCTGCCATGGCCTGGCGCGAGCGCTCTCCGTGGCGGCGGGGCCGGAGCAACTGGCCCAGCGAGGCTGCCTTGGCTTTGTGCTCGGATCCCCCCTGGTCGCGGAGCTGCTGCAGCTCGGTGATGACCCGATCGAGGCCTTGGCCCTGGATGAACTGCATGGCGTAAAAGCGGACTTCCTCGTCCTGCCCCACCTCGAAGACCGGCACGATGTTGGTGTGATGGAGTCGTGCCGCGGCGCGGGCCTCGCGGCGGAATCGCTCCTGGACCAGCCGGTTGCCGGATGCTTGCTTGGGCAAGACCTTCAGCGCCACGCGACGGCCCAGCGAGATCTGCTCGGCCTCGTACACGACCCCCATCCCGCCCCGGCCGATCTCGCGGAGGATCCGGTAGTCGCCGATTTGGGCCAGGGGGGAATTCGCGGTCCGGGAATCCCCGGTCTCCTTCTCCTTCTCCTCCTCGACCTGTCGGCCGCCCTCGGCCTGCTCGACCTGGACCATCGCCGGGAACAGCTCGCGGATCTCCTGGGCCAGCTCCGGGTAGCGATCGGGCGGGTGGGGTTCACGGTCGAGTGCGCCGCCCCCAGGACGTTCGACGGCAGGCCGGGCCATGAAATCGGCCGCCTGGGGATAGGCCATCAGGAGCCGTTCCACTCCACGGCGCAGCTCGGCATCGCCACCGCAGGCGTGATCGAGATAATCGGCTCGCTCCGCCGTTGTCTTCTTGCCCAGCGCGGCAAAAAAGATCGACTCGACCGGTGACGAGGTATTCATGGCATCGCTCCGATCCCGAAGGGCCCTATCCTCATTGCGACACTACCTACGAGTTTTCACGTCACCTTTCGTTGCCGTCGATCCGCTCCGGGCACCGCCAGCCCGGCCGCACCGTCACGCCGTCGACCGCTTGCGCGGCGGTCTCCGAACTGCCAGAGGGCAACCACCGGACCTGATGTCAGCAGAATCGAACGTCTCCTGGGTCGAGATCCTTCCTGACAGACGAAACACGTAGGTCCCGGCGCCGGGACGGACCGGCCGACAGCGCTCGAGATCCGCAGCGCGTGGAACGATCATTACGGCGGCCCGAAGATCGACCGGGGACACGGGACGACACAGAACGGGACCGACAGCGTCGGCCTAGAGCGACCTAGGGGTTGTCTCGAGACCTCGGACACCGATGGCTCAGGAGAGCGCGTTTATTTTGCTGTCATCAACGCGACAAAAGCGCGCGAAACCCCTCATTCCTCTTGAAGAATTCTCAAGATTTTTTCGGAATGGCCACGGTTTTTGAGCTCGGCAAAGAGCCAGGTGCGGAGCGTAACCTTCTTGTCCATGTCCACTTCGGCTGACTGCATTGCCGGACAGGGGCTGACGCCCCCCGCTCAACCGGAACCGCCGATCGCAGACCCGGAACAGTTGATCACAGACAGGGGGCTGACGCCCCCCGCTCGCACGGAGCTGCCGATCATGGTCACGGAACTGACGCCCCCCGCTCGCCCGGGACCGCCGAGCGCGCGCCGGAGGGAAGATCGGCCCACGAGGGAAGATCGCCGTGGCACTCACTCGTAAATCACGGTCCCATAGATGTTGTTGCTGGTCGACGCGAGGTTCTGCGCGACCGTCGATTTGTGGAGGGTGACCACCGCGCCGGTCGCGACGTAGAGGCCGCCGCCGATGCCTTCGCCGTTGCCAAACAGGCCGCTCAATGCCTCGTTCAGGAGGATATCCGACTGGTCGAAGCTCGCGGAGCCGTCCGCGCCGACCCGGGCGCCGCCACCCCAGGCATTGCCGCCTTTCGCTCCCGACCCGGCTCGGCCGCCCTGGGCGAAATTGCCGGTCACCAGGCCCGCGGTCATGGCCAGCGACGACGTGTCCGAGTTGCCGAAGACGTTGCCGATCGCCACGGCAATGGCACCCCCGATGCCATTGCCGCCATTGGCCCCGGCGCCACCGGCACCCCCCTGGGCCAGATTGCGCAGGAAGAGCGTGTTGTTGACGGTCGCGGTCGCGTTATTCTCAAGAGCGAGACCGCCGCCGATGCCATCGCCACCGGCATCGCCGCTGGCCCCGGCACCGCCCTTTGCCGTGTTAACCATCACCGTGCTGCTGGAGAGCGCGACACTCCCGCCGTTGCTCAAGATGCCGCCGCCGATGCCATTGCCGCCGGCGCCGCCTAGGGCCTGGTTATTGCTGATGGTGCTGGAAGCGACGTGCAGCGTGGCCTGATTAAAAATGCCGCCGCCGGCGACGGCGGAGTTGCCGCTGACGCTGGTACCGGTCAAAGCGGTCGAACCAAGGGTGTAGTTGTCCAGCCCGCCGCCATTGCCGGTGGCGGAGTTGCCGCTGACGGTGCAGTTGCTCAGGATGGTCGTGCCGTAGTTGTTGCCGTCATAGGCAAAGCCACCGGTGTACAACCCGCCTCCGCTCGCCGCCGAGTTGCGACTGACCGCGGTGTTGGTCGCCGTGGTCGTGCCGAGAAAGGAGGTGAACAGGCCGCCGCCACTGCCGGTCACGGAGTTGCCGCTGACGCGGCAGTTGCTCAGGTTCGTCGCAGCGTAGCCCTTGAGTTGCGGGCCCCCGTCGAGGGTAAAGATGTCGCCTTCGGTGGCAACTCCGCCGCCGGAGCCAGCGGTGTTACCGCTGATGGTGCAGTTGATCAGAGTGGCCGTGCTGACGAAGCCAAGGGGCAGGTCGCCGAAAACGGCACCGCCGTTCCGCACGCCGCCGCCCTCGCTGCCGGCGCTGTTGCCGCTGATGGTGCAGTCGTTCAGGGTGGTTGCGCCATAGTTAACCACGCCGCCGCCCGAGCCGCTGGCGGAGTTGTGGCTGATGGCGCAGCGATAGAGTGTGGTCGTGGCCGATCCGTTATAATCGCCGAATGACTTCCCGTTGGCCAGGCCGCCGCCGCCGCCGCCGTCGAAGGCGCCGCTGGCGGAGTTGCCGCTGACGGTGCAGTGCGTCAGCGTGGCTATCCCCTCGTTGTACACACCACCGCCATAGCCGGTGCCCCCGGAGCTATACGTGGCCGTGTTGTCCCTGACCGTGCAGTTCATCATGGAGAGCGCGGCCCCCGTGTCGTTCGCCACGCCGCCGCCGTTGCCGCCGCTGGCGGAGTTGCCGCTGACGGTGCAGTTGGTCAGACTGAGCGTGCCGTAGTTCAAGACGCCGCCGCCGCTGCCGCCGCCGGAATTGCCGTCGGTGATCGTCAGGCCCGTGATGGATGCGGTGACGCCCGCGTCGACCTGGAACACGCGGCTGGCATTGTTGCCGCTGACCGTCACGCCCGCCGCCGGGCCTATGATCGTCTCCGTCCCGGTCGTGTTGCTCAGCTCGAGCTGGCTGGCGCTCAGGGTGATCGTCTGGTGCCCGGCGAAGATGGTCGGGGCGAAGCTGATCGTGGCGGCGCCGGGTGTGATGTTGATGAGGCCGATAGCGCCGCTCAGGTCGAGCATGCCGGGGGGGCAGCCGCCGCCCTCGGCGGTCGTGTTGACCAAGAGCGGAATGGGCTGAACCTCGAAAGCGCCGATGTCCACCGTGCCGTGGCCGATGCGGGCGTAGCCGCGCTGGTCGGTGGTGACGCCGCCAGGGACGAGGGCGTTACTGCCCGCATCGATCGCCGGGCTGCCAGGCAAGAGCGCCATGGTCTCGGTCGGCCCGCCGTAGGAGTCGAGCGGGGCCAGCAAGGGTTGAAGCGGCGTGGCGATGGTGCCCGTCAGGTCGGAGCCAACCCAGCCGGAGCTGCCGTCGGTCTCGCCGATCAGGTTGTGGCCTGGGGAGGTAACGGCTCCGTAGACATCGGGCCCGCTGGTGTTAGCCGTGTTCCCCGCCACGATGGTGTTGCCCAAGGTCGCCGTGCCGTAGTTCTCCAGACCGCCGCCGGTGCCGTAGGCGTAGTTGCCGCTGACGGTGCAGTTGGTCAGCGAGACCACACCGAAGTCCGCCACGCCGCCGCCGCCGTCGCCGTAGGCGGAGTTGCCGCTGACGGTGCAGTTAGTCAAGGTTAGCGTGCCGCTGGACGTGCCCAGCCCGCCACCGCCGCCGCCGGTGGAGTTGCCGCTGATGGTGCAGTCAGTCAGCGTGGCCGCGGCGTGGAAGATGTTCACGCCGCCGGATGAGAAGCTGGCGTAGTTCCCGGCGATGGTACAGTTGGAGAGCATGGCCATGGCACCGTATGTGACGTCGACGCCGCCGCCGGTGCGGGCCGGGGCGCCGCTAGCGGTGTTCCCGCTGACGGTGCAGTTGGTCAGCGTCAGCGTGCCGCCGCCGGTGCTGGCCACGCCGCCGCCGTAGCTGGCGGAGTCGCCGCTCAAGGTGCAATTGGTCAGGGTGAGGTTGCCGCCGTAGTTGGCCAGGCCGCCGCCATTGGAGGCGCTGCCCCCGGTGATCGTCAGTCCCGAGACTGACGCCGTGACTCCCGAGTCGACCTGGAACACCCGGCTGTTCCCGCCGGCGCTTAATGTCACGCCCGCCGTCGGGCCCGTGATCGTCTTTTTCCCGCTCGTGTCGCTCAGCTCGAGCTGGCTGCCCGTCAGGTCGATCGTCTGCGGCGTCTCGAACACCGTCTTGTCAAAGGTGATCGTTTGGCCCGGGACGTCGTTGGCGCCCGCGATTGCCTCGCGCAGGCTGGTGGTGCCGCAATAGAATCCGAATGCGTCGGCGGTGGTGTTGACCACGAACCTGGGGGCGATCACGGTCAAGGTGTCGCCCGGGCTGGTGACGCCCTGCCAGGACGCGGTGATCGAGCTGGTGCCAAGGGCCAGGGCCGAGGCCAAACCGGTGCCGCTGATCGTGGCTACCGACGGTGTCGCCGACGCCCACGTCGTCACCGACTTGGTGATGTCCTCAGTCGAGCCGTCGGAGAAGGTGCCTGTGGCGTTGAACTGCCCGGTGACGCCCAAGGCCAGGCTCGGGTTGCTCGGTGAGAGCGCAATCGACACCGGCGGTGTGTTCGTGAGGCCAAAATAGGCCGTGCCTGAAGCGCCGTTGGCCGTGGCCGAGACGATGTAGCTGCCGGCGAAACCGTTGTTCTCGGCCGTGACGCTCGCCGTGCCGCTGGCGCCGATGACTGCCGGGCTGCCGATGATCATCGCCGACGCCCCGCTGGCCGGCGGGGTGAATGTGACCAAACCCCCGGCCACCGGCTCGTTCGTATTGTTGGCGGTGACCGTCGCGACCAAGGGGTTGGGGAACACGAAACCTTCTGCTGTCTGGCCGCCTCCCGAAGTCGCTGCAATGGTGAACCCGCTAGACTCGAAGGCACCGATGTCCACGACATTGTTGACGATGCGCGGGAAGCCGGCGCCGCGCTGGTCGGTGGTGACGCCGCTTGGAATGAGGGCGATGTTGCCCGCGCCGATCGCCGGGCTCCCGGGCAGTTCGGCCATCGTCGGGGTCGGCCCGCCGTAGTTGCCCAGGGGCGCCAGCACGGGATTGAGCGGCGAGGCCACGGTTCCGGTCAGGTCGGAGCTGACCCAGCCTGAGCTGCCGTTGGTCTTGCCGATCAGGTTGTTGCCCAGCGAGGCGAAGGAGCCAAAGACATCAGGGAAGGAGCTGAACGCCGAGTTCCCGGCGACGATCGTGTCGGTCAGCGTGGCCATGCCGCTGGACTTGCGAATGCCGCCGCCCTCGAGGCTGACGGAATTGCCGCTGACGGTGCAGTCGTCCAGCGTGAGCGTGCCGGCATCGCGAATGCCGCCGCCAACGGCGGCGAAGTTGCCATTGACGGTGCAGTTGGTTAGCGCAACCGTGCCGCCTTGGTTATTAATCCCGCCGCCCTGGGCCAAAAACCCGATGCCGCTGTTGCCGCTGATTGTGCAGCCGGTCAGCGTGAGCGTACCGCCAGAGTTGTCCAGTCCGGCGCCGTCGCCGCTCGTCGAGCCGCCGGTGATCGTCAGTCCAGAGATCGACGCGGTGACACCCGAGTCGACCTGGAACACCCGGCTCGCGTTGTTGCCGGAGATCGTTACCCCTCCCTGGCCCGGACCCTCGTAGATCGTAGTGGCATTGCTCGCGTTGCTCAGCTCGAGCTGACCCTGCAAGAGCGTGATCGTGGCCGGCCCGGAGCCCAGCTCGAGCTCGATGGCGCTGGGACTTGTCGCCGCATTGGCCTCGGCAATGGCATAGCGCAGCGTGCCCGCGGTCAGAGTGGCTGGATCGGCCGTGCTGGTGACTGTGAATGTCGAGAGCAGCCGGCGGTCCTCTAGCGCCAGGAGCGCCGGCTGCAGCCGTTGTCGCCGCCGTTTCCGGGACTGGACTGTACCCCGCCTGCCTCTTCGCTGGTCTTTGGCTAAGCTAGTACGCATGATGGTGCATCTCAGTTGATCATGAACAGATTCGGATGACTTACGGATCGAAATCGGTGGGTTTCACCTACCCTACGAATTTCTTGATATTTGCGCATGGCCATTCACGGATGCTGAGTGTGGGACAGGGGGCTCACGCCCCCCGCTCGCCGCGGCCGGCATCGGACACCCATTGCTCAAGAGGGCGCGTTTGTTTTGCAGTCTTCAACGCGACGAACGCGCGCGAAACCCCACGAGGGCACGACTCAGCGCCTCGTTCGCGTTCAAGTCGCCGGCATCGTGACGTTCAAGTTGACCGTGAGGGTGAACTTCCCGGCGGGCTTCACGCTGTCTGGATTCCGGATCATCAAATCGAGCGAGCCCGATCCGCTGCCGCCGATTCCCTTAAAGTGCTTGGTGCCCTTGGTGATGGTCATCGTCACCGGGCCCGGGAGTCTGCCAAGTTCGGTCGTGTCCACCACCGTGTCCATCACGATGTTGCCTTTCGGCGTCGTCAGCGTAAGCGTGCCGGTCATCTGATAGTCTGGGCCCGAGACATTTTCCGACCCCTTCACCGTCGGATGACCCAACGGGGTGACAGGGCCCTTACCCGTGAGGTGGTACGGCCCATCGCCTCCCGCGGAAGTGAACGTGCCTTTGAGCGTGCCGGACACGTTGGTTACCGTGCTCGCATCCGGCAACTTGGTCACTAGCGCCGGCGCAGCGTGGTGTGTGACTGCCGAAAAGCCTGACAACAAGACCATCGATTCGAGCAACTCGACACTGGGACGGTGGCGGTACGTTTTGCGAATCAAGATGCAGGTCCTCCAGATAATGCAACCAGAGGGATCGAAACGGAAGGAAGTCAGCGATTGACATCGGGCGCACACTCACCCCGACGACCGAGAAGGGTCGCGACGTTCGACCGGGCTCCTGCCGGTCGATTCCGCCGCCACATTCACCCTGGCGCGGCGAAGCTGCAACCAAGAAGACCGCAGGGAGTCGACCGGGTTTGCCCCCAGCGCCTGCGCGTTGATCCAGCCCTCGGAGAGTGACGGCTCACTACGACGCGTTCACTCGATGTCATCAACGCGACGAACGCGCGCGAAACCCCTCATTCCCCTTGAAGAATTCTCAAGATTTTTTCGGAATGGCCACCGTTTTTGAGCTCGGCATAGAGCCGGGTGCGGGGCGTAACCTTCTTGTCCATGTCCACTTTGGATGAGACAATGACCTCGCTACGCCGAGTGGGACGAGCGGGGGGCGTCAGTCTTCACGGCCGGACAGGGGGCTGACGCCGCCCGCTCACCCGGAACCGCCGATCACAGACAGGGGGCTGACGCCCCCCGCTCGCACGGAACCGCCGATTACAGACAGGGGGCTGACGCCGCCCGCTCACCCGGAACTTCCTCTGACAAGTATGAGACCGGTCGGTGTGAAGGACCGAACGATGGATGAGGCGAAAAACCTGTCCGACGCCAAAGGCGAAGAATCGCCGTGCACTCCGTCGCAGGTCGAAGCGATCTTTTTTGCGGCGCTGAACGAGAAAACGGCGGCGGCACGGGCGGATTGCCTGGCTCGCGCTTGCGGCGACAACGCGAAGTTGCGATCGCGGGTGGAACGGCTTCTGAAAGCCCATCCGCAAGCGGTGGATTTCCTGGCCCAGCCCGCAGTGGAGCGGCTTGAAGTCGAGCGACTCGATCCGGTGGAAGACGAGGGCGGCCTTCCCGCGACCATCGGCCGCTACCGGGTCATCCGGCTGCTGGGTCGTGGCGGGTTCGGGACGGTCTACCTGGCCCAGGACGACGCGCTCCGACGGCCGGTGGCGGTCAAGGTGCCCAACCCCGGGCGGGTCGCCGGCCCCGAGGACGTCGCGGTCTACCTTGACGAGGCCCAGTTCCTCGCCCAGCTCGACCACTCCAACATCGTTCCGGTCTATGACGTTGGCCAGACTGATGACGGTCTGTGCTACGTGGTTTCCAAGTACATCGAGGGCACCAGCCTGGCGGAGCAGATGGGTCAGGGCCGGATGCCCTTTGGGGAGTCGGCCGAGCTGGTGGCGACGGTCGCCCTTGCGCTGCACCACGCCCATACGCGGGACCTGGTCCACCGCGACATCAAGCCTGCCAATATCTTGCTCGACTCGGCCAACAAGCCGGTCGTAGGCGACTTCGGGCTGGCGCTGCGGGAGGAGGACTCTGGCAAGGAAGGCCGGCTGGCCGGGACTCCGGCCTACATGAGCCCCGAGCAGGCCCGGGGCGAAGGCCACCTGGTCGATGGCCGCTCGGATATCTTCAGCCTGGGCGTTGTCTTCTATGAGCTGCTCACCGGGCGTCGACCCTTTCGGGGCGATTCGCACACCGAGGTCATGAATCAGGTCGCCACCGTCGAACCTCGTCCCCCCCGGCAGATCGACGACACGATCCCCCGGGAGCTGGAACGGATCTGTCAGAAGGCGCTGGCAAAGCGTGCGTCGGAGCGGTACAGCACGGCGCGGGACCTGGCCGAGGATCTGCGCCACTTCCTTCACACCGAGGCGGCGGCCGGCCCATCCGCCATCACGCCGGGCCCGGTCAACCCTCCGCCTGACTCCTCCCAGGACTCGACCTCGGGTGAACCGGTGAAGATCATCCCCAAGGGACTGCGGTCGTTCGACCAGCACGATGCCCACTTCTTCCTGGAGCTCCTGCCCGGCCCGCGTGATCGCGATGGCCTGCCCGAGAGCTTGCGGTTCTGGAAGACCCGGATCGAGTCGACCGACGCGGATTCCACCTTCCGGGTCGGTTTAATCTATGGTCCGTCGGGTTGCGGCAAGTCGTCGCTGGTGAAGGCGGGGTTACTTCCCCGCCTTTCCAAGGAGGTGCTGGCGGTTTACATCGAGGCGACCGCGGCGGAGACCGAGGCTCGGCTGGAGAGAGGGGTGCGCAAAGCGGCTCCGGAGCTGAGCCCCGAGTTGGGCCTGGTGGAGGCCCTCGCCGCGCTGCGGCGGGGACGGACGCTCCGCCCGGGCCGGAAGGTGCTCCTCGTGCTGGACCAGTTCGAGCAGTGGCTCTTCGCCCGGCAGGGCCAGGAGAACTCTGAGCTGGTCGCCGCCCTGCGGCAGTGCGACGGCGAGCACCTCCAGGCGATCGTGCTGGTCCGGGACGATTTCTGGCTGGCCGCCAGCCGGTTCATGCGCGAGCTGGAGATCGACCTGGAACCGAACGCGAATATCGCCCTCGTCGATCTGTTCGATCTTCAGCATGCCCACAAGGTCTTAACCGCGTTCGGCAGAGCCTACGGGAAATTGCCCGAGCGCCATCGGGACTGGACCACTGAGCACGAATCCTTTCTGAGCCAGGCCGCCCTAGGGCTGGCCCAGGGTGGCAGAGTGATCTCGGTACGGCTGGCGCTCTTTGCCGAGATGGTCAAGGGGAAGCCGTGGACGACCGCGGCGCTACAGGAGGTCGGCGGTACGGAAGGAGTGGGCGTGACCTTCCTCGAGGAAACCTTCAGCTCAAGGCAGGCCAACCCCAAGCACCGCCTGCACCAGATGGCGGCCCAGGCCGTACTGAAAGCGCTGTTGCCTGAAACGGGAACGGACATCAAGGGCCAGATGCATTCGGAGGCCGAGCTGCGCGAGGTCTCGGGCTACGCCGACCACCCCCGCGACTTCGCCGACCTGGTCCGCATTCTCGACCACGAGTTAAGGCTGATCACGCCGACGGAAGCCGAAGGCGTGGAGGGTGGAGGGTGGAGGGTGGAGGACGAAGGGCAGAAGAATGAATATGGGATGCCCCCGGTCGACGGTGACGACTTATCCTTGCCCGGTCCGTCCTCCGCCCTCCGCCCTTCGTTTTTACCAGCTCACCCACGACTACCTCGTCCCCTCGCTCCGTGACTGGCTGACCACGAAGCAGCGTGAGACCCGTCGCGGCCGGACCGAGCTGCGGTTGGCGGAGCGCGCCGCGCTTTGGAACCACAAGCCGGAGAACCGGCACCTGCCCTCGGTGCTGGAGTGGGCCAACGTCCGCGTGCTGACTCGTCGCAAGGATTGGAGTGAGTCGCAGCGCCGGATGATGCGGCGGGCCGCCCGGGTGCATGGCTTGCGGGGCTTGGGCCTGGCGATCCTGATTGCCCTGGTGAGCTGGGGATCCCTCGAGGGCTATGGATCCCTGCAAGCGGCGCATCTGATCGACTCGCTGAAGACCGCCAATATCAGGGATGTCCCGGCTCGGATCGAACAGCTCCGGACCTACCGCCGGTGGGCCGGCCCTCCCCTGGCGGGATTGCTGGCGAGCACGGAGAATGACCGCGATCAGCATCTCCGAGCCAGCCTGGCCCTCCTCGCCTTGTGGCCCGGCGACCGAAGGCAGGCCGGCTATTCGTACGACCGCCTGCTGGGGTCTTCACCAACCGAGCTTCCGGTGATCTGGGGCATCCTGCGGAAGCACGATCCGGCAATCGAACAGCGGTTATGGCCCTTGCTGGACGATGCCAAAGCCGACAAGGAGCCACGCTTTCGCGCGGCCTGTGCTCTGGCCAACGCCGATTCCGCCCAGATTAAGAACCGCTGGGACAGCGCCTCTTCGTTCATCACCGACCAGTTCCTCGCAGCCGCGATCAAGAATCCCAGTGATTACGCGACGCTGATCGAGACCCTGCGACCCGTCCGGAAGGCTCTGCTCTCTCCCCTGCGCGCGTCTTCCGGGACGCCGGCCGATTCGAGAGTGAACGAACCTTTGCCACCACCATCCTGATTGACTACGCCAGCGACGATCCCCCTCTGCTGGCCGACCTGCTCATGGAGGCCGGCCCGAAGGCGTATGCCAGCCTCTTTCCGGTCGCCCAGCAGCAGGCGGCCGGAGTGCTGCCGGTGCTCCAGGCGGAGATCGCCAAGAGCTCATCGAGCGTGAACGAAGAGGGATCGGAAGAGGCCAAGGACCGGCTGGCCCAGCGGCAGGCGCGGGCCGCCATCGCCTTGGTCCGGCTGGCCAATGCCGATCTAGTCTGGCGCTTGTTGCGGCATAGCGCCGATCCCCGGCTGCGGAGCTTCATTATCCACTGGCTCAATCCCCTGGGAGCCGACCCGAAAGCGATCGTGGCCGAGCTCGATCGGCTGTCTTCACCCGCCACCCATCACCCGCCACCCAGCCGATGGACACGATCCTCTTTCTTCCCGAAACCTCGGAGCGGCGGGCGCTGATCCTCGCGCTCGGGACATTCGGCACGGCGGGATTCTCCCCCGGCGACCGCCAGCCCCTGATTCCCAAGCTGCTCGACCTCTATCGCAACGACCCCGACGCCGGCATCCACAGCTCAGCCGAATGGGTCCTGCGCCAGTGGAAGCAAGAGGACACGTGGGAGGCAGCCGATGCCGAGCTGAGCCAGCTCAAGGATCCGGGGCGGCGGCGCTGGTTCGTCAATAGCCGGCGACAGACCTTCGTCAAAATCGAAGGCCCGGTCGAGTTCCGCATGGGCTCACCCGAGAATGAGCCAGATCGGTTTTACAGCGAAACGCTTGATCGCCGGGTCATCTCCCACCGCTTTGCCATCGCGACCAAGGAGGTGACCGTCGAGCAATATCAAGAGTTCGTCAAGACGAACCCCGGGGTCGATCATGCCCGGAACGACCAGCACAGTCCCGATCCGAAAGGCCCCATGAATCAAGTGAGCTGGTATCATGCCGCGGCCTACTGCAACTGGCTCAGCGAGGAGGAGGGCCTGCCCAAGGACGAGTGGTGCTATCTGCCCAACGAGCAGATGAAGTACGACAGGGGGATGAAGATCCCCGCCGATTTTTGGCAGCGCACGGGTTACCGCTTGCCAAGCGAGGTGGAATGGGAATATGCGAGCCGCGCTGGGGCTGTGACCAGCCGGCATTATGGCCTCTCGGTCGCTTTGCTGGAGCAGTATGAACGGTATGACGCCAACAGCCACCGCCATGCCTGGCCTTGTGGAAGCCTGATGCCCAACGATCTGGGCTTATTCGACACGCTTGGGAACGTGTGTGAATGGTGTCAGGATCGTTCCACGAGCCCCGGGCCAGGGAAGGTTGCGTCGCCTATGAGCGATATCATCAATGAGGACCCTCGTATTGTTCGGGGCGGGGCGTTCCTCTTTCCCCCGACGTACTTCCGCTCGGCCTTCCGGGCCTGGTTCGCGCCGTCGCCCCTCAGCCCCACCTACGGTTTCCGCATCGCCAGGGCTTACAACTGAACATCGATTTCAATACTGATCGGAGCTGATGACCTCGCCGCCGTTGATCGATCCGAGCTGGATCCAGGTCGGCCCGTTGATCGAGTTCTTGATGAAGTGGACGGAGCCGTCGCCAAAGAGGCACTCGACCCCACCGGGGTGGCGGGACCGCGTTGCCGCGTACGAGCCCGAATCGTTTGCCTGGTCGTTGCGGCCCAGCATCTGGGCGGGCTGGCTGTCGCAGAGGGAGCCGGGATTGGGGGGGCTGGAGCCCGGCCTCGAAGGACCACCGACCGTGCCGATGTTGTCGTAGTTGTCGAGGGCCAGGGCCCCGCTGATGCCCGCCAAGGCGCCAGGGTTGTAGAGGGACAGCCAGATGGGCAGAAGGTCCTGGTATCCGTTGGGGGCGAACCGCGTCATATAGGAACCAGCACCTGCGTGGCAGTCCCAGATCGTCCCGCGGAGGTCGTCGGACGCTCCTTGCAACAGCTCCGCAGCGACGTGCGTATTGCTGGTCCCATCCGTGAACGAGGCCGATCGGATCGTGATGGGCCCCAGGCCGGTTGGGCCGATGCCAAATGGCGACTGCACGAACAGGTTGCGGGTCAAGACCGGACTGAGAACGCCCTGGCCAAAATCCAGGTTTCCCCAGTTGACGCCGTAATTCCCCTTCGACGCCATCCAAGGATAGGCAGGGACGAACCCGCCGGTGGCCTTGCTCAAGGCCGCAAAGCTGAAGCTCTGGATGTTATCGCTGGGGCATTGGAAGGAGGCGATCCTCGACGTCATGACCGTGCTGTTGATGACATAGCCGAGTGCGGCAGGCCCTATGATGCCGATCGAGGCGTTGAAGGCGTTGTAGAGCGGCGCCTGCTCGAGATACGGCAGCATCAGGACGAACCACGGCGTGTTCTGGCAGTTCGCGCCGTAGGGCGACGTTGCAGATCGCACCAGGCATGCCGCTAACACCATTGACTGCGTAGACCACGCCAATCGGCAGGCAGTTATTTGCCGACTCGTAATTGGCGAGGGCCAGACCGAGCTGTTTCAGGTTGTTGGCGCACTGCGAGCGCCGCGCCGCCTCCCGTGCGGCCTGCACCGCGGGCAAGAGCAATGCAATCAGAATCGAGATGATCGCGATGACGACCAAGAGCTCGATGAGTGTAAAACCACAACGTCGTTTCGACATAGCCGCGCTCACTCGTTTTCAGGAATTCGCGGAATCGTCCCGGTCTTTGAGCTCGGCATAGAGCCAGGTGCGGGCGTAAGTCCAGTGGCGCTCGGCAGTTGCCAGCGAAATCTTGAGGACCTGGGCGATCTCGGGCATGGTGAGGCCGGCGAAGAAGCGGAGCTTGACCAGCTCGGCCTTGTCAGCGTCTTCCGCCGCCAGCTTGGTGAGGGCCTCGTCGAGGGCTTCGAGGTCTACGGATGGTCCCTTCGCCAGGAAACCGACTGCGTCCAGGTCGACACGCAAGCGAGCGCCACCGTGCTTGACACGTTTCTTGCGGCGAGCCTTCTCGACCAGGATCCGGCGCATCGCCTCGGCGGCCGCGGAGAAGAAGTGACCGCGGCCGTCCCACTGTTTGTCGTGACCTTCGCCGACGAGCCTGAGATAGGCCTCGTGGACCAGGTCGGACGATTGGAGGGACAGCCCCGGGGCCTCAAGGGCGAGCCGCTGGGTGGCCATCTCTCGCAGTTTCTTGTAGACCAGGGGAAGGAGCTTCGAGGCAGCCCCCGGATCGCCTTGCTCGATTGCTGAAAGGATTGTTGTGACTTCGCTCATTGCCCGGGCATCACCAGAACGCCAAGACCCACCTCGGATTCGAGCGCCATCGATCGGATCTTCCCGCGTCCTTCGCCGACCACGTCCGGATTTGGGAGGCAATGTAGCGTAACGCCCGCGGTGCCGAACAGCAAGTGGCACCGCGGTTCGACTTCATTTAGCGGCGGCGAAGAACAATGTCGCCGAGATCGATGGGCTTCGCGTCCTTGACGGTGATGCTCTGGTCGGCTGACTGGCCGCCGTTGGAATCATAGGCGAAGTACCGGCAAGGCGCGCCGACCAGCAGCCCAGGCGCGAGGAAGCGACCGTCTTGATCGGTCATGGCCGTCTGTCCGGCACCGGCGGGGCCTTGGCCGCCTCCCGGCAGGTTAACATGAACCCCATAGCTCCCAAAGGCGACGCGCACGTTTGCGAGGGGGTTTCCCCCCGCATCGATGACCCGGCCGCGTGCAACGGCCGACGGACGTGCGACAATGGAGAGTTCGCCGTCATCGTCTGCGTCGATTGTCGTGTAGCCAGCGAGATTCCCCGCAGGATCGCGGGCGTAGACCAAGGCCGCGCCGAACGGACGGGGTAGTGCAAATCGACCTTCGCCATCCGCGCTCCCGTGAGTCGGCGGGATCCGGTCCCCGATCGGCTCGGCAACGATCATCGCGCCCGCGATCGGACGACCATCGGCTTTCTCCGCGCGAACGATGCCCCGCAGCATTCGCAGCGGACGAACCAGACGGGCAACCTGAAAGTCTTTCCGGAAATTCTGTGAGTCACCAACCTTGATTCGCTCGCTCTTCGCATTAACGCCCGGCTCACTCGGCCCGCTGAGATGATACTCTCCGGGCCCGACGCGAAACGCGTAGCGGCCGTCCGAATCGGTGTCGGCGACGCGGGTGGCTCCATCACTCAAATCCGCGGGCTGATCGATCAAAGCTCCCTTGGGAACGGCTGGCCCCTTCTCGAAGAGCATCACCGTCACGCCGGCCGCGGGCTGCGCCGCGCGACCGGCCGTCACGCGTCCGTGAATCAGGCTGCCTGGCTCCAGACGTAAGTCGACGACGGGCGCAGCCAGTTCCTCGCGGACGACCACCCCGGTGCGGCTCTTCGCAGCCCATTCCGGGTCGTTCACATAGACCGTGTACGACTGGTTCGGCGGAAGCGCCATCTTGTAAGAACCGTCGGCACCCGTGCGCGCTCGGCTCGTGCCGGCTGGATACGCGGGGCCGACGCCATCGGCGGCGACCAGGATGCCCTCGCCCGGCGAGCCATCCGGCCGCGTCACCTTCCCCGAGACCGGCGTGAACCGCAGTACCGTGGCCGTCAGCTCGCGATCGAGCTTTCCTTCCTCGAGCATGGGCCACTTCGGCATGGAGTACGACGTCGTCGCCAGAGCGAAGCTCGCGCCGGGTTGAACGTCAATCGGGAACCAATCAAACGTGGCGACACCATGCTCGTCGGTGCGAACTCTGGCTGACGACCCGCACAGGTTAACGTCATGGAGCTTGCCCCGCTTTTGGACAATCAACGCCACGAAGTCGACCCCGGGCACCGGCTTGCCGGCGGAGTCTGTAGCCCGGACACGCACGGTGCGCGCGCCGTTCAGAACGAGTAGCGCACTCTCCGGTGGCGGCGAGAAGTTCGGCGGCACGCTCCGGTAATTCTCGAAATAATCAAGCCCGACGCCCGATTTGTAACCAATGATCCATTGCGTGAGCGCGTCTACCGGCGCGGAGCGAAACCCTCCCGGCAGAATCGGTGCGACCGAGGGCGACGGGAAAAATCACGTCCAGCACAGACACAGCCGCGCCTTCGACCTTTTCCCCGCGCCCATCGACCACGGTAACCGTGACCACGCGAGCCGGCTTGAGCACGATCCGGGCGAGCGTCCGCGGGTCTTTCGGACCTGTCGTCAGGTCGTCGAACCGAAAGATTCCCTGGCGAGCGCCTCCATCGGCGGTCGCGAGGAACGACAGGTTCGCCAGCCTGGGCTCGTCGTTCGGAATCGCAAAGGTCCCATCCGCTTTGGAGTTCACAACCGGCGACTCGAGTGTCCAGAGCGAAGTGACGCGTGCGCCGCCTACGGGACGGCCGGTCGTGTCGACAATCAACCCCCTGATCCACGGGCCGACGCGGGCCGGGGCCGCATCGGCTGCCTTCCCCACCTCGAGCCTGGCCCGCGCGGGTGCAGTCTGGCGCATTGCAGCAATAACACTGCCTGCCTCCACAAACGCGACGACGAGGACTGCTGCCGCCATCACTCCCGCCGCGGCGATCTTCAATCGTCCGATGAACATCATCGTGAGCGTTCCTTGTGTCAAAACCGCGACGGCGGCCGAGGCGACCGCCCCGACTTCCTTGCCCCCGGCCAACCCGGAAGCCGCCCTCACCGTCGCCTCCAGCCACGCTTCCGACGCCGGGTGGGCGGCGAAGCCGGTCCCAAGAAATCCCATCGCAGGATCCACATTCCGTCGAACCAGCCGCGCGCGCAACCGCTCCCGGCCCTGCGCCAGCCGCCGCTGAAGCGTTCGAACCGGCACTCCGAGCTGCCCTGCCGCCTGCTCGTTGCTCAACCCTTCAAGGTGGCACAGCACGATCGAAGCCCGATACCGCTCCGGCAGCCGGTTCAGCTCCTCGTGAAGCTCCGGCAGAAAGCTCGCGGGGCCAATCTCGTCGGATCGCGCTTTCATCTCGCCCCCTCGACGTTCAATCGCACGCAGCCGGGCCGCCTGGCCCTTCGACCTGGCTGCCACCCGCATGGCCACTCCAAAGAGCCAGCTCGCCAGCGAATCAACCCGCCGGACCGAGCCACCGTTCTTTGCCAGGATTAGAAAAGTCGCCTGAGCGGCGTCTTCCGCATCATGATGGTTGCGCAGCACGTCCCGGCAAACACCCAGAACCATTGGCCCGTGCCGCTCCGCTAGCACCGCAAACGCCGACGACGAATCGGCATCGCCGCGGCCGGCGAGAAACCGCTCCAGAAGCACGCCGTCCGGAAGCGAGCCGATCGCCCCGGCCGTCAGCACGGTCTGAAGCTGCTTCAATGTCGCGCCGCGGCCCCCGCCCTGCATCTCGCGTGGACTCCGAAGTGAGTGTGTCATCCTCTTTCCTGATGGTGACAGACTTGATCAAACCACCGCCAACTTATTTTGACGAGCCGCAATTCAGCGCGGGTGCGTGATCATGTCCCCGAGGTCGATCGCCTTCGTGTCGACCACATCAATGCGCTTTCTCGGCGCAACGCCGTGGCCGAGCTTCGGGTCGACGGCGTATACCTCGCAGCGCGTGCCGGGCGGAAGGCCGGCGACCGTGAAGCGACCCTGGGAATCACTCATCACCCACTGCGCTGTGAATTCGAAGTCGTCGCTGGCCGGAACGCCTGGCAACACCGCGAGCACCACGCGTGCATAGCTCCACGGAACTCCCGCTCTGTCAACCAGGCGTCCATGAGCGATCGCGGACGGACGGACGACGACGGTTGCCTCGCCGGTCTGGCCCTCTCCCTGGACGGTGAACCCGGCGAGATTTCCCTCGGAATTGCGTGCGTACACCAGGAGTTTTCCAGACGGCCGAGGAAGCTCGAACCGGCCATCGCTACCCGCGAACGCCTCCGACGCAGGGCCTTCTCCGTCGACCTGCGCCACACCGACGATCGCGCGGGCGATCGTCGGTCCGTCGCGGCCACCCGAACGTACCACCCCGCGAAACGTTCTCGTCTTCGCTGGGGCCTGATCAATCCGCAAATCACGCTCGATTTCTTGCCCGGCGCCCGCGTGGAGATTTTCCGGTACGGCCCTCGCACCGCGAGCAAATGCCTCTCTAAGCGAGTACCACCCTGGCTCAACGAGGAAGGCATACCGTCCGTCCTGATCGGTTTCGACCGTGGGGGGGCGCGCGTTCCTGAGCGCCAGCAGCGGCTCCAGGCCGACGGGCCGAACGTCCAGGTCCGACGCGAAGATGCGCACGACAGCCCCGGCCGCCGGCTGGGGCGGCTCACCGAAGGTAACGCGACCCCGGATGATGGCACCCTTCTCGAGGCGCAGGTTAACGTCCGTTGCAGGCTTCCCCTCGAGAAGCTCGACGACGTTCCGGCTTCGCGCGACCAGCCCGTCGTGGGCAACGTATAATGCATAAGGCCGGTCAGCGGGCAGATCCATGGTGTATGAACCGTCGGCGCCGGTCCGGGCTTGACCGGCGCTCGGCGGAAACGAGAAGACCAAACACTCAGCAGTAACGGGAATGCCCGCCGCAGGCGAGCCATCGGGCCGCGTGATCCTGCCCGAAAGCCGCGTGGCCCGCAGCACGTGCGCTGTCAGCTCCTCAGCCGGCGCGGCGGGGTCGAGGATGGGCCAGCGCAAGGCGGAATATCCCGGTGCGTCGACGATGAAGGTTGTCCGCGCCTGGATCGCCGCCGGCAGCCAATCGAACGTCGCGATCCCGTCGGCGTCGGTGCGGGCCCTTGCCGGAGAATCCCATACGTTCACCGCGCTGAGCTTACCGGCCTTGTGTATGCCCGGCGGCAAGACATCAACGTCGCGCACGGGACGATTGCTCGAATCAACGACCCTCACCCGGACGGTCCGCGCGCCATTCAGCGAGAGCTTGACCCGCTCCGGCAGCGCAGACCAGTCGAGCGGCAGGAACAGATAGTTCTCGAAGTAGTCGAACCCGACTCCCGGCTTGTACGCAAAGATCCAGTGCACGATCGCGTCTTCCGGCGCGCGAACTGTCACCACGCCGCGAGCATCCGTCAGGCCGTCGTCAACTGCGGATGCCACGTCGAGTGGAACGACGTGCGCGCCTTCGACCGCCACGCCTCGTGCGTCGACCACCGAGACCGTGATTTCATGTGCGGGCTTGAGCACGATCCGGGCCAGCGTACGCGGGTCCTGGCGCACGCCCAGTCGATCGTAGAACCGAAAGGTCCCCTGCCGTGCACCACCGTCGGCGGTCGCCCGCAGCGACGCGTAGCGCGCCGGAGTTCGATCGCTCCAGATGGCAAATGTCCCATCGGCCTTGGCCGTGACGACACGCGGCTGGCTCCCCGCGTTAGACTTGATTCGCGCACCTCCCACGGGCTGCCCGGCCGTGTCAACGACGATCCCTTTGATCCAGAGGCCGACGCCGAGCCCAGCCGGCTCCGCTGGCAGTCGGGGAACCGGTCTGCACTGGGATTGCCGAATCAGGACGCCTGGCCCCAACGGCGCTGGCTGCGCCAGCGACGGCCAAAACAACGGCTGCCGCAGCCAAGCTCGCCGCCACAAGCTTGAGGTGATCGATCAGTGCCGTTGCCGCCACGCCTTTCGCCAAGCTTGCGACCGCGGGCGAGGCCGCCGCCGCGAGCTGTTGCCCCGCAGCGAGCGCCGCCGCCGCGCGAACGGTTGCGTCAAACCACAAGTCCGGCGTCAGGTGCATCGCGATCCCTGATCCAACCAAAGCAAACGCGCCATCCGGATCTCGGCCCACCAACCGCGCCCGCAGCCGCTCGCGACCATGCTCCAACCGCCGCTGAACAGTTCGAACCGACAAACCAAGCTGGCCCGCGGCCTGCTCGCTGCTCAATCCTTCGAGGTGACATAAGACAATCGGCGCCCGATATCGTTGTGGAAGCCGTCCCAGCTCGTCATGGAGCTCGCACGAGAAATCTGACGCTTGAGCGCATTGGTAGGGAGGTTTCATTTCGCAAGCTCGAAACTCAATCGCACGCAGCCGGACCGCCTGGGCCCTCGACTTGGCCGCGACTCTCAGCGCGACGCCGAAGAGCCAGCTCGCCAGCGAGTCAATCCGCCGGATCGAGCCGCCATGCTTGGCCAGGATCAAAAACGTCGCCTGAGCGGCATCTTCGGCGTCATGGTGGTTGCGCAGCACGTCCCTGCAAACGCCCAGAACCATCGGCCCATGCCGCTGCACCAGCACCGCGAACGCTGCCGAGGAATCGGTATCTCCGCGGCCGGACAGGAAGCGGTCCAGGAGCACCCCGTCCGGCAGCGATCCAATCGCACCCGCCGTGAGCACGGTTTCCAACTGTCGCAGCGCAACGCCCCGATGTTCGCTCCCCATCACGCAAAGGCCCCCCCGACGACAACGGTCTATACCCTTGTAGTACCGGCGCCCGGGGACTCACCGCCAACTATTTCAGAAAAATCTCCGCTCAGGGCTTGGAAGCGGAATCAAACGACCCCGCCGCCACCGCCAGCGCCACCCAGGCAGCAATCATGGCGACTCCACCGATCGGCGTGATCGCCCCCAGCCAGCGCACGCCGGTGACTGCGAGGATATACAGACTTCCCGAAAAGATGAGTGAGCCAATCACGAAGAGCCATCCCGCCGCCTGAAGCGCCGCGCCGCCCCGGCCAAATTGGGCCAAGATTCCCACCGCCAGGATGGCCAGCGCGCAATACATGTGGTATTGCGCGGCCGTGTTGAAGTTCGCCTTGAGTCGCTCGGCCGAAAGGCCGCCCGGCAGGCCTCCCAGCGCCGCAAACCGATCTTCGAGCCCGTGCGCTCCGAACGCGCCCATCGAAATCGCCAGAAACCCCCAGACGGCCCCCACGCGCAACCAGAATGCGGTACTCATCGAAGTCTCTCGCAAGGATCTAGTAAGCCAGTTGGCTCGTCATTTCGATCGCCGGGTGACAGTTCTCAGGTCACCACCCGTGTGAACGACGGCGGGCGGGCGAGATCGAGCGCGATCGCCCGGGCCTCGGCTGCCAGGAAGAGCGAGCCGGTCACACAGATCAGACCGTCGGCATCCGTCAGCTCGCGCGCCACCGCCAGCGCCCCGGCCGGCTCGGCCGCGATATGCGCCCTCCGCCCGCTTAGTGCCAGCATCTCCTCGGCGATCACTTCAGGCGGCACCGATCGCGGATTCTCCACGTAACGGGTCGCAATCAGTGTGTCGAAGCACGGCAGCAGCTCCTTGAGCTGGCCCGGCATGTCCTTGTCGCGCGTCGTGCCGAAGACCAGCGTCCGGCGCGACGGCGGAAAGCACGTTCGCAACGTGTCCGCCAGGGCGCTCGCCGAAGCCACATTGTGCGCACCGTCGATCACCAGCCAGGGTTTCTCGCCGACCACCTCCACGCGCGCCGGCCACTGGAGCGCGGCGAATCCGCGCACAACGTCGTCGCGCGTGACGGCGAGGTCCGGCTCAACCTCCGCCAGCAGGTCGAGACCCGCCAGCACGACCGCAACATTGTGCGCCTGGTGCGACCCGAGCAGCGGCAAGGTCAGTTCGCCCCAGTCCCGGCACCATGTTTGCACCTTCACGTGCCCGGCAGTGGGCCGCTCCAGTGGTGGCGCCGGCGGGATGTTCTCGTACCAGAAATCCGAATGTATTTCGCGAAGCAGGCAGCGGCGCTGGCGGGCCACGCGGCGGATCGCGACCCGCGCGTCGGCATCGCACGCGCCGCTGATTCCCGGTCGACCGCGTTTGAGAATCCCGGCCTTCTCGGTGGCAATCGACGCGAGGTGGTTACCCAGTTGGCGCGTGTGGTCGAACGAGATGCTCGTGATGATCGACAGCAGCGGCCGCACCACGTTCGTGGAATCGAGCCGCCCTCCCAGACCGACTTCAAGCACGACGGCCCCCACCCCGCGGCGGGCGAAATGCAGCAGGCCCATCGCCGTGGTGATCTCGAAAAACGTGGGACCGCGGTGACCAGACCCGCTGTCTTCCCGCTCGAGATGCTCGACCGCCTCTCGGGCCACATCCACCAGTTCGATCAGCTCGGCGGGCGAGGCCGGCTTGCCGTCAACGGTGAAGCGTTCTTCCAGGCGGTGTAAGTGCGGCGAGCAATAGAGCCCCGTTCGCACGCCCGAGGCGCCCATCGCCGCGGCGATCATCGCCGAAGTCGAGCCCTTACCCTTGGTGCCCGCCACGTGAATGATGCGCAGCCCCAGGTGAGGATCACCCATCAGCTTGAGCAGCCGCCGCATCCGCCCCAGCCGGAGCTGCCCCGACGATCGAGGCATCCCCAGCCACTCATAATTCAACCGGCCATAAAGATAGCCGAGCCGTTCCTGATAATCGTCTTGCATGGCGCGTCGGTCGAGCTCGGCTTTTTCAGGGAATAGAAGACTCTGGAAGCGACAACAGCATAACCGGGAAGACGAGCGAACCGCCATGCCATGAATCCATCAGGCTCTGGTTTGCGGCGACGTTTACGCTCTGCGGTACGACCGTGCGGATCCCGCGAACGATCCGACGTGACCGCGACTCGCTGTAGCAGGCACACTCCGTGTGCCGTCCGCTCCTGATCTTAATCGTAATCCGAATCCGAATCCTTCTCCCGCCCTCCACGTTCGACCCTCCACCCTCGCCCACGAGTTCGTTTTGTAAATTCGTCGCGCGGCCTTACTCCACAAGGATTAGCGGAACAGCGCCGGTGAGTCCTGGTCGCTGCGATCCGTTCTCGTGGAACAGCGGTTTCAGCCCTCTGAGCATGGTGCTCGCACGATGAGAATCCGCGATCAAACGTTCGATCTCCCGTCCCGAATCATTTCCGTGACCTCAAGTGCTCCGTCGTTCAAATTCTTATCTGACCCATCCTCCGCCCTCCGCCCTCCGCCCTCCGCCCTCCGTCCTCGGGAAGGCAAGGCCCGCGCCGCGCCGCCAGTCGACATCCCAACCCCGCAATCGCATCGATGATTGGTAACTCGACGAACAACCCGTGACTCGTTTCGAACATTCACTTCACGCCCGATCGACAGCGGCGGCCCGCGTTTTCAGTTCGCGGCCCCCCATTTTCTGCGCCACATGCGCCACAGCCTTGCGGCGATTGGGTTTACGTGTGGCGCAGGAAAAATCGGGCGCGCAGGAATCGAACGCAACTCCATGCTGGCCTTCTCGATAGGTGTGGCGCAGGAATAATCGC
Organism: uncultured Planctomycetota bacterium; assembly: GCA_963823665.1. Taxonomy (GTDB): domain Bacteria; phylum Planctomycetota; class Planctomycetia; order Isosphaerales; family Isosphaeraceae; genus CAVXHV01. The sequence continues at coordinate 311,204 of CAWGMQ010000004.1, forward strand.
TACTTGTATCACTTGCTCATCCCAAAATCAATTAATGAGCAAAAAATACTTACTCTGTGTTGAATCGTGCATGTTTCGTCCGGAAGAACCGAACGCAACCGACTGATCGATCTCCGCTCGCCGTTAGCAATCGAGCAGCCTGAGGCGGTACAACGATCGACGATCGCCCAGCCTTCTTTCCAAGCCCCGAACAGGGGCGACATCGTAAAGCCTGGGGCGCGAGCCCGAGGACCAACGCGGCACAACAATGCACCGTCCCCCAACTTTCTTTCCAAGCCCCGAACAGGGGCGACATCGTAAAGCCTGGCCTGACCGACCACTTCGTTTTGTACATTCGTCGCGCGTCCTTACGCCACAAGGACTACGGGAACGCACGCGCTCGGTCGAAGTCGCGAGCCACCGGCCGAATTCGAAGCCGAAACCCCGCCCGCGAGCACGTCGCTTTGACCCAGAATCGCCACGGCGCGGCCCGCGTAGCGCTCCACCCCCCAAGTCCGGGTCGACCACAATCCGCAAGTGCAAACGCGAAGACAGCTTCGGCCGATCAAACAGCTTCTTTCCCCCGGCACGAAATGATATCTTTTGATAGCACAAATCGAAACTCCTCGCCTTCCTCCCAGTTCAGAGTCCGGGGCAGCGAACCCTGCTCTCGGCCGACGACACGGCAAAGCCGCCAGGGCGACCGAGTCGCCCTGCGCAACGGCCAAGTCTGCCTGGGTTTCGGTTTAGGTCTCAGGCTCTTTACCAATGGCACTATTTGGCACTTTCTGGCACTCCCTGCATGAATTTCACCGCCGTTCTCAGGATGAGTGGAGATCGACGAGGTGCTAGAAAAGCAAAGGGAGCCGCCCATCGCGCCAGCATCGCGCGTTCGCCGACTCTGCCCTATGTATATATGCGATGGGTTTCAGCGATCGGCAAGAAAAGCGTCCAAAAAAAGTGCAATCACTCGATCGACCCGGCTGCAACGTCAGGAGCTACGGCTTTGCGCGATTTCTTTGTTAATTGTGAACACGCGGTCGAATCAAAACGCACACGCAGTCGTCCGATCGCTCATCGAGGGCATGCTGAAAGTCAAGGAAATCACCCCGGAGAACGTGAAGCAGCTTGGGCGGCGCCAATCAGCTCGCAACCCCCGACTCGAGGTAATAGATCATGTTCCAGACGCGGTCGATCTCTCGTCGCTCGATGACTTCGAGGGACTTGAGCCCACCGAAGGCATCGTTCGGCGTGTCGAGCCACTGAGCGTGGCGGGTGATCCCTACTCGGCCGGAGGTTGGGGGATCTTGGTGGGATCGCCGATCATGTAGGTGTCGATCTTCCAATCCTTGCCCTTTTCGAGGGTCAAGATGACCAGCTCGGACCAGGTCATGCCCCCGGCGGCCCGGAATTCGGCGTAGAACCAGGCCTGGTTGAATCGGTCGGCGGCGCCGGTCGCCCTCAGGTCGAGCCGCTTGAGCTTCCGGCCCTTGAGCTTGCCGGTGGCCGTGCGGACCTTGCCGACGTTCTCCGCCCAACCGGCCCGAGCGATCGCCTCGTGGGCGACCGCCGACATGGCGTCCCAGCTTTCTGCGTACTTGCCCTTGTCGAGCAGGTCGAGGTAGGCCTCGGCAACCTTCACGGTTCTCATCGAGCTTCGGCCCCTTCTCGGCCATCTTGGCCTTCTCCTTGGCCGGCTTCTCGGCCTTTGCATCCTGGCCCTTCGAGCCGATCTGGTAGGCCGCGACGGCCCCGACGCCCAGGGTCAGCATCCCAGCGAGGGCCAGGCCCCCGACGATCTTGAGCTTGGAGAGGATCATGGTCTTCGACACTCCTTCCGCCAGGGAGGCGACTCCGGCCGAGACCATCCCGGCCGCCGTCGCCGCCGCCATGCCGCCCGCAAACGCGGTCGCGGCTTTCACCGTGGAACTCAGCAAGACGGGCGACACGGCGGCCGAGGCGCCTTCGGCGCTTAGCACCGCCGCGAAGACGCCCGAGGGGACCGCCACCCCTCGACGGGTGAGCCGCTCTCGGAGCTTCGCCCGGCCGGTCGACAAGCGACTGCGAACCGTGCCGACCGGGCATCGCAGACGACTCGCGGCCTCGTCGTGAGTCAAGCCGTCGAGGTAGCAGAGGACGATCGGTTCTCGGAACTTCTCCGGAAGGCGGCGGACCTCCTCATCAAGAGCGGCCCGCAGCTCTAGCCGGTCGAAACCCGATTCGTCCGCCGATGTCTCCATCGCCAGTTCCTCCGCGCCTGGTCGCTCACGGGCGTTCCGTCTGGCGAGGTCCGCCCGAGCCCGGACGGCCACCCGATGAGCCACGCCGTGCAGCCAGGGGCCGAGCCGATCCGGGTCGCGAATCGACCCGGCACGCTTCGCCAGAACGAGAAACGTGGCCTGGAAGGCGTCTTCCGACGAGTGCCGGTTGCCCAGGACTCGCCGGCAGACGCCCAGGACCATCGGTCCATGCCTGGCCACGAGCACCTCGAGCGCCACCGGGTCGCGACCGACGGCGAACCGTCGGAGCAGCTCACCCTCGTCCATCCCCGAGGCCGACCCTTCGCCGAACAGGCGAGCGATCAGTCCCCCTACATCCTCGATCCCCGTCCCGGTCGCCATAAGGTCGCCCTCCCCTTCGCCGCCACTCGCAAAGGTTCGTCAGCGTCTATTCTGCACCGGGGGAGGCGATCAATCGATCTTTCTTTGCAATTCCCGCAAAACCACGGGAACAGGCCCAAGCTCGCTTACGGCCGCTTGGAGACGACGTCCCTTCTTTCATCACGAAGGCAACCCGGGCGGTCGCGGTGATGTCGACGGTTGAGTCTCCGGGCAGGGCGACGAGGTCGGCGAGCTTCAAAACCAGCCAAGGCGCCCCTCCGCGCGGAAGGCGCCCCGAGGGAAGGCAAACACCCACTCATCGAAGTAAGGAAGGCATCGCCGGCGTCGCCAATGAGCTGACGGTGATCAAGTCTATGGTCGCCGAGACCGCGAATCACATCCGCTCTACAACCTCGCTTCAACCCGCCGGCGGGCTGCTCACAAAGTTCTCTGCTTCGTCCGTGCTCCCGCTGCCTTTGTACTTGGTCACCTGCGGATACGGGAACAACGGACGGGTCCGGGTCACTTTGCCGCTTTGGTCCCGGTGCTCCCCCTTGAGCTTTTCCGGGGGCGTGCCTTCCTCGACCCAGCGTATGATCGCCGCCATCTGGCCGACCGGCGTGACGCCAGGGCCACGGAACCCGTGATCGACACCCGGCGCCAGAAACAACCGAGCAAACCGCTCGACCTCCTCCCTGCCACCCATCCGCTGTAAAATGCGCTGATAATAATCACTTGTTCCGTCGGCCGGGATGAGTTGGTCGGCCAGGCCGTGCATGATGATGATCTTGCCTCCTCGGTCGCGATATTGCGTCAAGTCCGGGTCATCGGTCCCGATGACGGCTCCGAATTCCTCAACCGATTGCTTCCACAGAAGCTCGAATCCCGACGGCGTGAGCGTGGTGTAGTCCCATTTCGGGTCTTGGTGCAGGAAGTATTGGCACCATTCCAGTGGTATGGAGAAGGGCTTTCCCAGGAGCGGCGAGCCACCGGTCCCGGCGAGGGCGGAAAGGTCCGCGCCGCGCGCCGGGCCATACCACAGGAAACGCCCATCGTGACCCCGGGGGCCTTCCCATATCTTCCGGACCACATCCGCGTCGGCTTCGGTGAACGGGCTGTCGCCGACCTTGGTGCCCACCAGCTCCTTCGGATCGTAGGTCGAGCGCGACGGGTCATCAATCACGCCGTCGGCGACGCCGTCCGTGGCGTCAGATGACGCCACGGCTGCGGCGGTTGCCGCATCGAGCTTGGCTTTCGGCAGGAAATTCCCGCCGGCAACCATGACCACTTGCGGCCAGAGATCCGCGGGGAGCAAGCGATGCCAGTTGATGGCCGGACAAAGGGAGATGATGCCGTCGTAGTCCTCCGGGTAGCGCTGCGCTTCCATCAATCCCTGGCGACCGCCCGTCGAGCCGCCCACGAAATAGGAATACCGTGGGGCTTTTCCGTAGAACGCCTTCGAGAGCGCCTTACCCACCACCGTCATCTCGTGGATGCCGAGGTACGCATTGTCCTGGACGGCGTGCCAGTCCAACCGCCCGTCCGCGCCCAGAGCAAATTTGCCGCTACCCCCTTCGTGGCCAGTGTCGGTGGCGCCTGTCGCGTATCCCGAGCGTACCGGCCCGCTCAAAGCGGCGGGATGCCCGCCCAGAAAGCCCCCTCCACCAGTGCCTTGGAATCTCCCATTCCAGCCCTTCGTGGGCAGGGCAACGAACACCTTGACCCGACACCCCGTCGGGGGATGCGTCACGGTCGCTCTGACGCGGCACGACCCGTCGTCGGCGTTGAGCCTCGACCGAATCGATCGTCGTGTTCGGGAGGGAGACCTTGCTCAGGCTCTCCTGCGGGATCACCGGCGCGTTGTCCGCGAAAATCGGCTTGGGCGGAGCCTCGCCGACCTGGGCATGAGCGACGGCGGCCGAGAGTGCGACCAGAGCGGCGAGCATTCCAATGCGATGTCGCGCGAGGCCGAACGTCGAAGACAGGGCCACTGCAACCGCTCGAGTTACGTTCGATGGGATCATCTTGGCTGTACCTCATGAAGCACTCGACCGTCGACTATCGCGGGGCAAACTGGCTGTGCGCCTCGCAGCGCACCGGGCGACGTGCGGACTACGGAGTCGGACGATGCCCAAGTCGTCAAGCTACATCGCGGGCTGGTGCACGACAAGTCTATCTAGCCCTTCGCGAACAATGACGGATTCTTGGACGCCGCCGAAAAACCGATCGGAAAGGCACGGAGGGTCATGGATGATCACTGATCAGAACCCGATCGCCGCCGCCATCGTCCATGGCCCCAACGGGACCGGGGCCCCGGACAAGAGCCACAGGCTTTCAGCCCTTGGCACCTTAAACCAATTCGCCATCCGCCTCGCCGTCCACCACCTCGCCAACCTCAATGGATGCCCGGCCCGGCGAACAACGAATGGCGTGCGCCCTCCGCACTACCCAGCACCCATCACCGTTCAAGCGTGAACCACGACGCGTGTCCTCACCCAGTTTCGATCAGCTTGCGCCTTTTCCGCTTTGCGCTTCGCGCCATTGCGTGCGCCCCTCTTCACCTTGCCCCCACATCTCAACCCCGCCCCAATCGCCTTCCGCTCCAACCCCATTCCCATCCAACCACGTGCACTTCGCAATCTCGTCCTTCGCGCCTTCGCGTGAGCGACTCTAAACCAGATGAAATGTCAGTCAGGAACGATCGGTCCGAATGCGGGAACGGCCATGTCATCGTCGTCCACGATGTTTACGTAAGGCGCTGGCCCCGCGCCGTAATACAGAGCCGTATCCCGGCCGGGGATCGCCGTCGTCCACAACACAACTGTCGCCGCCCTCTTGGGGTCGAACTCCGCTTTGTAGATCCAATCCAATGTCTCCCCCGTGGCCTTCTTGAACGTAAACCCAGTTGGTCGACCCGGCGCCTGCAGCTTTCCGCTCACCCCGCTGAACTCCACCACGATGCGTGGCTTCGGCGATCCGACACGAGTCGCCGCTTTGAGTCGGATCTCGCGACGTTGAGGCACGCCCTTCTTCGTGTACGAGAGCGCCATGCGGACCATCCGTCCGCCTATACGTGCCAGTGAGTTGTAGTCCAGGTGTAGACCGTCCATCACATCCAGGTCGATCGACGGGACGCAATGGGTGTGAAGAAGGGTCTCCGGCAATCGTCTTTGCGCCTCCCGAATCGCCTCCCACGCCCAGGCGCGATTGTCCGGCCCGTTATGATGCCGGCAGATCTGCGCGAAAATTACGGGCATGGTCGGATCGCGGAAGTCCGTGCGGAGTGCCTCGACAAACCTGGTGAACTGCTCGCCGTAGGTCGACACCGGCCCGATCAGGGACGGCGTCGTGACGGTCCGATCCTTGTCGCCGAAAATCGCATCTTGTTCTCCCTGGAAGAACAGCACCCCCTTCACCCGCCCCCCGGCGCTCATCACATGGTGGTGGAGGAATCCATAGCGATTGCCGTCTCGACCTTTAGGGTCCCAGATGGCCAGGGCCCCGCCCGTCGCGCACGGGATCAAACCGATTGGTACACCACTCAGAGCGTGCAGCTTACGCGCGAAGAAGTACGAGCAGTCGATCCCGCCAACAGGGATCTTGCTCGCGACGATCGACCGGACCTTTGCCTCGGAATACTCCGGGTGTTGCCCCTTGATGACAAACGGCGCCAGCGACTCGGGAATGCGGTGAATAGGCGGCACGCCGGCACACCAGTGCGCGTCCCGCTCGACATGCAGGATATTGAGCATGTTCAGATACGGCAACTCGGGCAACGGTTCCTTGATCACGTCTATCCCAAACATGTTTGACTGTCCGCCCAGGACCCAGATGTCGCCGACAAGGATCCTGCGAAACTGCACGAGCGGTCTTGCGAGATTATCTTTCGCCATGACCGTGATCGTATACGGACCGCCCGTTTCAAGTCCTTCGACGACGACCCCAGGCCCCATGTTGCCTACGCTGATCGGGCTTGAATCGATTCGTCGAAGTAGATGCCCGCTTCCATCCTCGACCGTGACAACGATCTCGGCTACTCGATCGGTACCTTTGGCGAGAAGTACCAGACAAGAGGCCCGATCGATCGCATCGCGCTGCAGGACCTGATAATCCTCCTTGAGCACGACGCGGTCGACGGCGGCCGAAGGGTGGCATACGGCCACGGCGTGTCCGACGAACGCGACAAGGATGACGATCATCGCTCGATTCCTTCCTGACGGAGCCTGGAGAGTCGGTAGAAGTAGCGGACACAATCGACAAGAAAACTCTGATACATGGGGTAGCGGAAGGTTCCATACACTGGATTATACACCCGGGGGCGGACGGCCAGACAACGCGAGGCGCAAGGCGTGGCTGGCATGAGTCAGGACGTGCGGAAGGATCTCGAATCGGTGGTCAACCGGCACCTGCTTACGCAGTCCGAGTTCTCTTGACAAGCCCGACGAAGTCAAGACATGGCATGCAGCACGGGCGACGTATCCCGCTTTCCCGTCGCCGCAGCGCGTGAAAAAAGGCGCAGCGAGCTGTATGATCCGAGTAGGAGGTGAGAGATGCCGATTCACGATTGGACCCGAGCCGAAGCGGGTGACTTTCACCACTTCCATCAGCGATGGATCAGCGCCCTGACTGATGCCCTGAACAGTGGCGGGCTGCCTCCCGGATTCATGGCCCTGGCCGAGCAAGTCACCGGCCGCCCCATTCCTGTCAGTCGGGGTTGGCGACCGTCTTCCGGCAATCCCGCTGTTCCTGACCGAGTACGACCAAGTGTCCTGCCCGCTCAATGCGACCTATGATCAAGCGTGGGCGGTGTTCCCCGCCATGCTCAAGGAGATTCTCGAACCACCCGGCTGACGGACTCGAGTTGTGAATCGGAAAGCAATTTCGGAGCGACAAGACGGCCCACAAGCTGCTGGTCACTGCGTCACTCCTCGATTACACATCGGCCTTGTCGTCCCAGTAACGGGCATTGTTCGCGTACCCGCGCAGCTGGAAGGCTCGCGGGACCTCGGTACCCACAGCGGGGAACGTCCGCCTCGTCCGGTCGTAACCCGTGATCCCGGCCAAGGACAGCAGGCGATCAAAGTCCTTCTCGTCCCGCGATCCGAACCAGCGCACCGCAGCATGCAGTTCGGCTGTGAAGTCCTGCTCCACCATTGTCGCGATATCCCAGAGCTCCTCCAGGTCCGCCTTGATGTAGCGGGACTTCAGGCGATCGACGACCCTGGCGAACTGGTCGAAGGTACCCTGGAACTCGGGGAAGTACTCCGCCAGGAGGGCGCGGTTACTGCGCAGCAACTCCCTCGCCTCGGCGAGTTCGGCCACGAGCGAGGGCACTTCGTGAGCATCCCCCTCGTCGTCTTTGAGCTCGAACGTCGTGAAATGCCGATCGTCGAACAAGGCCAACCAGAAGACGGGCACGGACATCGGACCGTCAGCCACCAGGTCACGACCTTTGGGCTTGCGGCCGATGTTGCAGCCGGCCGGGCCGGGGATGTCATTGGCAATCAGCGTCGACATGTTCGACATCGGATGTGCTCCAGGACTGACGACCTCCGCACGATCCCGTCGTCGTGCCGATACTTGTCCATCCACGTCCATGGGGTCAGACCTTCAAGCGAGAACAGCATGACCTGGAATAAGTGCGGATCGCCATGCCAGTCGAAACCGGAGGGGCAGGGACAGTGGCACCCCTTATTCGGCGTCGGGTTCCGGCATCACGCCCGTCTCGACGGCCAAACGCAATTCTTCAGGGCAGGCGTTCCAGGTCGCCTCGTACGTCGATTCCAGCGGAACCGGCACGTGCCAGTCATTCGCCCGAAACAGTGGCATATCCAGAAGGATGTCGCCCACGCCGACCGCCTCGACGTAGCAAGCCTGCACGCCGCCAGTTTCATATGAGGCGAGAATTCGGTCCTTTCCCGCGGGCAATGCGAACTCCTCCTCCTCAATTTCGTCCCAGATGCCCTTGTGTATTCCGAGTGGGTCGCGCGGCGTCGGCGGAAAGAGGTCAATCGCGAGGACATGAACTCCGGGCGCAGGAATGCGATGGTCTTGTCGACGAAGTCGCGCAAGGCGGCGCGGCTATCCTTGTTCCCCGGCGAGACGATCTCGATCACTGCAATGGTTCGGCCCAAATGGTGCTTCAGCACGACAAGGTTAGCGCGCGTGGCATAGATTTGCTTCGTGGTGCGGCTCACGAAACGGGTGACCGGCGGCGTCATGGTCGCGATGCCTGGGTCGTCCGCGAATCCAGACTGCGCCCTACCTCTGCTTTCGATGGCCAGAACGTGCGATTCCTTCGGGCCGGACCGCTGCTCGACCAGCGCCGCCACACCCTTCGGCAGACGACCGCGGTTCAGCGTCGCGGCAATCTCGATCGACCAATGCTGATGAAAATGATGAAAAAGCCCCGCCGGGACTCGAGACCAATCGTGCATCGGCATGGCGACATCTCCTCAGGGTCATTCTATCCTCCCACCCGCCCCAACGCATACGCAAACCCGTCTTGACCGCAATGTCAGTCAGGAATGATTGGTCCGAATGCGGGAACGGGCATGGCGTCGTCGTCCACGATGTTCACGTAAGGCGCAGGCCCCGCGCCGTAATACAGAGCCGCGTCCTGGCCGGGGATCGCCGTCGTCCACAACACAACTGTCGCCGGCCTCTCGCGGTCGAGCTCGGCCCACAACACCTCAAGTGCCCGGCAAAGTGCCTCATCCACGTCAAACTGCCGCGTGCGCCCGAGGGCACATCGATCTCCTTCAAAAAATGATCGTCGGCCCTTGACCGGCATCGCCGCCCCAATATACTTTCACTGTACCAATCGGTACAATAACGTCAAGTGAGGAGATTACCATGGCAAGCACCAACCGTGATAGACCACTTGCAGGCAAGGTCGCGCTCATCACTGGCGGTTCGCGCGGCATCGGCGCTGCGATTGCCAGCCGCCTGGCCGCGGACGGCGCCAGCGTGGCCGTCACCTACTCCAAAGGCGCTGACGCAGCGGCGTCCGTTGTCAAAGAGGTTGAACGCGGAGGCGGAAAGGCGATCGCGATCCAGGCAGACGCCGCCGACTCCGACGCAGTCAAAAACGCCGTCGAAAAGACGGTCACGACATTTGGCCGGCTGGACGTGCTGGTGAACAACGCCGGCACGGTCATTCCGGCGAAGGTCGAGGACACGACGCTCGCGGACTTCGATCGCGTTTTTGCGATCAACGTCCGCGGCGTCTTCGTCGCGACCCAGGCGGCGCTCAAGCACATGAAGACCGGCGGGCGCATCATCATGATCGGCTCGTGCCTGGGCGAGCGCGTGTTGATGAGCGGCATGGCGCCCTACGCTGCAACCAAAGGCGCCGTCAAGATGTTCACGCAAGGGCTGGCGCGTGAGCTCGGAGCGCGCGGCATTACGGTCAACAACGTTCAGCCGGGTCCGATTGATACCGATCTGAACCCGGCCTCAAGCGAATGGGCCGACGGCCAGAAGGCGGTTGTTCCGCTTGATCGGTTTGGACACGCCGACGAGGTCGCTTCGCTCGTAGCGTTCGTCGCCGGTCCCGGGTCGTCATACATCAACGGTGCGAACCTTACGGTCGACGGAGGAACCAACGCCTGACCGCAATCGGCGTCTCCACGCAGGGTGCGCAAAGGAGAAAAGATGATGAGGGCTAATCTGACGATGGCTGCTTTCGCGCTGTCGGCTCTTGTGCTCGGCGGCAATGTTTTTCACGGCCAACCTGGACTGGCGTCCGAAAGGGATCATCCAATGAATGTCTCTCGCATCACGGTGGAACACGTTCAAGTGGTGGCCGAGAAACCCTTCGATCAAGTTACCAAGGCATTTGAACAGCAGCTCGGACGATTCGACGAGGACACGTACAGGTCGCTCGCCGCAGGTGAAGATGTCGAGGTGGCCAGGGCCAAGCTCGAAGCGATGGTGGGGCCAAGCGGCTTCATGCTCTTCAGGACCAGCGACCATGGATCACTGCTGCGTTTGGTCGGCCAGAAGAAAAGAGCGATCCAGTATCTCGTTGGCAATCCACTCTTCGCCATCCAGATGACGGAGCATGACATCCGGGCCAGCCTTTATGCACCGTTGCGGGTGCTGATCTACGAGCACGAACCCGAAAAGACCTACGTGGAGTACGACAAGCCATCCTCGCTCTTCGGACAATTCGGCAACGCGAAGGTAACCGAGGTCGCCGACATGCTCGATCGAAAACTGGAGCAATTGGTGGCCAAGGCGATTCAATAGCTTCTCACCCCGGCCACGCTCGCAACGCCAGTTCCGCAACGCGTCGAAGGTCCTCGCGGCTCGCACCTCCGGCCGCCTGGACCGCCATTCCCCGCATGACCGTCACCACGTAGCGAGCGAGATCAGCCGCGTCCGCCCCGGCCGGCAGATCGCCGTCCGCTCGGGCACGCTCGAACCGCTGGCGAACCGCGCATTCTCCCGCCACACGACGCGCGGCCACTTCCCGGCGCACGGATTCGGCCGTCTCTCCACACGCGAGCGCACCTTGCACAATCAGACATCCGCGCGGGTTCCGCCGATCAGTCACCAGGTCGATCGTCCCGCCCAGTAGCCGTTCAGCAACGGCGCGGGCTGTCGGCTCGTTCAGGGACTCGCGCACAAAGGCCGCTGGACCCTCGACATAGCGGTCGAGCGCCTTGCGAAACAGCTCTTCCTTGCTGCCGAACGCGGCATACAGGCTCGGGCGGTTGATGCCCATCGCCGCCGTCAGGTCCGGAAGCGTGGCGCCCTCGTAGCCCCTGCGCCAGAACACCCGCAATGCGCGGTCCAGAACTTCATCGATGTCAAATTCGCGGGGACGCCCCTTCGCCACGCCTGACCTCCTCGTTTTTTGTACCTACCAGTATATTACACCCCTTGACCCGGCATGTCCAGGCCCATATATTTACCGTGCGGTACAAAAGACGCGGCCGAAGGGTCGATCCATTCACGGAGACGGGCAATGTCTCGCACACATACGGGCGCATTCTCTGTACTGGTTCTCGGGGCCTGGCTCAACGTGACGGGCTGTGCCAGGGCGCCCGCAGAGGCTCCCGCGGCGGCTCCGATGGCGGTCACGGTAAGTTATCCCGTCGAGCGCGACGTCACCGACTACGCCGACTTCACCGGCCGGACGGCCGCCGTGGATTCCGTCGAGGTACGGGCGCGCGTCTCGGGTTACCTCGACACGGTCAACTTCAAGGAAGGTGCACTGGTCAAGAAGGGCGACCAGCTCTTCGAGATCGACCCCCGGCCGTACCAGGCCGAGCTCGAGCGGGCCAAGGGGACTGTGGCGCAGTGCGAGGCCCGCGCACACCGACTGGAGCGCGATTTCCAGCGCGCCAAGATTCTGATCACGCGCGCGGCCGTCGGCCAGGAAGAATATGACCGATACGAGGGTGACTACCGGGAGGCGGTGGCCAACCTCGAAGTCGCCAGGGCCAACCGCGACCTCGCCGCGCTGAACGTGGGATACGCGAAAGTCGTCGCGCCGGTCAGCGGGCGCGTCAGCCGGTACGTCGTCACGGTGGGCAACCTGATTCAGTCGGGCGACCAGAACAGCGGCACCCTGCTCACCACCATCGTGTCCGTGGACCCGATGTATGCCTACTTCGACGTCGACGAGCGCACCGTGCTGCGCATCCGGCAGTTGATCCGCGAAGGCAAGGCCAAGTCAGCCGGCCAGACCAGGTGGCCCGTTGCGCTCGGCCTGGCCACTGAGGAGGGGTTTCCCCATCAGGGCACGATTAATTTCGAGGACAACCAGGTCAATCCCAAAACCGGAACCCTGCGCGTCCGGGGCGTGTTCCCCAACAAGGACGAGGCGCTCTCCCCCGGCTTTTTCGCCCGCGTCCGCGTGCCCATCGGTCAAGCCCACGACGCCCTGCTGGTCACTGACCGCGCGATCGACACCGACCAGGGCGAGAAGGTTCTGTACACCGTCAACAAGAAGCATGAGGTGGTCTCCCGCCCCGTTCGGCTGGGTGCCCTCCACCATGGCCTGCGGGAGATCACAGCCGGGCTCGAGCCGGGCGAGCAAATCATCGTGACCGGCCTGCAACAGGTGCGGCCGGGCATCACGGTCGAGCCAAAGCTAGTAGAAATGCCGAACTCAATCCGGAAGTCGTCCGCGCGGCTTCTGACCGATAGGTGAAGAGCAGCGCCAGCGATCGCCGGCAAATCCGCCGCTCCCAGCGTGCAGGGCCGCGAGCCTGCTATCGGGTGTAGATTTCAATGATTCTTAGGGTGATGAAATGTTCCGAATTGCGACAAGGTCAAACGAGACGGGACAGTGCCTGCGTCGCCGAATGAAAGTGACCGGCCAGAGGCTCGATCATGTTGCTCGATCCAGCGATGAACGCGCAACAAGATGCGGGGCAGTCCTTTTGCGGGAAGGTTTTGATTTTCCCAGTTTGTCATTTGCGCGCGCACCGCCTTGGTAACCGGATTCTCGACCTTGATTCCCATCGTGGCACACGCAAGAGCCAGTTGAGAATCGTCGGTGGCAAGAACGGTCACGCCGCGCAGCCGGCAGCTTTCGAGCAGCACCGCGTCATTGAAATCGACCCCGCAGGACTGCCGCAGAGACAGAGCCCCTGCTGCGACGGTCGCGGTCAGCTCTTCCACGACCAGGGCCTGGGACAGATCGGTGAATTTCGCATCCGCGTCACTTTCCGAGACACCGTAAACGGCAACGAGCACGCGCCACAGCTCGACGAGGTTGACGATACCGGTGACCCAGACTGGGTACCCCGTGATGTACCGCTCACAAGCCGTCATGGCCGGATGATTGGCGAGCGACGCGTACACCAGCAAATTGGAGTCGATCGCCTTCACGCGGCCTCCTACCAACCGAGCGAGTCCATGTCGACGTCCGCCAGGCTGAGTTGGGTCGGGCGATTCATCGTCAGCTTGCGCTCAAGAGCCGCTTGGACAGGCATCGTTGGCACGGGCTTCAGATCCCGGTCGAGTCGGGCTTCGAGCGCTGCGTCACGGCCTGGACGTGGCGCGGTGCTCACGGCGTGCAGGATCTTTTCGACACGGCGGCGTAACGTCGGCAAGTCAGCCGCGTCTACCCGAAAACCAACGAACGTGCCGGCGGATTTCCGAGGCTTGAACCAGCACTCGGATTGGGTCCACGCCACGCCCTGGAGAGCGGGGGTCGAGTCCACGACGCTCTTTCGGATTGCGAAGAGCAATTCGCCTCCAGCCAGGCGCGCGAGCTTGAACGTGACCTTGCGCCGCTGCGGTAACGGCTGGGACTTCCCGGGAAACCAACTGGCGGAGCCTCGCCGGTCCTTGAGCTCAAATCCCTTGGCCTGGATCAAACGGGCGAGCTCGTCCTTCGCGGCCTTGAAATGCCGGTCCTGGCCTATGGCGACAGTTTGGATTGCGTCCACTGTCACAACCTCCGTCCGCACGGGAACATTCAATCAGTTCAGACAACGGACTATTCCATGACTCTAACAGTTACTCCATAGACTGTCAAATAGAATTTCCTATAAACTCACCTAACGATAATTGCCGGCTTTCGACGTACGGGTGAGCGAAGAGGTGGTGAAAGGGGGCTCACATGCTGGCGCGTTTCTTCATCGACCGACCCGTCCTGGCGTGGGTGATTTCCATCGTGATCATCCTGCTTGGGGCCATCGCGGCGGGCTTCTTGCCGATCGCCGAGTATCCGGAGATCACGCCGCCGACCGTCCGGGTGACAGCCAGCTACCCCGGAGCCAATGCGAACGTGGTAGCCGACACCGTGGCCGCGCCGATCGAGCAGCAGGTCGTTGGCGTGGAAGCCATGATGTACATGTCGTCGCAGAGCAACAACGACGGCTCGTACACCCTCGACGTGACCTTCGACCTGGGCACCAACGTGAACATGGCCCAGGTACTGGTGCAGAACCGCGTCGCCATCGCCGAGCCCACGCTCCCCGATGTGGTTCGGACCATCGGCGTGGCAGTCAAGAAACGGTCCCCAGACGTCTTGCTGGGGATCAGTCTGTATTCCGACGACGACCCGGAGACCGGCAGGCCGTACTATGATTCGCTCTACCTGAGCAATTACGCCACGATCCAGATCAAGGACGCCGTCGCCCGGGTGGAAGGCGTCGGCGACGTGACGATCCTCGGCCAGCAAGACTACAGCATGCGGGTCTGGCTCGACCCGGACAAGCTGCAGTCGCGCAATCTGACGGCCGGCGACGTGATCCGGGTCTTGCGCGAGCAGAACGTGCAGGTGGCTGCTGGACGCATCGGCCAGCCGCCGGTCCCCGACGGCCAGGATTTTCAGTACACGATGAGCACCCTCGGCCGGTTGGTCGAGGCCGAGCAGTTCGCGGACATCATTCTCAACACCGGCGCGAATGGAGAAGTGACTTACCTCAGGGACGTCAGCCGTACCGAGCTGGGTGCCCGAAACCAGGACACGCTCGGGCGGCTCGACGGCCGGCCGTCGCCGGCGGTTGTCGTCTTTCTGCTGCCAGGCGCTAACGCCCTGAACACCGCCGACGGCATCAAGGCCAAGATGAGCGAGCTGGAAACTCGCTTCCCCAAGGGGCTGCACTACCTGGTCGGCTACGACACCACGCCGTTCATCCGCGAATCCGTGAATGAGGTTTTCCGTACGCTGTGCGAATCCGTCGTCCTGGTTGGCATCGTCATCCTCTTGTTCTTGCAAGACTGGAAGGCCCTGCTCCTGCCCGTGATCGACATGGCGGTGTCGCTGGTCGGAACCTTCGCCGTCATGAGTCTCCTGGGCTTCACCCTCAACAACCTGACGCTCTTCGGGCTGGTGCTGGCCATCGGCCTCGTCGTCGACGACGCCATCGTCGTCTTGGAGAACATCGAGCGCTGGCTGGACAAGGGCCTGCCCGTGCGCGAAGCCACCATCGAGGCGATGAACGAGATCACCGGGCCGATCCTCGCCATGACGCTGGTGCTCAGCTCGGTGCTGGTGCCCAGCGCCTTCCTGGGCGGCATCACTGGCCAGTTCTTTCGCCAGTTCGCCGTGACCATCTCGGTGTCGATGATCATCTCGGCCATCAATGCCATGACCATGACGCCCGCCCGGGCAGCCTGGATTTTTGCCGGCCGCAAGCCCGGAACGCACGGTGACCAGGGCAAAGAAGCGCTGCCGTGGTGGAGCTTCGCCTTACTCGGCGGCCTTTTGGCGGCGTGGCTCCTGGCGCCGAAGTTGGGTGCATGGCTGGGCCTGCCCGCGGTGGACGAGGGCGCCCGAGCGGCGCCCGGCGGTCTCAAGACCGCGCTGCTCGCGTGGGGCATCGACCTCGTCCTCTTCCTCCCCGGCGCGGTCGCCGGCGCAGCGGCCGGCTGGGTCGTCGTCCGGCCGGTGAACTCGGCTCTGGGAAAGCTCTTCAGGGGTTTCAACTGGGTGTTCGAGCGAACGACAGAAGCCTATGGCAAGACCGTCAGCCGGTGCCTCCGCCGGAGCGCGTTCGTGCTCCTCGTCTACGCCGCCTTGATTGGCTTGACGGGCTTCGGCTTTGCCCGCGTCCCCAGCGGGTTCGTCCCCATCCAGGACAAGGGCTACTTGGTGGTGAACATGCAATTACCCGATTCCGCGTCGCTGGAGCGTACGGTCGAAGTGACCGAGGCGGTCGAGAAGATCGCCCTTGAAACGCCCGGCGTTGCCCACACGGTGGCCGTCCCAGGGCTGTCGTTCGTCTTGAATGCCAACAGCTCGAACTACGGCAATATGTTCGTGATCTTGAAGCCGTTCGACGAACGGCACGGCACCGCACTGAGCGGCGAGGCGATCACGGGCCGTCTTCGCGCACGCCTCGGGCGAGAGGTGCCGGAAGCCCGCGTGCTTGCCTTCTCTCCGCCGGCGGTGCGGGGCCTCGGCAACGCCGGCGGCTTCAAGCTGATGGTGGAAGCGACCGGCGAGCCCAACTTCGACGCGCTCCAGGCCCGCGCCGACGAGCTGGCCGCCAAGGGAAACCAGCAGCCCGGCTTGGTCGGTCTGTTCAACGGCTTCCGCGCCGGACGCCTCAGCTCTACGCGGACATCGACCGGACCAAAGTTCGGACGATGGGGGTCGCGATCACCGACGTCTTCGATGCGCTTCAGGCATACCTCGGTAGCTACTACGTCAACGACTTCAACCGCTTCGGCCGCACCTGGCAGGTGAACGTTCAGGCCGACGCTCCCTTCCGTAAGGACGCGGAAACCGTCAAACAGCTCAAGGTCCGCAACGCCGACGGCGATATGGTGCCGCTGGGCGCCGTGGTGGACGTCCGCGAGTTCGCCGGCCCGGTGACGATCACACGATACAACATGTTCCCCGCGGCGACGATCACCGGCTCCTGGCAGCCGGGGGCGAGCACCGGCGACGTCCTGCGGACGATGGAAAGCTTGTCCGACAAGGAGCTGCCACGCTCCATGACCTACGAGTGGACCGAGCTCTCCTACTTGCAAAAGCAGGCCAGCAAGATCGAGCAGTTCCAGGACCTGCGGCAAAACCCGTTCAGCGCATTTGTGCTGGGGGCGGTGCTCGTCTTCTTCGTGCTGGCCGGCCTGTACGAGAGCTGGTCAACGCCGCTGGCGGTAATCCTGGTCGTGCCGATGTGCTTGTTGAGCGCCCTTGCGGGGATCGCGTTTCGCGGCATGGACGTCAACATCTTCGTGCAGATCGGCTTCGTGGTCCTGGTCGGACTGGCATGCAAGAACGCCATTCTGATCGTCGAGTTCGCCAAGCAACAGCGCGAGCTCGGCAAGCCCCGCGTGGATGCCATCGTCTCCGCCGCGGTAACCCGGCTGCGGCCGATCCTGATGACTTCAGCGTGCTTCATTCACATGGTGCCCCCGTACTTCGCCGCGGGCGCCGGCGCCGAGATGCGGCGCTCGCTTGGCACTGCCGTCCTCTGGGGCGCCTTCGGCGTGACGCTCTTCGGCATCTTCCTGACGCCGGTGTTCTTCTACGTGGTGGACTGGTTGACCAACCGAAAGGGCCGGCCCGCCGCAGCGCCGATCGAGACGAAGCGGGATGCGCCTCAGTGGAGCGCACCGAGCGGCAACCATGCGAACAACGGGGTAGCGGCACACGCAAGCCTTGACCTGATGCACCTTGGGACCGGCGGTAGAAGGAGTTGACTGAGTTTTACGTAAACAACCATCGACAGGAGGCACGACATGAATCGAGACGTTCTGACCCCCGTCAATCGAGATGCCATGCTGGAAACCCTCGCGGCCGAGCTCACGTTAGCAGCCTATCGGGTCGCCCTCCGGACCAGGACGGCGGGCACCTGGCTCGATCTGGAACTGGACCTCTGGAGAACGCTGGCCGACACGGCCAGGACGTGGGGGGCAGGAAATGGCTCGATGCCGTTCGACAGGGAACTCCTATCCTGAGGAGGAAAACGCATGAAATCCCCGGTCACCATGCTCTTGCAAGGTCTGGCGTCCTCGCGCCGACTGATGCTCGACTCCGTGGGGGATCTCTCCGCGGCGGAGCTCGCCGGGCGTCCGAGGCCGGCCCTCCGAAGTTGCGTCCGACTCCTCGGCATGGCGGCTCTCGCCGACCGCGAGGTGCTCCTGCAATCTGCAGACGTGATCGCGCGGATTGTGTCCACCATCCCGATGGGACGCATGGGTGAACCCGAGGAAGTTGCTAAGGCGGCGTTGTTTCTGGCGTCGGATGATTCCAGTTTCGTCACCGGTATCGAATTTTTTGTTGACGGCGGCAGAGCCCAGGTCTGACCGAACGGACGGAGACTCTTTTTGACGAGATCGCTCGGTAGTCCCGAGCGACGACGTCGACTTCCAAAGGAGGAGTGCCATGTATGTGATTTTGGGAGCGAGCGGGCACACCGGCTCGATCATTGCCGATTTCCTGGTATCAAAGGGCAAGAAGGTGCGCATCTTCGGGCGCGACCCGGCGCAACTCGAGCGCTTTGTGCGCAACGGCGCCGAAGCGTTCACAGCCAGCATGGGCGATGCGGCTGCGCTCGCCAAAGCCTTCAGCGGAGCGCAAGCGGCATACTTGATGTTGTCGCCGGTGACCTCACGGGAAGACCAGGAGCGGCAGAGCGATGCGATCGCGAAAGCCGTGAAGGAGTCAGGACTGCGCTACGCCGTGCTCTTGAGCAGCTTCGGCGCGCAGGTTCCGGAAGGCACCGGGCCAGTCACGGGGCTGCATTCCTCGGAGCAAAAACTGAACGCCATCAGCGGGTTGAACGTTCTGCACTTGCGCACGGGTATTTCATGGAGAATAATCTGGCGGCGATCGACATGATTCAACGGATGGGACTCTTCGCAGGTGCGCTGCTACCCGACCTGAAGCTGCCCATGATCGCCACGCGCGACATTGGTGACTACGCCGCGAAGCGCCTCTTGGACCTGGATTTTTCCGGCAAACAAACGCGCGAGCTGCTTGGCAAGCGCGACATATCGATGGCGGAAGTTACTGCGGTGATCGGGCGCGGCATTGGAAAACCGGATCTGCGCTACGAGCAGTTTCCGTACGAGCAGGTGCAGCAGGTGTTAACGCAGATGGGTATTCCGCCGAAGTCAGCCGCGGTGTACATCGAGATGTACAAGGCTTTGAACGCAGGAGTCCTCGCTGCGCAGGAGCCGCGTTCGCCGGAGAACAGCACACCGACTTCGTTTGAAAAATTTGTGCAGGATGTCTTTGCGCCTGCGTATCACGGGTAGCGTTCCACCAGATTGGAGCGATAATATGACTGATCCTGGGTACGCGGCCTTCAAAGCGCTCGACCCTTTCTTCAACATAGTCCAGCAGAGTCTGGCCGGCCTGGTCGACGGCCACCATTACTTCGATACCATTGCCGACGACGCGGTGTTCGAGTTTCGATACATTTTCCCAGGATGGCCCCTGAGACTTGACAGTCGTAAGGCGCTGATGACGCTCTATGCGGGCTATGGCAACAACATCGTCCTGCACGGCGCAGATGCGCTCATTACGCACCGATCGCAGGATCCCCGTGTCGTGATTATTGAATACGAGGTACACGGCAGAATAGTCCGGACCGGTGCCTCCTACCACAACCGCTTCGTCTCGGTCGTTACCATCGAAGACCGCAAGATCGTGCACTGGCGAGACTATATGGACTCGCTGACCGCCATGACTGCGCTTCAGCGCCTCAGGCTGAAGCCGCAGACCGCAATCAAAAGTCGATTGGGGGCGCCATTGCCCAATGTCAACGAGGTGCGAATCACATGGTCACACCGACACAAGACTATTATCCAGATCACGATGGGGGAAAGTTTGCTCCCATCGAAGCGACTACGGTGGCGACGTGGAAGGCGCCCGCGTTCCTGGAGAACCTCGCGATCGACGCTGAGGGTGCGGTATTCGTCACCGTCTATTCTCACAAGCGCGTCGATCGCTACGATCCGGCGACAGGCGCGACGACCACGTTTGCGGAAGTCCAGGCACCGCCGATGGGACTCGCGTTTGATCCGAGCGGCGTGCTCTGGGTGACCGGCGGAACGCTGCGCGAGGGACCTGGATACGTCTGGCGAGTCGAGCCGAGTGGTGCCGTTCGCCAATGGTGTAAACTCTCTGCCGGCAGTATCGAAATCGCGGCAACGCGTCTCTTGGCCGACGACTTCGCGTTCGGGATGTCTGGTTCTCTTTATATCACGACTCATCCCGAACACACTCTGGTTCGCCTCGACCGCTCAGGCGCTCGCACCACATTGGCAGGCCCCGAGCAGGGAATGGTCGGGAGTACGGCCTGCGCCTTTGGAAGAGCGCCCGGCGACGAGAAGGCGCTCTATGTAACGACCGATGGCGGCTTTCTGATTCCCCACCAAAGTGGCATCCAGGACGCCAAGCTCGTACGGATCGAAGTCGGCGAATCAGGCTGGCCCCTGATGCAAGGAGCGTCTCGAGAATGATCCGCATCGCGGTCCTGGACGATTATCAAAACGTGGCGCTCGAGATGGCCGACTGGTCGCCACTCGCCGGGCGCGCGGAGATCACCGTTTTCAACGACCGTCTGTCCAATCTCGATGCTATCGTCGAGCGCCTCCTGCCGTTCGACGTCGTGTGCGTCATGCGCGAGCGCACGCCGCTGCCACGGTCAGTCATCGAGCGGTTGCCGCGCCTGAAGCTGATCGCATCCACCGGTCCTCGCAACGCGGCCATCGATGTGGAGGCGGCCGCCAACCGAGGTATCGTGGTAGCGCATACGGGATACGACGCACGCTCCACCATCGAGATGACCTGGGCTCTCATCCTCGCGAGCGCGCGTCAGGTCGCCTTGGAAAATGCACACTTGCGCACCGGCGGCTGGCAGCTCACGGTGGGCGAGAGTCTCCATGGTAAGACGCTCGGCGTTCTCGGCCTCGGCAATATCGGTTCGGAGGTTGCGCGAATCGGGCTCGCCTTCGGCATGAATCTGATTGCCTGGAGTCAGAACCTCACGACGGAACGGGCGGAAGCATGCGGAGGGCGACTTGTCTCCAAGGAGGAACTCTTCCGCAGCGCGGATATTCTGACAATCCACCTCGTCCTCAGCTCCAGAACGAAAGGCTCAGTGGGAGCGGCCGAGTTACAGGCAATGAAGCCATCGGCCAGGCTCATCAATACCTCGCGTGGCCCAATCGTTGACGAGCCGGCGCTTATCGACGTTTTACGTGGCCGTCGCATTGCTGGCGCGGCGGTCGACGTGTTCGACATCGAGCCCTTGCCGGCGGATCACCCGTTCCGGTCGCTCGATAACGTCCTGGCCACTCCGCACATCGGCTTCGTCGCGCGCGAACTCTATCGGACTTTCTACGGCGATACGGTCGAAAACATCACGCGATGGTTGGCCCGGCAGCTCTGAACGATGCGTAACACTCCACCACCGCAGTCGCTACTAGACGAGGAGAACGTGATGAGTCAGACGACACAAGAGCGAAACAAGGCACTCGTACTCGAGGCCTTCGACACATTGTTCAACAAGCGGGACTATGAGGCCGCCGGGCGGTATTGGTCGCCCGGATACATCCAGCACAGCGCGCACATCGCACCAGGCCGGGACGGCCTCTTCAATCTCGTCAAGAGCATGCTTCGGACGCTGCAATACGAGCCCGGGGTGATCCTTGCTGATGGCGACTTCGTCGTCGTCCATGGGCGTTTTTCGGGGTTCGGCGCACCCGTCAACTGGATCGCGGCAGACATCCTCCGGATCGAGGACGGGGTCCTCGTCGAGCATTGGGACGTCATCCAGGACGAGGCGACTGAAGAGCAATCCAAGAGCGGCAAGCCGATGTTCGGCGACTCGTTTCCCGTGTACCCATGAGGAAGAGACCCAACACTATTTTATGGAGATGCCATCATGGCTAGCCTTGCCAGTAAAACTGCGCTCGTCACGGGAGCCTCGCGCGGCATCGGTCGCGCCACGGCTGAAGCCCTTGCCAGGGCGGGGGCACACCTCATCGTTCACTACGGCCGCGCAGCAGCCGAAGCGGACGCACTTGTCGCCGGAATTCGCGCGGCAGGTGGATCTGCCGATGCAGCTCAGGCGGATCTCTCGATGCCGGATGGGGCCCTCTCGCTCGCAAAGCAGGTTCGCGCGATCGTCGGCCAGCGGCTGGACATCTTCGTGGCCAATGCCGGCGTCTCGAAGGCTGCCGCGATCGAGGACCACACGATCGAAGATTTCGACAAACTGTTCGCCACGAATGTCCGCAGTCCGTTCTTTCTCGTGAAGGAGCTGCTGCCGCTTTTCCGCGAGGGATCGAGCATTACCGTCGTCTCCTCCCTGGCTGCTCGGGCTGCACCTGGCAATCCTGGGCAAGCGGGCGCGCCGTCACTCCCTGCCTACGCAGCCACGAAAGGGGCGCTGGAAACGCTGGTCAAGCACTGGGGTGCGGTGCTCGGGCCGCGCGGTATCCGCGTCAATGCCGTCGCTCCGGGAGTGATCGAAACCGACATGTCCAATTTCACGAAGACCGAGGCCGGCCGTGGCGCCACACTCGCCATGCAGGCGCTGAAGCGCATCGGGCAGCCGTCGGATGTGGCGGACGTGATTGCGTTCCTGGCCTCCGACGGCGCACGCTGGATCACCGGTGCGAGCATTCCGGTAGACGGAGGGTCAAAGCTCTAGGGGCGTTGATGGATGATACTGGCCTCCATAGGATGTACAAGTCCGACAGCGAAGTCCTATTAGACCTGGAGGTGAGTTATGAACTCCGACACGCAAGGTCCCCCTTCGAAAGCGATGATCTGGACCGGCTGGGTCCTGACTGCTCTTCCATCGCTGATGCTCTTCGTGAGCGGTGGCATGAAGCTGGTCAAACCAGAGATGCTGGAACAGATGGGCTTTCCCGCGCGCCTTGGTCTCACCCTCGGGATCGTCGAGCTCGGCTCTACCGTGCTCTACTTGGTTCCACGCACGACGGTCCTGGGTGCCATCCTGCTCACGGGCTATCTCGGCGGCGCAGTCGCCACTCACGCCCGTGTCCTCGAAATCGGGTTCCTCGTGCCGCTGGTCCTGGGCATGGTCGTCTGGGGAGGGCTTTTCCTGCGCGATCCGCGGGTGCGGGCGCTCATTCCTGTTCGGCAATAGCGAAGACCGGTGTGAGGAAGATGCCGAACAGCTTCTACTTGACTGCTCGCCAGGCCGTTGCTATGATTGAGCACTCACTCATTTTTGGAGAAAAATGGCACGCCCCCTGAGCGAAGACAAGCGGACCGCAATCCTCGAGGCGGCGACCGAGGTCGTGGCGATGCTCGGTGTGAGCGCGCCGACCGCGAAGATTGCCAAGGGTGCAGGCGTGGCGGAAGGCACGCTCTTTACTTACTTCGCCAGCAAGGATGAACTGCTGAACCGGCTGTATCTGGAGCTCAAGATGGATCTGCGCGACGCCATGATGGCCGGCTACCCTGCCGGCAAGAGCTTGATTGAGCGGATGCGCCACGTCTGGGTTCGCTATGTCGGTTGGGGTTCGGCGAATCCGTCGAAGCGGAAAGCCGTGAGGCAACTGGCGGTCTCCGACCGCATCACCGAAGAGAGCAAGAAGCTCACCGGAGGTGCATTTGCTGAGTGCTACACCCTGATGCGTGAATGCGCGCTCAGTGGAGCCCTGAGCCACCAGCCCCCTTCATTCGTGGCGGCGATCATGAGTGCGATCGCCGATACGACAATGGACTTCATCGACCGTGAGCCTGCACAGGCAAGGCGCTACACTAAAGCAGGGTTTGATGCGTTCTGGAACGCGGTCGCCGGGTGATTTTTTTTGCTTGCTGAATGAGCGAGTGCTCGCTCATTCGTAAAATCTCGGCGACTTTTCGCTTCATTCGTGACCGACTGGACACTCCCACAAAAACTGGCAACGAAGGAGAGGACTTACGATGAGCAGAATAACATCAACGACTGACGGTAGGGTGAACGAAGGTTCCGTGACCAAAGTGTGGTTAGTGACCGGCAGCGCCAGCGGGTTGGGCCGCAACATCGCCGAGGCCGTGCTCGCATCGGGCGATCGCCTCGTGGCAACGGCGCGCGATCCTCGCCGCCTTGAAGATCTCGTGCAGAAGTACGGCGATCAGATTCGCACCGCCCCGCTCGACGTAGCGGATGAGGATGCGGCCTTTAAAGCGGTGCAGGCGGCGGTCGACGCGTTCGGGCGTCTCGATGTCGTCGTGAATAACGCGGGCTACGGCGACTTTGCACCGTTTGAGCAATTGAGCTCGGAGAGATTCAAGGCGCTGATCGACACCAACTTCTACGGCGTCGTCAACGTGACCCGTGCCGCGCTGCCGATCATGCGGAAGCAGAAGAGCGGCTGCATCCTTCAGATTTCTTCCGTGGGCGGGCGATTGGCCCGTGCAGGCAACGCTGGATACCATGCCGCCAAGTGGGCCGTCGGGGGCTTCACCGAGGCCCTGGCCCAGGAAGTGGCCCCGTTTGGCGTCAAGGTGTGTGCGCTCGAACCGGGCGGAATGCGGACGAACTGGGGTGCTCGTGCGAGCAAAGAAACACCTCGCCTGATCCCAGATTATGAACCGTCCGTGGGCGCGGTAGTCGGGATGCTCGAGTCTTACTGGGGCCACGAGACCGGCGATCCGGGCAAGGTGGCTCAGGTCGTTCTTCGTCTGGCTGCCAGCGATCGTCTGCCTGCACATCTCCTGCTGGGCAGTGACGCCGTAGAGTTCGCTGGCAAGGCCGAGGCGGCCCGCGCAGCCGATTCCCAGCGCTGGCGAGAGGTCAGTGTTTCAACCGATGTCAACGAACCGGGATCCTTGCCTGCTTTCCGATTCTGAGATCAGTCCATTCTCGGTGACCGGGGTCTATGTACATAGACTCCGGCCACGGCACTTCACCCCTGACTCAAGGAGAAATCACATGCGCTACAAACTGCTGGGCAAAAGCGGCCTTCGAGTCTCCGAACTGTGCCTGGGGACGATGACCTTCGGCGAGGATTGGGGCTGGGGTTCTACAAAAGATGAGAGCCGTAAGATCTACGACGCTTTCCTGGAGGCCGGCGGCAACTTCATCGACACCGCAAACGTCTACACGAATGGTACAAGCGAACGTTTTCTGGGCGAGTTCATGCACGGCCAACGGGAGCGCATCGTCCTGGCGACGAAGTACACCAACGCCGCCCCGGGGACCGATCCCAACGCCGCCGGCAACCATCGGAAAAGTATGGTGCAGGCGCTCGAAGCCAGCTTGAAACGGCTGAAGACGGACTACATCGACCTTTACTGGCTCCACATCTGGGACCAGGTCACGCCCATCGAAGAAGTCATGCGGGCCTTCGACGACCTTGTGCGGCAGGGAAAAATCCTCTACGCCGGCGTGTCCGACATGCCGGCCTGGGTTGTCGCGAAGGCCAACACCCTGGCCGAGCTGCGGGGGTGGACTCCGTTCGTCGGGCTGCAGATCGAGTATAGCCTGATCGAGCGGACCCCGGAGAGGGAACTGCTGCCGATGGCGGCCGACCTGGGTCTGGGCGTCACGGCCTGGTCGCCCCTGGCGGGCGGAATGCTGACCGGCAAGCAACTGCAGCCGGGCGGAGCCAAGGACTCCCGGCAGGACAACCCGATGCTAAAGGAATTCATGAAGTCAGACGCTCGCAAAGAAGCCGTGGTCCAGGAAGTCATGGCGGTGGCACGTGAGGTCGGCCACACGCCGGCGCAGGTGGCTCTGGCCTGGCTTCGGCAACGCGCTACGCCTGTGATACCGATCATCGGCGCACGCAAACTGGCCCAGGTCAAAGACAATCTCGCCTGCGTTGACATCCGACTGGAACCCGCGTTACTAGTGCGACTCGATGCGGTCGGTCGCATCGCGATGGGGTTCCCACACGACATGTTCGCCACCGAAATGGCCCGCAGCCTCTCATTTGGCGGCATGCGGGACCGAATCGACGCCTGACCCAGGAAAGCGATTACTCACAAGAAAGGAAATCGTCATGGAATACAGAGCGCTCGGCAATACAGGTCTCCTGGTTTCGAAACTCTGCTTCGGAACCATGACATTCGGCGATGGCAGAGGGCTATTCAAGATGATCGGCGCCGTTGGCCAGGCCGGGGCCGATGAACTGGTCAAGACGTCCATGGAAGATCCTCGACGTGATGGCCCCGATCGCGAAAGCACATGAATGTAGCCCGGCGCGTCTCTCGCTCGCATGGCTCCTGGCAAAGCCTGTAGTAACCTCGGTCATCATTGGCGCGAAACGCCTCGACCAGCTTGACGACAATCTCGCGGCGGTAGAGCTCAAACTCACCCCGGATGAGCTGAGGCAGTTGGATGACGCGAGCGCCCTTCCCCCCGAATATCCCGGGTGGATGCTGCCGTTCCAGGGAGCCGACCGTCTGGAGAACGTTGATCGGCTGGAGATCTTCCGCCAGTCGAAAAAGCAGTGAGTGTGAAATCTTGGCGGGACCGCGCACCGGCAGCCGCAGCTACTTGATGATCGCCGTGTAATCGATGTCGACCGACGCTCCATCTAGAGCTTCGATCACCCCATCAATCGTCAGTTCGGCCGCACCCTTGTGCGGTTTCGCCAGATTGATCGTCACCGAATCTGCGGCCGTGTTGTAAACAACGCTCTTGATCTTCACCGCCTGGGTATAGACAGTCTTGTGCTTCTTCTTGACGGCCGCGAACACGTGATAAAACCCGCGAGTGCTGGCCGAGGCGGAGTTGAGTGATTCGTTGAAGTCCACGCTGATCGACTTGACCCCCTGCTTGCTCTGAACCAGCCCAGGTGAACCCATCACCTTCGGCGGCGCCGGAGGTGGTGGTGGAGGAGGCGGGGGAGGAGGTGGTGTCGAACCGGTTACCAAGAGGTTATCAGCACCTGAACTCACGCCGCCGCTCTCGGCCGCGATCGCATAACCGCTGCCGGCGTTGTTGACGGTCAGACCGGAGAAAACAGCAACTCCGTTATGGGCATCCACGGTGACGGTGCCGCCCAGTGTCGAGAGGCCCGGGTTTGTTGAGAGCACGGCGGTCACTGGCCCGTCAAAGGTCGTGTCGACCTGACCCTGGCTATTTTCAACCGAAATGGTCAGGCCAAAACCCGCTCCGGCGACGACCGAGCGGGGCGGCGGCGCAGTGACAGCAAGAGCGAGTGCCTGGGTTGAAACGCTGCCGCCGCTCGAGTCGATCGGCTGGCCGTTCGTGGTACCGGCCGTCCCGGCAACGCCGTTGGCGGCGTTGCTTCCCCTGTTCCCGGCAGAGCTCTTGCTCTGACTGATACCGGGAAGTCCGTCATCGGCGCCGGCGCCGACTCCTCCCAGACCTCCTGCGCCGCCGCTGGCTCCGGATCCGCCGGCGCCTCCGGCTCTGCCGGTGCCACCTTGCCCCCCGGCTCCGACCGTTTGTGTGTTGGCCGATTGATCGACACCTGCGAGGTTCAAGGTCCCCGCGGTGATATAGATGGCTCCGCCCAGGGCATTGCCACCCGTGCCGCCGGCTCCGCCGGCCCCGCCGTTACCGGCGTTACCGCCTTTGCCGTTGGGTCCCCCGCCGCCGCCGTTACTACCGGGGCCCGACGGGCTGGCGCCGTCGCCGCCTTTTCCGCCGGACCCGCCAGCAAATCCGTCGCCTCCATCGCCTGGGAACAGGCCGTACGCACCGTTGCCGCCGGCGCCGCCGGACACCGCGTTGGAGCTCACGGTGGCCAGCGTCAAGCTCACGCTACCGCCGGCAACCGCGATGGCGCCGCCTGCGCCTAGTCCGCCCGTGCCGCCCATGCCGCCGGCGGCTCCGGCAGCACCCGCGCCGCCGCTTCCGCCTGCACCCCCCCCGCCGCCATGACCGCCTCCCCCGCCTGGGCCAGGGCCCATGCTGGAAGGGCTACCACCGTCGCCGCCTGCCCCGCCGTCGCCACCAGGGGCACCATATCCGCCCACGTTGCGTTCCTCGGCTGAATATGGGCGGCCGCCACCCACACCGGCCCTGCCGCCGCTCGCCGCATTTTGCTCGATCGTCGACGATGTGACAACGAGGGAACCTCCGGCCACGTAGATCGCGCCGCCAAGGCCTGCGCCACCGGTGCCGCCAGTCACGTTGTTGCCGGAAGCGCCGGCACTTCCGCCGTGGCCACCAGCACCGGCCCCGCCGCCGCGGCCGCCGGCCGCGCTGAAGTCACCCTTGCCGCCGTCGCCGCCATTACCGCCAGAGGCACCGTGGCCTCCATCGCCGCCGGCCCCCGCACCGTCACCACTCAAATTGCCGAGGTATCCACCTCCCTGGCCGCCGATCACGAAGTTATCGCTTACCTGCACGCCGGCCAGACCGGCGTTGCCCGACGCCAGAAAAAGACCACCCCCAGCGCCCTCTCCGCCGTCGCCGAACGCACCGGCGTTTCCACCGCGTGCCCCGATGCCGCCGTTGCCTCCTGCTCCGCCACCACCGCCCTCGCCGCCGTCATCGGCGCCGTTGCCGCCATCACCACCATCGCCGCCGTTGCCGCCATTACCGCCGTTGCCTCCGTAGCCACCAGCGCCTCCCGCGGCGGCGTCCGCGGCGTCGCTGAATAGCTCTCCGCCGCTCATCGTCATCGTGCCGGTTGCGACGTAAAGACCACCGCCTTTGGCGGCGCCGCCGTTAGCGCCGGAACCCGCAGCGCCGCCAATTCCGCCATTGCCCGCGTTCGCACCGGCGCCACCGTCGCCGCCGTCAGCGCCGGATCTCCCTCCGCTGGCGGCACCGTGCCCCTCGGCGCCGTTCCCGCCGTTGCCGCCGCTTCCGCCATTGCCCCCGTGGCCACCGGCAGCCCCTGTCGCTCCGTCTCCGCTGATCTTTGCATTGACCAAATGCAACGTACCGCCCGCCTGGTAAATCCCCCCACCGGCACCTGTCCCTCCGGCGCCCGCCGCGCCACCCGCGCCCGCGGCGCCTCCGTTTCCACCTGCTGGGCCGTTCGTCCCATTACCCCCAGCGCCGCCATCGCCCCCCTTGCCACCATGGACGTAGTTCGCGCTAATCTGCGAGTCGATCACGCTCAACTGACCGCCCGCCAGGTAAATGCCCCCGCCTCGCGCGTTTCCGCCTGCGGTACCGGGCGCACCCGCCAGCCCGATGCCCCCCGTCGCCCCATTCGCACCGCTTGCCCCGGAAGCGTGATTGCCCGTAATCGACGCGTTACTGATCGTCACCTGCCCGCCGTCGATGAGAATTCCACCGCCGAGCGCGACCGCGCCACCCAGCCCGCCGCCGTTGTGTGCTCGGCCGCCGGTGATCTCCAGGTCCTTGAATACCACGGTGACGCCCGCGCCGCCGGCACCTGCAATTTCAAAAATCCGGGTGTTCCACGACGATGAGCCCGCGATCACTGCCGCTGACGGAGAGGCCCCCTGGCCCTCGATCGTCAATGTCTTGGCCGTGCCTGTGCCGTTCTGGATCTCGAGCTCCCCTGCACTCAAGTCAGTCAGCGTGATCGAGGCCGTCACATCGATTGTGTTTGAACCGGAGCCGTTGCTGTCCGCGGTCGTGATGGCCGCGCGGAAGCGCTCTCCGTGGCGACGTTGAACGTGCTCAGGACGATCCGGGATTCCAGACCTTCCAGATTTAGCCGGCGATATTTCTCACGTCGAAGCGCTGCGCAAGCGGATCGTCTTCTGAACAACATCGGGGCTCCTCGCACTCGTGGCATAGATCGCAGAAATCATTGCGTTTTGATGACGCAGCAAGCACGGCGACATTACATGGATGATAGCATCCTATCACAGGCTGCATTCGGAAACAATCAGGAGGAGCGCGCATCTCTGGGGTCTTTCGGACAAACGCACCTCCGGCTTGAGAAGCGCTACGGATTGCCGAGGCTACGAGTGGTCCATAGTCTCTTCAGCCACGCAGCGGAATTATGACATGATGATCCGCATTCATTATTGTATTGCATGGCTAGAAAACCTCTGGCCCGGGCCAGTTCGACGGGTGGCACTTTGCGCGGCGCTTTACTCAGTGCCGCTGATCGCCATAACCGAGCGGTGCTGGACCCTGATATCTGGTGGCACTTGCGGACGGGGCAGTGGATCGTCGAACACACGCGAGTGCCAGCCACCGATCCATTCTCAACATTCGGGGGCGGGCGACAGTGGGCGGCCTTTAGCTGGCTGTTCGAGATCGTCGCCTACGGCTTGTTTCGTGCGCTGGGGCTAATGGGAATCTGGCTCTTTCGCGCCGGCATGATCTGCGCTGTCGCCATCGCCCTTCACCGGCTGATCGTCAAACGCGAGCCGACGTTTGTCTGGGCGATCGGTCTTCTGGCGTTGGCGTTAGTGGCACTGTTACCAATCGGGTCGGAACGACCCTGGCACTTCACGATCCTCTTCAGCATCGCGACCCTTGCCGCAATCGAAGAGATCCGTCAGGCGCGGAGACCGTGGTGGTTGTGGCTGCTGCCGCTCGCCTTCGCGCTCTGGGCGAACCTTCATATTCAGTTCGTCCTCGGCCTGGCTTTCCTTGGCCTCGCGGCGCTCTTTGGGCTGATCGACGACTGTATCGTGAAGGCCCCCATGAAACGCCGGCTGACTTCGGGCACGCTCTGTCTGGTAACCCTGTTCTTCGCCTGTCTGCTGGCCACCGGCATCAATCCGATCGGATACGGTGTATACCGAGTTGTTCACGAATACGCGAGCCATTCGTCCGTCTTCAACACCATCCAGGAACATCGCGCACCTGAATTCCGCGCCCTGAGCGATTGGTGCCTGGTCCTTCTCGCGGGGTTGGCGGCGTTCGCGATAGGAAGGCAGTCATCTCGCGATAACTATCTCATCGCGCTGCTTGCGGTCGCGACTTTTCTTGCGTTTCGCTCTGACCGCGACGGATGGGTCCTGGTTCTCGCCGCCCTTCTGGTGCTGACGAGCCAGTCGCCGAGATCGTATCCGCTTTCGGAGCGATTCGATTACACGCGACGGCGCATGCTCGCCGTGAGCGCAATTGTTGCAAGCTTGCTTTTGCTTCTGGCGTGCTGGAAAGACTTTTCTCCGCGCGGTCTAGGTCAGGCCGTCGAACGGTCCTATCCAGCGGAAGCCGCAGCCTTTCTCGAGCGAAGCGTGACGCCGGGCGCGATCTACAACCAGTTGAACTGGGGAGGCTACCTGATCTGGCGGTTGCCTGCCTATCCCGTGACGATTGACGGACGAACCAATCTCCACGGCGACGAGCGAATCGACCGCTCGGAAAAGACGTGGTCCGGCCGGAGTGACCCTTGCGCCGACCCGGAGTTCCTCACGGCACGAATCATCGTCGCCGATCGCACGACCGCGCTCGCGAAGATCCTTCGAGTCGACCCGCGCTTCGAGCCGATTCATGAGGACCCGGTGGCCGTGATCTTCCGGCCTCGTGACACGAAACACGCTCCTTAGCGCAAAGATTGGCGACGCTGCGAACCCGACCTCCCGCCCATTTCGACGCAGACCCGAAGCCGCCTTGATCACCCATTCCGGGCGCGGCGGGGCCGACGCGTCACGGCGTCGAGCATAGCCCGAGCATTCGACGCGCTGTCATTTCAGCGATCTCTAGCTCGCGACCTGTCCTGCGTGTGTACACTGTGCGCTTTTGGCCGCAGCATCAACGTCGTACCAGGGCGTTTCGAAGCTTTGGCGTGATGAACGACCTTCGGATGCTTCGGCGGCGCCATGTAGATGTGGACGACATCATTTCTCGTAAGGCTGAATGTGATCGGGTAGCCGCCCGGAGGAGTAACCATCGCCGTGATCGTATAAGTCCCCGCGGCAAGCGGCCCGACGGTGAGCGCCCATTGGCCGCTCGCGTTGGTGACCGCCTCGCCGAGCGACTGGACCGCGTCCACGCCCCGGTACGTTCCATACAGTTGGACGACGGCAAACGGCACGGCAGTACCGCTGAACGTCGGCTGGTTGGTCGCTGTGTATCCGATCGCAGCGTGAGGTCCATTCACGGCAACAGGATCGAGCCCGCCAGTGAAGTCGATGTTGGGGCTGGTCGTAGCGACGTTCGTTGCAACGATGGCCAGGCTGTTGAAAAATGTCGAATTACCGTTGTTGTCGTAAACCGAGATGGTCACGTTGAAGTTGCCTGCCGCCGGATAGAGATAGGCCCCCGAGACCAGGAAGAGGCCGGGCGTTGCGGATGAGGCCGTAACAATGCCGGTCGACGACTGACCGGCGCCCCAGTTGATCGACACGGTGAAGTCAGCGGCTGTGGCGCCCGAGTTCGTATCGAAAAACGAACCGACGATCACCGGGCTACTGGGCGGCGTGCCCGCTGTGAAGTTCACGGTCAGAGGAATGCCGCTGAGCACAGGCGCGGCGACGAAGGCGGTGCTGCTCACTGTGGCGGTCTGTCCACTCGGGTCTGTAATCGTGACCGTGACTGTATATTCGCCGGTTGCGCTAGCAATCAAATAAGTATGATTTCCGCTGACTGTGTAGAGATTGGACGGGTTGGGTCCGGTCACATGTCCAGGCGAAGAGGTTCCGTCACCCCAGTTGATCACCACCGTGCTGTCCGCTGCATTGGCGTTCATATCAGTGAAAGTCGCGACAGTTGCACCTAGCGGTGCAGTCCCCACGGGTTGACCGACGGTGGCTGAGAAGTTCGTTCCCGATGCAGCCAAGGGACTGGCGATAAACGCGGTGCTGCCGACCTGGATCGACGCACCGTCCGGATCGCCGATGGTGACCGTCACATGGTAAGAACCCGTGGCGCTCGCACTCGCGTAGAGATGCGAGCCAGTGACCGTGTACACATCTGGTGGGCCGGCGGACTTCACTGTTCCGGTCGTGATCGGCTGACCGTCACCCCAGTTGATCAGCGCCGTCAGGTTCGTGATAGTTGCGTTAGGATTCGTGTCGATAAAGTTGGCCACAACTGTATCCGTTGGTAGCAGAACCCCCGGCGTCGCAGGGAACGTAGTCCCTGTGCCCGTGAGGGTGGGAGCAGCGACAACCGCGGTACTCGCTACCGACGTCGACTGGTTATTGGCGGTGCTACTGACCGCGATGCTCACCGGGTATGTTCCCGCGGTCGTATAGGTGTTTGTCCCATACACGTCCCATAACTCTGGGAAGCCAGCGCGCAGCTTGAGCATGCCCTGGGTCACGTTCCCATTTCCCCAGGTGATCGTCGCGCTGAGCGTGGCGGTGCTGTCCGCCGTGTTTGTGTCGAAAAATGACCCCACAATACCGCTGAATGGCTGATCCAGCGATGCATTGAATGTGGTTGGCAACGGCGTCAATACGGCCCCCGACACGTTCGCCGTACTCATGGTATAGGACATGCTATTGTGTTGATCAATGAGAGTTACCGTCAGACTTTCGGTGCCGGGCGTAGCGTAAACGTGCGAGCCTGAGATCGAGAAGTCATTCACGGTCATCATGTCGACGGTTGACGTGCCCGTCAGGGTAATCGTGCCGACCGTGCTTGGGGAGCCATCGCCCCAGTCGATCGTGGCGCCGAAGTCGCTCGCTGTATCGCCTAGGTTGGCGTCCGTGAACGTCGCGACCGTCACGTTGAATGAAGCGCCAGCGTTCGCGGTGAACTGTTGACCGGTCAAGCCGTAAGTCGACGTGGGACCAATCTTGGCGGTCCCGCTGGCGAATCCATCCAGACCATTGTTCGTGCTGATGACCGTGACGGTCGTGTCATACGTTCCCTGAGCGCCGTACGTATTGGTGCCATAGACTGTGAAGGCGCCGTTACCTCCCTGAATCAAGCCGATGGACGTGTTTCCATTGCCCCACGTGATGAGCGCCTGGAAATCGCTGGCGAGGTCGGCCGGATTCGGGTCGAGGAAGTTGGCGACGGCTACGCCAGTCAGGGCCGTGCCCGCGCTTCCTTTGATCGTGTTGGCGGCGATCGTCAGCTCCGGCGGGGCTGATGTGGTCACGGTCGCCAGGCCGCTCGCGATGGCGCTGTTACCGCTTTGATCGTTCACCGAAATCAGCGTCGAGAATGAACCCGTGTCGGCGTAAGCGTGCGAAGCATCGACATAGAAAACGCCGGGAGAAATCGGCCCGACCACGAGTCCAGCGCTTGTCACGCCATCGCCCCAGTTGACCTGAACGGATCCTGGTGGGTTGTTGAAGTCTGATGGCGAGGCCGAGTGATCGCTGTCCACCAGCGTGGCCACCACATTGCTGAACGGCACCTGCGCGGTTGCGTTGACGTTAATGGGGGACAGCACAAGCGTGAGCAAGCCGCGCTGCTCCAGTTGATCAAAAAGCCCGCGACATCGGCTTCGGTTTCTTC
Organism: uncultured Planctomycetota bacterium; assembly: GCA_963823665.1. GTDB lineage: Bacteria > Planctomycetota > Planctomycetia > Isosphaerales > Isosphaeraceae > CAVXHV01. The sequence continues at coordinate 345,456 of CAWGMQ010000004.1, forward strand.
GCGAACTCATAACCATAATATCCCTCGACTTACGACATCTGCCATGGAGAGATTGGATCAGGCGCAGCGACCGCGGCGGAGTGATGGCCGGGGGTTTCCCCCCTTGGGCGGGCGGGACCGCTTGGTCACCCCGGCACTGGGCTGTAGCTCTGCGAATTCGAGACTAGTAGTGAGAAACCTTCTGGATGTTGAAGGCCCCATTCTTGAGGATGCTCAGGCCATTGAGTATCGCAACCTGCGCGGTCTGAATGGCGCTGTCCTGGCTGAGTGTATAGAGCGATGCAGTCGGTGACGAAGTGCCGGGTTGCGGGATCGTTTCGAGTAATGACTTCGCAAGCGACCCCTTGGGGGATTCTCCTTGAGACCCGATGATCTTGGTCGAGACGAGTTGCTTGAGCGCGTAGGGCTGACCCGGTGCCTTCGCCGTGCCCTGCGGCGACTGGATGAACACATTAATCAATTGTTGACCGAGTAGCGCCACACGCTGAGTTGTGTAAAGCGTGAACGCGTTGGTCGTCGCCGCGCTCGGGCTTGCCTGATTCTGGATCGAGGCAAAATACGTCGCTCGGGCTTGATCGTAGTCGCTCTCGAACGAGCTGAACGCCTGATTAATCTCGGCGGAAAACGCCTGCTGCTCGCGGTTGATCGCTTTCAGACGTGGCGACAGCCCGCTAACAACAACCGACAACCCCTGCGTCGTCCTGCTCAAGACGATGCGGTTCTCAAGCCGGTCGAGCGCCGACGGAACGAATCCATTTCGCCGTCTCATGTCCGAATCGCCTCCGTGTGATATCGAATCGCGTATCCGCGACTGGCGCGGGGAACCCTAACGCGACAATCAATGGCGCTCCGCGTCCCGATGACTCCATTCCTGAAAGCACTTTATCACACGGATGAGAGTATGCTGAAAAATTCCATACTTTGGTAAGTTGGCGAAAGATTGCAGTTCGCGACCTCCGGCGAACTCCGAGCGAGTGCATGCACGATGCCGTGCGTACCTCGCGAATTTCACCGTTCAGTTAAGCTGCGCAAAGCTTGCAACGCTTAGGGCAAGATTCTCGGTGCTCTGCTCGTCGAATTATCGATCGAAACCACAGAATCCGCACAATAGTGACGATCAATTCCGTTGAAGGCGCAGCGGGCGCACGAGCGATCGAAAAGGCGCGGCATCAAAACAACGGGTGACGTGAGTGTCACTTTCATGCTGCTCCGAGCGGCGACGAGGGCTTCGGCTACGCGCCGCTTCGGTCGTTGAAACACATAAACGGATGAAACGGTTCGCAGGGGGCGACTGGCATGCAGTACGAGTTGACGCAAGCCGGCAAAACCTCGCCAGACGCGCCGAGCTTGCCCCATCTCTTGAAGCTGGTCTACGGCGTGCTCAGCAAAGCCCCGGGACCGCTCAGTGAGCAAGATGTCTCCGCGCAGCTCGGCGGCGATCACAGCAATGCTTTCAGCGTCGATAACGTGCAGAAAGCGCTCCGACAGCTCCGGGACCTGAATTACGTCGACGAGTCCTCAACCGAACCCGCCGAGGAAACCGTTGCCGTGCTTTCAGCGACAGTTACTGTCGCATCCGAAACCGTGATGGTTGCCGGCACCGCAGCAGAAAGCGACGACCCATGCGGCGATGCGATCGTCAGGTTTCTGCAAAGGGAGAACAGATGTGTCCCCAAAGCTCAGATCGTCGCAAAATTCGCGAACGGCAAACCGCCGTGCTACGACGACGAGGGTGTCTTGGTCGCGCTTGACCGACTCACAACCGACGGGGACATTCGCCACTGCAATCAACAAAGAAACTGTTACACAGTCGGTGCGTGCCCAGAACCCCAAACATAAAGCATTTCTATGAATCACGATAACGACCAACAAGAAATCTATTAAAAGCACAAAGAGTGCCGAGAATGAAGTCGCTTTTGAAAGGTTGCTTTGTGAAGACAGCTCGCCGCGGACCGGAAGCGTTCCGTCAAACGTCCTCGGGCCGCGCCGTCGTGTACTCAAAGCCGGGCAAGGAGCGCAGGGATGTCGACCCAACGCACGGTTTGCCTTTGGATCGTTCTCGTCGTCGCGACCCAGGCGACGACGAACGCTCATGCGCAGCTCATCACCGGCGGCGAAAGCCTGATCGAGAAGTACAATCCGTTCCGGCAAACTGATCTGTCAGAGCCGCTGACGGTGCTCGAGTTGAGTAAGCGGCTCGATTGCATCGGCGAGAAAATGCGAAACGACGGCCTCGTGGTCATCAAGCGACCCGACGTCTTCAGCCAGGCGAGGATGACGCACTTCCGCACCGATTTTGAAAACCAGATGATGAAGGACCTGGTGACCTTCCACCTGGTGCTTTCGGCAAGAATCAATCGCCTCGATGCGGCCACGACCACCCAATCGACAAGTCTCGCAGCCTCCCTTGCCGCGCCTGGAACGGCCAATGTCCACACGGGCGGCGCGGGTTCAGCAAGTAGTTCCCCGTCCGCATCAAGCGGGCTGCCGCCGGTTCCGACGCTGCCTTCCAATGGCATGGTGGCTCCCGGCACGTCGGCCACACTCGACCCCAACAAGAACGCGTTCGCCAACGTGGGCGTCGATCTCAGCAATCCGCTGGCTTTGGTGAATTCTAGTACGGCCGCTGCGATGAATCTCGGTGTCGAACCGACGGTCTATCTCGACGAAAAGAAAAGGTTCCTCGACCATCTTAACCAGATCAGGCGCATCAACCACGGTCCTGACCAGAACGATTCCTCAGGCTATGGGCTGTATTTGTTGCGCATGCCCGTGTCGATCACGCCCGGAGAATGCACCTATCACGGTCACGGCGCTGAGCTCGCCGTGACCGTCGAGCATGAGTTCCCTCCAGACTTCCTGAAGTCGGCATTCCGCAACCTCGTCATTAACGACCTGGTCGACCAGCTCGGTCCGGTCGTGTATGAGGTGATTCGATCCGGCGTCCTTTTAAAGATGGAGGATCTTCATAAGCAGCAGCAACTGGCAAAAGAATTTCCGACGTTACTGGTGCGACAGAAGGCCGAGCTCCGCAACGAAATCGTTGCACAAACAATTGCATTCAAAGACCGAAAACCCCAAAGGCGCCGACTGTTTGTTTATCCGCTAGCTGATTTCATTCTTCACTATCCACCTACGGCCAAGCGCATGGACCGTTCAACGTTGGATGCGGTCGTGCAGCGTCTTGCCGTGCTTCTATGGGCGAGAGAGAAAACCGGCGGGGATGAAGACGCGCTCAAGGCCACTCGTTCAGGCATGAAAGAAAGAACGACTCGATACTTGACCGGACAAAATCCCACTCCAGTCGACTACGAGCACATCGCAGATAACGTGGACGACATGCTGAGCAAGGTCGCAGCTAGCGGCGACAAAGACCAAGTTCTTGTGGACTTCTTGGATCAACTGTTCCAGACCAAGCAGCCCGATGAACTGGAATTGCTGCGAAAAATTTCCGGTCCGGTCGCGCGAGTGATGGAGGCAATGGATCAAACGCAAGAAGCCATCAAGCAAGCCGAGAACCTCGGGGCCAACCTTAGATTGAGCCTTCCGTCGACTCGCAATCCGAAAGTGCGGTACCCGGTTCCGCCTCAGGAAGTACTCAGTGTGTTCCTCGAGGAGAACATCTACGTGATCGCGGAAGATGTCAAGAAATCCTTGCTGACGAAGGTGCCACGGGCCACGGATGTGCGGAACTATCTCAGGCATTCGCTCTACGCCGCATTTGACGTGATGGATGGAAAGCCAAACTCGCGCGGTGAAGCGTTGCTCAATGACATCTGGCTGTTGTCGTCGATCTGTGAAGCTGTCGCGAAGCGAGACTTTGGAAAGGGCGGGTCGCTGCGGAAAGCGTTCGAAGACTTCGTTCAAAGGCTCAAGACTGTCCAAACACGAATCAAAGACGAGAAGGAACAGACCACCTATCCAATCGTTGCTCTCTGCTGGGCGGTCGCCGTCGACGCGAGTTTGCTGGATGACGCACTACACGAGTGGATTCCCAAGGTGTTTGCGGCGAACGAGGTGGACCTCGCCGTGCCGGAGGAAATGCACTTCTACGTTCAGGACGAGGCTCTCGCCAACGGCGCAAACACCGTCTTTCAGGAGTGGGTGAAGTATCGATGGCCGCTTATTACTTTTGCCGTCGACCCGGTCGCCGAGCAACAGAATATCGCCGACTCGTTCACGCTTCAGCGCGACCTTCAGCTCGCCCTCTCCTTTGCCTTTGCAACCGGCCAGATCAGTTTCAGCCAGATGAATACGTTTCGCCGTCAGATCCAGCAGTCGTCAGACACCATCGCCCTGAACCGCACGGTCACGGGTTTCACTCACGGCAACGACACGTTCGGATTTCGCTTCACGCCTCGTTTTCAGAATCCGCCGCAGCAGCGGACGAACATAGGTGTCATCGCAAGTCAACTCATCGGTGGAGGCCCCGGACCAGACTATGGGACCAGGAAGAGCAAGCTCGAGCCCGGGATGCGGGAGCTTACGGTCACGGTCCTGGCTCCGTCGTTCATGCCGACATTGCGCATGCAGGTTCTCGAGCAACTGGTTCAAGCTCACCGATCCGGAGCACCTGATTTTCCACACGAAACGCATGCTTGAGCGTGGCCGCGAAGTGCAAGAGCTGCGCCAGGCTGTCGTCGACGAGTGCAGTAAAGCGCAGTACCGCGACGCCGACTTGCGTGTGCTCAGGGCCAAGCTGGCGCAGCTCGAGGCCATGCTGCCGGCCCAGTCGACCGTGGTTCAGCTTCCGTTCGAGAACAGCGCCAGCGGGTTCGAACTCTTTACCGACGGTGTCACGGCGCTCGTCCCCGAGTTGTCCGGCTACGACGGCGTCGACATCATCACCAAGCCCACAACCGCGACAACCAATCCTCTGGCCGACATCTTCATTTATGGCAAATACATCGACTTGCTGGATACGAGAGTAATCGTCGGCGGTGCCTATGTTCCACCCATGGCCCAAGGCACGCCCGCCACTGGCGGATTCGAGATCATCAGCCGGGAAGTGGCCCACGTGATCATCCCGTCGACTGCCCAGCAAACCGTTACAATTGACGACAAGACCTACCTCGAGGTCTATCTTGCCACGCCTAGCGGCATCAGTAACCGCGTGCTCGTCCCCTTCCAGCCCGCCGCGCCTCCGCCGCTCGTGGCGTTCGACCTGAACACGAGCGACGCCAACAGCACCGAGCTCGACATCTTCTATCAATGGCAAAACGACAATGGCACGCCCACTCTGGTCGCCACCGACGATCCGGGCACCGTGGACAAGAAGCCGCTCAAGATCACATGGGATGCCGGCACAGGAATGGCCCCGAAGACTCTCCAAGCGACATTCAGCACCACGGCAGGTGGCTACTTGATCAACATCGCGCTTCCCGCGAATTCCGGGGCGAAGGACGATTACTCAGTAGACCGGCAAGTGCTGACAGTTTGCCTGCTCAAAGAGCTTCAAAAGGTGCTCCCTGCACAATCAATACTGCCCGATCCACTCACGGTCACGATCTCTGTCCAGCCCTACATGCCACTGGACTCGATGGGTTATCGAGTGATCTCGAAGGCGAAACAACTGAAAACGACACTCCCGGTCAGGCTAATCCCGAAGTCTGGGCACAACGCTCTTCCAACCGTCGTTTGTCCGCCGCCGCCGCCGCCGCCAGCCCCGACCCCAAAGGCAGATGGAACGACCCTCCGATCTGTGACGCCAACCGGCGACGCAATTCTTCAGACAAGCCTGAGCGGCGCCAGCCAAATCCCTCAGTTGAGCGGGCAGGGAATCGCCCGTGAGCTGTCTCAAGTGCCCAATTTCTCCTCCCTCTCTTCCTTGGCCCAAGGCGCAATCCCTCCGCTGCCCACGAGCTTGATCACTTCAGAAATTGCCGCAGCGTCCAGGTTCGCTTCGATTGCCCCTACCAACGTCATTCCGGCCCAGCTTCAAACGTTGGTACCTGCGTTGCCCACTGTGCCCCCAATCGTTGTTCACTCATCACCGGTCACGGTCGTCGCACCGTCCACGGTCCTTCAGCCGAAGGCGCAATCCATCTTGTCTCGGCTCTTACACCGAGATCGCAACGACCGGTCTTCAAGGGGAGCATCCCAGCGTTGACGGGCCTCGTGGCACTCAAGCCGCGAATTCCGAAACACGCATCGCCCCCTGCAATGCAGCCAGAGGGGATGCGGCAATGCGCATCGACTCACGCACGGCTCGAAGCGCTTACGCGACGTTGAGCCTGGCCGCAATCACTGTTTCTTCGGGGCCGGTTGAGCGGCTTTTTCTGGGGGCTTCGCCGAATCTTCCGCCGGTGGATTCGCGGGGTCTTCCTTTTTTACGGTCACTTTCGGTTGTGCTTGCTGCGCATCGGCGGGCGCGGGATCGGGCGCGGCAAACGGTGCAATCTTGCTCGTCGTAGCCTTCTTGAGGGAGAACGGTACTGGTTTGATCGCAATTTCCTGGGCGGCGAAGAAAGGAACGGCTCCAACCGCCGTTGGAATTGACGGCGTCACCTTGATCGTCGCTTCTCCCCCCTTTGGCACAGGGTGACCCGCACCGAACTCCGTTCCGCTCGTCTTGTTGATCTCGTCGACGAGCTTTGTCGCCAGATCCTTCAGGATTGGTGTGAGCGGATAGTGCTTTGCCTTCGCGTCCCATGAAATATTTGTTATATCGGCTGAGATCGTATCCGTGTCGCTGAACTTGAAGAGGATCACGACTTCGAGTTTCGTTGGGATGATACCTGAGGCGCTCGTCGCGACGATGTTCAACTGGGAATCGGTGGTTGGGGCTCCGCCGTTGATTTGGAAGAAGCCCGCGGTCGTCGTCGACTTACTCTCCGCATACTCGAACTTCAAGACACTTTTCTTGTCGACGCTGTAGTCAGACGCCGCGGCGTAGGCCGGCGCGTCAGGGGTAGTTGGTTTGGGCGTCGACGTACTGGGCTGGCCAGTCGTCGTAGACTGAGTCTGCGCAGAGCTTGATGTTGCACTCAAGAAGGACAACGCGAATGCGAATGCCGGAACCGCGCGGCGCAGCCCAGTTAGTAACACGTTGTATCGCCTGGTAGTCATTCCCACCTCGATCGTTCACCGACCCGAAAAGGCGCTCGTAAAGACTGCGACGCCAACCCGAATTAAACATGCCGGATTTTCCTCTCAAGTCAAATGGCTGGCGGGGCTTCTGCTACTTTCCTGGGTGATACCAGAACTGTCCGGCAGCGACAGTCGGCGGCGCTCGCTCGCAAATGGCCACACCGCGTTCATGAGAGAAGCTCGCGAGGATAGCCTGCATGCGAAGGATGGCGAAGGGCTTGTGCGCAGGCTGCGTCATTGATACATTCGGCATAATGCGGAAAATCTTACCATTCGGTACAACTTATCGCCTTGGTTCGCTGGGATGGAGCGGGTGGCATTGTCTTACTAGAGATAGTCTTTCGCGGAGTTTCCGATGCGATCGCGCCTGATCCTGCCGACGCTCGTGGTTGGCGCACTTCTCCTCGTTGCGGGGCCATCGATCCAAGCGTGCTGCTGGCTCCGCGTTCCGCGGTGGCATTTCCGATGTCTCAGTCCCGCGCCGTGCCCGCGACTCTGTTACGACGGGAACAGGTTCGGCCAGCGTAGCGTGTCGGCTTGCGCAGATACTCGCGTGTACCAGTCGTCGGTGGATTGCGTTCCGCGGGAAAACTACCAGGCTAAGGCGTCTGAAAACTTGCTAGCGCCTGGTAGAACCCTGCCGGCCGTGAACAATACGATCGCTCCGGACACCCCCGTCGCAGTTTTACCCCGCGCAAATTGGCCTGAGGATCCATCGACGTTTGCGGCATCTATCGCCTGGGGTGACGGGCAGAAGAGCGATGGCCGGCTGTTCCTCGATTCAGGTGGTGGGTTCGCAGTCCTGGGCGGTCACGATTACGGGGCCGCAACTGCGGCTGGTTCCAAGCCGGTAACGGTTACGATCACCAGACAAAACGGCCAGATCGTCAGAGTCGTGGACAGCATAGCGAGCCTTTTGCCGGCACGCGCAGCTGCGCCGCCCGCGACGACTGGGTCGCAGCCCGCCGATCCCGCGGTGAAGCCCGCGAAAGCCCCCGACGCAAAGCCGCCCGCAGACCCCGAGGTAGACCCGCCCGGTGGCCGGAAGGCAGAGAAGGCAAAGGAGGGCGCGGCCCTGTCTCGTTCGGTCGACGCCGAGATCGCCGCGATCCGGCGCTCGTTCGAAGAGCCGGCATCGGGCACCTCCCAGACGGCGCGCCTGGTCACGCCGCGGACGGTCGACGATGAGATCGCGGCGATCCGGCGCTCGTTTGACGAGCCGGTAGCGATCGCCCGTACGCGACCGGCGCTTCCGCTCAGCAAGCAAACGGTTGATGCTGAGATAGCGGCGATTCGGCGCACGTTCGACGAGCCCACATCGGCCGTCGCCGACACGAAACCGCTGCCTGCTGATGCTTTGCGAGTTCTAGTATCCCGTGCCGACACCGATTAGCCGCGGTTTGCCTGTCCGTTGATCTTCGGCGCGATGTTCGTCGCGCTCAGATTCTCGGTCCGCGCAGATCGACACGGGCTTTCTTGGCACCGTGAACCACTTCGCCGCCCGCTTCGACGTCCACCACCTCCGATGCTCTCGGTCCACTTCAACTGTGATCGCTGGGCTCTGCACTCGTGTCCGGCGGACGGATCCGCACGCGGCCTGGAAGCGCGGTGACGACGGCCCCAGCTTGCAGTTCGGGGCCGTGTGTTGACAGGATGTGCTGGATAACACGGGCTGCCGGGCCGCGAAACCAGCGATTCTGAGGAGCCCGCAGTGCTGCAGCCCCATTACGATCGCGAGCTCACCGAAGTCCTTGTCCAGCGTTACCAAAATACGCCCTTCGCGATGAGCGATGGCCATGATCTCCTCATCTCCTGGATCTGTGTCCCATTCGTCGGACCAGAGGACGTCATGGCCATTCGACCGCAGCTCCGGAGCCGCGCCACCCCAGACGCACGAATCGAGCAGGAGCTTCAATTGGCGCCTTCCAGGACCAGGGGCTCGATACGCTCATGGCCGACATGGTTCCGCGCGAACATCAAGCAAGCGCGAATATCTTCGGGTTCGAGCCAAGGATACCCCTCCAGAATCGTTTCAGGCGTATCTCCGGCCGCCAGCATATCCAGCACGTGTTCCACGGCAAGTCTGCGGCCGCGGACGATCGGCTTACCGCCGAAAATGTGCGGGTTGACGGTGATTCGACAAAGCAAGTCGTGTTCGTTCACAGCAGAAGCTCCGCGAACTTGTATCTCGAATCTCACGCGATCTTGAAAACCCGCTCGAAGTCAGCGTCATTGTAACCTGCCGTCCACCTCCGAGCACACGCAAACCCGCCTTGACCCCCACGCCAGGCCCGGTACGCTGGCGCCTCGCTCGAACTAAACCATACAGAAACCGGTCCTGGGTTCCTAAAACCACACCGGCTCGAAACCGCTTTCCTCTTGACGAATCCGACGTCCAGATCATACTTTGCAGCGAAACCAGGTGGCTTGCTTTTGCCGGGTGGGTACAACCCACCGTGTCGGAGCGGCAAGCGGCGGTAGGGGGATGGAGCGCGAGGCCGGAGGTAACCGGCATACAGAATCGGTGGGTTCCACCCACCCTACGGACGGCCGGTTTCCTTGCTCGTAGGGTGGGTGCAACCCACCGTATCAAGAAGGATCGCCGTTTCCGCGGTAAGGGAGTACCCGGGGCATGAGGCATGACTTGATCCGGCGGCTCGAGGGGCTCGGCCATCCGCGCGTTGTGGTCATCGGCGACCTGATCCTCGACCGTTACATCTGGGGGTTTGCCGAGCGAATCAGCCAGGAAGCCCCCGTCCCGCTCTTGCGGGCCGATCAGCGCGAGCATCGCCTGGGGGCGCTGCCAGCGTCGCAACCATGCTGCGGGCACTGGGCGCGGAGGTCACGCTCGCCGGCGGCGTTGGCTGCGATGCCGAAGCCGAACTGGTTCGGCGGATGCTCCTGGTGCAGGGGATCGACGACCGGCTGGTGCTGCCCCTGGACGATCGGCCAACCACGCTCAAGGAGCGCTACATCGGCCGGGCGCAAGACCGCCACCCGCAGCAGATGATCCGCGTCGACTATGAAAAATGCGACCCGGTGCCGGCACTGTTCGAAACACGCCTGCACGGCGAGCTCGATGCCATACTCGCGCAGGCGGACATCGTCCTGGTCTCGGACTATGGCAAAGGCGTCTGCACTCCAACACTCCTGCGCACCGTCATCGAAAAATCCCGGGCGGCCGGTAAGTGCGTGCTCGCCGACCCGATCCGGTCGAGCGACTACAGCCGCTATCGCGGCGTGCACTGCATGACCCCGAATCGGCTCGAAGCGCAGCTCGCCACCGGAATGACGATCGCCCGCGCCGAAGACGCGATCCGGGTCGGGCAGAAGCTGGTGGAAAGCCTCGAAATGGAGGCCGTACTCGTCACCCTTGACCGCGAAGGAATGGCACTCGTGCGCGCCGACGGCCGCGCTGAAGTGCTGCCGACCCGGCCGCGACAGGTCTATGACATCACCGGAGCCGGCGACATGGTGCTCGCCGTCGTCGGCCTCTGCCTGGCCAGCGGCGCTGACTACGCGGAAGCCGCCGCTCTGGGCAACGTGGCCGGTGGGCTCGAGGTCGAGAAGTTCGGCGTGGCCCTCCTGACTCGCGAGGAGATCCACAACGACCTGATCGAACACCACCCATCCGAAGGCGCCAAGGTACTCGACCGCGATCACCTCAAAGCGGAAGTGCTGCGGCGGCAACGGGCCGGTCAGACCATCGGCTTCACCAACGGTTGCTTCGACCTCCTGCATCCGGGCCACGTGCGTTTGCTGCGCGAGGCAGCGGGCCATTGCGATTTTCTGGCCGTCGGCCTGAACTCCGACGCAAGCATAAAACGTCTGAAGGGCCCCAGCCGCCCGATCAATCCGGCCGAAGCGCGCGCCGAGGTCTTGAGCGCCCTCGAAGCCGTCGATGCCGTGACGATCTTCGATGAAGACACCCCGCTCGAGCTGATCAGCGCCATCCAGCCCGATGTCCTCATCAAGGGAGGAGACTACCGCCCCGATCAGGTGGTCGGCAGAGACGAAGTCGAAGCCACGGGTGGCCGCCTGGTGATCGTCCCGCTATTCGAAGGCCACTCCACGACCGGCATGGTCAACCGCGCGTCCGAACGCGAAGCCACGCCGCACGGCGGCAGAGCGGTCCCACCGCCGCACCACACTCGAGCAGGGGCGCAGGCCCCCTTGGCGCACAGGTGGAACTTCGCCGTAACCGGGGCTAGAATGCGATCTAGTCCGAGTATTTCCCGTGGCCGAAAGCCTCACCGGGAATGCGACTCCCGGTTGCTCCGATCATTCGCTCGTCATGATGGACGTGTGTGAAGCCGATCTCGCGAATCCGAACGCCCCGGACAAAACGCCTCTCCTGGCTCTTGCTGGGCGCGGGGGCAGTCGGCGGGCTCATTGGTCTTTCAGTGACCGTGAGTTTGATCAGTGGTTCGCGCGAGCAAATGCGGAGCCAGGCCGAGGCAGCCGCACGCGGCGGTGATTGGGGCAGGGCCCTCAAGATCTGGCGGGAGATCAATTCGAGTGACGGTGCGAACGGGCTTTCGCACCTGGGCGAAGCGCGGGCTTCCCTAGCACTGAGCCGGGCGTTCCAGAGCGAACAGGCTTTGCGGCGCTCGGTTGCCGCCGATCCCGATAACCTCGAATCCTGGCAACTATTGCTCCAGATCCTGCGGGTCGAAGATCGAGCGCTCGATGCATCACGGACCGGCTGGGAGGCTTATGGAAGCGTACGTCCCGAATCGCGCGCCACCGTGCTGAAGGAGCTGACGCTCGGTCTCCTGGCCGAGCTGCCCGATGATGACGTCAGGAGAACTCTGCGGCGATGGATCGATGCCGACAAGAACGACCTTGATGCCCGGGTTGCACTGATCGAGCGGATGGCAATTCAGCCGCGCGCCGGCGATCCCGACCGCGCGACTCTGCTGGCCGACCTGGAAACGATCGTCGCGGAGCACCCGGACCACATCGCAGCCCGGGAGGCACTCGTGACCGCTCTCGCCGATGCCGGCGAGCCCGAGCGAGGACGTGCGATCCTGGGCGAGTGGCCCGCGAGCGCTCGCGATTCTCGATACTGGCGTCTTCTCGGCCGCTGGAACCTCGAATACGACGACCGGCCCGCGGAGGCCGCGACCGCATTTCGCACCGCTCTCGAGGAGGCACCCCAGGACTGGCGCTCGTGGTACCGGCTCGCCCGCGCCCTGCGCGCGCTCGGCCGCGAGGAAGAAAGCCGCCAGGCTGCCGACACCGTTCGTCGAATCCGCGGGGCACTCGATCCGCTTCAGTTGCGACCGTTGCTCGACGAAAGCCTGCGACACCTCGGCGACCCGGCGTCACTTGAAAAACTCGCCGCTCTCTGCAAGCGCGCTGGTCTGGCTCGCCTGGGCGACGCGTGGGACAAGGAGGCGGAGAGCGCTTCACGAGGTGCGGGCACAGGGGCCTTGGAATCGCCCGAAGCCGCCGGTGGCCGCGACACGCGCCTCTCGGTTCCATAACTCACTAAGCGTACTTGCTTTGCACCTGAGAACGCAGCAACCATGGAGGACGAGGGTTAAGATCCTTTCGCGGCCATGGAGCGAAAGCCATGACGATCAGCTTCGAGATACCGCAAGAGATCGAGCAGCAGGTCCGCATCAACGGGGCGGACCTCGACAGGGAAGCGCGAGAGTTATTCCTCGTCGAGCTCTACCGGCAGGAGCGAATCACCCATTACCAACTAGCCGAGGCTCTGGGGCTGAGCCGCTACGAGACTGACGGCGTTCTCAAACGGCACAAGGTCTGGCTCGAGTTGACTTCTGAAGAGTTGGCGGATCAAGCAGCCTCCCTTCAAGAGGCGCGGCCAAGATGATCGTTGTGTCCGACACGACGCCGCTCAATTACCTCATCCTGACCGAGACAGCTCATGTGCTTGCCGCAATCTTTGGGCAAGTCTATGCCCCATCTGCGGTGTTTGATGAGCTTGCGCACGCGAAGAGCCCAGAAGCTGTTCGGACGTGATCGGGAAGCCCGCCTGCATGGCTCATCATCCAAGATCCGGCGCATGTCGGGCCCTCGAAACTTGGCCGCGGAGAGGCGGCAGCAATCTTCCTGGCCCTGGAATTGAAAGCGGACCGGGTTCTCATTGACGAGCGCGACGGAAGCAGGGAAGCAGGGAAGCAACGAGCCGCGGCCTGACAGTGGTCGGCACGCTCGGCATACTCGAGGAAGCCGCGAAACGCGGGCTCATTGACGTCGAACAAAAGATCAACGAACTGAGGGCGACGAATTTCCGGGCGAGCGAGAAGCTGTATCAAGCGGTCCTTGAACGTGTGAGAGAATTCGAGCAAGACCGAGAGAAGAAGCTCACAGCCGGGGAGTAAAAACCGATAGCGGTCCCCTTCCCCTCGCACAGTAGTCGCTCGAACAACGCGTCTCAATCATTCACCGCCGTGCCCGGGCTCGTGTCTCCCTCGGCAAGCTCGCGCAGGAATTCGAGCGCCTCGTCCAGCTCGCAGACGGCCGCGCCGCGCACCCTCCCGCGGCGGTCCAGCTCATAGAGCAGCATGAGATCATCATAATATTCAGACTCCTGGAGCCTTGCTCTCGCCTTGGCGCCCAGCGTGCCTGCGCAGTGCCTGGGCGTCCATGTGGTGGGCAATCAGCCACTCCGTGCGCTCGGTGATCGAGCCCTCGAGCGCCTGCAGCGCGGCCGCCACATGATCTGACGGGTCGATCGCCTTGCCGACGTCGTGCAAGAGCGCCGCCAGCAGGAGCTCCTCGTCGTACGGACAGGTTTCCCGCGCCAGCTCGAAAACTTGCAGGCTGTGGTAGAGAGCGTCGCCCTCCGGGTGATGCTTGGGGCTCTGCTTTACGCCTTCCAGCGGCTCGAGCAGCATGCGGTAGAGCAAGTAAGGGTCGATCTGGTCCTCGACTCGTTCGACCTCGCGCTCCAGATCGATCTCGGGATATTCCTCCCGCAGCAGCGCTTCCAGCTCGGCGATCGAGGCCCGCTCGATCGCCTTGCCCGTGATCGAGCTCTTGAAGACGTACGAGAGTTTTTCTTCTGGGTAGAGCGTCAGCTCGAAATTATTAGCATCGTAAACGTGGATGTGAGTGAACGACCGCTCCTCGCCATGCTTGACGATTCGCTTGTGCTCGACGTCGTACTGCACGCCCAGCTCCTCGAGCGTGTCGGTGACGAGGGCCTGGCTGTCGCAGAAGATGTGGATGTCGATGTCCGACCCCTTGCGCACATGCCCCGTGCGGCACGCTGCCGATCAGCCGGGGCCGGAACCGCGCCAAGAGCCGCATCAGCCGCAGCGCGTCGAGCCGCATGTCGCGCAGGGTCTCGAGCCGCTTCGGCCCCTCGTGCATGCGGGCCATGGCCTGGATCTGGTCGCGGATCTCGCGGTTGCCAGGCAGGTCGGCGGGTCGATGACGATACTCGACTCCGAGCTGCTTGGCGGCTTTTCTCTTGGCGGTGAAGTACTCGGTTTCGGTCCTGTGATACATCATCTGCGCAGCCAGAAAGGCGATCTGGCGGCGAATGCGTTCATCAGCCATGGAGGAAAGTGCGCCGATTTAAGCCCATCAAGGCGGCGCCGGGCGATGGAATGCGACACGAGCGGCGAGTCGCGATCAGTCGCGACGCAAACGAAGCAGATGAAACGACAGCTTCTGCCTCTTTAACGATAGCCGCGCAGGCTCGGCCGGTCAACGCGAGCAGAGGAATTGCACGAGCGATTTCGAGCGACGTGCGGCTCCGGTTGGCGAGCCTTCCTTCCTTATCGGATTGTGCGATGTCGCGAATTCTGCTTTCGATTCATCTTTTGTCAATCGCGTGTGATAATGAACGAGTTGCGCCGCCGGAAACGCAGTTGGCACCTTTCTGAACGCGAGGCAGGCTGATGGCCGGGGGTCAAGCCAAAAGAGAGTCGGAGAGGGTCGACGAGCCGGTTTACGTGTTTCGCGAAGGGCCCTCCGTACGACTCGCGCGGTGGCGCGCCGCCATCGCGCGTGGGTGCAGGCCGGGACCGCCGCACTCGCGGCCGTGCTGGCGACAATAGCCACGCTCGCGGTCGACAGCGCGCGCCGATCCGAGCGGGATGCGCGCGCCATGGCCACGCTCGCCCTGCGCGTGCAAAGTGCCGCCAACGCTCAGGCCGATGCCGAGGTCAAGCAGGCCAACATCGCGTTCTCGAAACAACTGGCCACGTTGCATGGCAAGATCGGCGAGCTCGAGCTCTCGCTTGGGCACCGCGCGGAGGCGATCAAGGCGCTTGAATCGGCAGAAGAGCTCCTGGCGCGTAACGCTGAGCCCAACCCGGACCTATCGACCGTTCGCAACCGGCTCGCGATCGTGCGCAACGGAGTCGCCATGGCACTCCGCGACGTGGGCCGGCACGTCGAAGCGCGAGCCGCCCTCGAGAAGAACCTCCGCCTTCTCGAGCGCCGGAGCGAGCTTGTGTCCCCTGAGATCTATCAAATCGCCAGGGCTTATGCGATCCGGTCCTCGCTCGATGACAATATCGGCGGACAGGATCACGACGCCCGGACCGCGATGGCGAGCCTTCGCCGCGCGATAGCAGCCGGGTTTTGTAATTCGTCCGAGCTGCGAGCCGACCCAGCCCTCGACCGAATCCGCGATCGATTTGACTTCCGTCTCTTGCTCATGGATATGGAGTTCCCCGCCGAAGTCTTCCAACCTTGACGGGCCAGAACGTCCATTCATCTTTCCAGGTTGGGCGGCCCAGCGGACTGAAGAATTCGAGATTGGAAACGCCGCCGCCGGGAAGTACATGGAAGATCAATTGCCACAGAGGTATTTTGGCCGCCGGCACGGGAGGGAGCTTCTACCATGTTCGCCCAGACGATTCGCACGCTCTTCGAGGTGGGAACGGCCGGAATGCTGACGGACGGCCAGTTACTCGAGCGATTCGCGTCGCGAGCAGGCGAATCCGCCGAGGCCGCGTTCGCAGCGCTCGTGGCCCGGCATGGCCCGATGGTCTTGTGCGTGTGCCGCGGGGTTCTAGGCGACGCGCACGACGCCGAGGATGCGTTTCAGGCCACATTTCTCGTGCTCGCCGAAACGCGCCGGCTCGATCCGCGATCCCGATCTGCTGGGCAACTGGCTCTACGGCGTCGCTCGCCGGACTGCCCAGAAGGCGAAAGCCCGCCGGGCGAGATGGATGGGCCGTACCGAAGGGGACGCGACGATGTCATCGATTGCTGGCGTTCCGATCCTGGCCGAGCTTCGACCGATCCAGGGCGAAGAAAGCGCGGCCTTGCACGAAGAGGTCGATCGCCTCCCGCACCGGCTCCGAGTCCCCATCGTCCTCTGCTACCTGGAGGGCTTGACCCATGCCGAAGCCGCCCGGCGCCTGCGGTGGCCGATCGGCACGGTCCGCAGCCGGATGGCCCGGGCGCGCGGCCTCCTCAGGAGCCGGCTCGCGCGCCGCGGCCTGGCGTACGCCGGCTTCGTCATCGCGAGCGAATCCTCGCGCGCCGTCGTGGCGGAAGTGCCGCGGGCCCTGGCAGCTCGGACCACGCGGTCCGCGATCGAGGTCGCCGCCGGCGCTGCGACGGGGTTCGTCTCGACGCCCGTTGCATCGTTGGTGACCGACGTTCTCAAGGCCATATTCACAAGCCAGCTCAAACGAACCGCGGCCACGCTCGTTGCCGCCGCTTGCCTTGCCGCTTGTGTGGAGATGATCGCAGCGAGGGCGTTGCAGGCCCAGCCTTCAAACAAGCAAAGCAGTGCCTTGGCAACCCGGGCCGCTGATGAGCAGCAGACGGAACGTGACCGCCATCAAGAAGCGCCGCCGCCCGCCGGCAAGGCCGAGCCAAAGATGACAGTAACGGGCGCCGTGCTCGACCCGGCCGGGAAGCCGGTCTCCGGCGCCGCCGTGGCGATTTTCGGCTTCCCGCGCAGGGGCGCTGGGGTGGGGACTATTCGGGCGCTCACCCTGTCCTCGGACAGACCAAAGCTGATCGCACAGGCCGCTTTCGTATGACCGTGCCGCGCACCTCGTCCGAAGCGTTCTTCGACCTCGACGTGATTGCCGGAGCAACAGGCTTTGGCATGGGCTGGCAACCGCTCAACCCAGACGCCGAATCACCGGAGGTCGAAATTCGCCTTCGACCCGAGCAGGCTGTCCACGGGCGGCTCGTCGACTTGCGCGGACAGCCCGCGGCCGGGATCGCGGTTTCGGTCGTCCAGCTCGCGACCCAGACCGATGGCGATCGGGACGGCGTTGGCATTCGAGAACCTTCTGAGAATCTCACGCCTTGGCCCGCGACGGTCAAGACCGATGAACGAGGCCGCTTTCAGATCCGTGGCGTGGGCCGGGGCCTGGCGCTGGCTGTTCACATCCGCGACGAACGATTTGCGCGGCAGGAAATCTCGATCGAGCCGCAGGCCCCCGCCGACACCGAAGGAAAAGTCTACGTGCTGACCGCTGCACACCCGATTGATGGCCGCGTGACTTACGCCGATACGGGAGCGCCCGTGCCCCACGCACCCATGGCCGCTCAAGGCGGCCATTACATCAGCGATCAGGCTGACGCCCAGGGCCGGTTCCGGCTCAACCCATACGCAGACACCGTCTACACATCGATGACAACCGGCGAGGCGCTTTTCACCGTCTACGCCTATGCACCCGACGGCCAGCCCTACCTGGGCGTGCAAAAGGAGATCACGTGGACCAAGGGCTCGGTGCGCCAGACGGTCGATTTCGCTCTGCCGCGCGGCGTGCTGGTTCGTGGAAAGGTCACGGAAGCAGGCTCCGGCAAGCCCGTCGAAGGCTGCCAGATTCTCTACCAGCCCCTTCACCGGCCGGAGTTTGAGCCGACGGAAGCCATCCTCACCGGCGAGTGGTCAACGGTCATCAGTCGCAAGGATGGCACCTATTCGATCCCGGTCCCTGCCGGCCCGGGGCATCTCATCGCCACCAAGGCCTCACCCGAGTACATCTTGTCGGAATATGGCTCGCAGACGCTCGATGGTCGCGCAGGCGGCCATCGCAAGTACGCCCAGGCACTCGTGCGGATTGACGCCCCGAAGGGGAACGACCCGGTTGAAGTCGCGATCGCGCTTCGTCGTGGCGTCACGCTCACGGGCAAGGTCGTCGGTCCCGACGACAAGCCTGTTGCCGAGGGCGCGATCATCACTCGTTTCAACGTATCGGCCCAGTCGGTGCGCTGGGGCGGATACCGGATCCCCGTGCGCGATGGCCGATTCGTGTTGCCGGGTCTCGACCCCGAGCGCGTCTATTCGCTGCTTGTGCATGACGCGAAGCAGCTCTGGGGCGCCGCGATCGAAGTCTCGGCCAGGGCAAACGGAAACGAGCCGATGACGATCCGCCTGGCGCCGAGCGGAAAAATCAAGATTCGGCTCGTCGATTCAGCCGGCAAGCCGGTCGCCGGCTACCGGGCGGCGCTCCAGTTCGTGTTGACCGCAGGACGATTCCAGTGCGACTTCGACGGCAACATGCGCGGCGAGGACCTGGCCGCCGACGCCGGCCCCGGCCTGGGCTACACCAGTTACTCGGGTGGTCCACCCACAGACAATGACGGACGGGCCACGTTCTCCGGGTTGATCCCGGGCGCGACGTATCGCCTCCTCACCACCGACAGAAACAACATTTCGATTGATTCGAAGGTCTTGAAGGATTTCCAGATCGGGCCGGGCCAGACGCTCGAGCTGCCGCCTCTCACGATTGAAAGAGACGACCAGGCAAATTGAAGAACGGCCCGCCAAGCACGGTTCGTGAACCGCTCAAGGCACGAAAACATTCGCCGGCAATCCGTTGGGGGGCATGACGAGCGACTCGGCCTTACCATCTGGGAACCGCTCGGCCGCCTTCGCCGGCGGTGCAGGTCCGCGGCGAATGCTCGATTGTGTCCGCCTCACCTTTTCACTATCCTCGAATGGGGTGCTCGAGATGTTGTACGCTTGGATCTTTGCGCCCGAGTGAACAATCGCTGATCGCGTGTGAGGATCAAGCAATGGCCACGGCGGAAACGATTCGCGAGGTGCAACGCAGTCAACCTTTTCGGCCGTTTCGGCTGCGTCTAATCGATGGCACTGAATACGAAGTCGCGCACCCGGATTGGATTGCGATCCCGCCGGTGCGCTGCGCGAGGGAAGTACTTTTGTTCTTCGCCGGCGATAATGATGATGCCGAACACGAGAGACGCTGGATCGACGTGGGATTGATCTCGGAAATCATCGTTCCGCCTATGCCGCCGACCGCGCCGCGCCGCGGCTCGGAACCGAACGGACCTGACTGAGTCGCCGCTGCGACGGCCGTTCGTGTTCCTGGGCGCGCGAGGCTGGACTGATGAAAATCACTGGTTGCTTTCCACGGAGCCCGATCCGGAGCCGGGGCCGCGCACGCGCGTTCTGGGGCGGCTTCGTAGGGTTGGGTGTCGTCGCAGCGCTCTCGTGCTGCTACGGGCTGTTTGTTGAGGACGAGTCCTTGGTCGGTTCCCTGTGGAACGAGTATCTCGACTTCATCCACGTTGCCGTCACACGATTCGCGCTCACGCTCCGACCAGACCCGACTGCCACATACTTCGTTCTCGTGCAGTCAGCCGAGGTGGCGCTCATCATTTTCCTGCCCCAGTTGGCAGTCGCCCTGTCCGGCGGGTTGGTCGCCTTTCTGCTCGGCTCGCTCACGCAGCTCTTTCGCCAGCGCCCGGCTTTCCAGCCGGTCCCGGGGTGAGATGCTGAACATCCGACAATCCAAGCTCGAACAACTGGGCATTTTAGGAAGACTAGCGAGCGTCGCCACCGGATAACAGGGTTTACATCTTCTTGAAACTCGCCCCATCCGCTACAGAACTCAAGGTCGCTCGTACCAAAATCCGATGAGATTCAAGAGATAGCGGCCCAAGCCGCATCGCGAGAATTTGTGAAATAGCGTAGGATCCCGCGGCACTTCGACAGGTGGCCGCGGCGAATGGTTGGACGCCACAAAGCATGCCCGGCCGGATGGAGCGAGATCATCCCAGGATGGGGAGATCGGGACCGATGGCGCACCGCAGGGGGGCGATCTGGACCGAGCGATTGCTCCTCGGGCTGATCCTTGTCAGCCTCGTCGGGACGCTCAATCTCCTCCTGGCGATCCATCGCCGGGCGGCGGCGGAGCGCCGCGAGGCGGTTCCGGAGAAACCGGCGGTCGCGAAGACCGCCGATCCAGGCCCGGCGCCCGAGCCCAGCGCGCCGGTCGAGAGCCCGGCCGTCACCGAGCAGCCCGCCCCCCCGCCAGCACCCCCCGAAGAAGACCCCACGCAAAAAGCGATCGCCGCGCTGGCGACTGCGAAGGCAAAGAGAGCTCGCGGCCGCCCAGGCCGCCGACGGGCGCGCCAGTGCGATGGAAGGCGCGTACCGGTCGGCCGTCGCCGAATCCGATCGCTGGAAGCGGCGGGAGATGCTCGTTCGCCAGCAGATCGCCGGCATCAACTCCCAGGCTGAGAAACTGGAGCGCGACGCCGACGCGCTCGACGCCGAACGGGATGTTCTGGAACACGAGCGCGACTCCACCAAGGCCGCCCTCGCCAAGGCAAGCAAGCGGTCCGGCTTCTCTGTGCTTCCCTACAAGGGCCCGAACGGCACCTGGCGCAGGCCGATCGTGATCGAATGCACGCGCGGCGGCGCGAATCTCCAGCCACACGGGCCGACATTCACCGCGCTCGAGCTTTCGCCGCGCATCAATCCCAAATCGAGCACGTTCATCCGGGCCATCGCCCGCGAGCTCTTCACATCCACTCCGCCGATACGCCCGACGGCACTCCGGCAGTTCCCTATATCGTTTTCCTGGTCCGCCCCGACGGCATCGCACCGTACTACCTTGCCCGTACGTGCCTCGAGCCTCTCGGAATCGCGTTCGGCTACGAGCTCGTCGAACAGAACCTCGCAGTCAACATACCTGACTTCGACGATCTGACGACCTGGGATGGAACCGTTCCGCTTGATCTTCCGCTCGAGGCGGCGCCGGCGAGCGCACCAATCTCCCGGCGCCTGGCACAAGCGAATCAGGCAAATGATCAGAGTCGAACGGCTCTGGCCGGCTTGCCGCCCGGAGACCAGGGCTCGATGATCGGAGCGATCGACGAAAACGGAGCAGGGGGAGGACGCGGCCGAGGAGGGCAGGGGCTCGCATCCTCCGGCAGCTCGCAGCCGCAGGACTTCGTCTGGCCCGGCCGCGGGCCACGGGCCGGCCCGGCCGGCGGACGTTCTGCCGGTGCCCCCGGCGCCGGTGAACCGGGAAGCCAGCTCGGCCAAGGTGATTCCGCCCATCCGTCATCAGATCGAGGTGCCGGCGGGAACGAACCGGACAGACGCGCAGGTGCTCTCGAACCCCTCCCTGGTCAGGGCCTCGCAAACGCCGACCAGGGCGCACTCGGCGGCCGCGCAGGAAAGAACGACACGACGAAAGCCGGCGGCATTGATGCGGGCGGCTCGGGCGGCCTTGCCATCGCGTCGAGCGGCGGCCGAGGATCTGGCGATCAGCAGGATGGCGGCGGCTCATTCACCGTCGGTTCGGGCACGGGCCGAGGATTCGGCGATCAAACCGGCAGCTCGGGCACAGGCATCTCCGCGGGCGCGGTCAATGGGGAGGACGTCGGAACAGGCGCAGTGCGAACCCCGCTGATCAACCATTTCCCGTGAGCGGCGGCATGGGCGGGCTCGGCACTGGTGAAAGCGGCCTCAGCACTGCCGGAAGCGGGCCCGGCACTGGCGGAAACGGGCTTGCGCCTGGACACGCCTTTGCCTCTGGTGGAAGCGAACCCGGCGGTGGATCTGGAGGCGCCGATGGAATGCCTCAGGTGCCGGCATTCGAGCCTGCCGGTGATCGGGCGGGACAATCAGCATCCGTGGGCGGGCCGGGACTGCTTTCGCGCCGAGGATCGAACGGCAGCACATCCGCCGGCGCTCAAGCACCGGCCTTCGGTCTAGGTCAGTCGATCAAGGGCTCCTCTGCGCCAGAGGGCGACAATGCTGCAAGTGGAACCGCTGGAATCCTCCCGCAGTCCGGCGGAGCCATGTCCAGCGGCGTGGGTGCCTCCGGACTGATCGCACGAGGCTCGGGCGCGGGCCAGGGCAATGCCGGCACCGCGGGCACGGGCGATCCGGGTTCCGATGGTGGGTCAGGCTTGCAATCGAACGGCGGTGCCGCCGAGTCGGCCGATGCGCCAAACTCGAAATCGACCGGCAACGGCGGGGGAGCCATGGGCACCGGCACGGGTCAAGGCCCGGGCCGCGGCTTCGACTGGAAGGATGCCGTACAGGACGGCCCGCCACCGGCTGGGTCGGAAACACCTCAGTCCGATCAGGCGCTTGGCCAGGATCTGTCGGGGACAGACACCGGCCCTCAAACAACTGCGGCTGCCGCCCGCGCAAATGTTGCGGCCGGCGGGGCGCTCAATCGATCGAGCGTGCCGGCAAACGCACAACTCGATCCGGCACTGAGCGCGTACCAGGCAGGCCAGTACTCGCAGGACGACATTGAACGAGCCAAGAGTTTGGCCGGCCAATTTTCGCAGGACGACATCGAACGAGCCAAGAGCTTGGCCGGCCAGTACTCGCAGGACGACATCGAACGAGCCAAGAGCTTGAGCGGCCTGAGCTCGTTCGTGAGCCCCGGCCTGGCCCAGAAGCTCGCCGGCGCGGCTTCGGCATTCGGTTCCCCGTCGGGGCTGCCCTCGAGCTCGTCACCGAACGATTCGCCCCCCGATCTCCAGTCAGGGGGAATGCCTTCAAGCACATCTTCAAGCAATAACAGCTCGAACAATCAGTCCGGCGGAATGCCGCTGGGGGGCAATACGCAATCCAGCATGTCGTCCTCCCCGTCGTCGATCAACTCGTTCGGCGTGAATACGAGCCCGAGCTCGAACTCCGACGATGCAAACGCAATGATCATGCCGCCCCGGAAAAAGGAGACCATGCCGACCGGAGCGATCGAGGCGAAATTCGAGATCGTGGTGGTATGCCGGAAGGACGACCTCGTGCTTCAGCCGGGAGCTTATCGCGTCACCGGCGACGTGCTCCGAAGCGCCGGTCAGGGCTCGGACTACATTCTCGCCCGTGAGATTCGCGCCATGGTTCGAAACCGGGCGATGGTCGACCCGCTCATCCACCAGAAGCCGGCGCTGCGGTTCCTCGTCGAGCAGCAGGGCGCCGAGACATTTGCGCTGGCTCGGCGGCAGCTTCTCTTCTCGCTGCCAGACTGGCCGGTTGCGCTCCAGGTTGCAGGATCGCAGGACGCGGGTATCTTCAGCAGGAATCCGTGGTGATGAAACCAGAGCGACGAGATTCCGGTGGCGTGCGTTCCGGGCCCGGCGATCGACTGCCGGTCGAGCGCGAGCCAGCGCGCCATTCCCGGCGGCGAGCGCACGACCAGGAGCCGTCCCCGCGGGGCGCTCGATAGCGCAAGTTGCGAGTGTTCTGGCCTGCGTGGCGGTGATTACCCTTTACGTGCAACTTGGCGCCCGCCGCAAAGCGAAACCACACGCACCCGTTGCCCCGGCGGCCGCTTCCGTTGTCACGTCGCCGCAACAAGAGAAGAGCGAGGCCGTGCCGAGCCCGGCCGCCGTGGCGGTTGTTGAGCCGCCTCCCGCGCCCAAGGAAATCGACCGTGCTGCCGTGGCGCAGGCCGAAGCCGAGCTCGACGCGGCCAGCCGCGACCGTGCGCGGGCGGACGAGCGCACTGCGGCGTCAGCCAGGCGTCTTAGCCAGGCGACCACCCAGGCCGCCCTCGACGCAGCGCGGCGCGCAAGCTGGCATTCCTGGTGCGCGACCCGTCGACGCGAATCACCCAGGCTTCGACCCGAGGCGGCTTTCTGCGGGGCGAGCGCGACAAGGTCCAGAAGGAGATCTCAAGCCTCCGGCAGCTCCCGAGGCCCAAGTCGGTCTCGATCCTGAGCAAGGCGCCGGTCGCCAGGCCCGCCTCGGGCAACGAGTATCATTTCGAGCTGCGCCGGAATCGCATCACATTCATCGATCTGAACCGGCTGATGGAATTGACCCGCGCCGACGCCCAGATCCGCGTCCGCATGTCGGACCGCTCGCCGGCCGTCAGCAACAAGGTCGGCCCGGTCGGGGCGTTCTCGCTCGAATATGAGCTGGTCCGCGCCGTGCCCGGAAGCATGGAAGAGCTGATCGAGCGCAAGAACATCCGCTACGAGCTCAGCGGCTGGGAGCTCGTTCCCGAATCGGCTACCCGCGGTGAAACGTACGAGTCGACCCGTAACCCCCTCTCGGAGTTCTCCCGCACGATCAGCCTGTTGAGCCCCGAGCGATCAACGATCACGTTGTGGGTCTACCCCGATAGCTTCACGCTCTTCCGCCAGATCCGGAACGACCTCACGGAGCACGGCTTCACCATCGCCGCCCGACCCCTGCCGGAAGCCATGACAATTCGCGGCAGCCCAATGGGAACGCAGTCGGCGGCGCAGTGATCCCCTCCCTGCTCACTCCGTCCGAAGCGCCTCGACCGGGTCGAGCATCGCAGCTCGGCGCGGGATACACCCCGAAGACGATGCCGATCGTCACGGCGATCAGGAAGGCGATGATCGGCGACCACGGGCGAATCACCACCGGCATGCCCGATAGGTACGACACCAGGGGCGGGGCGCCGACGCCCAGGAGAACACCGATCAGACCGCCGGAAGACGACATCACGGTCGTCTCGATCAGGAACTGCTCGATGATGTCGCGGCGGCGAGCGCCCAGGGCCCGGCGGATGCCGATCTCGCGGGTGCGCTCCGAAACCGTCGCCAGCATGATATTCATGATGCCGATGCCGCCGACCAGGAGCGAGATGCTCGCGATCGAGCCCAGCACGAGGTTGAAAATCCGCTGCGTCGCCGCGGCCTTTTCCAGCAGCTCGAGCGGCACCGTGATCACGTAGTCCTTCTTGGTGTGGAACTGGCCCAGCAGGCTCTCGAGTGCCGTCGCTGTCTTCTTCACGTCGTCCATCGAATCCACGGTCACCGTCACTTGCGAGAGCTCGATCTTCTCGGCCGTGAAGCTACCCTGCTTCTCGCTCTCGATCACGTCGCCGAATCGCGCCCTGTTGGTCGTCAGTGGAATGTAGATGTCGCGGTTGAAATCCTGAGCGGCCAGGCTGCTGCCGGTTCCGGACGACGGGGCCTTGAACGAAGTCACGCCGACAACGCGAAAGTAATGATCCTCACCGACTCGCACCGTCTTGCCCACCGGGTCGCCATAGGCGAAAAGCTTCTCGGCTGCCTGCGAACCGAGAACGGCCACATTCGCCCGGGTGAACAAATCCGCGTCCGTCAGAAACCGCCCGTCTTCGGTGTGCTGGCCCGTCATCTTCAAGAAATCGGCGTCGACCCCGACGATTCTTCCCTCGATCTCCCGATCGAGACGCCGCACCTTCTGGACGAATTCCCGCACGGGAGTGACGTTCACGACCGAGGGGATCGTCATGATGCGCCGGTAGTCGGCGTAAGTGACGCCGAAGGAGAGAATAAACCCTTGATTGTTCTGCTGCTTGGTCGGGTTCTCGTCGTTGGGCGGCTTGTTGCTCCGGACGATGATGTTGGTCGCGCCGAGCGAGGCAATCTGCCGCTGGGCCTCGAGGCTCGCTCCTTCGGCGATCGCCAGCATGGCGATCACGGACCCCACGCCGAAGATCAATCCCAGAATGGTCAGCAGCACGCGCAGCTTGTGCAGCGAGAGGTTGCGGACAGCCAGCAGCACGGTGGTATAGAAACGATGCATGACACCAGATCCCGATTGTAGCAATCGCGCTTCGAGTGAGCAGGCTCATTTTGCCGCGGGGCTGGTCGCGGAACCCGAGGTTTGCGTCCCTGGCAGCTTGGCGTCGATGCCCTCCTTCTGATCGTCGAGCTTGAACTCGGCGACGGCCCGCAGCCGGGCGTCGAGCGCCACGCGATCGCCCTCAGCGAGCCCCTCGAGAACTTGGACGTGCGTCTCGTTGTTGTCGCCGATCTTCACTTTCTGAAGTTTGATCTGGCTGCCTCTGGCGACGAACGCGAAGAACTCGCCCTTGTGCTCGGCGACCGCCTGCACCGGCACCACCAGCACGTTTTCAAGCACACCGACCAGGACCTTGGCCTCGGCGGTCATCCCCGGCTTGACTTCCTGTGACTTGAGGTCGTTGAGCTTGACGACCGTCGGGTACTGCTTGACGCCGCCGTTCATCCAGGGGCGGGTCGAGTCGGCGAGCTGAGACACATTCGTGACCGTGCCTTCGAAGACGACGCCCGGGAATGATTCGATGCGGATCTCGCACTTCTGCCCGACCTTGATCTTCTTGATCAGCGATTCGTGAATGTTGAGCTTCACCTGCATCTTGGTCATGTCGGGAAGAGTGAAGACTCGCTGAAGCGAATAGACGGTCGCCCCTTCGCGGATCTGGCGGCTCGAGTCGTACCAGGCGTCGTTGGCATAGGCGACGACGCCGTCCTGGCCGGCGCGGATGACTGTCTTGTCTTTCTGTTTGATGAACTCCTTCATCTGCTGCTGCTCGATATCCGCGGTGGCCTTGGCCGATTCATTTTCGCTCGTAGCCTTGGACATCTGCGCCTTCAAGGTGGCCACGGCCTGCTCGATCTTTTTCGAGGCCTGGTCGGCCTTCGAGCTGTACTCGGTGGTCTTCTTCTTGTAGTCGTATTTCTGCTTCACCTCCAGCTCGAGCTTGGCACTTTCATACGAGAGCTCGGTCTGCGCAACAGCCGATTCTTGAATGGTCACCATCTCCTGGGCCTTCAGGCCCTTCTTGAAGAGCTGCTTGTATTGATCGAGCTTGTTCTTGGCCTCCCGGAGATCCTTCTCCTTGAGCCGGATCTCCCCCTTCTGCTTGGTCGTTTCGGCCTTGTAGTCGCCTTCCACGTACTTTTCCAGGTCGAGCTTCGCCAGCGTCATCTCGACCTTGGCGGCGATGATGTCGCTTTCTCCCTTGTTGCGCTGGATCTCCAGTTCCTGCTGGGAGGTTTCGATCTTGGCGATGGCCTGCTTGGCCTTGATGTCCTGCAGGGAGAGGTTCTTGTCGATTTCGGAGGAATCAAACTTGCAGACGACGTCGCCCTTCTTCACCTTGGTGCCCTCGGGAACCAGACTGATGATCTTGATCTGCTGGGCGTTGACCTCGCATATGCCGTCGACGGTCACGCAGCTCTCGAGGTTGCCGCGCTCGGTGACGGTGATCGTCAGCGTGGCCTTTCGCACTTCGGAGAAGAGCGGCTCGCTCTCACTCGAAGAGCTCTTCCACGGGATCATGGAGCCCAGGTAGGCCATGACGCCAAGCAGCGCCACGCCGCAGATCAAACCGAGCATCCGCTTGGCCAGCCCGGATGGTCTACGGAGCCGCCCGCGGCGCGGCGAAGGGACCGGGAGCGGCCGGTGGTGCTGCGGGGACAGGGACTCCGGGTCGATCAGGTGCGGCTGCGCCTCCCCCTGCCGGGACTGGTGTGATGTCTGGGTCGTCTTCGAGAGGGGCCCTTCCTGCGTCGGGAGGCTGGTTGGGTTTCCCGCCGGGCTCGACGTCGATGTAGAACGTGCTGTCGGAAGGAACTCCGCGCGAGAGGTCGGGGATTCGTGCGGGAATGGTGAGGCTGAAGGCGGGTGCGGATTGGGCATGTCGAAGGGCGATGTCGATGGCGGTCGGGTCGTTTTCATTGGTCCATACCCCGTTCGAGTCGATGTCCATCAGATCAAAGTCGCGATAAAGGCTCAATCGGTTTGTCTCGTAGAGGACCCAGGTCGAGATCAGCGCGTTACGAGCAGATAGCACACTGTTGAGCGCGGTCAAAAGGCTAAGAGTGGCGGATTGGTTTACGTCCAAAGGCACCCGCACCTCTTCCTCGGCGGATTCGAGCTGCGTCGCCGCGGAAAGGATCTGCTCGCGATTGACCTCAAAAGTGCGTTGCCAGAGCACGAGACTGCGCATGTCGAGGCGGATCTGCTGGACGATCTCGTCCCGATTCAGCATATAATTACGGCGCACCCGCTGGTAAGTGATCTGATCGCCACGATACTGGTTCCGTTCCACCCGGCGGTTGATCGGCGCATCGAACTGTAAGCCGAACGTCTGAACATTGTTGCCGGCGTCGAAGTGGAACAGTCCGTTGTGGTTCGGTGATTCGTTGAAATTGCCGTTGTAGACGAAATTCAAGAAGCCCTGGAGCTGATTGGCGTCGACTTCGACGTTACGCCAGGCGTCGGTCACGAGCGCGAGCGAGTTTTGAAGATCGAGTCGATTGCCCAGCGCAATCTGAATTGCCTGATTCACCGTCAGATCGACTGGAGGAAGCTTGATCAAGAACACGCGGATTCGAGTCTGGGTGACCGAGACGGCAGAAAAATCGGCGCGGAACTCCTTGCCAACCAGGTCGCGGAGTTTCGTTGTCGCCTCTTTTGAAACCGCAGTTGGGAGAGCGGCTAGAAAAGCAGCCGCGCTTGCCTGGTCGTCATCGATGTCTTTGTTGGTTTCCGCGAGCGTGGTTTTGAGCCTGGCCAGCAAGGCGCGCTCGCGGTCAAAGACCTCTTTCTTGTGAGGCCCTTCCGGGCCTTCAAAGCCCGCCTTTTCGTCGGCCGCGAGCTTTTCCTGCCATTGCTGCGATTCGCCGACGACCTGGTCGTGAACGGCTTCGAGCTCGTCGTACATCTTCAAAAGCTGGCGGGTGACGTCGGTTAGCTCGGCGATGGGCGGCTCGTCGTTTTGCACAAGCCGGAGTTGCAGCGCCTCCGTGCGGGTGCGCAAGTCGTCCAGGCGCTCGTCGTTGAGCTCGAACTGATCCAGCGGGGAATCGTCAATTCGCACCTCGACCTCAGTCGGCAGCCCGAGATTGATCTTGAAGCCGTCGAGCGAGGTCATCAGACCAGCCTGCGCCGACAGGAGCGCGGCCTGCGTGCTTTGATACGTGAACGCAATCTGCGAGACATCGAGTGCGCTCTTCGATCTCGGAAACTCGGCCTCGAGCAACGTGAGACTCTGCCTGGCAGACTTGACGTTCTTCTCCAGATTGCGAATGTTCTGAAGCTGATTGAGCAGGGCAAGATAGCCGGTCGACGCCGCATATGTGGAGTAAAAAGATGATCCGCCGGAGCCGGTCACCAGACTGACATAGAACTCGCGCCGGAATTGGGCAAAAGTACGCAGGTTGTAAAGGACGTTGCGTTCCTGCAGCGACAAATTCTGGGTGACGATCCTCGCCCAGGCCCCGCGCAAGAGAGGCTGGACGAAGTTGACAGTCAAATTCGGGCTGACCACCTGCACGCCCTTGTTCGAGTATTCGAACACGATGCTGTTGGCCATATTGACCAGGAGCTGGCCGCCCGACATCAGATTCAGGAGGAACCCGTTGGCCGCGGCGAGCTGAAGCTGATTGTTCAGGTTCGGCTGGACAAGTGCAGGCGTCGCCGCGTCGGTTACGCCTGACACGCCGCCGGATGAGATCGTGCCGTAGGTGGTCGTCGGCGTGTTCGAAACAACTCCGTCGGCCGTCAAAGGCGAAAAGAACGCGCCCCAGTTGCTGTAGCCCTGAATCATGAACTGGAACCGCGACAGCGTGAGCGAGAGCGCCGACAGATAAACATTTTCAAACGCAAACTGATAATCCCGGCTGTTCACCATGGCGATCCGCATGATCGAGTCTTTGCTGAGCAGCACCTTGCCGTCGGACTCGAGCGGAACGTAAGGCTGCCAGGAGAGGTCTTCGATCGGCGTCGTGCCGCGGTTCTTCCAGCCTCGGAATTCGAACGGAAACCGCGACGAGAACCTGAAACCGCCGCGCCGCAACCTCGTCGGTCACGAGCGGCACGTGATTGGGGTCGTTAAGATCGGCCATTCGCGAGATAGGAGGTGCCTCGACCGGCCGCTCGGGAACCTTCCATCGCCAGTCGAACAGCCGCTCCTTGAGGATGTTGTAGACGTCGTTATCGGCGTAGTTGTGGTAATACGCGCGCGTACAACCGCCCGTGGCCACGAACGCGGCAAGCGCCACGAGTGGCCAATTCCAGAGCGATCTCGATCGGGAGCGCTCGCGCAGCTTCCCGACTGCACGTGGAGTCGCCTGCATCCTGTTCCTGTCTGGTCGAGCTTGTGGGCGCGGCCCCCGCAGGGAGGTTAACCTCCCTATTCTGACAGAGATGACGAGGCGATTCTATCGCAAAATGACAATTGTACAAGACGAGTCCCAACGCCTACCGGCGCGATTCGGTATCGGAACAGCGGCGACCGTCACGCAGGCGAGGTCTGGTACACCGTAAGCCGTGCGAAATCAAGATGTTGCGCCAGCCAGACAAGGCTGCCATCGGCCTGTTCAAACGAGACAAGGGTAGGGTCACGCGCACGATGGATCGTAGCAAGTAGGGTGGGTGCAACCCAACGGCCGTACTGTGATGTCGGATGGTGGGTTGCACCCACCCTACGGAGACGCCCGGCTGGGGGATTTCACTCGAACGGTGTACGTTTGCCGGCACGCGCCAACGATCGATCAGGGCTTCTGGCTTCCTTGCCCCGCGACACGAGCGGCCGGACCGAGGCGGGACAACGCCTTCTGCGCCTCCGAATCGAGCGGGTCGCCCGCGATCGCCAGTCCGAGCCACGCGCGCGCCTCGCTGTCGCGGTGGAGCGCGGCGCAGGTAACGCCGAAGTCACGCATGAGGTTCAAGTTTTCCTTCGCGCCTTCGGCGTGAGCGCGCTGGAGCAGCGTATTGAGCCGGGCGAGCTTGGCCGAGGTTTCCTTGAATGCCGTAGCTTCCGCCTCGTTCCCGTTTAGCCAGAAAGCGACGCGCAAGCCGTTGAGCGTCTCCGAATCGTCGGGGTCGGCGGCGTACGCGAGCCGGAAGTCGCGCAAGGCCACCGCCACATCACGGATCGCGAGTGCTTTGCGGCCGCGTAGCCGTGCCAAAGTGGGATTGTCAGCCGGCCCCGCCGCGAGCAGCCTGTCGGCTTCCTTGCCATCTTCGAGGTCGAGCGCGAGCTGCGCCGGATCGCCAGGGCTTCCGGATCGTCGGTGGGCAGCACACTGAGTGTCTGTAGCGATGGCACGCTTCGCCCCATTCGGCGAAAAACATCCGCCAGCGCCAGCCTTGACCAGCGGTCTTCCGGGTCCGCTTCGACAAATCGAAACAGCTCCTCGGCAACATCTCCGGGTTCCCAGAGATTGTTTCGCACCGACGTCCAGTGGTAGACGTCGTCGAACGAAAGGGTGGTCAATCGCGCAAGCACCTCAAACTCGCGATTGAATTCGGCCCGCCGGACCTGGATTCCATAGATGCGGATCAACTCGCGGTGTGCCAGCGCAAGGGAAGGGTCGAGACGGACCGCATCCCGAAAGGCTCGCTCCGCGTATCGCACCCGGTTGCGACGGCGCTCGATCTGTCCGGCGATGAGATGTGCTTCCGCGGCGATGGGATGGTCGTCCGGCACGTTCTCCAGATCGGCGAGTGCAAGCGCCAGGTGATCTTTGATTGCCGCCAGCTCCGCCCGCAGGAACCAGTCCGCCGGCGTCGGCCGGCGGAGCTGGCTGAGTCGTTCCAGGTCGGCCGCGACCGCTTCGTAACGCCCGGCCCGGAAACTCGCCTGCGCCCGCTGCCAGATCTCGTCGGGGTTTGCCGGCTTGACTTGGACCTTCCAAAGCGCCCAAGCCGCGATTGCCAGGATCAGCGCACCGAAGCCGGAAAGAACCAGCCAGGTGCGCCTGCGTGGCGACGACCCCGGCTTTGAGACGTTGCGCCAGTGCTGCCCGCGCGCGTGTTTGGCCGAGACTTTGCAGGTTGCCGGCCCATGAATGGCTCACGACCCAAGCCGTTATCGATCTGCAATCACTCGGCAAAAGGCGAAACGACGCGCGACAGACCCGACTCGCGCAGAGATTCGCAGCGCGGAGCTTCGCCTCAAGACTCCACCGATCTCGTGCGTTGTCGCGTCAAATGTGCAAAAAGAGAGAGCCAAGGCATGTGCCTTGGCTCTCTCGAACCGGATTTAGCTTGCGCTCGAACGCGGTGTTCGAGCCAGGCGCATTTCTCAGTACTGGTCAGAGCTGACAACTTCGCCGCCGTTACGCGTCGAGAGCTGCTGCAGCACGCCGATTGCCGTCTTCAGGCCGATCGCGTAGGTGAGGGTGTCCGGACTGCCTGCCGTGACACCGAACGGCATGCACGTGGTCGACGGGCTGCCCGGCGTTCCGATCGTCGAGGGATTGATCTGCCAACTCGAGATGGAGTCTTTGATGAACTTGACAGAACCATCCGCGAAGGCGACGTTGGCACCGCCAGGGTGGAAGCTGCCGATTGACGAGACGAATTCATCGGGGCCGGTCGTGCCGGCGCACACCGGACCGAGGACCACGTTGAACGGCGGCCGTTGCCACACGTTGATCCCGTAGAGCGTGCAGAACATGGTGTCGCCGTAGTTGCCGGAGGTCCACCAGTTCCAGCAGTAGACGTCGCCGGCGGGGAAGCGTCCGTGGCCACGTTCTGCGGCCAGAAACGTATTGCTCGTTCCGTCGGTGACGGCGGCGAGACTGACGTGGCTCAGGTAGTAGACGAGCCCGTTCATCTGCTGTTCGCCCGGCGCGGCGTCGGCTGTGGCCTGGCAGTTCGCCTGGATGACGGCGTTCGTCTGGTCCATGATGAAGAACTCGCCGGAGTTCATGCCGTAGGACGTGTACCGCATCGGCAGGGCTCCGCCGTTCAGGTTGCCCGTGGGATATGTGTAGGGGTCAGCCACGCGAGGATCGCTTGGGCACCACAACATGGCGATGCCCACACCCGAGCACGTGGTGTTGGCGGCATTGTACATGTTCTGGCTGAAATTGGCCGAGTTGAAAACCACGCCCTGTTCAAAGTAGCCCGACATGGCGATGAGGCAGCTTCCGCTCGTCCAGCAATAGGTGCTGACCGGGTCTTTCTGCCACTGAATTCCCTGGGGGAAAACGTTGTTGGCCGAAAGGTAGTTATGAGTGGCCAGCCCAATTTGCTTCAGGTTATTGATGCACTGGGCGCGGCGAGCTGCTTCCCGCGCGGATTGAACCGCCGGCAGGAGCAGCGCGATCAAAACGGCGATGATCGCGATGACCACGAGTAGCTCGATGAGGGTGAAGCCACGCGGCTTCATCCGACGACGAATGGGACTGATCATTGAGTTCACTCCTCGAAAAGAACGATCGGGTAAAACGTTGAAAAACAGGTCAAGAATTGGCTGTGCTCACTGTGGTTTAGCGTCCCCGGCTGGCGCGACATTCGCACCGTTGCCGCCTTTAAAACTGCCCTTCACGACGGCTCCGCCCTTACCCCCCTTGTTTTTTTTGAGCTGCTCGTTGGCTGCTTGCTCTGTTTTGTTGATGTTATCCGCAGTCGTTGCAGCTTGCTGCTTCGCCTCGGGACTCGTCGGGTCGGCCGCAGAGTCGCACCCGGCGATCAACGCGACGGTGAATACCAGGCCAAGCGACGTCAGCCCGACGGCCAGCTTGGACACGCTACGAAGAAGATGATGACACATGAAAGTACAGTCTCCAAAGAAAAGTTCGCGCCCTGGTGGTGTGGTGCGATTAAGCCCAGCAGCGAAACCGGCACGCCGAATCAAATCACGTCACTGCGGTCAAACTCTGACCGGCACACGGCCGCGAACTGAGAGTTACGTTTGAGTCGGTCCGGTCGCTCGTTCGACCTCCTTTGACTCACATTGGACGTGCAACCGTGCCTCCAACGTCGTCAGGTGTTGCCGAGCAAAGCGCCGGGGAGTCACGCAGAGAAGCTGCTAACCAACGATCGGATGACGAATTCGTGGTTATTCAAAATATCTGCTATGAAGCACTCGAGTCAATAGTCTAGTGGCACCCTACTCGGATTCCTCACGCAAACCAGGTACCATCATCGTACTAACTAGGACTCGAATAGCTCTAACCTGTTGCCATCACAGGAAAGAAACTCACGACTTTCTAGAACATTTGTTAATCCCGCTTGCAACGGGCTCGCCTTGCAACGCCTGCAGATTGGGCATGCCCGCACAAAGATCGAACACGATTTACTTTTGACCGAGCGCTTCAAGCGCCTTGGTCGCGGCCTTGTGGACGTTTGGATCGGGGTCGTTTTTGAGCGCCTCGATCTCCGGAGCGGCGCCCGCCGCCTTGGGACCGAGCTCTTCAATTGCTTCGACCACTGCGATTCGCGATGATTTCGACCCGGACCGAAGCGATTCCTTGAGCGCGTTCAAGACTGTTTTCGATGACGACGCATCCGCGGCGATCGAGCTGAGAGCCCTCGTCGCGGCATCGGCGTCGCTTCTCGCGGTCATGCTCGTTCCGTCAGCGGACTCCTCAAGCATCTTGACCAGGCCGGTGATCGCCGGTGCGGCTGTCGCGCCGAACTTTCCCAGGGCGTCGGCTGCCGACGCGCGACGCTGGCGGGCCGCGCCCCGCACAACCCGCGAGAGTGCGGCAACGGCCTGCGCTGCCAGTGGTGAGCCCGGCACGATTTCGCCCAGTGCCTTGGCGGCTTCGTGGGCCGGGCCGGTGAACGTGGTTTGAGCCGAGCGCCCTCCTCCAACAGTCGTGCTGTCACTGCTCAAAGGCTCATCCAGCACCGCGATCAACCGGGGGACCGCGTCTTTCGCCTGAGAGCCGAACCGTGCCAGCATCGCGATGACATGCATCCGAACCTGGCGATCGGGGCTACCGATGCCCTCGACGAGCGCGGGGATCGCCGCGGGCGAGATCGCCGATTTCTTGATCTGGCGCAGGGCTCCGACACTCGCCTGATGAACGGTTGGATCGCTCTCTGAGGCCATCCGGATCAAGGTCGGCACAACTGGGTCCAACCCGCGCTCGAAGCTCGGAAGCGCCTTTCCTGCCTCCGCGCGAACCACCGC
This sequence comes from uncultured Planctomycetota bacterium, assembly GCA_963823665.1. Classification (GTDB taxonomy): domain Bacteria; phylum Planctomycetota; class Planctomycetia; order Isosphaerales; family Isosphaeraceae; genus CAVXHV01. The sequence goes on from CAWGMQ010000004.1 coordinate 380,390, forward strand.
AGTTCGATCCTTGAGCGCAGCGATGAGCTGCGGCGGCGGTTCCGGCGAGACCTTCGGGCCGGCGGAGCCGAGCGCGGTGGCGGCCGCTGAGCGGACGGTGTCATCGCTGTCGCCCAAGGCTGCGATGAGTGCGTCCACGATGGGTTTGTACTCCACGGGTGACTTGGCCGGCGCCGACGGTTTGCTCGAACTGTCTCCACCACCTTTCTTCGACGCGGCCCTCGAGCCCGGCGGCCGGGGTGACGTCGCCGCGATGTTGCCGAGTGCGGCGGCGGCCGACGCGCGGACAGTGCCCTCATCGTCCTTCGCCAGCAAAGAGATCAGTGCGTCGATTGCACCATCGACCAGTCCGCCATCGGAACCCGCGGCGGCAACTCCGGACATCTGCGCCCAAACGGCATAGGAGCCGAGCAGTCCCAGCGATTCCGCTGCCTGGGCGCGAACCAACGGCTCCTTATCACGCAGAACCTGCAGCACCGCGGGAATCGACCTTTCGCTCTCGGACAGACCGCTCTGCGCAACCTCACGTATCGCCTGCACACGCGCTGCCGGATCGCCCGATTGCAAGGCCTGGAGCGCGACGCCGCCTGCAGGTGCCGGGCTCTCCGCTGGCGCGCGCAGCAGCCAGACCGCGATCAGCACGCACGCCCCGACGCCAACGACGGCCAGGACCGAGTTACGAAGAACACCACTGTTCGAACGCGGCGCCTCACCGGGACGCATCCCGGCCCTGGTTCCGCCATCGCCACCTTCGCTCCTATTCATCAAACAACCCTCTCAGGTTCGGCGCGTTCTGCAACCGGCAGATAAGAAATGGAAAAGTACCAAGGCAGTTGAGAGTGGGTATTTTATGCGCTTGCCGCTGGCGATGCCAGATGACGGCGTGCTCACGGCCTGGCCAGGAGAGCCGGCACGGCTCAATTCCGCGAGTTCTCTGGACGGACTTGGTGCTCGTCTCGAGCAAGCTTGCCGTCGAGGTTGAACAACCGTTTCTGCACGTCTGCGGCCAACGGATCGCGCGCCAGCGCCAGCCGATACCACCCCTGCGCCTCGGCAAGGCGCCCCAGTGCCAGGCAGGCGTCGCCGATCGAGCTCGAACACCTTGGGGTCATCATGCTCTCTCGATGCACGGGCGTTCTGGATCAGCCAATCAAGGTGGTCGCGGGCTCGAGCCGCTTCGAGGTAGGGGGCAGCCTCATTGGCGCGGCCGGACGCGCGGAGCGACTGGCCCAGGCCGAACAGGGTGTCGCGGTCGTCAGGCTCTTCGGCGAGTGCCGCCCGAAAATGGCTCACGGCGGTGATATCGCCACGTCCCAGTGCCAGCCGGCCGCACAGTCGCGCAAGCGCCGGGTGACCGGAGGGGCCCTCTGCCAGCAGACGATCGGCCAGTTCCACCGCGCCGCGGTCGATTGCCAGCCGGGCCCGTGCCGCACGGGCTACAGGGTCCTGGGCACTTAACGGAGCCAGCGACTCTTCGGCCTCGTCGACCCGGCCGAGCCGCCGCTGGTTCTCCGCGAGAGCCAGTCGCAGCGTTCGATCGCCGGGATCATTCGCCAACATCGACTGGAGCTTCGCCGCAAACTCCGCCGGGCCCAGGTCCTGGCGGCGTCCCAGGCACCATAGATAAAGGTCGTCGAACGTCAGCACGGTCGTCTTTGCCAGGCCACGGAATTGAGCGATCAGATCATTCCGTCGCCCCTCGATGGCATACAGATCGACCAGCCCGCGGCGCGCCTCGGACAGAGTGCCGTTCTTGGCCACGGCCTGTAGCAGGGCCGCCTCGGCGGCCCCGGCCCGATCTCGAGCGAACTCGAGCAGTCCGCGGGCCTGGCAGATGGTAGCGATGTCGGGGTCGGCGTTGGTGACGCCGTCGAGCGCGGCGACCGCGTCGTCGAGCCTTCCCCGTTCCCTGGCGATCTGGGCGCGGAGCAGGCGCTCGGCGAGGGTCACACGGTGCTTGGTCCTCGAAAGTTCAGCGAGGGCTCGTTCTGCCAGATCGTGCGGCGCCGTTCGACCAGCAGGTGTGAGCGTATTGAATCATATCTTCAGCACTCTCCTGGCTCATCTGCGCCGGCTGACGGGTCAGCCACGCCCAGGCGCCGATCCCGGCGAGAGCCAGCACGACCAGCACGAGCCAGATTCGCCGCGCTCGGGCTTGTGCGACTCTGGGCTGCTCGTGAGCGGGCGGCGACTTGGTCATTCCTTCGGTTCCCGGATCTCGTGCGACCGGCTGGTCGCAACCTTGTCGAGGCGGGTCAAGGCGCCCGATGGCCACTTGACCGTGACCCGGGCGAAGTCAGCCGGCGAGCCCAGGCCGATCAACAGCCGGGGATCGTGCGAGGACATCAGGCTGCTGCCCCCCTTGCGCAGGCGATGAATGGTGCGGCCGCCCGCTTCCACGATCACGGTCGCGCCGATCGCGTCGCGATTCGAGCGGGTGCCGACGAGCTTGAGCCGGATCCAGCAGCCTTGTTGCGGCGTGTCGTTGCGAAGAATCGCTGGTGGACCGTCTTTGTGGCTGATGACGATGTCCAGGTCGCCGTCTTCGTCCAGGTCGCCGCAGGCCAGGCCGTGGGCAACGTGGTTGGTCTCGAAGTAGGACCCCGCCCCTACCGTGGCGAGCTGGAACCGCTTTCCGCCCAGGTTCCAATGCAGCAACGGAGGCTGGGCATAGCCCGACGGTTGACCGGGAAGCTGAGCGTTGTCGTCGATATGGCCATTTGCGACCACAATATCGGGCCATCCGTCGCCGTCGAAATCGGCCAGAGCACACCCCCAGCCGATCCAGGGAAGACTGTCGACCGCCAACCCGAAAACTGCCGTCACGTCCAGAAAAGTGCCTGGCCGCAGGTTCTTGAACAGGGTGTTGTACTCCTCCTGGAAGTTGGTGACGAACAGCTCGGGCGCGCCATCGCCATCCAGGTCTTCGGTGTCGACACCCATGCCTGCCGAAGTACGACCCTCGATGTTCAAGCCGGCGCCTGACTCGTCCGTCGCGTCGCGAAAGGTGCCGTCGCCGCGGTTCAAGAAGAGAAAGTTCGGGTCCTGATCGTTGGCGACGTAAAGGTCGACCCGGTTGTCGCCGTCCAGGTCGGCCGTGACAGCGCCGAAGCCGTGGCCAAGGGCGCGGTCGATACCGGCCAACCGGGTGGCGTCCGAGAACGTGTGATCGCCGTTGTTGCGAAACAGCACGTGCCGCACGGGCCGCAGCTCCTTGGGAGAACAATAGCGGCGGATCTTCCGTTTGGAATCGCCGCAGAACCGGTCGTCGCGCGGCCACTGCCAGTCGCCATAGCGGGTGACGTAGAGGTCGAGATCGCCGTCGTTGTCGAAATCCAGGAACGCTGCGCTCGACGACCAGGAATCGGGTGCGCGAACGCCGGCTTGCCCGCTGATGTCGCTGAAGGTGCCGTTGCCGTTATTAAGGAAGAGGGCATCGCCGCCGTAGTTGCAAAGGAATACGTCTTGATCGCCATCGTTGTCGATGTCACCGGTGATGACGCCGTGGCAGTAGCCGCGGAATCCCAGACCCGACCGCTCGGTGACGTCCTCAAACCGGCCACCGCCCGAATTGCGGTACAGGCGGTTGGCTACAGCGCGCGCCGGATCGATTGGCAGCAGATTGCCCGTCGCGAAACAGAGGTCCATCTTGCCGTCGTTATCGAAGTCGAAGATCGCCACGCCCGAGCCGTTGGCCGTGGGGAACTGCTTGGCCTCGGTCATTCCCGAGACATGAACGAAGTCGACCCCGGAACCGGGCCGGATGTCGGTGAAGCGGAACGGACCGGCCGGGCTCGCCGTTTTCTTATTCTCGATGGCAGGATCGCGCGGCTTGGCGGCGCTCTCGTGGCCCTTTCCAGCGATGCTCTGCGGCGCGCGGGCGTCCGCCGCCGGCTGGCCCGCAGCCGGCTGACGGCTGTCGCAGCCAGCGGACAGAAGGGCCATCACCGCGATGCAGGAAAACCAGAAGCTCCAGATCGACGCTTCGTTCACAATCCCATTTGAGCGTTCGAACAAAAAGAGAGCCAGGGCAATCCCTGGCTCTCTTTTGAAGCGCGCGGTTAATGATCGCAGTGCAGCGTGGCGCGAATCAGTACTGGTCGGCGCTGGTGACTTCACCGCCGTTGCGGGTCGCCAGGGCTTGATACACGCCGATGAACATTCCCGGCGTCAGCGTGTAGCCGCCGTACATATCGCGCGACAGCCCGATCGGGTAACCGTTTGACCCGGCCGGAGCAGGTGGGTTGCTGGAGATGCCCGTGCCGGGGATCGGGGTCGCCGCGCCTCCGGCGTTAGTGATCTGCCAGGAGCTGACGGACTCCTTGAGGAACTTCACCGAACCGTCGGCGAATCCGAAATTGGCCCCGCCGGGGTGGAAGCTCGAGGCAGACGCGACGTAAGCATCGGGACCGCTATCGAGGCAACAGTAGTCAGGAATCTTGTTGAACGGGTTGATCGGGTAGAAGGCGGTGAAGAGGGTGTCGCCGAAGTTGCCCGACGTCCACCAGTTCCAGCAGTAGATGTCAGAGGAGTTGAACTTGCCGTGGGCTCGTTCGCCGGCAAGCAGCGTGTTGCTGGTGCCGTCGGTGACGCCCGCCAGCGAAACCGCGCTCAACATGTAGATCAAACCGTTGGTCTGACTGTCCGGGTAGGTCGTGCCGAACTGGCAGGCTGCGCCGGCGGCCATGCTCGAGTCGGTAAGCCCGTACCACTGAAACCATGATCCCGTGTTCCCGGCGTACGATGAGTAGTAGATCGTCAGCGGTGTGGCCATCACGGTGCCGGCGGGGTAGGTGAACTTCAGGTTGGAGATCACCGAGTCGCTCGGGCACCAGAGCATCGACTGCCCGACCCCCGAGACCGTCGCATTCTGGGGCGTGTACACGTTCACCAGAAAGTTCATGGAATTGTATACGTTGCCCTGCTCGAAGTACTGCGACATGGCCAGGAACCAGCTACCGCTCGTGTAGCAACCGTTGTTCTGCTGCGGGTTCACCTGATACATGATCCCCTGCGGGAACACGTTGTTGGCACTCAGGTAGTTGTGGGTGGCGATGCCGATCTGCTTCAGGTTGTTGATGCACTGAGCACGACGGGCGGCTTCGCGGGCGGATTGCACGGCCGGCAGCAGCAGGGCAATCAAAACCGCGATGATCGCGATGACGACGAGCAACTCGATGAGCGTGAAACCACGCTTCGGGCTCTTCACACGGGTGCATAGCCTCATGAACAGTCTCCTTTGCATGTCGGAAGAACAGACGGATGACGACCGGAATCTACGTCTACGTACAGAATTGGAGAGGATGAGGGAACATGGCGCGTGCTACTCCTTGGCTGCGTCTTTTGCGATCAGGCTCTTGACACTCTTGGTCACGATGGGCCGTTTACTCTTTGTCGCCTGGTTGACGTCCTTCTCGTAGGTTGACTTCTGGCTCTTGGCCGATGACGCGTCGACCGTTTCCGAGCCGCAGCCGCAGAGCGCCAGGGCGGCGGCGGTGGCCGAGGAAGCCAGGAAACTGATGGCGAGTCTTCTCATCGACTTGGAAATAGTCATCGACGTGGTGTCTCCACAAGGGTACTCAAAACGCAACGATGCCGCGCACGATCAGCGAGGACCGCGCACGCGTGGATTCTTGCCGGCGCTCTGGCGCACTCAAATCATGTCACGAACGAAAAGCCGTTCGCGCCGAAAAAACTAATTGTTGTTTGCGCGCAGCGGCAAACCGGCGACGCTCGAGCGGAAGGATTGGCGAATTGGCACTGACACGCGAGATGGCCGGCATTCACCGCGGGCAGCGCCGGGGCACGCCCTCAGGTCCGCTCGGGAGTCGGCCTCGACAAGAGTGGCATGAGAAACGCCGCGGCAGCGCGGGCAGCCTCGACCGCGGCGTGGCTGTGACGGCTCAATTCGACGTGCACGCCGCCCGGGTAGCCGATCTCGGCTAATGCGCGGCAGATCGGGGGGAAGTCCATCGTCCCTTCACCGAACATCAAGTGCTCGTGGACGCCTCGAGCCATGTCTTCGATATGGACGTTCACAATCCGGGGACCCCACGCCCTGATCAGAGCCGGAATGTCGCCTTCCTCCAGGCAATGAACGTGCCCCAGGTCGACGGTGAGCTGAAAGAGGGGGTGATCGATTCGCTCATCGAGCCGGCCAAACTGCTCGAGTGTATCGATGAACATGCCGGGCTCGGGCTCGAATGCCAGCGGGATGTGCACTCGCTCTGCATGGGCCAGAAGCGGCCGCAACCCTTCGGCAAGCCGGTCCAGGCCCTCACTCTCGAGGGTGGCTAGCGAAGCGCGGCCGGACCAGAGCGACACGGCCTGCGCTCCGAGGGCTTCGGCGATGTCGATTGCGCGGTGAAGGAATTCCGATCGAACGGCGCGGCGTGCGGGGTCGGCATCCATCAAGGTCGGATCATGTTTCATACGCGGATTGAGCAGGTAGCGAGCGCCGGTCTCGATCACCCGCGAGAGCCCGTGGCGGTCGAGGACTGAGCCGACTTCCGCAATCTCGCGCTTGAGCGTCTGGGGATCGTCGTAGGGGTCTAAAGCGCCGGCATCGAGGGTGATGGCGATGCTCTGGTAGCCCAGGTCAGCCAGCAGCTCGATCGCGTCGACAAGACGATGGTGGGCCAGGCCGTTGGTGTTGTAGCCGAGTTTCATGCGGACTCGGGGTCGACGCCCAGTTCCCGCCGCTTGGCGGCGTAGCGATCACCACGCTCGCGCTCGGCTTGTGCCAGCGCTTCGGCTGCTTCGCGCTGGTCCAAGATTTCGCAGAATGTCAAGAATCGATTGCCACCCTGGCCGAAGAACTTCAGCTCGTCAGATTCTTTACCCGGCTCGAATCGAATCTGGAGACGAGGGCTCACAAACCCGGCGATCTCGGGGATCTCGTGCAGTTGACCGGCTTTCCGTAGCCAGCCTTCGAAATGTCCCGTGTCGGGCTTGTAAATGTAAAGCTCTTCCACGCCGTATTGTTGATAAAACTGCCACTTTCGGAGCGTTTCTCGAAATCGATCGCGAGTGGGAAGGACCTCAAAGACGACCTGCGGCGCGATATTTCCTTCCATCCACTGCTTATAGGAGCCCCTGTGTCCCTTGGGACGACCGAACGCGACCAGCGCATCGGGCCCGGTCCGTATTGTGGGCTCACCCTCGACTGGATACCAAAGCAAGTCGCCTGCAACGAAGACGTCGGGGTCATGAAAGTTATGAGCCTGCAGCCACTGTGCGATTCGAATGACCCACGTGAAGTGGAGGGTGTCTTCGCCGATCGGCTGGCCATCCGAGTCCGGGTACTCGATCGATTGCTTGGCGGTGGACTGGGTCGCGGATGTCATGGTTGTCGACACATCAAATGGGTTGGGCATTCTCGCTGGACCATATGGCAACTATCCGAGGAATCGCTGCACTTCGATAGAACAATTCAGTCAGACTCTAAGCCCAGGGTCCGAAGCTGGGCAGCAAGTCGATCGGCTCGCTCTTTTTCGGCTGCGGCTCGCTCCCTTTCGGCGTCAGCTCGCTCGCTTTCGGCGGCGGCGAGGTTTTCAGCGGTGCTCGCACGCTTTTCGGCGCCTTTCCGTCGACCGATGTCCACGTTGGGCCTCTGAAAAAGCTCGCCATCCGGCCAGAAGATCTTCAAGTTGTCCGAACCCGGCCCCGGCTCAAAGCGAATCTGCAACCGACGGCTGACGAATCCGAAGACAGCCTTGACCCTGACCAGTCGCGGCCCTCTGCGAAGCAATGCCTCGAATCTGCCATCATCGGGGTCGTAGATGTAGTATTCCTCAACACCATACTGCTCGTAAAACTTGAACTTTCTTTCCATTTCTTCAGGCCGATTGCCGGGAGACAGGGTCTCGAACACCACCTGGGGCGCGATATTCACTTCTTCCCACTGTTTGTATGAACCGCGCCTGCCTTTGGGTCGCCCAAATGCGACCAGGGCATCCGGTGCGGCTCGGATGGTTGGCTCACCGTCGACGGGATACCACAAGAGGTTGCCTGCCACGAACACGTTGGGATCATCGAGGAAGACCGCTTGAAGGTTTTCCACGATCAAGACGATCCACCCGAACTGCAGTGAATTGTCAGACATCGGCTCGCCGTCGTCGTCGGGGTATTCGATCGCTGGCTTCGCGCTCTGCTTGATCGCGGATGTCATGGTCGTCAGGACCTCATTATCACGTGGCTCGCCCGCTCGATACCATACACCATGAATTATCCCGCGTTATGCTCGCCGCGGCCAGACCAAGCCTGGTTGCACGTCATCAAGTCGAATAGAGCCACCTGCCCAGGATGAAGGCAGGAAGCCAGAGCGCGGCGATCGGAAGTGCGAGCGCCGGGCCCCGGACCGCGGCGATCAGACCGACGTGCAGCCACACCAGGCTCAAGATTCCCGTTTTGATGTACCGTTGGATGCGCTCGGGAACCGGGCGCTCGATCGCACGCGAGGCCGCGACGCTCACGGCAACTGCGACCAGGGCCAGGACGAGAAGCCCCTCGAGCGGAACGATGGGCCTGTCCGCGGCTGGAACAGGAAATCGTTGTCCCGAAAAACTGACGGCTGCCAGCGCGACGATGGCCGTCATCTGAAAGACCAGTCCGGCGACCAGCGACGCGCGCGCGCCTCCTATGGCTTCGGAACGGCTGGCGATCGTGATGCCGGCGACATAAATTCCGTATGCGAGGGCGGCGAGCCACGCGACCGGACCACCGAAGGCTGCGGCGTGCGTCATGCCCAGCAGAAGGTTCAAGCCGCGGCACGCACCCATCACTTCGGGCCCGAGCAACGTGTGCTTCAACCCGGAGTCATAGCTCAGTATGGCGAGTGCCAGCACGGCCGCCAGCAAGCCGCTCATGATCGAACCGCTGGCAAGCGCCAGGCACGGGCCCAGCAAGAGCCCCAGCCCGCCCAGCCACGCGGCGACGCGCCTGGAGACGCGGCCCGAAGGGAGCGGCCGGCCGGGCCGTTCGATGCGGTCGATCTCGAAGTCGAGCACGTCGTTGAGTATCGTGCCCGACGCGTACAACACCATCGACGAGACCACGAGTGGAAGCCACCGCCAAGGGGCACTGAGTGAACCGGTCACCAGCAGCCAACCCGCCAGACTGTCGGCTGCGGCGGTCACGACGTTCGGCAGGCGAATCAGTTGAAGAAAAGCGAGTGTTGACTTGGGCATCGGTGATAGCGGCAGTTCGTCGCGGCGAAAAGGGAGACTTCCGGTCCGGAGACAGGCGGGATCGGGAGACCCCCGCCCAGCGCGAGTGTTGACTTGGGCATCGGCGAAAGCCATCAAATCGGGCGCAGTCCGGGCTCCAGAAGCGGGCGCAGGACCGCGAGGGCGTCGCTCGCCGCGCGATCGGGATCGTCCAGGAACGGGTAAAGCTCGACGGTCAACCATCCGTCATACTCCGTGGCTCGGATCGCCGCGACGACTTCGGCGAAATCAATGGCGCCCGTGCCGGGGACCATGTGATGGTGCACCCGGGTCGAGGCGATATCTTCGACATGGTAGTGGCGGATGTGCGGGGCGAGCTTGGCAATGCTTCGTGGAAGGTCTTCACTTACGCAGAAGGCGTGGCCGACGTCGAAGTTCAAGCCGATCGAAGGGGCGTTTACGCGCTCGGCAACCTCGAGGTATTGATCGGTCGTCTCCAGCAGCAGGCCGGGCTCGGGCTCGATCAGGAGCAGGACGCCGAGCTTCTCCGCGTGCTCGGCCAGCGGCTTCAAGCCTTCGACGAATAAACCAATCGCCTCCCTGCGCGATTGACCGGAAGCAAGCGGGCCGCCGGGCTCGGTCGTGATGTGCGGCGCCCGAGCTCGGCGCACAGCGAAAGCGCGCGTCGCGTGTGGTCGATCCTGATCTGGCGATAATGACGGTCGGGCTCGATGAACGAAGGATGCCAGTAGGGCTGACGAGGATCGGCCACGGCATTCATCATGAATGCGTTGATGTTGGAGAACGCGAGTCCGGTCTGGTCCATCGCCTTCTTGATCGCCCGTTTCTGCACGTCGAGCAAGCCAGCCGGCCAGGCATGAGGCACGTCGGCCAGCAGCTCGAGGCCCTCGTAGCCCAGCTTGGCGATCCGGCCGGCAGCCTCTTCGAAGGGATGTTTGAGATAGGCGTTGGTACTGAAGGCCAGGCGCATGAGGGCAGGTTCCTTCATTGGGCTTGGGAGTGGGAGTGAAAATAGAAATACGAATGAGAATAAGATTAGGATTAGGATTAAGATTAGGATTAAGATTAGGATTAAGATTAGGATTAAGATTAGGATTAAGATTAAGATTAGGATTAAGAATAAGAATAAGAATACATCAAGGTGAGGCATCGGCTTTGGGGCGGGCCAGATACTCGCTCAGGAAGGTGAATTGCTTGAAGAAATCGTGATCGGCATGACCCTCGGGGCTCTTGAAAAAGCAGGCGAGGTGCCGCATCAGTCCCGAGCCGCCGCGCTGCTTTTCGAGGTCGGCCAGGCGGGCCAGGTCAATGGCCAACGGGGCCGCGAGCAGGCTGTCGCACCCTTGCCAGGTGAACTGGAGCGCCATCTTGGTGCCCAGGAATCCCTGGAAATGGATGTGGTCCCAGGCGGTTTTCCAGTCACCCATGTCGGGAAGATACTCGATGGTCACGACCGAGCTGGGACGGTAGCCCAGGATTTCGTAGAGGACTCTGTCTTTGGTTTCGACCTTGGAGGACTTGTTGGCCGGGTCGTCGAGCACGAGTCCGTCGCGATTGCCGAAGATGTTGTGGCCGACCCAGCTCATCACCTTCAAATTGCGGGCAGCGAACATGGGGGCGAGCACCGTCTTGAGCAGTGTCTCGCCGGTCTTGCCGTCCTTGCCGGCATAAAGCGAGCCGGTTGCGCGCGAGAGCTCGTCCAGGGCGGGGATGGAGGCGCCCAGGCTCGGTGTGAAATTGATGTACGTGTCGCCCCGCTCGATCGCGGCGAGCGCATAGATGGCGCTGGCAGGAAGGAGCTCGGGGCCGCCGCCCTCAAGTGCGGCGCTCAAGGAAGCCCAGCGATCATGCACCTCGGAAAGCGCGAACGGGGGCTCGGTGCTGGCGACGTTCAAGACGATCACGTGCTCGAGCGATTCTGCCTTGGCGAAGGCAGCCAGATCGGCCGCGATCCGGTCGACGGCCTGGCGTGCCGATTGCTGGAGCTTGGTGGTTCCCCAGTTCGCGAGATTCGAGATGGCCTTGCCGGCCCCGAAATGCGATCCGGGGCGCACCCGCGCGCTCGCGGCGGCCAGCTCGGCTTCGCATGCGGAAAGCCAGCCCGATTCAAAGACCCCGGAGGCCTGCCGGAACTCCTCGGCCGACTCGGCGAAACTCGTCGCCCGGATGTCGTGACCGCCGATCACGAAGTCACCGACGTCCGGCAGCGGCAGCCCAAGGAAAGGCGGCAGCTCGGTGACAAGCCCTGTACGGCTTGCCAGACCGCGTTTCATGGCGGCCAGCCCCACCGTGATCGCCGTCCCGACGCCTCCAAACGCTCCAACCAACCAGAGGCCGACGCGATGACCACTCATGTGGGAAAGAACCTGTGGGCCCGATCAAAGGCCGCAAGGAAGTGAGGGAGAGAAAGAGAAGCGGCTACCTCGAGGTCGAGTCCGGCACCAGGACGGAACCGGCGCACACCCGGCGGGTGGTCGCGGACAACGAATTCATTATGGCTCGGCAGGGCGGGGCATTCAACCGTCGCGCACACGAAACACGAGTCTTCCGTCGCGCCCTCCAGTCAGGGCAGCGTCGAGTAGATCACGATATTGCCGGCGATCTTCACGGCGCTGTCATAGACGTAGCCCTTGCACTCGATGCCCGTGTGGCGCTCGAGTGCGCAGCCGATATCGTACTTGGAATAGATGATGGCCCAGTGGCCGCTCATCCGCACGCCCTCGAGCTGCGGAAAGTCAACTCCGCCCCCGGCTGCCTTGGTGTATTGCACCTTCGAAAGGTCGGCGCCGACCTTGATTGTGTAGAGCTCGTCGTCGCGCGGGATCGGAACCAGGCGATTCTTGGGAAGAAGCTGGGCCACGAACCGGCGGAAGGAGGCGTCAAAGGCGACGCTGCCGCACGCCGCATCGGCGAAGATTGTTCCTGCTCCCGGGTCGAGGTGGCTGCGCAGTGCCTCGAGATCTTCCTCGGGAAAAGAAAGCGATGCACGGCCGTGAATGTAGATGAGCGGATAATACGTCAGGCTGGGGTCGCGCGGCAGAAGGTCTTTCTGCTCGACCACGACGTTCAAGCTATAGGGCGGCCTGCGCAGGTTGTCCATCAGGTTGGGAATCGCCTGGCGCGGCGATATTCCAGTCGCCGGCATGCATGAGCTTGGCAATCCGAAGGGCGCCTCGCTTGGGGGGCTCGACCTTGCGGTTGTGTATTTCGCGGAGCGTGAGCTTGTCGGCAGGCATCTCGCGCCCGGTTGCGTAGTCGATCACGTTCTCGGCGACCTTGAGTGCTCCGATGACACCGATGTTCTGCGGGCTGCGCTCGCACTGGTTCCAGTAGCAGGAAAGGTCGTTCGGTGAGTAGATGACAACCGTCCGGCAGCCGTGCTCGATCCCCCAGAGCGGAAACGCTCCGGGGCTCAGGATGTATTTGCCGCGCCAGATGGGATGGTCTTCCGATAGCGGGCGCAGCTTGTACGACTCTTCCGGAAAGACTTGCTGCATGAGTTGTTTGAACCCGGTGTCGAATTCACGGCTGCCGCAGCACGCGTCGGCGAAGATGAAGCCCCCCTGTTCGACGAATTCCCTGAGGTTCTGCCGTGCCAGCGCGGTGAATTCGGGCGGCTTGTGGCCGTTGAAGAAGACGATCGGCGCCTGGAGCAGCTCCGGAACGCTGGCGATGTTGGGGTCGACGACCTGCCATGTGAGCAAGCTCTTCCAGTTATGCGAAACGACGTTGACGATGTTCCTGACGTCGTCCGTGTCGTTTTCCCAGTCGCCGCGCGGTCCGTGGCGCAGCTTGTTGATCAGGACTGGTGCGCGGCCTTTGGCGAGGAACAAGAGCGCAAAGCTGCTCGCGAGCACAGGGTCGGTCTCCACGAGCTGGCCGTGCCAGGAGCCGTTGCGCGGGTCCTGCTCGTGCACAAGCTCCTCGGCACCCAGGCGATACCAGTCGTGTTGACCAAAGAAGCGAATGCCGGCCAGCCGGCCGGCGCGCTCGAGACCATACAGGTAGTAGAATTGCCACTGGTGTCCGGCGCCGAAGTTCTGTCCGACCTGAAAATGGCTGGCGAGCCAGTCGATGCCGCGCTGGAGGCTTCGATTCATGCCTCCCGACCCGCATTCCTGAATTGACTCGCCTTGCAGGAACTCGCCTCCCTGGAATCGCCTGAGCCCGGATATGATCAGGCTGGAGATACCGGCACACGTCATGCTCGCCGTGGGATTAGGGGAGTCGAGAGTGTAAGCCCAGCTCCCGTCGTGTTTCTGGGCTGCGCTCCCAGTAGCTGCGCGACAGCTCCCACACGGTCGGCTTCACGGGGATACCGACTTCACTGGCAGCATGGAGCCCCAGCAGGGCGTACTGGGTGTTGGAATTATCGCCGGGCCGGCCGCGCTTCGACTCGGAGTAGCTCCACGACCCCGGATAGGACTGGGGATCGCCGGGCTTGATCTGAGCCTCCTCGAGCCAGGCCACATTGGCTCGGATCCGCAACTCGTCCTTGGCCGGATCGGCGGTGGCGAAAACCATCGTCTGAAGCGAAATCGCATACGTGCTGTGCAAGTCATTGGGCCCGAACCCGCGCAAGTATTCGAGGGCATCCTTGATGTTTTTCGAGTCGGGGCGCTCGCCGGCGGTGAGCAGCGCCAGGGTGACCATGCTCGTGACCCCCGTCCTGGCGTCGTTCTCCACATCGGCCCAGGAGCCATCGTCACGCTGCTGGAGCTTCAAGAAACGCACGCCGTCGCGAATCGCGCGCTCGACTTCTTCGCGCGTGACGGCTGCGCGGGAAGTTGCAGCGCAGCCGAGCAGGGCGATGAACAGGATCATAGTGACCCAGAACCAGCGATGGAAACGCGAGATCGGGTGCACGTGATCGCCTCCCACGGCCCAATCGAAGAGGCCGGCCGGCAAGATGGGAATTCCCTCATTCAGCATGCCATAGGTCGTCACCGGGGGGCAAGATGAATGGGGGGTGCCGCGGCCGAAGACGGTCTGCACGAGCAGGCCCTACGGGTCCTTGAAGAGCGCCAGAGCCTCGCGGAGAACGCTCATGGAGCGGAGCCAATCGCTATTTCCCTTGGCCGTACCTTCGCGTTTCCAGTTCTCGCGCTCGGCATCGATCCGTGCCCGCGCCTGCTCGAGCGTCCGTCGCGCCTCGTCTTTCCTTCCTGTTTGCTGGTAGGCCATTGATAAGAAAAGCTGCGTCAAAGTGTAATGCTGTGGTTGCGCAAGGAACGGGTATCTCAGGCAGCGTTCTAGACGCTCGATAGCCTCTGCAGACCGGCCAGCGCGGAAATCGGCAATCCCTTTGGCCAGCTGGAAGAACGGATTGAACGGATGTTTGTCCGTCCCCGTGACGACACGATCGGCTAGCTTTTGAACCGTGCTCTGGTCGCGGGCAAGAACGGGCACCAGGACACACGTCTTGAGGACCCGCTCCGCGACAATCGGATCGTCGGTCTGGCCGAAGCGGTCGAGCAGCTCACGGCAGATTCGTCGATAAGCATCCTGGTCGCCGACGAAAAGAACCAGAGCCGAGCTGTCGTACCACTGATAATGGTCGTGGGGCTCGAGAACCAAACCCTGCCGAAAGGCGATTGCGGCTTCTTGCCACTTGCCTCGATCACGATCGAATCTGGCCTTTTCGAACCAGAATAGTGGTGTCTCGCGGCCGGCATCGACCGCTTTGCCATAATCTGCGGCCGCTTCGTTCAAACGATTTCGTCTGAAAGAGGCTCGTGCCCGCTCCAGATAGAGAATAGCGAGCCTGGGCCGGGCTTCGATCATGTGATCGAGATACCAGCATGCGGCTTGCCATTGTTCCTCGCCGGCGTGACGGGCGGCGAAAGCGCGGTACCAGCAGAGGACGGGCTCGCCCGGCCCCAGGGAGATAGCCCGCGTGAAGGCGGCGGCGGCGGTTTCGAGATTGCCAAGCCTCACACTTGCTTCGGTTCGCAACACGTGACAGAGCCAGTCGTCCGGCCGTGCGCCCAGAGCACGGTCAATGTGCCAGAGCGCGGCCTGCCAGTTCGCGGCATCGATACAGGCGAGAGCTTCTTGAGTATGCCAGGCGGCACTGTCTCCGGGCGTCGGATCGAAAGCCTCGGCCGAGCCGGCGAGCTGTGAATCATCGCTGCCAGGCGTCGCAAGGCGGTGGAGGTGCGCCAGGCCGTCCGCCGGGTCGAGTGCATTGATTTCACCCTCGGGGCCGAGGGTCTCTCCACAGGCGGCTTCCATCGCAGACTTGATCTGGTCGACGGCGCCCTCGAGGGGTCCTGGCACGCGCCAGAAACGAACCATGCGGTCGGCCCCTCCGGTCAGTAGGGTTGCCCCGTCCGGGCTGAAAGCGAGCGTGTAGACCGCCCCTCGATGTTGGAGCGGCGGACCGATCGGCAAGCCGGTGGGCACATGCCACAATCGGGCGGTTTCGTCGCTTCCGGCGGTTGCCGCAATGGCGCCGTCGGGACTGAAAGCGACCGCGTTCACACCTCCTCGGTGGGCAAGAGGCATTCGGAGGGGTTTGCCGGTTGCGGCATCCCAGAGACGGGCCATCCGGTCTTCGCCGGCGGACAAGACGAACTTGAGGTCGGAGGTGATCGCGACGGAGCGCACCGATCCTTGATGCCTCATGGTCTGACCGATCGGTTTGGCGGTTTGAGCATCCCACAGCCGGACTTCACTGCCGGAACCGCCGGTGCTCGATGTGGTCACGATTGTGTTGCCGTCGGGGCTATACGCCACAGCTTCGACGACTCCTGCCAGCTCAATCGGTGGAAAGAGCGTCTTTCCGGTCGTCGCATCGACCTGCTGCGCACAACCGGGTGTGTTGCGTGAGTACTGTCTGCCGGCCAGGAGAATGCGCTCACCGCTCGGGTGCGCCGCCACGCAGGACGGGCGGAGCGGTGATGTGAAGGGCTCGCCCTTCGGTTTGCCGGTGGCCGCGTCCCAGAGGCGAAAGACGGGGAGGGCCCCTAGAGTGGAATCGACCGTCATGGCGATCGTCGTGCCACCGGAGTCGAGCGCAGTTACGTCGGCATCACCTCGGTTCCAGAGTGTCGGCCCGATCGGTTCCTCGCCCGAGGCTTCCCACAGGCGGATCTCGCTGCTCGACTCGCCGCGGCTTTCCACCAGGAAGCTCTTTCCATCGCGGTAGTATTGCAATCGGCGGACTTCGCCTGGCTGGGCCAGAGGAGGGCGAGTTTGCCGGCCCGCGGGCACCGACCACAACCGAGCGGCTTGATCCGGACCCGGGACCAGGAAACTGCGACCGTCGGCACTGAACCGCCCGCTCGCGAACAGGGTCGACGACTGCACGAAAGCCTCTCCGCGAGATTCACCCGTTTCAACGTCCCACAGTCGCGTGTGGCCGCCGCCCGCGGTAGCCAGCGTTCGGCCGTCTGGGTGATATGCGACGGCATAAACCCCTTCCTGATGGTCGAGCGTCTTACCGACCGATTTGCCGGTGGCGGCGTCCCAGATCCGGGCGGTGGATCCTTCACCCGTCGCGAAGGTCTTGCCGTCAGGATGGAATGCGACGGTGTAAACCGCTCGTGCGTGTGCAAAGCGGCGATCCGCGCCTGTGCCGATGTCCCAGAGATGAACGAATCCGGCGAGCCCGACGCCTGAGGCCAGAAGGCGCTTGCCATCGGGACTGAAATCCAGGGCGTAGACCGCGCCCGTTGGCCGAAATTCAGCCACTTGCTGCCCGTTGGTCGTGTTGTAAAGTCGAACGGCTTCCGAGGAGGTGGCCGTCGCGATGAGCTTGCCGTCTGGGCTGAAGCACGCGGCGTAGACCGTCCCTTGCTGGGGCAAAGCAACCGATTCGAGCGCTTTGCCTGTGGCGGCATCCCAGAGGCGAACCGAGCTCGCGCCTGCAGTCAAGATGGTCTTCGAGTCCGGGCTGAAGGACAGCGCAAAGAGAAAGGCCGACCCTGCATGCTCGAAGGCCTGGCCGATCGGCTTTCCGGTCTTGAGCTCCCAGAGCCGCACAAGGGCACCGGTAGGCGAGCGGCCGGCGACTGCGACGGTATTGCCGTCGGGGCTCATGCTCACCGCAGTGACCGGCGTGGGGTGCGGGAATGTGGCCCGCACGACGGGAACCTCGCCCCGGAAGCTTGCCAGGCTGGTGCGGATTGCCTGCCGCAGGTCGTTCTGTTCGGGGGGCGCAGCTCCAGCCCGCGCACCAGCCACAGCAAGCCGCGCCTGAACTGAGCCTGGTCGATCAAGCTCTGGCCGCGCTCGGCCGCGGCCCACGCCGAGTTCCTCCGGAGCTCGATGAGCTTCGCATCCACGTCGCGCAGCGCGGCCTGCGTGCGCTGTTGCTCGAGACGAAGTTCTTTATTGGACCGCGACTCCTGGATGGCAAGCCTGTTCTGGGTAACAGCCAGCAGAGTGGCAACCACCGTCGCAGCGACGAGCGCCGCGGCTGCCAGGCCCGCTGTCCCGGCCAGGAACGGCTCGCGACGGCACCAGCGCCGCAACCGTTCCGCCCGGCTCACGCGCCGCGCCTCGATGGGCTCATCGTCGATGAACCGCTGCAAATCTGCGGCGAGCTCTACCGCGGAGGGATACGCGCTCGCCGGATCTTTGTCGATCGCCTTGTGCACGATCGTCTCGATGTCCCCGGGAACTTGCCGGTTCAGCTTGCGCAGCCGGGGCGGCTCTTCGAGGGTCACTTGCTTGATCAGTTGATTCCGCTCTCGCTCATCGAACGCCGGCCGGAACGCCAGCATCTCGTAAAGAGTGAGCCCTAGCGAATAGATATCGCCACGAACGTCGGACTTGCCGTCAAATGCCTCCGGCGGCATGTACCGCAGGGTGCCGAGCACGTCGCCGGTGTGCGTCAAGTTCTGCTGATCGTCGGCCTTGGCCAGACCGAAATCAGTGACCCAGACGGTTCCCTGAGTATCGAGCAGCAGGTTCGACGGTTTGATGTCGCGGTGATTGATCCCTTGCTTGTGCGCGTACTCAAGCGCGTGCGCCACCTGCACGCCGATCAAGCGCCACGCTTTGCCAGTAGTTCTGTTTCCGGTTCTTTGACTTGCTGCCGTCGCGGCTTCGTGCCGGCAGCACAACGGATGACGACGACGGGCTGAACGAACCAGACTGGGCAGGCGCGGTCGAGCGAGGGATTCTGGAAACCTCTTCGGATGCACCCGCGGGACCGGGCAGGCCCTCTGTTGCATCGTCGTGCCGGGGGAAGTCTCCTGTTCCCTCGAAGCCTCCGGTGAGCAGCGAACGCGCCACAGTCGCTGCCGAAAGTTCGCGACCGGCGACGGGCTGCCCTTGTTGCAGCGCTTCCGAAGGCTGAGAGTCCTGTTTCACGTTCCGAGAAACGCGCAGCTCGCCGTCGGAATGCCCGCCCGTCTTGGCCTGTGCGAGTTTTAGCTTCTTCAGCTCTTCGAGCACCTCATCCAAGCCCAACCCCTGGATGAATTGCATGACGTAATAGGGCATGCCGTCCTGCTCGCCGACGCCGAAGACAGGCACGATGTTTGTGTGATGGAGCTTGGCAGCGGACTTCGCTTCGCGCTCGAAGCGACGCTTGGCCTTGCCATCGATCAACATGCTGCTCGGAAGGACCTTGAGCGCAACGTGCCGGCCGAGCGAGACCTGCTCTGCCTCGTAGACGATGCCCATGCCCCCCTTGCCAACTTGGCGGATGATGCGGTAGTCACCGAGCTGTCGCAGCGCGGGAGCCACCGGCTCCGTTTGTTCCGCCAGATCTTCGTGGCGATCTTCCTTGACTTGCTCGATCTCGACCATCGCGGGCAACATCTCGAGAATCTCGGCGGCGAGCGCAGGGTAGCGGTCGATGTACTCTTTGAGCGCTGGCCGCTCGCCGGCGCGGTAGCGCGCGGCAAACTCGTCGGCGAGCCGATTGAGCAGCACGTAGTTGACAGAGCTATCGGCGGATTGATCAGACACTGTCGATTCCTCCGGGCATGCTGGCCAGGACCGCCTTGAGCCTCTTGAGAGCGCGAACGTAGCGCTTGGCGGCGGCCGATTCTTGGATTTCCAGCGAGAGTGCGGTTTCGGCGAGTGTCATCTCCTCGAAATGCCGCAGGGATAAGACTTCGCGGTCGATCGGGTCCAGGGAATTAAGTGCTTCCTGAAGCCGCATCATTCGCTCGGCACGGATGGCAGCCTGGGTGGGCGAGGTGTGCTTGCCGAGGAGCTGGGCCGCCAGCGCCGCCGAAGACGCAGCCGGGAGCGCTCCCCGATAAATCGAGACCTCGAGCGCGGCATCGCGCATCTGCGTTCCCAGGTGGTGGCGATGGACTTTCAAGAGTCGCTCCCCGACGATCAGACGTAACCAGAGGAAGAGCGGGTAAGCCGGCTGCCGCAGATATTCATCCAGACGGCCCACCACGTCGACGTAAGCCTCCTGGATCACGTCGGAAGCGTCGACGCGCGATTGGAGACGGCGGTCCATGCGCAGCTCGACCATCCTGCGCAGCCTGGCGCGATGCAAGGCGAAAATCTCGTTCACGGCCACCTGATCGCCGGCACGGACGAGCTCCAGCAGGCGGGAAGTTTCAGCGGAATTGTTCTCCATCACGGCCCCTCGCTGGGAGATTAACTCCGGACAGAGCAGATTTCTGGACAGCTCGCACAGAAATTCTCGCCGAAATCTTGCACGGCGTGCTAGATTGCCGGGAACTTGATCGAGGGGACTTTCGATGCCAGACACCTTGCAATCGGAGCGCAAGACACCGTTTCCCCCAACGCGCTGGAGCCTGGTCGTGCGGGCCGGCAGCGTGCCAGGGGCGGCGGCTCGCGACGCGCTCGAGACACTTTGCCGGGCTTAGTGGTTCCCGATCTACGCATTCATCCGCCGCCAGCGGCCGGACGCCGAGGAAGCGCGAGAACCTTGCTCAGGCGTACTTCGCGCGGCTGCTCGAGAAACACGTGCTGGCAGCCGCGGATCCCGCGAAAGGACGGTTCCGATCCAGTGGCTCGCGATCGGATCGAAGTGGCCGAACTGGCCTTATCCCACGGACCAGATGATCCAGAAGACCGAGCTGCTCCTCGCCAAGGAAGAGCGCTTTGCGGCCGTGGTGAGCGAGAGCGCCAAGCCAAACGACGCCAAGGAAACTCTGGAATTTGCCGCACGCTGCTATCATTCCAAGCAGTACGCCATCGCCGTCAGGTTGTTCGCCGCCGCGATCGGGGCTGACCCCGCGATCGCGACGAATATGGATTGCGCCCACCGTTACAATGCAGCTTGCTCCGCGGTGCTGGCGGCTGGGGCAAAGACGGCCGAGCCAACGGCGTCGGACGCTGCCAGCAAGAGCCAGCGGCGCGAGCAGGCCCTGGAGTGGCTTTCCGCAGATCTGGCGCACCGGGAAAAGGAAGCCTGCTCAGCCACCTCAGAGGGGAAGGCGAAAGCGCGGAGCGCGCTCGAGCACTGGAAAGCCGATCCAGACCTGGCAGGTGTACGAGGCCACGCCGCGCTCGAGGCATTGGCGGCGGAAGAGCGTGGGGAATCGCTGCGCCTATGGGAAAAGGTCGCTTCTGTTATCGACGGGATCGATAGCATTTCCCAGGGGTGAAAGTTTCAGCGGCCCGGTGCGAACGGCTCGACCGGCATCGCCAGGTCCAAGAGCAGCAGCCGGAAGTCATCCCGGTCTCGGAGCGGCTCCAGGTCGGGGTCGATGCGAAGCTTGGCCAGGTCGTGAAAGCCCGCGGCGACGGCCTGGCGCAGGGCGGCCATGGCCCGTTGGGCGGTGGCCGCGGTGTAGACGGCGGAGAGACCGGACCTCGAGTCGGCGGCGGCCGCTGCCAGCAGGGTGTAATCGCGAGCTAGCTCGTAGCGGGCTTCGAAGTCAGGCTCGGCGATCGCCTCCCATAGCGTGGCCGCCCTTTTAAGGGGCTCGACCGCGGCGGCCCGGCGGCCGGCGCGGTGCTCAGCGCGCCCCAGTCCGGTCAGGGCGGAGGCCAGTTCCCGTCGGTAGGCGGTTATGGTGGGGTGGTCGTGGGCGAGCCGATCGTGAATCGCGAGGCTCTCCCGGAATCGAGCAATCGCCGTGTCGAAGCGACCCGCCTCTGTGTCGACGTCGCCGAGGTTCTTCAGGCTCACGCCAATTGCATTCCGCCACGCCGGATTTCCGGGCTCGGCCTCGGCCAGCTTCTGCCGGATCGCCAGGGCCTTCTGGTGCTCGGACTCCGCCTCTGCCGGCTTGCCCGTGTGCGGCAGAATGCAGCCGAGATTGCTATGGCAGTCGGCCAGGCTGTTGCGGAATTCCGTGACGGCGGGGTTGTCGTCGGCCAGCTTCTGCCGGATCGCCAGGGCCTCACGGTACTCGGCCTCCGCCTCCGCTGCCTTGCCCGTCGGAAACAGGAGGTAGCCGAGGGCTTCGTGGCTGTACGCCAGGGCGCTTCGGAATTGGGTGACGGCGGGGTTGTCATCGGCCAGCTTCTGCTCGATCGCCAGCGCCTCCCGGTGCTCGGCCGCCGCCTCCGACGGCTTGCCGGTCTGCGACAGGATGATGCCGAGGCAGACGTGGCTCATCGCCAGGTCGCTGCGAAATAGGGTGACGGCGGGGTTGTCGTAGGCCAGCTTCTGTCGGATCGCCAGGGCGCTGCGGTGCCCGGCCTCCGCCGCCCTAAGCTTGCCCGTCTGGGAGAGGAGGATGCCGAGATTGAAGTGGCTCTGCGCCAGCGCGCTGCGGAATTCCGTGACGGCTGGGTTGTCGTAGGCCAGCTTCTGCCGGATCGCAAGGGCCTTCCGGAACTCGGCCTCGGCCTCCGCTGGCTTGCCTGTTTGCCACAGGAGGGCGCCAAGCCGGTTTATCGTGGCGGTGAGGTCGCGCCGGGCCTCGTTGGCGGCGCCCGGGAGTGCGGCCAGCGATTCCTGGTCGACATGCGCCAGACGGTACACGGCCAGCGCATCTTCCGCGCGGCCGATCGTCGAGAGGAACCAGCCTAGATGCGAACGACAGTCCGCCAGCGCAGACAGGGTTTCCGGCGCCGAGGGCGCCAGTGCGGCCAGCAGGCGCTCGGCCTCCTTGGTAGGCCGCCAGCGCCTCGTCAGTCTTCCCGGTCGCCTCCAGCAAGTATGCGACGCTCGTGAGGCTGCGGCCCACGTCGGCGCGGGTCTCGGCCTCGGCCCCCGGCTTCGACGCAAGCTCCCGACGCCGCGATAGCACCTGCCGGTGGGTCGAGAGCGCATCCTCCTTACGACCAATGTTCGCGGTCAACTCGGCCAGCTCGAAGGTCGCTTGATTGAGCGCGCGTCGCGAAGCCAGGTCCGTCTCCCGGCCCAGCAGGGCGCCCAGCCGGCCGTAGAAGCCGGCCGCCGATGTCAAGAGCCGCTGGCGCAGGTCCTTGAACTTCTCCTCCTTGAGCAGGAAGTCTTCGCTGACGCCCGTGTGAAAGGTCTTGATCGCCTCGGTCGCCAGCGCGTACCGCTCTTCGACCCGCTGATTGGCCTCCGACAGCGCGGTGTTGGCCCGCGTCTCGTTCATCAAAGCCCGCGCGATCGCCCCCTTGGCCCTAGTCTGCACCGCGAGTACCACCGCCAGCCCGACCACCCCGGCTATCAGAGCCACCGCCGCGCCGGTGACCGCAGTCCGATTTCGCTTCGCCCAGCGGCGCGCCTGCCGTGAAAACGGCTCGCGGTAAGCGTCCACCGGCTCGTCCGCCATCCACCGCTCCACTTGATCGGCCAGCGCCCGGGCGGTAGCGTAACGATCCTCCGGCTTCGTCGCCATCGCCTTCAAGCAGATCGCCTGGAGCGCCGGGTCGATCGACGGTTCGAGCTGCCGAGGCCGCGGAAACTCGCCCCGCTGAACTCGGCGGAGAATCTCGCCGACGTCGTCACCCGCCAAGGGCCGCCGCCCCACCAGTAGGCAGTACAACGTCGCGCCCAAGCTGTAGACGTCCGATCGCGGCCCCAGCCGGTCCAGGTCGCCGCCCGCCTGCTCGGGGCTCATGTACGCGGGCGTCCCCAGAGCGCTGCCCGGCAGCGTCTCGGCGCTGCCGCTGGCAGAGGAGGGCGTGAAGGTCCGCTCGCCGATGTTGCTGCCCGGCTCGATCCGTCCCAGCGGCTTGGCCAGCCCCCAGTCGACCACCAGGGTCTCGCCGTGCTTGCCCACGATGATATTCCCCGGCTTGATGTCGCGGTGGAGCACGCCCCGCGAGTGGGCATAGTGGACGGCGTTGCAAACGTCGAGGAATCGGCGAAGCAGTTTGCGGAGCTCCAACGACCGCCGCCCGATGTCCGTCTTCTTCGACGCGACGCTGTGGAACTGCTCGATCGCCTCCTTGAGACTATCTCCTTTGATGAACCGCATCGCGTAATAGGGCCGGCCATCGTGGTAGCTGCCCAGTCCGTAGACCGGCACTATGCCCGGGTGTTCGAGCCCCCCGGTGATCTCGGCCTCGATCAAGAACCGCTGGCGGCTATCCGGGTCGTCGGCATGGTGGCCCAGAAGCTGTTTCAGCGCCACCTCGCGGTGCAGCTCGGTGTCCAGCGCCACGAAGACGGCCCCCAGCCCACCCTGGGCGTGGGGCCGAAGCAGGCGAAACCGCTGGCCGTCGGAAGTAGCCGTCCCGACCGCGTAGCTGGTCGTGCGGTCGGCATCTTCGCCGGGCTGGGTCGAGGTCGAGCCAGCATGCCCGATCGAAGCCTCGATCGCCGCATCACCGAGTCGACCCAGGCTTTCCCGGGTCGATCGGCCCATGCTGATGGCCGCCAGGCTTTTCTCCGGATCGCCGCCGTGCTTCGTGA
Source organism: uncultured Planctomycetota bacterium (assembly GCA_963823665.1). Classification (GTDB taxonomy): domain Bacteria; phylum Planctomycetota; class Planctomycetia; order Isosphaerales; family Isosphaeraceae; genus CAVXHV01. The sequence continues at coordinate 404,309 of CAWGMQ010000004.1, forward strand.
GATGTCGCGCCGCCAGGGCTTCGACCGCGACGCGATCGGCGTCGTCCAGGTCACCGCGAGCCGCCAGATGGTCGGCCAGCGGCCGGGACTTGTCGCGAGCCCAGGCCTGAAAGGCGGCGACGAGCTGGGCCTGGTCGATGAGCCCGACTTGCAGCGCAATCATGCCAAAAAGGAGGTGGCTGTCCGCGGCGGCGGCCATGGCGTGGCTCCAATCTACAAGAGTGGTTCGGCCTGAGCTGCCAAACTCGGGATCCGGCTCGAGCATCCCGTCATGTTTCCGGTACTATCGCACGGTCGCCCATGAGTGGCGACGGCGAAGACTAACTGCGGCGAGGTGCATTTCCATGAGACGATGTCGTGCCATCAGATTCGGGTTGACCGTCGCGTCCTTTGCGGTCGGTGTGCGTGCCGATGAGCCCGTGAAGACGTACACCGAGACCATCCCCGGATCGGCCGTCCGCTTCGAAATGATTGCAATTCCCGGTGGAAGGTTCTTGATAGGAAGCTCTCGAGATCAAGATGGACGCAGTGACGACGAGGGGCCGAGACGCCGCGTGGAGATCCGTCCTTTCTGGATGGGCAAGACGGAGGTCACCTGGGACGAGTACAACGAGTTCCGGAAGGGTGGTTTCGTCTCGAACCGAACGAACGCCGAGGCCCTCGCCAAGAACGCTGACGCGATCACCCGCCCCACGCCAGCCTATCCCGACGAGACGCGCGGCTTCGGAAAAGAAGGCTACCCCGCCATTGGAGTGAGTCACCACGCGGCTATGGAGTATTGCTACTGGCTCTCGAAGAAGACCGGCAAGACCTACCGTCTGCCAACGGAAGCCGAGTGGGAGTACGCCTGCCGGGCCGGGATGACCACCGCCTACTTCTTTGGCGAGGATCCCAAGGAACTCGGCCGATATGCGTGGTTCGAGGAGAACTCAGACGACCGGACCCACCCGGTCGGTCGCAAGGCGGCAAACCCGTGGGGCCTTCACGACATGTCAGGCAACGTCGCGGAGTGGTGCCTCGACCGTTACGACAAGGACGCGTATTCCGGCTTTCCCTCCGACCGTCCCTTGGTCGGTCCAGTTCTCCTGCCCACGGCCGCCCTCTATCCGCACGTTGCACGTGGCGGCTCCTGGACCGATCGGGCCACGGCTTGCCGAAGCGCCGCCCGGCGGGGATCGGACCCCACCTGGAACCAGCAGGACCCGCACGGGAGCATCTGGTGGGTCTGGGACGCCGACTTCGTCGGGTTCCGCGTGGTGCGAGCGGTTGACGAGCAGGACGATCTGAAAGGGTTGCGATCTCTGGTTCGCAACGCGCCGCGTTGAGTCCGGCCGCCCCCCACGACTCGGATGGGCCGACTTAAACCGATCCCTGCCTGTACCTGAGGGCTCACGGCGAATGCCCCTTGTGGAATGTCAGCGCGAAGTAGAAGAGATAGACCGGCACAACAAGAAATGGCCAGAGGATATTGGCCGTGATGATCTGGCATGCGAGATACTTGAGGAGAATCCACCGCATGCAGCCTGGGCAAGCTTCGTTTAGCTCCGTCTCGTGAATGTGATAGTGGACGCAGACGGGAACGAAAAAGAGCTTCGGGAGGTTGAAGGCCTTGAGACTGTGCGTTAACTCGTCGCACCAGGAGCATCGGCGTAGGTCGATCCACTCGCCGTTTAGTCCGATGTGGGACAAATCTGCTTCGTGCTCCGGTTCTTCGAATGGATCCGTGCCGGGGGTGGGGCTCGCGACGGCCGGTGTTTGCTTCGATTCATCGGATTGGGCGAGGTGATCGGCCTTGCTCCAAGGACGGGGCAACTCGGAGAAGACTCGGATCAACGGGGGTGCCGCGGCGGGGGATCTGAGAGTCGAGTCGTGGCCGGGTGCTTGGGGCATCTTCGCTCCGCAGAACACGCAGTTGGGCGCACTGGCGAGCCGCTTGCGGCCGCAGGAGGGACAGACGGATGGGTTTTGAGGCAACGAGTTTTCCACAGCGCGGAAAAGGTTCGGGCCACCGATACCGAAACGGACACTGCGTCGAACGGTTACTATTTCTTATTCTTCTCGGTGCGGGTTGCGGATTTCCGCGGGCGGATCGTCAAGTCCTCATGCTCCTCGGCACAGACCGGGATGCCAGCCAGGTCGTCTGCCGTAGGTGCTCGCTCGATGGTCCCAGGTGCGGATGGCTCGCCGGCGCCATCACGGGTGCGACTGAGTTGAGCATCTCGCAGCCGAATGGTTGGGTCATTCTCCTCAATGTACGCGGGAACGCCAGCGAGGTCATCGGCGGTGGGTCTCGTTGAAGCGCCCATATTGAACCTCCTCAGATGTAAACGCGCACCCGCCGCGCGGCGAGTTCCTGATCATCTGCTGTCAGCACAAAAAGGTAGCTACCAAGCGATTCGTAGATTAACTTGCGAATACGAAAACGCAGGTTCACGATTTGGAGCGGATCGGGAAAGCTCACAGTCAGTTTCTGCGAATAGACCTCTTCATTCGTCTCAAGGTGGACTACGCTCAATGTCATTGTAACATCGCCGAGCCCGTCCGTGAGCGCCACGAAGATATCGAAACGCTGAGGAGGCGACGGTACGGCGTCAAGGGCGACCCCGGTAAACGCGCCCAACAGATACGGCTTTTGTGTTCCTGTTTCAAATACGACTTGGTCGCATAGCATCAAGCTGACTGCGTTTGGACGTTGTGGCATCGGCGCAGCACTCCCCGCGAATCGTGACCAGGCCGAGAAAGATGTGAATTCTACGGACGGACTTGTTCGAGTGGTAGCATCCTGAAAGTTGATCGCCTTGAGACTGGGGGTCAACTCGTCGCACCAGGAGCATCGGCGTAGCTCGATTCACTCGCCGTTGAGCGATCCCACGACGCGTAGAATATCGCTCTGGTGCGTCGTGAGCAGGTTTGTTGCGATGACCGCTGAGTCCCGCGCCAGCCCCAGCTGGGCTCAGCCGCCAGCTCGATCAGATGTTGCGTGGCCTCGTTCGCGCGAGAGTTGTTGCTGGAGATTTGGGCCACGATCGTATTCGTCAGGCGAACGTTGTCCCGGTCATTTTGAACGACGAGAGCTGGGCGGACCTTGGCTCCGCCCGTCGTGAACGGATAGTCGACCAGCACGACGTCGCCGCGATTCAGCCTCATCTGCGGGGGTCGAGAACGTTGTATCCATCCACTTGCGGATCGTCCCAACCGTCTCGTCCGAAGAACTTCATCGCGAGGGGATAGGCGGCCCTCGTGTCATCGGCCACGGCACGGATGCGGTCGTAGACGTCAGCTTTAAGAATGACGCATTCGGTTTGTGTCTCGGGGTCGGCGAGTCGAACGGGTTCCTCGCCTGCCTGCTGGATTTCTTGCCGCTGTTCGGGGGTGAGAGTGGTCATGGGGGCGCTCCTTAGAGTATTACGATACGACCATTCTAACCGAGGTGAGTCTGGTTGTCTCGGGCAGGCAGACCGGGAACTCGGATGCCCGAACGCAGCGAGTATCCTGAATGCCGAACGGAGAAGTCCACCGTAATTGCGCGGGATGTCTCGCGTTCGGTCCCCCGCAGATCATAATCCATGCGACAGTCGCCGCCCTGCCCATCGCACCCGCGGCAGGGCGCCGCCGTTCGCTCCGCTCCGCGCCGCCGGAGCGATGGGCTCCGCTTTCCCTATCGCCCTCAGTGGCCTCGGGCTACGCGAAAACCCAGGTAGTAGTACCGGTGCTCCGGCCCGTACCACGACCGCCTCGACGCCCGCATGCTGAGGGCGGCGTTTTGAAAGTTCCCGCCCCGATGCACGCGGACGACGGTCTCCGGATCGCCAGTCGGATCGACGGCTGGCGAATTCCCCTCGTATTGCCCGTGTCCATCCCAGCACCACTCCATCACATTCCCGTGCATGTCGAACAGCCCCCAGCCGCTTGGCAGCTTGCTGCCACCGGAAGCGGCGCGATTGGCTTGGTACACAGCATATCGTCGCAGCATCTCTTCATCGCCGCCGCTCGCATATTCGGTCGTCGTCCCGGCGCGACAGGCGTATTCCCACTCCGCCTCCGTCGGCAGCCGGTAGCCGGTCGCAACGGCGACCAGCCGCCAAGCGTCGCGTTCGTATTCGGCAGTGCCGAACCTTACTTTCTCCTTCTCCCCGCTCCGCTCGTAGCATGCCGAGCGCCCCTCCTTGCAGCTCAACCAGTTGCAGAAAAGCACGGCGTCGTACCAGTTGACCATTTGAACCGGGTGTTCGGAAGTTGGACTGATTTTCGCGTCGACGCCTGGCAACGTCTCAGGTTTCTGTTCGGTCGGGTAACTTGCATCGCTGATGAACTGCTGGAACTGCCCGACGCTGATTTCCCGGTCACTCAAAAAGAAGGCCCGTGTCAGATGCACCGTCTGCTCTTTTGCCTGAGGGGTTTCATCTTTGCGTACAAACACGCCGGGGTTGATCTTGAGCAGCGTCATGCCCAGCGAATTGACGAGCCACTGGCGGCCCTCGCTCGGCTGGCTTGATGCCGGCACTGCGGGCGCCTCGATACCCCACTGCCGCAATGCCCAGCCCGCCGCGCTGTGCGTGCCAGCGTCCGATGCGGTTTCGTACCACTGCGTGAGCACAGGCTTCCAGGCTTTGCGTTCCGCGTCGGTCAACTGCCCGGCGGAAATACCACCGACCGCGAGGCAGATTCCTGACCGTAGTGCGGCGTCGGATCGCGTCTGACAATACGTCGCCAGTTTGGTGACGTCTCCGTGCCATGCCGGCAGCTCATCGATGAAGATCGTGCGCTGGATCGGATCCGGTCGCTCGTCGATACGGGACATGTCGGCGGCGATGCGGTCATCTTCGAGGTGGAGCGCGACGACAGCCAGGCGGGCCTTGAGACGCCAGTTCTTTTCCGCCGCGGCTTTGCCTTCTATGGCTTTCGTTGCGGCCGCTCGCGAGCACCCTAACGCTGCGGCAAGGTTGTCGACTTCCTCGGGCGCTGAACGCTCGATCTGCGAACCGAGAAACGGGACGTCGACCTGACCGTAGCGGGCCATTGCATACGCCAACCCCAACTTTCCTCGCGGATCGGGATCTGCGTATTTCGCCTTCATCTCTGCGACGACCCTCGCGGGCGGCAATCGCTCCAGATCGCGCAAGATAAACGGAACCGCCAGTCCCCGGTTGTTCTGGACCGCGTCCAATGCCGTGGCTACCTGCCGCTCCAGGCTACTCTCGCGCTCGGCCGCAATCACATACCCGATCACGAATCCGATCAGCAACAAAGCCGCCAGGGCGCTACCCCAGCGGACCGCATGAACGCGCCCCGCCTTGCGCAGTATTTTCTCCTGATCCGCCGTGCGGTTCTTCACCGGTACGAGCCATACCGCGGCCAGGAATTCCCACCACGACGGCAGATGCCGGTTCTCGGGCTTCGCCTGCCACAGGGCGGTTCGGTCCGCCAACCGCAGCTCGGCCCGTCCGCGGCGAGTTTCCCTCTGTTTGCGCGTCAGCCAGTCGCGCAACGAATGCACTAAGTAATCGTGTGTCAATTGGTAATATTTTTGACCGATTATGGCCTTTGTCGGTGAACCGTCGCCGGTCCCTTCGGGGTCGGTGGGCGTGATGAGCCGGATTTCACTGTCCAGAATGTGAATCAGATCATCAAATTCGCGCGGACGATTCCCGTACCCCGACGCCTCGATCAGCTCCGCGTATGACCGCACGTGGCCCTTGAAATCGGTGCCGGATTCGGGCAAGAGAGCCGTCAGTACCCCGCGCGCCGCCTTCTGGTGGTAACGATGTTGTGGCGGAGCATTCGCGGTACTGAACGTCTCCTCAAGAAACGTGAAACCAACCCCCTGCGCGCCGCCCACTTCTTTGAGTGTGGCGTGGGTCCACGGCTTGTCCTTCACCATTTCCGCGAACAGGGCCAGCCGAACACAGATGACTTTGCCCTCTTGGGCCAATCCCGATGCAGCCTTTATCAAGAACTCCTTCTGGTCGTTACTCGTGGCGCCGGGGTTGTCAGGGAGCTTGCCGAACGCGCGGCCAAACGACGCCAGCACTCTCGTGGCGTGGCCTGTGTCGAAGAGATCGACCAACGCACTGTTTTGCCCTTCTAGCAGCCGGACCTCCAGTTCCCAAAGAAATCGGCTGACGGACAGCCAGAAGTCGTCCCGGACCATCACGATGCACTGCACCCGCCCGCCGTCGCACTGGCGAAGGGCCTGCACCAGCTCCGGGTTTGTTTCCTCCTTCCTTGCGTGCAGCCACTGCTCGAACTGGTCGATGACAATGAGAATTTTCTTGCCTGCGGGAATCCCCTGTCCCCGGCGCAACGCGGCCAGCGTTCCGTGCAGCGATAAGGTGTCCGACAGGACCGGACAGCGTTTCCGAAGACCGCCCAGCAGCGGGGTTTCCGTTTCAAGGGCGGTGGCTTCGACGTAGACGGTGATCACGTTGGCGGACAAGCGGGGCAACAAGCCTGCCTTGGCCAGCGACGATTTGCCGCAGCCCGAAGGTCCATAGATGAGTCCGACCGTGAACGTATTGTCGGCATCCGTTTCTTCGATTCGCGTCTTCCAGAATCGGAGGCTATCGGGCAGCCCCTCCCGGTCGCGAGGGCCGGGGAGGAGTTCCAGGAAAAAGTCGGCATCGTGAGCATCAAAAGACCGCAAACTCTTGGGCACGATCTTGATGGGCTGGTGGTCCGAGGTCGGCGTTGCAGACGCAGGCGGCGTGGATGGCGGTTGCAGTACGGGCGTGATCACAGGCGCCACGAGGCCCATTTCACGTGGGGACTGTACGTTGACGGTCTGCTCGGCGAGAAAGAAATACAGGTCGTCGGCCATGTCTTTTGCCGTCGAATGCCGCTCCGACGCTCGCTTCGAGAGCGCCTTCAGGCAGATCCGTTCCAGCTCCTTCGGGATCGTGTCGTCCCATTGCCGCGGAGGACGAACATCCCGGTTCGTGATCTGCTCCAACAGTTCCTCACGTGAGTCCGCATGAAACGGCCGCTTCCCCGCCAGCAATTCGTAAGATACCACGCCCAGGCTGAAGATGTCCGACCGCCCATCCACGCGATGCCCTTCGCCCCGGGCCTGTTCCGGACTCATGTAAGCCGGTGTCCCGGCGTAGCGTGGCCCCTTCCCGACATCCTGTTCCCGCAGCGCCAGGCCGAAGTCGGCCACGAACGGCTTGCCGCTTCTGTCGAGCAGGATGTTTCCAGGTTTAATATCGCGGTGAACGAGCCCTTGCTTGTGGGCGTCGTGCAGCGCCTCGGCCACCGTCGCCACCAATTCGACCGTTTCGCGGATCGAAAGCTGGGACTGCTTGAGCCTCGTCGCGAGGTCTGTGCCGTCGATAAATTTCGAGACGACAAAACAGGGAAACTGCTCGGTGCTGCCGACATCGAATACGGAGACGATGTGGGGGTGATCCAGGGTCGCAACCGTGCGCGCTTCCCTCAGGTAAGCTTCGGCATCTTCGAGTCAATCCACCAGTTTGCGATGTGGCACCTTGATGGCCACCGGACGGCTCAACTGGTCGTCGTGGGCCAGATACACGAGGCCAAACCCGCCCTTTCCCAGAACGCGTTCGATCCGGTAGCGACCGATGTGTTCAGGGAGATGTGCCGGGGCCATGTCGGCGGCAGCGGGCGCACCGTCTGTGGGCCACTCATCGGCGGCCGCATCATGGTTCGCTGTCGCTTCAAGCGGATCGCCGTCGCGCATGCCCGGTGGTAATCCTCACGTTGCACTGCGTCATCGCCCCGCACGCTGGCACCAGTCGGGGCCATTGTAGCCGATCGGTTGCCGAACATCATCGCTCGGCGACAGCCATTGTCTTGATTGACCGATCCGCACGGCGTACAGGATGGGCTTGTTATGAACCTGCATAAGTCTGACAATGGACTCCGTCCGCTGCTCGCATCGACGTCGTCCTGAGTCGAAGGTTGCCCGCCATGGCCGCGAAGTACGAGAGCAGCTTTTTCAACTGGAGCAGGTTGCATGAAAGTCTTCGCTTGGTTGGTTGTCGCCGTTCTGCCCGGATTCACCGGGGCGAGCGATAAGGCTCCCTCCGTCGGCACGAAGGTTGCTTCCTTCACGCTCCGGGACTACCGCGGCGCCGAAAGGTCGCTCGAGCAATTCGCGGCGAAGAAGGCGGTGGTGCTCGCGTTCGTCGGCTGCGATTGTCCGGTTGCCAAGCTCTATGGACCGCGGCTGGCCAAGCTGGCCAAGGATTTTGAGGCCAAAGGCGTGCAGTTCCTGGGCATCGACGCCAATCAGCAAGACAGCGTTTCTCATATTGCGCGGTTCGCCAAGGACGCCGGCATCGAGTTCCCGATCTTGAAAGACGTCAATAATGTCCTGGCCGATCAGTTGGCAGTGCAGCGCACGACGGAAGTTCTCGTTCTGGACCTCGAGCGGATCGTCCGCTATCGAGGCCGAGTCGACGATCAGTACAACGTCGGCATTTCGCGGACCAAGTCGACGAAGAACGACCTCTCCACTGCTCTCGATGAATTACTGGCGGGCAAGCCGGTCAGTCAGCCAACGACGCCGGCAGTGGGTTGTTACATCGGCCGCGTACACAAGCCGGCGGCGACGGGAACGGTGACTTTCGCCAAGGATGTCGCTGGAATTTTCAACCGGCGCTGCGTCGAGTGCCACCGACCCGGAGAGATCGGCCCGTTCTCACTCACTTCCTACCACGAAGCGGCCGGCTGGGCCGATACGATCGGCGAGGTCGTGCGCGAAGGGCGAATGCCGCCCTGGCACGCCGATCCTAAGTTTGGCCATTTCGCCAACGACAGCCGGCTGAGTGCCGAGGAGAAGAAGACGATCTCCGACTGGATCGAAGCCGGCACGCCGGAAGGCGATCCCAAGGATACCCCGCCGGCCCCTACTTTTGCTGCCGGCTGGCGGATTCCGAAGCCGGACGTCGTATTTCAAGTGCCCAAGCCTTACAAAGTGAAGGCGACTGGCACGATCGAATATCAGTTTTTTGTGATTGATACCGGTTTCACGGAGGACAAATGGGTTCAGGCCACCGAGGTGAAACCGAGTTGTCGAGCGGCCGTTCATCACGTACTCGTCTTCACGCAGCCCGCTGACGAGCCGCTGGTTCTGGGTCCGGAGGCCTTTGCCCAGAGGGGTAACGGTCCCCGGGGTAGCGGTCAAGCAGCCGGCGGACCCCGCGCCGGCGGACAAGCAGGCGGCGGTCAAGCAGCCGGCGGAGCCCGCGCCGGCGGTCAAGCAGGCGGCGGACCCCGCGCCGGCGGTCAACGAGCCGGCGGGCCGCGGGGGGGCGGCCGCGACGGCGGGTTCATCAGCAAGTGGCTCGCTGCGAGCGTGCCGGGCGCCAAACCGATGGTGCTGCCGGAGGGACTGGCCAAGCGCGTGCCGGCGGGCTCGAGGCTGGTGATTCAAATCCACTACACGGCGACCGGTGCCCCGCAAGAAGATCAGTGCTCCATCGGCCTCGTGTTCGCCGATCCCAAGACCGTGCGCAAAGAAGTTGTAACCGACATGGTGGTCAATCCCCGCTTCGAGATTCCACCCGGCGATCCGAATTACAAAGTTGAGGCCGAGCGCGTGCTGGAGCAGGACGAGGAAGTCCTGGAGTGGATGCCGCATACTCACGTGCGCGGCATTGGCTTCAAGTACGAAGCCTTATACCCAGATGGCAAAAAGGAAGTGCTGCTGAACGTGCCCCAATATGATTTCAACTGGCAGAACTCCTACGTGCTGGCCGAGCCCAAGCTCTTGCCCAAGGGGACGACGCTGCATTGCGAGGCCTGGTACAACAACTCGAGCTCGAACCTGGCCAATCCCGACCCCAGTCAGACGGTGCGCTGGGGCGAACAGACCTGGGAAGAGATGATGATCGGTTACTACGACCGCACTCTGGCGGCCGAAGATCGGATCAAGCACCCGGTGACCGCGCCTGAAGCACATGCACTCAAGGCTCTGCCGAAGCTCGACCCCGAGCTGGCCAAGCTGGCGCATGCGGCGCTCGATTCGCAAACAGCTTTTGACGCTTTTGCGAAGGCCGTGCACGAAAAACTGCCGCAGGTCGATCGCGTGTGCGTGACCAGCGTCGACGACAGCAACTACACCGTGCGGCGGTCCGCTTACCCCGGGAAGAAGGTCACCCACTTCGCGGAAACCGGGTTCAAAGCACCGTCCAGGATGGTGCCATTCTCCACGTTTTCAGTCTTCAATCGCATCGTTTCTCTGCCGGACCTGAATGCCATGGGTTCGTCACCTCAGTTGAAAATGATCACGGCGGCGCTCAAATCGAGCGTCCATGTGCCGGTTTCGGTGGACGGCCTGCCCAGCAACGTGAATTTCTGGAGTGCTTCGGTGAAGGCGTTCCCTGCAGAGAGCTTCGCCATGCTCCAGAGTCTGGCCGCTGAGCTTGTCCCGAAAAAATAAAGGGACATACCATGCCGTTGCACGATTGGTCGCGAATCCCGGCGGGGCTGTTCCACGACTTCCACCAGACTTGGTCGATTCAGATCAAGGTGGCGCTCAATGCGGGAGCCCTGCCGCAGGGTCTCACGGCCTTGGTTGAACAACGGAATGGTCCACGCGAATCGTACGTTCTGGCCATCGAGAGCCTTGCCGGGCCACGCTCCGAATTCGGCCAGGACGGCGGCGTTGCGACGGCGGCGTCTCCGGTCACTCGATTCGTGGGCCGAACCTCCAAGCAAATCTATGCCACCCGCGCAAACCGTGTGGTGGTCAAGCACCGTTTGGGACGCGCGGTCGCCGTGATCGAAATCGTTTCGCCGGGAAATAAGGACAGCCGCGCCGCATTGCGCGATTTCGTCGAGAAAGTGATCGACTTCCTGCGCGCGGGCATTCATGTCCTCGTGATCGACCTGTTTCCCCCGACGCCGCGCGACCCGTTTGGCATTCACAAGGCGATCTGGGACGAGATCGAAGAAAAGGACTTTGCATTTCCCGATGGCAAGGATCGCATTCTGGCGTCGTACGAAACCGGCCAAGCGCAAGCCTATTGTGTAGAACCAGTCGGCGTTGGTGACGTTCTGCCGGCAATGCCACTCTTCTTGAGCACCGGCTGGCAGGTGCCGGTGCCGCTAGAATCGACGTATCTTGCAGCGTGGACGACCAGCTCCGAGGAATTCCGCTTGGCAGTGGAGACTGGTGTGATGCCGGAGGTGGATACCGAGTAGCATCGTGCAACACTCGACTTTGCGGTGCTGCACTATGCGAGGAGAGTCCCTGTGAAACGCTGCCGTACCCTGCACGTGTTGGTGGCCGCCGCCATCATTGCGGCAACCGCGCCGGGACAGGCGCCTGAGTCAAAGGCTCATCTGCTCAACGTCAGCAAGATGCAGAACTTCACCGAGATCGGCTCCGGCGACAAGACCAAGCCGGAGCTGGTCGAGGAATTCGAGGAGCTCGCCGGCCCGGCGATCAAGGTCGCTTTTTTCAAGGGCGATTCGGTCGGCGACCGCATCGCCAAGGTTAAGAACTGGAAGCCATTCGCCACGTTACGCCTGAGCGCGTTCAACCCGGGGAAGGAGACCGTCACGCTCGGGCTGAACATCTTGCACGCCCGCAGCACGAACTACGGCACGCGCATTGAAGGGCCGGTCGTACTCAAGCCCGGCAAGAATGAGGTCAGCATTGCCATCGCCAAGCTGCGGAACACGAACGGCTCCGCGCCGGTGCTTACCGACATCCGCAGGTGGTACTTCGCCGACTCCGAGGGAAAGGGGCCGACAGTGTACTTCGGCGACGTGGTGCTGGAACGCGCCTTGGCTCAGGCGCCGGTCCACGGCGATCCGGCCCGGCTCAAGCGCATCCGCGCTGCCGTGATGCCCAAGATCGACCAGCCGATCCTGTTCGACACAACCGAGGCCGACGCCATCGTGTCCGCCCTGGAAGTCTTTCCGCCCGACAATCCATGGAACCTGGTCATCGAAGACTGGCCGGTGCATCCCAACTCGAAGAACATCATCGAGTCAATCGGCGCCGGCAAGAAGCTCCGCTACAACCACGACATGGGATATGTCCTGATTCCGCCCAACCAGAAGAGAGTCGACGTCAAGCTGGGCTCGGCCGAAGCGGAGTCGGAGAAGGGGCCGTACCCGGTGCCGGACAACACGCCGATCGAAGGTTACCCGATCAATTATAAGGGCCTGACCCTGGACGAAGTGCAGCGCAAGGACGAGGGCGACATCGACCGGCACGCCATGGTCGTCGATCCGACCAGACGGATGCTGTATGAGTTCTACCAGATGCGGAAGACCGACAAGGGGTGGATCGCGTCGGGAGCGGCGATCTTCGACCTGAATTCGAACAAGCTGCGTCCGGACGGCTGGACCTCGGCAGACGCCGCCGGCCTGCCGATCTTCCCGGCGACGGTGCGTTACGACGAGATCAAGCGCGGCATGGTCGAGCATGCCATGCGAATGGGGGTCAGGAAGACCCGCCGAGCCTACGTCTACCCGGCGACACATTACGCCAGCAGGGAAACCGACGAAAACCTTCCGCGGATGGGCGAGCGCCTTCGGCTGAAGAAGAACTTCGACATCAGCGGCTTCTCGCCGGCGGCGCAGGCGATCTTGAAGGGCCTGAAGAAATATGGCGTCTTCATTGCGGACAACGGCCTCGAGTGGACTCTCTCGGTCGCACCTGATTCGCGAATCCCGCTGTTGCACGAAGAATTCAGCAGGATCAAAGGCTCGGCGTTCGAGGTGGTGGAACGCGGTCCCCAATCTGCAAATCTGTGAGTTACGCCCGGCGGCCGGGTCGGTGAAATATCAGCGGGCGCGCTCGTTTTTTGCTCGGCGCGCATCTGTTATGGTGGCATCTGGCGAAGATGCCGCGCCCACTGCGAGAGACCGGTGCCGTGGAAGAGTTTCGTCCGTATCTCAAGTTACTGGCCCGTCTGCACTTGGACCCGCGGGTGCGCGGACAGGTGGATCCCTCGGACATCGTTCAGCAAACGTTCCTGGCCGCCCACGCCAAGCAGGCGCAGTTCCGGGGAGCAACGGACGCGGAACGCGCCGCGTGGCTGCGGGCGATCCTGGCGAATCACCTCGCGCTGGCATTGCGGAAGTTCGGACCGAAGGGGGGCGGCCGGGTGCGTTCGTTCCAGGATGACCTGGACCGATCGTCGGCGCGATTGGAGGGGTTTCTGGCGGCCGATCATTCGAGCCCGAGCGAGCGGGTGATTCGGTCGGAGCAGTCTGTACGGCTGGCCGGTGCGCTTGCCAAGTTGCCCGAGGATCAGCGCACTGCCTTGGAGCTGCGACATCTGGAAGGCCTTCCTGTGCCGGAGGTGGCCCGGCGCATGGAGCGGACGGTTCCGGCCGTGGCGGGTCTGCTGCATCGGGGAACGAAGGCTTTGCGCGGGCTGATGCAGGAATCGGACTGAGTACGAGGGTCGAGAGCGATTTCGCGAGAACGGGCGGGTATGGAGCGGGAGAGTCGGGCTAAGCCGATGAAAGCGGGGTGCATATTTCAGTTTCTAGGTCTACGAGGAAGTGCTGAACCTGTTGCACGGTCGAGCCCGGTGGCTGCAAGGTCAATAATGAACCCAGGAAACCAGGAAGGGAATCAGTCGATCAAACACGTCCGTCGTTTCCGGCTCAGCCCCAGAGCGAGACAGGAGCATGGCGTTGACGTAGGTCAGGCTTCAGCCTGACGGAGTGCGGAAGTCAGATTCTCAATCGGCAAATCTGCGATGCGGATGAAGTCGAACTCGTTGGGCTAAGGCCCGACCTACATCGTGTGAGACTCTTCGATGAATGATGCATCCGATCGTGACGCTCGGCTTTACGAGGCGCTGGCGGTCTACTACGAGGCAGCCAATCCGGATCGCGCGGCCGCGCTTGTCGCCTACCCCGACCTGGCCGATGCCTTGGCCGAGCACTTTGCTGAGCAGGACAGATTGAGTGCTTTGGCGGCGCCGCTTCGGCCGGTGCCCGCGGGGCAAGAGGCGACGATGCCGCTTACGGGTCAAGGCGAGCATGAGGTGCCGGCCGCCGGTGGCACGGTCCGCTATTTTGGTGACTACGAATTGATTCGCGAAGTCGCGCGCGGAGGGATGGGCGTCGTCTTCGAGGCGCGGCAGGTCAGCCTGAATCGGCCGGTGGCTCTCAAGATGATTCTGACCGGCATTCTTGCCTCCGAGGACGATCGCCGCCGGTTTCGTCTCGAAGCCGAAGCGGTCGCGAATCTCGATCATCCCCACATCGTGCCGATTTACGAGGTGGGCGAGCATGCGGGATTCAGCTATTTCAGCATGAAGCTCATTCCGGGCGGGAGTCTTGTGAGTCGCCTCGCTGAGTTCATCGATCGACCGCGTGATGCGGCGGAGGTCGTTGCAACCGTTGCCCGTGCTGTGCATCACGCCCATCAGCGCGGGATCTTGCATCGCGATCTGAAGCCGTCGAATGTGCTGCTTGACGACCAGCGTCAGCCGCATGTCGTCGATTTCGGGCTGGCGAAGCGCACGGAGGTGGCAGGAGAAATAACTGCAAGCGGGGCCGTGATGGGGACGCCGGCCTACATGGCGCCTGAGCAAGCGATGGGCACGCGGGGGCAAATCACCATGGGCACGGATGTTTATGGTCTCGGCGCGATTCTGTACACATTGCTCGCGGATAAGGCCCCGTTTGCCGGGGATTCGGTGATCGAGACGCTCGAGCAAGTGAAACTGCGCATGCCTGACCCGCCGTCGGGCGCGGAACGTGCGGTTCCTCGCGACCTGCAAACGATTTGCCTCAAGTGTCTGGAAAAAGACCCCGCACGTCGATACGGGGGTGCCGAGGCGCTGGCACTTGATCTGGAGCGCTACCTGCGTGGGGAACCGATCACGGCGCGGCGGGTGGGGCGTGTGGAACGAGCGTGGTTGTGGGCTAAGCGGCGGCCGGCCGTCGCGGCTCTTTCGGCGGCGACGGTGCTTGCGGTGCTCGCAGGCACATTTGCCGTGATCGCCGTCCAGGCGAACGCGAATCGGACGCTCACGGACAAGAACGCGGAACTTGCCAAGACCAACACGCTGCTCGATCAACAGCGCAGCCGTGCCGAGCAGCGGGAGCAGCAGGCTATTGATGCTGTTAAACGATTTCGCGACGCGGTGGCTGGTGAGCCGAGGCTCAAGAATAATCCTGAACTCGAGGAATTGCGCAAGCGGTTGTTGAAGGAGCCGCTGGCGTTTTTCAAGTCGTTGCGGGAACAACTCCAGGCGGATTACGACGCGCGGCCGGAGGCGCTGGCGCGGCTGGCGGGTGCTGCGTTCGAGTTGGGCAAACTAACTGACGAGATCGGCGATAAACAGGATGCATTGCGCGCATACAAGGAAGCTCGGACGATCGACGAAAGGCTGGCGCGAGAACCCCACCGTCAGCCGGTTCGAGCGCGTCCTGGCCGCAAGCCACAACAACATCGGCGTGCTGCTCAGCAAGACCGGCAACCCGGCCGAGGCACTGGCGGCGTATGGGCAGGCGCGGGCGATTTGGGAGCGGCTGGCGCGGGACAACCCTACCGTCACCGAGTTCCAGAGCGACCTGGCCGGAAGCCACCAGAACATCGGCTTGCTGCTGCGCGACACCGGCAAGTCGGCCGAGGCACTGGCGGCGCATGAGCAGGCGCGGGCGATCAATGAGCGGCTGTCGCGGGAGAACCCCACCGTACCTGAGTTCCAGCGCATCCTGGCCGCGAGCCACAACAACATCGGCCTTCTGCTCCGCGAAACCGGCAAGCCGGCCGGGGCGCTGGCGGCGTTTGAGCGGGGGCGAGCGATCTGCGAGCGTCTCGCGCGGGAGTACCCCACTGCCGTCATGTTCCTGAGCGACCTGGCCAACACTCATACCAACATCGGCGTCCAGCTCCACGAAGCCGGCGAGCTGGCAGGGGCGCTCGCGGCGTATGAACAGGCGCGCTCGATCCGAGAGCGGCTGTCGCGGGAGAACCCAACCGTCACGGAACTCCAGTTCGACCTGGCCGCAAGCCACTTCAACATCGCCAAGTTGCTCCGCGAAACCGGCAAGCCGGTCGAAGCAGTGGTGGCGTACCAGCAGGCGCGGGCGATCGGGGAGCGGTTGGCGCGGGAGAACCCAACCGTCACCAAGTTCCAGTGCAACCTCGCCAGCACCCAAGTCGAGATCGGCCTCGTGCTCCGCGAAACCGGCAAGCCGGCTGCGGCACTTGCGGCGATTGAACAGGCGCGGGCGATTCTAGAGCGGCTGGCGAGGGAGAACCCCACGATCATCGAGTTCCAGCGCAACCTGGCCCTAAGCGAAATCAGCTTCGCTTCGCTGCTGGCCGATGTAGGCAAGCCGGCCGAAGCGCTGGCCGCCAATGAGCAGGCGCGAACGATACTGGCACGGCTCGCGCGGGAGCATCCTAAGTCACCGGAACTCGCGAGTTCGCTCGGTGCAACTCTCAACAACCTTGCACTCATCGACCTTGATGCGAAACGGTTTGCCGAGGCTCGCGAGAAGCTGGTTGACGCGATTGTCTGCCAAAAAAGAGCGCTGTCGGCGAATCCACGGAATCGAATGTATCGCCAGTTTCTGCGAAATCATCTCAACAATTTGATCGTCGTTACGCGAGGACTTGACGATGATGAGCGAGCCGCTGCAGCGCAGCGCCAGCTTGAGGATCTCGATGCCACCGATCCCGCCAAGCTGGCTCTCGACGCTCGTCTTAGATCTGTGCTCAGAGGCGACGCTGTGAAATCGAATGCCGAGCGCCTGCAACTTGCTTATCACGCCTATGAACGCAAGCGCTACGCCGCCTCGGCTCGGCTGTTTGCTGAGGCATTGGAGAGCGAACCTGTCCTCGCGAATGATCGCGAGCGGCAACACGCGTACAACGCCGCGTGCTCGGCTGCACTCGCCGCTGCCGGGAAGTCCGCCGTCACCCAGCCGTCCTTGGTCGACGTGGCGAGCACGAGCGCATCAGCTACCGATGTTGGAGCGAATCGCCCGGACGAAGCCGAAAAACCGCTCCCCGACGACGATCGTTCCAAGCTTCGCGACCAGGCTCGGTCGTGGCTCCAGGCGGAACTGGCTCGATGGGCCAAACTGCTCGAATCGCCCAATGAACAGCAGCGGGCCTTCATCAGAGCGGCGCTCGAGCATTGGTTGCGAGATGTGGACCTAGTGAGCGTGCGCGACGGGAGTTCGCTCGACGGCCTACCTTCGGACGAGCGTGAACAATGGCGACACTTGTGGGCCGATGTCCGAAAACTGCTCAACCGGGCGGCCAGCGGCGCCGCTTCGCGTGGCGTTCCGGCGATGTCGAACGGCACAGATGCCCCGCGCTAAAATGAGGCGAGAGCGAAAGCCGCGCTCGTTTTTTGTGCGGGGCGCATCCAAATCTCCGTTCGAGATTCACGAATACTCGATGGAGGAATCGACGATGTTCGCATTCAACGCGGGCTTGAACCGTCCCAATCGCATTGTGGGCAACAGCCGGTGCGGGGGGGAAATGGTCCGACGGAACGGACGCCGATTGGAAATGGAATTCCTCGAGTGCCGGACTCTCTTGAGCGACGGGGTTCTCGACACGAGCTTTGGCGGCACGGGGATGGTCACGACGCAGCTCGCGTTCAACATGTACCCGCAGGGGCTGGCGGTGCAGCCTGACCTGAAAACCGTGGTTGTGGGGCTTGAATCGCCGAGCAACACCACCGGCGTTTATCCGCACAGTCTCGTGCTGTTGCGCTACAACCAGAACGGAAGCCTGGACTCGTCATTCGGGAGCGGGGGCGAGGTCGTGCTCTCGACCAATTCCCTCAAAAGCTCGTACACGTTGCACAACGCTTCCGTTGCGTTGCAGCCTGATGGCAAGATCGTCGTGGCCACAAACACGGCGACCGAAAACGGCAGCACGTTGACTTCATCTGACATGCTGGTGCTTCGATTCAATCCGGACGGCAGCCTCGACACGTCATTTGGAACAGACGGGGAAACGGATATCCATCTTTCCCAGGGGTTCACTGCGGCGCGCGGCGTGGCCGTGCTCGGGAACGGCGACATCGTCGTGGCGGGATCGGATCCGAGGGGTACAAACTTCCTCGGCACCAGCGCCGCAGTGTTTGTCGTCGCCGAGTTGACCGGTTCGGGCGCGCTCGACACGACATTTGGACCAGGCGGCCAAGGATACGACTACACGACGTTCCCGATCACCGGGAGTGTGGATGATTACGGAGTCGATGCACTCTGTGTGGACGCCTCGGGCAACATCCTGATCGGTGGACGCGTCGACGGCAGCAGCTCTGTCATCGACCAGGTTGTGCGCTATACGCCGAGCGGCCTCCTGGATACGACGTTTGGCAACGAGGGTGTCGTCGACTTACCTTTTGGTGGTATCTGGGGAGTGGAAGGAATCGGCGTCCAATCAAATGGGAACATCATCGTCGGCTTCTCGGCTTCTAGTGGCAGCGGAAGTGGGGGGGTGGTACGTCTCACTTCGAGCGGCGCCGTTGACACCACGTTTGGGTCCAACGGCTACTTCTTCCTCAATTCGACGTCCGGGGGGCAGCTTGAGCTTGCAATCGAGCCCGACGACGAGGTTCTGCTCCAAACGATTAGCTATTCGGGCGGGAATTCCAATGGAATCGTGGTCGACTGCTTGCTCAATAGCGGCGCGCTTGACCCGACTTTCGGCACTGGCGGCAGCGCCGTGATGCTTGGCAGCGGCGAGGAACCGGAGGGTGTTTCAATCGGCCCAGATGGGAACATCACCGGAACGCAGCTCTTGGGCGGCAGCCCGCTCGGCGCTCAAACATTTCGGCTCCTGAATACCACGCAAATCACAGGGCAACTTGTCGTGACGCAGCAGCCGCCCGGCACCGTTTCCGCGGGAACGGGCTTTGGGTTGACGGTTGACGTTGACGATAGCTCAGGCAACCTCGAAACATCCTACAACGGCAGCGTCACGGTGGGGCTCGGGAACAATCCGAACGGTGCCTCGCTCGGAGGCACGCTCACTGTGACGGCCAATCAGGGCGTGGCCACGTTCTCAGGCCTTACGCTCACCAGCGCGGCGACTGGATACACGATCGTCGTCTCCGGCAGTACACTCGGAGCAACAACCACGATTGCCTTCAACGTCACTCCGCTGGCGCCCTCGCAGGTCGTGGTCACGCAGCAGCCACCGTCAAGCGTCACGGCCGGCGCGGGGTTTGGGCTGGATGCGGCGATCGAGGATATGTACGGCAATGTCGTCACGTCCGCCAATAACGCTGTGAGCATTTCGCTGGCCAGCAACCCCGGAGGCTCGACGCTCGGCGGCACGCTTTCCGTGGCCGCCTCAAACGGGGTGGCGGTCTTTTCGGGGCTGACGCTCCAGAAGGCGGCTTCGGGCTACACACTTTCCGTCGCGAGTAGCGGCCTGACTGGGTCAACGACGGGTGCGCTGGCGGTCAACCCGGCGGCGGCGAAGCAACTGGTGATCACCACGCAGCCGCCGTCGAGCGTTGCCCAGAGCGCCTCGTTCGGTCTGGTGCTCGCAATCGAGGACGCCTATGGCAACATCGTGACCTCGGCAAACAACACCGTGAGTATCGCCATCGCGAATAACCCGGGCGGGGCGAAGTTGGGGGGGACGACGTCGGTCAAGGCGAAGAATGGGTATGTGACGTTCACGGGGCTCTCAATCAACAAGAAGGGAACCGGGTACACGCTGACAATTTCCAGTAGCGGACTTTCGGGCGCGACGACGAACGCCATTCAGGTGACGTGAGCGAGGCGTTCGGTCTTTCGCGCGGACGGTCGGGGACGGAGCCCCTCCAACAGCGGGTGCGGGGGGATCGGGCTTACGACCGAGGCTGGAGGACTTGCGTCCCGTTTGAACCACGGTGTCACGACGGTGGTCACGCCCGCGGTGGGTGCGGGGGATCGGGCTTACGCCCGAGGCTGGAGGACTTGCGTCCCGTCCGAACCACCGTCTCACGACGGTGGTCACGCCCTAGCGACGTTCGTGAGCCTTCCTTTCAGCCATCATCCTTTCCCAACCGAGGGGACCGTAATACCGGCGGCGCGGCGGAGGCGGGTGGCTAGTCCGGCGGCGTGATTCTGGATGTGGCGGATGTTGACGATCTGGTGCACGATCAATGGCGGCACGGATGCGTTCGCGCTGCGCGACGCGAGGGCAAATGACGAGAAGCTCGACGGCCCGGGGGTCGTCTTCCCAAGAATTCCGGGCTGAGCGCTCGTTTTTCGCGCGGAGCGCATCCATATCTCATTGGTTGGCACTTCGACCGTTTTCGGGCTGCTCGCAGGAGACTTCGCACGATGCTGGCATCGGATCCGGCGTGTGACGCGCCGCACGTTCGAGCGCTCCATGGAGATGACAGCGATGATGGTAACCCGCGATCGTTGCTCGAGACGTGGGCGAGCTGATCAAGGACCGGAATCGGCGCTCGTTATTCGCGCGAGGCGCATTCGTATCCTCATTCGAGATCCACAAACACTCGACGGAGAAATCGGCGATGTTCACATTGAACGCGGCACTGTCAGAACGCGGGCGAAGATCGACTTCCGGACTGGCGGCAGGGCGGGAGGCCACAACCAGCGAAGCTGCGGTAGTATGCCGGCGGCCGAAGGCGAGGCGCAGGCGGCCGCTGGCGCCGGAGCTCCTGAGCTTGGAACACAGGTGGCTGCTTTCGACTTTCGACGTGACGAGCACCGCCGATGACGGGAGCACGGGCACGCTGCGGTGGGCTGTCGCGCAGGCCAATTCTGCAACGTCGCCCAGCACCATCGAGTTTCAACTCGCCAGCACACCCGCCACGATCACGTTATTGAACGGGCAACTGGAGCTGAGCAACACCGCCAACGCGACCACGATCGACGGTCCGGCGCGAGCCTGGTCTCCATCAGCGGCAATGGGGCTGGCCGCGTATTCGCGGTCGACAAAGGCGTGGCGGCTACGATTTCAGGCCTCACAATCACAGGGGGCTCGACGACGTATCTGGGCGGCGGACTCTACAATTACGGCTCAGTGACGCTCACGGGCTGTACGATCAGCGGCAACTCCGCGGGCAGCGCTAGCACCGTGGGCGTTGGCGGCGGCCTGGATAACCGTGGGACTGTGACGCTTGACCATTGCTCGGTCAGTGATAATTCCTCCGCTTCGTCCGGCCATGCCAAGCGCGGCGATGTCGCCGGCCTGGCCAATACTGGCACGGCCACGCTCACCGATTGCACCATCAGTGGCAACGTGGCCACCGCCGGCGTCGGCGGTCTGTGGAGTGCCGGCACGGTCAACCTCACCGACTGTGTGATCAGCGGCAACTCATCCGGCCTGTCCAACGGCGGCATGGCCACTCTCACCGGTTGCACGATCAGCGACAACTCCGGCGCCGGGATCGCAAGCGGCAACGGGTATCAGATCGGCGGCCTCACGCTCACGGACTGCACCATCAGCGGCAACTCCGGCGGCGGGCTCGCCAACTTTGGAACTGCCACTGTCGCCGATTGCACGATTAACGGCAACTCCGCCCCATACCGCGGTGGCGGGGTGAACAATTTTGGCACGGCGAGTCTCACCGCCTGTACGATCAGTGGCAACTCGGCACCTGCCGGCGGTGGCGTTTACAACTATCAAGGCGTTAATTCCTACAGTGGCCACGTTTACGCCGGCACGTTGACGCTCAACGACACGATTGTCGCAGGGAACAGCAACGGTCAAGCCACCGCCAGCGATATTGGCGGTAACGCGTCCAGTATTCTCACCGGCATGTACAACCTGATCGGCACCGGCGGCACTGGTGGCCTCACGGATGGTAGCAACGGAAACATCGTGCTCACGAGCCTTGCCAATCTGAACCTTGGCCCATTGGCGGATAACGGCGGCCCGACCCAGACCATGGCACTTCAGACCGGCAGCGCGGCCATCGGCGCGGGCACCACGGCCGACTACCCTGGTACGAACACCCCGATCACCACCGATCAGCGCGGCGAACCGCTCGACTCACCCGCCGACATCGGAGCCTACCAGGTCCAGTCCCGCGCCGACGACACTCGCTGTGGCTTCCATTGGGCCGGTCACGCCCGATCCACGCAACTCACCGGTCGCATCCGTGAGCATCACGCTGAACGAGCCTGCACGCACGGGCGGCTTTGACACCAGCGCGCTCTCTTTAACCGATAACGGGGGTCCGAACCTCATTACCAGCGCGGTTCTCGACCACCCTCGACTCTGGTTCGACGTATCTGATTAATGGTCTCGGCGGCCTGACGACTGCCGAGGGATCTTACGTTCTGAGCGTGAACGCCGCCGACATCCAGGACCTCTCCGGCAACCCCGGCGCCGGCTCCAATTCGATCTCCTGGCTGATGGACACAACCCCGCCCGTCAGCACAGTCGACCCACTCTCGTCGCAAACGACATCGACCAGCTTTACAGTCTCCGTGACTGCGTCCGATCCCTCGAGCGCAGGCGGTAGCAGCGCCTCCGGCGTCGCCTCGATCGCCATCTATGACTCAACCAACGGTGGCGCGTTCAAGCTGTTTACCACGGTCGCGGCTTCCCAACCGTCCGCAACCTTCTCGGGCGTCGCGGGCGACACATACAGCTTCTACAGCATCGCCACCGACAACGTGGGCAACGTCCAACCCACTCCCACGTCTTCCCAGGCCACGACGCAAATAGTCGCGCCGGCAATTCTTCAGTTCGCCGCTTCTCAGTTCACCGCGAACGTCACCCAGGGCACCGCAAGCGTCGTTATCAATATCAATCGCAGTGGTAATCTGAGCGCTACCTTCACCGTCGAGATCTCGACCTCGGGCGGCACGGACGTCGCCGAGTTCGCCAAGACGATTTCTTTTGCTTCAGACGTGACCAGCCAGTCTGTCACCATCCCGATCATCAACAACGGCCAAGCCGGCCAGGCCGACGAGCGCGTTGCGCTTGCGCTCTCCTCCCCCAGTAGCGGGGCCATGCTTGGTGCTACGGCGTCGACCACCCTTGTGATTCACGACAACAACCCGCCCCCGCCACCTCTTGTCAGCGTCGCATCCGCGACGACCGAAATGATGAAAGTCGGCAAAGGCAAGAAAGCGATGAAGGAGTTGGTGCTTGTGCTTCAGTTCAGCGGCGTACTGAACCAAACCGCCGCTGGCGACGTGAACGCCTACGATCTCGCGCCGCTTATCACGCTCAAGGCCACGGGCAAGGGCAAGAACCGCAAACCTGCGACGACAAAACTGGGCTCCCCCGTCCCGGTGGCCTCTGCCGTCTACTCCTCCTCGAACAACGAGGTGACGCTTACACCAAGGACCGCGCTGAGTAAATCAAAGCCCGAGGAGCTGATCGTCAACGGTGCGCTCTTGACCGACACGCTCGGCCGCGACCTGGACGGCGCCGACAGCGGAACAGCCGGAAGCGACTACATCGCGACAATCAAATCCGACCGTCTCACGATCGGCGGAATTCCACTTGCGCGCACAGCGAACCCGAGCGCCGCTGCCGTCGATGTCTTGCTCGCTACCTACGCGCTCGCTGACATCAGGCGCCGCCGGGGTGGCTGACCGCTCCGGCGTGGCCTTGAGACAACCTCGGCAAATTCGCATGAAGATCAAATGACATGCGTCGTGGTACCAACGACCGGTTTCGCAACTCCGTCCGAAACGTTGCGTTTCCAGGCCCCTCCGAGCCAACCCTGGCGAATGACCGCGAGCGCCAACACGCGTACAACGCCGCGTGCGCGGCTACAGTGGCGGTGCTTGTGGGACGACGTCCGGAGACTTCTTGATAAGGCAGCTCGCGGCGCACATTCGTGAGTCGGTCGCACAATGCCTGGCGGCCCTGACGCGTTCGCGCTGGCGCGAGCGCAGGGGCCAAGGACGAAGCTCTCGACCGCGCGGGGTTCGCTCTTCCAATAACTCAGGAATGAGCGCTCGTTTTACGCGCGAAGAGCATCCATATCTCATTGGTTGGCCGTTCAACCGCATTCAAGCTAGACCTGCGTTGAGACACGCGACCGATGGAGAGACGCTCATGCTGAACTTATTGTTTTCGCCTCGCCGAGACAGGACCAGGCCGCTGCGGCAACGACGCTGCCTTCAGCTCGAGGCGCTCGAGGGGCGCTCGCTGCTGACGAGCATCATCGCCACCACGACTTCGTTCGGTTACGCCAGCGACCTGGCGTTCGGGGTCGGCATGCAGTCTGATGGCAAGATTGTCGCCGCGGGGGTCGCCAACTTCACCAGCAGTTACCAGTCTGGAAGCAACCTCTTCGGGCTAGCGCGCTACAATCCAGATTTAACGCTGGATACTTCGTTCGGGAACGGCGGCACGCGTACGACGTCACTTGTGCCTGGCTTCTCGAGCGACGCCGAATCCCTGGCGATCGATACCACGACCACCGCGAATAATGGCAAGATCGTGCTCGGCGGTGCCGCGCCGTCGACGTTTCATGGCGGGCAGTACTGGGACTTCGCCGTGGCGCGCTATACCGCAACTGGGGCCCTCGACACCTCGTTCGGAGGCGGCAAAGGTTTTGTCACAACGGATATCGCCGGGAAGCTTGCGCCCAAATCGAAAGCGCCCAATGACTTCGCCGTGACCGCCGCCATCGACGGGACACCGGGTTCCAACTACGACAAGATCGTCGCCGTGGGCTATGCATTCAACGGTTCTTACAACGACGTAGCCGTGGCGAGGTTCACGTCGGGTGGCGTTCTTGACACCACCTTTGACAGCCACGGTGCAGTCCCGGGGACTGTCGAGCTCCCGCTGGGCTCGGATGCTTATGCCTCGTCCGTTGTGATTGACGCGCAGGGCGATTACACCGTCGGCGGGATGTTCAGGCACCTGACGAATGGACAGATGCCCCAGCCGTTACAAGGCGGTGTCGGCGGGATGTTCCTGGCCCGGTTCAACTCCAGCGGTGTCCTGGACACGTCGTTTGGCCATGGCGGCTACATCGAGTCCATGGGCTCGACGCTCTATGGCCTCTCACTTGACGCATCAGGGAATATCGTCTTCGGCGGACAGGGAGCATTCTATGGCCCACTCGGGACTGGCGGTGTGGCCCGGCTTACCCCAAGCGGCGCTTTCGATCCCTCCTTTGGAACAGGCGGGCTCGTGCAGTTCCCGCAAGCAGCCGGTTCCATCCGAGAAGTCGGCGCGATCGCTATTCAGCCCGGCACGGGGTCGTTGATCCTCGCTGGAGATTCCTGGTACGCAAATGGTATCAACGGCGATGGAGAGGGAGACACAATCATGCGACTGAATCCCGATGGGAGTGTCGACACAACCTTCAACGGCACGGGTAGCCTGTATTACGAATTCCCGAACGATGGGAGCAACGGCTGTGTGGCGTCGGGGGTCGTCGTCTCGTTGACTGGAGAGATCGTCATGGTGGGATTCGGCAATGGCCAGTGGGACGTGCTCGAGGTGCAGCCCGGGGGCACGGCCGCTGTGCAAACCGCTGCAAACGCAGCGGCACAGGTGACCACATCGAATACGGGTTATGCTCCTGTGCTCCTGGACAGCCCGGGCCTGTGGGATTCGCTACGTCCACTGACGAAACAGCGGCGGTCGGGTTTCTAGGCGGTTGCCTTCCGGGTTGGACAGGGGTATCGGACCCGATGCTGGACAGTACTGGCGTGGGAACGCAGTACGGATTCAAGGGCGGGGGCAAAGGCGTGGCGACCGCGACGGTCAACGTGGGCGCGAATGGCGCCGCGTTCGGCGTCGCGAATAACACCACGATGACGGTGCTTGACCTTCTCGTGGCAGCAGACCGCAGGCGGTGAGTGGGCTGCTCTACAATGGCAATACGGCCAAGCGGATCATGGCCAATTCCGTGTTCAGCGCGATCAATGATGCGGGGGGTCTCTGAGTACCGTTCACGTGACGTGAGGGGGCGCTTGGCCTTTCGCGCGGACGGTCGGGGGACGGAGCCCCTCCAACAGCGAGGGTGGAACTTCCCCGTCCGAACCACGATCTCACGGCCGTGGTGATGCCGCGGTGACAATCGTGAGCCACTCCTTCGGACGTCATCCCTTCTGGACCCACGGGACGCTGATGCCGGCGGCGCGGCGCAGGCGTGTCGCGAGCGCGGCGGCGTGATGCTGGATGTGGCGGATGTTGACGATCTGGTGTTCGAGCGTCGGCATCTTGTACCAGGGGAATCCGCATTGGGGCGCAGAGAGATCGAGCGCGTCGACGCCGCGGTCGATCATCTCGTCGCAGATGTCGCAGTACTCGAGCAGCTCGTCGCGCGTGTAGGGATCACATGGTTTGGGCGAACCGCCGCCGGGAACGACGTCAAGGTAATTCGCTTCCTCGCGATGACGAGCCCACGGCTTGAACGAGTGCTGGTCCTGCTGAAGGTAGAAGTGCGCGTAGAACAGCGTGTGATAAGCGACGCGCCAGAACGGCACGGCTGAGTCGGCCGTGTCGTTCCAGAGCGAGTCGGGGCAGCGTTCGATTGCATGGCGCAGGGTTTTCAGCGCGGCGTGATATTGCGATTTGAGGGCGGATTGGATGTCCACGGGCCGACTCCGGGTGGAGCAGAAGTAGTGGTTCAGAACGAAGACGCCATTGAATCACTTGTTGTAGCGCATTTCATCCCCACCCACCCATTCGATGCCGATGCCCGCGGCGCGGCGCAGGCGAGTTGCCAGAGCGGCGGCGTGATGCTGGGTGTGCCGGATGTTGAGGATCTGGTGTTCAAGCGTGGGCATGTTGTACCACGGAAACCCGCACTGGGGGGCGGAGAGATCCAGCGAGTCGACGCCCCCGTCGATCATTTCGTCGCAGATACGCCAGTACTCGAGGAGCTCGTCGCGCGTGTAGGGGCTGCACGGCTTGGGAGGGCGTGGGTTGTCTCCTCGAACGAGGCCGAGCAGATCCGCTTCTTCGCGATGTTGAGCCCACGGGATGAAGGAGGCCTGGTCCTGTTGCAGGTAAAAATGCGTGTAGAACAACGCGTGATAGACCACGCGCCAGAACGGCGCTGGTCCGTCAGCAGGGTCGTCCCAAAGGGCATCCGGGCACTTCTCCACGCAAAGGCGCAAGGTCTCGAGGGCGGCGTGATATTGCGATTTGAGGGCGGATTCAACGTTCATGAGCTGGGGATCCCACCTACAGGTGCTTGCCGATCTCCATCGTCGCCTTGGCGATCAGGGCATGAGTGTGGTCGGGTGTGGCGACGATCACACCGTCGATATGTTTTCGCTCTTCGAGCATCTTGCGATAGTCGGCAAAGCGCTTGGCCTTGCCAAACTGTCTCATGTCATCGTCCCCCGAAAAATGAGTCTGCACAAGAACTCGGTCCATTCGCGACGGGCGCGGGACACTTTGATCGGACGGGGAAACCCCGGCCGTGGCCGACTACAAGAATGCATTTCGGGAGTATTGGAGGCCGTCTCGCAGTTTGACCGCCGGGTCCGCTTCCTGATACTCGAACTCGAATGCCCGCAGGGATATCGTAGTCCTTGCCGGCACGTGGGCAAGGGGCTAATAGAATCGACTTGTCGGGCTTGCTTGTCTCGGTCGAGGAACATCATGCTTGATCCCGGCAGCGGCTATGGAGCACGGTCACAGGAGGATAGAATCGTTACGCCTTTCGGTTTCAACTGACGGTTCAAGCGAACATCTTCGTGAGAGCAAAAGGGCACGATACCATGAGGAATACTGCTCGTACGATTCGATTGATATGTTTGTCCGTCGCGATCACGCACATCGCGTCGATGTTGTCGGCGGTCGCCCGCGACGACGCCAGGGCGACGGAAGATCGGCCTGCGGTGGCTTGTCAGGAGCCCGCGGGGGGGGACCGCCCCCGGCCGAACCCGGGACCGCAAACGGCGATTGATTACTTCAAGAGCGCGTCTTCGAATATGCAGAACGGCAATTTCGACCAGGCGTTCGTCGACATCAACAAGGCCATCGAACTCGACCGCGACTTTGCCGGCTGCTACGCCATTCGCGGCGGGATCAGTTATAAGAGAGGCAATTTCGAGCCTGCAATCGCCGATTGCAACCGGGCCATCGGTTCTCGATCCCCAAGGCAAAGAAGTCTACCTCGTCCGCGGCGACTGTCATCGCCAGATGAAGAACTTCGATCAGGCGATCGACGATTTCAATCTGGTCATCAAAATGGATCCCAAGAGCGCCTTCGCCTACTGCAAACGCGGGGAGAGCCATGCCTCCAAAGACAACATGGATCTCGCGATTTCCGACTTCGACAAGGCCATCGAACTCAATCCCAAGTACGCGGAGGCCTACGTCGACCGGGGAATGTGCCAGTTGCGGAAGAGGAACTTCGCCAACGCGCTCGGCGACTTTTCGATGACGGTGGATTTGGACCCGACCATGGAGCCAACGCTCCGCGACGGGATAACCAAACTCAGCGAGTCGATTCGCGAAACCAGTAAGAACTCCGTTCGATTCCTCTCATTCACCCCGGATGAGACGCTCCAGCGAGAGATCGTCGGCAGGTCGAAGCCCGAAATTGTTCCGAAGGGGGTCGAACGAAGTTGGGCGGAGGAGCATACCATCAGTCGCTCGGTCAGCATGACGAGCCAGGATGGTGACGCGGAGTGGAGGGGGCTGGTGCGGGCCTGGTGGGTTGAAGTCGAGCGCGGCTGCCAGTTTGTCGAATCCCGGCTGAACGAAAACCACGGGAACGACCCTCGCACAATCCGACGCGAAGCGAAGTTTGTCGGTGACGGTACGACCGCTGTCAACCGCGTCGAGGTCGTGTATTACCGGACGGGTAAGATCAAGATCGAGGTCAACAAGAAGATGTACACCGTGCCCGTCCGGTACGAGAGCGATTTTGGCTACGAGGCGCAGAGGATCGACGAGAAGAAGTAAGACCGACGAACTCCGCGCTCATCCTGGAGCGGTCGGGGCGAAGCTCGGGCCCTCATGACGGACGGAGAGTTCATTATTTATCTCGCGAGACTTCCTTGATCTTGTCGTAGACCTTCTTTGCATCCATGGCGTACCCGAACAGTTCTCTCCCCGTCCGGAACACATCCAATGCTTGTTCCACGGCGCCCTTCTCAATGTAATGGCTGGCCGTCCCTTCGGCGGTGACCATCGTCCCGACTTTGAGAGTCCCTTCTCCGATCGAGAATTGGTGGATGATTCCACTTCGCGAGGATGACAACATGAGCGAGTAGGGGTCGCCTGCTTGCTTGCCGTTCATGATCTGGTATGCACTTCCGTCCGGTCTGGTCGCAACAGAGAGCCGTTGCTTACCCTCGTCGTCGAACGCTCCTTGACTCGCCTCTCCGCCGGGGGCGGTACCCGAGACGAACCGCATCGCGTGTTTTTTATCATTAATCTGGTGAAACGCAAACCCGTCGGATGTGGTCCACTGCTCGATCCTGGGAACCCCGGCCTGGTCGACGACGTGGTCCGCGGCGTTCCCGTTCGACAGCGTCATCGATACGAACCTCGGCCTTCCCTCCTTGTCCGACTCCATACGGCTCGCATTGCCATCTGGCATCGTGCCCCACATGAAGCGATGCTTGCCGGCCTGGTCATGCATGAGCATCAGGGCATCTCCGGTCGGGCGGGTTGCGATAATCACTCGCCCTGCACCGGCCTTGTCGGAAATTGACAGCGAGGCGCCTCCGTCCAGGTCGGTTTTCGTTTGTATCCGTACGATTCCCTGTCGGTCGCTAACTTTCTGTACAGCGACCCCGTTCGAAAGGACGAGCGACTCAAACCTCGACTTCACGCCGTCCCGCATCACGAGCCCCGAATCGCCGTCCTTCGACAAGAAGACCATCGCCCGCACGTCATCGGGTTTGTGCTGAAACGAGATAGCGGCATTGTCTTGCGCATCGAGAGAGCCGCATGCGCTGCGTGCCGCCTGAGTCGATGAACGACTGAACGACTTCACCCTTGGCGTCCACTTCGAGACGGCACCTTTCCCTTCCCGTGGGATCACGAAGGGAGAGTCGCTCGGTGTCGATCCCTCTGTCCGCCATCCGCGCCGCGGCAATCAAGCCGACGCAGGAAACGGCGAGTACGGCGGCGACGATAGCTCTCAGCCTGCGGTTTTGCCGCTCGAGCGAGTCGAGGCGCGTCAGTATCTCCCGGAGATCCGGCTGGGTATTCATGGTGAGTTCCTTTACGGAGTCGAATCAGTGAGGTGAGAGGGTTGACGCGACACGGATACCGGTGTCTTTACGCCGGTCCAAACCTTCGCAGCCGAGAGCTAAGCGGTTTCTCATGGTCGATCATCCTGCAGGGTTTGGCAGCCGCCGAAATCGTGGCTGAGTGGACAGGGGAGAGTCTGAGGACAATCAAGGCCACACGGTTTCGTAGGTGAGATTCGCCTCGATTTATTTTATTACAACGAGTGTATACCGGACATGGACGCCTTTCCAGGGACACGCGGAGGCGGGGTTGTGCTCCGGTCGTCGCCAAAATCCTGAAAAGATGAAACAATCGGAGTCGACCGGACACTTATATCAAACGCACAAAGATCCCCGGGTACCGAACCAATGGGATTGCGACGGTCGAGTGGTGGGCTAAGGGACCTGCGGACTCTGTTCACCGCGGGGACCGTCGGCTCGCGTTCGGACGGAGAATTGCTGGACGACGGCGACAAATGGTCGCTCAACGGCGGGCCGGATCTCGAGATCCGCGTCGACGAAGTCTGGGTGCGCATGAAGTGAGAGCTCACGGAAATCACTCGGGAAGCGCTTCATCCCAGCCGATATCTTCGAGCACGACGCCAGTCCGCCCCGAGGCTCCGCGACGCAGTGCATCTACGGCGTGGCTCGCTGCCCCCGGCGCATCACCGCCCGCACAGCCGCGTGGCGCATCGGGCCACTCAGGGAGTCGTCGGCCCGCAGACGAGCCACGACCTGGGCAGGCTCGCGTAGCTCGGCGAGGAGGCGCGTGACCAGGCGCTCGGCGTCGGGCCGCAGGGCCTCTGCCTCATGACGGGCTTCCTGGCGTCGCGCCGGCGACGTGGTGTCCCAGACCCTTACCGTGCCGTCGCCGGAACCGGACACGATGCTCTTGCCGTCGGGGCTGAACTCGAGCGAGTAGACGTAGTTGGAGTGTCCCTCCAGCCGGACGACCTCCTGTCCCGTCTCCAGGTCCCAGAGCCAGATGGCTCCGTCACGGCCGGCCGACGCCAGCCGGTGGCCGTCCGGATGGAATACCGCCGCGAACACTTCGTCGGTGTGCCCTATCAAGATGGCTACGCATTTCGCCGCGGCCACATCCCAGATGCGGACGGTGCGATCGTTGCCGGTGGAGGCCAGCCGGCGCCCGTCGCCGCTGAAGGTCACGGAGTATACCGCGCCCGTATGACCTGCCAGCCGGGCCGATCGCTCTAGCGTCTGTGTGTCCAGGATATCAATCTGCTTGGCGTCTTCACCCGAACCCGCCAGGAATCGTCCGTCGGGACTGTAGGCCAGCGACTTCTTGACGCCGACGTTGGCCGTCCGGAATGAATGGACCACGGTGCCGGTCGCGGCTTCCATGATGGTCGCGTTTCCGCCGTCGTCTTTAGCGGCGATGTGGGCCCCGTCCGGGCTCACCGCGATACTCTGAAAAACAACGTCCCTACGCCCCTTGAGCTGTCGCTGGAGCTGCGCGGTCGCGACATCCCAGATCCGCAACGAATCGTCCGGAACGGCCGCGGAGACCAACG
This sequence comes from uncultured Planctomycetota bacterium, assembly GCA_963823665.1. GTDB lineage: Bacteria > Planctomycetota > Planctomycetia > Isosphaerales > Isosphaeraceae > CAVXHV01. The sequence continues at coordinate 435,913 of CAWGMQ010000004.1, forward strand.
ACGCGCTGTCCGGGCTGAAGGCCAGCGAGTGTACGCAGCCGGGATGGGCCAGGATCGCGCAGCTCTCCATCGTGACCGCGTCCCACAAGCGCACTGTGTTGTCCCAGCTCCCCGAAGCGATCCATTGTCCGTCCGGGCTAAACGCCACCGGATAGACATAGCTGGCATGGCCGCGAAGTACGGACACGCCCCCCTGGAGCCCGAGCTGCCAGAGCCGCACCGTCGCATCCCGCTGGTCGTCGGCTAATCCCAACCGACTCGCCGACACGAGACGGCCATCCGCCGTGAACGCCAGTTGAGTGACGTGCTCGGTGTGGCCGTGCAAGATCGAGAGGTCTTGCCGGTTCGCCGCACCCCAAACCCGTACAGTCCGGTCCGTGCCTGTCGATGCAACCCACAGTCCGTCGGGGCTGTATACCGCCTCTCTGGCTTCCCCGACGTGACGATCGTAGGGTGGCACGACCTCCAGGCCTGTCCTGGAATCCCACTGGCGGACAGTCCCATCCGCCGAAGCCGTCACGATGCGCAGGCCATCCGGGCGGAACGCGACACTGAGGACTTTTCTGTCGTGGCCTCGACATCGCGCGGTCTCCTTGCCGGTGACAGTGTCCCACAGGCGCGTGATCCCATCCTCGCCGGCGCCGGCGATGTGCGACCCGTCGGGGCTGAAGACCAGTTTCCAGATCAAACCGAAGGTCTCGGCGGACGTCGCCGTTTGTTTGCCCGAATCCGCTTCGTGCAGCGTGAAGACCGAGTCGTTGGGCGCATCCAGGTCACGGCCACTCGCGCCCGGTCCGGACTTACAGCCGTCAGGGAGGCTTGCGCTCCCACAGGCCCTTGCAGGCGCGTCTGTACGTGCCCTTCGTCGTCCAGGAGAAACACGATGTTCGTGGTCGTGCCAGTAGACTGTGCGGGAGCGGGGTTACGGGCTGCGGCCTGGCCATCACCGCGCACGAGCCTGAGTCCTCGCGGCTCGGCCCACTGCAAGCACCCCGTGGGACGGGTCTCAGGTGGTAACGAGCGGGTGAAGAGCTCATGATTTTCCAGGTCAATCACGCGCAAACTGGTACGCGCGAGCGCGGCGATTCGGATGCCCTGCGCATCGCGGACGAGGTACAGGGCTTCTCCGGCCTTTGCCGGGATGGCGGCGATGCTGTCGTCAAGTCGGGTGCGCAGGTGCCGCCATTCCCAGTCGCGCAAGGCCTCCGGCGCCGCGTCGAGCTGACGGGCCGCATCGGCGACGTCGTGATGCGAGAGTGCGGCAACCGCGGCTGCGATCCGCGCCCGGTAGGTTTGATAAGTGGCGACGCGCTCCCGTTCGTTCGCAAGGCGAGCGTTTTCGTCCGCCACTTGAGCGTTGGCAGCGGCACGCAAGGCAAAAAGGATGGAAACGGCGGTTCCCACGAGGAGCGCTGCGAAGATGCCCGACGTTCCGACCACGAGCGCCCTGTGCCGCCGAGCGAACTTGCGGAGCTGATAGAGCACCGACGCAGGCCGGGCCAGAATCGCTTCCCCGCGCAGGTAGCGCCTTATGTCCGATGCCAGATCCCCGGCCGTGGCGTAGCGCCGCGTCTTGTCTTTCTCTAGCGTCTTACTGACGATGATCTCGACGTCGCCACGGTAAATCGTGTCGATCGAGCCCAGCCGCGATGGTTCCTGCTCTCGGATCACCCGTACGACCTCGTGAGCCGGAAGCTGCTCGAGCTGGTACGGCAGCCGGTGCGCCAGGAGCTCGAAGAGAATGACGCCCAAGGTGTACACATCCGAGCGCCCGTCCAGCCCCGCCGGGTCGGCAGCGATCTGTTCTGGGCTCATGTAGCTCAACGTGCCGAGCAGTTGGCCGGCCTGGGTTCGGCTGGCGGATGTCAGAAGATCGGCGGCGGTGACGTGGGCAACGCCGAAGTCGAGCACCTTGGGCTGGCCGGTCTCATCGACCAGGATGTTGCCGGGCTTGAGGTCGCGATGAATGACGCCCTTCTCATGAGCGTGTTGCACCGCGTCGCACACCTTGGCCAGCAGCTCGAGGCGCGCTGCCGCGCTCTGACCGCGATTGCGGGCGTACTCGTCCAGTGGCATCCCGCGGATGAACTCCATGGCGAAGAACGGCTGGCCGTCTTCGCCCATCCCCGCTTCATAGACCTGAGCGATACCCGTATGCTGGAGCCGGGCCAGGATTTGTGCTTCGTGGCTGAAGCGCTTGACGAGCTCCGGTGAGACGAGCGAGGGGCGGATCACCTTGAGAGCGACGGTGCGCCGCGGGTTGTCCTGTTCGGCCTCGTAGACGGTACCCATGCCCCCTTCGCCGTGCCGGCGAAGGATGCGATAGCGGCCGATGTGAAGCGGCAGGCCAGGCTCCGCCGGGAGCCGCAACATAGCGCGGACAACGGCTGGGCTGTTCAAGAAGTCGGGCACGCTCTGGGCCTTGGTGTCGAAGACGAGAAGTTCCTCTACCGCGGCACGCAGGTCGGGGTCGCCGGCGCACTGCTCATTCAGGAACGCGCCGCGCTTTTTCGGCTCCATTTCGGCCGCTTGCTGGAATAGCGCCTCCACGGCATCGGGGGATGGCTCGGACATGTCCCTTCCGTTCTCGGGCTAGCTGAGCCGCTTCATGAGCCAGGCCCGAATGTATCGCCAGTGCCGGTCGACCGTGCGCTCGGCCATCCCGAGGACCGCCGCGGTCTCGTCCATGGTCAAGCCGGTGAAGTAGCGCAAAAGGACGATCTGGGCCTTGAGCGGGTCGCGCGCTTCGAGCTCCTGCAGCGCCTCGTTGACCGCGAGCACGTCGTCCGAGGGCGGCTCCACGACGGCGCACGCCTCATCGAGCTCGAGGCGTTGCCGGCCGCCGCCCTGCTTCGGCCCGGCTTTGCGGCGCGCCTGTTCGACCACGATGTCGCGCATGGCGCGCGCCGCGGCGAAGAAGAAGTGCTGCCGGCCTTCCCAGGTCACGTTGTTGTCGCCGGCGATCCGCAGGTAGACCTCGTGGACCAGCGCCGTCGCCGTGAGGGTCTGGCCTGGCGTTTGCCGCGCCAGTCGAGCCCGCGCCAGCTCGTGCAACTCGGCATAGACCAGCGGCAAGAGATCAGTCGCCGCCTGTCGGTCCCCGGCCTGCGCGGCCAGGAGCACCGCGGAGATCTGGGAATCGTCCGAACTGGACATCGCTGGCCTTACAAAAGGTGAGCAGTGACAGCATCCGTTTCCAGGATTCTAGTCCGGGCAGCGCGAGACAGCAAGCAACCTACCAATCACCTTCGGATTCCAGATCAGGATATTCCGCAAGAAAGTTGGCGCCAGTTTCCGCCCTTTCTCGGCTTGAGGGATGGCGGCCGGCGCGAGGTTCAGGCCCCGCGTCAGGTACCGGGGCACTGCAACGAGCTGCACGCGGCCGCCGCGTGATCTTCCTGGTCACAGACAGACTGAGGATCGCCAGGGTTCCCCGGTCGCGCGACACGCCGGGGGGCAACAGACGCTGACCGATCTAGTCCGCATGCACCTTGGTCCGAGGTCGGCTCACTCCGAGTCGGTTCACTCGAACAGTGCCACGCTGTGCCCGACCTCCCCTTCTCTCATCACGGTGGATACATCTCATGAAGCCGCGATCCAATTCTCGTAGCCTGTTCGGCCGCCAACGCGTTCGCAAATCCAACAAGGCCACCGGTCGAAAACAGCCGGTTCTCGAAAACCTCGAGGACCGTCTCTTGCTCTCCGGCCTGGTTTATCAGGCCGTGGACGCCACGCCGCTGACCTTGCTTCTGGCCGGGAACAATCTCGAAGTCGTCCAGACCGCCCAACCCACCACGGTGCTTGCGTCCAGTAAATTGAATCAGACCACGACCGGCGTTCTGATCCAGGCGAACGGTTTTAACGTAAGCCTCACGATTGATGCCAGCTTGCCCGCCAATGTACCGGGAGGCGTCGAGTTCGATGGCGGCTCCGGAGCGTCTACACTGCTGGGGCCAAATGCCAACAATACCTGGGACCTGACGGGGATCGGATCCGGTGACATCGGTGGCCCAGCAGATGTGCAATTCACGCATCTCACGAACTTGACGGGGAACGCCAAGGCCGACACGTTCGTTTTCGCGAGCGGCGCCTCGGTGGGCGGCACCATCTCCGGCGGGGCTGGTACGAACACGCTGAACTACGCGGCGTACCAATCATCGTTGCCGGTCACCGTCAACCTGGCTGCGAACACGGCGACCGGCACGGGCGGCTTCAGCGGCATCGAGAGCGTCGGCGGCGGCCAAGGCTCGGACACGTTGGTCGGCCCGGCGGCGGGCAGCACCTGGAATATCACCAGCGCGAATGCGGGCACAGTCGCGGGAGTAGCCTTCACGAGCTTCGAGAACCTGGACGGAGGCGCGGGGGCCGACACGTTCGTCTTTGCCAAAGGCGCCACCATCAGCGGCACCATCGCTGGCGGCGGTGGCGCGGACACACTGAATTATTCGGCTTACACTTCGCCGGTCACCGTAAACCTGCAAGCAAGCACCGCGACGGGCACGGGCGGATATTCCGGCATTCAGAGCGTCGTAGGCGGTCAGGCTTCGGACACGCTGATCGGGCCGGCGACCGACACCACCTGGAATCTCAGCGGCACGAATGGCGGCAGCGTGCCGGGAATGACCTTCTCGGGATTCGAGAACCTCACGGCTGGAGCGGGGGCCAACACATTCGACTTCGCGAGCGGTGCCACGCTGGGTGGCGTCATCGCGGGTGGGGGTGGCGCGAACACACTGAACTACTCGGCCTACACATCAGCGGTGACAGTCAACCTGGCAGCGAGCACGGCGACGGGCACAGGGGGCTTCAGCGGCATCCAGAGCTTCGTCGGGGGCCTCGGTTCCGACACGATGGTCGGTCCGGTGCTGGGTAGTACCTGGAACCTCTCCGGGGGCAATGCCGGGACTGTTGCAGGATTAGTCTTCTTGGGCTTCGAAAACCTGACGGGTGGCGTGGGGGCCGATACGTTCGTCTTTGCCAACGGCGCCACCGTCGGCGGCACCATCCTGGGTGGGGGTGGGGCGGATACGCTGAACTACTCAGCATACACGACACCGGTAACGGTGAACCTGGGAGCGAACACGGCGACGGGCACGGGCGGAGCCAGCGGCTTCACTAACCTCATCGGCGGAGCGGGCAACAATACTTTGGTCGGGCCAACTGGCAACAGTACCTGGAATCTCACCGGCCTGAATTCGGGCACCGTGGCGGGAGTGACCTTCACAAGCTTCGAGAACCTGACGGGAGCCGCCAATAACGACGACACCTTCATACTCTACCCGAGCGGGATGCTCAGCGGCGCGATCAATGGCGGGGCGGGTGGCTCCGATCAACTGGTATTCGACGACGGGCAAGGCAACCGCGTCACCTATGCTCCCACCGGCTCCCAGAATGGAACGGTGATGTCGCCTGCGGGAACGACGTTCGCCTACACGGGCATGAAGCCCATCAGTTTCAATCAGAGCAACTTCTCCGACGCCAATAACGTCACGATCACAGGCAGCCCGACCACCGCCATCAATCTGTCGTTGACCTACTTCACAGCCGCACTCGTGGAGATCGGCCAGGGGGGCGCAGGCGAGAACATCGCTTTCCCGATTCCCGCGACGTCACTGACGATCGACATGGGCGATGTGGGCAGCAACTCGCTGACGATCGGTTCGGCAACAGCGCTTGTACTTCCAGGCGCGCTGACCATTAATGGCGGTTTCCCGGCCAATAGTGTGGTGCTGGCTGGTGCTCTGACTCTCGGGGGCGGCCTTTCAATCGATACTGTGGCCGGGACGACCGCCGTCACCCTGAACGCCGCGCTCACCGTACTCTCCGGCGGGCTGACGATCGACAATCATCTCGGGCTCACGCAGACCGTAGAGCTCAACGCCCCGGCGAGAATCCAAGGCAATGTCTCGATCCTTGGCAGTATCTTGGCCGACACGGTGACGCTGAGTGCACCGCTTGATGTCTTGGGCGGGAACCTGACGATCAATTGCACGGTCACCGCCGTCGACGCAGCGCTTGGCCTTGACAAGGTGTCGCTCAAGAGCACCGTCAACACCCACGGCGGTGATGTGAGCGTCGACGCCGGCACCATCAACGTTGCTCCGGCGGCCACGGTCTCAACCCTTGATCTGGACCCCAATAATTCCACCAGCTTCGTGGGCAACTCGGGTGCGATTACCTTTCAGTCCCAGACCATTGGAATCGGTGCCGGCGCTCAGTTGCTGGCGAATGCCGATCCCAATGGCGTGTATTCTCCGGGTGACGTGACGCTGAACGTCGTCGTCTTCGACCCGTCAGGCGCCCTGCCGGTCGACGCCCTGCCAAGCCCGAACCCGGGCATCAGCGTGCAAAGCGGTGCGGAGATTCTTGGTGGGCAGATCACCCTGACGGCGGAAAAAACCAGCCAGACGCAGCTCCTGGCCGTATCTCTGCTCAGTCTGCAGAGCAAAACAGCGACCATCACGATCACGGACGCCACGATCGCTGGCACGGGTGTCGCAATCCAGGCGAATGCCCAGGATGCGTCCGGGATCACGGGGACTGCGTACAACGTCGCGAACAACCTGGTTATTAACCCTGCCACGAACCTGTTGCCGATCGGGCCGCCAATCCTGTCGACGGTCTCCGTCCAGGAACGAAGTGCCACGGCGACAGTGACCGTGACCGGTTCAACGATTCACGCTACGACCGGCGACGTCACCGTCGATTCGACAGTCAATGTCAACAGCAACGCGCCGGCAGGCGGTGGCTACAATGCGCTTGCCGCGAAAGCGGCTCCAAAAAATCCGCTCACCGTGATTCCTTATAGCGCGGGTTACGCTCTGGCGGACGGAAGTTCCCAGACGTTGATCAACGGGGCGACCACGATCACCTCCGATAGCGGCAGTGTTGACGTAACATCCGAGGCGACGACATCAGCGGTCGTTCAGGCCTTCACCGCCTCGAACGCGACGTTCGGCGCCGGAGCGAGGAAGACGGTCAGCGGCACCAAGACTGTTTTCCCTTCCATTGCCATCGGGGTGACAGACACCAATACCACCGCGGAAGCGCTTGTGGGCCAGGACGCCCAGATCAACGCGGGGGGCAATGTGGACGTCAATGCGACGGGGAACGTCACCAACAACGCGTGGGCCGGCTCGGCCACTTTTGGCGATGGAACCGGCAGCTTCGGCTTCACGATGGGAACCGACGAGACCAATGTCCTGTCGCAGGTCGATGGTCACATCACCGCAGGTGGCATTGTCAATGTTATAAACGTGGACCTGTCGAAGGTTAACCAGACCAACGACACGATCACGATTCCGAACCACGGACTGACAACCGGGCAAGCCATTGTGTACAACGCGGCCGCGCCACCCGAGCCATCCGATCCGCTCGGCACGCCCACGCCGCTCGCTCCCATCGGCGGGCTCACCAATGGCCAGACCTACTACGTGATTGTGGTCGACCCGAACACGATCCAGCTCGCAGCCGCGCCCAGCATCCCGCTCGACGCCACCGGGATCGATCCCAGCGTCACCAACACCCTCTCCACAAGGGCAGTCGAAACCGCGGACGCCAGTGCGATCGACCTGGCCACAAGCACCATCACCTTGCCGTCGCACGGCTTTACCGAGCTTCAGCCGGTGAACGCTGTGACCTCTTCCGATTGGAACATCCAGGGTCTCGAGCCCCAGGGCGACTACTACGTGCACGTGGTCGATGCCAATCACATCCAGTTGCTGACCCAGATCGAGGCGAATGCGGGGCCGACGCCGCAACTGCTTCCGGGTACCGACTACTACATTGTGCCGCTCACAGCGACCCCCGCGCCGGCCGGCTCAAAGTCTCCGACGCTCACTCCGGCCGGTACCTTGATGCTGGGATACAACACGTCGCCTGTGACGTTCAACCCCGCGACGGCGGTCGGGCCCGACGGTTCGCTGTATCTCCCCGGGAATACCTTCCAGACCGGCGACCTGGTCACGTACAACGTCGTGCAAGGAGCGCAGACCCCGGTCGAGGTCGACCGGTCTGCGCTCTTCTCGCCGACTGACTTCGACATCACTTTCAACCCGAATGCCACGTCGACAACCGTCGCGAATGACACAATCTACATGCCGGACGGAACCACTTTGGTGACCGGCCAGCGTGTCACGTACTCCTCGGGCGGCGGCACGCCGATCGGCGGCCTGGAGAACGGCGGCGTCTATTACGTGGTCGTGACGGCGAACGAAGACATCCAGCTCGCCACGACGCAGGCAAATGCCTTGAACGGGGTGATTATCCACCTCACGTCCAGCGGCACCGGTACGGCGCACGCCTTCCTGGGAAATGCGGTCGACACCCAGGACAGTGAACTGGTCATCGCGGGCCATCAACTAGCGACCGGCCAGCAGGTCGTCTATGAAACGGGTGGCGCCGCGCCCGTCGGCGGTTTAGTCTCCGGCAACACCTATTACGTGATCGCCGTCAGCAACGACCTGCTCAGGCTCGCGCTCACGGAGCAGAACGCGTCCGCGGGCATCTTCATCCCGCTCTCGGGCGGCGCCGGAGGAAGCCAGCAGAGCCTTGAAACAAATACCTTCGTCTCGACGATTGATTTATCGCAGACCACTCCCGTGGTGGATTACGCCGCCAATACGATCGAGTTGCCGGACAGCGGCCTGTCCACGGGCCAGATTGTCCAGTACGACCCCGGCGACGGCGATCCGATCGGCGGACTGACCCCGGGACCCTATTCGGTTATCGTCACGGACCCCGACCACATCCAGCTCGCCTTGACCAGCGCCCCAACACGCCGATCGATCTGGTGCCGCTTGATCTGAGCACAGGGTTCCAGCGGTTCACTCTGGGCGACGAGGAGTTCGTTTTCGATCCACTGCTGCAACCGACAGTCAACCTGGCGAACAGCTCGATCTGGCTGGAAGACAACGGATTCACAACGGGCGATCAAGTCACGTACCTCACCGGCGGCGGTACGCCAATCGGCGGGCTCTCAGACGGGCAGAACTACGTTGTGATCGAGAGTGCCGACGGCAATAGCTTCCAGCTTGCCAACCCGGCAACGCCGACCGTGCCGATCACCTTGACCTCACTCGGCACGGGTTCCTCCCAAGGCTTCGAGCGGGCCTCGACCGGCGAGCTCAACACGCCTCCGATCGGCGGCCTGCAGGACGGGTCGCAGTATTACGTCACCAAGGTCGATGCCAATCATATCCTGCTCTCAGCCACACTCCAGGGCGCAGAGGCAGCCGCGCCCATTCCGCTTACGCTCACCGCCGCCCAGCAGGCGAACCCCAACCTGGTGCAATACTTCACGGAGTCCGACGAGAACCCCGGGATCAATGTGCTTTCGTCGCTGTCGGCTCAGAATTCGCAGAAGACCGAATCGCAAGTGGGCGGCTCTCCCACGTTGAGCCAGATTCTGATGGCCTATATTCCGCCGGCGCCGGCGGCCGTCGTAAAAAGCTCCTTGGGCGCTCAAACGAATGTGGCGGATGCCACTCCGTTTTCGGGTGCAGGTACAATTGCAATCAATATATATAACCATTCTGTGAACGCGCTCATCAGCAGTACCGCAGTGCTGGAGAGCGACACCGATGTTACTGTGAACGCGTCGTCGCAGAATTACTCGCAGGTGATTGCCGATGGCCAGGTGATCGCGCCGCAAATCGGCCAGAAGCTCGTCGCCGTTGCCGTGGCCGTGGCCCTTGGGTCGTATGACAATACCGTCCTCGCCACGGTGAGCTCGGGAGCGCAGATCGATGCCTCCGGCGCACTCACGGTGGTGTCCGAGTTGACCTACCCCGACCTGACGCAGTTCTTGCCATTTGATCCCGGCAGTGTCGACATTACGAGTCCGACCAGCGGCTCCTGGATGCAACAGCTTTCCAACGCCCTGGACGGCCGAGGCGGCCTCGACTTGCTGATGAACGTCTGGGCCAACGCCTCGAGTACCACGGTCGGCTTGCCCGCCCAGGTTCTCGATCACGGCCTCCGTCGGCAGCGCCACGTACACGAACGATTCCGAAGCGACCATCGGTTCCGGCGCGCTCATCAACCAGAATCCGCAATTTCAGACCGCCAGCCAGTACGTCGGCGTCTTCGCGGACACGACGATGTCACTGCTCAATCTCGCGGGAGTGATCAAGCTGCAACTTGACCCGACGGGCCTGAGAGCGGCCGCGAAGTCGAAGTTGAGCAGTCCGATCTCGCCGTTTGGAAACCAGGCAGGCACGCTCGGCGTCGGCGGTTCGATCCTGTTGCAAACGGTTGACAACACAACGATCGCGCAGATCGACTCGGGCGCAATGGTCCACACCGGGACGGGCACAGGTGGCGGTCTGGGGCTCGGGGCGACCGAGAATATGGTCTCTGTGAACCTTGCCCAGGCAGGCGGATCATCGGGGCTGTTCGGGCTGAGCGGCGCCGTCTCCATCGTGACGCAAGCCTCGTCCACCGTGGCCAAGCTGGAAAGCGGCGTCAAGGTTTATGGCGGCCCGGTGGACTTGAAATCCAAGAGCGATCTCAACTATTACAACATCGCGGGTGCGGCCCAGGTCGCCGGGGCAGTCGGCGTCGGAGCCAGCGCGGCGGTCAATGATGTCACACGCGACACCGAGGCGTACGTGGGCGCCCCGTCGAACTCGACTCCACCTGCGCTCGGAAGCGCGGCCACCGTGATCGATGCGACCGGTCTCGACCTCGATGCAGAAAACACGGGCAATCTTCTGGGTGTGTCCGTCGCCGGAGCGATTGTTGACCCCAACCTGGCCAGTAAGACTTCGACCGCAACTGCTACTGGACCCCTCCCGACAAAACTGCCGGTGGCGGTGGGCATCGCCGGTGCGGTTGGAATCAACGACGTGACCGATACCGCGGAAAGCTACATCAACGATCTTGGCGCCATTGATCTGGCGCAGGGAGATCTCAAACTCACGAGCGAGAACGACACGCGGATCCTCGCCGTGACCGGCTCGGTGAGCCTGGCCGCTCTGAATATGCTCACCATTGGCCTCGCCGGCTCAGTCAGCGTGAACACGCTCAATGCGACGACTGAGTCGTTTGTGTACGGCGCCCAGGTGGCTGATGCTGGGACGGTAAGCCTCGACGCCCAGCGGCAGGGTTCGGTGACGGCCGTCACGATCGCCGCGTCGGGGTCGGCCCCGTCTCCGTTGACTTCAATCGCACTAACCGCGTCACTCTCGGTCGATGTGGCCGCTTCCGTCTCGCTGAATTCGATTGGAGGCGAGACTCTGGCGTTCATAAAGAACGCTGGCGTACAGGAAACCGGACCGGTGAAATTGACGGCGAACGACAGTTCCACGATCGACGCCGACGGCGGCGGAGCCGCGATCGCCGTTAGCCTGGCTGGCCCGCAAGCCATCGGTGTCGCCATCGCCGCCGGGGCTTCCGTCGCAGTTAACAATGAGACAAGCACGCTGGCAGCGTTTCTCGACAATGCCCAGGTAAGCGCGGGTGTCGCGATCGACATCGCGGCCGAGAACAGTTCGACGATCAATGCCGTGACCGTGGCCGGCGCAGCCGTCTTCAGCAATGCCACGGATCTAGGCCTGGCGTTCAGCGGCGCTGGAGCTGGCTCGGGCAATACCATCGAAAACACGATTCAGGCCTATGTGCAGAATTGTAACGGCCTGGATCCCGGAGCCCTGTCACTCTTGGCCGCGGACAATTCACAGATCAGCGCCAATGCCGTCGCCGTCGCCATGAGCGTGGCACTCGCCGACGTATTCGGCATCTCGACCGCGATCTCGATGGGCGGCTCGGCGACGGTCAACCAGGTTGATAACGATGTCGAGGCCTTCGTCGATAATTCGACCATCACCGCAGTGGGATCTGTCACCATCGAGTCCGTCGAGTCTTCCACCATCACCGCGCTCTCTGTCGGGGCGGCATTCGCCGTCGCCGATGCGGGAGTCGGAATTACAGCCGCGGGCGCGGCGCCGGCGCGGTTGCGACAAACAGCATCTCGAACGTGGTGTCGGTCTCAATAGAAGACAGCAGCCAGCTCGGAGCGGGCAACGGGGGCATCACCGTTTCTTCGCTTGATTCCGCGACCATCGATGCCAGTGCCAACGGCGGTGCGCTGGCTCTCGGAACGGCGAGCGTCGGCATCGGCATTGGCCTTGCCATCGGCGCGTCGGTTGCAATCAACACGATTTCCGACCAGGTTCTGGCCAATGTCGTTAACTCGACTGTCACATCCGCCGGCGATCTCTCAATCACCGCGACGACGCAGAATAGCACCGATTCTCTCGTCATCGCACTCGCGTTTTCCTTGGGCGTTGCCGGTGCAGCCAGCCTACCGATCCCGATCGGTATCGCCGTATCAGGCGCGGCGCGGCGGCGACCAATCACATCGAAGACACGGTTAACGCCGATGTGGCAGATGGGTCCGCCGTGACGGCGGCAGGGGACATCCAGATCCTCGTCACGGATACCTCAACAGTGACTGCCAGCGTGGCCGCGACCGCCTTGGCGGCCGGCACATTTGCGATCGCGGCCGGCCTCTCCGTCGTGATCAATTCGATCAATAACCAGTTGGCCGCTTACGTGAGCGGCAGCTCGGTCAAGTCCACGGGCGGCGGGCTCACGATGAGCGCCACCGCAACCGAGAGCACGAGCGCCACGTCGATCGGCATCGCGACCGCGCTCGCAATTGGCGCCGCGGCCGCCGGCGCCTCAGCCACTTCGACAATAGGGAGCACAGTAGCGGCCTACGCCAGCAACGCGACGCTGAGCTCCTCAGGCGCCACGCAGATCCTGGCCAGTTCCAGCCTGACTTCCAGTGCGTCGACCGCCGCGGCGAGCGTGGGTGCCGTTGGCCTTGGGATCTCGGCGCTCGTTCCCAGTGTCACGATCGGGGGCTCAACTCTGGCCTATGTCGAAGGGGCCAGCACGGTCAACGCGGCCAACCTGGCTGTTGATGCGACGAGCAACAACCAGGCGAATTTGCCGCTGGGCTTGAGCCTGGCCATCGGCGTTGTCGGTGGCGCGGCGCGGCGCCAGCGCGACGGTCACTCGGATCACCGACGCGTACTTGGGCGCGGAGACGGGCGGTGCCAGCACGGTCATCAACGTGCCGCAGGGGAACGTGTCGATCGTAGCCACGTCCACATCAAGCGCGACCAGCAATGTCTCGGGCGGTGCGTTCGGCGGAATAAACATCGGTGCATTCTTGAGCACCGCGACAATTGACGGTGCGACGCGTGCCTTCGTTGGGCCCGCGGCGCAAGTCAATGCCTCATCACTCGACATCCACGCGTACGCGACCGAAAACGCCGAGGCCGACATTCTCGCCATCGGTGCCGGTTTGATCGGCGGGACCGGCGCAAGCGCGACCGCCAGCATCACCTCGGTCACCGAAGCCTTCGCGGGCACTGACACGGCCTGGACAACCAACCAGCCTGGAGTCGTGCTCGATATCACCAATGCCATCGACATTGTCGCCAATTCGACCGGCACCGCCCATGCGTCGGACCAGGGGGGCTCTGGCGGCGGGATCGAGGTCACCGCGCTCCTGGCCAACGCGAATGATGACGGGCAGACTCACGCATACATCGTCTATGGTCAGAACAGTACAATCCAGGCCGGGTCACTGAATGTCGAGGCGGACGGCTCCTTGTCGTCCGACTCGCAGAGCTTTGCTCTTGGGATCGCGCTCATCACGGTGTCAGCGGCCGCGTCCACATCAACCGTGGGTAGCGGCAGCGACCCGGCAGAGCAGACCGTAGCGGCCTATATCGAGCTCGCACCGAACTTCGACCAGTCCTCGAACGGAGCGACCATCAGCTCGCCGGGCGCGATCGTGGTCCAGGCGCACGAGACCCCGCAGGCGAGCGCGGCGGCGACGGGTGTCGGTGCCGGAGCATTCTCCGTCGATGCGGTAAACAGCTCATCGAATGTCTTCGGCACAACCACGGCCACACTCGGCGACGGAATCACGTTTGCGGCGCCCTCGCTGACAGTTGATGCGGAGCGGCTCGCCTCGAACGGCCCGACAGCAGAGGCTGAAACGACGGCGGGTGCCGGCGGATTGCTGGGTGCCGTGAACGCCGCCGAGAGCAGTGCCTCGAGCAGCGGAATTGTCGAGGCTTCCGCCGGCAATGTGATGCTCATTGGCGGCGACGTCACGATCGAAGCCACAAACGCGAGCGATCAGTCTGCGAGTTCCACCGGCGTCGCGGCGGGCGGCATCTTCGCGGCCGGCCAGGACGAGGCGACCGCCAGCTCGAGCGTTTCCACTCAGGCCATACTTGGGCCGTCGGCCATGGCGGTCCTCACGGGCACGCTCCTGGTTCTCGGCGAACGGCACCGACGAGAACGACGCTTCGAGCACTTCCGGCAGCGGAGCCCTCTTCGCGGGCGATGCTGCGGTCGGAAACACGAACGACACATCGACCACCTCAGCGAGCGTCGGCGGGCAACTCATCGACGCCGGCACCGTTTCAGTCACCGCCAATAACAATAGCGGGTTCTCGTCCAACGTGAGTTCCGTCAACGCCTCGTACGCCGGCGGCAGTGGCGCAAAGGCGAACAACACCGATACCACCGCGGCTAGCGCGGAGGTGTACGGCAACACCAACATCAAAGCGTCGCTGGCTGTGGATATCACGGCGAACAATACCTACACGGAGACCGTCCCACCGGACGGGAACTCCGTTACTGCCGGCGGTGGCGGCGTCATCAACGGAAACGCGGCCGATAGTTCCACGAATCTCACGGGCAACTCGAGTGTCACGATCGATGGCAACGTCACGATCGACGTGGAGAACCCGGCAGCCTCAAGCGGCGGCGCCTCCGGCATCTTCCTGAACGCTTCGAGCGCACTCCAAACACAGGACCTGGTCACCCTGTCGACCGGCGGCGTGCTCGAGGGATCCGGCACCAATTCGTCCCTTGTTGCCACACTGAATAACACCGTGGTGACCAGCTCGTCGTCGGCGGCCACCAATGACACCTTCACGACCAACCAGAACATCGGGATCGGCACCGACACTCAGGTGAATGCCACGAACGACAGCGAGGCCCATACCTGGGGAATAGCTGCGCGCTCGCCTCCGCCTCCGCCACAACCGTCGTGACCTCAAACCAGACTGTCACACTGGGCCCCTACACCACGCTGACGGCCGCACAAGACGTCAACCTCACAGCCGGTGACAACCAGACTCCAGGGGTCACAAACAGCACAATCATCGATGGTTCGTCCAATGCGCAGTCGTACGTTCGCGGCTTGATCGGTATCCCCATCGCCCACGCGACCACCACCCTCACCACCAACGCGACGCTCAAGGTCGCCGCGAACGACGTGATCCAGAGCGGGGAGAACACAAATCTGGCAGCAGACACCGGCACCCCCGTCGCCACGGCGACGGGGATCGGCCATGGTTATGAACTCTACTTCATCCCGGTCACGAACGGCAGCAGCTCAGCTAGCGCGCCGACCAGCTCGACGGTGACCATGAACGGCACGGTCACGGCCGGCATCTTCCACACGCTCAACATCACGATACCCGACAATCAGAGCGCGAAGGACGGCTTCTTTAGCGACGACGTCAGCGTAAACGGCAGCGCGCCGGCCTCCGTCAGCACCGCGACCCTCGTGAGCAACCCTAACACCGTAACCTTCACGGCCAGCTTCGATCCGAGCTTCAACCCCTACAACACCATCGTGGCCGCCGCGGCCGATGGAGAGTTTCCCGACACGGGCGAGGCCGCGTTCGACGAGGACGCCGTTCACGACGGGTCGGTCGGGGCCATGGTGCTCGGCACGCTGTTCGCCGCGGGCGGCGACGTGACGGTGAACGCCGGCACCCTAGAGGGCAGCACCGGCACCATCACCGCCTACGGCGGGCCCACGATCACCGTCACCAACAACAGCCCCGATTACCTCGTCCTCGACTCGCTCAACATCCCGGACGAGCCCGGCGGCAATGTCGTCTACACCGGCGCGGCGACTGCCGCGGCGACATCGATGCTCGTCAAGCAGTTTGGCGCGGTGCGCGCCCCGTCGTGAACATCCAGGAACTATACGCCCTTCCGGTTCCTTCTTCTACGGACTCGACCATGCCAGGGCCGTCCGTGTTCGTGACCGCCACGATGGACACCCAGGGTAACGTCACGCTCGACCCGAGCGGATCTGTGGACAACCAGGGCGGTCAGGTCGCGATCACCGTCACGGACGGGTCGTTGATCCAGGCGGGTAGCCTGAGCGCAAATCAGGTAAACATCAGCACCAAGAAGGGCGTCACCGCGCTCAGCAACCCGACCGGGCTCTCGGCCAACGCCGGGACGCCGGCTACGGACTGGGATTCCGCCATGTACTGGCCGGACGGTTACGACCCCTACACCGACGCCGCCATGCCCTCGGACCTGGCGAGCGTCTACGTGGCCTTTGTGGCCAACGCCATGTTCAACTCGGGCGGCCAGTATGGCACCGACCCCTCGGATATCGGGAACGCCCCTTCCAGCAAGACCGACCGAGGGACCGGCACCGGCGACCTGGGCTTCACCGAATACCTCATCGGCCATCTCGGCCAGACGCCCCCTTACTCCTTTGACGAACCCGGAGGGCCTGGTGAGCCAATGACGCCGCAGCTTTCCGGTGGGGCCCCGGAAGCGGGCACCAGCCTGGAGTTCCTCGGCGCCACCACCGGGGATGCTAATGCGGTCACCCCGGCGGAAGCGTCCTCCGAGAGCCCGGTCGGTGACAACTACCAGTTTAGCGGCTCTTCTGGATACGGCGAGATGCCCGTGGTCCCCGTCGAGCCAGTGGGCGCCACGACGGCGGACTACCAAACATCCATCACCGGCTCGCTGACGAGCGGATCGACTGTGGTCACGGTGCCCAGCAGCAGCAGTACGACGGGGTTGTACACCGGCGAGTACATCAGCGGCACAGGCATCCCGATGGGGACGACGATCAATCTCAGCAGCGTCGGCTTTATCAGCAATGAATTTGCCGGATCGGCTGTGGTTCTAGTCAGCGCCACGTTGCCGCTGTCCGTGGGAGAGACCATCACGGGGACCGGCTTCCCGTCCGGGACGACGATCGTGTCTATATACAACCAGCTTCTTGGGTCTGAAGACCTTCAGCTTTCTGCGCCTGCGCCCTTCACTGGTAACGAGACCCTCGTCGCCACCTCCCTGAGACTTTCAGCGCCCGCGACGGTCACCGGTGTCGAGAACCTCACTGTTCGAACCGCCAGCGCGTTGAGCGCCGACGCGGTCTTCATCAACGCCTTGTACGTCGACGTCAACGAGCCGATCAATGTCGGGCAGCCCAACAACGATTCGCTCGTTCTGGCGTCGACGCTCGACGGCGACATCGCCACGGACCAGACGCACTACAACAACGGCATCTACTCGTTAGTGGCGGGCGATGCCCGTGGATACTACACCCTGTCCGCGTCCACGGTTTTGCCAGACGACTCGCAGATTACCGCCCAGTACGACGCGATCACCGGGCGGATCATCGTCAGCGACGTGAGCGCCGCCTCCGGCGGCTTCATCTCGCTCGATGGCGAGATCATGAACACCAACACGTTCGGGGAGCTCAACGTCAACTCCGACCTCGGCCAGGTGACAATCGACAACTTGACGAGTTACCCGATCGTGGTGAACAACGTGTCCGCCAGCAAGTCGACGACTTCGACCACGCTGAGCGGGGTCGATATCATCGATACGAAGCAGCCCGCTGCCACCGAACAGACGTTGCTCGTCTACCAGCCGGGCAACGTAATCGACGAGTACCTGGGCACGGCCGGTCAGACCGAGCAGCAGTTGGAACAGGGCTCGCCCGTTGCCGTGATCCAGGGGAGCTCGACATCCTACGCCCCCTTGGCCGGCCTACGCTGGGAGTGGCAGTTGCAGACGACCCTCACACGGTCATCAATTTCCGGGGGATTGGGCCCGTGGGGCTTTGCCTCGTCCTTGGTTGACGGCGAGAACAACGATAACAATCCGTGGTACTACCTCGATGCGAACGGTAACCCCACCCCCGCTGACGCCACTGGGACGAGCAGCACCCCGTTCGGCCAACTGGTGACGGGTAGCGACTCCGACCCTGCTTTCGAGGAATCGATCAGCGGGAGCGTGCAAAATTGGTTTGCGATTTTGGGCGCTTACGGCAACGGGCAGTTCGGCTCCGCCCCGACCGACCCGGCGGTGAAGGATGACAACGGCAATACACTTGACCCCTGGGCCTTCTACTTCCCCATGGATGTCGACCTCACCCTGACCGAGTCGGTCAAGGCGGACAACCCCATCGGCATCGATTTCTCCGGCCCGGACCAGGCCACGGTCACCATTACCTCGGACACGCCGGTGATCCTGGCGGGGAACATCGCCAATCCACTCGGTAACACGACGATCACGGCCCCCAGCATCACCCAGGAACCGACCGCCACCCTCACAACCAACAACCTCACGCTCACCGCGACCGGCGGCGTCGGCACCGCGGCCCAGCCGCTCGACGCCAGCCTGACGGCGAACGGGGAGCTGAACGTCAGCGCCGGCAGCCAGGGCGCGTACTTGAACCTGGGCTCCGGGGCACTGCTCGGCAAGGTGAGTGCCGGCAAGGCCTCGACGGGTTACGGTGACGTCGTCCTGACCGCGACCAATAGCCTCGCCGTGGCGCCCGGCCTGCCAAGCGGGACCGTCAACGTCACCGGCAACAACATCACGCTCACTTCCACGGAGGGCGCCATCGGAACGGCGGCCGCGCCGCTCGCGATCCAGGCGTACGGCGTAGTCAACGCCTCCGCGCTCTTGGACATCGGCCTGAACCAACAAAGCGGCACGTTCGAGGTCGGCCAGATCATCTCGATGAGCGGCGACGTGACCATCGATCCGGCCGATTCGCCGATCGAAAGCGCCAGCGGAACCACGTGGGCCAGCGAAGTCGGCGACGCCCAGAGCCAGCAAGTCTGGCAGGATTTGAGCCTGACGAATCCATCCGGCGCCGTACAGGAGACGGTCGCCGCCTTCCAGGTCCAGGTCAACGCCACTTACACGGCGTACTGGCAACTGATCGACAACGGCAGCGTACAGATTGGTGTGTTCGTCCTGAACACCCAGGGCCTGGCGCTCTACGCCGGCCGGGCAGGCCTCTCCCTGAGCCCGACCATCACCAACCCCACCGACGCGCAAGTGCAGACGTTCGCAAATACCCAGTACCAAAACTACGTCACCTTCTTCAACCAGAACCTCGCTTCGAACTGGGCTTCCTCGGCAGACTTCCAGACGTTTAACCCGTCGTTCAGTTACGTGGCAACCCCACAACAGGTGTCCGACTTAAGCAGCAACGCCGCCTGGACCGCACCCCAGCTCATGAACCCGATCGCCCAGGTGGCATTGAACCCCGCAGCAGGCGCACCGGTCGGCGTCTTGACGCCAAACATCTCCGGCATGAACGTGACACTCGTGGCAACCGGAAGCAGCGGAAGCATCGGCCAGACCGGCTCATCGACGTTCATTTCGACGGCGGACTTGCAGTCGGGTACGCTCACACCCACCGAGAGTGCGGCGCTCGCGAGCGCGTCGGCCACCCGCGACGTGTTCCTGGTAGGCACGGACGGGCAAGGCAACACCGTCATCGTCCCATACGGCCAGCAACCAGCGAGCTTCACGTTCACCGGGATCGAGGTTGATCCGAATCAGCAGCTCTTTATTTCCGCCACCGGAAATCTCGCTCTGACCGCTGGATCAACGATCACCGTTCAAGCCACTTCCCAGGATCTGACGCTCAGCCAGGTAACCGCCGGCGGAACAGTGAATATAGCTGCCCAAGGAAGCATCCTCAGCGGCGGCCCGACCACGACGATCACCACGCCTGGAGACCTTGTTCTCAAAGTCGTCACAGGTACGGTGGGTTCACCGACCAACCCCCTGAACGTGCAGCAAGTCGACGGCTCGATCTTTGTGTATACGTTACCGAACCACGCGTTTCTCACAGGTGGTGCGACGACCAGCCTGACGATCACCTCCAGCACTGCCAGTCCGTCGACCTACGGCAGTTTGGTGACGTTCACGGCCACCGTCAGCGACAGTGGTGCCGGCGTGCCGACAGGCACAGTCGCGTTTTATGCCGGGGCGACCTTCCTCGGCCAAGGAACTTCGCTCAGCGGCACTGGCAACGGTGCGACCTCGACGTTTACCACCTCGACCTTGGCCGCGGGCACCTATCCGTCGATCGTCGCCGTCTTCACTCCGGCCGGACATTTTGCAGGCAGCTCAGACAGTCTAAGTCTCACGGTCAATCCCGCGCCCTTGACGATCACGGCCAGCAGCACAACCAAGACCTACGGGCAAACGGCCACCTTCGCCACGACGGCGTACACCGAAACCGGACTGGTGAGCGGCGACTCGATCACTGGCGTGGCCGAATCCAGCACCGGAGCGCCGATGTCCGCGACCGTGGGCACCTACGACATCGCTCCCTTCGCCGCGGCGGGAACTGGTCTCAGTAACTACACGATCGCCTACGTAAACGGCACGCTGAGGGTCAACCCTGCCTCCTTGACCATCACGGCCAATAACGACAGCAAGACGTACGGAACGCTAAAGACGTTCAGCGCCACAGCAATCAGCGCGAGCGGTCTCGTATCCGCCAATGGCGACATGATCACCGGCGTAACCGAAAGCAGCACCGGGGCACCCGTATCGGCGACGGTGGGCAACTACGACATCGTGCCCAGCGCCGCGATTGGAATCGGCCTGAGCAACTACATCATCACCTATGCCAATGGCACTCTGACGGTCAACCCGGCCCCCTTGACCATCACCGCCCTCAACGATAGCAAGATCTACGGCACGCTGAAGACCTTCGTCGCAACGGCGTTCACCGAGACTGGCCTTCTGACGTTCCACTGGGACAACATCACCGGCGTGACCGAGACCAGCACCGGGGCGCCAGTGTCAGCCACGGTGGGCACCTATCCCATCGTCGTTAGCGCCGCGACTGGTGCGGGGTTGAGCAACTACATCATCACCTATGTCAATGGCACTCTGACGGTCAACCCGGCCCCCTTGACCATCACCGCCCACAACGATAGCAAGATCTACGGCACACTGAAGACCTTCGTCGCAACGGCGTTCACGGAAGTCGGCCTGGTGACGGCCAACGGCGACACCATCACCGGCGTCACGGAGAACAGCACAGGGGCGCCAGTGTCAGCCACTTTGGGCACCTATCCGATCGTGTCCAGTGCCTCGACTGGGACAGGTCTCGCCAACTACACCATCACCTACGTCAACGGCACGCTGACGGTGAACCACGCGCCCTTGACCATCACGGCCAACAACGAGAGTAAGCCTTTCGGTACGGTGGAGGCCTGCAGCCCGACGGCGTTCACGGAAGTCGGCCTGGTGACGGAGAACGGCGACACCATCACCGACGTGACCGAGACCAGCACCGGAGCGCCGGCGTCGGCGCCCGTGGGTACCTATCCCATCGTCTCCAGCTCCGCGACCGGGAATGGTTTGAACAACTACACCATCACCTACGTCAATGGCACGCTGACCGTCAACCAGTCGATCATCGTTCTCGATCCCACGGCCAGCGGAGCACTTTTCCTCTCGGGAAATGCCGCCATCTCGCTCGCCGGCGGAGTCTTCGTAGATTCAAGCTCGTCGAGCGCCGTGTCGGCTAGCGGCAACGCCAACGTCCAAGCGTCAGTGATCAAAGTGCACGGCGGCGTCCAGAAGACCGGCAACGCAAGCTTGAGCCCGGCGCCGATCACGAGGGCGGCGCCATTAGCCAACCCGCTGTCGGGCCTGCCGCTTCCGAGCACATCAGGACTGACGAATTACGGCTCCAAATCTCTGAGCGGTAATTCGTCGGCGACCATCAACCCCGGCATCTATAGCCAGATCAACGCCTCAGGCAACGCCAAGCTCACGATGAATAGCGGCCTCTATATCATCGAGGGAGGTGGCTTCAGCATCTCCGGCAATGCGAGCGTCACCGGCTCCGGAGTCACAATCTTCAACGCGGAAAGCAAATACCCGACTATTGTCGGCAACTACGGCAGCATCAGCCTGAGCGGGAACGGCACCTTCAACCTGAGCCCGCCCACGACCGGTACGTACGCGGGCGTCCTGATCTTCCAACCAGCGGACAACGCCAGTCGTCTCTCGATCAGCGGCAACGCCTCGAGTGTGACCGGCGAGATCTACGCACCGGCCGCCCAGCTTTTCGAGAGCGGCAACGCCCAGATGAGCGCCTCGATCGTTGTCGATACCTTGACGATCAGCGGGAACGGGATCCCGAGCGGTACGGTGCAGAACGCGTCCGCCGCAACGGTAGTTTACACCCCGGCCCCGATCCTGGCCGCAAACGGAATGGGCACACCGGGCAGCGGCTTCATCGGAGCCCTGAGCCCCGTTGCCAGCCTCGCCACGAGCGCCGAAGAGTACCAGGCTGTTGTCTCCCCAATGGATCGGCGGAACCTTTACGCGGAAGCACTCATCCTGGGAAGGCCCCGGAGGGGACTGGTGGCAGACTCGGTCGTGGACGATTTGGCCGCCAGCCTGCTCTTGCCATGAGGTCAAGACGAGAACGCACCCGCCGGCGTTCCCGCTCTCCCGCCGACCGGGGCCAGCGTTGCTCGGGACGCGACGGGCCCCGGTTTGCCGCACGATCAGAACGTTCCCTTCGAGGCGGCCCCGGCGGGGCTGATTGTTGCGTTCCCTGGTTGACATTTCGTTGCGGCACGGAGCGAGGTTGATCGTTATCCTATCGTGAACAGGCGGTCCGCAACAGCGGACCCAACAGGTTCGCGAGCGAGCTGCGCCGCGGATTGACTTGAGGTGACCCATGGAGAATGAACTGAGCCAGAGTGCGAAGAAGGTCCAAGATCGGCTCCGAGAGCTTGGGGTCTCGCTGATCGTGAAGGAAATGCCGGCGACGACGCGAACGGCCAAGGATGCGGCTGCGGCTATTGGTTGTGCGGTTGATCAAATCGCGAAGTCACTCGTCTTCCGAACGCAGACGTCGCGCCGGCCTGTGCTGGTGATTGCCAGTGGATCGGTACGGGTGAACGAACAGCGGATCGGCGAGCTGGTGAACGAGCCTGAGTCAATGGAGTGCGGTCGGCTTGCGCCGGGTAGGGGCTGCGGCGAGGGAATACGTCTTGATCCGGCCGTCCTCGGCCGCGGTGAAGACGGACTGGCCGTCGGCTGAGAAGGTCGGCGGCGTTGGCAGCAGGCCGCCCGGCACGTCCGCTGTCGATGCAGCCACCTCGGTAATCACGGGCTTTCGTGTTGTCTGCTCAAGCGAGAGAGCGGCGACGGCCAGCCGCCACGATGGCTCGCCGCGCGCCCGCGTCAAGTATGCAAGCGTGAGGCGGCCGGAGGGGGAGACCGACACGCTCGGCAACCGCTCAACCACCGGACGACCCTGGGCCGAAGCGAGCGCCGGCTGGGTGAGCCGGCCGGCGGACAAGATCTCATCGCCGGATTCGGACATCTCGAGCCACCAGATCTGCGATGGCTCATTCCGTGGCTTGCCCCCGACGTCAGTCTGCAGGGTGAGCGACACGAACACAAACGGTCGCAACGGCTTGTCGGCAGGCCAGACCGGGTCAGCGATAAACACACGGCCGGATCCCGGGACGGCGCATCGCCAGGTTACCGGATAGGGCGCGGCGGACCGCGAGGAACTGGTGTGGATTTCGCCGTCTACCGTCGTCCGCGCATTCACCTTCACGTTTCCATCGTGCGTCAAACGGCAACGATGAAGCTGGCCGTCACCGGTGGGGAAGAGAAGATCGCCGGGCCTTCCCGGAACCCAGCATGGCTTTCCCGTGGGCAGGACATCGAGATCGATGCTGCGGATGATCGTCGCGTCGGAAACCCGGAATAACCCCAGGCCGTAGAACGATTGGTCGCCGAGGACGCCGGGCCGGCTCCATCGCCCGACCGCTTCCAGGTTGCCGTCCTGGTCGCGCCAGGGCGAGACCGTCACGAAACCCCAGGTCGCATCCTGCGGCAGCGGCAGGGGCTGCGCCTTTCCCGTCGATCGATCGACCAGGCGATACTCTTCGACGCAAGTGAGCTGGGTGCGAGAGACTCCAACCGCCTCGTGAAGCGCGGGCTCGGGCAAGAAGAAGTGCGTCTCCTCGGCCGGACGCAGATTGCGCCGGCAGACTCCGACGCCCAGAGCCAGAAAGGTCCATCCGATCAACACCAAGCCAAACAGGCGAACCATGTTCATGAGATTCATCAGTGTTTCATCCTCATCGTCATCGCGGCGGGAATGGCGCCCACCACCAAGTGGGGCGTTTCACAGGAGCAAGGTGATCCTCATCGAATCAAGAGGAGCGCCGATTGTTGGGGAATTCGGCGAGGAGGATCAGTCGCGACGCAAACTCATGCCGGCGAAGGTGTTTGCCAGCCAGTCCCGAGGGAGGAAGGTCGGGAGGCGTCGATTGTCTGTGCACAGTTAGTGCAAGTCTGAGGCCATCGCGTTCACAAACCGTCACAAAAGGCGGAAATCGGTCCGCGGCGCGCTTGGACGACGATCGACTCAAGACGCGTTTGACTAATGAGTTCGGACTCATCGGCATAACGCGTCGCTGGTTTCGAATTGGAAGCATGCTTGGTGAGGTCGCCGGGCATTGGATGTCGATGATCCGGGCACTCTGCCGCGCGAAGCTGCATCCGCGGCGATCGAAGTGGGTTTTCGGGATTCTGGGAAGACGCGTCAAGCGATGAGGCGAGCGCCAGCGCGGCTCGGCGGGAGCCTCGCACTCCCGAAATCGCGAAACGCCGTTTTGCGGTCGACGACGTGGGGCGCATGGGAACACGTCGTGTGGGACCGAGTGCGAACGTGCTCTGGCGAGATTTTTGCGTTGCTGGATTGCAGAGACGCAATAGCTGATCTCGTTCTCAAACACGAGCGGACGAAAAACCCCAGAACCGCCAACGAGGTCGCGGGGTGCTGCGCACTCTGCCCCGCGGTCGTCGCGCGTCCAGCAGTTGCTGTGATACTTGCCGACCTCGCTCGCTAGTAATTCGGTCTGAGCCCGTCATACAATCGACGGAGTCGCGCGTTCAGCACAACACCCGATGCGAGGCGGGCAGCCTGCGATGGCTTTCACGTGCCGGCCGGCAATCTCGGCAGTGCGAGGTCGATCCATGCCCGGCGTTGTTCGGCAAACCGTAGCTTGATCCAAACGATCATCACAGTCCGCGGGGACGAGCCGCTGTGGCCTGCCGGCATGGTTTGCCCCACGTTGTACCGACCAGGTTTGGAGCCTTGACATGCTGCGATTTCGTGTATCCCCCGGAAGACGTGGCCCCGGCGCTTGTGGACGTTCGGGCAGGGCCCGCAGGCGGTTGTTTCCCCAGGCCGATCGGCTCGAAGGGCGCCGGCTGCTCACGATCAGTCTCGCAGACGGCTATAACATTTCCTCCTATGCTGGAGTCGGCTTCAGTCTCAACCCCGTCACCCAGATCACCGGCAGCTTTGATGGTCAGCCCGATGATCGCCCATCCGACTACACGGTGCAAATCGATTGGGGTGACGGCGGCTCGCAGGACACGAGCGCCTCACTCGTGTCGGGCGGCATCTCGGGGAGCGATGGTTTCGTGCTGGTCAAGGCGTCGCACATTTACAAGCAGCCGGGCACTTACGAAGTCACGGTGACTGCCACCGGCCCAGAGAGCGAGTCCGCCTCCGCCATGACCGCGACGGCGACGGTCGCCCCGATGCCTGATGCGGCCTCTCAACCCATCAGTGTCCCCACCGCATACTCGGGGGCCCAGCCGCTCGCTTACGAAGACCTGAGCCTCGGGGACGGGTACAATATCTCCTCTTATGCCGGAGTCGGCTTCAGCCTCAACCCGGTTACCCAGATCACCAGCTCCTACAACGGCCAGGCCGACGACACCGTCTCCGACTACAAGGCCCAAATCAACTGGGGCGACGCCACCACCTGGGACACCAGTACGCAGCTCGTCTCCGGCGGCACCTCCGGCAGCGATGGCTTCGTGCTGGTTAAAGGATCGCACATCTACAAGCAGCAGGGCACCTATGACATCACCGTCTATGTCACCGGGCCCGACGGCCAGACAATCTCTCACGACACCGCGACCGCAACCGTCTCACCGATGCCAGACGCGGCCTCTCAACCCATCAGCGTGCCAACTGCGTACCAGGGTGCCCAGCCGCTCGCTTACGAAGACTTGAGCCTCGGGGACGGGTACAACATCTCGTCTTATGCCGGAGTCGGCTTCAGCCTCAACCCGGTCACCCAGATCACCAGCTCCTACAACGGCCAGGCCGACGACACCGTCTCCGACTACAAGGCCCAAATCAACTGGGGCGACGCCACCACCTGGGACACCAGTACGCAGCTCGTCTCCGGCGGCACCTCCGGCAGCGATGGCTTCGTGCTGGTTAAAGGATCGCACATCTACAAGCAGCAGGGCACCTACGACATCACGGTCTATGTCACCGGGCCCGACGGCCAGACGATCTCCGACGACACCGCGACCGCAACCGTCTCACCAATGCCAGACGCCGCCTCTCAACCCATCAGCGTGCCAACTGCGTACCAGGGGGCCCAGCCGCTCGCTTACGAAGACCTGAGCCTCGGGGACGGGTACAATATCTCCTCTTATGCCGGAGTCGGCTTCGGCCTCAACCCGGTCACCCAGATCACCAGCTCCTACAACGGCCAGGCCGACGACAACGTCTCGGACTACAAGGCCCAGATCAACTGGGGCGACAGCACGACCTGGGACAGCAACACACAGTTCGTCTCCGGAGGCATCTCCGGCAGCGATGGCTTCGTGCTGGTCAAAGGATCGCACATGTACAAGCAGCAGGGCACCTATGACATCACCGTCTATGTCACCGGGCCCGACGGCCAGACGATCTCCGACGACACCGCGACCGCAACCGTCTCACCGATGCCTGACGCCGCCTCTCAACCCATCAGCGTGCCAACTGCGTACCAGGGGGCCCAGCCGCTCGCTTACGAAGACTTGAGTCTCGGGGACGGGTACAACATCTCGTCTTATGCCGGAGTCGGCTTCAGCTTGAACCCCGTCACCCAGATCACCAGCTCCTACAAGGGCCAGGCCGACGACACCGCCTCCGACTACAAGGCCCAGATCAACTGGGGCGACGGCACCACTTGGGACAGCAACACCCAGCTCGTCTCCAATGGCACCTCCGGCAGCGACGGCTTCGTGCTGGTCCAGGGATCGCACATTTACAGCCAACCCGGCACGTATGATGTCACGGTGTATGTCACCGGGCCCGACGGCCAGACGATTTCCGACGACACCGCGACGGCGAACGTTGCCGCAAGCTATAACATCGGGGTGATTACTCCGGGCTTTGAGCCGTTGAACTTCGCTCCGGTCAACTCACTTCTCGGTGTTCCGGCCTGGGAGACCCAGCTTGCCGGCGTACTCACGAACGAGGGCTACCAGGATGTGATTCAGTATAACTGGAATAGCGGTTTACCAAACCCCGGCGGAGTACAGAATGCCGCCACGACGCTCGAGCAGATGATCCTGACGCGCACCGATGCGTTGATCTCGGCGGACAGCATTCCGAGCACGACGCCGATCAATCTGCATGTGATCGGCCATAGTCGGGGCGTCGAGGTCGACAACCTTGCCCTCGGCTTGCTCGCAGCCGATCCCCAGCTTCCTCCCCAGTTGCGCATCGGTGCGATCGACGACACCATGCTCGACCCCCACCCCGCGAATCCCGCGTCAGACTCTCAGGAATCGATCAGCACAAATCCGGTAAGTGGCCTGATCGGCAAGTTTGCGTCACTGGTGATCGCCGGATTCGACCGCATCGCCAACGACCCAACCCTCAGTATGCCTGCACTGATCAACAGCAATGAAACATTCGAGGTCTATTACCAGAACACCACCGCCAACAATGACTCCGGAAGCCAGTACCTCGGCTTTCCCGGCTCGATTCTGAATCTCTGGGGAGAGACTGCCGGCTTGAGCGGCACCATGATCCCGCTGACGAATACGGTCGATCACACACATATCGCAGAATACTATGTTAACCTGCTCGAACAGTTGACACCGATGCCGAACCAGTCCAGTTCCAACGACTCTTTTTCCGGGTCTGCGCAGCCGGGCGCCCTTGACGGCGAAATCGAGGCGACCGCCCCGGGAGGCCCTGCTGGCCTGGACGTCATCTATCCTCAAGAGGTGTACAATCTCACGGTCGCACAGTCATTTGTAAACCAGATTCAAACCATCGACGACGAAGAGAGCAGCGGTGATACGGCCGGCATGTTCGCCGCGCTCTTAACCTTGGAGGCGATGCTCACGTCCGGCAGCGGTACGACAATCAATCCCCAGTTCGCTTCGTCCTTCGAGTCTGCTGCCCAGATCCTTGTGAATACGACCGAAGGAAATCCCACCGCGGCCACGTTGTCGGCCTCTGGCAGTAACGCGACTCAAACAGTCGGGACAACGTTCTCCGGCGTCGTCGCCACCTTCAGTGCATCGAGCACAAATGTCATCTCGGCTCAATATCAAACCACGATCAACTGGGGTGACGGCCAGAGCTCTGCCGGAGTGGTCATCGCCGGCGGCGGGGGCAAGTTTGCGGTCGAAGGCACACACACGTATCTGGCGCCGGGAACCTTCCAGGTGACGGTGGCAATTGATGATGCCGGCGGAAGCACGGCGACGCCTCAGGGTGCTATTCAGGTGCTTCCGCCTCCCGTGAGAGTCGCCTCGTTGGAGCTGGAGACGGTCAAGGTCGCCGTGCACAAGAAGAAGGAGAAGGAGACGGTCCTCGAGCTCCAGTTCAGCGGTGCTTTGAGCGCGGCCGCCGCCGAAGACCTCGCTGCCTATCAGCTTCTCTCCGGAAAAACCAAGAAAGCGGTGACAACGTTCAACAAGCCCGTGGCGCTCTCCTCCGCGCAGTACAATCCCGCGACGCTCACTGTAACCCTCGTTCCGGTGCGCAAGCTCAACCTCGAAAAGCCCGAACGCCTCACGATCAACGCCGCACTTCTGACAGACGCCTACGGTCGCCCAGTCGGTGGGAACTTTGTCGCCATCATCCGCAAAGGTGGCATCAGCATTCCTGCAGCCAGCGCCGGGTATGGCAACGATTCGCGACAAAATGGGCCATTGGCACCGTGAGCCCCTCACAACGACGCGTTTACAAGGGTCGGTTCCATGTCCGGTCGCAAGTCGAGCGTGTAGTCCGGGGCCGGGCTATCCCGGTCGAGATTGAGCGTGTTGGGTTCCGTGGACACCATACTCACTGCCGCGCGGTGAGAGTGATCACGAGAATTGAGATTGAGCTGATCACGATGATTGACGGTCGGTTTCCAAATGTTGCTAAGCTTGTGTAACTCTGCTTTACTCTTTGGGTCGATCATGCGCTCACAGCGCTATCGACCGAGATGCAGCGTGTCTTGCTCCGGGTGGTGGTGTTTTCTCCCGACCGAGATTGAGGGGTGGTTCATGGGTCAGCGAAATACTTCGGCGTGGTTCTTGCTTGTGGGACTGGCCGTCGCGGGGTGTTCGGGCGGGCCCAAGGATGGGAAGGAAGCAGCGGAGAAAGATTATCTGGACCGGATCAATGCCCGTCTCGATGCGCCGCCGCCGCCGATCCCACCGGCACCGAAAGCGTCAGAGTTCAAGGAGTACAAATCGCCAAATACGTCGTTCCGCGTCAACTTTCCCGGTGAGCCCAAAGTGATCGACGCGGGGGCTTCCATACCGGACAAGATGCTGGAGGACAAATGGTACAGGGTCGAGCTCAAACCAAGGATTTACTCCGTTCGGCACAAGCATTACGAAACGGATCGCGATCCCGCGGAGGAGCTCCAACACCAGATTGATCTCCAGGTGGGCCAGACTCTCGAAGGCAAGATTACCGACTCGAAGGACGTGAAGCTCAAAGGGCACCCGGGCAAGGAAGTCGTGATCATCGACGATGACAAGGCCCGCCGCGTCAAGTTGATTGTTGACGGGAAAGATGTCTACCAGGTGTTCATCGATCTTCCGGTGGGCGAGGTCAACGGCGAGGATGCCAAGGCCTTCATCGAATCCTTCGAGTTGCTCAAGGACTGAGTTGAGGCGTATTCGTCGTGGCCGGTGAGCAGGGCTGCGTCGTGACAGAGGTTTTCGCGGGCAGTACCGCCGAACGCGCCGGGCTCAGACCCGGCGACGTGGTCACGGACTTCGATGGAACCCCAGTGCGGAACTTTGGCGAGTGGAGAGCGATATCTGCAAGCCACCTCGAAGCCGGAGAACCCTCCCGTGCTTGCACTCTTCTTGCTGACACTTGTGTTTGCGTCGATGTCTGCCGACGACCCGCCCGACGCGGTCGCGTTGATCGGGCGGCTGGGCTCCGAATCGTTCGATGACCGCGTGGCGGCCTACAAGGCTTTGGAGCGCCTTCGCGGCGTAGCCCTGCCGACACTCCGAGCGGCCGCGCGACACGAGTGACATGCGGGTCCGGGCGCGCGTCCTCGCCTTGATCGAATCCATCGGGCGCGAGATCGAGGCGGAGCGGCTCGCACGACCGACCATGATTCGACTCGACTTCCGCACCCGGCCGCTCGGCGAGGTCGTCGATGCCCTCAACGACCGTTACGACCTCGGGTTGTCCCTGCGGCTCGGCCCGGCGCCGGCGCCGGGGTTGAGGATATTCGGTCCCGGCCAACCGGATCGGCTGAGGGAACTGAGGAACCGCGAGATCAGGCCCAAGGCGGCCCGGCCGTTGCCGTTCTGGGAGGCGATCGACCGACTCTGCGAGGCCGGCGCCCTGCGCTATGGCATCTCTCCCCGCCGAGGGTTCCTGACCGGTCGCGGCTCTCTGATCCTGATGGCCGACCGGACGGGCCGCGGCCCGATCTCCGACTCCGGTCCGTTTCGCGTCCAGATCACCTGGGCTCATCCCGTCTTCGGGCGGGATATCCCCTTTGATCCCGCCCCCCCGCGGCGCGGAGCGACGCCCGGCGCCGGCGACCTGAGCGTGCCGCTGGCCGTCCTCCCCGAGCCCGGTCTGATGCTCCGCCGGAACGGGGCGGTGTCGGTCACGGAGGCGACCGACGAGCGGGGCCGTTCGCTGCTGGCGCCGAGTGCTCCCGCGGAGGTCAAGCCCGGACCGGCCAACCGATCCCTTCAAGCTATGGATGAAGGCGACGCGATCCAGGTGAGCGCGATCCTCGTGGCGCCCGACCCGCCCGCGACGGTGATCCGCCGGCTCCGGGGCAAAGTGCCCGTCATCGCGGTCGCCAGGGGCTCCGACCCGATGGTCATCCGGTTGAACGCGGAAGGTGTCCTCGGGAGGCCGTATTCGACCCGCGACTTGACTCTTGTGATCGACGAGGTCTCGCTGGATCCCGGGGCTCCGGCCTCGGTCAAGGTGACCGTCCGCGTCAATCGCGGAGATCGCGCGACGTTCGCGAGGCACGACCCGCCCCGGCCCGTCTTCGCGGCATTCAACCTCGGCGGAGTGCTCGAGCATCTGGAGCTACACGACGCGGCCGGCCGGCGGCTCAACCATCACCTCGGCTCACAGATGAGGCGCATCGACGGCGACCGTTACGAGTTAGTCGTCTCGCCCATTTCGGAGGCCAATCCCGGCGTCGGTGCAGCGACCTCGAAGACTCCCATCCCCTCCGAATTACGGTACTACGGATTCGTCGAGACGGTGACGGAAATCCCCTTCGATTTCCGCGACGTTCCCATTCCCTGAAACGGGCTGGAGTCTCGCC
Organism: uncultured Planctomycetota bacterium; assembly: GCA_963823665.1. Lineage (GTDB taxonomy): Bacteria > Planctomycetota > Planctomycetia > Isosphaerales > Isosphaeraceae > CAVXHV01. The sequence continues at coordinate 467,646 of CAWGMQ010000004.1, forward strand.
CATGTCAATCACCCCTCTGGTCCTGTTGTTCGCCGCGCTGGCGGCTGTAGCGGCCGAGGAACCCGATCCGGCGCTGCTCGTCGCGAAACTGGGCTCGGCCGAACCGGCGGAGCGGGCCGCGGCAACCGAATCGCTCAAGGCGCTCGGCGCCTGGCGTTGCCCGCGCTGCAAGGGGCCATGAGGGCCGGCGACGGCGACGCCCAAGTCCGCCAGCGTGCGTCGGCCCTCTGGGAGACGATCCAGCGCGACGTCATGACCCGGCCGTCGCCCGTCCGGCTCGACGTCCAGGATCGGCCGCTGTCCGTCGAGCTCGAAGACCTCGAGACGCAAACAGGCCTCACGTTGCAGCGTAACCCGAGTGCCCCAGATAAGCACGTGACTCTCCGCGAGCCGGCCCAGGTCCCGTTCTGGACGGCGCTCGAGCGGCTCGGGTTGTGGGGCATTTACTATCAGAACCCGGGACAAGGCAAGTTCCCGACGCTCATCCTCAGCGAAGTTCCCGCGCCGGCGTTCATCACGACCGCCGGCCCGTTCCGGGTCACCTTGATAGGCCTGCACCTGCACCGCGACCGCCAGTTGATCCGCGGCCCCTGGGTCCGGATCGATCGGTTCGGACAGCGGATCGACGTCCCGAGCGAAGATCTCAAGGGAGAGTCCGTCACGTTCTACGGCGGCCTCGAAGTCGTGGTCGAGCCTCGAATGTGGTTCACCCAGGAAGCGCCCGTCCGGCTCATCGAGGCGGGCGACGACCTCGGCCAGTCGCTGGTCCCCGAGCCGGCCGACCTCGCGACCAGGCTCAAGGATAAGGTACACTTCGCGGTCTATGGGGGCAACGGCGTGGCTCAGGTGAGGACCGAGTTCCACCTCCGGCCCACGGACCACCTCGGTCGTTTCGCCCGGCTGCGCGGCGGCGTCCCTGTCATGCTCCACCTCCGCCGTCCCGAGCCGACGCTCGTCATCCCGCTGTCCGGCGCCGCCGGCAAGACATTCCGGTGCGACGACGCCGAGTTCACGATCCTGACCGTGACTGATTCGCCAGCGACGACGAGCGTTTCGATGACCGTGCGCCTTAACGTCGACAAAGCCGACCTGCCCGCCAACCCAGACGGCCCGTTGATCACGTCGAGGCTCCTTGTGATGGGCGAGCACCAACTGCAACTGACCGATGCCGCCGGGACGGTGCTGGCGTACTCGACCAGCAGCGGTAGCGGCAGCAGCGAGAACCCGTCCTTCTACCAGTGGACCATGGGCACGTTTCGGAATGGCCGCGCGACTCACCTGCGCTATTACAGCATGCTCCGCGTCCGATCCGAGGCGGCCTTCGACTTCCGGGACGTGCCCTTGCCCTGAATCCCGGCTTGAGAGCGGCTCGAAAAACAAAGCACAAGAACCGAGAGAGGTGCGATGGATGTTACCCTTCCCCTTGATACTCGTCCTGACGTCGGCCCTGGCCGCGGACCTCTCGCCCCAGGAGCTGATCGTGCGCCTCGGTTCGCCCGATCGCGTGGTCCGCGAGGAGGCGGCACGGACGCTGGAGGAGCAGGGCATGGAAGCCTTGCCGGCCCTCCGCGCCGCGCGTGAGGCGGCCAGAGAGCCGGAGGCCCGCGAACGGCTCGCCGGCCTGATCGCCCGGGTCGAGGCCCGCTTGCTCGATCGGCCGACGAAGGTAGTCCTGGACGTCGACGACCGACCGCTCGGCGAGGCCGTGCAGGCGCTCGCGACTCGCAGCGGCTTCTCGCTGTCAGTCGGCGACACGGCCCTCGCCGCCCGAAGAGTCACGGTACGGACCGCGGGCCCTCTGCCGTTCTGGGAAGCGGTCGACCGGCTCGGCCGCGCCGGGCACGTCCGTCACGACCCCGGGCCTAGCCACGACGCGCTCGCCAAGGATCGCCGGGCGCCGACGATCCACCTTGTCGACGGGGACCCACCAGCTCTCACCGCGTATTCCGGGCCCGTTCGCATCCATCTCTTCGCCACGCACCGGCATCGCGACCTGAACTTCGAGGCCGATGGTTTCTCCCGCGTTCCGCGGCGGAACGCCACGGTGACCGTCGAGGTCCAGGCGTTCGCCGAGCCCGGTCGGTTCCTCAATCCCAACGGCCTGCCCCGCCTGGAGGCCGTCGATGAGCGGGGCGGGGCGATCTCTCCACAACCGGTTGGAGGCGGCGAGCAGCCGGAGCGGGGCGGGAATTCCTGGCTCATCCCGGGGAGCATCTCCCTGCTGCACTGGCACGTACCGCTCGGTGTTCCCGACCTGCCCATGCGGTCGCCCCTGAAACTCCGCGGTGTCCTGCCCGTCGTCATCTCATCGCGGAGGCCCGACCCTCTGGTCATCCCACTGGTTGGCGCCGCCGGCAAGACGTTTCGCCAGGGTACGAGAGTCGTCCGGATCGAGAAGGTCTCCGGCCAGAACGCGGACACCACGGCGTTCGACCTCTTCCTGAGTGAAGCTGTGATCCCGGCGGATCGTACAAGGGTCTCACCGGGCGCCGAAACGGACTATATCGGTGACTTTCTCCCCAACCGGATCGAGTTCGATGACGCCGAGGGCCACCCCTTGAGCTGGCTGCTGCTCGGCGACCCCGCGGCCTCGACCACGAACGATGAAGTCCGGGTCCGGACCTTCGTCTCGGGTGTCGCTCCGCCCGTGCGCCTCCGCGTGTACCGCCTTCACCGCCTGGCGACCGAGGTCCCGTTCGAGTTCAGCAACGTCCGCTCGCCATGAAAATAGGCGGTCCTGGTGAAAGCCGTGGTCAGGTCAGGAATTCGGCATTGTTCCTTGACGTGTTCGACTCTCGCGGTAATGGACGTGTGGGGACTTGATTCCGGGACTTCGACGATGCCGGCGGCGACGGGGTTCACATCAATGGTTATCCATGACCGAAAACCCGCCGACCGATACCGCGAAGATTTCCGCATGTTCTTGGAGCCTGTGCTCGATCCATTGCCGGCGGTCGAGCGGGCCTTCGCTCAGCAAGAGAGCGCGAAGCTTCGCTGGGAAGGCTATCCGAACGGTTCCGGCCGGTGGGGAGGGGACCTTCCATGGCTGTTCCCGAATCAAGGCCGAGGTCACAGGCCGGTTAGAGCACCCGGGCGTGGTTCCGATCTACGCCCTGGGGACCGATGCCGACGGGTCTCCCTGCTACGCCATGCGATTCATTCATGGCGAGACGCTCCAGGACGCCATTGGCGCGTTCCACAAGGCGGAATCGCCCGGGGGCGGCCCGTCGGAGCGGTCGCTCGCTCTGCGTGAGGTCTTGACTCGGTTTGTCTCGATTTGCAGCACGGTTGGCTATGCGCACAGTCGCGGCGTACTTCACCTCGATCTGAAGCCGCAAAACGTGATGCTGGGCAAATATGACGAGACCCTCGTGGTGGATTGGGGGCTCGCCAAGCCGATTTCGCGCGACGACGCCGCTCGATCGGAAGGTGAGGAGGCGCTCTTGCCGAGCTCGGGCAGTGGGTCTGTCATCTGGAGCGGCTCGCCAATATCGAGCGGATGACCGGCAGCTCTGACTCCGCGCTCGTCCATTACGCCCAGGCCGAAGCGCTGTACAAGAAGCTCGTCGAGGAATCTCCGAGCGACGAGACGACCGGAGACGGTCTGGCCGCCCTCGAGCGCGACTTTGCAGAGGCGCTCAAGATGGGAGGGCGGCCCGCGGAGGCATTTCCGCGCTACGCCCTGGCGCTCGAGCTCGCCCGGGCCCGCCACGATGCGAATCCCGGAACTCACTCGACCAGGCTGAGGCCGATTGTCGAGCCGCGCAGGCTTTTCTCGAGCCGGTCGTCCAGAAGTCGTCAAACGACACCAATGCCGCGGGTCTTCTCGCGCTCACCCTCTCGCGCCGCGGACGCATTGAGTGGGAACGGAACGACCGCGACGCAGCAAAAAAGTTCTGGGACGATGCCATTGCCCGGTGCGAACTGGCCGTCAAAGAGCCTGGCGGGAATCCTCGCGCCGCGAAGCTCCTTGAGCGCATATGCGCCGAGCGAGGACGTGCAGCGGGGCCGGCGCAATCCGCGGTTTCGTCCTCGCCGTGAGGCAGAGTCGCAAGGACATGCAGTGCGTCGGCGCGTCCAACATGCCCCTCAGGTCGAGCCGGCGCGACGGTTCGCTTCCTGAACGCATAGCCGGCTCGGTCGTTATCTGCGCGGTCGAGAACGGAAAGGACAAGGCCGCGCAAGCGGGCAGCGGACGGTGAGGGCACAGCCGACCGTGTGGTAAACTGCTGCGACGGCGACACAAAAAGCGATCGACAGCAGTTAGACGCCTGCGATTGGCACCGGCTGCATTGCATGCCCTTGCTCTTCCTATCCATGAGCCTGATCCGTGGCCCGTGTGACTCCTGGCGGTTTTGGTGGCGGCTTCGCGGCCGTGAATCCGTGGGCCTGGCAGAACAACTCCGCGTTCAGCTCCAGGAAGGCAGTATAGGCTTGGTCGATCGAGCGGTAGATCGCGCCGTTGCGGTCGAACCCAAGTTGCTCCATTCGACGACGACAGCGGTACAGGAACTCCATCATGGGCCGGATGCGGTCGCGAGTCGCCTGTGCTTGTCTTCGGCTGAGTATCCTCATTCCGATAGTGTATATCGGAACACTATTCGCTCGTCAACCTCGATGGTAATAGTTCACGGAACTTGATCTTGAGTCGGAGCTCAACGATCTTGTTGTCCGACAACGCGCTCACGTACGGATGCAAATGCGTGGCGGACTTGCGATAATCCAGCCGAGGCGACTCAACTCCCGGGCCGGCCCCCGATGCCGGGGCTTTCGCCAGATCGACCACCGACGATCGGAGACCTGCCATGACCGCCGCCGCCGACCGCCATCTCCTCTTCGGATTGCTCGCGCTTCAGAACGGCCTGATCGACCAGGTACAGCTTGTCGCCGCCTTCCAGGCCTGGACCCGCGACAAAGCCAGGAGCCTGGCCGACCACCTCGAAGCGCGCGGCGACCTGACGGGCCCGAAGCGGGCCGTCCTCGAGGCCCTCGCCGCGGTCCACGTCGAAACGCACGGTGGCGACGTGGAGAAGAGCCTGGCCGCCATCCCCGCCAACCAATCGACCCGCGCCGGCCTGGCCGACCTGGGCGAGCCCGAGATCGAGGCCACGCTCGCCCGGATCGCTCGGCCCAAGGACGGCCATGCCACCGAGGCCGACGATGATCACGATCACGACCCCGACCGCACCGGCACTTTGGCGGTCGGCGGGTCGACCGGCGATGGCCAGCGGTTCCGCTTGCTAAGGCCTCACGCGCGGGGCGGACTCGGCGAGGTGTTCGTGGCGCTCGACAGCGAGCTGCACCGCGAGGTGGCGCTGAAGCAGATCCTTGAGAAGCACGCCGACGACCCGGTCAGCCGCCAGCGGTTCGTGCTGGAGGCCGAGGTGACCGGCGGGCTCGAGCACCCCGGCATCGTGCCGGTTTACGGTCTGGGCCGCCCCTGATACCCTTGGATGGCCCCGGCATCTTCCTCCAGATGAACCTCATGTTCCGTATATCGAGAGACGGTAGCGACCATATCATCGACGTCGACCAAGTCGAGGCGATTGAGCCCGCGGTCCGCTCGAGCAAGCCAGGCAAGCATCACGTCGACCAGATCGAGCGAGACCCGCTTCCGTCAGGTCACACGTCCCGCCGGTGGGGAGTCGCGATCAATAATCCGGACGGTCGGGTGATTCTCGAGCCTGATCCTTGGCCCGAGTGACGCCGGGCGGCTTCGCAGGTGGCTTCGCTGATTCTCGCCCGTGCGATTGGCAGAACAACTCCGCATTTAGCTCCTGCACTGCTTCGTAAGCTCGGTGGATCGCAACGTAGATCTGTCCGCCGGGGTCGAAACCCAGTTCGTCCATGCGGCAACGGCATCGGTAAAGGAACTGGAGCATCGGCCGGATGCGGTCGCGGGTCGCTTGTGCTTGTCTTCGGCTGAGTATCCTCATCCCTGTAGTGTATATCGGAACACTATTCGCTCGTCAACCTCGATGGTAGCTGAAAAAAGCCTGACGCACATCACAACGTCAGGCCCTGGTGGCCCTGCTGAAGTAACCGCGCGATTGCGGCCCAGTTCACAAGCAGTGCAACCGTAGTCACTGGAGTGAAGACCTACCGCCCGGTAGACTACACTACGTTCTCACATGCTCGAGTGCTCCGACGCCGAGCACGGCGAGACGGTTCTCGCCGACAACGAGGCGATTCAGCCAGGCATCGAGTACTCCCGACGTACAGCGCCGGCGATTTTTTGAGATGATTTTGGTTTTCTCCGCAAGTCTGCCACGCCCAAGACGTCTTTGTGTTTGAGGCGGGCTCCGATGGCCGGGGTGACCCGAAGCGGGAGATGTCTTTATGGAAGGCCAGGCCTCCCCTCATCCAACGCCCGAGACGTTGCGTGCTTACGCGCTCGGTCTACTCGACGAAGTTTCGGCCCAGATCGTTCACGACCACCTTGAGCATTGCCCTGACTGCCGGCATCAGATTTCTGAGATGGCGCCCGACAGCTTCGTCGGCCGGCTCCGCCACGCCGCGGAAGGATCGGGGATGCCGACGATTGATCGGCCAGTTGGCGCCAACCAGGAGCCCGAACCGCCAATCGCCCATGGTGTCACGATAGACTCGTCCGCTGGTCCGTGCATGTCTGACACCGGCCCTGTCGACGCGACGTCCGCCGCCCAGAACAATCCGAATGCGTCGCCCCTACCAGCGGGGACGCGCGTCGGCTACTTCGGCGATTACGAGCTGCAGGGCGTGTTGGGCGAAGGGGGAATGGGAATTGTGTACAAGGCTCGGCAGCTCAGCCTGAACCGCCCGGTGGCCTTGAAGATGATCAAATCCGCCCGGTTCGCGGGTGCCGATGAAGTCCGTCGGTTTCAGAACGAATCCGAGGCTGTTGCCTGGCTCGATCACCCCAACATCGTACCGATTTTCGAGGTTGGCGAGCTTGAGGATCAGCATTACTTCAGCATGAAACTGATCGCGGGCGAGAGCGTCGACAAGCGACCGGGCGACTACATCGCCAAAGTGAGGCACGCCGCCGAGCTCATGGTTATCTCCGCGGGTGCGGTCCACCACGCTCATCAACGAGGCATACTTCATCGCGATCTGAAGCCGGCGAATATCCTGATCGACGCGGAAGGGCGGCCTCATGTCACGGACTTCGGTCTGGCAAAGCGGGTCGAAGGAGACAGCGGGCTCACGCAGACGGGCGCGATCTTGGGAACACCGGCTTACATGGCACCCGAGCAGGCGTCGGGTAAGCGCGGGACCGTAACCACTGCGACCGACGTCTATGGTCTCGGCACTGTCCTATACTTTCTGCTCACTGGGAAAGCGCCGTTCGGTGGCGTCTCCGTGATCGACACACTTGAGCTGGTGCGCGAGCGATCCCCAGAGCCACCCACGAAGCGAAACCGACGGGTGCCGCGCGATCTGGAGGTGATCTGTCTGAAGTGCCTGGAAAAGGATCCTCGCCAGCGATACGCGAGTGCGGATGCACTGGCCGAGGATTTGAAGCACTGGCTCGCCGGAGAGCCAATCGTGGCACGGCCGGTTGGGAACGCGGCGCGGCTGTGGCTGTGGTGCCGGCGCAATCCGGTAGTGGCTTCGGCGACGGGGCTGGCGACCGCAGCACTAGCCGGCGTCGTGATCCTCTCATTGCTCTCCGCCCGACAGCAGGCGGCCCTCGCAGCCGCCCAGAAGCGCTTCATCGAAGAACAGATCCACCACGGCCAAGAACTTAAGGCGTCGCTGGCCGCCTCAAAACGTCGCCAGGCCATGCTCGACTTCGAGCGCGGTCAGGCTTGCTGCGAACAGGGGCAGATCGGTCTCGGCTTACTCTGGTACGTGGAGTGCCTTCGGGCCGCAGCGGATGCGCAAGATCCGGATTGGAAGAATGCAGCTTCGTCCAACCTTGTAGCATGGCAGCGACTGCAACCGCGTCTGACAGGCGTCTTCGATAACGGTGCAGCAATCACCAGAGTCGCTCTAAGCCGCGATGGCAAGAGCGTGTTAACCGGTAGTGAGGGCTCGGGCGCGCGACTTTGGGATGCACTAACGGGTTTACCCATCGGTAAGCCGATCGAGCATCAAGGCAGCGTCGAAGCGGTAGCCTTCAGCCCGGACGGTAAGACGATCGCCACCGCAGGCTCGGACAAGACAGTGCGGCTTTGGGACGCGGCAAGCGGTCATCCGATCGGCAAGCCGATGGAGCATGACCAAGACGTTCATTTTGTGGCCTTTAGCCCCGACGGCAAGACCATCGTCACGGGTACCCGGGAGTCCGCGCGGCTCTGGGATGCCGCCACCGCACTGCCTTTGGGCAGGCCGATCGAGCATCAAGGCGAGGACGCGTTCGTCGCAGCCGTGGCCTCAAGCCCCGACAGGAAGACGATCGTGATTGGAAGCTCGGACGGAAAGGCGCGGCTCTGGGACGCCGTCACGGGCTTGCCCATCGGCAAGATTATCGAGCATCAAGAAGGCGGAGTCTCGGCAGTAGCCTTTAGCCCCGAAGGCAAGGCCGTCCTCACCGGCGGATACTATACCGCGCGGCTCTGGGACGCCGCTACCGGGCTCCCCATCGGCCGCCCCATGAAGCACGATGGTTCGGTGTCCACCGTGGCGTTCAGCCCCGACGGAAGGATGATCCTCACGGGCACTATGACGAACCCGCGCAACACCTACGCAGATTACAGTGACGGTAACGTAGATGAAGACGAAGAAATCGAGTTGGGGTGGCAGGACGAACATGAAGCGTCAGTGTGGCTCTGGGACGCCGCCAGTGGTCGCCTTCTCGCCAAACCCCTTGAACACCAAGCTGGGGTTGATGAAGTGGCGTTTGGTCGCGGTGGGAATAGCATCCTTGTCAGAAATGTCGACGGAATGGCACGCCTGTGGAACGCCGCCATCGGCCCGCAAGTCGGCAAACCCATCGAGTGGGACGGTCAAGTCGACGCTGTGGCCTTCAGCCCCAACGGCAGGACGATCGTCACCGGAAATGCCGACGGTACCGCGCGCCTTTGGGATGCGAGTGCTGGGAGGCCCGTCGGGAGAGTTATGGCGCATCTCGCAGCAGACGTTACCTCCGTGGCATTCAGCCCCGATGGCAAGACCGTTCTCACAGTGAGTGGGATGGCGCTGCTTTGGGACGCCGCAACAGGCCGACCCATCGGCAAGCCGATCGAGCAGGAGGGAGGGATCGATACCGCGGTGTTCACTTCAGACGGTAAAGCTGTGCTTACTGTGGGCAACGACACGGCCCGACTTTGGGACACTGCCACCGGTAGACCCATCGACAAAACGATGGAGTATCAAGGCGGGGTCAGCGCTATTGCCCTGAGTCCCGACGGCAAGATCGTCGCGACCGCAGGCTTGGACCACACTGCACGCCTCTGGGACGCCGCGAACGGTAGACCCATCGGTCCGGCAATGGAACATCGAAATGCAGTCGAGGCAGTAGCGTTCAGCCCCGGCGGCAAGACGATCGTCACCGGAAGCTCGGATAGCACGGCGCGGATCTGGGACGCGGCGAGCGGTCAACCGATCGGCAAGGCCATGCGGCATTACGCCGGCGTTGGCTCCGTGGCTTTCAGCCCAGATGGCAAGGCCATCGCGTCCGCAGACTCGGACGGGACAGTGCGGCTCTGGGATGCGGCCACCGGTGAACCTATCGGCCCGCCCCTCCAGCATAGAGTCAAATTCGTGATCGCGGGCAGCCAGTCCGACCCACATGCAGTTTTTGACGCGCCCGAAGAGTCCGGGGGTATCGCTTATTATCCCAAGGGGTCTGTGGCATTCAGTCCTGACGGCAAGACCGTTCTTACCCGCGGCACAGATGGCGAACCGCCACGCCTGTGGGAGACTCCCACGCAGCTTCCAGACGACCCGCCGCGCCTCGCTGCCTGGGTGCAAACACTAACCGGCCTAGAACTAGATGAGCAGGGCGTGCCGCATATGCTCGGTCCTGTCGCTTGGCGTAACAGCCGCGACCTGCTACTTCGACTCGGCGGCCCACCTGTGGCGGATGCCGATCATGTGCTCCGCCCGATTCCGCTTGGCCCACGTCCAACGACACGTGCCCTCGCATCCGTGGAGCGCGAAAGTTGGGCGGAGATAGACTCGACAGTCAGACTCCAACAGGGTGTCTTCGACTACAACATTGAGAATGAGCCATGTCCCGGGCGCATCCTGGCGCTGTCGGAAGCTGGCGCGGGCGGTGGGCTTCGGAGGGTAGTCTCCGACTTGCTCGAACGATTCCGCGAGACGACGATGCCTTGGACAGCTAATCATGTCGCCTGGTGCTGCGCGCTGGCGCCAGACGCAGTTGACGAACCCGAAGTCCCCGTGAGACTCGCTGAACTCGCCTTGAAGGGCATGCCCACCGAACAGAAGCACTTAGCTCTCAACACGCTTGGCGCTGCGCTCTACCGCGCTGGACGGTTTGAAGAGGCAATTCTCCGGCTACAAGAAGCGATTAATTCGCGCAACAGTGCGGACGAGCCCGCCGACTGGCCGTTTCTGGCGATGGCCCACCACCGCCTTGGGCACCGCGACGAAGCGCGTCATTGGCTGCATCGCTTCCGAAGCCACCCGGACGTAGGGTGGCAGATCGCGGCGCTCCGTAGCGAGGCAGAGGCAGTGATCCTTTACGACCCGGTGTTTCCGGCCAACCCGTTCGCTCGCTGAGTTGCCAATTGCGTCCATCGACTCGCGGGACCGACCAGCCCCGGACCACTGGACGCACGGAACCCCGTCCGCAGGGTTGATCGAGCGACTTCTGGAATTCTTCTGCACATGTTGCCCGTGTCAGCCCAATGCGACTACAATGCGAATCACAGCGGGGGTTATCGTCGACACCTGCAAAATCCCTGAAATCAACGTCATTCCAACGTCAGCCCAACGTCAGACGGATAGCAGACGCGCCGGACTCAAAATCCGGTCCCAGCAAGGGGGTATGGGTTCAAGTCCCACCTTCGGTATTAACAACTCGGGGTGAATCGCACCGTCGTCGACGCATGCGACTTCTATCGCGCTGGAGAAGCGATACAGTCTTCCCCCTGCTCGGTTGGTGCACGGGCTTGGTTCGCACGTTTACTATCTTGCCAATAACGGACCTGTCCCGGTTTCCCCCCCATCTTGATCGAACTCCGGCCTTTCGCCGGCCGGAATGGATTCACCCAGCGGTGACGAATGCTCGCTGTTCGATTTTGGGGGCAGTGCAGGCCGGGCCGTTGCCATAGAGCATGCGCGGGGCAGGACTGTGCTTGTGCGCGGTGGCGAGCGGCGTGCCATCTTATTCTTGGCGGCTGTTAGGTGCTGACTCGAGAAACGCTCGGATCCGCACGGTGGCGGCTCTTCGGTCCAGGCAGAGAATACCGGGTTTGGTCGTCAGTCGGTGACCTGAATTTCGCGGAGCTCCTCCTCCGTTCGAGCGGTATCGTAGAGGGTTGCAGTGGATATCAGGGCGACCCGGGTGCTGGTTTCGTGCTTGGTCAGCGGCCTCAGATGGTCCCATCCGTCGATCTGCAGTTTGGGCCGATCGCTGCGTGCACTGAGGTCATCCTCCAAGTATTGGAGATACTCGAATGTTGTGTGATCGATGAGGGGCACGGCCGGGCTCAGGTGAAGGCAGATCTCCCGCGTGTTGGGCGGCCGGTTTCTCAGCTCGCGAATCATGTGGAAGATGTTGAAACAGACGAGGGGGCCATTCACGAACAGGTGGCACTTGTCGGCGTCGACTTCCCTGCGGCTCACTGGGTTGCGAAAGAGGCTCACGAAGCGGGGGAGCAGACGCGCGTCGACGGGCGCCGAGGAATCACCATCCCGCAGGCTGCTCCACAGGCCCAGGTACCACATGCGGATCACCAGTTCCATGGCGATGCCGGCGAAGATGCCGATGAGCAGGTCGGTCGAGACGGTGACCAGAACGGTGACGGCGAAGACGAGCAACTGCTCCATGCCGATGTGCGCGACTTTTGCCCAAACCTTCGGTCGGCAGAGCTTAAAGCCAATGAAGACCAGGATCGCTGCCAGTACCGTTTTCGGCACCATGTTGATCAGGTTGCGGCCGAATATGAGGAGAGTCAAAAGGAAGCACGCGTTGAAGAAGTTGGCCCATTGCGTGCGGCCGCCTCCCATGATGTTGGCGGTGCTCTTGACGATTCCGGGAATGATCGTCAATCCGCCGACTGCGCTCGAGCACATGTTGCAAGCGCCCATGGCGAGCAAGGTGCGGTCGGGGTCGGAGCGGCGGCGATAGGGATCGAGCTTGTCCACGGCGGCGATCGTGGCCAGGGACTCGGTACCGTCGATCATTACCAGGAGGACAACGAGGTACGCGAGCGGCAACCAGAACTGGTAATTGCCCAGCGCTTTCCCGAAACGGGGCAGAACGATACCGTTCTCGAGCAAATTCGCGGGCACGTTGATCAGGTTCTGTGGGCCCAAATGCAGGAAGAACAGGCTGACCGCCGTGCCCAGGATGAAGATCCACACTGGAGGCGGCATGAGCTTGAAGAGCCGCCAGGGGATCGCGGCCAGGATAAAGAGGAGAGCGGTGCACACGATCCCCAGTCCCAGGACCTGGAGATTCATCGACGCGAAGTGATGAGGTGCTTCCTGGAGCATGGGCCAGAACTCATGGGCTTCGAAATCCAGGCCCATGAACAGGGGTATCTGCTTGGCGATGATCAGGAGACCAATAGCCGCCAGCATGCCCTCGATCGCGGCCGCCGGGAAGATGGCGCTCAACCGGGCCACTTTCAGCCTGGCGAGAACCAGTTGCACGAGGCCGGCGCAGCAAATAGCCACCAGCACGAGGGGGTAACCCGCCTTTAGCATTTCGTCTTGGCCGGCGCGCTTGCCCACGTCTACGCTCCCGAGCCAGATCATTCCGGCGAACAAAGGCGGCGCCAGTCCGGCGGCGGGCCCGCTGATCGTCACGTACGACCCACCCAGGAACGGGAGTACGAAACCAGCGATGATCGCTGAGATGATCCCGCATATCGGCGGCGCGCCGGAGGTTATGGCGATCCCCATCGAAAACGGCAGTGAGATCATCGACACCATGAACCCCGAACGTAGATCGTACGGCCAATGCTTCAGACCCATCAGACCGTTCTGGGGCTTCTCCATTGTTTTTGTTGAATCAACGTGCATGAAGATCGTCCTTTCGGGCTACGCCGCTTCTTCAGGAGGGAGATGAGGAATGGATTGTATGATCGGAAGGCCGCGCATTGAACGCACAGCTCGTCAGCCGATCCCGGGCGCCATCAAAGTGGCCACGTGGACGCTACATCGCCGACTTCCATAGACCCATGATTCGCTCCCGATCTAGTGCGGAAAAGGATTCGATCGATTTGCCCTCCCGCTTTCGGAGGAGGTCTGTAGGACCCGACGGTATTCGCCGATCCTCAAGCTCGCTGGGTACCAGGTCAGACGCCGGATTGTTCCGTCTGCGCAATTCCTGTACTGCACGGCTGCGAGTTTCCGAGAGCAGCCGCGCCCGCGCTGCCGCAGGCGCGTCCGGCCGGATTTGCCGGAGCGCATTCGTTTCGGCCGCGTACCAAGCTAGCTCCTCTGCCGAGCCGATAATCAAGGGATACTCAACCATCGCCAATTGCAAATCGAGGAGCGTGCCGAAGAACGGGACCGACTGGCGCGCCCGCTTACCAAGGGTTTGGTCGACAACCGCTCGCAGGTCGGCATTGAGCACCGCCGCAAGTCTCGCGCATTTGTAGTCACGGCAATCGAGTTGGGCCGAAGCGGAGCCGCGTTGGTGGGTTGCATCCCCGACTGCCGCCGTGGTCAGTCCTTCGCCGAAGGCGTAGAGACTGTCGCGGTGCAGGAACAACGGAGGTGACTCCGAGAATGATCGCGCCGCGTGCTCAATCGCCGAAATTAGCTTCATGTCATCGTTCTTTTCTGTCATCGCGGAGGGCGGGTGAAGTGTCCGCGCCCCCACGACCCATGGCCCCGGGTCCGATCCTTGCATGACCGGGACGCGCTCAACGAAGGACAGAGCCGGCCCGTGATGGCAGGAAGGCGGCGTCCTGAGTGCTGTTAGCCCTCATCTGTGCGGCGCAATTCGGCGATCACGCGCCTCGTTCTTGGTTTCGTGGTGACGACGCTCTCTTGACATTTTTAGGACTTAATCGAATATTGTCCAAAGATGTCACATTGAGTCAAGAATGTCCTGCCTGTACCAGTCGACCGCACCTAGCGGCAATGGGGGATCGAATGCCCGAGACCGTCGTTCACTTCCAAATCCGCATGCCGCCGGTGGTTCACGAACAGCTCGCAAGTTGGGCCAAGGACGAGAAGAACTCGCTCAATGCGCTGATCGTGTCGCTTTTGGTCGAGTCCGCGGCGCGCCGAGACGCGGAGACCACCCGTGCGGCTGGCTGACAATCCACGGTCGTTGCCATTCGCGCTGCCATGCGATGATCCGCGACATCACCCTGGTCGGCTACTTTGGTCGTGCCTGGGCTCTCGGCGCGAGGCGTGTTATACTGAAATCGCCCCCTTTCTTAACACTTTCGGCGAAGGTACGCCGTGCCCCACCATGAACCTCTCGGTCCGTGACGCCGCAAGTCTTCTGAAGGTTTCGGAAAAGACGATTTATCGCTGGATCCATCAGCAAGTCGTGCCCGCTTATCGGGTGCAGGAGCAGTACCGCTTCAACCGGGCGGAACTCTTGGAGTGGGCGACATCACGCAAGCTGAATGTCTCGAGCGAGATCTTCTTGGAGCCCGAGGCCGAGGGGTTGCCCATTCCTACCCTGGTCGCCGCGCTTGAGGCGGGGGGGGTGCACTACCGGGTTTCGGGCTCCGACAAAGGAGGCGCGCTGCGCGAAGTCCTGCAACTGCTGCGCCTGCCAGACGAGGTGGACCGGGAATTCCTGCTTCGGGTACTTCTGGCGCGGGAGGCCATTGCACCGACTGCGATCGGTGATGGCATCGCTATTCCGCACGTCCGGAACCCGGTCGTGCTGCATGTTGGCCGGCCTTCAATCACACTGTGCTTTCTCGAACAAGCTATCGATTACGGTGCCCTGGATTGCAAACCCGTGCATACACTGTTTACGATCATAAGCCCAACCACGCGGGCGCACTTGCACCTCATGTCCAGGTTGGCATTCGTCCTTCGAGACGCTGAAGTCCGCCACGCGATCGAGCGGCAGGAATCCCGCCCGCAACTGCTCCGCGAGGTAGCGCGTGCTGAAGAGCAGCTCGCTCCGTCCAATACGCCTTGTCCGCCGCCGGTCGAGGTCGGCGCGTCGCACTCGGGCTTGCGCTAGAGGTCTGGCGCGATGCGTCTCCAAGGTCGGGAGAGAAGATATCGATGCAATTAACAGTTCGGGACGTCAGCAAGTTCCTCCAGGTGTCCGATTCCACGGTGACCCGCTGGATCAAACAGCGTGGTCTTCCTACCCATCAGGTCGGCGGTCGATTCCATTTCAACCGAGTCGAGCTCCTGGAGTGGGCGACGGCCAATCGCCTCAAGGTGTGTGTGGAGGCGTTCGACCAATTGGCGCCGGAGGACGAGCCCAGCTCAAGTCTGGTCGAGGCGCTCGAAACGGGCGGGATTTTCTATCACATGACGG
Organism: uncultured Planctomycetota bacterium; assembly: GCA_963823665.1. Classification (GTDB taxonomy): domain Bacteria; phylum Planctomycetota; class Planctomycetia; order Isosphaerales; family Isosphaeraceae; genus CAVXHV01. The sequence continues at coordinate 483,235 of CAWGMQ010000004.1, forward strand.
ATTCCACGAAGGAGCGTACATTGGGGGCCCTGGTCGAGGTATTGCCGCTTCCGGAGACCGTCGACCGCGAGTTGCTGCTTCGGCTCTTACTCGCCAGAGAAGCATCGGCAAGTACGGCAATCGGTGACGGTATCGCACTGCCGCATGTTAGAAACCCGATCGTTCTCCATGTCGCGCGCCCGATGGTCACCGCGTGTTTTCTGCAACATCCCGTCGACTTCGGTGCGCTCGATGGCAAGCCCGTGCACACACTCTTCTCCCTCATCTGCCCAACGGTGCGGAGCCATTTGCAGCTTCTCTCGCGGCTGTCATACGCATTGCATGATGTGAAGTTCAAGGACGTCGTGCTGCGCCAAGGCCAACGCGACGAGATTCTGCGGGAGGCGCGCCGAGTGGAGGCAACGTTTGCCGCGCCGGCCAACCGCGCTTGAGGGCGAACCATTCGATGGACGTCAAGGACGAACGCGGCCGGTCGAGGCATTCCGGGCAGAAACGGGACTCCCAAGGCTTACTCACGACGGTCTGCGGTGCGGGCGTCGTCGTCGCGGCCTGCTTCGTCGTTCTGATTCCGACGCTTCAAGTCCTGGTCCGAGGGTCATCCCTGTCTGTGAGTCTGCCCTGGGACGTCCCCCACGGGAACTTCCGCATCGGCCTGGACATGCTTAGCGCATTTTTCCTGCTGCCCGTCCTGGTTCTTTCCGCGCTCGCAGCCGTTTACGGCGCCGACTATCTTCTGCCATTTCGCGGCAAGAAATCCCTTGCTACTTCCTGGTTCTTCTTCGCCACGTTTGTGGCCGGGATGGTGATGGTCTTGATCGCCCGGACGGCGCTCCTTTTCCTCATGTCGTGGGAGGCGATGTCGCTCTCGGCCTATTTCCTGGTCACGTTCGAGCACGAGAAGGACGATGTGCGCCGGGCGGGTTGGATCTATCTGGTCGCGGCTCACATTGGCGTCGCTTTTCTATTTGCGACTTTTTTCCTCCTCGGACGCCAGGCGGGCGGCCTTGATTTTGACTCGTTCTCGAGGATCCCGGCGATTGCAGCCGGTCCAGCGGGGTTGATCTTCGTGTTGGCGCTCGTCGGATTCGGCGCGAAAGCGGGCCTTGTTCCGTTCCACGTCTGGCTTCCCGAAGCCCACCCGGCCGCTCCGTCGCACGTCTCGGCCTTGATGTCCGGCGTGATGATCAAGATGGGCATATACGGGCTCCTTCGAGTTGTGTCCTTCATAGGCCCTCCCGCCTCATGGTGGGGGCTCTCCCTCGGTGCATTGGGTCTACTCACCGCTCTGGTCGGGATCTCGCTGGCTGTTTACCAGCGAGATATGAAGCGAGTGCTCGCCTATTCCAGCATCGAGAACATGGGTCTGATCGGCCTTGCCTTGGGTGCAGGTCTCTTCGGTTTCTCCAGTGGGCATAGCGCCGTCGCGGCGCTGGCCACATCGGCTGGGCTGCTTCACATCTGGAACCACGCTCTGATGAAGTGTCTGATGTTCTTCGCCGCCGGCAGTGTGCTACATGGGACGGGCACAAAGGACATGGAAAAGCTCGGCGGAGTTGCGAGGAGAATGCCATGGACCGGTGGCACGATGATCATCGGGGCGGTCGCAATTTCGGCGCTGCCGCCCTTGAATGGCTTCGTCAGCAAGTGGCTCTTGTACCTGAGCCTGATGAAGTACGGTTTAACAACGGGTGGCGGGCGCGGCTTGACGGCCTTGCTCGCGGTCGGGGTCCTCGCCCTGGTTGGCGGTTTGGCGGGAATCGCGTTCGTGCGTCTGACGGGAATCGCACTGCTGGGTTCGCCAAGAAGCGAAGCCGCCCGCCACGCCCACGAGTCCTCGCCCTGGATGCTCGCCCCGATGGCGTGCCTGATGTTCCTTTGCTTGGCCGCGGCGGTCCTTCCTCAAGAGATCGCGCGACTTTTCCCTGGCATCTACGACCTGGTCCTCGGCAAGCGTGCCGGTCAGGGCTTCCCGGGTCTGGAGCCGCTTCAGGCGGGGCTGTCGACGCTCGGCATAATCGACGCCTGCACCGTGACCGCGCTCGCCGTGATGATGGCCGCCATTGGCGCGTTGATTCGAATAGGGGCGAAGGCTAAAGGCCCGACCTGGGGCTGTGGATACCTCGCCCCGACGCAACGGATGCAATACACCGGGTCGTCTTTCTCGGAAATGATGGCGGAGCACTTGCTGCCTCGCGTTCTGAGACCACGGACGACCCGGCAAGCTCCTCGCGGCTTGTTTCCATCCGCGAGTGAATTCGGCGAAGAGCGCCCTGATCCCTTTAGCGACAAGGTCTACGATCCGTTCTTCCGGCGCTGGGCGGAGCGTTTTTCTCGGCTTCGGATTCTCCAACAGGGAAAGGTCAACGTCTATCTGGTATACATCGTGTTCATGGTCGTGCTGGCCCTGGCGTGGGTGGCCTTCCGGGGGTACTGGAGCGCGTCATGAGCGAGTGGCTGGTTGTATCGGGAACGATTGTGGCCGCCTTGAGCGGTCTGCCAGGCCTGTTGCGCGGTCGCGGTTCGATGAGCGGACAGTGGATGACCACCGTGCTTGCCGTGCTGGCGTCCGGCCTGGGCCTGGGGGGTGTCTTCTGGTTCTGGACGTCGGGAGAGAGCCGCCCGATCGTAATGCCCTGGGCCATCCCCGGCGCGCAGTTCAACGTAGCCATCGACGGTTTGTCGGCCTTCTTCCTTGTACCGGTCTTTCTGGTTTCGCTTTTGGGAAACATCTACGGGCTGGGCTACTGGAAGCAGACCGAGCACCCGCAGAACGGCCGGAGGCTCCGGGTTTTCTACGGAACGTTGACCGCCGGTATGGCACTGCAACTGATTGCACGCGACGGCATACTTTTCCTGTTCGGCTGGGAGATCATGGGCCTTTCGACCTTTTTTCTGATCATGACGGAGGACCAGGAAAAAGACGTCCAGGAAGCCGGGTGGATCTACCTGGTTGTCACGCATACTGCAACACTCTGCCTGTTCGGAATCTTTGCGCTCTTGCGCGCCGGCAGTGGCTCGTTCTTGATCGCCCCGCTTGAGCCGGATGCCCTGACGCCGGGAGTGGCGACTGCGATTTTCGTGTTGTCGCTCGTCGGTTTCGGCTCGAAGGCCGGCATCATGCCCTTGCACATCTGGCTGCCCAGTGCGCACGCCGTCGCACCCAGCCATGTCTCGGCGATCATGTCAGGGGTCAACATCAAAGTCGCCACATACGGCCTCATCCGCGTAATGTCCCTGATGCCAGCTCCGCCGCTGGCGTGGGGTGCCATCGTCCTGGCGCTGGGCGTGGTGTCGGGCGTCCTTGGCGTGGCGCTTGCTATCGGTCAACACGATCTGAAGCGGCTGCTGGCGTACCATAGCATCGAGAACATCGGAATCATCGTGATCGGGCTGGGACTGGCGCTCATCGGCCGCTCGATCGGCCGCGAGGATCTGGTGATTCTCGGTCTGGGTGGTTGTTTGCTGCATGTCTGGAACCACGCCCTGTTCAAGGCCCTGCTGTTTTTGAGCGCCGGCTCCATCATCCACTCCGTCCACACCCGCGAAATCGATCATATGGGGGGTCTGGCGAAGTCGATGCCGTGGACTTCCCTCTGCTTCGTGGTCGGGTCGGTCGCGATCTGCGGCTTGCCGCCGCTGAACGGATTTGTCAGCGAGTTTCTCATATACCTCGGCCTGTTCGGCACGCTCACAAACGGGGCCGGCCGCACGTTCGCCGGTGGATCGTTTGCCGCGCCGGCACTCGCCCTGATCGGCGCTCTGGCGGTCGCCTGTTTTGTGAAGGTATACGGAGCGATCTTCCTGGGTACGCCACGGTCGGAACATGCTCGGCATGCACACGAAGCTCCGCTCTCCATGATCGGGCCGATGAGCGTGCTGGTTGGGTGCTGCTTCCTGATCGGGCTCGCCCCACGGCGTGTGGCGCCGATGCTGGCGAGTGGTATCTCGGCCTGGGCACCGAGCCTGAACGAGCCGGGCTCGCGCCTCGTCTCGTTGGCCCCCCTGAACTGGATAACGACCATGGGCCTGCTGCTGGTCGCGGCCCTGATGTTGGCTGGCTCATTGCTACGGTTCCAGGTCGCCCGCGCTCCGGTCGCCAGCGGCGCCACCTGGGGTTGCGGTTACCTGGCGCCGACCCCGCGCATGCAATACACGTCGTCCTCATTCGCGCAGATGCTGGTCGGGATGTTCGCCTGGGTGCTTCGCCCCCGGACGCACGGGCCAGAAGAGTTGCCGCTGTTCCCGCGGCAGGCTAATTTCCACAGCGAAGTGCCCGACGCAGTGCTTGACGAGGCCGTGCTTCCTTTCTTCCATTTCACCGCAAGGCTGTTTTCCGCGTTCCGGGTGTTTCAGCAGGGAAACATTCAGGCTTATCTACTTTATATTTTCCTCGCCCTGATCATTCTGCTGCTTTGGCGTTAAAAGGAACGCGATGGGAACGATCATTCATAACGCGATCCATGTGCTCCTGGCGCTCGGCCTGGCGCCGCTGCTGTTGGGGGTCATCGCCAAGACGAAGGCGCTTTTTGCCGGCCGCGTCGGGCCGCCGGTCTTGCAGCCGTACCATGACCTCATGAGGCTTTTCCGAAAGGGCTCGGTCATCAGCACGACGACGACCTGGGTGTTCCTGGCCGGGCCGGTCGTGAGCCTGGTCACCGCGGGAATCGCGGTGCTGTTGATTCCACTCACGGAGTCCACGGCGCCGATCTCGTTCACGGGCGACTTGATTCTTTTAGCGTATCTCCTCGGATTGGGTCGATTCTTCACCGCACTGGCAGCCCTGGACACGGGTTCTGCGTTCGAGGGCATGGGCGCCGCCCGCGAGGTTACCTTCGCCTGCCTGGCGGAACCGGCGTTCTTCCTGGGGCTGCTCGTGCTCGCCAAACTTTCCGGGTCACTTCAATTGGCGGGCATGTTAGGTGGGTCGATCGCGGCCGAATGGTCGACGGCGGGGGCCTCGCTCTGCCTTGTCCTGCTCAGTTGGTTCATCGTGCTACTTGTGGAGAACTCGCGGATTCCGTTCGATGATCCCAATACGCATCTGGAGCTCACCATGATCCACGAGGTGATGGTCCTCGATCACAGCGGGCCGGCCTTCGGCATGATCCTCTACGGGGCGGCGCTCAAATTGTTCGTGTTCGGCGCGCTGATCGTCCGCCTGGCATTCCCGCTCTCGAGCGGCTCTGCCTGGCTCGACTGGCCCATATTTGCCGGGGAGATGCTCGTCCTGGCGGCGGCCGTCGGCATTGTGGAATCGATCATGGCGCGGCTCCGCATGCCGCACATCCCCGTGCTCCTGCTCGCAGCCTGCTTGTTGTCGGCCTTTGGAATCATCCTGCTCGTAAGGTGAAACGATGGACCAGTTCGTCGATCCGCTCTTGATTCTGGCCCTCGCGCTCAACTTCGTGGCACTTGGCGTCAGCCGGATTCGCGGCGTGATCAGCGCGGTGGCGCTGCAGGGAATTCTGCTGGGGATTCTGGCGCTCCTGGTTCACCCGGTTGTCGGGCTACGGGGCATTCTGCTGGTCGTCGTGACGATCGGCTTGAAGGGATTCATCATTCCCAGGTTCCTCGTTCATGCCATGCGGGAGGCGAACATCCAGCACGAGGTCAAGCCGGTCGTCAACTTCATGTCCTCGCTCACGCTGGGGGCTCTCGGCACCGGCCTGGCGATGGTGTTTGCGTATACGCTTCCGCTGGCCGAGGAGCACAAGAACTCGCTGCTGGTGCCGGCCTCCCTTTCGACGGTATGGACCGGCTTCCTCATGCTGACGACGCGCAAGGAGGCGATCAATCAGGTGCTCGGCTATTTGCTCCTGGAGAACGGGGTCTTCCTGTTCGGCCTGTTGTTGCTCGAGGCGATGCCCTTCCTCGTAGAAGTCGGCTTGTTACTCGACCTGTTCACCGGTGTGTTCGTGATGGGAATCGTTATCCACCACATCAGCCGCGAGTTCACCTCGATCAGCACCGAGTATCTTTCCGAGTTGAAGGAATAAGTGATGGCCTATTTATTGATCCTTTTCCCTCTTGCGATGGCGGCGGCGACGTTCGCCCTGCCTTCCAGCCGGGGCCGGGCCTGGCTGCTTCCCGTGGGGGCGCTCGGGCACCTTGTCCTGGTTTACCCGGCTGTGTTCCAGACCGGAACAGGCCCGGTACTGTCCGGGCTGGGAGGCTGGCTGCTACTCGATCCCGTAGGGAAGCTCGTGCTCGGCTTCCTGAGCGTGCTCTTTTTTCTAAGCTCCCTGTATGCGCCCGGCTATCTGGCTCTCCGCTCTGACCGACCGAACCGCGTCTTTTGCGCCAACCTTTTCGTGGTGCAGTCGATGATGACGCTGGTGGCGCTCTCGCACCATCTCGGGTTGATGTGGGTGGCGATGGAAGCGATGACATTGGCCACGGCCCCGCTACTGTACTTCAACCACAACGCCCGCTCGCTGGAGGCGACCTGGAAATACCTCTTGATTGGCTCGGTGGGTATTGCTCTGGCGCTCTTGGGCTCGTTCTTCCTGGCGTATGCATCTCTCAAGTCCGGCCTGGAATCGACGTTGCTATTCGACCAGCTCGTCAAGGATGCTCCGCATCTTTCACCGCCCTGGCTGCACGCGGCGTTCGTGCTGCTCTTCATCGGCTACGGGACCAAGATGGGTCTGGCGCCCATGCACACGTGGAAACCGGACGCCTACGGAGAGGCCCCTGGAATCGTGGGCACGCTTCTCGCGGGGGGCGTCACTAGCTGCGCCTTCCTGGCGATCTTGCGAGTTTATCAAATCTGCCGCGCCGGGGCCGACGCCGAGTTCGCCCGCGAGCTGATGGTGTTCATGGGCCTGCTGTCAATGGCCATCGCCGCGGTCTTCATGGTTCGCCAGCGTGACTTCAAGCGTATGCTGGCATATTCAAGTGTAGAGCACATGGGCATTCTTGTGCTGGGCATCGGAATCGGTGGCCTGGCCGTGTACGGTGCATTGTTGCATCTCATCAATAACGGGCTCACGAAGGGAGTGCTGTTTCTATCGGCGGGCAACATCCACCGAGCTTATGGGAGCAAGTTGACGGACAACGTGCGGGGAGCCATCGTGCGCGTACCTCTGTCTGCGTCACTCTTCCTTGCAGGCTTCCTGGCCGTTACGGGCTCTCCCCCGTTCGCCCCATTCGTGAGTGAGTTTACCATTGTGAACGCCGCAGTCGGCAGCGGGCAATATCTCGCCGGCGGGCTCTTCCTGCTCTTGCTCGGCATCGTCTTCATCGGCATGGGTGTAACCGTGCTGTCCGTGGTGCAGGGTAAGCCCCCGGAGCAGCAAGAACACGGCCGATTCCACGACAGTATCAGCACCGGTGGCCCGATCATCCTGTTCATGGCATTGGTGGTGCTCCTTGGCCTCTATGTCCCGCCTCCTTTGGATTCGCTTGTACGCGACGCTGCCGTATCCTTGGAGGTAAGACGATGAACGGCATTGATAGGTTAGCAACCCTGCGAACCGGCCATGCCATCCCGCGGCCAGAAGTTCCGGTGCTGCCTTTTGCAGACTTTCGGAGCATCGTGGTCGAAGCGGTCAAGCGCGGGCAGCGTATCGTCGCGTTGTTTGGAAACATCGCCGATTCTTCGCCCGACGTGGAAATCTACGTCGTCCTTGCCGACAATGCCCGCGCGCAGCTACGCGCTGGCAAGGCGAGAATGACCTCGGACCGGTTTCCCTCGCTCACTCCCGAGTGCCCGCAGGCGCACCTTTTCGAGCGGGAGCTGGCCGAGCAATACGGGCTCCGTCCCGAGGGCCATCCCTGGTTCAAGCCGGTTCGCTTTCATAGCTCGTACCGCCCCGGCCACGACGCGTGGGGCAGGCAACCGGGCGAGCACCCTTCAGTCGGCGTCACTGACTTCTTCCGGGTTGAAGGCGAAGAGATCCACGAGGTCGCGGTTGGCCCGGTTCATGCCGGCGTCATCGAGCCTGGACATTTCCGCTTCCAGTGCCATGGCGAGCAAGTCTTTCACCTCGAGATCTCGCTTGGCTACCAGCATCGCGGTATCGAGCCCGCGCTGGTGGGCCGGCCGGACAAACGTACTGTTCATGTCATGGAACATGTGGCGGGCGACACCTCGATAGGCCATTGCCTGGCATACTGCCAGACCGTGGAAGCGCTAGCCGAGTGCCCGCCCTCGATTCGAGCGCAGACGATTCGCGGTATAGCGCTCGAACTGGAACGGCTGGCTAACCACACAGGGGACCTTGGAGCCTTGGCCGGTGACGTCGGATTCCTGCCGACAGCTTCATTCTGCGGGCGGATCCGTGGCGATTTCCTCAACCTGACTGCTCTGCTGTGCGGCAGCCGGTTCGGCCGCGGGATGGTTCTGCCCGGTGGTGTCGGGCACGATCTGGAGGAGGCCCGCACCGAGCAGTGCCTCACTCGCCTGGAAGCGGCGCTGGGCGATGTTACCGGCGCAGCAAATCTGCTCTGGAATTCCTTGTCCGTCCAAGCCCGATTCGAGGGCACGGGCACGATCTCCGAGGAGACTGCCGTCGCACTGGGTGTGGTCGGCCCCGCGGCACGGGCCTGCGGCTTGGAGAACGACGTACGCCAGGATTTCCCCGAGGGCATTTATCGATTTGCTCACGTACCGATTTCTTCCTGGACCACGGGCGACGTGTTCGCCCGAGCTTATGTGCGATGGATGGAGATCCAGCGTTCGGTGGCCTTTATCAAAGACCAGCTTCTGGCGTTGCCCGAAGGGCCGTTGCGATCCACCGTCGGCCCGCTGAAACCCGACCATTTCGCCATCTCGCTCGTCGAGGGCTGGCGCGGAGAGATCGGCCATGTGGCGCTCACCGACGCCCAGGGCCAGTTCGCACGATACAAGATCGTCGATCCGTCTTTCCACAATTGGACCGGACTGGCGATGGCACTCCGGGACCAGCAGATTTCCGATTTTCCGCTTTGCAACAAGAGCTTCAATCTGTCGTATTGTGGCCACGACCTGTGAATTCGCTTGAGGACGGTCCATGTTTTCCATTATTCGGGAACGACTGCGGCAAGGCATGCGGACGATCGCTTTTCCCAAGAGCGTTCCCGCGCTTCCCGACCGCTTCCTTGGCTTGCCTGTTCTCGATGACTCGAAGTGCCCCGACGGCTGCCGCGCCTGCATCGAGGCGTGCCCCACCGACGCAATCGCGCACGACGCCGCGGGCCTGGCCCTCGATATGGGGCGGTGCCTTTTTTGCAACGACTGCGTGAGAGCCTGCCCGCACGACGGTGCGATCCACTTCAGCCAGGACCACCGGCTCGCGAGCCGGAGGCGCGATGACTTGATTGTGCGCAGCCGAGAAGAGCGAAGGCTGGTTGAACCTCTGGATGAGAAAATGCGCCAGCTCTTCGGTCGCTCGTTGAAACTCAGGCAGGTCAGCGCGGGCGGTGACAATGCCTCGGAGGCCGACTTGAGCGTGCTCGGAACCGTGGTCTTCGACATGGGCCGATTCGGCATCCAATTTGTGGCATCGCCGCGCCACGCCGACGGCATCGTCGTCACGGGGCCGGTCACCGAGAACATGAAGCAAGCGCTTCTTCAGACCTACGAGGCGGTGCCGGCCCCCAAGCTCGTGATCGCCGTCGGTGCAAATGCCATCTCCGGTGGAATATTTCGAGGCCACCCGGAGGTCAACGACGGAATCGACGGAATCCTTCCCGTCGATCTCTATATCCCAGGCGACCCTCCCCATCCGCTGACGATCCTCGATGGCCTGCTGCGGCTCCTCGGCCGGCTCGAGGATCGGCTGCCGCTGGGGCGACGGTCGACAGTAAGGGACGCGTCGAGGCGATGAGGGCTCGCTTCCGTCAGGGCACACATCTCGACGCTGGGGAGTCGCGATCAATCATCCGGATGGTCGTGTGATTCTTGAGCCTGATCCTTGGCCCGAGTGACGCTTGGCGGTTCTGGTGGCGGCTTCGCGGCCGGGAATCCGTGGGCCTGGCAGAACAACTCCGCGTTCAGCTCCAGGAATGCCGTATAGGCTTGGTCGATCGAGCGGTAGATCGCGCCGTTGCGGTCGAACCCAAGTTGGTCCATTCGACGACGACAGCGGTAGAGGAAGTCCATCATGGGCCGGATGCGGTCGCGGGTCGCCTGTGCTTGTCTTCGGCTGAGTATCCTCATCCCGATAGTGTATAGATGAACACTATTTGCTCGTCAACCACGATGGTAGATGAAAAAAGGGCCGGACGCGTATCACCACGTCTGGCCCTGGTTTGTTTCTCTGTTGACGTAACCGCTCGGTTGAAGGCGTGTTCACCACCAGCGCATCCGTAGCCACTGGAGTGAAGACCCACCGCCCGGTACACTACCGGACGTCCTCGCGTGCTCGAGTGCTCCGACGCCGGACACGACGCGACGATTCTTGCCGACGACGCGGCGATCCAGCCAAGCGTCGAGCAGTCAAGACCCGAAGCGCCGGCGATTTTTTGAAATGCTTTCGGTTTTCTCGGCAAGTCCGTCAGGCCCAAGACGTCTTTGTGTTTGAGGCGGGCCCCGATGGCCGGGGCGACCCGAAGCGGGAGATCTCCTTTATGGACGGCCAAGCCTCCCCTCATCCGACGCCCGAGACCTTACGCGCGTACGCACTGCGTGAGCTCGACGGCACTTCGGCCGAAGTCGTGCGCGACCACCTTGAACGCTGCTCCGATTGCCGGCGTCAGGTTTCCGAGATAGAGCCTGACAGTTTCGCCGACCGGCTCCGTCAGGCCGCGGAAGGATCGGAAATACCGGCTATTGATCGGCCACTTGCCGCTACCCCGCAGACCGAATCGCCAGTCGCTGATGGCGTCACCGTCGACTCGTCCGATCGTCCTTGCATGTCTGAAACCGGCCCAGTCGGTGCGACGTCCGCCCCTCAGAACAGTCCGACCGTGTCTTCCCTCCCAGCAGGGACGCTCGTCGGCTACTTCGGCGACTACGAACTGCAGAGTGTGCTAGGCGAAGGGGGCATGGGAATCGTCTACAGAGCCCGACAGCTCAGCCTGAACCGGCCGGTGGCTCTGAAGATGATCAAGGCCGCCCGGTTCGCCGGTGCAGAGGAGGTGCGCCGGTTTCAAAACGAATCCGAGGCGGTAGCGCAGCTCGATCATCCGAACATTGTGCCGATCTTCGAGGTCGGTCGGCTCGAGGACCAGCATTACTTCAGCATGAAGCTCATTTCGGGCGAGAGCCTCGACAAGCGGCCGAGGGACTACTTGGCAAATCCTCGGCAGGCTGCGGAGTTGGTGGCAATCACGGCGGGTGCGGTCCACCACGCTCATCAGCGGGGCATCCTCCATCGAGATCTGAAGCCGGCAAACATCCTGATCGATCCAGATGGGCGGCCTCATGTCACCGACTTCGGACTCGCCAAACGGGTCGAAGGGGACAGCGAACTGACCGGCTCGGGCGCGATCTTGGGCACGCCCGCCTACATGGCTCCCGAGCAGGCCTCTGGCAAGCGCGGGGCGGTGACCACAGCGACGGATGTCTACGGCCTGGGAGCGGTCCTTTATGTGCTTCTCACGGGGAAAGCGCCGTTCAGCGGCGACTCGGTGATCGACACGCTCGAGCAAGTGCGCGAGAGACCTCCGGAGGCGCCCAGTAAGCGAAACGCGAGGGTTCCGCGCAACCTAGAGGTGATTTGCCTAAAGTGCCTCGAAAAGGACCCACGTCGGCGTTACGGCAGCGCCGACGCGCTTGCCGAGGATTTGCGTCGCTGGAGGGCTGGCGAGCCCATCGCGGCGCGGCCTGTGAGTAACGCGGCACGGTTGTGGATGTGGAGCCGGCGAAATCCTGTCGTGGCCGGCGCGATCGGTTTGGCGGCGGCGGCGGTCGTCGCGATCATCGCCGCCATGGTCGTCGAGGGTGCCCGACGTGAGGAGGAGATCGCGCGTGTGGCAGCGGAGGCCGATTTCGACTTGGCCCAGCAGGCCGTCGTGGAGTATCTGACCAACGTCAGCGAAAACACTCTGCTCAGGGAGCAAGATTCGGTCGACATCCGAAGCCTGCGCGACAATTTGCTCAAGAGCGCACTCACGTTTTATGAGCGATTCGCCGCAAAGCGAAAGGACGACCCGCGTCTCCGAGAGCAACTGGCCGCCGCCTACTTCCGGGTCGGTCAGATCACGCGTGAAATCGGCTCACCGACGCAAGCGATGGGCGCCTTCCGCTCGGCTCTGGCCATCTGGCGGCCGCTCGTGGATGCAAATCCGAAAGAGCTCGAGCTTGCGGGCAGCCTCGCCGAGTGCTACCTGGCCATGGGCAAGCTGGAATTGACCGGAGAGGACTTCAATTTGGCGCTTGAGTTGCTTGGCCACGCGCGCACAACTCTGGAAAGGCTCGTGACAGAGAACGCCGACGAGCCGCGTTACGAATCGAGCCTCGCCGACTGCTATTCGCATATCGGGATCGCGCAGTCCAAGCTGGGAAAGGTAAAGGAGAGCCTGGCGATCCATGCCGAAGCGAGAGCGATCCAGGAAGACTTGATCGACCGATACCCGGAAAACCTCGCGTACAAGACCGGCCTGACCGAAAACCTTTCTGCGACTGGTTTTGCGTACTACAAGCGGCCCGACATCGAGGCCGCACTGAAGACGTTTCACGAAGTCCGGGATATCTGCCGGCGGCTGATGAAAGAGGCGGCGTTTGGGCCCAAGCCTTCCTGGTTGCTCGACATGCTGGCGTTTACCCTGTCGAACATCGGCAATATCCATAAGCAGAGAGGCGAGATCGAGATCGCTTTGCCGTTTTTCGAAGAGTCGGTCAAGTACCGGGCGGACCTGGCTGACCAGCATCCGTCTGTCACCAAATATCGTGCGAAACTCGCCGTGAGTTACAAAGAGATCGCCGACCTCGAGCATGGGGCCCATCAGGACGACAAGGCAATCGCATCGATCAAGAAGGCAATCGAGGTCTATACCGACCTCGTCCGTTCGCAACCCGAAACGGTGAGTTTTCAAGACGACCTGGCGTGGTGCTGGGACGAACTTGGCGTGCGTCTCGACGAAGCTCGGAACAACGCCGAGGCGATGCAGGCGTTCGACCGGGCCGTGGCGATGGAGCGAGCGGCGATTAAGAAGACAAAGTCTGCTGACGCCTACAATCTGAGATTGTGCTACTACCTTGACAACTTGGGAGAGCAGTCCGTCGACCTGGGGCGCCCTGCTGAGGGGCTGCGCCATTATGAGGAAGCGATTCGGATACGCCGCGAACTGAGCCGGACGAACCGTGGAAACCGGCAGTATCTCATTGAACTCGTCCAGGCGCTCGTTGCGCTGGGCAACATCGAGCGCCACATGGGCGACGCGGAGGCGGCGCTGCGGTTCTTCGCAGATGCACGGAAGGCCCTGGAAGCGGCATTGACGGCGACGCCGGGAGATCCCGCGCTTGAGTTTCAGCTTGCCGTCGCGTTCGCCCACGAGGCCGACTCGCTAGCTGACCGGGCCCAGGCCGAACAGGCCAAGACTTTGCTCCAAGACGCGGCCTCCCGGTTTCGCAAATTGGCGAGCCGCGCGGCGCCCGCCGATGAGCCTTTACTCGAACGGGAGAAGCGTAGTGAGACGCTTTGGAACCTAGGTCGAGTGTTGCGGGATCTCAAGTTACCGGCGGAGGCAGACCGCGTTGATGGTGAACGTGTCGACTTGTGGAAAGCCCAGCCGATCGAGGAGCTGGTGGATCTGGCCCTCAAACACCTGACCCGCGCAACGCTGGTTGGGTACGGGAAGACGCCCCTGTCGGCGCAGGCTAGAGCTGTTCGCCAGCTCGACCTCGATCAAGCCGCCGGCGAAGTGAAAATGGCCGTCGAGCGCGGGCTCCAGGACCTTGACAAATTAGAGGCCGTTCCGGAATGGCGACTCCTTTTCTCGCGAGAGGACGTGCAATCCGCGATCAAGCACCTCCAATCCCCAGGGCCGTTGACAAATTGAGCCTGAGTCCGGATAGGAAAGCTTTTGGCGGTACGGAAGCCGTCCACTACAAGGATTTTCAGCATGGAGGCAACGCATGGAAGCCCACCCCGCCGGGAGTCTCCTTTCCTTTCTTGCCGCGGTTCCCGATCCTCGCAGCCGGCATGGCCGACAACATGCGCTTTCTGCAATCCTGGCGTTGGTGTGTTGTGCCATCATGTGTGGTGCGAAGGGCTACACCGCCATTGCACAATGGGCTCGGGACCAAGACATCGGGCTGATGCATCGACTTGGCTTCACGCGCAAACCTCCGAAAATGTGCGGCATTCGCAAAGTTCTAATCGCGTTGAACCCGAAGGCCTTCGAGGACGCGCTCTATCGGTGGGCCGAATCGTTGTTGGGCCGGCCAGTCTCGAGCGAGATTTTGTCACTGGAAGCCTTCGCGATCGACGGCAAGACGGCTCGTGGCAGCTTCGACGGCCTCGAAAAGCCGATCCACCTGCTCTCTCTGCTGGCTCACGAATCAGGGATAACGTTGGCTCAGACGCAGGTTTCCAACGGCGGTGAAAACAAGACCAACGAGCACAAGACGGCTCTTCAATTGCTCCGAAGCATCGTTCTCGAAGGGCGATTGGTAACCGGCGACGCCATGTTCTGTCAGCGTGACCTTTCCCAGCAGATCATCGATGCACACGGCCATTACCTTTGGTTTGTGAAGGACAATCAACCAACGCTCGTCAACGATATTAAGGTCGCATTCGCCGCTTCTGCTGAGGCGGCTTTTTCCCCCTAAACAGCGACGAATTTGGGAACAGGCGCAGGATACAGCCACGACCATGGACAAGGGCCATGGTCGTCGCGAACGCCGGACCTTGAAGGTGACGACCGCGTTGAGCGAGTATCTGGATTGGCCCGGTGTTGCCCAAGTCGGGCAGGTTGAGAGTGTGGTTGAGCAGGACGGGAAGATCTCACATGAGAGTCGTTACTTCATTACCAGCGTTCCGCGCCAACTGGGCGGCGCGAGTCGATTGCTCGTTTGGGGACGAGGGCACTGGTCAATCGAGAATCGGTCGCATTATGTGCGTGACGTCACGCTCGGAGAGGACGCGAGCCGAATCCGCAAGGGTTCTGGTCCGGAAATCATGGCTGCTCTGCGCAATGCTGCCGTTGGCTTCCTGAGGCTTACTGGCGCAACGAATATCGCCGAGACCGTCCGTCGCAACGCTTCCCAGGTCCGAGCACTCTTCACCAAACTCGGTATCTTGAATCAGTGAACTGCCCTGCTCCAATCCCCGACTCGGCCACCGAGCGCGCCGAAGCCGCCGAGGGTAAAGAGAATTGACAGGTAATGACGGCATTCAGACTACTCCGCTTCTCGTGCAGTACGACGGTCGGTTGGAAGTCCGCTGCTATGAAGCTGCGCCCGTTCTTGGCTGACAATGCGAAGGCGCAACCTGCGACGAGATCGGAAGGAATTAACTTCGCGTTCGCTCGCTGAGAACATGCGACAGTCAGTCGCGTAGGTGCCTTTTTCTTTGGGCGCACACGAAACCGCCACAGACGTTGCTGATCAACGGTTCCACGTCGTCGCTCGCAACTACATCCTGGTCTTCTGCAATTCTTCTGCACACATTGCCCGTGTCACCCCAATGCGACTACAATGCGCGCGAATGCCGAGGGCCATTGTGGACCTCGACAAAATCCCTGAAATCAACGTCAATCCAACATCAGCCCAACGTCAGACGGATGGCAGACGCGCCGGACTCAAAATCCGGTCCTCGCAAGAGGGTGTGGGTTCAAGTCCCACCTTCGGTTCCAAGACATCCTCGCCACCCAATCCACGCAAGGGGCGCGGCGCCGACCGAACTGCGGCTCGGGGAGGCCTACCGCGGTTGGAGCCTCTGGACTCGCGCATTTATCGATCGATTGCCGACGATGATGCGCGGCTAACGTCGGCGCTTGAGGGGCTGGCCGGCAATCGATTCACGAGTTCGCCAGCAGTTGACGGGCCTAGAGTAGCAGAGGGATGAATCCGGAATATCCGAAATAACATGAAAATAGGTCTGACACCCTGGAGACACCCTGGATAGGTCTGACACCCTGGACGGATTCATGACCTGCGCCACAGCTTTGCTTGCAACCGTCTCCTACGCTGGTATTGCGACGGTGAAAACGTTCACTGCAAGATCGCCTCACTCTCAACCTATTTGGGCCACGGCAGAGTCACCGACACGTATTGGTACCTGTCAAGCACTCCCGAACTCATGACGGTCGCTGGAAACCGCTTCGAGCGGTTCGCAACCCCGCTGGGAAGGAGGCGCTCATGAATCACCCCACTACAACCAGAATGCTGCTTGGTCCACTGCTGCAGACCTACTTCTGCTCCTACCTGATCAGCCAGCGTGATTTGAGTCCGCGGACCATCCGTTCCTATCGGGACACCTTCCGGCTGTTCCTGCGCTTCCTGCAGCGGCAACATCGAATCCAACCGGATGCGGTGTGCGTAGACGACTTGGATGCTCCGCGGGTGCTCGCATTTTTGAACGATTTGGAAAAGTCCCGCGATAACTGTCCCCGAAGTCGCAACGCCCGTTTGGCGGCGATCCGTTCGTTCTTTCGTCACGTCGCCGCTACCAATCCTTTGCTGCTGTCGCTCGCTCAGCGTGTGTTAGCCATTCCGATGAAACGCTTCGATCGCAATGCCGTCAGCCACCTGACGCGAGAGCAGATGCAGGCGATCCTGGACGCGCCGGGGACAAACACGTTGGCCGGCCAGCGGGATCGGCTCCTTTTGCTGTTGTTGTACAACACCGGCGCACGGGTGTCGGAGATCGCCAATTTGCAGGTCAAGGACGTGCGATTGGAATCGAGTTCATGCGTCCACATTCTTGGTAAAGGCCGCAAGAAGCGGTCCGTGCCGCTGTGGCGTGAAACCGCGAAACTCCTTCGACAGTGGCTTCAGCGAGCAACGGTAACGCCTGACTCACCGCTTCTGACCAACGCTCGCGGCAAACCCCTGAGCCGTTCTGGAGTCGCGCAACGCCTGCGACTCGCCGTCGCTCACGCGGCGGCCAAATATCCCGCTATGCGATCGATCCGCGTGTCGCCACATACCATTCGCCACACGACCGCCATGCATCTGCTGCAGTCGGGTGTGGATCTATCGATGATTGCCATGTGGTTGGGCCACGAGAGCATCCAGACGACGCATCAGTACCTTGACGCTGATTTGGAGTCCAAGAGGGAGGCCTTGAAATTCTTGGAACCACCACAGTCCCGAGGGAAGAGGCCATTGCCGGCCAAGCCACTGACGCGATTCCTAAACGACCTGTGATTATGCGCAGCCCATATAGGCCTTCCCGTAGCAAACGGACAGGGTGTCGCACCGGTGGAGATGTTCGAGAGTCTGGTCGACCCCGGCGGCGTTGAGCGGGCGCCGCTGGCGGTCTCGGTGAAGAGCTTTGCGCAGCCAGCGCGGTTCAATGCGTCGGTCTCGAAGTCGAGGTTTTGCTCGGTGATGGAGACGCGGCCATAGCCGATCAGCATAGGTTGTACCCTCCCCGTCGTCGGATCGTACCGAAACCTATGTCTCGGGTGAAGATTGCGGGACGATGATTTCGGCGCGGCTTTTCGGACGATATGCTGGCCATTTGGAGCGGAATTCGAGGATGAACGCAGGTTGTCCTGAAAAGGTCCCATTTCGGGGCATCGCTCGCTTCGTTTTCGGGCATTCGATGCAACCATGAACGAGTGGCCCGCAATGTCATAATCGGCGCTGACGAGAAAAACCTTGGTTCACCGATGGGAAGACGTCGTCTTCTTGGGAAGAGGGAAAACAACGACCGCCCATGACTCAAGACGCGACGGGACTCCTGGAACCGTTCCGCAAGTACCTCAAGGTGCTGGCGGAGCTACATCTCGACCGGAAACTTCGGGGCAAGCTGGACCCCTCGGACGTGGTCCAGCAGACGATGCTGCGCGCCTACTCGGCCCTTGCGGAGGTACGCGACACCCGGCCCGAAGTTCTGGTGGCCTGGCTGCGGCGGATCCTGGCCCGGACCCTGGCCGATGCGGCCAAGCACTACGAGCGGGACAAGCGGGACGTCGCCCTCGAGCGGTCGCTTGAGGCCGACCTGGACCGTTCCGCCTCGGGGTTCGCCGCGTGGCTGGCCGCCGACCAGACCTCGCCCAGCAGCCGCGCCGATCGGAACGAGGAACTGCTCCAGATGGTCGAGGCCCTGGCGGAACTGCCCGAGCTCATGCGCGAGGTGGTCGTGCTCAAGCACTGCCAGGGCTGGACGCTGCCGCAGATCGCCGAGCGGATCGGCCGGAGCGTCCCCTCCGTCGCGTCGCTATTGCGGCGAGGGCTGGAAGAACTGCGAATACGGTTGAAGACCGGGGAGTGACCCGTGACGACGCCCAACGACCCCACGATGTCCCACGACTCGCTCGACGCGGTGATCGCCGACTACATATTGGCGGTTGAAGCCGGCGCGGTTCCTAATCGCCAGGAGCTGCTCGACCAACACGCCGAGCACGCCGACGCCCTCCGCGCCTTCTTCGCCGACCTTGACCGAATGGACCGTGTCGCCTCCCCTCTGCGGGTGGCCGGCGGGCCGGACGAAACCGGCGCTGCCGACGCCAATGGCCAAACGGCGCTCTCAACGGTCCGCTACTTCGGCGATTACGAGCTCCTGGAGGAGATCGCCCGCGGTGGGATGGGGATCGTCTACAAGGCCCGGCAAGTCTCACTCAACCGGCTGGTCGCCCTCAAGATGATCCTCGCCGGCAGCTTCGCCTCCACTCGCGACATCCAGCGCTTCCGCTCCGAGGCTGAGGCGGCCGCCAACCTGGACCATCCGCAGATCGTGCCTATCTACGAGATTGGCGAACACGAGGGCCAGCAATACTATTCGATGAAGTTCGTCGAGGGGACCTCGCTGGCGAAGCACGCCCGGGGTAATCCGCGTAGCGAGGTCGAGGGCCTGGTCGGCGTGATCCGGGCCGTGCACCACGCGCACCAGCGCGGGGTCTTGCACCGGGATTTGAAACCCTCCAACGTGCTCGTCGATTCCCAAGGAGCTCTTCTCGTAACTGACTTCGGCCTGGCGAAGCGGCTGGCTCCTGGCGACAGCTCGTTCACGGAGACCGGGCAGATGCTGGGCACGCCGAAGTACATGGCGCCTGAGCAGGCCGCTGGGCGGAAGGACCTGACGGTCGCGGCCGACGTGTACAGCCTCGGGGTGATCCTCTACGAGCGTCTCGCCGGCCAGACGCCGTTCACAGGTGACAACGCGCTCACAGTGTTGCGGCAGGCCCGTGAGTCGGACCCGCCGCGGCCGTCCACGATTCGGCCGGGTCTCGACCGCGATCTGGAAACCGTGGTGCTCAAGTGCCTGGAGAAGGACTCGCATCGACGTTACCCCAGTGCTGATGCGCTCGCCGAGGACTTGAGGCGATGGCTGGTCGGCGAGCCGATCCTGGCCCGCCGAGTCAGCCGTCCCGAGCGGATCGCGCTCTGGTGCCGCCGAAACCCGTCGTTGGCGGTGGCCAGTTCCTTGGCTCTCGCAGCCCTGGTGGCTGTGGCGGTGATTTCGCTGGTCTTTGCTGTGGAGCAAACTAACGCGAAGAACCGGGTCAAGGGTCTGGCGGACAACCTGAAGGCGGCGCTGAAGGATTCGGAGCAGCGGGCCGCGGCCCTCAACTTCGAGCGTGGACATGCCCTTTGCGAGAAAGGAGAGATGGGACCAGGCCTGTTATGGCTGGTCGAAAGCTGGCGCTCGGCCGTGGCTGCCGACAACACCGATTGGCAGCACACAGCCCGAGCCAGCTTGTCCGCCTGGCAACGCCATCCCGCCCAAGTCAAGGCAGTTTTCTCTCAGGCCGAAGCGGTCAGCCATGTCGCCTTCAGCTCCGACGGCAAGGCGGTGCTCACCGGGAGTGAAGACGGGACGGCGCAGCTATGGGACGCCAGAACCGCCAAGCCCCTCGGACCAACACTGAGACACGATGATGCGATCACGGACCTGACGTTTAGCCCTGATGGTAAGACAGCGCTCATCGCGAGCTGGGATGGGACAGTGCGGCTGCTGGATTCGGCGACCGGACAGCCGCTCCGAACGCTGTTGCATCATCAGTCCCCGGTCTATCACGCGGCATTCAGCCCGGACGGCAATACGGTGCTCACCGGGAGCTACGACGCGAAGGCACGGCTATGGAACGTCGCAACCGGCCGCCCCCTGGGATCCCCACTGAGCCATCGGATCGGGGTCTGGGCTGTGGCGTTCAGCCCGGATGGCAAGACGGTACTGACCGGGAGTGGGGACCGCACGGCGCGGCTGTGGGACACGGCGACCGGCAACCCCCTGGGACCCCCATTGAGCCATCGAGACGACGTCCGTGCCGTGGCATTCAGCTCAGACGGCAAGACGGTGCTCACGGGAAGCCAGGACAAGACGGCGCGCCTCTGGGACGGGGCGACCGGACAGCCCGTTGGACCCTCGCTGGTCCATCAGGGCGGTGTCCATTTTCTTGCCTTCAGCCCGGACGGCAAGACGTTGCTGACCAGGAGCGACCACGGTATAGCGCGGCTCTGGGACGCGGCGACCGGACGGCCCCTCGGAGCGCCACTGGGCCACCGAAACGACGTCCGCGCCGTGGCGTTCAGTCCGGACGGCAAGACGGTGCTCACCGGGAGCGAGGACGGTACGGCGCGGCTGTGGGACGCGGCGACCGGCCGACCCGTCGGACTGCCGATCAGGCACCTTCACCCCGTCCTGGACGTGGCATTTGGCCCGGACGATAAGACGGTACTCACCGGGGACTCAGGTGGGACGGCACGGCTGTGGGACACGACGACGGTCCAGCCCCACGTCGTCCCCTTGAGCCATGAGCGTGGGGCCCGGGTCGTGGCGTTCAGCCCCGACGGCAAGGCGGTTCTTACCGGAGGAGGCTTCAAGGAAACACGGCTGTGGGACGCGGCGACTGGTCAGCCTCTGGGACCCCCGTTCAGCGCCCAGGGCGGGACAATTGCCCAGGCACTAAGCCCGGACGGCAAGGCAGTCCTCCTTGCAGGCACGGATGAGACGGCGCTGCACGGCAGAGTACAGCTCAGGGACGGGGCGACCGGACAGCCCCTCGGATCTCCGCTGAGCCTTCCAAATCTGGCTGATGTCGCGGCATTCAGATCGGATGGCAAGGCAGTGCTAATCGGGACCCGAGACGGGACGGCGCGCGTATGGGATGCAGCGTCCGGCCGGCCCCTCGGACCTCCGCTAAGTGATGGGAGCCCGGTCCATGCCGTCGCGTTCAGCCCGGACGGCAAGGCGGCGCTCACCGGGGGGGGCGACAAGAGGGCGCGAATATGGGACGTAGCGACCGGCCGACTTCTGGGACCGCTGCTGACCCATCAGGGTGGGATCTCGGCCGTGGCCTTCAGCCCGGACGGCAAGGTGGCGCTCACCGGAAGCGACGACAAGACAGCGCGCTTATGGGACGCGGCGACCGGCCGACCGCTCGGGCCTTCGCTAATACATGAGGGCGGTGTCTCGGCTGTGGCGTTCAGCCATGACGGCAAGGAGGTGCTCACGGGGAGCCGGGACAAGACAGCGCGCCTATGGGACGCGGCGACCGGCCGACCGCTTGGGCCCCCGATGAGCCATGAAAGCTGGATCTCCGCTGTGGCGTTCACCCCCGACGGCAAGGCGGTACTCACCGGGGACGCGGACGGGACGGCGCAGCTATGGGATGTCTCGGAACTCGCCGACAATCCGGAACGCATTTCGACCTGGGTCGAGGTGATCACAGGTCTCAAGCTCGAAAAACCGGGTTCCGTGAGCGTGCTCGACAATTCGAGCTGGCGCCAGCGCCGCGACATGCTCAACCGATTGGGAGGCCCGCCGCCTGTGGACAGTGCGTGGGCGGCCGACCCCATCCTTTTCGGCCCCGAACCAACCGCACGCGCGCGGGCCTGGATCGAGCGACAGCGGTGGGCGGAAGCCGAGGCAGCCTTCGACGAGGTCGTCCTCGCGCGACCCTTCGACGCAGACGTCGTGCTGGAACGGGCCCGCTTCCTAGCCGCTCACTCCCGGCCCGACAAGGCCGACGATGACTTCCTTCAGGCATACGCCCTCGGGTCGCACGACCCAGATCTCATCGAAATGATCGTGCGGAACGAGGCGCTCTTCGCTCGTGCCGTCGCACGGCATCCCGATTCATTTGAACTTTGGAGCCGGCACGGCGACGATCGCGCCAGGCGGCAGCGATGGGCCGAGGCCGCCGCGGATTATGGGCAACTCGTCCGGCTCCAACCGGAGGACCTCACGCTTCGCCACCATCAGATCCTCTTACTCGGGGCGGCCGGGGAAATTGATCAGCTTCAGCGAGCGCGTTTCGATCTCCTCAGCAGGTTCGGGCGGACAGGGATTGCGCATGTCGCTAATTCCGCCTCCTGGTGTTGTTCGCTGGCCCCAGGGATGAACGATCGCCTCGAAGTGCTGGTTCGCCTCGCCGAGCTCGCCGTGAACGGCTTTACCGCAGACCAGAAGCATCTCGCCCTGAACACACTCGGCGCCACGCTCTACCGTGCCGGGCGCTTCGATGACGCGCTTCGACGTCTGGAGGAAGGGATGAAGGCGCGTAACGGGGCGGAAGAACCCTTCGATTGGCCTTTCCTCGCTATGGCTCACCACTGCCTGGGGCATCACGACGAGGCTCGCCGCTGGCTCTATCGGCTCTGCAACCACCAGCCCAACACCAGTCCCCACGGATTCTGGCAGGAATTGGAATTCCGTCTGCTTCGCAGCGAGGCCGAAGCCGTGATCCTTTACGACCCGGTCTTCCCGGCCGATCCGTTTGCGCATTGAGCAACCAGCTCCGTCACATCTGCGGCGAAACTTGACGTGACGGGCCGCTCATGGCCCACAGGCGCTGCCGATTCCTGTCCAAGCAGGCTTGATCGAGGAGGACAACATGCCACCCTATGCGCGACGCTAGCTTCTTGCGGAGATGGCGTAAGGTCCTCTACCAGCCAGAAGATCGGCTTAGCGTAGTTTTTTGTCCGTTTGCTACGGGAATGCCATGTACAGGAGCACTGCCTGGAACTCAGCCTTCCGGCGGTGAACTCTGCATAATCCTGAACTGAGGATAATTCGCTGACATGGGCGTGAATCCGACCGCATGGGGGTATTCGCCCTACGACGAGATCATCAAGAAACTAATCGCCGCCGGCGTTCCGGCCGAACAGATCGCCGCTGTCGGCGACGCCGAATCCGACGTCAAGAAGCAGGCACTCTTTGAGAAAGTAAGACAAGGGTCGGTCCGCGTACTGATCGGCAGCACCCAGAAAATGGGCACCGGCACCAATGTCCAGAAACGCCTGGTCGCGCTGCATCACCTCGACGCCCCGTGGAAGCCAGCGGAAGTCGAGCAGCGT
Organism: uncultured Planctomycetota bacterium; assembly: GCA_963823665.1. Lineage (GTDB taxonomy): Bacteria > Planctomycetota > Planctomycetia > Isosphaerales > Isosphaeraceae > CAVXHV01. The sequence goes on from CAWGMQ010000004.1 coordinate 506,573, forward strand.
GACGGACGTATCCTCCGTCAGGGCAACGAGAACAAGGAGGTGGCGATCTATCGCTACGTCACCGAAGGATCATTTGATGCGTACATGTGGCAAGCGTTGGAGACCAAGGCCCGGTTCATCTCGCAGGTCATGACCGGCGACAACGCCGCCCGCAGGGCCGAAGACATCGGCAGCCAGGAACTCTCCTACGCCGAGGTGAAGGCGATCGCGTCGGGAAACCCGGCGGTGCTGACACTCGCCGAGGCCGACGCCGAATTGCAACGGCTCGCCTTGCTCAAGAAGAACCACCTGGATGAGCAGTACGTCGCCCGCCGTAGCGTCCGCGACTTGCCTGCAACGATCGCCGGCCTGTCCGACCGACTCTCAAAGCTCACCGCAGACCAAGCCACCGCGAACAGTCACGCCACCGCCCTCATCGCCATTGGTGGCCGGACGTACCGACGCGAGGAGATCCCCGACATACTCGGGGGCAGGCTGGAGGCTTTGCCGAAGAACGTCCGCGAGACAACCCGCATTCCGTTCGGCAACTACCGGGGGCTGGGTTTTGGCATCGTGCTCCATTCGCAATTCGCGCCCGAAATCTACCTTGAAGGTGCCACCACCCGACTGGCGACGCTATCCCGTGATCACCACGGGCCGCGGGCCGTCCATAACGCCCTGGAGCGGCTGGCGGATGGTTACGGTTCCGAATGCGATAGCGTTCAACGCGACCTCAGAATCGCGAACTCACAGCTTCGCGATTACCAAGCCCGCTTGGGCAAGCCCTTCCTGCACGACACCTACCTGGCCGAACTGACCACCTTGCGAGACCAGCTCAAGGCCGGGCTTTCAGGTGCAACGCCTGAGCCGGGGAAACAGGAAGGGCCAAGCGTTTCCCAAGTAGCCGAGCAGATCAAGGCAATCAAGGTCGCCAACGCGATTGAAGCCACGCCCCAACGCGACCGGCACAAACAGTCGTCTGCCGAGGAACCCATCACCGCCCGCATTCGACGGAGGACGGAGACAAATCCCGCATCCGATCGCGTTACAGAGGCTGATACCCCAACGGAGACCGAGTGCGTCCACTCGCAAGGATCAATGGAGAATTCGTCCCTCGGTCCGCCGAGAACTTTCCAGGAACGCATCATTCTTGAGCGGCAACGCGGGGACCTGGAGCCAAGCCTCCCTTGAGTCCGGGTCGCGGAATTCGTGAGTACGTATCGCCGGCACTGTGCTCCGCGCCCGGTGGACGTGATCTCACTGACGGCGGCGGGTCGACTAAACCCAACATTTCGACTGCGAGCCGCAATGAAGCAGCTCACATAATGATATCTAACGCTCACGTGCACTAGACTCTGTCAACCGAGTGCCATCCGAATCGACATCAATGGTGTTGATGTAATTCAATGGCTTGGATGCTCGCTTTGCCTCGGGTGGCTCCGATTTTGGATTTACCCGCTTAAATGCGACCGGCCCGGTTAGGCGCGACTTCAGCCGAGGCCGCTCGGTATGAGCAAGACGGTCGCGATCACTACGCTGCCTGACGCGCAAGCAATTAAAGTTTTCTAAGACTAGACGGCAAAGAATTAAGCCGCTAATACTCGTTGATACCATATCATATTGAGTATTAGGCGCCTGTATGGACGTAAAGGATGATTATCTACGCTCTCTCGAGCTGATGGACCGCGATGACCTCTTGAAAACTGTCAAATCGCTGATGACGGGCGGTATTGCCATAAACTTCCACGGCAAGCGCACCGCCCAGGAGATTGACAAAAAAGTCCGGCCGCGACAAACGCTTATCAAGAAGGAACTGTCGATCGGAACGCCAGAGGAGCAGGCCCGCAATTCGATTGTGGAAGGCGAGAACCTTCAAGCCATGGTCACATTGTACAAGGAGCGCGGCCAGGTCGACTTGATCGTGACCGATCCGCCATACAATACCGGCGGACAGTTCCGCTACAACGATAAATGGGATACCGATCCGAACGACCCAGATCTAGGCCAGATCGTCAAGATTGACGACGGATCGCGGCACACTAAATGGATGAAGGCGATTTTACCGCGCCTCAACATGATGCACGCCATGCTTCGGCCTAATGGCGTCCTGGCAATCTGCATTGACGATAACGAGCTTTTCCACCTGGGAATGATGCTTGACGAAATATTCGGCGAATATAACCGAATCGGGATCATCAATTGGCAGAAGTCTTATTCCCCGAAAAACCAGGACCGTCATTTATCGACCGCAACCGAATATGTTCTTGTCTATGCCAAGGACAAAGACCTTGCGAAAACCGCGATGCTTGAGCGCGACGAAGACATGAACGCGCGGTACTGGAATCCCGACCAGGACCCGGACGGCCGGTGGAAGAAGCAAGGCGACCCCACAGCGAAAGACCCCCTTGCCGGCGCCATCTATGCCATCCAGTCGCCTTTTACCGGCACCATATACTATCCGCCCAAGGGGCGGCATTGGAGCCATACCAAGGCGCAGATGAAGGCCTGGCTCAATGAATGGAACATAGCCTATGTCGAGCGCGACATCGGCGATGGCGCCGGTGCCGCGATCCTGATTCCAGGCTACGACCACAAGGCACCCCGATCGGCCGCGAGCGTAAAGGCGACCGAGAAGGCCCGCGAAGCAGCGGAGGAACGGCTTGCGGCCGCCAATTGGCCCAAGCTGCATTTCGGCGATAAAGGTACGTCCGGTCCGAACCTGAAACGCCACCTTCGATTCGTCAAGAAGGGCAAAATCCCTCTCACGTATTGGGCCGATGACGACTACGACACACCGCTTGTCCTCGGTTCCCAATCTTGGGAACATGCCGAATCCGGCCACAGCCAGGCCGGCATAAATGAGCTGGACGCGATCCTTGGCCGAGGGCACGGCTTCACGACCGTCAAGCCACTCAAGCTGATCAAAAAGATCATCCAACTTTGGTGTCCGCCCAACGGCCTGGTTCTCGATCCTTACGCGGGATCGGGCACGACCGGCCATGCTGTGCTCGAGCTGAACGCGCAAGCCGGCGCCGCGCGTCGCTTCATTCTGATCGAGCAGGGCGCCCCCGATCGCGGCGATAAATACGCCCGCAGTCTGACGCAGGAGCGGCTACGGCGCGCGATCACCGGCGAGCGCCCGGGTACAAGCGGCAAGCTGAAGAAGACGGCCGAGCGGCTCCCCGGCGGTTTCCAATTCAGAATGCTCACGAAGAAGATCGACAGTCGAACCGTCCTCACGATGAAGAAAGACGAGCTGATCGACCTTGTCATCACCTCGCATTGGGAAAATGGGCGACGCGGCGGTTGCGGGCTGATTCGCTTCGAGCAGGAAGGATATAAATATCTGGTCGGCTGCAACGAGCAGAAGGAAGGATATTTCCTTATATGGAACGGTGGCGACAAAGTCGGCCAGCTCGACAAAACCAATTTTTCGACCGTGGTGCAGGAGGCCAAGAAAGCAGGCCTCACGCAGCCTTACCACGTCTATGCCCGCTACGAGGTTTTCCAGTCGCGCAACGTCGTTTTTTACAAGATACCCGACAAGATTCTTGCACACCTTGGTCTGAATGAAAACAGTGACAGCTTCAACGAGGAAGGCGAGGAATGATTGAGTTGTTTCCCTTCCAAATCGCCGCCTCGACCGAGATCGCTGACCGCTTTGCAGCTTACGCCGTCGATCCGTTGATGACCACCAAAACCCGGCCCGTGCCCTTCTATCAAAACCTCAATTCCATTACCGGCAGCGGCAAGACATTGATCCTTGCCGATGCCGTGTCGCAAATCCGCAGCCACTTGGCTGCCGAGCCGATCGTACTATGGCTGTCCAAGGGCAAGGTCGTCGTCTGGCAGACATTCGCCAACCTGGCAGCCGGCAAGTATGCCGAGCTAGTCGCCGGTTTCACCGTCAAGCCGCTAATGGACTGCCGCCTGGCCGACATCGAGCGCACCGATTCCGGCCTGATACTGGTCGCCACGGTTGGCAAATTCAACCAGGCAGACAAGGAGAGAGGCGACCGCAAAATCTACCAGCTTGCCTTGGACGACGCTTCGCAATCCCTATGGGACATGCTGAAACAGCGCCGCGACGACAAAGGTCGGCGCAGGCCATTCATCGTCGTGTATGATGAAGGGCACAACCTCACCGATCAACAGACCCATTTGTTGCTCGACCTCGAACCCGACGCGCTGATCGCGGCGAGCGCGACCATGCGGATTCCGCCTGAGCTGTCGCAGCGGATGACCCGCCTGCGCCAGGACAAGGGATGGACCGACGCCGATTTCGTCACCGTCGTAAAGAGCGGTGACGTGGTCAAATCCGGCCTTGTCAAGCAACAGATGCTTCTCGGCGGCTATGTCACGCCGATGGAAGTCGCGATCGACGACATGATCGAGAGTATGAAGGGCGTTGAAGCGGCCGCGCTCAGCTTAAGCCTGCCTTTCAAGCCGAAGGCAATCTATGTTAGCAATACCAATGCCGTCTATGGCAAGGGCGTCGATAACATCCACACCACGTTCGAGAACCGCGAGGCGCGGCCGATCCTGATTTGGCGCCACCTGGTCGAGCATCATGACATCGACCCGGCCACCATCGCGGTTTATTGCAATCTTAAATTTGATCCGAGATTTCCACCTCCTCCCCGTTTCAACCTTTTCGCGGGCGGCGACAACGATTATGAGAGCTTCATTGCCGGTACTTTTCAGCACATCATTTTCAACCTCACCCTTCAAGAGGGCTGGGACGATCCGGCTTGCTATTTTGCCTATATCGACAAGGACATGGGTTCAAAAGACCAAGTGACTCAGATCGTCGGCCGAGTCCTGCGCCAGCCCCAGGCCCAGCACTATCCCGCCCCGAGCCTGAATACCGCGCACTTCTTTATCCGCGCCGACGAACGCACCGTTTTCGACCAGGTATTGCGCGAGGTACAAGCCAAGCTAGCTGCCGAGGCGCCCGAGATCAGCCTTACGGTTTTCGCCGGCAACAAGGGCGCCGCCGCGAAAACGATCATGCCAGCCCGCAAGGTGAAACAACTGCCGGATGTATCGATCAACGCTGAGCGGGCCATGGACCCGATCCGCCGCGTCGTCGCCGGCATTCAGGACTACCGCGAGGGCGGTGTGAACACGGTCGGCAAGGGCGGCCGTATCCAGGTGTTGCAGGCCGTGGGGCAGCATGGCAACGAGATCGAGGAATGGGTTGACATCGAGCATAGCAATCGCGTGACAGCCCGGTGGATCTTCGCCCGCGAGGTCCAAAAAACCTATGCCAAAGCCATTAACCTTTGTGACATCGAAGACCCAAAACTCGACGCGCTGGTTGAATACAACAGTCCGGCCGCCGAACACTTGCGGGAAGCCGCCCGCAAGATGGTCGCAGCCTATATCGACCATTCCACGGTCGTAAACAGCTTCGCCGAGCCCTTGCTTGTCCCTGGCGTTGCCGTCGATCCTGCAAACGTCACCACCTTCAACTTCGCGATCCATGAAGGCTATAGCGGCTTCAACGAATTCGAGCGCGAGTTCGCCCAGGCCCTCGACAAGACGCAACGGGTGTGGTTTCGCAACCCGGCGCGCGGCTTGTTCGAGATACCCTTGCTGACACATGGCGGCACCAAGAATTTCAATCCCGATTTCGTCGTGTTTGTCGATAAGGGAATCGTCGCCATCGACACCAAAGGCGACCACCTTATTGTCGAGGACGCCGGCCGCAAGCTGTTCAACATCGAAAAGAGTGGAAGCGGGCCAGACCTATCAGTCCGCCTTCTGACGCGCGGCGAATGGAACATGCAGCGTGAAAAAACAGGCCCGGAGGGTTTCACAGTCTGGGCGATGCGTCTTGGGCGACCACATCCGCTCCTGGCGGCTTCCATGGCCGAAGCGATCGCCCTTTGCTTACGGCACTAGTTTGCCGCCATTCGAGGACCACCAGAACCCACCACTCACGCGTGTTTCGCCAGAACCTCTCGGTCCCTCCGGGACTGCGTGTGACATCCTTCCTCTCGCCGGTGCATCGCAAGTCCCAATCGCTAGGTTCAGAGAAACCGTGACGCACCCCAAAGCACGTCAGTCGAGGGCGTCCACGCGCAAGGATCAATGGAGAATTCGTCCCTCGGTCCGCCGAGAACTTTCCAGTAACGCCTGGCGGCAGGGCGGCAGCACAAGGACGATGAACCAAGCCCGCCTTGAGTCGTCACCGCCTCGCCGGCAGAAGGATGTGTTCAAGCATGTCGTGATCCCGAAGTAGCAACCCCGGCCATATTGACCGGGGTTTTTCATGCGCGGAGAAATTGCTTGCGCGAAATCAACGGCTGTGGCATGGCTCCGCCGTTACGCCGAGGATCGAGAAAAGAGGTGAAATGACGCCAAAAGAGCTTGAACGTCTTGGGATTGCCATAACGGGCACAAAAGATTGGATCGCGCCGCTGACAAAGTTAATGGGGCTCAAAGAGCCTTCCGTTGTCCGTGCATGGTGGACTGGGAAAACTAGCATCACTGCACCAAAGCAACGCAAGCTTTTTCTGCTAGCCGGCCAAGCCGACGCCCCGCTTATCCCGATTTGTGAAGACACCCGAAATCGGCTTGCCCGGATCATGGCAATGCGAGAACAGGGATATACCTATCCGTCCATTGCACTAGAGCTGAATGTATCACGTCAAGCGGTTCATGACCTGGTAACGCGCTATCGGCTTGTGACGCCTATAGAGGAAATGAACAGGCTGCAATGTCCTGTCTGCTCAGAAACCTTTCAGCCAAAGACGCGAAAGCAAGTGTACTGTTCGAGACGTTGTGGCAAGGGCAGATGGTATTTACTGCATCGTGAATCAACGCCTCGTGATCCCAAGCTTTGCTTGCGATGTGGAGCGAGTTTTCAGCCAACGCAATCCACAGCAAAGTACTGTTCGCGTCGGTGTCGTAATAACCATCGGGCTATACAGTATCGGCAGCGGTTAAGGGCAATGGCTGCGCCATAACCGGGCCGGTGGCACGGTGTCCGGCTAGCGGGTAAGGTCCTACAGCGGCTTGAAATCCTTCAGTACGTCTTGCATGGCAGCGTGTTCATCGAAGAGTTTCGAGTGCCTGGCCGAACTGACCACCTTGCGTAACCAGCTCAGGGCAAGCCTTTCCGCCGCCACCCAGGAGCCAGGGTAAGAGGAGGGGCCGAGCGTTTCCGAACTGTCAGAGCAGATCAAGGCAATCAAGGCCGCCAACACGATTGAGGGCACGCCCCAGCGAGGTGGGCACAAACAGTCCTCCGCCGAGGAACCCATCACCGCCCGTATCCGGCGGAGGACGGAGGGGATTTCCGCATCCGATCCCGTGACAGAGTCCGATGCTGCACTGGATGCCGACGGCATCCCCCTGCCGGGATCGATGCAGAATGCGTCCCTCGATTCGCCGCCGACGTTTCAGGAACGCATTTTCCGTGAGCGGCAACGCAAGGACGACGGACCGAGCCCGCCTTGAGCCCGAGTTGCGGAATTCGTGGGTGAATGACCCCATACCGGTCATCGGCGGCGACGACTGAAGTCTCCGGTGGGCCGATCACCGCTCGCGCGGCACCGCCCGCCAGACCAGAGATTCGCCCTGAGGTTTGTAGGAACGTCGGACCGATGCCGCGCGGCTACATCAAGGCGCGAACGGATCGGCTGGAAACTGGAGGTCGAACACGATGGCTTTGAGGACAGGATCGGACCGAAGCTTCGCCAGGGATGCATCGTTCAAGGGCTGGCCGGCGTCGTCGCGGAGCTGGGTGATTTGCTCGATGATCCGGCCCAGGTCGGATGTGTCCGTGGGAAGGGTGTTCTTCTCGGGCGGCTTCATTCCGTTGTAGGCGGAAAGGAGTCTGGTTCGGGCCTCCGTGTACTTCTTTTGAGCGAGCAGGCAGACGCCGAGCCGTAGCTCGGCCAGGAAACGATCCGAGTGAACGGGGAAGTTCTTGATTCGGAATGCCGCTTCCTCGCGGCAATAGGGTTCAGCCTGGGAGTATTTTCCCAGCAAGATGAGGATCTGCCCGACGTCCGCGTCACCTTGCGCCGTGACATCGCTGTCCGGACCCCAGCGGAAGCGTGCGAGCTCCACCGCCTCGATCATCACAGATTCGAGTTTCTTCCAATCGCCTCGGCTGCCATACACGGCCGCAAGAAAGCTTAACGCAGCCGCTCTGACCTGATGTTTGTCGTTGAGGACGCTACGGGACGCCTCCAGCGCCTCGCCAGCGTATTTCTCCACTTGGTCCATTTTGCCATGTTTCATATAGTGCTCTGCGAGCACCGCCATAGTCAAAAGTGTATCGGGATGCTTGTCTCCCAGAACTCGCCTCTGATCTTTGAGGACGTTCTTCAACAGCGGCTCCGCCTGCGCTGACTTGCCATTCGCCTCGTAAGTCGCCGCTAAGTTGCACCGCGCTCCCAGCGTGTAGGGGTTATCAGTCCCTACCTCCTCGCGCAATCCTCGGACGATTTCCTCTTCCAATTGCTCGGCCTGGCCTGGTTTCTTCTGGGCGAGGTAGACCGTCGCGAGGTTGTCCATCGTGCGAAGCGTGAGAATGTCCCGGTCGCCTCGCGTCCGTCGAAGCCCGTTCACCGTTTGACACAGCAGCGTCTCGGCCTCTGTGGTCTTCTCTAGCTGGTTGTAGAGATTTCCGACATCAGACATCGTCTCTAGCGCCTCAAGGTCGTCCACACCCCTCGTCTTGCGAAGCCCGTCCATCGCTGGAACCAGATACCGCTCGGCTTCGGCCCATTTGCCATCGTCGGCAAGGAGAACCCCCAGGCTGTGCAACGCGCTAAACGTCTCGGGATCGTCGACGCCGAGTGTCCTGCGGCGCAAATCAATCGCACGCTCCAGATGAGCTCGCGCTTGGGAAAAGAGGCCAAGCTGATGATAGGTCTCTCCGATCGTTTGACGAATCGATGCCTCGACTAGTGGTTGGGCTGCGAATCGGTTCCCTATCGCAGCCGCTGCACGGTCCAGGGCCGTGCGGACCTTCAAGTCGGGGTCGGGCGTCGAATCGCGCGTGGCCTGGTTGCTCACGCTGGCCTGGGCGAGCATGTCTTTTCGAAGGAACTCAATGACGGCCTTGAACCTGTTCGCCTCCAACTCAGCCTGATCGCGTTGATGGCGAGTTGCTGCCTCGGCCCGGATCGCGCGGATGGCGAGCGTGGTGCTCACGCCGGTGCCCATGAGCAGACTCATGAGGACCGCGGCGGAAAGCGCCGCCACCCACGGGTTACGCCGGCTCCAACGCCGTAGGCGCCCAGCCGGTCCCACGGGCCGTGCCGTGATCGGCTGGTCATCAAGGAACCGTCGCAAATCCCCCGCGAGGAGCTCCGCGCTCACGTACCTCTTGTTCGGCTCTTTGTCCAGGCATTTTAGGCAGATCGTCTCCAGGTCGCGCGGGATATCTGGCCGCGATTGTTTCGGAGGAACGGGCTCCGTCGAGCAAACCAGTCTTAGGGTCTCGATCTGCGTATCGCCTAGGAATGGCGGCCGTCCGGTTAGCGCCTCGTATAAAATGGCCCCGAGCGCGTAAACGTCGGCGGCCGGACCGACATCTTTTGAGCGGCCCTCAGCCTGTTCGGGGGCCATGTAGCTGGGAGTCCCGACCACCTGGCCGGACTGGGTGCGTCCTGAACCACCCCCCAAAAGCTTGGCCAGCCCAAAATCGGCGACCTTGGGAACGCCCTCGGTGGTAAGGAGGATGTTGCTGGGCTTCAAATCCCGGTGCACGATCCCGGCCTTGTGAGCAGCATGCACCGCGCCGGCCAGGGTTTCAAGCAGCTCGGCGGATCGACGCATGGCCATCGGCTTATCGGCAAGTTGTTTCTTGAGATCGCCGCCGTCGACAAATTCCTGGACGAAATAGGGACGACCTTGGTGTTCGCCTATCTCGTGAACTGTGATGATGTTCGGATGCTGGAGTCGGGCCGCCGCTCGGGCTTCGTCCAGGAATCGGCCCGATTGGCTGGGCTTCGTCGGCTCGAGCTCGGTGATGGTCTTAAGCGCCACCACGCGGCCCAGCCGGGTATTCCGGGCCTTGTAGACGACGCCCATGCCTCCTTGGCCGATAACTCCGATCAATTCGTATCCGGGGAAGGAAGGGAATGAGCCTCGGTCGTCGGCGCCTGCCGCGTCCACCACCGTCGAGGCGCCGGCTTCATCTGCGGGCCATCCACCATTTTCATCCCTGGGAGGCTCTGTCGCTGCCTCCGCCGATTGCATCGCCTCGTCAGCCGCAAACTGTGCGATAATCAGCAGTTTTGACAAGAAGGGGAACCGCCTGATAAACTCTTCGGGCTGAGGCCGTTCGCCTAACTCTCGTCGGAGGAGGAACTCGTGGTAAATGATATCCAAGGCGGCATCGGGATTGTTACGTAAAGCCGGGAATCGCTCGAAGTATTCTTCGGCGGCTGGCCGATCGCCCCGGCCCCAGCGGACATTTTGCTCATCAAGGACGGCGTCGAGGAGCGGTTGACCATCGAGATTCGGGCTCCCGTTGCTATCCATATGCGCTCGCTCCGAGGCCGATCTTGCGGTGACTCATGTCAGCCAGCGTTCAACGCCTTCATGGACGGAATGTTCCTGACGCGTTTGATGGCCCGTTCGAGCCGCCTACGCAGGGTGTCGGCGTCGACACCGAGCTGAGCGGCGATCACGGGCCAGGTTTGACCGTCGAGTCTTCGCTGCACGATTTCCAACTCATCCTCGGAAAAATGTCTAAGGATGGCTTCGGCAAGATCCTGGTCGTCGATGGGTTTTTCGGGGCTCGGACCGGAGTCAGCCTGATCGGGCGGTGAGCCTTCGTCCATGACTTCGCGGAGGATCACGCTTAATCTCCGGCCTTCCGTGGCAATCTTAAACCGGCTCATGATTCGTAGAAGGTTTTGCAGTTGTGCTGGTTGATTCAGCTCGAACCGCCCTTCCTTTAGACCGACGAAGAGGCTCTTGAAGACCGACTGGCAGATATCGGAAGACCCGAGGCGCGAACGGATCTTCCTGTAGTTAGTCTGCTTCCGCATCGCAAATCGCACCACCCGCAGGACGAACGGCTCAAATATCCGCGCGAACTGGGTCCAGGCGTCCTGGTCGCCGGAACGCACGCGGACGATGAGATCCTGGAACTGGTCTTCTGGGGGCATTGGCGACTCCACGCATGCGTCGGCCTTTTCGGATTTTTCTTGTTCGGATTGAAAGACTCAGCGCGGTATTAAAGAAGACACTCCAAGAAAAATGGAAGAACCCGATGACCGACTGCTTCATATTGGAGCCGCCCGGATCGAGCGTGGTCAAGGCTTCGCAAACAATCGGGCAAGGAATTGGCGAAGCCGGGCTTGCCGCCACGCCTGGGATAAGGAAACAACCGAAGCTCTGTCTCTCTCAGATCGACGCCTTGATCAGCAGCAGAGGTATGCAACATGTCGAAAAGATTCTGGAAGCGCTTTCTAGGCGGTAGAGGTATCGAAAGTCACCGACCCCGCTCGCACGTCTGGCTTCCTGTCCTAGAAACGCTGGAATTCCGAAGACTATTGGCGACGGCCTCATGGGTCTCCGCGACCAGCGGCTCCTGGGACGTCGCAAGCAACTGGAGCACCGACGCGGTACCAGGTCCAACCGACGACGTCGTGATCGATGTCTCGGGCGCGAGCCCAACTGTGACGATCGCCTCGAACGTCGAATCGGTGAACAGCATCACGGCCGACGATCCGCTGGTCATCTCCGGCGGCGGTTTGACGGTCGCGGCCAACTCGACGATCAGCGGCGGATTGACCATGACGGGCGGATCGCTCACGGCCGACGGCTCAGGAGTCAATGTCACCGTCAACGGGACGACGAGCGTCTCCGGCGCAAACCTCGGTGCGCAGGGCGGGGCGACGCTGAGTTTACCGAACCTGACGACTTATACCCAAGGCGGGAACGCGACTTTTGAGGCGACAGGTGCCAACAGCTTGCTCAACCTGTCGGCCCTCGCGACCGTGGGGTCGTTATTCGGTTGGACTGTCGACGCACTGGCCGGCGGCACGGTGAACCTGTCGGGGCTGAGTACGATTGATGATCCCGGCGCCAACATTCATTTCGGAGCCAACGGCACCGGCAGTCAGCTCAACCTCTCGGCACTCACCAGCTTTACGGGCAGTAACGATACAGATTTGGCGGTCACCGGCAGCGGCACGGTCACGGCGAGCGGCCTGACGACCTTCAGCGGTGTCCAGATCACGCTTGACGGCACCGGCGTGGTGGCTACCAGCCAGTGGGTGAGCTTGACCGGCGGTGGCAGCCTCACGGTGACCGGCGGTTCGTACTCGTTTCCAGACCTGACGGATGTAAGCGGATCGAGCCTCGTCGCCGAGGGCGGGGCGACGCTGAGTTTACCGAACCTGACGACTTATACCCAAGGCGGGAACGCGACTTTTGAGGCGACAGGTGCCAACAGCTTGCTCAACCTGTCGGCCCTCGCGACCGTGGGGTCGTTATTCGGTTGGACTGTCGACGCACTGGCCGGCGGCACGGTGAACCTGTCGGGGCTGAGTACGATTGATGATCCCGGCGCCAACATTCATTTCGGAGCCAACGGCACCGGCAGTCAGCTCAACCTCTCGGCACTCACCAGCTTTACGGGCAGTAACGATACAGATTTGGCGGTCACCGGCAGCGGCACGGTCACGGCGAGCGGCCTGACGACCTTCAGCGGTGTCCAGATCACGCTTGACGGCACCGGCGTGGTGGCTACCAGCCAGTGGGTGAGCTTGACCGGCGGTGGCAGCCTCACGGTGACCGGCGGTTCGTACTCGTTTCCAGACCTGACGGATGTAAGCGGATCGAGCCTCGTCGCCGAGGGCGGGGCGACGCTGAGTTTACCGAACCTGACGACTTATACCCAAGGCGGGAACGCGACTTTTGAGGCGACAGGTGCCAACAGCTTGCTCAACCTGTCGGCCCTCGCGACCGTGGGGTCGTTATTCGGTTGGACTGTCGACGCACTGGCCGGCGGCACTGTGAACCTGTCGGGGCTGAGTACGATTGATGATCCCGGCGCCAACATTCATTTCGGAGCCAACGGCACCGGCAGTCAGCTCAACCTCTCGGCACTCACCAGCTTTACGGGCAGTAACGATTCAGATTTGGCGGTCACCGGCAGCGGCACGGTGCTCGACGGCAGCCTGACCAGCCTGAACGGCACCAACTTGACCCTCGACGGCACGGGCACGATCGCCACCTCGCAGATCACCAGTTACACCAGCGGTACGCTAACCTTCAGTAACGGCACGTTAGATATGCCAGGTCTGACTGACGCCGCCGGATTAACCTTCAACATCAGCGGCGAGACCACGCTGCAATTGAGCTCCCTCGCCGGCGCGACGTTGGACGCGACCGGCGGAACGATTACTCTGCCGGGCCTCACGAACGCCGACGGGTCCGCCATCAATGTCAGCGGCGGCGCGAGTCTCGCTTTGCCAGCTCCCACTGAATTCACTGGAGCCGGTACAACCGCCGCAGTCAGCGGCAGCGGGTCCTCAATCTCGATAGGAAACGGGATTGTCACCTCCATACCGAACTCTGGGACGGACGTCGTACTCAACGTTCCCCAGTTTCCTCAGGGCATGGCCCTCAATTTCGATCCGACCGGCACGTTCACGGGCGAAACGACCTTCAACGTCGGTACCGACGCGACCGTCGACATTGCAAGCGGGACTTTCAGCGGTGGCGTCACCGGCAACTTGGCCCAGGGTGGCGTTCTCGACCTCACCGGTGGCCAGACCATCACATACTCCGGAACCCTCACGGGTTCAGGGAGCGGAACAGTCCAGTTGAACAGCGGCACATTCGTCGTCGGTATCGGCGGCGTCACGTTGAACTTCCCCGGCAGCATGTTCCAGTGGACCGGCGGCGAAATCGACGGAGCAGGAGGCCTGCTGACCAACCAGGGTACCATGAACCTGGCCGGTCCCAATGAGAAGCAAATCTACGCCGATGGCACCCTCGATAATTTCGGAACCATCATCCAGACTGGCGCCGGCGACTTTGGCCTGCACAGCGACAACCAAGTCGCCCACCACGCTGAATAACGAGCCAGGCGGCCTTTATCTCATCGAGTCCGACGCCGGTGTGAACAACGAAGGCCTCGGCGATAACGTCATCAGCAACATGGGCACCATCCGCAAGACGGCGGGAACCGGGACGTCGACCCTGGATATCCCCGAGCAAGGGTCTTTGAGCAATACCGGAACGATCGAGGCCGACTCGGGAACGTTGTATCTTGAGGCGACCACGATCGACCAGGTCTCTGCGGGAACGCTCTCCAGCGGCACCTGGAGCGCCCTCGGCGGATCGACCCTTGAATTCCCCAGCGGGACCTCGATCACCGCCAACCAGGCGAATATCACGCTCGACGGCACGGGCGCGACGATCACGGCTCTGGTTGGCCTCTCGTCGAACAGCGGCGGTTTCAGTGTCACCAACGGCGCCACCTTCTCCACCACTGGCGGCCTCAACAACACCGGCGGCTTGACGATTGGCGCCGGCAGCACGTTGACCGTGAATGGCAAGTACGCGCAAGGCACCGCCGCTTCACTCACGATTGGCATCGGGGGCGCCTCGTCGGGCAATGAGTACGGCCAGCTCAACGTCACAGGAGCTGCCACGCTCGCCGGATCGGTGAATGCCTCAATGGCCAGCGGCTTCACTCCTACAGCCGGGAATAGCTATCCGATCGTTACCTACGCCAGCGAGACTGGCGCCAACAGCCTTTCGTTCACCGGCGTCAACAGCGGCAGCCTGTCCATCTTCCAGCCGGTCGTTGGCCAAACCAGCATCGTGCTCAACACCACCGTCAGCCCCGCCAACCTTGTCGTGCAGCCGTTCACTGTCCCAGCGAACGCCGTCGTGGGCCAGAACCTCACGGTGACGTACCAGGTCGACAACCAGAGCGACAACGCCGTGACCGGCACCTGGACGGACTCGGTTTACCTGTCGACGCAGACGACGCTCAATTCGAGCTCTGTCCTTCTTGGCCGGGTGCAACAGACCGGCGTCGCAGCAGACGGCCAATACTCCCAGACGGTTACAGCGCCGGTGCCTGGTCTGGTGCCGGACGACTACTACGTCATTGTCCTCGCCGACAGCCTTGGCCTCGTGCCGGAGCTCAACCGCGCCAGCACGGAGCTGGCGTCGACCAGTCCCGTGCAGGTCACGCTGCCCACGCTCGCGTTGGCAAGCCCGATATCGGGCACGATCGCCAGCGGACAGAGCCTCTATTATCAACTCACACTTTCGGCCGGCCAGGATGTCGCGATTTCCGCCAACTTCGCGGCGCTGCAAGGCGGCGAACTCTATGTCGGGTACCAGAGCATCCCATCGAGCAGCACGAACCTGGTGTCGTCGACGTCGCCAACGCAGACCACACAGCAGGTCGTCATTCCCGACACGCAGGCTGGCACGTACGACATCCTCGTCCAGGGCGATACCGGCTCGGGGACCGGAGCATCATTCACGCTCTCGGCGCAGACCTTGCCGCTCCAAGTCGCCAGCGTTGGCCCGAACCAGGCCGGCGATTCGGGGACGACCACGCTGACCATCCAGGGCGCCGAGTTCACCGCCGGGACGACGGTCAGCCTCGTTCCGCACGGCGGCGGCACGGCCATCATGGCGAACCAGGTGACGTTCCAGTCCAGCACGACCTTCTTTGCACAGTTCAATCTGGCGGGGGCGGCGCCGGGGAGTTATGACGTCGATGTCACGAGCGGCGTTCAGAAGGCAACTGACCCCTCGTCGTTCACCGTGACGAGCTCGGCAACGCCAGGCCATGTCACGTACAACCTGAGCATTCCGTCGATTTCGCGCCCCGGCCGCATCGCCTATCTCTCGCTCTCCTACGGCAACAGCGGCGGCTCCGACGCGCTGGCGCCACTCTTTGTACTGTCGGTCACGAGCGGCAACGCCACGATCGGACTGCCGGGGGAGACCAGCTTCTCGGGATCGAGCGTTCAGGTGCTTGGCATCGAAAACTCCGGGCCGGCCGGCACGCTGCCGCCCGGTTTCCAAGGGACGCTCTTGATCCCTTATGAATCGACCACCCTCACGCAGGGCGCTTCGATCCAGTTCAGCTTGCAGATCTTGACCGGCGACAGTACGGCGATGAACTGGTCGTCGCTGGAATCGAGCCTCCAGCCGTCGTATATACCGAATGCCGCCTGGTCGGCCGTCTTCGCCAACCTGATCGCGGAGCTCGGTTCGACGACCGAGAGCTACCTGAGCTATCTCGACAACGAGGCGACGTACCTGAGCCAGCTCGGCGAATACACCGACGACGTTCAGCGCCTGTTTGGCTTCGCGATCAACACGGCCAACGACGCACTCACGACCGGAGCGATCGATTCGGTCACCGACGCCTCATTTCCCGTCCCCGGTGCGATCCCGCTCGATTTCGTCCGCCAATTCAACGCCTCGATCTCAGGCCGCGACACGATGGGGCCGTTTGGCTACGGATGGACCGACAACTGGCAGATCAGCGCCAGCGCCGATAGCGCGGGCAACGTCACGATCAGCGACGACGGCTCGCTTTTGTACTTCGCGATCAACTCCAACGGCGGGTACACGCCTGCCCCCGGCGATTACGGCACGCTCACGCTGACCAACGGCGCCTACCAGTACGTTGAAACCGACGGCACGATCATCGCGTTCAACACGAATGGCTCGCTCGGTGAAGAGGAAGACACCAACGGCAACCGGATCACGGCCGGATATAACGGTAGCGGCGACCTCACCAGCCTGACGGCTTCCAACGGCTCGGCGACCACGATCGACTACAACGCTCAGGGCCTGATCAGTTCGATCACCGAACCGGGCAATCAGTCGAACACGTACACCTACGATTCCAGCGGCCAGCATCTGCTCACGTTTACTGATGAATTTGGCATGACGACCTACACCTACGCGACCGGCCCGACCGCGGCGGATGCCAACGCCCTGACCTCACTCACCTTCGCCGACGGCACCGGCATCGAGTGGTCGTACGACGCCCAAGGCCGCATCGCGACCACCGGCCGTCTCAACGGCTCGGGGCCTGATGCCGAGGTTGAAACCTACGCCTACCCGGCTCCGGGCGGCTACAGCGTCACTGATGCCGACGGCAACACGACGACCCATCTCATCGACGATGCCGGCAATTGTTGCACAATTATCGACCCCATGGGCAACATTACCGAGTATGTCTTCGACGCTAACGATAACTTGGTCAAGATCGTCGCCGCCGATGCGGCAACCACGACCTATACCTACGACGCCAATGGTAACGTGACCGGCGAGACTGATGCCCTCGGTAACACGATCGAATTCACCTACAACCGGTTCGCCGAGCCATTGACCCTTGTGAACCAGGAGGGTTATACCACCAGCTACCAATATGACCAATACGGCAACCTGCTCGAGCAGACGAACCCCGACGGTACGACTCAGCAATATGTGTACAATGACCTGGGTGAAGTGATTTCTTCGACCGACCCCGACGGCCAGACAATCACCTACACCTACAACACTAACGGCCAACTCACGGCTGAAAACATGCCCAGCGGCACGTCAAATACTTATAAGTACGATGCCGATGGCAACATGCTCACCGCCGACGGCCCCGGCGGCGACTGGTCGTTTACCTATGACAGGCAAAACCTGCCGACGACGATTGTCGAGCCGTACGGCACGCTGACTGTTCAGTATGGAATTGACGGCAACGTCACCCAGATCGTCGACCAGACCGGTTTCACGGTCAATTACGAGTACAACTCCGGGGGCCAGCTTAGCGAGATGACCGGCACCGGTGGCGACCTCATCGAGGCGTATACCTACGACCCGGCCGGAAACGTGATCAGCGAGACGAAGGGTAACGGGACGAGTACGGACTACCTGTACAATGCCGATGGCGATGTCACCGAGATAACCAACCTCGCGCCGGGCGGCTCGGTCAACTCGCAAATGACGTATGCCTATAATGTAGTCGGCGATGTCGCCTCAATGACGAGCGGCGATGTGACCACGACCTACGGCTACGACGCCGATGGAGAATTGACCTCGGCCTCCTCACCAGTCGACACGATCGTCTACGCCTACGACCCCGACGGCAACCGAACCTCGGTTACCGATAACGGTGTCGTTACCGATTACACGTCGAATAGCATGAACGAGTATGCCCGGGTCGGCGATACGTCCTACCAATACGACGCGAACGGCAACCTGATCGCTGCGACGACGAATGGCGAGACCACCACGTACACATTCAACGCGCTCAATCAGCTCACCGGAGTGAGTGGTTCGACCGGCACGTACTCGTACACGTACGACGCTCTGGGCTACCAGATCTCTGCTACCGCCAACGGCCAGACGACGAACAACCTGATTGATCCCTTCGGGCTGGGGAATGTCGCCGCACAGTTCGACGGTTCGGGGAACTTGATCGCCCATAATACCTATGGCCTGGGGCTGGTCAGCCAGGTCAGCGTAAGCGGAACATCGTATTACTACGATTACAACCTCCAGGGCTCGACGGTTGGGATCACGAACGCGGCAGGAGTGTACGTGAACCAATACAGCTACGATCCGTTCGGGCAGGTCACGACGATCAGCGCGGGGATTGCGAATCCGTATACGTTTGTTGGGCAGGATGGGGTTTCGAGCGATGGAGACGGGCTCGTTTACATGAGGGCTCGGTATTTTGACCCGAGCACGGGGCAGTTTACCTCGGAAGATCCGCTCGGACTCGGTGGGGGCATTAACTTTTTCAGGTATGCCGGAAACAGCCCGACGGTTGCCGTCGACCCTTCCGGCCTCTGTCCATGGGAATTCTGGAAAGGGCATCCGGTTAATGGATTCCAATTCGGGGGCCCGACTCACTTCGTCGGTGTCTCTTTCGGACTTTCAAATGGTGTTTCCCTCGGTTTGCATGCAGGCGCTGGCGCGGGAGTCAGCGCGAGCGCGGGTTGGGGGGGTATAGCAAGTCCTGCTGCCCTTAATGTTCCCGTAGCGTGGCCCGTTCCCGCAGTTGTTAGCGGCGGTGCCGGTGTCTGGGGCGGGGCCGGAGCGGGGGGTAGTGCCGGTACGTCCTTTGGACTCAGTTCGGGTTACAGCTACGGACAGACTCTTGGATTTCAGGTCGGTTGGGGGTGGGACGGCGATGACGCCAACAACGACTCAAGCCCCAGTTGCCCCAACCCAACTCCGACACCCACGCCGACTCCGACGACCCCTTGTTGCGGTGGCGGAGGCGGCGCCTCCAACAATCAAGTTTCGCACGACCCCAACGACCTGATCGGCCCGGGCGGTTACGGTTCGGTCGAATTCATTACACCTGGTGGCGCGCTCCCCTACACGATCGAATTCTCCAACGAGAAGACCGCCCAGGTCCCTGCGGACAACGTCACCGTCACCGAGCAGCTCAGCCCGAACCTCGATTGGAGTACGTTCGAGCTCGGCACGATCGGGTTTGGCAGCTACGTCGTCAACGTGCCACCGGGCTTGACCTCGTACAGCACGCGGTTCGACGCGACGTCCACGCTCGGGGTGTACGTCGACATTGACGCGAGCCTGAACCTGAGCAACGGGTTGCTCACAATCACGTTCGCGTCGCTCGATCCCGATACGCTCGACACGCCCGCCAACCCGCTCGTCGGGTTCCTACCGCCCGACACCGATCCGCCCAACGGCGAGGGATACATTAACTATACTGTCCAGCCCAAGGCCGGGCTCGCCACCGGCGCCACGCTCGATGCCCAGGCGAGCATCGTCTTCGACACCAACGCGGCCATCGCAACGCCTCAGGTCGTCAATACGATCGACGCCGGGCCGCCGACGAGCACCGTCACCGTGCTCACCTCAACCACGACAACTCCCAGCTTCCCCGTCTCGTGGTCCGGCGCCGACGGCGCAGGACCGGGTATCGCCTATTACAACGTCTACGTCTCCGACGACGGCGGTGCTTACACGCTCTGGCAGTCGGACACCACGGCCACGTCGGCGGCCTACACCGGCCAGGTCGGTCATACCTACGGCTTCTCCAGCGTGGCCACCGATTACCTCGGCCTCGTCCAGCCGGGGCCGAGTCCCGCCCAGGCGACGACGACGGTGACCAACACCCCCACGCCGGCTGTCCTCCAGTTCGACTCGGCTCAGTTCACGGCCAACGTGACGGCCGGTTTGGCGAATGTCCAGATCGACCGCTCGGGCAACGTCGGGGCAACCGTCACCGTTGTCGTGTCCAGTTCTGGCGGGCCCGATGTCGCGGCGTTCTCGCAAACCGTTTCCTTCGGTCCCAACGTCTCCAACCAGTCTGTCACCATACCGATCATCAACGACGACCGGGCCGGAGAGAGCGATGTCGACATCCAAATAGCGCTGTCCTCCGCCGGTACTGGAGCAACGCTCGGCTCAATCCAATCGACAGTCCTGGTGATCCACGACAACAACCCGTCACCACCACCCCCGCTGGTCATAGTGGAGTCGTTGCAGGTGGAAAAGATCAAGGTCGGCAAGGGGAAGAAGGCGAAGAAAGAGACCGTATTGGTCCTCCAGTTCAGCGGAGCACTCAACGCCGGTGCCGCTGATAATGCCAACGCCTACGAGCTCGCGCCGGTAATCACGGTCAAGGCCACGGGGAAGGGCAAGCACAAAAAGCCGCCTACAACCACGCTTGGCACATCCGTGAAGCTGGCCTCGGCGGTCTACACTAGCAACCAGGTGACGCTTACGCCGCGGGGCACGCTTAACCTGGCGAAGCCCGAGGAGCTGATCGTCAAGGCCGCACTCGTGACCGACACCTTGGGCCGTCAGATCGACGGCAACGACAACGGGCAAGCCGGCGGTAACTACATCGCAACCATCAGCGGAAGTCGAGTGACGGTTGGCGGGCTACCCCTGGCACGAACCCAGAGTCGGCCGGCCAGCGTCGAAGACACGATCGACGCCGTGCTCGCTCGTAGCGGGCTGGCCGAACTGACTCGCTCCCTCCACGCCCGCCGCGAGGGGCCGGATGTTTGAGCGGGAGGGCAGATACACTCTGTAGAACGCGGCTGAGACGTCGGAGACTGATAACTTTCGTCCAGAAACAGAGGGCAATAGCCGTGAATCCGAGGCGAGTGTTCTTGATCACCGTTTCCTTCATCGTCGCATGCCTCGCTAGCCGACACGCGCGGGGCCAACAGAACGCACCTATGCCCACGATCATCGGGGCCTGGAAGGGTATCCAAAACGCGGATGAGCGCATCGAGTTCTCGGGAGATGACACGGCTAGAGTATCCGACCTACAAGGGCTGCCGGTGGCTCAGGGGATCTACACCTTCACGGACTACAGGGGCAACCCCGACCACAAGATGACTGGCATCCTGGAGATCAGGCTCAACCGCCCGGCGGGTTCGCGGAGGGATTACCGGGTCGGCCTGCTCGCTGAGTCCCTGCTCATTCTTCTGGACGCTGGCAGTAACGCCAGTGTTTACCAGAGGATTGTCGGCCAGCAGATCCCGAAGACGATGAATGTACGCGCATACCCTAGGTGGATTGTTGGCGACTGGATTATGCCCAGCGAGACGCGCAAGACGATTTCGCTGCTTGACGACGAGTGGAAGACCCTCCTTTACGATCCCCGTTTTGTAGGCGACGCGGCCGAGCCCGACGACCGGAAGGGATTCTACGTTCTGAATGGGGACAGGCTCGAACTCACGACGAGATTCCGGGGAGCGCCCCTCACGCTGAAGTATTCAATCATCACAGACGGCCAGGCTCTGATTCTCATCCAAGACGTCCCTGTCCTGACTGCGATCTTCGTCAGACGACTTGAGCGGCCCGCCGCGAGGTACTACAACTCCGGCAGAGTCTGGTCGGAGAAGAAGGAGTACGAAAAGGCCATCGCCGACTACTCCGAGGCGATCGGGCTCGACCCGAAACACGCCGGTGCCCACAACGGCCTCGCCTGGATCATGGCGACCTGCACCGACGCGCGCTACCGTGACGGCGGGAGAGCCGTCGAATTAGCGAAGAAGGCATGCGAGCTGTCGGAATGGAACGATCCAAACATTATCGACACACTCGCCGCCGCTTATGCCGAGGCCGGCGACTTTGACGCGGCCGTCAAGTGGGAATCGAAGGCGATTGAATTGCTCGGCGACGGGAAAATGAAGGACGACTTGCGCTCGCGCCTTGAGCTTTACCGCGAGCGCAAACCGTACCGCGAGACTGTTTCGGCAGCGCCTCTGCCCCGCAACGTGGCCGGCATCGATGCCCTGGTGCGGGGACTCAAGAGCAGCGACGTAGGGGAGCGCGTGGGGGCCGCTTTGTCCCTCAAAAAGATGAGAGCTTCCGCAAGGGCGGCTAGGCCAGCACTTGAGGAAATGGCGAGGAATGACCCCGAGGTGGCGCTACGCGAATTGGCGAAGGATTGTCTGGCTGTTATTGGGGAAGTAACGCCTCTCCGAAGTGTGGTCCATATTGAGGCAGTCAAGCCGACAAAAGTCGAAACACCCAAGCCGATAAAAATCGAAATCCGCAAGCCGATAACGATCCATATCGAGGACCCCGTCGCGAAAGCCAAGGAGAAGAAGCGAAAGGAAGTGGGCGGCGACCTCTACTCAGTGGTCACCATTCATATCAGGGCACCAGGTCCCATTAACTACGAATATCGATGGGGCAATGGCGAGTGGCGACCAGGCCACCTTGATCCCGATAAAGGGCGCTCGTATTCGCACAGATATAAGTTTGTTAACGAGCATAAGTCGCCGTCGTTTGAAGTCAGGTTTGATCGAAACGTTTCGCCGAACAATGCGTGGATAGTCTACAGACTTGAACGCAATCCTTCGCCATCCACGAATCCCGACTTCGGGCGGCGCTATGACTTCCAACAGTCTGAGCCAGATCCTAAGTATATAGTTCTCAAGAAACGTTGAGCAGGCGAAGACGAAGGAGCAGCACGCGAAGCGGATGAGCGCCTCACGAGAGACGTTGTCGGTAAGTCTGAGCATGATCGCACAGACGAGCTAGTAATGGTCGCATCTTCGTCGCTCCGGGGGGGGGTCGTCATGCGGTTTTTCGGATAATTCGGCTATAACACGGGTCCTGACGCCTGTTTGTCCTCTAGGATTTGACTGAAGCGCACAAGGCATTCAAATGCTCCCAGATTTACGTCGCCTCCGAATGCACGCCGTTGGTCGGGGAGATGGCCCAGCCCGATCAAGGCGTCGGAGCTTTCGGCCGGCTCCAGAGGGCCTTGAGCAAAGATGTCTTCTGTTCATAGATTTCCTAGTCACTCCACAACCGCAGAGCTTCGCTGGCGTGGGATTCGTTCTGAACCCCGTCGCTCAGTTTCTGGGGGGCATTACGGGTGCCGGACAAAATGACACGAATCCAAGTGACTATACCGTGAAGATCAATTGGGGGGACGGCAGCGGTTGGGATACCACCACCGCGAAGCTCTTCCCCGAAGGCGACAGTATGTGGATAAAGGCGTCACATACCTACGATACCGCTAACACGTACCCGGTGACCATAAGTGTCACCCTGACGACGTCGGGTGAGACAGAGAGCGCGACCTCCCAAGCCTATGTTTCGCCCATGCCGACAACTGCGCAGCCGCTAAGCGCGCCTGTCTCCTACGCCGCTGTCAAGCCGTTAGCCGTCGAGACTATTGATGACTACTACGGGGTACAAGAGGTCGGTTTACTAACTGGTACAGGTCTGGCGGACAACTTTCCGGTAGCTCTGATCGTCGGCGGCTACAACGGCGCGGAATTCAATCCTGGCGACCTTCGTGCGCAGATCAACTGGGGTGACAGCGGGACATGGTATCAAAACGTGCAACTAAATCCGTACGGAGGAGATTGGCAGCTTACTGCGAGTCATGTGTATTACCAGGTTGGCACCTTCCCAGCTACGCTTTATGTCACCGGACCAGACGGCCAGACAGCCAGTTGGACAGCACTCAACGTTGTCGTCGATCAGAGCCCCAAACCGAGCACGATCACCTTCGGCGGCCTGAGCCCGACGCAGTGGCAAGAGAACCAGCTCGGCTACGATGGGACCATCCCAGTTAACGGTGGCGCGGGGGGATACCAGAACCTGCAAATCAGCGGACTGCCACCTGGACTGAGTGCCACGATATTGAGCAGCACGATCAATGGTCAACAAAGCGGCACAATCACGATTAGCGGTACACCGACCCAGAGCGGGACGTTCACCCTCACGACGACGCTGCAAGACGGCAAAGGCGACACAGGCACTGGGACCGAGACTTTGACGATCACCGCAGCACCGCCGACCCCGAACCCCCCGTCGACGCCACCACCACCGGCGTCGTACTACCCAACCAGCCAGCCCAATTACGGTGTCGCCCCAAGGAACGATCGTGTGCCGATGACCACGAAGGCGCAACGGATCGCGTGGAGGAGACTAGCACTTAGTCTAGCAAACGACATGCGATCATTCCTCGAACCGGGTGACGGCCTGCGTGTGACGAGCATTATCAAAGCTGGCGAGCACAACAACTTCCAAAAGATGGACGTAGTCCCAACCGGCGGGACGACCTGGGAGGAATTGGCTTTCGCAGCCTCCAGAGCTGGCTTCTGGGTTCACGCGGAGGGAGTTACTTTGGGCGGCGTCCATTGGCCGTTGAGCCCCAGGGCTACCGGCCCACATCTGGACCTTTATCACTTGAGACAATAGTTCTAGGGCTCTTCAGACACACGAACTAGCCAGCCGCGAAGGATGGGTGTCTGACGACGTCCGCGCTCCTCGGAGATCTGCCATGGCTGAACCAATCAAATCGCAGAGCAAGGCGGAGGGGACCGGCGAAGGCAGTAATGCGCCCTCGGTCGATCTTAAATATGGCGAGGCCGCCTTCCAGACCGCGAACCCTGAAGTTGAGCGGCAACTGAATGTGGATGAGACCGAGAAGCTCCGGGCGCAAGAAGCCGAACTTGTGGCTCGCGAACGGGCCGGGGCTGAGCGACGGCTGCGGCGCCGGACCTGGTTTATGATCGGAGCGATGGCCGCAACGCTTATCGCATCTGGGATTGCCACCTATTTCGGGTACAATGCCAGCCTAAGCGCCAAGTCCGCGCGGATAGCGGAGGAGCACGAAAGGGTCCAAAGGGATATCGCAGAGGCGGCGACGAGGAAAGAGAGGGAGCAACGGGGAATCGCGGAACACGCGACGAGGGAAGCGAAGGATCAAACGCGAATCGCGGAATCCCGACGGGTCGCGGCGATCTCCAGGGCTGAACGGGACAAGCGACTGGATCGCGCTCTTCTCCTGGCGGTCGAAGCTCATGACATCTCGAACACGTGGGAAGCCCGGAATGTTTTGCTAGGCTCTTTGATGGCCAGACCTGGACTCGTGGCGTTCTTGCAGTCGTCCGAGGACGACGTCAAGAGTGTGGCCTTCAGCCCCGACGGCAAGACGCTGGCCGCGGGCTGCAACTTGGGCGGCGTAGTGCTCTGGGATACATCGCGACGCTTGCGCCTTCCGGATCAGCCTCTGGCCGTAGCCGAAGGACATGTTGAGAGTGTGAGCTTTAGCCCCGACGGAAAGATCTTGGCCGCAGGCTACGCTGTCGGCGCCTTCGGCGGCGAGGGCGGCGGTGTGGTGCTCTGGGACCCGACGCGACGCTCTCGCCTCCTCGATCAGCCGATGGCCGTAAAGGAAGGCCAAGTGCTGAGCGTGGCATTCAGCCCCGACGGCAAGACCCTGGCCGCAGCGTATCTCGGCGCCAAGGGCGGCGGTGTGGTGCTCTGGGACGCGGCGCGACGCTCTCGCCTCCCCGATCAGCCAATGGCCGTGGAGGAAGGCGAAGTGTGGAGCGTGGCCTTCAGTCCCGACAGCAAGACCTTGGCCGCGGGATGCGGCTTCGCAGGGGCCGTGCTGTGGGACATAACGCAACGCTCGCGCCTCCCGAATCAGCCGCTTCGCGTACCGGAAGGCTATGTCAAGGGCGTGGGGTTCAGCCCTGACGGCAAGTCCCTGGCCGCGGGCTACAGTAGGGTTACGCGTCAACAACGCAGCGGGGGCGAGGGCGGCGGGGTGGCGCTGTGGGACGTTGGTCGGCGTGAGCGGCTACCCGACCAGCCGATTCCGATAGCCGAGGGTAGCGTGCAGTGCCTGGCCTTCACTCCCGACGGCAAGACTTTGGCCGCTGGTTACATCACTGAAATCGGCGTCGACCGCGGTCGCGCCGGGGTAGTGCTTTGGGACACGACGCGACGCTCGCGCCTCCCGGATCAGCCCATGACTGCGGCCGAAGGCTCCGTAATGAGCCTGGCCATCAGCCGCGACGGCAAGACGCTGGCCGCAGGCTATGGTGTCGGTGATGGCTACGGCGTCGGTCGCGGCGGCGTGGTGCTCTGGGACACGGCACGACGCTCTGCCCTCAGCGGTCAGCCCCTAGCCGTTGATGAAGGCGCAGTTGACAGCGTGGCCTTCAGTCCCGACGGCAAGACACTAGCCGCGGGCTTCCGTTACACCAGCGAGTTGGCGAGGAAAGCGGTTCAAGGAAGCCGAGCCGATTTCAGCGAAAGCGGTGTGGTGCTCTGGGACACGACGCTACGCTCGCGCCTCGCGGATCAGCCTCTGGCTGTTGCCGAAGGCGATGTCACCACCGTAGCCTTCAGCCCCGACGGGAAAGTTCTCGCTGCGGGGTTCGATGGACACCCCCGATACGACCACAACGGCGGTGTGGTGCTTTGGGACACGATGCGACGCTCGCGCCTCCCCGATCAGCCATTGGTCGTAGACCAAGGCCGAGTTTCGAGCGTGGCTTTCAGCCCTGACGGCAAGACTCTCGCTGCGGGTTACGAGTCTTCCGGTCGCGGCGGCGTGGTGCTCTGGGACACGACACGACGCTCGCGCCTCCCGGATAAGCCGCTAGCCGCTCAAGAAGGGGATGTCAACAATGTGGCCTTCAGTCCCGACGGAAAGACACTGGCCGCTGGCGGCGGCTACGCTTTCCTTCTCAGAGGCCACGGTGGCGTGGTGCTGTGGGACACAACGCGACGCTCGCGCCTCCCGGATTTGCCACTCAACTTAGTGTCAGGACAGGTCGCGAGCGTGGCCTTCAGCCCAGACGGCAAGACCATGGCCGCTGGCCACGGTTTCGACGGCCTCCTTATGAGCGGCGCGCGCCGGGGCAGTGTCGCGCTCTGGGACACGGGGCTGCGCCCGAGCCTCCGGAATCAGCCCCTGTCTGTGGTCGAAGGTAATGTCAGGAGTGTGGCCTTCAGCCCCGACGGAAAAACCCTCGCCGCGGGATGTGGATTCGGCGGCTCCGAGGACGAGGGTGGCGGTGTGGTTCTCTGGGACACAACGCAACGATTGCGCCTTCATGATCAGCCCCTGGTCATAGCCGACGGAGGGGTTAAGAGTGTGGCATTCAGCCCCGACGGAAAGACCCTGGCCGCAGGCTACGGCGTCTTCCAACGTAGCGGCGGGGTGGTGCTGTGGGACGTCGATCTCGCATCCTGGCGCCGCCACGCTGGAGCGATCGCGAACCGGAACATGTCTCGAGAGGAATGGCAGGAGTATTTTCCCGATAAGCCCTATCGAAGGACCTTCGACTGGCTTCCGGAATCGCCGGGCATGGAGCCGACCTCCAAGGTCAAAACTCCACCTTCTCCCAGTCCGCCGTCACCCCGAAGTTAGGCGAGTATCACCGCGTGCTGCGCTATCCGTTGATATGCCGCTCGATTTCCCGCAGCACGTCCACGAGGCGCTCAAATATCGGTGGCTCACCGAAGATCATCTCCTGCATATTGCGGCAGTCCTGCTCCAATTCCGGAAGGCGGACATCCGGCGGCACGAGCCGGAGCGTGCCCGGTTTGAGGGAATCGTCAGCGTCCAACTTCACGAGGAGAGCACCGCTTTTTCGTATGTCCTCCGATTCTTGAACAACTTGATGGTCGGGGTCCGCGACGAAGGACAGTTCGGCGATGCGGCGACTGCGACGATAGCTACGAAGACTGGCGTTGTCCGTCCCGATCGTGCTGAGAGGTAGATCTCCGGCGGATATATGCGGCAAAGACGATTTGAGCGGTGTCGCCTCCGGCGAGATCGCGATCAGTCTCCGCGAACCTGTGAGAGATTTCCCTCTCCTCTTCCGTCTCCTCCCCCTCGCAGGGAAGGAGAAACGGAGTGTGGTGCCTTGGAAAGACCGCCACGGCCGTCGGCCATCCACGCCTTGACCGAACGCGACGGCCAACACTGCCGATTTGGCAACAATTTGGCAACAGGATTGGCAATATCAGCCCAATGCCGCTATAATGTACGTGGGTAAATGTGGCATCGTAACCGCCTTGAAATCACTGGCTTTAAGTGTCGCTACAACGTGTTTCCAATACCACGAGTATGGCAGACGTACCGGACTCAAAATCCGGTCCTCGCAAGAGGGTGTGGGTTCAAGTCCCACCTTCGGTAGTATATACTTAGGGCAAATCGCAACATGCCGATTCGCCCCCAGTGGGAACAAATTGGGAACAACGTTGCGGTGACATTGGAGCCGCAACGATGGCTGCAATTGAAGAACGGTGCGGACGTTATCGCATCCATTTCCGTTGGCATGGCAGGCAACATAAGCTCCCCCTGGGCAAAGTCTCCCAGGAGGAAGCCGAAGCAAAATCGGCACTGGTTGATTACCTGTTGATGCGACTTAAACAACGATTGATCGAGCTGCCGCCCGGCCTCGACATCGTTGAGTTCTTCCAATTCGATGGCAACCCACCCGCCGACCTGCAAGAAGTGCCCACCGAATCGCGGGAACTTACGCTTGCCGGTTTCCGCGACCGCTACCTGGCGACGCACAGGGATTCCCTTGTGGAACGCACCATCGAGGGAATCGAATTGCATTTCAAGCACCTGACCGCCGCCCTTGGCGAGCGGTTCCCGATCCGCGAGCTGAAACTTGCCGACCTGCAAGGCTACGTTGACCGCCGTGCCAAGGCGAAGGGCATTAGCGGCAAGCGGCTGAGTCCGGCCACCATCAGGAAAGAAATCGTCACGCTGCGGACGGCATGGAACTGGGCTGAGAAGATGGCAATCGTCGCGGGCCGCTTTCCTTATAACGGACTTCGTTATTCCAGAAGCGATGAGAAACCGCCATTTCAGACGGTCGAGGAGATCGAGCGTCGCATCAAGGCGGGGGGAGTTACCGCCGCCCAGAAAAAGCAGCTCTGGGAAAGCCTCTACCTGCGGACGCCGGAAATCGCGGACCTGCTCGCCTTTGCCAGCGAGCAGGCCGCCTATCCGTGGATTTTCCCGCTGATATGCATGGCAGCCCATACCGGGGCCAGGCGGAGCGAATTGACCCGGATGCTGATAACCGATGTCGATTTCGACGCTGGCAGCGTCACCATACGCGAGAAGAAGCGTGTCCACGGCAAGGATTCGACCCGTCGGGCACCGCTGACGACGACGCTGACGGAAGCCCTCCAGGCATGGCTAACCGTCCATCCCGGCGGCAATACGCTGTTTTGCCATGCAGGGCACGTTGAACGCAGCCGCACACGCAGCCGCACGACAGGCCATAGAAGCGGGAAGGGAAGGGCGACGACCCTAGCCAAACGGTTGGCGACGGTGCAGGTGCGGCAGGAACAGCCGGAGGCAGGACCGCTCACGCCGAGGGAATTGCACGATCATTTCCGCCGCACGTTGAGCGGTGGAAAGTGGAAAGTGGTCCGGGGCCTGCACGTACTTCGGCACTCGGTTGCGTCGTGCCTTGCGGCGGCAGGGGTCGATCAGCGAATTATCGACGACATCCTCGGCCATCAATCACTTGAAATGCAGCGTCGCTACCGGCACCTCACCCCGCACGTAAAGCGTCAGGCTGTCTTGGGCGTGTTTGGTTGATGCCGCCGGTCCGGCAACAACCCTTCTCGCTGAAAGCGAAGCAATTCCTCGTGGGCGATCACCCACGAGGGATGCTTCCCGCGACCACTGGTTTTCTTTTGTGCCCGGATGCGGCCGAGGCGGCAATACTCCCGGCAGGTGAAGGCTTCACGCCCCACCAGCCGGGCGAATTCCTCCGGCGTGTAAAACGCTTTGACCGCCTGCCGCTCGACAAGCTTGGCAAGCATGGCCTCGATGCGGCTCAGGCGGTCTTCGATGGGTTCCATCGCTCATGCACTCCGCAGTCTCGATCTCGTTGGTTAGTGGTCATGGCCATCGTCACGCACGCGGTCCTGGACGCTTGCCTGTTGCGGCTCGAGCCGCCGCGAGGCTTTGCATTGGTCGATGAGTTCCGACGGCGTGGGAGGGCGGGAAGCCGCTACGTCGGGCTGGGACCGTTCGCGACCTGAAATCAAATCCCATGACGTGTGGAATTCTATGTCTTTATGCGGATTGGAGGCCGCATCCCGCGTCAACCTTGTCAGCTTCTCGCCGTTACCAAGGGCATCATCCAGGGCCAACGGCATGATGGTGCCTTCGCGGATCGGGTAATACAACGCTTCATAATGTGACTGACTGTCGATTCCGAAATCAACAATCGCCGTGTGGTTTGGCCACATGTCGAGCATCATTGATTCGATTAGGCGACGAGTTGCGGGCCGAACCTTTTCAAGCTGCGACAAGAATTCGGCCAATCTGGCGTCAGCATCGTCTATTGTGTTCATTGTTGTGCCCTCGAAAACCTGTCGCCCACATCCTCACTCCCGGCCCAGGTCCTGGCCGTGGTCGTGACCCGGCTCCGGCCGGTAGGGCTGTTTGTCCCTGGCGATTTCGCTAGGGGAGGGAATCCTCTCCTCCCGACGGGCCGCGATTTCGCCTTGTGTCGGATTCAGGATCGTGCCTGGTTCATCCACATGGATGGTTTCCGGGAATGCCCGCAGGGCCATTGCGATTTCATCGGCACCCTGCCGCCCGGCAGCGGCAAGCGTGCCGTCTTTCGTGATCGCGTGCCAGATGCGTGCCACCAGGCCACCGGGTTCATTCGATACTTGCTTCGCCATCGTAAAACTCCTCTCAGGTCATCTGTTGGAAAACTGCCAGTCAGAATCGGGAAGTGGTGCGTATCCGTCCAATTCATCCGGCCACACACGTGGCCACGAAAAACCGGCCGGTAGCTCCGGCCGTAGATTGAAAGGGGACAGGCTTACGGCTGTCGCCGCGAACAGGATGCTTATCAGCAGGAGGCACACCGCGTTTTCGATTGCCTTCCGCCCAAGGCCCGGTTGATTGCCCGTGCCGCCGCCCCGGAAGGCGGGATGGTCGTAATACCTGATGAGCCGAGCCGGAATGACGGGCAAATTGCGATGGAAGACCCACGCGACATCCTCCGGTGCGACCATCAACTCCTCCGGCTTGATCATCCGCCGCCCCGTTTGGGAAACGTTGGAATTCCGGCCGCTCGAAACGCCGCTCGAATTCTGGCCCGTTTCGCCTCTTTGCCGCGATTCGCCGGTGTTGTCGCCATGCGATGCGACGGAAATCGTGGTATCGCCGATTCTTTTCGAGATTTCCTCCGCAGCCTCAATGGAATTCACGCCAAAATATTGTTGTGTGTCGATATTATCAAGAATCGTCTTTGCCTTGTCGCCATAGCACTCCTTGAGCTGATTGATCGATTGAAAGATGAACCATAAACGAATGCCCATGCCACGCATGAGTGTCACAGCGGTTTCTAATATGCGGATTTTGCCGATATGAGCCGCTTCGTCGAGGAGGAACAGCACGGGATTTCGCTCGGATGGTTTGCCCCGCGTGATGGTCCGCAGGATAACGCCTATCCACAGCCGGAAGAGGGGAAGAGTTTCAAGCTTGTCTTCAGGTAAGACCAGATAGGCCGTTACGCGGCCGGTACGAAGCCAACGCGGGTCGCAAGTCGAAGTGGCGGTATTTTTTTGGATCAGCGGACCGTCGAGCCACTCCGTTTGTCTTTGAACGGTTGAGAGGACACTCCCAAGCTCACGATCCTGGAACCAGGTGAGCGAGTGCCCCAGACGCTGGATTACCCCGCCATGCGATTCGACCTTTTGCATCCAGTCAACAGCCACGGCAAAGGTATTGCGGCAGGACACAATGTCCCTGACCGCATCGAGCGTCCGCTTTTCCGGGTTATTCTCGCATGCACATATGTATGCAATGAACGCCGTCAAAACCAGCCGGGCGGAGTCATTCCAATGCGGATCGGGTTCTGTGCCGGATCGCATAATCAACATATCAGCAAGGTCACGGCACTGATCGAGAAAATCGTCCGCCTTGTCATCAACGAAATCCAAGGGATTCAGTGTGTGTGATCCCGGCCCGCAAAGTCCGAATGGGTCAAGGCGGATGATATGATGCTTGAATTTGTCGCGGCGATGGCGTGCCGTAGCCGTGAACAATTCCCCCTTCGGATCAGTAACGACGCAGCTATGCAGATAGGAGAGCAAGTTAATAATCAGCACACTTACGCCTTTGCCCCCGCCGGTTTTGCTACAGGTCAGTAAATGAGTAAACGTATGTAGACGTATCATGCGGTCCGCGACCCACCGCTTACCGCCAAAAGCGGAGAGGAACAGGTAACTGGCCAGCACTGGCGACGTGCGGGCCGACCACAGGGCGGATAAACCCTCCCGAAATGACGGACGCTGCATGGTGCCGGTGGTGCCGAGGATCAGGCCATCATCGCCCAGCATGTTGGAGCGGATCAGATCACTGAGCGTGGCAAGCCTCGCGGTCCCGTGTGACCAGCCCGACGCGGCCACGCGGCGAAAGCGGTTCCATACCACGCCTGCGGCGACCAGGAGGAACATGAACGGTACACGCATACCGATCAGGAACAGCCCGACACCGACACAGGCACAGGCGAGTTGCAGGATAGTACGCAGGACGCGGGCTTGGGTAACGGGCATAGTTGACCTCCGTAGGAAAGAAATGCCCGGCCAGGTGCAAACGCCCTCGGCCGGGCAGGTCATCAATTGAAATAAGGGTCCTGGTAGTTGGGATGCTTCTTGCGTTGGGCTTTGATCGTTGCGACGGCGGTGCCAATGCCCGCCGCCGCCGCCGCGAGATCGTCAAACAACCCGAACGGGCCGAGGGCGATTTCCGGCATGGCGTCGATAGGGCTGATGCAGTACAAGCCGCAAAGAACGACGAATGACCAGGCCACGTAGGGCATAAGCAGATCACGCAAGCGACTTGCAGGCAGTGCCAACAGCACCATCAGCGTGATGACGATGACACTGGCCATCACCACCATCAGGCGAAGCAGCTCGAACATGGTTCATCTCCGAAGGATTCGAGTGAGTGAAAACCCGCCCCGCCGGCAGCACCGGCAGGGCAGGGGAAAACGGTTATGACTTCCGCCGCCCCTCAGGCGGCGGCAGGGCACTTTCGACGACCGATTGGAAGAAATAGCCGACCACGCTGGCCAGCAACGCGATGACGTGTTCCATTGGGATGTCTCCTTGGGACGCTAGGCAGGGGGATAAAGAGACCGCCCCGCCGAACACCGGCAGGGCGGCGAAAACGTTCAGGAGGCCCGCAGGACGCGGGCGAGGGCCGATACCTCCTTTCCTCCTTCCTCAGACAGCTTCTTAGCCTGTTTCGTAAGGTGGTCGAGGGCCGTGAGCAGGCGTTTCCAGTTCAGCGGCTCGCCGCTGGAACTCACGGTGACGGAGATACCGCCACCCAACTTGCAGGCGATCCGCCCGGCGTTGGGCGTGACGTTACGTTTGCCCACCGTTTCCTGCACAGCTTCCACCACCGCACGCCGTGGCAGACGCTTGGCAATGACCGCGTGGGCAAGTTCCCGCTGGCTTTGTTCATCCGGCAGGCGGGAGATTTCGTACCCCGTGGCCGGGGCGATTTGTCCGGAACCGGAGCCGATCAGCTCCTGAATGTCCCCAGGAAGCGACAGCAACGCTTCGGCTTTGGTGATGGCCGCAGCGGAAAAACCATATTCCTCGACCAGAGCCTTGGAATTGCAGCCCTTGAGGGCTTTCAGCCGTGCCAGGCCACGAGCCGTGTCCATCGGCTCAAGATCATGGCGAAGGTCGTTTTCAGTGAGGCGATCCGCCAGCTTGTCCGCGTCGGAAAGTTCACCGGCCACCGGGATGCAGGGCACATGCGTCAGCCCGGCAAGTCCAGCAGCCCGGAAGCGGCTTTCGCCGGTGAGGATCAACCACACCTGCCGTTGCTCATCGCGGATCACCCGCAGCGGTTGAAGGACCCCATGAACGGCTATAGATTTAGCCAATCGTTGGATTTCTTCATCGAGGAATTTCTTTCGCGGTTGCGATGGATCAGGCATTAATTCAGCAAGTGCGATCATCAGCACTTGAAGAACCTGAGTGACAGCGTTTAGAACCAAGGACAACGCTCCTTTCGTGGAAAAGGAAAGTGAAACAGCCCGGCCGTAACACCCGGCCGGGCATGGGGTATCAGGTAAACTCGTGGTAGCAGTTCTTGCATCTCCACGGCTTATCAATGAGGTGAGCGAACTGACCGACCGCCCAACATCCCGCGATGATGAGGAGCCCCACCGGATGCCCCGACATCGCCCCGTGCAACTGGTGCCCGCCGTGGTGAAGGGCGGAATGATTGAGTTCCTTCCTGCTGTGATCCTTATGGATCACATCAGCCGATCGGCATTTGGGACATATCTTGGCCACGCTTAATCCTTCCTTTCGCTGAGTAATGCCGGTCGAAAAGTAATTGGCGTGCAGCGACCGGCAACCGCACGCGGTTGGGTTTGAACTGCTAACGGGTTAACGGACCGGCTCATGCGACGGAGCCGATACCGACGGGCCTGATTGACTCAGAAATCAAGCCACTCGGCAAGCTTGGCGGTGGCATAGACTATGCCCGCTGTTGCCGCCACGACAACAACGACTGGGGCGGCAGCCACTCCCAAGGCCACCGTTCCCGCGATTGCTGCTTGCCCTGGAGGAGTGCTCAGGGCCGCAATCGCCAAATTCGCCCCTACCGCCTGAGCGGCACCACTGGCATAACCTTGAGCTTGAGTTGACATAGAAGTAGCTCCGAAGAAGGGTTAGCCGGGTTGTTGGTTAGGTGATGCCGTGCGGCTACCGGCCTCGCCGCATGGCGATCCGAATTGCGGGAAGACAGGCATGGTGCTGGCCTAGGGACGGCGAACATTGCCACTGGCGAAAGGAAGATCGGGAGTCACCCTTGCGATAGGGCCATTCCGATACCGGCTGTTCCGCCGCCGCGATGCTAACTCATCCCACACATAGGACGAGCGGGCAGGGGAAAACGTAAACCCCTACGGGGAAATTTTGCATCACGATCAGGTAACATGAAACCATACAGATGATTGACTATTTCGGCGGACACCCTATGATCGGAGGCCCACCAACGGGAGGCGAAGCCGCCCGGCAGGTGCGTTGAATCCGCTTATGGAGGAGCGTTTGTCGGAGGAAGGGAAGCAGCCAAAACCGGATCAACCGGAGCCGCAAGAGCCGGAAATGCCGCTAAAGAGGAGCGGTGAACGTCGGGAGTTGGGTACGACGCGGTTTTGGGAAGATTACGTACGCCGCCTCTTGGAACAACACCCCGCCCATTTTCGGGCACTCGTCAGTTTGGTCAAAGGCAATACAGAGGATGTTACCGAGCAGCGGACTGAAGATTTGAAGGAGTGGTTATTCTTGGAAGTGGATCGCACCGTTAAACCCGGTGCCAGAGATATTATAGAAACTGCCTACCGGGAAACGCCGGACGGGCCAACCATCGTCGATCCCTTCGATGTGAGAAACACGGCCGACGCTGCAACGCTGCAACGGGCAAATGAGGAACGTGTCGAGCGTCAAAAAGGAGGTGCGGAGCGTTTGCGTCGGGCTATCTTCGGCCGCGATAACGACAAAGACAAGCACCGGCCACGCTGATTGGCCGTTGCCCTAAGCCTAGATGTCAGCCTCGAATCCGCTCATTTGGTTACGTAATTCGTTCAATGCCCGCTTTATACGCTTGGCGACCGTAACTGGTGAGACACCGAGATCCTTGGCGATTTTGGCGTTGGTCTTATTCTCGAGATAGCTATAGATAATAAGTTGTTGCTGAATCGGTGGTAGCTTTTCAATCGCCGCGTTCATCGCGTCGCTAATCTCACCCCGGCACAATTCGGTGAGCGGATCGGCTCCGGTGCTTGCCACGGCGGATTCGTCGAGCGTGCTGCGACCGTCGTTTTCGCGTTGCCGTTGCCGGTGATAGTCGATTGCCACGCTCCCGGCGATGGCGATGAGCCATCGGCGGGTAGATTCCCGTGGCGGATAGCCCCGGCTCAGCGAAGCGGATGACTTTCTAAAGACATCCAGTCTGGCGGCATCAAGGTCGTGCCACGGAACGCCCCTGCGTCGCAGGGCATTGCTAATCACTTCACCATGCTCCGCATCCCAGCCTTCAATCAGGGCGTGCAGTTGCTCCCGTGTCGGCGGATCAGTCGAAACCTCATGGCTGCCTGTGGCTATCATCGCCGGGACCTCCGGGCACAGAGAAAATCGCGTCTCTGACCTAGCTCGTATGCCACAGATGCAGCACCGTCAAACGTCCAAGTGCTGTCCTTCTCCGGAATCGACTGATCGCAAGTCGTTATTTCAGTTTGGGTTACAATCCTAAGTTCGTCCGGCACAGAAAAGGTTCTCATCCTTTTCCGGCCTTTTCCGGAATCGACTGATCGCAAGCCGTTATTTCAGTTTGGGTTACAATCCTCAGGTCGTCGGCCACACAACGACTCTAAGCTCGCATCGTCGCGTTTCATCAGGCCAGAACACCGCCCAGTAGCATGAAGAGTAGGTTTTCTGGCCCCAGATCGTGTTCATACGACTCGACGGTACTCGCCGATGGGCCTTAAGTGGATTCACGGATAGGGGGCAATCCGGCAAGGTGACCCGGCTGCTCTACGGTTCCATTGCTAGCGACCGGCTACCGCTCCCGCTCACTTGGTTTTTCCCGATCCTCATGTCGCCTCGTTGGGGCATTTCTCGCGGTTTCAGGCTCCTTCCTGTTCCTTCCCGCCGTCGTGTAGCTGGTCCGGGTTGCGAAGCGACGGCGTTGCTTTTTATTGCCCGATTGCTTGCAAGCAATGGTCGTGGTCCCGCCGCCCGGTTGATAGCCTGTCTCCGGCAGCGGCACTCCCTGCCATCCCGCGACCACATGCCGACAGCCGTCCGCAATCTTCGACGCTATCGATCCCATCCTTAGCTGATCGCCGACCATGCCCGGCCGGTTCCCCGGTGCTCACGCCGCCTGTTTCAGGTTGTCCATGCCCGATTTTCTCCTACTTCAATCCAGCTCCGGCACCATAGGTGGCCTAACTGACGCGAACCTACAGCCGCAGCCGCCCGCCGCAACAAGAGAAACGGCTTTCATAAGATTATGTTTTTCAAGGGAATGAATCTTCCGTTTCTCAGGTTGCAGCGGACACGGGCCGCACTATGCGGCCCGTGGGCGTAAAGCCCGTCTAGGCGTCTGGTTGGTTGCTCTCGTAAGGCCACGGATGGTCCGGGGCCGCAACTCAAAGAGAAGGAAACCACCATGTCTAACGCAGAAACAGAAGCAGCCCTCGATACCGGAGTGAAGAACCGCAGGCCGAGCCTGGTCGCCTATCAGGTACGTGAGGGGAAGGACGATCAAAGCTATTGGGACCGCATCGGCGTCGCCTGGAGCAACCGCGACGGCGGGTTCACCGTGCAGCTCCACGCCATCCCGCTCGACGGACGGATCGTGCTGACCAAGCCCAAGAGCAACAGCTAACCGAATTCAACCGGGCGGGCAGCAATGCCCGCCCATCACCTGAAAGGAATCACATTATGGAATCATCAAACACATACCTACAGGCCATCGGAGCCAACCTTAAGGCACTGCGGGCCATTCTCACCACCGCCATAGCGGACATCGACCAGGGCCTCGAGGCCGTCGTCCAGGGCAGCCAGAACGGTGCCGTTGGCTCGATCATGCCGACCGATCACCTGCTGAAGCAGGCGACGACGCTGGTTCAGGCCATCCTCATTCTTCACCGTCAAAGCTAGGAGGCAGCCATGACCCACGCAACCATGTCGATCAATCCACACTATGCCGCCCGGCTCCGTCGTGCCTTCCCTGTCCGGCCGCCAGAGCCGGACGGGACGATCTATGCCCGCCTGCCACGGGCACCGAAAACCGGCAGCCCGGTCCCGCACCTGACCAGCCTTTATCACTTCCACCGGACAGGCGAATTCGGCGACCGGAAATGGCCAGGCAATTGCGGCGGCAAGCTCATCGAGGATTTGCTCACGTTCTTCCGCCCCGGCATGGTGTTCGACCCCATGTCCGGCAGTGGCACGGCACGCGATGTATGCGAGGCTCCCAGCCCGGCCACGCTCGCTTGACCCTCAGCGTTCCACCTGCCGGAAGGTGATCCGGCTAATCAGCGTCGCGTTTTCATCGGCGAATCGTGCCGGTTCCGGATGCTCCCAAATCCACGGCACCCGATGAAGCCCGATCCAGTGATAGAGCGAATCCAGGTGACGGCCCTCGATGACGGCTTCCGTGATGACGCTGCCGTGGAAACGGACGATCAGCACGGGGGCCGTGCCCGGCTTTTCTTTGGGCACCAGCCGCACCCGCTCGCAGGTGGCATACGAAAAGCCCTCATAGGAATAATCCTTAAGGATAAAATGAATCGTCAGGTCCGGCTTGTTGCCGTGACGCCCATGCACCTTGTAGGCATCTCCCGGCCGTGGCAGCGGATCGACCTTATCCGGCAAGGCCGGGTCCAGCGGGATGATTTCCGCTTGCCCGCTTGCCGCTTTCGCGGGAGGCTCGTTGCCCTTCTGCTCCTGTTGCAGCCGGGAGCGGATGCTGGACGGCGAGAAATTGGGTCGGATCACCTTATCGTTATGTTTGCCGTTGCCTTCAGCGTCTTCATCTTTCATGGGCCGAGGGCCTTTCCGGTTGGTGCGGGGGTTGTGGTTGGTGCGGGGCATCATGTTCCGCCCGGACGAGGGCGACGTAGGCATGACGCCGCATGCGGTGCTGCCATTCCTCCGTTGCCCGCCGCCGCTTGGCTTCCGCGTCGTCGGGCTGTTCGGGGCGTATGTCGAGGGCGGCAAGCTTTTGCGAGCTACGCCCGATAGCGGCTTTGACCGCTTCTTTGTCATCGGTATATAAGGTAACGCTTGCCTTTGCCCGTGACGCCGAGACGTAGAGTTGCTCCATGTTGGTCGCAGGCAGCGACCGCGACGACATGCCAAGGATGACCCGCTTTACCGTTTTTCCCTGAGAACCGAACGATGTTTCGACGTAGCCTTGCCGGAAATGCCCGGCATCGGCAGGGATGACCTTGCCGTTAGCAAGCCGGATGGCACCCTGGGGCGTGATTTCGGCGATGGCGTGGTTTTCGCCGTTCTTGAGCTTGCTGCCATCGTTGGCCGTCACCGTAGCCGTGAAGCGGATGCGGTCGCCGACCGCCAGCGAAATGGTCTCAGGCCGGTAGACGGAGAACTTCGCCGCCTCGGAGAGCGGCACCAAAGCCGGATCGGTGACAGTCAGCCGGTCGCCTTTCGTAAAACCGCCCTTGGCATTCTGGTGGAACTGGATCACGTCGCCGGGCCGGTACGTCGTCGCAAGCCCCCGCATCGCTTCCGAAACATCACCCACCGCGACCAGCCGGGTAAATTCGTGTTCAGTTGCCGCCAGCTTGCCCGCCGCCCGGAGCTGGCCCCGGATCGCCACCGTAATGCTGGCGGCTTCGGCATGCGTTGGCGACACAATGAGGCACGACGCACCGTCTTTCATCGCCTGCATGTAATCGCTGGCAATAGCCGCCACGCGGGCCTCATCATCGGCGGATTCCCTGACCCAGCCCAGGCCATCGAGGGCGTTGAAGCCTTCGAGCGATTTGCCTTCGGACAGCAGCTTGGCGGCAGCCCGATACTCCGGGGTTTCCTGCCGCAGGATCTCAGTAAGGCGGAACGGCCGGACGCAGCCGAACTCCTTGAGCACCCGCATGAAGGCCCCGCGAGCCACGGAGCCATGCTGCATCTGATCGCCGACGAAGACCAGTTTCAGGTTGAGCTTTTCGGCCAGGCGGAGCAGCCGGACCGCGTCCTTATGGCCGAGCAGGGAGGTTTCATCGACGACGACGCGGCCACCGGCAGCGGCAGCCTGCATTTTCTCATCGACCAGGAACCGGGCCAAGGTGTTCGCCTCGAACCCGTCCTTTTCGAGCACTTTGACCGCCCCCGTGGTCGTGGCCAGGTAGGTGACGGTCTGCCCCTGCCGCCGCACCCCTTCATCGTATTTGCCGAGCATCGAGCTTTTGCCCGCCCCGGCGGGGCCTTCGACCAGGTTGACGCGGTTTTCCGATTCCAGCAGCCCGGTCACTGCCTCCCACTGTCCGTCATTGAGCGACTTGCCGTTGGCCATGCGGCGGGAAAGCCCCTCCGGCACGCCGACCGGGCAGACCGTGCCCCGGCCACCGGCCGCCACGCGGGCGATGTAGCGTTCTTCGTCCTGCAACGTCGCCGTGGTCGCCATACGCTGGCCGTCGATCCTGCTGACCAGGACGCCCTGACGCGGCAGCTCGGCTGCGACTTCCTCCAGCGTCACCTGCCCCACCCCGTGCAACAGGGCCACCCGCATCAGTTCCCGCTCCGGAAACACCGAGAGCTGTTCGCTGAGGTGAGCGATGGCGAACGACACAGCTTCTTTGGCCGTCACTTCCTGGCCGATGCCCACGCCCTGGCCGAAGACGCAGGCCAATGCGTCGCGGTCGCCGTCGCTGAGCTGGCCAAGCCACGCCTCGCGGAGTTGCTCCGGCGTCAGCTCCTTCTGTTTCCTGGCCCGCGTTTTGGCCCCCAGCTCCGCCTTGCGACCGGCTTCGGTGATGTTGAGCAGGCGGGCCGTGTCCTCGATCTGGCCGGTACGTTTGGAGAAGGTGACGCCCAGCGGTTGCAGCCCGGCGAATCCCCATTTGCCATCCGCCCGCCGTTCCACCGGCAGGCCGAGCTGGGCCAGGTCCCTGGCCACCCGCGAATAAAACACCGACTCGTAATAGGGCCGGTCGCGGTAGACGTTGGCCATTTCGATGGCCTTGACGCGTTCCTCCACCGGATCGTTGGTAGCGTTGAAGGTGAACATGTGCCAGTGGGGATGCGGATCGGGCGGCTGGCCATCCACCGGCCGGGCGGTGGTATGCAGGAACCCGGCATAGGCCATGTTGCCGGTATCGCGGTTCTCAAAGGCACCGTGCAGCCGCACCCGCGTCTGCACGTCGGCTTCAATCATCCCCTGCACCTCGTACACACGCTGGCCGACCATCGCCAGCATCGCATCCCGCTCCGCTGGCGGCAGCAGCATGATATAGGCCCCGACCTCCTTGGGCAGCGAGTAGATCATGTCCTCGCCGACGCGGCGGTTGGCGTTCATCCGGGGGGTGAGTTGCTCGCCCGTGACCGGGTGCAGGTTGTCGCACATCCGCTCGAAGGTTTCCTTTGAGACGGGCTTTCCCGCCAGGCCGAACGACTCGGCAAGCTTGCCGCCCCACACCCCGACCGTCTCATTGCCCTGGCTGTAATAATCCGCCGTCTCGAAATATTTCTTAACGGCAGAGGACGAGCGGGCGGTAAAAAGGCGAAGCATTATGGACCCCCTACATGGTAATACCACATGTGGGGATCATATGAGCGAAAGCCACAAAATCAAGTGGCTTTCGCATCAGTAAGCACAGATAGAAGTGGAACAGACTTGCCTCCTTAGCGGTGCTCTAAGGGAAAAGGGGGTCGTTTTCCCGGTGAAAACGCTTTCGCGGCGACGTGTGAAATCATGCCGCTCAGTTGGAAACCTGACTTGGCAACGATTTAACGAAACTCGAACGGCCGGAAGTTAACGGCCAGATCGTAGCCAGAAATGCAACGTGCCGCTGTCGGTTCTTTTTTTCGGAGTGTCGCCTTACGGCAACATCACCCGTCGCGTCGATCAGCGATCACTGCCTGGAGGATCACAGCCGGAAAAATGTGTTGCGATCGCACACAGGCCGTATTACCACTATCGCAACTGACGATAGGTAATCGCTCCCGGCATGGCACTGCGACCTACATCCCCATTCCTTCTACCGCTGGAATTTACAACAGCCAGCGAGCCTGATTCATCAGCCACGGGCACCGTCCCTCACCCAGGAGAAACCCATCATGAAG
Organism: uncultured Planctomycetota bacterium; assembly: GCA_963823665.1. Classification (GTDB taxonomy): domain Bacteria; phylum Planctomycetota; class Planctomycetia; order Isosphaerales; family Isosphaeraceae; genus CAVXHV01. The sequence goes on from CAWGMQ010000004.1 coordinate 548,678, forward strand.
TACAAAACGATCGTGCTCGAACTGATTCAGCAAAAGCCGGAACTACACGAGCAGTTGCGGGCAAGCCGGACGTTGCTGGCGACGATGGACGCTTACGCCCTCGCACTGAAAGCCAGCCACGAGGAATGGATGGACCGACTCAGCCAGAGGAGGCCAGGCAGCGACCACAGCCAGATTTCGAGCGAAGCCCTGGAGATCGCCCTCAAGGAACTGGACGAGGATTTGTCCTCCGGGTCGAAAACGGACGAGGACGGCCCTACCGTCGACGGGGCGATGGCCTATCTCAAGCGTCATACGCCGACCGCATAGCTGAGGCACGCCGCACCAGCCCGGCACGCGGCCAGGGCAAGCTATCCTTTGACGCTCCCACACCGCGTAGCAATCTGCCGTCCGCCGAACCCGCTATCTCCAGCGACCTTGTTCCTGCCGCAATTCCTGCCCCCACTGTGGCCCCTGACCGGGGCCTTTCTCCGGCGACGCTACAGGCGGAGCCGCCCGCCGCAACCGGACAAACCGCTTTCACAAATGATGGTTTGCTAAAGGGTGAAGCTTCGGTTTCTCAGGTTGCGGCAGGCACCGGGCGGCACGATGCCGCCGGTGGGCAAGAGCCCGTTCCCCGCCTGTCTGCTGCCCTTGAAAGGCCCCGGCTGTCGGGGCCGGAACAGGGAGCAGGAGACCGCATCATGGAAGAAACCACGACGACCGCAACGATCGCCGACATCGCCGGAGGCGAGAAATCCAAAGCACGCGACATCATCAACGCTATCCGCACGCTACGGCGGATCGAGGAGGAAGGACGGAAGGCAACGGCCGACGAGCAAGCGGCACTGGCCCGCTTCGCCGGTTTCGGCCCGGTGGCCCTGTCGATCTTTCCCAACCCTGTCACCGGCCGCTACAAGGACGCTGGCTGGCAGGCCCTGGGCGATGAGCTGAAATCGCTCCTCCGCCCCGATGAATACGATTCGGCCAAACGCACCACCTTCAACGCCTTCTACACGTCGCCCACCGTCATCGCGGCGATGCACGACGCCCTTTCCCGCCTCGGCGTTGCGGATAACGCCACCGTGCTGGAGCCAGGTTGCGGCACCGGCAACTTCCTGGCACAGGCCGCAGGCGGGATGCACTTCATCGGCGTCGAGATGGATACGACCTCCGGCCGCATCGCACGGGCACGCCATCCCGCAAGCCGACATCCGCATCGAAGATTTCCGCGATAGCAAACTCCCGCCGATCGACGCGGTGATCGGCAATGTGCCGTTCGCCGACCTGAAGCTCGATTACCGGGGCCAGCGTCTGTCGCTGCATGACTTCTTCTTCGCCAAATCGCTCGACGCCCTGAAGCCCGGCGGCATCATGGCCCTGGTCACGACCCATTACACGCTCGACAAGCAGAACGCCGCCGTCCGCGAGCGGCTTGCCGCCGAGGCGGATTTCCTGGGAGCGATCAGGCTGCCTTCGGACGCCTTCAAACGCGAAGGCACGGCAGTGGTGACCGATATAGTGTTTTTTCGCAAACGCTCAAACGGGCAAACGCACAACCATGCCGATCCGTCGTGGCTGGAGACCGCCCCGATGACCATCGAGGATGTAAATATCCCGATCAATAAATATTTCCACCACCATCCTGAAATGGTGCTGGGCAACTGGAGCCGCAAGGACCGGCTCTATGACTCGACCTACAGCGTCACCGGCACAGGCGATCTTGCCCAGCAACTCGCAACCGCCATCCAGCGTCTGCCCAAAGGCCAGGTCGTCCAGTCGGAGCCGGAGAGGCCGAAACCTCCCCCGTTCGTTCCACCGCCGCAGGAGCCGCACATTGCCGAGGGCAGTTTCTTCGTCGCCAAGGACCGGGCCATCCACCAGGTCGAAGGCGGTGCGGCCCATCCCGTCACCTATGGCGGGACGGCACTCAAAGCCGACGGCACCATGACCGGCAAGCGGATGGCCGCCCTGATCGGACTCAGGGACTTAGCACGCCGCGTGCTCCAGTCACAAAACGAGGATTGGCCGGAAGCCCATCGCAACGATGCCCGGAAGGATCTGAACCGGGTTTACGACCTTTTCGTCTCCGCGTACGGGCCGATCAACAAGACCACATTCAGCGAAACCGCCGAGGGCGGCGTTATCCGCCGCATGCCCAACCTTGCCAAATTCCGCGACGATCCCGACGCCATGCTGGTGATGTCGCTGGAGGATTACGACGAGTCGACCGGCAAAGCGGCCAAGGCCGCCATCATGCAAAGGGATGTGGTCGGCCGCACGCCCGCCGTCACACACGTCGCTTCGGCCGAGGAAGGCTTGCTGGTGGTGCTGAACCAACGCGGCACGGTCGATCTACCGGCAATCGCTGGCCTGTACGGCAAGCCCGAGCCACAGGTAATCGCCGAACTCGGCGACCTGATCTACCAGGACCCAGAATCGAAGGCATGGCAAACCGCCGATGAATACCTGTCGGGCAACGTGCGAGAAAAACTCAAAACCGCGAAAGCGGCCGGGCCGGAATTCGCCCGCAACGCCGAGGCACTGGCTGCTGTGCAGCCCGAAGACGTGCTGCCCGGCGACATCGACGCCAATCTCGGTGCCCCCTGGATACCGGCCTGCGACATCCAGGCGTTCGCCGCCGACCTCTTCAAGGTTGCCCCGAGCAGCGTCCCCATCGGCCACCTGAAAAAGGACGCAGTATGGACGGTCGATCCTGATTTGAGTGCCGAGCGGTCGGTTGCCGCCACGGCGGAATTCGGGACGCCAAGGGCCAACGGCACCTGGCTGTTCGAGCTGGCCCTCAACCTCAAATCCCCCGTCATCTACGACACGGTGATGAACGGCGACCGCGAGGAGCGAATCGTCAACCAGGATGCGACGCTTGCCGCCCGCGAGAAACAGAAGCTCATCAAGGAGAAATTCAAGGCGTGGGTGTTTTCCGATCCCGACCGGACGGAGACACTGGTTCGCTTGTATAATGATACCTACAATAATTTACGGCCACGCATCTTCGACGGTTCGCATCTCGATTTCCCCGGCATGAACCGCACGATCACGCTGAATCCGCACCAGGACGACGCCGTGTGGCGGGGCATGAGTGCGGGCAACACGCTGCTCGCCCACGCCGTCGGGGCAGGCAAGACGTTCACGATGGCCGCCACCGGCATGAAGATGAAGCAGGCCGGGCTGGTCAAAAAGCCGATGTACGTCGTGCCCAACCACATGCTCGAGCAATTCTCCCGCGAGTTCATGCAGCTCTACCCCAACGCCCGGCTGCTGGTGGCGACCAAAGAGGATCTCGCCCGCGACCGCCGTAAATTGCTCACCGCCAAAATCGCCAGCGGCGAGTGGGACGGCATCATCGTCACCCATTCGAGTTTCGAGCGGATCGGCTTGTCGAAAGACTATCAGGCGAACTTCCTGCGCCAGCAGATCGAGGAATACTATCAGCTCACTATCGACGACGCACGCGGCGACACGTCACGTGGCAACCGCAACATTATGAAGACGCTTCAGAAGCAGAATCGCCGCACGCCAGGAACGGCTGAAAGACCTGCTGGCCGAGGACAAGAAAGACGACGGGCTGGTCTTTGACGAACTCGGCGTCGATCACGTCTTTATCGACGAGGCCCATTTCTTCAAGAACCTGGAGACGCCGACCAAGATGGAGCGTGTCGCCGGCATCCAGACCGGCGGCAGCGAGCGGGCGTTCGACCTGTACATGAAAGCCCGGTTCTTAAGTGAGCAGCATCCCGGCCACGGCGTGACGTTCGCCACCGGCACGCCGATTTCCAACACGATGGTCGAGATGTACACGATGCAACGCTTCCTCGACCCGGAAGGGCTTAAAAGCCGGGGCATCGAGCATTTCGACGGCTGGGCCGCCACCTTCGGCGAAGTCGTCGATACGATGGAAATCTCGCCCGACGGTGCGTCACTCCGGCCCCGCAGCCGCTTCGCCCGTTTCGTCAACCTGCCCGAGCTTCAGCAGATGTTCCGGGCGTTCTCCGACGTGCAGACGGCCGAGATGCTCGACCTGCCACGGCCAAAGCTGGAGGGCGGCAAGCCGATCGTCGTCGCCTGCCCGATGTCGGACGAGCAAGCGTACCGCCCAGCAAGGGCTGGTTGCCCGCTACGAGCGTTTACGCTCGCAGAAGGTCGATCCACGCGAGGATAACGCCCTGGCCATCACCACCGACGGCCGCAAGCTGGCCCTGGACGCCCGGTTGCTCTCCGCTACGGACCGAGGATTTCCCCGAACTCGAAAATCAACGCCCTGGTCGGCAACGTCGCCGCCACCTGGCGGAAATCGGCCGCGACACGCGGCACGCAGATGATTTTCTGCGACATGGGCGTCAACCCGACGCAATGGGGATACTGCGTCTATGACGACGTGATTGCCAAGCTGGTCGCTTCCGGCATCCCGAAAAGCGAGATCGCCGCCGTCGGCGACGCCGATTCCGACGCCAAGAAACAATCGCTCTTTGAGCGGGTGAGGTCCGGTTCCGTCCGCGTGCTGATCGGCTCCACCCAGAAAATGGGCACCGGCACCAACGTCCAGAAACGTCTCGTGGCCCTGCACCATCTCGACGCCCCGTGGAAACCGGCCGAAGTCGAGCAGCGGGAAGGCCGGATACTCAGGCAAGGCAATTCCAACGAGGAAGTGGCGATCTACCGCTACGTCACGGAAGGATCATTCGACGCTTATATGTGGCAGGCATTGGAAACCAAGGCCCGGTTTATTTCGCAGGTAATGACAGGCGAGGCAGCGGTACGCCGGGCCGAGGATATCGGCGGCCAGGAACTCTCCTATGCCGAGGTGAAAGCGATCGCTTCGGGCAATCCGGCCGTGCTGACGCTGGCCGAGGCCGACGCCGAATTGCAGCGGCTGGCGATCCTGAAGAAGAACCACGCCGACGAGCAATATCTCGCCCGCCGCTACCGCCGCGAACTGCCGGAGACGATTTCCCAGCTCACCAAGCGTGCCGGCAGACCTCGAAGCCGATCAGGCAACCGCCGCCGCCCATGCCGACGATCCGATCATCATCGCCGACCGGCCATGTGCCCGCGACCAGGTGCTCGACCGGCTCACGGCTCGCCTCAACACCGTGCCCGATACCGTCCGCGAAACCAAACGCTTCCCGCTGGGCCGCTATTGCGGCCTGGATTTCGGAATCGTGCTCCATTCAGGCGGAGCCGCCGACGTTTACCTCGACGGAGCGGGCACGCGGTACGGCATGCTGTCGCGTGACCATCACGGCCCGCGAGCCGTGCTGAACGCCCTCGAACGGCTTGCCGATAGCTACGGCGGCCCACTCGCCACCGCACGACGCGACCTGGAGATCGCCAAAGCCCAGCTCCGCGACTACGAGGCACGCCTCGACCAGCCGTTTGAGCAGAAGGATTACCAGGAGGAACTGACCGCCTTACGTGACCAACTGAAAACCGCCCTCTCCGGCGGCACGCCGGAGGCCAGCGGACAGTCGCAGCCGACCGCCGCCGAATTGGCCGAACGCATCCAGGCCCTGAAATCGTCGCACACCATCGAAGCCACGCCCGAGCGTCCACGCACCCGCAACGCCTCAGCCGCCGAGGCGATCACCGCCCGCATCCGCAGGCGGACCGCAAGGCAGCCCACGGCCGAGCCAATCCCCGAAGCCGAGGATGCCGCACCAACGATCGAGCCAGCTACCGTTGCCACGCACGCGGAAGCACCCGCGTCAGCCGTCGCGGCGATTCCCGAGCTTTCTGAGCCTACGCCAGCCCTGCCGTCCGGCCCGGCACTGGTGGCCGCGAGCGATCAACGCCCACCGGAACGCCATCCGGCCCAGCCGCCTCGGCCTGCGTACCGGGAGCGTGTCGCGCGCGGAAAAGCGAAGTCAGGCCACCAACTGAGCCTATTCTGAACTTTGCTGTAGTTCATCGCCCCCACCTCGGCCATGCCGGTCGCGGCGCGGCCGCCCTTTACGGGACGATCATCTACCTAATTCTCAAGAAGTAATTTTCCTTTAAAATATTATGGAATAAGGGCTTACGGCAAGACTGTGCACGGCCCGAGGTCCGAACAAGGGTTGGCGGTGAGTTGACGGGGTCTAGCCGTGAAGCCTGGTATCCTCTCTAGTATGATGCATCTCCTTGAACTTCTTGCACTTAGCTGGACAAGAAGCTACTTCTGATAGACAACCAGATAGTCTTAGTCGATGCGATCATGACAACTGCGTACCACGCAAAGTATTTTGCCCACGATTTGACCCGCCGTTGTGCTTCCGACAGCGTGGAGAAGCTAACGGCTGTCTTGTCGGACGCACAGGTGGACCTGAATCCGCACCAGATCGAGGCGGCGCTGTTCGCCTTTCGTAATCCATTATCCCGAGGGGCGATCTTGGCCGACGAAGTCGGGCTCGGCAAGACAATCGAAGCCGGGTTGCTGATTGCCCAGAACTGGGCTGAGCAGAAGCACCGAATTCTCGTAATTGCTCCCGCCAATCTGCGAAAACAATGGGGGCAGGAACTGGCCGACAAGTTCTTCCTGCCATCGGCTATTCTGGAAAGCCGTACCTTCAACGAGTCCGTCCGTTCCGGCAACCTGAACCCGTTTCAGCGGGATGCCATCGTCATTTGTTCGTACCAGTTTGCCAAAAAGATGGAGCCATACATTCGCCAGACCCAATGGGATCTGGTCGTCATCGACGAAGCGCACCGGCTCCGCAACGTCTACAAGCCGACGAATAAGATCGCCAACGCCATAAAACAGGCCGTCGCACCTTTTCGTAAAGTGCTGTTGACGGCCACACCGTTGCAGAATTCGTTGCTCGAACTCTACGGGTTGGTCAGCATTATTGACGAATTCGCCTTTGGCGACATGAAGACCTATCGTGCCCGGTTTACGCGACTGGGGAACGATGCCGACTTCACCGACCTGAAAGAACGGCTTCGGCCGATCTGTAAGCGGACACTCCGCAAGCAGGTGTTGGAATATGTGAAATTCACGAACCGCCATGCCCTCGTGCAGGAATTCGTTCCAACGCCAGACGAACAACGGCTCTATGACCTGGTTTCGGAATACCTGCAACAGCCTACGCTTTACGCCTTGCCAGCGAGCCAGCGCTCGCTCATGACGCTCATCCTGCGAAAGCTGCTGGCGTCCTCCACCTATGCCATTTCCGACACTCTGAACGGCCTGGCCTTCAAACTCGAAATAGCCGCGAAGCAGGCCGAAGCGGTGGACGCACCGCCCGACGACTTGGCCGAGAACCTTGAGGAATTCGACGATCTCACCGACGAGTGGGAACCGGATGAAGGGGAAGAGCCAGGGGATGACAAGCCGCAATTCACGCCGCAACAGATTACCGAAATGCGTGAAGAGATGACTAAGCTCCGAGAGTTCCACGCCTTGGCAAAATCCATCGCCCGTAATTCCAAGGGTGAGGTTCTTTTGACGGCGCTCCGACGCGGATTCGCGGCCGCCGCCGAAGCACAACAGAGCACGAATGGAGCGACGCTTCAGCAGAAAGCCCTGATCTTCACAGAATCCCGCCGGACCCAGGAATACCTTTTCGGCATCCTGGAGCAGACCGAGTTCGCTGGCAGTGTCATGCTCTTCAATGGCACGAACAGCGATGCAGGCTCAAAGGAAATCTACCGTCGCTGGCTTGAAAAGAATGAAGGCACTGACCGCGTGTCCGGTTCACCGGGCGCGGACATGCGGGCTGCATTGGTCGAACACTTCCGCGATGAAGCGGCCATAATGATCGCGACGGAAGCGGCAGCCGAAGGCATCAACCTTCAGTTCTGCAACCTTGTCGTCAATTACGACCTGCCCTGGAACCCGCAACGCATCGAGCAACGGATCGGGCGATGCCACCGCTACGGACAGAAGTACGATGTGGTGGTCGTAAACTTCCTGAATAAGAACAACGCCGCTGATCAGCGAGTCTATCAACTGCTCGATGAAAAGTTCCGCCTGTTCAACGGCGTTTTCGGAGCCAGCGACGAGGTTCTTGGCGCGGTTGAATCTGGCGTTGATTTCGAGAAGCGTATCGCGTCGATCTACCAGAAATGCCGGTCGACGCAGCAGATTCAGTTCGAGTTCGACCAGCTTCAACGCGACCTCGACACCGAGATCACCGCCGGCCAGCAGGATGCCCGCGAAAAACTGCTCGACAATTTTGACCAGGAAGTAATCGAGAAGGTCCGAATCCAGAGCACCGGCCTGCTCGACAGGTTCAATGACCGTCTCTGGGTTCTGACCAAGCACTTGCTCGCATCCTTCGCCCAGTTCGACGAGCACCAGCACAGCTTCATCCTCACGAGCAATCCCTATCCGGGCGAGACGATTCACCCCGGACCGTACCGGCTCGGCAAAAAGGTCGAGGATGCCAACACATACCGTGTCGGCCATCCTTTGGCCCAACGTGTCCTTGCCCACGCAAAGGCCCTGGCGCTTTCGCTGGCCGACGTTACCTTCGACTATTCGTCCAGCGGAAAGAACATCTCCGTCCTCGCGTCGCTCGTCGGGAATGGCGGCTGGCTCACCTGCTCGCGACTCTCCATTAGTTCGCTGGAAACTGAGGAGAACCTGATCTTTGCTGGCGTCACCGATAGCGGCGATCGGCTGGACGAGGGCCAGTGCCGTCGCTTGTTCGACTTGCCGGGCAAGACCGGCGGTTCTGTGACGATCGTCGGTGAAGCTCGATCAGCCTTGGCGGATGCTACCTCTCACCGGCAGAACGAATTGCTGGCTGCTCTTGCCGCCAAGAACGGTCAATGGTTCGACACGGAGATGGATAAGCTCGACCGCTGGGCAGAGGATCGCCGCGCCGCCCTGAAAGCAGAATTGGAAGAACTGGACGAAAGCATCAAAGCGACGAAGAAGTCCGCCCGTATGGCTCCCAACCTACCGGAAAAACTGGAACTCCAGCGAAAGCTCCGCGGGCTGGAGACGAAACGCGATGAAGCATGGCGGGCCTACGATGCCGCGAGCCGGGACGTGGACCGCCAGAAAGACACCTTACTGGATGAAATCAGCCGCCGTCTTCAGCAACAAACAGCTCGCGACGCCCTGTTCACACTGCACTGGCGCGTCGTATGAGCAATACCCCAAAAACACTAAGGCCCGCAAGAAATGACCAGACCAGAAGTACTGGACCTGCGTTCCCAAGACATCGCCGAGGACAAGCGGCAGGAACTCCTGTGCCTTTTCCCGGAGATCCGCACCGAAGGAGGCAAGGTAGATTTCGATCGGCTGAAGGTCGTCCTGGGCGAGTCCGTGGATGTCGGCAAGGAACGCTACGGGATGAATTGGCCAGGAAAAGCCGACTGCTTCAAGACAATCCAGGCCCCGAGCTTGGGGACGCTGCGCCCATGCCCGGAAGAGAGCGTCAACTTCGACACTACCGAGAACCTGATCATCGAGGGAGACAATCTCGAGGTACTGAAGCTCATGCAGAAGTCGTATCTGGGTAAGGTCAAAATGATCTACATCGACCCGCCGTACAACACCGGCAATGACTTTATCTACCCGGATAACTACACCGAGAGCCTGCAAACCTACCTAGAATACACGGGCCAGGTCGATGCCGAAGGACGGAAATTCGGCACCAACACCGAGTCGGACGGACGATTCCACTCCAAGTGGATGAACATGATGTATCCGCGTCTCTACCTCGCAAGGAATCTCCTGAGAGAAGACGGCGTCATCTTCATCAGCATTGATGATACGGAACTTGAAAACCTCCGACGCCTCTGCATCGACATTTTCGGTGAGGAGAACTTCATCTGCCAGATTTGCGTCGTCAGCAATCCACGCGGACGGCAATCCGAGGTGATCGCAACTACGCACGAATACCTGCTTACATTCGCTCGCAATTCGGTAGCTTGCAGCCTTCGAGGACAGCCGCTTGATGAACGGCAGCTATCCGAATACAAGTTCACCGCGCCAAACGGCAAGAGGTATCGCACCAGAGGGCTTCGGCACAGAGGAAATGCATCGCGGCGAGTGGATCGGCCGAAAATGTTCTTTCCGATTTACGTTGACCCTAAAACGAAGGCGGTGTCGTTACAACAGTCGGAAACGTTTGCAATCGAGGTATTGCCCCGAAAGTCCACTGGAGAGGATGGCCGATGGGAATGGGGACCGGAGACTGTGGCAGGTCGGCTTGACCGACTTGAAGGTGTACTAATTTCAGGACGTGGCGAATGGGATGTTTTCCAGCGGGAATTCTTGGAGAATTCAGAGGGCAACTCGCGAAACACGAAATGGAAATCGGTTTGGGACGAAACTGAAATCAATTACCAGAACGGCAAGACAGAGCTAAAAGACTTGTTCGGAGACAGTCCATTTGAGTATCCGAAGCCGACCTACCTGCTTCGGAAAATCGTTGAAGGAACCACCAGTGAGCACGACATTGTTCTCGACTTCTTCGCGGGATCGGGCACGACTGCTCAGGCCGTCCTCGAACAGAATGAAAAGGATGACGGTAATCGCAGCTTCATTCTGGTTCAACTTCCTGAACCGGTGAATCGTGACGGCTATGCGACGGTTGCTACCATTACCACAGAACGAGTGCGGCGCGTCATCAAGAAGCTGGGTGCCGATAACGCTGGGACACTCGCGTTGGGTCATGTCGAACAGGACCGTGGTTTCCGTGTTTTTAAGCTTTCCGAGTCCAACTTCATGACATGGGACGCTCAAGTCGCCCACGACCCGAAAGCACTAGAACAGCAACTCGCATTCCACATTGAGCACATCCGAGAAGATCGCACAGCGGAGGACATTCTTTACGAGCTGCTTCTAAAGAGCGGCTTCCCGCTCACGACGACGGTCGAGAAGCAGACGCTCGCCCAAAAGAATGTCTTCATCGTGGCTGGGGGTGCGCTCTTAATTACCCTGGAACGCGAATTGACGTTGGAACTGATTCGGGCTATTGCTGAGCGGAAACCGGAGCGAGTTGTTTGCCTTGATGAAGGTTTTGCCGGAAACGACCAACTGAAGGCCAATGCCGTGCAGACGTTCAAGTCCAAGGGCGTCATCAGCTTCAAGACGGTGTAGGAAGATCTGCTATGAAACTGCAATTTGACGCCAACCAAACATACCAGCTTGACGCAATCGCGGCCGTCACCGACCTCTTCGACGGCCAGCCGCAGGGTGCCTCCGAGTACACGCCGATCGACCTCGGCGAATGGGGAGACCTGTTCGCCGGCCAGTCCCGCACCGAACTCGGCGTCGGCAACAGCCTGCTCTTAGCCCCGGAGAAGCTCCGCGACAATGCCAGGACCGTTCAGACCCGCAACGATATTGACACGCCCAATCCGGCAGCGACGCTCGAAACCTGGGAAATCTTCGACGCGGCGGCGAATCTTCCCCGCCAGTGCCCTCACTTCTCCGTCGAAATGGAGACGGGGACAGGTAAGACCTACGTCTATTTACGGACGATCTTCGAGCTATCGCGCCGCTACGGCTTCCAGAAATACATCATCGTCGTGCCGAGCGTGGCCATTCGAGAAGGCGTCCTTAAGAACATCGAGATCACCGCCGAGCACTTCCGGGCACTCTACAACAACCTGCCGTTCGAGCACTTCGTTTACGATGCCAAAAAGGTCAACCGCCTGCGCCAGTTCGCCATAAGCAATACGCTGCAAATCCTAGTCATCAACATCGACGCCTTCCGCAAGAACTTCACTGGTACCGAGGCCGAGCAGAAGAGCAATGTCATCTACAAGGAAAGCGACAAACTCTCAGGCCGCCAGCCCATCGAATTCGTACAGGCGGCCCGACCTATTGTCATCATCGACGAACCACAAAGCGTCGATTCGACGGATCGGGCACAGGAAGCAATCCGGGCCTTGAACCCGCTCTGTACGCTCCGTTACTCCGCTACCCACCGGAATCCCTATAACCTGGTCTATCGGCTCGACCCCGTCCGGGCATTTGAGTTACGGCTGGTTAAGCAAATAGTCGTCGCCAGTGCGACGCCGGACGGCGGAGCCAACGACGCATTCGTCCGCATCGAGCAGATCAACTACCAGCCAAGAATCCAGGCCAAGATTCGCATTCACGTCCAAACTGTCGATGGGCCGAAGGAAAAGTCGGTGGCGGTCAGGAACGGTGCGGACCTTTTCTCGGTGTCCAACGAACGTTTCTGCTACCGGGACGGCTTTGAGGTTGCCGAAATCAACGCCGAACCGGGAAGTGAGTACATCCGCTTCACCAATGGCCGCGTGATGCGGCTTGGCGAAGAAGTCGGCGGGATGCGCGACGATGTCTGGCGGACGCAGATCAAGCACACCGTCAAAAAGCACCTAGAGAAGGAGATTCAGCTTCGTGGACGCGGCGTCAAGGTCTTGAGCCTGTTCTTCATCGACCGGGTGGCCAATTACCGCGATTACGATGAAGCCGGCCGCCCCGTGAAGGGGAAATTTGCGGACGCCTTCGAAGAGATACTGACTGAGTTCGCCAAGGATGCCCGTTACAAGAATTTTCCTTGGATCAAACTCCCGATCGAGCAACTTCACAACGGCTACTTTGCTCAGGATAAGAAAGGCGTCTTCAAGGACACGCGGGGTGACACCCAGGCCGATGATGAGGTTTATAACCTTATCATGAAGGATAAGGAACAGCTACTATCCGAAGAGGAACCGCTGAGGTTCATTTTCAGCCATTCAGCCCTTCGTGAAGGCTGGGACAACCCGAACGTCTTCCAGATTTGCACGCTGAACGAAACCCGCAGCGCTATGAAAAAACGGCAGGAAATTGGCCGGGGCCTGCGCCTGCCGGTGAACCAGAATGGGCAACGCGTCTTCGACGAGTCAATTAACAAACTATTCGTCATGGCGAACGAGACCTACGAGGATTTCGCGAAGGCCCTTCAGACCGAATATGAGGAGGATTGCGGGGTCAGTTTCGGCAAGGTGCCTATAACCGCCCTGGCGAAACTCACGCACGTCGTAGACGGCGAGCAGAAGCCTATCGGCAGAGAAGCGGCGGAAGTCATCAAATCCACGCTCGTCGAGCAAAAGATGCTCGATACCGAGGGACGACTCCAGCCGTCCTTCGACCCCAGAAGGCCCGACTTTAAGATCGAACTGCCCGAGCCGCACCGGGAGATGATGCCGGCTGTCGTGGATCTGTTAGCCTCCTACCAGATTGAGCGGCACATCCGCAAAGAAAAGGATGAGGGGATCAACCGGCTGAAAAAAGAAGTGGCGCTCAGCCCCGAGTTCCATGCACTGTGGGACAAAATTAAGCCGAAGACGACCTACCGGGTCGAGTTCGAGACCGACGAGCTAGTCCGCCGAGCCGTGACCACCATCAAGAAAATGGAAAAAATCGAGGCCCCAAAGGTCCGCGTTAGCGCTGGCCAATTGGGCGTCGTCCGGGGCGGCATTACGACGGCAGCCGTTAGCGTGGCCGAGGAACAGGTTTCCCACCAGAATCGTGCTGTCCCCGACGTTCTTGGTTACCTGCAAAATGAGACCGAGCTGACCCGTTCGACACTCGTGCGGATTCTGAAACAGTCTGGCCGTCTTGCCGAGTTCTTCCCCGACCCTCAACGGTTTATGGACGCCGTGGCGAATATCCTAAAGCATGAGCTCCATCGGCTGCTTGTGGATGGCATCAAGTACGAGAAGATCGGCGGCGGCGGCTCGGATGCCGAGTGGGAGATGCTTTTGTTCAAAAACGAAGAACTCATCAACTATCTCAACGCCTTGTCTGTCAACCATTCGGTCTACGAGTACGTCGTTTACGATTCCGAGGTCGAACGGGAGTTTGCCAGGCAGTTGGACACCCGGACCGACATAAAGCTCTTCGTCAAACTCCCTGGCTGGTTCGAGATCGACACCCCGGTCGGCAAATACAACCCCGACTGGGCCGTCGTCAAGCACGATGACCAAACGCTCTATCTGGTCCGTGAGACGAAGAGTACGAAAGACTTCCTGAAACTGCGCACGAGCGAAGCGGACAAAGTCCGTTGCGGCCAGAAACACTTCGAGACACTGGGCGTTCCGTTCTCGGTTGTGGTCTCAGCAGATGAGGTTTAGCTGAACCGCAGTTGACCACCTCGGCCTGACATCCCCCGTGGGCCATGCGTAGCCCTACATAAACGTCTCCATCTGTAAAGAGATTCTGGCCTACTCGCATCTCCCTTCCCGTTTGCGTCTCGGTATATATCTGCACGTTGTTATGTCAGCGCCTCTTTTTTTGCTTGCCATTCCCTGGCTCCTAGGGAATGTTGGCAAACGAAAAGGGTGGTACTGGTGGATGACGAAAACTGAGGAGCGTTTCGAGCTTCGATCTCATGTAGCGACTAAAGATAAACGGCAGACGCTTCTGTCCTTATTCCCAGAAGCTGCGCACCGAGAACGGCACGATTGACTTCGATCGCTTAAAGCTCGCGCTCGGGGAGACAGTTGATGTCGGCAAAGAACGCTACGGAATGAACTGGCCGGGCAAGGCGGATTGCTTCAAGACGATTCAGCGGCCCAGCTTCGGAACTTTGCGGCCCTGCCCTGAGGATAGCGTTAGTTTTAACACGTCCGAGAACCTGATCATCGAGGGAGACAACCTCGAAGTCCTCAAGCTCTTGCAGAAGTCGTACCTGGGCAAGGTAAAGATGATCTACATCGACCCTCCCTACAACACCGGCAATGACTTCATCTATCCGGACAACTACGCGGAGTCGCTTCAGACCTATCTTGAGTACACGGGCCAACTCGATGCCGAGGGGCGCAAATTTGGCACGAACACCGAGGCCGACGGTCGCTTTCATTCGAAGTGGCTGAACATGATTTATCCAAGGCTCTATTTGGCTCGCAATCTCTTAACCGATGACGGCGTTATCTTTATCAGCATTGATGATCATGAGGTAACCCGTCTAAAAATGGTATGTGATGAGTTGTTCGGAGAGGAAAATTTTATTGATACAATAATATGGAAAAAGAGATACCAAGGAGCGAAAGAAAAATTCCTAGCATCGATTCATGAATATATCCTGTTTTATGCTAAGAACATTGAAGCAGTTCCTCCAATTTTTATTCCAAGCGATCCAGACTACATTGACAAATATTATAAGTACAAGGATGCCAAATATCATGAAAGAGGTGCATATAGGACTCAGCCCCTTGAGGCGGGAAGAACAATGGATGCAAGAAAGAATTTGATATATCCGATCCCTGCACCAGATGGCACTGAGATCCTGCCAAAAAGACAATGGGTGTGGGGTAAAGACCGAGTCTTTGAGGCGCTCAACAAAGGTGAATTAGAGTACAATAAATCAAGGGACGGGCAGTGGACTGTTGGATTTAAACAATATCTGAAAGACGAAGAGGGTAATACACGAGAGACAAAAGCGTTTTCTATTATTGACGACATATACACGCAACATGGAACCGCTGAAGTAGCAGACTTAATGGGTTCTCAACAGATTTTCTCGTTTCCCAAGCCAACTCAATTAATTCAACGGCTAATGCAAATGGGCTTAGACAAAGAGTCTGAAATCATACTAGATTTTTTTGCAGGATCGGCAACAACCGCACACTCTGTAATGAATTTCAATCTGGAACACAAAACAAGCCACAAATATATACTGGTACAATTACCAGAACGACTTACCGAGAACTCAGAGGCTTTTAAGTGTGGTTTTACCACTATCTCTGAGATAGCAAAAGAACGTATACGGCGCACGGCAAAAAAGATAGTGGAAGAAAACGATGAGCAACTAGATCTGATCGCTCAAGGCAAACCAGATTTTGGATTTAAGGTTTTCAAGCTTGCTGAGTCGAACGTAACGACATGGGATGCCCAGGTCGCCCACGACCCGACAGCCCTGGAGAAGCAACTTGAATTCCATGTTGACCATATCCGCGTGGGCAGGACGCCCGAAGACATCCTGTACGAGTTGTTGCTAAAGAGCGGTTTTCCGCTGACAACATTGGTCGAGAAGCAGATACTCGCCGGCAAGACGGTTTACAGCGTCGCCGATGGGGCGCTCATGATTTGCCTGGAACGAGAATTGAGTCTGGAATTGATCCGGGCAATCGCCGAGCGGAAACCAGAGCGGGTTATCTGCCTTGATGAGGGGTTTGCCGGCAACGACCAACTGAAAGCCAACGCCGTCCAGACGTTCAAGACCAAAGGTGTGACAAGTTTCAAGACCGTCTGACGGGTCATGCGTAACACCAGCTTGCAGGCACCGACCCCCCGCTTGACCCCTGCCCCGAATTGGAGAAACATAAAGGCCGTTATGTTTCCCCAATTCCATTGACCGCTCCCATGCCGTCGTGTAGGCTCCGATCATCCGTTCGCACGTACGACGAGGGAGCCGACGCATGCCTAACGAACTCTCCACCATCACCCCGGCCGGTGACCTATCCACCGGTCGCACCGGCTTCATCCTGCCTGCCGCGATCGCCGACCAGGGCGACAAGGCCGCCGAGCGATTCTTCACTTTCTTCACCGACACCATTCCGAACGCCAACACGCGCGCCGCTTACTACCGCAACGCCATGCGGTTCTTCGCCTGGACGGAGAAAAAGCGACTGAGCCTGCCCGCGATCAAGAGCTATCACGTCTCCGCCTACCTGGCCGAACTCACGCTGACCGGCAAGCCGCAACCGGCCAGCACGCCCACGGTCAAGCAGCACCTGGCCAGCTTACGGATGCTGTTCGACTGGCTAATTATCGGCCAGATCATCGACGCCAACCCCGCCGCCGCCGTGCGGGCCGCCAAGCACGTCGTCAAGAAGGGCAAGACGCCCGTGCTCAAAGCCGACCAGGCCCGCGAATTGCTCGACAGCATCCCGCTCAAGATCGGTCCGGAGCCGAAAGAAGGAGAGGAAGACAACCGATCGCCGAGCCTGATCGGCCTCCGCGACCGGGCACTGATCGCCGTAATGGTGTTCAGCTTTGCCCGCATCACTGCCGCCCTCGGCATGAAGATCGAGGACTATTACACCGAAGGCAGGCGGGCCTGGTTCCGCCTGCACGAGAAAGGCGGTAAGCGACACGAAGTGCCCGCCCACCACAACGCCGAGGATTATCTGGATGCGTATATCGCGGCGGCAGGCATCGCCGCCGAGCGGAAAACCCCCCTCTTCCGCTCCATCGACCGGCATCGCACGCTGACGGCCAGGCCGATGTCACGGATCGACGCCTGGAAGATGATCAAGCGCCGTGCCCAGGCTATCGGCCTGCCGGAAGACATCTGCAATCACACCTTCCGGGCAACCGGCATCACAGCCTACCTAGAGAACGGCGGCACTATCGAGCACGCTCAGCAGATCGCCAACCACGAAAGCCCAAAGACAACCAAACTCTATGACCGCACCAGCGATCAGATTACGCTAGACGAAGTAGAACGCATTCTCATATAATGTTATTATTTATGACTCGGTTCGCATACCAAGTCCTTCGCTACCTTTTTGTCAGAACTGCCGATAACTGTGGATGAGGAGTCCCGAAGCTACGCCTTCACCGACACGATGCACCTGGCCCGCTCGCAACAGCTTTCCGCATACTATGTCGTTTACTTGGAGCTAGCGATGAGAAGGAACTTGCGGCTTGCGACCCTTGATCAGGGATTACGAGTGGCTGCAAAGCCATTAGGCGTAGCACTTTACGGCGTCCAGTAGAAATCTTTTGCGATCTATTCACCGGTACACTAAACTCCAGTGTTGGACGATGCCCGAACCCCTGGGATCGAGAACGAGACTTAGAGAGTTAGGAACCAATGGTGATTATCCAGGAGAACCTCACTAACCGTCATGTTGTGACCCTGAACAAGAATCGATCATGAACGATCGCGGCCAATGGCTTTTCGAGCTGGGTAAGACCTCATCGACCGGGGCCGTTGATGGCCTCGTGCTCGTGGACGGTTATTCGCGCGCAGGTAGCCCACCCGAAGAGGTAGCGGTCATGGAGAAGGCCGCGTTCTATAACGCTCACTCGGTCTTTTTCGAGTCCGGTCGAAATGGCCGCCCTCCTGTCGCTCAGGCGTTTATTTACCTATCCGAAGGCCACGTCGATGACGCCGCATTCGCCGAGCTGCATAAACGCCTGTGGAGCTGGGGCGGCGTCCCGCTGCTTTACCGCCGTACCGCCGGATTGGTCCAACTCTTCCGATGCGCCCACAAACCCGATTTCGTCTCACAGGAAGGCGCAATCATCTGCAAACCCGTCAAAACGTTAAAGATCGCGACGGACATCAGCGCGAGCGAAGCATGGTGGGATGCGTCACGAATTCGCAATGGCACGCTCTGGGATGACCCGGAAGTGTGCGACGCAATGCTTTCGGCTGGCAAGGCGGCACATAAGGGGTTGATCGATGCCGTAAGACGGCTTAACGACGACCTGAACGAGGAAGGAATCCTGAAGAAGCACTTGCGGCGACGCCTGCTGATCCTGTCGCTGCTGATCGCATATTTGGAGGAGCGGGGCGTCCTCTTACCGGATTATTTCAGCCAGTTCCTCGCCGGGGCGACGAGGTTTTTTCAGGTGCTGGCGAACGGAGAAGCGCTGGTTGATTTGCTCGCGGCACTGGAGGAAAGATTCAACGGCCACGTTTTTATCATCGATGATGCAGACAGTGAAAGTCTCAGGAATAGCAATCAACTGAAGCGATTCGCAAAGCTGGTCGAAGGCCGCGAAGACCCGACCGGGCAACTAACGCTGTGGCAGCTTTACTCGTTCAAGGATCTTCCCGTCGAGCTGATCAGCCACATCTACCAGATTTTCGTAAAGGAGAATCAAAGTTCGGTTTACACGCCGCCGTTTCTTGTTCGATTGATGCTGGAAGAGGCGTTGAGCTGGGAAAGACTCGATCGCCTGCAGAAATGCGATGAAATCATCCTCGACCCGTCGTGCGGCTCGGGGGTCTTCCTTGTTGAAGCGTATAAGCGATTGGCCCTACATTGGCGCAGCCGCCACAATTGGGAACGGCCGGACATTACTGTCCTCCTGGGCCTGCTCACCAAAGTCTACGGGATCGATTTGGAACCCGGCGCAATCGAGCTTGCCGCCTTCAGCCTGTGTCTGGCCCTATGCGATGCACTGGAGCCCGAGGAAATCCGCACCAGCATAAAGCTTTTCCCGCCGCTGGCAGGGAAGACACTCCATCAATCGTGCTTCTTCGACGCGAAAGAGATTGGGCTGGTCAAGGACCACATCGGTGTAGTGGTCGGCAATCCACCCTTCGAGTCCGCCCTGACCACGCCCGGTGCCAAGAAGAGCTACCAGAATTACGAGAAAAACTTCGGCTCCCTGCCAGACAAGCAATTGGCTTACCTCTTCCTGCACGAGGCAATGGGCATGGTCGCTGAAGGCGGCGTGCTCAGCATGCTTCAAAATTACGGATTCTTATACAACCAGAAGTCGCTCGACTTCCGGCGGAACTTTCTGTCGCAATGGGATGTACGTGAAGTCCTGGACTTTATCTCGGTCCGAGGTTTATTTCAGAAAGGCGGAGCTGATACGAAAGTTATCGTCGTGGTGGCCGTATCCGCACCACCTGCCGCAGATGGCAAGATTCTGCACGCCACATTTCGCCGTGGCGGGCGAACGGACGCCGAGCAGGGTTTCGACATTGATTATTACGACATGCATTGGCTGCCACGTCACTTGGCACTCACCAACGATCGCGTCTGGCGGTCGGACCTGTTAGGTGGCGGACGTGTCCTGGGCTTTGTCGATCGCCTGCACGCCATGCGCACGGCGGGCGAATACGCAATGGCCCAGGGATGGGATTGTGGCGAGGGTTTCATTGAGGGGAAGTCGGGCAAGCTGCATGAATCGGCCCATCTAACTGGTAAGAAACTGATACCCTCTGAGGCCATTTTAGACTCGGGTATCGACCGAAGCGAAATTGCCACCGTCGAAGCGAAGCTATTCAAAACGGACTACACGAAGAGCAGATTTACGCCGCCAATGATTCTGATGCGCGAACAGATGGACCTTGCCCATGACATCTGGACGGACCACTACCTTACCTACAAGAACAAGGTCGTTGGTTTTTGCGCCGGCGAAGATCAGCTTTCTCACCTCGCCGAGCTTCACCGCTGGTTCACTGATAATCGCAGGGTCCTCCAAGCCTACGTAGCAGCCATAAGTCTTCGGTTGTTTACTCAGAAGGCCACGACACTTTCGGAGTGGGATATCCTCGCGCTTCCCTACCCCGAAGACGGCACCATCGACCTCAGCGGAAATGAACAACTCATAGTGGACGATATCGTTGAATACCAAAGAGATTTCGTCAGGCTTGGCGAGCATTCCTCCGTGATGAAAGAACGCGGTCACGATGCCCTCTCCCCCTTCAGCAGTGTTTTCACGAGCCAGATTAATGCGGTCTACAGGAAGAATCCGCTTCAGCCGCTCCGGCCGCAGTCCTGGCCTGGTGTAATCTGCCAACCATTTGTGTTCGGCAAGGGGCAAGTCGATTGGGATGGTGCAGACGAGTTGAAGGGCAAACTCAATACTTTGTTGCACAAGAAACACGGCACCACTCTTCATGTCACTCGCATTGCCCGCATTTACGATGGGAATTTCATCTTCCTATTGAAACCAGACCGCCTCCGCTACTGGCTGCGATCCATCGCCTTGCGCGATGCGGACGAAACGCTCGCCGACCTCCGGGCGCAGGGATTTTGAGATACGCACCATGTTGGCCAACCAGCACCATCCTACGCCACAAACCGGATCTCTGAACAAGGACGTCCATATAGCGTCCACGTCTATTCATGAGTTGCTGAACTTCATCGCCGAGGAATTGCCGCTCTGGCGAGATCGACCGGATCGACCGCAGGAAACTTCCGAAACTAATCTTACGTCGCAATTATGTGCACATTTGAATGGTGCGGCCCGACACTCGGCCGGATGGGATTTCCTTCAATTTAAGGTCGAAACGCCCGACGAAACAGTGGCAGGCCGCAAAATTGATCTGGTCTCTTCCCCATGCGGAGCCACCGTCTGGATCGAGGGACGCCGCCACGTCGAGTTTGATACCCTGCTACCGATCGAATGTAAGAGATTGCCCACACCGAAGGGCAAAGATCGTGATGAACGAGAATATGTGATTAGCCAGTATTCCACGACTGGCGGAATTCAACGCTTCAAACAAGGACATCATGGGGCGGCTCATGCTCTGTGCGCGATGATCGCCTATGTACAGGATAATTCGAGAAGCCATTGGAGCACTTGCGTTTGCCAGTGGATAACGGATCTAGTCGAGGCCGGACAAGCAGGTTGGTCAAGCAAAGACACACTCCAGGTCATTCGCAATGACGAAGATCGAAAGCTCACCGTCCTGAGTTCCACGCACGGCAGGGCAAACAGCCTCCCCGATATCGAAATGTGTCACCTCTGGGTCCAGATGAACTGAATCTCATAGGCTCACGCCCCGGCCACCAATTTCATGCGGACGGTGACCGCTTGAAGGCGTCAAACGCCGCTTTGACCTCCGCTTCTGTGGCGAAGTGCGACCACGATGCACTCATGGCCCAGGGCGGCAAGCTGGCGTTGCAGGCCATAGCCACACGGTCCGGCCTCATAACAGAAGTTGAGTTCGTGGTACTTCGCTGACAAGCGACGGGCCAGCTTATCAACCGCCGCAGGATCGTTTGCGATCTCACCGAAATAACGGACTTCCCCATCCCTGCCTTCTGAAGCGATGGCAATGGCTATCGTTTTTTTATGCGTGTCTAATCCACTAAATGCTTTAGATTCGTTCATGGCTTACCTCCTGTGATTGAGTCCCTGCGTCGGCCCATCCGCCGCAATACTCGTCTCCTTGCGTATCACAGACCAGGTAACCCACGCTCGACTTTTGATCATACGGCCTGGTGCAGGTCGGCGACGGGCAATTGTCACGCCAGCATCGTGCTGGCATGCCAATCGCTGTTCCGTCGCCTGATGGTGGGTCGCTTCGCTCCAGCCGTGATTTGTTCCGGCTCATTTCTGCCCCCAGAATTCTGTGGGGGGCAGAAATGGCCGGTTTGCTTTAGGTGGAAGGTCGCTACGCTCCCGTTTCGTGTTTATCCCCCTCCGCCCCCGGTGGGGGAACGGGGGAAAAAGGAAAGAAGGGTATCGCTGGGTTAGGGCCGCTCCCGTCGGTCGCTCAAAAGTCACCACACAGATTCTTTCCTGCCGAGCCACTTACCGCGAAGCGGTCTTCGTCCATATAACGATACGCGGCGACGTGAGCCGCGTTCCGTTTTGTTCTTGCCAGAGGGGGGATTATAAGGGGGGAGATGGGCAAATCATCTCCCCCCTTATCTAAAACGGTTGCAGCCCTTTCGGGCTGCTCAGTTTGCCGAGCGTAGCGAGGCTTAGTATTGTGTTCTTTGGAGTTATCCACATACATAGTGTGTTAAATATATGTGTTATATAAGTGTTAAGCTGTGGATAACTGCTGCTATCTGCTTGAATCCTTGGAACATTCTGCGTCGCTCGGTTTCTGATACCCCGATAAAAGGTTTCTGATTCCCACGGTTTGGTTTCTGATACCCCGATACTTGACATTGGTTTCTAATACCCCGATTCTCTTCCTCGGTTTCCGATACCCCGATTCTTTTCTTGGGTTTCTGATACCCCGATACTTGACATTGGTTTCTAATACCCCGATAACATATGCATGGATTCTGATGAACAGATAGATAATACCAACCTCTTGCCGCTTCGTCACCAGCAGCATGATCTATTCGTTTGCGACGTAGCTGACGCCGTCCTGAAGGATGACATGGCATCGATGGAGCATCCGTTCTTCTCCCTTTCCAAAAAGCCGGAATTGAGCATCCGCCGGTACGAAAACGGTGATCGCTGGGTTGAAGTCGTGCCGAGCGTCAAAGGTCTGGCCACGATCTATGACAAGGACATCCTGATCTACTGCATCAGCCAGCTCGTTGCCAAGATAAACAACGGCGACCCTCCCTCCCCTTACGTCAGCATCGTCGCCAAAGACCTTCTGGTGTTTGTGAATCGCTCGCTTGGCGGCAAGGATTACGATGCCTTAGTCGAAGCGTTGCAACGCCTCGACGGCACACGCATCCGGACCAACGTCCGGACCGGAGGTGAGCAAGAATACGAGGGATTCGGCCTGATCGAAGCATTCAAGCTTCGCCGCTCCGACAAAACCGGCCGCATCCTGGAGATCGCCGTCAAGCTTTCCGACTGGGTATTCCGCTCGATTGCAGCCAAGGAAGTACTGACACTGCACAAGGATTATTTCCGCCTCAGCAAGCCTATCGAACGCCGGGTCTACGAAATCGCCCGCAAGCATTGCGGAAAGCAGGATCGCTGGAAAATCTCGCTTGATCTGCTCAAGCTGAAGTGCGGATCACGGGCACCCCTCAAAGGCTTCCGCCACGACATCAAGCAATTGGCCAAAGGCGACCATCTGCCGGACTACTGCGTAACCGTCGATGACGAGGATTTTGTCACCTTCCAGAACCGCAATTCGATTAAAGCGATCCCGGCACCCTCGCCCGCCGATTTCCCGAAACTTGACGCCGAGACTTACCACGACGCCAGGCTAGTTGCACCGGGCTATGACGTGTATTTTCTCGTGCAGGAATGGCAAAGCTGGTGGTATCAAAGCGGCAAGCCCGCCCTCCGCGACCCCGACGCTGCCTTCCTCGCCTTCTGTCGCAGTCGCCACGAAAGAAAACCAAATCCTTAAGCAGGCTCAGGCAATGCGGCTGAGGCCGTTCTTGGCGAAGAGGTCGTTGATCGCCTCGACCAGGAGTTCCTGAATGTCCTTATCCTGCTGCACCGCCAGGAGCTTGAACTGCTTGGCGGCATCCGGCATCACATGGCCAGCGATGAACTGCCGCCCTTCCCTCCCCGTCTTTGTTTGTTCCTTTGCCCGTTTGCGTGTTTTTGTGTTTGCGGGCAAACTTGGTTGCTTCTCTTGGGCGGGAGCCTGAGTTACCTTATCGACCTTGAATGTAAGCGGTGCACGTTTGGTCATAGCGATGAACTTCTCTGTTTGATTGTTTGCGTGTATTCTGGTTTTGCCGTTTTTCTGTTTGCGAGCAAAGCTGTTTGCCTACAAGGTTCGCAAACACGTAAACATGTTGAAGTGTTGTTTGTGTTGCTTCGTTGCGGGTTTATGTGTTTGGCTATTTGATTATTTGCGAGCAAACTTGTTTGCCCGGTTTGTCGTTTTCCCGTTTGAGTGTTTGCACGCAAACATGTTGCCGGAGCACTCACGCCCGTTTTCTCTTTTTGGCGTTTGACCGCAAAGCCGTTTGCTTGTTTGCGTGTTTTATAACCCAGGCGAACAAGGCGTCGATTTCCCCGGCCGCTTTGCTCTTGGGGTCTAGCTCCTGAGCAGTCCGCCCGTCATTCACAGCGTGCGAGAACGCCACAAGCTGATGAACCAGCGGAGCGGCGACGGCGACGCCCCCTTCTTCCAAAGCAAATCGTGCCTCTTCGCCGACCTTCCCCTGCGGAGGAACGGCATTGAGCACCACATAGGCAGGCTTTCCGGCGAGTGCGGCAAGATTCAGCGTCGTGCCGATGGCATTCAGATCAAATGCGGCAGGGCGGCAGGGAATCAGGATGAGATCAGCAGCCCGTGCCGCCGCCAGCGAAGCGGCATCAGCGTTAGGAGCACTGTCGATGATAACCAGATCAGCCGACTGTGCCGCCGCTTCTTCGAGCAGCCCCGGTAATCGGGTAGCCTGAGCCGACACGACGGCAGGGGAGGGCTGATTGCGTTTGTCGGACCAGCTCGATGCCGATGCTTGCGGATCGAGATCAAACAGGGCGGTTTTCATTCCCCGCTTTTCGGCGGCAACGGCCAGGTGAATGCCGATGGTCGTTTTACCAGCCCCGCCTTTCTGGCTGATAATAGCAATTGTTTTCATGTTTGTACGGTTGTTGGTTGCACCGTTTGCAACTATAGGTGCAAACACCAAAACGAGCAAGCAAATAACGAGGGGAGGGGGTTCCCGAAGAATGTCCCCCTGACTGCCCGCCCCGCCGAATTGGGAACAAAATGGGAACAGCATTGGCAATATCAGCCCAATGCGGCTACAATGTACTTGAGTAAAGGCAGTGTCGTAACTGCCTTGGAATCAAAGCCTTTAAGTGTCACTGCAACGTGTTTCCAATACCACGAGTATGGCAGACGTACCGGACTCAAAATCCGGTCCCCGCACGGCGGTGTGGGTTCAAGTCCCACGTTCGGTATTAACAACTCTGGCGAATCGCACCGTCGTTAATCGCCCGCCCGCGTTCGAACATCACGAACGGCAGCGCCCGGCCGGTCTCGAAGATGACGACCCACACCGCGCGGCAGCGACCCTCGAGTGACATTCTGTGCTCGGGATGCCGCTCGAGTCGGCGCCCCGCTGCGGTCGTGACCGTTCCGGCAGGCGAAGTCGGGAGACGGGGGTGGTGGCCCGGAAGTCCAACGTCGGAGATGAGCATGGTGTCTCCAGAACACGGCATGTTCAGCGATCGAGTTGAGAACTTGGTTGATCGTCTCCGCGGTGAGGGGCAAGGCTTGGACCTCGACCACGGATTGCGTCTCCGTTGGGTCGGGCGGGAAGCGGAATTTGATCACCTTGCCTTGGACCTCGTCGAGGTTGCCGGTTCACTGCTGGCTTCCTCAACCGCGACCGGTTGGCCGAACATGCCGTAACGGACGCCGCTGTCCAGGTCAATGAAGACGGCTTGGCCTCCCGGTAGGCGACCGGGTTCCCCATTTTTGTTTCCCCGCGTCAACTTCTCGGTACCGCGGGCCAGGAGAAGGAGTCGAGTCATCCGGTTTCCCTTCATCTCGATCAACCCCTTCCAGGTGAGCTTGACCCGGTGCTGCCAGCGTGCGCCATGGGCGTCTTGGCCCTGCCCCGCGACCCCCGCGACCTCTGATTCGCCGTCGATTCGGACCCAGACAGGACCGTTGCCATCGGTCTCGATTTTTTGACACCAGAACGCACTGTCCATGTGCTCGCACTTGCTGCCATTCAGGTTGCCCAGGGGGTTCAAGTCGAGTTCCCCCATGAACGCATGGCCGATGAGCACCCTCGCCAGATCGTTGTCGATCTTGAAGCGGTTCGTGCCGGCGGCGGCGAGCGCTTTCGCCAACCCCTCTTGCCTGACCACGGGCACGTAGAAGCGGTCCTCGAGATAATTTTCCTGGCGCAGCGTGTCGGCGACGGGCTGGCCATCCTTCTCGAGCGCCCGGCCAAAAACCCGCGCCAAGATGGTCCCCTGCGGGACGCGCGGCTTTGCCGGACAGCTTTCCCCCTCGCGGTGGCGCTCGACCATCGGCACGACCTTGCCGCCGTCGGCGACATTGGCGAGCTTCTGACTGGGAAACCCCTTGTATCGCTCGGCGGGGAACGGCTTAGTCGCGTCGGGAAACTCGGCGAACCGCTTCTTAGCATGATCGAGGAAGTCAAGGACGCTCTTGTCGTCGTCGAACATGAAGACCCAGTCGAGCACTTTTCCCGCGGAGTTGACGACACAGACTCCCTGGGGAAGGATCTTCGAGCGTCCGATCTCGCGATAGAGCCGGCCTTCGTCGTTGTCGGGCGGGTTGTTGATCAGTCCGGCCTTGAGGGCCACGGGCACGAAATCGGCGTTCACACGGCGAATGACGTCGGCGTTCGAGAATATCACCTCACGGGTGAGTGCGGCATACCCTCAGCAGCGCTCGTCGTCAACAGGACGGTCGATGAAGACCCAGAGCAGGGCCGGCTTGTTTTTGGCTCGCGCTTCCCGGAGCCCTTCGAGCAAACAGCTCTTCCAGTCGATCTCTCGCCAAGCGACTTTCGGCGCTTTCAGGGCGTTGATCTCTGCCTGCAAAGCGTCGAGGGTTACCGGTTTCTTTTCAGCAACGGGAACGTTCTGAGCGCCAGCCTGTCCGCACACGAGAACCGGCGAACACCAACGCAGCCGCACTAAGAGTCAATCTCTGCATGGTTCTCTTTCCTTTCGCGATCGGGTTGCTCCTAGCTGATCGAGATCGCCCCGCCGGAGAAACCAACTAGACCGTCTGTTATTACTCAAGGGCGAACCGCGAGGTTTCACGGTCTTGGTCGATTCTTGAATGAATCGCGATGATCGGCAGAACTTGGGGCTGAGTGGAAACTGGACGGTTGAGATGCACTTTCGCGGAGCGAAAGGCAACAATCTCGCAGTCGGCTCGTGCGTGAGCCCGTGAGTTCGGCGGCGAGGGGTCCTGGGACGCGCGAGGCGACTTCCGTACGTTCGGATGCCCGTTTGTTCGCGCTGCGCAGTGCGACCCGCGTTATCGGAACTCGGTTCATCAAAAAAGCCGGAATCTTCGGGGGCCGGCGCGAAAAAACCTGGGCGTTTTGTAGATCATTTAGGGTAGGGAGCATAGGAAACCCTAGGCATTGCAACCGAAACCCAAGGCGTTGCCGTTGGGCTATGTTGTTGTGGCCTTTCAGGCCGAGGACCGGAATGGGTGACCGCAACGAAGTCAATCATAACCGGGGTGCCGGGCCACCGGCGCGATGAGGAGGAGACGAGATGATAACATCAGGAATTGAGGGGGTGAACGTGTGTGGTGCGATTGAGGGTGATCGCATGCGCGACCTCCGGTGTCAGGCAGCCACCTATGCGCCGCAGTGGGGGGAGGATCGCGGCAGATCGCGGCTATGGGATGGTTCTCGGAGACGCCCATTTACACTAGTGCACGGATGCTGGACGGGGCTCGAAAACCTGCCACTTTTTGCCATTTTTCGATCTTTGAGACGCTCATCCAAGGTGGGGAGCCTGGTTCCGCATGTTGATTCAGCACCAGGGGATCGGAACTATTGTGTGGGTTCTCGGGCGATCGAAAAAAACTCGTGGCACGTGCCAGTGCAAAACTGCCACAACGATGCGGCTGTGTTGTTCACTATGTTTGAACGGATTTTTTCGATGCGGGAACAACGAGGGAAAGGAGGCCATGGAGATGAGGCGAGGCGGGACGGTCAGGCGAGACGGAAACGCACCGCGCTGGGAAGCTGGGCTGCGCGGTCTTTCTTGCGCGAGCCCACCACCACCGCCTGCGGTGGCACCTCCCTCACAGGCGGGGAGGAATGCTGTTTCGTTCCGCTAATCCTTGCGGCATAAGGGCGCGCGACAAATATACAAAACGAAATCACAGGTCAGGGTGGGGGGTGGGAGTGAAGAGCGGGAGCAGGATTAGGATTAAGATTAGGAATAAGATTAGGATTAAGATTAGGATTAAGATTAGGATTAAGATTAGGACTAAGAGCAGGAGCAGGAGCAGCACCGGCTTTGGCGACGAGTGCACCGCTGGACTCCGCAGCCATCCGCCTGCTCGCTCCCCCACCGCCGTCTGGGGCGGCACCTCCCTCACAGGGGCGGAAGGAATGCTGTTTAGCTCCCGTAATCCTTGTGGTGTAAGGGCGCACGACAAATATACAAAACGAAGTGGTCGGTCGGGGTGGACCGTTGAACAGGGAACGCGGATTGGGATTACGAGTAAGAGCAGGAGCAAGAGCAAGAGTTTGATCGGCGCGGGCGGAACGTCGAGCGATTGCGTTCCCGTAATCCTTGTGGCGTAAGAACGCGCGACGAATATACAAAACGAACGAGAATCAGGACGGAGGGCGGAGGACGGAGGGCGGAGGACAGAGCGCGGAGGGCGTGAGGCGATCGTGCGTGGGCGTGAAGGGAGACCTTCGGTCCCGCTCTCGGGGCGGGGTCAGAGACCCACGCCCAACAACGGGCTCCAGGGGCGGGGTCGGAACCCTCGCTTACGCTTCGGGCTAGTGCGTCATCCACGCTAAGTTTTCGGGCTAACAACCCTCGCAGGGGCAGGCAAATTCCAGGCGATATCCACGAGGCCCGGACGAAAACGAAACGTCTCTACCCGACGATTAAGGGTGGATGGGGCACTAGTGTCGTCGCCGGGACGGGTGTGCAACGTGTTACCCGAATAGCGGCGCGATTGAACCAGGCCCGGAGAATTCACCGGATGTCATCGTGCTTGAATCGTGCGTCGTGCGCACCCTAGAATGGATTTCGCCGCCAGGACGGCGCCTCGCTCAGGCCGTCGCTCTGGGTTGATCTCTTCGGCCCTTTCCGGGCGAAGGCCGAATTTAATCAAACAAGGCCTAACCGCAAGTCCCTCAGTGCATTAGAAACTCTAACATCGAGGCTGACCAACGCATGTCCACTCCGGGTGATCGGATCACGCAGTTACTTGACGAATTCCGGCACTCGCGCGACGTGATGGTCAGCGAGCTGAACAAGGTGATCATCGGGCAGCGGGAGGTGATCGAGCTGATTCTGGCGGCGATTTTCACGCGGGGGCACGTGCTGCTGGTCGGTGTGCCGGGGCTGGCGAAGACGTTGATGGTCAGCTCGATCGCGCGGATTCTCGACGTCGGCTTCAAGCGCATTCAGTTCACTCCCGACCTGATGCCTTCGGACATCACGGGGACGAACGTGCTGGAAGAGCCGGAAGCGGGCCGGCGGGCGTTTCGGTTCGTGGCGGGGCCTTTGTTTGCCAACATCATCCTGGCGGACGAGATCAACCGAACACCTCCGAAGACCCAGGCGGCGCTTTTGCAGGCGATGCAGGAACGGGAAGTGACCGTCGGGCAGGAGACGATGCATCTTCCCGACCCGTTTTTCGTGATCGCCACCCAGAACCCGATCGAGCAGGAGGGAACCTATCCGCTGCCCGAGGCCCAGCTCGACCGGTTCATGTTCGACGTACGGGTGGGCTATCCGACGCTCGAAGAGGAAAAGAAGATCCTGTCGGCGACGACGCGCGGCGAAACGCCGGAGCTGAAGAAGGTGCTCTCGGGAAAGGCCATCGTCAATCTACAGAAGCTCGTGATGTCGGTGCCGGTATCGCAGTACACGGTTGACTACGTCGCACGGCTGGTGCGCGCGACGCGGCCCGCGGACGAGAAGGCGCCGCCATTCATCAAAGAACTGGTGGATTACGGCGCCGGGCCGCGTGCCGGGCAGAACTTGATCCTGGCGGGCAAGGCGATGGCTGCGATGGACGGGCGGTTCAGCGTGTCTCTGGACGACGTCCGGAAGGTGGCCGTCCCGGTGCTGCGGCACCGAATTAGCACCAACTTTCAGGCCCAGGCCGAAGGGCAGTCTACCGAATCGTTGGTCCACAAACTGATCACGGAAATCCGAGAACCCGAGACACCGAAATATGAAACTTGATCGGGAGGCTTATTGTGGCGGGGACTGCGGAGAAATATCTGAAGCCGGAGGTGATCCGGCAGGTTGCGCGGCTGGATCTGCGCGCACGATTCATTGTCGAGGGGTTCATCTCGGGGTTGCACGCCAGCCCGTTCCAGGGTTTCTCGGTGGAATTCTCCGAGCATCGCAAGTACACGGCCGGTGACAACATTGGAGACATCGACTGGAACGTGTACGCCAAGACCGACCGGTTTTACATCAAGAAATTCCAGGCCGAGACGAATCTGACGGGCTACCTCGTGATGGATCTCTCGGCGTCGATGGGGTACACTTACCGACAGGAGCTGACGAAATTTGAATACGGGATCAGCCTGGCGGCGGCCCTTTGTTACTTGATGATCCGGCAGCAGGACCCGGTGGGGCTGGTGGCGTTCGATCAGAAGGTCCGGCAGAGCCTCGCCCCGGCGAGCAAGCGGTCGCAGCTCGGGAACATCCTGTCGATCCTCGCCAAGCTGAAGCCGGCGGGAACGACGAACTTCGAGGCGAGTCTGAACCAGGTCGCCAGCATGATCCGGCATCGCGGGCTGGTGATGCTCTTCAGCGATTTGCTGGCAGACCCTGAATCGATCTTGCGGGCCATTCATCGGCTGCGATTCCGAGGGCACGACATGATCATTTTTCACATCCTGGACGAGGCTGAGGCGGAGTTTCCGTTCCAGGGAATGCTTCGTCTGGAAGACAACGAGACCAACGAGATACTCGAGGTCGACGCCGATGCGATCAAGGCTGACTATCTCGACGAGGTTGCCAAGTTCCGGGCGACTTACAAGCAAGATTGTGTTCGGACGCGAATCGACTACGTTCCGCTGCACACGGGGATGCCGTTCGACAAGGCGCTCGATGAGCTATCTACTGACGCGGCAGGGCCGAGCTTGACGGAGTGGAGTGACTTTCGCCATGGAGCTGTCGATCTTGAATGTGGGGCTGGCCGCGGGGGGCGCTGCGCTTGCGGCCCTGCCGGTGATACTCCACCTGTTCATGCGTCAGACGCCGAAGCACGTGATCTTCCCGGCGCTGCGGCTGATCCGCGAGCGTCAGAAGCAATCCAAGAAGCGGATGCGCATCAAGAACTGGCTGCTGCTTCTGGCGCGGATGGCCGTGATCGCGATCATGGCGCTGGCGCTGGGAAGGCCGTCGGTCCACTCCGACGTTCCTCTGGGATCTGAATCGCAACCGACGGCGATGGGGCTCGTGTTCGACACCTCGCTTTCGATGGGATACATCGAGAGGGACAAGACGCGGCTGGACGAAGCGAAGGAGCGCGCGCGCGAACTGCTCGCCAAGCTGCCTGACTCGAGCCAGGTGTTCGTGGTCGACTCGGCGGATCCGCCGGTTCCTGCGGGGATGTCTCCGTCGGCGGCGCTCAAACGCATCGACTCGCTGACGATCCGGGCGGTCAACCGGCCGCTCAATTCCGCCATGGGGCAGGTCTACGCCGCGGTCGCCGAGTGCGACCGCCCGCTGCGCGTCGTGTACGTGCTGACGGATCTTTGTCGTACGTCGTGGCTGCCGAACCGGCCGGCGGAAGGGCTCGAGCAGGTGGAGAAGCTCAAGAAGAAGAAGGGCTCGCGGATCGTGACGTTCATTCTGGGCGTGGCTTCCAAGGAGGTCGACCAACGTTGCGGTTGACACGGCCGAGCCATCGTCGACGGTCGCGATCCAGGGTGAGCCGATCGAGATTCGGAGCAGGATTCGATCGGAAGGGACGAAGCCGACGACCCGGGTCGTGGAGTTCACGGTCGACGGCCAGAAAAAGGATGAGAAGACACTCGAGATCCCGCCCAAGGGAGTGGTTGAGGTGAACTTCATGGCGCTGCCGCGAGGGGGTGAGGGGAACCTGCACCAGGGGAAGATCAGGCTCAGCGGCGCACCCGATCCGTATCGCGGCCGATGACGAGCGGTTTTTCAGCTTCCGGGTTCGGCCGCCGCTCAAGGCGCTGCTCGTCTACGACGATCCGTACGACACATCGTTCGTTGCGGCGGCGCTCGATCCCAACCCCGCGGCGGCCGCGCTGCGACCGATTCAGGTCGAGAAGGTGACGGCCAAGGAGCTGGGCGCTCGTTATAACGGCAATCTTCAAGACTTCGCGGCGATCTTCCTGCTGAACGTGCGGAGGCTCGAGGAAGCCGACTGGATCGCGCTGAATCGCTACGTGCACAGGGGAGGGGGGTTGGTGGTGGCACCCGGGCACCTGAGCGACCCGGCGAACTACAACTCGGTGAGCCAGCTTCTGCCGGGACAGCTTGGGGCGGAGCCGCACATCGCCCAACCGCCGACCAACATGGACAGACGTCACCAACCTGACACACCCGCTCTTCGAGCGGTACGGCAAGGACCTGGCGACCGTGCTCGCAAACCCTCCGGTTTACAAGTACTGGCCGATTCGGGGCGAGACGGCCGCGGGGCTCGTGCTTGTGCGGTTTCGCGACGGAGCGCCGGCGCTTTTGGAGCGGACGTTCAAGGGGCCAAAGGTCGGCAAGGTGTTGCTCTGGACGCTGCCTCTATCGCGCCGGGCCGATAAGGGCGGGGCGATCGGGAGGTCGGCAGCGGCCTTCAGCGAGTTCCCGCTGTACGACCCGTATGGCTGGTCGTTCATCGCGCTCATGGATCGGACGGTCCCGTATCTCTCCGGCGGGACGAGCGAACAGCTCAATTTCGACGCAGGGGAGAATGTGCTGCTGCGGCTTGATCCGACGGCGCGTCTCTCGAAGTTCGTGATCAGCGGTCCGGACCAGAAGCCCAAACCGCTTCCCTCGCCCAGCGGCGAATACCTCGAGGTGCCGGCGCCGCCGGCCCTGGGCATCTGGACGGTTCAGGCGACGACGGCCGACAACCGCGCGGCAGTCCTGGGGTTCAGCGTGAACATGTCGAGGGACCCGAATCACGATGAAAGCCGATTCGCGCACGTGGAGAAAGACGATTTTGATGCGATCTTCGGCAAGGACGGCTATCTGCTGGCGGAGGACGCCGCCGCGCACCAAGAAAAGGAGAAGCTCACGCGGTACGGATACGAAGTCTTTCCCTGGCTCATGTTCTTGATCCTCACGATCGTCACGCTGGAGAACATTCTGGCCAACACATTTTACAAGGAAGCGCCCAGCGGCAAGAAGACGGCCGCGGCTGCGTGAACGGGCGGGGAGCTTTCCTGGTTGGATCTTGGTGGCAACATGAATCACGGAATCAGTGTGAGCTTCAGTCCGATCGGCGGTTCGTGGGCGCTCTTGCTCGTGGCCATCGCGATGGTGACGGCGCTGACGCTTTGGGCCTACGCCAAGCGACTCAAGGGCACGACCGGCAGGTGGCGATGGTTTGCGCTGTCGCTTCGACTGCTGGCGATCTTGCTCTGCCTGATGGCGGCGCTGCGGCCGAAGGTGACGCTCAACGAGAAGAAGAAGCAAGCCGCGACTCTTGTCTATCTGATCGACTCGAGCAAGAGCATGACCCTGGTCGACGAGGTGAACGGGCAATCGCGGTGGAGCGTGGCCAAGCAAATTCTCAAGCAGGCGCAGGAAGAAGCCAAGACGCTGGGGCCCGACCTGAGCGTGAAGATCCACTTATTCGACTCAACGCTCGCCGAGCCCAAGCCGAATGAGAAAGGAGACTACGCCGAGCCCAAGGGGCTCGAGACGAAGCTGGGCGTGGCGATCCTCGAAGCCAACAAGGCCGAGCAGATCAATTCGAAACGGATTGCGCGATTCGTGATCGTCTCGGACTTCGCATCCAACAGCGGCACCGACCCGCTCGAAGCGGCGCGGCAGGTGAAGGGGTCAGACCAGGCGATCAAGTTCATCACGGTCGGCCTGGGGGCCGAGAGCGCCGGGCCTAACCAGCGAGACGTCGCGCTCAAGGACATCATCACGAGCCCGACCGTGTTCGTGAAGAACCAGGTCGAAGTGCGGGGAACGGTGGTCGCGCACGGATATGCCAACCAGGATCTGAACGTCGAGCTTTACGTCGAGGGCCAGGCAACGCCCGTGGCCAAGACCACGGTGAAGGTCAAGGAAGGGGCCGAATCGGTGCCAATCACCGGACTCAGGTTCGTGCCGCAGACGCCGGGGGAGAAGCTGCTCACGATGAAGGTCGCGCTCAAAGACAACGAATCGATGAAATCGAACAATGAGATGAGCACGTTTGTGACTGTATTGAGCGGCGGATTGAACGTGCTGTTTCTGCAGGGTTCGAACTCGACGTGGGATTACCGCTTCCTGGGAAGGTCGATCATGCAGTCGACGGCGATCCAGATGGATGGATTCGTCATCCGGCGGCCTGCGCAGGCAGATAAGAGCGAGGTGGAGGACACCGTGTTCGCCCCCAACAAGTACAACGTATATGTATTCTGCAACTTGCCGGCCGATTACTTGACACCGAAACAGCAGGCGCTCCTGGTCGAGGCGGTGAAGAAAGGCGCCGGGTTCATCATGCTGGGCGGCCACGCGAGCTTCGGGCCCGGCGGCTGGGCGGATACGCCGGTTGCGGAGATTCTGCCCTGCACGATCCACCCCGGTGACGGCGAGATCGAGGAAGGGATCAAGCTTATACCGACGACTATCGGGTCTCGATCAGTTCATGCTGAAAGTTGGTGCGACCACGGCTGAGACCACGAAAATCTGGGATTCGATGCCGCCGATGCGTGGCACGAACCGGTTCGGCGTACCCAAGCTCAATGCCGTAGTTCAGGCGACATCACCGGCCCCGGATGCCGAGCCCTTGATGATGAGCATGGATGTGGGCTTGGGAAGGGTGATCGCCTTTGGCGGGGAGACGTGGGTCTGGGCGCGCCAGACCGAGGAAGGGCGGCTGGCACACCGGAAGTTCTGGCGGCAGTCGATATTCTGGCTATCGCACAAGGAAGACGACAGCGAGAACCAGGTCAAGCTGACTCTCGACCGACGGCGGATCGGCGTGGGTGAGAAGCTTGAACTGTCCGCGACCGCCCGCGACGCGAAGGGTGCGTCGATTCTCGATGCGACCTACGAATGCAAGATCGTGCGTGACGGGCCCGAGCCCGTGACCGAGCCGGTTGAGCTTTATCCTCAGGGCGAACAGGCGCGCGCGACGCGCTACGCGACCGAGCATCTTGGCGTTCCGGCGAACTACACGGCAACAGTGATCGCCCGCCGTGGCGGCAAGGAGATCGGCCACGATTCGGCTCGCTTCCTGGTGTATCAGGACGACCGAGAGCTGGAAAACCCTTCCGCCGACCTCAAGCTGGCGAAGGAGATCGCCGAGCTGACCGGCGGCGAGCTGGTCACTCCCGAAAAGCTGGCGACGCACCTGAAGGGCATCGACCGCTCGGCATACACGGAGTACGTGACCGACTCTCAATACGAGGTCTGGGACAACTGGCCCTTCATGCTGGTTTTCGCCGCGATCCTCACCCTTGAATGGTGGCTGCGCAAGCGCCATGGGTGGGTTTAGACGACCAGGCTCACTGTGAAACCGGCATTGTCTCAGCAAGGCGTTTCGATTATAGAAATGGCCTCCGATGGAGTTTTTCGAACGTTGCCACTCACGGATGAGACGCAGCATGACGGCAAAACAACTCGTCGACCGCCTGCTTGCCAGGCCAGGTTTGCTCAAACCACAGTCACGCACTACCGCACCGGTCTCGCCCGGAGCGGTGCTTTGCACCTCTTGCCTTTTCGAGTGAATCCGGAGAGGCGACGATGACTGGGCAAATGATGGAAAAGACGAATCGCGCGCGCGTGCCCGCGGCCGGCCGATTGCCGCTGCTCGTCGCGGCTTGCTTGATCTGCGCCATTGCATCGATCAATATTTATCGATTGACAAGTGCGATTGCGCCTCGGAATCCGTGGGAATCGCTCGAGGTGGTGGAGGCGTGGCGAAGCCTGCACGGGATGCCGGTTTATGAGCTTCCGCCTGAGGGGCATGCGACGCACATGTACGGGGCGATTGTGCCCTGGGTGCAGGGAGAGATCTTCCGCTGGACGGGGCCGAACAACTTGAGCGGGCGGTTGCTGTCTCTGGTCTCATCGCTGCTGCTGGTGACGATGCTCGCGGTGGGTTTTACGGGCGAGCGCTCGATCTGGGCCATCGTCATCGCCTGGGCGGCGCTTCTGGGAGTCGACCATCGCGCGGGCCATTATTTCGTCGAGAACCGGCCGGACATGCCGGCCCTTTTCCTGGGCGGTGTGGCTCTGGTCCTCTTCGGCTGGGGATTTGAGCGCAAGCGATTCACGCTTGTCGTTCTGGGAACGGCGTGCCTGATGCTCGGTTTCTTTTTCAAGCAGACGGTCTCGATCTTCGCGGCAGTTCCTCTTTGCGCCTTGATCCTGCGGGGACGGTTGCCGGCGCGATCCGAGATCGTGCTTGCAGGGCTTCCGCTGGTCGCGATGGGCGGGGTGATTGCCGGCCTGGGCTTCTTCAGCGAGGCGATTCACCATTACATGATTGCGGTACCCGGGGCCTATTCGATCAACTGGGTGCGGGCGGGCAAGTATCTGTGGGAGCTTATGCTCGATTCACCGCTCTTTCTGGTTCTGATCGCGGAACTGGTGATTTTCGGTGCAAGAGTGCGGCGCGATGATCGGCGCGTGCGCTGGCTGCTGGCGACACTGGCAATCGCCATTCCGTTCAGCGCGGTCTCGCACGCGAAGGTGGGGGGTTGGCCCAACAGCCTGCTGCCCGCGCTCTTCACGATGATGGCATTCTGCGTGTTGCGATTGCCCCGGATCGTGAAACGGATTGAAGAGCACACGCAGACCGTGCGCGGCCGAGTGGCGGTCGGATCGTTTCTGGCGGTGCTCCTGCTCATGACCACGTTTCCGCACTTGACGTGGGAGAATGGGCTCTTTGTGCCCCGGTCGCGCTGGGACAAGGACTACCGTGCGATGCTGGCGATTGCTGGGAGTTTGCCCGGCCGTGTCGTGTGTCCCGAAGATCCCACGATACCTTTCTATGGGAACGGCTACGTCGGGCTGAGCTTGTTCTCGGAGAAGGATGCCCGGCCGGATCGAGGACACTGGCCAACGAAGACACCCGAGCCGGTTCTCGAGGAAATGCGACGCGCGGAGTTCATCGTCGACGTGCGGGAGTACTGGGGAGAGAACGTCGACGAGGCGCTGCTAGAGAGTCTCGGTTTCTGGCCGATGGATGTGAAATCGATTGATCCCGACTGCTACCGGATATGGCGGAAGGCGGGTCGCTCGGTCACGAGCGCGAGCCCGGCGGTAGGCGACCGGATCGGGCTCTCTGAAGTGGAGCGAGCATCAAATCATTGACACCTGTCGCGACGTGCCGACGGTTCTCTGGCAGGCGCGGAATAATCTGGAAAGGCGGCCGGACATGGATGCTCGGCGAAAAGGGCGATTCGACTCTGGAGCAGAGGATGCGCTTCGCGTACCGATTTCCGGGCGGACTGGCGGAGAGGGGCAGGGGGGTCTTCGCGAGTCGAAGCCGAGGAGCGAACGCCGTACGGAGCCGCAGGCGGAGGAGATCGTCGTCTTGATTCCGGTTTTCAATGACTGGGAGTCGGTCGAGCAACTCTTGCCGAGGCTGGATCGCGAGCTCGCGCAGAGCGGGATGGCGGTCGACGTGCTGATTGTCGACGACGGCTCGGTGCTGGAGGGCGAGGGAGTCGCAGACTCGAACGCGTTTGAAGCGATCCGGCGGATTGATGTGCTGCGGCTGCGACGCAACCTGGGTCATCAGCGAGCGATCGCGATTGGCCTGGCTTATGTCGAGGATTGCCTGAGCACAAGCGCGGTCGTCGTGATGGACGCCGACGGCGAGGACGACCCGGCCGACGTGCCGCGTCTTGTGGGGCGATTGCGGGAGGAGGGCAATCGCAAGATTGTTTTTGCGGAGCGAACTCGACGGTCGGAATCGATCGCGTTTCGCATTTTTTATCTGTTTTACAAGATTCTGCATTATCTGCTGACGGGCAAGGGGGTGCGGGTTGGCAATTACAGCGTGATACCGAGGCGGCGGCTGTCGAGCCTGGTGGTGGTCGCCGAGATGTGGAATCACTACGCGGCGGCGGTCTTCCGTTCGCGGCAACCGTACTGCATGGTTCCGACGCGGCGGGGCAGGCGCCTGTGCGGGAGCTCGTCGATGAACTTCGTGTCGCTGGTGGCGCACGGATTGAGCGCGATCGCGGTTTACAGCGACGTCGTCGGGGTGCGGCTCCTGGTCATGTCGGTCTTGATGGCGGTGGTAACCGCGGGAGGAATCGTGGCAGCGCTCTTCGTGCGGCTTGCGACCGACTGGGCGGTTCCGGGCTGGGCGAGCTACATGGTGGGCATCCTGCTGATTCTGCTGGTACAGGCGGTGATGGCAGCGTTCGTCTTCAGTTTTGCGATCCTGGGCTCGCGGCACGGCTCGACCTTTCTGCCGCGGCGTGATTATTCGTTCTTCATCGGCGCGCTCTGGACGCTTCACGGTCATGAGCAATCGCTCGAGCCGCTGCCGGTTCCGGAGCTTCAAAGCGACTTCATTGAGTCGGGGATCTCGTGATGGCCTACGTTTATTGCGGCGCTGAGCTTGATTTGTTTGCCGCGGCAGAGAACTGGAAGTCGTACGTTCGCGCGGCGGTGCGACGGTACCTGGGCCGAGCGGTGCTTGAAGTGGGCGCGGGAAACGGGAACACCACGCGGGCACTGTGCCGGGGCAAATTCGAGCGCTGGGTGTGCCTCGAGCCCGACGCGGAGCTGGCAGGTCAGCTCAGCGCGGCCTCCAGCCGGGGCGAGTTACCCGACTGCTGTCACGTTCGGATCGGCACGCTGGCTGACCTCGATGAAGAGAATCATTATGATACGATTCTTTATATGGACGTGCTCGAACACATCGCGGACGACCACAGGGAGCTGACGCTGGCGGCGAGTCAGCTCGCGCCGGGCGGGCATCTGATTGTCCTGGCGCCGGCACACCAATGGCTCTTCACGCCGTTCGACGAATCGATCGGACACTATCGACGCTACACGAAGCGCACGTTGCGCGACGCGGCACCCGAGGACCTTTCGCTCGTCCGGCTGGCGTACATGGATTCGGTCGGTATGCTCGCATCGCTCGGCAATCGTCTGGTGCTCAAAAGCGCCATGCCGTCGCCCCAGCAGATTGAAATCTGGGACCGGATGATGGTGCCTTGCTCTCGAGTCGTCGATTGGACTCTTCTATACACGCTGGGGAAGTCGGTGCTGGGTGTCTGGCAACGTTCATGTCAGAGTTAGAACACGCACAAGAACGATACGGAATAATGTTTCCGGCAAGAGCTTGTCGCAAAGCTGTTTATCTCGACCCGGGGGTCGACCGCGACGCTGGCGGCTGTGTATAATCAGGGTGTCAAGTCCCCCGTTCCTCTCCTTATGATCACAGGGGGTTTATCCCATGACGACGGCGATCCAGAAGGACATGGTTTCTTCGCGGGTTCTTGATCGGCTGCGGCGGGGCCAGCTCACGCAACAGCAGGTGGAGGGCTTCCGCGATTTCCTGGAACAGGTCGACCGCGAGCTGCTTCACCACCGCATCATCACGGACAATGCATACACGCGATGGTTCCAGGCCGGGTTGGCGAGCGATCAGGAGTTGGTGCATTTTATACGCCAATTCTCGGTGTTCTCGAATCAGTTTCTGGTGGCTGCGCTTTTGCGTGTGATCAACGCCCCGACCCTTCAACAGGCGCGGTCGGCCAAAGAGATTCTTTTGAACGAGCTCGGCGTGATCTACCGGCGCACGAGCGGCGATGCAACTGCGACGGGCGCGGTGGATGAAGACGCGAAGGACCGCGAGGGCGATCCGGAGCTGGTGAGCACCGAGGGAACGGTCGATGGTGGTATTTTCCGTTTCAAGGCGGCGCATTTCGAGTGGCTGCTGGCGGTGGGGGAGGCACTTGGGCTCGGGCTTTCACAACCTGGGCAAGCGGAAGCAGGGTACGGCGTCGACACTTCATTTCTGCGACGAGCTGATCCGGCTGTTCGGGAATGAAGACGACCGCATCGCGGAAGGGGCGAGCTTCGCGGTCGAGAACTGGGCGGCGGCGGGTTTCTGGCAAGAGCTGGAAGACGGGCTGCTTGCACATCAAGGCAACCCGAATGCCAAATCTGAGGGTTGCTTTCTTCACATGGCATAATCGCGTGGAGGCCCAGCACGCCGGGCACACGATGGAAGAGCTCGAGGAGGTGTTTTTCTCGCCGAAATTCGATCAGGCGCGGTTCTTCCAGGGCGCGAACGAAGTGCTCGACGCCATCGCGGTCTTCTGGAACGGCTTGGAGGACGACCGGATTCGGTGCGTGGTGAACTGAGAGGCCAAGCTCGCATGACGACCGACGACATCGCGCTCAAGCGCATTGACCACGTGCGGATGTTCGTGGGCAATGCGCGCCAGTCTGCTTATTTTTATCGTAACGCCTTTGGTTTTCAGGTCGTCGCATACGCCGGGCTGGAAACGGGCGTGCGGGGTGAAGCATCGTACGTGCTGCGCCAGGGGCAGATCACCTTTGTGCTTTCGTCTCCGCTCTCCGGGAAACATCCTGACGCTCAGCGGCTGGTCGTGCACGGTGACGGCGTGCAGTCGATCGCGCTCGAGGTCGGCAACGTGACGGCGGCGTATCGAGTGCGCCGTGGCCCGAGGGGCACGGCCGGCCAAGGCGCCCCAGGCGATTGAAGATGAATTCGGCGTGTACGAGATTGCCGAGATCGAAGCGTACGGAGACACGACACATGCCTTTGTGGACCGGTCGCGGTACGAGGGAGTCTTCGCGCCGGGCTTCCAGCCGATGGATGCCGACCGATACAGTCCGGACTCGTTCCATCCTGTGGGGCTCAAGGCCATCGACCACATCGTCGCCAACGTCGAGGAAGGAAAGATGGGCGACTGGGTGGACTATTACAAGAGGATCATGGGGTTCTCGGTGCTTGCGAGCTTCGACGACAAAGACATTAGCACGGACTACTCGGCGCTCATGTCGAAGGTCGTGGCTGACGGGCGGGGACGGATCAAGTTTCCGATCAACGAGCCTGCCAAGAGCCGGCGCCGGTCCCAGATCGACGAGTTCCTGGAGTTCTACGGCGGTCCGGGAGTGCAGCACATTGCGATGGCGACGGGAGACATCATCGGCAGCGTGTGCGCGATGATCAAGAACGACGTCTCGTTTCTCAAAGTCCCGCCTGCCTATTACGAGCTGCTGCCCGATCGGGTGGGCACATTGAAAGAAGACCTGCACGAGCTTGAGGAGCTGGGCATTCTGGTTGATCGCGATGACGAGGGTTACCTGCTGCAGATCTTCACCAAGCCGGTCGAAGACCGACCG
Source organism: uncultured Planctomycetota bacterium (assembly GCA_963823665.1). Classification (GTDB taxonomy): domain Bacteria; phylum Planctomycetota; class Planctomycetia; order Isosphaerales; family Isosphaeraceae; genus CAVXHV01. Next base: position 590,133 of record CAWGMQ010000004.1, read on the forward strand.
ACCCTCTTCTTCGAGATCATTCAGCGCAGGGGGCGCGCAGCTTCGGCAAGGGGAATTTCAAGGCCCTATTCGAGGCCATCGAGCGCGAACAGGCCCGGAGGGGAACGCTGTAGGACATGAGTTGAGGCGCTCGATGAAGACACCCTTACCTGAAGTTGCCAGCATTCGTGACTTCTACGCTTTCGAGCAGCATGTGATGACATGCCGGCGCCATCGCGGGCTGGCGATGGCCGAAGCATGGTATCAAGTGCCGGTGTTTTATTTCTCGAACCCCGCGAGCGTCCGGCATCAGGACCAAGACGTGTGGGCGCCCCGCGGTTGTGCCCAACTCGATTACGAGCTTGAACTTGCCTGTGTGATCGGCCGGAGGGCGCGTGATCTGCCAGCGGACGACCAGGCGCTCGAGTCGGTGGCGGGATTCACGATCATGAACGACTGGAGTGCGCGAGACCTGCAACAGCTTGAAATGTCGGTGGGCCTGGGGCCGAGCAAGGGCAAAGATTTTGCCACGTCACTGGGCCCTCAAGTTGTGAGCATGGACGAGCTGGCCGACTGCTACCGAGACGGCCGGCTGCACCTGGAAATGGCAGCTTCTGTAAGCGGTCGATTGTTATCTCGTGGAAACTCTGGTTCGATGTACTGGACGTGGCCGCAACTGCTTGCACACGCCAGCCGAGATGCAGACTTGCGTCCGGGTGACGTGATCGGCTCGGGAACCGTCGGCTCGGGCTGCATTCTCGAGCTGACGCCGGAAGCTGCCGGCGGCTGGCTCAAACCGGGCGACACAGTCGAGCTGTCGATTGAGCGGTTGGGGACTTTGCGCAACCGCGTTGTATCGCATCCTTGAAGAGACGGTGTCTCGGAGCGTCGTCCATGCCTCAGTATCATGCGACTCGGCGCGATACCTCCCAAGCGCCACATCACCCACCCGCATATTCCGGGCTTCAAGAACGAGGGGATTTACTATGAGGAGGTGGTCACGACAGCCGGTTTTTCGCGAACCTACAGCGTGGTCTATCATCTTCGTCCGCCGACGAGAGTGACGGGGCTCGAGCCGGCCGGTACGATTCCCTCGGATTTCGGCGAACAGCCCACGCTCAGGCACCACCACATCAAGACGGCGGGGCTGCCGCGCTCGGGTGATCCGATCGGCGGCCGGGTGCTGCTTTTCGGCAACGACGACGTCACGATCGCGCGCTGTCGGCCCGATGCGCCCCAGGAAGAGTTGTTCCGCAACGCCGACGCCGACGAAGTCGTGTTCGTGCATCGCGGGCGAGGGATTCTGCACACCATGTTCGGCCCACTTGGGTTTCGCGAATTCGATTACGTGGTCATTCCGCGGTGCACCACCTACCGGTTCGAGTTCGAGGCGGGCTGCGGGCCCGACTTGCTCGTGATCGAGTCGACGGGCAGCCTCACGATCCCTGCGAGGTATATGAATGCCGACGGTCAGTTGAAAATGGGTGCTCCCTACAGCGAGCGCGATCTTCACGGCCCGAGCGAGATCGGCGTGGTCGATCGCGACGAGGAGACCTCGGTGCTCGTCAAGGACGGCCGCCGGCTGACTCGCTACAACCTGGCGAACCACCCGTTCGACGTCGTCGGGTGGGATGGATTCGTTTATCCTTACACGTTCAACGCCGACGACTTCGAGCCGCTCACGGGCAGGGTGCACCTGCCGCCGCCGGTGCACCAGACGTTCGATGCGCCGGGCTTTGTGGTGTGCACGTTCGCACCCCGGATGCTCGACACCGACCCACGGGCAGTCAAGGTGCCGTTTGCTCATTCGAACGTACAAGCCGACGAGGTTCTGTACTACGTGCGCGGGCGGTTCAGTAGCCGCAAGGGAGTCGAGGAATCATCGTTTACACTGCACCCGCGCGGCATTCCGCACGGCCCGCATCCCGGTACCTTCATGGCTAGCCGGGATGCCCGCTCGACCGATGAGCTGGCGGTGATGGTCGACACGGTGCGGCCATTGCAACTGAGCCGCCAGGCGATGCTGCTTGATGACCCCGCCTATCCCTTGAGCTGGATTGACTGAGGCTTGGCATGATCATTGATGTAAGAGCGGCGGACGTTGTCACGGTATACCGCGCTCTGGTGGGACTGGTTGTTCCACGGCCGATCGCATGGGTGACGACGGTCGACTCGGCGGGAAGGGTCAATCTGGCGCCGTTCAGCTTCTTCAACGCCTTCGGCGCCAATCCGCCGATTGTGGTTTTCTCGCCGACACTCCGGCGGGACGGCTCCAAGAAGGACACGCTGCTCAACGTGGAAGCTGTCGGTGAGTTTGTGGTGAATGCCGCGGTCGAAGAGCTTGCCGAGAAGATGAATTCCACGTCGGCGGAGCTTCCTCGCGGCCAGAGTGAAGCCATCCGTGCCGGTTTAACGCTGGCGCCCTCGGCCAGGGTTCGCCCGCCTCGCGTGGCCGAGTCGCCCGTTCACCTGGAATGTCTCGTCAGGGGAATCATGTCGATGGGAGACGGCCCGATCGCCGCGAATCTGGTGATCGGCGAGGTCGTCTTGATCCACATCGAAGAGCGCGTGCTGGACTCCGCCGGGCAGGTTGACCCGCGCAAGCTACGGGCCATCGCCCGCCTGGGCGCCAACGATTATTGCCGGACGGGCGATCTCTTTCAGATGGAACGGCCGTGATCGTCCTGTCTTGGTGCTGCCGCAACGTGGTATCAAGGAATCGCAGAGAGCGGACGGAATTGTTCGAGCGTTCTTCGACCTTGGAGTCCGGCATGAATCGATCGCTGTATCTCATCACGTGGGGCATCTCAATTCTGGTGTTCGCGTCGGCGGACGCTGTGAATGCTGCCAGCCCATCGCTCGAAAACCCAACGTTTCGGCCGCCAGCGGTACCGCTTGTCACGAGTAATCCGTACTTGAGCGTCTGGTCGATGGCCGATCGGCTCACAGATGATGAGACGCGACACTGGACGCGCCGCGAGCACCCGGTTTCGTGTTTGATCCGGATCGACGGCAAGACGTATCGCTTGATGGGGAAGAAGCCCGCGAACATCCCACCGCTTCCCCAGGTCAGCGTGCGCGTATTTCCGACGCGCACGATTTACGAATTCGAAGGGGATCACGTCCACGTCAGTTTGACGTTTCTCACTCCGGCGTTGCCGGACGACCTGCCCGTTTTGGCACGCCCGCTCACCTACCTGACGTGGGTCGTGAATTCCACCGGGCCGGAAGCGCATGTGGTCTCGATCTTTTTCTCGGCCGGCTCCCAACTGGCCGCGGACCCGCCTGCACAGGAAGTTGCCTGGTCGCACGAGGCGATGCCGCCCGTCTCCGCTCTCAGAGTCGGAACGGTGAGTCAACGCACGCTTCAGCGTGCCGGCGATGACACCAGCATTGACTGGGGCTACCTCTACGTGGCTGCTCCCACCGCGGGCTGTTCGCACGCGGTAGGCTCGAGCGCGGCGATCGCGGAACGCTTCGCGGCGGATGGCGTGCTGCGCTCCGATCCCGCACAGCTCAATCAAACATCGGGGACAGCGAACGGCTCGGATTTCGTTCTTGCGCTCGGATTCGACGAGTTTCAGGCCATCGGGCTGCCGGTGTCGCGCCACTTGATGATCGCGTACGACGAAGTGTATTCGATCAAGTTCCTGGGCCGGAAGCTGCGGCCATACTGGCGGCGCGACGGCGCCGGCCCGGCCGATCTGTTGCGCGAGGCCGAGCGCGACTACCCGAGCCTGGAACGGCGCAGCTCGATTTTTGACGCCGAGCTGATGGCCGACCTCACGCGCTGCGGCGGTGAGCGCTACGCACAGATGGCCGCACTCGCCTACCGCCAATCGCTCGCGGGCTGCGGCCTGGCGGCCGATGCCAATAAACAGCCGTTGCTTTTCCCCAAGGAGAACAGCAGCAACGGCTGTGTCGCCACGGTGGACGTGATCTATCCGGCCGCACCCCAGTTTCTGCTGATGGGACCAACCTACGCCAGGGCACTCGTTGCGCCGGCCATGATCTACAGCACTTCGCCGCGCTGGAAGTTTCCCTTCGCCCCTCATGATGTCGGCGTGTATCCCCAGGCCAATGGTCAGGTCTACGGCGGAGGAGAATCGTCCACGAACGAAGCCGACATGATGCCCGTCGAGGAGAGCGGCAATCTGATCCTCCTCTGCGCAGCGATCGCCAAGATGGAAGGTAACGCGTCGTTCGCCACGCTCTGGTGGCCGCAGCTCACTCGGTGGGAAGCCTATCTCGAGCGCTTCGGCAGAGACCCCGAAGATCAGCTCTGCACCGACGATTTCATGGGCCATCTGGCTCACAACGCCAACCTCTCGGTCAAGGCGATTCTCGCGATCGCCGCTTACGGCGAGCTTTGCCGGATGCGCGGCGATGCGGCCGCGGCCGCCAGGTACCGGAGCCGAGCAAAGGAATATGCACAGCACTGGATGGAGGTCGCCGCCGATGGAGATCACTACCGCATCGCATTCGACCGACCGAACACCTGGAGCCAGAAGTATAACCTCGTCTGGGACAAGCTTCTCGGCCTGGACATCTTTCCTCCCAAGGTCGCCCAGACCGAGGTCGCCTACTACAAGAACGTGGTCCAGCGCTACGGCGTTCCGCTCGATTCGCGAACCCGGCTCACCAAGACGGATTGGTGCCTCTGGAGCGCCACCCTTGCAGGAAACCGCAGCGATTTTGAAGCCATCGTTGCACCAATCTTCGACTATCTGAACGAGACAACCGCCCGGCTGCCGTTCGTCGATTCTTATCTCACCGATAACCCGAAGAGCGACGGGATGCGAGCCCGCCCTGTGATCGGCGGCGTGTACATCAAGCTGCTCGAAGACCCCGCGATCTGGAAAAAATGGTCGGGCCGCGATCACGCCACACCCGGAAGCTTCGCCCCACCGCCGGAGATGCCCCGAATCACCGACGTCATCCCCACCTCGCAGCGTCACCCGGCCGCATGGCGCTTCACGTTCGCAAAACCAGCGCACGGCTGGGAGCAGCCGACTTTCGACGATCACACCTGGCAAAAAGGGCCCGGCGGCTTCGGGACCAACGGCACTCCGGGCGCAGTAATCGGTACGAACTGGAACACGCCGGACATCTGGCTCCGCCGCGAAATCACTGTCCCCGCTGGAGTCGCTCATACACATCTTCAACTCATCATTTATCACGACGAAGATGCCGAAATCTACCTGGACGGTTTGCTGGCAGCGAGCGAAACCGGCTACGTCACGAGCTATCAGCCCGTCGAGATCCCTGCGGTGGTACAGGCTAAGCTCAAGCCAGGTGCGAAAGCTCTGATCGCCGTTCATTGCCATCAGACTGGAGGAGGACAAGGGATCGACGTCGGTGTGATCGACGTCGTCGAAAAAGATCGCTGATCGCCACACTCGAGATCAATGCCCACACAAATGTGGAAACGCACGTGACCGCACAGCCCAGGACAAACCCCGGCGGCTCGTAGTGAAGCGCGATCGTGTGCCGCCCGGGGTTAGAGAGGGGAATCACTCGCTGAGAGTGGTTGCCGCGCAGCACCGGCACGGCTAAACCGTCCACGAGCGCGCTCCAGCCCGGCATCCAGGTATCGGCCACGACCAGGAGACCGGGTGCGGCCGTCGCCACGCGCAGAACCGGGCGGTCCGGGTCGGCTGTTGCCCATTCTGCGGGTGTGAACGGCTGACGGGGGCCGGCCGCGACTTCGCCAAAGGGTCGACATCCATCAGCACCCAGCGGCGCGGGTCCACCAGCCGAAACGCACCGGCGTCAAACCGATCGTCCGAGCGCGCTTCGAGCGCGCGAGGAACGACATAAGCTCGCGGCAATCTCCCAGGATTCGACTGAATGACAAACTCGCCTCCGTTCCACCGCCCTCGAGCGACGACCGGCCAACCCGGGTCTGACTCAAACTTATCCGATACAACGTGGGACACACTCATCCGATCGAAGACCTCCTGACGTACCTCGCGCTTGAAGTCCTCAACGGGTGCGTTCATCAAGTCGTCGTGCTTCGGGCGCTGGCGCGCTGCCACGGGATAAAGTCGTTCATAGAGCCGCGCGGCGTGATCGATCTGGAACACGTCATTAACATTTGTTTTCTCGATCCCGTGCGCGGCCGCCCGCAAATCCCCGTAAAAGTTGTCTCGTGCCTTGATTCGCGGCGGAAGTCGATAAGCCGACTCTGCGCCCAACCCCTCGATCGCGGCACTCACCGGGTCAGCACCCATGAACAACTCCGGAGGCGCCACCTGCAAGAGCGAGTTCCCGTACCAGCCGAGCTCGCAAAACGCGAGCAAGCCGATCAAGCCCGCCGCAAGTCGCGGACCACGAGAGGAGGCAAGCGGAAGGCTTCCCAGGACGAGAACACCGGCCAAGCCCCCCGAGCGCGAGCCGGAACCGATCGTCCGCGAGCACCATTTGAGCCGCCAGTGTGGTTCGCGCAGGATTCGCGGATCGGCGAGCTGGCCCGATCAGATAGAGCGTCGCCACGCCCACGACGATGAACGCCCCGCAGCGCACCGCAAAAAGTCGCCACGCTCGGGGCTCTGCGAGCCGAGTTATGATCGTCTGCACACCCAGGCCCGCCAGCACTGCCGCAGCGAGATTGGCAAGGAAACAGCGTTCGCGCCGGCACCCGGAACCAGTTCATCCCAGGCACGACAAAATACGCAGCCGCGTACAGCAGCAGGTGTCGCCCGCAGGCACACCAGAGTGCCAGGCCCACGAGCAGCAACCACCCGCGAACCGCCTTTCGGTCCGGGTGCCAGCGGACAGCAGCGATCCCGAGGAAAAGCGGAATCAGCCCGATCGAGAGGAGTGTCTCCCAGTAGTTGTCGCTGCCGAAATAATCCGCCGGCCCACCAAGAGCCATCGGGCAAAGCAATTGAAATGCGTTCACGGCTTCCAGGTGGTAACGTCTGGGAACGCTCACTCGCCCGGACGCGTGGTGATCGCGCAACAGCCAGGGCCGCACTGCAAGCTGCGGTGCCAGGTCGAGCGCCGCCAATCCCAGCGAGAGTGCCAGAGCGCCGCCCCATACGATGATCCGCGACCCCGCTTGGCGCAGGCGTCCCGAGCGCCAGAGAACCAGAGCATCAGCCACGCTCCAGGCCGATAGCGCGAGAACGAGGAGCAGCCATTCCTGCGGATGACCCGCCAGGAACGCAAACGCCAGCACTACGGGCAGGATCAACCATCCGCGAAGGCGACCGCGTCTGGCTTCGCCGAAGGACCAGAACGCCCAGGGATACCAGGCCGCCGCCCAGACGTGTGGATAATGCCCCTCAAACGTATGTGCAAGCAAATATGGCGATGCCAGGTAGACGGAACCGCCCACAGTCGCCGCCCACCGACTTCCAGACGCCGAGCGCAAAAGCCGATAGACCCCCATGCCACCCCAGATCAGGTGGCCGCAGGTCAACCAGCCTAACAGAGAGGGTGGCCCCCACCAGACGGCCCAAACAAACGGATAGAAGAGGCCCGCTTGCGGATTGCCGACCGAGGGTCGGCCGCCAAATCCTCTGGCATCCCAGAGCGGCAAGTGCCCGAACGCCGAGATCAGCTTGCTCTGGGCCAGGTGATGCGGAAGGAAAACAAAGGTCAGATCGTTCCCGATTGGACGCGGGTCGCCGGCGTTTGCACGGTCGATGCTGGGCCGGCGGCCGTCGACCAGGAGCGCTTCGGGATGCACGATCAAATGGCCGAAGCACACGGCCGCGAGCGCGACCATCGCGACTGCCGGGAGCCACGGAACTTTCCGAGCCCCCGCTCGGGCTGGGTGAACAGCCGCGTTCGTTATGAGCTTGCGATGACCCAAGGTGCCACGTGCTCCGGGAGGCAATATCACTCAAGGATGTCAGGACGAAGAATCTTCACGCGCGTCTTGATGCAGAATCTCACTGGGAAAGCGCCGGCCCAGAATGTGCGGCCGCGGGAAGGGCGAGATTTCGCGGCCCGCCCGGGCGCCAGAGAGCAACTCGAAATACCGCTGGATATGCTCGGTTTCCGACCACTCACCCGTGCGGACTGCAAATCCTCGCGCGGCGAGGTCGTCGTGCAGACGATGATCGTGCACCATCCGCCGCAGCGCAGTCAAAAACTCGGTGTCGGTGCGAAAAGCGAGGCCGCCGCCACTCAAGAAGCCGGTTTCGTAAAGGGCGCCTCCGCCTTCATGAACAACCACCGGCGTTCCCACCGCGAACGCCTCGAGCACGACGTACCCGAACGTCTCGGGGAAGAGCGAGGGCACCACCACCGCCCGCGCGCTGCGGAATAGCCGCGCCAGCGCAGGACCGCCCAGCAGTCCCTCGAATCGCACATTCGGCAAGCCGGCCGCGAGTGCTTTCAGCTCGGCCTCATACGGGCCCGTCCCGGCGATACGGAGGTCGACCTCCGGCAAGTAGCTCATGAGTGGAATCAGTCGCTGAAAACCCTTCATCTTCACGAGCCGGCCGGCCGCGGCGAGGTAAGGCCGTTCAAGCACCACCGGCAACTCGTTCTCGACGCCCTTCGACCAGCCGTCGGGCAGGAAATAGGGAAGGTGAACCAGTCTCACGTGCGAGCCGATACCGCGGCGGCGATGCTCGTCCAGGCTATGGCGGCTGGGAAAAACCAGTGCATCGAGAGACTCTAGTCCTCGCTCGATCGCCCGCGTCGCGCGCCAGACCTGGGGAGGCCGGCGGCCGTTCAAGCAGCAACTCACACAGTTGGGCGCTTCGCACGCCTTTCGATCGTATTTCCAGAGAAGATGCATGGGACAGATCAGCCAGTGCTCATGAGCCGTCATGATCCGTGCTGCCCGGCGATTGGCCCCGTCAGAGAGCAGCCCCGGCCCCCCGATCAGCGAAATGTTGTGGAAGTGGATGACATCGGTCGCGGGATCGTCAAGCGCCTCCTTGAGCGCGCCGACTTGAAGAAGGGCTTCCCGGTCGCCTGGGTCGCCAGTGGCGAAAGCAACCCGAAGCTGCTTTTCAAGGGGTGAATGTGCAACCCGGGCGCGGGCTCATACGAGCGCAGCGGGTGGCCGTTGCGCACGGCATTGAAGGCATCGACACAATAATAGACATGAACCTCGTGCCCGCGCCGGCAAAGCGCCTCGCTCAAGCGCTCGACGTACGCAGCGTCCCCACCAAAGCTGTGCTCGCCGAAGAACGTCGTGATCATGGCGAATTTCATGGGCGACCTCCGTGTCGCTTTTGAGCATCGATGTGTCGGCCACGATGGTTATCACGAACCCTGATCTCGATCGAGTTGAATGCGGTCGGCCCACGTGCAACTCAGGAACTCGGCCTCGACCGTGCCAGTGGCCCCAAGACTCGCCTCCAGAGCCGCGTATGCCGAAGCCCGCCAAGTGCGACCCAGAACGCCGCATAAGTGATCGCCCCGCCCCCAACAGCCAGCAGCACATGAATGTGCTTGAGAGCCAGGCAAACCGGGATCATGGCGAGCGAGGACAGTACAGGACGGCCCAGATGATGATGCCACGCCGGCTGACGTCCTTCCCGCGCCAGGCACCCATATCCCGTGAGCACCAGCCCCAATCCGATCAGCAGCACGCCCAGTGACGCCCCGGGAAGACCAAAACGCAGCACGAGCAAGCCGACGAGTGGGACGATTCCAATCGCGCCGGCGACGAGCGTCCGCACGCCCACCGACTCGCGATTAAGCGCGATGAGCGTCGTCTGATACAGATAAGCCAGGATCAAGAGCGGCGCGCGCCAGATACCCAGCGCCAGCAGCGTGCCGGCGCCGGCATACGCCGAGGGAAGCACGAGATGCACGAGCGGATCGGCAAGCACCGTGCAGCCCACAGCGACCGGCACCAGCCCCGTCATCAGCACTTCAACCAGCGAGTCAAGCGCTTCACGCCCGGCGTCGGCCTGCTCGCGCCACAACCGGGACAGGGCCGGAAACGCCGCTTGCTGAAGGATCAGACCGAACGTCAATAGCGCCGTGACCATCCGGTACGGAGCACCATAGAGCCCGACATCTCCCCACGAGCTCATGAAACCAACGACCAGCAGGTCGGCCGAGATGATCACGGCCTGCGAGAGCTGAATCAAGCAGACGGTGCGGCCACGCTGCACAATGATCGACAGGAACCGCAAACTGATCCGCGGACGCGGCAACCGGTAATTCTTCAAGTAGCTCATCCAGACCAGACTGATTCCCACCGCCTCGCCGCCCGTGAGCCAGACCGGAACCCACGCAATCCGGCTCGCGTCGCGCACGCACAGCAGCACCCCAATCGCGTAGATGCCGGTTCGTATGCAAAGCGAGAGCGCAACAAGCCCCATGCGCTCCGTCCCTCGAAAGACGTAATCGAGCCCCGTCGCCGTGGTGAAGAGCATGGAGCCGTAAAGCATCAGCGTCCGTAAATCTGAACGGTCCGACAACGTCAATGAGCCGACGAGCGCCAGCAACGAGAAGAGCATCAGGGCAAACAATGTCTTGTACGCCAGGACCTGGTCCACAAGTGGCCGAATCAATCGAGGATGCCGTGATAGCTCGCGAGCAACGATCACATCGCTGCTATCCCGCAACAGCAGCACAAGCCAGAACACTACGTTGAAGGCAAATTCGATACGACCGTATCCATCCACCCCCAGGCGCTTGGCGAGCGACAACGTCACAATCACCGACGTCGTGCGGCAAACCAGCTCCGCGACACTCAAGAACGCGAAATTCGACGCAATTCGCCGTCGCGTCGGACTGTCGACCCTTCGCGCCGTACAAGCGTGCACTGCAAGCCGGGGCGCGCCTGGCTTCCCTTCCCTGGTCGGTCGCGGTCGCGCTTTGACAGATGCGCTGGCCATTCGAGAGGGCACTTCCTTGTGCAGTTGAACCAAGGCCTGCAGCACAACGAGCTTTACCCGCTCGCTGATAGTCTTCCCAGGTTAATCGGACTTCCTGCCTTTGCCACCTTAACGTGATTAAGGCCACGAGGTGATTGCGCTACCTGATGAATCGCAGGATCGGCATTACCCTCGACGACGGAATCCGAAAGGATGGGCGGAAGCGCGGGCATCGTAGTGGCGTGCCGCAAGAGTGTCAATTGAAGGTTCTGGCCCTCGCCATGAAATTCTGTTCAGTCAATTCCCGCTCCGCCGTCTGAGCCGGTCGAGAGTGACGGCTGCAATGATAATGATGCCGATGAAAATATCGCGGCTCGACTCAGAAATATTGGCATGGAAGCAGCCGTTCGCCAGAACGGCCATGATCAAGCAGCCGATCAAGGTTCCGAGCACCGTTCCTTCGCCGCCGCTCAAGCTGCCGCCGCCGATGACCACCGCCGCGATCACTTGCAGCTCGAGTCCTTGGGCCGAAGTCGGGTCGCCCGTACCGCCAAGGTACACGAACATGAGAACACCCGCCAACCCGGTCGCCACTCCGCCAATCGTGTAAACAATCAACTTGAACAAGGGTACGTTGATCCCGCACAGCCGCGCCGTCGCTTCGTTCGAGCCAATCGCATAAACGTATCGTCCAAGAAGACTGTATCGCAGCGATAGCGCGACCACCACGCTCAGCAAGAGGACAACCCAGACCCCTGGCGCAAGGATCAGCCAGCGCGGCTCGGGCTCGACCTTCAAGATCACGCCAAACCACCACGGCTTCATTTCACCCGGAATATACACCGTCGTGTTCGAAGCCAGCCACTTTGCCAGCCCGCGATAGATTGTGTACGTCCCCAGCGTCACGATGAACGGCACGACGCGAAGCGTCGCAATGAGCGCACCGTTGATCGCGCCGCAGAGCGTGCCCACGGCAACGCCCATCACCAGCGCCATCGGCAACAAAACCCTCCACTCACGCAAAGTCTCGGGGAGCACCGGGTCGAGCTTCTTCATCACCAGAGCAATGCAAACCGTCACGAGCGCGACCGTCGACCCGACCGACAGGTCGATCCCACCCGCGATCATGATCATCGTCATGCCGAGCGCAGCCATCGCCACGATGACCGATTGCACCGCGATCGACTGCCAGTTATAGAGCGTGAAAAAATGGCCCGTTTCACGTGTCAGTCCGGCGAAAAGGAGCGTGATGAGCACGAGCCCCACAAACGGCCCGAACACATTCCACACCCTGCCAACCGCGCCACGCAGCACGAAACCGAAACGACCTCGCTGTTTGGGATCGAGCTTCGCGGCCACGTCGCTCTTCCTGTTGTTGAATGCGAAAGAGATTCTCAAAAATGAACCGCTCACATCAAAGGCTATCTGCCCTCGCTAGCAGCCAGCGGCTCCGTACGCGTGGCGACTTCCATCAATTCGTGCTCGGTCCACTGCGCCGTCGCGCGAGCTTCGCAAAGCTCCCCGCGCGCCATCACCGCGATCCGGTCGCAGATTCCAAACAGCTCGGGAAGATACGAGCTGACGACCAGGATCGCCTTCCCCTCGGCTGCCAGCTCACCGATCAACCGATAAATCTCCGCTTTCGAGCCCACGTCAATCCCGCGCGTCGGCTCGTCCAGAAGCAAGACGTCAGCCTGCTGGTGCAGCAGCCGCGAGAGCGCAATTTTCTGCTGGTTCCCACCGGAAAGCGCCGCCACGGTTTGCCCCGGCCCGGTGGCAGTCACGTGCAAGCGATCGAGCCATCGAGCCACTTCCGCCCGCCGCTCTTTGAGTCGCAGCCAGCCATGCCGCGCGTGCCGCTTGAGCGCCGAATACGTGACGTTGTCTTCAATCGAGCGATTGAGCGCCAGCCCCTCCGTCTTGCGGTCCTCACTCAGAAACCCAACGCCCTGACCGATGCGGGCCCTGGGAGCTGCGTAGCCTCCTTCGAAGTGATGAACCCGGATCAGCCCTGAGACAACCGGCGCAAGCCCGAACAACGCGCGCAATAACGTCGTGCGGCCCGCGCCGACCAAACCCGCAATACCGACAATCTCCCCGCGCCGCAGCACCAGGCTCGCAGGGGCCCCCGTCTTCCAGACTCGCAGTTTCTCGAGCACCAGGATCGGCTCGCCCGGTGTGTGCGGCACGTGCGGAAACAGCTCATCCAGCTCTCGGCCCACCATCTGGGTAATGATCGACTTCATCTCCGTGCCGGCAAGCTTCCCGCCCGCGACGGCCCGGCCGTCTCGCAGCACCGTGAACGTCTGCGCCACCCGGCGCACCTCCTCAAGGAAATGGCTGATGTAGATGATTCCCAATCCGCGCTTCCTCAGGCGGTCGATGATCGCGAACAGCCGCACCGCGTCCCCTTCGGAAAGACTGCTGGTGGGCTCGTCGAACACGATGACCTGCGCGCTCGATACCAGCGCCCGGGCCACCTCCACCAACTGCTGGGCACCGACCCCCAGGCTATCCACCCGCGCCTCGGGGCGGATGTCCGGGTGATCGAGCAGCGCCAGGGCCTCGCTCACCACCCGCCGATGCTCGCGCCGATCAATCAGGCCCGATTTGACCTTCTCCTGACCGAGCATCACATTGGCCTCCACAGAAAGGTGCGGCGCCAGGGCGAGCTCTTGATAGATCATCGCCACGCCACGCGCCAGCGCATCGCGCGGACCACGCGGCGCGTAAGGTGCTCCGCTCAGATTCATCGAGCCCGAATCCGGCCGCACCGCGCCGCTCAGGATCTTCATCAGCGTGCTCTTGCCCGCGCCGTTCTCCCCGATCAACGCGCGCACTTCGCCGCTCTCCAGCTCGAGCGAGACGCGATCGAGTGCGCGCGTCGCTCCAAATGTCTTGCTCACGTCGCGCATTTCCAGAAGCACGGCACCGCGCCTTTCCGCCCTACGCGTCACGGCCCAGCGGAGAGCATCCCGGCGCCGTCCAGCGCCCGCAGCATGCCGAAGGTACTCGACTCGTTGGGACAGAAAATCCCGTCGACCTGCCCTCGATATCGCGTCACCAGGCTCTGGGCTTTCTGCTGGGCCAAGTCGGAAGTCGAGCCGGCGTACTCCGAGTCGGAGATCAGCTTGATCTTGGGAAACTCCTTGGCGAGCGTGTCGGTAAACCCCTTCTCTCGCTGCTCCGTGCTCTCGGATCCAACGGCGTAGCGCAGCAAGATTACCCGTCCTTCGCCTTTGAGCAGTTCACCGAGCCGCTGTGCCGCCAGCACACCGCCGTGATAGTTGTTGGTGGCGATATAGCTCACCGGCTTGGTCGATTCCAGCGCCGAGTCGTAGATGAGCACCGGTATCCCCTTGGCAATCGCGGCCTCGATCGGCTCTACAAGCGCCCGCGAATCGAGCGGGGCGATCACAATCCCGTCCACTCCCGCCGCAACTGCGTTCTGAACGAGCTGGATCTGAAACACGCGGTCGTCTTCCTTCTGCGGTCCCTGCCAGATCACCTCGACGTTCCCCAGCTCCTTTGCGGCTTGCAAGGTACCGGCATGAAGCGTCTTCCAGAACTCGTGCGTCGTACCCTTGGGAATCACGATCACCCTGTATTTCTTGGCCTTGGTTCCCGACAGGCTCACCTCGCTCGCATTGTCAACCTGGGGCGGATGAATGAGCGGAGCGATGTCCGGATCTTTCATGTTTTGAGGCGTGACCAGCGTCTCACCGGTCGAGATCTGTTTATCGACCGTTTGCTTCTCGAGATGTTTGACCATCGTCTCGACGCTGAGCTTGCCCATGCGAAGCGGGTTTTGCACAACCAATCCCTGGATCTTCCCCTGGCGCATCGCATCGACCAGCACCTCGCTGGCGTCAAAGCCGACGAAGACCAGCCCCTTCGTCGGGCCCGAGCGTTTCGTGCCCGCAGGCGATCCCGTCGAGTCGCCCGACCCGCCACAACCGACAGCCCCGACCAGCAACACCAAAGAGATCCACAACCCACGATTCAAGCCTCGCCGTTCACTCCGCGAACGGGTGCCACCGCTCGCGAGCACCAAGCGGGCGCCGCTTCTTCCTCTTGAGTGTCGTCCTTCGCTCCGCGAAGGGCCATCGCCTGCGTGCACCAAGAATGAAGTGCCGCACTTGCCGTTCAAAGACATGATTGTGTTCCCTGGCTCGACCCGGTTAGCAAAAGGTGAGCATCATCGTAAGAGCCGCCGTTTTGCCGAGTCAAGGCGGCAGGCGCTTCGACTCGTTGCACTGAACTGCACTCGATTGCACTGATTTCGAGTCGCTCGACCGCACCACGCCTGCGGCTGCTCTATCTTAGTCCCGCCCTCCACGTTCAACCCTCCACTCTCACCGACGAGTTCCTCTGAAAATTGACCCTCCACAGGCGGCTGGCCCCAAACCGCGGCACGGACGTCCACGAGCATAACTCAGGCCAGCGCCATTTTCATGGGGCTGGTGCCCCTCCTTCCGGACATGACCGTTCTTATCCACCAAGGCTTAAAGGCACACACACATGCCCCAGCGCCGTTGTCGCCGGCCCCCAATCGCGCCGCGAATGCAACCGGATGTCTCCCTTTCGTTATCCTCCGCCCTCCGCCCTCCGCCCTCCGCCCTCCGTCCTCACTTGACGGGAATCTCATACCGGATGAATCCGAGCAGGTCACCCTCTTTTACACCATGGCACTTTGCGCATTTGTTGGTTAGGGCCGGCACGACCGTCGCAACATGAAGTTTGCGTTCGGAGCCCGCGCCGGTAACCTCCTCAAAATACGGCTTGCCCGCTTGCATGGCCTCGGCGGCCCGTTTCTCGAAATCCGTTTGCGGCAGGTTCGCCTCATTCTGCGGCGACCCGGAGGCGTCAACGGGGATTGAACAAAGCGGGGCTGGTCGGCTCCGAGCGCGGCGTGGGCGGCGGTTTTGTGCTGACCCGCTCGCTCGATGACCTCACCGTGCTCGATGTGATCAACGCGGTCGATCCTCTCAAGCGAATCACTCACTGTCCTCTCCTACTTTCTGCGCACCGAAAGCAACTTTGCTCATTGCACAAACGCCTCGACGAAGGGATTGCTCTGATCGAGTCGCTCTTCGACGGGACGACAATCGCGCAGTTGCTCGCAGAAGCGAATCCGAGCAAACCCCTTTGCGACGAGGTCCAGCCCACTGCGACGCGTTGAGCGCACGGTGAGACCCTTAGGAACGGGCCGGAACCAAATTCCGTCGATTTACGTGAAGTGCGCCGCGGAGCGGCACAAAGACCGTTCCGACGCAGAGCGTCGGAACGAGGGCTTTCCGTCGTGGTAGGATTGAGACCGAAATCGGGAAGTTATTTCCGGCCTGTTCCTTAGCCGCGACGAGACCCGCGCGGAGCCCCGGCCCTCGGCCGGCCACTCGGATCTTGATCGCCCGCGCAGTTCATTGCACACTCGGTGACATGGCGTCGACTGTGCCCGAGACCGAACGAACCGATGACGACCTGGCCGCCGTGGTCGCGAGGCGCGGAGAGTCCGAGGGGGCGCTGCACGCCGCCCGCGAAGCCTTTGAACAACTCTATCGCCGCCACGCGCCGTTGCTTCTCGCTTTCGTCGCGGCGCGAGTCCGGCCCACGGATCGCGAAGACCTGCACCAGGACGTTTGGGAGCGCGCATGTCAGGATCGAGCACCAACACCGGTGTCCCGGTACTTCTTGCCGAGGGCGATGCGCGAGCGATCAAGGCCCGCCGCGACGCCGCACTCAAATCGAAGATCGCGCCGAAAGAGGCGAAGCCAGCCCAGACGCCTTTGAAGGCCTGACATCGGAAGTTTCAATCCGAGGACACCGTACATTATTAGGTCGAAAGGGTTTTTGCGGGCCGGGGACACCAACCCAGTTCGAGCGGGGTTGGCCGAGGCGCCGTGCCGGTACCGATGGAGCAGCCCCGCAGCCCATGCACGCGGGCGAGGCTAATGGGTGGTAACGGTCGGTCCATTGCTCGAGCTGGCGCCGGACTGGTGCCGTTTTCTCGCGAGAGTGATCCGAGAGGAGGACAAAAAGCTCCTTTGCTCGCACGAACAAACCGGCCGGCCCCTCGGAGGCGAGGCGTGTCTTGGCAAGCTCGAGAAGAAGTTGAGGAGAATCCTAAAGAAGCAGAAACTTACGAGGGCAACAGTTCACTCAGAACCCTCGAAACACGAGCTCAAACGTCCGCGTTACGAGGGACTGGTGGTCGGCGGGGGTCTGCTGGCTCCCCAAGAGGATCGGAACGGTTTTGACGTTCCCCGCCCGGAGACGCAAAGCTGCGTCTTTTATCTCGCTCCGGTTCGCAATCCGCCTGCTCATGCTCGGCCTGACCTCGGGCTCGACGCGACCATGTTATGTCGCCCGCTGAGTTGGTTTCCGATGGCGGATAAGGCGCCATGAGTCCTGAACGCACAGGCGCAGATGCAGCCGCCGTGCGTGTATGCATGCATTCGTTCGGTTCAAGGAGCACGCGGAGTCCTTTCGGCGCGATTTGGTAGTTGCGTCCCGTCCGATTGAGGTAGCCATCGCGCTCGAGCGATTCCAGCAACTCCGAATAGTCGATCACGTCCATCGGTGCGAAGTGGACGCGAAAATCCGCCGGCGATTGACACAATCCATCATTTACCATCCAAAGCACGAAGCGCCTTTAAGGATCCGTCCTGATCTTCGCGTATTCCCACTCCTCCTCGGACGGAGGCCGGTCGATGACCATATCATGCGATGGTGCAGCGATGGTGCTGACGGGACGCTCCAGTTCTCGCGGTACGTCCGCTGAAACGCGATCTCGCGAAGGTACTCGACCCTCCGCACAGCCTCAGTCAGGACGCGGCATCCTTCGATGTCGTCGTCATTGTACCAGAAGACATTCCCCGGATGCTCCCGCGCGAGGCTGGCGATTGCGCCTTTGGCCGAATAACCCTCCGCGTACGCCTTTGGAACCATCACAAGGAACTTATAACTGACCTGCGGCTCGCCGCAGAAGTCATGAAACTCAGCCGACGCACCTGCTGCGCCTTCCAGCAAGCTGATGATGAAATGGCACCGAGATGCTTGCACAAGCTCCTTCGTTTTCTCGGTCAAACCTGCGTCGGCGCTCGTAAGGATTTCCTCTGAGAACATCGCATTGTGACCATCGGCGATCAGTCGTGCGCGAATCTCCTTTCGCTTCGCGGCGATCTTGGTGTCTGAGTTAGGATTCGGGCCCCACACCAGGACGGTGAGCGCGATCTGCTTCCGAGCCTCGAGGTCCCTTCGAACCTGGTCCAGAAACCTTCGCCGCGCTTCTTGGGCCGCCGGCGTCAGCCCCTCTGGAACGTCTTCCGGGTCATTTGATTGCATTGCCATCCGCCTCAGGGATCCTCGGGGTCGATTGCAACAGTCTATTACAGGAGCCGAGTGCCTGGAAGAATCGAACCCCGGCGCCAAATCCGTGCTTGAGCCGAAGCTTTGCCATCGCCACTCCCTACCGCATCACGATCGCGGTGCTTCTTGCCGTCGGCGGGGTGGTCTTGGATCATTTGAAATGAAATGATGAGTTCGAGTTAGCCTATAACTCGAATGAAAGATCTTCCATGAGCAAGCTAAGGAGGCGCTGCACCACGGTCGATTGAGCGAGGCAACGCTTCCGATGGATCCGACTTACTTCAAAGAGTCCTTTTTCAGAACGTTAGCCGCTTCGAGCTTTGGATTTTCAATCGTTTTTTGCAGCTTTGAAAGTGTCGCCGGCTGGGATCAACCCAGTCGATCCTCTCAAGCGAATCACCCACTGTCCTCTCCTATTTGCAGCGCACCGAAAGCAACTTTGCTCATTGCACAAACGCCTCGACAAAGGGATTGCTCTGATCGAGTCGCTCTTCGACGGGACGACAATCGCGCAGTTGCTCGCAGAAGCGAATCCGAGCAAACCCCTTTGCGACGAGGTCCAGCCCACTGCGACGCGTTGATGTCGGCGATCGAGAGTGTGCTTCTGATCTGGGCGGCGAGTGAAGCGCACGAATGGACCGACCAAGTTGAGTTTCTGCCGCTCTGACGCCCGGGGCCGCGAACGGCGTAATCGACGACTCCGACTGATTCGCAAATCTTCCTCGCCGAGCGGAAGAATGCGGCAGCTCGTTCGTTTCCCGTGTCAGAAGGGTTCAGTCCATCCGCGCCGCTTCAGAGAAAGAAACGGAGGCAAACAGGTTTACGATCCGACCGCCGTCCGGCGCAACCATCGTGCAGTTCTCCGTCTGGTAGGCAAAACGGCCTAACGACAAGACCGTAGCCGCTACCAGAGCCGTGCGGAACCCCGGCTCTCCGCCGGCCACTCGGATCTTGATCGACCGCGCAGTTCAATGCACACTCGGTGGCATGGCATCGACTGTGCCCGAGACCGAACGAACCGATGACGACCTGGCAGACGTGGTCGCCAGGCGCGGAGAGTCCGATGGAGCGCTGCGCGCCGCCCGCGAGGCCTTTGAACAGCTCTATCGCCGCCACGCGCCGTTGCTTCTCGCGTTCGTCGCGGCGCGCGTCCGGCCCGAGGATCGCGAAGACCTGCACCAGGACGTTTGGGAGCGCGCATGGAAGCACCTCCCCGACCAGTTCCAAGGAGGCAACGTCCGCGCCTGGCTGCACCAGATCGCCCGTAACGCGATCATCGACCAGGGCCGAAAGGCCCGTCCGGAACCGCTCGCAGCCCCGGAAGCCCTGCTCGACGGGCGCGGCCGTCCTGCCCATGACCGGCTTATCGAGTACGAGCGGAGCGAAGCGCTCCGCCGCTGTCTCGAAAAGCTGAACAGCACCGCCGCCGCGCTGGTACGAGCCCGCCTGGCCGGCGACGATTACGTGGAGATCTGCCAGCGCCTCGGCCTGGCGCCCCAGCAAGCCCATAAACTGTTCCATACCTCAAAGGAACAGCTCAAGACCTGTGTGAAGCGAGCCCTGCGATGAAACTGATGGCCCTCGAAATCCCGGACGACGCGGCGGCGCTCGCGGGCTGGCTGGAGGGCCACCTCGTGGGCCTGGACCTCGCCGCGCTTGTTGCCGAGCTCGAGGCCGTGCACGCGCATGATCAAAAAGAGCCCGCGCCGTCGCTCGACCAAGTGCTAGGCAACTTACGCGTAGCCGTCCAATCGCGCGGGCTTGAATCACTCCCACCCGATCGACTGAAGGTCCTGCTCCAACACCCGCGGCTTCTGCTCGAATTACAAGAGTGGCTGCTCGTGGAGGGCGGGCCATACTGGCGGCGAATGGCCCCGAGAAACGCGGGCCGTGAACAGCGTGTTGCACTCGAGCGTGGCTGGGAGCGCCTAGCCGCCACACTGTCCGAGGGTCGCGAGCCGGCAACTGTAATCCCCTTGCCACGCGATGCCACCGCCCGCTCTCCGGCCCAGCCCGCGCCCGGAGCGCGTCCGTGGCGACGACTGCTGGGCGGCTTGGCCACAATGGCCGCTTCGGCGGCGCTGCTCGTTGCGGCGTTCGTCATCGCCATGCACGGTCCAGGCTCCGGCGGAGAGAACGGTGCCGGTGCAAGAGCGGCCTGGGGTTGGACCAAACCCGGCGCGCTTCGCTACGAGCTCTCGCGCGACGCTTACCTCAACAGCCTGGCCGACTCCGCACGCGAGTGGTTCAACCAGCGTCCGGACAGGCCCCAGGCACTCGCGCGCCGCATCGCCGAGTTCCGCCAGGGCTGCTCCGTCCTCATCTTCTCCGTACACAAACCGTTGCCAGAGGAGGATCGCATCTGGCTGGTCGAAAAGTGCCGGAGCTGGGCAACAAAGCTCGATGCCCACCTCGCCGCCGTCGAAGCCGGCCAAGACGTCCTCAAAGTCCGCGCCGAGGCCGACGCCACAATCGACCGCCTGGCCACCGCGTTGCGCGAACGGGCTGCCAAGCCAGCGTGAAAAACTGCGAGCTACTCGGTTGAGCACCTCGGCCCCACATTAACCTGAAGCTTCAGCGAGGGACGCTCCACTCCAACGTGACGCCAACGGGCGCTCGCGGTGGCCAGCCGGGATCGCACGGCAAGTCCCTTCGCTGGCGCGGCGTGGCGCGTCGGTGTAGGGCCTCGATCGCACGACCGGATTCTCGCCGTTTTCAGCGGGCAGACTGTCCTCGGGCCAGGCGGAAGCCTACTTCGCCGTGCCGGGAGTCCGCCGCGCTCCAGCTGCGGTACGCCGACCGGGCGTACCGGGGCTCGCCACGCCAGCCGCCCCCCCGCCTCACGCGGAGGGAGGTCGCATCTCGTCCTCGCGGATCGACTGGCGAAGCTGCGGCGTAATACTCCTCGTCGTATCCATCCCAGCACCACTCCCAGACGTTGCCGTGCAAATCGAACAGGCCGAATCCATTGGGCCGTTTTTCGCCGACGGGATGCGCTCGGTAGCCGGAATTCCGAGCGAACCAGCCAAACTCGCCCAGGCTCGCGCCGTCACCGTCGAAGCTCCATCTAGTCGTCGTCCTCGCCCGGCACGCGTATTCCCACTCGGCTTCCGTGGGTAACCGATAGCCAGTTCCATTCCAGTCGATGACCAGCACGGGGCCGACGCCTATCCGATAGAACGGCGGGCGGCCCTCCAGCTCGCTCAGCTTGTTGCAGAACGTCACGGCATCGAGCCAAGAAACCTGCTCGACAGGGTGCCGATCAGTCGACCGCCCCGCGACATCCTTCTTATCGTCAGTCGAGGACGACAGATTGCTCGGGTTGAGCCCCATCACCGCCTTGTACTCCGCCCGCGTGACCTCGGTAACGCCAAGGTAATACGGCCGAGAAATCCGAACGTGATGCTGTGGCTTTTCTTCCCCAGATGCGTACTCGTCACCATCAGGCGACCCCATCAGAAATTCCCCCGCCGGAATCAGCTTGAGCTTGATCTGCCCAACACGCGTGGTAATCACCTCCGCCCCGATTTCGCGCGTTCCCCGATCCACCACCGCCGCAGCAGTCGCCCGGTTCAACGCGATGGTATTCGCATCCATGGCACCGAGCGCCGCCTTACCGCGAGAACGATCAATCAACGTCACCCGCCCAGCTCGCCCCAGCAACACCGGCATCTGCCTCCGCCCGCGCCGATTCGACACGAAGTCGGGAACCTTGTCCTGCGTATACTCCGTCAGCTCCAGCAATGACACCTTGCCGTCCTTGTTGCTATCGGCCGCGCCCTTGAGCCCCTCGATCACATAATGGAAGAACACGCCGTGCCCACCCCCCAGGTCCGCTTCTTCCCACGCAACCTCCCCGTCCGAGCACGAAAACAACGCCGCCACTGAGGCCGGCACCGCCGGCGGAGCAAACGGAATCACCCCGGTGTTCCCCTCGGTTGGATTATCCCGGCACGCGTCCACCAGCATCACCTTCACCCCGGCCTTGCATTGTTCGAGCTCACCGTAAAGCCCATCCAGCGAGATCATCGATTTGGCATCGCGGATGTCGGCATCCTGTGGGCAGAAAAACCCGGCGGAGCGCTCGACCTCATTTCCGGCGGCATCCTTGACTCTCACCTTACGCGTCAGCCCATGGCCCACCAGCGCGACGAGCAGGCTGTCCTGCGGCTTGCGGTCACTCGCCAGCAAGCGGAACTCCTGCAGCACATTTCGGCCGCTCGGCAGGAACCGCGCGTCGCCCTTGTATCCGCGCTCCATCGTCAACACACGGACGTCCTCGGGGCGATAACCCGAGTCACGCAGAACCTGGGCCAGTGCTTCAACGTCGCGCTGAGGAAACGGCAGGGATGAAAACCCACTACCCGACGGATACTTGTCGATCCCCACCAGCAAAGCGAGCTTCTTACCGGGATGCTGCGCGAGAGCCGACGGGACCACGACAATCCAAAGTGCGAGAACCAGACCGGATCGAAAGGCAACACATGGCATGGGAACCCGTTCCTTCAAGCCAACAACGCCGTTCACGACCTCGACGTCAGCAAACATTGCTCCCAGATGATAACACGTGCACCCGCCCGTCTGGTATTTACCCCCAACGCGGCAGAGCCGCAACCGCAAAGATCGAGGGACAGCGCCCCCTCCAACAGGGACGACAGCCCCCCGCCCACGCCAGTTGGAGCCGGCTCCGCCCGGCGACCCGAGCCCAGCGTACGGCGCATAGATCCTCTCCGCGACCGCAGGTCTCCCCGTGTTGGGCGCGGGTCTCCGACCCCGACCTCTCGCCGCGACCGCAGGTCTCCCCCCGTTCGAGCGCGGGTCTTCGACCCCGCCCCCTTGCCGCGACCGCAGGTCTCCGAGACGCGCGTACGGCCCAGAGATCCCACGGCGGAAGCCTCGAACCATTCCCGCGCCGATCCTGCCGGCATCTCAACACCGGTAGACAGGCGCGAGATGAACGCTCGACCCATGGCGCGGCGGGCCGGCGCCTCGCCGGCGCAGATCGGCTCGCTGGAACGCCAGCTCATCGCGGCCGTGGAATTGACCCCGCACACGCCGGCCCGCCGGGCCGCGCGGCGACCTCGGTGCCTGGTGCACAGGCGAATTTCGCCGGTGCCGGGGAACCACGGGATGGCTCGACGAGCGATGAGCACGGCCCGGATGCTCGAGCGGCGTCACGCGCACCGATGACATCACCGCCGCAATCCCGATCAGTCCCACACTCATCGCCGCAAGGCCGATCCGGCGCGGGCGGGTCATGATCGACGAGTGACCGCATCCGACGTCGTGCCAGGCCCGTGGCAAATCCCCGACCGCGCCAGATCGCGGAACGCCGAGCGGTAGGGCGGCGTCGAGCGATTCGGCAACTCGCCCGAGTCGATCTACAAATTCGCTGCACGATCCCCACCGCTCCTCCGGCTGTTTGGAAAGAGCCCGCCCAACGATCGCGCGCTCACCCTCCGGCAACCCCGAGAGATCCGGCTCCCGGTGGAGGTGGCCCTCCAGGACCGTGCCGATCGAGCCTCCGAATGGAAGTCGCCCAGTCCTGAGCTGCACATAGGTCACCGCCACGGCGTACTGATCGCTCATGCGCGAAACCTGGCCCTGGATCTCTTCGGGAGCGATGTAATGGGGCAACATGCACCCCGAGTGAGGCTCGACTGCCCCCACGAGCATCTTCGCCAGCCCAAAGTCAGCCAGCCGCACCGAGCCCCCGGCCAGCAGGATATTACTGGGCTTGATGTCCCGGTGCTGAATGCCGGCAACCCGCCCGTCGCCCAGCGGATGCGCCGGCTCGTTCAAGTAATCAACCGCCGCCGCCAGCTCTTTCATGTATCGCAGCAGCTCGCCGGCAGGAATGCCGAGGCGCCCTTCGCCTTGGCACGCCCGCAGGCGGTCTGCCAAACTTTGATCGCACAGAGGCATTGCGAGTACCAAGTAGCTATCGCGCACGACAGAGAACTGCACATCGAGCAGATGCGGATGGTGCAGTCGGCGAACCACGTCGAGCGCCCGAAGCTCCCGGCCTGCCCGCGGATCGTAGAGCCAGATGAACTTGAGCGCCACGCGAAACCCTCCCGGCGCCTCGGCCTCCCAGACCACCCCAAATCCGCCCTGGCCCAGAAACCGAATCAGTCTGTACCCAGCCAGCGGCTCGGCACCAGCTTGGAGAGTGATCATTCCGGACATGACCGTGGCGGCCACAGAGTCCGTATTCACCGCATCAGGCGCCTCGAGCTCCCCGGTTGTGGCACACGCGTTCGTGCTCTTTCTCATATCCGAAGATCGACCTGGTCTCGAAGATGCGGTGGCCATGGGGGCGAGTCCTTCCGGCAGGGCAGGTGGTACTCATACCGAAAGGAGAACGTGCGCCGCCCCGCTTTCTTCCCCAAGCCGTCATTTTCTTCATTCTCGACGCGAGAAAACCCGCACGCGCCGCCGCCGGTTTCGCTCCGGCCACGACCCGCCGGGCTCCGCCCCGCGGCTCGGCCGCTCAGCCGGTCGAGCCTCCGCAAACCGGCAGCACTCCTGGCCTGCGACGCTCAGCGAGCAGCCTGGCCTCGGGCGACGCGAAAGCCCAGGTAGCCGTGCCGGGGGCCCGGCACGTTCCCGTACCGGGACGCCGACTGAGCGTAGTGGGGGCCGCGGCTCCAGCCGCCCCCGCGGTACACCCGGGAGGGGCCGGCGTCTGGTCCGCGCGGATCTTCCGCCGGTGAGTTCCCGTAATACCCCCCGCCGTACCAATCCCAGCACCACTCCCAGGCGTTGCCGTGCATATCGAACAGGCCAAAACCATTGGGGCGTTTCTCGCCGACCGGATGTGTTCGCCCGCCTGAATTACCGTCGAACCAGGCAAACTCATTCGCGCTCGCATCCTCATCGCCGAAGCTGTACCGCGTGGTCGTCCTCGCCCGGCAGGCATACTCCCACTCGGCTTCCGTCGGCAACCGATAGCCGGTTCCTTTCCAATCAATGACCAGAACGGCTTCGCCGTCAATTCGATAGAACTGAGAGCAACCCTCCAGTTCGCTCAGCTTGTTGCAAAACATCACCGCATCGAGCCACGAAACGTCCTCGACCGGATGTCGGTCAGTCGACAGCCCATTGACTTCCTTCTTCCCACCACCGTTGGATGAGAAAAGGCTCGGGTTGACCACCATCACCGCCTCGTACTGCGCCTGCGTGACCTCGGTAACTCCCAGGTAAAAGGGCCGAGTAACCCGCACGCGGTGCTGCGGCTTTTCGTCGCTGCTGGCGCCATCAGGCGACCCCATCATGAACTCCCCAGCAGGGATCAGATTGAGCTTGATTCCCGCCACGCGCGTCGTAATCACCTCGGCCGCCGCACTTGCCTTCGCCAGGTCAAGCAACGTCACCCGTCCGGCCCTCCCCATCAAAACCGGCATCTGCCGCCGGCTACGCCGATGCGACACATAATCCGGCACCTTATCCTGTGTGTACTCCGTCAACTCCAGCAGAGATACCTTCCCGTCCTTGTTCGCGTCAGCCTCGCCTTTGAGCCCCTCAATCACGTAGTGGAAGAACACGCCGTGGCCACCGCCCAGGTCCGCCTCCTCCCACGCGACCTCCCCATCCGAGCACGAGAAAAGCGCCGCCACCGAAGCCGGAACCGCCGGCGGTGCAAACGGGATCGCACCGGTATTCCCCTGCGTCGGGTTATCGCGGCACGCGTCAACGAGCATCACCTTCGCCCCGGCGCGGCAGGTCTCCAGCTCGGCATACAGCTCGTCGAGCGAGATCATCGTCTGGGTATCCCGGATATCGGCGTCCGAAGGCCCGAAGAACGCGACGGATTTCTCCACATCGTTGCCGGCCAGATCCTTGACCTTCACTCGGCGCGTCAAGCCGTGGCCCACCAGGGCAACCAAAAAGCTGTCCCCCGGCTTGCGATCGCCAGCCATGAGCCGGAACTCGTTCAGGATATTCCGCCGGCTCGGCAGAAACCGCAGGTCATCTTTGAACCCCCGGTCAACCGTCATGACCCGGACGTGCTCCGGCCGGTACCCCGACTCAAGCAGCAGCTTCGCGAGCGCATCAACGTCGCGCTGCGGAAACGGCAGGGCCGAGAATCCGCTCCCCGACGGATACTTGTCGACCCCGATCAGCAAGGCCAGCTTCTTGCCGCTTTCCTGCGCCTGAGCCGCCGAGCTCACGCCGACTGCCAAGGCAAGCAACACGCGAACGCCATGAACGATTCGAAGCACGAAAAGTCACTCCCGGTAAAACCACCCATTGATTGCTCCACCCGGCATTCTCTTCCACGCTTCCGGGCCACGCGCCCTTACAATCTATCATACCGCACCGTCATCGCCGCCCGATGCACCCCAATGTGCCGCTGAACCGTCTCGAACGGCGCATCAATCGGCGCACCAGGAACAATCTCCGTGGCCTGCCTCGTCAGTGGCTCATCCGCCGGTTTCTGGCCGTCGTTCTCCCACGCCGCGGCAAATGTGATGGTGATCGACCCGATCTTCGCCGGATTCTTCAAAAAGCCGACCCTGGGATGATCCCTCGGCAACTCAGCGACCAAAAACGCGCTAGAAACCTTGTTGTTGCGGTACCACCCGAGGATGTCCCCGGCCGAATGCGCCTCAATCACCACGTGCTCGTTCCTAGCACCCTTGTCGTCCCGAAACACAAACATGGAGAGCCCGTCGATGGTGACCGTCGACGCGACATCGTGACCGGCGTTGTTGATGATGCGCACGGCGATGACCTCGCCCGGCTCGACTTTCAAGAACGGCGCACCGCCGCGCTC
Organism: uncultured Planctomycetota bacterium; assembly: GCA_963823665.1. Classification (GTDB taxonomy): domain Bacteria; phylum Planctomycetota; class Planctomycetia; order Isosphaerales; family Isosphaeraceae; genus CAVXHV01. The sequence continues at coordinate 617,058 of CAWGMQ010000004.1, forward strand.
CTGCACCTCACGCGGTCGAAATGCCTCGGCCCGCGGCGCTTTGTCACCACTCTGCCGCGCCACGAGCATCTGGATCGCATACGGCGCCCCCTTGGGCCGTAGTGTGGCGCTCTTATTCTGGAACAAAACCTTGCCGTCGAGCCCGTCGAGCACCTTCCGGTCATTCTCGCCCGCCGGCGCCGAAGGAGGCAGAAAATTCGTCCCGCCCCCCAGCACCTGGATGTCCGCCAGATCCGTGATCCGCGGCTGCTCTTCGAGCTTCAGGTCCGTCTCCGAATTCAGCAGCACCGTCCCATTTCGCCGTTTCACCTGAAACGCGATCTTGCCAACCGCAAACCCCTGGCGCCGTCCATCGGTCTCCGCTTCGCCGAGAGCATAGGACCCAACGAAGATCAGATCCGCCTTGTTTGCGGCCTCCACCCCCTGGCCCTTGAGCTGCTCGATGAGCTTGTCGGTGACCCCGGTTCCTGCGGTATGCGTCAGATCGCCGATGTCCGTGATCGCGTTCACGACGATTTGCGCCCCACCGTGCGCCTTGGCCACCTTGGCGACAACCCGCGCAATATTGGCCACCGCCTTGTTCAAGGTCAGCTCGCGCGCCGGCTCGGTTCGGAAATCGCCATGCGCTGCGGGGCTCGCGCACACGGACGCGACGGCGAAGAACGTGGCCGCCAGCCGAAAACAGAAATCAACCGCCCGTGCGGGCTTTCGCTTCATGGTCTGCGCTCCCTGGGCTCAATTCCTGAAACGGCGTTCTCATGCACTGTCGCAATTCAGAGCTTGGTTACGGGCACTTTACCCATCTCGGTGACAACACGATGAAAAAGCGAGAACTCGGCGTCATCTGCCCACAGCTCGCGCTCGAGCGCATGCGAGTCGAGCAGGGGCCCCAGCCCCAGCTCCTGAAGCTTGGGGTTGCCTCGGATCGCGGCCTGAAGCGCCTCGACCCCCGCAAACCCCAGCTCAGCCGCGACGGCCTCGGGCGTCAGGTCCCTGTTGTACACCTTCGCGGCCTCCCCAATCGGCTCGTTGATCCGCCGCACCAGCTCGCGGATATCTGCCTTGGCCAGCTCGCCCGAGCGAAGAAAATCACCCATGACAACTTCAAGCGCCCGGAGGAACCGGTCCTCGTCGCGGGCAAGCAGCTTGTCCATCTCATCGGGCGCGAGGTGAAGCTGTTCGACCTTGCGTTTCGCGCCCGCGAAGACAGCCGGATGCCCGCGGATCTCATCTCGAAACGGCTTCATGCCGCTCGAATGACACGCCAGGCATGATAGTCCATTAACGATCTCAGGAGTTCCGGACGTCTGGCTTCCATCGCTGACGATCCCCACCGGCGCCGGTGCATCAAGCCGGTTGTCCTTGGCGTCGGCCAGCATATAACCTTGCAGACCATTGGGAAGATTAAAGACCACCTCTCCACCCGCCTGTTCAAACGCCTGGTCATCGAATGGATTGCCGCGGAATCGCGGCCCAAGCGGGAAAAGCAGCAGGTTCCCGCGCCCGGCGCTCGTCTTGAAGTCATAGCTGCGCCAGTAGGCGCCAAACGGCGTGCGATGCCGCTCAACCAGCCGGTTGTGCCGCGAGACCCCGCTCGTGATCAGCCCCCCGCGCTGAAGCGTGCCCTCGTCAAAGTTTTTCTCAAGCTGCACGCCCAGCCTGGCCTCCAGCTCCGGCAAATTCGCCGGCACCCTGAGCAACCGGTCATAAAGCGGCGGGCGCGATGCGGTGGCCACAAACCAGTCGCCGCGAATGACAGGCAACCGCGTCCCAGTGAGCTTGGCGATCTCGGACTCGACTTCCGAAAGGGCATCGTCTTCGGAGTGCTGCACGCCGTACGGATACGCCCGTTCGATTTCGTTCCAGTCGCGGGAGTCCCAGCCGTAGGCGCGCAGGTCGATGTTGAGAATCACCCGCGCAGGCTCGTCAATCGCGCGGGGCAGGGTAATCTCCGCCTGCCAGCTCAAACTATTGAGCAGCTTAGAGACAGCCGCGCGGTGGATTCGGATCTGTTCGTCCGATATGGCAGCATTATTATGCAGTTGTGTGAGCGTCAGATAGCGTTGAAACGGCCGGTCAGCCGGCTTGACCTTATTCGCGTCGCGAAGGTGGTCGCGGATGGCATTCAGTGTGGCCGCGTCGTCGATGAACGCCGGCACGCGCCCGGTGGCCTTGGGAAACGGCGCACCGGCGAGGATCCACTTCTCCAGAGTTTTCCGCTCATCAGCGCTCGGCTGCCGCTCGGCGTCGTCCGGCGGCATGCGAAACGGGGCCTTCCCCGCCCGCTGCCAGACGTCAGATTTCGCGGGATCGCCGGCCGTGACAAAGGGAAGCTTCTTGGGATTCGCCGGCTTGGCCAGCAGCAGCTTGGGGTCGAGCACGTTGGTCAATCGCGTGCCCTGATCGTTGGGCCCGCCGTGGCAGTCATAGCAATACGTTTTCAAGAACGCATGCCCTTGCTCGGCGATCCTGGCGTCCTGGCCGCGGGCCGCGACTTGGCCAACACCCGCCCAGGGGATCAAAAAGCACAGCCATCGGACGCACACCGCGATCACACCGTGCCGAAAGCGCACCCCTCGGGTGGCACTGGCTTGGCCAATGTTGCTCTGCTTGAGCGAACATCGAGGCATCACGCCCTCCCGCAACCGCGAAAAGCCATTCACCGGCAAAAACACGTCCTCACCGGCGAGCTCGATCGCTCTCCGGCACCGAGAGAACGATTGGTCGACTTGTTTCTTCCGCCGTCTCGCAAAATTCTGGCGCCGCGCGTGGCGGCCGATCGCTTCGTGCAGACTTCCCGGACGCCTTGGATTATCCCACCGCGAAGGACGGCTCGCCAGCGGTCGGCCATCTTCCGCCCACCATCGATCCACGCCCAGAGTATTCGTCCGAACAACTCCCGCGCCGAGCGCGCCGTGGCCACGCTCTAACCTGTAGGGTGGGTGAAACCCACCAAGATTCCGGCATATGCTGGTGGGTTTCACCCACCCTACACGAACGCTCCACTTGGTTGCAGCCAATGTCCGCGTTGGGCACGGCGCGGAGATAACTTCCCGATTTCCCAAGATGATAGCTTGCCTCGCTTCCTGCCCGCTCCGGCTACGACCGGCTCGGCTCCGCCTCTCCGCCGGTCGAGCCTACGCTGTCAACCATCTCCCTACTATATTGCTCACCGTTCAGACTGGACTCGGGCCAGGCGGAACCCGAGGTCGCCGATCCGGAGGCCCGGCTCGATGGTGGCCCGGAACGCCGACCGGCCTTCGCGGGGCAGATTTTTCCATCCGCCCCCGCGGCCCACCCGGTCTGAGGCCGGGTCGGCCCCCCCCGGATCGTCAGCCGGCGACCGCCCGTAGTAGTCCTCCGCGTACCAGTCCGAACACCATTCCCAAACATTTCCGTGCATGTCAAATAAGCCCCAAGCATTCGGATTGTAGCGGCCAACCGGCGCCGTGAACACATACCCGTCACGCGACGCAATCGTCGTCCAGTTGCGAAACTTCTCTTTCGCCGTTCCATCCGCCACATTCCCAACCGCGGCCAGTCCCTCGGGATCATCACCACACCGGTAACGGGTCGTCGTCCCCGCGCGGCACGCATACTCCCACTCGGCCTCGGTCGGCAACCGGTAGGTCTTCCCCTCCTTGCGGCTGAGCCACTCGCAGAATGCCATCGCATCGTTCCAGCTTACATTGGTGACCGGGTGCTCGTCCGTCTGCTCGAACCCAGGATTTTGCCAGGTGTACTTAGGGTCCTGCTCGAACTTCTTGGCCTCATGGTTCCAGCCGTGGCCACCTTTGCCGTCCTTTTCCGCTTCCGTACGGTACCCGGCGTCGTCAACGAACCGGCGAAACTGCCCGCGGGTGACTTCGGTCACCCCAAGGTAGAATGGCCGGGTGATCCGCACTGGGTGCTGAGGCTTCTCGTCGTCCGACGCGTCCTTATCCGTATCCGGCGAGCCCATCAGGAACTCGCCCGCGGCGATCAGCCGGAGCTTGCCGCCGATCGAGTTAGTGATGACCAGGGGGTTAGACACGGGCCGCCGCCCCGAGAGGTCAAGCAACGCCACCGGCCCAATATCGCCCAACAACCGCGGTAACTGCGTCGTCGCATGCTTGCGCGCGACGAATGACCGCACATTATCCTTCACATAAGAATAAAGCTCATCCAGCTCAACCTTCTGGTCCTTATTCCCCCGCTCCTCATCAGCCTTGCCCGATAGCCCTTGAATCACGTAATGAAAGAAAACCCCATGCCCGCCATCCAGATCCTTGTCTTCCCACGACACTTCCTTGTCCGAGCACGAAAAAAGCGCAGCCACCGTGGCAGGCGGCAGCGCCGGCGGCGGCATGGCGATCCCCCCCGGCCGCCCCTCCGGCTGCGCCAGCAGTTCGTTCCGGCACGCATCCACCATCAACAATTTGACCGTGGCCTTGCAGCCCTCAAGCGCCTTGTACAACTCATCAAACCCTACGAACCGATCGAGCCTCTTCCGCGCCAGGCTCGCATCCGTCGGACAGAAAAAGCTGCGCTGCCGGGCAGCCCCGTTCGGATCATCCGCCGGCGGCGCCAGCATCATCACCCCATGACCCGCCAGCGCCACAATCACGCTATCCCCCGCCTTCACCCCGCCCAGCATCAACTCGAGCTGGTTCCGGATATGCTCAGCGGTCGGCATCAGGTCCACTTCCTCGAACCCCCGCTCCCTGGTCATCACGACCACGTTCTCTTTCTCGTAGCCAGCATCGAGAAAGACCTTCTCGAGCGCGTCGACATCCCGCCGCGGAAACGGCAGCCCCGGCAGCAAGCTCCCCTTCTCGTACCGGTCAACCGCGACGAGCAGCGCGTACTTCTTGCCCCGCACCGTCTCCTGCGACCAAGCCGTCCGGTCGGCGAAGAGCACGACGCAAACAATCAGCACGGCGATCACCGTCGTGCGGAAAATGAATCGTGTCGAAGTCATGACACACCCCACATGTTGTCAATTCAGACAGGAAGCTGCTTCGCCTGGAAAACGGATGCCGCCACTGAATCTTCCTGAGCGGCTCTACTGATCTCGCGCCAGCCGAAACCCCACGTTGACGTACCGGAGGTCCGGCACGAAGGCGTTCCGGTTCGCCGACCGGGCGACGCGCGGCTCGGGGTACCAGCCGCCCCCGCGGAGCACCCGCAATGAGGCCGGGTCGGGGCCCCCTGAGTCCTCAGCCGCCGACCGCCCGTAATAGTCCTTCGCGTACCAGTCCGAGCACCACTCCCAGACGTTCCCGTGCATGTCCAGTAAGCCCCAAGCATTCGGGGTGAACCGGCCAACCGGCGCCGTGAAAACATAACCGTCCCGCGCCGCAATCGCGACCCAATCAGGGAACTTCTCGTGCGCCGTTCCATCAGCCAGATTCCCCACAACGGCCAGGCCCTCGGGATCTTCACCAACCTGGTAACGCGTCGTCGTCCCCGCGCGGCATGCATACTCCCACTCAGCCTCCGTCGGCAATCGGTAGGTCTTTCCCTCCTTGCGGCTGAGCCACTGGCAAAATGCCACTGCATCGTTCCAGGTCACGTTCACCACCGGGTGCTCGTCCGTCTGCTCGAACCCTGGATTTTGCCATGTATACTTGGGGTCTTGCTCGAACTTATTGGCCTCCTCATTCCAGCCGGAGCCTCCCTTCGCGTCGCTCTCGGCTTCCGTCTTGTAACCGGCATCGTCAACGAACCGCCGAAACTGCCCGCGAGTCACTTCGGTCATGCCCAGGTAGAACGGCCGCGTGATCCGCACGCGGTGCGGAGGCTTCTCGTCATCCTCCGCGTCCTTGTCCGTATCCGGCGACCCCATCAAAAACTCGCCTGCCGGAATCAGCCGAAGATTCGCCCCGATCGAATTGGTGATGACCAGCGGGTTCGACGCGGGGTGCCGCCCCGAAAGGTCAAGCAGCGCCACCGGCCCGATATCCCCCAACAACCGCGGCAACTGCGTCGTCGCGTGCTTGTGCGCGACGAAGGAGCGCACGTTGTCCTTCACGTACGAATAAAGCTCATCGAGCTCGACCTTGTGGTCCTTATTCCCGCGCTCCTCATCAGCCTTTCCCGAGAGCCCTTGAATCACGTAGTGAAAGAAAACCCCGTGCCCGCCGTCCAGATCCTTATCTTCCCACGACACTTCCTTATCCGAGCATGAAAAAAGGGCAGCCACCGAGGCCGGCGGCAACGCCGGTGGCGGCATCGCGATCCCCCCCGGCCGCCCCTCCGGCTGCGCGAGCAGCTCATTCCGGCAAGCATCCACCATCATTAGCTTCACTGTCGCCTTGCAGCCCGCGAGCGCCTTGTACAACTCCTCAAACCCTACAAATCGCTCGAGCCGCTTGCGCCAGGCTGGCATCCATCGGGCAGAAGAAGCTGCGCTGCGCGCAGCCCCGTTCGGGTCGTCCGCCGGCGGCGCCAGCATCATCACCCCGTGGCCCGCCAGCGCCACGATCACGCTATCCCCCGCCTTCACGCCGCCCAGCATCAGCTCGAGCTGGTTCCGAATATGCTCCGCCGTCGGCATCAGGTCGACGTCCTGGACCCCTCGCTCCTTGGTCATCACGATCACGCTAGCGCGCTCATACCCCGAATCGAGAAATACTCTCTCGAGCGCGTCAATGTCTCGCCGCGGGAATGGCAGCCCCGGCAACAGGCTCCCCTTTTCGTACCGGTCAACCGCGACCAGCAGCGCGTACTTCTTGCCCCGGACCACTTCCTGCGGCCAGGCCGGCCGCTCGGTGAAGACGAAAAGGCCAACGATCAGCAGCGCGGCGAGCCTCGTCGTGCCGAAAATGTACCGGGTCGATGGCATGACGCACCTCAGCCGTCGTCGATTCAGAACACGCCTCGAGCGGCGAGACCAAGCGCGCCCGCTAGCCGGCCGTGAAACTTCATCCTACAAGACCTCCCAGACCACCGCCACGTACCCCTTCTCCCCCGGGAGAAGATGCCGCGAAAGCGGCGGATAAAGGGCCCTCCCCCGGGAGAAGGTACCTCGAAGCGGCGGATAAGGGGCCTTCCCTTCGAGAAAGGGTGCCATCAAGAGAACGAATGCCGGCACGATTTCTTCCCAAGTCGGAAGAATTCTCATCGGTAGCCGCAGGAATCGCTTCAGAAAGCCACCTGGCCGTCGTGCTAAAGGCCGAGCCGACGATCCCCCGTGGTGGTGCTCGATAAGAATTCTCACTAGGATGACTTTCAGTGCGATCACGCTGGGCGACCGTCACACGGAGGAAACTGATAAGAGGACGACTCTCTCGATGAAACGGTTGGCAATCTCCCTCTTCCTGTTGGCGGCCTGGCCTTGGTCTCCGCTCGCCGCTGCGCCGAAGCCCAACATCGTGTTCATCCTGGCGGATGACCTCGGCTATGGTGACCTGGGCTGTTACGGGCAGACGAAGATTCGAACACCAAACCTCGACCGACTCGCCGCCGAGGGGATGCGATTCACGAACTTCTATGCGGGTTGCTCGGTCTGCGCGCCCAGTCGCTGCACCTTGCTGACCGGCAAACATCTCGGCCACGCCACGGTGCGCGACAACATGCAGCGCGGGCCTGGCCTCGAGGGCCAGCACCCCATGGAGCCCGGTACGGTCACGGTGGCCCAGCTCCTGAAAAAGGCAGGCTATGCAACGGCCATCGTCGGCAAGTGGGGGCTCGGGATGCCGGAAGATCAGAGCAGCCCGCTGGACTTCGGCTTCGATCACCACTATGGATATCTCTGCCAGGGGATGGCCCACACGCACTACCCACCGTACCTCTGGCGCGACAATCAGCAAGAGCCGCTCGCCGGCAACCCGCCCTATTTTTATGGCAAACCGGGCACGATCGCAGCGCTGGGGAATATCTTTGCTCACGATCTCCTGACCGAAGACGCACTCCGCTGGGTGCGCGCGCATCGGGATGGGCCGTTCTTCCTCTATCTGGCTTTCACGATCCCGCACCTCTCGCTCCAGGTGCCGGACGACTCGCTGGCCGCCTACCGCGGCCGCTGGCCCGAGACACCAATGACAACCTCGAAACACTACGCCAATCACGACACGCCGCGCGCCGCGTATGCCGCAATGATCACGCGGATGGATCGCGACATCGGCCGCCTGATGGCGCTTCTCAAGGAGCTGGGCCTGGACGACGACACGCTCGTCTGTTTCGCCAGCGACAACGGCGCCGTCTTCGCCCTTGCCGGCACCGACCCCGAGTTCTTCCGCAGCAACGGCGAACTACGCGGCTACAAGCAGGACCTGTACGAAGGCGGCATCCGCACGCCGCTCGTCGCGCGCTGGCCAGGGAAGATCCCGGCCGGCGTCACCAGCCCATTCGTCGGCGCGTTCTACGATCTCATGCCCACCTTCTGCGAGCTTGCCGGCACGCGGGCACCCCACGACACCGATGGTCTCAGCATCGTCCCCACGCTTCTCGACCGGCCCGGCCAGAAACCGCACGAATTCCTGTACTGGGAATACCACAGCGGCGGCGGCGCGCAGGCCGTGCGGTTCGGGAACTGGAAGGCGATTCGCAACAACGTCACGAGATCGCCCGACACGACGCCCGAGCTCTACGACCTGGCCGCGGATCCGGGCGAGAAAACCAACATCGCCGGTCGGCAACCCGAACTCGCCGCGAAGGCCGCCGCCTACATGAAAGCCGCCCACAGCCCGAGCCGGGAGCCGAAGTGGAACTTCAAGTGAAAATCAACTCATGAGAATTCGAGTCCGACTGACCCACACCAACCCGAAGCGCCAGCGAGGAAGTACTGTATCAAGTGTGGAAGCACCAGTACGTCGGTGCTTAATCTCCATTTGACGTCGAGCAACGAGCTTTGCTCACGGGAGATGACGTGGTTCCGCACGACTTGAACGATTTGACGCTCGGTCTAACTTGATGCGCCTTGAATTGTGTGGAGTTTGGCAAGTCTCTGAAGCAACTACTCGACGGGAGTGATCTTGAGGCGCCGGTCCGCGCCTTGGCTGATCGAGTCGGGTTGATCCTTGCCGACAACAAGCTGCCCTTCTTTCCCGACTACACGGACCACGGGATCGACCACATCAATTCCTTGTTGAAGACCGAACTCGAGCTCGTCCCCAAGGGCGTTTGGGAGCAGAGCACCCGAGAATCCGACCCCAGGCTGCTCTGCGCCGAAGACGCGGCGGTGATCATCGGGTCGGCACTGTTGCACGATATTGGCATGCACTTGCGGCCAGCCGGATTCCTTGAGCTGATCAGCAAGGATTCGCGATTTCGCCCGCTCCCCTGGTTCAAACAAAGCCATGAAGGGCACGCGGCAGACCGAGCCTGGCACGAGCTCTGGGAGGATTTTCGACGCGAGGCCCGGCAATTCAATGATCGGGATCTGACGAACATCATCGGGAAGGAGTCAGCGCAGGCTTGGAAGTTTCACGACCTGCCGGATAACACCGGGCAGTGGGAGCGAAACCACCATCTCATCGTCGGCGAGTTCATCCGGCGGCATCACGCGCGGCTGGCTCATGAGGTGGCGATCTACGGTTTTCCCGGTCTGCCCGTTGCCGCCGGCGAGAAAGGGTTTCCGGCGATGGGTACCGAAGATGGGCACGCGCTCTGGCAACTCGCGGATCTGATCGGGCTTGCGGCAAGGTCGCATGGGACATCACTGCGCGTATGCAAGGCATACCTCGACGGCAGCCCGCTCTGTGCCGGAACTCCTCGCCCCATGGGGAGCGCCGTGCTCTACGCGATGGCGCTCCTGGCGGTAGCCGACTATCTGCAGATCGACCGCCAGCGCGCACCGGCGGTCCTGCTCCAACTTCGCAACCCGCAGAGCCCGATCTCAGTGCAGGAATGGAGCAAACACGATGCGGTTGTGAACATCGGGCCTGCTAACGATCCGCGTGCCAAGGCGGTCACCGTGAGCACGTTCGTAACGCTTCCGATCTATTTGCAGCTTCGCGACCTGCTAGCCGGGCTCCAGCAAGAGATGGACCATTCAACGGCCGTGCTGGATGAGGTGTACGGAACGCAGACGGAGCTGGGATTGGACAAGCTCAGCCTGGCCACTCGGCGGGTCTACTCGAACCTGGAAAGGCCGGCCTTCCGTGACGGCCTTCCCTACGTTCCGGAGCGAACCGGATTCAGCGCCGACCCACACCTGTTGACCATCCTGGTCGAGCCGCTCTACGGAGACCAGCCGAGTGTCGGGGTTCGCGAGCTGATTCAGAATGCCGCCGACGCGGTCCGTGAGCTGGAGGCCTGGTGTGCGCGTTGCGCCATTCGGCCTGAGACGCTCGAGTTGCCGAAGCAAGATGGCGATGTGGCGGTCGATTTCATGCGCCGGGAGAACGGCACCTGGTTCCTGCGGGTGCGAGACCGGGGAATCGGCATGCGGAGCGAGACGATTCAGCACCATTTTCTGCGGGCGGGTGCCTCGTTCCGGCGCAGTCCTGAGTGGGCGAAGGAGTTCTTGGGCGAAGCTGGCAAGGCAAGCGTGGCCCGCGCGGGAAGATTCGGAATTGGCGCGTTCGCGGCCTTCTTGCTCGGGCCATCGTTCCGCGTCTGGACGCGGCACGCCGGTGCAGACAGCTCGATGGGCTACACCTTCGAAGTTTCGGTGAGCAGCCAACTCATCGATATTCATCGGGCGCCGGATCTGCCAATTGGGACGACCGTCGAGATCGAGCTCAGCACTGGGGTGATGGAGGTTCTCCCCCTCTATCAAATCGCTGCTGGCTTTCCGCTCGACTCACACCGCCCCTTGATGAGGATCGATTGGTATTGCTGGGACTGGCCCAGGATTGTCACACGTGTGCACAACGGGCCGAGCTTCGAGGAACTCGAGCAAGAATACCGTTGTCCGGTCCAAAAAACGGAATTACCGGCGGAGTGGTGTGTCATTCATCCTGAGGGGTTCGACGCGGTGTACTGGACGTTTGGCGATGCGCCGCCGCTGTCGTGCAACGGCTTGATTGTCAGCGATTCACACAAGCATTCTCTCGATCGCGCATCGTTCGCATGGCCTTTAGGCAAACTGCTTGCGGCCCCCTGCATTGCGGTTGTCGATAGTGCGGGCAATCTCCCTCTGACGGTGCAAAGATATGCGCTGTCCCAGCGCCGGCTTCCCTTTGTCGACGAGCTCGCCACGGACGTCATCCAGTCGTATATTGCGCACTCGCTCGTTTGTGGGCCACGCTCGGCTTCTGACGCACATCATTTTCGTCTTCGCTTTCCGTTGCAATCTCAAGCTCTTGACGCTCGTAGTTCATCTGATTGGCAGCTCTACGACCAGTCGCCATTCGACGAGCTCCTGCTGCGCTGGTGCACGACGATGACCGAAGTGGTTCCCGCGGACCCGTGGCTGTATTCGCTCCTCGACGTCGAATCGTGTGTGATTTATGGCGGGCTAGACGGCGACGAACACTATTCATTTGATTCGTTGAATTGCAATGAGCGATCCTTGCGGCTGATCGACTCGCCTCGGAACTGCGTGATGGCTTTCCACGGAGTCGTGAGCGACTTTCCCTACGTTGGCGAAGGTTCAGGAAATTCAAGCGCGCAGGAGGTCGTGGAATCACTCGCGGCCCATGGTCTCGAGGCTGTCGGGCAAGAAGTCGCAGGCGCTCGCGTAGTCGTGTCATCGGCAGTTCAGTTCCGCCGCGAGGCGCGCTTTCCTCACCCGGAGTCGATTGACCCGCAGCAAACGGAAAACTGGCACCCCGTGCGAGTAGGACGCCAGGCGAAAACACGGAAGGCAATCACTGCACGCAACCCCGCTCGATGGCGCTACAGCCTGAACTGCGGAAATCTGAAATCGAGCATGGCCCTGGAGCCCTTCCTCCACATGCTCGAATCGCTCCAGCCGAAAACGAAGTCAATTCGTGCGCGGGGATCGGTGCAACGCCCACCGGAACTTATTTTCGTTGCCGAAATCCGAACGACGCGTGTGAAACGCAACCCAGAATCACTCATCGCCAGAGTGTGGAACGAATGTCTAGGGCCGAGAGCCATTCCATTCGACCCTGCGCCACGAGCGGCGCTCATCCGCGAAGGGTGTAAACATCCGAAATTGAAGCGGCATATCGAGGCCTGGCAGGAAATGAAGCGCGCCGGGTCGAAGTGGGTGCGCACCGAGTGACGGTCGCAGTGTTCCACGGGAGAACAGCGTCGCTCCTCCGCGATACGTCGCTGCCTCAAAAAAGGCCGGGGTTACATCGTGAAACGCGTCCCTCTCACGGGCACGTCAGGAACCGGAAAATCCACGCTGATTGGCGAGCTCCCCAGGCTCGGATACGCGGACGATCGGTGACGGCTTTGAAGGATCTCATCGAGATCGTCCGTCATCATTTCCTGCTTCGCAGATCCGAATCACCGAGTCGACAGTCTGCGACTTCAGGTCCCGCTCGAGCTGGCTGTCGAATGGACATGGTCGACGCGGCGATCCATGGCTCCGATCCGACCGTGTTTACCGCGCGTGAAACCCGAGCGCCGCGGGCAGTTCCGCGGTGATGCCGAACACGAACTTCTGGCCGGGATGGAATGGGGCTTCCAGCTCGAAATTTTCGAACGCCACGCCCCTCGGAATGGCCGCCTTCGAAGCCCAGTAGGTCTTGCGGGCATTGACCCGCGCAACCAAATTGGGTAGGGCCAGCGCCCGCCAGTACTGGGGTCGCAGACTTGCCTTGATAGTGCCAGTGCGGTTGGACGTCGCCGCCGTAGGCGGCATGCACGGGGCCGGGCTCGTCGGGCCGGGCGGCGACGACGGCCTCGCCGTCGACCACAAGCAAGGCGCCGATGTCCCACTGCTGGTGGTCGGCAAAGCCGTCCGGGCGGAACCGGGCCGATCCGAAGAGCCCATGCGCTTCCACAAGGAAGGGGCCGTCCGCCACGGGCCCGGCGAGCGTCCGAGGCGGGTCGTCCGCATCTCCCCCCCCCGCGACCGAATTGGATAAGGCCACAAGCGCTACGACGACGATGGTGGAGATGTGCCAGCCCTTGCAATTCATGACAACCTCCCGCCCGGATTCGTAACGGCATCGTCGGCAGCCGCGGCGCACATACTGAGCGAAACGCACATCATGCAAACCGATAACCGAGTGTGCATGTCAGTGCGTTTGTGCAGGTGCTCTTGAGAACCGGCCGAGCGGGGCCATTTTACGGCGAGGCGAATCGACTCCTCAAGTTCCCAGCGACTTGCGATTCCCATGCATTGAGGCGCGGCTGATAGCCCACAGCCGTGCGTCCTTCCAATGAGTTTTATTTTCTTACAAAAAGTTACACCCAAAATCGCCCCACCGGTATCGAAACTGCTCGTTTGTTTGAGATTGGAGACCTTCTTCCGCGAAAACACCAATCCGGCATCTTCAACCCGTCGAGGTGGGTACATGAGCACCTTGAACCGCATCTACTCGGGACGCTTCGGGATTGAGTCACGAAATCTGTCGCGGCGTGCACACCGCGTTGACTTTCACGCCGATCCACTGGAGTCTCGCAAGCTCTTGTCCGGCGGCCAGGCCGCAAGTGCGGCGAGCGCAAACCTCAGTCCGGCCACCGAAGCCGACATCGCCACCGCGCCGACAATCTCGGGCGCTCTATCCGGGAGCGCCATATCAACGCCCCCGCCTGTGAACACGGCCGCGCCCGTGGTGAGCACAACCACGGGAATTCCCAGCTTGCCGACTGACAACAGCTCGACCACCAATATTCCCGGCGTCAGTCCGATGGTCCCGGCGCCTCTCGACACCGCAACCGACGATAGCGCGAGCGTGCTCACCAGCCCCTCGTCGGCAATCACCGCGCTCATTCCGAATCCGAATACGTTGAGCTTCACCGGTTTCACCGGGGCGCCGGTGTACATTGTTCCCATGGCCGACTCGTCAATCAGCGAGCTCTCCATCGAGACACCGGAGCAGCAAGCAACAAACGCGCCGGTGACGCCGCGAATGAGCCTCTCGCCCGTGATCCCAAATCCAATCAATGCACCCGTGAGCTTCCAGACAAACAGCTCGGCGGTGGCCGCTCAAAATAATCAACCGGCGACCGTCAACCCGACCCAACACATCGGACAGAGCCGGGAAACAGAGCTTCAGAAACCGGTCAAGCCACAACTCGGCCCGCAGCCCGATGAACCCATGCCAGGAATCGATGTCGTCGTGCCTCCGCAGGCTCCCAAGCCAGCAGACGTAGGCTCCGGAAAGACCAACCAGCCCGAGGCGGAGCACCCGAAAACAGAGCAACCCAAGATCGAGCAACCCAAAACCGACCATCCGACTGACGGGATGAAAAGGCCTCAGGCCCCCCCCGTGCAGGACACACAGCCGATGTGGTGGTTGCCGGCGGTTCCTCTGCCCGTCTCCATTCCTCCAGTGGCAGAACACCAAGTCGAGCCAGATGCGCCCGGCGCACGTGTCGCCCTCATCCTCCCGAAATCATCGGATGGGGAGGTGATCCCAGCGCTCTTCGGCGCAGTCGGCGTCACCGGCGGCGTGCACCTTGCGATGGCCGAATCACGCCGATTCGGCGTGCACTGGCTCCCGAGCCGGGTCGCGTCCAGCCGATCAGCACGACCGCGGGTAGGGGGGGTAGGTCCCAGAACAGGCCGATCCGCGAGCACGATCGCGAAGTCCGTCTTGTCGCGATCGCCCGTTCAGCGCACCCCCATCACCGCCTCAAACGCAGGCTTCGCAGCGCCTTCACGATCGAACAACAGGGGATACTCCTTGTGCCGCCACGGAAACGCGTTCAACCAGCTCCGGCCATCGTGCAGGTCCCAGAAGGTCACACGCCCGATCGACTCTGACCGTTTGCGGAACAGTCGGAACAGCTCGGCGTAATCACGCGCCTGCCGCTCGAGCAATTCGGGCGGGCAGCCTGCCGCCAGCGGGTCGGTCTTGGCAACCTCATCGCGATGCGCGCCACCATCAGCCCACCAGACCCCCCGCGGCACGACGCCCAGGTCCAGCTCGGAGACCATCACCTTCAGCCCTCGCTCCTTCATCGAGTCAAGCAGGGCTTCAATGTCGTTGAATGGAACTCGGTCGACCTCCCAGTGGCCCTGGATTCCAACCGCCCCCAGCGGAGCGCCTTGATCCCGCAGCTCGCGCACCAGTCGCAGCAGCTTCTCGCGCTTGCGGGGCAGCTCGACGTTGTAATCGTTGTAGACGAGCAGTGCGTCGGGGTCGGCCTCGTGGGCCCACGCGAATGCTTTGGCCACGAACTCGGGACCGCACAGGCTCAACCAGCGCGAAGGGCGGAGGTATGGCTCGCCGTCGTCGAGGACCTCGTTGACCACGTCCCACGCGGCGATCTTGCCGCGATACCGCGAGACAACCTTGCGAATATGAGTCCGCATGCGCTCGAGCACACGCTCGCGCGACGCCGGCTTGTCGCCGTCGAGGAACACCCACGGAGGCGTCCGCTCGTCCTTGGCCCAGACCAGCGTGTGACCGACAACCGAGAGCCGGTTCTGCACCGCAAAGGCGACGAGTGCATCGGCCTGCTCAAAGTGGAATTCGCCTTCTCTCGGCTGGATCTCGGTCATCTTCATGCAGTTCTCGGGGGTGACGCTGCCGAACTGCTTGAGGATCAACGTCCGCTCGGCCGGAGCGTAATCGTCCGGCACCCGTCCGCCGAGTGCCACGCCGACGGCGAACTCAGGGCCGAACTTCGCCTGCAACGAGGCAGAAGCGGCGTCCGGCTTGTCGTCGCTCGCGACGCCCGGTCCACCGGCCAGAAACGTGAGCGAAAGGGGTAGCAAGTATTTCACGATGATCTTCATGAGCAACTCTCAATCAGGTCGCGGTCAAACCGTCTAAGAGTCCTGGCCATCATACCTGAGTCGCGCAACGGCAGCTTCTGGCGTCCGAATCGTTTTTGTTAAAGCCAATCAAAGGATTGCAAGTTTCCCTAAAACGGCCGAAATAGGTAAACTCCAGTAATCAACGCGACACCCACACCGAGCCATCATTGAACCAAAGAGGGAACATGCCCGACACAATAGCACTTTCTGAAGTCGCGCTTAGCTTGCTCAGCCGTCGGCTGTCGGGAGAGCACGTCCCGGTCACTGACGAAACGCGACCTGCTTATCGCGAGCTCGTCGACGCTGGACTCGCAATTCCGCTCCATTCCTTTGCGCGGGGCGATGAGGGGGCGTACCGATTGACGGAATTGGCGTACTCTCCATCCCGAAAGCAGAATTAATGGAACGCCGTGGCCAGGGTGCTTGTGAACGGTCGCCATGGTTTGCGGTCGGCTGCACGTAAAGGGAGTGCCCGCAACCCGCGGGCCTCCGTGAGCTGACCCACTGGCCGACCGCCACGAGCAACATGCTCGAAGCGGCTCCTGAGCCTCGGCCCACTGCCTATTCGCCTTTCTTCCACCCGCGCTCCATCTGCTTCAGAAGCTCCCTTGCAGCGTGACTGATCGGCAACGCAGTGCTCGGCGCCGCCTTCAATGCGCCTTCGTGATCTCCGACCTCGAACTCGGTGAGCTCATGCGCGATGATTGCCTGCGCTCGGTCCCGGAGCCGCGTGCGTTTCCACGTCATCTGCGTTTCCTCGTCGTACGCGGCCAGTAGCTCCGGGTTCATGAGTCCAGAATCGAGCGTAATCCGCCCGCTGAACGTGACCGTGCCTCCTTCCCGGTCACCTGGGTGAAAGCTGTGCTGCGCGCCAAGGCGAGCCGGGTCACCCGCGCCCATCTTGTCCGAAGGGATGCCGAGGTCCATCATCGTCTGCCCGGCCACAATGTCCAGGTCTTCTACATATCGCCAGGCGAATTCCTCAGCGTGGTCCGCCGGGTCCTCAGGTGGTTTGTCCATACTTCCAGATTACATGGCCAGGGACAACGGGACATACCATATATCGCTCGGATTGCGGAATGGAATTCCCGCTATGGTTTCGCCGCTACGGGTGCCGTCGTTCGGAACTCTGGATCCGTGCGCACCAAACTTCAGCTTCTCTCAATCAAGAACTTTAACGCCCTTGATCACCATCGCCACACGGCGGGTTTCACCGATGTTGCGATCGGGGCGAACGGCGACGAGCAGGATGGAAGCCAGTGAGCGTGGCACGAGTGGCGCCCCGACCGTTGCTCGTCCGGCGTGTTGTGAGACCCGCCACGACGCGACTATAATCGCCTTCCAATCGCACGGATACATCAGCAGTGTTCCTCGCACACGTTCGAACGCACAAGTCTTCCATCCCGGTGGAGGGATCGAGATGAGTAAGCACACGTTTTCGTACGCGCACTTTCGTCTCGCAATAGCCGTCCTGGCATCGATGCTCCCGGCATCAATCGATGCAAATGCAGCCGATACACCCCCCGCGAAGAAGAGTGCAAGAACCGCCTGGCCCGAAGCCTCGGCTCGGTTCGACTTCGTGATGGACGCGCAAACCCTATCCATCAAGCCGTCTACGGTACCCTCCGGCGACAAGGCCGCCAGTGATGGGCCGAGGTGCATCCTGGTCGTCCCCAAAAGGGCCTTGCCCGGAAACCCCTGGTCCTGGCGAGACCTTCACCGGAATCACGAGCCCACGGCCGAAGCCGATCTGCTCGCGAGGGGGTTCCATCTGGCTTACATCACACCCGGTCCGCTCCCGCAGCGCGATGCCTGGCACGCCTTCCTGACCGGGAAGTATCGATTGGCCCGCAAGCCGGTCTTTGCCAGCATGAGCGCCGCCGGAGAACTTCGGGCCGGGACCGCCAAGGTCAACATCACTCCCGACGACGCCAGGAAGCCCGTCCACGACAAGGTCTACGCCCGCAGCCTGCTGCTTGATGTCGACGGCGAGCGCCTCGCCATTGTCTCTGTCGACCTGGGAATCTACACGAGTGAGCAGCTTGTGGCGATTTGCAAGGAGAGGTTCGGCATCTCGCACCTCGTGCTCTGCTCCTCCCACACGCATTCAGACCCGGGCCGCAGCTTTGCGGCCTTCTACGAGAAGCAGATCATTCAGGCCGTGGAAACCGCGGCGAGCAACATGTTCCCGGCGAAGATCTCCGCCGGGCACAGGAGCTTTCCCCAGCTCGGCTTCAACCGACTGGTCGTGCGCGAGGACGGCCACACCCGCGAATCGTGGTTCGGTGACGACCATTATACGTCCGAGAATCCCGAGCGCATCCCGTTCGGTCCGGTCGATCCCGAAGTCGGGGTCATCAAGATCGAGGATATGAGCGGCCGGCCCCGCGCCATCGTGATGAATTACGCCTGCCATGCCGACGTGGTCTGTCAAAACTACGCCATCTCGGCCGATTTCCCCGGAGCCGCCACCCGCAAGGTGGAAGAAGCGTTCGGCAACGATCTGAACTGCCTCTTCGTCCAGGGCGCCGCGGGCAACATCGAGTCGCTGATCATCAGCTCGCGCAGAACCGGGCCCGACGACCCATTCCCGACCGATTACAGCACCATCGAGCGTGTGGGCGGGTTGCTCGCCTACGAGACCGTCAAGCTCGCCCGGACGCTCAGCCCGCCGCGCGCAAAGAAACAACGATCCGATTCATGAACGACTCCCTCAAGTTCACCGGCCGCTTCGATAAGAGTGCGGCATTCGATGTTCACATTTCCACGATCATGATCAACGACGATATCGTGATCGCCACATTCCCTGGCGAGCCTTTCATCGATCTTCAGTTGGATTGGAAGAAGAAGGTGCAGGTGGATGTGCCGCACGCATTCTTGTTCGGGTACACATGGCATCAGGGCACATGGCCGAATTATGTGCCCGACATCAAGTCGGCGGCGCGGGGCGGCTACGGGGCCGACCAGTCGAACCCCAAGATGATCGAGGTCGGCTCCGGAGAAGCCGTGATCAACAAGCACCTGGAAAACATGTACCGCTTGACCGGGCTCATGCGCGAGGAGCCAGGCCCTGTCGGCTTCAAGCCCGGCCCGCGCTGGCAAGTCACCCCGGTGCCGCGCGAAAAATAAGTCCGATCCCGGAAGAAGCGGACATAAATGGGGACAGACCTGATTTAGTTTCCTGCGCTCTTCTGATGCTCTCCGAGCAACGCCATGATCGCCCGATCAAGGGTGTCCACGCCCGGAAATCCGTCGTACCTGGCACGGATTGCCCCCTTGGCATCGAGAAGGTAGAGCGTCGGCAGACCCGTAACGCCCCACCGGCCGGCGACCAAGCCATCGCCCTTGGCCCACCAGGAGCGCCAGGTGATCTGCTCGTCCTTCACCACTTGTTCGAGCCTGGATCTTTCCGCATCGACATCGAATCCGACCAGGGCAAATGGCTTCCCATCGAGGCGCTTCACAAGTGATTTCTCGTACGGATACATCGCCCGGCACAGGGCGCACGTCTCATGGCACCCGAAATTGAGCAGCACGACCCGGCCGCGATAATCGCTGAGCTTCATTGGCTTTCCCATAACATCATCTCCGACGATCTCTGGTGCGATGCGGCCGATCGATGAGCCCCGCAGCTTGAGCAGAGCCGACTTCGCCTGTTGACCGAGCGGCGCGGCGGCCCAGGGACCGGCGACGTCGGCATAGTCGCGGACGACTTGCTCCAGCAGCCGTTCAGCGTCCTGGTTCAATGCGAGCGGATCGAGTCCCCGCAGTTGCTCGGCACGTTCTCGTCCCAGTCTAGCGACCCAGTACGCCAGGCTGCCGCGCGGGTCGAGCTTCAACCGCGAGACCTCCTCCGTCAGCCCGATCTGGTACCGCGCGAGCGAATAGAACGCCATCCCGCGAGACGTCTTGTCCGGGTTGGAGCCCGCGATCCGACGGAGCAGCCGCTCGGCGTTCTTGTGGTAAGCCGCCTCGCGCGCGCCGGCCGGCAGCCGCGAGTAAATCGACATGAGCTCAACGGAGAGCCGAGGGAGAGCCTTGTCCGCGCCGTCATCCGCGAGCTGTTGTAAGAGCCGCTCAATTTCTCCCGCCCGGATGGATGGCTCCGTCGCCTCGAGATTCGCAGCACGTTCCGGCCCCCAATCCTCGACGAGCTCCCGCCGCGACTCGGGCGAGGCTGTCTTGATCGTGGCCGACAGCCGCGCTGATTCCATCTGACGCAGGACCAGGGCCCAGCGCGCTTCGTCCGTTACTTCGCGATGACGGTTGGTCTCAAGGATGCGGCGCAGGATAGCATCTGCGGCCGGTAACCGGCTGATGCTCAGCAATGATAAGTAGGCACCTCCGATCTTCTTGTCACTGAATATCTTGGCGTCCCCGTCCAGCAGGCGCCGCAGCAGCCGGCCCGCGCTTTGGTCCAGGCTCACGGGATCCATGCTCAAGACTCGCTCGACTCGGGCCTGGCCGAGTGCCTTGATCCAGCGATCCCTCTGCTCCGGTTTGTATGCTCTGAGCCGCCTGGCCTCGCTCGACAGCCGGGTTTGGTAGAAGGCCATGCTCAAGCACGCCTGCTCCCGGACCGCCGGGTGTGGGCTCTCTTCCAGAATTCGACGAAGCAGCGCCTCACCCGTCCCCTGAAGGGCCGACGCGATGAGGAGGGGGCAGAAGTCTCCGATTCTGTCGCTCTTGAGATAACGTTCTTCGAGCCGCTTGAGCGCGGCCTCTACTTCGGAACCACTCCGCACGTGCCGGAGAACCCAGTCAAGAGAGTCAATGGCGACCGCATCATCGGGATACAGATCGGCCATTCTCAGAAAGCGGGCCGCATACACACGCGGGTCCGGAGGCTTCACACTCGGCGAGACAGGGCCTGCGCCCACTCTCTCCGCCCGTGGTCGCCCGAGCGATGCGCGGAGGGCCGACTCATACTCGCCTGCGAGTGACTTGTACTGCTGGGCCGGCGTTTCCCGTGAATCGGCATCCGCCCATGCGATCGGAACGAAGCCGAGGAATCCAAACATTACCACAGCACTCTTCACTCCGAGCCTCCAGCCACCAGGATCATGGGGTTGACTGAACCAGTCAGTGCCGACTCGAGCCGCGAGACTAAGGCCGACCAGGAGACTTCATCGTACAAGACAACGCAGACCCACGCCACGACGGCCCTTCTGCCACCGCGAGAAAGGCATCCTTCGCTCAATTGTCCGTCGAGCTGAGTGCTATCTTGTTGTATAATCCAGTCGGCGTCGCACCACGACGCGATGAGAGAGGATCCATCATGCCCATTCACGACTGGTCGAAAGTTGATGCCGGCATCTTTCACCATTTCCACCACGGATGGATCGAGGAGATCGCTCGCGAATTGAACGGCGGCGTGCTGCCGGGCGATTATTACGCGATGGCCGAGCAGCACACTTCTCACTTCGGCCCGGACGTATTAACGCTCCAATCCAGGTCGGCGGGCGACGCAGACGATGACGAAGAGCGCCTCGGCCGAAACGGTCCCGGCTCTAATGATGGCGGGGTGATCGTTTCCAGTCCGAAGGCACGCTTCGCCGGCGAGACCGACCTCGAATTCTACCGTCGTAAGCAGAATGTCGTTGCGGTACGCCACATCAGCGGAGATCGACTCGTCGCGATCGTCGAGATCGTCTCGCCCGGCAACAAGTCGAGCCAAGCCGTGTTCCGTAAGTTCGTCGACAAGGCGGTGGAGTTGCTCAGCCAGGACATTCATCTGCTCGTTCTCGATTTGATTGCACCGACTCGCCGGGATCCCCACGGGATTCACGGCGCGATCTGGGAAGCCCTGACCGGTGAGGATTACCAGTCGCCCCCCGAGAAGCCGCTTACACTCGCCGCGTACGAGGCCGAGGAGGGCGTGCGAGCATTCGTCGAGGCAATGGCCATCGGCGACACCTTGCCGGAGATGCCGCTTTTCCTCAAAGCAGGCGGACACGTCCCCGTCGCCCTCGAATCGACGTACCAATCTGCCTGGGGCGCGGTGCCGCGGCGCTGGCGATCGGTCATCGAGAGCTAGGGCTTTGTCGCCCTTCGCACCGCGCACGACACGTACGAGCGCACACTTGACTGGCCCTGGGAGGCCGGCCACGCTATGTGACATGGGCCCGCGTGCGCTTAGCTCTTGCAGGCAATCGGCCACTTTGAAACGTGGAGCATTTCCGTGGCGGAAAGCACCAATCGCAGGGCACTCGTTTGCGGCGCGGTCATTCTGGCCTTGCTGCTGGCCGCGCTGGCGTTCTGGCAATTTGTTCCTCCCCAGGCAAAACACCACCAGAACAAGGCTCTCGCCGCGGCGTGCGTTGCCGGCGACATCCAGGCTGTCCGAGATGCACTGGCCAAAGGGGCTGACCCGACTTCAAAAGACGAAACCGGCCTCACGCCGCTCATGTATGCCGCGCGCGGAGACCGCCCGAATATGAGTCATCCCTTCGCCACGGATCATCCCGATGTCGCGCAGCTTCTCCTGGAGAACCGTGTCGACCCGAACGCGGCCACCGATTCCGGTTTCGTCGCGCTCTTCTGGGCCGCGCGGTACGGCCACGAGAAAGTGGTGAAAGTACTCATAGACCACGGTGCCAACCTGAACGCCAAGGACAAGGACGGCCTGACGGCACTGAAGTGGGCGACCACGAACCAGTCGGCATCGCCGGAGGTCTACCAGCGCGTGATCGAGCTGCTCAAAAAAGCCGGCGCCTCGGAATAGACCGACGCCTGGCTGGAGTGAACCATCCTCGTCGCGGCCGTGTCCATGAGGATCGGACGAGCCCCGGCGCGTCGAGTCGCCCGGTATTTTATTTCATTCGCCGGTGCAGGCTCGATCTGTGAAAAGGCCTGACGAGTATGGACCTTACCCGTGCCCTCGAACAGAATCCGTTCTTCTCCGGCGGCCTGTCGCTCATGGCGATCGGCGCGCTCGGGGCGATTCTGCGCCACCTGCCAGGCCAGGTCCTGCGCTTTCTCGAGCGGCGGATCTCGATCTCCGTCGAAGTGCCTGATCGAGATCCAGCCTTCCGCTGGGTGCAGACCTGGCTGGCTGCCGGGCACTACGCAAAGCGCGCCCGCGATCTCTCCCTGTCGACCGAATGGATCAGCTCAGAGCCGGATCCCGAAATCAGCCCCTACGGCGACCAGCCAACCGGGCCCGCCTCGGAAGCTCGGTTCGTCCTTTCACCGGCACCCGGTGTTCACCTCACGACCTTTCGAGGCCGGATTCTCATGGTGCGCCGCAACCGCCGTGAGCTCCAGAACGGAGGATCGACTGCATTTCAGGAATCCCTGATTCTGCAGATCTTGGGTGGCACGCGCAAGCTCGTCGACGACTTGCTCGCCGAGGCCCATGCAACCTCATTCCCCCGCACTCCCGGCGTGAGCATCTTGACCCCGCGCAATGAGATGTGGGTTCCCGCCTCGTGGCAGCCCAAGCGTCCGCTCGCCTCATTGATACTCGCCGACACGCTCCTGGACGACACGCTCGAAGACTTGCGCGACTTCTATCGCTCGAGCGCCTGGTACGCCGAGCGCGGAATTCCTTACAGGCGGGGCTATCTGCTTCATGGCCCTCCGGGGACGGGCAAAACTACGCTCGTCCTGGCACTCGCGGGCGAACTCGACGTTCCGGTGGCCACGCTCAACCTCAGCAACCGGCTCATGTCCGACGAGTCGCTTCGAGCGCTGATCGACGGACTGCCGGCCGCGGCTTTGCTCCTCATCGAGGATATCGACTGCGCGTTCAAGGATTGGAGAAACACGGCGGCCGCGACCGGAGTCACACTGAGCGGCCTGCTCAACGCCTTGGACGGTGTCAGCTCGCGCAACGGCCGAGTGCTGTTCCTCACCACGAATCACGCTGAGCGTCTCGATCCGGCTCTCCTCCGCCCGGGCCGGGTGGATCGCAAAATCGAGCTGGGCTACGCGACCCCCGACCAGGCCCGCCGGCTGTACCTCTGGTTCTTCCGCGGCTGCGGGCTTGGTCAGCCTGATCTGCTCCGCGAGGCCGCCCGGTTCGCCGCCCAGGTCCCGCCGGGAAAGATCGGCATGGCCGCCATCCAGGAACACCTCCTCCGGCATCGGCATTCGCCCGAGTCGGCAGCACATGAAGTCGAGTTCGGCGAGATCGCAATGGACGCGCCGGCGCTGGCGCTCGCCTGCGGTGAGACACGCTGACGACTGGACAAAGACGAACGGGCAATATCTCGGCATCGCCCCAGAGGCGCTCGATCAGCGCCACCCAGGGCGCCACTTCGTGTGCGGTCGGCACCACGTTGCTGGCCGGCGTGATCACAGACGCCAAACCGCCTGCAACGGGCATGCTCATCGTGGGACCTCAGTTGAATGAGAGCAACGGCTTTGAACCACGAAATACACGAAACACACGAAACAACACGGGAGGGGAGCGAGTGCAGGGCCCGTGACGGGATTTGTCGTGAACGCTGCCGGTGTCACGGCACAGTGGGCGCGTCTTATGACACCCGAAGCGAGGATCTAGCGCCGACAAGGAAGCCGACCTGCACTCCCGACACCTGCAACCTGCCCTAGCCCCGACGTACATTTCACTTTCGTGTGTTCCGTCCATTTCGTGGACCATCATGCGGCGGCGCAAGGGTGTCATGTGCGGCTCCTTTGCGAGTGAACGGGATTGAGTGAGAGACAACCCGTTCACGATGCCGCAACGGAGCAGAGAAGGGGCACAGTAAAACCAGCGTGCGGAGAAGGAAGCCGCGCGCTGCGAGGCGGATGACAGCAGCGCAGGGAGAGAACAGTTGAGGAGAGTTGCGGATGTGTAGCGCAGTCGAGCGGAAGCTCGTTCTTGCCCACCGCGGAGCGGTTTAGTTCAAACGACGGCTTCCGCCAATACTAATCGCGTCCCGGTTTCCGTCCCGCGTCCCAGTCTCCGTCCCCGCCGGGGGGTGGGCTCGTCGACAGACAACAAGACAGTTTCGGCCTCATGTTCGAGGATTGTGACGCCCCAACTGGATTCACCGACGCAGAACCTGCGGGCGAGATGGTTTCGGGAACGGGCAAAGTGCAAGCTGCGAATTAGAGATGAGGTTTTCCACGTAGAAGGAGAATTGATATCGTGGTCGCGTTACGCCCTTGCGGTGCTGCGACGACGCCAATCCTGAGTTTTTTCGCGAGAGCCGCGCTCTCGCCCCAACGACACGGCGTCTCTACTAGGTGAGGAGACGGTATGGGAGCAAGCCTGGATTGGAAGGACTCGTTCCTTTGGAAGTACAGGGATTATCTGCGCCGGATCGCGCGGCGGCGGCTTGGGTCGCGGCTGCGCGGCAAAGTTGACGAATCGGACCTTGTCCAGGAGGCGATTCTTCAGGCTTATCTGAATCGAAATCAGTTTCGAGGGACGTCCGAGGCCCAGCGGAGGGGATGGCTCCGCACGATTCTCGAGAACAAGATCATCAGCGCCCTCCGGCGGTTCTCCCGTTGGCGGCGAGACTCGGGACGGGAGATCTCGCTGGAATCGCGTTCTTGCGAGCTCGCAGAGCGCGGGTTCGCCGGTGACGCTACGACTGCGAGCGCTAGCCCGCAGGTTGAGCATGACGAGGAACTGAAGAGATTGGCGGAGGCGCTCGCGGCATTGCCGGATGACCAGCGGCGGGCTGTCGAGATGCATCATCTCGAGGAGCTTTCATTCGCAGAGATCGCCGCACGGCTTGGAAGAAGCAGGACGTCCGTCGCCGGGCTCGTGTTTCGCGGCGTAAGTGCGCTCAGGTTGCGGCTTGTCGATTCCGACACAGGGGACCGCGATGAGTAACACCGACCAGCAGACGGTTGAGCGCGAGGACTTGCTGTGCGACCGACTGATCGAGTTCCTCGAGGCGGACAAGGTGGCGAGAGGGTTGCTTCGCGCGCCGATTGAGGCTGAGTTCCCCGAAATTGGCGGGGAGCTGCGGCAATTCTTAGAAAATGAGGACATCCTCCAGCGAATCGCAGGGCGACTCCGCTCGTCGTCGCAGTTCTCTTTCAGCGTGAGCCGGGGCGAAGATGGACTCGATCACACGGAGTCCCCGGCGCTCCCAAAGCTGGCAGATTATGAGCTCGTCCGCGAGATCGCTCAGGGCGGAATGAGCGTTGTTTACGAGGCAAGGCACAAGATCCTCGGCCGCGCAGTAGCGCTCAAGACCATCCGTTCTGAGACAAGAGCGACCGACGAGGTTATCCAGAGGTTCCACGAAGAAGCGCGGCGGGTCGCGCAGCTCGATCACCCTAACATCGTTCCCCTATACGAGGCGGGACTCGAGGACGGACATCACTACTTCACCATGCGGCTGATGGAGGGCGGCAGCCTGGCTGACCGGATGGCGAGAGGATCACTCACGGTGCGACAGGCCGCGGAAGTGGTGTCCAGGATCGCCCGTGCGCTTCACTTCGCCCACCAGCGCGGAATTCTGCATCGCGATATCAAGCCGGCGAATGTGCTGTTCGACAAAGACGGGCGTCCCCACCTTGGGGACTTCGGACTCGCGAGCCAGCTTGAGGCTGGCGGCGCTGTGTCGCGGCTTGATTGCGTCCGCGGCACTCCCATGTACATGGCACCCGAGGTGGTTAGCCCGCTCGGTGCGATCACGACCGCTGTGGACGTCTACGGGATGGGCGCCGTCTTGTACGAGTTAATCACTGGGCGTCCGCCGCTCCGCGCCAGCAGC
Organism: uncultured Planctomycetota bacterium; assembly: GCA_963823665.1. Lineage (GTDB taxonomy): Bacteria > Planctomycetota > Planctomycetia > Isosphaerales > Isosphaeraceae > CAVXHV01. The sequence continues at coordinate 643,518 of CAWGMQ010000004.1, forward strand.
CTCCTCGAGGCGCTCGCAAGCCTTGCACAATGCGATCCGGAACGTCCTTCGCTGCTGATCACCGGCATGGACTTGGACCTGGAGGCGATCTGTCTTAAATGCCTCGATAAGGAGCCGGGCCGGCGCTATGGGTCGGCCGAGGCTCTGGCCGACGATCTGGATCGGTGGCTCCGCGGTGAGCCGGTCGAGGCCCGTCACTGCCACACGTTTCGCCGCATTGCAAAATGGGCGCGCCGGTCTCCCGTAGTCGCTGGACTGATGGTCCTCTGCGTGACAGCGACGGTGATTTGCATTGCGGCCCTGACCGCCAGCAACGTTTCGATCAACCGTCAGAAAGGAGAGACGACCAGAGCGCTCAAGGCCGAGACGAAGGCGCTGGGTACGGTTCGAGAGCTCCTGGAACAAGAGCGACGCCTCTTGTATCTGCAGGGGATCGCTCTGGCCGATCGGGAGTTGCAAAGCGGCTCCCCCGAGCGGGCCGAGAAGCTTCTGTGCGAATGCTCACCGGAGCTGCGTGGACTCGAATGGAACTATCTCGCACGCTTGTGCCACGCGGAACGGCATTCGCTCAGTTCGCCGGCCGATCCGTCTTGCATCGCCGTCGGTCCGCGGGACGCGCGCGTTTTCGTCGGCGGCGGGCTGCTGGGGGGACCGGGAGCGGTCGCGGTTTACGACAGAGCGTCACAAGCACATCTAGGTATATTACGATGCGATAGCGCCGTTGACGCCTTGGCACTCAGCCCGGACGGGCGGCATCTGGCGACGGCTTCCCGCGGGAACCCCGTTTGGGTTTGCGATGCCGCCAACGGTAGAGTGGTACACGCGTTTGACCGTCACGACGGGGACGTCTGGTCCGTGGCATTTAGCCCGGACGGGAAGCGCTTGGCATCAGGCGGCTCAGACGGAAGGGTCTTCATTTGGGAAGTGGCGAGCGGCCGTAAACTGAATGTACTCCGAGAGCCGGACACCGCATTCTGGGGGGTCGCGTTCAGCCCGGACGGCCGGCGGCTTGCGACAGCATCGTCTGGCCAGACGGTTGGCATCTGGGACGTGGAGTCGGGGCGCCGCCTGCGGACTATCGAGGGGCATCGGGGACTCGTCCGCAGCGTGGCGTGGAGTCTAGACGGCCGGCGCTTGGTTTCGGCGGCGTACGACGGCACCGCCCGGGTTTGGGACTCGGACACGGGGTCCGCGGTCGCGACACTCACCGGGCACACCGGCTTCGTGACTCGGGCTGTCTTCAGCCCCGACGGCCGACGCATCGTCACCGCAGGCACCGATGGCACAGTTCTGCTTTGGGACGCCGCGACCTGGGAAAGGGTTCTCTCGCTGCGCGGACATTCCGGGAGCGTGTGGGACGTCGTGTTTACCCGCGATGGTCGGCAAGTCATCTCCGTCGGTGCGGACCGGACGGTCAAGTTTTGGCCGGGCACCCCGCACGGGATGTCCCGCGGGCTCGATCGGACGGACCAACGCATCCGGCGAAGCGAGCTGAGTGCAGACGGCCGGAAGCTGGTTGTCCTTCGGGACGACGGCGCGCTCGAAGTCTGGAGCACGGAGGGGGACCGCCGCCTGTGCAGGCTTGCGGGTTCCTATGATGTCAGAGGGACCCGGTTCGCGTTGAGCGGAGACGGCAACTACCTCGCTCTGAGAGCCGATTGGCAGACCGTGACCGTGACCAGAACGGACGACGGGGCGGTCGTGCAAGCCATTCGCTCGCCGAGCTTGGACGAAACGATGCCGGCCTTGAGCCTTGACGGAGGCGAAGTGGCGCTCGGCCAGAAGGACCGATGCATCACCGTCTGGGACGTTCGTCAGGCGCACTGCTTGGAGCGGTTGTCGCTGCCTGAGGGGAAACTTGAGAAGCTCGTCTTCAGTCCGTGGCCGGACGTCTTGGCCGCTGTGATCAGACGGGATCGCGCTAGCCATATATTCCTGTGGCAGCGTGGCTCGGAGCGTGGCCCCGTCAAAATCGCGAGCGGCAGCCTGCTCGCGTTTTCGCCCGGTGGTGATCTGCTCGCCGTCTTCGGCGACACGGGCGCCGTGTCTCTGTGGAACCCGGCGACCGGTCGGCGTGAGGCTGAGCTCGACGGAATGTCAGGTCGGGTGTGCGCTGTCGGCTTTGCCGGTCCTGCGCGATTGCTGACCGGTGACGATCGCGGGATGGTCACGATCTGGGACACACTGACTCGCCGGGAAATTCTGTCCTTGCGCGACGTCTCCTGGCCCGTGGAATACCTCTCCGTGACGGATGGACGCACGGTGCGGGCGGCCTCTGCGGATGGGTCGGTGAGGCGCTGGGAGGTCGGGTCAATCTCGATGAGCTCCGAAGGCGGCGATGATTTTCTCTCAACACTTGCACGGGAGCGTCAGCGATGAATCTCGCGAGGTTTTCTTTCTTCGTGGTCACTCGAACGAGCGCGGTGTGCGTCGCCATCGCGGCTCTCACCCCAGGGGTCGGAGCCCAAATCATTGAGCCCGACTCCGGTCCGCCGCGCCCCGGCGCGGCGTCCAGCACCGCCATGATCGTCTCAGGACATGTGAGGGACGTTGGCGGCAAGCCACTTCCGGCGCGCGCGTGGTGGTCGTGACGTCGGAAGCCGCCCGGTGGGCGCGGCCGATCGGGGTTGCCCGTGGTAACTCGCTTCCCTTGTCGTTCGAGTGCCACGGTCCTGGGGAGGCGGACCAAGACGGGAGATTCCAAGTCGCAGTGCCCGGCGCCCGTTCCAGCGTGTACGCGGAGGTCAAGATCTACGCTGCGGCTTCGGGACACGGCAGCGCAGCTCGAGGCATGCCATTTGAGACGGGGCAACGAGAAGTTGAACTGAAGCTTGGCCCGGAACATCTCGTTCGCGGCACGGTCATCGACCTCACGAATCGGCCGGTCGTTGGGGCCACCATTCGTGTCGTCGAATCCGAGTGGTGGCTGCCGCCGCCTTTGCTCGCCATCTGGGCCGCGACGAGTAGCGACGATAAAGGGCGATTCGTGATCCGAGGCCTCGACCCCGGCAAGGTCTTGCTCCACATCGAGGGGGCGACGATCACGCCGCAGCGATTCGCGGCGAGCCCGGTGCCGGCCGAGAGCGGGGAGGGAATGACCCTCGCCGTGGCTCCGGCCAAACGGCTGCGCGGCCGCGTTGTCTTCGGCGACAGCGGCAAGCCCGCCGCCGGTGCCGCGATCTTCGCGCTCGCCGATTTCGTCGAAACCCGCTGGATCGAGGCGCGGACTGACCAAGAAGGCAAGTTCTCGATCAACCCATTCGCCCCGGATGAGAAAGCTGACTTCCATCGAGAAGATTATCTCCTCAAGGTATTCCCGCCGCCGAACGCGCAATACGTGGTCGCAGAGCCTTGGTTTCCAATCTCAAAAGTCCCGGGAGAGGAACTACACGTGCAGCTCAGCCGCGGCGTGTTGGTGAAAGGCCGGGTGACGGAGGCCGGATCGGAAAAGCCGATTGCGGGGGCACGGGTGCAGTACATCGCACGCGGGGCCCCCAGCTCGATCGAGGCCTCCCGGGTCAACACGGCGATCAGCTCGCCGGACGGCCGATTCGAGCTCCCGGTGCAAACGGACCCGGGGCACCTCCTGGTCCTGGGGCCCACGCCAGATTATCTCCCTGTCGAGACATCGAAAGGCGTGCTCGAGGGCGGGAAACCTGGCAAGCGGCGTGTCTACGCGGATGCGGTCGTCGCCCTGGAGGGGGGGCAAGAGGGGGACGAGCAGACCGTCGACGTGCGGCTACGCCGCGGCATCACGTTGCGGGGCCGGGTTCTAGGGCTCGACAAGAAGCCCGTCGCGTCGTTCATCCTCGTTTCGCAGTCGTATCGCGTCAGTGGTTACAAGTTCGGCGTCAATCCGGACCTTCTCAGGTGCGCCAACGGTGAGTTCGAGCTGCCAGGGTGCGACCCCGACCGACCGAACACCGCCTACCTGCTCGACCCGGCAAACCGGCTGGCGGCGACGGTTCAGCTCACCAAGCAAAACGCGAGCGAGCCGGCGATCGTTGACCTGCGGCCCTGCGGCTCGGCTAGGGCCCGGCTTGTCGGTGCTGACGGCAAGCCGGTGGCTAAGCACCGGCCGTGGTTCCTCTACCTGCTCGCGAGTGGAGCGCCCCGGCGAAGCTACGAATTCGGCGAGGGCGATAACGCGCTCGAAGCCGATTCAGGAGACGTCGCCCAGTTGGATCTCACCGTATTCGCGAGTGTCGAGACAAATGACGACGGGCGTATCACCTTGCCCGCGCTCGTGCCCGGCCTGAGCTACCGGATTCAGTGGACCCCAACTGATTTCACGGATCCGAAACCATGGCCACATCTGGATTTCACAGTGGAAGCCGGCGAAGCGAAAGATCTGGGCACGGTGGTCATCAATGCGCCGTGATGTTGAGCGAGGGAGGACCGAATCATGAAGCCCGATCTGTCTGCCTGGGAGCCGTTTGAACCGACTGCCAACGACCCTTGGGACCTGAAGAAGGTTGCCCACTTGCACCGGCGCGCCGGCTTCGGCGCGAGTTGGGTCGAGTTCCATCGCGACCTGGAGGCGGGTCCCGGCGGGGCGGTGGACCGCCTCCTCAATCCGCCGGCAGAAACGGCCGAGACGCAACGGAACCTGGCGGGAATCAGGGACGGCATCCGGGAAGCGCCCGATCGGAGCGATCGACTACAGGCCTACTGGATGTATCGGCTCGTGTTCGATCCGAACGCGCTTCGCGAGAACATGACCCTGTTCTGGCACAATCATTTCGCCACGAGCAACGCGAAGGTCCTCGATGAACTGCAGATGCTGCGGCAGAACGAGCTTTTCCGGTCGAACGCGCTCGGCGACCTGCGGCTGCTGCTGGAAGTTGTGCTCAGTGACGCCGCGATGCTCATCTGGCTCGACGGCACCGACAGCCCGAAAGCACGGCCCAACGAAAACCTCGCCCGCGAGTTCCTCGAGATCTTCACCCTCGGCGTCGGCAGCTACACCGAAGCCGACGTGCGTGAAGCGGCGCGGGCGCTGACCGGCTGGGTTTCGAGCCCGTCCCGGGGACCCGGCGTTCGGTACGATCCTCGCAAGCTTGAGTTCAAAGTCAGTGAATTCGACGATGGTGTCAAGAGAATCTTCGGCAGGGAGGGTCGCTTTGGGCGGGCGGACTTGGTGCGCCTGGTTCTCGAACAGCCGGCCTTCGCCGTCTTCATCAGTCGCAAGCTGTACCGCCATTTTGTGCGGGACAACATCGAGCCGGAACCCGAGTTAATCGAACCGCTGGCCGACGCCCTTCGCGCGAGCGGCTATTCCATCGGGCGCATCGTGGGCATGATCCTCAAGTCGCGTCATTTTTACTCAAATTCAGTGCACCGCGGGCGAATTGCCAGTCCCGTTGAGCTGTGTGTCGGGTTGCTTCGGACTTTGGGCGCGCGGAAATCCGAGGTTCAGCTCCTGCAGGTCGCGGAGGCATGTCGCGCGCAGGGGCAGCACCTCTTCTACCCGCCCAACGTTGCAGGCTGGGCCGGCGGGCGGCGATGGATTACGAGCGCCAGTGTGGTCGCGCGGAGCAATTGGCTCTCGTCCGCCATCTGGGGAGATCGTTCGTGGGACACGCCGGGTTTCGATCCGCTCGCGTGGGGCGAGCGAAACGGCGTTCCACGCCAAAAGATCGGCCAAGCGCTCATCGACCTGCTCCTCCAGGGCGACTTGACGACCGAGGCGCGAGAGGCCGCGCTGCGCGTTGCGCAGCCGGCCGACGCCGACTCGTTGCGGAAGTGTGCTCAGGTCATCGTTCACTGCCCGGAATACCAACTCATCTAATGAGGAGGATCGACATGCGTTTCACCCGACGCGATTGGCTTCGACTTGGCCTCGCCTCACCAGCGGTCCTGGCATGTGGCGACGCCGTCCCGAGCTTCCTGGCACATTCCGCGGCATCCGTCGTCGACGGCGACAGTGGCGCGCGCCGTCGGATCCTCGTGATTGTCGAGTTAGCTGGGGGCAACGACGGACTGAACACCGTCGTTCCGCACCGCGACGACGTCTATTATCGCAGCCGTCCGAAGCTAAACGTGGCGGCGAAGGCGGTGCTCAAGGTCGACGACCACGTTGGCTTTCACCCGCAGATGCGGCGGTTTGCCGACCTGATTCACGATGGACAGCTCGCCGTGGTCCAAGGCGTCGGCTACCCGAACCCGAGTCGGTCGCACTTCGACAGCATGGCGATCTGGCAAACGGGCCGGCGCGACGCAACGCAAAACACACAAGGCTGGCTCAGTCGCTACCTGGATGCGACGGTGCCCGCCGGGGTCCTGGTCCCGCGCAATTCAGGCAGGCGGCGAAAAGCTCACTCAGGCGCTCGCCGGAGGAAGCGTTCAGGTGCCCATCCTCGAGGGCCTGAGTCACCTGGAACGTCGCTTGGGGATGCCGAAGGATGCCGGGCTTGAGCAGCAGCGTGTCGTGCTGGACCGCGTTTTCGGCCAAGATTACGGCGCGACCGGATCGCACCGCGAGTTCGTGAGCCGAAGCGCCCTGGTGTCGTTTGCGAACTGCGAGCGGCTTCGCGAGGCGCTGAAAACCGCGGAGGCTTCAACGGCGCGTTACCCGGCGTATCGTCTGGCGCAGCGCCTGAAGGTCATTGCCCACTTCATCAAGACCGAGATGACGCCGGTCGTATACTACACGGACCACGGTGGCTTCGACACACACGTACAGCAGGCGTTTCTGCATGGCAGTTTGCTCGCGGAGCTTGCCGAATCCACTGCGGCGTTTTTTGATGATCTGAAGCGCGCCGGCGAAGCCGGCCGCGTGATCGTGCTCGTCTACTCGGAGTTCGGCCGCCGCGTTACCGAGAACGCGGGAGGGGGCACCGATCACGGAACTGCCGGACCGGTTTTCCTGGTCGGGCCGGGCGTGCGCGGTGGCCTCCACGGTGCGCAGCCCGATCTCACGGACCTGGATGACAGTGATCCCAAGTTCACGGTGGACTTCCGGCGGGTCTACACGACCTTGCTCGAAAAGTGGCTAGGAACCCGCGCCGCAGGCGTGCTACCCGGGGCGTTCGAGCCGCTGGCGCTGCTCGCGTGAGGGTTGGGGCGTCCGCCGCGATCGGAGCCCGGCGAGACGCGGCCGCAAGCCTGGCCCCCGGAGGCCGACGGGACGGTTCCCCGCATCGCGATCGCCAAAGTCGCTGCCCTAACGGGAGAGGTCCTGTGAGCAGATGTTGTCATGCCAAGAACAGCGAGAGTAGCACCGGGGGGCTTTGTCTATCACGTCCTGAACCGATCGGTCGGCAAGATGCATATGTTCCGCAAGGAGTCCGACTTTGGGGCGTTCGAGCAAGTGATGGTTGATGCTCAACTGCGGCAACTTGGTCGGTGGAACGGCCGGCGAGCTGGATGGCTCGCGTCAACGCTCCTTTGACCACGAAGGAATTAGACCGAGTGCGGGTGACTTCAACGCACAACCTTCTTCAACTCGGGTAGCGCCTGTTGGAGTTTCATCACCCCAGCGTCCGTGACGTTGGTGCCGGTCAGCACCAGCGTGTGGAGCTTAGTGCTCTGTTTCAACCATTCCAAACCAGCATCACCGACAGCCGTGTTGTTGAGCTTGAGAACCTGAAGGCCGTCCAAGGCGGCAAGATGAGCGAGACCCGCGTCCGTGATCTTCGTGTTGTCCAGGTGCAGGAAGACGAGCTTGGAAATCCCGCGCAGGTGGACCAGTTCCGCATCGCCGACGTTGGTGCCCGTCAGCTCGAGCCAGCCTAGTTCGGTCAGGCTGTGCAGGTGCCGCAGGCCTGCCCCGCTGATGGCTGTGCCTTCAAGCCCCAGGAAAGTTAGATGCGCCAGGCCCTTCAGATGTTCCAGACCGGCGTCGGTGATCTTGGTCCTTTCCAATGAGAGCTGTCCAAGGTTGCTCAGGCCTTCGAGGTGAGCTAACCCAGCGTCGGTGACGGCGGTCTGGCCGAGAGCCAGGACATTCAGACTCGGCAGCGATTTCAGGTGAATTAGCTCATCGTCACCGAATCGTGATCCGTACAGCAACAGTTGTTCTAACCGAGAAAGCCTGGTCAAGTGCTGCATGCCGCCCGCACCGATCTGGGAGTTAAATATCTGTAAATTGCGAAGCTCGGCCAGCCCTGCCACCGGCGCCAGCCCTGAACCCGTGATTCTCGACTTGCGCAAAATCAACAACTCGAGGCTCTTGAGCGCCGCCACTGGCCGCAAGTGCTCGTCGGTCGCTCCGCGTGCCAGATCGGCTTCCGCGATATGGGCGAAGTAGTTGGGTCCGAGGTTCTTGAGCAGCCATTTCGGCCACGCAGGCTCTCCGCCCGAAATAAAGTGCCCATCCGCGAAATCCCACTTGTACTTGACGCTACCGCCCGCCCGTTCAATCGCCGCCACCGCCTCGCGCTGAACCCTCGCGCGATTCACGACCCACCCCAACCCACCCCCCAGCACCAGCACAGCGACGATCAGCCCACGAACGCTGATCCGCATGTACTTGCGCCAGGGCCGCGCCACGGCGGCTAAAGGCATGATCGCCAAGGTCTGGGTCCTCTAAAACGATCCTAATCGTCCACGGAAAGCCGTCTCTTCAGCCAACGGGCCAGAACGACCGAAACAACAGCCAGTCCAATCAGCTCGAGTCCGATGGTTCGCAGCCACATCAGGCTGCGGGAACGCTGCGCATCGGCGAGCGACGACACGTAAATCGAGCCCGCCCCAAGCGCAACCAGCGCGAGCACCAACACGCCGAAGAAAACCCTCACCCGCTCCCAGCGCTCCGCCCGCGAGTTCCTCATCGCACCTCAAGATCAACAACCAAACAATCCCCAGCCAATCAACGCTCCTAATCCTAATCTTAATCTTAGTCTTCGTCCCGGGGATGCCCAGTCGTCCAGGGAGTGAGACACCCAATCTCTGGAGTGCGTTCCAGGCGAAGCCAGGCATACGTGACTCGCAACAGCGCGCGCCCCGCGATTGCTGGGTGCATCGCGGCCGGCGCCGTGCGCAGCCGGCGCTGCGCCATGCGCGGTGAGCAACCGGGTGCGGCCGGGTACGTGGCCGGCGCTTGCACGCATCGGTTGCTGCGAACCGCTCGATATGGACGGCGGTGCTTCGTCGCTTGCCGCGCCGGCGAAGGAAACGACGCAGTCTGGCCTCGAATCCAATTGAATTCCGCGTCTGCCGCTGCGACCAGCGCTAGCGAGCGAGCCGCTTACCTACAGAAACGCGACCTGCGCGGCCGCCTTGCCCTGAAACCAGCGCCGTGAGCAACGCGGTGCGGTGCGCACAAGCGAACTCGCTCGACCTGCCGCTTGTTTGAACATGCGACCGAAGTCGCGCACCGTGTCCACCCGATTTGATCGATCCAGACCCAGCCGGTCCAGGATGGGAGCCAAGTCGTCTGGGATTGCCCCACGCTTGTCGCGCCGCAGTTCCCGGCCCGTCGAATCGAATCGTCACGTTGCGGAAAGAGCTTGCGCTAGCGCAGGGCGACTTCGGCGTCGGACCATTGTTCGACACAGTCCGGTCGATTGCGGTGCACGAGATGCAGGTTGTTGATCGTAATATCATAACCGCACACCTTAATGCCGGAGAGTCCGGCGAGCTGGCGCAGCCGATCGAGAATCCAGACCGTACGGTGAGAGTAATCACGACCGGAGTAGGAGTCGGTGCCGCATAGGAAGGCTCGTCGGACGCAGCGAGCGATGCAGTGATAAACGCCGACGCACTCCTCGTGGACGATGTGGCGACGCGCAGAAGCAGGCACGTGAGGCTCCATCACCAGGCAGGTGCAGAGCCCAGTGGCGGCATCTGGACCGGATGCCAGCTTCACATGAGATCGGTCGGTGTCTGCCATCCGTGAGATCGGTGGGTCCCTGTTTCTCCTCCTCGCGTTCACGGGCCAAAAAAAATCGCGAGCGGGCTTCCGTTCCCCCGCTGGTCCTGTAGCCCGACTCTGATCGCTACTTCGTTTCCGTCCGGTGTCTGCCTGCGCGACCTAAGACAAAGGCTGACACCGCGAAGCCCCCCCTGAGCGGAGGCGGCCTTATTCGTCCGAGCGATGCCTTTCGGTCTATGCGTCTCAGGACTGAGAAGAACACCGGAACGAAGCGTAGGCAGGTACTGAGAAGAACACCGGAACGAAGCGTGGCAGGTAATGCGGCTCGGAGGTAGAATAGTGTCGTCTACGGTCCGTTTCTCGAGGACAGGTCCATGGTGAAAGCCGTTGTGAGTTGTGGTGAAATCCGTCCCCTCGAGCCGTTGCCGGCTGACTGGCGAGAGGGTCAGCCGCTGCGAATTGAGAAGGCGGATTACAGCGAGATGCCGGTTGAGGAGATCGACCGGGATTTCGCCGTCCTGGCAAGTCTGTGCTCGGAGAGCGAGCCGGCGAACGAGGATCAGTTGGACCGGGCGCTGCACGAAGCACGCCGTCAAGCCAAGGAGCAGGTTCGTCGGGGCATGGGGCTCAATTAGTGCCAGACTACCTGCTCGACTGCAACCATCTGTCGGCTGCGCTACGCAAGGTCTCGGCAGTGCGCGAGCGGATTCACCAGGGCCGCACGGCGGGGCAACGTTTCATTTCCTGCCATCCCGTTCTCTGTGAGCTGGAAGTTGGGATACAGCAGACCTCGAAGCCGGACGACATTCGCCGCCGGCTGACCCAGTTGCTGCGCCACGTGCGTTTGTGGCCCTTGGACGGCGAAACGACCCGGCTCTATGGCGCGGACTACGTCGAATTGCGTCGACAGGGCCGCGTGTTGTCGCAGGTGGACATGATGCTCGCGGCGCTGGCGCGACAGCACAGGCTCGCCCTTCTGACCACCGATCGGGATTTTGAAGCTCTTTCGGATTTGGCCGTTGAGAATTGGGTCGTCTAGTCTGGCCGGTCGGAGCGGACCCAAGCGGCGAGCCCGTCGCCGGCGCAGTGCATGTCCTTTCATACCCGCTGGATGGAAACCGCGTCATTAGCTTGTCGCCTCGGTCGCCGACTGGCTCGCTTTCCGTGGGCGGCCTTCGGGACGAACGGTCTGCTCCAGGCCGAGATCGCTTACCGTTTCGCGCACCCACTTCTCGTCGCCGTATGGTCGTCCCCTTTCCATGCTCACCCGCACTCGGTCTGATTCCTTCCTGGTCAAAGGAGCGTTGACGCGAGCCGTCCAGTTCGCCGGCCGTTCCACCGGCCAAGGCGATAACAACGCTTTGATCACATCCGTGCCGCGCGTCCTTGACCACAGGCTCCCCCACCGCCACAGTTGCGCTCGATCGACCAGCCCCGCTGATAAAGGACTCCGCTCGACATACCGCAATAGGCCCAGCAGTTGGCCGTTTCTTTGTACGGGGAAACTTTTGAACCGTCCTTGATAAAGATGCCCGTAGCCCACCGTCCGGTGCGACACGCGCCAGCGTATCGCGTGTATGTGCGCAAGCCGTCGAAAAAAGTCCGTCAATTGGCCGTCCTCGTCCGGCCACGCGACAAAATGCCAATGGTTGGATAGAACGCAATACGACAGAATACGAATGGGTTGCCGCAGGTGAGCTTCAACCATGACGCGCTCAAACGCCTCAAAGTCGGACTCCTTGCGGAACATGTGCATCCTGCCGACGGATCGGTTCAGAACGTGATAGACAAAGCCCCCAGGTGCTACTCTCGCTGTTCTTGGCATGACAACATTTGCTAACAGAACTGAAGACGTCCGTCAATACTAATCGCGTCCCGGTTTCCGTCCCCAGCGGATGCACACGTCAACCCCTCGACTCCAGTCAGCTCATGTCGGATGCTGGTGGTATGGAAACACGCCGCAAGCGGCCCTGGTGGCGTTACCTGCGTCTCAGCGTGAGGGGACTGATCGTCGTGGTCCTGGCGGTCGGGGGCTGCCTGGGCTGGTGGCTGCACCTTGCACGCGTCCAGCGGCAGGCGGTGGCGGCCATTCGGGGGGCGGGGGCTCGATCACCTACGAGTGGGATGTTCCCGGCGCTCCCAGCACGCCCGGGTGGCGCCGATGGGTGGCGGAGCATGTCGCCGTCGATCTCACAAGCAACGTCGTTGAGGCGCGGCTCAGTCCGAGCTGCGGTGACTCGGAGCTGGCCCAGGTCGCACAGTTCGACCGTCTGGAGAGTCTGGGCGTTGGCGGCGCGAACGTGACCGACGCCGGCATGGCGTCACTGGGGAGGCTGACCCGGCTCCGGTTCCTGGTCCTTGAGAATTGCCCGATCACGGATGCCGCGCTGGTCCACCTCGAAGCGCTGACTCGCCTTGAGTTCCTGTCACTGAATCGCACGCCGGTGACCGATGCGGGGCTGGTCCACCTGAAGGGCCTGGTCAACCTCCGCATCCTGCAACTTGCGAGTACGCAGGTCGGCGACGCCGGCCTGGCATCTCTCGAGGGGCTCGCGAGCCTGGAAGATCTGAGGCTGGAGCGCACAAAGGTTGGCGACGCTGGCCTGGCGCACCTCGGTCGCTTACCTCGGCTCCAGAATCTTCGGCTCGACCGTACGTGGATCACCGATGCCGGCCTGCGGCACCTCGAGGAACTCACGCGGCTCAAGGTCCTGGCGGCCGACCATACCCAGGTCACCGCCGTGGGCAAGTCGCAGATCCTCAAGGCGTTGCCGAATCTCATCATCGACATCTCCTTGCCCGACGGGACGGACGCCGCGGCAAAGGCAGAGAAGCCACCGGAGGCCGGGGGTGACGGCGGCGTCGGGAGCACGGGCCGCATCTTCACGCCGGACAGCAAGCTGGTGTATGTGAACGTCTACTCGACCGCCCCCGACGCCGACCAGAAGGACCTCGTCAACTTCGCGAACGTCGTCGTCATGCCCCGCCTCAGGCGCATCAAGGGCATGGATATCCCCAGGAACCTCGCCAGGCGCATCAAGGGCATGGATGTCCTCAGGAACCTCGCCAGCCGCCGCTCCGCCCTGCGGATCCGGTTGAACCCCGACCGCATGCGGGCCCACAACCTGTCGTCCAACGACTTCATCAAGGCCCTGACGCCGTCGACCATCGCCGGCTCGCAACTCGACCGGGCCACGAAGACGTGGCAATCGAACGAGTACGAGCTGATTCACACCAGCCTCTACAACAAGCCGGAGCAATGGGAAAAGGTGATTTTGAAGGCCAGTCCCGACGGCGAGATCCTGCGACTCAAGGACGTCGGCCGGGTGGACATGGCCCCCCCGTTCTTCGATATTTCCACGGACATCGACGGGCACCCGGCGACGACGATCGTCCTGAAGCCTCTGCCCGGCTGGAGCGCCGCCATCGCCATTGAGGCGCTCGAGAAGGACCTCGAGGAGCTGAAGGCGGCGGCGTTCCCTCGCGGCATGAACTTCGAGGTCATTCCGCTCGATAGCCGGGACATGATCTATGCGGTCGTCGAGACTCCTCGCTACTCGACACTCGAATACACGAGCGCCAGGTGCCACGGGCTGGGTGCTATCGCCAGGGGCATCGACGGGATCACCTCGGTCTCCTCACTGGCGGGTTACGAGCTCCGGACGGAGGACCGCGACTCGACCGCGGGGACCTGTCTCATCCATTTGAAGGATCGGTCCGACCGCAAACTGACCTCGCGCCAGATCATCGAGACGCTCGAGGGAAAATGCCGGACGATGAATGTCGATCTCGAGTTCTTCGAGCCGCCCGCGGTGTCGGTCTTCGTCGCGGCCGGGGGATTCTCCGTACGCGTCCTGGACAAGACGAACTCGCACGGTGACGGGCGGCCCGGAAGTGGGGCCCAGACGTTGATGGATGACCTGTTGAAACGCAAGAACCTGGAGGGCCTCTTCACCTTCCTCGCCGGCCACTACCCGCGATATGAGCTGGTCATCAACAACGACGTCGCCAGGCAGCGCGGTGTGTCGATCGCGGATGCGCTGGAGAACCTACTCGTCATCATGGGCGGCGATGTCCAGGCCGAGGGGACATTCGAGAGGGTTGCCGAGGATTACTGGAATCGGTTCGTCAAGAACGGCCGCGGGGAAATGGTGCCGTACCGCTTGTTTCTGCTGCTCAGGATGAAGCAGGGATTGAACGAGAGCGGCCGGTAGAACCCATATCCCTCCGCCGCCATTCAAGGTATGCCGGGTCGCCCCCCCTGAGGCCAGCCCGAAACCCCGAATGGGGTTGGCCGGACGCACACTCACTTTGTACCGGGAAGCTTTTGAACCGTCCTTCACCCATTGCACGTTGACGTCGGGTTGGGCGTGCGTCAGGAGGAGTTGAAATGGGCGGCACAGGATTCGAACCTGAGACTTCCACTGTGTGAGGACGACACCCACATGTGAAATCGCTTGTTTTTTAGGGGTTTCGATGTGCAAGGATCGCAAGAATTAGCGCAGATCGCAAGGATTTCCTGAAGGGATTACTGAAGGTTACAGATCGGTCGGGAATCTGGTAAAATGCTCTCGGCGTTTCCTGATTCACGGCGGGAGGGGACGGCGATCGAGTTGGTCAGCGAACCAGCGAAAAAGGTCATCTGGCCAGGAAAATAAATCCACGGAGGAAAAATGAAGACCGCTACTCTCTCCCCCGCCGCCTTGGCTCTTTTCCGGCTGCATGTTGAGCGACACGGGGACGTTGATGTAGACGTCTATCGGGAACTCTACCGCGAGCTGGAGCGCGCCGGTTTCATGATCGTTGGCAACACGTTCGCCGGGGGCCAGGACAGCATCTACCACGTCACGAAGCTCGGCTTCGAGCGGAAGGCCGAGCTTTTGGCTTGCGCGAAAGAAGCGCGTGATAGCCCGCTAGAGGCTGCGCTGGCGGAGCAATCCGTAAGTCTCGCTGCGCGGAGAGAACCGCCGAACAAACGCATCAGCCGGGAGCAAGTTGGGCGCAGCCTACCTCGCCCTGGCCCGATTCAATCGCCTGGCCTCGTCGCTGATCGGAAGCTTGGTCTTGGCGGCGGCCTTGACCGCATCGGCGTGCTTGCCGCCTGCCTGCAGCTCTTCGTACTCGTGCGCGATGGTTGCATCAATGCGATCTCTGAGCCTCATTCGCGGCCAAATGCGCCCGCCCTTCTTGCCTTTCAGCAGATCGGGATTTAGCACGCCTGAGTCCACCACCGCCCCGGTCGTGTTGGCGCCCCCCTTGCGCCCCTGGGGATCGAAGGCGCGCCAT
This sequence comes from uncultured Planctomycetota bacterium, assembly GCA_963823665.1. Lineage (GTDB taxonomy): Bacteria > Planctomycetota > Planctomycetia > Isosphaerales > Isosphaeraceae > CAVXHV01. Next base: position 658,621 of record CAWGMQ010000004.1, read on the forward strand.
TGCCCATCGCCGTCATAATCCGGCTGGCCGCGCTCGTGATGGGGGATACCGAGGTCCTTCATGCGCCCGCGGACGTAGCGCTCGCCGACGTCCTCCCATTCCTGGGCGATCTGCCGGGCGTGCAGTCCCGGATCAGCGGGACGACCTCCTCGCGCCGAGGGCGGCAGCCCGAACATGCCCGGTTTCCGCTCGTCGGTCATCGACTCCGCTCCCTACGTTCTTCGCGTAGCAGTCCTTTAAACTCCTTCACCGCCATAAGGGCCTGCAGCGCCACCGTTAGGCCGCTCATGACGAATGCGACCTTTTCGTTGTTCTGGCGCTTCGCCATGCGGTCAATTTGATCGGGGAGGACGGAAACGGTGACGCGATTAGTATTGACGGAAGCCTTCAGTGCTGTGAGCAGATGTTGTCATGCCAAGAACAGCGAGAGTAGCACCGGGGCTTTGTCTATCACGTCCTGAACCGATCGGTCGGCAGGATGCAAATGTTCCGCAAGGAGTCCGGTTTTGAGGCGTTCGAGCGTGTGATGGTTGAGGCTCACCTGCGGCAACTTGGTCGGTGGATCGGCCGGCGAAGTGGACGGCTCGCGTCAACGCTCCTTTGACCACGAAGGAATTAGACCGAGTGCGGGTGAGCATCGAAAGAGGATGACCGTACGGCGAGGAGAAGTGGGTGCGCGAAACGGTAAGAGATCTCGGTCTGGAGCAGACCGTTCGTCCTGAAGGCCGCCCACGGAAAGCGAGCCAATCGGCGATCGAGGCGACAAGCTCATTACGCGGATTCCATCCAGCGGTCAGATTCAGAGACAAACTAATCGCGTCCGTGTTTCGCTCCCCGCGTCCCTGTTTCGCTCCCCATAGGGTGAAGCGCGCGTTCGCACAACGTCCGGTGCCTGATCCAAGGTAGGTCGGCTGCTGGCCGCCTGAACCGGCCTTCCGAGGCCAAAGGACGAAGACCCGAACCTCGTTCCAGGGAGATGTGTGTTTCGCGTGCGGTCGTGACATCGCGTTCGGTCCCACCGCAAGTTGGTGCCACGAAATCGTGTTCAAGACGTTCGCGCGGGTTTATACTCTGGTGGCCCTCTGTTGGCTAAGAATGAACGTGACCTGACGACTGAGCGCCGCGGCGTGAGGAGGGCGCGCGCACGTGAGGGAGACGGGAGATGTTCATACCAAAACGAATCACGATTGGGGTCGTCCTCGTATTGCTCGCCTTCGCGGCTGTGGTCCGACCCGTGCTGGCCCAGGATGACCGAATCCAGAAGATCGAGCAGCGATTGAATGCGCTGGAACAACGGGTCACCCCTGCCGACAACTCGTTGGACTTCATCAAGGTGTACCTCCCTGCCGTTTTCCCTATCGTGGGGATCGGTTTGTTCTGCGGGCTCTGGGCGCGGAACTCCGGTCGTGACTTCTGGCTTTGGTTCACGGCCGGGCTTGTCTTCAGCATCTTCGCGTTAATCGCGGTCGCGGACGCACACGAGAAGGACCAGAAAGCGAAGCGACTCGCCGCGAAAAACGCATCCAAAGAGGCGATGGATCTGTAGACTCGAACAGGGCAGCCGGCGAGGTTCACCAGGTGGGTGGACGCCCAAGGGGGCAAGTGCCAAGGACAATAAAATCTTTGCCGAGCGACTAGAGGGGGTTCGCGAGGGCCGAGGTCCTGTGTGGCAAGGCAATTCAAGGCCGCCGCCGCATATCCAATACCAGCACAAGGAAATCGGCACCCTGATGACCGAGCTGGGCCGTATCAAGAAGAGGGATGTCGTCACGAATGTGCCCTTCCCCGCATCAGTTGCTGGACCAGTTTTTGGGGAGCAGGCCAGGCTTGGGTGTATGGCGCGATCGAGGCCGGAGGATCAGGGACTAAACGGATAGCCTGGATCTGGGAATCGCGCGGGGTGTTTTTCCCTTTTTTGGCCAAGGCGCGCGCAGATTTGGGATTTTAATCGAGTCAGTCGTTGCAGCCCTTGCGACGTGAAAAAGTACCTCAGGATTTCTGGTCGACGAATCTGGCAAATCAGGGAAACCCGTCGCATATTAGCTGTAGCTCGATCTCGATCGCCGACACTGGAGTCGGCGCTCGAGACCACCCACCTCTGATCTGGAACCGCGAATGCTCTTTTCGTTTGCTCGAGCGTGTGCTCGAGGGTTCTCAGTGTGTTTCGATCATGCTCGTGCAGCGGGAAAGCATGGCGTGGCCTGCGCTCACGGCGGGGGCAGGGCGCGGGGTGCACGATCCTCGATTTTTGAGCGACGGCGAGGGTGGGAGGGGTGTCGAGGGCGGGAAGGGTGAGTTTTCAACCGGCGGGCCACGGGATCGTCGAGCGGGACCGGTGGCTTTATCCTCTTTGTTTCTCTGCATTTCCGTGCTGCTTCGGGGCGCTTCGGCCGGCCATCGCGCGGGGCTCCGAACGGCAATAAGAATGGGACTTTTTTGGGGTCGGGCGTCTCATTTCGTCTCATTTTGTCTCATTCGCTTATACTTATTTAGAAGGCGAGGCGATCTGCTTGTTTTTCAGCGTGCCGTCGACGCCGCGTCGGGCGACCGCGTGTTCAGTTATCATGCGACCGCGTGTTCACAATTAAGAAAGAAACCGCGCAAAGCCGTATCTCGTGACGTTGCAGCCGTCTCGATTGCGCGATTGCAGTTTTTTTGGAGGCTTTTATTGCCGCGAGCCGAAACTGGGCACATATTATTACATGAGGACGGTCGGCGAACGCGCGATGCTGGCGCGGTAGCTCCGTCTGCTTACGAGCACGAGTATGAGCAACAGTGGTGAGTTCAGGCGACTCCCGATACGCGGCCGCTGGGACAGACCCCCCCTGGCCCCGCCTTGTTAAGGGGGGAAGCTTTTTCCCGGTTCTTGGCGGAGGCGCGGCAGAATTGGCGTATTAATCGAGTTGGTCGTTGCATCCGTTGCGACGTGAAAAAGAGCCCCAGGATTTCTGGTCGGCGCAGTGGCCAAATCCGGGAAACCTGTCGCATATTGTCTGTAGCTCGATCGCCGACACTGGAGTCGGCGCACGGGACCACCCACCTCTGATCTTGAACCGAGAATTGACACTGATATGGCCTCTGATGCACAAATCAATGCGAACCGGCGCAATGCGTTGCGCTCGACCGGGCCTAAGTCTCCGGAATCCCGGGCGAAGAGCGCTCGCAATAGTCGGAAGCACGGTCTTCGGTCGGAACGTGAGAAGCTCGCGCGGGAGGAAAGCATCGCGTACGAAGCGCGATACTTTCGCTGGGCCGCGAATTATGGGGTGGAGTCCGACCCCGAGGAGTTTCTGCTCAATGCCAACGTGTTTCTGGCGTCGGACATGGATCGGGTCAGGGGTGCGTATCTGGAACTCACTCAAAGCCAGGTCGACGATGCCGACAACGCGGAGATCAAAGAGGCGAGTGACACGGGCAACCGACTGTTCTCCGATCCGCGAGGAGTGCCGGTTTCGATGTATGGCAACCGTCGCTTTAACGGCATGAAACCGGGGGGACCGTCGTGGGGCAGCGCCAAAGCGCCGGCGCTTGACCCCGGGGAACTCATAGGGCAACTGGAATCGAGCGCGATGGGGTGCTACTGGATACTGGAAGTTCTTGAGGAACTGCTGAAGCTGGCGCGGGAGTCTTTCTGGGTTGGAGGAGATCGGCTGCGGATGATCCGGCTGCTGGGGCGGAATCCCGTGGACGCCGTTGCTGACCGGCGAGTTGCGGAGGTTTTTGCGGCGAGTCACGCGCTTCGGCCGGTGGGCAATGCATTTGCCGAGCTGGAAAGCGACATGAGCGAGCTCGCAGCCGAGAACCAGGAGAAGGATATCAGGGCGAGGTGGCGCGACCTTTCGCGCAAAGGTGAGCCGGAGAAGGCCAGGCAGAGCCTGATCGGCCTGGTGGAGGGCGAGATCGAGCGGGTGTGGGCGATTGCGGAGCAATATGAAGAGAATGCGGGTGATGAACCTGCGCGGACCCGGAGGCGCAGGAGTTTCGTTCATAGCCGAGAAGCCGATGCGATGCGGCGATGGTTCGTGCGCGCCAAGGGGTCGGTGGAGCGGGGGGGGAAGGTACTTCGGCAGGAGGTACGGGCGCGGAGGGCGGATAAGGATGCGCAGGGATTGCCGCCGGTGCCTGGGAAAGATGTTAGCCCGTATGATGGGCGGCCGGCGTCTTGGTGGAGGGAGAGCGCGGGTGATCGGAAGGCGGGACGGAGGGCGGAGGGCGGAGGGGCGGGTCAGGGGAGTTTCGTCCAAGATGGAGGGGGTGACTGTGGGAGCGGCGGGCTACTCGCGGCTGGGATTTCGGACGCGGCAGTTGAAATTGGCCGTGAAACTCAGGCGGACGGCACACGGAGTGTGCCTGCTACTTCAAATGTGAAGGGACGCGGGTGGGATTCGGTCTTGGTTGAGGAATCGGACATTCTGGCGTGTGGGGGGTATCTGCCCGAGAAGTGCATCGCGATCGCGGGTGAGAGCGATCTTGGAGCCGAGCCTGCGGCTGCGATGGGGGACGAAGTGCCGAAACTCGAAACGGCGGGTTTAGATCCTCGCGACGCTGGGAGCTGCGACATGGAGCTCAACGCGGGTGGTGTGAGCGAAGTCACGCAGGCGCAACTGGCGGAAGCTGCTGATCGGGGGCGGGACGAAGGGGTTGCCGCAGGCGGCGACGAGAGTCAAATCGGAGAAAAAGCGCCGAACGAAGCCAATTTTTGTGATGACGTGTGCATAGCACAACATCAAGAGATTATTGAAGTTCCGACGAATTCCGGCGGTGTTTCGGGACTTGATGCTTGTCAAACGAACCCAATTTTTTTGGAAACGAAGCCAATTCCGGCGGGTGGTCCGGAGGCGGGCGGAGCGGGAGGTTCGACCAAGCCGGAAGCACGACCGCTGACGGAAGGCGAGCGGTGGGACGCTTGGAGGGAGATCAGGCGGCGGGAGTGGGTTCGGTCGCGTGCGGAGCAAGCGGTGCGCGAGCGCTTGGCGAGGTTGAATTCGGGTGTCGCGAACACTGGCGCGGAACCAAATGGAGCGACGGGGGAAGTTATGGGGTCGCAGGATGTGCGGGGGCCGTGAGCGAGCGCACCAGGCGCTGTCCCCCGGTAGCCTCGACTCTCGCTAAGAGTATTGTGAAGAGATCACGCGAGCCCTAAAGGGGCCAGGTGAGCCCTCACAGGTTCAAGAATGCCCACCATGATGTCCAACTGGCTGCTACGCTGCGTCGCTCTCGCGCCTATCAGGTTTTCGTCGATGATCAAACTCTTGCTTCGACTATGGCTCGCGGTCGCCTTGATCCTGGCGGCATCGACCGTGTTGCTGCTCACCGACCGTGAGCGTGCCCGCGGCGGGGTAAGACCCTCGCGGCCGAGTGAAGAAGGCAGCCCGGCCCGCACCTGGAAGATTGGTCTGGCCGCGTTCGTCGAGTCTGCGCCGATCGAAGAGGCGATCGCCGGGTTCCGGCAAGGCCTCAAGGAGGCCGGCCTCGTCGATGGGCGAGACTTCACGATCAGCACCCGCAACGCTCAGGGCGATATCGGCACGCTGAACGCGATCCTCGACCATCTGAACGGCGATGACATCGACTTGATCGCAACTTTCTCGACACCGGCCTTCCAGTGCGCGCTGCGGAAAGTCGAGCGGAAGCCGGTCGTCTGCGCCGTCGTGTCCGATCCGATCACGATGGGCGCGGCTAAGTCGGATGTGGACCACCGGCCGAACGTGACCGGGGCCTACCTGTACTACCCCGTCATCCCCATGACAGAGCAGGTTCTCGCGGTCTTCCCCAAGGCACATCGCGTCGGCACCCTCTTCTCACCCGGTGAGATCAACTCCGTTGTCGGCCAGCGACAGTTCGCCGCTGCGCTCAAGGAAGCTGGCCTCGAGCTGGTGAGCGTTCCGGTCAACGGTCCCTCCGATGTGGGCGAAGCGGCGCTGGCGCTTTGTCAGTCCAAGGTTGACGTCGTCTGCCAGATCGCAGACAACGTCACCACCTCTTCGTTCCCGGCAGTCGCCCGCGCGTGCGAGATCACCCGAACTCCGCTCTTCACGTTCTCGCCGTCGCTGGTCAAGAGCGGGGCGATGGTCGGGTTGGGCTCCGACTATGCGGAAAACGGCCGTGACGCCGGAGTGATCGCAGCCCAGGTGATCCGCGGCGAGCACCCGTCGCGAATTCCGTTCCACCCATCGGACAAGCTCGGGCTCGCGGTCAACCTGGATAACGCCCGCCGGCTCAAGGTCGTGATTCCCGCCGAAATCGTCAACAAGGCAGACCTGGTCATTCCCTCACTGCCTCGCGCTCCTTGAAAAGCCGGAGGCTGGACAAACACAAACGGGCAATATCTAATTGCTCCGTTGATCCAGCCGGCGGCTACTGCACGCTCATTGTAATTCCCTCGTTTCCCCGCCCTTCCTTCCCCCGCACGGATTCGTGCATGATCAAGGTTTTGCTTCGATTGTGGCTCGCGGTCGCCCTCATCCTGGCGGCATCGGCCGTGTTGCTGCTCACGGACCGGCAGCGCAAGACGGGCGGTGCAGGATCCTCCGGGGTGGGCGCGGCGTCGCCCGTGAAGCTGCGCTCCATCGCGTTGTTCCAGCACGTCTCCCAGGCAACGCTCGAGGAAGGCGCACAGGGTGTGTTCGCAGGGCTGGAACAGTCAGGATACCAGCAGGGCCGCACGCTTGCCGTCCGTCGCTATTGCGCCGAGGGCGACGCCGCGACGGCGAACACGATCGCCCGTGAGATCATCGGCGGCGACGCCGAGCTGGTGATCACGCTTTCGACTCCCAGCCTCCAATCAATCGCCGCCGCCAATCGTGACGCAAAGCGTCTGCACGTCTTCGGAATGGTGAGCGATCCCGTCGTCGCGGGCGTGGGAATCTCGCGAGACGACCCGCGCAAGCATCCGCCGTACATGGTCGGCCTGGGCACCATGCAGCCCGTTGCCGAAGTCTTCAAGCTGGCCCGGCGGCTGGACCCCTCGCTCAAGAAGGTGGGAGTCGCCTGGAATCCGTCGGAAGCGAATTCCGAAGCCTGCACCAAGGTCGCCCGCGCGGTCTGCAAGGAGCTGGGAATCGAGCTGCTCGAGGCGAATGTCGACGGCTCGGCGGCAGTCCGGGAGGCAGTCGGCTCACTCATCGGCCGGGCGCCGAAGCGATCTGGGTCGGCGGTGACAACGTCGTGCTCTCCTCGCTCGACGCCGTGATCGGCCCCGCGCGGGCGGCGCGCGTCGCGGTCTTTACCAGCATCCCAGGGTGCGCCGAGCGCGGAGCCTTGTTCGACCTGGGGGCCGACTATCACCGCGTCGGCATGTCGATCGGCCGGCTGGCCGGCCGCGTGCTCGACGGCGAGTCGCCTGCGGATATGCCGATCCTTTACGAAGTCCCGCCCGAATTGTGGATCAACAGGGTCGCGCTCAAGCCCCTCGGCGGAGACTGGTCGTTTCCCGCCGAGATCGACGCCAAGGCCGACGTCGTGGTTGAGAAGGACGGTCCGGTCCGGCGCCGCGCAGCGTGAGAAAGAAGCCGGAACGCCCGCGAGCGCACGAGCCCGGCCGTCGCGAGCCTGGAAGGTCTCCCTGGCCGCGTTCAGCGAATCGTCGATCCTGGAGGAGGCGATTGAGGGTTTCCACCGCGGACTCAAGGAGGACGGCCTCGTCGATCGGCAGGACTTCAAAACAGCTTACCGAAACGCCCAGGGCGATATCGCCACTCTCAACGCCATGTTTGACGAGTTAAACGGCGACGACACCGACCTGATCGTCATTTTCTCTACGCCCGCCCTGCAGTCGGCGCTGCGCAAGGTCGCCAGGAAGCCTGTCGTCTTCGGGACCGTGCTCGATCCGATTGCCGCGGGCGCGGGAAAGTCGAACGCCGACCACCGTGCGAACGTGACGGGTGTGTATCTCACGTTCCCCGACGCCGCGATGGCGTCTCAGGTGCTCGCGGTGTTTCCGAAGGCTCGTCGCGTCGGCACGCTGTTCGCACCCGGCGAGATCAATTCCGTATTGGCCCAGCAGCACTTCGCGCGGGCGCTCAAGAATGCGGGACTCGAGCTGGTGAGCCTGCCGGTGAACGGCCCGTCCGAAGTCAGCGACACGGCACTCGCGCTCTGCCAGTCGGGCGTCGACGTCGTCTGCCAGATCTCCGACAATCTGAACAACGCCTCCTTTCCGGCGATCGCTCGCGCGTGCGAGATGGCTAAAATGCCGCTCTTCACGTTCTCGCCCGCGATGGTCAAGCGCGGGGCGATCCTCGGGCTGGGCTCTGACTTCGCGGAGAACGGCCACGACGCCGGCCTGGTCGCCGCCCGGGTGATCCGCGGTGAGGCCCCGTCGCGAATCCCGTTTCACGCAACGACCAGGGTTCGACGTTCCGTAAACCTGGATAATGCCCGCCGTCTCGGAGTCGTGATCCCGCCCGAATGGGTCAAGGCGGCTGACCTCGTCATTCCCTCACCGTCCCCGGGCCAATAGAGGGCTCTTCATGGACTGCCAGATCCGCCGCGCCGACCATATCGCCGAGCTGGTGCTCGTCGGCAGCCTCGATTCGTCGTGGTCGTCCTATTTCTCGGACCGGATCGACGAGGTGATTCGCGGCGGCGCGCTCGAAGTCCGGCTCGATATGACGGGCGTTTCCTACCTCAGCTCGAACGGCATCGGCATCCTGGTGAAATTTCACCGCCAGTTGGCAAAGATCGGCGGCCGGTTCCGCATCGTCGAAGATTCGGATGCCGTGAGCCACGTGCTCAAGCTCACCGGAGTCTGGCAGCTCCTCCACGACGACGCACCGGCGCCCGGCCTCAAATCGGCACCTGCGGCAAAATGCGAGGCGATCGACCGCGAAGGCATGGTCCTGCAAGTCTTCCCGAAAGCCGCCGGCAGCCAGGCCGAGCGCCTCGACTTGATGGGCGATCCAACGCGGTTCGGCGCGGGAGGCTTTGACGCGACCCATGAGATCACCTGGAGCGCGGTAGCCGACGCCGTCGCCCTGGGCCTGGGCGCACTCGGGCCCAGCTTCGATGAGTGCCGCGGCCGATTCGGAGAATTCCTGGCAGTCGCCGGCATCGCGGCCTACCGCCCCACCGCTGGAACAGGACGGCCTGACTTCGAGCAATCGGCCGGGTCCTTCGTGCCCAAGGTGCGCATGCTCTACGGGCTGGCATTCCCGGCCCGACGAGCGGCTGTCGTTCGCTTCGAAGCCCACGGCGAGACCAGCGGCTCTTCCGTTCCCTTGAGCCAGATCGCGCTGGCCTGTCTCGACCTGGCCGGGACCGATACGGTCGGCCTGGTCATCGCAGGCGAGGCCGAAGGGCTCGTCGGCGCAGCGCTGCGGCGGTCTCCCGCCAGTATTCCCGAGGGCGTTGACCCGTTCGCGCACCCCGCTGTGCGCGACTGGCTCTCGCTCACGCCCGAGCCCGAGCACAGCCGGTGCACCGCCCTGGTCGCCGGCGTGGCCACCCGCGAAAAATACCCGGCCCTCTCACCATTCGTCCGGCCCGTCTCGAACGTGTGCTCGCCGGAGTTGCAAGGTCACTTTCACGCGGCGGTCGTCCCTTACCGCCCGCTCGCCGGCGGCCCGATCGAGCTCGGCGCGACTGTCTCGCACCTCTTCGAGCCCGGCCGCATCGACTCGATCCTCCACCTGATCGGCGACTCTCGCGCGATCGTCGGAGCGGGCGAGAGCACGTTCACCCGCGGCGTGATCTGGTACGTTCCGCTCGCTGTCGAAGGGAGGACGACTCCATCATGACGCTGCTCGTCGGGTCCTGGACGGTCGGGCTCATTCTGGCGATACTCGCGCTCGGCGTGTTCATCAGCTTCCGGATCTTCGCCTTCCCCGATATCACAGCCGACGGCAGCTTGACCTTGGGTGCCGCGGTCGCCGCCGCGCTCATCGTTCGGGGCTATTCTCCCTGGGTGGCCACCGTCGCCTCGATGGTCGCCGGTGCGCTCGCGGGCGGCACCACCGGCGTCCTGCACACCCGGTTCAAGATCAACGGGCTGCTAGCCGGCATCCTCGTCGCCACCGCACTTTACTCGGTGAATCTCCACGTCATGCGGCGGAGCAACATCCCGCTTCTGGACGCCCGGACGGTCGGCACCGACCTCGCCCAGGCCGTCTCGAAAGTGACGGGCCCGGTCGAGTCCGTCTCGCTCCTCGGCCGGGAAATCCGGTTTGGCGATGTGGTCAACCTGGTCGCCGTCGCCCTTCTCGTCGCGGCACTTGGCGGCATGCTCCGCGCGTTCTTCGCGACAAGCCTGGGAACCGCGATGCGAGCTACCGGAGATAACCAGCGGATGATCCGATCGTTGGGCGTGAACGTCGGCCGGATGATCACGCTCGGGCTGATGATGTCGAATGCACTGGTCGCGCTGTCGGGGGCGATCCTGGCCCAGTATCAGGGCTTCGCCGACATCCAGATGGGTATCGGCATGATCGTCTGGGGCCTGGCGAGCGTCATCCTCGGCCAGGCCCTGGTCGGTTCCGGCGGCCTGGGCTTGTCGATCTCGGGCGCGGTGCTGGGCTCGCTTCTGTTCCGGCTGATGGTGGCCCTGGCCCTGCGCTGGGGGCTCGACCCGAACGATCTAAAGCTGGTCACCGCCGCCTTCGTGTTCGCCGCGCTCGTGCTGCCCAAGCTCTTCGCCGGCCGCACCAGGCGCAATACCACGGCAGCAGTCTCGGCGGGAGGCGCCTGACCATGGCACTACTCGAGCTGAAAGGCGTATGGAAGACATTCAACCCCGGCACGCCCGATGAGGTCCGCGCGCTCCGGGGCGTGGACCTGACACTCGAGCCGGGAAGCTTCGTGGTGGTGATTGGAACAAACGGCTCGGGCAAGAGCACGACGTTGAACGCCGTGGCGGGTTCCTTCCCGGTTGACTCGGGCACGATCAGCCTCGCCGGCACGGACATCACCCGCTGGCCGGAGCACCGCCGGGCCAGGTTGATCGGCCGGGTGTTTCAAGACCCGCTCGCCGGCACGTCCCCCTCGCTCTCGATCGCCGAGAATCTCGCACTCGCCGCGCGGCGGGGCGGGCCGCGAGGCCTCGGCAAAGCGGTATCCCGGCGCGCCGTCGCCGAGTTTCGCGACCGGGTGAGGCCGCTGGGAATGGGCCTGGAAAACCGGCTTGATAACCCGATCGGCAGCCTCTCCGGCGGCCAGCGCCAGGCGCTGACCTTGCTGATGGCGACCTACCGTCGCCCCGACCTGCTGCTACTCGACGAGCACACTGCCGCGCTTGACCCCCGAAGCGCCGAGCAGGTGATCAAGCTGACCGACCAGGTCGTCCGCCGCGAGAAGCTCACAACGCTCATGGTCACGCACTCGATGGCCCACGCCACGTCGCTGGGCGACCGGCTGCTCATGGCCCACCAGGGCCGCATGATCTTTGACGTCTCAGGTGCCGCCAAGCACCGCCTTCGCCCCCACGACCTCCTCGAAAAATTTGAAGAGCTCCGCCGCTCCGACCAGCTCGACGAAACGGCGGCAAGATTACTTCGCGAGGTTTATGTGTGACCTCTCGATCTCTCAGCTCGCAACCCCAGATTCCAGGTGGTAGATCATGGTCCAGAGGCGATCGACCTCGCCGCGCTCAATGACTTCCAGTGGCTTCAGGCCCCCGAACGCTTCATTGGGCGAGTCGAGCCATCCGGGAATGGCGTCTTGGCTAACCACCTCGCAAAGCCGCTCCCTCAGGCGGTCGAGTTCCTTGACCCGGCGAATTCCCGGCTCGCTCACGGGTTTTCCACTCTCCCAGTCGGCGATCGCTCGCTCGGAAAAGCCCGCAAGCCGCGAAAACAGCTTCCGGCTGACGCCAAGTCGAGCGCGAACTGCATGCACCGTGGGAGGCAAAGTCGACTTGAACACCCTCGAGCGAACCGACACCTTCGTGGCGGCGATTTTCTTTTTGCTCGTTGCCATCGGAAATCCTCCTCGCACCATTGTGACAGAGCACCTCTTCAGCGTCAAGAAGGCCTGCATGCAGATTTGCATAATCAAGACCGGTGCTGCCTGGGCAACTGGTCGACGTTGATGATCGAAAGGTAGCTAGTTGGAAGGAGATTCTCCGGGAACATAAGAAAACTTTCCTCAGCGGGATTTGGCGCCCGGCTTCCCGGCGACAAATCCCCGTAACGGCACCAGCTTCGCCTCCGCCTCGCGTGCCAGGTATCCCGTATCCGCGGCCACGTCCGTATGTCGGTCCACTTGCCCCGACGGCCAGCGAATCTCGATCGATTCCACCCGCTCACTCTTCCCCAGCCCGAAATGAAGCCGAGGATCATTGGCCGATTGGTAACTGCCGCCGCCCTGGCGCTGCAACACCTGCTTGCGGCCGCCGGCCGTGAGCGTCACCCGCGCACCCACGGCGTCGCGGTTCGATTTCGTTCCTTCAAGTCGCAACGTCAAGTAATGGCCAACAACACTTGTCTGATTGTGGAAATAAGCGACGGGATCGTTCTGGGCCAGAATGAGCGCGTCGATCCGGCCGTCGTTGTCCAGGTCGCCGGCGGCCAGGCCACGGCCGACCCGCAAAACATCCCACGGTGCCCCGGCGCGTGCCGAAACGTCGACCAGTCGTCCATCGGGGCGGTTCTCATACAGACGGCTGGGCATCGCATACAGATAGAACCGCGGGTTGTCGTTCACATGGCCGTTCGTGATCATCACGTCGAGCAGCCCGTCGTTCGTGACGTCAGCCATCGCGATGCCAAACCCGAGGAGATAGCGGCTCGCCAGCCCGATTCCCGAAGCGGAGCTGCGGTCGGCGAAGAGACCCTCGCCCAGGTTCTGGTAGAGCGTCGTTCCCTCGCCGTAGAAATTCGTCACCATCAGGTCGGGCCGGCCGTCGCCGTCAAGATCGCCACAAGCCACGCCCATGCCCGCCTGGTAGCCCCCCTCCGCGCTGCCGGCCACACCAGCCTGCAGCGCAACCTCCTCGAATCGAAAGCCCCCCAGATTACGGAAGAAGTAATTGGCCGTGCCGTCGTTCGCGATGTACAGGTCGACGCGGTCGTCGCCGTCCAGATCGGACGCCACGACACCCAGGCCACGGCCGATGTCCTCTTTGCAGCCGGCGATTTCGGTGACGTCGACGAACCGGCCGCCGTCGTTGCGGAAGAGGTGGTCCGGCGCCGCCGGAACCTTGCTGGGATCGCAGTAGTAATAGCCCCCTTGCTCGTTCGTGCAGAGGCGCGGGTGTTCGGGGTCCCACTTCATGTAGTGGCAGACGTAAAGATCGAGGTCGCCGTCATTGTCCAGATCGCCAAACGCCGCCGACGTCGGGTTGTCACGCACACCTGCAAGCCCGGCACGCTCGGTCACGTCTTCGAAGGTGCCATCACCGCGGTTCCGGTAAAGCGCATAGGTCGTGAGCCGGGAGACGAAGAGATCCGGATGGCCGTCGTTATCGTAGTCGCCAACCGTCACCCCCAGGCCGTATCCACCGCGCCGGGCAATCTTGCCGATTCCGGACGCTTCGGTCACGTCGACGAACGTGCCGTCGCCGCGATTGCGGAACAGGCGGTCGCACGGCAGTGGCTCAGCTTCCGCCGGCGCATTCTGCAAGGCATGCAGCGGCCCCCCTTGAACGCAGTACACGTCGTACCACCCGTCACCGTCGAAATCGATGAGGCCCAGCCCACCCGACATCGTCTCGGGCAGTTCGTGCTGCAAGGTCTTGCCGTTGTCGAAGACGAAGCGAAGGCCTGCCTTCTGGGCATCATCGACGAACGTGGGAAGGGTCCTCGAGGAGGAATCCGCGCCCGCGGAGCCGGCAGCCTTGATGGCGGCGCCATCCACCGGCCGCAGCGCGATGAGCTGATCGGCGAGAGTGATCTCGCCGGTGACTCGGATGCCGCTGCCTCGAAACGCGTAGGCAGAGGAGAGCGATACAGCGTTTGGCCGAAGGCTCGCAGGAAGCGGGGAAACCGCCGGGGTCTGGGAGCCCGCAGCCGACGGGACCGGATCGCGCAGCCCGGCCTCAGCCAGGATCGACCACGCCTGGGCGTCGAACGGGCGGCCCAGCGTCGTCGTCAGCTCGGCAAGGTCTGCCGCGCGGCTCGAGAGGTCATCACCGTCGAACAGCGCCTTGCGGTACGTGTCGTGGGCACGGTCGACCAGGGCCTTGCGGCGGTGCCACTCTTCCGATTCTTTCACGCGGCCCGAGCCGACCATCAGCACGGCCAGCCGTTCCAGGGCCTTCGTGTTCCCGGGATCGGCTGCAACGAGCGCTTGGAGCTCGCGCTCTTCGGCCGCCGGATCGCGGCGCACGGCCATCAGCCAGGCGCGCAGCTCGAGCACCGTGGGCGGATCGAAATCGGCCGCGTGAAGGTGGCCGAGCGCCATCCAGAAGCCGGCCTCGTCCAGCGTGCCCAAGGCCAGCTCGAGGCGGGCGCGCCAGACGGCCGGGTCATCCGGGCGCTTCAGAATGCAGCGATCGAGCCACGGGGCGGCTTCGGCCCAGTTGCCGGTTGTGATGGCCACGTTGGCGCGCCCCAGCCAGACCCGATCGTCGTCGCCGTCGGCGTTCTCGAGTGCTTTTTTCCACGCCTCGACCGGCATCGGCGAGTGGTCGAGCGTCCACAATTCCTTCAGGTCGCCCGCCGGCGTGGGCGAGCGCGCCCAGCCGCCGCGCACGATCTCGCGAACCTCGTCGAACCGGCCCTGGAAGCGGTAAAGCCGGCTCAGCACGCGCTCAAGCTCGTAGCGCAGAGCGGCATGCGGCTCGCCGAGCGCCTGAAGCAGCGTTTCTTCAGCCGGAGTGTAGCGCCCGGTGTTGATCAAGTGCGTGGCGCGCAGCAAGCTGCCGCGGTCGTGATAAGGGCTGCTGCGAGGGATCTTGGACCAGGCCTCGAGCGCCCGTGTCGCCGCCGCCTGGGCTTCCGCGCGACGCTCCGGGGGCTCGTTTCGGCCGCGCTCCAGCTCGCATTCGCCCAGCAGGAGGTAGACCTCGCCGTCACCGGTCCAGCGCTCGGCGAGTCGGGAGAGGCGGGAACTTGCGAGCGCGTAATGGCCCCCGGCCAGCGCCGCGCGGGCCTCGGCAAGCTCAGCCTGCAATGACCTCTGCCGGATCAAATACGCGCATGCTGCCCCCACCATTGAGAGGAGCACGAGAGCCCCCAGCACCCACCACGCGGTGCCGCCCCGTCGCTTTGCCATTCTGGCCCTTCCCCCAGCCCCGGTGACACGATAGGGCGCTATCATCGCGGAAAAGGGCTCGGCCCGGCAAGTGGCCCAACTGAAGAGCAGGGGAGCCTATGAGCGACGCTCTTCAAAAGCCACTCCAATCCATGGACTTCGCGCAAGCGCGGCACCACCCGTGCAGAGGAAGCTCGCCAGGCGCGGCCCTTAGCCTGACTTGAGTGCTCCGCTCCTGCGGGTTATGTTCGAAAGGGTGCTTCGAGCGAGCGGCTCGACGAATCAGGCCGGCTGTCTTCCGGCAAGGAACGATCGGCTCGAGTGGGTCACCTCTGTGGTCGTCAAGGAGTTATCCAGTAACACAATGATTGCGGCTGATCGGTCGCGCCGGCGAGCCATCGCATGGATCGCAGCCGCGATCGCGGGGATCGTGCTCACGCTGTTCCTCGCGTTCAAGGTCCGGAGCACCCTGGGAGCCGCACGCGCGGCCCGCGAAGCCCGGCTGGCAATCGCTGCGGGCCGTCTCCGCCAGGCGAAAGAGCCGCTCGAGCGGTGGCTTCGCGCCGAACCAGGGGCGGCTGAACCGCATGCCCTTCTCGCCCAGGTCGCGCTCGAGGAAGGCGATCTGGGGAAAGTCACCGATCAACTCAACCAGGCCCGCGCACTCGGTTATCCCAAAAGCGAGCTCGAGCGCCTGCACGCGGTCACGCTCGCGCGGATTGGCCGATTCGCCGAGGCCGAGCCGATCCTGATGCGGCTTTATCAGTCCCAAGTCGAACCCGATCCGGCGGTCGACGAGGCGCTGGCGCGGCTTTATTTGATGACCTACCGGCTGAAACACGCCGAGCAGGTCATCCGCCGATGGATCCACGACGCCCCGACGGACGCTCGGCCGTTCCTGTGGCTGACCGAATATGACCGCAGGATGGAAGTCGACAACACCGAGGCACTCGAGGAACATTACCACGCGGCGCTCGAGCGCGACCCGGGTCTCGACCCGGCCCGGCTCGGCCTGGCCGAGACACTCAGAAAGGTGCACCGCAACACCGAGGCGGCCCCTGAATATGAGGCCTATCTGGCGCGTCATGCAGCCGATTCAGCCGCGCTTTCCGGCGCAGGCCGCAACGACCTCGCGCTTGGCGACCTGGACTCAGCCGCCCTCAAGCTGGACAAGGCCCTCGCGATCGACGGGCGTGATTCCGGCGCGCTCAAGGGCCGGGCTGAACTCGACGTCGCTCGCCGCGAACCGGGGAAGGCGCTCGAACGCCTCGACCGCGCGCTCGAGATCGACCCGTTTGACACCGAGGCCCTGTACACGCGCGGCCGGATCCACGCCATGCTTGGCGACACCGCCCGGGCCAAACAAGACATGGATTCGTTCAAGCGCTACACCAATGACCACGCCGCACTGCTCGAGCTGCGCGGCCGTTTGATGACAAACCCGAACGACAATTCGCTCCGCTGCAAGGTCGCTGCCTGGATGCTCGCCCATGGCCGTGATTCAGACGGCCTGGGCTGGGCCCAGGCGGTCCTGGCCAGCGATCCGGACCATCCCGAAGCCAACGGGCTTCTCGCCGGCTATTACAGCACTCGGCCCAAGGAGGCGGGGCTCGCGAACTACTATCGCCTGCGCGCCTCTTCCCGGCAGCGGCCAGCGCAATGATCGCTCCGCTGTTCAAGAACCGGTTCGTACTCGCGCCGGCCGCCGTGCTCGTCGTGCTGCTCGGCTGGGCCGGCTACCGGGCGCTGTCGGCGCGCCGGCTTCGCGTCGAGCTCGACGCAGCCGCTCGCGATCTGGCCTCCGGCAACGCGATCAGAGCCAGGGACCGCCTGGCGCGCCTCGCCGGGACGTGGCCCGGCCGGGCCGAGATCCTGTACCCTCTGGGTGAAAGCGAGCTGGCCTGTGGCCGATTCGAGCAGGCGATCTCCGCCTGGTCCCAGATTCCACGAAGCTCGCCCCTGGCAGGCCAGGCCGCGCTACTTCACGCGAGACTCGCACTCCAGGCCGGCCGCTTCTCCGAGTCCGAGCGCATCCTGAAAGACGCTTTGAACGAATCCGATCCGGCCGCGGGGGAGCTCTCGCACCTCCTTCTCCTGATCCTGGTCCAGCAGGGGCGGATCGAGGAAGCGCGCCGGCTGATCGAGGACCGCTGGAACAACCAGGGGCTCTCCACGCTCGAGCGGGTCGCTCTGCTTCACGACCACATCGCACTCGACCTCGAGACCACGCCGCTCGATGGAAATCTCGAATTCGTGGGATCCGCAAACACGCGCGACCCTGACGACGACGGGCTCTGGCTGGCTCGCGCCAACCTGGCTTTGAAGACCGGCCGGCTCGAGGAAGCCTCGCGCTGGCTGGACGCTGTGAACGCACGCCGAGCAGATGATCCGGCCGTCTGGCTGCTCGCCTGGAATGGGCGCAGGCATCCGGGCGGCTCGATCGGGCCCGCGACGCGTTGACCCACCTCAACGGCGCTGACTTCCGCGATGAAGAAATCGCCGGGCTCCGCGCCTGGATCGCCGGGCGAAAGGGTGACGCGAAAGCGGAGAAGCATGCACTCGAGCAAGTGCTCGCCGCGAACCCGGGTCACCTCGCCGCGCTCGAGCGCCTGGCTGAGCTCAACTTCCGGGACGGCGCGGCAGACGAAGGACGCCGGCTCCGAAGTCTCAAATCCAAGCTCGACGCCAAGAAGGACCAGTACCAACGATTGTTCCGCGACGGTCGGCTCGAAGCCAGCGCCCCCGAGATGGCACCCCTGGCCGCAGAACTCGGCCGCGACTTCGAGGCACTGGCTTTCGTGTCGCTCGCCGCCCTGAACGAACGCGGCAATCACACCGACAGAGGCAAGCTCGAGCGGCATGTCCCGCCCCGGGCTGTACGACCCGCCACGAGCGAGTCGCTCGCGAGCCTCTTCGCCCGCGAGCCGGAGCGAGCCGCTCGGCCGGAACCGGCCCAGCCGGCATCCCCGCTTCGATTCGAGGACGACTCGCGCGCATCGGGGCTCGCCGGCTTCGTTCTGGACAACGGCGCATCCCCGAGCCATCAGCTTCCCGAGGTCTTCTGCGGCGGAGCCGGCCTGATCGATTACGACGGCGACGGCTTCCTCGACGTCTATCTTATCCAGGGCGGACGATTCCCCCCTACTGGAGCCGAGCAAGAGAACGCGGACCGCCTGTTCCGGAACCGCGGCGACGGGACATTCGATGACGTGTCGAGCGCGACCGGATTGAGCGCCATGACCGGCGGCTACGGGCACGGAATCTCGGTCGGCGACTACGATAACGATGGCCACCCCGACATCTTCCTGACTCGATGGCGATCCTACGCCTTGTATCGGAACCGCGGCGACGGCACATTCGAAGACGCCACCGCGAGAGCCGGCCTGGCCGGGGACCGCGACTGGCCGACTTCGTCGGCGCTCGCCGATCTCGATAACGACGGCGACCTCGACCTCTACGTGTGCCACTACGGGGTCTGGGACGACCGGAACCCGCTGTCCTGCAAGGACCCGAGCGGAAGGGTCAACATCTCCTGCGATCCTCGACTGATCGCAGCCCTGCCTGACCACGTCTTCCGCAACGACAACGGGCGGTTCGTCGACGTCACCAGGGAAGCGGGCATCGACGACCGTGACGGGCGTGGCCTGGGCGTTGTCGCCGCCGATTTCGACGGCGACGGCCTCACCGAGCTGTTCGTTGCCAACGACAGTACGGCCAACTTCCTGTTCCACAACCTGGGGGGCTTTCGCTTTGAGGAAGTCGGGCATCCCGCGGGCGTTGCCGCCAGCGCCAGCGGCGGATACCAGGCGGGGATGGGCGTGGCTTGCGGCGACTCGGACGGCGACGGGACGATCGATCTCGCCGTGACCAACTTCTACGGCGAGTCGACGTCGCTTTTTCACAACCTGGGGCGGGGACTTTTTGTTGATCACACGGCCGCCGTCGGGCTCGCCGCACCAAGCCGGTATGTTCTGGGCTTCGGCGCCGCGTTCCTGGACGCGGACAACGACGGCCAGCTCGACCTCATGACGGCCAACGGCCACGTCAACGACCTCCGGCCACAATTCCCTTTTCAGATGACCGCACAGCTCTATCGCGGCGAGGCCGGCGGGCGACTGGCCGATGTGACCGCGAGCGCCGGGCGGCCGTTCTCCCAGCTACACGTGGGCCGAGGACTGGCCGTGGGCGATCTCGACAACGACGGTCGAATCGACGCACTGCTCACTTCGCATAATGAGGTCCCGATCTACTTCCACAATCGAACCGAGACCCTGGGCAGGCACTTCGCGATATTTCAACTGCGAGGCACCAGGTCCAACCGCGACGGGGTCGGCGCATCCGTGACGATCACTGCAGGCGGGCGCACACAGGTGACTCAGCGATTCGGAGGCGGCAGCTACCAGTCCGCCGGCGATTCCAGGCTCCATTTCGGACTGGGCTCGGCAACCCGGATTGATCGTGTCGAAATCCGCTGGCCGCTGGGACAGGTCGACCGTTTCGAGGATGTCGCAATCGACGCACAGTACATCGCGGTCGAAGCCGCCCAACGGCTCGATCGCACCCCGCTCAGGCATCCATGAAGGCGGCTGCGGTGCCCCTTGAAGCGTCAACGCGTTGAGTCCATGATGCTTACGATGATCGCAAGCAATCATTGAGAGCGATTTGATCTCGCGACGCTTTCCGGCCCACGATCGTCGGTTTTGCGAAAAAAAACGTTAATCGGAGGAGTAGGATCTTGCGATGAGCGCGAAATTTGCGCTTATTATCGGATGGTCAGTATTCATTTCATTGTCGTGCTCGTTCTTTGACTAACTCAAGAGGGAGTGGAGATCGATGCTTGCAACTCGTAAGTCGGGCTCTAGGGGTTTCACCCTGATCGAGCTCCTGGTTGTTATTGCGATCATTGCGGTCTTGATTGCCTTGCTCTTGCCGGCCGTGCAGGCTGCTCGCGAAGCGGCCCGCCGCGCCCAGTGCACCAACAACCTCAAGCAGCTTGGGTTGGCGGTGCATAATTATCATCAACAGCAGAACTGTCTCCCCGCCGAGAACATGTTCCTCGGGCCCACAAACGATCTGGGCTGGGGCTGGTGTGCAAGCTGGGCGGTGTTCATGCTGCCCAACCTGGAGCAGCAGCCCTTGTACAACGCTTATAACTTCTCCGTGAACGCCGACAACGTGATCAACTCCACGACCGCGTACTCGGCGATTCCAACGATGTTCGTGCCCCTCCGACAACCAGAAAGTACGGCCCAACCAGCCGTGGGCGCCGACCAACTACGTCGCCAATCACGGCGGGCCGGGCGTCATCCGGATGTGGTCCGGCACGATCGTCGAGTTCCTCACGTGTTCGGTGCCCGGCGACAAAATCAACGGCTGGGGGCCCGGCACTTACTGGTGGGGGGCAGACAACAACCTCGGCTTCTTCGGCTTTGAAAGCGTCACCGACGGCACCGCCAACACCGGCCTCTTCAGCGAGAAGCTGCTCGGCTGGTCGGCTGGAAATAACGGCGCCGCGCTGACGACCACTAGCTCCGAGGCGAAGCGGGGCATTTACGTCATCAGCACCACCTCCGTCGCCTACAACTCGCAGAGCACGGCCCTGGCCCAGCAGAGCGTTATAGCCTGCCAGTCGATACCGTCTGGTTCGCCACAGGCGGTGAACAACACCGGCTGGCTCAATGGCTTTTCCTGGTGCTTGGGGTACGAATGGCACACCGTGGTCAATTCGTATCATCACTACAACACGCCCAACAAGTTGACCTGCTTGAATGCCAGCGACCCAGGCAGCCTTTGGGGCGGAACTTCGGGCATGTCGACGGCCACCAGCAACCACCCGGCCGGCGTCAACGTCTGCTTCACCGACGGCTCGGTGCGGTTCGTCAAGGACTCCGTCGCCGCGAGCACGTGGTGGGCACTCGGCAGCCGCAACGGGGGTGAGGTCGTGAGCGCAGATCAGTACTGAGCGCTTTTCTGTTGTGCAGCAAATCGAAACACGGACTCCGCCGCGCGGCCACGACTTGTGCGGAAGCCGCACGCGGAGCCGGTTTCGTTTTCACCAAGCTGCTTTGTCGGAGATTGGTTGCAGCAAGCCGTTGCCAGACTAAGCGCCTCGTGAGAACAAGAGAAATCAATTCGGAGACAACGGGATGAAGCAAGTTTTGTTCGTTGCCTGCCTCGTGTTCGGTTCGTTCGGATTGACGGGCTGCGATTCGGGGGGCATTCCCGAGGGCCAGCCGGAAACGACGAAGCCAGACGTTCCACTCCTTCCCGCAGACGCGGCCAAAGGCCCGAAAATGCCCGCCGGCGGCGCTGCCCCCGGAAAGGACGCGCCTAAGGGCGAAGCTCCTGGAACGCCCCCCGCTCCGGACGCGACCAAGAACTGATGCGGCATGAACGACCATCGGATATTCGTTTAGATTCACACCCATACGGAACGGAGACAATCAGATGAAGCGAGTTTTATTGAGCGCGTGCCTTGTGTTTGGTTCGTTCGGCCTGGCGGGCTGCGATTCCGGCGGCGTCCAGGAGGGAATGCCGACCGACGCAGCCAAGGTCGATGTGCCGCTCAATTCGATTCCGGCAAACGCGGCCGAAGGACCGAAAATGCCGAAGGATGGCGCCGCCCCCAAGAAGGATGGCGCCAAGGCGGCCGAGGCTCCTGGCACTCCGCCTGCCCCGGATGCGACCAAGCAATGACACCACAAGCCCGGTGAGCTTGAAACGGGCCCGGCGCGAGCGCCGGGCTCGTTTGTTTTCACGTTCGTTCTTGTCGAACACTGGGCCACGATCATGATCGATGCAGCCCGTTCCGCAGGCCGATCGCTTCGTCGCAGGCTGTTCCTCGGCGGGATTGCCATCGGAGCGATACTCCTGTTGCTCGCGCTGGTCCTGGAGCGGAGAATCCATGCCCGTTCCCGCACTGCCCTACCCGGCGGTCAGACAACGAGCCAAAGCGGCGCCGGCCGCCCCAGCGGCCCCGGCTCCAAACCAGCGGCCCGGCCCCCACTGGTGTACTTGCCGCGCAGGCAGGTCGACACCGGTGGTTTCGCGTCAATCATGGGCCGCCTGAAACGCTGGAGCGCGAGCGCAACGCTCGAAGAAATCGCCGAAAGCTGGCGCGACGAGCCCGCTCGCAACCTCAAGCGCATTGACCGCGAACTCGCCGATCCCGGCAAAACAGACATTGAGAAACTGCAACTACGCCTCGAGCGGGCCACGTTCTTGAATTTCAAGGGTGACCCCAGGGCCAGCTATGACGCACTCGTCCAGACGCGGGCTTGGCTCGAGACAACCGATCGACCGGCCGAGGTCGGTCTCTACAGTCTGATCTTTTTCCAGGGCGTAAGCGCCCTGCGGCGCGGCGAGACCGATAACTGTGTCATGTGTCGCGGCGAAAGCTCGTGCATCTTGCCTATCGCACCCGCGGCCGTGCACACGCAACCGGACGGGTCTCGGCTGGCGATCGCGCATTTCACCGAGTATCTCACAAAGTTTCCCGACGATCTCGCGGTCCAATGGTTGCTTAACCTCGCCTACATGACTCTGGGTGAATATCCCCAGAAAGTCGATCCTCGATTCCTGATCAAGCTCGATCATTTCTTGAAATCGGAAGTTGATATCGGCAAGTTCCGCGATATCGGCCACGCCGCGGGAGTCGACCGATTCAACATGGCCGGAGGCTCCGTGCTGGAGGACTTCGACGGCGACGGCTTGCTCGATCTGGCGGTCACTTCGTTCGACCCGACGCTGCCGATGGTGTTGTACCACAACAATGGCGACGGCACGTTCAAAGAGCAGACCGAAGCCGCCGGGCTCAAAGGGCAGCTCGGCGGCAAGAACCTGGTCCAGACCGATTTCAACAACGACGGCCGGATGGACCTGTTCATCTCCCGAGGCGCGTGGCTTCCCTACGCGATGCCGCAGTCGCTCTTGCGAAACAACGGCGACGGAACCTTCACCGACGTGACCAGGGCCGCCGGCTTGGGCGAGCCCGTTGATTCCACCGCGTCGTGCTGGGCCGACTACGATAACGACGGTCTGCTCGACGTCCTCATTCTGACCGAGCTTCAGGGCAACCGCCTCTACCACAACCGCGGCGACGGCACATTCGAGAATGTCACCGCCAGGGCAAACATCGGCAGCAACCCGCGGCGCTATTGCAAGGGTGCCAACTGGATCGACTTCGACAACGACGGATTCCCGGATCTGTTCGTGGACCACTTGAACGGGACCGCGGCTCTCTACCACAACAATCGGAATGGGACCTTCAGCGATGTCACCGAGTCGATGGGGATCGACGGTCCGCAGATCGGTTTCTCGTGCTGGGCGTGGGACTACGATAACGACGGCTTCCAGGACATCTTCGCGACCTGTTTCGACTACTCGATCGAAGACATCGTCAAGGGGATGATTGGCCAAGGGCACAAACGCCTCTCCAACCGGCTCTTGCACAACGTCAAGGGAGAGCGATTCGAGAACAAGACGAAGGAGGCAGGCCTCGACCTGGTCTTCGCCGCGATGGGCAGCAACTTCGCCGACTTCGACAACGACGGCTTCCTCGATTTCTATCTCGGGACCGGCGATCCAGACTTGACCACACTCGTGCCGAACCGGATGTTCAAGAACTTGGGCGGCACTCGCTTCGCGGACATCACGGCCAGCTCCGGGACGGGTAACCTCCAGAAGGGCCACGGAGTCGCCTGCGCCGACTGGGACCGCGACGGCGACGTCGACCTTTTCATCGAGATGGGCGGCGCGACCTACGGCGACCAGTATCACAATATCCTGTTTCAAAACCCAGGGCAGGGGAACCACTGGCTCACCGTCAAGCTGCAAGGCGTGAAGACGAATCGGCCGGCCATCGGTGCGCGGATCAAGGTTGTGACCACAGGCGAGCGCCCGCAAAAGATTCACCGCCATGTCTCCTCCGGCAGTAGCTGGGGAGCGAATGCGCTCCAGCAGACGATCGGCCTCGCCCGCGCACAGAAGGTGGCCGTGCTCGAGATTTACTGGCCCACGAGCGGAACAACCCAGACGTTCCACGACATCGCCGCCGACCAGGCGATCGAGGTGACGGAGTTTGCCAAAGACTATCGCAAACTCGACTGGAAACCGATTCCGGCGCCCAAGTGAGCCAGCGGTGATCCGCGACCGGTGTCAGTGCGCGAGCTTCCACCTGGCTTCCCTGATCCGCCCGAGAAGCTCTCGCGCAGCCGCAGCGCCTCCATCGCCTCGTCCTCCGCCCCCGCGAGCTGCCCCCGACCCAAACATTATCTTGGCCAGACCATAACGCGCGTCAAACGAAGTAGGATCGAGCCGAACGGCTTCGGTCATCTCGACCAGAGCCTCGTCACGACGGCCTTGCTCATCCAGGATGGACGCCAGAAGACGGTGCGCGTCTGATGCGCCCTGGTCAATCGACAAGGCCGAGCGCACCTCGCGCAAAGCGTCGTCCTGCCGTCCCAGCGCGTAGAGCACCTTGACCAGGCCATGGTGCGCGTCCGCAGACCCCGGCGAGGCTCGAACCTCCGCCGCAAGACGGTCGGCAATCGTGACCCACAGCCTCTCCGGGTCATGCCACATTTTGCATTGAGCCCAGGTCGCCGGGACGATCAGCAGACAAAGGCAGCTTCTCGAGCCAGACCCTGCGGACCGCGGGTCGGAACACGCCGCCAGGGACGCCTCCGCGAAGGCGCCGCAGCGGGTAAACATCGAGTATCAGGAACACGATCGGCAGGCGCACGGCTGTCGCCTTGCAGAGCATGGCAGCCAGCGCCATGAGCCAGCAGATCGTCAAATGTCAGGACCCAGGATCATCCCCGCGATCGGCGCGGAGGTAAGCCAGAACAGCCAGCAGCCAGAAGAGACCACAGGGAAGGTACGTTTGACACGAGGCCCAGGCCACAGCCTCGACGCGCAGCGGATGCACCGCGAAAAGCGCGGCAGCCACGCCCGCGCCGGCTCGCCGATCAGATGGCCGAAGTTCGGGCCGGCTCCGCGCCAGCAACTCCACCGTGACGAAGAAAAAAACCACGGTGTTCGCAACGTGAAACGCCAAACTCATGAAGTGATATCCCCGCGGATCAAGCCCCCAAAGCGCGCTTTGGACAGAAAGGATCTGCCAGCCCAGTGGTTGATAGATCCCGATGATGTGGGCCCGCCAAGACCAGGCAAACTGCCGCCAGCCGATTCCGAGAAAGTCGCGGTTATTCAGGAATCCTCGACATCGTCGAAATAGACGAAATCGTTGCCGAGCACCGGGACAAACGCGATGAACGTGAGAAACACGAGCGCGACCGAAATGAAGGCCATGCCATCGGAGGCCAGCGGCGCTCGGCCCAATCGCGCTTCCGTTCCCGAAGGAGCCCCCGCTCCCGAAAAACCTGCGCGATGCCCCTCTTCCAGGGGATGCTTCCGGCTCGTTTCAGCTTGCATTTCGACTATGTTCGGCTAAATCGCATGCCGGTTCACTTCGGCTGGTCGCAGATCGCTGGGGCAGGCCAATTCTGCCCAGCCTCACAGCGACCGAAAACGGGCTGCAAACCGCACGTTGGCCATACACGAAGACCAGATAGCCAGCGGCCTCAATGGCGCCGCTACGTCGGCCTGGCGGTTCGCCCGGACTGCTTCGCCGCTGAGCTCGCGTTCATTTCTGCGGCGGCATGCGCTCCGGGCGTACCGCTCCTTCGCGCAGCATCCAGCCTGTGTCGGTAGCGAGGTCCTTGAAACAATCGACCTGGCCTGACGGCCAGCGGATCGTCACCTCGCCTGCCGACGTGGCATCTCCCAGCCCGATCGTCAGCCGCGGGTCGTGCGAGGAGCCGTAACTCGCCCCGCCCTTGCGCTGGCGCACGATCGTGCGACCCCCAGAGCGGATTTCCACCCGGGCCCCGATCGCGTCGCGATTGCTGCGAGTGCCTTCCAGCCGCAGCCGGATCCAGTGGTTCTTCGTCGGCGTGTCGTTTCGCAACAAGGCCGGCGCAGCGTCCTTGTGGTTGATCACCAGGTCGACGTCGCCATCATTGTCGAGATCGCCCTGGGCAACGCCTCTGCCGACGTGATCGGAGTCGAAGTAGGCCCCCACGGCCCGCGTCGCCAGCGTGAATCCCTTGCCACCGTGGTTGCGATGAAGGAGCGGCGGCTGGGCGTACTGGTGGAAGAACCGGCTCATGAGACGCAGGTTGTCGTCGATATGACCGGTGGTTGCGAAGCAGTCGGGCCAGCCGTCGCTGTCGAAATCGGCCAGCGAACATCCCCAGCCAACCCACGAAATCGTGTCGTGATAAAGTCCGGCGGTCCGCGACCGATCCTCAAAGAGCCCGTTGCCCAGATTAACGAAAAGGGCACTGCCCTCAGCCCAGAAATTGGTCACGAAGACGTCGGTGCGGCTGTCGCCGTCAACGTCTTCAGCCTCGACACCCATGCCCGCACGGCTTTGCCCCTGCGGGCCGAAGCCCGCGCCTGAGCTCTGAGTGACATCGTCGAAGGTGCCGTCCCCGCTGTTCAAGAAGACGAAGTTCGGACACATGTCGTTGGCGACGTAAAGGTCGATTCGGCCATCGTCGTTCAGGTCGGCCGCAACAACGCCAAGGCCGCGGCCGTCGCTGCGCGAGACCGGCCTTTTCCGTCAGGTCCGTGAACGTGAGATCGCCGTTGTTGCGGTAAAGCGTATGCCTTGCCGGCGTGATCGACTTCGGCGAACAGTAGATCCGGATTTTTTCAGGCCCAGGCACGTCCGCCGCCTTCGAGCCCCCGCAAAACGCGTCGTTCTCGGGAAGCTTCCACTGGCCATAGTTGGCCACGTAAACGTCGAGGTGGCCGTCGTTGTCGTAATCAAGGAAAGCCGCGCTGGTTGACCAGCCGGGCCGATCGAGGCCAGCGGACCTGGTGATGTCGACGAATCGGCCCTCGCCCATGTTCAAATAGAGAACGTTCGAACCGTAGTTGCAAAGGAAGACGTCCGGGTCGCCGTCGTTGTCGACATCGCCGACGGCAAGACCCTGGCAGTAGCCCGCATAGTTCAGCCCGCATCGGACCGTGACGTCTTCAAATTGGTTGTTGCCGCGATTCCGATACAGCCGGTTCGGTCCAGACCGGAACGACCCGACCGGCAGGCGCGTCGCTGTTGCAAGATAGAGATCGGAGCGGCCATCATTGTCATAATCGAAGATCGCAACCCCGGACCCGTACGCCGTGGGGAAGTGCTTTGCCTCCGTCATGCCGGAAAAATGGACAAAATCGATGCCGGCGGACGTTGCGATCTCGGTGAATCGGAATGGGCTCGGCGGCTGCCGGACGGTCGGGTTGGCCCGAGCCGGCATCATGTCGGGCCCGATGGCGGCACCGGGCACGGCCGGCGCGGCCACTTCGAGCGCGCCAGACGGCGGCGCCGCGCTGAATTCGCGAAGGTACAGTGAGAGCGCAAAAGCGGCCAGAAGCAGCCCGAGCAGCGCGATGCGTTTTCGGGGAAGAGATGTCCGCCCCGAGTTGGGGCTTTTCATTGCTCGCAGAATTGGTAGCATTGGTATCCGCGCACTGATTGGATGTGCGCAGGGCGGACGGAGATGTCAAGAATAATCGTCGCGCGCGATCACAAGAAACTTGCCGCCGCGCCGGCGGTTAGCGCTTATGGTAGAATAGGGTTATTGGACGACGGACGCAACGGGCTGGAGTATGCGCACGGCCTCACAGTGGAGTGCTCCTTGCAGCGCGCGCCGGATCACGGTCTGATCGCCGTCCTGTCTGATCACTTTATTTTCGTTCGTGCTTGAGTGTTCGTTCGTTCAATTTCATTTCGTCGTTTGGTCTTTTTCTTCTTGGAGGGTCGTCGATGGTGTCTTCACGCAAACGCTCGCGGAGAGGCTTCACCCTGATCGAACTGTTGGTTGTCATTGCGATCATCGCAGTGCTGATTGCCTTGCTCTTGCCGGCCGTACAGGCTGCTCGCGAAGCGGCCCGCCGCGCCCAGTGCACGAACAACCTCAAACAGCTTGGGCTGGCGGTGCACAATTATCATCAGCAACAGAACTGCCTCCCCGCCGAGAACATGTTTCTCGGGCCCACAAACGGTCTGGGCTGGGGCTGGAATGCAAGCTGGGCCGTCTTCATGCTGCCCAACCTGGAGCAGCAGCCATTATACAATGCGTATAATTTCTCGGTGAATGCGGACAATGTTATCAACAGCACGACCGCTTACTCGGCGCTTCCAACGATGCTGTGCCCCTCCGACAACCAGAAAGTTCGGCCCAACCAGCCGTGGGCGCCGACTAACTACGTCGCGAACCATGGTGGGCCGGGCGTTATCCGGATGTGGTCGGGCACGATCGTCGAGTTCCTGACCTGCTCAATGGCCACGGTCCAGGCGCGCTGCGCCCGGTAGCTACTGGTGGGGGGCAGACAACAACCTCGGCTTCTTCGGCTTTGAAAGCGTCACCGACGGCACCGCCAACACCGGCCTCTTCAGCGAGAAGCTGCTCGGCTGGTCGGCTGGAAATAACGGCGCCGCGCTGACGACCACTAGCTCCGAGGCGAAGCGGGGCATCTACGTCATCTCCACGATTTCCGTCAACTATAACGCTCAGAGCTCGACATTGGCCCAGCAGAGCGTTACAGCCTGCCAGTCGATACCCTCGGGTTCGCCACAGGCGGTCAACAACACCGGCTGGCTCAACGGCTTTTCCTGGTGCTTGGGGTACGAATGGCACACCGTGGTCAATTCGTATCATCACTACAACACGCCCAACAAGTTTACCTGCTTGAATGCCAGCGACCCGGGCGGGCTCTGGGGTGGTACTTCGGGCATGTCGACGGCCACCAGCAACCACCCGGCCGGCGTCAACGTGTGCTTCGCTGACGGCTCGGTGCGGTTCGTCAAGGACTCCGTCGCCGCGAGCACGTGGTGGGCACTCGGCAGCCGCAACGGGGGTGAGGTCGTCAGCTCTGACCAGTACTGAGCCGTTTTCCGAGGAATCGAATCGTGATAACTTGGGCTCCGTCTTGCGAGTTCCCCGGAACGGGGGCCCGCACGGCGGAGCCGTCTCATTTGTGGATCTCTAGATCACATGACCGCCGGACCAGCCATCCGCTGGGGAATACTGGGCTGTGCGCGCATCGCCCGGCGTGGATTGATCCCGGGCATCGCACGGTCGAGCCAGGGCATGCTGCACGCCCTTTCCAGCCGCGACCTTGCCGTCGCCCGCACTTGGGCACGAGAGTTCGGAATACCCAGGGTGCACGGCTCTTATGAGTCGCTCGTCACCGACCCCGAGATCGACGCCGTCTACATTCCACTTCCAAATGAGCTGCACCGGCCCTGGCTGATCGCCGCCGCAGACGCGGGTAAGCACGTACTCTGCGAGAAACCACTCTCGCTCGATGCTCGCGAGGCGCGCGCCATGGTCGAGCACGCCCGGAATCGCGGCGTGATCTTGATGGAAGCCTTCATGTGGAGGCACCAGGAGCGCACACTCCGCCTCCGCCAACTGGTGCGCGACGGCGCGATCGGCGACCTCCGGCTCGTTCGAGCCTCGTTTTCATTCCCGATCGCGCCCGACGACTGGCGACTCGATCCCTCGCGAGGCGGTGGGGCGCTCTGGGACGTCGGGTGCTATGGTGTGAACACGGCTCGCTTCTTCGCCGGCGAAGAGCCGCGCCGATTCCATGCGCTCGCGCAATTCGGGCCCACCGGCGTCGATCTGAGCCTGGCGGCAACTCTCGAATTTCCAGGCGGAGTGCTCGCGACCATCGATTGCAGCTTCGAACAGCCCTTCCGTTGCCATTACGAGCTCTCCGGCACCCGCGGCCTGATCGATGTTCCGCTCGCGTACTTGCCCGCCGCCGGAACCAATCCAACGGCAGCTCTCATCAAAATCCGCTCCGATAAGAATGCCGACAGCCGGCCTCAGGGTTCAACACTTCTGGAATTCGAGCCGATCGACCAGTACACCGCGATGGTCGATCACTTCGCACAGTGCGCCTTTGCCGGCACCCTCCTCGACCCAGGCGAAGACGGGCGAGCCCAGATGCTGGCGCTCGAGAGCATTCTCGCATCCGCTCGAGCCTGACACCAATTCGACAGTTTCGTAAAATGCGCAGCGACCGCGCGACACTCTCAGGCCAGTCGCATCTAGAAGAGCAGGGACTCGCGCAATCCAGGAGTCCTGGCTCACCGCTTCGCCTACCTCGACGATCGCGCATTTAATAGCGCGTTTGTGCTTCCCACGCGCATCGGTGCGCGCCGTTCTCGCCCTTCAGATTCATTCCGACCTCCACCACAGGAAAACCTTCGAAACTCCGAAGGAATTCGGGCACGCGCGCGGAGCAACGTCGCAAGAAACAAACAAATGTAACTTGCGTTGCGCCAAACTGGCTTGCCGCTAGGTTGCGCCGACGACATCGATTCGAGGGTTACCGATGAGTAAGCCGTCCCACGGCTCGTCGAACCGCGCTGCCCTCTTCATGTTGATCGGGCTTTCCGTCTTGGTCGGCATCGCACTCGTGGTTCTGGTGCTCGGCTCGCACGGCCTTCTTGCAAAACGTTTCCCAGGGTCGACTGAGCTACGGCGGACCTTCGAGCCCCGTCGACGGATGGATTCGAGCGGGTTCACGAGCGTTGTGGAGAATCTCCCGCGTTGGCGGCCCGATTCGACGCTCGCGGAGCTGAGCGCGACCTGGAAAGATGTGGGACGTGCAAACATCGCAGAGATCGACGGCGTCCTGGTAAACCCCACTGTCTCGGCCAGCGATCGATACACGCTCCTCTTGACCAAGGCCATGTTTCTCAACTACGAGGGAGATGCTCGCACCGCGTACGACCTCCTCGCGCAAACGCGGGCCTGGATCGATAGCGAGCCCGTCGTCGCCGCGCAAGGGCTGTACACGCTGATCTACTTTCAGGGAGTCACGGCACTCAGGCGCGGCGAAACAGATAACTGCGTGATGTGCCGCGGCGAAAGTTCTTGCATCGTGCCCATCGCACCGGCCGCCGTCCATTCCGACGCGACCGGGTCGCGTCAGGCCATCGCTCATTTCACTGAGTATCTCGAGCAGTTTCCGGATGATCTCGACATCCGCTGGCTGCTGAATCTGGCGCACATGACTCTGGGTGAATATCCCGACAAGGTCGATCCTCGTTATCGCATTTCGATCGACCGCTTCGTCAATTCCGAGTTCGATATCGGCAAGTTTCGCGACATCGGCGATCGCGCCGGAGTGAATCGCTTCAATATGGCCGGCGGCGCCGTCATGGAGGATTTCGACAACGACGGCCTGCTCGATCTGGCCACGACTTCGTTCGACCCAACGATGCCGATGGCCCTCTATCGCAACTCGGGTGACGGTACTTTCGCCGAGGCCACCGAGGCGGCCGGGCTCCTCGGTCAGCTCGGAGGCAAGAACCTGGTTCAGACCGATTTCAACAACGACGGGCACATGGATCTATTTATCTCGCGCGGAGCGTGGCTCAACGCTCCGATCCGCCAGAGTCTCCTGCGCAATAACGGCAACGGCACCTTCTGCGACGTGACCGGCAGCGCGGGCCTTCTTGACCCCGTGAATTCGACTTATTCGTGCTGGGCTGATTACGATAACGACGGCTGGGTCGACGTTTATGTCATCTGCGAGCAGCAGACTAACCGGTTGTACCACAACCGCCGCGATGGAACCTTCGAGGAAGTAAGCCGCGCGCCGGCGTGGAGGGAGACGCGCGATGGTTCTGCAAGGGTGCCAACTGGCTGGACTACGATAACGATGATTATCCAGATCTTTTCGTCGACAACATGAAAGGGCCCGTGAAGCTCTACCACAACCAGCGTGACGGCACGTTCGCCGACGTGACCGAGTCAATGGGAATCGACGGCCCGGAGCTCGCATTCTCTTGCTGGGCCTGGGACTATGACAACGACGGCTGGCTCGACATCTTCGCGACTTCATTCGACTATAGCGTGGGCCCCGTCGTCCAGGGCCTCTCCGGAAAGCCCCACAGCCGTCCCTCCAACCGGCTCTGGCGAAACTCCGCCGGCCGGAAGTTTGAAGATCGCACCCGCGGATCGGGGTTGGACGTGATGCTCGCCGCGATGGGATCGAACTTTGGTGACTTCGACAACGACGGCTGGCTCGACTTCTATCTCGGCACGGGCGCGCCCGACCTGAGCGTCGTTGTTCCCAATCGCATGTTCAAGAACGTCGAAGGCCGGCGATTCGCTGATATCACAGGCTCGTCCCGTACCGGAAACCTTCAGAAAGGTCATGGCGTCTCCTGTGCCGATTGGGATCGCGACGGCGACGTCGATTTCTTCGTCGAGATGGGAGGCGCAACGCCCGGCGATCGCTATCACAACATCCTCTTCGAGAACCCGGGCTGTGGAAACAACTGGCTGAGCTTGAAACTGACCGGGCGGAAGACCAATCGAGCCGCGATCGGTGCACGAATCAAGGTCGTGACCAGCAGCGACCACCCGCTCACGATCCACCGCCACGTCAGCTCTGGTAGTAGCTGGGGCGCCAACCCGCTCGAGCAGCACATCGGATTGGGCAAAGCCGAGCGGATCGCTTCTCTAGAGGTCCACTGGCCCGCAAGCGGCACGACCCAGGTCTTCCATGACTTGCAAGCGAACCAGGCGATTCGCGTGACCGAGCTTGAAGATCACGTCCACGTCCTCCCCCGCACGCCGGTCCGCTCCGCGTCGCTCCGATGAACTTCGAGACAGCGATATGACCGACCAGGATCCGGCCGCTCAATTCGAGATTCCATCACCGCGCATCACCCGGCTCTCTCGGTAGGCGGCGGACGCGATACTCGGCTGCTCCCTCGGTGATCTCGATCGCCTGGTCAGCTCGCAGGTCGCGAAACGTCTGGGTCGTCCGGCTCGTGGGCCAGCGCACCTCGAGTTCGGCCACGCGCGAGGAGTCGGAAAGGCCGATTAACTGTACAAGGCTATTGCCCCCAGAACTGGAATTATTGCCGACCGTGCGGACGATCGAGCGTCTCCGGCCATCATTTGACTTCACGACCACTTGGATCCTGGCGCCCAGACCGGCACGGTTCGTGCGCGTGCCGACCAGCCGAACCTTGAGCCAGTGGTGATCGTGGCCCACGCTCCGAAAGAGCAGGTTCCGCGACCGGTCGCCGGGTACCAGACCGCCGGCTTGGACGAACAGATCGAGATCCCCGTCGTCGTCAAAGTCAGCACATGAAATGCCTTGGCCCTTCTCCATGTGGCCGGTGTGCGATGCTGTTGTCGCGTCCTCGAAGCGCCCGCCGTCGATATTCCTGAGCATCGTACTGGGAAACAACCCCGAGCAGCCCTGCCAGCCGTTCCCCGCGTACAGATCCAGAAAGCCGTCGTTGTCGAAATCGCCGAAGTTGGCGCCAAGCACCGGAATCGGCCGGGCCAGACCCGCTTCGCGGCTGATCTCCCGAAAACCGCCGGTCTCCAGGTTCCGGTACACAAAGGGATGACTCGTCGTTTCTCCCGGAAGCAAGAGCGCCAGCGCCACGGTCTGTGCGAAGCCGGTCTGGCGCTCGGCGACGAAGAGGTCGAGCTTACCGTCGTTGTCCAGATCCCAGAACCAGCAGCAATGACCCGACTGCGGGCCCGTCACGTCGAGGCTCGGGGCCACGTCCCGGAACCGGCCAGCCCCCTCGTTGTGGTAGAGCCGGCTCCCGGCGTTTTCATTTGCGACGTACAGATCGAGCCGGCCGTCATCGTCGTAGTCGCCCCAGGCCGCTCCCCGGGCGCACCGGTCATTGACGACCCCAGCAGCCGCCGCCACGTCTCGAAACGTGACGCCTCCTTCGTTGCGATAGAGCCGGCAGCGATTGCGCGGATCCGGCGCTGCCGTCTCGCCGTCGCGCTTGCGCGCGCGGTACTCGCCGCACACGAACAGATCGACCCAGCCGTCGTTGTCATAATCACCCCAGGCGGCCGCGCCCGCGGCAATCGGCTCGCCCAGCCGCGCGGGAATCGTCACATCCTTGAAGCGACCGTCCCCTTCGTTCGCAAGCAGCGAGAGACGCATCGGCCGGTCTCCCGCGCCGCGCAAGAGCACGACGTCGAGATCGCCGTCATTATCGAAGTCAGCGTGCACAACATTCGCGGCATGGACCTGCTCCGCGAGGCCGGCCCGGTCTGAGCGATCCTCGAACGTGCCATCCCCGCGGTTGATGAATAAAGAAGCCCCCCGGTCTGTATCGAGCGATGCAATAAACAGGTCCGGCAATTGATCACCGCTGAAATCATCGAAGACGCTCCCGCCTGCCTGGTTCGGCCCCCAGACGTTCAAGCCCGCCCGTTCCGCGACGTTTTCGAATCGACCAACTTCTGCCCGTGATTGAAAACCGTCGAGCCTGATCAGATACTCAACCGGCACCTTGGCGGGATGCTCGCCTAGCTTCATGTAGGCGACGTTCAGCAGCCATCGCACCCGAAGATCCTCCGGCCACTCCTGGAGATACAGGCTGAACCACTTGATCGCTTCGCGAGAGCCCGACTGCAACGCGTGAATCGCCTGAGCCGCGATCGGAAACTCCGCGCTCGCGAGGCCAGGATACTTGAGGGCATTTTCGACTTCACCCCTGCGAAGCGCGACAACTCCCAGGAGTGCCGTCATGGCAGCGCGGTCTCGCGCAGCAATATCGCCGGGCCTCCCGAGCTCCCGCGCTTTTTGCAGTGCAAGCGACGCTTCGGAATACCGGCCTCCGTACAGTTTCAGCAAGCCGATCTGATGCAGGAGCCGCGCCGCCGCGGCGACTTCCTCTTTCGGCGCCCGGAATCGCAGCCCGGTCTGATCAGACTCTGCCTGCAAGACCGCGAGCGCGAGGTCGCCCCTCATTGCGACGGATTCTCGAAGCTGTTCAAGCGATCCCTGGTCATGGATCGGAGCAGTGAACTCGCTCGCTAGCTCCCAGCCGCTGTCCTCGAGCGCGTGCTCGTCAAATCCGTCGATGCGATCGGGCCGCCGCTGCGCGGGCGCTCTCAGGTGACGAGCGTTCGTCTCATCGCGCACTCCGGCGACCCTGATCATCCAGCCTACTCCGCCGCCGAGCGCCAGACACACACAACCGAGGGCGACGATGATGGCTCGGGCGCGCCGCGTCATCGAACCTTACTCATCAGGCTGCGGTAACCGACTCGATAGTTGTCAGCGACGATGTTCTGCCACTCGTCATCGTGAAGGTTGGCGTTCCGGCCGTTCAATGGGAGCGCAGGCAGCCAGAGTTCAGGGTTCGTCCCGCTCAGCCGGAAGACCGACGCCAGATAGTCGAGAGTCGTTTCCCTGGATACTGAAATCTCGGCGAAGAGCGCCGCCTCGCCAGGGACGTCAGGGTCAATCGGGAATCGTCCGGCACACAAGACCGTCTTGCCGCTCCACTTGAACCGGTACGCGATCGGCGCGACTCCTCGACCGCGAAGCTTTACAGGCGTCACGTCGAACCATCGCTGTTGCGGTAGCTCATTCGAGGTTAGTACCGCGGCGCCCGGCGGGCACAATTCCCGGATCTTCGCACGGCCCTCCGGCGCGACGACCACCGTTGCGTGGCATTGCCCGACAAGCGCACCGAGCCCCGCCGTGCTCTGGGGATCGCAAGAAGTGAGCAAGACGGCGGCCGGATCCGCGGGCGGAAGCCCAGGCTTTTGCAGTCGTGCCTTGACGAAGGGAAGCAGCCCCGGCCCTCCTGGCGCGTCAATCAAAAAAAACTTCGACGCCGCGATCAGCCCGTAGACCGCCCCCCCGTTGAAGTCACCGAGGTAATACATTCCCGGCAGCAGCTCCTTTGGGTTGCCGTCCAGGAATAGAGCCCCGTCGGCGTCGTACCGGGCTGAGAGTCGTGCCATCTCGGCAATCCCGTCGTCGAGCAGTTTTTCCCAACGCGCTTGCGAAAGGCGAGGCTCCTGGGGCGTGGGGTCCGAGCGGGGATGACCGGGAAGCACCAGATCCGGCAGCGGCAGCGCCCGCAGCTTCCGCAAGGATGCGAGATAGGCTTTGGCATCCCCACGATAGCGCGGGGGCATGTACGTGGAATAAGTACCCAGAGGCCGGTCGATGCGCAGGTGTGATTTTTCGGCACCCACGAACGTCGAAATCACATCTCCGGCGAACAGCGCCCGCAGGGCTCCCCTCTCCATCAGGTAACAGACGCTTCCAGGCGTGTGCCCAGGCGTCGCCAGCACCCGAAAGCGAACGTCGCCGAAGTCAATCGTCTCACCCCCTTTGAGCGCGACATCGACATCGGTCGCGTGAAGCGTCCCCTCGGGCAGCTCGAACGCGCTGAAGATCGCCTCGCGGGGTCCACCCGCCAACAGGGCAGCCGCGTCGCCTTCCCCGGCATACACGGTCGCGCCGGTCTCGGTACGCACACATTGGGCTCCCCCCGTGGTCCGCGTGCGCGTGCGTCAGCAACACGGCCCTCACACGTCGCCAGTCGAGCCCGGCGCCCGCCATCTGCGACTTCAGAACGCGCGCATCGCTCCTCAATCCCGAGTCAACCAGAACGATTCCCTGAGTTGTTTCGACCGCATACGCCGCTGACGGACTGAGCCCGCCTAAAATGTAGAGCCCCTCCGCCATGCGCACTGTGAACGGAGCAAGCGGCGGTCGCGGACCGTCTGAGTTGCACAAGGCCCCGACATGGCCAGGCGTGCCTGCGTACAGAAAGACCAACAACGGCACCACGATCCGGCGCAGACTCGTCTCGAGCGCCTTGCGCGGGTTCCGGAGAACCTTCGTCATCCGGTGCATCGCCACTGTGAATCTGGACAAACCCATTGGTCAATCAACCTTGGGCATCCGCTCCGGATGCGATGAGCCTTCACGGATGAGCCAGCTCGCCCGCGCTTCAATCTCTTCGTACCGGTCAATCCGGCCCGAGGGCCAGCGGACTGTGAGCCGATCGACGGCTCGGGCGCCGCCGATCCCGATCAAGAGCCGTGGATCATGCGATGCGCCCAGGCTGCCTCCCCCTTTGCGCTGGCGAAAGCTGGTGCGGCCGCCGGCCTCCACCTCGACTCGAGCCCCGATCGCATCGCGATTGCTCTGAACACCAACCAGGCAGATCCGGATCCACTGGTTTGACGTATCGGTGTCATTTCGAAGCACCGCCGCCGGAGCATCCTTGTGATTGATCGCCAGATCGATGTCGCCGTCATTATCGAGGTCGCCATACGCAACTCCCCGGCCGACGTGGTCGGAATCAAAGTACGCTCCGGCATCACGCGTCGCCAGCACGAATCGCTCCCCCCCCTCGTTTCGGTGCAAGAGCGCCGGCTCGGCGTAACTGTTGAACACACGGCTGATGAGACGAAGGTTATCGTCGACATGGCCGTTCGCCACGAAGCAATCCGGCCAGCCGTCGGAGTCGAAGTCGCCCAGCACGCAGCCCCATCCAACCCAGGCCAGACTATCGTGGAAGATCCCGGACGTTCGCGCTCGATCCTCGAATTGACCTTCGCCGAGATTGATGAAGAGCGCATTTCCTTCCCCCAGGAAATTGGAAACGAACACGTCGGCCCTGCCGTCGCCGTCGACATCCTCGGCGTCAACTCCCATTCCCGCGCGCATCGCCCCGTTCGGACCATATCCCGCGCCGGAAGACTCGGTGACATCGACGAACGTCCCGTCCCCTCGATTCAAGTAGACAAAATTGGGGCACATGTCGTTTGCAACATAAAGATCAATGCGGCCGTCGTCATTCAAGTCGGCTGCAACGGCACCGAGCCCGCGGCCGTCGCTCCGCGCCACACCAGAGGCCTCGGTCACATCAGTAAATGTCAGATTGCCGTTATTGCGAAAGAGGACGTGTCGGGCCGGCTTGATCGCGTGGGGTGAACAGTACACCCGCACGCGGCTCGGACCCGACCCGTCAACTGACGTCGCTCTCTCGCAAACAAGATCGTCGTCCGGCAGCTTCCACTTACCGTAGTTAACCACGTAAAGATCGAGATCGCCATCGTTGTCGTAGTCGAGGAAAGCGCCTCCGGGCGACCAGCCTTCTCGGTCAACTCCAGCTTGCTTGCTGATATCCTGAAACGTGCCATCGCCTCGGTTCAAGTAAAGGACATTGCGGCCGCTGTTGCAGAGGAATACATCGGAATCGCCGTCGTTGTCGATGTCGCCGCTGACGATGCCGCGACAGTAGCCGCCAAACGCGAGACTCGCCGCCTTGGTCGCTTCCGCAAACCGTCCCGCACCCAGATTCCGGTACAGGCGATTGGTGCGCCTCGATGCCGTGCCGGCCGGTAGGAGCGTGCCGTTCGCAAAGTAAAGGTCCATCCGTCCGTCGCCATCGTAGTCGAAGATCGCCAGGCCCGATCCATAGGCAGTCGGAAAATGCTTGTCCTTCGTCATCCCCGAGAAATGGACAAAGTCGACGCCACTCTGCTTGGCGACCTCGGTGAATCGGAACGGACTTGGCGGCTGCATGACCGAGATGTTGGCACGAGTGGCGCGAAGGTCGAGCGACCGCTCGGCCGCAATCAAGTCGGCGGTCGCGTCGTCCACCACCGTCGCCGCAGATTGTTGCACAACCATGCGATTCAAAGCGAGGACAGCGTGAACGGCCAGCAGAACACCGAGAAGTGCCGGAGCACGCGTGACGACCGTCCGCGGTCGGTCAGGCCGGCCCGCCCCAGCTTCGTCATCCCGGCGGCGCTCCTCGAGCGCATGCCGGCGAAGTCGAGGCCATCTCATAAAACAGTTCCGGGATCAGCAACGAGGTTTGCAGAGAGTCCGACACGACCGCATCATCCAGCATCGCCTTGTCATTCTAGTCTTTGCGTCAATTCGGTGCGAGCGGTCCCTGTCTCCGAGGACGAACTTCCGGACGCGCGAGTATCCGCCAAGACGCTCGGCCTAAGAATCCCCACCGAGCGATCCGGACACTAGACACACCGCATGCCCAAGGATGACCTGTCCCTCCTGCATCGCCGTCGGCGTCGGCACCCAGCCGCGCGCGAGCCGCGCTTCCAGCAATTCATCGGCAGTCGGCCGATGATTCCAGACGGCGACCGCCGTCACCACGCCAAATCACGTGGTGTCGTAAACGAGCCAGAGCCCGCCGGGATACGCAACGAGGATGTCGTGGCTGAATTCGTCCTGCGTCACCATTCCGGACGGGGCGAGCGGAGGCTTGTGCCCGCGCAGCCAATCGACGGCATGCTTGATGGAGCTGTGGCTCGCCACGGTCTCGGCGATCCGGGCGAAATCCTCCGGAGCAAGATCGGCGCGGTTCTCGATGGGAAACGCTGTTTCCAATTGCGCCGCCATTTCTTCACGCTCAGACCGCACGTCGTGCAAACAGACCCCAGAACGTCAGCGAAACATCTGTCCGGTCCCAACCGCCTCGAACGCCCCGCGAATGTGCTCGATTTCCGGAAGACGCCGATCCTCGGCCCACACGATCGCCACCACGTCGAATCGCGAACGCTGTTCGAGCAAGTTGCGGTTGCGTAGAAAGTGGAGCGCCGCCAGGGTGAGCCGTCGCTGCTTCTCCGGCGTCACGGCTTCCGCGGGCGTGCCGCGCCGCCGCGTTTTCACTTCGACGAAGACCAAGATGTCGCCCTCTCGCGCGATCAGGTCGATCTCGCCCCAGAGCGTGTCATAACCGCGCGTGAGGATGCGCATCCCTTCGCGCCGCAGGAACCGTGCCGCCGCGCGCTCGCCCCGGTCACCAAAGAAGCGATTCCATAAACGAGGTACGAACCGTCGCATGAGCTGTGACCGCCATTGCTGCGCGCTGCTCGCCCGCCGTCGCTCTTAATTCACGCCGAGATCCCTCTCGATATCGCGGGCTTCGGAACTCAACCCGCTCCATCGCCGGCTGTTCGAAAAGAATGGCGTCTGGTTGTTGGAGTCGGAATTGACGCCCATGACTTTGTTCGCATCCATCTGCACGGCCGTCGGCTTGTACGGATCGTCTGATTTCGACGACGGAACGCCGTCATCGTCACTGTTCCTGTGCCACGCTTTCAGCGACTCGCAGCCCGTCATCCCGGTCACGACCGCGCCCAGGCACAGCACGCGGAACAAGTGCGCACCGGCAGCACCGGTGCCAGCGGTTGATCGACGCATCATCACAATCCCGCCTTATCCTACGAGATGGGCCGTCGCGACGGCGACCCGAGATGGAAAGGAGACGATTCGCGGAGCGCGTCCGGAGAAGCGGTGATGGAAGTGTGATCGAAGTTTCCCAAAATGGGGCGACAACGTCCAGATCGTTTCGGCGCACCCCATCAGCACACTGATACCGCCAAAAAGGGGGCCGCGGAATGCTTCTCGCATTGGCGTATCAGAATGTGAAGGAAAGAGTTACGTCATCTGCTGGTCATGGGATCAGCCGATCCGATGAATTCGATGGACGCTCTGGCGGTTTCGCAGTCCAACCCACTATGAGCACCGTCAACCCCAAGAGCGGCGCCAGACCCACGATCACGAAGTTAACGATCAAACTCCCCGTCCAGTCACGAATCGCGCCGGCGAACGGCTGATACGCAGCCACCGTCAGATTTCCCAAACCACCCAGATAGCCCGCAACAAGCCCGGTGTGCTTGGGCGAAACGTCTTGTGTGAATGAGAAGTAGTTGGCCATGAACGCCGCGGTTCCGGCGGCCATCAGGCACAGCAAGACGATGGCGGAGACGTCGCTTTGCGGCATCGCGAGTCCGGTGCCGATCAGGATCAAGACCATGCAAACTGACATCACCGCGAGTCGTGCACGGACGACGGCGGCGCCCATCGCGGCAAGCCCGAGCGAGAGCGCGCCGCCGCCCAGGTTGCCGAGATCGGCGGCCAGAAACGTCGCGGAGGTCAGGTAGCCGCTGGCCGACCGGCCAAGCCCGCGATCGTCGCGAAGGTAAGTCGGAATCCAGTTCACGAGGAAGTGCCAGCAGATATTAATCGATATGGATACGACGGCCAGGATCCAGAAGCGCTTGAGCCTGGCAATCTCGTGCAGCGTGGTCGCCCAGCCGAGCCCGCCGAAGGCGTCCCTGGGCAAGAAGCCCGCGACGCCAAGCGGCCCCAGCATGGCCACAGCAATCGCCACCCACACTGCCGCCAGTCCGTACCAGCGAGCGAGGCTGCACGCGGCGACGACGGCGATCGCCACGCCGCCAAACGCCATTCCGGCCGCCGGCGAGAGCTGCAACCACCCCCCGGCGTTTGCCCGCTCGCCTGCGGTCGCGGGCTTTTGCCTTGCAAGCATCCCGCTGCGCGGCCCGCGAACCAGCGCAACCCACACTGTGACCCATACAAAACCGAGCGAGCCGATGACGAGAAACGTTCCGCGCCATCCGAAGCTCGGCATGAGGTGAACGACGACAGCCGGCGTGAGCACTGCGCCCACGGCCGCTCCCGAATTGAATATTCCGTTCCCAAGGCTTCGATCTTTAGGTGGAAGAACGCGCGCCGTGACGCGCAGCGCGCACGGCCAGTTGAACGACTCGCCCACCCCGAGCAGTGCGCGGCAAGCAAACAGCCAGCCCAGGCTAGGCACGAAGGCTGTCGCGATCGCCGCGAGCGACCACCACGCGACCGCCGCGGCGTAACACCAGCGCAGGTCCCATCGATCCACGAGGTAGCCTGCTGGCACCTGAAAGAGCGCATAAGTCATGGAAAAGGCAGCGAGAACCCAGCCGAAGTCGGTCGAGTCCGGAATGGAAAAAGACTGGCTGATTTCATGCTTGACCAGCGTGATCGCCTGCCGGTCCATGTAATTCAGCACGGTCGAGGCGAACATCAACCAGCAGAGCACCCAGGCCCACGCGGTTGCGCGCGAAGGGCCGCCGGCGTCAGTGGCATTTCCATCGCCGGGTTGGTCGGCAAGCGGTGTCGATTGGTGCGCTGGCGGCAATGGGAGGGACCTTCGAGAGGAGCTACGCTCGGAGGGACTTTCAAAGCCAGATTATCCTGGACAAGATCACAGAACGGATCGGAATTCAAGTCGGCAGGAGTTCCTGGCGTCGAAAGGGCCGGAGTTCATTCAATTTCCAGATCGTTCTGGTACTCTACCTGCAAAAACCACCGATTTGCGTCACATCCTTACCACCATTGGACTTAAGTGTGACGATGGAATAATCGGAAGTCGGAGTTTATCGTCGTAAATGACGGCTCAGTTGGCACTTAGGGCGTGACGATCGAATTATCGGAACCAGGGCAATTCTAGATATAAAACCATGTGGTGACTAAAGTTATGGCGTGACGATGGAACTATCGGAACGCGGGCTCGCACATTGGCACTGAATCCGCAGCTTAACCTGCGCTCTCGCCCAACCCGCACACTGCGCTGCCAACACCGGCACGGAAGTCCGGTTGAAGCAACCCCGGGTCCGATCGCTCACGAAAGGTGCACTCATAATCCGACTCGCAATCGTACTCATGCTCGAACTCTTGCTCCCACCCTCCGTCCTCCGTCCTCCGTCCTCCGCCCTCCGTCTTCCGTCTTCCGCCCTCCGTCCTCCGCCCTCCGTCCACGGACGTACCGCCCGCAAAACATAGTGAACAACCCCGCAGATGGAAAATGGCAATTTCGCGTGGCATATGCCATTCAACTTTTCGGTCGCTCAAAATCGCGAAGTTCAGTTCTGATCTATTGACACCAATTGAAGTTCCGGATGACGTGCTCCGCGTCTGACAACCGTTCGCCGGCTCGAAAAATGGCAAAAAGTGGCAATATTACGGGGCCCTTCAAGCATCCGTACACCGGTGTAAATTGGCAGCGCCAGCAGGCGGTACATCTCCCTCAAAAAACGAATGAGACAAAATGAGACGAAATGGGACGAATCACCCTGAAAACGTCTCATTTTGCTCGCTGCCTCGAACCCCGTCCGACGGCTGGCCGGAACACCCTGGAGCAGCACCGAGATGCCGAGTGCCAAAGAAGATAACGCCACGAATTCCTCCCCATGATCCCTCGGCCCAATGGATGAAAACTCACACGCCCGTGGTCCACACCCGTCCCACGCCCCCGACACCGGGATGCGAGGCCGCAGAACGGCCTTCGAACTTCACCCCAACTAATCCCCGGATAACCCTGTCGCTGGACAGCTCCCTGCTGTTCGGATTTCGAACTTCGAATTTCGGATTTTCATTCCCTACCATTATTATGCGCGGGTTTCGGGCGTTAGCCATCTCCACAATCACGCGTGTAAATCTCTGAGTAAAACACAAATTCAATCGAGATAGGCAATTAGCCACCGCGCCCGGGCAAGTGATTCTCATTCAGATGAGCCCGTTCAAAGCGTTTTGAAACCATAATTGTGAACACGCGGGGCTGGCTCCAGACGATCCCGATTCGTTTTGTAAATTCGTCGCGCGTCCTTACGCCTAAAGGATTACGGTAACAGCACTGGCAAGTCGTGATCTCCGCCCTCCGCCCTCCGCTCTCCGCTCTCGTGCACCAGCGGCTTCAGCCCTCCGAGCATCACGCTCGCACAATGAGAATCCGCGACCAAAACCCGTCCCCAATCCCGCCCCATTTCCGTGCCCTCGGTCTGCTCCGTGGTTCAAACTCCTAGCCGACCCCGCCATCCGTTGTGATCTCCGCCCTCCGCCCTGATCTCCGCCCCCCGTCCTGATCTCCGCCCTCCGCCCTCCGCCCGACCCACCGGATCAACGGGCTCCGATGAGACAAAATGAGACGAAATGAGACGAAATCACGAAAATCCGCCTCACCGACAATCGCCGTTCTCCTCCCACATCAAGGCATTGCGCCGAATCGTCCGATCAATTTCGAAGGCAACCGTCTCACGTACAGAAAACACGGCTTCTCCGTTTCTTCGGCAAGTCCGCCGGGGCACGCCAACCCGATGAAGGCGTTCCCCCAGTCCAGCCCCGCGTGCTCGCCCCCGTTTGACGACACCGCGACGCCGCTGAACCATGCCTAAGTTCGTTTTGTAGATTCGTCGCGCGTCCTTACGCCACAAGGGTTAAGGGAACGCGAACGGTCACCCGCCGGTCGACTCAAGTCTGGCACTGGCTGACCGTCCCCTCGCTGATCACTTACCCCGCACATCAATTCCGGCGCGTATTCTTGTGTTTCTCGCTCCACCCGTGTCTCTCCGCCCAGCCCGCACCGCCACACGGCCAAAACCGGCGCGGAAATCCCGTTGAAGCAACCTCGGTTAAACATAGTGAACAAGTCCCCCG
The DNA here is from genome assembly GCA_963823665.1 of uncultured Planctomycetota bacterium. Lineage (GTDB taxonomy): Bacteria > Planctomycetota > Planctomycetia > Isosphaerales > Isosphaeraceae > CAVXHV01. The sequence goes on from CAWGMQ010000004.1 coordinate 702,886, forward strand.
ACCCTGCGTGGCGCTTTGGTACGACCCGCGCCACGGTGTAGTCGAACACCCGGAAGGCCCGCCGGAGATTCCCGATCCTCCTGTGCCACTTCGACATGCGGCGCGCCCTTTCCGCCCTTGGACACCCGCTGCCCCCCTCCAATCGTGGCGCAAAGTGGCGCGTTTTCGTGGGTCCTCCAGCATCTGTACAGTAGTGTAAACCCACGCTCGAAGCAGGGTGGGTGTAACCCACCGGCTCAAGGAAGGGTGTGATCCCGACAAGTTGTCCGCTCCGGCCATCAACAACGCACACGCTCCAGCGCGAAGGTTTGGAGTGATCGTGTTTCAAGGCGATCCAGCTCCCTTTGACATGAAAAATGACGGTACCCTTGGCCTCTACCATAGATGATCTACAAACGCCCCGATCCGTTTGCGCAAAAGATGTGGTATTCGTCCATTTCGAGTGAAATTTCTCCGCCCTCCGCCCTCGGCCTCTACTCCAAATGATCTACAAAACGCCCGTCCCAGTTTCCAAAAAGATGTCGATGTCGAATGAGCGCAATGCGGCTCACGGCCCACACACATCGTGCGGGGGCATCGCTCCCCCCGATGTCGGCGAACTCGTGCCAGCGTTCGTCACCCCGGTTGAGCATCCAAACGCGCGAAAGTCGCCACGAAGCCCGACGTGTCCTCAATGCCAAAACGACCCCCACTTCCAAACAACATTCCAACAATGGTCTTCTGGATCAGGTATCTTCCCTGATAACCGAAAACAAGAGACGGCGTGAGTGAAACGAGTTCTAACTGCTCGTGACTTGAAATGAAGATCTCGGAGCAGCTTCACATCTTGGTAATTGTGGCCCGCGATTGCTGGCGTCGACAAGCGGGACTGGCGGCTACGGCGCTGAAACTACCGCCGCAGCCCGGCCCTCGAAGATAGCGACTTACCGCCCGACCTCTTGCATGCCATGGACCGGAACAGACCGGCGTTCGGCGACGAAACCCGTGTCTGCACTTCATTTTACGAAATCACGTTCCATTTGCAAGATCACATGTAACATAGCAAAAATATGCAAGGATAGTGTGTAATTCGGCCGGTAAGTGTGTAGGGCGGAACGTCCCAAGATAATGGTCCCCTGGCCGGCCTAACGCAGCGCCTGGCACCCGTCCGAGGCACGCCTCATTTGTAGATCGATCGGGCGTGATCAGGCTGTTTCGGATCGGAACTCGGCGGTGGCTGGCCGATTCTCGATTGTGAAGCGGGGCAGCGCGAGTATGACCATCTGGCCTGCCTTTTGGTGGTCGTCTAAATCGCTGAGATCCCCGGCACAGCATCGGTTACCTCATCAACGAAGTGGCCATGCCGGAAGATATCGTAAGGGGCGATGCGATCGCCGCATGGCGCATCGTGGTCGGAGAACGCAACCTCCCAACAACCATCAGCGTTTCGCGCCCGCCGCCGGACGCATTGGATCACCTGCGGTGACTCGCGCGGTCGGCGGCTTGCTGCTATCGGGTTGCCGTTGACCGACCACCAGTTCATCGAGTAATGCAAATAAGCGATCCCATGGCCGTGCCCTCCGATTCGTAAAGTCGAGATACTGGAACGCTTCCAGCCGCGGGTGAATGGGCGTTTCTCGGAGAAGCAATGGGACAACCCTTAAGCCTAGCCCCAGTCCGTATGCCCACTCATACGTGACGTACTCCGATGCCTTGCTGTCCGGTGATAAGACAAGGATTACGGCGCGGGAACCAAGGATTGCTTCGTCAATCTCCTTTCTCCAATCGGTACCCGCCTCGAGAACATCTGTGTCGATCCACCCGGTGTAGCCCGCTTGGGCCATGCGGGATTTCAGATTCTCCGCGAAATCACCGTCTTCTTTGGCGTGAGAAATAAAAAAAGTGCGTTGAACCTTCGGGGTTTGATCGTTTTGAGTTGGGCTGTCCGCGGTTCGCTCGGCGCTGCCCTCGCCCGTATCCGTCTTCCGCTGGGCCTCTGCCAGATCCACGTGCAATTCGGGGGGAGATTCTTCTAGCTGATGGAGGATGGCTACTAAGACCTCCGTAAAGTCGGCCCACATTCGGTCTCGTTTTGCCCTCGGCAGTTCGGAGATCGCGCGGCCGTCGCGCGGCCAAACCTGATAATACGCCAGCGGAGTCTGAACCCAGAGCGCGGGTCGGACGATGATTGGGAGAACACGAAGCTGTCTCTGCTTATGTTTCTCAAGAAGTTGTGGCAGCTCTTCTTCCTGAATCCACTTTGATGCCAAGTAGTCTGGCGGAGACCAGTAGGATGGCGAGATCGGCCCGATCGAGAGCTTGAGCGATTTGCTCATGCCAGTCGCTACCGGGTTCGGCGGCCCTGTCGGACCACACTTGGAAATCTGCTGTACGTTCGAAGGGCCGTAGAAACCTCAGCAGTTCGTCCGCGATGGCTTTATCCCGGTGACTGTAGCTCAAGAACACGACAGGTCTCGAAGTCATAACCCATTCTCCGAGGAAGCTGAACGCAAAAGCTCAGCAGCGGCGAACATGCTAAGAGACCGAAACTCCGAGAAACCACTATCGCGGCCTCTTTCTGCTGGAGCGTTCGGTTGGGCGTGGAACCAGTCCGAATCCGGAAGGGGGACCTTAATTGCGATCGCCCACGTGATGAAGATCCGGTCACGCGCGATACTGACCGGCGCCGTTTGCCCTGGCGCTGAACCGGTTTTCATACTAAGGCACGCCCGTTGACCTACCGCGCGCGCCGGGCATCATCGTGCAGCCTGCCCGTTGGCCCGTCACGGTATCAGAACATGCCGCCGAATCTCGGTCAACAATCGACCCTCGGGACACTCCAGGATCGTGGAGCGGCAAATGGCGGTTCGGACGGGGCCGCCCGCCGGCCGCCGGATTTTGAGTCCGGCGCGTCTGCCATCTGCGTGACATTGGGCTGATGTTGGATTGACGTTGATTTCAGGGGTTTTGTCGAGGTCTACGATAGCCCTCGGCCTTCGCTCGCATTGTAGTCGCATTGGGCTCGCACGGGCAATGTGTGCAGAAGAACTGCAGAAGCGCTTCCGCTGGGGCATAAAAGCCAAAGCAGAGACTATGCTCTGTGACGACCGCGGGGCTGAACTGAAGTTGCTATACTCTAGGGCGCCGTACTTCCGGTTAGTCTTTTGACCTCGCTCCGGTTCGGGTGTCGGCATGGTAAAGAGCGGAACGAGTGGCGGAGCGGCCGCTGCCGGGGGATTCTCCTTTCAGGCGAGCATCGCCGCCTGGGCGGCGGTCGGTGTACTCGCGGCCCGATCCGTAACGCCCCGTTGGGGATTAAACCCCAAAGCCTATTTCACCGAGGTTCATTGCGAGACAGGGCTGCCCGTCGATGACATAATGATCATCACATCCGAGTCCGGCGTCGTCTATCTGCAAGCGAAGCGTGGTATCTCACTGGAGTCCGCGCCGGAGTCGCCGCTTGGATCGACAATCGGGCAATTCGTCAAGCAGTTCCTGTCGCAGCGTCACCAGGAAGGAGGTCAGCGCCCGCGGGAACGTCCACTTGATCCGGAGCGCGATCGTCTCGTGCTTATGACCCACGGTCAAGCCCCGAGATGGGCGCATTCCGAATTGCCGCGTGTGCTAGAACGATTTCGGCAAGACGAGGGATGCGTTTCCCTCACAGATGCCGCCAAGAACAAGAATGAGCGTTCCGCAGCAGAAACAGTAATCGCACACGTTCGAGCATCCTGGCAGTCTGAAACGCAGACCGCTCCTTCACCAGCAGACCTCCGTGTTTTTTTCTCAGTGATGCGAGTCGATTCGCTCGATGTCAGAATCGACGGTATCGATGGGCGTGACGATTTCGTGGCAATGGATACGCTACGGCAGGTAGTGTTAAAGGAACCTGAACAGGCCGAAACCGCATACAAGCTCCTCAAGGAATTCTGCGGCTTACTGATAGCAAATCGTGGCAGTGCGAATGGTCGCGAGCTCGAGCGGCAGCTCTCGCGCAACAATTTAGCGGTTCGGTCGGCCATCGACCGCACTTTCTATTCCGAGCTAAAGAAGTATGCCAAGGATTTTGGTGAACTAATCCAAGAAGAGACAAAACGGTTTGTCGGACGGGATCAGATCTTTGAGAAATTGGCGAGCTTTGCAAAAACGCACCCATGCGGCTACTTCACTATCGTTGCGGATGCTGGGCTTGGTAAGACGGCGCTCGCCGCGATGTGGGCGAAGCGATCGAGCGCATCCGCCTTCTTCGCCAACGCGAGCGCGGGCCTGACCCGAGCTGACCAGTGCCTCAACCATCTAGCGGTCGATCTGATCAGACGCTTCGCGCTTCCGCATGACCACCTCCCTCTCCGCGCTGGTGAGGACTCAGCTTTTCTGAGCACTGTTCTCTCCGAGGCTGTTGCTAGGTCATCGAAACCAATCTGGATCGTCGTCGATGCGCTCGACGAGGCCGAGCCGCCCGGTCCAGGGCGTAACCCGCTACTGCTGCCCGATCGGCTTCCCGACGGTGTACACATCCTCCTGACGCACCGCCCCGGCCAGATTGCGCTTGTCACGGCCGGTGAGACGGCCGACGAGGAGTATCCGATAGCCTGGGACGACGCGGCTCAGCAAGCCGTCATAGGGGCTTATCTCCGCCAGGAAGCTGATCGGCCAGAGATCCGCTGGGCGCGTGAATCGGCAAGCCCGCCAATCACGATCGATCGGTTCGTCGACCTTCTGCAATGCAAGAGCGAGGGGAACCTCCAGTATCTTGAGTACGTACTGGCCGACATCGCCGAGAGCAAGCGGGCGCTCAGGCCGAGCGATCTCGAGTCTCTCCCGAGTAAGCTGCGGGGCTATTACCAGAAGAAGTTCTGGGAATACATGGAGCAGGTGCGCGACCGTGAGGGCGCCGGGCAATGGGAACAATTCTATGTCCCCGTGATCGAGTTCCTCGCAGCAGCGAGCGAGCCGGTGACAGCCACTTGGCTGGCCGCGCAAGTCAACCGTCAGCCGAATGAAATCGAGAGGCGCGCGCTGAAGCCCTGGCGGCGATTCCTCAGCCAGGAGGGTCGAAGTTCGGATGAGCAAAGGCGTCCCCGACGTTGGCGCGTGGTCCATCAGTCGTTCATCGATTTTCTGGATGAGGAAAAGGTGGCCGATCTCCGCGCGGCGCACGATCGGGTCGTCAACTATTACCTTTCTGCCTGGGGCGGTCTGGAGGCTGGACTTCCCGCCCTGTTCGACCCCGCCAGACATGATGAGCTCGATGGTTATGGCCTGCGGCACTTGGCCGAGCACCTCGAACGAGCCGATCGCATCGACGACCTGCACCGACTGCTCCGCCGGGAGCGGCGCGTGGCGTTCAAGACCGCGCCATTCAGTGTCGAGAATGTCTGGTATGCTGCCCGCGAGCGAGTCTTCCAGACGGAGGGGTACCGACATGATTTGGCCCGCGCCGCCAGGTTGGTCGAAGCCTCCGCTAATACTTCCGCAGACGGGAGCGTGAAGAAGCCAATCATCGGATTTGCAATTCGCTTTGCCCTGATGTCTGCTTCCGTCAAGGACATGGCCTCGAACATTCCAGTGCCGCTGATCGCGGCTCTGGTTGCGAGAGAAGTTTGGCCCGCTTCGGAGGGCCTTGCATACGCCAGGATGCTAGCCCCAGAGGACCGGTCCGACGGTTTGATCGAAATCAGCTCGTATCTTGACGAGCACGGCAAAGAGAGGGTGCTGCGAGAGGCACTAGACGCCGCGAGGATGATCGGTGACAAATTTCGCCGGTCCACCAAGCTTGCGGACATGGGACAGATAGAGGAGGCATTGACGGCGGCGTGTGCGATCGATGATGAGCGGCGGCGCGTCGAGGCCATCGGAAATCTTGCACCGTACCTCGCAGATCCAGCGCACGTTGATCAGGCGCTGACGGTCGTCAGGGAGGTACGCGACTCAGCACATCGAGCCCGCGGCCTGGCCGCGCTGCACCGGCCGGAGGACGCACTGACAGCGGTGCGGGACATCGACGACGAATGGGCGCGAGCCGGCGTTCTGAGGAATATCGCGCCTCGCTTGATGTATCTGTCCGAGGTTGAGCAGGCGCTCGCCATGGCAAGGGATATCCGCGACGAAGAAGCTTGCGCCCACGCTGTCGAGCCATTGACGATCCGCTTGACGGATCTGTGCTCGGTGGAGCACGCAGTTGCGATCGCGCGGGGAACCGAGGATCAATGGTTAAAGCGCCGAGTGCTGGCGGCACTCGCCCTAAAGCTCGCGACGCTTGGCCTTCTAGATGAGGCATTCGTGCTCGCGCAGGAGTCCGACGACGACGAAACTCGAGCCCGGCTACTGGCACGGTCGGGGCGAGTGGCGGACGCGATAACGGCGGCTGAGCGGATCAAAGAGGACGGCGATAGAGAGTGGTTTTTGAGGGAGCAGACGTGCGAACTGGTGGAAGCGGGTCGGATCGACGACGCACTGGTCGTGGCGCGAAGGATCGATACCGAAAATGCTCGCGCTGCCGCTTTTGTTGTTCTTTTGCCAAGACTTGCCGAGGCGGGCCGAGTCGACGAAGCGCTGGCGATGGCGCAGGGGATCGGAGACGAATGGTATCGCGCCACTGCCCTGGCGGATTTGGTACGACACCTCGATCCAACGCGCACGACACAGCTACTCGCCGAAGCAAGGGAGATCGACGATGCTAGAAGCCGAGCCGAGCTCCTCGCGGCCTTGGATGAGTTGCAAGACGCCCTGATCGCCGTCGGCCAAATCGGAGTGGAGGAGGACGACCAAGACAACGTTCTGCTGGCGCTCGTGAACCGCCTTGTGATGCTGAGGAAAATCGAGGCTGCACTGGCGCTAGCGTCGAAAATCCGCGACGAAGGATCTCGATTCGAGGCGATATTCGTACTCGTGCCGCATCTCACCACGGTCAGTCAGCTCAGGGAGGCACTGGCCGTGGCACGGGTAATTGGCGACGCGTCAGAGTCGGACAGCGCACTCGCGGAGCTGGCACCGTGGCTGGCTGAGTCGCGTGGCATCGACGAGGCGCTGGCACTGGCGTGGAGGATCAGGTCTCCCTGGGACAAGGCCCTAGCACTAGCACTGCTCGGCCGACTCCATCAGGCTATCGCCTCGGCTCGGAGAATCGATGACGACGACTCACGGGACTTTGCCTGGGATCAAATTGTTCGCCGGCTCACCGAACTCGACCGGTTGGATGAAGCGATTGCAGCGGTGCGCGAAATTGGGAAAGTGCACGGTCGTGAAAGTGCACCCGCGGTTATCGTGTGCCGCCTGGCCGAGTCGGGTCGGGTCGAGGAGGCGTTCGCGAAACTGCGGCAGATCTTCCACAAACAGACAAGTGAGCGCGATTTCGCGCGACTCGCTCCGAGTTTGGTTCAGTCCGACAAACTGGAAGGTGCCTTCGAAGCGAAGAACGAGTTCTACGGTCCCGCGGCTCGAGCCCTGGCCCGGGCGGAACTCGGTATGGTGGGTGAAGTGCACGAAGCGCCAAGCGAGATTGGGGAAGAGCACCGCCGTAAAGACGCGCTCGCGGCTATCGTACCTCGCCTCGCGATGCTGCCGCAGGCAGAAGCTCTGTCGCTCTTGCTTGATACGATACGTGTCTCGGCGACGCGACCGCGCTCTAGTCTCCTGCTCGACCTTGTGGCTCTCGCACCGATCATCGCCGCGATTGATCCAATGGAGGCAATCGCAGAGACATGTCAAGCGATCGAAGACGTTTTCCGCTGGTGGCCGTGAGCAACATGCACGCGCGCTTCCCAGCCGGAGGTGTTTACGGGTGAGAGCCTTTCGAGCAAGCCTCGGCTTTCCGCGATGTGGTTCAGGCTATGCTCGGTTTTCCTCTTTCGGTGCAAACCGCGACTCGAGGCGAAGGGCTTCGTCCAGCGCCGCGAGCTCTTCCGGCTAATCGACCAGGCATAATGACGCGATGTACAGCCCTTACCACCGGTTGCCAGGGCTTGACGCAGTGATGCGCATCTGACCCATTTTCACCTACCGCCGACGTTGATTCGCCTATAGTGTTCCGATATACACTATCGAAATGAGGATTCTCAGCCGAAGACAAGCACAGGCGACCCGCGACCGAATCAGGCCCATGATGGAGTTCGTGTACCGCTGCCGTTGCCGCATGGACGAACTGGGGTTCGACCCCAGCGGACCGATCTACGTTGCGATCCACCAAGCTTACGAAGCGTTGCAGGACCTAAATGCGGAGTTGTTCTGCCAATCGCACGGGCGCGAATCAGCGAAGCCACCTGCTAAGCCGCCAGGCGTCACTCGGGCCAAGGATCAGGCTCAACAATCACCCGACCGTCCGGATGATTGATCGCAACTCCCCATCGTTGGGAAGCGTCACAAGCCGAACCGCGGTCGGTGCGAATTTTGTCATCAAGCAGGTTTGACTCCCGTCGACTCCTCGGATTTGAGGTCTCTGAGCAATCGGGCGAAGGCGGATTCAAACGAGTCGTGGTCTTTCCAGTTCGTGAAGTCGGGTATAAAGAACTTCCGAACTTCCGCTGCCAAATCTTCTCCAGAGCTGTCCGGCAGTTCCCAGGCTCTGATCCTGTCGAAGTCCGTGATCCGAATCGGGAACAGCTTGCGTCGGCCCTCGCGCTTTTCGGCTGACCTTGCTCGGCGAATTTCAGTCGCCACCCAAGTGCTCTTCATGCTGGATTCAGAGAGGACAAGTAGGAGCTTGTCGTGAATTCGGATCGCCTCGTCGATCTGGGGGTGTAGTTCTCGTCCAGCTTTCATGTGCTCTTCGTCAAGCCAAACGCGAGTACCTTGATCCCTCATGCCTACGAAGAGGCGCCGAGCAAAATCCTTGTCCACCGAGCTATGGCTGATGAAACACGAATAGAACTGGATTGGGTTCATCGAGCCAATCAATGACGGTAGATACTCGACAAACGCGTCTGGCACACCGCAACCTCGTAGAAATTCTTCTGGGATGTTGCCATTTACGCGCAAGAGCGTATCGATGCTGATCGTGCTCGGACCATGGTGTTGCACGGTTTCGAGGCCCTTCACGTCGGAAAGATCCACTTTTGTGAAGGCTGTGTTCAGACACTTGCAGCTGGGAAGTTCAGCGCCGCTAAGCTTAGCCTCGGTTAAGTCGGCTCCCCTGAGGTCGGCCCCGCTGAGGTTTGCCCTGACGAAGGTGGCGCCGCCGAAGTCGCATCTAGCGAGAACGGCCCCTCGCAAGTCGACCTCGGTGAGGTCGGCGCCGTCGAGGTGGGCCTCACTGAGGACGGCCCCCGCGAGGCGGGCCATTCTGAGGTCGACCTCGTAGAGGTCGGCTTTGCTAACGATAATCCCTTGTAAGTTGGCCGCACGAAGGTCGGATTTGTAAAGCTCGGCCCGGCGAAGGCTAGGGAATTTCTCGCCCGTCCTTCGCCGTTTATTCCATTCGATGCGCCTCTGCCGCTTCACGCCGTATCGATGTTCACACACGACTTCGTTCCACCAGAAGGCGACAAAGGCGGCAACAAAGTATTCGTGAAGGTGAGGGAAGATTCGCATACCATCAATCTACATTCTCTCTGGGACGGTCTAATTCAAGGCGCGGACCGGTTCCAGTCCGTACGCAAGCGGGCGCTTGGTTTGCTTGGAAGGCCAGACATGACCAGGAACAAGTTCCCACAACTTTCGTCCGTAACCGCTGAAGACTGGACGAGAGAGCGCTTCGAGCTTGCGAAGTCGGTCGCCTACCAGGACGGTGCTATTCAGGGAAGCGGGGATAAGAACGACGGAGACGTTCTGCCGGATAACTATCCATCGACGTGCAAGAGCGTTGCTGAGCAGCATGTCGTACTCGCCGGCTACCGACTGGCTGACTTGTTGAAAAGCTTGGGGCCCTCGCTCTGAGACTCTCCGCGGATGGTCAAGACTCCGTCCGTGCGGTTTGCACGCGGATTTGCCGGCAATGGCGAGTCAGGATACCCGACCTGAGCTGCATCTAGTGCGCATGCAGATCATCTGCTAAGCTAGCGCCGCCCGGGACAGGACTTCTGGCGTTCTACGATCCTCGAGCTGCCCTATAAGGTCTGCCTCGCTGGTGTTCACTGGCTTTGCCTGTGCAATCCGTTGCTAACCGTTCGGTAGGTCAATATCTCAAGTCTGTAGATCGTCTGCCAATCGACCGAGTCTGGTCTCCACCGCCTGCGTTGCGCTCAAAGCGAAGACAAGGTGGATGACTGTGAAAAAACCGTTCGACGACGCCACGGAACTGTTTGACTTCCTCGAAGCGGATGAGCCCGACCGCTACGTTTTCCGGGGCCAGACAAGAATGTATGACGGCCCGGTGCTTCCGTCCGCGCTGAGAGATCGTTTCACGCCCTTCGATACATCGAAGGGACCATTGAACTGGGCTGGCGTGACCCTGTCCAAGACGATGATCGACGGTCAATTCGCGGCCCGAAGGCGAGCTGTTTGCAATTTGGACGAGAAGTCAGAAGAGGCTGACGACGGGAAGACAACCTGGGAGTTGCCGGAAACCGCCCATCAACACGGTTTCCGTGAGTTCTTCAACCGATCGCATTCTCAACGAATCAGGGACGTAGGAAATGTTCTGCGCGAGAGCGCAATACCTGGGATTTCAGAGCTTTTCGGGAGCGACCTAGGTGACCTTCTATGCCAGCAGTACGGCTTCACTTCGAACGCGCTATATGTGACGACCGACACCTCAGTCGCTATGTTTTTTGCGACACGCGAAGCGCCATTTTACGGCGTGGTTCCAAATTCCCCGCATTGTGGAGTCGTTTATCGATGGCCAAAAGATCGCGCGACGATCGCCCGAAATTATCTACTACCACTTGAAGAAAATGCTGGTTTCGATTCGATACCAATCAGCTTCTCCAACTTCATCAAGGACAGCGCCGATCTGAAAATCGTCAAAGACACGCTGGTGCGGTACACTTCCGCAACAGGCGAACGCCAGAAGCGCATGATGTGGATCGTTAGCGAAGGCGAGCGCCGCAGCCTCGATGCCCTCTGTTTTCCCACGGGCGCACTAAATCGAAGCCGAGTGGGACGTCAGCGTGCAGCCCTGCTTTGGCCCCACTTCGAGATCGTCAACTCCCTCGTGCCTCGAAATGATGGAGATCATGTTGCGCTGATTGGTGACCTACTCAAGACGCACTGCGGCGAGGCTTTCAGTTTCCGACACCGCGGCGTAAGCCCTCCCGAACGGCTAAGTAAGTTTGACCTCTGGCCATCGATCCGGGAAGCCAGACATCCACCCTCTAGACTCGGTTCCGGGAAGCCAGGGAAGCCAGGCAAGCCAGACATCCACCCTCTAGACTCGGTTCCGGAAAAACCGAGGGAAGCCGGGAAGCCAGGGAAGCCAGACATCGGGAAGCCAGACATCCACCCTCTAGACTCGGTTCCGGAAAAAGCGAGGCAAACACGGCTCGGAGCGGAGCCCGAGGGGTTTGCCCGGGTTTGCCAGACACCCACTAATCCTACGGGGTTTGCCAGACACCCACTAATCCTACGGTGGGAAGCGAGTTTCTGGAATTCTGGTGGCCCGCGGAACTTGGGTGTCTGGGATTCTCGCGACAGCAGTTCAGCGATGCGATTGGGAAGCCGGATCACGAAGAAAGCGGCAGCGCATCGATTCGCTAGACCAGGCGGTGTAGGGCGTATAACGCCGACGATTCGGCTGCGAATCTTGGACACTTGAGCCATTTTTCGGTATCGACGCGCAGACCTGGGATCAGATCCGGTAGAGATCCTTGGATACCGCTTGATCATTCCGCAGCGCTGAACACCATGACGCCCGGCTCGTTCACCGCGGTTCGCTTCCCGGTTTTCGGATCGATTGCCACCACTGCAAGTGTGCCACGCAGACCCCCTGCGGTCGCGGCGGGTACCTCGGTCACGTTCCAACCGCAGGCTTTTAGCTTCGCGACGAACTCGGAGCTGTAGGCTCCCTTTGGAATCGACGCCCGCTCCGGCGACCCGATCGGAGCGACTTCGCCCGAGGCAAGCTCGGCAAGCAGCGGCGGAGCCGCCAGGACCGTCGCAAGATCCTCGCGCCGGCCCAGAACCCCAAGCAGCAACCGGATGCTCTCCGGTATCAGCGACGCACCAATCGAGCCCGTCGCCAGCACCGGCTTGTCGTCCGCGAATGCAATGGTGTCAATGATCTGATGCGGAACGCGTTCGCCCGGCTTGAGCCCTGCGAGCGTCGTCTGCTGAAACCCCGCGGAATCAGGGATCGGCACGCCATCCACAACGATACCCGTATCACCCCAGATAACGGCATTGATCGTATGGGTCACGGCCGCAATGTTCCCCTCCTTGTCGATGACGACAATCGCATTGGAGTGTTTCGGGTCGTCGCTCCCAGACCGCTGCCCAGAAATCTGCCCGAGCAACGGCGCAACCGCCGCGGCGAAACCCTTCCCGAGTTGCTCGCCGGCCGAAATGTCGACGCCCTTGCCGCGCAGCAAGCTCGATGTCTTTCTATCGAGTGCAGGAGATGAGCCGGCGATCTGGCTAATGCGGTTCATGGCCTGGAACGTTTCCAGCGTCATTCCAGTAAGGACCTTTCTGGTCAAGTTTCAGTGCCTCGGCCAGATTCAACCCGACCAACAAGGCGTACGCACCGAGATTCGGTGGACCGTTCACATACACCGTGTGGCCGAACATCGTCTCCTTGTAGGGCTCGCTCCATACTGGCTTGTATCGCTTCATGTCTTCAAGAGTCGCTTTCCCGCCTTCGCGCTGGATGATCCTCACGAAGTTTTGCCCCCACTGACCGGTATACATGTAGCGTGATCCCTGCTCACTAACCGCTTTCAACGTTTGAGCCAGCTCGGTTTGGACGAACAGATCACCGGCCTTGGGCGTCTCGCCGCGTTCCTGGCGGCTGAACTGCCAACCCTCCGGCGTGCGGGCTAAAGCCTTTGCGCGAAACGCGAAATAATACTGAAGAGCCGGAGAAATGCGGATGCCGTGCTCCGCATACCAGACGGCCGGCTCGAATAGCTCGCGGAAGGGCAGACGCCCGAAACGGCTGTGCATGGCCTCAACACCCGCCATGAACCCCGGCACGAGCGTCTCACGCCCCTTGGCGCCACCGGCGGTCGGTTTGGGCACTAACTTCGCCAGGGCCGGGCCCAGGTCGCTGACAGGGATGCTCTTCGGATCAGTCTCGCCCAGATACGAATTGAAGCCCGCATCCATCGAATAAACCTTGCGGGTTTTGGCGTCGTAATAGACCATTGTGAACACGCCCGCGTACGACACAACGGAACCTAACTGCGTCGCGACCTGCGTCAGTGCGGTGGTCGCGGCCGCATCCGCCGCACTTCCTCCGAGCTTGAGCGCCCGGATCCCGGCGTAAACCGCAATTGGCGAGACCGTCGCCGAAACAAGACCACCCGTGCCTTCAATTTGTCGTTTTTCGGGCGGCGACACAACAAGGCTCTCAAGTTTCTCGACTCTCTGTCTCTCGGCGTCTGGCCAGTTTGAAGGCGATAGTCCGTCGCCGTAGCAACTCGATGCGCTCGCGAGCACAAGCACGACGCTTGGTGCGATTAAATTCTTGAACGCAACCATGAGCACTCCTTTGTGAGCGAGCCTACAGGATGTCCTTAGACGCGCAGAGTGATGGCGATGCGGGAGGGCCTTGATCACTTGAATTCTTGGCGCCAGATCGCCCGGGCCGTCGGAACGCTCCCAGTATACGCTCGCGCTGACCAGCCCTGTTACGACCCGCCGCGCCCGACGTAACCGTCGAGTGCCCGACCGCCTCGCGAAGCCCTAAGTGGCCCCTTTTCAGAAATAACTGTGGGGTTGCAATTTTAGTGTGTTTGGCTCGGTGAAGCACGCTTTGAGCGAACCTATCTCGACAATTGATTGTGAAGACGCTACGCACAAACAACCTTTAGAATTCTCTTGGTTTCCTTCGTTTCCTTCTGTTCCAAAAAGGCACAGTTGCTCAGTTACATGAAATTACTCGACGTGCCGCTGGGTCTGTTGTTCAACTTCCACGAGATCAAGCTCTCGGACGGGATTTCGAGGCTGATCCTGCCGGGTGCAAATCAGTCTTGACCAGAAGGAAACAGAGTCAACGAAGAGCGGTGGCTCGCAGTTTGGGCGGGATTGGCGGAAGAGTGCACTGGAACTCGCCGCTTCACTCACGCTTTCGTCGTCGGGAAGGAGGCTCGGCTCGCAGGAGCACGCTTTGAGCGAACCTGACTCCACAACTAACTGTGAACTGGACCACTAAGGCGGTGATGGCCAAGCGATTTACAGGCATTGCACTCACCCAAGCATTCGTAGTTGGTGTGTCGTTGCGGCGAGCGCTCGCTCGTGCGACGCCAGGACTGCCCCTTTTGTTGCCTGTTCGGGTAAGATGGTGTAATCCATCGGCACGGAAAGCGAAGTACTTCGAGGCACCAAGCTGGGAGACAGGGCAGCCGCGGCATAAACTATGGCCCGGCTTGGCGAAAGGATGAGCATTTGCGATGAAGCGGACGGGTCGTAGCCGCGCTCGACGCCTCTGGCGGGCCGGGGCGCTTCTGGTCCTTCTGGCCGCCACGGGGTTCATCGCGGCGCTGCCGTGGGTGCTCGCCTTGCCGTTTGCGCAGCAGCAGCTCAAGGCCGCCGCCAATCGAATTCTCGCGCCAAGCCGAGTCGAGTTCGGCTCGATCGCACTTTCCTGGAATCACTCCACGACGATCAAGGGTCTGGTGCTCCATGACGCACAGGGGGATGAGCTGCTGGTTTCGCCCCGCGCGGTCCTCAACTGGAGTCTATCGCAAATCCTCTTCGCACAACCGATCGATGCCTCGCTCGCGATCGAGAAGGGCGATCTCGACATCGAGCGGTTCACTGATGGCTCGGTCGACCTTTACGAAACCCTCAAGCCTGTCATCAGCGAACATCCCCCAAAACGCCTCGTCATCCGTATCCCGAGTGGAAGCCTCCGGTTTCGCGACCCGGCTTTCTCCGAGCCGGTCGTTGCCGAGCAGGCGGAAATGACGATCAATCTCGGAATGCTCAATGAACCGATCCGCTGGGACATTCACCTGAACCGGACCGATCAGGAGAAACGGCTCGACTTGGTCGGGATGTACAGCCGCGCTGAGATCGATTCGAGCGGCGAACACGATCTGGAGCTGTCGCTCACAGCAGCCAACTGGCCGTGGACGCTGACTAACCCATGGATTGACTCGCGCGGCCAGTTGAACGGCGCGCTCGCAGGAAGGCGAAAGCTCGGACGCATCTCGATCGAAGGTGACGCAACTGTGAACGATCTCGTCGCTCTCGGCCCGATCATCGGCTCGGATACGCTCCACATCGAGACGGCACGGGCGAGTTGGAAGATCGACGGCGACGGCACGGCCTGGACCGTCGAGCGGCTCGACCTCACATCTCCGCTGGCAACAGTGCAAGCGGCAGGGTGCGTGCCGCCGACTCCCGATCGCGGCGCCTGGTTCCAGGGCGATCTGGACCTGGCCGCGCTGGCACGCCAGCTTCCGCAGACGCTCCATCTGCGCGACGACTTGCGAGTCGAGCGCGGCGCGGCGCGACTGCGAGCCGATGTCGAATCGAACGCATCGGGAGATCTCCACGTCTGTAATGTTACGGGAAACGTGACAGACTTGATCGCCCATCAGGGCCAAAAGACCCTGACCCTTACGGAACCCGCGAGCTTGAATGCGAAGATCCGGAAGTCCGGCGACACGACCGTGCTCGAGCGATTCCAGATCCAGACGCCATTTCTGACGGCCGAGGGAGAGGGAGACCTCGATCGCGGCATCGCCGCCCGGGCGACCGTCGATCTTGCCGTCTTCCGCGAGCGCTTTCGCGACTGGCTTGATCTGGGAGGGGTCGTTCTCGCCGGCAAGGGAAAGTTGAACGCTTCGTACAGGCGGCAAGGGGAGGCTTTCGATGCCCGGGCGACTGCCGAGCTCCGCGACGTGCGCCTCGACGGCTTGCCGGTCCTCGGGCAGATCGAGCGCGAGCTGGTCACGTTCGTTGCGAGTGCCGACGGTGGTACCTCGGGCTCGGGCTTGCCGCGTGATTGGCGAAACCTGACTCTCGAGGCCAGGAGCGGCGCGGCCCAGGGCAAGGTCGCGGCGGCCAACGATCGAGCGGGCCACATGAGCTTGCGCGCAACCGGCCAGGCCGATTCTAGCCTGAGTGGCCGGCAGGGCCGCGCTTTGGCCGAGCTGAGCGCGATTGGAGACGCGGCGGGCTGGACTGCCGAACGCATCGTGCTCGGTCTCGCACCGAGCAAGCCCGGAGAGGCAAGCAGCATGGATGAGGCAACCGTGCGCTGGAACGGCCGCGGGCGCTACGACTGGGCCGGCGACGTACTGACCATCGAGTCCTCGCCGACATCGCTGCCCGGCGGTGAGAAAGCGAAGCACCTGACATGGATCGCGGGTGACCAGAAAGTGCGGTTGAGCGGGTTGCGATCCTGGCCTTCCACGCAGATCGAGGCGGCCGCGAAGCTCGATCTGGCCTCGGCGGGAAGGGTGCTGGCGCCCGACCAGGAAGCCTGGGCGGGCGGGCTCGATGCGCTGCGTGCGCATTCGGCCCGATCGGGACCTCTGGAACCTGGGTATTCGGGTTGACCTGCATGAGCCGGCGCAGCTCAGCAAGGGAAAGCCGCGGTTCAAGATCGATGGCGACGTGAGCCTCGCCGTGACGGCAAAGTATACGCCCGCTCTGGATAAACTCGATGTGATCGAGATGGGGCTCACGGCGCCCTACGTGCAGCTCGACGGAACAGGATCCGTCATGAACCTGGCCGACGGGCCCGAGCTGGACTTGAAGGGCATGCTCGCGCTGGATTGGCCGGCGATCGAGAAGCAACTGGCACAGAAAGTTGAGCCCGGTGCGCGGATCACGGGCCGGCCACGGCAGTGGCGTCTCTCGGGAAAGCTCCCGGCCAACCCCGCGATCGACCGGCTCGGCTCGCTGCGCGGTGAGATCGGCGTTCAGATCGACTCGCTCGACATCTTCGGGATGCGGCTCAGCCAGACACCAATCGTGGTGCGAGCCTCGGACGGCCGGCTCTCAATCGACCCGATCGATGCCAGGTTGAACGGAGGCATATTGCACGCCGACCCGGAGATCTCGCGCATGAAGGACAATTCGAGCTGGCTGAGGCTCAGCTCGGAGACCCGTCTGGAAGGGGCCGTCATCAACGACGAGGTCTCGCATCGAGTGCTCTCGTTCGTCGCTCCGGTGCTGGATGGTGCCACCCGTGTCCAGGGCCGGGTTTCGTTCGAGCTGGCAGAGGCAGTCTTCCCGATCGCGGGGGCGCCGGAGGCACCGTATCTGGCCCAGGGCAAGGTCCTCTTCGACGACGTGCGGTTCATGCCCGGAGAGCTGGCCGATCAGTTGCTCGGCGTATTCCGGCTCGATAGCAAGCCCCTGATTGAGCTGAGCGAACCGATCTCGGTCCGAGTCACCGAAGGGAAGGTCCATCAGCGGGGTCTGGTGCTCCCGGTGGGCAACCTGGCTAGAATCGCACTCGACGGCTCGGTCGATTTCCAGAAGAACATCGACATGGTGGCGCGGTTCGCGCTCAATCCGCCGCAGAACGCGACTGCCGGTACTCTCACCACTGGTCGAGACGGCCCGGTTTGAGCTTCCCGATCCGCGGAACTCTCGCGAAACCGAAGATCGACGGCGAAGCCTTGAAAGAGAAATGGAAGACATTCGGGGGCGGCCTGCTGCAAGGTTCACTCGAAGCCGGGGTCAACGGCCTGCAAATGCTGCTTCAAGGCATGCCCGATCAACCATTTCGCGGGATCTTTCCGCCCGCGCGTGCCAGGCCGGCGAGCCCCGAAGACCGGCGCCGGTTGAAAGATGACCGGCGGAAAGACCGGCTGGAGAAGAAAGCCGCTCGCCAGAAAACGCAGCCGCCACCGGAGTAGCACCAAGCGAAGCATCATGACTGTCTGCACACGCGAGTTTGCTGCGGCAGATCGCGTGTTGATTCGGGTTGAGATCGGCGCATGTCGTTATTCAGGTAATGTTCTGGGTTTCCTATCCCTTGCGTGATCGAGGGTGCGTTGCTACTCTATTTTCTGCGAGGCTTTCGGGCACCAGTCTCGTCCAATGCATGGGCAGGTGGAGCAGCGCGCCCTCCCTGCGATCGCGCCTCCGGCGGTGCGACGGACGGTCGCTCGCTCAGCGCATCTGGTGACGGAACTGGCCGATGGGTGATTATCTACGGCTCCTGACTGTCGATGACAAGGACATACCGCTCGCCACGCTGCAACGGGCCGTGCCGGCGGTTGCAATCTGGTCGGTGGATCATCCCGGCATGCTCGGCAATTACCTGGCGATCGGCCCCAAGTTGGGCTCGATGCAGGATGTTTGGGTGACCATCGAGCGCAACCCTGTCGGGCCCAATACGCTAGGCGCCGAGGAAGTAGCCGAGTTCATCGACGGGCTGGATTCCGGCGGCCCGCCGGCCGCCGTGCGATGGCTGAGCGATTATCTCGAGACGATCCGCGCGATCTACGCGATGCGTCTCTATCCCGAGGCGATCGCCGGCCACCCCGAAGCGGAAGACACAGTCTATGCCGTGCGCACGGCCTTGCGCGACGCAGTCGGCGGCATCGGCCAGTGGGACGGGCACGGCTTCACCAACCAGGATGACCGGCTCATCTGGTGCGATCCGAGCATGGATTTGACGGGAATCACCGAGGCAGCGCTCCTGGACGAATCTACGGGCGAGTGGATCGCGATCGAGCTCAACCTGGGAGATCCAGAAGAACTGGCCGGGTTCCTCCGCGGCGAGTTTCCCAAGCGATCGAGGCATCGCATCCCGCCGAAATAGCAACACGTCCAGCGAACGGTTGCATTCAAGGTCGCGGCGTTCTGGCAGATCAGGTCGTGCGAAACACGGGCCCTTGGCTGTCGCCACCCGGCCCACCAGATTGTACGGGCCAAACGGATGACATCGCCGAGAAAGGCCGTTTCAGGAAAAGTGGTCATCGGCGGCGCGGCTGTCGTGATCGCGGTCGCGGGATTCGTTTACTGGCTTCGAAAAGAAGCGATCGAAGGCATCTACGCATACGTGAAGCCAGCGCCTCCTGCGCCGATTCAGCCGGGCCAATCGTCGAGCCGCAATCGACACACTGGACCCTGGGGGAATCGTCACACCGGTCTCGACTGGGCATTCAAGGTTTACCGGCAAATGCCGGCCGAGGACTGGCAGGCAAGCGACTGCTACATGCTCGCCGAAACACTGTTGAGAGAGGATCGCCTTGCGCTGGCTCGTGCAGCGCTCGAAGCCGCGCGGCGGATCGACGGTAATCACCGAGAAACCATCGAGGGCCTCGACTTTTTGAAGCGACAGCAGGCCGCGGCGCCACCCCGGAAGCGTGCCGAGCTGCGCAATGCGCTCAGCCGGATCGAGCCGCTGCAATCGGTTCCGAGCGGCCCGGCACTCGGCCTTCTGGTGCTGGCTGTCGCCAGTTACACGCGAGACCAGTTTCACGAAACGGAATTCCTCGATCGTATCCGCGCTCGCTATAACGCGTCCCTCAAGCGACTGCAAACGCCCGACGATGTCGTGAAGCTCGTGGCACGGCTGCTGCTGGAAACCGGGCGTGCGGTCGAGGCGCGCGAGCTGCTCGAGCCGCTGCTCGAACCCGGCAAGAGCAGCGGCCCGTCTCCCGATCCGCCGGCTCCCGACCAGGAAGCGGCTTGGCTGATGAGCCGCGCGGCGCTTCAGCTCGGCACGCACGACACAGCAGACCGGATGCTCACGCTGGCGGATGACTTCGGCAAGAGCGCCGCCGCGGAGGTCGAGCCTGCACCGTTCGTTGGATCCAGGCGATGCGGGGAATGTCATCGCACGATCTATCGCACGCAGCAGCGAGCGAACCGTCACTCGCAGACGCTGCGCTTCGGCACAGACCTCAAGGACGTGCCGCTCCCGCACGAGCCGATCGCGGACGCGGCGGTCCCCGGCATCACTCATTCGTTCAAACGGACGAGCGACCGCGAGATCGAGATGCGATCGCAGAAAGATTCCCAGGTCTTTCAGGCAATCGTCGAATATGCCGTCGGCTCAGGCCGGCACGGCATCACGATGCTCGGCCGGGATGAAGAGGGGATCGAGCGCGAGCTGCGGGTCTCTTATTCCGGCCTGGACGGTACCTGGCGCCAGACCAAGGGGATCACGTTCGCCCCACAACAGCCGGGAGACCACAATGGTGTGGCGCTCGGACAGCAGGAGGTCAATCACTGCCTTTCGTGTCACTCGACATGGTTTCGCTCGGTTTCTCCGGACCACACCGGTACGCGGCCGCCGGAGGGCGAGGACCGTGGAATCGGCTGCGAGAGCTGTCATGGACCCGGGTTGAACCACGTCAGGGCAGCCAAAACGGGATTTGCCGAGCTGGCGATCACGCTGAGCACAAAGACGCCGTCTCGCGCGCAGCTCAGCTCGTGCGCCCAGTGCCACTCCGAAGACGGCACGGTCCCGCCGAGCGACCCCGAATTCACGCGGTTCCAGGGAACGACGTTTCTCTACAGCCGCTGCTTCATCGCAAACCAGGACCGCTTCGCGTGCACGACCTGCCATGACCCGCATGGTGCTCTGGAGACGGACAGCGCTCGCTATGAGGCAAAATGCCTGGCCTGCCATGCGACAGAGCCTCGCCTCGCGCCGGCCGCCGCAGCCGCCGTTCGTGGGAAAGCGTGCCCCGTCAATCCCGCCGGCGATTGCATTTCATGCCACATGCCAAAGGTGGAAGATCCGTCGCGGAATGCGCGGTTCACGGACCATCACATTCGCCCCCACCGGCGCGAGAGCCAGGCGGAGAACCGCGAATCGAGCCAGCGGCGGGTGCCCATCCACGGTGAGCGGCTCAAGTAGCCGAGATGGCCGCCGTGGCGCACCAGCTCGACGTCGAGCGCCGGGGGTGTCGCAATGTTCAGGAATGGCTCGGCGCCGATGAAGGGGTCGTCGAGGGCGTGGACCACGAGCCCCGGCAGTGCGATACGCCCGAGCCCGTCCTTGACGCTGCACCGAGCGTAGTAGTCGTCGGCCGATGCAAAGCCGCCGCGCGGGGCGGTGTACCTGTCGTCGAAGTCGTAGAGTGTTCTCACCCCCTGCAGGCCCGACGGTCCCAGGTCGGGAAAGTGTTGATGCAGACGATCGACCATCGCGCGTAGCCAGCGCACGAAGTTCCAGTTGTACATGCGGTTCTCGCGACGGCGCATCTGGCGTGCGCAGTGGATCAGATCGATGGGGGCATTGGCCGCCAGCAGGCAGTCCAGGCCGTCCACGGGGTTGTCGGCCGCTTCAATGCCGGCCTTGAGCACGAGACTCGCTCCCAGGGAAAAGCCGATCAGGGCGATGGGCGAGCCTTCGGTCCGCCCGTGCAGCCAGCGCACGACTTGAAGCAGATCATCGCTGCGCCCCGCGTGGTAAATCTGGCGAGCAAGACCGAATCCATCGCCAGAGCCGCGCAGGTTCATCCGCACGACGCGGATGCCCAGTCCGATGAGTCGCTGGCTCAGGCGGCCCATGTAGTTGGCGTCGGCACAACCCGCGAGCCCATGCACCAGAACCGCGGCAGGCATCGGGGGTTCCCAGCCCTCGGGAATCGATTCCAGAACCAGGAGCCGGTCGCCGTCGGGCAATGCAATCTGGTGCGGCGCGGCGGCAAGCTTCAATCGCTCGCCCCCGATGTATCGCCCAACGATGGTCTGGACGTGCGCTCCCTTCAACAGCGGGTGCGGCTCGAAACCGGGAACGCCCATTTCACACACGGCCGGCTCGAGCCGGTCTCGGTAGCTTTCAACACTCATCGTCGCGCTACCGGCATAAACGAGCCGGTCCCCAGAAAACGCTAGGACCAATGACCATTCTAGGCTAACATTTTGTAGTAAGCTAGGTCAGAGTATACTAAGTTCATTCGGCGAATTCGCCTCTGTAAGCCATGCCACGTCGGCTATTCGGGAGCTTCGAAAAGCGATGGCAGACATCGTCCTGATCAATCCTCGGTTCGAGATTTCGTATTGGGGAATGGAGTACGCGCTGCCGTTCCTGGGAAAACGGGCCAATTTACCGGTGGCGTGCTTGCCCCTGCTGGCTGCACTAACTCCATCTGAACACACGATCACAATCATCGACGAAAATGTCGAGCCGATCGATTGGGAACGTTGCGAGCGGGCCGACATCGTCGGCTTGACCGGCATGAGCGTGCAGCGGTTCCGGATGAAGGAGATCATCACCGAGCTGAAAGAGCGCGGGTGTTTCTGCGTGGTGGGCGGGCCCTGGATCACAGTCCAGGAAGACTACTTCGGCGATCTGGCCGACGCGATCTTCATCGGCGAGGCCGAAGATACCTGGCCGCAATTTCTGACCGAGTGGAAGCACGGCTTGCACCAGATGCGTTATGAGCAGATTGAAAAGACCGACATGACGAAGGTGCCCACTCCGCGTTTCGACCTGCTCAAGATGAAGTACTACGGATTCGGCAGTCTCCAGTTTTCACGCGGCTGCCCGTTTCAATGCGAGTTCTGCGACATCATCGTCACGTTCGGCCGGCGCCCGCGAATCAAGACGGCCAAGCAAGTCGTGGCCGAGCTGGACGCGATTTACGAGTCGGGCATTGATCTGATCTTCATTGTCGACGACAACCTGATCGGCAACAAGAAGGCGATCAAGGACGTGCTGCGCGCGATGATCGAATGGCAGGAGCGCCACGATTACGACCTGACTTTCTTCACCGAGGCGTCGATTGACCTGGCCGACGATCAGGAACTGATGGACCTGATGGTACAGGCCAATTTCATCGCGACGTTCGTGGGTATTGAAAGCCCCGATGAAGATGCACTCCGCGAGGCCAAGAAATACCAGAACGTGCGCAAGGGAGGCACGCTGCTCGAGAAGGTGCACCGCATCCAGGACGCCGGAATGGAAGTCTGGTGCGGGATGATCATGGGTTTTGACAGCGATGACGACGGAATCTTCGACCGCCAGGTCGATTTTATTCAGCACGCGCGGATTTCGTTCTCGATGAGCGGAATGCTCTCGGCGATTCCCAAGACGCCGCTCCACGAACGTCTCGCCGCCGAAGGCCGGTTGGACCTGTCGGATGTATCCGAATTTGGAACGAATGTTGTTCCGCTGCAGATGACCCGTGAAGACCTGCGCTCCGGGTACCTGCGGGTGCTCAACGAACTTTACGATCCCAGGGCCTACTTCGAGCGCACCGAGGCTTTGTTCCTGAAGCCGGAATTCGAGATCGGCATCAAAAAGAAGAAGCGATGGTACGCCCCGCGATTCATTCGCAAGGAGCTGGGGTTCATCGTCAAGGGGATCGGACTTTTTCTGCGACTGATGACTCACGTCCGTGACGCAGAGTTGCGCAGCGATTATCGAAAGCGGCTCTGGCGGTTCTTGAAGGTACACCGGCGTCCGGGATTCGTCCTTTTCTATTTGTTTCACATGACGATGCACTATCATGCACATTTCCTCGCCCGGAAGATGGTCAGCCACGAGCTCCAGCTCGTGAATTCATTCTGAACGACCGCGGTGGGCTCGAGGAGTGACCCGTGAGCGGTCTGGCAAACGGTCGAAACGGCTTTCCCGAGCTTCCGATCCTGCACTCAGTGCCTCCGCCGCCGCCGCGCACCGAGCGCGAGAAGTATGGCGGCCTGCTCTATCTCGGCGCCGGCGGCCTGGTGGTGCTCGTTCTTTTCATCGCCTGGTTCGGCTTACGCGTCTGGCAGCTCCGAGACATGTGGGCCGAAGTCTACGCCCTTCATGACGCGACGCGGTCAGAGGCCCAGCGCGTCGAATCGGCGATCAAGCTCAGCCGCGACAAGCGAGTCACCGACCACCAGTTGATGGAGATCTGCCTGAGACGCGACCTGCCCGATCGTGCTCGGTACATCCTGGCCGAGGCGATCTCGACGGAGGCGGTGGCACGGGATCCGCGCGCTACGCGCTCACCCTGGCTAGAAGCCAGGACTGGCCCGACTGGCTGCGCCTCGTGCTCGCGCGGAGGCTCGCATACGGCGCGGCCCGCGGCTACGCCATTCCCGCATCGGCACTCGAGGAGCTAGCACAGCACACCGACCCGATGATCCGCATCTGGGCAAACTACTCGCTGGCAGTAATGCCCGGTTTGAAAACCGATGCGGGAGCAAAGCTTGAAGAAGCCCGGCGCACTCAGGACGACAACGGCAAGCTCGCCGAGATGCTTTCCGACGCAACGACCGGGCCGCTAGAGGAGCGCGACCGCCGTCTCGATGAAGCCACGATGTGGATGAGAGAGCATCATCCGCAGGCGGCAAAGATCTGGGCCACGGCCGGTGGCGGCATCTGAGCGGGGATGTTGATTCTGCTGACCACGCTCGTTAGAGCGTAGTTCGGACGGAACGGATGTCCTCCAGCCTGGCGCGTGCGCCAGATCTTCGATGCCGGTCGATCTGGGGCGAGGGGCGTTCGAGGTTCGCCAGCAACACGGCGATCGGACGAAAGCGGCCGCGCCATGCCGAACCGCCGCGGTGCTTTTCAGGGACAGCGTGACTCCGCCGTTGCCGCTGTGCGGAATTTCGTGATAAATTCATCGAGTGGACAAACAACACGAACCGAGGTGCATGGTGGTAGTGACTCTCACCCCAGAACTGGAAATCACGCTCGAAGAGATGGCCCGGCGGCAAGGAGTGTCCGTTGAAGATCTCGTACGAACTGTCCTCCGCGAATGGGTTGAGCGTGTTGCGAAAGGGAACGGTTCGGCGAATGACTGGGTCACACTGGTTCTTTCAGCGGGCACTGACTGCGGCGTTTCGCTACCCGACAGCGCGTTGAGTAGCGATGGGTTGTATGAGTAATGGCTTATCTTGTTGACACGAGCGTTCTGGGCCGATTAGCGAACAGCGCCGATGCGCCTCACCACTCTCGCAACAGCGTCAACCGCGCCCAGTTGATGGCGGCTTTGGAGGCGCGGTGCTGGATGATGGCCCGCGGCTGGTCTGATCCGATGTCGAGCCGGCGCGTTTGTGTTCCCCGCGGTGTCGACATTCCCAGGTACACCAGACCGACGGGCTTTTCCGGCGTGCCGCCCGTGGGACCTGCGACACCCGTGGCGGAAACGGCGATCCCGGCATTGAATCGCGCTCGAGCTCCAAAGGCCATCGCCGCGGCGACTTCGGCGCTCACGGCGCCGTGCTCTTCGATCAAAGCCGCCGCAACGCCGAGCAGCTCGACCTTGGCCTCGTTCGCGTAGCTCACGACGCCTCCCGGGTAGTAAGGGCTCACGCCCTGCACCGCGGTGATCATGTGGGCGATCAAACCGCCGGTGCACGACTCGGCCGTGGCAAGGGTCGCCCCGGTGCGCACCAGTTCCGCGAGAAGGGCCTCGGGCACGTCGGTCGAGCCTTCACCGACAATGAGTGTTCCAAATCGCTCGTAAATCAGCCGGGCGGTGGGTTCGATCAGCTTCGCGGCCTCGTCGTCGGTCCTGGCGGAAGCGCGGATGCGGAAGCTGATGGTAGCGTCGTGAGCGGTGATGCCGACCTCAGGCTCGCGGCCGCGGGCCGTCAAGTCCAGCGCCTGCGCTTCGATGTCGGATTCTCCCTTGCCGAAGAGGTTGATCTTGCGATGGACAATGACTTGCTGGTTGAAACCATCCTGACGCAGCCTGGGAATCACCTGCTCGCGGAACATCAGCTTCATCTCCGACGGAACGCCTGGTAGACACGCGAAGCAGGCACGGCCGATTTTCATCCAGATGCCCGGAGCCGTTCCAACCGGGTTAGGAAGCGGAACGGCGCCTTGCGGAAAGTACGCCTGGATGCGGTTTCGCTCGGTCATCACCCGGTTGCGGCGGGCAAACATCGCTGCGATTGCCGCGAGTGACTCAGCGTTCTCGACCAGAGAAACTTCGGCGCAGCTCGCGAGGGCGTCACGCGTCAAATCATCCTGCGTTGGGCCCAGGCCCCCCGTGACGACAACGAGATCAGATCGCTCGGTCGCCGCGCGGAAGACCGCGACATCGTCTGCCAGCACGTCACCCAGCGTGGTGTGCAATTCGACCGAGATTCCCAGATCCGAAAGCTCGCGGCTGAGCCACTGGCTGTTGGTATCGAGCGATTGACCACTCACCAGCTCGCTGCCGATCGAGATGATTTCCGCCTGCATGGGTGATTCTCACTCCCGCGACCCGTTCGTGAAGTTCTTGCAAACATGAGGGTATCAACTGAAAGAGTCTCTGGCACCATTGCTTTTCCGTCGGTTAAGATGTCCAGGACCAAGGGCGACTCCCGCACGCAGCCAGGGAGACATGCAGGAGTGCTCTTTCGACCAAGAACTGAGCCGAGAGGTTGCGACCCATGAGAGGCAGTGTGCTGCAACGGCCGACTCTCGTCTTGAATCGCCACTGGCAGCCGGTGCACGTGGCTCCGGTGGCGCGGGCGCTCGTGATGGTCTGGAATGACGCGGCGTACGTGATCGACCCCGACGACTTCCAGCTCTACACCTGGTCCGACTGGGCGAAGCTCGCGCCCGGGAGGGAGAACCTTTCATCCGGACGGTGCGATTTCATCTGCGTGTGCCGGAGGTGCTGGCGCTCACGCGTCACGATCGGGCACGGCACCAAACCGTCACCTTCAGCCGTCGGAACCTGTTCAAGCGCGATCACTCGACCTGTCAGTACTGCGGCTGCCAGCCGGGCACGGAAGAGCTGACGATCGACCATGTGATACCCAGGGCTCAAGGCGGGCAGACCACCTGGGAAAACTGCGCGCTGGCCTGCGTGCCTTGCAATGCGAAGAAGGCAAATCGAACGCCGGACCAGGCTGGGATGAGGCTGCGCCGCGTGCCGGTGCGTCCCTCGTGGAAACCGCTCTATGATGCAGCCGGAATCCGGATCGCAAGCTGGTCACGATTCCTGAGCGACGCCTACTGGAATGTGCCGCTCGAAAGCGGGCGGTGAGTAGTCATTTCGCCACCGGAACATCGTCGATCCTTGCATAGGTTTTCGACTGCCAGATCGCCTTGTTGTCACGCGTATAGATGACAAGATTGCCATCGTCTTGACATCTCAAGAACGCACCGGGATGCCCTTGTGTGCGCGTTTGAAAGCAGACCTTTTCGTCTTCGTCGTAAACGATGAAGTTGCCGTCGCCTTTCATCACGCAATAAGCGGCCACGCCCGCGCTGGGGCCGGCGGCGTGCGTGTTCGTCCACCACATGGCGTCGTGATAGATCTCCATCAAGTCCAGCGAATGCGACACGACCTGTGCGGCATCCACCGGAATCCGCGTGTCGTCGATGACGTAGAGAACAAGGTTTCCATCGTGCTGGAAGACCAGCCGGAAACCGGCCAGTGGCGAGAACAGACTGTCGCCGGGGTTCAGCCGCCACCCGGGTCTCAGGTCCCTTGAGAAGCGCGCGGGCATTCCCCGGTCGGGCCGCATGACGCGGCCGGGAGCGGCTTGTGCCGGACTCGCCGCTTGGCGAATCACCGGCCTGGCGGCGGAGTTCGTCGACCAGGCCGGTTTCAAGTCATGGGTATAGACGACCAGATTGCCGTCCGTCTGAAGTCTCAACAGAGAGCCGGGATGGCCCGTCGTGCCGGTCTCGAACACGGGGCGCCCGGCTTGATCGCAAACCAGAAAGTTACCGTCCTCCCTCATGACGCAGTACGACCCCCGGCCTTTCCCTTCCTTGGGCACATGCGTACCCGTCGACCAGATGGGCTTGGCATAAAGCTTCATGACGTCGGGCGTGCAGGCAAAGACACGCAAGATGTCCGCGGGAAGCTTCATATCATCGATCGCATAGAGCACCAAGTTGCCGTCATTCTGCATGACAAGCCGGAATCCACCCAGCGCAGCGAACAGGCTTTCTCCCGAATTGAGCCACCAGCCGGAATTGAGATCGGTGCACAGGTTAACCGAAACTTGAAGCTCGCGGCCGCTCGCGGCCGCCGAGCCGGCGCGAGCGCGGGCCCGAACAGGGCCGGTGATCGCGCAAAGTCTAGCGCAAGAAGAACGGCCGCGGCTACCGCAACGGTTTTCTGGGTGGCGGTCATCGTGATCCTCCTCGCGAAGGAGTCTCGGACCAACCATCTTAACGGATTTTGGCCCGGCAGCTAAGGGCCGTATCAGCGCCGCCAGAGCGCCCAGACGATCACGCCGCCGATTCCCACGAACAAGACGGGCAGGAACCACTTGTCAAGAAAGCCTTGAAGTGTTCGGGGTTGTTTCTTGGCAGGCGCGACGGTCTTCGGCTGTGAGTTCTTCATCGGAGCGACCGGCTCTCTGCGGAATTGCCGCAAGAAGTGTCCGTGCGGAAGCGGGGACAGTTGTCATAGGATAAGTGTACTTCCCGTCAGCCGATCAATCAAGTGTGTAAGGTTTTAAATTTTTTGAATTTTTCAACTATTTGTATCAGCGTACACTGTAACGTCGACACGCGCAGCACGGGAGCGTGCGCTGGGGATTCTGCCCAGTCGCTTCCAAAAGTCGGATTCGCCACGCCCAGTGCACGGGCGCTGGCCGTTGCACGTGTTATCTGGGCTTGACGGTCACGTCCGTCTTGACGGAGCTGGCGATGAAGCACGCGTGGTGAGCGGTCTCATGCATCTTGGCGATCTCTTCCGCCGACGGGATCTTCTCGCCTCCAAACTTGATCTGCGGCTGCAAGGTGACCGTCGTGATGGCGAGCTGGCCCTCCGCATTCTTCGCGAGCATGCCGACGGCTTCGTCGTGGTAGTCGTCTACGCTGAGTTTCTTTCTCGCGGCGATCGCTAGAAATGTGAGCATGTGACAGCTCGAAAGGCTGGCCACGAATGCTTCCTCCGGATCCACGCATTGCGGGCTTCCCAGGTAGCCCGGGGCCGCAGAAGCTCGCACCTTGATCCCGGCATCGAATTCCCAGTCGTGGTCGCGGTTGTAGTTCTCGTACTGGAAGTCGGGCGTTTCACGCCGCCAGTGGATCGTGGCCTTGTGTTCGGACATTGTGATGCTCCTTGAGAGTGCTCGTTCCAGGAACACCGAGCATTGCACACGGCCGTTCGAATCGCAACGCCTCCGGCACCCAGGACGGCGAGTATGAGCGGGAAGTGTATCCCGGTCGTTCGGGCGCGGTGAATATGAGTTGCGGCCGCCCTCTCGCGTCGGATTCAATGTGGTTGAGGAAGGGCTTGCCAATCAAGACGGCGGTAATGGCCGTCGAATTCGGTGATCGAGATGGCCTGGTCTGCCGCGACGTTGCGGAAGACCTGGGTGGTGTGGCTGGCAGGCCACGAGACTTCGAGTGTCGCCACGCGCGTTGCGTCGGCGAGGCCGATGGTCTGCTCCAGGGTGTTGGCGCCGAAGCTGCTGCCTGAAGAGACCAGCCGGTGAATCGATCGCGGCTGCGATCCTTCCGTCACGACCTTGATGCGCGCTCCGATCGCAGACCGGTTGGTTTTCCTGCCGATGAACTTCACGGTCAGCCAGTGGTTCCCTTGCCCGGGATTTTGAAAAAGCACATTGTGATATTTGTCGCCGTTGACTGCGCCGCCCATTTCGATGAAGAGGTCGACATCGCCGTCGCGGTCCCAGTCGCCGCAGGCGACGCCGTGGCCTTTCTGGAGGTGGCCGGTGCGCGAAGAGCCGGTGATGTCGGCGAATCGAGATCCACAGACGTTCTTGAACATCCGGTTGGGGACGAGGGTGGCCACGCTCGGCTCGCCGGTTCCCAGGTAGAAATCAAGCCAGCCGTCATTATCAAAGTCAGCAAAGTTACAACCCATGGGCGCATACACGCCTCCCAGGCCGGCCGGCTTGGTAAGGTCTTCAAACGTTTCCCCGTGAGAATTCCGGAAAAGCCTGCCAGAGGAAAGATTGTGGGGCTTACCGATCATTCCCTTGACGAAAGAGGTCAAGTCGCGATCAATCGACGCCGCGAAGATGTCGAGCCAACCGTCATTGTCATAATCCCAGGCCCAGCAGGCAAAACCGTAGCGCGGGCCGTCGATGTTCATCTCGAGCGTTGCTTCCGCGAAACGGCCGTCGCCCTCGTTGTGATAGAGCCTGCCGGTATCCGCGAGGTTGTTCACGAACAAATCCTGGAACCCGTCGTTATCGTAGTCGATCCAGGTGCATCCCTTGGCGAAGCGGGAGGGATCTGCTTCCAGGCCGGCGGGCGACGTGACGTCTTCAAAGGTGCCATCGCCGCGATTGTGGTAAAGCCGGTTGCGCTGGCGCTCGCACGCGACGAAAAGGTCGATCCAGCCGTCGTTGTCGTAGTCGCCCCAGGCCGCCGCGTTCGAGTTTGCCGGATCAAGCAAACCGGCTTCACGAGTGACGTCGGTGAATCGGCCGGCTCCGCCGTTTCGCAGGAGTGTGGGTCGGATCGGCGAGTCGAGCCAGGCTCCGCGAGGAATAAAGATGTCCAGCGTACCGTCGTTGTTATAGTCGGCCTGGTAGCAGACAAGCCCACCAAGCTGGTCGTTGATTCCCGCCGCCTGGCTGCGATTCTCGAACGTGCCGTCGCCCGAGTTTCGGTAGAAAGCCATCGGCACGGTGGGATCGGAGGTAGTGACGACGAGGTCAAGGAGCCCGTCGCCGTCGAAGTCGTCCATGATCGCGCCGCCGCCCTGATTGAATCGGTCGACTCCGGCCTCATGGCTCTTGTCCCGAAACTCGCCGATGTCGAATTCGGACCGGAAGAAGCGATCGATGGCTCGGTGGAATTCGGGATCGCCGTCATCCGAATGCTCGCCAAGGGTCATGCGTGCGATCTTCAGCAGCCATCGCACCCCCACGTCGTCCGGGAAGAGCTCGAGGTATTCCTTGAAGTGCTTGACAGCCAACCGCGAACCAGTTGGATTCGAATGCACGGCCGCCGGTGCGATGGGAACAATGCACGAGCTCTCGCCGCGGCAGGCGATGCAATTGTCATTCTCACCGCGTCTCATCGCCGCGGCACCCTGAAGGAAGATGAGCGTGGCGAGCGACAGTCGCGCCGTATTCGGGTCGGTCTCGACGCTGGCTCGAAGCCCGGAGATCGTCTCGTAAGAACCCTGGGCGTCACCGTCAAAAAGCTGAAACTGAGACCTCATCATCGAGAGTTGAAGACGCTTGATCGGCGGGAGCCCGGGTTTGGCCAGTTCCGCGTCCGCCATCATCACGCCACGACGTCCGACTCCTTCCCACCGCCGGGCAATTTCCGCAAGCGTGGCGTCGGCTGGCCACGGCTGCAACACGTCGGTGACCACGCTGAAACCACTGACATCCAGATTCGGATGTCGCGGATGCATTTCTCCGCGTGCAACCATCACTTTCGCGCCGGTGTCCGTTGGCCGCGCCGACGTCATCACAAAGGCGCACGCCGCAACCACGACGATCGCCAGAAGCGCCGCGCGACGAAACACGACCATCGCGTCTCCCTTCAAGCAAGGCGCGCGCAAACCTCGAACGTTTCCAGAGGCGTGTCCCGGCCTGGAGCCGCGTCGTCACGTAGCGTGGATACGCACCATCTCCTAGTGGCTTAGGCGTCAATTCGCGGCGAGTGGGCCCGATCAATTCGCGCGAATTGATGGAAGCGCGAGCGTCTGGCGGCGTCTTGGGGTCTGGCGCTGGCCGGCTTGAGCCGAGGACCGCGAGGGGATCCAAGAAGCTTGACGCGCGATTCCCCGCTCAGGTAGGCGTTTTACCTGGCGTGTCGCTTGCAGCCAGGAACTCAATCCCGTCCAAGACTTGCAACAGATCTGCGACACTCTCGATGACGCGATGCGCGCCGGCCCGTCGAAATTCCTCCGCGGCGGATTCCAGGCGGGCCGCCAGGTCGTCGCGATCGAGTCGCGCCAGCTCTTCCAGGGAGAGCCCAAAAGAGTTCCCGGTCCTCGTAATGGCGACGGTCCACGCGCCCGCGTTCAGGCCGGCCTCGATGCCGACGCGTGTATCATCGACGACGACGACTTCGGACATCGGGTAGACGTCGAGCCGCTCCGCAGCCCGGAAGAGCATCCAGGGGGCCGGACGGCCGCGGGGAACATCATCGGCGCAGATCATCACATCCGGCTCGTAGCCGCCCGCGCGGGCAAGGGGGGCGGCCACTTCCATGAGCGCCTGCGTATATCCCGTCGTGGCTCCGATCTTCATGCCTCGTTTTCTGCATTCCGCGACAACTTTCGGAACGCCCGCGATCACATCCGCATGGCGCTCGAGCACGACGCTTTGGAGGGGCAGAAAATCGTCATACAGCCGGTCGACGTCCGCGGGGCCGGCGGGCCGGCCGTGTATGGCATGCCAGGCCGCGGCGACGCGCGGCAGCGAGAAAAGCTGCTCGAGGTGGTCGCGCTTGGCCGTGCCCATAGGGCCGCGCGCCTCGGCCGGGGAGAGTTCGACGCCGGCGCGGTGGAAGACTTCGAGGAAGACCTCGACAGGAGCCCGGCTGCCGTGGTCCACGGTGGTACCTGCCCAGTCAAATAAGATCGCGCGAATCCTTGGCCGACCATCTCTCATGGCAAGGTCTCCCAGAATCGCTCGGCAAGGCCAAACGACATCGTCATTCCCGCGCCGCCGGTTCCCGTTTGCACGTGGACTCCCGGCAGAGGCTCAGCTTCGAAGACCGGTCGCGCGCCATTTTTCGCGTAGACGCCGTGCCAGCGCTCCCCGATCTCCCAGTGCGGCAGACGGACGACGCGGCTGAGCTCTCGCAAGATCAGATTGTCGATCACCGCCTTGCCGAACGGATCGATGTCCGGGCCATACTCGTGCGAGTCGCCCAGGATCACTTCACCGGCATCATTCTGCGATGCCATCACATGGATGCCGAAGCAGTCGAGCTCGGGAGTCTCAACGGCGATGCGCTTTTTCAATGAGTCGAGACTCGACGTGACGGCGAAGTTGGCGTAGTGCCTCAATGTCAACCCGCTCGCCAGGTGCGGGCCGATCGAAAAGCCTTGTGGCTGCGGCACCGTCCTCTGCATCTGGAGCTTGCAGCGCGAGAGGCCGGAGTCACGAAATACTTCTGGAAAGAGCGTTTCGAAATCGGCGCCGCCGCATACGACCGTGCGATCGAAAGCCCACGTGCGGCCTGAAGCGCTGCGCACCCGGCCGGGCTCGACGTTCGTGATCGTCGTTCCAAACTCGAAGCGCACATCCAGGCGACAGGCAAGCCAGCCGGGCAACGTGCGCATCGCCGTGCGCGGGTTGATGGCAAGCTCCGTCGGGCTGAATAACCCGCCGAGCAAGCCGTCCGGATTCGCGGCGGCAGTGCTATGCAAAACCGCCTCGCGAGTGAGCAGCTCGACGGTGTAACCGAGCCCCGACGCGACGCTCGCGAACTCTTCGAGCACGACCCATTCATCCTGGCGGTGGGCGAGGTGGATCGAGCCGCACGGATTCACCCAGAGGCCTGCCTCGCGGGCCAGCTCCAGCCACGCCTGCCGGCTGCGCAGGGCGAGCGTGTGTGCTTCGCCAGCAGGCTGACCGATTGGCCAGACCATCCCGAAGTTGCGGATCGATGCACCGGAGGCGCCAGCGCCGCGTTCAAAGACAGTCACGCGGTGGCCACAGCGTGCCGCCGACCATGCATGGGCGAGCCCGACGATCCCGGCGCCCACGACGCCGACTTCTTCGATCGGGCGGGCTCCTCCAGCCGGCGACTGGTCGGTCATTGCGCGCGCCGCGCGGCGCGGGCGGCAGTCGCCAGCGCTTCCTCAATGATGGGGATGTACTCATCGAGCCCGGCGACGGAAAGGGTTGGATCCTTGGCCGCGTCATCCCAGCGCCTCAGGGCAACGGCCCCATCGGCGTGAGCAGATTCCCGGAAGGTCTCGACCTCCTCGCCGTTCATCGGGCCGCCCTGCAGCGCCAGGCTTACGAGAGATGCAGGGCTGAGTTGCCGCCGATAGTCCGGCTCGACGGCGCAAAGGAACCTCTTGGCATCGACGTGCATGCGCACGGGCTCGATGACCTCGGCCCCGAACCAGCGCGCCAGCCAGCGGCCGGCCAGTTTCTCATGGAGGTCGTCCACGCCTTCGTCCGGGGCATGGTCCGGTAGATGGTGCAACAAGTGCCCGATATCGTGCAAGAGCGCGGCCGTGATGAGAGCGGCCGACGCGCCGCTCTGCGCGCGAAGTGGGCGGCTTGGAGCGCATGTTCGCGCTGAGAAACAGCCTCGCCCCCGTATGCCGAATCGCCGCGCTCGCCAAACAAAGTCCGGATCTGTTCAATCGCCAAAGCGCGGTCTGTCGCCATCCTCACATCCTCCACACGACCCTCACACAAACTTTGCAACCTGGTCAAGCCGGCAGCACATGGCGACTGCCGCCTGGCTTGGGGATACTGGCGGTCAGCCCAGTGATTCGTGAGGGCTGCGATGAGTGCACCACAAAAAGATTATCCCATGACGAACGCCGAGCGACAACTAGCCCCGGCCCGGCCCGAGCTTTCCGCACCGATGCTCGCGTTGTGGTCAGTTGTCGCCGCGTTTGGCACTTATTTCTGCATGTACGCGTTCCGAAAGCCGTTCACTGCTGCCGCGTTCTCCAGCATGACATCATGGGGAATCGCCGAGAAGACCTTGCTCGTTACCGCACAGGTGCTCGGGTACACGGCATCGAAGTTCCTGGGCATCCGCGTGATCGCCGAGACGCCGCCGCAGCGCCGCGCGGGCATGATCGTGGCGCTGGTCGTCGCGGCGGAGGTGGCTCTGCTGCTGTTCGCACTCGCGCCGCAGCCGCTCCTTGCCCTCTGCATGTTCGCGAACGGCCTCTCGCTGGGGCTGGTCTTCGGCCTGGTGCTCGGGTTCCTGGAAGGCCGCCAGGTCACGGAAGCTCTGATGGCAGGCCTCTGCGCGAGCTTTATCCTGGCTGACGGGATCATGAAATCGGTCGCTACCTGGCTGCTCGAGCAAGGTGTCACCGAGCGCTGGATGCCGGAGCTCGCGGGCCTCGTCTTCTTACCCCCGTTGCTCTTCTTCGTGTGGATGCTCACGCGGATTCCGCGGCCCGGCCGCCCAGACCTGGCGCTGCGGAGCGAGCGGCCCATGATGAGCCGCGCCGATCGAGCCGGGCTGGTGCGACGCCATGGCCCAGGCTTGTTCCTGATCGTCACGGCCTATTTCCTGGTGACGATCGCCCGGAGCATCCGCGCTGACTTCGCGCCGAGATCTGGCGCGGCCTGGGAGTTGAGGTGGTGCCCACGACCTTCGCGAATTCGGAAATCCTGGTTGCGATCATCGTCCTGGCCGCGAGCGGACTCAGCGTCTTGATCATCGACAATCGGCGGGCGTTCTTCACGTCGCTCGCCATCTCGCTTTTCGGTGGCGTGCTCATGCTGGCCGCGCTCGCCGGTTGGTCGCGTTCGGTACTCGACGGCTTCACGTTCATGGTGCTCGTGGGCACAGGGCTTTACCTTCCCTATGTCGTCATCCAGACGACCGTCTTCGAGCGGCTGATCGCAATGACACGCGAGCGGGCGAACCTCGGGTTCTTGATGTACGTCGCCGATGCCTTCGGGTACCTGGGCTACGCCGGGCTGATGATCGCCAGCAGCGCCGTGCCGGCGGGGGGCGACTTCCTGCGGTTCTTCATGGTAACGTGCGGCGTGACCGCGGTGCTCACGTGCGCCAGCCTGGTGCTAAGCTGGGCTTACTTCGTGAGGCGAGGCGCGTCAGTCGACTCGGTATTTTTCGAGCGTCTCACGGTTGAGCTCGATGCCGAGGCCGGGGGCATCACGGACTGAGATCAGGCCGTCGACAACCGGCAGGTCCTGAATCAACAGCTCGCGACGCAGCGCAGACTCGGCAAGCTCTATGGGAAGGAACTCGATGTAGGGGCAGCAGTCGCACGCAGCCGCGAGATGCGCGCTCGCGGCGATTCCAATCCCGCTCTTCCAGCAGTGCGGAACGATCAGGCGTTTGCGCTCGGCGGCAATGCGGCAGACCCTCATCGCTTCGGTGAAACCGCCGACGCGGCCCACGTCGGGCTGAAGCACGTCGAGCTGACCGCGGTCGGCGAGGTCGAGGAACTCGAAGCGCGTGTTCTGCCACTCACCGGCGGCAATGCGAATCGGCGAACGATCATGAAGGTGTGCATAGCCGTCCAGATCATCAATGTCGATTGGCGTCTCGACGAAAAAGAGGTCAAATCGCGCGAGTCGCTGGAGGACGCCCAGCGCCCATAGCGCGTCAGGCCAGGCATATGCGACATCGACCATCAGCACAAGATCGGGCCCAACCGCGCGACGGCACTCCTTGACAAGCTCCACGACCGCATCGTCATTTTCGTCCAGCCCGTGATGACTGTAAGGTCCGTTCAAGCAGACCTCAAGCTTGGCGGCCCGATAGCCGAGAGCTTTTGCCACGATCGTTTTTTCGACAAGCGACCGTGCGTAATCCTCGAGCGTTCTGCCCGTGGGTAATAGCGACGCGTACGGGGTGACGGCCTTCTTCTCGTCCGCGCCAGAGAGCAAGCGCCATACCGGTTGGCCCAAGGCTTTGCCTCTGATATCCCAAAGCGCCATATCGAGCGCGCCCAGCGCGCAGATGAGCGCACCGCGCCGGCCGGTCATCTTCGATCCCTCGTACAGTTTCTCCCAAAGAAGCTCTGGCTCCATCGGGTCTGCGCCGATCAACATCTCCTGCAATCCCAGTCCCATGCAGTGCGTGCCGCGCGCGCGGATGCACTCCCGCGCAATCCAAGGATTCGTGTCTGTCTCCCCGATGCCGACAATTCCTTCGTCGGTGTGCACCTCGACGACCAGGTCGTCTTGCGCCGACGAACAAGCTGTAACGTCACAATCCGGGATGAGCAGCACGTGCAAATCGATATGGGTGATTTTCATGGGGTTGGACGTTTCCAGTAGGAGTGGCGGCGCGTGTTTCAAGACGGCATAATAGCCTGCCAGAACGCAGAAATCATGCTTGGCTCATTCGGCTCCTCTCTTCGATTCCAAGGATGCTTACCATGCGGCGACTTCGCACCTGGGCTGTTCTGGGCATCCTGATGGAGCTCGGCGGTGCACGCGGGCCGACGTTGCGGGCGAGCGAGCCGCCGGTGTACGAGGTTTATGCCGTGCGGTACGCCAGGCTGCTGGGCTATCCGGTCGCATCGCTCGTCCAGGGGGCCGATCCCGAGCGCAAGCTCGACCTCGCCATGACCGTCTGGGTGCTGAAGGGGCCCGGCAATCGAACGGTCCTGGTCGACACGGGGTTCTACCGGCCGGAGATCATGGAAGCGCAAAGATGTCGCCGATTACACCCGGCCGGACAAGGCACTCGAGCGGCTCGGGATCAGCGCGGAACACGTCACCGACGTCGTCATCACGCACATGCACTGGGACCACGCCGACGGCGTCGACCTGTTTCCGAAGGCGCAGGTCTGGATCCAGAAGAAGGAGTACGACCATTCCGCAGGTGCGGACCGGAAGAGCAGCCGCCAACGACGACGGCAGGCTCCCGGGTCATTACGAGGCGATGATCAAACTCAAAGAGCAGGGGCGGGTTCAACTGGTCGACGGCGACGCCAATGAGATCGTTCCGGGCGTGACCGTCTACACCGGCGGCAAACACACGTTCGAGTCGCAGTACGTCGGCGTGAATACGAGGGCCGGCGTGATGGTGATCGCGTCGGACAACCTTTACCTGTACGAAAACCTCGACAAGCACGTGCCGATCGCCCAGACCCTCGACGCGAAGTCGAACCTGGCGGCGCAAGACAGGATGAAGCAGCTCGCGTCGAGCCTACGGCTGATCATTCCGGGCCACGACCCGGAGGTGTTTGATCGATTCCCGAAGCCGGGGAATGGTGTGGCGCGGTTGGACTGACGTTAATGGCATCCTGGATCTCGGTCCACAGCCCCGGTGAGACGTCGGCCGGGCCGGATTCCGTCGCGGCGATCAGGCCCTCGGCAAATGTGCAGCCGCGGGCAATTGCAATCGCCGCGCCGGCGACCGCGGGAGAACGGCTGATGCCGGCGCTGCAGTGAACTAGCGTCGGCGTGCTCGAGCGCAGAAGAGATGCCACCGTTTCGACGACCGCCCGCAGAAGCCACTCGGGATTGCCAGTGCCGTCAACCAAGGGAAAACGGCAGTAAACCAGCTCGCGCGGCAGAGCCAGTGGCGGCTCGCTTTGAACCACACAGACGACAGCCGAGATGCCCGCGTCGAGCAGGTTGGTGGGATCGCGAACGTCGCCGGCATGGCCAATCCAGAGGGGATAACCCGTAACTTTTCGCAACGGTCGGGTACTCCAAGGGCACGTCAGGCTTTAGCCTGACCTACAAAAGACTTCAGGCTAAAGCCTGACCTACAAGCGATTGGGCTCGGGATTGGTCAGCGGATTTCGGATATACCCCGAATCTCCGGGCGGCTCATAGTCGATCGTCGCCAGATCCGGCGTCTCGATCCGGCGGTGATCGCGGATCCGGCTTTCGAGCGCGACGTCCAGAATCCCACCCGTAAGCAAGGTTCGCTCGACGGGGTAGGGGGGCTTTCGTGTGCGGAAGAAGTCTTCGATGCGCAGTACCAGCGGGTCGAAGAAGCAGGCGCCGGGGGCGCGGGTAGATACATCAGTGTCGAGACGATCGTCTCGCCGCCTCCCGAATTGCTGATCCGGGCCGCAAAGGTCGTATCGTCCACGTGGCCGTTCAAGATCAAGACAGTCGCGCGCAGGCCGTCGACGTACTCTACGATAAAGGCGACGGGGTGCCGGAACTTGGTTTGCTCGTCGCGCCCCGGGGCTTTTGGTGGCATGAAATCACGTGTATTTTGTTTGATGTCGCCGATGTTCCGAGTGTGGCTGCGGCCGAGGGCGGCTTCGAGCAGATTCCAGGACCAGACTCCCTGATCACCGGCTTTCCATACAGCATCGCCCTCCAGGCAAGTGACAGTGGCAACGCCCTGTGGTTTGCCGTTTCGCCTGCGTCGCTCAACCATACACTGCACCGTCTCGAGCGCATGGAAACCGTAAATCTCGAGGTCGCCGCGCGATGCCACCAGAACGTCCTTGAAGTCTCGCTCGAGTGGGATCTCGAGCGCAGGGAACCGCCAGGTCACGGGCAAGCTCGAGCCGGCCATCAGCGGAATGTGCAGGGCTTTGGCCTGCGCGACCATCTCGCTCGCTTCAGCCCGGCTGTATGACAGGTGCTTGTCGATGAACACCGGTACGGCCGAGCCCGACGCGCGGATCACTTCGAGCACTTCCCGAAAGAACCTGCCGCGGGGATAGAGTTTTTGCAACTTCTCGTTGAAGGGATAGTCGCCATGCTCGGCGATCAGCAGAACGCCGTCGACCGCAAGTTTGCCGGTGCCCAGGGTAAGGGCGTCGGCGATGGTGGGACTCAGCCTGACGTGTTTCTCTGCGGCGTGAGCACGGCCCAGATCGGTCGCCGGCGAAACCTGCTCGATAAACAGGCTGGCGATATCAAAGGGAGGCTTGTGCAGGCCATGTCCGTCATGAACGACGAAACCGTCAAGGAACCGACCGACGATGTGATAGGCGTGCGAAAGGTAGTAATAGGTGCTCGCGAGCGCCGCGATCTTGGGGCGCGGGGGAGACAGAGCGGTTCGGATCGCGCTTACTTCCGTCCTGCGACGAGCTGCAGCAACCGGAACGCCGGCCATTCCGGCCGCGGTGCCGGACAATTCGAGGAAACGACGTCGAGTGGGACGGGAAGTCATGGCGCTGGTCCTTCGAAACTCTGGGCGACATCCTGGTTAGCGGAACGCCGACGAATACCGCATTTTGACGGGCGCGTGGGTAATATAGAAGTGGTCTCAAGCAATCGACGCCACCGGAATCCCAGCCGCGGGGGAGCCCATGCCTGTTCATGACTGGACACTCGTCGACGCTGGCATCTTCCATCATTTCCACCAGCGATGGATATCCGCGCTGACGGACATCCTCAACGAGCGCCTGCTCCCGGACGAGTATTATGCATTGGCGGAGCAGCAAAGCGGCCGGTTCGAGACCGATGTCCTGACGCTAAAGTCGGGTGATGGGCCCGACGCCTGCAGCGAACCGGAGCACTCCGATTGGGGAGACGCCGCACTCAAAAATGGCGGCAGCGGATCACAGCGTAAAAGTGTCGTGCTCGCGGAGCCGCCCGTTCGTCTCACCGCGACCAGCGACCTCGAATTCTACCGCCGCAAGCAGAATGTCGTGGCAATCCGGCATGTCTCGGGCGACCGTCTCATCGCGATGATCGAGATCATTTCGAAGGGCAACAAATCCGGACGAATGGCTTTCGACGACCTCGTGCGTAAAGCCGCGGACCTTTTGTTTCATCAAGTCCATCTGCTGATCGTCGCCTTGCAGCCGCCGACGCGTCGTGATCCAGACGGCGTCCACGGTGCGATCTGGGACGAGGTGGCCGGGGAGCCATACACGCGTCCGCCGGAAAAGCCGCTCACCCTCGCGGCTTACGAAGCGGGAACGAGCGTGCGAGCCTTCATCGAGCCGGTTCGCGTCGGAGACACCCTCTGTGATATGCCGCTCTTTCTCGAACCTGGGCGGTTCGTCGCCGTGCCGCTGGAAGAGACATACCAGGCGGCATTCGCCCGCGTACCGAGACGTTGGCAGATCGTGCTTGGACCGCAAGGTGGGGAGTAGATGTCGCGGGCTCTCTCCCTTTCAGGGTGAGTGGGTTTTCGAAGCCTTCTCGGACTCTGCCACCATGGTTTCAACCTCGCGCAACAAATCCTTGTATCTGGAATTCTCGGAATTTGATTGCACGAGTTTTTGATACATCGTTCGCGCCTCCATGAAAGCCTCGTGCGCCTCGCGGTGCTGGCCCAGCTTTGTCAGCGTGTAGCCAAGCAGCTCACAAGAGTTAGCGAGATTCTCCTGACAAGTCGTGGAGTTCGGCTCCTTGATCAGGACTTGATGAAGGAGAGCCCGACTCTCCTGGAAGAGAGCCCGAGCATCCTGGGGCTGTCCGCCTTCGTGCTGGTCGCGCCCCAAGGCGTAGTAAGTCCGCGCCAGGTGGCGCCGAAATACGAGATTGCCCGGCAGCGCCTCGGCAAGCTGTTTCCGGAGTTCGAGTGCCTGTTCCAGGAGCGCTCGCCTTTCCTGCCCAGTCTTCGCCAAGAAAGAGAGATTGTGATAGGTGAGTGCCAGGTCGCTCTTGAACCCGACCTCGGCCGGATCTTGCCGGACCAAGTCCTTCTGAATCTCAAGCGCCCGCAGCTAGGCTCGACGGGCCTCGGTCTGGTCGTTCGCGATCGAGCAAAGGTTCGCGAAATTGCCGAACGCGGCGGCCAGATCACGCTTGAGCTCGACGTTTTGGGGCTCGCTCTTGACGATCTTCTCGAGGATGCCAAATCCGCGCTCATAGTCTCGCCGCGCGGACACGAAGTCGCCTTGAGCGCTCTCCACCATCGCCATGCAGTTGAGACAGCGATGCAAACGCAATTGGACCCGGCGGTCATCGGCCTGGTCAGCGGGCAGGCGCTCGAAGTGTTCAAGCGCTCGCCGGAGGACGGCCAGCGCGTCGACCTTGTTTCCCTGGTCTTTGGTGAGGTTCCCGAGCCGCAAGCAGGTCTCGGCGAGCTCGAGGCGCAGCGCCGGGTCATTGCGATGCTGGTCGAGGAAATCCCTGTAGTACTGAATCATCTCGCCGAGCACCTCGCGGCGGACCTTCTCGAGCCCAGGGACGGCGAGAACGCCTTGCTCGTAGAATCGCGTATAGAACTGGTCGACGGCCCGGCGGCTGCGTTCGAAGTTGACCTGAGATTCCTTGAGATTGCGCTCGGCGCGCCGCCATTGCCAAAGGACGCCGAGAAAACCGGCCGTGAAGACCAGGAACAGGGCCGCAGCGAGCCCGGCGACTCGCGGGCTGCGGCGGGCCCAGCGATAAGCTCGTTCGAGAAGGCCCACGGGCCGGGCCTGGATCGGCTCGCCTTTCAGCCAGTGCCTCAAGTCGCCGGCGAGGGCAGCCGCGGAGGGATAGCGGCGGGCCGGCTCCTTGGCCATCGCCTTTAGACAGATCGTCTCGAGGTCGCGGGGCACCCGGTCGCACAGCCGTCGCGGCGGCAACGGTTCTTCCTCGATCACCTGACGGAGGACCAGGTGCGGAGCGCCGCGAAAAGGAATCTCACTGGTCAGGGCCTGATACAAGGTCGCGCCCAGGCCGTAGACGTCGGTGCGGGCGTCGAGGATTGAATCTCCGCGCGCCTGCTCGGGGCTCATGTAGGTCGGTGTCCCGGCCAGGAAGCCTTCACGAGTCAGACTGCTCGGTCCGGCCTCGGTGCGCGCCAGGCCGAAGTCGGTGATCTTCGCCCGGCCGGTCGCCTTCTCGATCAGGATGTTGCTCGGCTTGACGTCGCGATGGACCAGTCCCGTAGCGTGGGCCGCGTCGAGCGCATCGGCGACCTCGGCCGTCCAGGTGGCGATCGCCTTGGGCTGGGGACGCTCCGGCGAATCGATCAACTGCGCGAGGTTAGGGCCCAGGACAAATTCCATCACCAGGTACGCGAGACCATGATCCGGACAGGCGACCGCGTGGACCATGACCGCGTGGTCGTGCCGGAACTGGGCGGTGATCTGCGCTTCTCGAATCAGCCGGTGCCGGTCGGTCTCATGGGATTGCTCGGGCCTGAGCATCTTGAGTGCGACCAGCCTGCGCAGGGATTCATCCCAGGCGCGATAGACGATTCCCATGCCGCCGCGGCCCAGCTCGTTCAAGAGCCGATAGTGGGCGATGGTTCCCAGTTCAGCCGTGGGTCGGGAAAGCGCCTCCGCACGCATGGAAGGGCCATTTGCCGCGGTCGTCGGCACCGACGCGGGACCATCTTGATCCGGAATCGTCATGATCGACTGAAGCCTTTCGATCAGTCGGTCGAGAAACCGTGGGTCGATCGCGGCGCGTCTGTCTTGCTGGGGCGACCGGCGCCAGGCGAGCAGGCTGGCTTCATCGGTCTGGCCGTCGAGGATCGTCTGGCAATGAACGCAATGACGAACATGGGCGCGGATGTCGTCGGCCCGTGCCTGCGGCAGCTCTCCGGCTACCCAGCTCCAGAGTGTCTCGACAGGCTCGCATGTCACTTTGTGGCCCAGAAATAGTCCATACTGGAGAAATCGTCGACGATTTCCTCGACTTCTTGTTTCAACCGCTTGAGAACGCGTGCCTTCGAATAATAGACCAGGTCGATATTGAGAGCGAGAGCGGCGGCCGTTTCGGCTGCGGACCGATTTTCGATCCAGACAGACTCGAATGCTCGCCAGGTCGTCGGCTCGAAGCTGGGGCGTGATCGATCGAGAGCGACCTGCAACACCCGATCCGTGAAATCCTGGTTCCAGTCGACGTCGGGCGGGTCGCCGTCTCCGCTCAAGCCCTCGACCTCCGAGCAGCCAATCGACTCCTCCGGCCGCCTGGCGATTTTCTGGTGAAAATCGGCGATTTGACGCCTGGTGATGGTCAAGAGCCAGTTGCGAAACAAGCCCTTGGCCGGCTGATACTCAAAGGACCGGATCGCGCACGCGACCCTCTGCATCACCTCTTGACACAGATCGGCCGCATCGGCGTCCTGAAGACCGTGGCGGCAACAATAGCGATAAATCAGGGGCGCGTAGATCATCACGAACGTCTGCCACGACTCGTCGTCGTTCCGGTCACGGATTCGCATCAGCAGACTGGGACGAGTACGCAGCTCGGATTCGTTTGCAGCCATCGAATTAGATTCACTCAAACCGCGTATTGACACTTCATTCTAACAGGAATACCACGCACGCATCGATTCTCTGAACATTATTTCAGCGATCGCTCTCGAAGTCGAGATTTTGGAAAAAAATCTGCCGTTCGGCGCCAGATCGATCTGTTCGACCAGTATACCCGATCGAGCGGGGTTTCCGGCGTCCGTGACCACACCAGGGAGTTATGAACCATGATCGGTTCTTCGATTCGAGCGCGTGCGAATTTCGTGACCCCGTTTGGAAAGGCGCCTGTCAGCCGCCGGCGGGGGAGGCGGAGGGTTGCCTGCGCTCTGGAATCCCTTGAACAGCGGATCTTGTTGTCGAACGTCGAGTGGAATGGCGGGACGGGAGACTGGAGCGACGTTCTGGATTGGTCGGGCGGATACCTACCGGGCGGCGGCGACGACGTCACGATCCCTGCCGGATCGAATGTCACCATTTCGACCGGCGAATCCGCAAACACGATCACGACCGCCATGGGTAGCACGGTGACGCTCGAGAGCGCGGGACAGTTCAGCGCAAGCAATGGCGGCACGATCGATGGAACCTTTAACTGGAATGGGTCGATCAGCGGCAATAGCGATACGACTCTGACGTTTGCCGGCACGACTGTGGTTGCCGGGGGTACCAACGGTGGAGACTTCGCCAACACTGGCGACATGACGTTCAACGGCGGCGGAATTGGCGGCGGTCAGTTCACGAACAGCGGTGCGGTCACGGTCACAGGCGGCATTGTTCTGGGCAACAACGGCACGTTCACGAACTCCAGCGACGGAACGTTTACGATCACTGACGACAGCAGCTTCGCGCCGACCACCTACATAGGCACCCACAGCGGCACGTTCATCAATCAAGGTACTTTAACCAAGTCGGGCGGCACAGGCACCTCGGAATTTCCTGCATATACCGATCCAACGAACAGCTATAGCGCCGTGTTCGAAAACATCGGCGGCACCGTCAATATCGACTCCGGCGATTTCGCGATCAACGCAACCACCGACCTCGAAGGCGGGCAAATCAACGTCGCGACTGGATCCACGTTCACGTTCGTCGGACAACCGAACGTCAATCTGGCGGGAACGCTGACGGGAAGCGGCGGAGGGACGATCTCGCTGGCCGGTGGCAACTATTACCCGCAGGGGCCCGGCGAAGCGGCCGCCAACGCCACGCTGGATTTTCCCAGCGGCATGGTCCAGATCGGCGATGTCAC
This sequence comes from uncultured Planctomycetota bacterium, assembly GCA_963823665.1. Lineage (GTDB taxonomy): Bacteria > Planctomycetota > Planctomycetia > Isosphaerales > Isosphaeraceae > CAVXHV01. Next base: position 747,724 of record CAWGMQ010000004.1, read on the forward strand.
CTTTCAAGGTGATTCCAACACGCTGACGAACGCCGCGTTCCTCAATTTCACCAGCTCGACCGGCAACGGTACGATCACCATGGTCAATCAGGGAACGATCACGAATTCCGGGTCGTCCGACCTTCCGCTCTATGTCTTCGTCAATGACCCGACGGGGATTCTGGATCTTGAGACCGACGCCGGACTGGCACTCGTTGATGGCAACTTTACCGGGCTCACCAACATGGGGGTGATCCGCAAGTCTGGCGGCACGGGCGTGAGCGTGCTCACCACGACGTTCTTCAACGACGGCGGATCGCTCGACGTCCAGACCGGAACCCTCAGCTTTCAGGAGAACGACTTCGCCTTCAATGCTGGGCCCATCAACATTGCCACCAGCGCGGTCCTGAATTTCGCGACAAGCAACCATGTGGACTTGAGCGGCACATTCACGTCCACCGGTGGCGGCACCGTGACGGTGACCAGCGGTTTCCTGGATGGGCCCGACGCCGACGAAGGCCAGGATCCCAGTACCCCCGCGACGCTTGATTTCGCCCCCAACACTCTGTATCTGGAGGGCGGCTACATCACCAACAGCGGGTGGAATAGCATCATCAATGCCGGCTCGATGTACGTCCCGGATGGCGGAGCGTTGGCCCAGTTCACCAACACGGGGACGACTGATATCGGCGGATCAAGCCTCTTGATCAACAAGGGTGAGATCATCACCAACGCGGCCGGCGGCGAGATTGATTTCACGTCCGCCATCACCATCGCCACGGGAATCAACGCGCAGCTCGTCAACCAGGGCACGGTGCTGGTTTCTGTGGGGACGGGCGAGCTCGACCTGGCGACCCCTTTTCCACTTGACTCGCTCACGGGCGGCCCGGCCTTCACCAATATGGGGACGGTCGAAGTGGCGTCGGGCACTCTGAAGCTGGCGGCGGTGACCTTTGGAGCGGCAGGCACGATCGGCACGGGACAGACTTACCAGATTGATGCCGGCGCGTCGCTCATCACCGATGTGAGCGACCCCATCACCACCAACAACGGCGCCGTCATCCTTAACGGCGCCGGCACATTCTTCCCGGATATCGCCAGCCTGACCACCAACAACGGCACGTTCGAGGTCGATAGCGGAGGTTCGTTCACGACCGCGGGATCGCTCAGGAACACGGGCACTCTGACGGTCGGCGGCTCGGTGACCGTGGCGGGAAACCTGGTCGAAAGCGGATCCGCATCGAACCTGGAGTTCGCCGTCGCGGCCGCACCCGGCACGAGCGGTGCGCCCAGCCTGAGCGTTACCGGCCAGACCACACTGGCCGGCGACCTGGGGGCGGAAGAGGCCGGCGGGTTTGCACCTGGACCGGGTGAGGAATACACGGTCGCCACGTTCGCCAACGCCAGCGCTGGCACATTCGCGTCAACCGCGGGCGCCGGGCCTGACTTCACGGCGAACGTCAGTTTCACGAACATCAAGCTCAACAGCACCAATGCGGGGTCGGCCAATCTCGCCGCCAGCGCAGTCACCGTGATGACCTCGGCTTCACCCGGATCACCCGCGACAATCACCTGGCAAGTCACGAATCAGGGAACTGGCGCGGCCGACGGCGCGTGGAGAGACTCGGTCTACCTGACGACCAGTGGCGTGATCGACAGCTCGGCGATTCTGCTCGGGCGCGTCGATCACACGGGAGCACTGGCGGTGGGCGCGACTTACACCGGCACCCTCACTACGGCGTTCCCGTCGGTTCCCGTGGGCACTTACACGATCGTCGTGCTTGCCGATTCGGGAATGGCGGTTCCGGAAACCAGCCGAGCCGACAACCAGGCTGACTCTGTACCCTTCACCACGACCATTCCGTCGTTGAGCTTGGGAGCGACCACGAACGGGAACATCAACGTCGGGGAAGACATTCTCTATGTCCTGAATCTTCCTACCGGATCGGACGTCGACTTGAACGCCGCCTTTGCCGCCGGGCAGGAGGCGGATCTCTACGTCAGTTATGGCTCGATTCCGTCGCCTACGACCTTCGATGAATCGGCGCCGGCGACGGGCGGCAACTCGGCCAGCCTCATCATCCCGGTCCACCAGGCCGGTAACTATTACGTACTGGTCAAGGGGGATGTGGGAGCGGGCGCCGGGCCGGCTTTCAGCCTGACGCCGGTGCTAACTCCGTTCGGCGCAAACGGTCACGCCAAATTTCGGAGGCGATAACGCTGACGCCACTGTGAAGATTACTGGCTCGGGCTTCACCGGCTCAACGACGGCGGCCATGGTTTCCGGCGACATGACGCTCGCGGCGTCTACAGATCAAGTGCTTGATTCCAACACCCTTCTGGCCACGTTCGATCTTAAAGGGTTTCCAACCGGCAGCTATGGCCTGAAGATGACAAATGTAACCAGTACCGCTACGCTTCCGAACGCCTTCACGGTGCAACCGCCGTCAAACAAGGGTTTGGTATTCAGCCTGGACCTTCCAGGCGTGAGCCGCGGCGATCTGCCCGATACGATGTACCTCCAATACGCGAACACGGGAAACACGGACATTCCGGCGCCGTACTTTTTCATTTCGGGCGACAACACGGAATTCGAGCTCCCTGGGCAGACGGCTTATAGCGACGATTCGATCGAGGTGCTGGGCATCGCGCCCACCGGAGTCGCGAGCACACTGGCGCCTGGGCAGAGTAATTCGATTCCGATCACGTACACCCAGATCCAGATCATCGGCCACCAGCAAGCCCAGTTACAGGTCTCCGACGTCGATCCCGCGGACGTGATTGACTTGCCGGTGCTGCAAACCGAGATGCAGCCGGTCAACGAGCCGGCCGACGCGTGGAACGCGATCTTTGGCAACTTTCTTGCCGAGGTCGGCAATACGGTGGGTGGGCTGGGGAACGTGCTTCGCAACGCCGCCGACGCCTTGAGCACGCAGGGCACACGCACCGGTGATCTGGACCAGTTGCTCAACTACGCGCTGGAAGAGGCCGGCGATTTCGGACAGATCACAGCGCGCTACGAGCTTGGCCCCTTCGGCCGTGGGCAGGGCGATCCGGTCGGCGAAGTCGCGACCGCCGACTCGAGCGGAAATGTCTACATCACCTCGGGCGGCACCGAGGAGATCTTCATCAAGCAGCTCAACGGGACGTACCAGGGCACCCCAGGCGATACGTCCCGGTTGACGGAGGGCGGCGGCATCTACACGCTGACCGACACATCGGGCGAGATGACCGTCTTCAATGCCGACGGCACGCTCAACTATTTCCAGGACGCCGACGGCAATCGGCTCACAGCCCATTATACGGGCGGGCTCTTGACGAGCCTGGTCGCAACCGACGGCGATACGTTTACAGATACATATAATGCACAATTGCGAATCACGCAGGTCACCGATCCCGAAGGAAGAGCGACGACGTATGCTTACGATCCGACCGGCCAGCTTCTGACATCGATCACGACGACGCAAGGGACGACGACGTTCACCTATTACAACGGCCCGAACCTCGCCGACCGGTATGCTATCACCTCGATTGATTACCCGGACGGAACCGACGAGTTTTACACTTGCGACGCAATGGGCCGGCTGATCGGACAGTCGCTCAACGGTGGCGCCGAGCCGGTGACCTACACCTACGACGATCTGGGGAATGTCACGAGCACGAACGCGCTGGGTCAGACGCAGGTTTCCTCGATGAGCTCGAATCAAATCAATCAGGTCTCAACCGTCGAGGATGGGCTGGGTGATATCGCCAGAACCGCGTATGACCAGAATGGCCAGCCAACCGCCACTACCGGGCCCAATGGGCTCTCCACGACAACGACCTACGACACTGATGGCAATCCCACTTCGATTACCGATGCCGCCGGCAGCACGATTCATTTTTCCTACAGCCCGACCTTGAACGAGCTCTTGTCGATCACCGATCCCAATGGCAACGAGACAACAAATGCCTACGATGCCGACGGTAGTCTGACGAGCACCACAGACGCCGCGGGTAACACGACGTCCTACACCTACGATTCGGCCGGCAACGTGACGAGTGTCACGCACCCGAATGCCACCGGCGAGACCGACGTTTACAACGCCCAGAACCTGCTCATAGAGCGCACCTTTTCCGACGGCACGACGATCACATGCACCTACGATGCGCATCGCAATCTTCTATCTGCAGACGACTCGGCGAGCGGTACGGTGAGTTACACGTACGATGCGGCAGACAATCTGACGAGCTTCACTTATCCGGATGGCCTGTCGCTCCAATATACGTATGACGCTGCCGGCCAGTTGAACAACGAGGTGGATCAAACAGGCTTCACGACAAACTACATCTACAATGCGCTCGGCCAACTCACAGAGTTGACCAATGCATCCGGTCAGATGATTACGGCGTATACCTACAACGCCGCGGGGAACTTGTCTCAAACTTCCAACGCCAACGGAACATTCACCACCGACACCTACAACATCGTGGGGGAAACCACCAGCATCGTCAACCATGCCCCTGGTGGTGCCGTGAATTCCAGCTTTGCGTACACATACAACAGCGCCGGTGAAGAGACCAGCGTGGTGAGCAACTCGGGAGCGACCACCTATTCCTATGACGCAACGGGTCAGTTGACCCAGGTCGTTCTTCCCGGCGGACGAACCATTACCTACGCATACGACTCCGTTGGCAACAGGATCGAGGTATCCGACTCGGCGGCGTCAACTGTCAGTTACACAACCAACAATCTGGATGAGTATGTCACGGTCGGGGGGACGACTTACACCTACGACCGGGACGGCAATCTACTTTCGAGCACGACAGGGGGTGTGACCACCACTTACACCTACAACGCGCGCGGAGAACTGGTGTCCGTGACCTCGCCGGGAAGCGCGATCACCTATCTCTACGACGCCGTCGGCGATCGCATTGCGTCCACCGACAACGGCGTGACTACGCAGTACTTGATCGACCCCATGGTCGGCGACAACGTTGTGGGCACGTTCGCACCGAGCGGTGACGTCACTAACCATTACGTTTACGGTGTCGGTCTTTCCAGTTCGTTGGATGCCTCGGGCGCGGCGAGTTTCTACGATTTCGACGCCACCGGGAATACGGCCGATGTCACCGGGTCCAACGGCTCGGTCGAGAGCAGCTATACGTATCTTCCCTTCGGACAGATCCTCTCCAGCACCGGTTCGACTTCCAACCTGTTTACATTCGGTGGTCAACTCGGCGTCCAAAACTCTGGTGACGGCCTTTATGCGATGGGTGCTCGCTTCTACGATCCAAGTATCGGCCGGTTCACCCAGCAAGATCCGCTGGGACTCTCCGGAGGTGACATCAACACCTACCGTTACGCTGGAAACGATCCGATCAACCGGGCTGATCCGACCGGACTCGCCTCGATCGGCCTGGTGTCTGAATCTGCCAACGCCAGCTTGAACATGCTGGGTGAACTTACTGACGGCGCTGTCCCGAGCATTCAGAGCTGGTGTCGTTTTGAGGTATCGGCTCTGCAGAATATCCAGCAGGCGTTAACGGTGGACGCCAAGCAGGCGACGGTGGATTCCGTTGTTGCCACGCTGAAAGCCCAGCTCGGCGACCAGCTTGCCACCACGACCGTCAGCGACATGGGTAACGCGTCGGTCTCGGACGTGATCGCAATCCTGTCGGCCCGGGCCCTCGCTGATGCCGCACAGTTACAGGCTGACCTCGCCACAGCGCTCAGCCTGAAGCAAGCCGAAGCCGACGCCTTGGCCGCCCTCAACGCGGCGATCGCCCAGAATCAGGGGGCGATGCTCGAGACGCAGGCAACTGGGGCCTTTTTGAACGCCGCGACGGGTGGCGCGACGATCATCTATAACAGCATGAAGGCGATTGCCGACGCCGAGAATTTCAACGCGGAGTTTCCCGACGGCATCCCGATTCAGCCCGAGGAAGTCATCGCCGGTCCGGCATACTCCAATGCCATGAAACGGCCTCTTGCCCAGCAATTGATTCAGAATCTCTTGAAGCAGGGCATCACGCCGACGGAAGACTTCATCGCCATGGCGATCAAGCTGGATGCCGACCTCGTTCGCAAGCAGAACGGCCCCCCGCTACCCGATACGCCGACCAACTATGGGAACACGCAATTCATCAACGCCGACGACCCGAATGACTTGATTGGTCCGGCGGGGTACGGGCCGGCGGGGTATGTGCCGGTCGACCAGACGCTGCCTTATGAGATCACCTTCGAGAACGCGCCCACGGCCAGCACGCCGGCCAAGGTCGTCACCATTACCGAGCAGCTTGACGCCAATCTCGACTGGAGCACTTTCGAGCTCGGCAATATGCGGTTCGGCGCGTTTACGGTGAACGTTCCGGCGGGCCTCACGTCCTATCAGACTTCGGTTTCGGTCAGCAGCTCGCTTAGCGTGGATATTAGTGCGCAGTTCAACGTCCTGACGGGTATGGCCACGTGGACTTTGACCAGCATCGATCCGTCCACGGGCGATGTGCCCGCCGGCGCACTTGCCGGGTTCCTCCCTCCCGATCAAGCCAACAGTGAGGGCTGGGGATATGTGACGTACACGGTCAGCGCCCAGCCGTCCGCCGTTTCCGGCACGGCGATCCACGCGCAGGCGACGATCGTGTTTGACAACAATCCGCCGATCAACACGCCCAATTTCCTCAACACGATCGACGCGGGCAACCCCACCAGCAGCGTCGCGCCGCTGCCGCCCACGGAGCCGACCAGCTTCACCCTAGGCTGGGGCGGCCAGGGTGATCCCAATGGGTCGGGCGTTGACACATACACCATTTTCGTCTCAGACGACGGCGGCCCGTTTGTGCCATTCCTGCTCGACACGACGCAAACGAGCACCACCTTTACCGGCCAGGTCGGCCACACGTATGGTTTCTACAGCATCACCACCGGCAACGTCGGCAACATCCAGCCGACGCCGGCGGCCGCGCAGGCGAGGACGTCCGTGATATTTATTCCGCTGGTGACAGTCGAGTCGTTGCAGGTTGAGAAGGTCAAGGTCGGCAAGGGAAAAAAGGCGAAGCGCGAAACGGTGTTGGTCCTCCGATTCAGCGGAGCACTCAACGCCGGCGCCGCCGACAATGTCGGCGCTTACCAGCTCGCGCCGGTCATCACGGTTAAGGCCAAGGGGAGGGGCAAGCACAAAAAGCCGGCGACAACCAAGCTAGGCACGCCGGTAACGCCGGCCTCGGCAGTCTATTCTGCATCCAGCAACCAGGTGACGCTCACGCCCAGGGGGACGCTCAACCTGAGGAAGCCCGAGGAGCTGATCGTGAGTGGAGCACTGCTGACCGATACGCTGGGCCGCGAGATCGACGGCAGCGGCAATGGGCAAGCGGGCAGTGAATACATCGCAACCTTGAGCGGAGGTCGAGCCGCCGTCGGTGGGCTGCCCCTGGCGCGAACTCAGCAACAGTCGGCCTTCGTCGCAGCCGCGATCGACGACCTGCTTGCGCGCGGTGAGCTGACGCGCAGAAGGATCCGGTAATGCGTCCACGACAATTGTTGACGCACGCCTCGTACTCTAGGTCGGCGGCGCAGGATTGCCGGATTCGTCCGTCACCAGTCGCTTCTCGACGTCACGCATGCGAGCCTCGAGCTCGACAAGCTCCAGAAAAGACACGCTCGGTCGATTTCTCAATGGGGGCACGGTTGCCGTCGCCATCCTCACCAAGGGTAAAGCGACGATCGAGGCTGTGGCCGAGAACCGGGCCGTCGCGTCAGTCGCCCTGAAGCGGGCCGCGGTCGACGCCGTGCTCGAGCGGGAAGAAACCGTCCCGTCAAAACACTCCACCAGCCGCGCGCGTTCGATACGAGCCTGATCCCCAAAGACCGTTGGATCGGAGGAGGCAGTGGGATGTCAGGCTGAAAGCCTGACGTACGTGATTGTCACGGTGAGTTCGTTTTCGAAGCCTTCTCGCACTCGGCCAGCATCGTCTCGATCTCGAGCAACGACGCTTTGTACCGGCCGTTCTCGGAGTTTGATTGAGCGAGTTTCCGATACATCGTTTGCGCCTCCTTGAAAGCCTCGTGCGCCTCTCGGCCAAGGCCGAGCTTGGTCAGCGCGTAGCCGAGCAACTCACACGCGTCGGCAAGATTGTCCTGATACGTCGTGACGTTCGGCTGCTCGATCACGACTTGGTGGAGGAGAGCCCGACTCTCCTGCAGGTAAACCCGAGCGCTCTGGAGCTGCCCCGACCAGAGCTGATCGTGACCCAGGATATAGTAGGTCCGCGCCAGGTGACGCCGGAATACGGGATTGGCCGGCATGGCCTCGACAAGGTGTTTCCGGAGTGCGAGTGCCTGTTCCAGGAACGTTCGCCTCTCCTCGCCGGCGTTCGCCAGGAAGGCGAAATTGTGGTACGTGAGCGCCAGGTCGTTCTTGAACCCGACGTCAGCCGGATGTTGCTGGACCAGGTCCTTCTGAATCTCCAGTGCCTGGAGGTAGGCTCAACGCGCCTCGGTCTTGTCCTTCGCAATCAAGCACAGGTTGGCGAAATTGCCTAATGAGACGGCCAGCTCGTGCTTGAGCTTGAAGTTGCCGGGTTCGTTCCGGACGATCTTCTCGAGGACCCGAAACCCGCGCTGGTAGTCACGCCGGGCCGATTCGGCATCGCCCAGGTCGGACTCCATGAGTGCCATGTAGTGGAGACTTCGATGCAGCCCAAACTGAACTCGGCGGTCATTGCCGGCACCTGAGGGCAACTGCTCGAAGTATTGCACGGCTTGCCCGAGCACGTCGAGCGCGTCTTTCTTGTTTCCCTGGTCTTTGGTCAGGTCTCCGAGCCGCAGGCACGTCTCGGCGAGCTCGAGTCGCAGGGCCGGGTCATTGCGATGCTGGTCGAGGAAATCCCTGTAGTACTGAATCAGCTCGCCGAGCACCTCGCGGCGGACCTTCTCGAGCCCGGGGACGGCGAGAACGCCTTGCTCGTAGAAACGCGTATAGAACTGATCCACGGCCCGGCGGGCTCGGTCGAAGCTGGCCTGGGCGTCCTTCAAGCTCGCGTCGGACTTCTGGCGATTGAGCTCGGCGCGTCCGGCGTTGCGCTCGGCCCGCCGCCATTGCCAGACGACGCCGAGAAATCCAGCCGCGAAGACGAGGACCAGCGCAGAGCCGAGCCAGGCGATTCGCGGGTTGCGGCGGGCCCAGCGATAAGCTCGCTCGACAACGCCCACAGGCCTGGCCTGGATCGGCTCGCCTTTCAGCCAGTGCCTCAAGTCGCCGGCGAGGGCAGCCGCGGACGAATAGCGCCGAGCCGGCTCCTTGGCCATCGCTTTGACACAGATCGTCTCGAGGTCGCGGGGCACGCGGTCGCTCAGCCTTCGCGGCGGCAATGGATCTTCCTCGATCACCTGGCGCAGCACCAGGTGCGGAGCGCCGCGGAACGGAATCTCACCGGTCAGTGCCTGATACAACGTCGCGCCCAGGCTGTAGACGTCGGTGCGGGCGTCGAGGTTTGAATCTCCGCGCGCCTGCTCGGGGCTCATGTACGTCGGTGTGCCGGCCAGGAAGCCTTCACGAGTCAGACTGCTCGGTCCGGCCTCGGTGCGCGCCAGGCCGAAGTCGGTGATCTTCGCCCGGCCGGTCGCCTTCTCGATCAGGATGTTGCTCGGCTTGACGTCGCGATGGACCAGTCCCGTAGCGTGGGCCGCGTCGAGCGCATCGGCGACCTCGGCCGTCCAGGTGGCGATCGCCTTGGGCTGGGGACGCTCCGGAGAATCGATCAACTGGGCGAGGGTAGGGCCCAGGATATACTCCATCACCAGGTACGGCAGGCCATCGTCCGGGCAGGCGACCGCGTGGATCATCACCGCGTGGTCGTGACGGAACTGGGCCGTGACCCGCGCCTCTCGAACCAGCCGGAGCCGGTCGGCCTCGTCGGTTTGCCCGGGCCTTAGCACTTTGAGCGCGACCTGCCTTTGCAGGGATTCGTCCCAGGCGCGATAGACGATTCCCATGCCGCCGCGGCCCAGCTCGTTGAGCACGCGAAACGACGCGATCCGACCGGTGCCACCGGAGGAAATGGCGGAAGGAGCGACGGTAGACGAGCGGGCCGGAGGTTGAAGATCAGGCCCCTCCGTCCTTGCGGGCAGTGCGACCTGGATTCGATCGACCAGACCGGCCAGGGCCAAAGCGTCGAGCTCGGCGACGGTCTCTGGACCGCGCTCGAGCCAGCGGCGAAGACCGGAGTACTCGGTCTGCCGGTCGAGTACCAACTGGCAGCGTGCGCAGTCGTGGACGTGGGCGCACACGGTGTCGGCTTCGGCCGGTTCGAGCGCACCGCCCAGCCAGCTTTGCAACCTCTCTTCCGCGAGGCAATTCGTCATGGTGGTCGACCGCGGGACAGGGCGGCTCCGGCACCGAGCGACCGAGTGAAGCGGGCGGGCGGGCACACGCGCTCCGGTCCCGCTCGGCAGCCTCGGGCATCCGCTCTCAGAGTGATTCGAATGAGTCCAGCCAGGTGAATTCTTCGACGATCTCGTGCACTTCTTCGGACAACCTCTTCAAGACTCGCGACTTGGCGATGTAAACCTGCTCGATCCGCAACGACAGCTCCTCGGCCGCCTCGGCCGCTGACCGGTGTTCGACCCAAACGCACTCGAACGCTCGCCATGTCAACGGCTCGAACGAAGGCTGAATCCGTTGCATCGCCACCCGCAAGACCCGGGCGTTGAAGGCATCGTCCCAGTCGACGTCGGCCCGATCATCCTTGAGCGCTTCCAGCACCTCGATGTCGCAGGCCCGTTCCGGCCGCCGGGCGATTCGTTCATTGAATCGCACCAGGAGGTGGCGCGTGACCGTCAAGAGCCAATGGCGGAATCGGCCGCGCTCCGGCCGATACTCGAATGATCGAATCGCCCGCGCGACTTCCACCATCACATCCTGGGTCAAATCGGCTGCATCGGCATCCTGCGAGCCGTGGCGGAGCGCGTACTGGTAAACCAGCGGAGCGTAAACCGTCACAAACGTCTGCCAGGCTTCAGCGTCCTGGGCGTCGCGAATCCGTACGAGGAGACTGGGTCGCGTCTGGGTGCTGGAAATGTCTCCACTCACGTAAGAATGCCTCCACGCCGACATGGCTCATTCTTTCATAACACACGGATCCAATCAAGGAGCGATAAGCCGGACCGGAAAACAGGATATCGGTTGAAGCTCGCAAAGACCACCTCGCCGGGGGCAAAACCGCGATCTTAACCCATTCCTGGTGCGTTCATTACGTCTGAACTCGTTCCGCTGCGTTGCGATTGGGCAACACCCTCGCTCTTGGAGAAGTTCCAACTTTGTTGCCCTCTCCGTGCAAGATCGATCGATGAAATGCCTATCCACTTCTAGAGAAAACAACAGTGCGCGGGCCGGAGTGTTCGCGTGAGCTGAGTCACGCTGTCTGTGGCCGTGTGCATCCACAGCGATCGCGGTTCGTCTTCGATCGCGACACCACCTTTGTAGCATCAGACCGCGCGAGACGAGGGGTCGATGACAATCAAATTGGTCGAGACATCATTTCCCGGCTTCCGTCCTCCGTCCTCCGTACTCCGTCCTTCCCTCCTGGCCCTTGCGATCGCCCTGGCTGCAGCCACTTCGGTGCGGGCAGGATCGGTGACGATCAGCAACTCGGGGCCGGGCCCAGCCGCCGAGCTCGATCCAGCGACCAGGAGCATCCTCGAAATCAAGGATGCGATCAAGAGCTTCGAGAAACGCGACTTTGACGGGTGCCTGAAGCAGCTTGCCCAGGCCCGAGCAGCCCACCCCGAGCTGCCTCCGCCCCATGCACTCTTCGCCAAACTCGCATTCCTCTCCAACCAGGGCCCACTGATCCGGCCCGCGCTCGAGTCGGCCATCGGTGAGGATCCGGAACATCCGGAGATCTTCATCCTCTTCGGCAACCTCGCCTTGGCCGAACGCCGGGTGACCGACGCCGCGGTGCACTTCGAAAAGGCCAAAGGGCTGGCGGCAGGGAAACGATGGACCGCCGAGCAGAAAAGCCGCTTTGACCGTTTCGCCGTTCAGGGTGACGCGGTCGTCGCGGAGAGCCGAGGCGACTGGAAGGCCGCGCGGGCGGCCCTGGGAGATTGGCTGAAGGTCGAGCCTGGTAACGCCGCCGCCCGCCAGCGGCTGGGAAAGGCGCTCTTTCAACTCGCAGAGCACAAAGCGGCCTACGAACAGCTCGAGCTCTCAGCCAAGGCCGACGCCGCCCTCGAGCCGCCGGCAATCACCATGGCGTGGCTCTTCACTCGTGGCGGCGACCTCAAGAAGGCCGAGGAGTGGATCAACTACGCCAACAAGACGGCTCCCGAGTCCCTTGCGGTCCAGATGGGATCGGCCGCGTGGCTGCTCGAACAGGGTCGCGGCGACGAAGCAGCGAGCCATGCCGAGCTCGCGGCGAAGCTCGATCCCAGGTCGACCGCGATCAAACGACTCATGGGGCTGGCGGCGCGGCAGCGAAAGGACTTCGGCAAGGCTGAGCAGATCTTTGAGGGGCTCTCGCACGACGCGCCCGCCGATGCCTGGGTTCGCAACCAGTTGGCCTTGGCGTTGGTTGAGCAGAATGATGAGATCAAACGCCGCCGGGCCCTTGATCTGGCAGAACTGAGCGTGCGCCAGAACCCCAAGGCCGGCGATTCGCTCGCAACGCTCGGAACCGTCTCCTTCCGGCTCAATCGGCTCGACGACGCCGAGAAACTCCTGTCGGCCGTATTCCAGAATGGCCAGTCCCAATCGGACGACGTGCTGGCGCTGGCTCGCGTCGAGGCCGCGCGAGGAAAGAAAGACGTGGTCGTCCCGCTCCTCAAGAAAGCACTGGCCGCGTCGGGGCAGTTTCTCGAACGTGACGAAGCCAGGCGATGGCTCGACGAACTGGAGAAATCCACGAAGAAGTAGTCCCATGGTCCCGCGTGGCGCTGGCACGCCGCCCTTTCGGTTCCCGGAATGTCGTCGAATCTGTCAGGAAGTCCGAATCGTCAGCGTCAACCCCATGGAGTCAGCAATGGCCAATCGCTTCGTTCTCCCTCGGCTCCCGCGAGCAACGCTTCCAGCCCTGATCACCATCGCTGTTCTGGCCCTCGCGGTCCAGAATGCGAGCGCGCAGTCCAGTTGGAACGGTGGAACCGGCAACTGGAACTTGGCCGGCAACTGGACGCCCAGCGGCGTACCCAACAGCAGCTCGACCGACGTGTACATCACAGGCACGAGTACGACTGCCTCGGTAGTCACGCTCGACAACCTGAGCGCCTCGGTGCACAACCTGTCGCTCGACCAGTACAGCACGCTCTCGATCCTCGGAACGCAGAATATCAATATCTACGGTTCGAGCATCGCCAATGCCGGTCAGATCCAGGCTGGCAACGATTCCGATATTTTCCTGATCGGCAGCGGCGCGACCTTCAACCTCACGGGAGCGGGGACGCTCAGTCTGGGCGCTTCGAACACCGTGCTCGAGGGTTATTTCGGCAACGAGAACCTCGTCAACCAGGGAAACACGATCGAGGGACAGGGCTCCATCAAGTACCTGGCCTCGTTCAACAATCAGACCACGGTCAATGCCAACGTCTCGGGCGGGACGCTCACGATCAACTCCATCAACAACGTCAAAAACACCGGAACCCTCGAGGCCACCGGCGGCGGCACGCTCTATATCAACTCCTCGACGGTCAACAACGCGGGCGGAACGATCTACGCCGGGCCTTCCTCCACCGTGACCTTCTACGGCGCGACGATCAACGGCGGCAACCTCTCCTCCGCCAGCAGCGGCGTGATCCAAGGCCTTTTCACTGACACGCTGAATGGCGTGACCATCACCTCGGGCTCGACCTACTTCCTCAACAACAACAACACCTACCTCACCGGCGATCTGACCAACAAGGGAACGGTTATTGTCGGGAATAGCAGTGCAGACTCCGGCCTCCTCGTTCAAGGTACTGTTGCCAATAACGGCACGATCAACCTCTCCGGCGGGGGCACGATCAACCTCAACAACGCCGGCTCCGAAATCGAGGGCGTCAGCGGCAACGAAACCCTGGTCAACCACGACAATTTGATCCAGGGACAGGGCTCCATCGCGTTCCTGAGCTCGTTCAACAACCAGGCCACGGTCAATTCCAACGTCTCGGGCGAGACTCTCACCATCAACTCCATCAACAACGTCACCAACACCGGAACTCTCGAGGCCACCGGCGGCGGCACGCTCTATATCAACTCCTCGACGGTCAACAACGCGGGCGGGACGATCTACGCCGGACCCTCTTCCAACGTGACCCTCTACGCCGCGACGATCAACGGCGGCAACCTCTCCTCCGCGAGCAGCGGCGTGATCCAAGGCCGTTTCACCGACACGCTGAACGGCGTGACCATCACCTCGGGCTCGACCTACTTCCTCAACAACAACAACACCTACCTCACCGGCGATCTGACCAACAAGGGAACGGTTATTGTCGGGAATAGCAGTGCAGACTCCGGCCTCCTCGTTCAAGGTACTGTTGCCAATAACGGCACGATCAACCTCTCCGGCGGGGGCACGATCAACCTCAACAACGCCGGCTCCGAAATCGAGGGCGGCAGCGGCAACGAAACCCTGGTCAACCACGACAATTTGATCCAGGGACAGGGCTCCATCGCGTTCCTGGGCTCGTTCAACAACCAGGCCACGGTTGATGCCAACGTCTCGGGCGAGACTCTCACCATCAACTCCATCAACAACGTCACCAACACCGGAACTCTCGAGGCCACCGGCGGCGGCACACTGCGAATCTCCGACTCGACCGTTACCAATACCGGCGGGACCATCTCCACTGACAGCTCGTCGTCGGTCATCATTACCGCCTCAACGATTATTGGCGGCAACCTCACGAGCGCCAGCGGCGCCGTGATCCACGGTGTCGATTCCTTTCTGAGCGGCGTCACCATCACCTCCGGTTCAACCTACTCGGTCGACCCCAACACAAGTAACTTCCTCAGTGGCGACCTGATCAACAAGGGAACGGTCGTGATCGGGGGGGCCGGCGCTAGCTCCAATTCCTCTGATCTCGCCGTCTACGCCTCGACCGTCAACCTCTCCGGTGGCGGCACGATCGTCCTCAACAATGCCAGTTCCCAGCTCGACGGCTACTACGGCAACGAAACCCTCGTCAACAAGGACAACATCATCCAGGGGCAGGGCTACATCGAGGCGTTGGCGAGTTTCACAAACGGGGGAACCGTGAACGCCAACGTCTCGGGCGGGACGCTGTTCATCGATTACGCCCCAACGACAAACACGGGGACGCTCGAGGCCCAGGCAGGCGCAACCCTGAATCTCAACAACACCACGCTCACGAATTTCGCGAGCACGGGCGCCACGGCGGGCACGCTCAGCGGCGGGACCTACCAGGTGTGGAGTGGCACCCTGAGCTTCAATAACGGGAACTATACGAACGATATCGTCACCAACGCCGCGACGATTCTGCTGGATGGCGCCTCGGGCACGCCGAACTTCATCGATCAGAACGGCAATAACGCCCTGGCCCACATCGCGACCAACGCGGCCGCCGGGAGCTTCACCATCCAGAACGGCGTGAGCGTGACCTCGGACCCCTCAACTGACTTCCACAATGCCGGCACAATGAACATCGGCGCCACCAGCACATTCACCGTTGGCGGGGGGCACGACTACACCCAGAGCGGCGGTCTCACCTATCTCCAGGCCGCCACCAGCGACCTCGTCGCCCATACGATCAACATCAATGGCGGCACGCTTCAGGGATTCGGCACGGTCACTGGTAACCTGGTCAACGGCGGGATCGTCCACCCCGGCGACGGACCGGGCATCCTTTCTGTTACGGGGAACTACACCCAGACCTCCTCAGGCATTCTGGATATCCAGATCGGCGGCCCGAACGCCGGTACGGGTTATTCCCAGCTCAGCATCACGGGCACGGCGGCGCTCGGCGGGACTCTCGACGTCAGTCTGTTCAATGGGTTCACGCCGTACAACGGGGAGACCTTCACGATCTTGACGTCGGGCGGACTGAATTCGTCGGTCTTCTCCGAGTTCAACGGCCTGCAAGAGGGAAACGTCACCTTCACCGTCGCCTACACATCCGGTGATGTGATTCTCGACGCCATCGTTCCGCAGTCGGTGCCGGAGCCGGCGTCGCTGGTCATGCTGGGAATCGGCATCGCCGGGCTGGGGGCTTATGTTGTGCGGCGGCGCCGTCATGCCTCACAGGGATGCATTGCGAACTAATGATGCCGGCAACTTCAAGCCTGGCGCGGTGCAGTCTGAACCGTTCCACTCAGCCCGGCGGCGACCTTTCCCGGCAACTGCGGCCATCGATGGGTCGCCGATGAGACCGTCAAGTACCGCTGACCTCGCGATCTGTCCGCACGCGCCCGGAGCCCTCGAATAACGAACGGAATGAAGTTGAGATAGGCAATTCCGGTGCAGGTCACCGGGACGTAGCGAAAGCCGCGCCGGATGAGCCAGAAGGCGATCGTCGCCGCCGTTCGTCCGGACATGAGGCCCTTTCCCATTCGCGAACAAAACGCCGACGGCACGACATGGCGGTAAAGGATGTGAGGATCATGCATCAGCGTGGCCGCCGCCCGCGCAAAGGCGCGCTTCGAGCGGGCGTATGACCACAAGCCTGGATTCCCAAACGTTGGATGGCACTCAATTTCCGAGCCGACGGCCCAGACCTCCACCGGAACCTGTCGATGCAAGGTGAGGCTCTTGAAGCGCTCGAAGAGGGCCAGGAACGAGTCGCAGTTGGCCTGCATGGCCTGCTCGCCCTTGGCTCCGTGAGCGAGGACGAGAATCTCAGCCGACTCGAGCACGGCATCGGCACCCGAGTAATCTTCATAGTTCCAATCGACGCCGAACCGCAGCGGGATCACAGTGGCGCCAGCGTGTTCCAGCAGGTTTCTCATCGCAGAACCGAATGACCCCGAGGCCCCCGTGAGTGCGACGCGACGCCCTCTGACCTGACAAGCCGTGCCCATCAGGCCGTCGAACAGGGTCGTGTACGAGCTCAGGTAGCTGTCGGGATAGATGTGGTGCATGGCGTGATACGGCGCACGCACGAAGAAGGTTGTTCGCGGCACCGGAATGATTGAGAACGGGATGTGGTTGTGGTCCTTGCCCTGCAGGAACATCGCGCTGGCGAAGAGCGCCGTGAAGATTGACATCACGACCATGACCGGGAGCGAGTCCAGCACGAGAAGCGCCAGGCCGCAAACGACCAGTTGGGTCGCGTACTCGGGAATCACGTGATGCAGCAGGTTGGACACGGTCACCGCTTCATGGTACCGCAATCGACGGTCGAAGAAGAGGTGATGGGCCTCGTGTGGGCTGGCCAGTCTGCGCAGCCAGCGATAGCGCGAATTCAGGCAAAGGTGCAGCGAGAAATGAATCGCGTCGAAGACGAACGTTGCGACCAGGAAGAGTCCCACGGACTTGAGCATTACTCCTGACAATTGCTCCAGCATGATCAGCGTCGATATCAACATTTCGGTTTCCTTCCCGAGTCCAGCTCGTTCGTGGCGACCAGAGGACCCAGGTCGCTCAGACCCAGACGCGGCAGGCAGGCGATGGCCGGCGCCGGCGCCGGAACAACGCCGACGTTTACGAAAGCTGCCGGCTCCGTCGCGCGAAGATCATATTCTGCTCCAGGAAAAACGGGAAGGCCGTCTGCGTGGTAGGGCCGGGCGCCCGGGAGGGCTAGGTGCCTGGCAAGATGAAGATCGGCCGTGGCGACGACGTGATCTACCGGAGGGCGGGTATCTGAAGGCAGCCTCCTGCACGGTATTCAAGCGGCGTCCTTTCTACCACCGTGATCCGAGCTCGATCGCTCGAGATTCCTCAACCTAATAAGATCCAATAGGGGCAAGACCGGACGCTGATTTCTCGGGGTCGCACGGGAAAACATCGCAAAGCGAACGAGGGTACGGCGTTAATACCAGGCCGAGCTAACACGGTCAACATCAATGGCGGCACCCTCCAGGGCTTCGGCACGGTCACCGGCAACCTGGTCAACGGCGGCACTGTCCGTCCCCGCGACGGCCCGAGAATCCTTCTCGCCGCCGGGAAGAAACTCCGTGTGCGATCGTGCTCGAAAGTGTAAGCTTAGCGCCTCGATCGAAGGGATTCCCTGTTGCAAGGAAGGGATCGGGAGCCCGATGGAAACGTCAGCCGACTTGATCGATCACGAAGCCGCAACGCCGGCGACGGAGCCGCGGAGCGTCGAGCACGAATAGACGTTGAACTGGGCG
Source organism: uncultured Planctomycetota bacterium (assembly GCA_963823665.1). Classification (GTDB taxonomy): domain Bacteria; phylum Planctomycetota; class Planctomycetia; order Isosphaerales; family Isosphaeraceae; genus CAVXHV01. The sequence goes on from CAWGMQ010000004.1 coordinate 765,960, forward strand.
CCGATCCTCAGGCAGCTTGGCGCATCAGTGTTGATCTCGACGTACCAGGCCGGCAAGGTGGTGGTGGTCAGTGAGGGGTCGTCGCTGGATGGTCTCGACATTCACCTGAGCTGTCACAATTTCGAACGAGCCATGGGGGTTGCCGTCGCTCCGGGAAGGCTCGCCGTCGGCGCTCGGTCGCTGGTGTGGATCCTGCGCAATGCGCCTGCGATTGCTCCCCAGCTTGATCCGCCGGGAAGGCACGACGCCTGCTACCTGACGCGCGCTGCGCTTTATACCGGGGGGATCAACTGCCACGAGCTGGCCTGGGCCGATGAAGAGCTGTGGGTGGTCAACACGCTGTTCTCGTGTCTCTGCACGCTGGACGACCAGCACAGTTTCGTGCCGCGCTGGCGGCCACCGTTCATTTCCCAGTTTGCCCCCGAAGACCGCTGCCACCTGAATGCCCTGGCAATGGCGGAGAGGAAGCCGAAGTTCGTGACGGTCTTCGGAACAACGGATACGCGAGATGGCTGGCGCCCTTCCAAGGCCTCGGGCGCGTGTCTGATCGATGTCGTCTCTGGCGAAGTGGCAGCTCGCGGACTGGCCATGCCGCATTCACCGCGGATCCATGGCGGGCGGGTCTGGCTGCTCGACTCGGGAAGGGGACGGTTTGTCCATGTTGATATTCGGGACGGATCGATCGACACGGTGGCCGAGCTGCCGGGGTACACTCGCGGACTGGCTTTCTGCGGATCACTCGCGTTCGTGGGACTGTCCAGGATCCGGGAGAGCTCCACCTTCAGCGGGGTGCCGATCGCGGCCGACCGGGATCGCTTGAAGTGCGGGGTGGCGATCGTGGACCTGACCTCGGGGCAAACCATCGGGCTGCTCGAGTTTCACACGGGAATCGAGGAAATCTTCGACGTCCAGCTCGTGCTGGGTGTGCGCTGGCCCTATCTGTCGGGGCCATACCCCGACGTCGATCAGCAGTCGCCGATCTGGCTGGCGCCGGCGCCGGGCGTTGAATGATATCAGTTCATCGCCCGGGGCGGGCGTTGCTCGCTCGTGAGGTCTGGATCACGAGCGCGCTCGACAGGTTGCCCGAGCTGTCCGGCTCCAGCGAAGACAGCACGCTGGGCGGGCCGGTATTTCCCGTCTGGGTTGCGGTCACAGCACGGTTGCCGTCGCTCAGCTTGAGGTGGCTTTTCAGCGTCCACGACCCGTCGCTCCTGCTGGCTTTGACCTGGCCGATCGAGACCGGTTGATTATCGCCTTGTTGCTGCGCCCAGAGGGTTACTTCGGCCCCCGGCGTCGCCACGCAGGCGAATGTCGGCTTCTCGGTACCGCTGACGTTGGTCCATTCATCGTATGAGTAGTCCGGCGCCTGCTTGGAGCGATGCCGGTAGTCCAGGCCGCCCGAGACGCTGTCGAGCCCGCTGATCCGCACAATGCTCGAGTTCGCAGTAGTCAACCAGAGATTGCCATCAGGGCCCGCGGCCATGCCGCCGCCGCTCCCGTAGGAGTTGCCAGAGACATACGGGCTTGGAAGGTCTTGAGGCACGACGATTCCCGATCGAGTGGCCACACCCAGCCCTGGTGCCATACCTGGGCGACTGGTCGCAAACCAGACCTGGCCGTCCGGCAGACGCACCAGATTGGACGAGAAATTGTCGGCCGGCATGACGGGACCCAGCGCTCCGCTGGTTGAAATCCGAACGATCCCCGGACCTAGATTGCTGAGCGCGTTGCCGTTGCTACCGTACCAGAGCTTTCCGTCCGGCCCGCAAATGAATTCGGTTACAGCGTAGTTACCCTACCCGGCTGAACGCGACTCGACCCAGTGGGACATGTGGATTGAGCCCCGGACCGTGATCTGCCCGAAGAGTCCCACCAGATCCTGCTTGCCGTCATAGCTACGCATGAACCAGAGCTCGCGGTCAGGGCCAGGCATGATGCTTCCCAGCGACGGAAGGCCTTTCGCCGGGAGTTTTACGCGGAATGTCTTGATCTGGCCCTTGGGGCGTGATCCGGCCGATGGCTACCGTGTTGGCGGCAGCGTTCGGATTGATTGAGGTCTCCGTGAACCAGAGTGCCCCGTCGGGTCCTGCCGTGATCGCAGTGGGGCCTGGCGGCGAACCGCTCGATCCAGCCGGTAATGTGGTCGCCGGAAGGGGAAACTCGGTCACCACTCCTGCGGGCGTCATTCGGCCGATCTTGTAGGCCGCGGTCTCCGCAAACCACAGTTTCCCATCCGCGCCCGTCGTGATTCCGTCGGGCTGCACGAGCGCAACCAGAGGGATCGAAAAGGTCGTGACGGTCAGCGTCAAGAGCGTGCGCGCCTCCAGTCGCTGCGACTCCGGGCCTTCTGCCCAGAACAGTTTGTTCTGCTTTGACGTCCGCGAATCCGCGCGGCGCCTTCGCCGCTTGTCGCTACGATTGCTGAGAATCGTCATCTGCTGCGCCTCCAAGTTGCGGGGAAATCAATCCTGTCTCAAATGGTGAAGCACTCGAAGGTGGGGTGTGTTCCCCGGAACCCCCTTCGCGAGGCGGGGAAACGACGGCGTGGGAACGAAGCCGAAGCGATGCGAAACTCGGCCTGGTTCAAAACTGACGTTTTTCGGGTAACAGTCGGGTAACAATACGGATGATGAGCGAGCCTTGGCGAGCAAGGTATATCAACTTCCGGCTGATAGCCGTCTCAGGCTTGACTGAAGCGGGTGTAGCCAAGCAATTCCAGCCAATGAGGGTGGGACTGCCCCGTCAGTAGCTCAGCCGGCGTCTTCCCCACCCGCTCATGACGGTCGCTTCGCGCCAGTCGCCGGTGGTTCAGGAAGAATTGCAGCAAGGCTAAATAGTCCTGGCCAAGGTGCCGCCGTAGGAAGAAGTAACTGCGGAGTCGGCTATTGAGATTCTCCACCAGGGAACTAGCCCGGACCGTTTCACTGGCCAACTCAGCCACCGCAGCCTGAACCTCGTGAAACCGACCGCGAAGTCGTTGTTGTAAGGCCGCATGTTCCGTCCAGCGTCGCGGGTCACGCTCGTGGCGTGCCATCGTCCTCAGAAGCTGTCGGGCAAGTTCCGCAGGAATCTCGAACTCCTGCCCAAGCTGCTCCAATTGCTCGTCGAGCACACGCGCGAAGGCTAGCAGGTCATCCCGTTGGTTCTCCAAATGGCGGCAGATCGGTGTCAGTCGGTGCGAACACTGCGGCAGCCGGATTCGCAGTTCGGCCGCCACGAAGTCGTAGAGATCACGACGCTCGTCATAGCACGGCCCAGCCACTGTGAGAACGTCGTGGCGCAGCCAACTTATCAAAAGCGCGACATCGTCGGCCAGCGCAACAGCCTTCGTGGCTGAGTCACGAGCACAACGCAAGTGATTGGTGGCGATTGTTATTGACTTGGCACGCCCGCGCTTATCATACCGCTGGGCAGACCGCAACTCTTGCTGACGCCGTTCGACAAGACGCAAGGCGTCATAAGCGCGATTCTCCAGGAAAGTGCTGAGTGCCTCGAGTTCGTGAAGAATATGGAAGACGTCGCCCCGGCAAGGCACGCCGGGCAGGGCCAACGCTTGGCCAGCGCGTAGACCCAAGCCCGCGTCGACGACGGTGGCATCGGGAGCGAAGCCCTGATCGACCACCTCCAGCAGGCGCACGCCCCAGGTTTCTGCATCCCGGTATTCCTCCCGACTGAGCAAGTAGCAATAGGTCGATGCGGTGCAAACGCCCACGAGCACTGGATCGCCAGCCTGGAAGATTTCATCGTGCGCACCGATGTGCACGCCGCCGAGATGGTAACCGCGGCTGAGCGCTCGAGCCGGTTCGACGGCGCTTGAGACGATGTTGTGTACCGTACCCACGGAGATGTGCCAGTCGACGAGATCGCAGAGCAACCCCTCGATACGAGCTGTGGCTGATCAAAACCAGGCCCAGGACGAGTTGCCGTAACCAGGACTTGGTTACAGGCAGGTAAAAGAGGACATCTTCCGTCTTGGGATCAGGTTCAAAGGCTTGGGTCAGAGCCTCTTGGGCGGTGTGAGCTTTCTGATAGAGGAACTTGCGGCTGAGCCCATGTTCCCGGGCCAGTTCCGAGACTGGTTGAGCCCCTGCGAGGACCTGGACAGACAGATCCTGCCGCTCCTGGGGCAGCAACCTCCGGGCGGGCCACGGAGGGGGGCTGGGCAGTTCCGCAGCCGGGCTGAGGTCGGATTGCGTGAATGTGCACGAGAACGTAGCTTGGGCGTCCATGCCTGTTTCCTTTGTGATGGTGTGGGTTTGATACTCCCGACGCCAACATGGAGGAAACGAGGCGAAAGGGTCAGTGCCTCGGAGCGCCGGAACGAGGAACAGGCTTGATCAGCAAGGTATCGGCGCTGGTTCGCCGGATTCCGGGCAGCTGTCGTTTGGGTTCGACATGATTCGGGTTCGCCGCAGAAGCGCGTTCTTGCGAATTCGGGACCGGCAAGCAACGAGTGCCGGCACTCGGCGAGCCGATGCCGTTACCATGGTTAGGGGCGTGGTAGATCTTGAGAGCGCCGCCGGCCTCGGAAGGACGGCCCCTCGCTGGCGCGCCGGGTCAGTCAGAAGACGCGCCCGGCGGGTATCTTCCTATCGTCGCGTGGCTGGTCAATTCGGGCGAAGCCCTCCAGAGCCTGATCGCGCCGTCGTGGCTGCCCGTTGCCAGGATCGCGCCGTCAGGAGAGAACGCGATCGCGTGGACGGGGGCGCGATGCCCGTTGAGCGTCAACAATTCGTGGCCGGTGACCGGATCCCAGAGTCGGACCGAGTGGTCTCGGCCCGCTGAGGCAAGGGTGAGACCGTCGGGACTGAAGGCAACGCCCAATACGTCACCCACATGGCCTTGCAAGAGACGGCCGGGCTTCTGGGCCACGTCGTACAACGTGATTCTTCCGAGGCGCTGCGCCACAGCCAGGGTTGCGCCGTCCGGCGAGACCGCCAGGGAGTAGACCTCTTCGTCGGCGCGCCAGGACGCACGAAGCCGGCCCTCCTCCCAATCCCAGAGCTTGACGGTCTTGTCCTTGGCTCCTGAATACAGGGTCTTTCCGTCCGGTGCGAAGATGACCGAGAACACTTTGTCGGTGTGGCCGGTCAGTGGCGCTCTCAGCTCTCGCCGGGTGGCTGCGTCCCAGGACCGGATCGTTCCTTCTTCGCCCGCGGAAGCCAGCGTTTTCCCGTCAGGCGAGAAGGCCACGGCGCGAACGAGATCGGTATGACCTTCCAGCGTGGCGAGCGGGGCTCCACTCACGGCCTTCCAGAGCCGGATCGTCTTGTCGAAACCGGCGGAAGCCAGCAATTCGCCATCCGGAGAATACGCGACCGCGGTGACGAGCGCCCCGTGGCCCTTCAGCGTTCTTTGCTCTTGGCCGGAGCGGACATCCCAGAGTTTAAGTGTCCAATCGTCACTTGATGACACGAGCGTTCGGCCGTCGGGCGAGAACGCCAGCCCCCAGATCTCTTTCCTGTGCCCGTTCAGTGCGCCGGGCGCGCGCCAATGGCTAAAATCCCAGAGCATCGCTTGGGTATCGCGGCCGACGACCAGGAGGGCGTCTTCCTCGGGAGCGAAGTCATATGTGCAACCAGCCCACACGTCGCCCCAGGGCGACTCAACGCCAGGGCGACCCGTGCCGACGTCGATGAGGCGCAGTTTTCCGACGGGGTGACCCCGGTATGGTTCGTGAACGGCGGCAGTGCGACCGTCGCGAGAGAACCGCGCCCACAGGACCGTGCCACCCTGGCCGATCGGGCGTGCGCGCGCACTTCCCGTGAGTGCGCAAGCCAAACGCCCGATCTCGTCGACTTCGGCCTGGGTGTAAGGAACGCCAAGGTCGGTGCGGGGAATGAACACGACTTCGGGCCCGTGGACACGACAGACAGCCTTGCAATAACCGCCTGCGGTCGTGTAGAGCCAGATCTCGCCGCTCTCGAGCGCGACCGCAATGATTGAAGCATCCTCTGATGTCACGGCGAGAGTGTCGGAAAGCCGGAACGGCCCTCGAGTGGAATCGGTCAATCGGCTAGAGCGAGACAGGCGGGCCTTGAGATCTTCAACACGCAACGATTCGCCGAGGGTCACGCGTTTCCGGTCACCCGAGAGCCGCCAAGAGCGAACCGGCGCAGCCGGAGAGCTGAGCGCGGCCTCGACCGTGACGAGCGTGCCTCCGTCGGGGATGAACAGGATGTGATAGCAGTAGCCGAAATCCTCGGCCATCCCGTCCAGCGTAGCGCCGCTGGCGACATCCCAGAGCTTGACCTCACTCTTGCCCTGATCATCACCATTGTCACCGTGCGACAGTGACGCGAGAGTGCGGCCGTCGGGTGAGAACACCAGGCGCTGACAAAGCTTGAGCGTGTGCTTGGCTGGAAGCTCTCTCAACGTGCCGGTATCGAGATCCATCACGAAGGTTGAGTTCGCCTCATCCGCCAGGGCGATCGTGCGGCCGTCGCGCGCATAGGCGACGGCCCTGACCCTTGCCGGCAGCGGTGACAGCATCGTTACGCGAGGGCGCACGAGCCGGTACAGATAGTTCCAGGCGAACCCGCGCGAATCGGGCAGACCTTGCGGCGGAGCGAGCGCGTCGAGGATCGACAGCACGGGCCCGCGTTCTCCGCGCTCGAGTAGTGAACCGGCGAGCTTCAACTGGTTGGCGGCCAGGTGCTGGTAGGCCAAAAGGCGATGCTGGTCGGCCAGGGCGCGCTGGGCGCGAGCCTCGATCTGGGCGACGCGAAACTCCTCGTTATGGCGCTTCTCGCGCACCCGTGCCCATTCGAGCCCACCCAGAACGACTGACACTCCCGCACCGAACACGACCAGGAGCGCCGCGTGGACGGGCCGCCGCTTGGCCCACTTGGCGGCGTGCTCCCACGCCGGAACCGGCCTGGCCTGGACGGGCTTGCCGTCGAGGTATCGTTGCAAGTCGGCCGTCAATTCCAAAGCGCGGGCGTAACGCCGCGCCGGCCGCTTCTCGAGACATTTCAGCATGATCGTCTCGAGGTCGCGCGGCAGGCCGGGGCGCAAGGCGCGAGCCGAAGGCGGATCCTGATCCACGACCAGGCGGAGCGTCTCCAGATCAGTCTCGCCGCGGTGGGGCGGCTTTCCCGTCAACAACTCGTAAAGGATCACCCCCAGGGCGTAAACATCCGTCGCCGGCCCGTGTTCTCGAAGTCGTCCAGCAGCCTGTTCGGGTGCCATGTACTCGGGCGAGCCGATCGGCATGCCGCTGCGCGTCTCCTGCGAGACCTGGTCGAGCAGCTTGGCCAGGCCGAAGTCGCAGATCCGCGGGAGAAAGGGCAAGTCATGGCACAGCCCGCCGTTTGCCGGTTCCTCGCCATCCCGTTGCTGGAGCAAGATGTTGCCTGGTTTGAGATCGCGATGGAGAATGCCTCGCTCGTGGGCGTGCGCAACCGCCAAGGCCAGGGTCGCCACCAGGCGGCATGCCACGCGGATCGGCACCGACGCTGTCTGCAACCGCAGCCACTCGGCGAGTGTCGGCCCCTCACAGTACGCCGAGGCGATGTAGCAAATGGGCCCTTGCTCACCGACCTCGTAAACCGGCACGATGTGTGGGTGGTCGAGGCGCGAGGCTGCTTCCGCCTCTCGCAAAAACCGCCGCCTGACGTCCGGCATGACCAGCACTTCGGGGCGAGGGACTTTGAGCGCGACCTGGCGCCCGAGGACCAAATCCTCTGCCAGAAAGACTACCCCGAAGCCGCCGCGGCCCAGCTCGCGGATGACCGAGAAGCGTCCGAATCTTGTCGGGAGCTGGAACGCGGGCGCACCGCCTCGGGGCCAGACGGCCTCGAGCAGACGCTGACATTCGTGTACCGGCTTCAAGAACGAGGGGGATTCGGTGTTCGCCGGCGGGTCATCGCCGGCGGCCAGTGCGAGATCGAAGGCCAGGAGTGCTTCCAGGTCGGATTCCTCGGGCACCGGCCGGTCAGATACCGGGATCATGGGCGGGTCCTAACTCTTCCGTGAGGCGGTTCAATGCCCGGGACCATGGAGTAGATATAGAGTTGCGATGTAGTGATAGTCAATGTCAGATCCGCAGCAACGACGCCCCGGGGTCCAGCACGCGGCTTGCGACGGTTCGAAGGCTTGACTTATGCTGACTCATGTTGCATCGCGCGTCGATCGGATACCTATCGGAGTTTGCGCTCCATGCAAGATGTTCTGAAGGCTGCCATGTCTCTGCACCAGGCGGGCGACCTGGTGCAGGCAGCGACATTATATCAGAAGATCTTGGTAAGCGAACCCGAGAATGCCGAAGCGATGCACCTGCTGGGGGTGCTGCACCATCAGCAGGGGGCGAACGCCCGTGCGGTCGAGTTGATGGCGCGGGCGGTGGCTCTGCGGCCGAACGCTGCTTCGTTTCACGCGAACCTGGCCGAGGCCTATCGAGCGCTCGGCCAGTATGAGCGGGCTGCCGGAAGCTGTCGCGCGGCCCTGGGTCTCAAGCCCGACTATCCCGAGGCGATCGCGAACCTCGGGCTGGCGCTGCAGGCGATGGGCCGGCGCGCGGAAGCCGCCGAACAGTTCCGCGAGGCGATCAAACTGCGGCCCGGCTTTGCGTCGGCCCACAGCAACCTGGGCAACGTGCTGCGCGAGAGCGGCCGGATGGATGAGGCACTCGCACACTTCCGCCGCGCGGTCGGGCTGAACCCGGGCGATGCACTGGCGCGTACAAACCTGGGCCAGATGCTCCTGGAACGCAATTTTGCGGAGGAAGCCCTGCCGCATTGCGAAGAGGCGGTCAGGTTGCGGCCGCACGCCGCGGCGCTGCATCACAATCTGGGGAACGCGCTGCGCGAGCTGCATCGTTACGAGGACGCTCGGTCGGCTTACATCCAGGCGCTGCGGCTCGACCCCTCCCTGGCGAAGGCGCATGCGCAACTGGGGATCGTGCTCAAACACGAGGGACGACTCGACGAGGCGACAGTGTGTCTCAAGCGGGCGATCGAGCTTGACCCAGCCGACCCCGATTTTGCAGAGTTCCTCGGCGACCTGTGTGTCGCCCGCCAGGATTTTGTCGGGGCGATCAACTCCTACTCGCGGGCGATCGCGATTTCGCCGGTGGAAAAATCCCGACTGCACGTTTCGCTCGGGTGGGCACTTCAAGAAGAGGGCCGGCTGGGCGAGGCGCATACGCAGCTTCGAGAAGCGCAACGGATAGACCCGGGCTCGGCCCCCGTTTTTATTTACCTGGGTCAGTACCATGAGGTGTGCGGCGAGCTCGCTCAGGCCGAAGCCGTCTATCGACACGCGATGCGGCTGCACGAGGGCAATCCGCTGCCGATTGCGCTGCTGGGATCGCTGTTGCGCGGCCGGCTTCCGGAAAACGACCTGGCGGCGCTTGAGCGTCGGGCGGCCGATCACTCGGGCAGCATTGAAGTCCGCACGCGGCTCGCCTTTGCGCTGGGTCACGTGCTCGACGCTCGAGGCGAATATGCCCGTGCGGCGGCCTGCATCCGCCAGGCCAACGCTCTGACGCTCGAAAGCCGGCGCGGCCAGAGCGACTTTACTCCGGCCGACCACGAGCGATTCGTCGACGACGTCATCAAGCGCTTCGACCGGGCCTTTCTCGCGCGGACGCACCAGTTGGGCTCGGAATCCCGCCGGCCGGTCTTCATCTTCGGCCTGCCGCGATCCGGGACATCGCTGATCGAGCAGGTGCTCGCGAGCCACTCCCGCATCTACGGAGCCGGTGAGCTGCGGCTGGGCCGGCAATCCTTCGAAGCCGTTCCGCAAGTCCTCGGCCGCAGCGTGCACCCGTTTGAATGCATCGCGGACCTCGATGCCCAATCGATTCGCCGGGTTGCCGAGCTGCACCTGGAACGGCTCCAGGCGCTCGCCCCGGCGGCCGCCCTGCGAGTGATCGACAAAATGCCAGATAATTATATGTACGTTGGATTGCTGGCGACACTCTTTCCGCGGGCGGTTTTCATTCACTGCCGGCGCGATCTTCGCGACGTTGCGCTCTCGTGCTGGATGACCGATTTCCGCAGCATGTCGTGGCCGTTCCAGACGGAAGACATCGCGGCGCGGATCACGCAATACCGCCGGTTGATGGACCACTGGCGGGCTGTGCTTCCGGTGGCCATCCACGACGTGGATTACGAATCGACCGTGAACGATCTCGATAGCGTCGCCCGGCGACTGGTCGCCCTTTGCGGGCTCGAGTGGGAGCCATCGTGCCTGGAATTCCACCGCAACACGCGTCCGGTCCGAACGGCCAGCCTCGTTCAGGTGCGCCGGCCGGTTTACACCAGCTCGGTCGGGCGCTGGAAGAACTACGAATCGGAGCTTGCGGAGCTGTTTGCCGCAGTCTCGTCACCAGACTGAGTATGGTCACCGGCAGATTCGGACGCGCGGGTCTTTGTCACTTGATCGAGGCGCGACGGATCGGCGAATCGCTTCATGAGATTGCGAAAAGTTGTCTCGAGCTCGTCTGGGCCCGGCGATTGCAAGTTGCCGGACTCTTCCGAAAGGGAAACGAGGCCGAACCAGGTCAGTCGAATCCTCCAGTGCGACACCTCGGCTGCGCGGTTGAAGCGCTCGAGCACGCGCAGGGCCCAGACCACGCCCCAGTTGTCCCGGAACCAGAACCAGAGCCGCTCGCAATTGCAACGGGCCGGCGGAGCCCGCCCGGCGCCCGAGCGCGCAGCGCGAGGACCAGAGCCATCGTCCACGCGATCCAGGAGCCGATCACGGCACGCCGGGAGGCCAGCCAAGGCGCGGGCGCCAAGGCGAGGTACTCGAGGATGAAGAGCACTCCAGCCGCCGCCGCGGCCCATCCGAAGCGCGTCGGCAGGTAGTTTGTCACCGCGACGGCGACAAACAGGCCATAGAAGATTGACCAGGGCGCGTCGAGATGCAGCGGCGGAAGTGAGGCCGCCCGGCGCAGGCGGGTTTGATCTTCGAGCCAGGGGATCAGGAACACGACGACCAGTAGCGTCATCAAGACGGCCCAAGCCCTTCCTCCGGGCGTCCTCGCGTTGAGCACCGAGCCGAGCGCGGCCAGGAGCGCGAGAACGCAGAGATACGTGAATCGCTCCGCAAGGGGGCGGCCGCTTGATAGCGGCTGCGTCAAGGCGACCACCTGTGCGAGGAGCGCAAGCCCAACCGCCAGCGCCGCCCAGACCAAGGCCGGCCGAAGTGCCGTTCCGCGGACGGCCCGCCAGGCGTCAAGCAGCGAGGGGGCCGAGGCAATGAACACCACGATCTGGCCGAGAGGAGCGTGGGACGGGTCAATCACGATCAGAATCGCAGAGAGAGTCAAGAGCAGGGCGATGACCATGATTCTGCCGCGGATTTCTAGCTATTGGTCGCCAATCTCGCCGAGCTGCGGCTTGTCGGCGCCGGAGGCCTCGCCGGTGACCGGACGCTTTCCGAGCGAAGCCACCGCCACGAGAGCCGCGACAAGCAGCAAGAATGCGCCGAGCGCGTATGACTCACCCACGCCCGCGCCCTTTGGGGCGAAGTCCAGCTTCGACTGCAAGTTTTCGGGGAGCGAGATCACAAACGCGCCGATGATTCCGGCGATCGACCCACCGGCGATCAAACCGGTGGACATGAGCGTGCCGGGGCTCATATCCGCTTCTTCGTCCGTGAGCCTGCGAACCTTGTCGACCAGTTTGCGGACCATGCCGCCGACAAAGATGGGCAGCGTCGTCGACAGCGGCAGGTAAACGCCAACAGCAAACGCAAGCGCGGAGACTCCGCAAAGCTGCATGACGATCGCCAGCACGGCCCCGATCAAGAACAGCCCCCACGGCAGGTCGCGTTCCATGATTCCCCGGATCAGTGTGGCAAAGAGCTCGGGCTGCGCGGGCGTGAATTTCTTGATCTCCCTTCCGCTCTCATCGATTGTCATGCGACCGCCAATGCCGGGATCGACAAACTCGCGGGCGGTGAGGGATTCATCAACCAGGTACTTGCCGGCCTGTACGCCCGGACGCGACTTGAGAACCCACCAGACCTTGTAGCTCTTGCCATCCTTGCCAATCGCCGTTTCTTTGAGCTCACCAGCCGGTGCCTTCACCGTCGGCAGCAAGCTCGCGTCGGTGTGGCGAGTCGTCTTTGCGTTATTGAGCGCATACAGAATGCCGCCCATGAACATGGCGGAGGTAAGCGCACCAATCAAGATCGCGACCTGCTGCTTCCAGGGAGTAGCGCCGACGAGAAAACCGGTTTTCAAATCTTGAGATGTGGTTCCGCCGTTCGATGAGGCGATGCAGACGACGCCCGCGATCGAGAGCGCCGCCAGACGGTACTCAGGCCCGACCCAGCCCAGAACGACGAAGATCAGGCACACCAAAAGCAGAGTGGCGATCGTCATCCCGGAAATCGGGTTCGACGACGAGCCGATCACTCCCGTGATTCGCGAGCTCACGGTGACGAACAGGAAGCCGAATAAAACGACCATCAGCGCACCCAGCAGCCGGCCCATGAAGTTCGTGGGTATTAAATATGAGGCAGCGATCATGAGCACCAGGGCGAGCGAACCCAGGAAAACGACTGAAGGGGGCAGATCGCGGTCGGTGCGGGGAACGGCGCCGGCGAGCGATTGCTTGCCGGAACCGAGGTCTCTGAAACTGCCGGTGATGGACAAGACGATCAGGGGCAGGGCATTGAGCATGCTCAAGATGCCCCCGGTTGCCACCGCGCCGCGCCAATGTAACGGCCGTAAGTGTTGGCGAGATCACCGGGCTTCATCTCGGCGATCCGCTCGAGCTCGATCGGCGCCAGAGGACCGGGAAGGCCGTCGCCGAAATAGGCGATCATGGGAACGATCAGCAGCGCCGTGGTGATTCCGCCGGCGACCATCACCGAGGCGATGCGCGGCCCGATGATATAGCCCACGCCCAGGAGCATCGGGGATGGCTCAAGAGAAACAACCGCCTTGTTGTAGCCGGGGATGCCGCTGATTGCCGTTTTCCATAACTCCGACCACAACTTGAGAGCCTGCATCGCGAGCTGATACACGAACCCGATGCCGACTCCCAGGAAAACGGTCTTGGCGTTTGAGCCACCTTGCTCGCCAACGATCAATACCTTGGCGCAGGCCGTTCCTTCAGGGTAGGGGAGTGAGTCGTGCTGCTTGACGATGAACGCGCGCCGCAGCGGGATCATCATCAAGATCCCCAAGAGCCCACCCAGAACGGCGACCAGCATGATCCGGGGCCACTCGAGCTCGTAGCCCAGGAGCAGCAACGCGGGCATCGCGGCGCCTACGCCGAAAGCAATCGATTCGCCCGCGGAGCCCGCCGTCTGCACGATGTTGTTCTCGAGAATCGTCGCCCGCCGGATGCCAAACGCTCGCGACAATCCGCGGAAGATGGTGATCGAGAGAACGGCAACCGGAATCGACGCCGAGACGGTCATCGACACCTTGAGAAAGAGATAAAGCGATGACGCGCCGAAGATGATGCCCAGCACCGAGCCCAGGAAGACGGCCGAGATCGTCAATTCCGGCAAGTTCTTGCCGTCGGGAACGTAGGGGCGGAACTGGGTCTTGCCGGGAGTCGAGTAAGCTTCCTCAGCGGAAGACGCGGGGGCCGACATGAATGGGATCACTCCGTGCGAGAGCTAGGGTTTCTTGATCTGAGCCAACCGGTTGGCGATGCTGCAAAGGACGTCGATCATCCGCCTGCCGCCGTCGACATCGAAGATCAGCTCGGTGGGATAAAAGCTGAGCGTCTTGAAAGTCTCGTCGTGATAGGTCTGGATGCGGCGGAGAATAACATCCTCACTCATGTCGTCCAGCCGGTTCTCTCGCAAGGCTCTCGCCCGCAGCCGCTCGATGGCCTTGGCTGTGTCTTTGATCTGCAAGTGGAAGATCTGAATGACGTCGATGAATCCACTCAAAATTTCCGCCTGCGAATAGCTCCGGGGCAGCCCGTCCAGAATCAGGATGTGCTGTTCGGGGATGATCAACTCCTGCATCTCGAGGATGTTCAAATGCCGCTCGAAGATCCGGACAGTCAGATCATCTGGAACCATCAGCCCTTGCGAAGTGTACGACTCGATCTCGCGACCGAATTTGCCGTTTCGGGGAATTTTGCGGAAGATGTCACCCATCGACATATGGATCCAGTCCGGAAGCTGGCCCAGCACCGTGCCCTGGGTGCCCTTGCCACTGCCTGGCATTCCGAACAGGATAATTGAGCGATAGCGGTGACGTTCTTCCACGATTTGAGTCCTCCGGCAGAGGTGCCACAGCCCTACTAAAGTTCACGTTTCGATTACGCCAGCGAACGGCCACCCAAGCCTGCCCCGCTTCCGTCGCGGTGTCAACCGCCGGCCTCTGGGAAAAGTCTGCCGGTGAACGGGCTCTGGTCGATCCGGAAAACGCTATGCTACTCCACCATCTTCGGCCATTGAAGGCAAGGAGCAAATTGGTGCTGGGAACTCAATTACTGCTGGCACGACATGCTGAAACCTCGGCGCCGGACCGCTTTCACGGCGCCGAGTCCGACATCGGCTTGAGCGAATTCGGAGCCTGCCAGGCCGAGCGGCTCGCGGAGTACTTGAGCACCAAGGGCGCAGGGGCAATCTACAGCTCGGCGATGCGCAGGGCTATTGAAACCACCCGGCCGATCGCACGGGCGTGCGAGCTCATTCCGATTCCGATCGCTGCTCTCCACGAGCGGCGCATCGGCCCGTTGAGCGGCCTGGCACGCGAGGAAGGCTGGGCCGTTTATGCCGCCAGCAAGACGCGCTGGTTGAACGGCGACCTCGATCACACGCACGAGGGCGGTGAATCGTACAACGACGTGCGACGACGCGTCGTACCTGTCTTCCAAGAGCTCGTGGCCCGACACTCGGGCGAGACGATCGTCGTCGTCGCCCACGGCGTCGTCATCCGCGTCGCCTTGACGAGCCTCATTGCCGGCGCGCACCCGTCCGACTTTGACCGCTTCGCGATCGACTTCGCGTCGGTGAACGAGCTGCGCTTCGATGGCACAACCTGGACGGCCGAGAAGCTGAACCACGTCGTCGCCCCCTCGCCAACCCGGCCCGTCGGATGATTCTGGACTGACACGCGCTCGTTGACTCTGCTGAGCCGGCATGTTGGGATGTTTGTGCAGACTGCGGGGTCGGGATCGTTTCAACGGCGAGTGGTTGTCCATGGCAGAACCGAATCGGGCGGGTGCACGGAGGTGCTGGTGGGGCCGGCGGCCCCCCAGTGCGCGAAGCCGTGTGAGGGGCGAGATTGCAATCGAGCAGCTCGAATCGCGCACGATGCTGAGCGGGTCGAGCGAAGGAGTGCGCCTGCTTGGCGTCCGGCCGCCGCACGAATCCGCCGCACTGGCGGGTAGCCGAAACCCTGCGTTCTTCACGTCATTGATGGGGTTGCTGCAAGCTCGGGCGACCGCCGGTCCGCTGGCTGCGCTGGCTGGCGGCAAGGTTGGCGGCAGTGCCTTCGTTGCAAAGCTATCTAATCTCATTTCCGCATTCGACCAAGGTGCGGCACGGTTCTTGAAGCCGATCGCGCCGCGGTTAATCCCGCTGGTGGATCTGCAGGGAAACGCGCTTGCGGCCACCGAAAACCAGTGGAACCAGCGACGGCTAGCCGGGTTATATACCGGCAGCAACGCCACGTATTTCTACGTCAAGGATGCGACGACGACGATCCGGCAGTTAACTCTGAGCCGGCCGCTATGGCCAATGGGCACGCCCAATCTCTCGCTTTACCAGCGTGCCGACACGCTGGCGCATAACCTGGAATTCGACGTCGTGAATCCGCTCGAGAGCCAGAATCCGCCGAGCCCAGCGACCGCGAAGGCCGTCGGTTTGGCGGAGGCGAAGGCGTTTCAGGCCGATTTCGACGCCACGCTCACGGCCCGTCCCTTCTTGAAATTCCTGGCTGATGTTGCCGCGGCTTCTCTCGAGAAAAACCTGAGCGTCATCGGGCAGCCCGGCATCAACCCGGCCTCCCAGGCGCAGGTCGCTCAATTGCAGTTCTCGTCGACGATGTTTGCCGGCCAGGGCTTGTTTGGGCCCCAGGGTCCTCTGAGTGCGGTCTTCACCGCGCCGGTGAACCCTTTCCCGTATAGCCAGTATTACCGGCTCTACACCTTCGCGGGTGCCCAGGTCGCGGTGAACGTGCTCGCGCAGGCGACGACGTACTACCGTACCTTCAGCGACCCGGTGAACAACGTTCCCCCGGTCGTCGAGAATAATTACAAGGGAGCCTACCTTTCGACGCAGGACTCGTTCGATTCGAGCGTGGCAATCCAGCAGCTTGCGCTCGATCAGAGCTGGTACCATCCCAACCTGGCGACGTTGAAAGTGAATGTGACGGTCCCCGCCGGGACAACGATCTACGTCGGCACGGTGGCTCCGATCTACCAGGGAGTCTATGCGCCCGAACTGATTCCGTCGCTCTACCCTGGAGGCGTCAATCAGACCGTCGTGCTGAGCCGGAACACGACATATAGCAATCCGAGGCCGATCAGCGCGCAGCCGTGAACTGAACGAACGGCGGCGTGCGAGTGAGAGTCGTTTTAATTTGACGCCGCACGCCTGCGAGTCTAGGCTACGGAGACAGAGAATGGGGCGAACCATGGTTCTTCTCACGCTCATGCTCGGCGCGAAGACACGGATCCCGACCGATGTTTCCCACAAACAAGGAGAATCACCATGAAAAGAACCTGGATGATGCTGTTGATGCTGGCTCCGGTGACCATCATGTCGCTGCCGGCCGCTCGAGCGGATGATGACGCTCGGGCACGTAAGTTGATGGAGGAGGCGTTCAATCGCCGTTACCACTGGAACGACGGGTTCAAAGGATTCTCGGCTGATTTCTCGTTGACCCGCGAGGGAAAGGCGGTCAAGGGGACCATCAAGGCCGACGCAACCAAGTCGCACGGCGGCGTGGCTGTCGAATGTGACGACGCCGATGTCAAGAAACTGGTGAGCGACACCGTCGCCAGCGCGATCACGCACACGCGTGCCTCGAGCTTCGAGAAGGCGTTCGGCTCGTGCACGTTCGCAATTGCCGGGGATGGCGCTCACGGCGGCACCAAGATCGCGATCACGGGACATGGTTTCTTCAAGGACTTCACGGTCAAAGACGGCAACATCATCGAGAATCACGGCGGCCATGATGCGATGTCCACGGAGGTGAAAGTCGAGCAGATCGTCTGGCTGGCCTCGAGCGGCAAGACGCTGCCTCGCGCGTATGCCTTCACGATCAAGAACGGCGATAAGGAGCAATCGGGCAAGAACATGGAAATGTGGCGCGAGGTCGATGGCACGTGGCTGCCCACCCGGTGGCACCTGGTGCGGAATGAAGGGAGCGCGGCCCCGGTCGAGAGCACGCTTGTCCTCGAGAACGTAAAGATCGACCAAGCCGGAAACTGACGCGACGGGCGAGCCGGTCGTAACACGACCGGCTCGGATTTAGCCTAACCCGGAGGCTGACGTGGCGGGGTATCGTCCGACGGCCTCCAGTTCCTTCCGCTCCATCAGTCGCTGTACCTCATTAAACTTGAACACTCGCTCAGTCACCTCGCCGATTGCTGTGAGCGGACGAATGAACGAACCGTCCAGAATAAAGTGATCCGACCACGTGTCGAGGCGGGGATTCAAGAACCGAACTAAGTGACTCGGCACGCCCGTGACGGATCCCAGATCCGTTCCCTTGGAACGGTTACAAGGAAGACAGCAGTAGGCGAGGTTCTCGGGGACCGTCGGACCGCCGTGCTTTTCACTGATGATGTGATCGATCTCGCAGCCGTAAAAAGTATCATCTTCGTGGATGAGACAGTACTCACAACGTCCCTCGGCCCTGGCGGAAACCAGTCGACGGAAGTCGGCTGGGACGTGTGTTTGGCTCATTGCGCCAGGCGCGTGCGCGCGCCTTCGCCAGCCGCATGAGATGTTCAAACTGAAGGTAATGATCGAGCTCAGACGTCTCCTCAGCAGACAACCCGGTCGTCTTCTCTCGCGCAACTAAATCCGCAACATGCTGACGCGTCGCCTCTGAAGGCTGAAACGTCGCGACTAGCTCCGAGGAAGGCCCGGCGGCGATGAAGTTAACGAACTCCTCATAAGCACGCGATTCTGTCATGAGAGAACCTCTCTTCAGAGCCCGAGCCGCCACGCCCGGCACGAGCACACGCCCAGACCATTGGTTGCAACTTCAATCGATTCTATCGCAGCCTGATTGCCGAAGGAACGGATATTCATCGCGTTGATACGGCCCGTCAGAGAAAAGATATTGGCGAAAGAGACCTTCCTCAAGACTCGCCACCAGACCCTCACGCCGCCGCGTCGCCCTTGCCCTCGCCGCCGTTCTTGAGCGCTTCCCATTCTTCCCACGTGTAGAGAACCTCGCGGGCGGAGCCGCTCTTGAACTCGCCGACAATGCCATCCTCGGCCATGAAATCGATGAGCCGGGCGGCGCGGCCGTAGCCGATTCCAAGAGCGCGCTGGAGAAGCGAGCAAGAACCACGCCCTTCGCGAACCACAACCTCGATCGCCGGCTCGTACAGCTCGTCGCGGTCCTTGAGTGCGCCGGCGCGTTCCTTTCCTCCGGGCCCGCCGGCGACTTGCATCTGCAGCAGCTCGCGGCTGAACTCGACCGGATAGCGCTCGAGATACTGACAGATGCGAACAACCTCCTGGTCTGAGACGAACGTTCCCTGAGCCCGCACAATGTGCGAAGTGCCCGGGATCAGGAACAGCATGTCGCCGTTGCCCAGCAGCCGCTCGGCACCCATTTCATCGAGCACGACCCGCGAGTCGCTGCGATTGGTCACCTGGAAGGCGATCCGCGCCGGCAGGTTGCCCTTGATCAACCCGGTGACGACGTCAACCACGGGCTTCTGGGTCGCCAGTATGAGATGAATGCCGACCGCACGCGCGAGCTGCGCCAGGCGAACGATGTGCTGCTCGACCTCTTTCTCGGCCGTCATCATGATCTCGGCCAGCTCGTCGGCGATGATCACGATGTAGGGCATGAACGTCGGGATGCGCTTTCGCTCCTCGTCGTCTTCAGGGGCAAGCCGCGTGTAGATCTCCTGGGCTCCCAGCCGGTTATAGGCCTGGATGTTTCGCACCTCCGCCCGGCGCAGGAATTCGTAACGTTCATCCATTTTCTCGCAGGCCCAGGCCAGGAGCGACTCGGCCTTTTTCATGTCGGTGACAACCGGGTGCATCAAGTGCGGAATGCGCTTGTATTGGGAAAGCTCGACCTTCTTGGGGTCGATCAAGATCATCTTCACTTCGTCGGGCCGCTTGGTCATCAGAATCGAGAGGATCATGGCGTTCAGGCAGACGGATTTGCCCGTGCCGGTGCGGCCGGCCATCAGAAGGTGCGGCATCTCGGCCAGATCAAAGATGAGCGGCTGTCCCTTCACGTCTTTCCCGAGAAACAGCGGGATCCGGCATTCCTTGGACCGGCCCGAGATCCCCGCCATCACCTCGCCCAGGCGAACCATATTGCGGTGATCATTGGGCACCTCGATGCCGACCGTCGTCTTGTTGGGAATCGGGGCCACAATGCGCACGCTGGGAACTGCCAGCGCGATCGCCAGGTCATCAGCCAGGCTCATGATCTTCGAGACTCGCAGCCCGGCCTCGAGCTCGATCTCGAATTGCGTGATCACCGGGCCGGTATCGATCTGCACGACACGCACCTGATAGCCGAAATCAAGCAGCGTTCGCTCCAGGAGCATCGCCCGCGCGCTCACCTGCGCCTCGTGCTCTTGCACCGGATAAGCTTTCGCAGGCTCGAGGATCTCGATCGGCGGAAGCTCGAACGGCGCGCCGGGCTCGAGCGCGGGAAACATGTATGCAGCGGGGTTGGCATTGGGTTGTTGAAGGGCCGTCCCCGGCGGCAACAGCCGGCGCATTCCGGGGTCACCCCCACTGGCGGGTGCCCCGGGGGCGGCCAGCGCGGGCGCTGGGTGTGAGGATGTTGCCGGCGCGAAAACCGGATGATCGCGGTCAGGTGTATCGGAAAGGACGATCATCGACCCTGGTCCGCCCTTGTGAGCAAAGCCCGAGCCGCGCCGCCGCAAGCGGTGAGCAATCCAACCGCGCAGCTCCTGGAACGGCCAGACGAAGAGCACTTCGTGGCAGAGGGCGAGCCCAAAAAGTCCGATCGCGGCGAGGATGAGAACCATGCCGGTCAGATGGAAGTATGCCTCGAGGAAGATCGCGACGGTCGCCCCGATATAACCGCCGGTGCCGACCGTGGGGCTGGGGCTGAGTCGGGGAGCCAGCCGGTGAATGAAGCCGGCGGTTGCGATCAAGGTGATCACGAAACCGATGGCGGGGCCGAGGCGGTCGGGCACCGACCGTCTCGCGATCACGAGCACATTGATGACCGCCAGCCCCAGGAGCAGCAGCCACGAAGACCAACCGAGACTGATGAAGAGGATGTGGGCGAAGAGCGCGCCGACGGGTCCGCACGGATTGGCCGGCGGGTCGTTCGGGGGATCTGCCCCCCAGCCAGGTGGATCAGCCGGGCTGTATCCGCCCAGGCTCAGGCCCAGGAATACAATCGCCAAGCCGAAGGCAACAAGGGGTGCTGACCGCAATACTCTCTGGCGCACAGACATCGAACCCCCTGAGAGCGCCGACGTCACGGGTGTACTGGCGATTAAAGACCGCTCCCGGTTTTGAATCGGGAGCGGCGCGCTAGCACCTAATCATCGGCCGGACCGGGGGAGGGTCTTGCGAGTTCCGCAACCCGAAACGCGGGGATCGGTCGGGCTCTGTTCAATCTCCGGGTTGGGTAAGATCCACGGTTTCGCCATTGCCCATCGGCTCGTCGGTGGGCTCGACGGTCCGGAGCTTGCCCGACAGATCCAGGTAGATTTTGTCCTGGACGATTTCCTGGATGACGATCGTCATGCGGTCGACGCCCCTCACGTCCACCAGGGCACGCGCGCCCTGGTTCAGTGCGATCATCCGCTTTTGAATCAACGTGGAGAGCTTGAACCGCCCCCCCACTTTGTTGACGATTTCTTCTTCCTTCAGCTCATCAATCATGGTCGTTCCTCGCTTCGCACCCGGTTCGGGTCAAGATTGCGGCAAGATCGTCGACAGCCCGGTCCAGGTCGTCGTTGATCACGCGGACATCATAAGACGCCGCGAGCTCGAGCTCGCGACGCGCGCCGGTCAGCCGGCGCGCGATTGTATGCTCATCATCGGTTCCCCGCGCCCGGAGGCGGCTCTCCAGGACTTCGAGGCTCGGGGGCTCGACAAAAATCAGCAGGGCGCTGCTCGCTTTCTTCCGGACTTGCAGACCTCCCTGGACATCGATCACCAGCAGCACGCAGTTTCCCTCAGCCATTGCCTGGCGCACCGGCCCTGCCGGCGTGCCGTAATCATTTCCGTGAACCTGGGCCGATTCGAGCAGCTCGCCGCGCATTCGCTCGAACTGCTCCTGGCTCACAAAAAGGTAGTCACGTCCAGGCTGTTCGCCCGGCCGCGGCGAGCGAGTCGTCGCCGATATCGAGACTTTCAGGCGCAGGCCCGGCCGGGCCAGCAAACGCCGGGCAAGCGTGCTCTTTCCCGACCCGGAAGGGCCAGAAAGCACGACCAACCGCCCGGGCAGATTCGCCCAATCGTCACCTTCACTCGACATTTTGGACAAGCTCACGGATCTTTTCCAGAATCGCTTTCACCTCCACGACCAGGCGGCTGATCCGCACGTCGCTCGCCTTGGAGCCGATCGTGTTGATCTCGCGCCCGATCTCTTGCGCCACGAACTCGAGCTTCCTTCCCGCACTCTGAGGCTCGTCGATGATCTCGTCATACTGGCTCAGGTGGGCCCGCAGCCGAACGATCTCTTCACTGATATCGCAGCGGTCGGCCAGGATCGCCGTTTCTCGGGCCACGTCGGCCGGCTCGAGCGTCACGCCGCTATTCTTCAGCAGAGATTGAATCCGCTCGCGAAGCCGGTCCTGCAAGCTCTGCACGACCAAGGGCCCGCGCTCGGCGATGGCATTCAGATGCTCGAGGATCGCGCGGCCTGAGGCCCGCAGCTCATCGGCCATGGCCTTGCCCTCCTGCGCACGGCTGGCTTCAAGCTTGTTGAGGGCTTCCGTCACAACGCGAGCGATCTCGGGCCAGTCCTCAAGCGGGGCTGCCGCCCCCGGCAGAGCGTCCTCGACGACGCCCGGCAGCGCAAGGAGCGACGAGACGTCGAGGGCCCGGTCGTCAAATCCACGCAGTCCCTTGAGCTGATCGCGATAGCTCGCGATCGCGGTCAGATTGAGGCGGTAATCTTCGGGCCGGTGCGGGCGCTCGATTCGCAACGTGGCCTGGACCGTGCCGCGCCGCACCTTCTCTCGAATGAGCTGTTCAAGGGCGGGCTCGACCATCGCGTGGGAATCGCTGATCTTGGCGCTCAACTTGAAGTGCCGGTTGTTGACGGTGCGCACCTCGACCGTGATCGACCATCGCGGGTCTTGAAGCCGGGCTTCTCCAAATCCGGTCATGCTCAGAAGCAAGGGTGCCTCACCGATTCACCTGCCAGATCTCGATCGAACGAAAAAACACGACACCGTGCGAGCGGCCGGGAGACTGTCGCAAATGACACGTTCGCCGCGCGATTGATTCATGCCGGCACGAGTATGCGATCACTGTTTTTTAGCGGGGATCGGCGACGTATCGAGCGAGTCGGGCATCTCGCTGAGTGCCTTGAAGTCGTCAGGAAGCGGGCTTTTGCCCGGCGGCGGCATGTCGCTCCTGGAGGATGTCGATCCTGTGCCGCTTGAATCCCTCAACTTGGAGTTGGAGTCGCGGGCTGAGTCCGCCGCGGCCACGGCGGCTTTGTCGTTCCAGTCCGAGGGCGGCTTGCGATTGGTGAGAACGACCATGAACATCGAAAGCAAGATCCAGGCGATGGCCACGCCCACGGTGACCTTGGTGAAAACGTCGCCAGTCCTCGCGCCGAAGGCACTCGATCCGCCCATCCCGCCGAACGCGCCGGCGAGCCCGCCGCCCTTGCCCCGCTGGATGAGGATGAGAATGATGAGAAACAATGTCAGGATGACGATGACGATGTTCAGAAAGCCCAGGAGGATGTCCATGGATCGCCCTTCCAGTTATCGAATCACTCAAGCCGTCTTCCGCGGGGTCACATCCTGTCCCGCCCGCACAATTGCCAGAAAGTCACTTGATTTCAAGCTCGCGCCCCGACCAAGGCCCCATCGATGTCCGGCGACGCCAGGAGCTCGGCCGCGTTGTCGGGCTTCACGCTCCCTCCGTACTGGACAATCACTCGGGCCGCTGTCGCTGCACCGAATTGCCCGGCGAGCCAGGTTCGGATGAATGCATGGGCCGCCTGGGCCTGCTCGGGAGTAGCGGTCAATCCCGTGCCGATCGCCCAGACCGGCTCGTACGCAATCACCGTGCCTGCCATCGTTTCCGGCTCAAGACCCGCCAGTGAGCCAGTCAACTGGGCCAGCAGCACAGCTTCGGTCTGGTCGCCCTGCCGCTGCTCTTTCGTCTCACCCAGACAAACGATGGGGATCAACCGCGCCCCGAGCGCCGAACGAAGCTTGCAATTGATCTGTGCATCGGTTTCACCCAGCCCATGGCGTCGCTCACTATGGCCGAGGATGACATGGGTGCAGCCAGAATCGAGGAGCATTGCCGAGGAAAGCTCGCCGGTGAAAGCCCCGCCCGGCTCCCAGTGCATATTCTGGGCTCCCAGGCCGATCGGCGTATTTTCGAGAACGGTGTCGACGTCGCTCAGGAACACGGCCGGCGGGCAGAGTACGACGCGCACCACGGTCGACTGGCCGACGCCCGACTTGACGGCTTCCGCCAAGGCCATGGCCTCGGTGCGAGTGCCGGGGTTCATCTTCCAGTTTCCCGCGATCAGCAAGGTGCGCACGTTGCCGGTTCTCCTTTGCATACGTCGATCGACTTGCCGAGGAGCTCGGCAAGCTGGCGGATTTCGTCCATGAGACGGTCGAACTGAGCGGGTACGAGCGCCTGTGGGCCGTCGGAGAGAGCACGTTCGGGGCAGGAATGCACCTCGATGTGGATGCCGTCGCAATTGGCGGCGATGGCGGCCTTGGCCATCGGGGGAATCAAGTCCGGCCGCCCGGTGGCGTGGCTGGGGTCGACGATGATCGGCAGGTGGCTTTGCCCCTGAATATTGGGCACAACCGACAGATCGAGGGTATTGCGCGTCGAGTCCTCGAACGTACGAATCCCGCGCTCGCAAAGGATGACCTGCCGGTTGCCCTCCGAGAGGACGTACTCGGCCGACATGAGCAGGTCTTTCACGGTCGCGCTCATGCCTCGCTTCAAGAGAATGGGGTTCTTGGTGCGGCCGCACTCCTTGAGCAGGTCGAAGTTCTGCATGTTGCGGGCGCCGATCTGGAGGATGTCGGCATAGCGCTCGACGTCCGGCACCTGCCGCGGGTCCATGACCTCGGTGACAACAGGCATACCGAATCGGTCGCCGGCAGCGCGCAGGATCTTGAGCCCGTCGCGCCCGAGGCCCTGGAAGCTGTAAGGGCTGGTGCGGGGCTTGAACGCGCCCCCGCGCAGGATGTTGGCACCCGCGTTGCGCACGCGCCCGGCGATCTCGAAGAGCAGCGCCTCGCTCTCGATGGCACACGGCCCGGCGATCACCGCCAGGTATCCGCCGCCAACCTTGACTCCCTTGATCTCGAAGACCGAGCCATCCGGATGAAACTCACGGCTGGCGAGCTTGAACGGTCTCAAGATGGGAACGACCTGCTCGACGCCCGGAATCGCCTGGAGCGGCTCGGCCTGAAGCTTCGCTTCGTCGCCGATGACGCCGATGATGGTCCGAGCGACACCGCGGCTTAAATGGGGCGTGAACCCCAGCGCGGTGATCCGATCGAGAACGTGGTCGACAACCTCATTCGAGGCGTGCGGCTTGAGGACGATGATCATCGGCGAATGTCTCGAGTGGTCGGGAGGCGGCAACTTCATTCCCGCAAAGCTGCCGGACCCGGCGCAGCACGACCGGTTCCCTTGGGTGAGCTTTACAGTTTATCGTCTCGACCTGTGATGGGGAAGTGGGTTTCGGGTATCGTCGCCGCAGCCGCCGGTGCTGCTCGTGCTCTTAATCCTAATCGTAATCTTAATCTTAATCTCAATCCTGCCCTTCACCCCCCATCCCGACCAGCCGGTTCGTTTTGTAAGTTCGTCGCGAGCCCTTACCCCGCAAAGATTAAGGGAACCAAACAACACTCCTCCCCCCTTGTGGGGCCCCGTGGGGGAGTGCCGCCTCCGACCGCTCAAGGCATGGCATTCGCCCCCCTGGCTATGGAGGAGATGCCGCCGCACGACCGGTCCAGCCCCGCGCTCTCGCACCCGTTTGACGACAACGCAACATGCAATCGGTCAGCGCATGGACCGATGCGTTCCAGACGCCTCCGCGCTCTGCGCCCGCGACTGGGTTGGCTCGCTCTGCACAAGTACAAGAGCGACTTGCGCTTTCGTCCATGTTTTGGGCTCTTCAGCCATGGAGCAAAATGATCACTTTTGATAGCAAAACAAAGGTCTCTTCCGATCCCCCACTCGCGGTTCTCAGCGCACGGCGCCGCCGGCCCGATGCACCCCTCGTGGACAGGTAAATGACGCGATCGAGACCTTGCGTCTAGAGATCGAATGACGCTCCTCGGGAATGACGCTGAGAGATAGACATCTCGCGATGTGGTAATGGACGAAATGAGACTCAAGCCCCGGACCAACCAGCGTGGTTGCCCAGCCTACGGACAGCTTCGCGACGCGCCTTACCAGCCATCCGCGCCGACGACGCACCTTCCCCCAAGTACTATTATGCGACAGGTCTTCGCCATTGGCCGTTTCTCGATCGCACTCATCAATTCTCGTGGAAATCGCAAGTTCAATCGCGATAAGTGATTAGCTGCCAAGTATTCTCGCAATGTTGTGCAGGTTCAATACGCTTTGAAACGGCATTCCTCCCACACCGTGGGGGGACGCGCCGCCCGGAGCGGCGTGGGGGGCGGGCAGGCGTGAGCCCGCAGCCGCGGGCTCGTATACAGCGAGGGCCGCCCAGGTCAGCTCTCCGCCGCACCACGCCAGGTCCTCCTCCTACTCGTACTCATGCTCGTACTCGTACTCGAATTCCTGCTCCTACCCGTACTCATACTCATGCTCGTACTCTTGGTCCCACTCTTAGTCCCGTCCACTTCGCCGCCCGCTCCCTCAACAACTGACCGCTGACAACTGACCACTGACAAGGCAGTTCGTTTTGTACATTCGTCGCGCGCCCTGCGCCACAAGGATTACGGGAACAGCGCGGGGTGATGCGTGCTCGACGAACCGTAGCTCCAGTCGTCTGGGGATCGTGCTCTCACGATGAGAATCCGCGATCAAAAATTCGTTCTCCCGTCCCGCCTCATCTCCGTGACCTCGGTGTGCTCCGTGGTTCAAATTCTGATCTGACTCGATCATCTCCGTGAGCTCCTTTCCCTCGTTGTTTCCGCATCGAAAAAAGCCGTTCAAACATAGTGAACAAAACCGTCGGATCGATTTGGCAATTTCGCGTGGCACGTGCCAAAAGTTTTTTTGATCGCGTGGAAACACACCCGCCAGGTCCGATCCTTCGGTGCAGATTCAACATGCGGAATGCCCATCCCCTCCCTTAATGACCGCTAGAACGATCGAGAAATGGCAAAAAGTGGCAATTTCTAGAGGCCTGTAAAGCATCCGTACACAAGTGTAAATCGGCGTCCATCAGCGGCGACCAGTGGTCGTGATCCGCTGATGGTAGAAGCTCGCTCAGCACAGTTGAAATCATGCCCTCTTCTCCCGAGTAGACCAGGCTTTCAGCCTGACGTTCTACAAGATCACCCATGCAGCCTGAGCCGCGAACGACTCGCTCCTCGAGTTCCCGCTTGTTGGAGTTGACCTCAGCGGTTCCCGCACCGCCGGCCGGAGCGCGCACGCACGGCTCCTATCTAGATGATCTACAAAACCCCCGATCCTTTTGCGCCGTAAATGTGGTATTCGTCCATTTCGAGCGAGATTCCAGCATCATTCGTCGCGCGTCCTTTCCCCACAAGGACTACGGGAACGGCCACACGGCGGTCGAGTGACGTGAGGCGCTGGCTAGGCCAGTGCTCCGGTGTAGCAGGCACACTCCGTGTGCCGCCCGCTCCGAGCCACTGTCTGACTCATAGTCCCGCTCACCACGCCGCCCGCTCCCGACAACGGATCGCTGACAAGGCAGTTCGTTTTGTACATTCGTCGCGCGTCCTTTCCCCACAAGGATTACGGGAACAGCGCGGGGCGATCCGTACTCGAGGAACAGTAGCTCCAATCGTCCGAGGATCGTCCTCTCGGACGAGGGAATGCCAACGCCATCGCCGCGCCACGATCTGTCTCAGCCCCGAACACTGGCGACCTCGTAAGGTAATACCAGGGGCAAGAGCGAGCCCCCGGATCTCCGCACCGCTTCATCGGTTGCACTTTCTTGCACTCCATTGCACTAATCTCGAAGAATCCTCTTTCCTCCCACTCGCGGTTCCCGGTCCAGGCCAAGGCTTTGCGTCGCACGCTCGCGGCGGCCGGCAACAAAAGTGCGCGTGCGACCGACAAGAGCGGCCCTCTCACCCGAATCCAACACGCGTTGGGTGTCATGATCGTTGTTGTGCACATGTATTCCTCCCGCCCTTGTGGGGAAGGTGCCGCCGCACGGGGCGGAGGGGGGCGTGGCCGCGGGGAAGACCGCGCACCCAAAGTAGCGCTGATCTCCCTTCGAGCGGCGTTTCGGGCGTGCGTTCAAAACGCGGCTTCCGCCACGAGCCGTCCTCGCGCGTCACGCTCGGGTTCAAGCGTCGCGACAAGAACGAACTGGTGGCCGCAGATGCTGAGCGTCCGTTACCCTTGGTCTTGTAACTGCGCTCATCTCCGTGATCCAGACCGTTAATAGGGTGAAGATACTTCAGACGCTTTCGCTTCGGGATGAGACGTCACGCCAAGCTTCGAAGGCATACGAAGCTGTGAGCACGTTTGACTGCGCGCCTTTTGTTTGCGATCATGAATGCGTTGATACTGCTGTTGGACGCCGAGCCCGAGGTATCATCAGCATGCGCGGGCTCGACCTTCCTTGCACCGCTAGCCCGACGCGGCTAAGTTCATCGGGGGCAGGACCCGCCTCCTCAGTTACGAACCATAGTTGAACCGGACAGTGCGACCCGATGGACACCCAGCCATGCGACTGCCCCGGATGACGATGCGGCGATGGATGGTCACGGTGGCGGTAGTCGCTCTTCTCATCGTTATAGTCCCCCATGTCATACGCGAACTGAGGCGGCGGTACATCATCGGCTCACCTGCTACGGGAAGACCATTATGGGTGGGCTCACCAGGGATTAGATTCAGAGGGTAGATATCGTTCAACTCGAAGTCGATCGCCGCCGGGGCCGCCCTAGCCGGGTTCTGGCGCGATCATCCGGCTGTGAACGTGACCACGGAGCCCTCTCCGCTCTACCGCGAAGCGGTTTCGTTCAACGAGGGTTTTCTTTACAGCGCCGGTTGCTTAACGACTTGATCTCAAAAAACCCACTCCGACGGGTCTCTTTACTCCAGGGGCTAGCCGGCGGAGGATGATCATCGGCTATGCGAGGCTTTCGACGACGAAGCAAAATCTCGGCTTGCGGCATGATGACCTGAAGCCGGCATTCGACGCTTCGTTCGATGTGACCGACGCGCGCTGGCGCGACTCGGCCTCCTTTCGGTCCCAAGCCTGAGAACGACCGTTTCGTAGTGCGACTACTTCAGCTCCACTGTTACCTTGTCCAACTTCCCCGTGAAGACGAACGGAGCCTTGTACTCGTGGCTCACCGGCGTACCGGTATTCCGGCCGATGAGCAAGCCGTAGCCGGTCACCGCGCTGTACTGTCCCGCCACCCTGACGCCCTTCAGTTCACCAACCCGCTCGCCGTCCACAGACAGCGTGACGTTTCCGGTGAAGTAGTCAGGCTTCAGATGCTTATCGGTGGGCGTGAAATGGACACTCAGCGTATGCTTACCGGCGGACAGGACTTCGCGGGACGAAACCGAGAACTGATCCAGCTTCAAGTAGTTGTGGACGTAGTGAAATTTGCCGTCCTTGAGGAACAGCGTCCAGCCGCCGAATTCGCCGCCGCTACATGCGAGCACGCCCTCCGCGCCCGTTTCCGGGATCGTGATGTGTGCGGTGATCGTGTGCTCGACTCCCAGGATCTGCGGCGCGGCCAGCGGGTGCAGGATCGACGTGCCGGGGTAATAGACATATTGCTTCTTGGGTAGAGCCGCCACCGGCCGGGTGGGGTCCGCGACCCGCTCGTATCGGCGGTCGTCGAGGGGGAAGACATTGTATTTCTTCGCCTCGACCGCCCAGAGCGCGATCAGCTCCCGCAGCTTCTCCGGCGCCTTTGCGGCGAGGTCGTCCGACTGGGTGAAATCCGCGTCCGAGTGGTAAAGCTCCCATTTGTCGTCTTCCCATGGCGTGTCCTTCTTATGCCAGGTCACTGCCGTCCATCCGTCTGCCCAGATCGCCCGGCTGCCGAGCATCTCGTAATACTGGGACTTCTTGCGGGTCTTCGCGTTCGCGTCGGTGAAGGTGTACGCCATACTGACTCCGTGAATCGGCATCTGCTTCACGCCGTCGACGGAGGTTGGCGCTGGCAGCCCGGCCGCATCGAGGATGGTCGGAACGACGTCGATGATGTGGTGATACTGGCCGCGGATCGCACCGCCGTCCTTGATCCTCGCGGGCCAGGAAACAATGAAAGGATCGGTGTTGCCGCCCGCGTGCGTGTCCTGCTTCCAGCGCTTGAGCGGAGAGTTGCCGGCCATCGCCCAGCCCATCGGGTAATGAGAGTCTGTGAAAGGTCCGCCCGCCTCGTCGAGCTTGGTGAGCATCTCCGCGACCGTGTCCGGGAAGTAGTTGCGGAAGCGATCGGTGTTGAGCGTGCCGTTCGGCAACCCCTCCTGCGACGCGCCGTTGTCCGAGACAAGCACGGTGAGCGTGTTGTCGCGAAGACCCATCTCATCGAGGGCGGCGAATACCCTGCCGAGCTGATCATCCGCATGTTCGACATACCCGGCGAAGACCTCTTGTAGGCGGCAGTAGACTTTCTTCTGGCTATCATTCAGGTCGGCCCACGCCTGGACGCCCGGATTCGCCGGCGGCAGCACGGCATCCTTGGGGATGATGCCGAGCTTCTTCTGACGTTCGAAGGTCTCTTCCCGCACCTTGTCCCAGCCTTGATCGAACGCCCCTTGATATCTGGCAATGAAAACTTTGGGGGCGTGCAAGGGCGCGTGGGCCGCGCCCAGGGCGAGATAGGAGAAAAACGGCCGGCCTGTGTTCGCTTGCTGCTGGTCGCGGATATCGGCGATGGCGTGGTCCGCCAGGTCTTCGCTCAGGTGGTATCCGGGTCGTGTCGGCGTTTCGATGAAGTGGTTATCCTGCACAAGCAAAGGTGCCCACTGGTCGGTTTCACCCCCGAGGAAGCCGTAGTACTTCTCGAATCCCATGCCGAGCGGCCAGCGATCGAACGGACCAGCGGCCGTGTAGGCGGTGTACGGGGCCAGGTGCCACTTGCCGAGGGCCATCGTGTTGTATCCGTTCTGCTTGAGCGTCTCGGCGATGGTGCCCGCGCTCTTCGGGATCGACCCATAATTGCTGGGGAACCCGGTCGCGGCCTCCGTGATCGCCGCCATTCCGACAGCGTGGTGATTGCGGCCGGTCAACAACGCGGCGCGCGACGGCGAGCAGAGGGCCGTCGTGTGGAAGTTGTTGTACCGCAGCCCGCCGGCCGCGAGCTTGTCGATGTTCGGCGTCCGGATCGGCCCGCCATAACAGCCCAGTTGGCCGTACCCGACATCATCAAGAACGACGAGCAGGATGTTCGGGACGCCTTCCGGGGCGGTCACCGGCAACGCCGGCCCGAAATCGGGAGTGGATTCCTTGTAGTTCGGCCCGATCTTCCCCTTGAACTCCGGTGTGGGCGGCGGGAGCACCGTGCGGTCAATCTTCGTTGTATCTTTAGGCTCAGCCGTCTTGTCTTGGGCGTTGGCCGCCAGCCAGCCGAGAGCGCAACTGACCGCAATGAATACGGCTTGCAGTAAGGATCGCAATCGCATGTTTGTACTCTTCAGAAAAGGTGATTCGTCATCGGCCGGGGTTGGCTCCCGGTCCGACTGATCCACCTAGACGTTATTCTTGGTCCAACTCGAAGGTGATCTTCTCGATCGTGCCGGTGAAGGCGAACAGCGATTTGTAGTCCGGCGAGACCGGTGTGATCGAATCGCGACCGACCTCGAACGGCTCCAGGCCGTGCCGGAAGAAGGTGCGCTTGATCTTTCCCTCGCCGGCCGGCTTGCCGTTGACGAACAACTTAAGCGTGCCCGCCCCTTCTTTTGAGCCGTCTGGGGTGAACTCGGTCTTGAGAGTCACGTTCCCCTCGGGAACGGCGACCGTTCCGACAATGGTGATGTCCGAGAGTTCAAACCCCGTGTAGCGGAAGTTCGGCTTTCCGTCCTTGACGTAGAGCGACCAACCGGCGGAGAAAGCCCCCGCGCAAGTTATGACCCCTTCCGCGCCACCCTTCGGGATCGTCAACTCGGCGGTGATAGTGTGGCCGCGCGGAAACAGTTGCGGCCCGATCGGTTCCGGCAACCAGACGTTGTTGCCGTAGTACGTCCAACTCGCCCTCGGTTCGCCGGACTCCCGCATCTTCGGGTCGAGCCGCTCCGAGAACCGCGGATCGAGCGGAAACACGTCGTACTTCTTGGCCTCCTCCAGAAACTTGGCCTGCAGCATCTTCAGTTTCTCCGGTTCCTCTGCCGCAAGATTGACCGCCTGGCTGAAGTCGTCGGTGATGTGGTAAAGCTCCCACAGGGCGTTGACGAAATCCATGCCGCGGCCCGCCGTTACCCACGGGTAGCCGTACCGGCTGCACGCCACCCAACCGTCGTGGTAGATCGCCCGGTTGGTCGCGAGTTCGAAGTACTGCGTCATCCGCCTGCTTTTGGCCTTCGCGTCCTCGAAGGAATAGAGCATCGACACGCCTTCGATCGGCTTCTGCACGATGCCGTTCACGACCTTCGCCTCGGGGATTTTGCACGCTTCCAGGATGGTCGGCACAATGTCGATGACGTGGTGAAACTGGTCGCGGATTTCGCCCTTCGCTTTGATCCCCTTGGGCCAGTGGACGACCAGCGGGTTGCGGGTGCCGCCGAAGTGGGAGGCCACCTGCTTGGTCCACTGAAACGGGGCGTTCATGGCCCACGCCCAGCCGACCGGGACGTGTGGCTCGCTCGTCGGCCCGCCGATCTCGTCGATCCGCTTTATCATGCTTTCCAGTCCGAGTTGCACGCCGATGAGACTGGCGAGTTCGCTGAAGGTCCCTTCCAGCCCGCCCTCGGCGCTGGCGCCGTTGTCGCCGACGATGTACATCACCAGCGTGTTGTCGAGTTCGCCGGACGCGGCCAGGCTGTCGATCAATCGCCCGACCTGATGGTCGGTGTACTCCATGTAACCGGCGTAATTCTCCATGAGGCGGGTGTAGACTTTCTTTTCGTCCGCCGAGCGGGTGTCCCAGGACGGGATACTCGGGTCGCGCGGCGTCAGCTTAGTCCCCTTGGGAATGATGCCGATCTCCAGTTGCTTCGCGTGGGTCAACTCGCGCTGCCTGTCCCAGCCGTAATCGAATGTTCCCTTGTACTTGCCGCGGTATTCCTCCGGAGGCTGGTGCGGGGCGTGGACGCCGGAGGTGCTGAAGTAGTTGAACCAAGGCTTGTTGGGATTCGCGGCCCGCACGTTATGCGTCCAGGCGATGGCCTCGTCGGCCATGTCCGCCATGAAGTGGTAGCCTTGCTCCGGCGACTTCGGCTGGGCCACCGGCTTAGTGTCGCGGTAGAGCGTGGGGTAGTACTGGTTCGTTTCGCCCTGGTTGAAGCCGTAGAAGTACTCGAATCCCTGGCCGGTGGGCCAGTTGTGGAACGGACCGGCGGGGCTGATCTCCGGCTCCGGGGTGTTGTGCGCCTTGCCGAACATGGCCGTAGCGTAGCCGTTGTCGCGGAGCGTCTGCGCCACGACGGACGTACTCTGGGGGATGATCCCGGTGTAACCAGGGTAGCCAGTCCCCATCTCGATGATGACTCCCGTTCCGCAACTGTGATGGTTGCGCCCTGTGAGGAGAGCCGCTCGGGTGGGACTACAGAGAGCGGTTGTGTGGAACTGGTTATAAGTCAGCCCGTTCTTCGCGAGCTTATCGAGGTGCGGCGTCGGCACCGGTCCGCCGAAGGTCGAGCACATCCCGAAACCGACATCATCGAGCAGGACGATTAGCACATTCGGCGCTGCTTTCGGAGCCTTCACCGGCTGTGGATAGTCTGGCGTCGAGTCCTTGTACGTCTCGCCGATCTTGCCCTTGAACGCCGGATCGGGTTTAGGCAGTTGCGTGCCGAGGGGCTGCGCGGGCTGAATCTTGGTTTCCTGGGCGGACGTCTCGGCTAGGCGGCCGGAAACCGCCAGCCATCCGAACAACGAACCGATGGCGACGAGGACGGCCGGCAACATGAATCGCGAACGCATTCGAGAACATCCTTAAGCCCTGGAACCACTCGATCGCGGTTTTCCAACGAAGGACGTGGGTGCTTCCACGTTTTAGGAATCAATGATCGCGAGTGATGACGACTGATCCTGGAAGGCGATTCTATCGGCCCGTCTTCGGATTAGCCACATCGCATGGTCGTTACGTACCTACGAACGAGCCTGCTCAGAAGCGGTTTACGCCGTCACGCCGGGCGACCGGCGTTGAGCCGGTGAGTGCGCTTCCACTCGTAACTAATTCTCCATTGACCTTGCCGTCGTTCTTGCGTGCGTCGGTGTCCCACGCGACGACCGAAACGAGTTCGAGGCATAAATCGACTTCAGGAACGGGCAGCGGTGCTCGATCTCAGGGGCCTTTAATCGATCCGACGGATTCTTTACCCGCGGCTCTGGCATCGGTGGCGAATCGATTCCCTCGCGTGCTTCGGCGGTCATCAATCAAAGGGCCGTTTGCCTTACGCCTGGTTCGTCACGGCACCGGGATCAAGCGCCCTCGCCCTTTGGAGTAAAGGAACCCGGTAATCAAAAAAAAGTGAACATTCTCGGCGCTGCAACGAATTCCTTGACTCCACGCAGCGGACGCTGCTCGGCACGGTACGAAAATCGCTCGGTCGGTTCGCATTCAATCTGTGGCTTGCCCAAGCCTGCCACGCACGGGCTGGGGACGGGCCCGCGCTCGGTGAACTTAGCCCACCGGAACGAGCACGACCAACAGTGCGGCGCACATCGCTGCTGCCCATACTGACCGCGGTCAGGACTCCGGGATGACGCCCCCCGCGATGAACTGCCCGCGGCTCGCGGACCAGGTACTGCGGGAAACCACGCGGAGCCGGAACCTGGCATCCCGACCGCGAAGCTCGGCCTCGTCGGCGAATTGTGACCCGACGAGTTTGCGACATCCTCTTCGGTGAGAATCGGCAACCCGAACAGCGCGCACAGGGCCACGCACTCCGGCGGCGTGAAATAGCCCGAGATCAGGATCTTTCGAGCCGCCTCACGAAAAGACGAGTCCTTGAGGCTGGCCTCAAACTCCGGGTCAAACTCCTCAAATCTCGCCGAACGCCGGTCTGTTGTTGGACTGCCGGTTCCATCAAGCGCCTTCCAGAAACCGTCGCTCTGATCGAATGCTCCGCCCGCGCCTATCTCGGCGAAATCGACGACGCCAATCTGATCAAGCTCCACCGCCATTCCGGAAAAGTCTCCTACCTCACCTACCCCGACTTCGAAACCAACCCCCCACCGCGCCTTGCTCCGCAGCGTCAAACTCCCGCTCCGCACCCGCGAAATCGATTGCCTCGACTACCAGCCCAGCCCCAACCCGCCGATCCTCCACCGCAAGGAATCCGTGCTCGCACCTTCGCACCCACTCCACGCCAAATTCACCAAGCTGACCCAGCAAGAAGAAAAACACAGCCCCCTCGACGACACCGCCACCATCGGCACCCGAGACGGATGGCAGGCCCGGCCCAATGCGGCTGGATTCGAGTTGCGCGGGCATCGGCTCGTGCGTGGGTGGCGGATGTGCAAAGGACCAAATCAGCATCAAAGCGGACGTTTGCCACGGCAGAGCTTGCATACGCGGGCGGCGGGTCATGGTGAGCGTGATCCTCGCCAGCCTGACTGAAGGAGATTCGCCAGAAAAGTTGTAAATGGGGACGCGACGCTCACGCCCGACGGGTAGAATCGAACAGCATGCCTGATCGCGTCTACATCGAGACCACGTTCGTCAGCTACTTGACCGCCCGGCCCAGCCGCGACGTGGTGTTCGCTGGTCACCAGCAGATCACTCATGAGTGGTGGAATACCCGACGGACGAATTTCGAGCTTTGCGCTTCCCAGCTCGTGTTGGATGAAGCGGGGGCAGGTGATCCTCAAGCGGCCCAAGAGCGGCTTGAGGTCTTGAATGACATGGCCATACTTGAAATGACGCCCGAAGCATTAGCTTTGGCAAAAGAGCTGATCCGCGCTGGCGCGGTGCCGGCAAAGGCCGCCGACGATGCGCTGCATATCGCCATCGCGGCCACGAATGGAGTGCACTTCCTCTTGACCTGGAACTGCCGCCACCTGGCGAATGCGACAATGCGCCCCTCAATCGAGGCTGTCTGTGTGGCCAGGGGCCTCAAAGCCCCGATCATTTGCACACCCGAAGAACTTTTGGAGGTCAAGCCGTGAACGACCCCATCATCGACGAAATTCGCAAGGTCCGAGAGGCCCACGCGTCCCAGTTCAATTACGATTTGGACGCGATCTTCCGCGACATCAAGGAGCGGGAGAAACAAGGTCGGCGCAACGTCGTCTCTTTTCCTCCGCGCAAGGCAGAGCTGAACCAGGTGCTACGGCCCATCGGAGCCGCGATTTCGGCTGCTCAGGATAGGACGCCCCTACAGGGCGCCCCGGCAAGTTAGGCCGACGGCGAGGCGGAGGAGAGGAGACGGTGTCCAACGCGGACCAGGCGAAGCCCGAGCTCAAAGCAGTGTGGGTTCCGGGGACACCATACATAACTCAAGACAATAATTGGGTGTCGCGCCCTCGCGCGAAAAAGCTCGGGAAAAGAGAATCATCACAAATGTGAAACCTTTCATCGAAACCCTGCGGGTAAGTCCGGCAAGGCCGGCCGGGCCAGCAGCCGGAGGCGTACGCGCCCCAATCTGATCAAGCTCCACCGCCATTCCGGAAACGTCTCCCACCTCACCTACCCCGACTTCGAAACCAACCCCCACCCCGCTTTGCTCCGCAGCGTCAAGCTCTCGCTCCGCACCCGCGAGATCGACTGCCTCGAATACCAGGCCAGCGCCAACCCGCCAATTCTTCACCGTAAGGAGTCCTTCCTCGCACCCGATCACCCACTCCACGCGAAGTTTGTGCGATTGACCGAGCAGGAGCAGAAACACGGCCTCCTCGACGACACCGTCACCCACCAGCACCCGAGACGGCTCGCAGGCCAAGCCAGCCGCGGCTAGCGTTCAATTGAAAGGCCATCGTCTGTGCAGAGAGTCGCACGTTCGGTAGGCCCGGTAAAGCGCGCCCGCGCTGTCGCCGCCCACCGGGGCGCCCACCACCTGACCAATCTCATTAGATGCGCTGCCCGATAAGCAGCGAATGTCGTGCACCCCAAGCGTCACCTTCCAAGCCCGAACCCCATCCCGTGTCCTCGCCCTCGGTCTGTCGACTTGCGCCTTCGCGTGAGCCACCCTTCGCATCCTTGTTCGTCGATCGCATTTTCCAGCCGCCTTCGACCGCATCGGGCCACTCTTACCGACAGAGAAACAGGGTCAGTTCCGGTATTGGTCAAACACGTGGTCGATTGCTGGGTTCCAGGGACACCAGGATTCCGCCGACACCATCCATGATCCACGACAATAATCGGCTATGCTGTCCGCGCGCCAAGAGCAGAGGAAAAGGGGGCATAGCTAACTAATCACTCCCAGAGCGCACACCAACGGCGGTTCAGCTCCGTGTTCACCCCAATCCACGCGGGTCAGCCCCTGATTTCAATTCAATTCAAAATCCGGCCAACCACCGCAGCATCCGGAATCAATCAGGCCCCACCCGGTCCAAGACCAACGCAAGCCCGATTAATTAGCATCGATGCGGAGCTCCGTCCGATTCGGTAGCCGCACGACCATCGCGGTTCCCGACTTGATCAGGTACTCCTCACCCGGGCTCAAAACACGCCCTTCGGGCGCGATCAGAGTGGTCCCATTGCGCGGTGGTCGAATGCCCCCTCCCCGCCGAGGAACACCGTTGACGAAAAGAATCCCACGCGAGACCCCCAGGAGCATGAAGTGCGCACGGCTGACGCAGATATCCGTCCCGTAGCCTCCCGAATGAAGGACTGCCTGCCCGGTGCCCGGGACGATCGTCGTCGGTCGGTAAGCAGGGTCGAGGTAAGGGGGCAGAAGACCATCGCACCGTCCGACGACAACCGGCGAGTCGGGCATGAGTCGGATTGCGTACTCAGTCTGGCTGCGTGCGGTGAGAGCAAGAGAGGACCAAGTGGTGAGGGGGCTCCCTGACAGAACAGAGATCCCGCCAGGTCTCGAACCGTCGTCCTGGTCGCCTCGAAGGTCTCGCGGTGCTCGTGTCCCGCCCGGTTTCTTCACTACGGCGGGCGGATCGAATGCAGAATCGTACAGCCGTGAGCCAGCCACGGCACGCATAATTCTCACACCGAAACACTTCTTTAGCCGGAACACCAGATCGAGCAGGTCAAGTCCCATGGATCTCCTCCCCCCGCGCCGATCGTCCGCGCCAGCTATGGATCAACCTACCCGGCGGTCGTCGGTACCTTCGCCGCCGGGCCGGCGCGGCGCGTCCGGCGGGATCGCCCCGCCGCGAGTCGGAGTTGTCCACATGAGTCGTCAGCTCCGGGAACGTGGTGCAGTGCGGACCCTGTTCGGCCGCCTTCACCCGATCATAACACGAGACCAAGGCACGAGGCACTACCTCAAGGCATTCTCGACATGTCCAATTGCTTTGAAGGGACTTGACATGCAACCAAATGGTTGCATAATGGCGTCGTGGACGCAGAGATGGACAGAGTGTTCAAGGCGCTGGCCGATCCTGGCCGCAGGCGACTGCTGGACCGGCTGCACGCCGAGAACGGGCTGACGCTGAGCGAGCTTTGCGAGCACATGAACATGACGCGGCAGGCGGTGACCAAGCACTTGAGGTTGCTCGAAGAGGCGAACCTGGTTGCCACCGTCTGGAGGGGCCGCGAGAAGCTGCATTTCATCAACCCGGTACCGATTCTCGAAATCGCGGATCGCTGGATCGGCAAGTACGAGCGTGGACACCTTCGCGCCCTGGCCGATCTCAAGAAAAACCTCGAGGGGGAAACCAATGGCTAAGTCGCGATTCGTTTACGTGACGTACATTCGCACGACGCCCGAAAAGCTTTGGCACGCGCTCAAAGACCCCGAATTCACACGCCAGTACTGGAGCGAGACCTGGCATGATTGCGACTGGAAGCAGGGTGCCTCCTGGCGGCTCATGTTGCCTGACGGACGGGTTGCCGACAGCGGCGAGGTGCTTGAAATCGTACCGGAGAAGCGACTCGTCTTGTCGTGGCGCAACGAATTCAAGCCCGAGCTGCGCGAGGAAGGTCATTCGCGCATGACCTACGAGCTTGAACAGATTGGCGACACCATGAAGCTGACGGTGACTCACGAGATGGACGGGCCCGAGTCGAAGTTCATCGAAGCGGTATCAAACGGCTGGCCTGCCATCATGGCGAGTCTGAAGAGCCTGCTCGAAACGGGCGATTCGCTCGAGATGACCAAGCGCTGGCCGAAAGGAATTTGAGTCGGCGCACACGGTACAAGACATGCCGCGAGAGCGGGTGGCCCGCCGGCAGCAGCGGATGATCGAAGTCATCGGCAGGCGACCGCATCATCCCGATCCGTTCCATGACTCCCCTCGACCGCAGATTCGCCGGCACCGTGAACGACACGATTTCTTCCAAAGCGAGCTGCCGGAAGCCGAAGTCGAGTGCAGCGCGAGCGGCCTCGGTGGCATAGCCGTGGCCCCAGTGGTCATACGCGAGCCGCCAGCCGATCTCGACGCACGGCGTGAAGGCAGCCTGGAAGTTGGGCATCGTCAGGCCGACGTAACCGACGAACCCGGCGACACCCGAGAACCTCGACAGCCCAGCGGCCGAAGCCAAGGACGGAGAACTCGCCGCGGATCCGCGCCGCCTGCGCATCGCTCTCGGCGCGATCGAGCACGGACGGGAAGAACTCCATCACCCGGGGGTCGGCGTTCATCGCGGCGAACGCGGGGAGATCATCGTCGCGCCACTGGCGAAGCTGGAGGCGGGTGGTGTGGATGATCGGATCGGACGTCATGACACTCCTTTCTTGCCGTTCGGGAGGTTAAGCTTTGACAGAGTCGAATTCAACAGCATGACAGGCAGCGAGTGATGCACTTGGATCTGGAATGGGCTTGAATCCGGTGCCCATGTTCGTGTGCGCGGGAGTGGTCGCAATGGGCCGCTTGCAGGTTCCCTGCGTCTGCGTCTGGTTTCTTCTCTCTGGCATGTTGACCCGTCCTCAGCCAGCCGGGGCGGCTGGGACAAGGGATGAAGATACTCGCGCCCTTTTTGCCGCGATCCGCGACGGCAATTTGGCGACCGTGGAATCCCTTCTCCAGAATAAGGAGATAGTAAACGGGAAAGACAAGACCGGAACGACCGCCTTGATGCAAGCCGCTTCAAGCGCAGACGCCGCCATCATTCGCCTTTTGCTGGATAAGGGAGCAGATCCAAACGCGCGAGTCGAAGTCTCCGCGCCGGCACGCGACGTGTTCACACCAGTCATGGCCGCCGCGATGCGGGGCGACATGGAAACTCTTGAGCAACTGCTTTCCGCCGGGGGTGACGTTAATCTTCAGGGGGGCGACTTTGGTCGATCCGCGTTGCTCCTGGCCGCAACGACCGGCAGTGAAGAGGTCGTCCGGCTGATACTGGGCAAGGGTGCTCGCGTGAACGTGAAGGACAACCGTGGCGATACGCCCTGGAACTGGGCTTCCAGGCGTGGCGAGATGAAAGTCGTCGAGTTGATCGCGAAGGCCGGGGGTGGAGAGCAACCGCGAAAGGACCCCGGCGGCGCCTTGCCTCGCTTGCACGAGAATCCAGGTGCCGGCGGTGTGAAGCAAGCAGTGTCGAAGAGCTTGCAGCGCTTACAGCGAAGCGGCGAGTCATTCACCAAACGGAAAGGTTGCATCTCGTGCCACCAGCAGTCACTCGTGGCAATGGCGGTCGGCCTGGCGCAAGCACGGTTTCGAAGTTGATGAGAGCATCGCCAAGCAGGAGCGGTCCGGTGTGCTTCGCGTCCTGGAACGAGGTCGTGAGCGAATCCTCGTAGGCACCGGCGTAACCGATGAGCTCGTGCCTGCATACGCCCTCGCAGGACTGGCAGCCGAAGGGCAAGAGCCCAGCGCGATCACCGATGCGCTCGTCCAGTTCCTCGTCCTGCGCCAACGACAGGAT
Organism: uncultured Planctomycetota bacterium; assembly: GCA_963823665.1. GTDB lineage: Bacteria > Planctomycetota > Planctomycetia > Isosphaerales > Isosphaeraceae > CAVXHV01. Next base: position 806,534 of record CAWGMQ010000004.1, read on the forward strand.
GGCTCTTGGCGCAGTCCCGTGTATCGGCCGCCCCAGGACGCGAGCGAGTTCACGTTCACCGCGCTGGCCGCGCGGGGATTGGCGGTCTTTGCTGCAAAGGGACGAAGCGAGGAGATCGCCCAGCGGATCACCCGCGCCCGCGAGTGGCTCGTGCATGCTGTGCCTTCCGAAACGGAAGACAAGGCCTTTCATCTTCTTGGACTTGTGTGGACGAACGCCGACCGCGGGCTGATTCAGAAGTCTGTCGCAGCGCTGGTTCGCGAGCAGCGAGCCGATGGCGGCTGGGCCCAACTGGCAACGCTGAGAAGCGATGCTTATGCAACCGGCGAGGTGCTTTACTCCCTTCATACGGCAGCCGGGCTCGCCACGAGCGATCCAGAATACCGGCGTGGCGTCGAGTTTCTGCTGAGGACACAGCTTGCTGACGGTTCGTGGTACGTCCCCACGCGCAGTTTTCCGCTCCAGCCACATGTGGAAACCGATTTTCCTCATGGGCAATCACAGTTCATCTCCATCGCGGCGACAAGCTGGGCCACGATGGCCCTGGCTTTGACACAAGCGGCGCCAACGAGCTTCCGCGCCGGGCCGTCCGTTCCGCAATCTTGAAGAGCGATTGCCCCATGGAGCAGACTTCTCGCCACATCCAAGCCTGTTACAACGCGGTCGCGCGGGAGTACGCAGAGCAATTCGCCGACGAGCTTGCACACAAGCCGCTGGACCAGGAGTTGCTGCGCCGCTTTGCCTCCGAGGTGCTCGATCGCGGGCTAGTTTACGACCTCGGCTGCGGGCCCGGGCAAACGACCGCGTTCTTGCACGACTGCAGCGCGAGCGTGCGAGGTCTGGATTTTTCGCAAGAGCTGTTGCGCGAAGCCCGCGGGCGGCATCCCGGCATCGAGTTTGAGGCGGGGGATATGCTGTCGCTGCCGCTTGCTGATTCGTCGCTCGCGGGAGTGATCGCTTTCTACTCGATTGTCCATTTTTCGCCGGGCGAGCTTCGCCGCGCCCTCGAAGAGATGTACCGAGTGCTCTGTCTCCGGGGGCGGCTGCTGCTGGCGTTCCACATTGGCGACGGTTCCGTTCATGTCGAAGAGTTTCTCGGCCACGCGGTTTCCTTGGACTTCGTCTTCTTCGACCCGGCGTTCATCACCGACGAGCTCTCCCGGGCGGGCTTTGCGGAGGTCGAATTGATCGAGCGTGATCCTTATCCCGAAGTGGAATACCCGAGCCGCCGGGCGTATCTGTTTGCGCAAATCCGACCGTGGCGTGGAGTGATCGAGCGAGACTAGCCCTCATGCGATTCCTGATTCTCGGCGGCACGCGGTTTATTGGTCCGGCTGTCGTGCGGCTCGCGGCGGACCAGGGGCACACGGTCGCCGTCTTTCACCGCGGTGATAGCGAGGCCGATTTGCCCTCGTCCGTCGTCCGGCTTCTGGGTGATCGCAAGTGCCTGGCCAGTTTCCGAACCGGGTTTACTCGATTCGCTCCCGATGTCGTGATTGACACGTTCGCGATGACGGAACGGGACGGCCAGGACGTCATGCAGGTCTTCGCCGGTGTGGCCAGACGCGTCGTCGTGCTGAGCAGCATGGACGTGTACCGGGCGTACGATCGGTTTCGCGGAGTTGACCCAGGCGAGCCGGAACTCGAGCCACTGACCGAGGACGCTCTGTTGCGCGAGAGGTTGTTTCCGTACCGCACTCAGGCAAAAAATGAAAACGATCTGCTGTACCATTACGAGAAAATCCTCGTGGAACGGGCGGTTCTCGGTCAGGCGGGCTTGCCGGGGACAGTGCTGCGGTTGCCCTGCGTATACGGGCCGGGCGACTACCAGCATCGAACATTCGAGTATCTGATGCAGATGGACGATGGCTGCTCGTCAATCCTGCTCGGCAGGCTTCGGGCAGCCTGGCGGTGGACTCGGGGCTACGTGGAGGACGTGGCGGCGGCGGTGGTGCTCGCGGCAACGGATGAACGGGCCGCGGCGCAAATATTCAACGTCGGCGAGCCGGAAAGCCTTTCGGAGGCGGAATGGGTGCGACGGATTGGCGACGCGGCGGAGTGGACGGGCGACGTGGTGGTCGTACCTGACGACCAACTTCCGCAAGGCCCGCGGGCGAAGTTCGACTGGCGGCACTTCATCGTCGGTGACACGAGCAAGATCCGGCGCGTGCTCGGGTACCATGAGCGCGTGGCCGCTCAGGAGGCGATGGCGCGGACCGTGGCGTGGGAACGGAGACACCCACCTGATCCGATCGACTCGAAGTGATTCAACTTCGTTGCTGAGGATGCGGTTGTTTGGCGCGGCGGCGCGAGCTGAGGGCAGTCGTGCGTTTTCGCGCGGCTGAAAGGCGGGCGGCACACGGAGTGTGCGTGCTACAGATTCCCTTCGCGGAGCGAAGGGTGACACTGGGGAAGCGTTCCGGCTCGTACGGTGGTTACGGGCGTTGCAGTTCGTTTCGAAGGCGTCCGACGATCTCGGGGTGGTCGCTGGCAACGTTCTTGAGCTCGCCGGGATCGGTCGCGAGGTCGTAGAGCTGGGGCTCGGGGGCGTTGCCTAGCTCGGAGTTGGTCGGGATGTTCTTCTTCGGTCCGTTCGAGGGCGGAATGAACTTCCATTTGCCTTGACGCACGGCGAGGCCGCCCGCGTGTTCGATCAGCGTCTCCCGGCCGACCGGGTCTTCGCCGAGGAGCGCTGGAAGATGGTTGCGCGCTATCAAGGCTTGTCGGGATGGAGGCGGGAGAGCCGGCGAGGGCGGCGAAGCTCGCGAGAAAATCGATTTGACTGACAAGTGCCTTCGAGGTTCCGGGCTTGACCTTGCCTGGCCAGCGCACCATGAATGGGACTCGCGTTCCGCCCTCAAATCTGCTGTACTTGCCGCCGCGAAACGGGCCGGCGGGTTTGTGGCCGCCCAGCTTCTCGACGGCGTCGTCGCGATAACCGTCATCCACGACCGGGCCGTTGTCGCTGGTGAAGATGACCAGCGTGTTCGCGGCAAGCCCGTTTTCGTCGAGGGTGCTCAGCACCTCGCCGACCGACCAGTCGAACTCGACGATCGCGTCGCCTCGCGGGCCCATCCCGCTCTTGCCCGCGAAGCGAGGGTGCGGCACGCGCGGGACGTGGATGTCGTGGGTTGCGAAGTAGAGGAAGAATGGTCTGGATTTGTTCCGGTTGATGAAAGCGACCGCCTCGCGCGTGAAGGTCTCGGCCATGGTTTCATCGTTCCAGAGGGCGGATTTGCCTCCGTGCATGAAGCCGATGCGGCTGATACCGTTCACGATCGCCATGTCGTGGCCGTGGCTGGGATGGAGATGCAACAGATCCGGATCGGTCTTGCCCGACGGGATGCCGGGGAAGGGCTTGTCGTAACGGACTTCGATCGCGTCGGCCGGGTCGAGGCCGACGACGCGATGGTCTCTGGATGTAGACGCACGGGACGCGGTCGCCGGTGGCGGCCATGATGAACGACTCGTCGAAGCCAACCTCGAGCGGGCCTGGCTTGATCTCGGCATTCCAATCGAGCTTGTCGCCGCCCAGGCCGAGGTGCCACTTGCCGACGACGCCGGTGCGATAGCCGGCACTTTTCAGCACGCTTGCCAGCGTGGTTGTTCCGGGCTCGATGATCAGCCGGGCGTCACCGGGCAGAACGCCGGTGCCGCGTTTACGCCAGGGGTATTGACCGGTGAGCAAGGCGTATCGGGATGGCGTGCACGTCGCGGAGCTGGAGTGGGCGTCGGTGAAATTCAGGGCGTGTTTTCGCAAGTTGTCGATGTTTGGGGTGAGGCCGGCTTTTGCTCCGTTGCAGCTTATGTCGCCGAAGCCGACGTCGTCGGCGTAGATGAACACGATGTTGGGATTGTCGCGGGCAGCATTGGCGGGCGTCGCAAACGAGAGGACGAGAAGAGCGACGACGAATCGAATCATGAGATGGGGCCCTGCATCGGAACGGGTGGGCGTCTCGGCGGTTCGAGGTGATTTACCGTGTACGATTCACTCGCGAGGTTCCATGATTGGGCGTCGGACATCGCCGGTGACTTCCCGAGGTTTGGATCGGGAGAAATGCGGGTGTGGGCGCGCTCGGCGAGAGCCTATCGTTTCTTTTTTCGTCGTGCGCGGTCTGGGTGCGTTGTGGGGCGTTTCGATTGGGCGCCGACGGTCACATCCCACCCCAGAAGCTGCGACAGCTCGGCCAGTGCCTTTGCCAATTGATCGGGCGGGATGCTGGCCTTTGCCGCGCATTGGTGGATACGCTCGGGTGACAGAGGGAGATGGGGATCGACATAGAATGGCATCGAGTTCATGTGTCGGTTGAAGAGCAGGCGCCCGAATTCGGAGTGGGTCTGCGCAAGAAAGCTGGCTGCAGCGCCTCGCGCGCTACCGCCTGCATCCTCGACCGCGCGTCTGGCGAGCAGTTCTCGCGTCGCCTCGTCAGGCCACATCGTGGCCAGTGATTCCAGTGCCTGGCCGCGCGGCGCCTCGTCTGGGTCTTTTATGGCGCGCTCAGTGACCAGCGATCGTGTTCTTTCGTCAGGCCACTTCCTCGCCAAGAACCGCAGTGCTTCCGCTCTGACGTTGTCGCGCGGATGTCGAAGGGCGTATTCGGTGAGCAGCGCTCGCGTCCGTTCGTCCGGCCACCCCTTCGCCAACGACATCAGCGCGACGAAGCTTACGATGCGATCCGGATCTTCAACCCCGCTTTTAGTGAGCAGTGCTCGTGTCGTCTCGTCAGGCCAATTCTTCACCAACAATTCTAGCGCGTGCCGCCTGACCAAGCTGGAGCCATCGTGGACAGCGCATTCGCACAGCAGCGATCGAGTCGATTCATCGCGCCACAGCCCGGTCAGCCTTTCCAGCGCACGTTTTTTGACGAAAGTGTTACCGTCCTGGATCGCGCGCTCGGCGAGCAGGGCTCGCGTCGTTTCATCAGGCCACCACGCCGCCAATGACCCAAGCGCGGACTCTCTCGTATCCGCTTCCTCATCTTGAACGGCAAGCCCTGTGAGCAGCATGCGCATCGACTCATCCGGCCACTGCTTCGCCAACTTCGACAAAAGACTCCCTCTCATGTTGTCGTTCGGCTTGAGGATGGCTCGTTCCGTCACGAAGACTCGGGTCGTTTCGTCTGGCCACTTCTCCATCAGTGATTCAAGCGCGATCCTTCTTGGGCTGCCGTCCCGATCTTGATCTTCGATTGCGCGGCGGGTCAGCAGCGCTCGCGTAGTCTCATCAGGCCACTTCTCCGCCAATGACTGTAGCGCGACATACCGCGGGCTGCTGTGCTCATCTGCAACGGCGCGACGGGTCAGCAGCTCTCGCGTCGTCTCGTCAGGCCATTTCTCGGCCAAGGACTTCAGCGCGGCAGATCTTGGACTGTGGTGCTGATCTTTCACGGCGCGACGGGTTAGCAGCTCTCGCGTCGTCTCGTCAGGCAACTCCCCCGCCAGCGCGAGCAACGCGGCCGCTCTGAGTTCGCTCGCCTGATCGTCGATGGCGAGTTGAGTCAGCAGCTCGCGCGTCGTCTCATCCGGCCACCTCTGGGCAAGCGCCGCGATCGCGCTTGCAGGAAGGTAGGGGTTTTCACAGCGGCACAGCGCCCACACCGCTTCGCGATTGCCCGTCACGTATGCGACGAAATCTGACCAGTGCTTGGTCACCAATCCCGTTTTCAAGGTGGTTCCGACAGACAGCGCGATGCTCAAGAGCTCTTCGCGACCAGGCCAGCGCGAGCCGAGCTCCCGATAAGCGGTCTGTAGGTCGTTCACGAAGCGTGTGTTGATCGTCTCAATATCGTCTGATCCTCTAAAAAGGGCAATGACCGACCGAATCAATTGCCTTCCCGCCGAGTCGAGGCGGTCGAGCTTCCGACATTCAGACAAGCACCAGATTGCCAACGGCAACTCCGGCAACGGGGCTACGCCACCCCACTTTCCGAGATCCGGCGCGCCACCAGATGCTCGACGATTTGGCCGACGAACAGCTCATCGATCTGACCGCAAACCAGGCGCAACACTTCTCGCCAATCGTCATCGCGGCGCCGGAGGTCGAACAAGCCGATCAAGCCTTTTTCGTCCAGCGTCCGGGAGATGTTGAACTGATGCACGATCTCGGCGGCGCAGAAGTATTCCAGAAATGTGCGATGCACAAAGCTGTAGGTATCGGCACCGACGAAGCAGAGGATGAAGTTCCGCGTTCGCAGGTGGTCGACGACCGAGCGCGCGGCGGCGCGCAACTGCGCGAAGTTCAGCTCGGTGCGCAAGTGTTCTTCGATCAGACCTTCCAACTGGGAACCGCTGATCATGTTTCCTCTCAGGCCGTCAGTGCCGCATTGCATGACGGATGCGACGCGACGGAGCATGTCGCTTTTCTCGCGCCAACTGACGTCCTTGCTTAAGCCCGGGAAGTCCGCGAGCGCGCGTTCCGTGTCCCATTGATGCAGCAACAGCCGAGACGCCTGGGTATACAGATCAACCCGGTCGCGAGGCAGTTCCTGATTGCGGTTCAGGATCGCCATCATCGTCAGGAGTAGCGGATTGCCGGCAAGCATCGCAATCGATTTCGAATCGCGAATCCCTGCCTTCAGGCGCTCCCGCTTCGGGGTAGACTGCTCGGCGCTTTCAAAGGTTTCCTCGTGCCAGCGATCGATAAATGCGTCGATTTGCGTGGCGTTTAGATCTTCCAACATGAAGTGCCTGAACTCGGCATTGCGCAGGCGCTGGGGCTGATAACCGACAACGCGCGAAGTGACGATAACTCGCGTGTGCGCATGCTCGTTGCTGAACCGCTGAATGTCGTTCACAACGTCTTCGCGTGTCTTCACGTCGAAGATTTCGTCGAGGCCATCGAGGAGCAGGAAGACGCGTCCGGGCTGTTCGAGCATCTGTTCTAAGAGTCCCTGCGGCCATTTGTGCCAGACCGGAGCTTCTTCCAGAAAGCGGAGCAACCCCTTCTGACCCTCGCACTGCCAACGTCCATAGCTGCCGAGCTCGATTACAAGCGGAACCGGCAAGGCATCACGCGCTGTGGGGTCGGCAATACTGGCCCAACGGAGGGCGAGGTACCGTACGAGCGATGACTTCCCGGAACCAGGGTCGCCGAGGATCACGAGACGGTGGCTCGCACGCGACGGTTTCGGCTGCAAGGCTTCGTCGATGATTTCCAGCACCGCACGCAACGGCTGGCTGAAGTATTTCAGCCGGAGCTCCTCCGCCTGGAGCTCGCTGGCGGTGAGCCCTTCGGCGGTGAGCTGGCCCGACTCCAGCAGGCGTTTTTGGTGTTCTTTGGGAATCTCTAGCAAGCGTGGGTTGTATTCGTCACATTGCGCGCTGACTGGGGCACGAAGACACTCCACAATCGCACGCTGTAGAATGCACCTGTCGTGTCGAGCATCTCAAAATTGAGCTTGTCGAATTGCTCGAGAACGGCGGTTCGGTAGCGCACGGAATCGAATTGGGCCGGCAACGCGATAGACGCTCCGTCACGGTCATCGGCCCACGACCGCGACGGATCGGCGAGCCAGAGATTCAAATCGCGGTCGAACACGTCGCGGAATTTGTCGGGACCCGCGTATTCCGTGTAGAAGACGGGATTGTTGAAGTTTTGCATTCGCTCGCGGAAGGCGAGCAGTTTTTGCCACTGTTCGACGGCTGCTGTCAATTCAGCCAGATCAGATGGCATTTCCAACTTTTCTGCTTTGCGGAAGAACCACTTGATCTCCGGGAATCCGGTGTCCTTGCGGCTCTTCATCGCCCAGTTGAATTCTTCTTCCGTGCCTGATTCCGCGACGCCGGTGCGCGAGCCGAACCGCTGGCCCATGATGCCGACGACGAGGGCCAGCGAGTCCTTGTACTTTTCGAGTGTTTGCTGCGTGATGAGTTCCTGAGGCCGGCCGACGCCGGTCGTCGCGTAGTTTTCCCAGTCGATGACGACGAATCTTGCGTTCCAGAGATGGGCGGTGCTGCGATTGTAGTCGTCGAAGAAGCGGCGCACGTGCTGGCGTTCGGCGCTCACGTCGCCGGGGGATGCGAGGAAGACGTGGTATTCCTTGACGAGTGGGGGAGTGAGCGGCATCGGAGATCACCCCTGGAAATCTGCGTTCATGTCGGGTCGTCGGGATGGGGTGATTTTCCGATACGGTGCGAGACCGGGCAAGGTGGGTGCGGTTGGCGGGACGGAGGATTCCTGTCGATGGCTTGATTTGATGCGTTTGAACAGGGAGTTCGGAAGTCGCGATGAATCATCGCGAGATCTCCGGACGTGTGCGCGATCCCAGGCTAATGCTCGCTCGGCTCGGCGGGACTTCGCACTCCCAAGGCACATTCAGCTCGGCGCGAGCCTCGCACTCCCGGCAGCCGTTCAGGTCCGCATCATTTCTGCGATCGACTAAGCACCCGATCGGCTTCCGCACGAAGGGACGGCACGTACGGGCCGGGCGATCGACGCGGGGAGGATTTGTCCAGCGCCTGGATGTACCAATCAAGGGCCGCCTCTTTCTCCCCGCGGCGCCAGGAGATCATCGCCATCAAGAACTGCGCGGAGGCGTCCAGGTCCGAAGATCGGAGCGTCATCGACTTCCTCGCGGTCTCTGCGGCGAGCGGCACCTCGCCTGCGCGCAGGTAGGCCAGCGCGAGCGTGCACATGAAAGCGCGATCGTTTGGCTTCCTGACCACAGCTTTTTTCGCAAGGTCGATCGCCTCGGTTGCGCCAGGCGACGGCGCGTCTGCCCTCAATACGAGTAAACGGGCAAGGTCGCTCTGCGCGTCGGGGTCGTCAGGAGCAAGCTTGAGGGCACGACGGAGGGCTTCTTGCGCTTCGCCAAACCTTTGCATCTGTTCCAGCTTATGCGCGAGCCCGCGGTATGCGGACGCCCAGTATTTCGCTAACGCCGTCGATCCTGACACAGCGGCCGACTGCGTCTTGTAAAAAGCCAGAAGCTGATCCCAATCCGGGACGGACCCCCCAGATCCCGTTGGGGAATGCTGGCGCCACGTGGCGATCTGGATCCAATGTTCAGTCAAGTGGTCGAGGATTGCAGGATCGTCAGGGAATTCGGCTAGAAGGCTCGCGTCCATTGACTTGACTCGACTGAACGCTGCCTCCGCTGCGCCTATTCCGCCCGTGATCGTCTGATACATGCTCACATTCAGCTCCACGTCGCTGATTGTGCGCCGGATCTCGGTATCACCTGGCGAGCCTGCCAGCAGCTCTTTGTAGAGCTCGAGCGATCGCTGTAAATCCTTTGCGGCGCGAGGATCGCCCATGCCCACCATGCGAGCGAACCCCAGACGCCTGAACGCGAGCGCTTGCATCGGCTTGGCGATGTGGGGCTCTTGCAGCAGCTTTTCGTAGAATTCGATGGCCTGCCGGAAAAACTCGGCACGAATCTTATTTGCCTCCGGGGACTGGGCGGCTTCGGCGTAGCGGGACATTCCCTTCATGGTCAATTCATCAGAGAGACGGAGGATCTGCTCGAATCCTCGGTCTGCCTGCTGGAAGGTGAGGCGCAGATTATTGTTCACCTGCGCCGTGGTTCGTTGCTCCCACCAGAGCACCGGAGCGGCAATGGCCAGGGCGAGGAACGCGACTGCGCCCGTTGCTCCGAGGACGGCGCGGTGGCGGCGAGCCCATTTGGCCGCGCGCTCGGCAAACGTGGGACGGCGGGCGAGAACCGGCTTGTCCTCGAGGAAGCGACCGAGATCATCGGCGAGCTCCTGTGCGGTGGGGTAACGCCGCTCCGGATCTTTGTCCATGGCCTTCAGAACGATCGTCTCGAGATCGCGGGGGATCGCCGGGTCGAGCCTGGCCGGTGCCACCGGCTCGTCCTGGGCGATCTGCCGCAGCAGCTCCTGGCGGTCATGACCGTCGAATACCGGCTTGAGCGTCAGCAACTCGTAGAGCGTGGCACCGAGCGAGTAGATATCGGAGCGCGGGTCGTGGACATTCCGGCGGCGCAAGACCAGCTCCGGCGCCATGTAGCGCAACGTGCCGAGAAGGTCGCCGGTGCGAGTGACGCCCGGCTCGTCCTGGAATCGTGCGAGGCCGAAGTCGGTGACCCAGAGGTTGCCTTTCGAATCGATCAAGAGGTTCGAGGGCTTGATGTCGCGGTGGAGGATCCCCATCGCGTGGGCGTGGGCGAGGGCGTCGGCGGCCTGAATGGCCAGTTTCGCGATCGCCCGAAATGCGCGGCGAGTGCGGACGGAGGTCGTCCCCGCCGGAGTTACCGTTGAGGGTGAAAGCTCGCGCGCGCCGCCGTCAACCCCGTCCACGATAAGCCCGCTTGCGGCCGGGCTCAGTCTTGCCGGTGACGGCCGCCCGGCGGGTGTGCCCGGCTCGCCCTGCGGAGATGACCCGGCGGCGCGTTGCTGGCGGATCAGCTCGGCAAGCGTGGGCCCCTCAATGTATTGCATTGCATAGAAGTGACTGCCTCCTTCGCTGCCGACGGCGAAGATCGGCACGATATGCGGGTGGTTGAGCTGGGCGACCGCCTGGGTCTCAACGCGAAATCGCTGCAATTTGAGCGGGTCGAGGGCCGCAGTCCCGGCCAGGACCTTGAGCGCGACCCGGCGGCCGAGCGAAGCTTGCTCGGCCTCGTAGACGATGGCCATTCCGCCGCGGGCGATCTCGCGAACGAGCCGATACTCGCCCAGCAGAGTCTCAGGTGGCAGGGAATCCTGGGACGGCGAGTGCGCGCGATTCGAGTAGCCCGACTCGGCAGCGGAGTGGACGAACTCGACGATGTCGAACCAATCGGCGAGTGAATCGGCGATCTCGGGGTGCTCCTCGAGCCATTGTTCGCGCGAGGGCCGTCTGCCCGCTTCGAGCTCGGCCAGATAAGCGGCCAGGGCCGATGCCACCCGTGGGTCATCGTGCGAGGCGAGGACGCCCGTTGAAACAGACGGCGTCGCACCCGCGCTGCTAATGTGATTGTCCACGCTCATTGCAGGTCCCCCAGCGTGCCGCGAAGATGGCGCAGGGCGCGGAACCACATGTTCTTGACACTGTCTTCCGTGCGGTCGAGCTCCATGCGCCACCTCGGCGAAGCTCAAGCCCTCGAGATGCCTCAGAGCAATGACACTGCGATAGGGTGCCGGTAAGTGCTCGATCGCCTCGGCCAGGCGAGCGGCCCGCTCTTGCTTCAGTACCCGCTGGCTCGGCGATGTGTCAGGGGCGACCGGATCGAATAATCGCCCAGCGCACGAATCATCCAGAGTGACCAGTCGATGTTCCCGGCGCAGGTCGCGCCTCGCGGTGCCGAAGTAATGGCGCAACTGATTCATCAGGATTGTCGCGAGGATTTTCCTCAGCCAGCAGAGGAACTCGCGCTCGGTGCTGCCGCGGAACCGGCCGATGTCTCGATATGCCTCGAGCGAGACGTCTTGCAGCAGGTCTTCAATATCCAGCTTCACACGCAGGCGGCGGCCAAGGCGGCCCTGGACCTGCTCGACAAGCGGGTCACGGCAACGGTCAAGCAATCGAACCAGGGCAGGGCTCGACCCTGCCTTGGCGAGAGTCAACAAAATCTCGGGGTCTGTGTGCATCTCGAACGTCACGCGCGAATTCATAAGTCCTTCAGTCACCGAACGGATGAAAACGCGCCGCGGCGCGCGAAATTCTGACGGATTTCCGGCGCAAGTTTTGACTATATCCAAGACTTGCGGCTTCAACCACGCGCTCGGGAATTCCGCATTCCCACTCGCGCGGCGCAAACCCTGGGGAACCGTGACCTCTGGCTCGCCCAGGAGAAACATCCTGCTTCGACCATTCGAACCAGCATCCGCGGGGCGATTGCCTCGTGTGCGCAACGACACCCGGGAGGAACGAAGATGGCCGCTCGCAAGTCACCTCGTATCAGTCGGTCCCTGCGAACCTCCGGATCCTGCGCACCGCAAACGCCGCTGCCTGATGCCGCTGGTGGAAGGACTCGAGAACCGCGTCATTCTCAGCGGCACTCTCTCGGCCATTCCACCTAGCTTGGCCCTGGTGCCGGCCGCTGACCTTGTGACGACCACGAACACGAGCGATGGACTCATACCGGTCCGGCTCGCCAGTGGTGCGATCGGCTGGCTCGAGGCGCCGGCGGCTAGGGAACTGCAACTGCCGCCGGGCTCGGGCTCGTCTGGCGGCCCGACTCTGCCCTCGCAGCAAACGATCCATGCCATTCCCGGCGCGATTCTCGGCAGTCTGCCCGTGAGCTCGCCTTTTGATAACGCGGGAGACCAGGGGTCGGTGGGACCTGCCGGATACACCCCGGAGCAAATCCAGACGGCATACGGGCTCAGCACCGGCGACGGCTACAACAACGAGATCAGCTTCGGGACAGTCAAGGGAAATGGTGCCGGCGAGACCATCGGCATTTATGAGGAGGGTTACAACCCGTCTTTCGTCGACACGAGCGATCCCACTTACAGCTCGAGCGCACTGGCGATTTTCGACAAGACATTCGGCCTGCCCGAACCGCCGAGCCTGACGTTCGTCGACCACACCGAGACGCCGATGTCAGCGACCAATAACAGCTCGAACAACCCTGACTTCGCTAATTACGGCGCGGGAGATGAGGTCGCACTCGATATTGAATGGGTGCACGCGATGGCGCCGGCTGCCAGCATTGTCGTCCTCTGCGCGGTTCCCCAATCGAACAACTACTACGAGGACATCCCGCTGGGAATCGCGACGCTGGCCGGCCTTCCCGGTATTTCCGTGATCTCGGCGAGCTATGGCTGGTATCTCGACGACTTCGGCGTCGAATCGCTCGAGCAAAGCTGGGACAGCACGATCATCGGGCCCGCGCTCGTGGCGAACCCCAACGTGAGTGTCTTCGCTGCAACCGGCGACAACGGGGCGTACTACGGGGTGACTTACCCGTCGGCCTCGCCGGAAGTCGTCGGGGTCGGCGGCACGAGCCTGGATCTCACGCAAAAGAATGAGTGGAGCAGCGAAACCGGGTGGAGCAGCGGCGGCGGCGGATACAGCGACGCGTTTACTCTTCCTTCCTTCCAGCAGAACGACGGCTTCTCGGGCAATGTCTACGATCAGCGAACGACGCCCGATGTCGCAGCGGATGCCGACCCGTATACCGGGGTGGCGTTCTACGATCCCTTCGATCTCGGCGCGGCCACGCCGTGGGCACAGATCGGCGGCACAAGCCTGGCGACTCCGCTCTGGGCCGGCATGGCCGCAATCATCGATCAAGGGCGCGCCGCAGCCGGCGGCAAGTCGATCGGCTCGACGGCGATGCTTTCAGACATTTACGAATTAGACAACCTCGCGCCCGGCGATTTTCACGATGTGACGCAGGGGAACAATGGCTACCAGGCGGGCCCGGGATACGATCTCGTCACGGGCGTGGGATCGCCCAAGGCCAACCTGCTTATTCCTGCGCTCGCCGCGCTGGGGCAAGCCAGCACCGCGAGCATCTCCACCCAGCCGCCGCCGAGCGTGGTCACCGGCGCCACGTTCGGCATCATCGCGTCGGCGACCGACTCTCTTGGGATTATCGATCAAGGCTACAGCGGCAGTGCAACGCTCTCGCTGGCGAGCGGGCCGAGCGGGGCCACCTTCACTCCCCTGACCGTGCCAGTCACGGATGGTCTGGCGGTTTTCACAAATGTTTCCCTGGGCAGCAAGAAGGGGAGCGGGTACACGTTCCGAGTTTCCATGACCGGCCTTCCCTCGACGCTGACCAATCCGACCGCTCTCGTTGCGCCGCAGTCGAACACAGGCTACTTCTATCCGTTCCCGCTGTCGAACAGCTTGGGGACCGCGGTCGCCGCGGCTGACTCGAATGCGCTTGCGAGCGAGGTCATCACGCTCTCGGTCTCGAGCATTCCCTATGCGGTGACCGGCGGCCAGCTCTTGATCCAGAACACGTCGACGCAGAAGAGCAAGTCAATCACGATTACCGGACAAGGCGAGTCGAGCTCGGTCATCAGCGCGCTGTCGACAAGCCGCGTGTTCGAGATCGTGGGGAACAGCTCGCTCTCGGTGCTCATGCACGGCCTGGCGATCAGCGGCGGCCGGGCGAGCGACGGCGGCATCCTGGGGGGCGGCGCGGCGCTGGGCGGGGGGCTATTGATTGACGGGGGCAACGTGGCGCTTTCGAGCGTCGCCGTGATGGGCAACGCCGCCAGTGGTGCGGCCGCGGCGGGGGGAGCTGTCGGCCACTCGGCGACGGCGGCGCATCCGACTGGAGGGCCCGGCGGCAACGGAGGCGCGGGCGGCAATGCGCTCGGGGGCGGCATTTATCTGGGCACGGGGACGCTGACGCTCACGAGCGACGTCATCGAGGGTAACGTGGCGCAGGGTGGTGCGGGCGGCGACGGCGGGCGCGGCGGCAATGGATTCTCCGAGTACCAGACGACGTCGGGCAACAGCTTCATCGGTTCGTTCTACGCGGGCAATGCTGGCAATGGTGGCGCCGGCGGTGCCGGCGGCAACGGTAATGGCGGCGGACTTTACATCGCCGGTGGGAGTCTCGCTCCCCTGAATAGCAGCGTCGTGCTGGAGGGCAACTCCGCGCAAGGGGGTACGGGAGGCGATGGAGGAGCAGGAGGACGTGCAGGACTATACGGAGATTTTCGCGCCGGCAACGGCGGTGCCGCGGGACCTGGCGGCGACGGCGCCGGCGGCGGAATCTTCCTGGGCAACGTGAGCGTGCAGGTGTACCGCCCGAGCCAGATCGAAGGTAACACGGCCGCTGGAGGCGTGGGTGGGCGCGGCGGCAACGGAGGCACGGGGGCGCTGGGAGCGAACGGCGCGTTCGGCGTATCGGGCGGACCAGGCGGGAATGCCGGCAACGGGTACGCCGGCGGCAACGCCGGCGCCGGTGGTGCCGGTGGATGGGGGCGCGGCGGCGGGATTTATGTGCCCGGTGGCGGCGTACTCGTGCTGAACCAGGGGAGCAGCCTCGCGGGCAATCTTGCAGCCGGCGGAGCGGGCGGCGATGGCGGCGACGGAGGATCAGGCGGCTTCGGTGGTGACGGCGGCCGCGGTGGCCTTGGAGCTGCCGGGGCTCTTGGCGGCGGTGCAGGCGGGCCGGGGGGTAAAGGCGGCGAGGGCGGTAACGCCGGGCGCGCTGGACTTGCCGCGGCAGGTGGCTACGGCGGCAGCAGCGCCGGCGGTGGAATCTATCTCGGCGGCGGGCTCGTTCAGGAGAACGCCGGTGCTTCCGTTGCATCGAACATCGCCCTTGGCGGGGCGGGCGGAGTTGGTGGACATGCTTACGTGGGCGAAGTCGGCTTTGCCGGCAGCGGTGGACCGGGTGGGCCAGGAGGCGCGGGCACGGCATTGCATCCGACCGGCGGCATGGGAGGAGCAGGGGCGCAGCCGGCACCGTCGGCTTGGTTGCGGCGGCCAATAACGGCGCTAACGGAGGAGCCGGCGGGGCCGGCTACGGCGGAGGAGTTTATCTTCAATCTGGATTGTTGACGTTCGACGATGGGTCGCTCTCCGGCAATCAGGCGATCGGCGGCTCCGGTGGTGCGGGCGGCGTCGCGGGGTATGGCGACCCCGGCGGCTATGGTGCGCAGGGCGGTCGCGGCGGCACAGGGGGCCCCGGTGCGGCCGGGGCTGCCGGAGGGGCGGGCGGCGTCGCCGGCCTCTTGGGGCATGTCGACAATGGCGGGCGCGCAGGCAACGGCGGTATTGGCGGAGCAGGAGGCATCGGTGCGGGTGGCGGCCTGTATTTCGGCGGAGGCTTGATCGTGGACAACGGCGCGACGATCACGCTGAACATCGCTCGCGGGGGAGCCGGTGGAGCAGGCGGGTGGGGATTCTCGGGCGGGCAGGGCGGATTCGCAGGGTATGCCGGCCAGGGAGGCGGTGGTGGAGCGGGCGTGCCCGCGGCAGCGGGCGAGCTCGGTGCAATCGCGGCGCCGGGTGCCAACGGCGGAACTGGCGGTATCGGCGGCGCCGGCGGGGCTGGCGGAGCAGGCCTCGGTGGTGGCATGTACATATCCACGGGCGCCGTCGCACTTGCCACAGACTCGATCACGAACAATCAAGCTGTGGGCGGCGCCGGCGGCGCAGGGGGCACGGCTGGCGCTGGAGGATACGGCGGCTCGGGTGGATATGGCGGCTATGGCGGGGGCGGCGGCGAAGGAACGGGACGAGCGGCAGGGGCAATCGCGGGTGCGGGTGCGCTCGCAGGTCGCGGCGGCAACGGCGGCGTGCCGGGAACGCCCGGCGCGGCGGGTGGTGGCGGAATAGCAGCGGGCGGCGGCATTTACTTCGGTGGCGGCTTGCTGCTCGATGGAGGCGCGGCGATCAATGGCAATGTCGCTGTCGGCGGCGCGGGAGGAGTCGGCGGCGCGGGCGACGTCGGCGGGCGCGGCGGCTTCGGCGGCCCCGGTGGTGGCGGATTCAACGGCGGTTTCGGGGGTAAGAGCGCGGCCGGAGGCAATGGCGGCGCAGGAGGAACCGGCGGCGCAGGGGGCAACGGCGGAGCGGGCCAGGCGGGAGGCCCGGGCGCAACCGGAGGCGCCGCCTATGGTGGCGGTGTCTACATCGCATCGGGTACGGTGACATTCATCGGCGGCTCGATCGACGGCGATCAAGCAGTGGGAGGCGCTGGCGGGGCGGGGGGCGCGGGCGGGGCAGGTGGTGCTGGCGCGAGAGGAGGCCGAGGGGGCGCGGCGCAAACGGTCAGCAAGGGGCGTTCGGAATCTACGGCGGGCACGGTGGTGAAGGAGGCGCGGGGGGACGCGGCGGCAATGATGGAATTCCAGGTGTCGCGGGGGCAGGCGGCGCGGGGGGCCAGGGAGGCGCTGGAGATGGCGGAGGAATGTTTATCGGCGGTGGGACGGTGACGGCAAACGGCACGATCGCGAGCGACGACGAGGCCGTTGGCGGCGCGGGTGGCGAAGGCGGTGCAGGGGGCAAGGGTGGATTTGCTTATCGGGCAGGGTATGGCGGCGATGGGGGAGGTGGCGGCAACGGCGGCTGGGGCTCGACCGGAGGCATCGGCGCGTCGGGTCATGGCGGTGTGGGTGCCAACGGCGCGAATGGCGGCGGCGCGGGTGTAAACCACGCCGGAGGGAATGGCGCCGCAGGCGGAGCGGGCGGGGCGGGCGGCAACGGCGCGGGGGGCAGCATCTATCAAAGCGCAGGCACACTCGTATGGACCGCGGGGAACATCACTGGAAACACCGCTGTCGGTGGCGTGGGCGGAGCCGGCGGCGACGGCGGGATTGGTGGAACCGGGGGTGGCGGAGACTCGGGCAACGTGTACACGAAGGGAGGTGGAAACGGAGGATTCGGCGGACGGGGCGGTCCCGAGCTGTCTGACGGACTTGGCGGCCCGGGCGGGAATGCCGGCAACGACGCGAGTGGCCCGAACGGAGGCAACGGCGGCAATGGCGGCAAGGGGGGCAACGGCGGCTCCGGCGGCTCCGGCGATGGCGGCGGCTTATATATCAATGGCGGCATCTTGACGCTGAACCAGGGGAGCGTCTCCGGGAACGAGTCTGGTGGCGGCGCCGGCGGCCACGGCGGAGCGGGCGGAGCGGGCGGCATCGGGATGGACGGCGGCAACGGCGGCGGCGTGTACCAGGGCGTGAGCAGCAGCGGCTCGGCCACAAGGACAGACTCGGGTTACTACGTCCATTTCGTGGGCGTTAACACGGGCGGCCAAGGCGGAACGAACGGGCCGGGCGGCGCGGGCGGTAATGGAGCCAACGGTGGAAATGGAGGCAACGGCGGAAACGGCGGGAATGGAGGCAACGGCGGAAACGGCGGGAATGCAGCCGGCGGTGGGATGTACATGAACGCCGGGCTCGTGACGGTGAATGGCACGGTGTTCAGCAAAAACACGCTGATGGGTCCGGCGCTGGGCGGCCCGGTTGGCGCGGCAGGCGAAGGCGGCGGCATCGCAACCTCACAAGGCGTGCCGCTGGTCGGCCTGGGAGGTCCGGGCGGCTCGGGCGGGTTCAGCAATGGAACCGAGTTCGGTTCGATCGGGACGCAGCGCGGGCCGGACGGGAAAGCGGGTAAGAACGGAGCGGCCGGTCATGCTGGGGCCGGCGGCGCGGCGGGAACGGCGGCAGGGGCCGCGGGAAGTAATGCTAAGGATACCAACTCGGGGGGGATTTATGTGGCTAATGGGAAGTTGATTGTGCACTAGGTGGTTGATGGTGGGGCGGCGTTGGTACTGGGACAGGGTTGTGATTCGGCTGTGAGTCGGGCAAGGCGATCTGGGTCTGCGCGGGCTGCTTGATCGACGGATTGTGTGGGATGCGGGGTTCTGCCTCTCAGGCGTCTGCACGACCGGTCGCGGCTGCTTCAGGGCGGGCGCCGACCCTGACGTCCCAGCCGAGGAGTAGCGAGAGCTCGGCCAGAGTCTTTTCCAGTTCGTAGGGCGGGAGGTTGACCATCGCCGCGCACTTCTCGATGTGTTCGCGCGGGAGAGGATTGTGGGGATCGAGGTAAGGCTTGGGTTCGAACGACTCGAAGAACAGCAGACGGCCGAATTGTGAGTGAGTCTCGCCAACGATGCTGGCTGCGATGCACCGCGTGCCACGATTGGGATCATTGACGGCGCGTTCGATGAGCAGCTTTCGCGGCCGCTCGTGTGGACACGTTACCGTCAAGAAGCGCAGTGCGATGCCTCTTACGAAGCCGTCCTGATCCTGGACGGCGCGATCGATCAGCAGCGCTCGCGTCGTCTCGTCAGGCCACGTTTTCGCCAACAAATGCAACGCGACGTGTCGCGAGGAAACGTCGTGGTCTTGAACCGCTCGTTGGGTGAGCAACTCTCGCGTCGCGTCGTCCGGCCACGTCTCCGCGGACCGCTGCAATGCGACGCGTTGTACGGAGCGATCGTTATCTTGAACGGCGCGTGTGGTGAGCAGCGTTCGCGTCGTCTCGTCAGGCCACGTCTGCGCCAGCAACTCGAGCGCGGCGGCTCGTACGGAGCCGTCCCCGTCTTGAACCGCGTGTTTACAGAGAAGCTCTCGGGTCGCCTCGTCCGGCCATCTTCCGGCAAGAGCACGAATCGCGGGCAATCGGATCAAGGGGTCGTCGCAAACGCACAGTTGTAAGACCAGGTCGCTGCTCGCCATGACGTTTGCGACGAACCCGGGCCAGCAAGAGGGGCCCAGACTACGGCGAGACTCATTTCGCACGGGTACGACACTACCCAGAAGTTCATCGCGTCCAGGCCAACGCGGCCCGAGCTCCCGGGATGCGTTGTGAAGGTCGCCCACGAAGAAACTGTGTATGGCAGGCGAGAATCCGGCGGCTCTAAACACACCAGCGACTTGTCGCAACAATTGCCCTCCCGCCGCAGCGATCTGCTCAGGATTGCGGCATTCAGACAGACACCAGATTGCCAGCGGTAATTCCGGAAGAGGAGTGTCACCGTCCCATTGCTCCAAGTTCGTGTGTGTGGCCAAACGCTCGACGATGAGGCCGACGTGCTTTTCATCGATCTGACCGCAAATCAGCCGCAAGACTTCTCGCCAGTCGTCGTCGCAGCAGTGGTCGACGAAAAGCGCGATCAGGCCCTTTTCATCCAGTGTCTTGGCAGTATTGAACTGATGCACGACGTCGGCCGCACAGAAGTACTCCAGAAATGTGCGGTGCACGAAGCTGTAACTATCCGCGCCCACGAAGCAGAGGATGAAGCTCCGCTGGCGCAGGTGTTCGACCACGGCTCGGGCGGCGGCGGCTCCTGCCTGCGCGAAGCGCCGATCGTTGCACAGGTAGTCTTCGATCAGGCCCTCCAGCCTTTCTCCAGCGATTATATTTCCCTTAAGTCCGTCGGGACCGGACTGCATGAACGACGCGATCTTTCGAAGTATTTCATTCTTTTCACGCCGACCGATCTCTTTGCTCAATCCGGGAAAGTCCGCCAGCGCACGTTCCGTGTCCCATTGATGCATCAGCAGTCGAGATGCCTGGGCATACAACTCGACCCGGTCGCGGGGCAATTTCTGGTTGCGGTTGAGGATCGCCATCATCGTCAGGAGCAGCGGGTTGCGCGCGAACATCGCGATCGATTTCGAATCGCGAATTCCCTTCTTGAGCCGTTCCCGCTTCGGGGCCGCTTGCTCGGCGCTTTCAAAGGTTTCTTCATGCCAGCGATCGATAAATGCGTCGATTTGTGCTGCGTTCAGGTCTTGCAGCATGAAGTGTCGGAACTCGGCGTCGCGCAGACGCTGCGACTGGTAACCGACGACGCGTGAAGTGATGACAACTGGCGTCTGCGCTTGCTGGTTGATGAATCGCTGGATGTCGTTGACAACATCCTCACGGGTCTTCGCGTCAAAGATCTCGTCGAGACCATCGAGCAGAAGGATCGCGCGGCCTGACTGATCGAGCAGTCGTTGCAGAACTCCCGCCGGCCACGTGTGCCAGACTTGACCTTCTTCCAGGAATCGGACCAACCCCTTCTGACCCACGCACTGCCAGCGACCGTAGCGGCCCAGTTCGATCACCAGCGGAACCGGCACGGCGTCACGCGCTTGGGGATCGGCGATCCTGGCCCAACGGAGGGCGAGGCACCTAACGAGCGAAGACTTGCCGGAGCCTGGGTCGCCGAGGATCACAACGCGGTGACTCGCGGACAGTGATGTCGTCCGGAAGGCTCCGTCGATGACTTCCAGCACGGAATGCAACGGCTGGCTGAAGAATCTCCGGCGCAAGTCCTCCGCCTCGACTTCCATCGCGTTGAGTGGTTTAGCGGTGAGCCGGCCGGATTTCAACAGTCGATTCTGGTGTTCTTTGGGAATTTCGAGCAGCCGCGGGTTATACTCGTCACATTCGCGCGGACTGCGGCACGAAGACACTCCATAATCGCACGCCGCTGTAAAACGTGCCTGTTGTGTCGAGCACTTCAAAATTGAGCTTGTCGAATCGCATACGGACAGCGCTTCGGTACCGCTCGGAATCGAACTGGGCGGGTAACGCGGAAGACTCCGCGCCGCGCTCAGCAACCCACGGTCGTGACGAATCGGCAAGCCAGAGATTCAAATCCCGATCGAACACGTCGCGGAATGTGTCGGGGCCGGCGTATTCGGCGTAGAAGACGGGATACTCGAAGGCCTGCATTTTCTTGCGAAAGTCGAGCACCTGTTGCCATTGTGTGAGGGCGATCATCGCTTGGGCAGGCTCGGCCGGGATTTCCACCATGTCCACCTTACGGAAGAACCACTTGATCTCCGGGAAGCCGGCTTCTTTGTGGCTCTGCATCGCCCGGTTGAATTCTTCTTCCGTGCCGGATTCCGCGACGCCAGTCGGGGAACCGAATCGCTGGCCCATGATGCCGACAACGAGTGCGAGGGATTTCTTGTACTTCTCAAGCGTTTGCCGCGTGATGAGCTCCTGGGGCCGGCCGACGCCCGCCGTTGCGAAGTTTTCCCAGTCGACGACCACGAATCTTGCATTCCAGAGATGGGCGGTGCTGCGGTTATAGTCGTCGAAGAAGCGGCGCACGTGCTGGCGCTCGGCGTTCACGTCGCCGGGCGAGGCGAGGAAGACGTGGTATTCCTTGATCAGTCGGGGCGTGAGCGGCATCGGGAGTCACCCCTGGACATCGGCGTGCGTGATGAGTCGTCGAGATAAGGCGATTTTCGGGTATCGCGCGGTGCTGAACAAGGTGTGAGGTGGCGCGGCTCGGGATCGGTGAATCAACACTCGGGTGCGCTGGCTGATCGAGAATGCGATCGGACTCACGTCCGAGGTTGGCGGTTCCCCGTCTGAACCACGGTCTCACGACCGTGGTGACGTGGTGGTGACTCGCGGCCGGTCGTGGTTGAAAACTGGATGGGCGGTGTAAGCTTGGGACTGGTGGGCTCTCTTCTTGGGTCATCGATAAGGAGCCGAACGTGGTGCGAAAGCCGCGTGCGTGGCAAGTTGATCGGGCATGGCTTGCATTGTTTGCCTTTGGGCTCGCAGGCGGGACGAGCGGCGCCGATGATCCGCCGCGCGTTCTTGAACTGGTCAAGGTCTATTCGGAGGCAGGGCGGTTTGCGGGCTGGCCGGCCAACCACGGCATCTGGTCGTGGGGGGAAGAAGTCCTGGTCGGTTTCAGCCGAGGATACGAAAAGGACAACGGCGCGGATTATCACATCGATGCGGACCGGCCCGAAGACTTCCTGCTGGCCCGTAGCAAGGATGGCGGAGCCACCTGGTCGATTGAAGTGCCAAATCCGCCCGGCGCGATGGTGGGCACGCGGGGCATGCGTCACGCAGCGATGCCGCCGGGCGTCCCTGAAGAGCGGCCGTTGCCGCTTCGGGAACCGATCGATTTTACAAATCCGGATTTCGCGCTGGCTGTGCACATGGAGGATCACCGAAAGGGCACCTCGTGTTTTTATTCCTCTTACGACCGTGGCAAGAGCTGGCGCGGGCCGTTTGGTCTTCCCGTGTTCGGGCAGAAGGGCGTGATGGGCCGCACCGATTACATCGTCGAGGGACGCCGCACCTGTTTGCTCTTCCTGACGGCAACCAAAACCGACGGGACCGAAGCGCGACCATTTTCGGCTCGAACGACGGACGGAGGCCTGACCTGGCAATTCCTCGGATTCATCGGCCCGGAGCCGCGCGGATATGCGGTCATGCCGTCGACGGTTCGCCTCTCATCAACCGACCTGGTCACAACCGTGCGCCTGCGAGATTCTCCGCGCCGGTGGATCGACGCATATGTCTCGCATGACGACGGCCGGACGTGGTCTTTCCTCGCAACGCCGGCGCCCGACATCGGTGGCGGAAACCCGCCGTGCCTGGTGCGTTTGGCGGACGGACGGCTTTGCTTGACGTATGGGTACCGTGCTCAGCCCTATTCCATTCAGACGCGGCTGAGCGCCGATCAGGGCAAAACGTGGACGGAGCCATTCATGCTTCGTGGCAACGGCGGCAGCCAGGACATCGGGTATTGCCGTTCGGTCGTTCGGCCCGATGGCAAGGTTCTGACGGTTTATGCGTTTCATGACCGCGTTGGGTCCTTGCGCGAAATTGAGGCGACGATCTGGGATGCTGGGGGCCGGTGACGGGAAGCTTGTTTCGAGTCTGTCGATCGCCACGGCCGACCGTGCCGATCGAATGGGTGTGGACCTGGTTCCTGGCGATTGCCAGTGGCGGGAGAATTTCGTGGGAGAAGTGTAACCAGCCGATCCGCACGAGCCTCGATACATTCATCTTCAGATCGTTCTCGCCGATGCCGAGCGTGCCTTCCCGAGGCGGCGGGCAACGGTCTGGATCTTGCAGGCTGGGGCTCAGATCTCGAAAATGGCGTGGAACCGAGAATGCCGGGCTGGCTAGGATTCCAGCACAATTGCCGGGAGCGCCGGACGGAGATTATGTCTCACGCCCAGACGAAAAGCCCACTCAGACGCTGGCGCTTTCGTGGAATGCGAGCGACCGCATTGGTCTTGCTTGTGTGGACCTCCGCGGGCTGCAGCGCGGGCGACGGCCTGAATCGCCAAGCGATCTCGGGAGCCGTGACATGCGATGGTCATCCGCTTTCGACTGGGGCGATTCTGTTCGAGCCGGCGACGGATGGGTCTGGCACAGCGGTCGGCTCGACGATCCGGCACGGGAGTTTTGCGGTCCCGCGGCACGACGGGCCGGTCCCGGGTCGCTACCGTGTGCGGATCTATGCGAGCTCGGGAACCCAGGCTCCGCCGACAGAGGGACATAGTGATCGCACGCCCCGGCCGATGGTCGAATTGCTCCCTGAAACGTACAATACGCGTACCGAGCTCGTTGCGGAAGTGATCGTGCGGCGAGCGAACCACTTTCGGTTCGACCTGCGCTCCCGTCATTGACCAGCCGGTCAGCATGAACCGTCGGCGCCCGAGCCCTATAATCCACCTTTGAGAAGGTCACACGCATGAAATTCCGGCCTCGCGGCTTCACTCTGATCGAGCTGCTCGTCGTGATCTCGATCATCGCGGTCGTGGTTGCTTTGTTCCTGCCTGCGGTCCTGGCGGCTCGCGAGGCGTCTCGCCGAGCCCAGTGTGCCGCCAACCTCAAGCAGATCAGCCTGGCGATGCACCAGTATCACGGTGTTCACTCCGTGCTCCCGCCCGGCAAGAAAGGCTGTTGCTGGGGCACGTGGCTCATCTATGTGTTGCCTTACCTCGAGCAACAGGCGCTCTACAACTCGTGGAACTCCTGCGGCATCAACGCCGTGGGTGCGCCTGAGAACATCGACCTCGACTTGCGTTACTTCGGAGTGACCAACCGGACCGTGACCTCGACGTGGCTTAGCGTTTATCTCTGCCCGAGCGACCAGACAAACGCGCCCATCGCGGCGGCAATGAACGGCATCACTTATGCCTGTACGTCGCAGAATTACGCCGGTAACTTCGGCAACTCGATCGTGACGCAGACCGATTTCCAGGACATCCGATTCGGCGGTGCGCCCTTCGTCGACATCGGATCGCCGGAGGGTGATTACGGCCAGCCGGGCCGAAAGACGGTCGGCTTCAGCTCCATTCGCGATGGCCTGAGCACCACGCTCCTGGTATCGGAGGTGATCGTGGGGCAGGCGCAGGACCTGCGCGGGTTTTCCTGGTGGGGCGACGCTGCGACCTTTGAAGCGTTTGCGTCCCCCAACAGCTCATTCCCGGATGTCATGTTTAGCCCGTTCTATTGCATCAACCAGCCGCCAAACCCCCCGTGTATCGGCGCGACCACAGCGCTGCCTGACATGTATGCGGCTCGTAGCCGCCACCAAAGCGGCGTGAACGCTGGGATGTGCGACGGCTCGGTGCACTTTATCAAAAACTCCATCAACCTGCGTACCTGGCGGGCGCTGAGCACCACGCAGGGCGATGAGGTCATCAGCGCCGACCAGTATTGACGGATTGATTGTGACGACGGCCGGGGGAAATCACCCGAGTGATGAAAACAAGCACCCCACTCCGAACCTTGAGGATTCGGAGTGGGGCTTCGGCTCGCCTTGGCCAAAATCCGCGCACAGCGTCGTGACGCGGAACGTTCGGGACGCCGGCACGAACGGATGCCGCGTTTGCTCGTGACTCACGTTGACGCGGATCGTGAACAAGAAGGCCGTCTGCGGAAATGCAGCGCGGTCATCACGACGAGCCCACCAAGGACCAACAGAACGATCGACGACGGCTCAGGGACGCTGGCCGTCGAGATAAACGCTTGATACGGACCATCCGTGCCAGTGATTCCGAAACTCGAAGTCACGACGCTGGCATTGCCGATAGTCGACCAGCCGGTGAAATCACCTGTGCCAAATGATCCGTTCACGATGGTTCCCGAAGTCAGCGAGATGCCGCTGAGCAACAGGCCAGAGCTGAACTGATCGGACGTTACATCGACGACCCCGATGCCCCAGGAGTAGGTCCCGGGTGCAAGGTTCGCGGAGAATGTCTGGTAGCCGGTTTGGGACAGGAAGCCCGTTTGGGCCGGCGCCGCCGTCAATGTTGAAAAGTTATCAGCGAAATCGGTGAGCGCCGGCTGCGTTGTGAAGGCGAACGGATTGAGTGCAGCGAGCGGGTTGCTGGCCGGACTAGGAGAGTTGGTCAGGAAGTCGTAGTTGAAGGCGAGCGTGCCCCCGCCGGCCCCGACGGTAATCGTCTGCATGATGGCCGACCCGTTCATCACCGGCCCGTTGTTGAGGCCGGACAGGCTGCCCTGCGAAAGCCCCAGAAAAGTCTCCAGTTGCGACTCGGGAACCGCGGACTGAGCCCGGACGACCCCGCAGCCCAGGAAGGAGGAGATCGAAATCACCGCGACCCACAGTTTCACTATGTGATAATTGCTCATTATGTTATCTCCTTGATGTGAGTGCTCAGGTGAAGATGGGCACGTTGGTGTTGTAGAACGCCGCCTCCAGATACTCGAGCGCCAGGGCGAAGTTCAGGATCGCGATGTCGTTTTCGGCTGAGGGCGTCGTCGAGAACGACAAGGGGGGGCCGCCGTTTAGGCTGGTGATCAATGGTCCTGCATTAGCGACGACCTGTTCTTGCGTGAGCGGGACGTCGAAATTGACCACATCGCCGTTGACGTTGTCTGTCATGATCAGGTTGAGAAGCACATTGATATACCCCGAATGCCTCGCCTCGATGGTCAGGATCGACCCGGCTGCGGCGAGGTAAGCTTTATTGAAGATGATCGGGGCTGCGCCCAAGTAAGCTCCAACTCCCGTGTTCTCGAGCGCCCGGGAGGTCTGGGCAAAGGTCACCAAGTTAGGCTGGGTGAGGTCGACGAACGAGGGTTGAGGGCGTGCATTGGCTCCCAGCGCATTGACGAGGAACGCCACATGGGCATTCTCATGTGTCTGGATCGCCTCGAATTCCCTCACGTTCTCTCCCAGATACAGGCTTGGGAGATAATTGGGATTGCCGGCGAAAGCCTGACGCCCGGCAGAAACCGCGAGGGCCGCACCCGCGGCCGCCGCGCCGCGACGGAAGAACGCTCGGCGCCCCGTTCGCTGTGGTTTGCCGGATTTGCCGGCGGCTCCCGGACGCCAGTCAGACCCGAACGAGTCGTCGCTCATTGCCGCCTTGAGAACGGAATCCATGGTAAAACTCCTTGAAAAGGACTCTGACGAACCAAGAAAACACCAGAACCAGAAACCTTGGGGGCGGGCGCGAGACGAAGGAAATGAAACGGTATAAGTTCGTCCGGCATGACCCCCCAAAGTCGAACCAACCCACGTGAATGGATTGATCTGCGCCACACCGCCTCTTGCGGCGGGGCGCAATCGCTCCGCCGTCAAGAATGGCCGCGCGCGACACGGCCATGCCCCTGTCGGGGCCACTCGCCAACCGTGCTTCGTGTGTCGCCGGCGCCGGGGCTTTCATTTTCCCAGCGGTCGCGATCAGTCTAGCTGCAATCGACGTTCAAAATGTCGGTCAGATTGTTGGGCAGCGACGTCGGGTCGACTTCCGGGACCGGCGGTCGCTGGAAGGCGAGCGCGGTCGAGCCGGTCAACCCGAGCAATATCACAGTCAGGGCCATGACGGGCCAGAGCCAGTGGACATAGAGGCCAACGGTCGTACCGAGTGTCAGCTCGGCCATCCTGAGCGCGCCGGCGAACTTGGATTCGAGTGCCGCTCGACGGCCCGCTGCGCCGAGAGTCATTACGCGCACGGTTGATTCCAGCAGCGGTTGCGGTACCGCGGCCGCCCGGCTGGGATTGAGCAACCAGAGCAGCAACCCGGCGCCGAGACCGGCGCCGCGACGATCGAGTCGCTCGCGCATCAACCGGCGCCCTCGCACCAGCCGCGCCTTGACGGTGCCGACCGGCCAAGAGAGCCGCCGCGCGGCTTCTTGGTGTGTGAGTCCTTCCAGGTAGCAGAGCATGAGCGGCTGTCGATAGGAATCGGGCAGGCGATCCAGCTCGTCCCGGATCATCTGGCGCGTCTCCGGTGTGAGTTCCTGACGAGAATACACGCTCGGCGACATGTCGGCCAACGTCCTTTCGAGCACTCGCCGCCGCGCAGCGCGGCAACGCGACCTGACGGCTGTACGGTAGGCCACGCCACGGAGCCATCCTCCCAGGGCCTCAGGATCCTGAATCGACGGTGCTTTCCGAACCAGCACCAAGAACGTGGCCTGAAACGCATCCTCCGCCTCGTGCGCGTCTTGGAGCACGCCGCGACAGACCTGAAGCACGGCCGGTCCGTGCCGGGCCACCAGGTTCCGGAAGGCCGCCGAGTCGCGTTCCTTCACAAAGCAATCGAGCAACTGGCTATCGCTGGCAGCAGTTTGCCGCATGTTTGTCCTCGTAACCCAGCGGTGGCCGACGTGTTTGTCGGCTGGCGCCTTGGTGATCACTATACTCTGCGGTCCGGTGCGGGAATGGGTTCAACTTTCTCAGATAATTCGGTCGGGAGGCAAGGGGTTTCGTGGCGGAGAATAAAGAAACCAGGAAGGTAGGAACGGAGAGGCAATGGGGCAAGGATTGTTCGGGCGATTTCCGTAACGGTGGCTTGGCTGGCTCTCGATCGAGTAGACTGAGCTGGGATCGAGATTCGGCTCAAGCGATCCGATTGGAAGCGTCGATGGGGTCGGTTGCTGGTCGCTGCGAGATTATTGCAGTGCGGTGAATTCGCCAATAGCAGGAATGACACGCGTGTTGCACGAAACGACCGACGAGGCGGGAACACGAGGCCGTGCGCACCATGGAGTCGACCGTGCCCCGATGCGCGACGTGCCCGATCACCAGACGATCGCTGACCTCCTCAAGCGTCTGGGAGGAGTGTCGGCCGCCAGGGTTCGGCTTCAGCCGTCGCCGGGCACTGCCACCGAGCGCGACGTCGTCGCGGTGCACGACCGCGAGAACCGCCTGTTCGAGCTGGTCGACGGGACACTCGTGGAGAAGGTGATGGGGTTCGACGAATCACGGTTCGCAGTTCTGCTTGCGACGTATCTCGTCAATTATCTCGAGCGACATGATCTGGGGGCCATTGTCGGAGCCGACGGGATGATGAGGCTTTTCCCCGGGCTGGTCCGGATCCCGGACGTGGCATTCATCTCTTCGGCGCGCTACCCGAAGCGGAAGCGCCGGCGGGGGGAGATTCCGCACGTCGTGCCGGACCTGATCGTCGAGGTGCTCAGCAAGGGAAACACTCCGAAAGAAATGGCGCAAGCTCGACGAGTATTTCCGCGCCGGCGTTCGGCTGGTCTGGTACGTCGATCCCGCGAAGCGGAGCGTCCGCGTCTACACAGGGCGGGAACAGTCGACCTTGTTTCGTGAGAATCAGACGCTCGACGGCGGCGATGTGCTGCCAGGGTTTTCGCTGAAGATTCGCGAGTGGTTCCGGCGGGCGGAACGGAGTACGCCGCGTTAGGCAGCCTGGCTCGCGGTCATTCCCAGCTCACGGCCGATCGGTACTGAGCACGAACGCGGCCCAGTTGTATGGCGGTAGTTTATCGGACTGCGGTCCGTCTTCTCGCTTCAATCCACCGCCGTCGAGGTCGCCACGTAGCATTGAGAGCTGTGCTTCACGCAATGCTTGGGCTGGGGACTGGTTTTTTCGCCAGAGGTTTTCGTAGAAGCGGGCCATCAGTGCACGAGTGGGCTCGTCGCCGACCTTCCAGAGGCTGGCCACAACCGAGTGCGCTCCGGCGACCTGGAATGCGCGCTGGAGGCCGAGCAACCCCTCGCCGCCGGCGACCTCGCCCAGGCCGGTTTCGCACGCGGAGAGCACGGCCAGCTCGACACCGGAGAGATCGAGCTCGGCGACCTCGAGGGCGGTCAGGATGCCGTCGTCGTAGCCGATGGGCGTGGGGCGGATGTTGGCGCCGGCCAGCGCAATGCCGGAAAGCAGGCCGGGATGATAGCCGGCCACGCCGGCACCGCCCAAGCTGTCGATTCCCGGGCGTTTCGTGTGTGAATCGGCCGAGGCGAGCGCCGATCGAAGCGACGCAGGGGCGAAGTAACCGTGGGTTGCGAAATGCAGGTAGCGGGACTTCGGGGCGAGCTGGCGAATTGATTCTTCGGTCGCCTTGTCTCCGCGCAGCACCTGGGGACGAGGGGCTTCGGGGAAACGCCCTTCAAATGAGTCGCGGATTTCCAGTATCTCTTCGCCAGTGGAGTCGAGCGGTCCGAAATCACGTTGAGCGCCGGCGCGAGTGTCGACGGCCGCGGATCGCTGCTCGCCCTGGTCGGTCGCTCGTTCGGCTTGGCCGTCGTAGTTGATGTCGCCGGCGAGCAGAAGCGTCGCTTTGGACTCGAGGGCGATCGAATGGCCGCCACCTACCGGCTCGTCACCACCCATCATCCGCGGGACGGGAATCAGGGCGATTGATCGCTCCTCGATCAGGTAACGGCCCGGATCCTTCCCCGGCAGGGCCGCCAGGGGAACCAGGCCGATCGGGCCGTCGGGTGAGATGAGCACCGACGTGGCGCCTTCCAGGTGGGGTTCCAGAGGCTCCCAGATGAGACGCCGCAAATTACGAGCTGGTTCGCTGCTGGTGGTTGCCGGATTCCGGCTGATCAACAGGGGGCGCCAGTCGTCCGTTGCCTTTTGAATCGCTGCGAGGGAACCCAGCTCGACGCGCACGATCGGACGACCCTGCCTGAGCACAAATGCGACGACGTGGCGTTCAAAGAGTAACTCGCCCTTGCCTGTGTCGGGGGGGCAACACAGCGTATAAACCAAAAAGTCGACGAGTGCAGTCACTGTGTTCGGCAAAGTCGCTTGAAGCTGCTCGGGAGTGCGTTCGATCTTCTGTGCGGCGCGGAAGCTCGCATCGAGACGAGAAAGCTCTGCTTCGAGCTCGTCCTTGCGGCGGGACAATTCCTCGAGCCGCGATTTCCATTGCTCGGACTTCTTCGGATCTGGCGCCGACAGCGCCATGGTCGAGAGCTGGGTCACGGTTTGTGTGTACTCGTCAAACCGCCTGCCGGCCTCGGAGCCCGGGCTCGCCCGGTGCTGGCGACGCTGGATCCGAAGCTGGCGCTGGCGCTCGAGCACGGCTCCCTTGGCGGCGAGGACGTGGCGGTAATGGTCGCGTGCCGAGATTCTGGCGAGCGGCGACAAAGACAGGTATGTATCGAGCAGGAACCGGAGGTCCTGCGCCATGGCCAGTTGCTGGCGCTCGGATTGCACCGCGGCGGCCAAGTCGAGGTTGCCTTCTGCGATCTCGAGGGCTTTTGTCATCAGCGGATTTGCCGCGGTGACATCGCTTTGGGCCCAGGCAAGAAGACCAAGATTATTCAAGCTGACCGCGTAATCGGGGTGCCGCTCGCCAAGTACTTCCTTGCGGATCGCCAGCGCCCGCTCGTACAGCGGCCGTGCGGCGGCAAAGGCGCCCTGCGATTCGAGCAACGACGCCAGGTTGTCCAGGCTCGCGGCATAAGCTGGATGCCGCTCGCCAAGCGCCTCCTTTTGAATTGTCAGCGCTCGCTCGCAGAGCGGGCGCGCGGCGGCGTAGTCTCCCTGCCGCTTGAGCAATGCGGCCAGATTGATCAGGCTCATGGCGAAGTCGGGGTGGCGCTCGCCAACTGCCTCCTTGTAAATCGCGCGTGCCTGCTCGTACATCGGTCGTGCGGCGGCGTGATCTCCCTGCGATTCGAGCAACGAGGCCAGGTTGTTCAGGCTCATGGCGTAGTCGACGTGGTGCTCGCCAACTACCTCCTTGTAAATCGCCATCGCCTGCTCCAAGAGCGGGCGCGCGGCGGCGAAGTCTCCCTGCCGCTTGAGCAATGCGGCCAGGTTGCCCAGGCTCAGGGCATAGGCGGGGTGCCGCTCGCCAAACACCTCCCTGCGGATCGCCAGCGCCTGCTCCAAGAGCGGGCGCGCGGCGGCGTAGTCTCCCTGCAATCCGAGCAGTGTGGCCAGGTCGTTCAAGCTCATGGAGTAGTCGGGGTGGCGCTCGCCAAGTACCTCCTTGCGGATCGCTAGCGCTCGCTCGTACAGAGGGCGAGCGGTGGCGTACTCTCCCTGCGAATGGAGCAACGTGGCGAGGTTGTTCAGGCTCAGGGCGTAATCGGGGTGGCGCTCGCCAAGTGCCTCCTTGCGGATCGCCAGCGCCCGCTCGTACATCGGTCGGGCGGCGGCGTAGTCTAGCAATGCGGCCAGGTTGCTCAGGCTCGTGGCGTAGGCGGGGTGCCGCTCACCAAGTACCTCCTTCTGGATCGCCAGCGCCTGCTCACAGAGCGGTCGTGCGGCGGCGTAGTCTCCCTGCGATCGGAGCACGTAGGCCAGGTTGTTCAGGCTTGTGGCGTAGTCGGGTTGCCGCTCACCGAGCAACTCCTTGCGGATCGCCAACTCGCGACGCGCCAATTCCGCGGATTCGGCATACTTTGCCTGGTCGTAGAGAGCGAGGGAACTTTGGTTCAAGCGACTGGCTTGTGCCAATCGCTCTCGTTGTTCACCGGTGAGCGAGGCCTGGCGCTTCACGTTGTCTAGCGCGAGGCGCGCGTCGGTTGTCTCCCAGTGGGCCTCGCCAAGCCGCTTTCTTACGATTTGCAATGCTTCTTGTCGCGCGGCTGTGGCTGCTGCGAACTCATTCTTCTCAAGATTGAGCTGGGCGAGCCAGCCGAGCGAGATGCCCAGGTTGGGATCGTCTGCGGCCAGGATCTTGCGCTCGATCGCGATCATCGCCTGGGCGGCCGTGATCGCCTCGGCGAGCTTGCCGTGCCCGCGCAGCGTCATACTCTCGTTCGCGAGTCGGACACACTCCTTGAGCTGTGCATTGGCCTTGTCGGACGGCTGTTGGGAGAATGCGACCGCTCTTGTTGCAGGCCGGGCATGCCACGCCAAGAGCGTGAGGATGGCGATGATTCCAATGCGAGAAGCCAGGCTTCGGCTCATGAACGATCTCCCGGATGATGTGATCGCGATCCGATGCAGCGCCGCGGCCCATGCGATCTCTCGGTGATCGACACGTTTCGCATTCTCGCGGACAGAAGGCAGTCGAGTCAAATTCTTGCGCGGGAGGCGGTGAACGATTCGGCGTTTGCTGTTGCGCGACGGCTCTGCGGCGGTGGCCAACGGAGCTGGACCTCGTAAGTGATGCGGCCGGCCTGGCCCTTGGGCGTCTTCGTGATCGTGACACTCTTGATTTCCTTTTCGGTTTCAAGATCACCGAGCCCAAACTCGGCCGTGTCGGTCCTGGTGCGTATTGTGCCGGTGATGGTCGCCGGGGGTAGGTTCGGAGCGATCTGGATGGTCTAGGAGAGACTTAAATCGGTATTCGGCTTGACGTTCATGACCGACACCAAGCCGGCATGAACCGCGCGACACTGGGCCACCCCGACGAGAGCCGTCGCGGTGACGAGGTGGTGACGAGCGAGTCGACGCACACGCATGCTGGACCTCTGCGCGAGGCGAATCGGTCCGAGTTCCTTGGCCGCTGGATGTAAATCGGCGACTATCACCATAATCATAAGCTGGGCGTCTCGCAGCAACGAAACAACGCCCGGTGTTGGGGTTGCCAATGGCGTGTTGCGAGGAGACGACGTATGGATCTGGCGACATGTAACACGCTCGCCGAGTTTACAAAGCTCATCGAGGAAACGTGCCTCGATCAGTCAATCACTCTTTTTCGCGGGCAGTCGGGTGACTTTCCGCTTCTTCCGTCGATTGCCAGAGAGCGCCTCACTGATGACGTCTTGGTCATTGAAGAGTTGATGCTCCACGAGTTCCGGAGGCACAGTGTTCCGTTCTTGAAGGTCGTGCCCGCAACTCTGTGGGAGTGGGTCGCGCTCGCCCAGCATCACGGGCTTCCGACCCGTCTCCTGGATTGGTCCTCCAATCCCCTGCGCTCTGGTTTGCGGTTAAGAGGCCAGCCTGTGACGGACGAAACGGTGTGCTCTGGATTTTGCGGCCGAGCGATGAAGACTTCGCGACCGAATTCAATACAAACTCGCTCGATTGTCGGCGTCACTTGGTGTTCGCGCCCCAGCAAATAACGGAAAGAATCACCGCGCAGGTGGCGTGGTTCACCGTCCACAGCGCGAGCGCACAGCATCCGACCTTTGAGCCACTCGAAGAAGCGGCTGAATTTCAGGGCAAACTTACGAAAGTTCAGATCCCAGCCAATCGCTTCGCCCACCTCCGATTTCATCTGAATCGGTGCGGCGTGAACTGTGCTTCCGTATTTCCCGGACTCGACGGTCTCTGCGCATATTCGCTGGCAGCGGTGCTATCTCCCGGACGAGGGGAATTCCGGATGACGTCTGGCGGGGCTATCACGGGGTCCGGAGTCGTCGCCCACGCTGGGCGACCTCGCGAATCGCAAGTTCCTCGCGGTGAGCGGGCAGACGTCGCTTCACGAGGTCATGACGCACGCGGGCGCGGCCGGTGCCGACGTGGTGCTCGTCACCGAGGGATCCGGGAACGTGTCGAGCCGTGGAGTTCTGGGATTGATCACAAAGGCGCAGATCGCGACGACGGAGATCGATGCGCTCTCGGTTTTTACCGATTGACATCGATCCCGGTGAGCGGGGTGTTGGCGGCGGCCAAGGCATGGGTTCGGGCGAACCAGCAGGCAAGGGTAAGCAGGGCCGGGATGATCGTGGCGGTGAGGAACGCCAGGAACAAAAGGTACTGCCTGCCCGCGATCGCCTGCGAGATCGCCAGACCGCCGAAGAAAGCGAGCGACCCGAGGATGGTGAGAATGCTGCCAGTAGCCTGCCAGCGCCAGAGAGTCGCCAGCCCGATCAGGATCGTCAAGTGGGCGAGCTGTGCCAGCCACACCCAGACCGGCGGGAGCCCCTTGGCTGGATGCGAGAACCATTCTTGCAGATGCTCGACGAAAAACGCTCCCCACAACAAGAACAGTCCAAGGGCCAGGATCCGGCCGGTCCAGCAGAGGATGCTCATGGTGCGCGCGCTCGGTGTCATGGCATGCTTACTCTTGTTTGAGAACAAGACCCACGGGGGGCTCTCTTGCTTTCTCTCTTTCTCTATATGATGAGCAGTGGCGCACGAAATGTGCCATCAACGGGCAAAAAAGGGCAAGCACACCCTTCGCGACTCGAGATTGGAGAGCCGGCGTGAGCACCCTGAACGCCTGGGTGGTCTACCATATCGCAAGTGGTCACGCGTTTTTCTCAGGGATCGCCTTGCTCGGGCTCGCGGGGCTTTCCGCCTTCTTTAGAGGTGGCCGCTGGCTGGCTTTCTGTCGAGTGCTTCTGACATCCGCGGGCGCGCTCCTGGTTGCTGTCTCATCGACGCCGTTGCCGGTCTGGTTCTATGGCATTGCCGGAGCCGTCACGCTCGCCTGGGTCGCCGTGGAGTGTTTGATCAAGCCGATACATCGGCGGTTGGGGCGCATGCTCCGTTGCGCGATGCTGGCGGTGTGGTGTCTGGGGATCGCGCTCGAAGTGCCGTATCACGTGATGCTCGCCGTGCCGCGTTTACCGGATGCGAAAGTGTTCCTCATCGGCGATTCGCTCAGCGCGGGAATCAATGGGGAGAAGGAAACGTGGCCCAAGCTGTTTTCGCGGTCGCATGACGTTGTGTTTGCCGACCTATCACGCTCTGGCGCCGGCACCGCGGAGGCGATGCGGCAGGCCGAGCAAGTGAACGTGAGCGGGCCGACGGCGCTCGTGCTCGTGGAGATCGGGGGCAACGATGTGCTCCGCGCGTACAAGCCCGAGGCATACGAGCGGGCGCTTGATGCCTTGCTGGCGAAACTTCGCGGCGGCGGGCGTACTGTCGTCATGCTCGAGTTGCCGTTGCCGCCGTTTCATAATCGGTATGGCGATGCCCAAAGGCGAATGGCCAAGCGTCACGGAGTGCTTCTGGTGCCCAAACGGGTGCTAATCGGGATCTTGACGTCAAAAGGTGCCACCGTGGATTCGATTCACCTGTCTCGTCGCGGGCATGAACTCATGGCCAAGACGGTATCGGGCATCATTGATCAGGTGATTCGACCCTGATGTGACTGGCGCGCGCTGAGCGCAGCAACCACGAAACACACTGACCACACGAAACGGTGACAAGCTTGACGCTGCTGGGCGCGGACTGCTTTTCGGCGACTCCTTCCAGGTTGTCGAGTGACTTGATACCCATTTCTCCTGAACGATGGACTCGCTTGTGTATTTAGATCAAGTGGCCTTTCTGGTCTACTGTCTGCGTGAGATACAGATTCTGAGACCAAGGAGATTTCAGCGTGGCAGTAGCAACCAAGAGTCAGAACAAGACGGGCTTCGTAAGAAAGTTTCTCCAGAACAATCCCCAAGCCAACGCCAGAGCTGTTAACGAGGCGTGGGCGGCTGCCGGGATGAAGGGAATGATCAGTCACCCGATCGTCAGCGAGATCCGAAAGCAACTGGGACTGACGGGCGATAAGGGTATGAAGACTAAAACAGCCGCCAAGGCAAAGCCAGCCACCAAAGCACCCAAAAAATCCAGCAGCCCAGGCAAGACCATGTTCGTCAAGGAATTCTTGAACGACCATCCCGAAGGTAACCTCAAATCAGTGAACGAAGCGTGGCGAGCTGCCGGATTCAACGGGACCATCAGTAAGACCGTGCTTTACAAGGTGAAATCGTCGTTGGGTCTGACGGACAACCCCACGAAATCCAAGACATCCGCCACAAGCAAGATACGAGTAACACCTCGTAAGGTGATCGCCCCTGCGGCCAATGTGCGTAGCGATCAGACGGCGATCCTGAACGAGCTGGAAGCCGATGTCGATCGGCTGATCTTCAAGGCGATGGCGATTGGAAACCTGACCTTGTTTGAGGATATGTTGAGGCAGGCGAGAAGAGTGCTGTACGGTGCATTGACTGGAGGTTGATAGACGAGCACGGGGTCACGCAGGCCAGAGTGGTGGGCTGCGTGTGCTTGGTGCTTGCTTCAATGAGCGGCTGCCAGGCCGAGCACCCGCATCCTGTCGCTGGTTGGTGCGCTGCAAGGGCGCGTCCCCCTGCCAACGGAACGTGGTCGACAGGATGGACACGCCGACAAGTCCGCCGATCCCGCCGACTATGCCACCGAGCGTAGCGATTTTGAGGATCTGGACCGACATCAACAGCAGTTGACTCATTAGCGTTCGTTTACATGTCACGGTCGTACCACTCCTCATTCGTCGCTCCGGGGCGTCGGACTCCGCAGAGCAAACTGCGAACGGGAAAGTGCCGTGACTCCCTGGCTCCCGTCGCCGGGGTAATCTTCACGCGCAAACTACAGATAACTGGCGGACTTGATCAATCTGAAGACTGTGGCCCGAAATTCAAAGCAAAGTACGAAGATACGTCTCGCCTCCGTATGACGACCCCCGCTACCTTTGCGCAGACCACAAACGCCGACGGACACACCAGGAGCAGCGCTATGACTGGCATGACCACGGCGAACGTACCGAGCGTACCCGCCAGTCCGTTATGGTTTTGCGGCGCAACCGGGGCAGGACTCATTTGCGACGTACATACCACGCACAGCAGCGAAAAGAAGAATAAACATACACCGGTCGCTATGCTCCCTGCCGCCCAGAGCAATGATCGCCAACTAACGATGCTAGCAAGTGCAGGCAACAGAACGATTGAAATGCACCATGCAGTCAAAAACGCTTTGCCAATGGGCCCATACGCAACTGGCTGCGAGATTCTACCGAGCCCTGCAACGAGGATGATGACCGCACTGACAAATGTGTATTTCGCGATTCTCTGAAACATGTATGCCCAAGACTCATCCGTTCAGAAAGAATCGGGAGCAAGGATCATTCAGCGCAATCATGATGCGTCGACACTCAGCCGTCGAGCCCGGGGAGATTAACCAATCGACGCGTGATGTCGCGTATCAACGATCCGCCCCCAAAATCGAGCCGCCCCCGGGCGCTTCTTGATCACGCTTTTCACATTCTCTCATTGTCCCGGGCCTCGACGCACGAGGTGCTTTAATGGTGGAAGCAGTTCTAATGATCGTTCCCTGAGCTCGTCCATCGCGATCACCGTGTGTCGCAGCGCACAGTCCCGCGCGCTCTCCAAATCAAGAGACGCGAGACCGAACTCGCCTTGCATCGCACGCGCGAGGCTTCGATTGAAGCATGCTCTCGCCAGAAGCAAGCACACCGTTTTTTCGTGGTCGATCCCGGAAATTCGACCACACAGCGCGATGGCATTACGGTGGTCCCGAACAGCTTCGCGTAGATCCAACTGGCCACGATAGGAATTGCCCCGGCGAATCATGCAATCGGCCAGCATGATACCGGATTGCTCGCGCTTGCTTGGTTTCTGATGCTGACTCAGATAGATCTCGATCGCTCCGTCGAAATCAGCAACGGCGGAAGCGTGCAACACATGCGAGTGGTATCCAGATCCATAATCTCAGAGAGTGTTTCTTCATAAATGGCACGAGCAGGTATTCGTCGAAAGTCTCATCACTAGCTCACCTACATTGCGTCTGTCGCGACTTCGGC
Organism: uncultured Planctomycetota bacterium; assembly: GCA_963823665.1. GTDB lineage: Bacteria > Planctomycetota > Planctomycetia > Isosphaerales > Isosphaeraceae > CAVXHV01. The sequence continues at coordinate 844,320 of CAWGMQ010000004.1, forward strand.
TTGGAAAGTTAATTGTCGTTGATCACCGCCTCGAGGAAGCGGCGGTCGAGTGGATTAGCCAGGCGGTCGCGGAGCAGGAAATGGCGGGGATGCCCGACGGCGAGGTGTCGGCGCTCTGCGACGCGATGATCGGCGCCGATATTCAGGCGGAGTTGAGCGGTTTGCTATCGGCCGCCCGAGAGGGCACGTTGGGCGCGTCGGAGCTAGCGCGGCTCGACAAGCTCATCGTCCTCTATCGACGGGGATTAGTGCAGACGGCACGCGCGTGGAAGGAAGCAGTGGCGCACGGCCTCCGGGCGTCGGTGAATGATGCCGGGGCGGATGCTGGTTATGCCGAGTGATTGGGTTACGCCGGAGGTTGAACGGCGCGTTCGCGCGACCGCGGGAAATCGGTGCGGTTACTGTCTCAATCCGCAGCGCCTTGTGATGGCGCGACTGGAATTGCCTTCAAAGCGTCGGCAAAGCCGGCTTTGCGCGCGCACCGCCGAATTGCCAGACTTCGGCCATTCCAACTGGCCCAAAGGCCTGGAGGATCGTCGCGCCCGGTGCTAAACCAGTCTAACAGAAGAGGCAAAGGTAACGACGAGTGCGATCAGAGGCCGAGGAGAGAGCACGCGAGCAACTGAAAGTGCTCGTTGTCTGGACCTCTGTACAACGGCAGCGCAGATGGTGAACAGCGATCGGGGCAGGTCGGTCAAGGAGCCCTTTGAAGGAAGCTCCTTGACCCTGCAGCCGTATCGAATGCTCAATAACGCCGACCGCCGCCGCCACCGCCTCCATAACCACCGCCACCGCCGCCGCCGCCGTAGCCGCCGCGACCTCCACCGCCACCACCGCCGTAGCCGCCGCGGCCACCGCCACCGCCGCCCCCACGCTCCTCACGTGGCTTGGCTTCGTTGACCGTCAGCCGCCGCCCGTCATGCTCGTGGTCATTGAGTGCCGAAATCGCCGCCTGCGCTTCGGCGTCGGACCCCATCTCCACGAAGCCAAACCCCTTGGATCGGTTGGTGGCCCGATCGACGATGACCTGTGCGCTCTGGACAGTGCCGAACGGCATGAACAGCGCTTCCAGGTCGGACTCGTTGACGTTGTAAGTCAGGTTGCCCACATACAGCTTCTTACCCACGATCGAACTCCGAAACGAAAAGCTGATGACCCTTGGGATGCTTTCAGGGTCGAGAGAAAGGGGCTTCCGTTGAAGCCCATTCGGTGGATAAGACGAGGGAGAAGCCTCGACCGGATCGGGAAGACCTAGCGGTTCCACTCGGTCGTCAAACCAACCGACCAGAGCATAACAAGTAATGGAAAGGATTAACAGATTCTATCGCAGATGCGCGCCGAGGTGAGCGGAGGAATTCCAAATCTTTGCGCAACTGGATCCCGGTGCGCAAAGGGGGTGCATGCCACTCGAATACTGCCACATTCGAATCGCGGATGTTGTTCCATAATGTGTGACGGGCGGATTCAAATGATATCCGCGCCTGTTGTCGGGCGTGACCCGCTGGACTAAAACGGTGCGTGGTCTGGGAGGCTCGCTATCACGTGGAAGGTTGCTCGCACGCGGTCTCTCGCGCATGGGTCGTCAGCCTAAAAACCTGACCTACGGGAACGTGGGGGCGTTCCCTTAGTGCTTATAGAGCAAGGACCATCGTCGAATGTTCAAAACGAAGTCCATCCCGTAACCGATCCATGTTGCGAGGACAACAGTCGGGTTAGGTAAAATAGATAAAATGAGTAGTTTGGTCGGCTTGGAGGTCTGGGATGTGGTATACTGTGTGGTAGGCGGGATTGTCCGGCATGACTGGGGGTTGGGCCTCCGGTTCTGGGCACTTCGCTCGCCGGGCTGGGCGCTGTTTTGCCGAGCCGCGGCGCCGATGCGAGAATCCTTGCTCACAGCACTTTTGGCGGGCACTCGTGCCAAGGAGTGAGCCACGCCATTGACGTGTGGACCGTGCTCAACTTGGGAGCCTATCTTGCTCGATATCGCAACGACGCCGGTGCAACGGATTCGTACATCGCCACGGCGTTTTCCGCATGCGTGTTTCGCCCGTCGGTCGCCAGTCGGTGCGAGAATTCGACGGAAGGTGTTGATCTGGCCGGAGAACGGCGATTTGAAATGACACCAGTTTTGTCGTATAGAGTGACAATTAGTGCCAGATAGTGCCATTCTTCCAGAGCCTCAAATGCCGCGTTGCACTCCGCTGTGTTTTTCCATGTCGCATGAGAGCGAGTCGTAGCTTCCAGAAAGGACCTGAGTCTTGGAAACACACAAGTATGTCTGGAAGCCGTCGCCGGAGGTCATTGAGAACGCAAACATCACGCGCTTGATGCGCCGGCATGGGATCGCCGGATATCGCGAGTTGATCGCGAAGTCGATTGACGAGGTCGAATGGTTCTGGAACGCGGTCGTCGAGGATTTGCAGATTGAGTTCTTCCGGCCGTTCGATCGGGTGATGGACTCAAGCGGAGGAATTGCCTGGACCCGATGGTTCTGCGGCGGAACGATCAACCTGGCCCATCAGTGCCTGGACCGGCACGCTCGGTCCGCTCGCCGCAATCACCCGGCGGTGATTTCGGAAGGAGAGGATGGGGTTGCTCGCTGCCTGTCGTACGGCGAGCTGCAAACGGAGACTTGCCGGCTGGCCAATGCGCTCGCGGGCCTCGGCATCGGCCATGGTGACGCCATCGGCCTGTTCTTGCCGATGATTCCCGAAGCCGTGATCGGCTTCCTCGCGTGCGCCAAGCTGGGCGCGATTGCCGTACCGATCTTCTCGGGTTTCGGGGCGCAAGCCGTCGCGGCGCGGCTGACGGATTGTCAAGCCAAGGCTGTGCTCACGGCCAGCGGAAGCTGGCGGCGGGGCCATGCGATCGGCATGCAAGGCGTTGCTCTGGACGCGGCCGCGGCGTGCCCCAGCGTGCGCCACGTCATCGTGTCGCGACGAGAGGGCGGAACTGAGTCATGTGCGGACGCATCGCGTTGTCTCGATTGGGGGGAGCTTGTGCGCCCGGAATCGCCGGAACGGGCATCAACAGCGCTCGACCCGGAGACGCCGTTCATGATCGCCTACACATCGGGAACGACGGGGCGGCCCAAGGGGGCGGTGCACGTGCACGGGGGGTTTCTGGTCAAGATCGCGTCGGAAGTCGCCTACCAGGTGGATATGCACGCAGACGACCGGTTGTTCTGGGTGACGGATCTGGGCTGGATCATGGGGCCGTGGGAGATCACGGGGGCACTGGCGGCCGGCGGCACGGTCGTGCTCGCCGAGGGTGCGCCGGATTATCCAGCACCGGACCGTATCTGGTCGATCGTCCAGCGGCATGGTGTGACCATTTTGGGAGTGTCGCCGACGTTGATTCGCGCGCTCATGAGGCATGGCGCACAACCGGTTGCCGCGCATGATCTGAGCGGGCTGCGGATTCTCGCCTCGACGGGCGAGGCGTGGGATCCGGAATCGTGGCGGTGGCTATTCGAGAAGGCCGGGGGAGGCCGGTGTCCGATCATCAACATCTCGGGAGGAACGGAGGTCGGCGCGTGCCTGCTTTCCGCGCTGCCGATCACGCCGCTGAAGCCGTGCTCGCTGGTCGGACCGGCGCTGGCGATGGCCGTGGATGTTTATGATCCGGAGGGCAAGCCGCTGCGCGAGGGTGTCGGCGAGCTCGTCTGCACCAAGCCATGGCCGGCGATGACCCGCGGGATCTGGGGCGATCCGGACCGGTACTTGGCCACTTATTGGTCGCGATGGCCGGATGTCTGGGTGCATGGTGACTGGGCGTCGATCGATGCAGACGGCGACTGGTTCCTTCATGGTCGCAGCGACGACACGCTCAACGTGGCGGGCAAGCGGCTGGGGCCGGCCGAGGTCGAGTCGATTCTCGCCGAGGACGACGCGGTCGCCGAATCGGCGGCGGTTGGAGTGCCCGATGACCTCAAGGGAGAAGTCATTTTATGCTTCGCTGTGCTCAAGCCCGGCCACGTTGGGAGCGCGGAACTTCGAGGCGAGCTTCGCGAGCGGGTGGCGCGGCGCTGGGGAAATCGTTCGCCCCGGAGGATGTCCGGTTCGTGACCGAGCTACCGAAGACGCGTAGCGGCAAGATCCTGAGGCGCGTGATCCGAAAGGTCGCGCTGGGCCAGGATCCCGGGGATCTGTCGAGCATCGAGAACCTGGGGGCGCTTGAGGTGATCTCAAATACTAGTGATCCTCCGGGAAATCGTGCATGAAGCGGGCGGCGTAGTTGGTGCCCTCGACCAGGTGGTCGTCTTCTCCGGTCTGCGTGGCCGCGCGGGGCGGGGAAGTAGCTGTAGAGGATCGGCATCATGTACCGGGTGAGGAACAGGGTGCAGAGCATGGCCCCGACGACAACGATCGCGAGTGGCTTCTGAGCTTGCGAGCCGATCGACGTGGCGATGGCGGCGGGGAAGAGGCCGAGTGCAGCGGTGAGCGAGGTCATCACCACTGGCCGCACGCGGAGCTCGGGGCCGCGGAGGCAGGTCTCCCACACCGAGTAGCCGCGGGCGCGCATCTGGTTGCAGTAGGTGACGAGGAGCACGCCGTCCTGGACGGCCACGCCGAAGACCGAGACGAATCCAACGGCGCCGGAGATGCTGAAATGCGTGCCGGTAAAGTACAGAGCAAACACGCCACCCATGGCGGCTTCGAGGACGTTGACCATCACCAGCAGGCAGTCTTTGATCGAGGAGAACATCGAATACAAGAGCATGATGATCAGGGCCAGGGAGAGGGGGATGATCCAGAGCAGTCGGCTGTTGGCTTCTTGCATCTGCTCGAATTCACCGGACCACTTCATGTCGTAGCCGGGCGGAAGCGCGACGCCGGTCTTGGGGTCGTTCACCTTGCTCATCGCTTCGGCGATCGCCGAGGCCAGGTCGCGGTCGCGCACGCTGAACTTGATCGGAATGAAACGGCGGTTGTTTTCGCGGTAGACGTAAGAAGCCCCCGGCTTGTGGGCGACCATGTGCGTCAACTGAGAGAGCGGAATCCGGTAACCCGGGCTCGAATCGTCGGCGCCGGGGACGTCGACCAGAATCCGGTTGATCACCTCGGGATCGTCACGAAGCTCCGGCGGCAGGCGCAAGGTGATGTCGAAGAGCTTCTCGCCTTCGACCATCTGGGTGAACGCCTCGCCGCCGATGGCTGCCTGCACGACACGTTCGACATCGTAGACATTCACTCCGTGGCGGGCGCAGAGCGTGCGGTCGATCTCGATTTCGAGATTGGGCTGGCCGACGATGTGAAAGAGGCCGACGTTCTCGATACCGGGCACAGTTTTCAGGATGTTCGCGATGCGCTGGCCGAGCTGCTCGAGAGTCTGGAGATTCGAGCCGATGATCTTGACCGAGTTGGCCCCCTTGACGCCGGAGAGGGCTTCTTCGACGTTATCGCGAATGTACTGCGAGAAATTGAAGTTGAAACCGGGGTAGTCCTTGAACTTCTTCATCAGCTCCTTCTCGATGTCCTCGCGGGAGATCGTCGCATCCCAGAGCCTGTAGCCGAAGAGATAGAAGGGCGTTTTTCGCCATTCCTCCATCGGCTTCAAGGGAGCGCCGATTTCCAGATTGAAGAAGCCGGTCACGTCGGTGCCGTCGTCGGGCCGGCCGACCTGGGAGATCACGCGGCTGACCTCGGGGATCGACGCGACGACTTCGCGCAGTTGCGGTGCCAGCTTGGCGGCGGCCTCCATCGAGGTCGTGCGGGGCAGCGTCGCTCGGATCCAGAGATAACCTTCCTCGAGCGGGGGCATGAACTCACCCCCCAGGTGAGGGATCAGGAACAGCGTGTAGACGAACAGCCCGATCATGACCGCGAGCGTGAGCATTCGATGCCGGAGAACCCAGGAGAGTGCCTTCAGGTACCTGAGCTTCATCAGGCGGTCGAGCATCGTGTCGGGGGCTTCCTTCTTGTTCACGAAGAAGAACGAGCACAGCACCGGCGCGAGTGTGACGGCCATCAGCAAGGCGCCGCAGATGGCGAAGGCGTACGTGTTGGCCATCGGTCCGAAGAGCGCGCCTTCGGGCCCGGACATCGAGAAAAGGGGGATGAAGGCGCAGACGATGATGGTCGTCGAATAGAAGAGCGCTCGCTCGATCTCACTGGAGGCATCGATGATCCGGTCGATCAAGGATCGCGAGCGGTCGACGCCTGGCGCGGTGATGTGGCGATAGATGTTCTCGACGATGATCGTCGAGCTGTCGACGATGATTCCGAAATCGACCGCGCCGATCGAGAGCAGGTTGGCCGACTTGCCCTGCACGTAAAGGACAGTGATCGAGAAGAACAGCGCGAGCGGAATCATGATGGCCACGATGGCGGCGCTTGCGATATCACCGAGGAATATGAACAGGATGCCGATGACAAGACCCATGCCCACGAGCAGGTTATGCAGCACGTTGTGCTTGGTCACGTTTACCAGCTCGCTGCGCTCGTTGAAGATGGTGATCGTCATTCCGGGCGGGAGAATGCCCGTTTTCTGGATCTCGGCGATCTTTTCCTTGACCGCGTCGGAGACGGTGATCGATTTTTCGTACTTGCGCATCAGGACGATGCCCTCGACGACGTCGTTTTCCTTCTTGATGGGCAAGTGGCGGCCGACGATACCCAGGCGCGGCTGATGCCCTTCCAGAACCTTGGCGACGTGGCTGACCAGAATCGGGTTACCCTGGTACTGGGCGACGACGACGTTGCGAATATCGTCGAGCTTGTTGTCGATGCAGCTCGGCGCGGTTGGGGAACAGCGAGGGCTCGAGGGGATCGATCCCCTTACCGAGCAACCCGATGCCGCGAACGATGTGGGACTGGCTTCCGAGGGTGAGGATGTTTCCCGAAACGTTGGCATTCGACTTCTGAATTGCGTCCTGCACTTGCTGGAGGGTGATGCTGTAGTGATTCAGCTGCATCGGGTCGACCAGCACCAGGTATTGCTTGACGGTCCCGCCGAAGCCGGTCACGTCGATCACGCCGGGAACCGTTTTCAGGGCGCGCTGGACGACCCAGTCCTGGACGGCCTTGATCTCGTTCAAGGTGTAGCCGGGCCCCTCGAGCACGTAGCGCACGATTTCGCCGGTCGGGCTCCACGGCGAAAGCACGGGATTAACGCCCGCCGGCAGGTTGGAGAGGGAGTTCATGCGGTTGATCACCTCCTGGCGGGCTCTCCAGTAGTCGGTGTCGTAGGTGAACTGGCACTTGACGTCGGTCAGCCCGGCGATCGACGTGCTGCGGAGGTCTTCGAGACCGGGCATACCGTTGAGCGCGATTTCGATCGGAATGCCGACGAGGCGCTCCATTTCCTCGGGGTTGGCGCCGGGGTTCTGGGCGATGACCTCGACCAGGGGGGGCGTCGGGTCGGGATAGGCCTCGACGTTCAGATTCCGCGCCGAATGAATGCCTGCGACAATCAAGACGACCGTGGCCAGAATGACGATCAGGCGGTTGTGCAGGCTCCAGGTGATGATCGCACGGACCATGATTCGTCGACCTCAATCGAAGCGGCACAGGGTGTCTTTCGGGTGGACTGCGTCGGGGAAGGACGGGGCTGCGGAGAGCGGCAGATCGCCGGCGATACCCGGGGCCACTCCACCCCGCTCTTGTTTACCACGGAGAATCCCACCCGGATCGTTCAGACGTTTAGCATAGTTGGCAGCGCGAACGGGAACAAGGGAGGACGATGGCAATGTGAACCCTCGGGCGCTGGGAGCGCGAGTGGCTGCCTATCGCGGGTTCGACCGGATTCTTGTGGCGGAATGCGGGCCCTCCCTGGCGCCGCCTTGGCCGAGCCTCTGCGATTTCGCGCCTCTTTACAGGACGGAGCCAATCCTTGATAATCTAACCCGGTAACCGGATGGTTCGTTCACTTCAAATGGTTAAATCCATTCCCTCTAGAGCGGGCTGCCACGCCGTGGGTGATTGCTCGTTGCCGTTCCTGACGCGACGCGACAAAGCGGTCCGTTTTCGTTTGGGCGAATCCTTCCGGAAATCGTAGAAACGGATATGCTCCGTTTCGTGGAGGTCAGTCGATGAATACTGCTCAAACCCAGCCAGCACATCACACGGATTCAGAACCGGAACCGGTCGCCGCTCTGGAGGGCCCGGAAGTGCACGAGCGTGAGGCCGCACCACCGCGGCGATCGAACGGGAAACTCTGGTTTCTGCTGTTCGCAATCTCTCTTGTCGGCGCGGGGGGGATTTACGTCTGGCAGGTTGGGCCGGAACGGGCCCGACATGACGCGGAGCGCATTCTGGCCTACGTGCAGCAGCACAACCCCACGAACACGAAGAGTATTTCCGCGCCGCAACCGCCGGAGGAAGCAACGGCCGCAGCGCCGTGGGACGGCTTCGTTCGGATTACGCTCGAAGACGCCAAGACGATCGGGCTGGTTGTGGTTTCGGTGCACCCGCAGGCTGATCCGATCAGGCTACCCCTGATGGGGCGCACGGATTACGATCCGAACAGCCTATCCAAGATACGTCCGAGATTCGATACACTCGTCGAGAAGGTGCGGGTGGAGAGGGGCCAAAAGGTCACGATCGGAGCGCCTCTGGTCGATCTGTTCAGTACCGAGCTCGCGGCGGCCAAGAACGACTTCCAGACCGCCTACGTGCAATGGGTACACGACCAGAATCTGCTCAGGATGAAGAAGAGGCTCCTCGTTGAGAAGGCCGCGTCGGAGCAGGTGGTGATCGATGCCCAGAACGACGAGAGCAAGAGCCGGCTGACCGCGGCAACCGCCAAAGAGAAATTGAAGGTATTCGGAGTCTCGGAAGAACAGATCGAGTTATTGACCAAGAACCTCGGTAACGCGCCGATGCCCGAAGAGTTGCACGTAATCAGTGACAAGGCGCGGATGACGCGTCTTTCGCCGGTCGAAGGGAGCGTCATTCAGCGGGACGCCGTCCCGGGCAATCTTTATGACAACAACGACGTGCTCCTCACGATCGCGCCGCTCGACCACTTGTTTGTGTGGGTGAACGTCTACGAAGCCGACCAGGCGAAGGTCGCGGTGGGGCAGGAGATGGAGATTCGATTCCCATACCTGGACAAGACGGTCCCGTCGAAGGTCGAGTATATTGCGAGTGAGGTGTCGAAGGACACACGCGCGATCTTGCTGCGAACGTCCGTGCCGAACATCGACGGCAAGCTGAAGGCCGACATGCTGGTGCGGGCGACGCTCATGATTCCGCCAGTCACCGGCCAGACAGTGATCCCCCGCCAGGCGATGGTCGTCATGAACGGCGCGGAATATGCATTCGTTCAGAAGGCCGAGCAAGGCGACACACGCATTCAGCAATTCGAGCGCCGGCCGCTGGTTGTCGCGGAAGAGCGCGACGACCACGTTGTGGTACAAAGCGGCTTGAAACCAGGTGAACACGTCGCATCCAACGGAGCACTGGTTCTGGCCCAACTGTACGAAGATCAGCAGATGATTGCGACTGGAATGCCGCTCAAATGAACCGAGTGTTTGACCCGGTGCTCCGCGCGAAGTAGGATCGCGATTATCGTGTACATTCTCGAATCTCGGCGCTCTCGAACGAACCTTTCTGGCCGATAACCCCGTTTTCGGGAAAGGGGGCTCGTCATGCCATTGTACGAGGTCGAAACAACATCGCACATCATGATTGCCTGCGTGGCCGATGAGCCGACGGCTCGCGCATTCGCGGCGGCGAACTACCCTCAGGAGGAGATCATCCGGGTGACGCATCGTCCGCGTGACGCCTGGGTGATTTCGAAGAAGCTGCTGGGCATCCCGTCGTCGGCAGATCCCGTGCTCGGTGGCCCGCGACTGCCTGTCGAAAGCGGCGGGGGACAAGCTGCACGCGATGCGACTTTACATGCAGACCACCGGCAGCGACCTGGAAGGCGCGCGGAAGGTCATTGAGTCGAACATGGTGCTCGGCTGGTGAGGCCGCCGGCTCTGATTCGGACGCAGAGAACCGGTGTGGGCCTCCGCCTCGTTGACGGAGGCCCTGCAGCCATGAACACCTGGAGGAGGAGAGCAATGCCTCGGGTCATCTCATTGATCCTGGGCGGCGGTCGCGGCACTCGCTTGTTTCCGCTGACGAGATCGCGCAGCAAACCGGCCGTTCCGATCGCCGGGAAGTACCGGCTGATCGACATTCCCGTGTCGAATTGCATCAACTCCGGTCTGAACCGGATCTTCGTGGTGACCCAGTTCAACTCGGTGAGTTTACATCGGCACATTTATAATACTTATAAATTCGATCCGTTCGGCGGCGGTTTTGTGGAGATTCTGGCCGCTCAGCAGACGATGGAGCATGAGACGTGGTACCAGGGAACCGCCGACGCCGTGCGGCGGAACATTCCTTATTTCACCGACTCGCCGTACGACCTGGTGCTGATTCTCTCCGGTGACCAGCTTTACCGGATGGATTTTCAGGACATGATCCGCACTCATCTCGAGAACAAGGCCGCTGTGACGATCGCCGCGTTGCCGGTGGGCGGAGACCGAAGCGACGTCGTGCGGCATCATGAAGATCCATGCCGACGGTCGGGTCCAGGACTTCGAGGAGAAGCCCAAGACGCCGAGAAGCTCGCGCGAGTGCGCACCGAGCCGGGCGGCTGGAACGGCTGGGATTGAACGCGGCCGACCGCCCTACCTGGCGAGCATGGGCATCTACCTGTTCAATCGCAGCCTGCTGGTGGATCTGCTCAGGTCAAGCACGGTGACCGACTTTGGCCACGAGTTGTTGCCCGCGGACAATTGCCGATCATCGCGTCCAGGCGCATCTTTTCGACGGGTACTGGGAGGACATCGGGACTGTCGGTGCATTTCACAAGGCGAACATCGATCTGACCTGCGATAAACCGGCGTTCGATTTCGCCTCGGAAGCCGGTCCGATCTTCACCAGGCCGAGGTTTCTGCCTTGCTCGCGCATATCGCGGCGCGACGGTCAAGAACAGCTTGGTCTGCGACGGGACGCGTGATCGGCCGCGGCTCGGTGATCGAGAATTCGGTGATCGGAGTGCGAGCTCGCGTGGGCGACAACGTCACGATTCGGAACTGCTACATCATGGGGATCGACGTTCTCGACGACCGGAACAGTGATGCCGAAAACGTTCGCCTGGGCCGTCCGGCGCTCGGAGTCGGCGAGAATTCGGTCATCGAGGGATCGATCATTGACAAGAACGCCCGCATCGGCCGCAACGTCAGGGTTGTCAACCAGCGCGGGACGACGGACTCCGAAGAGCATCCGACTCACGTGATTCGTGACGGGGTGGTGGTGATCCCCAAGGCCGCCATCTTGAAGGATGGGACCGTCATCTGAGGCGGAGGCTTCGTGCGCATGGCCGAATGTGCGATTCGGGTCAGGGATTTGCACAAGCGATATCCCGGGCGAAACGGTCCGGTTCACGCTGTCAACGGCATTGACCTGGAGATCAATCCGGGCGAATGCTTCGGGTTGCTGGGCCCCAATGGGGCAGGCAAGACAACCACCGTCGAGATCGTCGAGGGGTTGAATCAGCCCAGTTCGGGGGAAGTCGAAGTCCTTGGGATGAACTGGACTGCCGACGCGGTCGGAATACGAGAGACGGATCGGCGTCACGCTTCAGGAAACGCGGCTTCCCGACAAGGAGACCGTTCACGAGATCGTCGCATTGTTCCGGAGTTTTTATCGAACGGGGGCCGACCCGCACGACGTGATCGCACGGGTGTCGCTCGAGGCCAAGGCTGACGCGTTCATCGAGCAACTCTCCGGTGGGCAGCAGCAGCGCCTGGCAGTGGCGCTGGCCTTGGTTGGCGATCCCGGAGGTTCTGTTCCTGGATGAGCCCACGACCGGACTGGACCCACAGTCCCGCCGCCAGCTCTGGGAGGTGATTCGCGACTTCCGTGCGCGCGGGCGCACGATCGTGCTGACCACCCACTACATGGACGAGGCGGAGCGGCTGTGTGACCGGGTTGCGATCATCGATCATGGCAAGATCATCGCGCAGGGCTCGCCGGCCGAGTTGATTTCACGCCTGGGGGGCGATCACATCATCGAGTTTGCCCTGGAAGAAAGCGCCGCCGGATTGCCGCTCGAATTGAACGTACTACTGGGGCTCGAGTCGGTGCTGGCGGCGAGGGTTGAAAACGACGGCTACGTGTTGACCGTCACGCAGCCACACCGCGCGATTCCGGCCCTGCTCTCAACGAGGTCGATCGCCTCGAGCGGTCGCTGGCCCGCTTGACGACGAGGCATGTAAGTCTCGAAGACGTCTTCGTCGTGCTGACCGGCCGGCACCTGCGCGACGACAGTGAAGATGGTGACGGCTGCACGCGGACCCCTCGGGCGGAAAAGCCGCTGGAAAAGACGGGCTTGACCGGGCCAGCAACACACGGCTCCCGATTCTGACACTCTCGAGGTGCAAAGCACTTTATGTTTCGATCGTCTCCGCTCTTTCAGCTCTATCTGGTCCGTCTGCGCGACTTCTACCGTCAGCCGGCCCGTGTCTTCTGGGTTTACGGTTTTCCGACGATCATGGCGATCTCGCTTGGATTGGCGTTTCAGAATCGGCCACCAGCCCCGATTGAAGTCGACGTGGTCAAGAAATCGGGGGCGGACGAAGTGATTGCCGCCGTCAAGGCACACAACCTTTCCCTCGAGAGCGCCAAATCAGCGGGGAAGCCGCGACTGAACGTGCCCGCGATCAAGCTACACGAAGCTTCCGAAGACTGAATCGCTCGAACGGCTGAAGAACGGCATGACGCCCCTGGTCATCGAGCCGCTGCGGGCCCCAGGTCGTGCGTGTATCACTACGACCCGACACGACCAGAAGCTAGCGCCGCCCGCCAGGTCGTCGACGATGTTCTCCAGCGCGCCCTCGATCGCCAAGACCCGCGGTCAACGAGCGACGTGTATGTGATGCGAGCCGGGATCGCGATACATTGATTTTCTGATTCCTGGCTTGATCGGGCTCAATGCCATGGGCGGGGGGCTTTGGGGAATCGGGTTCCTGGTGGTGAACTTCCGGATCGCCAAGCTTCTGAAGCGGTTCGTCGCGACGCCGATGCCGAGGCGCGATTTCTTGCTGGCCCTACTCGGGCGCGCGACTGACCTTCGTCCTCCCCGACTTGACGGTGCTGCTCCTGCTCGGGACCCTCATGTTCAAGATGCCGATCCGCGGAAACCTCGCACTCATCATCGCGATCGACATGCTGGGCGCACTCGCCTTCGCCGGAATCGGGTTGCTCGTCGGCAGCCGCGCCACCACCACCGAGGCCGTCAGCGGCCTGATGAACCTGGTCATGCTGCCGATGTGGCTGCTCTCCGGCGTATTCTTCGCTTCCAGCCGCTTTCCCGATTGGTTGCAAGGCTTGATCAGCGCGTTGCCGCTGACTCAACTCGTGAACGCCCTGCGCGTGGTAATTCTCAAAGGTGCCGGGCCGCTCGAGGTGGCTCTCGCCGATGGCGATCCTCGCCGCGTGGGCCATCGTCACGTTCGCGCTCGCACTCCGCTTTTTCCGGTGGACTTGACGGAGACTCGAACTGCGGATGCTTGAAGAGCCGATTCCAGTCGGACCACCAACCCTGTCCCACGACTCGACAGGGCAGGGGGGGTACGTCGACTTCATCGATCAGTTGTCCAAGGAATGTCGCCTTCGCCAGGATCTCGGTGTCGAGGAACGACGACTTCGACTGGAGCACGATGGCGAGTAGCTTCTCAAGTCGATGAAGGCGGCATGGCGAGTGGACATCGTCCAGCGGCACGGCGAAGATCAACTTTCGCAGCAGTTTGGTTACCCAGTTGGCGGCGCGACTACGCGTCGCCTTCGGGCGCCGGCCGATGACATGGTCGCTTGCGTCGATGGCCTCGACCAGCGGATCCAGGTGATCCGCGGTCCATGGCTCCACCGCGGTCGTAACCAGCACCAGAGGCATGTGTGCCTCTTCTAACCCACGGCGAAGCGCTTCCGCAAGGTCGTGATCCGCGACTGAGATGATTCGTTGCTCGACCGGACGTCCGAGTTCGGCAATTCGTCGCAACAATGGGGCAATGACTGCTTCCGCGTGCTCCGACGGCAACTCGGTGAGGATGACGATTCGGATGCCCGCGCCGGGAAGGGGATCGCGCTTGAAATGGGCCGAGAAGGGGTCGTCGGTGTCCTCGCTCGTCGTCATTAGAAGCTCCAATGGTTGTGCGCCGCCGTGGCGGAACGAATCACTCAACCGGACGCCGCCCCGCTCAACCAGCGTTTGATCTCCTGGCGATATGACTCGCCCAGCCGGCGTGCGAGCGGGCCGGGCACTCCAGACCCGATTCTGTGTCCGTCAATTTCGATCACCGGCAAAACCTCGTATGTGGTACCGACTAGGATGACCTCGTCGGCAGCGACGAGCGCCGGCAAGAGTCACGCGAGTCCCGGCGAAGGGAATTCGCCATTGGCTCTAACATATCGCAGGACGAGGCCTCGCGTCATACCTGGGAGGATTTCATGGCCCTCCGGCGTTCCTTCCAGACGACCTTCGCGATGCCAGAGCAAGCGACGAGTGAGTCGCTTCGGTCACGAAACCCTCCTGAATCGATCAACACAGCCTCGTGGCAACCGGCGCGGCGGGCGGCCTCACTCGCCAGTACATTGGCGAGGAGGTTGGTTGACTTGATGTCACATCGCTTCCAGCGTAGATCGCTCTGGCTGATCATTCGCGCTCCCGACTCGCGCACTCGAGCGGCCGGACCATCGTCGTACGGACGAACCACGATCAGCTCGGTCGGCGATACCGGAGGATCCGGGAAGACGTGAGCCCGGGGCGCTACGCCCCGCGTCACTTGCACGTAGACCGTTCCTTCCCGGATCCCGGAGAGAGCAACCGTTCGATCCATCCGTTCAACGAGGCGATCCATTTCGATCGGGCAGAATTCGCAGCTCCTTGAGGCTTCGTTTCAGTCGTGCGAGGTGCTCCCCCTCGAGCCATCGTCGACCGTCATACATGCGAAAGACTTCATAGACCGCGTCGCCAAACAGGAAGCCACGGTCCCACACCGGCACCATCGCGCGCTCAATCGGCATGATGTCGCCGTTGAGACAAGCCAGAACCTCCATCAGAGGTCATCCTCTTGTTGATTCAAGTTGCAGAAGACCAACCGGTCCTCGACAAAGACAAAACCGGCGAGAATGGTGCCCCAAAAGCCCTTCGCCGGCATCGCGCTATCCTACGACACGGCGGATTCGCTGTCGAGAGTCCGAGGGAATTCTCGAGAGAGCGCACACTCGGCCGTTGATGCCTTCGGCAACCGGGGTATTCTTCGCGCATTCCTCCGACGATCCGCAGTCTCATTCTTTTCCGAAATCAACGGCCACTTTGGCCGGTTTGGCCGCGAGCATCTTTTCGAGTTGGCGGTCGACTTCGGCTGAGGTTCGGAGGTTACGATTGACAACCTTGCCGTCGGAATCGACCAGGAACATGCTCGGCAAGAGAATGATCCCGTAGTCCACAGCCAGCCGGCTTTCCATGCCGCCAGCCTCGAAGATCTGAGGCCAGGAGATCCGCTGCTCTTTCAGAAAAGCCACAACCTCGGCCCGATCGTTGTCGAGATTGACGCCGATGATCTCGAGACCGTCTTTCTTGTGCTTTTCGTAGAGCTTGACCAGCTCCGGCATGTCTTGCTTCACCGGCGTCGCCCAGCTCGCCCAGAACACGATCAGCACGGGTTTGCCGCGATACTTCGATGAATCAACCGTTTCGTTCTCTAGGCCGGTGCCCGCGATCGAGAGCGCCTTGCCGGCAAGATCGAGTCGCCGCAGCGCTCCAGCGGCTTTCTTGCCGGATTCGGTCGCGGAGTAGTTCTTCACGAGTCGCTCATATTGCTCGCGGGCCTTGGCTTCATCGGCATTGAACTCATTGGCATTGGCCAGGTGGAATAAAACCGGCGCGGCCTCCTCCGACTCCGAGAACTTGTCCAGGAACTTCTCGAGCTCGGCCATCCATTTCTTCTGATTGGCAACGAAATTGGCGCCGTCCTCATCGTTCTTCATCGCAAAATCCGCGTCGATCAAACTGTACGCGGCGTAGGAGGCCAATCGATCCCCTTCATTGATGATCGCCTCGAGTGGTTTCCGCCCCTCCGGATATAGCCCCGTCCGCAGCGCCGAGATCAGACTGTCGACCACTTGCTTGCTATACGAGAGCTTTTCATCTGCATTCTTGGATTTTTTCACGAGATCGCGAACAAAAGGAATGCGATTGACGTGATAGCGAGCGATGCCTTTCTTGTCGCCATTCTGCAGCAGCGGGGCACTCTTCGCGTCGTAGTCGGCCAGAGCCTTCAGTGCGAGCTCCATTTCCTCGTCGCGAGGTTCAACGTTTCCTGCCCGGTCGAACAGCAGCGAACGCAGGCTGCTCGCGGCGGCAACGATCGGTTTTTCAGGATCGATCGCATGGGGCAAGTCGACGAACTTCCACGTCGATCCTAGCTGGATCATGTCGGGAACCTGCAAGAACGCCATCTTGGCCGCGTTCTGCTGGGCAGCCGTCGTCCCGGGAATCGCCATCGCATTTTCGTAGAGCGTCACATCCTTCGCCAGCCCCACTGCCGGATCGGCCGGAATCACGTGCGGAAACGTTCCGTCGAATCGGTTCCACATCGTCTGGGCATTCCAGCCGATCAATTGTTTTCGCAGGGCGGCAAGCTGCTCGGGCCGCTTCTCTGCGGCCGCCGCCACCTTCGCGACAACGTCCTTCGGCACGCCGGCGTCGGCGAGTTCCGCCGCGCTCGCCATCACGGTCTCGAGCAGGCCCGCATCACCGGCCACAAGCGCCTGAACAAGCACCTTCGATGCCTCCTCGGCCGAAATCTGCTTCCAGCTCTTGACCTTCCCCCCCTCGATCAGGGCGATCCGGCTGCCGCCGGAGTTCAGCCAGCGACACTCGTCGAGGTGATTGTCGCCGTTCACGTCGTCCTCGCGATATACCTCGAATCCATCCTGGTAATAGCTCCACTGGTCCATCCGCCCGCCCCGCGCACTCACAAATCGGCGCAGCATTTTCCCTTGCGGATCGCGCAGCGCATACCCGATTTTCCTGTTCTCCGCATTCACGACCGGCTCAACCTTGCACGCGTTCCTCGTCGCCTCGTCCGTCGGCGTGTCGTATTCGACCCCGAGCTGGCTCGGCTTGAGCTTGAGCAATGCGGCCGCAGGCGCATCCTTCGAAGCACCCTGCGCAAGAGCCGACCCGCTCAATGAGTCCCAGAACCGTAAGTACGCTTAGCGAGTGCCCAAGACCTCGCATCGCCGCCCCCTTTGCAGCCGGGCTCACCGCCCGGCATATTCCCCCGTCGAGCGACCTCATCGACCCCGCCGGCTCGCGATTCCTCATTCCCGTTTTCCCCATCATCTGGTTCAACTCGAATCCCCGCTCCTGCGGCCATCGCCCCCGCTTGTAACTCTTACCACGCGAGCTGCCAATTTGCGTCAATTCCTCAAAACCATTCCACGACGCATGACGCGAGAAATCGCCACCATCGTTGTCATCGGCATTCTGAGCGCTTGGCTCAAGTCGTTCCACACCGAACCCCTACGTCACCATCGATCCGTCGCCTTTCCCGAAAAAAACGGCGGCGAAGACTGGGAAACTCGAGTGATCTGTGCAAGGAATATGCCATGGCAAACACCGGATCGCGATCTCGAATGGGTTTATAAAGGTTATGGCCCGATTGGACCTCGTGTCTCGCCCGTCTCGAACGAGAACCGTTCAAATGCCTCATCGCGATGGTTGCTTGCGGGCTCGCAACGACCCGCGCAAGACGCGCCAGCGCCCCGCTCCACGCAAGCACCTCTCTATCCCGACCACGCCCATCTCATGCTCGTTCGCGATGGGCTCGGTCACGAGCGAGCGATTGAAACACGGGCGGATTGGAACGTCCGGCGAGACCACATACTGGCCCATTTTCAGGACGTCGCCGGGAAGCTGCCCGGTGGCGAGCGCCGGGTTCCTCTCGACGTCCGGGTAACCTCTACGACCAAGGAGGCCGCCTTCACCCGCAAGAAGATCTCGTTCGCCACCGAGTCCGGAGACCGAGTTCCAGCCTGGCTGCTTCTGCCGGATCCCGTTCGCACGCCCGCCGCCAAACGCCCGGCCGTACTGTGTTTGCATCAGACGATCGCCATCGGCAAGGATGAGCCGGCCGGCCTCGGCGCGAACCTCGAGCTGGCTTACTCCCGCGAGCTCGCCGAGCGAGGCTACGTTACGCTGGCTCCAGACTACCCCAATTTCGGCGAATACAAGGTTAATGTTTACGACCTGGGCTACACGAGCGCCACCATGAAGGCCATCTGGAACAACCTGCGCGCCGTCGATCTGCTCAGCGACCTGCCTGAAGTCGACCCGTCTCGCATCGGCGTCATCGGCCACTCGCTCGGCGGGCACAATGCAATCTTCACGGCCCTCTTCGATGTGCGTATCAAGGCCGTGGTCTCGTCGTGCGGCTTCAACGCTTTCCCGTTCTACTACAAAGGCAACATCGCGGGCTGGTCGCACCAGGGTTACATGCCGTCGCTGCGAGCTCGCTTTGGGCTCGATCTCAAGCGAGTTCCATTCGACTTCCCCGAGCTGATCGCCGCACTGGCCCCGCGCGCATTCTTCACCAGCTCTCCGCTTCGTGATGCTAATTTTGAGGTTGAAGGTGTGCGGGCGTGCATCACCGCCGCGCGGCCGGTCTACGAGCTGGAGCGACGCGCCGGATCGTCTCGTCGCCCTCTTTCCCGACGCCGACCATTCCTTCCCAAAAGCAGCCCGTCAGGACGCTTACCGCTTCCTCGATCGCTTCTTGGCACCTCCACCTTGACGTCGTCGCCGGAGCCCAGACTCCTTGACAAAAAAGCAAATGGGCGTAGTCTACGATACGTTGCCACAAGTGCACGGATCGCGTACGAAGTCGCATCCAGACATCGAGAAATACGGCTGATGTTTGACGGTTCGACCAGGATCACACCACTCGCCAACGCACGGATGAAGGCGCCATGGAACGACGCATCCTCGTGGTCGATGACAGCGAGTTGATCTGCCAGCAGCTTTCGCAGTTGCTCGCGCTTCCCGACCGGCAGATCGCGTTCGCAACCGACGGCACGGCCGCGCTCGAATGGCTGGTCGAGCACCCTTGCTCGCTGGTGCTCACCGACTTGCGGCTCCCAGGTATCAGTGGTCTTGATCTGATCAAGGAGATCCGCAAGAAGGACCTGCCGGTCACGGTCATCGTCATGACAGGCTTCGCGACAGTCGAAGACACCGTCGAAGCGATTAAACTGGGTGCTTACGACCTGGTTCAGAAGCCGCTCGATACGGTCAGCCTCGAGGTCCTTGTGAATCATGCGCTCGAAGACCGCCGGCTGATCGACGAGGTCGCCGATCTTCGCTGCCGGCTCCAGCGAAAATCCGCCTACCATAACTTGCTCGGCCAGAGTCCAGGTATCACCGAGGTCTTCGAGCGCGTTGCACGGGTTGGATCCTCGTCCTGCACCGTCTTGATCACCGGCGAAACCGGCACCGGCAAGGAGCTCGTGGCCCAGGCGATTCATTTCAGCGATGTCACTCGCCGTGGGCCACTGGTCGCGGTCAACTGCGCGGCCCTCCCCGAGCACCTGCTTGAAAGCGAGCTCTTCGGTCACGAACGCGGTGCCTTCACCGGAGCCGAACGCCAGAAAAAAGGCCGGTTCGACCTGGCCGAGGGAGGAACTCTCTTTCTCGATGAGATCGGTGAGATGCCGCTGGGAATGCAGGTCAAGCTGCTGCGCGTCCTCCAGGACGGCCGCTTCGAGCGCGTGGGCGGAAACGACGCCATCCAGACCGATTGCCGCGTCATCGCCGCCACCAACATCGTTCTTGCGGAGGCCGTCGCCGCAGGCCGATTCCGCGAAGATCTCTTCTATCGCTTGAACGTCGTGTCGATCGACGTACCCCCCTTGCGAGAGCGACTGGAAGACATTCCACTCCTGGTTAACCACTTCCTGGACAAGATCGCCGAAAAGGGCCTCCCCATCAAAACACTCTCCCGACAGGCTCTCTCCAGGCTGATGAGCTATGACTGGCCGGGCAACGTCCGCGAGCTCGAGCACGCCCTCGAACAGGCAAGCGTCACCACCAGCGGCCCCCTGATCGAGCCCGAGAACCTGCCGCCCCAGATCGTCGCACGCCACGATGAACCCTTCCATCTCGATTTCGACCACCGCCGCCCACTTTCTGAGATCACCGCGGATTTCACCAGCCGGATCGAGCGAGCCTACCTCCAGCGCGTGCTCGAGAAATACCGCGGGCGGGTTGAGCTGTGCGCCCAACATTGCGGCCTCTCGCGACGAAGCATCAGCGAGAAACTCCGCCGCTACCAGATCGATAAACGCGATTTCAAGCTTCATCCCCCCAACAGGAAAAACGCCGCCTTGGCCGCCCGGTAGCCGGCCAGCCTGAGTCAACGGCCAGGCGCGATCGCCGCCCACCCACGACGAGAGACACCGATGACACCCCAGGAACTGGAGATCCTCTGGCGAGAACACCTCGCAGGCGAGTTCGTGAGCAAAGACGTCGAGGCCACCCTCGCCACCATGGTCGAAGATGCCAGCGTCGACCACGTCCCGGTCCACACCGGAGGCTCCGGCAAAGCAGCCCTCCGCGCATTCTACCGCGACGTCTTCATCCCATCCTGGCCGGACGATCTCGTCCAGACACCGATCAACCGCGTCGTCGGCCAGGATCAGGTGGCCGATGAGATCCGGATCCAATTCACGCACGAGCGTCCCATGGACTGGCTGCTGCCCGGAGTGCCCCCCACAGGCAAGAAGATCGACGTCACCATGGTCGTCATCGTCCAGTTCCGCGAG
This sequence comes from uncultured Planctomycetota bacterium, assembly GCA_963823665.1. GTDB lineage: Bacteria > Planctomycetota > Planctomycetia > Isosphaerales > Isosphaeraceae > CAVXHV01. Next base: position 865,148 of record CAWGMQ010000004.1, read on the forward strand.
GGAAAGATCGCATGCGAAAGAATCTACTGGGACCACGCCAGCGTGCTGCGCCAGGCCGGCTTGCTCAAAGAATGACCGCATTGCTCTGCCTCATGACCCTCCAAGCACTCCCTTCACGCGGAGCAGCGCAAGAACCACCGGAATCGCCCATCGCCACGCTGAAACGAGACGCTCTTGCCCTGCAGCCGCTTGTCACATCCGCGCTCGCCAAAGACTTCCTGCATGCAACCGCAAATCTCACCGCCACCACCCCACGCACCGTCTACCTCGACGAACCCACCAAGACCTACAAGAGCGAAGCCGCCGCAGCCGCCTTGAGCCCGGAAGAAAAGGCCAAGCTCAAGCGCGTCGATCTCGACGCCTCGTTCTACTGGAATACAAAGTACGGCTCGCCTCTGGCCTACACCCGGCCGCTCGACGTGCTCGGCCGCTCCGGTCTGAACGATGTCTCCGGACTGAAAATCCTCGACTTCGGTTACGGCACGATCGGCCACCTCCGGCTCCTCGCCTCGCTCGGCGCCGACTTGACGGGCATCGACGTCGACCCGCTCTTGCACGCCCTCTACTCCGCCCCCGCGGACCAGGGTCTCGTCAAGAATCCAACCGGCCGGAACGGAGCGATCCGATTGATCGCCGGCCGTTTTCCCTCTGACCCGGCCACCACCGCCGCTGGCGGTTCTTACGATGTGTTCATATCGAAAAATACATTGAAGAAGGGATACGTTCATCCCGAGCAGAAAGTTGAGGAACGCCGGCTGCTCAATCTGGGCGTGGACGACCTCACCTTCGTCAAGGCGCTCCATCACGCATTGAAACCCGGCGCATGGGTGCTCATCTACAACATCTGTCCCGCGCCCAGTCCTCCCGGCCAGCCCTACAAGAACTGGGCCGACGGCCGTTGCCCCTTCCCCAGAGACGTTTGGGAAAAAGCCGGCTTTCGCGTGATCGTCTTCGACGTGGACGACTCCCAAACCGTGCGGGGTATTGCCCATGCGCTGGGCTGGGACCAGGGCAGCGAACCGATCGATCTCAAGTCCGACCTCTTCGCCATGTACTCCTTGATGAAGCGAAATAAGGACGACGGTTCCCGGTGATGTTCCCGCAAACGCCACTTGAATTCTCACACTCATTCGACGATCATTGAACGGTGATCGAGCCCAGAACGGCCAGATGCTTCGCCTGAACCGATCACCGCACCGCAACCTTGTTGCGGTGAGGAAAGCTCTGAGGTTCGTGACGGGTCGCCTTTTCAAGCTCCGTAATCCACTCACTCCTTGATGGCAGACCATGAAACCAATCACCAATCTTCTCGCCCCTGTTGCCCTGGTCGTTTTGTTCGCAGCCAGTTCGAATGCGCAGACCCAAGCCACAACAAAAGCCGATTCGTCCGGCGACGGCTCGACTCCGAAAGCCCAGGCGCCGGCCGCGACGCCCACTGATCAACCTGCGGCCACCACCCCAACCACGAGCGCCCCAAAGGCGAGCGGGAAGTCAACGCTGTCGCGCAAGTCGCGCAAACTTCCACCCCCACCCCCGCCGACCGCTCGGCACCACACCCGGCCCGCGAAGAAACCAAAACTCGGCGCGGCCACCGACAACGCGACCGATCTCGATGCGTACGGTCGCGTCGACAACTCCGGCAAAATCGTAGGGTTCTACCCCTCCGCGCGGGGAAGCCGCCCTACGGGCAAAACCCAGACTCCCGCCTCCAGAAAAGGCCAGCGCCCGAAGGGGCCCAAGTGAAGTGTCCCCCATCAAGGGCCGACTTGTTGGGCGCGGGTCTCCTGACCCCGCCCTCCTCAGCGAATTCACTTTTTCTCCGTGCCCCCACGCACGGGATGGAACGTGAAGTCTGACCCGTCGTAGTCGATCTCGACGACGTCCCCTTCCTGCATCCGCCCCTCCAAGAGCGCGTTGGCCAGCCGGTTAGCCAGCCTCTGCTGAATCACGCGCTTGAGCGGCCGCGCGCCGTATGCTGGCTCGAATCCCTCTTCCGTGATCCGCGCCCTTCCGGCCTCCGTCATCCGCAGCGAGAGCCCCGCTTCGGAAAGCTGCCCCTCTAGCCTGCGAAGCTGGATGTCGACGATCTGAGAGAGCTCTCGCCGCCCCAGCGGGTGGAAAATGAGCGTCTCGTCAATTCGATTGAGAAACTCTGGCAAGAACGCCGACTTGAGCACGTTCTGGATCTCGAGGCCCATCCGTTTCTCGTCGCCGGATTCGGCAAGCTCGGCGATGATCTGGCTGCCCAGGTTCGAAGTCATGATGATTACGGCGTTGCGAAAGTCGACCGTCCGCCCCTGGCCGTCCGTCAACCGCCCGTCGTCCAGTATTTGCAGCAACACGTTGAACACATCGCGGTGGGCCTTTTCGACCTCATCGAGCAACACCACCGAATACGGCCGCCGCCTGACGGCTTCCGTCAGTCGCCCGCCCTCTTCATAGCCGACGTACCCCGGAGGCGCTCCGATCAGCCTGGCCACGTTGTGCCGCTCACCGAATTCGCTCATGTCCAGCCGGATCATCGCCGTTTCACTGTCGAACAGGAATTCAGCGAGCGCCTTGGCCAGCTCCGTCTTGCCGACGCCGGTCGGTCCCAGGAACAGGAACGACCCGATCGGCCGGTTCGGATCTTGCAGTCCCGCCCGGCTTCGCCGCACGGCGTCCGCAACCGCTCGAACCGCCGTATCCTGATCCACCATCCGGAGGTGAATCTGCTCCTCCAGCTTGAGGAGCTTCTCACGCTCCGTCGCGAGCATGCGGCTCACCGGAATACCGGTCCACTGGCTCACAACCTCCGCAATCTCTTCCGAATCAACCTCCTTTTTGAGCAGCCGGCTCGCTCCTTTGGGCTGAACGTCTCCCTGTGCTTCGGCTTCTGCAATGCGCTTCTCCAGCGACTTGCGCTCACCGTCAAGCGCCGCCAGCGTCTGAAATTGCTTCTCATCCGGCCGCTCGCCGCGCTGCTGCATGTGCCGCACATCGTCCCACGCCCGACTGTACTCCGCCTTCACGGCCTCCAGCCGCTCGCGCACCTTCTGAATGTCGCCCAGCCCGGATTTCTCGATCTCCCATTGCCGCCGCAGGTCTTGTAGCTCTTTCTCCACATCCTGGATCTCAGCCTGCACGTCGTGCAGCCGCTCGAGCGCGTGCTCTTCCTCCTCGCCCCGAAGCATCCGCTCGGCAAGCTGAAGCTGAAGCAGCCGCCGTTGCAGCACGTCGATCTCGGTCGGGACAGACTGCAGCTCCATCGCCAGCCTGCTCGACGCCTCATCAACCAGGTCGATCGCCTTGTCCGGCAAGAACCGGTCCGTGATGTACCGCGACGCAAGCTTGGCGGCAGTGACCAGCGCCGAATCTTTGATCTTCACCTTGTGGTGAACCTCGTACCGCTCTTTCAGACCGCGCAGAATCGCAATCGTATCCTCGACCGTGGGCTCGCCTACAAATACCGGCTGGAACCGCCGCTCGAGCGCCGCGTCCTTCTCGATGTGCTCGCGATATTCGTCGAGCGTGGTCGCACCGATACACCGCAGCTCTCCGCGGGCCAGCGCCGGTTTGAGCAGGTTGGCCGCATCCATCGCGCCCTCCCCCTTGCCGGCGCCGACGAGAAGATGCAGCTCGTCGATGAACAGGATGATCCGCCCCTCCGCGCTGATCACTTCCTTGAGCACCGCCTTCAGCCGCTCCTCAAATTCGCCGCGAAATTTCGTGCCGGCGACCAGCGCCCCCAGATCAAGCGCAATCAGCCGGCGATCCTTCAAGCTTTCGGGAACGTCTTCCGAAACGATACGCTGCGCCAGCCCCTCGACGATCGCCGTCTTCCCCACGCCCGGCTCCCCGATCAAGCACGGGTTGTTCTTCGTCCGCCGGGAGAGCACCTGCACCACCCGCCTGATCTCCGCATCGCGGCCGATCACCGGGTCCATCTTCTTGTTCTTCGCCAGCGCCACCAGATCGCGCCCATATCGCTCGAGCGCCTGGTATTTATCTTCCGGCGTCTGATCCGAGACACGCTGCCCCCCGCGCACCTTCTGAAGGGCCTGCAGAATCTCCTTTTCGCCGATCCCGAGCGCACCCAGTAGCGCCTGCGCCCGCGACTTCACCTTGGCGAGCCCGAGCAGCAGGTGCTCAACCGATACATATTGGTCCTTCATCCGCCCGGCTTCAGCCTGCGCGGCATCAAAGACCTGGGAAAGCTCCGGGCTGATCGTCAGCTCGCCGCCGGAGGTCTTCGGAAAGACATTCAGCCCCTCCTCGCCGGCTTTGAGAATCTGGTCCGGGTTCACGCCGAGCTGGGCCAGGAGCGACCGGACAACCTGCTGTTCCTGGTTGAGGAGCGCGACCAGCAGGTGCATCGCCTCCAACCGCGGATGCCCCCGCTCCTGAGCCAGGGTCTGTGCTTGCTCCACAGCCTCCTGGCTCTTGAGCGTGAGCCGGTCCATTCGGAATGCCATGAAAGGCTCGCGAAAAGAGGATTATTTCTTCTCTTCGAATTCGACGTCGATCACATCCTCGGGCTTCGGCCCGGGACCGTCAGCCCCAGCCCCCGGCGGCGGACCACCGGCTCCCGGCGGCGGACCTTCGCCTGCCCCCGGCCCCGCTTTCCCGCTCGAGTACAGATGCTCGGCCATCGCCTGGCTCGCTCGCTGAAGCTCCTCGAGCGCTCGATTGATCGCGGCCGCGTCATCCTGGCTCTTCACCTGGTTCACCTTCTCGATCGCCGCCGTCACGGCCGCGCGGTCCGATTCGCTGAGCTTCTCCTTGTTCTCCTCGATCAGCTTCTCGAGCTGGTAAACCTGCTGCTCGGCATGGTTCCTCGCCTCCGCCAGCTCACGCCGCTTCTTGTCCTCGGCCGCATGCGCATCGGCATCGCGCTTCATCCGCTCGATCTCGTCCTTGTCCAGGCCCCCCGAGCCCTCGATGCGAATCGACTGCTCCTTGCCCGTTCCCTGGTCGCGCACCGTCACGTTCAACATGCCGTTCGCGTCGATGTTGAACGACACCTCGATCTTGGGAATTCCCATCCTCGCCGGCGGAATGCCCTCGAGGTTGAATTCCTTGAGGAACCGGTTGTCGCTCGCCATCGGCCGCTCACCTTGATACACCTTGATCGTCACCGCGGTCTGGTTGTCGTCGGCCGTCGTGAACGTCTCTTTCTTCTCGGTGGGAATCGTCGTGTTCCTGGGAACCAGCACCGTCATGACGCCTCCCTTCGTCTCCAGCCCGAGCGAAAGCGGCGTGACGTCCAGCAACAGCACTTCCTTGACCTCGCCGGTCAAGACCGCCCCCTGGATCGCCGCGCCCACGGCAACGACTTCGTCGGGATTCACCCCCTTGTGAGGCTCCTTCCCGAAGATGTCCTTGACGATCTGCTGCACCCGCGGCATCCGCGTCGAGCCACCCACGAGCACCACTTCATCAACTTCCGCCGGCTTGAGCTTCGCATCCTCCATCGCCTTGAGCACCGGCCCGCGGCACCGCTCGAACAGGCTATCGGTCAACTTCTCGAATTGAGCGCGCGTGATGCTCATCGCCAGATGCTTCGGCCCCTGGGCATCGGCCGTGATGAACGGCAGGTTGATGTCGGCCTGCGCGTGGAACGACAGGTCCTTCTTCGCCTTCTCCGCCGCCTCTTTCAGCCGCTGCAAGGCCATCTGGTCCTTCCGCAAGTCGATCCCTTGCTCCTTCTTGAACTCGCCCGCGATGTGGTTCATGAGCGCCTCATCCCAGTCGTCGCCGCCCAGGTGAGTGTCGCCGTTCGTCGACAGCACTTCGAAGACGCCGTCCGCCACGTCGAGAATCGAAATGTCGAACGTGCCGCCCCCGAGGTCGAACACGGCGATCTTCTCGTTCTTCTTCTTTTCCAGCCCATACGCCAGCGCCGCCGCGGTCGGCTCGTTGATGATCCGCGCCACCTCGAGGCCCGCAATCTGCCCTGCGTCCTTCGTCGCCTGCCGCTGACTGTCGTTAAAGTAAGCCGGCACCGTGATCACGGCTTTCCGCACCTTGTGCCCGAGGTAGCTCTCGGCAGCCTCCTTCAACTTGCGAAGGATCATCGCCGAGACTTCGGGAGGCGTGTAGTCCTTCTTGCTCGTGTGCACTTTCACGAACTCGTTCGACCCCCCCAGAACCTTGTAGGGGACCATCGTCTCCTCGGTCTTCACCTCATCATGACGCCGCCCCATGAAGCGCTTGATCGAGTAGACCGTTTCAGTCGGATTCGTGATCGCCTGCCGCTTGGCCGGATCGCCCACCAGGGTGTCGCCCTTGGGAGTAAACGCCACCACCGACGGCGTCAGTCGACTGCCGTCCTGATTGGGGATGACCGTGACATCCCCGCCCTCCATCACCGCGACCACACTGTTGGTCGTCCCCAGATCGATCCCAATAATCTTTTCACCTTCCGACACGACGCGTCTCCTTTCCCAGGTTGCGCGCTCACTCGCCCGACCAGCTTTTCACCTCGTCGTCGAGGCGACACTCGAAAAACCGTCGCCACTCCGACCTCGCGGACCACACGATCCGCTATCCACAATACCCAATCTCGCCGCCGTTTTCTCACGGCCACCAGGCGCATTGTTTTGAATCAATTCCAATAGCAAGCACCATGCCACATGACGGAACTCGTCGATTGAACGATATAACCTGAACAGGCAAAACGCGTTATCACCCTAAGATTCCGGACGGTCGCCCCGCGCTCCTCAGGGAAGACTGCCAAATCGACAGTGCCCTGTTCCCGACCTCTCGTCGACTGCAAAAATGGCAGTCTGCACCCTCCGATCGGAGCAGGTGTGCATGCATGCGCCTCCGATTTTTCCGACGTTTCCTGTCGCAAGGGCCAGTGTTGCCTCGGCAGGGGCCATAACGGATAGAATCTGCTTGACACGGTTGGTGCTTGTCCTTTAATGACTTACTTGAGATAAACTTGCGTCGGTTTATTGCAGATGCGGGCTCCTCGGGCGCAGGGCGGGCGTTCGGGAAGTCACTCGCGTGGAAAGTGCATGGTACGATCCTTCCGACCGTCTCTTGCCGAGTTGACAAATGAACCGGAAGTCATCCGCACGCAATCAACCTTCCCGTTCCCCGAAGGATCGGGCTCCTGCGCCGAAGCCTGCTGATTCGAAGCGTCACCCCAGTCTCGCGAGCCTCCGAACTGAGATTGACCGCGTCGATCAGAACCTCGTCAGTCTGCTGAATCGCCGCGCCGAGGTTGTCTCGCAGATCGGTCAGCTCAAGCAGGACCAGGGGATTGAGGTCTGGTCCGCCGCGCGGGAAGACGAGGTCATCGCTCAGGTCTTGAGTGCCAGCAAGGGACCGCTTCCCCAGGAAACGTTACGAATCATCTTCCGCGAGCTCATGAGCGGCTCCCGGGCGCTTCAGCGTGCCATCCGCGTCTCCTATCTTGGGCCAAAATACAGTTACAGCCATCTCGCGTCGGTCGCAAAATTTGGCGAAGCGGTCGAGCACGTCCCGGTCGCGTCGATCTCGGCTGTCTTCGAAGAGGTCAATCGCCGCCACGTCCAGTATGGCCTGGTGCCGCTCGAGAACTCGACCGACGGGCGGGTCGCCGACACCCTTGACATGTTCATCAAGCTTCCAAATCTCAAGATCCGGGCCGAAGTGAAGCTGCGGGTTCACCACTGTCTGCTCGGTCGTTGCGAGTGGAGCCAGATTCGTCGGGTCTATTCCAAGTCGCAGGCTCTCTCGCAGTGTCGCAACTGGCTGACCAAGAACGTTCCGCAGGCAACGAAGGTCGAGGTGGTTTCGACTGCCGCTGCCGCCGAGCTCGCCCAGCGCGAGGAGTTTGCCGCCGCCGTCGCCAGCCGTGCCGCCGGTAGTGCCTACCGGCTCGACGTGCTCGCCGAGAACATCGAAGATCAACCGCACAACGTCACCCGCTTTGCTGTGATCGGCGACCGCGCCGAGGAGCGCACCGGCCGCGACAAGACAACCCTGATGATCCGGCTCTCCAACCAAGCCGGTTCGCTCGCCAAGATGATCACCCCCTTCGAAAAATTCGGCGTTAACCTCACCTGGATCGAGTCCTTCCCGATCCCCGGCTCCGGTGGCGGCAAGTCGGGTGAAACCAACCCGTCCTATCTCTTCTTTGTGGACGTCGAAGGCTATCAGTCCGACAAGGCCGTCCACCAGGCGATCGAAATGGTTCGTAAACGATGCGAACAGCTCGACGTCATCGGCTCCTATCCCCGCAGCAATTGCATCGAGAGCTGAGCTGAGCAAGCCGCCGATAGTCGCCTTTCGCTCCGCGAAAGTGCGTCCCGCACCAATTGCATCGAGACTTGAGCTGAGCAAGCCGCGGGCGCTGTTCAAGCCCCGAACGGGGCGAAATCGTACAGCCTGGGGCGTAAGCCTTTGTCCTTACCATCATTTTCTGGTGGTCATAGGTGCGCTTCCCCGGCCTTTTCCCGGCTTTTCTCGCTTCGCACCTGGTAATATCAAGCCAAGCCACACGCTGAGGTGGGGGGGAGGGATCGCGTTTCAACCGCCGGAGCCTCGGATGGACGCCTTTCTTTCAGATGCGCAGACTTGGGCCATGACCCAATTCGCCACCACTGATCTTCATGACGAACGCCGTACCAAACGACTCGTTCTGTTGGCAACGCAGATCGCCGCAGATCCGTCCGGGAGTTTTCCTCAGCAAACCGAATCCTGGAATGATCTGAGGGCCGCATACAATTTCTTCGATTGTGAGGACGTCACCTTTCAAGCGATCGCCAGTCACCATTGGGAGCTTACCAAGAAGACAGCAGGTGAGCGTCAATTGATCATCGCAGACACGACCGAAATCGATTACGGGCCGTGCCGACAGGTCACAGGTCTTTCGCCGGTTGGTTCGGGTATCGGACAAGGCTTTCACCTTCACTCGGGTTTGATGGTTTCCCCCGAAGACGACCGGGTTCACGGCTTGGCCGGACAACTGATCTATCATCGTCAGCGCGTTCGTAAGGGGGAGACGCGGACCGAACGGTTGCAGCGTGACGATCGCGAATCACAGATCTGGGGTGATCTTGTCATCCAAATGGGATCCCCGCCGTCGGGAACCTCCTGGATTCACGTAGTTGATCGTGGCGCCGACGACTTTGAGTTTTTCTATCACTGCCAGCAGACAGAAACCGAATGGGTGGCGCGAGCCAAGAGCCTGATCCGGATCATTATCACGCCGGAGAGCGGGGAAACGCCGCTGAAAGCCTACTTAGGGACCCTGCCGCGGGCTGGATGTTACACGCTCAATCTGCGGGCTCGCCCCAAAGCACCGGCTCGGACGGCCAAGCTGGTGGTCGCCATCGGGGCCTTACGGATGCCGACGCCGAAACTCAAAAGCCCATTTCTGAAGCAGGTCAAGCCCGCGGCGATCCCCATGTGGGTCGTCTGGGTGCGCGAGGTAGATGCTCCCGACGGAGTGGAGGCGATCGAGTGGGTGCTTTACACTTCTTTGCTGGTGGAGGATTTTGAAGATGCTATGGCGATCGTGGGGTACTACGGGAAGAGGTGGCTAATCGAGGAGTGGCACAAGGTCCTGAAAACAGGCTTTCAGGTAGAACGTCGCCAGCTCAAGACGTGCGATCGTCTCGAAGCCATGATGGGATTGATGTCTGTGGAAGCACTGCGGTTGTTCCAGTTGAAGGGAATGGCGCGGACAGCTCCCGAGCAGCCTGCGACCGAGGTGGTACCGCCCAAATACGTGATGATGCTGAAGGTGGTGCGCAGATTGGCGCCCACGACAATATTAACTGCGGGAGGATTTTTTCGGGAGTTGGCCAAGCTGGGAGGGTTCCTGGGCCGCCGCCACGATGGGGAGCCAGGTTGGATGACGATCTGGCGGGGTTGGGACAAGCTGCAGATCATGATCCGGGGCGCCGAGGCTATCATCGACGTATCTTCATCGGTATGATGAAGATGATGGTAAGGACAAAGGCGCAAGCCCCAGGAATCGTGGCGGGACATTACGGACTCGCCGGTGAAGCATTGCCGTAACCATAGTTCGTCGGTCCCTGGCGCCAGCCGTTGCTGCTCCCGGCGGCCATCTGCCGATCACGCGACTCCTCAAGTTCGGTCATGCGCTCTTCCAGCCCCGAGTACTTGGAAAGCGAGATCATGTCCGAAATAAGGGCACGAGCGGCCTTGAGCTGCACCGTGTCCGAGTCGCCGGCCTTCGAAATCCTGCGGATTGTCTCGACCGCGCCCCCGGAATGCTTGATCATCTGGCCCACCGCCCGATCGAGCACGCGGCGCCGATAAGACAGTGCCGCGCTTTTGACGTCGGGCTCTTTCGCCCACCGGAATGCCGTCGTCTTGGGGACTCCGTTGGCGCGCGCCCACGCGACAATCGAAACGCCGCGTCCAATGGCAACGGCGAGTTGCTCCTTCGAGCCCTTCTCAGGTTCTTCCGACATGTTTTCGAGCCTTCCAATAAACAAAGGTGAATGGAACTCCCCATGAACTCCCCAAGCAATCAACAACATGACTCGATTATTTGGGGTTTGTTCCTGCATTTTGTAGCGAACGACGCGCAGATTTCCCCCAGACCCCCATAACAACGAATATGCGAGAAGTGGGCTTCGCGGCGTTGAGCATTGTGACAGGCCTGTAGCGCGATGGCGACGGCCTCGATCGATTCCTCTATAGCGTTGCTATCGGACTGAGCTGGAAGCCCATCGCCGCCGCCTTCCGCTGGAGCGCTCTCACCAGATTGGCTTTGATCTTGGCCTCGTACTCCTCCATCGACTGGGTCACATACTCTTCGCCGTACTTGAGCATCCTGTAGACCAAACAGGCCAGCTTGTGTGCAGTCGCCTTGACGGCTCCAAGTCCACCGATCCGACTTTTGATCCGTCGGTAGTACATGCCCAAGGGTGTCATCGTCTTGCCTGCTGACTGCGCGGCCATCCGTAGGGCGATAGCGACTCGGTTCTTCCCTTGGCGATGACCGCGACGTCTTTTGGTCTTATTGCTCTCATCCTGGGAAGGACAAAGACGCAGCCAACTTGCGAAGTGCTTCTCCGTGGGAAACCGACTGACGTCCACACCGATTTCGGCCAGAATGATCAGGGCCGTTCCCACGCCGATTCCCTCGATTTTTGTCAGGTCTACACCCAATGCCTGGAACAACGGGCCCGTCGCCTCGAATCGGGCATCGTTGCTTTTGCGACCACGCGTGCGTGGCTTACCAGTTTGTGTCTTCTCTCCCGCCCGGTTTTCGAATTTGGCCAGTTCGGCTTCAATCTGCTGGTCACACTCGGTGATCTGCCCATGATGGAACTGGTACAGCTCGCGCGCCTGCCGCAGCTCGAAGAGATGTTCGGGCCGCCATGTCCCTTCCAACGCTAGGGCAATCTGCTCCTCGCTGTGATTACAGCGCCCATGCCGCAGTTTGGCCAGCTTCTTGGGATTGCGTTGGCCTCGCAGAATGGCGTCGATGATCGAAATGCCCGTCAGTCCCGTGATGTCGCTCATGACTTCCGTCAGTTTGACGTTCATCTGCTCCAAGGCCTTCTGCATGTGTTGGACATGAGCAGCGGCGTAACGCACCAGCATCTGCCGTTGCCGGGAGTAGGCGCGCAGGGCCAACACGGAGTCCGGAGGTCGGAACGACCCACGTAAGAGGCCGTAGGAGTGCAACCGCTGGATCCACTGCGCGTCGAGTACGTCCGTCTTGGGGCGCGCGCCACAACGCGAAAGCTGTCCCGGTTCGACCAGCATAACCTCGAAGCCCTGGGATTCGAGGAGCTCGAACAGAGGAATCCAGTAAATGCCGGTGGATTCCAACGCGACGGTTTTTACGCCGCATTTCTTTAACCACACGGCGATCTCCTGAAGATCGGCGGTGTTGGCACCGAACTGGCGGACTGGGTCAACGTCGCGGTCAGCGGGAACGCAGACCATATGCATGTCGGAATGAACATCAACTCCGGCTGCGTCTGGATTCACGACACTGAGCGGTGCAGAGGAGGCGGGGACGGGGACGGGAAGCGACCTGACCCGCGGCTTGTTGGTCGGCTCCTTGGGTTTGCTCGGCTTCTTGGGCTTGCGTGGCTTCTTCGGCTCTTCGTGGGGGACAAGCATGGGATCTCTCCGCTTCGCGGGTAGGTGTGGTGAAACGACAAGGCGCCGCGAGCCAAGAGGGGTATCGGGAACGAAATAGTCTCCCCAACGGGATCAATACCACGCCGGAAAAACCCGGCATGGCAAGTCACCAATGACAAGGTCGAAGCCTCTCGGACCATGCTGAATGTCGGGCTAAAAGCACCAACGTGCCAACGGCCACTGACGCGCGTCGCCATATGGCAACGTCGACATAATGAGGTAAACCAAACCAGACCTTTCTCGACCCAAGTTCACGGGCCGTGAGGGGGCCGTACGCGGCTCGACCCGTTGAATGGAACTGATTACCCCAAAAACAGTCTCACTCACTTGCCGTCGCCAGCCTGGGGCAATGGCTGGCCGGAACGTCTTGGAAAAGTGAGAAATTCCGGGAAATATGCAGGAACGAGGCACCAGGCCTGGACGAGCGCGCTTCGACCCGCCTGACGGAACTTCGCTCTCAATGCGGGCCAATGCCGTCCCACGCCCGACCACCCGTGCGAACGGGGGCTCGCCTTGTCTTTCCCCCCGCGCGAACGGGGGCTCGCTTTTTGTTTCCCCCCGTTGCGAAGGGGAGGGCCAGGCGGGCCTGTTGAAATCTTGCAGAATAAGGAGGGGAGATTTCCCGCCGCGAATGTTGCGCGGAGCTTCTCCTCCGTTAGAAGGGGCTACCCTTTCTTTTTCCCCCCCTTTGAAAGGGGGGGCCAGGGGGGGTCCGTCCCGGCGGCCGCCATCACAAAACCGTCGCGCAACAGAAAACGCCGAACTTTCGAGCTCGAAATTCGTGAATACGGCCCGCTTTTCATCCGCCCAGGACAGGGGGCGTGACGGTCGATCGCCACGCGCACGCACGACTCGGAACATTCTCGGTGACTCAGAGGTGGTTCGTGCCCCGCGCCGACTCCGGTGGCAGCGATCGAGGCACACCAGTAATATGGGCCAACTTTCGTGAGTTTGCCCACTCCGTCGACCAGGAAATCTGAGAATTCGCTTCCGGTCGCAGTCATTTCAGCGATCAAGGCGATCGAATGAAACAATCAACCAAGATAATGCGAAAAAACGCCAGCGTTCGTGCCCGACCCAGACCGCTCAGCGCGCCTGTTCACCCCATCGCGGCGCCGCCGGCGTTTCAACCCTCGCCCAGCCCGCCGGGAGAGGGTGGCCGAAGGCCGAGTGAGGGTCCAAGCCATATCCGTCGCCCGCAGTTTCAACCCTCGCCGAAGACACTCTCCCACCTCTCCTCTCGTAGCAGAGGTCGGCCTAAGTCCGGGTGAGGGGTCGCCACAAGCCGTCGACACCTCATTCTGTTCCGTGACCCATCAGACCGTCCGCGTTTCCCCGTGGATGAGGAACCGACGGCGCGATAGCCTATCCGGGCGCCCGCCTTGACTCATCAGAAACCCAGGAAAGGGCATCACGATGTCAACAGCACCGCGACGACCATTCAGCCTGCTGGATGCTATGGTCCTCGTTGCCGCAACGGCGGTCGGCCTTGGAGCCGCGCGAGGGATGCATGACATGTTACAGAATTCGACCGAGATGGACGCGTCGCTCCTCGCGGAACCAGTCGGCCCGTACCTGCTTGAGGCCGCTCGTTGGTCCGCCCTGGGATATCCGTTGCTCGTCGCCTGGACGATCGCCCTCGTGTTACTCTTGTTCCTTTCCCGACGATCTCGCCCGAGCCTAAAGAGTTTGCTAGAGCGGCCGGGAGCAACCGCCTGCGGTGCAGCAGCCTTGGCCGTGGCCATCCAGACGGTCAACGTGATAACACTTGCCGTTGCTCTCATGGCCAACATCGGCACGGTTTTGCCCTCGGCAGTCATGGCACGATTTCTGGTCATGGCAATTACACCATATCTAGGAGTCAATTTGGGCATGCCCGGCCTCGCGGTGGCAGTGGCGTGGACGGGTTTGGCATTGAGCGGCCAGTGGCAGGCTGAGCCGAACTGGCTCGACCGAGCGGGACGCTTGTTGGGCTTGGCCTGGGTCGTTTTGATGGTATTTCAACCCTGGCTCATATCAATTGTCAGGGGTGAGTGGTCGTGAAACGACACCCTATCTCCAAGAGGGATGGCCGAGCGCGGAGATCGTTCGCCTTTTTCACCTGAATTCCAGCCAGGTCGATGCGGCGATCCGCTATATCGACGATCACAAAAAAGAGGTCATGGAGGTTTGCGAGCGAATCCTCGAGCGATGCGGCCCTCGCGAGCGAATGGCTCGAGCCGGGCTGTCGTCGCTCCGCGTTCTTGCTTACTTCGCGAACGGATCTGCCGGGAAAATCGGGTCAAAGAGAACCACGGCTTCGGCTTCGCTGCGCAACAGTCGGATCTCCAGCTCGTCCCAGAAACGCTGGTGATCCAGCTTGGGCCGGTAGACGCCAAGCTGGTCGAGCCAGCGGCGGGCCTGCTCGGCGCGTCCCAACCGGAAGTGAGCCATCGCCAGGAAGATCCAATCCTGGGGCAGACTCGTCCCGTTCCGAAGCTGAATCCCCTCATCCAGCCGCTGGATCGCCTCCTGGAACCGCCCCGCGCGGTAAAGGGAGGCGCCGAGGGTGTTCAGGGCATTGGGCTTCTCGGCCGTGGGCTGCGCATCGAAGGCGGTCTTGGCCAGTCGCACCAAATTCGCTGGATCGGAAATGTCGCAAGGCGCCAGCGCGCAAGACCAGGCGACGGCATTGGCCAGGGATGGGTCTGTGCTTACGCCGAACGTGCCGAGCTGTTCGCGGATGACTTGCCGCAGTCCGTCGCGATCGCCTGAAACCAGCAGGGCCAAGATCAAGTGCCAGCGCGTGGCCTGGTTATCAGGCTCGAGCAAGGACACGTCGCGGCACTCGGCGACGGCTTTTTCCGGCAGCAAACGTATCAGGTAGAACCGGGCGCGCTCGGTGCGCACGCTGAGATTGAGCGGTCGCGCGCGACCGGCCTCGTCGAAAGCGGCCTCGGCATCGGCCCAGCGTCGTCGCTCCATCCAGGCGCGTGCCCTGGCGGTTGGGTCAGCGCCTGTCAGGATCGGTGAAACCGATCGCGCGGGTTCCGAAGTGGGCGCACCGCCCAGTTTGCTGAGCTGAACGACACGATCGCGCCAGGATGGGCCATCGAGGGCGCGAATGGCGCCGTGCTCGTCGAGCTCGAACCCGGTCAAGACCCCGACCCAGGCGGCGATGCGCGGGAGATCCCCGGAAAGCTGCGCCGGGATCTCCCACCGCCGTGCCTCGCCACTCGGGCTGCCAGTGAGAATGGACTTGCCGTCGGGGCTGAAGGCCACGGCGGTGACCTCCGCATGATGCTCGAACGGTTTGCCGAGCGGCCGGCGCGTGGCGAGATCCCACAGCCGCGCAGTCTTGTCCTGGCTCGCGGTTGCGATGGTCTGGCCATCGGGAGAAAACGCCACGGCGAATACCTGGCCTCGATGCTCGGTGAGCGTGCCGATATTGATCCCGGCGGCGTCCCAGAGTTGCGCCGTCTGGTCGGCGCTGCCGGTGAGGATGGTTGTTCCGTCGGGAGAAATCGCAACGCTCGAGACCCAGCCGTGATGTTTCATGGGGTTGCCGAGCGGAAGCCCGGTGGCGGCATCCCACCGCCGGGCCGTCCGGTCCCAGCTTCCGGTGACTACGGATTTGCCGTCGGGGCTGAACGCCGCGGCCTGCACGATATGTGCGTGCCTCATCGCCGCGCCGATGGGCAAACCGGTGGTCGTTTCCCACAGCCGCGCCGTGTGGTCCTCGCTTCCACTCACAATGGACTTGCCATCGGGGCTGAACGCCAGTGCTCTGATTCTGCCTTGCTGTTGCATCGGCCGGCCGATGGGCAGGCCGGTTGCGGATTCCCAGCGCTGTATGGTCCCTGCCGCGGTCCCGGTGATGATGGCCTTGCCATCGAGGTTGAAGGCGGCGGCGCTCACGGGGCTTTGATGCTTTATCGGCGTGCCGATCGACCGCCCCGTGGCGGCGTCAGAAAGCCCGACCGTCTGGCTCGCAGCGGCGGTGAGGATGGTTTCGCCATCCGGACTGAACGCAAGAAAAGTGATCCGGCCCTGATACTCGCCCTGTATGCCCTTGAGCAGGCCCCAGGCGGGTTCCCAGAGCCTTGCGGTCTGATCCCAGCCTCCGGTGAGAACGGTTTTGCCGTCAGGGCTGAAAGCCAGGGACATGACTCCGCCTGGGTGATCCAGTAATTGGCCGGTGGGAAGGCCGGTTGCAGCGTCCCAGAACCGCACCGTCCCAGCCGCGCTGCTGCCGGTGACGATGGTGTTGCCATCCGGGGAGAACGCCACGGCATAAACCGCGCTCTGATGTTCCATGGGCGAGGCGACGGACAGCCCGGTGGCGGCGTCCCAGAGCCGTGCCGTTTTGTCCCAGCTTCCCGTGGCAATCGTTCTGCCATCGGGTGAGAATGCGACTGCGGAAACGACATTTTGATGCTCGAGTGCTTTGGCGATGGAAAGCCCGGTGACAGCGTCCCAGCGCTGCGCGGTCCCAGCGAAGCCTCCGGTCAGGATGGTCTTGCCGCCTGGAGAGAACGCCACCGACGAAACCCCGCCGCGAACGTTCAACGGCCTCTTGACCAGGATTCCGGTGGCGGCGTCCCAGAGCCGTGCTGTTCCGTCCCAGCTTCCGCTCAAGATGGTCTTGCCATCCGGGCTGAAGGCCAGCGCGCTCACCCGGTCCCGATGCTGCATTGGCTTGCCGATGGGCTTGCCGGTGACTGCACTAAAGCGCTGCACGGAGCCATCGCGGCTGCCGGTGAGGGCCGTTCCGCCGTCGGGCGAGATAGCGACCGCTTCCACCACTTCTTGATGCTGAAGCGGCGATCCGATCGGCTCTGCGCTGGCCGTGTCCCAGAGCTGCGCGGTATGGTCCCAACTTCCGGTAAGGATGGTCTTGCCCTCGCGGCTGATTGCGACCGCGGTCACAAGATCGTCATGTGAAAACACGCCTTTGAGACCACTCCAGTCTCGTCGCCAGACGGAGAGACCCGAGAGGGCCGCATGCCTCCAGATCGGGTCGCGTGCGTCGGTCGCGGCGTGCAGGCTTTCGACGAACCAGAGCAAGCCTGGCCCGACCTGTCCGGCGTCGCAGGCGGCGAGCCCGCGCTCGAAATTGAGCATGGCGAGGCGGCTGTTTGACTGGTCCAAAGCGTTGGTGAGGTTGGCTCGCTCGGTCCTCAAGTTCTCGCTCTCGCCCTGGAGCCTTTCCGCCAGCTTGCCGATGGTCGTCGCAGTCCGAGCCCGCTGGTCGGCGTACAAGAGTGACACCAGCGTGACGCCCATCAGTGCCGCCGCGGCAGCCGTGACCGATGTCCGGTTGCGCCGCATCCAGCGCCGCAAACGCATCGATAGAGGCTCGCGCCAGGCCGCGACGGGCTCGTCCGCCAGCCAGTTTTCGACGTCCTTGGCAACGTCCCGCGCCGAGGAATAGCGCTCTTTCGGCCGCGCCGCCAGAGCCTTGGCGCAGACGGCATCGAGGGCAGGCGAGAGGCCAGGATTTCGTTTTCGGGGGGACAAGATCGCAGCCTCGCGCACCACCTTCAGCGGATCCACCCCGCGCAGCGTCGTTTCCTCGAAGGCCGGCTTCCCTGTAAGGATCGCATAAAGAATCAGCCCGAGATTGAAGATGTCACTCGCGGGACCGGCGGGCTCGCCCCGGGCCTGCTCTGGACTCATGTACTGCGGCGTGCCCATCACGGCACCGGTGGCGGTTAATTCGTCGGCCGAGGGGCCCCGAGACGATTCGGCCGCGACCGCTTTCGGCGCGGATTCATCCTCGCCAAATCGCTTTGCCAGGCCCCAGTCCATCACCAGCGTCTCGCCATAGGGACCGAGCATGATGTTCGACGGCTTGAGGTCGCGGTGTACAATGCCCTGGTCGTGAGCGAAGGCGACGGTGTTGCACACACCGATGAAGTGCTGGAGAAGCCCGCGGAGGTTCAAGTTGCGCCGGCTGGGCGCACGGCGAAGCGTGTCGTCCTGGTGAAACGCGAGTGTCGCCTCGTGCAAGGTCTGCCCCTGGATCAGCGGCATCGTGTAAAACGGCCCATTATCGTCTTGCCCGAGGCCGTAGATCGGGACGTGGCCGGGTGCTGAAGCTGGGCCGTGATGGCTGCTTCGCGTACGAAACGCCGCCGCGCTTCCTCGTGCAGCTTTTCGGGACGAATCCGTTTCAGCGCCACGGTGCGATCAAGCTCTTCCTGGTGGGCGGCGAGCACTTCTCCCAGGCCGCCGCGGGCGTGATGGTGTTGCGGCCGGTATACGGCGACGGCGCTCAGAAGACCGGGAATCACGTGACGGTCTGCTGCGTGGGTCGGATGCACGCTCTCCGGTGTGGTAGAGAGCCGGGCGGCGTCGAGGTCGAGCACCGGATCCAGCCGCAACACGGCTGCGATTCGCCGCCGCAGCTCAGGAGCAAGCTCGGGTGAATCGGCGCAAAGTTCTTCGGCTGGGAGGGCGTGTCCCTGACCGCGCAGCTCGTCCCAGCGGATGAGGAGCTCTTCCACGCGGTCGTTGGCTGGATCGTGCGTCATCACCGTCGAGTTGCTCCCACTACATCGTCACACGGGAAGCTGGCCGCCCAGTGTATCGCTGAGGCGGACCCGCGCAGCCAGCCAGCGGCTATGCACGGTTCGTTCAGAAATGCCAAGCATCGCGGCTGCCTCGGCCTGGGTCAAGCCTTCGTACCAAAGCAGGTCGAACAGCTCGCGGTCGGAATCGCTCAGCGACTCAACCGCGGCGTGAAACTCGGCCCAGGCCGCCAGCCGGCTCGGGTCATAGGTCGACTGGATTGGTGAACGGGCAAGGTCAGCGGCGGCACTGCCCTGACACGGGGCTTGGGTGGCATGATGCGCCCCCATGCCTTGCGGGCCGTAGTAGTGGCGCGCCAGGTCGATCAGCTCTCGGCGAACCTGGGCGGCAGCGAGCCGGAAAAAGTCGCGCGGGGTCGCTGGAGTGACGGACCGCAATGCCCGATCGAGCCGAATCACCACGTTCTGGGCTACGTCGTCGCTTTGCTCCCAGCGTCCGACGCCGGGAAAATCCTTGAGCATCTTGGCCGCGATACGGGTCAGGCGTTCAGTGGAAATCGCCAAGAGTCGCTCGATCGCGGAGAAGTCGCCCAGGCGCAGGCGATCTAAACCAAGCTGAATCTCAACTGTCCGATCACACCCGTCTTCCATCGCACGACCAAACCGCCCCGCGCTGGTAGAGGATCCCCCAACGATTCCTCCGGGTAGCTCTATGCATGCTACCACGCCGGCTGGCTGAACGACCACAGATCCGCTGAAAATCTTCGATGATTGTTGCGGTCGCGGATCGCGGCTCTCGCTTTAGAAGAAGTGCCGGCGATTCCGCGACCGTTCCGCGGTGATCACACTGTCCGGCCCAGTGGAAATCGGCGAACCTCGCGCGAGACTGCCGGCGCGCAAGCGGCGGTTTATTTCTGAGCCGGACGACGATGACAGGACTGATGAACATGGCATTCATACGCCGCGACAGCGAGCACATCCGAAACCGTGAACGCCCAACGACGCAAAAGGCGCGGCTCGGCCGAATGCGAGTGCCCCATGTCGAGCTGATGGAGCCCCGGACGCTGCTGGCGACGCTCCAGCTATCCGGCGGGCTGGGCGAGCAATCGACACTTGACTCGGTCGCTCAGACCGAGAACGAGATGTTTTTTCTGAACACGCCGAATTCACAAAAAGACCCCCACGGCGATGGCACGGCGGTCGCGAACGTGACACTGACGACTGCAAATTCCTCGTCGGGCAATCCGGGCGTGCTGCTCGACATCCTTTCTCAGGGCAGCGTGGCGCTGCACGGTATCGCCAATGTCGCCACCAGCGCGGGGCTGGCCGACACGGATGGCCAGATCGGCGCCGACCTTCCGGTCACGATCATCCCCACAACTCCGGATGAGCAGCCCGGCGATCGGGTCATCGTCGCTCTCAGCTTCGTCTACAATCCAAAGACGTTCGCGTCCAACAACGCGGCCGCCGATTTTTCGTATCTCGCCAGTTACACATACAAGGGTGATACGACCCTTCTGGTATCGGACGACCATCAGGCAGGCGGCCCGGGGGTCACGCCGGTCGGACCAGGTAACGTTGACCACGAGTCGGGTACATTCATCGCCCGAATTGGCGACACATTCACACTTTCGTTCAGCGAGAGCCTTTCGGGACATACGGTCGCGCCCTACCTGGGTGGCCTGATCAATAACGTGGGATGGGTTATCGATACGAACCTCGATCTCAGCGCGAGCCTCGCCCCGCCCGACCCGACGTCCACCACGGTGACCACCCAGCCCGCCGGTAACGCCGACTTCGGTCAAAACGTGACCTTCACGGCGACGGTGGCTGATACCAGTAGCAGCCCGGATGCGGGGACCCCGATCGGAACGGTGCAGTTCACTGTTGACGGTACACAGTTCGGCACCCCGGTTGACCTGGATGGCGGCACAGCCACGATCACCGACGCAAACCTGCCGGTGGGTTCGCACGCAATCAGCGCCACGTATACCCCCGGAAATCACAATTTCCAGGCGAGCAGCCCCCTGGCCCCGACACCGCTTGTGATTCAAGCCGACTCGACCTCAACCATCATCGGGACCCAGCCCAGCGGCGAGGCCAACGTTGGCCAGAGCGTCACCTTCACGGCGACCGTGGCAAACACCAGCCAGAGCGCGAACCCGGCGACACCGACCGGCACGGTTCAGTTCTCCGTGGACGGAATCCCCTACGGCGCTCCGGTATCACTGGTGAACGGTGTGGCCACCACCAGCGATGCGGGCCTGCCGCTCGGATCGCATTCGATTTCCGCCACCTACATCCCGGACAACACCAACTTCGCCGCGAGCGACTCACAGCCGGTGCCGTTGGTGATCCAGTCGCTCATCGAAGATTCCTCGACCCTTTCCGCCGTTGCTGCCAATGGAGCCTACGGTGGCACGGCGACCCTTACCGCGAGCTTGACCTCCGCTGGCTTGCCGCTCCTGGGCGAGACGGTGGGGTTCAGCCTGCTGGTGGGTGGGATCATCACGCCGGTTGGTAAGTCGACGACAAATGCGAGCGGCGTTGCCACGTTGAACGGCGTGAGCTTGGCCGGGTTCAACGTCGGCACATTCGCGCATTTCGTGGGCGCGAGTTTCGCCGGTGACTCGACCTATTCCGGCGCCAGCGCCGACGGCCCTCTCACCGTGGTAGAAAATGACTTCTTGGCCGTCACCACCAATCCCACCAGCCAAGTCGCCAGTGCCGGCAATCCCGTGACGTTCGCGGCTGCCGGGTCCGGGTTACCCACGCCGACCATGCAGTGGCAAGTGAGCACCGACGGCGGCAATACGTTCAGCAATCTAGCGGATGCCACATCGGCGAGCCTGACCTTCACCACGACGGAGTCCGAAAACGGCTACGAATACCGCGCAGTCTTCACGAACTCGGCCGGAACCGCAGCCACAGCGCCGGCCACGTTGACGGTCAACACACAGCCTGGCGGGCTGGTCGTCAGCGCCGCCAACGGCGTTTTCCCCCAGTTCAGCCTCGCGCCGTCCCCGATAGCTTCGAGCGCTGATTCTGGCGACTTTAGCCTTGTGCTCAGCACCGGCAACATCCTCGTGGATGAGTTGAGCGCGGTTTGCCTCTTCAACGGCAAGACGGGCGCGTTGATCAGTACCCTCACCGGAGGGGGAAACGTCGGAGGGGGCTATACCTTCACGGCCCTGACCAATGGGAATTTCGTGGTGTCCGGCGTAGGCTCGGCGACCTGGGGGAGCGGGACGACCGGGGTCAGCGGCACGGTCTCCGCGGCGAACAGCCTTGTCGAAAGCGGCAGCACTGGCTCCGTCGCTTACAGCACCGCTGTTATTCCTCTCGCAAACGGAAACTATGTCGTGGATTTCATAGGCTGGCATGCCGCTACCGGGGCTGTCGCTTGGGGGAACGGGACGGCGGGAACCGTCGGCACTGTCTCCGCCGCCAACAGCTTGGTCGGCAACAATTTCGGCGACTGGGTGGGGGGTAGCGGCGGTTCGGTAGGCGGCGTCACGGCCCTGGCGGACGGCAATTACGTGGTGGCAAGTCCGTTCTGGAACAACAACGAGGGAGCGGTGACCTGGGGAAACGGGACGACGGGCGTCGCGGGCACGATCACCGCTGCGAACAGCCTCATCGGTTGCGGCGATCAATCTGGCGAGCTCACGGTCACCTCTCTTACGAACGGCAACTACGTTGTATCCAACTCCCAATGGAATGGCGGCGAGGGCGAGGTGACTTGGGGGAGCGGAGCGACGGGAGTCGACGGCACCGTGTCAGCGGCCAATAGCCTTGTCGGCAGCCTGGTTGGCGACGGAGTTGGCGAAGACATTATCGCCCTCACAAACGGCAATTACGTCGTGGACAGCTACCAATGGAAAGCAGCCGCCGGAGCCTCGGAGGCGGGTGCAGTAACGTGGGGTAGCGGGACGATGGGCGTTAGCGGCACCATCTCCGCGACGAACAGTCTCGTCGGCAATAGCGGTGACGAGGTTGGCGGCTGGGACAACGCCAGTCCATTTACCGGCCTCGTCGCCCTCTCCAATGGCAACTACGTCGTGGCCAGCCCAAACTGGAATGGCAACCTTGGCGCGGTGACATGGGGGAATGGAACCACGGGAACCACCGGCGTCGTCTCCGCCGCCAACTGCCTCATCGGCAGCAACCAAGGCGACTCTGTAGGCGCCGGCACGCCTTACAATTCGCCCACCAATTTTTTCACCGTCGGCGTCATCGCCCTGTCCAATGGGAACTATGTCGTCGACAGCCCGTACTGGAACAGCGATGAGGGGGCCGCGACGTGGGGGAACGGGGCGATCGGAACGATCGGTACGGTCTCTTCCGCCAATAGCCTGGTTGGCAGCCATCCTTACAGCAACCAAACCGGATTCAGCGATTCGGTGGGCCTGCAGGGCGTCACCGCCCTGACCAACGGCAACTACGTGGTGGACAGCTCTAACTGGTATGGCGACACCGGAGCGGTAACCTGGGGCAACGGCACAACGGGAAGTGTCGGCATTGTCTCTGCGGCCAACAGCTTGGTCGGCAGCGACCCGTATGATCAAGTCGGAAACGACGGCGTAGACGCCGACGACGTCATTGCGCTAACGAACGGCAATTATGTTGTTGGAAGCCCGCTCTGGAATGATGATGAAGGGGCCGTGACATGGGGAAGCGGCAAGACCGGTGTCGTCGGCACCATATCCACCACCAACAGCATGGTCGGCAGCTCACCGGAATCGTTAAACGACTCTGTCGCCGGCGACTGGCTCGGGGGTGGCCCCGATGGCTTCCGGGGGCTCACAGCCTTGCCCGACGGCAATTATGCGGTCGTCAGCCAAATCGCGCTCCAGGGCGCGGGAACTGTGACATGGGGCGATGGCACAACAGGAACTTTCGGCACTGTCTCGAGCGCAAACAGTTTCGTCGGCGCCGATTCCGAAACCAGCGAGATCGTCGTTCTTCCCAACAGTAACTACCTCTACTCGGTATCAGGCGGCGGCTCGATCAGTTGCACGTGGTTCGATGGTTCCACCGGAAAGACCATGGATGGCCAGATTACGGCCGACCTCCAAAACACCTTCGAGGGTACCGGACTACCGTCTGACATTCAGCCAATCTCGTCCGGCAGTTCCTTCATCGCGGGCTCAACGTTCGCCTTCACTGACCCCAACGAGCTGACGTACGCGCTCGCCCAGGGCCAGACCATCACCGTGGCTCCGAGCTTCCTGACCCGCGACCTGGACGCGGGAACAGACGTCACGATCCAGTCCAACGACGATATCACGATCGACAGCCCCATTGACGAAACATCCAGCGGCACGCCCGGCAGCCTCACGCTCGAGGCCGGCCGCAGCATTTTGATCAACGCCGGAATCAACACGGACGGCGCAAACCTGTCGCTGATCGCCAACGATTCCGTTGCCGACGGCGTCGTCAACAGCGAGCGCGACCCCGGAGACGCCGACATCACCATGGCCTCGGGGGCTACGCTCAACACCGGCTCGGGAACGCTGAATGTCGACCTCGAGCAAAGCACCGACAAGACCAACAACGATCGAGGGTCGGTCACCTTGCAGGGCGTCGACGCGAGTGCGCTCACTCTCCCGCCTGGCAGTCCACTGGCTGTTTCGATCAATGGAACCACTCCCGGCGACGGCGTCGCGGCCGGCACCTACTTTCAGCTCGATGTCAGTGGATCCATCGACCTCAACGAGGCGCCGCTCCAGGTCACCGCGAATACGGCCCTGGCCGCGGGTACCACGCTCACGATCGTGCAAAGCGGCAGCGGCGTGACCGGCACATTCCGAGGATTGCCGGAAGGGAGCCTGATCGACTCGGCGAGCGGCAGCGTCTTCAGCATTTCCTACCAGGCCGACGGTGGGAACGCGGTCGTGCTGACCGCCCTCGCGACGGCGCTCACGATTCCTTCCGTCACGGGGCTGACGCCTGCGCAAGGACCAATCGCCGGGGGCACCACAGTGACGATCACCGGCACGAATCTCGCCAGCGCCTCCGCCGTGGATTTCGGCTCGGTTCAAGTGACCAGCTTCCTCAGCGACACTGCCGATGGGATTACGCTCATGAGCCCAGCGGGCTCAGGCACCATGGACGTGACGGTCGTGACGCCGAACGGCACATCGGCCACCTCGCCGGCTGACCAGTTCAGTTACGTCGCCCCGCAGCCTCCCCCGGACGTCACGGGAATCGCGCCGGCCACGGGACCAGCGACGGGCGGCACCACTGTGACGATCAACGGCACGAATCTTGCCAGCGCCTCCGCCGTCAATTTCGGCTCGGTCCAAATGACCAGCTTCCTCAGCGACACGGCCAATGAGATTACGCTCGTGAGCCCCGCCGGCTCAGGCACGGTGGACGTGACCGTCGTGACGCCGAACGGCACATCGGCGACGTCACCGGCTGACCAGTTCAGTTACGTCGCTGCGCCGCCTCCTCCTTCCGTGACAGGAATCGCGCCGGCGACAGGACCGGCGACCGGCGGCACCACTGTGACGATCAACGGCGCGAATCTCGCCAGCGCCTCCGCCGTCAATTTCGGCTCGGTGCAAGTGAGCAGCTTCCTCAGCGACACGGCCAATGAGATTACCCTCGTGAGCCCCGCCGGCTCAGGACCGGTGGACGTGACCGTCGTGACGCCGAACGGCACATCGGCGACGTCACCGGCTGACCAGTTCAGTTACGTCGCTGCGCCGCTCCCTGCTTCCGTGACAGGAATCGCGCCGGCGACAGGACCGGCGACCGGCGGCACCACTGTGACGATCACCGGCACGAATCTCGCCAGCGCCTCCGCCGTCAATTTCGGCTCGGTCCAATTGACCAGCTTCCTCAGCGACACGGCCAATGAGATTACCCTCGCGAGCCCCGAAGGCTCAGGCACGGTGGACGTGACCGTGGTCACGGCAGGTGGTCACTCGCCCGTCTCGCCCGACGACACGTTTAGCTATATCTCTGCGGTCGCCAGTCCGACGAGCCTCTCGGCCGTCTCTGGTAGTGGAACTTCCGGCGGCAGTGCCACGTTGACCTCCACACTGACCAAAAGCGGCTCGCCGCTCCCTGGTAGGATAGTGACTTTCTCGCTGAGCGAGGGCGGCGCGGTCAGAAACGTCGGAACGGCCATGACGGACGGGGCCGGCGTCGCCACCTTGAGCAGTGTCAGCCTGGCTGGCCTCGCCGCCGGTACTTACTCCGGTGCGGTGCTTGCCAGCTTCGCCGGAGACTCGACGGACGCGGCCAGCAGCGCGATTGGCACTCTGGTCGTCAACTCGAAGCCTCTGCTCGCCATCACCGGGGAACAACCCCTGTTTCTGCGCAAGACCGACAAGAAGGGCAAGCCGATCGGACGTTCCATTCTCAGCGGATTCGTTTTCGACTTCAGCGAGCCGCTCAATCCCACGAGCGCAGTGAACAGCGGTAATTATCAAGTGGATGCCATCATCACGAAACGGGTCAAGAAGCAAACGCGACGCGTCTTTCAGCCGCTCCGGAGCGTTGCGGTGTCCTACAGCGCCTCGGCCGATTCGATCACCTTGAAATTCACGAGGAAGCAGGCATTCCCGAAAGGCGGCGAGATCACCGTGGTCGGAGGATCAACGTCCGGAGTCACGAGCACCTCGGGCGCCACGCTTATCGGAAATCAGGTGTTTATGATCTCACCCCATGGCCACGGCATCATCGCTCAATGAGCCCGACCCGGCGCCAAAGTCGGCGCCTGTCTGGCCGCTGGCGGTCAACACCGAGCATCTGGGCGAAGTGCTGGAGTCGATCGAGCGCGCGGGTCAGATCAGCCATGCGCCAAAACCTTGGCAACGCTGCCGCTGACCGATGGAGGCAGGACTGTTCCGTTCCCCATCATGAAGGGGAACGTCGCCTGGACGATCGCGCTTGTTTTACTCTTGTTCCTTTCCCGACGATCTCGCCCGAGCCTAAAGAGTTTGCTAGAGCGGCCGGGAGCAACCGCCTGCGGTGCAGCAGCCTTGGCCGTGGCCATCGAGACGGTCAACGTGATAACACCTGCCGTTGCTCTCATGGCCAACATCGGCACGGTTTTGCCCTCGGCAGTCATGGCACGATTTCTGGTCATGGCAGTTACACCATATCTAGGAGTCAATTTGGGCATGCCCGGCCTCGCGGTGACAGTAGCGTGGGCGGGTTCGGCATTGAATGGCCGGTGGCAGCCTGAGCCGAACTGGCTCGACCGAGCGGGACGCTTGTTGGGCTTGGCCTGGGTCGTTTTGATGGTATTTCAACCCTGGCTCATATCAATTGTCAGGGGTGAGTTGTCGTGAAACGACACCCTATCTCCAAGAGGGATGGCCGACAGCGGAGATTGCTCGCCTTTTTCACCTGAGTTCCAGCCAAGTCGATGCGGCGATCCGTTATATCGACGATCACAAGAAAAAGGTCATCGAGGATTACCAGCGAATCCTCGAACGATGCGCTCGAGGCAACCCCCCCTGAGCTCCAAGCGAAGCTGGATGCCGGGCACGAACATTTTCTGGCGATGGCTCGGGAACGGCAGCAGCAAGCGACGAAGACTCAGGAGGAACGGGATGCGGGCGATTCTCGCGGACATTAATGTAGAAGGGATCTTGACAAATCTACATTTCATTTGGCTTTCCGAATCCTGGCGAGAGTTGTGGTTCAGCCTTGACCTCTACATTGATGACTTCAAGACTCAAGGAAGCCATCGTCGGCCTTCAGCCTCCCATCGCCGGGTCATCCAATGCCCAGCGCTGCCTTCAGACACTCATCCAATTCAGCGAGCATTTTTGCTGACAGGTTGCCGACCTTTTCCGTGAGCCGGTCCTCGGTCATCAGTGACAGCAAGGTGCAGCAGATCAGACAGTCCCGATCCAGGCCCGCGGCTTTGCCCTCCGGCGCGGCGGCTTCCACGAACAAACAGGCCGGGTCGTCTTTCTCGTCCAGGTTGGTTGTTACCTGCGCCACCACTGCGTGGTGCAGGCGCTGATTGTAAGCGTCGGCCTGTACCACGACGACGGGGCGCTTTTTACCGCGGCCGCCGGAAGCATGTGGGAAGCGGGCCTTCAGAACATCGCCGCGCTAAAGGTTCATCAGTCGTCCGGTTCGTCAAAACCATCTCCGGCCAGCAGGTCCGCTGTTTCCGACGCCACCAAGTCCATTTCTTCCTTCGTCCATGGACCATAATCGAGCCTTTCGCCGTGCTCGTAGATATCCTTGCGAAGCACGATGCACTCCGCGCTGCCGACGGTCACTGCCACCGCTTGACCGTTTTGAATGGCCCGTTCCTGTTCAGCAGTTAGCTCCATGAGCCGTTCCTTCTTCGCACGCGATAGGTATTTCTGCTCGTACTCTGCTTCGGACTCTATTCTATCACAGCTAGCCGTCGAACCGATCCCTAGCACTTCGAGCAAGCTTATTTACGATCGACGGCCACTAGTCGTTGATGGGTTCGACAAATGCCCGCCAAAATAGACCGGTTGCCGTCGACAGCCGAGGGCCCATCGATATAATCACGACCGCATTTTCCAGGGAGGGAGCATGCCCCGTCGACGCACCGTCCCGGCCGTCCGCAACCGCCGCGAGGAGATCGGCAAGCGTCTCCGCCGCATCCGGGAGGAGATCGCGCCCGGCGGAACCTGGGGGCGCCGGCGAGAGGTCGAAGCGTGGCTGGGCGTGCGACTGTCCACCTGGTACGGATATGAGCGCGGCAAGACTATCCCGGGCGAGATCCTCCTGCGCCTGATTGTGGAACTGGGGATCTCGCCCAGTTGGCTCCTCACCGGGCAGGGCACGATCTGGCCCTGTGAACGATCAAGAACGGAGGACGACGACGCAGAAGAAAAGACCTGATGCGCACAAAACAACCACTCCGCGACAAGCGCCGCGTCCAAAGCCGCGGCCAAGCCGTAGTCGTTGATGAGTTCGACGAGCGGCCGCCAAAAAAGACCGATTGGTGTCGACAGCCGAGGGCCGATCGATAGAATCACCACCGCATTTTCCAGGGAGGGAGCATGCCCGGTCAACGCACCGCCCCGGCCGTCCTCAAGCGCCGCAAGGAGATCGGCAAGCGTCTCCGCCGCATCCGCAAAGGGATCGCGCCCGGCGGAACCTGGGAGCGCCCGCTGAAGGTCGAAGCGTGGCTGGGCGTGCGATTGGAAACCTGGTACGAATATGAGCTCGGCAAGGCAGCAATCCCGGGCGACATCGTCCTGCGCCTGATCGTGGAACTGGGGATCTCGCCCCGTTGGCTCCTCACCGGCCAGGGCACGATCCGGCCGGACGGGGACAACTGAGCACAGCAGCTCGCGCGATGACGCGCCGTCTGCCGCATGACCGAGCTTTGCTCACGGAGCCCGGCGCGGATGCCTCGGAGATGGGAGATGATAGATCGCGCCGAGGAAGCCCAGGGCGGTCAGATGCACTTCAGCACCCCTTCCGAAAAGTAATGCTCCCGGCTGATCGCGGAACGAGGGCGTGGCCCGCAGGCAAGCCGCTCTGATGCCGAGAGAGCTGCTCGTTCGCGCGCGACGGTCTGATCGCCCGACGCAACCTCAGATCGGCTTCGGTGTCGTCGGACCGACGCGCGCAAGATCATTGTTGCCCTCTCAAGCTCTCGGACACGATACACATCCTTAGACGCTGAGCCGCGTTTGCTTCGGTCCGG
The DNA here is from genome assembly GCA_963823665.1 of uncultured Planctomycetota bacterium. Lineage (GTDB taxonomy): Bacteria > Planctomycetota > Planctomycetia > Isosphaerales > Isosphaeraceae > CAVXHV01. The sequence continues at coordinate 894,434 of CAWGMQ010000004.1, forward strand.
CTGGAAACGATCCACGGCAGGATCTTGCCCGGGTCAGAAGACCCCGGACCGCGGCTCACCGCCCGTTCACTGCGCGAACGGCTGAGCTGGCATGGTCAGATCCAGCGCCAGGAGCTGAAAATCTCGACGTGTGCGAAGGGGTTCGAGGTCGCGACTGGCCCGCAGGAGTTCGGGTTGAACGAAACCCGCTGCCGCCATTCGATGCAGCGTCGCCATAGCGCGGTCGGGTTCAGCCGTGACCTCGTAGAGCGTCGGCACGTGGCCTGGCTTTCCCAGCAGCTCGGCCGCCTCGGCCCAGATCATTCGCCACTCCCATAGGGACGGGGCGTTCTTCCTGGCCACTTCGACACCCCGGTGAAATGCTCGCTCGGCTTGGTCCCTGTCCCCGCGCTGCCGGTGGGCCACGGCCAGGAAGAAGAAGTCCGTGGGGTCGGTTCCCTCGCACATGGCGATCGACTTGTTCAGGGTAGCGATCGCCTCGTCCCACAGGCCGTTACGATATTCGGCCACGCCCAGCGTGTTGTAGTTCGTGGCGACGTCGGGTGCCTCCTGGACTGCCTGACGGGCCAGTTTCAGGGCATCTTCGGGCCGGCGCTGACGGCGGTCGGGGGCGGTCGCCAGGAGCCAGGCCAGCGAGTTGAGAGGGTCGGGGTTGTCGGGTTGGTTCACGAGCGACTTCCGGAAGGCGGCCTCGGCCTCGTCGAAGCGGCCGAGGTCCCTGAACGCGAGACCGAGGCCGTGGAGGACTGTGGAGTCGTCGGGTGTCAGCCGCGCAGCCTCCTGTTTCTCGGCGAGAGCCTCCGCGAACCGGCCCTTGGCCGACAGGGCGCCGCCGAGTTTGAAGTGCAGCGATGAGTCGTCGGGGGAAATCCGCAGCGCCTTACGATAGAGCTCGATCGCCTCGTCTATGCGGCCCAGCGCCTGCAGCGCGCTGCCAAGACCCTCGAGTGCTACCGTGTTCTCAGGTGCGAGCCGCAGCGAATCACGATAAATGGCGGCCGCCTCGTCGTGACGCCCCTGCCCGAGAAAGATCCAGCCCATGCCGTCCAGCGGATCGGGGTTTGTGGGCTTAAGCCGCGCCGCCTCACGGTACATCGCCAGGGATTCGTCCAGACGGTTCTGGAAGCGGAGTGTATTGCCCAGTTGGAGATGTGCATAGAAATCGTCGGGGCGGGCGGCAATCGTCTGGCGGAGCGCAGTGACGGCCTCGGTCAGTGTCCGGCGCGCTTCTTCGCGAAATCCACGGACGAGCAGCACGTGGCCCATGCAAGACAGATGACGGCCGTTTCCGGGGCGAATGCGCACCAGGTCGCGGAAGACGTCGATCGCTTCGTCGCTCTCGCCCTTCATCCTCAAGGCGTGGGCGAGCTCGTGGGCCGTCTCCGGGCGGATCATCCGCGCGGCGGTATAATAGCGGATGGCCTCTTCGCGTCGCGAGAGGCTCTCGAGCGCCCGGGCCAGGTCGTAGTTCAGCCAGACGTTGCCCGGGTGGGCGCGACGGCCCCGGCGCAAGACCGATTCGGCCTCGGCCTTGGCCCCCACGTCGCCCAGCGCGTTGCCCAGCAGGTCGAAGCTGACCGGCGGCAGTTCCTGCCCCTTGATCGAAGCGGCGAGAGCTGTGAGGCGGGCGCGCCGAGCGGGCCGATCGGCGATCTCCAGGGCGTCGCGCAGGTTGTTGCGCCAAGGGTCGGGGTCGGCCGAGCGGGCGACTGCGATCAGCCGCTTCGCGCCGGCCGCGTCGTTGCGGAGGTCGCGTCGCACCGCAGCCCAGTCGTCCAGGGCCATGGCCATGGCGGTGGCTGATGCTGCGGGACGGGCTTTGATGCGATTGCCGGCCTCCTCGGGGGTCAGCTCGTCGAGGTCGATTCCGGCTTCGCGAAAAGCCGCACCATAGGCGGCGCCGGTTCCGTCGCCGACTCGATCATCGGCCCTGGCCGAGCGAATATCCGCCAGTCGGTCGAGCAAGCGGCGGTCGCGCTCGGCCGCTTCCGCTGCCGCTTTGGCCCCGCCTCGCTCGGCGGCCAGCTCGACAAGAAGGCCACCAACCTGCGTCCGCAGGCCGGGTTCAACACCGGGCTCCAGCAGTTCGCGCGCCTTCTCGGCGGCGACGACCGCCACCTCCCAGGGGCCGAGGTCGCCCACCGCCGCGCCCTGAGCCAGGCCCCGCAGCCGGGTCGCACCCTGGATCGCAACGTTGACCCGCCTGGATGATTCCCGTACTCGCTCGAGCCGCTGGAGCTCCACCCACCGCCAGCCGGCGCTTCCCAGCACGCCAGCCAGGAGGACCGTGGCGGCCAGCGCGGCTGTCAGCCGTCGCGCCCGCCGCTCGGCAGAGACCTTGGACTCGGCTTCTTGCGCACGGGCGCTCTCCGCGGCCCGGTGCAGCTCAGCCTCGCGCAGCCGCTCCTGCACGCCGGACAGGTAGGCGGTCAAGCGATCGGCGACCACTCCCGCATCGGCAGGCCGGTCGTTGGCCTGGGCGGCGAGGCAGTCTCTGGCCAGGGTCAATAGCTCCTCGTCCGCACCATAGATCGCCAGTCGGTCCAGCGCCGCGGCGGTGTCGCCCCGCCCCGCGGCGCGGAGGATCTCGATCGCCGTCTCGCCACCGAACGCCGGGCGGCCGGTGAGGATCTCGCAGAGGATCGAGCCCAGCGCGAAGACGTCGGCACGGCGATCGACGGCTTCGGTCTCGCCTCGGGCCTGCTCCGGCGCCATGTAGGCCGGCGTGCCCAGCACGCTGCCGGCCTGCGAGAGGTCGTTGTCACTCTTGCTCCGCGCCGTGGCCACCACGGTCTCATTGACCGGAGGCGTCTTCGGCTCTCGCACCGGCTGCCAACCCTTGGGGAGGACCTTGGCCAGGCCCCAGTCCATCACCTGCACCTCGCCAAACGAACCGACCATCACGTTCGAGGGCTTCAGGTCGCGATGGATCACCCCTCGGGCATGGGCGTAGGCCACCGTCTGGCAGACGGACTCGAAGATGCCGAGGAAGCGGGGAAGCTCGTCGGTCGCCGACGAGCGTTCGGCCAGTAGCGCCGCCAGCGTCTGCCCCTTCACCAGCTTCATCGTGAAGAACGGCCGGTGATCGGCGAGCGTGCCCAGCTCATACACCGGCACCACCCCCGGGTGCTGGAGCTGGCCACAAATCTGGGCCTCCTCCACGAACCGGTCGACCAGTTCGGACCGGTCACTGTGCTGGCCCAACAGAACCTTCAGCGCGACGTCGCGGCCCAGGTCCGGGTCGCGTCCTCTGTGCACCGCTCCCATCCCGCCGCGGGCAATCTCGCCCAGCACCTGATACCGCCCGGCCGCGCCGTCGAAAAGGCCCTCGCCCTGGTTGGCCGTCGTCAGCTCGGGCCCCGATTCGGTCTCTGCCAGCGTGACGCAGGTCAGCGCCCCGGTCCGCTCGGCGATCCTGGCAAGCACTCCCTCTCCGTCAATCTCCGGATCGAGAACAGCCAAACTGGCGTGAATCTCCGGGTCGGCGATGCGCTTCAAGCTCCGTCGGGTCGACGGCCCGGCGGGGATCGCGGCCAGGCTCTTCTCGGTGCTGCCGCCATGCTTCTTGATGTGCCGCGTGACCAGTGCCTCGACTGCGCTTCGATCGTCCGCGTCAAGGTCGCCCCGCGCCACAAGATGCTCGGCCAGCGGCCGCGCTTTCTCGAGCGTCCAGGCTTGAAAGGCCGCGACGAGCTTCGCCTGGTCGATCAGCCCGTTCTGCAAAGCGAGCAAACCGAAGAGGAGATTGCGATCGGTATCGACGGGGGCCATTACTTTTGTTTCCCGAACGCCCGGCGGGGCCCGCGGGCGACCGGACTCCGATGACGGTGTCCTTACGCCGGGCCATGAACCGGATCGATATGATTATCGCATGGTCGCTCGTCGAATGCATCCGCGCCCCGGCCGATCGGGCCTCCGTCCGGCCCCCTGGTTCCCACCGAGGATGCAAGATTCTCTAGAATCGCGTACACATGAAAAAACGACCGCTAGAGGCCGTTGGTTCTTGTCCGTTTTCTATCGAAACCCCAAGCGGCCCCCGAGCCTCGCAGAGTCCCTTTGCGACGCAGGGTCGGAGGAATTCGATCAGGACCAATCCGAAAGCGGAAGGGGGTTCAGGGGCCAGAATGGCAAAAACATCCACCTGCCTGTTCCAGCAAAAGCGCGTTAGTCAACTCATACAACTCGGCCAGCCTGCGGACCAAGAGGGGAGACGGTTCTCCCGCCGGAGTGTTGCGCGCGTCGGTCTGGTCGACCGAACCCATTCTCACCGATCGGAAGTCGGGATCAACCGGAACCCGCGTTGCTCACTGGTCTGACCCCCACGCCATGCAACCGTGATCGACGCAGGAGAATCCTCGATGATCGGGCGATGTCTTCGACAGCGCTTGAGTCGTGCCGTCCGCTGAGGGCCGGCCGTGGCGCCGAGATCGCTCGAGAGTCCGCGTAGCCAGCGCTGGCCCTGCGGTAGTCGGCCAGCGCGCTGAGGGAAAAGGCCTTCTCGCCACGATTGCCGAAGGAACCCGACAACGTGCATAATCGTTTCAGGCGGGGCGTACAGGCCGATGCCGGGGAGCAGCCTCTTGCGTGAATCAAATGTGGCCATCGGCTCGATCCGTGACTGCCGCGGGGAGGAAGCGGAGGCCGTACTCCAACTGTGGCGCCAAGCCGAGGCCGTACCCACCGCCACCGACAACGTCGACGACCTGCGCCGGGCCATCGATAGCGGCGCTCAGGTCTTGGTTGCCGAGGTCGACGGGCGTCTCGTCGGCTCGATCATCGGCACGTTCGACGGTTGGCGCGGCAACATCTACCGCCTCGCGGTCCACCCCCAGTTTCGGCGTCGGGGAATTGCGCGAGCCCTGGTGGTCGAGGTGGAAAAGCGGCTGTCACAGCAGGGGGCCAAACGTGTCAACGCGCTGGTAAGGAAGGATCACTCTTGGGCGGCCGGCTTCTGGCAGGCAGTGGCGTACGATCAGGATCTCCGAATCGTCCGGCACGTTCGAAACCTGTAAACCCCTGCTTGCTGTTGCTGGACCCAGAAAAGGTTCCAGCCACGAATGGCACTGTGATAGGCGCAAGTCTCGTCGCGGATTGCTCTAGACAAAAATCGGCCTCCTTGTAACAAGCATGGGTGTTGACACATATCCATGGCTCGTTTCGGCAAGGAGGCCGACAGTGGCACAGGATATCCGACGTCGGGCTGAGGAACAGGCCAATGCGCTGAGAAACGGCGACACGCTCCCGTACCACAACCTGCTCGACGGGGAGCTCGTCGAGTCCGCCCTCGCCGAGGAGGGGCTCAAGTTCCGGATTCGCACCTACACCCCGCTCGTGACGCTCTGGACATTCCTAACCCAAGTGCTCGACCCGGATCACTCGTGTCGCCAAGCGGTGTTGAGGCTGATTGCCTTTCTCGTTTCGCAAGGGCAACCCCCGGTTTCTCCTGACACGGGCAACTACTGCAAGGCTCGGCAACGCCTACCGCTGTCCTTTATCGCGCGACTGCTTCGCATGACGGGACTGGTCCTCCAGAAGAAAGCCCTGCCGGCATGGCACTGGAAAGGGCGATTAGTCCTTCTGGTTGATGGATCGACTGCGTCGATGCCGGATACACCGGCCAACCAAGAGGCCTTTCCTCAGCCACGCACCCAAAAGGCAGGTCTCGGATTCGCGATCGCGCGGTTCGTGACAATTATCTGCATGGCCACTGGAGCGGTGCTGGATCTGGCGATCGGCCCGTATAAAGGAAAACGCAGCGGCGAGACAAGCTTGCTGCGCACACTGTTGGAGCGACTGCAAAAGGGCAGTATTCTGCTGGGCGATCGCTATTTTGGTTCGTATTTCGGCATCGCCGAGTTAATGCGCCGCGAGGTCGATGGGGTATTTCGCATGCACCAGCGCAGGAGGATCGATTTCCGTCGAGGGCGCTGTCTCGGGATCGAAGACCATCTCGTGCGGTGGCCAAAGCCAGCACGGCCGGAATGGATGGATGAAAAGACTTATGCGCAAATTCCTGACGAGATCACGGTCCGTGAGTTGCGTTTCCGAGTCGACAATCCTGGATATCGCGTGCGCGAGATCGTCTTGGTCACGACGCTGGTCGATCCGATTGAGTACACCAAGGAAGAGCTCGCCGATCTCTTCCTCAAGAGGTGGAATATCGAACTCGACTTACGTTCCATCAAGGTCGTGATGCAGATGGACGTACTGCGCTGCCAGACGCCGGATATGGTCGAGAAGGAAATATGGATGCACATGTTGGCTTATAACATTATCCGTGCCTTCATGGCCACTGCGGCGGGCGTGGAGGGTGCCCGGCCGCGAGAGTTGAGCTTCAAGGGGACCCAACAAGCGATCTCAGCGTTCCGCGACTCCTTGCAGACGGTGGACCCGGATCGGCGTGCTCGACTCTGGGCGGCAATGCTCGGAGCCATCGCATATGACCGGGTTGGTGACCGCCCAGGCCGCGTCGAGCCTCGATGCAAGAAGCGGCGGCCAAAGTGTTATAAAATGCTTACATGCACGCGTGCTGAAGCGCGTAAACGATTACTGCGAGCGGCTTAAGGTTCTTACAGTGCCATTCGTTCCAGCCACCGTTCACCAAACATCGGAGCGAGAACCACTCCCAAGCCAAGAGCAACGACGGTGACGCTCCGGGCGCCCCTGGGCGAAACGACCCTCAAACTCGCAACCCGCGCGGATGAGAAAGACGTCGCAGTCGATCTGGTTGAGTTGGACACGAAAAACGAGACGGACAGCTATGCTTGACATTCGGAAGACGAGCTCGACCAGCGAGCTTCGTCCCTCATTTCGCGTCCTTGAGGGACCCGTCCGGGTTACGTTGACTCCCGAAGCTGAACGTCCTTGATCGCAGGAACAGATAGTCGACACCTCTCGGATGCTCGTTCATCGCCTCTGCTACGAGGAGGGACATCTCTCGGGCGTTTCGGTCGTCGCTATCCATGATTCCGTCGACGTAAGCCAGGAGGTCGCCAATAATCGTGGGCGGAAGGGGAAACGCCCCTCCTTCGCCGAACAGGGTCAGTCCGTCCTTCGCGGCCAAGCCTTCGCACAGCTCCGCAATCAGACGGGCACGCTCTACGAAGTCGAGGTCTTTCCCCAGGGAGAAATCGTAGCCGCGATGCCGCTTCTCGATGCTATCGAAATCGACATCATCCGGGATCGACCGCTGGTCCTGCGCTGTTTTCTCAGCCGACTTGGTCAGCGAGGACAGGACGGCGAACGCCGCGAAGGCGAAGACCGTCGCCCGCAGGCAAAACTCCCGGCCCGCCGATTTCTCGTACTGGCTCAGGCACGAGGCGACGGCCATGGTATCGCACTGGAACTCGACGGCAAAGAGGGCGCTGTATCGCTCTCTGGCGCGGTCAAGCAAGGGAGCGATAATCTCCGTGAACAGCTCGAGAACCTGATGCCACGCCCGAACATCGCGGCCGAGGTAATAATGGCCAAGCTCATGGAAGGACACGGCGGAAGACATCAACTGCGATCCCAAGGTCGCCCACCGATCGAGATCCGGCTGCTTGGACTTCGCCTCGAAGACGGGCACCATACAGACCTGCTCGTAAAGCAGGGTCTCGAGGAAGACGGCCCGCGAGAAGATGTTGGGATTGGCCCGCATGAGCTGCTCGCCGAAGAATTTCTTGAAGTTGTGCTTGAGCAGTTGGCGGAGATCGAACCCCTCTTGGCTGGCGCACAGCAGCCAGCAGAGCAGCAGATTATATGCGAAGGACGGCAGGTAGGTGTTATGGATCAGGATCAGGCCGCGCTTGCTCGTCACCACGTTGGAATCAATCTTGGCGTCGTACAAGTTGACGTAGTAGAACCCTTCGCCGATTTCTGCCGCCTGTTCGATGAACTCGCTGGAATGTGTACAGGCGACGAACTTCGCCGTCGAGCGCAGCGTGGCGATGCGACACCGGACATGTTCGGCGTCCGTCATTTTTTCTTTATCTCTCTCAGAAGCTTCTGCACGGTCGGCGACTCGAACAGCCCTTTGACCTCATCGATGGTATACCCCTTGAGCGAAATCTCATTCCGCCCGATCTTGACCGTCGCATCCTTGTAGCTCTTGCGGTGCGCAGCGAAGAACTCGAGCACTGGGCCGAGCGCCTTTTTCGTCGCCGAAACGATCAGGCTGACGGCGTGCGTACCCGTGAAGGCTTCCGACTCGAAGACCTCATCGTTCGCGAACTGCTTCTTCAGGGCTTCCGCCGCCGCGGCGTCGTTGGGATGGAACTCGACGACGACTTCCAGATCTTCGTTTTCAACGGCATCTGACACGGCCGAATCTCCGGAGGGTGGGGGTGTTGACTTCTACCTCTCGAGCAGAGCCTGCGCCTCGTCCTTCCACGCAACCAGTGCATCTAGGCGTAATCGGCCGTGCAAGACTGCATCACATCGAAGCAGATTACGCTCTCGACCTTGCCCAGCAGAATCAAAGCGCTCTGACGCCGTGTGGTGACGAATTCCAGGCTTAGGCCTCGGTGCCGGTCGCCGAAAAACCCCTCGAGCGCGCTTACCAGATACGCGAATTCCTCACGCCGGATTGCGCTCGGCTCGAAAACCTCGCAGTAGGCATCAGCTCGGCGCCGAGACCATTCTGACGACCACGCCATAGTTGGTTCTACCTCCTCTGCGTGCCTAATTGTTTGCCGCGCCTCGGCGGCTTCTGTCTTTTCATTCTACCCGTCCCACACGAAGCCGGCTGCCTCCCGATCCAATTGGCTCAAGCCTCCTGCCTACGGCCCGCGCCGGATGGCCCGCCGCAGCAGGTTGCGCGTGATCATTTGCACGCGCTCATCCGGCCCATGCGGCCGCGACCAGTGCGACCAGGGCAGCGTGTGACCCGGCGGCGACGAGAGCCCTTGCGCCCAGAAAATGGTCGATGCATTGAAGACAAAGTTCCCTTTCGGACCCGGGTATATCGTGGCGGTCCACTTCTGAGGGATCTGGCCGCCGACCCAGGCGGTTCCCGCCGCGACGACCTCAAGGCCCGCCAGCTTGGGCGGGTCGCCGTGATACTCCCAGCCAACCAGTCCCGGGATCCGGTCGCCGTTCTTCAGCCCGGTTCCTTCAAACATCCAGTGCTCGCCCTTCGCGACGACCCAGTCGCCGCCGCCGTTGACCGGCTCGACGTTTCGACCCCCCATGAGCAGACCTTCGTCCGGCCCGTGCTCGGGGAACGGGCCGTGCTCTTTCTGCCGGCGCCGGGCGTAGTCGTTTTCAGCTCCATAGGGCCCGCCGCGAAAAATGATCCGGTTGGGCCGGCCATCGCGGCTGTCGCGGTACGGGGTGACCCAGCAAATAGCGTTGCCGGAGAAAAACAGCAGGCTCACGCCGTCGTCCCGCATCCGGAGCGCGCTGCGGAATTGCCGGATGTCCCAGTACTCGTCGTGGCCGACGCTGAGAAATGCCTTGCAGCGGAGACCCCGGTCCGGCGTGAGCATATCGCTGTTCGAGCAATACTTCACATCGTAGCCGTGCTGCTCGAGCCAGTAAGCGAATGGAAACTCGAACGGGAGGAATTCGCCGGATCCAAACGTGAGCGGATCATCAACCACACCGTTATGCTGCGCCTCTCGGCCGTACGGCCGATCGAAGCTCACGTCGGCCCACGGACCCTGATCTCCCCGCGGATGGGTGTAAAGCGAAAAGTGGTTCGGCCAACGATTGTAAGCCTGCCAGGTATTGTCCGAGCACTGGAAAAGGACGTCGGCGGGGCGATCGTCACGTACGATGAAGATCACGTAGCTCTGCCAGTAGGGCTCGCTGTCACCTTCGACCACGGTCGTGAGCCGCCCCAGGTAGACCCCACTGAGCCAGTCTCCCGGAATGGTGAATCGGATGGCCGGCGGCCACTCGCACTCATGAAGGTTCTTGCCGCCGGGCTTGGGCACCGTTTGGGCCTTGCCCTGGAAAGGGCCGAGCGTCGTTACGGCCCGCGCCCCACGCCCGCCGTAGTATCCCATTCGAAACATCTCGATTCGAAACCGTCGTGGCGGTTGCGTCGAGACCATGATATCGATGGTCTCCCCAGCCTTGACGCTCTGCTTCGAGCAGTATCCTTCGATCCATGAAGTACGGAAACCGTCTCGGTCAGCACGCACACGGGTCAACTGCCAGTCGGTCGCTCCCGGCTTGCGATTCTCCGTTACCACCAGGTTGGCGGCGCGTCCAATGGTCCCCTCCGGTTGTCGCGCCAACACACGTTGACACGTGGACGACGGGAGCAACAGCTCTCCGAAGCCCAGTGCAACCATGGTGACGAAATCGGCCCGCATGCGAGTTAACGACCCGCGGCTCGAGCGGGTCTGGCCAGGAGTGTTCATCGTGGATACTACATAGCTGGTATTGCGAGCAGGTTCAAGTCGACGCTTCGCTCCAGAGGCAAACCGCGGGAGACAACAGGATATCCAGCCAGCTCACGATCGGATTGTTCTCGCTCGTGCTCTTGAGACTGGCCGTGCCGATCCCTCTGGTTCTTCCAGGCTCCATCGCTCGGTTCTGGCCGTCTGCCCGGCTTGCCTCGGACTTCGTCGTGGGCGACGTCCGACGATCCCAGTCATCAATACTGCTGCCCTGCCAGTCGAATGGCCCGGGCCCGCCGGAAACCTCAATGCGATCCGAGTCGCGGAGATCGCTCCCGCCTCTTGCGAAATCCCCAGCACCTGCGCCACCTCGGCGCGGCCGAGCTGCTCGAAATGTCTCAGCGCGAGCACCTCCCGGTCGATTGGGTCGAGGCTGTTCAGCGCCTCTTGCACCCGCAGCATCCGCTCGGCGCGCTGAGCGGCCTGTGTCGGCGAGGTGTACCTTCGAGTGAGGATCCGCTGAACTGCGTCCGCCTTCCGCCGTCTCCGGGGCTCGCGGAAGGGAAAACCCGAGTTTTCCATCGCAAGTTCGCAGATTGAGGATATCCTTGATCAATACAACGTGGGACCGGTACTGTACTCTCAAGAGGAAGCTCGCCATGATGTGTCGTTTCCCGCGCCGGTCGGCCCCGTTGCGCCGTCGCCGGTGCGTTTGCCCGAGGCTGGACACGCTCGAAGTGCGCAGGGCCCTCTCGCATGTCTTGCCCGCCGATGGCACCATCCTCGTCGCCACGACGCGAATTGTGGACAAGCACGCTCCCACGGGGATCGTCGAGGTCAACCCGACGACCGGTGCGCAATCCGTCCTCTCGTCGCGAGGCCTCTTTTCGACGCCACTCGATCTTCGCGAGGCGCCGAACGGCACCCTCTATGTCGCCGACTCTACCGCCAGGAAAACCGGAGCCGTGATCTCGGTTAACCCCTCCACCGGCGCCCAGAAACTCATCGCGTCGGGCGGTCATCTCAATCGTCCGCTCGCGATCCAGTATTTAAACGGCGATCTCTTCGTGACGGACTCCGGAAAAGCAAAGGGGCACGCCACCCCAAATGTGATCGAGATCAACCCGCGCACCCACAAACAGACGATCGTTACTCAAGGAGGCTCCCTGTTGCAGCCGCTGGCAATCCAGCCCGGTCCCGGCGACACGATCTATGTCGCCGACGGTCTTGCCGACTCGACGGGCGCCATCTTTCAGGTGAATCTTCAGACCGGCCAGCAGACTCTGATCGCCACCGGCAGATACCTCAATCAACCAGTTGACATGGCCTTGGATCCGCAGGGCAGTCTCATCGTGGTGGATGCCGCGGGCGGCGATGCCCCCGGTCTCGGCAACGTGGTGAGCATCAACCGCAAGACGGGCGGCCAGACCCTGATCTCCACCGGCGGGCTTCTCGCCAATACCAACGGCGACTCGGTGGACGCCGCGGGCGACATCTTCGTATCGACGTTCGCAACCGCCCGTCCCAGTACCCAGGCCCGCATTCTCGAAATCAATCCTTCCACGGGCGCCCAGAGCATCGTCGCCACGGGCGGTTCCCTCGACTTCGCGTCCGGAGAGGTGATCTTCTCCCGGCCAACAACTTGAGCTAACATCCCGTCATGCCCGACCAGTTGTCGTCTGAGTCAGCAAAGTTGTTATCGTGCCCCGCGATCACGAACTGGTGAGTGCTCGTATCCGCAGCTTGCTTTTCGTGACAACGATAAACTTGCCAGGCAGGTTCTTTTCAATCGCAGCCCACGCCTTTTGCAGACGTAAAAGGCGAATCGACGCAGGAGAATCCTCCATCCTCATCAGGACCACGCCGTGACTGTTGAGGCCGTCGCGGAAAACCAATTCCCCGAAATCCAAGTCCTCGGTCAGGATGACAAAGCCTTGGGCCTCGGCCTCGCTTAAAAGGTCAACATCCGGTGCCTGCACTCGATCTTCCGCCGCGTAGAGCACATCATGCCCTTGCGCGCGTAGCCACTCGACTATGGAGCGCGGAATGTTTTCATCGGCAAGCAGTTGCACACGCGGCGACCTTCTCTGGCGTTATTGAAAGATGCACTCATCCATTGCGAGCATGTCAGCAGCGTATTGGTGGGCCGCCTGAATGTGCGCGGCCTTGAGCTTCGGGTAATTGTCAAGAAGATCTTGATGGCTCATGCCCGTCCCGAGTTCACGAAGAACATGCTCGACGGTGAGTCGCGTCCCCTTGAACACCGGCTTGCCCAGCATCACGTCCTTGCGTTCCTCGATATAGTCCTGCCACTTTCCCGCCATTGCGATTCTCCTACTCACGTGCACGTCGGCATCCAAAGAAGAATTATAACATTTGGCCCGCCCGCGAACGACCACGAGTTCCATACCAGCGCTAAATCCCAAGCGCCGCGCCACCTTGCAGATTGCGACCGCCCCACGCCACCGATACCATGACGCGAGCACCGCAGAGCTCGTGAAAATCAGCCCAATGGCCCCGGCAAGATCCATCGAGGAACGACCCATGGCAAACCGAATCCGCACCTGCCTCTTCCTCCTGTGCACCACAACGCTACTCTGCCTCACCTCCGCCTCCGCCCAGACCCCCTACAAAGTCCCCCCCAAAGACGTCGTCGCCATCCTCGACGCACCGCCCCCTCCGCTCCGCACCTTGAGCCCGACACGCGACTCGCTTTTGCAGGTCGGGGTCCAGCCCTACCCATCAATCGAAGTCGTTGCCCAGCCGATCCTCCGGCTCGCCGGCCTGCGCATCAACCCGCGAACCGGCTCCCAGCAGCGCCTCGTCCATTACACCGGGTTGAGCATCCAAGCTCTCGACGGCTCCCCCGCGCGCCACATCGCACTGCCGGGGGGAAGCATCCACCGCCCCGAATGGTCCCATGACGGCAAGAGAATCGCATTCGCCCGCGACGTCGATGATGGCGTCGAGCTCTGGGTTGTCGATATAGCCAGCGGCCAGGCCAATGCAATCCCCGGCGCTCGCCTGAACGACATACTCGGCAACCCCGTCACCTGGCTCTCCGATAACCGCCACATCCTGGCCGTCCTCGTGCCCGAAGGACGAGGCCCAGCTCCCGCCGCGCCGCGGGCCCCCGTCGGCCCCAACGTGCAAGAAAGCTCCGGCCACTTGAGCCAGATGGCAACTTTTCAAGACATGCTCACTAACGCGCACGACGAAGACCTCTTCCAGCACTTCGCGACCAACCAGCTCGCTCGGGTCGACACCGAAACAGGTCAAATCACGCGAATTGGTCCCGCAGCCCTCATCCAGGACGCGGCTTTCTCACCCGACGAAAAGTTCCTGCTCGTGGAAACGATTCGCCGCCCGTTCTCCTATCGCGTCCCATACTCTTTTTTCACGCGCAAGACCGAAGTCTGGGACTCAAGCGGCAAGCCCGTCGTCACCATCGCCGACCTGCCCGTCTCCGACGATGTCCCCCGCCAGGGCGTACCCACCGGACCTCGCTCGGTAACCTGGCAGCCGCTGCACGACGCCCGTTTGATCTGGACCGAGGCACTCGACGGCGGCGACCCGAAAAAGAAGGTCCCGCACCGCGACAAGGTCATGTCGCTCGAGGCCCCGTTCACCGCCAAACCAAGCTTGGTGATGGAAGTCCAGCATCGCTCCAGCGGCTTCGCCTGGCTGCCCCAGAAAGACCTTGCGCTCGCCACCGAATTCGATCGCGACCGCCGCTGGCGCACCACCGCGCTCGTCGACCTCACCAAACCCACCGAATCGCGCAAGGTCCTGTTCGATCTGAGTATCAATGACGCCTACGGAGACCCCGGCGCGCCCATGTCCGTCACCCGCCGCGACGGCGTCAGAACAATCCTCCGGGACGGTGATTCCATCTACCTGGTCGGTCGCGGCGCCTCGCCCGAGGGCTCGCGCCCTTTCCTCGATAAGATGGACCTGAAGACATCCGAAAAGAAACGCCTCTTCCGTTGCGGCGACGGGATGTACGACTCGGTGCTCGGCTTCGTAGGCGACTCGCGCAGCACGATCGTGATCAGTCACGAGACGAAGACCGAGCCGGCCAACGACTTCACCGTCGATCTCGAGACCGGCAAGCGTACCAAGCTCACCGATTTCCGCGACCCCGCCCCCGAGCTCACCGGCCTCAAGAAAGAGCTGATCAAATACAAGCGTGACGACGGCGTGCCCCTCTCCGGCACGCTTTATCTACCTCCTGGCTACAAGGAAGGAACCCGGCTGCCCCTGATCATCTGGGCCTACCCCCTCGAATACAGCGACGCCGCCACCGCCGGCCAGGTGCGCACGTCTCCCTACACTTTCACCAGCTTGGTCGGCCCGTCCCAGTTGTTCTTCGTCACTCAGGGCTACGCCGTGCTCGATAACGCGACCATGCCCGTCGTCGGCGACCCCGAAACCATGAACGACACCTACGTCGAGCAGATCTCCTCCGCAGCCCGCGCCGCCATCGAGACACTCGACAAGAAGGGGGTGATCGATCCCAAACGTGTGGGCGTCGGCGGCCACAGCTACGGCGCGTTCATGACGGCTAACTTGCTCGCCCATACCGACCTCTTCGCCGCCGGCATCGCCCGCAGCGGCGCCTACAACCGCTCCTTGACGCCCTTTGGCTTTCAAACCGAGCGCCGCAGCTACTGGGAGGCAACGGGCCTCTACACCAGGATGTCGCCATTTACGTATGCAAACAAGATCAATGAACCGATCTTGTTGATCCACGGCGAGGCCGATAACAACTCCGGCACGTTCCCGATCCAGTCCGAGCGCCTCTTCCAGGCAATCAAGGGAAACGGCGGCACCGCCCGCCTGGTTCTCCTGCCGCACGAGAGCCACGGCTACCGCGCCCGGGAATCCGTCCTCCATGTCCTGGCCGAGATGTTCGATTGGGCCGACCGATACGTCAAGAACCGCCCGGACTCCACCGGCTCCGCCGCGCCCCCTGCAAATTTGACCACCCCACCTCCAGCAGGCTCGGGCCGCTAAGAATATCGCGTCGCTTGACGCGAATGACATGTTGAAGCCGGACAACTGCACCCGGCCCCGGAACCAACCTTGCGAGGTCATGACCATGCGACGGCGTAGCTGGATTGTCGCTTCGGCCCTTTCCGTCGCCTCCGGGTGTAACGGAAGCTTCACTTTCGGACCGCCGGCCATCCCCGGTAGCGGCATCGCCAACGACGAGGCCCGGCCGATCGAGGCATTCCACGCGCTCGCCGCGCGAAACGCCCTTCAAGTCAAACTCGCCGTCATCCAGGGTGCAAAACCAAGCCTGAAGATCAGCGGCGACGACAACCTGGTGCCCTTCGTCGAGTCGGTCGTCCAGGACGGCACGCTGATCCTGCGGATGAAGCGGCACACCAACATCAGTCCGAAGCTCCCGCTGCTGGCCGAGGTCGTGACCGATCAACTCGATCGCGTAGGCGCCTCCGGCGCCACCAACGTCAAGGTGACCTTCGACAAGAAGGTCGAGCAATTCACCGCCGATGCCAGCGGCGCGGCACGCCTCTCTGTCACGGGAATCCAGACGCCGAAAGCCGTCGCCACCGCCGAAGGTGCTTCCCAGCTCACGCTCACGGGCATCGCCGAGTCGCTCAAAGTCGACGCCTCCGGTGCAAGTCAGGTCAAGGCCGAAGACCTGGTGGTAGACGACGCCGACGTGTCCATCAACGGCGCCACCAGCGCGGACCTGCGCCGAGGAGGAGCGTCGCGGGCAACGTCTCCGGCGCCTCGAACCTCAACCTCTACGGACAGCCCGCCAAGCGAAGCGTTTCGACCTCGGGCGCCTCGAAGGTGAACGACAAGGGGTAGTAGCGGCCGGCGTTCCCCCCGATTATAATCCTCCCATCTAAATTCGTTCCTGGAGGATTTCGCCATGCGCCGCCTGCTCGCGTTCGGTTGGGTTTCCCTGGTTGGCCTGAGTGTCACCGCGCTCGCCGACCCACCTGTCAAAGTCGTCTCGATCGAGGGTGTAACAGAATATCGCCTGGCCAACGGCGCCCGGGTGCTGCTCTTCCCCGAAGCGTCGCGGCCGACCATCAGCATCAACATGACCGTGCTCGTAGGCAGTCGCCACGAAGGCTACGGCGAATCCGGGATGGCCCACCTCCTCGAACACCTGGTCTTCAAGGGCACGCCCTACCACCCGAAGGTGTCGAAGGCGCTTCAAGATCACGGGGCCCAGTTCAACGGCAGCACCACCGGCGATCGCACCAACTACTACGAGACGATGCCCGCCACGGACGCAAACCTCGAGTTCGGCATTTATCTCGAATCCGATCGTCTCGTCAACAGCTTTGTCAGGGGCTCGGATTTGCAGTCGGAAATGACCGTCGTCCGCAACGAGTTCGAGCGCGGCGAGAATAACCCTGCTTCTGTTTTGAGCGAGCGGATCTCCGCAGCGGCCTACGAATGGCACAATTATGGCAAGTCCACCATCGGCAGCCGGGTCGACATCGAGCGCGTGCCCATCGAAAATCTCCAGACTTTCTACAAGAAGTATTATCAGCCCGATAACGTCGTGCTGATCATTGCCGGCAAGTTCGAGGAATCGAAGGCCCTCGCCCTCGCCGAGAAATACCTCGGCTCGATACCGAAACCGACTCGCAAGCTCGATGCCACCTACACCGAAGAGCCTCCTCAAGACGGCGAGCGCGCTGTGACCCTGCGGCGGGTTGGCGCGGTCGGCTCGGTCGGCGTGGCCTACCACGTCCCTTCTGCCTCGCACGCCGACGCGGCGCCGCTCAGCCTGCTGGGCGGCCTGATCTCTCAATCGCCCAACGGCCGGCTCTACAAGGCCCTGGTCGAATCGAAGCTGGCCACAAACGCGAATGCCCGGTCGGAGAGCTCGCACGATCCAGGCCTTTTCTTCGCTTCGGCATCCTGCCCGCCCGAGGCACTTGATTCGGTGCGTGATGTCTTGGTAAAAACACTCGAGTCGCTGGGCGATGTGCCATTCACCGACGATGAAGTAAGCAAGGCAAAAGTACGCAGCAAGCGCACCGCCGAAATGCTCCAATCGAACAGCCAGGGAATGTCGCAGGCGTTGAGTTCAGCCTCCAGCCGCGGCGACTGGCGGTTGCTGTTCATCGAGCGCGATCGCGTCGCCGCGGTCACCGCCGCCGACGTCAACCGTGTCGCGAAGACATACTTCCAGAAACCCAACCGCACGGTAGGCGTCTATATCCCCTCCAAGGAATCGACGCGCCTGCCGGTGCCGAGCGCTCCGCCGATTGACGTGGTCGTGAAGGACTACAAGGGTGGCACCGTCGCGGCTGCTGGCGAAGCCTTCGACCCCTCCCCGGCAAATCTGGATGCCCGCACCAAGATCATCAACGAACCCGGCTTCAAAGCCGGCCTCTTGCACAAGCAGAATCGCGGCGAGACCGTCTCGCTCGCGCTCACCTTGCACTACGGCAATCCCGAATCACTCAAAGACCTCACGACGGCAGCCGGAATGCTCCCCGGCCTGATGATGGCCGGCACGAAGAAGCACGATCGCCAGGCGCTGCGCGAGGAGCTCGATGCGCTGGGCATCCGCATCGGCACCGGCGGTGGCGGCGGCGGCCGCGGCGGGCGTCGCGGCGGCCGCGGCGGCGGCGGTCCAGGCACGAGCGGGCAGCTCACCTTCTCGGTTGAAGCCAAGCGAGACACACTCCCGCAGGCGCTCAAGCTGCTCGGCGAAATTCTCCGCGAGCCGGCCTTCCCCGCCGAGGAATTTGAAACTTCCAAGCTCCGCATGGCCTCCATGCTCTCGGCAGGCCGCACCGAGCCGGCCGCCCTTTCGCGCAAC
Source organism: uncultured Planctomycetota bacterium (assembly GCA_963823665.1). Classification (GTDB taxonomy): domain Bacteria; phylum Planctomycetota; class Planctomycetia; order Isosphaerales; family Isosphaeraceae; genus CAVXHV01. Next base: position 912,584 of record CAWGMQ010000004.1, read on the forward strand.
AAGCTCACCCGCACCCTCTCGCCCTACTCCAAGGACGACGTGCGCTATGTACCTACCCAGGAAGAAACGATCGACCGGGTCAAGCAGGTCACCCTCGACCAGATCAAAAAACTCTACGAAACGCAGATCGGCGGCTCGCACGCCGAGCTCGGCGTCGTCGGCGACTTCGATCCGGAAAGCACCCTCCGCCTCGTGAAGGAAATGCTCGCCGGCTGGGAATCAAAGGTCCCATACGAACGAATCGACAACAAGGTGGCGGAACATGGCACCGGCATGAAGGAAGATATCGTCACTCCCGACAAATCGAACGCCGAATACCTGGCCGGCCTCTCGTTCCCCGTTTCCGACAGCGACCCTGACTACCCCGCCCTCCGGATCGGCAACCTCATCCTGGGCGGCAGCACGCTCGCCTCCCGTTTGGGCGACCGGATCCGTCAGAAGGAGGGCCTGTCGTACGGAGCCACCTCAGCGCTCACGGCGTCGTCCCGCGACCCGGTCGCTTCGCTCACGGTCACCGTCAGCACCAACCCGGCAAATATCGACAAGGTCTCAACCGCGGTCATGGAAGAGCTTCAGCGCTTCCTCAAGGACGGTCCGACCGACAAGGAGGTAACCGACGCGAAGCAGGCCTACGTGGAAGCCCAGAAGGTGGGCCGCACCGGCGATGCGGCGATTGCGGGCCAGATCGTTGGCAACCTGAACACCGGCCGCACGTTCGCCTTCGACGCCGACCAGGAAAAGGCGATCCTCGCCCTCACTCCGGAGAAGATCACCGAGGCCTTCCGCAAGCACGTCGATCCCAACCGCCTGGTCATCATCCGCGCAGGAGACTTCCACAAGTAAAGCCGAACCGCAAAACCACGGTTTGTTGCCGCGGTGTTTTCCCCCGCGTAAGTTGCGTCAAGTTCCCACCCCCTTTAGAAGGGGGGCTATTGAAAACTTGAAGTATACGGAGTGGAGATTTCCCGCGGCGAATGTTGCGCCAAGTTTCCCCCCCTTTAGAAGGGGGGGCCAGAGGGGGTCCGTCCCGGCGGCCGCCGTCGGAAAACCTTCGCGCAACTGAAACAGAACGCCGAATCGTTCACCGCAAATAATTGCAATACGCCCCATGATCGCGCCCGGGGTGCGTTCGCCACCCGAAAGCGGATTAGGCTGGCGCTTTCACTCTTGATCCACCCCTCACCGCGAAGTGCGCATTCACACTCCGAGCGAGGCCCATCACCCCGCGCAGCGCCCGCCCAATCCACCTCCCCATCCCACGCCATGATCCCATCTTTAGGCACGGACTTTGCAGGCAATTGAGAGAATCGCACATCGCCGGTTCTTCACTTCACCAACGTACTGGAGTTGATGGCATGTCATCAATCACAGCACACGAGCCGTTCATCGCCTATGAGTTGATCGAGGACGAACTTCCGGAAGTCACGGTGATCGAATTCGTGCACGGCGACATCTTGGGGCCGCATCAAGCCCGCGAGCTCCGCGAGCAGCTCGAATCCCTGATGTCTTCGGGCGTGCCCCGCAATGTCGTCATTGACTTCCGCAACGCGCGGATGCTGGGAAGCTCGGCCTTCGGGGTAATTGCGAAATTTGTGCGCCAGCTCGCGAGAGTGCGTGCATGCAACATCAGCCACAGCCTGCGCTTGGGCGCGTCGCTCATCGGGCTCGATGACTGGGTTGACTTCGCGCAGAGCCGCGAATCCGCGGTTCAAGCCGCGCTCGAAGACGCGAGGCGCGGCCGCGAGGAGACTGCGGACTATCCGGTCCTGACATCCTGACAAACCGCGACCGCGGCCCAGCCGATACCGATACCGCGGGGGCATTCGCCGCGCTCCCTCTCCCGACTTCGAAAGCCGTCGCGCTCCTTCTCCCGACCTCCGAAAGCCGTCGCGCTCCCTTTCCCGACTTCCGACGGCGCCGCGCCTCCCTTTCCCCCCCTTAAAGAAGGGGGGGCCAGGGGGGGTGCATTTCGGCGTGCGCCGTCACGCAGTCGACGCAAAACAGAAAGCGCCGACAGAAGAACCACGATTCAAAGGCGTGGAGTTCTGCACCGCCGCCCCTCCCCACGACCGCAGGTCTCCCGCCTTCCCGACCCCGGTCAGCCCCCGCCTCACCGCGCACCCATGCAAGATTTTCGCGCGCCCCGCCATTGCGTCACGCCCGATTGCTGAGAAAATAGAAACTCGTCAGAATCCGTCCGCTTGGTTGAGGGGAGCAAGCGACGTGCGAATCGATGGACGCGACTCGAAGGAATTCGCACCTCGCACAACCGCCAGCAAGACCGCCCAGCGTCTCCGCTGGTGCGGCCACGACAGTTTCTTGATCGCGAATGGCTTCATGCTCCGGGCGCCGATGGTCTACTCCTCGCACGAAGCCCCCGTCGACGACGAGCCCTCGTGCATTAACCTGAGCTTGGACGCTGAGCCCCCCGGCCGGATCGCCGAGCCGGGCCCGGGCACTTATCCCACCTACGCCGGGCTAAGCCCCGCCCATCGCGCCCGATACCTGCTCTGGCTCTCGAAAGACCGAGCGTCATCACTGGAACACATCGGATTCGCATTCTTGTACCTGTGCGGATTGGAACGCCGTCTGTTTTTGGAACGCGCAGACCTGCACGAGATCGTGAAAGAGACCGTTCGGCTTCGCGCCTATATTGCTCCGCTCGCGTGTTCGGCCTGCGCGCAATCAACTTCTGGCGTTCGCGCTCGCCGGCCGTGCGTTCGACAAGGCCGGCTTTCCGCTCACGAAGCTCGCGTTCGAGAACCCTCCCCCAAACAGCACAAAGGACGATCTGGCCGTCGCCCTGGCGTGGTTCTGCGAGCACCAGATCCCCCTGCCGGCATCATGGGCTCTGGCCGTCGCGCGCACCGACCGGCGCTTCGCGGATCACGGGTCTACCGCCTCGGAAAGCGACCAGTCGACGTCGCTGTTCAAGACCCGGTACCTGGAGAGATTCGGCGCCGGCATGCAGGTCGAACCTTCCTCCATCGATCGCCTGGTCCGGTATCATCCCATCAACGTATCTCTGCATGATCACCATGAATTCCCAGCGCCCCGACCTGGTCGTTCCGGATCAATGACGTGCTGAACAACGAGCGTCAGTTCACACCTCTGGCTGACCTGCTGGCACAAATCAGAGGCGAGTTGCCGGGACCCGTTCCTGCAGTTTTCTCCAAGCCAACCGCCCGGCCCCCAGCCCGCAGGATCGCAGCCCCGGGCGCACCACGTGCAGAGCCCGCTCTTCAAATCGAGACGCCTCCCGCGCAAGAGCCCGCCGCCGAGACGCCTGTTCTTCGCTGGAATCGCAGCGGCGAACCAATCAGCGTGAAGGGATACCTGCTTCGCGACCCGATGGTTTACACGTCCGTCGGAAAGCCAGCCGAGCCCGAAGCCTCCTGCATCGACGTGAGCCTGGAGATCGGCAAGCCGGCCTGGGAAGCCGCCGGCGCCTTGGGTCACTCCCCGACCTATGCGACCATCACCCCTACCCAGCGCGCCAACTATCTCTCCTGGCTGGCGAATGGTCGCGTTCGCCCGCTTGTCGATATCGGATACGCCTTTCTCTTTTTCTACGGCCTCGAGCGGCGGGTTTTGATCGATCGTGCAGAACGAAGCGCGATCCTCAATGAATGCCTGCAACTCCTGAAGACCTACACATTTTCGAGCTCATTCGATGGCTATATGAGCCGTTTCCTGGCGTTCACCCTGGCCAGAGCCGGAATTCAACAGCTCGAGGAAAGGTCGTTCAAGGACGTTTTCGAGAAGTCGAGATTGCAGCGCAACGACGATTGCCTCGCAGTCGCGCTCGCTTGGTTCTTCAAGAAATCCATCCCTTTGCCCGCCCCCTGGGCGATGCGCGTTGCTCGGCAATATCCGCGGTCACCCGCCAGCATCGCGACCGACCGCCTGCCCGAGGAGTTCAAAACCCTCTTTGAATCGCGCTATCGCGAACAGCTTGGCCCCGGGCTCGTCCTCAAGGCGCCCAGCCGCAACCGGCCGTTCGGCTACGTGCCGGCAAGTCTGTCGTTGATTGCCGATGCCGGAATCCGGGAAAGAAGCATTCAGCCGATCGGCATTCCGAACGTGCTGGGAATCCCGAGCCAGTTTGCCCCGCTCGTTGCCATCTGGTCGAGCTGCGCCGAGAGCTCAAACCCCTGAGCCGCGTGCTGGGGCGAGGAATGGACGTTTCGAGCCGGGAGGCGTACCAGGCTCTACCCGACAAGTTGAAGGCCACGGTCGAACATCCCGACCAGGAAAAGTGGGATCAAATCGTCTTCGAACACTCTCGCGAGGATGGCTGCGCGCTCGTCGACGTCTCCACCTTGGCCGCGCTGCAGGGCTTTCCCGAGCGTGCCAGACTCACCCGCTTTCAAAGTGAGGTTCTGGCGCAGACCGCGCAATTCGTCGGCCGCGTGATCGAGCCCGACGCGCGCCTCACCGGCCGGCCCTATGCCTGGAAAGACCGGGTCGCGCTCTTGCGCCGGAGCCTCGAGGAAGAAGCCGGGAGGCCTGACGATAACTCGCGCTACCTTGCCGCATCCTTGATGCTCGAGCTGGGTATCTACATCGCCGCAGCCGACGGCACCGTCGATGACCGGGAAGTCGACCAGGTCGCCCGCTTCATCGAGAGTCAGTTTCTGCTGGGTCCGCCCCAAGTGCGCCGGCTGGAGGCGCTCAAGCGCGTGTTCATAGCGCGCCCCCGACACTCGCGGGTCTCGGCAAGCGGCTCCAGTCCACCCTCACGCACGATCAGCGAGAAGCGGTCGGCCGCTTTCTCAGCGGCGTCGCCCTGGCTAACGGAATCATCGACAGCAAAGAAATCTCCGCCCTCAAGAATGCCTATCGCGCGCTCGACATCGGCGTCGACCAGCTCAACGTGCTCATCGAGGAATCCCGCCGCGCACGCGACGAGCCCGTCGAAGTCGAGCACGGAGAAGACTCCGACCCACTCGGCGAGACCATCCCACCCAGACTGCAATCACGTCCGTCAGCGGGCATCGTGCTCGACGACCGCCGCTTGAGCGCCATCCTCGCGGAGACCCAGATCGTGATCGAGACGCTGGGAAAAGCGATGCTCGATCCAGACACCCCCGAAGAAACTTCTGAGCCCGCCACACTCGCAGCGAACGACCCACGCTTTGAATCGCTCGACGCCCGCTATCACGCCATGCTGGCCCTGTTACTCGGCCGCCCCGTGTGGCAGCGGCTCGAATTCAATTCCCTCGCTCGCAGCCACAACCTGATGCCCTCGGGCGCCTTCGACGCCGTCAACGACTGGGCGTTTGAGTTATTTGACGATCCGATCGTCGTCGAACAAGGCGACCAGTTCCAGATTCAAATTCACCTCCTCGAGTCACTTTGATGCCCGATTCGATCAAGCCGCGAGAGCGGGATGCGATCATTCAGTCGCTGCGGGCCGGCGTCGTTCCCCGCGTCGGCTTGCGCCACCTCCAGGTCGGACGTCTCGACGAGGTGAGCGCCATCCTCAAGGACCTCGAGCGCATCGAGCAGGGCGGCGCCACCGTTCGCTTCATCATCGGCAGATATGGCGCCGGCAAGAGCTTCTTCTTGAACCTGGCCCGCGCCGTTGCGCTCGAGCGACGGTTCGTCGTCGCCCACGCCGACATCACACTCGAGCGCCGGCTGCATGGCTCAACCGGCCAGGCCCGCAACCTCTACGCCGAGCTGATGCGCAACCTCTCCACACGCGCCAAGCCCGAAGGCGGAGCGATCGCCAACGTCGTCGAGCGCTGGGTGTCCGACCTCGACCACGACATTCGCGCGGCCGGCGGTACCGATGCCGATGTCTTCAAGGAAATCAAGTCCCGGCTCAAGCCCTTGCAAGACCTGGTTAGCGGCTTCGACTTCGCCACGGTCGTCGGCCGCTATGTCGAAGGCTTCCAGGCTCACAACGACGACTTGATGTCCTCGGCCTTGCGCTGGCTGCGGGCCGAATACCGCACCAGGACCGAGGCCCGCCACGACCTCGACGTACGCTCGATCATCGACGACACCCAGTTCTACGATTACTTGAAGCTCTTCGCCTCATTCACGAAGCTGGCCGGATATGCGGGCCTTTTGATCAACATCGATGAGATGGGCGTCTTCTCCCACCGCTTGAACAGCTCGCAAGCCCGCACGGCGAACTACGAAGTCATCCTCCGCATCCTGAACGACTGCCTGCAAGGCAACGTTGCCGGCCTCGGCTTCTTCTTCGGCGGCACGAACACGTTCCTGGAAGACCGCCGCCGCGGCGTTTTTAGCTACGACGCACTCGCGACCCGGCTCGCCGACAGCACGTTCGCAAACACAGGCCTCAAGGATTTCTCCGGCCCTGTTCTGCGGCTGGCGAACCTGTCGCCCGAAGACCTTTTCGTCCTCCTGCACAATATCCGCGTCGTCTTCGCTCTCGGCGATCCGGCCAGATTCCTGGTCGACGATAACGGCATCAAACAATTCATGAGCCATTGCGCCTCGACATTGGGTGCCGAGTTCTATCTCACGCCCAGAGACGCCGTGAAAGGCTTCGTCCAGCTTCTCTCCATCATCGAGCAGAACCCCGGATCGACCGGGCAAACCGTCTTGAACGAAATGCGCATCGATCGCTCCGCCGATCCCGAAGCCGGTCCGCCTGACCCGGATGATGAGCCGCCATCAGGCGCCGCGGCTGCAAAGCCAAGCGACGACGATCTCGCCTCGTTCAAGCTCTGATTCCCACGATGAGCCCATCAACCTCCAAAACCGCGTTCGCCCGCCTCGACCCGGCCCTCCAGGAAGCCCTCTACCGGATGAAGTGGACGAAGCTCCGCCCCATCCAGGTCGAAGCAATCCACGAGATCCTCGACGGCACCGGCGACCTGATCATCGCGGCCCGCACCGCCGCCGGCAAAACCGAAGCCGCCTTCCTGCCGATCTTATCACGCATGCTGGCTGAGCCCTCGCCCGGCGTGCGCGCCGTCTACGTCGGACCGCTTAAGGCGCTCATCAACGACCAGTTCACGCGTCTGGAAGCACTCTGCCGCGAGGCGGAGATCCCCATGCACAAATGGCACGGCGACGTCGCCGCATCGCCCAAGCGCCGCCTGCTCGAGCATCCCTCGGGCGTGCTCCTGATTACACCTGAATCGATCGAGTCGCTCTTCGTGAATCACCCGCATCGTCTTCCCGAGGTCTTCGCCGCGCTCTCCTTCATCGTCATCGACGAGCTGCATTCGTTCATCGGCTCCGAGCGCGGCGCGCACCTTCGCAGCCTCATCTGCCGGCTGGCCAGAAAGAGCCGCGAGAGCGTGCGCCGCGCGGGTCTTTCGGCGACATTCGGCGACGACAAGGCCGCAGTCTGCCGGTGGCTCCAGCCGCACGTTCCGGAGAGCGTCCGCATCATCGAGGCAACCTCAGAGCAAAAAACGATCCAGTTAAAGATCTACGGTCATTTGAAGTACCCCGAGCGCGGCGACCAGGAGACCAAGCAGCACGAAGCGGTCAGAGTCGAGAGCGTCCCGTCCCGCGGCGGAGATCTCGAACGCGCCGTCTTCGAAGCCTTCTACGGCAAAACGGCCCTGATCTTCATTAACCTCAAATCCTACATCGAGCAAATCGCCGATTTCACTCGACGGCTCTGCGAGCGCCGCGGGCTGCCGAACCTGTTCCGGGTGCATTACGGCTCGCTCTCCAAGAGCGAGCGCGAAGAAACCGAAGAAGCCCTCAAGTCAACAAGTGCCACCGCGACGTTCTGTTCGAGCACGCTCGAAATGGGAATCGACGTCGGCAACGTCAAGCTGGTCGGCCAGATCGGGGCGCCGTGGTCCGTCAGCTCGCTCGCTCAGCGCCTGGGTCGAAGCGGACGCAAGGACGGCGAGGCCTCCGTGCTGCGAATCTATGTCGAAGAAGACGAGCCCGAGAAAGAGACCTCGCTGTTCAATCGGCTCTTTCTCGACCTGCTTCAAGCAACCGCAATGACGAAGCTGATGCTCGAGAAATGGTGCGAGCCGCCCGATGCGGATCGCTTCCATCTCTCCACGCTCATTCAGCAGGTGATGAGCGTCATCAAGGAGCGGGGCGGAGCGCCCGCCGATTCTCTTTATCGCACCCTGGCGCTCGAGGGCGGTTTCTCTCGCGTCGATCGAAACACGTTTGCGCGCGTGCTCCGCGGCATGGGAACGGCCGATCTGATCGAACAAACACCTGAGGGGCTTCTGATCACGGGCCTGCGCGGCGAGAGGATCATCGCCCACTTTAGCTTCTACATCGCGTTCGTCGTTGAGGACGAATACCGAGTCACGCACTCCGGCCATCACATCGGCAATGTCGGCTACGTCCCGGAGATCGAAGAGGAGGGCTATTTGATCCTGGCCGGCCGCCGCTGGAAGATCCTGGTCGTTGACCACGACCGCAAGAGCATCCTGGTTGAGCCCTCCACCGGCGGCCGGGTGCCCCGGTTCTTCTCCGCCGCGCACATCGACATCCATCCGCGCGTCCGCGAGGTCATGAAGGAGCTGCTGGGACAAGGCGACGTTCCTGTCTACCTCGACCCAACCGCGCGCGAAATGTTGACTCTCGCCCGCTCGACTGCCCGCGACTCGGGCGTGTTGCGCAAGCCGTTTTTCCAGGACGGCCTCGACACCGTCTGGTTCAACTGGACCGGCTCGAAAATCCAGCGCACCTTGTGGGCGATGGCAAAACTCTCGGGCCTGGCCAACGTGAATGACGAGCAAGTTGCCTTGGTCTTCGAGAAGACTCTGCTCTCGCGTGTGCAAGAAATCTTCCAGAGCTTCCTCTCGAATTGCCCCGACGCCGTCTCCCTTGCGCACCAGTTCCCCCACCGCGTCGTCGAAAAATACGAACGGTTCCTCTCCGAGGACCTCACAGCCGAGCTCTTCGCGCGCGAGCGAATGGATCTCTCCGGCGCCCTGGAAAAAATCCGCGCCGACATCCCGCCCCCGAGCCCGCCTTTGTAGCAGGCACGCTCCGCCGTGCCGCCCGCATGATTCAACGACTCCCGCGCACCGCTTCCTTGCTCACCAGCGTCCGCAAGAAAAACTCATCCACAACCGGTCGCATCGTCGCAACCCGGATGAGTGAATAAGGACAATGATCAACCCCCGCAAGCCGATAATAACTCACATCCTTCAACCCCGCCCGCCCAAGCGCAAGCACGAACCGATCGGCGGTTTCGACAGGAACCTGGGCATCCTCGACGCCATAGATCAAGAGCAGGGGCGGTATCTTGCCGCCGATCCGATTTCCAGGTGACGCCGTTTCATATGCGGCAATCCGTTTCCCTTCCGGCGGCCCTCCCATGAGCTGAGTGCACACCTGGCGCAGCACGCCGCTCCGATATTGCTCGATCAGATCAATCGGCCCACTGTCGCTGGCGACAGCCTGCACCAAACTCGACTGATCGCGAAACGCTCCATCGCCCGCAGCACCCGCATCTTTGCCCGGCAAGCCCAGGAGCATCGCGAGGTGGCCTCCGGCCGAGTTGCCCCAAGCACCAATTCGGTCCTTGTCGAGGTTGTACTCCTTCGCGTGCCCTTGCAGCCAACGCACCGCGGTCTTGCAGTCATCAAGAGCAGCCGGAAAACTCGCTTCGCTCGACAGCCGGTAATTGATCGTCACGGCAACGAACCCCAGCCTGGCGAAATGCAAAATATTCCCCGGAACATCACCCTCCCTTTGACTGAAGCTTGATTTATCCCCCTCGATCCAGCCACCTCCGTGAATGACCACGATCCCCGGCCTCAGCTTGCCCCCGTGTCCCTTCTTCATAGCCAGGTCCAGCTTCCAGTGCGGGCTGGCCCCTTCGCGATACGCGAGATCGCGCAATACGACGACGTCATCCTGCGCAGCCGGCTGCGCCGAGCTGTGAGCCGGCGGGGTTCCGATGACCACGACCGATGCAAGAATCGAAAAGACCAACCGCAAAAACACGTCGAGCTCTCCACTTGATGGCTCTTTGCAACGGCGAGGCGCGTCATTTCGCTGATCTCGCTCAAGCGAGCAGGAACACAAGGACCGTCGCCAGAAACGAGAACAACAGCGCCAAACTCCCGGTGACTATGCCAACGACGGCCCAAACACCACTTTTTCGCGCGTAGATTCCGAGCGTGATACTCAGCACGCAACACACGAACGTGCAGAGGACCGAGACACCACCTCCCACAAAAAAAACGAGCTCCGATTGAAGCGCCATTCCTAAACAATAACTCAGGATCAACAGCATGAGCGCCAGCAAACCACCCAGGCCAAGAAATCCACTCGCGCGCGCAACACCCTGATGCCCTTCTCGCGCCGCCCTCACGGGCTGCCGAACCGGCGTGCGCACTTCCCCATGCCCCTCACTCTCGAGCTCGTCCGGCAAATACGCCTCGGGCGGATCAAGGCGCCCCAGCACAGCCAGCACGTCCTCGCGGCTGACCTCATCCGTCTCTCGCTCGCTAAGCAGCTCGTCAATCTGCGACTCAACCTCCCGCACAATCGCCAGCCGCTCGCCACGAGGCACCCGCGAGAGCAACATCCGATCAACCGTGTCCAGCCGGCTGTCAATCAAACTCTGCAGTGCCGTCGACAGTTGAATCGTCCGATGCGTCGCAACGGTCATGCTTGTGCTCCTTCCAGTAATTCCTTCAGTGAATCAGAAACCGTCTTCCAGCACTCGGCCATCCGCCGCAGTCGCTCGCGACCGGCCGCAGTGAGCCGATAGTAGCGTCTTCTCGGTCCCGACGGCGACTCTTCTGCGCGAATCGCCAGAACCCCATCCCGCGCCAGCCGCGCCAGCACAGGATACACCGTGCTCTCCGTCAGCTGAAAGCCATCAAGCCGCTGCAAATCAGACACGATCCGATAGCCGTAGGTCTCCCCACGCCCGATCGCCGCCAGCACCGCCAGCTCAACCACTCCCTTCCGAAGCTGCGACTCCCACCCCGTCATCAATCGCCCCCAACGTCGCGGTCACTACTATGTGCCACATAGTAGCGGTTTACGGAAGGCTGTCAAGCGCTTTTACAAATCACCCAACCCGCCGCGGACGAAACGCGCGAACAACTACCGACCCTGGCCTGGATAAACCGGCCTGCGGACGACCATCCGCACGTGACCACGGTCGTGAGACCGTGGTTCAAATGGGGAATGTATGCCTCGCACGAGAGTGCGATCCCGCCGCTGAAAATCGCGCATTCCTCCGAACGCACTCCACTGCGGACGCATCTCACAGACGATACATCTATTCATAATCTTAATCATAATCATAATCTTAATCATAATCTTAATCATAATCTTAATCATATTCCTAATCCTAATCTCAATCCTACTCCATCTCCCTCTCACCCCCCGAACCATTCCCGCTCACCTCACCATCTCCAACTCCCTGCCCCCCCATCTCCGATCCACTCACCGGCCCAACATACACCTCCATCCCCCGCTGCGAAGCAGCCGCGTACATCGCGCTAAGTGCCTCCAGAATCGGCACCTCCCCGCGCCAGAACGGAAACCCTCCCAGCCGCCGTACCAAAGGCCCAGCCTCGCGCGGAATCTCCACCACCGGCGCCGATTCGTCATTCCGCACGCTCGCGATTCCATCCCAGAACTCCACCATCCCAACACCCAGCGGCTCGGCCGCACGAACGCTCGCCGCCGGGGCAATCTCGCTCTTCAACTCGCCGCCGCTCTTCGCCCCCAACCGCTCCAAAAGTGCCTCGCGGCTCATCCCTCGCAGCGCAAAGATCAAGAACGGATCGCGATCAAATTCCTCGCCGAGCAAGTAATAAGCCGCCGCGATGTGCTTGCACGGGTTCGACCAGTCCGGGCACGAACACGCCGTCTTCAAATCCAGGAGCTTCGCGGGAAAGAGCGACAGCCCAACCTCCGCAAACACCGGCTCAATATCCTGCGGCATCTCACCAGCGAGCAGCTTCGCCGCAAAAAGCGCCTGACGCCCGAGCGCATCAACCACTTTCGACCAGTCGCCGTCCGAAAGCGTCTTCACCTCCATCGTGATGTCATACGGTTTCGGCCGCGAGCCTTGCACCTTCGCCGTGACCCGGCCCTTATCGATCGCAATCGACAGCACCTGCCCGTTGCGCGCATACGACCGGCCGCGCGAGAGACGCGCACCGATCTCAAAACCCTCGAGAACCTGGATCCAGCGCTTGGCCCACCAGCTCTCGCCAAACCCACCGCGCTTCGATTGCGCCTTGATCCCGCCTTCCGCCTTCAAAGGGCGTGACGGCGCGAAATACCGCTCGCTCCACCGCTCCTTGCGCGACCACCTGTTTGCCACCGTGTGAGCCTCCTCACTTTTCCTTCGTGTCACCCTCTCATTCGGCGAACGCGTCAGCCCGAAGGGCGAATAGCTCCCTCAGCTCAGCATTCGACAGTTTCGTGATCCAGGCCTCGCCACTGCCGATAACCGAGCCGACAAGCTCCTGTTTCGCTTCGATCATGGCGTCGATCTTCTCCTCGAGCGTGCCGGTGCACACGAACTTGTGCACCTGCACGCGCCGGGTCTGCCCGATCCGGAACGCCCGGTCCGTGGCCTGGTTTTCCACGGCCGGGTTCCACCAGCGGTCGAAATGAAACACATGGCTCGCCGCCGTCAGGTTGAGCCCTGTTCCCCCAGCCTTGAGTGACAGGATGAAGATCGGCGGCGCGCTCTCTCCCGCCGCTTGAAATCGCTCAACCATCACGTCGCGCTGTCGCTTGGTCGTGCCCCCGTGCAGGAACAGCACCTCGCGGCCGAACGTTTCTTGCAGGTGCTTCTTGAGCATCCCGCCCATCTCGGCAAACTGGCTGAATACCAGGGCGCGGTCGCCCGCCGCGAGAGCCTCATCCAGCATCTCGGTGAGCCGAGCCAGCTTGCCGGAACGGCCTCCGATGCCGGATTTGTCGTGCAGCAACTGCGCGGGATGATTGCACACCTGTTTCAGTTTCGCAAGCGTCGCCAGCACCACTCCGCCGCGCTTGATGCCTTCCGCCGATTCGATTTCCTTCTGCGAGTCCTTGACCACGGCCTCATATAGCGAGACCTGCTCCTTGGTCAAATTGCAGAAGACCTTCATCTCCATCTTCTCGGGCAAGTCGGCGATGATCGTCTTGTCGGTCTTGAGCCGCCGCAGAATGAACGGCGAGGTCAGCCGTTTCAGCCGCGCGGTTGCCTCGGGATCACGCTGGGCCTGAATCGGCACGTGAAACTTCTGCTTGAACTCCTTCTGCGAGCCCAGCCATCCAGGGTTAAGAAACTCGATGATCGACCAGAGATCGCCGACGTGGTTCTCGGCCGGTGTGCCGGTGAGCGCGATCCGGTGTTCCACCGGAATCGCCCGCGCGGCCTGCGCCTGCTTGGTCTGCGGGTTCTTGATATTCTGCGCTTCGTCGAGCACCAATGACGCCCACGAGACTTCCCTGAGCAACTCGATCTCTCGGTGCAAGAGCGAGTAGCTAGAAAGCACGAGCGCGTGCTTGGCGGCCCGTTTCTTGAAGTCCGCCCCCCGCGCACGATCCAGACCATGGTGAACCATCACCGGCAAGCCGGGCGTGAACCTGGCCGCCTCTTTCTGCCAGTTGCCTACGACCGACATCGGGCAGATCAGCAGCGTCGGCTTGCGCTCTCGCGCCGGGCACGATTCCCACTCGCGCTGAACGAGCGCCAGCGTCTGAATCGTCTTACCCAGCCCCATGTCGTCGGCCAGACAGGCGCCGAATCCCCACCGGCGCAGAAATGCCAGCCAGGAAAAACCGCGTGATTGATAGGGCCGGAGCGTGCCTTGGAGCCCCTCCGGCGATTCCAGCATCGCAAACCCCGCCGCCCCTTGAAGCTGTTCCAGCAGGTCCGCCAGCCAGCCCGATGCCTGCACGCCGGCAATCTCAAGCGCTCCAGATGCCTCGTCGGCCCCGAGGGCCATCTTCACCGCCTCTCGCGCCGAGATCACACGGTCGCCTTTCTGTTTCCAGAAGTCGAGCGCTGCGTTGATCTCCTCGGCCGAAAGCGTCACCCACTTGCCGCGCACGTTCACCAGCGGGCTCTTGAGCTCGGCCAGTGCCTTGAGCTCCTCGTGAGTCAACGTCTCGTCGCCCAGCGAGACCTCCCAGTGGAAGTTGAGGATCTCCTCGAGCGAGAGCATCGACTTGCTCTTCATCTTCGGCGACGGTGCGTGCACAACCGCCCGGGCCTCAAGCCGCAGCTTCGCCCCCTTCCGCGACCACCACGAGGGGAGGAACACCCCGAAACCAGCCTGCTCGAGCGCCGCGGCGCGCTCCGAGAGAAATTCGTGCGCACCGCGCGAGTCGACGGTATAACCAGCCGGTGCCGCCGTCTTGAGGCTATGTTCGATTCGCGGACAGATCGTCGCCGCCTGCCCCAGCGCAGAAAGCAGGAATTCTCGCGGCTGGAAGCCGTCGCGATTCAAGACGACCGCTTCACGCCCGCTTGGCTTCCACGCCGACTTGACCGGCACGAGCAGGCTCTGGTCGTCCATCGCCTGAAGCAGATAGCCCACCCGCCATTGATCGTGCTCGCGCTGGGGTCCCGGCTTCGGCTCCTCCAGCCGCAGGCAGAGCCGGAACGGCGCCGACGCCGCCAGCTCGATCGGCCGCCGCCACTGGCGCACCTGCTCGGCGAGTCCCTGAAGCTCGGCGGCATCCCCCGTCATGCGGCCGCTCTCTGATTGCAGCGCATCAATCCACTGATCGTGCTGGCTCCTGACCCGCACCGCAGTCTTGCCCGCGCTCGGCGCCGCGGTCCGGACGAGGTGATCGACCAGCGTCGTGACGGCGGGAAAGAGCACCGTGGCTGCCGCGATTTGAGGCGGGTCGGCCTCGTCCTGGCAAAGTGTGCGGCAGGCGTGCGGCATCGACCGCGCCAGCCGCTCGGCCTCGATCCGATCCTGGCCGACAAGCACCGGCTCCCACCGGGCAAGCCCGCCGCCTCCATCGGCACGAACTTCGAGGCCGGGCAGATATTGTTGACGAGCCACGAGCGCGCCGGCAAACCGAAGCACGCTCGACCAATAGGCCAGCGTCTTGCCAACCACAACCCCGGGCCCGCACGTCGTCCGGTCCATCACCGCAAGCAGAAGCGCGACGGCCTGGTCGCTCGTCAGTACAAGTGCGGGCGTCTTCCACGGGCCGAGCTTGACCTCGCCGGGCTCTTCGGGCTCGTCCACCAGCAGTGGGCTCGACGGCAGCGCCCGCGCTCGCTCGACGGCAGCCACGCAATCCATTGCTGTCGCCCGTCCTTCGAAACCTTGGAGCCGATCAGGCCGGCAATGACTTCCACGAGTCGCTCGGCATCGAGTGCGAATCGCGACGGCCCAACGCGAAACTCCCCGTTCCTTCTCGCGGCTTTTTTCGCCGGCTTCGCGGCCGGCTCGAGCGACGTTTCTCCCCAGAAAACCAATCGTCCGTCGCTTGCTGAGGTGTGAAGTACGATCATGATGTCGGAAGCTCACCATCCTGGCGGTTGAAATCCACGGCCTCATGGTAACGGGCGACCGTCGAGAATTCCATGCGTTTTCACCACGCAGGACGCGTCGCCAATTTCCCCGCCTTGACCTCGCCCCCCTGAATCACCGCGATAAACCGTGAGCGATCCTCCAGAATCGCGATATCAGCCACCACGTCCCCGTCGACAACCAGCATGTCCGCCAGCTTCTCCGCCTCGAGCGTGCCAAATTCGTGGGCGCGCCCCATGATCTCCGCCCCAGTCTTGGTCGCGCACGTGATCGTCTCCAGCGGCGTGAATCCCACATGCTTGACGAAAAACGTCAGCTCCTTCGCATAGTCACCATGTGGGTTCCACGCAAAGCCGTAATCACCCCCCATCCCCAACCGTCCACCGGCCTTCAAGATCATCCGGGCGCTCTCGGCCCCTCCTTCAAGCGTTTCCTTGTGACCGTCCACGACCACCTGCGGCATGCCGAATCGCGGCCCGACCTCGATGCTCGCATACTCGAACTGCAAGGCGGGCACGACCGGCGTGTTCCTTTCCAGCAGCAGCTCGAGCGCCTCGCTGTCCATGAAAGTCCCGTGCTCGAGGCAGTCAAATCCGGCTCGCAGAGCATTCTTGATTCCCTGCGTCGCACGGCAATGCCCCGTCACCTTGCGACGATAATTGTGCGCCTCGGCCACCACCGCCGCCATCTCTTCAAAGGTCATGCACAGCGTGTGATGGTCGGCCGTGTCCGGCGCCGCGGCATCTCCGGTGGGATACGTCTTGATCCACTCGACCCCGTCCTTCACCAGTTTGCGCACGGCCGCCCGCGCCTGCTCGGGTCCGTTGATCAAGAGGATCAGCCCCTCCATCCCGAGCTTCAAGTGATCCGAGTTCCAGTCCATGAGCCCGCCGGCTCCGCAAATCTCGCGTCCGTTTGCGGCCAGGCGCGGGCCCGGAATCAGGTCTTCCTCGATCGCCTTCTTCAGCCACACGTCAATGTTGTGCAGGCTCCCGCCGGATCGCGCGGCCGTGTAGCCGCACTCGAGAGCCAGCCTGGCATTGCAGGCCGCGAGAATCGTCACGTACTCGACAGGATATTTGATGTCCAGATCGGCCAGCTCCGCGACGTTAAAATACGTGGGATGAAAGTGCGCTTCCACCAGGCCAGGCATGATCGTCCCGCCCCGGGCATCAATCCGACGGGCATCGACCGGAACCGCCGGCGCACCCTTGGCCGGCCCGGCATAGACGATCCGGCCGTCCTTCGCCATGACCGTCCCATCAGTCAGCGGCGCCGTCCCGGTACCGTCCACCAGCCGCCCGTTCGCGATGCACAGTGTTCCCTGGGCCGTCTTCATGGCTTAGCTCCATCAATCATATTGACGCCGCGTGGCGCAAGCCCATACGCTTCACTTACTCGCAAGATAGACGCATCAGCGACCCCCCGCAACCAAGTAGCTCGGGCTTTAGCCTGACATTGCTCAGAAGTCCCACCTGCAAAACAGATTCCCGCATACTTCAATTACAAAAGGCGTTGTCGATGCAACGTTTCGCCAATCATCTCCCGTCACCAGGCCTCCCGATCATTCTTGCATGCCTCGTCCTGCTCGCTCCACCACAACCGCGCCTGCGGGCTGCTGAGCCTCAGAAGCCAATCCCGCCGACGCCCGAGCAAATTGCCGAATCCGCCCGCCGCCTCTTCGCCCGTGACAACCTGGTCGCCTGGTGCGTCGTTCCATTTGACAGCAAGAAGCGCAGTCCCGCAGACCGCGCGGCCATGCTCGAAGAACTCGGCTTCAAACATTTCGCCTACGACTGGCGCGCGGAGCACATTCCCAGCTTTGACGCCGAGGTCGAGGCGCTCGAGCGCAAAGATATCTCGCTCGATGCGTTCTGGGCTCCCGGCGAGCTCAACAACGACACCAGGATCATCCTCGACCTGCTCAAGCGCCACCACCTGAAAGCGCGACTCTGGGTGATGCTCGACCTGGGACCAGACCGCGCAACCGGCGCCGAGCAAGAACGGCGGGTCGCCGCCGCCGCGGAAAAACTGCGACCACTCGCCGAAGAGGCCGCAAAGATCGGCTGCGCGCTCGCACTCTACAACCACGGCGGCTGGTTCGGTGAGCCAGAAAACCAGATCGCGATCATCGAACGATTGCAGACCGAGGATATCAACAACGTTGGCATGGTCTACAACCTTCACCACGGCCACGACCACCTCGACCGCTTCAAAACCTTGCTTGGAAAGATGCTGCCACATCTGCGCACGATCTGCCTCAACGGAATGGACGTGCAAGGCGATCGCCACGGCCGCAAGATCTTGCCTCTGGGGCAGGGTGCCTTGGACCTCGAGCTGCTGCGCATCGATCTGCGCCAGCGGCTATAGCGGGCCGATCGGCATTCTCGGCCACACGGAGGACGACGCCCGAGAGCGACTGCAAGATAACCTCGACGGTCTCGACTGGCTCGTGCCCCAGCTCCAGGGCAACCCGCCAGGGCTCCGACCCAAGCCGCGCACGCCGGTTCCACCGCCGCCACCCCCCGCCAAAGAGAAAACCTCTGCCGCGCCAGCCTCAAGCTTCGACCCCTCACAGATCGCGGGTCTGCTCGCTGAAGCAAGGTCCTCCGGCGACGGCAGCCGCGGCGCACTTCTTTTCGCATCGCCGAAGCTCGCGTGTCTCTCCTGCCATCAGGTAGCAGGGCAGGGGGGCAACGTCGGGCCCGACCTCTCGACCGCCGGCGCTTGCTTGAAACCCGAAGAGATCGTCGAGTCCCTGCTCTGGCCGCGCCGTCAGGTCAAGGAAGGGTATAGCGCCTTCACCGTCGCCACCGCCGACGGCAAGATCCGTCAGGGATTCAAGCTCGGTGAGACGGGCGATCGCATCGAGTTTCGCGATCCCACCTCCGGAAGCCACTTCCAGATCAAGAGAGCCGAGATCGACGACCTTCGCGAAGATGGCTCGCTCATGCCCGAAGGGCTGGCCGAATCGATGTCAAAGAGCGACCGCCGCGACCTCGTCCGCTTCCTGCTCGAGCTCGGCCGCCCGGAAGGCGAATCTGCCAGTGCGGCCCTGCGGCACTCTCACACCGTCGTCCAGTTTCCGTTCGATCGGGCACCCCTCGTTCCCGACCAGTGGCCCTCCTGGAAGCTGCCCGTAAACCGTGAACGCATCTACGACTTTTATACAAAAGAGGCCGATTACTTCCAGAAACAAAAAGAGCCGCTCCCGCTACTGCCGCAATTCCCCGGGCTCGACGGCGGCGTCGCGGGCCACTGGGGCAACCAGAATGAAAACACATGGGCCGACGGACGCTGGAATCAGACCGACCTGGGAAGTCTGCTCTGCGGGATTTTCCGGGGCGCCGGCGTCACGGTGCCCAAAGGCGTCTGCGTGCGGCTTGGCGAAGAAGGCGAGCTCTCGGCCTGCTTCAACCCCGAGACTCTCTGCTACGAGGCGGTCTGGAAAGGCGGCTTCGTCAAGTTCTCGAACGTGCGCCACGGCTTGATGGAAGGGCTTATTCTCGACGGCACTCCACTGCCTCGCCCGGAAGGCATGGCCCCTGCGCAGCCGTTCGTCTATCACGGGCTCTACCGCCACGGCAAGCGAGTCATCTTCTCCTACCGGATCGGAGAAACAGAATATCTTGACGCACCGTGGGTCGAGAACGGCAAGTTCCTCCGCCAGCTCGCCCCGGCTTCCGGCCATCCGCTCGCCGCATTCATCAAGGGAGGCCAGCCCCAGTGGTCGGCTCAAGTAGCAACCACGCGCGGAACACTTGGTCACGCCGGCTCCTGGCCCTACGTGATCGACACGATCGAGCCCCCGTTCGACAACCCCTGGAAAGCGCTCCTGTTCTTCAGCGGCCACGATTTTCTGCCCGATGGCTCCGCCATGCTCTGCACGATCCAGGGCGATGTCTGGCATGTGAGCTGTCTCGACGCTACGCTGGATAACGTGCGCTGGCGCCGCTATGCCAGCGGCCTGCATCAGGCGCTCGGGCTCGTCGTCGTCGGACGAGAAGTCTACGTCCTGGGCCGCGACCAGATCACCTGCCTGCATGACTCAAACGGCGACGGTGAAGCCGATTTTTATGAATGCTTCAGCAATGCTTACTCCACTTCCGTCGCGGGTCATGATTTCATCTGCGGCCTCGAGCGCGACGCTTCCGGCCGGTTCTACACGGCCTCGAGCAAGTTCGGACTGTTGCGAATCGCCGCGGATGGGCGCTCGCTTGAAACCATCGCGACCGGCTTTCGCAACCCCGACGGCCTCGGGCTTGCGCCTGATGGCACGATCACCGTCCCCAACTCGGAGGGTGAGTGGACCCCGGCCTCGATGATCTGCGAAGTGCGGCCCGGCGGCCACTACGGCTATAACGGCCCAATGAACGGCCGCGCACCGGATCTGCCTCTGGTTTACATGCCGCGCGGGCTCGACAATTCAAGCGGCGGTCAGGTGACCGTCCCCGCCCGCGGGTTCGGCCCGCTCGCCGGTCAGCTCTTGCATTTCAGTTTTGGCACGGGCTCGCATTTCTTGATCTTGCGCGAGACGGTCAATGGCCAGCCCCAGGGTGCGGCCGTACCCTTGCCAGGCGAGTTTCTCTCCGGCGTGCACCGCGGCCGCTTTAGCCCCAAGGACGGCCAGCTCTACGTCACCGGAATGACTGGCTGGGGCTCGTACACCCCGGCCGACGGCTGCGTGCAGCGCGTGCGTTACACCGGCGGCCCCGCCCAGCTTCCAACAGCGTTTCACGCCCATGAAAACGGCATCCTGCTCACCTTCTCTCTTCCGCTCGACAAAAACATCGCCGAAGGCGCCGCTCACCACTTCGCGCAGGTGTGGAACTACCACTACGCGCCGAGTTACGGCTCACCCGAGCTCTCTACGCGCCACCCTGGTCAGCCCGGCCACGACGCGCTCGCGATCAAATCGGCCCACGTGCTTTCGGACGGCCGCACGCTCTTCCTCGAAATCCCCGAGCTCCAGCCCGTCAACCAGCTTCACCTGCATGTGCGCCCGGCTCGACCGCGCCCATCGACGTCTTCGCCACCGTGCACAACTTGTCTCCCGCGTTCACCGGCTTTCCCGGATATCATCCCGCGTCCAAGACCATCGCCGCCCATCCCATCCTCGCCGACATGGTGGCCCTGGCTCACCCTCCGGCGCCCAATCCCTGGCGCACCAGGATCAGGGGTGCTCGCACCGTCACGATCGAGGTGGACAAGAACCTGAGCTACAAGTTGAGATCATTCGAAGCCAGGGCCGGCGAGGCGATTGAGCTCACGCTGAAGAACCCCGACGCCGTTCCGCACAACTGGGCCCTCGTGAAGCCCGGTACGCTCGCAAAAGTCGGCGACCTGGTGAACAAGATCATCGCCGAGCCCGACGCCGCGTCCCGGCATTACATCCCGCGCTCGAGCGACGTGCTCGTCTACACCGACATCGTCGGCCCGCAAGAGCAGTTCTCGATTCGCTTCCGCGCCCCCAAATCCCCTGGCCGCTATCCCTATCTCTGCACGTTCCCCGGCCACTGGATGGTCATGAACGGCGAGATGATCGTGAAGTGACAAGGTTCATTTCAGGTCGATCGTCACCTTCGCGATCTTCCCCGGAAACCGGAACGGCACGTCGTAGCTCTGGTCCAGCGGCGTGCCAGTGTCTTCGCCGATATCCAGGCTTTCATCCAGGCTGACTCGAACCGGAATCGTGTGACCGATCTGGCCCTGCGCGACGGCGGCTCCATCGACCGAGAGCACCGCCGTGCCACCCTTCCCCATCCCCCCGCCGTCGAAGGTGAAGTCGACCTTCACGCTGTGCTTTCCCGGCGCAAGCGCATCGTTGCCGGCAATCCGATAGTGAGCCACGTCGACAAAGTTGTAATGAAAAACCGGCTTCCCCTTCTCGAGATAAAGCCCATATCCACCGAAGAAGCCGCCCTGGGTAATGATCATCCCCGACGCGTTTTCATCCGGCACCTCGACCAGACCGGTGATCGAAAACGACCGGTTCTTGATGTCAGGGCTCACCCCTTCCGGAATTCGCGTCATGCCCTCGTAGAACGTGAACGACGTTCGCCCGCGCGTCAGGCTCGGCCGGATCGCCGGGTCCATCCGCCCGGTGCGGCTGTTGTCGATCGGCAGCACATTGTACTTGGCTGCCTCCGCATAAAAACGGAGCTGCATGTCCTTGAGAACATCCGGGCGCTCGCCGCCAGATCGTCGGCCTGGCTGAAATCCTTGGCGACGTTGTATAGCTCCCACCGGTATCCTGTGATCGGATCCACGTTCGCGCTGTTGGGATCCCACGGTGCAATCGGCGGCGTCGTGCACGCCGTCCAGCCGTCGTGGTAGATCCCGCGATTGCCGAGCATCTCGAAATACTGCGTCGTCCGCCGCGGCGGTGCCGCCGGATCGTCGAACGTGTAGACCATGCTCACCCCTTCGATAGGCTTCTGCTCCGCGCCGTTGACCGAAGACGGGGCCCCGATTCCGGCCGCCTCCAGCAGCGTCGGGGCGATGTCGATTACATGGTGAAACTGGGAACGGAGGCCGCCCTTGTCCTTGATGCGCTTGGGCCACGAGATCACCATGCCGTTGCGAGTGCCTCCAAAATGACTGGCGACTTGCTTGGTCCACTGGAACGGCGTGCACATCGCGTGCGCCCAGCCTACCGGGTAGTGATTGTACGTCTTCCAGGTTCCAAGCTCGTCCGCGCGAGAGAGAACCTGCTTGAGATCCTCGGGCACTCCATTGAAGAAGGTCAGCTCGTTGAGCAGGCCTTGCATGCTCCCTTCTGCGCTGGCGCCGTTGTCGCCGACGATGTAAACGACCAGCGTGTTCTCAAGCTGCCCCGTCTGTTCGATCGCATCAACCAGCCGGCCCACGTTGTGATCGGTCTGCTCCAGGTAGCCAGCGTAGATCTCCATCATCCGGGAATAGACCAGCTTTTGTTCGGCCGAGAGCGTATCCCACGCGGGAATTCCGTCGGGCCGCGCGGTGAGCTTCGCTTCGGCGGGAATCACGCCGATGGCCTTCTGGCGTGCAAACGTTTCTTCGCGCACCTTGTCCCATCCCTGGTCGAACTTCCCCTTGTACTTCGCGATCCATTCCTTGCGAGGATGGTGCGGCGCATGGGTTGCGCCCGGGGCGTAATACGCCAGGAACGGCCGGTCGGGCGAGATCGACTTCTGAGCCCGAATCCATTTGATCGCCTGATCCGCGAGATCATAATCGAGGTTGTAATCCGGTTTCCCCATATAGGGCTCGATCGGCTTCGTCCCCTCGTACGCGTTGGGCCGCCACTGGCTCGTGTCGCCGCCGATGAATCCGTAGAAATGCTCAAACCCTAGCCCGTTCGGCCAGAGGTCAAAAGGCCCGTTCTGGCTGGTGTGCCAATCCGGAACGTTGTGGTTCTTGCCGAACCAGGACGTGTTATACCCGCTCTGTTTCAAAATCTCGGCCACGGTCGCCGTGTCCTTCCCCATCAGCGTGTCGTAGCCGGGAAAACCGGTCCCCCCCTCCATGATGCAGCCCGTATGCACCGAGTGGTGGTTGCGCCCGGTCAGCAGCGCGGCGCGCGTGGGCGAGCACAGAGCCGTCGTATGGAAGCGGTTGTAGCGCAGCCCGTTCCTGGCCAGCCTTTCGGCGGTTGGGGTGTTGCAGGGCCCGCCGAATGTGCTCGCCGCGCCGAATCCAACGTCGTCGAGCAAAACGAGCAGGATGTTGGGCGCGCCCGACGGAGCGTGCACTGGAACTGGAAAGTCGGACTTCGAATCCTTGGCCCGCAGGTCGATGCGCCCCCGGAAGGGCTCCGGCGGCCGCGGCAAGACCGAGCCGCCGCCGTCTTGCCCGGACTGCTCCGCTTCTGCTCGAGCCACCAGAGCGCCAGGCGACTCGCTTCGCGGTCCCATGAAGCCGATCGCACACGCCAGAGCCACGACCAGCGCCCAGGTCAGCCCGTTTCGACCGCTCATCATCTTTCACCCCCTGAAGAAATCCCAGATCGCGGACCATCTTAGACGGCCTTGCGCTCTGGATCAACACGTTCGTCATTGCGCGCTTTACAACAGATTACGCATTTATATATGAGAGATAATCAGCTAAAACACACCAAGAGAGCAACCGTCTGGACCTTGTTCCGGCAGCCGGGGAAACACCGTCGTATCGGGTGCCCTCAGGGTGTATGATCTTTATGGATCACACCACCCCGAGGAGGCTCTCACATGAACCGCCGTCGCTTTCTCGCCGCTTCGGCGACAACGTCCGCGCTTGCCGCTGCTGCCTCAGCAAGCGCACGCCCCCCAAAAGACCTCAAAGTCGTCATCCCCCCGACGAAGCCCGACGAGCTCGCAGAGCTGAAGACCGTCGCCCCTTCCGTTCGGCTGGTCGAGTGCCAGAACGAGCAGGAGGCCGTCGCACAGATCGCTGATGCCGACGCGAGCTACGCGTTCATCTCTCCGGCCATTATCCGCGCCGGCAAATCGCTGCGGTGGGTTCAACAGCCCAGCGCCGGCGTCGAGCACCTGATGGAGATCCCCGAACTGGTCGAGAGCGACATCATTCTGACCAACATGCAGCGAGCCTACGGTCCGGAGATTGCCGACCAGGCGATCGGCTACCTGCTCTGCTTCACCCGCAGTCTGACCCACTTCGTGCGCGCCCAATCGAAAGAAGAGTGGCGCTCAAACGGGCCCGGGGTGGTACTCGATGAGCTGGCGGGCAAGACCCTCCTGGTGATCGCCCTGGGCGGAATCGGCAGCGAGATCGCCAGGCGGGCCGCCGCGTTCGGCATGCGCGTCCTGGCCACAGATCCCAAAGTCCTCGAGCGCCCGCCGTTCGTCGAAGATCTCCATCGGCCCGATGCGTTCTCGTCTTTATTGCCCCGGGCCGACGTCGTGGCCAGCGCCGTCCCTTTGACCAGGGAAACGCGAAGGATGATTGGCGCCCCGCAGTTCGCCATGATGAAACCGGGCGTCATTCTGATCAATGTTTCTCGAGGCGGCGTGATTGACACTGACGCGTTGGTCCAGGCGCTCGACAGCAAGCGAGTCGCCGCCGCCGGGCTTGACGTGACCGACCCCGAGCCGCTCCCCAAGGGCCACCCGCTCTGGTCGCGCAACGTGATCATCACCCCCCACAGCGCCGGCCAGTCACCCGGCGGGGACCGACGAAGGCACGAATATTTCCGCGAAAACCTCAGGCGCTTTGCTGCCGGTGAAATGCTGCTTAACATCGTCGACAAGAAAGCCGGATACTGAATTCCTTCGTGGAGCGGGTTGACATCGCTCTTACGCGCGTAGTAGCCTCGTGTGCAATACATGTCCCTTCGTGATACGAGGTGCCAGATGACGCGTGCAGCTCATAAAAACACTGTGAGAGGATTCGTTCTCGCTACCACCATGACGTTCGCCTGGGCCGGCTGCGCATGCGCGGCCGACACGGTCGTCGTCTACTCAGCTCTCGATCGAGAGTTCTCTGAGCCGCTCCTGAACGCGTACGAAAAATCGAGTGGCGCACGGGTGCTTTCCAAGTTTGACGTCGAGAGCACCAAGACCGTTGGCCTGACGAACCTGATCATCGCCGAGGCCGCCCGCCCGCGCTGTGACCTCTTCTGGAACAATGAGATCTTGAACACGCTTCGGCTCAAGGAAAAAGGCTTGCTCGCCCCGTTTCATCCCAGCCGGGCCGATGACATCCCCGCGACCTTCAAGGACAAGGACGGCTTGTGGTACGGCTTCGCCGCCCTGCGCGGATCATCATCGTCAATACCACGCTCGTCCCGCAGGCCGATCGCCCCAAGGGCATCCGCGATCTTCTCAACCCGAAGTGGAAGGGAAAAATCGGAATCGCCAAGCCGCTCTTCGGCACCACGGCAACCCACGCAGCCTGCCTCTTCGCTGCCTGGGGCGATCAGAAGGCCAAGGCGTATTTTCATGACCTGAAAGCCAACGGCGTGCAAGTCTTCTCGGGCAACAAGCAGGTCGCCACCGCCGTCGGCTCCGGCCAGATTGCCTTCGGCATGACCGACACCGACGACGCGATGGGCGAGATCGAAGCCGGCAGCCCCGTGGCGATCGTCTACCCGGACCGCGGCGAAGGCGAGATCGGCACATTGTTCATCCCCAACACGCTCGCGATCATGAAGGGATCGCCTCACAAAAAGGCCGCGGAGGCGCTCGCCGATCACCTCTTGTCCCCCACCGTCGAGTCAGCACTCGCACGCGGGCCAAGCGCCCAGATCCCGCTGCTCAAGAGCACGCAAGCTCAGGCGCGGGTCGAGACTCCCAGGACTGTCCACGCGATGGAAGCCGACTTCCCCGCCGCGGCGAAGATCTGGGACAAGGTCGCCGCGTTTCTGACCTCCGAGTTCGCGACGGAGTGAACATTCGCTAGCTCAGGCTTTCAGCCTCACGTCCATTTATAATACATTGCCTGCGAAGCGGATCGTTCCGCTAATACCACGCAGAAGCACGCTCAGGGAGAGCATAATATGAACACGCGGCAACTCCGGTCGGCGATTGTGATTCCCGTTCTCTGCTCGAGCGCCATCTCATTGGGCGCGGCTACACTGCGAGACGGCGGCAAGCGATCGTGGTACTTTGAGTCCGACTCGCCCGGCGCAATCGCGAGCGGGTTCACGAACGTCGTCGGCGATTGGGAGGTTGCCAAGGAGGGAGAGAACCGCGTTCTTCACCAGAAAGCCAAGAGTGAGGATTCCACGTTCAACGTCGCGCTCGTAGAAAGCACGAGCTACAAGGACGTCGACCTGAGCGTGAAGCTCAGGGCCGTTGCCGGCGAAAACGACCGCGGCGGCGGCGTGATCTGGCGGGTTAAGGACAAGAAGAACTACTACGTCTGTCGTTATAACCCACTCGAAGACAACTTCCGCGTCTACAAGGTCGCCGACGGAATCCGCACCATGTTCAAGGGGGCCAAGGCGCCCGGCGACGAGAAATGGCACTTCCTCCGCGTGACCATGGTCGGATCCAAGATCACCTGCTTCCTGGACGGTCAGAAGCTGCTCGAGGCCGAGGATGCAACGTTTGCCGAGGCGGGCATGATCGGCCTCTGGACCAAGGCCGATGCACAATCGTATTTTGACGATTTGACGGTGACTGACAGCGTCCAGCAACCGTAGTCGCGCCCACGCCTCGCGGTCACCCTTGTTCGGTGCGGGTCTCCAGACCCCGCCGTCCCCACGACCGAAGGTCTCCCGCGGCCACAGGCGCCGCCCGTGCAGCGCGCCATTCACCCACCCGCCGCGAGATAACGCTCGATCGGCGGCCGTTTGAGATGGTCGCCGGTGGCGTGCTGGAACGCACGCGCCACCGCCAAGAGCGTCGACTCGTCGTAAAGCCGTCCGGTGAGGACGACCGATCCGGGCATGTCGCGTCCGTCGCGGTCGCGGAATCCCATCGGGAAAACCACGCTCGGATGTCCCGTCAAGTTCGTGATCGCCAGATCCTGGCCCGAGCCGACGTAGAGGTCAACCGCGGCCATCCGCTCTTCCATCGCGTGCATCAGCTTGGTCCGCACTCGGGCAGCCCGGAGATATTCGACCGCCGGAACAAATTCCCCCTGGCGGAAGGTGTCGGGCCAGGAATTCAAGCCCTCGGTGACGTGCTTTCTCGTGATCTCATCGAAAGCGGCCGAGGCTTCGGTTCCCAGCATCAGCGTGATCGCCCGCACGGGAAGCTCGTTGGGAAGTGTGATCGGCACCAGCTCCAGCCCGAGCTTGCGCAGGATTCTCAGCTCCTCACGCTCTTCACTCGAGCGCCGGGGTTCTTCGATGTAGCCGACCTTGAGCGTTCCCAGATCGCGCCGCGGAGGCCACTCGAACGGCTGGTCGACGGCGGCGAAGTCGTGCCCGTCGGCGCCATGGATCGCGTCGAAGACGAGCGCACAGTCCTCGACCGAGCGGGTGATCGGTCCCAGCTTGTCCATGGTCCACGCAAGCGTCATACACCCGTGCCGGCTCACGCGTCCAAACGTCGGCCTCAGTCCGGTCGCCCCGCACGCCCTGCACGGTGAGACGATGCTCCCCAGCGTTTCGCTGCCGATCGCAAACCCGACCAGACCGGCGGCCGCGGCCGACGCAGATCCAGCCGAGCTGCCGCTCGACCCGGTTCGCGGGTCCCACGGACTGCGGGTGCGCCCGCCGAACCACATATCGCCCATGGCGAGCGCCCCCAGCGACAATTTGGCGAGCATGACCGCACCGGCTTCCTCTAGCCGCGCCGCAACCGTCGCCTTGCCGTCGATCACGCGGCCCTTGAACGGCGTCGCTCCCCACGTCGTGGGATAGCCCGGATAACTGATCAAGTCCTTGGCGCCCCAGGGTATGCCATGAAGCGCGCCGCGATAATGGCCCGCGGCGATCTCCCGATCCGCCTGTGCCGCCTGCTTGAGTGCAACGTCTTCCGTGAGCGTCACGACGCACTTGAGAAGTGGATCGAATCGTTTGAGCCGATCGAGATAAAGCTTGGTGAGCTCGGTCGAGCTCACCTGCCGGCTTCGGATGAGCGACGATAGCTCGACGACCGTGAGGAACGCCAGCTCCTCCGCAGATTCGGGCCGGCGAACCACCGGCGTCTCGACAGGAGTCGCCTGATTACGCTTGACAGCCGCCGCCGGCCGGGGCGGCGCCGGGAAAAACGTCAGGGCTGGGGCGACATCGTAACCGACATCGACCTTGCGCAGCTCGGCAAATGAGGCGAGGCTCTGCTGCACGGACCGCGCGGTGCGCGTTCGCTCATCCTCGGTCAGCTCCAGTCCGGCGATCCACTCGGCCTGCTTGATCATGTCCTTCGTGACGGCGCCTGCCTGAGCTGCCTGAGCTGCGACCGCCCGGCGAAAAGTCAAGGTGCCGGCCCCCACAACCGCCAGCCCCTTCAGAATCGTCCGTCGAGATGGGTTTTGATGACCGTCGTCTTGATGCTTCGTCACGAACCTGCCCCCGTTTGATTGGTACCACGATCTCGCGCGTACCGAGCAATCGTGAACCAGATTTCAGCGGAGGACAAGCCCACACCGGTCACAATGTCGTGATCAGCGAGAAGACTCGAAGTCGCCGTTCATCTGAATCACTTTCGAGTCGCAGTGATTCGTGCGATAATCGCGTCCACGCGATTGCTAATTGCAGAGCGAGGGCCTTAGCCGTTATGTCCAAGTCGAACGGAAAGTCCAAGGACACACCGCAGAGCCTGCCGACGATTTCGACCATCTCAGTGGCGGGCTTCAAGTCGATTTCAACAGAACGGACGCTCCAGATCAGGCCGCTGACGATTCTCGCCGGCGCGAACAGTTCCGGAAAGTCGAGCATGATGCAGCCCCTGCTGCTTCTGAAACAAACATTGGAAGCGTAATACGACCCCGGTCCGCTGCTGCTCAATGGCCCCAACGTACGTTTCACCTCGGTGAACCAGTTCTGGCCAGTTTCCGGCGACTCGACACAGTTCGTCATCACGGTCGGAGCGTCTAACGCCCACAAAATCGGTCTTGCATTCTGCCGCGAAAAGAACCAGCGGGGATTGATCATCGCGTACACGCAATACTACTTCGCTCAATCCAATTTCAAGCTCTCCCAACAGACAACAGCTCGTCAGCTAGGCGATTTCATCCGGACAAAGCTTGAAGATGATCAAGCCGCTCCGGAGACTCACGAAAAGGGACGGCAGACGGTACAGGGCGAGATCAGAAGGTCGCGGTCCTTCCTGGAATTCGTAATTCAACAGACTGAACAACCCGCCGGAACACAGCCGTTCTGGCTTCCGGCGTTTCTCTCTCCCCGGAGCTACGATTTTGACGAGATCGTCAAACGTGTGATGGACGTCATCCACCTTCCCGGACTCCGGGGAAATCCTGAGCGTATGTATCCAGTTACCGCCGTTGGCCAGACATATCCCGGCACATTCGAGAGCTATGCTGCGAGCTTGATTGACCACTGGAGCTCCGAGTCGCCGGAAACGTTGAAGGGGCTCGGAGATGACCTCAAGACACTTGGCCTGACCTGGAAAATCGACGCGAAGCGCGTCGCTGATACCCACGTCGAATTGCACGTCGGACGCATGCCGCGTCCCAAGAAGGGCGGCGCTTCTGACCTTGTGAGCATCGCGGATGTGGGGTTCGGTGTGTCCCAGACGCTGCCGGTCGTCGTTGCGCTCCGCGCCGCCCGACCAGGCCAGCTTGTGTATGCCGAGCAGCCCGAGATTCACCTCCATCCCCGAGCACAGGTCGCGATGGCGAGACTCCTGGTCAACGCCGCCAAACGCGGAGTCCGCGTCGTTGCAGAGACGCACAGCTCGCTGATCTTGCTCGCGCTTCAGACGCTAATTGCCGAAGGCGCGATCACGCCCGATCTTGTCGGACTCAACTGGTTCGTGAGAAATGGAAAGAACGGCACCACTCGGATCGAAACCGCGGAGCTCGACTCGGCCGGCCGGTTCGGCGACTGGCCGGAAGACTTCGACGAGGTGGCGCTCAAAACCGAGACCGCGTACCTCTCGGCCGCCGAAGCCCGCCTTGCCCGGAGTTGATCCGCGTGGCGAAGACGCCCTCCCGAATACTCGTCATCGACGCCTCAATCGCCGCGGCCTCGGGCGATACATCCAAGCATCCCACCGCCGCAAACTGCTGCGATTTCCTGAATGCCGTCCTCAGAATCTGCCATCGCATCGTGGTAACCCCGCCCATTCGCGACGAGTGGAACGAACACCAATCGCAATTCGCAAGAAAGTGGCGGCTGGCAATGATGAAGCGCAGGAAAGTGGAAATCGTGCAAGTGAGTGCTCATCATTCGATCGACGAGCAGATCGAGAGCGCAAAACTCCACGATTCCGTGACCGCCATCATCGACAAGGACCGACACCTCCTCGAGGCGGCTGCCCTCGCGACCGACAAGCGGATCGCCTCGCTGGATGACCGAGTCCGCAATCACCTGCGAGCCAATGCCGCCAAGTTGCCAAGGGTGCGGCCGATCTGCTGGATCAATCCAAACGTCGCCGGCGAGCTTCCAATTGTTTGGCTCGAATCAGGCGCACCGGCTGAGAAGTCACGAATGCTGGGATGACATCCGCGCAATAATTGCCGTCCTCACTTCTCCCCCCACCACCACAACTTCGGCATCGCCTTCTTCTCCGGCCAGATCCGCTCCAGCGAATCCCCCTCATAAAGCTCGCCGTTTTTCATCACGTAACGGATCAAGCTCGTATTATGGATATCCTTGAGCGGATCTGCCGAAAGCACCACGAGGTCGGCCAGTTTGCCCGGCTCGATGCTTCCCAGATCTTGCGCATAACCGATCGCCTCGGCCCCGTGCAGTGTGGCCGCACGCAAGACCTCGAGCGGCTGCCACCCCCCACTCGCGAGCGCCCACATCTCCCAGTGATAGCCGATACCCTGCATCTCGCCATGGCTGCCAATGCATACGTGCCCGCCGGCGCGCGCCACCTTGGCCGCCGACTCGGCAATCAAGGGAAAGACATGTTCGTCTTTGTGAAACCAGGCCGATCGCCTCACTGTTCCATCCAGGATGTCGTGCGGGATGAACCGCCGGATCTTGGGGTCATCGTGAATCGCCGTCGTCGTGAAGAAAAACGTCTCACCCCACGGCCCACCGTAGGCAACCAGCAAGGTCGGCGTGTACGAAATCCCGGTGCTCGCGAAGAGCTTGACCACGTCTCCGAACAAGGGCACCACCGGTAGCGAGTGTTCATTGCCGCTGAATCCGTCCAGGGCATGAGTCAAGTTCAGCTTGAGATCGAGCCCTCCCTCCGTGGTCGGCATGATCTCGTTTTTGTGGCAGGCCTCAATCATCCATTGCCGCTGCCGCCGGTTGCCGACCATGTACGACTTGAGCGTGTTCGTGCGGTAGTACTTCTTGTAGCGAGCGACCACTCCTTCAACTTCTTCCGCCGACTGAAAATCGGTGTTGGAAAAGACACCCGGGCCGGTCGAGAACGCCCGCGGACCGGGCAGCTCTCCAATATCGATCAAGTCTTGATACGCGAACATGTCGTTCGTGCCGGTCTGCGGGTCGCGGCCGGTTGTCACGCCATAGGCGAGGTTGGCGAAGAAGCTCCACGTCTGAGTGTCAAGAATCGACCGCCGCACCCGCCAGTGCGCGTGCGTATCGACAAAACCCGGGACGATCGTCATCTTTGATGCATCAACGACCTTCGCCCCATCGGGCACCTTGGCCGAGCCCGCCGCACCGACCGATATAATGCGGTTGTCGGTCACGACGATTTCGCCTTCCGGAATGATCTCATCCGCCCGCATCGTGATGATCTTCGCACCCTTTAACACGATTGTGCCCCGCGGCCGGCTCCTCGGCCGCTCGACCACGATCGCCACCTCATCGGCTTTCGGCTTCTGCTCCTTCTTCTCGGCCGCGGCTTTCTCCTTGTCTTCATCCGCGACAGCCTCTTCGGGTTTGAGCGCATCGAAGACAACCGAGTCAAACGCCACGCGAAACACGCTCGAGCCGACGGCCCATGTGATCGTCTTACCGCCGTCAGCCCAGCCGGCGTAGTCGGCACCAATATCCGTGAGTTTCTTGAGAGGCAACGTCGCCTCATGCACCGATACCTTGGGCGCCTCGCCGCCGAATCGGGGAAGGGCCAGGAGATAAAGCTGGTTCGTGACCAACGCCAGTGCCCAGCGCCCATCTGGCCGCGCGATGATCATCTGGGCGCTGTCGGGCATGTTCGGCGAATATCCGTTCTTGCCGGTCACTGCGAGATGCGTACGACGATCGGTGCCGTCAAACCGCATCGAGACCAGCCCTCCGGGCGTGGTGAAATAAATGCGCTCCGGGTCGTCGGCGAAATGGGGCCGATTCGCGCCACGGGCCGGGCTGATCACCGTCGGGTCTCCTCCCTGCGACGGCACCCAGACCAGGTCGAGACTTGTCACCGAGTCAAACGCACTCTCGTTCCGCTCGCGCCTGGAGTGCGCGTAGCGCCACGATTCGCTTGCCGTCCGGCGACCAGACCGGATCGCGGTAGAACGCCGGGATGCGCGTGAGCTGCTGCGGTTCGCCCGTTCCGTCAGCAGACCGCTTCCATAAGTACCCGCCTTCGGGCGCCCAGTTCACATAAACGAGCGTCTTGCCGTCCGGCGACCAGCTCGGGTGAAACTCGCGCGCTTCGCCCGAAGTGAGCTGCCGCGGCTTGCCGTCCGGCAAATCGACCGTGTAGAGCTTCGTGAGCGCCGAGAACGCAAGCTGCTTGCCGTCGGGCGAAAGCTCCGGCTCCTGAATCAGCCGCGCCTTCACAGGTCCATCGTCGACCCTGAGCGGAAAATTCAGCCTCGAGCCGACTGGCAGGGAAACCCGCACGGAGATCGGGATCACCGTGTCGGCACCGCTCTGCACATCCAGACGATGAATCTTGCCGCCGTAAACGGCCAGCACGAACTTCCCGTCGGGTGTGAACGCGAATCCCGGGATCAAATCCCGCGTGAACCGCGATTCCTGCTCGTCGCGCTGCACCGGCAGCTTGAGCCACTTCTCTTCTCCGCTTGCCAGCTCGCGAATGCGCAGACCGGTCTGATTGTCGACCCGGGTTCCGTAAACCAGCTTCGAGCCGTCCGGTGAAAGACCGGGCCGGAAGCCACTCCCCGGCGCATCCGTGACCGTATCTTCATCACCCGTCGTGCGATCGCGCCGTGCAATCTGGGAAAGTGGGAAGTCGAGGTTGTTATAAGCATTGAAGAGCTTGTTCCGCTTCGTGTAATACACGTGCTTCCCGTCGCGCGATGAAACCGGGCCGATCGCATGCACATAATCATCCCGGTCCGGGTCAGGCTTGGTTTTTCCCTTTGTGATCGCGACCCCGGCTCCGCCGCGAACGTGATACATCCAGACCTCGAATGCACCCCATGGCAACTGCGGCTGCCGCGAGACCAGCACGTAGTCTCCATCGGGAGTCCACGACGGCGAAACAAAAAGCGACTGCTTGTCCTTGGAGAGCGGCCGCGCCCCCGAGCCGTCTTTGGCCGCAATCCACAAGTTCTCGGCGCCATCGTGGTCGCTCACGAACGCGATCCACTTGCCGTCGGGCGAATACCGCGGCGTACTGTCGTACGCTTGCCCGGATGTAATCGCCTTCGCATCGCCCCCTTCAATTCCCACCGCATAAAGATCGCCAAGCAGGTCGAACAGAATGGTCTTGCCGTCCGGCGAAACATCGAGCGAGACCCAGGTGCCCTCGTCGGTCGTGAATTCGATCGTGCGGTCCGATTTCAGGGGCAGGGGCGGCGTTTTCTTCTTCGGTTCGTCTTTTTTCTCCTTGTCTTTCGGCTCTTGCTTCTCTTTCTCCTTCTCCTTTTCCTTGTCCTTCGGCTGCCCGTCCTGAACAGCCCGGGCCGGCTCGGCCCACGACGACAGGAGCGGCGAGCCCACCGCGATCACAAGAACAATGAGGAAACCCGCGCCCCGACCCGCCGCGATCAGACGTCGCCTGAACATGTTGGAACCCTTCTGAGTTAAACTTTCTCCCGCCCCGACCCTTGCAAGAGCGGCTCACGTGGCGGCGACATCAGGGCTCAGCCTCGATGAGCTGCTTGAGCGCTTTCATCTGCTTCTCGATCACGGTGCGCATGATCGGACCGGAGAACGCCCCGGCGAGCATCTTGAACGCAAGATTGCGGAACGTGACCTCGGAGACAAATTCAAGATGTGTGTGTTTCTTGACTTTCGTGAGGAGATAATCGACCTGGACCGACATCCCTTTGTTATAAACCCGTGCGCCGAGATGATGGGGCCGGTGGTAAGCCGTCACCTCGCCGTCATAGACGTCGACTTTCTTCCCCTCCCGGATCTTTTGCTGAAACTTGGAGCCGACAGGCTTTTTGGAGTTGTATCCCGGCTCGCGGATCGTCTCCTCGAGCCCTTCCAGCCACAGCTTGTGCTTGTTTTCGTCGTTGATGAAGTCGAAGACCTTGGTGATCGTCGCTTCGATATCAATTGCGCAAGTATTCTTCATGTCCGAACTTCACGATCCTCAAGGATTCTTACGCTTGGCGGAAAAAACGCCCGCCGCGGTGCTCAGCGCCAGGACCGAGACCTTGCCGCCGGAGTCGGTGACGAAGTGGATCGACGTTCCCGACTGCTCCTTGATATTGAAGCCGTCGTCGCGGTCGGGCAAGAGCGTCGCGGGCGCCTGGCCCTGCACGTCGAGCATGAGAACGCTGCCTTCCAGCCGCACGCTCACGGTGTTGCCGGCCAGCTCGAATTCCCCCGTGAACTTCTTGAGATACTCGGGGTCTGACAGCTTCGCGTCGGGCTTCTTCGAGAACACGATCGGCTTGATCCGAGACTCGAACGGCACCGATACGCTCTCGACATACCCCTTCAAACCCGTCACGAACTGCAATTTCATGTCCGCAAACGCCGGGTCTTTGGGGTTCTTGAGCGCATTCCAGACCTCGAAATGCCAGTGCTCGAGCTCCGCATCGATGCCGTTGAATCGGAAAGTAAGCTTGCCGTCGCGCAGCTCGACCTGTGCCTCGCCGTAGCCTGGGTGCTCATAAACGCCGGCGTATTCCTCCAGCGGATGCGACGGCGACGTTCCCGGCCGTCGCATCGCCGTTTTCTTGGTCTTCGCAACCTTGGCTGCCTGCTTGGCCGTTTGCTTCTTCTTGAGCGCCTCACCGGCCCAGTCGATCGGCGCGAGCGAGAGAATGCGGTCGGCCGCATGCCGCGAGATCATCTCGGGAAGCTGAGTTCCATTCATGTTGGAAAGCACAACGATCCCCAGGCCGTCGTGAGGAAACACGGTCGTCATTGCCGAGAACCCGTCGATTCCGCCGCCATGCACGACCCGGCGGTGGCCGCGATAGTCGTCGACACCCCATCCCAGTCCATAGCCTGCCGGACCGATCTCGGGGCGGTCCTGCGGCGTCCCGGTCGTCATGTGCGGTGTCTGGATCTCGGCCAGCACCCTCGGGCTCAATATCTGCCGCCCCGCGAATTTTCCCTTCTGCGAATTGACGACGAGCCACCGGGCCATGTCCGTCACGCTCGCGTTGATCGATCCCGCCGGGCCCGCATTGGTGATGTCGCGAAACGGTATCTCCACGATCCGATCATCACGATCATCGTACGGCTTGGCAAAGTCAGCCGTCTTCTGTGAATCCTTGACCGAAAAATTCGCGCCCGTCATCTCGAGCGGCTCGAAGATCCGCTTGCGCACCGCGTCTTCCCAGGGCATTCCGGTCAAGTAGTCGACCAGGTAGCCGGCCGTCATGAACATGATATTGTTATATTGAAATTTGCTGCGAATCGGCTCACTGGGCTCGAGATAAGGGAGCCGGCGAACGATCTCCTTGCGGGAGAGCGAGGCGTTGTACCAGACCAGGTCGTGCCGGGGCAGGCCCGACCGGTGCGTGACCAGGTCCCGCGCCGAGAGGAGATCGGATGCGGCCCGATCAAAGAGCTGGATCTCCGGAACATAGCTGCGAACCGGCTTGTCCCATTCGAGCTTGCCTTCGTCGACCAGTGTGCCCATCACGAAGGTGGTGAACGCCTTGGTGCACGACCCGATCGGGAAGAGCGTTTTCGCTGTCACCGGAAGCTTGCCGGCCACGTCGCGCATGCCGAAGCCTCCGGCCAGGATCACTTCGCCGTTCTTGACGATGGCAATCGCCAGTCCCGGAACCTCCCAGTCGTGGATCGCCTGGCTGACGAATGAATCGTAACCGGCGAGCGACTGCCTGGCGAGCGCGACCGGATCAGGGCCGCGATCCAGTTGGAATTCAAACGAGTTTCCTCCCTGCGTGAACGTGCCCTTGATCCTCTTTCCCTGCTCTTCGAGCTTACCTTTGAAGACCGGGTTGCCCGGAACATCCTTGATCTCGAAACCGACATCGGCTGTCTTGGCTTCGATCTTTCCGAGCGGCAGGTCCTTGGCCCCCTGCGCGGGGATCGAGATCTGCCCCTGCCAGACCCCGTCCTTCGCGGCCGAGAAAACGACGTCGATCTCGAGCGGTTTCACCGGCGTGGCGATCTGCCCGTGCCAGTGGCCCGTGATGGTGGGATCATCCGCAGCGAGCAGTGATGACGCAGGCGAAAGGGCCAGGACGAGTGCGACCAGGGCCAATCGCGGCGCTCTGCGTCGCGATCGGGCGATCTTGCAATCACGGGTCATCGACTGTCTCCCTGGCGGTTCCATCTCACGAATGATCGGCTGTGTCTCAGTCATCGCCCGATGGTGTCGTCCGCCGCGCCTGCTTGGTCTCGCCGCGGCGGCGTTTGGTCTCGAGCCTGCGCTTTCGAGACGCCTTGGTCGGCTTGGTCGCCCGGCGTGGGGTGGGTCGAACGGCCGCGCGCTCGAGCAGCTCGACGAAGCGCTCGATCGCGTCGCGGCGGTTCGACTCCTGAGTACGCCCGGCCCGGGCATGAATCGTGAGAAATCCATCGTCGCCGAAGCGTCTGCCGGCCAGGCGAATCAGCCGCGCCCGCACGTCTTCGGGCAGCGAGCCCGAGCCGCGTGCATCGAATCGGAGCCGGACGGCCGTTGAGACTTTGTTGACGTTCTGGCCGCCCGGGCCCGATGACCGTATGAAGTCGAATTCGAGCTCACGCTCGTCGATCACGATGCCACGGTTGAGTCGGATCATAGCGGGTTTTCAGGCGAGGTGCTTCTCGGCCTCGCTCAGAAGGTGGGCGAAGTTGAGCCGGCTCGGGCACGCCTGCCGGGCCGCCTCGAGATCGGCGCCGGTCCAGTCGCGCGCTTCTTCCGAAAGCTTCGCATACTCGGCTCGGGCATGTTCCCGATCGCCGTAACCTTGATGATACGTCAGGTACCGCGTGATGTTGCCGAGCTCGGCGTTTGTTCCCGCAGCCACCATGCACCGGCCGTCGCAGTCCGTGCACATCATCGGCCCCTGGGCCAGAATCGCGTCGCGAAGCTGGTGGATGTCTGCCGTCTTGAGCGGCTCGAACCTCCGCGCCGCGTCGGCATTTTCGCGGAGATGGTCGGTGTTCCGCATCGAGACGCACGAGGCACTGATTCGCTCGTCCGTCCAGATCGCGTGCAACAGCCCCTGGAATACGGTCAGGTTCCGCTCCGCAAGCGTCGGTACCTTGCGCTTCACGTCTTCCAGGATATTCCCCTTCGGCTTGTCGCCGAACTGCGCGGTTGCGATCTGCTTCATCGTGATGAGGCCCACGCCCTTCTCCCACGCGACGTCGAGCGCCTTGTTGAGCGGCGAATCCTTGTCGAGCCAGGGCGCGTACTGAAGCATGATCGCATCAACCGTCCCCGCCTCGGCAGCCGCCTTGATCATCGCAGCTCGGTCCTTGTGATGGGCCGAAAACCCGATGAACCTGGCCTTGCCTGATTTCTTGATCGCGTCGGCTGTTTCCCGGAATTCCTTGCCGGTGATGAAGTCGATCGTCTTGTCGAGCTTCCATCCGTCGCCCAGCCCGTGCACGAAGAAGAGATCGATGTAGTCCGTTCCGAGCGCGGCCAGGCGCTCGTCGACCATTTTCAACAGGTCTTTGGGCTCTTTGGGCAAGTCTTTGGTGACGAGGAAGATCTGCTTGCGCACTTCGGGAGACTGCTCGAACCAACCCTTGAAAAGCCGCTCGGTGCCGTAGACCTTGGCCGTGTCGAAAAGGCGAATGCCGTTGGCAAACGCCTGCTTGAGAATGCGGTCCTGCCCTCGCACCGCCCCTTGTTCGAGGACGGTCACCTCGACACCGGTCTTCCCCAGCTTCCGCGTCATGAGCGGCGCAGCGTCCTTGGCAGGGGCAGGTTCCTGCGCGTGCGCCCGGGCGCAACGCTAGCCGCGCCGGCCGCCGCCGTTGCGAGCGCTCCGGCCTGGAGAAACGTGCGACGATCGGTCCGATTCATTTCGTCGTGGCCCATCTCGATCGACTCCTCATCACAAAAGAATGGAACGCCCGTCTCCCCGACCTGGTGCGTTCAGAAGCCATGAAGGAAGCCAGCGAGCGCGAGAGTCCTCACGCGGTCACGGCCCGAATTCGCCGAATGAACACTTTAACCATTCCGGCCGCCCGCGGGCAATGGATCGGCCCCGAAACCACTCGGGTTCGGCACCCGAGTTGCGACTGATTCGGTCCACGAACAGAGGATCCAGCCGGGTCTTCACCGCGCCCGGTGGTTGACGTCGCCCCCAGTCGTCGGAGATACTCGCCCTGTTCGCAAGGTCACCTGTTTCAGATTGGTCGCGCCGAGTTTTTGCTTGAATTGTAGGTTTCGCTTCGAACCTTTTCTCCCATTTCGTCGATCTGAGGATGTTCGAAACACTTCATTATCGGCGGTCCGGGGGGCAAATTGGAGAGTCAGTCGACTCAAGGAGCTCCAGAATGAAACCGGCTTACAAGACGCTGGCAACCGCGGGCGCAGTCGCGATTGCGTGCATGGCATTTAGTACTTCGTCAGCACACGCCCAGGCATTCTCTTTCGGCTATTCAGGGCCGGGAGTATCCGTGGGAGTAAACACGGGCAACTATGGCTACTTCGGCGGTGGCGGCTATTATGGAGGCGGCTACTACGGCGGATACCCGGTTCTCGCGCCGCGGGCATTCGTCGCCGGTCCGGTCGCACCGGTTTACGTGCGGCCGCCGGTTTTCCTCGGCGGGCCGGCCGTCCTTCCGCGGCCCTACGTCGTCGCCAGGCCCTACGGCCGGTATCGGCCTTACCCTGGTTACTATCGGCGTGGCTGGTAGTGAATGACCTGGCCGCGTTCGTGGTCCGTCGTCGGTGGCCGCGTGGATTCAGTCGGCACAACCCGCTCTGACGACGGACCAGGGACCCATGGCACTCCTCTCACTGCTCCTCTGGACGGCGTTCGCACCCGACGTTTCTCCCTCCGAGCTTCGCGCGGGCGCCGCGGCGGTTGCGATCACCCCGCCGGCCGGCATCCCGATGGCCGGCTACTACTCCGAACGCGGAGCCCAGGGGATCCACGACGATCTCTTCGCCAAAGCGATCGTCATCGAGCAGGGCGGCACGAAGGCCGCGCTTGTCGCACTCGACCTGATCGCCGCGCCGCGCGATCTCGTTGAAGATGCGCGCGCCGCGATCGAACGCACCTGCCATGTGCCCGGCGCCCACGTGATGATCAGCGCCACCCATTCGCACACGGGGCCGATCGTCGATACGAAGAATCGCTTCGGCGGACAGTCCGATCTTGTAAAAAGCTACCGCGCCTCGCTTCCCTCGAGGATCGCCGAGGCCGTGCGTCGGGCCGAATCACGCCTGACCGCAGTGACGCTCTCGGCCGCGCGCGGCCAGGAGTCGTCGATCGCATTCAATCGACGCTTCCACATGAAGGATGGAACAGTCGGCTGGAACCCGGGAAAGGGAAACCCGAAGATCATCAAGCCCGCCGGCACGATCGATCCCGACGTACCGGTGCTCTACTTCGAAACGGCCGAGAAGAAACCCGTTGCCACCTACGTCAACTATGCGGTTCATCTCGACAACATCGGCGAGCCCTTGATCTCGGCCGACATGCCGGCAACCTTGAGCCGCTGCCTGGCCGACTTCAAAGGCCCGGAGATGGTGACGCTATTCACGGCCGGCTGTTGCGGCGATGTCAACCACGTCGACGTCCACTGGAACGCGCCACAGCGCGGCTTCGCCAACCCCGCGCGGATGGGAATCATCCTGGCGGGCGAGGTTCTGCGCACCTGGCCGCGCCTGGCGCCGATCGCTCCCGCCCCTCTGCGCGTCAAGACCGAAAAGGTCACCCTGCCGCTCACGAAGCTCGAGAACGGCGACCTCGAGAAGGCGCAAGCCACGGTCGCGCGCATGAGCGGCGAGGCTTCGAAGAAACCTGCGTTCATGGAGATGGTGCAGGCGTTCAAGGTGCTCGACGTGGCTGAGCGAAACGGCAAGCCGCACGAAGTCGAGGTTCAGGTGATCGCCCTGGGAAAAGACGTCGCCTGGGTCTCGCTCCCCGGCGAGGTCTTCACCGAGCTGGGCCTGGCCATCAAGCAAGACTCTCCGTTCCCCACAACCATCATCGCCGAGCTGGCCAACGGCCTGCTCGGCTACATCCCATCCCGTCGCGCCTACGCCCAGGGCAATTATGAAGTCGTGAGCGCCCGTTGCGGCCCAGGGTCCGGCGAGCTGCTGGTCGACGCAGC
The DNA here is from genome assembly GCA_963823665.1 of uncultured Planctomycetota bacterium. Lineage (GTDB taxonomy): Bacteria > Planctomycetota > Planctomycetia > Isosphaerales > Isosphaeraceae > CAVXHV01. The sequence continues at coordinate 953,135 of CAWGMQ010000004.1, forward strand.
CGTCAAGATGCTGCACGATCTGCACGCATCGTCGACCGCCGCCGCGCAAAAGTAACGCCTCATGGTCGCCTTTCGCTCCGCGAAAGTGCGTCTGTCGGCCGCACCCATTGTCGTCCTTCGCTCCGCGAAGGAAAATCTCTCAATTGAGCATTCGTCCGCCGAAGATCACCACCGCCGCGACACAATGCCCTCACGCACCGTGATAGATATGTAGGATTAACGCCATGTTCACCATCGTCCCCGGCCTGTTTGCCGTCGCCCTCCTGGCTCAACCCTCAGACTCGATCGCCTTGTCAGGCACCGTGGTCGATGCTGCGAGAAAACCGGTTCCCGACGCGGAGGTCTTGTTCGCGGCACGATTTCCCGCGGATGGATCATTCCCCACACTGGCACGAACGATGTCCGACGCTCAAGGCGCATTCCGCCTCGACGTCCCCCGGCAGCGATTGAAGGGAATCGGAAGAATTCAGTTCATCTGGGCCTACCGCCCCGGCCGAGCCGTCGGCGTCCAGCCGGTCAACGTGTCGGGCAACGGCGCATCGCCGCCGGTGCAGGTCACTCTGGCTGAGCCGTTGAAACGGACCGTATCCATCCTCGATTCCGACGGCCATCCGGTCGCGGGAGCTCGTGTTGCGCCGGTCCTTCACACTACAGGCGAGCGCACGGTGTCGTTCACCACACCTGACGATCGTCTCGAGAGCATGATGGTCATGACCGACGCGAACGGTGTGGCCACGCTTCCCTATCTCCCCGTCACGATCGATCCGCTCACAATACAGGTGAAGGTACCCGGATTCGTCCCGCACAACCTACCAGTTCCCTATCGTCCGGGCAGCGATCGGTACGAGTTGACTCTCGGGCGGCCGGCGGGACTGGCCGGTTCCGTCTCCTTTGACTCGGGGCAACCGGCAGCAAATGTCGCGGTCGAGGTCTGGGTGCAAAATCGGTACTGGCTACCGATGGCCCCGTCCGATCGTCTGGTAATCGGTATGCCAAGTCCCATCCACTTCGCGTCCGGGCCGGTTCGTACGCGGGCCGATGGCTCGTTCGAAACGCCCCAGCAGCTCATGACGGGCTCAGACTACCGGACCATCATCAGGCCCGATGGTGAGCCTTTCGTCGCTTCTGAATGGTTCACGGCAAAAAGCGACCTGACGATCGTTAAACCGCTGCGCCTGCGGCTGCGCCGCAAACTGGCCGGGGTCGTCCAGGACCGCCAGGGCGCCCCGGTCGCCGGTGCGCGAGTGTTTCTCCCCTCAGGCGAACCCGTGACCACGACCGATGCTCAAGGCCGCTTCCTGCTGCACGGAGTACTTCCCGAGAAGACCTACGTCTTGGCGGAGGCCGAGGGCTTCCGATTCCACGGCTGGCCGGCGGTCCCGAGCAGACAGCCGGAGGAGCGAAAGCTCGTGCTCGCACGAACGACTGAGCCCCCCGACCGCGCGATGCTGCCCCAACCGCCGCCAATTTCGCCCGAGGAAGCACGAGCGCTCGCCCGGCGCGCGCTCGAGCCTTTGTTGCAAGCCGCCCTCGAGAAGGGCAACGACACTTCTCGTTTGAATTGCCTCCAGCTCCTGAGCCAGTTCGATCCCGCCCGCGCCCTCGCGTTGCTCGAGACCCATCATTTGCTGAATCCCGATGTCGAAGCCAGCCTCCGATACAGGATCGCCGCCGAGCTGCTCGCAGTCGATCCCGTGGAAGCCGAATCGATCGTTGCCGCGATCGCGAACCCGCGCGTGCGAGTTCTAGGCTACGTGTGGCTGGCCGAGGCCTTCCCGGCCGCGGATCGAGACCGGAAGCTCAAGCTCATGGAGCAGGCGAGCGCTCGAGCACGCGCGCCCGCGGCTGCCGGGCAGGGCATCGACATTCAGAGCCGCCTCTCGGAGCTGGCGCGAGTCGCCGGCGGCTGGCTCGAGCTGGGTCAGGCCGACAAGGCCCGTCCATTCATCCTCGAAGGATTGAAAATCTGCGACGCGCTCCCGCCACGTGAGCGTTTTCAGCCAAATTTTTTGTCGACCGCAGCGCGGCTCGAGCTAGATCGCGTGTTGTCCCTGCTCCGCGATCAGAGCAGCGCCAGGCGTCGACATTGCTACGCCCCGATCACGGAAGCGCTCGCGACCGAGCATCCGGCCGAAGCGGAACGCATCTTTCAGCTCGTCGACGATTCGGTTGAGGTGGACGCTCTCCAACGTAAGGATCAACTCACCCTGCGCCTTTGTGGGCTCATGGCAAAGTCCGATCCGGAACGAGCACGACGGCTCATCGCCGGCCTGAAAACCCCAAGCGAGCAAGCCTGCGCGTGGGCTCTGCTGGCGTTCGGTCTGGCAGACCGGGATCAGCCTGCCGCACGCCGAGCGCTCGCCGAGTCGCTCAATCTGATCGATCGTCTGGACAGTCCGCGCCACGACCCCCCGGGACAGCGATTCCGCCAGATTGCGGTTGCCGTCAATCCCGCCGCGTCGATTCTTCCCATTGTGGAAAAAGTGGCTCCGGAGCGCCTCGAAGAGGTCTTCTGGAAGGCCGTCGCGTTGATGCCGAATGACGACATCGCCCGCGAGCGAGGCGCTGCTGACCCTCGGGTCGCGATCGCGGCGGTCTTCCTCGCTCGATACGACCGCGGAGTGGCCGACGTGTTCCTCACGCAGACAATGCCGTCGACGTCAAGCCGCCCGTTGGGAGTCGTTTCCAACGTCGCCACGATCATGCGAGCCAAGGCAGCCGCCAACCCACGCGGCGCTCTGGCCATGCTCGAATCGCTCCCTGCCGTCGATCCCAATCAGCCTGTCGCAGCAGCTCAAATGATCGATCAAGCCCGCGATTCCCTGATCACCTGCCTGGTCGAGCCGTTCGACGAACACTGGAAGCGCGTTTGGTATCTCGCGGGAATCCCACGCGATCGGAGCCGTAATCCGTGAAAGCGCGCAAAGCGAGAGACCAGCGTTTTTTGCATGGAAAGAGTTGCTCAACGAACGATTCTGTGACAGAGTAGATGGGCGGCTGATTCGCGGCGCGGCTTTTGGCCGAATTGGTGGTTCAGTGGCGACCAGTTCATCGAGCCCCCCGATGGGGTGTTCTCCGAGCGGCGCCCAAAACAAAAGCTTCACCTCAGGCCTCCGAACTGCGGTGGGGCGCTGCCTTGCGGACGGAGACAGAACTGGTGAGCGCAGTCGACTTGACCCCGACGGATATTGCCAAAGAAGACTGTCGCCGCGGTGCGGAACGCCTTGCCCGGGGTGAAGTCGCTGCGGCTCGCAGTGATTTCGACCGTGCGATCGCAGCCGCGCCCATATTCCCCGAAGCGTACAACAATCGCGGAAAGAGCCGCCGGATACTTGGGGATTTCAAAGGCTCGATGGCCGATTTCAATCGCGCACTCGAGATCGCCCCTCATTACGCGGAAGCGTACAACAATCGCGGAGTGAGCCGGCGGATACTTGGGGATTTCAAAGGCTCGATGGCCGATTTCAATCGCGCACTCGAGATCGCCCCGCGTTACGCCCAGGCCTACAGCAACCGCGGATCGCTGCGGCACGCCCTGGGGGACTTCGCCGGGGCGAGCGCCGACTGCGATCTGGCCATCGAGATCGATCCTGATAACGCCCAGTCGTATAACAATCGCGGGGCAGTGCGGCACGCGCGTGGCGACCTCACCGGGGCCGTCGCCGATTTCGATCGCGCCCTTACGCTCATGCCGCGCTATGCGTCTGCATTTTGCAACCGCGGTGTCTCGCGGCATGCTCTGGGCGATTTCATGCGTGCCGTCGCCGATTTCGATAACGCCATCGTATTCTCGCCGCGGCAGGATCTGGCTCCGATACACTTCAATCGCGCCAAAACGCGCTACGCGCTCGGAAATCTCGCAGAATCCGTGGCCGATTTTGATCAGGCGCTTTTGATCAAGCCCGATTGGACCGCGGGCTACACCGGGCGCGGACGGGCACGGTATGAGCTGGGGGACTATGACGGTGCCGTCGCCGACTTTGGTGCGGCTCTTCGGCTCACGCCGCCTCGCGCGAGCGCCCACATTTATCACAGCCGCGGTGGGGCGCGGCACGCCGCGGGCGACTTTGACGGCGAGATCGCCGATTATAATCGGGCCCTCGAAATCGATCCCAAGATGTGCGTGGCCTACGTCTCCCGCGGCCACGCACGATTCCATCGGCGCGACCCCCTGGCCGGGACCGATTACGTCAAGGCATTCTCGCTCGACTCGAAACTGGCCGCATCGGAAATCATCCGCGTCGTGTCGGCCGATTTCAAGCGCGACCCCGCCGCCGTGCTGGAAAACTGCCGCAAACACATTCGCATTTCCCCAAAGGACTTCCTCGCTTATGGCCGGCGCGGACTGACTCGGCTGCTCCAGGGCGACGATTCCGCGGCTGAGCAAGACTTCAAGGAGTGGCTCAGGCTGGCCCCGCATTGGCGGGACATCATCCCGCTCTTGATCGACGAGGCAATGCGACAGCGAGTCGTGTAGCCGCGAGCTCCACGGCCCGGATTCACGCTCGTCGTGTGCGAATGAGCAAGTACCCCAGACAACCTCCCAGCGAATTGAGAATCAGGTCATCCACGTCCGGCGTCCGCTGGCCGGAGTACAGTTGTCCCCCCTCGATGACCAAGCTCAAGCCAAGGCTAAGAACAAGAACATGCCAGAGCTTCACTCGCCGCTCGAAGATGAACGGTGGCAGCAACCCCATCGGTACGAATGCGACGATGTTGCCCACGAAATTGATGACGAACGGCCACCCTCCAACGTTCCAGTCGCGAATGATCGAGCGGAATGGGACGAGGTTCGCCTCGGGGTGCGCCCCTGGAAACTGGAACAACGCGATATCGAGCAGAAAGATCAGATAGGCAGTCAGAACGAATGCCAGGATTCTGCGGCGCCACATGCTTCTTCCTTTTGCGAGGCGATCAGCTCACGCGCCATCGATCTGCCGCACGATCGTCGGATCCCTTATCTTCGTGTCGTCGGCCAGGAGCAGAGCTTTGCTCAAAATGATCGAAAGCGTGTTATCACCCTCAAAGGGCAGGAACAGGTCCTCTTGCCTTGTTCTCGATCGAGAGTCGGGAACAATGCAAAGGTACTGGTCGTTGGGCTCCATCAGAATATTGCCCGAGCCGAGGTGGATCTTGTACGTGCGCTTCCGGCCGCGCACCACCAGGAAGCGCTCGCTGAACGAGCAGCGGTCAGCAATCTTGAGGCGAGGAATCAGCCGCTCCAGAGCCTGCTTTCGCGTGACGGCCGTGCCCGAAAGCTGGCCGAAGGAATACGCTTGCCAGTAATTCTGAAAGAGCCCTTCCGGGCCGCCGTCCTGCCAAGTCGGGTCATTGCCCACCGACGCGACTCCGACGAACAGGTCGACGTCGCGCATGATCTCCGAGAACACCAGAGCCGGGATCTGCTCAAGCGGCACGGGTTCATTGATGTCGCCAGCTCCCGGTCCGCCGGCGCGGCTGCCGTATCCACCACCGGCGGCGTGGGCCGCGTGTTGCGCCGCTTCGAGTCGATGGAAACGCACCTGATCCGTCGCCAGCCTCAAGAAAACACCGGAATCATTCGTGTCCGAACCGTAATCCTGGCCGATTCCCTCGACCCAGAACTCGGCGCGAAGCCCCCATTGCGGCAGCACCTTGAACGCCGGCGGGAAATCGGCATCGACCATCAAACGCAGCTTGTTCTTCCAGCCTCGTGCTGCGCACAGAGCGTTGAACTGGTGCTGTCTGATGATGTGGGCGGCGAAGCGATTCGAGTAAGTGCGGGTGTTGCGCTCGGCGTCGGTCAACAGATAGATTTCACGATGGGCCTGCTTGAACGGTTGGGTGATTTCCAGTTCCTCGAGCCTACGTCGCCACGCGACGACTTCGTTAACGCCACGTCCAACCGGATGCCAGAGCGTGATCTCCGCGGTCTGTCCATGTTCGATTGGAGCGCCCTGCGCGTCGGTGGCTCGCCCATCCACGAATAGCGCTGCTGTTCCATCGACGAACCAGATCAGTCGCCGCGCGATCGTGCCGATCAGCGGGTGGTCCAGATATCGCTCGCGCCACTGCCCGAGCGGCCACGTTTTCTGCATCAGAAACATCGAGTCGATCCGGTCGCGCTGGGCGGGCAGCATCGCCTGGATGTCTTTGAGCGCCTGTTGCAGCTCGCTCCATTCCTCTTTGTGATCGCTCTTGACCTTCGCCGGCACGGACTTGAGCGGCTTGTCCTTCGTGTCGAACCACTTCAAGTCCGCGTCGGATCCGGTGACGATCAGTTCCGCGCGGTAACCGTCAAACACCTGGTGTCGCAGGCCGACCTCCTCGAGGCCGTACGACGGCACGCCCATTTCCTCGATCTGGTCACGCGGCAACCCGAGCGCCAAGGGCCGCGGCGGTGAACGCCTTCTCGATTTCCTTCTGTGCGGTTCCGAACCGGACGCGCACATTCAGCATGGCGAGCTGCCCGACGGCATCGACCGAAGACATCTCGGAAAGCGCATAGACGGCCGCGTTGCCCACCTTGACGGCGCACGGGCCGACACCCGGCACTTTCTTGTAAGCCGAGAGTGCCACCGATGTGATCAGCCGCGCCAGCTCTTCATGCCGAGGCAATGTCTGCACCAGCCACAACAATCCTCGCAAGCACGTGGCGTTTTCTTCGTTCATCACGTCGGCGCCGCTGCGCGTATCGCCGGGATAAGAGCTCAGCTTTCGGATCGACTGGCCCCGCGCCACCAGGGGCAGCCACCGCAGGACTGCCTGCCGGACATTATCGGCGCCAATCGCTTCCACAAGCTTGCGGGAAGCTGCCAGCCATTTGGCCGACGGCCTTGTTGCGGTCGCGGTCAGCGAGTGTCGCAGGAGCGCTGCCCACTTTGTTCGTTGCGGCGATTCAAGAAGCGTCAGGTCGGAATTGAGCCGCGTCGCTCCACGCCTCGCCTGGCACCAGGTAAAAACTCGCGCCATCACCGATCAAGCGTGACAGGCGTTTGACTTCCTCCGAGACAGTTCCGAGCGGCGGCCCCGAGATCAGCGACGCGCGAAACAACCAGAGCACGTATCGTTCGCCTTCGGTGAGCGGCGAACGCGATGCCTCGCTCTCGGATTGCGAGATCACCTGCTCGATCGCGGTTCCGACCACCGCCTGGGCCTGCGCGGGCCGCGCCGAGAGATAAAGTGCCAGGTCGAAGAGCAAATCCCGCGGCGATTCGAAATGCGATCGCAGCAGCGGCGTCATGGTAGCGGCCGCCGTGGCACGCGACTGCCACACCTGCGTTTCCATGAGGTTGCCGATTGGTGTGAGGAGCGCATTGATGTGCCGCTCGGCCGCTGCCAAGACCAGCTTCGCCATCTGCGCGGGAGCACGCGCAGAAGCGCTCGTCCGGCATCGAGGTTATTGAGATCAGGCTGGTGATAGTCGATAGTTCCAACGACCGACTCGAAGAAAGCAGACAGTCGCTTGTGCTCAGCTTCGAGCGGCGAATGGTCAGCCAACGTGAACTGGTCTGGCTCGAGCATCGTGTCCGAGGGCGCCGTATCGCCCGGTATCATTCCGCGGAGCTTCTTGAGCTCGGTCAGCACGCCTGCGGTGCCAGCCGGCGCCGGCGGAGGAGCGGGTCTGGTCTCGACCGCGTCTGACGGATTCGCGTCCGTCTCAGGCACCGCACCAGCACAAAGCTTCTCCAAGGCGTTGCCTAGTCGCTTCGCCTCACTGTCGGGTGTCGACCTGAGCTGCGCCGCGAACCTCCGAATGGCATCGCCCAGCTCCAGATCGATCGGCTCCTTCGACGCGAACCGCTCAACGGCACGGGTGATCTGCCCCAACGGGCACAGCAGCTTGGAAATCTGCGGCGCCGCACTGCACCAGTCCAGGATGGCAACCAGGTCAGCCCCTTCGAACGGTAGGGCCTTGCGGATCAGCGTGCTGATCACGGCGTCAGCCGACCGGCGCCGCAGCCACACGTCGTTCCAGCCCGGGACAAGATGAACGTTCATGCGTTCCATGTCATTGGACGCGCGAGCGCGGAATTCTTCGAGCTGCATGTCCCACTGGCGCACCTGTGCAACCGCCGCCATGACATACCGGCGCGCTTGGTGGGGCTTGCCGGCGAGCAACGTCTTCCCGCTCGGAAGGGCCTGCAGATCGATCGGCATGTAGCCCAGGCGCTCGCCGATCGTCGCAACGGCCTCGTGGACCCAGGCCGCCACGGCGGCGTGCTCTGCCGCCAAGGGATCGTCCTGCGCGAACTTGAAGTCTTCATTCATTGACGGCTCGGCCAGCACCCTTCGCCTTCACTTCACGTCAACCCCAAGCTCCGCCCTGATGGCTCGCAGGTCTTGTTTCGTCTTGGCGCCAGCCGAAACAACCCAACCTCGGCGCATCGGTAGAACGTCCTCGGCGGAAAAGCAGAAAACCTGGCTGGGTCGGCCGAAGACCTGCTCCCCCTTGAGCTCACCGTAACAAGTCCATTTACTTTTATCAAATTTTACGTGAGCTGCCTGGGAATCGTCGATGAATCCGGAGGATCGCGTTTCCCTCCGTCGGTGTTTTCCGAGGCGGCGGGCACTCTCGGCGTCTGGGTGCGGCCGGACGCTGCTGCCGCGCTCAAGCTCAGACATACGGATTGAGCGCGGTGGAGCGTGACAACCGCACCCCCGCGATCTTGGTGGATCCCCGGCGCACGTCCCGTGGCAAAGCTGGTAAAATGCGAAATGCTTCCGACCCAGTGCGCTGCGGACCACCAGGAAATCCCATGCTTCAGCAGGCCCGATTGCATGCCGATCAACGCACGCTCGGCCTCACGTGCGTGACGCGTTTTTTTGGATCAGAATGTTGTCGTTGAGATTCGGAGACGAAGGGCCGCGGTATGATTCGCAATCGCAACGCGATCACTCTGCTGTTGCTATCAGGCAGCATCCTTCTGGCTGGCTCGCTTCGAACGTCTGGACAACAGACGGCGCGCGCGGAAGGGCCGTCATCCGGGCCGCTTCGAACCGACACGCTCGGAGATCCGTTGCCCGCAGGCGCCGTCGCGCGCATCGGCAGTCTTCGTGGTCGGATCGGTGAGGCGTCGAGCCGAGTCATCTTCTCTCCCGACGGACGCTTCGTCATTGCAACATCCGAGCAGGTGAAAATGCCGCTCCGCTTGTGGGATCCAGAAACAGGGCGGTTGATCCGAGTGCTCAACGAGCTTGACCCTCTCAAGTTTGTGCAGCACGCCGCGTTTTCGAACGACAGCACGTTGATCGCCACGGCTGACGTGACCGGGACAATTCGGGTGGGGTCGACAGAGACAGGCCGCAAGATCCGTGAGCTCGTCGGGTGCGAGGAAGTCAATGCGATCGTGTTTTCCCCTGATGGAAAGCGTGTTCATGCAGCCGAAGGTGCCTGCATTTTGTGGACGTGGGATGTCGCCACGGGACAAGTGATGCGCTGCTTATTTCTTGAATCGAGCGCCATTGCGTTTTCGCCGGACGGAAAGTACATCGCGATCGGCCATCGCGGAGGCACGATGGCGGTCCGAGATCTGACAAGCTGGGCTGAGATTCACCGATTCGGAACACACGGCAAAACAACAGCACCGCTGGCATTCTCTCCGGACGGCAAGCGACTGGCTTCAACCGGTAGAAAACGAACGGTGCAAGTCTGGGACATCGCCACTGGCCGCCTTCTTGGCCGTCATCCCGATCTCCGAACTCCTGACGGCCTGATCATCGAGAACCTGGAGCGTCAGGTCGCCTTCTCGCCCGACGGCAAATCGCTCGCCGTGGGCGAAACGCTCTCGACGCTTTCGATCTGGGATGTCGAGACTGGCCGGCGATTGCGGTGGTTTCATGGAATAGAACCGGAACATGGATTCTCTTTTGCGCCGGATGGTAAGACATTGGTTTCGGGCGGGTCTCATTTACGGTTCTGGGATATCGCCCGAGGTCTCGAAATCGGCCGCTTTCCCAAGCTTGGAATCATCTCGTCCATTGCATTCCGGCCCGATGGCAAGGCAATTGCAACGGGCACCGGCGAAGCGCTCCGACCCGACGGCAAAGCAATTGCAACGGGCACCGACGACGCGCTTCAGGTTTGGGAAATCAACTCGGGGCGCGAGCTGCACCGAATGGCCGGAGCTTGGAACTCGATCCGCTCGGTAGCATACTCGCCGGACGGCAAGACGCTCGCGTCATCGGGTGCCGGTGGATCTCTGCGGCTCTGGGACGCACAGAAAGGCCGCGAGATCCGGAGTGTGCCTGGATTGTCCGGGTTTGTCTGGCAAGTTGCCTTTTCGCCGGACGGCAAATTCTTCGCCGCTGTCGACGAGCGCGGAGCAGGGCTATGGAATCTCGCCACAGCGAAGGAGATCCCCCGATTTTCAAAGCTGCCGAAGGCACCTTTCAAGCAAGTCTGCTTCACTGTGGACGGAAAAACGCTTGCACTGGGCGGCAAAGAGGGGATCTTCGTATGGGACGTCGAAACAGACCGCGAGCTCAAACAGACGTCTGGATGGCCTTTTGCACTGGCCTTGTCGCGGGACGGAAGAACCCTGGCATGGGACACTGAGTCGGGAGGTGTGTGTCTCTGGAAGTGGAGGGGCGACACCTTCATCCAAATCCCGCCGAGCCGCACGCCGGACGATGGTCAATTACATTTCCCTGCGATCGCATTCAGTCCAGATGGCAAAACGCTCGCTTCAACCGGTCAGGACAACTGCGTCACGCTCCGCGACGCGGCCACAGGCAAAGCGAATAAGATGCTCGTTGGCCACGAAGCCGCTGTGACTTCTCTCGACTTCTCTCCCGACGGCAAAACGCTTGTTTCCGGCAGCGTTGACGGCACTGTGCTGATCTGGGACACCGGGAATTGAGACGGTAACGGTTAGCGCGGCAGAATCGACTTCGATCTCAGAACGGGGCCACGCCCACAGTGCATCTCGCGTGCCGTCCTGCTAGGATGTTGGCGCCACGGTCGCACACCACGGGTCGATGTGATCGGACCATGGACGGCCCAACTAAAGCGCGCGCACATGTTGAATCAATGGCCGCGTTGAGAATTCGCGACGAAAGGGATACCTATGCGTCTCGGATGCAGTGCAGCCGTCATTTTGTTGATATCAGGCAATGCGGTCGGCCTCGGCTCAAGCCTGGCGCGAGGCGACGAAGGCTCACAGCAAGCAGCAGCCAACCCCGCGAAGGCGCGAACGGACGCGATCGGAGACCCATTGCCCTCGGGTGCATTCGCGCGCATCGGGAGCGTGCGCGGATGGATCGGAGAGGGATCGAGCCGGGTCGTGTTCTCTCCCGACGGAAAGTTCCTCACCGCGACCTCCCTTCAGATCAAAATCGCGTTCCGTCTATGGGACCCCAGAACCGGACAAGTTGTTGCACGGCCCAAGCAGCTTGATCCGCTCCAGTTCGCAATCCGTGTGGCATTCTCACACGACAGCGCGATGGTGGCCGTCGCCGACAGCGTCGGCGCCGTGAGGGTGGGGCGCACCGGAGCGGGCCAGAAGATTACCACGCTTCTGGGGCCCGATGATTTGCAAACCATCGCGTTCTCCTCGGATAACACTCGGTTGCATGCTCACGACTGGTCGAGCAATACGTTGTGGACCTGGGACATCGCCACCGGCAAAGTAATTCGATGTTTGTTCCTCGGACGTTGCGTTGTCACCTTTTCGCCGAATGGCAAGTACATCGCCATCGCCCGGCAAGGTGGCAGGATGTCAATTCACGATCTGACGACCTGGGCCGAGATCCACCGATTCCGCGCTCGTGGGAGAATGGGTGCTCCTCTGGCATTTTCTCCCGATGGCAAACGACTTGCAACTTCGGGAAGAAAAGGCGCGATTCATGTTTGGGACCTGGCCACCGGCCGTCTTCAGGGTCGCTTTCCCGGTCTCCGAGCTCCACGCGGTCTAATCGTTGAAAACCTTGAATACCAGGTCGCCTTTTCCCCCGATGGTTCGACCCTCGCCGCGGCCGAAACCCTCAATACGCTCTCTCTCTGGGATGTAGAAACCGGCCGGTGCTTCAGGCGCTTTTATCAAATTCCAATTGAACATGGCTTTGCATTTACGCCCGACGGCAAAACACTCGTGCTCGGAGGGCCGCACTTCCGCTACTGGGACATCACCCGCGGCCACGAAGTCCATCGCTTTCCGCGACTGGGCGAAATATTCTCGCTCGCGCTAGAGCCGAGCGGCAACTTGATCGCATCAGCAAACGGCGACGAGCTCGTGCTAACGGAACTCAGTACAGGGCGGGAAGTGCGCCGAATTAAGAGCACTACCATTCTGCACTCGCTCACAGAAGTGGCTTTTTCGCCGGACGGCAAGATGCTCGCGTCATCGGGGCTTGTCGGCTTCCTGAAGATCTGGGATGCGGCAACCGGCCGCGAGATCCGTCGCATACGCACAGCACTTGGCCCAGCCCCGCAATTCGCCTTCTCGCCGGACAGCAAATTCCTCGCCGCAGGCGACGGGGCCGGAACCTATGTGTGGGATTTAGCCACCGGCCAGGAAGATCCTCGGTTCTCACCCCTCCTCACCGGGCCGACCGACTTGGTTTGCTTTGTTCCACGCGGAACGACGATTGCGGTCGGCGGCAGAAACGAAGTGAGCGTCTGGAATCTCGAAACGCGTCGGGCCATCGGTAAGGAATTGTTTTCCGCCAACTGGACTCTGGCTGTCGCGCCGGATGGAAGCTCGTTAGCCGCGGGCGGTTATTCGGGTGTTCTGCATCTCTGGAAACTGAGAGACGGGGCCGTGCTCGACGTCGCGCCCAAGCGACCATCCGATGATGATCCACCGTCGATCACTGCGATCGCCTTCAGTGCAGACCACAAGACCCTCGCTACGGCGGGAGAGGACAAGCGCATCGCGCTTCGCGACCCGACAACCGGGCAGGAGCGCCGGAGCCTGGAAGGGCACCAAGCCGCGGTGACTGGGCTCGCATTCACTCCCGACGGCAAGACTCTGCTCTCTGGCAGCCGAGACGGCACCGTCCTCCTGTGGGACCGCCGCGTCGTCGACAGCGATTGAAAAGACACTCTCGACACGGACTGCAACCTAGGCTCAACACCGCAACCACGACCTGAGTGCACGCCGCACTTTCACAGGTTAGAATACCCGGCGTAGGTTCGACAAAACGAAAGGAGACCGATCTCTCATGAACGCCTCTCCCGGCACCGAGACGATCCGCCTGACGATGGCGCAGGCGATTGTGAAGTATCTCCAGGCGCAATACAGCGAACGCGACGGCAATTCGCGCCGCTTGATCCCGGCCATGTTCGGCATCTTCGGCCACGGCAACGTCTGCGGCATGGGGCAGGCGCTCGAGGAGTGTGGCGAGGGCCTGCCGTACTACCAGCCCTGCAACGAGCAGTCGATGGTGCACACCTCGATCGGCTTCGCCAAGGCGAGCCACCGGCTGGCCACGTTCGCCTGCACCGCCTCGATCGGGCCCGGCTCGACCAACATGATCACCGGCGCGGCCGCGGCGACGATCAACCGCCTGCCGGTGCTCCTCTTCCCCTCTGATTACTATGCAACCCGCCATCAAGGGCCCGTGCTCCAGCAGCTCGAGCACCCGGTTTCCGCCGACGTGAGCGTCAACGATTGTTTCCGCCCCGTCAGCCGCTTCTTCGACCGCATCACTCGCCCCGAGCAAATCCTCACGGCACTGCCGGAAGCAATGCGCGTGCTCACCGACCCGGCCGAGACCGGCGCCGTCACCATCGCGCTGCCCCAGGATATCCAGGCACATGCGTATGATTACCCCCGCCACTTCTTCCGCGAGCGCCGCTGGAGAGTCGAGCGCCGCCCGGCTGACGGCGAGCGCATCCGGGAGGCGGTCGCTCTGCTGGCCGCGGCCGAGCGCCCCGTCTTGATCGCCGGCGGCGGGGTGCATTACTCCGAAGCGTGGAGTGAGCTCCAGCAGCTTCGCCGATGGTCTCGGCATTCCCGTCGGCGAGACGTTCGCGGGCAAAGGTGCGCTCAAGGAAGTCTCGCCGATTGCCCTGGGCGGCATCGGACTTGAAGGGACGGGAACGGCAGCCGAGTTGATCGCGGCGGCCGATCTGGTCATCTCGGTCGGCACCCGGCTGACCGATTTCGCCACCGGATCGCAGTCGGCCTTTCGCCATCCCCACGTGCGGTTCATCAGCATCAACGTGAGCCCGCACGACGCCTACAAGCAAGGTGCCCTGCCGATCGTGGCCGATGCGAAGCTGGCGCTCGAAGCCTTGCTCGAAGCCGCGCTGGCCGTCGGCATCAAGCCCCGCGAGGCTTATAAGGCCGAAGTAAAAGAGGCGCGAAGCGCCTGGGCCGCGAAGATGCGGGCTGAGGTCTATGCCGAGCGTGAAGGCGAGATGATGAGCCAGGGCCAGTTGATCGGATTGCTCAATCGCGAAGCTCAATCCGGCGACACAGTCATCGCCGCCTCGGGCGGCCCGCCGGGAGATCTCTTGAAGCTCTGGGATACGGCCGGCGGCCGGACCTGTCATCTCGAATTCGGATATTCCTGCATGGGCTACGAGATCCCCGCCGGCCTGGGCGTCCGCCTGGCTCAGCCTGCTGGTGAAGTCTTTGTGTTGATCGGCGACGGCACCTACCTGATGAACCCGACCGAGCTGGCCACCGCGGTGCAAGAAGGCCTCAAAATCACCGTGATCGTGGCCGAAAATCATGGGTACCAGTGCATCCGCCGCCTCCAGATGTGGCGCACCGGCAAGAGCTTCGGCAACGAATTTCGCAAGCGCGATCGAGCGACCGACCGTCTCGAGGGCGACTACCTCCAGTTCAACCTGGCTGCAAATGCAGAAAGCTTCGGCGTGCGGGCCTTCTCGGTAACGAACCTCGATCAGCTCGCACAGGCACTGCGCCAGGCCCGAGCCGAAACCCGCCCGTGCGTGATCGTCGCCGAGGTCGAGAAACACCGAGTCCTGCCCGGAGGCGGCTGCTGGTGGGACGTCGCCCCGGCCGAGGTCAGCCTCGAACCCAAGACGCAGGAGCTACGGGCCGAGTACGAGCGAGACAAAGCGCGGTTGCAGCGGTTGCATTATTGAGGATGAATCATATTGAGAAAGGAACGTCATGAATATCCGTCTTGGTAGTGCACCGGACTCCTGGGGAGTCTGGTTCCCCAGTGATCCCAAGCAGATCCCCTGGCAGAGATTCCTCGACGAGATTGCCGAGGCCGGCTACGAGTGGACCGAGCTGGGGCCCTACGGATACCTGCCCACCGACTTGCCGACCCTGCGCGCAGAGCTCGCCCGCAGAGGGCTCAAGGTGACCGCGGCCTTCGCCATGGGACATCTGGAAGATCCCGACGCCTGGCCCGCTCTTGAAAAACAGGCCTGCGGAGGTGGCGAGCTGGTGGCGGCCCTGGGCGGGCGATTCCTCGTCTTGATCGACGACACGTATTCCGACCCCTTCACCGCGCAGCCCACCAAGCCAAAACGCCTCGATGCCGACGCGTGGAAGCGATTGATCGAAGCCACCCACCGCATGGCCGATCTGGCCAAAGGACCGGCTCGGCTTGCAGATGGTTTATCACCCCCATGCCGAGACGCACGTCGAGTACGAAGACCAGATCGAGACCTTCCTCACCCAGACCGACCCTTCCCGCGTGGCGCTCTGCCTCGATACCGGCCATCACGCTTATCGAGGCGGCGACCCCGTGGCCTTCTTCCTCAAGCATCACACGCGCATCCCCTACCTGCACTTGAAGAGCGTTGACCGCGAGAAACAGGCATGGGTCGAGCGCGAGCACATTCCCTTCGCCATTGCGGTGGGCAACGACATGTTCTGCGAGCCCGACACAGGCGCGGTCGACTTCATCGCGTTTCGTGACGCGCTCCGCAAGGTCGACTACGACGGCTGGGCGACCGTCGAACAGGATATGTACCCCGCTCCGTTCGACAAGCCATTCCCGATCGCCAAGCGCACTCTCGAGTACCTTCGTTCGATCGGGCTCGACGCTCGCCGCGACTGAGCCAATCGCGCCGTGGGGCACTGTTCTCGCAATCGAGGCGAAGCATGAGCGAGCCACACGTCGACCTCCGACTCGACATCGATTCGGAAGTCGGCGTCGACGAGGAACGCGAAAGCCGCGTTCGTTATCAGGTCCTGGCGTTCGCCTGCGCACTTGCGGTCGTGACCTACATTCATCGAATCGGATTTGTCGTCGGCGCGCCGGTCATCGGAGGAAGCCTTCGGTTCAGCCAGACACAGGTCGGCTACATGATGCTGGCCTTTCAACTGGCCTATGGGCTCTTTCAGGTGCCAGGTGGGTTGTTGGGCGACCGTCTCGGCGGCCGTCGTGTCCTGACGACCCTGGTCCTCGGCTGGTCGCTCTTGACCGGCGCCGTGGCGCTCGCCGCGCTCCTTCCACGCGGAATCATGCTGCCGCTCGCTTTCTTGCTGGCGCTGCGATTCCTCTTTGGCATGCTCCAGGCCGGCGGGTTTCCCACGCTTGGGCGGGTCATCGCGGATTGGATGCCGATCAATGAGCGCGGAAAGGCTCAGGGTTCGATCTGGATGTTCAGCCGATGGGGCGGCGCGTTGATTCCGTTTATCTTGAAATGGCTCTTCGAGGTCTGGGGAAGCTGGCCAGTTCCGTTCCTGCTTATCGCCGGACTGGGCCCGCTCTGGTGCGGCAGCATTCTGGCTGTGGTTCCGCGACAAGCCGGAGCAGATGCCCAGGGTCAATCGCCGCGAGCTGAAGACGATCAAAGCCGGTCGGGGACAGATTGCTGACGCCGCCGGAGGCGTGCCGTGGAAAACAATGCTCCGATCCAGAAGCGTGTGGGCGCTCTGCCTGATGTACGGCTTCACAGGCTTCTCGGGCAACTTCTTCACGACAATGCTCCCCCTGTTTCTGACAAAACAGCGAGATCTCTCAGCCGACCAGATCGCCTGGCTTTCCGCATTACCTCTGGCGGGCGGCTCAATCGCCTGCGTTCTGGGCGGCACCGCGTCAGACTGGGCCATCAGTCGGTTCGGCAGTCGCAAGTGGGGCCGCCGTTACGTGGGGATGATCGGCTTGGGTCTCGCTGGCCCAGCTCTTCTCGCCGTCAACTCGGCCCAGAGCGTCTGGCTGCTCGCATTGCTTCTCACCGCGGCATTTTCGCTTAACGATCTGACAATGGGTCCGGCCTGGGCTGCTTGCGCCGATATCGGCGAACGCTACGCCGGCACACTCTCGGGCGCGATGAATATGTTGAGCGCGCTCGCCGGGGGCCTCGGTGCCGTGATGGTGGGTTACCTTTTCGACCTACGCCGAGCGGATCTGGTCTTCACCATCTTTGCTGGCGCTTTCGCGCTGGCCTCTGTGTGCTGGCTCGGCGTCGACGTAACCCAACGATTGAGCGATTCCGTCGTGAAGCAGAATCGAGAATTCGGGAGCGCAGGCTGATGGCAAGCTTGAAAGTCGTTCTGGTCGCCAACGACCTTCCTCCCACGCCCGATTGGGTACGCCCAGCAGCTCGCAGAGTCGGGGATCGAGCTGGTGGAGCGCGAATGCTCGTGCGCTTCCGAAGTCGTGGAAACCGCCGGCGACGCCGACGTCGTCTGGACGATGGGCGGCTCTCGACTGATCACGCCCGACGTGCTCCCCCTTCTGCGCCGTTGCCGTGCGATCCTGCGCACCGGCACCGGGACCGACAATATCCCGGTGCCGGAAGCAACGCGTCTGGGCATCGTGGTGGCCAACACCCCGGAGGTGACGATGCACCAGGTCGCCGAGCATGCCATCGGGCTCTTGTTTGCGGTGATCCGCCAGATCGCGCGGCAAGACCGCGCTCGTCCGGCACGGCGTTTGGGACCGTTACGCTGCCTGGCCAGACTGGCACCTGGCCGGCCAGACGTTCGGACTGCTCGGATTCGGCCGCATCGCACGGCTGGTGGCGAAAAAAATCTCCGGCTTCGAGATGAATATCATGGCCTGCGACCCGGCTGTCGAAGCGGGCGTGATGGCCGAGCACGGAATCCAGAAAGTGGCGATTGATGAACTGTTCTCCCGCTCCGATTTCATTTCGATTCACATGCCGCTGCTCGACGCGACGCGTCGATCAATCGGGGAAGCTCAATTTCGCCTGATGAAACCGAAGGCCGTCTTGATCAACACCGCGCGGGGAGAGATCATCGACCAACCTGCGCTCGTGCACGTTCTCGCGGAGCGCCGGATCGGAGGGGCCGGCCTTGACGTGCTGGACCCCGAGCCGCCCGCGCCTGCTGACCCGATCCTCGCCCTCGATAACGTCGTGATCACGCCGCACATCGCCGGCTACTCTGATCTGTTTCGCGAAGGTTTCTGGCGGCACTCCGCCCTAACGCTTGTGGCGATTGCGCGAACCGGCAAGCCGATCTGGGTCGTCAACCCCGAGGTCGTGCCCAGGAGCGCTGCGCCGTGACGCGCGTCGTTTTTTACGCAGATGCGGATCGAGCGACCGCGAGCGGTCTTCGCTTTCCAGCGCTCACCTTGAATGGCTCGAGCACGTCTGCCTCGGCGTCGTAAATCGCGCACCACCCATCGCAGACCGCGCCCACGACAAACAGATACCGGTTGTGTGCATCGAGCGTGAACGCCCGCTCGCCGCTCCAGTCCAGCGCTCCACCCGGCGTCACTGCCAGCCAGCGATGAAAGTGCCCCACAAAGATGCGCCGGTGTGGAAACGGCGCAAAATTGCGCGCCGCATCCTCCGCGGTCTTCGGAGCGCGCTCAACGTACCAGGGCTGTTCGATGTCGGTGGGGTCGATGCATGGCAGTACATGGCTGAATAGCAAATCGCCGATCTCGTGCCGCGCGGTCAACAGGTGCATGTAGTCGAGCGTTCGCCAGTCGAAATAGCCTTCGACCGACTCGCCGCGTCCTGCATAAAGCGCGAACTCGTGATTGCCCCAAACGCCTTCCACTCTCGCTTGCCTGAGCAAATCAACCGCGTCGGCGAACT
The DNA here is from genome assembly GCA_963823665.1 of uncultured Planctomycetota bacterium. Taxonomy (GTDB): domain Bacteria; phylum Planctomycetota; class Planctomycetia; order Isosphaerales; family Isosphaeraceae; genus CAVXHV01. The sequence continues at coordinate 972,063 of CAWGMQ010000004.1, forward strand.
GGTCGCCCGACTCGAAGATATCGCCCAGCGTGATCAACCGGTCGACGCCCTCGCGCTTGCAACAATTGATTGCCGCCTCGAGGCCGGCGACGTCCTCGTGAATATCCGCCAGGAGTCCAATCCGCATCGGCGCGATTCCGTTAACAAAGATTGACAGCTCGAACCATTTCCCGGTCTCTGCTCACTTAAGCTAGTACGTTCGCCGAGATCGTGCGTGACAAACTCGCTACAAAAAGCGATCGTGCAATCATGCAGCCAACGTGTAAGGGCGTGATGTTCGCAAAACACGAACACAGCGCTTGCTCGTTCGTGTTTCGCGAATTAGAATTGGCCGTGCGGTTGAACTCAGGGGCTGTGTGGCGTGCGCGTCATTTCGAAGTCGCGGCTCAGAGAATTCTGGATTTCTCCCAGCTTTGAAGATTGCGAAGGGCCGCTGCGCTCCTGGTTTCATCACGTCAACAGCAAGACGATCGCATGGCGATCTTGGTCGGATGTGAAATCGTCATTCGGCAATGCAAGCTTGGTCGGAAACTGCACGGTTTTCAACATCGCCGGCAACAAATACCGGCTCGTTACACGGGTTCTTTATGCCGGCCAGAAAGTTTTCATTCTCAAAGTCATGACGCACAAGGAATATGACCAGGACAAGTGGAAGGACGATTGCGGGTGCTTCTCTCCGCCACGACGCGCTTCACGCATTACAAACCACCAACCAAAACGCGGGGAAGGCTGACCAATGGCGTCGAAGACGCATTTTTCTCTTACCGGCAAGACGCGGGACGCGTACCTCGAACGTGTTCTTGCATTTCCTCTGGCATCGATCCACTCCGACAAACAGCTCGCTGCAGCACAGGCAGTCATCGACCATCTGCTCGCACAAGGAAGGCTGAATGCCGGCGAGGAGCTTTATCTCGACGCGTTATCCGACCTCGTGGCTTCCTACGAGGATCGCCACCACGCGATCGCGCCGCCGTCCGATTCCGACATGTTGCGCCATTTCATGGACGCGAAAGGTGTCACGCAGGCCGACCTGAGCCGAGAGACCGGAATCCCCAAATCCAGCGTCTCGGAAGTTCTTGGCGGCAAGAAGCCGTTGAGCCGGCAAATGATCCGCAAGCTCGCGGCTTACTTCCAAGTTGACGCAAGCTTGCTGGCCGCTAACCTTTGAGCGCATTTAGGCCTGGGCTTTGGCCGGCGAGGCGTGAACGCGGCGCCGCTCATCGAATTGAGTTTTCGCATAAGTATGTGCTGCCGCCGCCTGCTCGTCTTATCGCCCGGGAAATAGCACGCGCAACAGTGTAGAGGTCGCCCAGACGACCACCGCCAGGGCGGCGATGAACACCATCGTCTTGCGCAGCGACCGGAAGCTGCCTCGTTCCCGCGCCGCCAGCAGAATCGCCAGGCCGAGTCCGATGACGGTGCCGATGATTCCCCCCGTGACGACCTGGTTAATCTGGCTGAATTCATCGGATCGGAATAGCCATGACCGGAAAAAACCGAACCCGAGCCCTGCCATCATCCCGCCAATCGTGAGAATCGCAATCCCGACGGCGTTTCCCTGCAGTCGCGATTCGTCGTTTTGCACCACCGGCAACGCCTCCCGACTCGATGCGTGATCAGTCGTCTTGACAGATCGTGTGCTGCCGACTTGCTATCTTGCAATCCCCTCGCCGCAAAGACGATGCTGATTGACTCATTGATTCGATCGGTCGCGTGCCGTGTGTTTCGGCTGGCTGGCATGGCTCAGGAGTATCTCGGGGTGCGTTTCGATGTCTGATGTCGAGCCCCAGCCGGTGCGCTGGCACGACTGGCTCCGCGGCGCCGTCCACCGCGCCGCGCCACTTGCGCTGGCGATGGCGCTGGTGGGAACCGCGCTCGGGGGGCTGCTGATCGGGTATGAGCCCGTCGGCGGCGACCCGGACCGGCTTTACCGCCCACTCAAGAGCGAGCTCTCGCGCAGCCTGGCTTCAGGCGAGCTTCCGTTCTGGAGCAACCGCTTCGGCCTCGGCGTCCCGCTCATCGCCGAAAGCCACGTCGCCGCGTTTTATCCGCCGAATCTCGTGTTATACCGCCTGTTCGATGTCTCGACGGCGTATCGCCTTTCGATGTGGCTGCACTACGTGGCGCTCCTCGCCACAACGTATGCCTACGGCCGGAGCCTCAGGCTCTCGCCCTGGGGAAGTGCACTCGCTGGTATCGCCTTCAGTCTCTGCGGGTTCCAGACGATCCATTCCAGCCACGAACCGTTCTACTGCCTGATGCCGTACTTACCGCTGGCGCTGGCTCTTGCCGAGTCATACATGGCGGACGGCCGCCTGGGCTGGCTCGCGCTCCTGGCGCTTGTCCTGGGCGTTCAGTGGACTCTCGGCCATTTTCAAATCCAGGCTTGGACAAACGTTCTGGTGATCCTCACCGGGCTCTGGCGATGGACCGTCGATCGCGGCTCGTGGAGACGGGCTCTCTTGCTCATACTCGCGACGGTATGGGGCACCGCTCTGGCGGCCGTTCAGCTCGGGCCGAGCTGGCAATTCTCGGACTTGGTCGGCCAGACGAAGCGCGCGCCGAGCGAGCTGCTCTACTACCATTTCCCGCTGGTCAACTGGTTCGACCTGGTCCTGCCGCAGCTCATCCGCGACTTGCGCAATGGCCCCGATGACCATTACTGGTTCGCCCATCAAACCGAGGCTTACGAAGTCGCTCTTTACATCGGGACGATTCCCTTGATTCTCGTCTTCCTGGCGATCGCCTCACGGCCGTCGAGCCGGGCAACTCTCCCGTGGAAACTTGTGATCGCGATCAGTCTCGTCCTCGCGACCATGATGGCCTGGTGGCCTGAAGGCTACCTGGGCCTGGTCCGTGTTCCCCCGTTTAGCTATTTCCGGGTTCCCGCCCGGTACACGCTGCTCTCCACCTTCGGGCTGGCCGTGCTTGCCGGCGAAGGCTTCGATCGGACGATCTCGCGCGGCCGGTTCCGCGCGGGCCTCGGATCGGCATTCCTCTTCGCCGCGCTCGCGTTCGCCGCCGCGGTGTTCTGGATGAACCGGCCGGAGGTGCAACTCCGGCCGCTCGTGGGCCGTATTCCGGGCGGGTTTCTCTGGGGCGCTCTGGCCTGGTCGAGCGCGCTCGCGGCGGTCGTCGGCTGGCGCAAGAGCTGGGTTCCACCCTGGGCGTTGCTGGTCATCGCGGCCGGAGAGCTCGGAATCCTCTTCTATCATGGGACGACGGAGTGGGGCAAAGCAATCGCGCTCCCCGGCCAGAGCGGTGTTTTGACCGAGCTTGCGCGCCGCTCGCCACAAGCGCTCATCGGCGGCGACCTGGGAAATCTCCCGGTACGGTTCGGATTGAAGACCGCACGCCCGTATCTCGGATTCGCGCACTTGCCGCTCAACCGGTTGCTTCTGCGCTTGCAGGACCGGCCGCTTCGGGGCGGGGAACTCGCAATCGACGAGCGAACGCGCGGGCTTACACACAATCAGATCAAGCGCTGGCTCAGGCGCTGGCGGGTCTCGGTTCTGGTCGGCTCGCATCCCACCATACGAGAGCTTGGAAAAAGCCTCGGCGACTGGCACGACCCGACCCTGGACCGGCTCGTTGCGCGCGACCCGTTCCAGACTGCGCCCCGCGACTGGTCTATCGTGCTCCTGGCTGACCCGATCCCCGAAGTACGGGCGGCCAAACGAGCTTACACCGCCGCCACCCTGGGCGACCTCCTCAATCGGTTCACCCGCGAAGACGACCTCGACGTGGCCTGGTTCCTGGGGGAAGACGACGTTCCGGGACGGCCGGCGGCTGAGTCGGCCCGGGTGGTCTCATGGAGCGGTGATCGCGGCACGGTCGAGCACGAGGGAGCGTGCGACCTGGTGATCGCCCGGTCGTTTGATCCCGGCTGGAAGGCCCGGATCAATGACGGACCACCCGAGCAGGTGCTGCACGTTGATGGAGGCTATCAAGGTGTCCGCATCCCTGGAAGCGGCGTCGACCGGGTTGTCCTCGAGTATCGACCGCTCGGCTGGGTTTGGTTCGTGAGAATGTCGTCGCTTTCCGCCGCGGCGGTGCTCCTGGCGCTGCTCGCGTCCCTGGCCGGTCGAGTGTGGCGGAAATCAACCACCGCGAAATCGGTTACGGGCTGAGCTTCTCGAGCTCGTTGTGGATCGTCTCCATCAGCGGTCCCATGATTTCCTTGGTGAAATCGAACCGGATTCCGGCGGCGGCAAAAAGCTCGGGCAATGGCCGAGAGCCCCCCAGCGCCAGGGCCTTCTTGTAGTCGGCCACGGCTCTCGCGCGATCGGAAAGGGACCGTTTCCAGACTTGCAGAGCACCGAGCTGCGCGATGCCGTACTCGATGTAATAGAACGGATACAAGAAAATGTGAAGCTGACGATGCCAGGAATGGTCGCGGGCGTCCTCGTAACCCGAGTAGTCGACGATGCCGCCGAAGCGTTCCTGCAGGTCTCTCCACGCGGCCCTGCGATCTTCCCGCGTGTGGTCGGGATGGCGGTAGATCCAGTGCTGGAACGCGTCGACCGTGGCAATCCACGGCAGGATGAGCACGATCCCTTCGAGCAGCTTGCGGCCCGATCGGTCGCTGTCAGCCCGGTTGTAGAACGCCTCGAGCTGACCGGCGCCCAGGAGCTCCATCGACATCGAGGCAACCTCGCAAAATTCCAGGGGAATTTGACGGTAGGCCGCCAACGCAAGATCGCGGCAGGCGAGCGTATGGAAGGCATGCCCCCCTTCGTGGAGCAATATGCGCAGGTCCGAGTCGAGACCGACTGCATTCATGAAGATGAATGGCAGCCGCGCGTCCTCGAACGTTGTCTGGTATCCCCCCGGTGCTTTGCCTTTGCGGTTCGCCAGGTCGAGGAGCTTCTGGGAGCGTAGAAACGCGAACTGCTCGCCCAGCTCCAGGTCGACCTCGCGGAGAATCGTCTCGGTTCCGGCGCCCAGTTTCTCCACTTCGTCGAACGGCTTGAGGGGAGGACGTCCGAATCGATCCACGGAGAGGTCCCACGGGCGAAGGGACTCGACCCCGAGGGATTCCCGTTGCTCGCGCTGGATCTTCCTGGCGAGTGGCACCACGACATGCTCGACGGCTTCATGAAATCGGATCGACTCGGCGGGACCGTAGTCGAACCGCTCGCGGTCGCGGAACGCAAACTCGACGTAATTCGAAAATCCTGCCTCTTTTGCGATCTCGATGCGAAGCGTCTTCATCTCGTCGAAGAGGTCGTCGAGCGTCTCGCGGTCTTGCATGCGGCGACGGGCGGAAAGCTCCCATGCCTCCTGGCGGACCGCTCGGTCGGTCTCTTCGAGGAACGGGGCCATCTGGGGCAGTGTGCGTTCCTGGCCACGAAAGTTGACCGTCATCGCGCCGATCAACTTCTGGTATTTCTGGTCCAGCTCGGCGATATGGGTCTCGCGGGGAATGTTGGCCTCTCGGAAGAGGGCGCGGCGATTGGCGAGCGATCGGTCGAAAACCGCGTAGCGGTCCTTCGGCAATTGCGACGCGTTCCGGCGCGTCAAGGTAACGGTTCCGGATGTCGTTCAAGAGCGGCTTGAGCTTGGGCTCGATCTCGCGGACGAACGCCAGATGGGCGGCTTCTCGTGCAGGGTCGTCGGTCTGGAGGGTCATCGCGACGCGACGCCTTTCTCCTTCCTCACCGACAACGGCATTCAGCTCGTCAACCGCGGCCAGCCACTGCTCGAGCTCGGCAGGCGAGCGGAAGGGCTTGGCCAGGAGCTTATCGTACCAGGGCGCAATGTCTTCCCAGGTCTTGAGCTCAATCCCTTCGGGCAGCCACTGATGGGGGTGCTTCTTCGGCTCGTAACGACTCAATTGGGAACCTCCTTGGGGCTAACCTTGGCTCACGGGAGTGTGGCCTGGACAAGCCAGGCACCGGCGAATAGCCACGATGCCATGACCGCCGTCGCGATCAACACGACGAGTGCCGTGTTCGCAACGGCCTCGACATGGGCAAAAAGCCCCTTGGCTTCGCCAATTCCGCCGATGGTCTGAAACAGTGCGAGCACGGCCGTCGTGCCGAAGATCGCCTCGCCGAGCGCCGTCACGAAGACGATCAAGGCGATTCGTCCGACCTGGTCGCGCACGATCGCCAGGACCAAACCAACTGCGAGGATCACGACGACAAGATGCCACAGACGCATCGGAGCCAGACATCCTACGATTCGGGGTGGGGGGAACCGCCACGCCAGCCTCGGCATTTTTATGGATCATGACGCCCTGGCGCCTCACCTGTCAACCATTGAGCCGGCCGGCTGGTTCGGGTATCTCTATTCCTTCGTCGCGACCCTTTTCCTGTGGACCGAAGGCCTCCTGGCCGCTCCGGTCCGACTCTTGCCCGCGGAGAATACCGCCCCATGGCTTCCCGTAAGACGCCCGCCCCCGCCCCAAAGAAGACGCTCTCTCACGCCCAGAGCAAGCCGCCCGCTCAGCCTCAGAGCAAGACGCCCACTCAGTATAAGTTCTCATTCGGGCCCTGGAATATCAGTACCGGGGCAGATCCGTTCGGACCGCCGGTCCGTAAGGAAATGGAATACGCACAGAAACTGAAAGCCTACAAGAAGCTCGGATTCGACGCAGTCCAGTTTCACGACGACGACATCGTGCCGGCCGATATGGACTGGCCAAATACCAAGAAAGGGATTGCGGCCGTCAAGAAGGTACTCGACGGCGAAGGGCTGTCCGTCGAGATCGTCGCCCCGCGACTCTGGGAAGATCCGCGCACGATCGACGGCGCCTTCACGTCGAACGACCCCGGCGACCGCAAGTACGCCTTCGATCGCGCTCGCCGCTGCGTCGACATCGCTCGCGAGATCGGCTGCAAGAACTACGTGCTCTGGCTGGCCCGCGAAGGCTCCTATATCCGAGAAGCCAAGTGCGCCAAGACCGCCATCGCGCGGATCGTGGAGGCCTGGAACGCCATTCTCGAGCACGACCGGGAAATCCGCGTTCTGGGTGAAGCCAAGCCCAATGAGCCCATGGACCAGGCGTATCTGCCCACGGTCGGCCACATGGTGGGCGTGGCCTACTCGACGATCGACCCCGCGCGTTCCGGCGTCTTGATCGAGAGCGCCCACTCGATTCTCGCCGGGCTCGATCCCGCCGACGATATGGCGTATGCCCTCTATCACAGCAAGCTCTGGAGCGTGCACCTAAACGACCAGAACGGCCTGAAGTTCGACCAGGACAAGGTCTTCGGCTCCGTCGAGCTGCGCCGGGCCTTCAACCAGATCTGGGTCCTCGAAAAAAACGGCTACGGCCGTGGCGGTGAATGCGTGGGCCTCGACGTCAAGGCCATGCGCACCACGACTTTCGAGGAATCAACCTTTCACCTCTCGCACTCGAAGACGATGTTCCTGCGCCTGCTGGATGTCGTGCGCGGAATCGACGAACGAAAAGTCGAAGAGCTGCGCACTCATCGCAAGTACGAGCAACTGGAAATGCTGATCTTGAATGCGCTCATGGGGCGGAAGGATTGACGGGAAGTGACCCTGCCCAAAGGCGTGGCAGTCCCACTCGTCAGGGCGATAGGTGCTTGCGGAACGATTTTAGATTGCGGCACGTTGCCGACAGCTTGATGAGCTCCATCAGTCGATCTTCGTCTTCGATGGCCGTGAGGCCGGCTTCGACCTCAGCGGCCTCGGGTCCAAATCGAGAAGTCAGGAATGCCACGATCGCTTCTCGCTGGCCTCGCAGCCGTTCCTCCGTGAAAACTTCCTTGAGCCCGGGTGCTTCGATCATTGCCTTTCGTCCTCCCAGGATATTGAATAACCTCGGATCATCATAACGCAGGCGGGCCAGGAACTGCATCACCGCCAGCAGGTTTTCATGCTCGTTCGGCGGAGCGTCGCGATCGATCCGCTCGCGGCACTCTCGCACGATCGCTTCCGGTGATTCGTCAAACTGTGTCAGCGGTACCCAGGGAATCAATCCGACGTCTCCGGCCGCCAGGAGCGTTCGGGCCGGAAGCTCCCACAGCCGGACGGTTTGCCACGAAAGCGGCCATGTTGTCCAACCCCGCCGGCTGCGCATCGTCGTCGACTCAACCGAAGGCGCGTTCCCTCTGGGGCTGAGCACAAGAACCAGGACATCCGGAACAACTTGCCGGTCCAGAAAAACGAGTGCCGTGCCCCTGACCACCTGAGCGACGACTCGCGGCTCGGGGTACGTGGCGATCTCCAGAAGGTACAGGTCGAGGTCAGACTCCCCACGCCGTCGCACTTCAATCAAGCCGTCCGGAAGTCGACGTGGTTGAACGAGCTCGGCCTGAAGGGCCTTCTACGTCTCGATGTCATCCACGCCCGCCAGGCGGAGTATCGAATCGCCGTGATGCTGAATCAGCCACTTGCCGCTCTTGTCGTATTCGTGCATTGCTTCTCCGCAATCGGCTGCGAAGTGCTCCGCTCACCGACGTTTGTTTGCCGTCTCAGGCGCTGGCGGGCCGACAAAAGATTTCTCTGGCACGTCCCGCCGGTCGCGCGGCACCAGGCACCAGTGAATCGTCTCGAGGCGAGAAAGCCCGGGAGGAACGGGCTCGAGGCCCTCGCGCGTCGTCGTCATCCGCTCGTACATTTTGCCGAGAAGCTCTTCCTTGACGGATGCGTGCGCGGGGTCGTCGCTCAGATCGGTCGTTTCTTCCGGGTCGGCGACTTCGTCGTAGAGCCGCAGGTAGGGCCCGGGCCGCCGCCATGGTTCGGCTGTCCGATAGCCATCCTCGCGGAGGCGGCGTCCGGTGCAGACGATCAACTTGTATCGGTCCGAGCGCACCATGGCCTCTTCGTTTTCCAGGTACTCGCTGAAAACGACGTCGTGCGCCTTGGCGTCCGGCTTCTTCTCTAGCAACGGCACCAGATCAATTCCTTGTAGATCGGGAGGCACGGGCAACCTCAGCAAATGCAGCAACGTCGGCATGATGTCCACCATCTCGACGAGCTGGGAGACAGTGCGCCCGCTCTCGACATGACCCGGCCAGCGCATGATCAGCGGGATGCGGACCGCCTGCTCGTAGAAACAGTGCTTCTCGACCCGGCCGTGCTGGCCCAGCATGTAACCGTTGTCGCCGACGTACACGACCAGCGTGTTGCGGGAAAGTCCCGACTGGTCGAGCGCCTCGATCAGCGGGCCGATTCGCGAATCCACAAACGAGAGCGATGTGAAATACGCAGCCTGGATGCCTTTCACGTCATCTTCGGACAACGAAGCGAAGATCTCGGGCTGCTGCCGGCGGTCGTACTCCGAAATCGGGAACGCCGAAAACTGGCCCGCGCGAAACCGCCGGGCCCAGCCGTCCGGGAAATGGAACGGGCTATGGGGCTCGTAAAAGCTGACGACCAGTGCGAACGGGCGGTTCCTCTTTTCTTTCAGGAATTCGATGGCGCGATCGACGAAGAACGTGGACTGCATCGAATCCGGAGGCAAGCCCATCGCGCGCGCATCCGCATTGAGCCACTCGCTGGCCGGATCGAGTATCGGCCGCCAGGGGCGACGCTGGTCGCCGCCGCGCGGCTTCTGATCGCGCAGGGTGCGTTCCCAGGCCGGCGTGTCGATCCGCAACGAGAATCCATGTTTCGAGGCGCCGTTGAAGTGCATTTTCCCGATTGCCGCGGTGTCGAAATCGAGGTCGTGCAACCATTCGCCCAGCGTGAGGACGTCGTCCGACAGATGCGTTGCCAGTTGCGTCACACCAATGGCGTGGGGAAGCCGCCCCGTGATGAGCGACTGCCGGCTGGGCGTGCACAGCGGAGAGTTGCAATACGCTCGCCTGAAGTAAGTGCCCTGCCGCGCCAGTGCGTCGAGATTCGGCGTGGCCCGCCGAGGGTCACCGTCCTTCCCCAGCGTCCAGGCGGCGTGATCGTCGGCGACGATCAAGAGCAAATTCGGGCGATCGGCCAGGGCTGGGTCCTGCCCGGCGGAAGAGACCGCCGGCACGGCGAGCCAGAGAACGACCAACGACAGGACGACGAATTGATTTCTGCGAGCGAGCATTGCGATGCAGCGAAGCTTCGTGGTCATTTGTTAAACCAAGGTCTGAGGGCCATTCCGGTCAAGCTTTCTTCATTTTGAGCGATCACGTGGGGCGGTCCCGTGGCGACAACGCGCCCGCCGGATTCACCGCCGCCTGGTCCGAGGTCGATCACCCAGTCAGCCGCGGCGATCATGTCGAGCTGGTGCTCGATCACCAGCACGGAGTGTCTCAAGCCGACCAGCTTCTCGAGGATCATGAGCAGGCGTTCGACGTCCGCGAAATGGAGGCCGGTTGTCGGCTCGTCGAGAATGTACAACACGCGGCCGCCGGCCGGGCGGCCCAGCTCGGCCGCCAGCTTGATGCGCTGGGCCTCGCCGCCCGACAGAGTCGTGCTCGACTGGCCCAGAGTCAGATATCCCAGGCCGACGTCATGGAGCGTCTCGAGCGGCCGACGTACGCGAGGAATGGAGTCGAACAACTCCAGGCATTCGTCCACACGCATCCCCAGGACGTCGGCGATCGACTTTCCTTTGAATCGGACGGCCAGCGTCTGCCGGTTATATCGCTTGCCCCCGCACTCCTCGCACGTGACGTGAAGATCGGGAAGAAAATGCATCGGGATCTTTCGCTGGCCCAGTCCCCGGCACGCTTCGCAGCGGCCTCCTCGGGCGTTGAACGAAAACCGGCTGGCGCCGAACCCGCGTGTCTTCGATTCACGCATCATGGCGAAAACCCGGCGGATTTCGGCGAACAGGCCCGACGGCGTGCCGGCAATCGAACGCGGGCTGCGCCCGATTGGCGACTGGTCGACTTCCACGAGCTGATCGATCGCACTCAGCCCGGAAACACGCTCGAATGTGTCACCTCGATTGCTCCAACGGTGAAGGTAGCGCCGCACGGATCGCGCGAGCACGTCGTGCACCAGCGTGCTCTTGCCCGAGCCGCTGACACCCGTCACGCAGGTGAGGGCCGCCAGCGGAATGCGGCCGTTCACGCCTTTCAAGTTGTGAAGCGACGCATCGTCTATTTCGATCCAGCCCGGCGTTCGTGCCAGCCTGGTTCCGGCATCGGTCTTGAGCTTCGGCCCGCGAGCGAGATACTCGCCGGTCACCGAACCCGGGAAAGCCGCCAGTTGATCGGGGCGGCCGGCGGCCACGACCGAGCCGCCGAGCGGCCCGGCGCCCGGGCCCAGGTCCAGCACCCAGTCGGCCGCCTGGATCACAGCCAGGTCGTGTTCGACGACCAGCACGCTGTTCCCTTGACCCAGCAATCTGTGCAGCGCCCTTATCAGTCTGGCGGTGTCGCTCGGATGCAGGCCGGCGGTCGGCTCGTCGAGAATTGTGCAAACCCCGACCAGACCCGAGCCGAGCTGAGCCGCCAGCCGCGCCCGCTGAAGCTCGCCGCCGGAAAGCGTATCGGAGCCCCGATTGAGAGTCAGATAGTCGAGGCCGACCTCGAGCAGGCATTCCAGCCGGCCGACAACTTCGGCGGCCGGCGGCGACACAACCTTCTCGAGACCCGGCTCTACCGAGAGCGACCGGAAAAACGGAATCAGATCGCCGATGGGCTGCGCGCCGACCTCGGCAATTGACCGGCCGTCGAGCCGGACCGCGCGGGCGACAGCGTTCAGCCGCGAACCCCCACAACCCGGGCAGGGCACCTCTTCCTGATACACCGCCAGCGCATGCCGCAGGCCTTCGTTCGATGCTCGCTCCATGATCTGCTCGAGCAAGGCCGCCAGTCCCGGAAAGCCTGCTGCCGGCTCGCCCGACCAGAACGCATCCCACACCGGAGCCGGCCAGGTTGCAACCGGTGCCTCGCCGCTCACACCGTGACGCGCCAGGAAATCACGTACCAGTGCCTGGTCCGACTCGGAGACAGTCCTTTCCGAAATCAAGAGCGACCAGGGCGGCGCCGCGTCTTTTTCCCACGAGCGCCCTCGATCGGGGACAACCAGCTCGGGCTGGAAACTGGCGCGCGAGCCCAGCCCTTCGCAGGCAGGGCATGCCCCGTGTGGACTGTTGAAACTGAAGGTGCGAGGGTCGATCGCCGGCAGACTGGCTCCGCACTGGGGGCAATTCAGGTTGATGGAGAGCACTTGCTCTTCCCAGCCCGCGGGCGAATCGACGAGCGCGACGATTCCACCGCCGGAGAGCTTGAGCGCCAGGTCGAGACTTTCCGCGAGCCGCGGGCGAATGCCCTCGCGAATGGCGATGCGGTCGACGATCGCCTCGATTGTATGGGCTTTGTTCTTGGCGAGTTTGGGCGGCGATTCGGTCACCTCGATGATCTCGCCATCCACCCGCGCCCGAATCAACCCGGCGGTGCGGATCGCACGGAAAACGTCGGCGTGTTGCCCTTTCCGGCCCAGCACGAGCGGCGCGAGAATCTGTACCTTGCGGCCCACGTTCATTCGCATGAACTGGTCAACCATCTGCTCGGGGGTCTGGCGGCGAATCGGAACGTTGCAGGCCGGGCAGTGGGGCACGCCGGCTCGGGCGTACAGCAGACGCAGATAGTCATTGATCTCGGTGATGGTCCCGAGCGTGCTTCGCGAGTTGGCCGCGCCGGCGCTGGTCGATGGCAACGGTCGGAGGCAGGCCGTCGATCGAGTCGACATCGGGTGCTTCGATCTGATCGAGAAACTGCCTCCCCGAACTGGAAAGGCACTCCAGATACCGGCGCTGGCCTTCGGCGTAAATTGTGTCAAACGCCAGCGAGCTCTTGCCCGAGCCGCTCACGCCGGTCAGCACGACGAGCTGGTCGCGCGGAATATCGACGTCGATGTTCTTCAGGTTGTGGGTGCGCGCTCCCCGAACCTGGATCAGCGGCAGGGCCGGCACCGGCACCGGCTCGGTCGCTTTTGTGATCACGGTCTTTGTTACGCGCGGCTTTGTCACGCGGATTGGCTCGAATCGACCGACTAAATCTTCCACTTCGACGCGATGAGTTTAACGGCTTCCCGGATTCGCTTCATATCCACTCGCGTTCCAACCGTCTCATCGCCCGGAAGGTCCGCGGACGGCTCGTCCACCCCATAGAGGTGGCGGATCACCGGCCCTCCTGTCGTCGCCGATAAGAGGAGCTCGGCGTGCTGCTCTGGGCTTCGGGTCAGCTTGCGGGTGCGTAGGTAGGCGGCCAGGGACCGGCAGGCCGCGGCGAACATCGTATCGTAGACCGCCCCGGCGATCGCGGGAGATCGGGCGGCGGCGGCCAGCGCGACTCGCTGGTAACCGACGGCATCTCGCCAGCACACCAGCTCCGCGAAGCGCCCGCAGAAGAGGGCGACAGCCTCGACCGGCTCGGCTGCGTAGACGTCCGGGCTCCGGAGCTTGCCGAGGAACAGCCCCTTGATCAACTCGACCACCGCCCTGAAAAGTTCATCCTTCGACTTGAAGTGAGCGTAGACCGTTGGCTTGGTGGTTCCGGCACGGGCCGCCACGTCGTCCATGCTGGCCGCGTCCAGCCCCTTCTCCAGCAACACCAACTTGGCGGCCCAAACGATGCGGTCACGCCGCTCGTCACGGGAAAGGGACCGGAACTGCCGTTCGTCAATAATCACAAACACCTCATCTTGACTTGACGGTAAAGTTTATTAGACTTTACGGTGAAGTACGCACGAGTAGTATATCCGGCGTTAACGGTCGACATCAACAGCAAGGGGAGGAGTCGAGATGCGTGTCTTCGTCACTGGTGCTACAGGTTTTGTCGGTTCTGCTGTTGTTCAGGAACTCATGAGTGCGGGCCATCAGGTGCTCGGACTGGCTCGGAGCGATGCGGGCGCCCACTCTCTTCTCGCCGCGGGCGCCGGGGTGCATCGAGGCGATCTCGAAGACCTGGAAAGTCTCCGCACTGGAGCGGCCGCATCGGACGGCGTCATCCACACTGCATTCATACACGATTTCTCGAAATTCGAGGCTAACTGTGCAATCGACAAGCGCGCCATCGAGACCTTGGGCGCCGCGCTCGCCGGCTCTGACCGTCCCTTGATTGTCACCGCTGGCACCGCACTTCTTGCGCCAGGCCGTCTCGCCACTGAAGAAGATGAGCCCGCTGCCAACGTTCCCCGCGCAGCTTCAGAACATGCGACAGACGTGGTCGCGGCGCAAGGCGTCCGTGCCTCGGTCGTGCGTCTCCCGCAGGTCCACGACACAAAGAAGCAAGGCCTCGTTACCTACCTGATCGCCGTAGCTCGCGAGAAGGGTGTCTCGGCGTTTGTCGGCGACGGGCTCAACCGCTGGGCCGCGGTCCACCGGCTCGATGCTGCCCGTCTCTACAGGCTGGCGTTAGAGAAGGGTTCCGCAGGAGCCCGTTATCACGCGATTGCTGAAGAGGGGGTGCCGCTCCGCGAGATCGCTCACGCAATCGGCCGCGGCCTGAACGTTCCGGTCGTCGCCAAATCCCCTGAGGAGGCGACGGCCCATTTTGGCTGGCTCGGGTTGTTTGTGGGAATCGACTGTCCGGTCTCAAGCGCACTGACGCAGGAACGGCTGGGATGGCGCCCGAGGGCACATCCTGGGATGATTTCCGACCTCGACCACATGCGCTATTCCGGAGCCTGATGGCACCACTGGGCGGCCCGCTCCCGGTCCCAATACTCCGCGCAGGAGCACGCGCCCAGGGCCCGCTCCAGGCTCTCGGCGTCCGGGAACCGCTCGGTCGGCTCCTTGGCGAGGCACCTCAGCGCAGAGTGCCTGGCAAACCTGCCGCAGCAGGTAGACGACCCGCCCCGGCGGCAAGGGGCCGTGGCCTCGTGAACGACCGCGGTGGGAGTAAGGGTGTGGCCGGCCCGCTCCCGGAGCATCAGGCGCGAGGCGACTCGGCGCAGCTCGTCGTAGATCAGCGCGATGAGCTCGCCCCTGGCTCGCTCGTCGCCGGCCTTGGCCCGGCTCAGGATGACCGTGAGTCCCTGCGACGTCTTGGCCACCATTCCCTCCGGAAAAATCGATCAAGGGATCCGACGCTATTTTCCGCGGGACTTCTATAGGAGGCAATCACGTGGAGATGCTCAACGGGTGAGGAAATGGCATCGGCGAACAGCGGAGGCCGCCATGCGGATCTCGCGGTTCCGCTGGTACCTGGTCAACCAAGGGGGAAGAGATGCGTACTTGGCACAAATCACTGATCGGGGTGGGCCTGGGCGCGGTGCTCGGGCCGCCCTTCCTGTCGATACCGGTGAGGTCGACGGTGGCCCAGGCTCCAGGCCGCGTGGAGGTTAAGGAACCCGACGCAACGCAATGGACCGTGAGTCCGGCCGGCGGCCCGAAGCGCGAGACGCAGGTCGGCGCGCTTCCGGAAGAGCTCGAGCTCCTGCGGATCCAGGTCGAGATGGAGGGCGATCAGCTCCACCTGGCCGAATCGCGACTGGAGCAGGCGAAGCGCTGGGAGTCCCGCGCCAGGGAACTCGCGCAGTATGGTGATGTGCCCATGGAGCAGCTCATGATGGCGCAAGATGGCGCGCTGATGAGGCAATCGGATGTCGTCGCTCAGAAGGCCGCACTCAGGGTGGCGGAGCTGCGCCTCCAGGAGGCGCAGCGGGGGATCTCTGCGAACGACCTCTCTCGTCCCCCTCGGAGCATCGGCTCGCGGACGTTGAGCGGCGGCTGGCGGCGATGGAACAGACGGTGCGGGACCTCCGGCAGGAGGCGGAACACCTCAGGCTCGACCCCAGGATCACGCTCAACTCCGATCGGAGATGAGATACGAAGAAGTTGTTGATGCTGTCGGACATTCACGCCAACTGGCCAGCGCTGGAAGCGGTACTGCAAAACGAGGGATCTTGGGACGGGGTAGCGTTCTGCGGCGACGTCGTGGGCCCACCGATTGAGCCCTCCGAGCCGGTCGGAACTCCCGAACCCCCGCTGCAACAAGAGGAGACACGACCCCAGGCGCACCCACCGCTGCATGACATCATGCCTCTGTGGTAGCCGATGTTGCCGCTGCCCGTATTGTTGATTGAGCAACGACCGTAAGTCCTCGCGGCGTCTCGGCTACCATCCCCCTCCCGAAAAATCGATCAAGGGATCCGAGGACATTTTCCGCGTAACTTCTAGAGAAGCCAACATGACGTGGAGATGCTCGATCGGTGAGGAAATGGCATCGGCGATTCGCGCAGGTCGTCGTGCGGATCCCGCGGCCTGGTCCACCAAGGGCTCGATCTACTCCAGGCCTCGCGCATCGTGAAGTCAACGAGCGTTGACTTTGGCCGAACCTCGAATGAGGAGTGCTATCAATGGACGTACATCGGCTAGGGATTGGACACCGGCGCTTTGAAAAGCTCGCCTTGAACGGCTTGAGGTTGGTCCTTGCCGGCAGCTTCGCGGCGCTCGGCTGCGGCCTCCTGTTCGTGCCCCGGGTTGCTCAAGACCTGGCACGCGGTGGGTACGGCCCGGGCTTCCGAATCCTCCTCGGGGCCTTGCACCTCGCGGGGGGGGTCGCGCTCTTGCTCCCGCAACTCGCCAAAAAGGTCGCCGGCGTCCTCGGACTTTTCGTCTCCGGCGTCACCGTTTACTTGCTGGCGGTGGGGGCGGGCGTCATAACGGTCGAGCCCGCCCTGGTGGCGTTTACCCTCCTTTTATTCGGGGCCTGGTTGCGGCTCCGCCATCGAGCCGACGTGACGGCGTGGCGCGAAATGCTTGCTCGCTACGCCGATCAGGATCAACGGAGTAGCCAACATGACTGACAACCATGCGCCCCCTGCACTGGGGACACTCAACTCGAGAATACCGCGGCGGAGCTCACCAGCACCGTCTACTCCGTCATGCTCCGGCATGGGGTCGGGGGCTCGTGGCTTGATCTGGAATTGAGCCTCTGGAGGGCGCTCGAAGAAGCCGTCCAGAAAGCGGGACGTGAGACCTCTCTACCCCCTTCGATTTGAAAGCGAGAATCTGATGAATGGAATCACGAGCCGCGGGACACTTCCGGCCAAATCGTCGGCAGTGTGCCGGCCAGTTCCTGCGACGAGCGACCGTATCGCGCACCACGAGCGGACTGAGCGAAGCACGGAAGCCAGCCTCGACCCCGACTTTGGGAAGGCCGGGAACCGACTCGAGCACCATTTGATAGCGATCCTCGCGCACGAGCTGCGCAACCCGCTCGCGTCGATCATGTTCGCCCTGCGCGCCCTCCGCGAGCGCCACACTGACGAGCCGACGGCTCGGCATGCGCACGACGCCGCGGAGCGCCAGGCTCGGCACATGGCGCGGATCATTGAAGAAGTGCTCGATCTCTGCCGCGCGGGCCAAAACAAGCTGTCTCTCCGCAAGGAGCGCGTGGACCTGGCCGCGGTCGTGGCCGGTGCTGTTGAGACCGCCGGCGCGCTCCTCGCCACCCGCGGCCATCACCTGACGGTTTCGCTTCCTCCGAGGCCGGTGTCGCTGTTGGCGGACCCTTCGCGCCTGAATCAGGTCCTCACGAACTTGTTGACGAACGCCGCCAAGTACACCGACCCCGGCGGGGAGATCTGCCTGTCCGCGGAGGTTGCAGCCGGCGCGGTGGTCCTGCGGGTGCGCGACAACGGCATGGGGATCGCCCCGGACCTGTTGCCTCGAATCTTCGAGTTGTGCCAGCAGGGGGACGTGCGAGACCAGGCGTGCGGCGGACTGGGGATCGGTCTGGCGCTGGTGAAGTCGCTGGTGGAACTGCACGGCGGCAACGTCTCGGCTTTCAGCAGTGGCGCCGGCATGGGATCGCAGTTCGTTGTCCGATTGCTCGACTGTGCCCCGAACGTCCAAGAAGGCCGTGAGATTGTGACTTGTCTCGGGTGCATGACCGACATGTTACCCGACGGGTTCGAGCGTGCGCCGGTGCTGCCGGCCAGCGGCTCCGACTCCGCCGTTTCTGCACCCAATCGTTCTACTAGCTAGGAGATGAGGGAGCACTCAGCATGATGTCTAACCTGAGTCAGATCATCGTCGCAGCCGAGGAGTACGCGTTGCACGCCGTGCACACGCTGTCGGTCTACCATCGAGTCTTTCCCGAGGTCCGGGGCGAAGGCGGCTCGCCTGGGGATGCCGCCGCCCGCCTGGCCGCGCTGCTGTCACGCACCCTGGATAATGTATCGAGCGACTGGCGCAGGGTCATCCTCGAGCGTGCCATCGAGGATGTCAGAGAGTTCGCCAAGCCAGACCGCTTGGAATCGGGGAGTACCCAATGAAGAAGTTGTTGATGCTGTCGGACATTCACGCCAACTGGCCAGCGCTGGAAGCGGTCCTGCACAACGAGGGATCTTGGGACGGGGTAGCGTTCTGCGGCGACGTCGTGGGCGTCGGCCCGCAGCCTGTTGAATGCGTGCGCTGGGTCGCGGAACACGCTGAGTTTCGGGTGCGGGGCGATCTCGACAACGCTTTGGCGTTCGGGGGCGACCGCCGCGGCACGGGCTCGTTCCGAGTGGCGGCACCGATCACGCGTACCTGGCACAGCAGATTGCTCGCCCCCGCCGACCTCGCGTTCCTGCGTCACTGCCCACGTTTGATTGGTTCGAGTGGAATGGCAGGAATTTCCGAATTTCTCACGCCCCGCCCCAAGGGAAACTCTACAAGTACCTGACGCCGTACGAGCAGAAGCGTCTCGTGCACGACTTGGGCTCCGATTATGTCATTCTCGGCCATACTTGCATCCAGGACGCGCGCCGCGCCGGACTTTTCACTCTGGTTAATCCCGGCAGCGTCGGGCTGAGCCACGAGGCGGGCGGGAAAGCCTGCTACGCCGTATTCGACGGCGAGAAAGTGACACTCAAGCGTGTAACCTATGAGCTCGCTCGAACGATCGCCGCACTCCGCGCGTCGCCTTTGCCGCGAAGCGTGGTCCGCCATTTGGAGTTGGCCCTGCGCCCGATGCCGCGGGCGATGTTGATGACTGAATGATTGGATCTTACTTCTTCAACAACTTGAATTCCAGGGTGCCGAGGTTCATGTTGCCCTCCTTGACGATGTGCAGAGTGAGGAGATTGCGGCCCTTGGAAAGTTTCACGGTGGCCGCGTCCTTGTTGATGTTCCAGTGATGCCACTGCCGCCAGCCGGTCGTGTCCTTCGGATCGTTGGTGGACGCGATGGTGATGGGCTTGTCGACCGGTTTGCCGTTGACGTCCAGCGAAAGTTCGCCGCCCTTGTTGGACGTGTAGAGGACGTCGACCGTATAGTCGCCGTCTTCCGCCACATCCACGGTGTAGTTCATCCATTCGCGCGGAGCGGTCCAGCCGACGTAGAGCATGTCCTTCGGCGGCTTGACGGCCTCACCTTCCCAAAAATCGGCAAAGTCCTTGGTATAGGAGGTGTCGACCCGTTCCTTGGCGCGGAACTCGTTGAGATATTTTCCGTCGAGCGGGTTCAGCGCGCCGCTGCCCTTGTTCTTGGCGTCGGTGTCGTGATACGCGACCCCGTCGCCGCCGAGGTCGTAATAAGCGCACATGACCTTGCCGGGAATCTTTTGCGCGCCGTCCTTGTACTTGGAGTCGGTGAACGGAGTGCCCTTGTAATTCTTCGGAAGGTCGGCGACGGCCATCATCCCCGCCGGCTTCGTCGCGTCATCCGCTTTCGAGAATGCCAACCACGTGCCCGCCGTCAACGCCAAAGCCGCACATAATCCAGCTTGTCTCTTGAATGAAATCACGGTTTCTCCTCGAGGTCTCGATTCCAGAAGTTGTGGGAAAAAGGATCGCAGGCAAGACGTTGCACCCATTATGGTGAGAGTGATCAACATAATTGACAAGCACCGATCAAGATAATCGATGGTCGGTGTCTGGCAGGATAGCACGCCCCTTACCATCATTGCGATGTTTGCCTGGGCGCAGATCTCAGGCGCCAGACCGAGATGGATTCGTTCCGCGAAACGATTCCCGACCGCTTCTTGAACGTCGGCTTGGCCGAGGCCAACATGGTCGGCATCGCGGGAGGGCTGGCGCGTGCCGGGAACGTGGTCTTCGTCAACACCTTCGGCGTCGCCTGCACGCGTCGGTGCGACATTGAGTGCCGTCAAGATGAAGGGAAGAACCATCATGAATATCGGCTGGATCGGAACTGGTCGCATGGGCTACCCGATGGTGACTCGGCTGTCAAAGGCCGGCCATAGCATTCGAGTTTGGAATCGGAGCATCGACAAGGCGCGGCCGCTGGCCGCCTTGGGCGCCCAAGTCGTCGACCGGCTGGAATCTCTGGGCGGCCTCGACATTCTCTTTACCGTCGTCACGAGCGGGAACAGTCTGCATGAGGTTTGTTTCGGACCGTCCGGCGCCTTTGCCGATACCAAGACCAAAGTTCCGCGCATCCTGGTGGATTGCTCGACGATTGGAGTCGCGGAATCCGAGGTGTTGCGCGAGAAGCTGACAAAACGACAGGTCGCCTATCTGGCAGCCCCGCTCAGCGGTAATCCAGAATGCGTCGTGGCCGGGCAGTTGTCCAGCGTCGTCTCGGGCCCGCGACAGGCCTTTGACGAGGCGGAGCCATTGATCAAGACCTATGCAGTGCGCGGCGCCGTCTATGTCGGTGAGGGCGACCTCGCGAGGATCTGCAAGATCGCCCACAACACCTTCCTCGCAGGGGTGATGGAAAGCTTGATGGAGGTCACTTTGTTGGCCGAGAAGGCTGGCGTAGCGCGCGACACCTTCCTGGAGTTCATCAACAAAAGCGTGATGGGCTCAGGGTTCACTCAGTACAAATCCAGGGCGCTGGTGAATCTCGATTTCACGCCGACGTTCACGGTGCCGCTGCTCCTCAACAAAGATCTTCAACTCGGCCTTGATGCCGGCCGGAGGCTCGGAGTCACGATGCCGGTCGCGTCCGCGACGCGGGAAATCCTCCAGTCGCATGTCGGCCTGGCATCCCAAAGGCCGGATGCCAAGGCCTACCTGGAAAACGACTTTGCGGCGGTCATTGAAACGCTCGCGGCCCTTTCCGGCATGAAGCTGGTGCCGGAAAACGTTCATGTGCCAACCGGACTTGAGGTGCCAGAGGATTCGCCCGGGCCCGACTGACCACCATCATGAAAGCGTGAATGAGTCTTTGTGTCGCTTCCATGGGAATCTCCGTTCGCGCTTTAATTCGCCTCGAATTCAGCTCGGACATCGCGACAATTCGCGGTCAAGTTTGTCGACAAAGTAACTCACAGCTTCCTTCGGCGGCGACGGCGACCGTCACCGCCGAAGAAAGCTCCGACTGAGGCAGATTCTCGTCGTTACTGGAGCGTGGTGAATTCCGCCTGGAAGCCGGCTTATGCATCGGGCATAAATCAGCCGACCCGGTGACTGTGCGCGAGCTCGGCCAGGCCAGTGCCGTTAAAGCCGTGCCCGCCCTGGTTGCCGAAATGGGAAATTTCCGCTGCCGTATGGCTCCCTCCTGACCAATGCCGGGCGGCTCCCAAGCGGCCCCACTCCGGCTCGGGATGCGCTGAAAGCGAAAGCATCCCGGGTGCCGGCGACGGTCCTTACGTCGGCGGTCGGTGCGCGGGCTGTGCGGTACTGGTCCGATCTCCGGCCCGCACTTCAGCCCAACCCCTGACGCCAGCGGTGGATCGATCGACGCGGTGCGACACTTTGAGTTCGGCGCGGGAATTGCACCTCTATCTCGAACGAGCCCCGTTCGCCAGCGCGAAGTCGGGGCGGTGGTTATTCCGTCAGGAGCAAAATCATGTTGATTAGTGAAGTGATGACCCACGACGTTGAATTCATCAGACCCGACGACACTCTTCAGAACGCCGCACTCAAAATGAAAGAGCTTGGAGTGGGCACATTACCCGTGTGCGAGAACGCGGGCGTCGCGGGAATGCTCACCGACCGCGATATCACCATCCGTGCAGTCGCCGGAGGGAGGAACCCGCAGACCACGAAGGTCCGCGATGTGATGTCCACTGAGCTCGTGTGCTGCTACGAAGATCAAGAAGTCGAGGTCGCCGCTCATCTGATGCGTTCCCAGCAAATTCGGCGCGTCCTCGTTCTCGACCGAGACAAGCGGTTGGTGGGAATCGTCTCCCTCAGCGACCTGGCACTTGATGCACCGAGCGCCGAAGACGCCGGCGTGATCCTCCAGGACGTGTGCGGAGGCGCGTCTCAGGTTTGATTCGGACAAGCCCTAGACCAGGAACTCTCCGAGCGTCTTCAGAATCTCGCCAAGCGGAACGGATGTTCCCAGGAGCGGGATCATCGGCAGAACCGCGGCCACCACAAGCACCAAAGATGCCTTTTTGTCGAACGGCAGCAAGAGCATCTGGTCAACGTGTTCAAACGCACGCGCGATCGCTCCCAGGGAGGCAACGTCGCGGCTGCCGAGAAGGTTTTCTTGCTTGCTGCTCGGGTTCCTGATCCACTTCTCGTCAAATTCGTGGTCGTGGGCCCAGATCAGGTTGCCGAAATCCAGCAGCCCGCGAAAACGACATCGCGCCAGCCGCCCGGTGAAGACGAGCAGCGGGGCGTGCAGGATCACCATCGCGATGCTCACAAAGATGATCACATGATACTTGATATCGTCAAGAGATGATCCGCCGTGCACGATCTCGCGGGCCAGACTGCCCGAGAGCACGGCCGAGACCGCCATCACGACCAGGCCGAAGCTCGCCATGCCCCAGCCCAGAAACCCGATTCCTCCCGCCCGGTCGGGGTGAGTCGGAGTGAGCTCGAGGTCCAGTCGCGACACGCGAAACAGAAACCATGCCCACAGAACAAACAGCCAGAGCCAGCAGAGCACGAAGAAGTAGAGGACAGGCAGGCTGATCAAGATGTACCACCAGCCGGCGGGAGTGATCGCCGTACCCACGCGCTGCCAGCTTGAACCGGCGATTTGAAGATTTCCGACGGTTCGTATCAGCACCGAGAACGAGATTGCCACGATCGCGATGCCTACCTCCACGCCCGGTGCGTTCCGCAGGCGGGTGATCTCGGCAACCACAGCCTTGTACTCCGGGCGCTGGCGCTCGGGAATGAGACCCGAAGAGAGAAAGTGGCGCATCTGCACCCGTAAGCTTGTCTCGACCACAATCTGTGCCAGCTCGAGCAGCGGAACGACAAATAGAAACCGGGTGTGCACGACCGGGTCGAGCAAGAGCGGAATCGACACGTGCCCGCTCCAGGCGTGGCCGCGCAGCGCCGAGAGAAGCACGAGTGGAAGCCAGGTCGAAAGGACGAGCAGCGAGACTTTCAAGAGCCGCCGCGCGGGCGTTGGTGGCTCGAGCCCCAGCCGCTGCGCCAGAGCGTGGGCAAACCCGCCGCGGGCGAGCGCATGAACGCCAAGGTCGAGATCAGACGACTCGTTCGTCATGTTTGGGAATCATCGAGAATCTGTCGACGCGGCCATCGGTCGCCGCAGATCGTGCTTACTTTGCTGGCTTGACGCAACGGAAACCCAGGTGATTGCTCGCGGTCGAGACTTCGCCCTTGCCCCGTGTGCCGATCATGTAGCGCGTGCAGTACTGTTCCGTGCAAAGGAACGAGCCGCCTCGATGAACGCGCTTGCGCTCGCGCGGTTCGAAGGGGTCGAAACTGCTCTCCGGGCCCTTCGGATTGCGAACGACGGTTCCTTTGTCGGCGGCGGCCACACATTCGGCATAACCGTCGGGGCGGTACCAGTCGGAGCACCATTCCCAGACGTTACCGGCCATATCGAGGAGGCCATAGCCATTGGGAGGAAACTTACCAACCGGGGCCACGCCCACGTACCCGTCTTCGCCCGTGTCTTTCACGGGGAAGTTGCCCTGATAGGTGTTCGCCATCCAGCGTCCGCTCGGCTGAAACTCATCACCCCAGGAGTAGGGCTTTCCGGCGACACCTCCTCGCGCGGCAAACTCCCATTCGGACTCGGTCGGGAGCCGCTTGACGGCCCACTTCGCGTAGGCCACGGCGTCCGCGTAGGCGATGTGCGTGACCGGATAATCTTCGCGCCCCTCGATGCTGCTCTTGGGTCCCTCGGGATGCCGCCAGCTCGCGCCGTGCGCGTAGCGCCACCACCGGTAGTGATTGTCTAGCGGGACTTCTTTTGGCGTAGGAGTAAATACCACGGAGCCCGCGACGAGATCCTCGGGCAGCGCACCGGGAAACTCGGCCGCGGTAGGCGTGCGCTCGGCCACCGTGATATAGCCCGTCGCCTTCACGAACACCGCATACTGCCGGTTGGTCACTTCGGTGCGATCCATCCAAAAACCGTCGACTGAAACACGGTGGATCGGGCGGGCGTCAGGCATGTCTTTATCGCCGCCATGGGGCAATCCCCGAGGGTCATCACAACCCATCGAGAACTCGCCGCCGGGAATCCAGACCATGCCCTCGGGGGCCACGCCCGGGGGCGCCGGGGCGGCCGGCTTGGTCTGCGTAAACGATTCCGGCGCTGATTGAGAGACCACCGGCGCGGGTGAATTGATCGAATGAGCCGCGGACGACTTCCACGCACGGACCGAGGCGTATGCAATACCGGCGCTGACCAAAAGGAGGCCCGCGCGGAGAAGCCACGTCTGGAACCAGTGTTCCTTCTGCTTTGGTTTCGAATACGACACGTTTTTCTTACCCATCGTTTCTCATCTCAGCATCTCGTTCGGGTGCCGGAAGGCGAAATGCGCTGGATGCGACTGCCCTATGGTAACCGGTCGACCGACGCAGATCGATCCAGTGCCAGCAGCACGAGACGCATTACCAGTCCGGAGTTAATGCCTCACCCCCGGCGATCGTCACGAGGGATTTCAGCCGCTTCGCAGACGTCGAATCTGGCAAGAAACGGCAAGTAGCGTCGCCGAGTGCGACATTGGCTCCGCCTGAGTGATTGCTCGAAACGCTCGGATACTTCCGATGGTTGACGTGCGAGCCCATCTTGTTCACATCGAGATCCTCAGGCTTGGTCCAGGGAATCTGCAAATTCGCCACTTCAACGACCATGAGTGTTTCCGCCGGGCGGTCGGTGACCTGGTCGAGCCGGATCGATTCCGCGCCGGGAAACATCGTGCCGGGGCCACTGATCGCGAGATAGCTGGTGAATGCCGAAACACCCGGCCCCGGCGCGTGATTGCTCGGGCACCCGAACATGAAAGGCATGTTGCCCAGGAGCTTGATGTTGTTGGGGCCGTCCCACGGCTCGCGAAAATCGTACTGGTCGTAGAGACTTTGTTGCTCCAGAAAAGGCAGAATGAGCACGCGCCAGCTATGCCGCGGGCGGCCTTGCTCGTCGGCGATATACGCCGGTGGTAAGGAACCGTAAGCCGCTTGATAGTTGTGCAAGGCGAGCGCAATTTGCTTGAGGTTGTTCACGCACGCGGCGCGGCGGGCCGCTGGCCAATTGCACCACGTTGGCCTGGGGAAAAGCAGAGCGACCAGCAGAGCGACCAAGCCTCCCGCGAAGAGGATGGCTCTGATTTTGCGTGCGATAGCGATCGAACTGCTGGTCATGAGCTTGTCGCCATTAGCTGTTCGTTGTCATACGGGACGCTCGCTCATTCCGTGGCAATCGGCTCGCCTCCGGCGATTGTGAGCAGCGACCTGAGGAAATCGGTGCTGATCGATGCCTTCAGAAATCGGCATGAACCGTCAGCGAACAGGACCTGGGCACCCCCCGGGTGATCGCTCGAGATGCTCGGATTCTGCTTGTCATTGAGTTTCAAGCTCATCGTGCGAACATCCAGATCCTCGGGCTTGGTCCAGGGGATCTCCACGTCCGCTATATCGGCGGCCATCAATGTATTCGCCGAGCCATCGGTCACCTGTTCAAACCCGATCGATTCCGATCCCGGGAACATCGTGCCGGAGCCGGTGACCGTAGCCGAATTGATAATTGTGGAGAGCCAGCCCGATCTGCTTCGGGTTGTTCATACACTTGGATCGTCGGGGGACAGGCGCCTGCACGGCTCGATCGACGAGAATGAAGAGGCCTACGAGACAGCCTGCGACAAAAATCACCCTCATCATCGTCCCGACCGTCATCTGGTATCGCCGCCGTGCGACCGGCGGGAAGTCGATATCGGACGATGTGCCTTCGATGATCTTCACGAGCCAGTTCCACAGAGCGGGATTCATTCACCAGGTGCCGTAAATGATAAGCAGTCGCTCGCAGATCAGCAAGCGCGCGACGATGGCTCACAAAACAGCTCGGATGCGCGGATTACCCCCGTCCGGCTTGCCCGGGTGAGCAATGCCACCTAAGATTGGTTCTGATTCTCACCGCCTGCCACAGCCGGGCCGGCCGCCAGGAGCCAGATACGCCACCATGACGCGCCCTACACCACTGCTTGCGGGTTTGTTGATCGGCCTCGTCTCGAGCGCTCCGGCCTCGTCCGCGGCCGGACCGGAAACCGAATTCGCGTTCTTTCACGAAAACGTCCTGGGCACGTCGCTCGAGCTGCGGGTAAACGCACAGAGCCGCGCGGCTGCCCAGGCCGCCGAAGAGCGCGTGCTCGGTGAGATCGATCGACTGGCCGCCATCTTCAACGGCTACGACCCCTCCAGCGAGCTGTCGCGCTGGCAAGAGCGCCGCGCCTCCTCGCCGAAGGTCTCTCCCGAGCTGCTCGAAGTTCTGCAGCACTCGGATCTATGGATCTGCAAAACAGCCGGCGCATTCGACCCGCGAGCCGAGGCTCTCACGCGGCTGTGGTCTTCGAGCTCCCGTCTGGACCGGCTCCCGACCAAGGCTGAACTGGCGGGCGCCCGGGCTTTGATGGCGCCGCCGGCCTGGAAGCTCGACGCGGCCGCGCGCACCGCGGAGCGTCTCTCGGATTGCCCGATCAGCTTGAATGGGATCGCCAAAGGCTACATCGTCGGCCGCGCCTGCGAGGCGGCTCAGAGAAGCAAAGAAGTGCACGGAATTCTGTTGAACGTCGGCGGTGACATGCGAGTTTGCGGCGACTTCACCGGAACAATCGGGGTCGCTTCTCCCTGGGGCGACTCGGAATCGAGCGATCCGCTGGTCTTCATCAAGGTCAAAGATCGCTCGGTCGCCACCAGCGGAAGCTCCCAGCGCGGCTTTCGGATCGGCGGCAAGTGGTACTCGCACGTCTTCGACCCGCGAACCGGTACCCCAGTCGAGCGCGTCGCGAGCGCGACCGTGGTTGCCCCGGGTGCAGTCGACGCCGATGCGCTCGCAAAGGCCTGCTGCGTGCTCGAGCCCGACCAGAGCATGCGCTTGGTCCAGAGTCTGCCGGACACGGAATGCCTGATCGTCATGGCAAGTGGTGAGCTCAAGAAGAGCAATGGCTGGCCGCTCCTCGAAAGCCCACCCCTTGTGGCACTGGGAGCAGCCGAGGATCCCCAGGCGCAGGGCAAGCCGGCAGCAGAGTCGACCAAACAAAAAATCGCGAAGAAGGCCGAGAAGAAACCACGTCCCGCCATCGCGTGGAACAAGGAGCTCGAGGTGCTCATCAACTTCGAGATCAACAACCCGGTAAGCGGCGGCGGGGACGACGAAGAGGAAAAGGGAACACGAGGGCGAGGGCGCGGAGGCCGGGGAGGGCGATACCGGAGGCCTTACGTGGCCGTCTGGGTCGAGGATGCCGACGGTCATCCCGTGCGGACGCTCTCGCTCTGGGTCTCGTCGGGTGGTGCAGGGCCGTTTCAGTGGCTGCCCGACCTGAAGCGCTGGTACCAGGCCGATCAGGACCGGAAGCGCACCGAAAAGAAAGAGATCCTGTTCACCGTCTCTCGGCCGACACGGCCGCCCGGCAAGTACAAGGTCATCTGGGACGGCAAGGACAACAACGGGAAGCAGCTCGCCGGCGGCGAGTACACGATCACGATCGAAGCGGCGCGCGAGCATGGGACGTATCAGAGCATCCGCAAGGAAGTGGTCATCGAGGGCAAACCATTCACCGAGGAACTCAAGGGGAATGTCGAGATCAAGTCCGCCTCGATCGAGTATCGCCGCAAGCCTGCGGCCAAAGAGTGACCAGCCCTTGACCTCCAAGCCGCCCGCGCGCCCGTTCAAGCGCCGGTTCAACATCCGGTTTGCCAAGCTCATGCGCTGGCTGCACATCTATCTGTCGATGTTCAGCCTGGCCGTCGTTCTTTTCTTCAGTGTGACCGGAATCACGCTCAATCACCCCGACTGGTTCTGGAGCGGAGCCGAAAGCACGCACGAGGCCGAAGGGGAAATCAAACGGGCGTGGCTGCACATCGCGGGCGGACAAGCAACCGACGCGCCCGGCGACACCGACCGCCAGGTTTCCAAGCTAGAAATCGTCGAGTATCTGCGGAACACCCACGCGATTCACGGCGCGCTGGCCGACTTTCGGGTCGACGAGGGCGAATGCGTCGTCGCCTTCAAGGGCCCCGGCTACGGCGCCGACGCCTTCATCGACCGCGAGACCGGCCAGTACCGGCTGACCGAGACCTATCACGGATTCATCGCCGTGATCAACGACCTGCACAAGGGCCGCGATTCGGGGCCGGTGTGGTCGGTCCTGATCGACGTCTCGGCCGTGCTCATGACGCTCATCTCGCTCACCGGGCTGGTCCTTCTGTTCTATCTCAAGTTGAGACGGATTCCCGGGGTGATCGTCGCCGTGATCGGCACGGTCATCGCGTTCGTGCTTTATCGGATTGGCGTGCCGTGAGAGAGCGCAGTGGCACCGGAGCGCGTGGTCTCCGTCGGTCGCGCTTCTGGCTCACCGCCTGGGTCACCGCGGCGCTGGTGCTCGCGGCCGGCACGCTCTTGCCCTGGTTCGCCATGGCGATCGAGCGCGATGACGTCGAGGCGAGCGAGTCGCCGCTTTTGCTTGCGGTCGCCAGGCAGCTCACCCACGGGCCGCGGGAGCTTTACGGGCCGTATGGCGCCGGCAATCCACTCGTTCTCATCCATCCGCCGCTATATTACCGCCTGGCGGCGCTCTGTGCCTGGCCGATTGCGCGCGCGGGCATTGACGTTGAAACCGCCGCGCGGATCGCGGGCCGCACCCTTTCGCTTCTGGGGTGGATGGCGACGCTCGCCGGGGCGTTCGTTCTGGCTCGCGTTCCGAGCGCGCCCCGGAACGCAGGCTGGTGGGCCATCCTCTTGGCCGCGGCGACACCGGTCTACGGCGGGCTGCCGTTGGAGGTCCGTCCCGATCTGATTGGAGTCGCCCTTCAGACCTGGGGCGTCGTCCTCATTTTCGCCGCGCCGCTGAGGAACGGCCGGCCTGACAAACTGAAGATTCTGCTTGCATTCGCATTCTTCGCACTGGCGGGCTGTATCAAACAGCATCTGGTGGTGACACCCGGAGTCGCGTTCTTCCTTCTGATTGGAGCCCGAACGGCAGGGCGACCAGGCTGGAAGACGATTGCCGGTGCGCTGCTCGCTCGAGGCACTCATTCTGTTGTCGTACTACGGATTCGAGGAGTGGTTAACGGCAGGACGGATGTCTCGTTCGATGCTGGCTGCGAAGGAAGCCGCTGTCATCCATCCGTCGACGTGGCAAAACGCCGGGGCTTTCATGCTGGTCTTGTGCTGGAAATGCGTCGGGCTGATTCTCGTGCTGGCGGCTGCGGCGGTCGCCGCAGTCTCGCGCAGAGACGGCCTCTGGCGACGCGTGCTGACGACGACCGGCGCTGCACTCATCGGTCTCGTGGCGGCGTTGACCATTGGCCAAGTCTTCGCGGTTACCCCCTGGATCAGCCAGTTGATCGTACTCGGATTGGTTGTCACGACGGTATGCTTCACGCCGATCGGCGCCGCCGCTCTCCGTCGTGCCTGGCGGGCAGGCGAAATCGATCCTGCGCTTGCCCTCTTCCTGGTGGCTGAGTTCGCGCTTACAGCTTATCTCGTCGAGCGAAGCACCGGCGCATGGTACAACTATGCCGTCCAGGCAGTCGTATTCGCCTCGGTCCTTGCCGCGCGGGCACTGGCGCGGGATCGAGGAGACTCTGCCTGCGCGGCCGGCTCCGGCTCGTGCCGCCGTGTGGAACGCGATGGCGCGGGCTCTCGAAGAAGCGCTGCCAGAAGCCCGCGGGACCAAGGAGCACGGCACAGCGCTCGAAGCCCTGGCGCGGGCCCTTGACCAACCGCTGCCTTTTCGGGCCGTTTTCGCGGTCGCGGTCGCGGTTCTGGCCGTGCCGGCTTTCGCGCTGACCGACATGAAAGAGACCATCGCCCGCCGGCGAGCGGAGAGTGTCTTGATCCGCAGACTGGCCGAGCGAACGGAGGTGAGATCCGACGCCGTCTTCTTCGCCGACCGGCCCGGGCTCAACCGGGTGCACGGGCGAGTGGACCTTGTTTATGATCCGTGGCTGTACCCCGTGTTCGAGTCGTTGGGCCTCGCCGAGCCGCGATCGGAATGGCTCGCCAAGGCGCTCGAGACCGGCCCGGTGCGGCTGATCGTGACGGCCGCGCCGCAAACGCGAATCGACGGCATTCCACGCGGACTTTCTGAGCTGGGATACACGCTGCGACTGCCGCTGGGCCCCTGGCTGGTCTGGACGCGGAGCCCTCCGCCGCCCCGGCGCGCCATTCGGGCCGATCGGCCCGGAACTCGGCCACCGCGATCCATCCGTTTTGTTGCCAACCCTATCGATCAAACTGCCAACCTGTTACACTCGTGGGAGCCGACGAACGAATTCGCTGATCGTCGCGTCCGACCGGAATTCGAGCAGCAGAAAGCGAGCGAGTTGTGAAGCTGATCCCTCATCGGATTCGCACTGCCCTGATCGTGTTCCTGGCTGGCTGGCTCTTGCTCGAGGCCGCGAGTCCGGCAAGGGCCCAGCTCCCAACGTCCGAAGAAGAGAGACTGCAGATCCTGACCGATCCCGATGCGCTCAGGAAGAAGCTCGAGGAAAAAAAGAACCGGCCGCCGTTCGAGTTCTTCCGCTCGCAGGTCGCCCCGTTCGACATACTTCCCTATGTGAAGGTCAATCACTGGTCCACGCTCACGTTCGAGCTGAGGGCCAACGACGATAATTACGAGGGCGTGCTCCAGACCGAGGCGGTGAAGCTAGCCAATATGCCGCACGAGGTTTACTTCCGTCGCGACGGACGGCTGATGAAGGAGCAGCGTGCGAAGCTTGCCTTGCAGTTCATGGTTCCCGACGTGGAATCGGGCCAGGTTCGGAAGCAGTTCATGGTTGACTTGCTCCGCCCCGGGGCTCTGCGTGCCGATGCGAGCTGGCAGGCGAATCTGTCGACTCTGCCGCCGCATCAAATGCTGGTGCTCATTCTGTCGAAGGAATCGACCACGAAGTTCGCGGCATGGAGCCGGATGGCGGCGACACTGCCCGGGTCGGCCGAGCGCGATGGGGGCGACCTTGAGAAAGTGCGCTATTACCGGCTCGTTCTGCCGATCGGGCCCGACGCCCCGCCGCTGTCGTCTCACCCCCTGGCGTGGACCACGACGAGCCACGTCATCTGGGACAACTATTCGCCCGACGAGCTCAAGCCTGCTCAGCAGCAAGCGATGCTCGACTGGCTGCACTGGGGTGGGCAAATCACTCTCTGCGGAGGGGCCGGACAATCGTTTTCGGTGTTGCGCGATAGCTTTCTCGGCCCGTATCTGCCGGGTGAAGCCACCGGTGCCACCGTGCCACTTGCCGAGGACGATCTTCGGCCGCTCTCTCAGTCTTATCCTCCCCCCCACTATGCTTCGGCCGTCGATAACCAGAGTGAGCCGGTGAACGTGGACCGGCGGGGGACCCTCCGGCGCGCGATGCGCATTTACCGTGCGCCGGTGCCGATCCGCCCGGGTGCGAAACGGCCGATTTACCTGGCGGTGCTGAAGGCGAAGGAGGGAGCTTCGACGATCCCACTCGGCGAGGCCAGCCCCCACGTGCTCGCCGTCGAATGGCGCGTCGGCCGGGGAAGGATCACCATGCTGGCGGCCAACCCCAACGAAGAGTCGATTCTGGCCTGGCCGGGCATCGATACGCTCATTCGCCGCGTCATCCTCCGTCGCCCGGAGGAAACGCTGGGCGAGTGGACCGGCCCTGAAGGGGCGATTGCGAACTCGCCGGCGCGCAACCGGCTGCTCAGCCAGGAACTCTCGTGGTACCGGATCACCAGCCGCGACCTGGTAATCAAGGGAGTTGACCAGCTTCCGCCCAAGGAAAAAACCAAGACACAAGCAGAGCCGGTCGATACCTCCGGCGGCGCGACGGCGGTGACAGTCGGGGAAAACGATTTTCACGAGTTCCCGGCCGTGGCCGACTGGCGCGACACCGCCAGTCTGCCCCGATTGAGCCGCGACCTGCTCGAAGAGGCATCCGGCATCACCATTCCCAGCTCTAACTTCGTGCTGCGCGTGATTCTCGCTTACCTGCTCGCCGTGGTGCCGCTCAACTGGCTCATCTGCCGGTTCGTTCTCAACAAGCGCGAGTGGACCTGGGTTGTCGTTCCTCTGGTCGCTCTCGCGTTCGCCATCGGTGTGGAGCGAGTGGCCGCGCACGACATGGGCTACGACACCGCCGCCGATGAGATCGATCTGCTGGAGCTTCAAGGCGACTATCATCGCGCCCATCTGACGCGACTGGTCTCGCTTTATACGAACGGGAGATCGCACTTCACGATATCTTATCCCAGCGACCCGACCGCGCTTGCACTGCCGCTTGACAACGGTCGTTCGATCCGCGGCGAGGACATCGCTAAATCGTGGTGGCAATCAACGCCGGTCCCGGCGCTGCATGAATTTCACCGTCCAGCCCCGCAGCCTCGCGATGTTCCGAGCCGAAGAGATGCTGAGCTTGAACGGCACCATCCGGCTGGCGGAAACGGATGGAAAGCGCCGGGTCGAGAACGCAAGCCAGCTCGAGCTCAGGGACGCCGTGCTGGTCGAATCGACAGGTCCAGGCAAGCGCCAGGAGCGCGCGCTGGGAACGATCAAGCCCGGCGAGTCCGTCGAGATCGAGCCCGGGGCGGCCGGCGAGGTTTCGGCGCGGGTCGACGCCGGCCCGGGGCCGGACGCGAATCTGTTCCTGGAGGCGCTGCGGTCGTCGTGGGAGGACCGCGAGGAAGACAAGGGAGAGCTTCGCCTGGTAGCCTGGGCGAAAGACACACTGCCGGGCCAGTCGATCGAGCCGGCCATCGATCGCAAGCGAGGCTTCACCGCGGTGCTCGTTCACCTGCGCAGCGGCCCTCCACCCAGCCCCGACGGCCGGCGCTACAACCTGATGGCTTCGGGAAACACCGCGGAAGACGGGTCTGCCGTCGAGCGAACCGGGGCCGAGGGTACGGCCTCCCGTACACCGGGCAAGATGGCTCGAAAGATGTCGCCACAACCGCAAATATTCAGTGGGGGCTGCCCCGGCCAAGGGAGCGCCCAGCAAGTGAATTCACGGACTCTCGAGCGAAGCAAGCCGTTGGAGATTCTTGATCGATGATCGAGGTCAGTCATTTCACCAAACGCTACGGCGATTTCGTTGCCGTCGACGATCTCAGCTTCTCCATCGGCAAGGGCGAGATCTTCGGCTTCATCGGTCCCAACGGCGCGGGCAAAAGCACCACCATCCGTTTCCTGGCGACCTTGCTGCGACCGACGGCCGGCGAAGGGAAGGTCGCAGGCTTCTCGGTGACTTCCGACCCGATGGCGGTGCGCCGCGTCATCGGTTTCATGCCGGACGATTTCGGGGTCTACGACGGCATGAAGGTCTGGGAGTTCCTCGATTTCTTCGCGGTGGCGTACGAGATTCCTCGATCAACTCGCAAGAAGATCATCGGTGAAGTTCTCGAGCTGCTCGAGCTCACGCACAAGAGGGACGACTACGTCAACGGCCTCTCCAAGGGCATGAAGCAGCGGTTGTGCCTGGCCAAGACCTTAGTCCACGACCCACCGGTCTTGATCCTCGACGAGCCGGCCTCGGGACTCGACCCCAGGGCCAGGCTCGAGATGAAGGCCCTCTTGACTGAGCTCAAGCAGATGGGCAAGACGATCTTGATCTCGAGCCACATTCTCTCGGAGCTCGCCGACTTCTGTACTTCGATCGGTATCATCGAGCGGGGAAAAATGCTGGCCGCCGGCAGCATCCAGGAAATCCAGCAGCAAATCCGGGCGCACCGGGTTATCAAGGTGCGAGTGCTCGATCACAGCACGGAACGGGCAGCGGAGATGCTGCGCAACGACCGGTCGATTCGCACTGTTGAAACATATGATCACACGATCACGGCCGAATTCGAAGGCCAGGATCCCGACATGGCACGGCTGCTCGGGGGGCTTGTGCAGTCGGGCATCGTCGTGCAATCGTTTGCTGAAGAGCCCCTTTCGCTCGAGGAAGTCTTCATGATGATCACCAAGGGCATCGTCAACTGAGAGACCTGCACGCATGCTGCGCGACAACCCGGTCCTCTCTCGCGAGCTGCTCGTCACCTTGCGGTCGCCCCGCTCGTTTGTGTTGCAATTGCTCTACGTCTGCGTGCTGGGCGCGCTGGTCTTTTTCCAGTGGCCGGCGGGCGAACAAGGCGCGCGCCAGGTGAGCCCGGGCGTGGCGCGCACCCTGTTCGACATTTTCTTCCTCGGCCAGTTTTTCCTGGTCGCGCTCATGGCGCCCACCTTTGCCGCCGGCAGCATCACCGGTGAAAAAGAGCGAAAGACGTACGAGCTGCTCCTGGCCAGCCCGCTGCGCCCGGGGACGATCCTGGTCGGCAAGCTGCTCAGCTCACTCTCGTACCTGGTCATCCTGATCATTTCCAGCCTGCCGCTGATGATTCTCTGCTACCTCCTGGGTGGGTTACTGCTCTCGGAGATCACCCGCAGCTATCTGGTCTTGATCCTGGCGGCGGGCACGTTCGGGCTGCTGTCGATCGCCTGTTCGAGTTATTTCCGCCGGACAAGCTCGGCGCTGGTCGTCAGCTACCTGGTCATTCTGCCGCTGGCGGTTCTCTGCGTGGTGTTGACCCGGACCGACAATGTCGTCGCTCGCGACTTTGTGTCGCTGGCGATCCTGCCTCCCTGGTGCCTGGCGGCGTGGACGGTCCTGGGCATTCTGATCAACCGCCGGCTTCTGCACCCGCCGGACGTCGGCAGCGAAGGCAAGGACGTTGTCGACGAGGAAGAGGAGATGAAGTACGCGATCGGAGTCGTGATCGATCGCGACCTCTTCCCCGACAAACTCTTCGCGCCGGCCAAACGCACCGACCTCATGCCCGACGGCACCAATCCCGTCCTGGACAAGGAGCTCCGCAGCGAGATCTTCAGCCAGGGAACGCTCATGCTGCGAGTCGTGATTCAGGTCAGCATGGTGCTTTCGATTCCGTTGATGGCCATCTTGCTGTTTCTCCGCTCCGACAAGGCGGCCTACTACGTGGCCTACGTCCTCACCTTCAATTTGCTGGTCGGGCCCGTGTTTTCCGCGGGGAGCATCACCCAGGAGCGCGAGCGCCAGACCTTGAGCCTCCTGCTGACGACGCTTCTGCGGCCGGGAAAGATCGTCTTCGCCAAGTTGATGGCGTCACTGCGGGTTTCGACCGTGCTGACATTCCTGCTCACCGAGCAGATGCTGCTGGCCTATGTGCTGCTTCCCGAGCTGCGCGATCGCTTCTGGACACTGCTGGCGTACTTGCTAATCATCGCAACCACGTGCCTGGCCACGTCGACGATCGGACTCCTGTGCTCGGCGCTCGCCCGAAGAACCTCCACGGCGATGGTCGATCACTTACCTCACTCTGCTCATTCTGTTCGTCGTGCCGCTGGGAGTGGAGCTTTATCTGCGCGGGATGTCATCGGTGAGTGAAGAGCAACTGGCCGCCTTCACGATAACCAGCCCGTACTCGGCGGCGATGGGCGTGCCCATGCATACAACGCGAAGCGACGTCTGGAGTGACAAACCCCTCTCGGTTCCGGCACCCGTGCAGGTGAATATCACCAGGGACTTCTCCGCGCCGGTCTGGGCGATTTTCCTGTGCATCTACCCGCCGTTTTGCCTGGGATTGCTCGGGCTGACCTACCTCGCATTTCGCTGGCGCTGGTGGCGGGCAGGGGGGCTGGGGTAAAGGTCGGCTCGTGAGGCCAACGCGGGGAGGTCAGACGATCGTAACTGACGTCGGTCGCTCATCCTCGTCAGGCGTCCTGTCGACGACGATCCCCAAGCACGCGATCGAGTCAGTCTATCCGTGAGGCGGATCGAGACTGCTGATAGTAGCTCAGGGAGAAACGCCGCTCTTGCACGAGGTGGACGAGGTATGCGCGGACGTCTTCAGGGCTGAGGTGGTCCGGCGAAGATTTAAAGTAGCGCGCGAAGCGGGCAATGCATTGGACGTAGGTGTCGATGTTCTGTGACGTGAAATTGCGGAGGGTCATATCCTCGATCATGCGGCGCAAGGGTGTCATGTGCGGCTCCTTTGCACTAGCGACTCGCCGGGAAAGCGGCGAGACTGTAACCGATGTCTACGTGAAGGGCCGGCGTCTTTCGTCGGTCGAGCCACAACCTATCGGGGACTCAGCGTCAGGAGCTCCGTCATGGCCACCGCCGCGGAACGCGACCTGCTCTTCGGCTTGATCGCCTTGCAGGTCGGTCTCATCGATCAGTCACAGCTTGTCGCTGCATTTCGGGCCTGGGCCAGCGACAAAACCAAACCGCTCGCCGA
Source organism: uncultured Planctomycetota bacterium (assembly GCA_963823665.1). Taxonomy (GTDB): domain Bacteria; phylum Planctomycetota; class Planctomycetia; order Isosphaerales; family Isosphaeraceae; genus CAVXHV01. The sequence goes on from CAWGMQ010000004.1 coordinate 1,008,478, forward strand.
CCACCTCACCGCCCGCGGGGACCTTGACGAGGAGCAGTGCGCCGGCGTTTTTTCCATGGTGGGGCTGCACCTCAAGAAGCACGGCGGCGACGCCGAGAAATCGCTTGCTGCGGTTCCCGCCGGCCTCTCAACGCGCGAGAGACTCGCCCGCTTGGCCGACGCTGACCTGGACGCCTCCGTCGCCCGTCTTGGCACCCTGACGGCGCCCTCTGACGCGGCTCAGGACGCCGACCGCACTTCAAGCTACTCCGTCGGCGCGGCGACTTCCGACGGCCAGCGGTTCCGTGTGCTGCGTCCTCACGCACGCGGCGGCTTGGGCGCGGTGTTTGTGGCCCTTGACAGCGAGCTCCATCGCGAGGTCGCACTCAAGCAGATTCTCGACCAGCACGCCGATGACGCCCTCAGCCGGCAGCGGTTCTTGATCGAGGCGGAAATCACCGGCGGGCTCGAGCATCCGGGCATCGTCCCGGTCTACGGCCTCGGGACCTACGCCGACGGCCGCCCTTACTACGCCATGCGGTTCATCAAGGGCGACAGTCTGAGAGAGGCGATCGATCGCTTCCATACCGACTTATCGCTCAAGATGGACCCTGGCCGCCGAGCGCTTGGGCTGCACAAGCTGCTCCGCCGGTTCATGGACATTTGCAATGCCGTTGATTATGCGCACTTGCGCGGCGTGCTGCATCGCGACATCAAACCAGGCAACATCATCGTGGGCAAATACGGCGAGACTCTGGTCGTTGACTGGGGGCTTGCCAAGCCGATGGGCCGGGCCGAGCCGGACAGCAACTCCGGCGAGCGGACGCTGATACCGTCTTCCGCGAGCGGCAGCGCCCAAACCTTGCCCGGCAGTGCGCTCGGCACACCCTCTTACATGAGCCCGGAGCAGGCGTCTGGGGATCTCGACAAGCTGGGGCCCCACTCAGACGTCTACAGCCTGGGTGCCACCCTCTTCTGCCTGTTGACCGGCAAGCCGCCGGTGGAAGGGCCGGACGTCGGCGAATTGCTCCGCCGGGTGCAGAACGGTAATTTCCCCAGGCCGAGCCAGCTCGACCCGTTGATCGATCCCGCGCTCGAGGCGATCTGCCTGAAAGCGATGGCGAGGAGGCCTGTTGACCGCTACGCATCATGCCGGGCGCTCTCAGACGAGGTCGAGCGCTGGATGGCTGACGAGCCGCTTACCGCTTACCAGGAGCCCATTTCCAGGCGGGTGCGGCGATGGGCCAAACGCAACCGGACCAAAGTGGCGATGGCCGGAGCGGCGCTCCTGGCCGGCGTGGTTGGTCTCTCGGCGGTGCTGCTGGTGCAAACCCAGGCCACGGCCGAAATCGCGCGGGCGCTGGCGAGCGAGACGCAGGCCAACGCGGCACTCGCTGATGCGAACGAGAAGGTTCAGGCCCGCTACCGGTTGGCGATGGCGGCGATCAAGACCTTTCAAACGGGCGTCACCCAGGACTTCATGCTCAAGGAGGAAAAGTTCAAGGATCTGCGCGACCGGCTCTTGAAATCGGCGGTCGATTTCTACGGCCAGCTCGGGGCTCTGCTCGAGAAGGAGAAAGGCGGCACCTCGCGGCGGGCGCTCTCGCAGGCGAACTTCGAGCTCGGGAACCTGATCAGTCAGATCGGCCGCAAGGAAGACGCCCTCGCGGTCCACAGGAAGGTTCTGGCCGACCGCGAAGCGCTGCTCTCTGATCCCGGGGCCGATGATAGTGTGAGAATGGACCTCGGTCAGAGCACGATCGAGGTCGGCAGCCTGCTCGAGGTAGTCGGCAAGATCGACGACGCGCTCGCGGCCTTCAACCGCTCGGAAACGCTCCTGTCTGGCGCGGGACCGGCGGCGCGTGCCGCTCTGGCCCGCTCCCGTTCGGGGCTGGGCGCGCTCCTGGCCAAGACCGGCAAGCACACCGAGGCCTTGGCGGCATACCGCTTGGCCCGCGCCGATCAGGAACGGATCGCGGCGGACAATGCAAGTTCAGCCGAGGCCCGCGCGAACCTGGCGGAGACGCTCAATCGCATCGGTAAACTCTTGTCGCTATCCGCCACACCGAAAGAGGCGGAGCCCGAGTATCGCAGAGCGCTGGCAATCCGGCAAAAGCTCGCCGACGAAAACCCCGCCGATGCCGAACTCCGGAATAACCTCGGCGCCAGTCACTCCGGCCTCGCCTCACTCCTCTCCGACACCAGGGAGCAACGTCGGGCCGAGGCAGAGTATCGCGCGGCGCTTGAGATCCAGCAGAAGCTCGTCGACGACAACCCCGCCGTCAGCAGATTTCGTAACAGCCTGGCGAGCACCCGCAACAACCTCGGCATCCTGCTCCTCTCCGCCGGCAATTTGAAGGATGCAGAGGCGGAATTCCGCGCGGCTGTGGTGAACCAGCGGAAGCTTGCCGACGAGAACCCCGCCGTCGCCGAGTTCCGCAACAATCTTGCCAACGGCACCAGCAACGTCGGGTTGGTGCTTTCCCAGGCAGGCAAACTGGCCCCGGCCGAGATCGAGTTGCGTAAAGCGCTGGAGCTGCGTGAGCGGCTGGTCGAAGAGAATGCCTCCGTCAACGACTTCCGATACCAGCAGGCACACAGTCACCTCAGCCTGGCCGTGGTGCTGGAGAAGATGGGAAAACCGGCGGAAGCGGATGCCCAGCACCGCGCCGCGATCGCAGTCGGGCGGAAGCTCGCCGCCGAAAACCCCGAAGTCACTCACTACGGGTTCGACCTGGGACGCGTTCGCCTTTCGTTCGCCATGTCGCTGGCGCGAAGGGGGAAGCTTCTCGATGCGGAAACCGAGTTCCGCGCGGCGGTCGCCATCCTGCGGAAGGCGGCTGAGGCCAACCCCGCCGTTACGGATTTCCGCGTCCACCTGTCGAACGCATACTACAACCTCGGCTGGCTGCTCGCAGGTGTCGCAAAGACGGCCGAGGCCGAGGCCGAGTATCGACAGGCCCTCGCGATCCGACGAAAGCTCTTAGATGAAATCCCGAATAACGCCGGCCTTCGCGCCGAGCTGGCGGTGACCCGGTACGCTCTGGGTCTTGTTCTCGCGGCGACAGGCAAGACTGCCGCCGCTTTGAGCGAGTATCGCGCGGCGCTCGAGATCCAGCAGAAACTTGCTGACGAGAATCCTACCGTGGCCGCTTTCCGCGAAAATCTGGCACGGAGCCAAGCCAGCCTCGGTCTGCTCTTGTCGAACCTGGGCAAGTCGTCCGATGCGGAGGCCGAGCTCCGACGGGCAATCGCGGTCCGGCAGAAGCTTGTCGCCGATAATCCCGCCGCGCCCAATCTCCGGAACGAGCTCGCAGACTCGCACCAAACCCTCGGCGTCGTGTTGGGGCGCACTGGTAAGGTTCTCGACGAGGCTGCAGAGTGCCGGCGGGCGCTCGCGATCTATCAAGAGCTGGCCGATCAATACCCAAGCGTCGCGGACTACCGCAACGGGCTGGCGGACAGCCACAGCAATGTCGCCTCCGTGCTCCGCGAGTTCGGCAGCCGGGCGGAGGCGGAAAGACATTTCCGCCAGGCGCTGGCGATCCGACAGAAGCTGGTCGACGCCAACCCCACGATCGCCAGGTTCCGCGGTCACCTGGCGATCGGCCACGACGGGTTGGGCTCGCTGCTTTCGGATGCGGGCAGACTCGCGGAGGCAGAGGCAGAGATGCGCGAGGCCTTAGCCATAAATCAGAAGCTCGCCGAGTTTAACCACGCCATCACTGACTTCCGGCAGAACGTGGCGAGCGCGCACAAAAATCTGGGCTGGTTGTTCTCGCAGACGGGCAAGCTGTCTCAGGCTGAAGCGGAGCTCGGCAAGGCGCTCCTGATCGCTCGCGAGCTGGCGCAGGCTCACCCGAACGCCCCGACCTTTCGCCAGACCGTGGCTGACGTCGAGAGTCGCCTCTGCGTCGTGTTTCGTCGGCTTGGCCGCCCGCTCAAGGCCCGAGACGCAGGCGAGCAAGCCGTTTCGATCAGCGAGGCGCTCGTGAACGCACACCGCGACAACCCGGCATACGCGGTCCTGCTGGCCCGGAGCTGGGCCAACCGCGGCCTGGCGTCACGCGCGCTTGGTGAATTCGCCGGGGCCGAGGCCGACCTCAGCCGAGCCGTCGCGTTCTGGAGAATGCTGCCGGGGCGGTCGGGCGAGCTTTGGCTCGAGACCGCGATCGCCCACGCCGCACTCGCAAGCTTGGCCGGTAGGTCCGGCTCGCACGTCTCGGCTGCCGAGGCCTCGAACCTGATCGATTCCGCGGTAATCCTGCTCCGCCAAGCCATCGCGACGGGCTTCCGCAACCCGGGCGCCTATTGCAACGAGGAAGCCCTCGACTTGCTCCACTCCCGCGAAGACTGGAAGCTCTTGATGATGGACCTGGCCATGCCCACCGAGTTCTTCACTCCGCCGTAGTTCACCGGCATAAGCTTCTCGCGACGATTGCCCTCGACACAACCTCTTTTCTGCGATCGAGCCTGCAACGCAACCAAGAGATCGACTGGGGCCTTGGCCTCAACCCCAGACCGATCACGTCCAAGCCTGAAGCACGGCGCGTGTCCTCGGCTCTTGTCGTCGTGCCGCTGGGAGTAGAGCTTTATCTGCGCAGGATGTCATCGGTGACTGAAGAGCAACTGGCCGCCTTCACGGTGAGCCCGTACTCCGCGGCCATGGGCGTGCCCATGCATAGGACGCGAAGCGACGTCTGGAGTGACAAACCCCTCTCGGTTGCGTCACCGGTGCAGGTGAACATCACCAGGGACTTCTCCCTACCGGTCCGGGCGATTTTCCTGTGCATCTACCCGCCGCTTTGCCTGGGACTGCTGGGGCTCACGTACCTGGCATTCCGCTGGCGCTGGTGACGGGCTGGGGGGCTGGGGTAAAGATCGGCTCGTGAGGGCGACCCGAGGAAGTCAGACACATCACAGCGACGACACCCCCGCTGACCTTTGTCGCCAGTACGTAAAGCGAAGACTTGAGCCTGCGCACGACAAGTTAAAGAACACCGTTCTCGAGTGGAGCGTCCTGGAAGCGATGAATTCGGCCTAAGATCGACGACCGCCGAACTGATCCGCGTGAAGCGATACAAATTCCCGGACGCTCATCGCCGGCCGGCCGGTCACCCGCTCCACACCGTCCGCCATCCGGTCATAGCGGCCCGCCCGGTTCAACTCGGCCATCGTCACCAGATGGTGGGTCAAGTGTTCCGGCAACCCCGCACTTTTCAGCTCCCGTTCCCAATCCTCGGGGGAGATGTCCGAGTACGTGACCTCACGGTTTTACGCGTCCGAATACTCCCGGGCGACTCCGTCCATGTCCTGCGAGCGCGGACCGGTAAGTTCGTATATCCGGCCCACATGCGGCCCAGGGTCGGCGAGGACGACAGCGACGACCCGAGCAACGTCAGCCGAGGATACAGGAGAGGTCTTGCCCCGCCCGAACGGCAGTTCGATGCGGCCTCGGTCGCGGACGGTCGGAGCGGTGAGAGGGACGAAGAAGCCCTCCAGGAAGACCGTCGGCCGGATGGTAACGACCGGCAGGCCGGACCACGCGAGCGCCTGCTCGCTGAGCCAGTGCTGCCGCTGCTGCGGGCTCGGGGTTGTGTTCTGGATGCTCATCTGGGAGACGGTCATCTGGGACATGTTAACCAGGATGTCCAGCCCGACTTCCCGGGCGACCGCCGCGATGGTCACGCTCGCCTCAAGGTACCCAGGCGAAACGGACATGCCGAAGTAGACCCGCCGACAGCCACTGACGACCCGATAGACGTCGGCCGGTTCGAGGAGGTCTCCGACCACCACCTCGGCACCGGCGGCCCGCAGGGCAGCCGCCCGCTCGTCCTCGCGGCGGACCATGGCTCGAACCGGAAGCCCGCGATCGAGGAGCAACTCGGTCACGGTTCGCCCGACTGCCCCGAGGTGACCGGCTGCCCCGGTTACGAGGATCAATCCGCTGTCGGCCACGCGACCTCCTCCCTTTCGCAGAACTCGCGATGATCCAACACGATCGCATCATACTACAGGACCGGAAACGGCCGGGGAACGACCGAACTCACCGATGCCTCGACAACATGCACGCGGCTGGTTCTCCTCCCCACCCCGCCTCAGACCACGGGTCGATCGCCGTCTTTTCGAATGCCTGCCCCGAGAGTTGCCCGTCCGAAGGATTCCTGCGAGAATCGCCGCTGAAACCGTGAAGTCATTTGGTTGAGCAACGCGCTCGGGGGGGGAGGGCGTCGGATGACACCGGAACGGTCGCGCCGGATCGACGAGCTCGTCAACGGCGCACGCCAGCTCGACCCTGCCGCGCAGGAGTCCTGGCTCGAGCGCGCGTGCGGCGGTGACGAGGACCTGCGGGCGGAGGTCGGCCGGCTCCTCGCCGGCGGCACGCGGGCGGACCGCGACGGGTTCCTGCGGCCGCCGGAGGAGCCCGCCCAAGGACCCGAGCCCGGGACGACCGAGCTGCCCGACCCCGAGCGCCCCGCCCTGGTCGATCGCCCCCCCGCCGCCGACGACGCCAATCGAGAACCGGTCTCCGGAGTTCCCGACCGGCACCGGCACTCTGCCTCATCCTGTATCCGAGGGGCCGGGGGTCACGATCGGCTCGTACAAGCTGCTCCAGCAACTCGGCGAAGGCGGCTTCGGCATCGTCTACATGGCCGAGCAGGACAAGCCGGTCCATCGTAGGGTCGCTCTCAAGATCATCAAGCCGGGCATGGACAGCACCAGGTCATCGCCCGCTTCGAGGCCGAGAAGCAAGCCTTGGCCATGATGGACCACCAGAACATTGCCAAGGTCTTTGACGCCGGCACAACCGACTGCGGGCGCCCGTTCTTCGTAATGGAGCTCGTGCATGGCGTACCCATCACCAAATGGGTCGTTGCTATTACAACCTGGCCCTGGATGCGCAACTTGCACGCCGATGGGACGCCGTGTTGGCCAATGACGAGAAGGCGATCGAGATCCTGGAGCAACTTGTCGGCAAAGGCTATGGACAGGTCCGTTCCGATCTCCTCGACGGCCGGCTCCTTCGCGCCACCATGCTGGCCGGACGGGGCGAGCACGAGCGAGCGACCAATGATGCGAACGCCATCGCCACTGAGGAAGGCGTTGGCCAAGTTAACCATTACAACATTGCCTGCGTCTTCGCCGCATCGTCGGCCGCCGCCCTGAACGACGGCAAACTCGCTCCGGCGGACCGAACCAGGCTGAAAGCGCTATATGCTGACCGCGCCATGGACTTCCTGCGCCAGGCGGTCGCTGAAGGTCATCAGGACACCGCGTTGCTCAAGGGCGATCCGGACTTAGCCTCGCTGCGCTCGCGCGAGGATTTTCAGAAGCTGGTCCGGGAGTTGGAACGGAAGAGCACTCGTCAATAACGCCGGCATCTTCGTCTCGAGGCCGTTCGTCAATTACGCCGAGGCCGACTACGCGGCGGTGCTGTCCAACCTGGCGGGCTTCTTCCAAATCACCCAAAGAGTCGCGAGGCGGATGCTCGAGCGAGGGTCGGGCCATATCGTGAACATCACGGCAGCGCTGGCCGAGCACTCACAGACGGCCGTGCCCGCGGCGCTCGCGGCGTTAACAAAGGGCGGGCTCCATGTGATCGAGATCGTCGATCATCCCAGCCTTCTGCGTCAGGCGCCATCCCAGCCGCTGCTGCGTGAGCGCGCTCGACGCCGGCATGTCCATCCCGGCAAAGAATCCGAGCCAGCCGAAGTGACCGGCGGCCGCTTCGGGCGACATGGAGACAACCGGAATCTTCAAGCCCTGCCCGATCGCCTCCGCGATCTCTCGGGCCGGCACGCCCTCTTCAGCGACCGCGTGATACCTGGCCCGGGCGGTTCCCTTCTCAAGGGCCAGCCTGTAGACGGGCGCGGCATCGAGCAGATGCACCGCGGGCCAGCGGTTCTGGCCATCGCCGACGTAAGCCGCGACGCCCTTCTCGCGGGCGATGGCGATCGCGGGCGTGACGAGGCCTTGCTTCTCCGTGTTATGCACCTGCGGCAGTCGAACCACCGACACGCTCACGCCACGCGCGGCGACCTCCTCTGCCGCGAATTCCGAGGCTGCGCGGGGGTTGGGGTGGTTGGGATCGAAATGGTCCTCGGTCGCGAGGCGGCCGGGCGCCGCGTTCCCCATCCCGGTCCCGGAGGTGATAACCAGGTGACGGTCGGAGCCTGCGAGCGCGTCACCGAGCGCCTCGATTGCCCGCCTGTCCGCCTCGCAGACCTCCTGGAATCGTGAGAAGTCGTGGATGAAGCCGGTGTGAATCACCCCGTCCGATGACGCCGCGCCTCTCCGCAGGCTGTCGAGGTTTTCGAGATCGCCTCGGTGCACCTCGGCCCCGGCGGCGGCGAGCGACGCGGCGCCCGCGTCCGAACGCGCGAGGCCGAGCACCTTGTGGCCCGCGGCGATCAGATCCTGAACGACGGCGGAGCCGACGAAGCCGGTGGCGCCGGTAACGAAAACACGCATCAGAAACCTCCCTCAGTTCGACTCGAACTTTCGGTCCCTTGGTCCACAGGGTAGGCTTTTGACCTGAGACGATCTATGCTTTAGAGTCCAATCTTTCGTCGCCATCGTCCAGGAGGTCGAATGGACCCTCTCTCAGGCGTGCTGTCGCTCCTGAAACCCCGCAACACGATGTGCGGCGGCTTCGACGTGGGTGGGGAATGGTCATTTCAGTTCCCCAAGCACGAAGGCATCAAGTGCTATGCGGTGGTCTCCGGCCAATGCTGGCTTTCCGTGGAGACTGTCCCCGAAGCGGTGCACCTGAAGACGGGGGATTGCTTCCTGCTGCCGCTGGGACGGCCGTTTCGCCTTGCAAGCGACCTCGCTTTGGAGCCAGTTGACTTCAGGTCGATGCATTCGACCCCGCTCAATGGTCGCGTCGCCTCCTGGAATGGGGGAGGAGACGTTTCCGGAGTGGGCGGTTATTTCGGCCTTGAGGGCAATCACGCCGGTATCCTGTTGGGGATGCTCCCGCCGATCGTTCACATCAGGAAGGAGGCGGATAAGCTGGCGCTGCGTTGGTCCATCGAGCGGATGATGGCAGAGCTGCGTGAACCGCAGCCGGGCAGCTTCCTGGTCCTGGAGCACCTCGCCCACATGATGCTGGTCCAGGCTCTTCGGGCACACCTGGCGGAAGGGTTGAGCGGGAGCGTTGGATGGCTCTTCGCGCTGGCGGACCAGCAAATGAGCTTGGCAATCCAGTCGATGCACGACGATCCTGCGCATCCCTGGACTTTGCAGGAGCTGGCTGAGCGTGTCGGGATGTCGCGGTCGGGCATTGCCCAGAAATTCAAGGAGACCGTCGGCGCGACGCCCATTGATTACCTGACGCGCTGGCGGATGCTTCTGGCCGGGGACCGGCTGAGGAATTCCAGCGACCCCATCTCGGTGATCTCACAATCGCTTGGCTACGAATCCGAAAGCGCCTTCAGCACCGCCTTCAAGCGTGTCATGGGCTGTTCACCGCGGCGATATAGCCGTGGTCGGGATCTGGTTTCCGCTTCGCATTAGCGACGGCGCCCGTGCTGTTCAATGGCCCAGAGGCGGAGGTCTCCGAAGAGTTGTGCGAGGGCGGCGGGCTGGTAGTGAGCGTTGAGTCCGCTGGGGTTGGGGAGGACCCAGGCGTGGCTGCCGCCGAAGGGGGCATTCTGGAGGCCGACGCGGGCGTCTTTGATGCCGGAGACGATGCGGTAGGGGCCGATGCCGACGAAGGCGACGACGGTGGGGCGCCAGCGTTTGACCTTGGCTTCCAGTCGCTGGCCGCCGGCGCGAAGTTCGTCGTCGGTGAGCTCATCGGCGCGGACGGTGGCGCGCTGGACGATGTTGGTGATGCCGAATTTGAGGTCGAGAAGGAGCGATTCTTCAAAGGGTGAGAAGAGGCGCGGGGTGAAGCCGCCGCCGTGGAGAGCGGGCCAGAAGCGGTTGCCGGGGCGGCCGAAGTGGCGGCCGATGGCGGCGGTGTAGAGGCCTGGGTTGATGCCGGCGAAGAGGACGATGAGGTTCTTGGCGGCGAGATCCGGGACGCGCTTGTTGCGCGCGGCGAGGAGCTGTGCTTTGGTGGGTTTCCAGGGAGTGGGCAATGTCCGATTCATAGGGTGGAATCCTTGGAGGGTACGTCATTTACGCTCGCACGTCCAAACCAGTACCATCCTGACTAGCTATCAATAGGTAAGTGATCTGGGCAAAAAAAATGTCAGGCAATCAGGGTCTCAAGGATCCATCGGGAGGTGGCCTCGAACCGCCCGGTATCATGAAAGGCTCTGGCTATCAACAACGCGCCTTCGAGGGACGAGAACAAGGACCGGGCGGCCGAATCCGCGGACCCCTTGAACCGGAATTGCCGCCTCTTTCGCCCTTCGTCCAGCAATTTCGCAAGCCACTTCTCGTTGTCTGCGAAGAGCTGCCGGACGGCTTGCCCCACGGCATCCGGCAAGGTCTCCTGCTCGACCGCGAGCATGGCCCCCAGGCACATCCGGTTGTGACAACCGATCGTGGTGGCCTGAAAGAGCTGGATGAATCGCTCCAGCCGGCGCCGCGGGTTCTTTTCCGCGGCGTCGAGTCGAGCGAGGTTCCTGGCGAACACGTCCCTTTCATTCTCGATCAAGGCTTCGCCCAGGTCACCCTTTGTGGGGAAATGATAGTGGATGCTCGCCGTCTTGATGCCGATCTGCTCGGCCAGATCGCGATAGCTGAAACCGTTGTAGCCCCGTGTCCGCACCAACGTCTCGGCCAGTTCCAGCAACTCTCTGCGCGTATCGCGATCGCTCATCGCTCGGTTCCAATCGAGAAGGGATCGGAGGCACTCAGGACCGCCGGCAGCCAATCCTGAGAACCTCGTCATCTTTCATTTCTTCGCCCCCATTGACCCAATCCTACCTACTAGATGATAGTTAGTCAATGGGACAGAGCGCCCCATCTCACTCAGTAGGTGGTCGGCCGACGTCCCAAGTCTTCGATCAGCGAGCGGGGTCAAGCCTTTGACCGCTCGCGTGACGATAGTATGATCGGGCGGGTCTGCGGAGGGTTGCCGCGCTGTCAGTGGCACGAGGATGGCTTCCCGGGACGGTTGGTCCGGCCTTCTGCGACAGGAGAGCTGATGTGCTGACTCAGCAAAACACAGAATCAGATCTAAGTTACGCTTATCTGAATATGATAGCGCCAGATGAGTGTTCTTGTGCACCTATGCGCACCGCTACCTGAACGACGCTGGTGGCGCTCGAGTGCGGCTTCGAGAGCCACGAGGTGTTTATACAAGCGTTCCAGCGATCGTTTGGCATGACGCCCAGCAGCTATCGCCGCCGGGCCGCCGTGGGAGACATACACAACCGATCCTGCAGATTATCCCGATCCCCAAGATTGGAAGACTGACGTGTTCTGGCCTCTCGCCCGCTAATTCCGGCATGTCGCCGTCAGCCGCGGCGACGCCTTCCAGCTATTGCGCCCAATGGCTCTGCGCACCGTAATCCGGTAACAGCGGCCGAGGGACTATTTCTTTGGCCCAGACGCGCTTACTACAGGCTGGGCGTTGGGCACGCTGGGGGCCGTATCTGCCTCACGGACCGAGAGATCGGCGTAGATGATCCGATACGTCTTGGCATCCCGCGGTCGATACCAGAAGACAGGTGTATCGGCTGCGCCAACCTTGACTCCTTGGCCCGCGTAATGCGCGTCGGCTTCCCGCGACAGTTGTTCGAAGGCAAAGGAGAGGCCACGGACAAACTTGAGCATCCCGTTCAGTTGTTCCTGCCTCTCTTCTTCGCTAGGACCGTCTTTCATCGGGTGAGACTTTGCCCAATCCTCTTGGAAACTGGTTTTCCCCCCTCGAATTCGACTCGGCGACTCCGGCCGAGTTCGAATTTCGGCGGGTGGCACGAGACTTTCAAGCAGTAATCGGGATGCTCAAACCCTTGGATATCGCGCCGGATCCGCCCGGTGTCGCCTCGGTCGAGTTGAAGATTCCAGGATACGAGGTCCTGGGTCGCATTCATGACGGGGCCATGGGCACTGTGTTCAAGGCCCGGCAGATCAGCGTTGATCGGATCGTCGCCATCAAGGTCTTGGGGGCGACCTGGGCACGCGATGCGGACCACGTTGAGCGCTTCTGCCGCGAGTCGTTGGTCATCGCACAACTGATCTTGGTGCCACGTCGTTTCACCTCGTCACGGGACGCGTCCCCTACGGCGGCAAGTCCGTCGCCGAGGCCATGCACCGACACGCGAGCGCGGATCCCTCTGCCCGCGCCGGAATCGCTCAACTTCGCGCTCACCAGCGGCTTGTGCGCCATCGTGCGGAAGTTGATGGCCTGGAATCGAGAGGACCGCTACCGCAGTCCAGACGACCTGATCTTCGACCTCGCGCGGATGCTCCGAGGCGCTGGTCCACTGATCGCCGAGTTCGCGCCGGAAGCGCTCGCTCCGCTCGCCATTGGTGAGGCCGCGGGCGCGCCGCCGCCCGGTGTGGCCGTGCCTCGGCCGCGCTGCGGAGCCGACGCCCAGTTCCCGACCGGCGACGCCACTGGCGCTCTGCCCGTCTGGGTTTCGCTTCTCCTGTTCTCGGGCATGACCCTCTCGCTCTTGATGACCGCCGCCGTCCTGATCGTGGTGTCGGTTGATCGGTCCGCCCGCGCTACTGCGACGCGCGTTTGCGCCGCTCCGCGAGCCAGTCTTTCCCCTGTTCCTTCGTCAACGTCGAGAACTGGGCGTCGATGTCCGGGCGCTTCGGCATGCCGCTCTGTTCGCACGCGAGCCCCCGGCGCACCATGCCCTCGGTGTCGCCAGCCCAGTTCTCCGAGGCCAGCCCGTTTGCCAGTGCGACGAAATACCAGAGCCGCGCATCATTCGGGTAGACCTGGACGAGAGTAAGAAAAACGTCGCGCACCGCTGGGTATTTCCCGTCGCGAAACAGAGCGGCGCCGAGTTCCCTGGTGATGTCAGCCGGGCTGACCTGACCGGGCGCAGAGCGCGATACCATCGCAGCCTTCAAGGCATTCAACGATGCATCGAGCTGCTTTGGTACGGCGGCGACCTCCGTGCGGAGGGCGTTCAGACCCTTGTCCAGCGCATCGACGCGTTGGCGGAGTGACTCGAATGTCGCCGGTAGCGGGGAGAGCTTTTGGCTCTCTTTGACGAGGTCGTCGATTCTCATCCGCAGCGGCGCGAGGTCGGGCGGCGCGGGCGGCGCGTTGGTCCTTGCGTTCAGACGGTCTTCGAGCCGGGCGAGCTCGCGCCCGAGCGTGCCGAGCTCCGACTGCACTTCGCCGATGCGCGACGTCAAAGCGTCCATTGCGCTCTTTGAGGCCTTGGCGTCGATTGCACGCACGACTTCGCTCATGGGTGAATTCGTTGCGGCCCTGGCGGGGGGTTCCGTGCGTGCGGCGCCCTTCCGCGCGGCGGCCCATCCCGCGAGTCCTCCGCCCAGGAAGAACACGATGTTGCCGGCGATGACCACGAGGACGACCGGCAACGATGCTCGCCGCTCGATCACGACGCGAGGCGAAGCAGGGGCTCCGGCGAGGCGCGGGGGTAGCGGTGCATCGCGAGCAGGAAGCGACCGAGCGTGTCTATTGGACGCGGGGGATTCCGGGACGTCGAAGAAGTCGGGCGGTAGTCCGCCCGTCGACGAGAGGGTCTCATCCGTCTCGAGCGGGTTGCGGTTACTCGGGTTTTCTGCCATTGCTCGTCCGCCTTTCGAGACTTGCCCCGGCATTCGATCGTCGCGAGGAAAACCATTCGCATCGTCAACCGGCCGCGCAACGCGTTCCTATCGCCCGCCCGCCCAATGGCGACTTGGCTGCAAAAGGCGTTCCGCTGCGCCGGCAATCAAGGCGGCCCGAGCCCGGCGCTGGACGTGACCGCGGCGGCATCAGGCGCTCCCGGGGTTCAAGCTCACGGCGCCGCCGGGACAGGTGAGCTTGGTCGTTCGCAATTGGGCGAGAACATGCTACGGGCCACCAGCCCGGTCGACGGCGCCGCCGGACCGGGCCGGGGCCTTTGCAGGCGGCATCGGCCGGAGCCAACGCAAGGGATTCGCGGCACGCCCTCTTTCGCCGATCGCATCCGTGACCAGGCGTTCGCAGACGAATCGCGCCTCAGCGAGAGACAAATCGCCCCCGAGGCCGGCGGTGATCACGATGACCGGGAAGATATTGAGTCGCTCGAGGTAGGCGGGCTCGCTCTCCAGGTGGACCGCCGCGACCTCGCTGAGAGAGATCAAATCACCCATGGCGGTGCGGAGATGGCTCTGGACGAGCCGCTCGACCTCGCTTCGGCCGGCGGGGTCGATCTTCAAGAGAATGGGCCACTCTCGCCCGACGACCTGGATGTTGCCGGCCTGCACGGAGCCGAAGACCGCCTGAAGCGATGCGGAGACGTCGGGCAGGGCCAGGCCCAGCCTCGCCACCTTGGCCCGATCGATATCCACGGCGTACGTCGGCACCGGACGCGGGCCGGCCCACGCGTCGGTCAAGCGGGGGTCTCGCGACATTTGCGCTACGATCGTGTTAGCCAGTTCGCGCAAAGGTTGACGGTCGAACCCGCAGAGCGCAAATTCGATGGGGTAGCCGGAGCTCCTCGATCGGGCGTCGCCGGACAGGTCGCGCATCCGGATGGAAGCCGACTTCTCCGTGGCGATGCATCGCGTACGGATCTCACGAAGGATGCGCTCACGGTCCACCGCCGCCCCGTCCACCTGAGCGAGCCCCACGACCAGGCATGGTTGGTTGCGGTCCCGATCGAAGGGCTGCCCCGAGAGCGCCAGCACGTGGCGAACTCCCGGGATCTCGCGGAGCAATTGGTCGGTGCGGGCAAGAAGCTCGCGAGGGGACTCTTTCGGGCCGGCGGAGCGCAGGTTCACATCGAGGAGCAGGTGGCCGGGCGTTGCCGGCGCCGTGAATTCGAATTCGTCCGACAACTCGAGTCCTGGCGGCAACAACTCCCGCAATTCAGGCAATCGGTCCCTCACGGCGGCACTCACGGTGTGCGGGTCCGCCCCCGCCAATGCGTGGACCTCCAGCACGGCGACGGAGTTGCCGTCCAGGCTCGCGAAGCCAACCAGATCCTCGTTGCTTCGTATGATGGACTTCACGTCGTCGATGCGGATCGCGGTGCCGTTTGGATCGGACTTGATCGCGATCGACCCGAGCTGATCCATTTTCAGACCGCCCCGAGCGTTCGGCGTGAACTGGAATCCCCCGCGCGGTCCGGACGTCGCCTCGAGTGCCTGCTGTTCGATCGCACGCTTCACGTCGAGGACGGTCAATTGATAGGCTGCCAGCTTCTGCGGGTCCAGCAGGATTCGGGCGGACATGCCATCGCTACCGTGGAGGGTCACCTCCGCAACTCCAGGCACGCGAGCGAGCTGGGGCCTGAAATAGACTGAGGCGAAGTTATTGAGATCCGAGGAGATATCGGCACTTCTGTCGGTCGATGAGACGGTGAGCAGCATGACCAGGACGGGCGACGCTTTCCTGACGGTGACCCCGAGCCGTCGGACGTCCTCGGGCAGCAGGGGCATCGCGTCGTTCACCCGGTTCTGGACGAGCATCTGCGCCAGGATCGGATTGGTGCCGCGCCCGAAGGCGATTTCCAGCGAATACGAACCGTCGCGCCCGCATCGCGAGCGCAGTCGCTCGAGGTTTTCGACGCCATTGATCTTCGCTTCGAGGGTGAACGCGACCCGCTCCTCGACCACCGAAGCCGGCATACCGGGAAACCGCGCCTCGACCGTAAAGGCGGGCAGCTCCTGGGCGCCAGCGGCCCGCATGGAATTGATCAGGAGCCCGGCGCCCAGCCAGACGAGAAGCCCGGCGCCCAGGCAAATGACGGCGAGAGCTGCACGACGCCGCGTGCGGACCATGGTCGATGCCTCGGGGTGACTACCCTCTGTGGGCGCAATTCTCTCTTGCGGACTCCATCCACGACAAGGGGCGACTGGCCGCCCGCCGCCGGCCCCGGGTGGTGGGTCGCTCACCCGGGTTTTCGCTCGGTCGGCAGGGGAAGCAAGACACCCACCCTTTCGTCGGGAATCAAAGATGAAACCGTGCGGGGAAGAGCGCAGCCGGACACCCATTCTCGCCGTGTGATTCATCCAGGGCTGCCTCAAACTCGCCAGAACGCTGGGTGTCTTGAATGCCTCAGCCGGCCCGCTGTGAAATGCCGTGGGCGTGAGTATCTGCGGATCATCTATGGTCCCGACTGCACCTCTGAAGAGGATCTCAGTCGCCTGCGTTCTCGTGGGCTGGGTCGTAAGCGGTCAATCGCCCTGGGTGAGTTTGCGCTCGGAGTGGAGGGGCTGGGACGGTTCTTGCGTGGAGAGCCGCTAAGGAGGGTGCACGAGTGCGTCTTCGGCGTGCTTGCCCTGGAGAGTGAACCGGTGGACTCGCGGCTATGATCTCGTTCGGCGCACTGAACGCGCAGCGGAAAAAACCAGATTTGCTCGCGATTCACTTGCGTGTGAATTTTGGTATGTTAGCCTAAATGGGGCGACTCGGAAGAGTCATCTCGCAATGTCGACCCTTGAGAGCGAATTCACAGCCGGGGTCCGCGCGCCCTCAACTCCAAAGCTGTAACACTCGTTGCGGAATAGAAAACGTCACCAGGAATCCGGATTTTGCCGGGACGAGCGCTCATGGCATACCCAATTGCTGTGGGCTAGCACCGTGGCCGCTGAAGATGGATCGAGCCCGGATCATTGGAGGGTCGTGTAGCAAAGCAAGAAAAGCGGCACCGCCTCTCCCCGGGAAGATCGATCTCCATCGCCACCAAGAGGTGCTGCCGTGCCACTGCGGAGAATGACGTGGATAGGATGCGGAGTAGTGCCCGTCTTGCTGGCGACGTGTGCCATTGGAGTGCGCTACTTCCCCAGCCAAGTGGGAACTGGCAACAAGGCCGAAGATCCCGTGGGCGCCTGGAAACTGAGGTGCGTCTCACCGGACGGAAAGCAACGCGAGTGCGTTGTCACTGTGTACAGGGAAGGATCGGCCCTGAAAGGGGATTACGCCGCAGACGGTGTGACGCGGCCAGCCAAAAACGTGGTTTTCGACGATGGCGTACTGAGCGTTGACGTCGACGGTAAATTTGCCGGTCAGTCGTACGGGCTCACTTACAAGGGGGTACCACGGGGTGACGCCCTTCAGGGTTTGGTGCGCTGGTCGTTCGGTTGGGCGTCCGGTTCCTTCGCCTTCGAGGGCGAACGCATCAAGCAAGAGGTCGCCTCAAGCCGATAACGATCCCCATGGTCCCCGGCGCCAGTATTACCAGCACTTCGAGAAACGTAAAGACAAGAAACCATGAGAACATGGGATCCATCCGGAGAACGGAGAAGGCCTGAGCCGCACGGGGAGATTATTGCGACCCGGAATAGACCGGGCGTCTTGACAGCCGTTTCACACGCGTGGGAATTTATACTGTGACTGGTGGCACAGTGCGGACCGGGAACAAACCCTGACCGAGCCAATCTGGCGGAGAATTTTTTCCAGCGCGGCCTGAATCGCCGACCGACCAGGTCGAGCGACCCGGAGGCTACGCTGTTGACCTCGCCATCCTTGCCTCCAGTCGCGTGGGAAGCAAGACACCCACACTTTCGTCGGCAACCAAAGATGAAACCGTACGGGGAGAGGAGCAGCCGGACACCCGGTCTCTCCGAGTGATCCATCCATGACGGCCTCAAACTCGCCAAATCGCTGGGTGTCTTGAGTCCCCGCCAAATCGCTGGGTGTCTTGAATCTCTGGTTCTTTCCGGAACTTGATTCGTGCGGATCACTCACGATGCACCCTGGCGGACCTCGCCTCAGGCTGCTGAAGATTTCAAGGTCTCACCACTGGCCTCCACGTCAGGGATTCGTGAGACTGGCTCTTGGAGACAACGGGCCGTTAGGGCGAGAAGCGTCACGACTACACACCACCTGAGCGCCCTAGAGAACCCGATGCAGCAAGTCGTCATCGCCAAGCCGTATCAGTTCGCTCCGCCACATCATGGCACGTTTTGGCCGTGGGTCTTGCAAAAATGGCTGCCGGGTCACACTCGCCGCAAGTGGGGTATCGAGGGACTGGAATTTCACGGCCTGGAGCGTCTCCAGGCGTCGCTGAAGGCCGGGCATGGCGTGATCCTGGCTCCGAACCATTGCCGGCCTTGTGACGCGTTCATTCTCTCGTTGCTCGGGGCCGAGCTGCGCCAGCCCTTTTATATCATGGCGAGCGCTCATTTATTCATGAAAACTCGCATTCAGCGTTGGCTCCTCTGCCGCGTGGGGGCCTTCAGTGTCTTTCGAGAAGGCCTGGATCGCGAAGCCCTCAAAACCGCGTCACAAATCTTGGTGGATGCTCGCAGGCCGCTGGTGATATTTCCTGAGGGCGTGATCACTCGGGGGAACGACCGTCTGGGGTATGTCATGGACGGAGTCGCGTTCATCGCCCGGTCTGCGGCCAAGACCCGGGCCAAGGCGGAGCCAGCCGGTCAGGTCGTGATCCATCCGATCGCCTTGCGATATACCTTCGGCGGGGACCTACGACAGTCGATCGAACCGATTCTCGACATGATCGAAAAGCGCCTGGGCTGGAGGCCCCATTTCGGAACCAGCTTGGTCGAGCGGGTGCGCCGGCTCGGCGAAGCCCTTCTGACCGTGAAGGAAGTCGAGTACTTCGGCGCCGCGCAGATTGGATCGCGGGCCGAGCGGCTGCCTCTGCTGATTGACCAAGTGCTGGGCCCGCTCGAGAAGCAATACCTCTCCGGACAGCGCGAGGCGACAACCGTGGCGCGGATGAAGAAGCTGCGAGTGGCCATTCTGCCCGCATTGATCGAAGGGAAATGCACCGCCCTGGAACAAGCCACCCGATGGCGACATCTGGCGGACTGCACGTTCGCCCAGGCGCTCGAATCTTATCCGCGTGGATATATCGATGGCGAGCCGACCACCGAGCGTCTTCTGGAAACCTTGGAACGGTTCGAGGAAGACACCACGGACACGAGCCGGGTCCACCGTCCGATGCATTGCCGCATGGACATTGGCGAAGCCTTGCCCGTTACGACCGAGCGGCCGCGTGGTGAGGCCGACCCGCTCACTGTCCAACTCGAAGAGCGGTTGAAGACAATGCTGGCTGAGTCGGCCCATCTTTGTCACGCCTGGAAGGATTGAATCATGGCCGACTATTTGAGCGTCAAACCATGTGTTCTGGTCACATCGCGCCTCTGGCGTGATAACTGATCGGTTGGCGCGAAATGCACCTTGGCGGGATCGTGACGGATACAAACCCCTTCCACCTCTGATGTACGCTAAGCCTCATTGTCTTCGGCGCACCTCTGGCCATCGGAGAATTGGGGGAAGGAAAACTTATAGACTCGTCCGGTATGGTCTCCCACTACAAGAACTGCATCATCGGATGAGAGGGCCATGCCGCGAAAATCACGGTTTCCATACAACCTGGCCAAGACTGACCCGTCACGTAAGTTCCAGACTCGTAACGGGCTAAATTGCGAGGCAAACAAGGCGTTGTCACCCTCCGATGTGACACAAACACCAGTAACCATTGCGCCGGACCACTTGTGGGTGTGTGAACGTTGACCAGTGCTCAGGTCGACGACTACAAGGGTACGATCCTTTTGTGACCCGGAAATGGCCCTGTCTCCCTGGGGCGTCAGAACTAATGGAAGTGCATTCCAATCATACTGTGGTGAAGCCGCCAGGCACTGGCCAGTGGTCAAATCCCAGATACGGAACCCGTCCGACGCCGAGGAGATCGCTCGATCTCCTGAGGGCACCATCGCTAACCCCCATACCCAGCCGAGTTCCAGCGCAAGCGGCAGCCCCCCGAGCATATGGCAGATGGCCAGGGCGTAGTGTTGCTCCGGGTGGGCCGGAGCAAGCGTGGGCCGCCGGCTATCGTATCGGAGCAATAGACGCAAGGCAGCGTCCTCGGGGAGGACCGTGACTTCGATTGATGGAGACCGGCCGAGCTCGCGTTGGCGAGTGGTGAAGAGGATTGGACATGGGAGGTTCAAGATAACGAAGCCGGGGGCAATTTCCCGATTCAACTTCGATGGGTCGTCCAAATTGTCGAGGATCAGAAGGGCGTCGGGTTTCCGCTTCATCTCCTCGATCGCGACACGGACATCCTTGGCCGGGTTTTCGCTCGATCGTGTCCGACCCCGTAACCGCACCGAGTCTTGCGAAGCTTAGCTCAAGTTCCTCGGCGGCGTTGACCCAGAAGACCCCACCGGGGTAGTCCTTTCGATACCGATATGCATATTCGACCGCCAATTGAGTCTTGCCGATGCCCCCCATGCCGGTGAGGCCTATGGGCCGGATGCCCGCGGGCTCTCGCCTCTTGAGAGTGGCGTGGAGTGATTCGAGCTCGTCGGAGCGGCCGACGAAGTCGAGGTTCCTGAGGAATGGCACGAAGAAAGGTGCCTGGCCCGCCGAGGTGTGACGTCCTGTCCCCGACGGGCCTATCGAAAACTTTCGAGGGCCCTCCGGACTGCGTCGAGTCCCGGGCCAGTTGCACTCTCCACCCAGCGGATGAGCTCGGCGACGTGTTCGGGGACTGTGCCGTGGCGACTCACGTGAGACGCCGACCCTGGAATCGCGGTGACGAGTCGGGCCATGTCGGTGGGGTCGAACTGCTCCAAGGTTCGCACCAGTGATGCGCGATCGGAAACGGGTAGCTCCCCGTGGAGGTCGTCGCTGTGCCCGCTGGGTGAATTGCGGGCGGGGGGGAATGCGATGCCTCAGACCCCAGACGCTTTACAGCCTCTCGAATCCCCTTGCGACGTCCGCGAATGCCTCGTCGCGGTTGGACCAAGTCGTCACCGCCTTACCGTCCTTCGGTAGGGCTTGGAGCTTCCCGAATGGTGCCTCTTGCCAAGCGTCAACAGGGCGCAGTATCACCGGGATGACGCGCGCCTCGCCCGCGTCGTTACGCTCAATGGCACGCTTCATTTCGAGGTCGTAGCAGTAGTCCGAGGCCACGAAGTCAGGGCTGACAAGCAGCAGGATCACTTCTGCCGAGTTGAGATGTTGGTCGATCTGCCCCGCCCACTCGGTCCCCGCCCCGATCATCCTGTCGTGCTACTCACGGATAGCCCCCTGACGCTTCAGTATCGACAGTTGCGCTGTTCTGCGCCCAGGAATGCATCGCCAGGTCTTGGTCCAGAACGAAAAGCGAAACTATCCGAAGTAGCTGCGCAAGCTGGGCACTGGCTCATTGCCGATCAGGTTAGGTCGCCGAGAACCAAGGCGGATAAGCTCGGCGACTGATCTCCCTACCCCGTCTATGCCGGGAAACAGAGCGTTCGCGGCAATATTCATCGAGCGGAGTCGCCGAAGAAAATCACTCTTGAACATTTGTGGTATTATTATTTTTTGGTAATTTACAAATTTCGATTTTTTTTGCTTTGAGAAAAGACCTGAGATGACTTCGCCGTGGTCGCTGAGTGGATCGCGACAGATGGTAAAGCATCCTTGTTGAGCCACCATGCGATCGGTGTTGAAACCACGTCGAAATGCGAAGATCCGCTGGGCCGCTTTGGGCTTCTGCCAGTATTCATCCGGAAGTAGATTCGGCTTCGAGTCTCTTGCGAAACGCTGAGCAGAGAGAGAAGCCAGTCGATCAGCATCGCAAATCCAGACGGCACCGTCCTTTTCCCAGTGATCTTCCACGGCAAAATAGGCCGCCACGTAGGGCGAATCACTCCAATCAAGAAGGCGGGTTGGAACTCGATAGTGCTGCATCAAACTCCAGAGCTCGATGTCCGAGAGATCAATAAGGTGAGGCGGAAGATATAAGTGAGCCTGAGTCATAAATTCGTTTATAGCTAAAGCCTCTACTTTCAGCATTTCAGAGGAAGTGTAACCGCCTTGAAGGCGTGACAGGGAAGGCTTTAATTCCCAGCTTTCATCGGCTTGGCCACGGTAGATATACCAGGGAGATGCGGTTGCCTCGATGCTTGAAAGCTTGTCGAGTCGGTCACGGAATTCGTCCCAGCTACCAACAGTTATCGAGGGCCAAGGCATAATTCGGAGACTCGACTTAACTTCGGTAAAGGTAGAAGGCTTCGGTCATGAGAGACCTAAGGATTCAGCGTATAATACCTCCCTCGAAGCGGCAAGTATCCTGAACTTTGGGCGGCGATGTGTCAAACGCGTGATTGCGGCTGGTTCGCCTCGTCGTGTCCGCGATGCATCTTCCAGCGGGAACTTGAGACCGGAGGCCCGAGGCGTTAGGTTGATGACAGCGGTTCTGAATACGGCCCCAAGCGACTCCGTCCCAGCGGACCCGGCCCGACGGGGCGCATGCCGTACGCGTACGGCTCATCTCGCCGTGCAGAGTTCGCTGAACTTGGTCGGCAGCCGGGTCGAAATTCCCGGAACCAACATGGCCCGCCTGAAGAAGACTCCGAGTTCGCGCGGTCCGATGTGTCCTGTCGCGACGTCGCCGGAATCAGCCCGACCAATGACGGGGCACGTCGCGGTCGTCGCCGGCGCCACGCGTGGCGCCGGACGCGGTATCGCGCGTGCCTTGGGCGAAGCAGGTGCGATCGTGTATTGCACGGGGCGCAGTGTTCGCGGCAATCTCTCCCCGTACGGGCGACCCGAGACGATCGACGAGACCGCAGCGATCATCAAGCAGAAGGGCGGCACAGCCATCGCAGTCCGAGTCGATCACACCGTCGAATCCGAGGTCGAGTCCCTTTTCGCGCGGATCGATCGCGAGCACAATCGAGTGGATGTCCTGGTCAACAGCATAGCCGGCGAGGAGCCGATGATGGCTCAGTGGAACTCGTTCTGGAAGGCGAACCTGAAAGACGGTGATGCCATCTTGCGGCAAGCCCTCCTCTCGCACATCATCACTGCCAAGCACGCCGCGCCCCTCATGATCCGCCGTCGCCGTGGCCTGATCGTCGAGGTGACCGAGAACGACATCCTCATGGCGGGGGGGAACCCTCTGTCGCAGAGCGTGAAGCTCGCGATCAAGGGGCTCGCCCTCAACATGGCGGCCGAACTGAAGCCGCACGGAGTGGCGGCGATCGCGATCACGCCGGGCTTCCTGCGCTCGGAGGCAATGCTCGAAGGACTCAGGGTCTCCGAAGCCAATTGGCGTGATGCCGGCCATCAGGACAAGAACTTCCTGGAATCGGAATCGCCGCTGTTCGTGGGTCGGGCCGTCGCCGCCCTGGCACAGGACGGCCGCGTCCTCGAGCGGACCGGTCAACTCTACGGCTCGTGGGAACTGGGACGCGAGTATGGTTTCACCGACGCCGACGGCCAGCGCCCGGATTGGGGGTCGATCGAGATCGATTTCTCGGGTCACCCTCCGGCCCTACTCGAGTTGATGAGGACAGGCTCAGAGATCCAGCTTGCATGGCTGAAAGCGCTCGCGAAACGAACGGAGCGGTTTCTGGGACAGCTACCGCAAGCGCGCCGGCGCCGCGCCGACGTACTCGCCGATGAACGACCGGCAGGATCGCGACGGCCTGTCCAAGGAGCGGCTGCCCCTGCGGCGGCGACTGGAGCGGGTAGTTCTGAGCACGTCGCGCCGTGAGCTCTCCTACCACAGATAGTCTTCAACAGGTAGTTTGCAACCGAGTTGTTTCGCAAGAAGGAAATAGTGTCTGCTTTTCTCGCGGTCGATCGGCACTCCGTAGTCCCCGCTACGGTGTAATGCACCCAGGCTGAAGGCCCCCGTATCGTGACCCCAAGATGCGGCAAGCTGCAGCAGTTCCATGCCTTTTCTAACGTCCTGCGAGACCGCTTCACCACGCAGGTACATCTGGGCCAGATAGGTTGCGGCGGGCGCGTAGTGCTCCTGGACTAGATCCACGAATCCGGTGTACGCTTCGTCAAACTTACCGACTGTATATGCGTATGCCGCGTTCTCGAACCGGATTCTTTGTGCCACCTGCTCATCGTCCATATCGATCACCTGGCGAATCGTCACGTTTCGTCTTTAGTTCAAGATTTACGTAACCTTTGATCTATGGAAGAGGTATTACAGCTCGCATTCGCGTCCGGATGCGCCGCGATACGGCCTGAGAGCCACTTCCATCCCCACATAGGTCGCGACTAGCACGATTAAAGGCCCCGTGTCAGACCACGATCTGACGTGCGGAAGGATGAGGAAGGGAAAGGCCAGTACCACGACTCTGGCCATGAAGCATCGCATCGTGAAACGCAATCGGGGTTGTCCCATGGCCGGGGGCTCCAGGGGTCATCGTGAACGCTTCGACTACAGGTCAGGCGATGCGCCTATTTCTGCCTCGTTGTGCCGGTCGCGACGAGCGCGACGAGCCTCGGAGCGATCTGTTGGATCGGGAGCGATTCGCAGACAGCGTCGAGCCGGACGGCGAAGTCAGCCGTTCCATAGAGGATCGACGTGGACCTATCCTGCACGATCGTATATCCGCCCGCGTCGCGAACCTGTCTCATCCCCTCGACGCCGTCCTTGCCCATCCCCGGTAGGATCACGGCCAGAGCCCCAGACCCCTGGTCCCGCGCCATGGAACGGAACAGTGCGTTCTTGGGCCAGCGATCGCGGATGGAGACCGGGTCCCAGCGCTCAAGCCGGAGGCGGCCTTGTCGCACTGTGAGCAAGCATGAAACTCCCGACGCCAGGTAGACCGTGCCTGACTCAGGCACTTGCCCATCCTCGGCCACGATGACCTGGAGTCGACATTTCAGGTCGAGTCGCGCGGCGAACTGACTGAGATAGTAGTCATGAAAGCCTGGGACTACCAAGATGGGCACGGGGAACTCGTGCGGGAGCGTGCCCAAGATCTCCTTCAGGCCCTCGATGCCGCCCGACGCCGACACGATTCCTATCAGGCGGGGCGTGCCCGGCTCGCGTGATGGCTGGTTCATCTCATTCCCCTCGTGCTCCCCTGGGTACTGTAAACCGTCGTTTCTAGTCCAGGCTTTACACTGACAATTCGACGTAAGTCCTTATTCGAGGTACAAAACTCCATTGATCCGTCGGGCATATTCACCCGTTACATGTCGGGCACTTGTAAGGTGTCCCCTCTGGCGGTTGTCAGACGTTCATTGTTTGGGCGATCGCCATCCCCGAGGGCCCCAAAATGGCGATTGAAACAAACCCGGGGCAATCGAGGAGAATGGCTTCGGCCGATCCGATCGAAGCGCGGTTCGTCTGTTCAAGGTCCATTTGGCCCGTAGTAGCAGACGAGGATGTCGTTGGTTTCGATAACGCCGACCGACAACGTGTTGCCGCTACTGTCGACCAGGGTAAGCGACGTCGCTGAACCGAGGTCGAGCTCCTGTTCTGGCGTGCCGGCGACTACGTCGCGGAAGAGCGTGGCGCCGTAGTTGGGGAAAGGGTCCAGGACGGTGCTCCCAATGGTTCCAGGATCCTCGACAATCCATTCGGCAACATTGCCGGAGAGCGTGACGCCGGAGGGCGGAGTGATGGGATAGCTTGCCGTCTGACCGGTCGTCTGATTGAGGAAGAATGCCGCGCCCTGCGTGTCGGTCGGCGCACACACCGTGCACAAGACCAGGTCGCCCGCGTTCACGGTGAGGTTGGACTCGGTGATCCAGGCATTGCCAAACCACTCGATGATCGGCGTGAACGAAGTCCCCGATACCTGGCCGTTCGAGCCCACCGTTACCTGGGAAAGCGTGCCGGCCTGCAACACATCGTTCGTGCCATTCCACCCATCAATCCCGACCCACACGAGACAACTGTAGGTGCCGGCGTTCCAACCCGATCCGTTCCACGCGGAAGGCGGCGGCGCGACATCCGGGACGATCCAGGCACCGCTCACGCTGTTAAGGGACTGGGATTGCGGCTGGTTCACGAACGCGCCGCTCCAGTTCGTGCTGGTGTTCGAACCGGCGGACGACGAGAGATTCCTGCGTGGTCGGTGGACCATTCTGTGATCGACACGCGGGTTTGGAGTGATAAAGTGCAATGGACGAGCCAGCGATCGTTGCCACAATGCCGCGAGTTTGGGGTGCGTGCGCGGATCGGGACGTGAAGGAAATCCATACAATCTCAATTCTCGGTCCGCCGCAACCAACGGCTGAAAACCTTCCGGGGGCCGCTTCGCGATGCGGAAGTGACTCAGGACATCCTCATCGCTCCATGTCTTCGTCTCGCTCATAAGGATTTCCTTTCGAGTTGGGCTAGACTGACGAGCGCCAGCATATGTGGCCAGGCTGATGGCCGTCTTGCGGCGACCGCCAAGGCGAGATTGTAACGCGCGGGAAACCGATCGCAACAAGCGGCCTTTCTGCTAGCATGAAGCTGAATGACGGTGCGATCGGGCTCCCCCGCAAGGGTATACGGAAGGCCCGATGCCCCGTCGCGGAGCGACGGGCGACAATGGGCGAAGTTCGGGGGGAAACGGCTCGATTGGTGCGCTCGGTGCCGCGTGGCACGGAATCTGGCTGGCGGCGCCTTTTTCTTGCGCCGGCCCTCCAAGCCGTAACTTGTCGAGTTGCAACCGTATTAAATGCGGCCGCGTGTTCACAATTAAGAAAGAAATCGCGCAAAGCCGTAACTCGTCGAGTTGCAACCGTATCAATTGAGTGTTTGCAGTTTTTTTTGCAGCGTTTTATGGTCGAACGCAGGTAACCGGCGCATATTCTCTAATGGGAGAAAAAACGGGAGCGCGATGCGGGCGTGACCGGACTCGTCCCAAGGCGATGCCTTGGGTTGATTTGTTTTGGCCTTGCGGGCCAAGGAGTGGAATGCGCAACGACCACAACTCGGGCCGAATATCGACCTTGTTATCACGCGCTGCGTGCGGCGTGCTTCCCTGCTCGGCTCCCCGTCGAGTCCGAGCTGAATCGAGCCGGTCTCGGCGTCGGCCCGAGACGGGCGATTCCGGACCAAGCCCCGAGCTTGCTCGCCAGGAATTCACGCCGATGACCACGTCCACGTCGGCCGACGGCTCCGCTTCGATGGTCCGCGAGCGAAGCGAAGGACGACACCCGCCGCTAGTCCGCGGTCCCGTAGGGCTCAGGCAGGCCGATGCGGGCGTAGGTAACCGAGAAATGTTGGGAGCAGACAGTCGTCGAAGATATCCCCTTGAGACAGGGGAACCGGTTGCCCTGGCGCCTGTTCCGTTCGAAGGGCCTCGGAGGTCTTGTACATGAAGTTACTCGCCGGGGAAGCGGTCCGGCAAGCGCGTTGCGTCAACTAGACACGAGCGAGCGATTTCCGAGCCCGGTCGGGGCAACGTCATCGGGGGTAGCACCATCCCATCCTCGACGAAGGGGCCTGGAGCGCGCTTTCGTCTCATGAAGAAACAGGCGTTTGCCCGCACCCGCACAACCGGCCTTTCGCTCGTACGATCATCGACCATATTGAATTCAGCTTAGCGCGCCGCCGCGAGGCAGAGCTCCGTTTTCGAGGTACCACATCTTGTCGGGCCCGCGAACGAGGGCGATTGCCGCTGGAATCGAGTGGATGGCGCCTTCGGAGCGCCGGCCGCGAACTGACACGCGGATAGAATATGTCACATCGATGCGGGTTTTGCCCGCGCTCTTCTCGGACTTGAACTCGGTCACTTCGAAAACGAGCGGCGTCAGCGGCCCAGCGTGACCTTGCCGCAAGCGCGCCAGTTGCTCTTTCCAGTACCCTTGGAACCCTGCAAATGAACCGTACGAGCCGGAAATACGGCCCGCCGTGCTGAGCAACAGCCACATCCGGCGGAAGTGGGGGACGTGGTGCGATAACGCACCGTAATAATCGCGCAGGGCCTGCTCGGGTGTGATCCGAACCGGGCGCTCGAGCGTGATCAATATCGGATAGGAGAGCACGACAGCCACAATCGCGCCCACGAGGAGCAGAACAAACGCTAGCGCGTGGAACTCGGTGCCGAAGACGAAATAAACGAGGAGCAACATCGCGGTCGACCAGGCCCCGACGACGATGAGGCTCGTGCCCCATTCGGACCATCGCGACCACGTTTCTTCGACCAAGGCCGACGGATCGAGGCGAGTTTCGTCGCGAGCGCGGGGGATGGTGGCGCCGGCTTCCGATAGACGCGCCGCGGGCTCCGTGGGCGCGCTTGGGCGCCGAAGGACTCTGCGCAGGCGCCCAATCAGCGGCCCAGTCGGGTGCGTCCGCCAGGTCGAATACTTCGCCGGAAGCGGGCGCGGGCTGGGGTGCCGGCGCTGCGGGCTGAGCGGGCGACGTGTTCTGGAACAGCAGGCCGGCATCCCCCACCTGCGGCTGGGGCTCACCGTGACGGGCTGCTTCGGCTTTGTCGTCGGGCATCCGCCTCTCCTCTCAAGTGAAGCCTCGCCCAGGCCCTTCGTTGTGCCCGCCAGGCCAAGAGAGACTGAACGCAAACCTCGCGCCGGTCGAGACGGCGGATTGTACCGTCTCTCTGTCCAACTTGCGACAGGGTAGTGGGATACTGCATTCGCCGATCGGGAATGGTAACCTGAATCGACCCTGAACGAGAGAGAGTGCCGAGCCGGCAACCAAACCGCTATATACGAAAATCACATGATGAATTCTTGAAGGTGCCGTTCATGGATCAGAAAGCTGTCAGCGCCCTCGAGGAAGACCTGGAAGGCGCCATTCTGAGCGTGATCATGAAGGCCGTGAAAGGCAGGCGAATTCCGCTGTTGCCCAGCCACCGAACCATCCACCTGATGGCGAAAGCGGCTGTTGTGGTCTATGAAACTGCGGTCGACGTTTCGGAATCCGAGTCGCGCAACGCGCCCGAGCGCCGCGGGTCGACATGAGACGGTGGTTGTCTCTGGCTCAGCCCCGAAAGCCCCCGTCCACCTCCAGGACATGCCCTGTGACGTAGCTCGCCAGGCCCGAGCACAGAAATAGAACCGCAGACGCAACCTCTTCAGGCTGGCCCATGCGGCCGAGGGCAATCGCGGAACTGAGCTGCTCGCGGGCTTTCTCGGCAACGGACGCCATCATCGCGGTGTCGATCGCGCCGGGGGCGACGGCGTTCACCCGAATTCGTCGCTTGGCGCACTCGCGGGCCAGCACCCGCACCAGCGCCTGCACGCCGGCCTTGGCGGCAGCGTAGTTGGACTGGCCGTGTGCGCCGATCTTCGCTGCCAGGCTCCCGACGCAAACGATCGCACCGCCGTCGCGCATCACTTCCAGGCCGAACTTCGAACAGTGAAAGACACCGGTCAGGTTGACGTTGATCACCGCTTGCCATTCATCGAGCGTCATCTTGGCGATCGAACGGTCGCGGAGGATGCCCGCGTTGTTCACCAGGATGTCGAGACCTCCCAGGCTGCGCCTGACGCGCTCCATCATCGCCTGCACAGCAGCCGCGTCGCTCACGTCGGCCGCCTCGGCAACCGCGCTTCCGGGCGCTCGTGATTGAGTTGATCGGAGAGCGCCAGGGAATCGTGCAGCGTCTTGCCGTCGGCGGAATCCGGGTGGTTGATCACCACGAGCGCTCCCGCGCCGTGCAGCGCCCGGGCAATCGCGGCCCCGATTCCCTGGCTGGCACCTGTCACCAGGGCAGTCTTGCCGGAAAGATCAATGATGGCGGGCATGAGGTTTTTGCCTCTGACAGCAGACCACGAAGGAGACTTCAACCAAGTACAAGTCCTTGATCGTCGATTCGATAGGGGATGATTTCGTCGCTGCACGCGCTGCCGCGGTGCTTGGGAATCACCAACGCCCGGCCGAGCCGGCCCTCCTGGCGGGTCCGGCCCATCAGAATGATCGTGTTGGCCGTGGCGAACACGTTGCCCGATCCGATCGGATCCGTCATCAGGTCTTCAAGCATCACCTGCGGGGTCGTGTAGAGACAGAGACAACCGATCGAACGATGATCGTAACGGTGGCTCATCACCGATTCCTGGCGGGCGCGAAACTGCTCGCGAAGCCATTCGCGCGCGGCCCATTCGTCGTCCTGACGTAGAACGTGGTGGTACACGTATTCGAAGAATTCGAACTGGATCGATTCGCTCGATCGCTCGGCCGGCTCGATTCCGTCGAAAACCGCGCGGCGGGAGCCACGTGCGAAATGCTGATAGAAAAAACCGGTCGCACACCGAAGCACGCGTGAGAGGTCGCTTTTCCACTCGTGCCACTGTTCCTCATCCAGGTCGGCGCGGGTCACCCGGCGGCCGACGCGGTCCACCGGATGCACGTAGTCGCCGAGCGGCCGGGTGAAGTCCCATGCTTGCTCGAAGTCAGGCACGAGCGAAACCGTGTAATCGCGAAGCGGCCAGCCGAAAAGACGCATTGCATAAGGGGCGTGATTCTGGGAATCTCCTCGACTTGTCAAGTCGCAAAGCACGCCCCGGTGGCCTTCACCCGCCAACCCGGCGTTTGCCCATTGCAATCCCAACTGGGTCTTCCCCGCGCCGGTCGCGCCGGCGATCACCGTCAAGGTGCCCGGAAGCAATCCGCCGCCCAGACTACGATCCAGCTCTTCGATCTCGAAACTCTGTCGTCCCGTAGACATTGGATCCCCATGTGACGCGTCTCGAAGCGCTTTGCAGATAAGGGGTCGCGGTCGAGGAATTCGATTGTCGATGTTCGGCCGCAGAGGCGGCAAGAGCCAAAACTGTGACTCCAAGCGATAAAAGCTAAAGTCAGACGCACCCTGCGGCCGATGCCGTCCTACAACCGGTACAAACCGGAAAGTTTAACGTTTCTCTGCCTAAGAAGAGCGGGGCTAAAAGACCTCACAACTATAGAAGGAAACCGGCACATAAAGGATGCTATTGAAAGCGTTTACGATCAATCAATTCCGGATCCAGCTCTCCCTTCGCGGGCGATCGCGTCGCGTTGCTGATATGCGCCGTTCGCATCGATGCGTGCAAGCCATTCTGGTCGCTCTGGTCGGGATTTCTCTGGGCTTGCCGCTCCGCGCAGGTGCCGGAGACGCCGGGCCAACCCGGCTCGACGGTTGCGTCCGGGCCAGAACGGGCAGCGCCGCGGCGGGACCTTTCTGCGATGATCGCCCGGGGCGCTCCGTCGGGTCGCTTCGCACCTTCGCAATCGTCGATCGAGATCACGCAATTGCCTGCGCCGCAGCCGAGCGTGCCGGCGGTTGATCCGATTCCGCGAGTTATTTCGCTCGAGCCGCAGGCGGGACCGGGTTCGGTACCCGGCAGCCCACCGCAACCGCACATCATTCGGTTTCCGACCGACAACACCGGGCTCAGACCGGAGCGCCCGCCGCTCGCCGGCCGCGAGAGGTCTCCGGCAGAAGTGACGAAGGACGTGGCGAACCTGGTCGAGCTGGTGCAAGACCCCGAAGCCGAAATCAGCCTGGTCGAGGGCCAGACGAAGATCATTCAGCTTCGGCGAACCGTCAGCCGCATCGTGATTGCAAACCCGAACGTCGCCGACGTCGAGATCTTCACGGATCAGCCGGATCCTCGCCAGGTGAACGCCGGGCGGCTCTTGAACCTCTCCGGCCGCGGCTTCGGTACGACGACGCTGACGATCTGGGATGACACGAACCGTCCGGTTACCTTTCTGGTGCGCGTTTCACTGGACACCAAGGATCTCGAGTCGCGGATTCGCCAGTCGTTTCCGGGAGCCGAGATCAAGGTACGCCAGGCCGGCCCGCAGCTCATTCTGGACGGGCAGGCGCCCGACTCGAAAACTCTCCACGACATCCTTCAGCTCGTCACCATGACCGTCGCGAGCAACCTGTCGTATCAGGCCGTGCTGCGCAGCTCGATCGGAGGCACCGGTGGAATGGGGGGTGCCGGAGGCATGGGCGCGGGTGGCGCCGGAGGCGGCGGCGCGGGTGCGGGTGGAGGAATGGGCGGCGGAATGGGCGGCGGGATGGGTGCTGGCGGCGGAATGGCGATGGGCGGGATGGGGGGAGGAGCAGGGGGCCTTCGCGGGTTCGTGCTCATCAACCGGGTGACCGTTCCCGGCCCTCGGCAGATTCTCCTGCACGTGAAGATTGCGGAGATCAACCGGACCGCGACCCGGAACGTCGGCGTGAGCTGGGTTTATAATCGCGGCAACTCGATCTTCGGGTCGGTGCCGGGCGGCACGAACGCTAGCGCGACCGCGACCTTCGCGGCGACTTCATCATTGTCGCAGGCAACCAACAACGCGGGCTTCGTGAAGCCTGGGCAGTCGGCTGTGGGGGCTACGAACTCGGTCGTGCCGACCGGGAACACGCCGCTCTTCGGCGTCTTCGACTCGGGGCACTTCTCGCTTTTCGTCGAGGCGTTGCGCGTCAATGCCCTTGCCAAGATCCTCGCGGAGCCCAACCTGGTTGCCCTGGAGGGCCAACCCGCGCGGTTCCTGGTCGGCGGCTTGTTCCCGTTCCCGGTCCCTCAGAGCTCGTCGCTCCCAGGTGGAACCGCGGTCGTCACGGTGCAGTTCCAGCGGTTTGGCACGATCCTGACGTTTCTTCCCGAGATTCTGCCCAACGACGTGATCAGGCTGGATGTTGAGCCCGTCATCAGCAACCTCAATTTCGCGCAGTCCACGACCGTGAATGGCGGCACAGTTCCATCCATCACCGAGCGAAGTGCCCGGACGGTCGTCGAATTGCGCGAGGGACAGACGCTGGCGATCGCGGGGTTGCTCCAATCGCTGACGAATGCCACGACGACGCGAGTTCCCGGGCTTGGGGACCTGCCAATCGTCGGGCCCTGGTTCAGCGCCGTCCAGCACCAAGTGGTCGAGACCGAGACCGTTGTGCTCGTGACACCCGAGCTGGTCTCGCCGCTCGAAAAGCACGAAGTGACCGAAGCGCCCGGTGACCGGATCTATTCGCCGAACGATGCCGAATTCTATTTCCTCGGCCGCATCGAAGGAAAACTGGGCCGGGAGTTCCGCGCAAGCGTCGGCGAACAAGACCCGCTCAACCTGATGAAGCACTTCCAGAGCGAACAGCAGTGGGTCGTCGGGCCTCACGGGCATTCTGACTAGAGGGGACATTTGCAGAGATGGCAAGACCTGGAGTTCGAATCACGTGCCTGTGGAGCTTGGTTCTCGTCGTGGGCCCGGCGGCGAGCCAGTCGTTCGCTCAGACTAGCGATGACTCCGCCGTGCCGGCACCCGCACCGGCCGCGCCTCCGCCATGCCCGCGGCGTGGGCGAATTCACCGGATGTTCCATCATGTGGCTCACACGGTCCAGGACAAGTTCGTCGGCTATCCGGACACGTTCGCCGAGCCGCCGCTGGGCTATTACGTCAATGAGCAAATGACGGTGCAAGTCGCGAAAGCCAATACCCATCGCTTCACGTTCTACCGGAGCGATTTCCTGCCGGGCACGACCGAGTTCTCGCCCGCAGGCGCATCGCGGTTCAATGTCATGGCCGGCCGGATTCCCGGCTGGATGGGGCCGATCATGGTCGAGTGGATGCCAGATAACCCGGCGCTGGCCGAAGCGCGGCGCGTGGCCCTGGCCGAGACGTTCCAAAAAGTCGGCATGCCGCTCGTGGCCGACCGCGTCGTGATTGGCCCTTCGCCCTATCCTGGCGCGATGGGAGTCGAGGCCGTGAACCATTCCGGAAACACGATCTTGCGAAACGGCGGCGCCGCTCCGATGTTCCCGTTGCCGCCGACCGCAACCGCCGACTCGGGGGTGCATTGATGCCGACGCGCCCGCGCTGACTCGAGCGACTTGGAAACAGCGTCCTGCCGGCGCGCGCGCCCGGTTGATCGTCCTGGCGATTTCCTTTGCCGGTTGGGCCGCTCTGGGTTCCGGCTGCCTCCTGACACCGCTGCAAGCTCCCAGCGCTGCGCCGACAGCTCCTCCGCAGATACCCGAGGGCGCAAACGCCGAAATTGCTGCCCAGCTTCAGCAGTCGGGGCCGACGACGGATTTCCGTGCCGAGGCGACGGACCGGCAGGCGTTCCAGGTGCATATCGATTTCGGACGCGTCTTCGAATCGCAAGGCAACCTTGACGCGGCCGTGCTCGAATACCAGGAAGCCCTCACGGTCGTCGAAACCAAGCGGCGGGGCTCGCTCGGCCCAGCGGATGCGGCGCTGGCGCACCGGCGGATGGGGGCGCGCTCGATCGTCTGGGGCGATTTGCCCAGGCCGAGTCTCACTATCAAAAATCGCTCAAACTTTCGCCGAGTGATTCCAAGGTCTGGAACGACGTTGGCTACAGCTATTATCTCCAGGGGCGCTGGCCTGACGCCGAGCGCGCGCTCAAGACGGCGGCCAAGCTCGCGCCCGACGACGAGCGCGTTCGAATCAACCTGGGCTTGACGCTGGCCGCCGCGGGCAAGACAACCGAAGCACTTCCGCTTCTCTCGCGTTCAACCGGCGATGCAGCGGGCCATGCCAACCTTGGCTACTTGCTGGCCGCGACCGGTCAATTCGACCTGGCTCGACAGCAATACGAGATCGCCCTGGCGCAGCGGCCCGACATGGAACTGGCACGGCGAGCCCTTGCCCGGCTCGACCGCCAGCAGCAAAACCCAACCATGCCCGACGGCGCCGGCGGATCGCTGGCGGCGAGGAATCGTGACGCGGCCGAGCCGCTAGATCGTCACGGCGAGCCAGCGGCTGTAACCACGGCCACGATTCCGCCTGCGCCGAATCGCAGTGTCGAGCCGGCGGCTGTAACCGCGGCCGCAATTTCGCCTTCGCGAAATCTCCATGTCGAGCCCGCGGCTCCAACCAAGGCCAAGATTCCGCCTTCGCGAAATCTCCAAGTTGAGCCTGCGGCTGTAATCACAGCCAAGATTCTGCCTCCGCGAAATCTCCCAGTCGAGCCGACGGCTGTACTCACAGCCAAGATTCCGCCGCCGCGAAATCTCCTAGTCGAACCCGCGGCTGTAACCACGGCCACAAATTCGCCGCCGCGAAATTTCCGAGTCGAGCCCGCGGCTCCAACCAAGGTCACGATTCCGCCTTCGCGAAATCTCCGAGTCGAGCCCGCGGCTGTGCTCACGGCCAAGACTCCGCCGCCGCGAAATCTCCATGTCGAGCCCGCGGCTCCAACCAAGGCCACGATTCCGCCTTCGCGAAATCTCCGAGTCGAGCCCGCGGCTGTACTCACGGCCAAGACTCCGCCGCCGCGAAATCTCCATGTCGAGCCCGCGGCTCCAACCAAGGCCACGATTCCGCCTCCGCGAAGTCTCCATGTCGAGCCCGCGGCTCCAACCAAAGCCACGATTCCGCCTCCGCGAAATCTCCAAGTCGAGCCCGCGGCTGTAACCACGGCCACGATTCCGCCACCGCGAAGTCTCCATGTCGAGCCCGCGGCTCCAACCAAGGCCGCGATTCCGCCACCGCGAAACTGGAGCGTTCCGCCGGCCTCTCGAGCGCCGAATGCGCTTGTCAATCCGAGCGGAACGCAGCCTGGCCGAACAGATGTCATCAACGTCTCGAATCCTCCGACCGTGCCGGATATCTGAGGATCGAGACGATCCGATGGAGTCGTTCTTGTTCCAGTGCGTCACTGCGCGGCCTTGCCCGTGTTGGCTCCGGCCTCAGTGCCTCGGGCGCTGGCAGCGAGGATTTCGAGATTGCCCGTCATCACTCGCTCCGTGCCGTCGAACTCGGGCCAATCGACGGTGTTGGCCGCAGTGGAGAATTTCCTCAGCACTTCGGTGTGCGTGTCGTCGGACGGGCCGACGATGACCGGAGTGCGGACGGGCTTGCCGTCGACCTCGAAGAAGACGAAAGAGTTCTGCCCCTGCAATCCGATCGCGCTCGAGGGAAGCGTCCAGACCTGCTTGCGCTCGAGCGCGATGGTCACGGTCACATACCAGCCGGGGTGGAGGTTGTCATCCGAGTTGGCAACGTCGATTTCGGTCTGGAGCGTACGAGTGGCGGGATCGAGCGAGAAGGCCGTGCGCACAACTTTTCCCTGGCGGGTGGCGCCCGAGATCGCCTGCATGCGGATCGTGGCCGTGTCGTTGGGATGGATGAAGAACGAGTGCAGCTCGGGCACTCCGACGAAGACGCGCAGGGGGTCGGTTTGCTCAAGCACGAACAGAGGCCGGCCGCCTGAGCCGGTACCGGGCTGAAGGTAGTCACCGGGGCTGACGTTGCGCTGGGTGATCACGCCGTCGTAGGGGGCCTTGATCATGCCGTATTCAACCAGAACACGCGCGTCGCGTTCGTCGGCCTGGGCGACCTCCCACTGGGCACTGGCCGACTCGACGTCCACCTCCGCACGGTCACGATCGGCGATGGCCTGATCGTAGGAGGAGAGGCTTTCGGACACCATGGCGTCGGCCTGGTCGCGTGCGGCGGCGGCCTCCTCGAACTGGCGGTACGTTTCGTCGCGAACCTGGACGTCCAGGACGCGCTGGGTGACGAGCGTCTCCAGCCGTTTGTACTCGGACTCCCAACGGGTGTAGCTGGCCTGGGCCCTCTTGACGCCGGCTTTGGCCGACGCGATTCTTGCCTTGGCCGTTCGCACCTTTGCTTCGGCCGCCTGGAGGGAGCTCTGGGCAACGCGGATCATGACCTCGGACTTCTTGACCTCCGCGACTTTCTCGGAGTGCTGTTCGACAAAGTCGGGAATCCACATCTCGATCAGCACATCGCCTTTCTTTACCCGGTCGCCAATGTTGTAGTTGTACTTTTGCACGTATCCCGAAATTCGCGAGTAGACCGGCGTGACCTCGAAGGCCTGCATCGTTCCGGGCTGAACGACGCGTGTCTTCAAATTGCGGCGCTCGGCGTGGATGACGGAGATTCCTGCGGTCGAGCCTGCCTCACTCTTGCCAGAAGCGCTTTTCGCCCCGGGAGAAGTCGCGCCTTCCCTGGAGTGATTGCAGCCGGCCGCCAGAATCAGCCCGAGCACGACGAGCGTGGAGACCACGCACGAAAGAGCGGGACACATCACCGATGAGAGCCTCGAGACAACCGCGTGCTTCGGCATGGCAGGTACCTCCGAACTATGAATGCGGCTTCGGGCCGGCTGGGTCTTCATCATCGGGATCGACGCTGGCGGACTCTCCATCCGCGGGCGGGAACGCGGCGTGCGACCCTTCGCCGGTCGTCGATGGGATCGGGTCGAAGTGAGCGCTCGCCGGATCATCGGGATCGAGCGATGGCGATTGGCTCGAAGCGCGCCGCAAGAACAGAGTGAACACCGCCGGCAGGACCAGCAATGTGGCGACGGTTGCCAGGGCCATCCCTCCGATCACAGCCCGCGCGAGCGGGGCATTCTGCTCGCTTCCCTCTTCCAATCCGAGCGACATCGGGATCATACCGGCGATCATGGCGCAGCCGGTCATGATGATGGGACGAAGCCTTCCCTTGGCCGCAGTTATGGCCGCGCGGTCGGCCGGCATTCCTTCTTCGCGGCGATGGCGGTCGGCGAAGCTGACCAGCATGATCGCATTCGAAACCGCGACACCCACTGCCATGATCGCCCCCATGAATGACTCGATGTTGAGCGTCGAGCGCGTCAGCGCGAGGGCCAACACCACACCAGCGAGGACGGCCGGCACCGAAGCCACGGCGGCCAGGGCCAGCCGCGCTTCCTGGAAGTATGCGGTCAACATGATCAGGATCACGACCACGGCCACGAGGAGACCTCTCACGAGGGACCAGATCATATCTTCCATGGGCCCGACCTGGCCGCGGAGCTCGACCTCGGTTCCCTTGGGAGGCTGGCCGGCGCGGATGATGGCGGCGTGCAGACGATCGATCACCCGGCCCAGGTCCTGGCCTTCGATGTTGGCGGTGAGGCTCAAATAGCGTTTCATGTTGTAGCGGTCGACCTCACCGATCATCTCGCCGCGCATGACGCGGGCGACGTCGCGGATCAAGAGCGGCGGCTTGGGGGTGGATGGGGTGCCCGCGGCTTGCTCGGCGTGATCGCGGCCGGCCTGGGGGAGGAGCGGCACGAGCTCGACATCGGTCGCGTCGGTCATTCTGGGCGGCGGCACCTGCACCTGCACCTGGTATGAGTTTCCGCTCACGTCGTCGCGCCAGAAGATTCGCGTGGTGTAGCGGCTCGAGTAGGTGGCGGCGATCAACGATTGGCCGATGTCGCGGGCGGTGACGCCGCTCAAGCCGGCTCGCTCGCGGTCGAGTGTAACCTGGACGGTCGGGTAATGCAGCGACTGCTGGAGCTGGACGTCTCGCAGGGATTCGATCCGGTCGAATTGTTCCCGCAGCCTATCCATATAGGTACTTGCCTCGGCGAGGTTTCGGCCGGTCACCACGACCTCGATCGGCGCAGGTGCCCCCAGGCTCATCGTTTCGGAGATCAAGTCGCCCGGCTCGAAGGCGAAGACCATGTCGGCCACTCGCTGGTCGGCCTGTTCGGCCGTGAGCCCCAGTTGGAGCAGCTCCTGACGGAACCAGGCGCCGACCTTCGTCGGCAGGGCCTTGCGCAGCCGCTCTTGAAGCTCGAATATGTCGACCTTGCTGCCTTCGCGCAAGGCGACCCGCAGCAGGCTGTCGTCGGAACCACGGCTCCAAATGTAGGCCGTGTTGATCGCGAAGTTCGGCGGGTTGCCGCCGGCGTAGCCCATCGTGACCTTGACCTTGTCGGGCCCGGCTTCCTCGGCGATGACGTCGAGGGTCTTTTGCGCCATCCGCGTGGTGAGCTCGTAGTGGGTTCCCTGCGGCGGCCGAGCGCGAAGCTGGAACTGGCCGGTGTCGACTCTGGGGAAAAGCTCGCGGCCGAGCCTGCTGCCGACGAGGACCACCACGGCGCCGGTCGCGAGCAAGTAAGCCAGAGCGACGATGAACCCATGCGCGACCGTCCATGAAACCAGCCGCTGGTAGTGATTCAGCATCCGCTCAAAGAACCCCGGGGGCCCAGACGCCGCGTGCGCGCCGTGGCGGTTCTCGAGCAGCCAGACGGAGAGGACCGGCACGAACGTGCTCGAAAGCAGGTACGATGTGACCATCGCTCCGCCGACGGCCAGCGAGAGTGGCACAAACAGCGCGCGCACGGCGCCATGCATGATGAACGAAGGAATGAACACCGAGAGGATGCAGAGGAGCGCCAGCAGACGCGGGACCGCAGTCTCCATGTTCCCCTGGCGTACGGCGCGCGACATCGACTTGGTGTGTTCCATCTGGGTGTGAATGTTCTCGATCTCGACGGTCGCTTCGTCGACCAGGATGCCAATCGCGAGGGCAAGACCACCGAGCGTCATGATGTTGATCGTGTTGCCGGTCAAGTTGAGCACGATGATCGAGCCCAGGAGCGCCAGGGGAATATTCAGCACCACGACAATCACGGCCCGCAGGTCGCGGAGGAACAACAGCACCATGAGTCCGGTCAACCCGGCGCCCAGGGCCCCCTCGACACCCACGCTCTCAATCGCGCGATAAACGATGGGCGACTCATCGAACTGGAACGAGATCTTCACGTCGTCAGGAAGCGCAGCCTGGAAGCGTCCCATGTTCTCCTTGATCGCATTGACGACTGAAAGCGTCGAGGCTGAGGCTTGCTTCACGACCGGCAGGAAGACCGACTTGCGTCCGTTGACGAGCGAGTATCCGACCGGAACATCGGTCGCGTCAGATACAGTTCCCACGTCTCGCACGTACACGTTCTCTCCGAGTTTGAGCGGGACGTTGCGCAGCTCCTGGGGGTCGACGACCATCGTGTTCGAGGGCACGATTGTCAACTGGTCCTTGATTGCCACATTGCCGGACGGGCTGATGAAGGTGCCGCGGTCGATCGCGTCGACCACGTCCTGCGGCGACAGGTTGTAGGAGCGCAGCCGGTCGGGATCGACGTTGACGACGATCGATCGGATATTGCCACCAAAGGGCGGAGGCGACGAGATGCCTGCCAGTCCGGAAAACATCGTCCGGACCCGGAATAGGGCGAGGTCGTTGAGCTGCCCTACAGAGCGAGTTTCACTTTCGAAGACGAGGTATCCGACGGGCAAGCTTCCGGCATCGAGGCGAATGACGTACGGAGGCAGCGACCCGGTCGGCATGATCGAGAGAGCGCGGTTGCAGTAGGCGACGGTCTGGGCGGTCGCTTCGGCCATGTCGGTGCCGGGCTGGAAGAAGAGCTTGAGCATCACCATGCTCTGGATCGAACGAGACTCGACGTG
Organism: uncultured Planctomycetota bacterium; assembly: GCA_963823665.1. Taxonomy (GTDB): domain Bacteria; phylum Planctomycetota; class Planctomycetia; order Isosphaerales; family Isosphaeraceae; genus CAVXHV01. The sequence continues at coordinate 1,048,400 of CAWGMQ010000004.1, forward strand.
CTCGAGGTTGTTGATGTACTGAAAGAAGAGCTCGTACTGGTTGGTGATCAAGCCCTCGATCTGCTTGGGATCCATGCCGCCGTAGTTGTGAATCACGTACAGGATCGGCTGGTTGAGCGCAGGGAAGATGTCCTTCTGCATCTGGAAGATGCTGTACACGCCGCCCAAGCCCAGGGCCAGCACGAGCATCATCACGGTTACCGGGCGGCGGAGCGCGAAGACAATCGGGTTCATTCAGATTCTGCCCGCGGGACGATGGAACCAAAACGGGAGCGGATCGCTCTATCAGGGGTCTCACTTTAGCAGAAGGAGTGCCGGTTCTCACGCATCGCTTTTCGCGCCGGACGGGCGCGTGCGTTCAATCGAGGAAATACTCCGACGTCAGGGCGATGGCGGCCGCGGTGGGGCCGCACCCTCCGGCGGCGGGGTCGATCCAGCCGGGCCGTGAGCGATCGGGGGCTGAGGCGGGTGCCACTGGAGGGACGTGACCCACTGCGCCGGCTGGCCGAGCGCCCGGTAGAGATCGAACTGGGCCGTGTTGTACTCGTTCACGGCCTGCGCGTATTGTTCATACGCCGTCTCGAGCGCGATGATGGCGGCGACGACTTCTTGAGGACGGATGATCAACCGCAGCAGCTCGCCCGCCGGACGCGCCGTTTCGCGCAGCCCGATGAAGTTCTTGTCGGCCGATTCGATCGCCTGGCGCACGCCCTCGGCCGTTTCCACGACCCGCACCCGCGCGGTCTGTAATCGGGCCACGGCCTGCGCGACGTCGGCCTTCACTCGGAAGATGGTGCGCGTGAACTCGATCGCGGCGAGGTCGCGATCGGCCCGCTGCTCGCGAATCCGGCCGATGTTCCCGATCCCCAAGTTCTGCAACTGCCAGACTGCGGACAGATCGATGGATTGGCCGGACCCGCTGGTGTTGATCTGCGCATTCGGGCCGGCTGAGAGGTTGCCCGCCGCCAGCAGCCCGGTCGTTGTCGTCGGGCTGGTGATCACGAGGTTTGGGAGGAAGGGACGCTTCTGCTCGCGCCGCAAGAGGTCGGCGGCCGCGGCGACGAGCTCGCGGCGCGATGTGATTTCGGGCCGGTTATTGACGGCGACGGGCACCAGCTCCTTGGCCGACTGGTCGCAAGAGATGAGGTTGATCTGCAAGAAGGGCGGTTCCATGGGCTCGAGCAATGTGTCGGGCTCGAGCAACAGAACCTCAGCCAGGCGGGCGCTCGCCACTCGCCAGTCCCGAATGGCGACCTGCTGGGTTTGCCGCAAGCTTTGAAGCTCGGCCTGGGCGCGGTTGATTTCCAGCGGGGCGATCAGGGCCGGCGCGAGCCCCTTGGTGAAATTGACCAGCAGCTCGGCCCGCGCAATCGTTGCCACCACGCCCAATAGCCGCCCGCGCGCTGACTGGAGGTCGAAGAACGTTTGCGAGACGGTGAACAAGATGTCGTTCCGAGCGGTCTGTACATCGGCCTGGCGTGCGGCGACCACGCGCCGAGCCGCCAGCGGATTGAAGATCGCATCCGTGAGCCCGACGAACAGGCTTGGCCCTCCGCCCACAAATATGGACTGGCGATCTTTCTGGAACAGATTACCTTGAAAGAGGTTCTGCGCGACGCCGTCGTGCCTGAAATAATCCATGCCTGCATTTAAAGTTGGAATCAAGAGTGCTCTGGCCTGAAGCTGCAGGGCCAGGGATTGCCGCACCTGGACGATCGCTGCTTCGATGTCGAGCGGGCGCACCCCTGCAAGCTGCATGGCCGTCGCCAGGTTGATCGGCAGTCCCCGCGGGGTTTGGGCATCCATGCCTCCCACGGGCAAGCCCACCTCGGCCGGGCCGGGGATGGGTTGCGGAGCGAACGGCATCTGCTGCTCGAGACTGCCCGCCGGCTGTCCGGCGGGGGCGATCGCTTGCGACCGGAATTCCAGGGGCGGCGGCAATGGCGCGGTCTGAGCGTGGACGTTTCCGCCGGCGAGCACCGCCGCGAGAACAATCTGCAAAAGCCAGCGCCCAAACGCGTTCCCCCGCATTATCTCCTCCGGGTCGTTACGATCGGGATACTCGCCAGTTGTGTGACTTTTCCGTTCAGGCTGAGTTTGCCGATGCACGCGAAGCGAAAGGCAATGCCGGATAATCCGCCATCATTATCGGCCGGTGGCAAGCACACGGCTTGAGAGTATTCGTGCAGACACGGCGCAAGTCTCAAGCGGCGAGCTCAAAGAGCCCTCAACCGGCAAGACAAACTTCGTGCGCCGCGCCCTTGTTAGATTGGATTGCCGGCCCGCCGGGACGAGGAGAACTGTTTGTCGGATGCGAGCCTCTGCTTGCTTGCGTGCCTGACAGCTTTTTCGGAGACTGACGGTTACTCGAAAGCCCGGTTGGCTTGTCATTGTGAGGGTTTTCTCTCACGTAGTTTATTCCAGAACATCGGGGAGTTTTCGAGCTATTTCTGAAGATTAGACTTTCGGGCTCCCACAGATCATTCTGGTGCCCATCACTGGATCGTAGGCCGAGATGAGCGAGCACGTCTTGGTGGACGAGAGTTTGGTCGGCCGGCTACCCCTTCCCTTGGCCCAGCTTGCGCGGCGGGTCCCGAACGCGAAAACTGCACTGGAGCGACACCTCGCGGCTTACCTCCTCTGGGAAGCGGGGCTAAAGCTGCTGGCCTCTGTCGCCATCGTGGAATATGCCGAGCGCCAGGACCCCGACGCCGCGCTGGCCGAACGTCTGCAGCACCTGGCGCGGCCGTCGCTCGGCCACTGGTGGGAGTTCGCGCGGCGGCTCCTTCCGGTGCTGGCTGAAGGGGATGACGAGGGCTTCCGAGCAGTCCGGGACCTGCTGCTGGGACGTACCCGCGACGATCTGCCTCGCGCCGCCGGGCTGGACGCGGCATTACTGGGAGCACTTGGAGAACGCGGCACCGCGCGTAGCACGGTTCGTCTGACCGAATTGTTCGATCGGATGGTCAGCTACCGCAACCGCGAGCTTGGCCACGGCGCGGCTGGGCAGCGGGCACCGGATTTCTACGATCGCATGGCTCGTGCGCTCTTGGCCGGGGTGTCGGAGGTGTTTGATCGACTGGATGTTCTGGCCGGTCGCCAGCTCGTCTATGTCGATGACGTCCGCCGGCTCGCGTCAGGTGACTGGCTCGTCGACCGTTACGAGTTGATCGGCGAATCGGCGAGACGGATCGAGTCGATAACGGTGCCGGACGCGCAGTCCGCCACGTTGCCGTGTCCGCACCGAGTCTACCTCGAGCACCGGGGCGGGGCGTCCAGCACGCGTCGCTCGCTCCATCCTCTCGTTTGCTACCAGCTCGAAACCGGAAAAGTTTTCTTCTTGAACGGCCGCCGCGGCAAGCAGCGCGCTGAGTACCTCTGCTACGACGACGGAGACTTGCTGCGCCTTGATCTCGGTGCGGACCACCGGTCGCTGCTCGCCGGCGTACTCGGCCGGCCAGTCGACAGCGAGCTCGCCGCCCGATGGGCGACCGAGAGTACGGCGGAGGACCCGCCCGAGGACCTCCCGCGGGCTCCACTTACCGAACGCACAGTCGGCGAGTTCGAGCTGCTGAGCCGGCTCGGCCGAGGAGGGATGGGCGTCGTGTACCGCGCCTGGCAGCCCTCGCTTTGCCGGCAGGTGGCGATCAAGTGCATGCTCCGGAGCGGCGACCCCAAGGCCGAGGCCCGGTTCGCCCGCGAGATCAGGGCGCTGGGGCGGGTCGAGCACGCCAACCTCGTGAAAGTTTTTACGTCCGGCTCGGAGGGCGACCAGTGGTTCTATGCCATGGAGCTGGTTGAGGGCGCCGAGCTTTCCGGCATCTGCGAACAGCTCGCCGGTCGCGAAGCCTCGGCCGTCGACGAATCGACCTGGCGCGATGCCTTGTCGTCGGCCCACGCCAAGGCCCGCTCGGGCGAGACCCCCCTGAGCGACGAACGGCGCGGTGCTTCTTCCGCTCTCGCTGACGAACCGCCACCCGCCGATTCCCCAGGCGCCGCCTCGCTCAATCTGCCCGCTCCCGGCGGCCGAGGCTATGTCCGCCGCGTCGTCGAGATCGTCGAGCGGGTTGCCGACGCTGCCCACGCCCTGCACGAGGCGGGTGTCGTTCACCGTGACATCAAGCCCGGAAATGTGATGATCACGGCCGACGGGCACACGCCGGTACTCATGGACCTCGGGCTGGCGCAGGTCGCCGACGAGACCGAGGGCCGGATCACGCGCACCCGCCAGTTCATCGGCACGCTCCGATATGCCAGCCCTGAACAGATCCTTGCTGCCGGACAGGTGGACCGCCGCTCGGATGTCTACAGCCTGGGCGCGACGCTCTGGGAGCTGCTCACTTTGAGGCCGCTTTTTGGAGCGACCGACGAAACACCCAGCCCTAACCTCATGCTCGACATCCAGTCGAAGACTCCTGAGAGTCTCCGGAAGTACAACCCCCAGGTGCCCCGTGACCTTGAAGCCTGCGTGCTCAAGTGCCTCGAGAAGGACCGCGGCCGCCGCTATGCGACCGCCGCCGATCTCGCGGCCGACCTGAACAGGTTCCTCCGCGGCGAGCCGGTCGCTGCGCAACCGCCGAGCCTCGGCTACCTGGCGACCAAGTTCGTCAAGCGTCACAAGCTGCCGCTGGCCTCTGCGGCGGCAGTCGTCTTCATGCTTGCAGCCGGCGGCGCGATCGCTTTCTACCGGATTAACGAGGAGCGGAAAGACGCATTACGCGCCCGCAACAGCGAGGCAAACGCCAGGATCGAGGCCCAGAACCGCGCCAGGGAATCGAGCGCGCTGGCCGTCAAGAATAAAGACCTGGCCGAGCAGGAAAGCAAGGCGCGGCAAAGCGCCGTTCATCAGCTTCGCCTCTCCCGGCTGACCGCCTATGACATGCAGCTCGACCGCGCCGGAAAACTCCTGACAACCGACCCGGCGGCCGCGGCCCGATTGCTCATCGACAATGAGCAGTGCCCCCCCGATCTTCGGGACTTCGCCTGGGGACGGCTGTTGTCGCTGGCCCGGTGCTCGACCTGGGTCATCCGCGCCGACGACTCCCCCGTCAATCGCGTCGCTTGTGCGCCCCACGGGTTTCTCTTTGCTTCCGCCGGCGCCGACGGGACCGTTCGCCTCTGGAGCCCCGCAGAATCTTTGCACAAAGCGACGAAGACCTTCTCAGGCCATGAAGGGGCCGTCTGGTCCGTCGCCATCTCGCCGGATGCCCGGACTGCCGCCTCTGCGGGTCGCGACGGCACTGTCCGCCTCTGGGATTTGATCAAGGGGCACGCCGGCGCCGTTCTGCGTGGTCACGTGGGGGACGTAGCCGACGTGGTGTTCAGCCCTGACGGCAAGTCCCTCGCATCGGGCGGGCGTGACGGCACCGTGCGCGTGTGGGACGTCAATCGCGGTGTGCCAGTTGTGACCTTGCGGAATGATGGGGCGCCGATCCTCGGCATCGCATTTTCCCCAGCCGGCGGGTCGCTGGCAGCCTCAGGAGCCGACCGGGTCGTTCGGATCTGGGACGCCGTGCGCAGAATAACGGGCGCCCCCCCTCAACGAGGGGAGCCCGAGGCCGCCAGCGGAATCGACGGTGGATCTGGCGGAGACCGGCCAGGCCGACCGGCGGCCCAGGTCGTCCGCGACTGGAAGCTGGACGATACTCGTGAGCGGTTAACAATCGCGGTCGAGGGTGCGCCGGTCGGGCCGCTTGCGTTCGCGCCGGACGGCTTTTTCTTGGCTGGCGGGGGCGTCGACCACGTTGTCCGGGTCTGGGAGTCGAGGACTGGTCGCGAGGCCGCAAAGTTGTCCGGACACGACGGGCCGGTGACCGCACTTGCGTTCGCGCCCGACGCGGTGACGCTCGCCTCCTCAGGCGCCAGCGGCATCAAGCTTTGGAATACGGAGGGATGGCGCGAGATTGCGGTTCTGCGATCTTCGTCCGGCGAGAATCCGACGGCGCTGGCGTTCTCTGGCGATGGCGGGACGCTTCTTGCCGGCCACCGATCGGGCGGGTTTTCACTCTGGGACATCCCCGAACGGCGAGAGTGGCCGGGGTTCAGAGGCCACAAGAAGGAATTTCGGCGGGCCGTCTTCTCGCCCAACGGCGCGCTCCTGGCCGCGGGCCAATCCGACGGCGGAATTCGGCTCTGGGACTGCACGACCGGCGCCCCGATTCGGTCACTGAACGGACACACGCTGGCCGTGAGCGGACTCGCATTTTCACCCGACGGCAAGGCTCTCGCATCGGCGTCTTACGACGGCACAGTCAGGCTTTGGGACGTGGATTCCGGCCGAGAACGCGCTTCATTGGTGATCATTCCCTCGACCGCGAATGGCGAATCCTCGGCGCTTGCGGTTGCGTTTGCGCCCAACGGCAAGACACTGTCGGTCGCGGGCCAGGATGCGAAGATCCACGTGTTCGACGTGGAGACCGGTCGGGAAAGGGTTGCATTTCCAAAGAACCCGGGGGAGCAAGCGACCACGAAGCCACCCGCAAGCGAGGCCGCGCAGCCGCCCACTCCGTTACCTGCTCTCCCGGGCACAAGTCCGGCCTCGGTGAAACCAACTGCGGACTCTGAAGAGACCTTACGGCCTGAACAATTGTCGTCAGACCAGTTGCTTGAACACTTCAGAAAGCGCCGAGATGAGTCCCGCGACAGCCGCGACGACGCCATCGGCATTCTTCGACGGTTGCAGAACGTGATTCGCTCCGCCGCGCGAGTTGACGAGAGGTACCGCAACACTCTCGCCACCATTATCGGGTCTGAAATCCTTAACACTCAACGCTTACTCGTGAGTCGATGTCTGGGTTATGCTCCCGACGGCGGCGCCCTTGCTTCGGCGGACGGCAGGGGATTCATTCGGGTTTGGGCGTCAACCGGCGAATTGCTCGCTCAAGTTGGGCGCCAGCCTCACGCAGCCGATCGGTTGGAATACTCGCCCGACGGCCGGCTCATCGCCGTTGGTGGTGATGATGGGGCCATTGTCCTCTGGAACCCGTTGGGGACAGGCGAGCAATTCCGGCTTCCGGGACGCTCTGGAGTGCAACCTTGTTTTTCGTTTGCACCCGATGGGCAGGCTTTCGCGTACCAGGCCGCCGATTCAGTGCGGGTGATTGACGTTCAAACCAGGAACATCCTGTCCGTATTCACTGATCTAAACTGGGTCCGGGACCTGGCATTCGCACCCGACGGAACAACTCTTGTGGGGACGAGTGCGGCCCGCATCTTGGCCTGGAACCTCAAGGCGTCAACCGGAGAATCCACGCTCGCCGGTCACGTGGACGATGTTCGGGCGGTCGCGGCGTCGCCCAACGGCTGGATTGCAAGCGGCGACATCCGCGGGCGCATTCTGCTGTGGAGCGATTCGGGAGGTCTTGGAGCCGAGCTGACCAGTGGGCCGGACCTGTCGGGCAGCGATTCCGCGAGGGATGGGGTCGCCGGTTTGACGTTCTCGCCCTCCGGAAGTCTCATCGCGTCGAAGACTGAAAAAGGTGTGATCACGGTTTGGGACGTCGTCACCGGGCGCGCGTGCGCCAGGCTCGGTACGCTTTCTGACGAGCGTCTGGCACGAAACGATAGCGGCGCTTACCTGCGAAAACCCGCGCAGAGCACCCTTGTGTTCTCAGCAGACAGCCGACTTTTTGCCGCGACGAGCGGGGCAGGTCGAGTCTCTGTCTGGGACACGGCGACCTGGCGAGAGGTTAGCCTGGTAGGACCACAATCGCGTCCTTTAGCTCTGAGCTTCGGCGCGGGAGCCACGACGCTCGTGGGCGCGTACGAAACGGGAGAGATCAACCGCTGGGACATTCCATCGCGCGAGCGCGCCAAGCTCCCATCCGGCCGGCCGGCCGGCGTCGCGGTCATCTCGCCTGACGGGAAGACATTGGCCGCGGGCCGAGACTCGTACGACGACACGGCGGACGCCGTAACAGGTGTGCCAGGCGCATCAAAAGAGCTTGCGCCCCTTTTTCGGTGCGCGACCTGGCAACTGGCCGCGTGCTCGCCGAGGTCAAGCGTGCCGGTTGGGGTGAAGACGCACAAGCTCTTGCTTTCTCACCCGACGGCCGGCGGATCGTCGCCGCCTTGTCGAGTGGCGCGGTGGCGGTCTGGGATGCCGCGAACGGGGAAAAGGTGCTGAACGTTTCGATCGACCCGTTGACCGGTCGTGTGAGCTCGGTTGCGTTCGCGCCGGATGGGTCCACGATCATCACGGCCGGCCCGCTCAGCTCGGTCTATCGATGGGACGCCGCAACTGGAGAACAGCGGAGAAGCCTGCAGGGGCATACCGCCGCGGTGACTGCCGTTGCGTTTGCCCCGGACGGCGCCACTCTGGCCACAGCGGGATACGACTGGACGGCGCGGCTCTGGGACACCGCGACCGGCAGCCACCTTGCCACGCTCGCTTCGCACAACGCTCCGATCCGGGCGGTCGCCTTTTCGCGCGACGGCCTGTCTCTGGCGACATGCGGCGACGACGACCGGGTTCTCTTGTGGGATACTTCAACCGGCCGCGGCCGCGGCTCACTTCCCCCTGCGACCGGCGAGGCCAGGCCCAAAACCCTGGCCTTCTCCCCCGACGGCAAGACTCTGGTGACTGGCGCCGCCGATGGGATGGTGCGTCTGTGGAACTCGGCAACCCTACAGCCGCTCACGGGGTTCAAGGGGCGAAGCGCGATCAATGCCGTGGCATTCAACCCCGACGGCAGCACCCTGTTTGCTGCCGAACCTCAAGGCTCCGTGCACGCGTGGTCGATTCCCTCAGGTGAGCCGGTTGCCGGCCCAGCCTGGCCCAACACCACGCCCCAAGCGATGGTTCTCGACCCCTCGGGCCGATCGCTTGCCGTCGCACTTGCGGACGCAACTGTCCGACTCTGGGACGTCGCCGGCCGCGCGGAGATGCACACGCTTCGTGGCCACTCCGGTGCCGTCCTCGCTCTGGCGTTTTCGCCCGACGGGAAGAGCCTCGCGACTGCCGCCGCCGACCGCACAGTTCGGATCTGGGATGCTCTAGCGGGCCAGCTCCGCGGAACGCTGGAAGGCCATTCCGCTGCCGTGCTTGGTGTCGCATTCTCGCCCGACGGCCGCACTCTCGCTTCGGTCGGCGCCGATCGTGTTGTCAAGCTCTGGCGAGGCGTGCCAGGCCCGCAGCCGGCGATGTCGCTCGAGCACTCCGCGGGGGTAAACGCAGTCGCATACGCCCCCGACGGCCAAACCGTCGCCTCGGCCGGCTCCGACAAAGGCGTCATGCTCTGGGAGATCGCCCGGTTCAAGCCGCACGGCCCGGAGAACCCGCTCGCCCGGTCGCTCATGAACCCCTCCCACCGCCGGCACCGCGACCTACTCGCTGAGCGGACACGCGACTCCCGTCGCATCCTCGAAAAGCTCGAAGAGCCGATCTCGATGTCGTTCGTCGAAGAAACCCCGCTCGAGGACATTCTCAGGTACATCACGCAGGCGACTACAACCCCGACCTACAGCGGTATCCCGATCTATGTCGATCCAGCCGGGCTGGAGGAGGCTGAGAAGACAATGGCTTCGGCGGTACGCCAACTAGACATTGAAGACAGCCCGTTGAAAAGAACGCTGCAGTTGCTCCTCAGTCAGCTCGGTCTGACATACCGCGTTGCCGACGGCCGGCTGACGATCACGTCCCAGAATCGGGGCGAGAAGATGTTCGGAGCGACCATCGAGGCTCCACGTCAAAGCGTCAACCTCGATAACCCGAGAGCTCGCAGAGTCATTAGCGTTCTAGAGCAACCAATCGAGATGAAGTTCGGATCAGGAGTTTCGCTTGAGGATCTTCTCAAGTACATCAAAACGGCGACGATAACCCCGACCTACAGGGGTATCCCGATCTACGTCGATCCAATCGGTCTGCAGGAGGCGCAGAAGACGATGAGGTCAGAGATCAAATACGACGCAGAAGGGGTGCCACTTCGTCAGTCGCTCTACGAGATACTCAAGCAGCTTCGCATGAGATACGTCGTTGGCGAGGAATTCGTCACGATCACTTCGGAGGAATCGGAACCGAATCGGAGAATACTTTCGGCCAGCAGCACAAACTGGATCCTCGATCAGCCAATCGAGTTGTCTTTCGTTGAACCGACAGCCCTCGGGGACGTCATCGAGGTCATCCGGGCCGCAACGAAAGGTCCAGACAGCGACGGGCTGGGCATTCTTTATTTTGGAGAGGTCGGCTCGCAAACCACCAAGGGCAGCTATGAATCAAAAGGCAAACCTTTGCGCGAGTCGCTCAAGGAGATACTCACGCCGCTGGGGTTGAAATACGTGGTTGAGGGCGCGAGCGTGCTGATCGTTTCCGAGGAACAGGCAGGAGTGGTCGGCGCCCGTGGCAATTCGACGCCCAAGTAATACGTAGGTACCGTGTGGGGGCCGCGAGACGGTTTGCGACACACTCCCAGCGAAGGAGCTGTTGACGCTCGGCCCGCTCAAGCAGACGAATCAGCCTCGGCCGTTCGGCTCGGTCAAGACCGTGTAAAACCCCGGTCGCCGGTCGGCGATTCGGTTGATCTCGTGCCGCCCCGGCACGCGGACCAGCCGTTTCTTTCGAGCGAGTGCCGGGTCGATCTCGGCGAAGAGTGTCTCCTCGGAATCGGGCCCGGCCTGGGCCAATCGGCGGCCCGTCGGGTCAACGATCGAGCTCAAACCGATGAACCGGAACCCGCTTTCTTCGCCGACGCGATTCACGGCCATCACGTAGACGGTGTTTTCCATCGCGCGGGTGGGGATCATGTGCTCGGCCGCGCATTCGGAATGCGTGGGCCAGTTTGTGGGCAGCACCAGGAGATCGGCACCCAGCAGCGACATGACGCGAGCAGGCTCGGGAAAGGCGCCGTCATAACAGATGTGCATACCCACCTTGATGCCGCCGGCGTCGTGAACGGCAAAGGGTGAGTCGCCGGGGTCGGCGAACATGTCGATCCCGAGATACGGCAGGTGAACCTTGCGGTAGGTGGCGACCACACCCTCCGGGCCCATCAGTATGCACGCGTTGAACAACCGGCTGCCGTCGCGTTCGAGCAGACCGAAAATGCAGTAACAATCGCGCTTCCGGCAGGCGGCTGCCACACGCGCCACGGGCGCGCTATCGAGGGTTACGGCATGTGCCATGCCTTCCTCGCGCGACGCGAAGCCGTAGCCGGCCAGGGCGCATTCCGGGAAGACGACAAGACGAGCGCCCTCGCGCGCGGCATGCTCGATGCGATCGAGAATTCGCTCAAGATTGACTTCGATCCGCCCGAGCTTCGGCTCCATTTGAACCGCCGCCACGCGGACCCTGGCAGGGCGCTCGTCCTCCAAGATAGCACCTCGATCTTTCAGTCCAGCTTGATCGTGACGGTTTTGAGCTCGGTGTAGCGCTCGAGAGCGGCCTCGCCGTTCTCGCGGCCCTGACCCGACATCTTGAAGCCGCCAAACGGGGTCGTCGTATCGACAACATGGTAGCAGTTCACCCAGACAGTGCCGGCCTTCACCTTCCTGGCGTAGAGGTGCGCCTTGTTGATGTCCTTGGTCCAGATGGCCGCCGCCAGTCCGTATTGGGTGCGATTGGAGCGATCAATGACTTCATCGACGCCCTTGAACGGAAGCACACTCACGACCGGGCCGAAGATCTCGTCCTTGGCGATCGCCATGTCGTCCTTGACGTTGTCGAAAATCGTGGGCTGCACAAAGAAGCCCTTGGATCCGACGCGCTCGCCGCCGGTGAGGAGCGTTGCTCCTTGTTTTTCGCCGAGCCGGACGTAGTGCAGGATCTTGTCGAGCTGTTCCTCGGAGACCTGTGGGCCCTGCTGGGTCTTGGGATCGAGCGGGTCACCGACCTTGCGGCTCTTGGCCTTCTCGGCGAGGCGTTCGACAAACTCGTCGTGGATTTTGTTCTCGACGAAGAGCCGGCTGCCGGCCGTGCAGCACTGGCCGCCGTGGAAGTAGATCGCGTGGAACGCGCCCTCGACTGCGGCGTTCAGATCCGCGTCGGCGAACACGACGTTGGGGCTCTTGCCGCCCAGCTCAAAGCTTGTTCGCTTGAGTGTGTCGGCGGCGGCTTTCTGGATGATCTTGGCCGTATCCACGTGCCCGGTAAATGCGATCTTGTCGACGTCGGGGTGGGTGACGATGGCGGCGCCGGTTGTTTCACCCATGCCGTTGACGATGTTGAGCACGCCGGGCGGGAAGCCTGCTTCGCGGGCCAGCTCGGCCATGCAGAGGGCCGTCAGCGGAGTTTGCTCGGCCGGCTTCATGACGACCGTGTTGCCGCAAGCCACGGCCGGGCCCCACTTCCACGCGAGCATCAAGAGCGGGAAGTTCCAGGGGATGATCTGGCCGACGACGCCGACCGGCTGGCGCAGGGTATAAGAAAGGAAGTTGCCGCGAACCGGCACGGTGCGGCCCTCGACCTTGTCGGCCCAGCCGGCGTAGTAGCGCAGGGTGTTGGCGACGCCGACCATGTCGCCCTTCGAGTCGTTGATTGTTTTGCCGCAGTTGAGGGACTCAAGCGCCGCCAGCTCTTCGGCCTTCTGATCGACGAGATCGGCGAGCTTGAAAAGCAGCCGGCCGCGGTCGGCGGCGTCCATGGTGCTCCAGGGACCGGATTCCAGGGCCTTCCGCGCGGCCTTCACGGCTTTGTCGACGTCGGCTTTCTCGGCCGCGGCAACCTTCGCCAGCACCTCGCCTGTGGCGGGATTGATCGTCTCGAAGTCACCACCGTCGACCGGGTCAACCCACTTGTTGTCTATGAAGAGCTTCGTGAAAGGAATCTTGGTCTTGGGCTTGCTCGGAGCGGCCGCAGTTTTGGTGGGCATGATCGTTCCTCATCATGGTTTCGGAGAGGTTACGCGATTGAAAACGATCGTCGTCCGCGAGCGGGCGGATGTCAAGTGGCTGGCAGCAAGGCCGGTCTGCGTGCGCAAACCTTCCTCGCCAGCATGCTCAACTGCCTGGAACTTGACCGTTAGCACTATCGTCCGCATCATCGATGCGCAGCCGCGGCAAATCCTTGAGGTGATCGAGGCCCTCGTCGGTGATCTTCTTCTCGGTCAATGAAGCACGCGGCCCGAGAGCCAGAACGATCCGTGCAAGAGCCCACCTGGAATGGGCTGCACCTCGACCAGTTCGGGGTCAGCGACGACGTCGAACTGGCCGCCCAAGGTGTCGACGAGTATCCATTGGAACGGCCTGTTCGACAATTCGTTCGTCCTCATCTCCACGTCAAGAATGTGGCCCGTGAAGATTCCATGTGCTTCGGGCGGATTCACGGCATCAACGTCAGGTCCGAACAAGCCAGACGGTATGAACGAACGCGACGCGAACTTGCAGTCTTCCGGCTGTGAGGCCAGATACTCCGCTTCGGAGCGGAATACCGACAGCTCGTGAGCAAACGCGACAATCTGAGCCTCCGCAATGCTGGGCAACTGAAGGCCGCTGTGGCATTGAAAATCCGGCGCGTCGAATACAAAGGGATAGATGCCGCTTGCGGGCTCGTCGCCGTGTGGATCGGCCCACGCGTTGAAGGCACCGTCGAACTGACTTCCGCCCGGACGTTCGATGCGATAGGTCAGTCCGACGCGGAGGCGCGACTCCCCGAAAAAATGAGGATTCAAGCCGACTAAATCATTTTCCTCGTCAACCTGGAGCCACAACTGCGCACCGCTTGACGACGTCCAGCAGAGATAATAGCCGCCCGGCACCTCGATTGCCTCGGATTCCGCGGCAACCTCGTTCGCCAGGGCAAGGAACTCCTCTTTAGATCTCAATGCGAATCCGATGCTCGACAAGTGGCTGGGCATAAAAGTGGTCCGTAAGGATCTTGCGCATGGTGCCCACCTGGCAAACGAGTTGCCACGATCGTACCGTGCTGTGAAAAGGAATGTGAACGGATCATTCTCGGTTCTACTTGGACGGACTGGACGATGATGAGTGGCACTTCGACCATCGTGTGGTGGCGGAATCGGCGTTTGGTGACGATTTGCTCGGTGATCGGGGGATTGATCGCTGTGTGGCTGGCCTATGACTTCTGGACCAGGCGATCCACCGAACAGCTTTACCGTGACGCAGTGGCGGCAGCCGGCCGACTCGACCCCAATTGGAGAGCAGGAATCCTTGGGGAGGCGCCCGCGGAAATACCGGACGACGAGAATTCGGCTCTCTTGGTGTTATCGTCGTACGAGAAGATCCCGGGCGGCTGGCAAGCGCTCAAGGGTAAGTGGCCGCCGCTCCCGCTTAAACTGCGGCAGCCACTGGCGCCCGACTTGCTGATCGCGCTCAAGAAATCGCGCGAGGAGGCCAAGGCTGGCCTCGCCGATGCGCAGTGCGCTCGTGAATCGGCCGCGCGGCAAGTTTCCAGACTGGCGGGTCGAAATGCCGTGGGGGGTGCCGTTGTCGCGCCGAAAGGTCGAGACGGTGTCAGAGTTGCTCTATGTGGATGCACTCGTCCGCATCGACGAGAGTGATCTCGCGGGGGCGGCCGACGAGATCAAAGCCATCGTGAACGCCGGCCGCGCGCTCGGGAATGAACCGATGCTGGCGGTGCAGGCCGGGCGGGTGACCGCGGTCGTGACGGCCGTGGCGACGCTCGAACGGCTGCTGGCTCGCGGCGAGCTGCCGGCGGCTGTCCTCGTCGACTTGCAGAAGCTGTTCGAGGACGAGGCAAGGCACCCCGTGGCCCTGGTCTCGCTGCAAGGCAACCGGGCCGCGGCCGAAAAGCTCTTCGAAGACGTGCGCACTGGCCGCGCCGGCGTCCCAGCACTGTTTGAATCTCCGTCGCGCGGCTTCCCAGCGATCATTTATACGTGGCGCAGCATCCGTGAGAATCAGACCCTTCACCTCACCCACGCAACGCGGATGGTCGAACTCGCCAAGCGGCCCGCTCCCGAACAAGGGCCCGCACTGGAGCAGTACGCTGACGGCGTTTCCGAACAGAACCTGGGCCTGATCAATCGGATCTACTTGGCTCCGTTTCACGAGAATTTCCGGTTGTCGCTGAACGTCGGCGGCTGGCAATCGCGACACCATACCGCCGTGAATCTGGCCGTGCTGGCCCTCGCAAGCGAGCGGTTTCGGCTCGATCACGGGCGCTGGCCCAAATCGGCTGCCGATCTGCTGCCGGCTTACCTCGAGGCGGTCCCTTACGATCCGTACACCGGCGGGTCGCTCCACTGGAAGCCACTGGGAAAGCGGCTTCTGATTTATTCGGGCAGCGGGGATCGCGTCGACGGCATGGCTGAGGTGTATACTGCGCGAGGTGTTGGCAAGGATTTCGGATTCGTGCTGGAGCCTCAAGAGGGTCGGCGTGCGGAAGCAGAATCGGCGCCTTGAAGTGGGCTACGTGCCGTCGAGAGGTCTTGACCCCTGGCCAGCCTATCAGCGTGAGGGATAGATGGCGAGCTCGGGCAATCTGCTCTTAATCCTCCGGACGCCCGAGGACGTCACCCGTGTCTGCTGCGCGGTCACGTACGAAAGCCGTGGCAATTCTTTGAGATGCTCGAGGCCTTCGTCGCTGACGAGGGTGCGGTCGAGGTAAAGCATCCGTAGTTGCGGCAGATCTCTCAGATTTTTCAAACCGGCATCGCCGATGGTCGTGTCGGAAAGCCGGAGCGTCTCGAGCGCGGTCAAACGACTGATGCTCCGTGCGCCAGCGTCTGTCACGAGCGTGCCTTCGAGTTCAAGGTTCTTCAGCCGAGTCAGACGCTCCACGTAGACCAGCCCGCCGTCGGTCACGGCTGTGTTTGCCAGGCCGAGAATCGAAAGATTGCTCAATCCCGAGATGTGGCGCAGCCCTTCGTCGGTGATATCGGTCCCTGACAGATCGAGCGACCTGAGGTTCTGCAGCCCGTGCAGGTGAACCAGCCCCGAATCCGTCACGTCTGATCCGCCGAGAAGAAGGTACTCGAGCCCGGACAGATCGCCGACGTAGGCCAGGACAGGATCGGTGGCGTTCCCACAAAACGAAACGTTGACAACGTGGTCGAGATAGTCGATCCCCATAAAATCGACCAGCCATCTCGGGCCCGGCTTTTGCCCCAAGACCGTTCCCTCATAGTCATAGCCCACGACCCCACCTGCCCGGAGGATCCCAGCCACGGCTTCACGCTGGATGCGCGCGCCCCGAACAATCAATCCCAGCCAGGCGCCCAGGATCAGTACGACGACCATCAATCCGCGCACACCGAAATGCAGATAGCTCCACCATGGTCTCGCACTCGACTTGCCTGACGTGCGCATTGCACCACCGATTTAACGATTGATCTCGTCCCTTCCCGCGAGCTCAACCACTAGCAGGCCGTTATCGCCTCCCAAGAATGCTTCACTTTTCTTCGGTGCTCGAAAGCGAATGAATTCTTCATCACCGACCTGCATCGTGTGCCCCGGGGCGAGTTGTGCGTGCGAATCGGCCATGTAACGGAGGATGCTCTCAAACATATCGAAATACCGCTGACCCTCATGGTGTCCATCAGCATGAGCCGCGAAATCGGTCAATCCGAGGAGCGGCGCCCCGTAAGTTCGCATCCAGACGCCGTCGACTGCCGCAACATCATATTTCACGAACCCACAAAAGAGCATCAACAGGGGGAATTCCCGAAGCTGCTCCATGATATCACCCTCAGGCTCCCCTCCCGAGAGGGCTTCCGCGGGAAACGATGTCCGGGCCGATTCATTCAACATGGCAATCGCGCCAAACTGCGATAGGACACCGCCTATCGCCGCCATCGCCAGATACTGCTCATAAGGCGAGCTGTCGTTGCCCGCGTAATACAGAAGCAAGTGGCTGGCGTGCTGGCGAATCTGTGCTTTCAATTCCTGGCCGTAGTGCGAAGGCGCCAAACATCGTTCCACTGCATCAGCAGGCATCGGCCCGTCAAAGCCGACAAGCTGCACGACGTGCTTCCCCCAGCCAGCCAGTCCGAACACCGTTCCGCGCTCGAGAAGCCCGGGATCGATCTCGAACCGAGCCCGCTTCATCGAGATGTGATAAGACTGCATTGCCTCGGTCAAGCGCCCCGCGTCCGGGGTGAACTTCTCTTTGAAAAGCACTTGCAAACCGAGCCGGTTTTGCGTCTTGCGGTTCGCGACGAGGTCACCACCGCGATCGTCCGCCTGAGGTTCTTTGCCGAAGAATCGCGTCAGGATCCCCATTCTCTCACCGATTAAGTCCGCCTTGCCCGGGCTGGACGGCCGGACCACAATGGTCCTCCTATCACCTGTGATTCTTGTCAGCACGGTCCCATTTCCTCAAGGCGAAACCAGATGAACCGGCAAGTCATTCGAGTGGTTCTTCTTGCGGCGATCATGCGACCAGCATGATCGGCACGCAGTTGGTGATCATGATGATGGGTCCGGGAGACTAAAACGGTATGCCTTGGTATGATATCACTTGGAACATTTGAGCCTGGCGGCAATGTCGAGCACATCGCCGAACATGGCTTAAGCCCGGAGGATGTCGAAGCGGTAATATGCGATCCTTTGGACACGACGGTTAGCCGGAGTTCTGGCCGGCCCGTTGTTACGGGCTACACCCCAGAAGGTCGACTCATTCTCGTCGTGTACGAACAAGTTGATGACGTTTCGGTCTACCCCGTGAGCGCTTACGAACTAGACGATTGAAATTCTGTTACGTGGACAATTCGATGACCCACCAAATTCGCAATCGCATCATTCGCGACGCCACGACCGAGGAGAAAGAGCGGCACGGCATGATACGGGCGGAAATCGATCAAGAACTTCCATCCCTGAAAGAATGGGCTCGAGCGACGGCGACCCGGCACCGTGATCGAATCCCGGTTGGAACTGTGTTCTCGGCTGGCGAGACGGAAGTGGTTCAAGCGATTGACAGCTACGCTGCATCGCACTCCCTGGCCGGTCGAAGCGCAGTCGTGCGCGAGGCTTTGTCCAAACTCTTGGGCGTTGAGATCGCGCCGCAGTGAGCGATACGCCAGGAGCTGAGCGCTGGCGTTCCCACGAAACCAAAACTGGAAAACGTGGTCGAGACAGTCGATGCCGATGCAATCCACCAGCCATCACGGCCCCTTCATTCGGCCGGAGGCCGTGCGCTCATAGTCATAGGTCACGACACCGCCCGCCCGGCGGATCGCAGCTACGCCTTCGCGCTGCTGCCTCAAAACGGCCACACCACAAAGGTCCTCGCGACACCTGTGATTCTTGCCAGCCCGGTCCATTTTCCTCAGGCGGCACCCGATGCACCGGCAACTCATTCGAGCGGTTGTTCTCGCGACGATCGCGTTCACGCATGTTTCCTCGATCCGCGCCGGCGACCTCACGATCACCCGTGTCTTCGGCCCGGAAATCCCCACCGGCCCCTACAAGCACCCCGCCAGCATGACCGAGCTCGCGAACGGCGACCTCTACCTGGTGTACTACGGCGGAGAAGGCGAATACGCGATCGAAACGGCCGTCTTCGGCTCCCGGCTCAAGAAGGGCGAAGCAAAGTGGAGCGATCCCAAGCCGATCGCTCGCGACCCGTTTCGCTCGGTCGGCAACGGCGTGATCTGGGAAGCTCCCGACGGCGGCGTCTGGCTCTTTTACGTCGTTCGGTTCGGCGAGACCTGGTCGAACTCGCGCGTGCAGGTCAAGATCTCACGCGACGGTGCAGAAACCTGGTCCGACGCGTCCGTGCTCTCGCTCGAAGAAGGAACCATGGTGCGCAACCGGCCCATCGTCCTCTCAGGCGGCGATTACCTGCTGCCGGTCTACCACGAAACCGGGCACG
This sequence comes from uncultured Planctomycetota bacterium, assembly GCA_963823665.1. Taxonomy (GTDB): domain Bacteria; phylum Planctomycetota; class Planctomycetia; order Isosphaerales; family Isosphaeraceae; genus CAVXHV01. The sequence goes on from CAWGMQ010000004.1 coordinate 1,067,124, forward strand.
ATCCCGAAAAGGTCGGTGCCGACAGCACGTCGCTCTTCTTACGCTATCAGCCTGCGAAGCGGGCCTGGACCAGAACCGGCCAGATCCGTTCGCCCAAAGGCAACATCCAGCCCGCTGTCGTTGAGCTCCAAGCCAACCACTTGATCGCCTACTGCCGCCGCGGCGGAGACTACGATCCAAAGACCATCGGCTACATCGTCCGGGCTGAGTCCTCGGACGGGGGGCTCACGTGGAGCGAAGGCAAGGATTCCGCTTTTCCCAACCCGAACGCGGCCGTCGAATTCCTCAAGCTCAAGAGCGGCCGGCTGCTGCTCATCTTCAACGACAGCATGACCCGGCGCACGCCGCTCGCCGCCGCGATCTCGGAGGATCAGGACCGCACCTGGACGTCGCGCCGGAATATCCGCGAAGGTGAAGGCGACTTCGGATATCCGAGCGCGTTTCAAGCGCGCGACGGGCGGATTCACCTTGTGTTCACGTCCGAGAGACGCACCGTCGTCAATCATGCCTTGTTTGATGAAGAGTGGGTCATTCACGGTCATTGAGACGAACAGGACCGATGCGAAATCAGACCTATTTTGCGATTCTGGTCGTGGCAACCGGCGGCCTCATCGACGGTTGGGCGGTCGATACCTCTGCGCAAGCGGCGCGCGAGGCGCCCGAGATCAAAGCGGGCTGGCGATTCGCGCGGTGTGGACCGCGATCTCCGGCATGCAAGACGTCTCCGGCGGCGTCTTGTGGTCGTGGGCCGATTACAACCACAGGCTACCATTCAGGTCGCTGGGACCGTTCGGGGCCTTCGGCGCGGTCACAATCGACCGCAAGCCAAAGGCGGCTTTGAAGGCCCTGTCTGCGATGTACGGCGGTGCGCTCGAAAACTGACAGAAAAACGAGATTTCGAGCTCATGAACCGTGAGTTGCTGCGTCTTGTGCCGTGTTCGACGAAGATTGGGTGCTTCGCGGCCGCTGAGCGGTGTTCCAGGTAGATCATTTGCGTTTCAGAGCGATGCGTCGGATCTGGACCTCTTCGTAGGGGCGGGTCTGGAGCCGGAATTCCTTGATTTGATCGGGGGGCTGACCGAACTCGACTACAAGCTGCTGGAAGTTCATCACACCCGAACCCGACCGGATCTCCGCCGGGAGCTCGTTGCCGTCCAAGTCGACCGCGACGATTCGCACTGGCTTGTCCTGAACGTTATGAGTCACCGCTATCAGCGTTCCCTTCTCGGTTGCGATTGCCCGACTGAAGATGTAGCTCGGACCGACGCTGCGGCCGACAGCGCCTTGATTCTTCCCCCAGGTCCGCTCGGTCTTCCAGGGACCGGCCGCGACCTTGAAAAGAACCGTGCAATCGGCTGCATCAGCCGGGAGCAGGGCGGTCATCTCGGTCAGACCGGGTAAGGGTTGGCCGTTTCGCGTCGCAGGCCCCCAGGCTGCTCCCTGGGACTCGGTGATCGACCATGTATGGTCTGCTCCGTCGGGAATGCGGGCCAGACGCACGACAACCAACATACGCACGGCATTCTCGCCGGAGATTCTCGGCTCGCTCGGGTCGCATGGTGCTTGATGGAGCGGCGTTCCATCGGGACGCCACCAGGTATCGGGGCCGGAGGGGAACGTGGAAATACCGACGACCTCGATGATTGCTCCGTTGGGCAAGCTCCGGACCCAGCGGCGATCGCCTGCTGGCTTATCGTTCGGTTTTTCGGCTGGCTGAACGGCAGTCTGCGGAGACTGCGGCGTCTGAATTCCCCCGGGCACAGCCTGCTGCGACACGGCCTGGGCCGTCACGCCCGCGACGACCAGAGCGCCCGCCGCGGCCAGCTTGAGCTTTTTCCACATCATCATCTTGAGGACTCCTTCGGTGAGATCGGTCACTGCCGCCGGGAACGCACCGGTGGCGCACGCTGTTGCCGCGCGGGCCGTGGCTTGAGCAAGCTCCAGTGGAACAGCAGCCCGGGATTGGGCGGTGAGGGCAGTGGCCATGCCGACTGCGACTGCGCCCGGCGCGAGGCCACGCTGCGCCAGTCTCTGCCGCAGCCTGAGCCGGCCCCTGGTCAGGCGGCTCTTGACTGTGGCGACCGGCCATTTGAGCTGGCGCGCCGCAAGGTCGTACGTCATGCCCTGAAGGTGACAGAGCTCGACCGGGCATCGGTATTTTGCCGGCAGCCGTTCAAGCTCCTCACCGACGGCGCGGCGGAGGTCGCTGAGCTCCAGCTCGACCGAGGGATCGCCGGCCGACGCAGGCGGAACCCGGCCGATCCCGGACTTTCGTCGCTCGGCCCGGGACCGTGCTCGAAGCGCGACGCGGTGGGCGACGCCGTAAAGCCAGCGGCCGAGGGAGCCGTCCACGCGCACCGATCCTGCCTTACGGACAAGTACGAGGAAGGTGGCCTGGAAGGCGTCCTCCGCCTCGTGGGCATCTGCCAGCACGCGGTGGCACACTCCCCAGACCATCGCTCCGTGACGATCCACCAAGGCCTCGAACGCCATCTCCGCCGCTGCCACAACTTCAGCCGACTCGGCGCGCCTGGCCTTGTACTGCTCGAGGAGCTCGCTGTCGGTGAGCCCGGTCGCCGTCCCACCCGCAAACAGGGCTCGCAATTGCCGTAACGCGGAGCCGGGTTGGCCTTTTCCCATAGTCGTGCGTCCCGCCGTGATGTTCGATGCCATCCTCACTACTATGCACGAAGTCACGCTGACGGACCTGATTTTTTTCCAGCGTCCCCGAAACCCTTCGGCCCGGCGGCCTCGTAGAAACTTCCATCAGGGCGCGGTGTTTAATCCTTCAGATGAGCTTCATGCCGAGGAGAACGTCATGCGTACCATCGGAATGCTACTGCGGGCGATTGGGAATACATCGTTGATCCTGGCGGCCCTGGCTTTGCCGGCCGGCTTGGCCCAGGCCAAGGGAGGCCATGGCGGAGGACACCACGGCGGGGGTGGACACCATGGCGGTGGCGGCGGACATCGCGGCGGGGGTGGGCACCATGGCGGCGGTGGCGGACATCACGGCGCTGGGCACTCGGGACGCGCCGCCCACCGTGGAGGCGGTGCCCATCACTCTTCAGCCGGTCATCGCGCCGCCGCCGCACACCACTCAAGTAATCGTCGCGGCTCAGCTCAAATCGCGAGGACGAGCTCTAACCACAATAATGGCAACTCTGCGTCGCGATCGCACACCTTCAACAACTTTGGCGGCACGAGCAACTCGGCGAGCGTGAACTTGTCGCGCAACAATCGGGCACATGCCGGCGGCGGATTCGGAGCACCGGGCATTGGAGCCCTTGGCTCGAATCTTGGTGAGGCAGGGGGCTATAGAGGCTCCGGCTATGGATATGGTAACGGCGGGGGCTACGGCTACGGCAACCGGGGGTATGGCTACGGTGGGGGATATGGAAATCGAAACTCCGGGTACGTGAGGGCGTACATCCCGGGAGTCGGGTGGGTGATGGTTCCGATTCGGGCCATCCGGCGGTTTTGAGATTGTTAAGGTCTTCCACCGCAGGGTCTCTGGGCCGGGCGCGCGTCTCGGAGAACCTGCGCCCGACATTCAGGATCTCTGGGCCGTGCGTGCAAGCGGATCGCCGGGCGGAGCCGGCTCCAACAGGCATGGGCGTGGGGCAGTCGTCCTTGTTGGAGGGGGCTCTGTCCCCCGATCTTCGCGGTTGGGGCTCAGGCGCGCTGGGGATAGCGTAAACCGCCGAATTCTGCTCGCCGCTGCCCAGTTGTGTTCCCAGAGCGCCGGATCGTGTCCGGTCGCGGGCGATTCTCACGGCCTCTTTTCGTCCTGAACGGCTTGAAGCTCGGTTTCGGGAACGACCCGGTCCTCCAACGTCGCCTGGAACAGTCCGGGAGCGATCCGGAAGGTTAGGAGCTTACCATTCCGGAGGATGATGAGCTCCTTCGGCTTTTCGGCAGGGCTTTGACGGCGTCTTGCGTCGATGAATCTGGACGCATTGATGACGTCCTTCTTGTCATACGTCATCAGGATGTCGCCTCCCTTCAACCCGATCCGCTCTCCCCGACCGCCCGGGTTGACCTCGGTGATAATCGCCCTGCACCGAACGGGCTTGCCTTCTTGATCGAAGTAGGTCGAATCTGTTCGATTGCCGTGGTCATCGTACATGTTGACGACCTTGGCGTAGCCATGCTTATGCCGCGCCGGCTTGCCTGCCTCGTCGAAGTAGGCTGTTTCGATCAGGTTGCCGCGGTCGTCGTACTCGTTGGCGACCTTGGCGCAGCCGTTCTTGCTACGCATGGGTTTGCCTGATTCGTCGAAGTAGGCCCTCTCGATCAGGTGGCCGCGAGCATTGTACTGGGAGGTGACCTTGGCATAGCCATCGTTGGTGCGCGCCGGCTTGCCCGATTCGTCAAGGTAGGCTTGCTCGACCACATTCCCTCGACCGTCGAGAGTTTGGGTGATGGCAGAGTAACCCCGAACGCCCGCTTCGTACCCAAAAATCGCCTGCCGGACTTTTCGGCCCTTTTCATCATAGGCCATCGTCACCCGCGTGAACTCGTTTCTGAACCGCACCGGCTTGCCCGTTTCGTCGAAGTAGGCCTGCTCGATCTGGTGATCCTGGTGATCGTATTCGGCGGCGAACTTGGTGTAGCCGTCTTTGTGTCGAGTGGGGCGGCCAGCCGCGTCGAAGTATACTTCTTCGATCCGGTTATCGCGGTCGTCGTACCGGATGGTGAACCTGGCGAAGCCGTCCTTGAGCTGCACCGGCTTGCCCGCTACGTCGAAGTAAGCTGTGTCGATGAAGTTGCCGCGGTCATCGTACTTGTTGGTGATCTTGGCGAAGCCGTCCTTGACCTGCACCGGCATGCCCGACTCGTCGAAGAACGACGTCTCCGTTCGGTTGCCGCGTGCGTCGTAGCTGGCAGTGGACTTGGCGAAGCCGCTGTCAGTCTCGACCGGCTTGCCCGACTCGTCGAAGTAGGCCTCCTGAATCCGGTTGCCGCGCTCGTCGTACCGGAGGGTGAACTTGGCGTAGCCGCCCTTGATCTGGACCGGCTTGCCCGACTCGTCAAAGTAGGCTTCCTCGATCCGGTTGCCTTGGTCGTCATACTTGGCTGTGAATTTGGCGTAGCCGCCCTCGATCTGGACCGGCTTGCCCGCCTCGTCGAAGTAGGCCTCCTCGATCCGGTTGCCTCGGCCGTCAAACTTGGCTGTGAACTTGGCGTAGCCGCCCTTGATCTGGACCGGCTTGCCCGCCTCGTTGAAGTAGGCCTCCTCGATCCGGTTGCCTTGGTCGTCATACTTGGCTGTGAACTTGGCGCAGCCGTCCTTGATCTGCAGCGGCTTGCCCGCCTCGTCGAAGTGGGCCTCCTCGATCCGGTTGCCACGGTCGTCATACTTGGCTGTGAGCTTTGCGTAGCCATTCTTGTGCCGAGTGGGCCGGCCTGATTCGTCGAAGTAGGCGGCCTCGTCCGCTTGACCACGCTCGTTGTACCTGGCGGTGAATTTGGCGTGGCCATCCTTGTGCCGAGTGGGCCGGCCTGATTCGTCGAAGTAGGCAGTCTGGTCCGCTTGACCACGCTCGTTGTACCTGGCGGTGGATTTGGCGTAGCCATCCTTGTGCCGAGCGGGCCGGCCGAATTTGTCAAAGTAGGCAAATTCGATGGCGTTGCCGCATTCATCGTACTGCGCGGTGACCTTGGCGTACCCGCCCTTGGTCAGCGTCGGTTGGCCGGCCCCATCGAAATACTTTTCCTCGACCAGGTGGCCACGGTCATCGTACCGGGCAGTGATCTTGGCATAGCCGTCTTTGTTCCGCGTAGCCTCGCCCGCGTCGTCCAGGTACGCCGTCTCGATCCGGTTGCCCCAGTCGTCGTACAGGATGGTGAGCTTGGCGTAGCCGTACTTGCTGCGAACCGGCTGGCCCGACTCATTCAAGTAGGCCTGTTCGATCAGGTTGCCAGCGTCATCGTACTTGGCGGTCAACCCGGCGAAGCCGTCCCTGCTCAGAACCGGCTGGTCATGCGGCCCGAGAAACGTCATTCGCACCCACCAACCATGGGCATCAAATTCCTGATGCTTCCCGTAGATCCCGTCCCGATTCGGTCGACGAGCATTTCCATTGATATCATAGAATTTAATCTCTTTCGCGAGCCCCCGATCGGAGAGTTCGAATCTCACAAAGCTTGCCTCAGAGCCGGGTACGGCGAACGTCGATCCCCGCGCGTCGGTGAAATGAGCCGAATCTTCTGAAGTGTAGATAAATTTGAATACAATTCCTCCGGACCGATCCAGGGCTCTTTCCTCGGTCAACTGACCTTTCTCGTCGAATCGGTAAATATACGAGCATTCACGCTTGGCCTGCGTCGCATCGTCCCGACTGCCGATATACGTGTCGACCGGGTGCCGCGTTGTCAACTGGCCGTGTCCGTTGACGACGTCGACCCGCTCCACGCGGCCAGCGCGACGATGAAACTGCAGGGTGTACTGACGGTGGTGGGCCTGTTCCGCGGTCAGGCGGCCGATCCCAACCGGAATACCCCAGCGTTTCTCAAAGTCCCGGTAGTACTCGATTCGCTCGCGATGAAAATCCCAGTAGGCAAAACCAGCCCCCAGGACCAGGGAGACGAGCAGGCAGCCCAGCGTCGCCATCGCCGCTGGCAACGGCCGTCGCCGTGCCCATCTCAGGGTGCGACCGAGCGAGCCGACCGGCCGCGCCTTGACCGGCTCGCCGACGAGGAAATGACGCAGATCGCCGGCCAGATCGGCGGCGGTGGCGTAGCGGTGGTCCGGTTTCTTTTCCAGGCACTTCGCGACGATCGCTTCCAGGTCCCGCGGGATCCCCGGGTGAAAAGTGCGCACCCGCTTGGGCTCTTCCAGGACAATCTGTCTCTGCAGCAGGTAGTCCGGCGTGGACTCCGACGCGCCGTAGAGAGCTCGAAGCGTCAGCAGCTCCCAGAGCACGGCTCCCAGACTATAGACGTCGGTGCGGCGATCGACCTTGGCGGAATCCAGGATCTGCTCCGGGCTCGAGTACCGCAATGTGCCGACAAACTTGGTGGTCAGGTTCGGTTTGTTCTGCTTGTCGAGCTCGTCGACGAGCTGGGCCAGGCCCAAGTCCATCAGAACCGCCTGCGTGCCGTCGGCCGTCACCACCACGTTGCCCGGCTTGATGTCGCGGTGAATCACGCCGGCCTGATGCAGCGCATGGGCCGCCTGGGCGACCTGGCGGACCAGCTCGGCGACCTCTTTGACGTAACCCTGCCGGGCAGGGGCTTGGGTCGGGACGGATGGATGCAGAGAGTCGGCACGCGACGGGGCCGGCCTGGTGGCGGTCGCCTGGTGATCGCTCAGGGACTGCTCCTCCTTCCGCGAATCCTCGCACGCCTTGCTCAGCGACTCTCGCCAAGTGCCCAGGTCGAGTCCGGCCGCGCTCGCGCTGCGGGAGTGGAGCGCCCGGCAGAGGGCGGCCAGCGTCGCCCCTTCGGCCAACTCCATCGCGTAGAACCACTGGTCTCCGTCCACGCCCGAAGTGAAGACCTTGACCACGCTCGGGTGCTCGACCTTGCCCAGAGCGTGGATCTCACGGTCGAACCGCGCCTCGGCCTTGGGGTCGCCGACTCGGAGCAGGCACTTCAGCGCCACCTGCCGGCCCAAGGACGGCTGCCAGGCTCGATAGACCTTCCCCATGCCCCCGCGGCCCAAGACGCTGAGCAACTCGAACTCGCCCAGCCGGCGCGGCGGCGGCTCATCCGTGTTCGGGGACGGCGATCCCTGCGGCTCTCCAGCCACCGACTGGTCGGCCCACGCCGCGACCTGGTCGCTGGCGATAGCGCAGCCCAGAACCCGCGCCAGCAGCGCGCGGTGTTCGGCGCCCAGGTCCGGGCGATCGATTATCGCGCCCGAGATGTATCCCAGGTATTCGATTCTTGACCGGCCGCGCCGCGCGTTCAGGAAGAACATCTCCTCCTTGGCGGGATCATATTTCACCATTGGGTGAACGGACCGCAGCGCCAGAACGTCGGGGCGAGCGGGGAGGCTGGATTTCCCGGGATCCTCGGGTGGTGGGGGATCCTCCACGGAATCGCGGAGAACCGGTGCGTCGAGGTAGACACGCTTGGGCAGCGGCAGTAGGTGAGCCTCCCGCTCGGGCCGCTCAACGGGTTTCAGGGAACGTGGGGCCTCTCCGGTCAGGGCGAGTCGTTCGATGACCCACGCTCCATCCTCGGCGCGCTCGACAGCCGACACGTACACAAGGCGATACCCTGCCAGCACGTCCAGATGCCCGAGCAACTCGCCCACTCCGGCGAGGATCGCTCTACCCATCTGCTCGTCCGACTCCGACGGTCTTACTCCCATGACACCATGGCCGGTCGTCTTGTTTCGGTATTGCACCAATCGCTCGAACAAATCGCTGACGCGGACTGTACTGTGGGCACCCGCTGCGCCGCCCAGGAATTCGCGCAAGGCCGCATCGAGTGCGGCAGCCCGTGGCAGGTTGCTCCGTGAGCTGCCCAGGACCAGGTCGCGGACCGCTCGGAACGGCTCGTCGCCGGCGTCGGCGAGGGCAGGGACAAGCAGCCGAACGTACTCCCACCAGTTTCCCAGGGCGGGACGCGCCAGGCTCGTGAGCCGTTCGGTCAAGACCGGATCGTGCTCGCTTCGCTCGGCATAGGCCACGATCGCCACCGAGCCCAGTAGCTTGAGGGACGCTTCCCAGAGGTAGTAGGCCACCAGGACTCGCTCGAGCGGCGTCTTGGCATCGTGGGCGCGGCGATGAAGCTGCGCCAGCGGCAACGGGAGGCGCCGGACCAGTTCTTCATCGGGAGTCAGGTAGCCACTCATGGCGCCACCATCGAAGATCGGGATCGGGGATCTTCACCAACCGGCTCAATCGTGATCAGTGTAAGAGGCAATTGGCCGGCGTGTCCACGAGCGAGTGGGGTGGGTGATCTGGGGTTGCGTCCCGGGGCGGGGTCGGAGACACGCGCCCTACCGCGGGCCCCGGGGCGGGGTCGGAGACCCTCGCCCAACAGGAAAAATCCAAAACTCTTGCTAATGAACCGTGGCTTGCTGCGTCTAAAGCTGATAGAGACGCCCCGGATGCCCGAGATCGGCCTCGGGGTGATCTGACCGTCGGGAACTTGCGTGCAATCACCAGGTCGGATGGCGAGGCGGCTCGCCCCGCTTGCGCACTATCCCGGAATTCGCGAGCCAGGCGAAGTGCGCCGCGGGTGGAAGCCGTCGGGAGGAACGACGATGTGGACAAATCGCGGTCGGTGGATCGGCTTCCTCGCGGCCCTCGTTTTCTCGAGCCAGTTTGTCGCCGCGGCCAGATCGCAGGGGATCATCATCGATCGTCGCCCGACGATTCCGATCAGCCATTTTTATGAGATCCGAGAGGTCAGCATCGATGGGCGGGTGCGCGATCAAGTCGCGGAAGTTCAAGTTTCCCAGACCTTCCACAACCCCGGGTCGACTCAGCTCGAAGCCGAATTCCTGTTCCCGCTTCCCGAGGAAGGGGCCATTCAGAACTTCGTGCTGATGGTCGATGGCAAAGAGCTGCCCGGCAGGCTCGTCCCCAAGGACGAAGCCAGGCGCATTTACGAAGAGATCGTCCGCACGAAGCGAGACCCTGCGCTGCTCGAATACATGGGTCGCGGGCTTTACCGCACGAGCGTCTTTCCCATTCCCGCAGGGGCGGACCGCAAGGTGACCATGCGCTACACGCAGCTTTGCAAGCGCGAGCGCGACCTTGTCGAGTTTACCTATCCTCTCAGCACGCAGAAGTTCACGAGCAAGCCCATTCAGCGGCTGGCTGTCAGCATTTCGATCCAGAGCAAGGAACCGATCAAATCGATTTACTGCCCGAGCGACGACGTGAAGATCGACCGCTTTGGTGATCGTGACGTCAAGGTTGCCATGGAATACCGGGATGTGGTGCCGAGCCGCGATTTTCGTCTGGTTTACACGCTCGCGAGCGGTGCGTTCTCAGCCAACATCATGAGCATTCGCCCGAGCGAATCCGAGGACGGCTATTTCCTGCTGCTGGCGAGCCCGGAGGTGAAGCCGGCCGACGCACGCCCGCTGCCCAAGACGGTCATCTTCGTGATCGACCGGTCGGGCTCGATGGCGGGCAAGAAAATCGAGCAGGCGCGGAAGGCGCTCAAGTCCGTGCTCAACAACCTCCGCGAGGACGACCTGTTCAACATCGTCGCCTATGACGATCGGGTCGAAAGCTTCAAGCCCGAGCTCGAGCGATATAGCTCGCGAGTGCGCGAGGAAGCCGAGCGGTTTGTCGACAACATCCGCGAGGGGGGAAGCACCAACATCGACGCCGCCCTCAAGACCTCTCTGGCGATGATCCACGATTCGTCGCGCCCGAGCTACGTGCTGTTCCTGACCGACGGACTGCCCACAGCCGGCGAAACTCGTGAGCTGCCGATCGCCGAGAACTGCCGCTCGGCCAACTCGCGGCGATCGCGGGTCTTTTGCTTCGGAGTCGGCTACGACGTCAACGCCCGGTTGCTCGATCGATTGAGCGGCGGCAACAGCGGAACGAGTGAATACGTCAAGCCCGACGAAGACATCGAGAGCCACGTCGCGGCGTTTTATTCGAAGATGACACGGCCGGCGCTATCGGACATTCGCATTGAACTGTCGGGGGTCGACGTCAACCGCAGCTACCCGCGCGACGTTCCTGACCTCTTCGAGGGGGGGCAGATTGTCTGGGTGGGCCGGTACCGGCAATCCGGCCGAACCACGATCCGGGTGACAGGCAAGGTCGCAGGCGAGAGCCGAAGCCTGGAATTCCCCGCTGAGCTCGCCGGCTCCTCGGGCGGAAGCAACTACGATTTCGTCGAGAGGCTGTGGGCCGTTCGCCGGCTCGGTGACTTGATCGATCAGATCGACCTGCATGGGCAGAACCGTGAGCTGATCGACGAGCTAGTGTCACTCAGCACCAGGTACGGGATCTTGACGCCTTATACGTCATTCCTGGCTGATGAGCGCGTGCCGCTACAAGCGATGGGCAACGCCACTCGGGCTGAACGCGCGCTGAGCGAGCTGCAGGTGGTAACCGGCGTGCAAGGCGTCGAGCAGCGGCGCGGCAAGCAACGCATGCTGGGAGCCGAGCGCGAAGCGGCCAGCGATTCCGCGTACGAGGGTCTCGCGAATGCGAATTCGGTCGATCGCGGAGCGCAACTCGCCACGCCGAGCGCGAGTGCACCGGCGGAGGAACGTGCCGATCGGCGTGCGCGGAACAAATCCGCAGCCACGAGGGGCTTCGGCGGGATGATGGCCGGCGGATCAGGTCCAACCGGCGGCGCCGGTGGTATCGCTGCCGTCACGCCGACGTCCCGCGCGGCTGACGGAGAGGCCAAGAGAGGCGATGCGCAGTCCAAGGTGCGCCGCATCGGGTCGAAGACGTTCTACTGGAAGAAAGAGCGCTGGATCGACGCCGCGGTCACCGAGGAAGAAGCCGAAAAAGCGACGGTGATCACCCAGTTGAGCGACGAGTACTTCAGTCTCGCCCGCACTCAGAAAGCCGGAGACAACCAGTACCTGAGCCTCGACGAGCCGATCACCGTCAAGCTTGGCGGCAAGGTTTACCGCATCGAGCCAGACAAGAAACACGCCTCGAAGTGAGGGCAGTTTCACAGCTCGATGCGGTAGTCGATCCAGTCTGGGGTGACGTCGGTTCGCGCGAGGAAGCTGTCCCACTCGCGAGCGTTCGACTGGTCGTCGGGCCTGGGCGGTAGTCCGGTCTCCAGGTCGAGAAGTCGGCCGGCGGTTTTCTCGTGGAGGCGGCGGTAGAGTGTCGGGAAGGGCATGTTCCAGTCCATCTTCTTGGCGGTTGTCCGGTCTACGGGCAACATGGCTGCGAGCTCGCGGCTGGTCATTAGCTCGAGGCCCAGCTCGCGGAGGGTGGCGTTGTGGCTGCCGTGATGGCCGACCTTGTAGAGCACGGTCCGGGCGAGCAGATCCTCGGCCGTCACCCTGCGCGATCCGGATCCGGTCTTCAGGTTCCACTCCCTTCCAGCCCAGCTCATCCAGTTGCCCACCTGGGCATCGCCGGGGAACAGGAGCACGCGGCGGGAGGGCTCGAGCTCGAACGCGAGTGCGAGGCTGGTGTTATTTGTGTTCGAGTCGAGCTGGAGCGCCAGCCGGCCGGCTGGTCCGAGCCAGTCGCTCTCGATGCGGCGCCACCCCTGGTCGTCCTCTCCCTCAAACCCATAGTGTTCACCGAAGAAGTCGTCGTCCCACGCCTCCGCGTCGGAGATCCGGAACCATTTGTCGAACGGCATTCCGGCGGTGTCTCCTTCATCGGGGGATGAGTCGAGGGCCGCGAGGAACCCCAGGTCTTCACCGCTCATCCCGGCGAGCTCGTAGACCTCGCTCGACCGCGTGCTCGGGTCGCTTCTCCGGAGCAGCTTGACGTCGCGCGGGGGACCGAGCACGTATACCCGCACGTCATCCACGCCGGGAATGGTCACTGGATCGCAGCCGGGCGTGAAGTAGCGCAGGCGGGCGTTCTCACGCGCTTTCACCCACTCGATCGCCTTGGCGGTCGTCGCGGGGCCGCTGGCGCCCATCTCGCCCTGGAACGCGAGCAGGCCGTTCAGAGACGCGAGGTTGTGCTGCGCACTCGCCTCGGCGAGGCCCGAGAGTCTGGTGACGGCATTTTCGACGGCGGCGACGGCCTTCCGCCGGCGATGGGCTAATTCAGAGGCCAGGTCGTCTCCAGGATCCTCGGTCCAGGCGAGCCAGACCTCGCCCACGGCCAGCCGGTTGAAGATGTCTTCGGCCTGGAGGAACCCGGAGACATGGTCCCAATGCTGGTGAGTGACGACCAGGGCGTCGAGCCGTCCGCCGGTTGTTGTGAGGATCGATTCGGCCACGCGTCTGATGCGGGCCGTGGCGTCTCCCGTGCCTTTGAGCACGCCGCAGTCGATCAGCACGTGGGACTCGCCGGCCGGCCGGGGGAACGAAAGGAGGAAGCAATCCCCGAGCCCCTGGCGGTACATCCGCACCCGAACGGTTTTCATGCGAATTGCTCCATGCGGCCCCTCACAGTCGATGCAGCATTGCGAATGGCTCACTGCGCTGCCGGCCCACACCGCCGAAGTATGTGGCGGCCAGGTTTTCGTTGCCGTCTTCCAGCAAGTACCGGCGCTGGCGCTCTCGCCGGGCGTCGTCGAGTTTCTTTCGGATGCTGTACCGAACCTTCCCGGTCTCTGCGTCCACCACCAGGGTGCATCCGCCGCGGAACCAGAATTCGGCCTCGCCGTCCGGAACTATCCAACCTTCCGGATCGGTGATCTTTCCGTCGCGCTGGGTCAGCTCGATTACCCATTGAAACCGCGGCCGGCCTTCCCAGTCGCTGCGGAAGGATGGTCGAATGGAATGCACCTCAACCGGCAACTCAAAGTTGATTCCACTGATGCCGCACCCGTGCTTCTTCAGTCGCGCTTGCAAGTAGCTATGCAGGGCGGCGCGTTTACTTTTCATGAGCTTATAGAGCTTCTCTCGGCCCCTGGTCAGGCTCCACGAGGCGATGTCGGGGGCCCATTTCTGGACCTCGCTCAGCACCGCGTTCTCATCTTCATCCGGGGCGTCGGCGCTGCCGCGCCACAGCAGCCCGTCGACGGAGACGGTGCGCACGCCCTCCGGCACGATCCCATGCCGGCGAAACGCCTCGACGAATGCCACCCGACAATTCGTTTCATCCACCGGGTCGAATTCATAGTCGGCGGTCACGATTGCCCGCAGATAGTCGCCGAAGGTCAGGTCAACCGGCGGGCAGTAATCCAGCGCGCGGAAGCACATGTTGAGCACGTGCCCGGCCGATCGCGCGGCCTCGTCGGCCAGGCGGTTCACCAGATCGGGATGGAGATGGCCCGCCGGCAGAACTCCGGTTCCATCGGTGGCGATCCGGAGCAGGTCGGCCACCGCCGCCTTAAAAATCGTCAGGAACGCGTCGAATACGGCAGCCACGAGCAGGCGCCTCGATCATGGGGTTCTTTGAGACGGCGGTAGGCGTCGGGATCGGGCTTGGCCCGTTCCCACTGGCCGGTCAACCGATTGACCGCGCCCAGGGCGCTTCGCAGCGCCCCGCGATTGCCCGTGGCCTGACCGAACTGCTGCGCCAGCTCACCCAGTTGGTTCTGGCTCTCGAGGTCGCCGCGGGTGCGGGCCACCTGGTGCCGCAGAACATCGGGCAGCGAAAAGTGCTGGAACAGAGCCACGATGTCGGCAAACGCTTCGTGGAAGGCGAGCACGTCGGGATTGCTGGGCTCGTTGAACCGGCGGTGCATGCCGTCGAGCAGCGCATGGGTTGTCTCGTGCGCGATGATGTCGTGGGACAGGCACGTGAAGACGATCATCGCGTCCTCGCGCGCCCGGCCCGGGAATCCCGGATCGGGAAAGTATCCGAAGAGGAGGGCCTTCTTGACGGGGCTGTAGTAGGCGTTAGCCTCTCGCAGCGCGTGCGGGTAAACCCTCAACCGCTGGACGTATTGTTCGCTCTTCCAGTTGTCGCCGGTCTCGTCCAGACGCACCGCCGGCCGCGGCGACCAGAGGGCGAGCCGGCCAAGCGCCCGCTCGAACGTGCGAATCGTGCGCATCGCAACGGCGTAGACCATCTGCTGGTGAAACTGCGGGTTCGATTCGGACGGCGCCAGTCCTTGCTGAGCCAAGAGCCGCGGGTCATCGAGGTCGATCGGGGCATAGAAGGCCTTGCTTGCGGGATCACGGTCCACGATCTCGAGGTACTCGCCCACCGGGCCGGGCCCGAGCGCATCGCCGCCGGAAGAGGTGCGCTCCCAGGGTACCCGCAGCACGACCTCGTTGATCACGGCGGTCTCGGATGCGATTCCCATGGTTGGATCGAACGCGAACGTGCGGAGCCGCCGCTCAAGAGCGGCGGCGGCAGCGCCACCGCTGGGAGCGGACAGCAGGGTCCCGGCAAGGGCCGCGGCGTCCCCGTCGGAGGGCCGCGCGGGACGGCGCTTGTCGATCTGGTAGCGGACCATTCCCGAATCGGCCTCGACCAGCAACGTGCAACCGATCTGGTTGGAGCCCGGCGACTGGTTCGGGGGGGTGGGCGGCTGGAGCAGCTTGATGACCCACTGCGACTGGAGCGCGCCCGGCTCACCGGCCCGCTGGCGCGGATGGATCGCTTGCACCTCGAACGGTTTGCGGAGGTCGATCGCGCCGAGCCGGCGCGGGACCTTGAGTCTGCTCAAGTACTCGTGCAGATCGATCTTCGTCTCCTCGAGCACATACCAGAGCTCACTTCGCTCCGGGGGCAGGTTCCAGTACGCGAGTCGCTTCGAGAGTTTCTGCACGAAGGGCACGAGCGCCAGGGCGACCTCGTCGCTCTCGGGTCCCGGCCAGAGCAGCGTGCGCGCCGAGACGGTTCCGACCTCCTGAGGAGAAATCCCGTACTCGCGAAACGCTTGCATGAAAGCCTGGCGGTGGCATGCCGGGTCTTGGGGGTTCACGTCATGATCGGCGGTGATCACCGCCCTCAAGAAGTCGCCGAAGGTCACGCCCACGGGCGGCATGTAATCGAGAGCGCGAATGCACATATCCAGCACGACGCCTGCCAACCGCGAGACCTCGTGCACGAGCCGGTTCACCAGGTCGGGATGCAGGCTTCCCGCGGGCAGCTCGCCGGTTCCCCGACTGGCGATCCGCCGGAGGTCAGCAACCTGAGATTCGTACATCTTGCGGAGTGCCTCGAACACAGCGGCGACGAGCAAGTCGCCGCGCGCGTGGGGCTCCTGCTCGGTGCGGGCCGCTTTCGGGTCCGGCCGCCGCGGCTGCCAGGTTTCGCCCTCCGTCTTGCCGAAGGCATTCCGGAGGCCGTCCGGATTACCCAGGGCTTGCCCGAACTGAAGGGCGACGGCCCCGAGTGGGCCCGGCTCGTTAAGCACTCCGCGTGCCCTCGCGATCTCGGCCCGCAGAATGTCACACTCCCAGAAGTGCAGGAAGAGCGCGACCAGATCGGCGAACGCCTCGTGGAATGCCAGCTCGTCGGGATCACCCGCCTGGTTCACGTCGTAGTCAACGATCGACGTCACCAGTGCGAGAATCTCGGCGGTCTCTGAATCGGTCGGGTTCGGCGGCTGCGTCAAGCGTGCCAGCTTCCGCTTGAGAGCGGCGATCGCCGGCGCTTGCTTTTTGAGGCGCCGCTCGTCCGTGTTGACTGCGACTTTGCCACCCGCGTCGAAGATGCGGAAGCAGAGCGTGCGATTCACGCGTGCTACCACGATCAGATTCGTGCCCTTGCTCGGAAGTGCGCTTCGGTTGCGCACCGAGCCAAGCCACTTCAGGTCGTACCACGCCGTACGGAACCGGTAGTTCATGCCCCAGAGCACCGCGTGCATCATCTCGTGGGTGATGACGTCCTGCGATAAGCAAGAGTAAACATGCGTGCCGTCAAACAGCGTTCCGGCGAGGCCGATGAAATGACCGAAGCGGATGGCGGCGGTTCCGATCGAGTAATAGGCGTTCGGCTCCGGCATGAAGTGGGGATGAAGCTTGAGCTGCGCTTCGTACTTCACGTTGCGCGGCTTGCCGTTGGCCGGCGCTGCGCCCAGTGGACGGGCCGGCCCAGAGCACGCTCAAAGATACGAATCGTGCGCATGGCGACCGCGTAGACCATCTGCTGATGAAACTGCGGATCGCCATCCGATGGGCTCTTGCCGTCGTGGGCCAGCAACTCGCGCCGATTCAGGTCCACCGGGTCGTACAATTGCGTGCCGTGTTCGTCGATATCCTGAACCGACACGTATTCGCCCGAGGGGCCGGGCTCGAGTTTCTCCCAGGGAATGTCGAGCGTTGCCTCGTTGACGACCGCCGTCTCGAAACGGGCCGTCAAGCCGGGGTCGAGGGCGAAGACTCGAAGCTTGCGGAAGACGGGGTCTGGGATCCTCTGCCGCGCCGGCTTCGCCGCGGGAAAATTGGATTCGTGGTCTGCTGGTTGAGAACGAGGGGGCATCGGTGCGGCGCTCGTGATTGAGTTGGGCGAATCCAGGAGCGGTGATTCCCGCTGGGGGGGGACTGTCACCCGCGTGGCGCAGTCGGCTGCACACTCGACTTCCGAATGGGTCAGAGGCACTTCCTGAAGTTGACGTTAAGCGCGCCGCGGAGCGGCACGACGGACGTTCCCACGCAGAGCGTGGGAACGAGGGGCACAATTGGCGTTAAGCGCGCCGCGGAGCGGCACAGCGGACGTTCCCACGCAGAGCGTGGGAACGAGGGGCACAATTGACGTTAAGCGCGCCGCGGAGCGGCACAGCGGACGTTCCCACGCAGAGCGTGGGAACGAGGGTTTTACGGCTTGAACTGAGATCGGGACGTTAATCCCGGTCTGTTTTTCAGTCGTCGATCGTGATGTGCAGGGTCGTGGTTCTGCGGCTGTGGAACGGGTCGCCCGTGAACAACTCGAGCGTTGCCTGCCCCGGCCCGCGAGCCCGCACAAGCACCGCGTTGGGAGAACCCATCGGGGCGAGAACAGCCCCGTTGGAGCCGACCACGGCCGATACGAAGGGACCGAAGATCTCCAGAGCCGATTCGCCGTCACTGATCCGGGCCCCCGTTGCCTGAAACACGAGCACGTCGCCCACGCGAACCGCCAGCGGCGCCCTTAAGTGGTCCGTTTGCTGCACCTCGATCAATCGGGCCATCGGGGCGGTACTCCGTTTCATTCCGCTCGCCGGATCGCGACGGCATGGCCTGGGTGAATCGTCGGCTCAAACGTCCTCCGATGGATCCCAATCTCCGGTCGAATTACCGGTGGGGATAGCGGCAGCACCAGCCGTGGCCCCGGCCCTGGGATAAATCCGGCCGGCAAAGGCGAAGTCGGTGGGGTTGATGTCGGTTCCCCCGATGATCGGCTTGCCGTCCTTGGTAATCGTTGCCGGCAACTGGTAGCACATGATCGAGGTCTGGTCTTCGGGCGTTCCCATGATCGATGCGTCGTCGAGCGGGGTGAGCACCTGGGCGTCGACTTCGGCCTTGTCCCAACCCTGGTCGGCAAGAAAGTACGGGTAGGCTTTCTTGGGATCGATGCGGGCGATCAGGCCTTTGCGCATGTGCTCGTGGGGGAAACCCAGGGTGTGCCCGGTCTCGTGGCGAACCACGCGCCGGTATTCCGATTCCGGGGTGCTCATGGAAAAATCCTGCAAGTTCATGGTCGGCCGGTTCTTGGGAATCATCTGGACGTCCGTGCCGAGATACGACCAGTAACCGCTGCCCTCGAACGAGATCCGCACATCGCCGGTCCCACCGGTCTCGACGAACGAGATGCATGCGGTTTGCGTCCACGCGTTCATGTGCTGGAGAATCCGGCTCCGCAAGTCAGCCTGAGTGCTTTCCATGAAGCTGACCGAGAGCGTACGGGGAGTCGGGCCCCAGTATTTTGCAGTCAGGACGGCGATCTGCATCGGCTCCATCACCCCCATGCCCATCCCGCGTGCGACCGGGGCACGCATCGGCGCGTTCACCGGGTTGATCCGCATCGCATGGGTCGCCGCCTTCACCAGCAACCGCTTGGGAAGCGACTTGACCGAGCAGCCGGGAACATCCGCGGGCGCGGTGTAGGCACTCTCGACCGTCGTGGCTGTCCCCAGCTTCCTACTCAGATCAGTGAATACATCGGCGATCTTCGCGAACGCCTCTTTCAACTCCTCGATCTCGGTCATCAGACCATCTCCAAAAAATCGTGGTGATTTGCCTGAGAATGCAATCAAGATTCGCTGTAAACACCCGAAGCGCCACAATCTAGAGTCAGGTTCCGCACAATTTACCTAAAATATGCAATCTATCCAAACTCCTCAGACGGTGCGTGTCAAGGAAAAACCATCGGCTGAAGCCTGACCTACGGGAGAATCTGGCTGGCGATTGCACGGTCGGTGATCGACAGGTCGTCCGCAAGCATCAGGGCCTTGCTCAGAATGACCGAGAGACGCGTGTCGCCTTCGAAGGGGAGGAACACTGCGCTGTCAGGCTTGGCTTGCTGCGCGGGGACGATGCAGAGATACCTGTTATCAGGATCCATCATGATGTTGCCGCTGCCGAGATGAATCCGGTAGGTGCGCAACTGGCCGCGAACTACCAGAAATCGGTCGCTGATCGTGCAGCGATCCGCGATCTTCGACTGCGGTACGATGCGCTCGAGCGCGGCCCTGCGGGAGAGGGCCGTTTCGGAAAGCTCGCCGAAGGCATAGTCGTGCCAGTACTGGGCATGTCGGCCCTCGGGGCCGCCGTCAGCCCAGGTGGGATCGTTGCCGACGCCAGCGACACCCACAAACAGGTCAACGTCGCGCATGACCTCGGAGAAGACGAGCGGCGGCACCTGGTCCAGTGGCAGCGGGTCGCGCGAGCCCATCGGGCAGAATCGAACTTGATCGGTCGAGAGATATGTGAAGCCGCCCGCGTGTGCGTATTCGTCGCCGGCGCCATGCGTCCAGAGTTCCGCGCGGAGAGCCCAGTCCGGTAGCTCGCGCTCGGCGAATTCGTCGTCGACTGAGCTCCAGTGCCCGAGGTACCTGGTTTTCCACCGGCGTGTCTTCGCGAGGGCGCGAAACTGACTTTGTCTGAGGATGTGAGCAGCAAAGCGGTTGGAGTAGGTTGCCGAGGAGCGTTCCGCGTCGGTCAGCAGGTAGACCTCGCGATGTGCTTGTTTGAACGGCTGGGTCACGTTGCTGTCTGCAAGAAGTTGCCGCCAGTGCAGCACATCAGCGACGGGCGAGCCGAGGGGATGCCAGACCGAGACGCGAGCTGCATCGGACAACGCGAGCGGACGGCCTTCGTTATTCACGAGCGAACGGCCATCAAAAGCGCCGATGGTCACGGCGCCCTCGTGATCGAACGCCCACAGGATTCTCCGGCCGATTGTGCCGGCTACCGGATGGTCGAAGTATTTGTGCCGCCAGTCAGCCACACTCCATGATCGCCGTTCGAGCGGCGCGAACTCGAGCTGCTGCCGCACGGTTGCCAGCGTGCTTTCCACTTCCTTCACGGCCGCTTTCAGGCTCCGAAGTTCGGCTTCATGGGCACGCTTGACCTACGCCGGAATGCTCTTCTGCTCTTCGCCGCTCGGTTTGAACCAGCGAAGGTCGATGGCTCCGGAAGCCGTCACGACGAGCTCGGCCTTGAAGCTGGAGAGCACTTCGACGCGTCTGCCGATCTCGCTGAAGCTCGACGTCGGGAGGGGCACATCACTCCGCGCCTCGAGCGGCACGCCAGCGCGGCCTGCAACGACCGCCCGGGCCGCCTCGATCAGCTCTTTCTGGATCTCGGCTTTCACCTGGTTTTGTAGAAACGCCAGCTCTTCCAGAGCGGTTGGGGCAGGTATCCGTGCGAGAACCCAGACGGCGAATCGACCGAGCGGGGAATTGTTTCGAAAGAAGAATTCGGCGGCGATACGCACGGCGCGGGCCAGCTCCGCATCGCTCGAATGCTCGTAGGTACATAGTATCCCGCGCAGGATTTCCCGGTTGACGGAGAACTGCGATAGCGTGCTCGGCTTCGAATCGGGAACGGCGAGGAGCCATTTGAGGCGCAGCGATTGAAACGGCTCGGCTCCGATCGCCGCGATCTGCTCGCTGCTCGCCCGGGACCAGGCGTCCGACGCGCTTCGCAGGAAAAAGAGCCGCAAGCGCTCCCGGTGAAATGCCTCGAGATCCGGGATGTCGAGCTGGATTTCGCCTGATTCGATATCCCAGTCGGTGGCGGGCGGTTCCGGTAAGGCCGCGCTCGCGTGGCTCAGAAACGCATTCCATTTCTGACGATCCGCATCGTTCATGCGGGCGAGGTCCTGCGACATCAAATCAGCCCAGCCGTCGTCGGGTTTCAGCCGCGCGGCGACCGAGTCGCTTGAGAGCCGGCTGATAGGATGATTCTGCACGGGTCTCTCCTTTTCTAGAGCCGACGTGTCGTGCGGGTTACAGTATAATGGCGGTCCGGCATCGCGACCAATCATGCGGACGCCCCTCAAACGCAGGCCTGTGCGCCGGCAACACCGAGAGACGAGGCAGCCATGTCGATGACGTTGACAATCCGCGACGAGGAAATGAACGGAGAGACGCTGAACGAATTCGCTCTCGACTTTCTCACCGAGCGGATCACGGTCCGTGAGCTGATTCGCAGCCGCGTGTACCAGGAAGTGAAGGATCACAATACCAAGCAGAATCAGACCAACTTTAGGGGCCTGGTTCAGCCTACGGACGCGGAACGAACGCTCAACGGATATCAACTGAAGAAGCCGCGGCAGATCAACTGGAAAGAGCAGTTCGAGAAGGCCGTTGAGGCGTTCGAGAAGAGCCAGATCCTCATTCTGGTCAACGGGCGGCAGCTTGATTCATTCGGGGACGAGATCGAAGTGGGGCCGGGGACGACGGTGACATTTCTGCGGTTGACTTTGCTTGTGGGGGGGTGAGGAGCGAACGCGGTGATGACCCGGCGGATTTTTGTGGTCGCGGAGACGTTCACCGCCGGCAGACTGTGAAGAGCGCATTCCGGAAGAACGAGGTCCGCATCCCATGTTGAAGATCCGGTCTATGATGATCGTGGTGGCCATCACCGCGATCTGGGTTTACATCATTGCCGAGGGTGTCAAGTACCGGACTCGCCACGTCGGCACCAACAGCGGCTGGGACAGCCCTGAATGAGGCGGCGATCGATGAACTGCAAAGATCTGTTCGCACTCGGAGTCCGGCTTTTCGGAGTGTGGCTCATCATGAACGGCATTTTTTATGTCGCAGGCTTCATCGACGGCAAGCTGTACCCTGCTTCCGATAGAGCCCGCGACAGTGCCGCCGCCAACCTGATCTACGCGTCACTCGATTTCGCTGTCGCCGCCTTTTTCCTGCTCTGGACCCATGTGATTGTCGGGTGGACATACGGTGCGGAGCCAGAGACCGCCGATGAGGAGCCGGAGGCTCGCGTCGGGGAAGGCACTCCTGAAGGCTAGCCGTCGCGAATTGCTGGATGAGAAACGGCGCTGGGGGTCGCTCCGTGGCTTACTCGGTTCCTCGCATCGCCTGTCGCCTTGCCAGCGCAATCCTGCTCTTTCCCCCTGTCCGCATCTCGCTGGGCTTGGCCTTCGCCGCCCTGCTTTACATCGGCGGGTCGCAGATGGCCGAGAAGCTCACCGCGATTGGATATGCATTCATCGTGCAAGGCGTACTCTGCCTGGTCAGCGCGCTCGCCAGCATCGTTGTCAGAACGATTCCCAAGGCACTCTGCATGGTTGTCGGCCTCGGGAGCGAAGTGATGCTCCTGGCTGCGTGCGGCCGAAGCCAGGATGAGGAGCTGAGATGGTTGTCCGCAGCGGTCGATTCCCGCGTGGCGGTCTGGCTAGTTTACTACTTCGTCGCGATTCTGATCTGTACTTTCAATCTCCACGCGCATCGAACAATGAAGCCAAAAGAGCTCGCTGCGTTTGTGGGTGTCCTGCTCGCCCTGTTGTCGCTGAGCCCGATCTCGCTGGCGTGGAGAATTGCGACGAAGCTAGGTTGACCTCTCCCCGCCTACGCTGTTTCTGGTGCTGCTTCAGGTCGTTCTAGCGGGGTCTTCAGTATCGCCGGGAAAACGCTCCAGGCGGTCTGGTACGTTGCTTCCAGCGGACATTTCACATAATAGTCGGGCGTCAGAAAGATGGGTCGGTCCGGCAGAATGTCACCAACGGCCACCGGCTCGATGTACGCGACGATCTCCGATCCCGACGCGTATGACGCCAGCGTGAGCGGCTTGTCCGGCGGAAGCTCGAAGGGCAGGTCGCACAGGCGGTCCCAGATCACCTTGTGAATTCCCTGAGGGTTCCGGCGATTGGGTGGGAACAAGTCCACGATCAGCAGATGGATTCCGGCCTGGAGAAACTCGACCGCCTTTCGTGCGAAGGCCCGAATGGCATGCCGGCTATCCTTGTTGCCTGGTGAGACAATCTCGATCACGGCAACCACGTCACCATCGGAATGGCGAATCGAGATCCGATCGGCCTTTCGGGCGTAATTGATCGCATCTGAACGGACGACGAAACGCGCCTCGGGTGGAGCGACGGCAACTGATGCTGCCGGCAACGATGGATTTCCTGGCGACGGGTTTAGTTCCAGGGCCACGACGTCGGCTTCCGGTCCGCCTGTGATCTGCTCGGCAAGGGCGAAAAACCCGGGGGGCAGACACCCGGAGTTCAATGCCGCAGCCAGGTTGGCCGTCCAAGTCTGATGAAAATGATGAAATATGTTGGCGCGAACGCGGGTCCAGTCGTGAATCGGCATGACGGTACCACCTGCATTATATTGTAACGGGGCGAACATCCAATGTGGCGAACTCCGATGCGATTCACGATCCGGGCACTCATGATTGCGGTCGCCGCCGCGGCGATCTGGCTTTATATCATCAGACAGTCGGCGAGGTATCAGGCTCGACACGTGGTCAGCAACGGCGGCGATTGGGGAAGCACGAAATGAGGCGTTTTCGATGAACTATAAAGAATTGTTCGCACTTGGGGTCCGCCTCTTCGGGGTCTGGCTCATGACAACAGGTGTTATGTACGTCGCAGCGTTTGTCGACGGCAAGTTATACCCGATCTCTGACAGAGCGCGGGACAGCGCCGCGGCCAACTTGATCTACGCGACGTTCGATCTCGCTCTGGCCGCATTTTTCCTGCTCTGGACGCAAGTGATCGTCGGGTGGACTTACGGCGTGGCGCCAAAGCCCGCCGAAGACGAGGAACAAACTGTCATCGAGGAAGGCCCTCCTGAACTCTAGTCGTCCGCGAATTTCTCTCGGCCACCAAACGGCCGTGGGACGCCCTTCACAGCGGAGGCGCGATGGGAGAGAATGGGGGCTTGCGGTTTGTTCCCAGCCGCGTCACGGGGTTACCCGATGTGACTGAGGTGGGTGTCCACGCTGACCGGCTTGACGTGCGGACGGCCGGAGAGTGGATCGTCTATCGCTTTGCGGAGATGGTCGAGTGGCCGCGCCCCGCCTTCATCTGGCGGTTCCTCGCACGCTTCGGCTGGCGGCGGCGGTGGCTGCCGGTGGGCGAGAAGGATTGGTTTCATCCTCCATCGAAGCGATTCATGCGCTTCTACACGCGGCCGCGCCTGGTGATCTACATGCCTGACGAGCCTGAAGAGACAAACTTCGGGGATACGCTTTTCCGGCGCATTCAGGACGTTATGCTTGAGGGCGGCTACAGTCTGTGGGACCTGGGATAGACCGATCGGTGCTCCATCGCGCGCTCAGATTCGCGGAGCAAAAGGCGACGCTCTAGAGGGCCGACGTGCTTCACGACGGTGTCGTCGGGACGCTGGCGTAGTCAGTGCCGCCCGAGCCCAGTCCCGTAAACGAGCAACCCTAATTTAGAATGAAAGAGCAAGGCGAGACGCGATGATTCGATTGCTGCAATCCTGGTTCGGCGCGCGTATCGCGGTCATCCTGCTGGCCGTGGTAGTTTTCCTGGTCGCCCTCGTGTTGACTTTTCTTTTGCATCGCCTTTATTTCGTGATCCTGCCGCAGTGGGCGGTCAAGAGATTCAAGCGGCCTGATCCCGAGCGGCTGAGGCGCTACCTCGAGCTCGTCGCTGCAACTCCCTCGCTTGCCGGCCCCGTGGAGAAGCTCTTTGTACGGGGCGCACTGGTGGGAATCTACTTGCCACAGGGGCGGCACGCCGAGGCCGCGGCGCACTGTCGCGCGAACCTGGCGAGCCTGGAGTGGGCAAGAGGCCGGCACAAGTTGGACTTCGCGGCGCTCGAAGCCGACGCCCGCCGCCGGCTAGCCGATTGCCTCGACGGGCTGGGCCAGACGCAGGAGGCCGAGGAAGAACGCCGGCTCGCCGAGGCCTGCGTCGAGCGGGCTCCTGGCGACGCCGTTCGCCATTTGACGCAAGGCACGCTCCTGGAGCGCCAGCACCGATATGCCGAGGCCTGCACCGCGTTCGAGCAGGCGCTGTCCTATACGTCCGAATCAGACCGCCAGGTGCGGATCGAGTGCATGAGCCACCTGGTCATCGCCTGCTTCAATGCCGGGCGGCCCGTCGAATGTCTCCGGTGGGCCGAACAGGTGATTGCTCTGGGTGCCGACGGAATACACCTGCGCGCGCCCACCGGATGGCGAGCGTGGCCTGCGGAAACCTGGGTCGTCTCGACGAATCGGAGGAGCATTGCCGTCGGGCTTACGATGTCGCTGTCGCCCTTGGAGATGCGGGCGTGGTGGGCGAGATTCTCGGCAGCCTCGCGGGCATCCAGCGCAAGCGAGGGAAGCTCGCAGAGGCCTACGAGGCGTGCGAGAAAGCTGCTGCCATGGATCCCAAAGCCGTGCGAATGGCCCTTGCGGAACAGTCACAAATCTTGAGGGAATGGGGACGGTACGACGAAGCGCTTGAGCTGATGCGTCGATACGCCGAAACGCCGAAGCTTGTGATCCCGGCTCACGAGCGCCGGATCCGCGCTGTCGTCGCTCTGGATACGGCGCGCATCGAGGCGGAATGCGGACGGGCAGACGACGCGTGGGCCCATATCCAGGAGGCCAAGGCCGTGCTGGCGAATGATGCCAAGCTGGGCCTCAAGTGCGACGGCGCGCTGGCGTGGATCCTCGCGGTGCGCGGGCTCGCCGACGAGTCGCGACGCGTCGCCGGTGAGGTGGAATCTCGCCTCGTCGATTTCGAGCAAGACCCGAGCACGCGCCGCGGAGTCATGTACGACCTGGGCTTTGCCGCCTCCACGCGCGGCGACCACGAGAACGCTGAGAAATGCTGGAGCAGCTATCTGGAGCTGAGCCCGGACCCGGTCCATCAGCCGACGGCGCTGTACTTTCGGGGCGAGTGCCGGCGGGGGCGCGGCGATACATCGGGTGGATTAGCCGACTTTCGCGAGGCGGTGGCGATGAATATCGACTCGTGTCACGCGCGGCTTGCGCGGCGCGGGCTTGACGAAACGATTGCGGGGCCTGGGTGACGTTTCCCCAGGCTACGCCGTCTTGGGCGCTGAATCAGGTCGTTCGAGCGGTGCCTTGAGTATCGCGGGGAAAACGTTCCAGGTTGCCTGGTAGGTTGCTTCGAGCGGGCAGTTCACATAGTAGTCTGGCGTCAGAAAAATGGGTCTGTCCGGCAGAACGTCGCCAACGGCCACCGGCTCGATGTATGCGACGATCTCGGGTCCCGACGCGTACGCCGCCAGCGTCAGCGGCTTGTCCGGCGGAAGCTCGAAGGGCTCGTCGCGCAGGCGGTCCCAGATCACCTTGTGGATTCCTTGGGGGTTCCGGCGATTGGGCGGGAACAGGTCCACGATCAGCAGATGGTGAAACCTGTTGGCGCGAACGCGAGTCCAGTCGTGAATGGCCACGGCAGTTTCTCCGCTCTGAGGAACAGGTCGGAAACAACTTCCGGCGATTTCAGTCAAGCGCGCCGGACAGCGGGACACCGTTCCGACGCTGAGCGCCCTAACGAGGGCTTTCCTTCGTGGTAGGGTTGATACCGAAATCGGGTAGTTAATGCCGGCCTGTTGTCTAGTGTAAGCGTACGATGTTCGCTCGTCCATGCAACCGAGCAGGGGAGTGCTTCGGTGAAGATTCATTAATCTCTTGTGGTCGTGTCGCGAATCCGAAACGATTCACGTTTTTCTTGCTAGCAAGACGCAACCGGATGTCGTCTCCATCGCTCGCGCCTGCACGCATTGTGCACAACCAGGTGAATCATCAGGATGGTGGTCCATCGTCCGGACTTTATTGTCGTTGGCGCCATGAAATGCGCAACGACCACGCTGCATGAGCAACTTGCGCGCCAGCCGGACGTGTTCATGAGCCGGCCCAAGGAGCCGAATTTCTTTAGCGACGACGCAAATTATGCTCGCGGCTGGGATTGGTACTCATCGCTCTTCAGCGGCGCGCACCCGGCAACCGTGCGGGGCGAGTCGAGCACGCATTACAGCAAGCTTCCAACTTTTCCTCGAACCGTTGAGCGCATGGTGCGAGACTTGCCGCGCATTCGGTTGATTTACGTGATGCGCCACCCGATCGACCGGTTGGTTTCGCATTACGTTCATGACGTGACGGCCGGTGGAATTCGCTCGAGCCTGGTCGAGGCCGTCGAAGAACATCCCGAGCTGATCGAGTACAGCCGATATGCCATGCAGCTCGAGCCGTTCCTGGCTGCTTTTGGATTTGAAAGTGTGCTGCCCGTTTTCTTCCCCAGGTTGGTAACCCAATCACAGCACGAGCTTGAACGCATCGGCCGCTTTCTCGGTCTTCAGAGCCCGCTGGTGTGGGACTTCACTCTGAGACCCCAGAACACCCGCCGCGACCGGCTGCGGCCGAGCCCGATTCGCCAGGCACTGGTGCAGTCGCCCGTGCTCGGGCATCTGAGACGACAGGTTCTGCCGCGGCACTGGTCTCAGCAGGCCAAGAAGTTCTGGCGAGCGCAAGTCGAGCCGCCGCAGTTGCCGGCGGATCTGTCTGCCCGCCTGCGCGAGGTCTTTGATGCCGACTTGAGTCAGCTCGGCTCCTGGCTCGGAGCTGCGCTCGACTGCGAGAACTTCGACGCCGCGATGGGGAAGCAGCCGCACGACTGGGCCGTCCGCGATGCGAAGTCCTGACGGCTTAATCTGCTCGCTCCGACGAGGTCTGCCGCAACAAGAAGACGCTCACGAGCTCGGGCCGAATGAGCTTCTCCCCGGCGGCGAAACCCTTGCGGATCCGCGCTGCAACTCTTTTGTTGAGCGCGGGATCTTCGGTCGGCGAAGTGGAAATGGCGCGCTGCCGCTTCGGGTCAAACTCGTCTGTTTCGAGCGAGAATGGCTCGACTCCCTGACGATAGAGGATGTCTTCGATCGCGGTCTGAATGGATTCGAGCAGACTGCGGAACGACGCTGTGCCGGGATTTTCGGAATCGGCGGAGGCCCGGGCGGCCGCCATTTTACCGACGTCGTCGTGGAGCTGAATCAGATCGATGAAGATGGGCCGCTGAACCTTGAGCAACAGGTCTTGCTTGTAGTCCTGGAGCTCGGCGTGTAGGCGGTCGACGATGCGCTCGCGGCTCGCTTCGCCTCGGAGCTCGCGCTCGAACGTGGATTTCAGTGCGTCGATACGCCCGCCGAGGTCGTCGCCCAGTGACCTGAAGGCGTCGAGCAAGGATGGTCCGGCCGGCGACCTGGCTGGCGCCGGGGCCGGCGGCGGGGGAATCGATCGCCGCTCTGCCGATTCCGGTTCCGGCGTGCCGTCTACCTCGGCTTCTGCCAAGCCTTCGAGCACGTCCAGCCCCAGGGCACCCTCGAGGACGAGGAATGCACCATCGGAAGGGGGGTGCTCGTTTTGACTGGCGGTCTGGGCGGCGTCGGTTGCGGCTCGATTGCTTTCGGGCATCGGTAACTCCTTGATCTTCGCGGGCCATCCCTGAGTATTCGCGCCGGGCATCCCGATGTTAAACTGTTTTGCTCCCGGGCCGCCAGAACGCGGCCCTTTTTGCCCTCCCGCCACGATGACGCCACGCCCCAGGAGACCGGCCATGAGCCTTCGAACGATGTGCTATGTGATTCCCGTGCTCGTAGCGCTCTCGGCCACGAGCCACTCTGCCCCCACAGGGCAGAAGCCTTCTGATCAGACCCTCGGGGCGAAGCCGCCGGAAGGAGCCGTGACCTTGTTCAACGGCGAGTCACTCGCGGGATGGGTTGGCCGGGACGGCAAAACACCCGCCGCGTGGCCCGTGGCCGACGGCGTCATGACCGTGCGCGGCGGTGACATCATGACGACTGCGCGGTTCGGCAACTTTCAGCTCCATGTCGAATTCAATGTACCGTACATGCCCAAAGCCCGAGGTCAAGGACGCGGGAATAGCGGCGTGTACCTGGGAGGCATTCACGAGCTTCAGGTGCTCGACTCATACGGACTGAAATCCCAGGACAACGATTGCGGCGCGATCTACAAGCAGATCGTACCGGCCGTGAACGCGTGCAAGCCGCCGCTTCAGTGGCAGACATATGATGTGACGTTTCATAAAGCCGTGGTCGAGGATGGCAAGGTCGTGAAGAAGGCGCGTTTGACCGTCATTCAGAACGGCCTGACCATCATCGACAACGCCGAGATCTCACCTACGCCCGGCGGAATCGATTTGAAAGCGGGCGACGACGGGCCGATCCTGCTTCAAGACCATGGTAATGCTGTTGAGTATCGTAATATCTGGATCAAGCCGTTGAATTAGTGTGGGGGACGGAATCGCCGGGGAGGGGACGCGGAGCGTCCAGAATGCGCGTCCCCACGCAGAGGCGTGGGGACGAGGGAGAACATCCCTTCGCGGAGAGGCTGTCATCTTTTGGCCGCGTTGCGGTAACTCGGCCGTTGGGCCTAGTCGGCTGTGATTCACCGCTTGGTCGCTCGGTTAGTGCCGCCGATTCACGCCAGTTCTCCAATAGCCCAGCCGTTGACGCAAACGCGCTTTCCTATTTTGTCCCTTTTTTGCAAAGTACCGCTCATTCCGCCAGTTTGCCCATCGCTGGGCGCAGTCTCCCTGCGACAACCAGGTTGTGAGCAATTGCAAACAACAATGCGACGGCGCGGCAACGCGGTTGGCCACGCACGGGCATAAACCAGAATCCTCGATTGCGAGCCTGGGCGTTGACCCACTCGGCTGTTTGGCCTCGCAGCCGGTAGATCAGCTTCGCGGCCTCGGTCCCCATTCGGATCCGCCAAGCGGCAACCGCTTCGCTGTCGCCCTTCTTTGCGGTGTAGGGATCTTCTCCATTTGCCTGTTTCTTTTTCTCGTCTCTGATCGGCCCGTATACGATGCAGCCGCGTTGGGCCGCCTGATCGATCGAGTCCTTGGTCGTGAAGCCACCGTCAACCAATGCCTCATCCGGAATTCGTTCGTAACGCTCCTCCAACTGGTCGAGCATGGGCGGAAGTTCTTCGCCATCGTTCCCTGCGTTGGTCACCTCCACACCCACAATCACACCGCTTTCGGTGTCTGTTGTGAATTGAACGTTATATCCCGGCCGGAATCCTCCGTCTGGAAACTTCATGATCCTCGCGTCGGGGTCGGTGGTCGAAGCACGCGCTTCCCGCCCCTTGCGGCCGTAGGACTCGTCACGTTCGCGTTGCAGCTCCTCGCACTGCCGCATCGCTTCTTCGATCCGTTGCTGTCGCTTGTTGGCGGCACGCTCCCGCGCCGCTCGCTGCCGTCGAGTCAGCTCTGCTGTGTCCTCCTCGGCCAGTTTCTTCAGCGCCTCAACCTGCTCCTTCGCCGCTTTCAGGCACTCCTCCAGGCTACCGCGACGACGAAACGAGCTCTTGCCCGCGCTGGCACGCACTCTCATTCCGTCCTGAGCGACCCGGTCCATTTTCACCAACCCGGCATGGAGCAGGGTGCCCACGATCTGCGTGAGCAGTTCGTTCAACTTCTCGCCCCCACAAGCGAGGAAGTGGGACAACATGCTGTGGTTGACGGTTACGCCGCCGCACAGCCACTGGTACGGCAGACTCCCTTGGTTCTTTTCGCACAGCCGTTCGATTTCACGGGCGCTGCCGACTCCCTTCAATGTGGCGAAAACCCGCAATCCGACCAGCAAGCGCGGGTCGGTGGCATCTCGGCCGACATGTCGCTCGACGGCCTTGATCTCGCCGAGCCAGGCTTTCAGATCGAGCTTGCAGACCGCCGCCCAGACGACCCGGGCCGGATGGTCGGCCTCGAGCAATTCATCGAGCGATGCCCAGCGCATCTCGATCTGGTCGCGTACGGGACACCGCAGCCGCGGCTTGCCAGTTGGCATCGACTGGGCAGCCTGGGCGGGAGAGGGCTGATCGGGCAAGTCTTCTGGGCTAAAGAGAGGAAGTGTCATGACGCTCGTCCTGCAACACCGGGGCTGCGTGGGGCTCATGCGGCGGACTACATGCATGGTATTAGAACGTGAACACTATACAAAATCAACCCCAACGCCGAAAAAATCACAGCCTCGGAGCGAAGGGCGACAATGAGGTCTGCTCTGGCCTCCGGCCGGCTCAGCCGGCCGCTTCCTTTAAAGCCTTCAGCGCCGGCTCGTAGTTGGGCTCCTGGGCGATTTCGGGGACGATCTCGGCGTACCGGATGGTATCTGCGGCATCGACCACGAAGACCGCCCTGGCCAGAAGAGGGACCGGCAGGTCTTCTATCAGCACTCCGTAATGTTCGCCGAAGCTGTGGTTGTGGACGTCGGACAGGTTCTTCAAGTTTTCGATGCTGGCCTCCGTGCAGAACCGCGCCTGAGCGAACGGCAGATCGGTGCTGACGGTGTAAGCGGCGACCTTGTCGCCCAGAGCCTTCAATTCTTCAGCAAATCGCTTGGTTTGCCTGTTGCATACCGGTGTGTCGAGAGAAGGGACGACGTTGAATAGCCGGGCCTTGCCGGCGGTGCTGGCCAGTGAGAGGAAGGCCAGACCTGCCCCCACGCACTTGAAGTCGGGCGCCTTGTCGCCCGGTTTGAGCTTCGGGCCGACGAGAGTGATTGGATTCCCCTTGAATGTCACTTCGCCCTTTCGCGTATCAGCCATGAGAATCGCACCTCGGAGAGTCAAAAGGGATGTCAATCGGGTAAACTCAATGTGGCCATCAGCGTATCAACGGCGGGCGGCCATCGGCTAGAGGCCAGCGACCGGATGTGGCTCGCGCTCAGGTCAGTGCCGATTGTCGCCAGGGAAGTGAGAATGCACAGTCCATATTCTTTTGATGTTGTGGTTGTTGGTGCCGGGCACGCCGGACTGGAAGCGGCGCTTGCTTCTGCTCGCATGGGGCTGCGCACGGCGCTCTTGACGATCAACTGCGACACGGTTGGCCAGATGAGCTGCAACCCGGCGATCGGGGGGGTGGCGAAGGGGCAGATCGTTCGGGAGATCGACGCCCTGGGCGGCGCGATGGCTTTGTTCACCGACGCCACTGCACTGCAATTCCGTCTACTCAACAGGGGCAAAGGGCCGGCTATGCACAGCCCGCGGGCCCAGTGCGACAAGAAGGCCTATCAGTTCCTGGCCAAGCGGACAGTCGAAAGCCAGCCGGGGCTTACGCTCCGGCAAGAAATGATTGACTCGATCTGGGTCGAGAACGGGCGGGTCGCCGGGGTGATTTGCCGTGGCAATGCGCGGTATCACGCCAGGGCCGTCGTGCTCACGACAGGCACGTTTCTTCAGGCACTGATGCACACCGGCGAGGTGAAGACGCCCGGTGGTCGCGGCGGCGAGGGGGCTGCGGTCGGGCTTTCGGAGAGCCTGTGCAGCCTGGGATTCGAGCTGTTGCGATTCAAGACCGGCACGCCACCGCGGCTGAACGGGCGGACGATCGACTTCAGCCGCCTGGAGCCACAGCCGGGAGACGCCGAGCCGGTGGCCTTCTCGTTCCTCACGGAGCGATTGACGCAGCCGCAGCTCGACTGCCACATCACCTACACCAATACTGCAGTGCACGATGTGATCCGAGCCAACCTTCACCGCGCACCGATGTATTCGGGCCAGATCCAGAGCACCGGTCCGCGGTACTGTCCGTCGATCGAAGACAAGGTCGTCCGCTTCGCCGACCGCCAGGCACACCAGATTTTTCTCGAGCCCGAGGGACGAAACACCCTCGAGTATTACTGCAACGGGATATCGACGAGCCTGCCGCGCAACGTTCAGGAGGCGATCATACCGATGATCGCGGGGCTGGAGCACGCCGAGATCATGCGGTTTGGCTACGCGGTCGAATATGACTTCGCCCCTCCCACCCAGCTTGCACCGACGCTCGGAGACCAAGGCCGTGCGCAACCTGTTCTTCGCCGGACAGATCAACGGCACGACCGGCTACGAGGAAGCCGCCGCCCAGGGCCTCATCGCCGGGATCAACGCCGCGCTCTCGGCCAGGAACGAGCCGCCGTTTCTGATCGATCGATCGCAAGCGTATATCGGAGTATTGATCGACGATCTGGTCACGCGAGGGGTGGACGAGCCATACCGCATGTTCACCAGCCGAGCCGAGTACCGGCTGCTGCTGCGGCACGATAACGCCGACTTGCGGCTGACCGAGCGCGGCAGGGGGATCGGCCTGGTCGACGACACGAGGTGGCAAAGGTTCGAGCAGCGGCGAGATTACGTCGGCCGTCTGCGCACGAGGCTTCTAAGCACGCGTGCTTCGGGCGCCACACTGTTCCAGGCTCTGGGCCGGCCGGAAGCGGCCTGGAGCGACATCGTGCTTCTCGACCCGGCGATTGATCACGAAGGGTTTGAAAACGACGCGATCGAGCAGGTGACGATCGACGCGAAATACGCCGGCTACATCGGCCGCCAGAGCGAGCAAGTCGAGCGATTCCGTCGACTCGAGGACAAGCGGATTCCGTCTGACTTCTCGTACCGCGCGATCCCGCAGCTTCGGGCCGAGGCCCGTGAGAAACTCGAACGCGTGCGCCCGCTTTCGCTGGGCCAGGCGGGCCGGATCAGCGGAATCAGCCCGGCTGATATCGCCACGCTGCTGATCCACTTGAAGCGATCTGAGCCGGGATTATCGGCGCCCTTGCGCGAGACGTGACTCGATCGGGCGGTTGCGCAACGGTTTTGTAGCGGCGGCCGCCGGAATGCCCCCCCCTGCACAGCCTCGCTCTCCTGGTGCTCAGGCCGGGGTGATGCGTGCTCCACCC
Source organism: uncultured Planctomycetota bacterium (assembly GCA_963823665.1). GTDB lineage: Bacteria > Planctomycetota > Planctomycetia > Isosphaerales > Isosphaeraceae > CAVXHV01. The sequence goes on from CAWGMQ010000004.1 coordinate 1,100,724, forward strand.
GGTGAGATCGCGAGCACTCGGTTTCCGGAGACGAACGCACCCGAGAGGTCCGTGACTCCGCTTGTCGGGCCGCCCAGGACTGTGATCTGGCCCCCGGTCTTGAAGGTCTGCTGCGCCCCAAATGTCAACTGGACGCTCTCGCTCGCATCGTTGTACGAAACCGTGAAGTTTGTGAGCGGCTGCATCGTGGTGACCTTCTTCCTCTTGACGGTCTTCGTGGACAGGAGTTCGATCTGGTAATTGGTCGGGAACTGCGCACTGGCTGCGGTCAGCTTGCTGCTGAAATCGATCATGTAGCCGACCAGCGTTGGATTTCCCGACGGTTTCCCGTGCTTCAGCTTCCGCTGAAATAATGGCTGTTCGCCGATGATCGTGGGCGGCGCCGGTGCCTTGGCGATGACCACTGTCTGCGCGACGTTGATCGCGACGCTTGCCATGGCCGTCATGTAGTCGAGTGAGTCGGTGGGCGTGAAGGTCACGGCTAGCGATTGGGCCTGTCCGGCGTGGAGGAAGGTTCCGGCCGCCGGCGTGTATACGAATGTGCCCGGCACGGAGGCGGTGGCGTCGAGCTGGGTCGCCGAGAGGGGCGTGCCGTACGTGATGCCGGCGGGTGTGGTCCAGGTCACCGTTGGCGTGGCCTGTGTGACGGTGACGGTCAGGCCCGGCGTCACCGTGGTTACCGGGCTACTGCCGCGGGCGCCTATGATCACATCCCCTTTGGGATTCACCGCCACGCCCGCAGGCTTCATCAGTCCGGAGCCGACGGTCGTCTGCTTGCCCGGCGGCGTCACCTTGAGCACTTGATTGTTACCGGTGTCGGCAATGAACACGTCGCCCGAGCCGTCGACCGCCACACCTTCAGGCTGCGAGAGGCCGGAGCCGACGGTCGACTGAGTCCCCGACGGTGTCACCTCGAGGACGCGGTTATTGCCGGTATCGGCGATAAACAGATCTCCGCCTGAGTCAACCGCGATGCCCTCGGGTCCGGATAACCCGGATACGATCGTCAACTGGGTGCCGCCGGCCGTCACCTCGACCACGCGGTTATTGCCCGTATCGGCGATGAAGACGTCGCCGGCAGCATCGACCGCCACGCCCATGGGGCAGTTCAGTCCGGAGCCGATGGTCTGCGTCCCGGTGGACGTGACCTCGAGAACCTGATTCTGGCCGGAGTCGGCGATGAATACGTCCCCTGCGGCGTCGACGGCTGTGCCCCAGGGGGATTCCAGTCCGGAGACCAGGGTCGTCTGCGTTCCGTCATCCGTCAGCTCGAGCACCTGATTGTTGTTGCCGTCGGCGATGAATACGTCTCCCGAACTGTCCACCGCCACGCCCGCGGGCGCAGAGACCCTGGTGGCAGGCAATTTCGATTGCGGGCTCGCCGGCTCGACGCCCGAGGAGCTGGCAGTGTAAGTGGCCGTGCCGCTAAATGAGGCGGTGATGGTGTGCGAGCCGACCGTGAGCGTCGTCGTGGTGAAGGCGGCCACGCCGGCGGTCACAGGGGATGTCTCAATCGCCGTGATGCCGTCGAGGAATGTGACCGAGCCCTGGCTGGGGACGGTCACCCCTGCCGGGACACTGACCGTGGCGGTGAAGGTTTCGGGCCGGCCGAAGACGATCGAGGCGGAGCTGGCGGCCAGGCTGATGCTGGTGGCGACCTGCCTGACCGTTGCCTGGAGTGCCGGCGTGATCTCGAGCACCTGGTTGTTGCCGAAATCGCTGACGAACACGTCGCCTGTGCCGTCTACAGCCGGATACGCGGGCTGGGCGAGCCCTGAGCCGACGGCCGTCTGCGGCGAGCCCGAGCCCGGCACCCTGAGCAACTGGCCCGCGAGCGGTTCGGCAATGAACACATCATTCGCGCTGTCGACTGCCACGCCCTGAGGGAATTCCAGTCCCGAGCCGACGAACGTCTGTGCGCTCGAGCTCGACACCTCGAGAACCTCGTTGGCGAGAGACTCGGCGATGAACACGTCGCCGGCGGAGTCAACCGCCACGCCCGTCGGTTGGTCATCGCAATCGGTGAGGGTTGTCTGCGTGCCGCTCGGCGTGACCTCGACGACCCGGCAATTGTCGGTATCGGCGATGAAGACGTCGCCCGTGGCGTCCACCGCCACGCCCTCCGGGTGGCTCAGACCTGAGCCGATGGTTTGCGTGCCCGATGGCGCCAGCTCGAGGACGCGGTTGTTCATGGTATCGGCCACGAACACGTCGCCAGCCGAATCGACCGCGACGCCTGTAGGAGAATTCAGCCCGGAGATGAGGGTCTGCTGTGTTCCGGACGGGAGGACCTCCACCACGCGGTTATTCTGGAAATCGGCGATGAAGACATCGCCCGTCGCGTCCACGGCCACGCCCGAGGGCCCGGAGAGCAAGGAGGTGGGTACAACGGACTGGGTGCTCGTGCTGGCTGCGAACTGAGTTGTTCCGCCAAAAGAAGCAGTGATCGCGTGCGAGCCCATGGAGAGGGACGACGTCGTGAAGGTTGCCTCGCTTGCAGCGTGAAATGGATTGCTCGAGACGGCCGCGGTGCCGAGCGGCGTGGTGCCGTCCCAGAACGTGACATTGCCGAGGTTGGGAGCCATCGAGCCGCTCGGCACGTTGACAATGGCGGTGAAGGTTTGGGACTGGCCGAAGGCGGTCGTGGCCGAGCTGGCGGCCAGTCTGATGGTAGTCGGCACCGGGCTGACGGTGATGGGTGCGACTTCCAGCACCTGGTCGTTGCCGCCGTCACTGACGAATGCATCTCCCGCGGCGTTCACGGTGACGCCGGTGGCGATGCCGATGCCGGCGCCCTGTGTCAACTCTGTGCCCGAGGTTGTCACTTCGAGCAACTGGCCGGCGGCGATGAACAAGTTCCCGCTTGCGTCGACCGCCACACTGTGGGGCGAGGGTATCCCGAAGGCGACGGTGTGTTGCGTGCCCGACTGCGTCACCTCAACGACCCGGTTGTTGCCGGTATCGGCGATGAAGACGTCGCCGGAGCTGTCAACCGCCACGCCCTCGGGATCGTTTAGCCCGGAGCCGAAGGTCTGAGTGACCGTCCATGTCACCTCTCCCATGACACCCTGAATGCCGGCGCCCAAGGTCGGCGTGCTGGACGGAGCGAGCTCGAGCACGCGGTTATGACCTGAATCGGCGACGAACACGTCTCCCGCGGCGTTGAGCGCCACGCCCTGAGGCAAATCGAACCCGGAGCCGACCGTCAGTTGAGCGCCACCCGGCGTGATCTCGAGGACTTTGCTGGCGAAGGCATCGGCAACGAAGACGTCTCGCGCGGCATCAACGGCCACACCTACGGGACCGGATAATCCAGAGGCGACGGTCGTTTGCGTGCCAAGCGCCGTTTCTTCAACCACGCGGCCCTGCCCACCGTCGGCGATGAACAGGTCCCCAAGTCCGTCGAGGGCCACGCCCTCCGGGAGAGAGAGGCCGGAGACCGGCACGACGGACTGGACACCGGCGGAGCTACTGGGCGCGAAGTTCCCGGAGCCGCTGTAGGACGCACTGATCGAGTGCGCGCCCACGGCGAGGGTCGATGTCGTCAACGCGGCGACGCCTGCGGTGACGTTCGAGGTGCCAAGTGGCGCGCCGCCGTCTGAAAACGTGACTGTGCCCTCGCTCGGCAGGGCGGCGGTCGAGCTGCTCGGAACGGCGACGGTTGCGGTGATGGTCTCGGATTGACCGTAGATGGGCGCAAGATTCGAGGCGGCGATCGAGACGAGAGTCGGCGTGAGGGTGGAAAGCAGCGTGCGGCGCTCGAGCGGCTCGACGAAAAGCCGGCGGGCGGATCTGAGGAAGCGAGCCTGGTGCGGCATCGAACGTGTCATGGATCACCGTTTCTTAATCGGAAACATCTGTCGGCTATCAAGGGATTGCCGAGGGACGCCCCGATCGGACAGCGACCTCGCCGATTTGCAGAATGAAGGCGCCCGGCAGACAGGAGCGCGGCGGGATAGCTCGCGATCAATTGCGACCGGAATCAAACCGCTTCAGCCGCGGCGACGGCGCCAGGTTGCTCATCTCACTCAAACGCCGTGAAGACGAATTGCCACCGCAATTCTCTGTCTTGTCGCCGTCACAGTTGGTCCGGGAAAACGCGCGGGGCGTCGGTCTGCATTCGATGGAAGAATGGCTCCGAATTGCTTCGTGCGACGGTGAAGTGACGCGAACGCGAATCTGGAGAAGGAAGGGGATTCACTTCACCGTTCCTACGCAAAACTCTGTCAAGCTGTCACTTCCTCGCGCATGCCCAATGAGTGACAATGGCACTCCTTCCCGTCATATACTTCTTCTTTCGATTCGTCCGAGACTCGCCACCTTCCGATCCGGCCCCGAACGCCACTCATATTTTTTTTTCCTATTCTTCCTGGCATTAAATCGCCGGAGTCGGTAAAACTCTCTCAGGCTGGCGACCCACAGAGTCTAGGGAGAAGTGGCGAAAGCCAATGAAGCCGAATCGAGTGGATTGACAAGGTGGGGCCATATCCTACAATTGGCTATATCGGCAATATTGGTAAATTCCAGAGATTCCGCTGACTTTAACAGCGATGCTTTTGCGATCAGGTTGTTGAGTCGACAGAGGGAGGCAGAGGTGGAATGAGAACTGAGTTGGGTTCACGTCGTGAGAAGGACTAGCACGGAGGCCGATCGGGCGGCATCTTCCTTTTCCGCACGAGTTCCCAATGACTGGGAGAAGGAGGGCCTTGTCCTTGATCGCGCAAGATGGGACCTACACAACGATGAAGACGGTTTTCACGACAGGCGAGGCGGCCAAGATATGTAAAGTGAGCCAGCAGACGATCATTCGCTGCTTTGACTCGGGTCAGCTCAAGGGCTTCCGAGTTCCCGGCTCACGATTTCGTCGCATCCCTCGCGATGCGCTCTATCGATTCATGAAAGAGAACGGTATCCCGACGGACGCCATGGAGAGCGGTCGGCGGCGGATCCTGATCGTCGACGACGATCAGGCGGTGGTGGACCTCATTTCCGAGGTTTTCGCCGCTGACAATCGTTTCGAGACCAAGGTCGTGAACAACGGATTCGGCGCTGGCATGCTCGCCAAGGAGTACCACCCGGATCTCATCATCCTTGATGTCATGCTGCCAGACATCAATGGACAGGCGGTTTGCGAAATCATTCGAGGCGATTCGGCCATGTCGGACATCAAGATCATCTGCATCTCAGGATTGATCGAAGCCGACAAGATTCAGGAGCTTACCGAATCGGGTGCGGACGAGTTCCTGCACAAACCGCTGGATATCGATGAACTGATGCGCCGCGTCTGCCGACTCTTGGATATGGAGGCCAGCGTGGTGAGCTGATCGTCTGCGCTAGAGGCAAGCTCGAGGTAATTCGGGCAAGCTAGCGTGGGGGAAATGCGCGCCTTGGGTCTAGAATGGCCGATCTCGAGCGAGACCGTGTGCTCGGTCGGGAGGCGAACGGGAAGGAGCCCGTTTGGTGCGCATCCATCGGCATCAGGCAGAAAGAATCAGCGAAGGTCTGGGCGAGCGCGTTTGGCGGCTGGAACGACTGCCGGTGCGCGCGGCGACGGTGCGCGCGATTTCGAGCGCACAGCCGGAGAAGCTCGACGACGAGCGTGACGACATCGGTCTCACAGGGAAGACCCGATCGATTCTTGACCTCGATCCCGGTTGGGCGCAGGCAATCGCATCGTCGCCACGGCCGCTGCGCTCACTCCAGGTTACCGCGGAGGCGTCGTGGTGGCCGGTGAGCGGCCCCGGCGGTGCGGCTGCGGAAATGATCTCGCGGCTCTGGCGGCATTCCGTGGCCGTCAGTGTTGCCGCTCGCTGGCTGGCGCGCGACGCCGGCGATCCGGATCCACACGCGGTGGCGCGCGCCGGGATGCTGTGCCGGCTGGGATGCTGGGCGGTTGCCGCCGTGGACTCGGACTGGGTACTGCGTTGGTGGCAAACCGCGAGCGCGCCCTGCGCCGCGAGCGCGAGAACGCAGATCTGGGAGCCGACCTCGACGACCTGGGCCGCCGGCTGGCCGAGCGCTGGGGATGCGAGCCCCTGGTCATCGATGCGGTCTGGCTTCATTCCGATCATTCGCGAAAGCTGCGCACTGCCGCTTCGCAGCCGGAACGGTTGGCGTACATTCAGGAGGCCTCACGCTGGGTCGAGCAAACGCCGTGGTCGCTCGGCGCAAGCGCGATCGAGGCGATGCCGTCGGAGCCGCAGTTGCGGATCTTGATCGCCGAAGTGCAGGCGCGGTGCGGTGCATCATTCGCCGCGACCGATGCCACGCCTCACGAAGAGAAGCTGTCGCGCCAGAATGCACGGCTCAGGCTCATGCTTTTGGGCGAGCGGCAAGCTCGAAACCGCAATGAACGGTTTGTGCAAGCGCTCGGCGCTTCCGACCCGGCGACCTCGCCCGAGGAATGGGCTGCACGGGCGGCGCAAGTCTGGTGCGCCGAGCCCGATGTCAGCGGAGCCCAGGTGCGCTGGGTTGACACCGAGTCGAGCGCCGTTGCGAAGGGCGACGAGGCGCTCTTATGCAAGGAAAACGTCGCTCTCAACGCACGTGCCTCGGGCGACCAAACACGCAACCCGGGCGTTCTGATTCCGATTGAGATTCGCGGGCGCACACGCGCGATCGTTCAACTCTTTAGCCATCACGATGGTCTGGAGATCGAGCGGCGGTTGTCGACCGAGACCATGAGTAAAGCCTGGGCCGCCTGGGGCGGACTGGTCCTCGACCGCGCACGGCTCGAGCAGAAGCTGCGGCTGGTTGTCGCCGCATTGCACCAGGCGGCCGAGACCGAGAATACACGCCTCGAGGAGAACAAGCTCGACGCGCTGAGCGAGTTTGCAGCCGGGGCGGGGCATGAGCTCAACAATCCGCTGGCGGTGATCGTCGGCCGCGCCCAGCTTCTACTGGCGCGCACAGATGACCCCGAAACGGCTCGGTCCCTTCGTATCATGATCAACCAGGCCGGTCGCGCCCACCGCATCCTGCGGGATTTGATGTTCGTGGGGCGCCCTCCCGCCGGCAGGCCGAGATCTTGCCGTCCATCCGAGGTGCTCCGCGAGTCGGTGCGGGACTTCCAGGAGGAATGCAGCGCCAAAGGGATCAGGCTGTCGGGCGAGATTGACGAGAGCGCCGGGCCCGCCTGGGCTGACCCGGATGCACTGCGCCATCTGGCCGATATTTTCATCCGCAACGCTGTGCAGGCCACATCGTCGGGCGGAAAGATCCAGGTCGGCTCGCGGTTACAGCAGGACGAGCTACTCTGGTGGTTCCTCGACAGCGGCCGGGGGCTGGATTCTGCGGAGGCGGCCCACCTCTTCGACCCGTTTTACTGCGGGCGCCAAGCAGGCCGCGGACTGGGAATGGGCCTGCCACGGGCTGCCCGGATTGTCGCCAATGCCGGCGGCCGAATTCGCTGGACGTCGCACCCGGGGCAGGGCACTGTCTTCCACGTGAATCTTCCGTTGCCGCCGCCCGATGATCAGCCGCCCAAGGAACCGGCAACCGCTCGACGGCCAGCCCCTGGCACCCAGCGCTCACCGAAGAGCGAACCCGCTCCGCGCCCTCAGGTCGCCGCATCGGAACCGTCCGTTTCTTGAACGGCCAACACGCGCGACGGAAAGCGGCGTGACACCCTGTTTGCGCTCTCAACGCGAAGCGTCCTGGAATCGCGACGTCGATGCGGATCTTTATCGACAGGGCGACCCGTCCGCGCGATTCGAACGAAGTAATTGGTGGACCGGCCGGGGCTGGCAAGCTCGAGAGACAGCGCTGCCGACGGTCCGCACCCATCTTGACCAGGATTGTTCGTATTCGGATTCACAATGCGCAAATTTCTGATGCCGGCAATTGCAACCTCGCTCCTGGCACTGGCAGGCAGTTCCCATGGCGGACAGATCACCAACCTCCAGCTCTACGACGGCGGAGATTCTCCCACCGCAGTTATCAACTACACCGGCGCGAACGGCACGGGCAGTTACTCCGCGTATGTGTACGCCGATCCGCAGGTGAGCTACGGCACAACCAACCCCGTGTTTTACTGTGTGGACCTCTGGCACGATAATTACCTGGGAACGACCTACACGATCACGCCCGTTTCGAGCATGAACTTTGCGAACAGCACGTTTGCCGACGTTGACAACCGCATCGGATGGCTCCTGAGCCAGGACCAGAGCACACCCGACGCTCGGGCCGCGGTGCAGCTTGCGATCTGGTACACCGTCGACAACAAGCCCGACGGGGCCCTGAATGGATTTTCCATGAGCACGGGCGACTCGACGATCACGAACGACTACAACGGGCTCATCTCGTTCAGCGGCTATAACCCGGCACAGAATTACGCAGCGGAGTTCTGGCAAGCGACTCATGATCCGGGCAACACGCTGTACCAGGACCTAGTGAGCACCGTGGGCACGAACTTTCAGATCAACTCGGTGCCCGAGCCGTCGAGTCTTGCGATGGGCGGCTGCGGCCTGATGTTTCTGGTTGTGGCCGTGGCTCGGCGGCGAGCGTGCCGAGCCCAAAGCGCGGGGTGAGCGCCCGAAGGCCCTGGAATGCTTGCAAGCGACGCACCGACAAGTGTAGGATGGCCGGGAACTTCTTCGGTCAGCCTACAAGACACGGGGGGCTTGCTCTTGCCGAACAACGCGCGTTCGGGGATTTACATCACGATGCTCCTGGGCTGGGCGGCCGGCGGGTTCGCGGAAGAACCCGATCCGGCCGCGCTCGTGCGCCTGCGCACGGGCAGGAATCGTGGGTGGAGCGGGTCGAGAGCCTTCAGCTTACGGCCGAGATACGCTGGGAGCGCACCCCGCTGGGGATCGAACATCGGCGCCGCGAGCTGCGAACGCAGTTTCCGGAAGCTGACCTTTCTCAAATGCGGGACCTCCGGGCTCACACCTCCCAGATCGTCGAGCTTGCCTTCGACAGGAAACGGATCCGGCTGCGAATCGAGGATGTGGGCGACAGTGAGGATCTGCGAATCTGGGACGGCAAGAGGTTTATTCTTCACAACCGTTATGACCTGGTGCCGGATCGCAGCGGCTATTTGATCAATCGCGAGCCGGAGAAGTGGCTGTACTGGCTGGTCTGGAGCAACTTCAATAGCTTCCGTGCCGGCGCGCATGGTTTCTGGTGGATGAATCCAAAACGGCTGGCCGAGTGGGAGGCACTCGAAGGCAAGCCGGAAGACTTTGCGTACGAGGGTACGGCCCTGTTCCACGGGACCAGGTGTCACGTCGTTAGCCGCTGGGAATCGTGGAAAACCTTGTATATCGCGGTCGACGACGGGCGATTGCGTGGTATCCGCTCCGGCGCTCAATCCACGCGGAAGCTCACGCGCTCTTATATCGATCTTCTGCGACGAAAGGGACATCAGGTCGAGGATGAAAACGAACTCGGGCGAGTTTTAGGCTCGATCCCGAAGGCCGAGCTCGCTGCCATCCAACGCTCGGGTGCGTCCGAGCTCACCCGGCTGATCGACCCTTGCTTCGAGTACTGGCTAAGCGACCACAAAGAAGTGGCGCCCGGCTGCTGGCTGCCGATCAAACAGTGCGTGAGCTTTATCAGCGTCGACGACAACGGCAACGCCTTCGAGTCGGCCCGGAACGAGCTAGAAATTCTCGACGCCAAGGTGAATGAGGCATTGCCCGCCACGTTCTTCGCGGTCGAGTTCAAGGAAGGGGAGCGCATCAACGATCAGACGGCGGAGCCGCCTGTTACTTATCGATACAAGGAAACGTTCACGCCCGAGGAATGGGCCAAGATCGTTGCCGAAGGCAAGGAACGCGCCTTGCGCGATCTCGCGAGAAAGAAGCGCCAGGCCGCGCTCCTGGGGCAGGAGATCGCTCCATTCCCGGCCGAGGCAACCTGGCTGAACAGCAAGCGGCTGACGAAGAGCGACCTGAGCGGGAAGGTTGTTATCCTTGACTTCTGGGCCGAGTGGTGCGGGCCGTGCCGCAACGACCTGCCCGCGCTGGCGGCGCTGGACAAGAAGCAGGGCAAAGACATCATCATCATCGGCGTACATCCGCCCGGCAGCGAATTGAGCGCGATCAGGAAAATGATGGAGGAGTTCGAGCTCCAATACCCGATCTGCATCGACGTGGCTGCGCCGGGCGGCGCGACTGCGTGGGGAGCGCTTTTCGAGGTCTACGGCGTGGATCGCATTCCGCATTCCGTCGTGATCGACAAGCAGGGCAGGATCGCCGCGACGGGGGCGCTTGGCGAGGTTCTGCCCAGGGCGGCGGAGCTGGCGGGGCGCGGTCTTTGAGTCGCTCACTTTTCTTTGATGACAACGACTTCCCCACGCGGATAGCCGTCGACGTCGACGCCACGCTGCCCAGGCTTCGGCTTGTTCTCGCAGATTCGCAGCAGAAGCGTTTCGTTCGAGTTGGCGCGATACTCTTTGCTCACGAGATCCGTGTCGCAGACCAGCAGCCCGCGATGCGTGGGATCGACCGAAGCAATCGGGTGCTTCACGATGGTTACGAGACCACCTTGCTTACAACCAGCGCATTTCAGCCGGTACTCTCCGTCGCCTTCCTCGCTGAGCAAGAACCCGGATAGCTTGCGATCGCGCCGCAGGAAGCTCACGCCGATGACCGCGCCGGAACCGTCCGATACTTTCTCGAACGAGAAGTCGACGAGCTCGCGGGCTGGTGACTCCTTACTTTCTTGCGATCGCAGAAGGACTCTGAACTTCTCTCCTTTTGCGACGTCGATCCGGAACTTGTAGATGTCGAGGCCGGTGGCTTCGACCAGATCGTCGGTACTCAGCCCGAGTCTCAGAAACGAGATGTAGTCTTGGCCGTCCGGCCCGGCAATTGGTTTTGCCTGGGGTGGTTCGGGCTTTCTGGCGACCACCTTTCGGTCCTGGGGCACCGCGCTGGACTTTGATTCTGGCAGTGGCGATGGAGGTGCCACCGCTTTTTCCCGGTATGTGAGCGCAGCGGCGCCGAAAGCGATGCCGCAGCCGGAGAGCGCAACGACCGCTCCGGCCCTCAGTTTCGAGATGAACATGGCGTGAAGGACTCCCATGGCAAGGACCGCGGGCTTGGTCGAGCCCAGGGCCATCGCGGTTGATGAATGTGACACAAAACTCAACGACGTCTTGACCGTGGCCTCGAGCAGAGCCGACGGCATCGCTGGAGCATCGGGTAGCGTTTCGGCGAGCAAAAGGACCGCGGGCGACGCGATGCCGCGGCGGATCAGGCGTGCTCGCAACTGGTCTTTGGCGCGTGACAGGCGGGAAAGCACGGTGCCGCGGGGGCAACCGAGCCGCTGTGCCGCCACCTCGGCGGAGAGCCCTTCCAGATAGCAAAGCACGACGGGTTCTCGATAATGCCGAGGCAACCGGGCGATTTCCTCGTGAAGCTCCGGACAGGAATCGGGGAGGCCCGCCGGGTGGTCGGGTTCCGCTCGCTTCATACGCGCACTCCGCCGCTCAAACTCGGCGCGCCGAGCCACCTCGGACTTCGCTCGCTTTGCCACTCGAAGCGCGACGCCGTGCAGCCAACTGGCGATTGAATCGGCCTTGCGGACCGAGCTCGCCTTCCTGGCCAATACCATGAACGTCGCCTGAAACGCGTCTTCCGCGTCGTGGGAGTTGCCGAGCGCGTGACGGCAGACGCCGAGCACCATCGGCCCGTGCCGCTCGACCAGGATTGTGAAAGCCGCTTGAGCCTCTTCACCCCGCTGGCACACGATTTGCTCTAGGAGCGACCCGTCCGAGAGATTGCCCACCACGCCCATTCCGGAGAGCCTGTCGAGTTGCTTCCGAAGGTCGGCGCCCGCCGGTCTGGTTGTCACTGCTCGGCCCTCCTCGGGTCAGGTCTCTCTCATAGTGCAAGAAGGCAGTTCGTTGATTCCAAATGTTAACCGAAATTTCATTGGACCGGCCTGGCGACGGGCCGTGATGATCAAGGGATTGCCATGCGAAACCGGATCATCAAGTTCCTGGGGAGCCGAGTAGATGAGCCGCGATGAAACGACCAGTCTGGAGCGAAGCGTGCCTTGGTGGGCACGGGCGGGAAGGGCCGGTAACTGGGTGGTGCTGCTGGCATTGCTGGTCTGGCTGGGAATCGCCGGCGCCAAGCCCGAGCAGACACCGAAGACGCAGACGCCGCCACCGGACGGCGAGTGGACGGCCAACGCGGTGGTCGCCGAGCCTCGCACGATCACGGACTCGGGCCTCGGAGCAGTGCAGGGGGTCGTGGTGCGGGACGGCAAGGTGTACGCGTACGGCGACGTCGTCTCCGCCAAGCCGCGCGTCGGGGTGATTCGCGAGTACGACATGGAACTGAACGCCAGCGGGCGTGTGGTGTGGCTGCGTCGTGACGGTAAGCCGCTCATCCTGCATCCGACTGGTCTCACCTGGGACCCGCGCTACGGGACGTTTCTCGGTGACACCGTGCTCAAGAAGGCTGTGATCTACCGGCTCGACTGGGAGCGGGCCTGGCGGGATGGCAATCTTGACCACGCGGTGATGGACACCATCGACGATGACAGTGCGACCAACGGGTGCCGGCCGACGCTCGTCACGGTGGGCGGCCGGACGTTTCTGGCAACCTCGGATTACGGGGATACTCATCCCGAGGTCCGCCTCTACGACCCGGAGGCCCTGATCGCCGCCAAGCACTCGAGCGCCCCGGGCGTGATCGTCCATCATTTTCGCTGCGGCCCGTTCAATCAAAACATGCAGTGGGATGCCACCACCGGGCAGCTCACGTGCGTCCAGAACGTGATTGAAGGGCGCGGTTGGCGGCTCGATGTGCTCGACCTGGCGAAGGCGGTTGCCGCCGGAGACGTCTCTGCCGCGGGTGTGCGCGTGCGAACTTATACATTCATGCCGCACGACGAGCTGGAAGGCTACTGGCCGCTTGAGAATGGGCGATCGCTGCTGGCCGTCGCGCGCCGAAGCGACAATCTCGTCGCCGGGACAATTCGAGCTGTGGAGCCACGGACTTCGGCCGCGGGGTCGCCGTGAGATGTGTTAAACGCCTTGGGCGCCGTGGAGACCTTTGGTCGCGCCGGCGGGCGGGGTCGGAGACCCGCGCCCAATTTTGCGGGGTCGCCGCGTCAGCAGTGGCGCCGGAGATCAGCGTTTCACGAACTGCTCGCGTGCGAGCAAGGCGGCGCCCAGGATGCCGGCGTCGTCGCCCAGGGCGGCGCGTTCGATCTTGATCTTGCGGTCGGGATCGGTGAATGCCTGCGATCGCACGGCGGAACGCACGAGCTCGAGATATGGGTCGCCCAGTGCCTCGGCCACTCCGCCGCCGACGATCACGATTTCTGGGCCGAATGCGTTGATCAGGCTGCCGAGCCCGATGCCCAGGAAGTGAGCTGCCCGCTGGACTTCCTTGCGCGCGACCAGGTCTTCGGCGGCCACTGCCTCGGAGAGGTCACCGCTCTTCAATCGCCCGCCTTTGCGGGCCATCTTGTCGGCCAGGACGGTTGGCAGCCCTTTGCGCACTGCCTTCTCAACGCGCCGGGCGATCGCCGTCTTGCTGGCGAGTGCTTCCATGCAACCGCGGTTGCCGCACCCGCAGCGCGGACCTCCGGCCTTGATGATCATATGACCGATCTCGCCTGCGTTGCCGGTGGCACCGGCGACGACCTCGCCGCTCTTGATCACGCAGCCGCCGATGCCGGTTCCGACGAACGCGGCGATCATGTCGCGATACCCCCGCGCGGATCCGAGCCGGAACTCGGCGATGCCGGCGACCCGGACATCGTTGCGCACGAGCACAGGCCGGCCGAGCGCCACGCTCAGCTCGGGCCCCAGCGGAAAGTTCCGCACGTTCATATTGGCGCTGAAGAGGATCGTGCCAGTCTTGATGTCGAGCGGGCCGGGCGAGCCCACACCCGCGCCCATTACCTGGTTGCGCGATAGTCCGGCCGATTCGAGGGCATCATCCACACACGCGATCATCGCCTCGACAATCGCCGGTCCACCCTCCTTGGCCGGTGTCGTTCGCTTGGCGCGACCGAGAATCTTGTGGCTGCTACTCACGACGCCCACCAGGATCTTGGTCCCACCCAGGTCGATTCCCAGGGTAGGGGGCCCGTCATTGCGAGACGCCATGATCGCTGGCTCCGAGTCCAAGCACACCGATTGCATATTCTTCTCCCGTGTTGAGTCGGTGATACTATACTCGGGGGGGGTGTGGTTCGACCACCCGGGGTTGTCATGAGGACGACCGCGGCGGCGACGCCGTAGAGTTCGAGAGCTCTGCGTACTATGAGATTTGCAGCGACCTGGCAGACGCCGGCAGCGAGCGCGGGCCGATTTCGGGCGGTCTTCGAGGCGGCCGGTTTCGGTCTGATCCTCGGGCTCGTCGATGTGCAATCAACGGGCACGGGGGCCTGGTTCTTACTTGTCTACTTGGTTGTCGCATATGCACTCGGAGTGCGACACGGAGTTCGATCATGGCAGGCGTGGATCCCGCTGGGCGCGTCGGTGTATCTTGCTCATCTCGCGGGGATCGCGTGCGGATATAAGCCGCCCTATGTCGCGGCCAATGCACGAGAAGCGCTGGGGCTCTTCTTCTTTTCTTGGCCCGCCGCGGTTGCGATTGCTTTCGGTGCCACTTTTCGGCTTGCACTCGACCTTGCCGCACGGTTGCGAATCGGTCGCCGCCAAGACGTGGAATCTCCTTTGGATCGACGCGCTCCAAATGGCGGGGCAAGAGTTGAAAGCGTTGAATTGCAATCAGGCTTGCCGCCACTTGCACCAGCGCAAGCCACCGGCGAGATGGCGCGCCGCCGGTTCACGGTTCGGCGGCTGATGGTCGTAATCGCAGTCATCGGTGTTCATCTTGCATTCGTGCGTCTTATGCTCGTGAGTGACCCTTTCTTCGGACATGGCACCATTTACTCGCAGCAGTACAGCGAGGAGCGGTTCCGGACGATCCAAGTTGGGATGACGACGGCTGAGGTCGAGGCTGTGATGGGTCCGCCGCTACGCAAAGAGTCGGCGAGCATCCCCGCGGACGACGAAATGTGGCATTACAGCGATCAGTTCAACGGCACCGCCAATTTCTGGAGGCGATGGCTGCTGTTTCAGAAGGGCAAGGTATTGGTGGTTATTGATGATTTCTGGGAGGATTGAATGCGAGAGGTCTGCCAGGATCTCTCGCCTGCTCGGCTGGGCGGGAGCCTCGCACGCCGAATTGCGAAATGGCGTTAGTCGATCGTGCTTCTTGCTTTGAGCTCCGCTAGCGCCCATTCGGCCAGTCGGTCTTCCCAGCTCGTGCGATCGATCGTGTCTTCGCTCTGAAGCCAGCGGAGGATTTCCGTGTCTTGCACCGGCAGGAAGCTGCTCCGCTCGACGCGCTCGTATCCGCCCGCTTCATTCAACCGTTCGATCACGAGAGAAATGCCGTCGAAGCGCCAGATTTCAGCGACGCGGAGGGTTGCATAGATCGCAGTGCGATCGAGTTTGGGCGGGCTGAGATCCACCTCGAGCGCCAGGTCCGGGGCGGGGTAATCGGCAGGATCATTCGAGCGCGACGCTATCGCCGCGGCGGCGATGGATATCTTCTCTTGATCGAAATAGAAGCAGTCGTCTGATTCGAGTCCGCGATCAGCTTTGATCGATTCCCAGGTGGTGGAACCCATGTCGAGGCGTGGGATACGCAACGTCCTGGCTGCAGTCCGCACGAACTGTCCTAACAGCGCCTTATCTGATTCATGCAGTGGACCCGGTGCCGTGATTTCCAGGACTCCGTGGTCGTAAGCGAAACGGGCACCGGTGGACTCCGATGTCAGCTTCTTGAACGTCGCCCAGTCAACGCCGGAAAGAAGGATGCGCGCCTCTCCGTCGCTGGTCGATCTCTCGGGTCGTGTCGCTGTGCTCATTGCCGAATCTCCCTCGCCGCGCCCTCGATCGATCAGGGCCTTGCTCCAGTCGGTGATTCGTCGTGCAGCCGATTGAGCAGACCGACGGCCTCGTCGACGATCAACTCACCTGTGCCGCGCTCCAGAAAGCTGTGCAGGCCCGTCCAGGTCTGGTAACCGCCGCGATCGAAACCCACCTTGTCGGGGATGTAGCCGATGTAGTCGTTGGCTAGTTCGAAAACATAAGTATAGCGAAAGGGGGATCGGCGCTTGATCTCCTGGCCGAGAACCGTGAAGAATTCGCCGGGGACGCCGACCATGGCGATGTCGCCGATTGTCACGGCCTGGACCCAGGTTTTGCGAGATTCTCCCTGGTGCGGGGCGACCTCCTTCCGCATCGCTCGAAATGTCGCGATCACTCGTTCCGCACTCGGGGGGTCCTTGATTCGTTTCGTGCAATAGGCGGTCACCGCGCGTTCGTCGGCCGCCTCGTCGAAGCGGCGCACTTTCACCGTGACTTCCTTCTTCAACGACCGCACGCGATCGACCGTGCGCGGCGCCGCCGTGTCGAGGGCGGATCGCACCGCCTGTTCAATTCTGTTTGTCGCCTCGGGAGTGGGCACGTCGAGGTTGTGGGTCGAGCCCGACGCACCTTCGAAGAAGATGACTGTTCCGCCACGGTCTTTTTCGATTGCTTGCGCGGCCAGGCCGTAGAACGATGGCGAGCGAACGCCAGGTTTGTGCGTACCGATCGTGTGCGTGGAGTGGTTGAAGAGAATGGCTTCGAACTTGCTGTCGCCGCGGCGGAAGCCCAGCACGGGAAGCTCGGGATCGAACGGCCCGGTGGGCCGCACGGCGTCGTCGTGGCTGCCAACCCAGAAGATTGTTCCGTCGCGCAGCAGCAGCCGGCTGTTCTTGCCCACGGAAGACTCTTCACCCAGGCGAAAGAGAAACGTGACCGCGCCGAGCCGGCCGTTGGCCCTGACGACTGCCTGGACGATTTTGTCTTCGACCTGGCGCGTGAATTCTTCTTCGCGGTTGTACCCGTGAATCGTGGCCGTCGTGGGTGCGTGATGGGTGTGGGTTGCGTTGATCAGGATATGGTCGAACGGAATTCCGGTCGCTTGCTCAATTCGCCGAGCGGCGCGGTCGAGGACGTCTCGATTGACCATCAGGACGTCGCAGGCGACGAGTGCGACTTTCCCGCCATGCGGGTCTTCGACCACCAGGGCGCTGGCGCGCAGCTCTCCTTCTTGACCGCTGGCCTTGCCGGGGCCGATGCCGCCGCCGATCACCATGGAATCGTCGGCGAGCAGAACTTCATGGGCTGCGCCGGCTTTCAAGTCGGCAGCGGCGGGTACGGGGTTGCACGCCAGCGATAGCCAGGCGGCCGTCAAGAGCATTTTGAGGTGTTTCATGGTCGAGGAGAGACTCGGAGTGAACTCGAAGAAGTCGTTACAAGGGTGGCATTGGCTTGGGTGGGAGGAGTCAGGCTAAAGCCTAACCTACTCGGGGAATGCGTCAGGCTAAAGCCTGACCTACTTCAGGTGACTGATGGATTGCGCTTGCGTCCGCGGGCGGGATCGACGGGGTCTCCCTCGGGGAGGGTCGGCGCCGTGCGGGTGATGGCCAGTTGGGGGAGGCGGGGGTGCGGCTCGATTCGCTTTGCCTTGGTGAGATCGATTCGCTCATCGGCCAGGGTCACTTCGAACTTGCGGTTGCCGGGGAGCAAGAGCGGAATGCGAACGGTGAAGGTGCTGCCTTGACCGGCCTGGCTTTCGAGCTGGACATCGCCGCCCAAGAGCTTGGTGAGCTCTCGAACGATCGAGAGGCCCAGACCGGTTCCGTGGTACTCGCGGGTGAGGACGTTGTCGGCCTGGCCTGGGAGCTTGGCCTGGCGGAATTTCTCGAAGATCGTTTCGCGGTCTTCCTCGGCGATGCCGATTCCGGTGTCCTGCACTTCGACGACCATGAAGCGAGCTTCGGCGCGGGCACGCAAGGTGACTCGACCGCCCTCGGGCGTGAACTTGATTGCGTTCGAGAGGAGGTTGTAGATGATTTGCTTGAGTTTTCCCGGGTCCTGGCGCAGCAGCGGGATCGCCTCGTCGATCTTGCATTCCAGTGTGATGTTCTTGCGCTCGGCGATCGGCCTGCACAAGTTTGCCAGGGCCTCGCAGACGTCGCGGACCGAGAAGTCTTCGCTGCGAACCTCCATCTTGCCGCTCTCGATCTTGGCGAGGTCCAAGATGTCGTTGATCATCGAAAGGAGCATCTTGCCGGAAGACTGGATGTTGCCGGCGTAGCGGCGGTGGCGCTCGTTGAGCTGGTCGGCCCCGGCGAGGACCTCGGAAAAACCGATGATCGAATTGAGCGGCGTGCGGAGCTCGTGGCTCATGGTCGCCAGGAAGTCGCTCTTCAAGCGATTCATCTCGAAGAGCGCCAGGTTGGCCTGGGCGAGTTCGTCGACTTTCTTGTCGAGATCGTTGTTCAGCTCGCGCAGGGCCTGCTGCATGGCGACCAGGTTGTAAAGCATCCGGTTGAATGCGTGTGAAAGCTCTTCGAACTCGTCGCCGGTTTCGATGCGGCTGCGAATCGTGAGCCGGCCCGCGGCGATGGCGTCGGAAACGTCTCGCAGGTGCTTGACCGGCTTGACGATCACGTACCGGACGATGATGTACGAGGAGAGCATGGCCACGATCGCGGTGATGAGTGCCGCCGTGATCAGCATCGCCCGATTCAGGTTGATGGCGTTGATCGTCTGCTCCATCGGCAGATTCACGACAACGGCTCCGGCCAGATCGCCGACTTTCGCGGGGACCCAGTGCTCGCCGTCAGCGGCCAGCCTGCTCAGGTGATCGTCCAGAGGGATATCTTTGCCGTCGTCATCCGTACCGTGACAGGCCATGAGGCAATTGGGCTTAAAATACACGGCCTCGATGTACTGGTACTCTTTCTTGCCGTTGATGTTGCGATCGTACCACTGGGGAAGCCCCTTCGCCGGCGATTTGACCGACTTGCGCTTGGGGTCGGGCTCGGCGGCGGGCTCGAGGAATTTCTTGAGAGCTGTGCGCTCAAAATCGTCTTCAGGTTGGCGGGACGGATTCTTGAATGAGTCAGGGCCGAGAATGCGTGCCTTGTAGTTTGGAAAATCTTGAATCGGACGGAAACCTGCAGAGAGGGCGTCGATCATCAGCTCGAAGTTCGAATTCCCGGTCATCTTGACGTGAAATTCAAACAATGAGGGGTTCACGAGCAGCCGCGCGGTCTGTGTGGTCTGATTCAAGACCAGGTGCTCGGTCTTCTGGCCGTACCAGAAGAAGCTGCCGGACACCAGCACGAGGATACCCAGCCCGAAGATGAAGCGGCATTTCCGCTCCAGGCTGGTTTCGCCGAGCAAGTGTTTGAAGCTTCGGTACGACACGGGCCTTTACCCTTGGGACCAGGGTCCGCGGTCGGAGCGGCCTCGGCGCGCCTTATCGCGGCCGGGGGCACTTCGATTGCACGGCCCCGCGCGCATCACGGAGTGGAAGCTCCTTTTTACACGAAACCGGCATTTCGGGCCAGAGAGAGTGGACTGGCCCAGGGATTCCGGAGTATTTTCCGCGTTCGTGAGACTGCGCGGCAATGCATTGCGCCTATCCAGGAGGAAAAGAGCTTCATTACAGGTACTGCCGTCATGCCCGTCGATCCTCGCCGCGTCAAAGTGCTATTCAACGCCGCCCTTGATCTGCCCCAAGCCATCGACCGAGTCGCCTTCCTCGACCGGGAGTGTGCCGGGGACCGAGAATTGAGGCTGCGGCTGGACGTACTCATGGCCGCGCACGACTTGCCCGCAAGCGAGCTCGAGCGCGCGCTGCCGGTGGCGGTGGAGGGTATTCCCTTTGCGGCCGCAGCTCGGACGGCCGCCGCCTCGGAGGCGCTCGCCGGCGATGGCGATCAAACGGCGAGTCGTCGGGTGGCCGCTTCTGAGCCGGATTCGCTCATCGGCAGCGTGATCGCCGGACGTTACAAGCTGCGGCAGGAGATCGGTGAAGGGGGAATGGGGTCGGTTTACCTCGCGGAGCAGACCCAGCCCGTGAAACGGCAGGTGGCTTTGAAGCTGATCAAGCCGGGAATGGATTCACGGACGGTCCTGGCCCGGTTCGAGTCCGAGCGGCAGGCCCTGGCGCTCCTGGACCACCCGCACATTGCCAAGATTTTCGACGCCGGCACCACGGACGCGGGCCGGCCGTTCTTCGTGATGGAGCTGGTCAAGGGCATCCCGATCACGGAATTCTGCGACGGGCACCGCCTGGCCGTGACGGAGCGCCTGGCCCTGTTCCGTCAGATCTGCTCGGCCGTACAGCACGCGCACCAGAAAGGGATCATTCACCGTGACTTGAAGCCGACCAACATCCTGGTGGAAAGTCACGATGGCCAGCCGGTGCCCAAGGTCATCGACTTCGGATTGGCCAAGGCCACCAGCGGCTTGCAGCTCTCGGAGCACAGCGTGTTCACGGCATTCGGCACGGTCGCTGGGACACCGCTCTACATGGCGCCCGAGCAGGCTGCATTCAACGCGCTGGACATCGACACGCGGGCCGATATTTACGCGCTTGGGGTCGTTCTTTACGAGATCTTGACCGGCAGCACGCCGATCCGTCGCGAGACATTCCGGCAAGCGGCACTCGAGGAGATGCTGCGATTGATCCGCGAAGTCGAGCCCCCGACGCCCAGCAGCCGCATCAGCACGTCGGACACCCTGCCCTCCATTGCCGCGACGAGGCAGATCGAGCCGGCGAAGCTGAGCCGGTTCGTGCGCGGCGAACTGGACTGGATCGTGATGAAGGCGCTCGCCAAGGAGCGGAACAGGAGGTACGAGTCGGCGATCGCGCTGGCCCAGGATATCGAGCGATTCGGCAACCACGAGCCGGTGGCGGCAGGGCCGCCGAGTGCGGCTTACCGGTTCCGGAAATTCGCGCGCAGGCATCGTTTCGCGCTGGCAACGGGTGGAGCATTCGCTGCCTTGCTCGTCGCCGCGGCGGCCGGCGGAACGGGTCTTGCATTGTGGGCCGACCGCCAGCGGGTTCGCGCGGTTTCCGCCGAGCATCTGGCCGAGGAGGAGCAAGCCCGCGCCCAGGAGCGCGAACAGATGGCGATCGACGCGGTGCGGCGCTATGGCGACGTCGTGGGCGAAAACCTCGAGCTCAAGAGCAACCCCGGTCTGGCCAAGCTCCGCGCGACGCTGCTGAAGGAGCCCCAGGCATTCTTCCAGCGGCTGCGGGACCGGCTGCAAGCCGATCGAGAGACGACTCAGAAGTCGCTAGCCCGATTGGCGGAGGCGAACTTCGACCTCGGTAAGCTCTCCGACGAGATCGGAAATAAAGAGGACGCTTTGAAAGCCTTTGAGGAATCACTGGCGATCTGGGAACCGCTGGCGAGTGAGAACGCATCAATCGCCGCGTTCCAGGACAAGCTTGCGACGATTCACAACGCCATCGGCGTGCTCCAGAAAGCAACGGGGCGGCTGTCGGATGCACTCAAGTCTTACGAGCGCACTGCGCGATCCGGGAGCGACTGGTCCGCGAAGAACCGTCGTCAACTCCTTTCCAGGGCGCGCTGGCCGACTGCTACGACAACATCGGCGTATTACACGGGGGCACGCGTCAAGCGGGCGAGGCCGTCGCCTGGTTCGAGCGAGCACGCGCGATTCGTGAGCGCCTGGCGGAGAAAAACCCCTCGATGATGCAGTTGCAGATGGGTCTGGCGCGCAGCTATACGAACCTCGCCGTTCGCCAGTTTGAGTCCACGCGGTATGCAGAGGCACTGGAGTTGAGTGAACGCGCCCGGGCTCTGTGCGAGCGGATCGTGCATGAGCACCCGTCGGTCATCGACTGCCGGACCCTGCTTGCGAACAATCTCCACAACATGGCTCTCGTCAAACGCTTGACGGCCCGGTTGGCCGAGGCCATCGCGCTTGAAGGACAAGCCATCGCGATCCGCGAGAAACTCGCGAGCGACAATCCGTCGGTCACGGGACTCCAGCGCGATCTGGCCGCGAGCCACAACAACATTGGGGGCCTCAAACGCGAGGCAGGCAGGCCGACCGAGGCCATCGAGGCATACGAGCGGGCCCGCGTGATCAGCGAGAAGCTGGCGCGAGCACCCGACGGTCAGCGAGTTCCAGGTGGACCATGCGGGGAGCCTCAGCAGTATCGGCAACCAACTGCGCACGATGGGGCGCGGCGCAGGCGGCGGCGACCTTCGAGCAGGCGCGGGCAATCTGGGAGCGGCAGGCGCGTGATCATCCCGAGTCGCCCGATTTCGCGAGCGGACTGGGTGCGGTCTTGAACAATATCGCCATGATCGAGACGGACGGGCACGAATTTGAAAAAGCCCGAGCCACGCTGGGGCAGGCGATCGAATGGCAGCGCAAGGCCCTGGAGGCGAATTCGAGTCACCCTGTGTACCGGAACTTCCTGTCGAACCATCTGCACAACATGGTCATTGCCGCGGAAGGTCTTGGCCGCAGCGATCTAGCCGAGCAGGCCCGCGCTGAGCTTGCCGGGCTGACCGCGGGCGACCCCGGGAAGGCGGGCGTCGATGCACGGCTCTTCGCGGTGCTCGCCGGGAAGGAATCGCCCAAAAGCGACGCCGAGCGAATCGGGCTTGCTGTTCGAGCGTATGAGAAATCGCTGCACGCGGCATCGGCCCGGCTCTACGCCGCGGCTCTTGCAGGTGATCCGAAGCTCACTGGCGATCGCAGGGCCCAGCATGCTTATAACGCCGCGTGCGCGGCCGCGCTCGCCGGCACAGGTCACGGCAAGGATGACCCGCCGCCGGACGAGACCGCCAAGGCCAAGCTGCGCGATCAGTGCCGCGAATGGCTCAAGGGCGAGCTCGGCGCCTGGGGGAAATTCCTCGATGGCGGACGGGCCGAGACCAGGTCTGTTGTGACGCAGGTGCTCAAGCACTGGAAATCCGACGGCGACCTGGCCGGCGTTCGCGACGACATCGAACTGGCCAAATTACCTGAAGGCGAGCGCGCCGCCTTCAGGCAGGTGTGGAACAACGTCAATCAGCTTCTCGTCCGAGCTGGCGGGGGCAAGTAGCCCATTGTCTCTTTTCTGAGACTCGCGAATGATCGCGTATCCGGCACGGTTCCGGTGGAAGCGTTGCATCTAAGCCGACGTCGGGTTCTCTTGTGGTGGTGAGCCGTGTTCGACGAAGTATTGAAAATCCCTTGGGCAGACGTCCCATGCCGCCATGTACGATTTTTCGAGCGGCACGTCGACGTAGAGATCGGGGTCCATCCAGGCGGGCATGTCACGTAGTTGAGAACCGAGGCGGAGCGGTTCGATGAACGCTTCCGGCGTGAATTCAACGAGGGGCGCGGCCGCGCGGTAGGAGACGAGAAGGAGCGGTTCGTCGGCGGGTAGCTCGAAAGGGATGTCTTCGTCGAACTCATCCCAGATGAGCTTATGCAGGCTGTGCGGGTCTTGCGGGCCCGGTGGGAAAGGATCGACAACAAGAAGATTGATCCCGCGTCTCAGGAAGTCGCCCGCTTTGGCAACGAACCCCCGGGTGGCGAGTTTGCCGTTCTTATTCCCCGGGGAGACGACTTCGATCAACGAGACGACTTCCCCGAGCTGGTGGCGGATCGTGATCCGGTTGGCTCGCTCGTGAAACCTGGCCTCGCGGGGTTGCACGACCATCCGCGTGCGTGGGGGCGCCAACGTCATCGTCTCTTTTTCTGAGCGAGAGGGTTTTGCGCTGGGAAGTTGCACTTTCAACCCGTCGGGATGAAGTTCGGACGAGTATTGCTCCACGAGTGCGGAATACCCTTCAGGCAGCATACCGGCATTGAGCGCGTCGCAGATCGCGATCGTCCAGTGCTGGTGAAAGTGGTGGTATATCGTGGCCGGAACACGTTTCCAGTTGTGCATAGGCATGGCAGAGCCTCCATTTGAATCATACCAACGCGGAGGGCTTGATTCACGGGCTTCTCTGGCTTAGGAACAGGTCGGAAACAACTTCCGCCGATTCACGCCAAGCGCGCCGCGGAGCGGCACAAAGACCTTTCCGACGCGGCGCGTCGGAACGAGGGCTTTCGTTCGATTTACGTCAAGCGCGCCGCGGAGCGGCACAAAGACCGTTCCGACGCGGCGCGTCGGAACGAGGGCTTTCGTTCGTGGCGGAGTGGATACCGAAATCGGGAAGTTAATTCCGGGCTGTTCCTTAGCGTCGCGATATTTCATTCGCGAAGTTTGAGCGGAAGGCTCCCCGAGCCGCTGGACGGCGCACTGCGACGCATGCCTTCGCATTGCGCCGTCCGATCGGCGGGGCGAGGGGTCGAGGGTTGGCCAGACTCTATGGGAACGGGATGACCCCGGCGGCGACCAGCGACATGAAGTCGGCCAGCGTCCCCAGGCCGGCGGACCGCACGAGGACCGAATGGCCTTCCCGCTGGACTCGCATACTCTTCAAGAACGCCTGCGCCATCCGAAACGCTTTCTCTTCGCCGGCGCTACGGGGATTGGTTTTCGCGCTGGGCACCTCGAGATCTTTGCGCAGCACGTCGAGGATGTCTTCAATCGCTCGGGCTGTCGATTCACACGCGCCGCCGTCGGGGCAAGTGCCGATGCCCCGGAACACGATCTGGTCGTCGTCCTCAAGCCCGAGGGCCCAGAGGTCGGTGTGCTCGAGCGGAGACGTTACTGCGGATAATTGCGCATCCACAGGGCCATCGCCCTTGATGGGCTTCGCCAGGCGCCCCCCGCGATTGTCGAGGGCGATGAGGAAGAGGCCCCGGAGATACTGGTCCCAGTCCTTGCCCTGCGCGAATGCGGGTGCGGGGGGAGGAGTCGCACGGCGGAGCTGCTTGAGCAGCCGCCTCTCCGACTCGGCCGGGAGTGTTTCGCCGGTGAATACGAGAGTCCGGTCGTCAGGGCAGAAGAAGAGAACTTCCGGAACCAGCGGAGTATCCTTCCACCGGTAGTAGACCCGATCTCCGTCGTGCGCCTCGATGACGTCCATCTTGAACAGTCGAAGGAGCGCCACCCAGTCGATCGGTTCGGTCGTCCGGATCGTCAACATTGTTGCGGCAAACCGCCCGTTCGGTTCCGGGCCCTTCGTACGGAAGACCCGCACACTGGCCGAGACCTGCTCGAAGAGGTCGACCGTCAACGGCTTCTGGCCCAGCTTAGTTGGGTCGAACTTCAGGGCGGTCGCGGCCTTCGCCCACTGCTGAGCGATCCACACATTGATCATCGTTCGGTAGACGCCCATGCCCGAACGCCGGAACGCGGCCGCGGGCCGGAATGCCACGACGGCCTGCGAGTCGTCATCGGTGACGTACGACAGGTCAAGGGGCCTGGAAGACTCGCTCCCAGTACCCTCGACCGACAGGTTGGCGAGGACGTAATTCGTCCCCGAGACCGGAGGCGCGTTGGGGTCGTCCGCGAGGGCCGGCCCGTGGAGCAGCGACGCACCGGCTCCGACGGCCACAAGCAGTGACGCTGCCAGCGCCTGACACATGCGCGACCACGGCCGGTCCAGCGCCTTCGTTTCCTCGCGCAACATGGCGATCCTCCTGATCAAGGTCCCGCGCCGGCAGGAACGCCCTGGCCGGCCAGCATGGGAGACGTCCTTCCTGCCGCAGCGCCAGCCGCGACAGGCTTCGCAAGTATCGGGCCCTCCCGCCTGCAAACCGCGCCCCGAGCGCGTCGGCGGCCAGTTCTTGCTCCAGTCGGAGACGGGCTGCCAGCCAGTGCACCAGGGGGTGGTAGAAGTACAGGGCCATGGCGACCCGGGCCACTATTCCTGTGAGATAATCATCGCGGCGGATGTGCGCCAGCTCATGCGCAAGGACGGCCCGGCGCTCGTCGTCGTCCCACGACCGCCAGTCTTCGGGCAGCAGGATGACGTGGCTGCGCCACCCCGCAGTGGCCGGCGCGGTCAGGTCCGGTGACTCGCGAACGTCGACCCGGCGCCGGCAGACCATCGAGGCCAGAAGATCCGCCCACATGCGGCCAAGCTCGGGTTCCTTCACGGTCCGGCTCCGGCTCCGGAGGAGATGGACGGCCCAGAGGCCTGCGAGCAGCCGAAACAGTCCTCCAGCGGCCCCGATCAGGCAGGCAACCGCCAGGACCCTTCCCCAGGGCCGGCAGCATGCCGCCGGCTCGGCCGCCGTTCTTTCGAGGCGCTCCCAGACTTCCCGGAGCCTGGAGAGCGTCAGCCCTGGCCGGTCTTCCGCCGGCATATCCGCGGGCTGGGGCCCGGGTCCGCCCCCAGCCGAGGGGACCAGGACTGCGGGCGTGAGCGAGGCGCGCTGCACAGTGCGAGACTCGGCCGGGCTCGGTACCAAGCCCTGCAAGCCGAGCGACAGAAGGCCGACCACCACGGCAAGGCCGAGGCCAAACGACGAGACCCAGGCTCCAGAGGCGGGACTCCGCCGTGAAGCCAGAGCGTGGAGCGCCGCGGCCGCCAACAGGACGAGAGAGACCTGAATTGCGGACCAGATCAGCATCAGCCCCAGGTGGTTCATTGGCCTTGCTCCTTCATAATCTCCTCAAGCAGGTCGCGCTCCTCGGCCGTAAGCGCCCGCTGCTCTACGAGCCGCTTGAGGAGTTGAGCACGCGAGCCGCGGAACACGCGCCCGAGCAGGTCCCCGAGGAGCCGGCCGGAGACATCCTCAAACGACCGAACGACTCGGTAACGGAACGGCTTATCCTTGTTCACCTGCCGGAGGAATCCCTTCTCGGCCAGCCCTCGCACGAGGTTGGCGATCGTCGGGTACGTCCTGTCGAGCCCCGAGACCGCGAGGTGGGCGCGCGCCTCCGCCGCCGTCGCCTCGCCGTGCCGCCAGAAGGCGTGCATGACCTCGAGCTCCCGTTCCGTCAGGTCTTTCGCAGGCGGGCGTCCCATCCCACCGACCCCCCAGCCGATTTGGTTTTCCGAATTTGGTTTTCCGAATCTAGCGACTCTGGCGATTTCGTCAATGCCGTGTTGCTCTGCGAGGCGCAAGATCCGAGAGGTCGCGCGAGACTTCCGGAATTCGTTCATGCCTGCTTAGCGACCGCCGCACTGCTCTCGGCGACGAGGCGGTTCATCGCTTCGTCAGCCGGCCGGATCTCGAATGGCCCCATCCTGACCCCCGGGTGTTTCGACATGAGCTCGATCGCGTGGTTCAAGTCGCGGGCTTCCAGCAGCAGGATTCCGCCGAGTGATTCCTTGGTCTCCGCGAACGGGCCATCGGTCACTGCGATCGCCCCATCCTTCATGCTCAACGTGACCGCGTTACGGACGGAATCGAGCGATTCGCCTCCGAGGAAATGCCCGCCACGGCGAAGTTCATCGTCGTAGGCGAAGCACTCTTCGATCATTCTCTGTGCTTCTTGCTGCGGAATCTGTGCAAACTTCGACTCATCGATGAAACCTAAGCAGACGAATCTCATGCGATTGCTCGTTTAATGGGTGCCCATTTGGAGTTGCTCGGCATTGACTGTTGCCAAGCTGTCTGCCACCAGTCGAATGGGGCAGGCCGCGATCGACAGCATAGCAGGAATTCTCTCAAGGATTTTCAACTGCGTGCCCATTTACGGGCCATCGCGTGGCGCCTACGCCGAGTATCAATGTGGTCGCTGGGATTGAGTCCCGGCGACAGGCGAGTCGAGGGTGGTCGGCTGTCACTACGGGTGCGGCTCGTGCGCCTTGCGAATCAGGGCATCGACCTCGGCCCAGAGGGCCAGCCAGTCCCGGCGCTCGGCCTCGGGGAGACGGGCGAGGCCCTCAGCATGGCGGACGCTGACCAGGTCGGTGTCCTTCCGCCATTGTCGCATCGCCCGGAGTACGAGATTGCGATCCTGCGGCGAGCCGGATGCCAGCGTATGGGACCAGATCTTCAGGTCGATCTTGAGCCACCGGAGAGCCTGGCGCCGTAAGTCGGCTGCGGATGCGATGTCGGGCGGCGCTTCGTGCTGCCCTTCGCCCGCTGCGGCCATCACGGCGGTGCAGGCCGCACTGAACCAACACTGGAAGCGGCGATCGTCGCCGAGCATCGGATCCGCTTCAAGCGCCCAGTCCCAGTACCGGGCCGACGCGACGAATCTCTTTTGGTCGGAGCAGATCAACGCCGAGTCCAGCGATTCCATGGGGTCGTTCGGCCGCGCCTCGCCGGTTGGCCTGGTTGGCAGCCGCGCAGTCCGCGCGGCCATTCGCTCGACGTGGGCGACCCAAGCCGCCGAATGCCAGCGATCGGGGACCAGGTTCGGACCCGTCTCCCGGACCTTCCGGATCATGGCCAGTGCTTCGGTGTATTCTCCCTTCTTCTGGAGGGCCATCGCGATTTGGAGGACGACGAAATGTTCATTTACCTGGGAGTCCTTCAGACGTATCGCCTCACGATACTCGCGGATGGCCCCGTCGAGATCCTCCCGATCTTTCAGGATGGTGCCGAGGCACTCGTGGAGCCGCCCATCGGCGGGATTGGCCGCGATCGCCGCCCGGCACTCGGCTTCGGCTTCTTCGAACCGCCCGGTCCAGCGCAGATTATTGGCCAGCACATGACGTGCCGAAGCGTCATCGGGCTTGATCCGGACGACTTCGCGGGCTTCCGCCACCGCTTCCTCGAGTCTCCGCTGGGTCAGCAAGGCCCGACAAAGAGCGAGATGGGTGGAGACGCTCGAGGGCCGAATGGCGACCGCCGTCGCCAGATGTCGAACCGCTTCCTCCGGGTCTGGGAAAAGATCTTCACTAGAGAGGCTCTCTTCCAGCGGCGGCCCGAGGGCGCGGGCCAGCTCGACACGGACCCGGAAGTCGTCCGGGTAGCGGCGGGCAGCCCTCCGCAAGACCGACGCCGCCCGCTCGCCATCGCCGCAGCCGAACTTGAGCTGACGGGCCAGCAACAAAAGTCCCGGCGCGGCCTGATCCTCCAGCCCGGGGTGTCCGGCCATGCGGTGGAACTCGGCCACCGCCGCAGGGTCGTTGTTCCCGAGCTTCTCCCGCAGGACGTCGCGCCACGGGTCGGGGTCGCCCCCGCGCGCCGCGGCCACCAGGCGCCGCCAATCCGACTCTCGGCGGCCCGCCGCTCGACGCACGAAGGCCCAGTCGTCGAGGTATCCGGCGAGCTCAACTGGGTCAGTTCGAGACGCCAGCCACTTTCCGGCCTCATCGGGACTGGTCGCATCGAGATCCAGCCCGGCATTACGGAAGGCTCCGGCATAGTCGGCGTCCGTCAGCTTCAACGAACTGTTCTCGACCCGATTGCCCCGGACCGACTCGAGTTCCGCCAGCAAAACGCGGTCGATCTCGATCTGCCGCGCCTTCTCAGCGGCGGCCGAGCGGTCTTGCTCGACCTCGGATACCAGTGCGTCGACGCGCCTCTTCAGAACCTCATCCGACTCGCCGTGCGCGAGCAGGCCGTCCGCCCGCTTCGCCGCCGTGAGCGCCGCTGACCAGCGGCCCGCGTCGGTTGGCGGCGCTGATCGCGCCTCGCCGAGTAGCCGGGACGCGTCCGACAGAGCCTCGTCGACGGCCAGGGCCGTTTTCGACAGGCGGTCGGCCCGCTGCCGCTGGTTCCAGGCGAAGCCGCCGCCGCCGAGCACGCCGAGCAGGATCAGGCTCGTAGCGACGACCGTCGTCAGGCGGCGCCGCGCCCGCTCCTCGACGCGCTCCAATTCGGCCCGCCGTAACCGGTCCTGAACGCCCGCCAGGTAGTCTGTCATGCGGTCAGACACTGCGCCCGCCGTGGGGGGCCGGTCCTGCGCCTCACGAGCCAGGCAGTCCTTGGCCAGGGAGATCAGGTCGGCGTCGGCCCCACAGGCGTCGAGCCGCGCCAGGGCGCCTGCGGTGTCACCGAGCGCGGCGGTGCGCTGGATCTCGCCCGAGTTGCGGCCGACGAATGCGGGCTCGGCAGTCAGGATTTCGCAGAGGATCGACCCGAGCGCGAAGACGTCGGCCCGCTCGTCGACGTGCTCGGATCTCTCCCCGGGCCTGCTCAGGGGCCATGTAGCTCGGGGTGCCCAGGACCGATCCGGCGCGACGAGAGGTCGCTGTCGGCCGAGCCGCTCCGGGCCGTGGCGATGACCGTCTCGTCACGCTGGACCTTGCCAGCCTCGGCGTCGTCGGCGACACCGCCGCGGGCCAAGACCTTGGCGAGGCCCCAATCCATCACCTGGACCTCGCCGAAGGCGCCAACCATGACGTTCGACGGCTTCAAGTCGCGGTGGATCACCCCGCGCGCGTGGGCGTAGGCGACGGTCTGCGCGACCGCCTCGAAGATCGTCAGCAGTCGGTGCAGGCCGTCGCGGGGGTCCTTGCGGGCGGCCACGAGGCGGGCGAGCGTGTCGCCCTTGACCAGCTTCATGCTGAAGAACGGCCGGCGGTCGCCCAGTGTGCCCATCTCGTAGATTGGCACGACGCCGGGGTGCTGGAGCTGGCCGCCGATCTGCGCCTCTTCGACGAACCGGCGGACCATGTCGGCATTGTCGCGGAAGTCTTCGCGGAGCACCTTGAGCGCGACGTCGCGTCCGATATCTGGGTCGCGGCCTTTGAGCACGGCGCCCATGCCGCCGCGGGCAATCTCGCCGTCGATCCGGTAGCGTGTGCCCTGGCCGGCGTCGCCGCCGCCCGGACGGTGGACCGGCGGCTCGGGCCCGCCGTCGGTGTCGCGGAGCAGGACGTGCGGGACCGCGCCGACGGTCGCCGAGAGGGTTTCAAGAACTCCCCTTGCTGGAGGCCGGAATTCGGCCGTATCGCCCGCGCGAATGGGCCGGGGCTGGAAACCCTCGTGTCGCCGCCGCCACTCGAGCTCGATGGCGATGAGCTCGGCCTTGAGGGCGGCCCGAAACGGCCCATCACCGAAGGGCAGGTGATCCTCGAACCGGGGTCGATCGCCCGATCGCCACGCCGCCTCGAAGCGGTCGCAGAGCCGGTCGATCTCCTCGGACTCGCGGACCGAGAGCGTCGCCGGCCCTTCTTCCCGCCCGTTGTTCGACCCGATGCGATGTTGTTCGTTCATGAGCCCCCTTCGGCCAACCAGCGCTTGCGGATGAGGGCCAGCTTCCGCTCGACGGTCCGAAGCCCGCAGTTGAGTGCCGCGGCGATCTCTTCGTTGGCGTAGCCCTCCAGCCTGAGCCGGACGACCTGCCGGAGCGAGTCGTCGGAGAGGGCCTCGAACAGCCGGCGCGACTCATCCGCCACGAGCGCCGCGAACTCGGGCGAGGGGTCGGCGCCGGCGACCTCGGCCAGGACGCCCGGATCGTCGAACTCGGCGAGTCCGCCGCGCTTGTGGCGGAGCTCGTCCCGCGAGGCGTTGCTAGCCTTGCGCGAGGCGATGGTGACGAGGAGCCGCCAGAGGTCGTCTCGGCTGTCCAGGCGATCGAACCGACCGGCGGCGGCGCCTCGGAAGAAGCTATCGAAGACACTCAGCGCGACGTCTTCGCCGTCGGCGGGTCCCCGCGAGGCAGCCCGCAGTCGCCCGTGGGCCAGCCGCGCGAGCTTGGCGAAATAGCGGTCCCAGAGGAGTTTCGAGGCGTCGTCGTGCCGTGAGGTCCCGAGGCCCCTGATCCAGCCTGTGACAGAATCGGTGTTTTTGGTTCTCAAGAAAGCGGTCCTCGCTTATTCGGGCGGACGCTGACCTCGTGCTTCATTCTAGCGGCTCCTGTGGCGAACGCGAACCCAGACCCCTCCCCGAGACCGGATGGTCCGCAGCCAGACCCCCTCACTGTTTATCACCGTCTCCGAGACTGACCCGCCGCGCCGCACAAGGTTTTCCCGCCCCGGGAGTGCCCCGGGGAAGAAATCTTAACCGGCCATGGCGGGCCGGAGGCCGGGGCGGTGATCCTTGTCGTGAGGAGGCAGTACAACCAGCCAATACAGCTCGACACGCCTTGAGGAATCATCCATGTTCAGGAACGCGAAGGTAGGGACTGCCGTGCGCCATGGCAGGCTCCGCCGCGGCAGAAAGCCCGCACTCGAAACGCTCGAATCGCGGCGGCTACTTACGCTATTCACTCAAGAGGATTACCTCATTGCGACCGATTTCATTCAGGAATTCACGAACGGAGATTTCCAGCAGCAGGTCGAGACGCCGGCTCCGTTTTCGACGTCGTTTCAGGACTCGTATAGTGACTCAGACGGCGCGGCTTCCGTTTCCGTTTCCCAAACCGTGAGCACCTCTCCCGAGGCGCCGGACGGTGTCCAGAAGGGGACGATGAGCTTCAGCGACGCCGAGTCGGCCAGTTCAACCGGCCTTTCTGAAGACGACGCCTACGGCTCTGAATATGCCACGCTCTGGTCGCTCGCATTCACGGCCCAGGCGAATGGTACGTTCACGCTCAATTACTCTGCGACGGCCCAGAACCTGAGCCCACTCGACGGCGACATCGAAATCATTGGTGCCTACAATACTGGAAATGGCAGCTATCAGATCCAGAAAGGCGCCGGCGCGGGCACCTACTCGCAGCCGGTCACGGCCGGTGTCCTGTACACGTTCGATTTCTCGGCCGGAAGCGAGCAGGGCTTCGGCAACCCAGACGTCGACCCAAGCCTCGAACCGGGAAGCGGGAGCGACTCTGCTTCCGGGCAGGTCCAGTGGGAACTCGACCTGGACCAGCCCCGCATCACCCCGTCTCTCAGCTTCGATGACGAGTCGGGCGGGGTGGACGTTGGCTACACGATCAGCCAGGCGGACCTGCCCGCGGCGACGACGGTCAACCTCTACTGGGCCTCCGGGACCACGCCCGACACCGAGATCGGCGGACCGCTCGCGAGCATCACGACGGACACAGCGCAGGGAAGCTATGACTCTCCGCAACCGGCTTCCATCCTCGACAACCCGCCCGACGGCGCGAAGTACCTGATCACCGTCGCCGACCCCGACAACGCGGTCACCCCGGCCGACCCGAGCAAGTACGTGTCCCTCCCGCTGCCGGCGATCCAGGCGAACTCCGTCGATTGGACACACGGCGGTGGGGCGGACCTCAGCTACTCGATCACCGGCTCCGACCTGCTGCAGGCCACGACCGTTGCGCTATACTGGGCTCCGACTGAGACGTTCGACCCCGCTGACGACACCCTCGCCTACAGCACGTCGACCCAGACGGCGCTGGGCACATACTCGCTGCACGTGACCCCCGATGATTTCTTGAGCGGTCCGAACTGGAATGACAGCCAGGACCAGTACTTGCTGGAGGTGGTCAACCCCGACAATTCCGTTGTCGAGTCCGACACCTCCGACAATGTTGCGGGTGTCCTTTACCTGCCGGAGTGGACCGGCCAGGGCTCGGATGACCTCTGGAGCGACGGCGATAACTGGCTCGGGGGCTTCGATCCCCCGGCGGGGGCCGACCTCTTGTTCCCGAGCGACGGAGAGCAGCAAACGAACGACAATGATCTCGGGTTTACCTTCGACTCGGTGACCTTCGCGGGCGGCAACTACGATGTCTCCGGTCAAACGCTGTCGACTTCCGGCATACTCGATTTCCAGGCGGGGTCGACCGAGCTCGACTGCTCGGCAACCACCGCGGGCCCGACCACGGTTGATGCAGGCGCGAGCCTGACGATCGGAGCCGATTCGACTCTGAACGTTCTGAGCACCGACCCATTCAACATCAACGGGAACGTTTCCCTGTTCGGTAATTGTGACATTGCGGGCGATGCTTCAGAGGGGAGCACGGGCAAGTTGAATGCGGGCGTCAGTGCCTACTGCTCACTGGAAGCCAACAGCACCTTGAACGTTGACGGCGAAGTGACGCTTGACGACGGGAGCGTTTTTTCGGCATACAGTAACACGACGCTGAACTTCGGTGCCACCGCGACGGCCAGCCTGAACGGCACCGCGACGTTCATGCCCTCGTCCCATGTGAACCTGCTTCCCAAGACGACCTTGAATACGTCCGGGAGCCTGACGCTGCAAACGTCGAGCAACTGGAACGAGAGTTTCGGCGCGATGTGGACTGCGGAATCCGGTAGCAACGCCTACGTCCATGGCAACATGAGCAGCTCGGGTACCTGCCAAATCGACGCTGGTGCCAACATCTATCAGTATTCCGGGAGTCAAGCGTCCTTCAATGGCGTGCTCGACTGCAATGGCAATTACAACATGGTTGCCGGCGCCAGTTCTGGCAGTGGAGCGATGGTGACACTTGGTGCCTCGGGAAACGTGAAAAATGGCGGCAATTGGAACATCGGCCTCTACGACACGCTGATTGATGCTGGTTCCTTCCAGTCGGGCGTTGGTGCCACTTTCAACAACCAAGGCCACGTTTCGGTCCTTGCGACCGCGACATGGAACGTGGGCCCGGGCGCCACGGCAAAAGACGGAGACTCGATTACCGTGGCGGCCGGGGCCACGCTGGACATCGGCGGCACGCTGACGGAGGGTACCGGAGGCTTCTTGGACGATTTCGGAGCCGTGACGATTGAGCCGGCGGGAGTCGTCGTCGACGACAGTACCGTCACGGTTGAAGCCGGCGCTGGTTTCAACGTCCTGGGCACACTCACGATCGGTGCCGGCGGCTCCTTCAACGTCGCCCCGGGGGCACTTTACACGGTCGTCACCATCGACGCGATCAACCCCGTCGCGCCCAACCCGCGGAACACGCCGGTCGCGGCGGTGGACGTCACCTTCAACGAGGCGGTCGACGCGTCGAGCTTCTCCTCGGCCGCGGTCGCGCTCGCCGACGACGGCCAGCCCGTCGCCGTCTCCGGCCTCAGGCTGTCGCCGGTCTCGGGCGATACCTACGCAATCCAGGGCCTGACCGCCTTCACCGGGGCCGACGGGAGCTACACCCTGACGCTGAACGCCGCCGACGTCCAAGATCAAAACGGTATCGCCGGCAGCGGCTCACAATCGACCTCGTGGGTGATGGACACGACGCCGCCGACGAGCAAGGTCAATCTGCTTCCACAGCGCGGCAGGAGCCTGACCTTCCCCGTCTCGGTCACCGGCTCCGACGGCGGTTCGCCCACCTCCGGCGTCGTCTCGTATGCGATCTACTCATCGACCAGCGGCGGCCCGTGGAGCCTATGGACCACGGTCCCCGCCTCGAACCCGACGGCCAGCTTCACCGGCCAGAGCAACACGACCTACGCCTTTTACAGCATCGCGCACGACCTGGCCGGTAACACTGAAGTCAAGACGCCCACGATCGAAGCGAGCACCTACCTGGGAAACCTGACACCGCCTGTCACGGTGGTTGACGGCACCACCGGGATCAATCCCAGCACCGTAAATACGACCACCGGCACATTCACACTGAATCTGACTGGAAGAGATCCCGGCGGCGGTGCCGTTACCTACTTCGAGGTCTTGGTGTCGATCGATTCCGGCGCATTCAACCTCGCGGCGGCACCAATACCCGCTGGACCGCCCGACGCCTCGGGAAATGTCCACACGACCATCCCCTATCAGGGCCTCACCGACGGCATCCAGCACACCTACGCGTTCTACAGCATCGGGCTTGACACCGCCGGCAACATGCAGTCGGCACCAGGTGCTCCCAATCTGATTCTCAGCGAGACGTTCGCGAGTGCGGTGCCCTCGCAGCTCCAGACGACGAGCTTCGTCGTTGAGAACGGCGCCGTTGAGCGGTCCTACATTCGCTACCTGCAAGTTGGATTCAACGAGTCCGACACGCAGTCTGGCGGCGAGCTCACGCAGATCGTCAATTCCCTCGGGACCGCATCTCCCGAGATCCAGCTCTACAAATACGACCTGAACGACGACGCCGCGAGCAAGACGGCCGTGTCGCTCTCGAGCGCGAACGTCAAGGTTCTTGAGCACGCGATCGAGCTCGACTTCGGTGCCGGCGGCCTGGGCGGCAGCCCCAACACGACAACCGCCGATGGTTATTACGAGCTCGACGTCAAGCTTCCCAGCGGAGCGACCGCGGTGCACCACTTCTACCGCTTGCTCGGGGACGTCACCGGTGATGGCACGGTGGACAACAACGATTTGAATGAAATCGCGGCCGAGATCAATCTGTCGAACCCGAGCGGGCTAGCTCCGCTCGGGGCCGACGTCAACGGCGACGGCACCCTATCTGCGCTCGACCTGACGCTGGCGACCCGGGCGAAGGGACACAAGCTGAATTATGGGCTTTCCCTGGGATGATCGACATCCCGCCCGGAAGAGGCGGCCGCGAGCTTCCGGAGTCGTGCCAGCTCATGCTCGCCGGCACAAAGAGCCCAGAAAGGCTGCTCGGGCGTCCTCCGCGGTCGGACCGACCCCCGCCGCGCCCAGTTGGCGAGCTTCCCGACCATGATCGGCATGGATTCTGCCAGTCTCGGCAGCCACCATTCGTGCGGACGGAGCTGCTTCGTATGCGCCTCCAATCGCGCCGGGTCAGCTCCGCCTGGATGCCGCCGACCGTCGCGCAAGCAAATGTCGGACTTGACGTGGCCGAGCGTTCATCGGGCTTTTAAAGCGTGGCGTGCTCCCGCCAGCCAGGCGGTTGCTGACGGGCGGGTGACCGTTCGGTTTGGCGTGGGCGGACCGTCGTAAACGCACCGCGGGGGGTGGATGGGAGCCACGGGAAGCCGTGTGAAAGTGGTGGTGGGTTTCAGCCATCCTACCATGACGCTGGCGCCGGTGTACGAGGTTGTTCGTGCGGTTCGATGAATTGACCTGCCATGCAGCCAGATTCGCTCGACCAAGGTGAGGTTTTCATCACCGCGCCGGTGGTGGTCTTTGCGTAGTCGGCTGGCCGACAGGAGTGTCGGCCGTATGCGGTTGCGGTGGGCTACAGGTCCGGCAGTCGTACGGTTTCGGGCTGGACAATGCGTGTGGCGGTCCTGTCGTTTCTGGCTGGCCGACAGGAGTGTTGGCCGTACGGGTTGGCATGGGCTTGACGGGGAGCTGCCGTTCGTTCTGCGCAACCGGCGCGCGCGGTTTGACCTGTTTCCCGGTTTCGTGCCGGGGTGTGCGGATTTTGGGGGTTACGCAAGGGCGAGATTCTGGGGGAAGTTTTTGAAAGCGGCGATTTGGACTTTATATTGCTGAGTGAATGGTGATGCGGCCTTGATAAGAGAGGCTGCCCCTCTAATTACACATAGTTTTCACGTTTCTGAGTACTCGGTCGATTGCGGGCGGAACTTCGGGAGGCTCGCGAGACAGATAGGGTCATGGTGATGCGATGAGTGTGCAGCAGGGTGCGGCGTTTGTCGGAATGAACGATCAGCGGGCTTCGACCGGCAAGGGGTCGCGGTTCAACGCGGTTAAACATGGGCTCACGGCGAAGACGCCGGTTTTGCCGGGGGAGGATCCGGCGGAGCTTCAGGCGAAGATCGATGAGTACACAAGGAGTCATCAGGTTCGAAATCAAGCCGAGGCCGATCTGGCCAAGCTGGCGGCGATGGCTTGCTGGCGAGCCGAGCGTGCTAACCGTCTCGAAGTTAATCGCGTGACGGGCGACATCGTGCGGCGATCGCGGGCGCATGCGGCTCAGGAGACGCTGGCGGCAGAGGGGCTCGGCGACCGCTTGCTCTTTGACCGCAGGGGACCGTCGCAACTTTATCCGTCGCGGGACTACGAGCACAAGGAGCCGCGGACCTCCGATTCGGGGGTTGCCGATGACCCGGATAAGCCGCGCAGGCTGGTCATCCAGCTTGAAGCGACGCGCGCCGGCCGACGCTGGCTGCTGGACCGCTTGGACGAGGTGAGGAAGCCGATTGATTCGGGAGAGGGCTGGCTCTCCTGTCAGAAACTCAAGGCCATCCGGTTGCTGGGCAAGCAGCCGCTCGACGCGCTCTTTGATCGAGAGGCCGCCTTGGTGTTCCTTGCGAGCCATGCCATCAGGCCGGCCTTCAAGTCCGCCTTCCGCGAGCTACGGTGCGAGATCCACTATGATCGGGTCAAGTTTCATGAGGGACAGCTCTCGCGCCCGGAGCTACGCTCGCTCACGCCGGCGAATGCGGCGGCTGGACGGGCCGTGCTGCTGGCGATCATTGACCAGGCGATTGAGCGGCTGTGGAGGCTCGAAGCCGAGCACGGGGAAGGCGACGAGATTCTCGAGATGGTCGAAACTAACGCTGTGAGCGATGCTGAGGCCAAGAACGTCGGGCAGATTCAGCGTCATCTTGAGAGCTCCAACCGGCTGGTGATTCGGAACCTCGAGACCATCAAGAGATGGCACCGCTGGGAGGACGACGGGTGGGGGAAGGCCCGGCGGGAGCGAGAGAAGCTGAGAGAGCAAGCACGACGCGGCCATATGCACGATCTGCGGTTTGTGCTCGACGAGCGTGGGACGGTTCGCGATGCCCAGGGCTATGATGGCGACCTCGAGGCGGGACTGGCTCGCTGGAAGGCGGAGCGTGGGCGGCAACCTTGTGAGGATCCGTATGACCGTGCGGCTGGCGCCGGCGGCGAGAGCTATACACGTGGCATCCCGAGTGATGTGAGCGCGAAGCCTGAACAGTGGCGGAGCCAGGGCCAGGCGGAAGCTAGCACCGATCGGCCGCGCGATTCGGCCGCGAGGGATGGCAACGATCAGGAGGGGCCCGGGGCGACGCAGGCGGTTGAGGCGACGGATGACGGAGCGTTGAATCAGGACGCCGTGGCCGCGGCGGAAAGCCGGGATGGGGCCACGGATTTGGGACAGGCTGGGCTGAACGATTTCGTTCCCTTAACCCTTACGGGACAAGAGCCCGCGACGAATATACAAAACGAAATCGACGGGTTGGAAATGGATGGCGATGGGGGCGAGAAGGGGGCGGGTGATCGCGTGGGTGGTGCGGACGATCTGGGTGCATGTGAGTCGGCGGGAACTGATCTCGGGGACGACGGGGGGCAAGAGGAGACCTGCGGTCGGGGGGACGGCGGGGTCGGAGACCCGCGCCGAACTGCTACGCACGCGGACGACGGGGGGCAAGAGGAGACCTGCGGTCGGGGGGACGGCGGGGTCGGAGACCCGCGCCGAACTGCTACGCACGCGGACGGCGGGGGGCAAGAGGAGACCTGCGGTCGGGGGGACGGCGGGGTCAGAGTCCCGCGACGAACGGTGAGCGAATTCGTTCCCTTAACCCTTATAGGACAAGAGCCCGCGACGAATATACAAAACGAAATCGTGGGCGAGCAACCAAGACACTTAGTGGGCGACCGGCCGATCGAGAATTTGGAGGCCGGGGAACAGGAAGGCGGCGAGACGGGCTGTCAGAAGGAGGTCGAGGGAGATGATCTACGGGCGCCTTTGCCTGAGGAGGGTTGTGTTGTGCCGCCTCGGGCGCCGAAGCCGGTTTCCAAGCGGGAGAGACGACGGCGCCGTCGTGAGATGGCGAGGAAGGAGCATGAGCGCCGGCGCGGGGTGATACAGAAAGGACCCGATGTTTCGGTGGACGAGATGCTCGACGGCGTCGAGCGGAAGTTGCCGAACTCGGTCGCGTTTCTTCGGAAGCACATGCCGCGGTCGCCGTGATTCGTTCGCGCGTGCGAGGCCCATGCGGACTTGAGGCTTTAGCGGCGGGAGCTTCGGTCAGCAGGACGCACTTTCGAGGAGCGAAAGACCCCCGGATGTTGCGGGGGATTCTTAATCCCAGATTTGCGGTACTCCAGGCGACGATGGGCTGGCACGAATTGTCGTGTGCTTCCGAGGATTCTCACCGGAAGTGGGCGGAATCGTCAGGCTGAAGCCTGACCTACTTTTTTCGATGCGGAGCGTTCATGGCGGGGTCTGGCAGTGGGCGCAGAAGTATGTGGGACGGCCGATCAGGCCTGCGATCCGGGTCTTTGTGATGGGCTGCGAGCATCTGCGGCATGGCTGACTCTCGCGGCCGTAAACCGAATTCTGGGCGAGGAAACCCCCTTCAAGACCAAGCACCGTGCGATAACCTGCGTCGAAACTTGATCCCTCGAGCGCGATTGCGGTGGCCAGTATCTCACCGATGGCCTGGTGCAACCGGCCCAATTCGCGCGAGGTGAGGGTATGAGCGCCCCGCTCGGGATGAATCTTTGAGTGATGCAACACCTCGTCCGCATAAATGTTGCCGATGCCCGCGAGCACCTTCTGGTCCATGAGCGCGGGCTTGATGCCGCGGGCGGTGCGCGAGAGCCGCTGCGCGAGCTCATGGCGGGTGATCTCCAGGGCGTCCGGGCCGTGCGAGCGGGCGAATGCGACAGAGGCTTCGGCAGCATCCGGGTACCAGCCAATTCTGCCCAGGCGCCGCGTGTCGCAATACCAGACCATGGCACCTGGCTTCTCCACGTGGAATACCAGGCGGATATGGTCTGGTCGAAGAGGCTCGCGGAGCCAAAAGCCTCCCGTCATCCTTGGCTGGATGACGATAGTTCCCCGATGTCCGGCCAGGGTCACGACGACCCACTTCCCGCGCCGCACCACGTCGACCACCGTCGCACCCCGACCGAATCGCGCGAGCTCGTCTGCGGAGCAACCGTGAACGAGTGACGCGTCAAGGACCTCGAGCCGGCGCAGACGACGTCCCTCGAGCGCGGGCCGCAGCCCGCGGACCATCGTCTCCACCTCTGGTAACTCAGGCATGGTGAGTCCCTCCCTCAGATTCACTCTGATCCTACCCAACGAATTGCACCACCCGCCACAATCCGCACGAAAACCACCAGATTCTTTCATAATCCATCATTATCGTTGAAGTTTCTTGACAGATTGAGATGGATAGTGGAGACTAATGGTGGAATTCCGGAAGGTTTTCGCGCAAAGGGATGTATGCTCGCTGAGACTCGCCGACGCCGATTGCTGGAAATGATCACACAGCAGGGGTATGCGACCCTGGAAGAGCTGGTGCGCGGGCTTGCCGTTTCGGAGAGCACGATTCGTCGTGATCTCGAGGCGCTGGACGTTGCGGGGTCGATCAAGCGCACGCATGGTGGGGCGATCTGCGCGGGTGAGGTGCGATCGATGCCGGCCTTTGATGACCGCACGGGCACGGCGGCCGCGGAGAAGCGGGCGATCGGCCTGGCGGCGGCGGCTTTGATCGAAGACGGGGACACGGTGCTTTTGGACGGGGGCACCACGACGCTCGAGGTGGCTCGGGCCCTGGTCGGACGGCGGGTTCAGGTGGTGACGAACAGCTTGCCGATCGCGCAGCTTCTGGCGTCGAACCAGCAGACCGAGCTGATCTTGATCGGCGGATATGTTTATCCGCGCA
The DNA here is from genome assembly GCA_963823665.1 of uncultured Planctomycetota bacterium. GTDB lineage: Bacteria > Planctomycetota > Planctomycetia > Isosphaerales > Isosphaeraceae > CAVXHV01. Next base: position 1,141,653 of record CAWGMQ010000004.1, read on the forward strand.
CGGGTGTGGCGCTGGGACCGCTGGCGATCGCCACGATGGCGACAATCCGGGTCCGGCTGGCCGTGCTGGGGGCAGGTGGAATCATGCCCGAGGGCATCTACAACTCGAATTCGCTGCTGGTCGAGACCGAGCGGCAGATGATGTCGTGCGGTCAGGAGATCATGATCGTCGCCGACCACACCAAGTTTGGCCGGCTGGCGCTGGCGCGGTTGTGCAACCTGGAAGAGGTCAATCAGTTCGTGGTGGACTCGGGCGCGAGTGAAGAGAACCGCGCGCTGCTGGAACGGACCGGCGCGGCGGTTCACCTGGCACCGGTTGTGGAAAGCCGCAGCAATGGGGCCGTGCACGAGCCGGAGAGAGCCGAGGAGTCGAGGACGCTTGCATGAGCACCGCCGTAATGCCTAGTCGCGAGCAGGTTGAATCTGTCGTGCGGAACATCCTGCGTAAGCAGGCGATGTCGCATCCGGGCGCGAACGGCCGGGCAGGCGGCACCGGCCTAGCGCCCAAGCTGGTAGTGAACATCTCGGCACGGCATTGCCATTTGACTCAAGCAGACGTTGATGTCTTATTCGGACCCGGATACCAGTTGACGGTGATGCGACGGCTTTACCAGGACACGGACTTCGCGGCGAACGAGACGGTGGCGGTGGTCGGCCCGAGGCAGAGGATGATCCCGGGTGTGCGGATCCTTGGCCCGTGCCGGAAATTCAGCCAGGTTGAGCTGGCGTTCACGGATGCGATCAGCCTGGGAATCGACGTGCCGGTGCGTCTCTCCGGCGACACTCTCGGCACGCCGGGCGCACTCTTGATCGGCCCGAAGGGAAGCCTGGTGCTCTCGCAGGGGGTGATCCGAGCGGAACGGCACGTTCACATGGGCGCGGCCGACTCGGAGTTTTACGGGGTCAAGCACCTGGACCGCATGAACATGCATGTCGAGGGGCCGTGTCCGACCACGCTCCAGGGCCTGCTGGTGCGCACCAATCCCGACTGGAAGCTGGAGGTTCATATCGACACGGATGAAGCCAATTGCTGTGACTTGCCGCATGCAAGCCGGGTGACACTCTCCAAGGCCTGAAACAACCCCGGGCGGGCCGATTTTGCCATAGCGCGTTTCGTTTTGATCGAACCTGAGCCGACCCGATTGAAGAAGGAGGGGCTTTCATGGCCTCATCAGCACACGAAGCACTGGGAATGATTGAAACCAAGGGGTTTGTTGCCCTGGTTGAAGCCAGCGACGCGATGGTCAAAGCGGCCAACGTGGAGCTGGTTGGCTGGGAGAAGATCGGCAGCGGGCTGGTGACAGCCTTCGTGGCCGGCGACGTGGCGGCCGTGAAGGCGGCCGTCGATGCGGGAGCCGCGGCCGCAAGCCGCATCGGCGAGGTTGTGAGCGTGCAGGTGATTCCTCGGCCGCATGAAGACCTGGGCGGCGTGCTCAATTTCGCCAAGGCGGCCGGGGCCGCGGCGACTTCTTCCAAGAACCCCAAGAGCGACGGAGCCTGACACCATGGCCACAGTTCAGCGAGCGGCGAGCGGGCGGGTTAGCGGCAACGGCAGCACCGGCAACGGCGATGCCCTGGGATTGATCGAGACCAAGGGGTTGGTCGGCGTCATCGAGGCGACCGACGCGATGCTCAAGGCGGCCAACGTGCAGCTCGCGGGGCGAGTGCAGGTGGGCGGTGCCTTTGTCACCACACTGGTCAAGGGCGATGTCGGCAGCGTGCGGGCGGCCGTCGAGGCCGGCGCAGAGGCCGCCGGGAGAGTGGGCGAGCTGGTGAGCGCGCACGTGATTCCTCGTCCGGATGAATCGGTCACGCGCCTGTTCCTGGGATCTTGAAAAAGGCCGCGGGCGACGTGCTCGCCGGGTGAGAAGGGGCACACACAACAGAGCCCAGGGCAACACCCTGGGGGAGTGCACATTCATGAACGGGAATGCGTTGGGCCTGGTGGAAACGCTCGGCCTGGTCGGGTTAATCAGCGCGGTGGACGCGATGCTCAAGGCTGCGAGCGTCGAGGTGGCGAGCACCGTCATCAAGCTTGACGGCGGAGTGGTGAGCGTGATGGTTCGGGGGGACGTGAGCAGCGTGCGAGCGGCCGTCGAGGCCGGCGCCGACGCGGCCGGCCGGATCGGCGAGCTGCGTGCAGCGCACGTCATTCCGCGGCCAGATCCGGCGGTCGTCCGTACCTTTGGCGGAGGAGAGTCGCGTTGAAGGTTCTGGTCGCCAATCTGGGGAGCACGAGCTTCAAGTACCGGCTGTTCGACCTGAGCGATCCGGCCGAGCCGGTGCTGGCGCGTGGGGGGATCGAGCGCATCGGGTCGGCGAGCGCGAAGGTCGCGGTGCGGTCGGCCAGAGGCGAGCGCGAGCTAGTCTGCAAGATCGCCGACCACGGCGAGGCCGTGCAGCTCTGCCTCGACCAGTTGACCGATCCGGAGATCGGCGTGCTGCATGATGCGGGCGAGGTCGCGGCGATCGGCTTCAAGGCGGTGCACGCGCGAGGGCTCACCGGAGTGCATCTGGTCGACGACACCGTGCTGGCCGCGATGGAGGCTTTCGCGCAGGTGGCACCGGCGCATAATCCGCCGTACATCAAAGCGATGCGCATGCTCGGCGAGCGGTTCCCGCATCTGCCACTGGTGGCCGCGTTTGAAACCGGTTTTCATCGGACGATCCCTGAAGCGAGCCAACGTTATGCGATTCCGGAGGAATGGGCGACCAAGCTGGGAATTCGCCGCTGGGGATTCCACGGCGCGAGCCATCGCTATATCGCCGGGCGCATGGCCGAGCTCGTCGGCCGAAACGACATCAAACTGATCTCGTGCCATCTTGGCGGGAGCTCGTCGCTGTGTGCCATACGCAACGGCGAGTCGATCGCGAGCAGTCTGGGCATGAGCCCGCAGTCGGGACTGCCACACAACAACCGGGTGGGGGATTTTGACGTCTTCGCCCTACCGGTGATCCTGCAAGAGACGGGCAAGACGCTCGAACAAGTGCTCGAGATCCTGGCGAACAAATCGGGGCTCGAAGGGCTCTCGTGCGCGGGCTGCGATCTCCGCGATATCGAGGCCGCCGCCGCGGCGGGAGATGCGAGGGCGAAGCTTGCGATCGACGTCTTCATCGCGTCGATCCGGCATTACCTGGGTGCATTCCTGCTCGAGCTCGGCGGCGCCGATGCGATTGTCTTCACCGGCGGGATCGGCGAGAACTCGTCGGCGATTCGCGCGGGTGTCTGCCGTGAGCTGGGATGGTTCGGGATCGAGCTGGATCCGGCCGCGAACGCCGGCGGAGCCGCCGAGCGACAGGTTTCGGCGCCTGGCTCGCGAGTGCAGTTGTGGTGCGTGCCGACCAACGAGGAGATCGTGGTCGCGCGGCAGGCGAAGCAGTTGCTCGAGCAGTCAAACAAGAGATGAGGTCGCGATGTTCCTGGCCCGAGTAACCGGCAGTGTGGTGGCGACTCAGAAGGTCGCCTCGATGACCGGGCAAAAGCTGCTCACCGTCGAACCCTATCGGGTTGACGAGAAGGGGCGCGATCGCCTGGTACCGACCGGGCGGACGTTTGTGGCCGTCGACACGCTGGGCGCCGGTCTCGACGAAATGGTCTTGATCTGCCAGGGGTCGAGTGCCCGCTTGACCCCGGAAACCGAGAAGCTGCCCATCGACGCGGTCGTGATCGGACTCGTCGACACCGTCGACGTGGGCGGCCAGGTCGTCTTTGCGTCTCACGGAGGAACACGTCCGTGAGTGATGCGACTTTGATCTCTTCTATTCTTTTCGCTTTTCGAGAACGAGCCCGGTTATCAAGAGTCGTGCGCCATCGAGGATTTCAAACCGACCGGCCAACCTTAAAAGCAAGAGTGGTGCCGCCATGCAAATGACTGAAGATCTGATCCGCAACGTGGTCCAGGAGGTCCTCTCCCAGATGGGAAGCGGGGCTGCCTTCACCAATGGCAAGGCCCCATCCGGTGTTTCCGGGAACCTGGGCGTCTTTTCAAGCGTGGACGACGCTGTGCGAGCGGCCGAGGCCGCCTTTCAAGCGTTCCAGGGCCGGCCGGTGGCCGATCGCGCCAAGGCTGTCGAGTGCATCAGGAGCATCTGCGTCAACCAGGCTGAAGAGCTGGGACGGCTGGAGCTGGAGGAAACCAAGATCGGCCGGCTGGACCACAAGATTGCCAAGCTGCGCAACGCGATCGCGGTGGTGCCGGGGGTCGAATACCTTCGCACGGACAATGATTCGGGAGACGACGGACTGACGCTCACGGATTACGTGCCGTTCGGCGTGATCGGTGCGATCACGCCGGTGACGCACAGTCTGCCCACGCTGGCGGGCAACGCGATCAACATGCTTGCCTCAGGCAATACCGTTGTCTTCAACGCCCATCCTTCCGGCGCGGATCGCGGCCGAAGGGCTGCGCCGATTCAACAAGGCGATCCGCGACGCGATCGGGATTGAAAACTTGCTCACGATCATTGACCCGCCCACGATCGAGTCGGCCGCCGCGCTCTTCGACCACAAGGCGGTGCGGCTGCTGGTTGTCACGGGCGGGCCGGCGGTGGCGCGGGCGGCACTGGCGAGCAAGAAGCGGGCGATCGTGGCGGGGCCGGGCAATCCGCCCGTGGTCGTGGACGCGACCGCTTGCCTGGAAAATACGGCGCGGTCGATCGTCACCGGCGGCGCATTCGACAACAACTTGCTGTGCATCGGTGAGAAGCAGGTCTTCGCCGTGGCCCAGGTGTTTGACTCTCTGATGGAAGTGATGACGCGGCACGGCGGCGTGCGGCTGTCGGCTTCGCAGGTTGACGCGCTGACACAGGCGGCCGTTCAGAAGGGATCGGACGGAGCGCTCCACATCAACAAGGACTTGATCGGTAAGGATCCGGCGGTGCTGGCGCAGCACGCCGGGCTGAAGGTGCCTGCTGGCACGCAGCTTCTTTACGCCGAAACGGGTGCCGAGCATCCGTTCGTGCACCTCGAGCAGATGATGCCGTTCGTGCCGTTCGTGCGGGTTTCCAACGTCGAGCGTGCGATCGCGCTTGCCAAGGAGAGTGAGCATGGTTTCGGGCATACGGCGGTGCTGCACTCGCGCGACACGTCGGTGATGTCGCGGATGGGCAAGACGATGGACTGCACGATTTTTGTGATTAACGGGCCATCCACGGCCGGGCTGGGATTGGGTGGTGAAGGTGTGCTCTCGTTTTCGATTGCCGGCCCGACCGGCGAGGGTGTGACGACGCCGCTGACGTTTTGCCGCCAGCGCCGGACGAGTGTGATCGGCGGCATGCGATTCGTTTGATTGGAAGCAAGAAACTTGACGAAGGACCAATGTTCATGCAGCTCGGTCTGGTGATCGGAACCGCGACGGCCACGGTGAAACATCCGACGTTTCAGGGGGAGCGGCTGCTGGTGGTGCAGCTCGAGACGCCCTCGGGGCGGCCCGACGGTGAGCCGATCCTGGCGTTTGACCGGCTGGGGGCGGGCCGGGGAGTCGCGGGTGCTGGTTACCAACGACGGCCGCGCCTTGCAGGAGTTGCTCGGCGCCACGACGCCCGGGCGCTGGAGCGTGATAGGTCTGCCTGATGAGGGTTCACAGATGGGGGCCGGGCGATGAGGATCGCGGAGGTAATCGGACGAGTGACTCTCTCACGGGCGAATGCCCGGCTCAAGGGCGGGCGGCTGCTGCTTGCGTTGCCGATGCCGCTGCAGGCTCTGGTGGAATCGGCGCCGGACCGGGGTGAGGAACTGGTCGTCTACGACATTCTGGGGGCCGGTGCCGGCAGTTTGATTGGCGTAAGCGAGGGGCGTGAGGCTGCAAACCCGTTTGGAAAAATCAAGACGCCGGTTGATGCTTACTGTGCGTGTTTGATCGATCAATTGGACCTGAATCGTCAGGCTAAAGCCTGACCTACTGAGAGGAACACATGGGCGGTAATGGATCTGTGATGAACGAGTGGAAGCTTCGCGAGCAGATGTGCGAAATCGGGCGCCGGATCTACGCCAAAGGATTTGCGGCGGCCAATGACGGCAACATCAGCTACCGGCTGAGCGACGACCGCGTGCTTTGCTCGCCCACGCGCGTGTCAAAAGGATACCTCAAGCCGGACGATCTGTGCATCGTTGACCTGGATGGCAACCAGGTATCCGGCAAGCGCAAGCGCTCGAGCGAGATCTTGCTGCACCTGACCGTCATGAAAGCGCGTGCCGACGTTCGCTCGGTTGTGCACTGTCATCCGCCGCATGCGACGGCATTTGCGGTTGCCCGCGAGCCGGTTCCGAAGTGCATCCTGCCGGAGATCGAGGTCTTCCTGGGCGAAATCGCGATTTCTCCTTATGAGACGCCGGGCGGACAGTCGTTTGCCGACACGGTGCTGCCGTTCGTCAAGGACACGGACACGATCCTGCTGGCCAACCACGGGACGCTCACTTATGGCAGCGACCTGGAGGATGCGTATTTCAAGACCGAGATCATCGACGCGTACTGCCGGATCTTGATCCTGGCGAAACAGATCGGCAGGGTGAACTACTACACGGACGAGAAGGCGGCGGAGCTGATCAAGTTAAAGCCGAAGCTTGGGATTCCCGACCCTCGGCTCGAGCGTGGACTGGAGAATTGCGACCTCTGCGGCAACAGCCTTTTCCGTGAAGGGTATGGGGAGCCGAGTCCCGAGCCTCGGGTCTTCATTCACCCCAAGATTGCCGGCAGCGTTCCCGACGTCTCGCCGATCGAGTCGGTGTTGACACCGCTGGCTTCCGACATGCTCCGAGCGGCGAGTGCGGGTGGTTCCACACCTCACAGCTCGCTTCCGGGCAAGCCTTCTGCTAACGGCCATATCGCAACCGCCGCCGATCAGGAGGCCCTCGTGCAGACTATTACCGACCAGGTGATGCGGGCTTTGAACGGAACGGCCCGGTAAGAGGAGATCACGCTATGCAGGTCAGCATCATCGGTGGTGGCGGACTGGTTGGCTCGTCGGCGGCCTTCGCGCTTCAATGCGGCGGGATCGTCAGCCACATCAATCTGATCGACTTGAATGCCGACGCGGCCCGTGGGCAGGCGCTCGATCTTTTGCACGGCGCGTCGCTCGTCGCCGACCAACGCATCCGCGCACGTGGTTACGAAGCCATACCCGAGAGCGACGTGGTGATCATCACGGCCGGACTGCGCCGCAAGCCGGACGAGCCGCGGCTGGCGCTGATCAACCGCAACGTCGAGCTGTTCGTCGAGATCCTGAGCCAGTGTTCTTCGGCGGGGTTCAAGAAGGATGCGATCGTGCTTGTCGTCTCGAATCCAGTGGATGTGCTCACGTACCTGGCTGTGAAGCGGCTCGATCTGCCGGCGGGCCAGGTGATCGGGCTGGGAACGCAGCTCGATACTGCAAGATTCCGCAGTCTGATTGCCGAGGCGATCGACGTGCCGCCGACGCAGGTGTCGGGCCTGATTCTGGGCGAGCACGGCGACAGCATGGTGCCGATCTGGTCGGCGGCCCAGGCCGGCGGGCTGCCGCTGGAACGGTTTCCGCAGTGGAATGCCGGCCTTGCTGAATCGATCATCAAGCGGACGCGCGGCAGCGGGGCGGAAGTGATTTCGCTCAAGGGGGGGGCGGGGTTTGCGGTCGGCATCTCGATTCGCGAGGTGGTGCACTCGATTGCTCTCTCGCAGAGCCGCATTCTGCCGGTGTCGTCGCTCGTGAATGGACCATACGGCCTGCGCGACGTGTGCATTTCGGTGCCGACGGTCGTGGGACGCAAGGGTGTGGTTGATCAGCTCGAGATCGAGCTCTGGCCCAAGGAGATCTCGGCGCTCCAGCATTCCGCCGGAGTCCTCCGCGAGACAATTGACGCGGTGGCGAAGAGCAACCCGAAGGTCACGCGCAGTGTGGCGGGCCCAGCGCCGCGGCGGGACGCGCCTGTGGCGAGCGGTTCGAAAACGAGCTCGCCGCGAGTGACGATGGGGTCTGCCGGTGGGAACGGCTTTGCAGGTCATTCGCGCGTCACCGTCTCGGGCCAGGCGAAAGGGAAACGATAGCGCCATGAAGAAGTCGCTCGACGCCAAGCTGGCCGCGATCCACAAGGACCCGGGCTGCCGCGAGTTCATCATCGCCGACGCCAAGGACGCCGACATGGCGCTTGGGATCGGTGCGCCGGGGCAATCTCCCGAGACGCACTCCGGCGAGCTTCGCTTCCGGACGCTCGAGGAATACCGCGAGCAGATGAGGCTGATCACCCGCTCGAAGTTAGTCGACATCATGCTCATGTCAGCGAGCACAAACTATGCATTAACGTTTGGTGAGCGCGTCTTCGACGATTCGCCGGTTACGCCGGCTGTTCGCGCCAATGATACGACCGACATCCATCTGGCCCGTGGGGCCACGTATCACGAGGAGCCCTCGCGGCCGTTCCGCACGGCCAGCATCGATCACATTCAGTGCGGGCACATGGATTGTGCACCGGAAGAACGCGGGCGCGGTGCGAATCTGGGGCTTTATAGCGTCACATTCAATAACAACCTGGAGCGCGACCTGGAGACGCTTCAGCGGTTTCGCGACTTTCGCGAGGAGGCCGAACGGAAGGGCTTTCGGTATTTCCTGGAAGTGTTCGATTCGAACATGCCGGGAGCGGTGAAAGCCGAGGTGTTGCCGGGGTATACGAACGACATGATCGCGCGCATGCTCGCGGGCGTTGCACCGGCGGGAAGACCGTTGTTTCTGAAGATGGTCTATCATGGACCGAAGGCGATGGAAGAGCTTGTTCGGTACGACCCGCAACTGGTTGTTGGCATTCTGGGCGGATCGGCGGGCACGACCCGCGACGCTTTCCAGCTCCTGTACGACGCGCAGAAATACGGGGCGAAGGTCGCGCTATTCGGGCGCAAGATCAATAACGCAGAGAACCAGTTGGCGTTCGTGCATTTCCTGCGGCTGATCGTCGACGGCGGGCTTGGCCCGGAAGAGGCGGTGCGTGCCTACCATGCTGTGCTCGGCAAGCTCGGGCTGCGGCCGAATCGAGCGATTGATGACGACTTGCAACTGACCGACCAGGCGATGAGCTATGCGGGTGGGTCGCGCGTTGTGGTTCCGAAGAAAGCGGCTGGGGCGCCCGGTTCCGAGTGTGCGTGCAAGTCTCATGAGGTATCTCAGAAATCGGCTGCGGCGAACAACGGGGCCGCGGGCGGATGCGAGTGCGAAGGCCCGAAGGTGACGGAGTCGAAGCCCGCGGCCGGCAGGGGGTACACAACGACGCAGGCGCGGGCATCCTTTTCTTCGAACGGCCACCCCGACTTCACGCGAATGAGCCCGGCTGAGCGACTGGCCTATCACCGGGAGCGGCTGGGCCTGGGGCGGTGATTTTCGACAACTCTTCGTTTATGCTGGTCTTCGGCGCAAGGGCCGACTGAATTGAATCGTCAGGCTGAAGCCTGACCTACTTGATGGGCTTAGCGCCCGAGGGCCGCCCGAAGTGAATCGTCAGGCCGAAGCCTGACCTACTTGAAGGCTCGCCTCGAACAACAGGCTCCAGATCGATCAGGAAACACCTTCATGATTCGCAGACTGAACACGTCATTGCCCTTGCTCATCGCTTTCGGCTGGGCGCTGGGATTTGGCGGGCCGGCTCATGTCTTCGGACAGGGCCTCGAGTATATCAAGGCGAATTATACGAAGTACGAGTATCGCATTCCGATGCGGGACGGCGTGCATCTCTTCACATCGGTGTATGTCCCGAAGGATGAATCGCAACGATATCCGATCATGCTCTCGCGCACGCCTTACGGCGTCGGCCCGTACGGCACTGACTCATTCAAGAGCAACCTCGGGCCCTCGTCTTTGTTTGGCAAGGAGGGCTACATCGTGGCCTACCAGGACGTGCGTGGGCGATACATGTCGGAGGGCGAGTTCGTGAACATGCGGCCGCATCGTCCGCAGAAGAGCAACCCGAAAGAGATCGATGAGAGCAGCGATACGTTCGACACGATCGATTGGTTGATCAAGAATGTGCCTCATAACAATGAGCGGGTGGGACTTTGGGGCATCTCGTATCCCGGTTTCTACACGGCCGCCGGCATGATCGATGCGCATCCTGCGCTCAAGGCAGCATCGCCACAGGCGCCGGTGACGGACTGGTTTACTGGCGACGACTGGCATCACAATGGCGCGTTCCTGTTGCCGCACGCCTTCCATTTCATGGCTGGGTTCGGTCATCCGCGGCCAGAGCCGACCACGAGATCCCGAGATCGCTTCGATGCGGGCACGCCGGACGGCTATGACTTCTTCTTGCGGATGGGACCGCTCTCGAACGTGAACGCCCGGTACTTCAAGGACGATGTGCCGTTCTGGAAGGAGCTCATGCAGCACGGAACTTATGATGAATTCTGGAAGGCTCGCAACCTGCGCCCGCACCTGAAGAACATCAAGCCGGCGGTGATGACGGTTGGAGGCTGGTATGACGCCGAGAACCTCTTCGGGGCGCTCGAGACTTACAAGAACGTGGAGGCCCAGAGTCCGGGTGCCACCAACGTTCTGGTGATGGGCCCGTGGAGGCACGGCGGCTGGAGCGGTGGCGACGGATCGAAGCTGGGCCCGCTTTCGTTCTTCAGCAAGACGTCCGAGTTCTACCGTGAGGAGATCGAGTTCCCGTTCTTCCAGTTCTATCTGAAGGGCAAGGGCACGCCCAACCTGCCGGAGGCATGGGTCTTCGAGACCGGAACCAATCTATGGAAGAAGTACGATCACTGGCCGCCGAGCAGCCTCAGGAGCCGATCGCTGTTTCTGCACGGGCAGGGGAGGCTCTCCTTCGAACCGCCGGCTGACTCTGGGGCGTCCGCCTTTGACGAGTATGAAAGCGACCCCGCCCACCCCGTGGAATACATCGATCAGATCGAGATACGAATGACGGGCGATTATATGACACAAGATCAGCGCGTGGCCTCGCGTCGGCCTGATGTGCTGGTTTATGAAGGGCCGGTGCTCAAGGAGGCGATGACGATTTCGGGTGCGATCGAGGCCCGGCTTTTCGTGTCGACGACGGGCACCGACTCGGACTGGGTTGTGAAACTCATCGACGTTTATCCCGACGATTACCGCGGCGCGGAAGCCGGCTCGTCCACCGCCAAGCTGGGTGGCTTCCAGCAGCTCGTCCGCGGCGACGTGATGCGCGGCAAGTTCCGTAACGGTCTGGATAAACCCGAACCGTTCGTTCCGGGGAGTCCGACGGCGGTGAGCTTCCGGCTAGCCGACATCGAGCACACGTTTCGACCGGGCCACAGGATGATGGTGCAAATCCAGAGCACCTGGTTCCCGCTGATCGACCGAAATCCGCAGACGTTCGTGGACATCTACAACGCGAAGGCATCGGACTTCCGGAAGGCGACGCAGCATGTGTACCGATCGAGCGAGATGCCGTCGCACCTGGAGGTGCAGCAGGTGGTTCGCTGACGATCATTCGAGGACGATCCGCACGAGTATCAGCCGCAGATCTCCCGCCAGCAACAGCCGGTGTTTTCACCGCATCTCTAACATGAGCTTGGTCGTAATCGGATCTTTCGAGTGGTAGACTTAGCGGGTATTATTGATGTGCCTCTGACCGAGCCTATCCACGTTCAACATTCTCTTCAACAAACCTCGCAGTCGTGAGGACAGACGTTCTTCGAGGTTTCCACTTGCGCCCGCCGGTGGGAATTGAGTTTCATGGGCCCACGAACCCCTTGCCCACATCCGACACGTCTCCGGCAATTCTTGCGTGACCGCGCCCAAATCCCCGCGACCGATCGCGTGCGGGAGCATCTCGCGCAGTGTGAATCCTGTCGATTGGTGGTCGCCGGCCTTGAGTCCGAATCCGAAGAGGGGACTCAGCAGACACTCGTCGACCTTGGCCTGGCTCAATCGGGCCAGACGGTTTTCTTCCACGATCCCAGGAAAGACGCTCGGCGGCACGAAGACGGTCCGGCGGTCACGACGATCCAGATCACGGTCGACTCGGCCAAAGAGCCAACCGATGTTGATTCAGGATTTGACGTATCGAGCGCGACCAAGCAAGCGAGCCTGCGAATCACATCCGATACCATGTCGACCTGCGAGATCGCGCCCGGTGGCGAGTCGGACACCGGGTCGTTCGTGTTGCCGAATACTCCAACCCTGAGCGACTCAGGTCCGGCTGGCACAATCGAGTCCGATTCGATCACGACGTGCGAAATCGTTCCGGGTGGCGGTGCGGACTCGGGGTCGTTCGAATTGCAGGGCACGCCCGAGGTACCCAGCGCCTTCTCGGAAACATGTGTGCTCGAGACCGGCACGCGTTCGAGCCAGACCGGCCGATCCGACCAACGGTTTGCGCCGACTTTGTTCGACTCCAAGTCAGATGCGGTTTCCAGCCCGGCCAAGCTCGATAACGTGAGTGTTCCCGGTTACGACCTTCTGGAGGAGCTCGGGCGGGGCGGCATGGGCGTGGTGTACAAGGCCCGCGATCGGCGGCTGCAGCGGCTGGTTGCGCTCAAGATGGTGCTGGCCGGCGCGCACGTGGGCGCGGCGGGGCTGGCGCGGTTTCGTGCCGAGGCCGAAGCTGTTGCGAAGCTCTCCCATGCGAACATCGTGCAAATCTACGAGACCGGCGAGCACGAAGGCCGGCCGTATTTCTCACTCGAGCTGGTTGACGGAGGCAGCCTCGAGCAGCGGATTCTCGAGAGCCCGGCCACCCCGCTAGCAGCCGCGGCGTTCGTCGAGACGCTGGCGCGTACCATGGCGGTGGCGCATGAGCGCGGGATTGTCCATCGCGATCTCAAACCGGCGAATATCCTGCTGGCGAAGATGGGCAGCGGGTCGTCAATTGTGAAGAGCCGGGATTCTGACTCGCATACTCTACCCGCGGACCACTGGTCACGAAGCACGATTCCCAAGATCGCGGACTTTGGTCTGGCCAAGCAGGTGGACGACGATTCGAGCCAGACCAAGAGCGGGACGATCATGGGCACGCCCAGTTACATGGCGCCCGAGCAGGCGGCGGGAAAGAACCGGGAAATAGGGCCGGGAGCCGACATCTACTCACTCGGAGCGATCCTGTATGAAATGCTGGTTGGCCGGCCGCCGTTCAAGGCAGGCAATCCGATCGACACGATTCGCCAGGTCATCGAGCAAGAGCCGGTGCCACCCCGCCAGCTCGAGCCGCGGGTGCCGCACGACCTGGAGACGATCTGCCTGAAATGTCTGGAGAAGGAGCCCGCGCGCCGATTCGCCACGGCGCTTGACCTGGCGGACGACTTGCGTCGCTTCGTTCTAGGCGACCCGATTCACGCCCGACCGACGCCGACATGGGAACGCGCCTGGAAATGGGGAAAACGCCGGCCGCTCGCCGTGGCACTTGTGGGGGTGATCGCTCTGGGGGCACTGAGCACCGTGCTGTTCATTGTCTGGCACAACGGCGTGTTGCAAACCAAGCTCGACGTTGCATTGACGGAAGAGCGGCAGGCGCGCAGCGTGAGCTCGACGCGCGCGAGGAGCAACGGCTGACGCTCGTGCAGCAAGGGGGGCAGAAGCTCTTCGACAGCGCCCGGGTCGCGGCGGCGGCCGGCGATTGGCCTCGCGCTCGAGTTGACCTCGAGAAGGCGCTCACCACGATCGGCGGCGATTCCCGGCTTGCATCACTCAAGGAGCCCGCTGTCGCCCTGCTCAAGCGTGCGGAGCAGGAACTGCGAATCGAAGCCGATCGACGGTCGTCCCGGGCCCGATTTCAATCGTTCGTCGGGTTGCGCGACGAGGCCCAGTTTCTGGGCACGCTCTACACCGGCATGGACTTGGCCGCCAACCTGCAAGCCGCGCGCACCTCCGTCCATAAGGCCCTGGCAGTCTACGGTGTCGTGGCCGGGGAGGAAGCTCGACCCAAGTTGGACGCCTACTTGAGCGAGGCGCAGCAGGCCGAGATCCTGGCGGATTGGTCACAACTTCTGTTGATTCTTGCCGAGACCGAAGCCCAGTCCACGTCCAAGGAGAAGCCGCTCGAAAAGGAACAGTACCTGCGTAAAGCTTTGAGCTACCTCGAGCAGGCGCGGCGGTTGGGAGCGCCCCTCCGGGCTTTGCACCTGCGGCGGGCACGCTACCTGAACCTGCTCGGCGACACCAAAGGGGCGGCCCGCGACCAACAGGCGGCCCAAGCTGCTGCTGTCGACGACGTGTTCGATCACTTCCTGATGGCGGACGAGCTCTATCGCCGGGAACAGTTCGCCGAGGCGATCAAGGAGTTTGATCGCGTACTCGAGCGCAAGCCCGGCCATTTTTGGGCGCAGTACCTGAACGCGCTTTGTCTCTTGCGGCAACAGCGACCTGCCGAGGCGCGGGCGCTCTTGAGCGCGTGTCTTGCGCAGCGATCTGATTTTGTCTGGCTTTATCTGCTGCGCGGCTTTGCCCACCAAGAGCTCCAGGCATGGGCCGCTGCCGATTCCGACTTCGAGCGCGCCTCGAAACTCGCCCTCGATGAAAACGCTCGCTATGTTCTCCTGGTCAATCGCGGAGTCTTACGCGTCCGAAGCGACCGAAGCGACGAGGCCATCACCGATCTCAAGGCCGCGATCGCACTCAAGCCGGGCGCCTACCAGGCATACGTGAATCTGGCTCAAGCGTACCGCCGACAGAATAAGCTTGAACTGGCACTCGATCAATTGAATCGCGCCCTCAAGCTCGAGCCTGGTCTGGCCCACCTCTACCGTCTGCGAGCACGGCTTCATCTCGCACGCGATGAAGCCGATCTCGCCTTGACCAACCTCGACCGGGCGATCGAGCTCGAACATGACGGCAGCCCCTACGAGGTTGACGACAATATCGAGCGTGGACGTCTGCTTTTGCGCAGCGGCAAGCACGCGCAGGCGCTCGCTTCATTCGACGCTGCTCTGGCCTTGCGGGCGGATGATCCGGCCGGCCAGCGCCTTCGTGCGGAGGCCCTGTTTCGGTTGGGCCGATTCCACGACGTGGTCGAGGCGTTCGACGGCTATCTTGAAAATGGCAAGCCGCTCGAGTCGGTCTATCGCGGCCGCGGACTGGCGCGCTCAGAGCTGGGCCAGTACCCCGGCGCAATCGATGATTTCACGAAAGCGCTCGAGCTGCACCCGACCTCGGCCGTGCAGGCGTATCGCGGCTGGACTTACCTGGTCACCGACGCGCCGAAGCTCGCCCTGCGCGACTTCGAGCTGGCCATCGAGCTCGATCCGAAGAATGCCGACGCCTACAACGGCCGTGGCTTCGCCCGCGCCAAGCTGGGCCGACACCGTGAGGCTGCGCAGGACGTCGCGCAAGCACTGAGCCTCGGTCCGCCGTCTGCTCGCTTGCTTTACAATGGCGCGCGGGCTCTCGCCCAGTGCCCTAACCCGCACCCACGCCGTGCGGTGGAGTTGATCAAACAGGCCCTGAGCTCGCTTCCCGCCGAAAAGCGCCGCGACTTCTGGACCGCACACATCGCCAAAGATGCGGCTTTCGCCGCGCTGCGCAATCAACCGTCGTTCACCAAGCTCGAATTCGAGCTGTCCGGAGCGAACTGATTCATGCCTCTTCGAGCAAGAGCCATGCGCCGAGTCAGCCCCTGGCATCGCCTGGCCGAGTTCCGGCTGCCCGACGGCGACTGGCTCGAGCATCGCACTCTGCTCGCGGCCAGTCCGTTGAGCTCAGCCGTGCCGCTGCACTTCGGCCTGTTCGACGACGCAACGGAGTCGCACTTCCTGTCCACTCCCGGCGAGTTCGACTTATACTCTCTTGCGCTTCAAAGCGGTGACACGGTTTACTCGAGCATCGACGCCCAGAATTCCGGCAGCACATTGACCAGCCTCCTGCGAGTCTTCGATTCTAGCGGAACTGCGCTGGCGCTTGACAACCAGGAGGGGGGCGACCCGCAACTGACCTTCCAGGCAGCGACCGCCGGCACTTACTACATCGGCGTCAGCAGCGCGCCTGACGACGACTACAATCCGCTCTTCTCAAGCAGCGGCTCCCCAGGTGGCAGCACGGGCCGTTACACCCTCGACGTAAGGCGCACGAGCGGGCCGCTCATGCCGGATCTGACCGGGAGCTCGTTCCGGACGGGGCTCGACATGGCCGCCCCCGGCGAGAGTGTCCCTGTCAGCTTCACTGTCCAGAACCGAGGCGCCGCCGACCCCGGCAACTTTCGGGTTCAGGTGCTCATCGCCCCGAACAACCTCTTCGACAGTTCGGCCCAAGTGCTCGCGACGTTCACGCGCAGTCAGTTGGTCGCCGACGCGACGGGCCGGAGCTTCTCGTCGCCGGCGGGTTTTGCGGTCACGGTGCCCGCCGGCTGGGCAATAGGGCCTGCCGACCTCGGCCTGCGCATCGTGGCCGACCCGGCGGTGCCCGAAGCCGGCCTGTACGACAAGAGCGGCGTCCATCGCGGTTCAGACTGGGAGTTCTTGACAGTCGTCACCGCCAACTCCGGCGGTGCAGCCGATTTGTCCGCGATCGACGCCGGGTTGTACACGGAGACGCTGGGCACGCTCAGGAGCGCGAGCCCTGTTTCCGCCTACTCCTTCACGGTGAGCAGCGCCCTGGGCATCGGCGAGATCAAGGCGGAAGCCAGCGCCACGAGCGGCGCCCTGGAGCCGCGCCTCACGCTCTCGGGAGCGACAGGCCAGGTGTTGATCCAATCCGATAGCGGCCTGATCGTCCAGACGCTCGAGCCCGGAACGTACTTGCTGAGCGTCTCAGAGGAAGCGGGCAACGGGGGCTACCGGCTCACGACGGCCTACACCCAGATCGCCGCCGTGCCGTTTTCGCCACTTCCGTCGGGCGCGGGAACCGACTCGGTCGCGGTTGGGGACTTGACCGGCGATGGATTTCAGGATGTAGTCACCGCCAATCGGATAGGTGACACGGTCAGCGTGTTTCTCAGCAACGGCGACGGGACATTCCAGCCCCCCGAGACGTACGGCGTCGGCGACCGCGTGTGGCGCGTGACGATTGCCGACGCCACGGGCAACGGGAAGCTCGATATCCTCACCGCCAACAAGGGCTCGAACACGATCAGCATCCTTCTGAACAACGGTGACGGCACGTTCGAGCCCCAGTTCACGCTTCCCACCGGCACCCGCCCTGGTGACGTGACGGTGGCCGACTTGAACGGGGATGGCATCCCGGACCTGGTCGTGTCCAACTATGCCGATGACACGATCTGGATCTATCTGGGCGAAGGGGATGACAAGTTCGAGCCCGCGGAAGTCTACGCCACCGACCAGGGTGGCTTCGCCGGCCCAGTCCAGGTCGCGGTTGCCGACTTGACCGGGGACGGAGTACCCGACCTGATCTACGCTGACTACGTCACCGGCAACGTCGCCGTCCGGCTGGGCAATGGCGACGGCACGTTCGGGCCTGAGACGACCTATCCCACCGCAGCGGGCAGCCACGATCTCGCGGCAGTGGACTTGACCGGCAACGGCAAGATCGACCTGGTTACCGTTAACGCGGTCGCCAATAGCGTGAGCGTGCTCCTGGGCAACGGCGACGGCACGTTTCTTCCCGAGACGGTTTATCCTGTCGGCACAAACCCGTATTCGCTCGCGATCGCCGAGCTGAATGGTGACGGCACACCCGACATCGTCGTCAACAACCGGGGCGGTAATACGGTGAGCGTGCTTCTGGGCAACGGCGACGGCACGTTCGAGCCCCAGGAAACCTATCCCACCGGCACGACGCCGCGCTCGGTCGCCGCGGGCCAGCTCGTCCCGGGCGGTCCGGTCGACATCGTCACCGCCAATCTGGGCGACGACACCGCGAGCATCCTCCTGGGCAGGGGTGACGGCACGTTCTCCTTCGGCGCCGAGCAAACAGCCCCCGCCGCGCCACTGGCTCCGTTCCAGGTCGTCGTGGCTGACTTGAACGGCGACGGCATCCCCGACATCGTCACGGCGAACAGGCCCGAGAGCAGCGTGAGCGTGCTTCTGGGCAACCGCGACGGATCATTTCAAACCAAGGAGACCTACCCTACGGGCGAAGGCCCGTTCTCGGTTGCGGTGGCTGACCTGACCGGCGACGGCATTCCCGACATCCTCACGGCGAACTACGAAAGCGCGACCGTCAGCGTGCTGCTGGGCAACGGTGACGGCACGTTCCAGCCTTACTTCAACCTTCCCGCCGGCAGCGACCCTTATGACGTCAAGGTCGCCGATTTACGAGGCGACGGCAAGGAAGACATCATCGTCACCAACAAGAACGATAACGACGTCGGCGTGATGCTGGGCAACGGGAATGGCACGTTCCAGCCGATGGTGACCTACCCGGTCGCGTCCGGCCCTTACGTAGTCGTGGTGGACGACCTCACCGGCAACGGAATTCCCGACCTGGTCGTCAGCCATTTCAGTGCCAATGTGGTTGACGTGCTCATGGGCAACGGTAATGGCACATTTCAACCCGCGCTCGAGTTTCCCGTCGGATCGCACCCGTATGGGCTCGCGGTGGCCGATCTTACCGGCGACGGCTTGTCCGACATCGTCACGTCCGACTATAAAGACAACGAAGTCAGCGTCCTGTTGAACGAGGGCGTCAGTCCCACAACTCACCGAATTGAATTCGGCCCACCGCAGGATTACACCGTGGGCAAGGGCCCCAACGAGGTGCAGGTCGCAGACTTGACCGGCGACGGCATCTCCGACATCGTCACGGCCAACTACGGCAGCGACACAGTGAGCGTGCTCTTGGGCAACGGCAACGGCACGTTCCGGCCACAGCAGACCTTCCCCGCTGGCAGCGGCCCCGCCTCCCTGGCCATTGCCGACATGACCGGCAACGGCAAGCTCGACCTAGTCGTCGGCAACCGCAATGCCAGCACCGTCAGCGTGCTCTATGGCAATGGCAACGGCACATTCTCTTCGCCGCTAACCATCGGCGCAGGCGAACGGAACTACTCGGTGGCCGTTGCCGACTTGACGGACGACGGTGATCTCGACGTGATCACCACCAGCGCGCTCAAGAACACGTTGACCGTGCAGCTCGGCAACGGCGACGGCACGTTCGGGCCGGCCCGGACGATCCCGGTCGGACTCGGGCCCACATCGGTGGCCGTGGCCGATTTCAACGGCGACGGCCGGCCCGACCTCGTGACGACCAACTCCGAGGGCGACTCGGTGAGCGTGCTCCTGGGCAACGGCGACGGCAGCTTCAGCGTGCAGCAGACCTACCCGGTCGGCGACAGCCCACGCGCCGTCGCGGTCGCCGACCTGACCGGCGACGGCATCGAAGACCTGGTTGTCGCCAACTACAACGACAATACCGTCAGCGTGCTGCTCGGCAGGGGGGACGGCACCTTCCTGCCGCAGGAGGTCTTCCCCGTCGGCGACAAACCATATTCGGTCGCGCTGGCCGATTTGACCGGCGACGGCCGCGACGACATCATCATCGCCAATTCCGCCAGCGACACCGTCAGCGTGCTGATGAATCTGGGCGGTACCAGCAACCACGTCAACTTCGCGCCCCAGATCAC
The DNA here is from genome assembly GCA_963823665.1 of uncultured Planctomycetota bacterium. GTDB lineage: Bacteria > Planctomycetota > Planctomycetia > Isosphaerales > Isosphaeraceae > CAVXHV01. The sequence continues at coordinate 1,161,099 of CAWGMQ010000004.1, forward strand.
GCTGGCCACGGGCCGCGACCCGGTCTCCGTGGCGGTCGCCGACTTATACGGCGACGGCACGCCGGACATCATCACGGCAAATGCCTTCGACAACACGGTGAGCGTGATCGCCCAGAACGCCCAAAGAGCGTTCCAGCCGCAACAGACCTTCCAAGTCGGCTCGCGCCCCTACTCGGTGGCCGCGTCCGACTTGACCGGCGACGGCGAGCTCGACATCATCACCGCGAACTACGGCGGTGACAACGTGAGCGTTCTCCTGAACAACGGCGATGATTCGTTTCTGAGCCAGCAGACTTTCGCCACCGAGCTCGCGCCGTCCAGACGGTGGTGGCCGACGTCAACGGCGACGGCCGGCCCGACCTCGTCACCGCCAGCAACCACGACAGCGCGATCGGCGTCCTACTGGGCAAGGGCAATGGTACCTTCGAGCCGGCACCCGCCGGCACCGGCGTCGGGCTATCCGACACGCCGTTCCTGGCTGATTTCAATGGCAGCGGGAACGACGGCAGTGTCGTCCTGGATCGGTCGGGAGAAATCCTCTATCGCGCGGGGATCCCAGGCGACCCCGGCACATTCGCAACTCCGGTGGTCCTCAATCCCGGCCGCCCGGCGCGCGCGATCACGGTCTTGCAGATCGGTTCTCAATACGCCGTCGCGGCCGCCGATACCCACTTCGACCCGACGCTCTCAATCAATCAATTTATCTTTACGGTTTCGATCTACACGGTCAGCGCCAGCGGGCAGGTGAGCCGGCGCACGGCGTTCGCAACCCCGGATTTGCCCACGAGCCTCGCCGTGGAAGACCTCACTGGAAACGGACTCGACGACTTGGTCGCGGCCAACGCGCTCGACAACAGCGTCACGATCGCCCTCCAAACTGGAACGGGACTCTTCGCAGCACCCATGACTGTGCCCGCCGGTGTCGCGCCGTCTGACATCGCCTTTGGCGACTTCACCAGCAACGGGCTGCCGGACATCGTCGTCGCTGATCAATCCTCGGGCGATGTGACTGTTCTCTTGAATTCGCCCACGCACACGTTCACGCAGTCGCTGCGTTTCCGCGCCAGCACAGGGCTTTACGGACTCGAGACCACTTCGGACAATCCCACCGTCAGCTCGTTCACTGAGACGGTCAGCGTTGTGGCTGGAGATTTCACGGGCGACGACGATCTCGTCGTCGTTAATCAAGACACGCATAGCTTCACCCTCTTGGTTGGCGACGGCAACGGCGGCTTTGCCAATCCTACCCTGGCGCTTTCGACCTCGACGAGTGATGGTTCAATCATCAACGAACGCCCCGGTGCGATCGTGGCGGGTGACTTCAGCCGCGACGGCAATCTGGATCTGGCCGTGCTGATGGAGGATACCGGCCTAGTCTGGATTTATTCCGGGAACGGCGACGGCACGTTCCGCCATACGTTCAGCATTCCCGTCGGCGATGAAGCGACCGGCTTATCCGTGGTTCCGGGCAACGGGCCGGGCCTCTTTGACCTGCTGGTCGGCAACGGCTATGGTGATGTGCTGATCCTGGAAGGCAAGGGGGATGGGACGTTTCAGATCCAGGGAAGTCGCGTATCACTCTCGGTCGTGCCCAATTTGCTCGGGCCGGGCCAGGCCGGAGTGTTGGTCGGCAATCAGCAGAACAACCGGGTCACGATCCAGGCGCCGTCGAGCAATGGCACGCAGTACACGCCGGTGCAGACGCTCGGCGCCTCATCGTCGTCGGCCGAGGCGCTGGCGCCCGGCGACGTTCAGTGGGCATACCTCGACGAGGGAGCGCCGTTGCCCGATGCGATCGTGGTGAGCAGCGGGTCGAACGCCGTGGTAGTCTATCGCACGCTGTCGGTCACGAACGGCGTGCCGACGTTTGCGCCGTCGCCGGAAACCTACTTCGTCGGCACCGACCCGGTCAGCGTGACCGTGACCGATGTGAACGGAGACGGCATTCCCGACATGTTGATCGCCGACCAGGGCAGCAACGACGTCTCGGTGTTGTTCGGCTCATACGACGCCCGGGGCGATTGGGTGGGCGTCGCCGGCCCGCGCCTGAAATCCGGCGGCGATGGCCCGATCGCCGTGACCGTGGAGGACTTGAGCTACAACGGTTTTCCAGATCTCGCCGTCTTCAACGGCAACAGTGGCACGGTCATCGAGCTGCCCGGTGTCGGCGAAGGGTTCTTCGACGACCAGAATCCGCGCACATTGATCAACTTCGGCAGCGCGCTGGTGCAGCCGCCCACGTTCGTGGGCAACACCGGTTTGGGATACGGCGTGACGGCGGGCGGCGACCTTGTACGCTTCAACCTTTCGTCAGCCGGCGCGGGAACGTCTGTCGCGTATTCGGGCCAGCAGGTCGTCGCCGCACAGGCCGTTGCCAGCGGTCAGGTGCTAGTGGCGCTCGCCGACGGCGGCGTCGATCTTCTGCAGCCGCAAGGCAACGCTCTGACGGTCGAGTCGGTCTTGCAGGCGCAGGGGGGCGTGCCGGCCTTGCCCAGCGCGATCGAAGTCGTGAACAAGCCCGGCGGGCAGCTCAATGTCCTGGTCAGCAGCGAGGGCTCGGACAACATCTTCGTGTTCTCCGAGGTGGCGGCCTCAGAGGAAGGCGGCGGGGCTCTCCCGGGCGGTTCGTCGCCACTAGTTTTGAACTCCATACAAAACCCGGTGCTCTCAAGCGCGACCGCGAGCGTGACATCCGCATTGACGACGAGCGCGATCGCGACGAGCGCCTCCGCGACGACGGCGAGCACAAGCACGTCAACCTCGACGAGCTCGGCCACCGTGTCATCGACGGCCACGTCGTCCGTCGGGTTGTCTCTGGGTGGGTTCTCCTCACTCGGCAATCGTTCCGCGCTGGGAAGCGGCGAGACCGTGCTCGTTCCGGTCGAGGGCAACACCTATATCAGCGTACCCATTCTCGATCTCGGCTCTGGGAATGATGACGAAGACGGTGTCGGCGAGCGGCGCATGCCCTGGCTCTCCAGCAAGTACAATTTCAGCGACACCTCTGCCTTGACGCGGTTTGTGATCGGTCTTGATCAGGCGCTGCGCGGATACCGTGGTGTTGATGAATCTCCCGTGTTCGGCGGCCCCGGCGCACTCAATGATCCATGGAACGAGGATTTATTCCATCAGCATCTCCCTGTTTTGCCGCCGGTTCACGGCACTGGCGGCGACGACCCGCAGGCCATGCTGCCCGAGCTGCAGCCGCACACGCGCGGCGTTCGGGCCCGGCTCCGGGCCGAGGGGAGCGATCGCCCAGATGATCCGCCCGCAAGACCTGCGACCCCCACGGGCGCCGGATTCATGGCTCTGGCCAGCCTGATCGTTGCGATGCGGCGACCATCGGCCAGGGCCCGGCCGGCTTGGCGGAAACTCGAGCGCACCAATCTCCCGGTGGGGCCGAAGGAGATGTTCGCGCGGCGACCACAGCCCGTTCCGGCTTTTCGCGAGTTCAAGCGATGAGCAATGCCCGTGGCTCGGTGGCCCAGACGGCCGCGAGTGAACCTTGGGTTAAGGTGACCGGCTCGCCGCGTTTGTGGAACTGGCTGGCTGAGCGGCGAGTGATTGCCGTCGGCGAGCCTTGATCGCTCTGAAGCCGGGTCGGCCTGCGTTCTGGACCTGATCACCGACTGAGCTAGCACTGGGTCGAGCCGATGAATTCGTCGATTTTCGCCTTACTGAATAGGGGATGCGCCTTGCGTGCTCCGGGAGCGCGGTTCGCGCTGTTCATTCCTGGCCGCTCAAAGGGCCAAGGAACGGCGGACGGGCGAGGGAGATTGCCCGAAAAGGCCGTTTGTTGCGATTAATCAACATAAGACTCGTCGTAATCGGATCTTTCGTGTGGTCGATTTAAAGGGTATTATTGATGTGGCTTCGACCGAGCCTATCTACGTTCAAAGCACGCGTCGACAAACCTCGCAGTCCTGAGGACAGACGTTCTTCGAGGCGTCCACTTGCGCCCGCCGGTGGGAATTGAGTTTCATGGGCCCACGAACCCCTTGCCCACATCCGACACGGCTCCGGCAATTCTTGCGTGATCGGGCCCAATCCCCCGCGACCGATCGCGTACAGGAGCATCTCGCGCAGTGTGAATCTTGCCGTTTGGTGGTTGCCGGGCGTGAGAACCGAATCCGGAGAGGGGACTCAGCAGACACTCGTCTACCTTAGCCTGGCTCAATCGGAGCAGGCGGGTTTCTTCCACGATCCCACGAAAGAAGTTCGACTGAGAACCGACGGTCCGGCGGTCACGACGATCCAGATCACGGTCGACTCGGCCAAAGAGCTAACCGATGTTGATTCAGGATTTGACGTATCGAGCGCGACCAAGCAAGCGCGCCCGCGAATCACATCCGATTCCATGTCGACCTGCGAGATCGCGCCCGGTGGCGAGTCGGACACCGGGTCGTTCGTGTTGCCGCAAGCCCCCACTCTGAGCGACTCAGGTCCGCCTGGTACGATCGAGTCCGATTCGATGACGACATGCGAGATTCTGCCGGGCGGCGGCGCTGGCAGCGGGTCGTTCGTGATGGCTGGGACGCCGGATGAACCCAACGCTTTCTCGGAAACATGTGTGCTCGAGCCGGGCACGCGTTCGAGCCAGGCGGGCGGATCCGACTTTCGGTTTTCGCCCACGCTGTATGACTCCAAGTCAGACGCGGATTCGAGGCGGGGAAAGTTCGATCACGTCGGCGTTCCAGGTTACGACATCCTGGAGGAGCTCGGGCGGGGCGGCATGGGCGTGGTGTACAAGGCCCGCGATCGGCGGCTGCAGCGGCTGGTTGCGCTCAAGATGGTGCTGGCCGGCGCGCACGTGGGCGCGGTTGGGCTGGCGAGGTTCCGTGCCGAGGCGGAAGCTGTTGCGAAGCTCTCGCATGCCAACATCGTCCAGATCTACGAGAACCGGCGAGCACGAAGGCCGGCCGTATTTCTCGCTCGAGCTGGTTGAGGGAGGGAGCCTCGAGCAGCGGATTCTGGAGAGCCCGGCCACCCCGCGAGCAGCCGCGGCGTTCGTCGAGACGCTGGCGCATACGATGGCGGTGGCGCATGAGCGCGGCATTGTCCATCGCGACCTCAAGCCGGCGAACATCCTGCTGGCGAAGATGGGCAGCGGGTCGTCGATCGTGAAGAACCGGGATTCTGATTCGCATACTCTACCGGCGGACCACTGGTCACGCAGTACGATTCCCAAGATCGCGGACTTTGGCCTGGCCAAGCAGGTGGACGACGATTCGAGCCAGACCAAGAGCGGCACGATCATGGGCACGCCCAGTTACATGGCGCCCGAACAGGCGGCGGGAAAGATCCGGGAAATAGGGCCGGGAGCCGACATCTATTCACTCGGGGCGATCCTGTACGAGATGCTGGTTGGCCGGCCGCCGTTCAAGGCAGGCAATCCGATCGACACGATTCGCCAGGTCATCGAGCAAGAGCCGGTGTCGCCCCGGCAGCTCGAGCCGCGGGTGCCGCACGACCTGGAGACGATCTGCCTGAAATGTCTGGAGAAGGAGCCCGCGCGCCGATTCGCCACGGCGCTTGATCTGGCCGACGACTTGCGTCGCTTCGTTCTAGGCGACCCGATTCACGCCCGACCGACGCCAACATGGGAACGTGCCTGGAAATGGGGAAAGCGCCGGCCGATGGCTGTGGCGCTTCTGGGCGTGATCGCGCTGGGGGCACTGAGCACCGTGCTTTTCATTGTCTGGCACAACGGCGTGCTGCAGACCAAGCTCGACGTCGCATTGAAGGAAGAACGGCAGGCGAGGCAGCGTGAGCTCGACGCGCGCGAGGAGCAACGGCTGACGCTCGTGCAGCAAGGGGGGCAGAAGCTCTTCGACAGCGCCCGGGTCGCGGCGGCGACCGGCGATTGGCCTCGCGCTCGAGTTGACCTCGAGAAGACACTCACGACGATCGGGGGCGAGCCACGGCTTCAATCACTCAAGGAGCACGCGGGGGCGCTGCTCAAACAGGTGGAGCAGGAATTGCGTGTGGAGTCTGATCGGCGGGAGTCCCGGGGCCGGTTGCAGTCGTTCGTCGGCCTGCGCGACGAGGCTCAGTTCCTGGGCACTCTGTACACCGGCATGGACCTGACTGCAAACCTGCAAGCCGCGCGTGCTTCGGCGCGGAAGGCGCTGGCCGTTTACGCGGTCGTACCCGGAGAGGAGGGTCGACCCAAGCTCGACGCCTACCTGAGTGCTTCCGAGCAGAAAGAAATCCAGGCGGATTGCTCGCAGCTTCTTTTGATCCTTGCGGAGACTGAAGCTCAGTCGGCTTCCACCGGGAAGCCGCTGGAAAAGGAACCGTATCTTTGCAGAGCGCTCGGCTACCTGGAAGAGGCGCGGCGACATGGAGCGCCGGTACGTGCTTTTCACCTGCGGCGGGCGCGCTACCTTCACATGCTCGGCGACAACCAGGAGGCAGCCCGCGACGAGCAGAAGGCCCAGACTGCTCCCCTGGCCGATGTCTTTGATCACTTCCTGATCGCGGACGAGCTTTATCGCCGGGAACAGTTCGGTGAGGCGATCAAGGAGTTCGATCGGGTTCTTGAGAGCAAGCCGGGCCATTTCTGGGCACAATACTTGAATGCGCTGTGCCTGTTGCGCCAGCAGCGGCCTGCCGAGGCGCGGGCACTGCTCAGCGCCTGCCTGGCTGCTCGATCTGACTTCGTCTGGCTCTACTTGCTACGCGGCTTCGCTCACCAGGAGCTGCAGTTATGGGCGGCGGCCGATTCCGATTTCCAGCATGCCTCGCAAATGGCCCTCGACGAGAACGCTCGCTATGTGCTTCTGGTCAATCGCGGCGTTTTGCGCGTCCGGACCGAGCGAATCGACGATGCGATTGCCGATCTGAAGGCAGCGATCGCGCTCAAGCCGAGCGCGTACCAGGCGTACGTGAACCTGGCCCAAGCGTACCGCCGGCAGGGCAAGCTCGACCTTGCGCTCGAACAATTGCATCGTGCCGCGGTACTCGAGCCGGGTCTGGCTCATCTTTATCGGCTGCAATCGCGGCTCCATGTGGAGCGCGACGAACCGGATCTCGCCCTTAAGAATCTTGACGAGGCGATCAAGCGCGAGGCAGCGAATTCTCCCTACCAGGTCGACGACTACATCGAGCGCGGACGTCTGCTCTTGCGCACCGAGAAGCACAGCCAGGCTCTTGCATCATTCGATGCAGCGCTGGCGTTGCGCAAAGATCATTCGCTGGGCCAACGGCTTCGTGCGGAGGCCTTGTTCCGGCTGGGGCGTTTTGCGGAAGTGATCGCTGGATTTGACCGCTACCTGGAGACGGGGAAACCGCTCGAGTCAGTCTATCGCGGCCGCGGGCTGGCACGGAGCGAGCTGGGCCAATACCCTGGCGCGATCGAAGATTTCACGAAGGCGCTCGAGCTGGACCCGACGTCGGACGTGCAAGCCTATCGAGGTTGGACTTATCTTGTGCTGGATGCGCCGAAGCTTGCGCTGCGTGACTTCGAGCTGGCCATCGAGCTTGATCCCAAAAACGCCGACGCGTACAACGGCCGAGGATTCGCCCGGGCCAAGCTTGGCCGTTACGCGGAGACCGCTCAGGATGCCATGCAGGCGCTGCGCCGCGGGCCGACGACTCCGCGATTGCTATACAACGCCGCGCGTGTCTACGCTCAGTGCCCGGGACCCTACCGCGAGCGTGCCCTGGATTTGATCGAGAAAGCGCTCGGCTTGCTTCCCGAGGAGGAACGTCGCGCCTTCTGGTCGACGCACGTTCGGTCGGATCCGGCCCTGGCGAGCCTGCACCGGCATCCACTGTTCGCCAGACTCTACGACGAACTACCCCGGGGGAAGTGATTCATGGCTCAAAACGTGCGGGCCGTGGATTTGCGCCCTAGACCGAGCCGCAGGTGGTCGTTCCGGACACTGGAGGGAGATTGGCTCGAACGGCGCACCCTGCTGGCCGCCTCACCGCTCGAGACGGCTGTCCCACTCCACTTCGGCGTTTTCAATGATGCTCAAGTGTCGAATGTTCTCTCGAATCCAGAGGAGTTCGACCTGTACTCGCTCTCGCTTCAAGAAGGTCAGACGCTCGACGCCAGCATTGACGCACAAGATGCCGGCAGCGGCTTGACGAGCCTGCTGCGCGTTTTCAGCTCAAGTGGTGCGCCGCTGGCGCTCGACAACCAGCTCGGGGGCGATCCGCACCTGACCTTTCAGGCTGCAACGACGGGCACGTACTATATTGGTGTCAGCAGCGCCCCCAACAATAACTACGATCCGAGGGTGCTCTCCAGCAGCGGCACGGGTGAGACCACCGGGCCGTACCAACTGAACGTCGACATCTCGAAGGCCGGTCCGCTCTTACCGGACGTGACAGGCAGTTCATTCCGCACCGGTGCCAGCATGGCGGCACCGGGCGACACGGTCCCGGTCAACTTCACGGTCGAGAACGGAGGCGGCGCCGACCCCGGCAACTTCCAGGTGCAGGTGCTGCTGGCCGACAGCAATCTTTTTGGCAGTTCCTCGCTGGTCCTGGCGACCTACTCCCGCGCCGACTTGTTGCCGTCCGCGACGGGCGCGAGTTTTCGGCGCGGGCCGGCTCGAGCGTAACGGTGCCGGCCGGGCTCGCTTCAGGGCAAGAGTACATCGGGTTGCGTATCCTAGCGGACCCTGCGGTGCCGGAGGCCGGCTTGTATGACAAGAGTGGAGTTCATCGCGGCGCGGACTGGGAACCGCTCGTGATCGTTTCCCGGGCTTCCGCCGGTGTCACCGACCTGTTGCAGGTCGATGCCGGCCTGCGGACGGAAGTCACCGGGACGGCCGGCCCGACTGAGGACGGCGCGTACACTTTCACGGTGAGCAGCGGCATGGGCACGGGAGAGCTGACCGCCCTGGTCAGTGGAGGTGGGGGCTTGGTCCCGCGCTTGACGTTGTCCAGCCAGACTGGTCAAACGCTGATCCAGTCTGATAGCGATCAGATTGTCCAGGAGTTGCAACCGGGGATGTACATTCTGAGCGTCTCGGCGGAGTCTGGCCAGGGTACGTTCGACCTCACCACTTCCTTCACCGCGACGGGCCCACTGCTGGCACCTCTGCCGAATCCGCTTTCAGGGGGATTCGGCCAGGTCAGGCTGGCCATGGGCGACCTGACCAACAACGGAATTCTCGATCTAGTCGTTCCCGACCAGCTCGATGACGTCGTTGACATTTACATGGGCAATGGGGATGGCACGTTCCAACCGCCGGAAGCGGTTAACGTCGGCGCCGAGCCTCGATTCGTGACCCTGGCGGACCTTAACGGTGACGGCAAACTCGACATCGTCACCTCCAACTGGCGGGCGGGCACGGTCAGCGTGCTCCTGGGCAATGGCGACGGCACGTTCCAAGCTGCGAAACAATACACGGTCGGACAGAACGATGGTGCAATCGCGGTGGCGGATCTTACCGGCGATGGCTTTCCCGACATCGTTACCGCCAACTACCTCGACGACTCGGTGAGTGTCTTGCTGGGCAATGGCGACGGTACTTTTCAGCCACAACGAGTGGATCCCGTGGGCCCGGGTCCGATTGGGCTGGTCGTGGCGGACCTCACTGGCGACGGCATCCCAGACATCGTGACCGCGAATACGTTCGGCGCCGACATCAGCGTGCTCGTCGGCAACGGCGACGGCACGTTTCAATCCGGGCAAACCTTCCCGGCGGGAGACGGCCCCGGTTCGATCGCCGCGGTCGATCTCAACGGGGACGGCAAGCCTGACCTGCTTGTGAGCAACACCTACTACGGCACCGCGAGCGTGCTGCTGGGCAACGGGGATGGCACGTTTCAACCGCCGCAATCTTACGCCACGGGGCCAGGGCCTGATTGGGTGGTGGCGGCGAACTTTAATGACAGCGGCACTTTCGACCTCGTTGCAGCAAATAGTGACGGCACGCTTAGCCTGCTGCCGGGCAATGGAAACGGCACTTTCGGGCCGAGGCAAGTTTTACCAGGCAGCTTCCCGGGGGAGCCGGTGGTCGGGGACCTTAACGGCGACGGCAAGCCCGACATCGCCGTCGCAGGCGGCGGCGCGGTCAGCGTGCTCCTGGGCAATGGAGACGGCACTTTCCAGACGCCGACGCCTGCCACCGCGCCCGCTGTCGGTCTTATACCGTACGCCGTGACGGTGGCAGACCTCACTGGCGATGGCCGGTCCGACATCATCACGGCCAACATTAACGACGACAGCGTGAGTGTGCTGCTCCAGAACAGCGACGGAACGTTCGAGACCAGGCAGACTTTCCCGACTGGATCCGGAACGGGCCCGGCGGCTGTGACCGTGGCCGACCTCACGGGTGACGGCATTTCGGACCTCATCGTCGCCGACTACCACAGCAACAGCGTGAGCGTATTGATGGGCAACGGCGATGGCACCTTCCGGGCACCGCAGATCTTCGCCGTCGGTGATTCGCCCAACGACGTGACCGTGGCAGACCTGCGTAACGACGGTAAAGAGGACATCATCTCCGCCAACAAGTCCAGCAACACGATCAGCGTGTTGCTGGGCAACGGCGACGGCATTTTTCAGACGCAAGCCGTTTATGCGGTCGGACCGAGCCCCAGCGCGGTCACGGTGGCGACGCTCACCGATAACGGCATTCCCGATATCATCACCGCCAACCACCATAACGGGACGGTCAGTGTGCTCTTGGGCAACGGCGACGGCACCTTCAAGCCCGCGAAAACGTACGTGGCGGGCGGGAGTACGGGAAAGGCCGGTGCAGTGGTGGTGGCGGACCTGACCGGCGACGGCATCTCCGACATCGTCGTGGCCAACAGCGGATCAAACAGCGTGAGCATCTTACGCGGTAACGGGGATGGCACCTTCGAGCCTGCGAACGCATACGCGGTTGGCGATGACCCACGCGGGTTGGCGGTGGCAGACTTGAACGTCGATGGCAAAGAAGACATCGTCACCGCCAATTACGGCGACTCGACGGTCAGCGTGTTGCTGGGCAGCGGGAACGGCTCCTTCGCGCCGCAGCAGACCTACGCGGTCGGAGCCGGCGCCTACGGAGTTACGGTAGCGGACCTGACCGGCGACGGCAAACCCGACATTGTCACCGCCAACGAAGGCGCCAGCAGCGTCAGCGTGCTCTTGGGCAATGGCGACGGCACGTTTCAGCCCCAAGAGGTCTTACAACTGGGCGCCAACAAATACTCCGCGACAATTGCGGATATTACCGGTGACGGCAATTCCGACATTATCGAAACCAGCCGGCTCCAAGGGACCGTGAGCGTGCAACTGGGCAACGGCGACGGCACGTTCTCGCAGGGAGCGAGCATGGCGGTCGGTGCTGAGCCGACAGCATCGGCGGTAGCGGACTTGAACGGCGACGGCCGACTGGACATCGTGACGACCAACTCCGGTGACAACACGGTCAGCGTTCTCCTGGGCAACGGCGACGGCACGTTCCAGCCTGAGCACAAGTACGCCGTCGGGCGCAGCCCGCGCGGGTTGGCGGTGGCCGACCTAGGCGGCGACGGCATTCCCGACATCGTCGTGGCCAACTACGACGATAACACGGTAAGCGTGCTCGTGGGCAAAGGCGATGGCTCTTTCCAGCCGCAAGTCGTCTATGCCGTCGGAGCCAGGCCCTACGCGGTCGCCGTGGCGACGCTCACGGGTGACGGCATTCCCGATATTATCGTCGCTAATTCAGGTGGAGACAGCGTCAGTGTGCTGCTGGGGAGGGGAAACAGCACCTTTGAGCCCGCGAAAACCTTCACCGTGGGTCGCCAGCCGTTTGCCCTGGCTGTAGCGGACGTGACCGGCGATGGCATCCTCGACATTGTCACCGCCAACTACGCCGACGACACTGTGAGCGTGCTCCTCGGCGAGGGTGACGGCTCCTTTTTGCCCCAGATGGTTTTCGACACCGGCAAGCACCCATCGTCGGTCGCTGTGGCGGACGTACTCGGCGACGGATTGCCCGACATCGTGACCGCCGACGCCGGCGATAACACCATCAGCGTGCTGCGGAACAACGGCCGCGGGGCGTTTCAAGCGCCGCTCTCGTTCGCGACTGACCAGCAACCGCTCCAGACCTTGGTGGCGGACGTCAACGACGACGGACTGCCCGACTTGCTCACCGTGAGCAACCACGACAGTGCGATCGGCGTGCTGCTGAATTCGGGGGCCAACAGCTTCGTGTCGGCCTCCTCGGCCGTGGCTGTCGGGATGACCAATACGCCCTTCCTGGCTGATCTCACAGGTAACGGAATTCTCGACAGTGTCGTCCTGGATCGCTCCGGCAACATCCTGTTCCGCGCGGGACTGGCTGGGGGCAATTCGTTCGCTCCGCCCGTGATTCTCAACCCCGGCCGGCCGGCACGCGACATCGCGATCGTGAACATCGGATCCGGATTGGCCGTCGCCGCTGACGACGCCAACTTCGATCCTCTGCTTTCCACCAACCAGTTCGTCTTCACCGTGTCGATTTACAAGGTGAGCGAGCGCAGCAATGTCTCCGTTCTTCAAGATGGACCACGCGCACCGCTGGGCTCGACTTCCATAATGAGCGAAGACGTGAATGTCAGTCGCACGATCGCCTTCTCTTCGACAGCTCTGCCCACGCGTCTCACGGTCGCCGACCTGACCGGGAACGGCCTGGACGACCTGATCGCGGCCAACTCCCTGAACAACAGCGTCACCATCGCGTTGCAGACCGCACCGGGAAGATTCGCAGCGCCTATGACGGTCAGCGTCGGAAACACGCCGTCGGACATCACGATTACGGACTTGAACGGTGATTCCCTACCAGACATCGTGGTGAGCGATCAAGCCTCGGGCGAAGTGACCGTGCTGCTTGATGATCCAACACATTCCTTCAGCCAGCAGCTCAGGTTCAATGCTGGCACGGAGCCGAGCACGCTGGAGTCGAGTGCAGGCAGTCTGTACCGGAGCTCAGGCACCCTGCCGGTGAGTGTGGTCGCCGGGGATTTCTTCGGCAATGGCCAGACGGACCTCGTGGTGGTGGATCGCGGCTCGCACGACTTCACGGTGCTGCCCGCCGATGGTCACGGCGGCGTCCTCGACCCGTCGCCCGCGCTGACGACCTCAACCAGCGACAGCCTCAACATCAACAACCAACCAGGCGCGATGGTGGCCGGCGATTTCAATCGCGACGGCATGCTCGATCTCGCCGTTTTGATGGAAGACACGGGACAGGTCTGGATCTTCGGCGGGCTTGGAAATGGCACGTTTCATCATACGTTCAGCATCGCCGTCGGCGACCAGGCCACCGGGCTCTCGGTCGTCCCCGGAAACGGTCCGGGACTACTGAATCTCCTGGTGGGCAACAGCTTCGGCGACGTCTTGATCCTTGAGGGCAGGGGCGACGGTACTTTTCAAATACAGGGGAGTCGTGTTTCACTGTCGGTCGTGCCGAATTTGCTTGGCCAGGGCCAGGCTGGTGTTCTGGTCGGGGACCAGCAGAATGATCGGGTCACGGTCCAGGCGCCGTCGGCAAACGGCAATCAATATGCACCGGTGGCGACGCTGGCCGGCACGTCCGCCACATCCGAGGAGCTGGCGCCCGGCGACGTGCAGTGGGCTTTCCTCGATCAAGGGTCCCCTTATCCCGACGCGATCGTCGTGGGCACGGGCGGTAACAGCGTGGAGGTCTATCGCACGATTTCCATCACCGACGGCGTGCCCACGTTCGCCAGTTCGCCCGAGACCTACTTCGTCGGAACGGCGCCGGTCAGCGTCACCGTGGCCGACTCAAACGGCGATGGCATTCCCTACCTGCTGGTCGCCAACGAGGGGAGCAACGACGTCTCCGAGATCTTCGGCTCCTACAACGCGGACGGTGACTGGGTCGGAATTCCAGGGCCGCGTTTGAATTCCGGCGGCGACGGCCCGATCGCGGTGATCGTGGCCGATTTGACCAGCAATTCCATTCCCGACCTCGCGGTCGTCAACGGCGGCAGCGGTACCGTGACCCTGTTGCCGGGCGTCGGCGGCAATTTCTTTGATGACCAGGATCCCAAAGCCCTGTTCAACCTCGGCAGCGCCGTGGTCCAGCCACCCGCACTCACGGGCACGAGTGGAGTGGGTTACGCAGTGACGGCCGGAGGAAACCTGGTGCGTTTCGACCTCGACAATCCCGCCGCCGGCGTCAGCGTGGTGTACGCGGCCGGGCAGGTGGTGGCCGCCCAGGCACTCGCGAACGGTCAAGTCGTGGTTGCACTGGCCGACGGAGCCGTAGATCTCATGAACGCGCAAGGGAACAGCCTGAGTGTGGCGTCCGTGCTTCAGGCGCAGGGGGGCGTTCCTGCTTTACCGAGCGCGATCGACGTCGTGAGCAAACCGAGCGGTCAGTTCAGTGTCCTGGTAAGCAGCGAGGGTTCCGACAATATCTTCGTGTTCGCCCAGGTGGCCGCGTCACCGGAAGGAGAAGGCGGCGGAGCTCTCCCGGTGAGTTCATCGCCTCCGGTACTGAATTCGATTTCGACGCCGAGCCTCTCGAGCGCGACCGCGAGTGCAACTTCCGGACTGACTACAAGCGCGATCACGACGAGCACCTCGACGACGGCGTCGAGTGCAAGCACGTCAACCTCGACCAGCTCAGCCTCGGTTTCATCGACCGCCACCTCGACGATCGGCCTCTCGCTAGGCGGCTTCTCGTCGCTAGGCAATCGATCCACCGGAGCGAACGAGAGCACCGTTCTCGTTTCGGTTGAGGGCAACACCTATCTCAGCGTACCGATTCTCGGCCTCGGCTCCCCTGAAGATGACGAAGGCGGTGTCGGCGAGCGCCGCATCCCCGAGCTTTCCGGCAAGTTCAACTTCGGCGACACCTCCCCCTTAACACGGTTCGTGATTGGCCTGGACGAGGCGCTGCAGGGATACCGCGGAACCGATGCGACGCCCGGAGTAGCCGGCCCTGGATCGTTAAACGATCCTTGGAATGAAGACCTGTTTCATCATCGCCTCCCTGCGTTGCCTCCACCTCCCGACGCGCAGCGCAACGGCCCGTCGGCCATCTTGATCGAACCGCAACCAGAGGCGCGAGGCGTTTCGGCCAGGTCAGGCGACGAGCGCAAGGATTATCCGACCGGTTTGGCCTTCCGAGCCGAAGCTCCGAGCGGCGCCGGATTTCTGGCGCTGGGGGGAATGATCATTGCGATGTGGCGACGGGCGGCCTGGCGAACACTCGACCGCGCCGACCTCGCACCTCGTCCGAGGCCGATATTCCGTCGTCGACGGCAGCCGACTGCGCCATCTCGCGAGTTCACGCAATGAGCAATGTCGCTGGCTCAGCACGCTTTATTAGCTCGGAGACTCGAGAACCTGCTTCTTGCTGGTGAGCGTCACGATGTGGCGGGTCAGCCCGAGGCATTACGGCCGATGGCGCTGGAATTCAAGTCGGACGAGATCGGACGTGTGATCGCAACTGGAGAGCCGGGATCGCTCTGATGCAGGTCTGCACAGCGCTTTCGATCCGATCCATGGCTCAACTCACCGGAACCACGCCGAATCGCCCTCTTGACGGACTTCGCTGCGACGCTTTCTAATGAGTCCAGGCCGAAGTGGCGGAATTGGCAGACGCGCTAGGTTCAGGTCCTAGTCCCTCTAACGGGGGGTGCAGGTTCAACTCCTGTCTTCGGCACTAAAAACCGTGTTCGGCAAGTTCCACATCATCGACTTGAGCGTCCCGCTCGCACACAACGGTGTCAGCGAGCCGATTCCCGCACAGATTCATTACGTACGGCACGATGGCGAAGGGGTGCAACAAATGCACCAGTTCTTCGGCGTCCGGCCGGAAGACTTGGTCTGGTCGAACGGAATGGGCTGGGCGCTCGAGGAGATCCGGGCTATCACCCATACGGGCACACATGTCGATGCTCCGTTTCACTACGGCCCGCTGTCCGAAGGCAAGCCGGCGCGCACGATCGATCAAATCCCTCTCGAGTGGTGCTTCGCGCCCGGCGTTGTGCTTGACTTTCGCCATAAGGCCGCCGGTGAGTTCATCCGGGTAGCTGATCTCGAGGCCGCACTCGAACGCATCGACTACAAGTTGCGCCCGCTTGATATCGTCCTGCTTCAAACTGGGGCCGATCGAAGAATGGGTTCGCCGGACTACTTCGCCCAGCCCGGTCTCGGGCGGGAAGGTGTGCTCTGGCTCGTCGAGCAAGGGATCAAGATCATCGGCATCGACGCCTACACACTCGACCGGCCGTTTGAAAACATGGCGGCGGACTTCAAGCGAACCGGCGACGGCCGCTTCATCTGGCCGGCCCATTTCGCTGGAATCACTCGGGAGTACTGCCAGATAGAGAAGCTGGCAAACCTTGACTTGATCCCGCAACCACATGGCTTCTATGTCTCGTGCATGCCGGTGAAAATCGAGGCTGCAAGCGCCGGCTGGTGCCGGGCCGTGGCGATGGTTCCCGAGTCTGAATGAGAGCGCGAGTCGAGACTCGCCGTCGAATGCGCGCGGAACCTCACCGATCGCTTTTTTTCTTGCAGAGCTAGCTAAGAAAGTGATCGCCATCACCTTTCTGCAAGTGAGACGTACATCAGATTCGTTGAAAAGCACCACTCCACGGTCGATACTGCTAAGGTGGTTCATTCGACTCGAACGTGCGTAGCCGGCGGGGAGCGCATTCAGGCTGTCTGCATAATGCAACATCAACCAGCGAAAGGAGCGGACCATGCGAGTAAACCCGTACTTGCATTTCAACGGCAATTGCGAGGAAGCGTTCAAATTCTATGAGAAGACCTTCGGCGCCAAAATTGGGGCGATGATCACGCACGCGGGAACACCTGCTGAGGGACACGTCCCGACTGAGTGGCTTGAAAAGATCATGCACGCCCGCCTCTTTGTGGGCGACGACGTCTTGATGGGCTCCGACGCGCCACCCGACCGCTATCAAAAACCCACCGGGTTCTCGGTGACCCTTCAAATCAAAGACCCTGCTGAAGGCAAACGGATCTTCGAGGTCCTCGCGACGGATGGCATGATCGTGATGCCCTTTGCGCAAACATTTTGGGCTGCGGGCTTCGGAATGTTGGTTGACCGTTTCGGTATCCCATGGATGGTGAACTGCGAGCAGCCCACCTGATTCAAGCCAACGCCCATCACAGCCGCGCACTTTGGCGCGTCAGCGCTCGTTCACGCGTGCAAAGGGCGACCGAAAAGAGTTGTTTGAACCCGCGAGGCACGCAAGCGATAAGCTGCGAGCCTGCTGACCCCGCGGCCTGCCTCTCGATGCTCTCGGCCCAGTCCCGGAATATCAGATGATAAAGCTCTGCCATCCGGTCATAGAAATCGTTCATCGGGAGGACTCATTGGCCGAGCGCACGGATCGCCGCTTTGGCTCGTTGCTAAACCGTCCGCCACATGCGTTCTGATATCGAAGACTTCCGCGACGCGCTCGAAACGTCGTTGTATCATTCACCAATGGCCATTCAAAACCGTGAATTGTCAAAGAACTCAAAACGTGCAGCATTCAGGCACCGTGATCCTTAGCGGCTTCGCGCGAACGGCTCTTCCGGGAAAACCAGGTCCAGCTAGAGCAACGGGAACTCGGGCCGGTTTCGGAACGGGTCGAGGGAGACATCTCGCGCCATCGCTTTGGCGTCGCGGTACCCCGCGGCCGCGGCCCGGCGGAGCAGTTCCATCGCCTTGCCGGCCTCGGCCTCACTGTTGCCGCCAGAGATCCCCGAGTCCTTGCGGCCGGCTGCCGCAGCCAGCGCGGCGTGGCAGCAGGCCAGCTCGTACCAATGCTCGCCCGAACGGGACCGCAGCTTATCGGACAAGGCCGCCGCTCGCCGGGTCTCTGAAATCGCGCCGGCAGCGTCTCCGCTGCCCCATCGCAACAGCCCCAGTCGGCGCACGCTCTTGGCCAGGCCGTTGCGGTACAGCACGACGTTGGGGTCGCCGTTGACCAGCTCCTCGCGGACCGCGATCGCGCGTTCGTAGCGCTCCCGTGCCTCGGCGATCCGGCCCATCGCGCGAAGGAGCAGCTCCCAGCCACCGCGGCGTCCCGAGCACGACCGACCACGACACGGCACCGAAGATCGCGCGAAGGGAGCGTCGCATCGGGTGTATTTTCGCATGAATTCGCTGTCCGTTCAAATTCACCCGTTTGCCCTCGCTTATATTCACAGATTCGCATATCCAATCGAAACGCAACGTCGATGGTCCCGCTCCCTCGTGCGCTCGCATCGCACATGAACTCCTCTTCACATCTCGCCGCTGAGGACGCAATCGCCTCGCGGCCAACGGCACGGTCCGAGGCCATGAACATCAGCGGCCTCGCACCAGTGGATCCTTGGGGAATGCCAGGTCGAGCAACAGAAGCCGGAAGTCCTCCCGGCCCCGAAGCGGGTCCAGTGCCGTTTCGGCGCGGTAGGCTCCGGCGTTGCGATAGCCCATCCCCGCCGCCTGATGCAGCAGGGCCATCGCCTGCTCGGCATGCGTTTCCCGCTCGACGGCCGCCACGCCCGTCCCGACCACCCCGGCGACGGACGAGAGCAAAGCGTGGCAGCCAGCGTAGTAGTAGACGTATTCCCCATCCAGATTTGATACGGTCTTGAAAAGAGCCATCGCCCGTTTCCAGTCGGCCGACGCCCCGGCGATGTCCCCCGCCGCGTGGCGCGCCTGTCCAAACCGGAGGAGGCTTTCCGCCAGGTTCTTTCGATACTGCGGCACGTTCGCTTCGGCACGGACGAGCGCCTGCGCAGCGCCACCGCATGCTCGCAGTGCGCCCGTGCCTCGGCCGGCCTTCCCAGCCGCAGCAGAACGGTCGCGCAGTTTGTGTCGCAGTTCGCCAGGCTGTCCCTGAAGCTGGGAACGCTCGGGTTGGCGCTGGCGAGCGCCTGCCGGATCGCCTCCTCACGCGAAAAATAATCGATGGCCTCGCCTGGCTTTCCAGCCTTGAGAAGTAGCCATCCCAGGTCGGTCAGGCTGTTCGCCACGTCAGCCCGGAATTCGATCACGCTCGGATTGGCCTCGGCGAGTCGCTGCCGGATCGCTAGCGCCCAGCCGTGCGCTTCACCTGCCCCTGGCATATCGCCTCTCGCGGATAGCAAGTTGCCGATCGTCTCATCTGTGTTTGCCAGGTCTTGCTGGAACTCGGTGACACTGGGGTTGGCATCCGCCAGCTTCTGCCGGATGACCAGTGCTTGGCCGTGGGCCTCGAGCGCGCCGGCGGGGTCGCCCGTCTCTTGCCGCAGGATACCGATGTTGTAATGACTTCTTGCCAGTTCGAGCTGGAAAGTCGTCACGCTGGGGTTGGCTTCCGCCAGCTTCTGTTGAATGGCCAGTGCCTTGCCGCAGGCCGCCTGCGCCCTGGCCAGGTCGCCGATTCGCGACAGCATCGCGCCGATATTGTTGTGGCTCATCGCCATCTCCCGTTGGAGCTCGGCGCCGCTGGGGCTGGCATCCGCCAACCTCTGCTGGATCTCGAGCGCCTGCACAAACGAGTCCCGCGCGGCAGCAAAGTCCCCCATCTGGGATAGCAGGGCACCAATGTTGTTGTGGCTCATCGCCACCTCCCGCTGGAACCCAACGACGGCACGGTTCGCCTCAGCCTGCTTCTTCGCGATCGCCAGCGCCTTGTCGTATGCCGCTCGCGCCCCGGCCAGGTCGCCCGTTGCAGCCTGCAAGTTGCCCAGGTAGTTGAGGCTCTTCGCCAGTTCTTGCCAGAAGTGAATGACATTGGGATTCGTGTCAGACAACTTCTCGCGGATCACGATCGCCTTGCCGTAGGCCGCCCGTGCCCCCGCCACATCACCCGTCCTCGACAGCAGGGAGCCGAGATTGTTGAAGCCGTTAGCCAGCTCGTCCTGGAACATGGTGACGGTCGGATTTCGGTCCGCCAGTCTTTGCCGGATGGCGAGCGACTTGTCATAAGCCGCCCGCGCGCTGACGGGGTCGCCGGTCTCGGCCAGCACGAGCCCAATGCTCATCTGGGTCCAGGACAGGTCAAGCTGGAACTCGGTGACTTCACGGTCGCCCTCGGCTAGCTTTTGCTGGATCGGTAGCGCTTTGCGGTACGCCGCAAGTGCCTCTGAAGGGTTGCCCGTCCTGGACTGCAGGAGCCCGATGCTATTCTGGGCTGTCGCCACGTTCCGCTGGAAGTTTTTGTCGCCAGAGTTGCCCTCGGCAAGCTTTTGCTGGATCGCCAGCGCCTTGTCGTAGGCGGCCCGCGCGCCGGCCGGATCGCCCGTCTCCGCCAGCAAGTTGCCGGTCAACGAGTACGCCTTTCCCATCACATCCCGAGCTTGCTCACCCACCTCTCCATCCGTCCCGATCTCCCCCGCCACCTTCCGCGCTTGCTCGAGCGATGCGAGCGCTCCAGCCATGTCTCCTGTCGCTTGCTGCAGCCACCCTGAGGCGTTCAGGCCCCGCGCCAGTTCAAGCTTGGTCCCGATATCTGCCGCCGGCTCCGACGCCAGCTCCCGATGCACCTTGAGCGCCTTCCGGTGCACCGCCAGTGCCGCAGCTTGGTCGCCGATCTTGGCCGTCAATTCGGCCAGTTCGACATACGCCTCTCCCAGCGCTGTGCGCGACTCGCGATCGGTTTGGCCTTTCACCAGATCTTCCAGCTTGCTGTAGAAGTCGGCTGCGCCCTTCAGCAGCTTCTTCCTCAGGCCGTCGAACTGTTTCTCCTTCATGAGCACGTCGTCGCTCACCTCGCCGTGGAAGACTTTGATCGCCTCCATCGCCAGGTTGAACCGCTGCTTCTCGCGCACGTTGGCCAGTTTCAACTCGGCGTTGGCCTCCGTGACCCGCCCGTTCGCAATCTCCAGGGCACTGTTGGCCTTCTGAAGCCTGACGTTGGCCCTGGTCTGAACAGCGAGCACGGCACCGGTGCCAACGAGCGCGACCAGCACCGACGCAGCCAGCGCGGCCACCACCGTCCGGTTCTGCCGCGCCCACCGCCGTGCCCGCCGTGCGAACGGCTCGCGCCAGGCGGTCACGGACTCGTCAGCCATCCATCGTTCCAGGTCGTCGGTCAGGTCCTTGGGTGTGGGATATCGGTCCTCGGGTGCCGTTGCCATTGCCTTCAGGCAGACCGCCTCCAAAGCCCTGTCAAGCGCGGGATCACGCTGCGACGGCCGCTGGAATCGGCCTTCCTGCACTGCGCGGAGCACCGCGCCGACGTCGTCGCCCTCGAACGGCGACTTGCCGGTCAGCAGACAGTAAAGTGTCGCGCCCAGGCTGTAAACGTCGGATCGCACGCCCATTCGCCTGAGGTCGCCCCGCGCCTGCTCCGGGCTCATGTAACCGGGAGTGCCCAGCACGCTCCCCGGCAGCGTCTCCGACGAACCGCTCGATACAGGGGCAAGCGTCCGCTCTTCCATCGATTCATCAGCCCGGCCAACCGTCTTGGCCAGCCCCCAGTCCACGACCAGCGTCTCACCATGCTTGCCCACGATGATGTTCGCCGGCTTCAAGTCGCGGTGAATCACCCCGCGCAAATGCGCGTAGTCGACAGCGTTGCAGACGTCGACGAACCGGCGAAGCATCCGGCGAAGCTCCAGCTCTCGGACACCGTTCGCTTGATGGAATTGCGTGATCGCCTCCTTGAGCGACTCACCCTTGATTAACCGCATCGCGTAGTACGGGCGGCCGAGGGCGTCTGTGCCCAGGCCGTAGACAGGAACGACACCCGGGTGCTCCAGCCCGCCGGTGATCTCGGCCTCCGTGACGAACCGCTGACGGCTCACCAGATCATCGGCATGCTCCTCCAGGATCTGCTTCAGTGCCACCTCACGGTGCAGCTCGCCGTCGAGCGCCACGAAAACGGCTCCGAGCCCGCCGCGGGCGTGGGGCCGCAGGATCCGGAACCGCTGCCCGCCCGACGTGGCCGAGCCGACGGCATAGCTCCCGGTGCGTTCTGCGTCATCGTACTCGTGGGTTGAATCCCGGCCCGAGCCAACGTGACCCAGCGTCGACTCGACGTCCGAGCCGCCGGCTCGCACGAGCCGTTCGCAAATCGAACGCCCAATCAAAAGAACGGAAAGGCTTTTCTCGGCGTCGCCGCCTGACGCCTGAACATGCAGACCAGCAATGGCCTCGACGACATCGCGGCGCGGAGCATCGAGGTGCCCGAGCTCGACGAGGTGTTCCGTCAGCGGCCGGGTTCTGTCGCGAGTCCAGGCAGCGAAGGCCGCAAACAGCCCCCCCTGGTCAATCAGGCCGTTCTGAAGAGCCAGGAGGCCGCAAAGCAGGTCGCGTGACGGGTCAATCGATCGGGACATGGTGACAACTCGCATTTGTTTTCACAGCCGCTCAGCGTTTGGCAGCCGCTTGGTTCGCCTTGCGAACGGCCTCGACCAGGGCGTCCCAGTAGGACGGGAGCCGGTCATAAGGGTTCGGGCCGACGTCGTCGGTGATGAACACGTAGCCGATTTTCAAGTCCGCCGCGCGGCGGAGCGACTTCTTCATCTGTTCCTCCGTGCTGACGTTGTGCGCCTGGGCGCAGAACCTCGATCCCGCGAATCGCGACGTCCAGGCTGGGAGCTGGAGCTCGTCAAATCCCCGCTCGCGCTCGAACAGGCTGATCACGTCCGAGGCCGGTCTTGCAGCGTAGCCTCGGTCGCACGAAGTGCCGGGGTTGGTCAAAACAATCGCGCCCTCGATGTGCTCGTGTACGTAGCGGTAGAGCTCGGCATAGTAGTCCACGCCGCGGGCGTCACTGCTCTGCTCGTCAAAATGGAAACCCTGAAGATCCGGGTAGAACCTCAAAAACGTGTCGACCTCCTTCTTCACCTGCTCCAAGGGCTTGCGCGTGTATTGCGTGCCGATATAGCCGACAAGCGCGACACCAGCTTTCCGAGCGCGGGGAAGGACCGCTGCAAAGTTGGTGTCGACGTGGTCGCCAGGCCCGCTGGCCGGGTTTACGATTGCAACGATCGGCACGACCTTCGCCGATGCAATCAGCCGGTTCCACTCTCGCAGACCGGGTCCGAACGGATAGTAATAGGCCGGGACCCAGAGCCGCATCTGGACCGTTTTCGCGTCGGCATCTGCCTTCTTCTTGCTCTTGGGCCGCTGAGCCGACACGGCCACTGAAGCAGATAACCCAACGACGACGAAGGCGATCAGAGACTTGCTGAACAACAGAGCCGGCAGACGCACCGTGGAAAGACGCATGATCGGAGCCCCCTTTTGTCGACACCTCACCTGCCGGACGGTTTCTTCAGTCGCGGAAACACCCGATCCGGCAGCGGTTTGCCGGTCTCGCGATCGGCTTCGTCGGCCCTTAGCGTTTCGGGCATGACATCCCTCGTCGCCCGCATCCATTCCGCGAGCGCGCTTCGCATCTCGCTGATCGTCTTGGCGTACCTCGGGTCGCCGGCCAGATTGACCAGCTCGTGCGGATCGGTCTCGAGATCGTACAGTTCCTCCACGGTCCGCGGCGCCGCGAAGCATGCCCGCTGTGCTTCAGTCAACTTGCCCGCGTCACGGAGTCGGCGCATCGCTTGAAATGTCGGGCTTCGCACCGCGTCGGCCGGCGGTGTTAGCGCGCGGGTGCTGTCATCATTCTTGATGTATTTGAACCGTTCGGATCGGACCGCCCTGCCGTGGGACGCATAGTCGTGCCAGTTCCGCTCGGCGAAGATCAGCTCGTGCACCTTCGCCGTCGGGTCGGCGAACAGCGGCGAAAGATCCTCGCCCTGCACGCTCGGCCCGGGCTCAATTCCGGCGAGCCTGAGCATCGTCGGCGCGATGTCGATCGTGCTCACAAGGCTCCCGCATCGAGCTCCAGGCCGCACGCGGCCGGGCCACCGCACGATGAACGGCGTCCCGATGCCGCTGTCGTAAAGCGTTGTCTTGCAGCGCGGGAACGGCCGGCCATTGTCGCTCAGAAACAAGACAACCGTGTTATCCGCGATCCCCTGCCGGTCCAGTTCAGAAAGCACCTCGCCAACATGGTGATCGAGCCGGCTGATCTCGTCGTAGTAGAGTGCCAGGTCTTCGCGCACTTCGGGTATGTCGGGAAGGTAGGGTGGAACCGTGACATCCTCGGGACGGTGCGGCGCAGCGATCGTCCCTCGCTCGTATTCCCGATGCGGGTCAATGGCGGCCAACCAGAGAAAAAAGGGCTTGCCCTTCGGTCGGTCGCGCAGCACAGGCAACCACTGGTCGCAACCACTCTGCAACGCACCAGAGTCTCCGGCAGTCGTCCGCCCCGCATTGGCTTCCCGGATCACCTCGAAGCGCGCCTTCGCGAATGCGCCGAGGTGCCACTTGCCCGCTTGCGCGGTCCAGTAGCCCGCCGCACGCAGCTTTTCCACGAACGTCACCTGGTCCCGAGGCAACGGCGAATGCAGCTCTGCGGCACCAGTGTTGTGCGGATAGCGCCCCGTGATCATGCTCGAACGGCTGGGGCTGCACGAGCTGGCCGTGACAAAAGCACGGTCAAACCGCATGCCCTCTCGTGCCAGCCTATCGATGTGGGGTGTTTTGACCTTCAGGTTCCCATACGCCCCACAGTCGTCCCTGCCCATGTCGTCAGCAATGATCAAAACGACGTTCGGTCGAGCTTCCTGTGCGCAAGCCGGCGATGACGCAATCATTACGTTTGAACCGCACACCAGCAGCACCAAAGTAAACATTCTCATCATCGACCCTCGAACGCCAAGTCGCATTGAACGATCCCGGGAAAGACGAAACTCCCGGTGCGGCGAGCCATTCCTCACGAATTTCAACAGTTCGATCCCCCGTCGACTCCGTCCTCCGCCCTCCGCTCTCTGTCCTGCATCCCGTCCGCTCGGGCCTGGTTCAATCGCGCCGCTGCTCGGGTAACACGTTGCGCACCCGTCCTGGCGACTACACTAGCCCGAAGTGTAAGCGAGGGTTCCGGTTAGTCTTGATCCCGCTTCGCGCTATTGCGCCGGCGCTGTTTCCCGCGATTGAACCGGGCCTCCTTTCGTTTTGATTATTTGACGATGCCCCATGGCTTGCAACGGTTAAGGAAACGACCTGGCGTCGCCGCAGGTCAGGCTTCAGCCTGACGATCTCCGCAAGACGGGACCGCGATCGATCTGCGCAAAAGATGTCGACGTCGTCCATTTCGAGTGAGCAAGACACCAAATTCAGATCGCCCTCCACTCACCACCCACACCAGCGATTTCGTTTTGTATATTTGTCTCGCGCCCTTACGCCACAAGGATTACGGGAACAGCACCCGGCCGTGCCGGTGACTGCGATCCGCTCTCCGTCCAGCGCCCTTGTCCCGGGCATCGGCTCCTCCAATCCAAAATCCAAAATCCAAAATGCGTTGTTCGTTTTGTAAATTCGTCGCGCACCGTTACGCCACAAGGATCACGGGAACAGGGCCGCGGAGCACTGGTGGCTGCGATCCGTTCTCGACCAACAGGGGCTCCAGTCGTCTGAGGACCGTGCTCGCACGATGAGAATCCGCGATCAAGAGCTCGATCTCCCGTCCCGCCTCATCTCCGTGACTCACCGCATCACGCCCGCTCCAGCTCGTACTCGTACTCCCACTCTTACTCGTAATCATAACTCGCGAGCCCACCCTCAGTCCCGCCCGCTCCCCCGGCAACTGACCCCTGACAACTGACCACTGACAATCGCGCTCTCAAGCACGCCAGTGATCCGATCGCCGCGCCTTTCGCTCGCAGTTTCCGCATCAAAAAAAAGCCGCTCAAACATAGTGAACAACACGGCCGCATCGTTTTGGCAATTTGCGGTGGCATATGCCATGAGATTTTTCAATCGCCTGGAAACGCACACGCCAGCTCGGATCCTTTGATTTTGATTGGACATGCGAAGCGGCCGTCCCCGTTCCGAATGACCGCTCGAACGATCGAAAAGTGGCAAAAAGTGGCAATACTTAGAGGCCTGTAAAGCATCCGTACACAAGTGTAAATTGGCGGCTATCAGCGGCGGCCTGTGGTCGTCATCCATCGCGTGTCGAAGCTCGCTCAATGCAGTTGGAATCATGGTCTCTTTTCCGATGGACTGGATTTGAAAGAAGCAGCGGGTCGTCAAGCATCCCGAGCAGTAGATCAGACTTTCAACCTGACGTTCAGCAAGATCACCCCCTTCAGCCTGCAACGCGAACGATTTGCTCCCTGAGTTCCGAGCTGTTGGAGTTGGTCTCAGCGGTTCCCGCACCGCCCGCCGGCGCACGCGCGGCTCCTATCTAGATGATCTACAAAACCCCCGATCCGTTTGCGCCAAAGATGTGGTATTCGTCCATTTCGAGCGAGATTCCTCGGCCCTCCGTCCTCAAGCTCTTGTTGGGCGCGGGTCTCTGACCCCGCCCCGAGAGCGGGACCGAAGGTCTCGCTCCGCCCCCCACGCACGATCGCCCTCCGTCCTCCGCCCTAGAGTTCGGGTGGGTTCGTTTTGTAAATTCGTCGCGCGCCCTTACGCCACAAGGATTACGGGAACACAACAGCGTTTCTCCCCTCGTGGAGGAGGTGCCGCCGCAATCGGTGGCGGGGGACTCGCGCGGGGGAACACCACGCAGCGCAGCTTCCCCGCGCGGCGAGTTTCAGTCTCGCCTAGCTGTCCCGCCACATCTCCGTGACCTCGGTGCACGCCATCGTTCATATTCTTGTCTGACTCCGCCATCATCCCCTGGCCCTGACCAGCGAGTTCGTTTTGTATAATTGTCGCGCGCCCTTACGCCACAAGGATTACGGGAACAGCGCTCGGCCGCGCCGGTCACTGCGGCCCGCTCTCCGTCCAGCGCCCGTGTCCTGGGCATTGGGTCCTCCAATCCAAAATCCAAAATGCCTCGTCCCCCGGCCCCATGCCTTTTCTCCGGGACGTCTGCGCACTCCGCGGTTCAAATTCTTGTCTGACTCCGCCATCATCCCCCACCCCTGGCCAGCGAGTTCGTTTTGTATAATTGTCGCGCGCCCTTACGCCACAACGATTACGGGAACAGCGCTCGGCCGCGCCGGTCACTGCGGCCCGCTCTCCGTCCAGCGGCCGTGTCCTGGGCATTGGGCCCTCCAAATCCAAAATCCAAAATGCCTCGTCCCCCGGCCCCATGCCTTTTCTCCGAGACTCGTCATAGTCCTTCATACATTGGCAACTTCCAATGGGACGAAATGGGACGAAATGGAACTCCTGACCCCAAAAACAGTCTCATTCTGATCGCAGTTTTGAACCTCGTGCAATTGCTGCCCGGACCGCCCTCCAGCAGCACGGAAATGCTGTGAAGCAAGGAGGATAACGCCACAAGACCCGCTCGACGATCCCGTGGCCCGCCCGGTGAAAACTCACCCTGCCCGCGGTCCACGCCCGTCCCACGCTCGGCGTCGCTCAAAAATCGAGTACCGTGCACTCCGCGCCGTTCCCCCTCCGCGGGCGCAGGCCACCCCCTGCGTTTCCGTCGCATGAGCATGATCACGACGCATTGAGATCCTCGAGCACACGCTCGAGCAAACGAAAAGAGCATTCGCGGTTCCAGATCAGAGGTGGGTGGTATCTCGCGCCGACTCCAGTGTCGGCGATCGAGATTGAGCTACATATAATATGTGACGGTTTTCCCGGACTTGGCCATTTCGTGGCCCGGTAATCCGCGATTCTTATGCAGCTCGCAACGGATATAACGACCAACCCGATTGAAACCGCTGCTTTGCGCGTGACGCGGCTGAAAAACGGGGAATAACATCCGGCGCGATTCCCTCATCGAGCTGGTCGGCTCGGTCCGCTCGAGCGGATTGTCGGTGCCGCGATTGACCGTTTCGGCCGCATCGATACCCTCGTCAATAACGCCGGCATCTCATCTCCAAGCCGTTCGTCGATTACACCGTCGCCGACTACACGGCGGTTCTGTCCGTGAACCTGGCGGGCTTCTTCCACCTCACGCAGAGGGTCGCCAGAGGGATGCTCGAGCGAGGGTCGGGCCACATCGTCAACATCACGGCGGCGCTGGCCGAGCATCCGCTGAAGGCGGTGCCCGCGGCGCTCGCGGCGTTAACCAAGGGTGGGCTCAACGCGGTCACCCGATCCCTGGCGATCGAGTTCGCCGACCGGGGCGTGCGGGTGAACGCGGTGGCGCCGAGCGTCATCAAGACCCCCATGCATACGGCGGAGACCCAGGAGTTCCTCAGCGGCATGCATCCCCTGGGACGCATCGGCGAGGTCCAGGAGGTCGTTGATGCCGTGCTCTACCTTGATTCGGCCGCCTTCGTGACCGGTGAGATCCTCCACGTCGATGGGGGCGCCCACGCCGGCCACTGGTGACCGACAGCGCCGACCTTTCACACCGGATTTCCAGTCCGGTACTTCTGCCACTGCCGCGGTATCGATCGGCAAAGGACGCATCGAGGAGCTGCCTCCACACGGGACACGAGTGTGATACAATCCTGCTGAGGAGGCGGCCGATGCCGATTCACGACTGGACCCGGGTTTCAAGTGGGACTTTTCACGACTTCCACCAGGGGTGGACGATCGAAATCCGCAATACCTTGAACAGCGGCGTTCTCCCGGACGGCTACTACGCCATGGCCGACCAACGGGTCAGCGGACCAGAACCCGACGTCGTTGCGCTTCGGTTACGCAGCCCGGATCCCAAGGGTGGGCTAGTAGTCGCGGAAACACCTCCACGCATAACGCGCGCCGCCCGGGTCGAAACCGAGACCGCTCTGTACGCGCGAAAAGCCAACCGCATTGTGATTCACCACGAGCTCGGCCGGGTTGTGGCGATGATCGAGGTCGTCTCGCCCGGTAACAAGGACACCAAGCACGCGATTGCGTCGTTTATTGCCAAGGCGGTCGACTTCATCCGCAACGGGATTCACTTCCTGATGGTCGACTTGTTCCCTACCGGACCTCGCGACCCGCAAGGTATTGCCCAGGCCATCTGGGACGAACTGGTCGGCGAGTCGTTGGGAGCTCGGCCGGCTGACAAACTCCTGACCGTTGCTGCTTACGACGCCGGCGATGCGTTGACTGCCTACGTCGATGCGCTCGCCGTCGGGGACCCTCTACGCGATGCCCCTTTATTTCTTGCACCGGGCTGGTACGTGAACGTCCCGCTCGAACAAACCTACACGGCCTCGTGGGGCGTGACCCCCAAACTCATACGCGACCTCGTGGCACGGCCCTAGAACGGCGGTTGCAGCCGCCGCGAGTGTCATGAACGAGAAGGCGTGAGTGCACCGAGCCTTCGCTCGAAGGTGCCGCCCTGGTTGGCGACACGCGGGAATTGGGCTGACGCGGTCCAAGGGCCTGGCGGGCAGCTCAGACTACCCGCGAAGCTCCACGTCACCAGCTCCTTGCCAATCAAATACCGAAGGCGGGACTTGAACCCACATGTTGTTAACGGGACCGGATTTTGAGTCCGGTACTTCGTATTGGAACACGCCGCAGTGATACATAGACTCGCAGGAAGACGTGAGGATCGCCGCCGTGGTCCGGGTGATGGTGGTTCGCCAGGAAGCGGTGGTTTCGCTGAAAGCCTGGTGACACTATGATGAGGAAATGGGCAAGCTCTTTGAGCAGATTCGCTCGGCGGTCGCGAACGATCGGTTCTTCGTCGCCTGCCATGCCGACGAGCGGTGCGAGGAACGAGGAATCACGGCTTGGCAACTGGTAGCGGGTCTCGAAGAGGCCGAGCTGGTTCGAGAGCGCCCCAGGAGCAAACCAAATCCTTCCGTAGTAGTCCGGCAAGTCCTTGAGGACGGGAGTGAGGTCGAAGTGATCTGGTCCTGCTTAGGCGAAACGAGGCAGGCCAAGCTTGTCACTGTTTATCTGGTGGAGTAAGGGAAATGAAGGAACGGCGGGAGAAGCGTAAGCGTTGGGTGCGTCGCGGTCGATATGCCGTCGAGGTTGAGGTCGACGTGGTTTATCCCGCGGGAGATCCATCCGAACCGTGCCTGGAACCAGCCACGGTGCGCTGGCTCGATGAGGTCGCGCGCCGCGCCGAGAAAGGAGATGTCGCCTACCTCAAGTCCGTCGGCGAGGTATTTCGGGCCGTTCCTCCGCGAACAAAATGATTCGCTACCGAGCTCGGTGCGACCGCGCCGGTTGTTTTACTACCGAACGCGGGAGTTGAACGCACACCCTCATGCGATGACCGGATATTGAGTCCGGGACTGCGACTACACGGCAGCCTGCTTGCTACACCACCGCCTCCACATTTCACGGTAAGCGGCTTCGACCCCGCGCGCAAAGCGCGACGCATCCGAGAGTGGAGAAGCCTGCAGACCATCACGAAGAGTCGCACGCAGCTCACAGAGACGCGGCACATCGCCGGCCAGGGCGACCGCGATGCTCACGAATTGGTCGGGTGTCTCGCCAACCAACTCCGACAGACCCAGGTTGGTGAGCAATGACAGCCCCGCTCGTGCGACGGGTGAATCGCCCTCGAGAGTGACGACGGGAACACCCTGCCAGAACGCGTCGAGGCTGGTGGTGTGTCCGTTATACGGGAAAGTGTCGAGGCCGATGTCGATGCGATGGTAGAGTTCCAGATACTGCAGGCGAGGCTGCCTGGCAACGAAGGTCACCTTTTCGCTTTTCACACCTTCCCGTTCCAGCAGATCCAAGGTATGCCGGCGAACGGATCCTTCGGGGGCCAGGAGCAACAGCCGCGATTCGTCGACAGCGGTGAGGACCTGCGCCCACACCTTCAGAACCCAATGATTCACCTTGCAGAAGTTGTTGAGGCAGCCGAACGTGATGCAGCCGTTCTCCACCGCTGGCACCGCGCTGATGGCTGGTTCCTCCGCGAGCGGATCGTAGCACCAGAAGGCGTTCGGAAGGAGGATCGATTCCTCCGAGTAGTCGTGTTCGCGAAGCCCCGGAGGGTCGATGTAGGGGTCAGTGAAGCGGTAGTCAATAGTCGACAGGCCGGTGGTGCCTGGATAGGCAAGCCAGGAGACCTGAACGGGCGCTGGCTTGCGGGCGAAGACCAGAAGTCGATTCCCGGCCATGTGCATACTAAGGTCGACGAGAATGTCGATCCCGTCCTGGCGGACGAGCCGGGCAACCTGGGCGTCGGAAAGACCGCCGATGCCCCGCCAGACGTCGGCCAGAGGACGGAGACGCGCTGTGATTTCGTCAGGACGGGCGACATCCGCGTCGCAGTAAATCTCAAAGTTCTCGTGATCATGTGCGGAGAGAAGGGGCGTCGTGAAAAACGACTGGGCATGGTCGCAAAAGTCGGGCGAAACATAGCCGACTCGTAGCCGGCGCTGGGAAGCGCAGTCGTTCGAATGCGGTTGAATGAGGCGTGAGAGCGGCTCGGCGAACCGCCGGCTCCAAATCCGGTGTTCTTCGAGGATCGCTCGTGCGTCGTAGCCGGGGCAGAAGAGCAGCGTGTAGAGCAGGTTGCTGTGCGCCGTATGAACGTCCGGCTTCAGCTCGATGGCCCGGCGGAAGGAGGCAACCGCTTCGTCCAGGGCCCCCTGATCCTTGAGAGCATTGCCCAGGTTGTTGAGTGCCTCGGCGTAGGCAGGGTCGAGTCTCAGTAGTTTCTCTAAACGGGTCGACTAGAGCCGAAGTTTACCAATCGAGCCCATCGAGAACGACATCCGTGATACTCCCTCGCGTACGGTTCACTCTCCGACGGCTGCTCATGATTATCGCATTGTTGGCGGTGCTGATGGCCGCAGGCCTCGAGGCGGCGCGGGCGAGCCGCCGTGTGCGCGCGTACCGGCAATATGCGGTTGCGCACGCCGCCTTTCGGGACCTGGGCCTCGCGGAGGCCGAGGAGTATCGATTTGCTCTCGTCCATGGGGAATGGGCCGACGACAAGGCAAGAACCGAGTTGCTCCAGCGGGAGGCTGGCGAACGGGCGCTGACCCGGCACTGCGATTCCCTGGCCGCCAAGTACCGCGACGCCGCTCGGTTCCCTTGGCTGCCGGTCGAACCCGATCCTCCCCAACCGCACTGAAGTCGTTCGCGAGAAACTCGTGGATTAGCGTGGCAGGCCAAAACCACTGGCGTCGTTCAAACTATCGAGTCAGCCCTTTTGTTCCCTGCGTCTGTGGAAGTAAGACGCAGAGCGCCAGAAGTGCGACACAGAACGGCTAAAGCCCCACAGGACTCGCCGAATCGTGGCGGCCCGTGACGTCACGAAGCTTCGTCTTGCCGATCATGGTTTCGTGCCTTGTCACCTGCAGCCAATGTCAGCGGCCCGATCGGCCAAGCGCGGACGATCACCGGATGCTGGACCACCAATCTTGGTCTCGCCGGCTCGATGATCCGCTCGCGATCCGTTGGATTGACCGTTCGATCTGCCCTGATGATAATCGACCACTCGTCCGAAAACAGCTACTCAGACTCCTTGAGCTGATTATGCCAATGCGAACACCCCTACGTTCGTGGTGCGCGCCCGCATCAGCGTCATCTCCGCCTCGCGAATGGTCGACAACGCTCGACGTAAACTTCACTGCGCCTTCTCGCTGACGCCTTGTCGCTACGGCGCTTCACCAATTATTCTGGGATGTCCGCGCCCTTCTCTCGAAAGGATCAGTCATGCCCAGGTTTATTCCGCTGTCTTTTGCCGTCGGATTGCTTACCAGCGTCTGTGGTAGCGCGATGGCCCAGCAGTTTGCGGACCCCGAGTTCGACGCCAAGGCCATTCGCCCGGCCTTCACCGACACCCACCCGCTTGTCCTGGTCGACGAGGCCCACAATAACTTCCACACCACCTTCGGCCGCTACAAGCCGTTTGTCGATCTCCTCAAAAACGACGGTTACAATGTCTCGCCCAACAAGGAAAAACTCTCGGCCGATGCCCTCAAAGACTGCTCGGTTCTCGTGGTGGCAAACGCAATGGGCGCGCCGGCGATGAGAAGCCCTGAGGCAGCAAAACCTGCGTTCGAAAAGGCCGAATGCGACGCCGTCTACAAATGGATTCAGGCAGGCGGCTCGCTGCTGTTGATCTCCGACCATCACCCCTTTGGCGCCTCGAGCGATCAACTGGCCACGCGGATCGGTGTCGAGATGGGTAAGAGCACGACATATGACCCGGCCAATTCCGAGACGGGGCTGCCTGCGCAATTGAACTTCACCCGCGTGAACCGCCTGCTCGGTGATCACCCGATTCTCTCAGGCCGCGACGGCTCCGAGCGAATCGACCGGGTGCTCACGTTCGCCGGACAATCCTTGAAGGGCCCGAAAAACGCGGCCTCGCTCCTGAAGTTTTCCCAGACAGCCGTCGACCAGCCCGGCCCCGCCGCCCCCGGCCGCACCGGATCCGCCAGCGGGCGTGCCCAGGGAATCGCCTTCACACTGGGTAAAGGCAATGTCGTCGTACTCGGAGAGGCCGGAATGCTCTCCGCTCAGGTCAACCGCGGTGGTGGGCGAATGGGCATGAACGTGCCGGGCACTGATAACCGCCAGTTCGCGCTCAATGCCATGCACTGGCTCTCTCACGTGAAGCTCTCTGCCAAACCCGCGGAGATCGCGGCCAAGTCGGCCAAGGCAGGCGACTCCGGCGCAGGCTCGAGCGCCGTCGCATCGACCTCATCCGCCGGCACAGCCAAGTCTTCGGCAATGCCCGCGCACCGCACCGAGCCCGCACGCCCGCTCTCCTCTGCCGACATCGCCGCGGAGTCGGAAGCATCGATCGCCATGATCACTGGCGATGGATCAGTCGGAACCGGCTTCCTTGTCCGGCCCGGAATCCTCGCGACTAACGCCCATGTCATCGATAGCGAATTCATCACGACTCTTCGCGTGCGTTTCCCCTCTGCCGAAAAGGATCAGCAGGGCCCGATGACCACCGAGCTTCTCTTTGAGGATACCCGCCGCGACCTCGCTTTCCTCAAGGTAAAATCGTCGCTGTCGCCACTGCGCGTCGCCCAGTCCTACACCTTCCGTAAGGGGGAAGACATCACTGCGATCGGAAATCCCGGCGCCGGCCGTGAGCTGATCCTCGAAAACGCAATTAGCCGCGGGGTCATGAGCACCAAGACGTCGATGGAAGGTCAGCGATACTATCAGCTCGGAATCGCCGTGAACCCGGGCAATTCCGGCGGCCCTGTGTTCAATTCCTTCGGCGACGTCATCGGAGTCGTCACTCGCAAAAGCGCCATGCAAGAGCAGCTTGCCTTTTGCATCCCCGTCGAAGACCTCACTCTCGCCCTTGAAAAGGTGCTAACCTTCCCGCAAGACGCAATCGATCACCAGCAGTCGCACCATCGCCTCGTGCTTGCGGTCAAGGAGCTAGGCGCCGGTGGCGCGCTCTACGGCCTCGGCATCGGCATCAAGCGCAATCAAACGTCTGCGAAAGCCAAAAGAAAAGTCTTCGGCGGCTTTTACGACGCGGCCATCAAACGTCTCGAGCAGCAAACCTTTCCGAGGATGAAAGCGGAAGCGGCCCGGGTGCGAGACGACCGTCTCGTCTCCAAGGCGACTCGCGACAAGGTCGGTCAGCTCGCCGACAACCTTGAAAAACTCCGAGCTCTCTACGTCGGAAACACCCCGCCCGGCCCAGCGAACAACCAGCTTGCACAACTGAAGGCCACCCACGTCCGGCTGCTGGTTGACCTGTGCAAGGGCCTGGATCTCGAGATCCCAGCCGAATTGCTCCTCCTGCTTGGAAACGAGCCAGGTCCAGGAACGCCAGACTCGCCGTGAACTTGAGCTCGCGGTCTATGCCGCTTATGAGGCCAAGCGTGTTTCAGAGGAGATCGGAACCGTCGGCAGACAGACGGATATGGCAATTGTCAGCGCCGGACAGAGCGCACGGTTTCTCTCGGAGCAACTGGTAAATGATCGAGAAGAGATGTATCAGCGCCGGCTCACATTAGGGAAGTCCTACAAGAATGCGATCAGGCGGGCGATCTCACTGTAGCGAACAGCACAGAGCGGCGAGTCGCCGACACCCACCCACCGGATTTTGGGTCCGGCGCGTCTGCCACCAGCCTGAAGTTGGGCTGACGTTGAATTGACATTGATTTCAGTGGTTTTGCAGGGGTTTACGATAACCCCCACTGTGCTTCGCATTGTAGTCGCGGTGGGCTGGCACGGGCAACATGTGCAGAAGAATTGCAGAAAATCCTCGACATACCCCGCCTCGCACAGAACGCGTTTCGACTGTAATCACAGCAACGCGATCCGATTACACGGACCACCGCACGCAATCGCCTAGTTACTTCGCGAACGGGTCGGCGGGGAAGATCGGGTCGTAGAGAATCACGGATTCCGCCTCGGTCCGCAGGATGCTGTTCTCCACCTCGTCCCAAAACATATTAGGTTCCACGCTCGGCTTGTAGACGCGCAGCCGCTCGAGAAAACGGCGCGCCTCGTCGCGATGACCGAGGTGGTGGTAAGCCATCGCCAAAAACACCCAGTCCTCCGGGCGGCTGTCTCCTTGCCGGTTTCGGATTGCCTCCTCCAGCCGGACAATGGCGTCTTGGAATCTTCCTGCGCGGTAAAGCGCGGCACCGAGTCTGTTGAAGCCATATGCGCTGTTGCCGGTATTGCCCCGGACGCCTAACTCAGCCAATCGTACCACCGTTTCATCGTCGGACTTCGCGCCCGGCGCTAGTACGCAGTGACACGCGACCCAGAATGCGACGTCAGAATTGCTTGTCTCGCCTAACCGGCGGGAGGAGGTTGGAACATAGCTGCCCGTCCAGCTCATGACTCCTGGATCCGACGCTTGGCAACAGCGCCACGACGCGGTCGAAAACAGCATGATTACTTGCGATCTCATGCAGGAAATCGGGTTGGCCTTCCCACAACGAGAGGGCGCGCGCGAATTCGGTGGCTGCTTTCTCCGCTTTGTCGCGAGCTGCATAAAACCGGGCGCGTGCGATTGCGACTTTTCCGCTGAGTGGCCATGCGCCACGGCGTCGTCGAGGGCCGCCTCGGCTTCAATCCAGCGCTTCCGCTTCGTCCAGACGCTCGCCCGAACTGTTGGATCGGCACCGTAGCGGATGGGGTCGATGAGTAAGCCGGCGTCGGTCGGCGGGGCCCCGCCTAGTCGCCGGAGTTCTTGACGTCGCTCATGCCATGCCGAGGAATCCAAATGCTGAATGACTCCCTGATCGTCCGCTGCCAAGCCAGTGATGGTCGCGATCCAATTTGCAATGCGCGGCAGGTCGTCGTCCACTTCGACGGGGAGCTGCCACTCCCGCCACGTATTCGGCCCCGTCGAAACGAGTGGTCCGTCCCCGGCAGGGACCGCGGTTAGGACGCTTTTGCCATCGGGTCCGTACGCCACGCGATTGACCGGAAACTCATGGAGCAGAGGTGGACCGACTGGCTGAGAAGTCGCCGCGTCCTAGTTGAGGCGGCGTTCCAGCGTTGCACTTCATTGCCGCCCGCGGTGAATATGGTCTTGCCGTCGGCGCTATATGCCACGAGATTAACGTAAGAGCTTCCAAGTTGACCGAGAGGCCGGGCTGCAGCAGCGTCCCAGAGTCGCGCTCCGTCTGAGCCTCCGGTTACGACGGTGTGGCCATCCGGACTGAACGCGACGGACGAAACCGACTGCTGATGCATCATTGGCGGCCCGACAGACTGGGCTGAACTGGTCTGCCAAAGCCGTGCACTCCTGCCACTGGCGATGATGATTAACTTGCCGTCGGGACTGTAGACCGCGGATGTAATGGCGTTTTCATTTCGTATTGCGCGACCTATGGGTTCGCACGTATCGGGATCCCACACTTGCGCCGTCACACCTCGCGTGACGGAGAGGATTGTCTTTCCATCGGGGCCGAAGGCGACGTACGAGACCGGTCCTTCATGGGAAAGTAATCCTCGGAGTTCCGGACAGTGGTATCGCCAATACGACAAGTTCATGCGGGCCAGGCGTTGCCAAGCGTGATCCTGTGCCAGCGCCGCGGCCCGCCACGTCTCGACAAGCCAGACCAAGCCATCGCTAGCTTGGTTGCCTTCGAACGCGCGTTTTGCTCGCTCGAAGTAAAGCATCGCCAGCCGACGGTTCGTGTCGGCCAGCGAGATCTCCAAGTTGTTGTTCAGCCCGCTAATCTTCGCGGCCGCCTCGGCTCGCTCGTCGCCGCGCTGGCGCTGCTCGTTCGCGTAAAGGGTGGTGGTTTCCACCAGGCGAGTCTGCTGAGCGGCGTAGAGTAAGGACAACACAGCCACGGCCACGATCGCGGTTGTCACGAGCGTAGCTGCCACCGCCGCGACAGGATTTCGGCGGCACCACATCCAGAAACGCGCGGCGTTCCCCACGGGCCGCGCCGCAATCGGCTCGCCGGCAAGCCAACACCTCAAATCCTCAGCAAGCGCATCTGCACTCCGGTAACGCCGACGTGGATCCTTTTCCAGACACTTCAGGCAGATTGCCTCCAGATCGTGTGGCACCCGTGCGTTCCGCTTTGAAGGAGGCTCCGCTGGCCGCTCGCGCACTTGCTCGAGCGTGTCGATCACCGAGTCGCCGCCAAACGGCGCTTTACCGGTCAACAGCACGTAGAGGACGGCCCCCAGGCCATAGACGTCGGTGGCCGTCGTCACGGCCCCCCGCTTACCCGACGCCTGCTCGGGAGCCATGTAGGCCGGTGTCCCTAAGATCGCGCCCGTCTGCGTGAGCCCGCTGTCTCCTTCGACCCGCTTCGCCAAACCGAAGTCCGTGACATGAGGTCTCCTCTCCGCATCGATCAAGATATTCGCCGGCTTCAGATCACGGTGGAGGATGCCTCGCTGATGCGCATGGTGGACCGCACCCGCGGTGATCGACATGAGCTCGGCGGCCTGCTTGGGTTTGGCCATATAGTCCCTCGGCCGCCTGTCGAGGCTCGCGCCCGCGATCAGCTTCATGCTGAAGTAGTGCTGATCCTCAAGCTGGCCGACCTCGAAAATCGGCACAATGTTCGGATGATCAAGCCGGGCGACCGCCTCGGACACATTCTGAAACCGCCGGATCTCATCGGCTGACGCGAACCGTGCGGCCTTGATCATCTTCAAGGCGACCAAGCGGTTCAGGCTGAGCTGCCGAGCCTTGTAGACGATTCCCATTCCGCCCTCGCCAAGTACATTCTGCAGCTCGTAATCGCCGAAGTAGCCGACCAGCGTCCCCGCTGGGAGGGGAGACGCATTCGGACCGTTCTGAACAGCCGACGTCGCGTCGACAAGGCCCGTTTCAGACATGCAAGGACGATCGGAGGAGTCCACCGTGACGCCATCAGCGACTGGCGATCCGGTCAGCGGACCAGCGGCAAGCGGTTGTTCAACGGCCGGCATGCCCGATCCTTCCGCGGGCTGGCGGAGCCGGTCGACGAAACCGTCAGGCTCTATCTCAGCAACCTGACGCCGGCAATCGGAGCAGTGCTCAAGATGTTCACGGACGATCGCGGCCGAGGCGTCATTGATCGCGCCCAAGGCGTAAGCACGTAAGGTCTCGGGCGTCGGATGAGGGGAGGCTTGGGCGTCCATAAAGGAAATCTCCCGCTTCGGGTCGCCCCGGCCATCGGGGCCCGCCTCAAACACAAAGACGTCTTGGGCGGGGCAGACTTGCAGAGTAAACCAAAATCATCTCAAAAAATCGCCGGCACTGCGCGTGCTGAGTATTCGACACTTGGATGGATCGGCGCGTTGTCGGCGAGCACCGTCGCGCCCAGCCCGGCGTCGGAGCATTCGAGCATGTGAGAACGTACGGTAATGTACCGCGTGCTGAGTTGCCGCTCCAGTGAGTGCGGTCAATTACATATCCGCAAATCCTGCACGATTCTCGAGTGACGATAGGAATGCCGGCGCCGACAAGGGGTTGGGCACTCGCACATCGACGCACTTCACAACAATGTCGGAGCCCGCCCGGCTGACGCGGAACATGCGAGGAATCACTCCGCGGAAGTAGCGGCGGGCCATTGCAATTTGAAGGGGATTTCTGTCATTCCGATTTCCGTGAATATTCGCAATGCGCACTCAAAAACCCTTGCTTGTTCACGGCAGGCGGGGCTGTCAGCCAGTTCGAAATAGGCTCCCGCGCGAGATATCTCTTGTGGCAGCAGTTCACTCCTTTGGGTACACATGACAAATCGATCTCGCTTTCCAAGGTCTATCACGCTCGACTGGTCTCCTACAAATAACAGGCGATCGGGAAAAACGATGGCGAAGCGGGTGCGTCCGATATTAACCAAAGTGTTGCTCGAATTCTTGAGATCGTAATTCAAAAGAAGTTGATTAGGATTAGGCACTCCCCAACCTGGTACAAATGCATTCTTTACAAGCTCTATTCCGTTTATGTAATGCTTTAGCACAGAAGGAAAGCCCAGTTGCCGCTCATCGGGATACCTCGCAAAGTGTCTCACACGAGCCTTCAACTCTTTCTTGAGTCGCGTGACACTTTTCTCGTAAATGATGTGAGGATAGTGCATCAGGTCGAATGGGATGTCGCTTACGTTCTGTGTCAATAGGATTGTCCGCTTACCCAGCGCGTGAGCGTAACCGGTTTCGTAAAAAACGTTCGCATTTCTTCCTGTCATGTCGGCAACGATGATGTCAGCTTTTGAGATTTGGTTGTAAATACGCTCAAGCATACTCTCATGAAACATCTGTTCATCGACCCTCGCGCAATACGTCCCCGCTTCCTGGCACGCAGCTTTGATGCCGAGCTTGTAGACATCGTCGAACGCTGTATCAAACGGCATGAGCACAAACACGAATGGTTTTGGGGTCGTGCCTGACATCTCGTAGCGCCTCCCCGCTAAGGCGCTCCCGTTGTCGGCGCCTTCAATACGCCAACGAGCGCCTGAACCTGTCACGAGCGGCAAGGTTGACCGGGTCTCAGCGCTCCATGGTAACGAACGGGCTGTCGCGAATCATCACGCTGGAAAGAGCCGTGTCAAATCGATCGAGGCTTGGTTCCGTGGACACCCTGTCGATGTTGTTCTGCCAGTCCCACGGATTCCCGGCCGCGAAACCGCCACCGGACCCGCCAGGAATCACGCGGGCCAAGGATCAGCCTCAACACTGGCTTTGCTGAGATGTCAGCTTCAACGCTTCGTTGGGCTGTTTGAGATACGGCTCGCGCATGAGCAGAAAAAGCGGCAAGCCAATGGACACACCAACTAACAGCGTTCCGACCACGGGCGCCCAAAGCTGCTTCATGTTCAGCCGACGGCCCTCAGCGAGAACGAAACCCATGGGCGGAGAGCGTGCCGCCGGCGGTCCACGGTTTTAGAGGACCGCCGCGGCTTGCGGCGTTCGGCATCGCGCCCGACATTCGTGCAACAGGCTAACCGCGCCAAAGCATCGCCCCAGCCGAGCAACATCCGCCGGACTCCCTTGGCTGGGATCGTGCCAGCATCGCGCAGCCGGATCGGGGGACAGGATCGGGGAACAGCACGAACGGGGCCGCGTCGCCCCAGGGATTGCTCCCTGGGGCTCCCACAGATCCTGCAGACGGTGTCTCGACCGCGCTGATCTCCAGCGACGGAGGCGAAGCTCATTGACAGATACTCTGCCAGCATCAGGAGCCCAACCGCATCGACACGTCCGATGGTAGGAGCTTGACGGCGAATACCAGACATGTTGAACTTGTGTTTAACCTCCGCGTCGGACCAGCTCCATGGCTCCAGGGTCGGCCATTGCATCGCGAATTCTCTCGGCTTAACCACTTACGACGATTCGTATCGCCGCTCGATTTTTCCTTTCAGCGATCAGAGTTCGAAAGGTAATCCTCCCCGCCGAGGAGTGCCGGATCCGCCCGGCGCGGCTTTCCTCGCGCGGGCCGAGAAGCCGCAACAACCCCGGTATCTGATCCCCGTGAGGAGGCATGGCGATGACAGCGACGACGACTCAGCCCGGACTGTTCGACGACATGCGTGATCGCGCCAAGCAAGGGCCGGCGTGGTCTCGGTTCAACCAGATGTACGGCCCCGCTATCCATCGGCAACTGGCGCGCTGGGGCTTACAGGAGGCCGACATTGAAGATGTCAGGCAGGAGGTCCTGCTGGCTGTCTTCAGCGTCATGCCCGGGTTCCGCTATGACCCGTCAGAGTCGTTCCGGGGCTACCTCTACCAGGTGGTGCGGTCGAAGTATCTGACCCACATCAGACGTCCAGCGAACCGGGCCAAGGCACGAGGGGGCACCTCGACGGCC
The DNA here is from genome assembly GCA_963823665.1 of uncultured Planctomycetota bacterium. GTDB lineage: Bacteria > Planctomycetota > Planctomycetia > Isosphaerales > Isosphaeraceae > CAVXHV01. The sequence goes on from CAWGMQ010000004.1 coordinate 1,202,079, forward strand.
CAGTTCCTCGCTGCGCAGCCCGACACGCGCGGTTCATCGCGGGATGCCGAGGCGCGACTCCGCCAGGCCCTGCCCGAGCAGGAGGTCCCGCTCGACGAGGAGCTCTGGAAGCAGGATTGCAGCAAGGCGGTCCTGACCTGGGCTGTCAAGCGCGTCCGGGTCAGGAGCGAGATGCACGATCGCTCGTTCGAGATCTATGTCCGGACAACGATCAACGGCGAAGCGGTGGCGGAAGTCGCTGCGTCTCTCGGTGAGTCCCCCGGCGCGGTCCACGTGGCCAGGTCGCGGGTCAAGAAGCTGGTCAAGGCAGAGTTGGAGCATTTCGTCGACTGAAAAAACCCGGGCGGGCGGGGCAGACTCACCGTATCCGCCTCTTCGCACGGACATCTCCCTGGTCGATTGGTCGGCAGCCGGTCATGCAAAGGGTTCAGGCCCTGGAGGTGCCACCGTGAGTTCGGGCAGTATCGACGTCAGCAATCCGGGCCGTCGACTCGTCGAGCAGCATGAAGGTCTGCCACTGAACTTCCTGGACCACCCGAATGATCTCGAGCCAGGTCTCGAGGGGCGGATCGGTCGGCGCGGCGACGGTTACTACCTGGACGTGCATAAGAAGCTCACGCCGGGGGCAATGGCGGTCGTGTTCCTTGCGACTGAGAAGTCGCTTGTCCCGGGGACGCAGACTTGGGCCAGTCGTAAAGTCGTCGTCAAGGTGATCCGCGCCAACCTCGCCTCCGACCCGCTCATTCTTCAGCGCTTCGTTCGCGAGCTCGAGGCGCTCCACGAGATCCCGTCACAGTTCATCGTCACCGCTCACCGTGTGAGTGAGTGGAAGAATCTTCCCTACTTTGTGATGGAGTATCTCGACGGCGGCGACCTGACAGCGTGGCGGCGGCAGTTCGACAAGTCTCCCCGCCACGCCGAGTTGGTCAGGGTCCTGATCGCTGTGACCAGCGGACTTCGCGACATGCATCTCAAGGGGCGGAAGCACCGCGACCTGAAGCCCGCCAACGTCCTGTGGAATCGCACCGAGGACTTGTTCAAGGTCGGCGATCTCGGGCTCGTGAAGCACGAGCGGCCCGGCCAGCCCCAGACGCACATCCCGGGTCGCCCCTTCGGCTCCGTGGGTTACATCCCGCCCGAACAGTTCGACGGCGAGGAGCCCGGCATCCGCGGCGACCTGTACTCGCTGGGGTGCCTCGCGTACTTCCTCGCCTCGGGCGACGCGCCGTTCCAGGACGAGGTGGCCAACCGCCGCGCGAGACCCATGCCGCTCCGAGGACGGGAACCTCCTTTGCCAGAGCCCCTCGTCAAGCTCATTGAGAAGCTGATGGCGCGGAAACCGCGTATGCGCCCGGCCTCCGCGAGCGAGGTGCTCAAGGAGCTCGAAGAGCTTCAGATGCAGCCCGCAACGCCGGCTCCTCGCCCGCGTGCTCGATTCCTGCCCAGGGTCGCCGCGATCGCCGTCGCCGCGGGCCTGGTGGTCGTCGCGATGGCCTGGGCCCTTCGCGACAGGCTGCAGCAGCTCCTCGCAATGGACCCAAATACGAAGTCGAGAGTCTCGGAAGTGCCGGGACACCACGCGGCACCTCCGCCCGGGCCGGCCCAAAAGGACCTGGGCACCGTGACTGTTCAACGGCCGGTTCAAAGCGAGGCGAGCGTCCCGGTGCCACCGAAACGGGTCGAACCGCCCGATGACGGCAAGCTATTTGGTCCCCGGCCCGGCGACCCTTCCGAGCCGCCGACCGATCTCGCGAATGTCGAGGCAGCCACCGACGCGGCGAGTCCAGGTCGCCCGGTCCTTTCCCTGGTCGATCTCAACCCCGACCCGAAGTTCTTGATGGGCGACATCGGGGATATCCAGACATCGGGCGCAGGCGGGTCAATCCAGTATGCTGTCTCATTCGAGGGTCGGGCACCCCACTTCTGGGACAAGCAGTTCGTCGCGCCTGACGACCATCCTGGCACCCTCGCCATCCGTTCTGACAAGCACGCGGGGTTCGTCGGCGCCCTGTGGCTCGCAAAGGGATCCCGCACGCCGGGACAGAGATGGTGGGAACAGGAAGACGCCGGCCGCGACCTTCGCCGCATCCGCCCGACCCACGTGACCTGGGATGTCTCGGTCTCCGATGTCGAGCCGAAGGAGGCTTCCGTGCGTGTGGAGTTCTTCCTCGGCGTCGAGGACCGGTGGGTCTGGGTGCCCGAACAAGACAATCCCGACCGTGCCCGCAAGGTGGACATCAAACGCCCCGACTCGCTCGGCCGTCTCACCCTCGCCGTCGACAACCAAACATTCAAGGACGGCGAGAGCCGGACGCTCCGAGCCCAGTTCCCGACTCGAGAAGACGCCAAGCTTTCGAACGTCCGCGGGCTCTTCGGCTGGTCCATCACGGCCCCGACGTCCCCGGTCTCCGGCGCCGCGACGGCCCTGAGATTCACGATCTCCAACGTCCGTTATATCCGGGAGGACCCGACCCATGACTCATCCCGCGACCAGACCCAGCCCCGAACTGAACCCGCACCATCGCCCGCGGCCGGCACGCCGTGAGACGGCCGCGCGGAGGCTCCGCACCTCCGCCCTGGCCCTGGCGTCGGCGATCGCCGCGGCCGCCCCGGCGCCAGCGCTCGCCGCCCAGGAACCAGCCCCCCCGCCGGTCCTCCGAGCCACGCCGGCGCGATGGGCCGAGACCCTCGACCGCCTGCGATGGGTCTGCTACACCTCGCCCGACGGCAACTTGGCGCAGCACGTCGAGCCCTCGCTCCACGCCATCAAGCAAGACCTCCGCCTGCTCCGCCGCGCCGGATTCGATGGAATCATCACATATAAATCTTCAGGAGTGATGGGCCGCGATCTCGCCGAGGTCGCCCAGGCACTGGGGTACCGAGGCCTGCTCATGGGCATCTGGGATCCGCGCTCGACGGACGAGCGCGAGCAGGCGATGGCGTGCAAGGATCTACCGGTCGTATTCGGATACATCGTTGGCAATGAGGGGTACCGCAAGCGTTACTCGCTTGACGACCTCCGATCGGCGATCGACACGATCCGGGCCGCGACCGGCAAGCCGACCACCACAAGCGAAGAGATCGATGACTATACCGACAAGGGTCTCCGGGACATCGGCGACTTCGTCTGTGCGAACGTACACCCATTCTATCACAACAAGCCGGGCGTCGAGGATGCCGTCAATTTCACGGTCGGGGCCTACCGCGAGTTGAGCCAGCAGGCCAAGCGAACGGTCTTCTTCAAGGAGGTCGGATTGCCGACGGCGGGCGTGAGGGGCGTCAGCGAGCAGGCGCAGCTCCTGTATTACCAGTCGTTAGAGCGGAAACGCGCCGACGGCAAGGTGCAGTTCGCTTACTTCGAGGCGTTCGATCTGGCGAGCAAAGTGGACACGCCCGTCGAGCCCCACTGGGGGCTCTTCAAAGTGCGACTCGCGCAGGGAGGCGGGCTGGAGGCAGTGCCCAAGCCGCTGGGTCGCGAACTGCTGGATCACAACCGCGGCGTCCGCCTGCCGGATGATGCCGGCCAGATGCTGCCCACGTCAGCCCGGTCGATGATGTCCGTCGACAGCCTCTACGTCGCCTCCGGGATCACCGGAGACGTCGGCGACGTGAAGGTCGGCGCCGGCGGCGAGGGCGCCGTCGCGATCTCGTACCGGCCGCAGGGCCGCGGGCCGCACGAATGGGATTTTAAGTACGTGAGCAACGAGGAGATCGCCCGGCCGGCGCGACATGGCGGTGCAACCTGGCTTAGCCCCCCCGGACACTGGGGCGATTCTCCCTCCGGCGGCTACGACCTGCGGCCGCTCCAGCCGGTCGCCATCACCTTCGAGGCGCGGAGCACGGGGCCCCCGGTGTGGGTGCACTTCTCCGCCGGTGGCGTGCGGTGGCGATGGCGGCTCGATCCCTGGCGCCACTGGGTACGCTCCGAAGTCCTCTACCCCGACACGCTCCCCCCCATCTACCTGGGCACCTATCCACTGTCGAACAACTGGCAAAAGGTCACCTGCCGGCTCCCGCTTCTCAGCCCCGACCAGCTCCGCCGGGTCGTCGGCGCATTCAGCACGGCGGTCGCCTGGGCCGAGAATGGCCTCGGGCCCGACCCGGCCACGCACCCCAGGGCCGCGGATTTCCAATTCGAGGTGCGCAAGATCCAGTACCTCTCCGCCGCGGCCGCGCCCGCCGACCTCCCGCTCCCCCGCCACGGGACGTTCGCCGTTTACACCGACGCGGCCGCGCCCGACAATCATTTCGTGCCCTCCGGCCTCATGGGAGACATGGGCGACGTCGCGGTCAATACCGCCTGCCCGCTCCTGCCGCACTCGGGGAAGACGTGCATCAGCCTGACCTACGCCGCCAAGGGCCTCGAGCCACGGTCGCCCCACGACTACCCCGGCCCCTGCCGCTGGGCCGGCGTCTACTTCCAACACCCCGCGAATAACGCCGGGGCCGACGCCCACTGGGCCGGTGTCGGCTTCGACTTGAGCGCCTACAGCCGCGTCGAATTCTTCGCCCGCGCCGACCGCCCGTGCCTGGTCGAATTCCTGGTCGCCGGCCAGACCGGGCCCTACGGCGATTCACAGGCCTTCCCCCGCAAGAAGGCCTTCTCGCTCGGCACCGAGTACGCCCCATACGTCATCGAGCTCGACGGCACCGACTTGAGCCACACCATCGGCGGTTTCGGCGCGGTGCTCACGATGGACAATAACAAGGAGGCTGTGACCATTTATATGGATGATATTTCATATAAAAGGTGATGTGTTGATCCGCCGATCGCCCGCCCGCGCACCGGATCATGCCGGGCGCGGCAGGGCGATCGCGTCAGGGGCGAAGGGGAGCCGCCGGCGACGTGCCCCGGCGAACGCCCCCATCCGGGATCCGGCGGACCCACGCCTCGGACACAGGCCGGACGGCCATCGCCAGGCAGACGCCGTCGCGGCCGATGGCCGGGTCGCGGCCCAGGTCGGCGGCCCCGATGACGTCCAGCCTGTGTCCGGCGCAGAACCAGGCGCTGTTCGCATCGATGACCTCGGCGGCGAGTCCCCGGGCGAGCCGGGCTCGCTGGGCGATCCAGCCGATCCCGCGGAAGTAGTCGATCGCCGCGTTCGCCGCGCCCGCGGCCACTTGGACCATCAGGCACGCCGCGCCGCCGGCGCCCGGCGGCTTGGCCGCCAGCGCGGCCGGCCCCATCGCCCGCCGTAGGCCAGTAACCACCTCCTCCAGATCGGCAGGGACATACCGGCCACCCGACCACTCCTGGAAGAGCCCGACGTAGCGCTCGATGGCCAGCGCCACAGCGAGCTCGTCGCAGCGCTGCAGGGCGTCGGCCGCCTCCCGCGCCAGAGCAGAGATCTCGTCCACAAATCGGCCGGCCTCCGGGTGGTCCAGCATCTCCGAGAGCTGCGTCGGCGCGTGATGCCGCGGACCCGTCGGGTCGAAGGCCCACACGAACCGCCGAAACAGCCAGCGTCGATCACACGCCAGACGCCGGACACCGACGTGGCCAGACCGACCCGTTCGCACCATCACTACGCCCCCGCAGACGAGCGCTGCAACGTCCTGCGTCCCCACCAACCGTCCCTTCGCCCGCGTTCGCTCTGTCCGGAGCGCGCGGATCAGCACCTCGCGGCGAGACGGAATCTCGCCCGTCTCGAGAAAGTAGCCACTCCCCGCGCGGAGTACGCCCTGGTTGGCCGACACCGAGATGCCGGCACCGCTCGGGGCACGCCAGGCGAAGGTCTCCAAAGCTGAGGCCAGCTCGTCGATCACCGGCAGACTTCGGCTCATTTTCATTGCTCCTTCCTCCCCTGGAAAAGGACCCGGGCGCGAGCCCGCAGCGGCCGACCCGGCCAGGGGAGGTCCGGGCGGGTCTCGCGACCCGGCGCCGGGCCTGGAGACACTACCTGTTGAGGGCCGGCAATTTACAGACATTCCGTCGGCGACTCGTAAAAAAGGTCTGTCGAACGCGTAGTTGTACGTTGGAGCACGCGGCGACGCCGCGCGGCCGGCCCGGACGGGACTGTCTCGCCCGGGGCCACGCATCCACACCGGAACGCTTGCGATGAAGAACAATGACCGCTGGAACGACGTCGAGCGATTGCTGTCGGTTGTCGCCGACGTTGAAATGAACCTGATCCTGTGGGGGCCCAGCGGCACGGGCAAGTCGCACATGGCCCGCCGCCACGGGCTTGCTCCCGGCCAGCACGTCTACACAATCACGCTCACCGACGAGACCCCAGCAGCCGAGCTCCGCGGCCTCTTCCTGCCGGGAGACCACGGCTTTCGCTGGCAGCACGGTCCGGCCATCCGCGCCTGGCTCGACGGCGGCCGCCTCGTGCTCAATGAAGTGGACAAAGCATCAAGTGACGTCCTGTCCTTCCTGCTGGCGCTGATGGACCACTCCGCGGTGGCCGGAATGTCGCTGCCATCCGGCGAGGAGGTTGCCCCGGCGCCGGGTTTCCACGTGGTGGCAACCTCGAACGTTTCGCCCGACCAGCTTCCCGCGGCCCTTCGCGACCGGTTCGCGGCGTGCGTCCACGTAGACACGGTGCACGTCGAAGCCTTGCGGCAGCTCCCGCAGACGTTGCGCGAGGTCGCGGCGAACACCTCGGTCATCGAACAGGCTCAGCGCCGGGTGAGCGTGCGCTCATGGCACGCCTTCGCGGCCCTGATGGAGCACTGCGGCGACGAGGGTTTCGCCGCCCGCGCGGTGTTCGGTCCCAGGGCCGCCGACGTCCTTGCCGCGATGCGCATCGGTCGCGTCGGGCAGTAATCCCCCAGGCGCCGGTCGCGCGGAGGCCGGCCCAAGTCGATTCTAACCGGTACGAGGAACGCGACCATGAGCGATTACCCGCGACCTGAATCCATCGACGTCTACCCGCTGCCCGAAGCCCTCGGCCGAGAACGTGGAGCCGGATGGGCGATCTTCCGTTCGCCGATGGCGGGGGTGGATCTCCCGTCGCGCCGCATGTTCGTGCCGCTGGGTCCCGGGCCGGACGATTACTGCGCCCGCGTCCATGAGCTCGGCCACGTCGCCTGGACCCGCGGCGATCCCGGGAAGCTCTCCGCACGCCTGGGCGTTGACGAGTTGGTGTACCAGGCCGTCGAGGACAACCGCATCGAGGGCTGGCTCTCCCGAATCGCCGGCGTGAACCTGTTCCCGCTCGGCCTGGCCCTTGACCGGGTGCGCGACGCGGCCGGGCGGATCGTCGCCTTGCGAGACCACCGATCGGCCTGTCTGCTCCTGATCGCCACAACCCACGCGGCCGCGGGGCCCGTTGTCCGCGCCACCCTCGAACGTGCCGCGCGGAAGTCGCTGGGTTTCCGCGTGGCCCTCGAGGTCGCCGACGGCGCCACGGTCCGACTCTGGCGACACCCGCGGCCCACACAGGATCAGACCGGGCGCGTCGCCCGCTGGGTCCAGCGCCGTCTCGAAGCGGTCCATGATCACGAACCCCACGGCGAAACGTCCGCGAGCACCGGCGATGCCTGGTCGTCTCCGATGCCGGATTGCCCCAGACCACCACTGCGACAGCACCTGATCCGCCGCGCCAAAGCCATCCGAGGCGCCCTCCGGGAGGCACTTGGCCTCGTCCCCGTCCCCTCGGAGGACGAGCCGACAGACGACTTTCCCTCCGCCGGCTCGCTGACTGCACTTCCGGATCGCTCCGCTATCCACGATGGACTCGAACTCCTGCGGCTCGCCCTGACCATGGACGCGGGCGCCGGTCACAACTTCGTCCCGTGGGGACCGATGGACGTCCAAGAGCCCGAGCGGGTCATCGCCCACGCCGGTCGCCTGGGGCGATGGAAGCGGCCGACCGAGGAGGGCGTTTATCTCCGCTATCCTCATCGCTACCTGTCGGACCGCCGGGTATTCGCGCACCGCCGGAGGGTGCCCGGCGGCGGCGTGCTCATCGACGCCAGCGGGAGCATGCACCTCTCGGCTGGCGACGTGGATCGGGTCGTCGCGGCCGCGCCGGGGGCGCACGTGCTCGGCTACGCGGCGTCAACCCACCGGGGCGTCCTCCGTGTCCTGGCGCGCGACGGCCGCCGCGTCGCCCCGGAGGACTGCGACTTCTCCGCCGTCGGCACATCCAACGTCATCGACCTCCCCGCGCTCGAATACCTTGCCCGGCTCCGCGTCCAGCCCAAGCTCTGGGTCTCGGACGGGTTGGTAACCGGGATCGGGGACCGTACCGGCTCCGAGAACTTGCGCCAGGTCCATTCGTTGACCGAATCGAAGGGCATTCGGCGACTGGCCAGCCTCGATGAGGCGGTCGCGCTGCTCAATCGGCTGTCCCGTCGCGAGGTCTCCGTGAATACCTGTTAGAGCCCGGAGCTCGGGGCGGACGCCGGCGGACGCCCGGAGGATAGTGTTCCAGCGTCTCTCGACCCGACATTCGGTCTGGCTCCAGGTCACTCTTGTAAGTCTACGCTGCGTTGGTAAGCATTCCAGAGCCTTCCGCAGCAGACGCTGCTCTTGGGATCGCTCACACCTATGTCCGCACGACTCTGCGCCAAGGATTTCGTTGGTCCCGTAGCTGCCGCCTTCAGCGTTGTGGCCTCGACACTCGTTGAGGCCGGCTTGACGCGCGAGGCAACGGTGGCCAATAATCCGAACGATGTCGAGCCGAGCCAAAACCCTCATCTCAGTGTCGGTGTAGGCGCGGAGACTGGCGCCATGTCAGAAAGACTGAAATTCCTGTTATCGCTCGCGCGTCAATTCCCGATGACGCCCGGGGACCGGCGCGAACAAGAGATCCGCCTCGCCTTGGAGAATGCTCGGTTCGAGATTCCGTCAGGAATCGGTCGCACCGTTCAATGATGCCGTCCAACCACCGATGGAGTTGCCGAAGGGGGTCTGAATGCAAAGCTCGGAACCGGCATCGGCCGTTCTGACGGAGAGTCGCTCGATCGCATCTCGACGGAACCGGAGCTGGGCGTGGCTGGTTGCCATTGGTCTCATCACCATCGGTCTGATTGTGCTGGGAGGAGCGGTTATTCTCAACGTGAACCGAATCATGGTTCACCGAGTTGGCGACTTGAACCGAGCAATGGCTCACCAGCTTGACCAGGTACAATACCAGCTTATCAAGATACAGCACCAGCTCGGACCGGTAGAGGTGTCTGCCCTGGGAAGCACCTTTTATGTCCAGCCCGAGGATGACGTTATCACGAGAGAGCTACTCACATCGGGATACTGGGAGCTGGACGAAACCCTGGAGGCACGCGCGATCCTACGCCCCGGAGATACCTTCATCGACGTCGGTGCCGACTTCGGCTGGTACACGGTGATCGGAGCGAAGGCCGTGGGGCCGACAGGCCGGGTCATTGCCTTCGAACCGGTGCCTCGGAACCTGGAGTTCCTGAGGCGAAACGTCGCGGCCAATGGTTGTGCGAACGCCAAGCTCGAGCCGATCGCCCTCTCGAATAAAAGCGGCAAAATCACAATGCACCTCAATCGCACCAACTTGGGCAATCACAGCATGCTCGAAGCCCAGGATCGGCCCGACTCGATCGACGTCCAGGCGATGACGCTCGACGAATACCTGAAGGACTACTCCGGCAAGATCGCCCTGATCAAGATCGACACGGAGGGGGCCGAGGGGTACATCTTGGAAGGGATGCGTGAGACCCTTCGAAAGCACCCGGAGACGGTGATCTTCATGGAGTTTACGCCACGCTGGCTCCAGCAGAGTGGTTACGACCCCGAAGCAATGCTCCGTAAGATGTCCGACCAAGGCTACGAGATCCAGTACTTCTTGGACGACCACTCAAAGCAGCGGACGGCGCCGGTTCCCGAGTCCCAGATCTCCGAGTTCGTCAAGAACACTGGGGCCAAGAATCTGCTCATGAGGCAACGGGTACAGCGTTGAGAGCGGCATCATGCAACAACACCCGATCGACTCATGGCGGCTCTCGCAACTCGAGGGAAACCAGGCGAGTTGAACTTCGTTCATTCACTTCTCGATTTCCGGCGACTTGACATCAATGACCGGTTTGAAATCGCGGGGTGAACTGAATGCTCCTTCATCATATTGTTTCCAGAATTTGTTGCTGGGGATCATTTTGTCGCCTGCAGTCCCAATTTCCACCAGGCTGTTCATCTGTCGAATGGCTTGCAGTCCCTTCAGCTCTGGATTTGGCGTGAACGACAACTTCTTCAGCTTCATACCCGCCAGTGGCGAAACGTCCGTAATGAGCGTCTGATGGCAATACAGCTCTTCCAGCGGCATTCCCTCAAGCGGTGACAGGTCAGCCACTTTTGTGACATGGCAGACCAGAACTGTGAGTGGCATCCCAGAGAGCGGAGAAAGGTCTGCGACTTTTTCAGCCCTTGGCGCCTCGAACACCTCAAACCACACCACACTCCGCCTGCCCCCGCGTTACAGATTTCAAATATTGACTTCTGTAACCAAATCGCATAAAGTTCCTCGCGTCAATCACCTTTCAAAAGGAGGAAGGCAATGAGTGAGTCCACTCTCGGCGGCTGGTTCACGTTCCCCGGCACGTCATTGACGGTCGAGCGGATAGGCTACGGCGCAATGCAGTTAGCCGGCCCCGGTGTGTTTGGGCCGCCCAGCGACCCGGACGATGCCGTCGCCATCCTCCGCGAGGCCGTAGCGGCCGGCGTGAACCATATTGACACGTCCGACTTCTACGGCCCGCACGTCACCAATCAGATCATCCGGCAGGCGCTGCACCCGTACCCCGCGGGGCTGTTGATCGTCACCAAGCTGGGAGCACGCCGCCCGCCTGATGGGTCGTGGCAGCCGGCCATCTCACCTCAAGAGCTGACGGCCGGAGTCCACGATAACCTCCGCAACCTCGGCCTGGACGCGCTCGACATCGTCAACTACCGCGCGATGGGGTCCGTCCACGGCCCCAGGGAGGGGTCCATCGGCGAGCAAGTGACGGTGCTGGCTGATCTTCAGCGAAAGGGCGTGATTCGCCACATCGGGCTGAGCAACGTAACGGCCGCCCAGGTGGCCGAGGCGCAAGACATCACCAATGTCGTGTGCGTGCAGAACAACTACAATCTGGCCCACCGCCACGACGACGCCCTGATCGACGACCTGGCCCGCCGCGGCATCGCGTACGTACCGTTCTTCCCGCTCGGTGGGTTCACGCCGCTGCAGTCGTCGACTCTCTCAACCGTCGCGCACCGTCTCGGTTCCACCCCGATGCAGGTGGCCTTGGCTTGGCTGCTGCACCGCTCGCCCAACATCCTGCTGATCCCCGGCACCGCGTCACTCGCACACTTGCGCGAGAACATGGCCGCCGGAAAGTTGAACCTGTCGCCGCAGATCTTGGCTGAGCTGGACACCATCGCCGCCGCCACGGTGGCGGCGACCTGATGTCCCCCGCTGACACCCCGCTGTCGCGCGATCGAATCCTCGACACGGCCGAGGACGTCATCCGCCGGTTCGGCCCAGCCAAGGCGACCGTGGTGGATGTCGCCCGGGCGCTGGGTGTGAGCCACGCGGCCGTCTACCGGCACGTGGCGACCAAAGCCGAGCTGCGCGACCTGGTCGTCGCCCGGTGGCTGGAGTCGACGATGCGCCCGCTCCGGGCCATCGCCGCCAAGCCGGGCCCGGCTTTGCGGCGGTTACGGCGGCTGGTCGACACCCTCATTGCGATCAAACGCCGCCGGGCCGCCGAAGACCCGGAGCTCTTTCTCGCCTACCGGACGCTTGCCGCCGACGCCCAGTCCGTCGTCGCCGCCCACGTCGACGAGTTGGTCGCCCTGGCCGCGACAGTCATCCGCTCCGGCGTGCAGGAAGGCACATTCCGAACAGTCGACCCCGTGTCCGCCGGCCGGGCGGTGCTGTTCGCCACGTCCCGGTTCCACCACCCCGCCCACGCCGCCGCCTGGGTCGACTCAGCCATCGACACAACATGCAACGACGTGTGGAATCTGCTTATGGACGGCCTGTGCGTCCCGAAGACCTCCCCTTAGAGTGAGCAGCCGCGCAACCCGGATGGATTTCGCCCCACCCGAGGAAATGGCTGAGAACCCCCACGCGACCGGAATCGTCAAAGGCCCCAACGCGGGCCGCGGTCAATCGCCACGGGCTTTAGCCCTTCGCATCTTGAACCAAAGCACGAAAACTTCGACCACGATAACACCTCAACAGCGCATACGCCGCCACCCATCGTCTCTTGCTCCTCCATTGAGCACGTGGGATAGTCTGCCTTGCATTCCGCGGAATAATTGACGAAGCGACTTGTGGAGACGATTCCCGATGAGTCGATCGAACGCAGAGTCCAAAACATCACGCAACGAAAGTCCCATTTCACCTGAACAACTCGCCAGAATGGACGCCTACTGGCGGGCCGCCAATTACCTCTCGGTCGGCCAGATCTACCTCTTCGACAACCCGCTCCTGAAAGTGCCGCTCAAGCGCGAGCACATCAAGCCGCGCCTGCTCGGCCACTGGGGCACCACGCCTGGTCTCAATTTCATCTACGTCCACCTGAACCGAATCATCAAGGAACACGACCTGGACATGATCTACGTGACCGGTCCGGGCCACGGAGGCCCGGGACTGGTCGCCAACGTCTACCTGGAGGGAACCTACACCGAGGTTTACCCGAATATCAGCCAGGACGAGGAGGGAATGAAGCGGCTCTTCACCCAGTTCAGCTTTCCCGGTGGAATCCCCAGCCACGTCGCTCCTGAGACGCCCGGCTCGATCCACGAGGGAGGCGAGCTGGGATACGCCCTTTCGCACGCCTTTGGCGCGGCCTTCGACAACCCCGAGCTGATCGTTGCCTGCGTCGTCGGCGACGGCGAGGCCGAAACCGGGCCGCTTGCGACAAGCTGGCACTCCAACAAGTTCCTGAACCCCGCCCGCGACGGCGCCGTCCTGCCGATCCTTCATTTGAACGGATACAAGATCGCCAATCCCTGCTTCCTGGCGCGGATACCCCAGGACGAGCTCCGCAAGCTCCTCGAAGGCTACGGCTACAAGCCGTATTTCGTCTCAGGCCATGAGCCCGCCCTCGTGCACAAGGAGATGGCCGCCACCCTCGACTCGGTCATCGCCGACATCATGCAAATTCAAGCCGACGCGCGAGCGAGCGGATTCAAGGACCGGCCCGCGTGGCCCATGATCGTGCTCCGCACCCCCAAGGGCTGGACCTGCCCGGCCGAGATCGACGGCAAGAAATGTGAAGATTACTGGCGCAGCCACCAGGTTCCGATGAGCGATATGTCCAAGGAAGAGCACATCCGAATCCTTGAACAGTGGATGAAGAGCTACCGCCCGGAAGAGCTTTTCGATCAGAACGGCCGGCTGATTTCGGAGCTGGCTGGCCTGGCTCCGAAAGGCCATCGCCGCATGGGTGCCAACCCCCATGCAAACGGCGGGCTGCTGCTCAAAGACCTGAAACTGCCCGATTTCCGCACGTATGCGGTCGACGTGAAGAGCCCCGGCGTTTCCTTCGCTGAGGCGACACGCGAGCAGGGGAAGTTTCTCCGCGACGTCATGAAACGGAACCTGGAGAGCAAGAACTTTCGTCTGTTCAGCCCGGACGAGAACAATTCGAATCGATGGCAGGACGTGCTCGAGGTGACCAATCGCTGCTACACAGCCGAGATCTACCCCGAAGACGATCACCTCTCGCCCGATGGCCGCGTGATGGAAGTCTTGAGCGAGCACCAGTGCCAGGGATGGCTGGAAGGCTACCTCTTGACCGGCCGCCACGGATTCTTCTCGTGCTACGAGGCCTTCATCCACATCATCGACTCGATGTTCAACCAGCACGCCAAGTGGCTCAAGGTGTGCAACCACATCCCGTGGAGGCGCTCGATCGCCTCGCTCAACTACCTGCTCTCGAGCCACGTCTGGCGCCAGGACCACAACGGCTTCAGCCACCAGGATCCCGGCTTCATCGATCACGTGGTCAACAAGAAGGCCGAGGTGATTCGCGTCTATCTGCCGCCGGACGCGAACTGCCTCCTCTCCGTCACCGACCACTGCCTCCGCAGCCGCGACTACGTCAACGTGATCGTCGCCGGCAAGCAGCCTTCGCTTCAGTGGCTCACCATGGACCAGGCCGTCAAGCACTGCACGGCCGGGCTCTCGATCTGGGACTGGGCCAGCAATGACCAGGCCAGCGAGCCCGACGTCGTCATGGCCTGCTGCGGCGACGTGCCGACGCTCGAGACCCTGGCCGCCGTCCACCTTCTGCGCAGCCACGTGCCCGATCTGAAAGTGCGTGTCGTCAACGTCGTCGACCTGATGAAGCTCCAGCCTGCCGAGGAGCACCCTCACGGCCTGACGCACAAGGAGTTCGACACGATCTTCACCAAAGAGAAGCCGATTATCTTCGCGTTCCACGGCTACCCATGGCTCATTCACCGCCTGACCTATCGCCGCACGAATCATCCGAACCTGCATGTCCGCGGCTACAAGGAGGAGGGAACCACCACAACTCCGTTCGACATGGCGGTGCTCAATCAACTCGACAGGTTCAATCTGGTCAACGACGTGATCGAGCGCGTGCCCAAGCTGGGCGAACGCGCAGCCTATTTCCAGCAAGCGATGCGCGAGAAGCTGATCGAGCACAGGCACTACGTCGCAAAGCACGGCGACGATCTACCCGAAGTGCGCGATTGGAAATGGGGCAGCGGAGCGACGGCTCACGGCAGAGCGGATACCGCCGCGGATAACGTTTGAGCTGGTTCAGGACCTACACCCGTCTGGCACTTCCATCGCGCTTCGAGTACGGTTGCAAGATCAGCCGGCCGAATGCGCCCGCGAAGCGATTCGCCTCTTTTCTCAGGGATAACAGATATGAGAACTCTCATCATGGTTGCACTGGTCGCTAGCAGTGGATCGTTCTCCGTCGCTCTCGCCGCCGGCGAATCGCCGTCTCTGCCGCGCAGTCAACCGGAGGCGCACGGTATATCGTCCGCCGCGATTCTCACCTTCGTCGACGAGGCCGAGAAAAAAATCGATGCGCTGCATAGCTTCATGCTCGTTCGCCACGGTCACGTCGTGGCCGAAGGGTGGTGGTCGCCGTACCAGGCAGAATCTCGCCACGAACTTTACTCGCTCAGCAAGAGCTTCACCTCCACGGCCGTGGGCCTGGCCATCGCAGAGGGAAAGCTGAGTATCGATGACGAGGTGCTCAAGTTCTTCCCAGACGATGCTCCCAAACAGCCAAGCGCGAACCTGAAAGCGATGCGCGTGAGCGACCTCTTGCGCATGTCCACCGGCCACCAGGCCGAGCCGCGGCGCGAGCCCGGCGCGGTCTGGACCAAACGGTTCCTGGAGCAGCCGGTCCCTTTCAAGCCGGGCACTCACTTCCTCTACAACACATCTGCGACTTACATGCTCTCGGCCATCGTTCAAAAAGTCACGGGGATGACCGTGCTCGACTACCTGAAGCCAAGACTCTTCGAGCCGCTGGGCATCGAAAACCCGACCTGGGGAACCAGTCCGCAAGGAATCAGCCTGGGCGGATACGGATTGAGCATCCGCACCGAAGACATCGCGCGTTTCGGCCAGCTCTATCTCCAGAAGGGGAAGTGGCAAGGAAAGCAGCTCGTTCCGGCCACGTGGGTCGAGGCAGCCACCGCGCGCCAGACTTCAAACGGCAGCAACCCCAAGAGTGATTGGGACCAAGGTTATGGCTACCAGTTCTGGCGCTCCCGCAACGGTGCCTTCCGCGGTGACGGCGCCTTCGGCCAGTATTGCATCGTCTTGCCCGATCAAGACGCAGTGATCGCCATCACCAGCGGCGTGAAAGACATGCAGGCCGTGCTCAATCTGGTGTGGGATCAACTCCTCCCTGCAATGAAACCCACACCGCTCGCGAACGATCAAGAAACCCAGATGAAGCTCGCGCAGAAGCTGTCGGCTCTGTCGCTACCGCCGCAAGCAGGAAATGGCACGCCCGAAAGAGCATCGACCGCAGCCCCCAAGACCTACGTGTTTCCCGCCAACGACCGCAAGCTCGAATCAATCACGCTTCGTTGCGACAACCCGGACGGAGCTGCCAATCTTGAGGTCCAATCCGGCGGCATCGAACACAAGATTACGTGCACCCCGGGCAAATGGCACAAAGGTCGCTTCGCCTACGGCACGTTCCCGGAGGAGCCCGCAGCGGCAAGTGGTGCCTGGACCGCCAACGATACGTTCACGGCCAAGATCTGTTTCTACGAAACCCCGATCTGCATTACGATGACCTTGAAGTTCTCCGGCACGGAACTGCTCCTCGATACCACGTCCAACGTCGGTTTCGGGCCGACGAAGCAACCGCAGCTCGTCGGGAAGGAAAAGCCAACGAAAGTCGACTGAAATGGCTTTATCCCCCAAAACCGCGCTGCAAAAAACCAATGCCCCGAAGGGGCGCAACAACAAAGCCCAGGGCATCGCCCTGGGTTTCCAACGCATCGCCCTGGGTTCCCTCAACAACATGCTTCGTGCATTCGTCGCTGCGTTTGTGGGAATCTCGCTTGCCACGACCGTCGGCTGTAAAAACGATGCAGCCCGGCCGACTCCAAAGCCGCAAGCCCACCCTGACCCACTCGTCTTCCGCGCACAGGACCTTCCGTTTCAGTACGACCGTGGCGAAACCGGATCGGCGTGGCCGGTCGAGACGACCGGCGGAGGTGTGGGCCTTCTCGATTTCGACGGCGACAGCCGGCTCGATATCTTCCTGGCACAAGGAGGCCCGCTCAAAGGGCCCGTCGATCCCCGAAAGTCAAGCGATGTGCTGCTCCGTAACTCCGGCGACGGAGATTCGAAGACATCTCCGAGCGCGTCGGGCTATCCGCGAAGGGATACGGTCAAGGAGTGACGGTGGCCGACTACGATGGTGATGGCGATCCCGACGTCTACGTGACGCGCTATGGCCGAAACACGCTCTGGCGAAACGACCGTAAAGAAGGCCGATTCACCGATGTGACGGAAGAGGCCGGCGTCGGCTGCGGTAGCTGGAGCTTCGGCGGCCGCATTCGGCGATTACGATTTCGACGGCGATCTTGATCTCTTTGTGGCCAATTATTTCGCGTTCGACGAGTCAAAGGCGCCGTTCCGGCGCGACCCGGTCACCGGCGCCGCAGACTACGGCCTGCCCCAGGATTTCGCCGGCTTGCCCGACGTTCTGTTCCGGAACGAAGGCAACGGCCGGTTCAAAGACGTCACGAAATCGGCGGGTGTGGCAGGCCTGGGACGCGGCATGGGAATCCTGGCGAGTGATGTCGATGGCGACGGCCGGCTCGATTGGCTCGTCGCCAACGATGCCGAAAGCAACTCACTCTGGCGAAACCGCGGCGACGGAACTTTTGAGGACGTGGCTGACCCGATCGGCCTGGCGGTGAACGGCCAGGGGCTCTCCGAGGCCAACATGGGCATCGCCTTCGGAGATACCAACGGCGACACACTTCCAGATGTCTTGATAAGTCACTTGTACAATGAGCACACAACACTCTGGCGCGCGCACCGGCCGCCCGGAAGATGGCCTCCTCTTCCAGGACCAGACAAGCGAGGCCGGTCTGGCCGTCGATTCCCGGCCGCTCACCGGCTGGGGAATCGTGCTGGCCGACCTGGATCTCGACGGTGATCTCGACGTCCTCACCACGAACGGCCATATCCGCCACGAGCCATCGCAGCTCTACCGCTACGAGAACCCGCCGATGCTCTGGCGAAATCTCGGCAACGGGCGCTTTGCCAATGTCACCGCGGATGCCGGCCCGTACTTCACAGCACTTCACATGGGCCGCGGCCTGGCCGCCGGCGATCTGGACTCCGACGGCGATCTCGATTTCGTCGTCGTCCACCATCACAAGCCCAGCGCCGTGCTCTGGAATGAGTCGCCACGCCAGGGCAATTACGTGATCATGAAACTGCGAGGTGCCGGCGCAAATCGCGACGCCATCGGCGCCCGGCTCGTCGCCCACGCCGGCCCGCGAACATTCGTTCGCACCGTCGACGGCGGCGGAAGCTATATCTCCGCGAGTGACAAGAGCGTCCATTTCGGCCTCGGCGACGCCAAGCTGATCGATCGCCTGGAAATCCGCTGGCCCTCCGGCAAAGTCGACGTGAAAACCGACGTGCCGGTAAACCAAACCATCGAATGCGCCGAAAGCAAGCGATCCGCAGAGCGTTGATCGCCCGCAGCGTACGCTGCGCAAAGCTTCCCCCCTTTAGAAGGGGGGGCCAGGGGGGGTGCATTGCGGTCGCCGCAGCACCGTTCATCAACCCCTGCCAACGTACGGCATCTTGGTCGCCATCACCGTCATGAACAGCACGTTGGCATCCAGCGGCAGGCTCGCCATGTAGACGACAGCCCGCGCCACGTGCTCGACATCGAACGTGGGCTCGACGACGATCGCACCGTTAGGCTGCAAAATCCCGTCCTTCATCCGGGCGGTCATCTCCGTGCCGGCATTGCCGATGTCGATCTGCCCGCAGGCGATGTCGTACTTGCGCCGTCCAGGCGCTGTCGACTTGGTCAGCCCCGAGATGGCGTGCTTGGTCGCGGTGTAAGGCGCTGAGTTCGGGCGCGGTGTGTAGGCCGAGATCGATCCATTATTGATGATGCGGCCGCCCCGAGGATCTTGCGCCTTCATCACGCGAAATGCCTCGCGCGTGCAGAGGAACGCACCGGTCAAATTAACGTCGACAACGCGTCGCCACGCATCGAATTCCAGATCTTCGAGCGGCACCGGCGGAGCGCCTGTCCCGGCATTGTTGAACAAGATGTCCACGCGCCCGAAGGCCGCCGTGGCCGCGCCGAAGAGCGCCGCGACCGACTTCGGGTCCGTGACGTCGGTGGGAACGGCCAGCGCCGGCGAGCCGTCGCCTCCTGCTCGAACCACAGTCTCCGCGAGGGCCTCACTCCGGCGGCCGGCAAGCGACAACCGCAAACCCTTCTCTTAGCAGTGCCAGGGCCGCCGCCCGGCCGATGCCCGAGCCCGCGCCGGTGACGATCGCGGTCCTTCGTGGCGAGTTCATGCTGAAATGGCCCCCGCGGTCAAACCGGCACGGTTGGTTACTTCGAGCTTCGGGCACTCTTGCGGGCCGGAGCCGTTGTTGATTTTGCGGTCTGCGCCGCCTTCCGCGCCGGTGCCTGCTCCTTGGCCGCCTTGAGCCCGGCCTCGCAGTGCGCAATGTATTTCTTCGCCGGCACTCTCTTGATCAACTCGCCTATCACGTCGAGCGCGAGGTCCTCGACCTTCTTGAAACGCACGCACGACTTGCCCATGTCGAGCTTCTTCCCGGTCTTGGCCCACGCCTCCTGAAACCATTTCGCGAGGTCTGTACCGCCGTAGACGCACATGAGATAAAGTGACATATGGTTCTTTTGCGAGGCCAGCGCCGCAAACGGCAACGGCTGCTTGGGGTCGCAATGGTATCCCGCCGGGTAGACACGATGCGGCACGAAATAGCCGATCATGCCATACTGGATTCCTTCCTCGTAATCCTTGTCGAGGTTCTTGAGAACGACCCGCCGAACCGCTTCGATGGCCTTGCGTCGATCCTCCGGTAATTCGGCGAGGTACTGTTCGACTGTCGTCGCTTTGCTTTGCATGGAAGGACTGTCTTGTCGAAGAGTGTTGATCCACGGTGATGCTTCGGCCCGAACAGCCCGCAGCCGATGCACAATCTTTGGTATTCTACAAGCTCGTACCACCAGTTGCAGCAAGGCTCTCCAGCCCAGGATAGGCCCGACTCATGAACCAGGTGAGTATGTTGGATTCCGTGCCGGCGGCTACGGCCGGCCTGTTCCTATTGCTACTCCTTGCAATGCCAGCACAGAACCACGCAGAAGAACCGAGGCCGGCATTGACCAAGGAACGGGCGTCCGCGTTCGCGCGGCTCGCGCTCAAGGGACTGAACAAGGAATACCCCAACAAACCCGAGCACGTCATGGCCGGCCCGTCCGATGTGGCCGCGCCGAAGGTACTCCACCCCGCGTTCTTCGGCTGCTACGACTGGCACTCGTCCGTACACGGCCACTGGATGCTGGTGCGCCTGCTGCGGCTCTTCCCGGACTTACCCGAAGGAATCGAGACCCGCGCCATCCTGGCCGCACATTTCACCGCAGCGAATCTGAAAGCCGAGGCCGATTACTTCGGCCGAAAGGAGAGCAAGTCGTTCGAGAGGCCCTACGGCTGGGCCTGGCTGCTCAAGCTCGCGGAAGAGCTCCACGGCTGGGACGACCCCGATGCCTTGGTCTGGTCCAAGAACTTCCAGCCGCTCGCCGACATGATCGTCGCGCGATATCTCGATTATTTCCCCAAGCAGACGTACCCGATCCGAACGGGCGTGCATCCCAACACAGCCTTCGGCCTTGCGTTCGCATACGACTACGCCCGCGCCCTGGACGACAAGCGTCTTCTGGCGCTGGTGCAGGAGCGGGCGCGCACCTACTTCGGCGCCGATTCAGGCATCCCAGCGGCCTGGGAGCCCGGCGGTGCAGATTTCTTCTCGCCGAGTCTGATCGAGGCCGACCTGATGCGGCGCGTCCTCTCGCCGCCTGATTTCCGCGCCTGGTTCGACAGGTTCCTGCCCTCGGCCTCCCGGGGTGAGCCGGTTGCCCTTTTCGCACCCGTGACGGTCACGGATCGAACCGACCCGCAGCTCGTTCACCTGGACGGACTGAACTTGAGCCGCGCGTGGTGCATGATGAGTATCGCCGGCGCTCTTCCCCGCGGCGACGCAGCCCGCGCCGCTCTCACGGCTTCGGCTGCCCGTCACGCCGAGTCTGCCCTCGAGCACGTGGCCAGCGGCGACTATGCGGGCGAGCACTGGCTGGCCTCGTTCGCGGTGTATCTTCTCTCGGCGCCGGCTGTCGACTGACCAAGCCATCGCGGCGCCGCAAATAGTCGCACTCGGCGGTGGCCGCAGAGCGCCCGGGCTGATATAATCTTCCAAAGCTCCGGATCGGCTCATGGGAACGCCGCGTGCGAATGATCGGCGGCGATTCCGTTTAGCATGAGCCTGCCGGCATGTCGCGATCAGCGTGTCAGTTAACAATCGAGGATGAGAATCATGAGACGACTGATGTTCGTTGGCGTCGGGGTTATCGTTTCGTGCCTTGCGCTCTCGGTCAAAGCGCAGGATTCAAAGTCCGACGATCAGTCGGCCTACAAACTGCTGGCGAAGGAAGAAGGCGTTTGGGATGCCGACATCAAGGTGATGATACCCGGCGCGGATGGAAAGGTAGAGACCTCGACTTCCAAGGGAGTCGAGACCAATCGGATGCTCGGGGGTAAATGGCTGATCAGCGATTTCAAGGGCGAAATGGGCGGGTCGACATTCGAAGGCCACGGCACCAACGGATACGATGCCAAGAAGAACAAGTACATCGGAACCTGGGTCGATACGATGTCCGTACGCATCGACACCATGGAAGGCACGTACGACGACAAGACCAAAACGCTGACCTTGAACTCCGATAGCGAGACACCCGACGGCAAGCCCATGAAGATGCGGCTAGAGACCCAATTCAACGACGATGGAACGAGAACCTTCAGCCTTTACATGCAGGCCGAGGGCCAGAAGGAATTCGCCAAATCGATGGAGATCAAGTACACGAAGCGGAAGAGCTGAATTCCGCGCCGCAAACGCCCATTGTGCCCGTGAAGCTATTGACATTCGAAAGCCCGATCGTAAGCTGAGAAGTGTAATCCTGCTCATGGCGGGCGGGCTGAATGTCGGGCGGCTATGGTGGCCTCGCAGTGCGAAATATCGCACCGCGAGGCTTTCGTGTTTTCTGGGCCGATCAAATCTCGATCAACCTCGACCCCGAGGGAAGGAAGTGCGATGAAGAAGTCACTCGCTACGCTCGCAGCGCTCATCCTGATCACCGCGCCCCTGGCTATACAGCCCACTCGCGGAGATGATCAGCAAGACAAGGAAAAGGAGAAACCCGCCAGCATCTGGATGAAAATGAAGCTCTCGGCAACGCAGAACATCCTGGCCGGGTTGACAAAGGGTGACTTCGACGAAATCGAAAAGAACGCTCAATCAATGCTGTTCGTGGACCATCTTGAAAAGTGGCTGCGCGCCGATACGCCCGGTTACAACATGAAGCTGAAAAACTTCGAGTACGCGAACAAATCCTTGAAGCTGGCGGCTCATGAGAAGAACATCGACGGTGCAGCCATCGCCTACGTCCAACTGACCCTGAGCTGTGTGGAGTGCCACAAGCTCATTCGCGACGTGAAGTAGCGTCCGGGCGCAAGTCGTACTCGCGGATCTTGTCGAAGAGCTGCCGGCGGCTGATTCCCAGCCGTTCGGCGGTTTTCGTGCGATTGCCGTTGCAGGCAGCCAGAGCGCGGGCGATCTCTCGACGCTCGACTTCGGCGAGGAGTGCCCGGAGTGGAACGGGCTCTGCGTCGTCTACGACCGCGGCGGCATTCGCGTCGAGTAGATCCTCCGAGTCGAGGTGATCGGGAAGAATGGCTCTCCCCCGCGCGAGATCGCAGCCCTCGCCAGTGCATTCTCGAGCTGGCGGACATTTCCCGGCCATGATCGCTCCTTGATCGCAGCGAGCGCCTCGGGCGAGAGAGACAGCTCACCCCAGCCATGCCGTTGCTCTACACGCCGCAGGATGTTCTCCGCAAGAAGCGGTATGTCTTCGGCACGATCGCGTAGAGGAGGGATGACGATCCGACCAACATTCAAACGGTAGAAAAGGTCTTCCCGGAATCGGCCGGCGGCGACCTCTTTTGCCAGATCGCGGTGCGTCGCCGAGATCACTCGAGCGTCGGCACGCAGCGTCTCCGTGCCGCCCACCCGCTCAAATTCGCACTGCTGAATCACACGCAAGATCTTCGACTGCGCCGATTGTGGCAGCTCAGCCACTTCGTCGAGGAAGATCGTGCCGCCGGAGGCACGTTCAAAGCGTCCCGGCTTCTGGCGGTCGGCGCCGGTGAACGCACCCCGCTCGTGGCCGAACAACTCGCTTTCGACAAGACCTTCCGGAAGCGCGCCACAATTGACCCTGATGAAAGGTCCGCTAACGCGATTGGAGTGGCGATGGAGCGCGGCCGCGACTAGCTCCTTCCCGGTCCCGCTCTCGCCAACGATCAACACCGGAGCATCGGTGGCCGCGGTGAGGCCGATCAGCTTGAAAACCTCTCGCATCGCCGCACTTCCGCCGATGAGCTCCGGCTCGGACTCGCCGTCTTCATCGGGCACATCCTCGGGAGTTCGATCGGACCGCGCTCGCAGCGCCTTGACCTCGGACGCCAGTGCTCGCTGTCTGAGAGCTCGTTTCAGTGTGAGCAAGAGCTCGTCGAGATCAAATGGCTTGGTCAAGTAGTCGTACGCGCCGCGCCGCATCGCCTCGATCGCAGCGGCCGAGCCCCCGAAAGCGGTGACGACGATCACCGGCAGGTCCCCGAGCGCCGGCCCCAGCTCGTGCAGGACCTCGAGGCCGTCACGCCCAGGCATCTTGAGATCCAGCAGCACCGCGTCAGGTCCGTTCGAGCGGATGGACTTCAGCGTCCCGTCGCCGTCTGATGCTTCGAGCGCTCGATAGCCTTCGGACTCCAGGAGCTTGACGAGATTTCGGCGAATCGTGCGGTCGTCGTCGGCTACCAGGATCTTCGCAGTTGCGTCCATCAGAGAGAATCTCCATTCCGGCCGGGGATGTATGCGGGCAGGGTCACCGTGAAGACCGCGCCGGTTCCCTCGGTCCGGTTGCCGGCGCCCAGCTCGCCTCGATGTGCCAGCACAATCTCGCGGGCAATGGCAAGGCCGAGCCCGGTGCCTTCGGGTTTGGTTGTGAAGAATGGCTCGAAAAGATGACCGAGTACCTCGGGCGGCAGCCCAGGTCCGGAATCGGCCACGCTGGCCGTGACGGTGGAACGGCTCAGGTCGCCGCGTGTCGAAACACGAAGCGTTCCTCCCCTCGGCATCGCCTGGATGCCGTTGCTCGTCAGGTTGCGAAAGACCTGCAACAGCGCGGGTGCGGCCATGGCCACAGCCGGCAGATTCGGGTCGAGCTCGATCTCGACGCGCACACCGCTTGGCTCGGCCTGGCTCGTCGCAAGCCGCCCCGCTTCAGCCAGCACAAAATTCAGATCGCCCGCCGCGAGTTCCTGGGCGTCGGCCCTCGAGAACTGAAGCAGCCGCGAGACGATTTCCTCGAGGCGGTCGACCTCGTGGACCAACCCGCCCAGCGATTCGTCATCCAGCCCGAGAACTCCGCGCTGCCAGAGCTGGGCCGTCGATCGAATGCCGGCCAGCGGGTTGCGAACCTCGTGTGCAACCCCGGCGAGAAGCTTGCCCAGCGCGGCCAGACGCTCGCTTCGTCGCAGGTCGGTCTGCAATCGTTCCCGCTCGACAGCCTGACGGCGAACGGTCAGAGCCAAACCCGTGGTCAGCGCGAACGCGAGGGCGATGCCCGCCAGCGCCAACCCCGATGCAAGCCGGTAGCCCTGGAGCGAAGCGTCGACGAACAACGGATCGAGCAGGCGAGTCATCACCCAGCTCGCACCGACGACTCGCCCCTTGACCTCCAGCGGTGCAGTGCGAATGGCTACGGTAACCGGGCGTTCGCCTTCCAGCTCCTCGACGGAAAAGAGCACCTGCTTTCGTCGAATCGCGGCGTCGACCTGGATGTCGATCAGGTCGGCCTCGAGCTCGGGCAGAGCGGTGCCCAGGAAACTCTTGAACCTCAGGACGAAGTAGCCGCCCTCGATCTCGATCCCTGCGAACGTCGCGAGCGCCTGGTTGGTCGTGGCCGAAAGGTGCCGGTCTAGCTCATCGCGTGAACGTTCCTCCGGGTAGTCGAAATCGCCCGCTTCCGCAATGAGCTCGCGGCCGCGAGCCGCAAGGTCATTTCCCGCAAGCTCGAGCAGGTCCTTCGCCTGCGACCTGCGCCTCTCGCGCGCCACGACAGCCGATCCAGTCGTCCAGAGCACGACGAGGGCCGCGACGAACAGCGCTGCCACCACACTCACCTGAAGCGCGAGAGGCACCCTCAGCTTGACCCGGCCAAATGACATCCTCGAAACCTCGACTCTGCGGCCTTCTGATGACAACCAGGAACCACGATCACTTCCTCCGCTCCATATTTTCGCAAAACTCGCGCCATGTCGCCAAATGCTCGTCTCGTTGGAATTCGTCGCAGCAGGTGGGCGGAATTCCCACACACGGTTGGGCGGCACACCGCCCAACAATCGCAAGAGATCGCTCCGAATGGGCCGAAAAGGCCCCTTTCGCGAATTGGCACCAGGCGTGCGTTATGCCGATCCTTGTCGTCCGGCGACCCCCGTCGCCGATCACTGAGGCAAGCCGAGAACGATTCGTTTCAAGAAGGAAGAACAATGATAACCAAGCTGATTGCCACGGTTTCCTCCGTCGTGGCGAGCGTCGCCCTGGCGGCCCTTTTTCCACCACAAACGCGCCCACCGGCGCCCCCCCGCCGCCGCCGAAAGCCAAAGGCAAAGGCGAGGGCAAGAAGAAAGCCGAGCGAGAGCCCGGCGGAGATTTGCGAAAGGCGTACACACTCCTGCGCCGGTTGCGAGCGAGCGACGGAATGGCGGGCCGGACCGACGAGCGGCTCCGTGAGTGGACCGATCAGGCGGCCAAGCTGTACCGTAAAGCACTCACGGCGCAGACTGGCGGCGACGCCCTCATCGCCCGCGAGTATGGCGCGGCCGCTCACGATCTGGCGCGGGCCGTCGACCACGCACGAAACGCAGCCCGGTACGACCGCCCCGATCCGGATCTTCCGGATCCATCCGACGACATCGAGGGCGACGAGACTCGCGAGCGAGCACAGCGCGACCTGCGCCGCGCTTACGAACGAATCACTTGGCTCGGGACATGGGAGCCCGCGGCGGATTTGACGGTTTATGTCAAGGCCGCGCAGGACTTGTATAACGCCGCAAGGCGCGACCTCGCGGCAGGCCGTGACGAGCGTGGGGACGAGCTCGCCCGTGCTTCCGAGGCGATGACCCACGTGCCCGAGCACCTCGCCCAGGCCGGCGATCGCGACCGGTTCGCACCGCGCCCGGCCCCCGTGCCACCACCCGAGTCTCCTGCGCCAAAAGGCAAGCGGGCCGAGCGCCGCGAGCTTGAAAACTCGGGTCTACCGCCGATCCTGCCGCCGCGTTAAGTCGGGCGAGACTCCGATCGCGGACCAACCGGGCGTGCCTCGCGATTTCTGCCGAAGAGCCGTCACCAGAAAGGCTGAGCACACATGGACTGGCGCAACCGCATCGGGCTTTACGGATCCTACTTCTTCGGCGTCGCCGGCATCGGCTTCACACTGCCATTCCTTCCGCTCTATCTCGGGCAAGAGGGGCTATCCGACCGGGCGATCGGCCTGGTGTCGACACTCGCAGCGCTTGCCGGCCTCGCCCAGTTTCCCATAGGGATCTGGTCGGACCGGCTATCCACGCGCCAGCCGTTCCTCATCGTTTCATTGGGCATTCTGACCCTGGCGACGTTGCTGCTCCATGAAACGCATCAGCCAATCTGGGTTGCGCTCCTGGTCGTGCTCTTCGCTGAGAACGGAATCTGCCGCGCGGTGGTCGAAAGCCTCACCGGCGCCGAGGCTGCCGCGCTGGCCCGTGCGGGCCAAGTGGGCGCGGCGCTCGGCGCTCTGCGGATCTGGAAGCCGATCAGTATCGTCGCCGTCGCGCTCGCCGGGAGCTGGCTCGCCGAACGGTACGGCCTCGGCTCGATCCTGATACCCCTCACGGTCGTGCAAGGGCTCGGTTTCATCGCGGCTTTCCTGATTCACGAGCATGGGAAAACCGCAAGATCGCCGGCTCCTCGAGCCGACACGCCCACCCGAGCACGGCTCTGGAGTGACCATGCCGTCTGGGCGTTCGTAGCGGCGATGGTCTTGTTCCACGTCGCGAATGCACCGGGCGGCGTGTATCTCGGCCTGTTCTTGAGTCGCGATCTCCATGCGCCCGCGCGCTATCTGGCATACGCCTTTTGCGTGAGTATGATCAGTTGGGCGGTGGTCGTGTGGCCGGCGGGGTGGCTCGCCGACCGCTGGGGCCGTCGTCCGCTCTTGATCCTGGCTTGGGCGGGAATGGCTCTGCGCCTGGGAGTGGTCGCCGTGGCTCATACTGCCGCGCAATTGATCGCCAACCAGGCCCTCGACGGCACCTGCAACGCCATGTTTGCGGTGGTGGCCGCGGCGTGGGTGACCGACCGCCTCGGCGACCAGAGGCGCTCCGGCGAAGCCCAGGTGATCGTGGGCTCCTGCCTCGCCCTGGGCTCGGCAATCGGCCCGGCGGTCTCCGGCTATCTGGTGGAGGCACTCGGCTACCGTGGGCTCTTCGGCGCGCTGGCGGCCGCGGGCGCCGTCGCAACGACGATCGTCGTCATCGGCGTTCCGGAGACCGTGGCCAGGCCCCGCGACGAGCACAGCCGGCCAACCGAAGATCTCGTGGTGGCGGGAGCAGAGCTTGCCGATGTTCCGTGACGTTCACGAAATCCAGACCGTTCCTCGATTCTCTGATCCGCGTTCGATTCGGAGGAAGCATTGTCACTGACCACATCCTCAGCCTCAGTTCCCCTGGTTTCGACGATCTTCGGCCTGACCTACCTCGGGCTGGCAGCCGGAAGGATCCCCGGCCTGCGGATTGACCGTGCGGGCATCGCCCTGGTCGGTGCGGCCGCCATGCTAGGCACCGGCGTGCTCTCGATGCGAGAAGCCGCCAAGGCTGTCGATTACGCCACGATCGTGCTTCTCTTCGGCATGATGGTCCTGGTCGCTCATCTGCGCCTGGCGGGCTTCTTTGCCCTGGCAACGGAACGCATCGCCGGACAGTTTTCCGGCCCTTTTACACTTCTCGCAGTGACCATCGCGCTCTCGGGTGTCCTCTCCGCATTCCTGGTCAACGACGTGGTCTGCGTGGCACTCACGCCGCTGGTGCTCGAGCTATGCCCGCGACTCAAACGGCCGCCGATCCCCTACCTCGTCGGTCTGGCCACAGCCTCAAACGTGGGATCGGTCGCCACGATCACAGGCAACCCCCAAAACATGATCATCGGCTCGCTTTCACAGATTTCCTACTTGCGCTTTGCCGGACGGCTCGCACCCGTCGCGCTCGTCGGGCTATTTCTGAATTTCGCGGTCGTGGCGCTCGTCTACCGCACTACGCTCCTGGCAACAGCTCGAGCCGCCGATATGGCGGATGAGACGACTCGCCCCAGAGTGCATCGCGCGCTCCTGGGAAAAAGCCTGCTCGTGACCATCGTCACGGTCGGGCTCTTCTTCGCGGGCCTACCAATCGCGCTCGTCGCACTCGTGGCGGCGGGGGTGCTCTTGCTCGGGCGCGTGCGCCCCGAAAAGGTGTACAACTCCATTGATTGGCCGCTCCTCGTCATGTTTGCCGGCCTTTTCGTCGTCGTGAATGCATTCGAGACAAATGTCGTACAAACCTGGGGGCTCGAGCGCTGGGACGCACTTCTGCAATCGCCCGTGGTCCTCGTCAGCGGGTTATCGCTAATCTTGTCGAACCTGGTTTCAAACGTACCGGCCGTCTTGCTCTTCAAGCCGCTCATGGAAGTGATGCCAGAGCGCGAGCAGGCGTGGCTGGCGCTGGCGATGTCGAGCACGCTGGCGGGAAACCTGACGGTACTGGGATCGGTCGCGAATTTGATCGTCGTCGAAAGTGCGCGGCGCTCGGGAACACACCTGGGGTTCCTCGAATACCTCAAGGTGGGCGTGCCGCTAACGATCCTGACAACGCTCGCGGGCGTGGCGTGGCTAGCTGTGACCCACTATTAACCGAATGAAGTGAGCGTGACATGGACAACGGGAAATCACCTCCCTCGCGCCAAAGCTCACGCGCACTCGACGTGGTCAATTTCCTGCTTGCCGACGTCCGGGACGGGCTCGGCCCGTATCTGGCGATTTATCTGAGCGTGCGCCGGTTTCTTCACGCTTGCGGCAATCGCCGTGGTCGCGCTGGCGTTCTACGCTCCGGCCATGCCCGAGACCCGCCCGCTTCCCGTTGCCGTTGATCACGCTCAAGCCAAGGTCGCCGCTCCCCACACCAGTTTCTTCATAGACCCGACATATTGAGGACATGATTCCAATGCCAGCAGAACCGGTCATCGTGGTGATTCCCGGAGACCTTCACCTCACGGAGCCGGGCCTGGAGAATCACCGCGTTGCGCAATGGATGGTTGAAGATGTCAACCGAATAATCAAGCCCGACTTCGTTCAGTTCATCGGCGACAACGTCCAGGACGCAACGCCCGAGCAGTTTCGCCTCTTCGACGACCTGCGTCTGAGGCTGAATAGCCCGCATTTCGTCCTGGTTGGCGACCACGACGTCAAAGGCGATTCCTCGGCTGAGGAATTCCGGCGGAATGTCGGCGCCCCCTACGGCTCGCACTCCCTGCGCGGCTTCAAGTTCATCCGGCTCAACACACAGGAGTCTCGACCGCTGGGGATCTCCAAGGAACAGATCGCCTGGTTTCGCGAGGAAATCGAGCTGGCCCTCGCTGCGGACGAGCGAATCGTCATCTTCCAGCACAACTATCCCTACCAGATCTGGGAGAATTTCAGCGGACCGGGAATTGACGCATGGCGTACGATCGTCCACACGAGGCGAGTCGAAACCATCGTCTGTGGCCATACTCATTACTGGCAGATAGCCAACGACGGCTGGAACGTGGCCATCGCCACGCGCTCGATCGGCGACCCCGAAGGCGGGCCTCCCTGCTACACACTGCTCTACCTGCATGAAGACGACTTGGCCGTGACCTACCGCACGGTGGAAGATCGCACCCCGCTCGTTCTGATCACGCACCCCAGAGCTCGTATTCTTGCGACGAGTGCGCATCACGTCGTGAAGGCCGCAGACGAAGTGCGCGTGTGCACTTGGTCCGACAACCGCGTCTCCTCCGTTCGCTACCGAGTGAGTGATGCCGCGTTCAGTGACATGGAGCCACGTGGTAACGGCGTCTGGTCAGGGCCGCTAAAATCGGATCGGCTCTCGAAGGGCGTCCATGCCCTCGAAGTCATCGCCACCTCTGTGGATGGCACCGAAGCATCAGAGCGGCTGGGATTCATGTTCGACCCGACAGGTCGCTACACAGCCGTGCCCGAAGCGCAGCCCGCCGTGGTGTCCACCGCGTTCTGCTGAGCGCGCGCTTGCGAATTTCTTCGCACCGCGATCCGATCCGATCAGCGAGCTCGCGGGACGAAGACGTCGTCCGGCAGATCGATCTGGCCCGGAGTCGCGCGCTTGATTCTTCCGGTCCACTCGGCCGCCCTTTCGGGCTTTCCCCAGGCCTTGAAAAGGCGAATGACTCGCTCGGCAGCCTCGCCCAGGCGGTGCTTCGAGAGCAACGGGATCTTCGCCTCGCGGGCTTTCATGCCTTCGTATCCGCCGACGATGAGTGGTTCGGCCGCGACGAAGTTGATCTGCCCGAGCACGCAATCACCGAGCAGGGAGCGGGTGTAGAATGTCGACCAATCATCGGGCTGAGCCTTTTCGCGCAAGGCAAGGCATTGCTTCAAGACCGACTGCGACTCGGCCCATTTCTGCTGCCTGAGCAGCGCAGCGCCGAGCGTTGCAATCATCGCCGCCGTGCGGGGATCTTCGGGGCCGAATCGTTTGCCGGCCCGAGGCAGGCTATCCCGAACGAGCAACTCGGCCAGCGCGAAGCTGCCGGCGGACAGGTACGCATCGGCGAGATCCTGGCGGGCGGCGAGCGATTCGGGATGGTCCGGCGTGAGCTTTGAATCCGCGAGCTTGACATTGATTTCGTGCATGGCGACCGCCTCGGCGCTCTTGCCCGAGGCGAGCAGGGCATTGGCGAAACCCTTACGGCAACTGATCGTGGTCACATTGTCACGACCCAGGATCGGCTCCATGCTCTTGATCGTCGGCTCAAATAAAGCGATCGCTTCGCGTTGGCGTCCAGCGGCTGAATAAGAGAAAGCGAGCGACGACCGACTGAACAGTGTGTCGGGATGGTCGTGCCCTTGTTTCGTCTCGCGCAGCTTGAGGTTTGCCTCGTGGAGCGCGACCGCCTCGGCCACCCTGCCGACACGTCTGTAGGCCGAGCCGAGGTTGTTTCGGCTTAGGAGCGTGGCTCGGTGATCGGGCCCGAGCGTCGACTCATTGAACTTGAGTACCTTCTCGACCAAAGGGAGCGCATCCGATATCCGCCCCACAGCGTAATAGGCCGCCGCGAGATTATTCCGGCTCATCATCGTCTCGGGGTGCGTTCGCCCGAGAGCCCTTTCGCGTCCCTTGAGTGTTTTCTCAAACACCGCCGTCGCCTCGGCAACGCGGCCGGATTCGAGATAGGCCTTGCCAAGGTTGTTGCGGCCAAGAAGAGTTTCGGGATGGTCTGGACCGAGTTTCGGCTCCTCGATCTTGAGGATTGATTCAAGCATTGCGATCGCCTCGCGCATTTTCCCCACGGCCAGGTAAATGAGAGCGAGATTATTGCGGAGTTGAAGCGTGATCTGATGGGCCGGTCCGAGCGTCGACTCCGCAATCGGCACGCTCCGTTCATTGAGAGCCAGGGCCTCAGGGATCCTGCCGGTCTCGTCGTACGCCGTGCTGAGGTTGATACAAGTCGCAAGCGTGTCGGGATGCGAGGGCCCTAGCTTCGCGGTCTGGAGCTTCAGTGCCTGTTCCAAGAGCGCGATCGCTTGCGGCGCTTTGCCGGCGTCTGTGTAGCAAGCCGCCAGGTGAACGCGCGTGCTGAGCGTTTGGGGGTGATCGAGCCCGAGCTTCGCCTCCTGAAGCGTGAGCGCGGGTTCGAGAAGCGCGATCGCTTCGCGCGTTCGTCCTGCATCCTTGTATCCAACCGCGAGATGATTGTAACGGGCGAACGTGACGGGATGTTCGGGCCCGAACTTCGCTTCCACGAGCTTGAGGTTCGACGTCTGCATGGCGATTGCCTCGTCAATCTTGCCCGAATCGCGAAGGGCTGCCCCCAGGTTCTGGCGGGTGATAAGTGTCGTCGGGTGGGTGGCGCCGAGCGCGGCTTCGGCGAGCTTGAGAGTCGACCGGAAAAGCGAAACCGCATCGGATATTCTGCCGGCTGCCAGGTAGTCTCTCGCCAGGTCGTTGCGGTTGCCGATCGTTACCGGGTGAGTCGGCCCCAGCTTGAACTCGCGCGCCTTGAGTGTCTCCTCGTGCAGTTTGATCGCATCGTTCGTGCGGCCGGCGGCGATGTAGGCGTCGGCGAGGCCGCTGAGAAAGACGAGCCTGTCAGGATGTTCGGGGCCAAAGTTCGATTCCACATCCGGCCGCGCTTTCTCATAGAGTGCGACGGCCTCGGTGGTCCGGCCGGCGGCGATGTAGGCATCCGCGAGGTTGCCGCGGCTGTGAAGTGTATGCGGGTGCCCGCGCCCCAGCGTCGCCTCCCGCGCTTTGAGAGTTATCTCTTGCAAGCGGATCGCATCGGCCGTGCGGCCTGCCGCGAGTTTGGCCTGAGCAAGGCCGTTGAAGAAGATGAGCGTATCAGGGTGCTCAGGCCCGAGCATCGTTTCCGATTCTTCGAGCACCGCCTCATAAAGTGCGATCGACTCGGGAATTCGACCCGCCCGCAGGTAGTCCAGAGCCAGATTGTTCCGGATCTTGCGAGTGTTAGGGTGATCGCGCCCCAACCTCGATTCCATCAGCTTGAGCGTCGACTCATGCAGCTTGATCGCAACGTCAGTGCGTCCGTCGTCGAGATAAGCACCGGCGAGGTTATTGCGACTGTTAAGTGTATGAGGGTGCTCGGGGCCGAGCTTTGCCTCCCGGAGCTTCACTGTCGCCTCATGCAGCTTGATCGCATCCGCAGTTCGTCCTGCGGCGTTATAACAGGTTGATAGGTTGTTGCGAGTAACGAGCGTCTCGGGATGCTCCGGGCCGAGCTTCGACTCCTCCATCAGTAGTGTCGACTCGTGAAGCTTGATTGCCTCACCCGTGCGTCCGGCGGCTTCATAAGCCTGCGCGAGGTTGTTGCGGCTGGTGAACACCCGGGGATGGTCTGGGCCGTGCTCCGCCTCGAGCATCTTGAGCGTGGCTTCATGCATCTCGATCGCGCGCGCCGTCTGCCCGTCGGCCAGGTAGTCTTGGGCGAGATTATTGCGGCCCATGAGTGTCGCTGGGGCAAGGGCGCCCAGCAATCGCTCGTTCAGCTTGAGCGTCGCTTCATCCATCTTGATTGCTCCGGCAGTACGGCCCGCGTCGAGATTGGCGCCGGCAAGACCGGAGCGGCTCTCCAGCGTGTCGGGATGATCGGGGCCAAGCTTTGATTCACGCGCCGGGAGTGTCGCCTCATGCAGCTTGATCGCAAGGGCGGTGCGGCCTGCGGCGCGGTAGGCGTTGGCAAGGTTATTGCGACTGCTGAGCGTGAGGGCGTGGTCTGAGCCGAGGGCCGACTCACGCACCTGGCTGGCCTTCGTGAGCGTCGACACCGCCTCGTCATAAAGCCCCAGACCTCGATAGGTCTCACCCAGCGCGTCGAGGAGCGCCCCTGGGTCTCCTGCGATCCCGTGAACTCCTGGTCGAGCTGGATGGCAGCGCGGTCCAGCAGGTCAGCCACCTGCACAGTCCGGCCATCCAGAGAAGGGTCCGGGCTGCGGAACGCATCCGTGAGGAACTCACTGACAGCTTCGGCCTGCCTGCGCGACTCTTCCGATTGCACGAGCGCCCGCTCGGTCGATTTCTTCGCCGCACGAGTCTCGTCCAGGCGCTCGAGCGCCAGCCCCTCGGCGTCGACCGCTCGGTTGCGATCCGCGCGCCTTTTTCGGCGCACTGCGCACGAACTGCCAGAGCCGCGCTCACCACCGCCGCTGCGACAAGCAATAGCACAAAGGAACCCGCCGTGATCAGGCCCGTCCGGTGCTTGCGCGCAGCTTTCGCAACCGGTACACCGCGCTCGGCGGACCGGCTTCCACCGGGTCGCCCGCCAGATGACGCTCGATGTCGCGCGAAACCCGCTCGCCGACTCGTACCTCCGAGTCCGGTCTTTCTCCAGCGCCTTCATCACGATCCAGTCGAGATCACCGCGCATCAGCCGGCTCAGACGCGCCGGCTCTGTCTTCCGCAGCGCCGCGACCGACGCCAATGTATCGCGCACTCCGCTCAGCCGCGTGCTCGGCTTGGGCGGCTCCTCTTCTCGAATTCGCCGCAGAATCTCGGAATAGCCGGCCTCCCGCAGACGCGGGCGCTCCAGCGGCGTCGAACCCGTCAGCAGCTCATAAAGCATCACTCCCAGCGCGTAAATGTCGGCGCGAGTGTCAATGTCCATCGCCGAGATCTCGGCCTGCTCGGGGCTCATGTATTCCAGCGTCCCGATGATGGCCCCGTGCTGTGTAAAAAACGTTTGCTCGGTGAGCCGCTGGTCAATCGCTTTGGCGATGCCAAAGTCGATAACCTTGGGCGTCGGCTTGCCGTCCTGCATCGCGACCAGCACGTTCGACGGCTTGATATCGCGGTGAATGATCCCCTTCTGGTGGGCGTGCTGGATCGCCTGGCATACGGGAATGAACAGCTCGAGTCGTTCCTTGGGTGTCAGATGCACGGCGTCGCAGTACTCGGTGATCGGCACTCCCTTGACCAGCTCCATCACGAAATACGGACGTCCGCTGTCAGTAACGCCGGCGTCGAAAACCTTCGCGATGCTGGCGTGGTCCATGATCGCCAGCGCCTGGCGCTCGGCCTGGAACCGGGCGACGACCTGTTCCGTGTCCATGCCTGGCTTGATGACCTTGAGCGCAACTCTACGACGCACGGGCCGCTCCTGCTCGGCGAGGTAGACGGCCCCCATACCTCCTTCGCCAATTCGCTGCAGAAGCTTATACGGTCCGATGAGCGTACCCAGGCCCTCGACCAGATGCGGTGCGCCGGGTGATCCAGTTGCTTCGCGCGCGCCGGCGGACGCAACATCCGTGCAAGTCGCGTTCTCCTCGTGCCGCACCGGACCAGACGGCGAGGTGGAAATCGCCGCCGGGACCGACTCCGGATCAGCCGTTGCCAGAAGGTCTGGCGGCCCTTCGAGAAAACCACTGGCCTCACCCAGAGCCCGAAGCAGGGTTTCAACCTTGCGCCGCAGGTCTCGATCGCCTGCACAGGCGCCATCCAGATAAGCCGCTCGCTCTTCAGTCGACGCGATCTCGACAGCCTCGTCGAAGATTGCTTTCACGTCACCGCGGGGGCGTTCGCTGGGCACGACGTGGATCTCCGTCTTCGGTCACTTGGACGATTTGCTCTGTAATGCGACAACTGGCATCGATCTGTGCCACGAGCGCCCGGTTTTTTCAGACGGGCGCGTCTCCGTGCGGATTGAGCTCGTGGTAGAGCCAGGCGCGTGCATAGACCCAGTGGCGATTGGCGGTGCGGAGCGAGACACCCATGACCGAGGCAGCCCGAAGCGTTGTAAGCCCCCCGAAATAGCGCAGCTTCACGATCTGGGCAGCGGCCGGCTCTTCCTGTGCCAGGCGGTCGAGGGCCTCGTCAAGCGCCAGCACGTCGTGTGCCGCCCCTTCACCGGCCGGCACGAGCCGCTCGAGCTCGAGGCCGACACGCGCTCGCCCACCGCCGTGCCTTAGCCGCCGCTTCCGCCTGGCGTTCTCGACGAGGATCCGCCGCATCGCTTCGGCCGCCGCGGCAAAAAAGTGTCCGCGACCATCCCATGGCTTCTCGGGATCGGACCCGACTAGACGTAGATACGCCTCGTGGACGAGCGCCGTGGCCTGGAGCGTTTGGCCCGCCGCCTCCTGGGCCAACCGGACGGCGGCGAGCCGGCGCAGCTCGTCATAGACGAGCGGTAAGAGCTGCTCGGCCGCGCGCGGCTCGCCGTTCAAGACGGCATCGAGCGCCCGCGTGACTTCCGTGCTTGCGGGTTCGTGGTCTTTCCGCGTGGGCGCCATGAAGAGGTATGAGATTCTCGATCTCACGTCCGGATTGTCAAAACTCAGCACAACTAG
Organism: uncultured Planctomycetota bacterium; assembly: GCA_963823665.1. Classification (GTDB taxonomy): domain Bacteria; phylum Planctomycetota; class Planctomycetia; order Isosphaerales; family Isosphaeraceae; genus CAVXHV01. The sequence continues at coordinate 1,237,974 of CAWGMQ010000004.1, forward strand.
AATCCTTGACCGCAACGAGCAGCGATTACCAACGTAGGGCCGGTACGAGCAGCCGGTCAAGGGCCCGCCTGAGAATGCTGATACCGTCCGGCACACCGCATCACGATGGGAAAATGTCATTGTTGCTGGTCGAAGCGCGGTTCATGCGGATCACGGTCGTGCCATCAAGAGCGAAACAACCCGTCCTTCGAGGGCTTCGAGCGCCGGCCGCCAGCGGTTGCCATGAGTTCGCCGCTTCCGACGCCAATCTCGATCGTCGCGGGTCGTAAGCTGACGGCTGTTCAATTGATACAACATTGCGGATGTGTCCTGAGATGGTGCCGCCTGCGAAAGCGAGGAGACGCGTATCGGACAGCCGATTCAGGACACAATGCGACGTGCCGAGGCGGGATGTGCCACGACGACCGATTTTTTTTGGCGGGAGCGGATCCGAGCAAGGGAACCTGAACGCCGGCGCAACCTCGCTTACCTTCGAAGCCACTCGACTTTAGCGCGACCTGCGCAAACGATGCACTCGCTCCGAATCGAACAGGGAATCGACGGCCAATGCCGACAACGGCATCACGCGCATTTTCAATTCCACCCGGGCGCTAGCGATCTCTGACTTGTTCAGCGTCGCCGCGAAGTTGCCGCCGGGCGCGCCGTCGTCATTGCCATCAAGAGCGCGCCCGTACGAGTCCGTCAGATCGGCTGCGGTGATTCGCAGTTGCTCGGGCCCGGCAAGGTTGAACTGGCTCTTAGGTGCAAGAGTGACGGTGAGGGTCGACGGATTATAAACGGCCGACTCGAGCGGCACAGGTTTCTTGAAAGTCGTGACGTGTTTCTTCGTCGTGCCCGACAGAACCTCATAGGCGGCGAGATTGCCTGCGCCGCTCAAAGACCCGCTGAACTGAACTTCGAGCACTTTCTCTGCCTTCGTCTTGACCTTCTTGCCTTTGCCGACCTTCACCTTCATCGTCGCGAATTGAACCGACGTGACGGTTACCGGTGGCGGGATTGCGATCACCTGGGTCGTCGCCTCCGCCGCGGTCGGCGTCGATTGGATATGGCCCACGTTGTCGGTCGCCACGCTGTAGAAGGCATAGGTGTGGCCGGTGATGCCAGGGAAGGCGACCGAAGCCGTATAGCTTGATCCCGCGCCGAGCTCGGCAGAAATGCCCGCTTGGAAGAGCTTGAATGGACCGCCGTCGTCGGAGACGTAGAGGGCGAACGAGGCGATTCCTGAACCGTGGGGGTCGTCGGCGCCCGTCATGTTCACGGTGAAGCTGTTCGACGTGGTCAAAAGGGGAAGCGGGCTGACGCTGCTCGTGGGTGGGCCGGTGTCGATTGTGTTAGTCGCGGTCGGCGTGGCGAGCGGCGCGTTGGTGTCGAAGACGACGGAAGCTTGCGCGCTCAACGTCGTGCCCGTCGGATCCGACGCCTTGGGATTGATGCTGTACGAAACGTAGGCGTCTCCCATGGGGGGGCTCTTGTCCGGTGGCAGAAAGCCCTCGAGCGAATTGGAGGGCGTGTCGAGCGTGGTGGGGTCAAGCGATGTGAAGGTCCACGTCACAAGGCCGGTGAGCGGATTGAGATCGGCCGCGATGCTCACCAAGACACCCACGCTGGCGGTTGCATCGACGACCGTCTGGTAAGAGGTGCGGCCTGGAGGAACTTGCACCGTGATGTTGCCGAAGCCGATGTCGCCGAGCCCGAAGGTGCTCCAGTCGAGGCCCGTGCTCAGTTGCTCGGTGACGACCGCTTGTTGCACAGGGGCGGTGGCGATGGGTTTATTCTCAAAATCAATGGTGTAGTTGAGCGTCTGGTTCGGCGTCACGAAGCCCTGGGAACCGTATCCGGCGGGGCCGATCAAGTCGTTGGGGTCGCTGCTGAAAAGACTGGCCAGGTAGGCGTCAAGCTTCTTCACGGCGGGTATCATGCCGATGAGTTTGCCAATGGAGTAACCGAGCCCTGAGGCGTTTTGGACACCGGAAATGCCCAAGCCTATGGGCCCGGCCAGCCTCCCGGCGGCGCCGAGCGCCCCCCCAAGTCGGCCTGCAGCGCCGGCGGCAGGTGCGGCGACCGCGCCAGCGGGTATGCGCGGCGGTGGTATTTCCGGCATCGGCGTCCCATGATAAGGATTGAATTCGCTCCAATACTTTTGCGGTCCGTAGATGTCCTCAAAATCCCAGTCATTGAACCAGACCGATCTCATCACGTAATCCGCGGAGTTGTAGGAGTAAAAACGATTGCCGTTCACTGTCGCGCTCCAGAAACCCCCTGACGCGTCTGCATCATAACCAGTGAAAGGAGGCGGTCCGCTGACGGGACCGGACGCCTGGTCGCTAAGTCCGGAGGGATCAATGAAATCCGTGGGGCTAGCTCCAGCGTAACGGCGAATGTTCGTGTCCCCGCCCGCCAATCCCGATGGATCGTTCGAAGCGAATTGCCCCGTGGCGGGATCGTAATCGCGGTAACTCATGTGCAAGAGACCACCCGCGCCGGCCGACACGCCGAAATTGCCGATGAACGTGAATGGGTTGGCAACCGTGCCGCTCGACGCAAGAAGCGATCCGAACGGGTTGTACGCGTAACTCGCGACAACCGAGCCGGTGGCATTCGTCATATCCGCTGTCGAACCGAGTGCGTCAAAGTCGTAGTAATAATTGCCGCTCGCAGTCACCTGGCTAACCAGACCAAGGCCGTATGTGTATTGAGCGATCGTGTTGCCGCTGCCGTCGAACGCGCCCACGACCGTGCCGAGCACGCCGCCGAATCCTGTCGGATCAACGAGGTATTGCGTGGTTTGTCCGTTCGTCGTCACGGAGCTGTGGTTACCGAGCGCGTCGTATGCATAAATCGTCGTTCCCGTCGGGGTCGTGACGCTGGTGAGCTCGTTGAGCGCGTTATACCTATAGCTGTTCGTGCCGTCGGAAATCAGGTTGCCAGCCGCGTCGTACGTATCGGTCGTGCCGCCGACGCTCGTGTACTCATTCACGTCGTTGCTGGTGTAGGTCGTGGTCACACCGTTAACAACAGTGCTGGTGCGATCGCCGGCCGCGTTGTAGGTGTAAGTCTGGTCCTGACTTGGCACGGACGGGTCAGTCGAATCGAGCACGGCCTGAATCAGCTCGCCATCGGGATCGTATGTGTACGTCCACTCGCCGTACGAGGTCGTCATCGTTGCCACTTCGCCAACAGCGTTGTAGGTATACACAAAGCTGCTGTTCAAGCTCCCGGCGGGCGCGAAGTTCAGCACGCTCAGCACATTCCCATCGCCATCGTACGCGTATGTGGTGTACGTCCCATTGCCGTTGTCGGTGCGCGTCAACTCGTCGTCGGCGTTGTAGGTGTAGGTGACGATCGGGTTGCCGTTCGAATCCGTCAGCCCCGCGAGCTGGCCATCGGCGGTGTACTGGTAGTTGACCGTGTATCCCGTCTGGTCCACCATCTGCGTTCGCCGCCCGGTGGCATCGAGAGTGAACTTGAGGAACTCTCCGTTCGGGTAGCTCACCTCGGTTAGCTCGTCTGCCGCGTTGTAAGTGAATGTCGTCGTACCGCTCGCATCGGTCGCGGTGGCGAGGTTGCCGTGGGCATCGTAGGTGTATGTGTACACGGTGCCGTCGGACAAGGTCTCCTGGGTCATCTGGCCGCTCGCGTTGTAGACTGTGCTCACCGCTTCGCCGTCGGCGCTCACATACGAGATCGGCTCGCCCAGAGGGTTGAAAGTACTCGTCGACGTGGTCCCGTCGGGGAGCGTTGTCGTAAGCTGGTTGCCGGAGGAATCGTAAGCATACGTGGTCGTGTTGCCGCCTGCGTCGGTCATGGAGGTAATCTGGTTGTCGATGCCATACGTGTAGCTCGTGGTGTTGCCCGCCGGGTCGGTCACGCTAAGCAGGTTTCCCTCGGCGCTATAAGTGTAACTCTCGGTCTGGCCGAGAGAATTCGTCACCTGGGTCGGCAGCAGAGTCGCGGGATCGAAATCGATTGATGTGACCTTGCCGAGTGCGTCGACCTCTTTCGCGACCTCGCCAAACTCGTTGTAGTCGAGCTCGGTCGAGTTGCCGAGCGCATCCGTGACGGTGATCTGGCCGGGCGGCCCGTAAGTGAACGTTTCCTTCTCCGCACCGCCGTTGAGCGCGATGGTGGCGATGCGTCCCAGTGCGTCGTACGTCAGCACTTGCTGTGTGCCATCGGAGAGCGCGATCGACTGGAGCGCGCCAGCCGTTGGCGTTCCGGTCTGCTCGTTGTAGGTGTACTGCGTCGTTCCCTGCGGTGTGGTGACGCTCTGGAGGTGCTCTTCGGAAGCGTCGTACGCATAGGTCGCGACCCGCCCGTATGAATCGGTGACGCTCGATACCAGTCCCGCCGCGTTATAGGCAATCGCTAGGCTCTGACCGGAAGACGCGGTCAGGGTCGTCAAGCGGCCGTTCGAGTCATAGCCCGCGGTGATGCGATTCCCATTGGTATCTTTCTCGTATTCGAGCGTTCCGCCCGAATTGAAGACCTCGAGCGTGCCATCTTGCTCCTCGAGCTGAAGCCCGCCGCTGGACAATCTCGTCAATGTTCCAAAGTCGCCCGGCTGGCTCTGAAACGTGCCGCCAGGCAACAGCGTGAACGTGCGAATGGTGCCGGCGTAATCGACCGTCACGTTGCCAGAGGTGTCGGTACTGGCCACGATATCCCAGTCATCGCTCCAACCGAGTCCGAACGGCCCCAGGGCCTCGCGGCCGCTCAACGGCTGCATGAACGTGCGTGTGAAGTCGAGCGAAAGGCTGCCGGGCGTTGGAACAGAGGCGTCGGTCTGAGTGCCGAGCGTGGTGATCGGGAGCTCGGCATCGGCATTCAGGATTTCCTGGCTGAAGAGCGTGTCCACATCGTTCGTACGCTCGCCCAGCATGCCAAGGTACGTAGCAACCGAGTCGAGCGCGGATTGAAGCTGCCCTTCCGTCGTTCCGATCAAGGACTGGAGATTCGCCACGATCTGGCCCCAGGCTTCAGTCCCTGTGAACGCGGGCGGGCCGTCAGACTGAAAACCAGACCACTCGACGTTTTGTGTGGGATCGACCGGACCGACGGAAAGATTGACCCCGGTCGAGCCCGTCAGCGATCCTTCGAGCACGAGCGTCTCGGACCCGCTCGCGCCGGGGGGCAGAACACCGGCGGGACCGGTCGGGTCAATTCCGAGGAAATCGACCGTGTTGCCGCTGAACGTGTCTTGCGATGCGAGACGCACCTGCACCGCGTCGGCCGAGAAGACCAGGATCGGCGCGGGGATGTCGGTCGCTCCCGTGTTCGCGTAGGTCACGGTCACTGGAGTTGGAACATTCGCGAATATTCCAACGGGTAGATTCATGTGGAGCCAGAGATTCCCCGGTGCGGCCGTGTTCACGGTGAACAGGGCCGAGGCCGTCGCATGGCTGCCGGCGCTCGAGGCCTGAACGTGGTATGCACCAGGCGCAAGACCGCTCAGGTTAAACGTTGCAAATAGCGTGGAATCGTCCTGATCGATGACCTGACTGGCCGGCGTCGCCGCGCCGCCGATTGGGCTCACGAGACTGACGCTGGTGCTGGGCGTGAACTTGGAACCGTTCAGTGTGACGGTCGCCTGGCCTTGGTTGCTGTCGGAGGCGGGAGCGAAACTGAAGATGCCGAATGACTGCACCGCGGCGGTGAGCGAATAACCAGCGCCCGAGCCCGAGGGCGCGCCGCCGCTCACCATGATGTAATACGTGCCGGTCTGGGTCCCCGGAATCGCGATCGTCTGTGTGGTCGACGTGGAGTTGAAAGCGTAGTCGTCGTAATCGGACGACGTGGGCTCGGCCTGGTAGAGCGCGAAGAGCCCGGCTCCGCCTGGGCTGGGCGTTGTGAGCGTCAGCGTCACGGCCGACCCGGCGGCCACGGCTAGCTGGTAGTAGACCTGCTCGCCGCTGCCAATGGTGCCCGAGACTGCCGCGCCGGGCACAAGCGCATTGTTCTGCACGCTGATCTCGCTCGATGACGCGAGCACGCCGTTCGCGCGATTCGTGTCCGTGACCTGTCCCTGGCTGTCGGCGACCACGATCACGCGGTAGCTTCCCGCCGCCACGCCGGGCAGCGCGGCCGTGATCGTGCCTGTGTACGATCCGTCGCCTGCGACCGTGCCGCTGTGCCCAACACGTCCAATCAGCACGGCCGAGGGCGAGAGCGTGGTCGAGAGATAAACCGAGTCTTGCCAACTCGTCACGTTCGTGCTGCTCGGGTCTTCGTTCTCGACCGTGTAGGAAACGGTTGTATTCTGGCCGACGACACCGGTGGGCTGCACCATCACATTGGTGACGGCCAGGTTCGAGCCCGCGCCCTGACGAGTGACCGTAACATCGGTTGCGTTGACCGCGACGGCCAGAAGCTGGCCCGCGCCGGCCGAGGTGCGACTGATTGAGGCGAAGCTACCAGTCTCACCCGCGTCGGAGACGATCTGGAACGATTCACCGTTGGCCGGAACGAAACCGTTTGCCAGCGCCAGGCCAAGCGTGCCGCCGAGCGTGATCTGGCCGGTCGCCGTGAGCGTGCCAAAGTTGCCACTCGAGGAAGCGCCGCCGAACTTGACGTCGAGCGCGGCAGTAGATTCCTCGGTGAGAGCCCCGTTCACCCCCAGTGTCGCCGATGAGCCGAGGATGATCGTTCCGCTGTTGTCGAGATTGCCGGGCGTGGTGAACGACGCGCCATTCGAGAGCGTCAAGCTGCCGGATTCCGACGACAGAGATCCGAGCGCGGGAAAGCTGGCTGAAGTGCCGGCGAGAGTGATGTCCGCCTGGTTGGTTGCGATGGTGATGCCGGCGGGGAACAGCAGCGAGCCGCCATTGAGCAGATTCCAGGTGCCGCCGGTGAGCGTCGTTCCGGTCATCTGGGTGATCGGCGCGTTGGAGGGCGACGAGAAGTCGAGCGTGCCCGAATCGACCTGAACGATACCGGTGTTGTTGAAAACCTGGATCGCCAGCGACGTCGTTCCCGTGCCGGCGGTCTTGGCGAAGGTGCCCTCGTTGTTGAGCTGACCGGTATGCAAGCTGTTGCCGGGCACGTCGCCGACGTCAAATGTGCCATAATTGTTGATCAGAGCATTGTTGAAGGCGAGCGTGCCGCCCGTCCAGTTGATCGTCCCGGCGTTGTCGAGCTCTCGCGACAGAATCTGGGTGCCGTTCCCGGTCAACGCGAGCGTGCCGCCGGAGGGAATGGTCGTCGTCCCGGTCCCTTGCATCTCGCCGCCGGTCCAGTCGAGCGTACCGGTGACCGTGAGATCGCCGGTTCCATCGACTGCCCCGTCCATCAAATCCAGCTCAGGCGCGATCAGATTGGTGTCGATCAACAGGTCGACAAATTCGCCGTCGACGACGAGGCTGCCGGCGCCCTGCCAGGCCGCCCCCGGGCCGATCGTGTAATTCTGTGTGCCGTTGGTGCTGATGTAGACCAGCGACGATCCTGCGGCAACGTCGAAGATACCGGTGTCGGTCCCGTCGTTGTAGAGCGTGATCGAGCCGGAGTTGATGTTGACGGTGCCCGTGTTATTGAAAAGGAAGGCAACGAAGCGGCTCGAGCCGGTGCCTGTGGGGCTAGTCTTTTCCAGGGTGCCCGCGTTGTTGACTTGGGGGCCGAACTGTTCGTCATTCTCGATGCTGAACGTGCCGCCGGAGAGATTGTCGAAGACCCCGCTGCCGCCGACGCCCTCGGTGCCCGACCAGGTTGCGGTCCCCGAGTTCTCCAGCGTGCGGTTGAGCTCGGGCGAAGCGCCGCGCCGGCAAATTCGAGCGTCGCCCCCGACGGAATCGTCGTCGTTCCGGTGCCTTGCATTGTGCCGCCGGTCCAGTCCAGTGTGCTGGTGATCGTCAAATCGGCCGTGCCGTCGACGGCTCCGTCCATCAGCTTCAGATCCGGAACGGTGAAATCGGTGTTGACCAGAAGGTCAACAAATTGTCCGTCGATGTCCAGGCTGCCGGCGCCCTGCCAGGTGGCTCCCTGGGCGATCGTGTAGTTCTGCGTGCCGTTGGTGCTCGTGAAGTAGAGCGACGCGCCGGCGGCGACGTTGAATACGCCGGTGTCGGTGCCGTCGTTTTCGAGATCGATCGAGCCGGCATCCACGTCCACCGTGCCGGAGTTGTTGAAGAGGAACGCAGGGAAGTTGACCAAGCCTGTGCCCGAGGAGCTGGCCTTGACGAGCGTGCCTGCGTTGTTGACTTCCGGATCGAATTCGCCCGCATTGCCCATGGTGACCGTCGCCCCGGCGAGGTTGTTCAAGACGCCACTCCCCGCGACCCGCTCGGGCCCCGACCAGACGACGGTGCCGGAATTGTTGACCGTGGTGTTGAGCTCGCTCAAGTTTGAGCTGCTGCCGGAGATGTTCATGGTCGCGCCGGCGGCGACATCGACTGTGCCGGCTCCGGTGAGCGCTCCGCCGGATAATTTGAATGTGCCGGGGACCGTCAGGGCGTCATTGACTTGAATCGTCCCTTCTTCAAACGTCACGTTCTGGGGAGCGCTCATGCTCGTGTTGAAAACAAGGCTCGTGAAATAGCCGTTGATGTCGTAGTCACCGCCGCCCGAAAACGACGCACCGGCGTTGAAATCGACGGGGTTCTGGCCGTAGAAGCCCAGGGTGGCTCCGGTGCTGACGCCCACAGGCCCTGCAATCGACCCGCCGTTAATCACAGACAGCGCACCTTCTTGGACATCAAGACCGGCGCCCGGCGCGAGCATGAGCGAGCCGAAGGAGCTGTTCGCGGAGCCGGCATTCTCGATCGTGAACGTACCGCCGGTGACGTCGAACGTCTGAAACTGGTTGCCGATGATGCTGTTGACCGAGGCTGACCCGGTGACGTCGATCGTCATTTCGCCGCCCAGCTCGATCTGGTCATTGACCCCGGGAATGCCGGGAGCGTTGTTGATTCCCTCCCAGTTGCTCGGAACGTCGAAATCTCCCGAGGAGCCCCCGACCCACTGATTGACCGCCAGCAACCGCCGCTGCTCAAGAATCTCCACGCCGAACCGGAGCCGGCGCGCAGCGCGCTTGCGGGTGGCGCCATGGCGCTCGGGTGTCTTTGCGTTCGCGCGGTGCGTGTCGAAGCGGCCTTCAGGAAACATGGATGTGGGTCCTGTCGGCGTATTGCGGCTCTTCTCGCAGTCCTCAACCAACGGCGACGAGTGCCTCCAATCGAGGTAAGCGAAGCGAACTTCGAGCTCGGACATCGCCCTGTCGAAAAAAATCCGATTCGTTCTTGGACGGCGAATCAGTATGATAGGATGGATGCAAAGGACCGGAGAAATCAGCGCAAATGAGCGGCGATACCACCGCAGACGTTCGCGACCTGATCAAACGGCTGGAACAGAACGAAGAGTCGGCCCGGCGCGCGCTCCTGGAGCGAGTGCACGAACGACTGAGGCGAATTGCCGCCGCGACACTGCGCAAGGAGTTTCCCCGGCTGCAAGCCCGGCATGAGCTGGGGAGCATCGTCGACGAGGCGTGGATGCGGCTGCTCCAGACTTTGGAGCAGCACCGGCCGGCGTCTCCGGAAGACTTTTACGGGCTGATGTTTCACAAGGTGCGGCAGGTGCTGCTCGACCTGGCGCGGCGGCAGACGCGGGACGACAACCGTTGGCGGCAGCCGGCGCCCGGAGGGCTCGAATCGGGGACCGCGGCGGCGTTCGACGTCGCCGACTCGAGCCATGATCCGGTCCGGTTAGCGTTCTGGACCGAGTTTCACGATGAGGTGGCTCGCCTGCCCGATAACCAGCGTACCGTCTTCGACTTTCACTATTTCGCCGGGTTTCCCCAAAGCGAGATTGCGGTGCTGCTGAAGCTCGAGCCGAAGCAGGTGAGCCGCTTATGGCTATCGGCAACCCGGCGTCTTGCGCAGTGGTTGAGCGAGGTCGAGGAGCTTTCGTGATGGGGCGAGACGCATCATCGGACCCATTCGCGGAGAACGGCAGCGGGCCAGAGGCGCCGTCGGCCGTCACGGTTGAACTTCGCGCGCAAACGATGCCCGACCGAAAGATCGATGCCCTGAGCCCGACCGACGAAGAGTTGCTGCTGGACGCGCTGGCCGACTGGGACGCGCGCTTCCGCCTGGGAGAGGACCCGCCGGTTGAATCACTCGGGGTGATCGATCCCCGTCTCGTCGACGAGCTGGCGCGGTGGATCGACCAGCAGAAGCGTCTCTACGCCATCATGGCGCTGCAAGAAACCGCGGTTGATGGGTACGTCGGAGCTCCGGAGAGTCTCCCGGTGTTTCCCGGCCACGAAACGCTGGGCAAGATCGGACACGGGGGCATGGGGGTCGTTTACAAGGCCCGCGACCTGAAGCTGAGTCGTATTGTTGCGATCAAGACGATCGCTGACATTCACGGTTCCGGCGGGTCTCGCTTCGGCCGGTTTCTGGCCGAGGCCGAAGCCGTCGCCCGGCTCAAGCATCCCAATGTCGTTCCAATCTATTCCATCGCGGAGCACCAGGGGCGGCCTTATTTTTCGCTGGAATATGCCGACGGCGGAAGTCTGCTGGAACGATTGGCACAGGGGCCGCAGAGCGCACGGCCCGCCGCTGAGCTGATCGAGGTGCTCGCTCACGCGGTTCACGCTGCTCACCAGGCTGGGATCGTGCATCGCGACCTGAAGCCGAGCAACGTGCTGATCGCCGCCGGCGGCATTCCCAAGATCAGCGATTTCGGGCTGGCCAAGCTGCTTGATCGCGAATCGGTTCGAACGCTTACCGGTGAAACGCTGGGAACGCCCAGCTACATGGCGCCTGAGCAGGCTTCCGGCCATTCGAGCACGGTTGGCCCTGGCGCCGATATCCACGCGCTGGGAGCGATCCTTTATCACGCCATGACGGGTCGCCCGCCGTTTCTCGGTGAGTCGCCGCTCGAGACGCTCGCTCTGGTGGTCGGCACGGAAGCGGTTCCCCCCCGCCGGCTGCGCCCGGAGATACCACCGGACCTCGAAACGATCTGTCTGAAGTGTCTCGAAAAGACACCAGCGCGGCGATGTGCGACCGCCCTCGAGCTTGCCGAAGATCTCGAGCGGTTCCGGTTCGGGGTACCAGTCCGGGCTCGCCGGATCGGGCACGCTCAACGCGTCTTCAAGTGGGCCAGGCGTCATCCCTGGCAAACGGGGCTGGCCGGAACCATCGCTCTGGCCGCGGCGGCCGTGATCGGCCTGGTTTACTGGCACTTCAACGAGCTCCAGATCGAGATCGGCCGCACTCAGGCTAAGGCCGCCGAGGCCCGCCATCATTATGCGGAAGCCCGCGCAACGATCACCGAGATGCTTGCAAAGCTCGACGATCGCCAGGTTGCAGGCTCTCCGCGGCTGCTCAACCTGCGTCACAAGCAGCGGCAAGCCGCTCTCGAGTTTTTTCATCGCGTGCTGAGTGGGACCGACTCGAACGACCCGATGATCAGCCGCGACACAGCCTGGATGCTCAACCAGGCCTCGGCGCTCGAACATTCGCTCGGCCAGACCGAGGAGGCCGCGAGCTCGATGCGGCGAGCCATCGGCCTGCTGACGTGCGCGAGAGAAGCCGATCCGCAGAATCTCGGCCTGCTGAGAATGCACGTCGATTGCCTGCTCAAGCTCTGTGCCTACCTGAACGCGCTTGAGAAGCACGACCAAGCAAGCGCGGCCGGCCGGGAAGCGGTCGAGCTTGCCGAACAGGTTTTGAAGGCCGACCCGGAAAACGTGGAATGCCAGGAAGAGCTTGCCATGTGCCATCACAACCTTGCAACGGCGCTGACGGTCGCACGACGAACCGCGGAGGCCCTGGCCGAGGACGAGAGAGCAATCCAGATTCGTGAGCGCATTGATCCATTGCGGTTGCCCGGCGTGACCGAGCCGCTGGCCATGTCCCTCTCGAACCGCGGCGTGAAACGCTGGCACGCCGGCGAGCTCGCGGCCGCCGAGGCCGATTTTCGACGCGCGGCGGGACTTCTCGCCGTGCGCCCAGGCGGCATCGCAGAGGTTAACGACACGTCCACCGTCGCAACAGCCCAGGTGAACGCGTGCTGGTCGGGAATGCTGCTTACGGCGGGACGGGCCGAAGATGCGATCGCACGCTCAGACGCGGGTCTGCTGGCGATCGAGGAGCCGCTTCGCAAGGAGCCCGACCACCATGAGCTCAAAGACCTCGCCTTGAAACTCCACGGCAACCGCGCATATGCGCGAGAATCGCTCAACCAGCACCGCGAAGCTGCGGGCGATTGGGAGCACGTGGTGCAGCTCGCCGGAGAGCCGGTGCCCATAAGCTATCGGGTTCATCTCGCGATCGAGCTGCTGCAGAGCGGCGAGCTTGCGCGTGCCTTGGCACAAGCCCGGTTCCTCAAGCCCTCGGCGGAAATCCACGGTGCTGACAGTTACAACCTCGCGTGCCTCTACGGCCTGCTTGGTTCGAACGCGCAGAAGGATCCGCAAATGCCGGCCGCTGAGCGTACGCGCCTCGTCGAGTCTTACGTCACCCAGGCCCTGGCCTGGCTCAAGTGTGGTGCGGACAGCGGTTTCTTCAATGACCGGGCGATACGCGAGCACGCGCGGAAGGATCCGGACCTTTCGATCCTCTGGCAGCGGCCCGAGTTCCAGACGCTGATCGAACCGCCGGCGAAATGATCAGGCACTCGCAAACGCGGGCGGCTCTTCGAGTGTGGCGCTAACCGGCTCGACCGCCCCACGCTCGACGGGGGCGGAGCCCGGCGATCGCATAGAGGCCGATCGGCAGGATTGGCCAGGCGATCCAGGGGATCATCTGCTGCCAGCGAGGCGGCGTCGGGGCCACCTCGACATCGAACGCGACCGGCTGCGAGGGATCGATCTCGCCGACCGATACTTCGATGTGCCAGAGGCCGCCCTCGGAAAGCTCAAGCCTTGCCGCACGCAAAAGCTTGTTCGTCGCCGCTTCGGTCGTGGCCGGCATCCGGAGTCCGAATTCCCCGCCCCCGACCCGCCCCGCGCAGCACCTCGATCGGCACATCCGTGATTGGTCTGCCCGTTTCGGCGTCCAGCAAGAGCACGCTCAGATCGACCTGCCCCGCGCACAGCGACGCGGGCGCCGTGAACACCGAGATCGACCAGTCGCCGCGACAGCCGGAGAACCTCAACGTGCCTCCGTCACCGAGCGCGGGAGCCGAGGCAACGCCCAGGCACAGGCAAATCGTCGCAAGCGCAATACCCAGTTCCTTCTTCCTCATGCATTCACCCCGCCATCTGCATCGTTCCACGCATTTGCATCGGTTGAAAAACTATCCAGATACCCGCGGCAAACAAAAGCGCGATCAAGATTGCCCAGGGCGCGAACGCACGAAATGGTCGCGTCACGCGGTGGACCTCTGAGTGCGCGATGCGATGGGCCGTGTAAAGCGAGAGCAGCAGACCAAAGTCGAGGCAGACAATCTCAAACCGCAGCAGCCAGCCCGGCGCTGGAATGCACGCGGCGCAGCTCCAATCAACGGGGCCGAGACCCGCCCAACCCCGTTCGGCCAGAAATCGCTGCACTGCCGGAATCACGCCTTCGTAGCTCGTCACGAGGTGGAAGCTGTAGTGTGCCAGCCACATACCAAACCCGAGTGGAACAAGCGCATAGCTGAATCGCGTCGCCAGCGCGATCCACCCCTCGTTCGAACAACTCCACAACCGCGAGACAGCCGTCGTGGCGCCAATGATCGAGAGAGGTATCACGACCAGTGCCAGCAAACAGAGAACGGTCGTTGCAACGAAACTCGAACGGAGCGGGATAACGGCCGCGAAGCGACTTTGGAGATCCGAGAGCGGCGCCGTCATCAATGCCGCATTGGCGAATGCACCGCTGACGAGGACGACAACGAGCGCGGCCAGATCGAGCCGCCGGCTGAACCGTCCGACCCCGGAACGGCGCGGATCGCGCCAGAGCGCGGCGCCGGGCACGCCCGCGATGATACCGACGTTGTCGTGCGGGCAGACATGAACGCAATCCAGGCAGAACGTGCAATCCATGTTGCTCGACTTCCGCGGCTGGTAGAGGCCCAGCTCGCAGCCCGGAATTTCGCCGGTCCCGCGGATGCATTCCTTGGTGCGGCAGGATGAGCAAACATCCGGCTGGCGCACCTTGACCTCCAAAGGCGAGACGAGCGATTGCACGAAGTTGAACTGGCCGATCGGACAGACATATTTGCAGAAGGATGCGCCGCGAAACAGACCGTCGATCAGAAACGCAGCGCCGAAGTAAGCCAGAACAATCGCGGCCGTGAGAAATGGGCTGTCCCAGAGGGCAAATGCCTCGTAGGCCCAAAGAAAGATAGCGAGCAGCACGACCGCCGGCCATTTGTTCCTGAGCCACGGCGGCCAGGGGCGAGTCGCCGTCCTGAAGCGCCGCGCGATCGCCCGCGGCAGCATGAAAGGGCATGCCATGCAGAAGACATTGCCCGTGGCCAGCAGCCCCAGCACCACGAGTCCGCGCCAGTGAATCCAGGGCAGGATCCCCGCCAGATTCATGCCGGCGACCGGCGGTCCGAACATTCCATCGAAGACGATCGCGATCGCGAGCAAAAGAAGCGGAAGCTGCAGGCAAACCCGAGCGTGCCGCCACCTGAGAAACCGACCGAGTATCGGCACGCGCAGGAGATCGAACGGCGCCGGCCCGGCCCGACGGGGGGGCTGACCGATGATCGGCAGCGAAAGGCGCGTCGGTAAGGCAGAACGCCGCCTGGCGCGCTGCGGCATTGACTTTACCTGCTGGTGTGGCCTGCGGGCATCGCCAAACAGAAGCCGGACCCCGATCACGAAGAGCGGAAGCAGGTAAACCAGGGATCCCGGCACCCACATGAGCACTCCGGCGGCAGCTTGATCGTCCAGGGCAGAAAAATTTCCAAGCCGTGGACGGGAGGCGTAATACGAGTAAAGAGGTGCATCCGAGAATGTCAGCCAGGCGGCAAGAAGCGTGTTCTGCACGTCGGCCAGGATCAAGTACGGGATGAGCAGCCACGGCGACCACCGCGGGCGACTGGGAAAAGGCCGGATGACCGGGAACCAGAACAACAGCCCCGTGACCAGAAAACAGATGTGCTGAAAATAATGCCATGTGTCAGAGGCAAGCGCAAGCTGATACGTTGGTGGAAGGTGCCAGATCCAGGTTGCCGCCGTGAACAGCAGCCATGCCGGCAGCGGTTCCGCGAGCCACTGGAATGCGCGGCGCAGGTTCCGCGAACGAACGAACGGGCCAACCCAGGCTGTCCGGATCGACCGTGGCAGCCCCAGCAGAAGCGGGAACAGGGGGGCGCCCAGCCAGAGCAGGGGGGGCGCGATCATCATGAGCAACACGTGTTGCAGCATGTGCACTTGCAGCAGCAACGCGGTGAACGGTTCGATCGGCGAGGCGACTGCCAGAAAGAGCGTGCCCAGACCAAGGCCGAAAGCAATGAGCCTGGCAGCCGGCCATCGATCCGGATCACGGCGATGCAGCACGCGCCAGCCGCGCAGGTACACGACGGCCGTCACCAGCAGCGAGGCGAGCACCCACGGCTCGAACGGCCAGGATCGCATGACGGCTTCGAACGTGGGGTCCATCGCGCGTCTCGATCAGGTTACGGTTGGGCCACGGCGGCCGGTCGGGCCGCGTCGCGACCCGGCGGCCGCAAGCTCACCAGGAAATCAACGAGCGCGGTCATTTCGGCTGGGCGGATCTGCTTGCCGTATGCGGGCATGTTGCCGCCTCCGGGCGTTCCGTTCGAGATCTGATCGATCAACTGGTCGCGGGTGAGCCGCGTGCCGACGCCGCTCAATTCAGGCCCGCGACGCCCGCCCGAGCCCTCGAGCGCATGACAGTTTCGACACTGCTTGTTCTGGAGTACAACCGCTCCCTGAAGCTGCAGCGGCGAGCACGCCCTCACAAGCTCTTCCGGCACCGGGTCGCTGCTCCAAGCGCCCATCACCGGCGACCAAGGCTCGGTGGCACCGTAGTAAGTGAGCACCGCCAGCACGGTGCCAATCAGCACGACCGACAGGACCGCAACCGGCCGCCGGCTCGGAGCGCGTTCCCCGCGATTGGAGATGAAAGGCACCAGGAACAACGCGCAAAGCAAAACCACCGGCAACCCCAGGATGATGAGCGTTTCTGCACTCGGCGGGCTCAGGGAAAGCAGAGCAAACAACCACAGAAACGGCCAATCGGGCTTGGGATTCGCCCCAGTCAAAGCGGGCTCCGGCAAGTCGCCCGGCCCCTTGGGCCCGACGATCGCCGCCAGCAAAACCACTACGATTGTCGTCAAAGCCGAGAAGAGCGCGTCCTTGAGCATCGCTTCACCGAAAAACGGAACGCCGCGCTCGTGGAGCTCTTTCTCGTATTCCGGCTGATAAGTCGCAGGATCGACGATCTCGCCGGGCACCGGCGGTGCGCTGATTCCGCGTTTCAACACCAGCCAGAGATGCAAGCCGAGCAACCCGAGCAGCGAGCCCGGAATAATAAAGACGTGCAGCGCGAAGAACCGGCTCAGCGTATCCGAGCCGATGATCGGACCGCCCAGCATCAAATCGACCACGTATGGTCCGATGACCGGCACTCGACCGGCCATCGATGCCCCGACCCCGACACCCCAGTAGGCGTCGGCATCCCAGCGCATGACCTGACCGGTGAACGCCATTCCCACCGTCAGGAGCAGCAGAACCACGCCCGAGAGCCAGTTCAACTCGCGTGGATACTTGAAAGCCCCATGCAGAAAAACCTGCGTCATGTGCACGACGACCATGACCACCATGGCCGAGCTGGACCAGTAGTGCAGCGAGCGGAGGAACCAACCGAACGGCTGGTGTTCATTCAAGTAAACGAGGCTCGCATACGCCTCACTCGTGGAGGGAACGTAGACGAGCGCAAGCCCGATGCCGGTCAGTATTTGAATCATGAGCAGCGTCATCGAAGCACTGCCGAAGACATACCACCAGCCCATCGGACCGGCAGCCCCGCGCGGTATGGGATGCAAGAGCATCGGGCCAACCGCTTCGCGGAGATTCAGTCGGGATTCGAACCACTGCAGCAGTCGCTTCATTGCCGATCCTCAAGCCTTATCCGACTCCTGGAGAACATTCTGCAAAGTCGGCAGGTGGGGCGCCTGGATCTCCAGGTTTCCCTCGCGAATTCGCCACGCGCACGTGAACAACCCGCGCGTCGGCGGGCCCGAAGCGCGCTGGCCGTCTTCGTAGTAGACACCGCCATGACAAGGGCACATGAATAGCCCGGATTGCGGAAACCACGTAACGGGGCAACCAAGGTGCGCGCAGTTCATGGCGAACACCAGAAATTGATCGTCTCCAAGATTCCGCACGTACACGCCCATCCGAGCGGCCATGCCATCCCAGGGCGTGCCTAGCGGATTGTCGAATGTCTTGAGCCGCGTTTCATCAGGTGCGAATGCAGTTACCGGGCCCAGGTTGATCCATTCGACCGTTCGCTTCCTGATCGCTCCCAGGAGATAGCCGACGAAGGGAATCGCCACGAGCACGCCGCCAATCGCGCCGATCGCGAATGTGATCCATTTGAGGAACCCGCGCCTGTTGCCGTGTCGAGTTTTGGGTCATGTCTCATTTCCCTGTCGGTTTGACCGTCGGCCCGACGCTCTCTCTCCACGAACCCAGCAATGACACCAGTTCCGTGACTTCCTGAGAGGTCAGCGGCTTAAATCCATCCGGTCGGCCCGTGCCGTCGCTGCTGTCAGGCATTCCCAGATCGGGACGGCCGGTGATGATCAGCCGGCGCACGGCCTGGTCGCTCAAGAGCGCGACGAAGTCCGGATCGTGAATGGCCCCGGCGGTCTTGCTCCCCTCGCCCTGGTCGCCGTGACAGGATGCGCACGCTCGCGCAAAGACCTTCCACCCGGCGTCGCTCGAACTGTCGCGATCGGGCCCGCCCGGTTCCGCTCGAAGTGGAGGTGTGCCCGCCGGAACCGGCTCGGGTGTCCCCCAGTGTGACTTGATCCCCTGCGCAAGAACCAGGACTTGCTCGGCCGTCAGTTGGCCTCCGCTGCTCTGCGCAAATGCCGGCATCAGCGTACCAGGGCGTCCTGCCGCGATGATGAGCCGCAGGTCGTCTTCGGAGATCAGGCTCCGGAAGAGTTTGTCGTTGAGCGGCGGGGCCGGTCCAAGCTTGCCCAGCAGCCCATGGCAACCGGCACAATTCCGACGATAAAGGACGTCGAATGACCATTCGTTCTGTGACGCCAGCGCTCGATCGGCCGCTTTGGGCCGGCCCGGGAGATCACATCCACTTGTGCAGATAAAGAGGAGTGCGCACGGAACATGCCAGGAGCGAAATGGATGACCGGGACAGCGAGACTTGCGCGCTGCAAGCTCACAACTCACCTCCGCCCGTGCCGGGCGCCGGTGAACCTTTCAGCGAGCTCGGCCCACTTCCGGCCGGGGGCACGAGGACTTTTTGCGTTCGCACGACGACGATCGACATGGCCAACCCATAAACCGCCTGGGAGACGACAAACCAGAACCAGTCGACGTGACGCTGTAGCGCAGGGTTGATGATCCCCATGAACCCGTGACAGAGGCCCGTCCACAGCAGAGGCATGAGTACCCCGCCGGCGATCACCGGGCCGCCCGGCACGGGAGGAAGAGTCGGCGACACGACGCCAAACAGAAGACCGAACGTCGCGGAGAACGTGGCGTGGACGACGATCGCAACGATCAGAGCACCCACCTGGAACTGCTCGAGCTGGGAAACGCTCTCGCCGGTGATGCCGGGAACGACGATACCCGCCAGGAGGTTGATCGGGAACCAGATGCCGTGGCCGCTCAAAACACCATAAATCGAGCGCGGGAATGGGCATCACCAGCCCACCCACAATGACCGCCTTTGACGCCGGCCGAGATCGGATGGAACGCCTCGGGAAGCTGAAACCGATATCCCGCCATGCCGGGACGAAGCTGGTCCACCGTGCCGAGCTGGCCGACGATGGGGCCCGCACGAAGCTCCGGCGAGACCAGCGGCTCGTGCAAATGTCCACGCCCCGGTAGTAACTGGCCGATCCAGCCGCAGAGCCCCAGCACAAACAATGCGGCACCGACGAAGGACAGAGCAAGATTCGTCGCCCATCCCGCGCCCAGCATCGTGAGTCCGAGAGCCACCACGATCGGCCAGACCGTCGCCTGCGGCATCTCGACCGCTTTCGCTGAGCCGTGTTCGGGCGAGCCCGGAGGTTCTGGGCTGGTATCGGTCATGCCACGTCAATCTCCAAGGCCTCGCCTCGAATCAGCAAATGACTTCGTGAACGAAACATGTGCCCCACTAACGCCCAACCAGATACACGAGCGTGAACACAACCAGCCAGACAGCATCCACAAAATGCCAGTACCACGAAACAACTTCCACCGCGGTGTTTCCGGCGGTGATCAGGTTCTTGACACCCAGGCCGAAGATGATGCTCATCACCATCACACCAATCGAAACGTGCAGGGCGTGAAAGCCGACCAGGGTGAAATACGTCGTTCCGAACAGGTTGCGACTGATGGTGAGCCCCCACTTGCCGATCAGGTCGCTCCACTCCCACATCGTGCCTCCCAGAAAGAGCGCTCCCAGAACAATGGTCAAGCCCCACCACTTGAGAAACGTGCCATTCCGGCCCCGAGAGAGAGCCTTCTCCGCCAGATGAATCGTCGCGCTGCTCGAAAAGAGACACGCCGACGCGGCAAGAACCATCGGCAAACGGAAAACCTCGCTCGGCTTGGGATTGCCCGAAGTACTCTGAGAGAGAAAATACACATACGCCATGATCAGCGTGCCGAAGAACGAAGCCTCCGAGATGAGGAACGCGATCATGCCGGTTTTCGCGGGAGGCAGCGCAGCATGGCCCTCGACTATCGCACGCGGCTGAGCAAACGGCAGCGGATAATCATTACTCATAGTGCCAATCCGGATCGTCGGGGTGCTTCAGGTCCCAGAGGGGCCGACGGCTGCGCACGGTCGGAATCGTCTCGAAGTTGTAAGCAGGAGGAGGGGACGTCGAGGCCCATTCGAGCGTCCAGGCGTTCCAGGGATCGTCGCCCGACGGAGCACCGTAGAAGAGCGAAATCAGGAAGTTCCACGCGAAGATCAAATAGCTCGGCGCCTGAATGAGCGCGCCCACGCCGGTGAGCACGTTCCAGAACTGCCAGCGGACGATCGGCCTGATAGGTGAAAATCCTCCGCGGCATTCCCAGGATGCCGGCAGACGTGCATCGGCCCGAAGGTGAGGATGAAGCCGATGAGCAAGAGCCAGAAGTGCCACGCGGCCAGCCGCTCCGAGTACATCCGGCCCGGTGACTTTGGGATACCAGTAATACATCCCCGCGAAGAGGCCCATCAGGATGCCGCCGATGATCACCCAGTGAAAATGGCCCACGACAAAGTAGCTGTCGTGGAGCTGATAATCGACCGGCGCCACCGCGAGCATGATGCCCGTCAATCCGCCGATCACGAACATCGACAAGAAGCCGAAGCAGAAGAGCATCGGCGCGGCCATGCGAATGCGCCCGCCGTAGATCGTGGCGAGCCAGTTGAACATCTTCACTCCGGTCGGAATGCCCACCACCAGGCTGGCCGCGGCGAAATAGACGTCGACCGTCCTGCTCATCCCAACCGTGAACATGTGATGCGCCCAGACTCCGAAGCTGACGAATGCGATGGCCACGGTCGAGGCCGCCACGAACTCGTAGCCGAAGATCACCTTGCGGGAGAAAACCGGAATCACTTCCGAGACCATGCCGAAGGCCGGCAGAACCAGGATGTAGACTTCGGGATGGCCGAAAAACCAGAACAGGTGCTGCCACAAGTAAGGTGAGCCGCCGGCCTGGGCGTCGAAGAAATGCGCGCCCAGATTGCGGTCGAACCAGAGCATGATCGAGCGCGGCGGTCAGCGGCGGGAGAGCGAACAGGATCTGCACGTTGGCCCAGAATGCCATCCAGGTGTAGAGCGGAATCTTGCGCAGCGTCATTCCAGGGCAGCGCAGCGAAAGCACCGTGGCGACCAGGTTGATCGCACCCGAGACGCTGCCGATGCCGCTGACGATCAGCCCCAGAATCCAGAAGTCGGTCGCCGAGCCGCGGGCAAAGGCTCGCTCCGTGAGCGGGGCGTAGGCGAACCAGCCGATCGCCGGCGCCCCTCCGGTGGCAAAGCTGAAATAGGCGAGCAAGCCGCCGAAAATCGTGACCCATAATCCCAGCGCGTTCAAGCGCGGGAACGCCATGTCGCGCGCGCCGATCTGAAGCGGGACGATGTAGTTGGCCACGCCGGCCAGGATGGGCATGGCCACGAAGAAGATCATCGTCGTGCCGTGCATCGTCATCATCTGGTTGAAGAAATCGGCCGAGACGATTCTGGCACCGGGCCACATGAGCTGAAGGCGCATCACGAGCGCTTCGGCACCGCCGATGAGCAGGAACACGATCGCCACGAGGATGTACATCACGCCGATCTTCTTGTGATCGACGGTGGTCACCCACTCGTGAAGCACGCCGGTCCATGGCGGGCGCGACAGTGCGGTTTCCTGGTGAGCGAGTGTCATGAAGGCCGTTATCCTGCAAGTGAGTCGTCGGCGGTTCAACGAGATGCTATGGACAGGAAATCTACTGGAGAGCGCTCAAGTAATCCACGAGGAGATCGACGCTTTTCGCATTCAAACCGAATCGAGGCATCAGACAGCCTTCCTTGGTCTGTTGGGGATCGTTCAGCCACTTGCGCAGCTCCTCCCGGGTATTCGGGGTCATTCCCGCGGCGATCGTCTGCCTGCTCATCAGGTGCGTCAGGTCGGGGGCATAGGTGCCCCGCGCGGTTGTGCCGGTGACGCGATGGCAGTTGACGCACGACTGCGACAAAAATGCGCTTCGCGCCTCACGCAGCTCGGGCTTGTCGACGGCCGGCCTTTTCTGGTTCTCCAGCCACGACTGGAAATCTGCCGGCGAATCGACGTTCACCCGCAGCAGCATGTTCGCGTGCTGGGTTCCGCAATACTCGGCGCACTGGCCGAGAAACACGCCTTGCTGATTCGTCTGAAACCACATTTGATTGGTGCGGCCCGGGATCAGGTCGGTCTTTCCGCCCAGGCGCGGCACCCAGAAGCTATGGCAGACGTCGGCCGACTTGAGCGTCAGGTAGACCGGTCGCGGCACGCCGTCTTCGCTGGCCGGCACGTGCAGCTCGTTGGCCGTGATGAAGCCCAGATCCTGATCGTCATACTTGTCGTAGATGTATTCCCACCACCACTGATGGCCGATGACGGTGACGTAGAGCGGCTTGGCTCCGGCCGGCGGAGCCTTGGGATCAACTCGAACCAGGAACTCGGTGCGCGTCAGGATCGAGCGCCAGCACGAACACGGTCAGCGCCGGCGCCGCGGTCCAGGCGATCTCGATCGGCATGCTGCCATACACCTGGGGCGGCTCGGCCGTTTCTTTGCGCGCAGGCGGAAGCGAACGATGCTGTAGATGAGCACGCCTTCGACGACAAGCAGAATCACGCCGCAGATGGCCAGGACGAGGATGAAGAGCGACCGGATCGCATGCGCCGCGGGTGAGCTCGGATCGAAGATCGATAGATTCTCGGCCGCGCCGGCTCGACTGGCAAAGAGGATGAGTCTGCTCATACTTATCGCGTCCTGGTGCGAGCTCGGCTTGCGACAACCTGGCGGCACCTGGTGGCCACCCGCCCTTGCGCTGCCAAGACGAGAATATAAGCGGAGCCAGTGGACTTCAACCATCTTCGCCATCAATTCCGGCGAGTCGAATCGAAACAATAAACAACTTTCCGTGGCGATTCACTTGGGGGCGGTTCATTGAATGGAAGGGTGACGGGCAGTACTCTGTCGTAGAGGAAAACCCTTCTAGACGCACTCGAGAGGAGATAGAACCTCTCCGCTACCCCGATCGACGGAGTTCCGAAAGATGGCCGAACAACCTAAAAGCGGTTTCTATATTGCAGTCGGGCTCGTAGTCGCTGCGCTGATTGGCTTTGCAGTTTATCGCGGCCGCGATGTGATCGCGCCCCCGCCGGCTGCCCCCCCTGGCGGCGGTGCCGGGCAAGCGAAGATCGATCCCAAGGAAATCGCACAACCGGCCGAATCCAGCCAGGATACGTCGAGCCCGACCACCGTCAAGGAATACACGTTCAGGCCGGCCGAAAAGCTGCCACCGGTCAAGGGAACAGCCGCGTACAAGCCGCTCGTCAACAATACGGTGCGATTTGCTCTGAACATATGGGCAGGTTGGGCGCCAATCGTCTTTGCGAATGACGGGTTCAAGGCCGGAAAAGAATGGACGACGCCGGGCGGAGAGAAGTTCAAGGTCGATCTCGTTCTGATCGACGAGCCGGTTGCCATGCGCGACGCCTACGCTGCCGGGAGCATTCATATCGGGTGGGCCACGCTGGATATGGTTCCGCTGTTCCTTCAGGGCTTCGTCGACGCGGAAGGCAACCCGACCGACAGCCGGATCATGCCGCGCATCTATCAGCAGGTCGATTTCTCGAACGGCGGCGACGGCATCGTCGTGCGCGAGAATATCAAGACGGCAGCCGACCTTCGCGGCAAGAAGATGGTGCTCGCGCAGAACTCCCCCTCACATTACTTCGCGCTCAACATGCTGGTCTCCGGCGGCGTGCAGCCGCCGGAAGTCGATATGACGTTCACGCCGAGCGCATTCGAGGCCGCCTCCGCATTCAACGCTCGCAAGGAATTCTCGGCGTGCGTTTCCTGGGCGCCGGACATTTACAACTTGGCGAAGATCAAGGGAAACCGCATGCTGGTGACAACCCAGACTGCCAACCGACTGATCGCCGACGTCTGGTTCGCCCGGGCCGATTTCGCCCGCGATCACGGGCCAATCATCGAGGGCTTGGTTCGCGGAATCTTCGACGCGATGGAGCAGCTCAAGGAGCAGCCCAACAAGCAAAAGGTCTCCAAGCTCATGGCTGCCGGCTATACCATTCCGGAGGCCGATGCGCTCGCCATGCTGGGCGACGCCCACAGCACCAACTGGGCCGAGAACTTCCAGTTCTTCATCAACCAGAACAACCCGACCAACTTCGAGGTCATCTGGCAACGCGCATACATGCTCTATCGCCGGATCGGCTCGATCACGCACCGGCCCGTGCCCTTCGACCAGGTCATGGATTATTCCGTCATCCAAAAGCTGGGGCAGGAGGAGAAGTACGCGAAGTCGAAGGTGGAATACGAGTCGAGGGTCGCTCCCAAAGACGTGCAAACCGTTCGTACCGAGGGCGAAGAGATTCTGACGAACACGGTCGTCATCCACTTTTTCCCCAACAGCTTTGATCCGATGTCAACCGTTGAACGAACGGTCAACGGCAAGAAGGTCGAGGAACGCTATGACCCCAATGTCGAGAACGTTCTCAAGGAGATCGCGCAACTGGCCGGGCAGTTCGGCACCGCGCGAATCATCATCGAAGGCCATACCGACGGCTCGATGAAAGGCCAGGTGCCGGTCGAGGCCGTCAAGGACCTTTCCCTCAAGCGCGCCAACGCCATCAAGGAAGCCCTCATCAGCAAGTACAGCGACCTCGACCCCAATCGATTTAACGTCGATGGCCTGGGGTGGGATCGCCCCGTCGACCCGCTCAATCAGACCAAAAATCGACGGGTCGAGATCAAGGTGCTCACGGCCGAGAAGGCAAACTGATGAAGGATCTTCGTTTCGCCTTGCGGCGCCGGTTACCGACCTGGCAGGCAGTGCTCATGGGCATTCTGGGCGTGGGCACCTGCCTGTCGATCTGGTGGTTTGTGACGTCCGGACCGGTCGAAGAGCGGATCATTTCACCCGCGAAAGGGCTGCCCAGCCCGAAGGAGACGTTCGCCAGCTTTCCAAGTCTGTGGTTTGATCGGGCGCTCACGCGCAACCTCCTGATCACCCTGCGACGGCTTTCTCTGGGGTTCGGGCTGGCCACACTGGTCGGAGTACCGCTGGGAGTGCTCTGCGGCTGCTTCGATCGGGTGCAAACTTTTTTCATGCCCGTGATTTTGTTCGGCCGCAACATCCCGGTCGCGGCACTCATTCCGCTGACGTTCTCCCTCTTCGACATCGGCGAGATGCAAAAGGTGATGTTCATCTTCATCGCCTGCGTGGCATTCGTGGTGTGGGACACCACCCGTGCCATCGAGGAGGTTGGCGGCCAGTACATCGACACAGCTTACACGCTGGGTGCCGGCACCTGGCAGACCATCGGCAAGGTGCTCTTGCCGCTGGCACTACCCAGCGTGTTCAACTCGCTGAGACTGCTCTTCGGTCTGGCGTTCGGCTACATCATGCTCGCCGAGGTGGTGAAGTTCGGCTCGGAAGCCGGTGGGCTCGGCGATCTCATCAACACGTCGCAGCGCCTCGGCAACCGCCGGCACGTGCTGCTCATTCTGCTGATCATTCCGGTCGTCGCACTGTGCATCGACCGGTTCTTCTTTTTCGTCCAGGCAGAGCTGTTTCCGTACCGATACGGCGGCATGGGTCTTCTGGACCGGCTGCTTCGCAGCGTGCTGCACGCCTGGGAAGACCTGCGCTTGTTGATGTGGAGAGCAGTCACGGGACAGCTCTGGCGGAAAGCGGTCGGGAAGCCCGCACCGGCCAATGCTCCAGCCGATGCCAAGACGCCATGAGTAATGCTGATCCAAAGCCGGGAGCAGTTGTGAGCGCAGCAGCCGGCCAGGCCGTCGGCATCGGCCGCGTGCTCGCCGGCGTTCGCCAGCCGGGCGAAGTGCGGCAGCCGCATGTCGTCGAGTTTCGCGGCGTGACCAAGATGTTCAACGCCGGCAAATCGAACGAATTCACCGCGATTCACAATGTCACGTTCGTCGTTGAAGACCTGGTCGACAAGGGCGAGTTCATCTGCGTGCTCGGCCCCAGCGGCAGCGGCAAGAGCACGATCCTGCGGCTCATTGCCGGCCTGCGGCCCCAGCATCCTCCAACCACGGGCGAAGTGCTCGTGATGGGAGAAAAAGTCCTCGGCCCCGGCGCCGACCGCGGCATGGTCTTCCAGGACTACACGAGCTTTGACCATCGCACTGTCCTCGATAACGTGGCATTCGGCCTGGAATGCCAGGGCGTGCCGCGACGGGAGCGCTATGAGCACGCCCGGCGCTGGATTACACGTGTCGGCCTCGACGTGACCACAGACGAACACAAATACCCGCACGAGCTCTCCGGCGGCATGCGGCAGCGGGTTGCGATCGCTCGCACCTTGATCCTGCACCCGCGAATCATTCTGATGGACGAGCCGTTCGGAGCGCTCGACCCGATGACTCGCATGGCAATGCAAGACCTCGTGCTCGAGCTCTGGCGCACGACGCAGGCAACCGTCTTCTTCGTCACCCATTCGATCGAGGAAGCCGTGTTCCTGGGAGACCGCATTTATGTCGTATCGAACTCGCCCGGAACGATCCTTCACGAGCTGACGATCGACCCTTCGGACCGGCCGTCCAAGGAAATGCAGCGTGAAGAACGTTTTCAGCAGACGGTATATTATCTGCGTGACCTGATCAGCCAGCTCGAAGAAAGTCGCCGGGCCGGTACCTGATACACGGGGCCGATCAATTTTCGGGAGGACCAGCAGAGCAGTGGGCCTGGGCAAATACATCAAGAAGGCATTCCTTTTTCACTGGAACTTGCTCGCGTTCGCAGGCGGCATGGGCTTCGCCTTCCTCTCCGGGCATCCAGACGTCTTCGCGCCCGTTGTGCTGGCGGCTGAGACCGCCTACCTCGGGTTCCTCGGCACGCATCCTCGCTTCCAGAGGCACGTCGACGCCCAGGAGCACAAGGCGGCCCGCGCGCAGGTCGAGTGCCGAGGCCGTCCTGCGCTTGATGCGAGCGCTGCCTCCCGCGCAGCTTCGCCGCTTTCAGGCTTTGAAGGATCGCTGCCTTTCGGTGCGCCAGATCGCCGAGCAGTTGCGCAGCCCGACGGTGAGGCGCCCTGCGCTCACTCGACGAGCTTCAGCTCGCCGATCTAGACCGCCTGCTCTGGATCTACCTCCGCACTCTCTACACCCAGTACATGCTCGAACGGTTTTTCCAGAGCACCAGCATGCAGGAGATAGAGTCAGAGATCAAACGTCTCGAGGAACGCATTCGCCGGCTGGACAAGGAACCCGAATCCGCCAATCGCACGCGGATCAGGCAGTCTCTGCAAGGCAACCTGGAAACCGGCAAGTCACGGCTCGCCAATCTGGAAAAGGCCCGCGAGAACTACGACTTGCTTCAGGCCGAGATCGAGAATCTCGAGACAAAGATCCAGTCGATTACCGAGCTGGCGATCAACCGCAGCGATGCCGAGGCCATCACCGGGCAGGTCGAGCAGATCACGCAGGGTTTGGTCCGCACCGAGCAGACGATCAACGACCTGGGATTCGCCACCGGCGGGGAATCGTTCGATTTGACGGTGCCGAGCATCCTGGCGCGAGAGGTTGGCGAAGGAGCTCAGATGGGACAGGAGGCTTCGCCGCCGCGACGGCGCCAGGACGAGATTCAATTCCTTTGATCCGAGGTCACCTCGAGGGCGCTCGATGGCTCTCGCAGAGAAACGGCTGGTGCTGGGAATCAACTGCGCCTATCACGAGAGCTCGGCTGCCCTCGTGCGCGGCGATCAGGTCGTCTTCGCCGTCGAGGAAGAACGCTTCACCCGGATCAAGCACGCGAAGCAAGCTCGAGTGACGAACCCCGATGAGCTTCCCTGGAATGCGATCCGCGCATGCCTCGAGTTCGTACCCGAATCGAAGCTCTCTCTGCTCGACGCCATCGCCTATTCGCTCGCCCCGGGACGCCGCCTCGCCATGGTTGGGCTTGATCCGTACCAGCGCGACGACAGAACCGGATTCGGCACGCCGCAGGGCGAAGCCGAGTTTAACTCCCGAGTGCTGGGGATTCCGCACCTGTTCGCCCGCGAGGCGAATGATTCGGCCGTCGCGGATCGATTTCACTTTGTTCCTCACCACCGCGCGCACGCGGCGAGCGCATTCTACGCATCGCTGTTCCCGTCGGCCGCCATTCTGGTGATCGATGGCATCGGCGAAGCCGCGACGGCGTGGCTCGGCCGAGGCACGGGCAAGGGACTGGAGCCGCTCGAAGAGATTCCGTATCCGCACTCGATCGGAATGCTCTGGGAACGGGTGGCCGTGTATCTCGGCTTCACCGAGTTCGACGCCTGCAAGGTCATGGGGCTGGCCGCCTACGGAGACCAAACGCGGTTCGCAGCGGAGCTTGATCTTCTCTTCCCGATTCTGGATAAACGCGGAGGCGTGATCGGGAAAGACGCGCCGCCTTTCCGCATCGACTCGGAGATTGCACGGCTGCGAGCCGATGACGTGTCCGGACTCGAAGCGCTCTTCGGACCCAGGCGCAGCCCGGGCGAATCGCCCACGCTCGCTCGGTTTGCCGACTTCGCCGCGTCCTTGCAACGCCGAACCGAGCAGGCGGTGCTCGCACTCGCTTGGCGGCTTTTTCGAGCAACCGAAGAACGGTATCTCGTTTTCGCAGGAGGACTGGCACTCAATTGCGTCTCGAACGCCGAGCTCGAGCGTCACGGTCCTTTTCGATCCCTGTTCGTACCCTGTGCGGCCCACGACGCCGGAACCGCGATCGGAGCAGCACTCGACGTTGCGCATGAAGAAGCCATGACCGCTCAAGAAATTCGAACCTACCAGCCGCGGATGCACACTTCGTTCCTGGGTCCGAAGTATCGGGCTGCCGCGATTGAATCAGCCCTTGTGCAGGGGGGCTATTCGTTCCAGAAAGTCGTCGATCCTGCCGGCATGGCAGCGGCTTTGATCGCCGAGGGGTTCCTGGTCGGGTGGTTCCAAGGTCGAATGGAATTCGGTCCCAGAGCTCTGGGCCACCGGTCGCTGCTCGCCGATCCGCGCGATGCCCGGATTTGCGATAGGCTCAACCGCAGAATCAAACACCGCGAGCCATTCCAGCCATTCGGTGCGTCGGTGTTGGCCGAAGAGGCCCGGCACTGGTTCCAAACGCCGCGGCGGCGGTCGCGGGCCGCTTTGTGCCGCAGTTTCATGAATGTCGCCTATCCCGTCCGATTCAAGCAAGAAGACCGCATTCCGGCCGTGCTGCATCATGACCACACATGCCGGGTGCAGTTGGTGTACGCGAAACAGAACCGACTGTTTCATTCGCTGATCAGCCAATTCCAGCAGCTCACCGGGGTGCCGCTCGTTCTGAATACGTCATTCAACGATCAGGAGCCTCTGGTGGCGACTCCCGATGATGCGCTCAAGACATTTGCGCGTTCCGAGATCGACGCCCTATTTCTGGGAGACTACCTTGTCCGCCGGCCGACTTAGCGTCTCGGCAGCGAGGGTCCGAGTCGAGCCGCCCGAAGCGTTGCGCTTCGAGCCGGTGCGCGATCGATACGGCCCGCGGCTGGCGCTCGTCTTCGGAAATCACGCGCGGGACGGGATGTGCCCATACTATCTCGGGAGCCGGTGCTTGCACTGCGACATCGGGGCAGGGGAGGGAGCAGCGTTCGATCTCGAGGCGAACCGCGGCCGACTCGCGTGGTTCGCCGGCTATTATCGAGCGATCCTGGGCTCGGTAAGCCACCTGGTCATCTACAATTCCGGCTCCGTGCTGAACCCCGGGGAAATGCCGCCGGACTTTCTGGGCGAGATCGCCGCCTTCGCACGATCCTTGCCGGCCGTCCGCGTCCTTTCACTCGACTCACGCGAGGCCTTTATCCAGCGCGAGAGTCTTCGACCGATTCTGGATGTTGCAGGTGCGCAAATCACGGTCAGACCAGTTCTGGGGGTCGAGTCATCGGACGATCGAATTCGCAATGAAGTCCTCAGGAAGGTGATGCCGCGCGAGAAGATCATCCGCGTTTTCCGCGACTTGGGTGAGCTTTCAGCCGAATACGGGCCGGACCGAATTGGAGTCGATGTGAACGTCGTCATCGGCAGTCCGGGTACTACGAGTGAGACAGCGGTGTCCGATGCCGCGGATACGGCACTCTTCGCGCTACGAGCGGGGTCCGAGCACGGGGTGCGAGTCGACCTGAATCTGCACCCGTACTATAGTGGACAGCGCGGGCGTGAATTTTTTCCCGATCACGGTCGCTGCTCGGTTGCAACAACCGTGACCGCGGCTTCGGCGATTGCGGAGTTGGTGCGATCGGCTGGGGCGCAGACGAACGTCTTCATCGGATGGCAGGATGAAGGTCATGACTGCGAGCAGAACGAGCGATCTCTTGAATTGAAACGCGCGATGGCCGCCTTCGACCGATTCAATCAGACAAATAATCCTCGAGTGCTTCTGGAAAGCGGGCTGACATGAGTATCTTTCGCGACAATCTGTTTGCGGGAAAAGTTGCCCTGGTCACCGGCGGGGCGACGGGAATCGGCCTTGGCATCGCGACGGCGCTTGCACAGCATGGCGCTTCCCTGGCGCTTGCCAGCCGGAATGAAGAAAACCTTCAAGTTGCCGCGAGGCATATCCGAGAATCGACAAAACAACGATGCTTGACGATCGTCACCGACGTTCGTCAGCCGGAAGCGGTTGGGGCGGCCGTGACGCGCATCGTCCAGGAACTGGGCTCGCTCGATCTCGTGATCAACAATGCAGCCGGAAACTTCTTTTGCCCATCCGCCAAGCTGAGCCCCAACGGCTTCGGCACAGTGATCGACATCGACGCCAAGGGCACCTGGAATGTCTCCCGAGCTGCGTATGACGCGTGGCTCGGAGCGCACGGAGGAACTATCCTGAACATCAGCGCCACGCTGCACTACGGCGGCACGCCCGGCCAGGCACACGTCGCCGCCGCCAAGGCGGCCGTGGATGCGCTCACGCGCACGCTCGCCGTGGAGTGGGGCCCTCAAAACATCCGAGTGAACGCCATAGCCCCCGGCCCAATTGGAGACACCGAAGGCGTGCGCCGTCTCTTACCCGGCGAGGCCGCAGAAAAAATGCGCCAGGTCATCCCAACTCGAAAGCTCGGCGCGATCAGCGACATCGTGAGCGCGGCCTTGTTCCTGCTCAGCGACGCGGCCGCCAACGTGAACGGAGCCATCCTGGTCTGCGACGGCGGCCTCTCGCTCACCGGCCGATTCCTCGAATAGTCGATCCTCCAGACCTTTACCTACGACTGTCGGTATTATTACCGACAGTCGTAGGTAAAGGTCTGGAGGATCGCGTGATGGACGCCCCGCATGGGCTGCCCCCGCTCTCGGAGGCGCAGCTCGAGATCATGAACGTGGTGTGGGACCGCGGCGAGGTGACGGTCGCAGACGTGTGGAAGGCGCTTTCCGTAGACCGGAAAGTGGCGCGAAACACGGTTCTGACGATGCTCACGCGGCTGGAGGAGAAAGGCTGGCTCGAGCGAGACTCAGTCGAGCATGCGCATCGGTACCGGGCTGCGCTCCCACGCGATGCTACGCTGGGAACGATGCTCAGCCGCCTGGTCCAGATAGCCTTCGGCGGATCGGCCGAGGGGCTCTTGGTGGCGCTGTTGCAAGACCGGGGCGTCTCGAAGGAGGAGGCAGCGCGCATTCGCGCGATGATCGATCAGGCCGAAAAACGAGGGAGGCGAAGGCCATGAGCTGGATTGAACAGTTTGCGCCAGGATCTTACTTCGGCCGGCTGGCGCTCCAGGTTATTGCCCAGGTCACAGGAGTCATCCTGGTTGCGGCCGTCCTGTCGGAGACGTTCCTCAAGCGAAGAGCGGCGCTGCGCCATCGTCTCTGGCTCTGCTGTCTCGCGTGCATCCTCCTGGGCCCGCCATTAGCCATCGTACTCGATCACGCAGGGATTGCCCTCGAGATCATTCCCTGGGCGGGGAGCCCGTCTCCTGCGACAGAGAATAATGTCGCTACCGTCGAAAATCTGCGACCGCAGGTTTCGGCAAGTCCAGCGTGGGAGGTTGCAGCCTACATACGCGAAGTACCCGAGGCGGGCACGACCCAACCGGCCCCGGAGCCAATCGACCTGTCGAGCTCCATTCCCGCGTCGTCGCCTGCAATTGAAGACCGGGCCATGGAGCCTCTGCCCGGGCCTTCAGTAGCGCCCGCGACGGCGGCGCAGCGCGACGTTGCAACCAACATGTTGCAGGTCGCGCTCGGTGGTCTGGTGTTGTTGTGGGCGCTCGGCGTCGCGATCGGTTCCGTGCGGCTCTTGCTCGCCTGGCAACGGCTGAGCCGGCTCCGTCGTTCACTTGAGACGCTCGATGCTCACAATCTCGAGGCTGTGTTCAACGAGGTTCGTCAGGCGCTTGGGCTTCTCCGGCTGCCGGATGTCTTCACTTCGTGGGAAGTTTCAGGGCCGGTTGCCATCGGCACCTTCCGCGGGGGAATCGTGCTGCCCCGCACGCTCGCCGGATCGCTGGCACCGAACCAGCTTCGGGACGTCTTGGTTCACGAATTTGCGCACGTCCTCCGCTGGGACCCGCTGGTCGCGCTCTTGCAGCGGATCGCGGCCGTGGTGTACTGGCCGCATCCGCTCGTTCATTGGCTCAACCGGCGACTGGCGCGGTCGCGCGAAGAAGTTTGCGACAATTTCGTGCTCCGTTCTGGTGATCCCTGCGAATACGCACGCACGCTGCTCCAATTATCTGAGGGCCTCTTCGCGGCAAAGGCACAGCGCGTGGGGCTTGCGCTTGCCGAAGGCCGCTGGACGCTGAGCGATCGCATCTCTGGAATCCTGGATCCGGGAAGGAATGCGGTGACGGCAGTCAAACCAGGGCCGGCCGCTGCCCTGGCACTCGCCCTGGCGTCGATTTGCATCTTGATAGGTGCAGCGCGACCGATCTCGGCGAAGCCGCAGGCAAGAGAGATTTCCGACAAAGTAGCTTCTGCAAAGGCACCGGAACGAGCAGTTCGAGGCATCGTTGTGGACGAGAAAGGCCAGCCCGTGGCAAACGCCAGGGTGTTCCCGGTGCGCTGGGAGAAACGGATCGAGCCCACGACGACGTCGCCGCACGGCTCGTTCCGGCTCGCTCTGGGAGGTTTGATGTTCCTCGAGGAGGACATCGCCGCCTCCGCGGATGAGGGCGGGCTGATGGGATTGGGCAAGTACGTCGAGCCGAAGAGTAGTTCCGAACTCGCGCAGCCGGTTCGAATCGTGCTCAAGCAGAGCCGTGTGACGAAAGTGCATGTTCGCGATGCCAAAGCTCAGCCGGTGATAGGCGCCACGGTGGCCGCCGTGGGTTCCGACTACCAGGGCGAGACGACGACGGATCAAGCAGGTGACGCTTTGTTGCGGGTTCCGGCTGACGCCCAGGTGCGCTGGCTCGTTGCACGAAAAGCGGGCGTGGGGTTCGACTACTCCGAGAATGTTCGCTCCACGGGCGCCGACAAGATCCGGCCGTTGCCGCCGGAGGTGACACTGATACTCGAGGGCGCGCGCTCAGTGCGCATCAAGGCCGTGGATACCGCGGGCCGGCCGGTGCCCGGAGTCGAATTCGCGCCCTGGACGATCGCAAAGCCGCCAAAGCGCGATCAGGCGAACATCGGAGGCGCCCGGGGATGTACGCACGCACGGACAATTCCGGCGAAGCCACATTTGACTGGCTCCCGCCGGTTGTGGGAGAAGACGTCCCGTTCTTGATTCTTCCGCGAGAGTACTCCTGCCCGCAGTCGCCGGTTTATCGCTCGGGCGATGACGGAAAGTTGCTCGAGGCGCGACTGCTGCGCAGCACGCGCATCGCGGGCGTCGTGCGACACGCGGATGGCCGTCCGGCGGCAGGAATGCTGATCCTTGCCGAAGGCCACGGCGCAACCAATCATGATTGCCGGATGCACACGCGAACTGCTGGCGATGGCTCATATGCACTCGACGTCTATCCCGAGCAATCGTACATGATCGCCGTTCTGGACGAGCGTTGGGCGGCAAGGACACTTGCCGGCGTGATCGTGCGAGAAGGAAAGCCACAGACTGGTCTGGACCTTACACTCCTCGCCGGCACGCTCATTCACGGCGTGGTCACGAAAGGCGCGGGCGGGCCGCCCGTGCATGGCGCGACGATCACGCTGATGGAGCAGGGTCCCGATCTCCCGCCGGCGTTCAAGGCGCCCTTGGCGGCGAAGGACGTTTCCAGATTGCCTCAGTGGACCACGACCGACGATCTCGGCCGGTATCGATTCCGCGTCGGGCCGGGCCGATACCGGATCAATAGCGGAGACGGCGCAGACGAGCAGATTGTCGAGGCCCAGGCCGAGATCGTGCGCGATCTTCGTATCAGCGAGTCACTGGAGCGAGAGTCAATTACCGGAACGGCGATCGAGAAAACGCCAGCGGGCGAGCGGCCCATTCCTGGCGCATTGATCGAAGTCGCGCCGATTGGCAGCAACGGCTTCGATGGCAGGGCCGTTGCAAATGCCCAAGGGCAATTCGAGCTGACGCTCAGGCGTGGAGGATCGCGAACGATCCTCGCTCGTGACCCTGGCGGAGCAGTCGCAGGTTTCACGCGCATTGGCCCCGATACGAAGCGAGTGAAAGCCTACGCCGCGCCGCCCTCGCGGATATCGGGTAGAGTGCTCGACTCGGACGGCCGAGGGGTTTTTGGCCGGCGCATCCAGCTTCTTGTCGATTCCGGTCCGGATTTCCAAACCTCCAGTCGCTTTCCCGCCCATGTGCCAACGGACGCGGACGGGCGGTACGAGTTCCGTGGTATTGCCGTCGGCGCCAACGTCGACGTGCTCGTTGGGATTGATCAAGATCGCGTGGAACGATCGGGGCTTCTCAATGTCCAGCACGTCGTGGTGCGCGGGCCTGATCCGATCGAAATGGATGACGTTGTCCTGCGCAAGAAAAAGGAGAACGCCACCGGGCGGACTCAAATGCCTCCGCTTCCTGGCGCGGCCTCCTATCAGCCAGTGGCACCGACCCGGGCCGTGTGCGAGACCGTGCTGCGTGAAATCGGCCGAGAGCCCGTCACTCCCGACATGATAGATCGCGCCTGGCTGTTCACCCGACCGCAATTCCACTGGCACGCGAACATCAAGGAGATAGGCGCGGCCCTCGGTGAACCGCAGATGATCGAGTGGATCGACGAGACCGCTCGCCGGTTGACCGGTAAGCCCGCCGACTCGCTGACGGTCTTCAAAGGCGCGCTCGACTACGGCTTCGGCTGGTACGATGAAATCGTCAGGGAAAAGATCATCGAATGGCGCGCCGACGCGGTAAGACCCGCAGTAACCGTTCGAGGAGCCGTCGTTGAACAAGAGAGTGGCAAGCTGATCGCAGGCGCAGTTGTCTATGCATCCGACGGATTGGCACGAACCGACTCCGCGGGCAGGTTTCAGCTCGAGACGAGGGCTCCGCAGGTGAAGGGGATGATCTGGGTCGAGGCAGAGGGCTTTGCCCTGTGCGAGTACCCCGCACTCGTTGGTCCAGACAAGCAGGCGGACGTGCGGATCTCGCTCGGCAAGGAGGAACTGATCGCCGGCTTGGTGGTCGGACCGGATGGCCGACCAGTTGCGGAGGCGACTGTCACGGCGATCGTCAAACACTTCGAGTTCCGCGCGCCAAACGCGGGAGCGACTGCTGGAGGATCCTCCTTCGGCTTCCCCATCGAGGTGAATACCGGCGCAGACGGCCGTTTCGTCCTGCGAGGCATACCGCGCGGACTGCGGATAGGCTGGTGGGAGGTCCGGCATCCCGAATTCCAGACGCTCGACTCCAACGGCGACATCCTGTCTGCCGCAGACTCAATGACGCTCAAGCTGGCGGCCGGCTGCTCGGTTTCGGGTGTTGTCGTCGATGAATCCGGCCGGTCCATTTCCGGCGCCGACGTTCAGATTCGATCGCCGTCCAGCTCCGGGCACCAGACGCGGACCCGCACCAACCGCGACGGCCGCTTCCACTTCGGAAACGTCAGTCCGGGCCGGTGGACAGTGCTCGTGCAACCGCTGCGCCAAGCACCGGTTTACACCACCGTCGTGGCGTCTGCAAATCGGCCCGCGGAAAATCAATTCGTCGTCGGACCAAGCGCATACATCCTCGGCCGCGTGATCGGACCAGACGGCTCGCCGGTCGAAGGCGCCGCCGTGGGCTGGGCCAAGCCCGTGAACGAACGCGGCCAGGAGATCGAGGCGCTCGAGCTCAGTCGAACGTCGACCACAGCCAAGGACGGCACGTTTCGATTCGGGCCCATTTCCCAGGGAAACTTTGCACTGACGGGCCTGGCAACACAGCCGCGGCGGACCGGTCACGTGACCGCCAGCGCAAACACCGTCGACGCCGTGATCCGGCTCGAGCTCGAAAAGAGGCAATAACGGCGATCTCGCCGGGAAAGGTGACTTACCGACATCGGATCGGTATGCTCGATCCCTCTCCCGGAGCAAACCATGGCAGGCCGTTTATCCCTCGAAGACAAGCTGGCGGCGCTTCGCGCGATTCGAGATGCGGAGCCATCGGAAAGTCACAAGTCCGAGTTGAAGCGCTATCTCGGCGACCGGTCAAACCTGGTCGTCGCCTCGGCCGCAACCCTCGCCGGCGAGCGAGCGTTTCTCGAGCTTCTTGGCGACATGGAGGTCGCGTTCGATCGCTTCCTCGTCGATCCCGTCAAGAACGACAAACTGTGCCGCGCCAAGATCGCCATTGTGCAGGCCCTGGATAAGATCGAGCATCTCAAGCGCGACGTCTTCGAGAAGGCTGCCCGTCACATTCAGCTCGAGCCGGCCTGGGGCAAGGAAGACGACACCGCGGCGCCGTTGCGCGCTGCGGCGCTCTTTGCACTCGCCAGGATCGGCGGGTCAGACTACCACTGTCTGCTTGTCGACGCATTGACCGACCCCGAGAAGGACGTGCGGCTTGCCGCAGCCCAGGCGCTGGCCTACGTCGGCACGGAGGCCGCCGGGTTGGTCCTTCGTTTGAAAGCCCGTCTGGGAGATGCCGACCCGGACGTGCTCTCCGAGTGCCTGTCCGGCCTCTTGACGATTGGCCCAGAGGCGAACCTTGATTTCGTCTGTGAATTCCTCGGTCCAGCCGACCCCCCTCGGTGCGAAGCCGCGGCCCTGGCCCTGGGCAAGACCAAGCTGCCCCGTGCCCTCGAAGCGCTCAAGTCCTGCTGGCAAAGATCTTACGAAAAAACGCTCCGGAACCAGATTCTGCTCGCGATCTCCATGATGCGACTTCCCGCGGCGATCGACTTCCTGCTTGAGCTGGTCGAGTCTGACTCGGAATCGTCAGCACTTTCTGCCATGACGGCCCTGAAATTCCACCGCTACGACACACGGCTGTGTGAACGCCTTGCGCAAACGGTAAAGAGAACGGCGAGCCGCGCTCTACAATTACAGTTGGATCGAGATTTCGCGACGACCCCATAGGCCGGACACGATCGTCGACCACGATTCTGTCCGCTCGTCGAGCAGTAACCGATCGTTAGAGGGACCAACGTTGCAAAAAAGCTGCACCGACATTCATGCAATGATTCACGTAATCGTGGCGTGTTGCTCGGATGTGGCCCGGTCGGGTACACTGGTAACATGGGCGAAGTCTGGCCGAAGACGGTGTTGTGCGGGACAACCGGAGTTTGACCGATGGCGGAACGTGGGACTGATGAGGGTCTTCTCGGCGCGGCGCGGGGCGGTTCGCGGGAGGCGCTCGGAAATGCGCTGGAGGCCAGCCGTCGTTACTTGCTGGCGATTGCGTCGCGCGAGCTCGATCCGGACCTGATGGCCAAAGGCGGGGCGTCGGATCTGGTGCAGGAGACATTTCTGGAGGCTCAGCGCGACTTTGCGCGGTTCCGGGGTTCTTCACCGGACGAGCTGCGCGCGTGGCTTCGCCAGGTATTGCTTCACAACGTCGGGGCGTTCACGCGGCGGTTTCGCGCGACGAGCAAGCGGGCGGTGGGGCTGGAAGTTGCGATTGACGGCGGCGCGTCGTCCGCCGGTACAGATGAGCCCAAGGCCGCGTCGAATCTCTCGCCCAGCGGGGTCGCGATCGAGCACGAACAGAGCTCGGCGTTGCGGCGGGCATTGGAACGGCTGCCGGAGGAGTACCGCCGGGTCGTGTGCCTTCGGTTCGACGAGGATCGATCGTTCGAGGAGATCGGCGAATTGACCGGCCGGTCCCCGAATGCCGCCCGCAAGGTGTGGGCACGCGCGATGGAGAGGCTGAGGCTGGAATGGGAGAGCCGGTTGTGACGCTCGACGAAGCAGCCTCACTCCGGGGGAATGACGACGCGGCTCTGTGGCTGGCGGCCTGCGACGAGCGCCTGGCCTCTGGCGAGCCGATCTCGTCGTTGGAAGGCGTGGGGGTTCCCGCGGCGCTCCGGCCGCACCTCGAAGTCGAAGCGGCGTGGTGCCAACTGGTGCGGCAGATGTGGCACCATTCCACCGAACCGGAGCCCGCGGCGAAGAATCTTTGGTCCGGAGACAAAGCCCCTATTCTGGAAGAACATCCGGCCGAGCTGGGCCGGTTCGTGATCCGGCGCGAGCTGGGGCGGGGATCCTTCGGAATCGTGTACCTGGCGTATGACCCGCGGCTGCGGCGCGAGCTGGCGCTCAAGGTTCCGCGCGGCGAGGTGCTGCTCTCGAGCGAGCTCCGCGCGCGGTTCCGGAACGAGGCGATGGCGGCCGCGGGCCTGGACCACCCCAATATCGTGCCGGTCTACGAGGCGGGCGAGGACGGGCCGTGCTGTTTCATCGCTTCGGCATACTGTCCGGGCATCACGCTGGCGGCCTGGCTCCGAGGCCGCAGCACCGTGGTGCCGCACCGGATGGCTGCAAAGCTGGTGGCCACGCTGGCCGAGGCGGTCGAGCATGCGCACCGGCGCGGAGTCTTGCACCGAGACCTCAAGCCGAGCAATATCTTGCTCGAAATGCCTGCCGACCGGGCCGAGGATCGGCAACAGGACGACGACATCCGCGATCTGGTTCCCCGCGTGACGGACTTCGGGCTGGCCAAACTTCTGGACGACGAGCTGGCTCCGGGCGCACCACTCAACCCGACGCAGTCCGGCATGCTCGTGGGAACCCCGAGCTACATGGCGCCCGAGCAGGCCGAAGGAAAGCGCGGCGCGGTCGGCCCAGCGAGTGACATCTACAGCCTGGGCGTGATCCTTTACGAGGTGCTCACCGGCCGGCCGCCGTTCCAGGGAGATTCGGTGCTGGATACACTGGTCCTGGTGCGTACGCAGGATGTGTTGCCCCCTTCAAAGCTCCGCCAACGCCTGCCGCGCGACCTCGAAACGATCTGCCTGCACTGCCTGAACCGGCAGCCGCAGGCGCGCTACAGGGCGGCAGGAGAGCTTGCGGAGGACCTGCGGCGCTTCCTCGCCGGCGAACCGATCCGCGCACGCCCGGCCCACCCGGTTGAGCGGGCCGTTAAATGGGTTCACCGCCATCCGGCGATCGCAGCGCTCGGTGGCGCAACGGCCACGGCCACGATTGCGATTGCGATTGTCATCGCGATCGCGACCGTCCGCCTCAAGCACCAGAGAGACCTGGCCGAGAGCCGCCGGCTTGAGGCCGTGGCCAATCTGCAAAAGGCCCGCCAGGCCGTGGACCGAATGTTGACCCGGGTCAGCGCAGAGCGACTCAAGGACATTCCCCAAGTTGAGCCAGTGCAGCGCGCGCTGCTGGAAGACGCTCTGGAGTTCTACCGGGAGTTCGCGCGTGACGCCCACGGTGACCCGGAGATTCTGTTCGAGGCGAGCCGGGCCTATCTCAGGCTCGGCGCGCCTACCATGGTTTCGGCAGGCTGCGCGAGGCCGATTCTTGTGTCCGCGAGGCGCTTGCGATCCAGGAGAAGCTGGTGGCCGCTGCCCCGGCGATCGCAGCCTATGGGCATGAGCTTGCAAATACCCACATCGCGCTGGCCAGGCTCGCGCGCGACCTCGGCCAGCCCGCTCATGCGCTCGAGTCGTTGCGCAAGGCGACGGCACTGGGCGACACAATCTCCGCCGCCGATCCCAACAACGGCAGCTACCAAACGCAGCGCGCCAATTTGGCCAACGTGCGCGGAATGGTTCTCGAGGACATGGGGCAGCGCGAGGCCGCCGAAGCCGATTATCGCAAGGGCATCGAGTTGCACGATGACCTGGCCGAGCGATTCCCGACAGAGAAGGAGCATCGGACACGTGCGGGCGTGTGCCGCAACAACCTCACCATTCTGCTGGAAGAATCCGGCCGGCTTGAAGAGGCCGAGGCGATCTACCGGCAGAGTATCAAACTCTGGGAAGCTCTGGCCGCCGGTGAACCCGCACATGCCGATCATCGCTCCAAGCTGGCGCTCACCGAGGCCAACCTGGCGGTGCTGCTGGAGAAGACCAGCCGTACGAGCGAGGCAGAGCGAAGCCTCCAGCGCGCTGCCGTTCTGCGCGCGTCCCTGACGAAGGACTTCCCGAACACGCCCTGGCATTTCGTCAAGCTGGCTGAAGCTCACCGCAGACTGTCCGAGCTGCAAGCCGATCGCGGTGACTTTGCGGAAACCCGCAAGCTGCGAGAGCAGGCCGTCGCGGCCGCGCGAGCAGCACGGGCGATCGCCCCGGAAAACGTGGAATTCCGCCGTCTGCTTGCCTCGGAGTGCGCCAGCCTTGTCGAGACGTTGATCTCCCTCAAGAAGCATGACGAAGCAACCCGATATACCGCGGAGTTCGCCTCGCTTTCTCACGATTCAGCGATTGAGACACTGCACGCCGGTTCGTTCATGGCGCAATGCGTTCCGCTGGCTGCGGCCGATCCCGATCTCCCGGGCTCACGCCGAGCCGAGCTTGCGGAGGCCTATGCGAAGCGAGCGATCGAGCTCGTTGGCGAAGCGGCGAGAAAGGGTTATCGCGACGTCGATGCGGTTCGGAAGGACAAAGGCTTTGATTCATTACGGGCGCGGCCGGATTTCGGCGCTTTGGTAGCCGGGATGGTGACGGCGCCGGACGCGAGCGCACGTTGAGGGCTCGCCGCAAGCTCGCGCGGTGAACCGAGGCGCTATGCACGAAATATCTCACGCCGCCTTCGTCGCTACCGGCGCGACGGAACGCCCGATGCCACGTT
This sequence comes from uncultured Planctomycetota bacterium, assembly GCA_963823665.1. Taxonomy (GTDB): domain Bacteria; phylum Planctomycetota; class Planctomycetia; order Isosphaerales; family Isosphaeraceae; genus CAVXHV01. The sequence goes on from CAWGMQ010000004.1 coordinate 1,278,896, forward strand.
TGAATCATCCTCGAGCATCTTCAGAACACCGGCGGAGGCTCGGCGAACCTCGGGCTCGGGGTCGGTCTCTTGTCGCGCGCGAATCGCCGGGATCGCTGCCGCGGCGCCGGCCCCGAACCGCGCCAGGGCCATGAGCGCCGCAACTCGCGTCTCCTTCGATGGCGATGCCACACCGTTTTGTGCAAGCGCGGCGACCACGATGTCACTCGAGGCCGTGCCGGGGCCGATCTCGCCCAGGACTCGTGCGGCGGCCTTTCCGTTCTCGAGCTGCCCCTTGTCATCGTTTGACTGTTTCAGCGCGGCGATCAACTCGGGAATTGCGCCCTCCGCCCTCGGGCCGAATGTTCCTAGAGCATCAATGGCCCAGCGAGCGCTTTTTCCGCGAGACGAGATGGATTCCCTCAAGACTTCGATCACCTTGGGGGCTGCTTCCGTTCGGTCGGCGATAAAGCTGAGCGCGTTCGCCGCGGCCGGCCCATTCTCCCACACATCGTCAATCAATTCCGCTTGTTTCATGACACGAATGAGCGCCGGAATCGCGGCTGTCCTCGCGGCGATGCGGCGGCCGTCTTTGAGCGCATGAATCGCTGCAAACTTCCGCGCTGGATGCCCGGCCTCCAGTACTTTGAGTAGCGCGGCGACGATCTCAGAGGACTGCGGTTCGTCGGGTCGACCATCCCCAAGCGTCGCGAGCACGTCTCCCAATACCCAGGCGGCTACGCACGCCGGATCCCACGTCGAAGGGTTCCGCTTGCCGCGGCCGAGTCTCTCGAGATCAAGTGGTTCTTTCTCGAGAATCGCAATCAAACCGGGAACGGCAGTCCGGCGTTCTGCGCCGAAAGAGTTGATGGCCGAGGCCGCTACGAACCGCATCTGGATGTCCGGGCTCGAAAGCGCGGCGACGAGCGCCGGCACGCACGCGCCCGTGGCCGCCGGCGGACGCAGCTTTACACATGCCTGGACATAAGCCATTCGCTCGGAAGAGCCGGCATCCGAGCGTTCAAGTCCTCGAATCAGATGCGGGACCAGTTTGTCGATGCCACCGCGAAACCTCGTAAGCACGTCAATCGCGATCAAACGAACCGGAACGGATTCGTCATCAAGAAGCTCGATCAACTTTGCCGGAGGATCACTGATTCTTCCTGGAGCTGCGAGGCCGATTGCCGCAATCACTCCGGCGCGAACCGTCGCATCCCGATCGTCGAGCATCCGAGTGAAAACCACGATGAGTCGATTCGGTTCGATCACGCCCGAGGAACTCTCGGGGATCGCGATCGAGCCCAGGGCAATCACGGCTGCTGATCGAACGTCCGCCGCGGAATCGAGAGTCGCCTGGACCAACGCCTCGATCGCGGATTTGACCTCGGCGTCGTTGACCCCGCCGAGCGCAGACGCGCTGGCCAATGGCCAAAGCTGCTGCGCCGCCTCGACCCGGACGGAGCCATCGGCATCCTTCAAACAGGCAATGAGTGCCGGGATCGTGAGATGCCCATCATTCGCACCGTGCCGAACGAGATCGTGGATCGCGTTGACTCGATCGGCGGGTCTCGCCGCGACTTGCAGCGTGCGAGCCGCGGCCATCGCCTCGCGATGTCCTTGATCGCCGACCGACTTCCAGACCCCGAAGAGCACACCGCAACCGGCGACCGCGGCGATTGCGAACGGCAACCAAGACCTGAGACTGAACCTGGACGCCTTCCCAGGCCTCAGATTGGAGCCGTCCGTGGTGCCAGACGATGCACTCTCGCCGCGCTCACTCACCCGATCGGCTCCCGCCCACGGTTGAACTCAGGCTGAATACGTCGCGATTGATCTTACCCATCGCAGCTTGCCAGCAGAGCCGCTTTTTTGCGAGATTCATGTATTCTTAACATACTCCGGGAAGGACCATTCATGTCTGAGCTCAGCAACTCGAGCGAGCGTTCAACCGTCAAGCGACTTCCGGCACGGGGCGTTTACGACCGGGCCGTCATCCATCAGATACTCGACGCCGGAATGGTCTGTCATCTGGGATTCGTGGTCGACGACCAGCCGTTCGTGATCCCGACCACCTACGTGCGGGTCGATGAAAGGGTCTACGTGCACGGGTCGCCGGCGAGCCGCATGCTGCAAACGCTCGAGCGCGGAGTCGCCGCCTGCCTGACAGTCACGCTGGTTGACGGCCTTGTTCTTGCTCGCTCTGCCTTTCATCATTCCATTAATTATCGCTCGGTTGTCGTCTTCGGGACGGCCACGCTCGTGGATGATCCCGACGAGAAATTTGCCGCGCTCCATGCCCTCACGGACCATTTGATTCCGGGACGATGGCAAGAGATCCGGCAGCCAAGTGCGCAGGAGCTGAAGCGAACGCTCGTGCTCGGTCTGCGCATCGATGAAGCATCGGCCAAGATCCGCGTCGGCCCGCCGATCGACGAGGAGGAAGACTACGAGCTCGACGTGTGGGCCGGGGTTGTTCCGCTCAAACTGGCGGCTTCTGAGCCTGTGCCTGATCTCAGGTTGCCGGCCCGGATTTCGGCGCCTGGATATGCAGTGAATTACTCCGGGCCGCGATAAGAGAGTGATGAGCGACGCACGACCTCACTTCCTGTCCTTCCAGTGAGCTTCCCAACGCAGCCAAGGGCGATGGCGCGCGGAGCCGGTCAAGGACGGTAGCCAGCTTCTTACCCGTTTCCGTCAGGGCGTAGAAGGACTCGCGTCCCCCGGTAAACGAATGGCTGACGATCATCAACCCCTCCCGCGCGATCTCCCGGTAAGGCTCGCGGGTGGAATCATCGACAGGTATGCCACCCTGCCGCTCGGCGTGCTGGCGGAGCAGGGCCAGAGCGGCATCGGAGAGCGTGACCGTCGGCATGGGCTCCTCCTGGCGCATCGTACCGCAGGGCCGAATTGTCGGGAAGACCGATCAGATGGCGCCCGGAAGCATCAACAACCCGCGGTAATCCGAGTGACTTGGTTATGCCTTGCTCAAAGCGGGGCTTTCGGCCTCGATCAAGCTGCGCATGAATTCGGCGGCCAGCTTGGCGTTGTGATCGGCGTATTCGATACCGACGGTCTGGCCATTCTCCACCGGCAACTGATGGCACAGCTCGTAGCCGATATAGCCGTCGTAGTCGATCTCGTTCATGGAGCGCACGAAGTCGCGGTAGTAGCGCTCGGTGTCTTCACCCACGACGCCGTCGTTGCGCTCGAAGCCGCGGATGGAGCCATCCGGCCGCCGCTCGAATTCGCCACCGAAGTGCGACAGCACCTGAAGCTTGCCGACCGCGTGTGCACCCTCGCGGATACCTTTTGTGCTGCGATCCGGCATCAAGGGCGCATCGAGGCAGAGCTGCAAATGAGGCGATCCGACTTCTTTGGCCATTCGCAGAATATCGTGGTGATCCTTGATTAAAGGCTTGTGGTTCTGAAGCGCCAGCGTGACTCCCGCATCGCCGGCGTAACGGGCGCATTCAATCAAGGCCTCCCGGCACCAGCCCCACATTTCCTCGGTCGAGAACTTTTCGTGCACGATCGGCCAGTAGCCTTCGGCGATGTCGTATGTCGCAAGCTGGGGGTGGCGTGTGATGCCCCACCAAGCGAGGAAGACCCGCAGGTTGGGTGCTCCCAGGTCGGCGGTCATGCGAATCAGCTCGCGCATGTAGCAGATCTGGGCTTCGCGAACCTCGGGCACCGGGTTAGAGAAGTCGTTGTTGGCGGCCACGGCGTAGATGTCGATGCCCTCGCCCTCGGCATGCGCCCGCAGCTCGCGGCACTTCGCCGGTGGCCAGTCAAGCGGGTTGCCGTGCGGGCGCTTGCCGTCGATTTCGATTCCGTCGTAGCCAAATTCCCTGGCCCGGGAAATCATCTGGGGCAGGGTGAGGGCTTCACCGCGATACCAGAGGCCCAGGTACGTGATGCTGTAGAGGCCAATTTTCATGGGGGTACTCCTCTTGAGGATAAGGCCGGGATTAACTTTCCGATTTTGAGATCAAGCCCGAAAACCCTCGTTCCCAAGCTCTGCGTGGGAACGTCCGTTGTGCCGCTTCGCGGTGCGCTTAGCGTCGGGAGAATTGTCAGGCTAAAGCCTGACCTACTTTTGATGCGTGCCGCTCGCCGCCCAGGTGATCGCGTTGTGGACGAGTGTGCGATACGAAGAATTGCCGAACGCGGTGGGGCCGTGGCCGAGCTGGATCGCGACGACCCGATATCGCTCGTCGGGGCCGATCCAGGCGAGATTTGTGTCGCTCGCCGGATTGTCCGTCAAGAGAAGCGGACGCACTCCTTGTGCAAACTTCATATTCTTGTACGTTTCATCCTCAATGTGAAAGGGAGCGATTCCCGAGGTGATCGGGTGCTCTTGCGCAGACTGACGGAAATCTGCTGATTGTTCTTCACGGTCGACGAGGAACGATTGCCTTCGCGGCTGAGGCGATAGCTACCGCCGACGGCCTGGTCGGTCCACCACTGCCAGTTCTGGTAGTCGAGCAGCGCGTGATGAAGAACGACGACTCCGCCGCCGCTCTCGACGAAGTCGCGGAGATTCTTGCGGGAGGCTTCGTCCATGTCGCGAGTGAAATCGTACATGACGACGACGTCGTACTTGCCGCGCAAGTCGGACTTGAACGCGGCGGCGCTGGTCGTGACCGGCAGTGATCGCAGGTCTTTGCATCCATCAAAGATGGTGTAAAACGAAGCCTCGTGATCGTGGCCGCCGGTGATCAGCAAGCCTCTTACTGATCGGGATGACGCGCGGGAAGCCGTCGCATTCAACTCTTTGATGTAGATGTTCTTGAACTGGACGAGGCTGGGCGGGCCGGTCCAGGTGCCGTCTTTGTTCTTGCTGCCGTGGTGCTGGAGCGCGATGCGGCCGGCGTCGGGCAGGTCGGGAACGGTCGCCCCGGCGATGACGGTCTTGCCGTTCAAGCCGACGCGGATGGTCTTGCCTTTGACGGTGATCTCGAAGTGATTCCACTGCCCGACGGGGTTATCGGCCTGAGTGCTGGGCGTGGCGGCGGCACGGAGCTCCGGCGAACTTTTCTTGTCCATGCGGATGCTGTACAGCTCGCCCGAGCCGATCGGCCAGCACCAGATGTTGGCCTGGAACCGGCCGTCGCCACGCAGATACACACCGGAATCGGCATCCGGCAGAGCAAGTTTCAGTTCCTTGCCGTCGATATCCCTGGCATGGGTGCCGTCGGGCAGGATGTAGGGGACGTTCTTGTTGATGAAGGGCGCTTCCTTCAGCCGCCAATCGACCTGGAGGATAAAATCGCGATAATCAACCTCGCTCCAGAGCGCCTTGTCTCCGGAAGCCAGGCTGCCGGCATCGTAGTCGATGACCCCGTCCAAGACCTTCCAGTGCCCGCCGTCGCCCTCCGGTATTTTCCAGCCGGTCAAATCTTTTCCGTTGAAGAGCGACGTGAAATCCGCGGGTGCGGTGTTGTCGTCTGCCCACGCTGCTGCTGGGTGCAACGAGGCCAGGACGGACGCGATGAGTAGCCGTTTGATTCGCATATTCTTGCTCGCGGTTGTCAGATTTATGGAGGAGGAAGATCGAGTGCGGGATTGGCGCTGAAGAATCCGTCGGGCCGAAGGAGGAAGCCGACCGAGCTGACCGGCATGACCGGCCAATCCTCGATGCGCGGAATGTGCGTCTGGCCGAACGTGTACCAGAGAACCACGTCCGTGCCGGCCACGTTCCGGTCGCGTTTTGTCCACCGCGGGAGGCCGTCGCCGCCCGTGCTCTGGTTGGGATAATCGCCCGTCGGGTAACGTTCGCCCGGATCATACGGCGTGACCCATAGGTTCCGGGTCAAGAAGCCCGCGCGGGCAAGGATCGCGGCCTCTGGCTGTGCGAACGGCAGAACATTCTCACCCGGAACCAGGCGATAGCCGACCGGTGCGTTCAGCTCGTTCTTTCGCGATTCGTTCACGATGCGCCAGAAGCGGGACGAAGGCGGATTCGTGTTGCGCTGGGCGGCGGCCTCGGTGCGCAATGGGGTGGCCTGCGCGTAGAACGCATTGCCGTGCGGGTTTTCCGAGCCGGCAGGAACGCTTACGGTGTTCACCTCGAGCGCCGTGTTTTCCTCGCCGTCGATATCCAGGTCGAGGCGCGCGCCGAAGAAGTGTTGATGATTGGGAGCCATCAAACGCGGCGCGACCTCGGTTCCGTACCGCGGCGACTCGCCGGGTTTGAGCGTCATGGTGTTCATGATGCCGGTGAGCTTGACCTCGAGCTGGATCGTGCCGTCCTGATAGAAATACCAGTAGAAGCCGTAGTCGTAGTTACCCACGGTGGCGATCATCGAGACCGCCAGCCGCCGGGCACGGCGCGCTTCGGACTGGCTTGTGCGCCAGTCCGTGTGCTTCCAGAGGATACCGAAATCTTCTTCGTGCAAGCAAACGGCATTCTTGATCGTGACGACTCGCCCCTTGCCATCGGTCATGTGTCCGTCGAAGTACTGGATCGTTCCCAGGCAGTCGCATCCCAGCGCGAGCGAGTTCGCCATCATGCCGACGCCATATTCCCCCAGGTCGAACGCGTTCTTGCGGTACGACGATTCTCGCGGATCGGCATAGGGCACGATCATCTCGGCGATCGATCCGCGGTACATGAGCGGGCGGTTGTCGTACGCGACCGTGTGGAGCACCAGGCCCTCGCGGGGATTGAATCCGACGCGCAGAGTCCACTTCTGCCAGCGCACTTCGTGGCCGGCCACGGTGAAGCTCGGTCCCTGGGATTGCGTCACGTCGAGCGGCTTCAAGCCGGCCCTTGGTTTGGGAAACGCCGTGCGGACCCAGTTGCCGGGCTTGGGAGGCAGGGGAACGACGCCAAAGTCCTCAACCCGGACGACTTCCTTCCGGTTCAAATCGATGATCGTGACGAGCCCCTCGATCGGACGGGCATAACCGTTATCCAGCGGGTCTGACCGAACCCAGGAGAGTGCGCGGACAAGTCTCTTGCCCAGGTCCTCGGCCGGCTCGTTTCCGTAATGGCCGGCCGACCAGGCATCGACCATGACGAGACTTGGGTCCGTGATTCCGCGCTTCTTGAGTGCTTCCAGAAACGGAGGCGATTTGCGGGCGGCCTCTTCGCATTCCACGAACTCGTCGAGCGTGATCGACGGCTGCACGCCCGGGGGAAGCGCGTCGAACCGCGTGACGGACTGCCTGGCGAAATTCACCACAGCCTCGTATCCCCGGCCTGTTCCATTGTCGAGCAAGACCATGAAGACCTCGCGGGGAATCAGGCCGCTGGCCTCGGGATGAAGAACGGCCGCCTTGGCGGGCTCGTTGAGCGTGACGGTGACAAAACGAACGCTGTCTGCAAGCTTCTTCTCGCGCCGGACGATGTCGACGGCGAGCCGGATCTCGTCGGGCTCGAGCGGGTCGAGAGGATGGCGCACCTGGGATTCGGGCGAACTTGCCTGCTTGGCGAGCGCCGTTTTTTCCGAGGCGCCGGACGGCCGAGGATCCTGCGGCGGCGCTTGCGCGGGCGATCGCCCCGGCGCGAGCGTGAGGCTCACCACGGCCAGCAGCATTCCCTCGATCGCGAATCGGACCTTCGGTCTTCTCGTCGGCACGGTCATTATCCTCCCCGGACTTGTACGCCGGCGATTGCCGACGAGTGGAGCAAGCTGGCCTGACATGGCTATTGTGCTTCCGCGGCCGGATTTGTGCCAGGGCCGAGATCGCCGGATCGATGCCGCCACGGAGTTGCAGTGTTGTGCTGAGCGGCTGGCTCGGTCCCAGTCACCGCCGTCTTGTGGATTGCCGTCCTCACGAGCCGACCGCTGGGTTTAGCGTTCGGGAGACGACTGAACTGCATTGTGCCGTCGTCCAGGGCGCTGAACCTGAGGTCGAGCATATCCAGGGCGTAGTTCTGATGAAACTTCCACGGTTTTTTCGACCCCTGCTTCGGAAGAAGCTCGATTCCCCTGCGGATGTAGCCGGAATTCAGGTTGATCGCCGGCTTTTCCACGATGGCTGGCTCAATTCCAACCGGTGTGGCGCAATCATAACCGTGCGTACTCATGTGCTTGAGAAGCCGGCAGATATATTCGGCCACGAGGTTGCACTTGAGCGTCCACGACGCGTTGCTGTATCCCAGGGTGAAGGAGAAGTTCGGGACGCCGCGAATCATCATTCCTTTGTAGCTGATCCTTCCCGTCAGATCGATCGGAGTGCCGTCGAGCGAAATCTCGATGCCGCCAAGACGCTTCAACTTGAGTCCAGTGGCCGTGACGACGATATCCGCTTGCAGCACATCGCCTGACTTGAGCCGTACTCCTTCTTCGGTAAACGTCTCGATTTCGTCCGTGACGACCGACACCTTGCCCGCCCGGATGGCGACAAACAAGTCGCCGTCGGGAACCAGGCAAACGCGCTGGTCCCACGGGTTGTAACGGGGCGAGAAGTGCTTTTCGACGTCGTAATCGGGGCCGAGTTGTTCGCGCACGAGGCGCAGGATCTCTTGTTTGACCCGCTCGGGCTTCCGCCGCGCGAGGTTATAGAAGTACATCCCCAGGAGCACGTTCTTCCAGCGGATGAGCCGGAGTGCGAGCCGTTCCGGCAGCAATCGGCGGAGCCAGTCGGCAGCCCGATCGTCCGACGGGCGTGCGACGATGTAAGTCGGCGAGCGCTGCAGCATGGTCACGTGTGCGGCGGTCGTTGCCAATGCCGGCACGAGTGTCACCGCTGTCGCGCCACTGCCGATCACGACAATTCGCTTGCCTTCGTAGTCGAGATCCTCCGGCCAGCTCTGCGGGTGCACGGTGCGGCCCCGGAACCGCTCCATGCCCGGCCAGCCGGGCATATAGCCCTCGGCGTAGTCAAAGTAGCCGCTGCACATGCAAAGGAAATTGCAGGCGAACTGGACGGCCTTCCCTTCGGGACCCGTCGCGTCAACAGTCCAGCTTGCATCACGCGACGACCATGACGCTTGCGTGACCTGATGCCCAAACCGGATCTTCTGGTTAATGCCAAAGACCTGGGCCGTTTCCGCGATGTATTCGCGGATGCTGGAACCGTCGGCGATCGCCTTTCTGTCGCGCCAGGGACGAAACTTGTACCCGAGCGTGTGCATTTCGGAATCGGAACGAACCCCCGGGTAGCGGAATAAGTCCCAGGTTCCGCCGATCGCGCTTCGGCCGTCCAGAATTGCGTAGGTTTTGGCCGGACATTTCGTCTGGAGGTGATAGGCCGAGCAGATTCCGGAAAGCCCTGCGCCGACGATGAGCACGTCGAAGTGTTCCACGTGTCCCGGATCTCCGACATGCGGCGGAGCGTTGGGAGCAGCTTCCGCCCCGTCGGCCATCTGCGCGACCTTTCGTAAGAGGATACATCTCCTGGCAAATCGCCCGCGGCCGGCTTATGATGCCGCGGATGCCCGGTTGATCGTGTTCATCAAAGCTTAGACGGAACGCGAAGGCAAGAAGGATTGAGAGATTCTCGGCGACGAGCGGCTCAGGAGGCGGCGGTGTGATCGGTCTTTGTTTTCCTTCTCGTTCTTCGGCGGCCGGTCCGCTGAGCTTGGCTGCTTACCACCCCTGCGGAGGACTTGCCTTCGCCAAGTCGCTTGATGAAACCTTGCGGGACGATCTCGGCCGAGCAGGCGTCGAGTGGGATCGGCTGTCCGATCCGGAGCGGGCCGAGGCAGAAGCCGCCTGGCGTCGAGTGTATGGCCGCGTGTTTCGGGGCCGGCCCCGGTTCCTACACGGGGCAAAGGCCGAAAACGAGTATCGGTGCCAGGCGTGCGACCACTACGTGATCGTCCCGTTCTCGGCCGGGGTTCCCGGACTGCCCGTGCACGTATACCGCCTGGCGATCGCAGCCTATGAGTGCCGTGGCCCACTGGCGGCGCTCGGGTCGTTCTGCGACGCTGAATTCTTCATCAGCCCTCCGGACCTGGCGTGGTCGATGATCCATACGCACGAGGACCACGCCCTCGGCGGGCCGTACTTCATCCGGGCCGATTGGATTCCGTGAGGAAGCGGCTATCACAGTTATGCAACGTCAATCCCTGCGCAGATGAGGAGCAACGTGACAGCGGAACCCTTCCTTCGCTACCTGGAGCTGGTGCGTGACAGGGTTCCGGATTGGAAGGTGTACCCGTTCAACATTCCGGCAATCGCTCAGCTTGAGCGGTTGGAGTTTGGCCCTGCGGTTACCTTCCTCGTTGGTGAGAACGGGTCGGGGAAGTCGACTCTCATCGAGGCGATTGCCATCCTGGCCGGTTTTAATGCGGAGGGTGGGACGAAAAACTTCGGCGGAGCGCACCGGCCGAGCGAATCCCCTCTGCAGGATTACATCCGCCTCGCGCGGAGTGCCCGTCACGAGAAATCTGGCTTCTTCCTGCGCGGAAACGATGTTCAACGTGTCGACCGAAGCCGAGCAGTATCGAGTGTACGGCTGGGCCGAGCTTCACGAGATGTCCCACGGAGAGGCGTTCCTTTGGGTTGCTGTCAACAAGTTCCGCGACGGCGGCCTCTTCGTTCTCGACGAGCCAGAAGCCGCCCTGTCTCCGCAACGTCAGCTCGCTCTTTTGGTTCGCATACACCAGCTCGTGCAGGGTGGCAGCCAGCTCATCGTTTCGACACATTCGCCGATCCTGCTTGCCTACCCGAACTCGACCATCTTTCTCCTCGATCAGGCGGGAATTCACCGAACGCGATACGAAGACACTGAGCATTACGCGGTGACCAGGGCCTTCCTTCAGGATCCGGCCGGCAGAATCCAGAAGCTCTTCGCCAGGATCGAAGACGAGACGTGATGATGCTATCCAGCATTCGGTTCCAGCGGGCCCATTGCGCGGGCCGCGGAGTTTTAAACACTAGCCGCTTCAAGGTCGTTGCTCGTCCCGATGTTACCATACACCATCGATGATCCCATCACCGATCCCGTATCAGCCATCGTCGAGGTGACCGTCGACTTCGGAGGTGGTAACAAGGGCTGGTGCTTCTTCGCTACGCCGGAGGCGCTGGCCGTGTGCGGCGACTTGCTCGAGGGCACGCGAGTCCGGGTACACCTCGGGGTGCCCCACATCATCATCGTCAGCGAATTGAGCGCCGGCATCATCGACGACGTCCTGAATCAGTTGTATGATCGGGGCGAATTGGAGGTGCACACGGCACCGCTGTCGTAGGCGGCTGGCGCCTGGTAATGCGATCCAGCGGACCCCGCTGAGTAGCATTGGGGCTGCGGCCAACGTCTACCGACGCATAGCAGGCGACCCGCTTCACCCGGTCGTCAGGCATACCAACCACTTGGCGAGACATGACACAAGGCCGAAACGATTGGTGTAGGCGAACGACCTGGACAGAACGTGACCAGGACGAGTTTTTTGCACGCAACAGGCGGAGCCATGGCCCAGACAGCAAGGCGCAGTACATGCGCATTCAGGCGCGTACTCTGTATGAAACGGGAGAGCCGCAGCTCGTGCGGGCTGCACTCGAACTTCTCGAGCGCGCCTGCGCGGAGTACCCCGGCGCCATGGATAGCGCGCTCGCGCTGGAAACCGCGGGGCAGTGCTGTGAAGCCCTCGAGCGGATTGACGATGCCATCGAATTCTATCGCCGGGCATTGCAACGCGAACGCGAGTTTCCAGGAATCGGGACCAACGCCGGCTACCGTTTAGCCAAGGTAGTGGTCGAACACGACCGCTGGCAGTCTTTACCCTGAGGCACTCGCGGCTGCCGAATTCCACGGTGCGCCTATATGCTGAACGGGGTCCGTGCGATCGTCGCTCATCGCGGCGGTAAAGCGGCTCGGGCACGGTCGTTGGCGAGAGCAGCGCTCGAAGCGGGCGCAATCCAAGACACGGGGCTTGGTCACGAGCGCGGTCACCTCGGCACGGTGAAGGATTCACGTACGGCCTTCCACAAGATCCTGCTGCAAATCTCGGATGCCTGACTCCAGTTTCAGCAGACGTGCCAGTCGCACCACGAAGCGGAAACCTGATACCTTAGCGGGTGGCGAATCATGGCAAAGTACCTCGGACCCGCTCCGCGGGTTGCTGAGCGTCGTCGTTAGAATCCTGGTTGCGATGTCAGAATTCTCTAGACTCACCACGAGGCTTGTCACCCCGCTGCTGCGGCAGCGTGGCTTCAAGAAGCACGACGCTTTCGAGGCTAGTCCGACCCACGACTCGGCTGTCTACCGCCGAGGCGATGTCGAGCTGCAATTGACTTACGCTTTCCATCCTTTTCGCGCTCACCAGGCTGTGCCGTAATAACGCTTCAGCCACGCGCAAAGTCCGGGTAATCCTGGATAGAGGGTTCGCTCGGAAATGTTGTTTTGGTCCAACATCTCCCGAGCCTCCGACTTCGCACGCGCGGAAATGACGATTCGCACTAGCAAATCTGGATGCACGGCACAGTGCGTTTGCAGGAATGCCTGCGGCGAAGCGAGACCGCCGTTCATGATCGACAGGAGACCTGATTGATTTGCGATCCGGGCATCCAAACTTGGTGGCTCCCAGAGCAACATCAATTCGCCTCCGGAATGGCTCTTATCGAGAGCGTCCAGATTTTTGAAATTGTCCTCAAGCAATCGCGTATCGTAGACCCATGCAATGCCTTTCAACTTGGCTGCCCGCGTGTTGTTCTGAGCATTGACGTCACGCAGAATCCCGGCATGGAGACACCAGATGACACCGTCTTTCTTCTTGTACCTCTCGTCTCCACAAGCAAAGTGAGCAGCGACGAGAGGCGAGGCGGTCCAGTCGAGGCACCTTGTCGGCAATCCGTTGTGTTGCGCAACGGCAAGCACGTACCATTCGGACATTTGATCGAACGAGCCAGCGCTGGCATACTTGCGAAATGTGCGAATGAGACTCCGTTCGACGACGCCCGGGCGCGTGCTCGCTTTTCGAGGCAGCCTCTGCAAACTCGTTTCGAGATCCCAGCTTGCACAGTCCATTCCGCGGAAGACATAAGGTGATCGGAGATGATCGCCTTCATTTGGCGCAGACTGAACAATGTCGCGCGAATGAAGCTCCGAGATCAACCGCTTCCACGAAGTCACTCGTACCTCACGTCCCGGCTGCGCCATGATCAGTTTCCTTATCTCGTGAAACTCGGTGCGAGCTGGCTATGGTCCCTGAAAGGCGAGAGTCCGCCAACAGTCGACGTGATCGTGGACAGCTCCTGATCACTCGGCGTTTCAACATGTTCTGAACGACAGAGATCGAACAGATGGTCGCGATGCCAAGGAAGAAGACGGTTGGGCACCACAGGAGCAGAGACCAGATGCCCATCCCCAGGTAGGCGCGGGCGAGGAGATTCACGCGTTCGCCTCTGGCCAGCCTTTGCTTCACGCGATCCTTCATTGTGAGCAGGAATGCGATCAGTCCGCCGGCGATCGCGGCGAACACGACCCCGATGATCGCCACTCTCCAGTACGTGGTGCGATCTGCGCTCTTTTCTTGCCGGAGGAATACTGAGCCTGTGATGTAGGCCGCGACGACAACGCCGCAAACGCCCTTGAGCCAGGTCGATCGATCGCCACGAAAAATCTCGTCGAACTTTCTGTGGAAGGGTAACCGCATGGCGCAAGCTCTGGACGTTCCTGGACCAACGTTGATTTGAGGATAGCTCTTGAGAAAGTGATTTTACAGAGTTATTGAGCTTCGGTGGCACAGCTTGAGAGCGAATGCTCATAAGGAGGAGGGGCGCGGAGACGCCCGATCAGGTGCCATTTGGAGTAAGGCCATGGATCCCATCATGTTCGGTGTTGGCATATTTGCTTTTGTCCTGGCCGTCGGCCTGGTCGCCGCAGTGACACGCGGGCCGCAAGCGCCCGGGCATTGTCGCGTGGTCGGAGCCGTTTTTCTGCTGGCGGTCACGGCGTTCTGCGTCTTTGGGTTTCTGGCGACGTTTGAGCCGGCGGACTTCGTGATCATCCGTATCGTCTACTGCGTGGTTGGCGTCGGTAGTATGACCGGGGCCGGGTGCCTCGTGACGTCGAAAACGACATCGGCCGCGAGTTCTTCGTGAGCATCCGGGCGGGTCAGTCGTTTCACCGTCATGGGCGCGGAATCGCGGATACGACATTCAGCCCCGTCAGCGTGCCGGTACTCGACCCGAACCTATCGGTTTCCACACCGAGCCGTTCGAGCATCGTCGCGAACAGGTTGCAGAGTCGGGTGTTGTTGTTCGCGTCGAATGCCACGTGGCGGCCATGCTTGAATCCGCCGCCGGCGAGTAGGATCGGCACATTACGCGTGTCGTGCGAGTTGGCGTTGCCCAGGTTGCTGCCGAACAAGACCATCGTTCGATCCAGGAGCGGTGCGCCGGCTTCCTGCTTCGATTTCAGCTTGGCGAGCAGGTCGCGAACAACGCCGAGCTGAGCCTCCTCGATCAAGCGCAACTGAGCGATCTTGGCCGGGTCTTTCCCGTGGTGAGAGAGGTTGTGGTGATCGATGGTGACACCCTTGACCGGCGGGACATTGTTGGCTCCCTGAAGAAAGATCGTCATCACGCGCGTCGAATCGGTCTGGAGCACGAGGGGAACCAGGTCGAACAAGAGCTTCATGCGGCCGATCAGGTCGTTACCGTCGGTGATGTCGCGTGGCGGCGGAATGGCGAGCTTGGGCTTTGGCTTGTGTGCCCACGCTTCCGACGCGGCGAGCCGCTCTTCCAGCTCCCGGACCGAGGAGAAATACTCGTCGAGCTTCTCGCGATCGGCGGCACCAGCGCGGCGAGTGAGCGACTTCACCTCGGCCCCAACAGTGTCCATGATGCTCTGCCCTTCGCGCAATTTGCGTAGCTGGTCTTGCACTTCAGCGGAGGAGCCGTCGACGAAGAGCTGAGCGAAGACGCGTGAGGGACGACTTTCGGCCGGGATCATCACGCCGCCGCGTGTGTACGAGAGACTCGGCGTGCCGGTGCCCAGCACGACGGAGCGAAAGCGCGTTTGCAGCCCGATTTTCTCGGCCGCGAACTGGTCGAGCGAGACGGTATTCTTGAAACCGCCGAGGCCCGGGAAACGGGCCGCGGTCAGCCATGTCATCTCCGAAGTATGGCCGTTGGCGCCGGTCTGATCGGGATGCGAGAGGCCGGAGAACAGCGTGAATTCCTGTCGAAGATCCTTGAGGATCTCGAGATACGGAGTCGGCGAATAATCTGCACCGGTCTCCTTGGGGAACAGGAACGGCGCGTGCAGGCCGAGCGACGTGCAAATGCACACCATGCTCGTGCGGGACGCACCGGCGGCTGCCGCGCTCGAGCGAGGCAGAAAAGCGTCCAGAACGGGCAAAGCCAGCGAAACGCCCGCGCCCTGCAGGAATCGGCGACGATGTATGGCACGGACAGAAGAGAACGGTGTCATCGCTTCACCGATCAGAAAAAGTGGGAATTACTTATTTTGGAATGTCTCGCTCTGAGCGATTTCGTGAATGAGGCTGCGCAGGCCGCCCCCCCGGGATTTGAGGCGGGCCACAATCGCTTCCACCACGTCGCGATCGGCGAACTGGATCGACGCACCGGTGGCATACGTCAGCAGATTCGCAGCCAGGTTTCTCGCCAGTTGATCCTCACGCTCCAGGAGAAGCTGCTTGAAGTCATCGACATCTGTAAACTTTCGTCCGTCTGAGAGCTCGCCTGAAGCATCGACCGGCGGGCCGAGGCGGTATTCCCAGATCTCGCGACCACGGAACTTTCCCGGGGGCGAGTCGCCCTTTTCTGCGCGATAGCGGCCCCGCCAACCGCCGATCACATCGAAATTCTCGAGTGCGAAGCCGGGTGGATCAATTTTCGTGTGGCACGAGGCGCAGCTCGCGACCGAGCGATGCTTGGCAAGCTGCTGTCGAATCGACGTGGCCCCGCGCGTGTCGGGCTCGAACGCCGGGATGTCGGCCGGCGGGGGATCGGGCGGCTCGCCGAGCAACCGCCTCAAGACCCAGGCGCCCCGAAGCACCGGAGACGAGAAGGTGCCGTTGGCGGTGACCTTGAGGACGCTCGCCTGCGTGAGCACGCCGCCTCGATGAGAGCCCGCCGGCAGCGGCACGCGCTGAAAGCCTTCACCGACCACTCCGGCGATCTTGTAATGTTCGGCGATGCAGCGGTTGAGCATCAGGAAATCGGAATGAATCAGGTTTTTCAGCTTTGAATCGCTGCGCAGCATCTCGGCGAAGAACGCACGCGACTCGCCGACCATCGCCGCATTGAGGATGTCGTCGAATTCCGGGTAGAGCTTCCGGTCGGGGAGCGTGAAGTCGATCTGCCTCAGGTCGAGCCACTGGCCGACGAAGTTATCGACGAATGCCCTTGAGCGATCGGAGGCCAGCATCCGCTCGACCTGGCCGCGAAGGACCTCCGGCCGGCTCAAGCTGCCATCGGCCGCGAGCGCGTGCAGCTCCTGGTCGGGGAGCGTGTTCCACAGAAAGTAGGAGAGGCGGCACGCCAGCGCCCGCGGGTCGAGCCCGCCCGGCTGCTCTTCCAGGAACAAGAACCTGGGCGAGGTGATGACGGCTCGAAAGGCGACGCCCATTGCGTTCTCGAAGGCCAGGCCGTGGTCGAGCCCCATTTCGGCGAGTTTGACGAAACGGTCTACGTCGGCAGAGGCGACCGGGCGGCGGAACGCGCGAGAAGCAAAATCGCGCAAGACGGGTGCAATCGCCGCCCGCGGGTTCTCGGGCGCAACTGCGAACGCGGCGCCGCGGCTCGGCCCAGCGCCTTTCTTCGACGGATTTACCTCTTTAACGGGAAGGTCGCCGAACAAGCGGCCGACACTTGGCGGCGGCCAGCGGTCGAACAATGGGCCCTCGACTTCGACCCATTCGACGGCGATGCCGCGGCCAGGATACGTTTCGGCGCCGATTCCCCAATAACCGCTGCGGTGGCCTTCTTCGTCGTAGTTGGTGTCGAACGGGCTGAGATTGAGTAAGTGGCCTGCCTCGAGCGTGGCGGCCAGTTCCATCACTCGCGGCTTCTCGGCGGGCAAGTCGAAGTAGCCGAGCAATTGCTGGGTCTTGAAGTCGGTCGAGTAGAGCTTGAGCCACACAGGCCGTCCGGCGGCCTGGTACGCGTGCGCCGAGATCCGGATCTTGTAGCGGCCGCGATCGCGAACGATCCACTGGCGGAGGACGGTGGGGGAATTGTCATCGAAGATCACGACCGCATCGGGCAACACACGAAAGGTCTTCTTGTCCTTTCTCTTCATATCGTCCCGCACGCTCTCTTCATCGTGATAACGGAGCCGCCTTTTCACGAGCGGCGGGCGACGGCGGAGGTCCATCGCCGCCGTGATCGCGGCATCGGCGGCTTCCAGGTACTGCTGCATGTGCAGCATCGAGAGCCGCAAGCCCGTGGCGACGTTATCGAATCCGTCCACCGAGGCATCTTCGGGAAGAAAGTGCTGGAGCGGCACGTCAATCGCTAGTAGGTCGTGCAGCGTGTTCTCGTATTCGACCCGATTGAGGCGGCGGAGAACCACCCGTCCTTCGGTCTGCTGTTTCGCGAGGTTGGCGATCCGCAGCTCCTCGCCAAGGGATTTGAGGAATTCTGCGCAGCGCGGGCTCGGGTTGTCGCTTGTTCGGCGGCGGCATCTTGTGCTTCTCGACCTTGTCGAAAACCTTGACCCACCGGTTGAACGTCTCTGGGTCGCCGGGTCGCCACGCGAGATCGACGAGATTGAGTCCGCCTTTTTTCACAACGGGGTCATGGCAGGTGATGCAGTGCCCGGCGAAGAGCTCGCCGGCGCTCGCAGCGAAATCGGCGCCGCGAGCCGCGGATGTCAGTGACAGTGCGATAGCCGCCACAGCGAAGGAACGGAGCATCGGAGTCTCCCAACGACCAGCGCAGCGACCCGAAATGTAGGATAGCCCGGGTCATGCGAAGCGGGCAAGGACGATTCGCCGTGTGGTCGGGCGCCGTGCCGCAAAGAAACTGCGATGCTGGGTTCGGTTCAACCTTCGTTCCTACCGCGGTGTGCTGTTGCATGGGGTAATCACAGTGCTCCGCACGTTAGCAGGATTGGCGGGATTCACCGCTATGCTTTGGCGAAGACAACGATCAGCCCGCCCGGGGCGAATCTGGCGTTGCCGGCGAGATTCGCGAGTGCGCTGGCGCTCGAGTACCTGGAGTTGACGCGGAGATCCACCGGCTGGCCGCCGGAGAGCATAGTGCGGGCCGCGATAACTTGGGCCAGGGGCCGATCGAGTGATCGATTGAAGGCAATCTCGACGCCGATCACATGCTTGGTCTTGCCGGTGCCGGCGGTCAGCACCGTCTCGATGAGCATCGGTTCTCGCCTTCACGACGCTCGCTTGCCTGACGCTTGCCCTGGCCGGGCCGACGGAATTGGTGACGAGCCGGTAGGAGCCGCCGTACTTTTTGAGCGTCAGGCCGGAATACGTCGAAACTCCCAACCCGGTCGACACGGTGAGGGTATCGCCTCCAGGGACATCGGCCAGCGCGAACGTAACGGTACCGCCGGAGCCAGCCGTGGCGACGGCCGAGCTGGGCTTGACGGAAAGCGTGAATCCGAACGGAACGCCGGGTGTGACGGGGTAGACCGGTGGGTCCAGGGCGCCGATTCCATAGCCGTTCGTGTCCGCGAACCAGACGTTGCCGTCGGGACCAGCCGTGATTCCTTCGGGAGACGATCCGAAACCATTCGCAGGGTTTTTGACGGCGAATGTGGTCATGGCAAACGTCGAGGGATTCATCATGCCGATCGCGGCGGGATTGCCCATCGTGAACCAGATGTCGCCTCCGGGCCCCGCGGTGATGCCGCCCACCGAGGCCGGCGTGGGAATCTCGGTGATGACATGGGTTGTCGGGTTGATCATCACGATCTGAGATGCAAAGTTTTCGCTGCACCAGAGGTTGCCGTCGGGACCAACCGCGATCTGGGCGGGCCCGTTGGCGGGCGCCGGCAGCGCGAATTCGGTGACGGCGTGTGTCGTGGGGTTGATCATCGCGATTGAGTTGGTAAAGCTGAGCGCCACCCAGATATTGCCGTCGGGCCCGGTGGTGATCCCCACCGGCCCGCTGGACGCGCCCGGGATGGTGAACTGGGTGATGGCACCCGTCGTCGGGTTGACGATCCCGATCCTGCTGGTCGCGATGTCAGTGAACCAGAGATTGCCGTCGGGACCGAAAGTGATTCCGGTGGGGACGGCGCCGGCGACCGGGTCGGAGAACTCGGTGATCGCATGGGTCGCCGGATTGATCATCCCGATCGCGCCGCCCCAAACGCCATTAACTGGAATCATGTCGGTGAACCAAAGGTTGCCGTCCGGCCCAGTGGTGATCCCATTGGCCAATATGTAATTGCCTGGAAGTGTGACCTCACTGACGACGTGCGTTTCCGGGTTGATGATCCCGAGGTCGTTTCCGAGCCCCTCGGTGAACCAGAGGTTGCCGTCCGGCCCCAGCGTAATCTGAGTTGGCAGGCAGCCGGGGCTCGGCACAGCATATTCGACGATGCCCGAAAGCAACTGGCGCGACTCCAGGCACTCGAGGGCCGGCCGACGGCGACGCTTGCCAGTTGATTTTGGCCATGGGCTGTAGGCTCGGAAACCTGCACGCGATCGATCCTGTCCGTGGAAATTCATGGCGACCGTCCTTGTCCGTGAGGCAGCTTGGTGGGCTGACGCTGGGCGGCATTATAACGGGGAAAGAGGAGTTCTCCACGAGAAATATTTGCGAGTTCGTCGCCTTTGTCGGAGAATCTGGAAAGGTTCCCATCGAGGCAGACTATATTCTCATGGACAACGACGCTTCCTCGTTGCACACGCGGCCAAGTTTGCTGGTACGCATTCGTGATCCCCAGGACGCAGAGTCGTGGAGGTCATTTGTGGAGCTGTACACCCCGCCGGTGCTCAGGTACTGCCGGCTGCGCGGACTGCAAGACGCCGACGCCGCGGATGTGACCCAGGAAGTGATGGCCCAGGTGGCGCGGTCGATGCGATCGTTCCGGTATGCTCCGGAGCGCGGCCGATTCCGCGATTGGCTGGGAACCATCACGCGCCGCAAGGTGAACCGGCATTTTTTGACGAAGAGAAACCTGGGCACGGCCGGCGGCGGAGGCAGCGATACGCCCGAAAGCATCAATAACCCGAGAGTGATCGAGGCTGACCCAGATTGGAGTGCCGAGTTCAACGCGCAGATCCTTCGAGCTGCGCTCGAGAGAGTCCGTCCCTTGTTTGGTCCGGCGACGTGGAACGCGTTTGCCGGTGTCTGGCTCGAGGATCGAACCGCGGCCCAGACTGCTGCTGCTCTTGGCGTGTCTCTCGAAGCCGTCTATGTGGCCAAGTCGAAAGTCTTGAAGCGGCTCGAAGAAGAGGTGCTGACCCTGGCAGAAGACTTCCCAGTGGCGCATACGAGACCATGACCTGTCTTACCGCGGAAGCGCTGGAACAGTTTCTGAGCGGTCATTCTCCGGACGCGGCGGCGGTCGAGGCCCACGTTTCCGTGTGCTCGGATTGCCGGTTGGCGCTCGATCAACTGTCCGATAAACCGGAGCTCAAACGCTGGCTGGAACGCGCTGTGGCGCTTCCCACCGAGGTGGCGGAAGACTCGGTGCTCAAGCAGATCCTGACCCAGCTCGGGTCGGCAGATGGCGATCTTCCGTTGCATGACAAGATACGCAAGCGGGAGAATCACTGGCACTCCGGCCGCGTGCTGGGCCAGTATCGCGTGCTGGAGGAAATCGGCCGCGGCGGGATGGGGGTGGTCCTGCGCGCGCATGACGAGCTGCTGGGCCGGATGGTGGCGCTCAAGGTCTTGCGCTGGCAGGAGAGCGATCCCAAGGCGCGTGCGAGACTGGTTCGCGAAGCCCAAGCGGTGGCGAAGCTGCGGCATGACAATGTTGTCACGTTGCATGCCGTGGTCAATCCGCCGAATGACGCGCCTTATCTTGTGATGGAGCACGTCGAGGGGGGCACGCTGGCCGCCCTGATCAAATCGGAAGGACGGCTCGATCCCAAACGGGCCGCGGCAATTGTGGCGGAGGTCGCCGATGGCCTGGAAACAGCACACGCCGCGGAGCTGATCCATCGCGATATCAAACCGAGCAACATTCTCGTCGACGCCGATTCGGGGCGTGCCAAGATCACGGACTTCGGTCTTGCCCGCTCGACAGAGCACAGCGGCTTGACCCAGGAAAGCACCGTAGCCGGCACCCCCACGCACATGAGCCCGGAGCAGGCGCGAGGGAGCGAGGACCTCGATCGCCGGTGCGACATTTACAGCCTGGGCGTCACTCTTTACGAGGCGCTCACGGGAACGGTGCCGTTTCACGGCGCGCCGCACATGGTGTTTCAGCAGGTGCTCGCCGAGGAGCCTCTCGCGCCGCGCCGGCTTAACGACAAGGTGCCGCGCGATCTGGAAACGGTCTGCCTCAAGGCGATGGCCAAGGAACCGGGGCGGCGATACCAGAGCGCGAGCGAGCTCGCTGAAGACCTGCGGCGCTTCAGGCGTGGCGAGCCGATCCACGCCCGGCCGGTGGGGCGCTTCGAGCGAAGTTTGAGCTGGTGCCGGCGCCGGCCCTTGGTTGCGGGACTGGTGCTTGCCTTGATGGTCGTCGTGATTGGAGGTGTGGCGGGGATATCCTGGAACTGGGCCGAGGCGGTGCGGCAGCGGCGGCGGACAGAGCTGGAGCGCGACCGCGCCCGGCGCAATTTCCAGCAGGCACGCGAAGCGGTTGATACCTACTTGACGCAGGTGAGCGAGAACAGCGAGCTCAAAGAGCAGAACCTCGAGCCGCTGCGCCGGGAGCTGCTGCGAACCGCGCGAGACTTCTACGAGCGGTTCGTGCAGCAAGATCCCGACGACCCCGATCTTCAGGCCGAGCTGGGCAAGGCGCACGGGCGGCTGGGGCAAATCACTGCCATCCTGGAGTCGATGCCGAAAGCGCTGGCGCATTTCGAGAAAATGCGTGAGATTTTCGGACGCTTGCACTCGCGCTATCCCGGAAACTCTGCCTACCAGCAGGAACTGGCCGAGAGCTACCTTTGGCTGGGTGATTGTCAACGAACCGGCGGCGGGACAGGGGCTCAGGCGGTGAAGGCCTTCGAGCGCAGCCGCGCGCTGCAAGAGGATCTCGTCCGCGCCCATCCCGAGGAACCCACTCATCGCCATAACCTGGCCCGATCATTGCGTAGCCTGGGCCAGTTCGCTGTTTTCATGACTCATGACTTTGCAAACGCAGAAGAAGCCTTGCTTGCCGCGCGGGATATTTACGAACGCTTACCTTCGAGCTACCTGCAACGACCCACCGTCCAGTATGACCGTGCGCGGTTACTTTCGACTCTGGCCAAGCTCTACGCGCACACGGATCGCCCCGAAGACCATCGCGCGGCAGCGGAAGCGGCGATCGCCGCCTTTGAGCCTCTGTCGCTTTCTCACGACGGCAATCCCGATGACGTCTGCTATTTCGCCGATTCGCTCAGCGAGCTGGCCGATGCCTATCGACGGTTAGGACAGCCGGATCTAGCGGAGTCGACGCTGCAACGTGCACTCCGTTGTGCTGAGGACCTGGTGCGCTTGCATCCTGCAAATGGCTACTACCAACATCTGATGGCGGATATCGCCTACAGTCTGGCATCGGTCGAGTTTCATGAGAGCCAGGAGCCCAAGCGGGCGCGGGCTTCGCTCGAGAAGGCGCTCGATATCGAGCTGAAGCTCAGCAAGAGCTACCCCGGCGCGAATGAATACGCCTTCTATCTGAACAACCTCCTTCGCGATCTTCGGGACTGGTTTGGCGACACCGCTCGCCTGACCACCCTTTGCGAGCATTTCACGGCTGCGATTCAAGAACATCAGGCAAAGATGCCTGCCGGGACGCGCGTCGACGAGCACGTTGCACGCTGCTATGTCCAGCGCGCGGTGATAAACCATCTGCTGGCTCGCTATGGCGAAGCTCTTGCGGACATCAGCCATGTGCAGCCGGCGAATCTGGTTTCTGTCGCTTTCGCGCGGCGCAACAAGGCGATTATGCCGCCGCCGAGTCGGCAGCGAGGACTCTGGCCCAAAGCGAGGAGGGCACCGGAGCCTATCAGGCGGCGAAGGTGGGGGCTTATCTGGCGTTCCTGATGCGGAACGATCGCTCCGTGCCCGCCGCGCAGCGTGAAGAACTTGCTGAAAAGTACGGTTCCGAAGCGGTCCAGTGGATGCAGAAAGCCCGATCGATGGCTTATCTGTCGTCGCCTTCCACTCGCTATCTGCTGACCGACGACCGTGACCTGGACCCGCTCCGCACCAGAGGCGATTTCCAGGCTTTGCTCGCGCGTCAGATGGAGAAGCCAAGAGCCGGGAAGTGACGAGCGGGGCGAGCGCTCGACTCTCGCTTGAAGTCCCAGTGCGCGCACACCGGCCGTGCCGCCAAGAAGAAACGACCACTGCTCGATCTGTAGAAACTGGCGAGGTGCCTTTTCCGCCCGGCGCTCGAGGGCCTTGAGGAGCGTGTGGTTCTGGACGCCATGGCCTGGAACGTGCCCACAAGCGGCAAGTTGTACACGCCGCCGGTGCTGAGATACTGCCGGCTGCGCGGGCTGCAAGACGCCGACGCCGCGGATGTAACCCAGGAAGTGATGGCGCAGGTGGCACGCTCGATGCGATCGATTCGGTATGCACCAGTGCGCGGCCGCTTTCGCGACTGGCTGGGCACCATCACTCGCCGCAAGGTGAACCGTCTCGATGATGACCGCGATCTGGATCCATTGCGGTCCCGAAGCGACTTCCGGGCTCTGCTTACACAAGCGATCAATACGCCCGGAGCAGGGAAGTAAGGGTTGGCTCCCGCACTCGAATCCGTCGAATCTGAGCGTTTTGGTAAACGCTCAGGAAAGGTCGATCGGCGGCGCGGCAATTTATTGTTGGAGTTGCGTCCGATCCCGATCGGGCCCCTCGCTCGGGGGCGTTGTTCGCGCTGCGCACTCGGCCGGCTGCCGCACCGCAGCCGGCTACCTGGTTATGGGCGATTGAAAATCGCGATTTCTGCTGGGGAGTTTACACGATGTCGTCATTCCGGCCTGGCCGTCGTCCCGACCCTGTGTCCCGAAACCGTCGCCGCTCGGCTGGCTTGAAAGCCGTCCGGCATAAGCCGGCCCTGGAGCGGCTCGAGAGTCGCACCCTCCTGGCCACCGACGTCTGGACCGGTGCCGTCAATGCGAGCTGGAGCAACGCGGGTAACTGGTCTCTGGGCCAGATTCCCGGCACAACCGACACGGTCGAGTTCCAGAATGGCCGGACCATGGCGACCGTGGATACCAGCTTCACGATCGGTGCGCTCGAGATCGAAAGCTCCTGGGGGGGAACGCTCAGCGTCAACAACTCGCTGGCAATCTCAGGCAGTTTCACGATGGCCAGTGGCGTCTTGACCGTGGATGCGCCGATGTCGATCGGCGGGCCCGCCAGCTCGTGGACAGCCGGTGGCATCGACCTTGTTGCCGGCCAAACCCTGACCAACAACGGCACCTTGACGATCGATCCTGGCTCCGGTGGGCTCACGATTTCCGGCGGTGGCACGCTGTCGAGCGCAGCCACAATCGACCAGGGCGGCACCGGCAATCTCGCCTTGTCCGGCGGCACGACGATCAATAATGAGAGCGGAGCGACCTACGACTTCCAGGCGCAAGGCACCTTGTCCGCGTTCGGCAACGGCTCGTTCACCAACGCGGGAACGTTCAGCTACAGCGGCGACGGCACGCTCACGTTCAGCACCCCGTTCGTCAACCAAGGGGGAACCATCGATGTCGCGAGTGGCACGCTGTCGATCCAGAGCACCAACACCCACTGGACCGGCGGTGCCACTTTCGACGCCGCCGCAGGCGCCACGCTGCAACTGGCACCGGCGGCAGGCGGCGACGACGGCATCCAATTGTCGGGTACCTACACCGGCTCGGGCGCGGGCGCCGTCGAGCTGACCACCGGTGGTCTCGAGATTGGCAGTAGCGGCGCGACCTTCGACTTCCCCCAGGGCCTGTTCCAGTGGCAGGGCGGCAGCATCAACGTCGACCTGGAGGGCACGCTCTCCAACATCGGCTTTCTCACTCTGAACAATTCCAGCGTCGTCACGCTCTCTACGGAAGCTGCCCCAGGCGACATGATCAATACGGGCGAGGTGGACCAATCCGGCGCCGGCAATTTGACGCTCTTCAGCGGGACCTTCGATAACCAGGCCGGAGGCACTTATGACTTGAGCGGCACGGGCGGCGTGACGGGCGCGGGCACGTTTGCCGATGAAGGCACCATCAAAATGACGGGAAGCGGCACGGCCACGCTTTCCGTGTTCTCCGCCTTGAACGCCGGCACCATTGACGTAGCGAGCGGCACGCTGTCGATAGCGAGCGTCGACAGCCACTGGACCGGCGGTGGCACCCTCGACGCCGCCCTAGGCGCCACGCTTCAACTGGCACCGGCGGCAGGCGGCGACAACGGCATCCAATTGTCGGGTACCTACACCGGCTCGGGCGGGGGCGCCGTCGAGCTGACCACCGGCGCTCTCCAGATTGGCAGCAGTGGGGCAACCTTCGACTTCCCCCACGGCTTGTTCCAGTGGCGGGGCGGCAACATCACCCTCGACCTGGGGGGCACGCTGACCAACACCGGCTTCCTCACACTGAACAATTCGGGCGCCCCATCACGCTCTCTACGGAAGCTGCCCCAGGTGACATGATTAACACGGGCGAGGTGGACCAATCCGGCGCCGGCAATCTGTCGCTTTTCAGCGGAACCTTCGACAACCAGGCCGGAGGCACTTATGACTTGAGCGGCACGGGCGGCGTGACGGGCGCGGGCACGTTTGCCGATGAAGGCACCATCAAAATGACGGGAAGCGGCACGGCCACGCTTTCCGTGTTCTCCGCCTTGAACGCCGGCACCATTGACGTAGCGAGCGGCACGCTGTCGATAGCGAGCGTCGACAGCCACTGGACCGGCGGTGGCACCCTCGACGCCGCCCTAGGCGCCACGCTTCAACTGGCACCGGCGGCAGGCGGCGACAACGGCATCCAATTGTCGGGTACCTACACCGGCTCGGGCGGGGGCGCCGTCGAGCTGACCACCGGCGCTCTCCAGATTGGCAGCAGTGGGGCAACCTTCGACTTCCCCCACGGCTTGTTCCAGTGGCGGGGCGGCAGCATCAACGTCGACCTGGGGGGCACACTGACCAACACCACTACCGGCTTCATTGGCGTTGATCCCGGCAGCGGCAACTCCGTGGCGATCATGTCGGGCGCGTTAGCCCTCGGCGGGACCATCAACGTTGAGAGCGGGACGCTGCTTCTGGAGGCCGCCTCGGTGACGGGCTCGGATGTCTCGTTCACGGTGGCCGCAGGGGCGACGGTCAATCTGAGTGGGCCGGCGTACACCGGCAGCTTTACCGGCTCAGGCGGCGGAACCGTCGGCTTCGGGACCTTGTCCGTCGGAAGCGGTGGGGCGACGTTCGACTTCCCGGCGGGCATGTTCCAGTGGGACGGTGGATTCGTCGACGGCCCGGGCTCACTCACGAACAGCGGCGCGATGACCCTCGATGGGGCTGGCGACAGCTTGGAAAGCGGAGTCGTTCTGGTCAATAGCGGGACACTGACGGTCAGCGGCGATGGCGAGACCCTCGCCGGGGGGACGGTGGACAATTCGGGTTCTCATCATCGACAACTGCACCGCCCCGTGGGTGCTGAACGACGTTCTCGTGCTGCAAAATGAGTCCGGCGGCACCGTCGACATCAACAGCAATCAATCCATCCAGGCCGGCGGCCTCGGCGGAGGCACCATCGAGAACGAGGAAGGTGCGACATTCCAGGTGAACAGTCCGGCCCCTTCCATATCGGCTGCATTTGATGAACAAGGAGGGACCATCGGGGTGAGCTCCGGAACAACCTTCACCCTCGCCGGCGGCGGCATCGGCACCGGCGGCATTTTCAGCGTGAGCGGGTCGTCATCCATGCTCGTTCTGGGCATTAATGGCTTGCCCCTGAACCTGAGCGGCACTTACACCGGCACAGGCTCAGGGACCGTCGCGATCACGGCCGACAACTCACTGATCTTCGGTAACACCGGCGCGACATTCAACTTCCCGGGCACCATGCTCCAGTGGACTGCCGGCGGCATCCAAGATATCAGCGGCGGTGACCTGACCAACCTGGGCACCATCACCTTCGCCGGCACGGCTGCCAAGTTCTTCGGCGAGGGTTCGACCTTGGAAAACAAGGGAACGATTATCCAGACGGGCACCGGCAACCTCGAACTATCCAACGACAATCCCGACTTTCCCACAACCCTGCAGAACGACGCGGGTGCGCTTTACGAGATCGAGGGCGACTCGAGCATCGTGACCAACGGAGCGAAAACCGCGATCGACAACGCCGGAACCATCGAGAAGACCGGCGGGACGGGGACATCGACAATCGCAGTCGACGAGGGATTCAGCAACACGGGCACCATTCTAGCCGACTCGGGCACGCTGGCCCTATCGGCCACGATCGCGCAAGTCTCCGGCAGCACGCTCACCGGGGGAACCTGGAACGCCCTGGGCGGCTCGACGATCCAGTTTCCGACGGGCACCAGCTTGACGACTAACCAGGCCCGTGTGACGCTCGGCGGTGCCGGTGCCAGCATTCCCGCCCTTGCGAGCCTCGCGAGCAACTCCGGCAGCTTGACCGTGACCGGCGGGGCGACGCTCACGACCGCGGGGAATCTTTCCAACACGGGCACCGTGACGGTCGGCCCAGCCTCGACGCTGAATGTCGGCGGCACCTTCACGGAGGGCCCCACGAGCACGCTCGACCTCGACTTCGGCGGCAGCCCCGCGAGCGGGCAGTTCGGGCAACTGGCCGTCACGGGCTCGGCCGCGCTCGGGGGAACGTTGCAGTCCGAGTTCGTGAACGGCTATGCGCCGACCGTCGGCGACAGCTTCAAGATCATCAGCTTCGCGAGCGCGACCGGCAAGTTCGCGGCAACCAATTCCCCGGTTTTTCGCGGCGGCAATGTCTTCCAGTTCCAGACCAATGCCACCAATATCACGTTCACAGCCGCGACGTCGGTCGCCGAGCTCGGTGTGACCAGTGTCACTGCCAGCCCAAGCTCGGTGCAGACCGGCCAAGACCTCACCGTGAATTACTCGGTGCAAAACACCGGCAACGCAACGTCGGTCAGCTCCTGGGTCGATTCGGTGTTCCTCTCGTCGGGCCCCGCGATCAATGCGTCGGCCGTGCTTTTGGGCCAGGTGACTCACACCGGCAGTGTCGCCGCGGGCGGCACTTACTCTGGTACTCTGACAGCGGCCGTGCCCGCCGTCGCGCCCGGGAGTTACTTCATCGTCGTCGAGGTCGACAGCCAGGGCTTTGTGGCCGAGAGCAACCGGGCCGGCAACGTGCTGGCCACGACGTCGCCCGTGCAGGTGACGGTTCCGGGCCTGGCCCTCGCCGCCGCCGGCGCCACGCCCACACCCGCCACCGGCACGCTCGCCGCAGGGCAGAGCACCGCTTTTCAGCTCCAGGTACCGGCGGGGCAGACCGTGCAGATCTCCGCGGGCTTCAACACGGCCAGTGCCGGCGAGCTTCTGGTCGGCTACCGCGCGGTGCCGACCCAGGCCGCCAATCTGGAGCAAGCCTTCGTTCCGGGACAAAGTCAGCAGCAGGTCACGCTCTCGAACACCCAGCAGGGAACGTACTATGTCGTCCTGCTCGGAGAGCCGGGCGCAGGCTCGGGCGCGCCCTTCGTTCTCACGGCGCAAGAGCAGCCCTTCGGCATTGATTCCTTCACGCCGGGCACGGGCAGCAACGCCGGTGCCGTCACCGTCGCCCTCACCGGTACGCTGTTCACGCGCGAGACGACCGTCAGCCTGGTGGCACCTGGCGGCACGGCCACCCCGGCGATCGGTGTCACGTTCCAGAACAGCACGACACTCGAAGCCGCCTTTAACCTGACGGGGCTTTCGGCGGGATCATACCATCTGCGGGTCCAGAACGGTGCGCAATCGTCCACCGCGACGGCGCCGTTCACGGTCACGACGGGAAACCCCGGCCAGCTCGCGCTGCATCTGTCGGTCCCAAGCGCGTTCCGGCCTGGCCGGCCGGTGACCGTGACGGTCGAATACGAGAACACCGGCGACACGGACATCCCGGCACCGCTCCTGGAGCTCTCCGCCGACACGGGCGAGCTCGAGCTGAACGGACAAGCCAACTTCACGACCACCGGCTCAGAGAGCGGCGGTCCGAATGTCGCATTCCTGGGAACCAATCCCGACGGACTGGCCAGCGTCTTGCCGCCAGGCGCGCAGGGCCAGGCCACCTTTACCTTCGTGGCCACGGCCGCCGGCACGGCCAATTTCCAGATCGAGCAAATCGTCTCCGGCGGCATCCTCGCCTGGACCACGCTGGAAAACTCGCTGCGGCCAGCGGGAATCGCTCCGGCAACCTGGAGCGTCATCTTCAACAACTTCCTCGACGAGATCGGGGATACCACCGACCAGTACCAGCTCGTCATGCTGGAAGACGCCGACTACTTCCAGTCGATCGGCGAGCCGACCCAGGACGTGAGCCGGCTCTTGAACTTCGAGCTGGAGCAGGCCGGCGACTATGGCGCGATCGCCGAGCGCAACGTCTCGGCGCGTTTGGCCTGGGCGTTCCCGACACGGTCACCAACGTCGCCACCACCGATCCGACCACGGGCGACGTGACGATCCAGTTGGGCGGCGGCATCCGCCATTTCACCAAGCTTCCCGACGGTAGCTACCAGTCTCAGCCCGGCGACACCGGCACGCTGACTCTCACGGCCGGCGCGTATCAGGTCCACGAGCTGGACGGCACCTTAACGCAATTCAACTCGAGCGGCACGCTGGCCTTCATCGAGGCACCCGACGGCGAGAAGCTCACCGCCGGCTACAACGCGCAGGGCTTGCTGGCGACCCTGACCGATTCGTTCGGCAACGTCACCTCCTACTCCTACAACGCACAGAAGCTGGTCAGCCAGATCACTTCGCCCACCGGCCTCGTCACGTCATTCACGTATGATGCCGAGGGCCGGATGGCGAGTGTCACGACCGCAACGGGCACAACATCCTTTGGCTACATCACCGATCCCGGCTTCGCCGACAACAACGCCCTGGAAGAAATCACGATCCCCACCGGCAGTAACGAGTATTTCGTCTATGACCCGCTCGGGCGGCTCATTGAAACATTCGACGACGACGGCACCGACCGCGTGGGCTACCAGTACGACCTGGCACCCGGAGAAATCCAGGTCAGCAATGCGGTGGGCGACACGGCCAGCTATTTCCTCGACGATTCGGAGCAAATCGCCCGCCTGATCGACCCGCTTGGCAATGTCTACCAGACGCAGTTTGATTCCAACCATAACGCCATCGGCGTCTCGCTGCCGGAGAACCTGACGGCAACGCTCGAGCGCGACGGCCTGGGCGACCCGACCCAGGCGACCAACCCGCTGGGCGCGACCACCAGCTTCACCTTCGGCAACGATAACGAGCCCACCAGCATCACCGACCCGAACGGCAACACCTACAGCGACACTTATGACGCCACCGGCGACCTGCTCACTGCGGCGTTCCCCGACGGCACCGCTGACACCTACACGTATAACACCAATAGCCTGCTTGCAACGGCCGCCAACCGGGCCGGCCAGACGATGAGCTACACCTACAACACCAACGGCACGCTCCAGAGCGAGACCGTGCCCGGCGTCGGCACTTATAGCTACACGTATGATTCCCACCAGAACCTGCTCACGGCCACCGACCCGACCGGAACGACCACCTACACGTATAACTCCGCCAACCAGATCACGAGCGTCACCTACCCCGGCGGCCAGGAGCTGACTTTCATTTACAATGCACAGACCGGCCAGTGCACCAGCATGACCGACGTCGCGAGCGACTACACAGTCAATTACAGCTACAACACGCTGGGGCAGCTCTCGCAGCTTAAAGACGGTAACGGCAATGTGCTCGTTACCTACGCCTACAACGACGCCGGCCAGCTTGTGCAAGATACGCTCGGCAACGGCACTTCGAGCACCTACACCTACGACGCCGACGGCGATCTGCTCAATCTGACCAATCTTGCCGCTAACGGCACGACGGTCCTCTCGAGTTACAACTACACCTACAACAGCCTGGGCGATCCGCTCAGCATGACCACTGCCGCCGGAACGACGACCTACGGCTACGATGCGGGCGGCGAGCTTACCTCAGTCGACCTGCCCGGCGGCCAGACGATCACGTACGCCTACGACGCCGACGGCAACCGCACGAGCGAAACCGACAGCACGGGCGGAACGACCTCCTACACCGCCAAAAGCGACGACGAGTACACCTCAGCCGGCGGTACGACGCTCCAGTATGACGCCAATGGCGACCTGACCTTCGACGGCACCAACCACTACACTTACAACGCGCTGGGCGAGCTGACCAGCGTGCAGACGCCGACCGACCTGTACACGTTCAGCTACGACGCGCTCGGTAACCGCGTGGCGATGACCGACAACGGCACGGCGACGTCCCTGGTGGTCGACCCGGCGACCGGCAGCTTGGCGGCCCAGGTCACCGGCGGCCAGACGACTCAAGTTATCTTTGGGCTTTCGCTCGTGGGACAAATCTCGAGCGCGTCGAGCCTCTATTATGCCTTCGACGGCACCGGCAACACGTCGGTGGTCACAAGCGCCAGCGGCGCCGTGCTGGACACGTACAGCTACTTGCCGTTCGGCGAGTCGCTGAGCACGACGGGCACGACGGACAACCCCTTTACCTACAGCGGCGCCTATGGAGTGATCAGTGAGCCGGGTGCGTCGGCGACAAGCGCCTTCGACCTGATGACCAACCGGGCGTACGACCCGGCGCTCGGCCGCTTCACGTCTCCCGACCCGACCGGCTTCGATGGCGGCGACATCAATCTTTACGTCTACGCCGGCAACAGCCCGGTGGCGGAGAGTGACCCGCTCGGGTTGTACGACCTCAAATCCTCGACCGTACTCAGGCTCCAGGGCGATGCCGGTGACGCACTCGCCGAAAGCGGGGCGCTCGGTGGGACTGCGCCGGCCCTGAGCGGCGACGCGGGCGGGATCATCGCCCAAAGCGGGCAGCTCGGTGGGACTGCGCCGGCCCTGAGCGGCGACGCGGGTGAGATCGTCGCCCAAGGCGGGCAGCTCGGTCTAGGCGGGCCGGCCCTGAGCGGCGACGCGCGCGAGATCATCGGCCAGGGCGGGATACTCGCGGGAGGCGAGCCGGCCTTCAGCGGCGACCCGGGCGAGATCATCGGCCAGAGCGGGCAGCTCGGTGGGACTAATCCGGCATTCAGTGGCGACCCGGGCGAGATCATCGGCCAGAGCGGGCAGCTCGGTGGGACTAATCCGGCATTCAGTGGCGACGCGGGCGGTATC
The DNA here is from genome assembly GCA_963823665.1 of uncultured Planctomycetota bacterium. GTDB lineage: Bacteria > Planctomycetota > Planctomycetia > Isosphaerales > Isosphaeraceae > CAVXHV01. The sequence goes on from CAWGMQ010000004.1 coordinate 1,311,214, forward strand.
ACGGGCGGCGTCCCCTTTATCGATGGTGGCGTGCCCGACCCGGGCTCCGGCGATGGCGGCGACGACGGCTTCAACAGCACCGGACCGGGTGACGACCCGCAACTGTCTGCGCCGCCGCCCGAGTTCCCGTGCTGCTCGCTGGCCCAGGCCGGGAGTCTGGGCGGCGGCGAGCCAGCGGTCGAGCCGGACCGTTCGCTCGTTGATCCGCCGCCGCCTCTGGCGTCCAACCAGACGCTCCTGGCCAACGGGGTCATTGTAACCACGCTCGCCGACCCAGGCCAAACCTTGCTCTTTCCCAAAGGCGAGGTACTGACCCTGAACGCCCAGGGGGGAATCATTGAGGTTCAGGTCGGGAACGACACCATCACCTTCGGCGGCGAATTCACGAACGCGACCGTGACCGAGGACGGGTTCACGTTCGAGGCCTTTGTCGACGGCAGCTTCACGGGCCCCAACGGCTTTGAGCCCGGCGAGATCTCGAACACGCAGTCGAATCCCGACGGCACCAAGACGATTACGTATACCAACGGCACGACGGAAAACGTGATCAACGCGAGCGGGGTGGCCACGTTCGGCTATCCCGGTACGACCCTCAGCATGACAGCCACTCCCTCGATCGCCGGCGGGATTGACCTGCATGTCACGCAAGTGGTGACGCCGGACGGACTCATCGTGACGCTCAGCGGACCGCTCTCCGAGCCCAACCAGGTCACAATCTCGCAATTCAACCCTGCCGCCGGCGGTCCCGGCGGGGGCAGCGGCAGCGGTAAGGCGGGGCCGGGCCTACAGGGCACCTCCTCCTTATCCACCAACGGCAAGATCGAGCGATCTCCCTCAAATCCGCCCGGCACGTCGGGCGGCAGCGAGGGCACCGATGACGGAGGCTTGGTCACCGGCAATACGGTGACCGACAACAACGACGGCTCGGACGACGATTCCACCCAAACCGGACCGGACGCGCCGGGATTTCTTCCCAACACGGACATCACTAATACGGCCGGCACCGACGGCACCAACACCGTCAGCACGGACAACGGCTTCAACGAACAGATCAACCCCAACGGGGACACCAACGTCACGACCCCGAACGGGACGCAGGGCGAGACCTCTCCCGGGGGGGGCGTCACCCTCACCAATCAACCCGCGCCGCCGCCTGTATCGCCAAACCAGTGTCCTACTCCCCCTCCACCGCCGCCGCCGCCCCCACCGCCGCCTCCGCCGCCGCCGCCGCCCTCGCCGAACAATGTGGCCGGCATGATCGGCGGGCGCGGGCAGGGCACCGGCGTCGTTTCGCACGACCCCAACAACATTACGGGCCCCTCCGGCTCGGGGGCACAGGGCTTCGTGACGACCGGGCAAGTGATGGGCTATACCATCGACTTCGAGAACGACGGCACGGCGCCGGCCCAGGTCGTCAACGTCACGCAGCAGCTCGCCACCAGCCTGAATCTGAGCACTTTCCAGCTCGGCGCCTTCGGCTTCGGCAGCACCGTGGTCCAGGTGCCCGCGGGGCTCACATCCTACAGCACCGAGCTAACCTTGCCTTCGACGGCACCCGGCGCCGGGCCAGCCGGCCTGATCGTCGATGTGACCGCGGGCCTCAACCTTCAAACCGGCCTCGTGACCTGGACGTTCACCAGCAAGGACCCGACGACGCTCGACATTCCCATCAATCCTCTCGAAGGCTTCCTGCCGAGCAACGACAGTGCAGGCGATGGTGCCGGGTTCGTCTCGTACACCGTAGAGCCCAAGGCGAGCGACTCGACGGGCACCGTCATCAATGCCCAGGCCACCGTGGTTTTCGACACGAACGCTCCGATCAAGACCAATACGATCGCCAATACCATCGACGTGACCGTGCCGACGAGCTCGGTGCAGCCGCTGCCGGCAACCACGACGGCCGCGAGCTTCACCGTTTCCTGGTCCGGGTCCAATGGCGCCGGCTCGGGCATCGCGACCTACAACGTTTTTGTCTCGAATGACGGCGGACCATTCGTTCCGTTCCAGGTCGCCACGAATGCAACTTCGGCGACCTTCACCGGCCAGGTTGGCCACACGTATGCGTTCTACAGCGTGGCGACCAGCAACGTCGGCCTGGTGCAGCCGACGCCCAAGACCGCTCAGGCCACGACCACCGTGGTGAACACACCGCCGCCGCCAGCTCCGCCGGTGATCATCGGCGAAAAGGCCGTGTTCCAGCGCAAGACGAACAAGAAGGGCAAGCCGGTCGCTAAAGCCGTCCTCACCGGATTCGACCTCACCTTCAGTACCCCGCTCACTTTGGCGTCTGCGACCAACGCCGTCAACTTCCAGCTCGCTACCATCACAACGAAGAAGGTGAAGAAGAAGCTCACGACCATTCTGCACCCGATCACGAAGTTCACGGTGTCGTATATCCCGGCCACTGATTCGGTGGATCTGAAGCTGATCGGCACGCAGTCCTTCTCGACCGGCGGTCAGCTCACAGTTGTTAACCGCTCGCCGGGCGGAGTCGAGGGGGCTTCAGGCGCGCTGCTGGGGGGCAAGACGGTGTTTGCCATCTCGAAGAAGGGAAGCACGATCACGCCGTCGAGCTTGTAGCAGGTGCACTCCCCCGCCCGCCCGGAGACGAATCCGCGCATTTTCGTGAGCACCCACGAAAGGTGGATCGGTTGGGTGGCTATTTATAGTTGGAGCTTGCGTGCTCGCGCGTGCAAACTCTTGCATTTAAAGTCCGCTCGCACATGTACTTGAAGAGAAGACGCCGGGCATGCATCACGCGACAAGAGTGTCCAGCTATTCGGCCTGAGTCTTTCAGGTCGTGGAGTCGCCCCGATGCCATCGCGCCCATCTCGCCCGAGGCGCTTGTGCGCGCTCGCCGGCCGTGCCGCCAAGAACAAACAGCCCCTTCTCGATCTGTCAAACAAACTTGCGAGGCGTCTCTTCCGCCCGACGCTGGAGGGCCTTGAGGAACGCGTGGTTCTGGACGCCGTGGTCTGGAACGAGGCGACGAGCGGGAACTGGAACGTCGCCGCCAACTGGCTCGACACCACGACGGGCGAGCCGAAGGTGCCCACGTCGACTGACCAGGTGTCCATCAACCAGGCTGGTGTGACGGTCACGGTGAGCAGCGCGCAAGAGGCCGACACCTTGACCACCGCCAGTGGGACCGTTCTTGACGTGACTGCCGGATCGCTCACCGTGGGGGGCGGCTCGACGCTCTCCGGCAACCTCGATCTGAGCGGCGGTACGCTCTCGACCGATGCCGCGCTCACCCTGGCGGGGACGAGCACGTGGTCAGGCGGCTCGCTTGCCGGCTCGGGAAGCGTGACCAACACCGGCACGCTGACGCTCGCCGGCACGTCAGCCACGAGCCCGCTCGCCCTGGGTGTCAGCCTCGATAATGACGGCACCATCGCGCAGACCGGCACCGGCAACCTCGGCATCAGCTCGGGCACGACGCTCACAAACGAGGCGGGCGGCGTCTACGATTTGCAGTCGGACGCCGGATTGACGTCCCTACCCGGGCCCGGCGCCGGGCCGCAGTTCTTCAACGCCGGCACCATCCAGAAGACCGCGGGTACGGGCACGTCAACGGTCGACAGCGGGGTGACATTCGAGCACGCCAATGGCACCGTCGATGTCGAAACCGGAACCGTGGCGATCGAGCAAAGCGGCAGCGCCAGAACGGCGACGAGGGGGCGGTGTTCACCGTGGCCCAAGGTGCGGTTCTCAATTTGAGCGGTGTGAGCCCCAACAACACGCTCGAAGGCACCTTCACCGGCGCGGGTCAGGGCACCGTGCTCTTCGACAGCGGTTTCTTGAGCACGGGCCCGCAGGGCGCGACGTTCAATTTCCCCGCCGGACTTTTCCAGTGGACCGGCGGCACGATCGACAATACCGGCGGGCTGACCAACCAGGGAACAATCACCCTCGCCGGCAGCAACGACTTGACGTTCGGCCCGGGCGCGCTCGACAACACCGGCACGATCATCCAGACTGGCGGCGAGTTCTCGCTCGACCCCAACACGACCCTGTTGAACGAAGCCGGCGGCCTTTACAACCTCGAAACGGGCGCCAACCTGAATGACAACATGGCCAACGGCGGCGGCGTCAACCCGGTGCTGGCCAACGCAGGTACGTTCGAGGAGTCCGCCGGCGGCAGCACGACGATGACCTGGGACCTCGACAACACGGGCACGTTCGAGGTCGACTCGGGCACGCTCACCCAGAACGGCAACTTGCTTGAGGCCGTCTCCCTCGCGCTCACCGGCGGGACCTGGGTCGTCTCAGGCGGGGCGGCGCTCACTCTCCAGCAACCCGGCAACCTGAGCATCAACCAGGCCGATGTTACCTTGTCGGGAGCGGGCTCGAGCTTCACCAATCTCTCGGCATTGAGCTCGAACTCGGGTACGCTGACGCTCACGTCCGGCGCGACCTTGAGCGCGGCGCGGGCTTCACGAACACGGGTCGCTCACGATCGGGCCGGCCAGCACGCTCTCCGTCACCGGCAAATACAACCAAACCGCCGCAGGCACCCTCGACGTGCAACTTGGCGGCGCTCCCGCCGGCGGACAGTTCGGCCAACTGGCCGTCACCGGCTCGGCGACGCTCGCCGGCACGCTCCAGGCCAAAATCGTTAACGACTATGCTCCTTCCGCCGGCGACAGCTTCCAGGTGCTCTCCACCGCCAGCCAGTTGGGCAGCTTCACCACCTTGAATCTGCCCATCGCGCCTACGGCATACTTCCAGGCCGGCGTGAGTTCGACGGGCACCAGCGTGACTGCCCTGGCCACCCAGACGAACCTGACACCCGTTTCCATCCAGAGCATCACTCAGACCACAGCGACGGTCGGGCAAAGCCTGGGCGTCACCTTCACGGTCAAGAATGAAGGGACTCAGAAAACGCCCGTGTCGAGCTGGGTCGATTCCGTGTATTTGTCGCCGTCCTCGACAATCGGCGCAACGGCCGTGCTGCTGGGCCAGGTCACAAGCCCGGGTGCTGTCGCCGCCGGCGCCAGCTACCAGGAAACCGTGACGGCTTCGGTGCCTGCGCTTCTGCCTGGCCAGTATTTCGTGATCGTGCAGGCCGACAGCGGCGACGTTGTGCCCGACACCAACCGGGGCGAAAGCACGCTGGCGTCGAGCGCGGCGATTTCGGTGACCGTGCCCTCCTTGAGCATCGGGACTCCGCTCTCGGGAACGATCAGCGGCGGTCAAGATCTGTGCTTCGAGGTGAGCCCGTCTGCCGGCGAAGATGTGACCGTGGTGGCCTCGAGCAGCGTCGCCGGCTTCGCGGCGGTGTTCGAGAGCTCCAGCGGCATTCCCAGCACGACGACCTTCGACCAGTCGGCGTCGAATGCCGGCCAGGCCACCCAGGCGGTGGAGTTCTTCGACCCCCAGGCTGGGCCATACTTCGTTCTGCTCGAGGGGCAGACTGCCGCCGGCTCGGGCATATCCTTCACGCTCACCGCCGCGCCGGCGGCGCTGTCGCTCACCGGTTTGGGTGCGACGTCGGGAAGTAATGCAGGGCAAGTGACGGTGCCTTTGTTCGGCACTTTCTTTCAGACAGGACTCCAGGCCAGTCTCGTGGGCACGAATAATGCCTCGCAGGCGGCGGTATCGGTGTTTATCGCTTCCAGGACGCAAGCGTACGCGACGTTTAACTTGTCAACGCTCGCGCTGGGCACTTACGAGGTGCAGGTCACTGCGGCCGGGCAGACTGCGAGCCTTCCCGCGGCTTTTTCCGTTGTGTCGGGCACGGTGGGCCAGTTCCAGGTGCAATTGTCGTTTTCCAATGCCACGGCCACCTCGGCAGGGCCCTCTGAGGGCCTGATCACTTACAGCAACACCGGGGACACCGACCTGGTCGCCCCGCTCCTGCACCTCGACAGCGACGGCCAGGCCGCGATGCGGCTCGATTCGTCCGATCCGTATTCCGATAATCCTCTGCTACTGATCGCGGCCAGCTCTTCCGGCCCGGCGGGCGTGCTGCGGCCGGGCGAGCAAAGCGAGATCACTTTTGAGGCGCTTCCGACCACCGGTAGCGGAGGCGCGCTCGACATCGGCCTCGCGCAAGAGACTTCCAGCAGCACCACCGCGATTAATTACACGGCGCTCGAGCAGCAGATCCAGCCTGCAGGGACGACCGACGCGAGTTTCGCTCCGATACTGGAGCAGATCGAGAACGAGGCCGGCCCGACTTGCGGCGGGCTCGTCACGCTGATCGCGCAGACCGCAACGGCAGTTGGTTTGCAGGGCTCTGGCCAGGGCAACGGCAGCTTCTACTCGGCGCCCGACGTCTTTGCCAAGATCGTGAGCAACGCCACCGGGCAGGCCAATGGTGAGATAACCGGGCAACTGTTCTTGAACGACAACTCCAACCCGCTGGCCGGCGCGACCGTCTCGATCGCGACGGCCGACCAATCGCAAGGCGATACGGCCGTCACGTTCAACGACGGCAGCTTCGTCTTCCCGGAGATGCCCGAGGGCACCTACGACCTGACCGTGAGCGGTTATCTCCTGGCAGCGCCGGTGCAGGTCGTGGTTCCCTCGAGTGGGTTCGTCAGCGGCCTCGACGTGACGGTCACGCCCGGCGCGAGCATCAGCGGAACGCTGGTCAATGAGGCCAACAACGAGCCGATCAGCGGCGAGATGGTCGTCGCCCAGGGGACGGGAACGACGAACTATGCCGCGATGACGAACTCGAACGGGAATTACACGATCAGCGGCCTGCCGCCGGACACTTACACCGTATCGGCCGGGGGCGACACGTTCGCTCCCGGGTCCAGCAGTGCGATCCAGCTCGCGGCTCAGCAGGCGACGACCGGTGTCGACTTGACGCTCGAACCCGCCGCTACGCTCCAGGGCCAGCTTCTGAGCGACGGCGTCGCGGTAAGCCAGGCGGAAGTCACACTGGTCGATTCTTCCGGCGTCAGTCACTCGACCGAGACAGACAGCAACGGCCAGTATTCCATCACCGGTCTGGTGGCTGGAACAGCCGAGCTGAGTGTGCAAGCGCCGGGCTTCGCTCCAGCGAGCGCGCAGGTGATGCTGACAGTGGGAGATACCACGACCGCGCCAAACATCCCGCTCACCCCGGGCGCCGCGATCTCCGTGACGGTGATGGACTCGAGTGGGAACCCGCTGGCGAACGCGGCCGTGACGCTCTCGAGCAATGGCGCTCAGGTAGCCGAACTGAGCACGGACGCGAGCGGCCAGGTTTCGTTCCCGGATCTGGCCGCGGGGACATTCAGCCTGGACGTCCTCGATCTCAACTACGTGACGACGGATGACACCGTTTCCGTGCAGACCGGTCAAACCCTTACCCAGACCTATGCCTTGGGCGCCGCGGGGTCGATTCAGGGCGAGGTGACGAATGGCTCGGGAAATCCTCTGGCGAACGTCCCTGTCACCCTGACGTATAGTGACGGCACGATCGACACCGAGACCACTGGCACCGATGGATCTTATTCGATCACGAATCTGGTGCTCGGAACATACGCAGTGACGGTCGGGATCAACCCCGGCATCGATCGGCAAGACGTTGTGCTGAGCGCAAGCGCGCTTGAGGCTACTGAGAACTTCACGCTCGCTGGCGCATCCCTGACCGGCCAGGTCGACGAGTCTGACGGCGCGACGAGCGTGCCAGGGGCGACGGTTGCCCTGGTGCAAGGGGGCAACGTCCTGGTGGGCGTCACGGCCGACGACAACGGCGATTATCAATTCGAAGGCGTGCCGGCGGGTTCCTATTCCATCGTGGCTACCGACACCTCGGCGATCACTGCGGCAGTCTCGGTCACTGTCGGCTCGGGCAACGTCCAGGTTCCGGCGCTGTCTCTCGGGGCGCTGACCCTTTCCGGCGTGGTGCAAGACGGAAGCGCGAACCCCATCTCCGGCGCCACGATTGTCGTGGAGCCGACCGCCGTCGACGGCGCCTCGTTCGACCAGTTCGCCACGAGCGCCGCTAACGGGTCGTTTTCTGTCACCGGTTTGGTCCCGGGTCAATATACAGTTCTGATCGGGCAAGACGGGTTTGCAGACGCCAGCCAGAGCGTGAACCTCACCGCCAGCACCACATTGCCAGCCGTCACGCTGGTGGTTGGTCATTCGATCTCCGGCCAGGTTACCAGCACGGACTCGCAGCCCGTGGATGGGGCCACCGTTTCGATCTTCAATCAGACGACGGCACAGTTTGTGAGTGCGGCGACCACGGATGCCTCGGGCAACTTCACCGTGTCGAATCTCGCCGCGGGGACGTATGACCTGGTCGCGGGCGCTGCCAACTTCGGCTCAACGGAGGTCGACGGGCTCGTGCTGGGCAGCAACCCACTCTCGCAAAACGTCCAGATCGGCTCGTCGACGATCCAGGTCTCGGGTGAGGTCACCGATCCGAATGGGCAGCCAGTTTTCAATGCGCTTGTGACCTTCGTCAATGGCAAGAGCGAAGATATTCTGAGCACGTCGACGCTGCTCAATGGAACCTTCTCTGTCAACCAGTTGCCCGCCGGAACCTTCACGATCCAGTATTCGGTCAACGGCCATTTCCCTGCACAACAAACGAATATCGTCGTGCAGAACGGTCAGGCGACGAGCGTACCGGCCGTGGTACTGAAAGTCGCGGGGGCCGACAACGCCATCGGGGACATCAACAAACAAGTGGAGGGCGCGCTTGGGGCTCTGGCACAGCAGACGTTTTCGAATGGACTCATCACCGACCCGAGACCGCTGGCAAGCCCACTTCAGGACACGACGCTTACCTACTCGAGCAACTCCTGCGATGCGGTGATCATTGCCGCCCACAACTTCAACGTGGCCGCCGGCGACGCGCTGCAGTTGTACATTCACACGGTCAGCCAGTTCCAGGAGATCTATACCGAAGCGGGCAGCGTGATCCTGGGAGCGATCAAGACCCTGATCAGTACCGGCCTCAAAGCCGCGGCCATCGCCGCCGCATCCGCGGAAATGGAGGCATATAACGCGACGAAGATTGCGATCCAAGCGGTGGACACCGGGAGCGGCGCCGCGGGTAATGCAGCCGACGTCGCGGCTCTGCTTGCGGCAGCCCAGACCTTCGGGCCTGCACTCGCGGAACTGGGCAGCGTTGTGGTTGAGCTTGGGGTTGCCGCAGACGAATCGCACGCGACTCCGCTGCAGGTTTACTCGGCAGTGGTTACAGGGGCCTCCACAATCGTCGGGCTCTTCTCGGTCGGCACCAAGGCGGCGGCTGCCGTGGAGCTGCTGGAACATTCTCCGTTTCTCGCAGCGCTCGGACCTTTTGCCGACATCGTCGGAATCGGACTGGACCTCCTCTCATTTGTCCTGAACGCCGCTATCGCGGTGAATAATATAAATACTCTCATCCCGGAATATCAAAACACGCTGAACGAGTATCAGGAGCAGAGCAATGAGCTGCCGGCGCTTCTGGCCGAATACAACAAAGCCGTTACAGACTGCCAGAATGGGCATCAACACCAGCCGGCAACTACGCCGGTGCCCCCCGATGTTCAGACGGTGAGCTGCTCCCAGGTCACGCTGCCGTTTGTATTCCAGGTCACCACCAATCTCGACGCCCTTTCAGGACCTGACTTTGAGGGCAGCCTGCGAGAGGCCATCCTCGACGCCGACGAGTCTAACGATCCCGGCATAGTCGAGATCGATTTTGCGCACCTCACCAATCCCACGATCATGCTGCAGGCGATTTTACCGACCATCACGCGCTCGGTTTACATCGACGGCGGTGTGGGCTCGAACTGCGTGATGCTCGTCCTCGACGGCAGTGACATTTTGGCGGGTCCCACGAATCAGGACGAAATCGGAAACATCATCAACGTGCGAGCGAACGACAGCACGGTCCGCGACATCGATTTTGTGAACTTCATCACCAATCCATTGGCCATCGAAGGCAGCAACGACACGGTCGCCGACTGCTACGTCGATGTTGACGCGAGCGGCGAGGTCGCAGAAGGCAACCTTGGCGTCGGGATCGGTGTGTACGGATCCAATAACACGATCGGCAGCATTCTGCCCGGCAACGGCAATGTCGTGTCGAACAGCGGGTTGACCGGCATCCTCGTTGGCGGCGGTACGAACAACGTGATCGAGGGAAACATCGTCGGGCTTGACCTGGCCGGGACCATCGCGATGGGCAACGGCAACTCGGTCCCCAGCGGCCAGGACGGCAGCGGCATCGCCGTGGACTCGGCCTCGAATACCATCGGCGGTGTGATCCCGGCCGTGCGCAACGTGATTTCGGCCAACGGCCAGCACGGAATCTTCGGCGGCGGAAGCGAGTCGCTCGACGGCATGAATTTCGGCGGCAACGCCTTCGCGAACAACAACCTCATCGAGGGCAACTTTATCGGCACCGACATCACGGGAACGATCGCGCTGGGCAACAAGTCAGACGGAATCTTGCTCACGAACGTCACGAACAACACGATCGGCGGCACGTCCGGCACGTCGCCCACGACGGGTCTCTCCGGAGCAGCCAACTTGATCTCGGCCAACGGCGCAAGTGGCGTCGAGTTCCAGGGATCAGCCTCGACCGGCAACCAGGTGCTGGGCAATTTTATCGGCGTCGACTCAAGCGGCGCCAATGCGCTGGGGAACGCGGACGACGGCGTTGAAATCGACTCAAGCGCCACGGGCAACACGATCGGTGGCGGCATCGCCAATGCCATGAACTTGATTTCAGGAAACCTCGCCAACGGCATCGGCATCGTCGACGGCGCGGGCTCGATCCTCGTGCAGGGGAATTTTATTGGCACCGACCTTACGGGCACGGTATCTGGCAAGGGGGCCAGCGGAGCCAATCTCAAAAATGGCAGCGTCGGAATCCAAATCGTGGGGAGCTCGAACAACACGATCGGCGGAGCCGACGTGGCCAATCCCGCCGGAGCCTTGGTTGGCGACGGCAACTTGATCTCGGGCAACGGCGGGGGCATCACGATCACGCAATTGGCGGGCGAGACGGTTTCCAGCGGCAACTTGATCTTGGGCAACTTCATCGGCACCGACGTCACGGGCGAACAACCCCTGCCGAACACCGTTCTTGGCATCGAAATCAACTCCGACAGCAACACGATCGGCGGTGCAACTCCGGCGACTCGAAACATCATTTCCGGCAATCTTGGCGACGGCATTACCGTTGTCCAGACCTTGATCGGTGCCCCGCCGGGGATTCCGCCGCACGCTCCAGTGATGAATCTGATTCAGAACAATTACATTGGCACCGATGTGTCGGGAAAGAACCGGCTCGGCAACCTGGGCAACGGCGTCAACATCACCGGCGGATCGAGCAATACGGTCGGCGGCACGACGAGAGCTGCGGCCAACGTGATCTCGAACAACGGCGCGCGGGGCGTGCAGATCATCGGGTCGGCCAGCGCACCGGCGGCGAACAACGTCGTCGACGGCAACGTGATCGGCACCGACGTGACGTTGACGCAGCTCGAGGGCAACGGCACCGACGGAATCGGGATCATCAATTCTTCCGGCAACGTGATCGGCTCTGCGGCCAGTGGCGGCAGCACCGGCAATCCGCCCGGCGACACGATTGCTGCGAATACGGGCAACGCCGTTTTCATCCAAGGTTCCCTGGCGACCGGCAACACCGTAGCCGACAACCACATCGGCCTGGGCGCGCCCAGCCGAATGGCCAGCCTGATTTGCTTCCCAACGGCGGCAGCGGCATTCAGATCGACAGTGCCGCTGGCAACGTGGTCGGCGGCACGCTCGCCGGGGCTGCCAACTTGATCGCGGGCAACAACGGCAACGGCGTGGGAATCAGCAACACGCTGGGGACCGGGGCGTCGAACAACCTCGTCGAAGGCAATGATATCGGTGTTACGGCCGGAATGGTGGCCGCGGGCAACAGCGCCGCCGGTGTGTCGATTCAGGGCGGCAACAACAACACGATCGGCGGTGCCAGCGCCGCAGCGCGCAACGTGATCGCCACCAACGCGGGAAACGGCGTCGAGATCTACGGCGCGTCCGCTTCGGGGAACCAGATCGAAGGCAACTGGATCGGCTTCACCGGCACGGCGGCCGCCGTTGGCAATACGGGCGATGGCGTGTTCATCAGCAATGCGGTAAACAACACGATTGGCGGCATCACAGCTGGATCCGGCAACGTGATCTCGGGCAACTCGAACGGCCTCGAGATCCTGAACAATACCAACAACCCCGGCAACGCAAGCGGCAACGTTCTCCTGGGTAATTTCATCGGCACCGACGCCGCGGGCACGGCGACGACCATCACGACAAAAACGAGCTCTGGAACGATGACGGCGTCGCTCGGGAATCAAACGAACGGTGTACTGGATATTGGCGCTCCTCAGATCATGATCGGCATGCCCCTTGCCGGCGGCCCGGGGCCGATCAACCTGGGCGGCAACTCGATCTCGGGCAACGCCGCGAACGGCATCGACATCGCAGGACAAACCGCGAAGCAGGTCAGCATCCAGGCCAATTTCATCGGCACCGACGTCACGGGCACGATCGCGCTGGGGAATGCCGCCGATGGGATTTTCTTCGCCGCGACAATTCCCTCGGGCTCGTCGGCCGGTCCGACGAACGCTGGTCCAACGAATAACACGGTTGGCGGCAGCATCCCGGGCACGGGCAACCTGATCTCGGGCAACCTCGGCAACGGCATCGAGATCAGCGGCAACGGCACGACTCAGGACACGATCCAGGGCAATTCGATCGGCACGAACCTTGCCGGCGCGGCGGCCTTGAGCAACCTGGGCTCGGGTGTGCTGCTGGAAGGCGTCTCGGGCAACCTGATTGGCGGCACGACGGGAACAAACCCCGACGGAAACTTGAGCGGCGCCGGCAACGTGATCTCGGGCAACGTCGCCAACGGCATCGGCATCACTAGCCTCACTGCCGGTTCCACGACGGCCACACCGGATAGCAACGTGATTGAAGGCAATTATATCGGCACCGATGTGACCGGGCAGAAGCCCCTCGGCAACGGGCAGGTCGGCACCTCGAACGTCACCGGCGCGGGCATCCTTCTGGACGCGGCGACCAACACGACGATCGGGGGAATCACGCCCGCCGCACGCAACGTGGTCTCGGGCAACCGCGGCGGCGGCATCGCGATCCAGGATGGATCGTTCAGCAGCGTGGTCGAAGGCAACTATGTCGGCACCGACAGCACCGGCAGTTTTACCGACCCTGAGGGGAACCTCACCGACGCTGATGAGCCTCTCCAACGACATCCGGCTCGGCTTCGGGTCGAGCGCGAGCTATTTCGGCGGCGGCGTGCTGATCATCGATTCGCCCGACAACGTGGTCGGCTCGCCCAAAGGGGCGAGCCCCGGCGGGGCACTTGCCGGCGGCGGCAACTTGATCGCGGCCATCATGGGGCCGGGGGTGCAGATCGAGGGAAGCGATTCGCAGGGCAACCTGGTGCAGAACAACTTCATCGGCACGAACGTGACGGGCACCAAGGCGATCGTGGCGCCGGTTGCGAACGTGGTGACCGGCGATGATGGCATCGTCATCGCTGATGCGCCAGATAACCAGATCGGCGGCACGACACCGCAGGAACGGAACCTCATCTCGGGCAACCTCGAGAGCGGTGTTGTCCTGCTGGGATCGAAGGCCACGGACAATGTTGTCGAAGGCAACTTCATTGGATCGGACGTGACCGGGACGAAAGCAGTTCCCAATGCAACGAACGGAATTCTTATCAGCGGCGCGGTGGACAACCTGATCGGCGGGACGAGCGGTGTCACTGGCGGCAGCCCGGCTTCGGGCGCAGCAAACCTCATCTCGGCGAACGGCACGGCGGGCATCGCGCTGGCCACGAGCACGATCGACGACAGCACGAGCTCGCCGCAGGGGAACGAGATCGAAGGCAATTTGATCGGCACGGATGTCACCGGCACACAGGCATTGTCGGCGACGCAGCCAACCGGCATCGACGTGTCGGCGAGCGTCGGCGCCAACACGATTGGAGGAACGACGGCCGCCGGCAACGTGATCGCGTTCAACTCAGGCTCGGGCATCGCCCTATCGGGCACGGTCAGCTCGGGCACTTTGAGCGAGACGCCGCAGCAGATCACTATTCTCTCCAATTCGATCTTCGCCAACGGGCGCCCCGGAATTGACTTTCAGCGCGACATTTACGAAGGGCTCACCGGCACGCTGGGCAATCAGGGCGAGCCGGGGCCGTCGCTCATGGGTTTCGTCTTCACCGACACGGGCGGGCTCGAGATCGACGGCACTCTGAAGAGCCTGCCCAACACCACGTTCCTGCTGCAGTTCTTCGCGACGCCGCTTGCGCAGCAATCGACGGCTTCGCCGCAAGCGGAGACATTGCTGAACGCGACGCCATTCTTCGTGACCACGAATTCGAGCGGCACTGCCACGTTCGCCGCCACCGATCTGACCGTCGTGTCCGGCGACGTGGCGTACACCGCGACGGCGACTGATCCGAGCGGCAACACGTCGGATTTCTCCGCGCCCGAGGAGGACGAGCCGCCACAGCCGGAATCCGATGCCACTGTCGATTTGAAGCTCGCCGGAAGCGGGCAGCCCAACCCGGTGGCACAAGGCGGCCAGTTGACCTACCAGTTCACGGTGACCAATAACGGGCCCTACCAGGCGACCGGCGTGCTGTTCAGCGACACTCTGCCGGCGGGGGTCACGCTTGTCTCGACCAGCCCCAGCCAGGGATCAGTCAGCGGCACCACGTCGCTCTCCTGGCTCGTCGGCAGCTTGATTTCGAGGGCAGCAGGCAACGCTCGACGTGGTGGTCGCGACGTCGACATTGGGCGCGCTAGAAGACACCGCTTCGGTGATCGCCAGTCAGCCGCAATCGGTTGCCGGCGACAACCAGGTGACCGTGGATACAACCGTCGGTCCCTCGGCTAACCTGGCGGTGACCATAGAGAGCCCGCCGACCAGTGCGGTTCAGGGCGGCGATTTAACGTATACCGTGAAGGTGACGAACAGCGGGCCGGCATCTGCCACCGGGGTCACGCTGACGGAAGGGTCTCTGGCCGGGCAGGGAGTGGTCGTCGGAGCGACTGCCAGCCAGGGAACGGTGAATGTGGCTGATCCGCTGGTGGCCGACCTGGGCTCACTCGCGGTGGGCGCCTCGGCGACGGTCACGATCACCGCCGCGCCCACGAGCCTGGGCACGTTTGCTCCGTCCTTCACGGCGGCTTCCAATCAAGCCGATGTACTGCCGGCAAACAGCACCGCCACGCTGTCGATTCCGGTGTTGTCTTTTGAGCCGGTGGGCGTTGTCGCCGAGAGCTCGCCGAATATCCTTGTTCCCGCGCCATACGACCCGACGGCGCCTCTGCCGGCGATCACGCCCGATGGACAGTTCATCGCGTTTTCCAGCACCGGCAGCGACATCGTGCCCGGGATCGTGGACACGGGGGGATACGACAATATTTACGTCCTCGATGGGGCGACCGGCATCACGACGCTCGTGAGCTCAAACGCCGCGGGCACGGCAACCGGCAACGGCAACTCGACCGATCCTTCGATCAGCGCCGATGGCCAGTATGTCGCGTTCCTGAGTGACGCCGGCGACCTCGCAAACGGCGTCAGCAACGGAAGCGGCAACACCGGAGGTTCGGGCATCACGAACCTTTACGTGCGCGACCTGCTGACGAACAAGACGACTCTGGCAAGCGCCACAACGGCTGGCACATTGAGTTTGGCCGGCATTGTCGCGTCGGCGACGATGAGCCAAAGCGGCCAGTTTGTGGTTGTTGACAGTGATATACCGAAACTTGTGGCTGGTGAGAACGACCCGGCGGGTGTTTCGCAGGTATTCGTGTACAACGTTCAAACCGGAGCGACTCGCCCGGTCAGCGAGAATGCGGCGGGGACCGGTGCCGGCAATGCGGGGTCCAGCGTGGACGCGATCAGCGGCAACAGCCAGTTTGTGCTGTTTGACAGCAGCGCTACCAATCTCGTCTCCGGCCTGAGCACTCCCGACGGGGGCGTGTTTCGACAGGACCTGCTGACCGGCCAGACCGAGCTTGTCAGCATCAACAGTGAAGGGACAGCCGCCGGCAACGGGACCTTTGCGTCCGGCGAATCGATCAGTGACGATGGCAATCTCATCGCGTTCCGAAGCGACGCCACCGATCTTGTCGCCGGCACGATCAGCTACACTTCTTCCGCGTCGGAGCTTTCGAACATTTTTGTTCGCAACATGGAGACCGCGACCACACAGCTCGTAAGCATCGACCCCACGGGGACGGAAGCGAACAATACGACTGCCGTTGGGGGCACAATGAGCGGCGACGGCACTGAGATCGCATTCTACAGTGATGCCAGCAATCTGTTACCGAGCAACGGACCGACGATCAACGGCATTCAGTTGTTCGTCCGGAACTTGACGACCGGAACGACGTCGCTGGCAAGCGTCACCACGACCGGCAACAGCGATCAGCAAGCGTTCCCTATCAACCCTCCCTTGACCGTTTCCTTGAGCGACGACGGGCGTTACCTGCTCTTCGTCAGTGCATCGAACGAGCTCGTGCCGGGCAACTTCCATAACAACAGCGGCCTGATGGTTCTTATCCGCGACTTGCTCGCGGGCACGACGAGCTGCGTTGATGTCGGTCCCAACGGCAACCCGACCGCAGGAGCGAACGGCGGCGAGATCAGCGGCAACGGGCAGTACGTCGTCTTTGGCACGGGCGCCGGCGGCCTGGTGCAGGATGCCGGCAACGGCGGACTGTTCGTCCGAAACTTGACATTGGGCCAGACGCAAGCCATCGCGCTCGTGCCAGACTCAGTCAACGTCGAGCCGGTCGGCGGGCCCTATTCGGAGATCTTCGATGGCGGGGAGGACCCGACGTACACTCAGAATGTGGCCTTGAGCGCCGACGGAAGCGAGGTCGCCTACGCCAGCTTTGGCACGGACCTGACGCCGGACATCTTCGAACCGGCCGACGAAGCGGAAAACGTCTTCGCTACGAATCTGTCGACTGGCGCAACCACGCTGGTCAGCGCGGGACCGAGCGGAGCGGACGAAACCGGACTTGATCCCTCGATCTCGGCCGACGGCCAGAAGGTCGCTTTCGAGTCAGGCCCCGAGGTCTACGTGCCCAACTTGAGCACCGGCCTAGTCACCGAGGTGAGCGAGGACGCCGCTGGGACCGGCGACGGCAACGGCGGATCAGAATTGCCGGCGATCAGCGCCAACGGCGAGTTTGTCGCGTTCCTCAGCGAGGCCACCAACCTCGTGAGCGGCATCACGTCGGGCTACATTGCCGGCGATTACAACGTCTTCGTGCGCAACCTGACAACCGGCGTGACGCAGCTCGTCAGCGTTGACAGTGCCGGCACGGCGCCCGCAAACAACATCACGCAGACGTTCAACGACGACACATTTCCAGTCCTTCCGCCGCAAATCAGCGCAGACGGCAGCCTCGTGTTGTTCTTCAGCGAGGCCACCAATCTTGTCGCCGGCGTGACCGAGACTGTGCCGGTGAACAACGTGTTCGTGCGCGACATGGTTACCGGCGTGACACAGCTTGTCAGCGAGACGGACGCGGGGACGGCGGCGGGAGTGAATGACCCAACGCCCCTGGGAGGCGGCCTGGACCCCGGTCTCTTGGCCCCGCCGGCAATGACGCCCGACGGGCAATTCGTGGTATTCGTGAGCAAGGCAAACAATATCGTGCCCGGAATCAGCGATCCCAGCGGTACGGCCAATGTCTACTTGCGCAACTTGCAGACGGGCGTTACTACGCTCGTGAGCGTCGATCCGGCCGGCACAGCCGCGGGCAACGGCGACTCGGGATACAACGACTTTTTTATAGGGGGCGTCGTCCAGAGTGCGCCGGCTGTGAGTCCGGACGGAGAGTTCGTTGCCTTCTGGAGCACAGCGACCAACCTGGTCGCGAACGGGCCTTCCGCGGGGCTGTATGTCCGCAACATGCAGACCGGTCAGACGACGCTCATCACCGACATTCGCGACTACGACTCCACGCTCGCGTTCAGCAGCAACGATCAGCTCGTTTTCGCGTCCAGCGGTGCACTGGTTCCCGGTATGCAAGCGGGCGGATCGACTTCCAACGTCTTTGTATATAACGCGCTTTCCGGTGCGCTTCGCCTGGCGAGCACCACGACCGCGGGGCTCGGCGGCGACGGCGACTCGATCGCGCCCGTGATCAGCTCCGAGGGCAGCACCGTTGTCTTTGTCAGCGGCGCGAGCGATCTGGTGCCGGGCGTCACACCGAACTTCGCCAACATCACGCCTAATACATGTCTTTATGTTTACAACAATACGATTTCCAGCGAAGTGGAGCAGTTCGCTTTCAGCTCGCCGATTTATTCCGTGGTGCAAAACCAAGCGAGCGCGACAATCACCATTCAGCGTCTCTTCGGAAACTCGGGCACGGCGACCGTCACGTTTTCGACCGCCAACGGCACCGCGACTTCCGGCACGGATTACACCGGCGGGTCGCAAACCGTCACATTCGCCGCGGGCGAGACCTCAGCGACCGTGACGATCCCGATCGATAGCGAGAGCGCCTTCACCGGCAACCGGACGGTGGATCTGACGCTCTCGAATCCGTCGGCTGGCGCTGCGCTGGGGACCCAGCCTACTGCCGTACTGGACATCGACGGAAACGGCATCTCGGGCCGCGACGACGCGGTGGAGGGGACCGTTTCGAGCGGCGGCAATACGTACGATTACACCGCCGCGCTGAATGGCGTCCTGACCGTCGGGCTGTTTCCCTGCGGCGGCGACTGGACGCTCACGGTCACCGATGCGCACGGCAATTCGTCGAGCTCAAGCGGCAGCGGATACCAGGAAGTTGACCTGCTGGCCACGGCGGGGGAAGTCTACACTATCAACGTGTCTTCAGAGAGCGCGGGCGGCACGTTCACCGCGGACGTGATCAACCTCATCAGTCGCGTCCAAACCGGGGCAGGCGACGTGCTGCAAGTCAGCGGTGGTGGGGATCCGCTGAACATCGGGATCGGAACGAATGACGTTCAAAGTACCGGCACCGGCGACCCGCTGGACATGGTGATCTCGTCGCCTCTCTTGCCGGCAGACACGGACTATGCTGCATCGACTCTGAGCCGGAGCAATCTGCTGGGCACTGCGCCTTTTGTGGGTGTGCAGGCGGTCGACTTCTTGAGCGATGACAGCCTGTTTCTCGATCCTTCGGTGACGTTGCCCGTCACGGTTTCGGGCGTGGCCACCGTCACCGCAAACACCACGGCAGGCGCATCGGTGACGTTCAACCCGCTGGCGAGCGATGGGTCCATTCCGCTTTCCGTGTCGGCCGTCACGACGCCGGCCGACGGCAGTGCCACGATCAATGCCAACGGCACAATCGTGTATACGCCCAAGGCCGGGTTCACTGGAACGGATACGTTTCAGTTTACAGCCGCCGATGCGTTTGGCGGCAGCGGAACGGCGACGGTCACCGTCACCGTGACGGGGCAGAGCAATCCCGGGCTGCCCACGAGCAGCGTCAATCCACTGCCGGCGACGGAGTCGTCGGCGTCGTTCACCGTGAGCTGGTCCGGGTCCGACGTTTCGGGTGGTGGCGGCATTGCCAGCTACGACGTTTTCGTCAGTGACGACGGCGCACCGTTCACGGCTTTCGAGACAAACACGACCCAGACGTCGGCGACGTTCAACGGCGCCAGCGGCCACACGTACGGCTTCTATAGCGTTGCCACCGACAAGGCAGGCAAGGTGCAGCCCACGCCGACGGCGGCCCAGGCGACCACCACCGTGGCCGCGTCGAGCGCGTCCGCGCCCACCAGCACGGTGAGTGCCCTGCCTGCGGTGACCTCGAGCCCGAGCTTCACGGTGAGCTGGAGCGGTTCGCCCGGCGCGGGGGCCAGCAGCATCGTTTCGTATGAAATCTTCTTCTCCGTCGATGGGGATTTATTCGCGCCCCTGATCCAGAGCACCACCAACACCTCGACGACCTTCACGGGTGAGGCCGGATTCACCTACAGCTTTTTCAGCGTGGCGACCAACAACCTGGGACTCGTGCAGCCGACGCCGAGTGGCGCCCAGGCGACGACGACCGTGAGCGGCAGCAACTCGTCCGCGCCGACCAGCACGGTGAATCCCCTGCCGGCTGTCACCACCACCGCAAGCTTCATACTGAGCTGGAGCGGCGCACCAGGGGCAGAGGCGAGCAAGATCGTTTCGTACAAGATCTTCTTCTCGGTGAACGGCGGACCTTTTACACCACTCTTGATCAACGCCACGCTGACCTCGCTTACCTTCACCGGGGTAGCCGGTGATACCTATGGTTTCTTCAGCGTGGCGACCAACAACCTGGGCCTTGTCCAGCCGACACCGACGACCGCCCAGGCAACCACCACGGTGATCGGCCCGCCGCCGCCGGTGCCTCCGACAATCATCGGTGAAAAGGCGATCTTCACCCGCAAGACGAACAAGAAGGACAAACCGGTCGGGAGCGCAGTGCTCGCCGGGTTCAGCCTCGAATTCAGCGCGTCGCTCAATCAGGCGACGGCAACGAATGCTGCCAATTACGAGCTGGATACGATCACGACCAAGAAAGTGAAAAAGAGGGTCAAGACGATCCTGCACCCGATCACTAGCTTCAAGGTGTCGTACAGCGCCACCAGTGACTCGGTGAATTTGACCCTCCTGGGCAAGCAAACGTTCCCGACCGGCGGCCAGCTCACGATCGTTAACCGCGCGCCGGGCGGAGTGGAGGGTGCTACCGGCGCACTGCTCGCCGGTAAGACAGTCTTTGCGATCGCAAAGAAAGGACGCACGATCACGCCATCGAACGAGAGGGTGACACGGGCCGACGATGTGTGTGCCGTGATCGGCTCGAGATGTGCCATCTTTCTTTCGTGGATACTTTGCGCGATGATCGCTACGAATCCATTTACATTGGCATCCACTCCGAATTCATCATCAGGAGAGCATACATCGTGCGACAATCGCTGCATCCTTCGAGTTGGTGGAAGATCGTTCTGGGCGGGCTGGCTGGGGCGGCTGTTGTCAGCGGCACTCCCTGGGTGAGCCGGGGCTCGCAGCAGGCTGCGCAGGGGCCGCTGGCCGAGAAGTTCTGGCCCTCGGAGTTCGGCGCGGACGACCAGCGCGGAGCGGCCAATCGGATCACGCCCGCGAAGGTCGCCGGCGCAGCACGCCTCGTGAAAACCGGACAGATCTACCAGTTGGGACGCCTCTACGAACAGGGCATGCCGATTCCGGGCAAACGGCACTTCAGCCTGACAATCCCGGGACTGCCGACCGGGCTGCCCACCGGGTCGAACAACATCGTCTCGAACGATGAGCTGGTCAGCGGCGAGATCGGCCAGGTCGGCACGCAGTTCGATGGACTGGGGCACGTGGGCGTGCGCATCGACAAGGAGGACTACTTTTACAATGGCAACAAACTCTCGGAGTTCGGTGATCCGTACGGTCTGAAGAAGCTCGGTGTCGAGAACGCCGGAGTTTTCTTCACGCGTGGGATTCTGCTTGATGTGTGCGCGCTCCTGAGCAAAGACCGGCTTCCGGCGGGATATGTCATTTCCCCTGCAGAGCTGGCTTCCTG
Organism: uncultured Planctomycetota bacterium; assembly: GCA_963823665.1. Lineage (GTDB taxonomy): Bacteria > Planctomycetota > Planctomycetia > Isosphaerales > Isosphaeraceae > CAVXHV01. Next base: position 1,332,753 of record CAWGMQ010000004.1, read on the forward strand.
TCTCAAGAATGCAAATCTGGAGATTCAGGAAGGCGACGTCGTGTTGATTCGCACCGGCCACGGCAAGCTCTGGATGAAAGATAACGCGACCTACGGCGCCGGCGAACCGGGAATCGGACTGGATGCGGCCAGATTCTTGACCGATCGCAAGGTCGCGCTGATCGGGGCCGATACCTGGGCGATTGAGGCTTTTCCGCACGAGCGGGCCGACCTGGCGTTCCCGGTGCATCAGTGGGACCTCACGAAGAACGGCGTGTACCACCTCGAAAACCTCGATCTGGAACAACTGGCCGCGGACGGCGTGCACGAGTTCTGTTTTGTGTTCAGCCCGTTGCGACTGAAAGGCGCGACCGGCTCTCCGGGAAACCCGATCGCCATTCGCTGAGCAACCCATGAGCCGGCTTTATCGACCAGATTCCGTTTCGCAGCTTGGAGCCGCTCTGTTCGCAGCGGCGGGGGCGGGGGCGTTTGAGGCCCGCGCGACGGCGCGGTCGCTCGTCACCAGCAGCCTGATGGGACACGACTCACACGGAGTGATCCGGATTCCGGAGTATCTCGGTTTCGTGGCCGACGGTTCGATCGTTCCGCAAGCACCGCTCAGCGTGGAGCGCACGAGCCCGACGACGGCGGTTGTGGACTGCGGCCGCGGCTTCGGTCCGGTCGGCGCCGAGAGGGCGATGCGCGAAGGGATCGAGATCGCGAGAGGGCAACGGACCGCATGTGTAATCACGCGGCGTTGCAATCATGTCGGTCGCCTGGGCGCCTATGTTCAGCTTGCAGCCGAGGAAGGGATGCTGGCGATGGCGACGTGCAACTCGCCGATTCACGGGCATGATGTTCTGCCGTGGGGGGGTCGTGATGGACGACTGGGGACAAACCCGATCGCCTATGCCGTCCCCGCTGGCAGCGTTCCGGTGCTGGCGGACTTCTCGACCTCCGTTGCGCCCGAGGGCAAGATCCGGTTTTGCCGCAACGAGCGGAAATCCGTGCCGGCCGGCTGGATTCTCGACGCCCTTGGCAACGCCACGAATGACCCGAATGCGTTCTACGGTCCTCCGCGCGGGGGCATTCTGCCGCTGGGGGCCGGCGCCGGGCACAAAGGCTTCGCGCTCGGTCTGCTGGTCGAAATCCTCGGCACCGCGCTTGCGGGAGTCGGCTCACAAGACCCAGAGGCCTTCGGCAACGGCGTCTGTTTTGTCGTCGTGGATCCAAGTGCGTTCTGTCCTCTCGAACAGTTCCGGCGGCTCATGGACGAAACCATCGCGTACATCAAGTCGTCACGGCCGGCGCCGGGGTTTGACGAAGTACTGGTGCCGGGCGAGCTGGAGTTCCGGACGCTGCTCGCGCCAGAACGACGGCATTCCCATCGACGCGACCACGCTCGATGCCATGCGCAAACACGGCGAGCGGCTGGGCGTGCACGTCGACGGATTCCTCGATCCGGAAGGTGACGAATGAGTGATGCTCGACCACTGCGACTGGGTATGTTCGTCATGCCGATTCATGATCCGGCCAAGGAGCTCGCCCAGTGCATCGACGAGGACCTCGAGCTGGCGGTGCGATGCGAGGAGCTGGGCTTCGACGATTTCTGGGTCGGCGAGCACCATTCCTCGAGCGTCGAGAACATCGTGATGCCGGAAATCTTCCTGGCAAAAGTGCTGGGATTGACCACGCGCATTCGCGTTGGACCGGCACCGGTGTGCCTGCAGTACCACCATCCGGCGCACGTCGCGGGGCGGCTGGCGTTTCTGGACCACATGTCGCGGGGCAGGCTCAATGTTTGCTTCGGACCGGGAGCCATCCCGACGGACATGGAGGTCTTCGGGGCGCACCCGAGCGAGACTGCATCGCGCGTCGCCGAATCGATCGACATGATCATGCGGTTGTGGACGGGCGAGCTGCCGATCGACATGCAAGGGCGGTTCTGGAACGTGAAAATGAAAGACAACTTGCATCCCAGATTCGGCGTGGGCCACCTGCATAAACCGTTTCAACAGCCGCACCCGCCGATCCATGTTCCGAGTATCAGCCGCGCCTCGCCCGGGCTCGCGAAAGCGGCCGAACGCGGTTTTCGGTTCATCAGCCACCACATGATCCACGCAAGCGCCTTGCAGGCCCAGTGGAAGACATATTCGCAGGCCGCGGCCGCCGCAGGCCGCGTTGCGGTTCCGTCGGACTGGGCCGTCGCGCGGAACGTGTTCGTCGCCGACACGACCGAAGAAGCCCAGCGTCTGGCGAGAGGCAATTCGCTGGGCTCGTGCATCCAGTACATCCTCGACCTGACCCGGGCGACCGCGCCGGCGGGCGTCGCCATGTGGAAGCGTGACGAGCTTCAAGCCGATTCGGATTGCACACTTGATTACTTCCTGGACGACGTGATCATCGCGGGCGATCCCGGGCATGTTACGCATCGGCTAGTCGAGTTACGCGAAGAGATCGGCCCGTTCGGCACGCTGGTGCTGACCGCGCACGACTGGGACGACCGCAACCGGTGGTCTCACAGCCTTGAACTATTCGCCCGCGAAGTCGTGCCGGCGCTCCACAAGGGAATCGATGCGGCGTAGGGTCGTCCCACCCAGCGCGTCACTTCGAGTGGCCGTGCTCGGGGGTTGCCGTTTCGTAGTGCTTTCGCAGCAAGTCGACACCGAAATCGTTTTCGAAGTCACGCCAGACGCTGTGGACGTGGTTGGCGTTGTTCTGGGTGTTGTCGTACTCGATCAGGAAGGTCGGCCCCTGGATACGGTAGTAGTGCGGCTCGCCTCGCTCGAATGGTCCGGCCCACGCGAAGCCGATCTTTTCGACCCCCGCCTTGAGGATCTTGCCCAGGTCGTTGCCGGCGATCTCCGGGCGTAGGCGTTCCGCGTAGAGGACGATGATCGAATTCAAGATCTCCTTTTGCGCGGCGTTCAGATCAGGCATCATGATCCCTGCCGGCTGAAGCGGCGTGGCCTTGCGGGCGGCGAGGGAAAGGATCTCCTTCGGCGCCTCTACTTGAACGACCGCCTTCTTGCGCTGGCCTTCGTCCAGCGATTTGACGAGCTTACGCGCGAGGTCCTCTTCTTCCCCCAAGACGCGAAGTCCCTGGCGCGGCCCGGCTTTGACCTCGCCGGGGTTGCTGCCCATGAATGTCGGTCCGCCGACGGCGCCCTTGTCGCCGATGATCGTGAAATTCAACGCGAGGTGGTGGCCCTCAACGCGCCAGCCCCATGGCTCCTTGGAGCCGAGTGCCTCCGGGTTGCCGAAGATGTTGAAGAAGTAGAGCTCCGGGTCACGGACAGGGCCTCTCCCTTGCTCGATCGACGCCAGGACCTGCTCCAGGCTGATGATGGTTTCCGCCTTCATGAAGCCGCTCTGACTCAAGCCGCTGGCGAGGAGTGCGTGCGCCAGAGCCTTCTGCTCACCCGTCATCTCCTTCAAGGGCAGGCCCTTGCGGGGCCGGGGTATGAAGTGCCAGTCGAAGCGGAGCGCGTCTTTGAAATCAAAGGTGATCTTCTGCTTCTGGTCCGGAGTCAGCGACGACCAGAGGTTCCTGGCCGCGCCGGCCATCTCACGGGAAGCCTTCGCGGCCGGGGCTTCGTGGGTGTGTGGCCCGAGGCCGTCGTGCGCGGAGGCGAGGGTGGAATGACCGTAGATCGTTGCGATCCCGAGGGCAAGTGCGAGGGAGAAGCGTCTGGCGGGTGACATCGCGGATGTTCCTGGTGAGGGTGGGTTGTCGAACATCTTCGTCGCTCATGATACCACATCGGCGGATCAAGTCATCCTGTTGGCAGGCGACCTTGCGGCACATGATCCGGAAGTTGCAAGTCGCACGCGTATTTCTACTCGCGCGTCTCTCACACTGTTGTAACGCATCGTTTGGTCTTTCCTGTGGTTGATCGATCAAGGGTTAATTGCTCAAGTTGAACGTGGCCTTCAGGCTACTGTCGCCCGGATCGGCGGCGGTCACGACGTAGCTGCCTGCGATTGAGTTGGCCGTGGCCGTGACGCTCCCCTCGCCGGCGGAATTGGTCACAGCCGAGCTCGCGCTCGCCACGCTGAATACCTCGGTGCGGTTGTGTCCGCTGATCGTCAGGCTGCCGGCACCGGGGCCTTCGATATCTAGGTTGGTCCTGATCGCACGCGGTACGTCCAGTCATCGTTCTGAAGATAGAAAGGCGCGATCCGACGGCCATCTATCAGAGGACGCCCAGTTTTTTCCAGAAGACCCGCGCCGAGAGAATGGATGGCGAGATGAAGTCAGTGCGATTCATCGCCGGCCGGAAGAATTGCATATTGATCGTCGCTCGACCGCACCACTCCTGCTCCTGCTTTTGCTCATAATCTTAATCTTAATCTTAATCCTAATCCTGCCCCCGCCCTCCGCCCTCCGTCCTCACCCCAAGTTTCGTTTTGTATATTCGTCGCGCGTCTTTACGCCACAAGGACTACGGGAACGCACTCGCTTGTTCGGCGCGGGTCTCCGACCCCGCCGGCATTGCGGGCGGAGGCCTCCAACTTCTTCCCCGTCCAACCTCGCGGTCTTGTTCGGCGCGGCGAGTCATCGTCATCCGTTGGCAGTTGAAGGTCGCTAAATGTAGTTGGAATCGTGGTCTCGTCCAGAAGGAATGGATTCGGATGAAGAAGCGCGCCGTGAAGCATCCCGAGTAGGTCTGGCTTTTTAGCCTGACGCTTTGCAAGATCATCCCGAGCAGTAGGTCAGGCTTTCAGCCTGACCTTCTGCAAGCTCACACTTTCAGCCTGAGATGCGAACGCTTTGCTCCTCGAATTCCCGGTTATTGGACAAGACCTCACCGGTTCCGGCGCCGCCAACCGAGCGCACGCACGGCTCCTATCTAGATGATCTACAAAACCCCCGATCCGTTTGCGCCGAAGATGTGGTATTCGTCCATTTCGAGTGAGATTCCTCCGCCCTCCGTCCTTCGCCCCCCGTCCTGATTTCCGCCTCCGCCCTCCGCCTTCCGTCCTGATTCCCGTTCGTTTTGTAAATTCGTCGCGCGCCCTTACGCCACAAGGACTACGGGAACAGCGCCCGGCGGTGCCGGTCACTGCGATCCTCTCTCCGTCCCGCGCACTCGTCCCGGGCTTTGGCTCCTCCAATCCAAAATCCAAAATCGCTCGTCCCCCGCTCGGGTTCGTTTGTGAGTTCCAGCCACGTTGTCAAGTCCCATTTCGTTTTCATTCTGTGATCCAATCACAATTCGAGTCTCAACTTATGCATTCCCAGCCACCTGAGCCCGCTGGGTTCGTTTGCGCGTTTTTCGCCGCCGATGAATTTCGCCTTCGGATTAACTCGAAGCCGAAAACTCGCCCGCGCGCACCCGCCGTTGCCCCAGCATTACCCTTTCAGTGTCGCCTTTCGCTCCGCGAAAGTGCGTCTTCTCGTTCCCTCGCACGCATAGAGAATGATCAGAATGAGAGTCAGTGAGCAGTTTTTCGAAAAATCCTCATCGCCCTCCACTCGCGGCTTCGATCCCGCACCGAGCCGTCAGCAAGTGATAAACCCGCGGATGGATCTCACCATCCTCCATGTTCAACGGTCCACCCCGACCACCCAATTCGTTTTGTACATTCGTCGCGCGTCCTTACCCCACAAGGACTACGGGCAAGCACTCGCCCCAAACCAGGTGGCGAGCCGCGCGGCGAATTCGAAGCTGACACCTCGTCCCCGCCCCCCGTCCTCCCGCCCCAGAATCGCCACCGCGCAGCCGGCGAAGCGCTCCACCCCAAGACGCCGCGTCAGCCGCGCTTCGCAATTGCACATGTGAAAACGGCTTCGGTCGATCCATCAGCTTCTTTCCCCTGGATCAAAATGATAACTTTTGATAGCAAAAACCAGGGCTTCTTCCGCTCTCCCGGCTCGCGGTTCTCAGCCCGGGGCGAAGAAGAGCGCTGTATCCCTCCCCCAACCGGGGCAGTTGCCGCCGCAGGCGGCGGTAGGAGGTGTGCAGGCGGATGGCTCCGCAGCCCGACGGTGTTCTCGTCTCGTCGCCGAAGCCGCCGGTGGAGGGCTCCTGCATAGTCAAGGGATCGAATGACGATCATCGGGAATGACGCTGAGAAAAAGACAACTCGCGATGTGGTAATGGATCAGATGAAATGAAAATCGAGCCCCGGATCAACCAGCATGGTTGCTTGCCCAGGGTTACGTTCCGCGTCGCGACGCCTTTCCAGCCATCCGCGACGACGACGCACCTTCCCCTAGTAATATTATGTGCGGGTTTTCGAAACTTGGCCATTTCTCAAACGCACGTTCGATTTGCGTGAAAAGCGCAAGTTCAATAGAGATGGGTAATTAACTGCTGAGAAGTCTCAGAACGATGTGCCGGTTCAATACGCTTTGAAAAGTGCCATCGGTCAGAGCATGACGACCGGCGGGTTGCACCCAACCTCAGTGCGTAAGCCATCGAGTGTGCGACCTTGTGTGACGGCTTACCAGATTCGACGCGCCGTCGACCGGGAGATTTCCAGAAAGAATCCGGTTTCCAGCGATCAGATCGAGTAAGGAAGAAAATTCATTCTGTATTCGCGCGCCGTCGCGGGCGCCGTGTGAACACGTGGCTGGCTGGATCAAATCCGCACCGGAAAGATCCCGGCAAGTCTCGCCCTGGGTCCGAGGACGCCAGAACCTGAGCTCGCGGCTCGGGCTGACCGCCAACGCTGTTTTGCTGCGCCGATCGACCCCGCACGGCGGCAACGACGCCATCGTAGGGTGGGTGAAACCCGCCGGTCTCTCAAGGTCGAATAAGACTCAACCGCCGAGACCGCGTGCTGAGCGAGTACACAACGGCTCGGGGCGCGCGGCTGTGGGTGATCACTCGTCTAGACGGGATCGGTGGGACCACCGTTCTCCGGCCCGAAGAATATTGAAGGGCCGCTAACTTCCGGAGCGACGTCGAAAGATCAGCCAATCCCGCGGCCCCTTCCGCACGAACCGAATCAGCGAGTAGGTGCCATCCAGTCGATTCCCATGAAGCACGAACCCAATCGAGTCATCCGACCATTCGAGTAATTCGTAAGTACCCTCATCCCAGATCTCGACAGTCCCGGCCCCATATTCTCCCTTCGGGATCGTCCCCACAAATGATCCGTATTCCAGCGCATGATCCGGAACCTGCACGGCCAGATGCCGCGCCCCAAGGGTCTCAGGCACTCCCTTGGGCACCGCCCAGCTCTTGAAGACCCCGTCTCTCTCCAGCCGGAAGTCGTAATGCAACGTCCGCGCCCGGTGCTTTTGCACAACAAATCGCCGATCGGTTTCCTCGCTAGGCGTCATCGATGACCTCCGCTGGTTTCAGACCCCCACATCCTAACGCGGCGAGGCCGCAGCGGACCTCCGACGCCGCCTCATTGTCGCCCTTCGCTCCGCGAAGGGATTTCTTCTCTGTTGGGCGCGGGTTTCCGACCCCGCCCCATTGTCGCCCTTCGCTCCGCGAAGGGATTTCTTCTCTGTTGGGCGCGGGTCTCCGACCCCGCCCTCAGCCGCGACCGTAGGTCTCCCAGACGCGCGCACGGCGCAGAGATCCTACCGACGAAGACTCTACGGCTCCGGAGGTTTTTCCTCGGTAGCGAGCTTGATGAGATCAACAATCGAGCGAATCGATTGCGGCGCTGCCAGATAGCCAATGCCTCGGTGCAGATGCAATCGAAACTGGCGTGCCAGAACGTCGTCTGAACAACCAAGCCCGTCCCGTTCGCATCGCTCTTTCAAGAGCGCAAGATAAAGCTCGTGAGCATCGCCACCGAAGACCTGCCATGTCATCTCGACATTACTGTCGGTTGGTATATCCAGGGGCGCCGGCGGAGTCGGCTGGCGCAGCGAAAGACAGAACGCCCACCGGCAGAGTACATTCCAGTGCGGAATTCCCGTGCGCGTCTTGAGCCGCATTAGTTGCTCTTTCGCCTGCGTCGCAAGCTTGAACTGTTTGATGCTCATGCCCGACTCCTCAATTCTGGCTCAGCCGGTGTCTGCTCCCAGAAATAGCCCTCCTCCGCATAAGTCGCCCGCGATTTCTCATCGTAGCGCAGATGATACGCCCGTGCGATGTGCGGCTCGAGCGCATGATAGTACTGCCGGTCGACCTCGGTATCCGTCGATAGAATCAACACCTGGTGGCTCGCATCCGGAAAGTACCGCTCGACCAGATTGCGCCGGTGGGCCGCGTCGAGCCGCGCCATCGGCGTGTCGATGATCGCGGGCAGCGGGTGGGCCGACGCCCTGGCCAGCCCCCGCAGAATCGAGGCGGAGGTTCAGAGACCCGACAAATTGACGGCGAAGGACCTGACCGCAGTTTCGAAGCAATTTGGTGTCGTTCCGGGGGAGACGAAGAAAGCGTCCCCGGAGGCGATTCTTGAAAAGATCACGCGGCGGAAGACAACGCATGTGCGGAGCTTGTCCTGAGGTGATGCGCCGAATCCGATGTCGCGGAGACACAACGGCTCGGTGTACACGCCGGGGCCGCGCTCGAGCAACACCTCGGGCCTGTGGTCGTGTTTCAATTCAAACTCGCTCCAGCCACAAGCTTTCGCCGAGGGTGACCATATGTCTGCCAGCGAATCAGCTCTCTGCGGTGGTAAATCAAAGGGCCGTATTCTTTACCGCGTCGCTCGCTTAGCGATTTCGTCTCAAAAACCCCCATTTCCATACGTTGCGACGGGTTTCTTTACTCTAGCGGCGAGGTGGCGGAAGGCAAAGTTCGGAGATGCAAGGGTCTTGACTATGGGGAACGATGTCGGCTTGCGGCAGAACGACCCGAAGCTGGCGTAAGACGCTTCGGTCGAAGCCGTCGAAGCGCGCCACTTCCTCGATCTGGTTTTCAAAGCGGGCTACCGTGGCTGCTGTCACGTCGTTCGATGGGTCGCCAACCCGATCACACGCCAGCGGCCGCATCGACGCAGAAACGTCCGTCCTCCCGCATAACCGACCGACGGGGGCAAGCTTGCGGACGTCCTGCAACTCCTCCACAAGACGGGTCCCGGGTACCGCAGCACATACATTCCCTCCAGCGTGTTTGAGCACCAGAATCTGCGGGTCCTGCTGCACGGCGGGAGCGATGTGTGCGAACGTCTGAAAGGATTTCTGCAGGGCTTCGGTGTCCTCGTTTTCTGTGGTAAGATCATCATATATTGCTTGGGATCGAGCGAGCTTTCGCGGCGAGCATACCAGTCTCGGCTACTCGTATACATGGAGCGATAGCATCGGATAATGCGCGGAGTCGACGAAGATCTGACGCAAGTCGAGACTGACAATTACGCATGATGACAGCCAATTGGTGCTGAGCGGAACACCGTCTTCAGACCTACTTCGGTCGGAATTCTTTTGCAAGGCCTTCCAAGAACGCGGTGGCCACAACGTGCGAGCCGTTCCAGAGATCGTAAGGAATCACCCGTAAGTTGAAATCCTCGAACCAGTAGCGCGTCGCGATTGCACCGGGTTTCGGGAGAAGTGCGTAGTGTGGACGTGCATTTCCACCGAACGTCGCCACGAGCTCCTGAAGAACGAAATCGACGTTTGGATCTCGAAATCCGTAGCCGTAGAAAAAGATGGTCGAGTCAACGAATAATCGCCGCAGAAACTCCCTGTACTTGGGCTTTTCAAAGAGAATGCGTCTGAAGTCGCCTCGGGTAAGCACGATAGACTCCACGTCCGAAGTCGACCCGTGCATCTTTATCACCGGAAACTTTGTCTTGTCGTTCAGCAGGGATTCGACACCCGCCGCGCCAACTCGGTCCATGAGTTCTGGGAGCACGACTTCTGAGCGTTCGCGCGAATGCTCAATAAAGGAGTCAAAGTTCGTGGTTACCGCAGCACGGAACGGGACCTCGGATAAAAGGCGATGTGTTCGGGATGTTCGCGCGTGGTCGGACAAGCGCTCCCGCAAGTACTCGGCGAACTCGAACGGCCCGAGGTTGTCGCGGCAAAAGGCTGCTACGACAAGAAGCTCATCCTTTCGAATCAACTCATCAAGCTCGGCCTGCTCGGATTCGGCAAGCGTCCCTGAATCTTTGCAACGCTCGACCATCCCGCGCAGGAGTTCCCGCCAGCTGGGCAGCTTTGCGTCCGCAGATGCGCCCGCACCTGCGAACAGTACGCAATGTCCCAATTGAATTGCCTTAATTAGCGCAGGCGGAGGCAGCGGGACACTCGGCTGGGGAGATGGCGGGCTCGATGACTGTGCGCTCTCCGATGTTAGAACCGAGAGTCGGTCGTTCAAGGCATTTAGGTCCGCTGCCTGAGCTTTGTGCGACAGCCGCTCCGGTAAGCTCACGGACAGGACACCGGCCGGCGCTGCCCTGTACATCCCCGCATCCGGCGCCCAAAATCCTCCGGCCCGATCCGAGTATCGGCGCATAAAAACCTCGGCCCGACCCGCGTCCAGATCGACCCGAACATAATTGTACGAGAGGAGCTCCCTTCGGCCCTGGTAGGTGGCGCCCGCGGCTAAATGAAACGCCTCCGTATCAGGGGATACGACGCTGACGACGCCAAGATCGTGGACGTGTCCGTGAAGCACGAAGTCCGACCGCCGGTCGAGCAGCCCTTCGACGTCTGACGCGTCGAAGTCAGCAAGCCAACTAGTCGGGTGGTGGAGCAAACTGATTACGAGGTCAGGCTTCGAAGCGCGACCAAGTGCATCGCGGACCTGACGCTCACCGATCAGCAGATTGCCGCGATCATTTTCGGAACCGGCGGTCCATGACGAGTTCAGACCAAGAACGGCCACACGAATTGAATTGACTTCTAGGTTCTGCGTGTACGACAGACTCGCCGGATCAGACACTTGCATCCAAGGAAAATTGGCGACCAAAAAGTCATGATATGGTTGAAGGCGGTCCGTAAAGAGCTCCCGCTCCTTTGCACTGCCAATGACCTGAGAAACAATCTCTCGCGAGTTGAGTGACCTCGCTGACATCTGGATGAATGGTGTGAGCCGAGATCGATCAACATCATGGTTGCCGGGGACGCAGAAGATCATACTCATTGGAACAGACGTGGCGGAGCTTACGTTGCGCAAGAATCGGGCCGCAAGATCGTACTCTTCAGCTTTGCCGGCATGCGCGATGTCCCCAGTGATAAACACGACGTCGAACCTGATCCCCTGAGCGTCGACGAGAGCGACGAGATCGTCGATCAACGAGGAGAGCACGGTGTTCTGATCGTATTGGTCGCCTGACCGGACGTGTAGATCGGAAAGGTGGAGCCATGTCAGCGCACGCTGCATTGTCGGAACCTCGGACGATGTGGTTCGCCAAACGGTGTTCCTAGGGCGAATCGCGGCGAAACATTACCACAGTTTTCAGTGGAGCACGGGACAGTTGAGACTAACCCTACACACCCTCAAACCATTTGCGACCGTTCGCCGATCAGAACCCGTTCCTGTACCGGAGCGGGGGCCGTGCGACGGCGATCGGCGCCGAACCGATTCTAGTCGAGCGCGGCATCGCCTGCTACCGCGAAGGCCGCGGCAAAACCTCGATTTCAAGGCGTAAGCCCGGTGATTGGTCGAATCGTGTGCGAAACGTGTGCCCGTTCGACACATTGCTACCACAAAAGGAATTTCGAATGAACGGTACTGCCGTCTACGCCGCATCGAGTTGCGGCGAAAGCAACCGGGAGCCGTGCGCTGCATTCGGTACGCGCGGTCCCTCCGGCAACGGCGACCGACGACTCTTGCTTGCTGGAGCGTGATTTCTGAATCCGCAGGCAAACATACGCTGCTAACCGCCGTCCGACACATCAGTTCAGAGCGCACTGCGCCGTGCAATAGGCGCGCGGCCTGCGGTGGTAGCCTTTGCGGGCTGTAAATCAAACGAAGAGGGTTGTATGGGGAAGTGCCCAAAGACACCGTCTGCGTCCCCGCCCGCTGTCGTGGCACTTTCCCATACAACCTGTTGAACGGAACCGCGTGGACAAGCGTCCTATTATGTTATGGGGATTCAATCAGCGCCGTCACCTGTCTCCGGTCGTCGCGACCACGATTAGGCGAGGGCATCGAGTCGCCGACGGCCCGGAGGGTCGGCGTGAGCACCTCTCCCCAGCACTCCCGCTCCTGTATCGGACCCTCGATCCGGAATATTGACACGTCTGAAGACGGGGAATGCCCCCGCCACCACCTCGAGTGACCTCGTGCCCCGGCCCTCTGCCGCGCGTGCGGCTCACGACGAATCGAAGATGACATGCGGCGCGGGCTGGCTTGCGGGCTCCTGAGCGCACTGGGGCACGGCAGGCAGTTCCTCAATGATCACCATCCGTCCCACTCGACATCTTGGACAAAGGGTCGCGCACCACGCCTCGGTCATCTCCACTCCGAGGGTGGGCGGCGCGGCCAACGACGGGGCCTCGGGAGTCGTGACCTGGGAGGATGCCGCAGCACGGAGCAACTCGCGGCAGACCGCCAGCTTCTCCCGACGGCGCCGGTTGGATAGCAGTCCGTAATGGCGAATGCGAACGAAACCCTTCGGCAGCACATGCAGAAGAAACCGTCGGAGGAACTCTATCGCATCCAGTTCCATAGTCCGCCGCTTGCCAGCGTGGGCGTAGTCTTTGTACCGGAACGTCACCCGACCACCTTTCATCCGAACCAGCCGGCGGTTGCCGATCGCCACGCGGTGCGTGTATCGGGCCAGGTACTTCAACACCTGGCCCGGGCCACCGAACGGCGGCTTGGCGTAGACGACCCACTGGGTCTTGACCGCATCGACGAGAAGGCGGTTGAACCGATCTGCGTTGGCGAGCCGAGCCAACCACCCACGGAACTTCAGCCCTCCCCGCTCGAAAGCCGTCCGGGGGCCCGCCAGGAACTTGCCTCGGAAGACGCGGCTCAGCACGCGGACTGGTAGGAAGAAGTTGTCGGGGCAAGCGACCCAGCGCGAGCCGTCCGGGGCGAGCTCGCCCCCAGGGACCACGCAATGCACATGGGGGTGGTGCTGGAGGTTCTGACCCCAGGTATGGAGCACGGCCAGGAAGCCGATCTCCGCCCCGAGGTGCCCAGGGTCGGCGGCGATCTGCAGCAAAGTCTCGGCGGCGGCCCGAAACAAAAGGTCGTAGACGATCCGCCGGTTCTGCGGGGCGAGCGGGCCGAGGGCCGCCGGCAGGGTGAAGACGAGATGGAAATATTCAACGGGCAGCAACTCGGCGGCCCGGGCCTCGACCCACCGCGCCGCCTCGGTGGATTGACACTTCGGGCAGTGGCGGTTGCGGCACGAGTTATATGCAATCTGCCAATACCCGCACCGGTCGCATGCCTCGACGTGCCCGCCCAGGGACGCCGTGCGACAGCTCGCCAGGTCGGTCAGCGCACGGCGTTGCGCCGGGTAGAGGGTATGCCCGTACGCCTCGAGAAAGGCGTCACCGTGAGTTCTGATGACGTCGGCGACTTCGACCCGTGGCCGGCTCATGGCCGGAGCCTCAGGTCCAGCCGGTCCAATGGGCTGGACGTGGTCCGCAGCGCGTCGGGTGAGACGTGGGTGTAGATGGCGGTGGTGCGTGGGCTGTTATGGCCGAGCAGGACCTGGATGGTCCGCAGGTTGGTGCCGGCCTCGAGCAGGTGGGTGGCGAAGCTGTGCCGTAGCGCGTGGACGGTGACGTGCTTCTCCAGCCCGGAGGCCCGCCGGGCCTGGCGACAGGCCTTCATCACAGCCTGGGCGGAGATTGGCCCAGCGGGGTCGCGTCCGGGGAACAGCCAGGTCTTGAGGCGCGCCACCTTCCAGTAGGCTCGAAGCAACTCAAGCAGCTTGGGCGAGAGCATGACGTAGCGATCCTTGCGGCCCTTGCCCTGGCGGACCCGGAGGACCATGCGTTGGCTGTCGATGTCCTCGACCCTCAAGTTGGCGACCTCAGAAACCCGGAGCCCGGCGGCGTAAGCCGTGATCAGCAGCGCGCGGTGATTGAGCCGCACAACGGCGGCGAAGAAGCGGGTCACTTCCTCAGGGCTGAGAACGACGGGGAGACACTTGAGGCGCTTGGGGCAAGGGAGGTGCGCGAGCACCTCGGGCCGCGCCAGGGTGACGTTGTAGAGGAACCGCAGGGCCTGGAGGTTGAGGTTGTAGTAGGCCCAGGACTGTCGCTGCTTCTCGATCATGTCGAGCAGGTAGGCGCGGACGTCGTCCGGTCCGAGGAGTTCAGGGGACTTGCCGAAGTGCCTGGCGAAGCGTGAGACACAGTTGACATAGACGGTGATGGTGCGCGGAGCGAAGTTGCGCAGTTGCATGTCCTCGATCATTCGGCGACGGAGCGGAGTCATGGCGAGCTCCCTTACGGAGGTGAGGTGAAGAAAGAAAGGAAACTCACCTGATGATGTCTCAGCGGGAGCGGGGAGTGGAGGCGGTGGGCGCGGAGGTGGGACGATCAGGGCCAGCCGAGGCTTGCGCGTGGCGGAGGGCTGGCGAACCGGCGCGGGAAGGCGGTCGCAGGAGGAGCTACGCTTCCCGCTCTACCGCGAAGCGGTTTCGTTCAACGGACGTTTGCTTTACGCCTGGTTCGTCACGGCACCCGGATCAAGCGCCCTAGTCCTTTGGAGTACAGGAACCAGGTAAACAAATCAAAGTGAACATTCTCGGCGCTGCAACGAATTCCTTGACTCCACGCAGCGAACGCTGCTCGGCACGGCACGAAAATCGCTGGGTCGGTTCGCATTCAATCTGTGGCTTGCCCAAGCCTGCCATGGACGGGCTGGAGACGCGCTCGCGCTCGGTGAAATTAGCGCACCGGAACGAGCACGACCAACAGCGTGGCGCACATCGCTGCTGCCCATACTGATGGCGGTCAGGCCTCCGGGATGAGCCCTGCGCGATGAACTGCACGCGGCTCGCGGACCACGTACTGCGGTCAACGCAAGCCAACCGAACAAGTCGGCCACTTCAACGACCAAGGCACGATGATCGCGACGCTCGCTCAGGCGACACTAGTCAGACCGGTCCGCGGAACCGCTGCTTGCGATGCCAGCGGAGGTGGACAGGGTCGGGACTAAGCGCTGGATCGCTCGGTAATCGAATCATCTGCCCATGATAATCGGACAGCCGCTTCTGGTCCGGACTATCTTCCGTAAAGTGACCGAGCGCAACTCGTACGGTGTAGTTATCCGCGATCGTCCAGAGCCCGTTGTCAAACAGCCAATGGGCATTCTTGCAGAGCGCGAGCCCGTTCCGGATTTCGTTGTTTCGCGAGTCCGCGAACTGATGAATGTGCGCGGCGTCGATGATGCTACTGGCCGATACCGTCATCAGGCGGTAGCCGGTCAGCGCGCACGTGTAGTTGTACAGCGAAACCACGCGGAGCCGAAACCTGCCTTCCCGACCGCGAAGCTCGGCCTCCTCGGCGAATTGTGACGCCGACGAATTTGCGACGTCCTCTTCGGTGAGAACCGGCAACCCGAGCAGCGCGCACAGGCCCACGCGCTCCGGCGGCGTGAAATAGCCCGAGATCAGGATCTTGCGAGCCACCTCACGAAAAGACGAGTCCTTGAGGCTGGCCTCAAACTCCGGGTCAAGCTCCGCGAATTTCGCCGCATGCCGGTCTGTTGTCGGACTGCCGGTTCCATCAAGCGCCTTCCAGAAACCGTCGCTCTGAATGTGGAAAAATGGGAAGCGGATCTCGGGCTTCTGCGTGCGGCGATGGGCGACCACCCGCCAATATGTGCAGAACTGAAATGCCAGCTCCGGAGTGAGTGGCAACAACTTCTCCGGCAGAACACCCTGTTCAGCCAAGTCGATAACGACTAGCAGCAGAAGAGGCTTGTGCGGCGCAGGGTTGCCCCTCCGGTCGGTTCGAAGTTTCGCCAGCTTGGCCAGCCACTTTCGTTCAGGGTTGTCCGACATCGCCGTCTTTCGATTGATTCCCCCGGGACGCCGCTTCAGTCACGCGGGGCAGCGCCAGGCGTTGGTTTGGGATAGCGAGACACCATACTCAACTCGAAGTAGAGCGGGATCGGGGGGGCACCTTGGATCATTGCGACCGCGAGCTTCCCCGAACCTGGCTCCATCACGACGGCGTCGCTGGGCAGCGCCTGCCTCGCCTCGGCCCTGTGGACGATGCGCCGGCGCCGGCCAATATCCACGGGTCAGCTCTTGGCACAACCGCTTCCAACCGGTCAGCGATTCCTCAAGGCCACCGGATCGGAGAGCAGAGCCGCTTCAATCCACTTCTTTGCCGCGTCGACCTGATCTGGATCTGGCACGCCGCCATAGTTCGTAGCCATTGCATCGGGCTTGTACTCACGAGCGAACCCAAGCGCCCTGACGAGGATCTCATGCGGCAATGGGTTAAGGGCCAGCGCGGGATCGGCAGGGTCAACGAGGAGTAGAGACCTGACCACAAGATGGTCGGCCGTGATTGCACCGCTCTGGTACATTTCGACTAATGATGCGGTAATCATCTTAGGCCCTCTCTCATACGAGTGACGAAGGCGTCAGCAACATCCCACGCTTCGTCATGAAAATTCCCGGGGCTGCCCGCTCGGGTGTGTTCGATGAACTGCTCGATAGACGTCTCGCCTTTTTGAAGGATGGGTCTGAGTCTCTCGAGCTCGTACATCTCGTGTGCGAAAACGGCGACGATGGCTTCGTCGCTCTCCAAGATGTCAGGCCGTACCCGGAAGGGTACTTTGCCTGTCAAATCATGGACGAGATCGGACCAAGACACCGCCGATCCGGCGGATTTGGTTACCTGTGGCCCCCGCGCCGTGATTTCGGCGCCAAGCTCACCCGACTCATCGACGAAGAAAGCAACATCCTCTGAAATTTGGACTCCATTTCGCTTCGCAATCGCAACGGCTTCTGAAATCGTTCTAGTGCGACCATCTGCGTTAGGTTGTCACTGATGTCTGGGGAATTGTCCAAAGATCATCCACGGCCCTCGACCTCGAAGCACCTGCAGATACCGGGACGCTCGGAGCCAGCCTTTGTCGCTGATGAGAACGCGGCCGCAGCAGAGAACGTGCCGAACGTTCGTCGCGCAAGGTCACTGACCACTCCTCCATTCCACCCGATCGAGGGGTCGAGTTCAACCTCAGAATGGGTTCCCGGGTTCCTCGGACACCATACATAATTCACGACAGTAATCGGGTATGGTGTCCGAGGCCGAGTTCTACGCCGCCGATGACGGAATCCTCGTCTGGAATCCCCTCGACCAGACATTCTTCAGGATCCTCGCCGGCCGCGCGAATAAGATCATCTAGAGCGCGTGCGTCGCCGGAATGGGCAATGACTCGCGCACCGTCAGGACTCCAAGCAATCCACTGCCCCGCGTAACTCACAAGCTGGTCGGGCGGAAACGACGCTCTGTTTTGCAGATAGCACCGGCGCTTCTCGAGGTATGAGGCGATATCAAACTGCATAAATGTCTCCGCTAGAAGGCGCGTGGGCGATCGAATCGGTCATAAAGTTCCTCGCGCTTGGCATACGGCGGCCCGCCGAAAGGCATTCCCTGCTTCAACCGCGCCATGAACCGCTCGCAAGCACCAGCTCCGGAATCGAGGCACCGAGGTGAATCATCGCGGCCATCGTCACCCCGGAGTGGTTATTGCTGTGCTGGCTCATCGTCCATCCCGCCGCCCGGCAGATCGACCCAAGTGCCTGGCAGCCCGCGAATCCCCCGAAGTAATGATGGTCGCACAGCAAGACGTCGATCGGCTTGAGCTCGAGCGCCGATGGAATGTGCTCGAAACTTGTCACACACATATTCGTGCTCATCGCCGCGCCCCCCTGGACAAGTCGCGGCGGGTGCTGTCGAATTCTCGCTCGGGGACGCCCGGCCGCGTATCCTGAACCGTGCCCAACCGATTTCTCGTAAGGCACCGTCATTCCACGCTTCCGCACATCCAGAGGAGAGCAATGATGTCCGAACTCAAGCGCCGGGAATTCTTGACCGGGGCAGCAGCGATTGCCGCGACCGCAACCGCTACACGCGCCGGGGCCGGACAGGCCCCGGCCGATGACAACCCGCCACGACCAGTTCGCGGCACCGCGGGGGCCCCGATCATCGGCCCGTCGAACCCTTCGCGCGAGGCCCAGAGCCCGGACAGGCTCAGTCCGCCGGCGACGGACGGCGGCACGCTGCCCACCTTGCGATGGTCGTTCGCCGATAGCCACATCAAGATGCGGGAAGGGGGCTGGTCGCGGCAGACGACGATCCGCGAGATACCCGCCTCGACGGACCTCGCCATGGTCAACATGCGGCTCAAGGCCGGCGGCGTTCGCGAGCTGCACTGGCACAAGCCGGCTGAGTGGGCCTTCATGCTCAAAGGCCGGGCGCGGATCACCGCGATCGATCCGGACGGCCGCGCGTTTCAGGATGATGTCGGCGAAGGTGACCTCTGGAACTTCCCCTCGGGAATCCCGCACTCAATTCAGGGCCTCGAGGGCGATGGCTGCGAGTTTCTGCTCGTCTTCGACGACGGAAACTTCAGTGAAGACAGCACGTTCTCGGTCACGGACTGGCTCGCCCATACACCCCGCGAGGTTCTGGCCAAGAACTTCGGCGTGCCCGAAGGCGCCTTTGCAGGCATCCCCGAGAAGGAGCTATTCATCTTCCAGTCGAAGGTGCCCGGCCCGCTCGCGGCCGACCGCGTCAAGGGCGCAGGGCCGCTGCCGTCATCGTTCAGCTACCGGCTGCTGGCCCAGGAGCCGATCCGCACGAAGGGAGGATCGGTCCGCATCTCGGACTCGACCACCTTCCCGGTGGCGACGACAATCGCCGCCGCGTTCGTCGAAGTCGAGCCCGGCGGCATGCGCGAGCTGCACTGGCACCCGAACGCGAACGAGGCGCAGTACTATATCTCCGGCCAGGCGCGGATGACGGTCTTCGCCGCCGATGCCACCGCGGGCACCTTCGACTACCAGCCGGGCGACGTCGGTTTCGTGCCTCGGAACATGGGCCACTACATCGAGAACACCGGCAAAACCAAACTACAGTTCCTCGAACTGTGGAGGACCGACAAGTTCGCAGACGTCTCGCTCCGGCAATTGCTGGCGTTCACGCCGTTCGAGCTGGTGCAGGCGAATCTGAAAATCGATCGCTCGGTTTTGTCAAACATCCCGACTCACAAGACGCCCGTCGTGCCGGCCTGAGAACGTTGCGCGGGCAGGCATCGCGCGGCCCGCAGTGGAGATCTCTCCGCCCCGCGTCGCGCGATGAATCACACCCCCCCGGCCGAGTTCTCGGTTTCGTGTGAAGCCGACAGCGGCCTGCTCAGCCTTCCGGAGGTGGCGATCATGAGCGCCAGCCAGTCCTCGACTCGCAAGCCTGGCAGTTCTCGGGCGCCCCGGCGGCCAACCCTCTCCGCCGAGCCCATCTATCGGCGCGACGTACGGTTGACGGATTTCGAGGCGTTCGGCGAGGACGACCTGTATGGCGAGAGCTCCTCAACCGCGAGATCGATTGCCTCGAATAACAGACCAGCGCCAACCCGCCGATCCTCCACCGCAAGGAATCCGGGTTCGCACCCGATCACCCACTGTGCTCATGGTTGCCCGGACGCCGCTCTGGGCACGATCGTAATGGTCACCAATTTGGGTTCGAGGGGATCGCCAGGCTGAGATACTTGCCCTCTTCACTCAGCATCAGCCGCGCACGACAGAATCCGTCCATTGCATCACGCACTTCCTCGGCAGAGTATTCATACTCCTCCGGCGCGCTCCGCAGTAGTCTCACGACCTGTTCGACAGTATGCATCGTTTCAACGCATAACTCATATATTAACGCCAGTGGTCCTGAGAGGCTGTATGTGCCCCGTCGCTCCTGCCCCCAGGAGTAATCAATCCAGAGGCAGTCGGGGGTGCGCCGATATGTCAAAGTATGTCGTTCGTCCGAAGTCCAGAGCCGTTGCCATTCAGAGATCCAGTCTTGGGTCTTTCGATGTACGTCCTCAGGGACCGTCTCGCCCATCTCGTAATCAAAGAAGTAAGCCGCTTTATCGAGATTGACGTGAGATGGATAGACGAAACGGTAGCTCGCTTCAGGCCGGACATCCCGAACCGGAAACGAGTCTCGATCAAAAAAATACGGCGAGAAACGTTCAAGCCAGATTCGGCCGGCGCCGACGGGCGGCTCGAGATGGCGGATGCACTCGAGTACTTCAAATTGTTTCTCGTAATCCTCTCGCGTCTCACCCGGAAAGCCCCGAAGCAAATTCCAGGATGCATTGATGTTATAATAGCGACACCATTTCAGACAACGCACGTTCTGGAGCATGGTGCAGCCCTTCCTCATCAGTGAGAGGACATGCGTGCTCATACTTTCTATTCCGGGCTGAATGCGGCGAACGCCACCCCTGTACAGAGCCTGAATCTGGGCTTTCGTCAGATTGGCTTTGACCTCGTAGAAGAAGCGGAAGTCGGTCTTGGCAGTCTCGATTTTTGAGAAAAAATTGGTAACATATTTTACATCCACAATGTTGTCAACGGCTTCAAACGAGCTGATACGATATCTGCGCGTCTGCTCGGAGAGCTCCTCCAGCACCTTTCCAGGCGACTTTGCGCGAAAAGTCATCCCCAGACCGTTCAGGCCGCAAAAAGTGCAGTGATGTTTCTGGCCCCACCAGCAGCCGCGTGAGCTCTCGAAAGGGAGGATCCATTGCCTGCTGTACTCCCGCTCCAGGCCGAGTTGAGTCACGCGATGAAAATAGGCGTCGTAGTTGGGCGCGGGCGAGCCCTCCAGAGTGGCGACCGGGGCGGCCTGGTGCTCGAATATGAGCCCCTCGGGTGCACGTGCTACCAGGCCGGATAACGAGCCGGAAAACCCACCTGCGGATAAGGCACCCAACAATGCCGGGAATACCAGGTCTCCTTCCCCGACGACAACATAATCGATGAACGGAAAAGCTCGCGCGTACTCGGGGCCCATCTCTCCTTCCATATTAGCGCCGCCGAAAACGATGGTGACGCTCGGGTGTGACATCTTGATGAGCCGCGCAAGCGCCAGGCATGCCACGTTCTGCTGGAATGTGGAGCTGAATCCCACAACTCGATAGCGGCTCCACTCGACCGCCCGGAAGCAGTCCTCGACGAACCGAGGTAAAACCTCCCGGCGCAAATCAATCAAATAGGCAGGATCGCGACCAATATCGCGGGACCATTGGGCCTCACCAGGGAATGCTTGAAAGTAACCGCCATCGTCTGACAGCTCCGGATCGCCGAACGCTGCGCGGGCGAATAACCACTCCCCTGTCATCGGTCCTCGTTGATCAGACAACTTCTCGTACAGGTCTGGCCCGAGCAGGGCCGCAAGCTCCAGGTTGAAATAATGGGTATCGGTGGGAAACCCCGCGTTTAGAGCGATCGCATGCATCAGGCCTACTTGAATCGATGGCCTGTTTGCCTTGGCAAAGGGCATACAGATAAGCGCGACACGAAAATCGGCCGTCGCCGGATCCGGCTCGTATACCTCGCTACGCTCGTGCATGACTGGTTCCGCCTGGAATACGAATCCCGATTGAAGAGAAGGGCTCCGCGCGGTTTCAACGGGTAGAACAGGAGCGAACGATGATTTTCCCCAGTCGACACGTTTCTTCCGAAACCCGAAGAAACCCCGGGGAAAATCGCACGACTTCGGCGAAACAACAACACGGGAATTACTGGGGTTTGCCAATATGTACCGTTCCCGTTCCCGATACTGTGCCGCCGGAGATTTTCCTCAGCTCGTCATCGGAAAGACCACGCGTGTCACTCTCTTTTTCCAGTTCCTTCTCGAGCGTCTCCTTCAGAGTCTCATGGGTTTTCTTCCCCGTCGGGGGAGACACCGGATTTGCACCGGCCGTGTCATCGATCGGTTGGTCAGCCATGTTCGTCTCTCCTGCTCTTTCGTCAAATGTCTCGATGAGCTCCGGTCGAATGGACCGGGCCAGCTCGTCGCAAACGACCACGAACCGTCTTCAAGCCGCCGATTCAAACCAAGATTTGCCTCCCCGAGATGACCGGAAGTTCACGGGACACGAAGCTCGAAACCCGAGAAAACCCCGGGGAAAATCGCACGACTTCGGCGCAACGACAACACGGGAATTACTGGCGAATTGCTGAGTTGGAAGGATGTGCTGTCCCAGCGGAGATTTTCCTCAGCTCCTCATCGGAAAGACCACGCGTGTCACTCTCTTTTTCCAGTTCCTTCTCGAGCGTCTCCTTCAGAGACTCATTGGTTTTCTTCCCCGTCGCGGGAGACACCGGATTTGCACCGGCCGTGTCATCGATCGGTTGGTCAGCCATGTTCATCTCTCCTGCTCTTTCGTCAAATGTCTCGATGAGCGCCGGTCGAATGGACCGGGCCAGCTCGTCGCAAACGACCACGAACCGTCTTCAAGCCGCCGATTCAAACCAAGATTTGCCTCCCCGAGATGACCGGAAGTTCACGGGACACGACGCTTGACTCGACCGCGTTCGAAGTCTGAGCGGACCCCGAAAACCGGTCACCGAAACCGCCATGACCCAGATCGGCCCCGAGCGAATCGCGAGAGACCCCGATTGTCCTACAGTTCTTGTTACCGAAACTTCTCCCGAAATCTGACTCGGTCGCTGGAAAATTTCTCTGGGGAACGGAAGACTGAGCGTAAACCAGCTCTTTGATAGGGTCGGGCGCGCCATCAAGCGCCAGCCAGTTCTCGACTTGCAAGCCTGGTACTTATCGGGCGCACGCACGGCCGGCCCTCTCCGCTGCCGTCGTGCTCGCCGGAACCGATCGATTCGCCAACAATTCAAAGTACGGGTAAAATAATGCGCCGGGTCAGGCCGCAATCGACACTTGGTTCGCCATGAACCGATTGCGAGCTCGGTCACCCATGCGTGAGGTCACACGCTCGCTGGAAAACCGTGACCGGCATTTCTTCGCATCGCAACTTCGGAAGCTGCCAGTGATCCGTTCGACCCGCCCGGGGCTAGCCGACGCCCCCGCAGACCTTTCCCCCCCTCGCAAAGGGGGGGCCAGGGGGGGTGAAGGGCGCCACCCGCCAGTGATCCGATCGACCCGCCCCCTACCCGACGGAGAAGTGGATTTCCTATAATCAATCGGCGACAGACCACCAGGAGACCGGATGATCAGCAGCAGTTACAACCTGACCCATCTGAAATTCCTCGAGGCTGAGAGCATCCACATCATCCGCGAGGTAGCCGCCGAGTTCGAGCGGCCGGTGATGCTCTACTCAATCGGCAAGGACTCCGCCGTCATGCTGCGGCTGGCGCAGAAGGCGTTCCACCCCGGACGGCTGCCCTTCCCGCTGCTGCACGTCGATACGACCTGGAAGTTCCGGGCGATGATCGAGTTCCGCGATCGGTTCTGTCGCGAACAGGGCCTCGACTTGAAAGTCTGGATCAACCCGGAGGGCCGGGCCCAGAACATCAACCCGTTCGACCACGGCTCGAAAAAGCACACCGACATCATGAAGACGGCGGCGCTGAAGCAAGCGCTCAACCACTACCAGTTCGACGCGGCGTTCGGCGGTGCCCGTCGCGACGAGGAGAAGAGCCGGGCCAAGGAGCGCGTCTACAGCTTCCGCGACCGCCTGCACCAGTGGGACCCGAAGAACCAGCGGCCGGAGCTCTGGAATCTGTACAACAGCAAGGTGAACAAGGGCGAGAGCATCCGCGCCTTCCCGCTGAGCAACTGGACCGAGCTGGACGTCTGGCAATACGTCCACCTGGAGAACATCCCCATCGTGCCGCTCTACTTCGCTGACGTCCGCCCGGTCGTCGAGCGCGACGGCACGCTCATCATGGTGGACGACGAGCGGATGCCATTGCTGCCCGGCGAGGAGCCGATGATGAAGCGGGTGCGGTTCCGCACGCTGGGCTGCTATCCGCTCACGGGGGCGATCGAGAGCAACGCGACGACGCTGCCGGAGATCATCGAGGAGATGCTGCTGGCGAGGAACTCCGAGCGGCAGGGCCGGGTGATCGACCACGATGAGACGGGGTCGATGGAGCAGAAGAAGCGCGAGGGGTACTTCTGAAATGCAAGCTGTTGACCTGAGTCAGGAAGACATCCACACTTACCTCGCCCGCCACCAGAAGAAGGAGCTCCTGCGCTTCCTCACCTGCGGCAGCGTCGACGACGGCAAGAGCACGCTCATCGGCCGGCTGCTGCACGACACCAAGATGATCTACGAGGACCAGCTCGCCGCCGTGAAACGCGACAGTGAAAAGGTCGGCACCACCGGCGCCGGCGAGATCGACCTCGCCCTGCTGACCGACGGCCTGAAGGCCGAGCGCGAGCAGGGAATCACCATCGACGTCGCGTATCGCTACTTCTCGACCGACCGCCGCAAATTCATCATCGCCGACACGCCGGGCCACGAGCAGTACACGCGCAACATGGCCACCGGCGCCTCGACTGCTCAACTGGCCATCATCCTGATCGACGCCCGCCACGGCGTCATGACCCAGACCCGCCGGCACTCGTTCATCGTGTCGCTGCTGGGCATCCGGCACGTGGTCGTCGCCATCAACAAGATGGACTTGGTCGACTACTCTCGCGACGTCTTCGAGCGCATCAAGGACGACTACACCGGCTTCGTCGCCAAGCTCGAGCTGCGCGACATCACCTTCATCCCGATGTCGGCGCTCAAGGGCGACAACGTCGCGTCCAAGAGCGACGCAATACCGTGGTATTCCGGCCCGCCGCTGCTGGATCACCTGGAGACGGTGCACATCGCCAGCGACCGCAACCTGACCGACTTGCGTTTCCCGGTGCAGTACGTCATCCGCCCCAATCTCGACTTCCGCGGCTTCGCCGGCACGGTTGCGTCCGGCGTCCTGCGCAAGGGCGACGAGGTGATGGTGCTGCCGTCGGGCAAGCGCAGCCAGGGTGAAGTCGATCGTGACGTACGACGGCGAGCTGGAAGAAGCGTTCGCGGCACAGGCCGTGACCGTGACGCTGACCGACGAGGTGGACGTCAGCCGCGGCGACATGCTGGTGCTGCCGGACAATCCGCCGCACGTCGAGCAGCGAGATCGAGGCGATGGTGGTGTGGATGGCCGAGCAGCCGTTCGTGCCCGGCCGGCCGTATACGCTGAAGCAAACCACGCGACAGGTGACGGCGGAGGTCGCGTCATTCCGCTACGGCGTCGACGTCAACACCCTGGAGCACCGAGCCATCGCACGGCTGGGGCTGAACGAGGTCGGGCACGTGCAGCTTAGCCTGACGCAGCCGCTGGCGTGCGACCCGTACCGCACCAACGCCGCGACCGGGGCGTTCATCCTGATCGACCGGCTGACGAACAACACGGTCGGAGCGGGGATGATCCTGGAGACCGGAAGCGGCCGGGCTCCGGGCGACGCCTGGGCGGCGCAGCCGGCGGAGCGTCTCAAGCCGCGCGAGAGCCTGATCGCGCCGGCCGAGCGCGAGCAGCGCTTCGGCCACGTGCCGATGACGGTGCTTCTGGTGGGGCTGACGGGGAGCGGCAAGAGCCGGATCGCGTACGGGCTCGAGCGCCGCCTGTGGGACGAGGGCCGGGCAGTGACGGTGTTGTACGGCCAGAGCATGCGACAGGGTCTGAACCGCGACCTGGGGTTCACCGCAGACGACCGCTCGGAGAACCTGCGGCGGTCGGCCGAGGTGGCGAAATTGATGAACGACGCGGGGGTGATCACCATCGCGGCGTTCGTGGCACCACACGAGGCGGTGCGCGAGAAGGCGAAGCAGTTGATCGGCCGGGACCGCGTGCTTGAGGTGTACTGCACGGCGCCGATGGAGGTACTGCGGGCGCGCGACCAGAGCGGCGCGTACCGATTGGCTGACGCGGGCACGATCGCGCAGATGCCGGGCGTGACTGCGGCCTTCGAGGAGCCAAAAACGCCCGACCTCGTGCTGGAGACCGACCGGATCAGCGTCGACGAGAGCGTCAACCGCATCGTCGAGTTGATGAAGTCGAGGGGATATATACTCTAGCGTTCGACCGGAAAAGGTGCCAGGAACCGAAAACGGCTTTCCCGTCACACGTCATCTGGTGGATGCCAGCCCGCGAGCACCCAGTAGGTGGCCGAGTGACGCCCGGCGTCGATGTTGATCCCGGTTGACCCACGCACCATCCAGTTCGGGGCGAAGTTCCACCAGAACTCCGCGGACGGAGTAATGACCGGTGGGGCCCGTGGGGTTGGAGGCGATGAACGAGACCACGGCCAGCAGCTCCAAACGCTGGTTCAAGTGTTGATGACCGTCACCGTCTCGTCCTTCTGGGTGACCGCGTCCGACGAATTGACGATGAACCAATTCTGGTATTCTGATTGCATAGGACCATCGCTGACGGTGTTGGACTGACGGTTGGAGTGCACGGTGTTGCGATTGAGCCCGTATGTGTTCGATCCGACCGTGATCCCGTTCGTGATCTTGGAGATGCGCACTCCGTACGCGTCGGTCGAGGACCACTCGGCCAGAATCGCATCGAGGGCCGCGATATTGGCGGCGCTGTTCGCATTATAGACAGTCACGCCGGTGAGCAGGATGTCGTTGCCGTTGCCGGTGATCGTATTGGGGCCGCCGCCGCCGATCAGGATATTCTTCCCGCTGCCATCGTCCGTGAGCGTGTTCGCGCCCGGGCCGCCGATCAAGATATCATTGCCCGTTGCCGTGCTGTTCAGCGTCAAGGTGTTGGCTTTGCCCTGACTGCCGCCGCCGTAAAGGATTGCATTGCCTGCGCCGCCCGCCGTCAGGTTCGTGACTCCCGAAAAAGCGCTCGCGTCGACGATGACGGTGGGTTTGCCGCTCGAGGTGTTCGCGGTCAAGTTCGCGGTGGTCATTCCCCTCAGGGTAAGGTTCATGCCGTCGGTGGAAGAGAGCGACGTGTTGGTCAGCGTGTAGCCGGCATTCTTGGTGGCCAGCACCGTGCTCACCGTGCCTGCGCTCGGGGCCGTCAGCGTAGCCGCGCCTGTAAAACCGCTCACGTCGAAGCTGTTTATCCTCCCCTTGGCATCGATTTCCCTGCCGATCGAGCCATTGAACTGGATCGTGGCCCCGTTGAAGACGTCGCCGGCCGCGAAGGTCACGGCCGCGTTCGTGAGGGTGAACGCATTGGTCTTCGACTCGCCACTGATCGTCACGCCACCGCCATTGCCGGTAAAAACGACGGTGCCTGCCGGCGTGACGCTCCACGAGGCGTTCGCGAGGGAGACCTGAAGGATGGGGCCGCTTGCTATGGGAGTTACCGTGTACGAATCGCTGCCGGTGCTGTTGAAGCCGAGCGAATCGGGAGTTGTCAGGTTCAAGCTTTGACTGTCGCCCAGCCACGGGCTGAAGTTGATGTTACCCCGCGCAGGCGACCCGCCCGGTGAAGCGGGCCCGCCACTGCTGCCCCACCAGTTGTAAGTCGCAGCGATCTGAGGGGCTCCGCCGTTGTAAATGCCGGCAAAGGTGTTGTTCGCCAGGTCGTCGTACTGGGCCGTCACGGCACTGTCGGCACCAATGTTGTCGATACCCATACCGTTGCCTGCGATTGTGCTATGGGTGATCGTCGCGGTGCCGGTTCTGACCAATATCCCGGTGTTCCACCCGGTGACCTGACTCTGGCTCACGTTCAGCGTTCCGCCCTCGACATCGATTCCCTCAAAGCCACTAGCTTGCGCAGGACCAATGAACTGGCAGTTGGTCAAGGTGGTGTCGCCATCGCTCGTCAGGCCGATGCCAACCGAGTAAGAAGTGGAAGGCTCGATGGTTAATCCCGAGATGTGCGCCGTGACATCCGTCTCGACCTGGAAGACCTGTATGCTGCCGTTGATCGTGATGCTCGATCCGGCCGTGAGTCCCTGAGTGGTGATCGTCCAGAGCGGAACCTGGCTCTCCAGCTTGAGTGTGCTGCCATTGCCGGTCAGAGTGATCGTCTGCTTGCCGGTGAATACTGCCGGGTCGAAGGTGATCGCGACAGGTCCGGCGAACGAATTTGCCAGACTGACCGCTCCGGTGAGAGTCAACTCCGCCGGTACGGTGTCGACCGGCCCGGCCGGCGATTCGACGACCAGGCTGTACTGGTAGGCGCCGATGTCGACCGAGGCGCCTCGAGCCATCCCGCGCTGGTCGGTCGTGACGCCGCTCACAGAAGTGCCCTTGCCTATGGCCGGGCTGCCGGCCAGGAGCGCCATCGTCTGCGTGGGCCCGCCGTACGAACCCAGCGAGTCAAGACCCGGATCTGCGACCCCGACGATGTTCCCGTTGAGTCCGTTCGTTAGCCCGCCCGATCCGCCGGTGCCGATCAGATTATAAATGCCGGCGACGCGGCTCGAGCCGGCGATGTCGCTCGGCGCGCCCGTAGGCCCAATCCGATTCCCGGCAACGATCGTGTCGGTCAGGGTCGCCGTGCCGAGATTGTACAGGCCGCCCCCCTTGGTCGCGGAATTGGCGCTCAGTGTACAGTCGATGAAACTCACCGTGCCGACGGCAGAGTTTTCCACGCCGCCGCCGTTGCCGGGAAAGGTTGAATCGGAGCCCAAGGAGTTTCCGCTCACGGTGCAGTTCGTCAGGGTCGCCTTCCCGTAGTTTGCGATCGCGCCGCCGTTGCCGTCGTGCTCAACACCGTTTTTGCTCAGAGTGGAGTTGGTCAGTGTCAAAGTACCATTGTTGACTATCGCACCACCGCTCCCATCGACGGCACTGTTCCCGCTGATGGTGCAGTTCGTCAAGGTCATCATACCCGCATTGCCGAGGCCGCCGGCCTGGTTTCCATAGTCCTGGGTGATGGAGCAATTGGTCAGGTTCGCCCCACCGGCGCTGAACAGGCCGCCATCCTGGGTTGCGCCGTTTTCGGTCACGGTGCAGCCTGTCAGAATCAGCGTGCTTGTACTGAAAAGACCGCCGCCCATGTTGGCGCCGTTTGAGCTCAAGGTGCAATTGGTCAGAGTTGCCTGGGCGTAGCTTGCGATTCCGCCGCCGTTGTTGCTCGCGTTGCTTCCGGTCACGGTGCAGCCCGTCATGGTCAGCATGCCGAGGCTCGCGATGCCGCCGCCGTCCTTGGTCGCCTTGCCGCCGCTAAGCGTGCAATTGGTCAGCGTCAAGGTGCCGAAATTGAGCAAATCGCCACCCTGGTCTGCCGAGCCTCCGGTGATCGTGAGACCCGAAAGAGACGCTGTGACACCGCCGTCGACCTGGAATACCCGGCTGGCGGCGGCGGCCTTTATGGTTACTCCAGCCGCGGGGCCGGTGATCGTCTGAGTGCCGCTGGTGTTGCTGAGCTCGAGCTCCCCTGAAGTCAACGTGATCGTCTGAGGTGTCGCGAAAACCTTGGGGTCAAACGTCATGGTGTGACTTCCTGGCTCCAGGTCGGCCAGCCTGACCGCGGCAGCGAGGTCAAGCGCGCCGGAAGGCACGCCCGAACCCTCGAAGGGCGTATTCACGGCCAGCACGTTCGAATCGACCTGGAAAGCGCCGATGTCGACCGGGCTGTCTAGCGGGAAACCGCGCTGGTCGGTCGTGACGCCCGCGACCTTGGTGCCTTTTCCGATTGCGGGACTGCCTGGCAGCAGGGCCACAGTTTGAGTCGGCCCGCCGTAGTAGGCAAGGCTGGCGAGTCCCGGGCTGGCGACTCCGACAATGTTTCCACCAACGCCGTTTGTGAGCCCGCCCGAGCCACCGGTGCCGATCAGGTTATAGGTGCCTGAGACGTTGATTCCGCCCCCAATGTCGCTCGGTGCTGCTGAACCATTCGTGTTGCCGGCAACGATCGTATTCGTCAGTGTGGCCGAATTGCCGGCGTTGAAGAGGCCGCCGCCACCCTTCGCGCCCCCTGAGTTGCCAGTGACCGTGCAATTCGTCAGGGACAGCGAGCCGTCGTTGTACACGCCCCCCCCGCCGTCTGCCGAATTTCCGGCGACCGTGCAGTTGATCAAGGTCGACGTGCCCGCGCTCATGTCCAAACCGCCGCCGATCCCACTCGCCGTGTTGCCGCTGAGCGTGCAACCGGTGAGCGTTGTCTTTCCGCTCATGAACAGACCGCCGCCCGCGCCCGCGTTGTTGTCGGTTACGGCACAGTTCACGAGCGTCGTCATTCCATTGCCGGCCAGACCGCCACCCTCGTTACCCGCCGAGTTGCCGCTCAATACGCAGTTGGTCAACGTCGCCGAGCCATAATTCTCGAGGCCGCCGCCCGTGCCAATGGTGGACGCCGTGTTCCCTGTAATCAAACAGTTATTCAGGGTGAGGTTCCCCGAATTGACCAGGCCGCCGCCGTCCGACCCCATCGAATTGCCTCCGGTGATCGTGAGCGCCGAAAGCGATGCCGTAACGCCCGCGTCGATCTTGAACACCTGGCTGTTGCCGCCGCCGCTTACACTCAGTGCGGCGGTCGGGCCGTTGATCGTCTGTGTGCCGTGGGTGTTGTTGAAATCAAGCGGGCCTGAAGCCAGCGTGATCGTCTGCGCCGTGGCGAAAACCGACGAGTCGAAGGTGATCGTGTGACTGACGGGTGCCGAATTGGCCAGATTGACGGCCGCCGATAGACTGAGGTCGCCGGACGGCACGCTAGCGGTGCCGGCGGTCGTATTCACCACCTCCGCGCCAGACAGTGTCTGGAATGCGCCGATGTCCGGGTTTTGGCTGGGCCGCAGGAAACCGCGCTGGTCGGTCGTGACGTTGAATTCCGTTATGCCATTCCCGATCGCGGGGCTTCCCGGTTGCAGCGCGACGGTCGCGGTCGGCCCGCCGTAGAAGGCGAGCCCGGCCAAGTCTGGCGAACTCTTATTGATCTGATCAGAACTGCCCCAGCCCGAACTACCTGCTGTATTACCGATGAAGTTGTGGCCCCCCACCGAGTCAACCGCACCGCCGGAGTAGACCGTGCCGTAGACGTCCGGCGCTCCACTTGTTCCCGTGTTGCCGGCCACGATCGTGTTCCACATGATCGGGCTTAGATTGCAGTACAACCCGCCGCCGAACGCCGCCGTGTTGCTGGTGAACGTGCAGCTCACCAGAAATGCATTATCATCATTATTGTACAGGCCCCCTCCGTAGTAGCCGTTCTTGGCGGTGTTGTCCGCGAAGGTCGAGTTGTAAGCTTGCAGGGAGAAGTTGTTGTACACGCCGCCGCCGAATTCGCCGGCCGTGTCGAAGCTGAATGTGCAGCCCGTGAGAGTTGCAATATTGTCGTTGTACAGTCCTCCTCCGTAGTCGCTGGAGCCTGCGTTGTCGCTGCTCACCGTGCAATCGGTCAGATCGAGATCGCCGAGGTTGTAGATGCCGCCGCCATGCCCGGAGCTCGTATTGCCGCTGATGGCGCAGTCGGTCATGGTCAGCAGCGTACCGTCGTTGTACACACCGCTGTCACTGCCGTCGGTTATGGTCAGGTTCGAGATCGCAGCGGTGACCCCGCTGTAGATCGAGAATATGGCGCCTTTGTTGTCGCCATTGATCGTCAGGCCGGAGGACGGACCAACGATGGTCACGTTCTCGGCGATGTTCAGCACTCCATTCGTGAGCACGATTGGGCTGGTTACACTCGTGGCAAAGTTGATCGTGGCTCCAGCGGGGGCCGAGGCGAGCGTGGCACGCAGCGAGCCCGGGTCGGAAGGATTGTCGCTGTTGTCGGTGACGATGTACGTCGACAGGAGCCGGCGCTCCTCGAGATCCATGAGCGCCGGCTGAACCCGGCGCCTTTGGCCACGTGACGATTGTGATCCCTTGCCGAGCGGCCAGCCTTGCTGCCCCCACCACTTGAACCCGACCGTGCTGCGACGCATGATGTACCTCGCTGTTCAACGAACGCCAAAGTTGCCGGCGCGTGCGCGTAGAGCGAACGGCACGCGCTCTCGTGCCAATCACTCCGTCGAGTGCTGGCCACCGAGCGATTCTTCGCGCTTCCACATCACAATCTGAGAACCAGGCTGCCGGAGGCTCAAAATCGCGTGAAAGAATTCTGGCAACGCGCCATCGAGCCGCCGCAAATCAAGCTCGTCAGCCCGCTTCGCGAACCAGGAACACTCATCCTCATCAGGGATTTGCGATCAGCGAACGGGCTTCATTGCGGGCCACTTTTGGTTTTGTATACACTTGACCAAATTAGGTAAACTGCGCAATCTATATATGATTTGCCTCGGGCAGTATAATGAGTGCATGATAGCTAGTAAGGAATTGCACCTGGTTGGATCGATCCTCCACGCGGTGGGACACTGATCGCGTCGAACGCGTTCTCGGACGCCGATGCGTCCCGGAAGAACTGTCATGGCGCAGCCCGACGAAGATAAGCCTCCCATCGACAAGCTACCGGCAGCGGAATTGTTGCCGATTCTTTATGACGAGCTGCGCCGACTGGCGGCGTCGTTGACAGCCGGGCTACCGCCGGGCCGGACTCTCCAGCCGACGGCCTTGGTCCACGAGGCATATCTCCGCCTGGTCAGAGGCAAGGATCCCGGCTGGGAAGGGCGGCGACACTTTTTCGGCGCGGCCGCGCAGGCGATGCGTGAGATTCTGATTGAACAGGCCCGCCGTAAGGCGAGCTTCAAGCACGGAGGCCAGGCTCGTCGCGTCGATCTGGCGGAAGGAATGGCGTGGATCGAGCCGCCAAGCGGCGATCTGCTCGCCCTGGACGAAGCCATCCAGCAGCTTCAGGCAGAAGATGCGCGGCTGGGAGAGATCGTTCAGCTCCGCTATTACACCGGGCTCACCATCGAAGAAACCGCCAATGTGCTCGGCGCATCGGTAAGCACACTCAAGCGCGATTGGCGGTATGCGCGGGCCTGGCTGGCGCGGCAGCTCGGCGAAAGCCCCCCTTGAGCGGAGACTCTCTCGGAATCGCGCGAGCGATCGGCGAACCCATGAATGAGCCCCATCACCTGCGCGTGAGGTCCCTGTTCGCGCAAGCTGCCGACCTCGCGCCGGATGAGCGCAGTGCCTTCCTCGACGCAGCCTGTCGCGGCGAACCCGGTCTTCGCGCCGAAGTCGAAGAATTACTGGCTTATGACGCCGCTTCGGGCGGCGATCAGGATGACGACGGCTTCTTGAAAAGCCCGGTGCTTCGAGCGCCGGAGCAAGCGCCCGCCGAATCATCAACTCCGCCCGATCGAGAAGCGTCGGGGCTGCCCGTTCATATTGGCCGCTATCGCATCCTCCGTTTTCACGGCGAAGGGGGCATGGGCACGGTCTATCAAGCCGAACAGGACAACCCGCGACGCACCGTCGCCCTTAAGGTCATCAGGCCCGGAGTGATCTCACCTGACGTCGTCAAGCGGTTTCACCATGAAGCTCAGATTCTGGGCCGGCTCCAGCATGTGGGAATCGCCCAGGTCCATGAAGCGGGCGTGGACGAAAAGGGCCAACCGTTCTTCGCCATGGAATTCATCGATGGCATGCCCCTGGACGAATACGTTCGCGCTCGCGATCTGGACGCGGCGGCGCGGCTGGAGCTTGTGGCGCTCGTGTGCGACGCGTTGCAACACGCCCACGACAAGGGGGTCGTTCATCGCGACTTGAAGCCCGGCAACATCCTGGTCGATGATTCCGGCCAGCCCAAGGTGCTCGATTTTGGCGTCGCCCACGTGACGGCGCCCGGCCTGCTTTCCACGTTCAGGCAAACCCAGACCGGCCAACTGCTAGGCACCTTGAGCTACATGAGCCCGGAACAGATCGCCGCCGATCCGTCCGCACTCGACGGCCGCTCGGATGTCTATAGCCTGGGAGTGATTCTGTTCGAGCTCCTGGCGCACCGCCTGCCTTACAACCTTGAGCAGTTGCCGATGCACGAGGTTGCACGGGTGATCCAGCAACAAGAGCCATCGCGCTTGGGCTCGGTCGATACGCTTTACCGGGGCGACATCGAGATCATC
Organism: uncultured Planctomycetota bacterium; assembly: GCA_963823665.1. Lineage (GTDB taxonomy): Bacteria > Planctomycetota > Planctomycetia > Isosphaerales > Isosphaeraceae > CAVXHV01. Next base: position 1,366,468 of record CAWGMQ010000004.1, read on the forward strand.
GCGGCGAAAGCGCTCGAGAAAGACAAGACACAGCGCTACGCGACCGCAGCGCAACTGGCGTCGGACATCAGGCGCTATCTGCACGGCGAGGCGATCCTGGCCCGTCCTCCGTCGGCCCTCTATCAGCTCAGGAAGTTCGCTCGGCGCCACAAGGCGATCGTGGCGAGCCTGGCCGGCATCTTCGCGACGCTCTTGATTGGAACAGCGGTCTCGATTTTCTTTGCAGTCCGCGCCGCAGAGAATGCACGAGTCGCGAGCGAACGAGAACGCGCCGCCACCTACCAGACCTACCGGGCCCGCATCGGGGCCGCGGTGGCAGCGCTCGGGCGACACGACGTCGCCGACGCCGCCGGCCAGCTTGAGGCGGCCCCGCAGGCGCTGCGCGGGTGGGAATGGCAACATCTGCGCTCCCGGCTCGACGATAGCACGTCCGTCGTTCGCGCGGCCCCTGGCGAGTCGCTACTCCTCGCCAATCTCGGCAAAGACATCGGGTTCGCAGCACTGACGCCGGCCGGCCTTCGCGTCACCGACCTGGAAGGCAAAGTTCTGTTTTCGCACGCGTACTCTGCGGGCAGTCGCTCGTCGAATCATCCCGCGATGCCAGCCTGGAATGGGCTCCAGCTCGTCGACTGCACCGGCGACACCTGGGCTCGTCAACCCGTTTTGGCACAGCCACGATCCCATGATGCCGACGTCTCGCCGCTGCGGGATGCCGGGGGGTGCGTTCGAGCGCCCGTTGATGGGCCGGCTGGAGCGTATGCCTACCTGGTCGCGGGCAGCCCCGACGGAGGGCGAGTGGCCGTAGTTTGGATTGGCCCCAATCGTTGGGATTTCGGGCTTTATGAATCTCATTCGGGCAAAACTATCGCGATTTCCGCAGAAGACATCGGTGACACCTGGGACATGGCCGCAAGCCCCGACAGCTCGCGCATCGCCACCGGCGGCGAAGATGGAATCGTGCGTTTGTGGGAGACGTCGACCGGCAAGCTGACCGCCCTCTGCCGTGGGCACGCCCGCAAGGTGCTCGGCCTGGCGTTTCGCCCCGATAGCCGGCGCTTGTTGTCGGCCTCGGCGGATGGCACAGTTCGGCAATGGGACGCCGCGACAGGCCAGGAGGTGGGGCCGCCATATGAACGCCACACGGGAGAAGTTCTCACCGCGGCCTACAGCCCCGACGGCGATTGGGTCGCCTCGGGAGGCACGGATCGGACAGTCCGCGTATGGCAAGCAGGCAGCCGCCAGGACATCACCGTCCTTGAAGGCCATACCGGCAGCGTCAGCCAGGTGGCATTCGCCAAGGATGGTCGTCGGCTGGTGTCATCGAGCAATTGGGGGAGGCAGAATTACACCGAGGATCAGACGGTGCGCGTCTGGCGAGTCGACGAAAAAGCCGGCACCTCAGTACTTGTCGGCCACACCAGCTACATTTACCCGGTGGCGTACAGCCCGGACGGGAAATGGATCGCATCGGGCGGTTGGGACCGCACCGTACGCTTGTGGGACGCGGTGACCGGGGAAGAGTGCGCGGAGCTGCCTCATGCAGGATTCGTACGCGCGCTCGCATTCGGCCCCGACAGTTCGTGGTTAGTCTCCGGGTGCACTGGGGAAAGATCGCTGCACATCTGGAACACCGCGACGGCGCAGCTCGAGAAGGACTTTCCCGGGCCAGGAGGGATGCCGATACAAGCGATCGCGGTCAGCCAGGACGGGGCTTGCATCGCCGCGGCCGACGCAGACGGCAATGCGAGGATCAGGGCAACTGCCACGGGCGTGGTCGTGCACTCGTTCCGGGTGACCTCGCGCGGCGACAAGAAAGCGCTGGCGTTTAGCCCGGACGGACAGCTTCTGGCCGGCACAGGCGCGGACATCACGCAGATTGACATACGGAATACGCGGACGGGCGAGCGATCGGCTCGGCTTGCAGGCCATACGGGTGCCGTTTGCGGCGTCGCGTTCGGCGCAGACGGCCGCTTGCTGGCCTCGGCGAGCAGCGATCAGACGGTGCGCCTTTGGGACGTGGCCGCGGCCAGATGCGCTCTCGTGCTGACGGGGCATACCGATCAGGTGTACTCGGTTGCGTTCCATCCGGACGGGACAAGGCTGGCGTCGGCCGGCCGCGACCGTGCTGTCTGGGTTTGGGATCTGGCGACAGGCCTGGACGTGGCCCGGCTGGACGGTCACGCAAACTACGTCTTCTCCCTGGCCTTCAGCCCAGATGGCAAGACCATCGCCTCGGGTTCTGGCGACGGCACGGTGAGGCTCTGGGACTCTGAGCCACCCGCCCCGCGCTATCGAGCCCGTCGCGAGGCGGAGGCCCTGCGCCCCGAGGCCGACCGCCTGGTGGCGGCGCTATGGAAGGAAAACGGTTCCGATGCGGTCAAGGTTGTGGCCGCCTTGCACTCGGATCGATCGCTCAGCGATCCACTCAGAAACGCTGCCTTACGCGCCGTGCTACGACAGTCCACCGCCAGCGCCAAAGCGGCACGCCCCGGTAGCTAGAAACGCGCGCTTCTTGTCGCAGACGTCGTCCAGGGCGTATGAGCCGCTTCGCGGAGCGACAGGCCACACCGTGTGCTGCGCAGCGGCTACCCAGCTTTTTTCAGGCCTTTCTCGCGCGGCTCCAAGACGCCCGATAGCCAGTGCATGATGTTCAGGGCCATCTGGCGGTTGTCCAGACCCGGCACGTTCATGCCGAATCGCTCGTTGCCGATGCGCTGGGCCGAGAGCTCGGCCGCTTCGCCCATGACGACCACCCGGCCCTTGCCGAAGGGGAATGCGATCCCCTGGGCCCGTCCGGCGGCGGACTTGGGATTGCCATCCTCTCCCGCGTCGACCGCGGTATCGCCGAGCTTCAGAATGGCGACACTCCCGGCCGGCCCTTTGAGCGACTGACCGGTAAAGGTCTGGATGCGATTGATCCTTTCGGAATCGTCCCGACCCTTCATGATCGGGTGATCGCCAAGGACGTTGTTTACGGTGGGCCCAGCATCTCGCGGTAGGCCGTGCGCTGGGTTTCGCTCAAGACTCGCTCGATGCGCGAGATGACTGAATCCCAGGCTTTCCTGGCTGCTTCGCGGGTCTTTTTCTTGGCCGCTTTGAATTCCTGGGTCTCGACCAGCTTCTTGATCGACTCGGGGGAGGGCGCTCCATCCTTCGGGTCGAGGACGATCGGAAGTTCGGCCGCCTTACTGATCTCGGCGTTCCCCTCTGCGGCGATCGCTCTGATCTGCTTGATCTGGTCGTCCGTGAGTTTGAGCCGATCGATCGGATCGGGACCTTTTGATCTCGTCCGGCTTGCTCGTGGCGGTGGAGAGCTCGATCAGCCTGTCCAGGACTTCGGGGAGGCGAGTGCCGGCCTGTGGTGGGATCGTCTTCTCCCGCTCCTTCATTCCCTCGTAGCCCTTCCGCAAGAGCGGTCAGGCATCGGCGTATTTCTTCTGGCCCAGCAAGGCGCCGCCGACCATTGACTGCGTGCTGAAGGTGGACCAAAGGTCGGGCTGTGCTTTCTCGCGGATGGCCAGGCATTCACGGAGGATTGGTTCGGCCTCGGTCCATTTCTTTTGCCCGAGGAGGCGGGTTGGCACCCGGGGCTGCCTTCCGCGCGCCTTCGCCTGATGCATTATCGCGAAGGCCCTGCCACTTGCACGCGAGGTCGAGTAGAGCGATCATCGGTTCGATGTGTCCGAAGACATGGAGCAACCACCTCCAAGACCCGCGGACCTCTGTCATCTCTCTTTTTTCCCTGACTCGTCGCCGTGGAGAGAACTTATGCCCGGTCCGAAGACTTTGATCAGGTTTTTCCTTGGCATGCTTCTTGCCTCGATAGCCCCTGCACCCATCGGCGCTCAAACGAACGCGCCGTCGCCGGCCCGTACCGATTCCTTGGGCTACAACTTGCCCCCAGACAATATCTTGTCGGTCATGCGCTCGCCCTCCCCGCCCGTCCCCCTCGTAAGCCCAACCGATGAGACCATTCTCCTCGTCACTTGGCAGGACTATCCCTCCATCGCTCGCGTGGCTACGCCTTTCCTGCGCCTGGCTGGTGTTCGTGTCGAGCCCAAGAATCACAGCAGGCACGATACTCGCGGCGGCTACGGCATCACTCCCTGTGCCACGGGCTTTGAACTGGTTCGAGTCGCCGATGGCAAGCAAACTCCCGTCCCGCTTCCCACCGGCATGTGCCCCGGGAATCCCGTCTGGGCCGCCGACGGGAAACACTTCGCCTTCGTCAACATTGCTTCCGATTCCGTCCAGCTCTGGATTGGCGACGCTAGTACCGGCAGCGTGAAACAGGTTGCCGGTGTTCATCTCAACCCCACGTTCAACGAAGAAATGCAATGGATGCCCGATCAGAAAACGCTTCTCGTCAAGCTTGTGCCTGAGTCCAACCATGGCGCATCGCAAGAGGTGAATGAGCTCTCCAGTCCGAGTATCCAGGAAACCAGCGCGCAAAAAGGCCAGAGCAGCACCTACGAAGCTCGCGACACCCTCCGCAGCGCGCGCGACGAAAACCTTTTCGATTTCTTCGCGCTCTCGCAACTCGCTTTCGTCGATTCCGCCACCCTCACCGTCACGCCCTTCGGTAAGCCCGCCAATTTTAAATCACTCGATCCCGCCCCGGACGGACACCACATCCTCGTGACGACCATACACAAGCCTTACTCCTATCTCGTAACCTACGATCGCTTCCCCAGCGAAGTCGAAGTTTGGGACACCTCCGACCGCTTGAACGTCACCGTTGCCACCATCGCCTCGCTTCCGATGGCCGATCGCGTTCCCATTCGCGGCGTTCCCACAGGTCCACGCCAATTCTCCTGGCGCTCCACCGAGCCCGCGACACTGATCTGGGCCGAAGCCCTCGACGGCGGCGACTGGAAGGTCAGCGTCCCCAATCGCGACAAGATTCTCCTTCAGAAAGCGCCTTTCACTTCTCCGGCTGCTGAAGTCGTGCGCACCGAACAGCGTTACGCCGGCTTCAAGTGGAGCGAGCAGCCGAGCATTGCTCTACTGGGTGAACACGACGGGAACCGCCATTGGACCCGCACCTTTATCGTGGATGTCGACAATCCCCAGGCGAAGCCCCGGCTGCTCTGGGATTTATCCGAGGATGAGCATTACAAGAACCCCGGCTATCCGGTTTACCGCCAGCTCTCTAACGGTGCGCGGGTCATCCGCCAGGACGCCGATTCCATCTTCCTCTCGGGGAACGGCTCCTCGCCTGACGGTGATCGCCCTTTCCTCGATCAACTCGATCTCAAAACCCTGAAAACAGACCGTCTCTTCCGCAGCGATAAGAATTGCTTCGAGCGTTTCCTCTCCTTCAACGGACCCGGTGCAAAAACCTTCCTCACCTGGCATGAATCCCCAACCGATCCCCCCAACGCCTTCACGCGCACCCTCGGCCCGTCTCGCGATGCGTCCGACGGCGAAGCCGTCTTCACTTCCACGGCCGTCGCCTTGACCCGCCTCCCGGACCCCACCCCCGAAGTACGCGCCATCAAGAAGCGCCTCGTCACCTACAAGCGCGCCGACGGTTTGGACCTGTCCTTCACCCTTTACACTCCGCCCGGCTACCAGGAGGGCGCGCGGCTCCCCACCATTCTTTATGCCTATCCGCTCGATTACGCCCAGGCCTCGGTTGCCGGCCAGGTTGTCGGCTCCCAGAAAACCTTCACCCGCTTGCGCGCTTATCGCCTTCTCTTGCTCGCCGGTTATGCCATCATTGACAACGCTTCGTTCCCGATCATCGGCGATCCCAAGAAAGCCTACGACACCTACCTCGAACAACTCGTCGCCGATGCCAAGGCCGCTGTCGATGAAGGCGTGCGCCTCGGTGTGGTCGACCCTGACCGCATCGGTGTCACCGGTCACAGCCACGGCGCCTTGATGACCGTGAATCTCATCGCTCATTCCGATCTCTTCCGCGCAGGTGTCGCCACGAGCGGCTCATACAACAAAACGCTCACGTCCTTCGGTTTCCAGAACGAGCGTCGCACCGTTTGGGAAGCCACCGACGTGTACTTGAAAGTCTCCCCGTTCTTCTACGCCCACAAATTGAAGACGCCGATTCTCATCATGCACGGCACCGAGGACGCCAACCCCGGCACCACTCCGTTGCAATCCACGATGCTCTACGAAGCCGTTCGCGGCAACGGCGGCACCGCCCGCTTGGTGATGCTCCCCCACGAGCCGCACCGGTATACCGCCATGGAGTCCAACGAGCAGGAGGTCTACGAGATGCTCCGCTGGTTCGACACCTACGTAAAGAACGCGCCTTCGCGCTAACCCAAACGCGACTCTATTGAGCTGGAGCGAGGAAGAGTACCTCGTTCTGACCGACCACCGAAGCAGCCAGGTCCAGTTCACCGACGACTTTCTGGAAGTGCTGCCAATGCCCACTGATATTCGTCCCTTGTTTGAGGGCTTCCGAGGGTTTTCGTCAGATTGAGATCAGCGCCCTTCGGCATTGGAGCGGTTCCATGAGTAGTCCTGCGCTCGTCGAATCGATTTTCTTCGCCGCGCTCGAGAAGAAAACGACGGCAGAGCGAGCGAATTATCTGGACAAAGCCTGCGGCGCCGACCTCGCGCTTCGCCTCCGGGTGGAACGGCTGCTGGACGCCCATCCTCGAGCGGAACAATACCTGGCCCAGCCTGCCGTCGATCGCGATGCCTTCGATCCACACGACGCGGCGCTGGACTCGAAGAGTCTCGCTTCGACGAGCCGCTCCCAATCAATCCCACAGAATCCCAGCGCACGTGACGCCTTGTCCGACACGTTCGCCGACGAGCATGACGGAGGTGGGGCCGCCCCAGCCGCATCCGACGCCAGAATCGACCAAACACGGCACGGGTCCGCGCCGATTGAGCGAGCCGACTTGAACGGAGCCACCCGCGACCTGCCGCGCACGGAACCTGGTCGTGTCGGCATGGGTGTGTTCGACGAGACCGGCCAGATCAGCCTGACCGGAACCATCGGCGTCCAGGACGGTGATCGTTCACGGGTCGGGCGCTATCGGGTCATTCGTCGGCTCGGACAGGGCGGGTTCGGCACGGTCTATCTTGCACGCGACGACGATCTCGATCGCCCGGTGGCCGTCAAGGTGCCGAACCGGGAACGAATCACTCGCGCCGAGGATGTCGAGGCGTTCCTTGTTGAAGCCCGAACCCTCGCCAAACTCGACCATCCCAACATCGTGCCGGTCTTCGATGTGGGTCGCGCGGAAGACGGGCTCTGCTTCGTGGTCTCGAAGTTCGTCGAAGGGAGCGACCTGTCGGTCAGGATGGAACAGGGGCGACCGTCCTTCCGGGATTCGGCGCACCTGGTTGCAGCCGTCGCCCTTGCCTTGCACTACGCCCACACCCGAGGGCTGGTTCATCGGGACATCAAGCCCGCCAACATCCTGATCGACGCCGCAGGCAAACCCTGCGTGGCGGACTTCGGTCTCGCCCTCAAGGATGAAGACTTCGGCAAGCGCGGGGGGATGGCTGGCACACCGGCTTACATGAGTCCCGAGCAAGCCAGGGGCGAAGGCCACCGCGTGGATGGGAGATCGGATATCTTCAGCCTGGGTGTCGTGCTCTACCAGTTGTTGACCGCGGAGAGACCATTCGGAGGTGATTCTCTGCTCGAAATCATCGAGTCGGTCAAGACCGCCGAGCCTCGTCGGCCCCGTCAGATCGATGACACCATCCCCAGGGAACTGGAGCGGATCAGTCTCAAAGCGCTCGCGAAGCGGGCTGCCGAGCGGTACACAACTGCCGCGGACATGGCTGAGGACTTGAGGCACTTCCTGGATCATGCGGATAGTCCCGCCGTCTCGTCAAATCCACCGCTTATCGAACTGCTCTCTCCCGGCACGGCCCAGGAACGCGCACTCCGGCCAGCCACTACCAGCACATTGGCCTCGGAACAGCGCCCGATCAAGATCATCCCCAAGGGCCTTCGCTCCTTCGACGAGCATGATGCCGACTTCTTCCTCGGACTGGTTCCAGGACCGCGCGACCGCGATGGTCTGCCGGAGAGCGTTCGCTTCTGGAAGAAACGCATCGAGTCCACCGACTCCGAGAAGACGTTCCGGGTGGGTCTGATCTATGGCCCCTCGGGTTGCGGTAAGTCGTCGCATGTCAAGGCAGGCGTGCTGCCGCGACTGGCGAGGCATGTCTTGCCGGTCTACATCGAGGCAACCCCGGAAGAGACGGAGAGCAGGCTGCTGAACGGACTGCGGAAAGTCAGCCACGACCTGCCGCCAGAGGCGGACCTGGTCGATTCCCTGGCGGAGATTCGCACGGGACGATCGCTTCCCGCCGGTCAGAAAGTCCTGCTGGTCCTGGACCAGTTCGAGCAGTGGCTCCATGCCAGACGAGGAGCCCAGAACATGGAGCTGGTCACCGCCTTGCGGCAATGCGACGGCGAGCACGCGCAGGCGATTGTGATGGTTCGGGATGATTTCTGGATGGCGGCAACTTCGTTCTTCGACGACCTGGAGACCGAGCTGATCCTTCGACAAAATGCCGTTGCCGTCGATCTCTTCGAGCCTCGTCATGCCCGCAGAGTGCTGAAGGCGCTAGGGACCGCCTACGGGAACTTGCCGGCGCGGACGGTCGATATTTCCCGCGACCAAAACGCTTTCCTGGATCAAGCCATCTCCGGCTTGACCCAGGACGGGAAAATCATCTCAGTGCAGTTGGCTCTCTTCGCCGAGATGGTCAAAGGGAAGCCCTGGGCCAAGACCACGCTCACGGAGGTCGGTGGAATCCAAGGACTGGGATCAACCTTCCTGGAAGAGACCTTCAGCGGCTCGACCGCCCGTCCCGAACATCGACTCCACCAGAATGCCGCCCAGGCGGTGCTGAAAGCCTTGGTTCCCGAGAGCGGCATAGACATCAAGCGGCAAATGAGATCCCGTCAAGAGTTGCTCGAAGCGTCCGGTTATGCGAACCACGCCGGGGACTTCGATGAGCTGATCCATATCCTCGACCACGAGCTTCGCCTGATCACGCCCACCGACCCGGAAGGAAGTGCTTTTCGCGGAGGGCGGGGGGCGGACGACGCAGGGCCGAAGAATGAAGACGCGGCGCCGCAGGTTGACCGTGACGACTCATCCTTGCCCGGTCCGTCGTCAGTCCTCCATCCTCCGTCCTCCGCCATCCGTTGCTACCAGCTAGCGCACGATTATCTGGTTCACTCCCTGCGCGACTGGCTGACGCGCAAGCAGCGGGAAACGCGGCGCGGACGGGCCGAGCTGCGGTTGGCGGATGGTGCAGCGGTGTGGAGTGCCCGCCCTGAGAATCGGCAACTCCCATCGCTGCTGGCGTGGCTCAACATCCGGTGGTGGACGCAGAAGAAAAACTGGACCCTGCCGCAGCGGAAGATGATGGCGAAAGCGGGCAAGTACCACGCGCTGCGGGGGATGGTGGTGGGTGTCCTGCTGGCCGTGGCGACGTTCACGGGCTTGGTGATCCGAGATAAGATCGACGTGCAGCGAAAGGCAACATACGCCGCAGGGCTGGTGCAACGGGTTCTCGATGCGGAGACTGCGCAAGCGCTGGGCGTTGTGTCCGAGATGGTCGAGTATCGCAAGTGGACCGATCCGCTGCTACGTGAAGAAATCGACAAGGCGGCAGACAAATCCCGGCAGAAGCTCCACGCCAGCCTGGCACTATTGCCTGTGGACGCCACGCAGGTCGTCTATCTTCGAGGCCGGCTACTCGATGCCGAACCTCGTGACGTGCCGGTGATCCGAGACGCACTGGCCCCGCACAAGGATGATTTGCTGGACGCGCTGTGGGCGGTGGTGGAAAAGCCCGACAAGGACAAGGGATCGCAGCGGCTACGCGCGGCGGCGGCGCTGGCGAAGTACGACCCGGTGAGCGAGAAGTGGACGAAACGCAGCCCGCTGGTGGTCAATGATCTCGTGCTGGAAAACTCGCTGCACCTGGGTCAGTGGAGCGATGCATTCCGGCCCGTGAAGAAGTCGTTGTTTGCTCCGCTGGCCGACATCTTCCGAGATCGCAACTCGGAGCACGCGTCTGAACGCACGCTGGCAACCAACATCCTTGCCGACTATGCGGCCGACCAGCCGCAAGTTTTGGCCGATCTGCTGATGGACGCCGACGAAAAGCAGTTCGCTGTCATCTACCCGAAGTTCAAGGATGGTGGTGAGCAAGGAGTGCCCGTGCTGGCCGGGGAGATCGACAAGAGACTCCCGCCCGGCCTGCCCTCCTCGGACGACAAGCGGGAGAAGCTGGCGAAGCGGCAAGCGAATGCGGCGGTGGTTCTCTTGAGGATGAACCAGCCCGCAAAGGTCTGGTCGCTGCTCCAGCACAGCCCCGATCCGCGTTTGCGGAGCTACCTGATCCATCGGCTGGCTCCGATGGGGGCGGACGCTGGCGCCATTGTGAAGCAACTCGGCACTGAATCGGACCTCACGATTCGTCGGGCGCTCTTGCTGAGTCTGGGCGAGTTCGGCGAGCAGGAATTCACGCCGGACGACCGGAAAGCCGTGCTGCCGAACTTGAAGGAGATGTACCGGACGGCGAGCGACCCCGGCCTTCACGCGGCAGTGGAGTGGCTCCTGCGGCAGTGGAAACAAGATACGTACCTGACACAGACGAACGACGAATGGGCAAAGGATGCCGAGAGGCGAGAAAGGAAGATCGCCGGGATCAAGGAATTGTTAGCGAAGAACAGGGAGAAGACCCCGCCACAGTGGTATGTCAACACGCAGGGCCAGACGTTCGTCATGATCCCTGGTCCAGTGAAGTTCGTCATGGGATCGCCGCTGACGGAAGTGCGCCGCGAATTGCCGGAGGTAGAGCACAAGAAGCGCATCGGTCGCACGTTTGCCCTGGCCGCCAAGCCGGTGACGCTCGCGGAATACCGGCGGTTTGATGAAGCGTATGTTACTCGGCGAAAGGAGCTGTGGAAGCGCCAGGTACGCTCGGACGACAGTCCCGCGCTCGGGATGTCCTGGTATCAGGCGGCGGCGTACTGCAACTGGTTAAGCAAGCAGGAAGGAGTGCCCGAGAGCGAATGGTGTTACGAGCCGGTGCAAGAGAGCGGGGCCGTGCCTTCGGGCTATAAAGAGGGCATGAAGATGGCACGGAATTATTTGCAGCGCAAAGGCTATCGGTTGCCGACGGAAGCTGAGATCGAGTATGCGACTCGCGCGGGGGCGGTGACGGCGCGCTATTACGGTGAGACAGAAGAACTACTGGAGAAATACGCGTGGTACAACAAGAATGCGCGGGAACAGACGTGGCCGGTGGGGAGCACGAAGCCAAACGACTTGGGGATGTTCGATACTCAAGGAAATGTGTTCACGTGGTGTCAGGATCGTTTCGACAGCCATCGCCAGAACACTGGCAACGGAATGAGCGAGGACAACGAAGACGCGGTGTTAGCGGTCGCCAGTGCCGATCAACGTGTGTTGCGTGGCGGCGCCTTCGACAATGTTGCGTCCCTCTTGCGCTCCGCATACCGTAACATGAATGTCCCGGCGACTCTTTTCATCCGTTTCGGTTTTCGTTTGGCGAGGACTGTTACCCCGTAAACGCGTACCCAAGCGGGGTCGAAAACGCAGCGGATCAATACACTTAATTGGGCGATGAGGGACTCGAACCCCCGACATCCTGCGTGTAAAGCGGGCATACTTTTATGCGATGCCGCGTCGTAAGTCTTTAATCTATAGTCTGTTGGAGAAATACCCTAGCGGAATGGCGTTTTCCAGGGAATCGAGAGTTTTCCGGAGTTTTTCAAAGTTTTACTACCGTTTCTCTGCCGCGGCAGAGAAACTCTGCGCCGCCGGGCGCGTTCTTCGCCCTCCCCCGCTGCCAACTCCGAAGGTTGCCGCGTGCCACTACCGCGATGATAATCGAGGACTCCTCCCCCGGTCAAAACAAGCCAAGACTTGTCTGGTGTCTCTCGGCCAAGCGATGCGCAGCGTGACGTTTTCCCCCCAGAGGATTTTAAGTACTCGTTGTCTGCCATAGACGTGGCATTGGGCTGACGTAGGAGTGGCGTTTAAGTCGTCGTCCGATCAGTCAGTTACGTCGCTTGCGTTCCGTAAATAGATTGCAGCCGCATTGGAGTCGCACGGCCAGTACTCTTACCAAATTCTTACCAAGTCGGGCCGCTCCCCATCCTACCGCCGAGGTCCCCAGGTCGACGATCCCCCCGTTTCGACGGCTGACGGCAGGGCAGCCGGTTCCGGCCTGCATCGGCGACGCGCCGCTCTCACCGATCTGCTTCCTCCCCGGCCGTGCCATGGTGATCATGCAGGAGATCGCGGCCCAAGCACAACAGTTGCTGGCGGTTGGTTTGAGCCTACGGGAGGTCGCCGAGGAGCTGGGCCTCAAGCCAGACACGCTCCGCAAGACGATTCGGCAGGGACGACTGATCCGGCCTTGTCCCCAAGCACCCGGTGAGCCAATACCCGAAAATGCACCTGGTCCACAACAACCGGCTGCCACCGACAAGTCCACGCGGGCCGCCCTTGATGCCGTAGCCGAATTGGGGACGGCGTGCACACGGCCTAACGAACGCGTCCTGGCGGCAATCGGTCTTCTCAACGGGGCATCGACCCGCTTTGAAACCTGTCGTGACGTCTTCTTTGGCGGCGTGCTGTGTGCCCTGCCGGCCTTGACGGAGAACGGGCTGTTTCGACACCTCCACGACTGTCTGGCAGAAGTACAGCCCGGGATGCCCATGCAACGAAGCAGACGCTAGCGCATCGCGGACGTCAGACATCTCGTGAGGGTGAAAACTCAATCCGTGCATTATCTCATTGCCTCTTTGTGGAGTCTGTCGGCGATTAAACCGCCTAAGCGGCAACTCTCCCCATCACGAAGACGGCCTCTCCGTGCGCTGACGCGTTAGTAGCAGGGCGAGTGTGCACGACGCCATCCGGCTCAAGCGCCCGTCGGCCCGGCTGGTAAGGGCAATGGGCACGCGCGCGCCGAGCACGATACCTGCCGGCAATGCATCGGCCAGGTACTCCAGCTGTTTCACCAGCATGTTGCCAGATTCGAGGTCCGGGACCACGAGGATGTCGGCCCGGCCGGCCACCGGCGAAATGATACCCTTGACCTTGGCCGCCGCCTCCGAAACCGCGTTGTCAAAAGCGAGCGGGCCGTCGATCACGGCCCCGGTGATCTGCTGGCGGTCGGCCATCTTGCAAAGAGCCGCTGCGTCCAGTGTGGACCGTAGCTTCGGAGTCACTGTCTCGACGGCCGAAAGGATCGCCACTTTGGGGGTTTCGATCCCAAGCATGCGCGCTAGGTCGATCGCATTTTGCACGATGTCGTGTTTGGCCTCGAGATCGGGGGCGATGTTGATGGCGGCATCCGTGAGGAAGAGGAGGCGGGGATACTCGGGGGCGTCCATCACGAATACGTGGCTCATCCGCCGGGCTGTACGGAGACCTGCGTCCTGGGCCACGACCTCGTGCATCAACTCATCGGTGTGCAAACTTCCTTTCATGAGGGCCTCGACTTTGCCGGCGTGGGCCAGGGCGACCGCCGTTGCGGCGGCCTCGTGGCTGTGCTTGGTCGGGATCAACTCATAAGGCGATAGATCGATTCCCTCGGCTATGGCGGCCGCGCGGATTTTGCCCTCCGGGCCAACGAGCAGCGGGGTTATCAAGTCGGCCTGAGCGGCATCGACGGCGCCTCGCAGCGAGTTGCCGTCGACCGGATGCACGACCGCCATGCGGATCGGCGCCAACCCCTTGGTCCGGGCGATAAGCTGCCGGAAACGGGCGCCGGGCTCATGAAGGTGGACCTCGGGGAGGAGGGCACGCGGGCGCTTGACTTTGTCGGTCGGGGCGGTGACCTGGGCAATGCCGCTGATGACGCGCTCGTCCTTCTGGTTCGTGCAGCGGCAGTCGAAAGTAACTCGGTGCGTCTCCGGGTCCTTGCCGGCGACGGTCACCGAGACGGTGACGGTGTCTCCGAGGGCGACGGGCGTCATGAATTTCAGTGTCTGGCCGACGTAGATCGTGCCCGGGCCGGGAAGCTTGGTTCCCAGCAGCGTGGAAATCGAGCGCCCCGCTCCACATGCCGTGGGCGATGATCGTGTGAAAGATGTCGCTGCGGGCGTACTCCTCGTCTACGTGGGTGGGGTTGATATTGCCTGACATGACGGCGAACAGTTTCACGTCTTCCGGCGTCAGGGTGCGGACCAAGCTGGCGGAATCGCCTACCTTGATCTCGTCGAACGTCTTGTTCTCGATGTAGTCCATGAACGCATCCTTCGATCTTGAGTTCTGCCATCGCGCTGGCTGTATGCTGCTTTCCACAGGCGTCGTTCGGTGACGGCGAATTCCCCGTCATCCGACGACGACTACGCCGGCGATTTGAAGGCAGTTCTTCCGGCGAATCGGGCCGAGGCTTCAAGCTGCCATTCAATCCGTAACAACTGGTTGAACTTTGCGACTCGCTCACTCCGACAGCCCGAACCCGTCTTGAGATGGCCGGCTCCTACTGCCACGGTCAAGTCGGCAATCGTGGTGTCCTCCGTTTCTCCTGAACGGTGAGAGACGAAGCAGTTGTAGTTGTGTTTCGTGGCAAGTTCGATGGTGTCAAGCGTCTCCGAAATCGTGCCGATCTGATTGAGCTTAATGAGAATCGAATTGGCGACGCCCGCTTCGATACCCTTCGCCAGAATCACTGGGTTCGTGCAGAAGATGTCGTCCCCAACCAGCTCGACTTTCTTGCCGAGTTCGTCGGTCAGCGCTTTCCATCCGCTCCAGTCATTCTCCGCCATACCATCCTCCAGAAGCACGATGGGATACTGACGAACCCATGACGTCCAAAGGGCGACCATTTCCTGGGACGTTTTCCGGGATTTGTCGGACTTGAAGAACACGTATTGGCCGTTGTCCCACATCTCGCTGGTTGCCGGATCGAGACAGATCGAAATATCGTCTCCGGCCTTGTATCCCGCCTTGGCGATTGCCTCCAAAATGACTCTCGACCGCCTCGACGTTGGACTTGAGGTCGGGAGCGAAGCCGCCCTCGTCGCCGACGCCGGTGCTGTAACCTTTCTTCTTCAGAATCCCTTTGAGGGCGTGAAACGTCTCCATCCCCATGCGAATCGCCTCGGCGAAAGATGGCGCATGGTGGGGGGCAATCATAAACTCCTGAAAGTCCACGGTGTTGTCGGCGTGCTTTCCCCCGTTGATGACGTTCATGCACGGGACCGGCAGGAGCGAAGCGTTGCTGCCACCGAGGTACCGATACAGTGGCATTCGGAGCGAGTTGGCGGCGGCTCGTGCCACGGACATTGAGACAGCAAGGATCGCATTCGCCCCCAGCTTTTCTTTATTCGTGGTTCCGTCCAACTCGATCATCAGGTGGTCAATGCCCCGCTGATCGAGGGCATTTTTACCGACCAGCAACGGAGCGATCTTGGAATCGACATTCTGGACGGCGTTCTTCACGCCTTTGCCACCGTACCGTTTCTCGTCGCCGTCTCGAAGTTCGACGGCCTCGCGCTCGCCGGTGGATGCGCCGGACGGCACAATTGCCGAGCCAACCGTGCCATCCTCCAGCGTGACCTGTCCTTCAACGGTCGGGTTGCCTCTGGAATCGAGGACTTCGTGTGCCGTGACATGCTTGATGAACATCTTGTGGGTCCTTATGTGCTTATGGGCTCTCACTCGAGATTTTTGTCACGCCCGTCGCCGGGGCAACCCGCACCGGGACTCCGTCCGTGAGGATCGACACGTCGCCGAGGATCACCTGCTCCGAGCCGTCGATCGGCAACCAAGGTATCTTGCTGGCGCGGTTCGTCCCGGAGCCCGCCGTGCGACGTTTGGTGACCTCGATCCAATCGCTGTCGCTGAAGCCCCTGCGGATTTCGGTTCGTCTCGCATGGCCGTTGTCGTACATCCAGCAGAACGACTGGTCGCCGCGATAGGTGAGGGCGGCCAGCGGCAGCGTCCGGACGCGGGGACGCTCGATGGTCATTTCCGCGTAGGCGTACATTCCGGGCAGGAGCTGGCTGTCCGGGTTGAGCAGGTCGATCTCGGCACGGAGCGTCCGGCTCCTGACGTTGAGCGCCCACGAGGTCCGCGTGACACTGCCCGCAAGCGGTTCGTCGCGGTATGCCTCGACGAGCACGCTTGCCTTCGTCCCGATGTGGACGTAGTTGGCGTCCTGCTCGGGGATGTCCACGAAGATCCGGACCACGTCGGTGCGGTCGACCACGTAGATTGGCGCGGCAGCACCCGAGTGTGACAGGTTGGGAGAGCGCTCCATTGCGCTGGGATCGCCCGTGGCGGGCAGGACGAAGTCGCCCCTGTTGGCATTGCGGGTCACGATTACGCCCTCGTAGGGGGCGGTGAGCGTGAGGTAGCCCACCCAGGCATTGAGACGCCTCGCCTCGCTCTGGGCCACGGCCAGATCGTCGCGGGCGACCGTGACGTCGACGTGGGCTTTCGCGAGCGCGGCCTGTCGCGAGAGCAGGTCCGCTTGCTGTGTCATGATCGCAGCCTTCGCCGAGTCCCGCGACGCTATGGCCGCCTTCCATTCATTGGTGGACTCAAGCAGGATCTGCGGGTCGACGATGCCCCTCTCGGTCTCTTGGCTGAGCCGCTTGATCTCTATGTCCCAGCGGTCGACCTCGGCCTGGAACTTGCCCAGGATCGCCTTGGCTTCCGCGAGTCGTGCGGTGGCCGCCTCGACGTTGGCCTCGGCCACCTTCACCAACTTGTTGGCCAGCTCGATCCGAGACTTATCGAGCTGGACCGTCGCTTTCTTCGTGCCGTAATCCTCTACCATCTCCGGCACGAAGAGAGTTGCGAGCACGTCCCCCTTCTTCACCTTATCGCCGATGTCCACCTTCCAACTCTCGATATAGGCGTCCAACTTCGGATAGATCGACGTGCGCTCATAACTTTCGATGAAGCTCGGTTGCCCTATCACACGAACCATATTTCGGACCGACGGCTGGATCACCGGGACGGTCGCGGGTTCCAAGACGCTCGTGTGCGTTGATTTGGGCTTGCCGCCGCAGCCCGGTGCCGCCAATGCGACCATGAGCCAGAACACAAACCGGCGGCAGCCGGGACACCGATCCGAAACCGCGAGCGAAACGGCGTGGCGCATCAGAGTTCTCCAAGCAAGGGGGGGTCCTTCATGGGCGAGGCGGTGCCGGGCCCCGGCTCGCGGCTGTGGTCCGGGGCGTAGCTGTCTCTGTCGGGTCGCGGGTCAGACGGAGCAGGCTGCCCCACCTGGAGGGGATCCACTTCGCCAGACTCACCCTCTCGGGCGAAGCCCGGCGGGTCGTAGTGCGAGCTTTCGGGGTCGTCCGGGTAAATCGATGGCGAGCGGGCCCCTCTCCGGCCAATCACGATCGCGAAGATCGAGGGGACGACGAGCAAGGTCGCAAATGTCGACATCACGAGCCCGCCGATAACTGCCAGCCCGAGCGGTGCCTGCATCTGGCTCCCCCGCTCGAGGGCCAGCGCCATCGGCACCATGCCAACCGTCATCGCGCAGGCCGTCATCAAGATTGCTCGCAAACGTTCGCGAGCTCCAGCGACGGCCGCCTCGGTTGCGGACGCGCCTCCCTTCCAGTGGTCGTTCATGAACGCCACGAGCATCACCGAGTTAGACACCGAGACGCCCAGGCTCATGATCGAGCCCATAAACGACTCGATATTGAGTCCGGTGTTGGTCACGTAGAGTATGGTCGCGATCCCCGCGAGTACTCCCGGTACGGCGCTGATCGAGATCAGCCCCAGGCGCGGCGACTGGAAATAGGCGGTCAAGAGTACGAGGATGACCAACACGGCGACCGCCAAGCCGATCCCGAGCGCCCGGAACATCTCGATCATTGGCGGGAGCTGGCCCAGAGGCTCGACACGCACACCTGTGGGCGGTTCCCCGGCGGCGCCGATCGCCTTCGCGACCTGGCGCGAGGCCCGGCCCATGTCCTCACCCTCGACGTTCGCTGTCAGGGTAAGGTAGCGCTGCGACATGTCACGGTCGTATTCGCCGGGGCGGACGCCCTGTCGGACCGTCGCCACGTCGCGGATCATCAGGTTCACCAGAGGATTCACCGATGCGATAGGCAACGACTCGACGTTTTCTGGCCTGATCATCTTTGTGGGCGGCATCAGCACTTCCACGAGGTAGTCAAAGCCCGTATTCACGTCGATCCAGTAGTTGAGATCAGTAAAGCGTGTCGACGATGTCGCCATGACGAGTGCCTTGCGGACGTCGTCGACTGTGACATCGCTCAACCCCGCCTTCTCGCGGTCGATGGCGACCTCGACGGTGGGGTAGTCGAGAGTCTGCTCGAACTGCACGTCGCGAAGGAAGGGGATCCGTTTCATCTCGCTGGCGATCTTTTCCGCGTGCTTCCGGACGTCATCCAGATCGGTGCCGACGAGTTGAACCGCAATCGGCGTGGATGAGCCGAAGCTCATGACCTGAGTCACGATATCGCCCGGCGCGAAGCCGAAGGTCGACTTCTTGGCTTGCTCCAGCGCCTTCGCCCTGGGCAATCCGCCCTGCTCCAGTCGAGCGGCGAGCCACGGAATCACCCGCTCGGGCAGTACCTTGCGGAGTTGCTCGCGAAACTCGGCGAGCTTGATCCCGCTGTCCTCTTCAAGCGCGACGCGCAGCTGGCCATCGTCAGGCCCGCGCATGAAGAGCACCATGTTGTCGATGCCAAAGTTCGGGGCGACCTGGCCGACGAAGCCCAATGTGATCGCGATGTTCTCGGGCTTTGCCTCGCGCTCGATCTCCTCGAGGCACTTCACTGCCATCTGTCGGGTCAACTCAAAGTTCGAGCCAGGCGGCGGCCGGAACCGGAGGACGAACTCGCCCGAATCCACCTGCGGGAACAACTCGGTGCCGACCTGCGACCCGAGCAACCAGAGGGTCAGTGCGCACGCCACGAGATATCCCGGAACCACCCACCAGCGCAGGCGCACAAACCGGTTTACGGCCTCGCCATAAGCCTTCGCCATCCGATCGAACAGGCCGCGATTCTCCGCGCCATGCCTCTTCTCCTTGAGCAGGTAGACGCACAAGATCGGTACGAACATGATCGAGAGCAGGTACGACGAGATCATGGCGAACCCGACCGCCAGGGTCAGCGGCATGAAGAGCGACCGGAGCGGGTCTTCCAAGATGAATGCCGGCACGAATACGGATAGGATGCACAAGAGCGCCAGCAGAATCGGGACGGCCGTGGCGTTGCTTGCGCAACACCGCCCTGGCGATTTTCGGCGTCGTCGCCATCTGCACGTGCAAGTTCTCGATCGTCACCGTCGACATATCGACGAGAATGCCGATCGACAGCGCCATGCCGCCCAGCGACATGATGTTAATCGTGTTGCCCGTGAGCCAGAGTCCGACGAAGGACCCCAGGAGCGCGAGCGGGATGTTGGCCACGACGACGATCACGCTCCTCCAGTCGCGGAGGAACAAGAGGATCATCAAGCCGGTCAAGCCCGCGCCAATCGCCCCCTCGGTGGCGACACTCTCGATCGCGGCCAACACGGTAGGTGACTCATCGAACTCGAAGCTGATCTTAACCTTGTCCCTGTATTCTCTGGGGATGACGCTATGGAACAAACTCATCGACTTGCGGGTGTCCGCCACGACGGTCAACGTCGATCCGGTGTCTTTCTTGATGATCGGCAGATAGACCGACTTCTTGCCGTTGACCAAAGCGTAGCCGTAAGTGACGTCGGTATCGTCCTGTATGGTTGCCACGTCGCGGATGTAGACGTTTCGCCCTAGTCTGAGCGGAATATCGCCCAAATGCTTGATGTCGACGACCGTCGCGTTGTTGGCGACAACCGGCATTGAGTCCTGGACATAGAGGTTGCCGTAAGGAATGATCGTGTTCCCCTTTGCCAGAGCATCGACGACCTGTTGCGGTGTCAGGTTGTAGTCGCGGAGCTTCTGGGGATCGATGCGTATGACAATCGACCGCATGTTGGGACCGAACGGCGAGATGGCAACCGTGCCGGGGACGTACTTCTGCACCTGGGGACGGATGAGGTTCTGCGCCCAATCTCCCAGTTGGCCGAGCGAGGCTTCCGTGCTCTCCAGAACAAGGTAGCCAACCGGAACGCTGCCGGCGTCCATCCGCATGATCATCGGCGGCAATGTCCCCTTCGGCATCCACGACATCGCCCGGTCGGACATTGCCACGACCTGGGCCATCGCCTGCCCCATGTCGGTGCCGGGGAAAAACGAGAGCTCGCACAGGGCGACCTGCTGGATGTTCCGCGATTTGATGTCCCGGATGCCGTCGACGTACTGGAAATAGAGCTCGAGCTGGTTGACGATCAATCCCTCCATCTGGTCGGGACCCATGCCGATGTAGTCGAGAAAGACGTAGATCTTCGGCACGTTGAGCGAGGGGAAAATGTCCACTCGCATCTTGTTGTATGCCAGGGCGCCACCGCTGATCAGCGCCACGACCAGCATTAAAGTCGTTACTGGTCGCCGCATGGCGAAGATCGTTATGCCCATGGGTCTCATCCTCTTCGTGGAACCGGGCCTAAATTAACCTGCTGACCGCGACTAGTGACGCCTCTGCGTCTGGCGCGGTCTCTCCAGACAGTACGAGCTGATCTGGTCCTTAGCGAGCCAGATCGGTGAGCAATGCGATCAGCGCCGCCGGGATTGCCTTGCGCTCGGTCGAGGTTTGTTCGAACGGGGTCAGAACAAGCTGGCCCTGGATCTCACCCACCATCTTGTGCGATTGACCCTGTTCCAGAGCATCGACTGCGAAGGCCCCCGTTCGACTGGCCAGGATCCGATCCCGGACGGCCGGAGCCCCTCCGCGCTGGAGGTGACCGAGAACCAGCAATCGCGTGTCGAAAGTCGCTCCTCGCTCGTTCATCTCCCGTCCGATCCGATGCACGCCGCCTTCGATCGCGCCCTCGGCCACGATGACGATCCATGAGGTTTTGCCGCAACGCTGCTCCTCTTGCAGCCGCTTGAGGACTTCGTCGACCTGGAATGGGACCTCGGGAATCAGTGCGGCATCGGCTCCGGTCGCCAGCGCGGTGTGCATGGCGATCTGGCCGCTATTTCGGCCCATCACCTCGACGAGGAACAGGCGTTCGGTTGCGTCGGCGGTGTCGCGGAGCTTGTCCACGGCGTGCGCGGCGGTGCTGACCGCGCTCGTGAAGCCGATGCTGACGTCGGTGCCCGAGAGGTCGTTGTCGATGGTTCCGGGACAGCCGATGACCGCGCCATTCCAGAAGCGGGCCAGGTCGAGGCATCCCCGGAACGTGCCGTCGCCGCCGATTGCGACCAGACTGTCGATCCCATGTCGTCGCAGAACTGTCGTCGCGGCGCGCAGACCTTCCTCCGTCCTGAACCGCTCGCAGCGGCTGGTATGCAGGATCGTGCCCCCACGATGGATGATATTCGAGACGCTGCGCAGATGCATCTGGTGATCTTTCCGGTGGAACGAATAGTAGAAGTCTTCGTCGAGCAGGCCCTTGTAGCCTCGCCGGATTCCCATCACCTCGATGTCCGCGTGGAAGTGCGGTCCGCACCACAGCACGAATACAGGCATTCATGCCGGGAGCGTCACCGCCACTCGTGAATAATCCGATACGCAAGGGTTGAGACTCCTCACCGACAGCTCATGAAACGTAGGAATCCGTTCCGCAGTGGCTCTCCTCCAAATTCGGCCAGCTCTGGGGTTAGCTGCTGTGCGTCCATCGCCCGCACCCCCGGCAGTCTCCAGTCTGCGATGGCCGCCGCCGCGCGCGGTCCGGCGGAGTCATCGGGGCGAAGAGAGCTACCGTAGCCGATGACGATGATCTCTTTAGACGTCGATCTACTTGGGATTGCCATAGTCTCAATTCCTCCATAAGTCGTCGTGGACGGTCCCATCCGGGCCGACGAGCCGCACGTGCAGGCGCATCATACCGACAGCGTGGGTCGAACAGCTCAGGCAGGGGTCGAATGCGCGGATACCCGCCTCGAGGCGGTTCAGGACGCCCTCCGGGATCGCGGCGCCCTTGACGAAATGCTGCGCGATCTGGGCCATGGTCCGGTTCATTGCCAGGTTGTTCTGGCCCGTGGCGATGATCAAGTTGACTTTCTGGATTAGCCCATTATCGTCCACGTGGTAATGGTGGAAGAGGGTGCCGCGGGGCGCCTCGCTCACGCCGACGCCCTCGGGCATGTTGATCCCGGCGTGGGCCCGGAGCCGTTCCGATAGGAGGTCCGGGTCGTCCAGCAGACACTCGATGGACTCAACCGCAGCCAGGATCTCGATAAGGCGTGCGTAGTGGTACCAGAACGATGAGTTCACCGTGCGGCCGCCCCGCTGGCGATACTCCTCAAGCTCGGCGTCGGCGAGCGGTACCCCGATCCGCGTACACACGTTGAGCCTCGCCAGCGGACCGACGCGGTAGATCCCCTCCGGGTACCCGAGCGGGAGGTAGTATGGCGATTTCAAGTAGGAGTCGGGCTGGACCGATTCACCGATGAAGTCGCGGTAGCGGGCCGCTTCGAATCCGTCGGCGACGATGTGGCCCTGGGAGTCGGTGACGCGAATCCGGCCGTCGTAGTGCTCCCACGACCCGTCGGGACCGATCAAGCCCATGAAGAGGGTCGGGAAGTTGCCGAAAGTCTCGGACTCTTCGCGAAAGCGAACCAGCAGATCCTTGAAGCGGACCAAGGCGGCCTGCACGGTCGCCTTTGCCTCGGGGACGCGGGCGCGGATCAACTCGCGGTGCTCCGCGGTCAGGGGCTCGCGCACACCGCCAGGCACAGACCAGGCTGCGTGGATTTTTCTGCCCCCCAGAGCCTCGATGATCTCCTGGCCAAACTGCCGCAGTCGGATTCCGCCGCGAGCCAGCTCGGGTTCGGCCTCAATGAGACCGAAGATGTTCCGATGGGCCGGGTCGCTGTCCATCCCCAGCACGAGGTCCGGTGCACTGAGATGGAAGAAGCTCAGCGCGTGGGACTGCACGATCTGGGCCAAGTTCATCAGTCGCCGGAGCTTGGCGGCCGCCGGCGGGATGGTTACAGACAGGAGCGCATCCCCGGCCTTGGATGAGGCGATGAGATGGCTCACCGGACAGATCCCACAGATGCGCGATGTGATCCCCGGCATTTCCCAGAACGGACGCCCCGCACAAAAAGCCTCGAAACCGCGGAACTCAGCAACGTGGAACCGCGCGTCGGCGACGTGGCCCTGGTCGTCAAGTTGAATCGTGATTTTGGCGTGCCCCTCGATCCGTGTAACGGGGTCGATTACGATTCGCTGCGTCATGGGCTTGCCTTCGATCTCCGCGCTTGAGCTCTGAACAGGACGTTTCGGTTTCAGCCAAACTTGATCTCTCGACCATTGAGGTGGGGGATTGCTCCTGCAATCAGTTGTTCCAACACGGCCCGGATCGTCGAAGCGGGCGGAGGACAGCCGGGGATGTAGAAGTCCACAGCCACGACGGCGTGAACTGGCGTGACCTGGTCCAGCAAAACCGGCAGGATGCCCGGCTCTTTGGGAATCGCCGCGTGGAGGTCGCCGTTCTCCTTGTAGACTCGCGTGAGGACGGGTAAGGCGGAACCCAGTCGGTTGCGCAGGGCTGTGACGTTGCCCGTCACGGCGCAATCGCCGAGGGAGATTAGCATGCGGGTCCGCTCGCGCACCCGGTGGACAAAAGCCAGATGCTCCTCGTTGGCAACAGCCCCCTCGACCAGCACCGCATCAACACCCTCGGGATAGACCTTGGCGTCGATGAACGGGGAGAAAACGAGGTCGACCTTGCCGGCGAGATCGATGAGGAACTCGTCAAGGTCGAGGAACGACATGTGACAGCCCGAGCAGCCACCGAGCCACACCGTGGCAAGCCTCAAACGATTCATTGTTTTCTCTCCCGCGCCTCGATCAGGAAGGCGAGCTTGGACCGATCGTGCTCCAGCTCCGCGACGGTGTCTCCCCGGTGGAACAGAGCGCCGGTGGGGCAGGCCATCACACACTTGCCGCATGACGTGCATGTGGATGACTCGCCCCAGGGCTGGTTCATGTCGGTGATGACGCGAGAGAGGGTCCCGCGGCCGGCGACGTCCCAGGTATGTGCGCCCTCAATCTCGTCGCAGGCGCGCACACAGCGCGTGCAGAGAATGCAGCGATTGTGGTCCACCCCGAACCGCTCGTGGCTGAGGTCCACCTGGCAATCTGGGTTCAGGTAATCAAGCTCCACATGGTCCATACCGACGGCGATGGCCAGGTCCTGAAGCTCGCAGTCGCCGTTCGCAACGCAGACCGAACAGACGTGGTTGCGTTCGGCGAAGAGAAGCTCCACGATCGTGCGCCGGTAGTGGCGGAGCCGATCTGTGTCAGTCTGAACGACCATGTCTTCGACGACCTTCGTCACGCAAGCCGGCTGGAGGCGGCCCTTCTCACTGATCTCGACGAGGCAGAGCCGGCAAGCGGCGACGTCGGTGAGTCCGTCAAAGTGACAGAGGGTCGGGATCGCAATCCCGGCGTCGTGCGCGGCCTCAAGGATGGTCTCGCCCTCTCGCGCGCTGACCAGCTTACCGTCGATTGTGAGCGTCCTTACTGCCATAATTGTCACCTCGATGGTGGTATCCCGCGCATGGAATCGATTGCCGTCACGTCCCAGTCACCGATTGATTGCGGCTTCGAGATGCCTCAACGGACCCATCCTTGATGAGGGCCAGGTACTCATGTCGGAAATAGCGCAACGTGCTCAGGACAGGGTTTGGCGCCGTCTGGCCCAGGCCACAAAGGCTCGTATGCTTGACCACGTCACAGAGGGACTCCAGCCGGGCCAGGTCGGTGCGTGTCGCGTTTCCCGCGAGGATTCGCGCGAGGATCTGATCCATCTGCACAGTGCCGGCGCGGCAGGGGATGCACTTACCGCACGATTCGTCCCGGCAGAATCCCATGAAGAACTTCGCCATTCCGACCATGCTGGTGTCCTGGTCCATGACGATCATGCCACCGGAGCCCATGATCGACCCAACCTTCTGAAGTGATTCGTAATCCACTGGCGTGTCGAGCGCGTCGGCCGGGATGCACCCGCCCGACGCCCCTCCGGTCTGGACAGCCTTGATCGTGCCGCCACCCGAGGCACCCCCGCCGATCTCCTCGACGATGAAGCGCAGGGTGGTGCCCATGGGCACTTCCACCAGCCCGGAGTTGCGTACCTTACCGGTCAGGGCGAAGACTTTCGTTCCCTTGCTCCCGGCTGTGCCGATGTTGGCGAACCACTCCGAGCCGTTGCGGAGGATGGCCGGGACGTTGGCGAACGTCTCGACGTTGTTGATCAGCGTGGGATCGCCCTCGAGCCCCACCTCAGCCGGGTACGGCGGGCGCGGATGCGGCGTGCCTCGCCGGCCTTCGATCGAGGCGAGCAGCGCCGTCTCCTCGCCACAGACATAGGCCCCTGCGCCGATCCGCAGGTCGATCCGAAAATTGAACCGCGACTCGAAGATCTGGCTCCCCAGCAGCCCCAGCTTCCGGGCCTGTCTGATGGCGACGTCAAGCCGTTCGATGGCTAGCGGATACTCACCTCGCACATAAATGTATCCCTGGTCCGCACCGACGGCATGTGCCGCGATGGCCATGCCCTCCAGGACTCGGTGCGGGTCGCTCTCCAGGATGCTACGGTCCATGAACGCACCCGGGTCGCCCTCATCGGCGTTGCAGACGACAAACTTCGGGCCTGGTGGCATCTTGGCGACCGTTGCCCATTTCACTCCGGTCGGATAGCCCGCGCCGCCGCGGCCACGCAGGCCGCTCTGAGTGATGAGGTTGATAATATCCGAGGGCGTGATCTCGTGCACGGCATGGTACAGGGACTGGTAGCCGCCGGCCGCGATGTACGTCTCGATCCGCTCGGGCTCGACGATACCGCAGTTCTCCAGCACGACGGGACGCTGCTTGGTGAAGAAAGGGCTCTGAAGGTCTGCTCGCGGCGCTTCGGCCGTGCCCCCGTTTATTGCCCGGACGATCGACGGAGCATGGACCGGCGCCACCTGCTCATAGATTACTCCCTCGGGATCGACCCGGACCAGCGGACCGGCGCAGCAAAGGCGCATACAACCCACAGGGCAGACGTCGACGCGATCGTGCAGCGCAGCCTCAGTCACCGCCGAATCGAGCCCTTGCCGCACGGCGTCGGCGCCCGACGAGAGGCAACCGGCGGCCGTGCAAATGCGGACCTGGACGGGTCGTCGCCGCGCCGACTCACTCTGCGCGATCTGGTGGAGGTCATTCAGGTCCACGGCTCAACCATCCTTTCACGCGGTCACTTACCATATCCGGGTCCTGTTTCCCACACACCTTGCCGTCGAAGACCACGACCGGCGCGATCCCGCAGGCGCCCAAGCAACGTGCCGTCTCCAGCGAGAGTCGACCATCTGCCAGCGCGTCCCCGGGGTGGATTCCGGTCGCGTGTTCGATGGCCGACAGTAACTCGGCGCCTCCGTTGACATAACAGGCCGTACCCAGGCAGACCGTACACTGGTGCTTCCCCTTCGGCTTGAATCTGAATAAATGATAGAAGCTCGCCACGCCGTAAACGCGGCTCGGAGGAAGGGTCAGTCCGCGAGCGATATAGAACAGGATGTCATGATCGAGGTGACCGAAAAGTTCCTGCGCCGTGTGAAGCACCTCGATCAGCGCGTCGGGCCTGTGATGGTGGCGCTTCATCGACGTGTCGATCAAATGGAATCGCTCGTCGCCGCTCGGATGCGCGTCGGCTGCCGCCGTTGTCGTCTCAGTCATTGTTGACTCCGTCCTCGCTCCAAGGTCCCACGGATCTTCAGGTCGTGGCCTCCGTCCCGGTGAAGTTGACCAGTGTCTTGATGTAGTTGGCGCGCTCGAAGGCACCAGGGTCCGGAGCGTTGATCGCACTCAGACTCCCTTTCATCTGGGCGACGGAGGCGTATTCTTTTTCCACCATCCAGGCGCGGATGCCGTCGAGCAGGGTCCGGACATGGTTCGGGCCATGGTGGTAAAGAGCGGAGGCGATCATCGTCACGTCGGCGCCGGCCAGGAGGAGCTTGATCGCATCAAGGGCCGTGTGAACGCCCGTCGTTGCCGCGAACGAGGTCTCAAAGTGGGGGCGGAGGATGGCGATCCACCGGAGCGGCAAGCGCAGTTCGCTGCTGGTGCTCAGGATCAGGTTCGGAGTCACGCGGAGCGTCTCCAGGTCGATATCCGGTTGGAGGAAGCGGTTGAACAGGACCAGGCCGTTCGCGCCGGCCCGGGTGAGCCGGAGCGTCATGTTGGGTAACGAGCTGAAGAAAGGCCCCAACTTGACGGCGATAGGGATCGTGACGACCTCGCGAACCGCCTCGACAAGATCGACGTAGCGCGATTCGACGTCGTTGCCGGTCTGAAACGGGTCCGTGACGACGTGATAGATATTCAGTTCGAGGGCATCGGCACCGGCCTCCTGGATCAGCTTGCCGTAGCGAACCCACCCCCCCTTCGAAGTGCCGTTCAAGCTGCCGATCACCGGAATCGACAGCGACCGCTTGGCCTCCTCGATGTGGTGGAGATAGGCGTCCGGCCCGGTGTTGTAGTTGTCCAGCTCGGGGAAGTACGAAAGAGCCTCGGGGAAACTCTCCGCGCCGTGCTCGTAGAAGCGGTAGGTTGCCATCTCGTCATGCTCGATCTGCTCCTCGAACAATGAGGGCATCACCGCCGCGGCGGCGCCGGCGTCCTCGAACCTGCGCAACGTGTCCAGTTTCCCGGTCAGAGAGCAAGCCGAGATTACCAGCGGGTTCGCCAGCGTCAGACCAAGGTATCGGGTTGTCAGGTCAACGTTCATGATTGTACCTCTTCCATCCGGCCGGGAGCGGTGCGCTCGACGCCCGCCATCTGTTCGTAGAAATGCCAGCGCTCGTCGATGTCGCGCTGCGCCAAGCTCAGGAGTTGTTCGGCCCGTTCGGGATTGGACCGAGTCAGCATGGCGAAACGGGCCTCCTTCATGGCGAACTCCTTGAATGGAAGGTTCGGCTTGTGGCTGTCGAGGTGGAACGGATGGCTCCCCGCGCTGGCGAGACGCGGGTCGTAGTGGTAGAGGGGCCAGTAGCCGCTGGCCGCTGCCTCCTTCTGGTGGCTCATCGACGTGGACATCTCGATGCCATGTGCGATGCAGTGACTGTAAGCGATGATCAACGACGGTCCGGTGTAGGAATCGGCCTGCTGGAAGGCGTGGAGGGTCTGCAAGGGGTTGGCCCCCATCGCGATTTGGGCGACGTAAACGTTGCCATAGTCCACGGCGATCATGCCGAGGTCTTTCTTGGCGATGGCTTTGCCCTGGGCGGCAAACTTGGCCACCGCGGCGCGCGGAGTGGCCTTGGACGCCTGGCCGCCTGTGTTCGAGTAAACCTCGGTGTCGAGCACCAGCACGTTCACGTTCCGCCCCGACGCAAGAACGTGGTCCAGCCCGCCGAACCCAATGTCATACGCCCAGCCGTCGCCACCGACGATCCAGACGCTCCGCCGCACAAGCGTATCGACCACCGTCAGGAGTGCCTTAGCCTCGGCGTCCGCGATGGTGGATAGCCGTTCCTTGAGCTGAGCCACGCGCCGGCGTTGTTCGCGGATCTCCTCCTCGGTCTCCTGATGCGCATCCAGGATCGAAGCGACCATGTCCTCGCCCAATTGGGGGGCCAGCTCTCCTAAAAGGTGGCGCGCAAGTTCCTCCTGCTGGTTGACGGCCAGGCGCATCCCCAGGCCGAATTCGGCATTGTCCTCGAACAGCGAGTTGGACCAGGCGGGCCCGCGGCCCCCCTCATTCTTTGCCCAGGGGGTGGTCGGGAGGTTGGCCCCATAGATCGAAGAGCACCCGGTGGCATTGGCGACGATCAAGCGATCGCCATAGAGCTGGGTCAGGAGCTTCAAATACGGCGTCTCGCCGCACCCGGCGCAGGCGCCCGAGAATTCGAACAGCGGCTGGAGCAACTGCGAGCCCTTGACCGTATCGGCCTTCACCTGCTTCCGGTCGATTTCCGGAATCTTCGTGAAGAACTGGAAGTTCGGCCTCTCGCGCCCGAGGTGATCCTCCGACTTGATCTCCATGTTGATCGCCTTGTGCCGTGCGACCTCCTTGCTGACGGCCGGACAAACGTCAACACAGACACCGCAGCCGGTGCAGTCGTCCGGGGCGACCTGGATCGTCATGAGGTGATCGGGAAGGTCCGTGCCGGTCCAGGGCCGCGAGCGAAAGCCTGGCGGCGCTCCGTCCAAGGCCGAAGGCGCGTAGACTTTGCTCCGGATCACGGCGTGCGGACAGACCATCGCACAGAGGCCGCACTCGATGCAGACATCCGGGTCCCAGATCGGGATCTGCTGGGCGATGCTGCGCTTCTCGAACCGGGAAGTGCCCGTCGGGAAAGTACCATCGGGCGGCAAGGCGCTGACGGGGAGCAGGTCGCCCTTGCCGGCTATGATCAGGGCCGTGACACGCTGGACGAAATCGGGCGCGTCGTCGGGCACGACCGGCAGCCGACGCCGGTCCCCGGCGACATACCTCGGGAATCGCGACCTCATGCAGCGACGCGAGGGCGTCGTCTACAGCAGCGAAGTTCCGGCGCAGCACCGCCTGGCCGCGCTTGCCGTACGCTTTTTCAATCGACTCCTTGATCTCGTTGATCGCATGGTCGCCAGGCAAGAGGGTCGTCAGTGAGAAGAAGCATGTCTGCATCACCGTGTTGATTCGCGGCCCGAGCCCCGCCTCGCTGGCCACACGGTAGGCGTCCACCACGAAGAACCGCAGTCTCTTCTTGATGATCTGTTCCTGGACTTCGACCGGGAGCTTCTCCCAGACCTCCGCCGGCCCGAAGTGGCTATTGAGCAGGAACGTGGCGCTCGGCTCGGCGTGCTCCAGCACGTCGATCCGATCCAGGAAGCCGAACTGATGGCATGCCACGAAGTTGGCCCGGCTGATCAAATACGGTGAATTAATCGGCTGCGAGCTGAAGCGAAGGTGCGAGACGGTGATCGAGCCCGACTTCTTCGAGTCGTAGACGAAGTATCCCTGCGCGTGCAGCGGGGTCTTCTCGCCGACGATCTTGACCGAGTGCTTGTTCGCGCCGACGGTGCCGTCGCTGCCGAGTCCGTAGAAGAGCGCACGAAGTCCGTCTTCGTGTTCGGTGCAAAAGTCTTCGTGCCCTTTGAGATTCAGACTCAGGTGCGTTACATCGTCGTTGATCCCCACCGTGAAGTGCAGCTTGGGGTCCGGTCGACCGAGCTCGTCGAAGACCGCCGCGGCCATGGCCGGTGTGAATTCTTTGGACGAGAGGCCGTACCGGCCTCCGATCACTCGCGGAATCGGTCCCGCTCCCTTGGCCCGACTGCTCCAACTCTCGGCCAGGGCGGTCACGACGTCGAGATAAAGCGGCTCGCCCAGACTTCCCGGCTCCTTGGTGCGGTCCAGGGCCGCGATGATCCGGGTCGTTGGCGGCAGTGTTGCGATAAATGCATCGGCGGAGAACGGACGGTACAGCCGAACCTTGAGCAACCCCACCCTCTCGCCGCGGGCGACGAGAGTTCGGACTGCTTCCTCCGCCGCGCCGACGGCGGAGCCGAGAATCACGGCCACCCTCTCGGCGTCGGGCGAGCCCACATAGTCGAAGAGATGGTATTGCCGCCCGATCCGACCGGCGAAACGATCCATGGTTTGCTGCACGACATTTGGCACCGCCTCGTAAAACATGTTCACCGCCTCGCGGGCTTGGAAGAACACGTCCGGGTTCTGTGCCGATCCGCGAAGTACGGGCCGATCCGGCGACAAGGCCCGATCGCGATGGGCTTGCACATGGTCGTCGTCCATCATCGCCCGCACATCGTCCGCGGTAAGCTGATCGATCTTGTTGATCTCGTGCGACGTCCGAAAGCCGTCGATGACGTGGAGAAAGGGTACGCGCGCCGCGAGGGTGGCGGCCTGCGCGATCAGAGCGAAGTCCTGTGCTTCCTGTACCGAGGTTGCAAAGAGCATCGCCCAGCCCGTCGAGCGCGTCGCCATCACGTCGCTATGGTCGCAGAAGATGGACAGGGCGTGCGTCGCCACCGACCGGGCGGCGATGTGGAAGACCGTGGACGTCAGCTCGCCGGCGATCTTGAACATGTTGGGTATCATTAGCAGCAGGCCCTGCGAGGCGGTGAACGTCGTCGTGAGCGCTCCGGCCTGCAGCGCCCCGTGCACGGCACCCGCCGCGCCCCCTTCGCTCTGCATCTCGATGACTTCGGGCACCGTGCCGAAAAGGTTCTTCTTACCCGCGGCAGACCAGGCGTCGGCCAGCTCTCCCATCGGCGAGGCCGGGGTGATCGGATAGATCGCGATCACTTCGTTTGTCAGGTGGGCGACGAAGGCAGCCGCCTCGTTGCCGTCGAGCGTGATCCAACGTGGTTGATGCATGATGCAGCCTCTCGATTCAAACGGGCCGGACTTGACTGAGGTCGGAAGAGCCAACCAAGTCGTAGCCGTCTATTTCTCTTTCGGCCTCAGCGGCCCAGCTCTCCATCCGGTTAGCGGTCCAACAGGACCGCCACGCCAGGAAGCTGCATGCCCTCCAGAAACTCCAGGCAGGCCCCGCCGCCGGTGGAGATGTGCGTGATCCGTGCCTCGACCCCCGCCTTCTTGACAGCCGCGATGGTATCGCCGCCTCCGATGAGCGTGCACGCCTCGGGCATTTCGGCCAGGGCCCGCGCGACGGCCAGTGTGCCCTCCGCGAACGGTGCCATCTCAAAGACACCCATGGGCCCGTTCCACACGACGGTTCGCGCGCGCGCAGGCGTTCCCGGAATGCGGTCACGGTCTTCGGGCCGATGTCCATCGCCTTCCAGCCGGAAGGCACTTCGGCGACATCGACGACCCGCCGCTGCACCCCTGCCTCCGCGCCGATCGTGACCACCAGATCTTGCGGGAGGAACAGTTTGTCCCTCCCCTTCTGGAGTAATTCCCTGGCCGCGTCGAGCTTGCTCTCTTCGACCAGGGATTGCCCCATTTCTTTCCCCTCGGCTTTGAGGAAAGTGTTGGCCATTCCTCCGCCGATCAAGAGTCCATCAGCCCTGCCCAGCAGGCTCTTGACGACGCCGATCTTGTCGGAGACCTTGGCCCCGCCCAGTATGGCGAGAAACGGCCGAGCCGGACTGGTCAAGACACGCCCCAGCACATCAAGTTCACGCTCCATCAGGAGCCCCGCGACCGCCGGAAGGTACCTGGCAACTCCAACCGTCGATGCATGAGCGCGGTGAGCGGAGCCAAAGGCGTCGTTGACGAACAGGTCGGCCAGGGACGCCAATTGTTGAGCGAAGTGCGGATCATTGGCTTCTTCTCCCGGATGGAAGCGAAGATTCTCCAGCAGAACAGCGTCTTTCCGGGGCATCGCCTTGACAATTGCCGTGACGTTCGGCCCGACACAGTCGGGGATGAGACGCACAGTCCTGTTGAGCAGCTCGCTGAGGCGGGCCGCCGCCGGGCCCAGGCTCAGAGCCGGAGTCGGCTTCCCTTTTGGGCGGCCGAGGTGCGAACAAAGAATGACCCTGGCGTCCTTGTCGATCAGGTATTGGATCGTCGGCAGCGACGCTCGGATGCGGGTATCATCGGTCACGACACCTTTGTCCAGCGGCACGTTGAAGTCGACGCGGACGAGAACCCGCTTGCCGGCTGGGTCGATATCCCGAACGGTTTTCTTATTCATGAGATCAGATCCCTGGTGTTCCCTTTGGCCGGCTATTTTATACGCTCGCGGCACGCGCTCCTTTTTTCCCCGCCACTGCTTTGACTGGTGTGGGTGCTGGGCTCGGATGCTCACGCAACTGTTTTTCCATGTCCAGCACGGCGCCGGTCGTCTTCAATACCGTGTCGGGATTCAGCGAAATGCTGTCGATGCCGCACGAAACCAGGAAGCGGGCGAACTCCGGGTAGTCGCTCGGCGCCTGCCCGCAGATGCCGATTTTTCGGCCGCACGCACGCGTCCTGCGAATGACGTCCTCAATGAAGCGCATGACGGCCGGGTTCCGCTCGTCAAAGAGGTGGGCGACGATCGCCGAGTCGCGGTCCACACCCAAGACGAGCTGGGTCAGGTCGTTCGAGCCGATCGAGAAGCCGTCGAAGATCTCGGCGAAGTCTTCGGCGAGAATGACGTTGCTGGGTATCTCGCACATGACGTAGACCTCGAGCCCGTTTTCGCCGCGCTTCAGCCCGTGCTTGGCCATCTCGGCGCACGACGCGCTGGCCCTCCTCGACGGTCCGGCAGAAGGGGACCATGAGCTTGACATTGGTCAGCCCCATCTCGTCGCGAACCTTTTTCATCGCGCGACATTCCAGCGCGAAACCGTCGCGGTAGCGCGGGTCGTAGTAGCGCGAGGCGCCGCGGAAGCCCAGCATCGGGTTCTCCTCCGTCGGCTCGTAGGGCCGGCCGCCAACCAGGTTGGCGTACTCGTTGGTCTTGAAATCGCTCAGGCGGACGATGACATCCTTGGGATAGAACGCCGCGCCGATCATCGCGACGCCCTGCGGCGAGCTTGTCCACGAAGAACTGGGGCTTGTCGTCGTAGCCCGCCGTCAGGCGATCGATCTCGGCCCGCACGGCGGTGTCGTCCAGGTGGTGATAGTCGAGCAAGGCCATCGGATGAACCTTGATGTAGGTGGATATGATGAATTCCTCGCGGGCAAGGCCGACGCCGTCGTTGGGGACAAACGAGAGCCGGAACGCCTGCTTCGGGATTGCCCACGTTCATCATGATCTTCGTCTTCGGGCGCTCCAGCTTTCGTAGGTCCTGACGCTCGACGTCGAAGTCAAGCAGGCCTTCGTAGACGAAGCCGGTGTCGCCCTCGGCGCCGGAGACCGTGACCTCCTGGCCGTCGTGGAGCAGCTCGGTGCCTCGCTCGGTCCCGACGACGGCGGGCAGGCCGAGTTCGCGGCTCACGATGGCCGCGTGGCAGGTCCGGCCGCCACGATTCGTGACGATGGCCGCCGCCTTCTTCATGGTCGGTTCCCAGTCGGGATCGGTCTTGTCGGTGACGAGCACATCGCCGTCGCGGAACTGATGCAGGTCCTGCACGCGTTTGATCACGCGCACGGGTCCCCGGCCGATCTTCTCGCCGACGCTCCGGCCGCTGACGAGCACCGGGCCCTTGGACCGCAGCTTGTAGACCTCGATCGCTGTCCGGCCGTTTCTGCGACTGGACGGTCTCGGGACGTGCCTGGACGATGAACAGCTCGCCGGTTCGTCCGTCCTTGGCCCATTCCATGTCCATCGGCGTGGGCTGCCCGCGCTTGGCGCTGTAGTGGTCCTCGATCAGGCAGGCCCAGCCGGCCAGTTGCAGGATCTCGTCGTCGCTGATGGCGAAGCGGTCGCGGTCCTCGGGCGGCACCGGGACGTTCTTGGTCATCTTGCCGCCGCCAACGTCGTAGATCAGCTTGAATTCCTTGGTGCCGATCAGCTTCTGGAGGATCGGCCGGAAACCTTGCTTCATCGTCGGCTTGAAGACGTAATACTCGTCGGGATTGACCGACCCCTGAACCACGTTCTCGCCCAGGCCATACGCGGCGTTGATCAACACGGCGTCACGGAACCCGGTTTCGGTATCGATCGAAAACATCACGCCGGAGACGGCCAGGTCCGACCGCACCATGCGCTGGACGCCGATCGACAGACCGACCTTGAAGTGGTCGAACCCCTTGTCCACGCGGTAGGAAATGGCCCGATCGGTGTAAAGCGAGGCGAAGCAGCGCTTGCAGGTCTCGAGCAGGGCCTGGCTGCCCTGGACGTTCAGGTAGGTTTCCTGCTGCCCGGCGAAGCTGGCGTCGGGCAGGTCTTCGGCGGTGGCGCTGCTGCGCACGGCGACGTCGAGCGGCTGGGAGGTCCCCTCCGAGAGCTTCTCATAGGAGGTGTCATGGCTTGCTGCAGGTCTTGGGGCAGGTCAGCCTCGAGGATCAGGTCGCGAGCCTGACGGCCTCGCTGACGGAGATTCTCGATGTCGCGCGTGTCCAAGCCCTGGAGAACTTCCCGCAGTCGGCGGTCAACCCCGGTCTCGCGCAAGAAATAGCGGTAGGCGTCGGCCGTAACGGCAAAGCCGTTGGGCACCTTCACACCCTTGGGAGTCAACTCGCGGTACATTTCGCCCAGCGAGGCGTTCTTTCCGCCGACGAGCGCGACATCACCGATGCCGATCTCGTCGAACCATCGAATGTGTGGATTGGATACCCGTTTGCTAATCATCGTTCGTGCTCCTTGATCGATTGGAAGTGGCTGGCCGCCCTTAGTTGGAAGCCAACTGCGTTGGCAATGTCCACCTGGCGGCGGCTCGAATCCGGCATGACTGGCTCTCCTCGCGGATTGCCGCCTCGCGGGGCCAAACCACAATGGTGAAGTAGATACCGGCCATCCTTAACCATCCGTCGCTGCCAACGATTCGAGGTCGTGAAGCATCCTCGTTGGCTCTTCTGTTCGTCTAAATCGGCCATCGTTCTGCCTTTCAAGTCCCACGCTCAAGGCAATCAGCTCTTTCTCCCGCACCGACAGGCGCCTTCCTTCATGATGAGCTGGTGGAATCCTGCGAACCCCCGCGCAAGGTCGGGCATCTCCTGCTGCATCTTCTGGCGATCGGCATGCCACCCATCGAAAAACGTGGCTACTTCACTTGCCATAATTTGCCTCCCTCGAATCGTGCTCCTTCTGAATTACTTCCCAACGTATCACGGGCCGGGACGATGCTCGGCTCTAAGTGGGTGTCCCCATCCGCCGCAGCAAGTCAACACAGCGCGAGGAATAACCCCACTCATTGTCATACCACCCGATGACCTTGATGAGGCGGCCGTCGATCGCTTGCGTCCAGCTTCCATCCAGAACGCAGGAGTGGGGGTTCCGGATCACGTCCGAGGACACGAGGGGATCTTCCGTGTATTGAAGGAAGCCGCGCAGCGACCCCTCGGCGGCCTTGCGGAAGGCCGCGTTGAGAGCTTCTCGGGTCACGGATTTCCGCAAAGTCACCGTCAGGTCGGTGAGGCTCCCGCAGGCGATGGGCACGCGCAGGGCGAAGCCGGTCAGCTTGCCCTTCAGGTCGGGAATGATCTCGCCCACGAGTTTGGCGGCTCCGGTGGTCGTGGGGATGATATTCAGCGCGGCCGCGCGGGCCCGCCGCGGATCTTTGTGCAGACCATCCACCAAATGTTGGCTGCTGGTGTAGGCGTGCGTGGTTACCATTAGCCCCTCGATAATGCCAAACTGCTCGTGAAGCACCTTCGCCATCGGGGCAACGCAGTTCGTCGTGCACGACGCGTTACTCACCAATCGCATGGATGGCTTCAGGAGGGCGTCATTAACGCCAAAGACGATGGTGGCGTCGATCGGTTGATCGCCTTTGACCGGAGCGCTGAGCAAGACCTTGGCGCGCCGGCCGCCAAATGCTTTTCCATTCCCTCGCGGGATCGGAACGCTCCGCTCGCTTCGAAGACGACATCGACCGCGGCCTCCTTCCACGGAAGCCGCGCCGGGTCACTCACTCTGGTGACACGGATTGTCCGGCCGTTGATGATCAGGTTGTCTCCGTCAACAGCCACGTCGCCTGGAAACGGGCCGTAAACCGTGTCGTACTTAAGCAGATTGACCAATGCGTGCGGCTCGGCCAGATCGTTGATGAGCGAGACGTCGAACTCCTCGGGCCGCGAGAGGAGAAGGCGGCACGTGAGCCGGCCGATCCTGCCGAAGCCATTGATTCCCACTCGAATCGACATCGCAAGCCTCCCTTTCTCAAGACTCAGCGAATGACAAATCGCAACACAGACGCTGTCGCCTGACTAGCTCACGGGGTCGGCGATCTCGGCGTCGGTCCGGGCATTAATCCCGTAGAGCTTGACCGTGATCTCGTCGGCAATGCCCTTGACGCCCCGAACCCTCTCGACGGCCCATTTCTCGGCGTAGGTTCCTACCATGCCGTTCAGCGTCACTACCCCGCTCGCGGCCGAAACGCCGATCTGGGCCGCCGTGGCGCATGGCTCCCATTTGATCTCATCCATGACGTCCTTCTGCAATCGGGCGGCTGTCTTCATCGTCAACGCCTCTCGGTAAACGTTGGGTCATCATCCCCGGATAACGTTTCCGGTTCGTACTTCGCTTGCTGCATATCGAAAGAGCGGGCCAGCCGATTGCTCTTCCGCCCGACGGTCATGCGACACCCGTTGGCAAACCAACGGGGGTCGCGGCATGGACCTTCCCGAGCACCTCGAACGCGAGCGGGACGGTCGTGACGGCGCCAACCAGCACGAGCGTCCACCCGACGGCCTTGCGTTGGCTCTCGGGCAGGCGGTCCGCCAGCAGAAGGCCGAGCCCGACGCCGACCGCGTGCCGACGAGCAGCGCGAGTTCAGGCAGGGTCAGTGAGAGGTCTCTCATCGCGGTAATATCCTCGGTTCAGATGATTCAGAAATACTCGTTATCACCTCTGGCGAAGGTTCCGGCCGGAGAGCGACCGGAGCTCCCGTCAGACGGACCCTGTTGAGTCAAGGGCCGACGGTAGCGAGTTGTTCGCCATGGATCGTCGACGAATTCGCCTCAGTCTGATCCAGAAGATCCTTGGCGCGTCTCACTTCATCGGCCGTTCCGTGGGCGACCAGGAGGAGCTTGCCGTTCTTCACCTGGGTCTCGTATTGCAGGACACTGTTTTTCGGGATGCCGATGCTGTACAGACCTGCTCCAAGTGCGGTGAGTCCCCCCGTCATGACGGCACCTTCGAGTGCGCCGACGATCCACATGACGAGCGGCCCCGCCACAAGCACCTGACCGATGCCAGGCACCCAGAAGAACGCGGAGCCGAACAGCAATCCCCAGAAGCCGCCCCAGAAGGCTCCGATCTTGCCCCAGTATTTCATGCGGTCGCCAGTGTTGTAGTAGCCGACGACGTTCTCTTCCGTGTGGTAATCCTTACCGACTATCGACAGCTTCTTCATGTCGAAGCCGCTCTTTTGAAGCTCGCGGATGGCGTCCTCGGCCCGGTCGTGGGAGTCGAAGGTGGCGACGACAGAGTTCGTGTTGAACATCTTGTGGTTCCTCCAGTGAGATTTCGTTGCAGAATGAATGAAATCACAGAAGCTGCGGCTTGCGCTCAGCGCTCCTTTCGGCCGGCGATTTCGAGTTCGTTCCTGATGATCGCATGACCGAATACTCGTCGGACCGCTTCCTGGGCGAGTTGTTTCTGGTGGTAGCTGGCGACGCGCCCCTCGAGGATCACAACACTGTCCCGAACGGACACTCCGAGTCGTTCAAGGCTGGATAACCGGTTCGCCTCAGTTCCTGTGTCAGACCCTCGGTGAGGCAGGTACACTCGGTCTTCCGTGCCAGGTTTTGCGCCGGACACGGTTCGGGATCGTCCTTCCGTTCGACGTTCGTACAAGGGTTAAACAGCATTCGGGGCAATCCTGTCAGAGAAACGCGTGTTGTTGCGACGGTCAAGGGCACTGTTAGATCAACTCGGTTTCGGATGCGACTCCTTGCTCGGTGCCTTGACATCCCTCCAACAATTCCATCAGTGACATCGGGTGGGCCGACCTACTGGCGCAAAGCCTCGTGAATCCACGCGGTGGCCACGTCGGCCTTGCTCTCATCGAAGTACCGGACCTTGGCGGTGGTGAACGGCTTGCAGAAGACCGCCATCCCCGCTTCCCACCGATTCTCGCCTATCAGAGCCAACCGCTCGATGTCAGCGAAATGGTGGAGGTCGAACTTGACATCCTCCCACGCAGCCCCCATTGTCCAGCCGTGGAAGCCGTGCATCCGGACCAACATCCGGACCTTGCCGTGGGCCTTGACCGCCCGCTCTACCTCCGGGATGAAGTTCGCGTAGTCTTCCCTCGTGAGCTTGCCGCTCAAGTTCAGGATCAGAATCTTCCCGCCCGCTTCCTCCTGCAATTCGACGGACATGGGATGTCTCGTTGTAATTGTTGACTTGCAATCCATCATGGCAGCCTTGGCCACTTACTGCGCACCGGTTGGTTTCGGCATGACCATCGAACTCGTCCTCAATTGAAGGACTGTTTGGGATATCCTCAAGAAACAGAATCTCCGCATTCCCGATGGCCAAAAAAAAACCGACGTGCTCGATCGCCACTGTCGGGCGTTCGAGCGCGTCGGGTTACTCTCTGACTGACCCCCCGGCGCAGCCAGGTTGTCTTTCAGCAAGTCATCCAGCGATTCCGATGTGTTCAGTATCGCGCCTCAGAGCGACGAACGCAAGAGTTTTTCTCGTCGAGTCTGGCATTATCCATCTCAGGCAGCCCGCGAGACGATAACGCGGTGCTCCGTCGCGACCTCCCGCTGAACGACCTTGCAGATTTTTCGACAGGGAAAAGGACCACGCGCTTGCGGACGTCATGAATACGCAGGGGGAAATTGAAGCCGTCATTTGTGAAGGGACGCGGCTCTTCGAGCGGGAATATATCGGCCGTGGCCTCAAAGACACCCGCGCCCACCTTATCGCGGATTGTATCGTGGTTCGCCTTCAGGTAGTTCTGACCGCGGCCGAACAGCATCTGGTCAAGACATATCCGGCCGAGAAGGGGAGGGACCTGCTCAAGCAGGTGCGGACCCATCCGATCGAAACGGTTCCGGGTTCCCGGACACG
Organism: uncultured Planctomycetota bacterium; assembly: GCA_963823665.1. Taxonomy (GTDB): domain Bacteria; phylum Planctomycetota; class Planctomycetia; order Isosphaerales; family Isosphaeraceae; genus CAVXHV01. The sequence goes on from CAWGMQ010000004.1 coordinate 1,406,072, forward strand.
CTACCTAATTCCATTCAACGTCAACGAAACGGCCAATGCCACCCCAATGCGACGCCGGGCGTGTTACCAAATCCGTTTAGCAAGTACCGCCCCACTATTCGTCGTAAGTTCAATTCCGGCGGCGGGATTCGAACCCACACCCTGGTTCCCCAGGAGAAGATTTTAAGTCCTCAGCGTCTGGCATCGCCAGAAAGGACGGGGCGCCCAGTTGCCCGGAATCGAGCCAGCTCCCGGTTGCTGGCGCCCTCTCCGTGAATCAATTCCCACCACCCGTCCCCACAATTGGATCTTGAATACTTGAAGAACGAGCGACCGTCTGGTGAAACGCCGGCCGTCGACGGATAAAGTGCCACGTCTCCGTCGATCTGATCAGTGTCTGGATCGGGGATTGGCTTCCAGCGCCGGACTAACCCGTCCAAACCCGCGGAGTACAAATGGACGCGGACTCCAGTAAACGCCGCGACGAACCCGGAGCAGGACACTCGGGCCTGAGGGTGATCCCTCGCCCCGCTTGGCGCTAGGGCGCTTTGGCCATTCGCAGGCGCTCCGCTCGCCGATCGGAAAGCCACAAACCATCGTCGCCATTAGATTTAGATGGGCGATACAGGACTCGAACCTGTGACCCCCTGCGTGTAAAGCAGGTGCTCTAACCGCTGAGCTAATCGCCCTGGAGAGTGATGCGAATTTGCTGACTTCCCAGGCCGGTGATCGTCCTTCCGGAAACCCAACTATAACCCAAAACGAATTTCGACGTCACTGCTGGGCGGGCGCCTCGTTCAGCGAGCGCCCGGGCTCGCCCGGAGAGTGAGCTTGCGTCGCTGAAGTTGATGAGCCCGCAGTCGCCGGGGGAGCAAGTTGCTTCCCATCGTCGCCCGGTGACACACGGCGAACGGAAACCACCTTCCATCCCGAATCGATCGCTTCGAGTCTGAACCGGATGAGCGTGAGGCTCAGACGCGTCGGCGGATCGCCGGAGGACGCCAGGCGGTCGGTGGCCGTGGCGTTCACCTCGGCGTGTTCGAGTATGAACGGGCCGTCAGCCTTCAATGTATGAAAAGATCGCTTCAGCAGTGCCGCCCAGTCGTTCGGGGCCACGCTTACCTCCATAGCCAGCGACTTCGCATCGTCCGGCAGCGGAGGTTTCGCCTCCAGAATGAGCATTCTGTATGTGGGGAGGAGTTTCTTGTTCGAAAGGGCGCCTGCCGCGAGCTGCGTGAACACCTTGCCGAGTTGCTCGGCGCTATCAAAGAGATCGTTCGGGTCGCCACTCTGCATTTTTTTGTAAAGCCCGGATTTCTCGGCTTCGTCCTTGGCCTCGTGCAGCAGCATCAAGCAAGTTGGCCGCTGCGCCCAGCTCGTTTTTCGTCTTGAACCGGCCTGCGATGCCGTCGTAGTCAAAGTCGCGCTCGATGCGCGCATGCAACTTACCCAGGGGTGCGAACGAGCCTTTGAGCAGTCGCTCGCCGGCGGGATTCCGGGTGACTGTTCCAACCGAGCGGATTGCGGGCGGCTCTTCAACAGTGCCGAGCCTCTTGATCGTGTCAGAATCCTGCGTCGACATGGCCTTCAAGTAGTCGGCAGCGACAGTTTCGACCGGGTCGAGCGACCGCGGCTTGACGCGAGGCCAGGCGACCATCACTCCCACGGCTGCGACCGCCGCAACCCCTACGACCGCAAAAACAAAAAATGGCCACACTGGCGCGCGTTTCCCTGGCGCGACCGGAAGGGACAAAAGTCGACGAGGTTTCGCGAGGCTCAGGTATCGGTCTGCTCATGTCAGGGTCGCTCCCGAGAAGTCGTTCGATCGCGTACGGGCTCCCTGGCTTCGAGCGCCTTGGCAACGCGCGCCAAGGTCGGGATCAAATGTTGCTCGATCAACTCATTCGTGCGCCAGGCGGATTCGGCCCCGTCGGCAAGGACATTCACGATCTCCGCCGCCACCTTGATCAGCCGGCCGACGATCCACGCGGCAAGACCGCTGCCACCCAGCGAGATGAGGGCGATGATCCCGATCACCTGTCGCTCGCCCCAGGTGAATTGTGAGTCCGAGAGCAGCGATTGAGATTTCTCGAGGAAGATTCCCAGGCCCAGCCCCACGATCCCCAACTGAACGAGCGGAGCCAGCAAAGCAAGCGTCCGTCGGCCGCGCCGGAGCTCGTCATACCGAGGTCGATCGCTTGGGTATCGATTCATGGGTCACGGGCGCTTCTGGAACGAAGAACATGAACAGCCGGGCTGCGCCATTATAGTCGCTCGAGGACGTAAAAGCCTCTGCGGAGAGCCGAGGAATGATCACGTACAAAGTGCACGGCTCGATAGGATTGTTCGAAGGCTTGCTCGAATGCCTGTGCGACCAGCGATCGCCAGGTTTCGGCGAGGACACAATCTTCACTGCGAAGGGCCACGATGTCGTTCGGGATCTCCAGCAAGAGCCGTGGCTCAGCGCCGTTGGAGATCGGTTTCACGCCAACTGGCACCACGCAACGACGAGGGGTTTCCTTCAGTTCGATCATTCGGGGAAGCCCGGCTACCGAATCGAAGGATAGCGGAGCAGGGGGCTCGGTCTCGACATTCCACTCGGCGATGAGCCGGTCAGAGGGCACGCCCGCATTGAGCCGGTCGGTGCGCTCGCCGTACATGTTTTCGATATAGCGCGTGGCGTGCGCACCGAGACGACTGAGGTTGAAATGGGCGTTGCCGGCTTGAAGCGGATCGAACGACCACGCGATTCGCTCGATGCCCTCCTCACGAGCAACCTGGCGCTGAAACAGCTTGATTTCGAAGCCGAGACCTTGCGACTGATACTCGGGAACAACGCCGGTCAGTTGCGAGTAGAGGCACAGACGCCCTTCGATCCTGCCGAGGAACGCGAACGACATCGCGACGGCTTCACCACCCGGCAGGAACGCTCCCACGACCAGTCCGCCATGCAGGTTGGCGCCGACCATCGTTGCCACGGGGATGAGATAGCCGTCCTCGCCGATTCCCCAGGCGCGCTTTTGAGCTTCCTGACAGGTGCGGTAGTCGGCAATTGAGCGGGCGCGGCGAATGGTGATGTGATCGCCATCGGTTCGATACGACGTTTCTAGAGACATGATCTTACCTACAAACCAAGGAGCAGGCAGAAGATGAGGGCGGCGCGTTCAGGGAGCGAGTCGATCAAGATATGCTCGTCGTCGGCATGGGCGCCGGAGCCGCGCGGGCCCAGGCCGTCCAGAGTAGGGATTCCCAGGGCGGATGTGAAGTTGCCGTCGCTGCCGCCGCCGGTGGATCCCTCGGTGAGCTCGAGGCAGAGAGGCTCGGATCGGGCGAGCCCGCGGGCTTTCTCGAAGAGAGACCCGTTGGCAGTCGTCCGCTCCATCGGAGGGCGGTTGAACGATCCGCGCAGCCTCAGGCGGATTTCAGGATTGGCGGGCAGAAGCGCGGCCAGGGCCGATTCGATCCGTGTTTCTTCGGCACGAGTGGCGACCCGGACATCGATCTCAGCCGAGGCGTGCGCGGGCACGACGTTGGTGGTGGTGCCACCTCGAATCACACCGACATTGATGGTGGTTCCGGCGGCCAGGTCCTGTAAGTCTTCGAGCCTGAGGATCTGGCGAGCGAGCTCCACGATCGCGTTTCGACCCTGCTGGGGCGCCACGCCGGCATGCGCGGCCTTGCCCTCAATCTCGAGATGAAACCGGCCGACGCCCTTGCGCGAGGTTTTCAGCCCGCCGTCGGCCAGAGCCGGCTCGAGCACCAGGGCGTAGGCACAATCAACCGCGAGCGTTTCGATGAGCTGGCGCGACGTGGGGCTGCCGATCTCTTCATCCGAAGTGAAAAGCACCCAGACAGGCCGAGGCAGGGCACACCCGAGTTTCTTGAGCTGTTCCATGACCGTGAGACAGACCACGAGGCTGGCCTTCATGTCGAAGACGCCGGGGCCGTGAGCTCGACCAGTCTCATCCAGACGAAACGGCATTCGCTCCAGAGTCCCGATCGGCCAGACGGTGTCGAAATGCCCCAGCACCAGGGCCGGCCTTTGGTCGGCCGGTCCGGACATCCGGCCAATCAAATGGTTTCCTCCGTGGATGTTGGAGACGACCTCGACTGCCGCGCCGGCATCCCGCAATTGGCCGGCCAGGAGCGTTGCCAGCGCGTCGAGAGCCGGCTTGTGGTGGCTGGGCGACTCGACGCTCACCAGCTCCGCCACGCGACGAATCATCGCCTGCTGAACATCCCCGGCGAATTCGGAAGGTCCCCCGACGGCCACGTGAACTCCTTTAAACTGAGAGCAGGAACTGGCGAATCGTTCGGGACCGGATGCGGGCTTCGATCGGCTCGACGCCAAGGCCGGCGGACGTCGGGACGCCGACTGCCCCTCGCTGGGCAAGAATCGGCGGTGCCACGAGATCTTCTGCGTAATACTTGTCGGAGCCGGAAACATCGCCTGGAAGCGAGAACCCCGGCAGCGATGCGATCGCCACGTTGGCCGCCCGGCCGATGCCGAACTCGTGCATTCCTCCGCACCATACGGGCACTCCACGCTCGTAACAATGATCGTGAACACGCTTGGCTTCAAGCAAGCCTCCCAGGCGGCTGACTTTGATATTGATCACGCGGCAGGCTCCCAGGTCGAGAGCCTTGCGGGCGTCGGCCACGGAATGGATGCTTTCGTCCAGGCAAATGGGCGTCTTCAGCGACTCCTGAAGCCGCGCGTGGTCGATGATGTCGTCGTCGGCGAGAGGCTGCTCGATCAAGAGCAGGTCAAAATCGTCAAGCTGCTTGAGCGTCGGCAAGTCTTCGAGCGTGTAAGCAGAGTTCGCATCGACCTGGAGCGGGATGTGCGGGTAGCGGTCGCGCACGCGGCGCACCACATTGACGTCCCAGCCCGGCGCGATCTTGAGTTTGATGCGGCGGTAGCCTTCATCGAGGTAGCGACCGATCAAGTCCAGCAGGGATTCAACGCGGGATTCGATACCCAGGCTCACTCCCGAGAGGATTTCCGTGCGGGTTCCTCCCAGAAGCTCGTTCAACGGTTGGCCACATGTTCTGCCCAGCAGGTCCCAGCATGCCATTTCCAGCCCGGCGCGTGCAAAGCGATTACCCTTGACTCGCCCGTAAAAGGCCGTGAGCTCATCGACGGTTGACCAATCTCGACCGATCACGCCCGGGACCAGGAAATCGCGGAGAACGTGCCAGCACGTTTCGGTGGTCTCCGGGCAATAGTACGGGTCAGACGGACTGGCGCATTCGCCCCATCCGATCACGCCTTTGGCGACAGCCCGCACGATGATATGGTCGAGGTAGTCCTTTCGGCTCGAGCTGGTCTGGAACGGCCGGACCAGGGGAAGGCGGACCATTCTGAGCTCGACCTGCTCGATCCGCATGGATATTCCGCACTGAAAAATGCTCGAATGGTTCCGACGCAGCCCCCAGGTTCGGCATTTCGCGCTGACATTGCAAGACACCGAGGCTGGCGAGCGTTAGATATCGCGGGCAATACCTGGTCGTGATCCCCAAGCACCGCATCGTCGCCGTCCGGCAACTTCGGGCTCCGAACATGGAAGCGACCAAGACAGACGATTTCGGCGAGTCTAGCCAGAAAGTGCAGGACCTGGTCCCGGGGAAGCCGACGGCCGCTCCGGCAGGAGGTTGAACGGCTGTCGCATCTGACTGAACGGACGTGCAATTCGTTTTCCGCAGGCGCGGTGGGATCAGAGATCAACGAATTCTCCTGGCGACCGCTCTCGAACGGTCGTGAGCACAGGAGGCTCAAGCTTGCGAAGACGGCTTCGTGGCCTTTTTGCGGGGCATAACACTGAACGCCGGTCTTTGAGCGTGTGCGGAATGGGAAATCGCTTGAGATCGGCTCGGCGGATGTTAAACTAGTTATTAACGTCAAAGGCTCCCTCATCGTGCGTGACGGCGAGCCAGCCTTGCAGATCCTGCCAGACTTTCCTACCTGCCTGCTAAGGAGCTGACATCATGACCGAGCCCATTCCGACCACTTCGCGCCGAAGCTTCCTGGGAACGACGGGCTTGGCCGCCGCGGGTTCTGCCCTGGCAGGCGTCGCGATTCCCGCGGTCCATGCGGCCGAGGACAACACGATTCGCGTGGCCTTGATCGGCTGCGGAGGACGAGGCACGGGGGCGGCCGGTGATGCACTTTCGACCCGGCAGGGTCCGATCAAGCTCACCGCAATGGCCGACGTCTTCGAGGATCGGCTTTCCTCGAGCTATGAGACATTGGTCAAGGAACATAAAGACAAGGTCGACGTGAGCTGCGAGCACAAATTTATCGGCTTTGACGCCTACAAAAACGCGATGGATTCCTTGAAGCCGGGCGACGTGGTGATTCTTTCGACGCCGCCGGCCTTTCGCTGGGTGCACTTCACCTATGCGATTCAGAAGGGGCTGCACACGTTCATGGAGAAACCGGTGACGGTCGACGGACCGACCACGCGCCGGATGATCGCCTTGGGAGAAGAGGCGAAAAAGAAGAACCTGAAGGTGGGTGTCGGGCTCATGTGCCGGCACTGCGAGGCGCGCGGCGAGCTGCTCAACCGCATCAACGACGGCGCGATCGGTGACATTGTGTTATTGCGGGCCTATCGCCAGACTGGGCCGGTCGGTTCCGCGCTTACCGGCCCGAAGCCCGACGGCATCAGCGAGCTGCTCTACCAGATCAAGCGGTTCCACGCGTTTCTGTGGGCGAGCGGCGGCTGTTTCAGCGACTTCTTGATCCACAACATCGACGAATGCTGCTGGATGAAGGGCGCCTGGCCGATTTCGGCCAAGGGCTCCGGCGCTCGTTGCTATCGCGGCGACTACATCGACCAGAACTTCGATACCTACTCCGTTGAATACACCTTTGCGGACGGCAGCAAGATGTTTCTGGAGGGGCGGAATATCGACGGCTGCAATCAGGAGTTCGCCAGCTACGCGCATGGAAGCAAGGGCTCGGCGGTCATTTCGTCCAATTCGCACAGCCCGGCGAGGTGCAAGATCTACAAGGGACAGAACATGCGGCGGAGCGACATCACCTGGGCGTTCCCCCAGCCCGAGCCGAACCCGTACCAGGTGGAATGGGACGACCTGATCCACGCCATCCGCAAGGACAAGCTCTACAACGAGGTGAAGCGCGGCGCCGAGGCCAGCCTGGTCACATCAATGGGCCGCATGGCCGCTCACACCGGGCAAATCATCACTTTCGATGACATGCTCAACTGCAAGTGCGAGTTTGCCCCCGAAGTCGATAAACTGACCATGACCAGCCCGGCGCCGCTGCAGGTTGACAAACTGACCAAACGATATCCTGCTCCACAGCCCGGGATTGTCACCGACCGCGAATACCTGGCTTGAGGAAAAATCGACATCGAAGGGATGGCAACGAATTCGGGTCCATCGACGAAAGCGCCCGGCGCCAGGCGGATCTCGTCGATGGACCAGTTCCGGGGCTATACCGTCGCCGGCATGTTCGTCGTCAACTTCGTGGGTGGGCTTGCGGCCTTTCCCGAGGTGCTCAAGCATCACAGCGGCCTGCCGTATCTCAGCTATGCTGATACGATCATGCCGAGTTTCATGTTCGCGGCTGGGTTTTCGTATCGGCTGAGCGCACTCAAGCGGTTTGCGCGTATCGACATTTCGTGGTCCGCAGCCTGGCGCTGGTCCTCATATCGCTGGTCATGTACGCGGGCAAAGATGTCGAATTCAAGCAGTGGACACCGACCTACGACTTGCAGCAGAGGGCGTGGCGGGTTGTCGGCACGCTGTTGAAGGCGAACTTATGGGAGGTGCTGGCGATCATCGGGGTCGTGCAGATATTGATCCTTCCCGTGATCGCCGCGAGCACGAGAGCCAGAGTGATCGCCTGCGTCGACTGCGCGACGATTCATCTGCTGATCTCTTATTCGTTTAACTTCGCGTTCGTTTATGGAAAACCGAACTGGATGGACGAACGAATCTGGGGATTGACCGGTGAGTCGGCGTGGGACGGCGGATTCTTCGGTCCAATTGGCTGGGCAATTCCCATGTTGCTGGGAACGGTTGCGTTTGACGTTTTATCGCGTAACGGACCGTGGAAATCTGCGGTGAAAGTGCTCGGCTTGGGATTGGGCCTCATGACGCTCGGGTATGGATTCAACTGTCTGACCACGCTGTATGACACAGACAAAGGGAACGTGAAGGTGGTTGATGACGTGGCCGAGAGCCCTGTCGTTCCTCCGGTCGGAAACGCGGCGAATCGGGAGTTGGCCACGCTTCTCGCGCCACCGCCATTTGCGCAGCCGCCGCCGATCAAGATCCGCCCGCACAACTACTGGATGATGAACAAAAAGGTTGTGAGTCTTCCGTTCTCGCTTTTCTCGTCGGGGTTTGCCCTGGCTCTCTACGCGCTTTTTGTGCCATTGTGCGACGTGTGGGGAATCTCGATCGGAGTATTTCGGACGCTGGGAACGAACCCGCTAGCGGCGTACATCATTCACCACGCAGTTGAAGGGGCGGTACTCGGTGTGGTTCCAGACGATTCGCCTCTCTGGTACGGTTGCGCGGGGCTTCTCGTCTTCTTCACGATTAGCTATCTATTCGTGCGTTATCTCGAAAAACACGGATACTACTTGAGGCTCTGACCTTCGGGCAGGGCTCGCGCGCAGGGCGCTCCAGGTCAATACTGCCCGAGGACCATCTCGCTGGCATTTCGAGTCGAAAGGGCCTGGTAGATCCCCATCTGCATCCCTGTCGGAATGATCGGGACACAGTTCGCGTCGCGACCGATTTGGAGTGAGTTCCAGGAACTCACGGAGTTGGCGATGAAGCGGACCGAGCCATCTCCCATCGCGAAATTGCAACCGTTCCCATGGTAACTCGAAGCCGAGATGGCGACGATCGACCCGCCGGCGTCACACGGTCCGGGAAGAATGGTGAGATCCGCGCCGGCCAGATTCATCGGATAGAAGGTGGACATCAAGCCGTCGCCGAAATCCGAATCAGCCCACCAGCCGCGCGTGGTAAAAGTGCACCCGCCGGACGCGTTGCAGGGAACCGGGAAAGTGATGCTCAGCTTTCCGTGGGCGCTCTCACCCAGCATGATCGTGTTGCTGAGCCCGTCCGTAACACTCGCAAATGTAACGGGGCCCTGACTGGGAGTGTTGGGGATCCAACCGGGCCCACCGATGTCGGGAAACATACCCGTTTCTGCGGCCAGAACCTGGTTATTGATCGGGTAGTACATGAATGTGCCTGCGATGCCACGGTAGCTGGTGCATGCCGTCACAATCGTCGAGCCGTCCAGGCTGGTTCCCGTCTCGTTTAATTTCACGTTCCGCGCACCCGGATCACTCGGGCATGTCAGAAGCGCGGGACCGAGGGGAGGTACTGTGGCGTTACGAACCTGGTAGGGGCCGAGTGATTGATTGATCGCGTTGTAGACCGGCCGTTCCTCCGTGTAAGCCAACAGGGCAGCGAACTGCCCCCAGCCGTCGGAAAACTGCTGAAACGTACCGCCTGTTCCAATGTATATCTGAGAAGTACGGCCAAGCGGCAAGGATCCGAACGAGTTCTCGTAACTATGGCAAGCCAGAGCAAGCTGCTTGAGATTGTTGGTGCACTGGCTCCGCCGGGCCGCTTCCCGCGCGGCCTGAACTGCCGGCAGAAGGAGCGCAATCAAGACCGCGATGATCGCAATGACGACGAGAAGTTCAATCAATGTGAAGCCTTTGGAATCGCTTCGCAAATCTCGTTTCATGTCGGGCCCTTCCGGAATGAATATGGCAGAGTCTCCGGCCCGCTCGGCCGGTTGACCCAGAATTGGATTCGGCGCACGACTCTCATTCGAGTCTAATAGGCCGGCCGCCGCCGCGGCAAGCTGAAGATCTGCAATTGCTTACGAAATGGGAACCAACTATTGCTGCGGCGCCTTTTCGCGCTCCTGACGGGAGCTTATTTTCGGATTGGGCTTGGGAGTATTGACCTTCGCCTGCTCGGCGGGCGCACCCCCTTCTGGCAGTGTCAGCTCGTTGTCACCTGAACCGCAGCCCGCTGCGGTGATGAACCCGACCAATACGGCAACCAGAGCCGATCGACGACAACTTTCGGACAGCCACGGCATGCATCTCATCAACGATCTTGATCTCCGTGTAAAGACCGGGAGTTCTTATCGAAAGTCGAGTGGTCGCCACCGCTTTCTCGAATGCAGTCGAACATTCACCTGTCTCAAGATTGTCACACCGATGGCCGGGCTTTTCCAGGAGGCTCTCGAGTCGACGATCGCGAATTCCACCTGCTCGTGAGCCCGGTTGCACCACGGCTCTTTCCGATACCCCACTCGGGTACCGCCCTGCTCACACCGTTTGAACCAAGGACTTCATCTTCTCCAGACCCGTCTGAATGACGGCGAGCGGGTCTTGACTCCAGAGCTTGCGATTGAATAGCTCGAGCGAAAGCGTGACGTGGAAACCGCCTGAAGCAAGGTTTCGCAGCAACTGCTTCAGTGGTGCGACCCCGTCCCCGGGGTAGACCCTGTCGGCGTCGGTCGCCTTTTCACGCGGCGGATCGGCCGGGTAATCGTTGAAATGAAAGACGTGGATCGATTCACGCCCGAGAAGTGTGATCCCATCAAACCCCGACCCGCCACGATACAGGTGATAGACATCCGGTAGGATGCACGCTTTGGGATGATGCGACTCGAGCGCCACCTGTGCGGCCTCGCCCAGCCGGCTCAACGTCTTGGAGCCCCCCCAGACCTCGACCTGGGGAACAACACCACACTGGTCGCCCAGCTCGAGCAAGGTCCGATATCGCTCGGCGATCGGCAGCATGTCGGCCATCCGCCGATCGGTAGCGCCCACCGGCGGCGCAGCCAGGCGCTTGCCGCCGATCTTGCTCACCAGGTCCATCGCGCGACGGGCAGCCTCAAACCCCTTGCGCCGGCGTTCCGGATCATCGACCACCCAATCGAAAAAGCCGATCGCGCTCTCGACGGTGATGCCGGCATCCCGGAACCGCTTCGCGAGGTCGTCAAGCGACCCACCCGACTGCGCATACCGCTCGAGCTCGTCGATCCACGGTTCCATCGCGTGGTAGCCTGCCTTCTTCGCCAGCTCGATCTCCTCGACGATCGAGAGCTTTTGTCCGCGAATGGTGCTGGTATTGAGCCCGAGCAGGAACTGGCCCTTGTTGATCGAGGCCGCCGCATCACCCTGGCCGGACCCGGAGCCACCCACCGACGCGTGTACGCCGGCCCCACGCACAGTTCCCCCGGCCACAAGCCCCGCGACTCCACCGACAATCAATTCCCGCCGCTTGAGGTCACATCTCACGTCGCCATCCTCCCGCTCTGGTGTCTCAAGGAACCGCCAATGCTCTCGACACATAAGTTATTATCAGCATTAACTTATCAGCGTTCGGCGCGGCTTGCAACTGACTATTTACGAGTACTCCATGTCATTCCGAAGCGCCCGCCGGGCTTCCTCGTGAATCGCCTGCATCCGCCCGCGGATCAGCTCGGTGACGAGCTTCGGATCCAGCCCGGCCATCTCGCTCGGCATGATCGGCGGCCCGTAGTGAATCCTCACCGGATGCGGCACCGGAACGGGCCGTGACCGCGGCCAGCTCTCGTGCAATCCTGCGACCGCGGCCGGAACCACCGGTACTCCCACCCGCGCCGCCAGAACCGCGATTCCAGGCTTGAGCGGCCCGAGCTCGCCGTCAGGGCTGCGCGTTCCCTCCGGAAACAGCGTCACGATCCCGCCGGCCTTGAGCCGCTTGAGCGTCTCCTTCATGCCCGAGGCGCCAATTCCTTCGCGCTGGATGGGAAACCCGCCGACCGAGCGGATGAGCATTCCCAGAACCGGTAAGAACAACGTCGATCGCGCCACATAATTGAGCGGCCTGCGCAGCGGGATCCCCACAAAAAAGACATCCAGAAAGCTCACGTGATTGCAAACGAGAAGCACGCCCCCCGCAGCAGGAATATGACCCTGCCCGTTCGCTCGCCAGCGCATGACGCAGAGAGCCAGGCTCGAACAGACGCACTGAACGATCCGGTACCAGATCAAGCTCCCGCGCGAACGGTCGCGGCGTATCGGCTCCTCCCGCGGCCCTTGCTCTCGCGCCGGCGCGGCAGCCGACACGACCGGCGGGCGCTCGCCGACCGCTTCCGGTGCATCGCCCCCTCGTTCTTGTCGCAGGCCCTCGTCTGGCCCTCTGCTCTGCACGTCGGCCGCCAGCCGTTCCACGACTTTTTCGATGCTCAACCCCGTCGAGTCCACGACAATCGCGTCGTCCGCGGGTTTCATCGGGGCGATCGCCCGGTCCGCATCGCGAGCGTCTCTCGCACGGATCTCTTCCAGCACGGCTTCGAAACCCAGTGCTTCCTGCCTCTGTGCATAATCAACCAGCCGGCGGCGAGCCCGCTCTTCCTCGCTGGCAGTCAAGAAGTACTTGCGAAACGCGTCCGGAAAAACCAGCGTCCCCTGATCCCGACCTTCAGTCACCACGTTCTCCGTCGCGGCGAACTCCCGTTGCCACGCCGTCAGCCGCCTGCGCACGCTCGGACTATCGGCGATGAACCGTGACGACTCTGTGACCGCCGAGCCGCGAATCAGTTCCGTCACATCTTCGGAGCCCAGGACGACTTTTCCGGGCGGCATCCGCACTTCGAGGTTCTCAACCAGCGAGCAAAGGTCCGATTCACTCGCGAGGTCGACATTCGCGCGAAGCGCCGCCAGCGTGACGGCACGGTACATCGCGCCGGTATCGAGGAAGCGCCAGCCCAGTCGATCGGCTAACTTCCGCGCAACGGTGCTTTTGCCGGCGCCGGCCGGTCCGTCGATCGTGACGACGCGGTACATGAGGTTGGTTGTCTGAAGGCCGAACGCCTACTCGACGATCTCTTGAAGTTTGCGACTGGGGTGCAGGGGCTGTCTACCGGCGTAACCGGCATCGAGGTCGTGCCAGAACGACACCTCGGGCTCACCGAGGCGCCAGCACAGAAAAACTTCGCGTCCATCCATCATCGAATAGAAATCGCACAGGCCATCTGGCCCTTTGTATTCCACGCCCAGCTTCCTCAATTCCTCGAAATAGGCGACGAGCTTCCTGTTTTCTGCATCGAGCTCGGCCTGGAACTGGGCGATCTCCTCCGCATACAGGTCGTTCGACGGGCGGCTCCGTTCCTTCGTCAGCGTCGAAAGCCGCTGCTGCAATTCCTCAACGATCCTATCCTGGCGCACAATATCGCTGACGATCATCTTGACCAGCGGCAAGGCTTTGTTGGCCTCCTCGACAGTGTAGTACTTCCGTTTCTTCCCCGCGGACGGCTTGGCTGGGGCCATATTTTTTCCCCTGGAAATTCGATGAGTGCGATCAATCCGACAAGATTCCCTCCTGGAAAACGAACAACCCCCCTCCTGGCTGCACGCTAGTCCGAACCGACTTTCCGTTCAAGACCACCGCACCCGGATTGTCGTCATAGCCGCATTTTACATCCCAGAACAGTCAGACGGCGGAATCGTTCCGCGGGGATGAGGGCGAGAATGATCCACGCACTCATCCCTGTTCGCTCATAGTTATTATAGGATGCCGCCGACCCCCCGCAAGTGCTGGTCCGTGTCACGGCTCGGAACTATCGACTCGATCACGGGCTGCGGTGACGTGATTTCGCAACTTGCCGCGTCATGGTTGCAAGCGGAACGGTGTTCCAGACATCGCCCTTCGTCAGCCAGCCGCGGCGAGCGACGGTCACTCCATATTCTAGATCGTCCAAACCCCCGGTCGAATGTGCGTCCGGATTAATTACAATCATCACCCCCTTCTGCCGCGCCCGGCGGCAGTGAGCCGCATCCAGGTCCAGCCGGTGCGGATTGGCGTTGATTTCGATCATCGTTCCGGCGGACGCGGCCGCATCGATCACCGCGTCAAGATCCACGTCATAACCATCCCGCGCCAGCAAAAGCCGCCCGGTCGGGTGCCCCAGCATCGTCACGCGTGGGTTCGACGCCGCACGCACCAGCCTCCGCGTCATCGCGTCACGCGCAAGCCCGAAACTCGAATGGACACTCGCGACAACATAATCGAACCCCTCGAGCAGTTCGTCCGGGTAATCGAGCGAGCCATCCGGCAGAATGTCGCACTCTGTCCCCTTGAAAAGGTGAAACTTCCCTCCAAAGGATCGATTGAGCTGGTCGATCGCCTCCCATTGCTCACGTACCCGCTCGATCGAAAGCCCCCCCGCATAGGCCGCCGACCGCGAATGATCGGCGATTCCCAGGTACTGCATTCCCCGTTCTCTTGCCGCTAGAGCCATCTCCTCGAGCGTCGCCGCTCCGTCGCTCCAGTCGCTATGACAGTGAAACGTACCCGTCAGATCGCCGAACCCGATTAACTCCGGCAGCTTACCTGCTTCGGCCGCCTCCATCTCACCGCTGTCCTCCCGTAGCTCCGGCGGAATGTCGTCAAGCCCAAGCGCCTTGAAAACGTCAGCTTCGGTCTTGCACCGAACGTCGCCCTTCTCTCCGGAAAGCGCATACTCATTCAGAGAAAGCCCGCGTGCGATCGCCCGCTTCCGCATCGCAATGTTGTGTGCCTTCGAGCCGGTGAAGTAATGCAGCGCAAACGGAAACTGTGCGTCCGTTACCCCCCGCAAATCGCACTGCACTCCCTCAGCCAGCCGCACGCTTGCCTTCGTGGGCCCATGCGCCAGCACCGTCGCCACCTGGGGCAGCTTCACGAAGGCGTCAAGAACGACTGGAACCTTCTCCGAGCTGATCAGGATGTCCAGATCCCCGATCGTCTCCGCCCGCCGCCGCAAACTCCCGCACACCTCGATGCGGATCACGTCGGCGTGACTTTTCAACCGCTCCACGATCGGCCCCACCAATCGCCGAGCCGTGCTCTGCAAGATCCGCTCGCCCGCCTTCTCCACGAATTCAATCCCGGCGACGATATTTGCCTGGGTCTTCTCGCCGAATCCTTTCATCTTGGCAATTTTCCCGGACTCGGCCGCCGCCCGCAGGTCCGCCAGGCTGTCAATCTTGAGCTCGTCGTGCAAGGTCTTGATCTTCTTCGGTCCTAATCCGGGAATGCGCAGCAGCGCCACGAGTCCTGCCGGCATGCTTCGCTTCAGCTCGTCATACGACGCAAGTTGTCCCGTCGTCGCGAGCTGAACGATCTTGGAATACATCGTCTCGCCAATGCCGGCAACCTCTTTCAAGCTCCCGTCCGCGATCATGTCGCGCAAGTCGGCGGGCAGATTCCCGAGCGACTGTGCCGCCGTATGGTAAGCCCGGCAACGAAACGGATTCTCACCCTTGATCTCCAGCAGTGTCCCCATCTCATCGATGATCTGGGCAATTCGTGCGGTTTCCATCGGGCGTCCCCTCTCGGCTCCTCACCTCGATTTCGGCGGACGCGGCGTCATTCCCAGCAGCGTCTGCGGCGTCTGATACTGAATCTCGCGCACATAGGCCATGGCCTGCTGGTGGTTCAGATGTCCCAGCTCGATCCGCTGGGCCAGCACGTTCGCCATCACCTTGCGCCGATCACAACCTTGGCATAAGACCACTCGACGCAATACGCGTCAGAGAAGAACCCGATCTGTTTGTTCGCCGGTACCATCTCGAGCCGCTCGTGCATCACCTGTGCAATTGTCGACGGAAAAAAGTTATGCCACCAGTAACCGGCCAGGCTCAAGTTCGGCAGCTCGCGCACCAGCGTGCACATCGAATGGTTGGCGTGGCGAGAACCAAGGAAGCACTGAAATTTCAGCTTGGGATGCCGCCCGATCATCTCCGCGACCTGCCCGATGGTGCGCTGCGAAAGCCGGCTCGCAGTCTCGAACGGAAGCGGCTCGGCCCCGAAGCTGAACTGAAAGATCAGTTGCTCGCCGCGTGCTTCGAGCATGGTCAGGAAGAGCTCGTTCACATAAGACGCGTAACAGTCCCGCTCGGCCGGCCCCGCGTGACTGCGCCGCTTGATCGCAGCCGTCATCTCGGCATCGCTCACGATGCGATAGTCGATGTCGGTTGAGAGGTGGGTCGCCGTGGCGATGATGCGATCGTACGGAATGCTTTCGACATAGTGCTTGACCGCCTGGTGCACGTCATCAAGGCACTTGATCGTGTGCTCGGTGGCCGGTCTCGGGCCTGCTCCGATCGGAGCCGGGCTCTCGGGCGTTTTCCCCCAGCAACGTTCCAGCTCGTAGAGCGCTGTATCGAATTCGCCCCACTGGCAGCGCGTGAAGAATCCCCATTCGAGGGAGTATTGCAAGCGGCTGTCGTCCGATCCATTCCCGCGCCGGGCAAGCTCGGTGCCCGTGCGCTCGATACCTGCCCGGTCCAGTACCTGGGTTGCCCATGATCGATCGTCGGCCCGCTCGCGAATCATCGCATCGAGCTTCTTCCAGTTCGACTGGTCCAGCGGTGCCGACCATCCGTAGTGGTGGCGGAGAATGATCCGCAAGCCCCAGTAAGAGGACGTGTTCTGGATGAACGGCAAGTAAGGCAGGGCCTCTTCGATCCGCGCTGTGGCTTCGGCGCGCGACGGCCAGCCGGGAAACTGGGTCAGCCGCGCTCCGTTCGGGCAGCCCGCGGCGTAGAGATCGCTGACGACCATGTGGTAGAGCAACAAGTCGTGCAGCCCTCGCGCAGCCAGCTTCCCGCCGACCAAGTGCGTGTGCACATCCAGAATCGGAATCTCAGCCAGCGACCGTTCCAGTTCGAGACTCATGACCCCCTCCAGCGAGGAAGCGCACAACGCGCGGATGAAAGCACAAATCGCAGCGCATTCTACTCGCTGAGCGGATGCCGCAAAACGACTTAGTGATTTGAGCGGTCCCAAGCCGATCATTCGAGCCGAGCCAGATCCCACCATCCCGCCGCAATCCAACACTTCCCCCAACCAGGCCCGAGCATTACGATTAGATCGATAGGCCACCGCCCAGAACCCGTTCCGAGCCCCCTATCCATGCCCGACGCAGTTGACCAAACACCACGCGACGTCTCGGCACTCTTCGATCGCTACCAAGAGCGATTGAGACGCACCGTGCGGCTCCGCCTGGACGCGCGCTTGGCTGGCATTGTTGATTCCTCGGGCGTTCTCAAACTGGCGCGTGAAGAAGCCGACCATCGCATGGCCGGGCTCGCTGAAAAATCCGCCGCCTCGTTCCTCTGGCTCCGGCAAATCGTCGGCGAAGTGCTGCTGAAAGTCCATAAAGAACGACTGGGCCCGGACTTTCGCGGCGATATCTCCCTCTACCGTGGTGCACTCCCCGAAGCCACCTCGACCTCGCTCGCCGCCCATCTTCTGGGCAAGACCGGCGGCGCCGACGACCTGGCCGCCGCCCGCGCCGAGCAAAAACTCCTGCTCCAGGAAACACTCAACGCCATGGACCCGATCGATCGTGAAGTTCTCACATTGCGCCACTGCGAACAGCTCTCCAACGACGAAGCCGCCGCCGTCCTGGAAATCTCGACCGCGCAGGCAAGCGAAGCTTACATCCGCGCCCTCAAGCGCGTGAGCCTGATCATGGCGTCATTGCCTGCTTTCAAGAGCAAGCGCCTGAACTGAAAAGGATCGACCATGCCGGATGGTGGAACAGACCGCAATCCCGTCGAGCTCCTTTCGGAGGAATTCCTCGATCGCATCCGCCGCGGCGAGGCGGTCACACCCGAGGACTACGCCGAGCAGCACCCCGATCTGGCCGACGAGATCCTCGCGCTCTTTCCAGCTCTCTTGATGATGGAAGACCTGGGCGGCGAGACCGGCGACCTCACCGCCTCGTTCGGCTCATCCTCCCCGGCGCAATCGCCGGCGCAACCGCCGGTCATCTGGGAGAGTTCCGCTTGCTGCGCGAGGTCGGACGCGGCGGCATGGGCGTCGTGTACGAAGCCGAGCAAGAATCTCTGGGCCGCCGCGTCGCACTCAAGATCCTCCCCTCCGGTGCCCTCAGTGACTCGAAGCAAGTCCGCCGTTTCGAGCGCGAGGCCCGCTCGGCCGCTCGGCTGCATCACACCAACATCGTCCCGGTCTTCGGCGTCGGCGAATGCGAAGGCATTCATTTTTATGTCATGCAGTTCATCCAGGGCCAGGGTTTGAACGCCGTTCTGGATGAGCTCAAACGGCTGCGCGACGCTCGCGTTGCCACCCCCGCCCGTGCCTCGACCACCCGCCACGCCCAGGCGAGCCCAGCCGCGGCCGAGATCGCCAACTCGCTCGTCACCGGGCGATTCGCGGCCAGCACCGGCACGGCAACCACGCCAACCGGCGAGACCCCCGGGCCCTCCTGGATCGGTCCACCCGTGCCCCCCAAAACAGCGGCCGGGCAGCTCGACGCATCCTCTCCAAGTGTCACGGCGACATCGAGCGTCTCAACCCTGTCGGAAACCGACCGCCGCTACTTCCAGGGCGTCACGAAGATCGGCCTCCAGGTCGCCGAAGCGCTCGCTTATGCCCACGGTCAGGGAGTCCTGCATCGCGATATCAAGCCGTCGAATCTGCTGCTCGATCGAGACGGCAACGTTTGGGTTACCGACTTCGGTCTTGCCAAGGCCACCGGGTCCGACGATCTGACGCATACCGGCGACGTGATTGGCACCGTGCGCTACATGGCCCCCGAGCGGTTCCGCGGCGAGAGCGACGCGCGATCTGATCTTTACGCACTCGGGCTCACGCTCTACGAGATGCTGGCCTTGCGCCCTGCACTTGACGAAGCCGACCACGCCAGCTTGATGCGCCAGGTGACGCAGGTCGAGCCGCCTCGACTCAAGCGATTGAACGCCCGCGTGCCACGCGACCTCGAGACAATCATTCATAAGGGCATCGCGCGAGAGCCCGCCCAGCGGTACCCCTCCTCGGCCGCGATGGCCGACGATCTGCGCCGGTTCCTGGAGGGACGCCCGATCCTGGCGCGCCAGGTTTCCCCAGCCGAGCGTGCCTATCGCTGGTGTCGCCGGAATCCGATCGTCGCCGCGCTGCTTGCGATCGTCTCGGGTCTGGTCGCCGCCGGGTTCGTCGCCGCGGTCGCCGCGGCGGTCTATTTTCGACAAACCGCAGCGAGCGAGAGCGCCGCGCGGCGCGATGCCGACCTCGCCCGCGCTCAAGCCGATCGAGCGCGCGAACAGGCCGTCGCCTCAAGCGCCGAGGCAGAAACCCGGCGGAAGGAGGCTGAAGCCAGCACGGCGGCCGCCATCCAGAAACAGCAGGAAGCCCTCGCCAGCTTCGCGCTGGCGCAATGCCGTCGACGATTCCTTCACGAAAGTCAGTGAAACCGCACTCCTCAATGTTCCAGGCGTGCGGCCCCTTCGCCGTGACTTGCTCGAATCGGCGCTTGCATTCTACGAAGAGTTTCTCAAGCGCCGCGGCGACGACCCCAGCATCCTCGCCGATCTCGCCGCGACCCAGTTCCGCGTCGGCATGATCCTTGCCGAGCTCGGCGATGACGCCAAGGCACGCACCACTCTTCGCAAAGCTGCTGCGCTTTACGATCAGGCCCTCGCCGCCAGGCCCGGCGATGTCGAGATGCTCGAACGCCAGGCAGAGGCCTGGCACCGGCTTGGTGACCTCGACTATCGAACCGATCCGGCAACAGCCGGCGCAGCCTACAAGAAGGCGGTCGCAATCCGCGAGCAGCTCGCCAAAGACCATCCCCAGGACCCGCGGTTTCGGATGGCTCTCTCTCGATCTTTGAACGGCGTGGGGCTATGCGCCAGTCGAGGCCCGGCTGCACTTCCGGCCTACCGTCGCTCGCTCGAACTGCGGTTGAAGCTCGCCGAGGAGATTCCCGGCGACGCCGATCTGCTCCACGGCTTGGGCGAGTCGTTCCACAATCTCGGCGCCCAGCTCATGACCTCCCCGGAACACGCGCTCGAGCTCTTCAAACGATCGATCGATTACTGTCAGGCGGCCCTCGACCGGCGGCCCCACGACCTCGAGTTCGCAGGGGATCTCGGAGCTTCGTATTCAAGCGCCGCGAATCTCTGCTGGTTCCAGGACCGCCGCGATGAAGCTTTGGCATTGTACGCCGATCAGGTTGCGCTTTATCGCAGGCTCGCGAGTGAAAACCCGGACGTCCCCCTTTACCGAATGCTTTTGGTACAAGGAATGTTCACGAATGCGCGATACTTGAGTCAGGCGGGCCAAACCGAGAACGCGATGTCGCTGTTCCGCGAGCTCGCCGAATCAGTCGAATCCCAGCCCGAGTCGGCGGCAGCCACCTATCACTTTGCCATAGCGTCCCACATGCTCATCGCCGAAATTCTCCTCGGCGACCACGCCGACTCGGATATCGATTTCTGGCCCGAACCCGCCCGTCATGAGGCAGACCTGGCCGTGGCCGACTTGAGAAAGTCGATCGATCGCGGCTTTCACAACGCCGCCGTGCTGCGCCCTTCCCTTGAACAAAGCGCTCATGAAACGAGCCGATTTCCGCGCTCTTGTCGCCGAGATGGATGCCCAGCCAAACCGTCGGTGGCCCAGCAGCCCGCAGACACCCCGCACAAGCCACCCTTGAGTTCCCCACTAGACCACCCCGGCAGGCTCGAAGAGGATCAATTCCTCGGTGAGCTGACCATCGGCTTGCTCGAGAACAACCCCGGAAACCCCACAGCCGACGGAACCTCGCCACTGGAAGCGATGCTCGCGCGAGTGGAAAGCCGAATGAAGGCCGGCGCCAATCTGCCGGCCCTGGAAGCGGCCGCACGCGCGCTCCGTTCGAAGATCGGCGAACGGCTGTGGAAACTCGGCGAGCTCGCAAAGGCCGAGCGCATGTGGGATGAGAGTTTCAAACCAGCGGCTGCGCTGAAACGCGAAAAGCAGGTCCCCGAGCCCGTCGCTTCTCCGCAAGCCGCGTTCGGCGGGGCCGCAATCGTTGATCTCTACTTTGAGCGCGGTTCTCTGGGAGCAGGCCTACGCGTGGCAAGAGCGATTCAGGCCCTCGAGCCCGGCAGCCCGGGCGGCCCGCTGCTATTCGTCCGGGCTCCTCGCGCTTTACCGGGGCGACCTGGCCGCATTCAAGCAGATCGCCGCTGAAGCAATCTCGACCGCCGGGCAACCCAATGATTCAATGGCGTTTGACGCGGTGCGCACCGCTGCGCTCGGTCCGCCGGGCACCGCTGACACCGACCAGGCCGCGGCCATCGTCAAGCGGCTATTGGCCATCCGGGCCCGCGGCTTGCCCGCCTGGTATCACGTCGTTCTCGGGCACGCCTTGCTTCGTTCCGGGGACGCAACGGGTGCCCTCACCGAGGTCGAGCCATACAAAAACGGATTGAACGGCAAGGCCGTCATGCCTTTGATCCGCGCCGCGCCGGCCGATCCGACGTCGCCCGACGCTGGCTCGCCGCCCTCGACCGCGACCTCGAAGACCAGGTTCACGAAGCTACGGATGCCTACGGCGCTCTCCGCGCGCCACGCTACTGGGGCGCCGATGTCCTTCGCGCCGATCTGCTTCGCCGGGAGGCCTACGCAGCGCTCGGTGAAAAGGCCCCCGAGCTACAGTCCCTTCGCCTCCTTCGCGCCGACTCGCTCCACCGCCTCGGCAAGATGAAGGAAGCCGAGATCGAATTCGATGCAGCCGTCGCCGGGGCGCCCGACCAGGTTGCTGCACTGCTCAAGCGAGCTCACACGCTCGAGAAGCTCGGCCTGCGCAATCGTGCCGACGACGATCTCGCACGTGCCTCGCAGGTCGACCAGAACGACCCGCGGCCCTGGGTCCTGCGCGGAAAGCTCCTCGCCGGCCGCGGCCTGGGAAACGCAGCCGACGAGGCGTATGCTCATGCCCTTGCGCTATCTGCAAATCGCTTGGATCCCTTTATCGAGGCCGGCTGGTGGATTGCCGGGCCCTTTCCGCCCGATATGAGAATCTCCCAGGGGGTCGAGGACGATCCTGACCCCTCCCGGCCGATTTCCGGCGCCAACCTCGAGACCCTCGAATGGCGTTCGGTTTCCGCCAAGCGCAATCGCCTGGTGAACCTGGGCTTCATTCACGACCAGCCCAATTCATCCGTTTATGCGCTCACGCACATACCCTCGGATCGCGAGCGCACCATCATCATATTCTTTGGCGGCGGCCGGACCGTTCGCATCTGGCTCAACGGGCGTATCGTGTTCGAGCCCGACTTGCCCAACGTCTATCATCAAGGCACCGAGTACTCCGTCCCGGTCGCGCTCAAGCCCGGCCGCAACACGCTGCTGGTGCGTGTGAGCGATCCCTCGAGCAGTCACTGGCTGCGATTGCGTACCGACGATTACGAGCTCGATCGCGCGTGGCTCTCCGCAGACTTCGGTCGCTTCGACGAAGCGGCTGATCTGTTCGACGCCGCCGGGCGTCGCGGGCAGCTTTACCAGTCGTTCCCCATGGCTCGCAAGGTCCAGTTCCTGGCCGGGCTCGGCGACCGCAAGCGCTACCTCGAGTCGGCCGCCCTCTTGGCCGATTGGGACGGACCCTCGGCGATCGACCCAGGTTCGACCGCGCTGGCGCTCGAGCTCATTCCCAACGATCTGATCTCCCCGGATCGCTTGATCGAACTGGCCCGGCAGGCGGCAGGCACAGCATCGGCGGGCAGGCTGCAGCACGACGTCGTCGGCCTGGCTCTCTACCGCGCGGGTCGCTATCGCGAGGCCCTCGATTACTTGCAAGCCCATCGAGGCAAGGACGAGAAGCCCCGTCCCGTCGAAGGAATGGCCTTGTGGCACCTGGAAAACAGAGCGACGCGCGCGAAATCCTCGCTGAGCTCGATAAAGGTTTCGAGAAATGGGCCGGCCCGGGCGAAGGCGGCCACATAACCACATGGTGGAACTGGTCAGCGCTCGGCACGATGTACTTGTCCGTGCGCCGCGAAGCCCACGAGCTCATTGACGGCCACGCCCTCGACGATCAGCGGGTGCTCGCGAAAATCCGCGCTGGCATCGATAACTTACTCGACCAGCGCGACTCGCCCACCTGGGCTTTCGACGTGGTCGTCCGGCTCGATCCACAGAATGTCCCACTTCGCACCGCACGCTTCGGCCGGCTGCTCGAAATCGGCAGGGAGCCCGAAGCCGAGCCGTTCCTCGCCACAATGGTGAAGAATAAGGCGGACAAAATCGGCGCGTGGATCGAGCGCGGCATGTTACTGGCACGTGCCGGGCTGGCCGACCGTGCTGCGGCCGATTTTGCTGCTGCGCTTGACGTGGTCCCGCGCAATCCGATCATCTACGGCCCGCGTGCATCGATCTGTGCGACGCTGGCCACCGAGCCGGCGGCCTACGACCGGCTTCTCGCCCTCCGCGGGCACGATCCCGTTCTCTGGTACGTGTGCGCCTGTGAATCGGTCAGACGAAAAGACTGGAAGCCGGCCGTTGCCGACTTCATGCGTGGCGGCGAGCCGTCGGTGCCGAACGAGTTTGCATTCACATACGGGGCATCACTCCTTCTTGCAGGAGATCAGTCGGCCTTCGCGCGTTATGTCGCACGGCAAGCCGAGCTGCTGAACTCCTTGAACAATCCCGCAGCCCCTTATGTGCTGGCGAGAATCGCTGGGCTTTCGAAAGTGGGCGTGATGCCGTCAAAACAGCTTGTGGAATTGGCTGACTCCGCGGCCGCGAAGGCAAGCCCCGCGACCGCGTGGCATCGGCACGTCCAGGCCCTGGCTGCCTTCCGTGGTGGTGACCTGGCTCGAGCCGAGCAACTGGCTGACGAATCAAGTCGCCTTGCCTGGCTACACTCGCAGGGTCTCAATGACGTGCTGCTCGGTCTCATCAATCGGAGCCAAGGCAAAACGGCTCTCGCCCGCGCTCGACTCGACCATGCCTCGAGGACGCTCGGCCGCGCTCGCCCGGGCAGTGCGGCCAGCACAGCCGCGAACGGCAGAGTGATCTTGCTCGACTGGCTGGAATTCCAGGTGCTGGGCCGCGAGCTCGAGCAAGCCCTCTTCGACCAAGCATTCCCGGCGGATCCGTTCACACGTTCTCTAAAGTCCAAAATCTAAAATTGGCACAGCCATTGGCGCATCGCCGCCGGATCCTCTCCAAACATCAATGACCCCGGCACAATCCAATCCCCGCCCGCTTCGGCGATCTGCGGCACGGTATTCCGCCGAATCCCTCCATCAAGTTGGATCTCGACCTCGGCGTCGTGCGCGTCAATCGCCGCCCTCGCCGCCCGGATCTTCTCGAAGATCTCGGGTTGCATGGTCGTCCCTTTCGTCCCCATCGGCGTCCCCACGATCGTGACCTGATCGATCAGATTCCAGTAGGGATCGAGCACGCTCACCGGCTCGGTCACCAGCAGCGAGATGGCCACGAGCTTTCCCAGGTCCTTCACCTTCTTGATCGCCACCGCCGGATCTTTGAGCGAGTCAAAACAAAATATCACGCCGTCGGCGCCAGCCTCGGCAAATGGCTCGACCCACGCCAAAGGCTCCGTGGTCATCAAATGCACCTCAAATGGTTTGGCCGTATGCTTGCGCAGCGCCTTCACCAAGTCAGGAAAAAACAACATGCTCGGCACGTAATGCCCGTCGGCAACGTCCAGATGGAACCGTTCCGTATACTCGTCAACCCGCCGGATCTCCGCGCCCAGGTTCGAAAGATCCGCCGACCACAATGATGCAGAACACTTCAACATAGAACACCCTCACTGGATGATGCATCGACCGTCAGGCGCGCTCGTCCACCCGAAACCGCCTGAGCACAAAGCCATCGATGGCCTTCTTCACATCCGCCGCATGCCGGTCCACACTCACCGATTTCGGCGTGACCTCACAGAATTCGCATCCTGGTATCAACCCGGCCAACGTCTCAGCCAGCTCCCACGGATGAATCGGATCGCGCCGGTTTCCCAGCACCAGCGTCGGGACCTTGATGGTCTTGTAGCGCGCCGGGTCAGGGCAGGGGGTATCGACAACCAGCCGTGACAGCCTGGCGGCGCACTCTTCGGCTCTCGGCTGTTCGAACTGGCCGATCAACGATTTGGCGCAATCCGGCGAATCACGCTCCATCGCAGCGTATTGCTCTGTGCGGTGAAATTGTTCGAGGCCCTCCTTCGCGCCCACCGTGCGCAGCAGCTCGGCAATCGTCGTGAACAGCCACACGTTCTCCGGCAGCGGGTGGTCAATCCACGCGGGTCGAGAAAGCACCAGTCCCAGCACGCGCTCCGGATGCCGCAGCGCCAGGTTCACTGAGGCCGCTGCACCCAGCGAAATTCCACCGATCACGGCGCGCTCAATCTGAACATGATCGAGGAGCGCCACGAGGTCATCAGCCAGGCACTCGATCGTGAGCTTCGTCTCGTCACCGAGCGGGCGGGTCTCTCCGTGACCACGAAAATCCATTGAGATCAATCGCACGCCGGGGGCCGGCACGTATACTCCGACCGCCGCAATAAGGTCACCACCCAAGCCGTGCTGAAAAACAAAGGGTAAACCCACGCCGGCGTCGCGGTATTTGAAATTCAGGCCGTCACGATGGAGGACCGGCATGTGGCGCACTCTCCTTCAGGATCGGTTTCAATATCTCCCGCAAGAATAGAACTCGACGCTCCACGTCCGCCTCCTCCAAGCCGTGAATCACGACGGCGCCGCGATAGCCAATTCTGTTCAGTCGGACGAAGTAAGGGTAATAAAAATGAAATGAAGGCTCGTTAAGCAGTGCCTTGCTCGGCAGCTTTGCCACCGTGTCGCTGAATTTGCTCATCTCCCCCTGCGAAGCAGCTTCGATAAGAGCACGAACCGACTTGCTGGCTCGAGCACGTTCCGCCGTCTCCTTCATCTCTGCAAGAGAACGATGATCGGCCTCATCAAGGTGCGGCTCTTTCGCATGAGCCAATACAATACTGGGGCCAAGCCAATCGAACACTTCGTCGAGGATCGCGGTGAATAGGCCCATTTCGCCAGGCCGAAGCAAATTCGCCGGATCGATCACCACCTTCAACCACCGCGAATCAATCTCATCCAGCAGCCGGCGAGCCCTCATCACCGAGCTGACGACATTGTTGATCTCCGGCTCAAAGGCCAGCGTCACTTCATGCCGGTCCGCAATCGCCACCGCCGCGCGCATCGTCTCGACCAGGCGTTCCCACGTACTCTTCCGCGCGTTCTCCGGATGCCACTTCCACATGTCATGTGGATCCATCGATCCGGTGCAAAGCGTGATGATTCGCGTGTCGAGCCAGCGGCAGGCTTGGGCGAGCACCTCAAGCCGGCGCAGGTTATTCGCCAGCCGTCCGCCGTTCGAATCAACCATGTTGAACGTGCCCGAGATCGCCGCCATTGTGATCCCGCGCTCGTGCAGCGTCTGGGCGATCCACACGCACGAGCCTTCGTCGAGCTTATCCGGCAGCGTGGCCAGCCCCATGCACGACATGTTGAACTGAACTTGCGTCAATCCGTGAGAAGCGACCGCGTCCAGCGTCTGTTCGAGCGTCGGCCGCGGAAACGTCTTGGCGAAAATCCCTAGCTCCATCAGACACCTCCGCTCAATCCGGCGAGCTCAACCCTCTCGCCGGTTTCCACCGAGCGCGCGATCGCCACCATCGCCTGCACCGCGGCCAGGCCGTCGTCCAGGCTGGCGCCCTCCTGCGGCGCACCGCGCAAAATCGGTCTCGGCAAAAGCTTCGATTTGCAGCTTGTAGGTATAGGCGTCTTCACCCAGCACGCGATGAAACTGTCGATCGCTCGCCCGGAAGCATTCGACATCGCTCGACTTGTGAAACCACGGCAGATACACGCGGCCCGAAACACTCCCATTCTCGCCGAAGACCTGAAAGCCTTCTTGAAAGTCGCCCTTGATCGGAATTTGCAAATCAAGATGCCCGAGCGATCCATCTTCAAAATCGACGTCGATGAACCAGCAGTAGCAATCGAACCGCTCGAGCAGGCGCGCGCGGACGGCCGCGATCGGCCCGCCCAGGCACCGCGCTGTATCGACGAGATGGCTGCCGTGCGTGAGGAGGTAATAGCGGCGGCGATCGGACTTCGGGTTCCCCTCCGGACGCAACGCCTTGGCGCTTGTGAACGGGATCGGCTGGAGATTATCGGTCATGGTGTAACGGTACGCCGAATCGTAGTACCAGGATTTCAGCGCGATGCGCTGGCCCATTTCCTCGGCGATGAACTTGCGGGCGAACGTGATTCCCGGGTCAAACCGCCGGTTGTTGCCCACCTGCACACTAACTCCGGCCGCGGCCGCCTGATCGCGCAGCTCGCGGCACGACTCGATCGTGGTGCCCAGCGGTTTCTCGACCAGTACGTGCTTGCCGGCCTGGATCGCCTTCTGCGCCGCGGGAACGTGAAACTGGTCGGCGATTGCGATGATCACGGCCTTGACCTTCGGGTCCGCGAGCATCGCGTCGTAGTTCGAATACGCGACCTTCGGCTGATGAACCTCGGCCATTCGCTCGCGCAGATCATCGGCGAGGTCGCAGATGGCGTAAAGCTCGGCGCTCTTGGCCTTGCGGCAGGCGTCGAAGTGAGCGAACTGCGCAATGGGCCCGCATCCGAGCACGCCGATCGAGACGCGGTCATCATCCTTGACAATCATGCGATCTTCCCCGGATACCGCTGCCGGAGCGCCTCGGAAAGCGCGGCCAGTTTCTTGCGCTGGGCGACGGCCGCCAGAGCGGCCAGATGCTCCTCCATTGCGATACCTTTCAGTTCGCCCGATTGATGAATTTCAATCGCCTGAATCAGCGCTTCGAGTCCGATTCGCGGGTCGGCCTTGCCGTCTTTGCCTTTGATGGAGTTAATCGCCGAGCCGGCGAGGAAGAGCACGTTTTGCGCGATTCCCCGTTGATTCCAGATCTTCGAGGTTGAGGATGATATTGCCCTGGTCGAGCGCACCGGCGCGGGTGATCATGGTGGGGTTGATTCCCTTGATCGGCCGCGTGAGCGCCGCCTCCGAAGCATGCCACTCTGCTCCATAGGGGCGAATGAACGGCGAGCCGGGCCGTAGCGGGGCCGTCTGGCGGAAGTCGATGCCGTCGAGCCGGGCCAGCAAGTCAATCACCTCGCGCCAGATGCTTCGCGTCTTGACGCCGATGCCGGCGTTATGGCCGTAGATCGCCGGCGGATTCTTGAGCGTGCTGGTCGCTTCGCGGACCATCCTGACGGTCCCGCCCGCGTAGGTCTCACTGAACATCACACCGGAAGCGCCGGCTTCAACGACCGCCAGCACCAGCTCGACGATCTGTTCGGGGCCCGCGGTGACATGAGGCGAGTACACCAGCCCCAGCCCCCGGCGCGATTCGCGTACCCGCTCGATCGCCGCGATGGCGCGTTTGGTTCGCTCTTGGACCGGCGAATAATCGAGGTCGGGGTAGAGGTCTTCGTCTTCCTTGATGAACATCAAGAGGGGGCTGCCGGCGACCTCGCCCACCAGGCGTTCGACGTCCTCCGGCGTGATTCCGGCCGTTGGCTTTAGTATCGTGCCGAACGCGGGCTGGTCGAGGGCGAACCCGGTTTTCTTGCGGATGTTGATCGGCCCATAAGCCGGCCCGGGGAACCCGGCGAGCACGTCGTCGGGAATCTGGATCGAGATCAGCCGGGCGTCTTGATTCTCGTAGACGTCGAACATGACGGCGCCGGCGATCGTGTGCAGGATGTCGGTGGACGTGAGCCGCCCGTTCGGATGCCGCATCATCTTGAGCGGAAACGCTACGTGCAGCAGCCCGATCCTTCCAGACGCGTCAAACGCGTCGACGCCCGCCTGCTGAGCAGAGCATTGCGCCAGCAGCGACCCCGGCAGCGGGTTCTTGACGCCGCTGGTCGCATGGTAGCTGATCTCCTCGATCGCGTGCTCGAGCGTTCCCGTCCGGAAATGGAAATAGTATGTGGCGACAAGATGATCCGGAACAGTTGGCGCAGGCCGTTCGCCCAGCCGGTCTGCGACCACCTTCCGCAAGACTTCCTCGCGAGCGTCGAAATCATCGCGTAGCAGATCGATCGTCGACGAATTCAAAAATGCCATTCGGAGTTCTTCCTCTGTGGAATGTTCAATACACTTGCCTGCCGGCGACACACCCCCAATCGGCCGAATCCTTCACGCCTTCCCCGGGTGCTCGTCGGAGAAACTGACCCTGGCGTAGATGTCACGCAACGGTAGCGAGCAGTTGATTGAAACAATCTTGAGCGTGCCGTCGAGATCATCCAGCGCGGAAAATACCCAATCATCGCCCTGGCGGAGATAACGCCCGACCAGAACCTGGCTTTGGTCGATGAGAACATATTCTTTCAGAGATGGCAGCCGGCGGTAGTGCGCGAATTTCGCCCCACGGTCGTACGACTCAGTTGTCGGCGAAAGCACCTCAACGATCACGGTGGGATTCAGAAGCGTATCCAATTCGTCATCCTGAAACTCGGGCTCGCCGCAGACAACGATGACGTCCGGGTACGCGTACAGCCCGGTCGAACTCACGCAGACTCGCAGATCGCTGATGAAAGCTTCAGATGGACGATTCTCGAGCCGATCGCTGATCTTGTAGTAAAAATTGCCAGCGATTCGGTTATGCTCGCGACTCGCGCCCGACATCGCCGTGATGTATCCGTCAAGGTACTCGCTCTTGAACGCGGCTTTCCGCTCCGCGGCGAGGTACTGTTCCGGAGTAAAGCGCGTTCTCAGCGCGGCTGACGCCATGACATTCTCCACACGACGATTCGGTCACGCACTCGAACATTCTACGAAATCGTGCCGCAGAATTCGACTTTCCTTACCGCAGCTTTTTCTTTTCCCGAGTACCGTCAAAGTCCACAAACTGCGTCTCGATCTTCAAAAAAACACACCCGTTGCTGGCCAAGTGCGTCGAAATCCGAACCCGCCCGTCGGCGTCGCTACGAGCGCTGTTCCCTCCCGTCCATCGGTACTCGCAGAGCTTCTGCACCCGCTCAACATCCGTCCGCGGATAAGCCGCCGGCGCAAGTAGCGTCTTGATCGCATCCTTCGCCAGGTCGCGCAAACCTGCGTCTTGATCCTGCCCCACCAGCTTCAGAATGGCGCCCGCCACCTCCTGGCGACCAGTCGCATCCAGCTTCGTCACCGCCTCGAGCGCCGCGCGCTTCTCGGCACGATCGCCCCCTTCAAGTGCGCGATGCAAAGACGCCACCCGCGCCGGGTCACTCGCGCCTGCTCCAGCCGGTCGATCACGCAGCGCCCGCGCCTCGGCAAACGGCGTGTTCTCATTCTTGCTGAAATGAAAGGCGAGCACGCGATAGAGCCGATTCGCCTCAACCCCGTCCAGCTCGAGCGTCACATCAAATGACGCCTCCGAGCGCGACTGAGTATCCTCCGGTTGATGTGTGTAAAGAACGGCGCGAATCACACCGCTATCATCCCGCGACGCAAAGCCGCCGATCCGATGCCCGCCGATCTGCTGCGGCTCCAGCACCCAGTATCGATCTCCTAGATCCGAGAGCAGCCCCAGCACATGAAAGATCGGCATCGGCACAGTCACCGTCCGATCGCCGCGGCCGTCGCCATCGTCATCGACGTGCACCACGCGCGAAACCGCGTTGATCCCCGCGAAATTCGCCGGCGGCGGCCATACCGTCAAAATCGTTTCACCGTAGGCGTAGCGTCGGTCCCTGGCCGCCTGCAATAGCTGACGATGTACCACGTCGAGGCACCAAGTGGGGAAAAAACCATTGCCCAGGTACGAATCGATTGCCGCCTCGTCCGGCGGCGGCAGCCAGTCCGGACAGGCCTCATGGGAGTCGACCCAGAGGTTCCTGTAGTATTCTGGATCAATCCCAAGCGCGATCTCCTTGGCTTTGATCAGCTTCGCCACCATCATCTCCGACTTGTTGTACGCGTGGATCGAGATAAAATCACATGGACTTCCTTTACCTCCATGCTGCCGGCATAGCGTCTCGACGCGCCGCGACCGCCTACCTTCTAGCCGCTTGTCCGCAAACGCCGCATTGAGAGGCAGGGCGCCTGGCGCGGCCGCGTTCGGCGAGCAATGCGCAAGAAACTCCTTGAGCCTCAAGTTCACCCCAAAGATCGCGCCCAGCTCGAGCCCACCGATTGAAACCTTTCGCGAGTCGAACCCACGATCTTCATACGCCCGCAGCACGGCATCGGTCGAATAATCGTAAAACGTTTGCAGCTCGTTCCAGTCCGCCCGCCAGAACATCCGCCCGAGATCCGGCTCGTTGAAGATGCTCCATGGAAAGTCGAGCGCGTCGGCGCCATAGCGGGCAATGACGTGGCCGGCCAGCGCGCGGACGACTTCGTGCCACTGGGCGTAATCCTTCACGGTCGTCCAGCTTCGTCCATCGCGCGAAAGATCGCCGGCCGCATCCGCCAGGTTCGCGAGCACCCGCCGGCTGCGCCGATGCGCGAAGTCCCACTCCTTGTCGAGCCGGCCCCAGTAATAGCACGCCGTGCCGTACGGCTTGAACTTTCGCAGATAGCAACCTCCAGGCGCGAAGAGCCCGGGGGCGTCCGAGTCTTCCCACCGGGGCAGGGGCCCTTCGTAGGCGATTTTCCACCCACCGGGCGGATTCGCGACCGATTCAACGGTTACTGTCCTCGCCGCGCTGTCCGCGGAAACCACCTTCGTCCGAGCGTCATGAACTCCGTCCGCGATCAGAACTTCGTCGCCAGGATGGTAATCGTCTCCCACAGGCCGCCCGTCGGGAATGTTGTATTTCTCGTGGCCAAGGAAGTCTTCAACGCGAAGCACCAGTCTCTTGTCGCGCGGCTTGATTGCCGCGATGCGCCTGGTCTCGCGCTCGCGCACGATGTTCGGCAGATTGACCGGGAGGAATGCATTCGGCCGATACTCTGTGCCGGTCATCCAGAAATCGCGCTGATAGCTCCAGGCCTTCGGGTGCTGCTTGCGAGCCTCGTCCATCAAATCGAAAGTCGGCTCATAGTTCGCGGCCTGCGTGCAAAAGACGACGTTGCAAATGCCCGAAAAGAACCTCCCATGCCATTGCACCGACTCGCATTGCAGATCAAGCTCGAACTTGACCGGGTGAACCGCCGGTGCTGCCTCGGTGGTGAAGCTCCACTCGTGCGTGGCGGCGAGCGCCGGTTGGCCCGCGCTCGCCGTGACTATCACGCTGTAGGTCTTGTTTGCCACCAATGGTCCGTCAGGCTCGACGTAAACGGCCAGTGACTTCTTGCCCTGAAGGTCCTGCTTCGGGCGCAACCAACCGCGACAGCCCTCGGCAAAATGTCCGGCCGATCGAATCAATTCGACCCGAGCGCCGCCTTCCGGCTGAAGGCTGACCGAGACAGACGCAGGCTGAACGTCGGCCGGTTTGGCTCCCTGCGCAGCATCGAGCTCGAAGTAAATACTCGTTCGCAATGGCACGTTGCGGGCACCGTGCGCCGGGCGCGGGCTGCCGTGCGGGTCAGGCAGCCGCTCGATCAGCTTGACTTGCTGTGCGAAGCCAGGAATGGATGCAGCGGCCGCGAACGCAAGCCCGATCAGGCCGGCAAACGAACGACGTTGTGTAATCATCTCAGAGTCTCTGGCCCGCCATGTATCAACACTCAGGCCAGAGTACCGCTGATAGAGACACGACGCTATTCAACTTCCAGTGGAAGCTGCGCCCTGATCGATCGCCAAAGCCGCTTCCACCGTAAATCGGGCGGCAGTGAAAAGGCCTCTGCCACAAGCAGCCGGGCCTCATTCCAGCCCTCAGCGGGGGATTGCGCCTGGGCTCCGGGCAAAAGCTCGAGCAACTGCACACCGGCCCTCGGGTCCAGGCACGCTTTGGCGGTGAGCGCACTCGATGTCAGCTCACCGCTTCGACTCTTTTCTGCTACGACCGATTGAATATAAGCATTCATCGGCTCGAACAACACGGCTGCCGCGTCGCGGTTGTAGTGTGAGAGCAACATGCACAGAGCGCCGATTGCGGACCTCTGAAGCCTGTCTTCGTCGTCGGCGTCGATGCGCACGTGAAGCGCCACCGCTCGCCAGAAGAACTCGGCCAATCGCTCGGGCGCAACCTGTTCGACGACCGGCAAGATCACGGCTGCCGGGTTGGTCGGATAGATCGCGTCCGTGCCATCCAGGTTCGTGATCGGTTCAACACCCGGTCCGGATTCCAGCATGCTGTCGATCGCCTCGAGTGAGCGATCGAGCGACTCAAGGGCGGCCGCCTTGTCATGCGCGGCCACACCGATCGCCGTGGACGCCCAAGCACACGCACGCGCCCCCGGCGTTTCGATGCCGGCGGCGATCCGCCGGGCGCGCGGCAGATCGACTTCCGCCAACCGCCGACATAGCCGCACGATCGTCCCGTACATGAAGAAACCGGTCCGTTCTTCGATCAAGCCGAAAAGCTTCTCGGCTTCGGCCGGATGAGAAGCCGACAATTCGACGGCGGCGTTACCATACCGCATGTCGCGGTCACGCGCATTCGAGATCTTCTGGATTCGCGCCAAAGCCTCCGCGGGATCGAGCCGTGCAGCCTGGTCCATGAAAGCGGAGGCGAACGTTGGATTGCCGATCGGCCTCGAATTCAGGATCTTGAGCCCCTCTTCCACGAGCGGCTTCGCCGATTCGAGCATGCCAAGATCCAGCAGCTCTTTTATGACTGGTCCTAGCGTGCTGAGTTTGACCGGGATCGCCGGAATCGCCCGCGCCTGGACGATCGCTTCATCGAGCAGCGCTCGCTTGCGATCTTGGGCCGATCTCGGAAGCGCTGCGGCCAGCCGGACCAGGAAGTTCACTTTCAAACGCGGCTCCGAGATCGCCGCGACTTGAGCCTGGGCATCCGTTGCGTCCTTACCAGCCGCTTGGATCGCCAGCTCGCCGCGCAACTGTTCCACAATGCGGGCATTCTTGATCTTGCCGTCGTTCAGAATCTCGCGAACACGGCCAGGCTCGAATTCGATCACACTCATGAGCGGCATATACTTGGCGAAATCGTCGTCGCCGGCCATCACCGATTTCAAGGACTGTTCAAGCAGGCGCGCGCCCAGGGCCTTCAATTCGGTGTCGAGAAGTGGGTCAGCGAGCGGAGTGATGACTTGTTCGGGCGGCTCGCTCGCACGCGCGAGCGTCAGCCGCATCTCGCCAAGGGTCACCGAGGCATCAAGCGGCCAGCCCTGGAATCGGAAACCCGCTTTCTGCACCAGTACAAACGTCTTTTCGGGGTCGATCTCGTCCAGCTCAAAGTGCCCCAAAGAATCTGTGGTCGCCGATGGACCGCGCGAGGGCAGGAATACTCTGGCACCAGCAACCGGCTGGCCCTGTTTATCCCGAACGAAGCCATTCAAACGTCTTAGCGCCCGCAGCCGGATCGCCGAGACGGCTGTGCGCTCGCCGTCAAGCTCCACCCACTCGGAGACAAACGGCGCATACCCGTCGTGGCGGATCGACACGCGATAGCTCAGTCCGCCAAGAAGAGCCGCCGGAGTCCGGAACGCCCCTTCGGGGCCTGTGCGCATCAGCTCGCGCTCCAGTCCAATCGCTTCGGTTCGCGTTGCGCGGCGCCGGCCGCGAGGCGCGCCGACACCCGGCGACCGGGTGCCCGACGCGCGAACCCAGACGCTTACCGGGACATCGACTACAGGCTCACCTGACTCGTTTCGCACCACGCCAACCAGTCGCCCGATCCGTCCCAGCTTGACCACGTATTTGTCCTTGCCCGCAGGCGCGGGTACTTCGAGTGTGTGCTGCGCAATTCCCGCCCCGACTACGTTAAACGTGAGCATGTTCATGCTCCGGGGAACGCAGGTAATCGCCACCGCGCCGTTTTCGTCCGTGGTCCGTGCCAGTTCCTGGAGCCACTCGTCAGGTATCGAAGCCGCGCTCCGAGTCGAGCCGATCTGAAGCAAACGTGGAACCACCCGCACGCCTTCGATCGGCCGGCCGTCATGCCCGACCACGGTCATCGTGCGGTTCACGGGATCCTCGAGTGTTAGCCGCACCGGCGCAGGCGATTTCGCCGCGATCGGCACGGTCATCCAGGCCAGGGACCGCCCGGGTTTATAGGCCCAGATGGTTGCCGCCTGCGCTTGTTCTCCGGGCGCGAGATCAAGTATGCTCGACGACGCTCGACCGTGCTCATCCGACACGGAGTTGTGCATTCTCGACAACTCCCGCGTACGCCGCGGCGAATAGGAAACCGAAACGCCGACCTGCGCTCCTGAGAGCGGCTTTCCCTGCGAGTCGATTGCTTCCACCTGAATGAAGATTGGCTCGGGACGCTTCATTGGCGTCTTGCCCACCGCTTCCCGATCCTTTGCGATCGGTGCCGATCCGCGCTGGGCCTCTTGTTTGGCACCATTTTCTTGCCCGGCCGATTCTCGCGGCACGGCCGCGTCGTCGAGCATACGAACCGGCGCGGTGCTGTTTTCACGTGCAAGCGCCGCATGCACAATCACCCCTGCGCCCACGGTGACTAACCCCGCGGCCAGAACGGTCGTGACCGCAACAACAACTCGTCCGATCATCATGTTCTTCATCGTTCCCTCCATCAATGCGATGGCCTCGGCGGAAGCAACACCGGTGATCGACGTCTTTCCGACGACCACCCCGATCGACGCTCGTAGCGTGGCCTCTTCAAGGGCCGCTGGCAAAACGGTCGAGATCGCGTCCGGCGACGTGAATGCTGGAATCACCGCAGGCGCCAGACCGCGGCGAGTCAAGCGTGCCTTCAATCGATCGCGTGCTGTGGCCAGACGGCTCCGCACCGTGCCCACCGGCCGACCGAGCCGCTCGGCCGCCGCTTCGTGCGTGAGACCTTCCAGGTAGCACAAGACTACGGCCGAGCGATATCGCTCGGGTAGTCGCCCGATCTCCTGGTGAATCGCCCGCGCTGCCTCGTCATCGAGTGCCGCGCCTGCCGTCGACCCAGGATTCATCATGGCATGTCTCCGCTCGTGTCGCTCTCGTCGTGCAGCACGTGATCGCTCGGTCCGGGAGACCCGCAGCGCCACGCCATACAGCCACGACGCAACCGACACCTGCCGGCGAATCGACCTGGCCCGGCCGGCGAGAACGAGGAACGTCGCCTGAAAAGCATCCTCCGCTTGATGTTCATTGCCCAGCACGCCGCGACAAACCCGGAGCACCATCGCGCCGTGCCTCTCGAGCAGCACCGAAAACGCGAGCTCAGCGCTCTCGTCTCGCTCAGAGCTCGCGGAAATGAACTGCTCGAGAAGCTCGGAGTCGCTCTTGTTTGAGAGCGTCCCCGCCCGGAATAGTGCCGTCAGATATTCACTTGCCGAGCCCGATGATCCGCCGCTCACAGCCCTGAACACCTCCACAAAGATGGTGTGCGATTGTGTTATCATCCTAGTAGTATCACGAGCAGGCAGCACCAATCGATTTTTTCCACAGAAGTTTGATTGGAAAGATAGCCTGCTGACGTAAAGCCGTGCAGACCACCGGTTGGCGAGAATTCCGTTTCGAGGTTGCGACGATGAGACAAAGCAAAGCATCGCGCCCGCCACTTTGCCGGTTGGTGGCGCTCCTGGCTCTGCTTGGCGACTCGGCGTCATCTGCCATGGCCGACGAGCCTGTGCCCCTGCGCTACACAACCTCCTGGCTCGGCAATTCCTTCGGCGGCGGCCCAGATTGGGTCCAGAATTTCGCCGAGAGCCTTTGCGTGCTGCCGGACGGCACCTGCGTCGTGGGCAGCTTCTGGGATGAGGCAGGCCGTGAGGTTGGAATCTACAAGGACGGCAGGCCCGTTGCAAAGCTCGAGCACACCCACATGCGCGGCGGCAAGGCAATTGCCGCGGGTGCGAATTATCTCTTTTACGCACACACGTGCGTGCGCGACGACCAAGCCGAGGCCGCCGCGGGCGAGGCGCGGCGGGAGACGCCGATTTGTTTGTTCGGCATCTCCCGCTACACATCGGACGGCAAGGTCGCGCCGTTTCCGGGCGGCAAGACGCGACACAAGAACATGGTCGTGTTTCGTGAAGCCCGCGACAACCACGATTTGATCGCTCGCGGCCTCGCGACCGACGGCAAGCTTCTCTACGTGGCCGACACGCTTCAGGACCGCATTCGCGTGTTCGACGTGAACTCGATGGGGCCAGTGCGTGACTTCGCGGCAACGATGCCCGAGCGGCTGGCGCTCGACCGAGAGGGAAATTTCTGGGCCATCCAGCACGGAGGCAAGACGGTCCTCTCTTTCACGGGCGCCGGCAAGGCCCGCGAGATGAGCGTTCCTCTTCCGACGACATCGGTCGCCACGTCGCTGAGCTTCGCCCCCGACGGCCGTCTGGTCGTCACGGATAACGGTCCCAGGCAGCAGGTTCTTTTCTTTGATGTTTCCGCGCCGACAGCGAAGCTCGTCGGGACGTTTGGCGAACAGGGCGGGATGTTTGCCGAGCCCCATCGTGGCCGCGCCGGTCCGTTGCGTCTGGCGGGGCCGGCCGGGGCAGGATTCGACGCGGCAGGCAACTTCTACATCGCCTGCAACGTCCCACGTGGCGGAACGGTCTTGCGCGCCTTCTCGCCGGAAAAAACGCTCAAGTGGGAAGCGCTTGGTCTCGAGTTCCTGGACGTAGCCGATAGTCTTGCCGGCAGTAACGGCCGCGACATCTTCACGGCCGATGACCGTTATGCGTTCGACCCCTCCGCCGCGCCAGGCCGGGGCTGGAAATGGGTCGCCCACACACTCGACCCGTTCCGATTTCCGGACGACTTGCGGCTGCATCTGCCCGCCCTCCAGTGTGGCACCAGCCTGCGCGTTCTGGGCGGTGAGACCTTTCTCTGTCAGCGCGGCATGTGGCAGGGCGTTCTGGGCCTGTACCGTCTCGACGGCGACCTCGCGATTCCCAGCGTCGTCTTGAGCGCCGGCCCAATAAAGGCCGACAAATCCGACTGGCGGCCCGCCGGCCAGCCTGCAAGTGGACGGTGGCTCTGGCGAGACACCAACGGCGACGGTGGTTTCGACCCCGGTGAATACACTGCCACGGACGGGCCAACTGGCGAATACTGGGCGAGCAACGTCGACCTGGCCGGAAACCTGTGGCAGGCTGGCCGTGAGTCGGGTATCTGGCGGTGGAAGTTCCTCGGCCTCGATTCGCAACGGAACCCTCGATACGAACCAACGCCCGAGCATCGAGAAATGCCCGCCCCATTCACGGACTTGCTCCGCACCGAGTACGAGCCGGCCTCCGACGTCATGTGGCTCACCGGCCAGACGCAGGATCTGCCTATTTCGGGCGAGGAATGGGGAACAGCGGGAACGGTTGTCGCGCGCTATGACAACTGGTCCAAGAATCCAAAGGCACCGCGATATCGGGTCGACCTCCCTTACAAGGCCGGCGAGCGATTCATGGTGTCGTTCTGCGTCGCGGGGGACCTGTTCTTCACCGTCGACTGCAAAAGCGCCACGGTCTACGTCTATGAAAAGCAGACTGGACGCCACGTGGGCACTCTTTCTCCCGGCCCCGAAGTACACCGCGAAAGCGGCTGGCTCGACTTCCGCGACGCCCTCCGCGCCACGCGGCTGGAAGACGGTTCGTACCTCATCTTCGCCGAAGAAGACTGGAAGGCGAAAATCATCGTGTATCATCTGCAAGACCCGCTGAGAATCGGAGAGCGAGAATGAGCACGCTCAGCCTGCGACTGCCCGAGTCTTTGCATAAGCAGTTGAAAGAAGTCGCCGAGCGTGAAGGCGTCTCGATCAATCAGCTCATCACGACCGCCGTCGCCGAGAAGATGTCGGCGCTCATGACGGCCGAATATCTTGAAGAACGCGCCGCACGTGCAGGTCGTTCGGCATTCGATGGCGTTCTGTCCAGGGTACGCGAGCACCCAGCGAGGCAAGACGACTAGATCGGCAATCCGTGAGGAGATCTCGCATGCCGCAAAACTTTAGCGTTTGGCTCGCCCGATCTGTGCTTCTGGCACTCTTGATCCTCTTCGGCCCACACGCGGTCACCGCCCAACCGCCGGCGTCGTCAGCCAAACCCAAGTCCCCGCGCGCATCATGGCCCACTACATGCCGTGGTATGAGGGCAAGCCCGTGAGCCCACACTGGGGCTGGCACTGGACGATGGGAACGTTTGATCCCGAACGCAAAGAGGCGGGCCAGCCCATGATCGCGTCTCATTATCACCCACTGATCGGGCCGTATGATTCGGGCGACCCGGACGTCATCGAATACCACGCTCTCCTGATGAAACTGGCGGGCATCGATGGCGTTGTCTTCGACTGGTATGGAACCGTCGAGCACTTCGATTACGCGAGCATCCACCGCCACGCATTGGCATTCGTCCGCCAGGCGGTCGAGACCCGCCTCGAGTTCGCCGTGTGCTACGAAGATCAGACGATTCCCAAACTTGTGGAGGCGGGTAAATTGAAGGCGACGCGAGCGCGTCGAGCACGCCCGCCGCGAGATCGAATGGCTCCAAAAGAACTGGTTCGGCGAGCCGGCTTACCTCAAGCTCGACAACCACCCGGTGTTGCTCTCGTTCGGACGTGAGGGCTTGACCGACGCGGAATGGACCGATGCGCTCAAAGGGTCAGCAAATCCATTAGTGGATCTCAGTGAGCACACCCGTCGCAGTGCAGCCTCAGGTGCGTTCGATTGGCCGGTGCCCCAGGTGGGCACGAAGGCTCAAGACTCCTTTTACAAGACAGCGAGCACCTGGCCCGCGGCGATGGCCGTGGCTTTCCCTCGATTCCACGACATCTACGAGCAGGCCAAGATCCACAAGAGCTGGGGCACGATCGACGACAACGCAGGCAAGACCTTCGCGGCAACACTCGAAACAGCTCTCAAGAGCGGCTTGCCGCTCGTCCAGATCAGCACCTGGAATGATTGGGGCGAGGGGACTGTCATCGAGCCATCCATCGAATTTGGCTACCGCGATCTCGAAACCGTTCAGCGCCTTCGCCGCCAGTTCATTGAACGGGAATTCCCGTGTCAACCCGCCGATCTTCGCCTGCCGCTGCGGCTCTACAAACTTAGGAAGCAAGCCGGGAAACGCGGCATTCCAGGCGCTCAGCTCGATGAGGCGGCGGCGCTCCTGGCCAAGCGCGTCGCCGGAGCAGCAAGCGAGCGGCTGGATGCAATCGAAAAGATGATGCCGCCCGAACCGTGATCGCCACGGGATCACAGCTAACCCGCGCACCGCTTCGGATTGACAGACTTCCGGTCCTCCGCTACAGTCCCCGCCACGGTCGGGTTTCAGGCGCTTTTGAGTTTTCCCGGCCGCGATTTTTGATCAACCTTACCGATCGTTCAACCGCAAGAGGGCAAAGGAATTCGGGTCGACTGATCGTGCTCCTTCGCTTCGGGCCACATCCAAGAATCTGCATTTCGATTACCTGCCCAACTCAACCGAGCCGAGAACCTCGTCCCGCGCTCTCACCCCGCAAGCGGCGCTTTCCGCGTGAGTCAGCGATCCTGCCGCGGAAGCTTCGTCGCGTGCCGTCCGGCCGCGAGCCGATCACCGGCTACGCTGTCGCATGGCGAGGGATATCGGAGTGAACGGTCGAGAGGACGTTCCCATGCCATGGATCTACGGCTTGAGCAAACGGATTGCCTTCGCGCTGGTCGTGACGGCCCTCGGAATCCTCTCCTCGCACGCGCGCGGCGATCTGATCCGGTCGAATCCTTCCCGTTCGTTTCCAGACATCGCCGGCGACATTGTCGGCTCGCAGACCTACACGTACGACCCGGTTACCCAGACCGGCCTTTTCCAGGTCGTGAATGCGCCTCACTTGATCTCGCTCGGTCCGTCGCCCAAAGACATGGTTCAGATGCTGCCCGAGCATGACGGTACCCTCACGCAATCGCTTCAGATGAAGCTCGACCGGCACGGCAGGCTGATCAACAGCCCGGCCAATACTTTCGAGATTCGCGGCACCGTCGTGATCGGCGACCAGACTTACCGGGGTGTGTTGCTCAAAGGAACGCCGATCGCATTCGGGGCAGTGCCACCCGATGATTCGTCGTCTGGGCGGAAGAAGGGCGAAGTGTTCGATCTGAACATGAAGATCACGGAGGGCGAGCTGAAAGAAGCGTTCGGCAGCGAGGCCTACCTGCGAATCACGCCGCAGTCCGACAGCACGTTCGACGGCCGGTTCACGATCGACTTCTCGAGCGACAAGCCGCTCACCAACCTGCGGCCGGCGCGCTCGGGAATGCCCGCTGCTGTTCCCGAGCCGTCCGCGCTCGTCACGTTCCTGACCATCGGCGCGGCCGTGTTCGTGTACCGTCTGCGCCGCCGGTCCGCCGCCCGAGCAACCCGGCGATGCGACAGCCCTGAACCGGCATCACGCCTGCATGCGCCGCCTCGAACCACGATTGAACTCGATTAATCCGCCTGCATCGACGCCGACAGCTTCCCGAGTGCTTCATTCTCGATCTGGCGCACGCGCTCGCGAGTGAGGCCGAGCGACTCGCCGATCTCTTTGAGCGTCTTCGGTGGAGCGTCATTCAAGCCGAATCGCATGCGCAAGACCGTGGCCTCGCGCTTGTCCATCTCCTCGAGCCGGTCGAGAACGAGCCGCAGGTTGTCGGCTTCGACCATCATCACGTCGGGCGCACGCGTACGCTCGTCCATGAGCATCTCGCCCAGGCTCCAGCCATTCTCCGGCTGATCAGTCTGCGGCACGAGGTTGTAGACCTTGATCGCCTTCTTGACGATCGCCAGTTTCTTCTTGGGCAATTCGAGCGCTTGCGCAATCTCTTCAATGCTCGGCGAGCGGCCGAGCGAATCTGTCAGGTCAGCGGCCATCCTGCGCCATTTGAACAAAAGCTCGACCATATATGCGGGGATTCGAATCGGCTTGGCCGTATTCACCAGTGCCCGCTTGATTGACTGCTTGATCCAGTAGCTCGCATAAGTGCTGAACCGCGTCCCGACCGCCGGGTCAAAACCCTGGA
Organism: uncultured Planctomycetota bacterium; assembly: GCA_963823665.1. GTDB lineage: Bacteria > Planctomycetota > Planctomycetia > Isosphaerales > Isosphaeraceae > CAVXHV01. Next base: position 1,447,843 of record CAWGMQ010000004.1, read on the forward strand.
CAGCACGCAAGAGCCCGAGGTTTCCCTCTTCGATCAAGTCCTGGAGCGAGAGCCCCTTACCTATATAGCCGCGTGCGATGTTCACCACAAGGCGCAGGTTGGCCCGCACCATCCGGTCGCGGGCCAGCTTGTCGCCATCGGCGATCCGGTAGGCCAGCTCTTTCTCTTCGTCGGCGGTCAGCAGAGCCACTTCGTTGATTTCCCGGAGATAGGTCTCCAGGGGGCTCTGCACAATATCACGTCGGTGTCGGCGAATCCGGGCCATGAAAGTCCTCGTTGAGTCGATCGAAACAGGGGTCGCTCACATAGGTTGGGCTCGACCGAAAACAACCATGCCGGACCGCCGTACCACACTCTCGGCGCTTGCAATCCAGTCGCGGCCACCCTCGCCCGCAACCGGAGACCAATCCGGACCCGGTTGTCCAACTCGGCTCTCACCCCCAAACCGTGACTTGTGACTTCTCCTGGCAAAGTCTCGGCGTCCCAGCCGAAGCTCAGCCCTTTCGCCGCGTCCAAGTAGCCGCCACTGCGTGCGGTCCTCGACGCGAATCACCGGCTGAAAGGGCGAGTCAAGCCTGGCTCCGAAGCCACAGTACGTGCTCCAGGCCAAAACCCACTGCTCCTCTTCAACTCCCCTCGCCGCTCACGCTCTCACACATTCCCTATCGGACCATCCCCTTTGATAACTTAAGACGTCCTGTAAATATAGGGCATATTGGGGATTTGAGAAGTTTAGGAATATCGAAGATACTGCGGGTCATGGGAAATGCGATGCTCGTGCGACCTGCGGCTGTCCTAATGGCTTGGTCGACAAAGACGTGCGCGTTTGCGCGAGGGTCTGACGATTTGCAAAAAACGAAGCCGCCAGCCCGAACGAGTGTTCGAGCTGCGGCTTTTTGATTGTGGAACAGTGGCAGGCCGCGGGCACGCCCGCCGCCGGTTCAGGACTCCGCTTGTTCGTCGGCGGGTGTCTCGGCGGCCGTGGGCGACCCTCCCATGCTGAAGAGCGGGCCGCCGCCGCCCAAGCCGCCTTTAAGCTCTTTGGGAGGCTCTGCGGAAGGATCGGTCTGTGCTGCGCCTTCCTCGCGGTCGCCGTCGCCTTTGTTCCAGTGGGCCTTCTTCCGCGACAAGCCGATCTTTCGCTCTCCCCGGTCAACCCGAAGGATCTTGACCTCGATCTCGTCGCCGACCTTGACCACTTCCTCGGGGCTTTCGACTTTGTGATCGGCCAGCTCCGAGATGTGCAGCAATCCTTCCAGTCCGGGTTCGAGCTCAACGAAGACACCGAAGTTGGTGAGCTTGGTGACCTTTCCTTTGACCATGTCGTTCGGCTCGTAGCGGCCCGGGATGTCGGTTTCCCATGGGTCATCTCTGAGCTGTTTGAGCCCCAGTGCGATCCGTTTGCGCTCCTGGTCGACGTTCAAGACCTGGCAGGAAATCCGCTGGCCTTTCTCGAGGATCTCGTTGGGGTGTCCAATCTTTCTGGTCCAGCTCATATCCGAGATATGCAACAGGCCGTCGATTCCCTCTTCGATCTCGATGAACGCCCCGTAGTTGGTGAGATTGCGGACCGTCCCCTCGACCATGGTGCCGGGCGGGTATTTGCCCGCGACCTGGTCCCAGGGGTTGACCTGGGTCTGCTTCATTCCCAGGGAGATCTCCTGCTTGTCGCGGTTGATCCCCAGAACGACCACTTCGATCTTGTCGCCGATGTTGACCAGCTCGCTCGGGTGGTTGATGCGCTTGGTCCAGCTCATCTCGGAGATGTGCACCAGACCCTCGATCCCCTCCTCGAGCTTCACGAAGGCGCCATAGGTCATGACGTTCACGACCTCGCCGGTGACGCGGGTGCCCACCGGGTACTTCTTCTCGACGTTTTCCCACGGGCTTGCCGACTTCTGCTTGAGCCCCAGCGCGATCTTCTCGCGCTCCTTGTCGACGTGAAGCACCATCACGTCGACCTGATCGTCGATCTTCAGCATGTCGCTGGGATGGTTGATGCGGCCCCAGCTCATGTCGGTGATGTGGAGCAGACCGTCGATGCCGCCCAGGTCGACAAACGCGCCGAAGTCGGCGATGTTCTTGACGGTGCCTCTGCGAACTTGACCGACGGTGATCTCCTCGAGCAATTGCTTCTTCTGGTGCTCGCGCGTGATCTCGATCAGCTTGCGCCGGCTGACCACGATGTTGCGGCGGCTTTCGTCAATCTTGAGAATCATGCATTCGATCTCTTGATCGATGTAGTCGGCGATATCCGACGGACGGCGGATATCGACCTGGCTCGCCGGCAGGAAGACGTTGACGCCGATATCGACGAGCAAGCCTCCTTTGATCTTCCGCGTGACCTTGCCTTTGACGACGTCTCCCTCGTGATGGCGCGTGATGACTGTTTCCCAGGCGCGCATCCGATGCGCCTTCTTCCGCGACAAGACGATCTCGCCGGTTTCGTCTTCCATGCCCTCCAGCAGCACCTCGACATTTTCGCCCGCAACCGGCGGCGGCTCATCCTCCCACTCGCCCAGGGGAACCAACCCCTCGGACTTGTAGCCGACATCCACCACGACCTGGTCGCCGACAATCTCGACGACCCTCCCCGAGACAATTCTGCCAATCTCGAAGCTTTGACCTTCGCCCAGCACTTGATCGAGGGTGTTCGAGCCGTCTTCCGCCGTGACCAGGGCGGTGAGCTCGTCTTCGTTGACATCGAATTCGCGGAGCAGATTACGATCTACCATGTTCCCGTTTCATCTCTCTTCCGCCCCGCCAGAAGACCAGCGGCAGCGGAGCATCGACTCAATCTCCCTTTCGATTCGGAGACAACGAATGTTGAACCATCCTGGCTCCACGGTTCGCAGATACTCCGTTCTCGGGCGATTGGTTGACGCAAACCATTGTGATGGAAAAATAAACGCCGCTCCTCAACGCAAGGAGCGCACCGATACAAGCTGCTATTATAGAGCCCGCGTTCATGAAAACAACACGCACTCGGCCTCCCGGTTCACAACACCCCCGCCGATCCCGCTATTGACCGAATTCCGGGCGCCGGATAGCCTTCCGCATCCGCATGGCAAAACGCCGCGCGAACGGATGTAGGCCGGTGAGTCGAGAATGGACTCGAGATCCGCATTGGACGCACGCGGAATTGCGCTTGCCCTGGCAACGATATGCTCGCTCTGCCACTGCGGGTGCGCCACCGTTGCGCCAAAGGTTGAACATACCAGCGTGCCTGCCGGTGGATTCAGCGGGGGACGGGCCATTCAAGATTTCCCGCGCGATCCGACCGCCGTCAGCATCGCCGTCGCCGAATCGCTCGAAGACCTGAAGATGTCCGACATCAGGCGCTCGCGCGACGGGACCGTCGTCAAGCTCGAAGCCACGACGGAGGACAACCGCTCCGTACTGGTAACCGTGCGCCCGCACCAGGATCAATCACGCGTCGGCTGCCGCGTCGGGTGGTTCGGCGACGAGCCACTGTCCAAGGCCGTCATGGAGCGAATCGGAATCCGCCTGGAACTCCTTCCCCCGGCCCCGATCCCCGACAAACCCCCCAGCTCCCCAGCACCAAATCCCTTCCTGCTCCGCGACGAGGCTTCCAAGGAGAACTGGATCCGCGACATGATCGAGGCCCCATACCGCGATCGCTCGGGTGGTCCGTAAACTCCCCCGCTCGCCGAAACCTCCGCACGGCTCACTCTGCCAAGGCGCCTTCGTGGCGCCTTTCTGTTTAGTTTGGCCAATCGCGGCCCGCGGCGATTCGAGCATCCATGTCGAATCGGACCGCGGACCGTGAGGCCAGATGGTGAGGAAACGGGTCCACGCAAGCGCAGACTCGCCCCACCAGCAACAAGACCCAACCACGCCTCGGCATCCCTGCCGCCTGGAATAGGGCCTCTCATTTTTCGATTGATTGACCGGACCAGCGTGAACTCGTAGCCCGGCGGCGATCAGACGGAGAGTGATTATCGAATCAAGCTAGAATCAAGGTGCCTCATGAACATTTGTGCGAACATCTGGCGTTCGCGTCGATTGTCGTGTGACAAAATACGACGATTTCCTGCGGCAGTCAACCCACTCTGAAGTTTTTTTTGGAATTCGTCCGTCGAGTATCCGATCTGGTCGAGTGGATCGCTGGTCACCTCGAGCCCCGCAGTAATCCGGAACGGCCCCTTGGTGCGCGCCCGCACGTTCGCCAGGCCAGAATCGCGGCGCGGGTCCGGCGATCGATTGCGTTTCGCCGACCGTCAATGGCAGACTCAAGCCCGCGGCCGCTTTCGCCGCTGCCTGCGCGGGCTCTCCTCGAGAGCGCATCCCAGCCGGCGGCGAGTCGCCATAGTAGACGTCTAGCTTCTGTGCTGTGGTTATCCTCAACCGAGGTTTCGTTGATGCCTGAGCCTCAAGCGCCACGGCGCATCGTCTCGCTGGACCAGTTTCGCGGCTACACCGTCGTGGGGATGCTGTTCGTGAATTTCCTGGGCGGCTATTCCGTCGTCCCGGCGGTCTTCAAGCATCACAACACCTATTGCAGCTATGCCGACACCATCATGCCCCAGTTCTTCTTCGCGGTGGGGTTCGCTTTCCGGATGACGTTCCTGCGCCGCCTCGCAACGAGTGGCGCGTGGGCCGCCATCCGCGCCACACTCGACCGCGCGCTGGCGCTCGTCCTCCTCGGCTTCGTCATCTACCACTTGGACGGCGCTGTCAAGCACTGGGCAGAGCTCCAGGAGCTCGGCCTTTCGGGGTTGGTGGCGAAGGCCTTCCAGCGCGAGCTATTTCAGACCCTGGTGCACATCGCCGTCACCTCGGTCTGGATCTTGCCGGTGATCGCCGGCGGGGCCGGCATCCGCGTGGCCTTCCTGATCGCGTCGGCGGGCTTGCATCTCTGGCTTTCGTCGCGGTTCTATCTCGACTGGGCGTGGAACGCCCCTGTCATCGACGGTGGTCCGCTCGGTTTCTTGACGTGGTCGATTCCGACGCTCGTCGGCTCATTCGCTTACGACGCCGTGGCGCAGAGCACCGATTCCGCCAAGACGCTCGCCAGGCTCGCCCGCTCGTCGGTGCTGCTCATGCTGCTGGGCTACGCCCTCTCCTGCGGCGGTGGTTTCCTGGCGGCTCCGCCGTTTGTCGATCCTGGGATCAAGATTCCCGGGCTCTGGACGATGAGCCAGCGCACCGGGAGTGTTTCTTATCTGACGTTCGCCGCCGGTTTCTCGCTGGCGGTCTACGCTCTGTGCTTCGAGCTTTGTGATCGCCGGGGATGGCAGACCGCTCTGTTCGGCATCTTTGGCCAGAACGCCCTGGTTGCGTATGTGATCCACCCGCTCGTGTCTGACGCCGTGAAGCCCTACTTGCCGAACGACAGCCCGTTCTGGTACCTGGCGATTGGATTCAGCGTCTATTTCGCGATCTGCGTCGCGTTCAACGCATACCTCGACCCGACACAGGCTGTTCGTCCGGCTCTAGAGCGGCGGCTCAAGTGGGAAACTCGTTGCCGTGGGGAGTCACCTGCTTGAGATTCGGCTCGATGTTGGCTTCGGCGCGGCCGGATGCCCAGGCGAGCGCACCCAGCAGCAGTGCCTGGTACATGGGATTGGACCAGACCTCTTCGCGGTGGCCCATCGAGGTGTAGAAGACGCGGCCCTTCCCGTACGCCCGCGCCCAGGTCATCGGGAAGTTGGGCCGTTGGTACATTTTGCCCGTCATCCCCTCGGTCACTTGATACAGAATGACGTGCAGATCGTCGGGCATGTGTTTGAGCGCATACCATTCGTCCTTGATCGTGAACGATTTTCCTTCCTTGCCGAACCCGGCGGCGATCCCCGGAAACTCGGAATCGGCGATCGCGATCTTGCAGTCCTGCTGGTTGCCGTGGGTGATGAACTCGCCGCCGATCATCTGGATATAGGAATCATCGGCTCCCTTGTTACGAGGTGCGAAGTGGCCGAAAGTGTCGGCAGCGCAGTGCATGCCCATGAAGCCCTTGCCACCTCGGATGGCCTCATAGAAGGCCTTTTCTCCATCGGGAGAGATCGGGGGGTTCTTGTCCTGGCCGGGAGCAGTCAGGTCGCCGGTGGTCTCAAAAACGAAGACGTCCCACTGGCCGATCTGGTCGGGCTCGAACAGCCGGCCGTCCTTCGATACAACGACCTCGCACCCATTGTCCTTGCCAATGTCGGTCAGGATCTTCCCGGCGTGCGAAAGTTTGCCACCCTTCTGGGCGATCACCGAGTGCTCGAAACCTGAGCTCTTGGTGAAAAAGAGCACCTTCTTCGTCTCTCCTTTGGGTGGGGCCATGGCGCGAGCCAGGGACGGGCCACCCAGCCACGCTGCGGCACCGGCGAGCAACAAATCACGACGATTCAGGTCGGGCGACATTGAGATTGCCTCCTGGGCTGGTTCGAGTGGGGGGGATGGTTCCAAGGATGTTTGACACCCGTTCTTTTACCCGAGCCGGCGGGCGAAAGGAATCGGGCAGGCAACCCGGCGATCGTGATCCGGCTCAAAACAGCATCTCCGCGTGCCGTGGTAGACGCGCAGTAGAAAACCCTTCTTCACCTGGGACTTCTTTCGTTATGCTAGAGTCAGAAACTCGGGAGCGGGCTGATGGACTTCGAGTGGGATTTCGAGGATGGCAACTTCCCCTGACGACCCTGAAACCGTTGACGACCTTGAACCCGAATACGATTTCCGTTCGCTAAGAGGCATCGCGCGCGGCAAGTATGCTGCCCGCTACCAAGAGCGGTTGCGCTTGGTTCGGCTCGCGGCGGACGTGTCGGGGGCATTCGCGGATGAGGCGGCGGTGAACGACGCGTTGCGCCAGTACCTGACCTGGCGCAAAGATCGTCAATCGGTTGGCCCCTCTTCTGCATGAACTCCGCGGTCGGGTCATCGAATCTGGCCGAATGCGCAAAGGGGAGTATGAAAATCGCATCTGTGGCGGAAATCAAGTCGCAGTTCAGCTCCTTCCTTAAGGCAAGCGAGAATGGCCCGGTCGTGGTCACGCGGAACGGCAAGCCGGTTGCGGTCATCGTGGGCGTCGCCGACGAGGATGAGATCGAGCGGCTGCTGATGGCGTATTCGCCGCGTCTTCAAGCCATGTTGGAAGAATCACGCAAACAAATTCGCGCGGGAGACGTGCTCGGTCATGAGGATTTCTGGGCGGCGGTCGAAGCGTCCAGAGGTTCGAAGCAGCGCACCAGAAAGCGAAAAGCTGGAACTCGCGCATAGCCGAGGGCGGCTTTCCGCTTGCGGACTCGCGGCAACGCGAGTAATGTAACGAAACTGCGCCTCCTGGACCAAAGGCGCAGCAGGAACTCACGCAAGCGGTGCCCTGCGAACCCAGAGGTTACTGCACGGAACGGACACCCGGCACGGACGCTTTTTGCAGACTTTGGCGTCCAGCCATTGGTTGGGGACGCGACCAGGATGTCTCAACTCGCTTCGGAACCAGAAACCGCGGATCAATCCCAGCTTTCCAAGCTGTGTGTCGCAATCCGCGGCAAGCTCCAGTTCATGGATTATCTGATCCGAGCCGCCTTGGCCGATGCCGAGCGGTACCGGGCGGAAACCGACCCCGGCACGCGCATCTTTATCAGGCAGTTGGTCGAGATGCACGCGGCCAACCTGCGGATCGAAAGCCAGAACATGCGTTTGGTCGGGGACGTGTGCGAGGCTCTCGAGGCGATTGTCGACGCCTCGGCAGATAGGCCTGAGGATGAGGGAGATCTGCCATGAGCACTGCAAAGAACGGAATGCTCCAGGCAACCGGACCGCGCGACGATGGCGATTCCGCCTCCCCGGCCGACGAACATGTTGACCGGCTCTCTGCAATCCGAGCGAGCTCTCCCGCCACGGCGGCGCTCCAGCGGTCACTCGCCGACATCAAGGGACAGGCCCAGTTCCTGCTCTATCTGGCCGATCAAATCGAAGATTCGCTCGAACAGCTCCAGAGCGAGGCTGACGCCTGCCACAGCTCGTTCTTGTGCAAGGTTCTGGGGATGTACTCGGGGCAGCTTGAAAGCAAGCACCAGGGCCTTGGCGAAAAGATCGCCGAAGCATGCCAGGAAGTGTACGTCACCGTCCGGGAACGCGAGCTGGTCTGAGCCAGACGCAGATTCGAGGCGTCCCCGAACGTGGCCGAGGCGCCATTCCTCCCTCTCCCACCGGGAGAGGGTCGGGGTGACGGTCCCCTCCCATCCGCGGAAGTTGTGCCGAAAGCGTGTTGCTCACTTGCGCCGAACAGCGCGAAACGGCGAGCTGGAGCAAAATCCAAAGCGCTGACACCGCCTCGCGCATGTTGATCTTCGAGCTTCCCGCGCGGCGGTTCTCGAACAAGATCGGGGTCTCGCCGATCCTGCAGCCGACCGTCTGACACCAGTACAGAATCTCTTCCTGGAACGAATACCCGCGCGAACGCACACGGCTGAAGTCGATCTCGGCGAGCTTGCTGACGCGATAGCAGCGAAACGCGCCGCTGTTGTCCTTGCTGGTGAGGCCGAGCAAGAGCCGGGCATAGAGGTTGATTCCGCCGCTCATGAGCCGGCGTTTGAGCGTGAAGCCCCCCTCGACCCCCCCGCCGGGAACGTAGCGGGAGCCGATCATGACGTCGTGGTCTGCCATCCCCCGGATCAAATCGGGGATGAATCGCGGCGGATGGCTGAAATCGGCGTCGAGGTTGAGCAGATAGTCGTACTTGTGCTCGATCGCGAAAGTCATGGCGGCCAGCGTCGCCGTCCCCAAGCCGAGCTTTCCGGCGCGATGAAGCACGTGGATCTCGCTCAAGGATCCGCGCAGGTCGTCCGCGATCTGGCCCGTGCCGTCCGGAGAGTTGTCGTCGATGATCAGGATGGAAGACACCGGTGCAAACTGCCGGATGGTTTCCACCAGCGGCCGCAGATTGCCCGCTTCGTTGTACGTCGCCAGCGAAATCAGAAGCCGGCCGGCCTCCGGTGATGCAGTCGCGGATGAGTCGGACACAGTCGGGTCAACCTCGACGCGAGCGGTTGTTGAAAAGCAGGTGCCGCCGCCGGAAGCTCCTGCTCCAAAACGTCTTGCGAACGTCTGGACCAGGTCGACCGCGGTCGCCGTACCTCCCGGGAAGAAGAACGGCTGGGAGCACCAAGATCTGCGTCAGCGACACCTGCTCGTCAGTGAAAATAAAACGTTCCCCGCACGCCGCACAGCGCCGTGGCAAGGCCGTTAAGAGACCATTCGACGCCGGAACGGCAATTTCATCAGTCGTTTCCTCAAGTTTTGTTCTTCGCGGATCCGTGCGGCGTGCCTGCGCCGATTCGGCAGGCGGAACGAATCGCTTTGCGGCTATTTCGACTGGCGGAACCGCGTGAAGAGCTGGCTGTACGGGGCGAATTCGTGCTGGCCTTCGGCTCGGATGCCTCCCGACGCGTTGGCACCGGCGGAAGATTGTCCTGACGCCGCTGGTTCCACTCGTTCGTCCAGCTCAACCGCATTACCGGTAGATATGTCCTGAGTATCCATGGCAGACTCACCGTTCGTCAACCAGGCCTCACGCTCCGAAACTGCCTGAAGCGCGGCGTAACGGTCTTCGATCAACTCTTCGGAGGGCGGTGAATCGTGCGAACTGAAGCTTGTGGCCTCGCTCGGCGCCGTTTCCAGGGAGGAGAGCTCATCCTCCAGGTCACCTTCCCAGCCCACCTCGACCAAGCCCTCCTCATCGCGAATCGGGGGTTTCGAGGGGACCAGCGCCGGAGTCTCGGCTCGGCCCGGACCCCTCGCGGTGGACCGAGTCGATCGGTTCTCCTCTTTCACCACTTCATGAGCTAGATCCGGGCGCGCCTCGGCATGGAGATCGTCTCGGAAGGTGGCGCCAATCACGCCGCCCTGCTCGATGCTGCGGAGACTCCGCCCCTCGCCGAAACACAAGGCTGCCTCTGGATTCCTTCGCCGCGTTCGGGCCGACAGCTCTGCGAGCCGCAGGAGCATCGCCGGGTTGCCGCGTGAGTTGCGGTGCAGCTCCTCGAGCAGGCGTTCGTCCGCCGGCCTGATCGAACCGGCGGCCTCGAGTAACTCGCGTGCTTCGTCGAGATCAATGGGCTGGAGATGGACGTGCGCCGAGATCTGAGCCGCGAGGCCGATCGAGCTCCCGCGCCGGACGAGCGTTCGCGGCAGATCAGTCGCGCCGACGATGAAAAGCGTGGCAAATCCCCGCGGCCTTCCCAGTTGATTCGCGATGGCCTGCACCTCGTCCCAAACCGCCGAGCGGCCACGATGCGCCTCATTGATTACGAGGAGCCAGCGGCGACCCTCGGTGAATTCGTCGGCCAGCGCATCCTGGATGCGAATTCGCGCCTTGCCCAGTCGATTGCTCGCCGAGACGCCGAGCGGATGGGCTGCCAGGCGAAGGAATTCGATGGCGTTCATCTCCGAGGCCAGATCAACGTTCGCGATGCGCCAGAGCGCGTCGGTTCCTGCTGCAAACCCGCGGATCAACGCCGTCTTGCCGGCGCCCGGCTCGCCGCTGATGAGAACGGGGCGGGGCGGTGTTGCGCACGCCGCCGATCGCAGGGATGCGAGGGCCTCTCGGCGGCTGGCGACCAAGTGGATGCAGTCATCCCCCTTTGCGGGTGTGCCATGCTGGGTCGATCCGTCGTAATCAGACTGCATCGCCCGGCCGGCTCCCTTCTATTCCCTCAACCGTCACATCATGCCCTGGCGGACCGTACGGTGTGAAAAGCCGCGTGCATCGCTGCGTCCCGCTACCAATTCATCGGTGGCGGAAGCACCGGTCTTGAGCGCAGCGTCCAACAAGAAACTCGCCCCTCGACATCTGGTGACGACGCCGGAAGTTCTCAGAAGCTTCGGCTTTTGGTAAGATAATGTGATGTGGTTGATGTCGAAGCGATGGGTCTCTGACGCGATGCGGAACCGCTGGGCGAGGCAATCTGAGCCGTCCGTTCGACCTGACCGGTTCGGAGGGGGTCTTGGCGACTGAGATCAATGCGATCAGCGACGATCGAATTGGCGATTATCGCTATATCCGCACCATCCATCCCGGTGCAACGTCCGTTGTCATGGAAGTCCTGAAAGAGGGCACACAGAAACGGTTCGCCCTCAAACAACTGCTCGCCTCGCGCGCCGAAGAAAGAGAAGACTATAAGGCATTCATGCATGAAGCCAAGCTTGGAATGGAGCTTCGGCATGCGAACCTGATCCGGGTCTATCGAGTTCGTCAAGGATCAATTTCAGCCTTTTTTTGTGATGGAGCTTTTTACCGGCCATCATCTCAAGATGCCGATCGCCCGGCCGAGCATTTACCCGCTGCCGAAGAAGAATCTGCACCGGATCATCCAGCAGGCGGGTTCAGCTCTCGCATACATGCATGATCGTGGCTGGGTGCATCGTGACGTCAAGCCTGAGAACATCTTGTACAACAAGTCTGGTGAGGTTCGCGTGATCGACTATGCGCTGGCAAGGCGCCAGGCGGTCGGCCTGATGAAGATGTTCGAGGGGCGGATCCCGCGGCAGGGAACGAAGACGTACATGTCGCCTGAACAGATCCGGTGCGATTCGCCGACTCCGCTCGCGGATATTTACAGCTTCGGAATCACTTGCTATGAATTAGCTTGCAGCCGGCCGCCGTTTCGCGCGAATTCGTCGCAGGAGCTTCTGGAAAAGCACCTGGGCGAGCGACCGCTTCCGCTGGTGAACCATAACAAGATGGTGACGCCCGAATACAATGAAATGGTCCTGAAGATGATCTGCAAGAAGCCCGAAGATCGGTATGCGAGCATCCACGAGATGTTGAGCCGGTTCCGGACGATCCGGATCTTTCAGGACGACCCCGACCCACTCGCGGAACGCGACGGCGCGATGATGTAAGAACGCGGCCTGCCTTTTTCCTTGCGTGCGAGCGTGTTGCGCAGCGCTTCCTTTCCCAACTCAAAAGCCAATTCGAGATGCCAACGCATGGCGCAGGAGCCCACCCCGTCCCGCGGTCCGTCTGAACCGCGACTGCCATTTGAGAGCCCCGATTTACGAGATGGAAGCTCGCCTCGCAGATCTGGAGGCACACTACGCCAAGAACCGCGCCGCGGGGGATTCTCCCAAGATCGCCGAACAGATCCGCAGGCTCAGGCGTGAGCTGGTGGCGCTCAAGCGCGAGATCTTCTCTCACCTCGAACCGTGGCAGATCGTTCAGGTCTCGCGCCACCAGCAACGGCCCCAAACCCGCGATTACATCGACCTGATCTTCGAGCAGTTCCTCGAGCTCCACGGCGACCGCGCCTTCGGCGACGACAAGGCGATCGTGACCGGGCTGGCCCACCTCGACGACATCAAGGTCATGTTCCTGGGCCATCAAAAGGGGAAAAACCTTGCCGAGCGTAAGCAGTGCAATTTCGGCTGCGCTCACCCCGAGGGCTATCGCAAGGCGCTCCTGAAAATGCGGCTCGCCGAGAAGTTCGGCCTGCCGATCATCTCGTTCATCGATACGCCGGGCGCCTATCCGGGCATCACCGCCGAAGAGCGCGGCAAGCCTCGGTCATCGCCGAGAACCTGATGGCCATGAGCCAGATCCGCACGCCCATCGTCGGTGTCGTCATCGGTGAAGGCGGCTCCGGCGGTGCGCTCGGAATCGGCATCGGCGACCGGCTGGCCATGCTCGAGTTCACCTATTACTCCGTGATCAGCCCCGAAGGCTGCGCCTCGATCTTGTGGAAGGGAAGCGAGCATGCCCCCAAGGCGGCCGCCGCGCTCAAGTTGACAAGCCGCGACCTGCTGCGGTTCGGCATCATCGACGAGATCATCGCCGAGCCCGCCGGCGGCGCCCATCGCGACCACCGCGAGGCCGCCGCCAGCTTGAAGACCTTCCTCGTTCACTCGATCCGGCAGCTCAAGGAGATTCCCACCGATCGACTCGTACAAAGCCGTTACGAGAAATACCGCAACATCGGTGTCTTCCATGAAAAGCCGCCGCCCGAGCCCCCGCGCGAGCCCGAGGCCGAGCGGAACGGGCCGGCCGAATTGGATGAATCGGCCGGCATCTAAGCGGGTGAATACCGGTCGCAATGACCGAATCTTGGCCGCCGAGTGTACGTCTATTTTTGGACGCAACCTGCTCCTTTTCACGACGCTCGACGGTAGGAGGGCACCCATGCGAATTCGCGCGAAGTGGCGTTTACGGCACGATGCTCGCCGGGATCGCGGTCCTGGCCGTCCTCATGGCACTTGTCACGGAGCGACAACGGCGACTGGCTGCTCAGGAGCGGGCAATTGACTGCGCTCGAGAAACTCGACGGCTGTTTCATTAACATGCGGCCTTTCTGTTGCGTCGCGGATTCAACTCGTCGTCCCGTCGTCGCCATCTGCGTCAACGACCCCGAAGTCTCGGATGCTGACCTTGCCCCCTTGGCTTGCTTGACCGAGCTCGAGAGCTTGGACCTCTCCATGACCAAAATCACAGACGCGGGGCTGGCCTTTCTGGAGGGGCTGACGAAAGTTCAAAATCTTTACCTCGTCGAGACTCAAATCACCGACGCCGGCTTGGTCCATTTGCGGGGGATGGTCAACCTCCGGTCGCTGAATATCGGCGGCACGAAGGTTACGGGGCCCGGCCTTACCAAGTTGAAGGACTTGCCCAACCTCCGGTCCCTCAACCTTGTCGACACGCGAGTTACGGACTCAGGGCTCGTTTACTTGGGACTTTTGAAGGGTCTGACCGACGTCTCCCTTTCCGGAGCGATCACGGACGCCGGCCTGATCCATCTTGCAAAACTGATCAAACTTCGCGAGCTGGACCTCTTTTCCACGCAAGTTACCGGGGCTGGACTGGCGCACCTGAGCGGGCTCACGCAGCTCCGGAGCCTCAGCCTTGGGTCGAGCCCATTGCTTGACAGCGGGCTGATCCATCTGCGTTCGCTGACAAACCTCGAGTCACTGGACCTCGGCGACACCAAGGTCAGGGGTCCTGGCCTGGAGCACTTGAGAGGGCTTGCGCACCTGAAGTCGCTGAGCCTCGACGGGGCTCCCGTAAGCGACTCGAGCCTGGACTATCTGAAGAACCTCGCCCAGCTTGAGAGCCTCCTCCTGGCCTACACTGATGTTACTTGGACGGGCTCGCACGAGCTCAAGCGGGCGTTAGCCAAGACTCAAGTTCGATGGATGGGGAAGTGACGGCGCCAGCGTGATGCCGACCTCCATCTGTCGCGGGTCGTCTTGCGGAAAGTGCATCCCGCAGTCATCTTCGAGAAGGGACCGATAGGCACACAGGACGGTGAGATCGTTGTCCGTCAAGCGGCGGAGGATCAGCCGCGGCGAGTGAAGCTCGGTTAACGCGATTATTGCCATTCGAGCAGCGCCGGATCGGCCCCGACAGCGGCGCTCGACGAGTCGGGTGGATGCGCCGCCGTTTCCTCCGCGCTCCATCGTTCGAAGCGGAGCGTGATCCTCAGTCTCCGCGCCAACCATCCGCCGAAGAGCGCGATGACCAACTGCGGAGGCGAAAACAGAACGGCCCCGAACCCTAGCTCGACGGATAGTTGAACCCACCCCGGCGAACCTTGGAAAAGCGGCTCAAGGACGGGTCTCGTCCAGGTTCCGATCCATTCGGTGAAGGCCAGCAGTGCCCAAGGTGCAATCGAATAAATCGTGACGAACGCGAAGATCGCGACCCAACCGAAGGCCTCGAATCCGAGAGCGAATGGGGAGAACCGGTCTCCCCGCACCAGGTTCCGGGCCGAGAACAAGCCGACCAGGAACAGGACACTCGCCATCGGCATGACACCGCAGGCGAAAAACAGGTGCCCAAGGAAATCGGGACTGGACTGGTTGAACGACCTCAACACCGAAAGATTGATGGCGATCGCCGCGACGACAGCCATCAAACCGGCGATCGGAAAGCGCGCGCGCTTCATGACATTCCTCCGTGAACAGCCTATTTCCTCGAACGCTTCTTAGACCTTCGCGGGTACCACAAATGGCGCCCGGTACTCGCGAGTGAGCATCGCATCGGCCTCGGAATCGCCTTCGAACGACTCGGTCGAGGGGTGGATCCGCAACTTGCGGCCGAGCCGGTAGGCGATGTTTCCCAGGTGACAGTACGCGCTGGAAAGATGCCCTTCTTCGATGTCAGCCGCCAGGATCTTGGAATCACGCGCCTTGAGGGCCTTGATGAAGTTGGCGAAATGATCGCCGCCACCGGAGCCGCCGGGGCCTTTCTCAAGCTTGGGCCCGAGGAACGACTGCCAGTCGGTGTAGCTCGAGATTGCCAGGACGCCCTCCGTGCCGTAGAAGATGTCGCCGATCTTGACCTTGGCCTCGTCGTTGGTCAAAAGCCCGCGCACCTCGAATTGAAGCTCGCAATCGTCGAACTCGAAGCCGACGTGCAGCGTGTTCGGCGTCTGGCCGTCATCCGAGTAACCAAACCGGCCGCCCGACGCCACCACCGCTTTGGGAAATTCGTTCTTGCCGAGGCCCCAGCGGGCGAGGTCCATCTGGTGGATACCCTGGTTGCCGAGGTCGCCGTTGCCGTAATCCCAGTGCCAGTGCCAGTTGTAATGGAAGCGATTCGGGTTGAACGACCGTTCAGAGGCCGGCCCGAGCCAGACGTTGTAATCGACTTCAGCCGGAGCCGGGCAATCGGCCGCATGCCCGATCGAGCCGCGCGGCTTGTAGCAGAGGCCCTTGGCCATGTAGATCTGGCCGAGCTTGCCCGATCGCAGCAACGGCGACGGCGTCTTGAATGCCCTTGTGGCTGCGGCACTGAGTGCCGGTCTGGACGATGCGCTCGTGTTTTCGCGCGGCCTCGACCATCCGCCGGCCTTCGCTCACGTTGTGGCTGACCGGCTTCTCGACATAGACGTCCTTGCCCGCCTGGCATGCCCAGATCGTCGCCAGGGCGTGCCAGTGGTTGGGCGTGGCGATCGAGATGGCGTCGATCGTTTTGTCGTCGAGCAGGCGGCGAATGTCTTGCACGATCTTGGGCGCCGACTTGGAATTTCGTTCGACCATCTTGGCCCCGCGGCCGGCCGCGCGGAGATCAACGTCGCAGATCGCCGTGATGCGCACGTCCTTGAGATGGCTCCAGCCGGCGATGTGGTCCCTGCCCCGGCCGTTGACGCCGCACACCGCCATCCGCACGGTGTCGTTCGGCCCGGCCGGCTTTTGATCGCCATCCCCGTCATCCGGGGCCGCGACGGCCTTCGCTGCCGGAATCGCGGCCATCGCCGCGGCTATCTTGGCCGTGTCTGCGAAAAACTCTCGGCGAGGGAGCGAGCGCATGGGTGGGACCCTCTTCACGGAGGATGGGTTGGCGGGAGGCAAACGCACGGAGATCCTTTTATCTAACCGCGTTTTGGATGGGGGCGTCAAGCGCGGTGTGCCATCGGATTCCGAGTAATCCCGAACAAACCGAAGGCGCCTCGCCCCATCGCCAGCCCAGGTCGCGGCGCGCGACGAACCACCGCTAGCCATGCGTCGTGCCGCCGAAACATTCGGGCGCCCAGCGGATGTTTTTCAACATCAATTCGAATAGACTCTTGACACAATGTCCATCATTCCGATAGACATTATATTACGACGCGTACAGTTGCTGTGTCGGTCGCACCTATCTGCTGATCACGTGCTTCTACCGTTCGGGCGGATCTTCATAACTCTTTACATCACTGTACTTATCTCTTTCAGCGGACAACTCGGCGAACCAATCTCGATTAAAACGATCAATAAAATCGGTTTGCTCAAAACAAAGAGGGGAGATTCCGATGAGACGACGGTGCCTGTTCGCTATGGCGTGCGTGATTGCGGGTGTTTCGTCACTCGGTTGCACGACGCAGGGAGAGTCGCCGCTGGGTCACCTCACCACGCAGGTCGTGAGCAACCGCGAAACGGAGATGAAGAAACTGCGGTCATCGCCGTATTATCGGCCGGTGACGCAGGCGAGTGCTGTCACACAAACCGATCACGCGGCACTGGCGCGCCAGTGAACCTCGCCCGGTCCAGCCTGTAGCGGTGTGCGCGGCGTCGGTGAGAATTAATCGCCGATCCGTTGAACGCGGGCCGGCAAAACGTTGGCTTGAGAGCCGACGTTTAGCCCACGATTGCCGGCGTGCCAACCGGCACGCCGGCAAAGAACATTTCAACAGCCGCAGCAAACCGGCGTGTTGTTGAACATCAGGCAGCAGGTGCAACCTGCTTTGATCATCGAGGTCATGCACGCGCAGCAGGCCTCGATCATCGCGCAGCACGCTGGGTCGCCGCTCGTGCACGTGACGCATACCCCGTCTTCCGTGGGTTCGCACTTGCACATCGCCATGACCAGATTGCAACAGCACGCGACCATGCCGTTCATCATGCAGCAGCAACTGCACAGGCCGCCCGGCATCATCGTGCACAGGTTCTGGAGCATGGTCGCCGAGACCTTGTCGTCGCACGGCGCAAACGATCTTCATCCCTCCGGCGCACTTCTTGAACGTCATCGTGCAGCGAGGCACCATCAGCACATTCATGCCGGTCGGTGTCGCGGCCGGTGCGCCCAGGAGCCCACTCGGATTCGACACGGGCATGCCCGGCAGCTCCCACTCCGGCTCGTTCCATCATGACTGCTGAACTCATCCTGCTCTCCTTTGGTGACAACCCATTGTCGCGAAGCACGAGAAACTCTCCTCGCCCCAAGGTTGACCGGCGATTGGTGAAAAATCAAGTCGTTTTACAAGAATTTGAAGGAATGTGATTATGACCAATTTGATAAACAACCCGTCTGCGCCAGGCCGTTGCTTGGCAGCGAATCTGGGGATCGCGGTGATCTACATCCGATAAAAAATCTGGAGAATCTGGCTAAAACTCGGCAACCACTCGACCTAACTCGTTTTGCCGTTCGAGCCTATGGTAACGCCTTTGACGACCGGATGCCTGAAACTGCGCATTTGTTGCGAAAAAGACGGTGTCATAGCCATACCTCAGCATGTCGATGATAATAGTCAGGAAATCGCTCCTTTTCGTACCGGGGCCACATCTCTCTGTCGAGGTGCTCAATGTATTCAAAGAACTTTACGGGGGGCGAAGGAGCGTCGACCCTTGCGTTCGGACGGCGGACGGTCGCGCCGACACTTGTTATTCTGCCGGCAATTTCACCGGGCATTCCCGCGACTCACGCATCGCAGGAAATCTATCACCTTGCGTATGAATGGGCACTCGCGATGCTCCGGCCAGGAGGATACGAGCTCGCCAATCGGCTCGTGCTGAACTGAGCGCCCGCGCCCCTTTCCGGCACGCCGCGTTCGAGAAAAGTGTCAGCGCCTTTCACCGCACTGAAAGGCCGCTGACACCTTGTTTGCTTTTCGAGGGCGAGATCGCACTGATCGACCCAACTGCGTTTCGCGTCCTCGCCATCGACGACCTGATATCTTTTGGAACCCCGACTTGCGCGTTAGTCTGTGGTCATTGCTGACTCACGCCTCCAGCCCTCCAGCACCCAGGAGAATCACATGCGGCTTCGACCTGCGGCCGTTGGTTGTGCGCTTGCCGGCTCGATGCTCCTTTGGGCCAGCCGTGCATCGGCGAGCGACGACGGAGCGGCTCTCAAGGAGCGCGTTCTGAAGACGTATCCCGGGGTCTTGGGCGCGCTCGAAGCGCGATTCGCCAATGCATTCGGGTCCGTGACAGGAGTGGAAGAACACTTCATGGGCAAACCCAATCACATCCGGATCAACGGGCAGTTCACCTTCGCGTCAAAGGGCCCGGTGTTCGCCAAGGTGACCAGGATCGCGACGATGACAAGGATGAACGACCAGAAGCCAGGTCCACCGAGAGAAACGGTCTTCTGCATCAACCCCGAGAATGCATTCTGGTTGGTGAAGGCGGCCGGCAAGCGCGAATTCACGGTCCAGTCATTTGCAAAAGACAAGGATGGGCAGACGTTTATCAAAAACCAGATGCCGAGCTGGTTGTACTCGTATCTTCGTGCTCCATTCTCATTCGGCGGTCCTTCGATGAGCTCGGTCATTGCCGACGGGGGCGCGGCCATCGATCACGTTTCCGCCGTGCAGCAGGACGGGAAATCGTATTTAAGAATCGCTTTTGACTTCAAGAACGGGAAATTCCCTCGCCTGCGAAACATTGCCGGCTGGGTGCTGGTCGCACCGGAGGAGAAGTGGGCTATTCATGAATACGAATACTCAGATACACAGAACGTCTTTCACGGACGGATCGAGTACTCGCCGCCCCAGGACGGATTTCCGGTCCCCAAGCGGGTCGTGATCACGCACTCACTCGCCGGCCAGCAGCAACCGAGCGGTGTCGACACCTACGAATTCAACGAGCTTCATTTCGGCGATGTGCCAGACGTTGATTTTCGGATCTCTTTCTTCGGGCTTGCCGAGCCTCAAAAGGCGAAGTGAAGGCGGCGTTCGCCACACGGGCTCGGTGCGCCCGGATCTCGACGCTTACCATCTCCCATCGCAGAGCCAACTGGCGTTAGAATGCTAAACAGCGGCGCGAAACTCGCGCGGTGCGCCCGTGGTTGCGAGCCTCATCATGCCGAACATGAAACGGTCTTCAGCAGGTTATCAGATCGATGGGCGGGTCTCTATCGCCCTTGACGCCTTGAATGACAAGCAGAAGCAGGACGTGACGCGCGTCATCGCGGACCGCGACAACTTCATTGCAAGCGCTGCGAACCGGCGAAGGGTGCGCAAGATCTCGAAGGACAATCCGGTCTACGCTCTCAGCGTTCCGTCGGGCCTGAGAATTATTTTCTCCAAAGTGGGGGAAGACATCGTCGTCATGGATTTGATGAGGCAGGCAGTTCTCGATCAATTCGGTGCGCGGCAGGCCGGTAAACCAAAAGGGAGCGTTTCCAAGAAGTCTTGCGCCGCTTCCCGGCCCAAGAAAGTATCGTAACTGCATCACGTACGACAAGCTCTATGAAGACTTGTCTTCGCGGCTCAAGATCTTCAGCGGCTGATGATCCCCGGGGTCAGCGTCACCTTTCGAAACTCGACCACGCCATGATCGCCTTGCAGCATGATGGGGCCGGGCTTGCCTTCGTCGCTGTCGAGTGCTCCGCCCGTGATGCCGGGAATGGGCTGCCGGTCGATCACTTGCTCGCCGTTGAGCACGATCGTCACAGCACGGCCGACCAGAGTGCTCTCGAGCGTCTGCCACTCGCCTGATTTCTTCGCTGCGTTTTTGAGCGGCATCAAGAAGCCGTAAATGCCGCCGATGTTGTGGCTATCCGGCTCCTCGCCGTGGTTGTCTTCGATCTGCGCTTCATAGCGCCCACGCAAGTAGATTCCGCTGTTGCTGCCGCGGGGATAGCGGAACTCGACGTGAAGCTTGAAATCCGTGAATTTCTGCTCGGTTAACAGATCGTTTCCCGGCTCGGCGTTCACGAGCACGCCATCGCGAATGAGCCAGCCGTTCTTGGCACCGGCAGTGCGCGGCTTCCAGCCGGTTAAGTCGCGCCCGTTGAACAGCTCGACCGCCTCGTCCCATTCAGGCTCGCCGGTCCGCTTGAGTGACGGAGCGCGGTGTGCTTCCCAGGCGACCCGGCGGCCCTTGTCATTGGTCGTCTCGCCGCGAAGCACGTCTCCGTCGAGCTGGCCATCGATGTGCTGGAGGTCGGTGCGCTTCTCCCACTGGGGCGGGACGGAGAAGTGAATGCGGCCCTTGTCGTACTCAACCAACGAAATCGGCCGGGCGCTGCCGACGCGGCCCACGAATGACCCGACCAGCGTGCGATATCCCGACTGCCGCACTTCCAGCCACGATGGGTAATCACCGTCGGGACCGTGCACCGTGAGATCCCACCGCCCGACCACCGGCGGCGGCTTCTGCTTGGTGAACGGATCATCCTGGGCGCCGGCCGATGCGGTGATCTCGACGATCGCGAGTGCCACGGTGGCGGTTGTCCGAGCGAGCTTATTAAAGGTCATTGCCGTCTCCCGGCGCGATTTGCTTTGCCGTCGCGCTCTGCTTCCGAGTGTAAACCCACGCCCAGAGAATCAAGATCCCCTGCAAAGGCAGCCGAAGCAAGAGCGCACGCGGCGACACGCCGAATAACTCTGCGTGCTGGTACATGTAGATATTCGCGGGGAAGACGGCGATCAAGAGAGCGATCAATCCCCACGCAGCCAGGCGAGTAGTTTGCGGAATCACGAGCATCACGCCCAGAACGACCTCGAAGACGCCACTGACAAACACCAGCTCTCGAGGGAAGGGAAGATAAGGCGGCACGATCTTGACGAAGGAGCCGGGCGAGACAAAGTGGCCAGCCCCCGCGACCAGGAAAAGCATCGCGAAGACGAATTTGCCGGCAAACTTCCAGAATTTCATGGCGTGGTCCAGGAGTGCGGGTCCCGTGGAACGCTGACCCACTTCTCATTTCCGCGGATCACCCGGTTTATCATCGATGATGACGAGTCCGTTTTCACCACCGCGGTTCCTACTCCTGCGGATCGATAGCGCGATCCTGCGCCCATCGGTTTGCGGCGAGCCGGTAATCTCCGCCCCTGCCACCGGGCAGAATCGCCACCTTAACTGGCCGCTGTCGATGTTCAGGCAGTAGACGTAACCGTCGAACGATCCGAAATACACGGCGTCTTCCGTGCACACGGGTGCCGAGTAGATCGCGGGACTTGCTTCAGACGCGGGTGTTTTATAACTCCAGATTTCCTTGCCAGTCTCGGCGTCCACGCGGTAAATGCCGCCATCGCACGCCGCGCAAAAAACAGATCCGCGCTGGTAGGCCACGCCGGCCTCGATCCGGGCGTTGGTCGGAAAATTCCAGAGCATTGT
The DNA here is from genome assembly GCA_963823665.1 of uncultured Planctomycetota bacterium. Classification (GTDB taxonomy): domain Bacteria; phylum Planctomycetota; class Planctomycetia; order Isosphaerales; family Isosphaeraceae; genus CAVXHV01. The sequence continues at coordinate 1,469,605 of CAWGMQ010000004.1, forward strand.
TTTGCGCGCCTTGTCCAGGCAATACAGGTGCTTGTCCTGGCTGCCGAAGAAGAGCTTGTCTTCGGAGAGCGCCGGCACGCCGTAGATCCAGCCATTCATCTCGAACGCCCAGCGCCGTCTGCCGGCCTTCAGATCGATCGCGAACAGCCGCGACTGGTCGAACACCGGCTGGTAAACGATGGTTCCATCGCTCGCCGCGGAGCGGGGCCGCGCCCGCACCCCACGCTTTGGCACGTCAGGGCGCAACTGGCCGCGCTCGTCGTCTGTCACCGAGTATTTCCAGACCACCTTGCCGTCGAAACTCAGGGCGGTGATCGCACCGCCGGTGTCCCCGACAATGATCCGATCGTTCACGATCAGAGGCGACGATTCGGTCGCGTCACCGCTGAGTCCAATGTGCCAGAGCACCTTGCCGTCTGCTCGAGAGAGTGCCTTGAGGCCGTACCGGCAGGTGACGAAGATTGTATTGCCGCGCCGGGCGGGCGAACAGTAGACGAATCCGACGCCGGGGGCGCGCCATAAAACCGTGCCGTCTGCAATCTTGATCGCGTAGATTGTCTCCTTCCGGTCGCCCACGTAGATCATGCCGTCGGCAACAAGCGCTTCGCCGGGGTCGCCGTCTGTCGGGACGAGTGATAGCAACCGGGGGTTTTCGAGCGCGATTCGCCCTGCGATCGATCCCGTCCTCTGCGGTCCGCCGCGAAAAAGCGTGACTTCCGGCAGCGCTACGGGCGGTGACGCTTGCGGTTCTGCCCCGGCGGCCGGATTCGGTCGAGATTCTTGCTTGCCGGCGGCGACCTGCATTGTTTCCGACTCGGAGTCTCCACAAGACGCCCCTGCGCCCACGGCCGTGATGACGATCAAGAAGATTCGACTTGCGTGAATCATGACGACGTCTCGCCACACGCTAATCCCAGATGGCTCAACTTGGCGACCACTTACGCATTTCTTGTCTCAACGGCCCGCGGCGATCGCTCCATCATGGGCGCGCGAGGCGCCGAACGGTCAAGTCGCGGGTCTGCCTGCGGGAGCCAGAAATGGTCCGCAATCGAAGCACGCTGATCGCGAGCCAAGTCCTCGATCGAAACCGTGAAAGTCGATTCGCGTCATCGCGTGGCGAGAAACGGTTGAGCCGAGCGCGTCGCGGGGATAAAAAGGAATGGTCGTGCTGAGCGGTAGTTTCACCATCAACCTCGAACCGAAAGCTGCTGAGATGCCGTCCACTGTTAACGGAGTCGGTACCCACTATTACGGCAAGAAGAACGTCACCGTGCGAACCGCCGCTTGCAAGTCGTGCGGGCGCGTGGTGAACCTGACGTCATACGATACGCGGCTCTGGTTCGTGGTCGTTTTCATTCCGATCATTCCTCTGGGCCGAAAGCGAATCATCGACCAGTGCCCGTCGTGCACGCGGCACTATGTGCTCAAGGCCGATGTTTACGAACAGACCAAGCAACTTCAAACCTCGGCGAGCCTCGAACGATTTCGCCGCGAGCCTTCGGGCGATGCGGCCGTCCAGGCCCACGGTCAGCTCCTGGCATTTCACGAACATGAACAGGCTGCCGAATTCCGCCAGACGGCGCTTGGCCGTTTTCCGAACCACGCCGGCCTGCGCGCGGAATGGCATCCCAGCTCCGCGATATGTCCTCCTTTGCCGAGTCGGCCAAGCTCTTCCAGGAATCGTTCAACCTCGACCCGACGCTGCCGGAAGCCCGCGTCGGTGTGGCCCAGCAGAAGATGGGGGCAGGCAACCTCGAGGAAGCAGAAAAGCTCCTCGATTTTCTCATGGAGCCCGGCGCAGGACAGCGATACTCGCTCGACCCGCTGGATTCACTGGCGGGGTACTTCCAGCAGGCGGGACGGCACGCCGAGGCGATGAAGATCGCCGACGTTCTCTTGCGTGAGATTCCCAGTCTCAAGGACCACCACGCGTTTCGGAAGTTCGTGAAGCAGTCGGAGAAGGCGCTTCACCAGTCCGAGTCGATGCTGCCGAAGCGAGGGTTTTCCCTGGCCGGTTTGTTTCGTTCCGAAGGATCTCCCTATGCCCCCTGGCAGCGGAAGGTGGCGATCGGCAGTGTTGCTGCTTTCCTGGTCGTCGGTGGGCTCGCTGTGAATAACGAATACATCAAGCGCCACCGCACGCTGCATGTCTTGAACGCGACGGGCCAGCCGGCGCAGGTTCAAGTGGACGACGCGCCCGCAGTTTCGGTAGGGGGCATGGGACGGCTGACGGTTGCCGAAGGGCCCCACGTCGTCAAGGTCTCCGGGCCGGTGCAAGAGACGCAGAACATCGCGCTAAACAGCGGGTACTTCGAGCGCTGGTTCAGCAAACCCGTCTGGATCCTCAACCCGGGCGGCGAGGCGGTGATCGAGGAGAGTACTCACGTGTACTCCGCGGCTGGCATTCCGGGCTCGCGCCGGCTTCTCGTCGATGAGCCATTCGTGCACCGCGCGAATGTCGATTACATTTTCACCGCCGCACCCGATAAGCTGAACGTTGATCGAAAGGACCAGCAAGTCACCAAGATCGAGATCGGTTGGGTTCAGGGGCAGGATCAGAACGCATTCCTCGAGCTCGTTGCGACCAACCCCAAGGGCGCGATGGATTTCGCCGAGAAACGACTGAAGCGCAGCCCGAATCAGTCACTTCTTCTCGACTATTACGTCTCCAGCACCACCGAGGACAGGCGGAGCCACGTGGAGGAGTTTCTCAAGTCGGGGTTGGACCGGCGGCCGGTCGACATTCCGTGGCACCGGTGTTACCAGCAGTTTGCCGAAATGAACAATCACGAGGGTGGCCTCGTGGCGCTTTACGACAAGTATCTCGCGGCCGAGCCTTCGAGCGGCGCGCTCGTTTACCTCCGTGGCCGGATCGATCCCGACTGGGACAAGCAAGAGTCGTTCTACCGGCAGGCGATCGCCGCCGACCCCAGGCTCGGCTGGCCCTGGTTGGGTATTGCTGCGAAGGCGAACGCTCGAGGACAGTGGGACGAGTCTCTCAAGGCTGCTCTCAAGGCGCGCGAGCTGAACGTCAGCGAGACGGAAATGCTTGGTAATTTGATCCACGAAGCCAGGATGGCCAAAGGCCAGGCGGGCGAGCTCGTGCCGCAATATCGCGCCGCATTGATGACCAGCGTGCAGGACATCTCGCCATTATTCTTGCTGATGGACGCTCTGGCGGCCTCGGGGAAGGCAAACGAGATTGATGGGGCGATCAATTCCTGGACCATGCGGGTGCCAGCGTCTGCACAAGGGCAGATCGCTCTGTTCTTGAAAGCGCTCGGGCTCTACTACGCGGGAAACCTCAAGGAATGCGCGGCATACTGCGACACGAACATTCAGATAAAGCCTTCACCGGTGCACCTCCACGCTCTGCTCGCTCTGGGCCGGATGAAGGAGGCAACGGACGAGGTGGCGTTCAAAGCGGCGTGGCCAGACCCATTCAACATCCTGGCTGTGAGCGTCGCCTTTGCGCTCGAAGGCCAGCGCGACGAGTCGGCCCACTGGCGTGAAAAGGCTGTCGACGCGCTCAAGAAGTCAGGGGGTAAGACCGACGTGGGCAAAGCTGCGGAGCTCCTGACGGCTGCCAAGCCTCCGTCGATCGAGGAAGCTCGCCGCTACTTCGTTCCGGGGCCGAATAAGGCCCTCATCCTGGCTGCGCTCGCCGATTTGTTCCCCGCGAAACGAGAGATGTACCTTGGCGAAGCCGCACGCTTCAACGTTTCCCGCAAGCCTTCGTATTACCTGATCGAGCGCGCCACCAAGAAGAACAAACCCGTCCAGCCATGAAGAGAGCCGCTTTCGACGCACTGGTTTCCCGGATCGAGAAGAGTTACGCCGGCAGGCAGGCGGCACTGGAACGGGCAACTTCGCGCTGGATCGCGCTGGGGCTCGCCGCCTTGCTGTCGTGGCTGGTTTTCCTCACGAGTGTCGGGCTCTTGTTCTTTGTCCTCGGGGCGATTACCGAGCCGCCGCTGGGCATCGTGCTCATCTGCATCGGCGTGCCCGTCGCGCTCTACGGAGCGCTCCAGGCGTATTACCTCATGCACGACGAGCTTACCCCGCCCGAGGGGCATCTGGTTGGCCCGGGCGAGGCACCAGCGCCTCCGGTCGCTGCTGGAAGGCTTACGCCGGGACTTGCAATGCCGGTCGTTCGACCAGGTGCGCATCACGCTCAACTTGAATGCATCGGTGCGCGAGCTGCCCCGTCTGGGTCTTCTGGGCTGGCCGCGTACGATCCTGGAGATAGGCCTTCCGCTGGCGGAGGCCATGTCGCCGGAAGAGCTCAAAGTGATTCTGGCGCATGAATTTGTACACCTTTCCGGGCGACATGGCCGGAGCTGTGGCCGGATCTATCGGCTCAACCGCAGTTGGGGCAATCTGTTCGAGCGCATGCAGCGCCCGGCGGCAGATAGCTTCACTCGCATGTCTCGCTCGGCGATCAGGCGGTTCGTGGACTGGTACTGGCCGAGGCTGCATGCGCGGCGCTTGTGCTCTCGCGCGCCCACGAGCTGCAGGCCGACCGCGATGCGGCACGCATCGCGGGAGCAGCCGCAATGGCCAGCTCGCTCTGGCGGCTCGAAGGGCTCAACCCCTGGCTCTCCGAGCGCTTCTGGCCCGAGCTGCTTGCCCAGGCCGCCGTTTGGCCGGAGCCGCCCTGCGATATCGGGAACCGGCTGACGGCAGCGATCCGTACTCCGCCGGAGCCGGAGGTCGCCGCAGTGTGGACCGAGCGCGGCTTGATTCGCGCGACGCTGCACGACGAGACACATCCCGCTCTTCTCGACCGGGTGCGCCCGCTCGGCGTGACGGCGGATGATCTTCGGAGAATCGGCTTCCCAGTCGCGCCGCGGCCGTCCGCTGCGGAAGCCCTGCTCGGCGACCTTGTCCCGACGATCGAGCGCGAGCTCTCCGAGAAATGGCACAAGGATAATGTCGGCTCCTGGCGCGACCGTCATCGCCGGGCGCTCGCCGAAGCCCGGCGCAATGCGGTGCCCTCCGACGCGGAAGCGACGAGCGCCGCTGCCAGTGCCGATGTTCATTCACTCTGGGAAAGCGCGAGAGAGACGGTCAACCTGCAGGGCCCGGTACCGGCGGTGCCACTACTCAAACGCGTTCTCGAGCGCGACCCGAACCACGACGGTGCCGCCGTGATCCTCGGCCGGCATCTCGCGGTCGTGGGCGATCCGCAAGGTGAGGCACTCTTGACCGGCGTGGTCGCGCGGAACGACGAGGTATGGCTGCCGCGCGCCTGCGAAGCGCTGCAGGAAGTCTACCGCGCCAGCGGCCGGATGGAATTACTCCGCCAGATCCACGATCGGCTCGACCGCCATGAGTCCGACCTGCGCGCCGCCGGGCTCGAGCGCTCGAAAATCACCGCGGGTGACACATTCGTTCCACATGACCTATCCGAATCGCAGCTTGCGGGACTGCGAGAAGTGCTGAGCTCGGTTTCAGCCCTGGGCGCGGCCTGGCTGATCCGAAAGACCGTCCGGTACTTTCCAAATCGACCGCTATTCGTGCTGTGTGTTCGCGGACCGGCCACCACCTGGTGGTCCGTCAACTCCGAGAAGGAGCAAGCGATCGTGCGCCAACTCGTGCGGAAAGTCGAGCTTCCCGGGCAGGTGCTGGTGATCGCGCGAGCAGGCTCCTTCCGCAGCCTGGCCCGAAAGTGCATGAAGTTCCCGGGCAGCGAGGTGTTCCGTCGCGGCGAGACCACGGGCTCCGAATAAGGGTGGGCTTCTCGATTCCTGGTAAGGTTCCATGGTCAGGAAACTTCGCTCTCAGCGTGATTGCAGCGCACCGCGGCCGATGGCGCTTGGATCTCTGGCAACCTTCTCTGCAAAGACCCGCAGGTCTGCGAGCACGGCCCGAAGCTGGGCGAGGGTCTGGCTCGCCGAGAGGGCAACGTTGTTGAGATTGTCATGGAGCTCAGCCTGGGTGAGCAGCTTCTGAAGCGTGCCGTCGGGATTCAGACCGCCCCGTCCATCGCGCAACTTGCTGGTCAGGAGCTCGAGATCGGCCGCGAGGACGTTGATCCGGCGCACCGCCTGGCCGATGTCGGTTGACGGCGCGTGGTTGACCGGCGCTCCCAGGTCTTTGAGCACGGGGTCGAGCTGGGCGAGCCCCGCGTCGAGCCGATTCGCCGCCGAAGAAAAGCGGTCGAGGCCGGCCTTGAGAGCAGCCTGCGTGTCCGGGTCGAAAGTCTTGTTGAGCTTGGCGGCGACCTCGCGAAGGTCGGAAATCGCGGGCTTCAAGTTGGCTTCGTTGGCGCGCACCACGTCGTTGATCCCTTTCGCGGCCTGCGAGACATTCTGGCCCGCATCGGTGACCGAGGCGAGGAAGCCATCGATCTTCTGGGCACTGTCGGAGAGCTTCGCGATTCCGACGGCGGCTTTGTTGATGGAACTCAGGGTCTCGCCGGCACTATCGAAAGCCTTGGTTGCCGACTCGAGCGCCTTGGCCGGGTCAGGCGCGACCACGCCTTCGATGATCTTCCCGGTTTCGCGCGGCGACTTGTTCGTCTGCAGGAGCGCCGGGCCCTTTCCGGGCAGCATGTCGATTGTGACGTCTCCGATCAAAGAGCGCGTCAGCCGCGGGACTGCACCCTCGTGGAGCTTAAATTTTCGCTCAATTGCGAGTGTGACGATCACACCGTCGGGCGGGTCGGAACTGTCGTCAAACGCAATCGCAAAGACCTCGCCGATCCGGATACCGCTCTTGCGAACGGCGACGCCCTCGAGGACACCGGGTGCTTCGGGATAGTGCACTTTGAGATAGACCTGATCGCGCAAGATTCCCGGCGACTCGCCGAACCAGATGATCATCATGGTGAGCACCAGTCCCGCCACGATGACGAACATTCCGAGCCGGAACTGCATGAGTCGTTCGTTCATGATCACCCTCGTTATTGCGTGCCGGCCTTAGCGGGATGCCTGCACCCGCCTCCCGGAGGAACTCGCGGTGCGGTGGAGCGCCATCTCGCGCAGGCGTTCGCCGGCCTCTCCGCGCACGAACTGTCCGACCCGAGGATCGGGGGAGTTTTCGATCTCATTCGGTGGGCCGTCGTACAGGATCTGCGGCTCGTCGGGCCCCAGGCGCGCAAGCGGATAGAGCATCACCACACGGTCAGCCACTTTGGCGACCGTCTTCATATCGTGGGTGACGACGACGCCGGTTGTCTTCATGGAACGCTGGGTCTGGAGGATGAGCGCGTTGATCACGTCACTCATGATCGGGTCAAGACCGGTTGTCGGCTCGTCATAGAGCATCACTTCCGGTCCGATTGCCAGGGCCCGTGCCAGGCCCACTCGCTTACGCTGACCTCCGGAGAGCTCGGCCGGCTTCCTGGTCTCGATTTCCGTGGGCAGGCCCACTTCGTGCAGCCGCTGCAAGACGATCTGCCGCGCCTGCGCCTCGTCGCAAATGCGATGCTCGCGCAGGCCGAACGCTACATTGTCGAAGACGGAAAGGCTGTCGAAGAGCGCGGCCATCTGGAAGAGAAACCCAAACCGCAGCCGCATCTTCACGAGCTGCCTGCCATCGAGAGTCGCGATGTCGACGCCGTCAAAAAACACCTTGCCGGAAGTCGGCCGCAAGAGCCCGATGATCAGCTTGAGCATGACCGTCTTGCCGCAGCCGCTCTCGCCGATGATGCATACCGTCTGCCCCCGCTGGATCGTCAGGTTGATGTTGCGCAACACCGAATCGTAGCGGAAGCGGATGCTGACGTCGCGGAGCTCGATCAAGGCCGCCTGAGCGCCTTCGGGGGCCGGTGCTTCTTGACTCATAGCAAGCCTTCCGACTGGGGCCACAGCGAGCGGTACAGATTGTTCCAGCCGAGACCGAGCACGAAGTCGAGGAACAGGATCACGATGAACGAGTAGACGAAGGCCTCGGTCGCAGCGCGGCCGACGCCTTCTGCGCCGGCACGGGCGTTGAAGCCGCGATGGCAACTGATCAAGGCGATCGCGGCGCCGAAGAAATAACTCTTGAATACGCCGGCGAAGATGTCGAGGCTGTCGAGGAAGTCGCGTGTGTGCTTCCAGTAGGCGAACGAGTCTATCTTGAGAATTTGCGTGCTCACCACCGCTCCGCCGATGACCCCCATGAAGTCGCCCATCAAGGTCAGCAGGGGAATCAGCAAGACGCAGGCCAGAAAACGCGGAACGACGAGGTAATAAATTGGGTTGGTGCCCAGCCCCGACAGCGCGTCAATCTGCTCAGTCACTCGCATCGTGCCCAGCTCGGCGGCCATCGACGAACCAACCCGTCCGGCGAGCATCGTCGCCGCCAGCACCGGCCCGAGCTCCCGCACAATCGAGATATTGATCACCGAGCCCAGCCTGGTCGCCAGCCCCATCATCGCGAATTGGTGATAGGCCTGCACCGCCAGCACCATTCCAATGAACGTTCCCGTGATCGCGACCACCGAGACGCTCTTGACGCCAATGGCATAAAAGATCGGAACCAGGACCGACCAGCGGGCGCGGCGACGCACGATCCACATGAGCGTGCTGGCCGCAAAGGTCGCGACGTCGCCGATGTCGGCGATCACATCGAAGACATTCTCGCCCAGCCGGTGCACCGGGGTCGCCCCGGCATCAGGCGCAGACGGTCGAGCAGCCGATGAACCAACCGCCATCGCCACGTCACTCCTTCACGACTGCACGAAAGGGGGCGGTCAGACATGCTCCCCCGCCTCACTGTGAGCACGGACCAAACCGATGGCATCGTCTCGGCGCCCGTTGCGACCGGGACCATTCTGGACCCGATCACCAAAATTGACAAGATCGACCGCCCTTTCGGTCGTGACCACTCCCTTCCGATCGAATCACACGTGATGTAAGATCGTTTGTGGGTCTCAATTCGATCGGCGACATCCTAAAATCCCGGTTTTTCCCAGAATACCCAGTCTGATTCCCTTCCACTTATTCGGCCTAACGATGGAGGTCTGAGGACGATGCGAGTTGGGCGAATTTTCGCGGTCGCGGCCATGCTCGGCTCATTCACATTTGGAACGGGAATGCTCATCTCGGCTGGGGGTTGTTCCGGCGCGGGCGATTCCGGCGGGCAGGCGAGCATGGACCCCGAGGCTCAGAAGGTCGCGCAAGACAAGATGAAGGAATACCTGGCGAAAAAACCACCCCTTGTGAAGGGCCCGCAAGGGAAGAAGTAGCGCGCCGAGGCTTGGCTTGCGAGCAGTTCGATCCACGTTTTCATTGATTGGGGGCTTTGGTCATGAATCCCCGGGCTCACCGTGGGTTTACACTCATCGAGCTTCTGGTTGTCATCGCCATCATCGCGGTGCTGATCGCCTTGCTGCTGCCGGCCGTTCAAGCGGCGCGCGAAGCTGCCAGACGCGGGCAGTGCATCAATAATCTCAAGCAGATCGGCATAGCGCTCTCCAACTACCACACGGCGTTCGACCGGTTTCCGATGGGCACCACGATTGCCTATTCCGATCCCGGCGTTCAGACTAACTGGGGCACGTGGAGCTGCCATGCGCTACTTCTCCCGTATCTTGACAATCAACCGCTCTGGGCCGCAGCCAATTTTAGCTGGAACTGCTGGTATGACGTCGGCTACGACGTGAATTCCACGGTGTTCAACACGCGGCTGGCGTTTTTTGTCTGCCCGTCCGACGGCAAGTCCGGACCGGCCAACACCAACAATTACATGGGATCGATGGGCACGGCGACGAACCCGTGGACGTTGCTCGGCAACGGTATATTCTCGAATCAGACCTGCTCGTCTTATTCAAACCTGAGAGACGGCTCCACGACCACGATCGCTTTCTCCGAGGCGCTGGTCTCCGATGCGCTCCATAGCGTCGCCTACCGCGATGGCGTTGCCACAGGTGTGGGCTCGGCCGGGTCAGGTGACTCAGCCGGCGCCAATGTACCCGGGGTCATGGCCGACCTTCAAACCTGCACCCAGTTGTGGCAGTCCAAGGAAGCGATTCCAGCAAGCGAGGACAAGGGCTACCGCTGGGCCGCCGGCTCGCCGGGCGTGACCCTCTTCAACACGATCGTTCCGCCCAACTCGCAGCAGTACCAGTGGGCCGGCTGCCGGATGGACTGCGCCGGGTGCGGGTTCGACTTCGGCCAATATGAGAACGCCACCAGCAACCACTCTGGCGGTGTGAACGTCTTGATGTGCGACGGCAGCGTGCAGTGGGTCAAGAGCTCGGTGGCGATGAACGTCTGGTGGGCGCTGGGAACCACCGCGGCCTCGGACATCGTTCTCAAAGACAGCTATTGATACTCAGAGGCCGATTTCGTCGAGGCGCTGCGTGAGCATGGCCTCGATCATCTGGCACGTGCGGCGGTAGGTCTCAAAGTCGCAGCCGACGGGGTCCGCGAGGTCGCCGCCTGAAGGGTCGAGCAGGAACACACGCGACTCGACTTCGGGCACCGAACGAAGCAAGTCGTCCAGGTGGTCGATTGTCATGGCAAAGATGTAGTCGGCCTGGCGTGCGAGCCTCGAGTCGATTCGGCGGCTGCGATGGTTCTCGAGCGATCCGCCGAGCGCCCGCACCACCTCGACGGCGTGAGCGGCAGCCGGGTGACCGTCGTACGCAGCGACACCCGACGAGCACACGACGAAGCCGCGTTTTTCCAGCTCATCCACCGTGCAGTTGAACCGCCGTGCCAGCAGAATCTTGCAGATGGCTTCGGCCATCGGGCTCCGGCAGGTATTGCCGGTGCAGATAAACATGATGATGAGGCTCGCGCTTTCGACCAGACTCGCGGAATCGACCACACCCTCGCGCTCGACGGCCCAGTTTTCCCCTTCAATCCTGACGACGGTCGCGAACTGTTGAAACTGGGTCGGGCCCGAGTCAATCACCATATCAAGACCCGAGACTGCGCGGAGGGATTCTGCCGTCGCGGGGATCGATCCCTCGGGATCGGTTACCATCGCGATGACCAGCGGGGCCGGCAGGAGACGCAGCACGTCCCGAACGATCGTCTGCGACGGACTGCGCAACGCAACATCGCCGGCGGGTGAGACCAGCGGTTTGACTTCGCTCGGGAGACGCTCGTAGAGACCGGTGGTCCCGTTACCGGGAAAAACGAGTGTGACGGGCCCAGGCCAGAGGCGCCAGGCCATCCGCCGGCCGACTTCCGAAACGCCCGGAACCCAGTCGGTCACCTCTTCCGGGCCTTTGAGCAGCAGCGTGAGCGGCCGCGCGCCGGGAGCGTCGCGGATTGCCCGCACGCGGGCGACGGCGTCAGGCCGCAGCGCGCATGCGACAAGCGAGTAGACGGTCTCCGTCGCCAGACCGACGACTCCCCCTTGCGCCAGGCACGCGACTGCGCGATGCACGACGTCTCGAACGTCATCGACGCGAGAGACGTCGATCCACTGCGGAGAAACTTGCGCGTCGGGCATCGCAACTCGTCGATCAAAAGAGCAGGGTCAATCCCTCGACTTCGCGGATTTCCGCGTAGATCGCGCGGACCTGTTCGGCTGTCTGTACCGAGATATCCAGGGTCAATGCAAGGTGGCGACCCGCCGGGGTGGTCCTGACGCTATAATCCAGGTCCGAATGGGCAGCCAGGTGCGAGCACACTGCAGCAACGACCCGTGATTCGAAATCTTCATCGGCCCGGCCGATCGCCTTGATCTGGTAGACGCCCGGGAAAAAATGGGTCGATTCCAGCAGCTCGACCGAAGGGCGGTGATCCATGGCCCGCTCCGAAGCTTGTTCTCGAGGGCTCAAAGAGAAGGAGCGTCGATTACTCTCAACCAACCATCATAGGAAGTTCGCACGCGTTCGCAAAGACGCGACTCCAGCACCTCGCGGCGCTCGCAATCTGAGCGATAGCAACCGTGGTCGCGCTCGAGCGGGAGTCGTCACATCGCGGTTGCTTGGGTCTACGACCGATCGTAGAATGCGGATGTTGCAGACCGTCGTCCGGGCGATAAGGCTCTTGCGGAGTTTCGAATGTCATCCGTGCCTCAGACGGCCGCATCGCTCGATGACCTCCACCGCATCGAGGGCAAGGCCGAGCTAATCGCTGGGAGGATTGTCCATCTCAAGCCCACGGGCTTCCGCCCCGGCCAGGTCGGCGGCCGAATCTATCGCAGTCTCGACGATCATGCCGTCACAACAGGTCGCGGCGTAGCCCTTCCCGACAATGTCGCTTTCGTTGTGCCCGAGCTAGCTTCGGGACGTCAGACGTTCTCCCCGGACGCCTCTTTTTTCCTCGGCATGCTTCCCTCGGATGAGATGGACTTCATCGAAGGGCCACCGACGCTTGCTGTCGAAGTCCGCAGCAAGGGCGACTACGGCAAAGCGGCCGAGGCGTTGATGGCCGGCAAGCGCGCCGACTACTTCGAGGCCGGCACTTCGGTGGTTTGGGACGTCGACCCCAAAGCGGATTTGGTGCGGGTCTACCGGGCCGCTGCACCGGACCAGCCGACGGTGTTTAGCCGCGGACAGGTGGCGGATGCCGAACCTGCGGTTCCACGATGGCGATTGAGCGTCGACCTGATTTTTGCCTGACGTCGACCTGATTTTCTTCCGACTTGGCGTGCCCCACGCATCGTCACAATGGCACTTCGAGGCGCGCGAGCTTCGGCGACGAGGCGACGAGCTTGCCGTCGACGTATAGATCGAGACCCTTACGGACGTCGCCAAAACGATCCGGGGAGCCGGGCAGGGGGGCATCCCACACGATCGTGACGTCGTGTCCCCGGTATCGCTGGCCGTCCAGGATGAAATAGCTCAGCCGATCCTCCGGCAGGAGCGGGTCAAGCTCGATCACTTGATCGTCACGCGGCACCAGACCGAGCAGGTCGGGGATCAAAATGTCGAGCCAGGTCGAATGATTGTAGTCGCGCTCGGCTGTCTTCCATTCGCCGGTATCGCCATTGTAGAACTCGCCCGTCCAGGGATAGAGAAGATCCTGATTGCGGAACTGGGCCTTCGTGAACGATGAGAATAGTTCCCAAAGGTGCTCGGGGCGAAGCGGCGAGCTCGAGACCTTGTGGTCCCTGGTCGCGCGCAGGGTTCGGGCCATCGCCGTCATCACCAGAGAGTTGGCGTGCGGCCAGGTGGGGCCGTTCCACATACAACCCGCAGCCCGGCCGTCGCCCGGCCAGTTCTTCTGAGAATAAGCCGGGCAATCCCTCGAAGCCGACGCCACCGGCCACTTCGTCCAGAACTGCTGCGGGTCGATGATCGACGACCACGCCCTCTCGTAGCCTTTACCCCAGGGCACCATCCCGAAATAGAACGGATAAACACCGATCACTTCCTTGACCTGGGCGACGGCCTTGTCGCTCGCCCGCAGCGAGTAGAAGAATTGCTGTTCCGGGCGCCACATCTTTGCCAGGACGGCCGTCCTGATCCTGGCGGCGAGCCGGTCGAATTCCTCGGCCTTCGCGGGCTGGCCCAGCTTGCGGTAGATTTGCGCGACAGCGACCGCGTTCCCGTAGTTGTAAGCCGTCAGATCGACTCGCTCGAGGCTCACCTGAGCGGCCGGCTGGCCGAAATCCCTCGAAACCTTAAAATCCGAGAAAAAAAAGAAGGACGGCTGGTACTCCATTCCCGTCCACCAGTGCGAATCGACCAGGAGCAGGCCGTCCCCGTCGGGGTCGTACTCCTTCTGCCAGCCCCGCACGTTGGCCGCCAGCTTGTCCACAACTGCGGCGAGAAAATGCGGGTCAGGATGAACGAGCTGGCCCTCCCAGGCGGTCGATGTGATCCAGTCGGTGTACTGGCCGCCGGCGGGACCGCTGGGCAGGACATGGCTGGGATAGACGCCGTCCGATTTCTCATTTTCAGCCCAGGTTCGCAAATGGCCCTGCCAGCAGGCAGGGTCGCGGAGCCAGCGGGCCTCTCGCACCTGGTGGGCTGCGCCGTAGCTGATGACGTTCGGATACCACGTGCTCCGCCACCGGCCTTCACTCTGCGTCGGCCACTGCATCCTCCCGAGCTTGGGCTCGAGCATGTTCTTATGGAGCACATAGGCACGGTGGTAATACATCTTTCTGATGAACGGATCGGAGCAATCGAAGTAAGCCAGGTTCGAGTCGAACCAGGATTGATAATCTCTGATCTGAGTGGCGGGCAAGTCGCGCGAATCCTGGTCTTCGGCTTTGATTAACAGGGTACGATCGGTGGCCGGCTTGAGCACGGAATCGATCCGCGCAGGTTCATTGTCGGGCCGGATTTCGAATGCTGCCTTGAAGACCTTGGTCTTGCCCGGCTGGATGTGATGGCCGAAAAGCCGATAGAGCGACGACCCCAGCGCGAGCATCGGCTTGGCGAAACCAGCGAATGCGGCGGTTCTCCCCTGGCTGGCTCCGGCAACCTTGAGCGGGCGAGGCGGGTCGTCGAGAACCGCGTAGCGGAATCGGAGCGCGAGCGGCCGGCCGAGCAGTGGTTTTTGGCCTTCAAGCGACAGCGACCTCGGCTCTCGGCCTGTGACCTCGCCGTCTTCACGCATGATGAGACCCGAGGCCGTCTTGACGTCCCAGTATTCCAGCGGCGTGCCCAGGTCGACCATGGGATCAACGTAGATCGTCTGGACCTCGGCCGTCGGGTTATGCACTCGCACGATCGAAACCAGGATGTCGGACTTGGTAATGAACTTGTCGCCCGAGATCGCGAGGGGGCAGGTCTGCGGCGGAATCGGCTCGCTCGGGTCCCGGAGCGGCCGCACGCCGTAGAGACCGGTATAAAAACGGTCGCCCGCGTGGCGGAACTGGAAGCGAAACCCGCTGGCGACCACTGGTTCGAATCTTACTCGGTTGTCGCCCGGGCCCGGGCCGCTCGGGAACGGCCTGGCTGGATGTGATCGTGTTCCACGCGGCGGTCGTTTGATCGAAGGTTTGCACCTCAAAAGACGCGGGCGGGCGGCATTCGCCCGAGGGCGAATCATCGAAGAAGAACAGGTCGAAACCGCTGATCTTCCGTGGTACGCCGAAGTCGACTTCGAACCAGTCGCTTCGTTTGCCGCTTGACCAGCACGTCCAGCGCTTCTCGGGAACGAACGGAGCCGAGAGCGGATTCTCGACACGATCGAGCGCGAACGTGAACGAGGCGGCGGCCGCCATCTCCTGCCGGACGACGCCCTCGTAATGAATGTGGCTGGGAAAGTAGGTGGCCTTCTCTGGCCGCAGCAAGCCGTGTTCGTCACGCAGCTCGAGGTCGAAGGCGCGCAAATTCGTCAAGTAGAGCCACTGGACGTCATCGCGGAAGGCCCATCCCTGCGGGCTCGAGGCCCAGAGGCGATCGCCCGTGCAGCCCAGGGGGACTTCGCGATCGAATGGGCGCGACAGGATCTCGTCGATCGCGAAGGCGCTTGTCGCGAAGACTCGGCCGGGGCGACGAAGCTCGGTCGCTTGTGCGCGGATCGGGCCGGGCAAGCTGAGACAAACGACTGATGCCCAGAGGAGGATGGATGGCCCGCTCAACGTCAACGACTGAAGGCGCACCATGACCGCCTCTCCTGTCGTGGGAGTCTTTTCTTCGGGTGACCTGGAGTCATTCCTCCGAATCGCTCGGGTCCCGCCATCGATGTCGAGGAGAACGAGGGATGAGTCGGAATGGGAAGGCTTAACGAGCTGCGGGGGGATCAGATCGCGTTATTTCTTGCGATGTCGAATCCTGCTGCGCATCCGGCGCTCTTGCGCCCCACTTTACGACGTCCTTTGCCTCGTCGACGACTGGCCATGCTTTCTCCTCTGGCGGCACCGAGATGCCCTGAATCCGCGCGGAACGAAACCGAGAACACGATCGTTCTTGAACGAAAGTGCAGATTCTATCCGGAAATCGGCTTGGGGCTCAAGGTCTAGGTGAGCGCTCAACACCAATGAGGCCGAATTGCGCGAATCGCACGAACGATCAAATCGCCGCTCAGATCTTCCGCGCAGACCAATCAATTGCGGAAATCCTGGCGAGCGCGAGTAAGAGGGCGTGCGTCCCTTTTCGGGCATATCCTTGTGCTTCGACGGCGCGGTAAAGCTGCTCGGCAAGGGCTAACCCGGGCAAGCAGAGCTTCATCCGCCGCGCTTCGGCCAGCGCGATCCCCATGTCTTTCAGAAAATGCTCGACGAAAAATCCCGGCTCGAAATTGCCCGCGATCGCGCGGGGGGCGAGATTGCTCAGGCTCCAGGATCCCGCGGCCCCCGTGGAAACACTCTGGAGCACGACGTTCAGGTCGAGCCCGGCCTTGTACGCGTAGAGCAATGCCTCGCAGACACCGATCATGTTCGTGGCGATCAGAATCTGGTTCACCATCTTGGTGTGCTGACCGGAACCGGCAGGGCCCTGGTAAATGATGGTCTTGCCCATCTTGTCGAAGAGCGGCGTGAGGGCGTCAAAGACGGGCTTCTCGCCCCCAACCATGATCGAAAGCCGGGCCTCGCGCGCGCCGACGTCGCCACCGGAGACCGGCGCATCGACCGAATGCACGCTCTTTGCCTTGGCGGCTTGATCGATCTCGACTGCCAGCGCCGGCTCGCTCGTTGTCATATCGACCAGCACCGCGCCGGCTCGCGCGCCGGCAAGGACGCCGTTCTCCCCGAGCACGACCTCACGCACGTCTTTGGGATAACCTACGATCATGAAAACGACGTCGGACGCCTGTGCGACCGCTCGAGGCGAATCCAGCAGCTTGGCCCCTTTTTCGACTAGCGCCTTGGTCTTCTCCGCCGACCGGTTGTAAACCGACGCCTTGTAACCAGCCGCCACCAGATGGCCGCACATCGACGAGCCCATCACTCCGGTGCCAATCCAGCCGATCCGCGTTTTCTCAGGGGTGAATTCCAGTGTCATCGCAGGCTCCGGGAATCAATTGATCGATGCCAAGCTGGATGGTACTAAGCCGGCGAACAACCCGCAACGGACCGCCGGGATGAGAGGCGCGGGCCGAAACGAATTGTCTCAAACATTGTGCAGAATTGCCGCGGCGTAAGCCGATTATCCGCAAAGGGCGATTGTGCCGGTTGCATGACCTGGTTCGGTTGCGCGCGCCTTCGGCGCATCGAGTGTCCAGGCGAAACCTCCCTCAGGTGGTTCTGATGACGCGTATCCCGCTCTACATGCTTGCAACATATCTGGTCATTGCGACCAGCAAGCCTGCCATCGGTGACGAGCCTCAGGGTGTTGATCGAGTAAATCAAGCGAGTGGTGAACCGCCGGCCGCGTCAATTTTCCAGGGGATCAGCCGCAGTGGAGTCGCGCAGCAGGTGCCGCCCGGATCAAGGGTCGGAACAGGAACCGGAACGAATCAATCCAGCAAGATCGGATCTCCGCCGGCATCGTCGAGCGGTTCGGGTACGACCGAGAAGAAGCCTGCCACTCGAACAACTCAGCGGCGAGTTTCGATCCCACCGCCGAGCACCGAGTGGCGAGCAACCGGGAATGGTCGCGAAACACGAAGCGCTGATACCAAGATTCGTCGAGCTCAGACAGGGCCCGGCAGCTTGGACCCGATGGCCAATCCACTCGTCGGCGGCAGTACCTCTTCGACCCAGCCGCGCACCAGGCTGCTCGCGGACAGCCTGGTCGGCGGACAGCCGATTGCCATGCAGGCCGCGCTCTACGGAGCGGTCACGAGCAACCCCGATCTGGTGACTCTGCGCGAAGGAAATGCACTCGCCGCGTCGGCAGAAGCGGTCGAGGTGGCCAGGCATTTTCCGACCACGCTCAACCCGACCGTATGGCTCGACTATCGCCCGATCACTCTGGTTCCCAACGGAACCTTCGGGACGGGTCAAACACACGGCACCGCGTCAGGAAATAACTATTATCACTATGGCCAGAACTACTTTTACGCCTCGTTGCGGCAACCGGTGGAACTGGGGCATCAGACTACCCATCGTTACCACATCGCTCAGGCCGCTTACGAGCAACAGAAATGGCTTGTCGTTCAAGCCGAGCTGACCACGCTCGTCCAGACCTATCGCTTTTTCCAGACGGCCGCCTATCGCCGAGAGAAATACCGCCTGGCTCAGGATCTGGCCGACTTCAACGATCGCTTGCAGGAAACGCTCGAGCGACGAATGGAGGCCAACCAGGTTCAGGTGGCCGACGTCGCGCTCGGACGGGTAGAAAGCCGGGCCACGCGACTACAGGTCAAGGCAGCAAAACAGGATTACTTCATCGCGCTGACCGACCTGCGCAACCAGATTGGCATACCCGAGCAGGCCGGGGCGTTCGAGCCGCTGGGTGAGTTCACTGTCCCTCCGTATATTCCGCCGGTCGACGAACAGGTGATGGTGGAGGAAGCAATCCGGCAACGCCCGGACATTCAGGCAGCCCGCGCCCAGGTTTCCGGCACTCATTCCGCCGTCAGCCTGGCCAAGGGAGATCGAATCCCTACCCCGATCATCGGCCCGGAATACGAGATGGACGAGGCCGGCGTGCAGTACATCGGGTTTGTTCTGATCTCTCCGATGCCGATCTGGAACAGCGGCAAGCCCCTGGTGCTTCAGCGGGAGGCCGAACATCGGCGGGCGGTCGTGGCCTACAAAGAAGCCCAGCAACGTGCCGCCGCGCAAGTGCGCGCCGCTGTCGCCAAGTGGAACGGTGCAACCGAGCTCGTCAACGATTCAGCCGGCCTCACCAACGATCTGAGCGTGGAAGTGAAAAAAATGGAGCAGCTCTTCGAGCGAAACCAAGCTGACCTGACCAAGCTGATGCAGGCGAGGCAGCGATTGATTCAACTGGAGAACTCTCGTCTGGATGCCGTCTGGCAGGCCACTCAAGCTCAGGCCGACCTGTTGCTGGCTCTGGGAATACCATCCATGATCAACGACATGATCAACCGCACTGAACGTGACGCAGCACCCGGTCCGTCTCGACCAGCGGCGGCTGAGCCCGGCCCAGGTGTAATAGGCGACCCGTCCGCACCTCGCAGGCCTGGAGCCATGCAGCCCTGACGCAGCAAGACGGTCATCATCACTCGTCAGGTCGCATCCCATGCACTTTACTCGGTTCGTGCAAATAGCGCACGACGTGCACATCTTCCACCACGATCAGCCCACCGCCGAGCATCTCGTCAAGGACCGGCAACAGGCGCTCGATCTCCTCCGGCTTGTCGACGATTTCGATCTTTTCCGGGAGGTCGTCGGAAAGGCCCAGCAAATGGGCCTTGTGGATGACGGAGTGCTTGCCGAAGCCCATGACGCCGCGCGTGACTGTGGCCCCCGCCATGCCCAGCTTGCGGCATTGTTCGACGATCGCGATGGCCAGATTACGACTGCCCCAAGTGTCGGCGCTGCCGACATAGACCGTTACACGCCTCCCCTCGCCTTCGATCTTCATGTGAATCGTGCCCTCCGCTTCGGCGACTCGCCTCGTGCGCGACAGTGGGTCCGTCGTGGTTTCGATCAGTTCCTCTTGCTCGCGCTCGGACCCGTGGGTATAGCGATGCACGCGGGCCGGGCTGATGACGACGAGGCCCTCGGCGACCATAGTCTCCAGTTCCGCGACCAGCGCCGTGACTCGCTCGGCCGCATCGACGACCTCGACCACGATGGGGATGTCGAAGGACGCATACTCGCTCGCGATATCGTGGAGCTGCCGGTGCGAGCCGTAGCCGAGCTCGACGGGGAATACGGAGGCGCCGGCCAGGTGGCGGCGGCGTGCCGCCTCGACGATCGCGCGATAGAGCGGCGCCCCGTGCCACTTTTCGATGGCCTTGCAGTAGACGCGGAGGAGTCTCGCTTCCTGAGGGATCATCGCTGGCTCCCGTCGTTCGCACCGCGCTGGCCAAGAGCCCTGCCGGCTGCCTCAACGTTCGCGGCGATCGTTTGGCCCTCGTCGGTTCGAGCAGGGTCCGATTGCTCCGCCACAATCGGCTCGACCCTCTGAGAGCCGGCAATGCCTGCTTCGATCGCGGGCTTCGCCAGCCCCCGGGCCTGGGCGGTCCCCAACACGACCACCCCGAATCCGGCTGCCACGCTCCCGATCAGGCTCGCCGCCATCGTCAGCCGCTGTGGCGGCGGTTATGGCGAATCCCATCGCCATCGTTGAGTCTATCTTGCCCGGGTCGACTGTCAACTGTCGCGATCGGAAACTCGACGCTGACTGTGCAGCCGTTGCCGGCGTTGTTCCTTACCGTGATATGCCCCCCGTGAGCCTCGGTGATCGAGCGGCAGATGGCCAGTCCAAGGCCCGTTCCATCGACTGCCTGGCTGCGTGACGGATCGGCGCGGTAGAAACGATCAAACACGCGAGGTAGGTCAGCGTCTGGAATCCCGGCCCCCGAATCCGACACGATAACATTTATACTTCCGTTTGATAAATCACTGGATACCTTGATCAGTCCACCGGCCGGGGTGAATTTGATGGCGTTGTCGATGACGTTGAAGAATAGCTGGCGCAGGCGGTCGGCCTCGCCGTAAACCAAGCATGGACGGAAGTTCGGCGCCTCGAGCTGCAATCCCTTCTCTTTGGCCACCACGTGCATGTGGTTCGTCGCGTCGAGAACGATCTCGTCCAGGCGAACCAACAAGCGTGGCCCTGGCGGCAGCCCGGCGTCCTCACGGCAGAGGAAGAGCAGTTGGGTGACGAGGCGAGTCAGCCTTTCGATTTCTTCCAGCATGCTCTCCAGAACTCGCTCGTCGTTTTCGGGTGAGCGAGGGGCGCGCAGGGCGACCTCCGCATCGGTGCGCATGGACGCCAGAGGTGTTCGCAGCTCGTGGGCCGCGTCGGCGGTGAACCGCCGGATTTCGTCGAAGGAGCGCTGCAGACGTGCGATCATGTCGTTGAACGTGTTCGCCAGCCGCCCCAGTTCATCACTCGAATTCGGGGCGGTCAGCCGCCGATCCAGCCGCGTTAGAGTAATCTCCTTCGCGGTGGCGACCATTCGATCCACCGGGGCGAGAGCCTTGCGAGCCAGCAGGTATCCGCCTCCGAGCGCACCCGCCACGACCGGTGGGACTGTCAAGAGCAGCACGACCAGAGAGCTCCCTCAGTGCACGCTCGTTGGGCGCCAGCGACACGACCGCCTGGACGATGAGCGGTTCTGCAGGGCCCGAGATATGCCTCTGCGCCGAGCGCACCGGCCCGAGGCCGTCCAGCATGAGGCTGGTGTGGGCCGGCGATGCTGGCACCTCTCCTGCCGGGATCGGCAGCCCACGCGGACCGAGACCGTCGCTACGGAACAGGACCGCGCCGTTCTGGCTGCTTACCTGGAACTCGTAGCCGTCAACGCTGGCATAACGCGGGCCGAGCTCTCGAGCAATGTCGTCCGGTCTCCCGCAGCGGAGGACATCGCCGGAGATGTCAGCCAGCTCCTCGGCCAGTGCAACGTCCGTCAAGGCGAGCAGGTCATGTCGCATCAACCAATAGACGGCGCCGCTGAAGCCGACAAGGATCGCCGACAGGACGAAGCCGTACCAGAGAGTAAGCGACCACCTGATGCTCAGTCGCTTCATGATCCCTCTTTCAGAGCGTATCCGATGCCGCGCAGGGTGTGGATCAATTGCCGGCAGCCCGGATGCTCCACTTTCTTTCGCAGCGCGCTCATGTATACGTCGATGATCCGCGTCATGGCCCCGGTCGTCTCTTTCCAGACCTCTCGGGCGATCATGTCGCGGGTGACGGCTTCATTCTTGTTCCTGAGGAGGTATTCGAGCAACTCATATTCCCTGCCGGTCAGTTCGATAGCCGCTCCGCGCCGAGTGACGCGCCGCGCTAGCAGGTCCATCTGCAAATCGTCCGCGCGCAGGAACAGCTCGCGCTCGGTGAAGTCGCGGCGCAGCAGGGCCCGGAGCCGCGCCAGCAGTTCGGCGAACGCAAACGGCTTGACGAGATAATCGTTCGCCCCGCTATCCAGGCCTTGAACTCGTTCTTCGACCGAATCGAGGGCCGTCAGGATCAGGATTGGTTTGGCGAAGCCGCTGGCACGGAGATCTCGCAGCACGTCCAGGCCGTGCCGGCCCGGAAGCATCAGGTCGAGCACCATGGCGTCGATCGTGCCGGCCATGGCTGCGTGGAGCCCCGCCGTCCCGGTCGACGCCGCGACGACTTCGTACCCTTCGGCCTCGAGGCCGCGTTGAAGGCTCTCGAGGTGCTTCTGTTGATCTTCGACCACGAGCACGCAAGCCACGGTTGGCCTCTTTGCTGCACGCATGGTGCTCAGTGCACGGGTTCTCCTCGGCCGCCCCTGAAGGCCAGGTAACCGACCGGAATCAGCAGCCGGGTCAAGAGCATGTTTGTGATCAGGCCGCCGATGACGGCGATCGCCAGCGGCTGCTGCATCTGGGCACCGGGTCCGCTGCCCATGGCCAGGGGCACCAGACCGAGGATTGTGCAGAGGCTGGTCATCAGAATCGGTCGGAACCGGGTGCGACCAGCCTGTACCAGGGCCTCGCGGAGGGGAATACCCTCGCGCCGTAGTTGCCCGATGTACTCGATCAGGATGATGCCATTCTTGACGTCGAGTCCGATGAGCAGGATGGCGCCCATGAACGACGAGACGTTGAGCGGAGTGCGTGTGATCCAGAGGGCGAAAAGGGCGCTGGCCAGCGAGACCGGCTGGGCCAGAAAGATCAGGAGTGGCAGGGTGAGGCTCCTGAACTGGAAACCAAGCAGAAGGAAGACGAGCGCCGCCGCGCAGATAATTACCAAGAGCAGACTGGCGAAAGATTCCTGCTGCGCGCGGTAGCTCCCGGCCAGCTCCCAACGATAACCGCGGGGGAACTCGATCTTTTCCAGCTCGGCCCGCAGGTCGCGGTTGACCGAGCCGAGGTCTCGATTCTCGAGCTCGGCGGTCACCGTGATTACCGGCTGCTGGTTCTCGCGCCACAGCTCGTTCGGGCTGCGCACGGTCCGGATCGACGCAATCTGACCGAGCGTGACGAAGCCAATTCCGGCGGACGCGGCGGCACTCGTAGCCCCGGAGGCCGGTGCCGCGGTCGCCAGACTGATCGGCAAGAGCGACAGATGCTCCTGGTCGTATCGGACCCGGTCGGGATACCGGACGCGGATTTTGGTCATCCGGTCCTGTTCGGGAACGGTGCTGGCAACCTGGCCGTAGAGCGCGGCGTTGAGCTGAGCCTCGACGTCGGCCACAGTGAGGCCGACCCGCGACGTCTGGACGCTGTCGGGCCGGATCACGATGTCCGGGTTGCCAAGATAGACGTGGGCGTTGACGTCAGCCGCGCCATGGACCTCTTCGACGATCTTGCCGACCTTCTCCGCCAGCGTGCGGAGTGTCGCGAACTCGGGGCCGAAGATCTTGACCTCGACGGGGCTCGCGACGCCCGCCAGGTCGTTGATCTGGTCCTGCACGAGCGGCACGAACTCGGTTTCCAGCTCGGGGACCTCGGCCTTGAGCTGCTCGCGGAGGACGTCGAACAGCTCGCTAGCCGGCCGGCGCCGGCCGGGAGGTTTGAGGCTCACCAGGATGTCGCCGGTGTACGCCTCGGTGGCGAAGAAGCCGAGCTCCGCCCCGGTACGGCGGATGTAGCCGGAGATATCGGGCGTGCGCAGGAGCACGGCCTCAACCCGGCGCAAGACCTTGTCGGTCTGGGCCAGCGAGGTGCCCACCGGCATTTCGTAGTCGAGCACAAACGCTCCCTCATCCATATCGGGCATGAAGCCGGTCTCAAGGTGCAGGAACAGCCACACGCCAGGCACGATTGCCAGAATCGCCAGCAGCACCGTCGGCCACGGGAACCGCAGCCCGACCCGCAACATTCCCTCGTAGCGGTTGGCCAGCAGGTTATAAACAGGGCCGGTCGTCGGCATCGGCCGGCGCCCCAGGAAGCGGGCGGCCAGCACCGGGATGATTGTCAGACTCACCACCATCGAAACCAGCAGCGCCACGGAGAGCGCCAGGCTCAGCGACTGGAAGAACTGGCCGACCACTCCGCGCACGAACGCGAGCGGCAAGAAGACCAGAATCGTCGTCAGCGTCGAGCCGATGACTGCGCCGCTGATTTCGCGGCTGGCGCGGTCCACGGCTGCGTCGCCGGTTTCGCCTTCGGCCAGGTGCCGCGCGATGTTCTCGATCACGACCACGGTGTCGTCGATGATCAGCCCGATGGCGACGGCGAGTCCGCCCAGCGACATCAAGTTCAGCGTGTCTCTGGTCAGGTACAGAAATGCAAAGCTGATCACGAGGCTAAGGGGGATGGAAAGCGCGGCGATCGCCGTGGCACGCAAGCTCTTGAGAAACAGCAGGAGGATCACAACACTCAGGAGACCGCCCACGACGATGGCATCGCGGACGTTGGCGATCGCGGTGCGGACAAGCGACCCTTGGTCGTAGACGGGATGAATCTCGATGCCGTTCGGGACACTCTTCGCCGCGTCGGCCAGGACACTCCGCAGGGCGCTCGAGACGGCCAGTGCGTTGCCCCCCAGGCGGCGGAACACCGTCAGGGCGACTGCATCCTTGCCATTGGAACGGATCGCCATCGTCCGATCCTCGTGTCCGATCGCGACGCGACCCAGGTCGCGGAGCCGGATCGGCTGCCCATTCTTCTCGGCGATGACGACGTCCTCCAGATCGAACGGGTCGGTCGCCTGCGTATCGGAGAGCACCTGGTATTGCAACGCCCCGCGGTCGAGACGCCCGACCGCCTTGAGCCGGTGCTCCCGTCCCAGGCGGTCGGAGACGTCGGAGATCGATAGGTTGGCTGCAGCCAGCGAATCGGGAAGAAGCTCGACGATGATCTCCCGGATGTCGCCCCCTTGAACAGTGACGTACGAGACGTCGGGTATGCGGCTGATCCGGGGCCGCAGGTCGTAGTAGGCGTAGTCGTGCAGGGCCGACGGATCACGACCGCCGGTCACCACGAACGAGATGATCGGGAAGACCGAGGGGGTCTGGCGCTCGGTGATCGTGCTCGTGCCGGGGGGGAGCTGTGCACCGACTTCGGCCATGCGGGCGCGCACGTCATTCAGCGCCTGGATCATGTCGGTCTCCGGGGCGAAGTCGATCGACAGCTCGGCGGCCCCGCGCACAGACTTGGACCGGACGCGGACGACTCCCAGCACGATGCCGACGACCTCCTCGATCGGGCGGGTGACGGCCACCTCGACATCCTTGACCGCAAGTCCCGGCGTTTGCGCGATGACGACGATTCGGGGGAAGGCAACCTCCGGATAGATCCCGCTGGGCATGCGCAGCATCGCCACGGTGCCGAAGACGGTCAACAAAGCGGTGGTCAGAACGATCAGGCCGAAGTACGGCCTGGCCACGGCAACCAGGTTGATGCCTGCGGCGACGGGCGGGCGGCGAGCGGTCTCCGGTTCCGCGGTCAGGCTCATTGGGCGCCTTCCTCTGCCGGGGCCGCGCTCTTCTCGCCTTCCAGCTTGACTCCGGCGCCTTCAGGCAGGTTGTATCCACCTTCCACGATCACCGGCTCCCCCTCTTTCAGATCGGTGGACGAGATTCCCACCCAGCCGTCATTCGATGCCCCGACCTCGGGGTGGAGCACGACGGACTTGCCGTCCCGGACGACGGATAGGACCGGTCCCTCTCCCAGGTCGAGGATCGCCGCGGACGGGACCTGGAGCACGGCTTTTTGCTCGCTCACCACAATGGATACTCGGACCGACTCCCCGATCGTAAGCCGCCCCTGCGGGTTGTCCACCAGGACGCGGATCGGAAGGTTTCCCGACTGCGGGTCGGCTACCTGACCCACGAATGTAACCTTGCCGGTCATCTCGTCCTTTTCGGCACCGGAGGAGCCCCGTGAGGGTCCGCCGGAATCGACAATCGCCACGCGAGCCAGTTGCCCGACGTGCACCAGCGATGCCGACCGGGTAGGGTTCCAGACCGACGCGAACACCTGTCGCGTATCGACCACCTCGCCGATCGGGCTGCCGACCGCGATCGTCTGACCGATGCGGCACGTGAGACTATCCACCGTGCCATCGATCGGCGCGCGTATCGTATGGTAGTCCAGGTGCGCCCTGGAAAATGCGACCAGCGCATCGGCCGTCTTGATTCTGCCCTCGGCCTCTGCGACTGCCTCCGGACGCGGGCCGATTATCATTGCGTGCAACGTGGCCTCGGCTGTCTTCTGCTGCAACCGGGCTACCTCGACGGCTTTCTCCGCGTCGAACAATTGCTGCTTCGAGGCCAGGTTGGTAACCCTGAGTGATTGGAGCCCCTCGGCGACGGCCTGCGCACGTTCGACCGCCACCCTGGCCTGATCGACCGCAAGCTCGCCCGGCGCCCGCTCTTCGCGGCGGGGTAGCGATTTGAGGACGGCCAGAGACGCTCTGAGTCCGTCGCGAGTTGCAGTTTTCTCTGCCAGGTCTGCTCGTGCGACCGTCTCGTCGAGCGCAACCAGCGGCTGTCCCTTCTTGACCGCATCGCCTTGCTTTACGAACAGTTCGTGGACATGCCCCTCGACGGCCGGTGTCAGTGTCGCAATGCGGTCCGGCAGAGCTTCGCACCTCCCGAGGGCCTCCACAGTCTCCGACATCGCCCCCCGTCGCGCCGGCTCGGTTCGCACTGAGACAGATGCTTCGTGCGTCTCGTCGGCAGCACCATCCT
Organism: uncultured Planctomycetota bacterium; assembly: GCA_963823665.1. Classification (GTDB taxonomy): domain Bacteria; phylum Planctomycetota; class Planctomycetia; order Isosphaerales; family Isosphaeraceae; genus CAVXHV01. The sequence goes on from CAWGMQ010000004.1 coordinate 1,496,091, forward strand.
CCGTCTCGCTCCCGTGCTCCTTGCATCCGACCACCCCAGCCAGGAGCAAGACACCCGTAACCAAACGCCGATGAACCATGATCGCAATGCCTCGGTTCGCTCAAGGTGTTAAAGGTCTCTGAGGGAATGTGGCCCACAGACGATCGCTTTACCAAGGTACACGCTGGCAGAATGCACGGCATGAGCAGTTTGGTTAATTCTTTTTAATGAACGAGTGATCGATTCGAGGCTGTCGCTTCTGCAAAAACAATGACACAGCATCACTGAACGCCTCGGGCTGTTCGATGTTGACCATGTGGCCGGGAAATCTGGACGTCCATCTTCCGACGACAATGCGGAGATCGAGACACTGCATCAAGTCTGCGGACTCTCCAAGAAACTCGGAACCGTTCGCGGCGGTCGCTACACTATGAGGGTCAACGCCAGCTATGGAGGGTCAGAACTGTGCATGGGAAACGAACATCGGCCCTGATTCATGGCGTCCAGACGCTCTTCGAATCCGGCGCGATCGGTCAGCAGACTGACGGCGAGCTATTACGGCGCTTTCGCGAATGCCATGAGACAGCCGAGGCTTCGTTTGATGTGCTCCTTGAGCGTCACGGGCCGATGGTTCTGCGCGTCTGTCGTTCCATCCTGCGCGATGAGCACGATGCGCAGGACGCTTTCCAGGCGACTTTTCTGGTTCTGGTCCGCCGTGCCCACTCGGTGCGAAATCGAGAATCGATCGGAAGCCGGCTGTACGGTGTCGCGCTGCGAGTGGCGGCCTGTGCCCGGTCCTCGATCGCCCACCGTCGCAAACAAGAATGCCGGGCCGCCGAGCGGGCGGCTTCGGTCCCGGTCGACGATGCGGCTCGTCGCGAGATCACCGCGATCATCCACGAAGAGCTCGGCCGAGCTGGCCCGCGCCAGGTCTCCGACCTGGTTTCTCTGAGAGCACTTCACTACGCACGCAGAGCGTTGAGCGCCACGCAAATCACTCGAGCATTGCTCATCCCCTCGCTCCTGCTGGCCGGGCTCATTGCCGCCGCGGGCGCCGCATTCGCATTACCGAAGCAGGAACCGTCACGCGCCGGTGCGGCGGCTCAGACGACGGCGAAGGACGCCGCGCTGGCCAAACAGGCGAATGGTCGTATGACGAAGGAGATTCTTTTCGTCCACGTCGTCGATACCAGCGGCCAGGGTGTGCCGAACGTCGAGGTCAAGACTCGGGATCGACTCACTGCCAAAGAAATCGGCCGCTTTCGGACGGGGCTGGGCGGCTGGTTGACGGTTCCCGTCGACGAATCGTTCACACAAATCGTGTTCGAGGCCCGGCCCGATGCTCAAACGCTCGGCTGGGCGAGCATCCGCTCGGGGGAGCTGACACCGACCGGACGGAAGGACGACCCCGTGAATATGGTCCTCCTGCCGCGCACGCATCGGGTCGAAGGATCGATCGTCGATGTGCGAGGCAAGCCGATTCGCGGCGCCACGGTGCAGGTTGTGCAGCTCAATCACGACGTCAATCGATTCGCGACGGGTTCTGGGCAACTTTGGGCGGAATCAGCCTTGGTGGGCTCGGCCGTTACTGACCAGGCGGGTAAGTACGCTATGACGCTGCCGCAGGGCACGAGCACCCTCCTTTCCGTACATCACCCCAGGTATTTCGGGCCGACCTTTGGCTGTCATCCCGAAGACCGCGCGCTCAAGCCGGTTACCCTGCGGGACGCCGGTGGAATCGCGGGCACCGTGATCAACTCGATCACCAAACAGCCCGTCGCTGGCGCACAGGTTGGCGTCGAGCTCGTCGAGCTTCCCGACACAGTCCTGGGCGGCGGAGGAGGGAAAGCGACCACGGACGCTGGCGGCGGGTTTGTCATCGGCGGCCTGGGACCCGGGACATACAACCTGCTTTTCTATGGCAGCCCGAACGAAAAAGCACTGGTCGCACAGGCGGTCGAAGGCGTGCGCGTCAAGGTGGGGGAAGACACACGCGCCGACTTGTCGGTGATCACGGGCCGGCGACTGCGCGGAGTTGCGATCGATACCGTGACGAATAAGCCCATGGCCGGCGCATGGATCATGTGTCATAGCCTTTCTCATCCCCGCTCGGGCGCCGCCTGCCAGAGTGTGAGAGCCGACGAGCTCGGGCAGTTCGAGTTCTTTGTACCGCCGGGTCCGGTCTTCGTGTACATCGGGAGTGCCGGGCTGGTCGGACGAAGCCACAAGAAGCACCTGATCGTCCCCGATGACCAAGACCCCGAGCAAGTGATCCTCGAGCGGCGCTACCCCGTAGGATTCGATTCCTCCCCTCGCCCGTACTTACCAGTGAAATGCACTGTCCACGTGCGAATGGCAGTCGTCGACGGCGGCCAGGGGGCAGGGGGGCGCACGCTGAGCGGTCGAGTTTTTGACCCAGGCGGCTTGCCGATTGCCAGCGTGCGCGTCCATTACAACGCCAACAAGCGGTTCGTCGAAGCCGCGACAGATCGCATGGGCTTCTTCCGCCTGACGGGGCTTCCACCAGGGCTGCTACGTATCGGCCTTGTCAAGAACGGATACGGACGCGGTTCGGTGGAGATTCCAGCCGAGGCGTATGAAGTGGACATCATACTGGCCAAGGGCGCCGAGCAGGACGAGTGAGCGGTGCGCTCTGCTGGTATGCGGTCGTTGCCGGTCCATTATCATCTGGCTTCTTTTGGTCGCTCAGGCCGTCGCAGTCGCAAAGGCGGTAAGGTGAACGACCGGAAGCCAACAGGAATCTCCACAGTCTCTCGAAAGCCCCGAGCGTATGCTTGCGCGTACGTCGCGGGAAGGCTGAAAGCGACGACCTCTGCCTTGCCGGAGTTCAGCCTGACGCGGAAAACGCCGCGCAAGTCTGTCTCCCGGATCGGGGCCAAGTTTCCGAGGAAAGACAGCCTTCCGAACCCGATGATAGCCAGTTTGACTGGCGTGACAGGGTCGTCAGACTCGGCATCGACGAACCGCCCTTCGACTTCCACGCCTTCGAGCAGCTCGAGCTCCACCCCCTCGACTCGCCGCCCCGGCTCGAGTGCCACGACTGCGGGCCGGTAGGTCCATCGGTCATCCGCAGGGGGAGAGTGGATGTAGATCTCTGCCTTACCCTGGCACATCGCCGGTAGCTCACCAGCCAGCTCGAACTTGCCGGAGGCGTCTGTCTCCGTCCAGTCCATTCCGAGCAACGGTCCGGGCGGGTGCTTGAAATCGCCCTTGACGAGCTGGAGCCTCAAGCCGCCGACGCGAACGCCCGGCACATGCGTCGTGACGCGGCCCGCGATGCGAACCCTGGGTGCGGTGCTGAACTTGATTCTCGTCTGGTTCCAGACCGCGGCGGCGCCGCCCGCGGTCACGAGCAAAAGCGCCAGGCCGAGCCTGGTCCTCCTTTTGATCCGGACGGATGATTGGTTGAGCATGCCTCACCCTCGCTTCGACGCGGCACGTCACTTCATCCCGCGCCGAAATAGCCTGGTGGCTTTCTCCTCGCGTCCACCAGTTTACACTCCCGGAAGATCGGGGCGATGGGTAATTGATTGCGAAGCAAATAACGATCATGCTGTCACGATCATCATCCGTTTGCGCCGGAATCCCGATTGCGGAGCCGACTTGCTCAAGCAGACGCGCGTGCGTCATGCCGGCGCAGTGTTGATGTCAAAACGTCTGAGGAATCGCGGATGCCCGTCGCAACAGCCAAAGTCCAAGGTCGCCGCAAGCTCGCGTACAAGTCATTTGACGAGTTGCTCGCCGATGCCGACCGGCTCAGCGCCGGACCGGTGAAGACGCTGGGCAACTGGTCGCCGGGGCAGATTTTTCGCCACCTCGCGATCGCCTACAACGGCTCGATTGATGGCTTCAACACGACCTTTCCCTGGTTCATGCGGTTCGTGGCCGGAATGTTCAAGAACAAGCTGATCAACGGCGCGATGCCGCCTGGAATCAAAGTGCCAGCCAAGTTCGCGAAGCAGGTGATGCCCGACGCGACCTCCACGGAAGACGGCCTGGCTCAGCCTCACGCGGCTGTCGCACGACTGAAACGAGAGCCGCAACGCGGCAAGCATCCGGTGTTCGGCGATATGACCAAAGAGGAGTGGGACAAGATCCACTTGAACCACGCGAACTTGCACATGAGTTTTCTGGTTCCGGAGTGAATATGCACGGGGCGTTTCGCCATTGAGCGCGTTCAGCGGCCGATGCACAAACGTCACATCAAATTCACGTGAGCTTCACGGCGGCTTCAGCCCGATCGGCGATGATCGGATTTTCGACTCTCACCTGGAGAACGTCCATGCGAACGGTCCGACTGCTCATCGCCGGAACCCTCCTCCTTTCCCTACGCTCTGCCTGGGCCGGTGTTGCGGACGAGGCGCACGGTGCACTTGCAGCCGCGTTCTCGGTGAAGCCGTACCTTCAGATCGGCCGCACGCCGGCCCGCGACGCACTGGTGCTGCTCTGGCACACACCCGACGCGGACGCCGAGTGGTCCGTCGAATATCAGGCCGGGGAGAGCCGGAACTGGACGAAGGTGGGCGAACCTGCTTATCGGACGGTCGCGCTGCCTGGCGTCGAGCCGCACCGCGTGTATCGGGCCGCCTTGACCGGCCTCGCGCCGGGCGGCACGTTCGGCTACCGTGTCATAAAGGGCGGAGAGGCTGTTTTCTCGGCCGAAGCGCGGGCCCCCAAGTCGGCGAGCCAGCGCTACCGCTTTGTCGCGTTCGGCGATTGCGGGGCGGGCACGGCTGAGCAGAAACCAATTGCCTACCAGGCGTTCCTGGCGAAGCCGGATTTTCTGATCATTCCCGGAGACATGGTCTACGAGCGCGGCCGGGTCGCCGAGTACCGCGACCAGTTCTGGCCGGTTTACAACGCCGACGAGCCCTCGCCGTCGGGTGGCGTGCCGCTGGCCAGGTCGACCCTCTTGCTGGCCGCGCCGGGGAACCACGACACCGACACCCGCGACCCGGAGAAGATGAACGGGAACCTCGCGTATTTCTACTACTGGGATCAACCGCTCAACGGCCCGGTTGGCAAGGAAGGGGGGCCATTTGTGCCCACGCTCGACCTGCCGGAGGCGTTCCGGACGGGTCTGGTGCGGGCCGCGGGCGATGCCTATCCCCGGATGACAAACTTCTCGTTCGACTACGGCAACGCCCACTGGACGGTGATCGACTCCAATCCTTACGTCGACTGGGCCGACCGGACCGACCACTCGCTGAAGGACTGGATCGCGGCCGATCTGGCTGCCGCTCGGGGCGCGACGTGGCGGTTCATCGCATTCCACCACCCCGGCTTCAATTCGGCCCGCGAGCACTATGAGCAGCAGCAGATGCGGCTGCTCGCCCCGACCTTTGAAGCAGGCAAGGTGGACGTTGTCTTCAGCGGCCACGTCCACAACTATCAGCGATCGTACCCGCTGCGGTTCGTGCCCGATAAGAGCAGCACGCTGCTGGTAAGCAACGACCGCAAGACACCGAGGGGCCGGGTTGTCAACGGCCGGTGGACGCTCGACAAGACGTTCGATGGACGCTCGGACACCACGCCAGAGGGCGTGATTTACGTTATCACGGGCGCGGGAGGTCAGCACCTCTACAACCCCGAGCAGCAGGACGACCGCGACTCCTGGCAGGGATTCACCTCCAAGTTTGTCTCCAAGGTCCATTCGCTGACCGTCGCCGACGTCGAGGGAACGACCCTCTCCGTGCGCCAGATCTCGGTGGACGGTGAGGAACTCGATCGCTTCGTGCTCACGAAGTGACGCGGTTCGCCTTGATCCAATTCACGATCTCGTTGCGGCACGGGCGTGAATCTGGCGGGGAGATCGCACTTACGTGCGAGGTTGGAAGTTCCCCGTCCGAACCACGGTCTCACGACCGTGGTCACGCGCTTTTCGTGAAACCGCGCGTGACCGTGCGCCGCGTTGCTTGAGCGAAATCGCTTCCCACCGTTACAATCGCTCGAGACGTAGACCTTCTTTAGAACACGACCATTCTTATCTCGACTCCACTTGAGCACCCTCATGCCGAATTCCTTGATCGAATTGTATTTCAAGAACCATGATCTCAAGAGCGTCGCACCCGGTTTTTTGGCCTATCTGGCCAATCTCGAATGTGTGCGCCAGGTTGCACCCGAAGCGGCGAGGGCCATTGTCGCCGAGCTTGCCGATCAGCGCAGCAACATCAAGATGATCGCCAGCGAGAACTTTTCTTCGCTCGCGACGCAGTGCGCCATGGCGAATTTGCTCACCGACAAGTATGCCGAGGGAATTCCTCATCACCGGTTCTACGCGGGGTGTGACAACGTCGACTCGATCGAAGATCTGGCCAACGCCCGCGCCAAGGAGCTGTTCGGTGCGGCCCACGCGTATGCCCAGCCGCATAGTGGCGCGGATGCCAACCTGGTGGCTTTCTGGGCGGTCTTGCGGGCCAGGGTCGAGCTGCCCGCGATTGTGAAGGCCGCCGGCGTGGAGAGTGCCGAGAAGCTCACACCCGCCGATTGGTACAAGCTGTCGCTCGAGCAGTGGCGGGAGATCCGCCAGGCACTGGGGAACCAGCGATTGCTTGGCATGGACCTTTCCTCAGGCGGCCATCTCAGCCACGGCTATCGGCTGAATGTTTCAGGGAAGATGTTCGAGGCTCATGGGTACACGGTTGACCGCAGCACGTATTTGCTCAACTACGAGGAGATCGAGCGCCAGGCACTCGACCTCAAGCCGCTGATCCTGCTGGCCGGTTTCAGCGCCTATCCGCGCAACATCAACTATGCGCGGATGCGCGCGATCGCGGATCGGGCTGGGGCGCTACTCATGGTCGACATGGCCCACTTTGCCGGGCTGGTCGCGGGCAAGGTTCTTCAAGGTGACTTCGATCCGATTCCACACGCTCAGATCGTGACCACCACCACCCATAAGACCCTGCGCGGGCCGCGAGGTGGGCTGGTGCTTTGCAACCCGGAACTGGCAGACCATGTCGACCGCGGCTGCCCGCTGGTGCTGGGCGGGCCACTGCCGCATGTGATGGCGGCGAAGACCGTGGCCTTCACCGAAGCCCTGCGGCCCGAATTCAAAACGTACGCACAAGGCATTGTCGAAAACGCCAGGGCACTGGGCGAAGCGTTTGTGGGGCAGGGGCTCAAAGTCCTCACCGGTGGGACCGAGAACCACTTGCTCGTGCTGGACGTTGCGTCGACGCACGGGATCACGGGCCGCCAGGCCGAGGATGCGGTGCGGAAATGCGGGATCACGCTCAATCGCAATCCGATTCCGTTCGACCAGAACGGGCCGTGGTACACGAGCGGCTTGCGGTTTGGAGCGGCGGCCGTGACCACGCTGGGGATGGGCACGGCCGAGATGAACGAGATTGCTTCCATCGTCGCGCTGGTGCTCAAGCATATCAAACCGTCGACGACGCGTTCGGGAGGGATCGATAAGAGCAAGTACACGCTCGATGAGACGGTTCGGAGCCAGGCGCATGCGCGGGCGAGTGATTTGCTGAAGTCTTATCCGCTTTATCCTGAGATTGATTTGGCGTTTTTGGTGGATTCGTTGGCGAAGCCCTGAGGGTCGGGCTGTTATGCCGAACAAGCGCCGGTCGATGAATCTGCTCCATGAGGAAGAGGCCTTCCTGCGGCGGTGGATGTATGACGAAGTTCATTTCCAGGGCGGGCTAGGGCCGGCGAAGAGATTGCAGCTCGAGCATCGGGTCGTCTCCGCGGATCTTGCGATACTCATCGCCGCGGCAATCCCTGACATCAGAGAGCAGGAGGCAGCAGGGTTGGAGCCATCCGCGGAGCCTTTGTCGTGGCCGTGGTCCCAAGAATCGCTGAGCGCACGGATCGCCGAAGCTCGAACCTTGCTCGCCTAACCGATCCGAGGAGTTGTTTTCGGTCATTGTCTGGCGATCAAACATGAGATCTAAACAGAAGGTAGCGAAGGTAACGAAGAAGAGAGAGGCGGGGGCGAGAGGCGGTCGTGGATAGGAGAGGGCTGAAGTTCTGGCGGTAGGGACTTGAATTCTCATGGTTAGACGTTCAGTATGTTGAACGTCTATCCAGTAACGCCGTGAAACTTCGTTCGAGGTTTCCGGCGAACTGATCGTTGTCTGTTCTGCCAGGCATTTCTTCGAGCTTTTCGCGATCTGGGAGGCAGTATGAGTGTCAAAGCGCAGCCCGACGGGTATCACACGGTGACGCCGTACCTGGTGGCGAAGGATGCTGCCGGGGCCATCGAGTTCTACAAGAAGGTCTTCGGGGCACAGGAGCTGTTTCGGCTGTGTGGCCCGGAGGGGAAAGTGGGGCATGCCGAGCTGAAGATCGGCGATTCGGTGGTGATGCTGGCCGACGAGAATCCCGGCATGGGGTTTCTGAGCCCAACAACGCTGGGCGGCACGACCGTGAGCACGCTGATGTACGTCGAGAAAGTCGATGAGGTCGTATCGCGGGCCCTCGCGGCCGGGGCCAAGCTCGTGCGTCCGGTGGCGGATCAATTCTATGGCGATCGAGCGGGTGGGATCGAAGATCCTTATGGGCACTACTGGCACGTGGCCACGCACATCGAGGACGTTTCGCCCGAAGAGATGAAGCGGCGATCGGAGGCGCTGTTCTCGAAGAAGGGGTGAGGACGCGATCGAAACGCGCGGGCAAGGGGCGCGAATGGCGATCGCGTGAGCCCTTGCTGGCGCGGCGGGTTGGTGTGGGGAACGATTGGCGATCGCGTGGACCCTTGCTGGCGCGGCGGGTTGGTGTGGGGAAGCGCTCGACTGACGTGGGGATCGGCTAGGAGCGTGTCTGCGAATTGCGATCGTGTGCGGGAAGCCCCTCACCCCGGCCTTCTCCCAGCGGGAGAGGGAGCGATTGGTCGTTACGTTGGATTCCCGAGCAAGTGTTGGATCGTGCGGCGCGGCGGATTCGCAGACATGCTCCTAGGGGTCTCCGAATTTCTCGTGGGGTCGCGACGCTGAAGAAAATGTTGCGCGGAATTGTGTAAGATTCGATTTTGTGATGCGTATCCAGGTGTGAATATCGCACGTGCGCCTCGGTCGAGCGTGCGGGCGAGTCTACTTGGAGCATCATACATGCATGCTTGCCCCAGCTCCGAGGAGCTGCAGAACTTCCTGGACCAAGGGTTTGGCGCCGATTACATCGCGCGGATCCTGGCGCATGTTGAAGACTGCTATCTGTGCCAACAAGCGCTGGAGCGATTGACGGTCGGCATCTCTGCCATCGAGGATGGCCTTGTTCCGGCGGCGTTGTCGTCCGAATTTGACGCCACGATTGACCTGGCTGGGACCGAGATTGTCGGCCAAGGCGATCAGCCACCGCCCGCGAATCTGAACGGCTTTGGACCGCTCGGTGCACAGACCGATGTGTGTGAACCGGCGGGCGAAATCGGTGAGAACACCGAGCCCGATCCGAGCCTGGCGACCGGCCCAGGCTTCGAGGGCGTTTACTCAGGTCGAACAGTAACGGCCGTTGGTGCGCCCGAGTCTACCGCGGACGGGCCCGAGACCGATGGCTCGAAGAGCCGCGAGCCTGATCCCCGCGCGCATGGCCAAACACGAAATCCTTCGGACTGGCCAATCATCCCGGGTTATGAAATCCTCGGCGCGCTCGGTGAAGGCGGAATGGGGGTTGTCTACAAGGCGAACCACCTGGAGCTGAAGCGCCATGTGGCCTTGAAGATGATTCGTGGCGGCAGCCAGCCGCGGGCGAATCTGCTTGCTCGTTTTCGCACCGAGGCCGAAGCAGTCGCGCGGCTCCGGCATCCCAACGTTCTGCAGATCTACAATATCGGAGAAGCCGGTGGTCTGCCGTTCCTTGCCCTGGAATTGCTCGAGGGGGGGAGTCTGGGCGATAGTCTGGCGGGCGAGCCTCAACCCGCGCGACAGGCGGCGGAGCTGGCGATGACACTGGCCAGGGCCGTTCACGTCGCTCACCAAGCGGGTATCGTCCACCGTGACTTGAAGCCGTCAAATGTGCTTTACACGTTCGGCGGCGTGCCCAAGATTACCGATTTCGGCCTGGCCAAGCTGATCGATTCCGACGACGGGCATACCGAGAGCGGCCAGGTCATGGGCTCGCCCAGCTACATGGCACCTGAGCAGGCAAGGGGGCATTCGCGGAACGTCGGACCGGCGGCGGACGTTTATGCGCTCGGTGCGATCCTGTACGAGATGCTCACCGGACGACCGCCCTTCAAGGGCGAGACACCCATGGAGACGATGCGCCAGGTCGTCGACCTTGACCCGGTGGCTCCCTCGCAGCTTGTGCCGCGGGTTCCGCGCGACCTCGAAACGATCACCCTCAAGTGCTTGAGTAAAGAACCGGCCCGGCGCTACTCGTCGGCCCAGGCCCTTGCCGATGACCTGTATCGATACCTCCACGGCCAGGTGATCCAGGCCCGTCCGACCCCGGCGTGGGAGCGCGCCGCCAAGTGGTCGCGCCGCCACAAGCTCGCCGCCGCCTCGCTGGTTGCAGGCATAATGCTCGTCACTGGCGGGATCGTCTTCGCATTTGCCTACCAGCGTCACTTGAACCTGCTGGCGCTGCGCGAGACGAACGCCGCTTTTGCCGACGAGATTACCGGCAACGGGCTGATCGACGGCTCGCGCAATCTCACTTCGCACGGTGATCTGACGCGCGCCAAGATCGAACTCGCCGGTTTTCAGCGAAAAATCTTGGAGAATACCAGGCTTAAAGGCCTGAGTGGCCGCCTCGACGCGGCGATCAAATCCGTCGACGCGAAGCTCGCCGAGCGCGAAGCGCGAGACAAGCGGCTCGGCGTCGAACGGGACCAGCGCGATCGACTCGCGAAATTCCGCGAGCTGCGAAAAGAGTCCAACGTCCACGGCATCCAGCTCACGGGGCTGGACCTTGCGACCAGTCAGGACCGGCTGCGCCGCGCAGCACGTGCAGCCCTCGCCCTTTACGCCGCGCCGAAATCAGGCGATTTCTGGGCGCTCGATGTGCGGTCGGCGGGCCTTTCCCAATCGGATCAGGCGGAGGTTGAGGAAGGCTGCTACGGCCTGCTGCTTTCGCTCTCTGACGTCGAGCAGACTCCGGAAGAGGGTCTGCGCAGGCTCGACGAAGCCGCTCGACTGCGGCCGAAATCAACGACGGCGTATCATCTGCTGCGGGCCGCTTGCCTTGCCCGCGCGCGACGAAACGACGAGGCTCGGCGCGAGCGGGAATCGGCCGAACGAACGCCGCTGGGCACGGCGGACGACCACTACCTGGTCGGGCGCGAGAGCTACAATCGCGGCGACGATAGGAACGCCATTCGCTCGTTCTACGCCGTGTTACAGTTCCAGCCCGATCATTTCTGGGCCCGATGCTTCTGGTCGGTGTGCTGCTTGCAGCTAGAGCAGTTCTCCGACGCCAAGACCGGCCTCACAGCGTGCCTCGACAGGGAGCCTCATCAGGCGTGGCTGTTCGTGCTGCGCGGTTTCTCGTCGTATCAGCTCGGCCTCCGCGCCCAGACACGGTTGGAGCGGTCGCCGCCGCTCGAGTGGCCAATGCTTCGCAGCGAGGCAGATATTCAGCTCGACGCAGCAGCAGCGGACTATGCCCGTGCCTTCAAGCTTATCGAGGATGACGCTCGAGACGAACTGCGATACCCCTTGCTCGTGAACCGGGGTCTGCTCGAGCTCGAGCGCGAAGACTTCGCCCGGGCGGAGGCCGACCTTCGCGCGGCGATCGATCTGGATGCGCGCCGGCTGGAGGCATTGCTCGCCCTGACGCAGGTTTATTTGAAACAAGCCAAGCCCGGCGCCGCGCTCGAGGAGCTGAGCCGGGCGATCTCACTCGATCCCCTGCGCTCGGCGCTTTATCGCGGACGAGCTGACGTCGAGCTCACTCGCCAGAATCTCACCGATGCGCAGCGGTCAAGTGCGTTGCGGGACCTCCAGAAGAGCATCTCCCTCGAGCGGCCGGGCAGCCGCGATCTGGCCGCCGACCATGCCAAGGTCGCCCGGCTGCTGGCGCTTGAGCATCGCGATGCCGATGCCCTGGCGGCCTGCAATTCCGCGATCGGGATTGCAGGCGACCTGGAAGACGCGCATCGGCTGCGGATCGATCTCCTGCTCAGACTGAAGCAATATGCCGACGTCGATGTCGCGAGATTCGAAGAAGTCGACGACTCGTGCAGCGCGCTCATCGCGCAAGGAGGGCCCTCGTCGACTCTCTACGAGGTTCGCGCGCTGGCCCGTTCCGAGCTCAAGTATTTCCCCGGCGCCATCAGCGACCTGACGTTCGCGATTGCCTCACGGCCCGAGCATGCACCTCTTCTTTGCCAAAGAGGTTGGCTCTACTTCCTCGTCGACGCACCCCGGCTGGCCATTCACGATTTCGACGCGGCGATCGACCTCGACCGGACTTGTGCCGAGGCGTACAACGGTCGAGGGGCCGCTCGTGTGCGCTTCCTCGAGTATCGCGAAGCGATCGAGGATGCGCGGACGGCTCTCTCGCTGGGCACGCCTGCTTCCAGACTCTACTACGATGCCGCCAGAGTCTACGCCCTCGCCGCCGATGCGGTCGCCGCCGAGGCCCGCAAGATGGGTGGCGAGAGCCCGAGGCTTAAAGCGCAGTACCAGGACCGCGCGGCGGGGCTTCTGCGTTTGGCGCTCAAGCAGATGCCCTCCACCCAGCGCGCCGAGTTCGTGCGCCGTGTGATCGAGCAAGATCCTTCGCTCAGGCCGCTACGTCGCCAGATCCGTTTCCAGGAGATCTGGAGCCCCTCTGCGAGTAGCGCTTCCTCAGGCTCGCCGGCACCGTAGGCGGGAATCACCTTCGCGTCAGTGATTGAATCCAGCTCGATCGCCTTGTTCTTGGACCCGAGATCATGATACTTCACGGCCCCGCAGCCCACGCCCGTTTCCGTTGCCCGCCGCGTCGTCGGCAACAGCGCGTCGCGTCGTCTACCGCGCTTTCTCGGGAGTGAGTTTCCGGTTCCGTCCCCGGGTCGAAGTGGTGGAAGACCGAACCCTGTTGTCGACGTTTCTAGTGGACACGACTGCTGACAGCGGTGCTGGCTCACTAAGGCAAGCGATCCTGGATTCCGATGCTCTGACGGGTGACACGAACACGATCGATTTTGCCATTCCTGGGCAGGGCGTGCAGACGATCGCGCCGATTTCTCCCTTGCCGGCGATCACGAATGCCGTGCTGATCGATGGGTTTTCGCAGCCAGGTTATGCGGGCACACCGATCATCGAGCTGAGCGGGAGCCAGCAGGACGGTGGCGATGGCCTGACGATTACTGGCCCGAGCGTGACCGTGCGCGGCCTGGACATTAATGGCTTCTCTCAGGGCGCCGGCATTCACATTACGGGGACTGCCGCGACCGGCAACTGGGTCTATGGCGTTTTCGCGGGGATTGATCCAACAGGCACGCAGTCGGACCCGAATTACGCCGGGGTCGCCATCGACGGCGGTGCCAGTAACAACCTCGTCGGGACCAACGGCGATGGCGTGAGCGATGCGGCGGAGCGGAACGTGCTCAGCGGTAATTTGTTCACGGCCGTCTCGATCAGCGGGCAGGGCACGGATGGCGACGCTGTCGCGGGCAACTACCTTGGCACAGACATTTCGGGGTCCGTTGCTCTGAACGACGCCACAACGCCGCTGGTTGACTCACAGGGGAATTACTTCGGCGGCGGGGTGGCGATTTCCGGGGGTGCTTCGGACAACCGGATCGGCACCGACGGCGCGAGCGTTGACGATGCGGGCGAGCGCAACGTGATCGCGGGGAGTAACAATGATGCGATTGACATCTGGGGCGGTGGAACCGATGGCAACATCGTTGCGGGGAACTTCATCGGGACCGACGTGACCGGGACTCGTGCGTTAGGTATCGCCGGGGATGGTGTCTTCCTGGCCGAGGGGGCGTCGTTCAACTGGATCGGGGTGAATCCGAATGGCGGGACGGCGGTCGGTGATGAAGGAAACCTGTTATCCGGCAACGGATATGATGGCGTTCAGATCGCCTCCGTGGGGACGGACGACAACGTCGTCGCTGGTAACCGGATCGGGACAGATTTGACGGGGACAACTGCCGTCGCCAACGGCGGGCAGGGTGTCGAGGTCGACGGAGGAAGCGTGGATAACACGATCGGCGGATCGGTTTTGGCTTCCGGCAACCTCGTCTCGGGCAACCATGCCAACGGTGTCTGGATCACCGGCGACGGCGCGACTGGCAACCTTATCCAGGGAAATCGGATCGGAACAGTTGTGACAGGGACCCTCGCCCTGGGCAACGCTTATTGGGGCGTGTTTCTTCAAGACGCTGCGTACAACACGGTGGGTGGTGCGACTGGCGGCGCGGGGAATCTCATCTCGGGAAACGATCAGGGAGGCGTGGCGATTCGTGGCATCGACGCCGTCGGCGACGTCGTCCAGGGGAACCTGATCGGCACCGACGTCACCGGGACAAAGGGCTTTGGCAATGTTTACAGCGGCGTGTACATCGGTGACTGGGGAAACTACGGCGACGCAGCCTCCGAGGCCACGATCGGCGGGACCGCCGCCGGGGCGGGCAACGTCATTTCGTCCAACGGGAACTGGGGTGTCTGGATCACCGGATTTGGGACCACCGGGGTCGTCGTGCAGGGGAACATGATCGGCACGGATGTTACCGGGACGGTCGCGCTGGGCAACTCCAATGACGGCGTTCAAATCGACAATGGGGCCTCGGGAAATACGATTGGCGGCGCCACCGCCGCGTCGGGAAACGTCATTTCGGGCAATTATCAGGATGGTGTCGTCATCACCGGCCTGGGGACTGATGAAAACCAAGTAGCGGGGAACGACGTTGGCACCGACCGGACCGGCGCCGCGATCGTTTCCAATGATGGGCCTGGAATCGACGTCGCGGCGGGGGCGACCAACAACACCATCGGCGGGTCCAACGCTGGCGCGGGAAACCTGATCACCGACAACAGCGGACCGGGCGTTGACGTGACTGACACCTCCGTCGGCAACCAGATTGCCGCCAACCGCATCTTCGACAATGCGGGAGAGGCCATCGACCTTGGAAATGACGGAGTCACGTACAACTCGCCGTCCCCACGGCAAGGTCCGAATAACCTCCAGAACTTTCCGGTCGTCGTCGCCACTGCCGACGGCCGGTTCCTGGGCTGGCTGGGCGGGAGCACGCCCGACGCAACCTTTCGAATCGAGTTCTTTGCCAGCACATCGTACGGACCGGGGGGCTCGGGTGCGGCCCAGGACTATTTGGGCTCGATGGAGGTGACGACCGACGCGACGGGAGAGGTGAATTTCGCCGTTCCGTTCGCGGCGCCTGCCGGCCTGCCGGTCATGACGGCCACGGCCACCGATCCAGAGGGCAACACATCCGAGGTCTCGTCACCGCTTTCAGGCGGCATCCAGGCCGGGCTGGAAACCGTCGGCCTGGCGCCCGGTCAGGAATCGCTGGCTTTCTCCCCGGCCTCGGGCGATGGCATCGACTTGCAGGACGCGAGCGCTGGGGCGTCCGAGCCGACGTGGGAGCTATCGCTCCTGGTCTCGACTGGTACGCTGACGCTAGCGAGCACCGCCGGCCTAGTTGGGTCGGGCGATGAGACGGGATCGCTCCTCTACGCCGGCACGCACTCGGCGCTCAATGCCGCCCTCGACGGAATGGCCTACGCGCCGCCGGCGAGCTTTCAGGGCAATGCCACGCTGAGCGTGGAGGCCGAGTTCGATGGCATAGCCCTACTCGCGGGCCAGGTCGTCGTCACGACAAGGTCGTTTATTGTGACCACAACAGCCGACAGCGGCCCCGGATCGCTGCGGCAAGCGATCCTCGATTCCAACATCGCAACCGGGGGAAGCAACACGATTGACTTTGCCATCCCGGGCACGGGCGTCCAAACGATCGCGGTCAACTCGCCTCTGCCCTCGAACACGACGCCGGTGCTCATTGACGGGACGACTCAGCCGGGTTTTGTCGGCACGCCGCTTATCGAACTGAGCGGCGGGCCGGCCGGCGGGCCGGCGGAACTGACCATCGCGGGTTCCGACGCGATTTCCATTCGCGGTTTGGTGATCGATCAATTTGCCTTCGACCCGACCGCCGACGAAGTCTTGGTCGCACAGGTCCATCCGCAGGGCATGACGACCGAACTGTCGCTGCTCGACTCGCAAGGCCAGGTGCTCGTCAACAGCGCTGGCCTGTCGCCGAGCGATCCGGATGACGTAGTCGCTCAGCAGCTCGTGAGTGGGTCGTACTTCCTGAAGGTCGAAAGCACCGGCGGCGCGGGCACCTATACGTTGACGACGACGGTGGCGCCGACCACCGCCGCGTTTCAGCCGGCGGCGCCCTTATTAGTTCAATCGACCGCGATCGTGGCCGGGGACTTCAACGGTGACGGCCACCTGGACCTGGCGGTCACAGATGGGGCTTCGACCAACTTCATGACCGGCGATGTCTCGATCTTGATGGGGAATGGCGACGGGACGTTCCAGCCCGAGGTCACGTACGCCGTCGGGGTGAATCCAACCTCCATCGTGGCGGGGGACTTCAACGGCGATGGCCACCTCGACCTCGCGGTGGCCTACGCGGGCGGTCAATTTTGGTGGGGGAATGTCCCGAGTGGCGTCTCCGTGCTGCTGGGAAACGGCGATGGCACATTCCAGCCACAGGTGACCTACGCAGTGGGGTCGGATCCAGACTCGATCGTGGCGGGGGACTTTAACGGTGACGGACGGCTTGATCTCGCCGTCGCCAACGGTGGCTCGAACACCGTGTCGCTGTTGGTGGGCAACGGCGACGGCACGTTCCAGCCTCAGGTCACTTACGCCGTCGGCTCGGATCCAGACGGGCTCGTGGCCGGGAATTTCAGCGGCGACGGACAGACCGACCTGGCAGTCGCCAACTTCGGCTCCGACGATGTCTCCGTCCTGATGGGCAACGGCAACGGCACGTTCCAGCCGCCGGTCACCTACGCGGCCGGAGCCGGGCCCGACGGGATCGTGGCGGCGGATTTCACGGGCGACGGACGCCTCGACCTGGCCGTGGCCGACGAGGGGAATGTGCAAGCGGGAGTGACCGACCCAGGGGGCGTGATTGTGCTGCTCGGCAACGGCAACGGCACGTTCCAGCCCCGGGTCAGCTACGCGGCCGGGACAGAACCAGCCGCGATTGTTGCTGGGGATTTCAAGGGCGACGGACGGACCGACCTGGCGGTCGCAAACATTGCCTCCGGCGATGTCTCCGTTCTCCTGGGCAACGGCGACGGCACGTTTCAGCCCCAGGTCACTTACGCCGCAGGAGATCGCCCGTCCGCCGTCGTTGTGGGGGATTTTAACGGTGACGGCAACCTCGATCTGGCAGTCCCCTTGAACTTCGGCATTTCGATCCTTCTGGGCAAGGGCGACGGCTCCTTCCAAACACAGTCCGACACGCAGAACGCGGTCGGGCTGCATGCGGCCGGCATCACGTCAGGGGACTTCACCGGAGATCACCGCCTGGACCTCGCCGTCGCCGGCGAAAGCTCCAACGACATTTCCATCCTCCTGGGAAATGGCGACGGCACGTTCCAGCCCGCGGTGCAGTATCCGGTCGGGTCGGATCCAGTGGGCATCGTGGCGGGCGACTTTAATGGGGACGGACGGACTGACCTGGCCGTCGCCGACCTCGGCTCTAACGAAGTCTCCATCCTCCTGGGCAACGGCGATGGTACCTTCCAGCCTCAGGTTACGTACGCGGTGGGATCGGGTGCGAACTTCATCGTGGATGGCGACTTCATGGGCAATGGCCGCCTCGACCTGGCTGTCGACAACGAATACGATGACACCGTATCGGTGCTCCTTGGGAACGGTGACGGAACCTTCCGGTCCCGGATTAGTTATCAGGTGGGATCAGAACCAACAGACCTCGTGGCGGGCGACTTCACAGGCAACGGCCGCACGGATCTGGCCGTGGCGGGCTACAAGTATAACTACACGACCTCTACCTTTCTTGGCGAGGTTTCGGTGCTCGTGAGCAACGCCGACGGGACCTTCGAGCCCGCGGTTGAGTACCCAGTGGGAGATTTTCCAGAGTCCATCGTAGCGGGGGACTTCACCAGCAACGGTCGTCTCGACCTATCCGTCAGTGACGAAGATGGCATTCAGATGCTGCTCGGCAATGGTGACGGCACGTTCCAGCCTGTGAAAACAGTCGCGGGAAATGTTCTTGGGCCGTTGGTGCCGGGCGATTTCAATGACGACGGGCGACTGGATCTGGCCTACCTCGACACCTACACCGGCGAAATCTTGATGTTTCCTGGTAACGGTGACGGCACGTTCCGACCCGCGGTCCAGTCTGCATTGGAGGCGTCCGTGGTTGGCCAGGTCGTGGCGGGGGACTTCAACGGCGATGGCAAGCTCGACCTGGCGCAAATTAGCGTCGAAAGCGATAGCGACAACGTCTCCGTCCGTTTGGGCAACGGCGACGGCACGTTCGTAGACGCCGGCCAGTCCGACACGACCCCGCACGCCACGCCGTTGGTGGCTGACGTCAACGGCGACGGCACTGACGATGTCCTGGTTGTCGATGGGTCCGGCGATATCCTTTACCGCCAGGGCATTCCCGGTCAGCCCGGGACGTTCGAGCCCCCCGTCACGGTCAATCCGGGTAACCCCTCGCGCGACATCGCGTGGCTGCCGGACACCGATCAAGGGCCGATGCTCGCCAGCGTCGACGCCCATGACGCTAACGTATCGCTCTACGCCTATCGCGTTGGGACCTTCGTCTGGGCCGGCTCGCTGGCGACCGGACAACTTCCGGCTCAGGTGATCGCGGCCGACCTCGGCGGCACAGGCTGGGACGACTTGGTGGTGCGCAATGCCGGCGACGGCACGCTTTCGATCTACTTCAATGTCGCGCGATAAGACCGGTTCTGGTCCCACGTCCATCGGACCAAGAGCGACCGGAAACCAACTCTTTGGCTTTCCGATCACGCTTTCCGCGGGCATCGGCGTTTCCGATGTGCAAGCCGTCGATACGACTGGAGATGGCCGGCTGGATCTGGTGGTCACGAACGAGCTGACAGGCCAGGTGAGCGTCTTGCTCAATCTGGGCGGCGGCAAATTCGCGGCCCCCGTTCCCTATCGCGCCGGGACCGGCTTGTCCGCCGTCGATCCCGGCAGCACGCCCGAGATCACCAGCCTGGATGCGACGGCGGGCGCGGCCGCGGGATCGTTCACGACCGGCGGCCCGACCGACCTCGTCACGATCAATCCCGGCTGGGATTCGCTCGATGTCCTCGCCGGGCTCGGCGACGGCCGCTTCGCCAATCCCACCGCAATCAAGACCCAAGGTCCAGCCCAAGTCGTCCGCGTGGCCGACTTCAATCACGACGGCATTCCAGACCTGGCCGTTCTCACCGCCGATGGTTTGAGCATCTATCTCGGCAACGGGAAAGGCGGCTTCTCTTCGCCAGTGACCTATCCCGTGCCCGACGGGTCCTCGGGCTTGACTGTCGCTGACGTCAATCACACCGGCAATCTCGACCTGCTCGTTGGCGATGCGTTCGGCGACGTGCTGGTGCTGCTGGGCAACGGCTACGGCACGTTTCAGCCTTACCACGAGGCCGACCAGTCCATCGAGCTGGCAGTGGCTGACCTCAGCGGCAATGGCTCGAAGGATATTATCTATGCCGACCAAAGTCTTGACCGCGTCGTCGTCGACTACGGCGCCGGCAATTCGACCGTACTGGCCAATCTGTCCACCGGCTTGTTGAATCCCGGCGCCGTGGCGCTGGCCGACCTGAACGGCGACGGCATCCCGGACCTGATCGTCGCCAACAGCGGCAGCAATAACGTGCTGATTTACCAAGGGCTGGGCAACGGCCAGTTCGGGCCGGCGGTCAACGGCGGGAGTGGCTACTTTGTGGGCACCAATCCCGTGGGGATCACCGTGGCCAACCTCACGGGCGCCTTGCCCGACCTCGTTGTGGCGGATAAGGGCTCGAACGACGTTGCAATCCTTCTCAACCAGGGGAACTTCAGCTTCACGCACGGGCCACGAGTCGATTCCGGCGGCGTCGGCCCGGTCTCGACGATCGTCGGCGAGTTCACGGCCGGCAGTACCATCCCGGACATCCTGGTCACCAACAGCGGTTCCGACAATGTCACGCTGCTGAAGGGTGTCGGCGGCGGGTTTTTCAAACCCGCGATCACCTCTCCATTCTCCGTTGGAGTTGACCCGGGGCAAAGCTTCGTCGGAAACTTCGACGGCACGGCCGGCCTGTTGACGGTGAATGCTGGGTCGAACGACCTGACGCTCATCTCTGGCTTCAACGGTCCGGATCCGGTGACCACGACCATTTCTTCCGGTGGCCTGGACCCAGCGACGGCCTTTGCATTTGAATCGACCAGCGGCTTCGAGGACCTGGTCGTGGGCAACACCGGCGATGGCGTGCTGGCCCTCTTCGAAGGAGGCCAGGACGGGTTGAGTCTCATGTCGGCGCAGGTTGAGCCCGACCTTCCAAGCCCGACCGCGCTCGCTTTCTCGGCCCTCACCGGCGGAGAGATCCAGTTCTACGCTGCCACGGCCGGCCGCGAGGCGGCGGATCTGGTGTCGCTCAATCTCGCGGCCGACACCTCATTTCAGGTCGCGTTGCCGGGCCCGTCGGACACCTTTGCGCAGCTCGTGTCGTTCGAGGGATCATCCGTCCCACTGGTGGCAACCGTGCTGACGCTGACGATCGAGGTCTCGGCTAACGAGCTGAATTCTCAACTCGAAGGCGTCGAGAACGGTGGAACCGGCGCGTTCCTGGCCGGTAGTGGGATCACGGTCGGCCAGGGCCTTTCATCCGCGGGGCGGGGGGAAGCCTCGGGCGCCGGTGGTTGCTGAGGAACTAACGCCCGGCGGTGCGGGCGCGGGTGTCGGTCAGGCGCCGGCGTTGCCGTGGGAGCGGTTCGTGTTGGGATTGGACCAGGTGCTCGAGCGGTTCTTGCGTGAAAATCCGAACGGACTCTCGGGCGCTCTCGATCGGTCGGATCGTCCGGATACCTCGGCGACGCCGAAGTCCCCTGGATCGGGCAACCCAATGGGATCGCCATCAGCCCCGGCTCCGCCTGCGCAAAGCGGCGGCCACGACGGGGATCAAGGCTCGAGCGCAGACGAAACGTCGAAAGCCGTCGACTGCGTCATTGAGTCGCTCTGGGGGGAAGACAGTTCGAGTGGCGTCAGCGGGCAATCCACCTCCGGATGGGGACTCGCTCGCGAGGCGACCTATGGCGCCGTCGCGGAGTTTCGGGTGGTTCCTTCCCTGGAGAGGGCGTCGCCGCCGTGCGACTCGACCTGGGAAACCGGCGGCTTCGGCGATCGGCGTCGTGCGATCAGGCTGCCTCTGCACGGGCCAGGGAAGGACGAACCGAGCCTGGCCGCGCCGGTGGCTTTCGTCGTGCTCGCGCACGCATGGGCACAGTCGCGGGTTGTGAGTCGGGTGAGTGGGGCTCGGATTCCGTTAGTGCTGATCGAGACGGGAGAGCGGGTGAATCTGCAAAACGAAACCGTGGAAGGCGAGCGGTAGCCCGAGGCGGCAGTTTTGATTTTGCGGGGCATCGCGCGGCGAGTTCCAAACACTTGACCACCCAAATGTGAGTGCGTGGTTCGGACGGGGTGCAGGTCCTCCTCGCTCGTGCGTAAGCTCCATCCTCCAAGGCGGTCGCACTCACGTGCGAGGTTGGAGGTTCCCCGTCCGAACCACGGTCTCACGACCGTGGTCACGCGCTGGTGATTCGCCATGATGCCAGAGGGTCGACTCTTTGCCGACCGCGGTTGGACGTGATAAGTTGGATGATCGGCGGCGCGGTCGCATTTCTTTTCTTCGCGGTTTCGACCGATTGTCGATTACCAGGTCCATGAATTCCGGACCATGATTTTCCTCGCGCCGCCGGTTGAGCGGGGGTATGCCGATGCCGGAGGGCCGCGAGACTGACACGTCGCTCACCGTGCTCGAGCGGCTGCGGCGCGATCCTGATGACCCGGAGGCGTGGCGGCTCTTTCTTGAGAAGTATCAGCCGCGGATTCGGCGCTGGTGCGTTACCTGGGGCTTGCAGGATTCGGACGCGGATGACGTCACCCAGGAGGTGCTGGTCAAGCTCTTTGCTGCCCTCCGCAAATTTCAGTATGACCCGAGCCGCAGCTTTCGGGCTTGGCTGAAGACCGTCGCCCAGCATGCCTGGAGCGACTTCGTCTCGGCCCGGCGCAGGCATCCGGGCCAGCCTCTTTCCGGCGCCGACACGCTGGCCGATTCAGCCGAGGCGCACTCGGATCTGGAAAAACAGCTCGAGGAAGGGATCAATCACGAGCTGTTCGAGATGGCCATGAACTGCGTCAAGCATCGGGTGCAGCCGGCGACCTGGCAGGCGTTTCACCTGACCGCGATCGAGGGACTTTCTGGGGTCGCCGCCGCGGCCAAGCTCCAGATTCCTGTGGGAAATGTCTTTGTCGCCAAGCACCGGGTCCAGAAGATGCTTCAGGAGGAAGTGCTTTTGCTGAAGAAAGAGTGAATTTGTCAGTTGTCAGTTGTCAGTTGATGAAAGGCAGGGCGAACACCGACGATCGGTCGTATCCTGACTCGAAACACGGTAACGACGGGCTCGACGAATCGGTATGATAAATCGTCATACCGGAGGTACGTCATGGCAACGACAAAAGTCGCGATCTCGCTGGATACGGAATTGCTGCATCAACTTGACCGACTGGTGGCTGAGCGGGTGTTTCCCAATCGGAGTCAGGCCGTGCAAGACGCGATACGCGACAAGCTCGACCGACTGGTGCGCACCCGATTGGCTCGTGAATGCGCGAAGCTCGACGTACATTCCGAGCGCGAGCTGGCCGACGAGAACCTCGCGAAGGATGCAGATGAATGGCCGGAATACTGAGGGGTGAAAATCGCACAATTCACCCGCGCGCTGGGACCGGCAGCCTTCGGCGCTTTTGGTTTTCGAGCCAGCGATTGCCGAGGGTGAGGCACGCCGGGAGCAGGATCAGATTGCCGAGGGTGCTGCCGGCGGTGGCGATGCCGACCATGGTTCCGAAATTCACGAAGGGCTCGAATTCGCTGGCCCGGAGCGCGGCGAATCCGACGGCCACGGCGATGCTCGAGAGCAACACGCCGGCACCGCTCACGCGGTAGCTGTCGAACAAACGCCGGCGAAACCGCATTGTCTTGGCATCGCGGTGGAACTGGAGCAGGCAGTGGAATGTGTCGTCCACCGAGAGCCCGAGTGCCACGCTGGCGACCAGGGCCGTCGTCATGTCGAGCTTGATCCGCAGCCAGCCCATCAGGCCCAGCACGAGCACCACCGAGAGCAGTGTCGGCACGATCGCCAGCACGGCGAGTGAAACGCTGCGGAACGCGAGCGTCAGCATGATCAGAATGCCCACCGCCGAAAAGAAGAATGTGCCCCACTGAGTGGCGATGATGGCCTGCGTGGTCCGGGTCATCAAGACCGAGAGACCGGTCAAGTAGGTGGAGGGGCCGAAATGCTCGGCGCCGATCTCGGTGGCGAGGCGGAAGATCTTGTCCTTGTCGGGAGCCGACTGCTGTTCCTTCAGGCGAACCATCAGTCTGGATTCGCCGGTTTGTTCGTTCCAGAAGCTGCGGATCAAATCGCCCTGGGGCGACGCGGCGATCAAGTCGAGCTTGTCGGCAATGAGCT
Organism: uncultured Planctomycetota bacterium; assembly: GCA_963823665.1. GTDB lineage: Bacteria > Planctomycetota > Planctomycetia > Isosphaerales > Isosphaeraceae > CAVXHV01. The sequence continues at coordinate 1,519,734 of CAWGMQ010000004.1, forward strand.
GGTCTGCACGGTCGGCGGGCAATGCACTCAGCCGGCCGTCGGGGTCGAGCACGGTCGCGAGCGAGAGTGCCTGGGCGACGCCTTCGTGGTCGGCAACCTGGATTTGCTTGATTCGATCTTCGACGGCTTTGAGCTCGGCCAGCGTGCGAGCCTTGATCGACTTGCCGATCGGAACGACGAGCTCGACGACGCCGATGCCTCCGAGCCTCGATTCGACCGTGTGGTAATCGCGCACGACACGGGTCTCGGGCCGGAACAGATTGATGTAGTTGGTCTCGTAGGTCAGCCGAACCAGCCCGCACGCGAGCGGGACCACAACGGCGAGCACCGTGACGACGATCATTCGCGGGCGTTGATAGACCCAGAGGACGAGCCGGTTCATGAATGCGGCCACGCGCGACTGCGAGCCGTAACGCACGGCGATCTCCATGCGGAATGGCGGCAACATGGCGATCGGTGAGATGACCATGACCAGGAGCGCGGCGGCAAATGTGCAGGTTCCCAGGATCGCGCCGAACTGGCGGATCGGCATCACCTTGCTGGTGACGAGCGCGCCATATCCGATCGCGCCGGTCAATGCCGTCCAGAAGATCGGGGCGGCGACGGAGCCGAGCGTGGCCAAGGCGGCGCGGTGGGGATCAGCCTCGCGGCGGCGGTCGTCGCGGAAGTGGACGGCAAGATGGCTGGCCGCGGGCATTGTGAGGACGATGATCTGGGCGACCAGCGGACCGCCCGAAAGCGAGAGCTTGATGTTGAAGGTCGCGAGGACCGCCTCGGTGGCGAGCCAGATGGCCCAGCCCGCGAGCATGGGGACGATTGCCCACCAGAGACTGTGCACGGCCGAGAGGGTGACAACGCCGATCAAGATCATGCCCACGACCGCCAGGCGGCGGCCGTCGACCTCGATTGCGGAAAACCCGTCGGCCAGGAGCACCGGCGGGCCGACGACCGCAGGCTGGGGGAGGCCGTGCCGGGCGGCGAATTCGCCCGAGATCCGGCGCAGATCAGTGGTTGTGCCAATGACGTTGTGCTGGGCTGTCTTCTTCAAGCGGACGACCACGGCTGTGGCGGCGCCGGCCTTATCAATCAAGGTTCCCAGAATGAGCGGATGACGAGTGAGGCGATCCTTGATCGCAGCGAGCTGGCCCGGCGTTCTGGCGGCGCGCACCGCACCCCCGACCGTCATCGAGCCCGATTTCAGGTCGATATTCTTGACCGTGCGCTTCGCGGCATTCTTGGCGAGGTTGCGGGCAAACGCCGGGAGCCGATCGAGCGCGAGCATGGCGTCGTCGATCGCCCAGAGGAGCGGCATGGCATCGATCGATTCGACTCGCTGCACGCCATTCATGTGGTCGGGCCCGAGGGCCGCAGCCAGCTCGCTCACCCGGTCCATGCCCTCGGGTGAGAGCAAGGCTGGGTCGTCGTAGACCACGAACGCGAAGTTGTCGTCGCCGAACGTGGCGGCCGCTTTTTGATACACGGCCATGTCCGGATCGTCATCGGCGAAGAAGGAGGCGATCGACTGGTCGTAAGTGACGCGCTTTCCCGTCCACGCGAGAAACACGAGCAGGACGACGACCGTCGAAAACGTGACGTATCGCGCCTGGAACAGCAATCGCATGAGAGAGTGAGCCATTATTTGAAACCAGGCAGAAACGTCTTGAGACTCTCGAGCAAACCGGGAAGTTGGCCGTAGGTGCTGTAGATGGCGACAGCCGAGATCGAGAAAAAGGCGATCCAGGTCAAGATATCGGAGAGGAAGGATGGGCCGACCCGGCGGTCGGTGTCACGCTGGCGCAGGTAGAGCGTCGCACCGGCAATGAAGGGGAGCAAGAGTGCCTGAGCGGTTCCACCGGCCATGATCAAGCCTTTCGGCTCGCGGAAGGCGTAGTAAATGCCCAAGGAAAGCGTGGGATAGAGTACGCAGAAGAACTTGACCAGGCGGTCGCGCACGACCGGCCCCGCCGATTTCCAGAAACCGATCTGGTGGAGAAAGTCGGCCGTGAGCCGGCTGTTGGCCGCCGTGGCGACGTAGAGCGTCTTGAAGAGCACTGCCCAGGCTCCCAGCAAGAAAGCCCACGCGAGAGAACGGTGCGAGCCACGATAGGGGCGTACCCGTGAGCGGATCCAGATAGAGCAGCGACAAGGTCTTCAGCATCTCGGGGCCCTTGGGATCGAGGCGCTGCGGATGCAGCACTGCGGCGCCCAGGAAGTAGAAGGCAACCGTCGCCACGGTGAAGACGATCATGCTGAACCAGGCGTCGAGCTGCATGACGCGCGTCCACCCTCGAGCGCGACGGGCCCAGGCTTCGTCTTCGCTCCTGACGCCGGTGAAGCGTGCGTAACCCTTCTCGATGCACCAGTACGGGTAGGCGAAGAGCTCGGACGCGCCGACGCCCGTGATCCCGAATGCCGAGAAAGCCAGGATGACCGCCGCCGCGGGAAGCTCGAGCTTGAACCCCTGGGCGAGATCGGACGTGGTGATTCGAAAGCGGGTCCACTGGAGGATGAGAACGCTTGCGACGGTGAAGAGCGTGACAGCGGCGACCAAGACGGTGGTGATCTTCTCGAGGCGACGATAGCCTCCGGAGAGAAGCAGCAGAATCGCCGCCAGGGTCGTGATAGCGGCCCAAAAGTGCTCCTGGTGCGACAGCAGATAAGGCTTCCATGATTCACCCAGGAAACTGGATGCAGCGGCGATCGGCCCGGCCGCGCCCGGGAAAGCCATGTGAGCTGCCTGGCCGACCGCGCCTTCCATCGCGGCGATCTGGGCCTGCGTTGTGAGCATCATGATGAGCCACAGCCAGCAGAGCCAGGAGACACCGGCGCGGGGGCCGGGCAGCGAGTCAAAGGCGGCCAGGGTCGTTTTGCCGTGGGTGATCGCGTAGCGGCCGAGCTCGACCTGAACAAAGACCTTGATCACACAGGAGAAGACGATCAACCAGAGCAGGCTGAAGCCTGCCTGAGCACCCAGGCTGGTGGTGTTGATCAACTCACCGGTGCCGACGATCGAGGCGGCCAGGATTAATCCGGGCCCGATCTGCCGGATCGCCTTGGAGAACGAATGAGGCGGCTCCTTGACGGCGTCGGGGGCAAGTGCATACAGGTCGCGCGTCTCGTCGTTCATTTCGCCCCGGCAAGCGAAACCATGCGGTTTTCAAATCCGGCCACACGCAGAGCACGATCATCATGGACGCACCTGAAGGCGAGTGTCAAGCATCGCTTTGGGCGGTGCTCGTGCGGGGTGTCGCGGTGCGGCAGAGCGAACTGTCCGGCAAAGTGTTAGACTCCTCATTCAGGCACTCGTGTGACATCAATTCAGGGGAGAGGTCATGTCGCAAGTTACGTCGATTCTGGTTACCGGCGCCGCGGGCCGGATTGGTCGCGCGGCGGTGCGCGAGCTGGCCGGCCGCGGCTTTCGCGTGCGTGCCTTTGACGTGGTGTGTGCCGGCGGGACGGATGACGTGATCGTGGGAAGCATCACCGACCCCGAGGTCGTGCGCAGGGCGGTGCAGGGAATCGACGTTCTCATTCATCTCGCCGCGACCCCTGACGACGACGACTTCCTCGAGAAGCTGGTGCCCAACAATCTCATCGGGGCTTACCACGTGCTCGAAGAGGCACGGCTGGCGGGCGTGCGCAAGATGGTGCTGGCCAGCAGCGGGCAAGTCGTCTGGTGGCAGCGATTCACGGGTCCGCTGCCGGTCAAGGCCGATGCGCCGCCAAGCCCGCGGGGATGGTACGCGGCCACCAAATTGTTTCAAGAGGCAGCAGGGAGGGCTTTCGCCGCGCAACACGGTATCACGGTCATTGCCGTCCGGCTGGGCTGGTGCCCGCGCGACCGCGCCGGAGTCGAAGAACTGGGGCGAACCGAGTGGGGGCCCGACGTCTACTTGAGCCCGGGCGATGCAGGCCGGTTCTTCGCGTGCGCAGTTGAAGCGCCGCTCAATGGCCGCTTCGAGGTCGTGTATGCAATGAGCCAGTCCCGCAAGCCGGATCATTTACGACCCGAACACCCGCGCGTGAACTGCTCGGTTATGAACCACGCGACACGTGGCCCGATGGAGTTGAAGACGGACTTTGAGCCGTGACATCCGTAGGCCCAAATCCCTGATCGCATACGTTGATTAATCTCCCCAATCCACGCCTGCAGGCAACAACGGTCGTTCCCAGGCCTAGCCTTGAGTGAGTGAAAAACTCGGTCGATCCCCACGTGCCCGAATGGTCGAGGCGGCAATTCAGCCCGCAGTCGAGCGGGCGAAGCGCGCCGCTCGAATTCGCCAGCTTTGGTCAAGGCAATCGAATTCATGATCGCAGACAAACCGTCGAGAATGCTCTTGATCATGGACCATGCCCGGCGCGGGTTGCACGGCGAGGGGACAGTGGGAGCGGAATCGAGCTGCCCCCGTTTCGAAGAGTCGCTCACTCCAGTCCGGGAGCTTTCCCGATCGAACGTCGACAGCAGCCAGGGTTGTCGGCGGTTCTCGGAGATGCTTGACCAAACGATGACGTTGAAGCCGGGTCGCCGGCTCGGTCCGTTCGAGCTGCTCGGGCCGCTGGGGCAGGGGGGCCAAGGCGAGGTCTGGAAGGCGCGACGTGCTGGGCCGGGCGGCGAGCTGGTGGCACTCAAGGTGCTCAAGCCGGAGCTAGCCCATAATCCGGCACGCACAGCCCAGTTTCGCCGCGAGGCCCAGCGCGGACCGCGGCTCAAGGGGCCTTCGCTGCTGGCGGCGAGCGAGCTGTACGAGATCGAAGGCTTTCACTGCATGGCAATGTCGTTCGTCGAATGCAAGTCGCTTCGAGACGTGATCAAGTGGCGGATCTCTTTTCGTTCCGGCGAGGAGACAGAGCGACTGCATCCATTCGTGGGCCTGGCTGAAGCGGAATACCGGCTGGCAATCGCCCGGGTGATCGCCGCGGCGGCAAGGGCGCTCGAAGTGGCTCACCGGGAGCGCATCGTCCATCGCGACGTCAAGCCGGCAAATCTCCTGATTGACAACCGATCGGAAGCCGGCGTCTATCTGTGCGACTTCGGGCTGGGGCGCGACCTCGACGTCGCGACAACCGAACAAATGCGCGACGGGGCCGGAACACCGATCTACATGGCACCCGAGCGGCTCTTGCTGCTGGCCGCTGATGAGATCAAGTGTGACATTTACTCGATGGGTGTGACGCTGTTCGAGGCGCTCTTGCTCGAGAAGCCGTTTCGTGTGCCCGCGCATGTCTGCGGACCGAGCGTCGCGCCTTATCTCGCAACCGTAGAGCCGAAACCGGTGCGGCGACTCGATCCCGATCTTCCGGACGAGCTCGAGGCCGTCATCACCAGAGCGATGGCGCGCGACCCGGGGAGTCGGTTTGAATCGGCCCGCGATCTGGCTGATAACCTCGAGCAATTCGTCACCAACAGTCGATCTGACAGGCACCCCGGCGCTCTTGCACGACATTCGCCGTCGACTCTTCGCGGGCCGCATGCGGCACTCTGGTGCCAAACGGCAACTCGGGGTTGGTCACCTTGATTGCGGCGGGCCCGGATGCGTTGGAGCTGACCGAGGCGTCACCGCTTTCCAGCCGGCGAAATGGACTTCGGGAGGAACGGGAGATCCGGCGGGGCCTCCTTTCTCGGTTCGCGCAGTCGATGAATGGCGCGCTGCGCTTCGGCGCTCATCGGGTCAACCGTAATTGCGAGCTCGTACCACGCGCGGGCTTCCGGGTCGCGGTGCAAAGCGGCGCAGGCTGCTCCAAGCTCGCGCAGCAGTGGGGGATCTTTGCGTGCGCTCGGAGTTGCCGCGCGATCGACGAGCGTGCTCAGGAGCTCGAGCCGTCGGGCGAGCTGACGAAGAGGCCCGGCAGCGTCCGACTGGCCGGCGAGCTCGAGCGCGCAGATGAGACCGAATACCGTTTCGTGGTCGTCGGGGTCGGAGTTGAACGCGATTCGAAAGTGGCGCCAGGCATCTTGAGCATCGCGCTTCGACAATGCCAGCCTGCCGCGCAGCAGGGCCAGGTCGGGGTCGTCATCAGCGGCCACTGCGAGTAGCTGTTCGGCCCGTTCCTGATCCTGTCGATCGATGGCGATCCGAGCGCGAATGGCAACGGCGGCGGAATCATCGGGCCCGAGGCACGCGAGCACCGCCTCGGCCGTGTCGTGCTGGCCCATTCGCCGCTGGTTCTCGGCCAGCGCGAGCCGCGACCATCGGTCAAGCGGATCAGCGGAGACAAATCGAGCGAGTGCGGCAATCGCTTCACCGGGCTCCCATCGATTGTTCCGCAGCAGGCACCAGTGGAATACATTTTCGGACGAAAGCGGGACAAGGCCCGAAAGTGCCAGGAACTGGGCGCTCGACTCGCGCCGGCGAAGTTGCATGCCATAGATGAAGATCAGCTCGCGACGAGCCTGAACGACCTTGGGATTGATCGCCAGCGCAGCTTGAAAGAAGGCCTCGGCGAAACGGACGCGGTTGCGGCGCAATTCGATCTGTCCCGCGAGAAGTCGGGCCTGAGCGGCGATGAAGTGGTCGTCGGGTACGAGACCCAGCTCGGCAAGGGCTTGATCCGGCTCCTTATGCGCGGCTGAGTATTGAGCCCGCAGCATGTGGTCGAGCGGTGTGGGAAATCGAAGCCGGCTGAGCCGGCTCAAGGCGGTCTCGACGCGGTCGAGGCGCCCCGCCATGAAGTCCGCCTCGGCTTGCGCCCAGATGGCGTCGATATCGGGGGCGGACCGGTCGAGCCAGTGGCACGCCCAGGCGACGCCGGCCAGGCCGACCACGGCGAGAGCAGCGAATCCGCGGACTGGGCCACGCAGGCGTCGTGCGCTGGTCCCTACCTCTCTACGACCTTCCGCTCCAGGTTGCACACCCGGGGTCTCCTGTTTGAGTTCCGTCACCATGGTTCAACCCGCAACTTCGTCTGTCCCCGACGGCCAGGGTGTCGGATCGAGCCCGGTTCTGGCCCGAACCGAATCCGGGCGGGACGGCACTCTTATCTTAGCAACGTAGCGGCCGACTGGCCCCTATGCGATTGATCTCTGTCGCAAACCGTGTATAAAGATGATATTCCGCCGAACAGCCAGGGTACACGCTCGCCAGACGCCTCCATCCGTGATCAAAGCCGGACCGATCTTGGTCAGACGCGAGAGTGCGGATTGAGTAAAGAGTTGGCCCAGGCCAGGAGGCATTCATGAATTCTCATCCAACGATGGAGCTCGATCGACGGTTCGCCGCCGTACAGCCGAATGGCCAGGCAACGACGTCTTGGGCTGAGCGGCTGATCAACTTGAGCTCCTGGATGATGGTTCTGGGCACCGTCCGCCTGGTCTGCATGCTTGCCGACAGTGCGAGCGCACTTGCCGAGGCCGTGCGAATCGAGTCATTCTCGATGCGGACTTTCGCCCGAGTGGCCGAAGAGATTCACCCGGTCGTGGCCATCAGCGCAGCATGGCCTTTGATACTGGCGATCGCCTTGCGGCGGGCCCGTTGGCCACAACTCGTGCCCGCGGCCGCGGCGACCTTTTTGGTCCTTTCGATCGGTGGATTTCTCGAACTATGGGTGCAATGGGGCCACGCGCGGGGATATGGCGGCATGGTGGGCTCGTTTCACTTGACGAGGCGTGCGTTCCTGAGGCCCAACGCCTCCGACATCGCGTTAGGGAGCCTCGGAGCGACTCAACTCGCGCTCGAGCTCGCCACCGCGATCCGGGCGATCCTGCTCATACCCCGCTTGCGCGCAGAGCCGCATGACCCCGAAGCGAAAGACCCGGAAAGAAAATCCGAGAGAGCACGGCGGGCGCGATGTGGGCGGATGGCGCTGTATGCATCAATCGGGTACCTTTTTGTCGTGATCCGGCTACCGGTCTGGTCCACGTACCTTGAGGTGCTCAACAGCTCGACGTTCGTGCGGAACTTCGTCCTCAAGAACGACATCGAACGGCTGGGAAGCCGGAGCTTCAGTCCGCCCCTTGGTCGTGAACCTACCGCAGAGGAGAAGCGGCTCGCGGAGATCAGCCAGATGATCGGAGCCGCGGCCGGAGCTGCGGGATCCGGACGGTTCGCGGAAGCCAGGGATCGCTATCGTGAAGCTATCGAGCTGGTCGATTCGCTACCCGACGACGCGCCGCTCGAAAGTCGCCAGCGGGCATTGATTGCGACGGCCCTCAACAACCTGGCCTGGCTGGAGGCAACCTGCTCTGACGTCAGTTTTCGGAATGGTCGCGAGGCTGTCCGGCATGCGCAGCGCGCGACGGTGCTCCAGCCCGAAGAGGGTAATTACTGGAACACCCTGGGCGCGGCCCATTATCGGGCTGGCGAGTGGGAGGACGCAAAAGCCGCCCTGACCCAGTCAATGGCGCTGCGCAGGGACAGTGAGAGTTTCGATTGGTTCTTTCTGTCGATCGTTGAGCTCAAGCTGGGAAGGCCGGCAGAAGCCCGCCAATGGTACGACCGGGCGGTCGACTCGTTCCACCGATCGTTGCCGTACAACGAAGAACTGTACCGGTTCCAGGTTGAGGCCGCTGAACAGCTTGGGCTCGCTAAACCAGAGCCTCCTGGGTTGGCCTCCGGAAACGGATCCAGGCCCGGGATTCCACTAGGACCGATCCAAAAATCGATTCGCCGCAAGGGTGGAGGGGCCGCGCCTAAAGCCAATCGGCAGTGACGAGGATACCTTCCAGGCCGTCTTGCTCGTTCTGGCGAGCCCGAGGCGCCGACTGCTTTGTTCCGCGTGTTCGTTCCGTTATCATAAACGCCGTTGGCTCTGACAGCGTGGCATGCCTTTTGCCGTGGCATGGCAACTGCGCATCCTACACAACCAACGTTCCGGAGTTTGCCACTTAATGCCGCGAAACGCGATATCCGAGGAACTCGCCGCCCGCGCGAAGTTCATCGTCAACACGGTTAAAGGGACCGATTACCAGCACGTTGACAATATCGATCCCGCCAAGGGCATCTATGACTGCGACTGCAATGGCTTCGTGGGGTTTGTCCTGCATGAGGTGGCGCCGAAGCATTTGGCATTGGTTCCTAAAGAAACAGGTCAGGCGCGACCGCGCGCGTTCAAGTACTACGACTTCTTCGCGTCGCTGACTCCGAAATCGACCGGGGCCTGGCGCCGGGTCGATCTACTGAGCGATGCTCGCCCTGGCGACATCCTCGCATGGCGATTCGCGACAATTGAAAAGGACCAGAACACCGGTCACGTCGTCTGTATAGCCGAAACTCCGACGGCGGATGACTCCGGAGTTTTTTCGGTTCGCGTCTACGATTCCGCTGCCGAGCCTCACTTCGATGACACTCGCGGATCGGGACCGGGACAGTTTCAAACGGGCGTCGGCTCGGGGGTGATCCACTTCATCGTCGACGGTGCGGGTAGGCCGATCGCATATCAGTTCGCGCCCCCGGCTACGGCTGACTTCGAGTACCTCACGATCGCCATCGGACGTGCCGAGCCGTTGTGACGTCAACAGCCCCGATCCCCACGTGCTCCTCGCGGAAGCTTCTGTTTGTTACGCGATCGCGCCACTGTTAGTCGGTCAATCGTGCATTGACTCGCTGTTCGGATCGAGCCGGATTTCTCGCTCGTTCGACGGCGCCAGCGATCCGTCAGGCTGCCGTTCCAGAGGATGAAAGAGTTTGATCCTGGGCGAGGTGATCTTGATCGGCGTGCGCGATCCCGACGCCCGGATCTCCATTTTGGCGTCCGTCGCGACCAGTAGATCGGCGGCGTAGTCGTACTCGACTTCGCGTGCGAGAATCGTCCATTCGTCACGATCGCCCGGCATATTGACCCGATCTTCACGCACAACAACGGCGCCCAAAACGCCGATTCCATACGGTGTGATCAGTCTCATGGATCCGTCCTCGAGCTAAAGCGGTCAGAACGCGTGATTTTCTCGACAACGGCGTCAGGGAGAATAGCAGCTTCAGATCCGGGGGGCGGGCACGAGCAGAGCGGACGTCGGCCGGTCTTGATCGTCTCGCCGACGGCGTCATTGGGGTTAGTCATTCGCAGTGTCCGAGGGAGAAAAATATCGATCCGATCTGACTGATCCGTCCCACCTGAAGCCCCCAGCCTCACCTCCTGCGCCTCTCCTGCCGGCCCGGCCCCGATCTCTCCAATAGTCAGCCGGGCAGGCCGAGAGCTCGCCTGCTGAGAATCGTACCTGGCTCCTCTCTGAGTCACGCGTGCCAGGCTTTTCCCGGAACCGAGTCCAGAGAGTGGGTGTCTGGCTCCTTTTCCACTTGGCCTGGCGCGAGCTGGGCGAGAATCTGGTTCAGCAGCAACGCTTGGCCGACGCGGCTCAATTGGCGGACGAGCTGCTGACTGACCCGCACGTTCGCGTCGAGGGGCACTTGCTCAAGAGCCGTGTGGCGCTGGCCAACCAGCAGCTCGACCTGGCGCGGGCCGCGCTTGACACTGCCCTTGAGGAATATCCTGGCGACCTTGGTACGTTAGGAGAGAGGAGCGTTTTCTTCTTCCATCACGGAACGGACGAGGAAGGCGAGCGCGCGCTTCGGGTGTTGTTAGCGAGTGATCCGACCGACGCCTGGGCGTACTACAGCTTGGGCGTGGTCCTCATGAGGAACAAGCGCCACGAGGAAGCTGTGGTGGCGTATCGCCAGTCGCTGCGGTACCGGCCGAATTATGGCCCGACTTTTTTCAACCTGAGCTACGCCCTTGCCGATGGCGACCCGCTGACGGAGGCGAGGGCCGCGTGCGAGCAAGCGGCCCGCCTGCTGCCCAACGACCCGGGGCCCAGAAGCGAGCTGGCGCGGCTCGCGCGCATGGGTGCGGGCGTTCGAGGCTAAGCGGGCTTGAGCCACAAGGCGTTTGCGATCGGCGTTGTCGCTGTTGAGGACATCTCGACGGGGATGAGAACCCGGGAGCGGCGGTTCGAGGCGACTCTGGCGCACTTGGATGCCTGTCTTTTCGGGCCTGGTCCTACAACTCGCACAATCAGACCGCGGTTCGAGAAAACAGCGGAAATTCGCCTCATTTCAGGAAACTGGATCGGCCTTTTTGTAGATCATTTCAGGTAGAGAGGGCGACGCGTGTCGCTCGTCAAAGTTGGTCTGCGTCGAGGTTCTCCCAGGGCGCACCTGGGTGATCGGCAAGGAGAGGGTGTGACACGATACCCGGATCGGGAGTCGAGAGGGTGAAAATGTGTGGTGAACTCAATGGTCACGCCAGCGGCGTTGCGCCGCGTTCATCGTTCGTTTGGAACGATCCAGTGCCAGATGGTGCCACCGGCAAAGAGACTGAGATTCGCTGTAAGACACGGGCTCAATTACTCCACAAATCAAACAGGGCTAAGATGATAGGATATGATCGCGATGCGGCCTGGCGATCAAAAACACCTCGTGGCGCTGGTCATGTCAAAACCGACTCCGTGAATGGTTTGCTCTGTTCACTATGTTTTGGACCCCTCGGAGGTGTCCCTGCGAGGCGTGGCGTCGTCATCGCCGTGTACGGCGCGGAGCAGCACGGGAGACGTTCCGACGCGGAGCACCGGAACGAGGGGTTATCGAGTGGGCCATGCGCGGCGCGAACGAGCGTCGTCATTCCTAAGTGGCGACGGGATCGAGAGTTGCTTCAAGAGTTTTTCGGCTTCGAGAAACGTCGTCATTCGTAACTTCAATTGTGGCAAGGAGATGACGACGATGACGACGTTTTGGGGGGTCTGCGGGAGCTGTTCCCACGATTGGGACACGAATGCGAGCGCAACTGGTCACGGGCTCGAGGGGTTGCCGGTCCGTGGCTGCGTAGGCGAGAACGTGGGTGCCGGGTGGGTAAACCTTTCCGCCGCGCACGTTGGAGGTGGCGAGCGGGTCGCCGGCGGCTTCGCATTCGGTTTCCACTCGATTAAGATAGCTGGCGTGCGGTTCGCACTCGACCGTGTGGAGAATGCGAACATCGCTCGCGACTACCATCAAAGGAGACGATCATGTGGTGCGGAAATCGTGCAGGACTCTGCCGGTTCTTGACGCTGGCCGTGGTTCTCGGAGCCGCGCCGAGCGCGGCCGTTGGCCAGGAGAAGCCAACAACCGCTGCCAAGAAAGCCTCAATCTACGACAAATCGGCCGACGTGCATGCTCAGGTCGAGAAGGCCAAAGAAGTCGCCAGGCACAATGACAAGCGCATTCTGGTCATGTTTGGCTTCGAGACTTGCGGGTGGTGCCACAAGCTACATGAGCTCTTCGCAAGCGACGAGAACATCCGCAAGACGTTGAGCTACGAGTACGCGCTCGTCATGGTCGATATCAACGCACCGGGTGCCGACACGTTGCAGAAGACATGCAAGGCCGCACTGAGCCCGGAAGAGCTTCAGAAGGGTGTGGGTTATCCTTTCCTGAGTGTGCTTGACTCCGATGGCAAGGTCTTGACCGCGCAGCGGACCGACCCCCTCGAAGAAGGCGACCACCACAATCCTGGTCGCGTCCAGGAGTTTTTGACCAAGTGGGCCGTCCCAGCCAAGGACGCCGACGCAGTGCTCCAGGGTGCGCTGGCGCGGGCCTCGTCGGAGGACAAGCGTGTGTTTCTCAGCTTTGGCGCGCCCTGGTGCGGCTGGTGCCACAAGCTCGCCGACTGGATGGCGCAACCCGAAGTCACGTCGATACTCGATCGCGAATTCGTCACGGTCAAAGTTGACACCGACCGCATGACTCACGGAAAGGACATGCTGACCCGGTTCCGCAAGAGTGATCAGGGTGGCATTCCGTGGTTCGTCATCCTCGATTCCGCCGGCAAGCCTCACGGTACCGCAGATGGCCCGAAGGGCAATATCGGCTATCCATTCGCACCCGAGGAAATCGACCACTTCATGACCGTGATCAGCAAGGATGCTAGGCGCATCGACGCCGACGCGCAGAATCGGCTGCGCGAGTCGCTCAAAGAAAACGCCGCGCGGATTCAGAAGCAAATGGACGCTCGCCGCCCCGCAGCGGCTGCTCCGGCGTCCGCGTCGCGTTGACTTCTCCCGGCAGTCGAGCACTCGTGACCGGTACTCATCCCTTTCGACCAGGATCGATTATGCCCAGACCGATTCTTCGTCTTAGCTTCTGTTTGTTGCTGGTCACGAGTGGGCATGCCTGGCCGGTCTGGGCCCAGAATCCGGATGGCTCCGGACGCGCGGCGCCCGAGCGCCGGCCCTTTGCCAAGCCCGGGGCGCCGCGGCAGCAAGAGCGGATCCGCTACTTCGACGTCCAGCACGTGAAGGCGGAGCTGACGCTCGCCACCAAGCAGAAGGAAGTTCGCGGCACCGTCACCCACACCTTGAGCCCGCTCCATCCGTACCTCAAGCAAATCGACTTCGATTGCGGGCCGGAGCTCAAGGTCACGAAAGTCACCAAGTCGATCAAGGGTTCGGGCGCAGTGCCTTGCAAGTTTGCCCTGAAAGACAGCACGCTTTCCGTCACACTCGACAGGCCCCATGGGCCCGGCGAAACCCTTAACCTGGCGATTGAGTATTCCGGCTCGCCCACCAAAGGGCTCCAGTTCATTCTCACCGACCCTGCCTATCCCGATCGGCCGGTCGCGATCTGGACGCAGGGTCAGGCCGAGGACACGCGCTACTGGCTTCCCTGTTACGACTATCCCAACGAACGTGCAACTTCCGAGATGATCATCACGGCGCCAGACCCGCTATTCGTCGTCTCCAACGGCACGCTCCTCGAGACCAAGAAGAATGCCGGCGATACGACAACGTACCACTGGAAGATGGATGTGCCGCATGTCAGCTATTTGATCTCGCTGGCCGTCGGAGACTTTTCTGTCTACCACGACAAGGTCGACGATCTGCCGGTCGACTACTACGTGGCCAAAGGCGTGGACGAGGCGACCGCCCGGCGTTTCATGGGCAAGACCCCCGCCATGATCCGCTTCTTCTCCAAATCGCTTGGCCAGCCTTACCCGTACGTGAAATACGCGACTACCTGCCTCCCTGACTTCGGCGGTGGAATGGAGAACATCTCCGCGACGTCGATGACCGACACGGCACTCCGCGACGAGATCGCTGCGCTCGAGGGCGACGCCGACGGCCTCGTTGCCCACGAGCTGGTGCACCAGTGGTTCGGCGACCTCCTGACCTGCAAGGATTGGTCTCACACCTGGCTGAATGAAGGCTTCGCGTCCTACTTCGACCCCCTCTTCGCCGAACACGACCGCGGCGAAGACGCGTTTCGCCTCAACATGGATGGTGAGCTGCAAAGCTATCTTCAGAACGACCGCCTCTATCGCCGGCCGATTGTGGAGACGCGATACGAATCGTCGCTTCAGATGTTCGATCGCATGACTTATGCGAAGGGCGCCTGCGTATTGCATGTGCTCCGGGGCATTCTTGGCGATGCCGTCTGGTGGAAAGGTATTCGCGCGTACGTCGCCGCGTACAAGTTTCAAGTCGTCGATACCGATGATTTCCGCAAGGCGATGGAAGCAGCCTCCGGAAAGGACCTGAAATGGTTCTTCGATCAGTGGCTCATGAAGGCCGGTCATCCCGAGCTCAAAGTGCGCTGGCGCTACGAAGAGGCCGACCAGACCGTGCGGGTGAAGGTTCTTCAGACGCAGACCCTGGACGAACAGACCCCATTATTCAAGCTGCCGACGACCCTCGAGATCACCGAGGACGTTGGCAAGGCGCGCGTCGTTCCGATCGTGATCGACGCCGCGCTGCATGAATTTGTGATTCCCGCCGCGACGAAGCCGCGGATGGTCCAGATCGATCCCGAAGGCTGGCTCATCAAGGAGCTCGACTTCGAGAAATCCTGGGAGGAAAACCGCTTCCAGCTCGAGCACGCCGGCTGTGTTCTCGGCCGATTGACGGCCGCCCGGGCACTCGCCAGGACAGCCAAGGACAATCCCGAGGCCATCAAAGCGCTGTCTGCGGCGTGGAAGCGAGAGAAAGCGATGCCGGCGCGTTCCGAAATCGTGAAGCTTCTTGGCACCGGTGACGAATCGTCCCGATCCGCGTTGCTCGAAGCGGCAAGGAACCCCGAAGCGAAGGTCCGCGTCGCCGCGATCGAGGGACTGGCCAAGCTCAAGCACGATGGTGCAACGGAGGCACTTTTCCGGGGGGCGTGGGCCAATTCCAAGGAGGCCTACGGCGCGCGCAAGGCCGCATTGCGGGGTCTGGTCGCCTGGAAGTGCAAGGATGCCGATCAACTTCTCGAGCAAGCCCTCGGAAACTCTGCTGACCATCACTCGATCGCCGGGACGGCTCTCGAGCTCATTCTGGAAACGAGTCGGCGCGAAGGCCCGAGAGCTCGCCGCGCTCTACAGTCGATATGGCCAGCCGCGGGCGCTGCGGTCCGCTGCCATCGGCCGATTCGCCCGCCTCGCGAAAGACGACCCGGCTCTCCAGGACATCCTCGTCGGGCTCGTCGACGATCCCGATCGTTCCGTGCGGTTTCGAGCGTGGGGGGCAGTGCGTGAGCTGAAATTGAAGAAGGCAGCGCCCGCCGTCACCGCCCGGCTCGGCCTTGAGGCCACAGGATTCAGCGGCATTGGCCGGCGCATGCTAGAGGACACACTCGAAGCATTGAAAGACACAGAGCCCAAGACCGCGGGCTCGAGCTCGAGTGCTGGGGCCAGGTCGATCGACGAGCTGGAGAAACAAGCCGCGGATCTCGAAAAAAGGGCCAGGGAGCTGAGAGAAAAGATCGAAGCTCTGAAGGTCAAGCCCTCGACCGGTAAAGCCGCGGCCGCGAAAGCTGCGTAGGGCTTTTTCGCTCGTCGACTTCCGGCGAAATCCATCGAGCTTGCTGCATTTCGCCAAGATCCCGCAAAATCGTTAAGGTCGACACAACCGGTTGTCCGATAAAAATCGCAGGTTGCCAGTCTCTGCGGAGAGACCCCATCGCCCGACTGTTGCGGGAGGCACTGCGATGAGCCGTGTCCGTGCGCATGAAATCCGCTTCGACGTCCTCGAAGCCCGAGAGCTGCTAGCCGCATCCCATCCCGTCGTGGGGCCGCATACCACGCCCATGATTGCCGCGACCCCGCTTGTCTTGAACGGTACGCTCGCTGTCGATAGTAACCTGACGTCCTCGATTGACAATGGCGACGGAAGCTCAACCACATCAACTCCGCTCGAGGGCAACCTGGGTTCACTCGGAAGGGTGACTGGTGTCTGGAATGAGAGTGTGGACTCGTTCGGCGAGCCGAGCGGGTTGAACGTCTTGCGGCTTCAAACCGGCAAGGGATCGCTGGTCATCACGTTCAGCACGGTGAACACGGCCAAAGCACACTCGGCGGGACATGGCGAAGTCTACTATGCGCGTGCGCAGAAGCTCCTTGCAGGCACTGGCGCCTACGCCGGAGCCAAGGAAAGCGGGATGCTCGAGCTGACGACCAACTCCGCCCGGAGTGAAATCGCCAGCGTCACGCTCAAGAGCGCGAATTCGTGAGGTCCGGACCGGTCTGCTTTCGCTGCCGTGCGGCTTCATGCTTCCGGCGAGTATCGATCGTATACGAAACCCCGCTTGCAAGGTTTGGTATCGTCCGCCCGATCGCAAACCCCGGCGAATTTGTCCGCTCAGTCCTCTGCGCGGGCTGGCGCTTGATCCCGCGGCGCCGGTTTGACTTCTCGCCAGCGTGTCTTCGACGAGGCGGCCTGATTCGAGCGAATCGGGGCGTCTTCCTCGCTGAATTCACGCTCCCGAACGGGTGTTTCCTGAGCCGCGTCCGTGCGGTCCCCGGCGCCAAGGTCAACGCGATCGTGTCCGGGCAGCTCGCTTTGTCCGGAATTCTCCGCCCTCGCCGACAGATCGCGCGTGGGTTGCCAGGAGGCGCGCCGAGTAGTTCCCGATGCAGCGACGGGTTTCCGCTGCGTGCGTGTGGTGATCGGGTCGGCGATTCCCATCAAGCTCGGTGCTGGAACCATGAGGTCGCCGTCGTCGCGATCGGCGCGGCGCGCTACGGGCTCATCGGAATCGGGCGTCTGGGAGCGCACGACCGATCCGGGCCCATTTCGCAGTGGCTGGCCAGGCGTTCGTCGATCCGCCAAAACGGTGCCCGAATCGCCGCGGATCGGCGCATAAAGCGAGGCGAGATCGTTTTTATCGAGAATACGGTAGATTGATCGCGGAGTCGCGTAGAGTCCGTGATTTCCCTGGGGCTCCGCGAAGTTGCAAACGCCCACGACGTATCCGTCCATCGTATAGAGGCCCCCGCCGGAACGCCCTTCCTTGGGGGCAACGTCGCATTCGATCGCTTCATAGTTCGGATTGCCCGACAGGAAGTTCAGGATTCGGGGCCGACGCACGCGCGTGTGCCACACGGTGGCGTCATGTCCCTCCGGGCAGCCCACCGCAACGACCTTCATCCGCGACTGCAGGTCCCACGACGCCGGCACAACCCGCGACGCGGGCAACTGCCGCCCCGGTTTCATCCGGATCAAGCCGACATCGAGCGTGAAGTCGTAATCAACGGCCTTGCCTTCAACGGATTCCGCGTAGTGCACGCGGGCCGGGTCAGTTCCTTCGAGCCTGCCGTCGAAGAGGTCGATCACGATCCGCCGCGGAAACTTGGACGGAGGAGGTGTCTGTTTGCGTCCGTCGAGCTTGAAAATGTGCGCACAGGTGAGAACCAGCGACTCCTCGGGAGTACTGTAGATCACCGTGCCCGATCCGAAACCTTTCGTGCGTTCGCCGATGACCTGGATGCGCACGACGGATTCCCAGGGCTTGGGATTGCTGAAAGTGGGCTCGGCGCGTTCCGCGTCCTCAACCCCGCGCGCGGCCACTCTGCGCCTTGGGCTGCGATCGGCATC
This sequence comes from uncultured Planctomycetota bacterium, assembly GCA_963823665.1. Lineage (GTDB taxonomy): Bacteria > Planctomycetota > Planctomycetia > Isosphaerales > Isosphaeraceae > CAVXHV01. The sequence continues at coordinate 1,537,486 of CAWGMQ010000004.1, forward strand.
GACATCCCTATCTTCGCCCTCCTCTTCATCCCCCGAACGGCGATCGCCGCGCGAGGCAACCAGCAGGCTCGCGTCGGCAGGCGGCCGTGCCTTGGCTGCACACGATTTGTAAAAGCGTGCCAGGTCGCCCGCCGAGCGAGGCCCGGAAAGTCGACCGAGCTCGCGGCCGTCACGATCGACAACGACAAAGGCAGGCACGGCTTCCACGCGGTACCGGCGCTGCAGGTCGGGTTCCTCGTCGATGTCGATTCGCTTGACCGGATAACCGTCGCGGATCAACTCCTCGACGGCGGGCCGGGCCTTGTGACACGGACCACACCACTGCGCATGAAAGTTGAGCAGGACTGCTCCGGAGCTTGAATCACTCGATGGCGCGCCAGCGACGGACAAGAAAGCGAGCAGCAAGGGGGCGATGCTCATGCCGCCAGGACTCCTTTCCCTCGGGATAGTTCGCAGGCCAGCGTCGACAGGACGCCGTAGCGGGGATGGACCAGCTCCGTGTGACCCGCCCCCAGACGAGGCTGGTCAGCACTTCCTGGTTGGGCCGCTCTGCGCAGGGCGTGCTGCTGTCCCCCGGGTCGCTCTCCAAGGCAAGGGCGTGCCTCGCTCGGAAAACCCGGACGGACCGCGTCCGCGGATGCGGACGTCTTCGCCGAAAGAAGCAGATGTGGCACGAGATGACGGGCGACGTGCCGGGGAGTTTGTCTGTCCCCGACCCTTCCTTGGGCGGCGCGCCTCGGAACGAGGGCCCCGCGACACACCATCTTGGCGCGGCGCGTCCCGCCGTTTGTACCAACCGCCCGGCCGCCCTGCATCTGGTTTAACCCGATGCTGCCGGCGGCCGGAGAATGGCCGAACGACGGTGCCACGGCTTTCGCGAATTCCCTCCTGGCCTCTGACCCCCCACGACTTCCAGTCGAGGGTGTGCGAGATCCCGAGGGGTTCGCGTTCACCGCGGTGAGCCCCTTTTACTAGGAGTAGACAAGGAGTACCAGATCAGTTGTCGGCTTTTTGGCTGACCGGACTTGAGAATGATCCGGCGGCCGCCGCAAAAAAAGGAACTTGTCTGCTCCGAGGCTCGCCTCATCTGTCTAGTTCTTCTTGGCTTGGAGCCAGCTCAAGGCGCGAGCTCTTTGATCTCGATGTCCTTGTACCGAACCTCCATCGGAGGACCAACGTGCACCTGCAGCGCGATGATTCCAACTTTGTCGAATTCGGGATCCTCGCGATCGATGACGCGCGTCCCGTTCAAGTCGATTGTTACGTGCTGCCCCTTGGCTGTGATCACGAATTCGTTCCAATCATCCTTCTTTACCAATTCCTTGGCCTTCTCCTCCGGGTAACGCTCGAGGATTCCACGACCTCTCTCCTCGTAAAGCAGACCCCAGAAGCCTTCGGCGACATCCGCCTGAGGCCCGGAAACGACACCGTCATCGGTGCGCTTACTGCGGAACTGAATGCCCGAATTGCCGTTCTTGTACTTGACCTTGGCCTTCAGCACGAAATCGCCGTATTTCTTCTCAGTCGCGAGAAACTCGTTTTTCTTGAGGTCGCCCATGGTCCGACCGACAATCTCGCCATCCTCGACGACAAACAGCGACTTGTCCTCCGGCGTCACCCAGCCAGCCAGATCCTTGCCGTTAAAAAGCCGGCGAAATTGCGCCTGATCGTCCGCCCGTGCGTTCTGCACCGGAGGCAATCCCGCGGAGCGGAGCGAGAACAGACAGAACAAAACCACTCCGGCATTACGTGTCGTGGACGTCATGGGATGAACCCTTCTCAGTGAATCCGCAGATCGTTCGTCCAGCCTTGCCAACGATTTTGTCGTCCGCGATCGGACTTCCCTTGCGGCACGTTTGGTCACGCTGCTCGATTCTGCCGCGGTCCGCGCCGTCGGTCAATCACCGAGTCTGGTGGTTGTGATGCTCGGCGCCGACAGGGTTTCGCGATGTTTCGATGAACTTCAATAATTTTCGCACCCTTTCCGTGCGGCTTTGCGGGGTAAGTGATCGATGAACCACTTGATCGGCGAATCGATGAAGTTGAGAACCGCGTTCGAAAATGTCCGGATATATGCCGAACTCCCAAGAACCGGCGCGGTTTGCAACGTACACACTGCGGCTCTGCGTGCTCGCGTCAAATTGCGCGAATGTTGCCGAAATACCTCACGCGTCGATTACAGGAAACTCCAAACGGAGAGGCACTGTGGTTTCCAGCCAGAAACGACAGCATTAAGCCAAAGGTGCACCCGAGACCGCCATTTCAGGGCATAACATGACGAATTTGCCTTTTTTTTTGCGCTACGATCTTGCAATCTAGCGCAAGAAATATACTATTTTGATCGGAGCCACTGTGCACAGCGAACGGTGCCAATCACAAGGAACTACAACACACGACGTGAGGTGCTGCTGGCGATGTTATCTGGGTACTACTCGCTCTTTTTCGGGGCTTCCTGGAGCATTCGATTGGAGTGACCTGGGTGAATCGCTGAGTTCAACGACAAGGGTCAAGCAATCTACAACCATGCGCACTCGGCCATCATTGCGGTCCTGAAATGGTCCGAAATGTGCAGAGTTGCTTCGATGTGACCACGCCATCTGGGGCGAGCCAGATGGGGTGCGGCTTCCCCGTCGCTCAACGGCTTTGTACAGCCAGCGACGGACATGTTCGACATGTGCCGCATCCAGGATTGAATTCCTTCAGGAGTTTTGAGTGCACGTTCAATCCCGGGGCTGCGGCGGCGTAGTCGCCAAAGCCCGTCCTCCGGCAAACACAACCCCAGGAACGGTGTCGAAATGGAATTCGATGACCGTCGTCTGCTCCCGCAGAGCGTTCTCCATGTTCGTCCCGCAGCCGACGTGATCCGTCGGGCTGGCAAAAATCTGTGTTCGTCGAATTTTTACATCTGAATCCAATTTGAGGATCCATATGAAGTTGCAACACCGGATTGGTCGCTCGGTCGCTCGTCGAAGCCGGAAGCTTCAGAATACCCAGCCTTCAGTCGAGTTCGTGGAGCCCAGGGTGCTCATGGCCACTGGTTTCATCCAGGGCTACGACCTCAACAACGGCGTCGCGATCAACGACGCGACGATCCAGCTCGAGAACACCAACCCGGTATCCTACACCACGACTACGACCAACGCGAGCGGTTACTTTCAGTTCAACAACCTCGCCCCGGGCAACTACGTTGTCACCCCGACCGCGGCGGGCTACATCTCGAACAGTGTCAAAATCCAGACGACTGTCAATCCGGCTAACGAGGTCGTCAATCCCGATGGCAGCATAGGGGTCGACGTCACCGTCGAAAATCCCGCCAGCGAGAGTGTCAAGGTGACTAACTACGAGTTTTCCGGTGGCGGCAGTCTCTATTACCAACTGAATTCAACAGCAAACAACCCAGCCAGCGAGGACACTATCACACAGGCGAACAACGCAGGAGCGTTTGACGCGACTCTCGTCGACCCGACGACGGGACAGGCCGACACGAGCATCGTAACATACTGTTCCGACTTGTCGAACGGGCTTAGCGTAGGCCAGTTGTTCACGGTGACGCCCAGCCTGACGCCTAGCCTGACACCCCAGACGCCCGGGTCCCCCGCCACGACCCAGCCCGGCCTGGCGACGAACATCGGGCTAATAGGATATCTCTATAACACTTATGGGACGACCCTCTCGCCGGGAATTCCGCCGGCGGATACGGATAGTCCCGCCCCGACCGCTTCAGAATTAGCATGCGGCCTGCAGGTCGCGCTCTGGACTCTCGAATACAACCAGGATGTCGGCAGCGTGACGACCACGACCACGGTGAGCGCGACCGACCCGTTCTTCGTCAATACGACAACATCGTCCTCGGAAGTCATCGACGCGGCCAACGCCTACCTTGCCGACGCAGCGCAGGCCGCCGCACACGGCAATTCTCAGGATTTGTATTTCCTGGATCTCGATACGAAAACCGAACAGAACCCCGACGCTGACTCCGGTCAGAGTCTGATGAGCACGGATATGCTCACCTTTACGTCGCAGCCAACGGCTAGCGTGAGCACGGCGATTTATAACGCAGCGACGAATCAGGCGATAACCGGCAACCAGCCGCTCGGCACGTCGGTGTATGACACGGCGGCGGTGACGACGGTGACTGGCGCGCCCACGCCCTCCGGGACGCTCACGTACTACTTCTACAACACGGCGACCCCGGTCTACGGCACGACGACTCCGGTGGGTACGCCCCAGACAGTCTCGCTGCTGCCTGACGGCAGCGTGCCCAACTCGTTGCCGACCGCACCGCTAGGCGCCGGAGCAGAGTCGTTCATCGGGGTCTACAACGGTGACAGTCATTACGCGATCGCAGTTGGAGCGGTCGAACCGCTCTCGATCAACAAGGCGACGATCACCCTCAACACGACGATCTACAACGCCGCCAATAATTCGGTGGTCACCGGAGCCTTGCCTCTGGGCTCGTCGGTGTACGATACCGCCAGCTTCACCGGCGCCGTCGCGGGCTTCACGCCCGACATCACCCAGGTGAGTTACACATTCACGAGCCCGAGCGGCACCGCCGGGGCCGGGAGTGGTGCCCAATCGAGTACGGAAGGGCCGCTGGGCGCGGGCAGCTACAAGTTTGACGCTTCCTTCGCCGGCGACGCGAACTACAATCTGGCAGTCAGCGGCGACGAGCCGCTCTCGATCAGCAAGGCGACGATCACCCTCAACACGACGATCTACAACGCCGCCAATAATTCGGTGGTCACCGGAGCCTTGCCTCTGGGCTCGTCGGTGTACGATACCGCCAGCTTCACCGGCGCCGTCGCGGGCTTCACGCCCGACATCACCCAGGTGAGTTACACATTCACGAGCCCGAGCGGCACCGCCGGGGCCGGGAGTGGTGCCCAATCGAGTACGGAAGGGCCGCTGGGCGCGGGCAGCTACAAGTTTGACGCTTCCTTCGCCGGCGACGCGAACTACAATCTGGCAGTCAGCGGCGACGAGCCGCTCTCGATCAGCAAGGCGACGATCACCCTCAACACCACGATCTACAACGCCGCCAATAATTCGGTGGTGACCGGAGCCTTGCCCCTGGGCTCGTCAGTGTACGATACGGCCAGCTTCACCGGCGGCGTCGCCGGCTTCACGCCCGACATCACCCAGGTGAGTTACACATTCACGAGCCCGAGCGGCACCGCCGGGGCCGGGAGTGGTGCCCAATCGAGTACGGAAGGGCCGCTGGGCGCGGGCAGCTACAAGTTTGACGCTTCCTTCGCCGGCGACGCGAACTACAATCTGGCAGTCAGCGGCGACGAGCCGCTCTCGATCAGCAAGGCGACGATCACCCTCAACACCACGATCTACAACGCCGCCAATAATTCGGTGGTGACCGGAGCCTTGCCCCTGGGCTCGTCAGTGTACGATACGGCCAGCTTCACCGGCGGCGTCGCCGGCTTCACGCCCGACATCACCCAGGTGAGTTACACATTCACGAGCCCGAGCGGCACCGCCGGGGCCGGGAGTGGTGCCCAATCGAGTACGGAAGGGCCGCTGGGGGCGGGCAGCTACAAGTTTGACGCTTCCTTCGCCGGCGACGCGAACTACAATCTGGCAGTCAGCGGCGACGAGCCGCTCTCGATCAACAAAGCGACCATCACCCTCAACACGACGATCTACAACGCCGCCAATAATTCGGTGGTGACCGGAGCCTTGCCCCTGGGCTCGTCAGTGTACGATACGGCCAGCTTCACCGGCGGCGTCGCCGGCTTCACGCCCGACATCACCCAGGTGAGTTACACATTCACGAGCCCGACCGGCACCGCTGCGGCCGGGAGTGGTGCCCAATCGAGTACGGAAGGGCCGCTGGGGGCGGGCAGCTACAAGTTTGACGCTTCCTTCGCCGGCGACGCGAACTACAATCTGGCAGTCAGCGGCGACGAGCCGCTCTCGATCAACAAAGCGACCATCACCCTCAACACGACGATCTACAACGCCGCCAATAATTCGGTGGTGACCGGAGCCTTGCCCCTGGGCTCGTCAGTGTACGATACGGCCAGCTTCACCGGCGGCGTCGCCGGCTTCACGCCCGACATCACCCAGGTGAGTTACACATTCACGAGCCCGACCGGCACCGCGGGGGCCGGGAGTGGTGCCCAATCGAGTACGGAAGGGCCGCTGGGTGCGGGCAGCTACAAGTTTGACGCTTCCTTCGCCGGCGACGCGAACTACAATCTGGCAGTCAGCGGCGACGAGCCGCTCTCGATCAACAAGGCGACGATAACCCTCAACACCACGATCTACAACGCCGCCAATAATTCGGTGGTCACCGGAGCCTTGCCTCTGGGCTCGTCGGTGTACGATACCGCCAGCTTCACCGGCGCCGTCGCGGGCTTCACGCCTGCCATCAGCCAGGTGAGTTACACATTCACGAGCCCGACCGGCACCGCGGGGGCCGGGAGTGGTGGCCAATCGACTACGGAAGGGCCGCTGGGTGCGGGCAGCTACAAGTTTGACGCTTCCTTCGCCGGCGACGCGAACTACAATCTCGCGGTCAGCGGCGACGAGCCGCTCTCGATCAACAAGGCGACGATCACCCTCAACACCACGATCTACAACGCCGCCAATAATTCGGTGGTCACCGGAGCCTTGCCTCTGGGCTCGTCGGTGTACGATACCGCCAGCTTCACCGGCGCCGTCGCGGGCTTCACGCCTGCCATCAGCCAAGTGAGTTACACATTCACGAGCCCGACCGGCACCGCGGGGGCCGGGAGTGGTGGCCAATCGACTACGGAAGGGCCGCTGGGTGCGGGCAGCTACAAGTTTGACGCTTCCTTCGCCGGCGACGCGAACTACAATCTCGCGGTCAGCGGCGACGAGCCGCTCTCGATCAACAAGGCGACCATCACCCTCAACACCACGATCTACAACGCCGCCAATAATTCGGTGGTCACCGGAGCCTTGCCTCTGGGCTCGTCGGTGTACGATACCGCCAGCTTCACCGGCGCCGTCGCGGGCTTCACGCCTGCCATCAGCCAGGTGAGTTACACATTCACGAGCCCGACCGGCACCGCGGGGGCCGGGAGTGGTGGCCAATCGACTACGGAAGGGCCGCTGGGTGCGGGCAGCTACAAGTTTGACGCTTCCTTCGCCGGCGACGCGAACTACAATCTCGCGGTCAGCGGCGACGAGCCGCTCTCGATCAACAAGGCGACGATCACCCTCAACACCACGATCTACAACGCCGCCAATAATTCGGTGGTCACCGGAGCCTTGCCTCTGGGCTCGTCGGTGTACGATACCGCCAGCTTCACCGGCGCCGTCGCGGGCTTCACGCCTGCCATCAGCCAGGTGAGTTACACATTCACGAGCCCGACCGGCACCGCGGGGGCCGGGAGTGGTGGCCAATCGACAACGGAAGGGCCGCTGGGTGCGGGCAGCTACAAGTTTGACGCTTCCTTCGCCGGCGACGCGAACTACAATCTCGCGGTCAGCGGCGACGAGCCGTTGACGATCAGCCAGGGTGTGACCGGTCAGGGCGTAGCGAGCGTGAACACGACGATCTACGATTCGTCGGGCGGAGCGGTGACGAAAGCGTTGGGTGAGAAGGTGTACGACACGGCGACGGTGACGGGCACGCCGTTCACGCCGACTGGGACGGTGACGTACTACTTCTACAACACCGCGAGTCCGGTGTATGGCACGACGACGCCGGTGGGAACGCCGCAGAAAGTGACGCTGGGCGCCAACGCGAGCGTTCCAAATTCGGCGACGACTGCGGGATTGACCGCAGGGAGCTACTCGTTCATTGCGTACTACAGTGGCGATAGTAACTACACGGGATACGCGGGTGCGGTCGAGCCGTTGACGATCAACAAAGGTTCGTCGAACGTGAGCACCACGATCTTGGATTGTGGCGGCGGAGCGGTGACGAGTGCGCTGGGCGAGAAGGTGTACGACACGGCGACGGTGACGGGCACGCCGTTCACACCGACGGGGACGGTGACGTACTACTTCTACAACACCGCGAGCCCGGTGTATGGCACGACAACGCCGGTGGGCACGCCGCAGAAAGTGACGCTGAATGCCAACGGGAGCGTGCCGAACTCGGCAACGACGGCGGCACTCGGAGCCGGCGGCTACTCATTCATTGGAGTCTACAGCGGTGACAGCAACTACAACGGGTACCAGGGCGCGATCGAGCCGTTGACGATAGGCAAGGCCAGTCCGTCGATCACGACGTCCCCGAATCCGACCGTCTTCACAATCGGCACTTCGTGCGGCCCACTGACGGACTCGGCAACAATTTCCGGTGGCTCAAACCCCGGCGGCACGATCACGTTCACTCTGTATGCCCCAGGTTGCAACACGCCGGTGGACACGGAAACGGTCAATGTCACGAGCGGTGACGGCACCTACACCACGCCCAAGGGCTACGCACTTCCCTCGAATCCGACGCCCGGCGTCTACCAGTGGGATGCGACGTATAACGGTGATAGCAACAACAACAAGGCAATCGACTCCGGCAACGCGTGGGAGCAGGTCGAGGTGGTCTCGCCGTGCTGCAACGACGTGTCGAATGTCTCGTTCTCGTTGACGAACAACGGCAAGACCACGACGGTCAGCGACCTCTCGGGTAACACCCAGCAGGGCGAGACCGTGACCGCAAACTTCACGGTACCCGCGGGCTACTACGACCAGCTCACGCTCGTGACGTACACAGCCCCTGAGGGGTGGTACAACGCCGACGACGCCAACCTGCAGGTCGTCTCATCGGTCGTGACCGGCTTCTTCGGACCGGGTGCGCACACGCTCGGCCCCGTCACGATCCCAAACTCGTTCTACCAGATCGACTTCGTCTGCGGCAGTGTGATCACCACGCTTGGCCCCGAATCGACGAACCCCAACAACTTCTACCACGCTCAGAACCGCTTCATCAGCGGAGACAACGGCGGGGTCAATCCCGTCGGGTCGCCTGAGCTTCAGATCACAGGTACCGTTTTCGCCGACGCTAACGATGACGGTATCCAGGAAACCGGCGACACGGGCCTTGCCGGTGTGACCGTCACCTTGACCGGCACTGACGCTTACGGGAATTCCGTGTCGTATTCAACCACGACAAACAGCTCGGGTGTTTACACCTTCGCTGGAATGCCCTTCAGCAACTCATCCGGCTACACGGTGACCCCGTCCGTCCCGACAGGCTATACCGCAGGAATTGCTACCGCCGGCAAGGTAAACGGCTCGTCCGATGGCTCCGCCAGTTCGAGTCCGGAGTCGGTCGGTAGCATCTCGATGTTGAATAACTCCCAAACAAACGGAGTCAATTACAACTTCGGCATGGTGAAACCCGTCGGCAGCATTTCGGGTGAGGTCTACAACGACGTCAATGGCGACGGCAAGCTCGAGAATGGCGACACTGGTCTCGCTGGTGTCACCGTCACGCTTTACAACAGCAACGGTGTCGTGGCCTCCACCACGACAAACAGCTCCGGCATGTACAGCTTCTCGAATCTGGCACCAGGCACGTACAAGGTGGTCGAGACGATCCTCAACAACTACCTTGGCACGGGCAGCGATGTCGGGACGGTCGGCGGCACTGGCGACGGCACGTCCGTCAGCGCGACCACCATCGGCTCGATCGCTCTGAGTTCAGGCCAATCGGGAATCAACTACAACTTTGGTGAAGACCAGGCGAATTGCAACATCTCCGGCAAGGTGTTCTGCGACAATCAGAACAACTGCAACAGCAACCAGGCCGGCCTCGGCGGTGTAACCGTCACGTGCTACAACAGCAGCGGTACTGCCGTCTGCTCCACGACGTCGAACAGCTCCGGCGGCTACAGCTTCACGAACCTCGCTCCCGGAACGTACTGTGTGGTGCAAACCGTGCTCGGCGGTTATAACGCCACCGGCTGCGATATTGGATCAGCCGGCGGCAACTCGCCCAGCAACTGCAAGATCGCCGGAATCGTTGCGAGCGGCGGTGGCTCCTGCACTGGCTACGACTTTGGACAGAGGAGGTCTTGAGCGAGTCTATCCCGACCGCCGCGAGCCAACGTTTCGACCGAGTACCCCAGCCGCCAATTAACGGGTAGCGGGATAGCAAAGTCAGTCTCGGAGTCCGCAACCGAGGGCAAGGGAAACCTTGCCCTTGGTCAAGTCGAATCGCTGCGGGATAGCAAAGTCAGTCTCGGAGTCCGCAACCAAGGGCAAGGGAAACCTTGCCCTTGGTCATTTCGAATCGCTGCTGAGCAGCCGGAGTCAAGGCAAACGGAACCACTGTCCAATTCTTGGCGTGCTGGGGCAGCCGCCTTCGGCGGTCATTTCCATACGCAGCCGAGGGCGGCCGTGCCTCAATAAAACTCGAATGACCGATGGGCATTCAGGCCCAGAGTGACCATGCCCCAGTAGCCAGCACCGCGATGGCGATCAGACCGTTCGTCACCGCGTGCGCCATCACAGCATCGGTCAGCTCGCCGCGTCGGCGATACGCCAGCGCATAAGCCATCCCCGCAAGCGTCCCGGCGAACCAGCGTCCATGAAGCAAGCCGAAGAGGGCTGAAGAGACGAGGAAAGAAATCCATGTCAGCCTGCCGGGCGCGACCGCTCGAAAGTCCGAAGAGATCAGCCGGCGCGTCAGGTAGCCCCGGAATGCCAGTTCCTCCGCCAATGGCACCATGATCACCGATCCGATCACCCGGAAGATCACCCAGGTGATTGCCGAAGCCTGCGGAATCGATGAAATGCCCGGCTGGAGCGGGCTTTCGCTAGTCGCCGGCGTGGCCTTTGGTTCCAGGACCATCCAGAAGGCGAACACCGCGCACCCGATCGCAACGGCCTCCCACGACAGGGTCAGACGCAACTCGGTGTAGTGTTTGCGATAAACCGCAAATGCGATCGCGACCAAGACAACGCGCAGAAAGTAATAGCGATCCAGCCCCGGCGAGAGCGTCGCGGTAACCATCGAAGTGGCGATCAGGGTCATCGCCGGGACGAGGTAAGCGGCGTCGAAAGCGGGGCCCTCTATCGTGGGCTCGGCCGATGACTTGCTGAATAAAGGCATCCGCACTGCGCTGGCGATCAATCCCAGGCCGATAAAGAGGAATAGAACCCAGCCCGCCAGCGAGTGGAACCCACCAAGTGCAAGGTCGGGATAGCCCCACGTTCCCAGAGCCACGAGCGCCGTGATGCGAACCGCGTTGGCCACCCACGCCAGGCCAATCGCCAGCGGCAAGAGCGCGAATGCTCTCGGAAATCGAAAGTTACGACGCAGAGCCCACAAGCCGGCAACGATCAAGCCGCCCATGAGTCCCATGCCTTCGTACCCGGAACACGCAGGCGCAATCTCGACATGGAACGTCAAGGTGCCGATCGAGTTTGTCTTCGGTTCACAGACGACGTCGGCAAAGATCATGCTCAACATCCCGTGCACGACTTGCAACGTCGCCTTCGAGAGCAGCCTCCACTGATCGGTCGCCAGCATACTCGCCCAGTAAGCGGCCAACCCGAGCACCGACCCGGCGAATATGCTTCCTCGGCTCTGTTTGACAAGTCCGATCCACAGATCCGCCGGCAGCACGGCGATGGCCCAGAACACCAGGGTTGCCGTTCCGCTGGCGAGCCAGGCCGCGAAGACTGCCCAGTCGAAGAAGGAAGCTGGCCCGGCACGCTCAAGAACAGGACCGCTTGTCCTGAAGAAACAAAGGAAAGCCGCCAGATTACCGAGCATCAAGAGAAAAAGGTGCGAAGAACGCTCGCGGCGTGGTGACCCTCGCGTCAATTCCCGGTACCACGTGGGGCCAGCAACCAGCAAAATCGCGAGCGCAACCACGAACCCCGCCCGCGAGAGCTCTCCGGCGTGGCGCACAAGCCCGTGCCACGGGCGCGCCGCGGGAATGGGCCCTGCGTCGTACCGCAAGCTGATCGCCATGAATTCCCCAACCAGCAGCGCGGCAAGGACAGCCCAGCGCCGGTAGGGAAGCGTCGGACGCGTGCTGGAGTCCGAATTCTCGTTCATGTGTAGATGTGGTGAAAAACCCTACCTGATGGCGCATTGCGATCAGCGCATGCCATCAGGTAGGGGCAAAGAGTGATCCCGCGAAGGACCGTGAATCGGACCGGAGAGGGCGGGGGGGTACTTACTTGCTTCGGCGCCGACCAGCAATGAGCAGCAAACCGCTCGAGAGCAGGGCCAAAGCACCCGTCGCCAGGCCAGGATCCATTTCCGGAACAAGTACCGCGTGGGCCGGAGCCGAGAATGCGCTCAGAATCAGCGCAAAGCCGACGCTCCACGAAACCACCGAGAGCACCTTTCGAGCACCAGACTTCATAGTCGCAACCTCCTCAGTAAGTGAACTGAACCGCAGCAAAACGCCGCGCACACACACGTACGGAAAACCCGTGCGAACATACTTTATCGCGTTGGTCTTATCACGGTCAAGCTTCCGACACAAATGCGAACCGCGTGTGGTAAAACGGAAACAGTCGTCGCGAAGAATCCACGTTTGTATTCCTAAGTTCAATGCCCAGTTGATGCTCGGGCTCGAGCGCCGTTCAGGGGTGCGCCGTCGCGCGAGGAGACGACGACTGGGGTGCGGTCGATTCGCTGGCGACGACTCTCCGACCCTCGCCGGAAACGGGTGGAACAGGCTTCGGGACGCCCACATTCGAAAGACGGACGGTCTCAGGTCGAGCGCCCGCTTCGATCTGATCCGCTGCACGGCCGCACGCGTCGATCCTCCGGCTTCGCTCGCTGTGGTCGTAGCGCAGCCTTCCCACCAGGCTGTAGAAGCCGTGGCCCCACCGCGCGGCGTGTGCCCAGGTTTCTCGTCCCAGATCGAATTTCGCCGCGCAACGTGACGGATCGATGACGCGAGTTGGCGAATCGACAGGCCACCCAAACACTCGCCGCCTCCGGAGCGCATTCATCACCGCTTGCGCCAGTGCGATCTGGCCCCGAAGCGACGGATGCATCGCATCCTGGAACAGCTCGTCGTCGAGCAAGCCGTTTCGGCCGATTGCGTGGAAGTAAGACTGACCGTCGATATAGATGCAGTCGTGCCGCGCCGCCACCTCGCGATATACCTCCTGGAAAGCGCTCGGGCAGCGCATCGGATATCCGTCCAGATCTCGGGCAGAAATGTAATGGCGGTACGATTCCTCCCACTCGCCGGCTTTCCGTAAGAGCGTTGCCACGCGGTAATGCGTCTCTGCGAAGCCCGGTTCGCGCGCCAGCAGCTCGCGGTATTTTGCCAAGCTCGCTCCGGAATCAACGTCCTCGAGCCGTCGCGCTTCCAGAAATGCTTGACGAAATGAATCGCGTTCCTCGAGCGGCGTCCCTGCCGGCAGATACGATCGGTTCGGCTCGAAATCCGCATCATTTCCCGGAGGCGCGATCAGGATTGGCAATGCCCCCACGTTGTTTGCGTAGGAAACAATCTCTTCGAGTCTGCGCCGAAAATCCCCCAGTATTTGCGAGTACTCATTCACTGCGAAGACCGGCACGTCAACCAGGCTACGCTCGAGTAGTGGCGGCGGCAAGGCGATCCGGCAGCGATCGGCCGAACGACGGATCAGCCCGCAGATCGGTGAGAGACGCTCCGCTTTTTCGACAAGCTCAATCCATGCGCTCGGCTGCTGATCGAGGAAGTAGTGCGGTAGATCGGCAACGGCGAAGAACCTCGAGGAAAACTCATTGTGCCCGCAGTAAATGATCAAGATGTCCGGCCGTCTTTTCAGCCCGGCCAGTGCGAGGTGCTGATTCTCCAGGGTGTCACCCGAACGCGCCAGAGTGGTGAGGCGCACGTCCAGGCCGTTGATCGCTTCCTCGAGCTGCCATTTGACAATCGCGCCGATCGAGAGCCACCGTTGAAACGGCACTCCCTCCGCACTCGACTCCCCCAGCACGACCAGGTCGATTTCCCCGCTCCCGGTTTGATCGGGGAACGCATCGCGTAGTCCGGCCGGCTCGCGCGGCGCAGGCAATCGCCGCGCCGCGCTCGCCTGCGGAACACCGGGGTCGGCTGCTCCCGGTAGAACCGGGCGGCGCGAGCCTTGTTTCTCGCGAACAAGCACAAGTGCTTCGCCCGCAAAGAGCGCGGCCAGAAGCGACGCCGCGCAGAGCAGCCAGCGCAAGGCGCGTCCCGGCGATCGGCCGCGACGTCTAGCGGCCAAGCAAACGAACGAAAGCGCGGGCACGGCGAACACGCTCAAGATCAGGGTCACGCCATACGCGACCTCGATGCCAGTCAAGAAGGCGAGCTCGCTCCGCCAGACTACCCAGAGCGGAATGTCTCGTACTATCCGGAACCAGTCGAGAAAAAAAAGCGGCAGCACTAGCGCAAGGATGATAGCAATCAACTTGAGCGCTCCGCGCCCAACCCGCGCGCGCAGCCGGATCAACCCTCGCATCGCACTGGCCTCGAAGAGCCCGATTTTTTCCGGATCGAGTTCAATCGACCCGCCATCCGCGAGGATACATCGACGAACAAGAGCGGGGCGAGGCACCGGCCTCCGGAAAGTCCGCTCCTGGCCCGAGAACGTTCTATGGTAACTAGGATGGCGCAGGTCTTTCGTTTCATGTCCGTTCCCAGAACCATGAGGATGTCCACGAGTGTCTCATCCCCGCGAACGTAGGGACTCGCCTCGGTGCAGTGTAGTGGAAAACCAATCCCGGCTTGAGTTTGCGGTGCCAGAGGGCAGGCGCAGAGTTGACGCCAGATTGGTCAACATCAGTCGAGGCGGCGCGTTGCTCGTCACCGGGAATCCTCCGGCGTGTCAGGCACCCGTGTGGATTCGCATCGAAAGTCCCGTAAAAACCGATTGGACCGAAGCGACGACGGTGCGCCACGGCCGGAACGAGGAAGTTGGCGTCCAGTTTCCGCGGGGCTGTCCCGATGACCTGCTTCTGGCGGGTACGATCGGCATCGACCTGGTTTCCATGGTCGTCGATCCGGCACGACTGGCGTCAAATTTCGATTGAGCGACGGGGCACTGATTCGCGGCAACGGAGAGCGCACGCGGTCTCGTCCGGTACATCACCGGCTCCGGGGCACGGTGTGGGTTCTCCGGCATCGGTGCCTCGCGAGCACAAATCGAAGCGTGGGCTATCTTTGCAGCAGAAAAACAAAATGCGCCAGGTAGGATTCGAACCTACAACCTTCGGATTCGAAGTCCGCGACTCTATCCGTTGAGCTACTGGCGCAGAAGGCCGATGGCAAATCGATTGGACCCAATCAAACGCGGCGTGGTCCAGCCGTCGCCGCGTTCAACCTCGGGTCCGCTGTGCTGTAGAATACTACTATAACGCCCGGGGAAGGCTGGGCAAGCCCCGGAGTGCATTGGCTTACCCAGCCGATCCGAGCTCGGAAACGGTCCGTGTTCATTGCTTGACGCTGTGGTCCCCGAATCGCTAGTGTGAACTGTTTCGATCGGCCAGAATGGTTGACGCGCAACCCGCTCGGCCTATTTGCTCCCCACGACGCTTCCCCGGAGTCTCCATGCCGACGACGCCCACGATATCTTTTGTCAGCTTGGGGTGTTCCAAGAACCTCGTCGACTCCGAACGGATGCTGGGATTGCTCGCCCAGGGCCGCTATGCGATCGTGCCCGAATCGGACCCGGCCGACCTCGTGATCGTGAACACATGCGGGTTCATCGAAAGCGCACGCCGGGAATCGATCGGCGTCATCGAGGAGATGATCGATCGCAAGCGGTCGGGGCACGTGAAGGGAGTCGTGATCGCCGGTTGCCTCGCGGAGCGTGAGAAAGACACACTGCTCGAACGGTTTCCCGATGTCGACGACGTCGTCGGAGTCTTCGGTCGCGAAGAGATCGTTCGGGTCGCCGACCGGCTGCTGGGCGGACTCTCCGAGCAGCGTGGGCTCTTCCGGCCCGCGCCGATCCAGGCGCAGGATGACAGGGCACGGCTCAGAATCACACCCAGGCACCTCGCCTATCTCAAAGTTTCTGAAGGCTGCGACCGAAATTGTACGTTCTGCGCCATCCCGTTGATGCGCGGCAAGCATGTGACCAAACCGATCGAGATGGTCGTTGCCGAGGCGCAGGAGCTGGCCGCAGACGGCGTGCGGGAGTTGATCCTGGTTGCTCAGGACATGACCTATTATGGTCTCGACCTCTACGGCCGGCCCCGCTTGAGCGACTTGCTCCGTGAGCTCGAGCAGATTGAAGGAATCGACTGGCTGCGAATCCTGTACTGCTATCCTCAGTATTTCACCGATGAGCTCTACGACGCTCTCACCGGCTCGAAAAAGATCATCCCTTATCTCGATATGCCGCTCCAGCACATCAACGATCGCATGCTCAAACTGATGAACCGCCGGCACACGAAAGCGGAGAGCGAGGCGATCATCGCCAGGTTGAGAGCGGAGATACCGGGGCTCGTGCTGCGCACGACGTTCATTGTCGGATTTCCGGGAGAAACGGCAGCGGAAATCGACGAGCTCATCGACTACATCGAGGCCACGAAGTTCGAGCGTCTCGGTGTTTTCCCCTATTCATTCGAGGCCGACACACCGGCGGCGAAGCTCCCCGGCCACCTGAGCGAGCAGGTCGTCATCGAGCGTCGTGACCGCGTCATGGCCGCCCAGCAGCCGATCGCCTTCGCCTTCAATCAGACTTTGGTTGGCAAGAAGCTCGCCGTCCTGATCGACGCACCCGCGCCGGAAGGACGCCACCTGTGGATGGGCCGATCCTACGCCGACGCCCCCGATGTCGACGGAGTCACCTGGGTGCGAGGCGCCGAACTGCGGACGGGCGATCTGGTCAGTTGCAAGATCGTCGCCGCCGAAGGTTATGACCTGGTCGCGCGTCCGGTCGCCGCTTCGAGCTCCAATCGAACAAAGGCTCGGCCCAAGCCGCGCCGGCGTCCGCCCCCTGGGCGGCTCGCTGTGATCGATCAACCGTGAACCGATCTATCCCTTGCGGCTCGCCGGCCCCGCGGCCACCCTGGCGCAATGGATTCTCTCCGCGGGCACATGATTATTCATGAGTGAATCTGAACCCTGCTCCGCAATGGTCGAAGCCGCCCACAGCCGTTTCTGGAACGTTCCGAACACGCTCACTGTCAGCCGGCTCGTGCTGGCACTCCTGGTGTTCGCGCTGATCGGCACCGAGTTCTATTTCTGGGCAATGGTCATCTTCACGATCGCTGCCGTGACCGACGCTCTGGATGGCTACTTCGCTCGCCTGCTCAAACAAGATACGCCACTGGGCCGCCAGCTCGACCCGCTCGTCGACAAGGTGATCGTCGCGGGCTGCTACATCTACCTGGCAGCCAACCCCGATACAGGCGTCAAGCCCTGGATGGTCACCGCAATCATCGTCCGCGAGCTCCTCATTCAAGGGTTGCGCAGCCACCTCGAAGGGCGGGGCCAGGCGTTCGGGGCCAGAATGGCGGGCAAGCTCAAGACGGTCTGCCAGTGCATTTCGATCGTCTTGGTCTTGTTCTGTCTGACGTTGATACCATCAAAGCCGGATGTCTTCTTGTGGTTTCGCGACGGGTTTACGTGGCTCGCCGTGCTCCTGACGATTTACAGCGGCTTGAGCTACGTTTGGATTGCGCTGCCGAGTTTCCGCAGCGCTACGTGACCCTCTGCGCGGGCCAGTCTTCGACCGAACCCTGTTTCAAGGCGCAACTTGATGGCGTGGCTGGAAGCACTTGTCCTCGGCCTGGTTCAAGGAATCACCGAGTTTCTCCCGGTCTCCAGCGACGGCCATCTCCTGCTGACTCAGAGTTTCTTCGCCTGGCTGACCGGTCAGAGTCGCACGGGTAAGGAGAACCTCTTCTTCGACATCATTCTTCACCTTGGTACGACCGCCGCAATCCTCGCCTATCACCGCCGATCGATTCTACAGGGCTGGCGTGGACTCTCTGGCGCTTCCGAAATCACGCCCGGGTTTCAGCGAGCCGAGCTGATCCACGTCGGAGTTCTCGCAGCGGTGGCAACCGCGCCATTGGTGCCGTTCGCTCTGTACTTGAAGAAGCCGCTCGAGAGCACGTTCGAAGGCACGTGTGGGCCGGATGCGGTTTCCTGGTCACCGCGGCGGTGCTGCTCGGCACCGGATGGATAGGACGGCGAGACGGGGTCAGGGGGCCGTCGAACACATACTGGTGGCATGCCCTTGCGATCGGACTCGCCCAGTTGTTCGCCCCACTGCCCGGGGTCAGCCGCAGCGGCGTGACAATCGCGACCGCGCTCGCTCTCGGGTTCTCGCGGACCTGGGCAGTCGGCTTCAGCCTGCTGATCGCCGTCCCGGCGGTGCTTGGCGCCGTAGTGCTCGCGATCAAGGACCTGAAGCCATCGGATTTTACGTTCGATCGCGTCGGCCCGGCCCTCGCGGGTACCGTCATTGCCGCGGTCGTGGGTTACTTCGCGATCATCTGGTTGACGCGAGTCGTTCGCTCCGGCCGAATCTGGTGGTTCTCGCTGTACCTCGTCGTGCTGGCACTCGTCGTCCTGTCGATTGCAGCGCGTGGCTGAATTGAATTGCACGCTCATTTGATCGACGCGAGCTGCTGGTGGGCGTATGACTGCCATTGCTTCTGCAGTTCCTCGAACCCGCCGATGCGGTAGACCTCGCGCAGCGCCGCCTCGGCTCCTTTGCGACCCGATTCCCGGACGAACTGGATCAACTGCGCGGGCGTCCCTTGCTCCACCAGGAAGCGTGTGAGCGAGACGCTCTGAGCGTAGTAGAGGCTCCAATCCTTGGCTTTGGGAGTGTCGGTCGACATGAGTTGTCGCAGCTCGAAAACCTGACCGGACGAAAGCGATTCCTGCAGGTCGGCCGCCCTCAGTTTTTGTTCGCTCTCCGGCTCGGCGAGCACGGCGATACCCTCGTCCGCCCAGCGCGGAATTTGCTGAACCGTGAACAGATCCGCCACCACGACGTGAGTGACTTCGTGCGGCAGGACTGCCTCCACCAGCCGGGGCTGATCGGCCCGCAAATGGACTTTTCTGGTCGTGATCTGCTTTCGGTCGCTCTCGATGATTGAGAACCCGGGCGAAGCTTCCGGTTGACCGGTTGCCTTGGCAAACGCTTTCCCATTCGGATAGAGATAGATTTCGCACCGAGTGGTCCATGCTTCCTGCACGGCCGAGCTGCCCCATCGCTTCGCCTGCGCCGTGCGGACTGACTCCGCAACTCCAGCGGCTGACTCCGCCAAAGCGGAATCAGCATGAAAGATCAAAAAATTCGGGGTCTCGTGCACCTGCCACTCCCCATTCCAGGGGGCGGCCGAGCGCGATGGCGATGGATCGACGGGTGCAGCTTCGTTCGAGCCGGGAACAGGACCGGCCGCGCTCGCTGCGGCAGCAACTGTTCCATCGCTGGGGGCGGCTCCCCGCGCCCGCCCGGTGAGAAGCGACCTCCGGCTCGATCGGCCGCAAGTTTCACCGGCCGTTGCGCGCCCTCTACCTTCGAGTCGGCTACATCCGATGCCACCTGACTCTCCGTGTCACTCCTGTTGGGCGGCGCATCTGCACGCGACTTGCCGAAGAGCCGTGGAAGTCGCCGGCTTTCTCCGCTGTCCTCATCGGGCGCCGAGCCACGAACCACGAGGTTATCGCTTTTCGCAGGCGTACGGCTCCGGCTCTTCCGCGCCTCGGCCAATCGATTTCGCAGGTATTCCGCATACCAGAGCCTGGGAGCCAGTCGCTGAATGCTCTGGATTTCAGCCTCGATTTCGGTCCATTCCCGATCCGATTGTGGCCGCGCGTTCATCCGGGTCGCGACGGCGACCATGCGGCAATAAGCCCAGTGGTTGATGCGATCGGCGGGCAGCCGGTTCTCACGCGCGAGCGCGGCGTAGCATTGACCGGCCTCTTCGTACTTTTTCGCGGAGAAGAGCCGATTGCCTTCGTCCAGACTACGCATCCGCGGCACTCGCTCTTCGCTCTCCGGCTCGCTCGACGGTCGAGTACCAGACGACTCCGGAGCGGCCACAATCGGCGGCTCTGAAACAGCAGGTGGCGCCGCGACAGCCACAGGTCCGGAGCGGGTCTCGGGCACCCGAAGGGTCTCCGCCGTTTGCTTGACCGAAGGTCTCCCACTTCCACCGTTCGTTCGGCGCGGGTCTCGGGCACCCGAAGCGTCGCCGCCGTCCGCCGGTGGCTCTGTGAGAGCCGCCGGCTCAGATCCAGCCTGAGCCGCCGGCTTCTCGAGAGCACGTCCGATTTCGGCATGCGCCGGGGCGGGCATGACTGTCTTGTCCCGATCGCGCTCGCGGTCTTTCTCAAGTCGCTGGGCGGCTGGGAGATTGGTCGGCGCGGGCGATCGCGGCTTCTCCGGCGATTTGACACGTGCGTTCGGCTCTCGAGCCGGCTCGCGCGCGCCGCGGTTCGCGTTCAGAATCGCCAGGTTGTCGCGGTAGTAGGCTGCTTTCCGCTCGTTGCCGGCTGCTTCGGCCTCGTGGGCGAGCGCCTCGTACGATTGCCTGAGTAAGGGGAGGATCATGGGTCGCTCCCGGGCTCCTGCCTCGAGCAGCAGGTCTTCCAGGAGCGACGCGGCCGACGCATTATCTTTGGCTTCGATGAGCCGGCGCGCCCGGTCGATTGTGCCGGCCGCTGCGCCGGCGTCGTCCGCTCCGGCTCCGTGAGCCGACGATGCAAGAATGAGGCAGAAACACACAGTCACCGTGGTAGCAGCCTGACGCATGACGGTCCATGTCCTGTCGGGCTGAAGGTTGGGCCGGCCGGAAGCCCTGTACTCCGGTCATTTCGGGTGCGGAGTATGCTCGCAATCCCCCAGACCGTCAACCTGAACCGTTCCGGGGGTCCCCGTCAGTCTGCGTCATCTCCTTGCAGCAACTGAACTTACGGATGACGATGTTGGAAACCAGCGCTGGTCAATGCGACGGCGTGATCGCCTTTCCGTTCTTCGAGATCGCAAACACCGAGGTGCCGCTGATGGGAGCACCCGTGGCGCCCTTCACTCCGAGGCTTGAGTTGCTCACAATCGCCAGCCGGCCGCCGGTCGGGAAAGTCTGCGTGCCGATCAGCGTCAGGTCCACGGTGTCGGTCGCAGCGATGTACGAGACCCTGAAGTTTGTGATCGGATGAAGGATCGTCGTCGTCTTCCTTTTGACCTTCTTGATGGTGATGCTATCGAGCTGGTAATAGCCGGCCGTCGTCGCACTCACCTGATCGAGCGCGGCGTTGAATGTGAAGCTGAATCCGGTCAGCACCGCGGGGCCGACCGGTTTGCCCTTCTTCAACTTGCGCCCGAAGATCGCCTTCTCGCCAATGATCACCGGCGGTGGGGCCGGGTTTAGCACGGTGATTGTCGCCTGGGCGGACGTGGGAGTGGTCTGCACCAAGCCCAGATTGTTGGTGGCCACGCTGTAAAAGCCGTACGTGTGGCCGGGCTGGGCGGTAAAGGATGCCGAAGTCGCGGTCGTGTGGGTCAAGACCGGGCTGAATGATCCTCCATTCACGGACGCGAAGATCTCGTACGAAGTGATGCTCGTCGCTCCCACGCCCGGAGTGCCGCTCCAGCTCACGGTGAAGGTCGTCGACGTGGTGCTGGCGGGGAGCGGATTCACCGTGCTGGTCGGTGGACCGGCGAGCGTCGGCAAGCCCGCGATCGAACTGAAGTTGGTCACCATCAGGTTGGTGGCCTCCGTGCCGGTGGCACCCTTGCCCGAGGGCTGGACACCGAAGGCGAGCCCCGCGCAGCCCGCGTTGCCGGGACTCACGTCGCCCGGCAGCGTCGCATCGCCCGGGAGGCCTGTCGAGGGGATCGCGACTGTGGTTCCGTCTGCGCCGAAGATCTGAAGGAAACCGTCGAGCGCGACCTGAAGGCCGTTGCCTTGGAATGCGACTTCGAGCGTGTGGAATTTCGTCGAGTCAAACGACTGTGGCTGCGCCGTGGTGGCCGTGACGGTGTTGTTCCGCAGGTCCACGACCTGGATCACGCCGGTGTTCGTGAGGCGAACCCAGTAGCCGCCGCTGGGGTCGAACGGCTCGCCGCCGACGATTCCGTCGTTCGTGAATGCCGCACGGCTGCGGAAAAAGATCCCGGCGTCGGTGGTATCGTCTGCCGAGTCGGTGGGAACAAGCAAGTTCACCGTGATGTCGAGGTCCTGGCCGACGCTCGTGCCGCGGGTCGCGCCGGTGTTCGATGACGTGCTGAACTCCACACCACCGTAGTCCACGCTGCTGGGCCGCAGCGTGTCCGATGAAATCACGGCACCGGCAAAGACCGGCACATAATAATAGGTGCCCGTGCCGCCCAGGGTATTGTCTGCCTGACCCAGGTTGTCTTGCGTCGCATCCGCCCGATCGAACGAGTCTGAAAAAAGCGTGTTGCTGCCGGAGGTGCTGACCGTGGCAGTGCCGGTGATGGTGGTCGTGCTGCCACCCTGGTCCGTGACCGCGATGCTGATCGGGAAGCTGCCCGCTTTGGCATAGGTGTGCGACCCGCTCACCGTGTAGATGCCGCTGGCATAAGAAACTGTGCCGGACGAGGTGGGGCCGCCGTCACCCCAGGTGATCACGGCCGTGAAATCGCCGGCGTGGTTCCCGGGGTTTAAGTCGGTGAAGGTGGCCCCCGCCAGGATGCTGCTGCCGGCCACACCCGCTGATCCGCCGGCCTTGGCCGCGCTCGAGCCCGAGGGCGCGTCGTCCACGCTGAAGGTGCTCGTGCCCGCGCTCGTCGACGCTCCGCCGGAGTCGTTCACCTGCACGCTGAATGTCTGGTCGCTCAGCTCCTCGGCGTAGGTGTACGAAAGCTCGACGTCGAAACCGCCGGCCGGGTTGGCCACGATCTTCCCACTGGCGCCCGCCGGCGGGGTGCCAACCACGCCGCTGCTATTGAGCGTCACGCTGTTGCCGTCGCCCAGGGTAACGATCGCCTGGTATTGACTGGCCGTGCCGCCGGGATCGGCGTCGGTGAAGTGGAAGACCGTTTGGTTGGTGAAAGCCTGGCCCTCGACAAGGGGGGGCGGAGTGAGCTGGGAGATCGTGCTGTTGCCGTTGTTGGCGACGTAAAGATTGCCCACCGGATCGAACGCCAGTCCAGCGTAGGTCCCGGCCGCGGCGCCATCGAGCGTGGCGAACGTGGTTTCGACCTTCGAAGGCGTCACCTTGGTGATATCGCTGGTGTCGCTGTTGAAGACATAGAAGTTGCCGTCGGGGCCGAAGACCAGGGAGGTGGGGCCGCTGATGGGCCCGCCGGTGACAAACGTGGTGACGTTCCCCGCGGGCGTCACCTCGTAAATCGTGTCGTTGTTTTCGCTGGCCACGTAGAGGTTCACGCCGTCGAAGGCCAGCGCAATCGGGTAATCAAGCCCTTGGTTGTTACCGACGAAGGTGGTGACGGTCCCCCCTGGCGTCACCTTCATGATCATGTTGTCGTACTTATCGCAGACGTAGAGATTGCCATCCGGGTCGAAGACCGGACCGTTGGGGTTGTTGATGCTTGCGAACGTGGTGACCACGCCCTGCGGCGTCACCTTGCTGATGTTCTCGCCATGGAAGTTGGCAACGTAGAGGTTGCCCGCGCTGTCGAAAGCCACGCCGTCCGGGGTGTTGAGTTGGCTGCTATTCACGTAGGTCGAGATGCCTCCCAAGGGCGTCACCAGCGAGATGGTGTTGCTGACGGCGTTGGGAACGTAGAGGTTGCCATTGTAGTAGGCCGGGTCCACGGGGGAGCTGAGCCCCTGGCCCGTGCCGAGTGGGACGACAGTAGGCATGCCCGTGCCGTGAGGCGGCGCCAGCCCGTCGGCAGTGAGGGGCGCGTCCACCGTGGCCGTGACCGTGAACGAGACGACCGGAGACACGGTCGCATTGCCCGCCTTGTCGGTGGCGATCGCGGCGGCCCCGTAGTTGCCGTCGGCGAGCGGCGTTGTGAAGGTGAACATGAACGGCGCGGTGGTCTGGGCCGGGCCGGCGTCGTTCCAGGTCGTGCCTCCGTTGCTAGTGTATTCAAACTGGACCGAGGCCAGGCCGCTGCCGCCGGTGTTATCGGAAGCGGTGGCCGAGAGTGTCGGCGTGGTGTTGCTCGTGATCGTGCCGTCCGCCGGGGCCGTCATTGTGACGGTCGGAGGCACGGTGTCGATCGTGAAGGAAACGGCCGACGTGGTCGCGGTGTTGCCGGAATTGTCGGTGGCGACGGCGCGCACCTGGTAGTTGCCGTCGGGCAAGGCCGTCGCGAAGGTGAAACTGAACGGCGCGGTGGTTTGGGCCGCTCCGGCATTGATCCAAGTGCTGCCGCCGTTGTTGCTGTACTCGAACTGGACGTTCTTCAGGCCGCTGCCGCCGGTCTCGGAAGCGGTGGCGGAGAGCATCGGCTTGTTGACATTCGTGCGCGCTCGAGGGGGCGGTGATCTCGACGTTCAGGGTGCCGTTGCCTATCGTGAACGACACAGTCGGCGAAGTCGCGCTGTTGCCGGCCTTGTCGGTGGCGTCGGCCCGGGCCTCGTACGTGCCCAGGGCCAGCGCGGTCGTGAACGTGAAGCTGAACGGTGCGGTGGTCTGGGCAGTTCCGACGTTGGTCCAGGTGCTGCCGCTGTTGCTGCTGTACTGGAACTGCACACCGGCCAGGCCGCTGCCGCCGGTGTTGTCGGAGGCAGTGGCCGAGAGCGTGGGCGTGGTGTTGCTGGTGAAGGTGCCGTTGGCCGGGGCCGTCATCGTGACGGTGGGCGCCACGGTGTCGATCAAAAACGAAACGGCTGGCGAGGTATCGGTGTTACCGGCGTTGTCGGTGGCGATCGCGCGAGCCTGGTAGCTGCCGTCGGCAAGCGCGGTCGTGAATGTGAAGCTGAACGGTGCGGCGGTCAGGGCATTTCCGGCGTTGTTCCAGGTGCTGCCGGCGTTCGCGCTGTACTGGAACTGGACATTCTTCAGACCGGTGCCGCCAATTTCTGAGGCGTTGGCCGAGAGCTTCGGCTTGTTGTTGTTTGTGCTGCTGCCGTTAGCCGGCGCCGTCATCGCCACGGTCGGCGCCGCATTGCCGATCGTGAAGGAAACCGCCGACGAGGTGGCGACGTTGCCGGCGTTGTCGGTTGCGACGGCGCGCGCCTGGTAGTCGCCATCGGCCAGCGCCGTCGTGAACGTGTAATTGAATGGCGCGGCGGTGAGGGGAGAGCCCACGTCAGTCCAGGTCGAGCCCGCGTTACTCGAGTACTCGAACTGGACAGTGGCAAGCCCGCTGCCGCCCGTGTTGTCGGAGGCCGTGGCCGAGAGCGTGGGCATGTCGTCCGTGGTCTCGCTGCCATCCTCCGGGGCCGTCATGTCGACGGTCGGCGCAACCGTGTCGATCGTGAAGGAAACGGCGGTGGATGTCGCACTGTTCCCGTCGTTGTCCGTGGCGACTGCGTCGGCTTGATACGTGCCGTCCTCGAGCGCCGTCGGGAAGGTCAAACTGTACGGTCCGGAGGTCTCTGCCGACCCGGCGCCGATCCAGGTGCTACCGCCGTCGGTGCTGTACTGAAACTGAATTTTCGCCAGGCCGCTTCCGCTGTTGTCCGTGGCCGTGGCCGCCAGCGTCGGCTTGTTGTTGTTCGTCACACTGTCATTCGCCGGGGCCGTCATGGCCACGGTCGGGGCCATCGTGTTGATCGAGAACGAGACGACTGCCGAGGTCGCGCTGTTGCCGGCATTGTCCGTGGCGATTGCACGGCCCTGGTAGTTACCAGCGGCGAGCGCCGTCGTGAAGGTGAAGGAAAACGGCCCTGTCGTCAGTGCCGGCCCGGCATCATTCCAGGTGCCGCCCGAGTCGCTGCTGTATTCAAGCTGCACCGTCGCCAGCCCGCTGCCACCCGAATTATCCGAAGCCGTGGCCGAAAGTGTCGGCTTGGTGTTGCTCGAGGCGCTTCCGTTGGCCGGCGACGTCATCTGAACGGTCGGGTCCACGGTGTCAATCGTGAACGTCACCGCCGCCGAAGTTGCATCGTTACCGTCATTGTCGGTCGCGACGGCTCGCGCCTGGTAAGACCCGTCCGCAAGCGCGGTCGTGAACGTGAAGCTGTAGGGCTCGGAAGTCACGTCCGAGCCGGCGTCGTTCCACGTGGTGCCGCCGTCGCCGCTGAGCTCGAACTGCACGCTGTCGATCCCGCTGCCGCTGTTGTCCGTGGCCGTGGCCGAGAGCGTCGGCTTGTTGTCGTTCAAGACAGCACCGCCGGCTGGTGCCGTCATCGCGACAGTCGGGACGACCCCGGTTGACTTGGTCGAGTCGAGATTGATCTCGTAGTACTCGCCGAGTGCGTCATACTCGGTGGCGATATAGGTCACCACACCGTCAAAGAGGAATGACGCATCGATCCCGCTGACGGACCAGGTGCCGTCGGGATTGACGACCGTATCCGCGTCGTCGGTCATTTCGTTGGAATCGCCGTCGCCGTCGCTGTCGGTGATGTTGACGACGATATCGTCACCCGGAACTCCTCTGCCGGTGACGGCCACGTTGAACTGGTTGGCAGTCGTGATCGGCGGGGTGCTCGTAAACGCCAGCGCGAGCTGCGTCGTGTCCTTGGTCGCATCCTGCTGGATCATGGTCACGTTGCCTGCCGAATCCGTCTGCGTGACGTTGTATGTTACATTCCCGTCTGCGAGTGGGGCGGCGTCAATCCCGGTCACCGACCAGGTGCCGTCCATGACCTTCGCCGGTGCAACGACCGTCGTCCTCAGGCCGTCGGTGATCGTGACCGCGATGTCATCGCCGTTACCTCCCGTGCCGGTCACCGTGACGTTGCCCTTGTCGTCATCATTGATATTCGGCGCACTCGTGAAAGCGAGAACTCCCGTCGTCTTGGTCGCGTACTGGGTGATGTTGGTCAGCATGCTCCCGTCCGGCGAATACTCGTAGACCAGATAGGTAATCCGGCCGTCCAATAGCGATGAGGCGTCCAGGCCGCTGACCGACCAGGTGCCGTCGGCGTTGGTGGGGGGGGTGAAGTGCCCCGTCACCGTGTCGGCACCGCTGCTGACCTGGCCGAGGGTCACGGTGCCGTCGGTGATGAGAACAGTAATCGGATCGGCGTAGTATGGGTCGGCGGTGATCGCCTCGGTGCCGCTGACGGTGATGTTCTTCACGTTGGCGGCGTTGATGTCAGGCGCGGTGGTGAATGCCAGCGGCGGTCCCTTGACGGACGGCCAGGCTGACAGCCCGCCAATGACGCTGCCGCTCAAGTTTTTCTCTGTAATCGTCCAGTAGATCCAGCCGTCAGAAAGCCCGGAGGCATCGAGATTGGGCACGAACCAGGTGCCATCGCTCACAGTCACGGGACCGGCGCCGGCATAGTCATAGGGAGGCCCATTGGCATCGTGCACGCTCACCGTGACGGTGTCTCCGTCGTGGATTCCTGTGCCTGTCAGGATCACGTTCTGGGCATTGGCATCCGAGATGTTCTGGTCGCAGGTGAACGTGACGTATCGAGCGCTGGTCACTGTCACGGTATCGGAGGCGGTGTTGTTGGTGTAATCTTCGGCGACCAGGCCGTCGGGATCGACCATCGCCACGCCGCCCGGGCGCGGGTTCGGAGCATCTCCGATCTCCGTCGGCGTCGCCTTGAACACCACGTCGAAGCTGCCCCCCGGTTGAATCGTGAAGTCGGTGCCGTCGGCGCCGGTGACCGAGACGGTCAAATTACTGTCGGTGATGTTCGCAACCGGCATTGCAGCTCCGGTCACGCCGTTCAGGTTGATCACGTTGAGCTCGGAGTACCCGATTCCGTTGTTCGGTAGGTTGTCGACCAGAAGCCGTTGAAGGTTGTTGAAAACCGCCGGCGCAGTGCCGTCGTTGCTCACGTGCAGCGTCCAGGTCCAGCTCATATTGAGCGCCGCGGTATTGCTGACGTCATCGGTGATTTTCAGCTTCAAGTCGGCCAGATTCGGGTTGAGCGTATACCCGATCACGTCAAACAGGGTGAGCTCGCCCTGATCAAGAGTCGGCGCGGTCGCTGGCCTGGCATTCGAGTCTTGAACCTGGACCAGAGGGCGGCCGCGCGGGCTGATCCAATCGCCGTAGTCGTTTCCCGCGACGTTGTTGAATTCTTCACCGAACACGTCATGCGCCCCTCCATCGATCGAGAAGTAGGCCGCGGTCGCAGGATTGAAGTTATAACTCAGCACGCCCGAGAGCCCAGGCCCGGGCGGCGCGGTGTAGCGAAAAAGAGCGCCTGGACTAGGAACTGGCGGGGCCGCGGCGCTCGGATTGCTCGTCACGCCGAGCCCAGGCCCTGCGCCGCCCGCGCCCAGGACCTCGCTAAGCTCATGCAACACGGTCGAGAGCAGGTCGTACTGCGTGCTATTTGCCGGGGCGGGACGGGTGACGTTCAAGGCAGACAAGTTGAGATAGATCGTGGCGGCCGGTGACGGAGACGGAATGCCCAAGGCAGTCGCTAGCGCGCGCGTGAGCGTGATATCGGCACCTCCTCCCGGCGATGCCACGTTGACGACTGGCGCAACGGTGTAATCGGTTCCTGCGTTCGTGATATGAAAGCCGGTGACGACACCTGTGGCGGGATCGACGATGGCCGTAGCGGTCGCTTGTACGCCCCCTCCATTTGAAGGACTGATGAAGACTTGCGGCAATTGCGAGGCATCGTACCCCCCACCCCCGCCACCGGCGGGCACCACGATGGAATTCACGGTGCCGGCGCCATCAATCGTTGCCACGGCCGTGGCGTCCTGGCCGCCGAGCGGCGCCGGAAGATTCGGACCCTTCGGAAGAAACTGCATCGCGGTAACGTCGTCGGTGCTTGGGCTTAGTTGGCCGCTCAGAGCCGTCAGGTAGCTCGCGTACGTAGGCGAAACAACAAACGTTGAGCTTGCACCGAGGCCCGAGAGCTCCGCGACCGCGGTGGCCTGTGTTCCGGGGCCGGGAGGTGGATCGATCACGACATTCGGGATCGTCGTGTAGCCGCTACCATGGGTGCCGCCGTTATCAAAGTCAAAGCCCGTGATCTTACCGTCGGGCGATACGACCGCCGTGGCGGCCGCCTGGGTACCGCCCCCGCCGGGGACGTCGATCCTGACATGTGGCGGGCTAGCAGGGTTATACCCGCTACCGGCATCTTGGATTGTGAGGTCGTCGATCGAGCTCTGCATGACCGAAAAAACGACGCTTACAGTCGTGGGGTAAGTCGTGGTCAGAAAGCCGTCCAGGATTCGAGCCGCCGTGTTGATCGTGTCTTCAATCGCTTGATGGTTGGGAAGATTGGAAATGCTGGGATCGGGCGTCGCCATGATCGTCAGCGACGCCGGAACCGCGCGATCCTCAAGCATCTCAATCACCAGCCGGCGGCGAGCCGATTTCTGGCGACCGGCCGCCAAACCTCGCCGTCGGGCCCGAAACGACGGAAATCCCCAGTTCAATCGACCCGGCGAAGACTTGCGAAACTGCATTGTTGTAATCCCAGTGTTGCAGCCTGGACATCGTCCACTCAATGCGACGGCGTGATTGCCTTTCCATTCTTCGAGATGGCAAACACCGTGGTGCCGCTGATGGGAGCACCCGTGGCGCCCTTCACTCCGAGGCTTGAGTTGCTCACAATCGCCAGCCGGCCGCCGGTCGGGAAAGTCTGCGTGCCGATCAGCGTCAGGTCCACGGTGTCGGTCGCAGCGATGTACGAGACCCTGAAGTTTGTGATCGGATGAAGGATCGTCGTCGTCTTCCTTTTGACCTTCTTGATGGTGATGCTATCGAGCTGGTAATAGCCGGCCGTCGTCGCACTCACCTGATCGAGCGCGGCGTTGAATGTGAAGCTGAATCCGGTCAGCACCGCGGGGCCGACCGGTTTGCCCTTCTTCAACTTGCGCCCGAAGATCGCCTTCTCGCCAATGATCACCGGCGGTGGGGCCGGGTTTAGCACGGTGATTGTCGCCTGGGCGGACGTGGGAGTGGTCTGCACCAAGCCCAGATTGTTGGTGGCCACGCTGTAAAAGCCGTACGTGTGGCCGGGCTGGGCGGTAAAGGATGCCGAAGTCGCGGTCGTGTGGGTCAAGACCGGGCTGAATGATCCTCCATTCACGGACGCGAAGATCTCGTACGAAGTGATGCTCGTCGCTCCCACGCCCGGAGTGCCGCTCCAGCTCACGGTGAAGGTCGTCGACGTGGTGCTGGCGGGGAGCGGATTCACCGTGCTGGTCGGTGGACCGGCGAGCGTCGGCAAGCCCGCGATCGAACTGAAGTTGGTCACCATCAGGTTGGTGGCCTCCGTGCCGGTGGCACCCTTGCCCGAGGGCTGGACACCGAAGGCGAGCCCCGCGCAGCCCGCGTTGCCGGGACTCACGTCGCCCGGCAGCGTCGCATCGCCCGGGAGGCCTGTCGAGGGGATCGCGACTGTGGTTCCGTCTGCGCCGAAGATCTGAAGGAAACCGTCGAGCGCGACCTGAAGGCCGTTGCCTTGGAATGCGACTTCGAGCGTGTGGAATTTCGTCGAGTCAAACGACTGTGGCTGCGCCGTGGTGGCCGTGACGGTGTTGTTCCGCAGGTCCACGACCTGGATCACGCCGGTGTTCGTGAGGCGAACCCAGTAGCCGCCGCTGGGGTCGAACGGCTCGCCGCCGACGATTCCGTCGTTCGTGAATGCCGCACGGCTGCGGAAAAAGATCCCGGCGTCGGTGGTATCGTCTGCCGAGTCGGTGGGAACAAGCAAGTTCACCGTGATGTCGAGGTCCTGGCCGACGCTCGTGCCGCGGGTCGCGCCGGTGTTCGATGACGTGCTGAACTCCACACCACCGTAGTCCACGCTGCTGGGCCGCAGCGTGTCCGATGAAATCACGGCACCGGCAAAGACCGGCACATAATAATAGGTGCCCGTGCCGCCCAGGGTATTGTCTGCCTGACCCAGGTTGTCTTGCGTCGCATCCGCCCGATCGAACGAGTCTGAAAAAAGCGTGTTGCTGCCGGAGGTGCTGACCGTGGCAGTGCCGGTGATGGTGGTCGTGCTGCCACCCTGGTCCGTGACCGCGATGCTGATCGGGAAGCTGCCCGCTTTGGCATAGGTGTGCGACCCGCTCACCGTGTAGATGCCGCTGGCATAAGAAACTGTGCCGGACGAGGTGGGGCCGCCGTCACCCCAGGTGATCACGGCCGTGAAATCGCCGGCGTGGTTCCCGGGGTTTAAGTCGGTGAAGGTGGCCCCCGCCAGGATGCTGCTGCCGGCCACACCCGCTGATCCGCCGGCCTTGGCCGCGCTCGAGCCCGAGAGGGGCGCGTCGTCCACGCTGAAGGTGCTCGTGCCCGCGCTCGTCGACGCTCCGCCGGAGTCGTTCACCTGCACGCTGAATGTCTGGTCGCTCAGCTCCTCGGCGTAGGTGTACGAAAGCTCGACGTCGAAACCGCCGGCCGGGTTGGCCACGATCTTCCCACTGGCGCCCGCCGGCGGGGTGCCAACCACGCCGCTGCTATTGAGCGTCACGCTGTTGCCGTCGCCCAGGGTAACGATCGCCTGGTATTGACTGGCCGTGCCGCCGGGATCGGCGTCGGTGAAGTGGAAGACCGTTTGGTTGGTGAAAGCCTGGCCCTCGACAAGGGGGGGCGGAGTGAGCTGGGAGATCGTGCTGTTGCCGTTGTTGGCGACGTAAAGATTGCCCACCGGATCGAACGCCAGTCCAGCGTAGGTCCCGGCCGCGGCGCCATCGAGCGTGGCGAACGTGGTTTCGACCTTCGAAGGCGTCACCTTGGTGATATCGCTGGTGTCGCTGTTGAAGACATAGAAGTTGCCGTCGGGGCCGAAGACCAGGGAGGTGGGGCCGCTGATGGGCCCGCCGGTGACAAACGTGGTGACGTTCCCCGCGGGCGTCACCTCGTAAATCGTGTCGTTGTTTTCGCTGGCCACGTAGAGGTTCACGCCGTCGAAGGCCAGCGCAATCGGGTAATCAAGCCCTTGGTTGTTACCGACGAAGGTGGTGACGGTCCCCCCTGGCGTCACCTTCATGATCATGTTGTCGTACTTATCGCAGACGTAGAGATTGCCATCCGGGTCGAAGACCGGACCGTTGGGGTTGTTGATGCTTGCGAACGTGGTGACCACGCCCTGCGGCGTCACCTTGCTGATGTTCTCGCCATGGAAGTTGGCAACGTAGAGGTTGCCCGCGCTGTCGAAAGCCACGCCGTCCGGGGTGTTGAGTTGGCTGCTATTCACGTAGGTCGAGATGCCTCCCAAGGGCGTCACCAGCGAGATGGTGTTGCTGACGGCGTTGGGAACGTAGAGGTTGCCATTGTAGTAGGCCGGGTCCACGGGGGAGCTGAGCCCCTGGCCCGTGCCGAGTGGGACGACAGTAGGCATGCCCGTGCCGTGAGGCGGCGCCAGCCCGTCGGCAGTGAGGGGCGCGTCCACCGTGGCCGTGACCGTGAACGAGACGACCGGAGACACGGTCGCATTGCCCGCCTTGTCGGTGGCGATCGCGGCGGCCCCGTAGTTGCCGTCGGCGAGCGGCGTTGTGAAGGTGAACATGAACGGCGCGGTGGTCTGGGCCGGGCCGGCGTCGTTCCAGGTCGTGCCTCCGTTGCTAGTGTATTCAAACTGGACCGAGGCCAGGCCGCTGCCGCCGGTGTTATCGGAAGCGGTGGCCGAGAGTGTCGGCGTGGTGTTGCTCGTGATCGTGCCGTCCGCCGGGGCCGTCATTGTGACGGTCGGAGGCACGGTGTCGATCGTGAAGGAAACGGCCGACGTGGTCGCGGTGTTGCCGGAATTGTCGGTGGCGACGGTGCGCACCTGGTAGTTGCCGTCGGGCAAGGCCGTCGCGAAGGTGAAACTGAACGGCGCGGTGGTTTGGGCCGCTCCGGCATTGATCCAAGTGCTGCCGCCGTTGTTGCTGTACTCGAACTGGACGTTCTTCAGGCCGCTGCCGCCGGTCTCGGAAGCGGTGGCGGAGAGCATCGGCTTGTTGACATTCGTGGCGCCTGAGGGGGCGGTGATCTCGACGTTCAGGGTGCCGTTGCCTATCGTGAACGACACAGTCGGCGAAGTCGCGCTGTTGCCGGCCTTGTCGGTGGCGTCGGCCCGGGCCTCGTACGTGCCCAGGGCCAGCGCGGTCGTGAACGTGAAGCTGAACGGTGCGGTGGTCTGGGCAGTTCCGACGTTGGTCCAGGTGCTGCCGCTGTTGCTGCTGTACTGGAACTGCACACCGGCCAGGCCGCTGCCGCCGGTGTTGTCGGAGGCAGTGGCCGAGAGCGTGGGCGTGGTGTTGCTGGTGAAGGTGCCGTTGGCCGGGGCCGTCATCGTGACGGTGGGCGCCACGGTGTCGATCAAAAACGAAACGGCTGGCGAGGTATCGGTGTTACCGGCGTTGTCGGTGGCGATCGCGCGAGCCTGGTAGCTGCCGTCGGCAAGCGCGGTCGTGAATGTGAAGCTGAACGGTGCGGCGGTCAGGGCATTTCCGGCGTTGTTCCAGGTGCTGCCGGCGTTCGCGCTGTACTGGAACTGGACATTCTTCAGACCGGTGCCGCCAATTTCTGAGGCGTTGGCCGAGAGCTTCGGCTTGTTGTTGTTTGTGCTGCTGCCGTTAGCCGGCGCCGTCATCGCCACGGTCGGCGCCGCATTGCCGATCGTGAAGGAAACCGCCGACGAGGTGGCGACGTTGCCGGCGTTGTCGGTTGCGACGGCGCGCGCCTGGTAGTCGCCATCGGCCAGCGCCGTCGTGAACGTGTAATTGAATGGCGCGGCGGTGAGGGGAGAGCCCACGTCAGTCCAGGTCGAGCCCGCGTTACTCGAGTACTCGAACTGGACAGTGGCAAGCCCGCTGCCGCCCGTGTTGTCGGAGGCCGTGGCCGAGAGCGTGGGCATGTCGTCCGTGGTCTCGCTGCCATCCTCCGGGGCCGTCATGTCGACGGTCGGCGCAACCGTGTCGATCGTGAAGGAAACGGCGGACGAGGTGGCGCTGTTGCCGTCGTTGTCGGTGGCGATGGCTTGGGCCTGGTACGTGCCGTCGGCCAGCGCCGTCGTGAAGGTGAACGTATACGGTGCCGCGGTCAGAGTCGCGGCGCCGGTCCAGGTGCTGCCGCCGTCGGTGCTGTACTCGAGCAGGACTTTCGCGATGCCGCTGCCGCTGTTGTCCGTGGCCGTGGCGGAGAGAGTTGGCTTGTTGTCATTCGTGTACGAGTCATTGGCCGGGGCCGTCAAGGCAACGGTCGGGGCCATCGTGTTGATCGTGAACGAGACCACTGCCGAGGTCGCGCTGTTGCCGGCGTTGTCCGTGGCGATTGCACGGCCCTGGTAATTACCAGCGGCGAGCGCCGTCGTGAAGGTGAAGGAAAACGGAGCTGCCGTGAGTGCCGGCCCGGCATCATTCCACGTGCTGCCCGAGTCGCTGCTGTATTCAAGCTGCACCGTCGCCAGCCCGCTGCCGCCCGAGTTATCCGAAGCCGTGGCCGAAAGTGTCGGCTTGGTGTTGCTCGAGGCGCTTCCGTTGGCCGGCGAGGTCATCTGAACGGTCGGGGCCACGGTGTCAATCGTGAACGTCACCGCCGCCGAAGTTGCATCGTTACCGTCGTTGTCGGTCGCGACGGCTCGTGCCTGGTAAGACCCGTCCGCAAGCGCCGTCGTGAACGTGTAGCTGTAGGGCGCGGAAGTCACGTCCGAGCCGGCATCGTTCCAGGTGGTGCCGCCGTCGCCGCTGAGCTCGAACTGCACGCTGTCGATCCCGCTGCCGCTGTTGTCCGTGGCCGTGGCCGAGAGCGTCGGCTTGTTGTTGTCAAGCGCGGCGCCGCCGGCTGGTGCCGTCATCACGACAGTGGGCGCGACCCCGGTTGACTTGTCCGCGTCGAGATCGATCTCGTAGTACTCGCCAAGTGCGTCCGACTCGGTGGCAATGTAAGTCACGTCGCCGTCGAACAAGGACGAGGCATCGATACCGGTGACCGACCATGTGCCGTCGGGGCCAACCACCGCGGGGGCGTCGGCGGTCGTTTCGAATAAGCCGTCGGTGATGTTGACCACAATGTCGTCACCGGGAACTCCCGTGCCCCTGACGGTGACATTGAACTGGTTGGCGACAGTGATATCCGGCGCGTCGGTGAAGGCCAGCGCAAGCTGCGACGTGTCCTTGTTCGCATTCTGCGGGAGCATGGTGACGTTGCCTGCCGAATCGGTCTGCGTGACCTGATATGTGACGATTCCGTCCGAGAGCGGGGCGGCGTCAATCCCGGTCACCGACCAGGTGCCGTTCACGACCTTCGCCGGCGCAACGGCCGTCGTCGTCACGCCGTCGGTGATCGTGACCGCGATATTGTCGCCGTTACCCCCCGTGCCGGTCACGGTGACGTTGCCCTTGTTCTCATCGTTGATGTTCGGTGCGCTCGTGAAACCGAGAACACCCGTCGTCTTGGTCGCGAACTGGGTGATGTTGGTCAGCATGCTCCCGTCCGGCGAATACTCGTAGACGAGATAGGTAATCCGGCCGTCCAATAGCGATGAGGCGTCCAGGCCGCTGACCGACCAGGTGCCGTCGGCGTTGGTGGGGGGGGTGAAGTGCCCCGTCACCGTGTCGGCACCGCTGCTGATTTGTCCCAGAGTCACGGTGCCGTCGGTGATGAGAACAGTAATCGGATCGGCGTAGTACGGGTCGGCGGTGATCGCCTCGGTGCCGCTGACGGTGATGTTCTTCACGTTGGTGGCGTTGATGTCAGGCGCGGTGGTGAATGCCAGCGGCGGTCCCTTGACCGATGGCCAGGCCGACAGCCCGCCAATCACGGTGCCGGCGGCGTTCTTTTCGGTGATGTCCCAGTAAATCCAGCCGTCAGCGAGCCCGGAGGCGTTGAGGCTGGGCACGAACCAGGTGCCATCGCTTACAGTCACGGGCGCGGCGCTGGCATAGTCATAGGGAGGCCCATTGGAGTCGTTAACGCTCACCGTGATCGTGTCCCCGTCGTGGATTCCTGTGCCTGTCAGGATTACGTTGCTGGCGTTGGCGTCGGAGATGTTCTGGTCGCAGGTGAACGTGACGTATCGAGCGCTGGTCACTGTCACGGTATCGGTGGCGGTGTTGTTGGTGTAATCTTCGGCGACCATGCCGTCGGGATCGACTTTCGCCATGCCGTCCGGGCGCGGGTTCACATCAACCGCGGTCGCCGTCGGCGTCGCCTTGAACACGATCTGGAAGCTCCCTCCCCCAGGGATGGTGACGTCGCCGTTGGCCGTAACGGTTAAATCATCAGTAGGGTTGTTGATGGCAGCAACGGGCGTTCCAGTTACCCCGCCCATATAGTTGGTCACGTTGAGCGCGGTGTACCCGATCGCGGTGTTGGGCAGGTTGTCGACCACAATCCGCTGATTGTTGTGGAAAACAGCGGGTGCCATGCCTGTGTTGCTGACGGTAAGCGTCCAGGTCCAGCTCATGTTGAGCGCCGCGGTGTTGCTGACGTCGTCGGTGATAGAGAGCTTCAAGTCGGCGAGATTCGCGGCCGGGGTCAAGGTGTACCCGATCACGTCGAGCGCCGTGAGCTCCGCGCTGTCGAGCTCTGGCTCGATCGGTACTTCGGAAACTGCATCCTGAATCTGAACGAGCGCCCGGCCGTCTGGGCTGGCCCAATCAGCGAAATCGTTTCCCGGTACGTTGTTGAAGTGTTCGCCTCCCACAATATGCGCGCCTCCATCGATCGAAAAGACGGCATCTGTTGAACTGGCACGGTTGTAGCTGCGCACGCCGGCGACCGCCCCTTGGGGCGCCGTATAGCGAAAGAGGTCGAGCGGTCCTATATCTGTGGGAGCGGGCGCGCTAAGCTGGTCTTCTGCAGTATCAAGCGAAGACCCGTCACCACCAGCGCCGAGCGCCTCGCACAGCTCATGAAGAACGGTCCCCAGCAGGTCCTCAGCGGTGCTGTCTGCGGCAGTGGGACGAGTGACATTGATGTTCGAAAAATTGAGCGAGATCGTGGAAGTCGGCGCCGGGGCTGCGATGCCCAGGTCTGTCGCCAGGGCATTCGTGATGGTGATCTGGCCCCCACCGGGCGAGGCGACGTTCACAACCGGCAAATTTTTCGGGTCGTTGCTGTAAAGAGTCCCCTCATTGGTCATCCGAAAGCCCGTGACGACGTCAGTAACCGGGTCCACAATGGCTGTGGCCGTGGCCTGGACGCCGCCGCCAGGGGAAGGGGAGATGAAGACCTGCGGTGGATGATCGGGATCGGGATCGTACCCCATCCCGCCCCCGCCCGCCGTGACGTTTATCAAAGTGACGGCGCCACCGACCACCACGGCCGTCGCTTGGGCGTCAACGCCCCCCAGCGGAGCTGGTAAAATCGCGCCTTGCGGAAGATTCAGCATCGCGGTGTCGTCGGCGGCGCTTGGGCTCAGTTGGGCACCCAGTTTCTGCAGATAGGTCTGGTAAGGGACGTCGACTGTCGGAGTAACGCTCGCGCCGAGCCCCGAGAGCACAGCTTGCGCCGAGGCTGGATTTCCGGCTGGTGGGAGAGCGATTTTAACATTCGGAATGGTTGTGTAACCGCTGCCAGGCGTGTCGCCGGGCCCCTTAAAGTTAAAGTCGGTGATCACACCGTTCGTGATGACCGCCGTGGCGACGGCCGTCGTTCCCCCGCCGACGGGCGGGTCGATCGTGACCAGCGGCGGGTTATCGGGGTCGTAGCCGGTGCCTCCATTTTTTATCACGAGGGTCTGAATGCTGCTCTGCATGACATTGAAGGTCACGTTCAGCGTCACAGGGTTGGTCGTGATCAGGAACCCTTCGAGAATCCGAACCGCCGAGTCGATGGTGTCGACGACCGCCTGACGGTTCGGCAGGGTCGCAGGAAGGTTGTCCGTATTCGCGTTGATCGTCAGCGAGGCTGGAACCGCACGATCCTCAAGCATCTCGATCGCCAGCCGGCGGCGAGCCGATTTCTGACGATCGGCCGCCAAACCTCGCCGTCGTGTTGGAAACGACGGAAATCTCGAGTTCAATCGACCGGGCGAAGACATGCGAAACTGCATCGTTGTAATCTCCGAGTTGCGGCCTGGCATTCGTCTACTGCTCCAGGCTCCAAAAGATCGCGAAATCGGACACCGCCGGACATTTTTTCTGATCGGCGCCGATCACTGGATTTGCGCCGGCGACACAAAGTCATTGGCAATAAAGAGATAGCCAGTCTGAATGGTCGACCAATGCACGCCCCCGAACGTCGAGCGTTCGCCTCACGCCGCGGCACGCAGACGGATCACTCAGGCCGTTGTGTCGGTGGTTGCATTCAAGAGTGCGACGGCACGGTCGCGTTGCCGTGCTTCCGATCCGCGAACACCTTCGTCACGCCGCTGGGTGCACCCGCCGCCCCGCTAACTCCGCGCAGTGAGCCACGCATGATTGTAAGCTGCTCGCCGGTCGGTTGCAACAGCTTGCGGTACACGGCGCACCGCTGGTTCCGTCCCCTCTTTGCTTTTTGCCGTGTCGGCTATGTTCTTACGGTTGCCAGCCGGTAAACCCTCAGTCTGGCCCTGGCAAGAGTTTATCCAAGAGTAAAGCTTTGTGTTGCATGCGTAGCATGCCGCCTCGGACGTCCATTTGTCACAGCACGGCCATCATTGCGATTTCCAGGATTAGTAAGTTCAAACCCAATTGTCCAACCATCAAAGTAACTCTCTGCTCCCTTCGAGTAACCTATTGCCCTGCTCCTGATAGTATTAAATCGTCTATCAATCCAAGTATCTCGCTCTGTCCATTCTATACTTTCCGGGGTCAGCTTGCCAGGGTCATCAGGCTTAAAATCCGTATATCCGTTGTCGTGAACGAATTTTTCTGCGATTGCTATGGCTTGAGTGACGTCGATGGTCCCCGGCACTAGCTCCTTGTTCTGATTTGTAACGTCGTCGGACTTGGGTGCCGGTATTTCATTCTGGGCGAGTTCGGAAATCGGTTCACCCTGTCGGACTTTGGGGGCGTCCACTTTCTGTTGCCTCTGAGATTTCTCGGCCTTGGAACAACCCACTAAGATCCCCAACAAAATGATATACATAATAACGTTTTTCATGTTATGGTGGTTCTTGAGGAGGTTTAGGGGGCCCACAGGAGGGTCAATTTTATTTAACCGCGTCGGGTCGGTGGGATCGCTTGGGATAACTACTGGAATTTCAATAACATCTTGCCCCCTCAGCTTCGCGACCTTGCCCGCCTTGGGATCATAGCTAAGAAATGATCCGTTAGGAGTTGTAACATAAGCAAATTTCCCGGAATTCATACCCCTCGCTTATCGGCGGATGAGAATACATTGCCTCCGCTAGTATACTTGGGATCGTAGTTTCCGTGCGAGTGGGAACCCAGTCACCCACCCTCTGCAGTCGACAGTCGGTCCCGGGGAAAGTCATACACACGTGGCTGGAACCGGTTCGCGTCCCGCGATCGCTGGATGCCTCGCGGCCGACGCCGCGCACAGCACGCGCTTTGTCACGCACGGTCAGCAACCGGGTGCGCTCGGCTACGTCGCCGGCGTTTGCACGCATCGGTTGCTGCGAACCGCTCGATATCGACGGCCATGCTTCGTCGCTTGCCGCGCCGGTGAAGGAAACGACGCGGTCCGGCCTCAAATCCAATCGAAGTCCGCGTCCGCCGCTGCGACCGAGGCTAGCGAGAGAGCGAGCCGCTTACTTGCAGAAACGCGACACGCGCGGCCGCCTTGCCCTGAAACCAGCGCCGTGAGCAACTTGGTGCGCGCGCACGAGCGAAGTCGCTCGACCTGCCGCTTGTTTGAATATGCGACCGAAGTCGCGCACCGTGTCCACTCAATTCGATCGATCCACACCCAGCCGGTCCAGGATGGGAGCCAGGTCGTCTGGGATCGCCCCACGCTTCTGCCGCCTCAGTTCCCGGCCCGCCCAATCGACACTGCACGCCAGGAGTGCGGTCTCATCGAGCAAAGGCTGAGATTTGAACCGACCGGCCCAAAATCTGCCGGCAGCCTTGTCCTCCTCTCGATCAAATGAATTATGGCCCGTCTCCCAAGTGAGTGGGTAAGAGATCGCGTCTGGGGACCCCGAATACCCTAGACTTGAAGGGTTTTCCGGCCTGCACGCGGCGAGAGAATATGGATGGATTTTGGGAGGCATGACTTCGGTGTCCGGCGGCATCAAGGAAGGACCCTCGATCGCTTTCATGACCTTGGGCCTAACGGCGCCCTCGCCGCATAGGCAACGTGTTTATCGCTTGCCCGGTTGCGTCCCCGCGGAGCCCGACTCCGTTTCATCAAGGGGGATGTCGGACACCCACCTATTACGGAGCGTCGGACGCTCGCCTTGTGCGTGTTCGGAATGAACAGAGGCCGTGGTTTTGAGCCGAACGTGCGAGCCGCGAATTAATGGATGCTGGGGACCGTGACTAAAGGATTGGGTTCTGGAATCCCATGACAAAGACTGGGTGTCTGGAATCCCACCGGTACCCTCGACTTTGCAACCTGAGGCTGGATATCCTGGTAGTTGATCAGGTTGAGCTCAACTTCAGATTGAGCACCAAGTGAGAAACGGCTCTGGCGGTGGATGACGAATCGCGCAGACAACCCCTGGTACCCGACGATGCGAATCTTCCGCCAGGCCGATCACATGGCGCGGGGGCGGGCGCTGAGCGAATGGCGGCAGAGCAGCGCAGGCTTGTGCCCAACCCCGTGTACACGCCCTCGGTGACGGTCTCGATTGCGCCGGGCGAGCTGCTCGACAAGCTGACGATCCTGGAAATCAAGACGGAGCGGATCAGCGATCCAGAGAAGCTGCGTCACGTGCGCACGGAATTGGCGGAGCTAACCGAGGCGCGCGAGCGGTCGATTTTCGAGCGCGAGGAGCTGGGGACGCTGACGGCGGAGCTGCGCGCCGTCAACGAGGCTCTCTGGGATATCGAGGATCAGATCCGAGTTTGTGAGCGCGACGGAGATTTCGGGCCGAGATTCGTCGACCTGGCGCGGTCGGTGTACAAGAACAACGATCAACGCGCGGCTATCAAACGGAAGATCAATGAGCTGCTCGGTTCGCGGATCGTCGAGGAGAAGTCGTACGCGGGCTAGCCGGCCTCATCGGTCGCGCAATGAGTGCATGAGTTTCAACCCAAACCTCCGCGCAGGATCGCACACAATTTCATCGCATCGAGATTCCCACCCGATACGACGCAGACGATCTTTCCCGCACCCCCCTGTCCCGACAGCGCACACGCCACAGGGCAGGCGCCGGCGCCCTCGGCGATAACGCGGTTGCGTTCGACTTGCCGCCCCACGAATCTTGAACGAGCCGATCGGCTGGAGGCTCTCCAGCTTCAAATAAATCTCCGCCGCAATGTCGAAACCGTTCAAGCGGACCAAAGGCGTGTGCATCGCCGTCCCGGCGATCCGCCGGGGTGCGTCTTCGATGGCCGCGAGAGTGACCGGCATTTGCTCGTCCCAGCTTTCGAATCGAAACCTGCAACGGCTGAGGCGGTTTTGGCCGGGCGCATCACTCGGCGACTGTGAGAATAACGCTGCCTCCATCGGGCATGTCGTCGATTTGCCGCGCCATGTCACCTGAGAACGCGAGCAACTCGCGTAAGGTGATCTTCCTTATGTTCTCTTCGGGTAACCGTCCGGTGAAGTGCATCTTTATCCGGGCGGGGGTTGGTGTCAGGATAAGCCGGTGCCCTCACGCACCGGAGTCCACGCATGTCCCGCGCTATTCCCAAATGCGATTGGTCAGCCATACTGGCTGACTTCCACCGCTCTGGTTTGACCCAAACTGAGTTTTGTCGCCGCCGTCATATCTCCGTCAGCTCCTTCCGCAGTTGGCTATACGGTCTCCGTGGCGGATTTCCTACCGCCGGCCCCTCGGAAAGCCGTCGCCCGGCGCCGGTCTCTGCCCCGGCGAGCTCCGCGCTCCCCGCCTTCCTTCCTGTGCTTGTCCGTCCCCAATCGAGGGTTTCTACGGCCGACCCCCACGTCTCCCATCCACCCGCCTCGCTCGAGCTCGTCGTGAGTGAACGACACTTCGTCCGCATTCCACCCGGCTTTGATCCGGCGACCCTTCATCAACTCCTCGACGTCCTGGAAGATCGGCCGTGATCAACTTCCCACCCACAGTCCGCATTTTCTTGGCCGTTGGGCCAGCGGATCTCCGGAAGGGATTCGACGGCCTCGCTGCCCTCACCTCTTCGACCATCGGCTTGGATCCCCTCTGCGGCCATCTCTTCGTCTTTCGCAATCGGCGGGGCGATCGCCTCAAGATCCTCTACTGGGACCGCGATGGCTACGCGCTCTGGTACAAGCGGCTCGAGCGAGGCGTCTTCCGCTTCCCTCAACCCACGGCGAACCGCATCGAAGTCTCGCCGGCCGAGATGGCTGCCATCCTCGCCGGCATCGATTTACGCACCGCGGGCCGCCAGCGACGCTACACTTTGCCGGCGCCCATCCCCATCTCGCAGGCAGATGCACTCGTATAATCTTCTGAGAATCTCTCGTCACATTGACGGCGGTCGACCGTAATAACGGTATGACGACGGCGGCCGATTCACTCCCCACCGATCTGGAAACCGCCCATCAGCTCATCCGCGAGCTCTTGGAGACGCTGCGCCAGCAGACCGTCCTGAACGAGCACCTCCAGCATCAGCTCGAAAAGCTCCTGCGGCGGATCTACGGCCCCAGGACCGAAAAGCTCGACCCCAACCAACTCCTCCTTTTCGCCCGCGAGATCTTGGAAGCAACCGGAGTCGACCCCGCTGCGGCCCCACCGGCTGCCGACGCGAAGACAACCGAGTCGGTTGACCAAGCGGAACCAACCAAGAAGAACGGGCACGGTCGTAAGCCGCTGCCCAGGAGCCTCGAGCGCCGGCGCAAGGTCCACGACGTTCTCCCCGAACTACTCCCGTGCCCCGACTGCGGCGTCATCCGCACCGGCATTGGCGAGGAGGTTCGCGAGCAGCTTGAATTTGTTCAGGCCAGCTTGATTGTGGTCGAGCATGTGCGGCCCAAGTACGCGTGCAAGGCATGCCAGGCCAACGTGATCATTGCCGAACGACTTCCTGAGCCGATCGAGAAAGGTTTGCCTGGCCCAGGGCTCATGGCCCAGGTGATCGTCAGCAAGTACGCCGACCATTTGCCGCTTTATCGGCAGGAAGGAATCTTCCGCCGTCACGGCGTGGAGCTGTCTCGTCAGACGATGTGCGATTGGATGGCGGTCTCTGCCGAATTGTTGGAACCGATCGTCGCGGAGATGCACTGCGAGATCCTCAAATCGCGGGTCATTCAGACTGACGACACGCCAGTACCCGTTCTGGACCGGAGTTTGGGGAAGACGCGGACAGGCCGGCTCTGGGACTACCTGGGGGATCGCGATCATCCCCACGTGGTGTACGACTACACGCCGGATCGCAGCGGCGAGGGACCGCAGCGGATGCTCGATGGTTATGAAGGCTACCTTCAAGCCGACGCGTATTCGGCCTACGACGCGATCTACGCCGGGAAGAAGATCATCGAAGTGGGGTGCTGGGCGCATGCGCGGCGGAAGTTCCACGAGTCCAAGTCGAGCGACGCGGTAAGGGCGCACGTGGCGATGGCCATGATTCAGCAGTTGTACAAGGTGGAGAAGGACACCAAGGATCAGGACGACGCGGTGCGCGGGGCATTGCGCCAGGAGCGTTCGAAGCCGATCTTGAATGAGATCCACGCTTGGTTGTTACAGGAAAAGAGTCGCGTATTGCCCAAGAGTCCGATCGGCGAAGCGATCGGGTATGCCTTGAATCACTGGCAGGCGCTCGAGAGATTCACCGAGGCGGGTTGGCTGTCGATCGACAATAACGCCAGCGAGCGCGGGATGAAGCCGGTGGCACTCGGTCGAAAGAATTGGTTATTCGCCGGGAGTGACGCCGGCGGCAAGACGGCGGCGACGCTGATGAGCTTGTGCATGACGTGCAAGAACGTGGGGGTGGATGCGTTTGCCTATCTGCGTGACGTGCTGGAGCGGATCAGCACGCACCCCGCGCGGCGAATCAGAGAGTTGCTGCCGGATCAGTGGAAGAAAGAACGGGTGGCAGCGGAGACGAAGCCGGTG
Source organism: uncultured Planctomycetota bacterium (assembly GCA_963823665.1). Taxonomy (GTDB): domain Bacteria; phylum Planctomycetota; class Planctomycetia; order Isosphaerales; family Isosphaeraceae; genus CAVXHV01. The sequence continues at coordinate 1,581,410 of CAWGMQ010000004.1, forward strand.
GAGTGACCGCGCTGGTCACGAGCAGAGAGCTTGCGCGCGTGCTGGTGCGGCCGGCGGTCGAGCGGGCCTGGATGCCCTCGGTGATCGGCCCCGAGCTCCCAGGCGCGCGAAGCAAGTCGCGCGCCGGCCGCGCGCATTTAGCCGCGTGTACTCCACCGGACGGTTACGGCACTTTTCAATCCGTGTTGAACGGGCAATTCCGTATGAAATTTTTCCGCTCTTAATCATTTGTGCTGACTGATGTTGCGCTTATACACTGTCGCAAAAATGTGCGGTCTAAAGGTGTGTTGGGCCCAAATCCGCGCATATTACTATCAGGCGATCAGTTGCGAGTGGGCCGTTGTCAGTCGTCGGGGGCAGGGAGCGCCGCCGCTTTGGGCGGCCCGCTGGCTTGGCCCCCGCCCGGCGGTGCGGCGTGATGCCGGCCCGGCCCGCGTCGCGAAGCTGACCTTAGCCTGCGCAACCAACCATGCTGGTTGGTCCGTGGCTCGAATCGCGTTTCTTTTTCATCTCTTCCATTCATCACATCGGGATGTGCTTTTCCACTCGTCAACGTCTGATGAACGTCATTCGATCGCTTGACGTCAGGACCCGATCGCGGGGTCGCGGGACTTCGGGGCCAGGCTTCCAAGCTCATTTGAACAGGAATTCACACTGATATGGCCTCTGATGCACAAATCGCAGCGAATCGGCGGAATGCTTTGCGCTCCACAGGTCCCTCGTCTCCACAAGGGAGAGCGCGGTCGGCTATGAACGCTCGGAAGCGAACGATTCGCTCGGAGCAGGAGAAGCTCGGGCGGGATGAGAGTATTGCTTATGAGTCGCGATACATACGCTGGGCGGGGACTTATGCGCCGGAGACTGACCCCGAGGAGTTTCTGCTGCATGCGAACTTGTTCGTGGCAGGGGAGATGGACCGTGCGGAGCGCGCGTACTTCGAACAAGCTCAGAGCGCGATCGATCAGGCCGTGGACGTCGAGATCGAAGAAGTGTACGACTTGGGCAACCGGCTGTTCTCCGATCCGCGAGGGGTGCCAGCTCCATTGTATGGTACCCATCGCTTTAAAGTCAAAGACCCGGGGGGACCGTCGTGGGGGACCGAAACTGCGCCTCCGCTCGACGCCGGGAAGGTCGTGGGGAAACTGGAATCGAGCGCGATCGGTTGTTTCTGGATGCTCGGAAGGCTGGAAGAACTGCTGGAGAATGCGCAGAAGCATTTCTGGGCCGCGGAAGATCGGCTGCGGATGGTCCGATTGCTGGCGCGAAATCCTGTCGACGGGATCGCAGACCGGCGCGTCGCCGAGGTTTTCGCGGCGAGCTACGCGATTCGGCCGGTGGGCAAACCGTTCGATGATCTGCTCAGCGATATGAGCGAGCCGGTGCTCGAGGCCCATGTACAGGCCGTGAAGGCGAAGTGGCGCGACCTATCACGCAAAGATGAACCAGAGAAGGCCAGGCAGAGCCTGATCGACATGGTGGAGGGTGAGATCGAGCGGATCCGGGCGCTTGCGGCGGAGCACGAACAGAATGCCGGGGAGGATGCTGTACGGATACGGGCGCTCAAGGCGTACCAGGATAGCCCGAAGGCTGTGGCGATGCGCCGAGAGTATGTGAAATACAAGGGCTCGCTGGAGCGAGGACTCGTCGCGGTTCGGAGGGAGAAACGGGCGCGGAAGGCGGATAGCGATGCGGAGGCATTGCCGCCGGTGCCGGGGAAAGATATTAGCCCTTATGATGGGCGGCCGGCGTCTTGGTGGAGGGAGAGCGCGGGGGGCGGGAAGGCAGGACGGAGGGCGGCGGGCGGAGAACGGAGGACGGACGGCGAAGGGGCGGGAGACCTGCGGTCGGGCGGAGGGCGGGGTCTGGAGACCCGCGCCGAACAGGGTGAGACCCGCGCCCAACAGGCGGAGGGTGGGGCGGATTTGGGTGAGTGTGGGAGCGGGGGAGCGATCGCGGCTGGTTGTTCGGGCGCGGCAGTTGAAAGCGGACTTGAGACTCCGGCGGACGGCACACGGAGTGTGCCTGCTACACCAATCGGTAAGGGCCGGGGGTGGGATTCGGTGGTGGTGGAGGAATCGGATGTTGTTGCTTGTGGGGGGTATTTGCCGGAGAGGTACATCGCGATTGCGGGCGGCGGCGACAGTGAGGCCGAGACTGCGGCTGGGCTCGAGAACGAGGTGCCGAAGCTTGAAACGACGAGCTCAGTTCCTGAGGAAGGCGGGACAAACGCGGAGCGTGTGGGTGAAGTCACGCAGGAGGTGCGGGCGGAAGGTGGTGATCTTGGGTGCGATGAAAGGGCGTGCGACGGCGCTCTAGATTGGTCAACTCGGGTCGACGGCGAGCGCCCCGCCACCGGCGCCCAACAGGGCGGCACCGCCGGCAAAACGGCGGAGAAGTGCGAAAACGAAGCCAATTTGTGTGATGACGTGTGCGTAGTGCAACATCAAGAGATTGTTGAAGTTCCGGCGAATTCCGGCGGTGTTTCGGAAGTTGACGGCTGTCAAACGAAGCCAATTTTTTTGGAAACGAAGCCAATTCCGGCGGTTGGGCCGGAGGCGGGTGGAGCTGGGGGTTCGACCAAGGCGGAAGCACGACACCTGACGGAACGTGAGCGGTGGGACGCGTGGAAGGAGATCAGGCGGCGGGAATGGATTCGGTCGCGTGCGGAGAAAGAGGCGCGGGAGCGGGAGCAGAGGGCGCGGTTGGACGCGGGGGTGCCGGATGCTGGGGCCACTTCGTCGACATCGGGGGAAGCGATGCCGCCGCATGATGTGCGGGGACCGTGAGCGGTCGCGGGGGCTGGTGCGCGTCGATCGGATCACTGGCGGGTCGCGCCGTTTGCTCCCCTGGCAATGAGGTGTTGAAAAGTGGGCGGTGTTGGCGAATCTCGAGTTGCACTATTCGGCGAATTCTGTTGCGCGACGGATTTGTGATGGCGGCCGCCGGGATGCACACCCTCTTCTAGAGGAGGGCTTAAGAGTACGAATACGATTAAGATTAAGATTAAGATTAAGAATACGATTACGAGCAGGAGTTGTGCGGTCGAGCGACTCTCTTCAACCCGCTCACCACTCGAACGCCTGATCCCTCGCCGCACATTCTTACAATCGCGGCCGGCCTGCCTTACAATCATTGCTCGCATCTGGTTGAGGCGCAGCCGCATACGTACTCCCGTCCGGAGCCGAGACCCAGCGCTCATGACCCAAGCCCTCCTCAAATCCGCGTTTGGCCACGACGATTTTCGACCCGGCCAAAAAGAGCTCATTGATGCGCTCAAGAACGGCCGGGATCTGCTCGGGGTCATGGCCACCGGCAGCGGAAAATCGCTTTGCTACCAGTTCCCGGCGGTCGAGAGCCAGAAGCGCTGCCTGGTCGTCTCGCCGCTGATCAGCTTGATGAACGATCAGGTCAAGAAACTCGAGCTGGCAGGCATTCCGGCCGCCGGTTTGCATAGCCACGCAGCGCCTTACGAGCGGCAGCAGGCGCTGGCCGAATGGACCGCGGGGCGGCTGCGATTTCTGTATGTCGCCCCCGAACGGTTTTCGGACGAAGCGTTCATCGCGCGGCTGGGCGCCGGCCGGCCGGATTACGTCGTCATTGACGAGGCGCATTGCATTTCCCAGTGGGGGCACGATTTTCGGCCGGAATACCAGACTCTGGGGCGGCTCAAGGAGCTCTTCGACATTCCGATCGCCGCGTTCACGGCCACGGCCACGCCGCGCGTGCAGCGAGAGATCGTGGCGAACCTCAAACTTCGGCAACCGCTGGTCTGGGTGCACGGATTCTATCGGCCCAATCTCGCTTTCGCGGCGGCGATGGAATCGAAGTCGCGGCGGCGGCTGGAACGGATCCTCGAAGAAACCGACGTCGAAGGAGCATCCATTGTTTATTGTTCCTCGCGGAAGCGAGTGGATGAGCTGGTTCTCGAGCTGCGGGGTGAAGACCGGCCCGCGTTCGGGTATCACGCCGGAATGGAACCTGATCATCGGGCCGCGACTCACGGCCATTTTCGGGATGACGCGCGGGTTGTGATCGTGGCGACGAATGCTTTCGGCATGGGTGTGGACCGGCCTGACGTGCGCGCGGTGATCCACGCGCAGTTGCCGGGGACCGTGGAGGCCTATTACCAGGAAGCCGGGCGCGCCGGTCGAGACGGGCTGCCGGCGAAATGCCTGCTCTTGCACAGCCCGGGAGACGTCGCCATCCATGAATTCCTCAACCGTCAGTCGGTCGAGTCCATAGCGCCGGAGAAGCGAGAAGACTGGGAGAAGTTCCGGCGGGAGCAGCTCGACCTGATGCGCCGCTATGCTTACGGCGCCGGCTGCCGCCAGCAGGCGATCATGGACTACTTCGGTGACGCCGAGACCTTGCCGAAGGGCTGCGGCCGGTGCGACAACTGCCAGACCCCGGAGGCCCCGCCCGTCGATGCGCGGACGCAGGAGACCGCGCGGATCGTGCTCTCAGGTGCAGCACGCCTCCAGGGTCGATTCGGCGGCAACCATCTCATCGATCTGGTCACCGGCAGCGATTCGGAACAGATCCGCAAGTACAGTCACGACCAACTGCCCACCTTCGGCCGGCTCAGCACCCTGACCAAGCGCCAGGTCCGGGCGATGATCGATGCGCTGGTGCGGCATGGATATCTGCGGCAAGAGGGCCTGCGCTACCCGGTGCTGGGGATCACCGAATCTGGCCGTGAGGTCATGCACGACCGAGCAAGAGCCCGGCTTCTCTCCTGGGAGCCTGTCTCCTCGCGAAGGGCGCGCAAGGAGAAGGAAGCGTCCGAGCGGCCAGCCGGTTCTCGCGCCACTGGCCCGGCGGTCGACGGCAGTCTGCGGCAGGCGCTTCGGGAATGGCGCGCACAGAAATCCAAGGAACTCGGAGTGCCGCCCTATACGATCTTCTGGGACCGCACGCTGGACGAGCTTTGTCGGATGCGGCCGTCGACGGCAACCGCGCTGCTCTCCATCTGGGGAATCGGCGAAGCAAAACAGCGAATGTTCGGCGCCGAGCTCCTCGCGCTCGTCGCCGAAGACCGGCTGTAATCGCGCGAGCCGAGTCTTTTGCTGACTGATTGAGCGGTACGGCGGCGAGCGAGTATCGCCCACCGAATGAGTTCCCCGCCAGGCAGCCGCTCAGCGCGGTTTCGCCGGACCACCGCGTTTCTCGATGACAGGTTTTTGCAACCGCCGCCGCGGAAACGCTGCCAGAACCTCCCTGACGCCGTCGGCCGGCAGGAACGACGCACACCCGATCAACATCACGAGCGAAAACGTCCAGAGGCCCATCGTGGCGCCGATGCCGAGATGGAGAAAGAGCGCCGCCAGAAGCACAAGCGGCCGGAGCAGACGCACCCAGATGAGCACGCAGAACGAAAGCTCAAAGAACAAGGTGAAATGGCTCAGCAGCTCGATCGCCCAGGGATGCCAGGCCGTCCAGGTCATGTCAACCGACTGGTATTCCAGATTGCCGAAGACGAGCCACATCGCCTGGCCGTTCCACCAGGCCGTCCCCTGCATTTTCGAAGCACCGGCAAAGAAATACACGATACACATATGAATTTGAATCAGCCTGAGGGCGAAGTTGGCGGCGATGGAGGGCGGTACCGGCTGCTTGTCCTTGGCCCGGCGGCGGGCCAGCCACGAGTCAACGGAAAGCGCCCTCCCGGAGGGGCCGATCGCCAGGTACAGGATGAGCATGCCGATCAGCTTGTCGAGCCCGAACAGGGCCTCGGGAACGCGGTGGGCGAACGAGATCACGACCACGACGGACAGGATCGACGAGATTCGGGTCCAGAGCCCGATCGTGAACCAGAAGAGTACGGTCATCGAGCAGAAGTAAGCCACCCAGGTCCAGCGCGGCGGCACGGACCACCAAAATGTATACGCATACTGATCTTTCAGGATAAAATCGATAAGGTCGCGGTTCATCCACGCGTCCTGGCCGAAAAAATCCTGGAGCGCAGCGCCCCAGATGGCGTGTTCGTAGAGCAAGACCAGGCCGGTCACGATCCGGATCAGGCCCAGGAGCGATGGATCAACCGGCGTGTACCAGAAATCGTTCCACCCGCGGGCGAGGCTGCCCACGAGCGTGGCCGGGTACTGCGCGAGTGCGATCAGGGCTCGTCGCACGAGAAGTCTCCCAGGTCGAGCTTGGTGTATGTGAATGGATCATCCAGGCGACCGCCATTGCGAAACTTCTCCATGGGCATCGGGTAGTGGCTCACGAGTGTGAGGTGCACCTTGGAGGCACCATATTTCCGGCAGAGATGGCGGGCGTAGGACCGGTACCATGGCGTGCGGTCATCGACCGGCGCGATGCTGATGTGCTCGGTCAAGAGCAGATGCCGCTGATAGAGCAGGCGGGGCCACAGCGTTGGGTCGGGAATCCGGCCGGTGACGCTGGATCCATCGGGTCGCACCGCCTCGAACTCCATGAGCATGCTCGAGGAGGGCTCAGGCGCGTAGAAGTTGAACCCGTGGTTCAAGAACAGGAACTGAACATAGGGATGGAAGAGCTGCCACGTCGCCAGCACGTAGCCAGCGGCCGGCCCGATCGTTGCGGCCGCGGCGATGATGGCCGTGAAATGCAGCACGACCCAGACGTTGATGCAATAACGCAACAGCCGGTTGGGCAGCTTTCGCGATGACGTCTCGGGTCGAGACGGCTCCTTGATCGGAGTGCGGGTGTCGCCACGTTTCATCAGACGATCCTCTCTTTTCTGGCATTTGCCATCGATCGGGCCATCTTGGCGTCAGAACGGAAGGAAGTCGAGCAGCGGGATAGGTCGGACCACAGAGCGACTTTCCTGGCCGGGATTGGAGAAAACGTTGCGTGTCCGAGATCATTCGTTCTTTTTGCGGGCACAGGCCGTATAATGGAGAACCGGTGCAAATCCACGGCTGTCCCTCGCGAGGAGCAGGCGTCATGAGCTCGGCGACGCAGGCGAAACCGTACGGCAAATTGCTCGATTACGAGCAATTCATCGACCACCAGATCCAGCGCACTCGAAGGCGGATCAAGGTCACCGATATCATCACCGCCAGCCTCACGCTGCTGGTGGCTTTTCTCGGCGTCCTGTTCCTTGAGGTCGTTCTCGACCATGTCGTGGGGCTCCACGTCGTGTTGCGCCGAATCGTGCTCGCCGCTGGCTTCGCGAGCGCATGCATGTATGCAGCCATTCGCGTTGCGATGCCGGTGTTGCGTCGAATCAATGGGATTTACGCCGCGAAGACGATTGAAGACGCCGACTCGGCGTTCAAGAACAGCCTGATCAATTACCTGGAGCTTCGCAACTACCGGAGCCAGATGCCGAAGGCGATCATGGCGACGCTCGAAGCGCGGGCCGTGGCCGACCTGGCGCATGTTGAGGTCGACACCGTCGTTAACCAGCAGCGATTGATTCGGACGGCGTATGCGCTTTCGGGCGTGATCGTGGTGTTCTGCCTGTACGCGGCCCTTACACCCAAGAGCATTCTCGACTCGACCCGCCGAGCGTTCCTGGCCGACGTTGTGCGGCCGACGAATACGCGACTGGTCAACGTGAAGCCGGGGAGCGACCCCGAGCTATCCAAGGTGGTCGCCGGCACGCCCGTGCCGTTCGCCGTCGACGTGCAAGGCGTTCGGCCGCGAAACGTCGTGCTGCATTTCAGCGTCGACGGCGGCAAGTTTTTCGCCGTCCGAGATTTCGCCGCCGGTAGCCATCTTTACGATCCCTGGCAGGTGACACTCACGAATGTTCAGCAGAGTTTGGAGTATTACCTCACCGGCGGGGATGCTGAAACGTCGCGCTATCACCTTGAGGTGCTTCCGGCCCCGACCATCACGTCGATCACCCACGACCTCGCTTTCCCGAAGTACACCAAACTTCCGCCACGGACGGGCGTCGAAGGCGGGATGATCGAGGCAATCGAGGGGACCACGGTCACCATCCACGCCAGGACGAACATGCCGGCCACGATGGCAACCCTGAATCTCGCCGGTGATACTGCGCTACAGATGACGATTGACCCCAATGACGCCACCATCTTGACCAAGGATTTCAAGGTAAAGCCGCCCGGGAAGACCCCGACATATACCATCAATTTCCGCACCACAGGCGGCCAGCACAATCCGAGCCCCGTCACCTACGACATCCTCTCAATTGCCGACCGGCCACCCACGGCGCGGTTCATTCAGCCCGACAAGCCGGCGATCAAGGTGCCCGCCAACGTGAAAGTCGACCTGGTCGCGACCGGCAACGACGATCACGGAGTGAAGCAGGCGAATCTCACGGTGCTTGCCAACGATGCGCATCTGTTCACGAAAGACCTGCTTGAAGGCGTCGAGCCCAAGCCCGAGTTCCGCGTCGTCGAAACGCTCGATCTCGAAAAGCTCCGCATGAAACCGGGCTCGACGATCCAGTACAAGTTGACTGTCTGGGATAACAAGGACCAGAATTCGAACAAGATGGAGACCGCGCTCCAGCTTATCGAGGTCATCGATCCGGTGGCCGCGCCGGAAAAGAAAAAGGCCGAGGAGGCCCTGAAGAACCGCGAGCAAGCGGATCCTTCGTCTAACCCTCAGGAGGAGCCTACTCCGGAAGAATCGCAGCCGAGCGGCACACCGAACGAGCAGGATGCGAAGCCAGACTCGCAGCAGGGGGGCGACAAAGCCGGCGCGAGCAGTGGCAAGTCGAATGAGGCAGGCGGCGACAAGGCCGACGGCGGCAAAGCGGACGAGACACGCGAAAACGATAAAGGCGAAGGAACCGGGGACAACCAGAACCAGCTCACGAACGACAAACAAAGAAAGCTCGAAGACATCCTGCGGCGCCGGCCAAGCAAGGAGAACAGTCAGCCCGGTAAAGAGAACGACGCGACGAACTCGCAAGATAAACCCGGCACCGAGCCCAACCAGGCGGATAAGTCCAACCCCTCAGCGAACGCAGGCAAGGACAATCGAGAGCAAGACCGCACCGACCCCGCATCGGCCAACAAGAAACAGCCCGGCAAGATGCAAAATTCGGGGCGAACCAATCCGCAAGGCGGCCCACCGTCATCCGGAAACGACGAATCGAACGGCGCCGACAACGAGGTCAAGCGGGGAGAACAGTCGAAGGGCCAATCAAAGTCAAGCACCGGCACTGGGAACGACAACAACAGTGGCAAACAGCAGCGGAACGGCGAGCAGCGTAAAGAGCCGGCCGGCGATCAAGCCGAGAACAACAATCCACCGAACCAGGGCAAGGACGGCGACGGGAAGAGCGCCGCCAAACCAGGTGATCCGGCGCAGGAGAAACCGCGCGGAGGCAACGAGCAGGAAAAAGCGGCGAATAATAAATCGTCGCAAAAGGATAAGTCCGATTCCGCGAAGCCATCCGGCGGTGGAAAGAACGGAGACGGCGACGGAAAGTCCAGCGGAGCGCCCGACGGCAAGGGGAATCGCGACGGTGAGCAAGGTGCCGGTGCCAACTCGGAACAGAACAAAAAAGCAGACGCAGCGGACAACGGCACAAAAGCAGGCCAGCCCAAGTCGAAGACCGAGAAAAACGCGCCGAACGAGGAAGAACGACGGCGTGACGAAGACGCAAAGAAGGGTGGCGAAAAGGGCGGTGACAATCGTCAGGCTGGTGGTGGAGAGGGCGGTGAAAAGGGCGGCGATCAGCAGCAGGCCGACAATCAATCGGGCAAAAACGGCCAGCCGAAAGGCGCTGCGGGCAAATCGAAGACCGAGAAAACCGCGCCGAACGCGGAAGAACGACGGCGTGACGAAGCCGCAAAGAAGGGTGGCGAAAAGGGCGGAGACAATCGTCAGGCTGGCGGAGAGGGTGGTGAAAAGGGCGGCGATCATCAACAGGCCGACGATCCATCGGAAAAAAACGGCCAGGCGAAAGGCGCTGCGGGCAAAAACGGTGAACAGGGTGGCGGCAATCCCAAGGACGGCGTGCGAAAGAACGACGAATCAGAGCGTCCGTCCACCAAGAAGTCCGCGGATGAGAAGGCGCGCGAAGCGAATCGGCCTGAGAATCAAGACGGCCAGAACAAGAAAATGACAGGCCAGGGTGGTCAGGAAGACGGCACCCCCAAGAATCGCAAGGAAGGGTCCGACTCTGCGTCGCGCGATAACAAACCCAAGACGACCGGAGGCAGTGACGCCAAGAGCGCCGGCGACGCTTCAAACGACGCGTCGAAGTCGGGCAACGAAGGCGACGCCAGCAACAAGTCGAACAAGACGGGCTCGAACGAGCGCGGCAAGGCTGGAGATCCAAAGAACAAGTCGGAGCAGCCGCGGGCTTCCGATCGAGACACCGACCGCCAGATGAGCAAAAACGGGAGCTCGGACAACTCCGACGGAGAGAACAAGAAGACGGACCAATCGACACCGGGCGGCGAGAAGAAATCGAGCGCCGCGAAGGGCGACCGCTCCAAGACCAGCGCCAAGGGCTCGGACGAGGGAACAGAAGGCGCCAAGAATGGAGCAGAGCAGGGCGGCCAATCCAAGAACGGGCAGCCGGGGTCGGACAAACCCCAATCCGGCAGTCCCAAGAACGCGAACGGGCAGCAAGGGTCGAACCCGAAGGACGGGAATCCCGACAATGCGACCGAGAGCGAAAACAAAGAGACTGCTCGCGAATCGGCCGCGCCGAAAGATGCGAAGCCGGACTCGCGTGAGTTGACCAAAGACGGCCAGCCACCCCCGAAGGGCGCAAGAACCGAACAGGGTGAGACGCCGCGAGACCGGCGCAAGGACCGCGATGACGGCGCGCGCAAGGGCGACGACGATCGTAGCAAGAACGATGACACGAACATGAAACCCCAGCCGGGTCTACCCGACACCAAGGAAGATGGGGCTCCGAGCGCGAATCCGCAGAAACGCGATCAAGCGCGGATGAATCGCGGCGAGAACGGCCAGCAGCGGAAAGCCGACGATGCCGCGCCCGAGCGGTCGCCGCAAGAAAAGAATCGTCAGGCGGCCGAGACGCCCAGACGCGACGGTCAAAAGAAAGCGTCGGAAGATGCGAAGTCGCGCAAGGAAGACGACAGCGAGCAAGCGCGACGCTCGCTGCAGCCAGGCGAACGCGACAAGGCGAAAACGAAGAAGGACCGGCTCCCAGAGGATGATCCCCAGAAGCAGGACCGGGAGCGGACTCAACAGAAGAGGGATCAGTTCCCGGAAGGCCAGCCCAAGAAGCAGAACCTGGACCCGACCCAAAAGCAGAACGACAAGCCGGTCGATCCGAATCAAGATCAGCCGACGGCCAGTAACAAGGACAACAACGATCAACAGCAGAAGATGACCGATCAACAAAAGAACGACCAGAACGGTGAGTCTCCGCCACAGCAAGGAAAGCAAGGACAGCAAGGCAAGCAGCAGGGTGGAGGGCAGGGGAAACAGCAAGGAAACCAGGGCTCGCAAAAGGGCGGGTCGTCGGAGGATGGCCAGGGCGGTACCAACAGCACTCAGCCGGGCAAGGGCGCGCCGTCCGCGAGCGGATCGGAAACCGGCCAAGCCGGGGCTGAGGGAAAGAGTCAATCCGGGTCAAAGGGCGAGGAAGGTGCCGAAAGCTCCTCGACCGGCGGCCAGAAGTCGTCGTCCGGCTCGAAGGGGGGCAAGGAGGGCGGTGAGAACTCGGGCGACGCCGGTTCAAAGGGCCAGGCATCATCGTCCGGGTCGAAGCCTTCAGAGGGTGGAGAGTCTGGATCTGAGTCGGGGAACAAATCCTCCTCGGGTGGCGAGAAGAGCGACCAATCCTCGGGCGGGAATTCGAGTCAAGGCGGCAAGTCTGGGCAGGGACCGTCGGGCAAACAACAGAGCAGCGGCGGCGCGCAGAGTAATCGCGGCGGTGGCGGCGGCCCGGGCGCATCGAGCTCGGGTGCAGAGGGGAAGGACGACAGCAAGGAGTCACCTCAAGCCAAAGAGCCGGACGACCCCGGCAAGGGTCTGGTGGCTCCCCCAGGAAACGAGCAAAGCGAGCTGACTCTGAAGAAGGTTCACGAATTGCTGAATGACCCGGCCGCGCTCAAGGATCTCGAACAGCGAGATGGCATCACGCGCTCGGAGATCGAACAATTCGCCCGCAAGTATGAAAAAATCGCGTCGCCACCGGCGGGACCAGGGCGCGAGATCAACGTGAAGCCGGGCGAGCAAAAGCCGGCACTACCGTCGCAGGACCTTCCCGAGCTCAACCGTTCCCTGCCGTTCTCGACGAGGACACAAACCGACCGCGGGAGCATGCCGCAGGATCAGATTGCGAACAACCTCGAGGACTTGCGGTTCCGGCCGCCGCCAGAGCTGCGCGGCAAGCTCTCGGATTACAACAACAGCCTCGCCAACAAGTTCCCGGGCGGCAAGCGCCCGGCTGCTGCGAAGGCGAAGAACGGCAAGTAGTCCACATCCCTCGTGGGAGGGTGTGTGCGCAACCATGGCGATCGCTGTTCCGCTCCTGCGCCGGTACCTCGTGGGCTTCGACCCAAAGGAGCTGCCGCACCATTTCACCGATGTTCTGATCATCGGCGGGGGGATCGCGGGGTTTCGCTGTGCGCTCGGCCTGCCAGACTCATACCGCGTGCTGGTCGTTACCAAGGACGAGCTGCGCGAGAGCAACAGCCACTATGCCCAGGGCGGCATCGCAAGCGTGCTCGATCCCGACGACCGGTTCGACAACCACATCGCCGACACGCTGTCGGCCGGCAAAGGCCTGTGCGATCCCGAAATCGTCGAGATGGTCGTCCGCGAGGCGCCCTACCGGATCGCCGAGCTGATCGGCTGGGGCACTCATTTCGACGAGGCCGACGGGCACGTCTTGCTCGGGCTCGAAGGGGGCCATTCGCATGCGAGAATCGTTCATGCCCTGGGAGACGAAACCGGGCGTGAGATCATGCGCGCCGTGATCGCCAGGGCCCGAGCCCGGTCGAACATCCGCATCTGGAAGAACAGCTTGACGGTCGATCTGATCACGCACGAGGGGCAGTGCCGCGGAGTGCTGGTGTGGGATCGACGTCGTGGGTTCACGCTGGTCTGGGCGCGGGCCGTCGTGCTCGCGACTGGCGGGGCGGGCCAGCTCTACCGCGAAACGACCAATCCGCCGATCGCGACCGCCGACGGGCACGCCATGGCGTTTCGAGCGGGAGCCGAGCTGCGCGACATGGAGTTCATGCAGTTTCACCCGACGGTGCTCTATATCGCCGGATCGACTCGGCATCTCTTGACCGAAGCACTGCGCGGGGAGGGGGCGTACCTGCGCGACTCGCGCGGCGAGCGCTTCATGCCGGCACTCCATCCCCTGGCCGAGCTGGCACCCCGGGACGTTGTTTCGCTGGCGATCGCCGCGCAGATGGCCAGGACCCAGCACCCGAACGTCTACCTCGACCTCTCACATCTCGATCCGGAGCGGATTCGCCGGCGGTTCCCGGGAATCGACCGGCTCTGCCGCAACTTTGACCTGGACATCACGCGCGACACGATTCCCGTCTGCCCTGGCGCCCACTACATGATCGGCGGGGTGATCATCGATTCTCACGGCAGGACGACGGTGAACGGCCTCTGGGCCGCCGGCGAGGTGACCAGCTCGGGCCTCCACGGCGCCAATCGGCTGGCTTCCAACAGCCTGCTGGAAGGACTTGTCTTCGGCAGCCGGGTTGCAGACGACGTGCTCGCCGCGCTCGATGCAGACGGGCCGCGCCCGCTCGAGGTGCCGCCGGTTGAGGCCCCGCCGATGCGTGAACGCGAGGCGTGGGATCGACCTCGTCGACCTGCGCGAGTCGCTGCGGGCCCTCATGTGGCGGCGCGTCGGCATCACCCGCGAGGAGGCCGGGCTCAAAGAGGCCTCGGAGCAGCGTCGACCACTGGGGCCGTTATATCTTACCACTTGAATTTGATGATATCAGCGGATGGACCATGCAGAACATGCTGCTGGTCGCCCGGCTGATGATCATCTCGGCAAGCCTGCGCCGCGAGTCGCGCGGCGTGCATTATCGCCGCGACTTTCCCGAAACCGATCCGGCGATGAACGAGCACTTGAGCCTGACTGCGATTCCTGCCGATAGGGCGGTTGTGGAGAGGCAAGCCGCGAAGAGCAGTCATTCATGATAGGGCGATGGTTCGCCCGGCGTGGGGTTTGATCCCAGCAAGGAAAGCCGCTTGGTGGTTCCGTTGAGTTGAACCAGCGGGTCGAGCCACCGCTCCTTGGGAATGATGCGCGGCGAGTAAGCATGCACAAGCTCTGGCCGCGGAAGGCGCACGTTCGCGAGCTTTTCGGCGATCAGGCAGTTGTCCGGCGGCGTCCAGTCGCGCGAGCACGAAGGCGTCATCGGTCATCAAGTCGTCGAAGTTCAAGACGCCGGTCCGCATGCCCTCGCGAAGTGCATCGGCGAATTCATTGTAGATGTAGGCTTCGACCGGCCCGGCCCACCAGCGGCTGTTCATCGTTTCAAACAGGGCGACGGCCTGGCGGGCCAGGTCCAGGCTGCCCAGAGCCAGCTTGCCGTCAATCACTCGCAGAGATCCGAGCACACCGGCCACGAAGTCGGGCTTCACCACGCCGCAGGCCGTGCCGTCGCGCAGGAAATAGTCCAGCCGGTCGGCACAAAGCCAGGGAAGGGGCTGTTCGAGCAGCGGATAGACTGAGTCGTCATAGAAATTGCTGGGGACAAACCCCAGGCGGGCAATCGCGCCCGCCAGGTCATCGCGGCCGAGCATGAGCGGTTTCAGCCGCTCGTGATGGTCCTGCTCGTGCGACGTGACGACGAAGTCAACCGCGTGCGAGAAAGCCGTGTGCGACACGTCGTGCAACAATCCAGCAATCTGCTCTCGAAGTGGAGCGCTCAACCTGCGCAACAGGGCGAATACACCCAGTGAATGCTCAAATCGGGTCACGTCCTTGAACGGAAACGGCAGCGCCGAGGGCCCGGCCTGATGGATTCCACGCAATCTCTGAAAAGTCTCACAGGCAATCAGATCAAGAATCGCCGGATCCTCGATTTCAACCTCTCCGTAGACTCGATCCTGCCACCGCATCCGGACTCAACTCCTCGAGCTCAATGGCCCAGGCAACGGGCCGAAACAAAAACCGCAGCTTGGGTGTTCTGAATGGATCCTCAGGCTGGATGCCTGACCTTCTTGGACGTCAGGCCCAATGCCTGAGTGACTCCCCACAGGAATGGTTATAGGGGTTGATTCGATTTTCAAGGGTTCCGTCCGACAATCGAGTCGTTTCTCCTGAAATATCTATCGGTTATGATAGCGGGCCTCGTTCGGAATTCGGAAAAACAGCCTGGGGAGGGCGAACCCGTGAACCTATTCAATACCGGCCGGCACGCGCTCGGATCACTTTTTGTAACGGCTTTATTCCTGGCCGGTTGCGGTGGCGGCTCTTCCAAAACACCCGAGAACGCCGATGCCACGCCTGGGGCGGCCGGGCCCAAAGCAACCTCGGGCAGCACGATGCCGCGGTTGATGTTCATCACAAATGGCACGTCCGACTGGTGGAACGCGGTCGAGAAAGGGATGCGACGACGGTGGCGCCGAGTTCGGGGCAAATGTCGAGATGAGGCGCCCGGATTCCGAGACTGCCCAGCAGATCCAGAAGATTGAAGACGTGCTCAGCCTGCCCGACGTTCAAGGCGTCGCGATCTCTGTGCTGGAAGCCGATTCGCCGGGTATCGCGGACAAGATGCAGAGACCTGCAAAAAGCCGGAAAGATCGTGATTTCGATCGACTCCGATGGGCCCAAGGACACACGCGAGGCTTATATCGGCACTAATAACGTCAAGGCCGGGCGAAGTCGCGGGCAAAGTGGCCAGAACGTTGCGGCCGCAAGGCGGGAAGACGACGGTCTTTGTGGGCACGGCCGCCGCTGCCAATGCGAGAGAGCGCCGCGAAGGCTTCTTCGTCGGTGCGGGCAATTCGTTCAGCCAGATCGAGATTTTCGAGGATCGGACGGACCACGCCCGCGCCCAGACAAACGTCGAGACGGCGATCAGCAAGTATCCCGACGCCGGCGTGTTCCTGGGACTCTGGTCCTACAACGCCCACTTCATCGCCGAGGAAGTTTCCAAGTTCCCCGATATACGGAAGAAAGCGACGGTTGTCACCTTCGACATGGATGAGCTTGCCGTCGACGACCTCGCCAAGGGCAAGATCGACGCGACCGTCTGCCAGAACCCCTACCAGATGGGCTACCTCGCCGTGCGTCTCCTGAAGGCGATCATTGTGCACGACGACAAGACCGTCCACGAGATGCTTCCTGCGGGCATCGATACGATCGACACCGGCGTGCGCGTGATCGTTCCGAGCAAGGGCTCGCCCGTGAAGGGCGACAACGTGATCGACATCGATGAAATGAAGAAGTGGCTCGCCAGCAAGGGGCTGAAGTCGTCGTGATCAACCCTTGATCACACCGATCGGGCGCAGACGAGCGACCTTCTTTGAGATACCCACCTTGTCGACCACGTCGACGACGTGATCGACGTCTTTGTACGCGGCCGGCTGTTCTTCGGCCAGGCCTTTGTGGCCACGGGCGCGGGCGATGATGCCGATCTTGTCGAGCTCCTGGTCGATGCGCCGGCCGGCGGCCAGCCTGACTGCGGCGGTGCGGCTCATCATCCTTCCCGCACCGTGGCAGCTCGTGCCGAAGGAGTGCTCCATACTGCCGGATTGGCCGGCGAGCACCCAACTGGCCGTTCCCATGCTGCCCGGGATGATGACGGGCTGACCGATACCGCGATAGATCGGCGGAATCTCGGCGTGACCCGGCGGAAATGCGCGAGTGGCACCCTTGCGGTGAACGCAGACCTGCTTGACTCGGCCGCCACCGACGTTGTGGTCCTCGAACTTGGCGATGTTGTGGGCGACGTCGTAAACCAGGTCCATTCCGAGCTGCTCCCACGTCTTGCCGAAAAACTCTGCGAAGACTCAGTCGCGTCTGGTGCGCCAGGAGCTGGCGGTTGCACCAGGCGTAATTAGCGGCGGCGCGCATGGCTCCCAGGTACGACTGGCCCTCCGGGCTGCGCACCGGGGCACACGCAAGCTGCGAGTCGGGAAGCTCGAAGCCGTATCGCTTGGGAGCGTTTTTGAACGTCGCCAGGAAGTCGTCGCAGACCTGATAGCCCAGCCCGCGCGAGCCTGAGTGGATCAACACCGTGATCTGGCCTTCGCGCAGGCCCATCACCTCGGCCGCCGTCGCGTCGTGCACGCGGTCGACGACCTGGACTTCGAGAAAGTGATTGCCCGAGCCGAGCGTGCCGCACTGGTCGTAACCGCGGGTGAACGCCCGGTCGCTCACGCGGCCCGGGTCGGCACCCTCGAGGCAGCCGCCGGCCTCGGTGACGAGCAGGTCGCGGTCGGAACCATATCCCAGGTTGACGACGTACGAGGCCCCTTCGGTCATCAATTGAGTGAGCTTGGTCTTGTCGAACGCGTAACGTCCGCTCTGACCGACCCCCGTCGGAATCTCTCGGAAGAGCTGCTCGACCAGCGGCCTGATGCGGTCCTTCACGTCGCTCCATTCGAGGTTCGAGCGCAGCAAACGGACACCGCAGTTGATGTCATAGCCGACACCGCCGGGGGAGATGACGCCGCCTTCCTCAGGATCAGTCGCCGCCACGCCGCCGATGCAGAAGCCGTAGCCCCAGTGGATATCGGGCATGGCCAGGCTGGCCTTCTGAATGCCGGGCAGGGTGGCCACGTTGGCGACCTGCTCGGGCCCCTGGTCGCCCTTGATTTGCTCGATGAGCTTATCGTCGGCGAAGATGATTCCATCAACGCGCATGTCAGGCCGGTAGCTCTTGGGAATTCGCCACTGAAACGGCCCGGCCGGCTCGAGGGGCCCGCGATATCCACCGGAATTGCTCATGACTGACTCCCTCAAGAACGCGGTCCGCTTTCGGCCTGCGAGTGAAGCACCCCATTGTCCACACTTCTGAGCCGACACGTAATACCGGCTTCCGGATCGCGCCGAAGCACGAAACGAGACGCAACATCGAGCAACGATGCTTCCGCCCGCCCGCTGTCTTCCGGCTTGAGTCGCCGCGCGGTTATAGTAATAAACGAGGTAATCGTGATTAAGAACTCCCATCCAGCCACGGCACTTCTGGTTCTTCTCGCGGTGGTCCTGTTCGGGGCCAGTTCCAGGGCGGAGCTTCCCGAAGATCCCAAGGAACTGCTCAAGCTGCTCAAAGCGAAGGACGCCCGGTTCAACAACGTCCATGTGTATTACATCAGGCGGGGAGAATATACCCCCGAGCCATTTCCCTACTGGAAGTTTCCGGGGCAAAAGCGGTCGCCCGACGGGTCGCGCTGCGGTCTCGGGCGGATCGCGCCCGGCGGCGCGTGTGCGAAAGACGCGCTGCGGAAACGAAAACCGACCACGAGGCGACCCCGCCCGAGTCGTGGCCGGAAATCCATGAGGAGATCGGCCTGCTGCCGGAGAGATACCGGGAGCCGGTGGTGCTCTGCTACCTGGAGGGGCTGAGCACCGAGGCGGCTGCGCTCCGGCTCGGCTGCCCCAAGGGAACTGTGCGGTCCCGATTGTCGCGGGCACGGGAGCGCGTGCAGCGCAAGCTCAAGCGCCGTGGCTTGCTGCCGACGGGCATCCTGCCCGTCGCACGATCGCCGGAGGCAACACAGGTTGCGATTTCTCCAGCCCTCGTGAGCGCGACGGTTCGTGCGTCATTGAGATTCTCGGAACAACCCTCGATAGCGGCCGGTTTGTCATCAACGACCACTGTCAGCCTCGCTACAGGAGTGATTTACGCCATGACGATCACGAAAACGAAGATTTGCCGCGCCGTGCTGGCGTGCGTTCTCACATTGGGCACATTGCATACCTTTGCTCGTCAGCCCGGTGGCCCGGCCGCGCCTGGAAAAACGGCAGTGCCCGCACCAAGAGCCAACGAACGCGAGGCAGCGCTGATCCTCCGCTCGGAGGCCGCGCGTCACGCCTTCGAGATGACCGCAAAGGACCTGAGCTCGGGCCGATTGACGGACATTGAAGTGCTTTACCGCTGGTCACATCGCTGGATGGACGCAGATGTTGCAGCAAGTAAAACCAAGCAGGAGCGCATAGCGGCCGCAGAGGCCCACTTGAAGCGCATGCAGCAACTCGAAAAGGCCGCGCCTGAACTGAAGAAGGTGGCGGACGTTTTCCCGGCATCTGCCGAAGCCGCGGCCACGTATTATCGTCTGGACGCGGAGGACTCCCTGGCCGAGGCACGACGCTGAACGGGAAGAAGTGAACCAGGAACTTCACCGATTCCGATCCGATGATGAATCTTCCTTCGGAGATGCGGCCGGTCCGATGGGTGCGAGCGCCTTGGCGAGAAACTGGCCGGTTGGCGTCTGCGACCTCGCAACGTCTTCGGGCGTTCCTTCAGCCACAAGGCGGCCGCCTGAGTCGCCACCACCGGGGCCCAGATCGATGATCCAATCGGCGGAAGCCATTACCTCGGGGCGATGCTCGATGACGATCACCGAATGGCCGCGCTCGACCAGTGAGCCGAGCGCTTCGTTCAATTTTTCGACGTCGAGCGGATGCAGCCCCGCGGCGGGCTCATCCAGCAGAAATACCGTGTGAGGCGGTGCTCCGGGGCGTTTGAGGGCAGACAGAGAGCGAGCGAGGAAGCTGGCGAGCTTGAGCCGCTGTGCCTCGCCACCGGACAGCGTGCTCAAGGGCTGCCCCAGTCTCAGATAGTCCAGGCCGATGTCGAGCATCGAGCGGAGGCGCGATTGAACCCTCGGACGGTTGCGGAAGAAGGAAAGAGCCTCGCGCACGGTGAGATCAAGGACTTCAGCGATGTTCTTGCCGCGATAAGTGACTTCGAGGACTTCGGGACGATACCGCGTGCCTCGACACTCCGGGCAGCGGACGCGAACGTCCGGCAGGAACTGCATGTCGATCGTCAAGAATCCGTTTCCTTGACACGTGTTGCACCTTCCCCCCTCGACGTTGAAGCTGAAGCGCCCGGCGTCGTAGTTCCTGAGCTTCGCCTCGTGGGTCGCCGCGAACGTCCGGCGAATCTCGTCGAACGCATTCGAGTGAGTGGCGGGATTGGAGCGAGCCGACCTGACTAGCGGCGACCGGTCAAGCAGCACAACGTGGGCCACATCAGCATGCACGATCAATTCGTCGTGAGCAGCGGACAGGATAGGCTCACCGCTCAAACGCTGTCGCAGAGCAGGGAAGAGTGTCTCCTTCACGAGGGTGCTCTTCCCCGAGCCGCTCACGCCAGTCACGACGCAGAGCACGCCGAGCGGGAATGTGACGTCGATCGCCTTGAGGTTATTGCCCCGCGCTCCCTTGACCGTGAGGTTTCGCGCAGGACCGCTGGCGGCGGCGCTCGGGCACGCGCACACGCTTGCGGCCGGAAAGATAGTCGGCAGTGGCCGAGCGCTCCACCTGGGCAAGTCCGGCGATCGCTCCGGCATAGAGGACTTCTCCGCCTGAAGAACCGGCTCCCGGGCCCAGGTCCACGACGTGGTCGGAACCGCGGATCACGTCGTGATCGTGCTCGACAACCACGAGCGAGTTTCCCTGGTCGCGCAGCCGGTGCAGCATGGCGATCAATCGGCCGGCGTCATGCGGATGCAAGCCCGAGGTCGGCTCATCGAGGATGTACAACGTGCTCACCAGCCCGGAGCCGAGTGTCCTGGTCAGAATGACGCGCTGGAGCTCGCCTTCGGCAAGGCTTGAAGCCGGCCGGTCGAGCTGCAAGTATTCGAGGCCGACTTCCGCCAGATAGCCGAGCCGGTTGGCGATTTGAGCGAGTATGGTCCGAAAAGCGGGATCGTCTTGGAGTCCGTTCGACTGATGAAAGAATGCCGTCAATTCGCGGACGGTCATGGCCGAGAGCTCGGCGATGTTCCGGCCGCCGATCTTGACGGCAAGAGCCTCGGGCCTGAGGCGCGCCCCGTGACAACCCGCGCAGTCTTCAAGCCGCCGGAAACGACTTAAGAACAACCGGTTCCGAATCCGGTGCGTGGCGCCTCAACCTCGCGAAAGAAACCATGGATGCCCGAGAAGCCTCCGGCGGCAGCGCCGTGGATGAGCAACTGGACCTGGGCGGGATCGAGCGAATCGAAGGGGATGTCGACGGCAACGCCGATCTCGCCGGCGCCCGCGACCAGATCATCGAGATAACGGCGAAAAGCCGGAATCGACCAGGGCGCAATCGCACCCGAGCGGATCGATAGCGACGGGTCGGGAATGATCCGGCTCAGGTCGAGCTCCATCGTCCGGCCGGTTCCTTCGCAGGTCCCGCAGGCGCCCAGCGGGTTGTTGTAGCGAAAGAGCGCCGGCTGAGGCTCGATGTGGTCGGTTCCACACCGGCTGCATCGCCAGCCGCGGACGAACGTATGCGACTCTCCCGATGCGATGATCCGGCATCGTCCCAGCCCCTCTTCAAAGGCTGTTTCGATCGAATCGGTGCGGCGGTCGAGACGATCGCCCCCGCGAACCAGGCGGTCGACGATGACCTCGACCGACGCATGCTCGGGCAGCGCGGGGCAGGGGCCATCGAGCATCGCCGCCTGGCCGTCGATTCGGAGGCGTGTGAACCCGCGGCACGCAATGAAGCGAACAGTGCCGCCTGGTCGGTTCTCGGAGCGGATCTCGAGCGGAAAACCGACCTCGTAGCGCGTGCCTTCGGGCATCGCTTCGATGGCGCGAGAGACCGACTCCGGAGAGGCCGGTGCGACAAGCTCGCCACACTGGCGGCACACAACTTGACCGGCCCGCGTGAAGAGCAAGCCGAGCGCGTGGTGGATCTCGGTGATGGTGCCAATCGTGCTGCGCGTCGCGTGGCGAATGCGGGGCAATGTTACGGCGATCGCTGGCGGTATTCCAGCAATCAGCTCGGCGTCGGGCTTATCAAGCCGTACCAGGAATTGGCGCGCGTACGGTGAGAACGTTTCGACGTAGCGCCGGTGTCCCTCTGCGTAGAGTGTGTCCAGGGCCAGCGAGCTCTTGCCGGCGCCGCTCGGGCCGGTGATGACGATCAATTGCTTGAGCGGCAAGTCGAGGTCAATTGCCTTCAAGTTGTGGGTGCGCACGCCGCGCAGCTTCATTGATGAAGGCGCCTCGGACCTCGTGTGCAAGTGGTGAGTTGTTACGACGGAAGGGTCTTCACTTCGGGCCTCTGCCGACAGGCAGCCCTCACCCCGCCCCTCTCCCGCAGGGAAAGGGAGCTTGGGTTGGGAAGCGGATGAGCCGCCGCCACGGCCTTTGTTGTTCGCACGGCTCTTCACAATGCGTTCGCTCCCGCACTTGCCCATTTTACGCCGTCGGGCGGCGTGATGCATCGGACGTTTCTTTGATTTCTAAAATGTGGAAACGATAAAAAATAATTAGCCTCGCAGATAACCCAGTTTATAGTTGCTCAAGCTTTGTCGGATACGTTAAACTGAAACAAGACGTTATTGATCGGATTTCACGCAGCTCGGAGGTAGAGATGAGCGGAATCGACACCGTGGCCGCGGCCGTCAAGGACAAGGCACACAGCTTCAAGTATATCCGCAAGGCCACGGGCCTGAAGCTCTCCGACGACCAGTTTCTGGCCCTGATCAAGGAGAATCAAGAGCGGCTCGAGTTCACTCGCATCCGGCGGGCGGACTCTGCCGGCAAGGTCGTCCGACCCGGCTGGCCGGGTGTGAAGCTTCGAGCGGAAGCGCGACCACTTGATTCGCTCGCGTGAAGCCAGCGGGCCGGGAGACGCCGGGTGGATCGATCGACGCCGATCGTGCGGGCGGTCTTGAGATCCCGATCGCGTTTACCGTCGGTGCGGATGCGGTGACGCAAACTCGCACAATCTCCTGTCGCTAAAGTCTGGTGTCCATTATCATTGCTAGAGTGGACGCCAAACGGGGCCAGGCCAAACATTCGGTGCACGTGAAGGGCTTCCAGACAACGCGCTGGAGCTTGATTTTCGCTGCGCGCGACGGCGAGGCCGAGGAAGCCAGAGAGGCCCTGGCGGCTCTCTGCGGCGCGTACTGGTACCCGCTTTATGCATTCGTGCGCCGCAAAGGGCACGACGCGGAAACGGCCCAGGATCTTGTCCAGGGTTTCTTCGCGCGGCTGCTGGAGAACCGCGACCTGCAAACAGTCGATCGCGGCAAAGGCAAATTTCGATCTTTCTTGATGGCAGGGTGCACCCATTATCTGGCGAACCAGAGAGACCGTGAGCGGGCCAAGAAGCGCGGCGGCCAGCGGGCCGCCATCTCGATCGACGGCCTGACCGCCGAAGGTCGATATCGCTGCGAGCCATCGCACCAACTGACCGCCGAGCGTTTGTTCGAGAAACAGTGGGCGCTGACACTCCTGGACCGAGTCATCGAACGGCTGGATTTGGAAATGTCGCAGGCCGGCAAGGCCCGGCAGTTCGCGGCGCTCAAACCGGCGCTTCTGGGCGGGGCTGCGCGAACCCCGTTCGGGCAGATCGCCGCCGAGCTGGGGCTTTCCGAGGATGCGGCCCGCGCAGCCGCACACCGGCTGCGCCGCCGATATCGCGATCTGCTGCGGAATGAAGTCGCACGCACTCTGGACGACCCTGCTCAAGTTGAAGAGGAAATCGCCGCCTTGTTCTCTGCCCTGGGCTACTGAAGCAAACGGTGCGAAAGGTGCCGCGGCAGAATTGCGGGCTCGCCCGTCCGTCTGCGATTGCGACCGAGAGTACTAGCGGAGGCTCTTCCGACGGCCGACAAGCTGATCTGCCCGGAATGCGGCGGCGAAATGTCGGCGAATGCTCCAGGCGGGCGGTTTGTCCGCGCTGCCTGATGAATGCAGCCCTCGTCGATTCGGCGATCAGTGAGCCGGCAGAGGAATTCAAGCGCGTCGTACTCGAGCTGGGAATTGCGGACCCGGAGGCCATCGAGACAGCCGCGAGTGGCCAGAGCTCGGGTCTGCCGGAACTGATGCGATCGCTGATCCAGGCTCAGGTACTTACCGCTTATCAGGCACGTGCCATCGAGCAAGGAAAGGCGCGCGGGCTGGTCATCAGCCGTTATCTGATTCTCGACAAGCTCGGCGAGGGCGGAATGGGCGTCGTCTTCAAAGCGCGACACCGTGTATTGAACCGGCTGGTGGCGCTCAAGATCCTGCCGCCGTCGTTCGCGCGAAATGAAGAACTTGTGCTCCGCTTTCGCCGCGAGATGCATGCGTGCGCGCGTTTGAACCACCCCAACGTCGTCGCCGTGCTCGATGCAGACGAGGATCGCGGCGTCTACTTCCTCGCGATGGAGTACATCGAAGGGCGCGATCTCGACCACCTGATTCGCGAGCACGGCCCCTTGCCGGTCGAAGAGGCACTCGAGTGCACCGTCCAGGCAGCCCGGGGACTCGAAGCGGCCCACGCGCGAGGGATCGTGCACCGTGACATCAAACCGGCCAATCTCATGCTGGACGCCTCCGGCACCGTGCGCGTTCTGGATCTGGGGCTGGCGCGGCTCCTTGGCGACTCGTCGCCGGCAGGGTCGAGCACGCCCCATCATCTGACTCGACCCGGAGTCTACATGGGGACGGTCGATTTCATGGCTCCGGAGCAAGCCGAAGATTCGCACAACGTCGATCATCGCGCGGACATTTACAGCCTCGGCTGCTCGCTCTATTTTCTCTTGACCGGCCGCCCGCCGTTCGAGGGCACGACGGCGATCAGCCGGCTCATGGCCCACCAGTCTGAACCCCCGCCGTCGATTCGCAAGACACGCCCCGAACTGCCCGCGACGCTCGAGGCTGTCTACCTCGCGATGATGGGCAAGCGCCCGGACGACCGTCCACAGTCCATGGCCGATGTGATTGCTCGGCTCATTTCCTGTCGCAGCAGCTCGGTGGTCGACGTGCATCTCTCCATCGAGTCATTCTCGAGCACCGTGGTAGAGAAAAACGCGTTGGTACGGGCGGCGCTGGACCCGACAATCTTCCGCGGCCGTGACTCCTCGGGAGGAACTCGGATCGAGGCCCAGCTCGACTTCGAGGACGGCGGGCCCGCGGATCGATCTGGCGAGCTTACGCGCACCGAGGACGAGCCGGCATGTCTCGAACGCAGCGGATCGGGCCTTTTTTCAAAGCATATTCCGCATCGACCAAGGCGAATGGCCGCGGTTTGCGTCTCAGCCGTGCTGGTGTCGTTGGGCCTCATCTACGTCGCCGCGATGTGGCGTGGCGGTGGTCGTCATGGAGCGGCGGCGCCACCCAGGACATCGACCACGCCGCCGGATGTCGCATCGGCCCCGACGGGAGAGCCGAGTGACTCCTCGAGCAGGCCTCCGGAGACGCCGAATCCCGCTTCCGAGGAAGTCGCCGTCAACGCACCCAAGAAAATGCCGGAGCCGCCGCCGCCCGAGGCTGCCGTCGATCGGGCCGCCCCCAGCCGCAAGACGGCTCGTGACTCGTCGAAGCCGAAGGCCGCCACGATACCGAGTTTCAACGTCGCCCCGATCTTCGCCAGACACAAAGGACCCGTGAATGCGATCGCCGTCACTGGCGACGGCAAACTCGCGCTCAGCGCCGGAGCCGACCATTCGGTCAGGCTCTGGGAGGTCGCCACCGGCAAGCAAGTCCTGGAGCTCCCTCCGCATCCTTCCCCTGTCCTGGATATTGCAATGACGCCAGACGGCGTGTTTGCTTTGACAGTCACCCGAGGAAGGCCCAACACGAATGGAGCGATTCGTCTGTGGAACCTGCGAACGCGCCAGCCGGTGATGAATGGGATTGGCCAATCTCCCCATACCGGCTCGATCCAGGGCGTGGCGTTCGTGCCTAACAATCGCGCTCTGACGGGCGGTCACGACGGCCATGCGATCCTCTGGAACCTCCGTGTCGGCCGGCCGATCGGCAAGCTCGGGGCGTCGCAGAACGGAGTCGTCCGAATGCACGCCCTCGCGGCCTTTCCAGACGGCCGCCGCGCCTTGACGGGCGGCGAGGACGGAATTGTGCACGTCTGGAACCTCGGGACTCGTGCACAATCCGCGCAATGGAGCGGCCACGAAGGCCCGATCAGCGATCTCGCGCTCTCGGACGATGGCCGCCGCGCCGTGACGGCCAGCCGTGATCACACCGTCATCCTCTGGGACGCCGTGCACAGCTCCCGGTTGCGCCGCTTCCGGATGCCGGGAGAGGACAGGCCCAAAGCCGTGGCCATACTTCCGGACGGAAACGTGCTCGCGGCTGGGTTGCTCGGCCATGTGATTCTTTGGGATGCCAGCACCGGCGCGATCCTTCGCCAGGCCCAGCCGCCATTTACTCCTCACGACGAACTCATCGTTCTGCCGCCTGACGCACGACAATTCTTGACGGCCGACCAGGACGGCGTGGTCAGGATCTGGACCGTGAGGGAGCCCTAGCCTCCGCCGATCGCCACGCTCAGCCCTCAAGCTCTTCCTTGAGCCGCTTGTAAGCTTCCACCGCCATGCGGTCACACGCCTCATTCTCCGGGTGGCCACGATGGCCGAGAACGTGCGTCACTCGAACCTGGTGGATTGCCAGGAGTGAGTCGATCTTCTGCCAGAGATCGACATTCGATACCGGTTTGAAAGTACGACCTTCTTTCCGCTGCCATCCCTGGCGCTTCCACATGGGTAGCCACTCATTGATTCCCTTGGCGACGTATTGACTGTCCGTGACCACCTCAACCTGGCAAGGCCGCTTGAGGCTCGACAGTCCTTCGATCACGCCTTGCAACTCCATCCGGTTGTTCGTCGTGTTCGGCTCGGCACCGGAAGAATCGATCGTATGACCGCTGGCGGGGTGCTGCGAGAATGAAAGCCCAGCCCCCAGGGCCGGGATTTCCACTGCACGCTCCGTCCGTGAAGAGCCGCACCGTGTCTTTCGGCGCACCGGCGTCATGCACCATCGACCATTCCTTAGCTCAGTACTTGCGAACGACCCCGACCAGGACGCCCAGCACGTTCACCCGGTCGCGGTAGATCGGCTTCATCGTTTTGTTGGCGGGCTCAAGTCGAATTCGATTCCGATCGCGATAAATCTTCTTGAGAGTCGCCTCGCCGTCTTCGTCCCGCACGGCAACGATCTGCCCATCGCGAGCCTGCTCCTGCCGCTTGATGATGACATAGTCGCCATCGGCAATGTGCTCGTCGATCATCGAATCACCGGAAACCTTCAGTGCGAACTTGTCGCCCGGCTCCATCCAGTCCGTGAACGTCAGCTCTTCTTGCTGCTCAACGGCTTCGATCGGCTGCCCGGCAGCGATGCGCCCGATGAGCTTCAGACCCATAAGATGCGCATTCACTGGGTCTTCGAGCAATTGAATTGCCCGCGACATGTTCGGCTCGCGGTGGATCAGGCCCTTCTTTTGAAGTGCCTTCAGATGGCACATCACTCCGTTGGGGCTCTTGATCTGGAAGTGCACGCCGATCTCACGGACGGTCGGTCCGTAACCGCGGCCCTGAATCTTGCTTCGAATGAAGTTGTAGATCTCTCTCTGTCGGGCGGTAAGTGCATCCAGGTCAGCCATGGATTCCTCCTCCTTTTGCGAAAGCGGCCGAAGTTGGATGACCTGTGCCAGCATGGTCTCCATGCGACACGGGCGATCAGTAACTGACTCTTTGAGTGCTAATGTACACAGGTTGGCTAGCGCACGCGAGAACATTTTCCCGAAAAAGTTGAGACACCTCGCGGCTTGACCGGAACAAGCGCCCTCGAAAAGGAACGAGGTCTTGTCCGAGCAAGCCCGAGACATTACATCTCAGAGTGTCTAAATTTGAGCCACTTCAGGGGGAGAGCCATGACGTCGCCGACAAAGATTCTGGCCTTGCATGCACATCCGGACGACATCGAGTTTCAGTGCGCCGGCACCTTGATCCTGCTGCGCGAGGCGGGTTGTGAGGTGACGATCGCCACGATGACTCCGGGTGACTGCGGCAGCGCCGTCCACGATGCAGAGGCGATCGCCGCCATCCGCCGCGAGGAAGCGGCAGCGGCGGCCGCCATGATCGGTGCCCGGTACATCTGTCTGGAATTTCGCGATCTCGCGATCTTCAACGACGATGAATCGCGGCGCCGGGTCACCGAGGTGCTGCGGCGAGTTGCGCCTTCGATCATTCTGACTGCCCCCCCTTCGGACTACATCGCCGACCACGAGATGACCAGCCTGCTGGTGCGGGATGCTTGCTTCGCCGCCTCCTGCCCCAACTACGCAACGCGACAGTGGGATCCGGCGGTTCCACTCGTGGAGATTCCACACCTTTACTTCGTCCATCCGGTCGAGGGTCGCGACCGCGACGGCCGCGCGGTGCCGGTCGACTTTCAAGTTGACGTCTCCCGAGTTTTCGACACGAAGCGCCAGATGCTCGCCTGTCACGCCAGCCAGCGTGACTGGCTCATGCGCCAGCATGGGATCGATGAATACCTCGCGATGCAGGAGCGATGGGGCGGGTTGGTCGGGGCGGAGATTGGCGTGGCTCAGGCAGAGGCGTTTCGCCAGTATCGCGGCCACCCGTATCCGCAGGACAATCTGCTGCTTCAGTTGGTGGGAACAGCCGGCCGTTCGAAGTAGTCGATGATCTGGGCGATCGTGCTTCTCAGGTCGCGGCGGTGCACGATCCGGTCCACGAACCCGTGCTCACAGAGGAACTCGCTGGTCTGAAAGCCGCTCGGCAGTTGAACCCGGACAGTCTGTTCGATGACTCGCGGGCCGGCAAATCCGATCAGGGCCTTCGGCTCGGCCAGGATCAGGTCTCCCAGTGACGCAAAGCTGGCCGCGACCCCGCCCATGGTGGGGTGCGTCAGCACGCTGACGTACAGCCCTCCAGCGGCGTGGAATCGTCCCAGGGCGGTCGAGACCTTTGCCATCTGCATGAGTGAGAAAATGCCCTCGTGCATTCTGGCACCACCGCCTGATCCGGAGACGATGACCAGCGGAAGCTGCTGGCGTGTGGCTTCCTCAATGGCCCGCGTGAGCTTTTCGCCGACGACAGACCCCATGCTCCCCATGATGAAGCCGCTGTCCGTCAGCCCGAGCACGATGCGAATGCCCTTGATATAGCCTTGGCCGACGACCGCGGCTTCTTCCAGGCCGGTTCGCTCCTGTTCGCTCTTGACGCGCTCGGGATAGGGGCGCCGATCGTTGAAACCCAGGGGATCCATGGGCTCGAGACCGGAGAACCATTCCTCGAACGTTTCGAGATCAAGGAGCTGCTCGATCCGCTCGCGGGCCGGGACGACGAAATGGTGGCCGCACTCGCCACAGACGCCCAGGTTTTGCTCGACCTGTTTGCGGAAAAGGGTCGCCTGGCATCCGTCACAGCGCATCCAGACGCCTTCGGGCACTCGTTTGCCTTCGAAGTGCTCGTGCCAGGCGTTTGGCGCTCTTCCTTCCCGCGCTGGCATCAAAAGGCTCCTTGATCGGTCAGTCGCGAATCCTCAAGGCGGGTTGAGGCT
This sequence comes from uncultured Planctomycetota bacterium, assembly GCA_963823665.1. Taxonomy (GTDB): domain Bacteria; phylum Planctomycetota; class Planctomycetia; order Isosphaerales; family Isosphaeraceae; genus CAVXHV01. The sequence goes on from CAWGMQ010000004.1 coordinate 1,610,775, forward strand.
GCTTGCATGCCGGGCCCGTCGTGCGAAAAAGACACGTGGTCACGCTGTCCCGTTGCGCAACAGCACGGGCGCGATTTCAATCATCTCGAAATCCCCGCAAGACCACTGCTCGTCGAGCTGAACTCGTGGCTCGCACCGCAGATACGATGCGACCATGCTGGCCAGCGGCTCCGCCACGACAAGCCCGATCGACTCATCGTGATGACGTCGTAAAATCGGCCTGAACGCCGCTTTGATTCGGCCCATGGCGCACTCGAAAGTCTCACCCTGGGGTGGACAGATCGTCTCCGGGGCTTCGATCCACTGGCGATACAGCTTGGTGTTCCGGCGCTTGATCTCGTTGATCTGCAAGCCTTGCCACAATCCCTGGTCCAGGTTGCGGAATTCGTCCAGCCGCTTCGGGCGCACGCCCAGCGCCTTGCCGACGATCTCGGCCGTATGAGTCACGCTCTCGCCCGGGCCGCAATACAGCGCCGAAAGGCAATCGGCAGCGAGGCTGCGAGCCAGCATCGGCACCATCCGTGTGACTTCCGAATGCCCACGCTCGGAGAGGGGGATGTCCAGAATCCCTTGCAGGCGATTTTGCTCGTCGTAAACAGTCGCGCCGGGACGGATCAGAACCAATTGGCACATTCGTCGTTACACAGCATTGCCTTTCCGGCGCCGAGGGCAATCGGCGGCAACCGGAAGACAGTAGTATAGGGGACACCCGAATCCGCTGTCAACGTGCACCGCTCGGTGGCTTATCGGCTGGCAGCCGGCCTCGGCTTCGGCCGTTCGAGGCCTCAAGCGGCAGTCGTCCCCGGATGTCCTCAGCTCATTCCTCACCTTCCGCAGATCGGGCAAAGTGACGGGCTTCGAGCAACGACCTATTTCGGATCGCAGAGGTCTCCGCCATGATAGAGCCCCGCGATTTACCCACGGCAATTTTCCGGGACCGCTGATGAGCTCGAAATATGACGAACGTGTCCTGGTCGTTCCCAGTTCCGAGCTTGATCGGCTGGGCCGGTTCCAGGGGTTCTCTCCCGAAGTCGACCATTATCTGACCGGTCTGCTCGTTCCGGAGTTGATTCAGTTCCTGCCGCGCTCGAAGGTCGAAGAGGATCCCTCCTGGAAGCAGATCATCCCCTACGTCGTCTTCCGCTGCCGCGACAGCGCGTTTTGTTACACGCGAGGCAAGACGCAAGGTGAGGCCAGGCTCCATCGTCTGCGATCGCTGGGGGTCGGCGGTCACGTTTCCGAAGAGGACGCCGAAGGGCGAAAGAGTCTCGAGGCTTATGAATCGGCCATGAGGCGCGAAATCGACGAGGAAGTCGAGATCAAGAGCCCCGGGCGTGTTCTTCGAGTAGGACTGATCAACGACGACTCGACACCCGTCGGCCAGGTTCACCTCGGGGTCGTGCACCTTTTCGACCTGGAGCACCCGCATGTGCTGCCGCGTGAAGAGGGGTTGGCCGATGCCGAGTTCCTCGCGTTGTCGAGGGTCTGCGAGCTGCGAAACGAGTTTGAAACGTGGTCGCAGATTTGCGTGGACTCATTTTTGAGGCGTGCCGAGAACCGCTCCGGCTGACCGTCCGCTAAGGGCGGCAGGGATCGACGCACCGTTAAGTGTGCTCCTGCCCTGGGGCGACGGGCCAGCTCCCGGTTGCCGGTGGTCCAGCCACGCGATGATCGGCGGGAAGATCTCGATCGGAGCATGCCGGCTCCACACCAGGTCACAGTGACCGTAATCGGCAACGTGACCCTGGAGTTTGCCGAACCTCATGATCGCCTTGTCCGGGCTGCCCAGCGCCATGTACGTCAGCTCGGTCGAAGGAACATCCGACATGATGTCGCCGTCACCGGCCACCAGGAGCGTGGGCGTGCGGATCTCGCCCAGGCGCGCCGAATAGTCAATCGTGCGGTCCGCTGAGAGCATGTGTCCAAATTCGAGGTAAGGATCGAGCTGGCGCAGCGCGCCTGGCCCGGTGTCCTCGAGGGCGTAGCCGTAGAATCGGGAGATCGTCTCGCGATCGACATTCTCGTTCGAATAATAGAACCGATCGATCAGCTCCATCCCCGGCAGGCGGAAGAACGCCAGCGGCCGGCCCAGGCGTCCAGGGCTGGCGAAAAGCGACAAAACTCGCAGCCCGCGGTTAGCGGCGAGCATGTCTTTCTGAGGGGTCTCCGCCTGGATGATGGTGCTTCCCATTCCAATGAAATTGGCAATCCGCTCGGGGTGCGGCGCCAGCTCCAGGTAGGGAAAGATGAGCATTCCCCCCAGGCTGTGGCCAACCCAGTTCACGCGATCCCGCCCGGTCTGCCGCTGTACATAATCGAGAATGGCAGGGACGTCATAGTGCACCAGATCATCAACATTCCAGTCGCGCTCGCCCCACTCTCTGAAGAACGTATGGCGCATGATCTTGTTGATGCGGTCGTGCCGTCCGAGGTGCGAGTTCTCTCCCGAGCCCCGAATGTCGAACACAAAGACGTCATAGCCCCGTGCTGCCATCTGGGAAGCGAGATGGTTTTCGGTGATCGTCCAGAACGTGCCGTTGAGCCCCAGCCCGTGGCACAGAATCACCGGCAGCTTGCCCGGATCGAGGTTCGGTGATCGGTAATGCCGCACCCCAAGCCGCCAACCGTCCTCGGTGTACGCAAAGCCGTCGGTGCACGGCCGAAGGTCAATACTGGGCGCATCGCGGCGCATCCTGACACAACCGGTCAGTAGAAACGACCCGCCGCAAAGAAGTGCGTAGGCGAAAAGAATTCGCCCTCTACGGCGCATGGCGATGGGAATCCCTTCCTCCTCGCAACCGACATGACCGACAGCATCCTTGCTTATCGGCGCGTGCGGATTCTATCGGCCGACCACGTTTGTGGGAACAGCAGGACCGTGATTCATTTGCACGCGGGATACACCTCAGCTCGCGAGCCCCGCCACGGACCGGTGACTTGCCTCGCCCCTGACCACTTGCGCTCGGCTTCGTCCTCCTTTCGCACACTTAGCTCTCGCGGACCCCCAAAAACGTCGTCATCGTCGTCATCTCCTTTCCACAACAGGAGTTACGAATGACGACGTTTTCGAATCCGAAAAACTTTCGAAGTAACTCTTGAGACCCATTGATACTTACGAATGACGACGCCTCTCGCACCGGGGCGCACCCCTCGTTCCGACGTTCCGCGTCGAAACGTCTCTCAGGCCGCTCCGCGGCGCGCTCGGCGATGACATCCCTGTGCCGCCTTCCGCGCCCCTCCTCCGTCCTCCGTCCTCCATCCTCCACCCTGCGCCCTGTGTCGGGCCCATCCGCCCACCACTTCGTTTTGTAGATTTGACGATGCTCCTTTCCCTGTAAGGATTAAGGGAACGAATCAGCGCCAGTGTAGGTCAGGCTTCAGCCTGACGATTTCGCCACGCCCGTGCAAATGAAAATAGCCCTCACACGACGACGAAGCTCCGCGTTGATGGTCACACACGCACACCACGACCGCGGCGTCCTCCGTAACTCCATAGGCGACTTGGGTTTTCGACCTCATCGAAGGTCTTTCACTCGTGGTAAAATGTGGTAATTAATGGTAATCCTCGCGAGAAATTCCTGCTTCTCTCTCGCTCTCCCGGGCCGGTCCAGCGCCCCGTTCTGGCCTTGTTTGACGACAACGCAACATGCAATCGCTCGCGCCACGGACCGATGCGAACCAGACGCCAAGGCGCTCTGCGCCCGCGATTGCGCTGGCTCACTCTGCACAAGTGCAAGAGCGACTTGCGCTTTCGTCCATATTTCAGGTTCTTCAGGCATGGATCAAAATGATAGCAATGTGATAGCAAAACAAAGGCTTTTTCTGATCCCACGCTCGCGGTTCTCTGCCCTGGCGCAGACCGCCCGGCGCATCCCTCGTGGACGGGTAAATGACGCGATCGAATCCTGACGTGAAGGGATCGAATGACGCTCATCGGGAATGACGATCGGAAAAAGACATTTCGCGATGTGGTATTGGATGAGATGAGATTCCAGCCACGGACTGACCGGCATGGTTGCCCGCGCTCCGATTTCGTTTTGTAGATTCGTCGCGCGTCCTTACCCCACAAGGACTACGGGAACGCACTCGCTCGGTCGAGAGGGCGATCCATCGGCCGAGCTCGAAGCCGAAACCTTCCCCTCGAGCACGTCGCTTTGATCAACGGGTCGAATGACGCTCATCCGGAATGACGATCGGAAAAAGACATTTCGCGATGTGGTAATGGAAGAGATGAGAGGAGTTTCGAGCCATGGACCAACCGGCATGGTTGCCCCCGGGCTCCGGTCCGCTTCGCGACGCCTTCCCGGCCGTCCGCGCCGACCACGCACTCTCCCCCTAGTACTATTATGCGCGGGTTTTCGGCGTTGGCCATCTCTCAATCACACTTGTAAATCTGACGTCTCCGACAAAAGTTCGTCGAGTTTAGTTTTCTGCGCAAGTTAATGTAAAATCTGAGTTTATGTCCATTTCTCCCTTGACTCTAGCGAGGCGCACCTCTACATTCAAGTATCCCCTGCGAAAGGAGTTGCGCCCGCCATGATCCACATCGTTGACCCGCGGCAAAACCGCCTGTTCGACCCCTTCGAGGGCGTCATACCTCCCGCCGGTCAACGGATCATCAGCTCGGGCTGGCAGGGAGTCTTTCGACACGTCCTCCTCAAACTGATGCCCGTAGGTCAACTGGCCCAGCATTTCAGCCGGGAACTGGGAGCCCCCACCAAGGAACTGTACTCGATGGCCGGCTTGGTCTTCATGACCGACTTCTTCGACTGGACCGCCCAAGAGGCCGCCGAGGCTTACATCTTCCGCAGCGACGTCCAATACGCCCTTAACTTGGAGCCCGGCGTTGAAGTGTCGTCGCGCACGGTCGAGCGTTACCAAAAGCTCTTTCGCGAGAACGAACTGGCCGCTCAGGTCTTCCACGACGTGACGATTGGACTGGCGGAAAAGCTCGAACTCGACATCTCCCGCCAGCGGCTCGACTCGACCCACGTCTTTTCTCACATGGCCAGCTTTGGTCGCACCAAGCTGATGGCCGTGGCAATCAAGCGGTTCCTGACCCAGGTGATCCGGCATGCCCCTGAGCGGTACGCCGCGTTGCCCGCGGAGTTCTGCGGCGCTACGAACCGGCAGAATCGCAGTTGTTCGCCGCCGCCAAGGATGCCGAGGCTCGACAGCGGTCGCGGCAGCAAGCAGCCGAGGACTTGTGCTGGATCATCGACCACTTCGCCAATTGTCCCGACATGACGGCCCGGTCGAGCTACAAGGCCCTAGTCACGATCTTCAGCCAGCAGTGCGAACTGAGTGAGGGCAAAGTTGTCGTGAAGGCCAAGACCGGCGGTGACTGCGTTCAGAACCCGTCCGACCTCAGCGCCGGCTACGACGCCCACAAAGGTAAGGGCTATCAGGTGCAGATCACCGAGACGTGCAGCTCTGAGAACGAGGTGCAGTTGATCACAGGCGCTCTGCCGCAGGGTGCCGCGGAGCACGACGGCACGGCGGTGGTGCCGATGCTCGATCAACTCGAAGACTCGAAGTTGTTGCCCGAGGAGATGCTGGCTGACACGCTCTACTGCGGCGACGAGAACGTACAAGCGGCCGAGGACCGCGGCGTGGAGCTGGTCGGACCGATCCCCGGTCGGGAGCCGGCAAGCGACCCTGGGGCGCTGACGCTGGACGACTTCGCGGTGGATGAACGGACCGGGCGGGTGGAAGCCTGTCCGCAAGGGCACATGCCGCTTGTGGTCGAGCGGAACGAAGAAGTAGGCACGACGCGAATCCAGATGGCGGCGGCAGCGTGCGAAGGATGCCCGTTCCGCACGTCGTGCCCGATCCACCAAACGCGGGATGGTCGCTACGAGCTGGATTTCAGTGACAAGGATCATCGGATGGCTGGGCGTCGCCGGGAACAAGAGACACCGGTATTCGCGGAGCGGTACAGGATGCGCTCGGGCATCGAGTCGACCAATAGCGGCTTGAAGAATCGGCTGAGGTTGGAACGTCTGCGAGTGCGAGGCCGCGGGAGTGTGTTCCGTGTGATCCTGCACAAAGTGGCGGGCTGGAACGTGCTACGGGCGGCAGCGTCGAAGAAGCTGCGCGCGTGGGTGAGCCGCGAAGTGGCCCAGACGCTGAAAGGAGCTGAATCTGGGCCAACTGGGCGACTCTGCGCGCTCGTTCTGAGGCTGTGGGACGGTTTTCAGATGATTTTCCGCGGTTCTCACGGCTGTTCGGTTGATCTTGGAGGCTGTTGGGCCGCTTGAGCGTGCATCACTGACAATTCACAGGCGGCATTCTGTCGGCAGCGTCAAATCTATGTGTAACGCAGAAGTTCAATCGCGATAGGGGATTAACTGCGGTCATTCGGTTGAAATATTTGCATAAAGTTGAGCCCGTTCAAAGCGCTTTGAAACGGCATCCCGCCACACCCCCTGGGGGGCCAGCTACCCTCCGGCGGCCGAGACCAGGTCCGAGCGCCGAGGGATGCCAGCGCAGAGTGAAATGAAAACACCGCGTACGAACCACCCCTTCGTAGACGACGGCGTAGGGGAAAGCCGCCGCAGCGGCGAGACGGTCGTGGGCGCGCTGTTTTGTCCGGCGCGGCGGTTCGTGCGGCGTTAGCTGGCCGCACCCTCATTGCGCACAGCCTCACACCACGTGTCGCCTCTGCCGCGGAGCCCAACAACTCTGCGATGCCCGCCGGGAGCGTGACGCTGCGATCATCGCTCCTGAGAGGCTCGTGTTCTGGTGCCCCGCCGTCGGGGCGCGGAGGCGAATTCGGAATTGAGGTTTGTGGCGCAGAGGCGCCGGATTACTGGTTAAGGATGTACGTCCCCGTTGTTCGTAGGGGGCTCGCTCTTGCCGTACAGTGCCACCCTCGGCCGCGCAGGGCTCATTTGAGCGACGCCAAAGTCAGCACCCTCTACGGCGAGGTGCTGGCCGCGAAGTCCGCATCCCCGCCGTAAATGACGGTGATCGGCTTTTTCGATACGCTATTGGGTTTTACCGAAAGCGTGCCCGAGCCGCCTTTCAACGAAACGGTCCCCAGCTTTTTTTCGACCAGCTTCTTCTTCACCTTCACCTGGACGTCGAAGGTCGCCGTGCCCGTTGGCAGTCCCGCACCCGGGGCGACTGGCTGGACCTCGGCCGTCAAGCCGACGGACACGAGCTTGTGCTTTTTCTTGAAGACGGGCTCGGTGATCAGGACCACTTCGGTGGCGGCCCGAGTGACCGACAGGATGCCTGGCTCGTAAGTGATCGCGTAATTGGGATCGATCGCCCCAGACGCCGTAATCGCGTAACCTCCCGCGATCACCGGGCTGAACGTCGAAGCGGTCGTCGATAGCGTCGGCAGGGTAGTGAAAGTTGCGGGCGTGTCGCCGTTGACGAGGCCGCTGTAGCTTGCCGTCAGGGTCTGGATCGCCGCGCCGTAGACCTTAGTCTGGCTGTTGGCGGTGATCGTCAGCGGGGCCGTGCTTATCTCGCCCACGGCGCCGCGGATCGAGGTGGAACTGAGCTGGTAGTCGGCCGCGTCGGGCCCAGTGAGGGTGAGCCCAGAGACCGAGACGGTCTTGCCGGTGCCGGCGTTCTTGCTGTCATAGACGGCGGCGGAGGGATCGTTGAGGACGACGCTGTCGCCAGGGAGCACGCCGCTCAGGATGAAGTTTCCGGGCAGCAGGTCAGCGGCAATCGTGCCGTCGTAAGTCCTCTCCACCGTGCCGGTCAGGGACGCGGTGAGAAATCGGGCGATGATCTTGGCATTCGTCGTCGGCGGGATGAGGGCATAGTCGAAGGCTTGCGCACCGCTGATCGTCAGCCCTGACACCACCACTGAAACGCCGTTGCCGACGTCCTTAGACGCAAAGGTGCCGATGGCGCCAGTCGTGACCAGACTGACCGAGTCACCCGCAATCACCCCGGTGAGCGTCGCCGTGCCAAGGCCCGCGAGTGTGGCGTCCGTGGCGGCGTCATACACCTTGTCGTTGGCCGTAATGCCAGAGACCGTCAGCGAAGCCGCGGAGATAGTGGCCGTGGTCGCTGGCGGGATTAGCGAGTAGTCGCTTGCCTGGGCGCCGCTCAGGCTCAGACCGGAAATTTGCACGGCGATGTCGTTGCCGGCGTCCTTGGACGCAAAGGTCCCGACGGCCTCTGCCGTGACCAGAGTGACGGAATCACCGACGAAAACCCCATTGAGTGTCGCCGTGCCAAGGCCGACGAGCGTGGCGGCCGTGGTGGCTTCGTACACCTTGTCGCTAGCCGTGATGCCAGAGACCGTCAGCGAAGCCGCGGAGATAGTGGCCGTGGCCGCTGGCGGGATTAGCGAGTAGTCGCGTGCCTGGGCGCCGCTCAGGCTCAGACCGGAGATTTGCACGGCGATGTCGTTGCCGGCGTCCTTGGACGCAAAGGCGCCGATGGCCCCTGCCGTGACCAGAGTGACGGAATCGACGCCGATAACCCCATTCAGCGTCGCCGTGCCCAGGCCGAAGAGTGTCGCGGTCGTGGTGGCGTCATACACCTTGTCGCTGGCCGTGATGCCCGAGACCGTCAGCGAAGCCGGGGAGATAGTGGCCGTGGCCGCTGGCGGGCTCAGGGAGTAGTCGCTTGCCTGGGTGCCGCTCAGGCTCAGACCGGAAATTTGCACGGGGACGTCGTTGCCGGCGTCCTTGGACGCAAAGGTGCCGACGGCCCCTGCCGTGACCAGAGTGACGGAATCGACGCCGATAACCCCATTCAGCGTCGCCGTGCCCAGGCCGAAGAGTGTCGCGGTCGTGGTGGCGTCATACACCTTGTCGCTGGCCGTGATGCCCGAGACCGTCAGCGAAGCCGGGGAGATAGTGGCCGTGGTCGCCGGCTGGATCAGCGAGTAGTCGCTTGCCTGGGCGCCGCTCAGGCTCAGACCGGAAATTTGCACGGGGATGTCGTTGCCGGCGTCCTTGGACGCAAAGGTGCCGACGGCCCCTGCCGTGACCAGAGTGACGGAATCGACGCCGATAACCCCATTCAGCGTCGCCGTGCCCAGGCCGAAGAGTGTCGCGGTCGTGGTGGCGTCATACACCTTGTCGCTGGCCGTGATGCCCGAGACCGTCAGCGAAGCCGGGGAGATAGTGGCCGTGGTCGCCGGCCGGATCAGCGAGTAGTCGCTTGCCTGGGCGCCGCTCAGGCTCAGACCGGAAATTTGCACGGGGATGTCGTTGCCGGCGTCCTTGGACGCAAAGGTGCCGACGGCCCCTGCCGTGACCAGAGTGACGGAATCGACGCCGATCACCCCATTGAGCGTCGCCGTGCCAAGGCCAACGAGTGTGGCGTGCGTGGTGGTGTCGTACACCTTGTCTCTAGCCGTGATGCCCGAGACCGTCAGCGGAGCCGGGGTCACGGCAAAGGTAGGTGGATTGGTGACCACCGCGAGCGTGTAGTTGCCGCCCGCACTGAGCGTGCCCGGCGTGAAGGCATACTTGCCGACGGGGCTGGCCATCGTGGCAGACGTACCGAGTTCGCCGGTGAGCAACGAAGACGTGTCTCCATTGACGAAGCCGCTCACAGTAGTATAAGTCAGGGACGGCACGGCGGAGCCGTAGAACTTCGACTGCCCCGTGCTCGGCGTAACGGTCAGCGGAGCCGGGTTTACGATGATGGTGTAGGGTTGACCGCCCGTGAAGCCGCCGCTATCGGTCGCCGTGACCGTGAAGGAGAACATCCCGGTGACGCTTGGAACGCCGCTCAGCACTCCGCCGGTTGCCAGGATCAGGCCGACGGGTAGTGCGCCAGCCGTGATGGCGAAGGTGTATGGCCCACCCGCGCTGCCTGTTTCCGTCGCCGTGATTGTCTGGCTGGAAGCGGTGCCGTACGTATCGTTCGGCAGCGTCGTGGGGCTCACGACGGGCTTCTGTACCTCGAACGCACCGATGTCGACGCTCCCGCCGCTGATGCGGGGGAATCCGCGCTGGTCGGTGGTCAGGGGATTACCCGATGCATCGACAGCCAAGGCGTTGCTGCCCCCGTCGATGGCGGCGCTGCCAGGCAGCAGCGCAATGGTCAGAGTCGGTCCGCCGTTGTCCGTGAGCGTGCCGAGCCCGGGGTCGACGACGCCGACTTGGTTGCCTGCGACGTCATTAACCAGTCCGCCGGAGCCACCAATTCCGACCAGGTTGTACGCACTGACCGGAGACACGGTGCCAGCGATGTCATCGGGCGTGGCGCCACTTCCGGTGCCGATGTTGTTGAGTGCGATAATCGTGTTGTTCAGGATGGCTGTGCTCGAGGTGACTTGCAGCCCCCCGCCATCGCTGGCGACGTTGTTGTAGGCAATGGTGGAATTGGTGACCGTCAGCGTGCCATCGCTGTAGACGCCGCCGCCGTCGCTAGCGGAGTTGCCGCTGATCGTGCAGTTGATGAGCGCGGTTGTACCATCGTTCCCCACCCCCCCGCCGCTGTTTGTCGTTGAGTTTCCGGAGATTGTACAGTCGGTGAGCGTCGCCGTCCCTTTGTTATACAGGCCGCCGCCGTCGAGGCTAGTCGAGCCGTCAGTAATGGTGAGTCCCGAGATGTTAGCGGTCACGTCGGAGTCGACGTCGAACACGCGGCTGTCTCCTCCGCCGCTGATCGTCAGGCCACTAGTCGGACCGACGATTGTTACCGTCCCGCCGGTATCGCTCAGCTCGAGCTGGCCCTGCGTCAGGACGATCACCTGCGCTGCGGCGAAATCGAAGGTGATCATCGCGGCAGCGTCAAGCAAGTTGGCCAGGTTGACCGCCTGGCGCAAGCTCAGCTCGCCCGAGGACAAGCCGCCAGTTTCGTCGCTCGAGGTATTCACTACGAGGTCGGTGTGAGTCTGGAAGGCCCCGATGTCGGGGGGCGAGTCGAGCGGCTCGCCACGTTGGTCGGTGGTGATCGGCGTAGTCGTGCCTGGATAATCGGCGACGACGCCGTTGCCGATGGCCGCGCTGCCGGGAAGTAGTGCCATCGTCTGCGTCGGGCCGCCGTAAAATCCCAAAGTCGCGAGGTCCCGGTTGCCTGGGCTGGCGAAGATAATGTGGTTGGTGCCGTTCTTGAGCCCACCGTATCCACCCGGTCCGACGAGGCAATAGCTGCTCGAACTACTGACCGATCCGTCGATGTCGCTGGGGGTGGTTGAGTTTAGCAGCGTGTTGCCGGAAATAATCGTATCAATGAGCATCGTTCCAACTTTGTTATACAGTCCGCCACCCGCGGCGGCCAAGTTAGCACTGACCGTGCACGCCGTCAGTGTCGTCGTGCCGATATCATAGATGCCGCCGCCATCCTTCGCGGCAGAGTTTCCGCTGATCGTGCAGTTGGCCAAGTTCGCATCGCCCTGACAGTGCACGCCGCCGCCGTTCCCGCTGGAGGAATTGCCATTGATCGTGCAGCCGGCCAGGTAGGCCCGCCCAGAACCGCCGACTGCGATCCCGCCGCCTTGCCCGCTGGAGGACGAGTTGTCGCTGATCGTGCAGTCGGTCAGAGTGGCCTTGCCGCCGCCCTCGTCGAGGCCGCCGCAAAATGTTGCCGTGTTTCCGCTCACGCTGCTGTCGGTCAACTCGAGTGCACCACCGTTGTTCCCAACGCCACCGTCGTTGCGGCCTGTGTTGCTGCTGATCGAGCATTTGGTCAAGTCCGCCATACCGGAATTGTATAGACCGCCGTTATACTTCGCGTTGTTGGAAGTCAGCGTGCAGCCGTTCATGGTCAGGTTGCCCGAGCCGTGGTTGTTCACGCCGCCGCCGGAATCCCCGGCGTGGTTGCCGCTGATTGTCGTGTTCGTCAACGTGGCCATGCCTCGGTTGTCCAGGCCGCCGCCGTAGTACCCGTCGGCGTAATTCTTTGTGACGGTGCAGCCAGCCAAGGTCATCGTGCCTCTGTTCTCAAGGCCGCCGCCCGTCCCAGTCGCCTGGGCGGCTGACGCGGTGTTACCGCTAATTGTGCAGTCGCTCAGAGTTGCTTCACCGTTATTCCACAAGCCGCCGCCCTCGTTGCCCTTGGTGGTGTTACCACTGATGATGCAGGAGTACAAGTTGACTGTGCCGAGATTGTAGAGGCCGCCGCCGGGAGCGCCCTGAGAACCTCCGGTGATGGTGAAACCCGTTATCGAAGTGGTGACCTCCTTGTCGATCTCGAGAACTCGGCCGTTGCCGCCGCCGCTGATCGTCACGCCCCCCGCCGGGCCGTCAATCGCCTGAGTTCCGCTGGTGTTGCTCAGCTCGAGCTGCCCTTGCAGTGTGATCGTCTGTTGCGAGCCGATAAACATCGGAGCGAAGGCGATCGTGTTGGCAGTCAAATCCGCGTTGGCTTCTGCGATTACATATGGCAGCGTGCCGGGGCTGTTGGGGTCGTTGCCCGTGTTCATGACCGTGAGTAACGTTAGCAGTCGGCGCTGCTCCAGCTCCAACAGCCTGGGCCGTAAACAGCGCCGATTCAGCCGCCGCGGTCGCAAGCCCAAGATCCAATCGCGCCGCCGCCCGAAACCGGATGAGTTGTGAGTCACAGGATACCTCGAACAGAGCAGGTCGCTCGTGAAACAGCAGAGATCTCTGCACAAATCTTCAAGTCTGGGGCGTCGAAGCCTACGATGGAGAATCTCAACGGGAGCGCAAGCCGCAACCGAGTCTCACCTTGCTCTCCAGATGCCGGATCGCGCACGATACTTTTGAGGAAAGAAACGGTTTCACGCGCGAACCTTGATGCTCCTCGCGTCGAACCTTATGATAGGACCACTGAATGCGCGGAACGCCGGACGGCGCTTAGACTTCCCGCTGAGCATTCGGGGACGAGGAAGACCAGAACGCGGCGGCGGCATCCGGGCTGGCCGGAGCGTCAACCGAATCTCTTTCTATTTGGAGTACGGAACGCGTAAGCGCGATTTCCGAAGAAAATCATCTGACTGTATAAGAGTCGTGCGATGCTGACTGCGTCCGCGCGGGGGAGCGCTCAAAGATGAAGCTTCTCGAAGACGTATCGACGAGTCCTACGCTTCTGAGGGACGTAGGCGACTGGGGTAACCATCCCGCATGGCTGGCGTTCCGCGACCGGTACGATCCGCTGCTTCGACGCTGGTGCCGGGGCTTCGGCCTCGATGCGGACGGTATCGATGAGGCGTGCCAGCGCATCTGGACCGAGCTCGCGGATCGGATGAGAACGTTTCGCTACGATCCCACCCGGACCTTTCGCGGTTGGCTCAAGTGCCTTTGCCGCTGCCGGGTCATTGACCTGCTGCGAGAGCGCCGTGCAGATTACGCCGTGAGCCTCGACGCTCGCGATGACGAGCCGTCAGCGAACGAACGCGAGACCGTTGTTTCCCTCGCGTCAATCGAACCCGGCCAACTGGACACGGACCCCCTTCATCTCTTTCTCCGTAGCGAAGCCGAGTACGTCCAATCCGCAGTCAGGCGCCGGGTGCAACCCCGGACATGGGATGCTTTCTGGCTCGTCGCCGTGAGTGACTGGACCATCGCCCAGACGGCCAAGGCGTTGGGAATGACTCGCATCGCAGTGTACGCAGCCACGCAGCGTGTGAGCCGGATGCTCCGAGACGAAGGACTGCGCCGGTCGGAACGCTGGAACACAATGCGGTGAAGCATCCTTTGCCAGGAGTGTTCGATCATGTCCCCCTGCCCGTCCGAATCGACGCTGAGGTGTGTCGGCAGTTCCGCGATCCCGGATGATCGATACGCCGCCATCGAAGAGCATCTCGAGGAATGCGAGCACTGCAACGCCGCGCTGGAGCGCCTCGTGCGTGCCGGTCTCGTAGACCCGGATAACTTGCCCAAGCGCGAAGAATGTCCACGTATACCCGGATTTGAGATCCGGCGGGAGTTGGGACGTGGTGCGATGGGCGTGGTCTACCAGGCGTGGCACCCCCCCTTAAGCGCTTCGTGGCGTTGAAGATCGTTAGGAGTGGGCCGAACGCAGGCATTCGTGAGCGCGGTCGCTGGCTGCGCGAGGCGCGAGCGTACGCATGCGTTCGGCACCCCAACATCGTTCCTCTGCACGACGTGGGCGAGGCTGGCCCCTGGCTTTATCTGGTACTGGAGTACATTTCAGGAGGATCGCTTAAGCATCGGCTCGAGACCCCCTATGCCCCCGCAGACGCCGCCCGGCTGTTAGAGACGATCGCTCGGGCCGTCGCTGCCGTCCATTCCGGAAACCTGGTCCATCTCGACCTCAAGCCATCGAACATCCTGCTTGACGTTGGTCCCGAAGAGTCGCGGGAGCAGGCGACTCCCCGGGTCGGTGATTTTGGCATCGCTTACCGCTGGAGCGATCCTGATCTCAGCCTGGCGACGCAGAGCCAGTCAGGCCCGCTTGGAACGCCCTCATATATGGCGCCGGAGCAGATCACAGGTGATCGAGACGCGATCGGACCGCCGGCTGACATCTATGGGTTGGGCGCGCTGTTGTATCATGTGCTTACAGGACGCCCCCCTTTCTCCGCCGCGTCGGTCGTTGAAACGCTCGAACAGGTTCGCAGCCAGGAGCCGGTGCCGCCGCGACGGCTCGTTCCGCAGATTCCCCGCGACCTCGAAACCATCGCGCTCAAGTGCCTAGCGAAGCATCCTGCGGGCCGCTACGCCTCGGCCGAAGCCGTAGCCGTTGACCTCCGCCGCTGGCTGGACGGCTGTCCGATATCAGCACGTCCGGTATCGCCGATCGAGAAGGTCTGGCGCGGGTGCCGCCGCCGTCCGGCAATCGCGGCACTGGCAGCTTTGCTCTCGCTTGCGATCTCGACAGGCTTGCTCATCGCTATTCTGCTCTGGCGGCGTGCCGAAGCGGAGTGGAACCGTACCCAGGACGAGCTAGCCTTCATTAGCCGACTGCTGGAGGAAATCTCTTCGGTCGGCTCGAATTCATCGGGGCACCTCAGGGTCCTCAACCGAGACGAAGTCAGCTCAGTTCTTGAGCGAGCAAGAAACCACCTAATCCGCCAGCGAATGCAGCGTCCCAATGATTTGGTGATACTTCGCCAACTAGCCGATGCGGACATCGCTTTGGCCCGAAGGTATCTTTCTCAAAAGAAGTTGAACCAGGCTCGGACCTTGCTCAACGAGAACCTGGAAACGTTAGATCATATCGAGCGGCTTGAGCCAGCGGACCTGAGGTCGCCACGCCGCAAGCTTGATGCACACTCGCTATTCGCTGAAATCGCTGAAACGGAAGGGAGGAACGAAGAGAGTCTTACGCATCTCAGCCGAGCCGTTGCTAGCGGCGAGGAAAGCTTGCGCTTCATATCGGACCCCAAATTAACCATTAAGGTTGCGTACTTGCGCTGGTGGCTCGCCGAGATTGTTCGCCGCCGAGGCGATGACGAAGTTGCGAGGTCCCTGATCTTGGCCAATCTCGAGATGCTTGACGAAGTGCCCGAAGCCGCGGCCAGTCCGGCAGTCACGATCTGGCGCACACTGGCGCGAATCGACCTCCGCGAATTCAAGGCCGCCATTCCACCTGTGCTGACGTCCCAGCCCCAGCAACCCGATCCGTTCACACGGCTATCCTCCCCTGCAACAGACTCGCTGGATGCCGAAAACTGGGCGGACTTGGTAGCCCGATGTTTGAACTGCGCTCTCAAGCCCGTCGTCCCTCCGGATCGGCATTTGTGGAACTTCACGGACTATTTGAGCCAACGCATCGCACGGCAGCGCCGGCTTGGCCGGATCGATGAGGCGCGGCGTTCAGCGAGCCGCGTGCACGCATTCGCCCGCCTGATGGTCCTACGGTTTCCGGGCCAACCTGTTGCTCACCTTGCGATGTGTGAAGCATTTAAGCAAATGGCGAAAAACGCCTGGGAAGTGGACGATCGAGTTGCTGTAGAACACAACTGGAGGCTGGCGATCGACGAGGCCCGCCGTGCATTGTTCCTTGATCCCAATGACACTCGCGCCGGTAGCGAAGTGGCCGACCTGCAACACCGGATCGACAAGCTCGTTGCGTCCAAATCATCGCCAACTAACCAGGATCTCACGGCGCGGACCTCCAGCGAGACCGGGCGGTGAGAGAGCGGTAAGCCAGCGTCGCTCATTGAAATTTCCCACTGGACAATGCGCCCCGGACACCCGATACTGATAAAAGGCATTATCATCCAAACACTGGATGACGGAATGTGGATGGAAATCGCTCGCCGGGCAGGAAGCCGCCCTGTTCACACCGAAATCCTGTCGACAACGCTGCGCATAATTTTCTTCCGCCGGCGGTCGTAGAGCCGCGTCGTGCGCGGGTCAACATGGCCCGCAAGGTTTTGCACGTCTTCCAGCGGCACGCCCTGACGCGGAAAAGGACGCGGAAAAGGTGTCAGGAACCGATCATTCAAAGAATGGGTCAAACGATCACCACAGCCAGCCTCGACACCCTCAGTGCCCGCAGCCCAGGACAATGGTGTCGCGCCGGTGAGTCTGGCCTCAGCGCTGGCGATCTTGGTATACCAAGAGAGACGTTCAGTCCAACAAAACAAACACCTGCTCGACCAATGCCATGAGTTCCCAAGACGAGTCCAGGATCAACCTCGGTGACCTGATCCAGACGCTCGTTCGTCAGCTCGACGCAGCGAGCCTTGTCATGACGGGTCGTGCAGTCGGCACGGCAGGCGTTCGAGGCTTGGGAGCGCGTCAAGGAGACCGACAACGCGCGGGTGTACCTGGCTTGCTTCCAGCTCTGGAAACGTTGGGACGAAGATCCGCGCTGACTGCGCGGCCCAAGCGGCAACGACACCTTCGCGACCTCGCAGCGCCGAGGAGCCAAACGCGACTTGCGCGGCCGCCTTGCCCTGAGACCAGCGCCGTCGGCAATGCGGTGCAGCGCGCACAAGCGAACTCACCCGACCTGCCGCTTGCTTGAACATGCGACCGAAGTCACGCACCGTGTGCACCCAATTTGATCGATCCACACCCGGCCGGTCCAGGATGGGAGCCAGGTCGTCTGGGATTGCCCCACGCTTGTCCCGCCTCAATTCCCGTCCCGTCCAATCGAGCAGCATCACCCTTGACTTTCCGGGCAAAAAGTCTGATACTGGCAGGTGAAGAAACGGAGGTCCTCGCCATGCCAGATTTCGCTGGTGCTCTAGGTGCCAGTAAAGCCGCATCGGCGTTACTGGTGCTGTTTATTCGCAGCAAGGATCGCCGCAACAAAGCCATCGACCAGCGGTACTGGGTTAAGGAAACGCTGAATGTGCTCGGCACGTTGTTCGGCGGCGCAACTGCCTTTCCACGCGGCGAAGGCGTTTGGCGTGACGACGCCCAGGGCGGCAAGCTCTTGTTTGATAATCCGGTTGTCATCCAGTGCTACACCAGCGAGCATGTGATTGACCAGCAGATGCCCGCGTTACGGGACTTTCTCCACCGCATGGGCAGCGAAGCACGGCAAGGAGCTGTCGGACTGGTTATCGACGACGATTACCTTGAGATTGGCTTCCCACTGGAAGAAACCCCAACGACCCGGCAACCGAAAGGTAAGAAACGGAGGTAAATCAACATGGCAAGAAACATCGACAAAATCGCCGCCGGTCTGGGCGCAAAGGTCGTCAGCAAAGTGCCACACACCGGCGGCGGCGCCTTCGGCGCAGCAAGGCTCGCCCGGATCGTCGCAACCATTCAAGCTCGCCTTGAGCCTGGACAAGGCATCCGCCCAGGCAGGCCAACCGACCCAAGCTGGGTCCGGCATCCCAAAGTGCCCATGAGCGACGCCACCAGACAGCGGCTTACCCGCCTGGCAGAGCAGAGCAGCACAAGCGGACGCAAGGTAAGCCCCATGCAGATCGCCGCGCAAATCCTCGAGGATGCGTTGACCGGAATTCCAGAGCGGTAGCCGCTTGCGCGGAAACCCCTCGATAGAAGCGCGACACCACCTCCATGTCCCGCGCCACTCACTTCAGCCGCGCGTGCGATCTAGCCATCTTGTTTACGCGCTCGGTCGTGATCGAACGCCATCACCTTCTCGGCAAACTCGAAGACCGGCCCTGAAATGGGTCTTCCGGCCAGGAATGCTTCGGATAGCGCCGGCGGAGATCTTTTCTGACCTGGTGGTACGTGGTTGTCCAGAAGCTCTTGAGGTCGTTCGTGATTTGTACGGGCCGATTGTTCGGGCCGAGAATGTGCAACAGGATGGGCACTCGCCCTCGGGCAACTCGCGGGGTTTCCGACCAGCCGAAAAGCTCTTGCAGACGCACGGCGAGGATTGGCGGCCGGCCTGGCTCATAAGCGAGTCGAGCCTGTCGCGTGCTGGGCAGGGAAACGACCTGGGGCGCGCTCTCGTGCAACTCTCGGTTCTGAGCCGCGTTCAACCGGCCTTGCAAGAACGGAACGAGATCGGTTCGCTCGACCTCGTCAAGCCGTGATTTTCCTCGGCAGACCGACTCCAGTATCTCGCCGAGCACGTCGTCATCGAACGTGGGCCAGTTGAGTTCCGGCACCGCTCGGCTGACGAATTCGATTCGTGAGAGGAATTGTGCGGCCGCCGGGTTTTTCCGGAAAAACTCAGCAGCTTGCGGGTGAAGCGCTTCGATAAGATGCGATCCAGCCTGCTCAGACTCAGTGACAGCACCCGTGTCTTCTCGAAGAAGCAAGTCGTGATACCAGAGCTGGGTCGTGCTGACGACGCGCCGTCGCGATTCGTCGTATCGGGTCAACCGCTCACGGCGAAGCTGAGCGGGAAAAAGCTCCTCGACCCATTCGAGCCGGACCATGCTCGCGAGCTTCACTTGTGCGTCGACCCGGGGGCCACGCCGATCCTCACGCGCATCAATGGCAACAAAGAACTCGGCATCGCGAACGACGGATTCAGGAGCAAGGCAGACACCACGGCCGCCCACCATCACGCCCGTCCCGGGTGTGTGACGGCGCCGGACGAGCCGATCCGGGTAAGCCAGCAGAATCCACTTGAGCAAATCCGCGTCGTCCTCGATGTTGTCCCGCGGCACGATCTCCGGCTTGAGCGCGGTACGATGACGGAGCAAATCGTCACGCAGCCTGGCAACCTGGTGTGCGGCCGCGTGATCGATGCCCCGACTCCGTAATGAGGGCGCGAACCGGGCTGCCAGCGCCTCGTCCAGCAGATCGAGGCGGTCAAAGATGTCAGACGCGGCATTCACGGCGCGCTCGCGGGCCGTCTGGCTGCGCGGCTGGCCAGGCTGTTGACTGAGCCGGATGTCTTTCTCGGAAAGAAGAGCGGCGATCGAAGCACCCTCACGGGCGCGGCCGCACTCGCTCGCCGCGATGAACAGACGCGCCAGCCGCGGATGGACCGGCAAACCCAGCATGGCTTGCCCGAGCGCCGTGATTCGAGGGGATTCACCGGCGAGCGCCCCCAGAAGCAGAAGCAATCGCTCAGCCTCGGCCAGCCTTTCCGGTTTCGGAGCATCGAACCACTCGAATTGCGCGGGGTCGCGAACGCCCCAGGCATGGAGCGCAAGAACGGTGCTCGAGAGGTCGACGAGGTGAATTTCAGGCTGTTCAAACTCCGGCCGGCCACGGTGCTCGCGCTCGGACCACAGCCGAATGCACGTCCCCGGCGCTGTACGGCCGGCCCGACCGGCGCGCTGGTCAGCCGACGCGCGACTGATCCGGATTGTTTCCCAGTGGTCCATGCCCCTGGCGCCGTCGTAACGGACAGTCCGCGCCAGACCGCTGTCAAGCACGGTGGTAACACCCTCGATCGTGAGCGAGGTCTCCGCGACGTTTGTGCTCAGAATGATCTTGCGGCGATCGCTCGGCCGCAGCGCGCGATCCTGTTCTTCAGCCGGCAAGGAACCGTGTAACGGAAGCACAACGGCATCAAAGCGCGCGGCGGCCGGCTCGAGACGTCTCGCGAGGCGCCGTATCTCTGCCATTCCCGGCAGAAAAACCAGCACGTGGCCCGTGGCCCCTCCCTTCAACAGCTCTTCTTCGATCAGGGGTGCGATTTGCTCCGCGTCAGCCGGCCGGTTGATGGGTCGGTATTGCACGGTTACAGGGTGTACTCCCCCGTCGACTCGAACAATCGGGCAGGCGTCCAGATAATTCGAGACCGCCTCGGCGTCCAGAGTCGCCGACATCACCATCAGGATCAAGTCCGGGCGCACGGTCTGGCGCACCTGTCGCAGAAAGGCCAGTGCCAGGTCGCTATTCAGGTTGCGCTCGTGAAACTCGTCGAGCACGACCGCACCGATCTTTTCCAGAAACGCGTCCGCCAGGAGCTGCCGTGTCAGCACGCCTTCCGTGACGAATCTCAATCGTGTGCGCTTCGAGAACCGTCGTTCGAATCGAATCTGAAAGCCGACCTCCTCGCCCAGAATCCAGCCGCGTTCCGCAGCGATTCTTGCCGCGCTCGCGCGGGCCGCGACTCGCCTGGGCTGGAGCACGATCACGGATGGATACTCGGCCGTCAGCAGCCCCGATTGCAGGATCGCCGGCGGCACCCGTGTCGTCTTGCCGGAGCCTGGGGGCGCTACCAGGACCAGTGACCGCCCCGAAAGTCGATCGATGATCTCCGGAAGGCTCGAATCAACTGGAAGCGGGTCCATCGGCTGCTCGTTCGGTGCCCCTGATCGATTCGGCTCGCCGGCGGGCGCGCTGCGAGTGCTCCCACAGGCGTGCATTCCGCGCGCTCACCAAGGGCTTCCATCAGACTCGTGCCGGCGATGGCTTGTCAAATCGCGGTCGGAAGTATCGACGTCTTGGCTGGGATCATCGGCCCGCCGGGATTGACAGCCGCCGCCGCGGCCGCTTTTGCGGCCGCGTTGTGTTTGTTCTTCAGGGTCGCCTTGAAATCGCCCCCCTTGAGGAAGCGATCGGGTATCGGGACCAGGTGGCCGTCGATGAACTTGTAGAATGTCCCGCCCGGCGGCAGCGTATTGAGCAAGGCCGTACGCCGGCGCGGCTTGCCGGCGAAGATGATGGTCGTTGCCTTGCTGGGCTTGAACTTGACCTTGCCGGCCAGGCCGATGAGCTGGTTCGGACCCGGGCCGCCGATCAGCGTCGTGTGCCCGAACCAGCCGTGTTCGCGGGTCGGCGCGCCCCCGCCCGTCAGGAACGCGACGTTGCCGTGCCCACTATCGATCGTGGTCGCGACCTTCACGCTCGGATCGATGACGATCTGGTTCCGCGCCGTGCGCCCGCCGAAGACGATGATCCGGTTGATGTCGTCGATCCCGGGCTGGGTCGAGTCAAGCTCTCCGTTGATATTCACCTGAATCACGGCTCCGCCATTGGCCGAGGCGTCCGCGACCTGAGCGACGAAGATATGGTTCTTTCCGTGATACTTGGGCGGAGGCTGTACGACCAGCGCCGAGCCGATGATCCTAACGTCTCCCGTCGCTTCCGCTCCGACCACGATTGTTACCTTGCCCGGATTGCTCACGGTGGTCGCTGGTGTACTCTCGGGACCGGTTGCCGTGACCTGGTAATTTAGCGTATCGGTGCCGAGGTACCCGGTGTCGGGCGTGTACGTGAACGTTCCGGTTGATGAGTTGAAGTTGCTGATCGTGCCGTGCGTCGGTTGACTGAGCAGCGCGTAACTGAGCGTGCTTGGCGTCGACGTGTTGGGAAACCCGCTCTGGCCGTTGAGCTGCACCTGTCCCGGAGTGTTCTGAGCAACGGTGCCGGTCGTCGCGTTGGCAAAAGGCCGGAAGTTGATTGTCGGGCTGGCCGGCCCGCCGTACGCACCCACCGTCACCATGAACGATTGAGACATGGTCGAGGTGCCGTCATGGGCGGTGACGGTGATCGTCGCGGTTTCGCCTGGCATCGCCTGGGTCGTGTCGATCAAAAGGGTGCCGTTGGGATTCGTGTCTGAAAGCGTCGCGGACGTGATCGTCAGCGCCGAATTCGTAACCGGCTGTGAATTCTCTCCGGTGACCGTGTTGTCCATGACCGGGACCTGGGTCATCTGGCCAAGGGTAGTCGTTCCCGTGAGCATCTGGCCGAAGACCGTGTAGCCGTATCCGAGCTGGGAGTTCAGCGACCCGGTGTTGATGAAGAACTGTGTGTCGTTACTGTCGGTCCCGCCGCTATTGGCCATGGCGATCTGATTGATGCCAGAAAGCGGCAGTTGTTGCAGGTTCTCGTTGGCAAACGGCGTTCCCGGCTGCCCGCTGCTCCCACTTCCGGTGTCGCTCAGCGAGCCTCCTTGAACGACGAAAAACGTCGTGCCGCCGAAGTCCGTAACGATGCGAGGGAAGAATGTATTATTATAGAAACCATCATTGGTGAATTCGTTGATCATATTCGCGGTGTTCGGCGTGAGGTCGTTGAACAACTGAAACGTTAGACTGCCCGTGAAGTCGGCGTGGGGGGTAGTTGTGCTGGTGTTGGTGTAGGAAATGCCGAGTGTCCAGAACTGGCCCTGAATGATCGAGGCGGCGATGTCCGGATTGCTGGAAGTGACGGTGAATGTCTGGGGGTCCGTCTGCCCGGTGTTGGCAAGTAATGGCTGTGTGTAGCCCTGCTGCGCCGGGACGGTGAGGTTCGAAATCGATTGCAGAGTGGCAGCCAGTAGTTGACGGTCCTCGAGCGCCTCGCACTGCGGCTGCTGGCTCAAGCGACGGCCTGGCTTTCTGGTGGTTTCCCCGGACTGTCGCTTCAAGTTGGAACCGTCGACCCTGTTCCGGTGCCACATACAATACCTCCTGCAAGCTCGATTCACGCGGTCATCCAACCGCAGCTCGTCGCGCTCGGGCGGCGCGGAGCCCCAACGTGACTTCCTATGTATCGGTTCTGCACTTTGCGTTGCTTGACCAGGATGCTCGAACGCAGCGCATTGCCTGGTGCCGGCCCGATCGATACGCGACACCGTGAGCCGATCTGCCGCGTTCGCGGGTTCAGTCCCGTAACCTAGATCCTTTCGTTGCTTATACTTCCGTGAAACAACCCGGGGCACCTGATTGACACCGGCACCGGGCTTTCCTATAGTATGGCTGGACTGTTGGAATGCATGCAATTCCCTATCCGATCCCACGTCGCGATCGATTCTTCTCGAATGCCGGTCTTCTCGAATGCCGGGCAAGGACGTAACTACTGGGGATGAACCCCGAACTGTAGAGCACGAGTCGATGCCGATCCCCGACCAGCCCAACCCCCGCGATGAGACCGCCTCCTTGCCGCAAGGCGCCCGTGCGCCTGTTGCGGAGGATGGAGCGGGGGTGTCGAGCTCCGACGGGTCGCCGACGGTGCACCGAAAGCCGGGCAGCTCGTCACAAAATCGATCGGCGACTCCACCCGCAGCCCTCCAGACGGCCGGGGTCTTTCCTCTACCCGGCGAGGTGCTGGACGGTTTCGCGATCGAAGAAGTGATTGGCGTGGGGGGGATGGGTGCGGTCTACCGCGCCCTCGACACGAAACTGGATCGTCAGGTTGCCCTCAAGCTACTGCCTCCCGATCAGGGCGCCGATCCCGAGGTCGTTGCGCGGTTTTACCAGGAAGGCCGATCGGCAGCGCGGCTGGATCACGAGAATATCGCCCGGGTGTATTCCATCGGGCAGCACGGGGCCTTCCACTTCATTGCCTTCGAGTTCATCGAAGGCGAGACAGTTCGCGCGCGCACCGAGACCGCAGGCGCGCTGCCGGTGAGCGAGGCCGTGCACATCGCGCTGGAAATCGCTCACGCTCTCGTGCATGCGTCCGAACGAGGCGTGGTGCACCGCGACATCAAACCCTCGAACATCATCATCACGTCCACTGGCCGGGCGAAGCTCGTCGATATGGGGCTGGCGCGCCGATTCGAGCGCGGCGGTGATAACGGGCTCACTCAAAGCGGCATGACGCTGGGCACATTCGACTACATCAGTCCCGAGCAGGCTCGCGACCCTCGCGACGTGGACGTGCGCAGCGATTTGTATTCGCTGGGCTGCACCATGTTTCAGATGTTGACCGGCCGTCCCCCTTTCCCTGGTGGAACTGTCCTTCAAAAACTCATCCAGCACCAGGAAGAGCCTGCCCCGGACGTTCGAACGCTCAATCCGCAGGTTCCCGCCGAACTGGCCGGAATGATCGCCAAGCTCATGGCCAAGGACCGTGATCGCCGCTATCAGACGCCGGAGCATCTGGTCCGCGATCTGCTGGGCGTTGCCGGCTCGATCGGCTTGACGCCGCCGTCTTTCTCTTTCCCGGGCTGGCAGGCTGAAGGCACTCGTCACTCCTGGGAGCGCAACCTCATCTGGCTGGTGCCGGTCGCCGGGCTGGCCGCTACGGTTCTGGGTCTGGCATGGTGGGGTCGAGACCTGGCCCGGACATCGTCGCGCTCGCCGCGACAGGCCGATTCGGCCGCCACGCGCCGCTCGAGCGACCTGGCGAATGATTCGGGCTCGCCGTTATCTGGGTCCTCAGCGGGAGTGTCCGAGCGGCCCAGCAGCAACGAGGCGGCGAGCTCGGCACCGGTTTACTCTCGCAACATCCCGGTCAGCTCCAATGAAGACCTCCTCGAAATCCTCGCAACGGCACCCCGCAGGTCCGTGATCGTTCTTTCCGACGACGGGCCCTACCAGATCGGTGGCCGCGCCTGGTCCTTCCGAGCACCTGCTCCGATTTCGAATGCAGACTTGACGATCAAGGCCGAAGCTGGAGTCCGCCCGGTACTGAAATTTACCTCTCAGTCGCGCCTGGCCGATCGCCCGCCCGCGAACTTGCTGCGTTTCGTAGGCGGTCATGTGACCATCGAAGGCGTCGCGTTCGAGCTCGACGTCGTTCTGCCCGACGAGCCCGTCGCCGCCATAGGAGCCGATGGCACCGAACTGACGCTCCGAGGTTGCTCGTTCAGGCGCACGAATTCGCAGGAAGGCAGGAATGTCGCCGCAGTCTCAATCCGTCAAATGCACCCTCCAGCCTCTGCCGGTGACCGGCCGCCGGCGGTGTTCGTGGATATGTGCCACTTCGACGGAGGTCAGACCGCGATCCTCGCAACCGGCCCCGCTGACCTGGCCCTCCGAGACTGTACGATGGGGCCTGGCCAGCCATCGATCTGGCTGGACAACACCGGCTCGAGTTCACCGGTCTTCGCCGAGCTTCGACTTTCACATTCGAGCATCATGACCGGGAGTGACCCCGTGTTTCGGTTCGACGGCAGCCAGGTCCGCGTCTGGGTGGACGACTGCGTCGTTGCGCCGGTCGGCAGGTCCAGCGCAACGCTCGTCATGATCGACAATCCGCGTTATCTCAACTGGCACGGCCGTTCCAACCTCTATTCCAGAATTGAAGTCTTTCGAAGCCTGCTCGGGTGCAGCGGAGCGCCAGGAGCCGATCGTCGATTTCGCGAGCTGGATGGAAACCAATACCGATCGTCGCGAGTCTGGCTCCAGGATGCTAGCCGCCTCGGTATGGGACGCTGCCGATCCTTCCACCGCTCTCGCCGCAGAACGTGACAACCCGACCCGCGCCTTTCAGTTGGATCAGGCAGTGGCCCAAACCAGCGATGCCGGCGCTCACCGCGGGCCTTTCGGCTCGATTCTCAGAAACGCCAACATCGCCAGCCACCCTCGGGATACGGTTGACGAGGCGCCGCCTGGCTCAACTCGCCGCACCGAAGAGCTCGCGCTCGAATCGTAACCGAAGCGAGCCTGCCGTTACGAACGCTGAACCGGCCAAGACGCCGGCTCCGATGCCTATCGCGACAGCAAACAATCCGGCACTCGGGCCGTTGGAAGATGACGCGGCGGATCCCCCCCCAATGCCACTCATGCCGCCGACGTCGCAAACCACAACAAACGCGGTGGAAGCGTCCCCGAATGGAGCAGAAATCGCATCTTCCGCGCCGGACAATCGCGGCGCGAGGAGGCCGATCGGTCAGTGCGGGCGCAGACAGTCCGTCGTCGCCCCAGCGTGATCGCCGTCCCGCGGCGCTCTCGGACCAGGGAATCATCCACAATAGCGAGGAGTTGCTCGCACAGCTCCGTCGGATCGGAGGGCAGGGCGGCGTGATCCGGATCGCCGCCGATGCTGTTCTCGATCTGCCCACGATTGCCCTCGAGGGAACCGGCCGGATCCAACTTCTGGCCGAGCCCGGTGTCAAGCGGCCCCTGGTCCGTTTCCGGCCGGCGCAATCCGTTCAACGTTCGCCGGCGGATTGGACGGTCATGGTTGACCTCCGCGCGGGGTTCCTCCATCTTGAGGGAATCGATGTAGTCGTTCCCGACATCGAGACTCTACGAACACATCGCGTGGCGGCAGTGGGTCTTCTCCCGGGAGCCGAGCTGACGATGACCAACTGCTCCTTGACCGTGGCAATCAATCGGCCCGGAGCCGACCTGCTCGTCGTTCAGCCCGAGGTCGCGACCGCGACAACCCCCGCCTTGGGTGGAAGCTCCGGGCAGAGCGCAGTGATTCGTCTGAGGGATTGCTTCATTCGTTCGGGTGGCGAGGGTGTCGCCGTTGCCGCTGGCCGCAGGATCGATCTGGAGCTGTCCAACGTACTCGCCGCCACTGACGGGAGTCTCCTCCATGCTTTCGGAGGCGCCCGATCCGGGCACGCCGACTCGCCGGCGCTGAAATTTCACCTGAACCACGTCACGGCTCGCATCAAGGGCGGGCTGCTCCACCTCGAGAGCACGCCCGAGGAGCCAGAGCTGCCATTCACGTCGATCCTCGCGGAAAGCACAATTCTGACAACAGCCAACCACGACGATCCCTTGTTCCGGCTCGATGGCCGTGATGAGTCGGATGATCTGGCTAACAAAATCCAGTGGGAAGGCCGAAAAGTCGCCTACGACCGGATCAAGACTTACCGCCGCGATGAAATCGCCAAGATCGGAGGCATTCCCAAAATCTACAACCGCGCCGACTGGACGAGTGCATTCCTTCCCAAGGACGATGCTCCCATCCTGGGCGATGTGAGGTTTCTCCGCGACATCGACCCTGGACAAGCCGCCTGGAAGCTGGAGCGCGATGACCTCCGGCTCTCCCCGCAGAGCCCCCTGGGCGACGCGGGCTCGGACGTCAGCCGCATTCCCCAGCCTCCAGACCCGGGCAGTCTCGACAGTTCGCGTCCCACCACCGGGCGAGAGTGAGCCGCCGCCGCCGCGTTACTCGCCCCGACCATCGATGAGGCTTTCGAGCTCGTGAGCTGCCCGAGAAATGTTCCCGGCACGGAGCTCGTCTCGGGCACTGGCCAGTTTCTCGACGTGCGCGGCACGGAAGGGAACAGCCTCGCCGGGAGATGGCGCAGCGGGGACCATTCGCTCGATCATCGATTCGACGAGCGCGTCCATGCCGTCGCCGCGCTCGGCCGAGACCGTCACGGGCGGCGTGGTGCGCAGGCCGATGTCGCCGACGTTCCAGGCCGGCTGGAGATCCGCCTTGTTGGCAACCAAAAGCGCATTCGTGATGGTCGCGATCAACTGCTGGTCGATCGGCTGTAGACTCTCCGACCGATCAAGCACCAGCAGAACCAGATCGGCGTCGCCAAGCTCCCGCCCGGCACGTTCGATTCCCAGTAATTCGATGGCATCATCCGTCGCCCGCAGGCCAGCCGTATCCGTGAGGTCCACGGGCCAGCCTCCGAGTGCGGTTCGGAAGGCGATCACATCACGCGTCGTTCCCGGGGTGGCGTCGACGATGGCGCGCGAAAAACCGCAAAGTGCATTGAGCAATCGGCTCTTACCCACGTTGGGTCGCCCGGCGATGACGACCTTCCACCCGGATAGAAGATGCAGCCCGACGGCCGAGCGCTCGATGAGTGCATCCAGACGAGCACAGGCGACCGCCGCATCCTGCTCAGCCAGCATGACTATGCCCGCGATCTCGTCCCGCAAGGCGCCGTGGAACTGATGGAGCAAAATCTCGGCAGTGAGCACCGTCGGCGCGTGTGCCAGGTCCTCTAGTGCCTCCGCCGAGAGCCCGTCATTGCCCGGGTGATCGAACCGAGGGATTTCCCAGCGTCCGCCGCGCCGCACGCCTGCGTGCTCGAGCGATTGAAGCACCGATTCGACCGCCGCCACACCGCCGTGACACTGAATCTCGACCGCCGGAACCTCGGTTTCGTTCAGCACGGCGACAACAACTTCGTCGCCCAGACCCGCACCCATCCGCCCCACTCGCAGCCGCCCGGAAACATCCTTATCGAGTGGCGTCGCTGTGTACGGGCGAAAGCCAAGACCGACAGCCTCGATTGCGCCTTCACCCCAGACCCGAATCACCGCGATGGCGCCTCGGCCCGCGGCCGTCAACACGGCGAAGAAGGGTCCGTTGTTCGAATGCTCGAGGCTTGCGTTCAAGGGCTGCAGGCTCCCCCGATCTGCACCATCTGCACGAGGTCAGTTGCCTCACGGTACACGGCGCGGCGAAGTTCGGAAAGCTTCTCGTTTCCAACAGGAATTAGTGAACAACGCCCTAGCCCACGAGGGGACGAACTCCTGCACCGCAGCCTTCAACCTGATCGATCCTTGAGTAACTTGTTGTCAGCTACAGCCAGCCGCCATACAATCTCGCTTCGAAAGTCAGGCGCGACGGATTCAGCGTTGGGCACTCCCAAGCGTCGGACGGCCTGGACCCGTCCCAGAGCCGTGGGACGCTCTCATGCTCCAAACGCCTCCTGAGTCGAGGTTTGTCCCTGGGACACGCGTCCGCGTCACGCACAGCGTCCGCGTCGGTGACAGGCGCTGGCAAACGCAGGTCGAGGGGGTCGTCGAACTGGAAGGCACCCGGCCGGTCGGCGGGATGGAGATGGGGGGAAAAGCGTCGTACTGCTTGCAGCCCACGATCCGCCTGAAGCGCGACGACGGCGAAACGACCGTCGTCGCTCTCGACGGCGGCACCCGAGTCGAGGAAGTCTCCGCGGCGGCTAGCCCGACCGTGGACGCGACCAGAACGCCCGCCAGCTCCGATGCGAGCTGGCTGGCAGCCGGAGCGGTAATCGTCGTTCACGGCGTGGGAAACCAGGAGCGCGGGGCGACGCTCACGACGCTCATGCAAGCGATCGGCAACCTGGCGCCGGGCGGCACCGGGAACGAGGTGGTCGCCCAGGGTGATGTCTTGGTGAAGCCATCCGACGAGCCTGACATGCCCCTTGGCTCCCCGCGCGCCGCGGCGAGTGCATCAGTGCCTATTGCCCGCACGCCGAGCTTCGATGGAGCGACGGCAAGACCTGTCGTTCGTTGCCGTGCTACGAGTTCTACTGGGCCAACGAGAGCCGGGTTGGTGACTCCATCTGGAACCAGGCTCGGAGCTACTGGCAAATCCTCGCGGGCCTGCCACGTCTCGGCCTGTACGCAATGGACGGCCCCGCCGGAAGCCGGCCGCGCTTGGTCGATAGCGCAGTGCGCTTCTTCTACACGGTCGCCTGGGCGACTCTGGTGCCACGGCTCCTGCTTGGAATGCTCATGGGGGGATGTCGGCTTCGAGGCTACTCGACCGCATTCATCGCACTTTATTACCCGTTTGCCTGGGTCGACGTTATCCGCACTTGGGCTGACGTGTTGTTCATTCTCACGCTGGCAGTGTGGTGGCTATGGACGCCCCGGCGAGACAGGGAGATTCTTGGCCAAGTCGCGACAACGGCCCTTCTCGCACTGACCGCAGGCACCATCCTCTCCGACTTGGTCCCCCTCGGCATTCGTTTCGATCCGTTCAAACACTTCGAGCTCCTGCTCCGGTTCATACGGGGCGAGTTCATCCCGCCCCCTGAGCATTTTGATCCTGGCTCGTACGACCCACGCTCGCTCTACGTGTTCAACACCGTCACGGGCCTGCTGTGGATGCTCGGCTACGCACTGATCCTGCTCGGGATTGTATGCGCGAGCTTAAGCTCGTTCGCCGCCTGGCTGCGTCGCCGGCTTCAAGGTCCGCGGCCGGGAGGGGCCGACCACACGATCGACGCTCAGACGAGAGTTGCCACCGGCTGGTGGCTTGGCGTGGGCTTCGTCGTGCTGGTTCTTCACCCGCTCGCCTTCATTCACGATTGGAGCTTGAAGGAACGCGATCGCGCGTCGTGGACCCTCTTGACATTTCATTTCATACCCGAAGACATGTACGATCTGCGTTTGATATCCTGGAAAGATGGCAGGGGAGTGACGACTTCGGGCAAGAGCCTGGTGATCGTTGGCCCCGATAACGACCGATTGCTCCACATTCGTATCTTCAACGCCGATGGCGATCTCGTCACGGACACCGACGAGAAGAAACTACTTACTCAACAGGGTGCGGCAACCACGGAACGGAAGAAGCAACAAGATGCAGAAATCTCTGCACTCAAGAAGCAGGTCGCGATCCTGTTGACGCGGCGTGCTCTGAGCAACGACGAGAAGGCCCAGATTCTCACCGAGGCGACGTCACTCGTCGGCCAGAATCCCGCGGTCAATGTTGATAAATTAGATATTTACATTTATCACATTTCAAATCAAATCTATCGCATATTTGAATTCATACTCAATCTTATAATCGTACCCATATCCCTTGTCTCCTTTCTACTTTTAACGTCTTCGCATGTGAGGCAGATGTTGACACCAATCCTGGAATTGGCGCTCGACGTTCTGAACTACCTGCCGCCCCGCCGATTCATCGACTCCTGGTCCGTTTCGCGATTCTTGCTCGGGGGAAGGCGCAGCACTCGGCGACCGAGGCTGGACGAGGTACTTGACGCCCGCCTTCGTACGTTGATTGCATTGGCGGCGGAACGGCACGGTGAGCCGGTGCGATTGGTGGCGCACAGTCTGGGGGCAATTATCGCGCTCTCCGCTGTCGATAACTGGCCCGGGCCCGGCCGCATAGTCGACCTGACGACCATGGGCAACCCCCTCATGCTCCTGGCTGAGCGGTTTCCGTACATCTACGGTCGGGCGCGATCCGACGGCGGACACCGCAACACGCCAGCCGTCCGCCGCTGGCGTAACTATTACTATAACCAGGACCTGATCGGTCGCAGCCTCGACCGACAGCTCACAGTCCCCGCCGGTGCTTCTCACGTGAAGTTCGAGCCCGACCTCTCGCTCGGCGACGGTACTCACACCGACTATTTCGGCGACCCACGTTTCGCCGCGCGGGTTTTATCAGTGTGACGGATTCGACGGCTGCGCCGGAACTATGGCCCGTTTTGGTGTCGGTCGCAAGAGGCGTCGTAAGAGCCTGTCCAAGAGTGCGTCGCTTGGTGTCAATGCGAGCGGAGCCTGCCCTGATGCCGTCTGAATCAACCGAGATATCGGGACCACGCGGCGGAAGTCATTAGGGGCGTCCAGCATGGCCGGTGCAGGTTGCGCAGATGGCGGTGCGAGTTTGCCCGGAGCCTGCGGGACCGCCTTGGGAAGTTCCGGGACCTGTCCCGGCGCGATTCCCTGATCCACAGCCGCTGGCGGCATCGATACCGGCCCGACGACCTTCGGAAGCAGGTCTCGGGATCGATCGAGTAGCTGTTTCGTCGTAGCTTCCGTTTCCAGCCGCACTCGATCGGCGCTGGTGACAATCGCCCCGGAGGACCACCACAGACGGATGTCGCCGACGTCGTCCTTTTCTTCCGCATCCCGCTCGAGCTCCATGACCATCCATTGCACGAGATTGGTGTCGGGGTCGATCCAAATACCTACTGGGGGTCCCTGATCTCCCGCCTCTACACCCAGAGGTGCCTGTCCTCGCGGTTGAATGTCCACGACCCGCCAAAGGCGGTCATTGAAAACTGACTGGTAAGTGCGAATCCAGCTAGACTGCTGAGCGATCCGCGTCGGCGCGTCTGGTGCGGTCATCAACGTCGCAAGGTACACGAGCAACTGAGGCCCTCCGACTTGAACAATCGCCATTTGCTCTGGATCAGGCGGCTTCGCCAGAGACCTGAGCGCGATCGCCGGCTGGGTCTCCACAGGCACAGGGCCCACAAAATCAGAGGCAATAAGTGGACTGAAGGGCTGGCTGGTGTTTTGATTGACCAGCGTCAGGCGCTCCTTATCGACGGCCATGCCAGTTACTGTCGCATCCCACACCATCCGCTCCGACCGCACGAACCGCAGCGGTACCCGAGCGGTGACCTCATGCGGGACCCCTCGCTGGGAGTAAGTCAGTTTCAGCAGACCCTGATCGGCGTAAGCATCGATCTTCCGATAGGCTGCGGCAACTTCTTTAAGCCGCGTCTCCCCCGCCGAGCTCTGCGGTGCGGCAACCGGGACTTGGGCATCGACCCCCGAGCCGAGCGCCATCCACATCAAGGCGGCCGCTCCAACACCGCCCAGACCCATTGAATCCCGTCGCATTGGCTGCCTCCGATCTCATAGTGATCTTCAGCGACGCTCCGCGCAATAGGAATCATCGCGCTCGACTGAGACAATATCGGTGAACAACGAGCTCCGCAAGCATTGAGATGAAATGGGCATCCCTGGCTCACACGCGGCGCGGTAGGGCCTTCGAGCAAGCTGTTGGACTCGATCCTGGTGGGCAAGGCTCCGCAAAACTCAGGTGCGCCGGGCGGACACATGGCGCCCAAAGTCGAGTTTACTCATGCCTAATTATACTGCTGATCGTCCTGACTCTGCGCTCCCGAGTAGTTGACCAAGCCCTTCAGAACCACGATGACAGTCCCGGAACCTTGGCTGCCGGGCACGGGATGGGCGTCGGGAACATACTTGAAGGTGGCGATTCCGATCCCCATGTTCCAGTTATCGACACTCGTGGGCGGCCCGAGGCTCCCGGGCGAGCCCGGCGGAGGAGCCAGGGAACCCGACGCAGTGAAGTAATTCGCCGGGAAATTTGAGAATCCCGGAAGAGTCGTTCCCGTTCCGGCAAACGCCGTGGACTGCGTCTGGTTGGCGTCGGGTATCCAGTAAAGACTGGTCGGCAAGCCGTTGACCTCCGTTCCGGTCGGCCCTCGTAGATCAAGAATCTGGAGCGACGAGTTCTGAAGAAAATTGCCGCCGACCAGGCTCATCACGCCAGTCACCGCTTGTCCCTTGTTCACCGGCTCGGCGATCTGGTACTGAAAGTGGAACCTCCGCGAGACGTTGCTGGTCATCGGCTTGCCGTAGCCGTGAATGACAAGCGACTGCGTGTCGAACTGGCCCGGACCAATCGTGTACCGCCCGTAGCCCTTGGCGATGAACGACTCGCGCGACACTTCCGCCGCAGTGGGTTGTGGCGTGCCCGGCGGATAAAGAATCGGCACGAACTGCTGCACGTCTGGCGCGGGATAGTGCTTGCCCGGCAGCGCAGGTCCCAGCGGGTGCGACGAAGGGAGGTCGCGGCCTTCCAGACTTTCCAGTCCTGGGCGGCACCGCCGCGTCGCGCGGATGGACGGGCTTTGCGGACGCATGGATTTGACGCTCCCCCTCATCTTTTTCTTACCGGGGGCCGAGCCCCGAATCAGACGGACACGCGGCTACGAAATCAACTTGGAAACCGGGCTCACAAGTCGACTTCCATTGATCAAGCCCTGGAACGTGATTATGACCTTGCCCGAGCCCTGCGTTCCGGGCAGCGGATGGGCGTCCGGCATCCATTTGAGATCCAGCGTTCCCGTGCCCTGGGTGAAGCCCACCGGCGCGGCGTACGTTCCTGCACTCGTGTTGAAGTCGTAGGTCCAGCTCAAATGCGTCGGCAGAGCAAGCGAGCCTGAGCCTGATGTCGACGTGCCGTTCAAGTCGAGCACCAGCACGCTGCTCGACTGAAGAATGTTTTCGGGAAAGAGACCGGCCACGCCGGTCAACTGATTGGCAAACGGATCGCCGGGAGTTGCTGTTGCACTCGGATCAGCCGGCGGAAACAATTCCAAATTGAATTTGCCCTTGAGAAACTGATCGGACCCACCCGCGACGCCGTAGGCGTGGATCGTGCTCGCTCTGTCCGAAAAGCGAGCCGGCCCAATTGTGTATTGACCGATCCAGCGCGCGACGAAAAGCTGTCGGTGGACCGCGGCGGGAGTGGGTGTCATCGGCGTCTGCGAGTTCGGTCCGTACAGCAACTGCACGGCCTGCTGAATGACGGCGGGATTCGGCAGACCCGCAGCGATAGGGTGCGCAGCTTGGGAAACGACATGCGAGAGCAGGTCGCGGCTTTCCAGGCCCTCGACTAGAGGACGGCATCGCCGTTTGAAGCCCTCACCCGCGAACTCTCGACGCATCGAACAACCACTCCTTCCCGCACATGAGGAACCCCGCGGCCAAACGTCGTCTAATTGATTCCCTTGTAGAGCGGGTTGAGCACGCCCGTGAGATTGATCAATCCCTGCATTCGCACCAGGACAGTGCCTGACTCGATGCGCACCTGAGTGCCGGCGATTATCGGGCTGGTACTTGATGTCGATGATCCCCGCTCCCTGATTGAACGCGACCGCTCCACCCGAGCCGCCGGTGAGAGATAGCGCCTGCTCCGGTCGCGGGGTCGGTGATTGTCGGGGGCGTCGTCGTGTACTGGGGCGTCGAATACGTGCCGCCGGAAACGCCGCCGGGGTCGATCTGGAACGCGAGGTGCGAGGGCAGCCCATGATCGAGCGTGCTGGGATCATTGCTCGCGACTCCAGGCACGTTGCTCGCCTCGGCGAAAAGTACCGACCCGGATTGGAGAATGTTCGCGGCAAAAAGCGAAATCAAGCCGACGGTTTGACCGGCGACCGGATCCTCGGTCGTCGGCGTTGCGCTCGGATCGGCCGGCGGAAACAGCAGGACCTGGCCTCGTCCGGTGAGGAATTGATTTGATGTCACGTCCCGGCCGTTGCTGAAAATGTGAATGGTCGCCGACTGGTTGGAAAACCGCGGCGGTCCAACCGAGTAATGCCCGACAAACTCAACCCAGAATGTCTCGCGACGGATCTCGGCCTGAGACGGTTGAGGAACCGAATACGTGCCGGGTGGGAAGATCTGATTGCCGACCGAGATCGACTGCGTCGTCGTGATCGGGGCGTAAAGCTGGCCCGCGAGCGAGTTCAAGAACGCTGGATCCACCCAGGACGGCGTCGCAGCGGCCTGCGCACGCGACGCCGGGTTGAGCCCGGCCTCGGTCTGGACTCGGCTGCTCGTCACGGCATGGCCTGCTGACGAGCTCGATAGCACGCCCGCGGGCTTTTCGACCATCAGGTTCAAGCTCGGCTCGGCCGGCCGGTGCTTGCTCGATGGCTCGACTTGCACCGCCACCGCCGAAGGCAGGTCGCGACCCTCAAGCCGTTCGAGGTCTGGCAGGTATCGGCTTGGTCGATGGTACATGGTCGAAAAGCCCTTCGCCCCCCGGTTCTCGCTCCCACAGTCTCCGAGACTAAGGCATCAGCCGCTCGCCGACGGCCGTGTTCAGGTCGAGAATCGCGTTGCGATGGCGGATCAGAGCGTCGAAATACGCATGGACGAACTCGTTGTAATCCTGCTGAGCATCGAGATATTCGTCCATGCCGATTTCACCCCCCATCATCCGCCGTTGCGCCGTGTCTCGCACTTCCTTGGCCGGCGGCAGGATCTCTGTCCGGAACTGCGCAACGGCGACCTTGCTCTGTTCTAGCTCTTGAGCAGCGTTCAAGACATCGCTCACGACCACCCGCTCAGCGCTCGCGACTTGAACTGCGGATTGGTGAATATTGATCTTGGCCCGGGTCACGTTTCCCTGGTTCCGGTTATAAAGCGGGATCGACGCGGTCAGGCCCAGCGTCCAGGAATACGCGCTCGGAACGCCCAGGTACGTGTTGTTCTGGAAGGTATAGGGTTGATAGAGGACGAACACATCGGGGTAGGCATTCGCCTTCGCCAGCTTCAAATCGGCCTCGGCACGGCGAACTCCGTACTTCCAGGCCAGAAGGTCCGGCCGCTTCTCGATAGCTTTCTTGATCAGCTCCTTCGGCGGCATCGGCAGCCCCTGAAGGATGCCCAACCGGGTCGAGCACGTCGATCGAATCCACTTCCTCGAGCGGCAGGTTCAGAATGAGTGCAAACGCACGATTCGCCTTGATCTTGGCCTGCTGCGCATTCTTGACGTTCAGCTCAGCTTTCTGAACGTTGGCCCTCACCGCCAGATAATCAGCAGGTTTGACGCTCCCTTCCTTCAATCGCACACGTGCAACCGCCTCCAGCTTGACGAGCGCATTTCGAGATGCCTCCGTCAGCCGTAGTGTGAGCCCGGCCTGGACAACGCCGACATGGTACGTATAGAGGTTATCGATCTGGTTCCGAATCGCGTCCTGAAGCTGTGCCTCCACCGCGCTTTTGGCCTCTCGGGCCGATCGCGTCCGCGCCAGCCTCTTGAAGCTCAAGTCGAGAGGGTAATTGATGTTGATGTCGCTTTGCGGAGGGCCACCCGGCCTCAGAAACGAAAAGTGGCCGTACGGAATGAGCTGAGTATCCGCGTAAAAGATCGGGTTGGCGCGCAGGTTCGCCGTCAAGATGTCTGCTTCCGACATCGGCACTTCGAGCCTGGCCGCCAGCAGATCCAGGTTCTGCCGCACGAGCTGCTCGATCGACGCATCGAGAGTCATGCCGCCGGCGCCCTTGGCTAGAGGATAGTTCACAATGTCCACCGGCAGATCCAGCCCCTCGGCCATCTGCGGGGTCTCGAGCGGCGCCGCATTCTGCTTGATCGTCTGCTGGGCTCCCACGCCGATAAACACAGGCACGCCTGGTGTTGTCAGTGAGCTCGCCGGCACGTGAGCTCCCCCAGGACCCGCCCGGCCGGAAAACGGCGCGTTCGAGGGCGACCCGAAGTCGGGAAAGTTCGCCGCCCCCAGCGGTTGCCCAACCGCGCTCGCGCCACCTGCGGCGCCCGGTGGAGAGCCGACGTCGAACTGCGGCCCCTGGCCTCGGGCCGTGGCCGCCGCCAGCAGCAGGATCGCTACCGACGCGGCACCGCTGAAACGTGCAAGTCCGGTCCGGAGGTCCCTCATTCGTATTCCTCGCCGCCGCCCATCGCTCTCACGACGGTTCCGGCGTACGTCAACGAAAATGATGGGTTTCGCCCAAAACAATACGCCGCAACTCGCTGGCTTCACTATTTCTACGCTTTCCAAGCCGTAGGATGGAAAGCCGGTTCGATCGATACCTGAGACCCCGATCGAACCGCCGAAGCGCATTGTCTTCGAATGTTACATCGGCCCTCTCTGCGCCAAACTCCACCCGATTATCGGGAAAACGCGCAAACTCAGCGCATTCGATAAATTCGATTCAACCCGCATCTTCCACTACTGATCGTGGGAAAAGGCCAACATCTGAGACAGCCCGATCAGAACCAGATCCGGCTCGATGCGGGCCTCATTTCCTGCCACCGCACGCGCAAGCATCGGCGCGTCGCCGCCGGTCCAGATCACCCATGAATCGTTTCCAAGGTCGGCCGTCTGTCGAAGCAGGAGCTCGCGCACCGCACCGACGGTGCCCCAGTAGACGCCCGCTTCGACGGCCGGACGCGTCGACGCCCCCCAGTGAGGAGGTGTCTGGTGCAGCGCGACCAGCGGCAATTGCGCGGTTTGATGGTGCAGGGCTCGGGCATTGACGGAGAGCCCCGGCGCAATCGCGCCGCCTTGCCAAATTCCCTGCTTCGAGATCCGCTCGAATGTGATCGCGGTGCCGCAGGATATCACGACTCCCGGCCGGCCCGCAGGTGCGAGCCCGATCGCCGCGGCCACGGCCAGCGCGCGGTCCGCGCCTGCCGTCTCGGGCTCGATCAGCTCGTTTCGCACGGGAACGTCGCCCGCCGATCGAAACCATCGGGCATTGGCGTTGCTCTGTCCGTTCAGGAACGATTGCAGCCGTTCGGCCAGCGGCGGATTCACTGACGAAATGGCCCAATCCGATGGCGTTCCGGCGGGGCGGTTCCACTTTTCCCAGGCCGCGGCCCAGGCCGCCGAGTCGTCGAGCGACAAGGCGATTGACTCAGCCAGTTGCCCGGTCTGATCGAGGCGCCCCCACTTGAGCCGGGAGTTTCCCACGTCCGCCACGATCCGCAGCATGGGTCAGCCGCCCGCCGCCGGTGCGACCGTCGCCATCGGCGCGACTGGCGGCTCGTCCGAGCGCTGCTCATTCGACTGCGCGCCCAGCAACTCGATGATTCTGTGAATCAGTTGCGGAATCCCCCGGCCTGTAACGGCCGAGATTGCCAGCACTTGATCGCCCAGCTCGCCCTTGATTCGCGCGAAAGCGTCTTCCGCCTCGGTCACGTCCATCTTGGTCACGACGACCAGCTCCGGACGCTCCGCCAGCGGCTCGCTGTACTTGAAAAGCTCGTTTCGAATCGTGCGGTAATTCTCAACCGGGTCGGTGCCATCGAGCGGCACGGCTTCCACAAGATGGACCAGCAGCGAAGTTCGCTCGACATGACGCAGAAATTCGTGCCCGAGCCCCAGTCCAGCATGCGCGCCTTCGATCAGCCCGGGTATGTCTGCCACCACGAACGATTGGTCAAACGCCACGACCGACCCCAGATTCGGGTACTTGGTGGTGAATGGATAGTCGGCAATCTCGGGATGGGCCCGCGAGATGCGTGAGAGTAGCGTCGACTTGCCGGCGTTGGGAAGTCCGATCAAGCCGGCGTCGGCGATGACCTTGAGCTCCATCGTGATCCATCGCTCTTCACCGGGATGACCTCTCTCGAATTGCCGCGGCGCCCGATTCGTCGACGATTTGAAATGAGCATTGCCATGCCCACCGCGGCCTCCTCGTCCCACGATCAATTCATCACCCGCGGACTGGAGGTCCCGCAGCACGTGGCCGCGCTCACGATCGCGAACGATCGTCCCCGGCGGCACCTCGATCACCAGGTCAATGCCGCCGCGCCCGAAGCAGTCCGACCCTTGCCCGTGCTCTCCGCGCTCGGCCTTCCAGTGACGCTGATGCGAAAGGTGGGCCAGGTTCGTGTGTCCGAGCGAGCCGCGAATGATCACGTTCCCGCCATGTCCGCCGTCGCCGCCGTTGGGGCCGCCTCGCGGCGCATATTTCTCACGCCGGAAGCTCAGGCAGCCGTCGCCCCCAGCCCCACCTTGAACGAATATCGCGACTCGATCGACGAACATGACCCTCTACCAATCCAGGCAGATCAGCTCTGGGGCGTCGCCGGCATCGGTGCCGGCGCTAGCGGAAGAACGTTGATGCGCCGTCCGTTTTGATCGAAATGAACCTTGCCGGCGATCAGTGAGTAGATGGTCCAATCGCGCCCGACACCGACGTTCTTCCCGGGCCGCCATGACGTGCCACGCTGCCGGCAGAGGATGCTTCCCGGCTTGGCAAACTCGCCGCCAAAAAGCTTGATTCCCCACATCTGAGGATTCGAGTCGCGACCGTTTCGACTCGAGCCCTGTCCTTTTTTATGTGCCATGAGACGAGCGTCCTGGAGCGTGCGTAGTTCAAATCGCGCGGCGCCAGCGAGGATCAAGCGTCCGGCCGACCCAAACGGGGGAATTGTTTACCCACCCCGCGCGTGATCAATCACTTCGAATCAAACAGGATAACGAACAATTCGACCACTGAGCAAGAGCGGTTGTTTCGACCTCGTTTCGGTCCAGGCTGACTGCTTCCGGCGGAGCTCACTCCTCCGGCTGCTCGAAGATGCTGTCCAGCCGAGCGCGAAATCCGGGCAACACGTCCCCGCCCTCGAGCTCATCACCCGGCGCAAGCACGCGGACATCAATCGGAGAACGGTACGCATAAATCTTGAGCTGACGTGGATAGACCACCCAGACGAGCCGCACGCCTACCCGGAAGTACTCCTCAAGCTTCTCAGCAACCTCGTCGGCTGTATTTGTCGTGCTCACAACTTCGATCGCAAGGTCGGGCACGACCGCCCAGGAGCGGGTTCGTGGAACCTGTCGATTTCGAGCCCAACGCGCGAACGAGACGAACGCGACATCCGGCCGCCGCTCGCGATCGATTGTTGGGCGAAGGTCGAAGATCATTTCCTGTACGGCTCGGCCAGATGAGTTGTCTCTGACGTATGGGTTCACAAGATCGTATATGACCTTAGCCAACCACACTTCGTACGCACCCATGGGTTTCTCCACGATGCGGCCATCGACGATTTCGTACAGTCCGTCGGGATCGCTCAGGATCTCGAGGCGATCCTCTTGGGTAGGCATGACCGTGGCCATGGTGTCTCTCCGTTCGCTCGAACCGGATCGTTCTCCAGCATCATTATTCTATCACTCGCGCGAAGTCCTCGCATTCGAACGGGCTGGACGCCATCCTGATGAATGCGAGCAACGAGTGGCGTACACACGTTTGTCTGGCTACGCTCAAACAGTATCGACCCCCGGCGGATGAAAGCGAGACAAACGATGCCCCCGAACTCACGTGCCGTGGTCCTTCTGAGCGGCGGCCTCGACTCCGCCACCGCGATGGCGGAAGCTCGAGCGGCCGGTTTCGAGCGATTCACACTCACCGTCCGGTATGGCCAGCGCCATGCCGTCGAGATCGAAGCCGCCCGGCGTGTTGCACAATCCCTCGGCTCCTCCCGCCACGTCGAGCTCGAGATCGATCTCCGCGGCTTCGGTGGTAGTGCGCTCACGGCCGCGTTTGAAGTTCCCAAAGACCGGACCGAAGACGCGATGGCGCACGGCATTCCCATCACATACGTCCCCGCGCGCAACACCGTCTTCCTCTCCCTTGCGCTTGCATGGGCCGAGACCTTGGACGCGTTCGACATTTTTATCGGCGTCAACTGCGTCGATTACTCGGGGTATCCCGACTGCCGGCCGGAGTTTCTTCGTGCGTTCGAACAGCTCGCCAACCTGGCCACACGTGCCGGCGTCGAGAATCGCGGGAGTTTTCGGATCCACGCGCCGCTCTTGAACATGGATAAAGAGCAGATCATCACGCGCGGCCGAGCGCTCGGCGTCGATTTCAGCCTGACGCATTCTTGCTACGACCCGGCGCCTTCCGGGCTCGCATGCGGACGCTGTGATGCCTGCCGGATTCGCCGGTCTGCCTTCAACAGGCTGGGGCTTGAAGATCCGATCGCTTACAGCTCACCCGGGGCGCCCTAGTGTCCCGACAATCTCACCAGTAAACCCATTCGTACGGTGGGTCGTTCAAATAGATTTCCTTCTCGCTCAGATTGTGCTCGTCGCCGCGCCGGATGAAATCGATCCGGAGCGTCTTGTACTTGACGGTCGGCTTGCCGCCGGAAGGCGGCGGTATTTCCTTGTAGCCGTCGGAAAGCCCCCGGACGTAGATGCTGAACCGGTCCGACTTCGGATCCCACTTGTCCCAGGTGGCGACGCCGAACACTGAGTCGTCGACATCAGGCTTCGTGCTGGGTGGAATCACACCCATGATGTTGACAGCTCCCAGGAGCGGATTCGCCGCGTCCTCGCGAGCTTGAATCAACGGCACGGCCTGCGGGATGACGTTGTCGTAGAACTTCGTACCTTGCTCGTTCACCATGATGAATTGGGGAACGAAGGTGCGAGGCTTACCCGTTCGGTTCGTGACCTTGTAATACAGGTAATGAACCTGTTTGCGGCCCTTGCCCGGAATCTCGACCGTCTTGATCCGGAGTGGTTTGAACGCGAAATCAAGAACCCAGATGCCGTCCTTATCGCGCGGAAGGAGCGCCGTATTCACGAGTTGCACGTTGAACACATTGCGGTCATGCGGCACCGGAATCGTCCGCAACTCGGGAACGAGCGGTTTTTCTTCAATGGGCGGTGGATCCACGAGCGGCACGCCGCCCTGCTGAGCAAAGCAGGGGGTCGCGATCATTGCGACCAAGAGCGCCGGGATCATCCAGCCGTGAAGGCCGCTCACGCCTCGGGCACGCTCGCTCGAACGAAAAATGGACACGGAATCGACTCCCCGTGATACGTGAGGTATGGCTTGCGGCGACGTATCGAATCGAAAGGTTTGGTCTGCCTCGAGAAGTGAATGGCTCGCAGACTCATTCACATCTAGCCAAAAAACCGTGGTTGCGTCAACGCGTATTTCGCGATTCTTGGAAATGTAGCAAATCCAGGAAGGATAAACAAACAAATCCCGTCCTGGTTATTGGGGTGCAATCGTGAGCAGGCTGGGTTGAAAGGATCGAAGCGATTCTTACAATAAGGGTTAGTCCAATCGATTGCAGGGGAAACGCGTCGGTCGAGGGAGGGTGGCACTTGGTCCTACGCTGTTTATGGGTTACTGCGGCACTGTGTTTGACGTCAGCGGGAATGCCGGCGCTGCGGGCCGGCGAATTCGAGACCGTGATACTGAAGGACGGACAGCGGGTTATTGGTGAAATTGTGGCCGAGCGGGCGGCCGCCCTTTACATCGATCTGGGTTACGACATCCTCAGGATCCCCAAAGACCAGGTGCTGCGGCGAGCCAAGGGGGTTGAAGCGGCGCCCGGTCCGCGCGCCAGTGCCCGGTCTCTTGAGGAGGATAGCTCGGGCTTCTACACGACGGGCGTATTGAAGCCATCCCCGGTCAAGGAACTGGTTGGCAAGTTCGGCGAAGCGGTGATCTCGATCGAGACGCCGTCGGGCAAGGGCTCGGGGTTCTTGATCAACAGAGATGGGTATGCGATCACCAACGATCACGTCATTCAAGGGGAGACCCGCATCTCGGCCATCCTCTACGTGAATGTTCCCGGTGGGTTCAGCCGGCGCCGGATTGAAGACGTGGAAGTCATCGCCCTCAATCCGTTCGTCGATCTGGCTCTCCTCAAGTTACCGCTGCCGTCCGACTTGAAACCAAGCCACGTCGTTCTGGGTAATTCTGACGACGTCAATGCCGGTGACACCGTTTTTGCGGTGGGAAACCCGCTGGGGCTGGAACGCTCGGTGACGTCCGGCATCGTCAGTAATCGCAGCAGGAGCCTGGAGGGCCAGCTCTTTCTCCAGACCGACACGGCGATCAATCCGGGCAACTCCGGCGGGCCCTTGTTCAACCAGCGAGGCGAAGTGATCGGCGTGACGAGTCGCGGTTTTCATGCCGCGTTCGCCGACAACCTGGGTTTTGCGATTCCCGTCTCTTATGTCAAGGAATTCATCCATCATCGGGAAGCCTTTGCATATGACAAGGCCAACCCGAACAGCGGTTTTCGGTATCTGGACCCTCCACGCCGACAAATTGTGAGCCAACCGGAAGGCTTGAAGGCGCGGACGAGCGGGGGCAAGAAGGCGGCAGACTCCACAGGCAAGCCTGACGGGCCCGCGGCCGGGAAATGAAGCCGTCCGCTCGAGGAGAGCCTGGCCTGGTACGCTCTGGCAGGTAGAATTCTCTCATCGAAGTGAAGTGATTCGTCGGTCACCGCCGGCGGCGGGTCAGGCTTGGAGCCTGGCGCGAGGTGTTTAACCCTGGCTCGTTGCCGGGGTCGCATGACCTACTCCCTCGTCCGGTGAGCGAGGGGTGCCTAAAACGGAGTTTCATTTGATGCGTACTGCGAAGATCGCCATATTTCGCTGGGCTTTCCTGGGATGTGCGGGGCTCGTCGCGGGCTTGGGGCTCCCGATCCAGCAGGCCCAGGCTGCGGCACCCCCCGAGCGAATTCTCCCAGACTCGACCGTGTTCATGATCAAGCTGAACGACGCCAAGTCGTTCCGCGAAGCATTCCGCGCCAGTCAATACGGCCAGCTCTGGAACGACCCCGCGCTCAAAGGCTTTCGTGACGAGCTCGCCCAGAAGCTGACCGACGCCACCAAGGATTTAAGCGAAAAGATCGGTGTCACCGTAGGTGACCTGGTCGAGCTCCCCCAGGGTGCTCTGGCCGTTGCCGCCATCGCCAAGGATCCCGCGCGTGAAGAGAAGGATCCCACGCGTGAAGGGGCAGTTGCCTCCAGTCTCCCTGTCGATATCGTGCTGCTGGCTGATACTGGTGAAAACGAGAAGAAGATGCTCGACGTGCTTGAAAGAGCCACCAAGCAGGCGGCGGAGCGGTCCGACGCCAAGGTCTCATCCGAATCGTTCAACGGGCTGACGATCCACACGCTTCGGTTCCCGCCTGCGACGCAAGAAAAAGCCGACAAGGACAAACCCGCGCCCCAGCCGACTGTCGTCAACTGGACCAACTCGGGCAGCGTTTTCTTCATCACGACCAGTCTCGGGGCCATCAAGGACCTGGCTGCCCATCGCGACGGTCGCGAAAATGCCCTGGGGGCGACCGACGCCTATCTGAAGACCCAGGCGAAGACTGATTCCGCCAAGTCCCAGGTTGTCTGGTATCTCGACGTCGCCAAGCTCGTCAAAATCGTGCTCAAGGCCAATGCCAAGGATGCCGACGCTCAGCAGACCGACGGGATGGTTCAAGACCTCGGCGTGTATGGTCTCAAATCGATCGGCGGCTGCCTGACCCTGGGCACCGGCAACTACGACAGCCTGACGAAGACCTTCGTCCATGCGCCCCGGCCCGTCGCCGGCCTCCTGAAAATCTTCTCCTTGCCGCCCATAACGCTTCGTCCGGAGTCATGGGTGCCCGCCACCGTCGCCAGCTACCAGACCGTAAGCTTCGACCTGGACAACGCCTTCGTCGCCCTCAACGAAATCGCCAACAAGTTTCAGCCAGGGCTCCTCAACATGGTCGAGCAGGGGCTCGTGGGCCCCAACGGTGGCCAGCCACTCAGCTTCCAGAACGATGTATTCGGCCCCCTGGGCGATCGGATCACCGTGATCAGCGACTTCAAGAAACCGATCAAGGAAGACAGCCAGCGTATGCTCGTCGCGGTGAGCCTCGAAGACACCAAGGCTTTTCAGAATACGCTTTCCAGGTTGCTCGAACTGACCGGTGTA
Organism: uncultured Planctomycetota bacterium; assembly: GCA_963823665.1. Classification (GTDB taxonomy): domain Bacteria; phylum Planctomycetota; class Planctomycetia; order Isosphaerales; family Isosphaeraceae; genus CAVXHV01. The sequence goes on from CAWGMQ010000004.1 coordinate 1,655,299, forward strand.
GCCCCACAGAAACGTGAGTTTCAGGGCACGACGATTTATGACCTGGACCTGAACATCCCTAATCAGGGCGCGGGCGGGCCCCAGATGAGCGGCCCGATCAGCATCGCGATTGCCAAGGATACGCTGTTCATGACCAGCGACACCACCCTGCTTGAGCAGGTCCTCCGGCAAGGAAATCCCGCGTTGGTCGACAGCGCGTCGTTCCAGAGCATTGCCAAGGAATATCCCGAAAAAGCCAGCGGCTTGAGCTACGTGCGCCCCGACGAATCTGCCCGTCTCTCGTACGACCTGGTCAAGAGCGGCAAGTTCGAGAAGGCCATTCAGCAAGCGGCAGCCTCCCGCGCCCCGGGTGGCGACCTCCCGAACCTCGGGAAAATCATTCCTGGCGACAAGCTCCCCGATTTCTCGGTCTTCGCCAAGTATCTGTCGCTCGGCGGCGGATTCAGCACGATGGACGAGGACGGATTCATGATGACCGGCTTCACCCTCCGCCGCCCCGGCCCGTAAGCGGGCACCACCGGCAGAACAACCCCAGTGACTTCTTCCGGCATTGCAAAGCGGGGAGCTCGCCGCACGACTCCCCTCTCAACGAACCGCTCGCCCCCTTCCCCCCCTCCTCGCCAGGGGGCCAGGGGGCGTTTTATTTGAAGACGCACACTCGGAGGCGCGGCTGACCATCAACCTTCGCGCACTGCGAATCGGGGTGCGCTCGAAAGTCGCGTACACACAGTCGGAGCCGCCTCGCGCGATATGATCCCTCCGATAGACGACTACTTTTCAAAGAATTTCTTCCTTTTGATTCGTCGCACGCACGCTACCCTGTTCTCATCGACACCATTCGCAAGCGACGACGCAATCGATGTGTTCCGATGCAGAAATCGCCGTGCCTGAATATTCTTGTCCTTTTATGGCAATCGTGTTCTACGCTTTCGCCATGCGAACGATTTTTTCTCGAGGTTTTTCGACGCCGCGAATCGGTCACCCGGATCGATCTGCGCCTCAAGGTCACTTTTTTTTGCGCCGCCCACCAGAAAATTGCCGCGCAACTTCCGGCACACGGTATGTCACAAGTCTTGAATTGCCAACTGCTAAGGACTGCCTCAGAGCGCCGATTCAATCAGACAGCTCAGGCGTGACCTAAGAAATTTGGGAGAATTTTGTTGACTGGGGTATGTGAGGGCTTTATTTGTACTAAGACTGACTAGGAAGTCTGAGCGATGAGCCAAGTTTCGCGAAAGGTCGAAGCTCTCTCACAGGCGAATGACTGTGGGTACTCACCGGCGAGAGTTCACCGGAGGATTCGATCGGACTGGGCGAGAGTCAGCTCGGGGAATGCAGGCGTTTCAAGGGGGGGGCGAACCGGTTTCTCACACGAGCGAATTGTGTGCGGTCTCAGAACTAGGCCGGGTTCCCTTGAAGCATTCGACGAGCAACGAGTGGTGGTTCTGACACACGGTTTCATAGCTCCTAGGGTTTCATAGGTGTTGTTGGCGGGTCTGATGCCCGCGACGATTTCGAGAGGCAGTGGGGCCGGGGCAAACTTCCGTATACGCCAGAGATCGGCTCGCCGGGTATACGTCCGGCGCGTCGGGGGGATTGTTCCGTCTTCTCCGTTTCGAGGCAGCCGCAAGTTTTGACTTGCCATCCGCGTTTTTCCAAGACTTTGAACAGTCTGCTGATCCATACGAGGCTTGCGAGCGCCCGTCGCTCGCGTAGCTGCTGCACCGTCTTCTTTCGTGTCATTCACCGACTGAGCTTCGGGCAGAGGTTGGCTCACCGTTACCGACGTCGGCCCTCAACGTTCTGGGAGATCTTCAGCAATGTCTGCTAACCGTCGTGACCGTGGCGTTATGAGTAATCGGTTCGGTGTCAAATCACGCAGGCGTTCCCGCCAGTGGTGCACGTTGGAACCGCTGGAGAGTCGCGTCGTGCTGTCGTACACGTTCTCACTCACGGGCCAGACCGCGACGGTGACCCCGGTCGCCAGCACTGGCGGACCGATTCTGATCGACGAGGTCATGATCTCGGGTAACCCATTCCTCGAATGGAGCCAGGACAACGGAGCTACGTTCTCGGTCGACTGGGATTCGTCGACACCAGGCGACCAGACTTTGCCCGCGACCACGGCGTCAACCATCGACCTCACGCCGACCACCGGCGCGGGTTCGTCGATCACCCTTGGCGATCTGCCGAGCCCCGCGAGCAATATCTTCGCGACGTTCCACCTGGGAGTTGTCGGAACACCCGCGAACAACTCAGTGACCATCGACGACCGCACGAGCACCCAAGCGGCGGGGACTTATGACTTCTACTCCACCCTGGGCACGATCACCGGTCCAGGGGGCGCGACGGGCGGGATCAACTTCACCTCGTTCGGGCCGGTCAACTCCTATCTCGTCGAGGGCGGTCCGGCCGACAACACCTTCGACATTCACTCGACATTCAACGCCACCACGACAAGTAACACCATCGTGGGGGGCGCTGGCAACAATACGGTGAACGTACTGGGTGACACTTCCCCGGGCATCGGCACACCGCTGACGATCAACCTCGGGGGCGGCACGAACATCGTCAACGTCGGCAATGGCAACACCGGTGCGACAATCTCGAGCACGGTGCAGGTGACGGACCCCGCCACGCTGAACATTGACGACACGGCTGACACCACCCATTCGACGGCCACGCTCGATTTCTCAGGGAATCCCGCCGCTCCCTTTCAAGTGACGGGCCTAGGGGGGGCCATCCAGTACGGCACCGGCGTCACCGCACTCAACGTCAGCGGCGGCACCTTCGGCGCGACTGGCGTTACTTACGACGTCGATAACACACAGGCCGGCACGACCACCACGATCAACGGCGGGCCCAACGCGAATACCTACAATCTCAGCAATTCCGGCGAGGCCGGCGGCCTCGATAATCTGCCCGGCCCGGTCGTGGTCAACGGCGGCGGCGCGGGGGACGCTATCATCGCAGATGACTCTGATAACGTTGCCAACTACAATTACACCGTCACTGACACGACCGTTACCGATACCGGACTCTTCGGTGGCTTGACCTACGGCGGACTCGGGACCGGCGGCGCCCTGAACCTCAACGCCAGCCAGGGCAGCAACGTCATCGACGTGGACGACACGGCCGACAACGTCGACACCAGTGTCTCCAGCGAAGCAGGGGTCGATACCGTCAATGTCAACGGCACCGGCACGGGTGCGACGCTCTTGATCGCGACCGGCGACTCCACCTCCGATCCCGCCACGGTCAACGTGCTTGCCGACAACGAGCCGGTCAATATCTCGAGCTTCGCCAGTTTCCCGACCATCACAACGGTCAACATCGGCTCGACCGGCGGCCCGGGCACAATGGCCGGCATCCAGGGCCCGATCTCGGTCGTGAATGCTCCCTCCTTCACCTCACTCAATTTCCACGACGAGAACGACACCACCGGCCAGACCTGGACGCTCGACAACGACGACAGTACTCCGACCGGCACCGTCGCGGTCACCGGCAGCGCCACGACGACCTACGATCCCGTCGATCTCTCCGACATGACGGTCAATGGCGGCAGCGGCGGCAACACGTTCATCGTGGACAACACCTCCGGGTTCTACCCGACGACCCTCAACACCGGCACGGGTGACGACACCACCACCGTCTTCGCCACCGGCGATGACACGCTCAATATCCAGGGCCAGGATGGTACCGACACGGTCACCCTCGGCAGCAGCCTCGTGGCCCCGCTCGGCATGCAAGGACTGACTGGCACGATCAACGTCGACAACACCCTCGGCTCGACGGACCTCGTCCTCGACGACTCCCAAGACCCCGTCGGGCAGACCGCGCTTTTCTTCAATGACGGCACCAACGGCCAGGTCACCGGCCTTTCCCCGGCCACCATCAACTACACCGACAGCGGCACCGACAGCTTGACCGTTGCTGGTGGCTCAGGCGGCAACACCTTCACCATCGACGGCACGCTGGCTAACCCGGCGGTCGTCCCGACCGTCACCGACATCACCACCGGCACCGGCGACGACACAACGTTCGTCGAAGCGACCTCCGCCGGCAGCCAGCTCAACATCCACGGCCAGGCAGGCCAGGATGCTGTCATCATCAGCTTCTTCGGCAGCGTCGCCGACATCCTGGGCCCGGTCTTCGTCGACAACGAGTTCGGCTTCACCGACCTCACGGTCGATTCCTCGGCCGACCTGATCAGCCACACCTTCACCTTGTCGAGCACGGCGCTTACCAGCACCCTGACCGGGCTGGCACCGGCCGATATCACCTACACGACCCTCGATCTGAGCTCGCTGACCATCAACACCAGCGACTTCGGCACCCAGGTGATGAATATCGACATGAGCGGCGGCAACCCGATCCCGTATGTCGACACGCCGGGCCTGACCTGGAATGCGAGTCCCGACGGTGGCGGCGGCTTCGATACACACGCCCTGAACATCTTTGGCACGCTCCCCACCGGTCCGTTCGCCAGCGAGACCCACAACGCCAATGATCAGAGCGTCTTCCCCCAGGTCGGCCAGTACGGCTCCATCTTCTTCGACGACGGCCAGGGAACATTCTCGAGCCTCACGAGCCTCTGGTACACCGGCCTTTCGCCGATCACTGACACGACCCCGGCGACAAACTACACCTTCAACGACTTCGGCTATCCCGACCAGTCCTTCAGCGCCACCACCGGCCCGATCGTCGGCGGCTTCCAGACCCTCGAGTTCGCCAGCACCCCCACGCCGCCCTTCCCGACCAACTTCGAGACCACCGATATCGCCAACAAGAGCTTCGTGACGTTCAACACACCGCCCTCGATCCCCCCCATCCCCAATAACGGCGTGATCGGCACGGTCAACATCCCGATTCCTTCCGACGGTCTGCTCTCCCTCACGTTCAACACGCCCACCGGCGGCACGGATACCGTCTCGTTCGTCAACACACCCCCCGGAGTCGTCACCTCCTACTTCGACGGCTCCGGCAACGCCATCACCGACGTCACCGGATTGGGCGTCGCCGACGGCACCGTCTTGTTCTTGAACGGCGGCGCCGGCTTCAACACCCTGGATTACGACGCCGGCGGCGAGGTTCCCACCATCACGCCGGGATTGTTGCCCGGCGAAGTATTGATCACCATTCCAGGCGCCGGCATCGTCGATGCGATCAACTACGAGGCGATCAACATTTTCGACCTCGGCCCGCTGGTCATCACCCCAGGCCCGGCCGTGACCATCAACACGGTCGAGGGCTTCCAGAACGTCGACTCGATCGTCGGTACCTTCACCGCGCCGATCCTCCCCATCCCGGGCCCTCCGGGCTTCCCCGCCGGCGACTTCACCGCCTCGATCGACTGGGGCGACCCGTCTCCGGACCCCGATGCAGGCACCATCACCCAGGATGCCAGCGACCCCAGCGTCTACTACATCACCGGCACCCACACCTTCCTCGAGAACGGCACTTACACCGTCGCCAACACGGTCGCCTTCGCCGGCGGCACTTACACCGCGCCGGTTAACGGCGTGCCGATCACCATCACCTTCGGCCCAGCCGGACCCACCCCGGGCACCGACGCCACCGCCAGCGTCACCCAGGGACCGCTGGCCGTCTCCGTCTTCCCGATCGTCGGCACCGAGGGCATCGCCATTCCCGCCGGACCGATTGCCACCTTCATCGATGCCGGCGGCGTCGATGCGATCGGCAGCTACTCCGCCTCGATCTCGATCTTCGACTCTGCCGGCACGCTCGCGGTCGGGCCGCTGCCGGCAACCAGCATCACCCAGAACGGCAACGCGGCCCAGTTCACCGTCAACGCCCCGACCTTCTCGTTGCCTGAAGAGGGCACCTACCAGGTCGTCGTCTCGGTCACCGACAGCGGCGGCACCACTCCGATCACCGTCTCGGGTGCCTCGTCGGCCGTCATTGCCGACGCCCCGCTGACGTCGGGCGCTGCCGTGCTTCAAACCGGAAACACCGGCATCACGCTCGTCGGCATCGGCGTGGGCAGCTTCACCGACGCCAACCCCGGCGCCATAACCAGCGATTTCACCGGCACCATCGACTGGGGCGACGGCTCGCCCAACAGCGTCGCCATCTTCGCCGGAGTCGGCGGCGGGGTCTTCGATGTCTCCGGCAGCCACACCTACGCCAAGCCGGGCGTTTATACGGTCACCACCAATGTCTTCGACGTCGGCGGCTCGACGACCACTCTCATCGGCTCGTTCACGATCACCGATCTCCCCGTCACCGGCTCGACCAAGAGCTTCACCGCGGTCGAGGGCCAGAACACCGGTCCGTTCGTGCTGGCGACATTCGAGGATCCCAACACCCTGGCCACCGTCGCCGACGTCAGCGCCACGCTCGCCATCGGCGGCTGGGGCGACGGTACGCCAACCGTCGCGGGTGTCGGGCTCACAGTCCAGCAGACCGGCTTTGATCCGGCCAACGGCGACCCGATCTTCGAGGTCCTGGGCAGCCACACCTATACCGAGGAGACACCTCCGGGCCTGCCCAACACTCTCAGCGTCATCATCACGACTCTCGGCGGCGCGACGACCACGTTGACCAGCCCGCCGGGCGGCGGGGTCACCGTCCTCGACGCCGCGCTCACCAGCTTGAACGGCACCACGATCTCCGGCGTCGAGGGCAGCCCGACGACCACTGTTATCATCGGGGCCTTCAGCGACGCTAACCCGTTCGCCACCAGCGCCGACTTCCTACCCCTGCCCGGCGGCAACGGGGGCTCGGTGGTGGTCAACTGGGGTGACGGCAGCGCCCCGCAGACCTTGACCGCCGCGAATATCTCCGCAGTGGGCTCGCCGGTCGGCGTCGTCTTCAGCATCAACGCCCCGCACACCTACGCCGAGGAGGGGACATACCCGGTCGTCATCACGGTGACCGACGATGGTGGCGCGACCACAATCGTCTCCTCGACGGCCGTGATCGCGGACGCCGCGCTCACCGCCGGTCCCCCCGTGGCAATCTCGGAGACCACCGGCGTGCCGTTCACCAACGTCGTCGTCGGCGATTTCATCGACGCCAACACCGTGCGCCGGCGAGCGACTTCACGGCCGTCATTCAGTGGGGCGACGGAACGCCCACCAGCCTGGGCACCGTCGTCGCCACCGCCACCCCCGGCGACTTCAACGTCGAGGGCAGCCACGTCTATGCCACTCCCGGCGTCTACGCCGTCACGATCGTGGTGACGGACGTCGGCGGCTCGCGTGTCACGCTCACCGCCACGGCCGGCGCAGCCACGATCACCGTCACCGACCTGCCGGTCACCGGCGCCGTCAACAACTTCACTGCGGTCGAGGGCCAGAACACCGGCACGATCGTGCTGGCGACCTTCGTCGACCCCAACACGCTGGCCACCGTGGCCGACGTGACGGCGTTCCTGCCGGTCGGCGGCTGGGGCGACGGTAAGCCGACCGTGGACACCACGCTTGCGGTCCAGCAGATCGGCGTCACGCCGCTCACCGGCGCAACCGATCCGGGCGACCCGATCTTCGAGGTGCTCGGCAGCCACACCTACACCGAAGAGGGTACCTTCACGGTCAACATCAGCGTCACCACCATCGGCGGCGTGACGACCACGCTGACCCCCGGCACCGCCACCGTGCTCGACGCCCAGCTCACCAGCTCCAACGGCACCGAGATCACCGACATCGAGGGGAACACCAGCGGCACCGTCCTGCTCGGAACCTTCACCGACGCCAACCAAGGCGCGACCGTCGCCGACTTCACCACCGCACCCGGCTCGACCGTGGTCAACTGGGGCGACGGCTCCGCTCCCCAGACCCTGACGGCATCCAATCTGACCGCCGTCGGCACGCCCGAAGGCGTGATCTTCACCGTCAGCGCCGCTCACACCTATGCTGAAGAAGGCACCTATGCCTACACCGTCACCGTCACCGACGACGGCGGCTCGGTCACCATCTTCAGCGGCTCGGCCATCGTCGCCGACGCGGCCCTGGCACCTTCGGCAACCCAGCCGACCGTCAGCACCGTGGAAGCCTCGATCTTCCCCGTACCGGTCTTCTCACCGCCGCTCTTCAAGGGCCCGGTCGCCTCGTTCACCGATGCCAATCCGACTTCCACCATCGCCGACTTCTTCGCCACCATCGACTGGGGCGACGGCACCCCCATGACCGCCGGCACGGTCAGCCAGCCAGGCGGCGTCGGCACCGCCTACCTCGTCAGCGGCTCGCATACCTACGCTGACTCCGGTGTCACCACCGGCACCGGAAATAGCGGAACTTACGCGATCCAGGTCTTCGTCACCGACGACGGCGGCTCCAGGCTCACCGTCGACAACACCGCCACCGTGGCCGACAACTCGATCACCCTGACCGGCGTGCTCAATCCCGCAACCGACAGCGGCCTCTCAACCGGCACCCCCGACGTCACCAACGTCAAGCAGCCCGACTTCTTCGGCACGTCCGAGCCGCTCTCGAGCGTCACCCTGTCAGCAACCCTGCTTCCCAGCGGCACCCCCTTCATCATCGGCCAGGTCGAGTCGGGCAGCGACGGCTCGTGGAACATCCAGTCCGACATCCCGCTGGCCGACGGCCATTACTCGATCACGGCCACCGCGATCGACCAGTTCGGCGAAACCATCGTGACCACGCCCCCCAGCCCGGTCGTGATCACCAGCAACCTCTTGATCGACACCACCGGACCGGTCGTCACCGGCATGTTCTTCAACCGGCTCAACGGCCAGGTTGACTTCACCATCCAGGATCCGGTCAACGCTAACGGCAGTGCACCCTCAGGCGTCTGGGTCAATACCTTGCTCGACTCGTCCAACTACCTGTTGACCAAGGTCCACCCCCAGAAGAACTTCCCCGGCAAGTACTACGTCTCCAACGTCACGGCCACTCCCGACCCGAGCATCCCCTTCGCCTACGACGTGGCCGTCACCTTCAGGGCCGGCGAGACCATCCGGGGCGGTTACTACCTCTTCACGATCCGCGACTCCTCCAACGGAGACTCCTCCGTGCAGGACCTCGCCGAAAACCATCTCGACGGCGTCTTCTACGGGTCATTCCCCTCCGGCAACGGAATCAATGGCAGCGACTTCGTCGCCGAGCTTCAGGCCTACCACGACAAGGTCTTCGCCCCCCAGACCATCATCGGCACCGCAAGCGCCGCCAACGGCGGCAACGGCGGCGCACGCGTCAATCCGATTCACAGCGGCGTCTTCATGCCGGCCATCCCCAGGGGGGACGCGCCGATCTTCTCCTCGACCACCAGCGCGGTCACTGCGGCCAAGAAAGGCAAGGGGCAAATCGTCGTCAAAGCCAAGCACGGCGTGTCGCTGGTCAAGCACCACGCAACCAGCGCGATGAAGCACACCAAGGTCGTGCTCAGCAACAACCATCCCAAGGGACCGGCCAACTAAAGGGCGATCCCAGAATCCCGCCGGCTAGCCCGGCGGGAATCAACCCCTGAACGTTATTCAACAACGGCCGCATCCGGCTCGACTGCCGGATGCGGCCGTTCGTTTCTGCCCCAACGGGGCCGCGGTCAATAGCCAGCGGCTTTTCAGCCCCTGGCGACCCTTACAGCTAACTATGCTGAAGTTGATTGATCTTGTTGTAGAGGGTCTTGAGACTGATGCCCAGCTCGCGTGAGGCCGCGGGCTTGTTGCCGTGGTGTTTCTCGAGGATGGTCTGGATAAACTTCATCTCGATGTCGCGCAGAGTCGGCGTGCCTTCCGGGATCTGGAAATGAGGTCCTGCGATCGAGGATGCGGCTGCCGCGGACGCCTTGGTGCGCGAGGGGAGCTGGGTCGGCAGATGTTCCGGAAGGATCGGGCCGTTGCCGGCCAGAATGGTGGCACGCTCAATCATGTTGGCCAGCTCCCGGATATTGCCCGGCCATTCGTGGGCGGAAAGGATCGCGATCGATGCCGGCGTGATCATCGACTCGGTCAGGCCGCGGCGTGCTGCGTGCCGCAGCAGCAAATGGTTCGCAAGGGCACCGATATCCGCCCTGCGCTCGCGAAGGGGGGGCAGGAAGATCTCGAATGTGTTGAGGCGGAAAAAGAGATCTTCGCGGAAGAGCTCATTCGCCACCATCTCGCGGAGATCGCGATTGGTCGCGCAGAGCACACGGACGTCGACCCGGAAAGGCTCGTTCTCGCCGACCTTGCGAATCTCACCGGATTCCAGGAATCGCAACAGCTTGACCTGCACGCTTTTGTCCAGCTCGCCCACTTCGTCGAGGAACAGTGTGCCGCCGTTGGCAACCTCGAAGAGGCCCTTGCGGTGTGCGTCGGCACCGGTGAAGGCACCTTTGCGGTGGCCGAATAGCTCGCTCTCGACGAGATTTTCGGGGAGTGCGCCGCAGTTGACCGGAATGAACGCCCGATCGGCGCGCCGGCTCTTGTCGTGGAGGCTACGCGCCACCAGCTCCTTGCCAGTGCCGGTTTCGCCCAGGATCATCACCGAGGCGTCCGTGGGGGCGATGGTATCGATCAAGCGCCGAACTTGCTGCATGGCTGGGGTCTCGCCGATCAAGAGCGGCATCCCCTCGGCGGCCTTCAAACGGGTTTCGAGCGCGGCGGTCTTGTTCGCCATGTCGCGCCGTTCGGCCACGCGGTTCAAGATCATCTCGAGCTCGGCCCACTTGCACGGTTTCGTCAGGTAATCGAACGCCCCCAGTCGCAGCGCCTGGACGGCGGTGTCGACCGTTGCGTGGCCGGTCAAGATGATCACTTGAGTCTCGGGACTCGCCTGGCGAATCTGGCCGAGAACCTCGATGCCGGTCAATCCCGGCATCCGCAGGTCAAGCAGCGCCGCGTCGTAGAACCCCTGCTCGAGTGCCTTGAGCGCCGCTGCGCCGTCGGGACACACAGTGACTTCATGTCCCAGACGGGGCAGCTCCATCTGCATCAGATCTCGCAAGTGGGATTCATCGTCGGCAAATAAGATCCGCAATCCTCCCTGACGCGACTTCTCCATCACAATTCCTTTGGCTAATTTAGAGGGCCGCGACAGGCTCGGGCCGGAGACGGCCGGCACTCCTCGAGCCCGTGGCACCGTGGTTGGAGATTTCGGTGGGATCGATGGGTAGCCGCACCGTGAACGTCGAGCCCTGGTCCATTCCCGGACTCGTCGCCATGATTTCACCGTGATGCTGATTCACGATCCGATGAGTGATGGAAAGACCAAGCCCCGTGCCCTTGCCGTCGCGGCGCTTGGTGAAGAACGGCTCGAAAATGTTCTCGAGCACGGCCGCGCTCATCCCGCAGCCGTTGTCGGTGAAGACCATTTCCGCCATGCCGTGGTTGTAACGCGCGTCGATCTTGAGCGTGCCTGTCCCTCCCATCGACTCGAGCGCATTCACGATCAAATTGAGAACGACCTGCTTGATTTCCTGCGCGTCAACGTGCGCCATCACCGCCTCTCGGGGATGAAAGAGGATATTCTTCCCTGTATATTTGCCAATGTGGCGGATCATGTCGACGACGCCTTGAATCAAGCCGGCCAGATCGGTCCGCTCGCGTTTGATGTCGTTGCAGCGCGAGAAGTCGAGCAGCTTCTCGGTGATGTTCTTGCAGCGGAATGCTTCTTCCTGGATCATTTTCAAGTAATTGATCACGACACCCTTTTCGGCCGGATTGGGCGACTCGAGCAGCCGCGCGAGTCGATGGTCGAGGGCTTCGGCGCAAAACGCAATCGATGCCAGCGGATTGTTGATCTCATGCGCGACTCCGGCGGCCAGGAAGCCGACGCCGGCAAGTCGCTCCGATCGGACGAGCTGCCTGCTTCGTTCCTGCACCTGCTGCTCGAGATCCGCATAGGTCATGCTGATCTTCGATGTCATGTCGTTGAACGCTTCAGCCAGGTCTTGCATCTCATCGCCGGAATGCAGATCGATCTTGTAGTTGAACGAGCCGCGAGCCACGTGCCGCACACCGCGCTGCAAGAGGCGCAGCGGCAGCAAGACCCATCTATGGAAAAGCAGCGTGAGCCCGCACAGCATGCCCAGCACCATCAGTGAGGAGATCCAGACGATGATCCGGCCCACCTGATACTGGTTTTCTGACATCTTGAGAACCGCCCGGAAGTCTTCATAAAGCCGTCTGGGAAGCTCGAGCACGGTTTCGTTCAATCGCTCGATCCGCGACGGCAGCCCGGTGGCCGGCTTCACCTGCGGCAACAGCTCCGGGTGATGCTCCACGTAATACTCCGTGCCCGGAAGCTTCCGCTCCGGAGGCGAATGATCCAGCTCGCTCAAGATGGCCGCCAGATCGTCGTCGATCAGGAACGCCAATCCCAACTCATCCGTGCCGCTATCGACTCGGCTTCCCTGATTGGCGTTCTTCTTCAACTGGGTGAAGTACGTGACAAGGTCACGCTGCGCCCTGACGACCTGCTGCCTCAGCTCGGCGCTCTCCTGGGGCGAGTTCGTGCGGGGCGCGCAACGGGGCAGCGGACCTCATCAATGCCGCAGATGCCCCAATTTCTCTGATTTGATCGAGAAACGTGAGGTAGCTCAAATGGAAGGAGTGGAGGCCGAAGATCGACGTGCCCATGAGGATGAGCATCATCCCAACGACGACGCTCAAGCCAACGAACAGCTTGAGGCGAATTGGCCATCGGAGCATGACGACCTCCATGTCGTAGGGGAATCCCAGATGGGCCTGGCTTGCCCGACGGTACCGGCTTGGGGGCGTCAATATTACAAAACTTGCCAATTAGCGGAAGGCAAGTTCAGCGAAACAGCCCCCGCATCTGGCTCACGGCGGAAATGACCAGCGCGGCGCTCAAGATCACGCCCAGACCCCAACGCAGGCGCCGAACGCTGGACTGAAAGGCTACTTCCCGCTCCGGATGGCGTTCGAGGGCCTCGAGGAACGCAATCCGGCTGGCGATTGATCCGTGGCGCCACGATCGGTTCGAGCGGTCGAGCCCGTTGAAGTGAGCGACGTCGATCAGCGCGTCGGCGAAGATTCGGATCCCAACCGGGCAAAGGCTCGGCTTGGACGCGACCGACGGCTCCGGCGCCAGCTCGTTGTCCAGATCCGAGTGCGGAGGGCAGTCGGCCATATCACAGGAAACCACTTTGCTCCCGTAGACATCGGCCTGTCGCTCGAATCGCCGCGACACGTAGCCGAACACAAACCAAAAATAGAGCCCCAGAGCGATGACCAGAAGAACACCCTCGACGACTGCAGGGTTGAGCCAGCTCGATCGCGAGAGCATCGGGCTCGAAAGTGAGACGAGATCACCGAAGATCGAAAGCGCGCCGAGCGAGCCCAGGAAGAAGAATCCGAAGTAAAGGAAATGCCGATGCGCGACGTGGCCAATCTCATGGCCGAAAACCGCTGTCGACTCGAGCGGCGTCAGCGTCTCGAGCAGGGCGTCGCTCAGCAAGACATAGCGAAAGCGCGGCAGGATGCCGGTGACACAGGCGTTCACCATCATCTGACCCGTATCCCAGACGAGTATGTCCGTGAATCGAAAACCCACCCGCTCCGCCGCACGTTCGAGCCGCCGGCGCAATGCCCCCGGCGGCAAAGAAGAAGTCGGCCACGCCAGGCGAACGAAGAGCGGTGACAGCGCCAGAACAAAGAAGCCGATTACGATCATTTCGACCGGCTCCCAGACCTCTTGCGCTTCGGAGCTCGACACGAGGCGCCCGATGACATCCCTTCGAATCACGTACCAAAGGATGACCGGCAGAGTCAGTCCGAGTGATTGCCTGCCCTTGAGAACCAGATATCGTAAGAGCCCGCGCTCGACGCCGATTCCCTGCCGGATCTGCAGCGCATGGTCAGCAAAGTAAAGCCCCCACCAGACCAGAAGCTGAATCATCAAGAACGGCAGGAAGACGACGAGGTCGTCGAACAGAATCGCTCCATCCAGCCCCCAATTCCCCCGAACCAGCTTCGACCAGCCCACCCAGTGGATAATCCAGGCGTAAACCACCAGCGAGAGAAACGTGATCAGCCGCACTCCGAGCGCATAGCCTTGCCGCAGCCTGGAGGTCGTGGCCCCGATGTGCGATGCTCGGAACGCAACCCAGAACCCAAGCCCAAACGCCAGGCCCGCGATCAGGATCACGCCCCCGAACGTTTCGAGCACACGCGTCGCGACGTCTGCCGGTGGAACCCCCGTCGCCGGGGGCTCGAGCCCAAATGCAATCAAGAGCGCAATCAGCAAAGAAAGAGGCATCATCGTCGAACTGAACCGCCAGTGGGCTCCGCAATCGGCTAAGGGCGTCTGCAATCCGTGCCAAATATCACGTTCCGCCGGCACACTCGAGCGGATCCAAGCAAGTCGCGCGGGCGGTCATACGGGAGCCGCGCCCACAACCACGAGAAGAACGGGCTGAACCACGGCCTCCGACTCGCCCTTGACCTGTAATTTCAGGGGAATAGCAACGCTCCACGTATTCTTTTCTGCGTCCCGGACCATGGCTGGAATCGTCTTGGAGGAGTCGGTCGAAGCCCCCTGCAGAAGCAGCACCGCCGGATGGCTCGTCCCTGCCGATTCGGCGCTTTGCTGCTCAAGCTGCTTGCGAGACGGGAGGTCGCTCTTGGTATCCTTTGCCGCCGGCAGGAGCAAAACGTAGTCTCGAAAAGTGCTCACCCCCAGATGATCGCCGTTAACCGGCTGCAGGCCGTATCGCATCGTGTACAGGCCCTTCGCAATCGACTGATCGCGATAGTCGCGCCCCTCGGAGACGTACTGCAACACACCGATCAACTCTCCGTCAGCGAGGAACGGCAAGAGCACCACACCCTTGGGTCCAGAAGGTTTCTCACTCGCGGGAATAGTCTTGCGCAGCCAGATCTCGGCGAGCGTCTGACCTTTATCATCCTGAATGCGGTACCCCTCTGCGTTCAAAAGTCCGCGAATGCCCGTGGCAGCCGCTGCCGGCGCGGCCTGCTTGAGAGCAGTCACCTTGTACGATTCCTGTGCAAGCACGGGTGCCGCCTGCACGCAGAAAAACAACCCTAACACGATCCTGCGCATCGATTGAGACCTCGTTCGCGATCGAGGTGCGGAACCCTCTCGCTCAAGTGTGCGATTCCGCGGTTCGGGAGGGGACACCCAGGGGATTGCCGGAGCGGCGCGGTCGATAACATTCTCGTGACTTGGGCTCTCCAACCTGGCGCCAGGCCAGAAACCCGATCCGGCTGTCGGGGCGAGAGAGCCCCGACGGCCTTGCGGTCAAAGCCTTCAATGAGTGAAGTGACCGACGAAGCTGCTCCTGCAATTCGGGTCCTCCCAGTTGGCCTGGAGACCGTCGCCCTTGAAAGTGTGACCGAGCGTGAACGCGGGCTGGGCACTGACGCCTTTGGAAAGCGGAGGATAGGCGATCACTTCGTTGCCGCAGGCATGGTCGCGATCGTCGAGCGGGCGAGTGACGATCTTCGCCAGCCCCGCCGCCCAGAACGACGCCCGCGGAGAGTGGGGCATGTCGTGGACCGCGTGAGCCGCGTTTGGTTCCGCTCGAGCATGCTCTTCCAGCTTCAGACTCATGTGCGTGCTCGTGACTTTGGCGATTCGGGAGAGCCGCGCACCGCCCAGCTCCTTGGCCATTGCGATGAGCGCCTCGCGCTGCCGGCTGTCAGCCCGGTCGTCGACCATCAAGACCGACTCCGCCTTCTCAGGCTGATCTTCGGTGAACGTGGTGGTTCCATCAATCGCCGCCGCCACACACAGCCCGCCAAGGTCCACCCCGTTCCACGATCCTTCCGTCACCTTCCACGCCATCACCGCCCGATTGCCGTAAATGAAAACCTCGGCGTTGGAGAAGCACGGCCCGGTGAAAACGTCTGCGGTGCGCGCCTCAACGTAGTCGCCGCGAATTCCGGCCCCTCGCGCGGTCGAGACCCCAAGCCCGAACAAGATCACAGTCAAGGCTGATACCATCGTTCGCATTACAGTTAGCCCCCGATCAAAAAGCCAAACATCTCGGAACGTGGCGAGCCGAAATGGATCGCGCAGCAGAAGCTCAGGCGCTGGCCTGACTTACCACCGGAACGTTCCGATTCAATGTGCGAGTTCTTTGCCCACATTCCACGAATAGGTAGCCACCAGTGTAACACACCCTGGATTATGCGTGACAATTCGAACGTCAGTCAAGGGGCGCCAGTGTGCCCGATCCGCCCGTCGGGCTTATTTTCGAGTGCCTTCGGGTTCGCGACCCGAGTTGGCGCCCGTACCCTGGCTCGCCGTCGATTGTGGACGACTCTTCTGGTTCGTCGACGGTGCGGGCGACGCCTGGCTCAATCGTTCGTCGGCTTTCGCTCGCGATTCACCGAGGCTCGACACAAGCTGGTGATAGGCCGCTTCGAGTTGATCACGTTCGTCCTGATAGGCGCGCACGTTGCTTTCAAAGCGCTCGATTGCCTCGTCCTGGCTGGCGAGGCGGTTTGCATCGTCCTCAGCTCGATCGGCAAGCTCCCGATTCTGGGTCTGGAGTACAAGGATCCGATCCTTGAGACGCGCGTTCTCGGACCGGAGCGTCCGGCTGAGTTGACGGCATTCATCCACCTGCGAGCGGGGCGCCAGAGCGCATCCGCAGCAGAGCAATAGAGCGACGGTCAAATGCCGCGGTTTGACGATCGAACGTGGACGAACCATTCGTTCCGCCTCCTTTCGGGAACGACTGTTCGCAAGAGGTCAGCCTCCGAACATGCCGGAGAGGGTCCGCACCAATCCCGAGCCCATCGTGCCGCCGGACTGGTATTCGTACAGGTTTCGAACCAGGTCGTGCGCGACGAACGCCGCCAAGAACAAGCAGATCGTCGTGAAACCGAGCAAGCCGACCCAGATGCCGCTCCACTCCTGGTCGGCCTCACGGGACATCACCATCGCGGGCGCGGAACGTTCTGGGCCAGCCGAACTTTCCGACGACGACCAGGCCCCCATCTCACTCGAGACCGCGGAGTCGAAGCCGTCGTCCTCTTCGTCCTCGTCGTCTTCTGCGAACGCCGACGGGGCCATGGCCGTGGATGCATTCTGGTCGACGGCTTCTTCATCGATTGCGAAGACCTCCGAGCCGGTGTCGCTGTCTTCCAGGTCGAAGTCGCTGGCGGCTTCGAGCTGCACGGTCTTGTCGTCGGAATCGGCGTCAGACAGGTTGACATCGACCTCGAAGTCCGTGTCGTCGAAGATATCCTTTTCACCCTTCTTGACCGAGGGGGGCGGGGTCGCCGAGAGGGACGGCTTGGCCTTGGACGGCTTGGCGCTGGTGTTCTTGGCTCGCTGGGTTGTCTCGAGTGCTTCGTCGGAGAGCGGGGCGAGCTCGATCGAATCAGCCTGGCCGAGGCCCAGGCCGGCCCCCGTTTGAAGGTTGATTCCGGAATCGCTCGGGCGCGAGAGGTTGATACCGGCCGCCTTCGGATCCGACGCTGTCACGTCGGAATCACTCGGCTTCGACATCGGGGTGGCTTCGAACTCGTCACTGGCATCCAGCGCGCTTAACTCGAAATCACTGCCCGAATCGGGCTGGAGAGCATCGATCAGCTCACTCGAGGGATTGAGCTCGAAGTCGCTGTCGGCTCCGGCCGCGGGAACCTCAGCCGATGACCCCAGGAGGGGGCTCACCCGCACCGACGTCTCGCTCGAGCTGCCCGAGCCGCTGATGATGCCGTGATCGGCGGTGTCTTCCTTGATGAGTGTGACATCCGAGTCGCTCGGCTGCTTGAGTCCCGGCGAGGCGAGTTGCACGTCGGAATCACTTGCCCCACGCATCATGTTGTCCGGAACGAGTCTCACGTCCGAATCACTCGGCCGGCCGCCCGAAGTCGGCGCGCCGATGATGACTGAGCTCGACCCGGTGACCGGGTTGGGCGGCACGGTGAGGTCGTCGAGCAGGATGTCGTGATCGGAGCCGGTGTCGGCCGACTTCTTCCGCCCGCCTTTGTCGGACTTGGAGATATGAGCCGATTCCGAGCCGAGATCGGTCTTGGAAACGCCCATGTGGAATTCGGACAGGTCGAGCTCTTCGAGCTCTCCGGAGCTTTTCCCGGCGGGCAGGTCGAGGTCGGAGAGTCTCAGCTCGGCGTCACTGCCTAAGCCGCGACGGCGCGCAAGCTCATCCACGTCGACAACACGGAACCGCCAGGAGCCGCCATCCAGGAATGCTCGCACTTCCCGCGATTGGGCCTTCGCCTTGAGCTCCTCGGCACTCATCCCCAGAACCTTGGCGGCCTCTTCCAGCGTATAAAACTGAGCCATGGGCGTGCTCCTCGCGGTCGAAATCGGCTTTAGTGCAGCCGATTCAGTTCGATTCTCAGGGAAAGGAGACCGCGACCCAACATGTCTTCGGCCTCCGGTTTATTCCGGTGTTGAGCGAGAAAGAGTTTGAACCGTCGCCTTGATGGCATCGGGCTCGGGCGGCTGGTTGTTGTAGTGTTCGAGCTTGAGGTCCCATTCGTACTGACGCGAGGCCTCAAGCTTCACGATTCCCTTGGGATTGTTGGGGTCGATCCGATAGAGCGCGAACGAACGGTTCTTGGTATCAATAAGGTAGAGCCATTGAGACTGCCCGGAATTCCCCGCCGCCCCGGTAATCAGCGCCAGAGTTCCGTTTGATTCTCCCAGCGTGTTTTGCCGCCCCGGCTGAGCCCGGTTGACGTCGGAAGGCCGCGTCGAGCTCGCCGTCTGTGCGGCTGGCCCTGACGCACCCCCACGCTCCGACTGGGCCGCGGCCTCAGGACCTCGCATTCCGAAACCCCAGCAGAGGGCCACACCTAAAACCAAGCCCGGCAGCCCGTAACGTACCATCCCGCTCGCCACGCGCATTTCCATCGACAACCTCCTCCGTGAGACGGAACGGGGCCTCTTGTCCGAAGAGTACCCTGAGGAAGATTCGCTCGGCACGCGTTCTTCACGCCCACAGTGCGAGCGCAAGCCTGTTGGAGACCAACGTGTTCAGTCTACCACACCAAATGCAAAAAGGGGCAGAGACCTCGGAACGGACGCCACGCGCCCAGTTCCTTTGAAATGTGCTCCAACCACTTCTCATTCTACAGCCTGGGTCGCTTAACGCAAGTCCAGACGCCACCACACCGGAGGCGCGATCACACGCCTCCGAATGGTGGCCCGACCGATCGTGGGCGCACGATCACGCCCACTTTCGCGCTTACTTCTTCTCGCCGGCGTCCTTGGCCAGGTCTTTGCCCGCAAGCAGGGTATCGAGCTCCTTCTTGAGCGCCGATTTGATTCCCGGGTTATAGCCCACATGCACGGATTGCACCACGCCCTTCTTGTCGATCAGGACCAGCAAGGGAATGGCGTTGGCGCCATAGGCGTTCCCGACGGCACCGCTCGAGTCGAGGGCGACCGTGAACTTGAGCTTCTTCTCTTTCAGGAACGTGCGGATTTCGGCGGCTTCTTCTTGCTGGTTGACCGCGCAGAAGACGACGCCCTTATCCTTGTACGCTTCCGCCACTTCCGAAAGAATCGGCAGCTCCATCACGCACGGGCCGCACCAGGTGGCCCAGAAGTCGAGCATCACGACGTGCTCGCCCTTATGCTCTTTGAGCTTGAAGTCGCCCTTGCCTTCCTCCAGAAGCTTCAGACTGACGTCCGGCGCCGGTTTGCCGAGCAGCGGGGAAGGGGCCTCTTTGCCGCCACCCAGCCCTTCCATGAAGCTGTTGACCTTTTCGGCACCCGCCGGCTCGAAGACGAAGCTCTTCTGATCGATGCCTTTGTCAAGCTGCCAACCCTTGTAGTCCTGGATCATCTCGAGCTTCTGCCCCTTGAGCTGCGCCGCGGCAGGCGAATTCGCCACCATCTTGGCGAGGTCGATGACAACCCGGCTCACCAGCGGGTCGCCCTCGGCAGCCACCCACATCTCCCAGTCAAATTGGTCCTGGGTGAACTTCAAGTGATGCGCCTTGACGCCACCGTCAAGCGTGTCGAGCCCCGCGTAACTGGACTTCGTGACACCATCCATGAGTGACTTGTAGGGGTCGTCGGAGCAAAGGTCGACGAGCATCGTGAGCTGGAGCGATGACGCCGCGATCTGGTCGCCCATCAGGTCCTTGAATGTGGCGGGCGCTTCGCCTTCGGTGTACTTCTTCATGGATGGGATGGATAAGAAAAGCGTCTTGCCATCACACACCAGGTCGACGACGGGCATGGTCGTTTTGGAGCGGACAGCAAGCCGGTTCGGCCTCTGGAACGCCACGGTGGTGGTCATTTCCATCTTGACTGGGCCGAGCTTTTGCACGCGATTCATCTCCACCGCGACGGATTTGGCTTTCTTGTAGAGTTCAGCGGTCTTCTTCAAAACGCCCTCGACCGTCGCTGCGCCTGAGGCGCCTGCCTTCGCACCGGGTTCCTGAGCTCGGGCAGCCCCCGCGGGCCCCAGAGCGATAAACGCCGCGACTGCGGCGAGCGAAGTGATCGACAGAGCAAGGGCCAAGCGGGTTCTTCGAGCGACCATGAAACGGGTCTCCTGGGGAAAAATGCGATTCGTCAGGGATGCATTATGCTCACATCTGGTAGGTCGCGACAACTGTCCACGGCCGCTTATTGAAGTCTTCCCGTTGAGTTCTCATCGAGAAGCGCAGGGAGAGCGACCCGTGACGACGCTCGTCACCTCTTGCCAGCCTGATCCAGCAACTGGTGTGCCCAGGTGCCATCCGCACCGTCCAGCGGTGGTTCGGCAGCGGCCCGGTAGTCGATCGAATGATATCGCCCGTTTTGATAGCTCACTTCCCCTCTGCCTTCTTGATGCCGTACGCGATCATCTTCAGCGCCCGCTCCGAAGGCACCGGCTTTGCGCCGCCGGCGATGAGCTGCTGCGCCTTGCGATATCCGGCATGGGCTCCGGCGCGATCCCCGTCTTCGAGCAGCCGATCCGCGAGGAGCTTCAGCGCTACCCAGGAAGACGGATACAACTCGCAGCGATACTGCATGAAGACAAGACCCTCAGACCGCTTCCCGCTGCTGTTAAGCCCGAGCGCCGCGTCGCCGATTATTTCCTCGGTCATCTCCAGCCCGAACACCTTCACGAATCGCATCGCGGCATCCATTCCATCCCGACTCACCATGTCCATTACCTGCGCGCCGCTCGGGGGCAGAGGCGACGGCGCTTGAATGGCAAGCTCGAAGCCCGCGCCGAGCGTTGCCTTGTCGTGGAGTGATCGCCGCAAGAACTGTTCGGCCTCTCGATCCCCTTTGAGATACGCATCAAAGAACTTCCGCGAGTGAAGACACACACGGTCGTACCCTGCTCGAATCACGGCTGCCTTGTCCGCCGGAACCCTTCGCCCCGGCAGGAACGCAAAACGCGCGGCGCCCTGCGTAAGAAAGTCATTATGCTCTAGGTCGCTGACCATCGCCGTGTAAAGATGCGTATATTTCAAATATCCCCAGTGGGCGAAAAAGTCTGGCTTCGCTTCGTCTTCCTTCGCCGAGTAAATCATGATCGGCCCGGCCAGACGCAGGGAACTGGTCAGACGTGCCCTGAGTGTCGCGAACCCTGGCTCGGTGGGCGAACCGTGTTCCACGGTCGAGTCGAGACTCACGACGGCACTTAACGGCGAGTTCTGTTCGGCTCGCCAGGCCAGCACGGCCTGCGCGCCGTAACTGTGGCCGATGGCCCCGATCGCACCGAGATCGAGATCGGGCCGCCCCTTTGCGTACCGAACGAGGAATTCCATGTCCTTGATCGAACGGTCGAGGTCCCAGTCAACGTTGAGGTAGGCTGCGTTCTCCGACTGATAAGGTGCGACAATCACGACGTAGCCGTGGCTCGCCATGTATTCGTAAAAGGTGGCGTTGTCCTCAAAGGTCCCTCCCAGGCCAGGGTGTGCGACGATCAGCGGGAACTTCCCGGGAGCAATCGGAGCGTCTTTGACAGCCACTGTGCGCGCATCGAGCCATCGCTCGATTCCCGCGGCCTCGGTCTCATCAATCTTTGCGGGCCGCTCTTCGAGGACCTCCTCGGCCATCGTCGCGCGTGTGAATGCCTCCAGGCGTTTCGCGAACGGAGCGATCGACGGATTGTCGGAGCCCATTTCGAGATATTCGCGATAGCGCATCGGCGCGGCCGCAGACGCACGCGCCGGGTACCACAAATTGACCAGAATCGGTCGGGGATATGCCGGCAACGTCCCCGAGAGAGCGCCCTTGACCGGAAATGCCGGGGCATACTGACGAGCGTGATCGAGCTGCCATGATCTAGCGAATCCCACCGCATGCGGACCCGGCTCGAGCGCTCCCCACAGCCGCCGGTCCGGCGAATCACGCGGGCGCTCACCCGATCCGACCAACAGCACCCAAAGCACAAAGGCCCGACCCGCGAACGCAATCATGGCAATCCTCCCCGGGAGCGAAGTGCTCACGCCCGCCTCGGCAGGATGAATTTCACGACGTACGGTTGGAACCCGCTGAAATCTCGATCATCGCGTGACGGAGTCCGGTTCAATCAGCTTCCGGAAATCGTCACGCTCAGCCAGGATAGCGAGGTCCGGATCCCTCTTGGCCCAGCCTCGATTGTCCAGATCGCGGAAGAAGCCTGTTGTGGCGGCGCCATTCAGCCAGCGAATCGCATCGGCGATCCGAGCCTCTACCAGGTTCGCTCGCTTCTCAGGTGAGAGCTGCGTGTCGCTTCGCGCGGCAGCCGCGAGGAGCGCAGAGATGCAGCCGAGGTTGTATTGTTCCTCGGCGGCGAGATGGGGATCGGCCTTCACAAGCGCTGTCTGGGCCAATGCGCCAACCAGCTCGCCGGATCGCACCAATTCGCCCGCGAGAAAAATTCGATAACTCGCCGGAACGGGCTGGGCAGAGAGTTCCACGACCCGTCGCCACTCGTTGGCCGCTTCTCGATGTCGCCCCGTCGCAGCCAAGGAATTGGCTCGGTTGCCGTGCAGCTTGAGGCAAAGTTCGCGAGCTAGCTCATCAAGCGGCTCTAGGCGGCAATACGGCTCGAGCCGGAAGAGCCCCACGTCCGCGCGGGCGATGGCCTCATCGCAACGGCCCACCCCGTGGAGCATTCCGCTCCAGTTGACATTGACGTGGCCGACGAAGCTAACGACGTCAGCAGGAGCAAGGATCTTGGTGTCGGCGGAGAGCAAGAGTTCCTCGGCCCGACGGAACCGTTGCTCGGCCGCCGAATGCTTCTGACTTCGCCAGAGGACGATGCCCAGGTTGATCAACGACTCAGCGAGCTTTATGCTCACGCCCGGCAATCGAACGGGATCGATACGCTCGCGAATCTCGATGGCCTTTTGGTAGTGAACCAGGGCCTTGTCGATCGACTCCCCCCGCAGGGTGTTCGCATAGTTGTTTTGACAGACGGCCAGTTGCTCCAAATCGACGGGGTCGTTGCGCGTGGCGCTGGCCAGTCGTTCGGCCAGCTCGACGGCCTGTCGACCGTACTCCTTTGCCTGATCACGGTGGCCATCGGTCAGGTAGACAGCGAGCCTCGCCAGGCAATCGATATGGAGTCTACTGTAATGGAGATCGTCGGGCCGCTCGGACCGCAGGCGTTCCACGAGCTCGAGGGATCGGCGGACGTACTTCTCGGCCAGCTCGGTACGGCCGAGTGAGGTTTGAATCATTGCCCCTTCGTTGAGCGCGCGTGCGGTGTCGGCGCAGACCACCGGATCGTTCGAATCGCCTTGGCGGAGGATTTGATCGTAGAAGGCCAGGGCGTCTTCCTGCTGATCATGGCGCAGGTCGAGCAGTCGGGGAGAGCCGGCGAGTCGTCGGTCGTCAAGGCGGCCGAGCATGGCCTGAATCGTCGATCGAGCCTCCTGGTAGTTAAGCCGGGCAAGGGCGGCCTGGTCTTGCGTGCGCCGGATCTCGGCGCGAGCTCGCGGTTATGCCGATAGGTCATGCCGATGAACGCGAACCCGGCGATCACCACGGTCGCGGCCGCGGTCGTCTGCCAGGGATGACGTCGCGTCCATTTCAGGGACCGCCGCAGCCCGCCGATCCGTCGGGCAAGGATCGGGTCTCCACGCTCGAATCGCCTCAAATCTTCGGCGAGCTCGAGCGCCGTCGCGTAGCGGTGGGCGGGCGACTTCTCGAGGCATTTCAAGCAGATGGCTTCCAGGTCGCGCGGGACGCCGGTTTGAATGCGCGACGGAGAAATGACGTCGGAGTGGATGAGCTGATGAAAGAGCAGCTCGGGTGATTCGGCCCGAAACGGCGGCCGGCCGGTCAGGGCTTCGTACAAGATTGCACCCAGGGCGTAGATGTCGGCGCGAGGCCCGACCTTCGCGGTCCCCCCGAGCGCCTGCTCGGGAGCCATGTAGGCCAACGTTCCCATGATGGCGCCGACTTCGGTCCGGGTCGTGGTTTCGTCGATCTTGGCCAGGCCGAAGTCGGTGATCTTGGGCTGGCCTTCGGACGTAAGCAAGACGTTGGCTGGTTTCAGGTCGCGGTGCACGACCCCTCGGCTGTGCGCGTGATCGATCGCCCTGGCCAGAATTTCTACGAGGGCGGCCGCCGCCAGCGGAGGTTGGGGCACTCCGGCGAGCGAACGAGCGAGCGTCCACCCATCGACATATTCGAGCGCCAGGTACGACTGACCGTCGTATTCGCCGATCTCGTGAATCTGCACGAGGTTCGGGTGCTGGCACTTGGCGACGGCAGCCGCCTCGCGCTCGAAGCGAGCGCGGTGCTCGGGCTCGCTCCGCCGCCCCTCCTGGAGCACTTTCAGCGCGACGATTCGGTCGAGGGCGCAGTGCCGCGCGAGATACACCACCCCCATGCCGCCCCGGCCCAGGGTCCCCTGGATCTCGTACCCAGGAATCCGGGGCACCGACTCAATTTCGGATCGTGCGCCGTTCGTTGCACCGTTTTGAAGCACGAGATCCGGAATGACACCCAGCTCGGGCGGGAACGAAAGCGCACCGTGAACCTCGAACAGCCGCGACAGCGGCTCGGCCAGCTCGGGAAAGTCGATCAGGTAATCGTCCGGGCGAGGGGTCTCGCCCCGGATCTGTCGAAGAACGATTTCTTGATTGATCAACTCGACCAGGGCCTTTGGGTGATCGACGATCGCCGGATGACGGTCGATCATGAGCCTGATCGGAGGACGATCCCCGCGCATCCACGCCTTGACCTGTTCGGAAAACAGCCATTCGAGCGAGAAGTCGACGGAATCGACCCCGTTCGCTGGCGATCCGCCGCACGCATCAATCATCGTCCAGCTCCTCGAGTCCAAGCTCGCGGACGATGCGCTTGATCGCGCGATTGAGCCGGTTGCGGACCGCATCGGGTTTCTCACCGAGCCTGCTGGCGACGTCGTTCCACGAAAGCCCCATCGTGCGTAGCTCGGAGACCGACCGCTCTTTGTCCGTCAGGCGTGCGCGTACGGCCTCGATCATGTCCTTCCAGACGAGCTGGCTGGCTGGCCCCGGCCCGGCAGCGATGGGCTCGACACCGTTGACACCAGGAGCGCTGACAGCCACTACGGAATACTGGAATTCGGGCTTGCGCGCCACGTCCGCGACCTTGTTGACCGCCATTCGCCCCAGCAGGCGCTTCAATTCGACTGAGCCGGCGAGATCGTATTCACCGACCGTCATCCGAATCAGGAAGCTCGCCATCACGGCCTGGCAAAAGTCGGACGAGTCGGTGACACGTCGCAACCGGATCACGCGCAGCCGCGCACGCACGACCTGCCGCACGTACGGCTCGTAAGTTCGAACGAACTCCTCGGCGGCGGCCGCGTCGCCTGCCCGGATCTTTTCGAGGATTGCCTGGAATCGGTCTCATCAAGAACCCTCAACGGCGCCGGCAGGGGTCCAATTTCAAAAATTAGACTCGTAAACATCCCGACTTTCCAGCATCCACCCACCAAACAATGGATCACCTTCGTCGCACGACGCGGGCCGCGCTCCGAAAAGTAAACAACTCGTGCGACCGGGAATTCCTTGCGCTTTGTCGCAAGTGACAGCCGCGATGAAGCTTGTGAAAAACGACTTGCGCTCGGCGAGTGAAGCTCGGGCACTCGCCAGAAATCTCTTTGGTGTTTTGTCCGTTTTGGGGGCGCGGTCCGATTGAAGAAATTACGGCAAACTCGCGCCGTCCGTCTTGTTCAAGCGTGCTGGGAAGTCAGGTCCGTTCTATCGTCGTAGTCAATGGAAACTTCGAACCATGAAGATGCAACCGAGCCGTTTCATCGGAATTGTCGCGATAGTGGCGTCCACGGCATGGCTATCGCCACCCGCCGACGCCTCCTCCGTCACGGGAACCGTCACCCCGGAGAGTGGTGGAACCTATAACCTGAGTGCACTCGGCTCGCTCGATTGGGTCCACTACGGGCTCGCGGGCGGGGGCGACTCGAACAATGGCGACCCGATCCGAGATAGCAGCGGCTCGATCATCGGCGGACTCTCCGCGAACGTCCCCATCAAGGGATACTCCGGCAGTGCAAACACGTATGACTGGAGTAACGGGACGCCGGTTGTCAGCGGCAGCAACACCAATGGGATCTACTTGACTGATAACGGCGGTGTAATGACCCTGACCCTCGCGGCATCGACGACGCCGCTCCAGGCCGAATTCTTCGTCGCCTCAAACCCGGGCTTCCCGACGTCGTTCACAGTCGCGCTGAACGACGGCAGCGGGGCGTCGTACACGGCGACCAACCTGATCTCAAACTTCGACCTGATCACGATCGATTATGTCGCGAATTCCGCCTCGACGCTGACCATGACCTACACATCGTCCGCGCTCTCGCCCGGCATGCCCGAAATCATCTACCTCGATGCCGTAGCCGTGTCACTGGGCGTCAGCAGCGTCCCGGAGCCAAATTCGTGCATCCTGGCCGGGCTTGGAGCGCTTGGCGTCCTGGCGTTTCGCCGGAGGCGCTGACCCCTGCCGGAGGGCTCGGGTCGAGACCTCAGCAATACGAAGGCCTCCCGAGGCGATTTTCGACACCGCAAAGGTTGAGGCTCGCCCGGGAGTTCGGCGCGATTGCCCCGCACGTGCATGGCGAACAACTGACCACTAACGGCCACCAAAATTTGTTTGATTTTTCTTGAAGAACCTGCCATTGTTTCGATATTGTTTAACGTAGTGAAATTCCCTCCAGTATCGTGCTGCGTTTCGAGGCGCCCGGGCATCCTCGGCCGGCCTTGAACGTCAGAGCCAAGCAGGCTTTCCCCTGGTTTGCCCCGCCAAAAGTCCCCCCTACCGTCCGGAGGGTCTCCTCATGCGCGTCCGCTTCACCCGGTCCGTGGCCGTACCGGTTCTCGCTGCGATTCTCGGATGCGGTCCCGTGATGTCCGAGCTTGCGCGAGCCGGTGCAGCGGATCGAGCGGACAGCGGAAACGGCGTGCTTTCGATCTTGCCGGGACAATCCACGCTGAACGGCCGCCGCGCCACGGCCCAGCTCGTGGCCACGGCGCGAGGCGCCGATGGCATGGTGCAGGACCAGACTCGCTCGGTGGAGTGGATTAGCTCCAACCCATCGGTTGCCGTGGTGACATTCGAGCGGCCGAGTGATCCCCAAGAGCAACGGGACGGCGACGATCGTCGCGCGCAAGGGCAGCCTCGAGGCGAGCACGACAGTCAAGGTGGTCGCGATGGAAGAGCCCGCTCGGGTTAGTTTTCGGCGTGACGTGATTCCGTCATTCAGCCAGGCGGGCTGCAACACGGGTGCTTGCCACGGCACGCCCACGGGCAAGGGAGGCTTCCGCCTGAGCCTGCGCGGCTACCTGCCCGACCAGGATTTTTCGATCCTTTCGCACGAGGTCGCCGGCCGTCGAATCAACCCGATGGCGCCGGAAACCAGCCTGATCTTGCGAAAGCCGCTCGGGCAAATCCCCCACGAAGGCGGCTTGCGGCTCAACCGAAGCTCAAAGACCTTCGAGTTTCTGCACGACTGGATCAAGGAAGGGGCCAAGGACGACCCGGTGCTCCGGCTGCGGTGCGGCTCGAGATGTTCCCGGAGACTCGCGTCCTGATTGCGCCGGCGGCCACGCAGCAAGTCGCCGTGCTCGTTCACGGCGCCGACAAGGCCGTGCGTGACGTCACGCCGATCTGCTACTACGATTCATCCAATCCGAATATCGCGGAGGTCGATCAAGACGGCTACGTCCGATTCAAGACGCGGGGCGAGGTTGCGATCATCGCCCATTACTTGAATCTCGTGGCCAACATCCGGCTGACGCATCTCGTCGACGTGCCCGGGTTCGCGGCGGCGAGCGTGCCCGCAGGACAACGTGATTGACCGGGCCGTCTTCGCGAAGCTCAACAAGATGCGGATCCAGCCATCGGAGATCTGCACCGACCGTGAGTTCGTCCGCCGGGCCTACCTCGACGTACTCGGCGTGTTGCCGACGCCGGAGGAAGTCGATGCGTTTCTCGCCGAGCCGGAGAGCACGCGCCGCGATCTGGTGATCGACCGGCTGCTCGACCGGCCCGAGTTTTACGATTTCTGGGCGCTCAAGTTCGCCGACGTGCTTCGCTCGAACGGCCGGCTGATCCAGACCAAGGGGGCTTATGCGTTCCATCGCTGGATTCGCGAATCGCTGGAGCGGAACGTGCCCATGGACCAGCTTGTTCGCGCGCTTGCTGACTTCAGAAGGATCGACTTTCCGCAACCCGGCCGCCAATTACTACCGGATCAGCCGTGACCCGGAGTCGGCCGTTGAAACCACGGCGCAGCTTTTTCTCGGTGTGCGCATCCAGTGTGCCAAGTGTCACAATCACCCGTTCGAGCGCTGGACTCAGGACGATTACTACGGGTTCGCCGCCTTCTTCTCGCAGATCGGCCGGAAAAAAGGCAGCCTGCCCGATGACGAAGTCGTGTACGCCACCGGATCGGGTGACGTTCGCCAGCCTCGAACCGGCCAGACGATGAAGCCCAAGGCCCTGGGCGGACCAGTGCTCGACGATCAGCCGGCCCAGGACCGGCGGGTCAAGCTCGCCGCCTGGCTGTCGAGCCCATCGAACCCGTTCTTTGCCAGGAGCCTGGTGAACCGCATCTGGTACCACTTGCTGGGACGCGGGATCGTGGAACCGGTTGACGACTTCCGCGACTCGAATCCCGCGTGCAACGACGAGCTGCTGGCCGGACTCACGGCGGAGTTCGTCAAGAACGGCTACGACTTGAAAAAGTTAATCCGGTCGGTTCTGCACAGCCGCACCTACCAGATGAGTGCGACCACGAACCCGCTCAATGCGGACGATAGCCTGTACTTTTCACACGCCCAGACCAAGCTGCTGCCGGCGGAGGTACTGCTGGACGCCATTTCCTCGATCACCGGCACGACCACGTCGTTCAGCGGCCTGCCTCATGGCGCCAGGGCGACACAAATTCCGGACGGCACGATCGACAACCCATTCTTGAAAACGTTCGGACGCCCCGCCCGCGAGCTTGCCTGCGAGTGTGAGCGAGAAAGCGAATCGAATCTCTCGCAGGCCCTCCAGTTGATCGGCGGCGCCACGGTCAACGGCAAGCTGCGCGACGACTCCGGCCGAATGGCGACCCTGGCCAAGAGCGGCAAGTCGCCCCAGCAGATCATCCGCGAGCTTTACCTGGTTGCGCTCTCCCGTGAGCCCAATGCGTCCGAGGAGGCCGCAGCCTCGAAGCATCTCGCTTCGGCCAAGGACAAGCGGCAGGCGATCGAGGATCTGGGCTGGGTACTGATCAACTCCAAGGAATTCCTGTTCCGGCATTGAGTTGAGTCTGGACCGGGCCGCCAGCACGCACCCCCCCTGACCCCCCCTTCTTAAGGGGGGAAAAGAAAGGGGAGCCCCTTCTAAAGGGGGGAAGCTTCGTGCAACTTACGCGGCGGGAAATGAACCGCGACTTTTCGTCTGCCGAGACTCGCGCTCGCCTCGCGCGCGAACCATCAACCCGGTATCTCTATCTGTAATCGCGCCGTCGCGGTCCGCACTTGCCGATTGCTTCTTCATTTACTCATACTCTTCGTCGTCCTCTTCCACTCCACCGAACCCGAAGGAGGAGCTTCTCATGGGCATCCGCATCAGCCAGGTCGACGCTTTTACCAACCGCCCGTTCGCGGGCAATCCCGCCGCGGTCTGCGTGCTTTCCGAGCCGGCTGATGAGAAATGGATGCAGTCTGTCGCGGCCGAAATGAACCTGTCGGAAACCGCATTCGCGACGCGCTTGCCCGGCGGGTCCAGGTTTAACCTGCGCTGGTTCACACCTGTGAGCGAAGTCGATCTGTGCGGTCACGCCACGCTGGCGACGGCTCATATCCTCTGGGAAGACGGGCATCTTCCGCGCAATGAGCCGGCTCTCTTCGAGACGCGCAGTGGCCTTTTGACCGCGTGCCCCGGTCCCGACGGCATCGAGCTGGATTTCCCCTCCGAGCCGGTCTCGGAGCCGATCGTCGATCCGGGCGAGCTTGACAGAATCCAATCGGCGCTCGGAGCGCCGGTGAAGTTTGCCGGGAAGAATCGGTTCGACCTTCTGGTCGAGCTTGCGAGCGAAGAGGTGGTTCGAGCCCTGCGGCCCGACTTCCGCCGGCTCGAGCAGTTTCCGGTTCGCGGCGTGATCGCGACCAGTCGCTCGAGCTCGGCCGAGCACGACCTGGTGTCGCGGTTCTTTGCGCCTCGGGTTGGAATCAATGAAGATCCGGTCTGCGGCTCGGCGCATTGCTGCCTCGGGCCATACTGGTCCGAAAAGCTCGGCCGGACGAAGCTGTCGGCGCATCAGATCTCCTGTCGCGGTGGAGTGGTGAAGATCCGTGTCGAGGGACCGCGAACAGTCTTGATCGGTCATGCGGTGACCGTGCTCCGCGGCGAGCTGGTCTGAGCGATTTCACACTGTGCAGGTCACCCGCGCTGGCATAAGAGACGTCACTTTGCGAGCCGATCGTTCAACGGGAGTCTCAGGTGACGCTTCCGCCCCACCGATGGGCCTGCCGCTGGTGACAACGGGGTAGCAACGCGCAGTGCCTCGACGGACCAGAATGCCGCAGGCGACAGCAATTATTAATTGTGGAAACCCCAACCCAAGAGCCAAGTAAAGTGTCATAATTATTGCGTATTCCAATGTCCCGTTTGAAAGCCAACGAGAGCAAAGGTTCCAGATGGGATCCATCGGCACGGAAAACGCCGCAAGCAATCCTTCCGGCGCTATCCAAGCGAAACCGGCATAACCGAGGGCCGCCGCCAATCCGCCGGCTTCAAACCCGATCAAGAAGCGTTGCCCCGGGCCGCGTCGATGAATCATGGGGTAGAGGCCGAACGGCAGGATATGCGCCATCAGAAATAATCCCAAATCGTATCCTTCCCTGATAAATCCAAACACCGAATGATGCCTGATAAAGACTGTGCGTATCCAGGCAATATCGATGGCGACAAGGGCCACGACAACGGCCAACGTGGCGATGGAGAAGCGAAACCGAAGCGGCTTCACGGCGAATCTCAGGTAGCGATGGAGCAACGACATTTGTCTTCGCAGTCTATTTGGGCTTGGCGGGCTCGGAGGTCGCCTCCGGAGCGCTCTGGCTCTCGACTTTTCCAGCGGCTGGAGTGCCGGGCACCGGCGGAATCGCGAAGACGATGTCGTAGCCCCGGAACAACCGGTAGTTCATTTCATCCGTGATGGCGATTCCTCCGTTGTCCTGCCGATCGAGCCCGACGCTGTAGAGCAGCCACGAGCCGGGCGGGGGCGAAGCACGCTTCGAGTTGATCGAAATTCGCACCGTCGAGAGGGTGTCTCGCAACGACAAAACCCTCGCGCCGCTCGAGGGGACGAATGCGAACGGCCGGTCGGAATAGGGATCGATCGGCAGGCTCGGAAGTTCCTCGGGTACGAGCACGTCAAGGCGTTCCGGGAAGCGGCCATCGTGTTTGAGCTGCCAGGCACGAATGGCGAATACCTGCACCAGCGCCCGTCGCGCGACCTCATTTTGCTCGTCGGCCAGGAGGAAATCGTTGACAGGTCGATAGAACCTTCGAAGTGGATCCGGGAGCATCGGATCCGCAAGGGAGAACGCTCCACTGTGCCAGTAGTGTTCAAGCCGGTGGCCGGGCTCGCGGCTGGCGCTCTCGAGCGCCGCGGCAGAAACAAATCGATTGACGCGCCGTGCGCGAGTGAGCTCCCACGGGGTCGTGACGAGGTTGATCATTCCGAAGGCAAAGGTTTGCCTTGCATCATCGGCGCCAGGCGGCCTGCCGTAGACTGGTTTTTCCAGATAACTGCGCAGTTTGCTCGGCGGCAGGTCGAGCGTGTTCTCGAAAAGATTGGCCTCGGCGCGCACGACCTCGCTTGGCGGCGGCATCTTGGGAAGGTTGCGGTAAGCCTCGAGCGCCTTGTGAAGTCGTTCCGAAGTCTGGCCGGAGGCAAGCGCCCACTCCAACGCCAGTTCCAACGCCTGTCGCTCGGTGTGCGAAACAACGTCGGTGGCTTCGGCGGCGCCTGATCCCTCCGCGAAATGCCTGGCCATGCGGAAAAGGACGACGACATCGTCCCAGGCCCCGGCGAGATCGCCGTGGCTCACGCGATTACGCGCCTCCTGAGACATGAGCGAAACGAACGGGACCCACAGCGGAATGGTCTCGCGGTCGACGAGCGTTGGCCGCTCGGATTGGTCGAAACGGCATTCGGGTCGAGCGGCGGCCTGGCGGATGAGGTCGAGCACTTGCTTGTTTCGGACGAGGTAATCCGCCGGAACGTGCCCGCCACGCCCCCGGACAGGAATCGCCAGGAGGCGCCCGGCCTCGCGATAAAGATCGGCCGCATTGCGCTCCGGCGAGGTTTCGATCGATGAGGCACGAGCCCACGCCTCGGGCAGAGCGATCGGGCCAACGTCGGGCACACTCCAGGCGCGAAAGCCGATGTACCAGGCGAACAGCAATGCGAACGCAGCGCACGCGAACGCACCGAGTCGTAGCCACCGCCACGGTGCCGGCCGCTCCAGCATCCAGTCGGAGCGCCAAGCCCACGAGACGGCAATGAGGGCCGCGGCAACCACCAGAAAAGCGGGCCACGGCATCATCGTCTGGTACCACAATCCGACCAACGGCCAACCCAGGCCGAAGCTCAGCATCACGGAGACCACGAACGCGGTCACTCCGCGCCGAAACGCCATTCCGCAAATGAGCGCGACCGCGTAAGCGAGTGGGATGCATTCGAACGCGGCCCAGTTTCCGCCGCTGACGGGCCGCCCCACCATCGCGATGAGCACGAGCGCCCCAATGAATATGATTGCAAGCGTGACGAGGGCGATGAGCCACGTCGTGATTTTCACCAGCCACACGGTATTTGGCCGCACACCATGGTGTACGAGAAATCGCTGGCTTCGAGCCCGGTTTTCCAGGCCAAAGACGCTGACTCCGGCCGCGATCACCAGCAGGAAGATGGCGCTCGAGAGCCACATCCGATCCAGCGAGTCGCCAACAAGGCCCAATGCCGCCACCGCGACCGCGATCGCCAAAAGAATCGACCAGGTTCCGATACCTTGTTTGATCGTCTGCCAGACCAGGTTCCGAGTCTCGACGAGCCACGACGGGCGTCCGGGGCGCGCTGGGGCAGATGTTCGCAACGGTCGCATCACTGCGTTCTCGTGTGATATTGGCGCCGGCACAACCGCGCTGAGTGATCGAGCCTGGATTCGCCCGGAGCGAGGCCAGCGCGATCTGTTGAAGGCGATGGGAGAACGGAATTCGATCGGGAAGCGCCTTAGGCCGATGGACTGTGTGAAGAACGCGTGCGAGGCCAGAATAGTCGCAATGACGACGGCGAATTCCACGAATCCGAACGATCGGTTGGCGGACGGAGCTCCATAGATGAGAGCGTAATTGCCCATAACGAGAATGAGCCCGGTGCAACACATCCCCGACAGAGCAGCCGCGAGGGCAGTCTTGAAGATCGACGACCAGAAGAGGCCCCATCCCAAGGCGACCAGGACGATCATGACGACCCTGATCGCGCCCGGCGTGTGTAGAATCAAGAGATCCCATCGGTCCGTGCCAAAAGCCGCGATGACCAGTAATATGACGGTCAGGGCGATCGTCGTCACGAGCGCGAATGAGGTTTTTCCCGCCCAGACGAGCCGGCGGTCGATGGGCACAATGTCGAGCAGGTGCAGGGTGCCGGTTTCGCGCTCGGCGGCAAATGCCGCCGCTCCCGCGGCCAGTGCATACAGGCCGGCCCACAACAGGGCCAACACGCAGAGCACACCGCCCCGCACCGGTGGGCCGATCAAGATCAACATCATCCACTGAATCACCGCGGCGCCGGCGATGAGCAGCACCCAGATCGGCCAGAACTGCCGGGCATCTTTCCACCACAACCGTGCGTACATGGGAGCCTTACTCCGGCCTGGGGTCATCGTATCTTCGGACCTCGACCCGAATCACGCCACGTGTACAGCCAGTGGAGGCGCCGGCTCGGGCCGGCGCGACCGCATATAGCCGACGTAGATTTCCTCGAGGCTCGGCGTTTCAATCTCGAGAGATTCGACTCCCGGAAGCGCCCGGACGATCTCGCACGCCGGCCGATCGGCGGCGCGGACCAGCCAGCGAGCTTGCCGTGAGGCATCTGTCGCATCAATGAGCTCGAGCGTCCTTCCTTCGGGCGGCGCCGAAGGGTGATCGCGGCTGGTAAATGTGACCGAAAGCAGGAAAGTCCGCGCCTTGAGCTCATCGAGCGTCTGGGCCAGCAGCAGCTTGCCGCGGTGCAGGATGGCGATGTGGCTGGCGACCCGCTCGACCTCGCCGATCTGATGGCTGGAGAGCAGGACCGTGCGGCCCGCGCCGGCCAGGTCGACCATGCTTTCGAGGAAATCGCGGCGCACCAGGACGTCAAGCCCGGAGGTTGGCTCGTCGAGGACGAGTAACTCGGGATCCGACGCCAGTGCCAGCGACAGCGAGACCTTGGCCCGCATTCCTTTCGAGAGGGTCTTGATCTTCTTCCGGCCGGGCAGGTCGAAGCCTCGGATCAACTCGCTATAGCGGTATTGATACCCACTCGTGGACCGTTCGGCGTCGAGATGGAAGCCGGCGGCGAACCAGCCGATTTCGCTCACTGTCATCCAGTCATAGAGCACGGGCGATTCCGGCACGTACCCCACGCGCCGGCGAACGTCTAGCCCGCGTGAGACTGGATCGAGCCCGACGACGTCAATCCGCCCACTGGTTGGCTTCAATAGTCCCAACAGCATCTGGATCGTGGTCGTCTTGCCTGCGCCGTTCTCGCCGATCAAGCCAAAGATCGAGCCGTGAGGAACCGATAGCGTAACAGCGTCGACGGCCGTCTGATTGCCGAATCGCTTTGTCACCCCGTCGATCACAATCGCCACACCCGTCTGCGCCGGTGATTCGGTCATGCTGTCCCCCTTTCGAGTGTTCTCGAGCCCGATGTTGCTGAGACCGCCGCAGGGGCGGCGAATTCCAGCCCCGAGTCGGCACCGTTGCCAAGAGTACAGCCTCGGGCCCACTCCTCACGGAGGATCATCGCGATCTCCGCTGGATCCAGGGTGCTCTGCCTCGCCTCTTCGATCGCCCGGCGCAGCCGCTCCCGGACGATCTCGCGCCGGTCGATCCGACACCGTTCCGTGGCGCCCTCCGCCACCTGAAGCCCCATGCCACGCACCGATTCCAGCAGACCCTCGGCCTGCAAGTCGCGATAAGCCCGCGCGACCGTGTTCGGGTTTACCACAAGTTGTTTGGAGAGCTCGCGAACCGACGGGACAAGCTCCCCCGCCCGCAACACACCCCCGGCTACTGCAAACTTCACGCGGTCAACAATTTGGCCGTAAATGGGCCGGCCATCACCGGTGTTCAGATCGACCAACAGCATCTGTATTGGCTCCCTAGTGTACTACCTACATAATACACTATAACGAAGCAGTATGGCTTGTCCAGTCGTGAGCGGAAAAAAAGCCCCGAGCCACCCAGACGCCCGGGGTCGGCTGCGGCGGCGGCGAATATGAATTTCGTAGGAGGATCGCGGGCATGGCCGTCCCGTTGTTGACGGGTCGTGGACGGAAGCCACATTCTCTCGGCACGGAGGCCGGCCCCTGAATCCACTCGGGTGCATTCTGCCGTTCGCTCGGATCGCCGTGTCGATTACGCGCCGCTTCTTCAGACAAACGCCCAAGCGATGATCGGGTTCGTCGGGCTTGAGGTCTGACGCTGGCGCCTCACTCAAACTCGAGTTCGATTCCGAGCTCCTTGAGCACGTTCCGCAATGAGGCTACCTGGTCTTCGGCGATGGCCGCGGAGGTGGGGCCGAGTGATTCGCC
Organism: uncultured Planctomycetota bacterium; assembly: GCA_963823665.1. Taxonomy (GTDB): domain Bacteria; phylum Planctomycetota; class Planctomycetia; order Isosphaerales; family Isosphaeraceae; genus CAVXHV01. The sequence goes on from CAWGMQ010000004.1 coordinate 1,691,468, forward strand.
CAGGAACGAGCCAGTTGCCGGAAGCTGGCGTAGTCCTTCAAGCACCTGGGGCGTCGGAGGCGCTCAGGACCACGATTTTCGCCGCCTTGAGCTTGGGCACTCGCGCCGATTTCGCAAGTAGAAGCAACTCGACAGCGGCGGGGATTGCTCTGCCCGCGCGACGCTCGAACCATTCGCTCAGCCAGGGCGGGTTCATTCCCCGGTTGATTCCGCGTTGCAGTGAGTCGCTTGTGATTGCGAATCGGCGGGAAAGCGGCGTTCCGGACTGCCCTGCTGCCCGTTCCGGGGTGGGCAACGGTTCGGCGAATTGGGCCAGCTCGGCGTCCACCAAGAGGTCAGCCCGGGCCGGGTCGAGCACGAGAGTCACGCCGTCGGGCTCGACGGTCACGCACACGTCGGGAGGCCGACGGTAATCGCGCGAACTGGTCAAGCGAAGCCGGGCATATGGAACGGTTTGATCGTCCTCGACCAGCAGGAACCGGTCTGCGACGGGAACCGGCGCAGCATCACCATCAGCGGGCCACAGCTCGATTGCCTGATCTCGCTCGGCCTGGGTGAGGAACTCGATCAGCGTGCTTGCTGCGTAGAAAACAACACGTTCGCGGCGCTCGGCCCAGTGGTTGATCGCCTCGATCACGCCTCGCGAGAGCGGGCGCTGGCTGGCGCGGGAGAGCGTTTCGAGCATCCACTCGGGTTTCGAACCGAGGTCCAGGCCGAGAACGATCGATTCGCGCGAGAGCTTGAGCTCGAGTGCCGAGCCGATCTGGGTCCACCAGGCAAAACGGCTCAGCCGGCCCACCAGTTGCGGAGTCAGTCCCTGGCGATACGCGATCACTTCGAAATTCGGTTGCACAAACAAGAATCGCTCGAACGCAGGGCGGGGCGGTGGTGTCGGGCCAACCGCCAGGACGTAGCGGCCGAACGTGCTCAGTTGCACGACTCGGCGCCCTATCGGTGCCTCCACGGCGGCGCGAACGAGGCCCAGCGGATAGGCGGCTCCCAGCAGGATGGACTCGAGGAGCACAGTCTCGCGCGGCCGGGAGCCGGCCGGGTTGCGCGATCGGGCGCGCGCTCGCGCAGGAGGTCGCGCGCGGGGTGATGAATCGTCCTGAGCCGCGGGGCTCCAGGACAGGCGGCTCCATGCCGGACATCGCGCTGTAAGCTGCGCGGCCAGATCATCGAGTGCGACCCATTCCGAATCGCCGAGAGTGCTGAGCCAGAGCAGCAGCGCGCACCGAAGATAGGGGACTGCGGCCGCCTCGGCGTCATCTTCCGCGAGGGCCTCCGGGGGCAGCTCGCACCAGTCCGGCAGCGAGAGCCATCCGGTGGCGATCATTTGAGGTAAGTGGAATTCATTCTCGTTCCAGAATTCCAGTGGGGCTGCCAGCAGGCGCTCGCCGCCAGCTTCGGGCTCGATCAGCCCGACTCGACGCGCCAGGGCCAGCCACAACGAAGGTGAATCGGGCAATGGGATAAACGAGTCGGCAATCGAGCTTGCGAGCACCGGGTCCAGGTCGATCCGATCGCGGTCACGCTTGTAGAGAACACCCTGCTGGGTCTGCCGCAGCGGCTCGACCCCGAGCCGCTGCCAGAGGGCGGCCAGGCGCAGGATGGCCTCGAGCCCATCCGATTCGCGAATCTCGCTGATCGGACCGCTCGCCCGCGGCAGCAGGTCTTGCGGGCGCGCCGTGCGCACGCTCCTGGGCACGGCCGGATGAACGCGGAGGAATACGCGCCAGGGGTCTTCCGACTCGAGGATTTCGTCGAAGCCGTCGATCTGACCCGAATCGCCCTCGGCGAATACTGCGAGCAAACCGAGCTCGAGCAGGGGCAGGATCGCCGGCGCAGGCTCGGTCAACAGGGTTCGAAGCGACTGAGAAATCCCCGCCAGGGGCAACGACGGTCACTTCGGTCAGGCCGAAGAGGCTGATAGGCCAGTTGTGATTCTGGGCTCAAGCGGGCGACAAGAGACGAGACAGCGGCCGGCTCGTCGAGGTAATCGGTGATCTCATCCGCGGCACCGCTGGGCCTGACGCGGAACCCGCCCGGCGCCGCGCCTGGGCCAGTCGAATCGCGGCCAGGCGTGTGCCCTTGTAACGGGAGAGGGCAGCACGAAAAGCGTGGCGAGGCTCGTCGCGGCCACGAGCGCGCGGCGACGAGATGGCACGGTCATCCGGGCTCCGGTTCAAGGACGACTGCGATGCTGGGGGCATCTCGGTCAGTCCCTCTGACCTACGATTCGAGGTGTGTGGCCCAGCTTGCGCAGCTCGTCGATCACGAGCTCGGATTCACCCGACTGCACCAGGAGCACCGTGTCGGAAAGTCTGCCCACGACCCAGCGAGCGAGCGTCTTCCGGGCCAGCAGCTCTTCGGCGAGCAGCGGATCGGTGGTACGCACGAGGGCCACATTCTTGTGCAGCTTGACGGGGATTCGCGTGAGTGAGGGTTTCATAGCACGGATTCGGCCGGGACGAGATCGGTTTCATCAACGATTTCATAGCTGTAGCCCTGTTCGGTCAAGAAGAGCTGGCGATGGTGGGCGAAATCCATCTCGCGAGTGTCGCGGCTCACCAGCGTGTAGAACCGTGCCGGCTGCTCTCCCTCCTTGGGGCGCAAGATCCGCCCCAGCCGCTGCGCTTCTTCCTGGCGGCTGCCGAAGGTTCCCGAGATCTGGATCATGACGTTGGCATCGGGCAGGTCGATCGCGAAGTTGCCGACCTTGGAGAGGACCAGCCGGCGGAGCGCGCCGGTCCGAAACCTGCCGTAGAGGTCTTCACGCTCGGGGTTGGAGGTCGCCCCGGTGATGAGCGGCAGGTCGAATCGCTCGGCAATTCGCCGGAGCTGCTTCAGGTACTGGCCGATCACGATGACGCGGTCGTCGGGCCCGTCGAAGCGGTCCAGGAGCACGGCGACGATTTCGTCCTTGAGCGGGTTTTCGCTGGCGACGCGAAATTTCTCGCGCCATTCGGCCAGGGCGTATTCCATGCGCAGGGCCCCGGGAAGCCCGAGTCGAACCTCGTGGCACTGGGCTTCGGCGATCCAGCCTTTGGACTCGAGAACGCGCCAGGGAACGTCGTACTTCTTGGGACCGATCAGGCTGAAGACATCTTCCTCGCGCTGATCCTCGCGCACCAGAGTTGCGGTGAGGCCCAAGCGGCGGCGGGCCTGGATATCGGCCGTGACCCGGAAGACCGGCGCCGGCAGCAGATGCACCTCGTCGTAGATGATCAGGCCCCAATCGCGCTCATCAAATAGGTGGAAATGGGGGAAGTCGCCGTCTTTCTTGGGACGGTAGGTGACGATCTGGTATGTCGCCAGCGTGACCGGCGCCATGGTCTTCGAGTCGCCGGTGTAGGTTCCGATCAACGAGGGGTCGATGTCGGTCTTGTCGATGATCTCTCGCTTCCACTGCTCGACGGCGGTGGTGCTGGTGGTGAGGATCAACGTCTCGCACTTGAGTGCGGCCATCGCGGCCAGGCCGACCACCGTCTTGCCGGCGCCGCACGGAAGGACGATCACTCCCGAGCCGCCGCGTACGTCACCGCCGGCATAAAAAGCGTCGACGGCGCCCCTCTGGTAGTCGCGAACCAGAAACGGCAAGCCCGATTGCATTTCCGTTCTCAGGCCAATGGGCAATGCCGCGCCGGCGGTGTAGCCGGCGAGATCCTCGGCGGGGTAGCCAGAGGCGATCAGGGCCTGCTTGAGCACGCCGCGATGGGCGTCGTCGACGGCGAAGCTGGTCTCGTCGATCCGCTCCCCGAGGTAGTCGCGCACGCCTCGCTGGCGGGCAAGCTCTTCGAGCAGAGGCCGGTCCGCCGTGTTCAGGCGAAGCTGGCCATCGATGCGCTCGAGCCGCACCCGCCCATACCGGCTGACCAGCTCGGATAGGTCTGCCGGCACGTTCGAGGGAATGGGAAACTTCGAGTATTTCTCAAGGGCGGCCGCCATCGCCTGGGCCGACATTCCAGCCGCGGCCGCGTTCCAGAGGGAAAGCGGGGTCAGCCGGTACGTGTGAATGTGCTCGGGGCTCTTCTCCAGCTCCGCGAACGGCGCGATCGCATCACGGGCCTCGGCATGCAGCGGGTTGTCGACCTCCAGCAGGATCGTGCGATCTCCCTGCACGATAAGCGGATTGGCGGGATTGTACTGCATGGGCTCCTTGCCGGTTCGAAGTTCACGTGACGGGCGAATTCGGGTGCGAGCCGCCGCCGTCGTTTTTCAAGGGCGAACGTTCCATCGTAGACGGGCCGGCCGGATCTCGCAAGGTTGGCTCTATGAACCGAACGGTTCACTCATCCTCGTCGGCCCCTCTCAGGTCAACCTCCGCCAATCCCATTCCCTTGGCGATGGCGCTCAACTGATCGCGAATCTCGAACATGCCGGCGGGTCGCTTCTTGGGGTCGATGCTCAAGCTCGAAAGAATCAGCTCGTTGAGCGCCGCCGGAATCCGCGGGTTCACCTTGATGGGTGGCGTGAGTTTGCGGTCGTCGCCGGGTTTGGGGATCCCTGGCTGGGCAAACCGTCCGGTGAACATACGATACATGGTGGCGCCCAGATTGTAGATGTCGGTCTTCTCGTCGACCACCTTCTCGCTGGCCTGCTCGGGGGCGATGTACTGGGGTGTTCCCTGGACGCGATTCTTCTCCTGCCCGCGCACCCACGCCGTGCCGAAGTCGATCAGCTTCACCTGGCCTGACTTGGTCAACATGATGTTGCCGGGCTTCAGATCGCTGTGATAGACACCGCGGCGGTGCATGTGGGTCAGCGCCGAGACGACCTGGCAAAAAATCAGCACGAGCTGCCCGAGCTCGGGGGCCTCGATCTCGTCGAGGGTCTTGCCATCGACGTACTCCATCAAGAGTTCGACGCCTTTCACCTTGAACCAGGCCTTCTTGAGCCGGCAATCGTGAACCTTCGCGATCGCCGGATGGTTCAACTTCTTGGCGGCCTCGAATTCGGTGAGGGCTTGCTGCACGTAGATCTCGTCATCGGCATCTTGCTTTCGGACCACCTTCAGCGCGTAACGCTTTCCTCCGGCGGTCTTGTCGCTGATTAACAGGATCGTGCTGCCGGCGCCGGTGCCGAGCTGGTTGACCACGCGGTACTTCATGCCTGAGAACGTCGGCGTGCTCGAGCCTCGTGTCATTCGGTTCCTCGCTGCCTCGAAAATGCTCGCCACCCGTCCTGCGGGCGCGGGCTCAGATGTCGTTCCGGGTTAATTGCGGTGATCGTCAGGAAGCACAACGAAGCGGCCGGACCGTCGGTCCGGCCCGGGGAGCGGCACGAAGTCACTCGGAATGAAGACCTTACTTCTCGACGGCTATGCTGAGAAGCTCAACCTCAAAGACAAGATTTGAATTTGGCGGGATCGGCGGCTTCCCCTTTTCTCCATAAGCGAGCGGCGCAGGAATGAATAACTTGCGAAGCTCGCCAACCTTCATCCCGGGCAAGCCCTCTTCCCAACCGCGTATTAGCTGGTCGCCGCCGATGCGAAAACTCTCCGATGAGCCCTTGCTCCGGGACGACCAGAACTCCTTGCCGCTATCCGCAAGTGTGCCCACGTAGTGGAACGTGCCGCGCTGGCCCCACTTGTACACGGGTCCGGTTCCCTCCTTGAGAGTCTCGTACTTGACTCCGCCCTCGGTCGTGCGGGATTCGCCGATGGCCGTCGGAGGCGCGGGTTTGTATGCGGCGGAAGAAGTCGTCACCACTGGAGCGGAAGGGGTGTCGGTGGACGGCGGGACCTCTCCCTGAGCCTCAGCGGGCGATGCATCGGGGGAAACCTTGGGTATATTCGCACCGGGAGGCGCGGTCGGAACGATTTCACCGGGATCCCCGCACCCGGAGAGAGCCAGCAAAGCCAGTCCGGTAATGATTCCCGCACACGGCGATCTCATGGAAGTCTTCCCCCTTACACCGACGCTGAGACGAAAAAAGTATGCTGTGTCAACCATTATGGCATCTTCGGCCCGGCCGCGGCCAGAGTTTCAAGTGTGACTTGCGTGCCCCGCGCCAGGCAAGGCGGTTCCGCCGAGTGCTTCCGGCTCGCTCCTACTGCCCATAGCGGTTTTCGTTCGCTGTGGTCAAACTCCTCTCGCCATGATAAGTTATCTCGATTCGTACCTCGATCGGGATGGTGTTGGCGTCGTGTCTTCGAGGCGTATTGATGGGGGAGTTTTTTGGCCTTCATGGCCGGGTTGCACTCGTGACAGGGGGCGGGCGGGGAATCGGCGCCGGGATCGCCCGCCGCTTGAATGCCGCCGGAGCGCGGATCGCCGTCTTCGACCGCGACGAAACCTCGGCCAAGGCCGTCGCTTCCGAGGTGGGGGGGCTCGCGCTTGCGGGCGACGTGTGCTCGCCCGAGCAGGTTGCCGAGGCGGTCGAAGCGGCCCATTCGCAGCTCGGGCCGGTTTCGATCCTGGTGAACAACGCCGGAATCACCGGCCGCACGGATTCGAGCTGGAGGCTCGACCTCGATGAAGTACGTCAGGTCTTCGACGTGAACTTCATGGGGCCATTCCTCTTCTGCAAGGCTCTGGTTCCCAGGCTGCTCGACCGCGGATTTGGCCGGATCGTCAACGTGGCGTCGATCGCGGGCAAAGAAGGGAACCCGACCCTCATGCCCTATTCTGCGTCCAAGGCCGCGGTGATCGCCATGACCAAGTCGCTGGCAAAGGAGCTCGCAGGAAAAGGGGACATCACGGTCAACGCGATCTCGCCGGCGGTCATCAAAACGGCGATCCTGGACGGTGTGGCTCCGAGCACTGTCGAATACATGATCTCGAAGATCCCGCTGGGACGAACCGGAACCATCGACGAAGTCGCCGCGCTCGTGCACTATCTCGTCAGTGCAGAAGCGAGCTTCACAACCGGCCAATGCTATGATATCAGCGGAGGTCGCGCCACTTATTGAGCGTGCTGTGCCTTCAGCCGATCACCGCCGGGGTGATCTCTTCCAGCCGGCGACGCCTCGCCCGACGCCTCCCGCGCCTCTTCTCGGAAGGATCCATGAACGACCGTGACCTACCACCAGAGCCCCGGGAACGGGGCACGGACCGCGACGGCGACGTGCTCGGCGCCAGGAACTTGCCCCCGGTTGCGGCTCGGCCGCCGGGCGCCAGTCCACCTGGCCGATTCGAGCCGCCGACATCGGCGCTGGGCCCACTGTTCCGCTACCGGCTGGAACAGATCCACGTCTGCCGGGTGAGCCTTGCGGTGGAAGTGAACACGCGGCCCACCCAGCGGGTGCTCGGGGGTTATTACAAGTCGCGACGGCTGGTGAGGGTGTATTCACACGATCGGGTTGAGGGCGCGCGGCCACTCGAGAAGCTCTTCGAAACGTTTCTGCACGAGGTTGCCCATCATCTCGAGTACACGGAGCCTCAAAGCTTCGGCTCGCAAGGATGCCGCCGAAAGTACGGGCTGATGCACAGCCGGCTCTTCTGGCGGATTCTCGGCGAGCTCAAGTGGCGCTGGGCCAATGTCGAAGCACGCCGGCCCATTCGCTAGTCGGCAAGGCCGAGCTCTTTCACTTTCGCCGCCACGTCCTCACCGGCCTTTTCGACCTTGATCTCCTTATCGATCGACTTGATCACCCCTTCCTTGTCCACATAGAACGTCCAGCGCCTGGCGACCCCTCGCTCCGGGTTCATCACTCCGTAGGCTTCGGCGACCTTCTTGTCGGGATCGCTCAGGATTGGGTAGTCGAGATCGAGCGACTTGGCGAACTTCGTATTTTCTTCGGCGGTATCGACGCTCGCGGTGAAATAGGCGATTTTGAGATCCTTGAGCGCTTTGCTGTTCTCGCGCAGCGACTTGCATTCCTTCGTGCAGCCCTTGGTGAAGGCCTTCGGGAACCAAGCGATCACGACGGCCGACTTTCCTTTGTATTGCTCGAGCGTGTAAGTCTTGCCATCGGAGGCCTCGAGCGAGAACGCGGGCGCCTTGTCGCCGGTTTTCAACTCGTCAGCGACGGCTCCGGCAATGAAGAACAGGGCGAAGACGCCCAGGCCCAAAAACGCCATTTTCCGCCCAACGATTCGGAGCATGTTTACCTCCTGCAAGTTGCCGTTCTACGTACACGCCTCGGACGAGAAGGGATTGGCCCCTGGCTTCCGATCTCGACAGAGCGTAGCACCACCAGCGGCCCGACGCAACTGCGTGGGCTGATTCGTTTTTCTCTTGCATCTCGCAGGAAAACGTGTCCTATTTATTGATGTTTGCGGGGCTCCTGCTGGTGCGTGGGGTTTTTCGTGCGTCTTTCGATTGGCGACCGGGCCGCCTCGCTTGTGAGCGTGCGGGGTCGCCCTGGGCCGGCTTGAGCCGATCGCGGTTGCCAGCGTAGGCCAACAGAGAAGAAAAGGAAAACCCGAGCCATGATCGACAACCGGGGTGGATACTCAAGGTTCTGGTCCATTCTGGCGCTGGCCACGGCCGGGATCGCGCTGCCGGCCTGTTCGGGCACGAGCGACGACACCTTGCCGCGGCAGCCTCTTGCGGGGAGAGTCCTGCTGGACGGGAAGCCGCTCTCCCACGGGACGATCATGTTCTTTCCCGAGGAAGTTTCCACAAAACAGCACGAAACGGTCCCGTCGGGAAACACGATTGTCAACGGCTGGTTCTCCATCCCGCGCGAAAAAGGGCCGGTGCCGGGAAAGTACAAGATCGCGGTGTCGTCGGAAAAGATCGTGAAGCACCCGGATCGCACGGACCGGGAAGACACCCCTGCCGAGCCCCACTCGCCAGCGGAGGAAATCATCCCCGCACGATTCAACGCCGACACCGAGCTCGAGGTCGAGATCAAGGAGGGGGGAATCAAGGAATTGAGGATCGATCTTCAATCGAGCTGAGGTCCAGGGGTCACATGAACAACAGCCGTCTCGGGTTCACCTTGATCGAGCTGTTGATGGTGGTTGCCATCGTGGGGATGGCGATCATGCTTCTCCTGCCGGCCGCCCAATCGGCGCGCGAGGCCGCGCGCCGCGTTCAGTGTGCGAGCAACCTGAGACAGATCGGCCTGGCCATGCACGATTATCACGACGAACAGGGGACGCTGCCTCCCGGCGCTAACGGCTGCTGCCGAGGAACGTGGCTGCTCTTCGTCCTTCCCTACATCGAGCAATCGAATCTGTACAATTCCTGGAACTTCGCCGGAGCCAACGACTCGGATGACGCGAGCGGGCGGGAAATGTTCGGTTACTCAGGCGCTGCCAACATCACGGTCACTGGAACGCGGGTGAGCGTGTTTTACTGCCCGACCGATCCGGGCCATGCCGCCCTCGCCGGCGCTCGAGTTGTGACCTCACAGAACTACGTCGTGAATTTCGGGAACACGATCAGCAGCCAGCCGCCGTTTTATCAGTATTGCGGCCGGAAGATCCCATTTCTGGGCGCGCCGTTCGGGGACGCAGACGCACCGGGCGGCAGCCGGACGCTGGACGAAGCGGCCGAGCCTGGTCTGGGGACAATCCGGTTTGCCGCAATCACCGACGGACTGGGTGGGACGCTGCTCACATCCGAAGTTCTCGTGGGCACCGGCGGCGACCTGCGTGGGTTCTCGTGGTGGGGTTACGCCGCGATGTTCACCGGGTTCTTACCACCGAACTCGCCGTTTCCCGACGTCATGCCTTCCTCGCGCCATTGCGGCCCCGTTCCCCCGAACCCACCCTGCACCGGTGCGACCGGCGGGAAGAACGCGGACGGAACTTACGTCGGACTCGGGCTCCTCAACAACCCCCGAAGCAAGCACAATGGTGGCGTCACCATGGGCATGGCCGACGGCAGCGTGCGATTCATCAAGAACTCGGTCGACGTCTTTGTGTTCCAGGCGCTCTCGTCGACTTCCGGAAACGAAGTCACGAGTGGGGATTCGTATTGATTAATCCGAGTTGAATCAAGTCCCAACGATTCCCGTAAAGATCCTCGAATATGACCACTGTACCGTACGGCTCGTGGCGCGGTTCCTCAGTGAATTTGACATTCCGCGCCATGAGGTCGTCGTAATCGCGCCAGAAATCGTCCGTGTGCAGAAACAGGAACACGCGGCCGCCGGTCTGATTGCCGACGCGCGTGGCCTGCTCCGGGGATGCCGCCCTCGCAAGGAGAAGCGCGGTTCCGGTCGATCCGGGTGGCGCGACGAGGACCCACCGCTTGCCACCGCCGAGATCGGTGTCTTCGATCAGGTTGAAGCCAAGGGTGCCGGTGTAATACGCGATGGCTTCGTCGTATTCGCGGACGACGAGCGCAACGTAGCCGATCTTCTGGCTCACTGGTTGTCCTTTTTGCTCGTCGACTCTTCTTTCTTTTTTTTGAACGCTTTCAGCATCTTCTCGACGTCCGGGAAGATCTTGCCTTCGAACTCGGGCAGAATCGTGCTGACGACGAAGTAACACTTGTCGTCGTCCATAAAGACCCAGTGTCGCCAGCGCATTTTCTTATCCAATTGCGAATCAACCATCGCCTCAAAAAACAGAGCATCGAATGAGCCGACCTTGGCGGGCTTCAAGTCCTCCTTCCTGGCAGCTTCGCTGACGCGCTGTGCCCATTCCAGGGCGACATCCTGGCGCACGTTGTTCAGAACCTCTTTCCTCTTTCCCTTGTCGTCGCAAGAGTATGTTCCCATCTCGTAGATATCCAGTCCGACCGGAAAGGTTGGAGGGACGAACATCACCCAATTGCCCTTGTCGATCGACTTCCAGCCGTTTGCGATGGTGATTTGGAACGGCTTCTCGCGTTTGGATGGCGTGAATTCGAACATCGCCAGATCTTCTACGGGTTTGTCGTGCTCGACATGACTCTCGAGATATTTACTGCTCGGATCGTATTTCCAATCCGACCTGGTCTGAAGCGCGATCGCGTCCATAAACTCGCGGAGAGTGGGCGGGTAGGACTGAGGGAACGGAGATTGCAGCGGCAGGGCGGCTATCTCTTTCGACGACGTCATGAGCCCGACTCCATAGCTCACATCGATCCGGCTCATGGCAAGAAACATGTTGGTGTTCTGACTAAAGGAACCAGCCATCCGGCCATTCACTCGTTGCGCCAGGAGTTTTTTCTGCTGCGCAGCCGAGAGCGGTTTGATGGTCGCGGAACCGCTTTTGTCGCCCTTGGTTGTGGGGGTGGTTTGAGCATCCTGGGGCACCGTGGTTGCCCGGACGAACGATTCAAAACGAAGCGCGGTCGTCGCACTCCATGCGGGGAATGCAGTAAGTGCGACTGCCGTCGCGACGCCAAGGAAGCGATTCATGACGTGCCTCCAGCTTGAAGGAGAGGCGGCAACTTGACCCTTCAACTGCACTGCGGTGGAAAGCACCACTCCGGCCCGCCCAACAAGGCCCATCCTAGTGCGGCCTGACGCGGCCGGGAATGGCATCGCCGCGCTGAGATTGAGGTCTTTCCGAACGTTCCGTATATAGTACGCTGCCGTACTAACGCGAAAAGGAGCAACGCATGAGGATTCTTCTGACCTTGGCACACCTTGCGATTGCCGTCTTCGGCACGCAACCCGACGATTCCAGGCCGGCGACTTCCAACGTGCCTCGCGCTGAGTATCCCCGCGTTCACCCGGACCAACGGGTCACCTTCCGGCTGAAGGCTCGGGAAGCGAAGAGCGTGAAGGTCCAGCCCGGCGGCGCCGATAGCGGGCTCGGCAAGGGCCCGTACGACATGCAGCGCTCGGGCGACGGAAACTGGACGTTCACGACGCCGCCGGCCGTTCCGGGCTTTCATTACTACTGGCTCGTGGTGGACGGCATCGCGGTCAACGACCCCGGCAGCGAGACCTTTTTCGGCTACGGTAAGCCCACGAGCGGAGTCGAAGTGCCGGAGCCGGGCGCGGACTATTATGACGTGAAGGACGTACCCCACGGAGAGGTGCGGAGCCTGTGGTATCAATCCAAGGTCACCGGCACACCGCGAAGGGCGATGGTGTACACGCCGCCGGGTTACGATGCGGATGCCGGCAAGCGCTATCCCGTTCTGTATCTTCAGCACGGCGCCGGCGAAGACGAGCGCGGCTGGACGACCCAGGGCCGGGCGAACTTCATCCTGGACAACCTGATTGCCGCGGGAGCAGCGGTGCCAATGATCGTCGTCATGGACAACGGCTATGCCGCGAAGCCTGGCGCGCCAGCCGCGGCAGCCAAAGGCGGCAGTCCTGCACCGCCAAGGTTCAACTTTCGGGACTTCCAGGATGTGCTCCTCGGCGAGCTGATACCCAAGATCGACGCGACCTACCGCACGATCTCAGACCGCGAGCACCGCGCAATGGCCGGACTCTCCATGGGGGCGATGCAAACGCTCCAGATCGCGCCGGCCCATACTGACACGTTCGCGTACATCGGCGCGTTCAGCCCGCCGCCGATCGGCACGTTCGACGTGAAAACGGCCGCTGGGGGTGCCTACAGCAACCCGGTGGCCTTCCACGCCAAGGTGCGCCTGCTCTGGCTCGGAGCCGGCACCGCCGAGGAGCGATTCCTCGCTGGCGTCCGGAAGATGCACGAGAGCCTCGATGGTGCCGGCATCAAGCACGTCGTCTTCGAATCCCGTGGAACGGCCCACGAATGGCAGACGTGGCGCCGGTCGCTTCACGACTTCGCGCCGCGCCTTTTCCACGCCAGCGAACGGGAGTAATTCGACGAGCGATCACCCCGACTCCGGGAAGCCGAACGCCACGAGCTCACTGCCGACATCAACGAAGACGTGACCGTCGCTCGTGATGGCCGGAATGGCGAAATGGGAGTAGTCGGGCAGGGGGGCTGACCAGAGGATCTTGCTCAAATCTGTAGGGTCGTACGCGATCAACTCGTTCGAGGGTGAGACGACCCAGACAATGCCGTTCGTTGTGCCGTCGGATGAGATCACGGGACTGGCGCCGGGAAAGGGAAGCGTATTGGTGGACTGCCCTGTTTGCACCAGAAGGCCGTTCTCGATCGTGAACGACTTCACGGTATCGTCGACTCCGGCGTAGTAGATCGTGTTGTTGAAAATGGCGGGAGTGTCGTAGGAGCCGCCAATCACAGCCGGCAGCGTCTGAACGACGTGATTCGAGAATGGACTGTAATGACCCATGCTGTTGCGATTGATCACGTAGACCGTTCCCGATTTGCCGGAGGCGAGCAGCAGGTTGGGATGCTTCGGCCCGCCCATTCCGTCGGGAAGGATGAGAACGCCCGATGAAGCGAGATCGCCGTCGTATTTCTCGAGCTTCGCTTGATTCCTGGGCGCAAAGTAGTCGACCACTTTGAAACCGGTGCCATTCGGGCCCTGGTAGCCGGGAATGAGCGCGAGCTTGAGCACGGTGTCGCCGTAGTCGCCGTGCGACGGCAACCCGGCGCGGTTGTGGGTCGTGTCGAACGTGCCGTTGCCCGTCTCCGTGTAAAGAAAGCCTTGCGAGTCGACCTGGATCGGGCTACCCGAATTCCAGATGCCGCCGTCACTACCATTGGGGGTATCGTTGAAAACGCCGGTCGGTTGCAACGTGGTCTTGTTGTAGGCGAGGATCCAGCCGTGGAACGGCGGGATGTCACCGTAGGATCCGAACGCGATCAGCAAGTTGCTGCCGTCGAGCGAGAGGGCAGGGCGCTGGAGCTGCCGTGGGACGTCGAATTGGACCAGCCCGTTCACGCTTCCGGCTCCGGTGCCCTTGACGCTCGGCCCGAAGAAGCTGACCGGCTGGCCATTTGAGTAGCCGGTATCCGCGATCACGACCGGAGAACCGGGCATTTCCTGACCGGTACTCATGTCGACCGCGTGGAGCGTCTTCGTGTAGTGGTTTACGGCTCCGGCGTTGTAGGCTTCGGTTGTCGTGAGATAAATCGTGTTGGTTGAAGGGTCGATGAGCGGCGTGCTGGTCGTGCCATCTACACCGGTTTCTATCAGAGCCGTCGGGAGAACGGATTCGCCGGGCTTCAGAAAGTTCGTTTGCCACACGAGCTGGCCGGTCGCGGTATTGAACGCGTAGAGGCTCTCGTTCGCGGTTGCGACGAACACGAGGTTCTGGGTTCCCTGATCGGGCCCGACCGTGACGTCCACGGTTGCGGAAACCGGCGCGGGAAGAATGATGCCGTCGAGGGTGTGTGAAAACTGTTCGGTCAAGCTCGAAATGTTTGCCGGCGTGATGAGCGAATCGGAATTCCCACCACCGTTACCTCCACCCCAGCCCAGAACGTCTGAAAGCAAGGCTCTTGTCTCAAGTCCTTCCCCGCACGGGCGATAGCAGTTCTTTCGGCGGCTTGACATCGGCGTCGCTCCCCATCATCGGTTCGATACGATGGCCGTCAATTCTACATCATGTTTGATGGGGCTGGCGGAGAGCGCCCGGAGTTGCTCAGGCGGCTGTGAGCTCCAGTTCGGTCATCAGAAGCAGATCAATCCCATCAGGATCACCCCGTGAAGGGCAGAATGTCTCCTGGTAAGATCGTCGCGTCCAAACCTCCATCGGCACACCACCGGAGCGACTTCTGTGATCATCCCGACCAACTTGCTTGTTCTTGTGTTCCTCTCGTTCCAAGCTCCCGTGCCCGGGCCTGGACCCGCGCCCACTCCCATCGTGCTCAAGGCCGCGCGACTGTTCGACGGCAAGTCCGAATCCCTGCTCCAAAACGCGACGGTGATCGTCGAGGGCAAGGTGATCAAGGCGGTCGGCGGCGAGCTTGCCATTCCGGATGGATCAAAGGTGATCGATCTGGGCGATGCGACGCTCTGCCCAGGGTTCATCGACGCCCACACCCACCTGACGCACGAACGGACGGACGACTTCAATCAAGGATTTGTCGACGGGCATGCGCCGCGAGGTCGCGGAGCAGGCGATCCTCTCGACCGTCTACGCCCGGCGCACGATCGAAGCCGGGTTCACCACTGTGCGGGACGTCGGCTCGGACGACTTGCTCGACGTCGGGCTGCGGAACTCGATCGCCAAGGGGGTCGTCCCGGGCCCGCGGATGCTGGTCTGCGTGCACGCGCTGGGGGCCCTCGGCGGGCATTCCGACCGGAACGGTCTGCGGCACGACCTGCTGCCCGCAACGGCACGAGGCCGAAGGAATCGCGAGCGGGCCCGGACCGCATTCGCGAGGCGGTGCGCTACCAGGTCAAGTTTGGTGCCGACGTGATCAAGTTCTGCGCCTCGGGCGGCGTGCTCTCGCTGGCCGACGAGGTCGACACGCCCCAGCTCACGCTGGCCGAGATGACCGCCCTTTGCGACGAGGCCCACCGGCTGCGCAAGAAGGTCGCCTGCCACAGCCACGGCGACCAGGCCGCCCGCGACGCGGTGCTCGCGGGCGTCAACTCGATCGAGCACGGGTCGTTCCTCTCGCAGCGACACGCTGAAGCTGATGAAGGAACGCGGCACGTATTTGATCCCCACGCTGATGGCGCCGGATTCGATCATGCCGAATCTGGCCAAGTTTCCGCCCGAGATCGCCGCCAAGGCCGTCGCGGCGAACGCGTCGCTCGCAAAGACGTTCGCCGAGGCGGTCAAGACTCGGCGTGAAGATCGGCTTCGGCACCGATTCGGGCGTCTCGAAGCACGGCGAAAACGCTCGCGAGTTCCGCTTGATGGTGAAGCACGGCATGTCGCCGATCGCTGCACTCAAGGCCGCGACTTCCGCCGATGCCGAACTGCTCGGGATTGGCCAAAGTCGATCGGCACGCTCGAGCCGGGCAAGCTCGCCGACATCGTGGCGGTGCCCGGTGACCCGCTCGCCGATATCTCGGCGACCGAGCGTGTGATTTTCGTGATGAAGGAGGGGGCGGTGGTTGTGGCGAAGGGGAAACCGTGAGGAAAAGATCAAACGCTGGCGAGTTTCATGCGCCGAGCGACCTGCACGGAGCCAGCCGCCAAACCGGCGAGCTTCCGGACTGACCTTGATGGATCAGCCGGTATAGGGTATTTGGGTCGTTCAGCGATTGTTACGCCCACCCTCGATTACTCCGCGAAAGGTACAAGGATGTACAAACACTGCATCTGGTGGCTGGCCTTCACTGCTTCCTTGTCAACCGGCTGGTCTTCGACCCAGGCATCGCCGATCAGCTACGCGTTCAGTGGGACGCTGGCGCAGCCTTTCAACGGGTCAAGCCAATTTTCCGGCACCTTCACTTATGACACCGATCTGCCGCCTTATCCCGGCATCACGGGGACGCCTGGGTGGAGTTATTATTCGGGTGTGCCGGCCGATCCGTCCGAGCCGGTCTTGTCGTTGACATTCAACCTGGGCAGCACGCCTTCCTCGTCATTTGGGCCGATCGAAAGCGACGAACTCATCGTCGCTCACACTTCCGGATCCGACGGGTTCTTCATTCAGGAAAGCTTCAGCTACGCGGGCGGCCAGAACCTCTGGGCCGAGTTTGGCATGTCGAGCAACAATCTGGTTTCGCGCGCGCCCTTCACGTCATCGAACCCGCCCACGAGCTTGAACCTTGCCGATTTTTCGGGGGCGAACCTGGTCGTCCAGGGCACGACTTCGGATGGTCAGCAACTGAACGTCGTGGGAACAGTTACGTCGCTGGTGCCGCTGGGTGACAGCCAGATGCCGGTGCCCGAGCCGGCGTCGTTTCTGGTGTTCGCGGTAATGGGAGCCGGTGTGTTGTGCTACCTTCGCCGACGTGATCGCGATCGGGCCTATTCTGGTCATCGGCCGCCGAGTTCACCAGCGCCGCCTTTGGGAAAAGCTGCTGTGATCATGTCGAAGTGATCTCGTATTGCCACACTATCCCTGGTCAGTGATTCGACTCTGACTCTTCGCGCTGAATCGGTCATGGCGTCGTCGCCGGCGCTCAAGCTGGCACTGGCAAGATCGGGCACGTCGAAACGCACGGCCTGCGTCGAGACCATGAAGACATCACCTTTTTTGATTCCATATTTTTCGTCCAAGGCATTGTTCGCCGCAACGCGTACATCAAAAGGGCGATCCATGTTACGTGTGCCGATAAGCTGAGTCGTGGCCTTTTTCAGATCAATGCCCGCTTCTTCCGCGGCCTCACGAGTTGCCGCCTGAATGGCTGATTCGACGCCACCACCTTGAGTCGGATCGATAAACCCGCCCGGCAAAGCTGGTTTTCCCATGCCTGGGTCATGCTTTCGATTGATCATCACGATGTATTCGCCATCCGTAATAATTGGATCCACGGCGTGAACGACATGGGCATTGACGGTGTTTCCATCTGCTAACGTGATCTCCCCCAATGGGTGAGATGCTTTTTCGGGTGTTCCCGTGATTCCAAGTGCCTTCGCTCGTCTGGCAATTTCCAGACGTGCGGGGTCATTATCGTCGATCATCCAGCTCGTCATGAATGTTGCTCCTACACTGGGGGGGAAGGCCATGCGGGCTCTCCATCTTCGCCGGTTAATCGTGGACGACTACCATTTTACCGCCAGCCTGGTTGGCTTCCATGACGCGATGCGCCTCGCGGATCTCTTCGAAGCGGAAGATGCGAGATGGCTTCGCTTCGAGGCGGCCTGCCGCCACGTCGTCGGCGATCTTCTGAAGCGGGAGGTCGGAGCGCGGGAAGCGTGGGGTGCCGAAGACGAAGCTGCCGAAGAACGTCAGGTAGATGCCGCTCGCCATCTGCAAGAGCGGGTTGAAGGCAGCGATCGGCGCGAGGCCGCCCAGCCAGCCGGCAAGGCAGGCGCGCCCGCCGCGGCGGAGCATCGCCAGCGAATCGATGATCGTGCTGTTGCCGACCAGGTCGAGCACCGCGTCGAGCTTCTTTGCCTCGGCAATCCGTGTCACGCTGAAAGGAACTCCCGGATCGCCGCGGCGATTGGCTCGGCGTGCGTTTCGAGCGCGAAGTGCCCGGTGTCGAAGAAGCGGATGTCGGCGTCCGGGATGTCGCGATTGAACGCCTCTGCGCCGGCAGGGAGGAAGAAGGGGTCGTTGCGGCCCCACACCGCCAGGAAGCGCGGGTGGTGCGTGCGGAAGTAGTCCTGGAAGGCCGGGTAGAGCGCCACGTTGCTCGCGTAATCGCGGAAGAGGTCGAGCTGGATCTCGTGCGCTCCCGGCCGCGTCAGGTAGAAGTCGTCGAGCGAATAGCCGTCGGGGGAAACGGCGGTCGCGTCGGGCACGCCGTGGGTATACTGCCAGAGTGTCGCCTCGGGGGTCAAGAAGGCGCAGAGCGCCTCCCGGTTGGCTGGCGACGGCTCCCGCCAATACGCACGGATGGGATTCCAGCCGTCGCTCAGGCCTTCCTCGTACGCGTTGCCGTTCTGGGAGATGATCGCGGCGATCCGTGTCGGGTGCCGCATCGCGATGCGGAAGCCAGTCGGGGCGCCGTAGTCGAAGACGTAGACGGCGAATCGGTCGAAGCCGACGAGCTCGGTGAAACGATCGATGACCCCGGCGAGACTGTCGAACGTGTAAGCGAACTTCTCCCGCGCGGGCATCGCCGTCCGGCCGAAGCCCGGAAGATCAGGTGCGACGATGTGAAAGCGGTCGGCCAGGCGCGGGAGCAGGTCGCGAAACATGTGGCTCGAGCTGGGAAAGCCGTGAAGCAGCAGCAGCTTGGGCGCGCCGGAATTCCCGGCTTCGCGATAGAACACGTCGAGCCCCTCGACGTCGATCGTGCGGTATCTCACGGTGGTCATGTCAACTCTCCTCGTGGATGATAATCGGTCAAGGCGAATCCCAGATCTTGATCGTCCAGTCGTGGCCGGCGGTCGCCATCAATTTACCGCGCCTCGTGATCGCCGGCTGTCGAAACCGGGGCTCACCTGCCGCCGATTGGAAGCGTCAGGAGGGGGCCGCCGGGTTTATCGGCCGATTCTTGAAGCGCGAACACCATCTCGAGGATTGCCAGGGTCGCTCGCGAGTTCACGTCGTTTGAGGCTATGTAGAACCAGTAACCTCGATAGGGAACTGCGACCTCCGCGTCGCGAGGGCGGTGCTTCTGTACGTGAACGAGGAAATTTCCCGCAGTGACGTGCGTCCAGTCGTACGGCTGACCGTTCTGGTCGAGCGTCACCGGGGCTACTCCGGACGATACGTGCTCTTCGGGGACACACACGCCTCTGGAGAGAAACGTCATGATCTGCAGGACGGATCGCAGATTCATATAGATCGTGTCGTTTTCCAGGGGCTTCGGCAGCTTTTGGTTAACCTCCTCGTTCAACTCCGACTTGATGCGATACTTGCTGAGCCCCGGGGTCAAGTGGAAGATCCGCGCGACCTCCTGCATCTCGGGTGAGTCGACGAACGGCGGCCGGATCCGGAGATACAGTCCCTTTTCACGCTTGAGCAACTTGACCCTCTCCTCCGGTTCAGCACGGTAGACATACCCGTCGCGGGCGGCGTCGAGCAGGTCGCGCCCCTTGACGGTGCTCTTGGCCATCGGGTCGGACGCGTCGTCGGATTCGTCGCCGGTTCCGAACGCCAGCTCGGTGCCGTCGCGGTCCCGCAGTGACGCCAGGAGCCGAATTCCTCTCACGAACGTCGCGTTGTCGTCGGGCACCTTGGGGAGCAGAGTCGTGGCCCGGTAGGCGTTGGACACATCGTTGATGTCGTTGATGGAGAATAATAACAGTTGCTCGAGGTTGGCGCCGCCGTTGACCACGATGAACAGATCAGCCGACAAGGGGGTCAATAGTGCCTTGGCGATCTCGCGTCCTTCTCGCGGGTGATAGCTCAGGGTCGGCGTGTCGCGGAGAGACATGTTGCCGAAGCCGAGGCTCGCCGGGGCATTTGTCTGGTTGCCGTAGCCGCCGAGATAATTGCCCCCACCGGCCACCTCGAACTGGCTGGTGATATTTGGCAGGTCGATGAACACCGGAGAGTCGGCGTAGCGAAGGCGCACGATGTTGATCAAGAGTTGCTCATCGTTCGTGTCGCGGACGACTTCGTTGTACCGCAGGCGCGTGTAGCGCACTGCTTTGGGGCCCAAGCAGCCGCTCATGCCGGCACACGCGGCAAGCACGATGACAAAATGCTGAAACGACCGGCGCCCTGGCGTCGGACGCCGACGCTGATCGTGCATGAGAGTCTCTCAAATCCGTCAGGGAGTGCCCCTGCTCCTGCCTTACGCGCAGTGCCCAGGCGCGCTCTATCATTGTTATCGGCGGCATAAACCCTAAACTTCACCAAATCGGAACACTCGCTCGAGAACTGCGGAACCGATTGGTTGTCCAGCTTGGATCGGTTGGCCTACCTGGGCGGATACCTTGTCCACGCTCAAGGCGGGCTTGAATGGTTCTTATCCGGCTGTTACTTCCATGTGCCCCTGCGTCCGGGCACGGGCCTTGGACAGCTTGATCTGCACGTCATAGCCCAGGCGGATGATGAAGCGGAGCAGCCTGTCGGTCGAGAATCCATCGAGGCGGCCTCTGAGCAGTTCGGAAACCTTGGGCTGGCGGATGCCGAGCTATCTGGCACCGTGTACCTTCATCAACCTCCACAGCAACACGCGGCAATCCCGCTGCGGATCGTCGTGGCAGTCAATTATTATCATACTCATAGCATTACTTCGTTTTATTATGACATAAAAGTCCATTAGCGACGTAATTCTCATGAACGTCGTCGACGGACAGGTCGAACACCTCGAAGAGGCCCTCGACGGCTTCAAGCGAGCGGATCCGGACCAAGATGCCGTCGCCGTTCATCACGCGGTCGCCCAGCTTGATCGCCCCGGCTGGAACCCACTCGGTGGCGGTTCGCACGGGCTGGCCTGGAGTGACCAGCCACGACTGGTTCATACGGATACAGCGGGTGCTGGTCGAGGTCGCAACGTGCGTGATCTTTGCCCTCACCCGATCGTTCCCGGTTCGCAGTCGTATTGACAGCACTTCATCGCCGGGCCGCAGGTGCTCAACGGCGCGCTGGCCCTGCGGAGTATCGATGAGGCTCCCGGACGGAACGCACGAGCTGCGTTTGCCCGGCACGGGCCAGTACTCTTTCGGGATCGCCTCGTGCAATTGCTCATTTCTCTCGGAACGAAGGAGCTGCAGATCGTGGTCATGCTCCATTATTTGCCGATGACCTCCTCATCGGCAAAATGGCTGCACTCGGCGGCAATGTCCTTGCTGCTGGAGTGGCTCACGACTGCGGCGGCAATGATTTCCTTGTCGATATTATTGATGATATAGGCATTATGTGCGTCGCCCTCGAGAAGAGCCTTCGAGATCTCCTCATGGCGCTTCCGCTGTTGAAGGAGGCCGATATCGTGATAGAGTATCGCCATCATGGCCAGGAATAACTCATAAGGATCGAGATGCGCGAGCGGTTTCGGGCCGACGAGGTGATCAAGGTTCTCTAGAACGCGGGTAATGTGTCCCCGGCCATGATTGTTCCCCCCGGGAAAGCCCGCCGCCCAGTGCTCGTACTCGATGCTCAGCAATCGATCCTTCATCAGATCGAATTTCGTGATGAAGGGCTCCTTGAGGGCTCTCTCGATCCGGAGCCGCTTTGCGGTGGCCATGGCATGATCCTCATTCCTGGGCGTCGACGGACGGCGCGAACGATCAGCTTAACAGGGGTTCTTCCGGGTTTGCAGTGGGTATGGGCCTTCGTCCCCTCGTAGGCCAGGGTTACGAGGGCCGGGGCCAGGTTGCGGATCACGGTGTAAACCGTGCTGTAGCTCGGCGGGCGTTCCGCGAGCTGTTTGGCGAGCGTGACAGCCTGGCTGGTTCTTTTGAAGGGTCGGTGGGCCATTGGTTCCGATAGCACACTTCAGCGACAATAACGATGCGAGAAGATGTCTGTGCGTGCTGCGGCGATTCCGCGCAATTCGAACACGAGCACGTAACTCCCAAAAGCTTCGCACGGGTTGAATGGACCTACGCCGTCCTGACGAGCGGCCAAGTCAAATTGAAGAGGAGCGGAATGAAGATGGCACGCAGCGTTTCGACGCATCTCATGTTCGAGGGGGTTGCCGAGGAGGCGATGACTTTTTAGGTCTCGCTGTTTCGAGGGTCAGAGATCGTCAAGGTTGAGCGATACGGACCTGGGGAGCATGGGGCGGAGGGCACCGTCAAGGTAGCGAACTTTACTCTCTGTGGGCGAGAGTTCATGTGCATCGACAGCCCGATCAAGCATGAGTTCACATTTACTCCGTCGATTTCGATATTTGTCGAATGCGAGAGCGACGCCGAAATCGAAGACGTGTTCGGCCGGCTTTTGTCCGGTGGGAACGTATTGATGCCGCTCGGCAATTACGGGTTCAGCACAAAATTCGGCTGGTTGAAGGATCGGTTTGGTCCGTCGTGGCAACTGGACCTCTTATGAACATGGTGGAGATCGAGCGATCGGTGCGGCCGACGTCCGGTCACACGCGCGGCGCGGTCGGAGACCCGCGAACATTGTGCGACGGCATGGAAGTGCTGGGCGGACGGATAGTCATGGCCCCGTCGAGACATCCGCTCGCGATCAGCGCGAACGGCATACCCCTTCGCGGAGCGAAGGGCGACAATGGGCTCAGCGGAAAGCCGTTACTTTTTGGAGAGGGCGCATTCGAGCTGGTCGGGAACTTGCAGGCTCAAGGTGGATAG
Source organism: uncultured Planctomycetota bacterium (assembly GCA_963823665.1). Taxonomy (GTDB): domain Bacteria; phylum Planctomycetota; class Planctomycetia; order Isosphaerales; family Isosphaeraceae; genus CAVXHV01. The sequence goes on from CAWGMQ010000004.1 coordinate 1,713,936, forward strand.
TCTTTGCCTGAGTGCCCCGAGGTAGTCGAAGTTGAACTGCTGGGCGTCGGGTGCGTGCCAGAGAATGCAGCGTTCCTTGTATTGCCAGTCGAGGTGGACGACCGCCATGCTCGCGTCCTGGTAGATCCAGATGGCAATCACCTTTCTTGAGGCCGCGTCTTTTGCGAGGGCAGAAGGCGTGAAGATCTCGATCTGCTTGCCCCCCTGCATGCCCTTCATGACCGCCCGAACGGACTGCCGGCTTCGGCCGATCGGGATGACCGCGAGCTCGTAAGGCCCGACAGGGATCGTCCGGTGAGGGACGGTGGGCCGCGTGGCGTTCTCCAGCGTTTCCATCGCCGCTTCCCACAGGGAGTGGAGGGTGTTCTGTGTGAACAGGAAAGGCTCGGCCGTGGCGAGCGGGACTGTCGGCTTGACGCGCGGGGCGTCGTCGTCGTCGTTTGACCGCTCGTCCCGGGGGATGACGCCTCCGACGTAAAACGGGCGCTTCTCCTGAGTCACCGGGCTCTCGGTGGGACTCGCGTCGGTCTCGTCCTCGTCGAGGTGAGGGTCGTCGATGACGGTGAGGAGGTCCTCGTCGAGTTGTTCGGCGACGTCCAGCGGAATCGCGATGACCATCATCTTGTCGAGCTGGACGCCCGCCACGGGAACGTGGAGCAGCTTGCCGACCACGTAGTCCCAGATCGCTTCGTGCCGCGGCCGGAACGTGCGCTGCCAGTGTGCCCGTTCGATCAGCGGGTAAACGACCTCCGGCCAGAAGTCGGCGCTCGCCTTATCGAGGTGGTCGGATCGCATGGCGTAGCGAAGGACCGCCTGGCGGAATTCGTCCTCTTGCGCCAGACTTCCGTGAGGCGGTTCCACAGGGACACGCGGTGCGCGTCCAGGGTGTCGCGGGGTGGGGCGATCGTCGCCAGATCGGCGAGAGTGCGGGGCATCATGCCGGGGTTGAGCACGCCCTTGACGTCGAGCATCTGGTTGCGCGCGTAGTCGCTGGCCTCCTGGAGCCGCTTGCGGACCTGGCGGAATCGCCTGCACTTGCCGTGCGTATCGCGGCTGGCCAGGTACTTCATCACCACGACGGGGGTGAGTGCGCCGCGAACGTCGGGGCGGTCCTGGAGCAATAAGCTGGCGCGATCGATCGCTTCCTGGGTCGGCTCAGCGGACATCAGCCAGGTCATCGCCAGCAGAAGCCGCGCGCGGTCCGAGTTCTTCGCGTCCAGTGGTCGTCTCAGAAAGATTCCCTGTCGCCGCGAGCCGCCCAGGAGGTACGCCAGGTAGTGACCGCAAAGGTAGCGCTCTTCCGGCGAGACGACGATCGGCGTGTCGATCACCTGCTCGTACATCTCGCGGGCCACCGACTGGCCGTACGACTCCAAAGACTTGCGCGGCCGGTTTTGAACGACGTGAGGGGACCTCTGGGAAGGGAGGGCGGCGGCCCCGTGGTGTCCGAGAACCGGTGATTCGGCGACGGAGAGTCCTTTGCTCCTGGGTCGATGGGCCCCGTGTCAACCCGCCCCGTCCCGTTCCTCGCGGCATGCTCACCGTGCAGGCTGCCCACGCTCGCCGTGCTGGACGGCGGCGAGTAAACAGGCATCCGCGGGTCCGATCGCTTGAGTCCGGGGTTGATCCGGTCGAGCCGCTGCGCGCGCTCGGCTTCCTCGAATAGCTCGAGTGCCACCACGTTGCCCGAGGCCGGCCGTTTGACCGGATTCTTCGCCAGGAGCGAGAGGATCAAGGTCTCCAGGGTCGACCAGATTTCGGGGTTCTTGACCCGGGGCGGAGTAGGCGTGGCGCTCTTGTGCTGGCCCATCACCGACAGCGCATCGCCGACGAACGGAAGGTCGCCCGTTGCGCATTCGTAGAGCATCACGCCCACGGAGTACAGATCGGTGCGATGGTCGAGCGACGTGCCCCGGGCCTGTTCCGGGCTCATGTAACTGGGCGTTCCCCGGATCGTCCAGGTCTGGTCCTTTCCGTCGCCGGTGACAAGCGACAGCCCGAAGTCGGAGAGCTTCGCCTCGTCGGTCGGCGTGAGCAAGACGTTGCCCGGTTTGACGTCGCGGTGGATCACCCCGCGGATGTGTGCGTAGTCGAGCGCCTCGGCCACCTGTGCGCAGATCCGCAGGCGATCGTCCAGGCGCAGTTCTCGCAAACGCTTCGAGAAGCTCGGCCCGTTCACCTCCTCCATGACCAGGAAACAAGTTCCCTCCGACTCGCCGAGGTCGTACAGCCGCACGATATTGTCGTGAACCAGCCGGGCGAGAATCTGGGCCTCGAGGCGGATCTGCTTGGCTTCGTTCTCGGTGCGGGAGTCAATCAGGAATTTGATGGCCACGTTCCTGCCGAGCAACTGGTCGGTCGCCCGGTAGACGGTGCCCATGCCGCCCTGGCCCAGCTCCTTTTCCAGGGTGAATCGCTCGTTGAGCGTCGCGCCAACGCCGATCACTGGAATATCCCCCGCGAGAGCAGAAGTTAAACGAAAGATGCGGTAGCCCTGTCAGGTCAACCTGGCATGATCCTTCGCGCGGTCGGCGAGATGGTGAACTCGGTGGAACCCGCCAGTAATACACCGTCAGCGCTTGATACGCCAGTCGGCGGCGAGTTGATCACCGTGATTTGACCTCCCTTGGCGAACGTCTGTTTCCCCTTGATGGTCAAGGTGACGGAGTTGTTCGACGGGTTATAGGCCGCGTTGAATGCGACGCTCCTGAGTTTCTTGCCGGCCGCGGCGATCCTCGAATCCACCTTGTAATTGCCCATCGATTCGACCGACGCTGGACTCATCGCGGTGCTGAAATCGAGCACAAAGCCCTCGAGCACGGCCTTCCCGACCGGCTTGCCCTTCTTGTTCTTGTTCCGCATCGTCAGAACCTGCTCGCCGATAATCGTCGGAGTCAGAGGGACAGTCACGTTCAGAGAGTGGCGCGTGTCGGTGGAACCGAAGAAGTCGGCGGTCCCGTTGTAAACAGCCTGGATGGTGTAGGTGCCTGGTGAAGTGCCGGCGGGCAGAGGGTAGCTGGCGCTGGCCGTGCCATTCGTGACATTGACGGTGACGGCCGAGCCGATCAAGGTCGTGCCGCTCACGATCGTGAAAGTCTCGGTGCCCTCGTTGACCGTACCGGCTTCACTGGTCACGGTGGCGCTGAGAAGAACGGCCTGGCCGGTGGGGCTGAACAAGGCCGAAGTGCTCGCAGCGGACGTGGACGTGGCACCCGTCACGACGAGCGTCGTGCTGCCCGTGATCGTGCGGGTGACAGAGTCTGTCGCCGTGATCATGCGGTGCCCGGCCGTATTCAAGACAACCTGCGTGAAGGTGTGCGATCCGGCGTCGCCGGCGGTGAAGGTGTAGGTGGCCGGCAGGCCCGGTGATCCGGCCGTCGGTGCTGCTCGAGGTCCACCGTGCCCTCATACTGGTTGGGGCCGCTCTTGACGGCATTGTCGTACTTGTCCATCGCCGTGACGGTGACCGCGCCCACCGTTCCGGCCGGGTCCGGGTTCGCGAAGCTGGTGGTCACCACGAAGTCGTCGGCCGCCGCCGGGTTCACCGTCTCCGTCTGGGTGGGTGAGGAACTCAGGGCGGTGTCGGCGGCGGTCAGGGTCGGCGTACCGGCCTTGGTGTCGCCGTAATAGAAGCTGGCAGTGCTCTCGCCGGCGCTGATGACGACGCTGGTGATGGGGCTGGTGCTACTTTGGGTCGCATAGAGGACGCCGGCTGTGCTGGTCGTGCTCAGATTGATTGTCTGCGCGATGGTGGAGGTGGCGCCCGGGTTGCCATAGACGTCCTCGAGCTGCACGGTGACCTGGCCGCGGCTTCCGGCGATCAGGCTCAGCGCCGGGCTGGTAATCGTCATGTCGACGGCCGCTGCTGGGATGACGTTGACCGAGGCGTTGCCGGTAATCGTGCGGGTCATGGAGTCGGTCGCGGTGATCGTCTGACTGCCCGCCGTCTTCAGGACCACGTTGGTGAAGGTGTGCGATCCGGCGTCGGCGGGTGTGAAGGTATAGCTGGCCGGTAGGCCCGCGACCTGAATGTCGGTGCTGCTGAGGTTCACCGTGCGCTCATACTGGTTCGGGCCACTGCCCACGACGTTGCCGTAGTGGTCCATCGCGGTTACCGTGACCGAGCCCGCGGTACCGGCGACGTCCGCGTTCGCGAAGGCGGTGGTAACCGCGAAGCCTTGAACGGTTGCCGGAACGACGTTGACCGTGGCGCTGCCGGTGATCGTGCTGGTGACGGAGTCCGTCGCAGTGATCGTCTGGCTGCCCGCCGTTTTCAGCGCGACGCCGGTGAAGGTGTGCGATCCGGCGTCAGCGGGGTGAAGGTATAGCTGGCCGGTAGGCCCGCGACGTGAATGTCGGTGCTGCTGAGGTTCACCGTGCGCTCATACTGGTTCGGGCCACTGCCCACGACGTTGCCGTAGTGGTCCATTGCGGTGACCGTGACTGTGCCCGCGGTACCGGCCAAGTCGGGGTTCGCGAAGCTGGTGGTGACCGCGAGGTCTTGAGCCGCTGCTGCGTCGACTGTCTCCCGCTGGGTCGGTGCGGAGTTGAAGGCGGTGTCGGCGGCGGTCACGGTCGGAGTGCCCGCCAGCGTGTCGCCGGAGTAGAAGGTGGCGCTGGTCTGGCCGGCAGGGATGCCGACGCTGGTGGTCGGGTCGGTGCTGCCTTGGGTTGCATAGAAGGCGCCTGCCGTGCTGGTGGTGCTCAGGCCGATCGTCTGGTAGCTGGTGGAAGTGGCTCCCGGGTTGTCGAAGGTGTCCAAGAGCTGCACGGTGATCTGCCCGCGGCCGCCCGCTGCGAGGGTCAGCGGCGCGCTGGTGATCGTCACCTGGCTGGCCACCGCCGGGCTGACGAAGATGGTCTGGGAAGTGGTCGAACTCACCCCGCTCGAGTCGGTGCTGAAACCGATATCCATGGTCTCGGCCTTGTCGTGCGACAGGCCACTGAACGTCGCCACCCCGTTGGCGAGTGTGACCGTCAGGTTGCTCCCCTGGAGACCGGCTGTGCCGGTATTGCCTGACGCCGCGGTCACTGTGTTCGTGCTGTCGCTGGTGATCACGTTGCCGTATTCGTCCTCTTCCTCGACGACCGGCTGAATCGTGAATAGCACGCCTGCGGTTGCCGCGGGCGATGGCTGCTGTGTGACAAACAACTGGCTGGCAGTCGCCGCCTCGACGGTGACCGCGGGGCTGGTGCCGGTGATCGTTTCGTTGGCCGAATCGGTGGCGGTGATCGTCTGGCTCCCCGCCGTCTCCAGGATCACGCCGGTGAATTCATGCGAACCGGCGTCGGCGGCGGTGAACTTGTAGGTGGCGGGCAAGCCAGCCACCTGGCCGTCGGTGCTGCTGAATTCCACCGCGCCCTCGTACTGGTTGGGACCGCTGCTGACGGGATTGTGGTTCGCGTCGAAAGCCATGACGGTGACCGTGGCGGCGGTACCGGCCACGTCTGGGTTCGCGAAGCTGGTGGTCACCACGAAGGAGGCGGCTTCCGCCGGGTCGACCTGAATGCTATTGGAGGCGACCCCTGTGAGATTGCCGCTGGAGACCTGAAGCGTGTAGCCGGTCCCGGCGGTGTCCAGGGTCAGGCCGGAGAAAGTGGCCACGCCCTCATTCGCGGTCACGGTGGCGGTGCCCCCCAGACTCGCTCCGCCGGGGCCGCCGGCCAGCGCAACTGTCACCATGCTGTTGTAGGTCGTGTCGATCTGACCCTGATCGGTCTCGGCGTCGACGACGACGACGAATCCGGCGCCGGCGGCCAGCTCGGTTGGCGGCGGAGTCGCCAGTACCAGATGCGTGGCCGGCGGCGCAATGACGTTGAAGCCGGCGGTGGTGGCCGAGCTGAGGCCGGTCGCTGCGGCGAGGATTGTGTAATTGCTGCCAGGCTCATTCAGCGTCAAGTCGGAAAAGCTCGCGATTCCGTTCGTCGCCCCGATCTCGAGCGTGCCACCCAGGGTCGCATTGCCCGGATTGGTCGCCAGCGTCAACGTGATGGGGCCGTCGTAGGAGGTGTCGACGTCACCCCGGCCATCCTCAGCCGAGACGACGATCGTGAACGTCGTCCCTGCGTCGACATTGCTGGGCGGCTGTGGCGGCTCGGTCGTTACCACCAGGTGCGTCGCACCCAGGGTGACGTTGAAGGGCTGGGTTGTGATGGCAGTCAGGCCGCTCGCAGTCGCGGTGATCGTGACCCCTTGCGCGGCATCTTTGAGGGTGAGGCCGGAAAAGACGGCGACTCCATTGTTCACGGTGGCCGTCAATGTTCCCTTGAGCGTATCGCCGCTCGGGTTGTTGCGGAGGGCGATCGTCACCGTGCCGTTGTAGTCAATACCCGGGTTTCCCAGGCTATTCTCAACGGAGACCACGACGCCGAAGCCCTTACCGGCGGTAACGCTGCCGAGAGGCTCCGTCGTCACACCGACCTGGGTGGGAATCGCGATTGAGGAAAGCGTGACGACTCCAATGACGCTCGGGTCGCCGTTGATTCCGGTGGCGGTAAACCAGATATTCCCATCTGTCCCGGCAGTAATCCCCTCGGGTTGGGCGTTGGCAACTGGGTATTCGTTGATCACTCCGGACGTTGTAATCGAACCGATGAACCCAGCGGCGGGGGGATTGATGTACGAATTGGGATCATCGAACCATAGGTTGCCGTCCGGACCGACGACGATCTTCATGGCTTCGTGACCACTCGCCAGCTCATACGAATGGATCGTGGAACCGTTCGATGGATTAATGACATCAACGTAGTAGGCGGGATGGGCCTCGGTGATCCAGATGTTGCCGTCCGGGCCAGCCGTGATGCCGTAGGGCGTACCATTGACGTTGTACTCTGTGATGTGACTGGGGTCGTTCGGGGAGAACTCGCCGATCTTGTTCGAGCTTCTCTCGGTAAACCAGATGTTCCCACTCGCATCCACTGCGATACTTCCGGGATCGGCGTTCGCCGTTGGCACATTGAACTCAGTCACAGCCTTGGTCGCCGGGTCGATCCTGCCAATCTTGTCCGCATCGAACTCGGTAAACCACAGATCGCCATCCGAAGGATCGTACACGATGCTGGCAGGCCCGGAATCAGCGGTGTTTACCGTCTGCTGGCCGATAGCCCCATTCGACGGGTTGATCCAGCCAATTGCGTCTCCATCGTCAGGCCTACCAAACTCGGCGAACCAGAGATTGCCATCCGGACCGGGTGTGATTTCCTCGGGGCCGGAGAGAGGAGTCGGTAACGTGTATTCCGTCATGATGCCGGTTGTCGGAACGAGCTCGCCCAGCTGGTTGGAAGACCACTGGGTAAACCAGAGATTCCCGTTACTGTCGGACGTGATGTGGAGCGCGGGGCCGGCCAAGGTCGTCGTGTACTGATAAGCGATTACATTGTGCGAACCTGGTCCGATCGAATCGATCGCGCTGCCGTTCGACATCACAAACCAGAGATTGCCATCCGATCCCGACGTGATTCCAAACGGATTCGAGCCGGTGGAGAACTCTGTCACCTGGCCCGCGGTGGTGATCGTTGCGATATTCCCTGTCGCCGACTCGGTGAACCAGAGATTGCCATCTGGTCCGAGCGTGATGGAATCAGGCTCGGCACCGGCGGTCTTGACCGCAAATTCGTGAAGGAGCGCGCCGGTCGATGGGCTCATCACCGCGATCTTGTCGGTCCCGGTCAACGTGAGCCAGAGATTGCCGTCGGGGCCGACCGTGATGCCTTCGGCCTGGTCATTGCCCGCGGCGTCGATGGGAAACTCCTTCATGACATGTGTGGTCGGGTTAATCATGCCGATCTGGTTCTTGCCCGCCTCGGTAAACCAAATATTGCCATCCGGGCCCTCGACGATCCCGTACGGTTGGGCGCCGGCGGTGATCGCGGGAAACAGCGAGATCTGGTCGGTGGCCGTGTTGATCACGCCGATCTGGTTCGTGTTGAACTCGGTGAACCAGACCGTCCCATTCGGTCCGGCGGTGATTCCGTCGACCTGCGGGTTGGCGCTGGTCAGCAGGGGAATTTCGGTAACGTGACCGTTGGTCGGGCTGATGACGCCGAACTGGTCGGCCGTCTCCTCGAAGAACCAGTAGTTTCCGTCTGGGCCGGCCGCGATCGGGCCGGGCCCGGAATTGTCGGTGGGGATGGGGTACTGGGTGACCCCGGCGCTGGTATTGCTCGGATTGATCATCCCGATGTTGTTCGAGCTCAGCGTGAACCAGATATTCTTGTCCGTCCCGGCCCCGGACGCAACTCCTTGAGGGCTACCACCCTCCACGCTAGTCGGGAAGTCGGCGACGTTGACGGAGGAAAGGAGCCTCCGCGACTCGAGGGCTTCGAGCACCGGCGAGCGGCGTCTCCAATGCCCCGCCGACTTCCGCCAGCCGTTCCGTGAATCCTTGGCCACCACGGCCTGCGGAGCCGGTCTTGTTGCCGTGTTGCCTCTCATGGTCGTTCGCCCCTCGTGCCGCTTCACAATCGTTCACATCAGCTTGGGATTTGGCCGGTCGCAGGGTCTGGGACGAACCTTCCCCACCAGAAAGCAGACGTCCGAGGCGTTCCCAACTTGCGCACGATCGCCGACTTAATCCCGGGCGCAAGTTAGCCAGTGCAGGATCGTCTTTCCTTTGGCGGCGCCGCGAAGACCGCCGAAGCGCGTCGGTGCGCCGGTTGAACAGTGCACGTTATCGGGGGACATCAGTAAGTTGAGGCTGCCCATATTCGTATGTATTACGAAGGGTATATACGCGGCCCTCATTCGTCGCGCGGGACGATCAGCGGCAAAGCTAGGTCGCTGTTTATCGCTCTGGAATGCCGGTTAACGCATCCTCGAGGATTTCGGCGGCGATCTGCATGGGGCTTGCCTTGCGTCCGTTGGTGCTGCTCTGCTCGGCCAGGCGGATAAGCTGTTGTCTCGTGGCGTCGCTCATCGGCACCTTGGGATGGCGTACCCAGCTTGGATCGGTTGGCCTGCCCGGGCGGATTTCTGAAAAGCGTGAGCACTTACATGATAGTTTTGCGGGACGGGAGGTTCACCCGGGTTCAAGACTCATGACGGGTTAAACAGCACGACACCGGCGGCGGCCGCGGCAGTTTTCAGCTTGCCGTCAAGGCATGCAAGCGGCAGGCCCCGGCGGATTGCCAGCTCGAGGTACGCGGCATCGTAGGCGGAGAGCTGATGGGCTCGGGCCAGGTGCATGATGTCGCCGAACGCTCGGCTGCTGTTTTCATGGTCGATGACGATCGGCAATTTTTGAAGCAGCACGATAAATCGCTGGCTGCGGGCTTCGTCAAGCCGTTTGCGGCGTTCACCGATGATGGTGGCGTTGGCTACTTCGAGGCACCAGAGCGAGGGCACCACGGCCGGACGTTCGGCCAGGCTATCGCGGACAGCGTCAGTGTAGGGCGTGGCTTCGTCATCGAAGCACCATGTCATCGTGACGGAGCAGTCGAGCACGAAACCGTCCTTGGTTTCCATCAGCGAATCCTTCCGACTGCGGTTCTAAAAGCGGCGGCCGTCCTCGATCAGGTCGCGGACGGTGAGGCCGTCGCCCAGCGTGTTGCCCTTACTGAAGGCTTTGAGCTCTTTGATAACCTGGCGCACATCCGGCTTGGGTGTCGTGACAGAGACGGGTACAAGCCGGGCAACGGGCTTGCCGTGCTTGGTGATGGTGAATTCCTCTCCGTTTGCCACCCGCTCAAGGAGCTGGGGGAGATGCGTCTTGGCTTCAAACGATCCGACCGATTCCATGAGCCATCTCCTACACCATTTCAACTAGTTGTAACCAGTCTACGAGAATTTACCCAATTTGACAACCGGAAGCTCAGTCGCTGTTTATCTGTCTGGAATGCCGGTTAAAGCATCCTCGAGGATCTGGGCGGCGATCTGCATGGGGCTTACCTTGCGTCCGCTGGTGCTGCTCTGCTCGGCCAGGCGGATAAGGCGTTGTCTGGTGGCGTCGCTCATGGGCACCTTGGGATGCCGCCGTACCCAGCTTGGGTCGGTTGGCCTGCCTGGGCGGATACCTTGTCCAGGCTCGAGGCGGGCTTGAATGGTTCTTATCCGGCTGTTATTTCCATGTGCCCCTGCGTCCGGGGACGGGGCCTTGGACAGCTTGATCTGCACGTCATAGCCCAGGCGGATAATGAAGCGGAGCAGCCTGTCGGTCGAGAATCCATCGAGGTGGCCTCTGAGCAATTCGGAAACCTTGGGCTGGCGGATGCCGACCAGTTTGGCAGTTTCGGCCTGCGTCAAACGCTTGATCGACGCGTTGTCAATTAACTCGATCGCTCTTAGCGGGGGCCGAGGACGATCTTCGCCGTTGGTCGATGGTTGACAGCGCAGGCTTGTGCTAATTTAGCACCACCATGAACTCTTCCGTAATCTCTCCGGTGCGCGGTGATCGCGCGGCAATCCTTGGTCGTCATGCCGTCCGCAGGAATACCGGCGTTCCTACGGTCTCGCTGCTCGTCGGACCGATCGGGGCTGGCCTAAACGCATGGCGTCGCTGGGCAGCCGCCAGGGGACAAAGTGCAGTCGTCGCAAGCGGGAACGCGTTTCCGATTGCCGAATGGGTTCGCTCCGCCGCCGAAGAGACCGATCTGCCGGCCGCGGCGGTCCATTGCCTGGCCCGGCGATCCGAGCGTGATCCGAATGAGCTTTTTGCTGCGTGGCGGGCCAAGACCCCGTCGGATCGTGAAGGATTCTCGGATGGCCTCGCACCAAAATCGGACGATGATTTGCTTCAAGTCGTGGCGGGTTTGGCAGTCGGCCGAGCGTCACCCAGTACCGTTGCGGCTTCGCTCGGTGATCTGGGGGAACGGGTCGTACGCGTGATTGCTCACCTGGATCCCTCAACCAACTGGCCAGGTGTTCTGTTCCTCGCTCGCTCGGCGAACGACTTCTTGGCTGTCGGACGCGAAGCCGTGAAATGGGCCATGCAACTGCCAACCTTGTCAGTTGCAGTTGCAGTGCCGGCAGCGACTTGGGACGAATACCTCGCAGCCGCGCCGGAGTCGCGCACCAAAGCGCTCCTGAAAGAAGGTGAGCTCGCGGTTCCCGTAATTGATGCGGGGACTGCGGAGCAGATTTTGACCGAAGCCGGGGCGGCAAAGAGCGCGGTGGCGATGATCGCCGCGAATGACGCTGATCCAGCCCTACTGGAATCGGCTGTCGCCGCCGTTCGGGCCACCGCTGCCCCGCCGCCAACCAGAGCGGACGGCGACCGCGCCCGCAGCGCCGCCGAACGATTCCTCTACGCGTTCCTGGAATCGCTCCCTGAAACTGCGGGACGTTTCGAGCTGAATGCTGCCCTCGACTTCGAGTTCGGTCCCCGACCGGCAGAAGTCGACCTCCTGTGCCGCGCACCACGGATTGCTATCGAGCTGGACGGCTACTTTCACTTCCTCGCGCCCGACGGCTACCGCCGCGATCGCTTGAAGGATTGGGAGCTGCAGCGACGCGGCTTCGTCGTATTGCGTTTCCTGGCCGAAGATGTCATTCCGCAGTTGGAGATGATCCGCGACCGCATCCTGGCGGCGCTTAACGTCACCTCATTCGGAGCACGCCCGTGACCTCGACTCTCACCACTCCGCCCGCCACCGATACCGCTACTGCCGATCTCGTTTTGGTTCGAATGACCCTGCCGTGCACGAAGCCAGTTGCTCCGTCGGCTGTTCGAAGAGATGTCGGCAAGCTACTCGATTCGGAGCTTTCCACCGCCGACTTCGACGAATTGCGGAACGAGCTGGCTTCCGCCGGCTTCCTCGAAAAAGGGAAACGGAACACGTTCGTCCTCACCGACTCGGGCCGCGCGCGGGCATTGCGCTTCCTTGGTGTCGCCGAGCTCTCCGCACGCACAAACTGGTCAACGGTTATCGCCAAGCACCTGTTCCCCAAAGCCGCCGAGCTCTCGAGCAGCGTGGCGGAAGAGTTGAATAATGGCGACAAGCTGGCCGCCTTCGTGCTCAAGCGGAAGTACGGGCTCTCCGGAGGTGCCGGCTCGACCGTGAACCAAGTCCTCGAGGCCGTGGTCTGCAAGCAGCTCGGCTTCACCCAAGAAACGACACTCGACGGCCTGTTGCGCGGGGTTTTGAATCAGCTCATCGGAACCGAAAACCTGCCGAAGGACCAGCTCGTCAAGCAGCTACCGCTCTTCGAGACAGGGCTCAAGTCGACCAAAGCCGATACGGTGCGGTGCAAGGTGGTCAGGGACTGGCTCCGCGGCCAGCGGAAACCGCCGCAACCACGGGAGCAATTTGAAGCGGGCCGCCTCGAGCATGAGCCGTTTGACCTATCAACGTTTGCCGCGACGGTACGGAAGCTGGCGGCCGATAGCCTGCCAGAGGATCGGTTCCACGACAACAAAGTGTTCATCGCTTCCCTGTGGCGGACAAGCCAGCGCGAGCCGAGTTTCCCGCGCGTTTCGCTCGCTGAGTTCAAACAGCGGCTGGTGGAGGCAAACTCTCAGAGTCTTCTCCGCTTGAGCCGAGCCGACCTCGTTCAGGCAATGGACCCGCAGTTGGTGGCCGATTCCGAGGCGGTGTATCTAAACGCGGCGTTCCACTTCGTACTCCTGGAAGGTGACCATCGATGAGCACCGCCGTAGACTCCCTCGAAACTCGCGCCGCTGCAGACCCGCGTCTGGCCGCGTTCCTGGAGCCCGACTGCCCGGAGGTGTTCCACTCGGTCGCCACGCCGAGCGCCATCTGGAAGCCCGACCCTTTTGATGTAGAGACGATTCACCCCGAGGCCCGCGCGGCGTTCGAGTACCTATTGAATCGCGCGGGCCGCACCCCTCCGCCACCCTCTGGCGCGGTCCTGGTTTTGCTCGGCGAGGCCGGCAGCGGCAAGACGCACTTGATGCGGGCATTCCGAACCCGCGCCCATGGATGTGACCTGGGCTACTGCGGCTACCTCCAGATGACCGCCGAGGCGGGCAACTACGCTCGGTACATGCTGACAAACCTGATCGACGGCCTCGAGCAGCCTTACGACGCCACCGGCCCGTCGCGCACCGGGCTCGCCCGGTTGTCGGCTGCCCTCCTTGAGTCAGTGCCGGGCCTATCCGGAATGGAAATGGAGGCATTCCGCGAAAGTGAAAGCGGCGACGATCCCGCGGGTCTTGCGGACGATTACGCTGACCGCCTGCAAACGGCCCCACGCTTCCGAGACTGTGGTCTCGAGCTGCTCCGGGTGCTGTTGCACCTGCAGCGCAACGAGCCGAGAGTGCGCAGCCGGGCTCTCATGTGGCTACGGTGCGAGAACATGCGCTCCCAGGATCGCGAATGGATCGGCGAGGCAGTGCCGCGCACGGACGATGCCGACCCGATGAAAATGCTACAGCAGCTCGCCAAGCTGACAGACGCCGTACACGGCGTCCCGCTCGTTCTTCTCATTGACCAGTTGGAAGACATGGCCAACCAGTCGGCTCCGGTCGATCGGTTCCTCAAGGTGATCGACGCAATCACCGCGTTCACTGACGCTGTTCCCAATACGATCATCGTGCTGGCGTGTCTCGAGGATTACTTCAGGGCGAACATCGAAAAACTCAACAAAGCCAAGCAAGATCGCTTGCTCCGCGACCCCGACCCGATTCGCCTGCTCGGCAACCGCACCTCCGACGAGATCCGCGAAATGACCGCACGGCGGCTTGCTCACCTCTACGACACTGCGGACGTCCTTGTCGACCCGGCGAACGAGCTATACCCGTTCCGCGATGACCACCTCGCCAGGCTGAACAACCTGCGGGCCCGTGATGCACTCGATTTCCTGAGGCGGCACCATCAGCACTGCCTCACCATCGGCCGATGGGAGGATCCGGGGGGAACGATCAGCACATCGGAGGCCTCGCCGGAAAATGAACTTGACCCGCTCTGGAACGACTTTCACTCCAGTTTCCAGGCAACCGTCCCCGACGGCGAAGAAGACCTGTCCCAGATTCTGGCCGACGCGATCCGCGGAGCGTCAGCCGAGCTGCCCGACGGCTATCAATTCAGTTCCGAGCGCGACGGGCGTTATCTCGAAGTCGAGACTCACCGGCCCAGCAACGAGGTGGACAAGCTGCTCGTCGCCGTTTGCAATGCCGGCACTCGCGGCCCCAATTTCGTCAAGCAGCTCGCAGAGTTGGAGAAACGTGCCGGCGAAATTCCCGTCGCCATCGTGCGCACGACCGACTTCCCGAAAACCGGAAAGGCGACGAATCAGATTGCCGTGATGCTCAAGCGGCACGGGCGAACGGTGGTCGTCGTCGACACCGACTGGCGAAGAATGCTCGCCTTCGGGAGGTTTCGTGCGAGCCACGCGAGCAGGACCGACTTCGCCGCCTGGCAGAACACCGCCCGCCCGCTGGGTGAGCTTGACTCGCTCCGAAAGATTCTCAATTTCAGCGCGCTAGCTGCAATGCCGGCACGCGCGGCCGCTTCTCAACCACCGGCCGCTCCGCCAGTGCGAGTTGTTCCCGTTTCGGCGACCTCGGAGGATTCGATCACTCCCAGCGCTCCGCGCGGGTCCGATCGTTCTCGGCCGCACGAACAGCGTGACGCCGTCCCCCGTCACCTTCGAGCCGAACGAGTTCGTCCAGCACGCGGCATTCCTAGGTGGGTCGGGCAGCGGCAAGACGACGGCGGCGCTGAACCTGATCGAGCAATTGCTCGCGCGCGACGTTCCGGCCGTGCTGCTCGATCGGAAGGGGGATCTGTGCCGGTACGCCGATCCAAAGGCTTGGGATCGTCCGCTTGGCGACGCGGCATGTACCGGCGCGCGTCAGGCATTACGGAACAGGCTCGACGTGGCACTCTTCACTCCGGGCGAGCCGGCAGGCAGGCCGCTTGCCCTGCCTATCGTGCCGCCCGGCTTCGCCGATCTTCCCGAAGCCGACCGGGAGCGGTTTGCTCAGTACGCCGCAGGCGCGCTGGGCAGCATGATCGGTTTCAAGTCGTCCGACGCAGACAAGGGACAGCGGGCGATTCTGGCGAAGGCCATCGAGACGATCGCGGCGGTGGCCGGCGCGGCGATCACGTTGCCGGTCTTGAGAGCTGCGATCGAGAATCAGGATGGAGCGCTCTTGAACGCCATCGGCGGCGGCTACCCTGGCAAGTATTACGCCAACCTCGCCCAGCGCTTGCTGACGCTCGAGCTGAATAACAAGCTACTGCTGAACGCCGATGAGGGGCTGGACGTGGACGCCCTTCTGGCGCGGGCCGTTACGCTCAGCCAGGCCGCGTGCGGCTGTCGGTGATCAGCACCCGATTCCTCGGCGATGCGGCCAAGGTCGACTTCTGGGTATCGCAACTGCTTGTGGCGGTCTCGCGCTGGTGCGCAAGTCACCTCAGGCGCGGCTCCAGGCGGTATTCATGTTCGACGAGGCAGACGTGTACCTGCCCGCGGGCACCAAGCAGCCTGCCACCAAGGCGCCAATGGAGGACTTGCTCAAGCGGGCTCGGTCGGCCGGCGTCGGCGTGTTCCTGGCGACGCAGAGTCCGGGCGATTTCGACTACAAGTGCAAGGAGAACGTGCGAACCTGGCTGATCGGGCGGGTGAAGGAGCAGCGGGCGATCGACAAGCTGAAGCCGATGCTGGCCGCGGCCAAGATAAACGTAGCCGACAAGCTCGCCGGGCAGGCGACAGGTGAGTTCTATCTCGTGCGCGAGTCCTGCGTGACGGCAGTGCGGTCCGACGAGTCATTCATGCGCACCGAGCAACTACCAGAGAACGAGATTGCTTTGCTTGCGCGCCGATTGGCTTGAAATCCCGCAGGTACCGAGCGTCCAGCGGTCTTGGAGCACGCGGCCGCCGGGATGGCGGGGTGCCGAACAGGTCTACCGCCAGTTGATTATGGTGAGGGGATAGCCGAGCTGCTGGACTCGTTGGAAATGGGCGGTGTTGCCGGTGACCAGCTCCAGGCCGTGCTGGAGAGCAATAGCGGCGATCATGGGGTCGGCAACGCCGATCGGGCGGCCGGTGCGTTCAAGCTCCCCGGCGATACGGCCCGCCAGCTCGGCGGCGGAATGGTCGAAGGGGAGAATTTCCTCGAGGGCGACAGCGGCAAGGAAGGCTTGCAGGCGGCGGGCGGACTGGTTTTTCTGGAAGCCCCGGACAATCTCCATGACGGTGACGGAGGACAGGGTGAGGATGCCTTGGCTCTGACGGTAGGTGGTGGCGTTCTGGGTGACGGTCGGATTTGACGCCTTGAGTACCTCCGAATAGATGTCGGTGTCGAGAAGGGCCTTACTCAACGGAGATGTCCCGCCAGCCGTCTTCAAGGCGGTGCTTCATGGCATCGGCAACAACCTCGTCGAGCTCATCGGCGGCGTCGGCCATGGCACCAATGGAACCCAGGCCCTTGTCAGCCGGGCGGGCAGGGGGCTGATGCAGGAAGTCCCGCACGGCCTGTGCGACCAGGGCGTCGGCCGAAGGAAAAAGGCCGCTATGCACCTGGGCACGGACGGCAAGTTCCAAATCATCTGGTAAGTTGATCGTCATATTAGCTTGCCTCCGAGATGTCAGCTTAGCATAATCGAGCCGGTTTGCCAATGGGCGGATAGGCTGGTGTCAAACGACAAATCGCCGATTCGTCGCGTGGGACGATCGACGGCGGGGCTCAGTCGCTGTTTATTGGTCTGGAATGCCGGTTAAAGCATCCTCGAGGATTTGGGGGGCGATCTGCATGGGGCTTACCTTGCGTCCGCTGGTGCTGCTCTGCTCGGCCAGGCGGATAAGCCGTTGTCTGGTGGCGTCGCTCATGGGCACCTTGGGATGCCGTACCCAGTTTGCGTCGGTTGGCCTGCCTGGGCGGATACCTTGTCCAGGCTCAAGGCCGGCTTGAATGGTTCTTATCCGGCTGTTATTTCCATGTGCCCCTGCGTCCGGGCACTGGCCTTGGACAGCTTGATCTGCACGTCATAGCCCAAGCGGGTGATGAAGCGGATCAGCCTGTCGGTCGAAAATCCATCGAAGCGGCCTCTGAGCAATTCGGAAACCTTGGGCTGGCGGATGCCGAGCAGTTTGGCAGCTTGGGCCTGGGTAAGACGCCGTCGCTGGACAATCCCCAGAATCTCAGCGGCAAGCTGGGATTTAGCCATATATTCGTCGGCGTTTTCAATCCCTAGGTCGGCAAATACATTGCCGCTGCTGTCGTGGACGATGTTGTCAGCGGTCATGGTTTTCTGGCCTTCTGCTGGTTCTTGTGATGCTCGACGGCTGCGCTCAGGCGTTTCTCGATCAAGTCGAGGCGGCTGTGGGATCACGTGGATCGAATCGCTTCGGGTGATTGCTTAGGCGTCGGGTATCGAGTGGAGAGGATCCGGAGGCCGAGCGGAATGGGCGGTTCCAAAGACAACCGTTGATATTCAGTATTTCCCCTTTTTCGTTGGTGAGCACAATTGATTATAGAGTGTAGAAGTGCAAACATATTAATTGCAACATGTAATGGGGTACCACGCTCCGGTCCTAGGTGAGGGACGGGCTTATGTGGCGATCACCGCTCGGCGGGGCCGATAAAACGAAAATGGGGAAGCGTTGGCTGAAAGCCTAAGCTCCCCCATTTTAGTCCGCGTTCAACCAAAATGGCTGACGGCGGAAAAGAGTGGGTCTTGCGTGTGAGACAACGCAAAACACCTAAAGGTACGCCCCTGGGAAAAGGGCGGCCTTTTTCGTTTGGGATTTGGCGCAGTTGCAACTACGGCTTAGTAATCCCTGACACTCAACGTATAGGTCACGTTTTCCACCTTGTCAAATCTCTCCCCAAAAAACTGTCGATGTAGTCTCATTCAATAACATAACATCTTACCGAATAAGGTTTTATTAATAATCACCGCGGTCCTCCTCGTCTCGCTCTTTCACCCGGCGATTTCAAAATTATTAGGTACGCATAACGGCCAGAAGCACATTGTAGATACACCAGCTACTTGACATTTCGCTCGCATGAGCAAGAGAAATCGCAGTATCGCATGCAATGCGATTGCAAGGCCTGACGAGTGAGACCGAAGGGCCTGGCAGCGGCATAAAACGGGTTTACCATGAGTACGCCCCTGGGAACCAAGCCATGTCAGAGGTTTCAGACCGCCCTCCGGGGCGAGACGTTCGCCTTGCGCGCACCGTAGACCAGCCACCCGGGTTTGGCCGAAATCGCCCGGTGGGCGGCACCCTCATTAGCAAATTAATCAACTTCGTGTTGGCGAGTTGGACAATCACTTCCCACGGGCATCATTTGCCCCCGCCAGGTGGCGGGTCGGCATCGGTCGAACCCGAGGCCAGCCGAAAGGGAAGAAATACGATTATCTGCCTAGGAATCATTCTGGCATTTCTTGCGGCTCTTTTGATAAGTGGCTCCTTACGGCTGGGTGTTACCGTAGAGGTC
This sequence comes from uncultured Planctomycetota bacterium, assembly GCA_963823665.1. Classification (GTDB taxonomy): domain Bacteria; phylum Planctomycetota; class Planctomycetia; order Isosphaerales; family Isosphaeraceae; genus CAVXHV01. The sequence goes on from CAWGMQ010000004.1 coordinate 1,732,280, forward strand.
GGCAATCAGGGTAAGGCCGTGCCAGGTGTAAACGGAAAGTAAACGATGACTCTTCGTCGGCTTGATCGCCGTGACGTCGATTTCTCGACTCCTTTGCAGATTTATCTGCACGATATTAATGACACGCCATTGCTGTCGGCGCAGGAGGAACGCGCGCTTGCCGAGCGCGTGGCGGTGGGTGATCCCATTGCCCGCGAACACATGGTTAGAGCCAACTTGCGCCTCGTCGTCAATATCGCACGCGGCTATCTGGGCAAAGGTTTGAACTTGGAGGACCTTATCGAAGAAGGGAATTTGGGGTTGATGCGTGCTGTCGAAGGGTTCGATGGCATGATGGGGACTCGATTCAGGACCTACGCGATTTACTGGATCAAGCAGTCAATTCGCCGGGCGGTGATGAACACGGGGAAGCCGATCCGCCTGCCGGCGTACATGGTCAGCCTCCTTTCCAAGTGGCGGCGAGCCACGGGGGTGCTCACCGATCGACTCGGCCGGGCTCCCACGCATGACGAGGTCGGGAAAGCCCTGCGACTCTCCAAGAAGAAAATGGGAATTGTGGCCAAGGCAATCCGTGTCAACAACCTCACGCCCCACTCGGAAATCCTGGATGAGGACGGTCCCGCGCTCGACCGCGTCTTGACCGACGATCGCAGCAACAAGGGCCCTGAATCGAAGATGATCGAGGCCGACGACCTCGACCGCATCTTCCTGCACTTGGATGCCCTCGAGAGTCGTGAAGCCGCGGTCATTCGCATGCGGTTCGGCTTGGACTCTTACGAGCCGATGACCCTGCGCGAGGTCGGCGAGAACTTGGGCCTGACTCGTGAAAGAGCTCGGCAGTTGGAGAGCCAAGCGTTGCAAAAGCTCATGAGCGCGCTGGCCGAAACGGGCGGGCGCATCTGAACATAGTCCAATATAGGTTACTTAATGCCTAGATGGACAATCGGCTTGCCTCGATATTCAACGAAAAAGACAAGTAGACAGCGACAGCGAAACAGACCGTTACTGAGGCAGTTGACGCTATGGCAGACGACGAGTTATCTGAGCTGGCTGATTCGATACGTGATTCCTACGCGCGGCGTAGAGCCAAACATGATCGCCGCCGCCGCATCGACCCTACAACCTTTGATAGAGAGTACACTGCCGAAGAGATGGAATTCATGCGGGCGATGCAGGCTTATAAACAAAGCAGCGGGCGCATGTTCCCAACCTGGTCGGAGGTGTTGAAGGTCTTGCGGAGCCTGGGTTATGAAAAGGTAGATCGTAGAGATGCTGACGGTGAAAGCGTCGTAGAATTTGTGCAGGCGATGCAGGCTTATAAACAAAGCAGCGGGCGCATGTTCCCAACTTGGTCGGAGGTGTTGGAAGTCTTGCAAAATCTTGGTTATCAGAGAGCAGGCGGAGAAGCGCATAAGGATACGCAGTCCGCACGTAGCGCGTTAACGACAGCTACGAGCGAACCACATGCTGCACCGCGCACTGTCAACCGGGGTAATGTGATCGCTGAAGCGATTGGTACCTGAGCACGCAGGCTAGGCTTTTGCAGCGTCGTCACGCACCTTGAGCTTAACCAGTTCAGCTTGTTTAGCTGTGCCCTAAATAATGGGTAATAATCCCCTTTATGTAACGCCAATCCGGGGCAGGGGTCAAGCGGCGGTCTGGGTTCGGCGAACCTGAAACCGTAGATTTGTGCTCGAGATGTTGTAGATTGATTGTTCCACGTCCAAGGAGGGGCAGCGACAATGGCGATGCGAGAAGATGTCTGTGCGTACCGCGGCGATTACAGGCAAGCCGAACAAGAGCACGTAATTCCCCAGAGGTTCGCACGGGTTTGAACGGACGTACGCCGTCCTGATGATCAGCCAAGTCAAATTGAAGAGGAGTGGAATCGAGATGGCACGCAGCGTTTCGACGCATCTCATGTTCGAGGGAGTTGCCGAGGAGGCGATGAAGTTTTATGTCTCGCTCTTTCGACGGTCAGAGATCGTCAAGGTTGAGCGATACGGACCTGGCGAGCATGGGGCGGAGGGATCCGTCAAGGTCGCGACCTTTACTCTCTGTGGGCGAGAGTTCATGTGCATCGACAGCCCGATCAAGCCTCTCATTTCGGGCCACGATGTGAGAGGGGTGTTAACTTGGAATGGATAGCGTCGAAACAAAAGCGAGCAGCTCGGCCCATGCGTGATCGAATTCGATGAACTCGGTCGTAGTCTTCCGAATCTGCGCATCGTAAGTCGACGACGCCTTCTGTCTCACCTTCTCATCAAAGGCCGACTTCGTCGCGACAATTTCCCGAGCGGCGGACTTCTGCAGAAGGAAAGATGAAACCTTGCCGAGGTCAATCAACGCCGAGTGCTTGCGAACCATTGAGGCAATATCGAAAACGTCTTGAGGGCGTGAACGATTCCGGGGAATCTGCTGAAGGAGAGCCCGAAGCTTTTCCGCGAGAATATCCTCGAGGGTGCAGACCCGAAGTGGAATCGATTCAGGACCGAGCTGCTCATCCCCGGTTTCGCACAGCACGTCATTCAGGCTGATTTCGACTTCGACCACTTCAGAGAGCGTCTTTCCGGCTGAAAGCCGCTCGTCGATGTTTTGGAAGTATCTGTCGCCGGGGAGCTGATAGCAGACCTTGAGGTTGTAGGTTGGCCTGGTCTTATCGACACCAGGCGGATTTCGACGAATGCTCTGACACCGAGCCTTGACCTGATATCGCCGTTCTTCTGTCTTCAACGCAGTATCCATAAGCCCCTTGATAACTTCTGCACTGTCTGGGAAATCCTCGACGGCGCTGAAATCGAGGTCGAGCGTGCTCCGCATGTTGCCGTGAATGAAGCGAAGGGCGTTTCCGCCCTTAAACGCGACGCGAGAAACGAACGCAGCCGATGAGGACATCGACACCAGAATCACGAACTGGACGAAGCGACGCCTCGCTTCCTCCGCGGTCGTGCCATGCAGCTTTCGCCAAGCATCGAGCTCGGCAATTGAGGTTGGATAGCTTCCTGCTTCCAAGCGGCCTCTAATTCTCTTCCAAGATGGCCAAAACGGACTGCGGAACGTTTAGCGAAAGATTCCACTCCGCCGAGAACGTCGTCGCATACGGGTTACGTGCGACCAACTTTACCGACCCTCCGCGTTGCAGTCCATGCCGCCATTTGGCGAGCAGAGGATGAGTCTTCCCTAACTTTTCAAGGAGAAAGCCCACCCGCTGTCGGAGCACCTTGTGTCCATAATCGTCTGCGTAGGAGACGAGCTTGGCGACGTCGACGTTTTCGGCTGACCGCCACGCTTGAAGCACCTTCTCAATGCCGCCCGACTTTTCAGGCATCCGAATCGCGTCAAGTAACGTTCGTTCGACGTCGGTGACATAAATCGGAATGCCGAAACTGTAACCGACGATAACGCCGAAGCCAGGCTCCGACGAAAGCTGTGTCCAGATTACCCGGACACCTCGCACCGTCAGGGGACGCTTCGCCGTGAGAAGCGAGCTCGCTTCAGACCAGTCTTCTGGTGTCGTGCCAAGCGGTAACCGGTCGGCGTTTTCTGCTCGTTCGCTCGCAATCGGGTAGACCTCTGTCGGAACGAGGTCTGTGATGCCGTGGTAAGCCATCGCGGTAAGGAAGCCGAAGACCGCCCAAGGATTTGCTTCCTGAATGATTTGCTCTTCGGAGACCTCAAGCAAATTCGCGTAGGCTACGTTCACCACATAAACGCCGGAAACGCCTTCAACCGACACGACCTCTCCTCGTCGGACGAGCTCCTTGCGGATGGCCTGAGCCTTCTCTTCATCCGGCAGAGGGGAGTTTTCAGCTCTGGCTATCTGGCGAGCAATTACAAGAATTCGCCAGTCGGAAATGACTCGACGTCGAGTCTCTGCAAGCACTCGGAGGATGTTGGACGCAAATGTCTTAGGGCCCATAGAAAGAGTCGAGCATCGCGAGTAAGATGTCCTGAGGACATCTTACTCGCGATGCAACTCAAAGTCAAGGATAAAATGAAAATCTTGTCAAGATTAGGAATGGTTGTAATGATCGCCGAAACCGAAGAAGACCTGGAGCATTTCGCCGCGATGGGCGAATGCGAATTCAGTAATGGCGAGTGGGCTCGGCTGGATGCCAAGAGGCGGCCCGTGACGGCGATTAATCAGGGCTGCCAGGTCGCATCAGTCAATGCATAATCATTGCTAGAGTTGCGGTGGCTGCGTCTCGATCATGAGGTGTTCCACGGGCCACGTCATACCGTCACGGGGGCCAGCCATGCGGACAAGGCCCACCGTTACTTTCCCCGCACCTTTTTCGCCTTCCCATTGCGAAAAACTTTGGATCTGGCGACTGATGCCGTCGCCGACAGCCTGCTGGACCAGCCGTAGCAAGGCACTTTTCCAGTTCTCGCCAGATAGGCTCTCACCTGTCGTAAGCACCTCGCTGCTCGGTTTGCGGATCGTCATCGTGAAAATGGCAGAGTCCTCCGTTAATCGAAGCCTAAGGGATCGGGCGATCTTGTCCGCGGAATCGAGTTTCAGTCCGCGATCGCCGTCAAGAAATCGTTGCACAATGGTGTGGCTCAGCTCGGCGTCCTTAGCGACCTTATAAGCCGTAAGCCCCCGCTGGCGAATAACTTCACGAAGCTGCTCCGAAATTGTCAGAGCGGGGGTAGAGGTCTTTTCGGAAATCATAAATACCTCAATTTGTCGTGATTCTCGCCATTACCACACAGTTATTATACGCCAATTGTTCTACGAGTCAAATGGCACATGTGACAATTGACGCCGCTTTCGCGGGCAATCCAGGATAACGGGTGAAATGCAGAGGCTTGTATCCGGAGTGCCGCAGAAAGTGGCTCGCCTTCACGAAGGGCGGTGTCGGCGCTTCGGATACAAGGGATTGGACTGAACCGCGGGCAGGCGGGCGACTATGGAGATTCAATCGCGGGCTTTCCAGCAGGTGAGCGCGTTGTCGGCCGGGAGCGGTGATTCGATCGCTGGAAAGCCGGTTGGTGTGCCGTAGCCGGTGCTCGATTTAGGCCCAACCTGGGCTTTCTTCAGGCCTATGGACACGAAATCCTGCTCGCCGAACAGGGAATCCACGGTCACCCTCGAAGGGCGGTGTTGACGATGGCGAGTCATCAGGTTGCTCCCGTCCATCTGGAAGGGTTTAGGAAGTATCAAATGCCACCGCCTCGGGTGTGGGACCGCAGTGAGGTCCTTCACTCGGGTCGGCCGGAAGCTCCCCGAGAATCGCGACGATGAACATATAGCCCTTGCCGCAAGCAGGGCAGACGTGCATCGCGTGTTCTCCTTCGGCAGCGACCTGCTCTTCTGGAGCCGGCTCAGGCGCCCCCGGTTCCAAGGAGGGCTCGGTCTCCTCGAGTAGCTCGCGACACAGTTCGAGATTCTCCCGGCACACCCGGTTAGCGAGGAAGCCATAATGCCGGATTCGGACGAATCCGGCGGGTAACACATGCAGGAGGAATCGGCGGATGAATTCGATCGCTTTGAGCGCCATCGTCTTCTGCTTTCCCTCGTGCGCGTAATCCTTCCAGTGGAACGTAACCTTGCCGTCCTCAACCGTGATCAGCCGGTGATTGCTGATCGCGACCCGGTGGGAGTACCGGGCCAGGTATTTCAGCACCTGTTCCGGGCCACCAAAGGGAGGCTTGGCGTAGACAACCCATTCGGTCTTGGCACTGGCAGTGAGCCGGCGCTGAAACTCGGCCGGGTCGGCCAACGAAGCGAGCGTGCCGTGCAAGGAAAGCTTGCCCTGATCGAAGGCGAACTTAAGCAGAGCGAGAAACTTCCCCCGAAAGAGGCGGCTGAGGACACGGACCGGTAGAAAGAAGCCGGGTTTGCAAGGGACCCATCGCGCGCGATCAGGCGACAGCCCGCCACCCGGCACAACGCAGTGGACGTGCGGGTGATGTTGCAGGTTCTGGCCCCAAGTGTGGAGGACGGCCAAGAAGCCGATCTCAGCCCCGAGGTGCTTCGGGTCGGCGGCGATCTGCTGCAAGGTCTCGGCGGCGCATTTGAACAGGAGACCGTAGACCACCCGCTGATTCTGCAAGGCAATCGGGTCGAGCGCCGCCGGAAGCGTAAATACGACGTGATGATATTCGACCGGCAGCAATTCCGCTTGCCGGGCCTCCATCCACTCCGCGGCGGCGGTTGCCTGGCACTTCGGACAGTGCCGATTGCGGCATGAGTTGTAGGCGATCTGCTGATGGCCGCATTGATCACATTCCTCGATGTGTCCGCCTAGGGCAGCAGTCCGACAAGCTGCGATGTCGCGCAGAGCGCGACGCTGCTCGGACGAGAGCGTGTCGCCATATCGGTCGAGAAAAGCATCACCATAGTCGCGAACGACCTCGGCCACTTCGAGCCGAGGTCGGTTCATGGCCGGGACTCACCGGGTAGGGGACCGATCCGGTCGAGGGGGCTGCGCGTTGCCTCGACAACGCCTGGCGACACGTGGGTATAAATGGCGGTTGTCTCGAGCTTGCGATGGCCGAGAAGCACCTGAATTGTCCGGAGGTTGGTGCCGGATTCGAGCAAATGGGTCGCGAAACTATGCCGCAGAGTATGCACCGTAACGTGCTTGCCCAAGCCGGCGTGTTGCGCGGCGCGGACGCAGATTTTGTGCACGGCTTTTCCGGTGATGGGTTTGTCTGGGACGTCCCCGGGGAAAAGCCAGTCGGTCGGCCGAACGATTTTCCAGTATTCACGGAGCAGCGCGAGGAGACGAGGCGAGAGCATGACGTAGCGGTCCCGACGTCCTTTGGCTTGTCGGATGCGGATGACCATGCGCTTGCTGTCGAGGTCATCAACTCGAAGGCCGATGACCTCAGAGAGCCGTAAACCCGCGGTGCTTGATGTCGATCAGCCCTGCGAAGAACGTGGCGACTTCGTCTGAGCTGAGAACGACAGGGAGGCGCTTGGGTTGCTTTGGGAAGGGAATGCGATCCAGGGCATCCTTTCGACCGAGGGTGACCTCGTAAAGGAACCGCAACGCGGCGAGGGTCTGGTTGTAGACGCTCCAGGAGACCTTCTTCTCTTGAATGAGGTGGAGCAGGTAAGATCGAACCCCCTTTCTGCCGAGGTGCTCGGGCGACCGCCTGTAATGTCCTGCGAAGAATCTGACACGCGAAACGTAGGCGTTGATGGTCCGTGTTGAGAGATTCTTGAGCTTCATGTCCTCGATCATTTGGCGTCGTAGCGGTGTCATGATGTGCTCCCGTGTTGAGGTAAAAAGGGGAAGCGTTTATCATGGCTAGGTAGAAGCGCTGAGCGTGTGCGTGTGTCACGCAACCGGGCGCCTGTGACGCGGCAAGCCGGGCTTGTGTGTTAAAGAATCAAGGACGCGGCGGACAGGCGATGGGCAGCGAAGCGATCGTCCAAAACTTGATCGGTGTCTTCCCTCGAAGGATAGTGGAGGGTCCAGTAACCCCACATGATTGCCCTGAGTGTCTGGAGTTGCGCGGGCAACTCACCGGGACCACTTGGCCTGATGTCCCGCTGGAGTTCATTCGCGACCATCCTGACGTATTACCGCTGCTGTCGCCGGAAGCCTATCTGACCTTCCTACCCGCGTGGCTACACCAACGTGTCCTCGAGCCTGAGGGCGAAGTGGCTTCCATGCTCCTCGTGAACCTCGCATGTGATTCCGATCCGACAGGGTTTGCATTCGAGCAACGCGACGCCATCATCGAAGTGGCCCGATTCATCGTGCGGAACAACGGCTGGGGGCCGGAAGACCCTGAAAACGCGAAGTCCCTCGTCGCGATCGAACGGGCATGGGCGGACGTCATAGCCTAAACCCCGGGGCGGAGAATGCGCGAGTGTAACCGACGCATTTGGCGTGGACCCTGAGCGTGTGATCCCGACATACCGCTGATAGACCCGTAGCAGGAAGGCCAACGCTTCAAAGGTCTACCGCGCAGCGGTTTAGTCCAATGTCCTTTATTACCCGTTATCCGCAGGCTGGACTCAAATCGCGCTTTGCCTGTAACGGCTGATTTATAAATCACCGCTTACGATCTTGGTGTCACTTGACGGTGATTCGTTTCGCTTCCGAATTCATCGGGGGCCACCCATCCGGCATACCGAGGGCTCGATTTACTCTGGCTGTGCCGGGACCGATGGGCTCGAGGCGGGCGTGACGGGTTCCAGGTCTAACAGCTCCGGATCATCAAGTACCGCCGCCGGTCTGTCCGCTTCCACTGCCTCGATTAGGCGACCATCTTTTATTACCATCTGAACCGGTGGAGGGCTGCTCGGATAATACAACCTCGCGATCCGTGCGACCAAGGACATACTCAGCGCTGACACGATGACCGCGACGCCAATCCAGCCCGCCCTCGCGACCATCCCTGGACGGTCACGCCTGTACCTCGATCTCAGCCCTGGGATGAATCGGATTGCCAGGTAGGTGGAGGCGTAGAGGCCGCTGGCCACCACCAAGATTAAGGCCGTCGCCGCTCGCCAGAGCATCTCCCGGGCAACGCGAGCATCGTCGCTTGCCGCAATTAGACGCTGCTCCGCGACATCGTAGGCCCCAATGGCTCGCAGTTCGGGTACCTCCGCCAGCCAGCGGGGAGCGCGCGTGAAGAGGAAGATGGAGGTCTCCAGAAAGCGGATGCTCGTGTAGAAGTAGAAGGCCAACGCAATCGCAGCCACTGCGAGCATTAATTGTTGCGCGGTGAAACGGACGCGGGGCAGGCTCATGAGTCGATCGACCTCTTGTGCTGGAGACGCTGCATTCGGCATGCTCGCATGTGCGGCTGATCTCTAGATGACCCGTTACACCACGGATTTGACGTAAGTTGTTAATCGTCGTAGAAAGTTCCATTCCTCGGCGTTTAATCATCCGCCAGGCGTCGATGCGGTGCATAGGCCGGTCCGTTAAGCGACGGTGGCGGTCGATGGAGCGGAAGAGGGGGGTTTTCTTCTCTCCGGCAATGCCTGCTGCCGCGATGTAGGCATCCAGATAATCCTCGGCGTTGTGGTGGGCGGGCACCTCGTGCCGTTTGCCGCCTTTCTCGTGCAAGCGGAACCATGCCCGCCGGCCCTCGGTGTAATAATCCTCTACTTTCATGCCGAGGGCGGCGGTGACGCGGGCGAAGCTGAACACCATTACGGCGATCAGTGCCCGGTCACGTAAGCCCACCAGGCTGGGCGGCCGGTTGTCTTCCTCGCCTTCTTTCGGCTCCGGGCCGATCTTGAGGGGGATGCTGTCGAACAACTCTCTCGCCTCGTCGGCTTTGAGGACCGGGGTTTTGCCCTTCTTCACGACGTGCTTAGCGGCCCGCACGGCGGCGGCCGGGTTGGCGTCGATCACCTGCCCGGTAATCAGCCAGTCGAACAGCATCCGTAAGGACGCAAGGTGCTGCTTGACGGTTGGCGTGCTGGCCCGAGTTTCCTTGCCGGTCAGCGTAAGCTCGGCCAGGTAGGCTGATACGTGGTAGCTCTTGATGGCGGATAGGCTCAGGCCCTTGGCGTGCGACCAGGCGAAGAATCGCATGGTGTTGCGGTAATAGGCCGCCCGGGTGTTGGCGTTGGGGATAGTGTCGGTGAAGAAGGTGAAAAACCGCTCGGCGGCTTTGTCGCCCTGGTCGGCGATGACGGCGGGCAGGGTGAAGCTGCTCCGGTGATTGGTTAACGCTCGTTGATGATTGGACGCTCTTACCAGCTCCGTACCCATGATCAGTAGCTCCCTCCAGTTGGCGTAACATAAGAATTTTTATGTCTCGCTGTTTCGAGGGTCAGAGATCATCAAGATTGAGCGATACGGACCTGGCGAGCATGGGGCGGAGGGGACCGTCAGGGTCGCTACCTTTACTCTCTTTGGACGAGAGTTCATGTGCATCGACTACCCGATCAAGCATGAGTCTACCTTTACGCCATCGATGTCTGCCTTTGACGAATGCGAGAGCGACGCGGAGATCGAAGATGTGTTCAGCCGGCTTTCGGTCGGTGGGCAAGGATTGATGCCGCTCGGCAATTATGGGTTCAGCACAAAATTCGGGTGGGTGAAGGACCGGTTTGGTCCGTCGTGGCAGCGTAACCTTTCGAGAACGCTGTAAGCCCCGTGGATGTCACAGCAAGCGCCGGATGTCCGCGAATCGCGCCTCGCCAAAGTCCGCTAAGTTTGTGTTACTTGTGGTTTAGTGATTTCGAGTTTTGGAGGTTGCATCGCGCTTACCTTCGAGCAACTTGCGTGTTCGTTCCAATTCGCTGGCCAGCGTTTCCTCGCTTGGCAGGGCTGTGAGATACTCTGCGGCGAGGATCGTGCTCGAGATGCCCTCCAGGGCGTAACGGGCGACGCCTGCGCGGTGCTCGGCGCAGAGGATCAGGCCAACCGGCGGATTCTCGTCGGTTCGGGTCCAATGATGGCGAGCGTAGTTGAGGTACAGGTTCATCTGACCGATATCGCCGGCGGTGATGGCGGCGAGTTTTAGATCAATGAGGATCAGGCAGCGGAGTCGACGGTGAAAGAACACCAGGTCGATGCGGAACCACTCATCATCGACGCGCAGCCGCTTTTGGCGGCCGACGAAGGTGAAATCATCGCCGAGCTCGAGCAGGAACGTTTCCAGATGGCGGATCAGCGCCTCTTCAAGCTCGTTCTCAGAATACTCGTCCTTCAGGTTGAGGAATTCCAGGACGAACGGGTCCTTGATCTCCTCCTCGGGCGTGAGAGTGTCTTCGGGCCGGGCTTTCTGCCCTTTGGTGAGCGTCGCAGCCTTGTTGCGGGATAACATGGTACGCTCGTAAAACTGTGTGCTGATCTGGCGGTCGAGTTGCCGCACGTTCCACCCGGCGCGCACGGCCTCTGTTTCATAGAATGAGCGTGCGTCGGGCTTTTTGACCGACATCAGGCGGACATAGTGAGACCAGGAAAGCAGAAAGTTTTTCCCCAGTTCGACCAGGGTCGTTTCGCCATACCCGGATTTTGCAGACGCTGTCTGCAGAATTCGCGGGTAGGCCAGGTAAAATTGACGCATCTGGTAGAGGTTCCGGTGGCCGAACCCGCGGCCGCACCGGCGAGTGAGGTCTTCGGACATGCGGGTGACCAGTTGCTCGCCATAGCCAGCACGATGCTTTCCGCGTTGCTCCTCCTCGACGATCCGACGGCCGATTTCCCAGTAAGTGGCGGTCATGATGCTGTTGACGGAACGGGCCGCGGCGTGACGGGCCGACTCCAGGACTTGAATTACTCCGGCCAGAACAGCTTCATAGGTGTCGTCGCCGGTCTTCGCAGGCATGCGCTTAGGGCGGTTGCGTTTCTTTGCCATGCTTCCGTATAGCATGTTCGAGGCAGGGGGCAAACCGGAATTCCCCGGGCGGATCAAGATTCGACCAGGCGGAGGCCGAGGAGTTCTTTCAACGAATCGCGGGAGGCGAGGACGTCGCGCGCGTCGGCGGTGAGCGAGAAGCGTTCGCGAAGCTGCTCGATCTAACGGTCGGTGACGGCGGGGGTGGCGATGATCAGATCAGAGTAGCCGGATTGCAAGTGCGTAGATGGTATGCAGGCTTTCCGTCGCCGAGGACACCGGAGGCGGTGGTGCGGAGCCTGCGGTGGAATTCGCGCTTCAGGCGGAACAGCATTTCCAGCCCAGGTTGCACGTATCCCCGATGGCTGCGTTGCGTGGGCTCGATTGCTCCAATACGCTCGAGGGATTTACCGTTGTCCCGGCGAGCGGCCAAGTCAATCGAAGAGGAGTGGAATCACGATGGCACGCAGCGTTTCGACGCATCTCATGTTCGAGGGAGTTGCCGAAGAGGCGATGAATTTTTATGTCTCGCTGTTTCGAGGGTCAGAGATCATCAAGGTTGAGCGATATGGAGCTGGCGAGCATGGGGCGAAGGGGACCCTCAGGGTAGCGACCTTTACGCTCTGTGGGCGAGAGTTCATGTGCATCGACAGCCCGATCAAGCATGAGTTTACGTTTACGCCATCGATATCTATCTTTGTCGAATGCGAGAGCGACGCGGAAATCGAAGACGTGTTCGGCCGGCTTTCGGCCGGTGGGCAAGTATTGATGCCGCTTGACAATTACTGGTTCAGCACAAAATTCGGCTGGGTGAAGGATCGGTTTGGGCCATCGTGGCAGCTTAACCTTGCGGTGGTTCACCAGGCCGCCGCTCGAGAAACGCCCCACCAGGCCGCGACCAAGCCGATGAAAAGCAGGCCCGCGAAGGTCGCAACCGCGACTGACAAGACGGCGTTCTGAGGTTCCAAAACGGCCTGCTCGGGGCGATTCGGGTGGTGATAGACGGTCACGGCCGAGCCGACGGGGTATCTCGCGACGGTCGCCTCGGCTCGGGCCCGTGAGCCGTTGTAGACATGGAAAGCGAAGTGCCGACTCTCCCGCAGCTCGCCGGCCGCGTAATACGTGAAGCGGATTCTTGGCGCGAATGACGCCCTGGGCAGTGAATCTCGCGACACCTCTTCGACGGCCGATTCAACGACCTTGCCTGTGCTCTGCGGCCAATGCCTCGCCTGAAGATGGTCGATCGCCGCTGTCACCAGATAGGCGAAAACCAGGAAGACCACTCCGACTGCAGGGAGCCAGATGTTGAAATAATGAGAGAGCATGGCGTCTCCAAGGCCTGGTTTCTTAGTTCACGATCCGTGGTCAGCCAGACGCTTGATGTCTTTGACCAAGAGGTAAAGGTGGAGTGCGTCCGTTGGCGACGCGGTGAAGCCGAAATGCTCGTAGAATCGGCGGGCATTTTCGTCCTTCGCGTGGACCGCCAGGGCGCGGATACCGGCGATGCCGGCGGCCTGGACTGTCCGCAGCATCGCATCCTTGAGCAGACCCGCACCGATCCCTCGGCCTGGCGATCCGCTGCTGACCGCGAGCCGGGCCAGAAGCATGATTGGCACGGGATGGCGGGCCAGGCCTTTGGTCAGTCGGTCAGGCGCGTCGTCATAAGACACTTCGCCCACTGCCAGCGAGTAGAAGCCGACGACCGTCTCCCCGGAGAGTGCTACATAGGTCTGGGCAACGCCTGCACGAAGGTTGACCAGGGCGAATCGCGAAAGGAAGCGGTTCAGCTCCTCCTGGCCGCAGTCGAATCCGGAAACAACGTGATCGGCCCGGAGCTTCTCGATCCGGAGTGGATCGGCCATCGTCAATCGCCGCGCTCAAAGACGCTCCGTTCCTGGAGCAGGCGGCCGAGGCGGGGGATTGAACGGGGAGCGGCGTCGAGCGCGTCCATAAACGCCTTCCAGCGGTCGGCATCGAGGCCGAAACGCGTCCGGTCCGCCAGGGTTTCATCGGCGCGTACGAGGGCGCTCTCGAGCACGAATTCGCTCACCGTCCGGCCCGCTGACTCTGCGGCACTCTGAAGTTTCTGCTTGGCTTCCGGCGAAAGCCGGAGGTCAAGTTTGGCGGTCCGCGTCGATCGTTGCGGCATGGTAACCTCTCCTTGTCGTTTTCCAGAAGTCAAGGATAGCACGCCTGCCCGACATTGTCACGACAAAACCGTAGATGGGTCCGCGTGTGGCGGTTCTTTGCCTGAGGATGACCGAAATGGAGAGAATCGAGGCTAGCCCGCCTCGCGGACGTCTGAAGCGCGTCATGAAGTATTGGCCACACCTGGAGTGAAGCGCTGAGCGGGTTTGTGCGGGGTGGGGCGAGCTCGATCGGTGGTTCGGACCGCGGTGGAACACGTTGCTCGACAAAAAGAGGTTCGTTCTCTGCGATCACGCAGGGCTTCGCTCAACATGATCGCGCGTTGCGCAAAGAGCGATCGGAGTGCCCCTTCGCGAAGCGAAGGGCGACAATGGGCTCAGCGTGAATCGGCGGGGCGCGTGCGCTGGATTCAGGGGAGACCTCCGGGCTGGCGGAGGGCGGGGTCTGGAGACCCGCGCCCAACCAGGACGCACTTTCGCGGAGCGAAAGGCGACATTGGCGCGGGGGCGAATGGGGGGTTTTCCTTAATCCTCGCGGGGTACGGGTGCGCAGCGAATTCTCGAGAAGCTACTCTTCGCGTTTCGACTGCTTCGACGCAAGTCTTACCAAGCCGAGCGTGGCCCAGGAGCTGGCGGCGCAGGTGATTGGGGTCAGGAGGGTCGCGCTGCCGGGCTCGCCATTCGGGGTCGAGCGAGAGATCATCGGCCAACTGCCGTCTGGTGTTTGCGTGGCGACCAGGAAGTTGATCGCTCGCTTGATGCCCGGTTTTTCGGCGGTGTAACCGGCTAGCGACAAGACGTACAAAGTTTGGCCGGTGGCGAAGGCGTCGCTCTTTGGGTCAGGGACGGTTTGGCTCCAGCCACCATCGGCGCGTTGGAGAGCGAGCAACTCGTCTATCGTCGTTTGGAGGGAATCGCGCGGCTTGCCAGAGCGCACTCCCATCAGCACCTTCAGGGCCTTGTCTTGATGGAGGGCAGAGGGCTTTGCGGCGTCGAGCCAGGCGATCGCTTTTGAGAGCGCGGCACGGTGGGATTCGGGCGCGTCGGGGCCTGTTTCGCCTTCGAGCGCCATGATGATCCAGGCGGCGTCGGTTGTCTGGCTTTCGTTGATCGGCGGCCGCCTCAAAGTGGGAAAGAACTCCCAGGAACCGTCTGGTTGCTGCTTCTTGACGATTTCTTCCGCGATCAGACTCAGGCTTTGCTTTTCCCCTTTCTCCAGTGAGGGCAACGAACGAGCAGCGACGGCCAGGAACGGGAGCCCGATGTTCAGCCCGCGACCCTGAGGGCGCGGGTCGGGTGGATCGGCCGGGTTCGGAAAGATCTTCGAGGCCAGCAACCTGTCCTTACTGCCCAGCAAGGACTCGGTCACTTCGGTCACGAATTTCTTGTTGATCGGGTACCCCTGCCGTTCGGCCTCGCTCAACGCCCAAATCGGCATTGGCACATGATGGCAGGCGGCGCATTTGCGCGTTTTTAGCCAGGCGGCACTCTCGGTCTGGATGTAGCCGATGGCGCGCTCGATCGTCTGCTCGACCTGCTGTCGCGTTGCGGAGGGAACGGAAGGCGGTTCGTCTGCCAGGGCCACATTGGAAAGGCAGAGGCTCAGCAAGAACACTGTTAGCGAACATCGGCGAGCCATGGACCGGTCCAGTGTCAGAGCCATTGTTCGGCGGCAGTTTGACGCGCTGACATTGTACCGCAACCACCGCCGCAAGCGGTGGCTCATCCCTTCGCGGCGAGGCTGTCATCTTTTGGCCGCGTTGCGGTAACTCGGCCGTTGGGCCTAGTCGGCTGTGATTCACCGCTTGGTCGCTCGGTTAGTGCCGCCGATTCACGCCAGTTCTCCAATAGCCCAGCCGTTGACGCAAACGCGCTTTCCTATTTTGTCCCTTTTTTGCAAAGTACCGCTCATTCCGCCAGTTTGCCCATCGCTGGGCGCAGTCTCCCTGCGACAACCAGGTTGTGAGCAATTGCAAACAACAATGCGACGGCGCGGCAACGCGGTTGGCCACGCACGGGCATAAACCAGAATCCTCGATTGCGAGCCTGGGCGTTGACCCACTCGGCTGTTTGGCCTCGCAGCCGGTAGATCAGCTTCGCGGCCTCGGTCCCCATTCGGATCCGCCAAGCGGCAACCGCTTCGCTGTCGCCCTTCTTTGCGGTGTAGGGATCTTCTCCATTTGCCTGTTTCTTTTTCTCGTCTCTGATCGGCCCGTATACGATGCAGCCGCGTTGGGCCGCCTGATCGATCGAGTCCTTGGTCGTGAAGCCACCGTCAACCAATGCCTCATCCGGAATTCGTTCGTAACGCTCCTCCAACTGGTCGAGCATGGGCGGAAGTTCTTCGCCATCGTTCCCTGCGTTGGTCACCTCCACACCCACAATCACACCGCTTTCGGTGTCTGTTGTGAATTGAACGTTATATCCCGGCCGGAATCCTCCGTCTGGAAACTTCATGATCCTCGCGTCGGGGTCGGTGGTCGAAGCACGCGCTTCCCGCCCCTTGCGGCCGTAGGACTCGTCACGTTCGCGTTGCAGCTCCTCGCACTGCCGCATCGCTTCTTCGATCCGTTGCTGTCGCTTGTTGGCGGCACGCTCCCGCGCCGCTCGCTGCCGTCGAGTCAGCTCTGCTGTGTCCTCCTCGGCCAGTTTCTTCAGCGCCTCAACCTGCTCCTTCGCCGCTTTCAGGCACTCCTCCAGGCTACCGCGACGACGAAACGAGCTCTTGCCCGCGCTGGCACGCACTCTCATTCCGTCCTGAGCGACCCGGTCCATTTTCACCAACCCGGCATGGAGCAGGGTGCCCACGATCTGCGTGAGCAGTTCGTTCAACTTCTCGCCCCCACAAGCGAGGAAGTGGGACAACATGCTGTGGTTGACGGTTACGCCGCCGCACAGCCACTGGTACGGCAGACTCCCTTGGTTCTTTTCGCACAGCCGTTCGATTTCACGGGCGCTGCCGACTCCCTTCAATGTGGCGAAAACCCGCAATCCGACCAGCAAGCGCGGGTCGGTGGCATCTCGGCCGACATGTCGCTCGACGGCCTTGATCTCGCCGAGCCAGGCTTTCAGATCGAGCTTGCAGACCGCCGCCCAGACGACCCGGGCCGGATGGTCGGCCTCGAGCAATTCATCGAGCGATGCCCAGCGCATCTCGATCTGGTCGCGTACGGGACACCGCAGCCGCGGCTTGCCAGTTGGCATCGACTGGGCAGCCTGGGCGGGAGAGGGCTGATCGGGCAAGTCTTCTGGGCTAAAGAGAGGAAGTGTCATGACGCTCGTCCTGCAACACCGGGGCTGCGTGGGGCTCATGCGGCGGACTACATGCATGGTATTAGAACGTGAACACTATACAAAATCAACCCCAACGCCGAAAAAATCACAGCCTCGGCGCGAAGGGCGACAATGGGCTTGGCGGAAACTTGCAATCCTGGCGGTGCTACTTGGAGGGCTGGGGGGGTGGCCGTGTGGCAGTGGCGGGCCGCCGACCGGGCGCGAATCAGGGCGGCAGTCGCGCGGGGGGAAGCCCAGACGGCCCGGAATGCGGAGAAGAAGGCCCGCTACGCATAACGCCGTGTGATCGGGGCACTCGAGGCGTTTGCTCGGTTCGAAAGCGGCGCGCCGCAAGTGTTCATTCGCGTGGGCGGCAATAGTCCGGCTGGGCCTTATCCGATCCTGGCACTTTACGGCGAGCAAGGCTCGGCCAAGAGCACGCTGGCGAGGATCATCCGATCGCTGATCGATCCCCAGGATTCCCCGCTGCTTTCCGAGCCACGCAGTACCCGTGATCTGATGGTCACCGCCACCAACGGGTGGCTGCTCGCTTACGACAATATCAGCGCGATTCGCCCGTGGCTGTCTGACGGCCTCTGGCGGCTGGCCACCGGCGGCGGCTTTGCGGGACGCGCCTTGTTTTCCAATGACGAGCGAACGGTACTGCACGCGCAACGACCAGTGATCCTGAACGGGATTGAAGAATTCGTCCAGCGCGGCGATCTGAGCGACCGCACGGTCTTTCTCAATCTGGCGCCGATCCCGCCGGGCCAGCGGTGGCGCGAGGATGAGTTGTGGCACGCATTTTACCGGGACAGGCCGCTGATTCTCGGGTCTTTGCTCGATGCGATCGCGGGAGGGCTGCGCGAGCTGGCGTCGGTCAAGCTGGCGGAATTGCCCCGCATGGCCGACTTTGCCGCGTTCGCCGAAGCAGTGGGCCGGGCGCTGGGATGGAACGCCGATACGGTCCTTGCGGACTACAACAATAATCGTAAGGACGCGAGCGCGGCACAAATTGAAGACTCGGTGATCGCGAGCGCCATGCTGGAGCGTGCCCCTGAAACCTTGAACTGGTGGGGCACCCCTACCGAGCTGCTCAAGGACCTCGGCGACCAGGTGGGAAAGAAGGTGACTTCCTCGGCCGGGTGGCCCAAATCGCCTTCCGTGATGACGAATGAGCTCCGCCGGATCGCACCGCAACTCCGGAGCAACGGGGTGTCGGTCACGTTTGAGCGAACCGCCGGAAAGCGGATCATCTGCGTCCGGACCACGCATAAGCAGGAACCGGGTCGTCATCCGCAAGTCGATATTTTATAATGCCTTGTGTCGACCATCTCGGCGCTGCCAAAAACGTCGTCATCCGTAAGTCCAGTTCCTGTAAGGAGATGACGACGATGACGACGTTTTGGGGGGTGTGCGGGAGCTGTTCGGTGGCTTGGAAGACAAATGCGAACGCAGGTGAGCGGGTAGTGCGGTGCCGGAGGTGGATCACTGGTTGCCTGGCGGGCGAAACAGGTCGCCGACGACTAAGAAGGGGAACCGCACCCACGCCTGGTGATTTCCGCGGCGGCTTGCCGACGCAATTGTGAACTATGCTTCGACAACTGGGGCGCGTGTTGTAGAATTGGGGCGGCAGCCCGAATCGAGAATCTCGAACGGCGATCGCGCCAGGCGTGCGGTTTCCGTTCCTTGCCCCGACGATGCACATCCTTGGATCGCTTTCGATGTCCACTCGACGCCGATGTCTACTCCGTCCGGTTCTGGATCAGCTTGATGAGCGCTGTTTGCCGTCCGGCTTGACGCCCGCGCAGTTGACCAGCGCTTACGGACTGGACTCGATCACGTTTGGCACGGGCTCCGGAGCGATCAAAGGGGATGGGACCGGGCAAGTCATCGCGCTGATTGAAGCCTACCACGACCCGTACATCGTCTCGGACCTCGAGACTTTTGATAAGGCGTTTGGTCTGCCGGACCCGCCCAGGCTGATCGTCGCGAATCAGGCTGGAAGTGTCACGAACTCGGACTGGGCGCTCGAAGAATCGATGGATGTCGAGTGGGCACATGCTATTGCGCCGGGAGCAACCATCCTGGTTGTCGAAGCACACTCGCAAACGCGCCAGAGCCTGATCACCGCTGTGAATGCCGCACGATACACGCCCGGGGTTACCGTGATCTCGATGAGCTGGGGCTTTAACGAGTCAGCTAACGAGGATTCGTACAACAGGGTGTTCACGACTCCGCCGGGGCATCGGGGGATCACGTTTTTCGCGGCGAGCGGTGATAGCGGAGCGGCCCTGGGGGCCGACTGGCCCTCGGTGACGCCGTCGGTGGTCGCGGTGGGCGGCACGACGCTGAACGTGACGGACTCGGGGCATTACCTCGACGAGACGGCCTGGCTGGATAGTACCGGAGGAGTTAGCCGGTACGAGCAAGAACCTGGGTATCAGCGATCGGTGCAGGGCACCGGCAAACGAAGCACACCCGATGTCGCGTTCGATGGTGACCCCAACACGGGCGTCAGCGTCTACCAGACAGTCTACGGCGGCCACGGTTCCTGGGAGGTGGTGGGTGGAACGAGCCTGGGCACTCCGGCCTGGGCCGCGATCACGGCCATTGTCGACCAGGGGCGCGTGCTCGATGGCAAGGGCTCGCTCGACGGTGCAACGCAGACGCTGCCCATACTGTATTCGCTGCCATCGAGCGATTTCAACTTCATTCCGCCTGTGAATGCCAGGGTCAGCCAGGCGGCCGGCGGGAGCGCGAATACAACCACCGGACTGGGCACGCCGAACGGGCGCGCGCTCGTGGCCGATCTGGTTGCGAGCAACATCTCCACTCTGCTCACAACCAGCACAGCGCGCACCGCCGCGAACGCACGGGCGAGCGCTGCGAAGAGGAACGCGCACGCAGCGGCGGCCCTGCCGGTTTCGCGGCAACCCGTGCGATCTCCGTCAACAGCGGTCTTGTTTGCAAATCGAAGTCGCGTCAGGTAGGGTTTCCACGAGGAACATGTTGACACTCGCTCATCGTCATCATCCTTCGTGAATTCGACCTCGCAATGGAATGCGCACCCTGGGAGTTGGTCAATCATGCGAAACCGCCGTCGCGGGCCGCGCTGCCGGCCTCTACTGGATGAACTTGACGACCGCTGTTTGCTTTCGGGTTTCTCGCCGTATCAGCCGAGCGGATTCACCCCTGCCCAAATCACTGCCGCCTATGGTTTAAACGACATCACCTTCACTTCAAAGACGGGCGCCACCGTCACGGGAAACGGCAGCGGGGAAACGATCGCATTGATCGAGATGTACCACGATCCTAACATCCAGTCGGATCTGGCAACGTTCGATGCGAAATACGATCTGCCGACGCCGTCGCTCTCGGTGGTGGACCAGGCGGGCACTCAGACCAATAGTGGATGGGCGCTTGAGGAGTCCATGGATGTCGAGTGGGCGCACGCAGTCGCCCCCGGCGCCAACATCCTGGTGGTGGAGGCGGCGCCGTCTTATTCACAAACCCAGGAATTACAGAACCTCTTGAACGCGGTGAACACGGCGCGGAACACGGCGGGCGTGGTGGCCGTCTCGATGAGCTGGGGCTTCAACGAAATGTCCAACGAGTCGTCGTACGACTCTTATTTCACGACGCCGTCCGGGCACCAAGGCGTTACCTTCATCGCGGCCAGCGGAGACAGCGGATACGTTGAGTATCCTTCTGCCTCGCCGAATGTTCTTGCTGTGGGTGGCACAACCCTCAATTTGACGGGCTCGGGGGCGTACTCGTCGGAAACCGCGTGGGCGGACAGCGGGGGCGGGTACAGCGCATACGAACAGGAGCCGAGCTACCAGGGCGGCGTGCAAACCAGCGGGGCGCGGAGCACGCCGGACGTGGCGTTCGACGCCGATCCGAATTCGGGCGTCATGGTCTACTCGACGGCGCCTGGGGGCAGGTCGGGTTCGTGGCAGGTGGTTGGGGGAACGAGCCTGGGCTCACCGTCGTGGGCGGGAATCATCGCCATTGTCGACCAGGGACGAGCTGTCGCGGGGCTCGGAAGCCTGGATGGCGCGACCCAGACGCTGCCCGCGCTTTACGCGGCAGCATCGAGCAATTTCAACAGCGTCGCGTCGGCCCCGACTTTCGGCGGCTATTCGTTCGGAGGTTTCAACCCGTTTGTAGGATTTGCGGGCAACAGCCAGGCCTCGAGCTCCTTCTGGGGCGGCTTCGGATTGGGCATCGGCCTGAACTCCGGCTCGACGACCTCGAGCGGTGAAACTGCCAATACATCGACGGGACTGGGAACGCCCAAAGGCGCGTCGCTGATCTCCGATCTGGTCGGGAGCACTCTCACGAAGGCGGTTACCTTCATCGACAGCAGCAACAGCGGCACGGGAACCACGCCGACAAGCCCGACGCAGCCGACGAAGCCGGTTGGCTCGAAGCACCGCGCGAAACATGGGCATACCACCGCCAAGCACACGAAGCACGCGGCGAAAGTGAGCGGGCGTAAGCTGGTGAATCAGGCGCACACATCCGCCAAACATGTCTCTGGTATACGGCTTGTGTAGGTGGCTCGATCGGAAACGGCGGGCCGACACGAGGGTCGGCCGTGCGGGCGCTGGCGGGCCGCCTGGGGTGTCGGCCTGGGCTGATGAACACTCGGGCTTATTGACGAATTTCGCCGTGAACGATTCGGCGTTTTCTGTTGCGCGACCGCCTTGTGAGCGTGGCCGCCGGGATGCACCCCCCTGGCCCCCCCTTCTAAAGGGCTCAGAGGGAGGGGTTTTCGTCACCAACAGCTCCCACTCCCTGGGGAGGGCTGTGGTGACGGGTCGATTGCAGCAACACCGCCGCTCGAATCGAATGGCTCGCCAGAAGAGACCGTGGCCAGCGTGGGAGCCGTGGCGCCGCCAGATGCTAGCGTTCAGCCGCGAATAGAGATCAACGTATCGTTTGAACAACTCGTCATAAAGGCTGGCATTGGCGGGGTTGGGCTCGACCAGAGTGTCGATCGCAACCATGGCGCGGGCGGCCTCGGAGAAATCGGCGTAGACGCCCGCGGCGAGTGCCGCGGCCATGGCTGATCCCAGCGCGCACGACTCGCTGTCCTTGGCAGTCCCAGGAGGAGTGACGGTCGTTCACCGGTAGTTTCCATGACGTGGCGACCTCGCGGCTTGCCGGCCGGAAACGCATCTCGAAGCAGGCTCAAGCTCAATCGGAAAGAAGACTATCGAGCCAGCCCCGATCGATCCGGCCGACGCAATGGCGATCGACGTCGACCGATGCCCGAGCGACTCTTTGCAGCACGGCACGCATTCACGAGATTCCCTCGACCCTGCCCGCGACCGTCGAATTGAGAGCATCATACCGCGGGGCCGGGGCGGCTTTCGAGAGCCTGGTCGCGGTGCCAGAGCCAGGCGAAGAGAGGGAGCAATGCCAGGGCCCCCCACTGATAGGCAGTCAGGCCCAGGGCCACGACCGGCTCGGGGCGGATGAACTCGGTGAAGAACCGATAGATCAGGTAGGCGATCAGGTAGAGCTTGATGCGCTGGAGCCGGAACAGCCCCCGGCGTTCGGTCCAGACGAGGAACACCGCGGCCGAGGCGTGAAACGCGACCTCGTAGAGCTGGGTCGGATGTCGTGGGAGGCCGTCGTGAAATACCACGCCCCAGGGGAGGTTCGTCGGCTTGCCGTAGCAGCAGCCGCCGACGAAGCAGGCCAGCCGGCCCACGGCCACCGCAGCGGCCACCGGCACCGCAAAGCTTTCGCCGGTCTTGATCGTCACACCCAGAATCGCCTTGGCCACCTCGACGCCAAAATAGCCGCCAACCAGGCCGAACAGGATCGTCTTGCCGTTGTCGAACCACGCTCGGCCGCTGGCCAGTCCTTCCCAGTCGGCCAGCACGAACGGCACCTTCGAACCGATCATCGCGCCGCAGAAGGCCCCCAGCGCGATCCCCCACCGCTGCTACCGCCGAGAGCGGCGGTGCCCGGTCGCCGCGCCGTTCGACGAGCACCGCCGTCACGAGCGCCATCGCCATGATCGCGGCGTAGGCCAGGCCAGGGGCGGGCGGAGAATCGGTCATCAGTTCTTTCACAGGCTCTCAGCGATTGAAGAGGGTGCAATAGGCGAACATGGCGCGGAAGGTGCGGAATACCCCGGTCGGACGCCGGGATACTTGCGCCAGTCCCGACGCTGGCAGAGCCAGCATTCCGCCGCGCCGGGGTCGTTCGTCGCGCCGCAGTCCCAGCAGGTCGGCTCGGGCTTTGGCTTCTGATCGCTCATGACGGAGACCTCGCTGGGGAAGCTTCAGCCCAATTCACCTCTCGGCGGTCACCCGGGGTGGGGTGGGGCACGCGGCTCCGCGACTTCGATTCTAAAGGGATATTGGGCCCCTCGGGTGGCAAATCAGCAAGACGGCGATGCACAGGGACACGAACATGAGCGCGGGGAGCAGGACCGCCATGAAGATGACCGAGGCGATCTGCTGGAGACCCGTCATCCGCCGTCCGTCATCACGGCTCCGATACCTGGCACGCGCCCAGGTGATCAACGAGGCTGGGATCAAAAAGATAGGCGATACGACGAGGAGCGCCGCCAAGCCACCGGCCGAGACGATCCGCGCGACCAGAATCGCCCCGGCGGCGATCGTGGTCACGGCGGTGGCGAATTCCAGGGTAGTCATCGACTGTCCCGGAAGCGGCCGCTTTCGAAACCGCGACCAGATGTATAGCACGACCGGAACCGGCAAGGGCAGGAAATAAAACCAGGGCAGGAAATAAAACCAGAAGTAGGTATTGTGCCCGGCGTCAAGGGCCATCCCCGCACTGAGAATGGCGATCGCTCCGACGATGATGATGCCGGCAATGGGCAGTCGGGACCGATCGCCGCCCCGAGATACGCCGGTCTTCGCCGGCCCCGAGGCCCGATCAGAAAACCAGTCCCGGTGGTGGCAGAGCCAGCATTCCGACGCGCCGGCGTCGTTCGTCGCGCCGCAGTTCCAGCAGGTCGGCTCGAGCTTTGGCTTGGTGCTCGGTTGGCTCATGGGGTCGTTCCGACGGGACTGGAAGGCGCAGGGACTTCGGCCGTCTCGGCGGGTGCGGCCAGCCGCCGCGCGTACTCGGCGGCCATCGATTTCACCCGGCGGATCACCTGGCCCTGGATGATCCCGCTCATCGCCAGCGCCGTGCAGAAAGATGAGCTCGTGGTACCGCGGCACGCGGATGTCACGCCCACCCTGGATCCAGACCGCCCATCCCAGCAGCCAGACGATAGCCGAGCAGGGAGGCGATCGTCGCGAACCAGACGAGCCGGAGCTGGAACCGCAAGCGTCGCCAGGGCCGGGATCAAAAAGAACCCGATCACCAGCGGGCTCTTCGGACCGTCGGCGACCATCAGCAGGAGTGTCAAGAGCATCACGTCCAGGCCCGTCGCGACGAACTTGAGCGCCGCCGGCATGAGGTGCCGCCGCAGCCAGAGGTGCACCCCCACGCCGAGCAAGACCCAGGCCGCGGCGATCGCGGTGACGGTCTGGTGGAAGGCTCTAGTCGCTGACCTTCGGGAGCTGGATGAATCCCAGATCCACGCCGTGGTAGTTGATCAGCTCGATGGCGTAAAACGCGGCGACGGCCGCCAGGCGGAGCAGGTTGGCCCGCGTCTCCCCCTCGTATTCCTCCCATCGGCCCACGATGTACCAGGCGCGGTCGTCGGCCCCAGCAAGCGGAGTCGTGGCGGCGGCGGATGCGGGGATGGTGCTGATGACGGAGGACTCCCGAGCAAGGGCGGGCGGGCCGGCATTTACGCAATCCCCCCGATCGTGACCAGGGACGGAGGCGCCATTGCGGCTGGCGCAGGCAGCCGCGCGGCTGCCGTGTCGCGATAGAACAGGTTATAGGTGTCGAACGGGATGATCCGACCGTCCGGGTGGACGATGTGGATGCACGACTTCTTCACCGAGCGGACGTCGAAGTTGTACGGGTCGAGGAACTGCACGATCAGGACCCGGAAGATCTTGTCGTAGGTCAATTGCGGCGGCGTAGCGAGCTCCGGCAGGCAGCAGAGGAGCTGGCGCAACGTCCACGCCGAGGAGTCGGGCGAGTGTGACGTCGAGAACAGCTCGACCACCAGCCGCCGCATCTCGGGGTCCTGCTCGTTGAGGATCGTGTTGCGCTGCATCTCCAGGAGCGTCGTCGGGTCGAGGAGCTGCGTCAGCGGCACGACCTTGCCGCCCAGCTTCAGGGCATACGCCATGGCCAGGCAATCGGGGTGGCAGGGGACGGGCACGATGTCGCTGGGTTGAAAGTGCGGCGACTGCTCGAGGATCCGCGCGCGGACCTCGGCCAGCGTGAGCCGGTCGCGCGCCGGGTCGAAGCCCTCGACCCGGCCGGCGATCTGGACCGGCTGGAACGTCACCCCGCGCACGCAGGGCTGCGCCAGCGCGAAGTCGATGATCGCGCCGAGCTGATCGTCGTTGAGCCCCTTCTTGAGCGTGACGACCAGCGTGGTCGAGATCCCGTGCTCGTTGAGGTGCTCGAGCGCCCGGTTGCGGATCTCGACCAGGTCTTCGCCACGCAACGCCCGCTGGGGCACCGCGTCGAGCGAGTCGAACTGGAGGTACACCTCGAAGCCCGGCATGTACGCGGCGAGCCGCCGCGCGAACTCGGGGTCGCTGGCGATCCGCACGCCGTTGGTGTTGACCATCAGGTGCTTGATCGGCCGCTCGCGGGCGAGGTCGAGCACTTCGAAGAACTCGGGATGGATCGTCGGCTCGCCGCCGGAGATCTGCACGATGTCCGGCCGCCCCTCGTTCCGCACGACGCAGTCGAGCATGAACGCGATCTGCTCGAGCGACCGATGCGACGGCCGCTTGGGCGAGCTCTCGGCATAGCAGATCGGGCAGGTCAGGTTGCAGTGGTCGGTGATCTCCACCAGGGCCAGGCAACTGTGCTGCTCGTGGTCGGGACAGAGCCCGCAGTCGTACGGACACCCGCGCTCGATCGTCGTGTTGAACTTCCGCGGCATCGTGCCGGGCTTGAGCGCCCGCCGCGAGAACTGGTAGTACTCGACGTCGGTCGAGATCAGCACCTTCTCTTGCTTGTGCTCGGGGCAGTGCTTGACCAGGTAGACCCGACCCTCCTGGAAGATGACCTTGGCCTCGACCTTGCGCAGGCAGGTCGAGCACAGGCTGTTGGTCAGCTCGAAGAAGATGTAGGGACGGTCCGCCATCGCGAGGGCTCCTGATGCCGTCGTCCGACCCGTGAAGCGTTCCGGTTGAGTCGCTAAAGAGAGATGATCAAACCGCGACCGCGCGTGCCACGTTATCAAGACTACTCGCTCAACGCCACCAGCCAGACCCGCGCACCCGGGCCCTGGGCTGATGAATCGTTGGGGTTAGCCGTCCCGGCGAGATGGGCGTGAGGGTTCGCGCAACATACACTGCGGGAAGCCACCGCTCCTTCGATCGCAAGTTTTCAACGACCCAGTGTCGGCCCTATGGGCGTTGGCCGGCCGACTGAGATGTCGGACGGAAGGGCGCAGGATCAAGCCGCCGGTTTCATCACTTTCTCGAGGATCGTCTGGAAGACGTCCGAGTTCACGCTGAATTCGCCGCGGAACGGGTTGTCCATCGCGGCGGTGAGGAAAATCAAGACCGCGATGAAGCAGGCCAGGATCATCACGGCCAGCGCGTGCAACTTGAAATTCTCGACCCAGAAAAGATAAGTGAGCAGACCGTTAAGCAGCGCGCCGATCAGGACCACCGCCCAGAGGGCCGCGGGCAGACCGGTCGAGACGGCCTGAAGGCGAAGCCTGCGCTGCTCGAGCACGGTATCGAGCGACCGAAGTACCTCGGCATGGACGATTTTTTCGCGCTCGCGGGTGGGCTCGAAGTTCATCACGTCGTTTTCCAGCCGGTCGAGGATCATGTCGCCGTCTTCGAGCGCGATACCCTGCTTGTGAGCGGGCCATTCCTTCTTGATGACAGTCTGGGTGTAATCGCGCATGAGCGATTCGAGGTTGTTTCGAAGAGGCTGAGGGTAACCGTCGAGATCGCGATACAGACTGGTGAGCGCGGCCGCCTCGGAGGTGACAACCGCGTCGACCTCGGTGTAATTCTCCCAGGTTGCAACAGCGATCAAACCCAGAGCCAGGCCATAGAACACTCCGAGTGACGCCAGGAAATAACTGACGAGATCGTTGTGCTTGGAACTCGCCCCGACGAGTTGCTTGACGATCGGGCGGCTGATCACGAGCCCGAGAAGCGCCAGGCCCACGGTAAAGGCTACGATGAGGGTGCACAGCATCCAGTTTGGCAGGTCATAGATCCAATAGAACGACATGCGTCGCCACTCCTTGGTCGAACGTGATGATGGCCGTATCCGAGCCCCAAACCATAACGATTTCGTGGCGGACGGGCTATCTCAACCGATCAGGCTGGTGGGAACGGCCCGGTGATTCGATAATGCATAACAGAGTTTTCCAGCCGAGTGATCCGGGGGCCGGCGAGTCGTATTTCGTCGACGCCGGCTCTCAGCCCTGAACCAGGTTCGACTGTCGGAGAGATTGGATGTCGGTGGCGAGCCCTCCCGAGCCGGCGGAAAAATCGCAACGCCCAGGCCGGACAGGCGCCGAGCCGGCCGATTCGCTGGCGGAGCCGTCGCTCTGGACAGCGCGAGCGCTGGACGGATCACTGATCGTTCTCTTTCTGACGCTGGCGTTTCTGCTGGGCAGCTTTCCGCTCAAGGACGCCGACATTTACTGGCATCTACGAACGGGCGATCTCATCCGGCAGACGGGCACCGTTCCCCGGACCGATATCTTCACATTCACTCGTGAAGGCACACCCTGGATCGATTTGCACTGGATCTTTCAGATCGCCATAAGCTGGCTGCATGAGCGCGGCGGGGTGCCCGCACTCAACATAGCCAAATGCGTTGTCACGTGCCTGGCGCTGCTCATATTGATTGCTGCCCGCAAACGCGATTGGCCCATCCCGGTGATGGTTCTTGCGTGGCTGCCCGCGCTGTTTGTGCTGGCAGGGCGCATTTACGTTCGCCCGGAGACGCTGACGCTGTTTTACCTGTCGGTGTTCCTCGCGGTCATTCTCTGGTGGGATCGTTTTCCGTTCCTTGCTTTCTTGCTGCCGGTGGTGCAGGTGGCGTGGGTCAACTCGCACGGACTCTTCGTTCTGGGACCGGTGATCCTCGGCTTCGCGCTCGTCGACGCCGCACTTCGCCTCGGGCTCTTCGCCCCGGAACGAAGACGATGGTGGAAGCTGATTTTGATTGCGAGCGCGGCGACGGGTGTGGCGTGCTTGATCAATCCTTATGGCTTGCACGGGGCACTTTATCCGATCGAGCTCGCGGGGACGATGAGCAACCCTGTCTTCTCGCGCAATGTTGCCGAGCTTACTTCGATTCCGGACTTCATCAGAAGCCCGAAAAGCGACGGCTTCAAGAACCTCTCGCTACAGCTTCATTTGCTCACGATGCTGATCGGAGCGCTCAGTTTCGTGATTCCTCTTTTCTCGCGTTTTACGGCTTCCCGGCGAGCAGGCGAAGAACCCGTGGTCCCGGCCCTGCCCGGACCACCCGGCGGCGCGGCTCTAGAGAACGCCCGTCCAAGCAAACAGAAACGATCGCGATCGAAGACTGCCGGCAAGAAGACTGCCAGGGCCGGCCCGACCGCGAATCCGAGCACCGCGCCGACGGCGGTCTGGCGGCTCAGCCTGTTTCGACTCCTGCTCTTTGCGGCCTTTAGCTGGCTGAGCTTGCAGGCGACGCGCAACAGCCACCAGTTTGCGGCCGTGGTCGGGGCGGTTACCGCGTGGAATTTCGGCGAATGGGCCGCGGCCATCCGCAACCGCAGGCAGACGCAGGGAACCATCGCGCGTTCGCGATGGTCCCTGCCGGCGCGCCCGATTGCGTTCGGCACGGTCGCACTCTTGATTCTCTGGGTCGGGAGCGGCCAGTTCTTTCGGATGACGGGCGAGGGCAGGACGATCGGGCTAGGTGAGGACCGGCTGTGGTTTCCGCACGAGGCAGTGAAGTTTGCGGGCAAAGCGGGAATGCCGGACCGTTTCCTCTCTTTTCACAACGGTCACGCCGCGCTTTACGAGTACTACTACGGCCCGGAGCGCAAGGTATACATTGACCCGAGGCTGGAAGTCGCCGGCGCCGATCTGTTCCGCCGCTACAATGCGCTGGGGAAGCGGATCGAGGCGAACGAGCCCGGCTGGGAAGCCGAGCTCACCGAGATGCGGCGACCGGTCATCCTTTCGGACCATTTCTACAATTCCGAGATCGGCGCCACGTTGCTTCAAAGCGATCACTGGCGGTGCATGTGGTTCGATGCCATCGCGGCGGTATTCGTGCACGACTCATCCGGCGCGGCGGTGCGCGGACACCGTCGATTTCGCCGATCGTCATTTCCGGCCCGATCCGGGGAGGCAGCCGCGCGATCAAGCCGAGCTTCTCGCCTCGAGCCGAGCGATCGCCAAGTACATGATTCACCTCGGCCCCGCTGCCGGCGAGAAAACGCGTTCACTGGCCTGGGTCGGGCTGGACGACACGCGGACGCTCTTGCGGAAGGAACCAGATTCGATCGATGGCTGGATCAATCTGGGGGTCATCGAGCTTTGTCGCGAGCCACCGTTCAAGCCTGTCGCGAGATTCCGCGCTGCGCTGGACCCGGTTCACGACCTGTCGATCGTGCGCGCCACTGCGGCGCTTCGGCATGCTCTTGATCTCGAGCCTGCCAACCCTTTGGCGGCAAGCACGCTGATCGGCGCTTACAACTTGCGGCTCATGCACGAGCCGGCGGTTGGCCTTCTTCATCTCATCAAGCAGAATAGCAAGGCGCCCTTGCGCACAGATCACGAGCGCAAGATGGGGCCGGCTCCGTCGACGAAGTGGCAAAACTTGAGTGATCTCGATCAGGCGGTGACGGCTTTGCTTGCGTCAGGTCGTGCGAAAAGTGCAGTCGTTCTGCTGGAAGAAGCCCACGCCGCGGAGCGTGCGCCGTGGGATATGGCCGATCGGATCGCAACCCTGCGGCTGCATCTCGGCGAGCCGGCCCGGGCGCGGGCGGCGTGGGAGAATGCGGTTGCAGTGCCTGAGCCTGCCGTCCGCGAAGCGCGAATCGGGATGACTTATCTGGCGGAAAACAACTTCGAATCCGCGCGGAAGCATTACCGCCTGGCGCTGGATGCCAAGCCGGACCTGTTCGAGGCGCTTTACGGCCTGGCTGTGCTCGAAGCAGACTCAGGCGATGCGGCCACGGCCCTGGCGCTGGCCAAGAAGGCGGTTGCGGCGGCTCCGGACGAAACGTCACGCACGGCGGCCCGGTTGCTCGCGGCGCGAGTCGCTCGGTTTGCCCGGGCGGTGATGGAGCTAGCCCACCGCGATGATTCACCCTGAACGGGAGCTTGCTCGGGCCGATCTTTTACGTGGAGCTGCCGGCGCGCACTGGCTTGGCGCGGGCTTTCTTCCAGTCCTCGTGGAGGGACTTGAGCTCCTCAAGAGTGACGCCGCCGTGGTCTTCACCCGAATTCCATCGGGCCATGAGCGCCTTATGCCGGTCGCGAAGCGGACCCCTCGGCAGGAACTTGCCGTAGAACTTCTTGAGCACCTTGAGGCGCAGGTCGGCCGGGGGCCGCGGGGCAGGCTTGGGCTTTTCGGCTGGAGCTTCTTTCGCCTTCGCGTCGGCGGCCTCGGGTGCTGCCGCCTTTACTTTCTTCGGTTTGGCCGCTGCTTCGCCTTCAGGTTTGGGTTTGGCCGATTTGGCGGGCTTCTCTTTATCAGCCGGTTGCTTCGCCATCGCGCTCACTTGCTCTTTCTCGAAAAGAACCAAGACATTTGCCAGGAGTGAGGAAATAATCTACTCGAAGCGTGAGCAGGCTGACAAGTCTCGGTCAGTTGGCAGCGGCTTCTTGAAGACCGGCGGGATCTCGGCGGGGCGCCGCGATGTAGGCGGAGCTTATCAGCCGACCGAGCCCAGGTTCTGGCGGGTCTTGACGCGCCAGGCGTGGGGCCCGCGGAGGACTGAAGCAGCCTCTGCCGGGAGGGTAGGGGATTCGCCGTTCCAGCGGTGAAGCTCCAGGCTGCTGAGCACCTGGTCGGCGAGCCTGACGGCTCGCAGCGCGTCTTCGCCGCTGACTTTCGGGCGTGAGATGCCGCGCGCGGCGTTCACGAAGTCGGAGAGCTCGAGCGCGAGTGGCTCGAGGGGCTCCGGCTCGACCTTGTCGACTCGGAGGACCTTACCGAAGAGATGCTCGCGAACGGCAGCCGGCTGGCTCAGGTCCACGCCGTCCAGATCGAGCTTGCCGCGCTTGAGGCCTTCGGAGGGGCGCACGACCGTGGCCTTCTTGCTGGCGAAATCAAGCGAGGCGTATCCCTCTGCGCCCCAGATGCGCATCTTGCGGGCCGGAGTGTAGCTGGCGCGGCTGGCCGTCACGTTGGCGATGCTGCCGTCTTCGAATTCGATCCGGGCGTTGGCAACGTCCTCGTGTTCGCCGAAGAGGCTGACGCCGACCGCCTCCACCGAGTGCACGGGGGAGTTGATGAGCGCGAGCAGCAGATCCAGGTCATGAATCATGAGGTCCAGGACCACACCAATATCGGTCGATCGGAATGTGTAGGTGGAAAGCCGTTCGGCATTGACGAACTTGGGGCGGATTGGCATTTCCTCGAGCGCGCGCAGAGCCGGGTTGAATCGCTCGATGTGGCCAACCTGGAGCACGGCGCCACCGGCGTGGGCGTCCTCGACGAGTCGCGCGGACTCGGCGGCGGAGGCGGCCATCGGTTTCTCCACAAGTGTGGCGATGCCGCGCGACAGGAAGGGACCGGCGGCTTCCCGATGGAGGACGGTGGGAACCGCGATCGTGACTGCGTCAACCAGGTCGACCATCGCGCGATAGTCATCGAGCGCGATTGTGCCACACCTGGATGCCACCGCGTGAGCCTGGTCGGGTCGGGAGTCTGCAACGGCGACCAGCTCGACGCCCGGCATCGCCGCAAGAATCCGCGCGTGGTGCTGGCCCAGATGCCCGACGCCCACGACTCCAACACGGAGCGGCCTCATCTTGACCTCCCGCGATCCCTGGCCCGCCCATGCTTGCCATGGTGTTGGCCTTCAACAAAAGCAAGAAGGCTTTGCACCTCGGGGCCATAGTGATTGTTCGATCGCAGAAGCTCCAAGGCATGTTCGGTTGTCATGTGGGCGCGATAGAGAAGCCGGTGGGCCTCGTGGAGGCTGGCGATCGCCTCGGGGGTCAATCCATTGCGTTTGAGCCCCACCAGGTTCAAACAGCGCACCTTGGAGGGATTGCCATCGACCATCATGAATCGAGGTACGTCGTGGTAGATGCGGGACAGCCCGCCGACATAGCTGTACGACCCGATGGTGACGAACGGATGGACGGCGACTCCGCCCGAGATCGTCACCAGGGACTCGACATGAACGTGACCGCCCAGAATCGTGTTGTTGGTGATGACCAGCTTATTGCCCAGGACGCAGTCGTGAGCCACATGCACGTTGACCATGAGGAGATTATGCGAGCCGACGCGGGTGACGCCTTCCTCCTTTTCACTCCCACGGTGAATGGTGACACCCTCGCGTATGGTGTTATCATCGCCAATTTCGACGCGAGTGGGGTTGCCGCGGAAGGATAGATCCTGGGGCTCGCCGCCGATCGAGACGAACGGGTAGATGGTGTTGTCTTCACCTATGGTCGTGATGCCATCGATGAACACGTGTGCGATCAATCGGGTGCCACGGCCGATGGTCACGTCGCGACCGATGACACAATACGGACCAATCTCAACGTCGTCGGCGATTCGCGCGCGGGCGTCGATGCACGCGGTATCAGCAATCAAGGTCGCCATGGCCCAGTCATCCTTTCGACCGATGGTTGCGGGAAGATTCGCTCATCCTCCCACCGTGTAGATGGAAGCGTGGCCGGGATGGAAATCTCATGACCTGCAGTCGCCGTCGACCGGCGCGGAGGCGCGATCGGCGTCGATGATGACAAAGCGAAACTCTGCCTCGGCTGCCAGAGATTCGCCGATCATGGCCTGGCCCCGTATGCACGCCGAACTGCGTTTGATCCGTTGGCTCTGAACCTCGATTCGAAGCTGGTCGCCCGGCACGACTTTCCGCCGCAGCTTGACCCGATCGATCGATGCGATCATCGCGAGTTTTGTGTGTGGATTGTCGATACTGGCACCGATCAATATACCGGCCGCCTGAGCCACCGCCTCCAAGATGAGCACACCGGGCATGATCGGCTGCCCGGGCCAATGACCGCTGAAGAACGGTTCGTTGATGCTCACGTTCTTGACGGCCAGCGCGCGGGTGGGCGGCTCGAGCTCGAGAACTCGATCGACCATCAGGAACGGGTAGCGGTGAGGCAAGATGCTCATGATGCCTTGAATGTCGAGACTGCCGCTGCGCTCGGGTGCAACGCCTTCTGTCGATCGACCGGTTCTGCTTCTGGCCAGGTCGAAAAGCTGCCGAGCCAGAGCGTGGTTCGTCTGGTGACCGGAGCGATGGGCGACGACAAGACCCTCAAGGTCAAACCCCGTCAGCGCGAGATCTCCGAGCAGGTCGAGCAGCTTGTGGCGCGCACACTCGTCCGGAAAGCGCAACGAGTTTCCGATCGGGCCTTCACGACCGAAGATCAAGAGATCTGCCGCGGTCGTCCTGCGGCCGATGCCCGATTCACGAAGAGCATCCGCCTCGCTCTCGGTGACGAAGGTCCGGCTGGAAGCGATCTCCCGCTTGAATGTCTCCGGAGAAAGTCCCACACAGTAACTGTGAGCGGAGATCGGGGCATCCGGGCCATAATCGAGATGATATGCCAGAGTGAGAGTCCCGCGCGTCCCGGGATTGGCGGCGAGCGAGGCTTCTCCCTCGCGGACGACGACAGAGCTCTCGAGCTCGAGCACCGCACGCATCCGGTCCTGCTCGACGATGCCGGCTTCTTCAATGGCTTCGACAAAGGCCCGGCTCGAGCCGTCACAACCCGGGCACTCCGGCGCGTCGATCTCGACAATGCAGTTGTCGACGTGGGTCCCGGCCAAGGCGGCGAGCACGTGTTCGGTCATTTCCACGGTGGCGTCGCCCAGCCTGAGCGTGGTCCGGCGTGCCGTCGGGACGACCCGATCGATCCGTGCCGGTATGAGCGGACGATCGCGCAGGTCGACCCGTTCGAAGACGACGCCCGTGCCCGGCCCGGCCGGCCGGAAGCGCAGGGTGACGTCGGACCCGTTGAAGAACCCGTGCCCGCTCACCTTTGCGGAACTGGCAAGCGTGCGCTCTCGGCGCTTGGCTTTCAGCATTCCCTACCCCATCATCATCAAAGCGACTTGGAGAAGAGAAGGGGCCTCAGTTCTGGTCGGTGCGGGCACCGTTAACAGGCTGGCCGGCCGCTGGCGGGGCTGCGTTGTTTCCGGCTGCGGCCGGGTTCGCGACAGCCTTGTAACGGCGGTTGAGGTTGAAGATCACGTCGTTCGTGATGTCGTTCCGCGGGTCGAAGTAGACCATGGTGTTCTGGAAGGCGGCCATCACCGAGTTGGGATCGGCTCCGTTGGGGGCCTGATTTGTCACTCGCACGACGTAATTGAACTTGCGCCAGTTGGCGATCGCCGTCACCATCAATTGAACTTCCTTGTAGATCGTGGCGAGGTTTTCAGATTCTCGGGCCTGAAACTCGCGCTGGGCTTGCTCGCGGCCGGCGGCGAAGCGTGCCTTGAGCTCGGTCACCCGGTCTTCGTGCTTCTTGAAGTCGGCGGTGCCGGGAGTGAGCTTCGAGAGCATCTGAGCTTCGTCCTCGGCGTCGCTCTTGATCTTCATCAGCTCGTTCTGCCTGCCCAGCACGGCAGTCTGAAATTCCTTGCTGGTAAATTTGAACTTCTCGTATCCCTTGAAGACGGCATCCATATCGACGGTGCCGATCATCGGCGGCACCGGAGCCGACGGAGTCGCAGCGCCGCCGTTGGGGTTCGCAGCCTTGCGAACTGCTGGATCCTGCTGAGCAAGGGTCGGTCCCACCAGAAAGGAGAGCCCGACGATGCCCAGCCCAATCGCCAAGATTCCACGTGTCGAGAGAACCATCGGTACAACTCCTTTTCTACCGTGGCGGTCCATTGCGGGGCCGTGCAGGGGCCTTGAGCCGGCCCATGCGGCGTCGAAGGGAAATCCAGGATCGACCGGTCCAGCCGGCCTGGCTGCACGTCGATCACGCTGCGCGAGCGGCGCGAAGCCGCCGCACAGCATTTCTCACGCCCAAGTCGGGCTATTTTCCGGGATGGAATCCGATCGTCCCGGCTAAATTCCCCGGCGGCGGACGCTAACGCGGGGCATTCTGTACCGAAGGTGGAGATGGGTCAAGGCGAACCGCGAACTTTGTGATTCGCGGGCTCGCTCGACCGCCCGCCCGCCCGCGCAGGACCGGCGTTCGTTGTCTCTTCGATAAAGCGCCCTGCGAAGACGCCCTCGAGTGGGGCAACTCTCACTCTCCCGAATACGAAAGCACAAAGTCGTGGAAACGGTATTTCTTGTTGCGGGGAACCTCGCCGGCCGCGGAGAAGAGCGAGAGCAGCAGCTCACCGAAGTGATCGGTGCGCACGCAGTAGAAATTGTGCTTCCCTTCCCGGCGCGACTCGATGAGACCCGAGACGCGAAGGAGTGCCAGGTGGTGACTCACGGCGGGTTGGCTTTGACCCAGCCGGTGGCACAGGTCAGTGACATGAAGCTCGCCATCGGGCGAAAGGGCCAGGTAGAACAGAATGCGCAGGCGGGTCTCGTCACTCAAGAGCTTGAACACCTGCGCCAACTCGCGAACCGATTGATCGGAGACTTCCGGAGCAGAATGAGCGAGCTGACCGTTGCCAACGCTTGTCCGCCGAGTTTCTTTGCGTGCCATGGTGGAATTTCCTCAAAGGATGAAAAGAGAACCCAATGCCGGGGGAACCCGGCCTCTCCCAAGTCAGATTGCCTGCACTGCGCATGCCAGCAGAGCTCGATCGACGACCCGCTGTGAAGCAGGCACGCGATCGGATTAGCCCGTCGGCACGCTCTTTTAGACGAAACCCGTATGAAGCGCGTACGCGCAAACCCGTATTAAGCGCGTTCGCACCGCTCTAGCCTACAGTTCGCTACGCGTATGTACTCATTTTCAGGCAGGTCGCGATAACAAATCTTAGCAATTATTAAAAGATTAATGTGTAACACTCAATACTTATATGGCGGCTATGCATGCGGAGTCAAGAGGCCGTAGGTTCTGATGCTTTTCGTCAGCGATTCCCGCGCTCGCTCGTCCAGCGGGCAGAGTGGGAGCCGCATTTCTCCGTTGCCCCTGCCGAGGATGGCCAAGGCGGTCTTGACAGGTATGGGGTTTGGGGCCAGCGCAAGCAGATCACGACAGAGGGGAAAGAGCCGCTTGTGCGCTTCGCGAGCCTCTTCGAGCCGACCGTCCTTGAATGCCTCGATGAGGCCCATCACGTCACGGGGAACAAGGTTGGCGACCACCGAGACCACACCTTCCCCGCCGATTGCCAGCATGGGCAGAGTCAAGCTGTCGTCACCGGACAAGATCGTCAGGTTCGTGCGCGCGATCAACTCGCTCGCCTGGTCGAGCGAGCCCGACGCTTCTTTGACGGCGACAATCGGACCGATCGCCGCGAGCCGCTCGATCGTCTCGGGCTCGATGTTGCGACCGGTCCGAGACGGTACGTTGTACAACACCAGCGGTAAGTCGGAGCATTCGGCGATCGCCGCAAAGTGGCGATACAAGCCTTCCTGATTGGGTCGGTTGTAATACGGAGCCACCTGTAGCGAGCCGTCCACTCCCGCACGCGCGGCGAAACGAGTCAGACGAATCGCTTCCGCTGTTGAGTTCGAGCCCGTCCCGGCCATGACCTTGGCACGACCGGCGGCCGTCTCAACAACAATCGCGATCACTCGCTCGTGTTCCTGGTGGGTAAGCGTCGGTGACTCGCCCGTCGTGCCTACCGGCGACAGGACCGGCGTTCCTTGCGCAATGTGCCACTCCACGAGCCGCCGCAGACCGGCTTCGTCAACTTCCCCGTCTCGAAAGGGAGTAACCAGCGCAACCGTGCAGCCCGCGAAGTACCGTCCCTTGGTTGGCATGCCTTCTCCCGGCCAACGCCTGGCGACCAGATAAAGTTTTGCTTGAGGAACCCACCGAGGCGTGCGAGCGACCAACTCTTGACGGGCATTCAACCAACCGAGACAACCACCATGCACGACACGACGATTGCACCGCCATGAGTTAAAGCATAACGAATCTTATAGTACTCCGATGCCAAAGGGAAGCGGCAACCTCGCCACGTCGAGCGAATTTGCCGAAATCGCGCCGAGATCGCCTCTTAGGCGTGCAGGCGCAAAGATCCAGGCATTCATGATGGCGGCCATGGACAGACGCTTGATCATGTCCAGGACTTCGACTCATTCGTGGGTCGCCATTGGATTCGAAATCGCCGCTAAAATGCACGACTTCATCTCGAAGACGGCCTGCCTGAAGCCCACGAACACGCTGCGGCTGACGATGCTGTGGCCGATATTGAGCTCCTCCATTCTCCGAACGCGCGCCACCGG
Organism: uncultured Planctomycetota bacterium; assembly: GCA_963823665.1. Classification (GTDB taxonomy): domain Bacteria; phylum Planctomycetota; class Planctomycetia; order Isosphaerales; family Isosphaeraceae; genus CAVXHV01. Next base: position 1,769,576 of record CAWGMQ010000004.1, read on the forward strand.
GCCCACATTCTGGTAATTGAGACCGTGGCCGGCGTGCAGCTCCAATCCAGCCGCAACGGTCACAGCCGCGGCCGCTCTCAGAGAACGAAGCTCGCGCTCCCGACCGGCATCCCCTTGGGCGTCGGCGTATCGTCCGGTGTGAAACTCGACGGCGTTTGCGCCCAGCTCGACTGCGGCGTTTACCTGCGCCGGATCGGGGTCGATGAACAGCGCGACATCGATTCCCGCATCACGGCAGCGCGCAAGCGCGTGAGCAACCCGCGATTTTTCGCCGACGACGTCGAGCCCCCCTTCGGTCGTCAGCTCGGCGCGTCGCTCAGGTACCAACGTCACTTGATGCGGTTTGATCTCCAGGGCGATCGCGACGATCGACGGATCAAGTGCCATCTCCAGATTGAGCCGCACCTGCACGGTCTCGCGGAGGAGCCGCACGTCCCGATCCTGGATGTGGCGGCGGTCTTCGCGCAGGTGGACCGTGATCACGTCGGCCCCGCCTAATTCAGCCTGTACGGCAGCCCACACCGGGTCGGGTTCACGCGCGTTCCGCGCCTGGCGCAGGGTCGCGACATGATCGATATTCACACCCAGGCGTGGCATATTGCGGATTCTCCAAGTCAAGCAGAAAGGTGGCGGCTTTTTGTTCGCTAAGGCGAGTGCTCGCCGCCGGCGGCCTTGCCCACGGATCGCAGCGGAGCTTGCGCCAGGATGAATGTTCGCGGCGGGCCGACGGCGAACGCGACTCGCCCCTTACGGCCGGAGCCCTCGCCCTCAATCGCGACGATCCGCCCGAGCCCGTACATGGGATGGGCCACAGTCTGGCCCACCCGAAACAGAGCGGGATCCGCCAGCCCTGCGCCTCCGGCGGAGACAAACCCGCTCGGGCCGCCGGCCAGTTGAGCGGCGGTCGTCAACCGGAACTCCGGAGGCGCTTGCGCTGCTCGAGGTTCGCGCGGAAACGGCGGCCGCGAGCCGTGGTCCTGCCACGGACCGGAATAGGCCGAGCCAACTCCCGAAAAATCGCGCACCACGATATGCCCCTCGGGAAGCTCACGCAGAAACGCCGAAGGCTCCGTCGATTTCACCTGTCCGCGGAACGAACGCACGCGACAACGGCTCAGGTAGAGCTCGCGCCGGGCGCGGGTGATCCCCACAAAGAACAGTCGCCGCTCTTCCTCGATGTCGTTGCCGTCGTCGCGAACCCGCGAATGGGGCAAGATTCCCTCTTCCAGACCGACGATGAAGACCACCGGAAACTCGAGCCCCTTGGCCGCGTGCAACGTCATCAGCGTGACTGCACCCGTATTCTCGTCCCAGCGGTCGATCGGCGAGGCCAACGTGACCTCGGCCAGGAATTCCTGGATCCCCGCGCCCGGATGCGCCTCGTCAAATTCGTGGGCGGCGGTGATCAACTCGTCGAGATTGGCAATTCGATCTTCGCCCTTGTTCTTGGAATCGGCCGAGAGGTGCTCGCGGTATCCTGTGCGGGAAAGAAGCTTGAGGATTCCCTGCTCAACCGATCCGTCCCGCAGAGACGATAGCTCGTCGACCAACCGTGCCAGATCCTCGAACGCTCGGCCCGCCTTGTCGCGCAGACTGGAAATCGTCGTGGCCTTCCCCGCCATTTCCAGGAGCGGAACTCCGCGCTCCCGCGCGGCGGCGACCAGATGCTCGAGCGACGTCTTCCCCAAGCCACGCGGCGGAACGTTGACGATCCGCGCAAATGCAAGGTCGTCCTTGCGATTGACGAGCAAGCTCAGGTACGCGACGACGTCCTTCACCTCCTGCCGTTCGTAGAAGGCCACTCCGCCGACGATCTGATGCGGAATCTTGAGCGCGCGGAAGGCTTGCTCGAGCGGACGAGTGAGCGCCGTCACCCGGCAGAAGACCGCGATATCGCCAAGCCCATGCTCGCCCTGCCGAACCATCCCTACGATCCGCGCGGCGATCGACTCCGCCTCGTCGGTTTCGCGCGCGTAAAGTGTGAGCTCCACCGGATCACCCGACGGGTTTTCCGTTCTGAGCGATTTCGGCTTCCGCCTCCGATTGAACCGGATCAAGTGGTCGGCAACGCCGATGATGTTCTTGGTGCTGCGGTAGTTCCGCTCGAGCGTCACCACGCGGCAGCCCGGGAATTCGCGCTCGAAATTGAGGATGTTCGACAGATTGGCGCCGCGCCATCCATAAATCGACTGGTCCGGGTCGCCGGTCACACAGAGGTTCGGAAACTCAGCCGACATGGCAAGGACGATCGCGTATTGAGCCAGATTGGTGTCTTGATATTCATCCACCAGCACATACTTGAACCGGCGATCGAGCTCGAGGCGAACGTCGCGGTGCTCCTTGAGAATCGCCACCATGTGCACCAGCAAGTCGTCGAAATCAACGGCCGAGGTCATCTTGAGTCGAGCTTCGTAGAGCTCGTAAACCTGGGCAACCCTTCTGCCGTAATGGTCTCGGGCGCGGTGATTCATGGCCACCGGGCTCACCAGCTCATTCTTCGCCCGGCTGATCGCCGCCTCCACCCGCTCGGGTGTCCAGCCATCCTCTTCCCAGCCGAGCACTTCCATCACGCTTTTCACCACGCGCAGCCGGTCGGCCTGGTCGTAGATCGAAAAACTGGTGTCGATCCCGACCAGCGGCGAGTAGCGGCGCAGCATCCGCGCACAAAATCCGTGAAAGGTACCGACCCAGACCGCCGATCGCGGCGCCAGGTCTTCGATCCGCGCACGCATTTCACCGGCCGCCTTGTTGGTGAAGGTCAAGGCCAGAATCTGCTCGGAGGGAATCCCCTGCGCGAGCAGCCACGCGACTCGCCGTGTGATGACACGCGTCTTGCCCGAGCCGGCACCGGCCAGCACCAGGAGCGGACCCGTCGTGTGCGTGACTGCCTCGCGCTGAGGATCCGTCAGATCAGCAAGCAAATCCATTTCAAGGCTTCACTTTCTCGAGGACCTGCAACATCCGCCCGCTCTTGGCCTTGGCCTCGAACTCGGTCGGTCTGGGTTTTCCCGGCGCCGCCCAGCAGATCTTCTGGGTATCGCCGTCAAGCTCATAGATTCCTTTGAGCGAATTGTCCTTGCCCGGCCCGTCGGTGATCGTGATGTCGATCGTCTTGGGCTTCGCGCTCGGGTCAATCTTGAACGTGCCGTGCACGGTGTTTCCCTGCACCGTGGAAGTCGATTGCTTTCCCTTCAAGACCAACCGGTCATCTTCAAACTTGTCGGCGGGAACTGCGTTTCCTTCGACCTCGATCGAGACAAACTTCCAGGTCGCCTCGAACCGCTTGAGCTCGTCCTGCACGGCCTGGAGCCGCTCCCGCCCGACCGTCTTCGACCGTTTCCACACCACCAGCACGAGATCAGAATCGGCCGGTGCCGCGAATTGCTCCGGCCGCGCGGTCTCGGGGCTCAAGCCGCGACAGATCGTCAGGTCGTCACCTTCGATTTTGTAAATGCCCTTGAATGTCTTTCCTTTGGAGAAACCGCTGGTGAACGTGAAATCAATCGTCTTGGGGCTCTGGGTCGCGTCGATCTTGAACGTCGACGCCTCCGCGGTCGCACCCAGCTTGGAACGGTAGACGTCATCCAGAACGACCAGCTCGCCCCCCTTGGTCTCTTCGGCGGGCGTTTCCTCGCCGCTGGCCAGGAGCATAACCATGTGCCACCCTCCCTGGAGCTGTTCCGCCGGATCTTTCACTTCCGGCTGCTTGGGCTGGCCCGCACCCAGCAAAAGCCCGACCGCGACCATCGCCAAACCAGCCCCGCGCATGTTATTCCTCCGGAGGGAAATCCCCAAAACTCGATACTGTGCTACCAATGCCGGTCCAGTCAAGCGCCAGGGCTCTCCATCGCGAGCATCCTCGCGACGTTCATGAGCGCTCGCGCGGTATGATAATTCGCCTTCCATTGATTGGCCTTCGAGCCGTCACCGAGCAGCTTGCCCTCTCGCGTCGTCTCGCTATACCAGCCACCGTGAATCCCGTCCAGGAGGTGTTTCTCGATGAAATCCCACTGCTTCAAGAAGGCTTTCCAGTAGCGATCGGTGCGATCGCCAAACTTCCGGTGCATGAGCAAAAGCGCATTCAATCCCTCGGCCGCCGTCCACCACACCTTCTTCCGGTCGAAAGCCGCTCCCGCGAACGACTCTCCCTTGTCGTAGAAGCCGCCCGAGTCGTCGTCCCAGCCCCAATCCAGAGCATGGTCCAAAAGCGCCCGCGCGACCCGCCAGGTCTTCTCGTCATCGGGCATCGCGAGCGCATGAGCGGCCTCGACCAGCAGGAAGGCCGTCTCCACGTCGTGCCCGAACGAGTCGTGCGCGGGAATCGCCCGCCAGTCAGCCGTCAAGTAAAGATTGAGCGCCCCGGCTCGACCGCGATTCGATCACGCACGATCGAGAATACCTCCCCGAGTCGCTCCTTCACGACCGGCCCCTCGTCAATCTTCCTGAGCTCGGCAAGAGCCTCAAGTAAATGAATATGTGAATTCATCGACTTGAAACCGTAATACACGCCCAGCCGGTCGACCCGCTTCTCCAAGGGTGCCAGGGCGTTCCAGGAGAGGATCGGCGTCCCGTCCCGGCGCGTTGCCTCGAAGTATCCGCCGTTTTTAGAATCGTGAGCGTGCCGTTCCAGCCAGTCGAACGCATCACGGGCGACCTTTCTGGCGAGTGGGTCGCCGGTCACTTGAAAAGCCTTGCTGGCGGCATAGATCACGAATGATGTGCCGTAAACGTGTTTCTCGTCACCCTCTTTCGGGTCAACATGTCCCTCGCGGTCGAGAACCCAGTGAAAACCGCCAAATTCCTGGTCGCGAAGGACCCTGTCAAGAAACGCGATCCCGTGCCGCGCGTATCCCACGAATTGATCGCGGTCCTCAGGCGAATATTCCGCAAAGGCGGCGGCAGTCCAGGTCATGCGAGCCTGGTAGACAAGAAAGACGTTTGAATCCTGGCCGGGCAACCAGTCGCGGCCCATCGATTGGTGAAATCCCCCGCGAACCCGATTCACAGCGTGCGGATACCAGTGGCTCTTCAGCTCATCGCGCAGCAGGTCTTCAATCCGGCGGCGGAGCTTCTGCCGCTCGCCGTCGAGAGGTGATTTCGCAACCCGCTGTGCCCCCGCCCGCTCGGGTTGCCCAACCCCAACCGGCTCTTCTATCCCTGCCGCCGCCTTGAGTGTGCCCGAGCCCGGCAGAAAGAGGAACGGGCATGAGAGCAAGAAGATAATCGGCTCCCAGGTCATGAAAAGGACCCCCGAAAAAGCACTGGCCGATCCCCCCGTAGCGCTCATCCCGCGCGGAGCCGCCGTTCGGGCTGGACCCGGGCCGCTTTGCTTCGTCCCAGGAAACTCACACGTTTGAATCATATCGCAAACGAGTCTCCAAAGGGCGTCGGCGCCCTGTCTTTCTCGGCCCGCGTCTGCGATCATCGCTTGCCGGGCCAGCCCGGCGAACGGTTGATCACGAGCGGGCGGGTCGTTCGTTCCCTTGCGCGGGGGCAACACCCCGCGCAAACCGTGCCCAGTGCACCGAGGATCACCCATGATCATCGATCCAACCGCGTACATCGCTCACGGAGCCGTCGTGCTCGGCGACGTACAGATCGGCAAGGATTCAAGCGTCTGGTTTAACTCCGTGGTGCGAGGCGACACCGACACGATCACAATCGGTGAATCCACCAACATCCAGGACCTGTCAATGATCCACGCTGACCCCGGAATCCCTTGCTTGATCGGCAACCGGGTCACCGTCGGGCACCGAGCCATTCTCCATGGCTGCACCGTCGAGGATGATTGTCTGGTCGGAATGGGAGCGGTCCTGCTCAACGGCGCACGGATCGGACGCGGCTCCGTGATCGGTGCCGGGGCCCTCGTGCTCGAAGGCACGGTCATACCCCCGGAATCGCTCGTGCTCGGCTTCCCCGCGAAAGTGATCAGGCAGGTGGATGAAACAACCCGTGCACGCATCGAGCACGCATGGAAACACTATGTTGAGAAGGCCTGCAGCCACCGGGCTGGAACTTACCCCACGCTGAAGTGAAAATCGGCAGAGATGCCCCTGAGCCGGCCCGAGCAGCTCGGAGAGTGAGCATGCAAAGGCCGCGCCCCGGTTTGAATAGCGCGCAAGGAACGAAGACACTGCTCGCCGGACCCGAATTCCGCCATCATACTTACGCAAGCACGGATCTTTTCTCTATTTCTACTTCTTCTAGCGTGCGAATTACTCTAACTAACGAACGACTTTAGGAGGTCTGCCGGTGTGCCATCAACCTTCACTAGACGGCCAACCGGGCGATCGGATCGGCGAACAGTGTCCGCTCTAACATTCGCTGCGCCTGTTGCCGTCGCCGGACATGTCCGCACATCGTGGCCACGGGTCAGCCACTTTCGCGTTTGCCCTGCGACGGCTTCAATGGCGAATACGACTTTCACACGCGAAATCTTACACCGGTAACCTTGGAATTCGCGCGAATTCTGTCCGCGAGGCCTCTCCGGAAGCTCGTTGCGTTGCAATTCCGCCGCATCTGCCTCTTGAAGCGTCGTGTACTGGGAGCCGGCTGCCATTTGCGATATAGTGGTAAGTTCTTTGTTCGCCTCCGATTCAGCTTGCCACGATCATGATGAGGGGAGAGGGCCAGGTGTCAGTTCTCAGCGATTCGCAGACCTCGTTGACCTTGATGGAACGGCTGCGCCAGTTCCCCAGGAACGCCGAGGCCTGGGAGCGCTTCGTCGAGCTCTACCGCCCCAAGATTTACGGTTGGTGCCGTGTGTGGGGTCTCCAGGAGGCGGACGCGGAAGATGTCGCACAGGATGTCATCGCCAAGCTCACCCAGAAGATGACGCATTTCGACTACGACCGGACACGCTGTTTTCGTGCCTGGCTCAAGACCATCACCCAGCATGCCCTGAGCGACCTCCTCGCCAGCCGCTGCCGTGCGCTCGGCGACGGTCCGGCCCCGATTCACAGCAGTATCGAAGTCGCGCGGACCTGGAAAAACGCATCGAAGAGCTCTTTGACCGCGAACTGCTCGACCTGGCGATCGCACGCGTGCGGGAACGTGTTGCCCCGGCAACCTGGGACGCATTCCGCTTGATGACCTTCGACGAATACTCCGGAGCCGAAACGTCGAAATTACTGGGAATCCCCGTTGCGTCCGTGTTCGTGGCCAAACACCGGGTTCAGAAGATTCTCAAGGAGGAGCTCGCCAAGCTGGATGACGGCCGGGACGAATGAATCGCCCGCCCCCGTAGTGGGTGCCTCGCCGCCGCTTTGCGGACCTTCCGACCTCAAATCCTGCTCAGGCAGCGAAGCCGCCGGCACGATCGCCCCGCGCCACTCCAGCCGCCAGGCGGCCGCAGCGCGCGGTTCCTCCCGCTCGCTCGCGCTGAACGTTTCGGCCGAAAGCCCCCTGTGCACCTCGGCATAACTCCGGTCGAACGCCCGATCCAGACCCATCACAAAGACCTTCCAGGACGAGGTCGAAGGCTCTACGTCGACGTGCCCCTTTGCCTCGGCAGTGCCGGTTCTCCCCGGCTCCGGACCGGTTTGAATTCGCGCCGGCGTGGACCACAAGGTCGCCGCGAGTGCCAATGACATCGAGCCCGCGAGGGGGCTTAATTCGGCGATGTGTTCGTGATCGAAGGGACCACTCGCCACATCAGGCGCCCTCCCGCTCAGAAGTCCCCTCCACGGCGCAGTCCCCGCGGCGATCGAGTCCTCGCGCGCATCAATTCTGAGCGGAAGACGAGGGCCCCCAGGCTGGATGTCGCCCGGTTCAAGCGATTCAAACGAACTCACACGCCATCCGGCGAAGGAGCGATAATCCGATGGACGTCCAATGACGATATCGTCCGGCCGGCCCATCAATGTCGACGGACCCGCAGCCCCCGCCCCCACGATCAGCAGCAGCGGATCCTCGCCATTGAACGACTCGGCGCCGTCGTCAAAAGGTTGCTCGTCAGCAACCGTCCACGCCAGCGGATCCAGCAAACCCGGGTTGACCTGATCTTCCGCGCCGTTTGTTTGAAAAATCTGGCCTGTCGGATCCGTTGGCGTCGGGCCGGCTGATTGCCCCTGCGAATCCGGAGGAGTACTCGTCCCGCCGCTGGAGCCGCCTTGCGACGAAGTTGTGCTCCCGTCCGGGTTCGACTGGCCGCCATCGACCGTGCCTGGATCCGTGACGGGGATCGGACCATCGACGCCGGCCACCGCAGTAAACGCGTCAGTGTGCGCCGCCGGGAACACCGCATTCGCGTCCTTCGACGACGAGCTTTTCACATCCGCTGCGGCAAACGACGAATCGGCATGCTCCGCCCGGAACCACGAGCCCACGTGCGCTACTGGAACGGACGAATCGAGATGCGCTGCGGCAACAACCAGCGTGCCGGTGCCGGCGCTGCCAGCCGCCGCCGGCTGCGGGCTCGCCTGCGAAGCGTCGTCTCGTTCAATCGCATCATGGACCCACCACGGCGACGCAACTGCCGAACCGATTTCCGCCGGCACGCTGGCCACACTCAGATCCAGCCCGCCCGCAAGAGCCGTTCGGTTCTCGAGCGGCTCCAGGGCCAATCGTCGCGCGAGCCGGAACTGACGAGACCGTCGCACCCGCAATCGAATCCAGGGATCGACGATCCGTGAAACGGACATCAAGGGCGTCTCTCTGTCGGAAGCTGCCGTTTCAGCGGCCGGTTGGGCGGTTCGCCTCGGCCATTCGAGTGTATTCGGATAGCCGGCGTATGCTATCGAAAGCGGGGTCGGTCTCAACAATCTCGTGCCAGAAGGTATTCCGCGTCTCACGGGGCGTCTGTTCAATAACCCGGCGCAGAAACTCTAAGGCGCGAACCTGATAGGCGCGGATGGCATCCATATCGGGCTTGCCACGAGGCCGCGGCTCCTGGACGAGCCCTCCAGCGGCCTGCGCCATCGTGCGGGATGCAGTATACACAAGATGCGCCTCGACGTCGCCATGGCGGAGCGATTCTTCCGCGTCGCGCGCGGCTTCCCGGTACTGACCCAAGGCCGCCAGGCTCGACCCGCGCCCGGCGTACGCTTCACCACTGCCCGGCTCCAGACGAACGGCTTCGTCAAAATCGCGCCGGGCAAGCTCATTCGCCCCCGTCACCAGGTAAGTCCAGCCTCGGCGCAAGTGCAGCACGCTGTCGTCGGGCCGTCCGTCCAGCGCCACCGTGAAATCGTCGATCGCGCCCCTGAAATCGCGTCGCTTCGATTTGGCCAACCCACGTAAACCCAGAAGTTCGGGTGATTTGTGGCCGGCGCTCACATACGCCTCGCACGTGGCGAGAGCCTCGTCATATCGTTTCAGTTCCAGTAGCGCCACGATCTTCGTGCGCTGCACCTCGGAATTCTTGGGGTTGATTCGTAGCGAGGCGTCGCTTTCGCACAGTGCCTCCTCGAGCCGCTTGTCGTCCAGCAGCAGCCGGGCAACCAGGGCACGCAGGTCGCCGGTCACCGCGTTCTCCTGCCCCTCCCGCTTGATCGCTTCCCGCAAGTCCCCTAGCGCCGCAGCGCGCACTTGGGGCGTGACTTCGCGCCGCTCCAGGTTCCACCGCGCGCGCATTCGGTAAAGCGCCGCTTGATCGGGGCTAAGAGCGATCGCTTGCCCCAGCCGCTCGATTGCCAGGTCGAGATTCTGGTCTCGCCGGTGAACCTGCGCCAGAGTGACGTATGCGTTCACCTGCCGAGGCGCCAGCGCGATGGCTTCCGTCAAATCGGCGATCGCGTCGGCTGAATTCCTGCGCTCGAAGTGAAGCAGCCCGCGGTTGACCAGCACCGCGTACCGGTATCTGCCGCCCGGATCGCACAGGGCGGCCTGGCGATAATCAGCAAGCGCGGCCTTGAAATGGGCCTCCGCCTCGACTGGATCCGTCGCCCCTGCACCCGACTGGCCGTACGCAAATCCTCGCAGCACGTAGAGCCAGGGAAGATCGGGGTGGTCCTCCAGGCACGCGGTCAAATACATCCTCGCTTCGCCCGCATTCGGCGGCCTCGAATTCAAGCCGCAGATCGCCATCAGGCACTTCCCCCAGAAATGGTTCGGCTTGGCCCGCAGGGCCGCCTCGAAGTGCAGCTTGGCTTCTAGAAGCAACCCTTGCTTGTACCGCTCCAGTCCGCTCAAGAAATGGTCGAGCGCACCGTCGGGCTCGATGCCTGATGCCGTCGATTTCGCGCGCTTTGCCCCCTCCAGGTCGCCACAGCGCTCCAGGCACGCAGCCCGCCGGAGCCAGATCGCGTGCGTCGGCTGGGGGAAGAGCATGGCCGCGCGATCAAGTATCCGGATCGCCCGCCGGGCCTGCCGGTCGGCGACCTCGCCGGGCAAGGGCAGAGCGACTGCCTCGGCCAGCACGATCAGCATCTCGTAGCAGCCCAGGACAATGTCCTTGCGCTCCAGCTCGAAAAGGCCCTCCAGCGGTGCAATCGCCCATTCGTCGACATCACGCCCGGGAGCGGCGTAAATCTCGAGCGCCTCCATGCTCGCCTTGCGGATCGCCACCCGGTTTTCAACCGCGTTGAGCGACGTGAGCTCGGTATTCTGGAACAACGCGTCCTCATGCCGCCGGAAAAACTCGCGGTACTGCGCCAGCGCAGACACCCGTGCGCGGAATTCTGCCAGCAAGCCGCCCACCTCGGCGTGCACGTCGGCCAACCTGGGCTCCAGGCTGATCTTCCCGTCCAGGCGTGACAGGCTTTCCATGGCCGTGGCGCCCTCGATCTTGTGCGCACGCACGAGGCCCAGTACCCGCTCGCTCTCCTGTCGAAGTCCGGCAACCCGTTGTTCCTCCTCGAGTGTTTTGCCCCGCGAGATCACGTGAAGACGGATCCCGGCGACCACCAAGATTGACGCGATCAGGCAGGCAACCGCGAGCAAGCTCGCAGCCGTTGGACGCCGCCGCACCAGCTTGAGCACCCGCTCCCAGTACGGCGTCCGCCGCGCCCGCACCGGCTGCCCCGCCCGGAACCGATCCAGGTCGTCCGCCAGCGCCGCCGCAGTCGCATACCGCCTGTGCGGCGCCTTCGCCAGGCACTTCAAACAGATCGTTTCGAGATCGCGCGACAGGTGCGACTCTAGTCGCGACGGAGCCTCTGGATCCTCGTGCAGCACCTTGTGCAACGTCTCCATCGCCGTTACGCCTTTGAACGGCGGCCGCCCCGTCAACATCTCATACAGAATCGCCCCCAGCGCATAAACATCCGTCTCCGGACTCGCCTCCTTGGCCCTTCCCTCGGCCTGCTCCGGAGGGATGTAGCTCGGCGATCCTAGCACCTGCCCGGTCGCCGTCTGGCCATCCTCCTCCAACCGCTTCGCCAGCCCGAAATCCGTGATCTTCGGAGTCCCGTCATCCGAGAACAACACATTCGATGGCTTGAGGTCCCGATGAATCACCCCGGCCTGATGCGCGACATCAATCGCCCGCGCAAGCGTCGCCAGCAACTCCGCCGACTGCGCCTCCGGATGCGGCTCGCCCGCAAGCACCCCCTCGAGGCTCCCCCCCTCCAGAAGCTCAAACGTGACAAACGGAAGCCCCCCAGTCTCCCCGATATCAAAAATCTGGATGATGTTGACATGCCGCAGGTTTGCGACCGTCTCGGCTTCATTGCGAAATCTTGCTAAATCCTCGGGCTTGGCTAAACTTCCAGCCCGAAGCATTTTGACGGCGACCATGCGGCTCAGGCGGTGCTGGCGCGCCTTGTAAACGACGCCCATTCCGCCGTGTCCCAGCTTGGCGAGGAACTCGTACCCTTCAATGGCGGGAAATCCTGCCTCGCCTCCCCTCGCGCGAGCATGGGCTTCCCGCGCCGATCTCAGTGTCTGGTCGAGGCCCGGGAAGGCATTGTCGCATAGGCTGGACTCCATCCACGGCGTCAACCCATCCTCTCCGAAGTACCCCCATTCCATGAAGTGGCACGATTCGCTGGTCAATTGCTTGAGCCGCTCCTGACACGCGATGCAGGTTTCCACGTGCTCGATCATCGAAGCAGCTTGATCGTGATCCAACTGCTCGTCGAGAAGCTGGGTGAGCAATTCATCGCGGGTGCAGCAATCCATCGTCTTGCTACATCACGTCGCACGCGAGCCTGATCATGGTCAGCTCGCCTGCCTGGCTGTAGTAGAACCGCCGGCTCACGACCTTCACGTAAGCGTACACACCCGAATCTTTTTCGTCGGGGACATAGACCAGGTCGCCCACCGAGGGAACCGTGCACTGCTCGCGCACGGTAATGTTGGCGACCACGCGATCCGCTTTTTCGTTCCAGAACTCGAGTTGCGTCATTTTTGCACCGTGCGGCGAGTCTCGGAGACAGCGAAGCCAACGTTTGATGCCAACGATATCTTAAACGTTCGGCGCGCCGGTGTGTGACCAAATTTTGGCCATTCTCCAGGCGTCTGAACATCCGTTCGGACCTCCCGCTGGCAGGGCGACGGAGACACCCTGCGCAACGGCAAGGCCTGCCTGGCTTTCGGAGTGAGTGTCAGCCTCTTTACCCATTGCACCTCCGCCCTCCGTCCTTCCCGGCCTCACCCCTCCACGACAGCCACGAAATCTCGTTTCAAAACATGCCGTGCCCCGTCCGTATCCGCCAGGCGCTCCGCCAGCATCTGGGTCCCCAATTCAACCGGCAAGCACGCCGAGAATTTCAGGCCGTCAAGCGCGGTCTCGTCGATCGACGGCCGAAGCGCCTCCACCGCAATGCTCCTCAGCTCCCGGATCGCTTGTTCGGCATCTTCCAGGCTCAACGATCCATCAAATCTCAGCGCATAATTGTTCGGTCGAATCGGGCACCGAGCAGACTCCGCAAGTTTCGGAACGAGCGTCAAGTTCGCTCGAAACCCACCGAACGTCCACCACGTCAGAGTGTCATCCGGGCTCTGAACGAGCGCCGTCCGTTCAAGGTCGATCCAGGGAAAGCCACCCCGCAGTTGCTCCATCTGCATTCCCGCCCGGCCCGACCAGGCCTGCATCGCATCGCCCGATGCCAGCACCGCCTTGATGGATTGCATCATCCTGTAGGACAGCGGCTGAACGTCTCCCTTCCATCGCGACCGCCCTTGGTCCTCCGTGGCCTCCACAAACGCGACCCGGCGCTGCCAATCCACGTGGGTCACCCGCCACGCTCGCCCTCCCAGCAACAGCACCCTGGGTCCCTTCGTGGTTCCCATGAACGTCATCTGGTCCACGTACCCCAATTCCTGGCGGCCATGGAGAACCGAAATGACCGGCGGTGAGAGAAACACCGACATGATCTCGAGAAAGTGCTTCCGGCCGTACTTCGCCTCGCCCTTCTTCCCGAACCACAGGATGCCCGAATCATCGAAAAGGATGTCTTCCCCCAGCATCCACTCGACGAGCGCCGATCGCTCGGCATCCGAGGTCTGCTGGAACCCTCGTACTCCCGAGATCCACCGAAACCAGTCGGTCCGGCCGATTCCCCTTTCCTGAAGAGCCAGCGCCATGATCTGCTGAGCCATGATGTGCATCGGCCGCGGTGGAGGCTCGATTGGCTCGACGTAGCCGGTTTCCCAGAGCGCCACAATCCCCGTCGCTTTCATCAGCGCCTCGTCATCCGTCGCGAGGAACAGGCAGTTTCGTTTGGCCCCCTCCCGGCGCCCCGTCCTTCCCATCCGCTGGAGAAAACTCGAAACCGTCGTCGGCGCATCGATCTGGATCACCCGGTCCAGATCGCCGACATCGATCCCCAGCTCGAGCACGCTCGTCGCCACGATCACGCAGTCATCGCGGTTGGCAAACGCATCCTCTGCCTGTCTCCGCGCGTCCACGCTCAACGAGCTATGCGTGACGAACGTGGTAGTGCCAAGCTGCCTCAGCTCGCTGCCCAACTGCTCAGCCTTGGCCCGGCTGTCAACAAAGACCAGCCGTTTCTCTCCTCGCCCGATGCGAGAGATCACCACGGCAGCATTAGCAATCGACGCGACGTAGTCGATCGTCACTTCGGCCGCTTGTCCTCCGCTTGCCGGAGGAAGTGCGACACCTTTGGCTCCCACACACGAGCCGGCCAGCCATTGCGCGAGCGCTTCGGGATTACCCACGGTCGCAGAAAGCCCGATCCTCTGAATCTCACGATCTGCCAGATGTGTCACGCGCTCGAGCACCGACAGCAGATGCCACCCTCGGTCGTCGCCGGCAAACGCATGAATTTCATCGACGATCACCGCGCGAACGTTCCCCAGCAGATTTCGCGAATCGACGTTCGGCGAGACCAGCATGACTTCGAGCGACTCGGGCGTGGTCAGCACGCAGTCGGGCGGTTCGCGCTGAATCCGCCTCCTCGCCCCGGCCCCGACGTCGCCGTGCCAGAGGGCCGCTCGCCTGCCGACAAGGCCGCAATACCGAGCAAGTCGAAACTCCAGGTTGTTGAGCAGCGCCTTGATCGGGCAGAGATAAAGAACGCTCAGCCCCTGCCAATCTTCCGAAAGCATCCGCGACAAAACCGGAAAAAACGCGGCTTCGGTCTTGCCCCCAGCCGTGGGCGCCAGGACGACGAGATGTTCTCCCGCCAGGATCCGCGGAATGACCGCATCTTGAAACGGCCGAAGCGAGCGCCAGCCCAGGCTATTGACAATATGGTGCTGAAGGGCAGGGTGTAGCGAATCGAAATGGCTCACAATTCCAGCTCGATTTCATCGACGTTCGAAGCCCCCGCCGCCTGCCGTTCGACCGGTAGAAGCTCCGCTTCGCTGATCGTCAGCGCGTAGTGCGCTCGCGGGTCGAAGTCTTCGAACTGGTCGATCCGGTCCAGGACGTCGGAGACCAGTTTCTTGAGGAAGATTCGGGGCGACACGCCAACTTTTCCGCCTAACTTGCCTGCCACCGCACTCGCTAGCTCGGAGACGTACTTGTCGCCGCACACATCCTTGACGCGCACCGGCGATCGGGCATGCTGACTGTAGATATCACGAATCTTGGAGCCGACCAGACAGAGCCGCTCGAGCGTGAACGCTGGGAGTCGGATCTGCACGGCCCTCGGGTTGTCGAATCGGAAGTCGGTCTTGAAGTCAACGTGCAGCCGTTGCGCCAGCGGCTCCAGCCGCTGAACGCCCTGCGGCCCTTCAAAAAATGCAGTTGTCCCGGTAATCATCAGGTACAAGCCGGGAAATCGACCGGAGTCAATCTCGTCGATGAGCTGCCGCAGCGCGTTGAGGCTCTTGTCGCGCACGTCGCTCCGCACCCGTTGAATCGTCTCGACCTCGTCCAGGACGATCAGCATCCCGACGTGGCCCGAATCGCGAAGAATCGCCAGAATTCCTTGCAGGAAATTGAGCGCACCGAAATGATCGATGTCCCCTTTCAATCCGGCGAATCGCTTGGCTTCCGCCGCCACGTTGGGCCCGCCCGAGAGCCAGGCGAGCAGCCCCTCGGCGATGTCTTGCCGGCCGTCGATCTGAGCCTGCCGATACCCGCGCAAGGCCGCGCTGAAAGTCGGCGCGGTGCGGGCCACGGCCGCCAGCCTACGCTCGAGCAATTCGTTGCTGCTCTTGAGTAATACCTGCGCATCGTTCGGGTCAACCGAGCCGCCGGCGAGCACATCTTCTTCGAGCGTGAAGATCCAGCTATCGACGATGTTCCGCAGTGCCCCCTGCGGTGTATCTTTCGTCGCGAGCCGTTCATTCAACCGGCGGTAGACGGTCTCCAGACGGTGCAGGGGGGTCTCGGCCTCGGAAATCTGCACCTCGGAGGACGCAAATCCCATTCTCCGGGCGCGATCGGCCAGCCAGCGAGCGAAGAACGTCTTGCCGCAGCCGTATTCACCTCGAACCGCCTTGAATACGCTGCCGCCGGATGCGACCTTCTTCAGCTCGTCGTCGAGCGCAGCTTCAAAACGGTCGAGGCCCACCGCAAAGGCGTCGAGGCTGCTCTGCGGGACCGTGCCCCGCCGCAGGGCGTCGACAATCTGTTCTCGCCTTTCCGGGCTGATCGTGGGCACTACTTGTCACCTCAGCTCAAACTGCCGCTTCAGAAGCTCTCGGTTCAGCTCGACGGTGTCGGAGGCATCGTCTCTCGTCAGGACCGCGAACCCGTCAATGTTCAGAACGCGCTGCATCACGGCCAGGAGCCCGCGCAGCCGCATGGGTGGATAATTGACCGACCGTGCCAGCGCCGACGACGTCAATTTTCCGCCGCGCCCGTCCAGGACCGTGAGCACGTCTCGCAAGACCCCTTCGGGCGGCAGGAATCGGCCCGAGAGACTCTTCTGCTCCTGGAAGATCGGAGACTCGAAGAGCTTCGCCACCAGCTCGGACCCGGCCGCCCCACCGCCGGTCGGTCCTCGAGCGCCGCGAATCTGCTCGGGTCCGTCGAAAAGCGGCATCGATTCCTTCGGCTTGGCCGGCTTCGGCCGGGGTCTGCTGCTGACCGGCCTTGCCACGACGTTCCCATCTTCGTCCCACCAGGACGGCATGTCCACCGCGACTTCGGCCCAGCCGTCGGGAATGGGCTCAGCCGGGGAAAACACGGCGATCGGCACCACCATTTCCTGGGGAGAGACGCCCCCGTGATAGCCGTTTTTCTTGATCCCATACCGGATGTTCTCGGACCAGGGCGCGAGCAAGCATTTCGACTCGGGTATGACCACCCGAAGCCCGCTCACACGCAGCTCGCCCTGGCCGGGGGATGCATCCGTGGCAACCCGCCAGCGCTCTCCTCCCTCACCCGCGGTGAATACCGAGCCCGAGTCGAGCACGTGGCCGTGGTCGCTTGTGATCACGACCAGACGTTTCCAGTACTTGGCTTCATGAAGAAGCGCCGGAAGCAC
This sequence comes from uncultured Planctomycetota bacterium, assembly GCA_963823665.1. Taxonomy (GTDB): domain Bacteria; phylum Planctomycetota; class Planctomycetia; order Isosphaerales; family Isosphaeraceae; genus CAVXHV01. The sequence continues at coordinate 1,786,360 of CAWGMQ010000004.1, forward strand.
CGGGATCGTGCCGCGAGACCAGGCGGTGTCGAGCTGTTCCCCCTTCAGCAAGTTATCGTCAACGGCATTGATGACCACGCCCACGATCCGCCGATCCGGGGATGCGATCGCCTCGCGGACGTCCCCGGCGAGAACCGAACCCGCCTCATCGCGCAGCGCCGACTTGTGAAAAAGAACCGGCGGAGGCCCGCCCTTGCAGCAGGCCAGAAGCGCGGGGTGCGTCTCGAAGCCAGCCTGCTCATCGGCCGACGATCCTTGCCGCAGCCGCCCGCAGAAAAGGCTGGTGCGCGAAACCTCGGTCACGGAAGGTATCGTCGCGAGCCCCGCCGAAACCAGCGTCTCTTTTCCAGCTCGATTGAGCGGAATCCAATCCTGGCCCAGCAGGTCTGGTAGGAGCTCGCGGCCGACGGCCACGCTCAGGGCATCGATGATGATCAGCAAGACCGGGCCGTGCGCGGCAAGGGGCGCGACGACCTCATCCAGGAGCCGCTCGACCGGAAGCAGCCCCTGGTGCGGCGAATTCAAGCCCGTCGACGTGCGGAGCAGCTCCGCGAATTTCTGCGACCGAGCTTCTTGCACTTCGGTGACCCGCGCGAAGAGCTTTGCATAGGCCTCGGAGAGCTCGCGGACCGGGTCGCCCGTGCGGAGCGTGAGCCTCGCCCGATCGACAAACCCCCCGTCAGCCAGATAACCATCCGATGCCTCGACCAGCGAGCGCGGCTCACCACGACCGTTTGTGTCTGCTTGAGACAGCCACCGCACCAGCCGGACGGCCATGTCGACACGTTCGAGTCGCCTGCGCTCTCCCTTCGCCAGCTCATGATCGGCGATCTCCGCCCGGGCTTCCATCAAGTCCGTAACCGCGGCGCCCCCCTTGGCATCGAGAGCGCGTGTCAGAGTTGTTCCGAACCGCTCCAGCCGCTGCGCGAAACCCAGCGGCGAGGTCGAGCTTAGATACGCGAACGCACCGGCATCAAGCGAGAGTAAGATCTCGTCGGCCCGATGGACCAGAGCACCCTTCGATCTGGCGTCGCTGAGCTGCAGGCGAACGACCTCCGTCGCAACCGCATTCCAGCGCTCGATCGTGGCCTGATCAGGAGTCGATCGACCGAGGTATCGCTCTTCCATCCTGCCCGCGGCCTTCTCCAGCTTCCCCTTCGCCTTTGCGCTATGGATCACTCCGGCCGCGAGCCCGATCGGTACGGCATCGGGCTTTTGATTGGCCGCGATGCACTGGAAAACCGCGGTGGCCGTTTGGCCGGCGGTCTCGGCGAGCCACGCGATTGCCGCGTCGCGGAACTCTTGCGAGGCGCCCTGGTAGCGGGCGACCGCGGAGGCGTCGATCGACCACCGGAGGATCGCCGCCAGATCGGGCCGCTCGCCGCCGAGTTCGATCACTCGCTCGAGCAGGATCGGCCAGACGGTCTCCGCGTCCAGAAAGCCGCCCGCGACGGCCGGATAACCCCCTTCGGGATTCAGCTCCATCAAGGAGTCAGCAATCCACGGATGCCGCGTGAGCCGAGGGTCAACCGCGTGGGCCTGAAACAGCGACTTGACGATCTGCCACGAGTCGACCGGGAACAACCGCCGCTTGGTGAGCCTGACGAGAATGTCGTCGCTGAGCTGACTATCCTCCAGGCTCGTGATCAAGACTTTAGTTGCCGTCAGCGAGTCCTCGGCCTTGAGAGCAATTCGCAGCGCCAGCGGCGAATCGCATTGCTCGATTACATAGACATCATCACCATGCTGCTTGATACGTGCACCCGTCCACCGCCCCGGCGCACGGATGCCAATCACTCGCGCCTCCGGAACTTTCTTCCGGATGGCCGCCACCTGGGCCCGGATCTGACTGAATGTGGGGGCGGTTGCTACGCTCACGACTTTGTTTCTTCTTCAATTCGCCACGAGATTGTCAGCTTCACGCGCCGCCGCTCATCCATCTGCTTCGCCAACTCGTCGAGCTTCGCTCGCGCAGCAGGTACCTTTTGCAACTCCGCAGTTCCCTCGTCAATTAATCTCCAGCCGGGCGGGGGCGGGGGGGGCGGGGGAGGGGGTGGCAGAGGTGGAGGCACCGTCAAAAGCCGCACCGCCTTCGACTGCGCCGCCTTGAGCGCCGTGGCGAGCCCTTTCACATGCTCATCGCAACGAAGGCCCTCGGTAACTGCAGTGCGAATCTCGTTCGCGGCAGTCTTCCGTGAGTCAGTGAGTCCCGCAATCGCTTCGAAGATCTCCCAGTTCGTTCCTTCAATCGTCCCAACGAGCGCCTGCGCACTCGTCCGGCACTCGCCCATGGCCGATTCGCTGGTAGCAACCTCGGCCGAAGCCAGCGCACCCACGACCGAGCCGTCTGCGGACTGATTCAGCTTCTCGAGAAGCTGCATCGTCGCGGTGGCCGTCTTGAGACGATCCGATTCGGCGTCGGGTATCCCGAGCTTTGCCACGCGTTCCCGGAGTTTCTGGCAAAACGTCTGGCAATGTTGCCGCCCATCGCTTGCCTTGCTCTTGACCTGAGTGACAAGCGACGCGACGTTGCTCGCGCTCAGGTGCGGCGAGACCGCCAAGCCGAAGATCGAGGCCGCGCGATCAATCGCGCGCTTCCACAGATCGGGAGGTGGCAATTCTACGGGCTGAAGAATGCACAGGTCCGGCAGGTTCCCGATTGATGCCTCGAAGGCGGCCCCGTGCAGGAAGAATGAAAGGGTCGCCTGGAGCGCATGGGTCAGAATGACGAGATTCTCCGCCTCTTTCGGCAGCCCCATGGGCTTGGGCTCGTTCATCCACCGGCGCAGATCGCGGACATCGGGCGCTCCCCCTTTCTCGGCGATTTTCCTCGTGAAGTGGTGCTTCCAGTGCTGGCCGATCACGAAATGCGTCTTATCCAGACCCATTTCACCCAGCTTGAGCGGATTGGCGATCGCGCGAATGAGCGGCCGAAGCGTCTTGTCGACCGGGGCCCGGTCGTCCGAGGCCTGCGCCGCGACGCCCGTGACCTCGAACACCTTCTTCAAATGGCTGCTCTTGATCTCGGCCTCGAACATCGGGGCCGCCGGGTAGTCGTGCTCGAGGGCCTGGCTCAACAGGTTGATCATCGCCCCGCCCAGGCTCGCGGCAACCGGCGGCCTTAGCTCGAAGCCCGGCCAGAGTGAGACAAATCGCTCGGAGGGCTCCAGCTCGTGCACGGTATCAAGTGAGCCGGGCACCAGCGGGTCCAGCCCGTACGCCGCATCCACGTGACTTTTGACCCGCTCGCGCAACACGCTGCGCTGATTTTCCAGCAGTGACTTCGCCGACAGCCGGTCCTGCGCCGAGAGATTGCTCGCATACTGGCCGAACCGCTCCCCGGTCAGGATGTGCTCGATCACGACCAGCAGGCCGAGGTCTTTCCGCGCGTCGTTACTGAAAAACGCGGGCACCCAGCAAATCGTCCTGGCCCCCTTGGCATGCGAGTCCTTGAACGCCTGCAGCTTGCTCAGATCGTCCCTGGGCCCGTGGCCGGCCTCGTCGAACGGAAAGTCGATTACCAGCTTCCACGCCTCGCCTGTGTTCTCAAGCGACGAATCGGGCAGGTCGCGGATGTTCTTGAATAGCACTGTGCAAAACCGCTCGGTGTTCCGCCACCGCAGGTCGTACGACTGCTCGAGCTGACCCTCGCGCTGCACCACGCCGGCCTGCTCGAAAAGCATCTGCCGCACCCGCTGCACCCGGTTTCCCAGCCGGTCTTCGCCCTCGGCCTGCTTGATGATGCTCTCGGTGTCTACCCCCGAAAGCTGGATCGAGATCGTCGGATTCGTCTCTTCCCCGATCCGGATCTCGCCCACGCTCGCCGCCCATGCGCGGCAGCGCCCGAGCACTTCCTGACCCTCTTTGCCCTCGATCGGTGTTTTGATCGTGCCGTGATTGAGGGCCGCCAGCCGTTCCGCCGTCAGCGACCGCAGCGATTCGACCTCCGGCACCAGCGCCGAAAGCAACAGCGTCTTGATCAGCCGGTCGTTGGTGCGGAAGTCTCTTCGCCTTTGATCGCGCTCGGCCAGACCTTCGATCTCCTCCCGGCGCCCGTGCTTTTTTTCCAGGAGCGGAAGCAGCTTCTGGTGATAGAGCCGCTTGGCGTTGTCGAAGTGGATGGCCATTTCCTGGCTGAAGGCCTCGTCGGCCCCGGCGATCACGTCGTAGAGGTCACCCACCGGAACGATATCACCGACCTTGAGCGTCTCGCGCCCGTCGACCAGAAGCTGCATCATCACCTTGAGCGCAGTCCGCTCGCGCTGGAGCACGCTCGAGACCGCGATCAGCGTCTGCACGAGTGCCGGGCTGAACGGGTACACCTTGCGAAACATCGCCCGGTCACCCTCGTGTGTGAGCAGGATGTTCATCACCGCTTCGCGGATTTGCTTCGTCTGATCGAAGGCCGCATCAAGCTCGTGGCGGGCGCCCTCGGTCTTGACCTTGAGCACACGCTTCTCGGCAATGGCCGGCAGATTGCGGTCTTCAAGCGTGATCTTGTGGAACCGGCCCTCCCAATGCTTGAGCGCGTCGCTGAAATTCAGCCGGTCTGCTCCTGGCACGGCATCGCCGATCAGCTCGCTCAAGTCTCGCTGGCGAGCGACGAAGCTGATGACGGGAATCGGCCGGTCGGGTGTTTGCGCCTCGACGAGCTTCGCCAGTTTCTGCCCTTCCTGATGCACAAATCGCAGGTCGGCCGCGCGGCTGGCGAGCCAGAGCACCAGCTCGTCAAGGAAGAGAATCAAGGCATCATAGCCCAGCCCCGCCGCGTGTTTGCTAAGAACGGAGAGCCCCTTGTCGAGCGAGAGAAACGCCTCGCCGTGGGCGCCGGCTTGCGTGTCATACGAGCCGAAGAATTTGCCGATCAGTGTGCTGATGAGCTGCGAGCGCTCCTCGGAGCCGGGCAGGGCGACCGTCGCGGTCTCGAAGCGCTCCGCATCCCACGCCCGATCGACGTCGCCGAACTCGCTGTCAACGGACGCTCCTTCGCCAAGAGCCTCGAAGAACCGCTCGTCCCCCATTTGCTTGCGCAGGTTCTCAGCGTCGCGGAACAACCCTTCGGCGAGATAAACGCCAGGAATCGGGGCATCGGGATGCGTGCGGCGGATGAAGTCGACGTACCCGCCCAGGATGCCCGACTCCATGTCGTGCGACCCGATCATGTGATAGGGCACAAGCAGGAACTTCTTGCCGGTGATCCAGTCGTTGTGCCGGGTGATGACCGAGGCCAGCTCGGGAATCCCTCGCGCCGCGATGTTGCCTCCGAGGATGAGGTGCAGCACCGCCATGAAATGGCTCTTGCCGCTGCCGAAACTGCCGTGCAGGTAGCTCGCCTTGCTCGTCTTGGACTGGAGAGCCCCTTTGATGAAGCTCAAGGCATCGTCGTAGCAGCCCTTCAGCTCGGGCGTGACCACATATTCGCGCAGTGTCTCTTCGGGCCGGGTGACACCTTCCGCCAGCCGAAGCACAAAGCTCCCCTGTTCGACGTGCTCGGGAATCTCGATGAGGTCTTTGAGAAGGGTCATGTGGGAGACCGCGAAGAGAGATTTAGGTTAACTCAAAATCATACATGTAGGACAGTCGCCCCGGGCTGCCATCTCTCGGAGGTCCAATCAGGGACCGCTTGCCACCGATCCGGTTTAACGGCGTACCTTGGTATCAGGCTTCGATGGTCACCATTGTACGATGATACGCGAATGCGTTGGCGGAAGCACGGGGCACGGGGTGCATTTCTTCTGGAATCCAGCCGTGCGGCTCACGCCCCGCGAGATCGTGTTGATTTTGTTCCCAAGAGCTTCACGCAAGCCTCGGCGATTTCTTCGGCACGGGCTTGGTCGGTGCGGTACAGCCGCTCGAACGATCGCAAGCAGTTCGTAAATGGGGCGTGGGGAGACGTGAGCGCTTCGATCGCCTTCCCGTGTTTCTCGCGTCGATGAACCGTCTTCGCTGTGGCGTGTCCCTCGAGCTCGAGGAACAACAACCGCACCAGTGCTGCACGCTCCTTGAACAGCGGCTTCCGACCCGAACTGTCGTCGAGGCGGAACAGTTCAATGGTGACCAGCGCACGGCGATGCTTGAAACCGCTCGCCGATCTCGGCACGGGGGACAACGCTTCGAACTCGATGAGCTCCTCAGGGTCCACGTCAGTCACCCCGATCGGGTAGATCAGCAGCGATTTCTCGCCGTCCATCTGGGCCGGATCCGTCGCCGCCGTATCGCGCGTACCCTCGATGGGGAAGTAGTTCTTCTTCAAGGTCGAGTTGCAGGTCTTGCAGGACATCGCGTAGTTGAACGGCGAATAGGCCAACTGTGAATAGCCTGGCTCGGATGAGCCGTCGGCCGGCTGTTGAACCGTGACTCCTTCGGCCAAAAGCTGTGACGGAACGGTCCAGGGCTTCACTTCGGCTTTCGGGCGGAAGTGCTCGACGTCTTGCTCGATCTTTCCCTCGAGCGGCTTCTCGCAGAAGCAGCACTTCGAGTTCTGCATCTCGATATAAATGCCCTTGATCTTGCTCCAGAGCGGTTTGAAATCCGAGCTCTCCGGCGGGCTCGGAAGTCTGGCGATCACAGCAGCCGTGTTGGTAAACCATTTCTTATCCACCTCAGTGATTGCAGAGCGTAGCTCCGCTTCAGAAACAGCGTACCGAATCACTCCTCGACCTCCGTACCGCTACTCATCTCGCGGATCAACTGCAGAGGCGCGTTCTTGTCGCCCGATCGAATCCGCCCGGTGATGCTGTGGAGTTGGCGACGCTTCGCCTCGGCCATGGTGCTCTTCAAGCCGAAGAAGTCACTGAGCAGGATCTGATCGGCGTCCAGGCCGTGGATGCTCTGCTTCAGCCGTTTCACGACCGTCCGATTGGTTTTTGTCCCCACCTTCAGCGTGATGATGTTCATCCACTCGAGGCTCCCAGCCACGAGAGGACTATGGGAGGTGAAAATAAACTGCATCCGCGGGAGCGCCTTCGCGACGGTTTTGATGACCTTCATTTGCCACTTTGGGTGAAGCAACAAATCGATCTCGTCAACCATGACCACGCCCGGCACGTCGACGAGAAATTGACCGGAATGACACGCAGTCGAGAGATGATACAGCAGGTCACCGACCCAACCGATGAATCCGCGGTAACCATCGGAAAGCGAGGGAAATGGCACCCTGGTTTCGCCCCGCCTGAACTCGTACTCACGACCCGTGATGTTTTCTGTAAGCTGGAAATGCCCTGGTCCGATCATGCGCTCCATGAGTCCCAGAACTTCCCGATAGCGACCGGGGTTGCTCTTCTTTAGCCGGGGAAGCCAGTTAGTTAACCGATAGACCAAGAATCCATCTTGAAAGGCGCTGAGAACGCGTTGGGCACGCCCGAATGGATTCCTTTCGTGGAACGCCATCGCGGGAGAATCAACCGACTCGACTCGACGGTTCGAACCATAGGCCACGCAAAAGAACGCCGAATTGTGCGACTCGTAAACCGGCGCCCAGATCCGATCGTTATCGATCCCGGCGAACTCCATGGTGTCGATCTCGCCGAGCCGCTTGAATTCCTGCATCGATGCAAATGACTCTCCATCGTCGGCCGATAACCGTGCCTCTTTCCCAGCACGCTCCGACTCGTGCCGGAACAACGTGGCGAGAATGTAAGCGATGTTTCCGCCGACGTTCTTCATTGCGTGCTCGCCGTTCGACGAAAATCGCACCAGCCGTCGCAGCGGAAGCTGAGCGCCACCCGCGGCCGGCCCCAACGCAGCGAGCGCAATCGCCTGCAGAACAGTGGTCTTTCCTGTGGCATTCTCGCCCAAGAGCAGATTGACGTTCGGCAGCCTGGGCTTCGGCAACAGCTTCCTGGCCTTGGGATCGCTTGCGCCTTGGGTGCGAAAAACCATATCAGGATGAACGAACTGCATCTCGGTGCGAGCGAAAGTCCGAATGTTCTCCATAACCAGTTTCTCGACGTACATTCTTCAGTCTCCATTCCCCCGCTGCTTCTTCCTCGGCACGCTCCGCGAAACACACGCTTAGCCTTTGCCATCCACTCCTTCCATGGCGTCATCCCGGCCGCCCTTGCATTCGAAGATATCCGCTATTCTCACCTGGAATTGGACAGTTCGGAAGTCACATCCGCAACATTGCCCAGGCGCGCGTCCACCGCTTGGGCTCGCAGCTCGTACGCCGCCAGCCGAAAAGATCTCGTCCGCGGCGCCAGCACCTCACGGCGTCGAGCGTCTCTCGCCCTCGGACCCTTCCTGAGCATCACGACGCCGGATTTGGAAAATCGAGTCCATTTAACTCTTCCAGCGCACGGTCGATGTCGGCGAACTTCGGGTCTGCCTCGAGAGCGAAAAGTTCCGCGCGGAGCAATGCAGCGCGGCGGCCGACCAACTGCTGGAACCACGAAACACCCAGCGTGCGCATCTTGTCGATGACGACAGAATCTCGGCCGCGTCGAGCCAGCACCAGCCCCAGAACAGCGTTGAGAGCGACAGCCCCATGCTGCGCGCGCGCCAGAAAGCGAGGCCGCGTGTAGTCGTCAATCAGCTCCTCCAGGCGGATCGCCAGCTCGCAGTACCGTTCACGTTGGGCGGGGAGGTTCGCGGTCAGCTTCCGCACCACCATCTTGGTGGTTTCGACCTCGAGTTCGATTGGTAGCGCGTGCCTCCCATCCACCCTCAAGAGGCTCGCGGCGCCTTCGAGGGCCTCGTCGGTGGGCGCAACAGCGACGTAATTCCGGATCGCAGATCCCACGGCGACGAGGCCGGCCGGGACATTCGACCCGCGGAACTCCTCGATGAACCGCCTGAGCAATGGAAGGAGCGCGGTGGCTTGCTCGACGTCAAAGGGCAGCGCCTCTGCTTCGATGATCAGCTTCCGTCGCTCCTCATGCCCCAGACCGAGGCGCTGAAGACACTCGAGGATTGACGTACTCGCTGATTCAGGGAACTCGATCACGTCGTCGATGGGTGCCATGGGCGTTCCTTCCAGACCTTCCGCTGTCTCTCAACGCCGCGACAGTTTCTGAACACGTTAGACGCGTAACTGCTCGACCGGTTTTTCTCAGGCTACATTCGCAATGACTCGCAAATTGTCCGCTGGCACACCGTCAGGAAGCATGTTCAAGGTAAGTCTAATAGACCCATCAGGAATTCCTGCACCGCGCGAACGCGCGGCAGCGCCAGCGCCGTGCCGCGTAGCCACCGGTTGTCCTGAATGGAATTCTGCACGGCCCTCCCCGGCCGAAGTATGCTCGCCATCGAGACGACAATTGCCTTGTTCCGCCCGGCGGACTTCGCGAGCTCTTGAAGATCCTCAGGCAAGAGGCTCGGATCCCCGCTCACAGAATCGACGTGCGTCGTGGCGCTTGCGAGCAAACCCGCGTAAACATGCTGGGCGCAGTCGAGGAGAACGTCCTCGAGAGTTCCCGCGCTCGTGTTATCAGGCAGTACAAATGCCCCAAGTCGCGGTGGACCGGCGCTCACATCGCCGGCACGATCGGGAAAGCCGTATCCTTTTGCTCGAAGGCCGTCACGTATCGGCGCATATCGGTCGCCTGGCGCCACAGACGAGTCTGAATCGAGAACGACGCCGATTGCCGTTAACTTCGCCGTGTCCACCAGCACCGCGTTCTCCTCGATGGTCAGAATCAGCCGCGTGTCACCGATCGCGCTGTGGACGGCCACCGAATGGGTCGCACTCTGCAAGAAAAGTGAGACCGGAACGCGCTTCTGAAGGTCGTCGTCCGGGGGAAAGGACCGAGGGACAAGTCGTCCGAAGTATGGGTCCAGGTCGGCCAAAAACCGTACCCGCTTCAGACCGTGCGGCCTCAGAAGCCCGTACACGAGCTCGACGTCCTGTGGCCCTTCAACAACCTGGTATCCGTATTTCGGCATGGCTCACCGAACATCCAGCGCGCGCTCGCGGCGCAGCCGCGACAGTAAATCCGCGTCGATCCGCTTCACCGTGGTTCGTTCATCGGTTTGATCCAGATGAAACGTGACTAGATCCGGAGCCGTGTCCTGAGTCGCCAGCGCGATGGCATCGACAGCTTCCAGGCTATGCGTCGTGGCGACAACCTGCACGTGCAGATCACGGGCGACTTTCGCGAGCCAACCCAGAACTCGGCTTAGCTTCGAAGCGTGAATGCCCGTCTCGATCTCGTCGATCAGGAGCACTCCCCCGTCCTGGAGCGCCGGAATCGTGCCGGCGAGCAAGACCGCCCTGCGCAGCGCGTCTCCAAAGATGGAGAGTGGTGCCTGGCCCAGGCGCTGGTGATCAAGGTAGATTGCGGGCCTCCCTCCCTGGAACGAAGCGAGGTTAATGTCGATGATTTGCGGATCGAACTCTCGGACAAGATCGAGGACCCTGTTCTTTTTAGGGCCGAGCAGGTGGTGCGAGAACGACCGTGCTTGGATGCGGTTGATCTGGTACGAGTAGGGGGGTGAGGGTCTCGGTCGGCGCAGGCTGCGCTGTCGAGCAACGCGTCCCACCGGTTCGACATCGTCCTCCCAAACGCGAATCGAGACGGGTTGTGGTACCGACATGCCCGATCGCAGAAGGGAGCCGTCTGATTCCACGAAGTGCTTGATTAGGGCACCACGTCTGGGTCCGAGATCGAGATCAGGCCCATCGATGAGGGGACCGAGGCCCTGCTGCTCGACGAGGGAGTGCTCCTTTTCGAGCCGATCAAACGGACTCAGCTCGCGTGACCCTTCGATTTCCTCGCAGGTCACTCTGAGTTTCCTCAGAGGAAATCGTCCGTCGCACGTCATGCTGCACTCCCCCCCGAACATCGAGTCGGCATCGGGGGCCGGCACGCTCTGGCGGAAGCACCACCGTACAGATTGGACGCGAGTCTCATCCAGCCCGCCGAAGTCCCGCCGGCACACCATCCAGATCCACTCGCTGGGGTCGGCTGCGTTGCACAGTATGGACAGAGCTTCGAGAACGCTCGTCTTGCCGCAATTGTTTGGTCCGACGAGGATATTAATAAGACCGAGACGGTCAAGACGAAGATTCCTCAGTCCGCGGAAGCCGTCGACGGTCACGCTTTCCAGAGAATAACCAGGCATGTATCAGACCCCCAAGGCGGTGTAATCAGACAAGAGATCATTCTACGTTATCGCGCGCGGACTTACCGCGCGATCTCTTGCCGCGCGCACGCTGCACCGGCTCCCACCCCTTGATCTCCTCCACCGTCTTCCCCACCTTCCGCGCCTCCTCCTGCAAAAACCCCTCAAAATAATCGCCCATCCGCATCCCAAACTCCGAATCCACCTCATTGTGCCACTGCTTGAGCCACGGCAGGAGTTCAATGAGACACGCCAAGAGCGGCACCAGCCGCGGGTCATCCCTGGTGCCCAGCCGTTCTTCCACGTCGACGTAATTGGCACTAATCGCCCGCGCAAGCTGAAGGTGGTCATATCCGGCCCAGGCGATCACCAGCGTGCCGTCTTCGCCTTCACACCCCGGAAAGCTCACCCAGCGCTCCTTTGGCACATCCAGCTTCCCGCGCAGCCGCCAGTAATGCGATTTCAAAAAGTCAGCGCTCGTGTACTTGGGCGGCACCGCAATCGTGCCAACTTCCTTCTTCTTCAAGGCAGCCGCTTCAATCTCGGTCAGGTAATCCGCATGATTCTTGGCGAGCTTGCAGCGAGCATCAATCGCATCCTCCTGCCGCTGCAAGTCCCAGGTCTGCGTCCACTCCAGGCGCTTGCGCAACCCCGAAGGCTTGTACCGCAGCACAGGCAAGAGCGGCACACTCTCGGTATCAACCAGCTCGGCAACCAGCCCGGATAAATCAAACGCCTGATCGCCGCGGTAGAACTCGCCGACTTCGAGGAATTCGGTGTCTTGGCGTGCAACGTCGGCGAGCCGGCCGGCCGTGGTGAGCTTGATCGGCAGCCGGGCCGTGGGCTTGCCTTCATCATTCATGCGGCCGTCGAAATCGAAGTACGATTCGAGACGGTCGAGGAGCCAGGAATTGAGCGCACGTTCGAGCTGCGATTCCCATGGCTCGGTGTTCCATCGCCGTTTGTACTCGGGTTGTTCGATCAGGCGGATGTTCGGATCGCTTTCGATCAACTCGATCCGGCGTTCGACCAGCCGGCGATAATCGTCGGGCCAATCCGCGGGAAGCTCGGTGATCGGCGTGCTGCCGTGCCGCTCGAACCAAGTCGTCTGGAGTTCGTCAGCGGCCATCTTGCGAGCCATCACAATCTCGAAAGCCCGCTGTCCGAGTTCAAGCGGCGGCACAGCAGGAAGCTCCGCGTCCAAATCCGTGCCGTGTCCCTTTGCGGCTTTGCGGCTTTGCGTGAGCTCCTCTTCGATCAATCCGTAAAGGCGGTAGCATTCCCAGTCGAGTTCCTCCTGTAAGAAGATCATCTGTTCCCGCGTTGCACGCCAATCGCGCTCAGAAACCGTGATGGCGGTTCCGATGCCGTCAGTTGGCCTGCCTCCGTAGAACTTACTGTCTGCGAGAAGTCCGCTCGGCGCTCGCGCCAGGAGTCGCTGGGCGAGGTTGTCGAGCCTGGATGCGAGCGCCGTCGGGCGCCGCGCGGAAGCGGCAGTTCGCGTAACTTTGTTCCGTCCATCGCCATGAAACGTTCCCACGCCTCTGCCGCGACTCCACCGCCGATGCCGCCACCACCCTTATCGTAAAAGACCTGCTTCATCCAGAAGCACGCAGCGGAGGAATTCAGAACTCCTAAAAGCCCATAGTGGTCTCCATCCGAGCACTGCGCGGGCAGCTTAATGATCGGCGCGGACTGCTGGAATACTCGGCCGCCGCGATCGAGCGCAAAGTGGTTATGCGTAGCCATGAAAGAGAATGAAATAGATTTATTAGTAAAATATGCAGATGCAGTATGCTGCATGTATTCCCACCACATTCGTCCCGCATCGGCCATTTTGCCCTGAAAAGTAGCGCGGTTCGCCAGCGTCGTCCTCCATGGCCCGAGCTCTCGAATCATGTCCGAGTTTTCAGAATCAATGACGTAAGGATACCAAACCTGAGAACCGCTCCCGATCACCCAATCCCGGATTAGCTCTCCAATGAGATATTCCCGGAACTCCGAGTTCGAGCATTTCGAGTTCCGCCTTCTCGCCGCATTAAAAATGAATGCCTCCTCCTCCGCGATCCTAACAGCGCGACCTATTGGCAATTCCACCGCCAAGGCGAGCGTTGTGGTGGCGCATTTATCCATTTCGGCCTTTAGCTCGGCCGCCCCACCCCCTCCGATAGACCATGGGTGGCGAGCGAAGCGCTCACGCGGCCAATCCACGACGGTGACATATTCTCCCTCACTTCCTGGCAAGTCTATTTGGTTGAGAATTGCGCTCCAGACCTTACCGCGTGCGGGATCCTCGGGTTGATTGTCTTCGCGTTGGATCGCCAGTGCAGCTCGAACTGTGGACATGGGCAACGGAGTTCGCTGTCGCCCCAAAAGGATCACTGTCGGGGTGCCGTGTCCCGGAATAGCAGCTAGTGAGGTGTCAATCACATGAGTCAGATCCAGCTCCGCAAGGAAGTCCTCGACCAGTCTCTTTCCAAATTCCCGCTTCATGAACGAGTTCGCGGTTATTTGCCCCGTGTGTCCGCCGGCGACTGCTAGGCTGAAGATTCGCTCCAAGAATGGTACGGCCAAAGAGTACTGTCGATAGCAGGTGGTGTGCCGATCGCGATATGCCGTATTCAGGGCGACATCTTTAGGTGTGATGTAGGGCGGATTTGCAACCACGGCATGATACGTCTTGGGCCGGAGCAATCGTGCCAATAACTGTCGGTCCTCCGGCCGATAGACGTGGTCGGTCGGCGCCCAGCCCATCGTCGATTGCTCTCCCCGGGTGTAGCCGTGGAGCAGTGAGTCGCCGCACGCGAGGTGAATCTCGAACCCCGGCGCATCACTCAGCCGTCTGATCCCGCACTCCTTGAGCGCCGCCAACAGCAACCGAAATCGAGCAATCGCGACAGCGTACGGATTCAGATCGACGCCATGGACACTATCGAGCGCCCGCTGCACAAGCACCGTCGTCTTCGTCCCCGGCTCGCGTCTCCGCCACCGATCCACCAGCCGCGCAAAACTCCCCAGCAAAAAGTGCCCGCTGCCGCAGGCGGGATCGATCATCTTGAATCGGTCATCCGGATGCAGTCGCCCATCGGGCAAGAGCCGCGTTTCATACCCCATCTTCGCCAGCCCGAACTCCTCAATCGCCGGGTCGAGCGTGCGGTCCAGAATGAACTCCTCGACAAACACCGGCGTCTGGAGCAACGCGTATTTCTTGCGAGCCGCTTCTGAAAGATCCTGGTAAAGATCGCCGAGGAACCGCGTATCCCATTCTGAGTCGGTGAAATCGTGGACGAGTGCACCAGAATTCGGATCGATCTTCTGAAAAAACGCAATGAGTGCCCCAGCCGCATCCCCGCTCAGCCAGTTGAGTAAGTCCCGAATCGGATTGTGCGCCCGAAGATCTCCGCCGTCGCCGCATGGCTTTGCAACCCGTCAAAGATCCCGAGCAAATAGTCGCGGTCAGTGTGCGCCGGATGAACGTGGAAATACGATTCATGCTCATCCCGCGCCCGCGCCAGCCGTTCCCCGGGCCCGGCAATCCTGGGCGTCGGCACGAGGTCGTTGTCCTCCAGAAACCGCACAAAAACGCAGGAGAGCACCCAGGCCGCCGCCGCCTGCGTGATCGCATCCGAGCGAAAGTCTTCATAGTTCTGAGCCGTCCGCGCAGCCGCCTGCGCCGCCGTGAATTCCTCCCGCAGCTTGAGCCCAATCTCAGCCAGCTCCACCGACTCGCTCCGCTCGAGCAAGTCCTCTTCGAGCTTCTTGAGCAATTTCTGAAGGTCGTTCAGGAGAGCTGAGCGGTTGAGCATTTTAGTTTGGCTGTCAGTTGTTTGAAGCGGAATTGGCCACAAATTGCGATGCACTAACACTCTACAGCCAATTCCAGAAGCCGGAAATGGACACAAATGGGACAAGAATCGGACAATAATTAGCCAATCGTCTCATTCGTGGGATTCGTAAGATTCGTGGTTCCTCTTCTCTTCGCCGCGCCACACAAGCAGATTCGACCACGAATCGCACGAATTACACGAATCAGAAATTACTGGAAGGATGATCGCATTGCGCGCTCCAAGCGCCGATGATCGCTTACACCTCGTCCTTGAGTGGGCTCTACACCGTTGCTCGCTTCTTCCTCCCCTTATTCGTGAGATTCGTCCGATTCGTGGTTCCTCTTCTCTTCGCCGCGCCACACAAGCAGATTCGACCACGAATCGCACGAATTACACGAATCAGAAATTACTGGAAGGATGATCGCATTGCGCGCTCCAAGCGCCGATGATCGCTTACACCTCGTCCTTGAGTGGGCTCTACACCGTTGCTCGCTTCTTCCTCCCCTTATTCGTGAGATTCGTCCGATTCGTGGTTCCTCTTCTCTTCGCCGCGCCACACAAGCAGATTCGACCACGAATCGCACGAATTACACGAATCAGAAATTACTGGAAGGATGATCGCATTGCGCGCTCCAAGCGCCGATGATCGCTTACACCTCGTCCTTGAGTGGGCTCTACACCGTTGCTCGCTTCTTCCTCCCCTTATTCGTGAGATTCGTCCGATTCGTGGTTCCTCTTCTCTTCGCCGTGGCGCGGACCAGCGCCGACCACGAATTAACCGATTCGGACGTCGCCAGAACGATCATCGTACGATGCGATCGTATACAAGCTCACCATGTGCGCCGAAGTTCACCAGCAGACCGAGACGATATCCGGTTGCTTTCAGGTAGTTATGAACCTGCGACCGGTGCTCGTCGGTCAACTCTGAGACAGCCTTGATCTCCACGATGACCTTATCGAAACACATAACGTCGGGTTCATATTTCTTCTTCAGCGTGCGGTCCTTGTACCTCAGCTTGAGCTCCGCCTGGGAGACGAACGGTATGCCCCGCAATTCAAGCTCGATCTCGAGACATTCCTGATAGACGGGCTCGAGAAACCCACATCCCATGTGGTTGTACACCTCAAAGCACGCCCCGACGATCGCGTACGCCTCTTCTTTGAGCAGGATCTCCATCGTTGCAGCCCTTTCTCTTCGCTCATTCGTGGTTCCGCTTACCCGCGCCGTGCCACACGAGCGCCAGCGCCCCGATCGCAAACTCGGTCGTGTGAATATACCGGAGACTCGACCACGAATCTCACGAATCTCACGAATCTCACGAATCAGAGATTATTGCAAAGATCATCGCATATCGCGTTCGACGCGCCGATGCTCGCTTACGCCTCGTCGTTGGGCAGGATCTACAGCGTTGTTCTCGTCTTCGTTCCTTTATTCGTGAGATTCGTCAGATTCGTGGTCCAACTCCCCCTGGCCTTTCGCCGAACAGGCTCGACCACGAACTTCACGGATCTTACGAATCAGCCGTTGCGGGCGCGATCGTCGAATAGGCCGCTCCCCGCGCCGAGATTCCCGGCAGGCCTTTCCTCTGCACCAGAGCCTCTCGTCCTTTCTTGGGGCGGGCAATTGTGCCGCAGGCTGCGGCACAATTCTCCCTGGGGTAGGTAGCTGGCTCGTGGTGGTTGTTCACTCATCCCCGCTCCTTTCAGAGGAGCCACCCCCATTCGCCCGATGCTTGTTCCGCAGCCAGCTCTCAGGTATCCGCACGCGCTGCCCCGGGCTAAGCGTCGGCACCACTTTCCCATCCAGCAGTGCCTGATGATCGCCCGCAACAAGCACCCACAGCCCAGCAATCCCATCGCGCCGCCCAATCTTGTCCCGCAAACTCTCGAGCAGCCCCATCTGCCCATAACGCGCCAAGAGCCCCGCATAAATCATGAGCATCGGCTTCTTCACCGCATGAAGTCGCGCCTCAACAATCGGCATCGCGCGCTTCACCAGCACCATCAACCGATCCCACTTCCCATCCCCAGGATTCGCATCCGCGCTCACGACCGCATCCCACTTCGCCCCAGCCTTGTCAACAACTTGGCGCAGCGCATCGAGAAACAAAGCTTCAAAGTCAACCAATTCGACCGGAAACCGCCGCGCAAGCTCCTGATAAGCACACTGGTAGCACTTCGGATTCACCAGCAGGACGGTGAACGACCCCTCCTTGATCCCGTGCTTCAGCCGGTCCTCAAACTGCCGCGCATCCGCAATCTCCGGAGTGACCTCGATCTGGGTATCCTCGCCAGTCGCCATTCCCGTCGACTCGCGCACCGCCGATGCACTCGCACTCGAATACGTAAACGACTCGGTCAACCGGCTCTTGTAACCGCCAACACCCCGCAAGGCAGGGTCCCACTCAAAATCAAACCCAGCATCGCGCAGCAACACATCCAGCTCAGGCGGCCCCGGCAGCTCGGCCGCTTCCGGGTACCGACTCTTCACGCGCTCACGAATCTCCTGCACCGTGAGCGAAGCCACCCCATAAATCGCCCCCTGCGAGAGCTTGAGCGCCCGCGCCGCCTCCATTCCCCTGGGATAAAACTCATGCCTGCTCGAAAGCGCCGAATGACACGACGCCAGCGCCGCCAGCCGCACCAGCCGTGAGTCGGCAATCAGCGGCGAGCCGTCCGGCGCAGAAAGGTCGCGCAGTCGCTCAAGCGCGCGCTGCGGCGGCACCAGCGGGTCTTCCCCCGCCAGCTTGTCGCCAATTTCCCCCAGTCGCAGCGCAAAAGCCGCCAGCTCCGGACTGAGCGCCACCAGCACCCGGGCACCCTCTCGCCGCACGTGAAACCGCGGCTCGCGCATCGACCGCTCAACTTCGACCGCCGCCCGAACAACAGCCCGGGCAAGCGCCGTTCGCCGCGGCTCATCCTCGACCGACCCCCGCGCAACCACCAGCGCCTCGGCCAGCTCCGGCACGAGCATCACGCCACCAGCCGACCCCATAATCCCGGAGACATCCGTGCGCAGCCGCGTGATCGCGGGCTCCTTGGCCCAGCGAGCTTGATAAGTGCCCACAACCTGGCTCAGACGTCCTCGACTGAACTTGCACAACTGCGCCACTTCAGCCTGGCTCGGCCACGGCTTTCCGGTCTCACCGCCCAGACACAGAAGCACGCTCATCACGCCGGCCGCTGGATCAGGCCCGTCCGTCCGTGCCTTGGGCAGCAAGCGCCCGGCCAGCAAGTCAATACTCAGGCTCGCCGTATCAGCCTCTTCTCCTGGCGCAGGTGCTTCATCCACCACCGGCGGTCCGCTCGACGCGGAACCAGCAGGCGAGCCAAGCCGTTCGCGCAGAATCCGGACCGCGGTCACAATCTCGCGCCGCGTCTTGTTCCCCACGCCGCGCAGCCGCGCGAGCCGGCGAATCGGCACCGTGAGCAAATCTTCGACCGTCAGCAGGTTCGCACGATCGAGTGCGTTCGTCGCCCGCGTGCCCAGGCCCAGCTCGTGCACCTGGGTATCAAACGTCGCCCCCGCAAGCAGCGACCGCAACGTCTCCTCGTCGACGTGGTCCGAGAGCGTGCCGGGTTGTTCGATGTTCTCAAAACAGTGCCGCCACTCGGTGAGCATCTCCTCGGCGTTATCGAACCGCTGCGCGACATTGCGCCGAAACGCCTTGCGAAAAAACCCGGTCAGCCGCTCGCGAAGACTCGCGTCAAACAGCTCGGCGTCAATGGTGATCTCACAAGTCATGTGGCTTGGGTCCGTAGTGCCATCGCCCCATCGCGGCAGGGTCCCTGTAGCGAGCTCGTGCAGCGTCGCGGCCGCGGCATAGCGCTCCGCATGAAGGTCCCAGCGCGGAGGCTTGCGCAAAGGGAGCAGGGGGTCGAGGTAGCCCGTGGTCCCCGCTCGAATGTTCTCGTTGGGCATCCGCGCCAGCGAGAAATCAAAGAGCATGAGATGAAGCGTATCGCTCCGTCCGACCATTCCTACGGCAATGTTATCCGGCTTGATGTCGCGATGAGCGATACCCTGCTCCTGGAGGTAATTCAGAACATCGAGCAGGTCCACCCCGAACCGCTGGAGGTGGTCGATATGCAACCGTCCCTCCTTGCGCAGCCGCTGCCCCAGAGTCTCGACCCGTTTCTCATTCTTGTCGACAAGGACCGGCCGCATCAGAAAGCCCGCGTGCTCGCCGATCGGAGCCTTGTCGCAGAATTCGACAATATGCTGATGCCGCAGTTTCTGGAGCACCTCGGCTTCATTCTGAATGCGATCGTTCTGCTCGGGGTCGTTCGCCGCCTTGAGCACATAATCCTGCCCACCGCGTTCGACGAGCAGCGCAATGGAGCAGGCACCATGCCCCAACCGCCTGATCACCGTCAACCCGCCCGGGAGCAGATCGCCTTTCTGAGCTTGTTCAGGATCGACGACGTACTGATGTTCGGGTGCGGTCAGCTCGTC
Organism: uncultured Planctomycetota bacterium; assembly: GCA_963823665.1. Classification (GTDB taxonomy): domain Bacteria; phylum Planctomycetota; class Planctomycetia; order Isosphaerales; family Isosphaeraceae; genus CAVXHV01. The sequence continues at coordinate 1,805,704 of CAWGMQ010000004.1, forward strand.
CTCGACGCCCTCGAGCAGCTCCAGAAAATCCGCGACCGAATCAATCCGGCTCGTGATCTCCGGATGCGTCGCAAACCGGACCAGGTCCTGAAGATTCTGACCGGCGCCGTTCATGACCGAGCTGATTTGCAATCCCTTGGTTTCACGAAGCTTGTTGGAAAGCTCAAGCCCGCTCGCCGCGGGCGGCTCGGCCGAGAACACGTGATAGGCGATCGCACCCAGCGAGAAAACGTCGAGGTGCTCGCCCACGCTATTCTCGTCGGCGATGGCCTCCGGCGCCATGTACGCGGTCGTGGCATCCTCGACCAGCCTGTCTACGTGCGATGTCGCCGCAATCGCGCCAGAGACCTTCGATGTCGACGTGCCTTCCCGATATCCCACCTGCCAGTTCAGGATCTTGATTTTTGGATGAGACGTCGACGGATCACGTACCAGAATGCTCTGGGGGCAGAGCCCTCGATGAACGACTTTTTTATCGTGTGCGAAACGGACGACTTCCGCGATCTGCCTCATCAGGTCGAGGCGTGCGCCGACGTTCAAGGAATCTCGCTGCTGAGATAAGAAGTGGTCAAGCCGAAGTGCCTGCGGATCATGCTCGAAGATGAGCGCAGGTCCCAGCTCGTGTTCGGAGAAACCATAAATTCGCAGGATCGCCGGATGCTGAAGTGATTCCAGCAACTGGAATTCTCGCAATGCCGCACGTTCGAGCTTGCCCCGGTCCTCCTTGCTTGACTCGGTTCGCACGTGGTACACCCGCACGCGGCGTTTGATGTCCTCCAGTCGCACGTGGGTCGCGAGCCAGTCCTGGTAGCCCGGTCCCTCGCCGAGAATTCGTTCGAGAAGATAGTCGCTGACTTTTCGATGGCGCTGGCATGGGCGGATCCCCGCTTGATCCATCGCCTGGCTGACCATCTTGGCCGTCGGCTGGTTGTGCGTCCCTTTCAGATACCGCTCGAGCCCCGGGCATTCCCGGTTCTTGATCGCTGCGAGGATGCCGGGGCGACGCTCAACATCGCCGGCCCGTTCCCGATCGCGCAGGCAAACCCGGTAAGCCGCCGTGCCCTTGAGGTCGAGCTGCAACCCAGGCGCCGAGCAAAAGACCAGATGCTCGATGAACGGAACGGTTCCCTTGTTCTTGCAAGCTCGCTGGCGCTGAAGCAGCGCACGCAGCTTCTTCGCCTTCGCGTTGGCGGCGAGCACGGGATTGTCCGAGGTGATCAACCGGCCCTCGGTCTCCCACGACCAGGTCCCCGCGTCGCCAAAGAGCCGCCCCGGCCTGCTCTTGATCTCAACGAGAAAGAACCCTTCCGGCGTGAATGCCAGAAAGTCAACCTCATTGACACTTCCGTCATCGGCGATGAACTCGAAGTTGCTCCAAGCCTGGTAGGGTTCATGAGCCGGGAAGCCCGCCCGGACAAACTCGAGCGCTTCTCGTTCCCACGGAAACCCAGACTCCGCGACCTTGATCCAGTTCTGCCCGGCTGCCATATCTTGACTACATCACAGATGCGACGAGCATTCAAAGTTGTGATCAACCTTACCAAAGCCATCCTGGTATGCTAGCAGGTGGTGTTTACATCCGTCACCAAAAGAACTACGCCATGACCCCCCGAATCCGCCCACTATCGCGCCAGGAACTCCGCCAGCTAGACTCCCAGGCCGCCGGGCAGCTCGGCCTACCCACAGGGTTCCTGATGGAGAACGCCGGGCGAGGCGCCGCCGCCTGGCTCGCCGAGCTCTGCGGCGCAATCCCACCAACCGCCGGCGGCCGCCCTCTTTCACCAGATCCATCAAGGCACACACCCGACATCCCCCGCGGCCCGGCCCATCTGCCCAGAGTGCTGGTCCTCTCCGGCCCCGGCAACAACGGCGGTGACGGCGCCGTGCTCGCCAGGCATCTCGATGGCTGGCGATTCCCCGTCCAGGTCCTGTGGCTCACCCAGAGCAAACTCCTCTCCGGAGATCCAGCCCTGCACTGGGCAGTCCTTCAGAAATCCGGGATCAACCAGTCAGCATGGCTCGATGATCAGCCAGACGACGCTGCTCTGCCCCCGATCCTCTCGAGGGCAGACTGGATCGTCGACGGCCTCCTGGGCACAGGATTATCGCGCCCCGTCGAGGGCCTCCTGCGCACGGCGATCGATGCCATCAATGCCGCCGGCAAGCCGATCCTGGCTCTCGATCTTCCGTCAGGACTCGACGCCGATACGGGCGCCCCGCTGGCGCAGCCGTTCGAGCCAGCGCCACCGCGACCTTTGCCGCCCCCAAGCTCGGCTTCAGCGCCAAAGGCGCCGCGGCCTACACCGGCGAAATCGCCGTGATCGACATCGGCCTACCCCGATGCTTGCTCGAGCCGTACTACGTCTGACTGACCCTCCGCCGGCGTCGCCAGAATTCGCGATCCGCCCATCGCCGCTCCATCGAATAATACTCACCCTGCTCCCGCAGATAATCCGCAAACGCAATCTCCAAAACCTCGGCATACCGGCGAATACCATCTGCGTCCCCGCCCAGGCAAGTATCCACCGCCTCGCCGCAGCGCGTTCCGGTCCACAGCGCCGTCAAGATGCCGCGTGATGACAGAGGATCCAGCGCCATCGCCGCATCCCCGGCCGCCGCCCAGCCGTCACCGGCCGCCAGATCAAGCCGCGCCGTCCGCGCTGAGCCCGCCTTCGGAGGATGCTGAAGCCTGTAGCCAAACGCCTGGAAATACGGCCCGATGCACGCGGTCTGATCGAGCAGCGAGCGAAACACGCTCGCCCCGCGCGTGATCCCCTGCGGCGCCAGGTCCGCGTCCGTCAGATAAATGAAAACCCGGCGCCCGCCAGGCACGAGCGAGGTATACCACCATCCGTCGGGCGCGGCTTCCACCAGCGTGTGCTGCTCGATATCCGGTCGCTCGCTGGGTCCAACCACCGCCGTGAACGCGGCCAGTCGGTCGCTGGCGCGCAGCTTGGCCCCCAGCCGCCGCGCAATCGCGGCCGGCCGGCCGCTGGCGTCGATCACCCAACGACAGCCGATCTCCCGCTCGCCAGACCGCGGGTCATCAATCCCGACACACCACCGCCCTGATTCCTCTCGGGAAACGCGCCTCAAATAACCGCTCCGCACATCGGCTCCTGCGGCTCGTCCCGCCTCAACGAGCGCGGCGTCAAACGCAGCTCGGTCGAGAATCCAGCCCTGACCGTTGGGGTCGAAGAGAAAGTCGACGCACTGAACGTCGGGGCTGCCCCACACCGAGAGATTCCCGAGGCACGCGAGGTGCCCGTCCTTGCTAACCTGATCCAGCGCACCGATCGCGCGCAAAAGCGGCCGAGCAGCCGGCGGCAGCGACTCACCAGCAGGACCGGTCACGCGATCGGCATTCCCAACCAGCAGCACCCGACGCCCCGCCCGCGCCAGAACCACAGCAGCAGCAGCCCCCGCCGGCCCCGCACCCACGACAACGACATCAGAATTGCAATTCGCAGACATGCTCTCAGACCGAGCCATCCCCTCGAGGTCAGTTTCCTTGCTTGAAGCGGTGCACTTTTCCGATCAGCGGCAGCGCCGCCTCGCCCCCCTCAGGCAAAGAGACTCCCATCGCTCGCGCCGCTTCCGGCAGCTCGGGCCGTGATTCCACCATGATCACCGGCGGAAACGCCTCATCGCCATCGCCTTTGACCCCGGGCCGGGCCTCGACCACGCCCAGTTTTCCGAAATCCGCAACCATGTTGTTGATCGCCTGGTAGTACTGCGCAAGCGTATCGACCGGCCCCAGGCCACGCAGCCAGAGCGCACGCCGCTGAAACGCCGCCTCGCGCTCAGCGGCAGACTTCGACGGGTCGATCACGATCAAGTAATCGTGCAGCGTGAGCACATCATTCGGCAGCGCGCAGGCCAGAACGTGGGCAAGTGCATGTCGTATCGCTTGTCATAACCAGCCCGGCAGCTCGCCGTGTCGGTCTGCCACGGCACCGCCATCCACCGCGAGAGCCCGCCAGGTGCCTGAGCATAAAGGGGTCCGCCCACGGTCACGACGTTTTCCGGAGTGAGCTTTGGCCCAAGCGGTGGCTCCGGATCGCTCGCCCGTCGATGGCGAATGCGGAAGGGCGCGGAATACATGGTGGGATGGCGAACCGGCCAGGTCATTTCACAACCGGGGTGAAACGCGTCGGCCAGGCAGAACTCGAGCGCGGACCGGTCGAGCATTGCGGGTTGTGCCGCGACCGGCACTTCTTCAAGGGTTCGCGGCGGCTGCGCGGCCGGATCGAAGTCCTCGTCAAAGGTCCCATCGGCCCACTTCGCCAGCAGCCGCATCTGCGTCGCGGTCAGCTCGATCTGTTGCCGCACTGACACCGCGGGGATATTCATCGCGTCGCCGTAGATCCACGGCCAGGGGACCGGAGACATGCCGTCGCGGTTGATATTGCGGAACGCGTTAAAGATTTCACGACGGAGCTCGGCATACTGGGAACCGGTACTCGCCAGCCGTGTGAGGTATTCCGGCGTCAGAAAGTCATTCGGCGCGCCCCAGCCGAACTGCGCGGCAAACCCGTGGTTCACCCACTGGAGACGAGTGAGCCGCCGCAGAATTGGATAAACGTCCCGCGTGAACGACGCCCGCGCCGGGGGCTCGAGCGACCCCGCCTGGATATACACGTCGGTGAGCAGATCATACATCGTTCGCAGGCCGTGCAGGTCCGGCGCGTAGTTCGGCGGCCCAACCAGCACCCACGCGGGCTCGACCGGAATCGGTTGTCCGCCAATCTGAACCACGGCCGTGACCGGACCGTCCGAAACGTCATCATGCCAGCCATCGTTGTTGGCGAAGTCCTTGGCGGGTGTGCCTGCGGCTGAAGCCGAAACCCCACGGCCGCCGAGGAACAACAACCGGCCCTTCTCGTCCGTGCGAATCTCTCCCAAGTAGACAGGAGTGTCCAGAAACTTCCCGTCGTCAAACCAGTACTTTCGCCCCGACTTCTTCGCCCCTGTGATCGACCGCGCCTTGGGCGTGATGGCCAGCTTCGATCGGTCGGCTTCTTGAGCGTTGCGCAGATTCGACGGATCCGCAGAAGACGCCTCCGGAATATCGAGCGCGAGCTGGAACTGATACCACGCGGCCTTGTTGTTGGCGACTTGCACCGTCCACTCAATGTCGGCGTTGTCCGCGGTCAGCTCCACGACGGCCTCGCCCGCGGCGTTGTAGCCGTACGCGCGAAAACGAGCTGCCTGGCGCTTGAGTGCTCCGGTTGCATCCTTGGCGAACCCGGGCTTGACCGGCTCCGGGTCGGTCACCTCCGGTCCGATGAAGAACCCCGTCTCGCTGTTGCCCACCCGGGCAATGCCGAGCGCCGGGTGGATCGCCGCGCGCACGACCTTGCTACGTGTGTCACGCGCCGTCTTGACTCGTCCCATCGCGAGCACCTCCCGCCAGGCCCAGGCACCGGTCACCCCACGCCAAGTTGTAACGACCGAAAAGCGCACCAACAAGCCATCACCCACCATGGCCTGAGCGCCCAGGCCGCCCCTTGCAGCCCCCAAAGCGGCAAGCCCAAAATCAAGGCGAGTCAAGTGCTCCTTCGTAACTGAAGTGATGCGAGGACATCATCGTGAAATCATATTTGGCGAAAGCCTTGCTCGCGGCAACCGCGTTCTGTTCGAGCGCACCCGCTCCCATCAAAGCCCAGCAAGATTCCCCCACCAACCAGGCGATCCGTGCGGTCAATCAGGGCAACGTCGAAGGCGCGATTGACCTCTTGAACAAGCACCTGGAGAAAGACGCCAAGGACGTCCAGGCCCGCGTGGTGCTGGGTCAGATCCTCGATTTCGACGGCCGTCCCGATGAAGCCGTCAAGCTGTGGGAACGCGCTCTCACGGGCGCGGAGACAGATTTTACTCTGCTCATGTCCATCGGCGAGATTCGTCAACGCCAGGGCCGCGATGGGCCGACGATCAGCAATCGCCGCGGCATGCTGCAAGTCAAGCCCAGTACGAACAAGGTGGAGGAAGCTGCCTTCAAGAAGGCAAAGCTCGCTCTGGCAGAAGCGGCCTATGCAACGGCCCGCGCGCTCCAGCCCGCCGAGGAAGACGCCGCGGCGGCTCTGGCAGCGGTCTATTCGCTCGAGGAGAAACACGACGCGGCGGCTCAGGTCTGGAAATCCCTGATCGAGCGGGAGCCCAAGAATGCCGGCTACCAGTTGCAGCTCGCCCTGGCAACCCGGCAAGCCGGCCGTTCGGACGAAGCCGCGCGCTACCTGGAACGCGCCATCGCGATTAATCCCCGCCTCGCCGAGGCCCACAAGGCCCTCGCCGAATACCAGAAAGCGAAAGGCCGCACCGCCGAAGCGGCGCAAAGCCAGAGCCGCGCCGATTTCTACGACCGACTGCCTGCCTTCTGCACGCTCGAGTATTCGACAGACAACCAGAAGACGCTGGATCATCTGGAAGATCCGGAGACCGTCCGCAAGCTGGTTGCTGATCCCTCGAAGACCGCCGCGGAATTCCTGGCCGTGCTGTGCTGGACCCATCCGCACAACGATCTCGAGACAACCGCATTCGACGCCCTGGAATCGCGCGGCGCCGCAACCACGGCGATTTTGCAGGAGCTCTTCAAAGAAGCCCGAAGCACATGCACCGTGAGGAGCACGGCGCACATCCTCGCCCGGAGAAAAACCGACGGGCTCCTTGACGAGTTGTTGAAGAGGCTGCCGGGCGATCTTCGCGGTTTCGGCATGGAAATGGACATCGCCGGCTCGCTCGACGACCTTGGCGACGCACGTGCCGTTGCGCCTTTGATCGAGATTCTCAACCCGGAAAAGGCCGATCGATCGCAGGACGGCCTTCTGACCGACCGAACGACTGCGCGCGGCCGGGCCGCGCTGGCTCTGGGAGCATTCGACACCCCCGAATCTCGCCGCGCCCTCGAACAAGGCACGCACAGTCCGCAGGTAAAGGCTCATTGTCTGGCCGCGCTCTATCGCCTGACTCGCGATCAAAAACACCTCGACGCACTGGAAGCGGCCATTTCCCAGAACGAGGGTTTCGCGACCTACGCCATAGGTAACTATTTGCGCAAGAAGGTCCCCACTGAAGCCGCCAACGCTCTGGCCCAGAGGTGGCAGCGCGAGCGCGAAGCCGGGCAAGCCGCCACCAAGGCTCAATCCGAAAAACCCGCGCCACCCAAACCCAACAAAAAGCAGTAAACACCTCGTTCCAACGCTCAGCGCGGGAACACCCTCCCCGACGCTTCGCGTCTCATCCACCAGCACCTGGGTGCCCCCCCCGGGCCGAACCTCCTGCCGCCTCATAACGTATGACCTGATAGATCAAGCCGGCTCATGGCTGAGCCAGCTCAGTACAAGAAAGGGACAAGGATGTACCTCACTTCAAGACGCAAACGGATGACGGCCGTCCTGGTCGTCTTGTTTTTAATCTCCTCAAGCGCCGCCCAGGCGTATGCCCACGGCGGCGGGCACGGCGGCAGCGGGGGCGGTCACGGCGGAGGCGGTGGGCACGCGGGCGGCTGGGGCGGTGGTGGTCACCCCGCCAGCGGATCCTTCGGCGGTGGCTCCCATTCGCTCTGGTCATCGGATTCCAGCCTCTGGCCTTCCGGCAGCGGTACCAGTCCGAACCCTTTCGTCGACTACTCGCCCAGTTACCCCGACGACCTCCCCTCGGCACGCATCCATCGCTTCCTGGAAGACCACCTACCACACCCTCACTGGGTGCATTGGTTCCACGGTTGAGCGGGGGGACGCCTCTCACCATAACGCCCGTGCCTTTCCGGCGGCAACTTCGGATAATCCATGTCGATGTCCGAAAACGGCCAGACTCGCGACTGGGCCGCGTATAAACTTCTCCAAGCTCAGTGACCGTACTCAAGGCGCACCGAGCTCCACTGACAACCGACAACCAACAATTGACATCTGACGACCCAAAAATGCCCCCCGACGACGAGATTCGCTACCGAGCTCTGGCTGCACGTGACGCGCGGTTTGATGGCATCTTCTTCGTCGGCGTCACGTCGACCCGGATCTATTGCCGGCCGATCTGCACGGCTCGATGTCCCGGCCGCAACCGCTGCCGGTTCTACGCAAACCGGGCGCTGGCCGAGCGCGACGGCTTTCGTCCGTGCCTGCGCTGCCGGCCCGAGCTGGCACCCGGGCATGCGCCGGTCGACGTGGTGCGCCGTACCGCCCAGGCCGCGGCGGGCCGGATCGAGGCGGGTGCCTTGAATGACGGTGGCAGCCTGGACGAGCTGGCCGCCGACCTCGGCCTGAGCGCCCGCCAGCTCAGGCGCGCCGTCAAGCAGGAGTTCGGCGTTTCCCCGATCGAGCTGGCCCAGACGCAGCGTCTGCTCCTGGCCAAGCAGTTGCTCTCCGAATCGAGCCTGCCGATTATTCAGGTTGCCTTCGCCAGCGGCTTCGAGAGCGTCCGCCGTTTCAATGCCTTGTTTCGCGCGCATTACCGGCTCACACCGAGCGACCTCCGCCGCCTGGCCAGGCCCTGCACCGGCGACCTCGTGCGGCTCACGCTCGCCTATCGCCCGCCGCTCAACTGGAGTTCGCTGCTGCGATTCTTGAACGGCCGGGCGACCGCAGGCGTCGAGCAAGTCGTCGGTCAGGCCTATATCCGTACCGCGGCGGTAGGAAAATACCAGGGCTGGTTAAAAGTCGAGCCGGTCGCCCGCCGCGATGCGCTCTCCGTCGAGATCGCCACATCGCTGATGCCGGCTTTGCCCGAGATCATGTCACGGCTGAAGAACCTGTTTGACTTGAGCGCCAGACCGGACGTGATTGCCTCGCATCTCTCGGCCGACGAGCGGTTCGCGGCCCTGGTGCCGTGCTGCGCGGGCTTGCGGGTTCCTGGAGCATTCGACAGTTTCGAGCTGACGGTGCGGGCCATCCTCGGTCAGCGCGTTTCGGTGCGGGCCGCCACCACGCTGGCGGGCCGTCTCGCAGCCCACTATGGCGTGCTCATCGAAACGCCTTTCCGAGGGCTGGACCGCCTCAGTCCCGCAGCTTCGCGGCTTGCCGAGGCCCCCGCGGCCGAGATTGCCTCACTCGGCATCGCGGCCCCGCGTGCGGCAACCATTCGCTCGATCGCCCAGGCCGTCGTCAGCCAACAGCTCGATCTCCAGCCTGGTGCCGACCCCGTCGCAACGACCCTCGCGTTGCAGGCGTTCCCGGGAATCGGCGACTGGACTGCTCAATACATCGCGATGCGAGCGCCTCGCTGGCCCGACGCCTTCCCTGCCGGCGATCTGGTTTTGCTCAGGGCCGCATCCACGAAATCACCGCAGCAACTTCGCGACCGCGCCGAAGCCTGGCGCCCCTGGCGGGCTTACGCAGCCATGTATCTTTGGGAATCCCAGCACCTTCAAGAACAGGAGAGCCTCGATGTCTGAATCGAACACCCAGGTTTATTACAGCATTTATCTGAGCCCGGTGGGCGAGCTGTTGCTCACCTCCGAGCGCGGCATGTTGAGCGGGCTGAACATGGCCTTGCAGCAAGGAAAGCCCGCCCCGAGCCCGAAGCCGCAGTGGCGCCGCGACGACAAGGCACTGCATGACGTACGCCGGGAGCTTGACGCCTACTTCGAGGGCGACCTGCAAACCTTCGATCTGCCTCTCCATATGGCCGGCACGCCATTTCAAAAGCAGGTCTGGCAGGGATTGCTGAAGATTTCGTACGGAACGACCATCAGCTACGCCGAGCTGGCCCGGCGCATCGGCCGCTCCGGCGCCTCGCGCGCCGTGGGCGCCGCCAACGGCCGAAACCCGATTGGAATCATCGTCCCTTGCCATCGCGTCATCGGCGCCAACGGCACCTTGACCGGCTACGGCGGCGGGCTGGACCGCAAGGAATGGCTGATCTCCCACGAGGCCGCCGCCGTCGCAGGGTGCGATCAGGGAAAATTGCAGCAGGGAAATTTGCATCCGCGCAAACGCATGCCTACACTAGCAAGGTAGATCCACACCCCAAGAAGCGGCAAAACTCCAAGGTCGGACGGTCCCATGATCAATCGTCGAGACGCGCTGAAATCGCTCGTCGGCGCCGGAGTTCTCTCGTACGCCGGCACGGCCTCCGCACAGACTCCCTCCAAGCGCTCAACGAAAAAGAAAAAGAGCGCGTCCCCCGCCACAAGCGAGAAATCGCTAAAAAGCGACTCCAGGGTGGAAGACTTGCTCGGCCCGATTCGCGACGAGCATCATCTCCCGGGTTTGGTCGGCGGCATCGCGTTCGGCGGGAAATTGGCGGCCTTGGGTGCCCTCGGCATCCGCAAGATCGGTTCGTCCCAGCCGATCCAGGTGACCGATCAGATGCACCTGGGCTCGTGCACCAAGGCGATGACGGCAACGATGATCGGCTCGCTGGTCGAAACCGGCAAGCTCTCGTGGCGATCGACCTTCAAGGACATCTTTCCCGAGAGTGCGGACCAGTTTCATCCCCAGTTTCAGACGGCGACGCTTTCGCATTTGCTCACGCACCGCGCCGGCCTGCCGCACGACGGACCATGGTGGAGCCTGCCCGGCCAGACCACAACCCAGGCGCGGCACGCTCTCATGACCAGCATGCTGCAGGAAGCACCTCTCTCCAAGCCAGGGTCGAGTTACGCTTACTCGAACGTCGGCTACGCGCTGGCTGCCCTCATGGCCGAACAGGTGAGCGGCGAATCCTGGGAGAGCTTGATGCAAACGCGGCTTTTTGAGCCGCTGGGAATGTCATCGGCAGGGTTCGGCACGCCCGGGCGAGCGGGCGCCGTGACCGAGCCCTGGGGCCACCGCCTCGACGGCCGTGACGTGAAGCCCACCCAGCAAGACAACGCCCCGAGTCTGGGCCCGGCGGGCACCGTCCACTGCTCGCTTCCCGATTGGGCCAAGTTTGCCGCGCTCCATCTGGCAGGCGAGCATGATAGCTCCAAGCTCTTGAAACCGGCGACGCTCAAAACGTTGCACACCCCCCCGCCATCTTGCGAATACGCCGGAGGCTGGATTGTGCTCGAGCGGTCCTGGGCCGGCGGTACGGCGCTCAACCACGCCGGCAGCAATACAAGCTGGTACGCGGTCATCTGGCTGGCGCCGGCCCGGAATTTCGCAGTCCTGGTCGCAACCAACCAGGGCGATAAACCAGCGGAACAGGCTACCGACCAGGCCGCCAGCACGTTGATCCGCGCCCTGCGTTCGTTCCAGTGAGGTCCTTCACAAGACCTCAACCCGGTGGCTTCTTCCCCACGATCCGCCGAAACTTGGCGCGGTCGCGAACGGCGACAGCAATCCGACGGCGCTTCTCGCAAAGCGCGGTGCCACCATCACATCCGTAATTTCCACCGCGGCCGATGCTCGGCCCGCGCTGGAACCGGCAGCGGTTGATGCTGTCCTCGAGCGGAATCATCGTCTCCTCTAGAGAACATGTTCTACGTTTGCGAGACGGTCACTTCCCGCCGCCGAATGACGTGGCGCCGAAATACTGTACGTATGAATCTAAGGAGTTCTACCAGGGGTTTAATTAGGTACTAGACCTTGTTCGTAAAAGCCAACATGCGTCCTATCATGTCTAGAGAAGTGCGTGCTAGGTTGCGTAATATCCCCGCATTTACTGTACGCACGCTACAAGAGTGCGGAGGGTTGTTGTGCGGCACTAGACGCCAGATCTCGCGATTCGCTCAGAGCGGAAAGAACATGGTCCATTCCTATTTCGGCGGAGTGTGTGCTTGCACGCAATGCTCGCGCAGCATCGACGGCGTGCTGCCGACTCGGTCTCTATGCAGCCTGCGTGCGGATCGGGGAGCCTGTAATCCAAGGGAGTCTGGACGGGCCACGACCCTGAGCAAGCCGGCCCTCGTCGACGACGGCCACAACATGCATGCATGTAATCATACAAAGAATTTTATTTCCGATATGAGTCACCAACTGATGGATGCCAAGTATCTAATTATGGCAAACACGCAAGCACCCGTCGAGATCTGGAACTGTGACGGGCGAGCGGCAGTGTTCGCACTCAATTAATCAACGAGGATGATGGGGAATCCATCCGGACGCAACGAAATCAATGATTGATTTTCTCATGATCAAGGATCTGGCGCGTCGCAGGCCCGCCGCCTGAACCAAACAGGCTGTCGTACACTCAATAAAAGGGTTTACTCAGCCTGCGCGATCTTCTGACCGTTGCCGTTCGGAATGCGCACCGCTAGAGCCGCGCCCTGGCTTTGCCCCGGGCACGGTCCTCCAGAAAACTCTTGCCGAACGTTCTCGCACGAGCGTTTCCCACCGCGATTGTCCATCCCTGCTCCCTTGTGACCGCGAAGAGGCTTCGCTCTCCGCGTCTGCCGCGGTCCGCGCTCACGGATTACTACGGAGTACGATGCCATGATCGTCGTCACCTTATCTGCCGAGCTGCTGGGCCACCTGCGCGGCCTCGCCACGTCGCTCGAAGTCCCCTTCGAGTGGCTGGTCGCCGGAATCGTCTGCGACACGATCGAAACGACACCCCAGAAGAGCCCGGCGTCGCCGCGTCGCCTGCGGGCGAGGTAGAAGCGCATTCTGCTCTCATCGTACGTCGAACACAGGATCGAACAGGTTCACATGCATTTTCTTGGAGGTCATCATGCAAGCTGCACAACGCATCGCTGCCGGTACCGCCCTTCCCCAGTTGCCGCCATCAGCCACGAACGATCGCGAAGCCGATCGTCCCTGGACCAGCCCCGCGCGAGTCGCCCAGTCGATCCGGGCGACCACCGCGCGGAACCAGAGCGGTCGTCGACGGCTCATCGACCCGACCACTTGCGATCGCGATTATTCCGCTGCGGAGATGGAATTCATGCAGGCGATTCAGACTTACAAGCAGAACAGCGGCCGGATGTTTCCCACGTGGAGCGAGGTCCTGGAAGTTCTGCGCGGGCTCGGCTACCAGAAAGATGTCACCACCGAGGTCGCGTGAAGTTGACATTACTCGCGCGGCCTCCGACAATACCCAAAAGACGTGAGGCTCTCTGCCGGGAAGCGACCTTCACTCGAAGAAGAACGGGAGTCGTTGCGGAATGCCGCTCTACGAATATCATTGCCAACCGTGCGAGCTGACCTTCGAGAACCCTGATCCGCACACCCAGCGACCAACCATCTTGCCCGCGCTGCAGCTCGAGCGATGTGACCAAGCAGCTCAGCGTGCCCGCCATGGCCCACACGAGTTCGGGCCGCGCCGGTGCGTTGCCCATAAGTTCGGGACCAAGCGGTGGCTCGCCGTCGTTTGGATGCGGCCGGCCCCAGTGCGGCGGGGGCGTTTGTGCCGGACTGGATTAGCGGGCACGGCTCTCAGGAACGGGCCGGGAATAACTTCACGCAAGGCCGCCTTTCCCGAGTAGTAGGCACACTCCGTGTGCCGTAACTGGTGAACGGCACACGGAGTGTGCCTACTACGGAGACTCGACCGCGATGTCAAACCGGGAAGGTATTCCCGGCCTGTTCTTTACTCATCCGCCTCGATCAAGTGGTTGCGGATGGCGTAGCGCACAAGGTGCGCGACATCGTGGATGTCGAGCCGTTCCATCAATTGAGAGCGGTGCACATCCACTGTCTTGGCGCTGATCGACAGCCGCTTGGCAATGGCCTTCGTCGGCAATCCCTCGGCGATGAGCTGCAGCACCTCTCGCTGGCGCGGTGTCAGCGACACGACCGACTGTTCCTCCGCCTGCGCCAGCCGGGTGTACTCCGCAACCAGATGGGCGGAAACGGCCGGACTCAAATAGCTCTCGCCGCGGAAAACCGCGCGCACGGCCGCCTCGCATTCCCCCGCGCCGGCGTCCTTGAGCAGATACCCCTTGGCGCCGGAGGCCAGCGCTTTCGTCGCGTACTCTTTCTGTTTGTGAATCGACAGGATGAGCACCTTTGTGTCGGGAAACTCGAGCACGACGCGCCTGGTGAGCTCGAAGCCGGTGATCCCCGGCATCTCGATGTCGGTCACCAGCACATCGGGCCGGTGCGCCGCGACCAGCTCAATTGCTCTCTCCCCGTCAGCCGCCTCGGCGACGACCTCGATGTCGCCGGCTTCCTCGAGCCACGCTCGCACGCCCCGGCGCACGAGCGCATGGTCGTCAGCGAGGACCACCCGGATTGTGCTCACCAAGAGCCCTCCAAACCGAAGATAGGGCCCGATTCGAGGCCCTACGGCGAAATGCCGCGCCTTGCGGACGACCGTCAGGACGGACGGCCAGTCGCGGAACTGGCTCCGTTCCGTCTGGATAGGCACGCTCTCCGTCCGTCATGCTGCTGGCACCGAGTATAAACCACGCTCCGTCTGGTTTCTACTTCCCCGGCCGAATGCGGACGCTGCCGTCCTTTTGCCGCTCCGCCTCCAAAGCTGGGTTGGGACGAATGGCACGCATCGAAACCAATTGCTCGCCGCGGAAAAAGAAGTCCCAGCCGAATCATTCCGCACGCGTTCCGTGAGCTCGTTCCATTCGACTTCAATGTGCGGGCCCCTCGCCGAGGAGCAAAAAACCGCGATTTCGTCGATGGGAACGACGCGACTGGCTTCGGCTCTCCGCCGCCTGAAACGGTCGAGTGCCCGTCGAACCGCGAGCCAACGAAGGAACGCGGGCCAGCTCAAGATTGTCTCAGGCGGCGGACGCGCGATGACCTCGGCAAAGACATCCTGCAGACAGTCGAGCGCCTCGGCGTGGTCCCGGAGGATCCGGTACACCGTTCGCCAGACGAGCGGACCGTGCTGTTCACGAATCTCTGGCCAATCGTGCATCCCGGCGTTCCCGATTGGAATCGGAGCAAAGTCATCTAATCTACTGACGAAACACCTGCCGTGAACATTACGCGCAAAATCTGCGACCTGAGCATTCTGGTCGATTCTCCAGGCGGCTCTCAGCCGCCGCGGTTGGACGGCACATCATGCGGTTCGAGCCGCAGCGAACCAGCAGACCTGCCCGATCTTTCGCGTCAGCGATTGCCGAGTGTGCGACAGTTGTCATAATGGTCTGAAACGACCCTGCCACCTGTCTGTCTCTACGAAAGTCGCGTCCCCATATGCCGCTTCCATCCGAATCGACCGGGCCCAGGCGGCACTCACTCGCCTGGGCAATGGTTGTGATCGCGGTCATCGCCGCCGATCTTGCTGCCGTGCGCCCCGTGCTCCCAATTGGCATATCCCCGCTCATGGTGAACGCGCTGCGTGCGAGCCTGCCGCTTGATTTTCCCAACATCGGCCTCGGCGTGATGATCCTCCTGCTGGAGGTAGGGCTCTTCAGGCTGGTCTCGAATCGGGGAGCAGGAAGGGCGTTCTGGCTGGGCTTTGAGATCGCGGGTTTGGCTTATGTGATCGTGTGCATGGTCTTCGCCGGGGCCGCTTGGGGCCTCGCCCGCACATTGTTCGAGAAATACGTGCTCGGGGGTCAGATCAGTTTCCGTTCCGGGTTGGGCCGATTCGTCCTCTTCGCGTGCGGTTTCCATCTGGCGATCGCACTGACCGTCGCCCTCCTCGCCGGTATTCTTGGATGCTGGGCGTGGCGTCTCTGGGGTCCAGCGAATCAACGGCGTCCAGTCGCAGGTGTGGCCTGAAATTTATCTTGCGCGAGCTGGAACGACTCGCCTTGAGGCATGAAATGCGAACTCGGCAAGCCACACTCCGGACCTGGATGGCGATTATCTTCGCCTCTGGTCTGCTTTTCGCCTGGATCCGCTCGCAAGGTTCGTTGCACTATGCACTCATCGTCGCCGCGAATTCGTACTTTGCGTGGGCTCTGTGTTTCCTCGTCACACGCACTTGCGCCCGACGGTTTGGCCCGATTGTTCGCCACTCATCGGTAAGAGCGATGCTTTCGATGCTCAGCGCACTGATTATAGCGGCTGCTGTGTACGTGGCGTGGTCCTATTGGCGTGCGACCTACGTAGTAATGGGACTCAACGAACGCTTGCCCTATCCCGATCCCGCACTCGTCGCGCTCGATCTCTGGTTCGAAGCCCGACACCCTCTGTCTCCGGGGTCGACATCGATTAAACTGTGTGGCGAGTGGGATCGCGTCAGGTTCGTCTTGGGGCTAGCGTGCATGGCCTTGGCCGCTCTGAGCGGTCTGCTACTCGGTGTCCTTTCGAATCGACTGAAGGCGCAAGACATGTCCGTCGCACGCTTGTTCAGTCTCGTCTTGGCGGTTAGCGGGTTAGTTTTGTTGGCGCCGCTGATGCTCATCATCGCGATGGGAATTCGCTTGAGCTCGCTGGGGCACCCCCTCGTTCGTGCGACCGGACGGCGCGACGATGGTACGCATTTCTCGTTCGTGGAATTTCGAACGAACGCCCCAAATTCCGATCGGCCGACAGAGTTCTGGCGCTTCGTCCGAAAACATTCTCTCCATCGACTGCCCGCGCTCGTGTCCCTTCTGTTGGGAGAAATCTCGTTGAAGGATTTCTGGCAAGTCAGTCACGACCCGACCGCTTGATCAACCAAACCTCCGAAACCTGACACCCCCGTCCG
Organism: uncultured Planctomycetota bacterium; assembly: GCA_963823665.1. Lineage (GTDB taxonomy): Bacteria > Planctomycetota > Planctomycetia > Isosphaerales > Isosphaeraceae > CAVXHV01. Next base: position 1,822,162 of record CAWGMQ010000004.1, read on the forward strand.
TTTCCGCCGCGGCCTTTCTCGCAATGCCACGTCAAATCGAGTGATCCGGAGCCGGTCGCCGCGTGCGGCAAGTCAAACTCCAGCGGCTTCATGTCACGCGGTTTGAGCAGCACGGGATGAACCTCGAGCGACTCACCGGCGACAAGCCGCACCTTGGCCTGAAACATATCGCCCGTGTACACAATCCGCACCTTATACGAAGCCTCGGGGTCGAGACCCGCGTAGTGCATGCGAAGCGTCTCGTCGACGAGAGCGCCGGCGTGCCGGCACCACGATCGCCGCCACGCCGGTTCCCAGTCGAAGCCTGTCTGTGGCGCGTGCAGGAACGCGGGATCCTTGGCATACTCTGATCCCATCACCAGATGCGGACGTCGCAGCGGATTTCCCAGATCGTCGTAGAATCCGCCCGGGCCCGGGTTGGTCCAGTTCACGATCGCGTCGATTTCTCCTTGCCGCGCCGCTTCGTTTTCGAGCTTGCGGATCGCCACGAATCGCCCGATCAGCCACTCGCGGTTGTTGAGTGCGACATCGAGCGTGTCCAGCGTCGCGCCGCGGCCCACCGAGATCGCCTTATAGCGGCTCACGCTGAGCTGCATTCGCACGCTTTGAAAAAGCGCCTCGGCCAACGCAAAGATCCTCGCCCGCAAGTCCGCGGCAACAGGATGCGTCAGCGATCGTTCAAGAATCGCCTCCGCCTCATCCATTGCCGTCAGAGAGCCAATCTCCCGAGCGACTCGCAAGCGGGCCAATGCCTGTTGCTCGAGATCGGTCTCGTACCCCAGGCGGCTGCGCACGTACGCATCGTAGTAGGCCCGGTAGAGCGCCTGCTGGAATCGCCAGTTGAGCAAAACGTCGGGCGCGGCGCGGCGTTCCAGATCGCGAAACTGCGCAAGCGTCGTATCGACTGACTCATTGACGAGCAGGGGCCCCCGCCAGTTCTGTTCGAGAGCGAGCAGCCCCTCGGCGAACCCGTCGACGTCGCCGGTTCCTTCACCCAGGAAGCACCGGCTAAATTGCCGCAAGGTGTCACGGACGTCTGCGCCCGGATCCCAGCCCAGCGAGCTCCAGACGAACTTGTTCACGTCGTCGTTGCAGCCTTCGGAATAGGTGATGAAGCCAATCGTTTGATCGGCAAACGCGTGAAAGATCGTCGTCTCGTCGCGCGGGCGAGGGTTGATCACCTCCCGGCCTTCGGTCAGAGAATAGGCGACGTCCCAGTCGGGAACGGCGTATTGACAGCGCATGCTGTGGGTGATGTCCGGGTAGTCGCGGATCGGGTAGCGCGAAGGAACCGCCTTTCGCAGCTCGGACAGGCTCACGCGAACTTGCGGGCCATAGACCACGCCGCTGAGCCACGCGGGCTCTGAGCGCAAGATTACCAGGAACTCATCGAGCCATGCCTGCGAGAAGCTCTGGGGCGAGACCCACAGCTTGGCATTTGGATGGAATCGTTTGAGGTTGGCTGTCTGCTTCTCCAGGAGGGCCATGAGTGGACCGGGGCGGGTGTGCCCCGGGTCGCCTCCGGGCACGAACACCGCGTCGATTCGCGGCAGCTTCTGGAAAACCTCTGCCCATTCGGCCAGGGCATGCTCGACGGTCCGGGGATTGCTGTAATCGGCATCCATGGCCGGGTACCAGATCCAGACGTCGAGCCCGTAATCGGCGGCGATTTGAGACATCTTCGTCATCATTTCCAGGGGAGGCAGCGGGAAGTGCGGGCTGTCGGCATCGTCGTCGGAGCGAGGCGGGATCAGCTCGATCGCGTTCGTGCCGAAGATGGCCAGGTCGCGGATGTATCGCTCCCACTGAGCGGCGTCCCACGCGTCGTAGGAATTGGTCTTCGGCCGGTATCCGAGCTGGTGTCCGCGCAAGGGGTATTTGGGGGCGGATGCCAGGTTGAGGCCGCCGGGCAGACCGGCGCGGCGGCGGCCGAGCCGAAGCTCCCGGAGGAGCCGGCCCACGCCGAAGAGAACCCCGCGCTCGTCATTGCCGATCACCGCCAAGACCGGCGGTCCCTTGGCGGCGGCTGATGTTTGAATGCGGTATCCTTCCTTCTCGTTCCCGGTGGTCAAGCCCGGAAGCTGTTCCTTCAATTCGCGCGGGAATGTGTCGAAGAGCCGGGCCGGGCCGATGGCGATCACCGGCACGTCAGCTTTGGGCCAACGGAGTGAAACATTCCACTCGAGCCCCGAGCGATTGCGCACCTCCTCGACCAGGAGCCGCGTCGCCTTGTTCTCGGGGCCGGAGAGTCCGTCGGGCACCACGATGACGGCTTTGCTCAAGTCGATCGGCTCGCCAGGCGCTTCACGGCCACGAACGAGCGAGGAGGCGAGGACCAAGGGCAAAAAAATAATCCAGCCTCTGGAGAATGATCGAGGTCTGATCATCAACCGGTCCTTATACGCGGGCGGTCAGTCGGTCAGCCGAATTCACGACCAACCAAGAATGTCACCCGCCGGGCCGGTCAAATCAAGCGCGATGCGGGCGCGTGCTCACGCGCCCGTGGGTTCCTCGCTACTTTCGCGGAGCGAAAGGCGACATTGGGTATCGCCAGCGGGGCGGCGAACGGGAAATCCCTTCGCGGAGCGAAGGGCGACAATGGGGTGAGTAATGACGCTCACGGAGGTCCGGGGCTACTTTCGCGGAGCGAAAGGCCACAATCGGGCAAGCGCCCGGCCTCACGTGGGTCCGGCACTCGTGCCGGACTTGCCGGCGTCACGGCGCCTTCGGTGCCTCGACTTCGGGTGCGGGCGTGACCGTGAATGACCCGCGGATCTCGATCGGTCTGGACCCGGTTCCGATTGTGAACTGGAAGGAAACTGTTTTGCCGCCCGCGCTGGCGTTCGGCTTTTTTGCCTCCTGGGGTGTTGCTGCCGTGGGGGTAGGCGGCAAAGGAGGTAGGTCAATGGCCGGGCCGAGGGCCACCGGCGGGGGGACGAGCTGCGGTTCAACCGACGTGCGCCTCACACCGCCGTCCTGCGTCTTCCTGGTGCGCGCGGCTCATGTCGAGCTGGGTTAGAGCCCGCAGATCGGAAACGTCTGGGCTTGTGAGCACCCTTGGCCCCTCCGCAACTTCAATGTGCTCATAGTCGAGGAGCGTTCCCTTGGCTTCCTCGAGCGCCACGATCGAAATGTTATAAGTCGACTTGTACTGGGCTTCGTAAGAAACCACGGTGGCCCATTGGCTGACGGCATCGAGGAATCGGTCGATGGTGATCCGGCCTTCCTCGTAATAAGCCCGCTGTGCGTCGAGTCGTTGTGCAGCGGCCGCCCGATTGCGGTGGGCTGTCTGGAACTGCTTAAAGTTGGAGTCAATCTCCAGGAAGAATCGAGCGAGTGAGTGGGTGGTCTGGTGGGTGAGCTGCTTCAGATATGCGTTCTGCCGTTCGACTCGGGCCGGATCCGGTCCCGACCCATCGGACTCCGCCCGCTTCATCGACGATCTTTGCCGGACGATATCCGGCTGCTTCTCCAGCATGACCGCCAGAGATGTGTTCCAGTCGGGTTCCAGCCGAGCCTCGATGGGAGTTGTCACCGGAATGATCTGCCGGTTGTCCGCCGGCGGCAGGCCCAGTATGTTGCGAAGCTGCCGTTCCGTCGTGATCACGTCCGACGTCTTCGTCACCAGGTCGAGATTGAATTGTTCGAGCCTCTGCTCAGCCTCGGAAATGTTCGCCGCGTTTGATCTGCCGGCATTCATTTCTGCCCGCTCGCGCGTGAGAATCGCTTTCCCTAGCTCGACGGCCCGATCCGCTGCCCAGAGTTGCACATGAGCCTGAGAGAGGTTCCAGTAACACTGTTCGACCGAGCGAAGATGGGCCATGAGCTCGGACTTGAACCGCTCGGGATCAGTGCCGCCCTGGAGCGGCGCGATCTTGTTCGTTTTTTCGGTTCGGGCGATGACGCGAACGATCTCGGAGTTATCCAGGCCGATGTTGAGCGCTTCGTGCAGAGTGAGTGACCATCGTTCTTGTGCGTCGTTTAACCCGTGGGGGGTCGTCCGGTGTTGCTCGACGAGGGCGCTTCGAGGCCCCTCGCTCGACGCCTGGTCGCCTGTCTTCTTCGAATCATCCGCCACACTCCAGGCCACCGCCCCGGCACCCGCCGTGAGAAACACCACCGCGAAGAACGCGGCCGCAGTCATCCTTAACTTGCCGATGATCATGGTCCTGAGCACTCCTTTGATCAGAATCCGCACCGACGCCGAGACCTCCCCGGCCGTCATCCATTCAGACAGAGCCCGTGTCGCGTCGCGAACAATTCCCTCGGGCACCGCGGCGTGAGCGCCACCAGAAGCGATCGTCGCCGCCAGCGCGGCCGATGGCGCCAGGCCGAGCCGGATCAGCCGTTCTCGCAGCCGCTGGCGGCCGCGAAACCGCCAGCTCTTCACCGTTCCCACCGGGCAGCCCATCCGCCGCGCAGCTTCTTCGCAAGAGCAGGCTTCGAGGTCGCAGAGCACGATCGGAATGCGATAGCAGTTGGGTAGCCGGTTGATCTCCTCGTGGAGCACACGCTCCAGCTCGGAGCCGGCTCGGTCTTCGTGCATCACCATGTTCGCCGCGTTTTGCGCCGCGCGATCTTCGTGCCTCCGTCGGCGGGCGGCATTCGCCCGTGCGCAGGCCGCGGTGCGGAATGCCACCTGATGCAGCCACGGGCCCAGTGAATCCCGGACCCACAGGCCGCGGGCCTTCTTGACCAGGATCAGGAACGTGGCTTGAAACGCATCCTGCGTGTCGTGCGGGTTTGCGAGCTGGGCACTGCACACGCGCAGCACCATTGCCCCGTGCCGCTCGACCAGCGCCTCGAAAGCCAGCTCGGCGGCCTCGCCCTCATCGGTCGAGAATCGCTCGAGCAATTGCCCATCCGTCAGCTCCCGGATCGCTCCGACGTTGAAGAGCGTGCTCAATTGACGTCGGACGGCTCCATGCCTGTTGGTCTTCACCGCTTCAGATCCTCCGCGGCTCGTGATCCTTCGACTTCCTGTGAGTAATGTGACGAAGAGCCGCGCTGGTTGCAACGATCTGGAAAAAGATTGGGAGGTTCTCATCGTGCGAGCGGGCTTATCGCCGGCCGCCTGAGAGATTAAGATACGGGCTCTGGAATAAAGGACGGACTTGGGGTATCGCGAGTCGTGCGCACGAGACACCACCTCGGCGCCCCACCAGAAGTCCAGAATCGCCCGGGGTCATTCCCATGAGCATTCTCGAAGTCGACCGGCCGGAAGCGAAGGTGCTCGTTCTCGGCCCTGGACTGGCCGGCACGCTCATGACTCCCGCAGTACGTACACAACGCCGCATCTTCCCGGTTTTGAGTTGTCGGTTGGCCGCTTGTTCGAAGTCGCCGACCGCTGGCGCCAGAGTAAGGAACAACCGTGACAGCTTGTGACGGTGGCCGCCGGAATGCACCCCCCCTAACCCCCCCTTCTAAAGGGGGGGAAGCTTCGCGCAGAGTACGCGGCGGGGCATTACCGCTTCATGGCGCGCGAGTTTTCAATAGCCGAGAGCCCCCTCCAACAGAAGGACTGCGACATGCCCCTTTGCGTAGGAACCGGCTCCGTCCGGCGATCCGAGATGCGGCAGCACCAACGATCCGGGGACGGAGCCCCCTCCAACAGGAACAACTTCGGCGTGCCCATATGTCTCATGCCGGCCCTGCTTTTTTGGACGTTCGCAATTTGCTTCGCGTTTATCGAGTCACCAGCCGCGCGGCGCAAGAATCAAAACTGAAGAAGCGAGTCGACCTGCTCGTGATGGATGCCGACATCGCCACAAAGGCAGCAGTCTGCCGCTGGACGACCGAGCCGCCCGTGCTCGACGGGAAACTCGACGATCCTTGCTGGCAGCATGCCGCGGTGATTGACAAATTCGCCAGCTTCTGGATGGAGCCGCCCAAATCCAGGCCCGGCACGAAGGCCTATCTCATCTGGGACGACGATGCTCTTTACTACGCCGGATCGATGACCGACGCCGAATTGCGGTCCTTCGGCACCAAGCGAAATGACCACCTCTGGAATGGCGACGTCTTCGAGCTGTTCTTGAAGCCGAGGCTCGGAGCGGCCCGAGTATTACGAATTCCAGGCCAACCCTCGCGGCGTGATTTTTGAGGCACCCTTTCCCAAACGCGGGCATGACTTCGGGGGCTCCTTCGCGAATGCGCCGGTCCTGGGCAGCAAGGCCGCGGTTTCGCTGGTCGGAACGCTCGACCAGCCCGGCGATCGGGATGAGCGCTGGAGCGTCGAGGGGCGCATTCCCTGGACGGCGTTTGCACCCACCGGAGGCAAGCCCAAACCGGGCGATGAGCGGCGCTTCGCGATCTGCCGGTATGACTACGGCAAGGAGGGGACCGCGCCCATCACCATGAGCTCGGCCCCGCTTACCAAGTCGAGCTTCCACCGCTATGAAGATTACGGCAAGCTGCGATTTGAGGGTCCAGGATCCGCGGGGCGGCCCAAGCGAGAGCGGTGACACCTTTTATCAATCGGCGTCGAACACCGCGGCGACCGGGATCGAAAAGCCGGGCAGCACCACCGACGCCGCCAATTCCCCGCGGCGATAGATGCCTGCTTCTTCGTAGGCATCGCCGCGCAAACGCAGAACGCTGATCGTTTCCCTGCGTCGCTGGCGGCAGGAATGGTCCGAGCGGCGGCAACGAAATCCGGTCCACGGTCTTTCAATACCGTCAGGCGCGATGGTTCCGGCCGGCTACGTTGTGATGCAGCACGCCGTGCGCCTTGACCGGCCAGTCAAGGCCTATGATCGCTGGATGGCCCGCATTCCGGCCGTCTACAGAGCCAACGACCCTGGGCGTCGGCGCCAGCTATGGCGGCGTCAATCCGGCCGGCGAGCCGTTCGGCATCCGGGACGTAAGTGCAGACGACGATCCCCACGTGGGGCATTCCCGCGTTGTGAAGGCGGATAAAGTCACGGCGGTCCTGAGTAAGAAGGATGCGGTCCGCCGCTGTCGCATCAGCCAGCACAACGTCGTCAGCGATACCTTGGCCTGCGCCCCGGCATCTTGGGCTGTCAGGACGTCGTGGCCCAACCGGCGCAGGACCGCGGTGACCGGGTATCGGAAGTTTTCGTCGGCGTAGAAACGGGCCAAGGTTCAGGCGACCTCGTTCTCGTGAATCTCCGCCAAGATCTCGTCCGCGGTGGGACTTGGCGTAGGACCAAGCATTGACAAGGTCCTGAGCTCGCAGGGAGGGGTAGTCGAGCAGGAGTTGAGCTTCAGTCACACCGAGGTCACGTGCCTCGACGAGCTGCCAGACTGGATCCGGGTGCCGGCGATCTTAGCCGACCCGCCGCAGACACCCGTGACCTTTTCGATCCCGGATCCCTCGCACGCTGTGCCGGTCGATCTCGCAGACGATCGCTGGACGGCGGCGAGGCCGCGGGCCGCGTACTGTGCCTCAAGCGATTTAACGTCAGCTTTCGGAATTCCGACAATCTGGGAAACGAATGACGGCGAGTGGCCCGCGGCCAAGAGCAGCAGGGCTTGGGCGCGCTGGCGGCGAGTCGTTCGGGGCTTCCGAGTCACGAAGCGTTCGAGAAACTGGCGGTCGGCCTGGCTCAATTCAATCGGCATCGTATCAGGACCCCTAACAGGAATTATCGGGCCTCGCGCGTGAACCGGTCAATCCCGTCCGGCATGCGGGGGCGGCACGATGTCCCCCCGATCGCTATCGTGAATGCCTTGGGCGGCGAGTTGGAAGTCTCAGGAAGGTTCCCTGCCGGGACCGTGAAGATCGAGCCGTTCAATGAAGCGGGCGGCGGCAAAGCGGTCTCGCCGTGGATTCGGCGTGGGTTCGGAAATGATCAGGTAGGGGCGCGTACGATTCCGGCTGTTGGCCCGGCGTTGCTTTGGCGGACGGGATTGGTTGCTCGCAGGGCTTCAATGCAAGGTTTGGCGTTCGAGATGATGCTCCTTTGCGGAGCTTTTTGGCGCGAGGACACCGTCCCGATTGTAGTCGTGAACTACGTATGGTTTCGCCGGAGCCCCCACCAATGGATCACCTGTTTTACCAATACCGGACCTGACCCCGTTTCTACCAATACCGGACCTGACCCCGTTTCTCTCAGATGGCGATGGTGGTCTTTTGGGGCAAGAAATTGTGTAGTGACGGTCCAGCCTCGCTCGCCTTCTTGTGAACCAGCTCGCTGGCCATCATCGCACGAACGAGGACGGACGGCTTGATGGCATCGCCTTCGGGAAGGCGCCCGAAACCGAGCTGGGTCCGGATCACTTGGACGAACGTCTTCATCAGCCCTTGGTGCTGGAGGACGTCGGTCAGGCGGGCGGGGTCGGTCGTAGCACGGCCGACCTGGGTGAGAGGGCGCCTGCCTCGTCGAACGCCAGTGCCAGGAGGGCCGAGCCGAGCGCGTCCAGGTCGAGCAACCACGTGCCGCTTGGGAACACGCGGTCCCACTGTTCAACAAGGCGGTGGGCGGTCGGGCCGGTGAGCAAAGCGGCGACTTGCGGCCTTGGAAGGTTGTGTTTGTCGGCGAGGATGTCGACGAGCGACTTTTGTACCTTGCGCCCGATGAGCTCGAGGTCTTCATACCAGGATGGCTCACGGCGCTCGCCGGACTGATATACGATCCACTTCCTGTCGTTGGACCAGAGGAGCCCGTCGGCCTCGAGCTGGTACTTGATCTCGACCCGAACGGCCAGGGCGTTTGTCGCCCCGGGATGCGGGGTAAGCGTCCAGCCATGCGCGCTCGCTGCGGGCTCTCAGCGGGTGCTCGAGTGCGCCGTCCTTGTCGTACCAGATGACCAGACCCTTGTCGTCCAGCAGCGGCCGGAGCAGGTCGACCAGGTACGTCACGAGATCGTTCGAGCAATCGACGGTTGGCTGGGTCATCGTAAACCGATGTTACACGGGAAGCCGAAAGTTCGCACCAGGGTTGGACTTATCGAGTTGCCTTAAAGCCGGCCATATCGGCAACGCGGGATTCGGGAGTATCGAGCCGCGGGCCGACCTCCTTGCTTTTCAGGAACCAGGAGATACATTTTAAATGGCGTTATTGGCGAAAACTTGCAAAAAGTCGCCTCATTTTGTTCTGAGCCATAAACATGCTCGTCGAATTCCGCCTCCGCAACTTCTGCTCGTACGCCGCTGAGAAGAAATTCAGCATGGTGGCGGCGAGCGGGAAGGAGCTTCCGGGCAACACGATGACGGTCGAAGGGTTTGAGCGCCATCCGTTACTGCGGAGCGCCGCGATTTACGGTGCCAATGCGTCCGGAAAAAGCAACTTGGTCCAGGCCTTCAGTTTCTTTCAAGACTTTGTGCTTCATTCCCCGGAGAGCGGCTTTGACGGTGAAGAAATCCCGGCTCAGCCCTTCTTGCTTGACCTCAAGCTTCGTGAGAAGCCCAGCGAATTCGAGATCACCTTCATACTTGACGGGGTGCGTCATCAATATGGCTTCATCGTATCTCGGCAGCGGGTCTTCGAGGAGTGGCTAACGGTCTACCCCAAGGGTAAGGCGCAGGAGTGGTTTCACCGAGAGGTTGGCGCATCGACGAAGTCAAGGTGGTCGTTCAGTCGTACGCACATGCGGGGTGACAAGATGCAACTGGCGGATCGGACGAGGGAGGACGCCCTCTTTCTCTCCGTCGCCGCGCAATGGAACCACCCTCAGATCAAGGGCATTTACGCTTGGTTCCAGAATGGGATTCGTGTATTGCCCAGGCAGATTAGCGCGATGCCCGATACCCGAATGCAACTGCTCAAGGATGCCCGGTTTTGCGATTGGACTGCCGGGATCCTCCGTGCTGCCGACATTGGCATCAGCGGCGTCACCGCGAAAAAAAGGGAGATGAGGAAGGAGGATCTGCGGTTTCCGCGCGACATGCCGGCCGAGCGGCGGGAGCTCCTCACGCGGGATTACCTCAAGAACCTCTATGTTGACGTTCGCATTCGCCGGCAGATTCCTGGCTCCGACGCTGGGGTCGAATGGGATCTCGCGCAAGAATCGGATGGGACGCAGCGAATGCTCGAGCTCCTCGGGCCAATTCGGGACGTTCTCGAAAAGGGAGCCGTTCTGATCATGGACGAATTGGACACGAGCCTTCACGCGTTCATCACGCGGGCGCTGGTTCACCTCTTCAACGACCCGGTCACAAATCCCAGGGGAGCACAGCTTGTATTCACCACCCACGATACGAGCCTTCTCGACCTGACGATCTTCCGGCGGGATCAGATCTGGTTCACGGAGAAAGACCAGTCCGGAGCCACTGATCTGTACTCTCTTCAGGACTACAGCCCCCGGAAGGGCGAGGCGATCCAAAAGGGTTACTTGCTCGGTCGATATGGTGCCATTCCGTTCGTCGAGCCGTTCGAGTTTCACCCACCGCCATTGACACGGGGTGGGTTGGAGACAGCGCCGTCCGAGGGCTAGCCCGCAAGAGCCCCATTGTTCTGGACTCGTTCGACAGGTCGATATTCGAAAGCTGGCGTATGGGTGGGCGAAGCCGCAAAAGAACCGAGGCTGCACTTGCGCGCGGAAAATCCAGCCGGCGGCCTCGTGAATGCATCCTGATTGTTTGCGAGGGGGCGGAAACTGAGCCGAATTATTTCAACTCGCTCTGGCGTCACATTCGTTTGAGAACCGTTGACGTGAGAGTCGTGGGGCAAGGTGCAGAAATCCGCGGGGTAGTTGACGCCGCGATTCGGTTGAGGGAGGAACGTGACCACGAGGCAAGAGAGAGCGTTCAAACGGCACCATTCGACGAGGTCTGGTGTGTGGTGGATACGGAATGTCGGAACGACAATCCGAGTTGGGAGCCCGGAGTCGATCAAGCAAGGTCAAACGATCTGAGACTCGCCTGGTCGAATCCTTGCTTCGAGTACTGGATTTTGCTCCATTTCGATCGGGTGGGGCGGAGCTTTAATGGGTATGAGGCCATCAAGTCGCATGTAAGGAAGCACATCCCGAATTACGACAAGACGTCGGACTACTTCGCGATACTGGCCCCGCGAATTCCCCAGGCAATCGAAAACTCAAAGAGCATCCATCGAACTCAATGGCAGCACACGCCAAGGTCGATCGACTGCAATCCCGCGACGACGGTTCACGAGCTCGTCGAACGACTGATCGAGGTCGCCGGAATGACGGTTGAGAAGTACCGAGAACGGAATCCCGTGCCCGAGCAGACGGAAGCAAGAGGCAAACGTACCAAGCGGTCGTAGGACGATCTCGGCCCGGTCGGTTTATTAGAAGCGACGTCACTCAATCCGATCGGCCGCGCGAGGCAAGACGCCGGCGACCTTCAGGGGCTCGATGTTGACGCGGACGCCGTAATCGAGCATGGGGAGCCAGCCACGACCGTAGGCCGGACCGCCGGTCACCTCGGCGACCTACTGCTTGAGCCAGGGGGCGTCCGGGCCAGGGGCTGGCGTGACCGGACGCGCGCCGGTGTCGAGATCCTGGATTCGACGGCGGAATTCGATTAGCTCTCGGTACTGTAAGTCGGCGGATTGGAACGAACGTTGTGCATCAGTAATCTCGCGGCGCCTGGCGCCGCGCTGCTGAAGCCCTTCGAGGACCGTCTTCGTCGCGTTGAACTGAGCGTTTGCGGTTTCGATGACGTCGACGAGATAATGTGCGACGATGTCCTGAAGCGTATTCGCTCGGAGTCTATGGTAATGCAGGACGCAGGAGAATGCGCCGGGGAGCGTCCCTCGTGGTCGGCAGCCGGCGCTGGTTATTTGCCAGAAAATTGGGCGTCGGCGATACGTGTTGACGTGAAACTCAAAGAAGTCCTGGGCGAGCCATTATTCGGTGGGCTTCCCGAGGAACTCGGCCGCCTCGGCCCATGTGGCTTCTACCGTCTCGGGACCGAACCAATCAGATATTTGGCCCTCAACGAGTCGGGCCAGACTCGATCTCCGCCCTAGAGTCTGGATCGGGACGATCCCGTCGGGGTCGCGCTCTACGACCACCTTGATCGCATAGGATAGGAGACGAGCGACTTCCTCCTTAATGAACGCAGTAGTCCCGACTTGCGCTTGAGGCGCATCGGAACAGCCAATCCTAGCTTCGGTCGCGTGTTCTTCGGCCGAAGTTTCTTCCGATACGGCCTCGCGTGGTCTGTCGTCCTGCGAACCGGATTCAGCTTCGTCCCCTGTATCGCACTCCTCATCTGCGTCGTCGTCAAGCGCGGGGAGGCACTGCCGGAAAGAGATCTCCTCAGCGAAGTGTCTGCGATCATGGGGTGCGATACCCATAAGATCATAGACTTGCTCGTCGATACCGGCTGCGACCGATGCAATCTCTTTCTCGGTTGAGCGCCAGAATTAGCAGGAGTTGGGCTTTTGCGCTCGTCGGCACCCTTTTTTCAGCGGCGAGGAAGCGTGTGACGGCAGCAGGACAATGGAGCGGGGGCGGCGCGTCGAATACTCGCCGCTCGACGGCTCGCAAGAGCTTCGAGATCCGGGACTGGCTTCCTTTGCCGAGCAGGTTTTCCTTCAGCGCCTTCGATTTCACCTGATTCCAGTCTCTGGTCGAGCAGTACTCGGCGCAGAGAGCGATCGAGTCGTCGACGGCCAAACCGGATTCGGTCAATCGTGCTTGGTATTTCGCCGGGCTTGAGGCATCGTTCATCGGGACCAACCGCGTAGGACTATCGATGGCGCGAGCGCCGCGCTTGGCTCGCTCGTGCAAGTTTTGTCGCAAGTGTACCAGCTTCAGCCGGATGAGGAACGAACCGATTGCTGAGGATTTCCAAACCAGGTGTGGCTGGGCGCGGGAACGCGGAGGCGTCGACATTTCGGTGGATCGTGTTATGCGCGGAGCAGCGGCGTCTGTCCTCGGTCAGTGCTAGGAGTGAGGCTCATCAGTTTTTCGTGGACGGTGGGAAGCGATGGGTAGCCCAGAGGCCCTCACCCCGACACTCTCCCAGAGGGAGAGGGAGAGGGCGCGGTTGGTCGTCGCCGGATTCCTCAACAAGGCCTGGATTTTTCGGTACGTTGGATGCGCAGACACGCTCTCAGGAATTTCGCCGGTCTCGCCTCATTTGATTCGCCATCGCGTACTCCTCCGCAAGATCGAATCCAATGTCGGCGGTTGGATCGATGATCTTGAACGCCGCGTACATGAGGCAGACCACAGTTCGCTTGACGGCGGTCTGTAGGTCCATATTGGCATTATCCGCGGGGCACGGGGTTTTTCCCAGGCGGGGCTATCAACGGAGCAGGCTTACGCCGCTTTCACTGGGATCGTGCAATGTCGTCTCGGCGGGTCATGCTCGCAGCCATCGTCGGCCGCGATTAATCAGCGAACGGGAATGCCCCTTCGCGGAGAGCGAAGGGCGACAATGTTCTCGGCCGGCGCGTTGAGCAGAGGTGTCACTGGATGGCCTCACTCGTGGCGGCGCGGCAGGGCCCGTTGGCACCCGTCTGCGCCTTGAGTGCATGGCGCCGACGGAGCCGGGGGCGCGTGGACCGAACGGACCAACTGGATGCGGGAATCGTGCCGGGCGTCTTTGCCGACTCTTTAGCCGCATTGCGCAAACCGGGGTTGCGATCGAGTTCGTCGTTGCATCCGTTGCAAGCCGGATAAAAATCCCAGGTTTTCTGGTCGACGAAATGGCCGAATCGCGAAAGTGAGCCCATAATTTACATAGCTCAGTCTCGATCGCTGACACTGGAGTCGGCGCGGGGCATCACACCACCCATGTCTCTGGAACCGGGAATGACTGCTTCGTTTGCTCGAGCGCGTGCTCGAGGATCTCAGCTCTGCCTGACCACGCCTGTGCCGTGGGCAAAATGGGGCCGGACTGCCCTTGGGAACTGGGCTCGGTGCACGACGAAATCGCCCCGAGTTTTGAGCTGTGCCGAGCGTGGGACGGGTGTGGGCCACGGAGAGGGTGAGTCTTCACCGGGTGGGCCGAGGGATCACGAAGCGCGGCTGGTGGCGTTATCCTCTTTGGCTCTCAGCATTTCCGTGCTGCTTCAGGGTGTTCGGGCCAGCGATCGGACGGGGTTCACGTCAGCGAGCAAAATGGGACTTTTTTGGGGTCAATCGTCTCATTTCGTCTCATTTTGTCTCATCCACTTCTACTTAATTGGAGCGTGCGAGACATGTCTGGAGAGCGTAGCCACGGAATGCAGCAAGGGCAGTTAGCTCACGCAAAGGCGCAACGGCGCAAAGAAGAGGGGCTGCCCGAAAGAAAACAAGCGACAACCGGACACTCCCGGGCACGCTGAGGGCGATGACCGGCGTTCCCTTAATGCTTACGGGCTAAAGAGCATCGTCAAGTCTACAAAACGAACTCTGCGGCGAAGCAGGGGAGGCGGGCTAGTGAAATCGAACATGAAGATGGGCTCACGCAAAGGCGCAAAGGCGCAAAGAAGAGGGCCGCCGTAAAAGAAATGAAACGGCCAAGGCGGGATTCTGATATCGAAGACGAAGATGAGTTCACGCAAAGGCGCAAAGGCGCAAAGAAGAGAGGCTGCGCGAAAGAAAACAGCGACACGCGGACACTCCCAGGCACGCTGACGGCGATGACCGGCGTTCCCTTAATGCTTACAGGCAAAAGAGCATCGTCAAATCTACAAAACGAACTCTGCGGCGAAGCAGGGGAGGCGGGGTAGTGAGATCGAGTATGAAGATGAGCTCACGCGAAGGCGCAACGGCGCAAAGGAAATGGGGGGCGTCCATGAACAGAACCGGCACGTGGACACTCCCAGGCACGCTGACGGCGATGGCCGGCGTTCCCTTACTGCTTGCAGGCAAAAGAGCACCGTCAAATCTACAAAACGAACTTTGCAGAGAAGCAGCGGAGGCGGGCTAGTGAGATGGAACATGAAGATGAGGTCACGCAAAGGCGCAAGGGCGCAAAGAAGAGGGGCGCCGTAAAAGAAATGAAACGGCCAAGGCGGAATTCTGAGAATCGTAGACGAAGATGAGTTCACGCAAAGGCGCAAAGGAAATCACATGCATCAATGAAAAGAACTGGCACGCGGAGACGCCCAGGCACGCCGACGGCGATGGCCGGCGTTCCCTTACTGCTTGCAGGCAAAAGAGCACCGTCAAATCTACAAAACGAACTTTGCAGAGAAGCAGCGGAGGCGGGCTAGTGAGATGGAACATGAAGATGAGGTCACGCAAAGGCGCAAGGGCGCAAAGAAGAGGGGCGCCGCTCAGGGAATCACTCGGCCGAGCCGGACTTCTGAGATGGAAGACGAAGACGAGTTCGCGCAAAGGCGCGAAGGAAATCGGGTGCGTCCATGAACAGAACCGGCACGTGGACGCTCCCAGGCACGCTGACAGCAATGACCCGCGTTCCCTTACTGCTTACAGGCAAAAGAGTATCGTCAAATCTACAAAACGAACTCTGCGGCGAAGCAGCGGAGGCGGACTAGTGAGATCGAGCATGAAGATGAGCTCACGCAAAGGCGCAAAGAAGAGGGGCACCGCTAAAGGAATCACTCGGCCGAGCCGGACTTCTGAGATGGAAGACGAAGACGAGTTCACGCAAAGGCGCAAAGCGCAAAGAAGATCAGGTGCCTCAATGAAAAGAATCGGCACGCGGACACGCCCGGGCACGCTGATGGCGATGACTGGCGTTCCCTTACTGCTTACAGGCAAAAGCGCATCGTCAAATCTACAAAACGAAATCTGGGGATAAGCAGGGGACGCGGGCTTCCTCGAGGACCAGGCGCGCGGCCTTGGCCTGGGCTGAGGTTCGCGTATGCAGCCGTCATTGCTGAGTCCGTGGCCGGCAGCGAGCGGAAGTCGATCAGTCGTGTGCGTTCAGTTGTTCCGGACGAAACATGCACGATTCAACACTGAGTAACTACTTTTTGCTCATTAATTGATTTTGGGATGATCAAGTGGTACAAGTAGCGATTCTTCCTGCGCCACACGTATCGAGAAGGCCAGCATCGAGTTGCGTCTAAGTCGTGCGCGCCCGATTATTCCTGCGCCACACCTAAACCCAAGCGCCGTAAGGCTGTGGCGCATGTGGCGCAGAAAATGGGGGGCCGCAAAAGTTTTTCGAACGCCCGCTGCCGCGGGCGATTGGGCGGAGGACGGAAGGCCGGACTAAGAGTACGAGTACGAGCACGAGTACGAGCAGGAGTAAGAGCAAGAGCGAGAGTACGCGAGTGCGTTCCCGTAGTCCTTGTGGTGTAAGGACGCGCGACGAATGTACAAAACGAACTCGGGCGCGACGCGACCTTACCGAGATGGGGCGTTTGTGCGCACGGATTCAGGTGCCTTCGCGGGCTCGCCGGATTCAAGGTCGAGCGGCGTCCACGCGGGATCACCGCTGACCGGATTCGAACGCGCGATCTGGCCGCCGGGGAATTGCACTGAGTAGTCGGAGAAACGCAGGTCGGGTACGGCGTAATCGGTACTGATGAACTGCGCTCCGCTCGAGAACGCCTTCTCCCGTTGACTGACGTCATTCTTGCGCGATTGAACCGTATCAGCGTCGGCTCGCGTTCGGACCATAAAGCCCTCTTTCACCAGCTTCTTGATGCGATCGTGATCCTTGATCGGGTCGTTGATCTTGAACCAGGCAGCGGCGGCATTCTCCGGCGCAACCGTGGCAAACATCACCCGATCGCGGAGCGCGGGATGACCGTCGAGGTAGCCGTTTCGTACCGAGCCTTCGTTGTCCAGTGCGAACATGACGAGCCCGCGCACGTCCTCGAGCTTGGGCCAGCCCTTGGACTTGATGGCCTCGGGCAAGCTGGCGAATGTTCCGCGGACCCTGTCGGGCGTCAAGATCTCGGCCATCTGGAAGACAGTCAGGATTTCGGCGTCCACCGAATCGATTTCTTCTTTCCCAAACGGAACGGGGCGCGCGGGCAAGCCGGGGAGAGCATCGCCCTTGAGCTCAACCAGGATCAAGATCGGCACGTGCCGACGATTGGCCTGCGACCATGCGCGAATCTGTTTCAGTGCGTTCACAAAGGTCGGGGCGGTCGTGCGGAAGTCGATGTCGGGCACGTGCAGGATCTTCAGGCCAGGCTGCCGGAGCGCACCGCGGGCGTCAGGGTCTTCACCCGGATCTTTTCCGAGTGTACGCACCATCGCCCGGGCCACCGGCGAGGCGAAAAGACCCCCCTTGGGGTCGGCGTAGACGTCGAGCTCAACCTGCCTGATTCCCTGTTTCGAGAATTGCTCGCCCAGTGGCGGATGGGAGTAGTCCAGAGCCTGCGCTCGTTGAGGATTGCGTGCAACGAGCATATCCGTGATCGCAGGAGAGGGCGCGACGTGGTACGAGTTGTGCGAGCCAATCACTTGAATCTGGTTGAGTCTCGGCTCTTCGGCCCAGGCAAGAGCGCCGGCATGAAGCGAAGCAATCAGGCAACCCAACCCGCCGGACCATTGATTCATTCCACGGAATCTCATGCGAAGTGCTCCCCGAGTTCAAACGCTCATGGGCCAGCTATGCTCGATGACGCTGCCTGCGGAAAACCGGCTCGGCTGGAGCGTGCGTGGCGAGGCTGGCGCCGGTTGCCGACTTCCGCAAGGTTCGAGTGTCACCCCAAGCTTGACAGCCATGCGACCGCCGGTCCATATTGCGCTCGTAACGTGTCCAACGAGAGACATCGAGCGAACCTCGATTCATTCCATGCTGCGCGGCGACCAAGAGCCAGGACAACCCATGACCGCCGTGCCCTCGGGATCGAAACCGGTCGACGACCCGAGGGTCTATCTGGCTGCCGAGCGCACGTTTCTCGCGTGGATTCGCACGTCGATCTCGCTCATGGGATTCGGGTTTCTGATCGCGAGGTTCGCCCTTTTTCTCCGTGCATATGGCCTTTCGAGCGGCGGGCCTGCCGCAACCAATCCAGGTCTCTCGAACACAGTCGGAGTCGGAATGGTCGGCGTGGGGGTTGCGGTCTGCGTACTCGCGGCTGTGCGTCACCGGGCATACATCGAGGCCCTCAAGAGGGGCGTCGGAAACCCTCCCCTGGATGTCGGAAAGTCGCTCGTGATCGCGGCTGTTCTAGCATTTGTTGGACTGGCCATCGCCATACACCTTGTCATGCTTTGAATACGAGGCACCAATGCAGCTCGGAATGATCGGTCTGGGGCGGATGGGGTCGAACATGGTTCGGCGGCTCGAGCGAGCCGGGCAGGAATGCGTCGTTTACGACGTGCATACCGCGGCGACTAAACCGCTTGAAGGGGAGGGGGCCATACCCGCGACGACTCTGGACGAGCTGGTGAAGAAGCTCACCCCTCCGCGCGCCATCTGGCTGATGGTACCCGCAGCGAGTCGTCGATCAGACGATCGAGCAGCTCGTGGGCAAGCTCGAGAAGGGAGACATCCTGATCGACGGCGGCAATTCCTACTATCACGATGACATCCGCCGCGCGGCCGCACTCAAGCCAAAGGGAATTCACTACGTCGATGTGGGCACCAGCGGGGGCGTGTGGGGCCTCGAGCGTGGGTATTGCCTGATGATCGGCGGCGAGACCGAGGTCGTGCAGCGGCTCGATCCTGTCTTCGCCGCACTGGCTCCCGGGCGTGGGAATCTGCCGCGCACGCCGGGCAGAGAAAAGGTCGGAGGCACTGCCGAGAACGGCTACCTTCACTGCGGGCCGAGCGGGGCAGGGCACTTCGTCAAGATGGTTCACAATGGGATCGAGTATGGCCTGATGGCCGCGTATGCGGAGGGGTTCAACATATTGCATCACGCCTCGGTCGGCAAGAAGTCTCAGGAAGTGGACGCTGAGACGACTCCGCTGCGAAACCCCGAGCTTTATCAATATGACTTGAATCTCGCCGACGTTGCCGAAGTCTGGCGACGCGGCAGCGTGATCGCGTCGTGGCTGCTCGATCTGGGCGCGCAGGCCTTGCTCAAGAGCCCGCAGCTTGGCGAGTTCTCGGGCCGCGTTTCCGATTCGGGAGAGGGCCGCTGGACAATCGATGCGGCCATCGACGAGGGCGTGCCTGCTCCCGTCTTGAGCGCGGCCCTGTTCGCGCGGTTCAGCTCGCGCGGCAACGATGACTTCGCCGATAAGGTCCTCTCAGCGATGCGTTTCGCCTTCGGCGGCCACATCGAGAAAAAGTCATAAAATCCGGAGTGATCTCCATGTCCAGGACCGCGATCCCGTCAGACGCCCTGGTCTTCTTCGGCGCTACCGGAGACCTGGCCTACAAGAAAATCTTCCCCGCCATTCAAAACCTCATCCAGCATGGCCACCTGGACGTGCCGATCGTCGGTGTTGCCAAGTCAGGTTGGGGGCTGGAAGACCTGGTCACCCGGGCGCGCGACAGCCTGGAGAATCATGGCGGGATCGACGAGGCCGCATTCGCCACGCTTGTGGAGCGGCTTCGATACGTCGACGGCGATTACAACGACCCCGCGACCTTCGAGCAACTCAAAGAGGCGCTGGGCAGCGCCAGGCGGCCGCTGCACTACATGGCGATTCCGCCCAGTCTCTTCGGCCCGGTTGCGGAACATCTTGCCCAATCCGGTTGCGTTGAGGACGCGCGGGTTGTGATCGAGAAGCCGTTCGGCCGCGACCTGACTTCGGCCCGCAAGCTGAACGACATCCTTCACGAAACCTTTGAAGAATCACGGATCTTTCGCATTGACCACTATGTCGGCAAGGAGCCGGTGCTGAACATCCTGAGCTTCCGGTTCGCCAACCTGTTCCTCGAGCCCATCTGGAATCGTAATTGCATCGACTGCATCCAGATCACGATGGCCGAGAACTTTGACGTGCAGGGCCGCGGCTCCTTCTACGAAGAGGCCGGGGCCATTCGTGACGTCGTCCAGAACCACATGCTTCAGGTGGTCTCGATCCTGATGATGGAGCCGCCCGGAAGCAATGCACCTGATGGCATCCGCGACGAAAAAGTCAAGGTGCTCAGGGCCATTCGTCCGCTCGGGCCGGGCAGCCTGGTCCGCGGACAGTACCGCGGCTATCGCCAGGAAAAGGGAGTGGCCGATGAAAGCCAGGTCGAGACATTCGCGGCGGTGCGGCTCGAAGTGGATTCCTGGCGCTGGTCCAAGGTGCCGGTGCTCATCCGCGCCGGCAAGTCCCTCGCCAAAACCGCCACCGAGGTGATGGTGAGCTTCCACTCTCCACCCCAGGAGACCGTGGCCCGGATGTCGATGGACCATTCTCACAATTATATTCGGATTCGATTCAACCCCGAAGAAATCATTGCAATCGGCGCGGCAGTACGGAAAGAGGGTGAGACCGAGGAATTGATGCCGGTGGAAATGACGGCGAGCCGCAAGGCGGCCGACGAGGTGCCCCCCTACGCCAGGCTGCTCCAATCGGCGATGTCCGGCGATTCGAGCCTCTTCGCTCGGGCAGACCTGATCGAAGCGCAGTGGGAAATCGTCGAGCCGGTGCTCGGGAATGTCACACCGCTCTTCTTCTACGAGCCGGGAAGCTGGGGTCCTCGCGAAGCCGACCGGCTGCTGCCTAGCGGCGAAGAGTGGCATAACCCTTGAACCCCTCCAGCAAGAATGCCGGCATGGGCGATACAAAACGATCACCGCACGTGGTGATCGTCGGTTCGGGGTTCGGCGGCATGGCAGCGGCGCATGGGCTGCGGCGAGCATCCGTGCGGGTGACGATCGTTGATCGTTCGAATCATCACCTCTTTCAACCGCTTCTGTACCAGGTGGCGACCGCTGCGCTCAGCCCGGCCGACATTGCGGCGCCCATCCGCCGCGTTTTTCGCCATCAGTCGAACGTGAGCGTGCTGCTCGCCGATGCGACCGCTGTGGACCTCGGGCAAGAAAGGCTGATCCTGGCCGACGGCGTGCTGGATTACGATATTCTCATCCTGGCGACAGGCGTCACGCACGGTTACTTTGGCCATGACGAATGGGCGAAGTTTGCTCCGGGCTTGAAGACCCTCAAAGATGCGCTCACGATCCGGCAGCGGGTGCTGATGGCGTTTGAAATTGCCGAGCGCGAGCCCGACGACGAACGGCGCCGGGCGTGGCTGACATTTGTGATCGTGGGTGCCGGCCCGACCGGGGTCGAGCTGGCAGGCACGCTCGCGGAGGTGTCGCGGCAGACGCTCGCGCGGGATTTTCGGCAGATCAACACGGCCTCGGCGCGCGTGATCCTGGTCGAAGCCGCCCCACGGGTTCTCGGCGGCTACACGGAAGAGCTTTCGGAATCGGCCCGGTTGCAGCTTGAGAAGCTGGGGGTTGCAGTCTGGACTGGGATGAATGTCACGGGCATCGACGAGGAAGGCGTCACCATTGCTCGGGATCGGATTCATGCGAAGACAGTCCTGTGGGCTGCCGGAGTGGCAGCCTCGCCGCTGGCCGGCACGCTTGGTGTGCCACTCGACCGGGCGGGCCGCGTTCTCGTGCAGCCCGATCTGACGATCCCGGGGCATGACAACGTCTATGCGATCGGTGACCTGGCTCACATCGAGCTTGACGGAGTGGTGGTGCCGGGCGTCGCGCCAGCGGCCATGCAGACCGGCTGGCACGCCGCCGAGAATGTCGCTCGCACGTTGCGCGGGCAATCGCGATTGCCCTTTCGCTATCGTGACAAGGGAATGCTGGCGACCATCGGGCGGGGATCTGCTGTCGCCAGGGTCGGCTCGATCAAGGCGACTGGGTTCCTTGCCTGGCTGCTCTGGCTGTTCGTGCACATCTTCTTCCTAATCGGTTTTCGCAACCGGCTGATCGTCATGATTCACTGGGCGTGGTCGTACTTCACGTTTGACCGAGGCGCGCGGCTGATCACCGAGCCCCTGCGGGAGCCGCTGCTGCGATCAACCTCGCACAGCACGGAGAGTCACAGAGAGTCGAAATCGGGCGCTGCGAAATGAGTACACTCGAGCATCCGCTGGTCTGTCGCCTTGGTGTTCGCGGACGCCCAGTGTCGGCCTTCGCTCCGCGACGGGACCTCCCAATCTCTGTCGCCTTGGTGTTCGTCGCGCCGGGGTGTAGACTGAAACCCGAGACCGAATGTCCTTTGGCCTTTTCGTGACCGCGAGCTCACCGCGGCTTGATCTTGCATCGTGCCGGAAGCGAGGGAGGAATGGAAATCTTGGGAATCGGCACCGATATCATCGAATGCCCGCGCATCGGCAAAATGATCGAGCATCACGGTGAGCTATTCTTGCGCCGGGTTTATACCGAACGCGAGATCCGTTATTGCCAGGCGAGGAAGCACGCCATCGAGCACTTCGCCGGACGCTGGGCCGCCAAGGAGGCCATCCTGAAAGCGATGGGTACGGGCCGAAGCCATGGCATCTCGTGGACGAACGTCGAAATCCGCAACGGGCAGGATGGCCGTCCCCAGGTGCTGGTCTGCGGCGCCGCGCGGGAGACTGCCATCGCGCGCGGCATCGGCGATATCCTCATTTCGATTTCGCATTGCCGCACCTATGCCACTGCATACGCCCTGGCACTGGGCCGGCCCGCGTGCCCGCCGAAGCCCTCGAGCGCAACGCTGCCGACGACGTCGTGAAAACGACGCAGAGCTGTTCTCAAACGTGTGGTTCACACCTTGATCAACTCATTAATCTTCGCGAGCGTCGCCTCGCCCGGCTGCTTGGTTCCCTTGCACTGTGGATATTGGGCACACCCGAGGAAAAACCCGCGGCGGCTCCGTCGAACCAGCATGGGGCCTCCGCAGTCTTCGCACGTTTCCTCCACGGGTACCGATTTCAAGTCGTTGGCAGGTGATGCTTTGGCCGGGCTTGGCTGTGCGGCTATCTGGTCCTTCAGGTCGTCGGGCACCGGTGAAGTCCCGCGGCATTTGGGATACTTGAGACAACCGAGGAATGGACCACGGCGACCGGTCCGCACGGCCATTGTCCCACCGCACTTGGGACAGGCCACTTCGACCTTCACGGGTGGAACCGGACGCCCCTGGTCGTCGACCGGCAGCACATTCCGGCACTTGGGGTAGCCTGTGCACCCGATGAAGGCACCGCGGCGCCCTTGCCGCATGACCATGGGCTTGCCGCATTTCTCGCAGACGTGTTCTGTCTCGACCACAGCGCGGCACGGGCTTGCCGTCGGGATCGATGTTGAACGACTCCTTGCACTCCGGAAATCCCGAGCACGAATAGAACTTTTCACCGCGCTTGTTCTCGCGGATCATCAAGGGCTTGGAGCACTTGGGGCAGGTGTGCTCGCTGGCAATCGCTTCCGCGCGGGGCTGGCCCCCCAGCGGCCGGGTTGCCTTGCACTCGGGATACTTGGAGCAGCCCAGGAACTGGCCGGTCTTGCCGAACTTGAGCACCATGGGAGCACTGCAAACATGACATGTCTCGCTCGTGGGAATCTGCACACGCTCCATGTGCGATTCCGCCGCCCGCAATTCCTCCTGGAATGGATAGTAGAATTCGTCAAGCACCTTCACCATGTCGGCCTTGGCCGTGGCAATCTCGTCGAGTTTGCCCTCCATGTGGGCGGTGAACTTCAAGTCGAGGATCTTCGGAAATTGTTCGACAAGCAGGTCGTTGACGGTCATTCCCAGAAGCGTGGCGTGAAACCGCCGCTCTTTTTGCTCAACGTAGCCGCGATCCTGAATCGTCTGGATGATCGGCGCGTAGGTGCTCGGGCGCCCGATTGCCTCCTTTTCCAGCGCCTTGATCAGGGTCGCCTCGCTGTACCGCGGGGGAGGCTGGGTGAAGTGCTGTGTGGCGTCAAGCTGGTGAAGGTCCAGTGTCTGCCCGACGGCGAGCGCCGGCAGCAGCTCGTCATCGTGTTTTCCATGTTGTGGCCAGATCCGGCGATGGCCGTCGAATTTCTGCACTTTCCCCTGCGCCTTGAACAAGCCGGCCCCGGCTTTGATTCCGACGTCGGTGACCATGTAGACGGCAGGCGCCATCTGGCTTGCCACGAAACGGTTGTAGATGAGCTGATAGAGTCGAAACTGATCGTGCGTCAAATGCTGCTTGATCTTCTCCGGCGTGTGGTGCAGCTCGGTGGGGCGGATCGCTTCGTGCGCTTCCTGCGCCAGCTTACCGGCAGCGTAGCGAATCGGTTTCGCAGGCAGGTACTTTTCGCCGAAGTCGGCCTTGATCTGATCGCGGACGGCACTCACGGCCTCCTCCGAGACGCGAAGGCTGTCGGTACGCATATAGGTGATCAAGCCGACCGGCCCCGATCCGTCCACGTCGATGCCTTCGTACAGCTCCTGGGCGACCCGCATCGTTTTCTTGCCGGGGAAGCGCAGCCTGATCACGCCCTGCTGCTGGAGGCTGCTGGTCTTGAACGGAGGCTCGGCCCGATCAAGCTTCTCGGTCGCGTCGACCTTCGAGACACGATAGGACGCCGCCTGCAAGGCGTCGCGAATTGCATGAGCATCGGCTTCGGTTTTCGCGTCGAACTTGGCGCCGTTAAATTCGGCGAGGGCCGCTTTGAAACGCTCGCCGGCCTCGCTCGATCCCTGCGGGCTCACAATGGCGGCGATTTTCCAGTATTCCTCTGTGACGAAATTGTTGATGTCACGCTCACGGTCGGCAATGAGCCGCACCGCGACCGATTGCACACGCCCGGCACTCAAGTTCCTCGCCCCGATTTTTTTCCAGAGCAGCGGGCTCAACTGGTAGCCCACCACGCGGTCGAGAAACCGCCGCGCCTGCTGGGCGTTGACCATGTCCATGTTGATCGGGCCGGACTTGGAAAATGCTTCCTTGACAGCCCGGTCGGTGATTTCGTGGAAGGAAACCCGCCGGATGCGGTCTTCATCCAGGCCGAGGGCTTGCTGCAAATGCCAGGCGATTGCTTCGCCTTCCCGGTCGGGGTCGGTCGCCAGATACACCAGCCCGGAGCGGGCCGCGGTGCGCTTCAGATCGCCGATCGTCTCCTTCTTCGCCGGCACGACCTCGTAAGAAGGCTTGTACCCTTGAGCGACCTCAATGCCCAGCTTCCGCTTCGGCAGATCGCGCACATGCCCCATGCTCGCCTTGACGACGAACGACGCGCCGAGGAACTTGCCGATCGATCTCGCCTTCTTGGGGCTCTCGACAATCACGAGGCCGGGCAGATCACCGTTCCCCTCCGCGCCGGTCATCTGGTCCGATTTCTTGCGAGAGGGGGTGCGCCGGCTCGAGCCTCTCGCCGGTGGAGGAGGCCCGCTTGCGGACCGATTCCTTGGGCGCCGCACTGCCATCCGTACTGGGCTTTTGAGGGGTCTTTCGAGCCACGGTGTTTCCTGCCTATCCTGATTCCAGATCGCTGCTTCGGTCGAAAAGCCACCGCACGGAGCAGTGGGGTTGACCGATTGATTGAGATTGTTCCGGCGTCAATTCCTGCTACGATAGTACATACGCTGTGAAGGCTCCGGCTCCGAAACCACTCCCCTAAGCGACATAAGCTAGGGTATTGGTGCCTGTCAAGGGCGCCTCTCTGAAACCGTGTACGAAAGGCCATACATTTCCAGTCAGACCGAGATTAATTTGAAACCCGAGGAAGTCGATGTCTCTTGAGGTCTTTCGCCGTCATCAGAAGAAGCTCCTGGCCGTCTTCGCCATCCTCGCGATGTTCGGCTTCGTCGTCTCGGACAGCTTGCCCAAGCTGCTTAGCTCGAATTCGGCAATGCGCGATCAGCCCGTTGTCACTCTTTACGGCAAGACAATCTATCGCAGCGCACTCAATGAGATGCACGATAGACGGAATAATGCGAACATTTTTATGGCCGAGATCAATCCGTTTTCACCTGACGGCCGGAACCAGTTCGGGGGGGTGAAGGATCGTGATCTCGTTGACGCATTGATCCTCGAGCACGAAGCAGACAGTCTCGGGCTTCCGACCGGGCCCGATGTCGGTCGTGACTTTCTGAAGAAGATCACCCGGAACCAGATGACCAGCGAAATCTTCGACTCATATGTCGAGCGGATGAACAACCGGGTGAACGGCGAGCAGATCTTGACGCTCATCGGCGACCAGGTTCGCTTGCTGAAGGTTCGATTTTTGCCGGGCACGGCGCTCGTCACACCGTACGATATCTTCCGCACCTACCGCGATCAGAACGAGCGGGTCTCGGCCAAGGCCGTCGAGATCCCCGTCGAGAAATTCCTGGCCAAGGTGCCAGAGCCGTCTCCGGCCGAAATCGAGGCGCTGTACGAAAAATACAAGGACGTCCTGCCTGACGCGACCCGTGAGACTCCGGGTTTCAAGGTCCCCCGGCAAATCCAGGTCGAGATTCTGTCCATCGACGGAAACTCACTGGCGCGAGGGATCATGGATACGCTCTCGGAGCAAGACTTGCGGACAGCCTACGAAAACCGCAAGAAGGAATTCCCGGCACGGTCCGAGCTGCCCGTCGATCTCTTCGCCGGCCAGCCCGACCTGACTCCGCCGATCCTCAGAACATTTGACGACGTCCGCCCCGAACTCGCTGTGAAGCTGGCCGAGGACCGGGCGGCCGCGCAGATTTCGGATTCCTTCGCGAAGATCAAGACCGAAGTCCTCGAACCGTTCTACGACCAGTACGGCACGGCGCTCGACGACCTCGAGGAAGCCAGAAAGAAAGACCCGAAGGCAACCAGAGTCTTGCCAGAAGCGACTGACCTCAAAGAGGTCGCCGAGCGTGAACATCTCAACTACGAGGTCACCAGGTTGCTCTCACTAGAGGAAGCCGACCAGTACGGCACGATTTCCAGCGCCCAGGTTGGAACGGTTCCGCTCTCCGGCGGCCACAAGTTCGCCGCCGAGTTCTTCGACACGAGGAAAGCACTCTACGAACCCGAAGAGCTTGTTGACCTGGGGCGAACCCGATACCTCGCCCGAAAAATCAAGGATGTCGCGCCACACGTTCCGCCTCTCGACGAAGTGCGCTCCGATGTGGTTCTCGCGTACAAGACGATGCAAGCACGTGTCATGGCCGAGAAAGCCGCCGCCGAGCTCGCTGCAAAACTCGAGAAGCAGGGAGGTTCTATCAAGGAATCCATTGTTGATGGATATCGTGTTCTTTCCCTTCCTCCCATTTCGCGAAAACAACCCCAGAGCCGAATTGCCAATCCCTTCGAGGAGCCCCCGCCCCCGGAAGATACCGTCATCCCGGACGTTGCCCATGCCGGCGACGCGTTTCGAGACGCGTACTTCGCGTTGCGGCCCGGCTCCATCGCCACGACCGCTAACCAGCCCCGCACCGTCTTCTATGTGCTGGCGCTCGACAAGCGTGAGCCGGCGACCTTCGCAGCGCTTTATGCCCCATACAGTGACTCCGGAAGCTATGAAAGAACGGCCAGAAAACGTGCCATCGAGGAGCTCGGCGACGATTGGATGAAATGGCTGCGACAAAAGGCAGGGCTATCGAGCGACTGGATCCCGCCGGACGAGGTCAAAGGCCGCTCCGGGTCCGACGAAGCGTAGCTTCTCCGCTGCGCTTTAGCGACCCTCTGTCGTCCCGTTGCTAATGCATCGACTTTCCCAGGAAAATCAGGCAGATCCACGCGAGTGGCCAGGTCAGAAGTAGCGCGATTGCAGCGCTGTGCGTCCAGCCGCGCACGATCCCTGCGCCCCGCGGGGTCGCCGGCCCGAGCATTCGCAAGCCGATCGCCACCACAAGGGGCGCCAGTCCGAATCGCACCACATCACCGAGCTTGAACTCGTGCAGCCGCTGCGGAATGACAAAAATGCCGAGCACGATCCAGTACGCTCCGATCAACAGCCACGCACGCTCGGCCCAGGTGGTTCGCGCGTCTCTCGCTGACACATCTCGCCCGCCGCTCCCGCCGCTTGGCGACAGCAGCCGCCGCGACGAATCCAGGGTGCTTTCCGAATCCAGATCCAAAGGCGCCGGCGCCCGCCGGGAGAGCCGGCGCCGCAGCATGATGATCGGCCCACTCATCGCCAGGCCCAGCCAGAGATAAAGCACGGCGCTGGGAAACCCCAGCGCCGACCAAGGCGGGCTGGCGGGCCAGAACGCACGGAAAAGCACCGCGGCCATTCCGTACCCAACAACGAGCGCCAAGATGTCTTGAAGCTCGACCTGAACCCGGGCCCCTTCAGACGGTGCAAGCATTGGCTCACTCAGCTCAAGACTACCATTCCGAGTCCCCACTGAATCGGCCACGCAATCGACAAAATCAGGCCAACGCGGTTGGTCCACGGAGCCGCGTCAACGGCCGCGGCTTTGTCAGGAGGAACCATCACCCAGGTGCCCCAAACAACAATGAGTGCAATGAGACATACTACCCCCAGACCCACAACCAACGTAGTTGAGAACAGAGGATTGTGCCGTGGTTCTGTGCCCGGTGTAGCCGACTGGAGAACTGCGGTCACACACCACGGAAGGCCGAGCAAGCCCCAGAGCCGGTCACCGATCTTCGGATAATTCGGCAGGCGTCTGACGAATCTACGGCCCAGGTAAAAGAATGGACCAGCAGCAGTCGTCGCGACACAGCAGAACGTGAGAGCAATCATGATCCATCCAGGCCCAGACAGATCGACACGCCGAATCCCGAGCACGTGGACGGATGCGATCGCTGCCCCCACAACTAGCGCAGCCCCGTCCAGAACACTGAATCCGCCGCCGTGGTCAATTCGCTCCATCTCGCCCAAGCCTCTTGGTTTCCTTCTACGAAGGATTTCACGACCCGGAGCTGTTGTATCGATTGCCATCGAGCTGTTTGCGCGGTCGACATTCGCGCATATTTGCCGCACACGCGGCAGACGGCGTATAATTAACTTTCATCCTACCTTATTTCCCTCTCGGTGATCGACATGGCACTTCCCAAGGTCGTGATCGTGGGCCGGCCCAACGTCGGCAAGTCGTCGGTCTTCAACTGGCTCGCGGGGCGAAGGATCGCGATCGTTGACGCAATGGCCGGTGTCACCAGGGATCGTGTCGGCTCGTTGGTGCAAATCGGCGACGACGTGAACCCGAGGTTCATCGAGCTTTTCGATACCGGTGGCGTCGGAATCGTTGACCGCGATGATCTGGGTGAAGACGTGGAGCGCCAGATCGACACGGCCATGAACGAAGCCGACTTGATTCTCTTCGTCGTCGACATTCGCGACGAGCTCATGCCGCTGGATCTCGAGGTGGCCCACCGCCTCCGCTATTTGAAGACGCCGGTGATCCTCGTGATGAACAAGTCCGACGTTCCCCAGCTCGACCATCGAGGCGCCGAGTTTTACAAGCTGGGGCGCGGCAAGCCGATCGCGGTGTCGGTCCATCAGGACCGCAATCGAAACCAGTTGCTCAACTTGATTGAAGAGATGCTTCCCCCCTCCGACGCCGAGAAGCCGGCTGACACGGAGATGAAGATCGCCGTCGTGGGCAGGCCGAATACAGGTAAGTCCACGTTGATCAACACCCTGGCAAGAGCGGAGCGCATGATCGTTTCCGAGCGGCCGGGGACGACCCGAGACTCCGTTGACGTCCATTTCGAGCTCGACAACCTGCCGTTTCTGGCGATCGATACCGCGGGCATCAAGCGCAGCTCCAAGATCCGCGACAACCTCGACTTTTACTCCTTCCATCGCGCCCAGCGCTCGATTCGCCGGGCCGACGTCGTCCTCCTCTTCATTGATCCGACCCAGGGGATCACCCGGCTGGACAAGCAGCTCGCCGACTATATCAGCCAGGAACACAAGCCCTGCATTTTCACGATCAATAAGTGGGACCTGATGCAGAAAGACGCGGCCGACCCGTCGATGGGGAACATGGCGCGCTATGCCAACCTCGTCCAGTATTCGTTCCGCTCGATGAGCTACATGCCGATGGCGTTCATCACCGCACAGACCGGAAAGAACGTGAAAGCGCTCGTCAACCTCGCGCAGTCCCTCTTCAAACAGTCTCGACTTCGAGTGAGCACCGGCACTCTGAACCGTGTATTGCGCGAGGCCGTCGACGCCCATCCGCCGGCGTCGCGCGAGAATCGAGCTGCGCGCATCTATTACGCCACCCAGGTCGGAGTGACTCCCCCCACCGTGGTCCTGTTCGTCAACAGTACGCAGCTCTTCGACGCGACTTATCAGCGCTACCTCTTGAACGTCTTCCGCGAACGATTGCCGTTTCGCGACATCCCCATCAAGCTCTACATGCGATCGCGCCGCCAGGCGACGGAAACCTCCCACGCTACGACCGAGAAATGGGAAGAGAACTCCGACGAGATCACCCCGGAAAGCCCCAAGAAGCACCAGGAGCACGCCCTCCCCGTCGCCCATCGCCAGGCCCATTTCGATATCGCCAGCCGCTTCTTGAACCGCGAGGTGAACGAGTTGCTCTCCGATCTGGACGGCTAAAAACCGACTCGATATGGGCTGCCTCGAGACTGGCCCGGTGAACTCTGAAGCGGTCATCGCGCGTCGTTGCCGGCCCGGTGCCGAGCGCGCCGCCTTGATTATCGCCAATGAGTCTGGTCGAATGGCTCTGGCCAGGTACGGGAGCTTGAAGCGGGCTGAAGCCGCTGGCACCGTTGACGGTCGCGGAGACGAGCGCGGATGAAGGTTGGCGTACCCAAAGAGATCAAGTCGGACGAGTACCGGGTGGCGATGCTCCCCGTCGGCGCACTCGAGTTGTCGCAGGCCGGGCACACCGTCTTGATCGAGACAGGCGCCGGCCAGGGAAGCGGAATCGCCGACCTCGCCTATCGAGACTCCGGTGCCACGATCGTGAGCGATTCTGCGGAAATCTGGGCCGAGGCCGAGCTCATCGTCAAGGTGAAGGAGCCTCTGCCACCGGAGTGGCCTCGCCTCCGCGCTGGCCAGGTGGTTTTTACCTACTTCCACTTTGCCGCAGACGAAGCCCTCACCCGAGCGATCATCGACAGCGGCATCACGGCAATCGCCTACGAGACCCTGCGCGACTCCCGTGGAAGCCTGCCTCTCTTGACGCCGATGAGCGAGGTTGCAGGGCGCATGAGCATTCAGGAGGGAGCCAAGTTCCTGGAGCGCCCCCAGGAAGGCCGGGGAATCCTCCTCTCCGGCGTGCCCGGCGTCGCCCCCGCCGAGATCGCAATCCTGGGAGGAGGTGTCGTCGGGTCCAACGCCGCCAAGGTCGCCGCCGGCTTCGGCGCCAACGTTCGGATCCTCGATATCAACCTCGATCGCCTCCGTTACCTGGACGACATCATGCCGCCCAACGTCACCACACTCTATTCCGACCGCCATACGATCATGGAATCGATCGAACGGGCAGACCTGGTGATCGGCGCGATCTTGATAACCGGCGCACGCGCGCCGCGCCTTCTCAAACGCGAAGACCTGAGCCGGATGAAGAACGGCGCGGTGATCGTCGATGTGGCCATCGATCAAGGCGGATGCGTTGCCACCAGCCGCCCCACGACTCATCGCCAGCCGACCTACCTGGTCGATGGAGTGGTCCATTACTGCGTGACCAACATGCCCGGGGCCGTCGGCCGCACCAGCACGTATGCCTTGTGCAACGTCACTCTCCCCTACGTGCTCCAGCTCGCCAACCACGGCTGGCATGAGGTCGCTGCGGCCGACCTGGGTGTTGCGACGGGAATTAACATCGACCGCGGCCGCGTCACCAACCAGGCAGTAGCTTCCACGTTCGGGCTCCCTTGCTCCGCGCTCGACGCCCGCCAGGAATCCGTAAATGTGCCAATCGGAGCAACATGATCTAATCATGACACGTTCACACCCTTTCTCGCCGTGGCAACAAAAAGCCGCACCCGCGTGCAATCCGCTGCGTCAACCAGAGCAGAGGCCTCTCCTTCGGCCCGCGGCTTACATTCCTCTCTTCTTCCAGGAGCCCAACCGATGAGCGAAGACGATTATGGCAGCAAGAACGGCGGCACAGGCCCCGACGATGAAACCGATCTCGAAGAAAGCGAGGAAGCACTCGAAGATGCACTCGAGCTCGATACCCAGAGCCAGATCTTTCTTGAGATGCGCCAGCAAAACCTCGACCTCCTGCGCATCGCAATCGAAGTAGCCGGCTACACCGGCCAGCACCCTGCGCTTAAAGGCGACGACGTGAAAAAGGCCCTGCACAACATCTGGGAAGTATTCTCGGAATTCTATTCGTGGATCGACCCGGAGGAGCTCGAGGGCGATGATGATGAAGAAGATGACGATGATCTGGACGAAGACGACGATGATTGATCACCGCTTGCACTCAGGCAATATCGCTTGAAGCTCCCCAAGCTTCTCCGAAATCGTGAGCGCAGGCGCAGTTTGAATTCCCCTCTAGAGATGTCGATGAGCGGCCAAATTGATGCGTTATCCACCCTCCGCTGGGTTGGCGATCCGGCGACCGGGTGCTTGAAGCTGGTTGACCAGACCCTGCTGCCGATCGAGCATATCGAGATCGATTGCCGCGACGTGCCCACGGTCTGGGAGGCGATTAAATCCTTGCGAGTGCGCGGCGCGCCCGCGATCGGAGTCGCAGCAGCCTACGGGGCCGTGTTAGGCGCACGCTCCCGGGGAATAGAAGATGCGGCAACCGTGCGCCGCGCCCTTGCGGAGGCGACCAGGAGTCTTCGAACCAGCCGGCCCACGGCCGTCAACCTGTTCTGGGCACTTGACCGCATGGACCGCTGCCTGCCGCCTGATGGAGCAGAGAATGGCGCTGAGCTACTGGAATTGCTTCTCGCCGAGGCGCGCTCGATCGACGGTGAAGATCGCGCCATGTGCCGCGCCATCGGTCGCTTCGGAGCTCCTCTGGTCGGGCCCGGTGATGGAGTGCTCACGCACTGCAACGCCGGCGGCCTGGCAACCTCCGACTATGGAACCGCCCTCGCCGTGATCTTCGCCGCTCACGAGCACGGCACGCCCGTGCATGTCTTTGCCGACGAGACGCGCCCGCTCTTGCAAGGCGCTCGCTTGACGGCCTGGGAGCTCAAGGGACGGGGCATTCCGGTCACGCTCATCTGCGACAACATGGCCGCGCAGGTCATGCGGGAAGGTAAGATCCAACTGGTGGTCGTGGGAGCCGATCGCATCGCCGCAAACGGCGACACCGCCAACAAGATCGGAACCTACGGCGTGGCCGTGCTCGCCCAGGCTCACGGGATCCCGTTCTACGTCGCCGCCCCATCGAACACCTTTGACCTGTCGATCTCCGACGGAGCCGCCATCCCCATCGAGCAGCGCGACCCGCGCGAAATTACCCACGGCTTCGGCCGCCAGACGGCGCCCGACGGCATCGACGTGTACAACCCGGCCTTCGACGTCACTCCAGCCAAGCTCATCGCCGGTATCATCACCGAGAAAGGCGTGATCCGGCCAGTGAATCGAGAGACGATCCATACTGTCCTGGCCCTCTCCTGAGTCGTCAAGAACCCACAACTCCGCCCAGTGAGCCGCCCCATGCTTTGCCACAATGTTTTCTTCTCGCTTCATGATCGCTCCGAGGCCGCGGTCGCAAAGATGCTGACCGCTTGCCGCAAATACCTGACCGGCCACCCTGGCACCCATTTCTTCGCCTGCGGAACCCCGAATCAGGAACTGACTCGCCCGGTCAACGATCACGACTTCGACATCGCACTCCACATCGTCTTCGATTCCAAGGAAGCCCACGACGCATATCAGGAAGCACCAGCTCACGAGCAGTTCATCAAAGAAAACAAAGCTTCCTGGCGTCTCGTGCGCGTCTTTGACTCCGACGTCGAGCCAGCCCGCAACACAGCCCCGTGATGTCACCTTAACTCCCCTCGTTGCGAAGCAGGGCATGGTGGGCGAATGGCCCAACTCGCCAGTGATCCGATCAAACTACCCACATATTTTCCCCCCTTAAGAAGGGGGTAGGGGGGGTCGATCGCGAATGGCTCCCGTCCTCTTCAAACTGCAATGTGCCCGTGCGGCAGGATGTAACCCAACTCCAGAAGCTTGTCGATGATGTGGTTGACACACTCCTGCACCGAGAGCGTGCCGGTATCGAGAGTGACTTCGGGATTGCTCGGCGGCTCGTACGGATCGTCCACGCCGGTGAATCCCATCGGTCTGCCGTTGGACACCGCCGCCCGCGCCTTGGCATATATGCCCTTCACATCGCGTTTTTCGCAAACGTCGATCGGCGTCGAGCAGTAGATCTCGACGAAGTTCCCACCCGACATCTGGCGAGCCTCGTCACGGATCGCCCGGTACGGGCTGATGACCGAGCAAAGCGTCGTGCCGCCGTGCTGCGCGACCAGACCGGCCACGTAGCCAACTCGGCGAATATTCGTGTCCCGGTCTTCCTTGCTGAAGCTCAGGCCCTTGGAAAGATGCGTGCGGATTTCGTCTCCGTCGAGCAGCGAGCAATTTCGCCCGAACTCCGCCAGCCGTTCGATCGTCGCGTGGGCAACCGTGCTCTTGCCCGAGCCCGAAAGTCCCGTGAACCATAGCGTGATCCCCTGGCGGAACTTGGGCGGATTGGCTTCATTCAGGATTTCAGCCACCGCCGGTCGGCTAAACCACTCCGGAAGCTGAACACCCTTCGCCAGATAGTTGTCGCGGATCTGCGTCTCCGAAATATCCGCCGTCTTCGTCCCCGCAGGCACTTCGTCCACGGCTGCATAGCAGTCTTTTTCAGGCAAGTACACGCTCTGCTTGATTTCGACCATCTCCACGCCAAGCTCTTTCTCATGCGCGGCCATCGACTCTTGCGCCGCGCACGGATCGTAGAACGGCTTCCCCGCCGAATCGTCACCCGGCCCGGCATGATCGTGGCCGACGATGAAATGCGTGCATCCGTAATTCCGCCGGATAATCGCGTGCAACAGCACCTCCTTCGGCCCGGCCATTCGCATTGCCAGTGGCAGCAAGGAGAGCAACGCACTGCCGGAATCATAATAGTTGTCCACCAGTGCTCGGTAACTCCGCACCCGGGTGAAATGACCCACGTCGCCGGGCTTGGTCATGCCCACCACCGGGTGGATCAACAGGCCCCCGCCGACCTGCCGGGCCGCTCGCTTCGTCAGCTCTTCGTGTGCCCGATGCAACGGGTTGTGCGTATGGAACGCGACGATCTTGCTCCAGCCCAGCGTTTGAAAATGCTCCCGCAGTTCCGCCGGCGTGTGCCGCAATGATACAAAGTCGTAATGCGGCGGCACGCGGATCACCTCCAAGCGGCCCGAAGCATAATGGCCCGGCAGCCGGTTCAGATACGCAACGGACGGGTGCTTCTCATCCACCGATCCATAAGCACCCCGCGCTTCGTTGTCCTTGTCGTAGGCGTAGATCTCCTCGACGTGCAGGAACGCTAGCAAGTTGCCGTACACGTCCCGCAAGGCCAGCGCCTTCCCCTCGGCGATTCCATCTCCGGGCTTTACCGGCAACACAACCGGCAATGGCCACAGCGTCCCGTCGGCCAACCGTGATTCACCGACAACCCGCGCATAGTCCGCCTTGTTCATGAACGTCGAAAGTGGCGAAAAACCGCCGACCGCCAGCAGCTCCAGATCGCAAAGTGGCCGCTCTTCAAGCGTAATGCTGGCGAAGTCCTTCGCGGTCGCTTTCATCTCGGCCGCACGTTCTTGACCGACAACCAAGTCCACTAGCTTTCCGCCAAACGGCGAATTCAGCGCCCCGGCCCGCGATCCTGTGGTCCCAGCCGAGTTCTCCCTTGAGGTAGGTATTGCAACTCTCCTTCTTGATGCCGCAGCCGGCATTGTCAGAAAAAATGAACCATAAACCGTCTCATAAATCGTTGAGACGCGCCTAGCCCTCGCGTGGGCCAGCTCCCACGCCAGCCTCGCTCAAATCACCCACTCACGCGGCGAACATCGCCCCGCAAGCTGCGCGACTGTCGTCCGCGCCAGCACCGCGCGCTCAGCCGCACGTACATCGTCCCACACCGATTCGAGAACCGAGCTGATCGAGTGCGGATCTCCCCCGGATTCGTCCCCCTGTGCACCCGCCGGATCGATCGCCGAAAGAATCTCGGACAGCGAAATCGACTCCGGCTTGCGCCAGGCGATATCCGCCCGTCGCCCCCCGAGTGCTCACAACCAGCCCCGCTCCCTTCAATTGAAGCAGGATCTGCACCAGATATCGCTCCGGAATGCAGTACGTCCCCGCAATATCTCGGATCCGAACCGGACCCGTTCCCGGCCCGTGCTGCGCCAGCGCCACCACGGCCAGACATGCATACTCTGACTTCGCTGTGATCTTCATTGAATTGAGCCGAAGCCCATTCTCGACCTCTCGAATGCTAATCGCTGTCGATCAAAGTAGACTGCTGTCGAGCGAGTGCAACCCGCATTCGGTCTTCGCGTGCCCCGCCCAGCGGCCCGCACGCTCCGAGTCGCCGCCGGCTACTGCTCGTGTGCACGGCCAGCACCCGATCGACGGGTATCCCTGGTCGTGCAGCGAATTGTAAGGCACGTTGTTCGTGGCGATAAACGCCCAGACGTCTCGCCGCGACCAGTGGAGGAGTGGATTCACCTTCACCAGACCGAACTTGCGGTCCTTCCCCACCACGCTCGCAGCCCCGCGATGCGACGATTGATCGCCTCGAATCGCCGTGATCCACGCGTCGTAGCCCACGAGCGCCCTCCGCAACGGCACGATCTTCCGGTCATAGCAACACTGGTCCGGATGCGCCAGATACACTGGCCCCCCGTGCTCTTTCTCGTACTCGCCCGTTGTCGTCTCGGGCCGCACCATCTCCACCTCGATCCCATAGCGATCGCGAATCTGGTCCCGCAGCGCCAGCGTCTCGGCAAACTGATATCCCGTGTCCAGATTAAAGACACGCACCTTCGGGTCAATCTCTGCCAGAAGATGAATCAGCACACACCCTTCCGCACCAAACGCCGTCGCCATCGTCAGCCGAGATTGAAATCGCTCGATCGCCCACTCCAGAATCCCGCGCGGGGTCGATCCTATCAATTTTGAGTTGACGTCTGTCCACTCTTCTTCGGCCACAGCTACGGACAACGAGGTCGCCATCTTGTCCTCCTTCCCAAATCAATCATGCGAATCTTACATATCCCGACGATCTAAGTCAAGATTCGCGGTCGCAACCCAGGCAGGCAGACGCTCCTCGTGCCGGGTGATGGCCTGGTCGTGGAGCATCGTTTCGCCGATCGAGTCCTGTCCATGCAGCAGCCTGTGGCGATGAGCTTCGGGAATGGTGAAATGAAAAAGGCTGTCCACCGGCTCGGACGAGGTGTCGATTTGCGAATGAAGCTTTACCGTCTGCTCACGAAGGTCGATCGTGACTTCAACTGAGCCCGGGCTCTGGCGTGCCGCCCCGGCGATCGTCTCCCACTCGGCGTCGTCCAGCTCGATGGGGAGCAAGCCGTTCTGAAATGCGTTTGATTCGAAGATATCGGCAAACCCGGTCTTACGCCCCCGCGCGATCACCGCTCGATAGCCCGCCTGCGCCACCGCCCATACCGCGTGCTCGCGGCTCGAGCCGCACCCGAAATTGTGACCCACCACCAGAACCGTGGCCCCTTTGACCGCACTGTCGTTCAGCGGAAATTCGCCCAGCTCCACGCCGTGTTCATTCGGCCGTTCAGCCTCGGGCGCCCCGCCCGGAGCATACCGCTTGTCGGCGAAGAGCAGGGGACCGAACCCCGTTCGCTCGATCTTCTTCAGGTAACGCGCGGGAATGATCAAGTCGGTGTTGACGTCGGTCCAGTCCAGGAGCGCCACGCGACCGCGATGAGTGATGAAAGGTTCCAAGAGAAACAACTCCGGGGCTTAATGCGTCTGGGATAACAGCCTGCGCACATCCGCGAATCGCCCGATCACCGCCGCCGCCGCTGCCATGGCTGGGCTGACCAGGTGGGTCCGCCCCCCCGGCCCTTGCCGGCCCTCAAAGTTGCGGTTGCTGGTGCTGGCAGATCGCTGGCCCGGCTGGAGCTTGTCGGGGTTCATCGCCAGGCACATGCTGCACCCCGCTTTGCGCCACTCGGCGCCCGCCTCCAGAAAAATCCGGTCGAGCCCCTCCGCCTCGGCTTGATGACGAACCGCCTCGCTGCCGGGCACGACCAGGGCCCGCACGCTCGCTGCCACCTTCCGGCCGCGCAGCACGCGCGCCGCGGTGCGCAGGTCCTCGATCCGCCCGTTGGTGCATGAGCCAATGAACACCACGTCAACCGGAATCTCCGTGACCGGCGTTCCCGGAACGAGCCCCATGTATTCGAGTGCGCGCCTCGCGTCCTCGGCTGACGCAAACGGTACGTCTTCCGGCTCCGGCACCAATCCGGTCACGTCCACCGTCATGCCGGGGTTCGTTCCCCACGTCACCTGGGGCACAAGCGCCGATGCGTCGATTGAGACCCGGCGGGCAAACGCTTCCTCCGTGTCCGTGCGCAGAGTCTTCCAGTCGGCGATCGCGGCTTCAAGAACAGCCCCGCGAGGGGCGAACGGGCGCTCGCCCTCCGTGATGTAATTGATCGTCACGTCGTCCGGCGCGATCAGTCCGGCACGCGCCCCCGCCTCGATCGACATGTTGCAGATTGTCATCCGCCCTTCCATCGACAGAGCCTCGATCGCCCTCCCGTAATATTCGATCGCATGCCCCGTCGCGCCGCCGGTGCCAATCTTGCGGATGATCGCCAGAATGATGTCCTTCGGCTCGAGCCCGGGTCCGAGGCACCCGGTCACCTCGATTCCAAAGGATGCCGGCCGAAGTCCCTGCCAGAGCGTCTGCGTCGCCAGAACATGCTCCACCTCACTGGTGCCGATTCCAAACGCCAGCGCGCCGAAGGCCCCATGTGTGCTCGTGTGGCTGTCGCCGCAAACAACGGTCATTCCTGGAAGCGTCAGCCCCAGCTCCGGCCCGATCACGTGCACGATCCCCTGCCGCCCGCTCGCGATGTCATAAAGCGCGATCCCGAACTCCGGGCAGTTGGCCCGCATCGCCTCCACCTGCCGCCGCGACAGCGGGTCGGCAATCGCAATCTGCTCGTCTGTCGGAACGTTGTGATCGACCGTTGCGAATGTTAAGTCCGGCCTGCGCACCCGCCGCCCCGCTAGCCTCAATCCCTCGAACGCCTGCGGACTCGTCACCTCGTGCAACAGATGCCGGTCGATATACTGCAGCGTCGCCTCGTCCGTCTGCTCCACCACGTGCCGGTTCCATACCTTCTCAAATAACGTCTCACCCATCGTTCAAAAACCTTCGCCGTGAATTAAAACTTGAGGACTCAAACGCGACGCTTCAGTTGAATTCATGCTCCCTCTCCCCCCGGGAGAGGGCCGGGGTGAGGGGCCTTCGGTGCGAGATCGCAAGTTGATTCATGCCCCCTCTCCCCCCGGGAAAGGGCCGGAGTGAGGGTTTCCCCGCACGCCGACACTCCCCGCCCCATTCTGGTTCACAACCGTTCCACCATACCAAGATTGTCATCCTCGGCTCCCCCCACGACAAGGCTTCCCATTCATCACTACGCCGCTCCAGCCGTTCGTCGCCTCGCGCCCACCAACCAGATCGCATTCCCAGCTTAAGTTCCCTCAAGCACCCACCCTGGCACTCGTCCGACATTTGTGGTAGGATTCCCCCAAACTGACCCCAGCAACGGACAACTGACAACTGACAAAAATCAAATGCCAATCCTCCGCCGTGAGCTGACACTCTCCGCCCGTCGCGGCCGCGTCCATGTCGACCGCGCCTGGTTCGCGGGTATCCTCCTCGTCATCGTGCTGGGTACGTTCATCTCCTGGTATTACGCCCTCAAGGGGGCATGGAGCGCCGACATGATGTCGGCGGTCGCCACTCGGTCGTTTCTCTTTGTGGTGATCGCACACGCCATGTCGATCTTCATGCTCTCCACGATCGGGGCAGTCTCCATCGCCGGCGAGGTGGATCGAAAAACCCTGGGATTCCTGCTCGCAACCCGCCTGGGAAACGCCGAGATCGTTCTCGGCAAGTTCGCGGCTTGTATGATTGGGTTCCTCAGCATTGTCGCCGCCGGCCTGCCGGTGATGCTTCTCTTGAACGTCTTGGGGGGCGTGCACCCGCAGTTGATCTTGCTGGCTTATGCGGGAATCCTCTCGACCGCGTTTTTCATCATCTCCTTGGCGCTCTGGGTCTCGAGCGGTGCTCCGGATGGCCGCCGCGCGACGAGCATCGCGGTGCTCGCCGTCATGGCTTGGCTTTTCGTTCCGATGCTCTTGGGAATGACCCCGCTTCTCTCGCGAATCGGCATCCGGCCGCCCGACGTCCTCGTCACGATCAACGCGTGGATTCTCTCCAGCAACCCCGTCAGCCTGCTCCCGCGGTTCATCGGCGGCGTCAACCCGCGAGCACTCTCCTCCGCAGTCTCCTGGATGTGCGGCCTCCAGCTCGCCTCGGGCGCCGTCTTCGTCGCCGCGTCGATATTCCGGCTCCGCAGCGCTTATCGCACCAATGTGGGCGGCGACGGACACGGCGTGATGCGCCGCCTCGCACTGCCCGCATGGCGCTTCCGGCCTCGCCCACCGGTGGGCGACGACCCGATCTTCTGGAGAGAGCGCTACACCTCCCGCTCCGGATTGATCGGTCAGCTCGTGGGCTTCTGCATCACAGTGGCGATCTATTGCACGCTCGCCTACTTCACCTTTTTCTTCGCACGCCCGGCCTTCGTTGAGCTCTGGCATCACGGCTACACCGCCGCGACCGCATCCGCCCAGAAGCCCGAGCTCAACCTCCTCGTCCGATTGTTTATGGAGCAATCCGGCCCCGGCACTCCGATCGACGCAGCCAGGACCCAGTTCAACATTTTTCTCCGCTTCGTGACCGGCGCGGTCCTGTTCATGATCGCCCTCATTTCCACCGGAATTGCCCTCGAGGTGCTCAGCGCCGAGCGCACCAGGGAGACCTGGAACAGCCTGATCGCCACGCCTCTCTCCGGCCGTGATATCCTGCTCGGCAAGTTCCGCGCCTGCCTCTGGCGGCTGGCGGAATCCTGGTAACGGTCCTGTCGCTCTGGACACTCGGGCTCCTCTCGGGCGCGCTTCATCCGCTGGGTTTCCTCGCTGCTGTGCTCATCTTGGCCTCCTCGACCAGCCTGTTCCTGGTCTTCGGCCTCCGGGTCGCGTTGACAACTGCCGATCGGAACGCCGCCGCCGGTCGAACCGTAATTCCGATGCTCGTGCCGATGGTCTCGGTGGCCCTTCCTTTCCTGCTGCCGGCCCGCTTCAGCTCGGTCTTGTGGGGCGTGGCATCGATCCCGCTGCTCGCCTCGCTCTCGCTCGTCACCTATGGCGAGCTGCATCACTCGCTCCAGCACCCGCACGGCCTCTACCTGGCTGCGGAGTGGATCGGCCTTCGCAGCGGTGATGCTCCAATCACCGCCGCGCTCACCTGCCTGATCGGGATCATCACCCCCGCACTCGCCGCCTGGTGGATCTGGAACCATTGCCTGGCAAACTTCGACCGCTGGGTCGGTCGCCCATGGTCGCCTCATCGGCTATACCAGGCAACCAATTTCTCTAGCTCGCCGCGCTCGGCCAGTGTCCGCATCGCAAAGCGAACGTGGGGCAACGCCAGCATCTGGTCACCCCCGAAATGATCGTCAACAACCTGAATTGCTTGCTCCACCGCTTTGACCGGAGCCAGGCCGGTAAAAGCTCGTGAGAGCCACAAGATCATCGGCAGCGTGAGCACGAGCGATTCAAGGCCGGCCCACAGCGGCATGTTGAAGTTAGGCGGCCCGCAGAATTGCAGCGAATTCAGCTTGACCACATAGTACCGCTCCAGAGTCTCATCCACTTCTGCCGGCATCCCGCTGCTTTGTTCGACCTCGTCGAAGCTGATGGCTTCCGGCAGGAACTCGTTCACGCGCGGCACGCGGCCCCGGCCCCGGGCGAACCGCCACCCGTCGCGCACCCGGCTGAGCCCTCGCCGGATGCCCTTGGCCCGGTGTACGTCGCGTTCCCGTCGGGCAAAAATCGGCAGTAGCACGCGGAACAGCACCTTCCCGAGCATTCGGTCGGGCGGCGGCACGTCCGCTGCTTCGCGGAGCACGTCCGTATCCACCGCGGCGCGCACAACCTGCAAAAACTCACTCAGACCCTTGCCTTTCAGGCCGTCCAGCTTCGCCTTGCGGCAAACGCGAGCCACAGCCAGGCACTTGCGCAGCCTTCGTTCGACACGATCGCTCCGGTCTTGCACGATCTCCACCAGCACCTGCACGACCCGGCATACATCCGCCCACGGAAGCTGCTGGCCGGCTTGCAGCAAAGGAGCCGGCGCACTGTCCGCCGACCGGCCTTCGTGTTTTTCCAGCAAGCGCAAAAGCGCGACCAGGTCTTTTTCCGCGCCGCCCACCGGGCGACCCGAATTCGCCGCGGCCGACGGGCAAGAGAAACGCATGCCAACCCGCCATTGATTGCCTGCTGGTATGAGCATGAACGGAAACAAACGGCATACGAACGGTTTAACCTCGGCCCCGAAACGCTCTTGAAGCCGGCAATGGTTGGCCGTCGTCAAGAAGACGCAACCCCCATCAGGCCGATGTTTCAGCGTCCACTTCTTGTTGCCCCGACCCACCAGGGGCGCAAACCACGGCTTGGGAGCAACCTCAGGATCATTTGCCAGGTCCAGCGCTTCGATGCGAGCCTTCTCTTCCTCCGTGATCACCCCCTCAAGCCGCCGGCAGCAATCGCCGCAGCTATGGCAGTCCCAGTTTTGCATCACAGGCAGATTCTTCAACGGAAACGACATGGATACAGTCCGCCTCTGAGCCCGCCAAACCCCGGTCACGCCACACCTTGCCTTGATGACGACATGCCCAGAACCTGGAACCCCGTCGTCGCACGACACGACCACTCACCCATCATAATATTCGCCGACTTCTTGTGCCCCACCATCGTTGCCCCGAGACTTGATCATCTCACAAAAAACGCACGCCCAAGCGGGCAAAGAAATTAACCGCTGTTTTCGCGTGGCACATTTACACAAAATGTCGAGCTCGGCCATTTCGCGGCCAAAGATGCCGAGCTCGGCATTCCCGAACGCAGCGCCGCGCCCGAACTCGCCGACGAGCAATCCACATCTCGTCCCTCCGCACTTGGTGGCCCGAGGCCATCCGAAGCATCGCCATCGTCCCCCTGACCGAAGGCCTCCTCTCCCATCGTTCGGCGCGGGTCTCGGGCACCCGAAAGGTCACCGGCGTCCCCGTGCTCTACAGTTCGGCGCGGGTCTCGGGCACCCGATGGGTCGCCGCCGTCTCCCCGACCGCAGGTCTCCACTCCCCCACCACCCTCTCGTTCGCAACCACTCGCACCATCCCCACCAATCTCGTTTTGTATTTTCGTCGCTGGCCCTTTCTCCACAAGGCTTAAGGGAACAAGACCGCACGCCTCACCATTCCCGGTCTCCCCACGACCGACGGTCTCCTCTCCGCCTTCTCCGCAAGTTCGACGCGGGTCTCGGGCACCCAAAGGGTC
The DNA here is from genome assembly GCA_963823665.1 of uncultured Planctomycetota bacterium. Lineage (GTDB taxonomy): Bacteria > Planctomycetota > Planctomycetia > Isosphaerales > Isosphaeraceae > CAVXHV01. The sequence continues at coordinate 1,865,358 of CAWGMQ010000004.1, forward strand.
ACCGGCGTCCCCTTGCTCTACAGTTCGGCGCGGGTCTCGGGCACCCGATGGGTCGCCGCCGTCTCCCTGACCGACGGTCTCCTCTCCGCCTCCAACTTCCAGCTCGACACTGCTCCCACCACCCCCCTCAATTTCGTTTTGTATTTTCGTCGCTGGCTCATTCCCCATAAGGCTTAAGGGAACAGAACCGTTGGGCTCAACAACCGCAGTTCCATGCCCCGAAAATGCCTCGTCCCTCGGCTTCATCCCACCATCAGCCACCACTCCGTGCACCCCATCTGCTCTCCGATCACCCGCAGCATTCCCACGCTCCCCAGCCACCCACCGCTCATAATCCGCAATGGCCCGCCGCCTGCGATCATCCTCCTCGCGCTGCGCATCGGTATACTCGAACGGCTGCTTCCCGTGCGTCGCCTCCCAGCGGGCCAGGCCCGCGTCGAGATCGCCATCATAGCCCTGGGCATCGTGAATGGTCCCACGCTCGTCGATCACAAACCGCAGATCGGTCATCTGCCCGCGTCGTGCTTGCTCTTTCAGTTTCTCGCGTTCCCGCCGGGCCTTCCCCCACCCTTCCGCCTCATACCGTCGCTTCCTTTCAATCATCTCAATGTTCCGCACCACCAGTCGATTGGCTTTCTCCCGATGGCGCTGAATCTGTGCCATCGTCTTGCTCTCCTCGTCGCTCGGGATATTGCACTGAACCTCCTCGAGGAAGGCGGCGACTTCTCCCCGCTCGGCTTGCAGCCTCAGCAGCCGGTCAATCGATTTGTCGACGATCTCCAGCAGCGCCTTCCGCCCGGCCGCGGTATCCGCCGGAGTGATTGCCTCCCACTCGTCTCGCCCGAGGTCGCCCTCATGCATCTCAACCTGATCATAGTGGATCTCGCACCGAAGCTCGTGAAAAGCCGTCGCAAAATTCGGACAAATGGCGTGGCTCGCGAGGAACACCATGGCCACCTCGGGATCACAAATGGCATCAAGCGGCTGCTTGCCCAGCAGGCGAATGGCCGTGAATTTCTGACACGAAAGCCAGCCCGATCCGTCCTCGCTCTCGTTCTCGATCGGCTTCCGCAGCTCGAACCACCGGTCCAGCAGCCAGCCGCAGCCCTCGGGGGTCGATTCAAGCTCGCGCACGATCACCACCGGCTGATCAGGGTCAACAGGTTCCCCCGAATCCGAGGTCCGCGGCTGCTTGTTCTCATAGTCTCGCGACGGAAAAAGCTGCCAGGGCCCGCGGCGGTCAAACAACAAGCGACGCCCGAGCCCCGCGACATCCTTCCCCGCGCGAACCTTTTCGGCCTCCGTTCGCATCACAATATCGCGTGTCACCCTGTGGGCCTCGATTCGATTGGCCCGCTTGAACTGCCAGCAAGCGATCGCCGCCATCTCCATCAGGTCTCCCTCGACCTCGTCTCTCGTCTGATACTTGGCCTTATAAGCATCAATCTTCGCCTGAAGCTCCGCCGGATCCTCGCCCGGCAAAACCGGCGTCTTGGCTGTCAGCCCATGCTTGAGCGCATTGAACCGCGACCCATTGCGAGTCGAGGCTCGCTGATCCTTCATCCCAACATTCACCGCACCCTGCTGCTCACTCATCGCATCACCATGACCCTCTCCGTCGCCCGAGCGTCCAGAAACCCCGCCCGCGTTCGACCACGTAGTTAAAGAACGAGAGATAAATATGTGCGGGCAGACCGTCGTCTTGGTCACCCCGGTGGCTCGCGCCGTTTTGCCGCCGGCCCAGCCCTGGACAATTCAAAAGCGCGAGTCGCGTCCGCGTGCTCATTCGCTGTTCTTCTGTTCTCTAGTCTTGGTACGAAATGGTACCCAGTGGTACGAAAAACAAAAAACGCCTCGCGCGCTTGCCATCCCCGGCCCGCGCCCCGAGGCTATCCCCGATACGCAATCGCCGGTCGACGGAACCGCACGACCCGCGGCCTGGTTCAAACGTAGCAAGGCCACGATCACGCCCGCGGTGGTTCGCCACACGTAGGGTGGGTGCAACCCACCGGCCGTACCAAAGAACCGGCATGGACCAGCCATTGCAGCCCGCCACGACAGGGAATCGATGGACACTCCGTCGCCCCAGCACGAACAACCGTACTGGTGAACGCAAAATGCCCATTTTATCCCGTCAATTATATATGGGACATGAATCTCCGGACTGCAAGAAAACTCCATTTTTTGGGACGATAATCCCGCATTAGATCCGGCCCAATCCTCGCGATCGCGTCAACCGTCAAACCCGCCCGCAGAATCGCGCACGCGTCGCGCAGGCTGACCGTCCGCTTCAGCGCCGCCCTATTCATCTCGGCGGCCACGACAAAGCGCTGATGCATTGTTAAGATCATGATTTAATCATGTATTGTTATCTACATTCTTCTAGTTTTGCCGTCTATTCCGCGACCGGAGGCCGTCATCTCAAGCCGACGGAACCGGCCGGGCCCAAGAAAGAAACAGCGACAGCGCCAGTTTCAGTTTGGCGCTGCCTGGCTGTTGCAGAGCTTCAACCGAATACCGCAAGCGCCATCATGCCCGATCGCTTCCTGAGCAAACGATCGCTTCCTAACGAAACCGTGTGGATTCTTGGCGACACAACACCGGTTCGATCCCTTTCCATCATTGCAGTCGAATTACGAACGCATTATCGTGAGTTTGGAGGCTCGTTATTCACCAACCGACGGAGGACCCATCGATGACGAAGGCCGGTCGATCGACATTTGTCGTTGCGATTTCGATAATCCTACCGCTGTCATTCCCGCACTCGACCCGCGCACAACAACTGGTCGCTTACGGTACCTGGAATGGTTACGCGACCTACACGGAAACGGATTACGACCCGTACGGCAACGTGATCAACCAATTTTCCCAGGACGGGAGTTCGCAGTTGGACCTGGATATCTATGCTACTACTGACCCTGACTACGCACCTTTTTACGCCACCGTCACCGGGCCCCCCGGGTTCCTGAGCAACCTCGGGTACCTACAGCCCGTGCTCTATGGCGTATCATTCGGCCCCACGAGCGCATCCGGGTCTGGGTTCACCGGCGCGCTTTTCGGCGTTCTGGGCGACTTCGATGTGAGTTACCTGGGTATCCTCCCGGATGGCCAGATCAATACTACGGGAGGTTTCGCGGTTGCGGACATTTCGGGTCTCACATATCCTCCGGCTGGGCCCGCCGCCTACATCTCATTTTTCGCGTCGTTCCAGAGCGTACCAGAGCCAACAGCCATCGTCCCGATGGCCATCGGCGCCATCGTGGTAGCTACCGCGGTCGCCATTCGCCGGCGTCGCGCTCGCAAGCCCCTTGCACGGGCAAGAGCGGCGGGCGGGCTGGAATAGGCACAGTCGTCTGAACGGGGCGTTCTTCCATCCCGCCGGCTTGGTTGATGGCACACGCGACGCTTGGGTCTCGCCAGACGGTAGCGGCCGATCCGTGTCGCGGGGTGCGGTCGTTCGCGGTGCGTGCTCTAGGCTCCCTCGACGTAGTACGTTCCCGTCGAGCTCGGCGGGATATTGACCGTGTTATTGCTGCCGGCTTCGATGATCTGGCCCGAGCCGAGAGCATTCTCGTTGAAGACATTCGCGCCCGAACCGCCGACGAGCCAATCAACTCCGCTCCCGGCGTCGAACGTGTTCGTGCCCGAACCGCCGAAAAAGTCGTCATTACCGGTGGTGCTGACGAAGAGATTCGGGCCAGAGCCACCCCACGCCACAGTGTGGAGGCCGGTTTCGTTTTCAAATGTCTGGGCGCCCGAAACGCCGCTGCCCTCGTAATAGACAAACCCAACCGCGCTAATGCCGAAATAATTGTTAGCGCCGTTTAGGTTCACATCGAGTTTCATCGTCCCGTTAACGTTCTGGTACGACACAATGGCAACGTTGGCCCCGGTTGACGAGGGCGTGACCGTGACGAGTCCGCCCGTCAGGACAACGCTGCCCCCCGTCAACAGATTGCGGCACTCGAGTCGGTCGAACGCGACATCGAATCGTCGCGGCCGCGCCCTCTGCCTCCTCACAGGTTCTGCCAGTTCTGCACCTTGGATTTTCCTACCCAGAAATCGACGCATCGCAGAAATCTCCCGAGATTGGATGAGAGTGGAAGCGATCAACTGACGCTGGCGCTCGCCAACAGCGCGGCAACCGCATGCCTCGAGCGGCACGCCATCGTGGCAACCCTAGAACACGCCCGAGGTCCAGCCCATTTTTTTGGGCTGGCGCTCCTTGACTCGATGTCGCGGGAAGGTCAGATTTCCGCCTCGTCGGCATAGGGGTCTCCCAGGGTCAGACCCGGTCCTCAAACAAGCGTTAGAAAAGAACGAATGCATTCTTAACAATATATTAATTCTATGACGCAGGATCGTCGCCACGGGTCAACCGTTCCCCGTTTCCACTTCACAACTCTTCCGTTGCATCGGCTCGGCGCCTCTCTTTTGTTCGATGGCCAATTCGGATCGGGGCATCCGCACCCCAACTTCAGGTCAACAACCCTGATACAGCCAAGCGACCTGCAGCCGCTCTACGAGCCGCAGGAACGTCGTCCGCCAGGGATTCCAGGACAGTGCCTCGGCGCCGTGATCGTACGAGGGTGCCATCAACGTCGAGGATCGCCTCGGTGAGAAGGGTCGAGGGCTGCTCTGCCCAGACCCGCAGTCGCGATTGGTTAATTGCGTCCATCACACCCCTGCGTGAGCCCCTCCTCGCTCATCGCTGCGCTTCTGATCAGCGCGATCTCACGCAAAGGCACCAAGCCGCAAAGGCCAATTCAGAGAATGCAGCGATCTCGCTCACAACCCCCAGCCATCAATTCCCAGGTCGCCACACCGTCGGCATTCTCTTCTTTGCGCCGTTGCGTGAGAACCCTCTTTCCTCTTTTCACGCCCCTCACGCTCCATGACGGCGCCCGCGCCGCTCGCTCGTGTTTTTCCACGCGCCAGGTGGTCGGCGGATTAACCGGAACGGTAGAACGTTGCACGCGGCTTTTCGCAGGATTAAGCTGATCGCCGATATCGGATTCACGCTCCCGGATCGGGTCCCTCCGGGAAAGAACGGTTCATCCAAGGCTCGCAGAACAGCCCCGACAACGGAGATGACGCTATGTCCGCACGCCGCCGCGGCCGGTCGTCTAATTCCTTTTTCCAGAAGCAACTGCACGAGGCGTTCCGACGCCGCTCACGTCGCCGGCGGCGACGCCTGCCCCTGGCGCTCGAAGGGCTCGAGTGCCGGATCGCTCCGGCGGTTTTCGTTGTCACCAACATCAATGACACCGGCACCGGCTCCTTCCGCCAGGCGATCCTCAACTCGAATGCCAGCAACGTCGCCAACGTCATCCAGTTCGACATTGCGGGCTCGGGCGTCGAGACCATCTCGCTCCACTCGGCATTGCCGGCCCTCGCCCAGGCAGTCACGATCCAGGGCAACTCGCAGCCCGGTTTCAACAATTCCCCGCTGATCTGCTTGGACGGAACCAGTGCCGGCAGCGGTTCCGGCGGCCTCGATATCACCGCCGCCAACTGCACGGTAGAGTGGCTCATCGTCCAGCATTTCTCCGGCGACGGCATCACGATCACCAGTGCGAACAACATGCTCGCCCACGATGTCGTCTCCGGCAACCAGGGCAACGGCATCACGATCACCAGCACCAGTGCCAATTCCAACACCGTCGAGGCGAGCCTGATCGGCACCAACGTCGCCGGCACTGCGGCCCTAGCCAACCAGCAAGACGGCATCGATGTCGAGAACGGCTCGCACAACCTGATCGGCACCAACACGATCTCGACCTCCTGGACCCTCGGCAACGTGATCTCCGGCAACGCCGGCGACGGCGTAGCCTTGGGCGGCACGTCGGCAAGCTCCAATCAGGTAAGCGGCAATCGCATCGGCACCAATGCCGCCGGCGCCGCGGCCATCGCCAACGGCACGACCCAGGATTCCAGCGGCGACTATGGCTCCGGCGTCAGCGTGACCGACGCCGTGAATACCTTCATCGGCGCCGACCTGGGTGCCGGCTCGAATAACATCATTTCCGGCAACAAGGGGTCGGGCATCGACATCACCGGCAAGGCAACCGGCACCATCGTCGGCGGCAACTACATCGGCACCGACTACACCGCCGCAGCGGCGCTGGCCAACGGCGATGCCGGCGTCACCATCGACGGCGCCACCGGCAACTCGATCGGCGGCGCCAAGGCGCTCGGCCTGGCCAACATTATCTCGGGCAACACCGGCGCCGGCATCGATCTCGAGAACGCGGCCAATAGCAACACGATTCAGGGCAACTTCATCGGCACCAATCCCACCGGAACCGCCGGCGTCGGCAACGGCGCCGACGGCATCAGCATCGAGGATAGCAGCTCCAACCAGATCGGCGGCGCCGGCTTCGCTGCCTTCGGAAACTTGATCTCCGCCAACCAGCAGAGCGGCATCGGCATCGAGAACAACTCGAGCAGTAACATCGTGCAGGGCAACTATATCGGAACCGACTTTACCGGCGCCAGGGCGATCGGGAACTGGGAGGATGGCGTCGGCATCAACGGGGATAGCAGCAATGGCACGGTCGGCTTCGAGCCCACCGATCAGCCCAAGGCCAATCTCATTGGCGGCGCCGGGACGAACATCCTCGGCCTGAGTGCTCCGACGCTGGGAACCGTCTCAGCCCTGGGCAACCTGATTTCCGGCAATTTCCGGGAAGGCGTCAGCATCCAGGACGCGGTCGGCAACTACGTCTACGGTAACGATATCGGTACCGACGTCACCGGCACGCGTGCTCTCGGCAACGGCTCCGATGGCGTCAATGTCGGCGCGATTTCGTCGGCAAATGTGATCGGCGCCAGCCGCAGCGGAGGCTTTGGCAACCTCATCTCTGCCAATCTCGGCAACGGCATTGCCATCGAGTCAGGCGCCACCCAGACCGTCGTGCAGGGGAACTTCATCGGCACGAGTGGTGCCGGCAACGCCGCGCTCGGCAACGGCACGCTGCAAAACCCCCTGACCGGCGACTATGGCAATGGCATCGGCATCGACGGCGCTTCCAACAACGTGATCGGCGGCACCAGCCTGGACGTCGGCAACCTGATCTCCGGCAATGCCGGCAACGGCATCGGCATCGGACGCAATCCGATGGAGATGATCGCCGGCGTCCCCCAGTTCGGCCCAGCGGTCAATGACACCGTCATCGGCAACTATATCGGCACCGACTCAAGCGGCACCACGGCCATCGGCAACGGCTGGCAGCTCACCTTTGATGCCACAGGCCTGGGAAAATTTGGCGACGGTATCGCCATTGAAGGGGCGTTCAACATCACCATCGGCGGCAGCAGCAATGCCGGGCTCGGCAACTTGATCTCCGGCAATGTCGGCAACGGTATTGGCATCGGTGCCGACCAGGGTGTCGCCGGCTTTCGGCTCGGCTGGGGCGTCCCTTCCGCCAGTGATTTCGTCTGGGGCAATCGCATCGGCACCACGGCCGACGGCAGCGGGCCCCTCGGCAACGGCTGGACGCAGGATCCCCAGGGCGGTTTTGGCAACGGCATCGCCATCGAGTACGGCGCTTCCAACATCCAGATCGGCGGACCCTTGGGAACAGGCCTCGGGAACCTGATTTCCGGCAACGCCGCCGACGGGGTCAGCATCGAAAAGAACGCGCTCTTCAACCGAGTGCAGGGCAACTTCATCGGCACCGACGCCTTTGGTGACTACGAGATCGGCAACGGAGCCGCCAATCCGGCGAATCCCGGCAATGGCGTCGGCATCAATGGCACCACGAGCAATCTGATCGGCGGCACCAGTGCCCAGGGCCTCGGCAACTTGATCTCCGGCAACGCCGGCGACGGCGTCGCCATCGAAAACGGCGGGCAGACCAATCAAGTGTTTGGCAACTTGATAGGCACGGATGTGACGGGCGAGTTTCCGGTCGCCAACGGCTGGCAGGTGAATTCGCAGGGCAACTTCGGCAACGGCGTCGGCATCAACGGCTCGAACAACAATCTGATCGGCGGCGACAGCACCCTGGGCCTCGGCAACGTGATCTCGGGTAACGCCGGCAACGGCGTCGGCATCGAAAACGGCTCCCAGACCAACTTCGTTCTGGGCAATTTTATCGGCACCGACGCGCTCGGCACCGGCTCCCTGGGCAACGGCGCGCCCGCCAATTCCCAGGGCGAGCATGGCAGCGGCGTCGAGATCAATGCCTCGAACAACAATACAATCGGCGACGGCCGCGGACTCATACCGGGTCCGACCGTCTGGCTCCTGCCCAGCATGGGCAACCTCATTTCCGCGAATAATGGCGACGGCGTGATCATCACCAACCAGGCCAACGAGAACGTTGTGCTGGGCAACTACATCGGCACCGATATCTCCGGAGCAGCGGCCCTTGGCAACGACGAGAACGGGGTCCACACCAACCTTACCTCCAACAACAACACGATTGGCGGGAACCTGATTTCGGGTAACCAAAGCAGTGGAGTTCTGATTCAAAACAAAGGCCTGGCGAACCAGATCGTGGCCAACCGGATCGGCTTCACCAATTCGACGGTGGCGCGGATAAAGCTCATCAACGGCGAATGGGGCGTGTGGGTCTCGAACGCTGACACCACCGTGATCGGAATGAACCTGGCCGAAATGAACAGGCTCGAGTTCGGGCTCGGCAACGTCATCTCCAGCAATGGCTTGGGGCCAGTCTGGGTGGATCCGAGCGACGAAGTTACCATCCTCGGCAACTCGATCGGGTCCAATGGCCCCGATGGGCAAGAGCCGGGGATCTTACTGACCGACGGATCGAACAACGACCAGCAGGCGCCCGATCTGACGTCGGTCGTCCTCCACGGGGTCAACCAGGTCACGATCCAGGGGACTCTGGTCGGCACGCCAAGCACGATCTACCTGTTGCAGTTCTTCTCCAACCCGAGCAACGATCCGGAAGGACAGACTTTCATCGGTCAGGAAACGGTTGAGACAAATTCCAGTGGAAATGCCAGTTTCTCACCCTCGTTTGCTCCAGGACCACTCGACCAGACCGGTTACACCGCCACGGCGACCGATTCCCTCGGGAACACCTCGGAGTTCTCGGCGCCCCAGCCGCTCTTGGTGGCGGTGGGATTCAAATCGACCGTAGCGCCGAATCCGCTCTATGCCGGCGAATCGGCAACGCTGACCGTGACCGTCAGTAGCGCGGTTCCGGGGAACTGGCCGGCTCCGACAGGGACGGTCTCCTTCTACAATGGCACCACGCAGATCGGCAGCTCATCGGTAAGCAACGGCCAGGCCACTCTCGATGTGCCCGGACAACCGGCAGGGGGTCTTGGCATCACGATCCAGTACAGCGGCGACGACGTGTTCGCGCCGGCGACTGGATCGGCTGGCGTCGCTTGGAACCATATCCCGACGACACTCACGTTGTCCCCTCTCGAAGGTGTGGCCACGCCTGACAACGAAGACGACATTGAGTTGACCGCAACTGTTACCGCGAGCGTGTCGGGGGATACGGAACCGACGGGAACCGTTGGTTTCGCCATGTATGCCTATGAGTACTGGCAAAACCACTCGAATATCTGGGAACCAATTTGGTGGGGAACGACGACGCTATCGGGAAATGAGGCACAGATATCGGCGGATCTCACCTCACCCGACGACATTTTCACCCAAGGGTACGGTTATCTCGGCCCCTTCGTAGCCGAGGCGTTTTACGTCGGCGATGCTAACTATTCTGGGAGTTCCGACTCGGGTTTTGACGTTCCTCCGCCCCCTCCCCCGCCTCCGCCCCCGCCGCCCACCCCGCAAAACACCGGCATCAGCGTGACGAGCTCCTCGAACACCGCCCCTTACGGCCAGTCCGTCACCCTCACCGCGACGATGAACTACTCCGGCTACGTGCCCTTCGGCACGGTCACCTTCTACGACGGCTCGACCCCGATCGGAACGGCGGGCCTGAACTATGCGTCAGGCTACGACCAGGCCAGCTTCACGATTTCAAACCTTGCGGTCGGCAGTCACGACATCACCGCCGGGTACGGTGGCGATCCCGTCTGCAATCCGTCCACCTCCGACCCGATCACCCAGACGATCACCCTGGATGACGCAGTAGTCTCCATCACCGACGACGAGAGCCCGATCCAGGTTAACGACACTGTGACCTTCACCGCCACGATTGACAGCGCCCCCGGCAGTCCGCCGCCGACCGGGATCGTGTCCTTCTACGCGAGCGGGAAGCTCGCTGGCGCTTCCTATGTGGAACCAATCGGGGGCGGGGCCACGGCTTCGGTCACGATTTACGGGATCACCGGCGACGTCACCGATATCACCGCGGTTTATAGCGGCGACGATATATACAGCACGGGTACCGGCGATCTCCCAATTGACGTCGAACAGCTCACCCCAGAACTGACGATGACCTCCGATTTTGATCCCTCGGTGGCTGGGGAGTCGCTCTCGTTTCTGGTCAGCATGACCGGACCGGATGCTGGCGATCCAACGCCGACCGGTTCCGTCGATCTTTACGCCAACGGCCAGTTTATCGGCTCGGCGCCGCTCATCCCGACGAGCGCGAATGCAATGGCGAGCGTGCTGGTTCCAAGTCTGCCGGCCGGCTCGTACCTGATCACCGCCAGTTACAGCGGCGACTATAACTATGTTCCGGATACCGACGACAGCGGGCCCTTGGTCCAGACGGTGCAGAATCTCGGCCTCGCGGATTCGACGACCGCCCTCACGATCACACCCAACCCGTCGTGGGCCGGAGAAACCCTCGCGCTCACCGCGAACGTGACCGGTGCGGCGGCACTCCCCACGGGCACCGTCACCTTCTACGACGGTAGCACGACGCTCGGTTCCGCAACGCTCTCAAACGCGAGCGGCGTCGCCCAGGCAACGCTCGACACATCTGCATTCTTGCCCGGTGCCCACGTGATCACAGCCGTTTTTAACGGCAACACCGTCTACAACACGAGCACGAGCACCGCCACCCAGACCATCACCGCGGCACACACTTCCCTCGCGCTATCATTGGCGTCCAACCCGTCCCCGGTCGGCCAGCCGATTACGATCACCGCCAGCTTCGCGTCAACGATGCCGTCGGGCGGCCCGGCACCAAGCGGCACCTTCACCCTCTTGAACGGCAGCAACCAGGTTTCCTCGGTCGCGGCATCGACTCTTTCAAACGGAAAGGTCACGTTCACCATCAACTACCTGTCCCCCGGCTCATACACGTTCACCGTCAACTACAGCGGAGACAGCAACTACCTGGCCGCATCGCAAACGATAGCGCAAACGGTGATCAAGGGTAATACGAACGTAACTCTTACGTCGTCAGGCAATCCGTTCCCTTCCGGCAAATCCCTCACGCTGACGGCGATCCTTACCTCGAGTTACCCCATTGCCCCGATGCCGGGCGGAACCGTCACCTTCTACGACGGCGGCACCTCGATCGGCACCGGCACTCTGCAGTAATAGCGCCGGCCAGGACGAGGCCTACCTGATTCTCTCAAGCCTCGCTGTCGGCGCTCACACGATCACCGCCTCCTATGCCGGCGACACAAACTATAACTCGGCCGCCTCCGGGACGTTCTCCCAAACAATCCTCAATGGTGCGACCAACCTGTCCGTAACTTCGTCGCTGAACCCATCCGCTTACGGGCAAACCGTAACCTTTAATGCGACCGTCAGCGCCGTGAACAACAGTGCGATTCCCACCGGTTCGGTCACCTTCTACGAGGGGTCCTATTCTCTCGGCAGCGTCGCGCTCACCGGCACCCAAGGGCAGGCCCACGCAACTCTGTCGATCTCGACTCTGGCGGTCGGCAGCTACTCGATCACGGCCACTTATCCGGGTGACACTAACTACGACGGTTCCAACTCGCCGACCCTGACCCAAACCGTCAATCTGGCGACCACAACCGTGGCGCTGTCGGCCACGCCCAATCCTGCGGTGCTTGAGAACACCGTCACATTCACCGCTACCGTTACCGGAGCATCCGGCAGCGGCACACCGAGTGGGGAGGTCGCCTTCTACGACGGCAGCAATCTCCTTGGCGACGGTTATCTGACCGGGTCCGCCTCCAGCGACCAGGCGACCTGGTCCGCCGGTGCGCTGACGGTGGGCAGCCATGCGATTCAGGCGGTTTACCTGGGCGACAGCACACACGGCACCTCAAGCGCCAGCCTCACCGAAAGCATCGTCCAGGCGACGCCGGCCGTCACTCTGACATCTTCGTCTTCGAGCGCGGCCTTCGGCCAATCGGTGACCCTGACCGCCGCCGTCGTCCCACCCTCGATGTACGATCCCAACCCGACCGGCACCGTGGTGTTCTTCAACGGCACGACGTCGATCGGTTCCGTGACGCTGAGCGCCACGAGCGAAGACGTGACCTTGAGCGTTTCCACCCTCTCGGTGGGAACCCACCAGCTCACCGCAACGTACGAGGGCGATGGCAACTTCAATTCCGTCACGACGTCCCCCTTGACGGAAACGATCACCAAGGCCAGCGCCAGCACGAGCATCGCTTCGTCCCTCAATCCGGCTTCCTTTGGGCAGCCGATCACCCTCACCGCCACTGTCAGTGGCGTCTCCGGCGCCACCGCACCAACCGGCACCATAACCTTCAGCGACGCGGCCGGCACGCTGGGCACCGCATCGCTCAGCGGCAACGCCACCAGCGATCAGGCGACGCTCGTCCTGACCAACCCCGCCGTCGGCAGCTATGCCATCACCGCCACCTACGCCGGCGACACCAACTACAGTGGCTCGTCTTCATCCGCCCTCAGCCAATCCGTGCATCAGGCAAACGCCAATGTTTCGATCACGTCGTCCGTTAATCCTTCGGTTGCCGGGCAGTCGGTCACCTTCACCGTCACGGTCACCTCCTCGACAGGGGTCGGCACGCCGACGGGTACGATCACGCTCTACAACGGCCTCATGACCCAGCTCGGTCAGGCGACACTCTCGAGCGGACAGGCAACGTTCCACATTTCGACGCTCCCGGTCGGCACAAACAACATCACACCCTCCTACAGCGGCGATTCCAACTTCTACTCAAGCAGCACCTCGATCCAGCAAACTGTCAATAAGGCCACGCCGAGCGTCGCGCTCAGCACCTCGGCCAGCTCCGCGGCGTTCGGACAGAGCGTGACCTTCACGGCCACCATCACGCCGACCAGTCCGGAGCCGACCGGCACCGTCAACTTCATGAACGGCACCACCCAGCTCGGCTCGGTTTCCTTGAGCGGCACCAATCAGGTCACCTTCACGACCAGCACCCTGACGCCCGGCACCTATACCATCACCGCCCAGTACCAGGGCGACACCAACTACACCGCCGCCACTTCGGCTTCGGTGACCGAGACGATCAGCTTTGGGAACACGAGCACCGTGTTGACCTCGTCGCAGAATCCGTCGACCATCAATTCTTCGGTAACGCTGACGGCCACGGTGACCCAGGCCGCCGGCAGCACCTTCCCCACGGGCACCGTGACCTTCTTTAGCGGCTCGAGCGCGATCGGCACCGCCACCCTCTCCTCCGAATATGGGACCGATCAGGCGAGCATCTCGGTATCGAACCTGCCGGCCGGCACGTCGAGCCTGACTGCCCAGTTTGGCGGCAACGCCGACTATAATGGTTCGACCTCGGCGACACTGACTCAGACGGTGAACAAGATCGCGTCGGCCGCCTCCCTCAGCGCCTCGCCCAACCCGGCGACGGCAGGCGCCTCGGTGACGCTGACGGCAACCGTCACGCCCGCATCCGGCATCGGGACGGCGCCGACCGGCACGGTGACGTTCCTGAATAACGGCGTCTCGATCGGTACCGGCACGCTGAACATTTACGAGCAAGCATCTCTGACAGTAGCAGCCGGCTTCACGCCGGGCACCTTTAGCCTCACGGTGCAGTATGGTGGCGACGGCACCTACAACAGCACCACTTCCACGGTTGTCACCGAGACCGTCAACAAGGCAACCCCAAGCGTCAGCGTGGCATCGTCGGCCAATCCGTCCAACTCCGGCCAGTCGGTCACCTTCACCGCAACCGTCACGCCGCCGTCGGGGAACAGCCTCAAGCCGAGCGGCACCGTCACCTTCTATGACGGCAGCACGTCGCTGGGCACCGGCACCGTGAGCAGCAGCGGACAGGCGACCTTCGCCACGTCGACACTCAGTGTCGGCACTAACAGCATCTCCGCCCAGTACGGCGGCGACGGCAACTTCAACACGGCCACGTCGTCAGTACTGACGCAGACGGTGAACGCTCCGGCGGCCGCCACGGTCGCGCTTGCCTCGTCGTCCAGCACGTCACAGGCAGGACAATCCGTGACGTTCACAGCCACCGTCAGCGGAAATCGCTCCACGACCCCGACCGGCACCGTCACTTTCTATAACGGCAGCACGTCGCTGGGCACCGGCACCTTGAGCAGCAGCGGACAGGCGACCTTCACCACGTCGACCCTATCGGTGGGCACCCACACGATCACGGCGGCGTACAGCGGCGACTCCACTTACCCGGCGGCCAGCTCCGCGACCTTGACGCAAACGGTGACCTTGGCCACCCCAAGCGTCAGCGTGGCATCGTCGGCCAATCCGTCCAATTCCGGCCAGTCGGTCACCTTCACCGCAACGGTCACGCCGCCGTCGGGGAACAGCCTCGAGCCGACCGGCACCGTCACCTTCTATGACGGCAGCACGTCGCTGGGCACCGGCACCGTGAGCAGCAGCGGACAGGCAACCTTCGCCACGTCGGCGCTCAGTGTCGGCAATCAAAGCATCACCGCCCACTACGGCGGCGACGGCAACTTCAACACGGCCACGTCGTCAGTACTGACGCAGACGGTGAACGCTCCGGCGACCGCCACGGTCACCCTGACCTCGTCGTCGAGCACGTCGGAGGCAGGACAAACCGTGACGTTCACAGCAACTGTCAGCGGAAATCGCTCCACGACCCCGACCGGCACCGTCACCTTCTATAACGGCAGCACGTCGCTGGGCACCGGCACTGTCAACAGCAGCGGACAGGCGACCTTCACCACGTCGACCCTGTCGGTCGGCACCCACACGATCACGGCGGCGTACAGCGGCGACTCCACTTACCCGGCGGCCAGCTCCGCGACCCTGACGCAAACAGTGACGGCCGACACGGTGAACTTGAGCCTCACCTCGAGCAACAACCCATCGCTGGTCGGCCAGTCGGTGACGTTCACGGCGGTGATCTCGCCGACGGTCTCCGGCACCCCCACGCCCAGCGGCTCGGTGACGTTCATGAACGGCAGCACGGTGCTGGCAACGGTGGCCGTCACGAACGTGTCGGGCCAGTATATCGCCACCTTCACGACATCGTCTCTGACGTTGGGCTCGCACACGATCACGGCCAGCTACAGCGATCCCAACTACTCTCCGGCTTCCGCGACGCTCACGCAGCAGGTCACGAACGACTCGATCAGCATCGTGGCTTCGCCTGGCAGCTCGGTGAGCTCGGGTACATCCGTAACGTTCACGGTTACCGTGACTCCAGCCTCCGGCACCGTCGCGCCGACCGGCACCATCACCTTCGAGGTGGATGGGACAACCGAAGTAACGGTGACCCTGGTGGCGCAAAGTAACGGTACATCAACGGCGACGTACACGACGTCGTCACTGAGTGTCGGCAGCCACACGATCGAGGCCGTCTACAGCGGCGATAGCACCTTTCTGGCGAATTCAACGTCGATGATCGAGACGGTGACGGGCAAGGGTAAACTCCCCGCATAGACGACCACGGGAGGCTGACGCGGACAAGGGTTCCGGCGGGCTGTTGAAAATTTGCAGTATCAGGAGCGGAGATTTCCCTGCGCGAATGTTGCGCCAAGTTTCCCCCCTGTGGAAGGGGGGCCAGGGTGGCCTGTTGAAAACTTGGAGCATAAGGCTAGGAGATTTCCCATCGCGAATGTTGCGCCAAGTTTCCCCCCCTTTAGAAGGGGGGGCCAGGGGGGGTGCGTCCCGGCGGCCGTCTATGGAGAGTCGCTCGACCGCACCACTCCGACTCCTACTCGTTTTCCTGCTCGTACTCTTCCGCCCCCCGTCCTCCGCCGTCCGTAGGACAAGGGGGGTGCGTCCCGGCGGCGGCCATCACCAAACTGTCGCGCAACCGGAAACGCCGAATCGTGAACATGGAATGTCGCCATTCCGGCCCGCTTTTCATCAGACCGGGGTTCCGGGGCCGGAGCGTGACGACTTCAATCTGATCCCCGGCGACTCGCATGATGCCGCCGGGCTCTCGCGCGACCTGCCGAGCCTGCATCTGGTCTCGCGGCAGCTCCAGATACACGGGGTGTTTGTACCTGACCGCCGCCCCGAGCAGCCGGTCGATGTCGCTGAAGTCTGTCTCCGGACGATCCAGCACCGCCCATGCACCCGTGATCTTCTGGAAGACCTCGAACTGCGCCTCAAACCCTTTGACCTTGTGATGCAACTCTCTAGTTTACTAAAGCCGCTGTATGCTGCCGGAATGCCGAGACCAAGCTCGACCAGGTGAAGGATTGCACCTACCGGTGCTCCCAGAACAACCTGTGCCGCCAGCGGCCGAACAAAATGGTCGAATTGACAGCCGGGAATATTTCCCGATATCATGGATTCAGTGCTGGGGTGAACGACGATGTTATACCGCCACGTCAACAAGACATTGAGAAGGATTGAGGCCGAGCCTGACTACAATGGCGGCTACAGCGGAGCCATCGTCGAGGCATTCCGGGAACGAATGCGGACCATCATAAGGGTCGCCAATGAAAATGATCTGCGGGCGCTCAAGTCGCTGCACTTCGAGAAGCTCAAGGGGAAGCGTAAGGGCGAGTGCTCGATGCGGATCAACGATCAATTCCGCTTGATCTTCCATATAAAGTCGACGGAGCATGGCAATCAACTCGTTATCACGGACATTGAGAAGCATTACGAGTGAATTCCGAGGAACAGACGATGGGCGCCAGATGGGCAGATATTATGGGGGCGTTCCCGCCGGGCAAGCTAATCCGAGAGGAGCTCGAAGCGAGGGGTTGGACACAAAAGGAGCTTGCCGACCGGATGGACGCACCTGTTCAGACAATCAGCATGATTGTGAACGGGCGAAAGGCAATCACGGCCGAGACGGCATTGCAGCTACAAGAGGTGTTCGGCGCGTCCGCGGGCATGTGGATGGGGCTGGAAGCAGACTGGCAACTCTACAAGGAGGTTAAAAAGCAAAATGCAAGCAGTCGGAGAAAACTGGACCACGCGCCGTCCATGACCCGAAACGCGCGCGTGAAGTGATCCATAGTCTAATCGCGTGAGACTCCCCCCGGGCGCAAATCAAAACGCCCCGCGACCGGTCCGCTTCCGGACCATCCCCGGGGCGTAGCTCAAGAATCCCTGTCGTCGTTCGTCTAGACTGACCGCGACCCAATCAGATGAAACCAGATCAACTCAACTCATCTGCATGCAGCAACGGACTCTCCAACCTGTGGCCTTCGCGAACGGAAAGCCCTCCACCGCATGCAATGTGTTGAACCGATCCACCCGCGATCCATCATCCATCAGTTGCTGATAAACGAATCCTGCTCCACCGGGAACTGCTTCAAATAAACCGGCAGCTTGCGCCCGCGGGCGTGATGATCTTCGAATACACCGTGCCGTCAATCGTATTCGAGATGAACCGCACGGCCCCGTCGCAGAAGCCCATGTTGCAGCCGGCCGGGTGGCCGCTGTTGGAAAACGGATACGACCCCTCGAGAGTCAGCGACTTGCCGCCGTTGATGTTCGAGTAGGTCGTCGCCTTGTTCGCCAGCCCCCAGCCCAGTCCGTCGATCTGCAACTGCACGTTAGGCGCCAGTTGGCCCGCCGTGCAATCGTTCGACGCCGGCACTCCGCAGACATAAGACGACCCGATGAACGCCGTGAAGTTCGGCAGCGGGCACGACCAGTTCGTCTCACCGCCCAGGCCCGCCGGTGCATAAGGCGAGGTGCCGCCGATGCCCGCCAGCACGTTCTCGCTCAGCATGATCGTGCTTCCCGAGCCGTCCGTCACCCCCGCCATCGACGAACGCACGTTCCACGGAATTCGATTCGTGATCCCCTGCGGGAACGTCGACTCGAGGAACATCACGCCCAGCTTCTGCGTGTTGGCCATATCCGCAACCCATTGCGGGGCTCCGGAGAGGGCAATACCCCATTTGAGCTGCGTGGGACCGCCCGTTCCATCCCCAAATTGCGTCCCATTGGCCAGCGGGTTCCACCCGGCCGGGATCACGTGCCAGAGCGCAAAACCGGTGTTCACCACGTAGCTCAGGTTTCCTTGCCCCACCTGCACCGTGTTGTCATCCGGGCATTGCAAAATCTTGAGGCCCGTCTGACCAATCTTCAGATTGGTCAACTGGCCCGGCTGTATCCCTCCAGGCTGCGACGCCAGCACCGTGCCGGGGTCATAGTACGGAACCGGCAGCGAAATCGCCGAGCCCGACGGCGTGACCCACATCGACCATTGGTCCGACATGTCCGCCTGGTCAAGATAAGGCAGAATCGGCACCACCCAGCTATACATGGGCACGCCAACCGCGCCCGTGCCGCCCGGCAGCCACGACAAGACCGCCGAATTGGCCGGATTCGGAGCCGTCGGGATCACCTGCGTCGGATCCTCGCAGAACTCACCCGCCGGCGGAAACACGTTCCGCTGATTCACGTAACCAAGAATGCCCAGTGTAACGTTGTGCATGTTGCTCTGGCACTGCGCACGCCGGCCCGCCTCGCGGGCGGCACCAATCGCGGGCAACAGCAGCCCGACGAGCACGCCGATGATGCTGATCACCACCAGCAGCTCGATCAAAGTAAAACCTCGACGACGACGGGTCATGAGCGGTTCCTTTCAGAAAAGGAAAGTGAAGCTAAGATCGATTTTAGCCGCGCCAGCGCTCCTCCGGCAAGCTCCAGCGGCGACTCGAAGGCCACGTTTGTTGTGATTCACTCATCTACTCATACGCGATTGCCCGGTACTTGTCTCACCCGGTCTGGTCAATTGTCAGTTGCGGCACCCCACGAAGCACACCGCCCCAGTGCCGCTCAGTGTCGCCTTTCGCTCCGCGAAAGTGCCTCCCCATATCCCCACTCCACCCATTGTCGCCTTTCGCTCCGCGAAAGTACGTCCCTGTATCCCTCACTCCACTCCCCGCTCCACGAACGAGCCTTTCCCCTCGCGGCCTCATCCCTGCCCAATCACACGTAAGCTCGCTCCCAACGACCCCGACAACTGACAACTGACAACTAACAACTCACTGTATCCTATGCTTATAAACCAGCGTTTGCCGGAACCCCGTCGGCGACTGCGGGTTGAACCCCGTCAGCCGCAGCCGGTCAACCAGGTAGAACCCGCGATACCGCGTGCTCTTCCCATTGGCGGCCCCGATCTCCGGTCCCAGGATGTCGAACGCAGCCCGAGGGTCATACGCGATCATCCCCAGGTCTCCCTGCCGCTTCACCTCGAAGAACCCGATGGTCAGCCACACCGCGAATTGATGCGTCCGCGGCGTCGTCAAGTTCATCAGCCGCTGCATCTGCTCGCTCCGCCAGTACGGATGCTCCCGCATGTCCGCGGTCCCACCAGGATTTGTGGCGCTCGCCGTGCCGCCATTGTTACCGAGATGCGGGTTGGAGACCCCAGTCGGCAGCGGAACCGTCGTCGCCGCAGTGCCGGCCATGTCGCCGGAACATACGTGCTCGCGGCGTTTGCCCCGGGCCAGTATAGGTCCACATTACTCCGGGTCAGTGCCGCGTAAACCGACGGCGGCATGGACACAGAGTTCGTGTACAGCACCGGTGGCAGAGCGCCGGTAGGATAGTACGGCAACGTTCGTCGCATCGGCGCGGGGTTAACCGGCTCGTGTTGTTGAGATAAAGATCGCCCGAGCTGCTCGCGTTGCTCGCCCCGGTCGTCAGCGCCAAGCGTACCCGGCGTAGTGGCGCTGATTGTGCGCTCCCACCGAGGTCAGTATTCGACGTTCCACCTCGATAAGAATCGGCCACCTGGAATAGCCGCCGTACCGGAATCGGCGGCGGATACACCGGCTCATACGCCGTTCCCCACGGTGTCGTCCGCGTGCCGGTCGTTCCCACAGTGGTCGTCCCCGGCAGCGTGCCCGGATAGGTCGCCGTGGGGTATCCCAGGAACAGCGTCGGGTTCCTCACCCCGGGGTCGCCGGCGTAGTAGTTCGGCGGCTCACCGTGTTAGTCCGTCGCGCTCGTGTTGGCCACCGGGTTCGTGTAAGCCGAGGGCGGCAGCACGGCCGGCCGCATCATGCGTGTAATTGATGTCGGGATAAGACAGCGAATGGAACGGCCGCTCAGCCGGAATGCCCGTCGCCCACTGATTGTTCGTCAGGGTGGACGGAATCCCTGCGGCGGAGTCCAGTTGGCGTCAACAGCCGAGTTCTGGCCAGTCGCTCCCAATCCATACCCGAACAAGTAACCCGAACCACCGTGCCGCAACGTCAGGAACTGCACCCACGCGGCTTTCAAGTTGTTGCTGTTTGGCCACGACGGACCCGTCAGCGTCATTGCCGTGGCCGGGTTGTTCACATTGAAGTACCCGCTCGAAATCGGGTCGAAGTCCGCCATTCCCGGCGACACGGATGCCGTCGTCGCGATCGGTGTCGCCGTCCCGGGAGTCCCGTTCGCCAGAGTCGACGTCACCACCAGCGGAACCGGGCTCGAAAACTGCGGAAGCATCCAGTTGGGATACGTCGGCGTGCTCCCCGCCGTGGGGAAGATGTAGTAGAGACTTCCCAGCGGCTGAATCTGGTTGAAATTCAGCAGGCTCTGCGTGAACTGGTTGCTCGCGTTCTGTGCGAGTGCCCGTGCTGTTGTAGAGTCTGCCCGTTCGTCTGGCTGATCGTCTGACCACCCGCAACGCTGAAGAACACCTCCTCGTCCATGATCAGGTTCAAATTGAGCTGCCCCGGCTTGATGTCCTGCCGCATCCAGTCGAAGTTCGACCCGCTCGCCACCGGGCCGATCGCCCCCATCGCCTGGCTCGGCACCTCGAAGAACTCGAACATCTTGAACCAGCCGTCCGCCCCGTAGCCGCCTACCTGAAAACCCGTGTCGACGGTGATCGGCCCCGCCAAACCCCGAATAGAAGAACTCGTCGTTCAAGTACGGGTACGTGCGCGGCAGAACAGTCGACGCAGTCAACGTCGTGGACGCCGAATTGAAGTCGTACAGATAGCCGAACGGCAGCGAGCCCGTGTTGAACGCTTGAATCGACGCGCTGGTCAACGTCGCCGTGGTCGTCGTCTGGTTGGTTCCCGTGCCAGTCGTCGTCTGCTGCGTCTGGGCCGCACCCACGATCGTCGAATTCGGCCCGTTGACCGGTGGAATCGACGTCGGGGTCACCGCGTTGAAGATCGCTGAGACAGTACCGCTACCCGGCGGCACGCTTTCCGTCGGCGCAAACTCGACAAACTGCTTCGTGAAAAGCCCCGGCGAGCAGCCCGGTACCAAGAGCAGCTCCGCTACGCTCGTGAAATCCCGATCGTTGAACGGGAAGTACTCCCACGGCTCAGACAGACTGTTTCCCGAGCCCTGCTCGTACTCGTTGGCCCACCCCAGCGTGTGATAGATCGGCGGCGTGGCGAGGATCGAACCGCTACTGCCGCTATAGTAAATACCCTGCGTACCCATGCTTTGCGAAGCAGTGCTGGGAACAACGATCTGTTCGGTGTAGCCGTACCGCGGGTCGACCGGAACACTCGTTGTCGACGTGCCGGTGTAGCTGGTGGATCCCGTCGGCGAGGGAACCGGCACGGCGTGCCCGCCCCGGAACGGCTGGTACCGCTGAACCGAATAAGGGTAGTTGGCGATCGTTTTCAGGGCAGTAGTCCCAGAACTATTACCAGTGATCGACGGGATCTGCGCAGGCGTAGCGCCCGCCGCATTAGCCACGAGCTTGCCGGTCCCATCGAGGTACGGGAAGCGCATCGAATCAACCACCACCATCGGGTTCGAGAGCGAAACCGGCGCAAACAGGTTCGCCGGCCGCCGCAAGCAAACCCAGTAGTACCCAGACGGACTCGTCACCGAGGTCGGCGAGATCGGCGCGAGCTGACCTGCCGAGGCGCTCATCGTCGGAATCTTCGTCTGGTAATTGGCCGGCAGCGTGTTCGTGATCGCCGTCGTCGTCGTGCTCGTGTTCGTCAATCCAGGCAACACCCCCAGATACAAATTGATCGGCGATGTCGTCGAGTTCGCGCCCGTGAACGGATCGAGATTGGGCTTGATCGCCTGGATCATGCTGGCCGGGCTCGTCCCGCTTGGCGTCGCGTAGCCCTGCACCGTGTTATTGGCCGACCAGGTCGCGCCGGGTGCGGGCCCATTCCGCTCGTACGTCCCCGACCCCGACGCCAACGACGGAGCAGTATTCCCGATCACGTAGAAGTAATCGATGGCTAGAGGCGCCGTCCCACCCGTCGCCAGCGGCACGCCCGCCGCAATCGGATCCGGTATGGAAGTTGACCCACCTGTAAAATTGGTCGCCGTCGTGCCCGTCGCATAATTAGCAGAAGCAGGAGGGCCAGTAGGAACAGGAGGTGACGCGTAATAGCCCAGCGGCGTCAGCACAACGTCATAGCCGTCCGTCATCGTTCCCGGCGGCGTTCCCGCCGGCGGATTGACCGGGTTATTCGGATTCGTCGCCGGAATACCCCCCGTCGGAGGGCTGAAAGTTGACTGCGCCAGCGGCGTCGCCGCATACAGGTTCCCGTACGGAACAATTTGACCGCGATACGGATCGGGCCGGCTGTAAGGGTCGTCGCCCGTGAAGATGATGTCCCATGGTGCCCCCGGATACGGATCGATCACGCCCGTCGCACTCGGCGTGTTGTACACAAACCCGCCCAGGTTCACCCCTGGATTGAACCCCGCTTGCGTCGCAAATGAGATCTCCGGCGACGTCTGCGTGTTCACCAGCTCGATAAAGAACCGGTTCGCCCGCGCACCCGTTCCAGTGCCCGCCGTATTGTAAAGGAACGAATACGCCAGCACCTCGTTGATCGCCACCGGATTGTACTCCATGCCCCATTGGTCGAGCAGCGGTACCGTGGCGCTGGGTGGGTTAATGCTCGCCAGCGCAAGAGTAACCGGCGGCAGCGTCGAGGGCGCCACCACCGTGGCCGTACCGGCGGTATTGAGCGCCGCGATTCCCAGAACAACCACGTCCGGGTTCTGCCAGTGCGTCATCGTGCTGTCCGGGTCCCGGAAGTCCACGATGTTGATCACATACTGGCTGAGCTGCGCCAGCTCCTCGGCTGTGTCCACCGCCTTCGGCGGCAAGATCGACTTGAGGAGCTGATACGTGTCGTTGATCCACTTCTGCCGCACCAACTCGTTGCAATCGTTCGAAACCGGCAGCGGATAATTCAAATTGATCTTGTTGTCCCGCTGGGCCAGCCCCGGCGTCATCAGACCCGACACCCCTGGCACCAAAAGCCCCGCCGTCGTCCCCGCAGCGGCCGATTGAAATCCCGCGTTCGTACCCGCCGTGAACCGGCTGTTCGTCGGAAACACAGGCGCCAGCACTTGCGTCAAGTTTCCAGTCGCGGTGTTCAGCACGAACGTCGGCTGCACCGGGTTGTCGTTCGTCCAGCAAAAGTTGTTCAGGTCCCACGTATCGAGCGCAAAGAGCCTGCGCCGCCGCGCACCGTCGAACCCGTTCGTGAAGCTCACAGGCGCAAGCTGCATGAGACGGCTCGACAGCGTCGCTCCGTCCACGTCCTGCTGCCGGTACAGCCATTCCAGGTCGCCCGGCCCGAACGGCGAATCATAAAGCGGATTGGGGTAGTAATGATTCATCTCGTCGGCGTCGTTCAGGCCGTCCGAGTGAAACTGCGAGTTCACGTAATAGTCGTAGCTCGGCAGCGCATTCGGCACATTTCCATTCGTCGTATCCACGTCCAGATACTGCGCACCCGTGCCCGGATAATTCGGATTGGTCACACCGACAGGGCTCCCCCCCTCGTTCTGAACGGTGGCACCACCCGTGTAATTCTGGTTCGGGAAACGCCCCGCCTCCAGACCGTGCAGCGGGTTGCTCGTCAAGTCAGGCAGGTACGGATAGACGGTCGGCGTAGTCTGGGTGATGCCGGCCGGGCTCGGGTTCGGCCCGCTGCCGTAGTACTGGCTGTTCGGGCTGTTGCTGGGCTGCGGAAAATAGATCCCACCGAGATATGTGCCGGTGACGTTAGGCGTCACCACGCCGCTGCTCTCGGTGTACGTATAGCTCGTGTTGATGACCCCCGGCGATCCCGGCGGCCGGAAATAGCTGTTGAACTCCACTCTCCCGTACGAGTCGCCCCCACGGTTCACAACGGTGGTCGGGTTCGAGTTCCACGAGTACACATGCCCCGTCCCGTTGATGTCCGCCGGGGTAACCCACCGCCGCATCCGCTCGGAAGGGAACAGCAGCGCCCCCGCCGCGTCGTAATAGTCGGCGTCACCCACCTCACCACCGTTGACCACCACGCTGCCCGTGCCGTCGGATACGGTAACCGAGTTCAGGGGAAGCGGGCGCTGCGGGTACGGGTCGTACGTGTTGAAGTTGTCGTCCGCCGCGTCCGGCGGCAGCCCGCTCAAGATGTCCCGGATGTTGATCGAATACCCCGCCCGCACCGGATTCGCATAATTGATCCCCACCACGTTCACATACTGAGCACCCGACCCCGACGCGCCCGTCGGGTTCGCCGGATTGATGAACGGGCTCCCCGGTATCGACTGCGCCTCTCCCCACCTCCCCGCTATCGCCGTGCTGCTCCGAACCACATAAGGTAGCCCCGTGCCGGTATCGATCCCCAGGTTGTCTCCCAGGTCCGCAATGCCGTTCGGAAACAGCAGCGGCTGCTGCTCCTGAGTATGGCTCGTCGACCAAAAGACCATGTTCTTTTCACCGTTGGTCAGAAACGTCGGATCGCCGGCACGCGTCCCGGCCAGCAAATTGCGAAGCTGCGTCAGCCGCACGTCGATCCCGGCATTATCCACCTGCGTGTTGTTGGCAAGCTGGACGTTGTTAAACATGTTGTAACCGTATCCGATGTGCGGCGGATCAAACGCCGCGACCCCGTCGAGCCCCGGCACGATCCCACGGTCAAATGCGTTCTGCAGCGCGTACGTCGGGTCAACCTCGCTGATCGAGTTCCCCAGGTGAACCGCGGTCCCTTGCCCGCCGTAGACTGACGACGGCGTCATCCCGAGGACCGTCGCCCAGGTAGGATCATTCGGCGCATAGCCCCCGACCTGCGCCGCCAGGTTCCCCGCCGTGTTCAGCGGAATCCGCCCGTTCAGCCCGATCACCATGAACGCGAACAACGGCTTGTACAGCCGCCCGCTCGCATCCCTCCGCGCCGGATAGCCCAGGTCCAGCCACACCGAATCCGGATTGCCGTCGCCGTCGTTGTCCACGTCATAATTAATCTTGCCGGTATTCGAGTCCGGCAGCAGGTCCGGAAACGTCGTCGCATCATGGCCGTCACTCCTGCGCGGCCGCAGGAACCGCGCAGCCGACTCGGCCCAAAGCGGGGCCGTGCTGATTAGGCCCCGTCGTCCAGTCGTTGATGTTGTTGTTGCCGTCAACGCGGATGATCCCCGGCCGGTGGAACGACGGAATCATCACCTGCCCGTCGGCACTCTGAATCGCCAGGAACCAGTTCTCCAGGTCGCACGCGTCATAATCCTCATCCATCCCGACCCCCGTCGCCCCCAGCCCCGGCACGTTGAGCCCGGGCTGGCCGAGCACCGGTATCCCCCCCGTATACCGGAAGTTCGGATAATAGCTCGCGGGAACCGAAAGACCGGTGATCGAATCGGTCCTGTTGATGTTCTGCCCCATCCCCGGCCCGTTGAACGCATGCAGCCAGCGCCCGTCCAGCGTGAAACTGTTCGGGCCCAGCGGCTGGTTGTTCGTCACCGCATTCCAGATGTAAAAGCCCGGGAGCTGCGTGATCTGCGGCTGCGGCTGCGTCCCGCTCCCCGACGTTTGCACTCTGACCGTCTGGTTCACGAGCTCCGCGTTCCGATCGCTCGCCGGAATGTTCACCTGCAACGTCCGCCCATTCGTCGAGGCGGCGTTATACCCCGTGTCGCCAATGATCTCGAACGACTGCGTGATCGCCCCCGTGCCAAGATCCGAATTCGCTCCGGAATACGCGTTGGGGTTGCCCAGGAGCGTACCTTTGTAGCTCAACTGCATCGATCCAGCGCTGAAAGCTGTACCCGAAAAAGGCACTGTCATTCGACTGGATGTTGGTCGTCAGGTTGTAAAGCGTCGGTGCCCCGAGCGGATTCGGCTGCGTGACGCTCACGATCGAAAACGCCAGCCCCGTCGTGGGGCTGCACTCCCAGCAGAGCATTGCCCGTCGCGTCGTTGCCGTACATGTCCCGCGCCAGACTGTGCCCGCGGATCACCGAGCGAATGTCGTTCGTATCCGTGATGAGCTGCGACAGCCCGAAATCGATCAGCTCCTCGGCCTGCGGCTGGAACAGCGAAAGCATGAACCCCTTGTTGCTGATCTTCGATTGCGCGGCATAGGTCGCGAAAGTCACCCCGACAAGCGCCAACAGCCCCAGCATGGCCAGAACGAGCACCAGCACAATACCCCGGCGCTCCACCCCCGGTGATCGAGAAGTCAACATGGCCAATCCCCCGTGTCTTTCGTAGGTCAGGCTTTGGCCTGACGTTTGTCTTCTCTTTCGCAGTCTCTCGTAGGTCAGGCTTTAGCCTGACGTTTTTCTACAACTGGTTCGTAAAATCCTGCCTGATCGTCAACGACTTGACGCGTTGATTCGTGGGATCCGCCACGCGGATCTGGATCTGAATTCCCCGCAAGGCCGCCTGGTAGGGCGCCGGATACGACGGATAAACCGGCGGCGAATACGGCGGACCCACCAGAAAACCCGTGGAGTTATTGAGCCCGTGCCCGGCGCCTGGCTGTATTCCGTCGACCAGCTATCCCACACTCGCCGCAGCCGCACCACCCCCGGGGTGTCGTCGCCGATGTTGCCGTTGTTGTAGGTGCCCTTGTTCACCGTGAGGAAGG
This sequence comes from uncultured Planctomycetota bacterium, assembly GCA_963823665.1. Taxonomy (GTDB): domain Bacteria; phylum Planctomycetota; class Planctomycetia; order Isosphaerales; family Isosphaeraceae; genus CAVXHV01. The sequence continues at coordinate 1,892,419 of CAWGMQ010000004.1, forward strand.
GGCTGCCCGCACCCAGATAGTTCGCCGCAATCCCGAACTGGGCGTCGAACACGCAGATCATTCGTGATCGGCGGCATTCGCCCCTCGTGCGCCAGACGTTTGAGTGAGCGTGTTAATCCACAGCGCCGCCTGGAGCCCACGAGCGGCGGCACGACGTGATCGCCGGAAAAGTCCCGCATTTCCGTGCAGGAAGCGCCCGCCGCGGCGGACGTCATCACGTTCGCGCCGAACACCTACAGCGAAGGTCGTTACCCCACCCCAGGTCGGCATACTCCCCGAGCACGTTGTCATACGCCTTCACGTCAAAGCTGCGCACGTTGGTCATCACCAGGTCGTCTTCAAAGCTCACCGCCCAGACCGGGTCGATCGGGCCGCCGGGCACGCCCAGGAAAATGCTCATGTTGTTGTGATAAGCCTGCGCATCGCTGAAGATCTGCGGATTTCGCCGGATGATCGAGAAGTCGTACGCAGCCGGGAAAGGTCCCTCCCTGCGCCGTCGTCAGCGGAACCCCCATCCATGGCAGAAGCTGGTTGTCCTCCGCAACCGGCACCACGCTCGCGGCCCGCGGCGTGAGCCCGTTGGGCTGCCCGTAAGCCGCGGCGTTGACCCCAATTCGATGGCGTCGTTCACCTGCTGGTCGGATCGTTCCAGTGCACCGACAGCGTCTCCCGCCACGTCGGGAACCCCCACCACGTTTGCAGCATCTGCGTCCCGCTGATATTCCCCTGCGTGATCGGCGGATTCGACGGCGTCGGCAGGTTGTCCGCCAGGTCCAGCGGGTTGTGGTTCAGACACTGAAGATAGCCGATCGGGTTCTGCTCGAAAGTCTGCGCTGCGTCGTTCCCGAAGGGGGGAACCACGTTGGCATACGGGCTCGGCGAATGGATCCACCCGTACTGGTCGGCCGAAAGGATCTGCGGTTGCGTGTAAGCCCCCGGAAAAATGTACGGGAACGCCAGCAGGCCGCTGCCGATCGTGAACGGCCCCGTGTTGATCGAGTAATTACTCAAGTAATTGGGTGCGTTGATGAGCCCCGTCGCCAGCACGTTCGGGTAAAGCGTCGGGTAAAGGTCCGGCACCTTGTCGCCATTGAGGTCGTCCGAGAAACCGTCGGGATTCGGGCCAACTGCCACGGCGCCCGATTGCGGATTGACGGTCAGCGTGAAGTAGTCGTCGGAAAACCGCGGCGCCGCAAACCGGTTCTCCCTGTTCGTCAGCGAGGAGAGCGTGTTCAGCACGATCGTGTGCGCCGCCAGTGCGCTCGGCGTGATCCCCAAGTGATTCGGTCCCGTTGTCGCCGGGTGCGCCGACAGGTCGTTCACACCCTGCCAGCTTACCGGCACAGCCCCAGCTCCCGCGATGAACGCCGCTCCGTTCGCCTGGACGACGGTATTACCCAGCGCGGTCGGATAAAAACCAATACCACCGGCATTCGGCGCGAGAAGGCGTGAACGCCAGGTTGCCTACAGTCGGTACGATCGCCGGCTGAAGCTCTGGAGCAATGAGCAGCACCCGCCGGTAAAGGTTGCCGTTGCGTAGGAAATAAATGATCTCCGCATACTCGCTTGTCACCGTCACCGGCTGCGCGTTCGAGTTCGAAAAGAACTGTGCATTCGCCGGCTGCGTCACCCAGACCCGCCCCGTGAACGGCTGCCCCGGCGGCGCCTTGGCCGTGAACCGCAGGCAGTCGTCGCTGTCTTCCCCCTGCGTGTCCGCAAATTCGTTCTCGATGTACTCGAAATAGCCCAGGTTCTGCGTCGGGTCCAAGGGCGGCGTGAAGTGCGCCGTCGCGCCCCCCAGATCCGAGCGAATCGTCGACTCCAGCAGCTTGATCTGGTTGTCCAGGTCTTGAATCTGCTGCGCCGCCGTCAAAGCCCCCGTCGCAGACTGGAAGATCTGCACCAGCACCGTCATGATGATGACGAGCACCGCCACCGTCACCAGCATCTCCACGAGCGTGACGCCACGGCGCGTGGCCAGATGCCGCGATTTGCGCCTGATGGTTGATGTCACGGTAAGCCTCACGGGATGACGGTGAACTGCTGGGGAATCACGTTGACCACATACGGCGAAAGCAAGGCAGCATTGTAGACCGCCGGCTTGCCCGGCGCGTTCAAGATCGTGCGCGCCTGAAGCGTGCGATCGACATAAACGACCATGGAACGCATCTGCGGAGGCGGGGTTGAATACAGCGGCGGATCGTCGATCGCCGGCAACACCTTCTGCACCTGGTACCAGAAGCACCGCTGCGCCGGCAGGTTGTCCCACTCACCGTTGTTAAACGGATTCGGAACGCCCGCCGGAGGGAGGCCGTTATAGAATCGCCCTGCTTGCGAGTTCTGGTTGTAAACCGTCTGAGCATTGCGCTCGTACGTCACGTCCGCAATCCAGTCGCCAGGCCTCACCACCGGGTCCGGCTCCGACGAATACCACCGCAAGAGCACCGTCCGGTCCGCACCCACTCCATATCCTCCCTGCACGTTCGCGCTGTGGCCCCAGATCGCCTCGACCACCGTCTCGCCCGCCACCTGGTACGTTCCCCCCTGCGGCAACCCCTGGCCGCTCGGCGGGTTGCTCACCGCCGAGATCCCGAACGGCCGGTTCTCGAACACCACGATGTTGCCCTCGAACGTCGCACCCCCACTCGCGCTCACCTGATACCCCGTGAACATCCACGAGTAATGCCAGTCCAGGGCCGGCGCGTTCGGCGACGACGGCAGGCTCAGGTCCGGTAGAACCGGGCTGAATGCACTCGTCGCCACCGCCTCCACCCACACCACGTCCTCCTGCGAGACAAAAATGTTCGGCACCACCTTCGAGATCGGCATGATCGGAGTGACCTGGCCGTTCAAGATCACATACGGCCGATTGAAATTGGTGATCCGCTGCAAGCCGTGAGCACTGGGTGGCCCTCCGTCCGACGGATCATTCCGGATATACCCGATCCCGTTCCCGAACCGGGCCTCGAACTGATCGCCCAGATAATACCCGTTCGGGCTCTGGTCGCCCGGAACCGACCCTGTTCCCGGCGGCGTCTGATACCGCCAGAGCGGGTCGTATGCGAAGGGCAGTCCGTACCCGTTCGCCCCCGGCGGGTATGTCGAGCTCGCACCCAGCGTCAGCCCAGTGGTGGGATCGCGATAGTCCTGCCCGTACGCCGGAGTGTCCTGGGTCAGCGGGCTATAAGGCTGGCCGCTAACCAGCGTGACGTACCACGGCGTCAAACCGTACTGATAATTGATCGCGTCCATCAGTCCAAACGACGACGGGCTGAAAAGCCCCCGCGCCGACCCGTCCGAGCCCACCGAATCGACCAGGATCTTCGTCCGCGAATACCGCGCAGCGTCCCGCATCCGCAGCAGCCCGATCGGGAACAGCGTCGCCAGCGAAACCAGACCCACCCCGAGAATCATGATCGCAATCAAGATCTCGGTCAGCGTGATCCCCCTGCGACCCACGCCGCCCCCATGGTGCAGGCACACTCCGTGTGCCGCCCGCAAAGCTCGCCCAGACGCCGCTCTCTTGGCCCGAGCCACGTAGCAGGCACACTCCGTGTGCCGCCCGCTCAGAACCCGTTTTCGAGCCACCATGGTCAGGGCCCCCCTCTCGGTGTTCCCTGCTCGCTCGCCAGGAACGGATACCCCGGGTTGTAGATCGTCCCGTTCGCCGGATTGACGGGATTGTCAAATTGCACGTTGTCATTGGTGGTGACCTGGCCCGTTCGCGTGAACAGCGTCACGATGCGATACTCGCCCTGGAGCGACGGCCCCGTATACGGCGTGCTCCCGAGCACAAGCTGCTGCTTGATGTTCCCCACCGGCAGATACACCGGCTGCCCGCTCACGATCGGCACCGGATTGTTGTTATTATCGAGATGGATCCCCCTCACGTCGCTCCGCTCCGACAGCCAGAAGTGAAAAAACGCACCCGACATGCCAAACGACGATGGAGTCGAATAGATCGTCGTTGGAACCACCGTCCCATTGGGATAAACCAGGATGTCCACATACCCCGAGAACGGATTGATCACCCCCGTCGGAAACTGCGACCGCTCCTGGAATGCATTCCCCCAGGTCGTCAGGTCCACCACCACATTGGTCGGCAGCGACACCTCCCGCGAATTGGCCGCCGGAGCCGGACGCCGCTGAATCGTGTACAGTTGACTGACACCCAGCCCCGTGGTCAAAACCGCGGCAGGCCAGGCCTCGTTCTCCCACTCGAACAGGTCGTCCGTGATATACGAGCCGCCCCCGTTGGCAACTTCCGCGTTGTAATTGTTGTCCACCCCGTCATACCCTTCATCGATCCAGCCGTTCTGGTTGTCGTCGAGCCCGTTGACCAGGAACAGGTACTCGGGCGACACCGTGACCGGGTTGGCTGCGGGTCCCTGAAACTCGGAGAACGAGTCTGGTGACACCTGGCCGGCCGGGCCCAGGTTCACAAAAAGCTCGGTGTTGCCTTGCTGCGGTGTCACGACCATCGGCCCGACAACCGTGTACCAGAGGCCCGAGCCGTTGATCTGGAGCTTGTCGCCAACCCGGATGTTCCAGAACCAGGAAGTCGGCGAGTTCAAGGTTCCATTGTTTTCCACCACGATTTCCTTGACCATCAGCACATTGGCCGTGCCGTTGGGGCTGCCGAGGACACTGTTGTTAAGAAACGGGTAAAATCCCCCGCCATTTCCCGCCGGATAGGGGACGTTAAGAACGGCGCCCGGCACCGTTACGGACAGGCGCCAGCTTCCCTTCGGTATACTCCGGCGCCGCTTCGATCGGGATGATCCGGTTCGCCGCCAGCGGCTGCGTCGGGTCGATCTGACCGTTCGCCATGTAGACGAGCGGGAAGGCCGGGTCCGGCAATCAGGCGAATGCCGCTCGGAGCCTGCGTCTGCAGCGCCGAATCCCGCGCACCCACCAGTGCAGCCTGCAGGATCCGCGCCGCTTCACTCACCTCACGGTGCGCCATCGCCGGTAAGACCACCGGCAACGCCACCGCGCTCACCAGCAAGATGATCAAGATCACCACCAGCAGCTCGATCAGCGTGAACCCACCGCGTCGGGAACGCGAACGCTTCGCCGCCAGTGCATGTGCCGTGCGCTCTGGCGAACGGCGAGGCACTCGCTCATGCAACTGACAACCGACAACTGACAACTGACAACTCCCAATCATCCCGACCCCCCGATCCCGCTCACCGCTGAGAGATTGTGGTTGCTGATGTCGTCCTTGGCCGCCTCTCGAAGGTCATAGCTCGAGGGATGCGTCGGATCGTCCGACGATACGTTCTGGAAGCTGGGCGTCCCGGTCCCACCCGTCGGATACTGTGCCGTATTCAGGAATCCCGAAAGGCTCACCGTTCCTCCACCGAAGACATCCAGCGCAAACGGCAGCGCATTGTTCTCATTCGCGATCAAGTACGACGCCGCGCCCGCGCCAAGCTGATTCATATCGGAATCCGCATACAGAAACACCCCGGGCTGCTTGTCGCGGCCCCCCGAGAGAATCAAGAACTTGGTGTAATACGCTCGCCGCAAATAGCTGCCGCTCCGGTCCCAGTACAAGCCGGTCGCATTCGAGGCCAGCGGCACCGGCTCGGTGAGCCGGTGAAAGAAGTACTCGAATGCCTCCACGCCTCCGCTGCCCCCCAGCGAGGCCGCCGGCGGCCAGCTCCCTGCAAACGGTGAGTTGTTGTTGGCCGCCAACTGCCCTCCCACTCCGGTCTGAGACCACCACTGCGGGGCCGTCAGTTGCAGATTCGGGTCCAGCGGATCCCGGTCCCGTTCCTGAAAAACAGCGCCAATGTTGACGTTCGCCGTCGTCGAGTCGTAGGTCTGATACGGCGGCAGCAGGTTGTTACTGTTCACGATGTTCGGGTCGGGAAGTATCATCTGCCCGCGCTGAAGATCCGAGTGATACAGGATCGGCCATCGGAAAAACTGCAGCGGCTGCCCCCAGGCATCCACGAACTCCAAGAGCCCGTCGCCGTCGGTGTCCATCACCTCGCGGTCGGTGAAGTCATCCCGGCTGAAAACCGAGCCCAGCGGCCCCGACCCCTCCACCAGAATCGCATACAGCATCTCGGCCCGCGCCGTCGCATGCGCGTGGTTCGACTGAAGCAGCGTGCTGTCCCACCCCCCCTCGCCAATCTCGTCGATCAGATTGTTCTGATTGTTGTCCAGCCCATCGAACCCGAACGGCGCGGTCCCCGGCAGGTTCTTGAACAATCCCGCCGCGGCCGTGTACGACGCACCCATGATCCCCAGTCCCGTGAACCCGTAACTCGGATTCGACAGGTTCCCGTCGCCATAACTGCTGTTTGTCGGGTCGTTGACAATCGTATTGCCAATCGGCAGCACGTAAGGCGCGTAGGTGCCATTGGGCGACATCAGCGGGTTGGCCGTGCCGGCGGTATATCCCTGGCCCGCGAAGTTGATCGGGTAGTTCGGATCGCCCTGAAGAAAGAACACATCCGGCACTTCGCGCTTCAGGTAGTCATACCAGGCGAACGCCTGCGCCCGCGCGGAAGTCGTGAGATCCGAGTTGAGCTGGCCGCTCTTGATGAGCGAAGGTGCCGGCCCGTAGGTACTGTTCCACACCGCCGCCATGTAACCGTGCGCCCAGTTGGGATCGGGCCGGCTTTGCATGAGCGCGTCCAGCCGGTCGTTGAGCCCCCCTTCCAGCTTCGTGATCAGCGACTGCGTGGCTCGCTCCTCCGCCCGCCGCGCCGCATCCGTCGCCGCCAGCAACACGAACGACAGGATGATCGCAATGATCGTGATCACCACCAGAAGCTCGATCAGCGTGAATCCGCGCCGCGATCCCGCCCCGGCGCTCCCATGAGCCCGCGGCATGCTCCCCCATTCGTGCACCACACGACGAAGATTCATTCCAACCCCGCCCGTAGAGAACCCCACGGAAGGCTAAAAACAACTGACAACTGACAACTGACAACTGACAACTGACAACTGACCCGAAACTAATCCAGCTTGGTCGATTGGAAATTGGTCAAATTGTCTTTTTCCCGCAGCCGCACGTTGGTGTCCGTGGTCGCCCCCGGCGGTGCACCCGCGAACGTATCGGCCGCATCGAACGGCAGCGGAGTGCTGGCCGACGAATTGGCCGACGACGGCGAGTTGTACTGCCCCCCGACGCCGTACAGCCCGTCGACGCCCGGTGAGATGATCTGGAATGTCTGTGGCTTCTCATACGTCAATACGTTGTTGGCTGTGACTGTGGAGCTGGTCGTATACGGATTGGGCGCCGGCGAGACCCGATGATTGAGAGCGCTCGCCGTGAAGAACTGAAGCCAGATCGGGCTCGCCAGGTTGGCGTCGGCTTCCGTCGGAAAATTCACGTCGTTGGGGTCATAGCCGCTGCTGCCGTAGGCGCTGAAGTACACGTAGAAATTGAGCGTCCCGTTCGTCGTCTGCGGCGAATTGCTGGTAAGCGAATCGTAATAGCCGGGAATTCCCGGGCTCGCCGTGCCGTTCAAGTTCGTCACGTTGTTGGGGTCCAGGAAGAGCCGGCTGCCGATGAATTCGAACGACGGGGATTGCCGGTTGGCGCTATACATCGGGTTCGGGTTGCCGCCGTATCGGGAGTCCGCCGCCAGGCTGTTCGTGAACGGGTTCACCGGGTCCTTGCCGAAGCCCGTCATGCCGAACGCGCCTGTCTGCGGATCCTCGTACGGAATCCCTCCCAGGAAGAACGCCAGGCATTCGTGACCGTGCAGGATGTACGGTCCGTCCATCACGCCGTTGCCGTTGAAGTCGTACCAGTACCCGGCGCCGGGCGGCGCATTGTAGAAGATCTGCGGCGGCTGACCCGACGTGCTGAAAACGACCTTCGGCCAAAACTTGCGCAAGGCCGTCAGCGACCGCTGCGCCAGGATGCTCACGGTCGTGTCGCTCGGCGAGGCGTTGGGGTCGATCGTGCTCACCCCGGCATTGCTGTTGATGAACGGAGCGTAATTGCCGCTCTCCACCAGCAGCACCCGGGAGGGCGGTAAATCGCCGAACGATTGCTTGAAGCTCGCCATAGCCTGCGAGAGCTGACTGATTTCGGCCAGGACCGCCGCATTCCTGGCCGTTCGCAAGGCCGCTGCAATCACCGGCAAGAGCAGCCCCACCAGGATCGCCAGCACGATGATCACTACCAGAAGCTCGACCAGGGTGAACCCGCCCCGGGCAAGCGCCGAAACCGGCCTCGAGCGGTGCGTTGACGTGCGAATCATCGTTCAGAAACTCCTTCGGAAGTCATCATCCAGACAACTTGCTGATCAATGTAATGAGCGGCAGGAACAGTGCAATCACGATGAAGCCGATGATCCCGCCCAGGATGACGATCATGATCGGCTCGAGCAGGCTCACCAGGGATTCAACCGCCGTCTCGACCTCTTCATCGTAGTTGTCGGCAATCTTGTTCAGCATCGTGTCGAGCTCGCCCGTCTCTTCGCCGACGTCGATCATGTTCACCACGATGTCGTCGACAATCCGGGCTTCCTTGAGCGGCTGTGCAATTGTCTCGCCCTCGCGGATGCTCTCGTAAATCCGGGTGAAGGCCCGCTCGAAAACCGCGTTGCCCGCCGTGTCTCGCACGATGTTCAGCGACTCGAGAATCGGTACGCCCGACTGCACCAGCGTGCCTAAGGTGCGCATGGTACGGGCGACCGTCGATTTCTCGACGATCGTCCCCATCACCGGCGTCATCAGCTTGATCCGGTCGCAGATATAAGCCCCCGTCTTGTTGCGATAAAGCAGCTTGACGAAGATCCAGATAAAGAGCGGCGTCAGGAACACGACGTAGAAATACTTGATCAAGAAGTGGCTGGCGTCGATCAAGATCGTCGTCATCCTCGGCAGCGGGATGTTGAAGTCTTTGAAGATCGCCTCGAACTTGGGAATGATGTAATAAAGGATGAAGCCCACGATCACGCACGCCACCGTGATCACCACGGCCGGGTAAACCATCGCTGACTTGATCCGCCGTTTAAGCGACTGAGACTTTTCCTTGAAGTCCGCCAGACGCTGAAGAATCGCTTCAAGAGCACCGCCGGCCTCGCCGGCCTTGATCATGTTGCAATAAAGCCGGTCAAACGCCTTCGGATGCTTGGCGCACGCTTCCGAGAGCGTCGAGCCGCTCTCGATGTCCTCCACGATGTCGCCCAGCGCGTTCTTGAGCACGCCCGGCTTGCACTGGCCCTCCAGGATCTTGAGGCTCCGCAGGATCGGCAAGCCGGCATCCTGCAGCGTCGACAACTGCCGCGTGAACGTGCAGAGCTGCTTGGTGCTGATCCGGCCGATCGTGAATGATTTCTTCTTGCGCCGCCCACCCTTCTTCGCCGAGGCCCGCTGCTTGGCCTTCTTGGCCTTCTCGGCAATCTTGGTGACGAAGAATCCCTTCTGGCGAATGAGCTGCTGCGCTTCCTCCTGGGTTGCAGCGTCGATCGAGTCCTTGACCTCGCGCCCCGTGTGGTCCATCGCCTCATATTGGAAGGTCGGCATGGTAGTGGTCCGTTGTCAGTGGTCCGTTGTCAGTTGTCTCTCATAAGTCGTCCAGCATCGTTTCACGTAGAATTTCTTCAATACTGGTCAACCCGTTGTGGATCGATTGCATTCCCATTTCGCGGAGCGTTCGCATGCCAAACTTGCGGCCCGCGTTGCGGAAGTCGTCCAGCGACGCTTCGGCAACCACCATCTCCCGCAGGGTGTCGTTCATCACCAGAAGCTCGTAGATGCCCATGCGGCCCTTGTAGCCGGTGTTGTTACACCGCTCGCAGCCTTTGCCGTAAAAGAACTTCTTGCCCATCGCCGTCTCGGAATTCAGCCCCAGCTCCATGAGCACTTCCTGGGCCGGCATGAACTCCGTGCGGCAGTTGGCGCAAATCTTCCGCACCAGCCGCTGCGCCAGCACCGCCTCGACCGTGGCCGTGATCAAGAACGTGGGCAGTCCCATGTCCCGCAGCCGCGTGATCGCCGACGGGGCGTCGTTGGTGTGCAGCGTCGTGAAGACGATGTGACCCGTCAGCGAGGCCTGAATCGAGATCTCGGCCGTCTCCAGATCACGCGTCTCACCCACCAGGATCTTGTCCGGATCTTGCCGCAGGATCGACCGCAGGCATGCGGCGAACGTCACGCCGATCTCGGCGTTGATCGGAATCTGCACCAGCCCCTCGATGTCGTACTCGACCGGCTCCTCGGTCGTGATGATCTTGTCTTCAATGCGATTCAAGTGGTTGAGCGTGGCGTAAAGCGTCGTGGTCTTGCCCGATGACGTCGGGCCCGTGACCAGCACGATGCCGTTTGGCTTCTCCACGATTTCCAGCCACGTCTTCAGTGTGTCGTCGGGCATACCCAGCTTCTTGAGGTCGAGCTGCACCACCGTGCGGTCCAGGATCCGCAGCACCACGCTCTCACCGAACATGGTTGGCAGCGTCGATACGCGGATATCCACCTCGTTGCCGCCTAACGCAAGCTGGATCCGTCCGTCCTGCGGCAGCCTCCGCTCCGCGATGTCCAGGTTCGACATGACCTTGATCCGGCTCGAAATCGCCGGGGCCAGGTGGCGCGGCGGGGGAACCAGCTCGTAGAGCACCCCGTCCACCCGGTACCGCATCTTGTACTCTTCCTCGAACGGCTCGAAATGGATGTCCGAAGCCTTGTCCTTGATCGCCAGGAGCAGCACCATGTTGAGCAGCTTCCGCACCGGCGCAGCCTCGGCCATCTCCTCGATGGCCTCCAGATCGATCGTGTTCTCGTTCCGCCCCGCCATCGACGCCAGCCCCTTGTCCTGCTCGATCTGCTTCACGACGTCCTGAATGCTCTCGTGATGGCCCGCGTAAAGCCGCTCGATCGCCGCCATCACGTCCGACTCCGTCGCAATCGCCCCCTTCACCTCCGTGGAGAGGAACATCTTCAGGCTGTCCAGCGTCGACGGGTTCTGCGGCTCGGCCATCGCCACCGTCACGCTCTTGTCTTTCTTGTTCTGCGAGATCGGCACCACCTTGTACGCCGTGGCCATGCTCTCGTTCACCAGCTCCGTGAGCTCCGCGGGAATCGTCACATCCTGAAGCTTCACCACCTTCATCCCGAGCTGTTCGCCCAGCGCCCGCATCACCTGGTCTTCCTTCACCAGGTTCATCTTCACCGCCACCTTGCCGATCAGCTCTGAACCCGACCGCTTCTGCTCCTCGAGCACCTTCCAGAGGCTCTCCTCGTCGAGATAGCCCATGTCGATCATGATCGTGCCGAGTTTTCGCGCCATGTGAATTGACCCGCAAGCACCCGATCAAGCCCCAAGGCATCCCGCCCGAGGAGCAAGACCAGATGGTGTTGATATCAAGATCGAGATTGAAATCGAAAATCGAGTCGCGTCTGATCAAACTGCTGGAAAGGCTGAGTCACTTGCGGGCGCGAACCACCCCGGGCAGACCCCTCCCGAACCGACACGAAACCGTCCTGCGAGCTGAGCACTTTTCGACGAACATTGATGCAGACAGTACTACTGCTACGGGCCCGGAAGCCCCTCATGACGCACGGACGACCGAAAACCAGCACCGACCACCCGGGCCCCACACGCTTCGTAACGTCCACCACAACCGTGTCATCCCGCCACCGTCACTCCTCGTCCTCGTCCTCGCCCTCCTCACTCTCATCAAAGATTCCTTTCTTGGCGTTCTCGACTCGCTCGCGCAGCTCGTTCACTTTTCGGGCCTTGAACAGAATCTCGTTTTCTTCCACCAGCCCCTGCCGCCACAGGTTGAACAGGCTGTCGTCCAGCAGAATCATGCCGTGCTTCCGCCCGGTCTGGATCGACGAGTCGATACGATAAGTCTTGTTCTCCCGGATCAGGTTCGAGATGGCCGGCGTCACCACCAGCATCTCGTACGCGGCGACCAGCCCCTTCGGCTTGCGCGGCAAAAGCGCCTGGGCCAGGATGCCAATGATCGCCACCGAAAGCTGCGTGCGAATCTGGTCCTGCTGGTCCTTCGGAAACACGTCAATTACGCGGTTTACCGTCCCTTCCGCCGAGTTCGTGTGCAAGGTCGCAAACACGATGTGACCCGTTTCGGCAGCCGTGATCGCCGCCGAGATCGTGGCCAAGTCACGCATTTCACCCACGAGAATGATGTCCGGGTCCATTCGCAAAGCACGCCGGATCGCCTCGGGAAAATCAGGAACGTCGACACCGATCTCACGCTGATTGATAAGGGATTTATTATGCTTGTGAAAATACTCGATCGGGTCCTCAATCGTGATGATGTGCCGGTCCATCGTCGCGTTGATCCAGTTGATCATCGAGGCCAGACTCGTCGTCTTGCCCGAGCCCGTCGGCCCCGTCACCAGGATCAATCCCCGCGGCCGCGTGATCAACTGCTCCATCACCGCCGGAAGTCCAAGCTGCTCGAAAGTCAGAAACTCGTTCGGAATCCGCCGCAGCACCAAACCCACATTGCCGCGCTGCTTGAAAATCGCAACCCGGAACCGGGCCATCTCACCGAACGCAAAGCCGAAGTCAGTCCCCCCAACCTCCTGAAGCTCTTGCTGACACCGCTCCGGCGTGATGCTCTTCATGAGCGCCACCGTATCGGCCGGCTCGAGCACCTTCGTTGCCAGCGGACGCATGTGGCCATGAAGCCGCAACATCGGTTGCGACCCCACGGCGAGATGCAAATCGCTCGCCTTCTGGGAACATACCGTCTGCAACAATTTGTCAATGAGCAGCGTACCCATGCCCGGAAAAGCCTCCGCCCTTGGACCGATGGACCCGTCATGCCAACCCGAGCATAAGCCCGGGCTATTGACTTTTTCTCAGAAACCAGGTGTCCACCGATACGTGATAGCAGGCTTTTGGCTTACGATCAGGGACCTGTGCTCCCCGACTGCATCATTATCTCGGTGGAAACCATCCACATCAAGAAATCGCACAACCTTTTCAGAAACAAGGGAGACCGCCCCAGACCCGCCAACCTGCCCGGCCTCCAACATCCGATCATCGCCACTCGACACGCTACCCGGCGACCAGCAGACCGCAACACTTCCGCCCCGCCCCCCCGCCGCTCGCCGCACCTCAAGGCTTCTTGGCGGCTGCCGGCTCTGAGGCAACCTCACGCTGAGTGATCCGCAACACTTCGTCAATCGTTGTCAATCCCCGGATCGCCTTGATCATGCCGTCCTCGAACAGCGTGTGCATCCCCTGCTTGCGAGCCATCTTACGAACATTCTGCGTCGATTCGCCCTTGAACGCCATCTCGCGAACCTGCGGCGTCATCGTCATCAATTCGTAGATGCCCATCCGCCCGCGATAACCCTTCTTGCTGCAGTTGCACACCCCTTCCCCTTCATGAAGTTCGCCTTCTTTATGACCTCCGGACGAAGCCCCAAACCCGCCAGCAAGTGCGCCGGTGGCTCGTACCGCTGACGACATTTCGGACAAACCTTCCGAACTAACCGCTGCGCCATGATTGCAAGCACTGAACTCGCAACCAGGAACGGCTGAATACCAATGTCCACCAAACGTGTAATGGCACTGGCCGCATCGTTCGTGTGCAATGTACTGAAAACCAAGTGTCCCGTCAGAGAGGCCTGAATCGCGGTCTCTGCCGTCTCAAGATCCCGAATTTCACCCACCAGCAGGATGTTTGGATTTTGCCGCAACATGGCACGAATAATGCGTGCAAACGTCATCCCGATCTTCGCCTTCACCTCGCACTGGTTCACGCCCGGCAAGTAGTATTCAACAGGGTCTTCCGCCGTGATGATCTTCACGTCGGGACGGTTCAGCTCGTTGAGCGCCGCGTACAAGCGTCGTCGTCTTTCCCGAACCCGTCGGCCCCGTCACCAGCAAAATGCCATTGGGACGTTTGATCAGTTGCTTGAACCGCCCAAAGTCCTCGTCGCCAAATCCCAGGTCCTGAAGACCCACCTTGATGTTGTCACGGTCCAGAATCCGCATCACCACCGATTGTCCGTGACTGGTTGGAATGATGCTCACCCGCATGTCGATGTCTTTGCCCGCGACGAGGATCTTGATCCGGCCGTCCTGCGGTCGCCGCTTCTCGGCAATGTCGATGAACCCCATGATCTTGATGCGGCTCACGATCGCACCCAGCAACCGCCGGGGTGCGCTGTCCCGCTCCATCAGCACGCCGTCGATCCGGTAGCGGATCCGCACCCGGTCCGCGAACGGCTCGATGTGGATGTCGCTCGCCCGCATCGTCACGGCTTCCTGAATGATCAGGTGCACCAGCTTGATGACCGGAGCATCGCCTTCTTCTAACGTGTTGGTCGTACCCGACTTCGCTGGTCGTCGATCCATCCTCGGCAAAGTCGATCGCCGTGTCGGTGAATTCCTGAAGCATCGAGTCGACCGACTCGGTCTCCGACGATCGCGCTGCCATAATACTTGTTGATCGCCTCGACAATCGCTTCTTTGGGCGCCAGCGCCACTTCGATCTCGCGATTGAGCACGAACCGCAGCTTGTCGATCGTCTCGAAATCGAGCGGATCGTGCATGATCACCCGGATCGTCCCGCTCTCCTGCGAGAGCGGCATCACGATGTTCTCGCGCGCGAGCGATTCCGGAACCAGCTCGATCACCGACGCCGGAATCTCGATCTCGCGCAGCTCGACGAACGCAAGCCCGTGCTGCTCCGCCTTCGCCTTCATGATGTCGTCAGCCCCGGCGTAGCCCAGCTTCATCAGCGACTCCTCGATCGCCGAGCTGTCCATCCGGTGCGCTTCTTTAAGCTGATCCGGCCCAATCACGCCGCGCCGTACCAGGATTTCCGTCCAATCCCGAGTCTTCGCCATGGCTCTACACTCTCCCGAATTAGTCCTTGCAATCCGCCCGGTACGATCTGCCAGAACCGGCTGCGCAGCGCTCGATCGCGGCCGGCGCACGGTCTCAGCGTTCGCTGCGATTCGATAAGGGCGAGCAAGACTGAGGGTTAACGTCGATTACGCGGCTCGATTGACCCCGTGACTTTTGACAAAGCGGCACACAGCGGCGACTGTCAACTAACTCGACCGACGTCGGGAATGAATGTAACGATGATGACACTTGAAGTTAACAGGTTTTTGAGGCCTTCGCAAGGAATGCGTTAAGAATCCTCGCGGAACTTCGAACCATTCAGCCCGCTCGTTGCCTTATTATTTTCAAGACAATCGACAAGACGACCCAGAGCAGGACGCCACACGTGACGATCCGCCAAAAATTGACCACCGCGCACCTTTCTACCCTCTTTCATCTGGGCAAAATCGGCGACCTTTCCGACCGTCAGCTCCTCGAACGCTTCGCGACCGGCGAGGGCGAGCCCGCCGACCTCGCCTTCAAAGCAATCCTTGAGCGGCATGGCCCGATGGTCCTCCGGGCCTGCAAAGCGCTACTTCGCGATCCCAACGATGCCCAGGACGCATTCCAGGCAACTTTCCTCGTGCTCCTCCGCAAGTCGCGCGACCTCTGGGTCCATGACTCACTCGGCCCCTGGCTGCATCGTGTCGCAAGGCGAACGGCCGCCCGCGCCCAGGCCATCGCTCGCCGCCGCCGCGAGTGCGAGCGAAAAGCGGCCCTTTCCCGATCGGCCCCCCACGACCGTGCCGGCCACGACACACGAAGCTCGGTGCTGCACGACGAAATCGACCGCCTCCCCGAACCCCTCCGCGTGCTGGTTGTTCTCTGCCACCTGGAGGGCCAGACCCAGGAGCTCGCCGCCAGAACTCTGTCCCTCCCCGTGGGAACCGTGAAGAGCCGGTTGCATCGTGCCCGCGACCGGCTCCGCGGCCGCCTCTCCCAGCGCGGCGTCGGCTGCCCAGGCAGTCTTTTGACTCCAGACACCCCGTCGCACCCGGCCGATTCCATCCATCCGCTTCCCTTGTGTTCATCCGCCCTGCGCGCGGCGGCTCAGGCCGGCCTGAGCCCAGACGGCCGAGACACCCTCGTCTCGGCACGCGCGGTCCACCTCTTCGAGGAGACGATCAAGACCATGTTCCTGACCAGAATCAAAATCGGCGCCGCACTCGTGCTCCTGGCCGGATGCATCGCCTGGGGCGCCTCGAGCGTTCTGCGCAGCAAGACCCCCGCCGGCCCAGCGCCGGGCCCGCCACGGAGCGCACCCGCGCTGCCGAGGCCACTGGAACGGCGCCAGCCGGCCACCCTGGTGCCCCCGCATACGTACGTCGCTCCCGCACCATGATCGTCGAGCGGCTGGAACAAGAGCTCGAGCGCACCGAGGGCCAACTGGCCCAAGTGACCGCCAGGGCCCGTTCCGCCGAAAACGATGCCGTCGCCCTGCATCTTCGCAAAACCGTGGCCAAGCTCGGCGGCCTCCTGGACCGCATCGACCCCGTACTCGCCGACGCCGTCGATGAGTTTCCCACGATCTTCGACTTCACAACGCCACCGGCCACGCGCAGCGCCACGGCGGATCAATCGGAAACAGCCCCCGTGGTCCCGGCTCCCCGCACGAAGAAGCCCGCCGAGCCCGCGGCCGCACAGCCCTATGACTCACACTCCCTGGCCGAGGCGGCCGAAAAAATGGAATGGGCGCGCCGTATGAGCGAGAAAGGATACGTCAGTAAGGCCGAGCGCGATCGTTACCTGAAGGAATACGAAGCACTCAAGGCACGCATCGACGCCGATGTCGCCCACGCGGCAGATCGAGTCGATTGGGCCAGGCGAATGTTCGAGAAAGGCTACGTGACCAAACGGCAATATGATTCCGAGATCCTCAAACACTACGACGCCCTCCAGGCTCGTGCCTACGGAGAGCCGAACGCGGTGAACGCCGAGCTGTTAGAACTGTATAAGCTTCTCAAGGCGAAGGTGGAAAAGTCCGCTCGAATGACACCTGGCGATCCGAATCAGTCGGTCCCCAAGACCCAACCGGCTAACCCGCCCGCAAAACCAGAACCAGACTCCGACGGCAACGTGACGCGCGATCGCGCCAAGCTGCCGCCAAAAGTCGATCCCGCCCCCGACGACGAAATCAACGCGAACCGCGATCGCGCCAAGCTGCCGCCACAAGTCGACGGCGCTCCGGCCGAAAAGCCGGCCGATCACGCGCCGCGGCCCTTCTGATTCAGCCCGCCTCCGGCGCAAACGGCTCCGTCGGCCGCCCATTGATCTTGGCCTGCTCGCGGCCCTGCAAGCCGGCGATCTCCCGCTCCACTGCGGCAACATGCTGCGTCGTGGCGAGCACGGTCATCGTGGTCTCGGTCAGATACCGGCCGTCGACAGGCAGTTTCACCACGCGATCTCGCGCCTGCTCGAACGGCCGCGGGTTGGGATAGTTGGTGCCCGGCTCAAGCCCCGTGACATACCCGTCGCGCAATCCAGCCGTATTCTTCCAGAGCGTGAACGCCGGCAGTTGATCATTCCGGAACTCGAGCACCACGCCCTTGTCGCCCTCTCGATTCCGAAGCATGACCTTGGTCCTGCCTCCGGGCGCATGCGCTTCGTGCAGCTTGAAGTAGTAAACCTCCTCGGCAAAACCCGGTTTCGGACCGTCATAAACATCGTAGTGCGCAATCGCCGCCTGCGCCGTCGCGTCGCGCGGGGTGACCGACTCGAACGGCGCCACGAACCGCGCGCCTGCGTCCAGGAACGGAGGACCGAAGTTCCAGTGATAAAGCACTTGCATCACGACGGGTTGGTCCTTCAGGTTCTCGAACTCGTCCCGCACCACGAGCTGATTCGAGCCCGGCACGGTCGTGATCTTCGTCTTCATGCGGATCTGCGGCCCGAACACGCGCGTCTCCTCGACGTGCCCTTCGACCGTGATCGCGTGCGGCGGCTCGGCCGCGACGTGCACGGCAACGTACGAGGCGGGAATGTTGGCGATCCGCCCGTGCAGCCCGAACGTCGTGTGACTCTTGGAGCCGTCCGGCTTGACAGTCTCCACCTCGAACGGTGACCCGTTGTTCTCCAGCCCGCACCGCGCCAGCAGCTCGTCAAAGCCCTCCAGCCAGCCCGAGCCCGCCGTGTGCGCCCAGGTTCACGAACGCAGGGTTCACCGGCCCGTCGCCGATCGGTGAGTCCCAGCCCAGCCGGTTTCCCTCGTACCAGCCTTTCCACAGCCCCATGCCCCGCGTCGGCACGACGGCGAACCGCAGCGCGCCGTTGTCCACCACGATCAGGTCGACGCCTTCACGGCGGCCCCCCCTCAGGGTGTGTTTCTTGATCGAGAACGGCTGGGTCTCCCCCAGACCCAGGGCCTGCGGGTCGATCTCCTTCGAGTCAACCCAGAGTTCGTTCGAGCGCATCGGTCAGGACGAATGTCGGCATGGTTACCCCGTCGTTTCTTGGGCTTGAATCTTCTTCTGCGAGCTCGCTGATCGTTCACCCAGTCCGAAGATATGGCGCACGAATGCCAGCACCGAGTGCGGATGCGCGTGGTCAGGCAACGGCGCGGTCACGGCCGAGCGCACGGCCGCCCTGGGATGATGGAGGAACTGGTTCTGCAGCCGGATCGCCATGTGCGCAATGGCTTCACGGTCGGCCTCGGTCAAGTCGGGCCGGCTGGAATAGAACGCGGAAAGCTCGCGCTGGCGAATCTGGTCGGCGTGGTTGCCCAGTTGCTCGAGCAAGAGTCCCACGTCTCGCTGGTGGCGCAACTGTGTGCAGCACACGGCCGCTTCCCGCTCGATGATCGCCTGCGCCGGGTCAATCCCCTTCTGCCTCGAGAGCCGGTTTTGTTCGGCCTGCGCTCGCAGTTCGTCGACGTGGTAAAGCATCACCTGGTCAAGCGTGCCAATCCGCGGGTCGAAATCGCGAGGAAATGCGATGTCCAGGATCAAGGAAAGACGGTTCCGCCGCCCGCGCTGCACGCGAATGTACTGCTCGAGCGTCACGATCGGCTCGCTCGCGGCGGTTGTGCTGATCACTAGGTCGGCGTCGAGGAGCGCCTGCTCGAGCCGGTCAAACGCCACGGCCCGGCCGTTCCACCGAAGGGCGGTCTCCGCCGCTCTCTCCGCGTTTCGATTGGTGACCAGGATCCGGCCCGGCGAAAGCCCTTTCAGATGCTGCAAGGTCAGCTCGCCCATCTTGCCGGCCCCGATCACCAGCACCGTCTTGTCGGCGAACGAATCAAAAACTTCCTTGGCGAGGTCGACCGCCACGCTCGCCACCGACAGCTTGCCCTGATCCATCCCCGTCCGCTCGCGAACCAGCTTGCCGACGCGCAGTGCAGCCTGAAAAACCGAGTGGAAGACCGGGCCGACCGTCCGGCAGTCGACCGCCGTGCGATACGCCTCGCGAACCTGGCCCAGGATCTGTCCCTCCCCCAGCACCAGGCTCTCCAGGCTGGCAGCCACCCGGAATAAGTGGTTCACCACCCCGTCGTCGTGGTAGCTCACCATGTGGCTCGAGAATAGCTCCGCATTGATGCCGTGCAGTTCAACCAGCATCTCGGTCAAGCCGTCGACATCTGGAATCTGCTCGGCGGCCCCAGCGACGTAAATCTCGACCCGATTGCAGGTCGAGAGCACCACAAACTCATTGCCCGGGAACGCCGCGGCCAGGAGGCCCAGGCCCCTGCCGTACTTGGCGGCGTCGAAGGCCAGTGCTTCGCGGACCGCCTGGGGCGCCGAATGGTGATCTACCCCCAGAGCCAGCAATCTCACGGCGATACGATCCTCTGGTTATTCGAATTCCCGCTCGCGCCGTGGGCGGTCGGCAGCCCCAGCGCGTCGACGCCGATCCAGGTGAAAACCAGGAACGCAAACGCCACGATCGAGAGCACCATGACGCTCCTGCCGCGCATCTCCGGACGGAACCTCGCATGCAAGAGCACCGCGAAGACCACCCACATGACTAACGCGCTCACGACCTTGGGGTCGGTCCATTGCAGCCTGTGCACCGGGAGAAGCCCGGCCGCTTGCCCTCGCGCGCTCAAGCTCAAGATCATGCCGATCAAGAGCCCGAAAGTCAGCAACGGAAAAGCAATCGTGATCGCCCCCCGGTTGATCCGTTCCGACTGCTCGAGACTCGGCAGCGCCAGCCCGATTCGCGATGGCCGTTTCGCCTTCAGCCGCCGGTTCTGCACCAGATACATCACCCCCGCCGCGAAAGCGACGCATGCGAAGACCGCGCCGCCAAGCAGGAAAACCCCGTGAACCGTGCCCCAGAATGCAACCGTGCCTCCCCACTCCTGCCAGCTCGACTCGCGCGGCGCGAACGACCCCGCCACCACCACCAGGCCCAGCACGATTGGCAGCACGAAGATCCCCACCGCCACCGGCCTGGGAGCGCGAAACATCAGGTAAAGCCCGATCAGCGCCACGATCCACGACAACAGCATCACCGACTCAAACGGCGTGGTCACCAGGATCGACGGATTCTTGAATGCAAGATTGGCCAGGAACGCTGTCTGAACCAGCCAGCCCAGAGCCATCAAACCCGCCGCCGCGTACCAGCGCACCGCGCTGCGCACGAAGAACCTTGCGGCCTCGGCCAGTAGCGCCAGACCGTATGTCCCCGCGAAGCAGAGCACCGACAGACGATCGATCACAATAGCTCCCCCGCTCGCACGCCCCCACGTGTTCTTTGACCCGGGCCCGCGACCAGATCCATTCTAAGGAGCCATGGCCGTCAATCCCAGATCAGCTCGTAAATGTTCGCTCCTGCTGCGAAGTTGCATCGACTTCGGCATGCCGATTGCACCACAGAACACCATGAGCCAGCCGAAACATGAAAAAACAATCCGGCTGGAATATGAGAATCAACTAAGAGGAGCCCTGATCATGAACGCGCTTCGAGATCAGAGACGCGTGCGGAAAACTCAACCAATCCTGGAATATCTGGATTTGAGAATTACACCGACGGCAATCTCCGCCGTCGCGAATCTGGCCGGCGAGCTCAGGGTAGAGTCGCACGAGGTAGGCCGGTGGGAAGCCTCACTCGCCACTTCTCGATCCGGCAGTCGAGAACAGACATTCCTCACCAACCACATCACCCGCACCGAGGGCCGCATGGCCGTTCAGGACGCGCGTCTCGCGCGAATCGAAGCGGCAAATCCGATGGCGGCGCCGATTGCTGTAACTGTCGGCTCGCCCAGCCCTATCAACGCCGGACGGCCAGGTATTATCGAGCCCCAGCCACCCGGCCCCCCCACCGACCCGCCCATTCCGTTCCCGCTTGCCACCCGCTCGGTTTCCCCGATCAGTTCCGCCTCGACAGCAAGCGGCACCACCTCGACATCAAGTAGCACGACGTCTCCGGCCGCAACCAGTCTCCCGGCCAACGTGTCCCAAACCCTCGGCGTCATTTACGCCGCCTATGAAGCCAACCCTTCGGATTTTCCGGCCAACATCCCGGCGACGAACGGCGCCAACCGCGTGCAGATTCAAGGAACTAGTGTCGGAATCGACATACGCGACAACAACACCGCCGATTTCAACACCTTCTTAGCCGAGCTTCAAAGCGCTGGCATGCAAATCACCGATAGCAGCGCGCAGTACGGCGTCGTCGACGGCTTCCTGCCCGTTGCACAGCTTCCGGCAGTCGCCTCGCTACCCGATGCGCCCAGCGTGGCTCCCCTCTACCAGCCGAGCCTGAAGTGACGAGGCGCAAACGCGAACAGCGGGAGAACCGCTGAGCGATGCGGCTGGCCGGGAATCGATCCCACAGCCGCGTCACTCTTCGCCGTCCACGCCCGGATCCGAATCTGGATCGTCACCGGCCTCGGCCTCTCCCTCCTCGACCGAGTCACGCACGTCGTCTTCCGTTTGCAGCGTGACTTCGCCGTTGCTGCCGGTCTCGCCATCGCCCTCCCCGTCAGCGTGCGGGCCAAGCGAGGGCTCTGTCGCTATCAGATCGGCCGAGTCGCCGATCTCGTCCTCGGGCAATTTGGCCAGGCTGCTCACGACGTCCCCTTCGTCGAGCTTGATCAAACGCACGCCCTGTGTGTTCCGCCCGATCGTGCGTGTGGTGCTCACCCGGGTACGGATGACCATGCCGCCGCTGGTCGTGAGCATCACCTCGTCGTCCTCGGTCACCTTGCAAACCGCGACGACCGGCCCGTTGCGCTCGCTGGTCTGAATGTCGATCAAACCTTTTCCACCGCGGTTCTGTGAGCGGTATTCCGTCAGGAGCGTCCGTTTCCCGAAGCCATTGGCGCAGACAGTCAGCAGGCTCGCAGGGTCATCGTCGCCGTTGGCGACCACCATTCCGATCACCAGGTCCCCTTCGCCAAGCTCGATGCCCTTGACGCCATAAGCCGGCCGGCCCATGGCGCGCACCCGCGCTTCGTCGAATCGGATCGACATCCCCTCGCGCGTGGAGAGAACCACGTGGTCGCCGGCCTTCACACGCACCACGCCGATCAGCTCGTCATTTTCCTCGAGCCCCAGCGCAATGATTCCACGCCCGAGCGGCCGCTTGAAGGCCTTGAGCTCCGTCTTCTTGACCGTCCCCCGCCGCGTGACCATGAGCAGGCACTCGTCCTCGCGGAACTGCCGCACCGGTACCAACCCGGTGATCCGCTCTCCTTCACCCAGTTGCAGCAAGTTGACGATCGCCCGCCCGCCCGCCGTCCGCGTCGCGATCGGCACATCGTAAACCTTGAGCCAGTACACCTTGCCCTTGTCCGTGAAAAACAAAATGTAGTCGTGCGTCAGTGCGACGAACATGTGCTCCAGGAAATCGCCTTCCTTCGTGTTGGCAGCCGTGATTCCTCGCCCTCCCCGGCCCTGGGCGCGATACGTGCTGGGCGGAAGCCGCTTGATGTAACCGTCGTGCGTCACCGTCACGACCATGTTCTCTTCGCGGATCAGGGCTTCCTTGTCGTAGTCCCCCACTTCCTCGTCGGAGATCTCGCTGCGCCGAGGGTCGGCATACTTGTTCTTCATCTCGATCAGATCAGCCCGCACCATGTCGCGGATCTTCTGTTCATCGGTCAGGATCGCCACGAAGTTGGCAATGCTCTCCTTGAGTCCGGCATATTCCTCCGCAAGCTTGTCGGCCTCGAGTCCGGTCAATCGCTGCAACTGCATCGACAGGATCGCATCCGCCTGGTTCCGCGTGAGCCCCGCTGATTCCTTGGCTTCCGGGTCGTTGAGCGCACGCCTGAGAATCTCGGCAGAGACCGCGATCCCCATCAGCCGGGTACGCGCTTCCGGCGGGTTGGCCGAGCTCCGGATCACGCGGATGATCTCGTCGATATAGGCCAGCGCGATCAAGAGCCCTTCAATGACGTGCGCACGCTGCACTGCGCCTGACGAAGCTGATGCTGAGTGCGCCGCCGGATCACGTTGATGCGATGCTCGACGAACAGACGCAAGAGCTCGAGCAGCGGCAAGGTCCTGGGCCTGCCGTTCACAAGCGCCAGCATGATGATGCTGAACGAATCCTGCAGCGGTGAATACTCGAAGAGCTGGTTCAAGATCACGTTCGGGTCTTCAGCCTTCTTCACCGTCACCGCAATCCGCACGGGCTGTTTGCGATCGCTGAAGTCGTCGATGTTCGACACCCCGGTGATCCGGCCGGCGTTCACCAGCTCAGCCAGTTTCTTGAGCAGCATTTCCTTGGTGAGCTGGTACGGAATCTCCAAGAAGTTGATCTGGCTCCGGCCGTCTTTCAGCTCTTCAATCTCGTACTTGGCGCGGATCACGACCCGGCCGCGGCCGGTCATGTACGCTTCCTTGATGCCCATCCGCCCGCAAAGCGTGGCACCGGTGGGGAAATCCGGCCCAGGCAAAAGCTGCATCGCCGCGTCGAGATCGATCGTCGGATCATCGATATACGCAACCAGGGCGTCGCACACCTCTCCCAGGTTGTGAGGCGGCATCGACGTCGCCATCCCCACCGCAATTCCCCCCGAGCCGTTGACCAGCAAGTTCGGGAATTTCCCCGGCAGCACCCGCGGCTCCTGATACTTCTCGTCGTAATTCGGCTGGAAATCGACGGTGTCGAGCTGGATGTCCTCGAGCATCTCGGCGGCAACCGGCGAAAGCTTCGCCTCCGTGTACCGCATCGCCGCCGGCGGCAGCCCGTGAATGCTGCCGAAGTTGCCCTGCGGCGTCACCAGCAAGTGCCGTGAGTTCCACCACTGGCCCATGCGCGTCAGCGTGGGATAGATCGAGTTCTCACCGTGCGGGTGATATCGTTTCATCGTCTCGCCGACGATGCCCGCACATTTGCTCGTCGAGCCGCCTGGGTTTAACCCCAGGTCGCGCATCGCGACCAAGATCCGTCGCTGCGACGGCTTGAGTCCATCACGCACGTCCGGCAAGGCCCGGCTGATGATGACGGACATCGCATAATTGAGGTAGCTTTCCTTGAGCTCGTCCTCGATGTCCAGGGGCGGTGTCGGCAGATGCGCTTCCGGTGGCGAAACAGGAGTGTCCACGTTCAACCGATCTCTAGTCTAGTAAACGGATGCCGTCGCTCCATCTCGCCGGTACCGCCTCGCAAGACGGCCACCGGCAAACGGCGTCAAGTTGGACCCAACAGCTTACCCGCATTGCCAGTTCCGTGCAACGCTTACAGACACCCGCCGGCGGTCCTACCCTTGCCACGACACCGTCCGCTCGCCGGGCACCACTTCCCCGATGATCCAGCATGCTATCTTGAGTCGACGGCTCAGCCGCCGCACGATCGCCTCCGCGAAATGCTCGGCAACGACGATCACCAGGCCGATCCCCATGTTGAACACGCGATCCATCTCGGCCGTTTCGACCGATCCCAACGCCTGCAGCCACGGGAAAACCCTCGGCACTGTCCAGGAATCCCGCCGCAGCAAGATCCCGTGCCCTTCCGGCAGGATGCGCGGCAGGTTCTCCACCAGCCCCCCGCCCGTGATGTGCGCGATCCCGTGCACGATCCGCTTCACCCGGTACGGCCTGTACACCGTCTTGACCGCCCGTACATAGAGCCGAGTGGGCTCAAGCAGTTCATCGGCAACCGTCCTCCCCAGCTCCGGGACGAACGTGTCCGGCTTCAGGCAGGCATGCTCGAAAACAATCTTCCGCGCCAGGCTGTAGCCGTTGGAATGGAGACCGGAGCTCGCCAGTCCGATGACCTTGTCCCCCAGCCGGATCTCGCTCCCGTTCAGGATGTGCTTGCGCTCCACCACCCCCACGCAAAAACCGGCCAGGTCGTACTCCCCTTCCTTGTAGAAGTCGGGAAGAATCGCCGTCTCTCCCCCCAGCAGGGCGCAGTCCGACTCGATGCACGCGTCGCTGATCCCGCCCACGATCTGGCTCGTCAGCTCCGGATCGTCCCGGCTCATCGCCACGTAATCCAGAAAGAAGAGCGGCTCCGCGCCCGCGCACAGACAATCGTTGACCGACATCGCCACCAGGTCGATGCCCACCGTCCGATGCCGGCCGGTCGCAAAGGCCAGCTTGAGCTTCGTGCCCACACCGTCGGTCGAAGCAACCAGCACCGGGTCGCGATAGGCCCGCGAAAGCAGCCCGATCTGGTCGTCCAGCCGGAAAAGACCGGCAAATCCGTTTTTCCAGTCAATCACTCGCGGCGTGTAAGTACGCCGCAAGTGAGGCCCGATTCGCGAGATCGTCTCCGCGTACGTCTCGAGATTCACCCCGGCCGAGCGATAGTCCAAAGGTTCATTCATGAGTCGGAAATACACCGGCTAATCGAAATCATGAGTGCATCGCGCACGACCGAGCTCCCGCCCGCTGCCAGCGCCTTGCCGTCTATTTGAAGGCTCGCAATCGGCTTTCGGCACATCATCTTACGGCTTGAGCCCGCCGTTGAAAAGCAAGCGAGCCTCATCGGTCCTTGAACGAGCGAGCAACCCCGGATATCTTTTAATCAGAGTTCGAGGCCCGCCAACTGGGTGAGGTCCGCCTGCCTTCGACGAACGACCTGACGTCGATGATCTATCCCACCGCGATGGAGTCTTTGCACAATGGTCCGGAAATGCCTTGCTTTCGCCCTGAGCGCAGGAGTGCTGTTCGGGATTCTCGCCCTGGTCGGCCCCAGTCTCTCCTGGGCAGACGACGACGAGAGTCCGCTCGAAAAGATCATGGAGAAAGTGCAAAAGCACAACAGCACCATTCAGAAGGGCGTGCGGAGCAAGCCCAACTTCGCCAAGGCCCAGAAGGATGTCGTGAAGAGCGCCAAGGAGCTGATCACCCTCGCCAAGGACGCCAAGAAAATCAAGGACGCCGTCAAGAAGGCGAAGGACGTCGCCGACCCCGAAAAGAAATGGGACACCTATATGGACGATTTCATCAAGACCTGTGAAGAGCTCGAAAAGGTGGCCGGAAAGTCGGATGCCACATTCGAAGACGCCAAAGAGGCGTTCAAAAAGGTGACAAGTGCCTGCGCCGACTGTCACAACGACTTCCGCAAAGAGAAAGAGGGCTTCTGAATTGCCCGATGCACTTCCTCGATCTGACCCTGCCCACCGTCGCCGCCAATCTCGCGCTTGACGAAGCACTCCTGATCGAGGCAGACGCCGGGCGAGGCAGTGCCCTCCTCCGGCTCTGGGACCCGCCCGAATTCGCCGTGGTGCTGGGCGCCTCCCGCCGTATGGCCGACGAGGTTTTCTCGAGTGCCTGCGCGTCCGACCAGATTACGATCCTGCGTCGCTCAAGCGGCGGCGGCACCGTCCTGGTCGGCCCGGGCGTCCTTTGCGTCACCGTCATCCTGCCCGAAGACGCCGCCCCCGGGCTTTCACGCGTCGACCTGGCCCACTCCTACGTCCTCGACCGGATCGCAGCAGCCCTTCAGAGCGCCGTGCCCGCCGTCGATGTTCACGTGCTCGGCCGCGGCGACCTCGTTTTGCGCGGACGCAAGTTCGGCGGCAGCGCCCAGCGCCGGCTCCAGAGCTGGTTCATGGTCCACTGCTCGATCCTTTCGGATTTCCCGATCGAGCGCATCTCCCGCTGCCTCAAAATGCCGTCCCGCCAGCCCGAGTATCGCGCCGGCCGGTCCCACGAGAACTTCCTCGCCAACCTGGCGCTACCTCGCGCAACTGTCGCAAACGCCATCCGCCACGCATTCTCTGCCGGCACGACCTCACTCCCGGTAAATCCCGCCCTCCGCGCTACTCGGAATCCCTCCTCGCCGAGAAATTCGCGAACCGGCAGTGGATCGAGCGGTTCTGAACCGTCTGAGCTATAATCAATGAATCGGCCCCTCCGCGCTGGCAGTAAGGCCCCACGGGGAGCGGCACCCAGTGATCTAAAGCATCCGTCGCATCGCCTTCCTTCCCTCAGAATCGTGGAAGGCGGCAAAAGGCACCCCATCATGGAACGAGCAACCTTCGCTATCCCCGCTAACTTGAGCCTGATCGAAGATTACCTCCAGCGATGGAAGAATGACCCGTCCTCGGTCGACGCGTCCTGGCGCATCTTTTTTGAAGGCTATGAGTTAGGTCGTCCAGCCCGGAGCGACGGCCAGCGATCCCCTCGATCTCGACGCCGCTCGTGCCCAGGCCGCCGTGACGCGCTTGGTCGACGCGTATCGCGAGTTCGGCCACTACCTGGCCGATCTCGACCCCCTGAAGCTGAAGCCGCGGAACAAGACCTTCGAGCTGCTCGAGCCCGCTGCATTCGGTCTGACCGAGGCCGACCTGAACCGCGTTTTCTACAACAAGCTGAGCGACGCGGGTTATTCCACGCTCGAGGAGCTGATCGCCATTCTGCGTGAAACGTACTGCCGCACGATCGGCGTCGAGTTCATGCACATCCCGGACGCCGGTATCCGCAGGTGGCTGCTCGACCGCATGGAGCCCAGACGGAACCGCCCCCAGCTCGACGCCAGGAAGAAGCGGCGGATCATCTACAAATTGAATGCAGCCGAGCTTTTCGAGACGTTCCTGCAAGAACACTACGTCGGCCAGAAGCGGTTCTCGCTCGAGGGAGGCGAGATGCTCA
This sequence comes from uncultured Planctomycetota bacterium, assembly GCA_963823665.1. GTDB lineage: Bacteria > Planctomycetota > Planctomycetia > Isosphaerales > Isosphaeraceae > CAVXHV01. Next base: position 1,920,259 of record CAWGMQ010000004.1, read on the forward strand.
TCCCCATGCTCGATGCGGTTATCGAGCGCGCTGGCAGGATCCGGGGTCCGGGAGATCGTCATCGGCATGCCGCACCGGGGCCGGTTGAACGTGCTGGCCAATATCCTCGATAAACCGTACGGCATGATCTTCAACGAGTTCGAAGGCGACCACCTCCCCGAGACCGTCGGCGGTGACGGTGACGTCAAGTACCACCTGGGCTTCTCCGCCGATCACGTCACCTCCGACAAGCACACCATCCACCTCTCGCTGTCGGCCAACCCAAGCCACCTGGAGGCCGTCAATCCCGGTCGTCGAAGGTCGCGTGCGGGCCAAGCAGCGCCGGTTCAAGGACAAGGATCGCCGCCTCGGCATCCCCGTGCTCATCCACGGCGACGCAGCCTTCGCGGGGCAGGGCCTCGTCGCCGAGACCTTGAACCTCTCGCAACTGCCGGGCTATCGCACCGGCGGAACGATCCACATCGTCGTGAACAACCAGATCGGTTTCACGACAGCCCCCACCGAAGGCCGGTCCACCCGCTATTGCACCGACGTCGCCAAGATGATCGAGGTGCCGATCTTCCACGTCAACGGCGAGGATCCGGAGGCGGTCGTCTACGTCGCCGAGCTGGCGCTCGATTTCCGCCAGACGTTCGGCAAGGACGTCGTGATCGACATGTTCTGCTACCGCCGCCACGGACACAACGAGGGCGACGAGCCGGCGTTCACCCAGCCGATCATGTGCGAGAAGATCAAGGATCGCATCAGCATCCGCGAGCTCTACACCGAGCAGCTCGTCCTCTCCGGCGAGCTCTCCAGCGAGGAGGCCGAGACCATCGCCGAGATGTTCCCCGAGAAAATGCAGCAGGTGCTCGAGGAAGTCAAGCGCGGCGCCGGCGAGCCACAGCCCAACCGCGGCTTCAGCGGCGCCTGGTCGCGGCCTCGCCCCCAGCTTCTCATTCACGCCCGTCGAAACCGGCGTCACCGATCGAAACGCTGCGAACGCTCACCGAAAAAGTCGTCGCCGTTCCCCCGGGCTTCTCGGTCAATCCCAAGCTCGCCCGGCTCCTCGCCGCCCGCCAGAAGACCTTCGAGGCCCGAGAGCCGCTCGACTGGGCCTTCGCCGAAACCCTGGCAATCGGCTCGCTCCTCTGGGAAGACACCCCCGTTCGCTTGAGCGGCCAGGACAGCCGCCGCGGCACCTTCAGCCAGCGGCACGCCGTCCTGGTCGACACCAAGACCGAAGAGCGCTACATCCCTCTGAACCACCTCAAAGAAAACCAGGCGGAATTCTGCGTTTACGACAGCCTGCTCTCCGAAGCCGCCGTCCTCGGCTTCGATTACGGCTACTCCCTCGACGAGCCCCACATGCTCATCATGTGGGAAGCCCAGTTCGGCGATTTCGCCAACGGCGCGCAGGTGATCATCGACCAGTTCATCGCACCCGGCGAGTCCAAATGGGGCAGGGCCAGCGGCCTTGTCATGCTCCTGCCCCACGGCTACGAAGGGCAGGGGCCCGAACACTCGAGCGCACGCCTCGAGCGCTTCCTTCAGCTCTGCGCGGAAGAAAACATCCAGGTGACCGTCCCCTCCACGCCCGCGCAGTATTTCCACCTGCTCCGCCGCCAGGTCAGGCGCAGCTTCCGCAAGCCGCTCGTCGTCATGACGCCCAAGAGCCTCCTCCGCCACAAGCAGGCTGTTTCTCCCCTCGATCAATTGACCGTGGGTCATTTTCACGATGTGATCGACGACCCGGCCGCCGCCCAGAACGCACGCCGCGTGCTCCTCTGCTCGGGCAAGGTCTACTACGACCTCGCCGCCCGGCGAGCAGCCGTCGCCGGCCAGCGCGACGTCGCCATCATCCGCATCGAACAGCTCTACCCCTGGCCGAGCGACCTCTTGAAGACCATCGTCAAGCGTTACGAGTCCGCCCGCGAATGGGTCTGGGTCCAGGAGGAATCTCAGAACATGGGAGCCTGGACGTTCGTCGCTCCGCGCCTGGAAGAGCTCCTCGGAGTGCCGGCGCAGTACGTCGGCCGCGACGCCAGCGCCAGCCCCGCCACCGGATCGAAGCTCGTTCACGACCGCGAGCAGGCCGAGATCGTCGAAGCCGCCGTCGGCCTGGCCGTGCCTCACCTGGTCTCCGCCTGGCGCATTCAGCAAAAAGCCGGTAAGAGCGCCAAGCCGGGAGTGAGCTAACCATGCCTTCCGTTCCCGTCACCGTCCCCTCCGTCGGCGAGTCCATCTCCGAGGGAATCCTCTCGCGCTGGCACAAGCCCGACGGGTCCCTCGTCCGGGCCGGCGAGCCCCTCTTCGAGCTGGAAACCGACAAGGCCACCAGCGACATCCCCGCCGGCGGCACCGGCGTGCTGCGAATCAAGGTCACGGAAGGAGAAACCGTCGCCGTCGGCGCCACCGTGGCGACAATCGACCCGGCCGACTCCGCCTCGACCGCCGCCCCAGCCGACGAGCAAGGCCAGCCTGCTCCGGCTCCAGCGCCGCCAGCCCCGCCCGAAGCCCCACGCGACACACTCCCGCCAATCCACCACTTTCACCGGCCGTCCGCCGGCTCGCCAGCGAAGAAAAGGTCGACGTCTCGCAGGTCACCCGCCACAGGCCCGGCGGCCGCGTCACCAAGGGCGACGTCCTGGCTTACCTCCAGTCGCCCCCCGACCCAAGCCGCGCCGGCCTCCGAGAGCCCCACAACCCAACCGGCGCCCCCTCAAAAGCCCACGACCGAGCCTCCCTCCTCCTCCTCGACTCCCCGCGAAACCCGCGAGCGCATGAGCCTCCTCCGCACGCGCATCGCCCAGCGCCTGGTCGAGGTGCAGCAGACCGCCGCAATCCTCACCACGTTCAACGAAGTCGACATGTCGCGCGTGATCGCGCTTCGCACCCTCTACAAGGACTCGTTCCAGAAGAAGCACGGCGTCTGGCTCGGCTTCATGTCGTTCTTCGTCAAGGCGTCGATCGATGCCCTCAAGACCTTTCCGAAGGTCAATGCCCGCATCGATGGCAACGAAATCGTTTATCACAACTTCTACGACATCGGCGTCGCCGTCAGCACCGATCGCGGCCTGATGGTTCCGGTGATCCGCGCCGCCGACGATCGTTCCTTCGCCTCCATCGAGCAGGCCATCGCCCAGTATGCGGCCAAGGCACGCGAGGGTACGATCGCCGTCGACGACCTGCAAGGCGGCACGTTCACGATCACCAATGGCGGCACGTTCGGGTCGCTGCTCTCGACCCCGATCTTGAACCCGCCCCAGAGCGCGATCCTGGGCATGCACGCCATCAAGAAGCGGCCGGTCGTCGTCGACGAAGAGATCGTGGTCCGGCCAATGATGTACGTCGCTCTTTCATACGATCATCGTTTGATCGACGGCCGCGAAGCCGTGAGTTTTCTCGTTCGCATCAAGGATTGCATCGAGAACCCCGAGCGCATGATGCTCGACTTATGAACCGCGTAGGAGTTCATCGTGTCCTCACAGTTCGACCTGGTTGTCATCGGGGCCGGCCCCGGTGGTTACGTGGCGGCCATTCGTGCAGCGCAGCTCGGCATGAAGGTCGCCTCCGTCGAGAAGAGCCCCACGCTGGGCGGCACGTGCCTGAACGTCGGCTGCATTCCCAGCAAGGCGATGCTCGACTCGAGCGAGCTCTATCACCTCGCCAAGGAGCGCTTCAAGCGCCACGGCATCTCCTTCGACGGCTTGACGCTCGACTTGCGGGCGATGCTGAACCGCAAGGACAAGGTCGTCAAGGATCTGACCGACGGCGTTCGCCACCTGTTCCGCAAGAACCGGATCGAAGTCTTCACCGGCATCGCCCGGCTCAGCTCGCCGCAGACGGTTGAGGTGTCGCTCACCGAGGGAGGCACGACTCGAGTTAAGCGCAGGTCACATCCTGCTGGCAACCGGTTCAGTTCCGGTCACGCTCCCGTTCCTCCCCTTCGACGGAACAACCGTCGTCGATTCCACTGGCGCCCTCAGTTTCGCCCGGGTTCCCAACCACCTGGTCGTGGTGGGAGCAGGCTACATCGGCCTCGAGCTGGGCTCAGTGTGGAAACGGCTGGGCTCCAAAGTGACCGTCCTGGAATTCCTGCCGCGCATCGTGCCTTCGGCCGACGCCGAAATGGGCGAGTTGCTCAAGAAAAGCCTGTTGAAGCAGGGCCTGGACTTTCACCTGGAGACAAAGGTCACTGGCGTTTCGATCGAAGGCGGCACAAGCCACCGTGCGCGCGGAAAAGAAAGATGGCAGCGCACACACGTTTGATTGCGATCGGGTGCTCGTAGCCGTCGGCCGCCGCCCGCTGACGGAAGGTCTCGGCCTGGCGGAGACCGGTGTCTCGGTCGACGCGAGGACCGGCAAGGTTCCCGTCGACTCACACTTCCGCACCAGCGTGCCGACGATCTCGGCGATCGGCGACCTGATCGAGGGCCCGATGCTGGCACACAAGGCAGAGGACGAGGGCATCGCCGTCAGCGAGCTCCTGGCCGGCAAGTCCGGTCACGTCAACTACGACACGATCCCGGGCGTCATTTACACCTGGCCCGAATTAGCGAGTGTAGGCCTGTCAGAAGAGCAAGCGAAGGAGCGCGGCCTGACCTACCGTATCGGCAAATTCCCATTCCTGGCCAACGGCCGAGCCAAGGCGATGGACGAAACCGAAGGCTCAGTGAAAATCCTGGCCGACGCGAAGACAGACAAAGTGCTAGGCGTGCACATCCTGGGCGCCCGCGCCGCCGAAATGATCGCCGAAGCCGTGACTGTGATGGAGTTCGGCGGCAGTGCCGAAGACATCGCGCGCACCTGCCACGCCCACCCCACAATGTCCGAAGCCACCCGCGAGGCGGCGCTGGCCGTGGATGGTCGCGCGATCCACATTTGAGAAGGACTTTCGGCGCCCGCATATTCCGAGCCCCGGCAGGGGGCGACATCATATAGCCCGGCGTGTAAACGCCGGGAACCATCGTGCGCCCACCCGTTCCATCTCTTCCGAGCCCCGGCACGGGGCGACAGCATACAGCCCGGCGTGTAAACGCCGGGAACCACCACGCGGCCACCCACTCCATCTCTTCCGAGCCCCGGCACGGGGCGACATCATACAGCCCGGCGTGTAAACGCCGGGAACCACCACGCACGCCACCCGCTCGTTCTCTTCCGAGCCCCGGCACGGGGCGACATCATACAGCCCGGCGTGTAAACGCCGGAAACGACCACGCACACCACGCGCTCGTTCTCTTCCGAGCCCCGCTTCGGGGCGACATCATATAGCCCGGCGTGAAAACGCCGGGAACGACCACGCGGCCGCCCGCTCGTTTTCTTCCGAGCCCCGGCACGGGGCGACATCATTGACTCCATCGCGCCCGCTTTGGTACGTTTCGATAGGAAAAACATCGGGGAAAACGCGTTCTAGCTTTCCCCGACCAGGAGAGGTGGCTGAGTGGTCGATAGCGACGGTTTGCTAAACCGTTAAACTGGGAAACCGGTTTCGGGGGTTCGAATCCCCCCCTCTCCGCTCATATTGCATTGACATAGTGTTCATGTTGCAGTTGTGTTGTTTTGGTGGGCATCCTTTGTCGTGTGCCTGTTCCGAAAACGTAATCCCAATCAATGGGTAACACCATGTTCACTCGCGATCTGCTCCAGGCAATCAATGACTGGCAAAGTGGCGGCAACGCCAAGCAAAAAAGCGAGCGAGGCAAGAAACTTCGAGAGGAAGCCGCAAAGCTGCCAGAAAAGTTCCGTTTGACCGATGTCGTCTGCTACCGGCGTCTCAAGCTCCACAAAAGCAAAGTCTGGACACTCGGAACGGATGAAGAGCTATCTGAGACGACCTCAGCCTGGTCGGAAAACGAGGACGTAGCCAAGGGCCTTAAGGGAGGCGTACCGGAGCCGGGTTCCCTGGGCGTAATCTTCAGAATCAACCCCGGCAAAGGGAAAGTCATCGTAAACCTGTCGCGGCTTTATAAGGATGAGGGATTTCAAAAGGCCATCGAAGAGCATAAAGGCAAAATCAATGAGTTCGCTTCGGGAATTGGCAAATACCAGAATACTCAAGAAGAGGTCGTGATTGAAAACGGCTCCCTGCATCTTGAGGCGATGCACGGTTGGGGCGGCTTCACGAGCAGCGAGGAAAAACTGGCCGAGCAACTCTACGGACACAAGCCGAACAAGGAAGAAATGAGTGAATTCAGAGAATTGATGGAAGTGAGTGGCCACAAGGCAGGGCAGTATTGGATGACCACGCCCGATGCGGTGAAGCGGCTTTCCAGTAAGTTGGTGGGGCACGCTGAAAGGTTGGCGAAACTCAAATAGTAACATTCGCCGAACAAGGCATCCCTGACGTAAACGCCGCTTTCGTAGATGGGGTCTCCGCCTGGGTACTGTGGCGGCGAGACTGAATAACCCCAGCTCGGAGGCTACCTCCGGCTCTGGTGAACCGAAAGCCATCACTCCTCCCAATTCCTGGGAAATACCGCCGCACATCGGCTTCCCAGCCCCTGACGCCGGCGATAAAAAGTCCTGTCCTCTCCGTTCGATGTTTCTTGAAAAGCCCGCTGCTGGCAACGGTAGTGGGTTTTCTACTTGAAATCGTGTATTTTTCAGCGATTGGCCTGCGGTTCAAAACCTGATGTCGTCGGCAGGGGTCTTTTTCGTCGTTCGCCGTAATCGCTTCTCTTTGCTAATGTTAACGCGGTTCAAACGCCTCTTTTCGAGTTTCCCCTTCATCACCGATTACGAACCCCTTCGGCGAAACACTCCGATGGCAACTGTGAGTGCCCGCACTCAATGCAAAGTTGCGGGACCGCACAGCAAGCGAGAGGCAACGCAAGAATTTATCCCGCGAGTTCGAAATGCACGGAGTTCGAACCTGCCGAGACATCGGCCCAGTCAAAGCGTGATAGACTTGGTAAAGGAGGAGGACCGCAGGTGATCTACGAACGCACGCTTGCCATCGGTCAACGCTTCGCAGCCATCCTGGACTTGATTTAGGCCGGGCAACACTCGACCCGGACCTTGGCCGCGGCGCTGAGCGTGTCCGAACCGACGATTTCAAGATGTCTTGCGGCGTTGCGGCGTCGCGGCTATCAGATCGAGCCGCGTCGGAAGGGACAAACGTGGTGCTTCGTGTTGGTACACGAACCGCGTGTCGTTACGGTAGCTCACAAATAGGGGACTTGCCTCACTCATGCCGTTCGGCCGACCGGCGAGATGATCGAAGCTTGCTCCCCGAGAGGGCATTCGGATTTCATGGCCACGGCAGAGCAACTCAAGGCACTGCTTCGGAGCTACGTCGATGAAGATGGGGATCAATTCCTCACCGTCTCGATGCAGATCGCGGCCCAGGCTGCGCGGCGCGGCCAAGGGAAGCTGGCCCAGGAACTCCGCGAGCTGATCGACGAAGCAAAGCGCCGATCCGCTCAGCCGTCGGTGGGCAAGTCCGTTCCGATTGCCCGCCCCGCCGGCGAACTTGCCGATCTGATACAGGCGAGCTACCCCAAAACTCAGCTCGTCGATATGGTCCTCGCCGATTCGGCGATGCAGTCGCTAGAACGAGTCTTGATCGAGTATCGACAGCAAGAGAAGCTGCGGTCGCACGGTATGTCGGCGCGGCGGAAGCTGCTCCTCGTCGGCCCACCCGGCTCCGGGAAGACCATGACGGCGGCGGCACTCGCCGGCGAACTGAAGCTGCCGCTTCTCGGCGTCCGGCTCGATGGCCTCATCACCAAGTTCATGGGCGAGACGGCCTCGAAGTTGCGCCTTGTATTCGACGCGATGATACCGACGCGAGGCGTTTATCTGTTCGACGAGTTCGACGCGATCGGCGGCGATCGAGGCCGGCGGAACGACGTGGGCGAGATGCGACGCGTGCTCAACTCGTTCTTGCAATTTCTCGAAGCGGACGACTCCGATTCCCTGATCCTCGCGGCGACCAACCACCAAGAGATTCTCGACCCCGCGCTGTATCGCCGTTTCGATGATGTTGTTCGCTACGGCCTGCCGGAGGCGGATCACATCGAACGGTTGGCAAAAAATCGCCTGAACATGTTTCGCCTCAACCGTGTCCGGTGGAATGATGTCCGCGATGCCGCGACGGGGTTGAGTTACGCCGAGGTCGCTCGCGCATGCAGCGAAGCCGCCAAAACGGCGGTGCTCCGAGATTTGACGGACATCTCGACTGACCTATTGGTGAGTGCGCTCAAAGAGAGGTTGAGCATCACGTCGACAACCAACGCGGACTGAGAACCACGATGACCACGGATCGCCTTCCCCACCTCATCGTGGAAGGCTTCTTCACTACTGAGAAGTACACCGCCAAGCAGGGATTCGGCCCGGATTACCCCCTGCCGGCCCGCGACCGCACCGCGCACGGCAATTCCGTCAAATCGCAACTCGAAAAGATCCGCGGCGAGAACGAAAAGAAACGCGGCAACGAGACCACCGACGACGAACCGGCACCCATTTCCATCGAAGTCCGCGGCGAACCAGGCTACTTTCTGAACCTCGATAGCTTGGAGAATAAAGCCAAGGGAATCGAGGTAGCCTGCGTTCGCACGGAGCGCGACATCCAAATCGCCACGGTTCAGGTGCCCGAGGGGTCGCTCACGCATTTCTTGAAGGTCACGGAAAAGTACATCAGCGAGGACACGAAGGGCACCAGCAAGACTCCGCCGAAGCCCAAGCATCAAGACCTCATCGCCCGCGTGTCCGAACTTCGCCTTGCGACGCTTCGGTCGTTCTGGACCGATGATGAAAGCGATTTCCCCGCCCAGACGCAGCAGATCTGGTGGGAAGTCTGGGTGCGAAAGCTGGGCGTTCAGAACATCTGGAATGCTTTCAGGGTCACTGCCGAGTCCACTGGTGTTGGCCTCACCGTCGGCAAGGATACCATCGAATTCCCAGATCGGATTGTAGGCCTCGTCTTCGGCACGGCCGAGCAGTTGATGACGTCCACCGAGCTTCTCGACATGATCGGCGAAGTTCGACGAGCGAAAGAGAATCCCGCAGACTTCATTGCAATGACGCCGCAGGATCAGGCCGAGTGGGTGAACAACTTCTTGCCCAAAATCGAGCCGCCGCCGACCGACGCCCCGGCCGTTTGCTTGCTCGATGGCGGGATCATCACGAACCCTTTGATTGGTCCGGCCTTCTCGACCGACGACGCGCACTGCTACGACCCGGACTGGCCGAAGGCGGATTCGCCGGAACGCCCCGTCCAACTCCGCGACGAACACGGAACAGAAATGGCCGGGGTCATTCTGTTCGGCTCCGAACTGGCCGAACTCCTCCAGGCCAACGCCGGTCATCGCCTGAGTCACCGATTGGAGTCGGCCAGGATTCTGCCGCCCCGGCCGCGCGAGAATGAACGCCGGCTCTACGGCGCGATCACCTCCCAGACCATCAGCCGGGTGGAGATCGCCCAGCCGAAGCGCAATCGCAACTTCTGCATGGCTGTTACCACGGATGGAAAAGACCGTGGGAAACCTTCGTCGTGGTCAGGTGTCATCGACCAGATTTGCGGCGGAGTGATGGACAACAACCCCCGTCTCTTCTTCATCTCGGCCGGCAATTCCGATCCGAACCAGCGACATCAGTATCCCGACTCAAACGATACCGACAGCGTCCAAGACCCGGCCCAAGCCTGGAACGCCATCACAGTCGGTGCCTGCACGAGTCGCGCGCTCTTCGATCAGTCCCGATTTCCCGGCTACGAGCCAATCGCGCCTGTCGGCGACTTAAGCCCGTGCAGCACGACCTCGCTGCCGTGGGATAAGCCGTGGCCCTACAAGCCCGACATCGTCCTGGAAGGCGGCAACCAGATCGTCATCAAGGGGACGAACAACGTCATGGACCCCGACGACATGGGCTTGCTCACGACGGCCCATGCGACAAGCGGCCGGTTGCTGGTTGGCTTCCGCGACACGAGCGCGGCCACGGCCCAGGCCGCCCGAATGGGAGCCATACTCCAGGCACAGTACCCGAAACTCTGGCCCGAAACGGTCCGAGCCTTGTTGATCCACTCGGCGGAATGGACCGAGCCAATGTGCCAAGTTTTCGGCGACAAGAAACGCGATCACATATCCCGCCTGCGTCGATATGGCTACGGCATCCCCAACATGGAGCGGGCGCTCTACTCGGCCAAGAGTTCGCTGACATTGCTCGTCCAGCAGAAAATCCAGCCCTTCACCAAGGAAGATGGCACGATCAAGACCAAGGACATGGGCATGCATTCGCTGCCCTGGCCGAAAGAGCAACTCTCAGAACTCGGTTCGCAAACCGTCACGATGCGGGTGACGCTTTCCTACTTCATTGAGCCGAAGCCCGGCCGCCGCGAGGGCTTCGTCAAGCATCGGCACCGCTACCTGTCCCACGGCTTGCGGTTCGAGGTCAAGCGGCCCACGGAGACGGAGGACCAGCTTCGCAAGCGCGTCAGCCAGGCGGCTCGCGACGAAGAGGAAGATTTCAAGGCCGTCGGCGACACCGCCGGCTGGGAACTCGGGCCGCAACTCCGCACGCGCGGCTCGATTCACTCCGATTGGTGGACAGGGACCGCCGCCGACCTGGCCAACTGCGGGCTGATCTCGGTCTATCCCGTCAGCGGTTGGTGGCGGGAATCGAAAGGCAACGACTGGTCGAAAGAAGCCCGCTACGCTCTCGTGGTCACAATCCGCACGAATCCGGTACCTGTGGCGGTGAATTTATTCACGCCGACGGAAGTCGATCTCTACACGCCCGTCGAAGCGACGATCAAGACGGCCGTGCCGACGCAAACGACAATTGAAATTGAGGACACCGAGTGAGCGACATTATGCTTAGGCAACCAATTCCTGCACCAGACGCACGAACTCTTCCGACATCGGTAGATCGGCACATTCTTGGGCGTCACGGATACGCCAGTCACTTCGGTCTGCGCCTACCCATGCCTTGCGGCGAACGGGAAGACTTTCCCCGGGAAACCGCCACGTAACTCTTACTCCGGTTTTGACTTGCCCTCATCCAATCGCCGCCGCAGGCCAGCTTCCCAACCCTGGACCCCGGCGATAAAAAGTTCAATTGGCGTCCTGTCCTCTCCGTTATTGGTGAAACAACTTGTAATTCCCTGCCTTTCCGGATTACCACATCCTCTGGACGCGGCTCAGAAACGTGCAAAGGAAGCTAGTTGCCTCCCTGATGGTGACCGGAGCGACCGCCTTTGAGCGTTCGTGTACCAACACGTTTCGGTAGTCGCGCACGCGGTGCACGGCGATCGTGTCAGGTTGGGGAATGTGTCCCCGATCCCGGACCCGGTTGACCAGTGCCTCCGTCGATCCGGGTTTCCGGATGCGGAATGCACGCATGAAGTGCTGGAGCGCCGTCTCGAACTCGGAGAAGACGCGGACAATGTATGTCCCCTCCAGGTGCGTTGCGGCCGTCGTAATGTCCGGTCGCTTCACTTGGCCTTCTATGATGGACGGATCGTTATTCACCGCAGCTACGAGGCGGTCGGTGCCGAAACGGATTGCCCCGTACTCGCGCTCGACGGCCTTGATCCGGCTCATCCAGTTGAACGCTTCATCCGGCATGGGCTTTCATTTCTTCAAACACCTCCCGAAGCGTCGCTTTAGTCAAGGGCTTCGCCTCAGCCTCGAGGATGTTCGTAACGGTGGGCGCCCCCGCGAACATGTAGTGAACGTTCCACTGATTGTTGTAATAGTACAAGCTCGCGATGTCATCGTAGGATGGCATGAGGTAGAGGTCGACAATGCCTTCCGTACCCGGCGCGGATCGCGCAACCGGCTCCAATAACAGCCGCACCGTCTCCTGCTGGATGAGAAGGCAGGGAGCCCTATAGTTCCCAATCTCGGCGTCCTCCATCTTCTTCTCCACGATCCTGGTCGCCCAATCCAGTTCCACCGCCCACCTCTTCACCAACTCGATCAGCTTCCGGAGCCTCCCAAGCCATTCGTGGCGGGCCGTCGCGCGCTCATGGGCGATGCTCTCCAGCGCCTCCCGCGTTGCCTTTTGCGCCGGAGGCTTGATCCAGTTGAAATGCGTCTCGTGCCCGAGCCCCTGAACGGACACGATGTACTGAGGCACAGCCTGGGGCGGCTCGTCCTCGGCGCGGGCCTGTTGAACGCTCTTCGGCACGAAGGTGAAACGAAGCGCGCCGGGCGTGTTCTGATCGTCGTAAATGCTCACCGTGTAATTCAGTGGTATCGCCCGTCGCTTGGTCATTTTGCTCCTCCGCCAACCATCGCCTCAACCGCGATCCGAGCGGGCGCGGCTCCATTCTGGGCAATGTCGATTTCCGTCACTATAAATGTTCTCCGATTTCGCGGGTAAGCTCACATTTTCAATTTCTTGCTAACGCCTCGTGTCGACTCGCAGGCGAGCGGGTACCGAAGTCAAGCAGAGATGTTAAGAAGCAGCGGGCAATTCATCTCGTGAAAACGTTTGAGATGTCAGGTAGTATACCGACAGATATCGGAAGCGCCAGAGGCGGTGGCACCGCACGCAAGCCGCGTGGTACGGGCGGAGCTTGCGTGGGTGGATTTCGGTCGGCGGTCATTAGCGGATTCTCGAACACGATCGCGAAGTGGTTCAGTGCTACTTGTCATTTTGCGTTACGAAGCGACACAGGTATTCGGTCGGGAGGCGTTCAATGGCGAACATCGTCGAGACGCTCTAGAAATATGCTCTAAATGAGCAATACGATCGATGGCATGCAAGCAAGTTTAAGGATCGGAACGATATCGCCAGGGAGCACCTGCGGCGATTTTTTGACGCGACTATGGATGAAGTCAGGCTGCTGCACGCCTCGAAATACGGTTATGAAGTGCTAGCGCTGACCGACCTCGAAGATCATGACCACGACATTCGCCTGGATTATGCCGACGCGATCCAGGTTGGAGTAGTTTGCGGGGGGCGATACGGCAAAAAACCGCGCCCTTATGTTTTGACCTATTATCCTGAAGGGGATCCTGACCGAGGACGATGGTTCCTGACGTTTGATCGCACCGAGATCGAGGACATCAGTGACGGGCGAATGGCAGAGATTACGTTGTACTGCTGCACGTCGCCCGAGTGCCGCTGCAAGTTTCGCGAGCAGAACGATTACTGCTTCTATTGTGACTATGCGGACGATCCGAACTTTGGGACCTTCAACTTTCCGGAAGCCCAATCGAAATTAGCAGAGCGGGGTATCGGGGGGTTATCAGAAAACTCGACCAAGGAAGAGGTTATCAAAGCGCTCGGCCCGCCGGATGGGTCTGGCGGTGGGATTGAACATCCACCGCTTGGTTACATTTGGCCCTGGACCCTATACCGGTTTGTGGACTGCCAGCTTCGTTTCGAGTTCAACACGAATAGCACGAGGATTCGCAGCATCAACATCATGGAAAGGGACTGGGAACCGGGCAAGTGAAGCGGCTGACAAAGCGTTGCACCTCGCCGCACCCCCATTCTGATTTTGCACGACACCACGCCGTTACGACGCACGCAGCTACGAGCTGATCGCCCGCGTCTTCGACGGAAAGACTGAGGGCCTCACCCGCGACGACATCCTCGACAACATCACGATCACCTGGTTGACGAACACGGCGATTTCTAGCGCCCGTCTCTATTGGGAGTATTTTGGGAAAGGGTATTTCAATGCCAAAGGCGTCTCGATCCCGGTTGCCGTGAGCGTCTTTCCTGACGAACTCTATCCAGCCCCGCGGAGTTGGACAGAGCAGGCGTATCCCAAACTGATCCATTACAATCGCTTGCCAAAGGGCGGACACTTCGCCGCCTGGGAGCGGCCGCAACTTTTTTCAGAGGAAGTTCGTGCGGGGTTCAGATCGCTGCGATAATAGACGGCGAAAGTGGCAACCTGATCTGAAAGAAAGGTCAATGGCCCAAATGTTCGCAGTCCAACAGGAGGCAGGGAGGAATCATGAAACTCACAGGCAAGAAGGCGCTCATCACCGGCGGAAACAGCGGCATCGGCTTGGCCACTGCCCGCCTTTTCGTTGCAGAAGGCGCTGAAGTCGCGATTACCGGCCGGGACCAGAAGTCGCTGGATCAAGCAGTCGCCGAACTGGGGCCCAACGTGCGCGGCTATCGCGCCGACGTTACCGTCGCGGACGACCGGAAGCGGCTCTTCGCGGATCTTGCCAAGGATTTCGGCAAGCTGGACATCGTCTTCGCCAATGCCGGCATCTCCGGCCAGACCCCTACCGGCTCGACCGACGAGGCGATTTTTGAGAATGTCATTCGTACCAACCTCAGTGCCGCTTTTTTTACGGTGAATTCAGCTGCCCCTTTGCTGAACGAGAACGGCAGCATCATCTTTAACGGATCGGTACACAACCATCTGGGCCAAGCCGGTGTGGCCGCATATGCGGCCACGAAGGGCGGCGTTGTCTCCATGGCGCGTTCCATCGCCGCCGATCTTGCACCGCGCAACATTCGTGTGAACGTCGTGGCGCCAGGCGCGACGAAGACTCCCATTTGGAATCGCGGGCCACGCGCTTCTATGTCTGCAGATGAGTCCGCCAAGCTGGCCGAAGCCATCTCGTCCAGGATTCCACTGGGCCGCTGGGGTGAGCCGGAAGAACTTGCCAAAGCCGTACTTTTCCTTGCCTCAGATGACTCCTCCTACGTCAACGCCATCGAGCTGATCGTTGATGGAGGCGCGACGGGCGCACCGTGGGGAACGCCCATTTTTCACGAATAACCTCGGAGCCCGTTCCGTTTTGGTGCAATAACAACGCAGGGCGACTGGTCCCTGCCCAGCAGAAAGTGTGTTCCATGTCACATCACTTTGATACGCCAACCGCCCGAGAAGACCCGCGCATCTGCGTAAACGATTTTTATTTGTTCGATGGGGCCGCTGGCGCGACCGTTATGGCCATGACGGTGAACGCCGATGCGGGATTGTCCGCACCGGATACATTCCGAGATGAGGGCCTGTACGCTTTCCGCTTCGACCTGAACGGCGACGCGCGGGAGGAGCTCACGTTCAAGTTCAGGTTCGGCGCCCCACGCCATGCCGACGGGACCGAGCATCGCCACGTCCAGGACTTCCAGGTTCGCATGGCAAGCGGCGCGGATGCCCTTCACGGCCTCGGCGGCGAGTTGCTTGCTGAAGGCGAAACCGGAGAATGCGTCGGCCGATCGGGGATACGGGCCTACGCCGGACTGGCTCCGGACCTGTTCGCCGTCGATCAGGCGGGGGTTCATGACTTCATGACATCGTTCTACAAAGAGCAAAAGTACAACCCCCAGGCCTTCGTTCATCGAAAGAATTTCTTCGCCAATCGGAACGTCTCGGCGATCGTGCTGGAAGTCCCCAATCGCCTGATTGGGGAAGGCACGGTCCGAGCCTGGGCGACGGCTTCACTCGTCGGTCATGCGCCGGAGGTCCAGGTGTCACGCTGGGGGCTGCCGATGATCACGCACATCTTTCTGAGCGATCACAGCAAAGATCTCAAGGAAGCCTTCAACCGTTCCTTGCCTTGCGACGATGTGGCAAGGCACTTACGTCGCTCGTCTATCTTCATCCGCTTGACGTTGCGCCGGGTCGAGCCTCCACGGTGGACGCTGAATCCGGCACAATCCGGTCATGGCCGGCGATCGTGATCGTGCGACCAGTTTTACTCGCGACTCCGAGCGTACCGGACGAGTTGCCTTGCCTGATCATCTGTCGTCTCGCCAGATTGATAATCGGAATCGAAGACAAGACATCGCGAGGTGCCCTTTCAGGTGGCCGGTCTCACTTCACCGAGGCGCCACGAATCTTCAATACGGACTTTGCAACAACTTTGTCCTTCGTAGCACCCGAAGATTTGGGTAGCGCTGGTCGAGACGTCGGGCGGTTTTTGAGCCCCATTGCCGGGCCGGCTGCGGCTTTTTTTTTCGCCCGCTTCGCGGCTTTCTGCTTGTCGTATACCTTGCGTAGCTGCCAGTCGGATTCCAAGCCCAACCACATGGTCGCCGACACGCCGAACGCCCGCTGTAGCTGCAACGCAGTCTCGGCCGTGATGCTTTTCTTTCCGTTGATGATTGCGCCCACGATCTGGAGCGGACGGCCCATCTTCTCGGCAAGTAGCCTCTGCGTCCAACCGCGCTCTTTTAACTCATCCCGGATAAGATCGCCCGGGGGGAACGCCCCAAATACCTGGTTCCATTTGACAGTCATCGCGCCCCCTCGGATCTCAGTGGTAGTCTTCTATGCCGGTCAAGACAAGTCGGTTACCCTCGTCTGTCGACTCGATTTGAAAAATCAAACGGAATTGGTCGTTGATGCGCATCGAGTACTCGTACTTACGCTTCCCTTTCAACTTCTCGAAATGAAGTCCTTTGACCGCTCGCAGATCGTTCTCGTTCTCAGCTCTCACGATCAGACGTAGCACTTTTAAGAAAGCTTTGACGACTTCCTTGCTATACCCACCGGTAAAATCGGGATCGTCCTCAATCCCTTGCAACGTCTTGTCCTCATGTCGGTACAACATTCATTGCCATACTAGCATTGCTACCATGCCCAGGCTAGTCTGAGCGGGCAAGTGCGAAGGCTACTTGAGCCCAACGTTGAGAGCTTAGTTCAATGGAGAATCCACGACGATGCAGGATCACTCTAAGGCATTGGCTGCTGATCGTCGTAATCGCCGCGCTGATTGCTTATGCCGTTGTTCAGACGATTTCGACCATGCGTCGCATCGAACGGGCGGCCGAGGTGGAGCGCACGCGGTGGTTACAACTAATGAAGGCGGACGAACGGGCATCCAAAGAAACGCGCATCATGCACTTGGACCCGAAAACAGCAAGAGTGCCCAAAGAAATCGAATGAGGCACAGGCTCAGCGACTGGTAAACTGCGCGGAGATCTCGTACACATGGCGTTGGTTCATCGCAACGGCGGAACGTACACCCACCGATGCGTTCGGCGGAATGTAAGGGTTACCTCGGAATACGGGGGAAGGGGCGTACACGCCTTCCTCATCTCGCGGCTCGAGGCCATCGAGCTCGTCAGAACGCTCCTTTGAGCCAACCTGCCCGAATCTGTAGATTCCCGACTGCTGGTTCGACGATACGGCGGTCCGACGATTGCATGCTTCCGCCCGAACTGACCGGAGCGTAGCACCTCCGACGACGTCACGGTCGGCGCCCTGCGCGAGTCGGCTGCGTCCCAGCCCGGCCTGATGCTTCCGTCTTAAGCTCGCCAGAATGGAACGCCCGAGTCGAGAAGCGCCCGGCTCGCCTTTCGGTCGAGGGCCAGCTAAAGATAGACTGTAACGCGGAACGGTTTGGCGGGTGGCCACCTGTCAGATCGAGCGAACCCGGCGAGTCGTGGCATCCCCTGTCCGTGACTGCCGGGTTCGGCCCGACTCACAGGGGAAATAGAATGTCGGCAGGAAACGAGCCCGACCGGCCGAGTTTTACATTCAAGTATGACTTCGAGCCGCCACAGACAATAGTTGTGACCCGCGAAATGTTGGAGCGGGAATCCGCGCTCCAAAACATACGTGACTGGGTACCGGACCCTAAAACGCTAACTGTCGGCCTATTGGCACGCCTGCTTTACGACATGGACAAGCTTTGGCCCGACCCGACGCAACGCGTCCCAGACGCGTACGTCCGCCGAAGCGTCGTACTCAACGAATGCGCCGCATACGGTGATTTCGTCCGATGGGCAAACACTGTGCTTGGTCGTAATGGTGATTTTGAAGCAGCGAAGGAACTGCAATCACAACTTGCTCGCCGCCTTAAGAGGACGTTTGCGGAAATTGACTTGATGCCCCTCGGTGACGCCGTGCGGACAATCCTTGAGCCCGAGGATGCTTGCATCGAGTCCGCCGACCGGATGAGCACGGCAACGAATGCCGCAGAGCTTGTCTATCAAAACGCTAGCAATCTAGCTCCACATGATCCGTGGCTTCGTGACAAACTGAAGTCGCTCGTTACGCAAACGCCGCCCGTCTTGGACGCAGGCATAGACGCGAAACCAGCGGGACGGGCGACGGAAGTCGCACCTGTCCCGGCGCCAGCCAGTCCACCAGGTGACCCCGCCTCCCGCGCCGTGGCTGCCGCATATCAACTTCGGAAAGGAGGCAAGTCGGTGACCATCCGCGCCGTTTGCAGAGCCGCAGGGGTGGATCGCAACAACCTGGCCGACAACCACCCTGAAATCATCCAGCTTATCCGTCAACTTGGCGAACCGGATCGTAAGCCACCTTCCGGAACGCGCGACCGCCGGACTGGGGACTTGCAAGCCGTAGACGATTCAGAAGACGACTGACCCCGCCAATTTACCCCGCCAGGCAAAACCGTTTTCGCCCTGGAAAACAACCGGTTTCACGACCCCGCCATCCAGCCACGACCCCGCCACCCGCGCGATAGGTCATGAAGCCGCGAAGTGCGGCATTCAAAACCCAACCGTGGAGTGGATCATGTCACGCAGAAAACCGCCAGATACGTTTCGGCCCAAGGAATCCCCGATCGTATGGTTCCGGGAAATGCTGCTCGCCGTTGACCGTGGCGATTTTCATCGCGCCGCTGAGTCGCAACGCCAACTTGACCGCCTCGGGTGGCAAGTGACCCAGAAGAGAACCCGCCAGTTCATCGTCGCATACCTCTGGCAGGGAGAGCAGGTATTGTCCGGCGAACTCGAGCATGTCCGCAGATCGCGTGACGAACTCAGCGAAGAGAATCTGGACTCATCAGATGTGCACAAGGTGCTCAAGCCATGGCTGCCCGACCTGGTCCGAGCGATGCGAGACGCGACCGACCGCTATCAAATGCGGCGCACTCGCGGTTTGCAGCACCAACTGCAAGAGGCATTGGGGTCGCCTGTCCTTAAAGAAGAACACGTCAACGGAGCGCAGAAGGAGGCACCAACCATCTCGATACGGTTGATGGACGGAATGAATTGGGTCGAAAAAATTTCGCGTTTAGTAGAGCATATGATGAAAGCCGTGGGCGTCGTCACGAAAGCCATAGAGTATTTTTCAGGGACCAGCTCGCCGTCCCCACCTTCCAAGTGATCAAACCGTTAAACGCCGCCAGGCGCGGCCGTCTACATTTTGATGCGTGCCTCCGAGGTCCCCAATAGGCCCACATCCAAGGGGGAGGTTATGATTTGATCGATCACCATCGCGTTCGCATATTAGAGCTCGGCTCGTCGAGGGGTCACCCGCTCACTGGCGGAACGGCGCAGAGGAGGTACCCACGCTTTTCAGCTCGGAACACAAGATCATTAATCCAGTGGCCGAGGCGAGAGGTCACGTTATACTCTGAACAAGAACCAATCTGCGGCGCCGAAGGCGCAGTCCAATGGCTCGCCTTGGCGGCGGACCGAATTCGACGGTCGCGTCCGAGAAGTCAACAGGCCGTCTGATATCCGATCTCTAGGAATCGTCCGTACCGCGAATCGCGAGACTCCCATGAAAGAACCCAGGCGCAACTCACGCGATCCTACACTCGGACAGAAAGTAGCGCATCCGATGGTTAGACAAACGAAGCGGGTGCAACTTACCAGCGACGATTGGTCGCGCCTCTCCGCTTCAGATTTCGAACGTCTCTGCGCGGATATGCTGCGTTCGTTCGGCTTTCAGAACGTTCAGTTGCTGGCGGGACCCGGTGACAAGGGGCGCGATATCTTATGTGACCGGACCGTTCAGTTCGGACCCGGAATTAGCACCACGCTTTCATGGATTGTTCAGTGCAAGCACACAGTCGGCGGACTTTCGAAACACGTCGTCTACAAAGATCTGGTCAAAGCCAAGGAACACAGAGCGGACTTTTGGTGGCTCCTCACAACCGCCGACGTTACACCCGCCCTCTATGACTGGATTCGCGCCATCGAACGTACGGAGTTTCCATTTCGCATGGGCTGCCTTGATCGGCGAGCCCTCGATAGCGCGATGCTCGAGCTCCCGCGCCTCCTCGGCAAGTATTTTCCGTTCGAGCTTGGTCCGCAGGAACGAGTGTGGGCGGAAGTGATGTCGGTCATGTCAAACGGCCGTTACGTGCAAGCGCTGGAAACGCTGCAGGCAAATGACGATGGATTACATCCCAGAACTTCCTATCTCATTGCTTGCTGTCTCTCGATGCTCGCGCACGACGCTAATTCGCAACCGAACCTTCAGAAGGCGTTTCGTGCTTTGGAGGAAGCAAACGCTCGTGGTTACATTCCATATATGCAGCAGCTGGTGGGATGGCCTGAAAACAAGTGCCGCGCCCAGGTAAGGCTGGATCCAGAGCTAACCCTTCTCCTTCAGTCTGACCGCACGCGATTTCTAGCTCTGTTCGGCGCGGACACGAGTGACGGGGACCGGGAGATGTGTCTAGCGGCCGACACTTTAGTGCAAGTTGAGGAAGCCGAAGAGCGCCCAATCGGTCAGCTGCGGCCTGGGACCAGACTTCTCACGCAGATTGCGGATGTCCCAGAGTTTGGAGAGGTCGCGATGGTACGGCAACAGCAGGTGGCGGGCACGTTCCTCATTAACAACAGCGTAAAAGCAACAGCCGCTCATCGTTTTGCAACCATTGACGGCTGGCGAAGTGCCGAAGACTCCGTATTGGTGACGTGCTCATTACTGCCGATGGCTGGCAAGGCATTTCGAGTATCAATTACGAGCCAAATCTCGCGCTGGTCTGTCAAATGACAGTGTTGGGCCAACCCTGCTTTTACGCGAATGGTTACCTCGTTCACAATGACAAATAAACCTCCCATCCACACTCTCAGTGTGTGCTTCCCAACCGGTTCAAGACCAAGTAGCCCACATGACTGTATCGTCTTACGCTAGTTTGCCCATAACGAGCACGGGTGAGCCGCATTGGCGGGTGTGTTTGCCGGCGGATCTGGAAGCAAGAGTGCTTGATCGTCTTCAACTCACGAACCCGGCCAAGGCAATCGATGCGTTCGCGCACGACTATCCCGAATTCGCCATGGCTATCCGAGAACGGGCAGCGCAACTTCAACGAATCGACGGAGTCATGGATCTGCCGGCTGCGGCGTGCGTGCGGCTGGACGGCCAGAAACCACTGCCACCACCGTTCGTGCCTCCGCGTGCCGGGCGCCGAACGGCGACTTCGCCAATTCCCGCATTGCGAACCAAGCACTGTCACTGGTACACACGCGAAGGGGCAGCATTCTCCCCATGTAATACTCCACATTTTTTGATTAGATCCCAGTCCCGCGAGCTAGTCTCTCCCGGTTGCGGGACTGATTAGTCTTTCCGACAGCGATCGCGTCGCTCATCCCGAATTTACCCTACGTGTTCATCGGATCATGATTCAAGCCGCAAAGGACCGAGGATCGAAGAATAAGACTCATGTGAAGCGCAAGACCAGATCCCGAGCGTAGCAATTGCTATCTCCAACACCGTGGGGTAAAATAAAGAAAGTACGGGGGCTCATCTGGAAGGACTCGCCCCCGATGCTTCGCGCGTGTCGGTCGGGCACAGATGCTATGCGAAGCGTATCTTCCCAGCTCCTGTCATCGCGTGATATTGTCCGCGAGACAGGTTGAAATAAAACCCGCATTCGTAACAAGCCACGAGCAATTTCCTTTCGAGTACGTTCCCGACTGCGGCGACTCGCCGTGACAAGTAAGGCGCTGCAGTCAGGAAAAGCCGAAGGAAACGAACACGCGCCCTTGGGGACATTCCCCGGGGGCCGTGTCGTTATATCAGAACCAGTTCGGCTATGAATTAATCGGCCCGAACCGCTCATAATCACTGAAGAACTCTCTGATTATTGCCCTCCCGCACTTCGTTGAATCAACTCACTCATTCTTGGCGATCCTGAAAAATGCACCCTGACGATCAAAGTCTTTTCGCTGTGTCATAAGAGCTTTAAATCGTTTGCTGAGATTCGCGACCGTTTTGAACCGTGGATCATTTCGTTCGGCAATTCTTGCCACATCACTAGGACTCAACAAAGCCCCATTTGCATCTCGAAGAATCCGCTCCGCGACGTCGTCGAGCTGCAAGTTTTCGCCTCGTTCGGTGCTAATTCGGGACACAGCCTCATACAACCGTGATTGAGCCTTCTGGGGACGTTTGTCTAATGGACGTTTCCGACCAACTTCATCGCTATTGTTGTTGGGCGCCTTAGTCCCTGAAAAAGCATCGAATACAGCCTGCATCGCTGACCGCAAGTTACCCAGCACCTTTCGTTTACGATCGACACTAGATCGGACCGAGTCGCGCGCCTTGCAGGTCAGCGATTTGACTCTCAAGCTCATCGATTTCCTTCTCATCGGCATCGATTTGTGTCTCGAGCCGAAGGATCTGTTTCTCAATCTCATCCAAATTTGGGACCGTCTCATCCAAGTTTGGGGCCATTTCAATGCTCCCCAGATCATCCGATGTGCAGCGCATCAATACGTTCAACGGATCGTAACACATTGACCTGCGCGAATCAATACCCAGGTCCGATGGACCGAATCCTATGCGTGACCGTAATAATTACGTATATAATTTTATAGATGTGTAGTAACGGATCAGCGAACTTATTGGATATACTGTTGGTAACCCTGTCCTGTCGTATAAATCCCGATCCAACCACAAACCGGGTCGGCTTCGATGACGGCCGACGTGCTTCCCACCTCAGCATCGCGAGCATCAATCAACGTAGGCGATTATTAATCGCGCGGATTTCACTGCACGGGTGGGTCATTTACCGGCAACTGACCTTTAGTTCACGGCATCTTCGACATTCCATTCACGGACCGCCATGGTGTACCCTTGAACTGAGCGGGTTGAATCACCGCTTGCAAGCGGTGAATCACATCGCAGACCTCGTCGGTCGATTTCCCCTGTTCGGCCGACAAGTTCCGACCCGCGATTCAGGAGAAAGCATGGCCAAACTTCCGTTGCCTGATGACCTAGTCGCTCTACGCGCAATCATCGAAGACGCCGCACTGATCGCGTCGGAGTTTCTAGCCGAGCGCGATCAACTCCGCTTGTACCACCGGTTGAGGCGTGAACTGGGAGCTTTTGATCAGCAGGAATTCGACCGACTGCTTGAGCAGAATCCGGCCAAGGCCCAGCGCGTACTTGATGACCTTCAGGCACTTCAGGACGCTGACCGCAGATTCGTGGCAATGAACCGTCGACCAAAGACGCCCTGCATTCGCGTCAGGCCGTACGTGGACTTGCCGACCGACCCCAGAAGCAGGGTGAAGTTCTTGCTATCATCGTCGGACCCTTTTCTCGACGTGCCGGGTCCATTCATTGAAGCCATCGTTCAAGTACACGATGAAGCGGCAGCCAAATTGGCAGCGCTCTCTCAGGCCAAGCAACACGCAACCGGTCTGCACCCGCCGACTTTGGGCAAGAGCAAGGCTCCAGAGCCCACAGCCGCCAACTCCTCGGGAAGCAAGTTCAAGTCGCGAGGCGATCCCGCGTCCCGTGCCTTGGCCGCCGCGCTCGCACTCCGGAAGGCCGGCAAGCCGGTAAGTGTCCGCGCCGCCTGCGAGGCCGCCGGCGTGGATCGCAAGAATCTCGCTGCCAAGCACCCCGAGGCCATCGAGTTTATCGAGCGCCTTGCGGAACCGGATCGACAGCTTCGAACGGGAATGCGCGACCGCCGGACCGGGAATCTCGAAGCGCAGGACGATTCAGACGAGGATTGACCCAGCCACTTCATCCCTCCGCTCGAAATCGGTCGCCCCTGGAAAAGAAGGGGGCCGACGAGCCTGCCACCCCGCCAAGACCCCACCACACGCCGGATAGCTCATGAGGCCGCGACGTGCGGCACTCTGAATCCTGACCGCGGAGTCGGTCATGTCCCGTACAAACCCGCTGGCCGACCTCACGCTCGATGAATTTCCGATCGCATGGCTCGCGGAAATGCTGATTGCCATCAACCGAGGCGACTTCGAGCGTGCGGCGGAATCTCAACGCCAGCTTGACCGTTTCGGGTGGCGAGTGACCCACAAAAGAACCCGCCAATTCACCGTCGGATACCTCTCGCAGGAAGGGCAGGTTTCTTCAACCGAACTCGAGCAGATCCGCAGATCGTGCGACGAACTCAGCAAAGAGATTCTGGCGTCCTCAGAATTGCCCAAGTTGCTCAAAACATGGCTTCTCGACCTGGCCCGAGCGATGCGACACGCGATCGACCGCTTTCAAGTCCAGGGCACTCGCGGTCTGCGACACCAACTGCAAGAAGCATTGCGGTCGTTTGTGCTTAACGAGCAACACCCCAAGGCGGTGCGGAAGGAGTCACCGACCATCTGGATGAGGTTGCTGGCTGGAGTGGAGCGGGTCGAAAAAGTGTCGCGTTTAGTAGAGCACGTGATGAAAATCACAGCGATCACGATGAAAGCGATAGATTATTTCTCAGGAATCAACTCGCCGTCACCTCCTTCCAAGTGATCCAACGGGTTTTCGGGCAATCTGGCAAACAAGGTTGCTGCAAGATGACCGCCCCTTCATAATCGGCTTGTGTACTGTGTCATGTCTGGACAAAGGTCTAGGAACCTATTCTCCATGAGCATCATCTTGGGACACGGCGTCTATAGCCTGACCGAGGCTGCGCGACTCACGCATTTAAGGCCGCAACGCGTCCGGGAATGGTTTGCGGGTCGGGGCGGTGCTCGCGGGGTCGTCTTTCGGAGCGACTATCAGCCTGTCGAAGGCGATCGTGCAATCAGTTTCCTTGACCTCGTCGAACTGTTCGTGGCTGGCCAGTTGCGCGATCACGGAGTTTCGCTGCAAGCGTTGAGGAAGGTCTATAAGAGACTGGAGAAAGATCTAGATACCAGACATCCGTTTGGCAGACGAGAGATTCTAACCGATGGCAAAAACGTCTTTGTTCTCGGCCTGGATGACAAAGGGGCCGAAGAAATGGTCGAGGTTCTCTCGCGTCAAAAGGTGTTCGTTGAAATCCTGCTGCCATTCCTGAAGAGAATTGATTACGACTCCGCGACACGGCTCGCGAAAAAGTGGTTCGTAACGGATCAGGTCGTTCTCGACCCGACGATCTGCCTCGGCAAGCCTATCATCGAGAAGGCTGGAATCGCCACCGCGATCCTTGCCGCCTCGTTTCAAGCCAATGACCAAGACGCTGGAATTGTTGCGGACTGGTACGGCGTGCAGCAGAGCCAGGTTCTGGCGGCGGTCGAATTTGAGCGAAGCCTGGCCGCATGAAGTTCTTCTTCGATCGCAATATGTCTGTCTACCTCGCGAGAATGATCGGCGCTCTGGAGCGCGACCACACGATTAGACATCACGACGAAGACCCGCGATTTGAGACCACGACTCCCGACACAGAGTGGATCTCCGTACTGGGCAAGGATCGTCCTACATGGGTGGCGATAAGCGGTGACGGTCGCATTCTCCGCAACAAGGCCGAACGCGCCGCGCTTCGTGAAGCAAAACTGACGTTCTTCTGCCTCTCAAAGCAGTGGATGAATGTCCCGAAATATGAATTTGCTTGGAAGTTCGTGAAGGTCTGGCCCGACATTCTCGAACAGGCAAAACTGATGTCTTCGTACCAGTGCGTCTTCGAGGTAACGGGAGGTAGATCGCTGAAGATAGACGTACGTGAGCGATGGCCTTTGGGGTGAGGTCCGCGGCCGAAAATGCGAGTGCGTCCACTGCGCTGAGCCCATCGCCCGCTCCAATCGTGGCACTGAGCCTACTTTCCACCGAGCCCCTACGCTGTCACGGTACCCCAGCGGACAATCATCCCACGACGCGCAAATCCCGATGTTCATGCATTTGACGCTGACGAGCGAGCCGACCCTCGAGAAGTTAAGCCAACAACCAATCTTGTCGAATCTCAAAACATGGGCGACCGCGACCCATTTCATCGACCCAGCTTCACGCTCGTGTCGCCCGGCTCAGATGCGGGAAGCGAACGCTCGACCATCTCGCGAGTAACCCTGCTGTTCTCGTAATGGACATTGCCAAAGGCGAAGCCGATCTCCAGACTCCGCTCTTGTTCGGGCGTCATCTCGACGTGTCGTGCCTTCTCGATTAGAGCAAGCAGTCTGTCCGACATTTCCCGTTCTCCCAGCCTGCTTCGACGTGTTCGTGATTTAGGTAATTATCGGCCAGCAAAGCGTGACCGTCAAACAATCTTGGAACACGCAGCTCAGCTTACTGTCTCGTGGAGGAACGCGGTCGCGACCCGTATGGGTTGAAATGTCGCGATCTCCCGAGGGCCTTGGCGATCGCGTAACGGCTCATCCCCGAGACTTCGACAGCTTCCCTGATCTCGCCGCTGAGCTCGGTACCCGCATCCGGCGGAGCGGCGGGCGTACGTCGGCGTGAGGAATCAGGCACCCCACGAACCGGGCACAGTCGAGGTCGAATTCCACACGTATTCGGGCATACTCGTTTTTGTTGTTCAGCGCAAACACCATTTCTGGGCGAGCCCAGACGACGCAAGAACGACGTTGTGGCGTTTGCACAAATTCAATTTGACATGGGGAATGTTTGCATACGGCGCGTTGCTGATCCCACTTGTGTCATACCTCAACTACGTGGCCCAGAAGCGGTCGATCGAGCGACAGCTCACCGCGATGCCCGGCGAAGGGGAGCGAGCGACCATTCCCGGAGGAGATGACAAAGGGGCCGAAGAAACGCCCCGGAAAGCTTGATCAAGCGATCAGGCTTTCTGTTCTCTTGCTGACTAACAGTGCCGTGCATCCGCGTTAAGTGTGCGGGGAAATCTCGCCCCGGAGTGGCGTGGGCGCCATCTTCAGGTGAATGGACCACTCGTGCGAAAAAACACGAGAGTGTCTTGGTGCGGTCCGGTACTCACGCGCTCAACTAGTATCTGGCCAGAACGCCCGTCGGCCGTCGCTAACGTGAACGATTGGCCCGCCGTGGGCCAAGGCGTGCCCTCGCTCAGAATGAACGAGCCCTTGTATCGGCCTGGATTGCCCGGAGAGCCAGCCGGCTCGAAAGTGAGCAACGCGACCTTAGCAAGACTCTTATCATCGCCGCTAATCCTGCCAATTGCTTCGGACATCGGCGGTGCTCGGTACCTGCGCGACACGATCCGGTGCGATTCATCCTACACACGTTCTGTAGCCAATTTGTAGTCAATACTGCGGTCACTGGCGTGAATTGGTGGACGCCGGCGGATACCGGAATTCATCGCCAATCCGCATCCACAGCGGAAATTGAACGACGCCGGAGGATGACAGGCAATGCCTGGCTGACTTATGCGAAGCTGCGGTTGAGCATCGCGTCCGCGCAGTTCGGCTCGTCACGGAGAATGAAGTAGCGGGGTAGCCGCGCTCCGAAAGATGCAAGACTGGGTATGCGGGCTAAAAGATGGCACGGCTCAGTGGGGCGGCGAGGCCGATCCTTCGAGCACTCCAACGCGAAGCTTTGCTTTATCTTCACGCCAACTCACCAGTAGAATGGAAGAAGGCAACGGACCGAGAACCACTCTCGAATATCCGCGCGTGGGTCCACAGCCTCGGCCAGGTTCGAGTGAACAGGTTTCGGCAATCGAATCGTCTCGCATTCGTGGGCTGAAAATGAGCAGGCAAGCCAATACTCCCGACCTCATGAATCCCGAAGGAGAGCGCGATCGGAGGGAGTCGCAAGCAGACGCTACCTTCGATGAAGTCGATTTCGGAGTCGCCATGGACTTTCGAGAAGTCGATGAGCAGGGAGAACCCATCGTGTTGACGAGGCCGAAGCCGCACGGACTGCTTCCAATTCCCCCCGAGGTCGAGGCTGTTGTCGCTCAGGAGGAGGCGCGACTTCTCAAGGATCACGGAGTTACTCCGACGCCGGAAGCCAAACAACGGCTGCTGGACTAGCTGACCTTGCAATACTACTTCGACGGCATCGACATCGCCTATCGCCGCACCACCAAGGGTGTCGAAGTGGTTGCGGTGGGACTTGACGAGGTGGGGGAGCTAATCCGAACAACTCCGCAGGAGCAGCGGGCGGACGTCGTGTTTGGCCAAGGTTGACCATGTCGCGACTCGAACGACCGCTCCTGGCCAAGACGATTGCGCTGACGGGCGACATCGCCCTTCGTGCCGAACTAACACTGCGGAACAAGACGAACGCGCAGAACTGGGAGCCTGTGATTTTCCTGGTTGATCCCGGGACGGAGATGACGACACTGCCGGCTGCACGCGCGAAACAGCTCGGGATCCCTTTTCCCAAAAAGCCGGTACCACGGCTCGGCATCACCGGCAAGAGCGCTGAGGTTCGGGCGGGCCTCATCCGCACTCGTGTTGATGGGATGGACCCCACCGAGTACATCTTTCCGTTCTACTTCATCGGTGACCCCGATGCGCCCTTCGACCCTAATCGGCCGCCGAAGTTCCCCAGAAGCCTGCTGGGCTTGAGCGGTGTCGTGGACAAGATTCGCTTCCTCTTCGACGGCACGCCGACCGCGACAGCACCGCAGGGGCTCATCGTCGTCGAGAAGATATAGACGCTTTCCACCACGCCGTCGGACCATCAGGAAGCATCGCGCTTCGCTTGAAACTGGATGATCTGCCTCGGAATGCCCTTCGTCGAGAAAGCCGGAGTCGCAACCGCGATTCTTGCCGCCTCCTTTCAAGCCAATCAAACAGGACGCTGGAATTGTTGGCGATCGGTACCGCGTGCATGAAAGCCAAGTTTTGGCGGCCGTCGAATTTGAGCGAAGCCTGGCTGGATGGGGTCAGAGAACTCAATCCGCGCCTTGCAATTTCTCCAAAAGATTGGCCGAAGGAGTAAATATCCACGTTTTACCGATCTTCCGTTTATCGACCAGCCCACGGTTCGCGAGATCCATGAGGTCGCTGCGCGCGGTTTCGTAGACGACCCGATGGCTATTGCGATGCGACTCGACGGTGTAACGCTGGCCCGGATGGCGCAAGGCATGACCGATAAGCTCGCGCTGGCGATGGTTCAGGAATGTGAATCCTTGAAGTTCCTTCTCAGCCTCGCTTAGCTGTTTCACGTGACGATCGATGTACTTGTAAAGCTCGCTGATCGCGCTGCTGACGATGTTCGCATGGTAGAGAATGAAGTACGTAAGGTCGTTGGCATCGGTCTCCGAATACAGAAAAGCCTGGGCATACTTCACCGGAGCCATGTGGATTATTTTTGATATCGTTATCAACTCAAACAGCGAGTATCCGCGCTTCAGCATCGACCAGTAGAATAACGCTCGCGCGGTCCTCCCATTTCCATCGACGAAGGGGTGATCGTAAGCGAGCCAGAAGTGAAGAATGATCGACCGAACCAGAGGATGAATGAACCCGCCAGGTGTCCGGCCGTTCGCGAACTTACACATTTCCAGCGCACGTCTACTCAACTCATCGGCTGGCGGAGGGACATGAAGCACCTGCCCCTCAGCGTCCTCCACCCGGATGTTCTCGTCGGACCGACGAAATCGTCCGGCCGCTGATGGGTTATCCAATGTCCCATCGGTGATGAGCTGGTGGATCTCGAGTATCAGGTCGATGCTGAGATCTTGCTCCTTGATTTCCAGTATGTGCTCCATCGTTCGATAGTTGTTGAAGATCATCCTTTCGCTGCGGTTTCGCGGCGCGCGGCCTTCTTGAATCATTTTCTTGGCCACCGCCCGCGTGGTGGATGCCCCCTCCAACTGGCTGGACGTGATCGATTCCTCGATCAACGAACGCACAAGATATCGATCCCTGGTTGCCGGATTGATTACTGGTTCCGGTTGCTGGATGACACCGTGCGCCAGCGAATCGACGTGATGCAACCATTCCAGTAGCGGATCGACAACGTTAAATGTAAAGCTGGCGCCTTGTTTATCGTTGAGCGGGACAACCTTCGCCCCGAGCCGCCGCATTTTGAGACCAAGCCACCACTCGCGGTGAGACAGCCCGTTCGGCGGTGTCAAATGTCGGAGCTTATCCCAGTGACGGTATCGGCCCCGGACGCTTGGCTCGACGATTTGTGTCATGATTCGCGCGAGGTTCTCCGGCGCAATGTTTTGCCACATCGCCTGTTGCGACGGCGGAGCGGAAGGGATCTTCATTGGAAGTTTGCAGTTCTGGGCGAAATACCAATTTCATACTATTTCGTACTGAATTAGTATATGGCGTGAACCTGAGCCCGAAAAGACATGCTAGCGAAACTCCCATCGAAAGGCCGCGCATGGTTTGTTCCTCACAACGCCAGCGGTTCCATCAATGGTCCGGGCGCGACAGTTTGCGAATCGTTGCCGTGTTCTGCGCGCTCCTCTGCGGCCTCGCACGCTCAGGCCGCGCCCAGGAAGCCCAGGCCGGCGCCGCCCCACAAGCGTCAAAGACCTGGAAAGTGCTCATGATCGGCAACAGCTACACCTACTTCAACAATATGCCGAGAATGTTCGAGCAACTCGCACTGGCGGATCAACCCCCGCGACGCGTGCAGTGCGAGATGATCGTGCAGGGAGGCGCCACGCTCAACCGACACTGGGAGGCTGGCACAGCGATCAAAGCGATCGAACGAGGCGGCTGGGATTTCGTGATCCTTCAAGAGCAGAGCACGCTCGGAGAGACGTTGCTGGTGGAAGGCCTGCCACGCATCGGCAATCCGAGCCAGTACTTTGCTTCCGCACGCCGTTTCCACGAAGCCATCGGCAGAAGCGGCGCGCGCACCGTCATTTTCGCGTTCTGGGCCAGGGAGAACGTTCCCAGGGAAGACCACGACACTTTGGACTACGCGCATCACAAACTGGGCCAGGAGCTCGGCGCCGTCGTTGCACCCGTCGGCCTCGCCTGGCGAGCGCTCCGGCAACAAAAGGTCCATCCCGCACTTTACCGAGACGATCATTCGCACCCGGCGCCTGAGGGCTCCTACCTGGCCGCCTGTGTTCTCTACGCCGCCTGCTTCGGCGCCGTTCCGGCAGACCCGCCGCGTAGTATCACCGGAAAACGCATCGACACGAGCGGTCAGGTGAGCCCCGAGAAGGAACAAACACTCGTCGAGGTGTCCCAGGAATTCGCGCACACTCTTCGGGACGCGGCAAACGAGAGCCTGACCTCCAGCCGCCAATTCGCACGCGAGCTGGATCGACACAAACCCGTGCCGCCCCATCTTCCGCAACTGGAACGAGGCCGTCGGCCGACGACCGAGGAACTGGAAGGAGACTGGACCGGCGAATCGACAGTGTATCCCAGAGCCACCGATCGGCCTGCGGCAATGACGCTTCGGCTAACGCATGAGGCCGGATCCTGGCAGGCCCGCGGCAAGATCTCTTTCGGAGGAGATCCCGCCGACATCGTCCTCGACATCGGAGAGTTCCAGATCACCGACGATGGGATCTCTTTCGTGGATCGAAACAAGCAGACCAACGGCGGCAGCGTAGCTCGCTACCGCGGCGCCTTTGCGCCTCGATCGCTCAGCGGTATCGCCGAGATCACATCAGTTGAAGCCCGCCTCCGCGTGATCGGGAGTTGGACATTGAAAAAGAAATGACCCGGAAGTAGGAATAATCTAGATCTCACGCTTCGCCTCGTAGCTCCGATCATCATCGAGGATCAGCACGCGACGAACCTTTGTGGTTCGTGTTCGATCGAACACGGATGCCCACACGATCCGGCCGAAGTCGAAAAGGCTTTACCGATTACGGCTTCGCGAACCCGCCTCAATCTCAACGGAGCCGCGACAGATCCCGCGCTCACGCACCCTCCACCCAAATCCCACCACGGATCCTACTTTCCGCTCCCTCCCCAGGCTATCATGGCACCCCAACGAACGATCAATCATTCATTCCACAATGGCACAAAATCCGATGTTCAGACATTTCACGCTCACAACCGACGACGCAACCCTCGTAACCCGCTTCGATCTCAAGGAAATGCCCACCTTCTCGCCCAAATACAACATCGCGCCGAACGACCCCGTCGCCACCGTCTCGGCAAGCATGCAGCGCCCGCCTCGCGATATCCGATTCCTCGACTGGGGATTGATCTTCGACGAAAAGGACGTCCAGTCCAAAGACGATCGTGTCACCACCGTCCCCGAGGATGAGCTATCCGCACCACGCTACACGCCCGCGTTCCGTTTCAAACGATGCTTGATCCTTGCCGACGGCCTTTATCTCTGGAAAACAGCGAACGACGCGCCCAGGTACATGGTCCGTCGAGACCGCCAGCCGTTCACCTTCGCCGGGATCAGAGAACACTACGCAAGCGGTGACATTTCATTCGATACCTGCGCCATCATAACGGCAATCCTGAATGAAACCGGAACGTCCCGGCAGGCAATGCCGGCCGTCGTCGCACCCCAAGATTACGATAAGTGGCTCAGTCCCATGGTGACGAAGGTCAAGTTGCTCGCGACTCTGATTGGCCCACTGCCTGTTCGCGAAATGGAATCGCGGGAGGTAGGAGATCACGTCAAGCAGGTGAGCTTCAAAAACTCAGAATGCACCGAACCCCGGCAGTAGAATCGCGACAGTCAGCGACTTGAGTGCCGCCACACGCGACCAAAAGTCCAAGCGCCGGCCCGCGCTTATTCCTCCCCGTTCAGCCCGAACTCGAACAACACAAAACGCTCCGCTACCTCTTTGCCGCCCACCGATGCGTAAAGCAACCGGGCCGCGTTGTTCGATGGCTCGGTGGCCACCCATGCGCGGTGGCAGCCCAGAGTACGCCCGTGTTCTAACAGCGCATCCACCAGCATGCGGGCAATTCCGTGTCCCTGGTGCTCGGGGCCTACAGCCACCTCATTCACCCAAAGCTCTGGCGGTTTGTCCGGACGAAGGAACTGCACCCCCGACGCCATACCGACCACCAGGTCGCCATCCACGGCAACCACCAGGTGGTGCCGCGCGTCGGCCAGAAACTCTACCGTCCATGTAGCGTCGATCCCTTTCTCGAACACCCCGGGCGCCACGTTCTCGAGCACCTCGGCATCACCAGGGCCAAGCAACTGGATCCTGACGCTCACCGCATCTGGCGCAATCACTCGTTGCACATTCTACCGCCTGATTCCTGAAAGCCTGTCGGAACGGAACATCACGACAATACCTTTGCAACGCAAAGTTATTCTGTCAAGTCAGATCTCCGCGTGGGGACCGTTCACGCCAGGGAATCCGCCCATCGACGCCCGGATATTCCCCGCAATCACACGAAGTCGCATTAGACACCCCGAGCAACGCCGAAGCCACTGGGCTGTGCGTCGCGGGTACGGGCGACCGCAGGCTTCACCGCCATGAGTCGACTGGAATCGGGAACTGTGCCAGCTCCCGTCGCGCAAGCCGCCGTTTCCCGGATGCGAAGACCAGAGCCCCATAATTCTTGCGAGCATGCCGTCGAAGACGCGTTTCAAGCAACCTTCCTGGTGCTCGTCCGGCGCGCTCGATCGCTCTGGGTGCGAGACTCGCTCGGTCCCTGGCTTTTTCAGGTGGCCGTTCGGGTATCAGCCTCGGCGCGCGCTTCGGAGGTTCGCCGCCGCCGGCTCGAACAACGCAAGGCTAGCCAGACCGAGATCCTCGTGTTCGACCGAAATTGCGACGACCTGAGTCCAGTCATTCACCAGGAGCTTGCCCGGCTCCCGGACCAGTTCCGCGCCGCCGTGGTGCTCTGCTGCCTGGAAGGCCTCTCCCAGCAGCAAGCGGCCACGCAGCTCGGCTGGCCGCTGGGAACTCTGCAAAGCCGCCTGGCACGGGGCAGGGAGCAACTGCGAGCGAAGTTGACGCGCCGGGGCATCGCCCCATCGGGTACTCTGCTCGCGGCACTCTTGTCGTCGGAGAGCACCCGCGCCGCTTTTCCCGCGCCGCTGGCAAGCTCGACGATTCGAATGGCCGTGCATCACGCGTCAGGCAAAGCCGCTGGTGCCGCAGCGACCGCGTCACCAGTCATCCTGCTAACCCAAGGAGTCTTGAAAACGATGGTGCTCCAGAAACTGAAACTCGCGCTCACACTGATCTTGGCTGTCGCGATCACCGCGGCGGGTGCCGGCGTATGGGCGCACCAAACTTCCCAGGCTGACTCGGACCCGCAATTCGAGTGAGTAGGTCAGGCTTCAACCTGACGATTGAGTAAGTCAGCGTCCAGCCCACCGTCCCGAACCTCAAGTCCGCATCCTCTCATCAACGCTCGTCCGATTTCGCCTTGTTCTGCCGTTCGCGAATGCGCACGGCCCGCGGTTTCTCGATGACCTGCTTTGCCAGAATGATGCACCAGTAGGGTGTGCCGTTCTTGGCGACAGCGTAGCCCACGCCGACCTCCCGGTAATCATCCAGAGCGCCGGAATCATCCCCCAGAACCGTCTTCGCCGCCTCGACGTGGGTCGGAGCATTTCCGGCCAGCATGATGCGGAATTCCCGCCCGCGAGGTGCTTCCGTCTCGATCAGCTTGAACGGGTCGCCTTCCAGCTTGGATGTGTCCTTCTTGGCCATCACGGCGCTGATTTCCATGGCGGCCTTGCCGATCTTCGTTTCGGCCTTGATAAGGGGCTTTTTATTCTTCTTCCGGTCTTCGTTCAAATACTTCACAAGCGCCGCTGCCGCCTCTTTGGGCTTGAGCTGCACGATCGGGGTTCCCAGCGTCACGCACCAGTAATTAACCCCTCGGTCGTCCTTGGCTCGCGCCGCTCCCATTTCGGTAAAATCGGCCATGATGTTCTCGCGATGACCGGGGCTTTCCAGCCAGCCAGTCATGACCTCCAGAACGGTCTTCTGGCCATCCGCGACATTTTCGCCCACGACGACGTACGCATATCCCGTCCGCTTGACTCGCTCGGCCACGGTCGACTTATCGCTCCCAGCGTGGCCACCCTCATGATGCTCGGCCATGTCCTTGGCGTGAGCGGCCGCCGCCTGAGACAGCTTTTCGGATAGCTTGAGCGGCGTCTTCCCGTCGTTCTCTCGAACGCGGTTATGAGCTTCCAGGAGCGCGGCAGCAATCGGGTCAACCGGCTTCTCGCCTTTGGTCGAACCGGGCCGGGCACCCTTGGACTTTTCGACCGGATCCTGCACGCCAGCGAACGCAAGGCTCATTCCCAAGCACATCGAGGCGCCGAGTAACGCAGCTTTCTTGACGACGGGAATCATTGTGGGACCCCTGAAGGAGTTGGTCGCTTCACCCGATGCCTGCTCGTCTTCGGGCGTCCCGGCAGTCTGCACCACCGGTCTCAAACTCCCGGCAGGCCCGTGGTCGAAACTCGTAGTGCCGGCATCCACAGTTAAGCGGCCTTGCTCAGTGCCCATGCACCACCCGCGAAAAAACCTCGTTCCCCACCGGCTCAAGTTGTAAGATGAGATCATTGTAGAACGCACGGAGGGAGCCCGTCCATCCGAGGGAAGTGCCCGCATGCCAAGAGTGCTCAAACACTCATTCCATGATCGCCTGCTGAAGCGTTGGCCCGCGACAGCCTTGCTCGCAGCCTGTGCCCAGCTATGCGGCCAGACTGGCAGCGACCCAATCGCTGCCCGCGCCGACGGTCCTGTCACCTCCGGGCGTAAAGCAACAGCCGAACCTCCGGGCAAAGACAATCCATCCCCGGCCGCCAGCCCCGTCAAACCCGATCCGTCGGATGTCGAGTTCTTTGAGAAGAAAGTCCGGCCGATTCTGATCGCGCGTTGCCACGGATGTCATGGAGCCGAGAAGCAAAAGGGCGGCCTGCGCCTCGATGCGCGGGCGACCGTCCTGGCCGGCGGCTCGACCGGTCCAGCCGTTGTTCCCGGCAGTCCCAAGGAAAGCCTTCTGGTCGACGCCATCAACTACGGCGAAACCTACCAGATGCCGCCGAAATCGAAGCTGCCTCCGGAAGAGATCGCCACCTTGACCGAGTGGGTGGCGAGAGGAGTTCCCTGGGGCGTCGCGGCTCCTTCATCCGCGGCATCACCCGCGCCTTCGAGGATTCCCGGTGCCTTGTCGAAAGCGGAGTTCGAGGCGCGGGCTCGGCACTGGAGCTTCCAGCCGCTGCGGACGGTCTCGCCCCCCGCTGTCTCGCCTGGCCACTCTGGCTGGGTGCGCAACCCGATCGACCGGTTCATCCTGGCCGCGCTCGAAGCAAAGAAATTGACGCCCGCGCCCGAAGCCGCCAAGCGCACCCTGATTCGCCGTCTCTCGTTCGACTTGACCGGGCTTCCCCCAAAGCCCTCAGACATCGTCGCGTTCCTGAACGACCGGGCACCCGATGCGTACGAAAAACTGGTCGACTCGCTCCTGGCCAGCCCGCATTACGGCGAGCGCTGGGGCAGGCACTGGCTCGACCTGGTGCGTTATGCCGAGACGGCCGGACACGAGTTCGACTACGAGATCCCCAACGCCTTCCGTTATCGCGACTATGTCATCCGCGCGTTGAACCTCGACCTCCCATACGACCAGTTTGTAATCGAGCACATCGGCGGCGATGCGCTCGCGCGGCCCCGCCGGCACCCGGTCGAGGGCTTCAACGAGTCGGCTATCGGCGCCGGCTTTTTCGTCCTGGGTGAAGGCACCCACTCGCCTGTCGACATCCGTGAAGAACAGATGCGCCGCATCGACAACCAGCTCGACGTCCTCTCCAAAACGTTCCTCGGCCTCACGCTCGCGTGCGCCCGCTGCCACGATCACAAGTTCGATCCGATCACCAGTCAGGATTACTACGCCATGGCCGGTCACCTGGCCAGCTCACGCCACCAGCAGGCATTTCTGGATGCACCCGATCGCATCGGCAGATTCGTAAGCGGCCTCCGCGGGGCCAGCGGCAAGGTGATCGCGATTCTGCGGGAAGCACAAGATCAGCTTCCGGAGCCTTTGCGCCAGCAGGCTGCCATGTTCACGGCCCCTACGCCGCCCGGAAGCTCACCAATGCCGGCGGCAGCGCCCCAGTCGCGCGAGAGAATCTATTCGCAAACTTTGATGGCGACGACTTCGACGGTTGGTTCGTGACAGGCGACGCCTTCGGCGAGCGCCCGAGCCGCGCAGGTGACCTTCGATTCGACCGCCAGGATAGCGCAGCACGGGTGGTCTCGATCGTGCCGGGATTGGCGCATAGCAGCATGGTCTCGAACAGGCTCCAGGGCGTGCTGAGGTCGCGATCGTTCACAATCGAGTCGCGGTACATCCACTTCCTGACTTCCGGCCAGGGCGGGCGGGTGAGCGTGGTCATCGACGGATTCGAGAAGATCCGCTCGCCGATCTACGGCGGCCTCACGACAACGATCAATACCGGCAATGAGCTCCGCTGGCTGACGATGGACGTCCAGATGTGGGCAGGCCATTCCGCATATGTCGAGATCGCCGACGGCGCGGTCGTCGACTTCGAGGGCGCGATCGCGCAGGTCGACAGCGGGCACGGCTGGATCGCCGTCGACGAGATTCGGACCTCCGATCAACCCACCCCCTCGCCCACCGCGCAATCAAGGGCCCGATCGATCGAGCGCGCGACCTGCGACGTCGCGGCCGCAATCGCGGCACTTCGAGCGGTGCGGACTTCATTGGCCGCTCGGCTTGCGCAGGCGGTAGCCGAAGCAGACTCGATCGATCGCCAGATTCCGGAGCCAATGCTCGCGCCGTCTCAGGCTGAAGGCACGGGAATCAACGAGCACGTGCACATCCGGGGCAGTCACAAGAATCTCGGTGAAGTCGCCCCCCGTCGCTTCCTTGCCGTGCTCGGCGGTACAGCATCACCGGCCCCGGAACGCGAAAGCGGCCGCGCCGAGCTGGCGCGCCGCATGATCGATCCCGCGGCCGACCCCTTGTTGCCGCGGGTGCTCGTCAACCGCCTCTGGCAGCATCATTTCGGCGAAGGCATCGTCCGTTCGACCGATGACTTCGGCGCCATGGGTCAAAAACCCAGCCACCCGGAGCTGCTCGACTGGCTCGCTGCCAGGCTGGTCGAGAGTGGCTGGTCGCTCAAGGCGATGCACAGGCTGATCCTGACCTCGAGCGCGTTTCGCATGTCGAGCATGCCTGATTCCGTCTCGGAAGCAGTCGATCCCACCAACACGCTCTTGCACCGCATGAACGTTCGGCGACTGGAAGCCGAATCGATCCGCGATACCCTGCTCGCCGTCACGGGCCGGCTCGAAGGCGTGATGTACGGACCCAGCGTGCCGGTTCACTTGACAGGCTACATGGAAGGCCGCGGCCGCCCCGGTCGATCGGGCTCTCTCGACGGCGACGGCCGAAGAAGTATCTACCTGAGCGTCCGACGCAATTTCCTGAACCCGATGCTTCTCGCGTTCGACACCCCGGTGCCGTTCTCGACGATGGGCCGGCGAAACGTATCCAACGTCCCCGCGCAGGCTCTCTGCCTCTTGAACGACCCGCTGGTGCTCGGCCAATCCCGGCACTGGGCAAAGCGCGTCTTGCGAGAGCCCGCGCAGTCGATCAAGCAGCGGCTTGACAGGCTCTACCTGGCCGCACTCGGCCGGTCGCCCACCGAGCAGGAAGCCCGCGCCAGCCTCGAATTCCTCACCGGGCGAGGCCTGGGCCAAACCAGTGCGCCCGCGCCAGGGCCTGAGCCCCCAGTTGAAGCCTGGGCCGATCTCTGCCATGTGTTGATCAATATGAAAGAGTTCATCTTCGTGGATTGAGCTGAATCACTGGTCTGAAGTCGTGCGCGGCCTTTTTCTCGGGGAATTCCATGCACTGCCAGCGATTTCTGGGATCGAGCTTGAGCCGCCGCGACATGCTCTTACGGTGCGCAAACGGCTTCGGTGCACTGGCGGCCGCGGCACTCCTTCACGATCCGGCCTACGGCGCAATCCTGAGCGATTCCGACCTCGACCGCAATGCGCCAGGAGATAATCCGCTTTCGCCCCGGCCTCCGCAATTTCCCGCCAAGGCGCGGAGCGTCATCTTCCTGTTCATGGACGGCGGCCCGTCGCAGCTTGATACGTTCGACCCCAAACCCAGGCTCGATCGCGAGCACGGTAGCCCGATCAAGGTCAAGACCCACCCGACTCAGTTCAACAACGTCGGCAACGTGCTCAGATGCCCGTGGAGGTTTCGCCGCTACGGCCAGAGTGGCATCCCCGTCAGCGACTTGTTCCCGAAGGTCGGAGCGTGCGTCGACCAGCTTGCCATCGTGCGGTCGATGGTCTCGAATTTCTCGGAGCATACGACCGCCAATTACTTCATGCATACGGGCAGCGGCCTGCAAGGCCGGCCCAGCCACGGCGCATGGGTCACTTACGGCCTTGGTAGCATGTCGCAGGATCTACCCGGCTTCGTGGTCTTGAACGGCGGACTGATCCCACCCGGCGGCATGGATTGCTTCAGCTCAGGATTTCTCCCGGCGTCTTATCAAGGCTCGGTCTTCAAGCCCAGTTCCACTCCGATCGCCAACCTGACCCCGAGCGAGTCCACCGGGAACGCCCAGTCCCGCAAGCTCGAGTTGCTCCGCAAGCTCGACCAGGGCGTGCTCGGTCGCATCGGCCATCATGATGCCCTCGAGGCGGCCGTCGCCAACTACGAGCTGGCCTACCGCATGCAGACAGCCGTTCCCGAGTTGATGAGCTTCTCCGGCGAGTCGGCCGCCACCCAGCGCCTTTACGGCCTCGACAGTCCCTACGCCCCGACGCAAATCTTCGGGCGCGAATGCCTGATCGCCCGGCGGCTGGTTGAACGGGGTGTGCGCTTCATCGAGCTGTTATGCCCCGCGGTCGGCGGCGACCGCTGGGACCAGCACTCTGACCTGAAAAATGGCCATGAGAACAACGCCCGCGCCGTCGATCAACCGATCGCGGCCTTGCTCACGGACCTCAAGTCACGCGGCCTCCTGGACAGCACGCTCATCATCTGGGGCGGCGAGTTCGGCGCACGCCCATGGCCCAGGGCACCGACGGACGCGACCACAACCCCTACGGCTTCACCATGTGGCTCGCCGGCGGCGGAATCAAAGGTGGAACAATCTACGGCGCCACCGACGACTACGGCTACCACGCCGTCGAAAACAAAGTCGAAGTCTACGACCTCCACGCCACGATGCTCCATCTCCTGGGCGTCGATCACAAGCGCCTCACCTACCGCTTCGGCGGCCGCGACATGCGCCTGACCGACGTCCACGGCGAAGTCGTGCACGGCATCATCGCGTAATCGAGCGAGAAACGGAGCGTTGATCATGTCCACGATCACACCCACCCAGTCGCCGGCGAATTCGGGAGGAAAGGTTCCAGAGCCTGCTCACCCCGTCTCCGAGCTGATCGACGCAACAGAGACCCTTTACCGCCTCACGGTCGAGGAGTACGAGCAGCTCGCGGGTTTCCTGGACGACGATCGGGTCGAGCTCATCGACGGCTACCTGGTGAAAAAAATGGTTAAGAACCCGCCTCATGTGGTCGCATGCGCACGCGTCGTTGCAACCCTTGCGCGAATCGCCCCGGCTGGCTGGCACACGCGGCCAGGCGAGCCAATACGAATCGCGGGGCGTACCGAGCCAGAGCCAGACGTGGCCTTGGCGCGAGGCGTTATTGACGACTACGCGTTGGCTCATCCGGAACCGCACGACATCGCGCTGGTCGTGGAGGTCGCGGACACAACAGTGGCCAAAGACCGCCGGCGCGGGCGAACTTATGGCCCGGCAGGAATCCCGGTCTACTGGATCGTCAACCTAATGACCCGCCGCGTCGAGGTCTACACGAATCCGAGCCCGGATGGTTACACAGAGCGCGTCGATTACGCGCCTGGCGAGTTTATCCCGCTCGTGATAAATGGCGAGATCGTCGGCCAAGTTCCGGTCGACGATATCCTGCCGTGACGGCCCTCGCACGCCGGTGCGCTGCTCTGGCCCGAATCACTCCCGCACGCGCACATGCTGAATCTGATTCTTGTCAAGCCACGACAGCAGCGCCTCCTGCTCCTCCGTCAGCTCAACCTCCGTCATATTCGCTGAGTCAAGCGGTGAAACCAGATAGAAAACCCCTTCGTCAACCCACTTCTTGACCTCATCGCGAGCAAACCAGCACTCGTTTTCCCCCAGCGAAGGCATGCCGGCGGCCGAAGGCGCCGCCATGAAGTAAACAAGTTGGCCCCTCATCCGCGGCGAGATCAATAGCGGTCGCACATCGGGTCGATCCAGGGCAACCAGGCTGCATTGCGACATCTCGAACGACCTCATTTCTGTTCCGGCAGACTGAACGCCACAAACGCATCACCCGCCTTCGTGCGCAGTTTGCCCGCGCCTCCGGCCGCAATCACAACGTATTGGCGGCCCTTCACCATATAGGTACACGGAGTCGCGTACCCTCCCGCCGGCAGCGGGTGTTCCCACAGGAGTTTGCCGGTCAGCGTGTCATAGGCGTGAATGCGCTCGTCCTTGGTGCCGGCAATGAACACCAAGCCGCCGGCTGTCACAATCGAGCCGCCAAACGTCTCGGTACCGGTTCGCGGAATACCTCGCGCGGTTAATTCATCATACTCGCCTAACGGAACCTGCCAGGCGAATTCGCCCGAGTTCAGATTGATCGCGGTCAAGAGCCCCCACGGCGGCTTGATCGCCGGATAGCCCTCGTGGTCGAGGAACTGCGCATAGCCCGTCGTGCCGTAGGGCCCGTATCTCGTTTTGTCTCGGCTCTTGGATTCGACAAGCGTGATGATATTCGGCACATTGTTCGAGTTAACGTACAGGAATCCCGTTGTCGGGTCGAACGACGCCCCGGACCAGTTTGCTCCGCCGTGATAGCCGGGGATGACCACCGTCCCCGACAGGCTCGGTGGGTTGAAGGCCGGCCCACCGCGGATCTTCTTCAGTTGTTTGAGAACCGACGCCCGGTTAGCTTCGCCGATGTCGGTGATATTCATTTCATCCAGAAACTGGGCCGCGATCGGCGGTGGCTTGGTCGGAACCGGCTGCGTGGCAGATGCCTGCTCACTGGGCACGTCCGAGGCCGTTACACGCTGCTCGGTTATCTCGAATAACGGCTTGCCGGTTTCGCGTTCAAACAAGAAGACGTACCCCGTCTTCGTCACCTGCGCCACGGCATCGATCGACTTGCCGTCTCGAGCGACCGTGACAAGGTTCGGATAAACCGGCAGATCGTGGTCCCAGAGGTCATGTCGTAGCGTCTGAAAGTGCCAGACACGCTTGCCGGTCCTGGCGTCGAGGGCGATCGTGCAGTTCGCAAACAGATTATCGCCGTGCCGGTCGCCGCCATAGAAGTCGAACGCGGCCGAGCCAAGGCCGGCAAAGACCAGGCCACGACGGGTATCAACGCTGAATCCACCCCACGCGTTGACTGCACCGCGCCCCTTCCACGATTCCCCTTTCCATGTCTCGTTCCCGAATTCTCCTGGCCCGGGCACTGTCTGGAAACGCCAGACTTCCTTGCCTGTGTGAATGTCAAACGCCCGGATATCCCCCGGCGCCGCAATTCCCGGCCCTTCCCCGCACGAAACGCCGACAATGATCGTATCGTGCCAGATCGCGGGAGCCGAAGTGGGCCCGTAGTCAAGCGCAGCAACTTTCGGGTCGAGTCCCTCCCGAAGATTGCAGATTCCTCCGGCGCCGAACTTCGGATCGAGCTTTCCGGTCTTCGCGTCGAGCGAGAACAAGCGTCCGTCCGACGTCCCGTGAATGATCCGCCGCTCACCGCCTGGCTTCAGGTCCGACCAGTAAGCACAACCTCGATTGACCCCTCCGGACGCCGTCCGGTGCGCAAACGGATGATCCCGCAACGGATCGAACTGCCAGAGTTCCTTGCCCCCCGCCGCGTCAAGAGCCACCACGCGAAGATATCCGGTAGTCACATACATCACGCCGTCGATGACGATCGGCGTGCATTCGATCGTCTTGCCGGCGCGGCCTTCCAGCTCCCGCGTGTGAAACGTCCACGCCGGTTTGAGCCGCGCCACGCTGTCGCGATTGATTTGATCTAGCTCCGAATACCGCGTGCAACCGGGGTCGTTCCCGACCCCCGGCCATTCGACGGCTTGCTGCGGCTCTCCAGCGAGCGCAGTCGCGAATTCCAGCAGACACAGAGCAGTAACCAGAAGAACAGGCATAGCAAATTTCCCGAGATGACTTGCGACGTCCGACCGTCCAGCATACACGTGTCTCACACCAGACGGCGATCATCATGGCGCCAAAACTCGGCGAGCGAGCGGTTCAAGTCGAAGGTTGACAACCTCCACGTGCGGAATCGATCGCGCGGCACGCGGCAGCATCGGATCAACCAATCCCATCTGGGCGGCGGCTTGGCGTGTGGTGCCCACGGGTGCGGACATGCTTTTGATCAGGACAAGAGTCCGCGCTTGAAGATGCTCCGCGATCCGCGCCGCAATTGTGTCGGAGGTGACGTCCCAGGTCGCCGGAAGCCGGTCGGTGCCGTGGCGTTCGATCTCGTTCAAGACGTTTCGTGGAGCCACGATCGGCGTCGTTCCAGATTCCCGCGCGGCCGCAAGCATGTCGAGCCGGTCGACGGCCATCGAACCCGGCAACAGCCTCGCCAGAATAACCGCCGTCAAGTCGAGCGCGTGCAGAGCAAGCTCGTGGGCAACATCCTCTCCGAGTCCGTAAACGCGATCAAGCGAACGGATCCAATCGGCCGCGGCCCCTCCGCCGGCGACCAGAACGATCTCTTCCATAGGGTCGTTCGCTCTCCGTGTCTCGAGCCAGGTCGTTAGCCGGCCTGGAAGCTCCGGCCAGCCCAACAGGCTGCCGCCAACCTTGACAACAGCCCGCGCGGTCGATCCGTTCATGCCGATCGGTCCTCCTCGAGAAGCCCGGCACCGGGATCTCGACGCGAGTCGGAGTCACGTCCCAGGATTTCCGCCGCCAGCGTCACGAGCGCGAAGGCGCAGCCGGCCGATGAGGCGAGCGGGCCCCAAGCTTCTTCCAGACTGATGACCGGTCCTCCCGGGCCGACCAAGCTGTACGCCAACCGCTTGGCAAGGAAACTACCCGAACCCGAGATGACCGCGGCGCCCGGCTGCCCGATCGTGGCCGCACAGGCACGGAGACCGGCCTCGCAAAGTCGCGCCGTCAAGCATTCATCGGCGGCCTGAGAGAACGCGATTGCATCCAGAGCAGAGAAGC
The DNA here is from genome assembly GCA_963823665.1 of uncultured Planctomycetota bacterium. Taxonomy (GTDB): domain Bacteria; phylum Planctomycetota; class Planctomycetia; order Isosphaerales; family Isosphaeraceae; genus CAVXHV01. Next base: position 1,964,114 of record CAWGMQ010000004.1, read on the forward strand.
TGTCGCGATCGGCACCGACCATCCGCGCCAGGCGGTCGCGCGCTGCCGCAACTGTCGCGGGACGGCCATCGGCCGTCGAGCTGTTCTCGGGCTCGGCCTCGATATCACCCAGTACGAGATAGATATCAAGCGTCGACGCAAAGATCTCGGCGGCCAGGCCGGTAGGAATTCCCCGCAGTGGCAGCTCGGTTGCGAGCGCGCAGATGGGTGTTCGCCGAACGCCCGCGTACACGAGCTCGCCGTTCTGAAAGCGTTCCGTATCCGTGCGCCCGCGCGCCGAACTTGCCCCGAGTCGATCGGAATCAAGTCCGCCGTTGTCGTGCCGATATCGATCAGGATCCCCCGCGCCGCAGGAACCAATCGGGCAGCGAGCGTCGCGAGCGCCAGCCAGTTCGCCGCTGCGGCCAGTTGCGGATTCTGGCGAATCTCGGGCACGGAATGAATTCCGCCATCGCATCCCCACACGACGATCGAGCGGCCCTGAAGACCCTCGACGGCCGCGTCAAGGACTGCCCCCACGCCGACCGCCTTCGTCGGGTAACAGTCGCAAAGCTCGGCGGTCATCGTCACAACCGCCTGATCCGCGTGGCGCAGTGCCGCCGCGGCCGCCCCGATTGCCTTCCCAAGCTCGTCAGGGCGCTTCCATACCTCGAACGGGATCGTGAGCGCCTGGCCGGAGCTATGTGCAGCCTTGATATTGGCACCGCCGATGTCCAATGCGATCAGAGGAGTATGATCTCGAACGACTGCATTGCTCATGGCTCGATCGACTCACTCTTGATCGGCAAACTCGCCATCCGCATCGAATACCACCGCCTCGCTGGACTGTACCAGGCCGTTTAGACTTCCGAGTAGCTCGTCGTCGCGATCCGTCGATCGAAATACCTCAAGCCAAGCCTGAGCCAGACGGCCCGCCGGCAGAAGCCGGCATAGCCCGACCACGGAGGTCGTCGGGCGCGGGTTGATTTCGAGAATCGTGGCCTGCCGGCGCTGCTCGTCCCAGATGAAATCGATTCCCACGAATCCTCCGAGACCTTCGATCGTACCAAGCGCGCGCCCGACTTGATGCACCGCCTCCGGACAGCGCGCCGGTATCTCACCTCCTCGGTATAGAAACCGCCCGTCGCGGATTTCCATTCGCTGTCTGCCGACGCCGACCGGCCACGCTCGGCCCTCCGGGCTCACCAGAAAGCTGGCGCTCATGGGCTCGCCCGGCACGAAGGGTTGTAAGAGAGCCTGTGGCATCCGCAGCGCGCGTTCCGGCACGTCGGCAGGACCGTCCAGAAAGAAAGTATCCACCGAACCGGCGCCATCCACCGGCTTCAGCACGGCCGGGTATCGCGTAAACTCAGGTAACCCATCACCTGGAATAACCGCGTGCGCGGGAGGCGTATCGATCCCCCTCGATCGAAGATGCGCACTCAGCCGAATCTTGTCGCCGGTGAGGTCGACAGCCCCGGCAGTCGAGCCGAGAATTCGTGCGCCAGCCCGCTCGAGATCGCGACTCAATCGCGCCAGCACCCCGCCAGTCTCAGGCGCGACCAGCACGATAAAATCAACCGCTGCTGCGCACACTAGAAGCTTGCGGTCGTGCTCATTCTCGGCAATCCTTGCGATGTCCCAGGGCCCAGGTTCCCCGGGCAACCGCGCGTCAAGCGTCATGACGACTTTGACATCACTGGATGGCAAGGCGGCAAAATCACGGGCGATTGCCCTGCGCATTGCGCTGCCCTCGCGTTCCCACGAGGCTGGCAGAGGCGCACCGGCCAGCCCTCCGCCGGTCACCCACTCATGAACCAGAACCACGACTGCGAGCCCGAACCGCCATGGCAAACCATTCCTTCGAAGTCATTCCCGTGCTCGACCTCAAGAACGGCCGCGCCGTCGCCGCCTTGGCCGGCAACCGTGATCATTATCAGCCGGTTCGAAGCATCTTGCACGCAACTTCCAATCCCCTGGACCTCGCCCGTGCCATCCGCGAAACCCTGGGGCTGCGCACGCTCTATCTCGCCGATCTCGATGCCATCGCCGGCAACGCCCCCGCTGTCGCGCTCTATGAGAATCTCATCTCGATCGGCTTCCACTTGATGGTTGATGCCGGTCTGCGCAACCTGCGATCGGCCGCGTGGTTGCTCGATCTCGTTCCGAAAACCAGTACCATCGTGGCTGGCCTCGAGACGCTCGATGGCCCCCACGCTCTGGCCGAAACGCTGGCGAAAATCGGCGCGGACCGCACAATCTTGAGCCTCGATCTCGTGAACGGCCGCCCGCGCATTGCCACGCCCCGCGCCTGGAAGTCCCTAGAACCGATCGAGATTGCGCACCAGGCGATCGAGCAGGGTGCTCGCCGTCTGCTCTTGCTCGACCTCGCTCGCGTGGGCACAGGCCGCGGCTTGGGAACTTGCCGCCTGCTTTCGCAAATTCGGGTAGATCATCCCGAAGTCCAGGTCAGTGCCGGCGGCGGAATCGCGGAAATCGCCGACGTTCTCGAGCTAAGGCGCTCAGGCGCCTCCGCCGCGCTCGTTGCCTCGGCGTTGCACGACGGCCGGATCGGCTGGCGTGAGCTCGCCCTTCTGGTCGACTGACCGGCCGCCACCTCACCTGGGTGTCGCTCATCCATCCCGGCGCCATTCAACCGCCGCCGATTGACCGAAGCTCTCTTCGACGTCGACGCGCACAATCCGCGGTAGCTTCCAGCCACGATCACTCATGGCCTCTCGCAGCCGCCCGGCAATGTAATCGGCCAGCAGCTCCGCCGTCGTGTTGGCGACCGGCAAGAACACGCATTCCTCGCGTGGGAAGCTCCAGAATCGGTCGCGATAGGTCACGCGCACATTCGGCCCGTCATCATGCAACTGGATCTGCTTGCTCCGCGAAGGCAGCAGCATGCGATGATCCAGCTCGTCCGTGATGGCACGGGTCAAATCCTTGAGTGCAATGAAGTCGACCACGTAGTGATTCTGATCGAGGTCATCTTCCACCTCGACTGCGACCCGGTAATTGTGACCGTGGATTCGCTCGCAATGATCGCCGTCGTAAGTAATGAAATGCCCCGAGCAGAAGACCAGGTAGTCTTTCGTGACGCGAACGGTGAAGCAAGAGGACGACATGGCTGCACGAGCCTTTCAACGATCCGCGACGGGTATCGGACTGCCGTCATGCACAACCAGTTCCGCCGCTCCCACGAGATAGCAATGCCCCTGCGCCAGCTTGAGGTTCCACACCGTTTGTGCTGGTTCTGGGGAAATGGCCTCGACTCGCATCGGGCCGCTCGCAGATAGGATCTGATCGCCGGCCTTCAGGTCGCCGGCCCGGATCCATCCGTGTCCAAGCTTGGCGAACGGATGACCTCCAGTGGTGACAATCGAATCGCCGCCCACCGTCAACCGCAGTGTCATCGAGGCAGTCGATTGTTGCACTGCGAAAATCGTCTCCGCATGCCGGACCCCATCGGCATCAGGGCCGCTCATCACGCGATCACCGCAATGGAGGCTCTCGATGGTTTGCACACCGGCCGGGGTCAGAACCGGCGTGCCGGCGGCGAGGCACTGGCCCGTCTTGGGCGGCGCGCCCTTCTCGTGATCCAGAACGATGCAATACCCCGGGTTGCTGATGGTATTGCCGTTCGCGACTCGCGCTGGGCCGGAAGCAGGCAAATAAGGGAGTGCGACCTGCATGTCGAACGTCACTTTATCGCGGTCCTTCGGTGCGATGTACGTGTACCCGCGCTTCTCCATCCACCACTTGAGCCACGCCTCCCTGTCTTCTCCCAGATCCTTGCCGGAGACTTGGCGCAGCGCCTCGGCCAGACGGGCATTTCTTTCGCGAATCGTCGCATTGACCGACTCGATGACATTTACGTCGTTCGCAAGTTGAGCCTGAGCACCCGCGGCGACCTTGCTGGCTTCCTGGAGCTCAAATTCTGCGTCGATCTGCGCTTGAAGCAGATTTCTCTCGAATTGTTGATAAGCCTGGCTGGGGTCATTGTATTTCGGCGGGTTCTTGGGCGCCCATGTCCAATCGTAGATGAACAACGGCACACCATTCGCTATGCCGATTTGCTTTGCACCAGGCTTGGGCGGCCAGGGAGGCGGGGAATCTGTCTTCAGCGGCAGCAGAATCTGGTCCGGCACAAGCTCGGACATCGTCGTAGCGAGCTGCGAGCTCGTCGGCGGCATGTAAAACCGCCGCATCTCGAATTCTTCTCCCTCGACGAGGAGCGTCCCCGGCATCCCCGGCCCGGCAACTTGCTTCACTTCATACTTGATCGGGTCGTGCAGCAGTCCGATCCAGTTCATCAGGACGTCCATGTGATCGCGCCGAGCCAGGCTCGTGGTCGCCGCACGCCTGATGACCTCGTTCTTCCCCAGAATGGCCAGGCCTGCCAGCGCACGCGATGGCCGTTCGCCTTCGATATGACCGAGAATGTCGATCGCCATTTCCTGGTCTTCGGGCTTGCCTGTAGCAAACGCCTTCCAGATTGAAGGCACCGCCCGCGGATCCGTCACCGCCGCGAGCGCACGCTCAGACTCTGCCCGTTTCTCTTTTCGGGCCAGCCCGGTCTTCCAGCCTTGAATGAGCGGCCGCCAGTGCGCGTCGGCCTTCTTCTGCGCCTCCGCTTCAGCGCGCTCGGCAGCGATCTTGGCAGGCGTCGTCCACTTGCCGTTCTGCTTCAAATAACCCAGTTTTTTCCAGGCAGCCTCGCGATTGGGATCGAGCTGGCAGACAATCAGAAACTCCATCTCCGCTTGCTCTTTCAGCCCTTTCCGCTCGCACCACAAACCGACCTTCCAGTGCCCGTCGGCGGTGTGGGGTCCCTTGGCCCGCATCGCGTTGTATTCGTCCAGCAAGGATCCATCCGCCCGCTTCTCGATTCCAGATCGAGAGGCCCTGGAATCATCCTGCGAAGCACCCGAGAGCAACAGCATCGCGACGATGAAGGTCGAAACCACGCTTCACCTCCGACTGACCTGGTCAGCTAACTCGCGCGATCAAACCCGCCAGGACTCCCTAGCGCGGATAGCGAACCCTCCGTGATGGCCGTGCTATCAAACGGAGCAACCACCGGACGGGCCACCCCTTCGTCGTGGGCCAGGATTCCGAATTCGCCCACGGCAATTCCCGGTCCCTCCCCCAGTTGAACGTGATAAACCGGCTCGATGCCCAGGTCCTCAACCTCGGTCAGTCGCCGTAGGCCACTGATGCAGCGGATCGATTCGCCCGGCTTTAGATCTTCCACCATCGCCCAGCCCTTGCCGGCCACCCACAAGCGTTCCATGGCGGTAGTTTCCACTGGCTTGCCGCCGATGGTCAGCTTCTTGATCGGTTGGCGCATGCCATGGCGAATCGCAAGCACCGGCTTGTAGCTCCACCCCCCGGTCTCTGAGTTGTTGGCGAGCACCAGGTCACCCGTCCGGAGCGATTCCAGCGGTTGAATACCCCTGAGCGTCCAGACCGGCGTCCCCGCGCGGAAGCCGGGAAGCATCGCTCGTTTGCTCACCATCTTGGGTGCAGGCGCAGCCTTCTTATCCGGCTCGCGCGGCCGTGGGACGGGGGTCGTGGAGGTCTCGATCAACTCGGTCCACCATTTGATCCAGTCCTTCCGCTTTGGCCCATGCGTCTCAAGCAAGGCCGCCCGGAGTGCCTCGGTCGCACGGTCGTTCTTCCCGTTCACATCATCATTGTAACGGTCGAGCGCCGCCACATCCTCGAGGAGCTGCTCCTTCGAAATCGCCGCCTTCTGCTGGGCCTGCATCATGAGCTGGCCAACGGGAATCGGCACCGTGAGCGGCATCATGTATGCTGACCCAAGCCCAAATGAACCTCCCATCATATTGGCCGCGGCCTGCTGGTTCTGGACCATCTTCTGACCGAGTGCAACACCCTGCGCCCCCAGAACCTTGCCCAGCACCTGCGGAGCGTTCGAGAGATCGGGCGATCCCATCAAGAGCGGATTGATTGCGGCAGCCGCGGGCTCGAGTGTGAAGCCCACAACCCGATTGGCCACGGGAAGGCCGTATGCGTCGAAACCGACCATGTCCGTCGGCTTCATGGTCGTCAGCGGCGGCGGCGCCTCGTAGAAGAACCGTCTGTTGGCTTTCTCGCCGTGCACGTAAAGCTCCCCCGGCTTCCCTGGCCCGAGCACTTCGCGTACTTCATACTCGATCGGGTCTCGAAACACGCTGATCAGGGGCGCGACAAACTCGCGCGGATCACGCTTCAAAAGCGCATCAGCCGATCGACCGCGAATTTGGTCCGTCGCGCCCGATGATCGCCAGCGAGGCCAGCGCACGCGAGGCCGCCGGCGAATCGATCTGGGAAAGCAGACGAACCGCTCGTTCCTGATCCGCCGCCCCGCCCACGACGAAGACCTTCCAGATTGCCGGTACCGCACGCGGGTCGCGCACTTGGCCCAGCGCCGCCTCCGCGTCCTCTCGCTTCGACTTGCGAGCAAGCCCCCCGTACCATTTCTCGAGCAGCGGGCGCCAGTGTGCGTCAGCCCTGCGCTGATGGTCGGCCTCGGCTTTCACGGCGGCCGCCAGGTCGGCTGTCGTCCACCGCCCCTTCGGCTTCTGATACCCCAGCTTCTTCCACGCCTCCTCCCGCGCGGGGTTCAGCCGAACCACCGCAGTGAAGTGCGCCCTGGCCTCGGCCTGTAAACCGTTCTCCTCACACCACTCGGCAAGTTGCCAGTGCGCCTGGGCCGTGTCAGGTATCTTCTCCCGGCGAGCACGATAAGTCGCCGTGCTCGTTTTCGCCTTGGCGTCCGTCAAATGCTCGTCAACCACCGCCTGTGGCGCACGCCACTCACCGCCATCGGAGACCTGTCCCAGCAGCCCGTGAACAGCCGGATTGTCGGGCTCAAGCTCGAGCGCAATCGCCAGGTGCTTGTGCCGCTGCACCTGCATCCCATGCAGCTCGCACCACGATGCCAGCCGGATGTGCGCCTGACGTCGCCGGCCCGCTTTCGCTGCGGCAGCCTCATAAGCGCTCAGCTCCTCCGGTGTCGGGGAATCTCCCGGCACGACCATCAAGAGGCAGGAAGCAACCACAGCAAAGTACAACATCAACCACCCTCCAATCGCACCACGGCAGATCGAGGAAGGCTCATCGGAATGACCCTGCAGAACGTATCAAACAAGCCGCGCCACCAGATCGACCCTGGGCTGTCCAGCTCCAGGCCTCGTCAAGCTGGCGGTTCGTCTTCCGTGTCACCCTCAAGCTCAGATTGTACCCTTCCAATCCAATCGACGGCACCCTTTCCTTCACGCTCATTCGAAGTTTTGTGTGAATGGTGGACAAATTTTCCCGTCCCGGAGCGCCGCGTACAGCACTGCCGTGACCAGGTCGGCGGTTGTTCCCGGGTTGAATCCATTCTCGGGCGCCCGCAGCCACTGGTCAAATTCCTCGCTGACCCGCCTGGCGTCTGCTCGGCCGGGCCAGCCCGATTCGAGCACGCCGGCAGCCCGCAGAGACACGTCCCGCGCACAGCTCGCGCCGTGCTTCCGCTGAATCAGCGAATCGGGGTGTCGCGCCAGAAGCTGTAGGTACAGTGTGATGATTGCAGTCTCAAGCGGCAGCCCGGCCTGCCGCGCCTCGATGAACGCTGGCAGCCCCTCTCGCAGCACTTCCCGAAACCCGTTCGCGTACTGAAGGGCGATCGTATCTCGAGAAGCAGCCAGAGCCATCACACCCCGGAGTGACACCGTCGGCTCGCGATTGATGTCCTCTTCGGCCACTTCGCCCAGTCCGCCTGGCTGTGCGAGCCTGATCGCGCGATAAACGAGGCTCGCGTCCGCGACCGTCGTCCGGGCGAGCACCCTCTCCACGCCTTCGGCAAGGGTGATTCCCTCGGGAACCGCCGCCAAAGGCGCCAGCAAGAGCACGATGCCCAGATTGGTGTTGGTGCTCACGACAGACGCGCGTCGCTCGAACACACTGGAGCACGGTGGCGCCGATTCCTTCGGAACCAGCTCGGTCAAGGGGCTCGGCAATCGCCGTGGCGCTCGCGAGGAAGTCAACGAAGTGCAGGCCGGGCAGGTCGGCAAACCGATGCACGTTCCCCGGCTTCCTGGCAGTCACCTCCAGTAGACAGGCAAGCTCGGCGAGCCGTCCGGCGCTCAATCGCTCTTTGGTCCCGGATCCGCGAGACGGCCCGGGGAGTTCTGGCGTCATGTTGGCCTATCGTCCCATGTCTTTGAGGGCGCTGAGAATCGCTGCAGCCACGTCGATCCCTGTCACACGCGCCAGGGCCCGCCAGCCCGGAACGGCGTTGACCTCGAGCACAACCATGCGGTCGAGATCCAGATCCATGATCAGGTCGACACCGGCCATCTCCGCCCCGATCGCTCGGGCCGCAGCCAGTGCCAGCCCCTCCGACTCGCAATCCAGCCGCCAGGGCTCTGCTCTTCCTCCCAGCGACACGTTGGTACGCCACTCCCCCGGTTGTGCATGCCGGCGCATCGCGCCGAGCACATTGCCGCGCAGAACGAACACCCGCACGTCGTGTCCCGGATGCCGGACGACGCGCTGGAGGTAAAGAACCGCATTGAGCCGTTCGAGCGCATGAAAAGTCCGCCAGGCGAGCTCGGTGTCGCTGACTCGCATGAGGCCGCGGCCTTCGGAACCAAACAGCGGCTTGACGACGACGTCGCCCCCGAGCTCCTTGAATGCTACCAGAGCATCGGTCGCGGTCTCGCCGGCCCAGGTCGCCGGCACGGCAATGCCCTTTTGTTCCAGCAGTGAGAGCGTCAGATACTTGTCGACCGCGGCCTCGACGGCCCGCGGGGGATTGAGGACCGGAACGCCGGCGGCCACGACTCGGTGGAGCGCGTCCATGCGGAAGACGACCTGTTCGAGACTGCCCGGCGGCATCATTCGGACGAGCACGCCGTCAGCGGTCAGCAGGTCGATGCCCTCGACGACAACGCCCGAGTGACGATTCTCGCGACCCCCGCTGATGCCAGTGAACGTCTCCCAGCTTGGGTTCACGCCCACACCGACCTTCACCCGGGGAAACAATGCAGGACGGAGCGATACCCCCATGCGATCCGCAGCACGCCTGAGGTCCTCAACATGCCAGCCGAATCCAGAAACCAGCGCACAAAATGATGTCATGATTTAGGACGCCGGTAGTCTGGCAAAAGATTGACGGTTATCGAGCAGCTTTATCGCGGCCGGCAAGCCTGGTTTCGGCCGGATAATTCACAAAGACGGTAAATCTGGACGATACCCCTGATAGGAAGAATCGGCATAAAGCGCAAAGGACGATGAAGTCTTGGGGGGGGCGGGCCATGGATGGTCGACGAAAATTCCTCGTGATGCGGTTCGTCCTCGTCATCGGGCTGCTTGGTGCCTGCCCGTTTTGGTCGCGCGCCGACGGCCTCGAAGGTCTCACACAGTTCTTCAAAGGCGACGATGAGCCTCTCACCTTGAAAGAAGTTGCCTACCAGGTCGACTGTATCGAGGGGAAATTAGCGCATGCAGGTACGATCGGGGTCAAGATACCCGACGTCTGGGGCCAGAACCGGATGACCCGGTACCGGGCCGAGTTCGAGCTCCAGATGGCTCAGAACCTCGGCCAGTTTCAGCTCATCCTGCAAGGGGCGCAGAGGCGGTCAGATACCGCCGTCCTGACCAGCGCCACTTCGCTGGCGGCGACGGTCGCGGCGGCGGGGACGGCCGCCCCGAGACGCGGGTTGGTGGGCTCGTCCAAACCCGCGCCGACCATCATCCCCGCCAGCACGGCCCTGCCGATTAGCGCAGCCCTGCCCACTGCCGTAGGGACAACGCCCCTGCCGACCATCAACATCAACACGGGCGGCAGCGGCTCGTCTTCGAGCGGCGGTGGATCGGGTTCCTCCGCGGGCGGAAGCTCGAGCTCGGCGGCCTCATCGGCCGCGTCAGCCACTGACCCGACTGCGCTGCTGAGCGATATCAGCGCGAAGCTCGCCGCTCTTCAATAGGGGCTCCTCCAGTTGCCCCCGAACATCAACAACTTCGTCACGACGACAGGGCAGACCGGGGTCGGGATCGAACCGACGATCCAGCTCGACGAACAACAGACTTACATAAACCACCTGCACCAGCTTAGAAGGGTCAATGGCGGCGACGATAGCTCCGACATGGCTGGCTACGGCCTCTACCTGCTGCGCATGCCCATCACGGTGATGCCGGGGCCCGCGTCGCGCAAAGGGAAGGGCGCAATTGTAACCTTGGAGGCTCGGCACGAGCTCACGGACGACCTTCTCGAAAACACGCTCCGCGACGTCGTCATTCTCGACGCGACCTATGCGCTGACCCAGGTACTCAACGACGAGCTGCACAGCCATATTTGCCTCAAATGCATCGCGGCCAAGAAAAAGGGAAGCGCTGCTCATGCGCATGCGCCAGCTCGTGCCGGCCAGCAGATTAACCAGGGCGCTCAGATGATCCCAGATGTGGACGAGATCGACGACGATGACTGTTCCGACGAAGACGAGGACGATTTGCTCGACGCCGAGCAGCGCTCCCTGATCGGAGGCTTGAAGACTGGCGCCGGGCCAAACTCGGTGAGGCTCGGCGACCTGCGAATCATTCTCGGATCCACCTGTTGGCCGGCACCCCTCCACAGCGCTGAGGGAGAAGCAGCGCCGCAAGAGAAGACGAAGAAATTCGAGGTACCGAAACCGGGCGTACTGCCCGGGCCAAAGGAACTCGAGCCGCCGAAGCCGGAAAATCAGCCGAAGAAGACCTGGTCCGACCCCCGAAGCAGAACTAAGTCCCCCGCTTCGGCCGAAGTGATCCAAACGAGTTATCAAGGAGCTCGCGCCGCGCGTCCGCGCTGGAGCGCGTTGCTGCCAATCGCGTTGCGAGGCCCAAATAACCGGCTCAAGATTCTCTACAGTGCGATCAACCGGGCGCAGCAGGACCCCTACCGGCACGACCCCTCCACCCTGTCGCTGCTGCGCGCGGCACTTCTCGACACGTACTTCTTCATGCAGACGAATGCACAGAAAACGCCGCTGTTCCAGGCCGAAAGAATCAGGACCCTCGGCGAGCTCTATCTTCAGAGGAATTACAAGCTGTTGATCCAGGAACGGGAAAGGTTCTTGAAAGAGCTCGTGGCCTGGCGGAACGGGTACCCGCCAGGACAGTATCCGGGCCCGTGGGACCGGGACTCAACGCTCTGGGAGAGACAGTTGAGCGCAACCGACATCCTGGCGTTCCTTTTGGAGATTCAGTTTTACGCCGTCGACCACTGCCTCAAGGATGACATGACGAACGTGGCCACTCAACAGAAATTGCCGTGTGGCGAGCTGGAACAGCTCATCTTCTATGACTTCGAGCCGAGACCTGACGAGCAGGCGGCCTTCAAGGACTACGTTGCGCAAGTGGCCCCTCAAGATCTATTCCGTCGATCCGGTAATCAATCAGCAGAACGTGCTCGACGCGTTCAGCCGGCGCAGCGAGCTGCAACTGGCGCTGGCGGCGTCTGTCGCGGCCGGGAAGGTCAGCATCAAGAATGCGACGTCCTACGCCCGGCAGCTCGACCTGGATCTGGAGACAGTCGGTTTGAATCGCACGGCCGTCGGATTCGGGGCGGGCGAGACGACCTTCGGCTGGATGTTCTACCCGAGGGTCCAGACTCCTCCCACACAAAGCAATCCCAGGCGGATTGCCGGCCTCCTCTACTGGAACGGAACTCCACCGGACTACGAGCTCAAGAACCGCCGCATCGAACCCGGGCAGCAGGAGTGCATCGCACTCATCGTGGCCCCGAACTTCATTCCGTCGATCGGATTGTCGACCGTCGCCAACTGGTTCGACATCACGAACTGCCATGCGGCCAAGAATCTGAGCAACCGCGACATGCTGGATTACAGCCACAAGCTGCAAAGGGCCCAGAACGCACTGGCCCGGATCTGCGACTCGCGGGAATACCGGCAGAGTGACCTGACTAGCTTGACCCGGCGGGTGAAGCAGCTCTCCGAGCTCTTGCCAACTCAGGACTATCGCGTGTGCCTTCCCGACGAAGGAGATCTGCTGGGCTCGGAAATCTTCAGCGATAACGCCGCGGGCCTGGCTCCCTCGCTCTTGGCGTGGTATGGAGAGCACCCGCAGGAGGGCCAGAATTCCACGATCTTCTTGATGGGTCGCGGCTTCAACGTCATCGAGACGCAGGTCGTCGCCGGCGGCGTCGACGTGCCGGAGGCCCAGCGCCGGCTCATCAGCCGAAACGTCATGGAGATCATCATTCCGGCAAACGCCCGGATCGTCAAACACAAGTGCGCAGTCCCGGAGGAAGAGGACGACGAGGACGAGCCCGACCCCGGCGCGAACCCGAACCCCAACCCGGCGCTTCCCTTGAACCCGAAGCCGGCGAAGAAGAAGAAGGCGAAGACGTGCGGTTGGGCGATGATCGACGTCCACATCGCCACGCCAAACGGAATCTCCAACCACCTTTACGTCGAGACCGACGCCAAACAGACCCCCGAAGCGGTCAAGAACGTCGTCATGACCGCGACCACGACCACAACAGGTGACCCGGCGCAGCACCGGACAACCACATCCACCCGCGTCGAGACCACCCCACCGGGACTCGCTCTTCCGCCTCTGACCGTGCTTCCGCTCGGCACCCAGTGGCCGGCGAACACCGTGATGGCCCAAGGCTCCGTCACCGGCGCACCGGCAGGCTCAGTGTTCCCCGGAATGGTCAACACCCCAGCGCCGGCTGCGCCGATCCCGCCTCCCGTCCTCGACACGACGGCGCCACCCGCCCCGTCGGTGCCATCGACGCCGGCCCCCAGTCCTCCGACGGCCCCTTCGATCGCACCGGAGGGTATCGTGCAGCCACCGCAAAAGCAGCCCGACGCGCCTGTCGACATGCGGCCCGCCGGCAGCCCTGCCCCCGAACCAACGACTTCCCTGCCTCGGGCATCCACCGCAACGAGGCTCTCGCAATCCGTGAAACCGGCACAGCCTCCACGAGTTGGGTACGATGAGGCCGTCAGTCCAGCGCGGTTCGCGGGTGAAAGACGGGCAACCACACCCATCCCCCCGCCGAGATGAGCCGCGGTTTCACCCCCGGGACAGCAGATTCGCGGGACGGCGCCCAGTCCGACAAACACGGAAACGCGCATGCCTCCCATGACGTTGCGCTCGACTCCGCCCGCGCCGGCGCCAAAAGCAGCGGCCCGACCCGATGGTGCTCCATCAACGGCGAAGCCGGCAACGACCAAACCACCGGCCAGACGCTCTATTCTCGAGCGGCTTGGACTGAAAGAACGCTAAATCGCGTGCACGATTTGGAGACTTGTGCGGCTGGCACTCGCCGCGACGAGTGCTGGCGTAAGTGCCGAAAATAACGACCTGACGGTGCCCCAAGCGCGAAAAGGCCACTTACGAAGCGCAGACCCCCTCGTTCGATCATGCACCCGGAGCGGCGCCCGGCACCGACGTGATTGCCGCAACAGTGGCACAAAAACATGATAAAATGGACTGCGTTCAACCTTCAGGTCGTTCGGTTCCGCGGCTCCGTTTTGGACTGTATCGATGAGCTCATTGGCCTTAGTCATCATTGCGATACTCTTCGCGCACAAGCAGCCCCTGAAACGCAGTTGCAAGTCAAGCACGAGGGTGGGTATCAGCACGGCTATTACCGCGATCCGAACGCAAACATCAAGCGGCGTTTCTTCGCCGTCAAAGTCAGCGCAACACCACCGATGATTCCTGCGGCCGCCATTCGGCTTGGTTGGAGCGCAGGCCTTAGCGCGTTCAGATCAGGAAGGACGCTCGTCGACCCTGGTGTTTTCAGGTTCGTGGAGCTCAAGCCAGGCGACACGCTCGTCTTGGGCGTCTACAGCAACGACGCGCAGGATGATACTTGGTTCGCCGTTCGCCGGGTGAGTGAGCCTGAACCTTTTGAGATCTATACCCACGACTTGAATCACCGTACATCTACCAAGATTGCCGGCGATTCCGTGCAACTTTCCACATCCGGCCAGATCTGGTTCCGAGTTTATTTGTTCGACGACGAGGTGCGGTTCGCTTTTTTGCCCGACAATCCGGTAGGTCATGGGTCCTTTCGCCTTGCTGGAAAATATTACACCGAGCCGATCAAGGCCTCGGGCGAACAGTTCTCGTACCTGGCAGTCATGGTCCAAGGCGACTTCAACCCTAAGGTCGCTTCGGAGGCGAGAGACATGGCTGTGGAGATAGCCCAGAGACACCGAATTTCGCTCGCCAATCCGGGCTTGCCGCAAGAATTCGTCCGGCTCGACCGTCGCTATCTGGTCGTCATCGCTTTTGACGCGGCGCGTAACGCGTCCGAATGGATCGCCGTCAAGTTCCTGCCGGACGGATCCGCCCAGACCATGAAGCCGGACGGGTCTCTGGAAACCAGGGTCGATTTCGCTTTTCCCCACGAGGCCCAGCTCGGCGGCTTCCGCATTCCATTCGCCTTTCAAGTGCGCCCAGACTTCGAGCTGAGCTACTCAGTCGGGTTCCCCCACTGAGCGGACGCGGGGGTAGTGGCTTCGCCAGGTTCCGTCGCATCTTGGCACTCATCAAATCCCGAACGAGCGAGCCAGAATGCCGGGCGTTACCTGGCCGAACGTATGACTCTTGCCGGTTTCGATGTTCTGGAAGGTGATTTCGGCCGGGCTGAACAGGTGGGGGTCGACGGCGTAGAAATCGTGGTTATACCGGGCGAAGATCGCCGCAAACGGCTCACCGTGGTCTCGTGAGGCCGACGAAGGCACGTCAGGACCGATCGCCTCCAGACTGGCGTCGTCACCGGTGACGGACAGAATCACCCGTGCCCCGTACAGAATGGCGTCATTGGTGCGTCCGATGGCGGCCAGGTCGTTTGCGGCAACCGGCGGCAGCGGAGCCGTCCCGAAGGCCGACACGATCCGTGTGAGATCGAACTTCAGCTCGGCCAGCTTGTGCAATGCTGTCTCCACCGACCGGGCGACGATTTGAAGACCGCCCGCAAGACTGGCCGTCGGGGCAGCCAGTAGCGTCACCGCCGCGGTTGGAGCGCGGCAGGCCTCCGCGATCTTGCTCACAATCGCCGCCGGCGGCGGCTTTCGTGTCTCCAGCACGCCGATGACCTTCTCGGTGGTCTCGCGAAATCCGATCACGTCGAAAATCGCCTCGTTCCCCGCCGCCGCCCGCATCGGGCCCGACCCCATCGCGAAGAACTTTCCCTCCTTGAGCGCCCAGCCCGCGTATTGGCTCGCCAGGCACGCGCGAACCGGGTGGTCCGTGATGACCTGAACCAGCGGGATGGCCCTCTCCCCCAGCTCACCAGGCACGATCGAGACGCGCCCCAGCCCGCCCAGACAAATCCGCGCCAGCTCGATCCCCGCAAGAAGCCCGCCCTTGACTTCGATACCGCAGTCGACGAATCGCCCACCACCTTCGATTGAATGCACTGCCACGCGGTATTCACCAGCATCCGCCAGCAATGTTTCCGCGACCAGGATCCCATTTCCGTTTAACGTCATCTTCACGCTCGCGTCGAATTCAGCCGGTCCGACCGGGCCGATCCTATCTCCCAGTCGGTTTGTGCACGATCTGAATTATAGCCGCTCGGAAGTGCTGGGACAGACGCGAGAGCGCAATCTCACTGACCTGCCGGATACCGGCTGACCACATCATGCAACCGGATGTGAAACGGCCCAAGCTTGCCCGCCGTAGTTGCCTGAGGTGATAAGGCAAAGAGACTCTTCGTGCAGCTTGGCCGCATGCACTCCAGCCGCCGTGGCTCGCTCGACTGCCTCCAGTGTCAGACCGTCGATGACAATCTCATACGCGCAGCGGGCCTCTGTCGGCATCTCGGTCGGTACGACGCCCCGTAGGGTCGGCGCATACGCCGTATTCGTGCTCGCGCGCAGCGACTTGTACTTGCTCCCGACCTTCGAGCCCGACCGCGCCATGCCGCCGGGAAACGGCAGGATCACGTCTCGGCAGTGCTTCATCGCCACAACAGCCGCTTCAGCAGCCGCCAGGGTCGCCGCCGGCTCTTTTCCCATGAGGATGATGTTCCCGCCCGCCACGCCCTTGACCGTGCCAAAGATCTCCTCGCAGAGGAATTCACCGTCCATCACCGGAATGCGCCAGTAGCGTCTGGGGCCGAGCTTCTTCGAGATCTGCCAGCCGTCGCCGAAGTAGCGTAACTTGCCGCCCACGCTGATGGTCTTCTCGCCGACGGGCAAACCGTTGTAACACGCAGTCGTCGGGCAGGTCATCACGCACTGGCCGACTCGGTTGGCAACGGCCTTCTCCAGCGCATCCCGGCTGAATGCGAAGACGAGCAGGCTGACTCCCGGCCGGCCGTCGGGCGTTTCGTCGGGCTCGAGCATACGCTCGACGCCCGCCTCGGCATCGCAGGAGATCACGCTCGTCGCATAGCCGGTCGTCGTCTGACCGGCGATCGCGGCCCAGGCCGGGCTCTCGGCCGTCACGATCAGCCGGGCAGCCGTCATCGGAAATGCCTCGGCGAACGTGTCCTTGATCGAGAAGCTCGCGTCTTGCGCTGTGGCGACGGGCGTCGTTTCTGTCATCGGCATCATCATCCGCGATCAATTACTTGAAAGGAAAAGGGGCTGGCACTCCCGGCGGGAACATTGAACACTGTATTGTGCATCAACGATCCGTTCTTCGCGAGGCCCCCATGCGAACCATTCTCTGCTTCGTCGTGGCCGCTGCATGCCTCACGCTCCTGCCGAATCCGGCTCCGGGGCAAGACAAACCCAAGCTGCAGGCGTTGAACGGCTTCATGTTCAAGGGTGTCTTTACCGAGCTCGACCCCGAACAAGCCAGGCGCAGACTGTCTCTGGCTGATATCGAAGGTCTCCACTTCGACGGTAAGTCGACGGACATCAACAATATCCTGAACCTCATGGCCCGTACCGAGAAGATGAAAGCCCGGATCGACGAGCCGCTCGAAGTGCGCGGCGAGATCCCGCTCACGCTGCCGCCCAATACAACGGGAAACGAGGCATACACCACGTGCTACTACGCGTTCAATCTGAACGGACTGGTCGTGGCCGGCAGCGGCGATCAACTGCTCCTCATCCGGCCCGAAACCCGCCGCGAGGCACCACTCCTGGAACGAACGTGGAATCGCGAAAATGTCCTGCCGATCCGCCTTTTCCGGCTGGGATACCTGCGGTCAGACCCGATCCTTGCCCAGTACAAGGACAAGCTCGGGACGAAGGCCGGTCGCGCCATCCTCGAGTCCAAGTCGAACATGGTGATCGTCGCCGACAAAGCCTCTTCACTCGAGAAGCTAGAGCGTTACATCGACATGGAGACACTCGAGGCGATGGGGGTGCCCGCGGCAGCCGGACGCACCCCAGCCGACGGCCTGCGACCCCCAACCTTGGGCGCCATCGCCGCCCGCGACCACCTTCACTTCTACCTCATGGCGTTCGCCCGGATGAGCCGGATTGCAATGAGCGGATCGAAGCAGAATGGCGTCTTCGACAGACATTACCCCGAAGCCGATGTTTGGATCGGTGAACAAGGCTATCGCGCGCTCGAAAATGAGTACAAGCGAATCAACGAATACTTCCAGCTCGCCCGCACGAACCGCAGCCAGGATTGGCCTGTTCCGAACGACGAGCGCACCCTATCGCCCGCCGAGCAAAGCAGGCTCGAGATCCGCTTCGGCGTCATCAATCCCGAACCTGAGAATGCAACCACGCCGAAAAAGAAGTCAACCACAGCAAAGCGGAAGCGACGGTCCTGACTCTCACCGATCCACCGGCACAGGTTGCTCGAGCGCCCGCTCCACGACTTCCTGGATGACGACGCCCGGGCGCTCGTGCTCGACGATGGCGCGGTCGAAGTTTCTGTCCCAGATGCACAGAATCCGCTGGAAATGCTCGGCCAGAAACGGGATGAGCTGCGCGGCGAACGAGTCACGGAATAGCACCGCACGCGGTAGCTCGGCATCCGTCCGCTCGGTGGCGACGGTGAGCTCCGGGTAAGCACACCGCGCTGCCATCACAAACCGCTCGTCGGTGTGCCGAAAATGCCAGCCAGTTCTCGGCACGAGCGTCAGTCGCTCTTCCGGAAGGCGATCGGCGATTCCGAGCATTCGCGCCAGGTCGCCGCCGGGACCGTTTACCACCACGTTGCGAAACTCCGAACGCGGCACGGCGCAAGCGGTGGGAAACCGAGCTCGCAAGCGCTTGCATGATCCGCTCGTAGCCGACATAGCCTCCCCTTGCGTTCCAGTGACTGTCCGTCATGTCGTAAACCCGTTCGACCTGCTTGGCTCGCAACAGGTCTTGCCGGATATCCAGGATCGAGACGCTTGAATGATCTCTCATGTAATCCAGAAGCTGATCGAGGCGCGACCGCGAATTCACCTTGTTGTAAGCAGCGGGCATGAATTCCGGATAAATGGTGTCCTTGTTCGGCAGGATGATCATGAGATACGGAATCCCCCGCGTAGCTAGCCAGTCGCGCCTCGACTCGAGGGTTTGCCGGTACGCTTCCAGCTCTGCGGGCGTGAATGGACGCGCGGCCCGGTACGACATCAAGGCAGACTCGCTCGCGAAATACAACCAGCCTTTTGAAGCGAGCGTCACCGTGGGCGTCGAGCTCACTCCGAGACCACGCACCTTCGCAACCGCGAGCCAGTAGATCAGCCGTTTGCGGAAGCCGAAATGATCGTTGAAGTAAGCCTCGAACCGACCCGATAACGCCCCGAGCGTTCGGCGATCCAGCTCGAGCACGGGCCGTGCGGCCAGGTTCCGGTTTTCTTCCAGCACAAAACCTCGATCGAGCCCGAGGACCAGGCCCAAAAGCGGCAAGCAAATCATGATGACAAACACGGCAATGAGCATCCTGTCGCCGGTGCGCGAGCCGCTCGAACGCTGCGGCAACGCAGCAGCCTTTCGGAAGATCTCCGAGGGCCTGCGCCTGCTTTCTTCCTTGAGACGCGCCCTTGGAATCATCTCAAAATCGGAAGTAAATGAATGGGTTGTGAGTCCCCGCAGCCAGAAGCATGGCCGAGGCCAGAAGCAACAGCGAATGCCCGGCCACGTCGGCCATCGCAAAACCTGCGTTGAGCACCGCCCGGAGAAGGCCGGGCGCCCCTGCAACCACGGCGTCTCTTACTCGCACGAATACAGGCAGTACCGGCCAGGAGCCGATCGCGCCGGCGCAGAGAGCCAGAACCAGTTGGGCGTCGACGTAGAGTCCAACGTGGTACTCGAGCCCCGAGCCGATGCCCAGTCCGGCCATCGCCTTGAGGAACGCCGCCGCCTGCGCCACGGTGTCGGCCCGGAAGAGCACCCAGCCGATAGCAACGACGAGCAGCGTGTAGAGATGCTTCACGGGCGACCAGAGCGATTCGATCACCCGCCCTGGCTTCATCCGCTCGAGAACCAGGAATGCCCCGTGAAACAGCCCCCAGGCCGCAAACGTCCAGCTCGCGCCGTGCCAGAGCCCGCACAGGAAAAAAACGATCACCAGATTGAAATAATTCCGCGCTCGCCCACACCGATTGCCTCCCAGCGGAATATACAGATAGTCACGAAACCAGCTCGAAAGGGAGATGTGCCACCGCCGCCAGAAATCGGTAATCGAGCCCGCCGAGTAGGGATAGTTGAAGTTCTCCAGGAAGTCGATGCCGAACAGCTTGGCCAGCCCGATGGCCATGTCCGAGTATCCTGAAAAATCAAAATAGATTTGGAGCGTGTAGCAGACGACCCCCAGCCATGCCAGGCTGAAGTTCAGCTCGCGGCCCGGCAGTGCAAAGATGGCATCGGCCGCGACCGCGACCGTGTTCGCCACCAGCATCTTCTTGGCCAGCCCGATGATGAACCGCCGGATCCCCTCGGCAAATCCCACCGTTGTAACCACCCGGCGTGCGATCTGGCCCGCGATATCGCCATACCGAACGATCGGCCCGGCGATCGAATGCGGAAAGAGTGTCATGTAGAGCGCAAAGTCCAGCGGCTTGGCCCCGCGGGTCTTGTGCCGGTGGATATCAACGACGTAAGAGATCGCATGAAATGTGAAAAACGAAATCCCCAGCGGCAGATGCACTGGTACCAGCTTGAAGGGTCGTCGTCCCAAGACCCCGAGCAAGACGTTGAGTTGATCAACCAGGAAGTTTGAGTATTTGAATGCGATGAGCAAGCCCAGGTTGACGACGACTGCCACGGCAACCGTGATCTTGGCGCGGTTCCTGCCCGTCAGCATCTGCACCCGCCGCCCCAGGCCGTAGTTGACCGCGATGATTGCGATCATCAGCACGACATACGCGCCTTCACCCCAAGCATAGAAGAGAAGGCTCGCAGTCAAGAGCACCAGATTGCGGCACCTGTGCGGCGCAAGGGCATAGAGTCCGAGCAAGATCGGCAGGAAGACATACAGGAACAATGGTGAGCTGAATAACACGATCGCCCTCCGGCGAGCTCGCCCCGCACTTCGCCACGTCGTTTGCCTCTGGCGGGGCGATTGCGGGAACGCAGCGGGGAAAATCCATGACCGCGCAAAGCGAGCGCACGCCCGCGCAGCAGCTCAAGAGTTGCCACAACAAGATGGGGCCTGGCTTCTAATTCATGCCCACGATCTGGTCAAGGCCAACACGGGCGTCTTGCAGGCGCCACTTCACCGTCGCATGCGGAGGCAGCGAGGTGAGAGCGACTCACGCGGCAATCCGTCCAAGAAACGCGATTCCGCCACGAATAACCCATGTTGTGCCAGCCGAAATCACACGCCATGCAAAATGGAGACGATCCATGCGCGGAGACCGGATTACGCTGTGCGCGCTCTACGCGGGCATCGCCGTTCCTTGCCTCTACTTCGGCGTCCAAGCCGTCGCCGCGCCATTTTTCTCCGAATTCAGCTTTGTGGGGACGACGGCCAGCGAGCTAGGGTCTGATCGCTCCAGTCACCCGGCTTTGTTCAATTTTGGGACGATGCTGCTGGGTGTTGCGTGGCTCATCGCTTCGGTCGGTTTCTTCCGGGCGTTTCAGAGGCTTGGAGTTCACCCAGTTCTGGCATGGCCGATCTCCGCAGCCCTCATCGGCGCGGGAATTGGGAGTTTTTGGGCGGGGTGGTACCCGTTGCCGGACCCGAGGCACGCTGGTCAGCCGGCGTTTCTTGTCGCCATTCTCTCACTGCCAATTCTACTAACGGTTGCCCTTTGGAAGCGGGGCCACCCGGCGTTCAGAGCCTATTTCGTGGCCAATTTGGCGTTGCTCGCCGTTATGTTCCCGATCATGAGCGGCCTTACCGGGCTCGACACCCACACCTATCGCGGCCTATTCCAGCGGATGTTCGCGCTCACGGTGTTTCTGCCCGTAGGCATTACTTCTGTCGTGCTCAGCAGGCGGATCCGAGCTCTTCCTGAATCATGTGATTCTCCTGCCACCAGCGGGCGGCGTGCCGCTGCGTCCACTGGTCGGCTACAGCACACCCGGTGAGGGCTTGCTCCAGACTTTCGATATCCTGGAACCGGTCCTCCCGGCGCTTGGCCATGCAGCGCACGACGACGCGCTCGAGATCAGCAGGCACGTTCATTTCGTGCTTCGTCGGCCAGACTACTTCGTCCCGCGCGTGAGCGATGACCACATCAATCGGATTCGCGCCCTCAAAGGGCGGGCGTCTCGTCAGGAGCGCATACGCGACCGCGCCGAGTGAATAAATGTCGCTGCGACCGTCCAGGTCGCTCTGGCCGTGCGCCTGCTCCGGGGACATGTAAAGGGGCGTGCCGGAAATCCCGCCTTCCTGGGAGAGACTTACCGACGGATTCTCTCCGACCGGCTTCACCAGGCCAAAGTCGAGCAGCTTGACCACGTCGTAGAGCCCGCCGCGCTTCGCGGCAAACACATTGGCGGGCTTGATGTCGCGATGAATGAGGCCGACCTCATGAGCCTCGCGCAGTGCCTGGCAGACCTGCCGGAGTAGGTGAATGACACGGTCGGCCGGCAATGGTCCATAACGTTCGATCAAGTCCTGCAAACTGAGACCGGGTAGATACTCCATCACGTAAAAAAACGTGCCGTCATCGGTGCGGCCGTAGTCGAAGATTTCGATGGTGTTCCAGTGCGAGAGCTGAGCGGTCATGCGAACCTCGCGCTCGAAGCGGGCCAACATGTGCGCGTCGCCTGCTCGGTCCGGGTGAATAAGCTTGATCGCGCACGGGCGTTTAAGCATGAGGTGCTCAGCCAGGTAAACGTGCCCCATACCGCCGGCGCCAAGCTCCCTGAGCAGGCAGTACTGCCCGAGTTGCTTCGCTGCGTGCACTTCCCGCCGTAATGTGGTGATCAAGTTCGTGCCGACTGCCGACGCCGCGCCCGCAATGATGAGCACGAGCACGTGCTGGATGATGCCAGTAATCGTCATCGACTCGACGACGTTTGGAATCGCCAGCGCCATGCCCACGAGCAGAATGATCCGCGCAAGCGCCATCGCGCCGATCACGACCACGCCACGCCGCCAGGTACTGGGTATGAACATGCCGTAGGTGAACATCATGAGCAGCCAGAAGGGCAGCGGCGGGGGCAAGACACTCCGGCTACCCGGATCGAGCGTCACGCGCTGTTGCAACATCAGAAAGAAGGCGGCCGGGAAACCAAAGATCAAGAGCTCCGCGAACCGAAGCCTCGTGATGGACGCGTCCGGATAGCGCCACAAGATGGCTAAGATGAAGCTCAGAACGAGCACCACCAGCACGTGAAAGCCCAGAAGCGCTGCATCCAGCGGCTCGTTCGTGAGAACGCCGGCGACGTGGCGGACCAAGAAGGCGGAAAAGCCGAACAGCAACATGAGCACAGCGGCGCGCAGCCGGAGGCGCAAGAGCGACTCCGTCTCCTTGGTGAGATGCAGCGCGCTCGAGGCCGCGTCCCGCTTGGGATTGCAGACCTTCGGTTCCTCGGTGTCCAGTCTTGAAGGCTGCAGGACCGTTTCGTCGGAACCCGGCGCTGGGGATGAGTGCGTGCCTTCATTCACCTGCGGTCAACCCTATTCCCGAGGAATAGACGCTGCTACTCGGAGGCCGTCTTCGTTTGCAGGAAACCTATCGGCAGGATCGGCTCGCCCCCCCTCGTAAAGCCCTCCCCCAAGCATATTGTCGAACGTCCCGCGGGAGAATCGACATCCGGGACGAGCCAGGCCGACGAAATAGGCGATCATCGAACCGCAAGCGCAGATGAATCGGCGGCGCTCCGGCAGTTTTCGATCATGGTAGTCAGTCACCCTTCTCACCGGCCCGTTCCTTCCACGCCGCGAGCGCCGCTTTGATCAGCGGCTTCAGACCGGGCTGTTTCAAGTCCGCCAGCTTCTCCAGTTGCACGTGCCGATGAACTTTCCCGCTCCCCGCCATGAGCCCCTTGGGGTCGGGCAGCTCGGACCCGCGGGCGATACCCAGTTTGACCCCTTTCTGACTCATGATAAGCGTGCAGACACATCCCTTGTACCCCGGGCCGTAGCCGAAGCCGATGACCCTGGCCGTTTTATCAAGCGTTTCCTCCGATCCGGGTAACGCCTCGCCCAGGAGCCGTCGCGCCGCGTGCGCCAGCTCACCAACTTCCGGTGGGTAAGCGGCCAGAAACGATTCGATGTCTTGTGGAGTCGTCATCGCGTGGGCTCCCGCACGGAGTTCCAGCCCGTTGACTCGTATGTCATCGCCCGCCCTCGCCCGATCAATCCCGGCCGATTTCCTTCCAGCGCTTGTCCCACTCCCACATCAGAAGTTGCTGCTCGGCGGTAAGCGGTGCTCCGAGCCCGGCCGCCCAGTGGCAGATTTGCCCGCGGTGATGCGCATCGTGCGTGATCGCCCCGCAAACAAGCGCCACCACGTCGGGCCGGAAATCGGCTACGTGGCCGCCGTTTGCGAGAGCACGCTCGATCAGACGAACCATTGCCCGGGCGCTCTGTCCCAGCGCCTCTTTGGCCTCACCCACAGTGACCTCGCCTCGTTCGAGTTTCGCCGGCGGCGCTTCGTCGCGCGCCGACATCTTGAGCCGCATGCAGCGCACGTTGTGCATGTGCGCAAACGTCGTGGCAATGTTCCGTCGCTTCGCGCAGGGAGGCTGTGCGCGCCAGACCTCGGGGTCAAGAATATCCAGCAGCACCTGGTTGATGCGTTCGTTCGTGAGAAACGCCTCGACGAGCGCTCGCGAGAGATCGACCGGCTTCCGCCGATCTCTGTTGCCCGGAACGTTAGCAGCCGCGCCGGCCTTCGCCGAGCCCTTCGCGCCCATGACATGACTCCAACACCGTCGACTAGCACCGCCGGCACCCGGCTTGTAGCCAGGCTAGAGCGCCTCCGCGCAGCATCAAGCTACCGCGCCTTCGAGCTGTCGGAAACCGTGAACGAGTCGAAGAACGTCCAGATATCAGCCGCGCGGTTCCGACGCTTCGCGTGCTTGATCTGCAGCAAGTACATCCGGCCCCCGACGGCATAAAGCCGGCTCGTGTATACGTCGGCCGAATCCTCAATGACTGACGCCAGTCCAGGCCAGTCCTTGTCGTCCTTCCGGATCGAGACCTTCTCTTCGCTCATTAGACTCCCCTTGATGTCCTGGACGCTCATATCGCGGTTCTTCCTCATCGTCGCCTCGACCACCGCCGGCGAGAGAGAGCGCGCAGGCGGGTCGAAGTACGTCACCACGTAGCTGACTCCGTCATGCTCGCACGAGACAATGTGAACCGTGAATATGGTCCCAGTGACTTGAAGCTTCTTCGGCAGGAGCACCGAGTAGCCGCCATCCGCCGACTTGTAAGGCGCCCAGCCCGATTGGTGCTTCGGGACCGGAACAGATGCTTCGGATTGTGCAGCCACACGACTTCCCGCGGCGGGCTGGGATGGCGCAGTCTCGGCCCCTCCGCCGCAGCCAGAAAGTGTCAGGATTCCCACGACAATTGTCCATGTGCGAGTGGCCATCATCAAGCCTCAGCAGAGTGCGTTGTGCGCCTCGGGGCCGACCATGGGACACCATCGTGCAGCGCTCGGGCACGTGCTGCGTCACTTTGAAGTAAGCCGCAAGCGCCCAGACTTCCCCGATCGTAGCCGCCAAGCCGTTCCCTGTCATCTGACGTCCGGCCAAGGGCGCCTCGTCGCGCGCCGGCATCTTCAGCCGCGTGCAGCACACGCTCAATGAAGAGCCCTGTGGTGTTGCGGCTCATGATGAAGGCCCAGTTGCTGCCACGCCCACCGCTCTTCGGGCAAGCCACTCGCCAAATGTAACAGAGCGTCCCACAGCCGATCCGGTTCGCCACGCGCGATGGACACAAAAGACCATCCGTGTTAGCGTTAACAGAGCCATACTTGATGGAGTACCCGATGCCCAGCATCAACCTGCTCGAGGACACGTTCCGGCGGCTCGCTGAACGAGCAGCCGCTAATAACATCTCTGTTGACGACTTCGTTACGTCCGTCCTAGATCGGCTCGCCGAGGTCGGCAGGTCCGCGCCTGAACCCCCAATCCCGCTCATCGGCGACGCCTGGCAGGCCGAGCTGGAAGCGTGGAAACGGGATGCGGAGAGCCGGGCCGGACGATACCCTCCGGGATTCGTCCTGGACGACAGCCGCGAAACGATCTACCGCGAGCGGGAAGACGCGCAGCTTTGATCCTAATCGACACCAACATCCTGCTTCGTTACGCCAGAACCGCAGACCCGGACTTCCCTACGGTGGACGCATCCGTCAACACGCTACACGCCAACGGTGAGGTGCTCTGCGTCGTTCCTAAGGCAAACCGACCTCGCTCAATAAAAAGCCATGTGGCGTTTCGGCTCATGAAGACCCGGATGCCACCTCGCCCACGGTCCTTCGGGCAATCCACTCGCCAAATGACCGTTGGCTTTCACCCGATGGTTTTCCCGTGAGGAGGTTTTCCACGCTTATATCCTCGTCCACGTCCAGCCAGTGAATTCCACGGCCTTGACCAATCAGTCTCCACCTGCCTCCTTCCTCGACCGTGCCGTGAAGCAGTCGGGGATACCACGCCAGTGGCGCGGAAATCGTCCGCCCGTCGCTGAGCTCGACCGTTAACGTGTCGTCGGTGACCGCCACCTGTGTGGCCGCAACTGTGGCGGCCTCAGCCGCTGAAGTACTCATGCCATTCGTCCAGCAGAAACTGCTGGTTCTCCTCGATAATTGCTTGAATCTGATTGATCTCCTTGCGGGCAAACCCACGGCTCCGCTCGAGACGGACGGGGTCGAGCCAGAACTTTGCCTTACTGTCATCGCGCTCGAGGTGAACATGCACAGGTTCGTCCCGGTCACCAGCGTAGAAAAAGAACCGATACGGTCCGCTGCGCAAGATCGTCGGCTTGGTCTCAGACTATCAAATCAACGGGTTCGAGACAAATTGGTGAGCCGCATCCGCCTGATTAACGTGTCGGGTCCCTTCAGCCCCACGAGACCCGCCCGTTTTCTCCCGTCCCACAAACTGCCCACTGCCTACTTCCTGCCCCCTGTTGATAGAATATCCGTCTACTACCTGCATGTCGTGCGGGTTTGTTGAGAACGAACATTTCAGCTACAGCCCGGGAGGTTGCTTGTGCGCATCTCGAACATTTCTGCCGCGGCCTTCTGCGGCAGCCTGCTCGCCTTCGCAGGTTGCATCGGCCAGTCTGAAACGCCACCCGTCGATCAACTGGCGGAGCTCGAGCGCGGCACGCTGATCATCGCGGGGGCAGACGCGCCCAAACGCGCCCAGCAGGCCTTGATCGAGGCAAAGGCAGGCGATGTCATCGAGTTCGGCGAGGGCCGATTCGAGTTCAAGAGCACCTTGTCGCTCGACGTCAGCGGCGTGACGATTCGCGGACAGGGTCCGGACAAAACGATCCTCAGCTTCAAGGATCAAGGGCAGGGCACCGGCGGCGAAGGGCTGCTTATCACCAGCAAGCAGAATGTCATCCTCGAGAACCTCGCCGTCGAAGATGCCCGTGGCGATGCCATCAAGGCCAACGGCACCCAGAAGATCACCTTCCGCAAGATCCGCACCGAGTGGACCGGCGGCCCCAAGGAAACCAACGGCGGCTATGGAATCTACCCCGTGCTCTGCACCAGCGTGGTGATCGAAGACTGCAAGGTCGCGGGCGCCTCCGACGCTGGCATCTATGTCGGCCAGTCGCAAGACATCATCGTCCGCCGCAACACCGTTCAGCAGAACGTCGCCGGTATCGAGATCGAAAACTGCAACCGGGCCGACGTCTACGAGAACATGGCGACCGACAACTCCGGCGGAATCCTGGTCTTCACCATGCCCGACCTGCCCACCAAGGACGGCAAGAACTGCCGGGTCTATAACAACAAAGTGATCGCCAACAACCACGTGAACTTCGCACCCAAGGGCAACATGGTCGCCGCGGTTCCACCCGGCACCGGCATCATGATCATGGCCAACAAGGAGGTCGAGGTCTTCGACAACACCATCGAGAAGAACCAGACAACCGGTCTCTCGGTCGTGAGCTACCTCCTTACGGACAAGCCGCTGAATGACCCCAAATATGACCCATTCTGCGATTCAATCTACATTCACAACAATCAATTCTCAGATAACGGCGGCAAGCCCTCCGGCGCCATTGGTGAGATGCTCGCAAAAGCCCTGGGAAGCCCGCTGCCGGATATCCTGTATGACGGCATCATCGACCCCAAGAAACAGGTCGACGGAAAGCTGCCCGAGGCACTGGCCCTGCGCATCAAGGATAACGGCAAAGCCGGGTTCGCCAACTTCGACGCAATGGGTCTCAAGGCCGCCGGCGAGGGAAAGGGAAAGCAGCCGAATATCGTGCGCGATGTAAAGGCATATGAAGGATCGCGGCCTGCCCTCGCACCCGTATCGATCGAGGGATTGAAGTGATCTGTTGCAAGAACACGCGACCCGCTCGTCACCTTCTCCTCAGCGCGCTGGCGGCCTGCGTGGCCGCCGCGCCGCTGGCCTTGGCCGGATGCGGTTCCTCGCAGCCGCAAAATGCGATTGTCGCCCCGCCGATTCGATTTCAGAAGATTTCACAGTACGCGACTTTTCGCCGGTGACCCGGCCGCGCAGCAACCGGCTCAGGCCGTGATCCCCTACGACATCAATTCGGCTCTCTTCAGCGACTACGCCGAAAAGTTTCGATTCATCAAGCTGCCCGCCGGTTCGAGCGCGGCGTACCGATCCGACGGCGTCTTTGACTTCCCCGTGGGTACCGTGATCGCCAAGACGTTCGCCTACCCGCGCGATGCCCGCGACCCTTCCCAGGGCCGACGGTTAATCGAAACCCGGATCTTGAAGCATGAGCCCGACGGCTGGGTCGGCCTTCCCTACGTCTGGAACGAGGCACAATCCGAGGCAACGCTCGACGTGGCTGGTGACACCGTCAATGTGAGTTGGGTCCACACCGACGGAGCAGCCCAGAACCAACAACTACATCATCCCGAATTCCAACCAGTGCAAAGGTTGCCACAAGGCCGGCGATAAGATGTTGCCGATCGGCCCGAAGGCTCGCCATTTGAATCGTGATTTCGCTTATGAAGCTGGCAAGGAAAATCAGCTCGCGCACTGGAGCCGCTCGGGAGCCCTGGCCGGGGCACCTGCGCCCGAGCACGCCCCTCGACTTGCAGTGTGGGATGACCCGAAGACCGGTTCCTCGGCGCCCGCGCTCGCGCCTGGCTCGAGATCAACTGTGCCCATTGCCACAGTCCCGAAGGGCCCGCGCGCAACTCGGGCCTCGACCTGCTCGCCTCGCAACAGAATCCCACGTCCTTTGGCATCTTCGAAGCCGCCCGTGGCCGCCGGTATCGGCTCGGGCGGACTGCCCTACGACATCGTTCCGGGCAAACCCGATCAATCGATCCTGGCCTTCCGCATCGCCTCGACGCATCCCGGCATCATGATGCCCGAGCTGGGAAAACGCATGGTGCACACCGAAGGTGTGGCACTCGTGCGCGAATGGATCGCCAATATGGCACCACTCGCGCGCTGAAATCCGCGAAACGCCGCCGCCAGGCGTCCGAGTTTTCGAGCCGCGTACGCGGCGGCATCGTACAGCCTGGGGCGCGAGCCTCAGGTATCGGCGGCCGAACAGCCCTCGTAGAGGACCGCCAGGCATCCGAGTTTTCGAGCCGCGTACGCGGCGGCATCGTACAGCCTGGGGCGCGAGCCCCAGGTATCGGCAGGCAACGAGCCCAACGCTTTCTTTTTCTTCCTCCCAGCCCTCGAAGAGGGCGACATCTCCCTGGCTCGCTCGGACTGAACGCGCCAGGAGATATCCGCGCGGGATCGTCCAAGGCCATCAGGAATTCGCTTGACGCACCGAGAGACGCGATCGAGACTCAAGGAGGCAGATTGACCGTACCGCGGTGAGTCAGGCTCTCAGAATCACGGGTGTACCATGCATTCTCGCGGGATCATGTTGTGGCTGTTGATTCTCCCGGCGCCCCTGACTGTGTTCGGATCCGAGCAGGAGAAGACCCCTCCCGCCAAGCCGCGCCAGCACCTGCTCACAATCGAAGGCGAGAATAACGTCACGTTCGTTCCGGCGGCGGGCCTCAATCCGGCAACCGTTGAGTATCGAGCCCGGATTGAATACCTCGTCAAGACGCGAAGCGGTCAAGAAATTGAGGCGGAAGCCAAGTCAACCAGCAAAAAGAAAACCCGAAGCAAGCCGGCGCGAACAGCGAAAAAGACCAAGAAAGCCGACGCGGATGACGAGCCCTCGCCAACCGTTGCCTCTACCGTTGATATCGCGATCCATTCCGCCGAAATGGACTTCCTTCAAAACGGCCAGACGGTGGTTCAATCGCGGATCACCCGCGCCGGGTTTCAGGGACGGCTCATGCCCGATGCGCCGGTGTTGAGCGTCGATTACAGAAACGCCCCCCCGCCGCTGCAGGACTTGCTCAAACGTTTCGACGTCACGGCCGCCTCCGTACTGCTGGATGATCGCGCCCGGGTCCTGCAGCGTCAGGTCCGCCTCCAGGGCCCGCTGCACGCGATCACCGAGACGCTCCTGTCAATTCACACGCCGATCCCCACCGACGCCGCCTTCTGGGAAGCTCCCACCCAGCTCGCGATGGGCCACAACCAAACCGCCAAGGGTGTGCTACGCTTCGAAAAGGTCAAGTCAAGCAGCACGCTCCCCGGTGGCCTGGTTCAAGTGAAGGTCTCGGGCATGCTCAAGGCCGAAGGTGCAATCGTGGGCAATTTCATCAAGGACGGCCGCTACGTGGTCACCGGCGAGCAGCACTACGACCCCAAATCCCGCGAATGGCGCAATGCGCACTGGTCAGTCGACGTGACGAGCGACCTGGCCAACGCCGCTGGTGTAACGATCGCCCACGCGAAAGGGAAAATGATGGTCGACTCGAAAATGTCCGGGGATGCACCGCCAGCGGCCGTCCAGAAACACTCGGATCGCCCGAATGCCTCCGAAGCCGTGAACGAGTAGGATGGAAGTTGAGTCGCCCTAAAGCCAGTCCGCCGCTGACCCTTCACATAAAACGCGCGCCGAGCCCGTGTAAAGCACGTTGGGAAGCCTCCACATGCCCTTGCCGCACCCCTTTTCTGCGGGTAGCTTAAATAGATCGAAGTGTCGTAACGACGACTGCACCACCACCGTTTTCCAGCCCAATTCCGCCAATGCCCTGAGACCCAATGAGGCCAACCCCGCAACTGCCGACGCTGGAAGTCTATATGCTGGGGCTGGTCGACTTTCTTGAGGTCCAGCAACTTCAGCGGCGCATCGTCTACGACCTGGGAGAGCAGGGGGGCGCCGCCCTCATTTTGTGCGAGCATCCTCCGACGATCAGCGTCGGCCGGGCTGGCAGCCGGGCCCATATCGGGCCCGATGACGACACGCTCCGCTCGCTCGGCATCAAGGTCCACTGGGTTAACCGCGGCGGCGGTTGCGTATTCCACCTTCCCGGGCAGCTCACAGCCTATTTTGCCCTGCCCCTCGAACCGGTCGGGCTGTCTGTCGGTGAATACGTCGATCGCCTGCACATGACCATCGTGCTCGTTCTCGAGGAATTCAACCTCACCGGGACATTTCGCCCCGGTGTCCCCGGCGTGTTTTCAGGACACGCACGCATCGCCACCGTCGGCGTCGCCGTTAACCGCTGGATCGCCTACCACGGCCTGACCATCAACGTCGGCCCGTATCTCGAGCTTTTTGACGTGCTGGACGAGCCGCCGAACGGCCACGCACCCATCCGCCACACCTCCATGGAAGCCCGCCGCCAGCGGCACACCGCCATGGCCAAGGTTCGGGAGGCCCTGATACGCAGGCTCGAAGAGGTTTTCGGCCTCGAGCGTCACCACATTTACACCAAGCACCCGATGGTCCGCGGCAAGGTCTTTTCGCATGTCTATGCCCCCGCACCCGGGTAACGATCACCACCCGGTCTCGTTGCCGAGCCTTACCGTACTGGGCGACGACGACTCCGTACGAGGCAAACCCGCCGGCCTGGCTGGCGCGCCGCCTGAGCCCGCCGCTCGCGCGCCGGCTGCCGGAATGGCTCAAGCGGCCGATTCCAGTCGCAGGCGGGATGTCGTTCACCCGCAGCCTGGTCGCCGAGCTGGGGCTCGAAACGGTCTGCGAAAGCGCGAAATGCCCGAATCGCTCCGAATGCTGGACCAGGCGCACCGCCACCTTCATGATCCTGGGAAGCGTCTGCACCAGGCCCTGCGGCTTTTGTTCCGTTGATCGCGGCCATCCGGATGCCGTCGCTATCGACGAGCCCGATCGCCTGGCCGAAGCCTGCCATCGCCTGGGCCTGCGCCATGTCGTCATCACATCGGTCACCCGCGATGATCTCCCCGACGGCGGCGCCGAGCACTTCCGTCGCTGCGTCTTGGCCGTGCGCGAGCGTACTGGAGCCACGATCGAAGTACTCACCCCCGACTTCGACGGTCGGCCCGAATCGATCGATGTCGTGCTGGAAGCCCGTCCCGAGGTCTTCAATCACAACATGGAGACGTGTGCCAGGCTCCAGCAGCACGTGCGCCGCAAGAGCCAGTACGCCGTGAGCCTGGCTGTCCTTGAGCACGCCAAGAAGGCAGGTACACGGCACGGAGTGAAAACCAAGAGCGGCATCATGCTCGGTCTGGGTGAGACAATCGACGAACTCTTCGAGACCCTCGCCGATCTGCGCTCGATCGGCTGCGATTTCCTCACGCTCGGCCAATATCTCCAGCCGTCGCCAAGACATCTTCCCGTTGTCCGCTACGTTCCGCCTGATGAGTTCGACGAGCTCGGAAGGCTTGCTCTGAAGCTCGGCTTCGCTGACGTCGCCAGCGGGCCGTTCGTCCGCTCGAGTTATCATGCGGATCGGATGGCTGCCGGTTAGAGCGGTGAAACGCCTGAAGAAACGCCTCCTGCGCAGCGTCGGCCGCTACGTGGTCATCCCTCAAGACCCGCCGGGCGGTCGCCCAGACTGCGCGCTCGTACCGCGAAACCAAGGCGGCAAACGCCTCCCGGTAACCACCGAGCACAGCCCCGACGATCTCCGCATCCGCGTGCATGCGCTTTCCTCTCCTCGCTGCCATATACAACTAAAGAGAGGCGCCGTCTCAGCAAAATGCGACCGGAATCTCAGGGCATGCAGGTTTTCACGAGCGGACAAGCCGTGTCCCTGTTTCCCCTTGCTTCCGGAAATGCATAATAAACCGAGAGCTTAGCATGCCTCGACGACCCTGGGGCAGGAGCCGGGTCTTGGAAAAGCCGGAAACCATTAAGACCGTGTCGAAAGACACATTCTTCAAGGTTGTCTTTCTGACGATCGCCGGCGTCGTTTCGGCCGACCTTTTAGTCTGGCGCTGGTCCTGAAGCTGATGATCCCGCCGCCGCACGGCCCTTTTTCACATTTTTTTAGTTACGCATCCACACTGTTGCTGGTCAATTCCTGCATTTCGGTGCTCGCTGTTGATCGCTTTTTCAAGAAGCTTGGCTCGTCTAGGAGCGGAGATTCGGTCGAGACTCGCGAGCGAGCTTTCGGAACGTCCGAGGCCTTCGCGGCTGACGGTGAGGTTGTCGAGTTCGTGCTCGAGCGTTCAACTTTCAAGTCGAGATTACGTACACTCGTACTGGCCTTCCCTTGCTCCCTTTTCTTGATTTACGGGTTTCCGAATGATCCAGCGTGGATGCTGGTTGGATACGTCGGCGCTGCGTTCGTCATCGTGCAATTCATCCGACGACTGTTCGCCTGGGATGGTTGTGTTGTACGGGTCGATGAGCGTGGCGTCTTCGGCTTTCCGTCGCGATTCGCACTGCGACGCGCGCTGGTACCATGGTCCGAGATCGCAACTTGCGATATCGTCACGCGCCATGACACATTTGGGGCTCCGTACCTCATCGTGCCGGTTTTCAGAGATGAGTTCGGCGGGAAGCTAATCAGCGTCGACCTCCAGGACGCTCCCATGGAGTACCAGGAGCGGCTCGTGAAAGACATCAAGGCGCGGTTGCCGAAGGCGAGGATCGAACTCGGCGAGGATTGACGAATCCAGGGCTCATGGCCGCGGCACCACGCCCGTGATTTGACCAACCTTCGCTTCTTCGAAGTTGGCGACGCGGGCGGGGTCGATCCCGTATGGGATCATCGATGCCGCTTCGGGCCCCTCGCCGCGATCGAGCTGGATCGTCAGATTGGTGATGTCTTGATGCACCATTCCCTGAAGCCGATCCGGAAAGGTCGGGTCCAGGCACTTGTTGTGCGTGGAAAGCCGGTAGCCGGGAAGATCGGACGCGATTCCGATTCCGATCTTCTGAGTCAAGTAGACATAGACAATGCCATCGGGCACTCCGTTGATCTCGAATCTCCCGTTCGCGTCCAGGTCGCACGTCAGATCGCCCGCGAAATGCGGCAACACCATCAGCTTGGCTTTGGACGGTGGTGCTTTGCCGTCAGCCAGAATCACCTGGCCGGCCACCCTGCGGCCGGGCCGAACTTCGAATTCGCCGAGATCGACTGTGGTGCCGTCCGGCCCGGAGTGAAAGCTGCGCGGGAGAACCGTCTGATGGTTCGCGACGCTACCGGCCCCGCTGTAGATCGAGCACTCCAGCTCCGAGGAGACGAACGGCATCCGGAAACGGCCCTCCGCATCGGTCTTGGTCTCCCGGTTCTCAAGGGGTCGAACAAACGTCGAATCGCGTTCTCGAACCACCACCGTCGCCGGATGCTGGACGATCATCCTAAGGCCTTCGACCGGCTTGCCTCCTTTGACAACCCGCCCGGTAACCACGGCGCCCACACCCATCCGCAAGGGTTCGTTGATCGCGCCATCCGGCTCGACGAACGAGGGTATTTGGCCAACCATCGTCGCATGGTCCGTCCCTTGCCGGCGAAAGAGCTTCCAGAACGTCTTGCTCGCCAGACCAGCCGCTTCGACTTTGATGCCCAGATCGGCGTGAGCTTCATCGATCGTGAATGAAAACGCGCCGCCCGGCAGTGTCTTGATCTGCTTCTCACGGACCTGATTGAGGATCGGCGAAACCACGGCACCAGCGACGCCAGCGCCATCGGGGCCGACCACTCGTCCCCGGATCATCAGCCCTTCCTTCGGTACGGTCGGTTTCCAGAAGTAGTCCTCGAACGGCTTGATGTCGAGGTCGAGGTCATCGGGATCAGGCGGGTGGGACAGCCCGAGTTGCTCTCGCAGAGCCCGATCAACCTCGGCGGCCGCAAAGGCGATCCGTTGCTTCTCCTCATCCGCTTCGCCAGCGAGAGCATCGCTCGAGCGCATGACAAGAGAACGGGGCTCGCCGGACCTCCGGAAGCTCTCAACTCTCTCTTCGCCTTCGATGAGCCCGAAGACGAGTCGCCCGTCCTTGTCAATAACGAAACAGGCGGGATCGACAAGCTCGTACGCGGCGGCTGTCCGTCCTGACCGGAGATCGCCCGGCGCAGCCCATTTGGGCCTGCCCCTTCCTTGGCCGGCGGTCGGTCAAGCGTGACCTGGATCGGCAAATGACAATCGGCAAACCGCCGCTTGATCAGCGGCCCCCGCTTGTCGCGGAACTCGGCGAGCGAAGTGGCTGAGGCGTCATGGATGACCAGGATCAAGAGGGGCTGCTTTTCAAGAGCCTTCAGCAACGCAATCAACTGCGGCGGAATCTCTTTACCTTCGCCGTACGATCCGTCAACGAACGCGAGCAAGACCACTCGGCCGCGAAAGTCCGCGAGTTTCACGGGATGCGCATCGCGATCGACCGCGTCGATCTCAGCGGCCGGCCCGCCGAGCATCTTGAACCACGCCAACGATTCAATCCGGATCTCAGGCAGGTCAACCGCCCCATCGCCGGCGGGCACGGTCACATCCACGCTGCGCTCGATCGTGGACGATCGGAACAGCACCCTGTAGCGTCCTTCTGGCAACCGCAGCTCGAGTTGCCGCGAGCTGTCCACGGCAGCCGAAAAACGCGCCGCACGCCCCCACCACGCGCCCCAACCTCCGCTTACATCGCGGGCGGCGCCTTCGCCGGACTCCGATAATGCTGCATACACGTGCCACTCAAGCGGACGATACTCGTTGTCGTAGGGCGTCTGGAAGAACTTGGCGCGGACCAGCCTGGTTGGTTTCAGGCCAACCTCGAGCGGGCGATCGGCATCATGAACACGGACAACCGCGGCTTGCTCTTGTCGAAAGTCGGGCGAGGCAAAATGGAGGTAGACCGCAGGATTCTGGGGAAGTGAGAAGGTCGCCTCAACCGCGAACTGGCCCTCCGCATCGGTGCGCGTGGCGACGGCCGAGTAGCTGCTCAGCGGGATCATCCGCCTCCGTCCCTTGGCGAGCCGAACTTCGAGAAAGGTTTTCTCGGGCGACTTGGCGAGGATCTCCAGATCCTTGCGCGAGAGATAGGGGCGGAATCGTGATCGATTGGCTTGCCGGACGTCCGTAGGATCGAGTGTCTGCCATCGCCCGTCGTCGTCACGATACTCGAAATAGCTGGCGAGTCGGCCGGGCGCAACGACTTTGCCCTGAGCATCGCGATACGGCGTCTGCGTCACGCGGATGCGGTCTTCGTCCGTGACAAGCTTCCACACATCGAGCATCGGCTCGACCTCGCTCCCCACCCACGCCCTGCCAACCGGTCGACCCTGGTCGTCGCGAACGATCCCGCGCAGCATCCGCTTGACCGTCCGCGCTGGCTCAGGCGTCTTGGCCGGCGTCTGCTCCGCAATGAGATCCTGTTCGCCGCGCGTTTGCTGGGCGAAGACAGGGCCGTGGCCGACAGGTGGACCCTCCCGAGCGACCCAGAGAGTCACAATTGCCGTCACGAACGCCGAGACCAGAGCGATTCCCAAGAGGATCTTTAGCTTCGCCAACGCCATCGTGCGCGAGACTTGTTCGGCCAGCGTTACTGTGGTCGCGCCGGCGGCTTCTGGAGTCGGGCTGGCCCAACCAAATCGCATTGCGAGCCTCACTGTTGCTTCATTCCAGGCCTCCGGTGCTATGGCAAGTTGATGAATCGCGAAG
This sequence comes from uncultured Planctomycetota bacterium, assembly GCA_963823665.1. Lineage (GTDB taxonomy): Bacteria > Planctomycetota > Planctomycetia > Isosphaerales > Isosphaeraceae > CAVXHV01. The sequence continues at coordinate 2,000,539 of CAWGMQ010000004.1, forward strand.
CCCAGACCCGGAAGGACTGCCGATAGATCGACATCCCTCCTCGCGAGGCGAGCTTTCAGTTTTTCGCGCCCTCTTGCCAGGCGGCTCTGCACGGTCCCGATCGGGCAACGGAGCTGAGCGGCGGCTTGTTCCTGGGTCAAGCCTTCGAGATAGCAGAGGACCAGCGGCGATCGAAACGACTCCGGCAGCCGCTCGAGCTCGTCGTGCAGCCATTGCCACCGCGCTCGTTCCGGCTCGATTGCCAGATCCGATTCGACCACACGACCAGCCGCTGCCTCACCCCGACGGCGCTCATGGGCTCGCCTCCTGGCAGACGCAACCCGCGCCTTCGCCGCAACTCGCAATGCGACCCCGTACAGCCAGGACGCCACTGACTCGCGCCTGTGAATTGAATTAGCCCGCCGCGAGAAAACCAAGAATGTTGCCTGCGAGGCGTCCTGGGCATCGTGCTCGTCGGAGAGCACCTGCCGGCAAACGCGCAACACCATCGCCCCGTGCCGGTCGACGAGTGCAGCAAACGCCGCTTCGTCTCGCCGCAACACAAAGCGTTCGACCAACTGGGAATCGCTCTGACCGCCGGCGATCCCCGCGTGAAACAAGGTTTCGATCTGCCTCGAGAGTCTCATTGCCGCCCACTGAGAAGGTTGATCTGTTCGGTCTGCGCCCGGATTTCACCGGATAGTGCCCCGTCGTCGCCGGATTATTCCCGGAAGTTTGAAGAATTCCCGATGATTCGAGTACCACCGCGCAAAACTAATCAGAGCCAAGAGTTCCGTCAAGCAACGAAGCTCTCGCCCCAATCTGGCATCCGACGGCCGGCTACACACCCAAGACCCGATCCCGCGCCGTGACTTCCCACTGCCCAGCGACCTCGCCCTCTTCGATCACGTAGGCGCGTCGATGCAATGCAACCGTGGGGCAAATGTGGGTGGGAATCGCCAGGAGTGGCGTTCCGAGCGGGATGTTCTCCGCCTGGGCGGTTTCGATGACGAGGTGTTCTTCGCTGTGCACCACCGGCCGGGCGTCGTCCGGCTCGAGCAACCGCGCACGCGGCCCTGCCGGGTCGGCCGCGACTGCCTTGTGGCCCAGGTCCAGGCAAAGGCGGCCCTTTGCAGGGTGACTGACCACTCGCGTAAGAAGCAGCGCCGCAGGTGTGAAAGGGAGATCAGGATATTTTGAACCGTATCCGTGGTCCGCCAGGACGCTCGTGCCCGGAGAGAACTCCACGCCGGGAAACTGAAGGTCCTTGTGGACAGGAAACGATGGAGTCCCGCCCACGACCATCCGGCGCACGGGCAGTCCCAGCTTCAACAGCCGCTCGCGGAAAGCGAGCGCACTCTCGAGGCCCGTTTGCGCAGTCTGCCGCCGCGCAGCGAGGTCGTTGTCATGGATGTGTCCGTCGTATGCGTGCAGGCCGTCGACGACAAGATTCGGCAAACTGTCGACGAGTGCATACAGTTCGGCGGCCGCATCACCTGGCGCGATACCCGTGCGCCCCATCCCGACTTCGAGATCGATCAAGACCGGTATAGGTCGTTCGACGCCGAGAGCCGCCGATGAGAGCGCCCTCGCCGCGTCGGGGTGATCGACTGTGGCCCGGAAGGTCGTGGCCCGGTACGCTCGCGCAAGCTGAATGAACCGTTTCACATTCGGTCCCACGAGCGGGTAGGCAAGAAGCACGTCGGCGCCGCCCGCGGTCGCGACCATCTCGGCCTCGGCAATGGTGGCGCATTTGTGACGATGAATGCCCAGCGACTCCGCCAACCGAACGATTTCCGCCATCTTGTGCGTTTTGACATGTGGCCGCAGGCGCTCCGCACCTTCGGCCATTGCGATCATCGTTTCGAGGTTTTCACGAACCACCTTGGGATAGATCAAGAGCGAAGGGCTGAGCAGTTCGGAACAGTCGCGGACCACGTAACGCGGATCCATCATGGGAGCATGGCCTCAGTTGGAGGGAATCCGGATGCATCGTTCCAGGTTACGCCTCAACCGCCTGTAAGAAAACACCATGTTCGGGCGACTCATTAGTATCGATCGCTTGAGGCAGCGGAGAAACTCATGCCGGACTGGCCGGAGATTCTTGAACGCGAAGGGAGAGCGGTGTGGCAGACGGCTTACCGGATTCTCGGAAACCGGGCCGACGCCGACGAGTGTTTTCAGGAGGCCTTTCTCGCCGCCTGGGAGGTCTCCCGCCGCGAACCGGTTCAAAACTGGCGGGCCTTGCTGTTGCGCCTGGCCGCAGCCCGTGCGCTGGATCGCCTGCGCCAGCGGCGGAGGCGCGCGGCCCGCGAGCTGCCGGCCAACTTGGAAGCTGTCGCCGGTCATGAATTATCGCCTTCGCAGAGCGCTCTGGAGACCGAGCTCTCGGAACGGTTGCGAAACGCACTCGCTCGTCTCGCGCCCAAGCAGGCAGAGATCTTTTGCCTCCATTGCCTCGAGGGCTGGAGTTATCAAGAAATCGCAGAACACCTGGCGATCTCGGTGAACTCGGTCGGTGTGCTTCTACACCGGGCCCGCACGCGTTTGCGGCGACTTCTGGATAGCCACGATGCCGCTCAAGGAGCCGGCGAATGCGACCGCAGTTCAGCCGCTCCGGCCCAGCTCGCGCGAAAGGAGCGTCCATGAGCACGATTCCCCCCTCTGATGATTCCTTGAGCGAAGCCGAAGCTTGCCTGCGCCGGATTCAAATACCACCCGGTCCCTCGGAAGAGACAGTGGGCCGGACCCTGGCCGCGCTCCAGGCGAAAAAACGTTCGAAAGGCAACCTCTTATCAAGGAGAAACCTGATGACAACGTCGATCAAGATTGCGGCTGCGGTTCTCGTCACTGCCGGCGGGCTGATTTATTTCGCGGTTGCGCCGCCCGTGAAGGCGACGACGGCATTCGCCGAGATGGCGCAGAAACTCAGCAAGGCTCATACGCTCTCCTACCGCACGTCCATGGAAGGTCCCGACATGAAGGAACCGTTCAAAGGACAGTGCTTCTTCAAAGAGCCGAACCTGACTCGAACAGAAATGGACAATGAATCGGTCGTGATCATGGACGGAGGCCAGGGAAAGCAGCTCATCCTCGACCCGGCGACGAAGTCCGCGCTGCTTCTGGAAGGCAAAGCCGATGCTCCTCGTGCCGCTGACGGAGGCGCAGGGCTCATCGAACACCTGAGGAAGCTGAGCGAAGGCGATGCCAAACCAGTCGGTGAGAAAAACATTGGTGACGTGCGTGCCCGGGGCTATCTCGTCAACAAGCTCGGGACGGAGATGACCATCTGGGTCGACCCGGCGACGCGCATGCCTTTGCGAATGGAGTCTGTCAGCCGATTTCAGGGCAAAGAATTTCGGTCAGTGGCCAGCGACTTTCAAATCGATGTCGCACTCGACGATGCCCTGTTCAAGGTCGCGCCACCTGCTGGCTACGCGCTCCGCAAGGAGGAATCAAAGATCATTGGGATGGATGAAAAAACGTTCCTGAATCCCGAACAGGCGGTTGCCGACCTGCTGCGAATCTTCGCGGAGAAGACCGGCGGCACATTTCCAAAGCGCCTGGATGATCCAGAGGAATTCCGGAAGATGATGCCGCAACAGGCACAGAAGACTGCCATCCCGGATTCGGAGACGTTCCGGACGATTCAAGCTCTCACTCGGTTCATGATGGCGACGCAAGCCCTCAGGGAAAAATTCGGCTACACGCCCGATGGGGTGAAGCTCGGTGACGCCGACAAGATCCTCTTCTGGTACCGCCCTGATGGCGGCACAAGCTATCGAGCGATCTTCGGAGACCTGCACGCAGCCGACGTGAGAGCGGACAAGCTTCCCGCGAATCCGAAGCCGTGATCGTGTCTGCTCCGTCACGGTGCCGGTATGACGGGGCAGCCGTTTGTAAGGCGGCGGCCTTGCTGCTCGTCGATGTCGAGGTGATCGAGCAGGCGGCGGCGGAGCAGGCGCAAGAGTTCCTCGGGGTTGGTCGAAGAGTCGTCGGCCAGTTTGATCGCGCCGCCGGCACGCTTGTCGTGACCGCCGGCGCTGCCGAGGCCGCGCACGACTTCGTAGAGCACCTCACCCGCGCGGCCGCCCAGCCAGTCCGCGCGGAGCGACAGCTTCATCTGCCCGTCGAACACCCCAGCCGCCAGCGACCAGTCGACCTGATCAAAACGAATAAAGAAATCGGCTATCTCGGCGATGATGTCGGGCTGCGTGACATACCCGCACCAGGTGAAAACCAGCTTGTCGTACAGGAAGGCGTTGGCCAGGGCGGTCTGAAAGGTCGCGAAGTGGCTCTGGGGCAGCTTGGGATTGCGAATCTGGGCCAGCAAGTCTTTATCAGCGCGAGGAAAGAGCCAGATCAAGGCTGAGTCATCGAGCGGAGTGGCCTCGCGCGGGTAACCCGTTGTCTCCGATTCGATGCCATAAAGCAGCGCCGTCGCCAGGTTGGGCGAAACGGTAACGTCCTTCTCGATCAGGTAGTTGGTCACGATCGTGCTTGTGGCGCCCACGCTCGCCCGGATGTCGTAAAAGAGCACACCCGCAAGCTGCCCACCCGTATCATGATGGTCGACCACGACTTGAGGCATCGCGGCTTCGCTGAATCGCCGCCCGGTGTAGGGTTGAGAGTCGACCATCACGACGGCGGTTTCGGCGTCGATGGCCACGGTTTCAACTGGAACCAGCGAGATCGGAATCAGTTCGGCCATTGCCCGGTTTTCCGATCGAGCGATCATGCCGTCGACGGTCAGAATGACGGGTTTGCCGCGCTCTGCCGATTCGAGCAGCGCCTGAATTCCCAGCATGCTCGCCAGCGAGTCCGGGTCCGGGTTCACGTGCGAGACCAACACGACGCGACGAAACGGCGCAAGTGTCGCGAGTAACTGGTCGCACGGGGTGCCGCGAGATCGTTCGGGGTCGGTTGTCGAGTCAGCGCTTTCGAGTTTGGCCGTCATTTTCGGCTGGGTTGCAGGACATCACGCTCCGTGGCGCATGCGGGGCTCAAACGACGAAACCAGATTTGGAGACCGATGATCTCTTCATTCTACGCCAAGAGCGATGGCCATTGCCAGGCTATGGCGGCGTGACCTTGGTCGAAGCCTTACCGGAGCGTGCCTGATCGCGAAGCCGCTTCTTGGCATAGTACGACTCAAGCTCGCGCACAGTTTCTTCGTCGATCCGAGGGTCGGGGGCGGCGATTTCGCCGGAACCTTCGGGGCGCGGAGGCCGGAACCCGTACTTGATTTCCGCGTTCTCGATAGCCCTGCTGACCGCTGCGTCGTAGCGGGCACGTTCGCGCGGTGTCAATTCGATAATTCCGGAAGTGGTCGGAGCCGGACGCGCCACGTGCGCCACCATGAGCGAAAGCCCGACAAGCAACACGAGGACATTGAGGCTCACTTCCCGGCGGCGCAAGTGCTCGATCTGCGCGGCGTTTAATGCACCATCACGGCCTTCGGTGCAAATGGCGGGTGTCAGGGCGTTACCGCCGTATAACATCAGCAGGGTCACGCAGATAATCGCCAGGGCCTGCACCGCGACCATCGCCCGGCGGTATTCCTGGAAACAGAGCGGCCCCGCCACGAAGGATGCCAGCGCGACGGCTCCGGAAATTGCGCCGCCTGAGTAGTAACGCGGATAGACGGCTCGAACCAGTGCACGAGCTGACTCTGCACCAACCGCCTTGAACAGAACGGGGCCAAGCGCGAATGTGAAGAAGATCGCCCCGCCGATCCATACGGCAAGCGCAGCAAGGTATACCGAATCGAACAGAGTAAGCAGATGACTCGCCGTCAAGTAATGCCCCTGAATCTCCACGCGCAGCAGATCGCCGTCCGCAAAACCACGCCCAGCAACATACAGCTTTTAACCGGCTAGCTGCCAGGGTTCGCTCGATTGGAATTGCGATACTGGAGTGCACGCTCGAGAAGCTTGGGGTCAATTGTCAGGGGCTTGGCCTTCGCCTTCGAGGCACCGGCTGCGGCCTTTCTCTTGGGCGCCGCGGGCATGAGGTCGGCATCGTCGTCGTCATCATCGTCATCGTCGGCGAGTGCAGCGGGTTTGGACGTAGTGCCGGGCGAAGGCGCCCTTGATTTTGCGGCGGCTGGCGGTCGCTTGGCGGCCGAGTCGGCCGAGTTCTTGGGTGCGGCCAGCTTCGGCATCACGCCGGAGACTGCGAACGGGATTGGGAATTCCTGCGGATCTGAGGGGTTTTGACTGATGACCGGCACTGGGGCGCCGGGCTTCTGGCGGGGACGCGACGGCATGTTGGGCGAGGCAGCCGCATCATTGGCCGGTTGAACCGCGCCCGAGCGGTTACGGTCGACCGCGAATACTTCGTCACTCTCGATGAGGTCTCGCGACGCCTCGCGACGAGCGGCCTCATCGCCCCGTTTGGGAGGCGCCAGATGATTGGCCCAATCGGCCAGGATCTTGTAAGCCGGGTCATTTGAGCCCAGAAAGATGGGCCGCGGTTTGGCACCCGGACCGTGCGGACGCAGCGTGCTCGAAAGCAACTCGCTGCGCGACGGGTTCATCGGGTCGATAAGCCCGAGGGTCGCATCGAGATTGGCACGCAGTGCATCCGAGGTACGGTCGGCACGGCCGCGGACCGGCACAAGCTGAAATTTACCCGGGTGCTGACCATTGTGGCAGTTCGCGCAATACCGTTGCAGCAGTGGATGTACGAACCGGTTGAACTCCTGCGTCCGCTTGATCGCCACAGGCATCGGCAGATCGAAGATGACAGGCAAGTCTTTCACGTCCAGGCCGCGCTGGGCATTGCGCAGCACGGCCGGGTCGATAGCTTCCCGTCGGTCGTCGGCCGTGGCTTCGGCTTGGCGGACACCCGGGTCGCGCTCGCGGCGGGCAAGTCTGGCTGCCGCCTGCTCGATTGACACCAGCATGGCCTTCGCCTGCTCGTTCTTGGGGTTGAGGTCGACAACCGATTGGAGAAGCTGCCCGGCCTCCTCGGTGAGCTTCAGGTGCAAGCACCAGTGTGCCAGCTTCATTCGCTCTTCGGAATCTCCTTCGGGAAGCTGCGACAACCGGTATTCGTATGCTTGACGTACCGAGTCGAACGAACCCTCCACTCGTTTCTTCGGAAAATGCATCGTGCCGACTCGCTGTTCGATCCGGTATTCCGACTCGGTCTCCGTAACAATGCCTGGGATGAGCTTGCCGTCGGTCAGGAGCACATATCGTTCGCGGGTCGCTCGCGCCTGTTTGGTCGTTTGCCGCTGAATCGCGGACGGTTGCTGAGCTGCGGTTTGACCGCGCGCGGCAACCCAGGTCGAAGCACAGACCACGTAAAGCGATAATCCAACAGTAATTCGATTGAACGTAGACATGCGCGGTCAAATCCCGAAGTCGCCGCCGGGAAAGGAGATGATCCGACGGTCATTGGGCATTGAAATGGCACTTTACGCGCGAAATGGTGGCGGGACCGTAGCCAAGAGCCTAAAATTCGTCAAGGCGAGTTCGTCGGCTTGTTCTCTCGGCGATCGCGCCGCCCGGCGATCCAACCGATTCCTGGAACCCAGAGGCACGCTGCAACATGTCCCCCCGGGAGCCTTCCCCGCTCTTTCTGGCTATGATTGGACAGGTTATTGTGGTCGACTTGCGATCGACATACGTCTGCCTGGGTACACTCGTCGGCGGCGATGACTCGTTTCTCGAAATGATCGACGCCGATTTTCACGATTTCCGCGATAGCACGGCAACTCGAGAGATCTACGTTTACGACTCGGCTCGTTACGGAATCCGGCGCAACCGTGCACGCATCTTGCTCCGACTGGATGATGTCGTGGCCATCTCCCGCTTCGCCGACATCGCTTCGTCCTGACGAATCGCCTTCGCTTCACCTGGGAATTCTGATCCTGAATGCGTCGAGACTCGTATTAATCAGGAGAAAATACTTCAGGTGGCGAAGATATGCTCAGGACCAGGCGCGGCGCTTGCTACAGGATTATCTGCATCGCCGACAAAAACCAGACACGCGCGGTGGCCCGGCCATTCGAAATATAACGGACAACGCAAGTTGCGTCTCGCAAGAGGAAAAGAACCCCATGATCAAAGTTCGATGGTTGCTTGCAATACCTGTCATGCTGGCAGCAACACTGCTTGCCACAACAGGAGGAGTGCAGGCTGCGACCATTCGCGACCGCGGAGAAATGTTCAGTAAAGACGCGGTCTTGAAGGCCCAGACATTGCTCGACAAAGTCGAGAATTCGAGCGGCATTCCTATCGTGATCGAGACCATTGATGCAATCCCCGGTCTCGATAAAAACACCTCGCCGGAGCAGCGACGTCACGCGATCGATGCCTTGGCGGTGGAGCGCGACCAAAAGATCCACGACCAGGGAATCTACATTCTGATGTCGAAGCGCGAGCACCTGATATCGCACGTGCTCGTGCGCCAGCGATTCACTGATGTGCTGCCGATCGGCAAGCGCGATGCGATTCGAGACGCGTTTGTGAGCGAGTTCAAGAAAGCCGACGGCTATGACGCTGGCCTGTTGAGCGGCGTGCAAGCCATCGAGAAGGCACTCGAGGGCGTATCCATCCACAGTGGCGGGCTCGCCACGCACCGCGGCGAGGTCGAACGAGTGCAGCACCGAGCAGAGGGCGGAAAAATGCCGGCTGGTCGTTCGACGTTGGGCACGTTTCTCATGATCCTCGTCGGAATCTTCGGCGTGCTGCTCGTGCTACGGCTCATCGGCGGAATGTTCCAGCGTCCGATCGGGTTATCCGGGTGCAGGTGGCATGGGCACGCCAGGCCAGGAATCGGAGGCGGATATTACGGCGGCCCCGGCTATGGCGGGCGTGGCGGCGGTTTCTTCTCCAGCATGCTCGGCGGCTTGGGCGGCGCCCTCGCCGGCAACTGGCTGTACGACCAGTTCACGGGTGGCCGTCACGGCAATTACGGCTCGGCGGATGCAGGCCACGTTGCCGACTCCACAGGGGCTCCTGACCAGGGAGGAGATGCGATCGTCGGCGCAGACGACGATCCTGGCGGCGGGACATCATGGGATGACGCCGGCGGTGGTGGTGACGTCGGAGGTGGCGACTGGGGCGGAGGTGGCGACTGGGGCGGAGGCGGCGGCGGAGACTGGGGCGGAGGAGGAGGAGACTGGTAAAGCACGCTAGAACCTTGCCCGCGGTCCCGTCTTGGTGATTCCTGGAGCGACCACTCCGTATGAGCCCGTTGCGGCTCCGGCGTGGTCGTTCGCATTTTAACTGACCTCTTGCCCGAGAAAGCCGAAGGAACGTATGGACCGATTCCAGGCACGCCGCGATAAACTCAGATCGAGCATGGAGACCAACGGAAATCGATGCGTTCCTCGTACGAGCGACATCAAACGTGAGCTATCTGACCGGGTTTACCGGCGATTCTTCGGTGCTCCTGGTCGGAACCGAGCGAGACCTGATCATCTCGGATGGCCGCTTCACCACGCAGCTCGAGCAGGAGTGCCCGGGCCTTGAAGCGCACATCCGCTCGGCGGGAGAGGAGATGAATTCCGCCGTCGCGCGCGTGCTCAAAACGCTGGGGCTAAAGCAGGTAGGCTTCGAGTCCATTCACTGGAGCGTATCTGATCACCAGGCCTTGGACGCGGCCGTACCAGGCGTGGCGCTTGTCGGCTTGAGCGAACAGGTCGAGCTTCTGCGACAGATCAAGGACGGCGGCGAGATCGCCGCGATTCGCGAAGCCATCGAGTACGCCGAACGCGCGTTCCAGATGCTGCGAGCCGCAATGCGCGAAGGGGACACTGAAAAGGATGCCGCCGATGCACTCGAGTTGTACCTCCGCCGGTGCGGGGCGACAGGGTCCAGTTTCCCGCCGATTGTCGCAGTGGGTGTTAACTCGGCGATGCCGCACGCCCGGCCCACAACGACCACCCGGATCGGTCAGGATGATTTCGTGTTGATCGATTGGGGAGCAACTGGACATCCTTATAAAAGTGACTTGACGCGCGTTCTGGTCACAGGTAAGGTCACTCCGAAGTTCGAGGCGATCTATCGGATTGTCCTGAACGCTCTCGAGAGTGGAATCGCCGCCATCCGACCGGGCGTGAAAGCCCACGAAGTCGACGCCGAAGCCCGCTCCGTGATCGAGGATGCAGGTTTCGGCCGTTTTTTTGACCACGGGCTTGGTCATGGGTTGGGGATGGACATTCATGAGGCGCCGCGGATTCGCAAGGGCTCGAACGTCGTGCTCGAGCCGGGTATGGTATTTACCGTCGAGCCCGGCATCTATCTCCCGGATTGGGGCGGAATCCGAATCGAGGATGATGTGCTGGTGACTCCGGACGGCTGCGAGATTCTCTCGCACGTGCCGAGGTCACTCGACTCGGTTGGCATCGCATGAAAAACCGCCCGGGCCGATGCTGCTTTATACGGTAAGCCCATTTGCTCGCCTGTACGTTGGGCGGGGACGAGCCAGAAGAGGGCGGACTCGGGGTTTGCTGCTGCGGGGTAACTGAATGGCCGAAGACCCGTCCGCTCCAAAAGCGCCGCTCGATGTCAACAAGGTGCATCAACTCGTACGCCTGATGCGACGATACGACCTCACCGCGCTTGACTTGAGCGACGGTGCCGTCCGCATTCGCTTGCGACGCCGCGGCGCTGACGCCCCCCAGGCTGCTCGCCCTCCGCATCCAGGCGTTTCCGCTGCGCCGGCCGCCATCCAGTCTGACTCACCGTCAGACGTCAGGCCCGATTCCGTACCAACGTCCGTTTCGGCCGCGCCCAAAACAATCGTGATCGAGAGCCCGATGGTCGGCACCTATTTCTCTTCAAGCGCACCCGACGCTCCGCCGTTCGTATCAGTCGGATCGGTCGTCCATGCAGACTCAATTGTCTGCATCATCGAGGCGATGAAGGTCTTCACGGATATTCCGGCCGGCGTCTCCGGAACGATTGCTGCGATCTTGGTCAAAAACGGGCAACCCGTGGAGTTTGGTCAGCCTTTGTTCCGCTTGATTCCTAGTTGACCAGAGAGAAACCCTGGCGTGGTTGCAGCCTCATGCCGGCCCATCCGGCGGCAATTTCCATGCCTTTTCTTTCTCCGATGTCATCGCGTCGCCTTACGAAGCCGGATGGAATCAAACGTTCGCGTGTTTGAGGTGAAGCCCACCGATGTTTCAACGGATCCTGGTGGCCAACCGCGGCGAAATCGCACTGCGGGTGATCCGCGCCTGCAAAGAGCTTGAAATCAAGGTCGTGGCGGTCTACTCTCAGGCCGACCGGGATGCAGCCTACCTGGCCTTCGCCGACCAGGCAATTTGCATCGGCAAGAGCCAGAGCACCGACAGCTACCTGAATCGATCCCGGATCATTGCGGCAGCCGAGGTCGCCGACGCCCAGGCAATCCACCCGGGCTACGGGTTCTTGAGCGAGAATCCCGACTTCGCCGAGGTTTGCCGCCTGAGCGGATTCGAATTCATCGGGCCGCCCCATGAGGCGATCCGCAAGATGGGCCTGAAGACCGAGGCCAAGAAGATCGCAGCAGCCGCGAAAGTCGCTTGCGTCCCGGGATCCGAAGGGGTCATTGCCAGTGAAACCCAGGCCATCTCCCTGGCCCGAGCCATCGGTTACCCTGTTCTGATCAAGGCAGCAGCCGGCGGCGGTGGCAAGGGAATGCGAGTTTGCCGCGATGAATCAAACCTGGCGGGCGCCCTTCAAACCGCCAGCTCCGAGGCCGAAGCTGCCTTCAAGAACGCCAGTGTTTATCTCGAGAAATTCATCGACCGGCCACGCCACGTTGAGGTCCAGATCCTGGCCGATTCGCACGGCGAAACCGTCTCTTGCTGGGACCGCGACTGTACCCTTCAGCGCCGCCATCAGAAACTCGTCGAAGAATCGCCTGCGCCAACCCTGCCGGCCAAGGTCCGCACCAAACTCTCCGAGGCCGCAGTTCGGTTGGCGAAAGCCGCCGGCTACGTGAATGCAGGCACCTGTGAGTTTCTGGTCGATTCGGACAACAATTTCTACTTCATCGAGGTCAACGCCCGGATTCAGGTCGAACACCCGGTCACCGAAATGGTCACGGGCATCGATCTGGTGAAACAGCAGATCATGATCGCTGCCGGGGAACCCCTCCCGTTTCGCCAGAAAGACATCAACATCAGAGGTCATTCGATCGAATGCCGGATCAACTCCGAGGATCCTGAGCTCGACTTTCGTCCATCGCCCGGCAGAATTGCCGACCTCCGGCTGCCTGGGGGACCGGGAGTTCGGTGGGATTCCCATATTTATCCCGGGTATGTCGTCCCACCTTATTACGACTCTCTCCTTGGCAAGTTGATCGTGCACGCTCCCACCCGAACTGAGGCCATCGCAACGATGCGCCGCGCACTAGACGAGTTGACGATCGAAGGCGTCCAGACCACCATTCCACTTCACCGCCGGATCTTTCGCAACGCCGACTTCATCGCCGGTCGCGTCGATACGACGTGGGTCGAACGCGTGTTGCTCGCGCAGAAGCCCTGACTGACATCGTGCAGTGATCTGCATACCGCGCGGCAAGCACACGAACTGGGTGCATCCAACCAGATTCTATGCAGTGCGTCGGCCCAGAAAGTGCGCAAACACCGGCTCTTTTTTCCGCACGATCGGGACGTCCCTCCCGATTGACGCAGTGTCGCCAAAATGATGGACGATTCCTGGAAATTCACGCAAAAAATCAGACGTTTTTGCAGATCGTTTCGGGAAAGGGATCATGCCGGCACGTCGGCTTCCGTCCCGATCGAGTGATCGAGCCGGCAGTCAACGAAGCGCGAAGGGCACGATTGTGTTGCCTGGCCACGACCGGCAGACCTGGATGAAACTGACCAGCATCTCACATTCAACCATTGAGAGACTTCCCATGACGAGCACGAAACCACGCACGAGTAAGCAACGGACTTCAAAGTTAGCACTCAACCCGATCGAGTCGATGCTAAAACTTGTCTCGTGCACGCAGCTTTCGCGCGGCACCGACGGCCGGCCGTTTGCCAGGGTCCCCGTCGAAGACCGGTTCGAATTCTACGAGCTCAAGTCTGCCGCATTTCGGAACTGGCTCGTGGATGTCTACGTTGAGCGATGTGGCGAACCTCCCTCCAAGCTGGCGATCAGTCGCGTTGTCGCTGTCCTGGAAGCCCGCGCCCAGTTCCGAGGAATGATCCCGGCCGTTCATCTTCGAGTCGCCGGTGCAGGCAGTCGCGATGTTTTCTACCTCGACCTGGGTGATCTTGAGGGCAGGGCAGTCGAGATTCGCGCGTCGGGCTGGAAGGTCGTTCAACATCCTGGTGTTTATTTCCGCCGGCCGGCCGGTATGCTGCCGCTCCCGATGCCTGAATCCGGTGGGACAATCAGCTTGCTCAGACCCTACGTCAATCTGGGCGAGGTTGATTTCCGCCTCTTCGTCGCCTGGATCACTGCCGCCATTCGACCCGATGGTCCCTATCCACCGCTGGTGCTTTACGGCGAACAAGGTTCGGCGAAATCCACGCTGGCGAGGGTCGCCAGGCTCTTGATCGATCCTCATTCCGCTCCGCTCCTTGGCGAGCCGTCGAGCGCCCGTGATCTGATGATCACCTCCGTCAGCAGTCGACTGTTGGCCTTCGACAATCTCGGAACTTTGCCGGGTTGGCTGTCCGACTGCTTTTGCCGGCTGGCGACCGGCGGCGGGCATGCCACTCGATCGCTTTTCACCGACGATCAGATTACGTACATTCAAGCGCAGCGACCGATCATCCTCAACGGCATCGATGATTTCGTCAAGCGCGGCGACCTGATCGATCGATCGGTCTTCCTGAACCTCTCTCCCATTCACCCGTCGGACCGGCGTACCGAAAGCGAGATCTGGGCATCGTTTCAGTTCGACTACTCACGAATCCTGGGCAGCGTGCTCGACGCGGTCGTGCTCGGTCTGCGCATCCTTCCTTCAGTTGAGCTACCCGAAGTCTCGCGGATGGCCGACTTCAGCTACTGGGGAGAAGCCGTCGGTCGCGGACTTGGCTGGCCGGAACAGTCTTTCCGATCGGCCTATGCTCGAAACCGTCGCGTGGCCACTGACAACGCAATTGATGAGTCGGCGGTTGCCGAGGCACTTTTCCGGGTCGTTCCCCCCAGCCTGAAATGGAGCGGACCTACAGTCGAGCTGCATCGTCAGCTCACGGCGAGTGTCGGTAAAGCGATCGCGCTCTCGAGTCGCTGGCCCAAGCACGTCACGCGATTCTCCGGCGAGCTTCGTCGCCTGGCTCCCCAGCTCCGCGAGCGCGGGCTCTCGCTTGCGTTCAGCCGCAGTAGGGACCAGCGACTGGTCTCCCTGACATACGATAATGATTGGGCGTTCCGCCACCCGCATCGCAATTATCATGGGTCATGACACATCCACCGCGCCGATTCTGCCCACGGCGCGACCAGAAACATGGCGGGACGGAGCCCGCCTTCCTTCCAAGAACGCAAGCCCGCGGAGAGGAGAAGCCTGAATGACAACGGCGTGTCACCTGTGGTAGGCTGAGAATGTGAGTCGTGCGCACCACGGCGGGGAATCAAGCCCGATTGCTCTGCCGACCGTGGCGAGTTCCCTGAAGACCCGAGTCTCCCAGCACTCTAAAATGGATGGATCCCATGAAGGTCGGCCTGCTCACCGGCGGCGGTGACTGCCCCGGCTTGAACGCCGTGATCCGCGCCGTCGTGCAACAGATTTCCAATGGCGGCGGGTCCTGCGTCGGCATCCTGGAAGGCTGGCGCGGGATGGTTCAGAATATGACCATGCCGCTCACGGTCACCCAGACTGACGGCATCATCGCCCAGGGGGGAAGTATCCTCGGGGCATCGCGGACCAATCCCTACCGTAATCCCGAGACCGAGCTTTCCCTGCTGCGCGAAAACTTTCTGCGGCTGGAGCTCGACGCTTTGATCGTCATCGGCGGTGACGACACCTTGGGAGTCGCGATTCGCCTCCACAATGACTTCCAGTTGCCGGTCGTGGGCATACCGAAAACGATCGACAACGACCTCATGGTGACCGATTTTTCGTTCGGATTCGACACCGCCGTGAACATCGTCATGGAAGCGGTCGATCGTCTGCGCACCACGACGGAAAGTCACCGGCGGATCGTGGTTGTCGAGACGATGGGCCGGCAATCCGGCTGGATCGCCTGCTTTTCGGGCCTTGCTGTCGGGGCAGATTACATTCTGGTGCCCGAGGTTCCGATCGACTTGCCACACCTGGTGAGCGTCTTGTCGAAACGCCGAGCTGCGGGCAAGAAGTACGGAATCGTGATCGTTGCCGAAGGCGCCAGGTTTCCCGACCGGGCTCCCTTCACGCTTGATGATCACCCGGACCCGTTTGGGAACCCCAGACTCGGAGGCATCGGCCACGTGATCGCCGATGCGATTCACAGACAAACGGGAATCGAGACGCGTACAGCGGTTCTAGGCCACCTGCAGCGCGGTGGTCCGCCTAGCGCGTATGATCGCATCCTGGCCACCCGCCTCGGGCTAGCCGCCACCCGTCTCGTCCTTCAATGTCGGTTCGGCACCATTGTCACGCTCATGGGCGGACAGATTGTGGATACGCCGATGAGCGAGAATGTCGTGGCGACGAAAACACTCGACCTCGCATACTACGATGAGGCTGCGGCATTTTTCTATTAAACGATGCGAAACGTCGCCTCGGCACGGCGTTACTGCGGTGCAGGGCGTGCGTACGCTCGTGGGTCGGTGACCAACGAGGTCGAGCATCCGTAGGTGCGTGTCGCTCGGATGAGACGCGAGGCCAATCATGCCGGTATCCTTTACACGCCTGCCCCTGCAACTGAATCCCGATCCGCAGCGGGTGATATCCAGATTGTTCTGTCCGGGCGATATCAAGAGATCCCGCGACATTTTCGCCCGGGTCGAGGCGTTTCCCGAGGAAGAAGTCGAAAAACTGCTGGCGGGTCTCGAGCGGGATTTTACCCGCCAGCACGCTGACCTGCGCGGTGTCTTCGCCGAACATTATGAAGAAATCCGCACCATGATCGGTGCTCCACTGGCGGAAAGCCAGGCACGCCGACTGCTCTTGGGCGCCTACTTTACAATGGACTACGCACTTGAATCGGTCGCGCTTTTCAACCCGTCGATCGTGCCGGCGATCATTCAAGACGACGTTCCACAAGGTTCGATCCGGTTTCTGATGAGCTTGCGCGCCACGGGCGAGGGACATATCTCGTCGATCGTTTTCCGCATCGGCATCATTACAGCAGACGGCGACGTCCAACTTGAACCTGCAGGGTCCTACAGCCTGCCGCTCAAGGCGACTGTGCCCGATGTGTTCCTCAAGTCGACTCTCGCGCGCGACATGGTTGCAACCGGGATTGCCGAAGAGAAATGCCGCGTGTTTCTGGACCGTCTCGACAGCCGGTTCACGCGTGACCAGCTCGCCCAGGCGATTGAAGCCGCTCGTCGGGAGCAATCATCCTCAGGCGCGCTTGAAGAATCCGCTGACACGCTCATCTCCGTCACCCGCGTCAATCATCAGCTTCACCTCCCCCACAGACCGCCGGTCTTCCGAGAAGTTGAGATCGTCATCTTTCCGTTCTCCGATATCGAACGGCACGGCATCGAAGATTTAAGACTGGTGCGATTCACCGAAGCAGACGGTAGCCACATCTACTACGGTACGTTCACGGCCTACGACGGCGGTCGTGCTTTTCCCCAGATGTTCCAGTACGCAGGCGGTGACACGATCGACATCAACCTGATCACCGGTGAATGCGCCAGGAACAAGGGAATGGCTCTCTTCCCGAGAAGGATCCACGGCCGGTTCGCCATGATCTCGCGGATCGACAATGAGAACCTTTATTACATGGAATCGGACGACGTGCTGTACTGGAATGAAGCGCAGATCATCCAGAGGCCCCATTACCCTTGGCAGGTGATCCAGCTCGGGAACTGCGGCTCACCCATTGAGACCGAAAAAGGGTGGTTGCTCCTGACTCACGGCGTAGGGCCGATGCGGCAGTACTGCATCGGGGCTTCTCTGTTCGATCTTGATGAACCGTGGCGGCTGATCGGGCAGACTCACGACCCCTTGCTCGTTCCCACCGATCACGAACGATCGGGTTACGTGCCCAATGTGGTCTATTCATGCGGAGCGATGGTGCACAACGGGAACCTGATCGTTCCTTACGCGATGAGCGACCTGTCGACGAGCGTGGCCAAGATCGACTTGAGCGAGCTGCTGGACGAGCTGGTGCCGGGATCCTGAGACACAATTCGGAGTGCTGCTCAGCAAGCGCATTCGAGCACGGCTCCCCGATTGGCTGCCCTCGTACAGAAGATCGACGATCGCGAGAGACCGAATCTCGCTCGTAGTCGATCCGCGAGGCGGTCAATCTCGGATTCCGGCAATTCGCTGAACGCGTAAATCGTTGGACCCCATGAGCTCTGGCCCGTCCCCACAAAGCCCAGGGTTTTCAGCTCGTTCACGATGAGCGCGGCCTGAGGTGTGGCGTAGATTCCGCCTTGCGCAGGCGCAAAGGCTGCGCCGACGCGCTCTTGCAACTCACCCAGGCCGGCGCCGAAGGCTTCCAGGTCATGCTCGAGCACCGCAGGGAGGATCTCGATCAGCACGAGTCGGCAAAGCGCATCGACTGCATCTCGGGAGATAGGTGGCAGCTTGGCAAACGCGTATCTCTCGTCAGATCCATGAAGGCCATTCACTCCGGGGGGCTGTACAATAAGGATCGGCCACTCTTCGGGAAAACTCGCACGAGCCAGTAGTGGAGGGATCTCGCCCTCACGCTTTCGGCCCCCGTCAACGATCAAGCCGCCGTGCTGAAATCCATGCAGACCGATGCCCGAACGAGCGCCCCTCCCGGTGAGATTGGCGAGTCCCGCCGGCCCTGGATCAGGAAATCCGGCGAGCTCGAGCAGGCCGCGCGCAACCGCCAGCGAGAGCTGTGTGCCTAATCCGAGTCCGACGTGCTCTGCCGGGGCATGCCTGAGGCAAACTCGAGCCGGGGGCAGTACTCCTCCACATGCGAGCACGCGTTCACGAAGCCGGGCGATGATTGCCTCGAGCCGACCGGTCAGCGGTCCAAGGGCGCCCCATGATGGGGCACGCTCGACGGAAACCTCGACGCCCGGCGAGTCAATCATCAGCCCGATGCCGCCGAACTGCCGCAGGACCTCTGGCCCCCACCCGAACAGACCGAAGTGCAGGCGGCTCGGCGTACGGATCTGAATAAACTCGCTCATGGAGTCGGGGTCCGGCCAGGGTCCGGTAGAGCGCCCTGGCGCACGGCTGCATCGCGAACGTGGCGGTGCAAGAGCGTGAAAGCCGCGCGCTCCCTCGGACCTCCGGTCTTGTCGACAAGAACAGCCAACTTCTGGAACTCCGCGAGCATTCCGTCGAGCGCGAGGAACTCGGTGCGAGTGGCCAGGATTGCCGCCTCGAGCACCGCGTGCCGAGCCCGATTAAAGCCGAAGAAGTCGCGCAGCCTGCCCTGAGCGGCGGTCTCAGCAACGATCATCGTGCGATCGTCTCGATCGTCCAGCTCGGCCACCCGAAACTCGTAATAACGGCACGCGTCCAGGAGAATTCGCCCGGCAATCACGTCTGCCGGCCGCGTGGCGGGTGGGGGTATAGCAGTAACTCCGATGGCTGTCTGAGCCAGGAGGAGCACATCGTCGGTGACGTGAAACACGCCCTCGCCGCGTGCTTTCAGATTTTGATAGGTTGTTGATGATCGGTAAGGACGAAGCTCAAATCTCGCCAGGTTCGTATCAGGGTCGACGCGCGGGCCCATGGGCGCGATGTTCAGCGTGGCGTCATGGTTGAGCGTGGTCACGATCCCCTCGAGTATCACGCCGGACCCTCGCCTTTTTCTTCGAGATCCTCGACCGCAGTGATCTTCTCGACCTGATTCTCCGTGCGCTCGGCACGCTCACGTTTGCGATCGAGTTGACTCGACTCCGGCTCTGTCAAAAAGCCCCAATCCATAGCTCGATCCTGGCGATAATTCTTGCTCAGCGTCAAGGCGGTTTTCGCCTTCATCATCTCATATCCCAGGTAGAAAGCGTGGGCCGGCTCCGTCACGCCCATCTGTTCGAAGAGCGCGAAAGGGTCGGTATCACTTCGCAATTGCTCCTTGTTCATCACCACGATCCTTCCCGCCTCGGCAAAGATGCGCCAGTTGGGATCACGGATCCGCCGCTGAATCTCGGCCAAACTGTCGGCACCGAATTGCACGACCCGTGGATCGCGCAGCATGAGGAGGCGGGATTCCACATTCTTGGGTAGCGCGCGGTTCAGCACCGCGTAACGCGCGAGCCGCCGGGCAACGTCGATCTCACGCACTGACGACCGCGCCCAGTTGATCACCGCCGTCGTCAGGACAGCTCGAATGGAGAGCTCCTGGCAAAACCCGATCAAGATCGTGTTGACGCCCGCGGAGTCGACGTCGGTGAGCTCGGTCAGATTCCCCGTTCCCATGATGATCCCTGAGTCAGGATAGCAACGGCGCACTTCGAGATAGCGGCCCAGCGACGCAGCGAAGCCAAAACCAATCGGTTCGAGAATCGGATCAACCCTGAATCTCACGCCTTGGCCGCTCAGGTACTCGATCGTGGCGTCAAGCCCCTCGAGTGAGCCAGGCTCGTCGGGAATCGCCACCACTTCGACACCCCAGTCAACGGCCTGCGCCCGATTGGTTGCGTTCACGCTCAGGACAAGCTCGGCGCCCGCCGCGGATGCCGCCCGTGCCTCAATCGGGTTGAATGTGTCGATCGAGACGCGCATTCCCTGATCTCGAAGCATCTTCACCGCACGATCCAACCCGGCCCAGGTTGTGCCCGGATCACAACCCAGATCGATCACGTCAGCCCCTTCATCATGAAGTTTTCTGGCCTGTCGAAGCAGTTCGTCGACTTCGAGCCGCGGGGCATGATTGATCTCGGCAAGGATCTCGATATCGTACGCACCATAGCCGCCCGCCTTGCCGCGCACTTGCCCGAAATGACGAGGCAAGTCACGCAGGTCTTCCGGACCTGACTCAACGGGTACTCCCCGCGACCGCTCGAATATCGGTGCAAAATCACCCTGGCACATTCCCGGCAGAATTACCTTTTCGACACCCTCCGGCACATCAAGGTGACGGGCAACCCACTGCGGTGTCATGAGCGCCGCGACCGAGATCGGCAAAACAGCCACGTCGGCTCGAAAGCCAGCTCGAGGTGCCAGGTCAAGAAGCACCTGTCGAAGCGCAAATTCGGCCAATCGCCCGGTGACAAAAAGATAGCGAGGCGTGTCTTTCGCCTCCGTCATCGTATGGCACCACCATTAACGCGAATGGATTGCCCGGTGAGGAACGCAGCCGAATCGCTGACAAGAAAGCACGCGACGGCGGCAACATCTTCCGGCGTGCCCCACCGCGATAGCGGAGTTTCTGCAATCACGCGGTCCTGCCAGGCTCTTGATGCGTGCTCGCCCCAGGCTGTCTTGATCCATCCGGGGGCAAGCGCATTTACTCGTACCTTGGGCGCCAGGCTGAGCGCCAGACTGCGCGTGAACGACAGGATTGCACCCTTGGTTGCCGCGAACAACTCGCCCGAGTCACCCCCCATGCCCGTCTCCGCCTGATCCCATCCCATGGTGATGATTGAGCCGGACCCTTGCGAAACCATGCGACCACCGACGTCTCGACAGAGCCTGATCGTGGATGCAACGTCCACATACCACAGCCGGTCGAGCTTGGCATCAAAAGAGAGTTTTGCACCTTCTCCAGTCAGCGTATCGGCGCCAGCCAGATGAAGCCAGGCGTCAAGGCCACCCCACGACGACCACGCGTCTTGCACCAGTGTTTCGCCTGCGGCGCGATCAGCCAGATCAGCCAGAAGCAATTTTGACCTGCGTCCCATCTCGCGGACCAAACCGGCGACGTCCTCACCAGCCTCTCGAGAACTGCGCCCGTGAACGATCACGTCGGCACCTGAGGCTGCGAGCGCTAGTGCCACGGCCCGGCCAATGCCTGAAGTTGATCCCAGTACAATAGCCCGTTTCCCCCGTAAATCGATCATTGGAGGGCCAGACGTCATTATTGCAAAACCTGCCCTGGTGGCTGGCCCTCGATCGCGATCGTCGCTTAGATTCGTCGTGTACTCTTCTGCGTCTCCTTGACGACATTCTACGAGTCCTGGTCGAGTCCGCACATGGGCAAGGTTCTTGCACGACTCAAGCAGACCGTGATGGCGCTCCGGACCGCCTGGTCCATTGCTGGCATCACACTCATTTTGTTGCTCTTCTTGGAAACCGGGCTTCGCATCGGTTTTGCGTTACGCGATCGACTGGTCGCGCCGGAGTCTCCCGATCGCCGAATTCTGGAAGAAGGCTACGAAGGAGCGACCTGGCCCAGGAAGCACTATCACGAAATCGAATCGCTCGAGGAACGCTGGCAACCGTATGTCTATTTCCGGCCCAAGCCATTTCGAGGCGAGACGATCGCCATCGAACCGGACGGTTTACGGGCCACCTGGCAGCCTGATCACTCATCGCGCCAAAATGCCGGCAAGAAAGCGGTCAAGTTACTCTTGCTGGGTGGCTCGTCGCTATGGGGCTTCGGTGCTCGGGACGACCACACGATTCCGTCGCTGCTGGCGCGCAAACTTCATGAACGCGGACTGAATGTCGAGATCAAGAATCTCGCGGAATTGGGATACGTCTCGACTCAGGAACTGATCGGGCTTATCGGTGAGCTTCAACAAGGATACCGCCCAGACTTCGTGATCTTTTATGACGGCGTCAACGACACCACGTCAGCCCTGCTCGCCGGCGAAGCGGGCTTGACGACGAATGAATCGAACAGACAGCGCGAATTCAACCTCCTGCAATCGCCGCGCAGGCTCGCCGCCACGCTTGCTGTAAAGCTCCTGGTGGACTCAAGCTCTTACCGGCTCGCTCGATCCCTCAGGAGCCGGCTCAGCCGAACTGCAGCGATTCCGGGCGCACGTATTCCCGATGATTCGATGCGCAGTCTGGCTCGCTCGGTGGTTGAGCGATACGCCGCAAACGTCCAGATCGTCGAAACGCTCGCCCATGGTTATGGTTTCCGCCCGTTGTTCTTCTGGCAGCCCACGATCTTTGACAAGGTCGAGCTCACCGCAGTCGAGCGCGACGAAGCGCTAAAATACGCATGGACCGAGCCTGCCTTTCAGATGGTCTACCAGAGGATCCGCGAGTCGCGCGTATTACAGGCCGATCCGGTTTTTCATGACTTGAGCCGGATCTTCGCAGACGAGAAGAAACTCACTTTCATCGACTACTGTCACACCACCGAAATAGCAAATGGCAACATCGCCGAAAAAATGGCTGCTGCAGTGCTCTCGCCTTGAACGAAGGGACGTGAAGAGGAACGAATCAGACAGGCCAACGGCTCGAGCCCTATCGAGCGCTCCACGTTTGCAAACGCGCACGTAAGCAGGGACCGCCAGGTTGCCGGAATGGCCCGGGCGGTCCCTTCTCCCAGGAGCACGCACCCTTTTGCAGTCCGGACTTCACGGTAGGGTGGCCGCCACGACATGCACCGCCCCGTCGCGCACCGTTCGTACCGTCATCTGGAGCGCCCCACCCGCCGGGACATTGGAAATGATCCAGGTGAGATTGCCGTGCTGCTGGGTGAAATAGCCATTGGCGGAGTAAATCACGTCGCCAGGCTGCAGGCCGGCTTGCTGGGCGGGTGTGCCTGCATAAACCTGGACGACTTGCATGCCACTGCCATTGGCATCAGCAAACTGCTGCTCGTCGATGCCGAGATAACGCCCCTGCGCTGGTCACTGCATAGTTAATCGCAGGTTGCTGCACGTAACCTTGCGAATAGCCGTAATTCGGATAGGCATAGCCGTTGTTGTAGTAATCGTACGGGTAGTAATTGCCATACCCGTAGCCGTAGCCGCCGTAGCCATATCCCGAGCCGTAGTAACCGCCGTAAAAGCCGCCGTAGAAGGGATAATAGTAGCCACCGCGGTTATACCCGCCGCCACCGTAAGAGCCACCACCGTGGTACCCACCGCCGCCGTGATATCCACCACCCCCGCTGTGACCTCCGCCTCCGTGGCCTCCGCCACCTCCGTGGCCACCGCCGCCCCCGCCACCGCCATGCGCATAGGCGGATGAGCCAGTGACAATCCAGGCGGCGAGTGCCAAGCCGAGGAGTGCCATGGGTAACCTCGCGCCGCGCCGCATTGGGCAGTCCATCGTAGTGCTCCTCTTTACCTCTCGTGGTGATTCGAATCGGGAAGGAAGACCGCCAACCCGGAGGCCTTTTCGAGTTTCACGACCCCTCGATATCCTGGTTTACGATCGCGCCGACACGGTGGTGCAATGTGTTTCCAAAATGCGCCGAGATTTTTCCGGCCCAGCCTCACTCGCCTCACACCAGTGCTCGGCGCGCCGCCTTGAATAGCCTGCGGCAAAACTGCCGGCTGCAATCGACCCGTCGTCGTTCTACCACTACACGTGCCTTACGTGCTACGATTCTCGCGAGCTCGCCGCTCTCGAGACTTGCGGCACAAACGATCGCATTCCTTTCCCCCCTTCTTGATTTGATGATGAACACCAATCGACCGTATGAAACTGAGTTGACGGTTGCGATCCGGGCGGTGCGCATGGCGTCGCGCCTTTGCCAGGCCGTTCGGGCTGAGATTTCACCCGAAGTCCTGGACAAGAAGGACAAGAGTCCCGTCACGGTAGCCGACTTCGGCAGCCAGGCCCTGATCTGCCGGGCCCTCCTGGAAGAGTTTCCGGACGATCCCGTCATCGCCGAGGAAGACTCCGCGGAATTGCGGTCGTCGGAAAATCGTTCTATTCTGGACCGTGTGCTTCACAGCGTGTGCGCGGCAACTGAAGCCGCGAGCGACAGTCGAGACGAAATCCGTCCAGAACACATCTTCAAGTGGATCGACCACGGCGGGACGGCGCAGTACAGCGATCGGTTCTGGACCCTGGATCCCATCGACGGCACAAAGGGCTTTCTCCGAGGCGGCCAATACGCTGTCGCGCTGGCCTTGATCGTCCGTGGCGAAGTTGTCGTCGCGGCGCTAGCATGCCCTCAGTTCGAATTCCTGACCGGTCAGGGACCTCAAGAAGACCAGCCCGCCAGCGCGAAGTCGCTCGGTGCGCTTTTCACAGCCGTGAAAACCCAGGGCGCTTTCGCACACCCCATGGAGTCGCCCGGTGGTATCGAGCCTCTGGCTTCGCGGCTACAGGTGAACGACACGGATGATCCGGCTGAGTTGCGGTTCTGCGAGTCGATCGAATCCGGCCACAGCGCACACGGAGATGCCGCCCGGTTAGCCGAGCGATTGGGAATCACCCGGATACCGCTCCGCATGGACAGCCAGGCAAAGTACGCCGCCATTGCATGTGCTCAAGCCGAGATCTACCTCAGGCTTCCCACCAGCGCAGATTATCGCGAGAAGATCTGGGATCACGCCGCCGGAGCGCTGATCGTCGCGGAGGCCGGCGGCACCGTCACCGATATTCACGGCCGTTCGCTCGAATTTCATCATGGTCGCGAGCTCACTGCCAACCGAGGTGTAATCGTTAGCAACAGCAAGCTTCATACCAGCGTGATCCAGGCGATCGAGCAGTTCGGAATCGGCTCGGCCTGATGCATGCTCGGCAGTCGTGAAGAGGAAAACCGGACGTTGTCACCACATGATCCCAAGCCCGAGGTGCAGCCTCGGCCCACCTTTCGACACACGCGGTCCATATTCCTGCGCGGGCTCGGGCTTACCTACTTCGCCGCCTTTAGCTCGATGGCGGCACAGGTTGACGGGCTCATTGGCTCGCACGGAATCCTGCCGGTCGCCCAGTTCTTCGAGCAAGCAAGCCTCACACTTAGCCCGCGGCTGAAAGCCTACTGGCTTTTTCCTAGCGCGCTCTGGCTCAATGCGTCCGATCACGCCCTTCATGCGCTTTGCTGGGGCGGCATGTTTTGTGGCGCCATGCTTTTCCTCGGAATCATGCCGGGGCTGTGCACGGTATTGCTCTGGCTCGCCTATCTCTCGATCACGGTGGCCGGCCAGGTTTTTCTTGGTTATCAATGGGACGGCCTCCTGCTCGAGACGGGCCTGCTGGCGATTCTCATGGTACCGTGGAAGCTCCGGCTGAATCGCGCCACTGACGAACCTTGGTCGTTCACAATCTGGCTGGTGCGCTGGCTCGTTTTTCGCTTGATGTTCATGTCGGGCGTCGCCAAGCTGATGAGCAAGGATCCTACATGGTGGGGCTTCACTGCGCTCGATTTTCACTATGAAACACAGCCTTTGCCGACTTGGACAAGCTGGTATGTCCACCAGATGCCTCGGTGGTTTCACCAGGGCTCGATTGGTTTCATGTTCTACGCCGAGCTCATTGCGCCGTTCCTCTTGCTCGGCACAAAATGGATGCGTCTTACGGGTTTCGCCAGTATGGTCCTTTTGCAGCTCTTGATCGCGGCAACCGGAAATTATGGCTTTTTCAACGTGCTTTCGATCGTGCTCTGCGTGACCATCCTGGATGACCAGGATTGGGATCCCCTGATCGGCGCCGCGCGTCGCCTTTGCCCGCCGTTCGACAGTTCGCGCGGTGCCGAGACGAATCCGAGCGCCCTCCCCAGGCAATGGTCGCTCGCCCGTCGAGTCGTCGTGGGCACCGCTGGTGCCGTCTTGATCGGTGTGACCTCCCAGCGGCTGCTGGAGCGACTCTGGCCGGGAACTGACGCTCCATTTCCATTACCGTGGCTGGCTGACCGGCTTGAGCCCTTACGGAGCACCAACTCCTATGGCCTGTTCGCCGTGATGACGATCGAACGCCGTGAGATTACCATCGAAGGCAGCAACGACGGCGTGAGCTGGAAACCGTACCATTTCCGCTGGAAGCCGGACGAGCCGGATCGATCGCCAGGGTTCATGACCCCGCACATGCCTCGGCTGGACTGGCAACTCTGGTTCGCCGCCCTCTATCACGACTGTCGTGCACAACCGTGGTTTCTCAAATTCGAGCAGCGTCTCCTCTCGGGTTCGCCCGAGGTGCTGTCACTCCTGCGCGAAAACCCGTTTCCCGGCCAACCCCCGCGATTTGTACGAGCGCGATTGTATCGTTATACGTTCACGCGACTTGGTTCGCCGCAGTGGTGGGATCGAGAAGAACAGGGGCTATACTGCCCGCCAATGGAAAAATAGTTGCGTTTTTTGTTGGTGAGCTCCGCGTAAACGGGCTCAAACGACCGCATTTAACCAGCATCCGTTACCCCGTGATTCCCCGCGGCGCCAGAGGGAGCGAGCGTAGTCGAACACCGGTCGCGCGGAAGATCGCATTGCCGATTGCCGGCGCAATCGCAACGATTGGAGTTTCGCCCGCCCCGGCCGACGGCAGGTCTTTCCGATCGAGTAAGACGACTTCGATCGCCGGTGTGTCGCGAAATCGTGGGACCCGATAACGAGAAAACCGCGCGTTCGTGATCCGGCTGTCTTCGAACTCGATGGCTTCGAAGAGCGCGCCCCCCAATCCCATGACCATGGCGCCTTCGACCTGGTTCTTGAGATGGTCGGGGTTGACGATCGCACCACACTCGAAAGCGCTCGTTGCGCGGATCACCTGCACGCGGCCGTTTGACGGGTCGACGGCAACCTCCACGCACGTGGCGATGTAGCCCCCCTTGTCGGATCCGACGGCTATTCCATTCCCATGCCCGGCCTCGCACTTCTTTCCCCAGTCGAAGGCCTTGGCCGCAGCCTCGAGCACGGCGCGAAGCCGCGGGTTCTTGAGGTTTTTCAGCCGAAACTCGAGCGGATCGATCCCGGCGGCATTTGCAAGCTCGTCCATGTGCGACTCGCGTGCAAAGTGGTTGGCCGTGGCGGCAAGTGCTCGATAAGATCCCTGGCGAAGAGGAAACTCGACCGCATGGAATTCAGATTGCTGGCTGGGGATGGCATACGGCGAGTCGACGGCGGCACGACCCGAATTGTAGTTGTGGAATTCCCAGGCCGAAAGCATTCCGTCGCGCCGAACGCCGCTCTTGACCTCGATCACACCGGCCGGGCGGAAGTAGGCCCATGTAAACTCTTCCTCCCGCGTCCACACGAGCCTGACCGGCTTGCCGGCTCCCCGGGCCAGGCGAGCCGCCTCGACGGCCGCCTCACCGGTGTGCTTGCCCCCGTATCCGGCGCCCGTGTCGGGCACGATCACTCGCACCGCCTCGGCGGAAAGCCCGAACGCGCGCGTGAGCTCGTCGCGCACGCCGAACGGACGCTGAGACCCAGTCCATACCGTCAGCTTTCCATCTTCCCACCGGGCGACGGCCGCACGCGGCTCGAGCGGCGCATGGGCGATGTAGGCAATCGTATAAGTCTGCTCCAGGCGGATATCCGCGGATTCCCGGCCATTCACGGCCGCGCCGCTCTTCCCCTCGCCATCGCTGTCACGAGCGCCCCTCGCCCGGCGACCCCGCGACTTGAAGTTGTCGTAGAGGTCCTTCCCGGAGAGCGGCGGACCGGGTTTCCACTCGGCTTTGATCGCAGCCAGCGCACGCGACGCCGCCAGACTGCTCGGCGCCACAACTCCGACAAAATCCCCATCGTGCACCACGGCCACGCCCGGCAGCAACCTGGCGCCACTCAGATCGACCGACGACAGCGTCGCACCTAACGACAGCGGCCGCAGCACTTTCCCGAACATCATTCCCGGCAGCTTGACGTCCGACGCGTATTGATGGCCTCCCGTCACAAACGACCGGCCGTCGACTTTCGGCTGTGAGGCTCCCGCGATCGTCCAGCTTGCAGGCGCGGTCGGCACTGTCTGGTCGCTGACGGCTTTGGTGAGCTTCTGGCCTTTGGTCAGCTTTCCAAACTCGAGCTTCTGCCCGGTGCCGGAATGGACGATGCTGCCGCTTGCCGCTTTGAGCAACGTGCGATCCGTCTTCCACGTGTCGGCCGCCAGGTCGATCAACATCTCGCGCGCCGCAGCAGCCGTGCGCCTCAAACGCTGCGACATATCCGGTGTGGTGCGGCTACCGAAAGTGCCCGCGTCGAATGGCGTCAACTGCGTGTCGGCCATCACCATGTGAATCGATTGTGGCGCAGCGTGAAGTTCGTCGGCAACGACTTGCGTTAGTGACGTGCGGATGTTCTGACCGACCTCGGCCTTTCCCGTGTAGACGCTGATCGTGCCATCTTCGCTGATGTGAAGCCAAGCGGCGATGTCCCTCGGAGCCTGGCCTCCTCCTCCTCCGCGGCGGCGCCCACCCGGCTGCTGCTCGGCGTGCGCCGTGTTCATTAGATGGAGGACTAGAATACCTCCACCCAGCGTCTTCAAGAATCCACGGCGGTCCAGGTCAAACCGGTACCCACGATCCTCGAAAAACTCGTACCGCTCGGGTTCGACTTCGAGTTCGATGGCCGCATTCCATGTCTCGTTCATCGGCGCGCCTCCTTCAACGTTTTGGCTGCACCGGAGACGGCCGCGAGGATCCGCGGATAAATTCCGCAACGGCAGATATTGCCGTTCATGTACTCTACGATCTCCTCACGCGTGGGATTGGGGTTCTTGCCCAGCAGAGCGACTCCCGACATGATCATTCCGCAAGTGCAATAGCCGCACTGCATGGCACCTGTGTCGAGGAATGCTTCTTGAAGCGGATGCAACTTGCCGTCTCGTTCAAGACCCTCGATCGTGGTGATCTCTCCGGAGGTAACCGTTTTGAGCGCCGTCACACAAGACCGAACCGGCGCCCCGTCGACCAGCACAGTGCACGCACCGCACCGGCCTTCACCGCATCCGTATTTCGCGCCCGAGAGACCAAGATCCTCACGGAGGAGATCGAGCAACGATCGCTCCTCTTCTGCATCAACGTTGACTTGACTTCCATTGATTCGGAGCTTCTTGACGTTGGGCATGAGGTTGCTCCTCGAGGTTCAGAACCCGCACACCTTGTTCGACCAGAACGGAGTCACGGCTTCAGGGCCAGGATCGCATCGAGCGGCGAGGGCGTTGTTGATCCGTGCACCGGCGAGAAGCCGACTTGCTCGAGCAGACGCCGATACTCGGAAAGTGTGCGTTCCTTGCCTTCGGTGTAGAGTAACATGCCCAGGTTCTGCATGTGAGCCCATCGTGGTCCGGTGCGGTCTTCCGAGATCATCTTCTCGGCGATGAGCAATCCGCCCCCGGCGGGTAACCGCTCGAAGATGCGCTGCAACAATGTGATAACTTTCGCTTCAGTCCAGTCGTGGAGAATTCGCCCCACGCTGAAAAGGTCTCCCTCGGGGAGCCGGTCGACGAAGAAATCCCCCGAGATGAGCTCGATCCGGCCCGCAACATCCGAACCAGCGACGATCTCTCGGGCCAGCGGCCCGGCTTCTGGCAGGTCGAATACTGTGGCTCGCAGGCCGGGATATCGCTCGCACGCGGCAATCGCGAGATGTCCGGTTGCCCCGCCGAGGTCGATCAATCGGCTGAAACGGCTCAAATCAAACGCGGCAACCACCTGCGGCGAGCTGATCAGGCCATACCCATGCATGGCCATCAGAAATTCCCGCATCGCCTCTTCCGTGCGAAAGAAGTTCGAGAAAATCGGACCGTCCCAGCCAAAGGTCTGTTGCCAGCGATTGGTCCCTTCGCGGACTGCATCCTCCAGGTTGCCCCACAGCTTCCAGAGAATGGCGTTTGAGTAGCTGATATAACCGGTTAACCGAAACGGGCTCTCCTTGCAAAGGTAGGCGCCGGCAGCAGCGGTGTTTTCGTACTGTCCTGCCGACCGCTTGAGCAATTGCAGTACCACGCAGGCATCGAGCAGGCGTTCGAGCGCATCGAGATTGAGCTTGAGTTCCTCTGCCAGAGTGGACAACGACTTGGGACCCGCTGCAAGCACGTCGAAGATGCCCAGCGACACCGCAGCGAACATCGTTTTCGAGCGTCGGAATGATTCGAGTAAATCGAGAACCACACCGGGATCGGCCTTCGATTCGTCGCTCGCCATGCTGCTTGTTTCCTATTGCTGGCGCTGCTCCTTGGCCGTAGACCCGTGCATTCCCGCGCGCACAAACATGGTGGTCGACGAACTGACGAGCAGGGCCGCCGCCTCGGGCCTTTCGCTCAGACCAGGCTCGCGACGATGTCGTCAGCCAGGCGTTCCAGGACTTCACGCGTGAGCTGGCACGCAGCGGGCCGACGCTGTCGCGTCGTCTCGTCAAACGCGAACCGCTGCATGCGCAGCATTCCCTGGCGAAAGAGCCTCATTTCATAATACCCGCGCTCGGCATGCCGCGCGGTCGGGTTTTGGCTGCGAAGCTGCACCTCGCCCCCTCCCGCATCGACTTCGAGAACCTTGAGCGGCTCCATGAGGTAAGTTACCCGGCCGGAGAGCCGCGTACCCCACTCATTGAGGGCCTCCGACGACCACTCGGAGCGGCCGGATGTCGTGAACTCGAGGGACGAAAATGCCAGCCCGACGGCATCGAGCGCCGTCAGGTGCAAAGTTACACGGTGCGGGCCGTCGTCGACGGAAACTGTGCAGGGCATGACGTATGCCCTGGTGTTTTCGTCAAGCGCGGCGGCGATCTTTTTGCTCAGACTCATGGGAAGAACCTCCCAATGGGCGGATCGAGTGATCGGTTCCATCAAAAGACAACAGGGTAGAACGCCCGTCGACGCTGGTCTCCAGGTGCACAGGGCGGCTCCAGAGCCGGTGCAAATGGCGCAGCGTGTCCTGAGCGTGGTCAATCCTCAGGTCCACGCCGAAGTACTCGTGAAGCAAGTAGAGCTCACCGCGGTTGCGGTGGTTCGCATCCTTCACCCGGATGATCGGCTGCCCGAAGTTGGTCAAATTGAAGAGCAATCGCTCCTTGATCTTCTTGAATTCGCGGCTTTCGATTTCGTACATCTCGGACTGGTCGTTGTGCCGGTAGCTGAAGAGCTGGTAGCGACGGCAGAAATCCACCGTCAAGAACGTATCGATAAACGTCACGTCGTTGTGAATGCGCCTGACCTCGAATATCTTCTGGCGGCCCAGGCCGAGCTGCCTGTCCCACTTCCGCCGGGCGTCCAGATTATCGCATTCATCCCACTCCGAGCCGAACTGCCCCTTGTTCCACCGCTCCTCGATGTCGCGCAAAAGCTCGATTCCCAGCTTGTAAGGATTCAAGCGGCCCGGCTGCGTGGCCATGGTGCCCGAGTGGTGGTCGGCGTAGTCGACCAGCTCGGAAGGAGCAAGCGTGCGCTGGGTCATGATCGTTGAGTGCCAGTAAGAAGCCCAGCCTTCATTCATGATCTTGGTCTGGCCTTGCGGCGCGAAGTAGTAAGCCTCCTCGCGTATGATCGCCAGCACGTCGTGCTGCCACGCCTTGAGCGGCGCGTGCTCGAGCAGGAAGAGCAAGACATCACGCTCTGGCTGCTCCGGCAGCGAGTTCGGCTTGGCTTTCTCCTTTTCCAGCTCACTCTCCCGCTTGCGCGCTTCTTCCTTCAAGACCGCGGGTGGATTGACGAACGAATCCATGTAGTCCTTGCTCTGAAACCTGGTCGGCTCGGGCCCCTTGTCGTTTTCCGCGACGAAGTCGTAGCGATTGATCTCCTCGCGACGCTTGATCAACGGCGAATAAATGTCGATCAAGTTCTCGAGCGAGAGGCAGCTATCGATGAAGTTCTCAACCGTTTCCTCACCCTGCCGCTCCATATGAGTGCGGATGCGCGAACCGTGGTTGGCCATCTCGTCCATCATCTTGCGGTTCGTTTGACTGAACCAGATGTTGTTCTTGAAGAAGTCGTTATGCCCATAGACGTGAGCCATCACCAGCTTCTGATCGACTAACTGATTGCAGCGCAGAAGATAGGCGTAGCACGGGTCGTTATTGATGACCATCTCATAGATCTTTTGCAGCCCGTAGCGATAGCCCTTGGCGAGATGCTGATACTCCATGCCGAACCGCCAGTGCGGGTAGCGCGTCGGGAATCCGCCCAGGGCGGCGATTTCGGAAAGCTCGTCGTAGTCGAGCACCTCGAAGATCGTGTCGTAGAAATCCAGTCCATAGGCGCGCGCATGGGCTTCCGTCTCGAGCTGGATCGCACGCAAGTCATCAGGGAGGTTGTGAACGTTGACCGTCGACATGAACTTCATCCCGCTGGAATAGGGAACTCGCGGTTTCTCACTAGTTCGTACGATCTCAAGAGCAACGTTGTTGGATTCCGATCTCAGCGTTTCTTCTTGTTCTGGCCCCGGACGCGCGGCTTGAGCGTTCGCCGAACCCAATATCTTAAGTCCTTGATCCAGTCCGTGTCCGAGACGGCCTGTGGCTGGCTAACCCATTCGAACACCTCGGATCCGGCCAGGAACGGGAATGCGGCGCTGGAAGCAGATTTGGCATAACTCCCATTCGACTGAAGGACCAGGATCACGAGCCGGGTTTCGTCACAGACCCAGAACTCAGGCACCTTCAATCTGCGGTACACCTCAACAGCGGCATCAGCCTCATGGAGGTAGACGGCCTCGATCGCCAGGTCGGGAGGCGGATCGATCTTCAGCTGGATCTTGTCCTTGCCCCGGACGCGCTCCGCGTTCTCCGGGTAGTACGTATGGTCTCCTTCAACTCCGCCACGTTTTGCCCGGCGGCGAAGCGTTGTCGAACCTGCCATCATGCAGGGGATTTCCAGTCCGACCACAACCTCCGTGACGAATTGCCCGAGTCGATTTTTCAACCGCTCACGCGGAAACGATGGCGACATCAGCCACACTGTCCCATCGAGATAGACGATTTTGGGCACGGCACGTTCGCCACGAAGCCGCAAGAGCGTGGAATAATCCTTCCATGCCAGAGCACGAAGGGCCACGCACTGGTCCTGGCCCGTCTCAATCGTTTCGATCGTCGCTGTCGCCATGCTTAATGACACTCAGTCTCGCCCTCGCGAGAGCTTACGGTTGATCAGGAAAGTATGTCACGAACCTTCAGACGTGCCAGCTCGCGTCCTGCGAGGATGATGGGTACTTCGTCTTCCTCACCATACACTTTGCTGACCTGATACGCGGCGGTTTTCGCGCGCCCGAGGGCTCCGTATAAACCTCGATCTGGCGCAGGGGTAAGTTCACGATCCAGTAAACGGGAATCTTGGATTCAGCATACTTCCGCCATTTGATTCCGCGATCCTTTGCATAGGATGTATCGGCCACTTCGACGAGCGCTGCCAGATCCGCCGCGTTGGGAGAAATCGATCGATAGCGCTCATGTGGACCCTGGGCGATCGCGACGTCGGGTTCCGGACGCGAAAAACGGCCAAGAACGACCGATTTCTCCTCGCGAACCACCCAGTCCGGGCCGACGACCGCACGGCACGTGTCGGCGATTGTAGTCACCGCGAAATTGTGCGGCGGGTGCTTGGTCATCTTGTCGACCAGAATCCCTTCCAGAAGCTCGACGTGGTCTCCGTCGCGGAAAACGCCCGCATCGATCATCTTTCTGAATTGGCGGACAGATACGCGATAGGGGACCACGCCCGACGCACGGGCTTGTCGTGCGATTGGAGACGGCGCGGTTTTTGTCACGGACGGGGTCGACATCATCGGGCCTCACCCTTGGACCGCTCTCGGAATTCAGAAAGCTCGCGTTTTTTCTTGTTCAACTCGATTGTCTTTTCAATTCAATCTCGCGATTCTCATCCATGGCCTCGCTTCCCGGAAAAGCTCATTTCCCCCGCCCCAGAAACTCCTTGATCGAATCGTAAATCCCTTCCTTGTTCCGGATTTCCGAAAGCGCCAGGTTCTCTTCCTCTTCAAAGGCCTCTTCGAGCTCGCGGTAGAATTCGCCTGAGCCATACGGGCTCTCGACCTGGCCGTAGCAGAACAGGTTACACTTCGGCAGAAGCTGATCGCGCAGGAGGTTGATGCAGTGGCGGTTGTCTTCGCCCCAGTTGTCGCCGTCGGAGAAGTGGAAGATATAGATATTCCAGTCCATCTGGGGATGCTGGTCGTCGATGATCTTGTTGGCCAGGTTGTAGGCAGAGCTGATGCGAGTGCCGCCGCTTTCGCGAGTGTGATAAAATGTGTGCTCATCCACCTCGCGAGCCACGGCGTCGTGAATGATGTACCGAGTGGTCACGCCGTCGTACTGGCTCTTGAGCCAGGCGTCGATCCAGAATGCCTCGGCCCGCACAATTTCCTTCTGGTCGTCGGTCATCGACCCGGAAACGTCCATCAGGTAAAAGACGACCGCGTTGAACTGAGGCAGCGAGATCGGGTTCCACGATCGATAAAGCTTGTCTTCGCGAATGGGGATCACCAGCGGATCGCGCGGATCGTATGAGCTGGAGGCAATCTGCCGCTTGAGCGCTTTCTTGTAGGTGCGTTTGAAGTGGCGCAGGCTCTCGGGCCCCGCCTGGCGAATTCCCGTGTAGCGGTCTTTCTCCTCGACGATGTTGGCCCGGCCCTTGGGCTCGATGCGCGGCAGCGCCAGTTCTTCAGCCATGATCTGGGCGAGCTCGTCCATCGTCAGCTCGACTTCCAGGATGTGCTGCCCGGGTGCGTCACCGGCCCCGCCGCCGGCCTCCCCTTCACCCGATCGTCCGATCGGCGTGCCCACATCCCCGGGCCCTTGACCCACGCCGCCACGATTCTTCGTCCCGTAGCGGAATTCAGGAATGTCGATCTGGGGCAGGGGAATCGAGACAAACTCTCCCCCCGTCTTGCCGATCAGCTCGCCGTGCGTGATGTACTTACGCAGGTCGGACTTGATCTTGCCCCGGACGATCTGCTTGAACCGATTCGCATCTCGATCAATTTTTCGAACCACGGCTGGTTGGTCCTCGCCCCTGGGGTGTTGGGGCCTTGCCAGGTGTTTGCCCCGATTTCGACCACTGTCTGCACGGTCGCGCAGCACTTTGCGCTCCGGCCTCAGCGGTCCACCGAGCCGAAAAACAAAAGATCTTCAGGGGATCATTCGCGTGGAAAAGACGGGTAGGTGTGGGTCGAGGACGCTTCGGCTCGTTCTCTTTCCGGTCGCCAGTGCCAAAGACGCCGTGTATCCCCTAGCAAATTGTATTCCTGGAGCCCTTCGGTGTCCAAGCCAATTGGCAGGGACCTTTTGGTTTTCGAACGGAATTTCGTCGTTTTCGAGCATCAAATCGCTCAATCCGGCCATGGCTCGACCGGTCCGACGGGTGAATCCTTGACGCCGTGCCAAAATTCCAGGTACTTGTCACGCACGTAAGGGTTCAACTCGTTGGCGAACTCGGCGGACAGGTGAAGTGCCTCGATCAGAGCGATCACGTCGGCAAAGTCCTTCATCCGATGCATTCCCCCCGTCATTCCCGAAGCGAGCTTGAGCTCCACGAGCTTCGGTAAGCTCACGTACCGGACACCCTTGATCTCAACCCCCACTTCGGCGGGGTCCGGAAACGCGACTGGCTTGGGATTGCCGTCGCCAGGGAATTGGCCCGCGATCAAGAATTCCACGCGGACGCCGTACTCGGCGTCACGAAGATTTTTGCTGCCGGAGAAAGGCGGGACGTACCCAAGTCCGTCCAGCTTCGCATGCAGCACGCTCAATCCTTCCCGCGTAACGAGAATGTCGACATCAACGGTAAGCCGCCGAAAACCATGCGCTTGGAGAGCCATTCCACCCGCAACCGCGTACGGAACGCCGATCGACTCAAGCCTTCCAGCAATCTTGCGCAGCGTCTTGAAAACCGAGTCTTCGCCTTGAAAAAACCGGTCGCCTTCGTCCATTGCCCAGTCCCAGTCCCTCTTCAGAATGTCTTCGTAGACAGGAACGCCCGCGGGGAGGCTCGTCGCAGCAGATTTCATTTCCAGAGTCTCCCCGCGGTGTCGCTCTACTGAACCGATCAGTGGCTGCCCCGCTTCACGTCGCCGCGAGCGAAGATGCTGGCGACGTAGTTGAGCACGTCGGTCGCCGAATCCTCGTCGTAGCCGTAGTTGCGGATCAGCCGGGCCTTGACGATGTCGATCTTCTCCTGCGTGTCCTTGTCGACGACGCTCGAGACCAGGCTGGTGAGCTTGATCGTGTCCTTCTGGTCCTCGAACAGCTTGAGCTCGAGCGCCTTCTGCAGCCGCTCGTTGGTTCGGTAGTCGAACTTCTTGCCGTCCAGCGACAGGGCGCCGATGTAGTTCATGATCTCGCGGCGGAAATCGTCCTTGCGGCTCTCGGGGATGTCGATCTTCTCCTCGATCGACCGCATCAGCCGTTCATCGGGCTCTTCGGTCTGGCCGGTGTACTTGTTCTTCACCTTTTCACGCTGCGTGTAGGCCTTGACGTTGTCGATGTAGTTGGCGCATAGCCGCGTGAGCGCATCCTCGTCGGCGGCGATGGCACGCTGGACTTCGTTTTTCACGATGTCTTCGTATTCCTCCTTCACCATCGAGAGCAAGTGCCGGTAGTGCTTGCGCGTCTCGTCGCTGTTGATCAGCGAATGGTGCTTCAGACCGGCCTCGAGCTCGTTCAGCACCATGAACGGGTTGATCGACCGCTCATCGGGATGGGCGACCAGGGCGTTGGAGATCTTGTCCTGCACGTAGCGCGGGCTGATGCCGTGCATCCCCTCGCGCTCGGCCTCCTTGCGCAGCTCCTTGATGTTGTCTTCGGTGAACCCGGGCAAGCGTCTTGCCGTTGTAGAGCTTGAGCTTCTGAAGCAGCGTCAGCCCGGCGTTCTTCGGTTCCTCGAGGCGGGTCAGCACGGCCCACATCGCGGCCACTTCGAGCGTGTGCGGCGCGATGTGCTTGCCGCGCGACCTTTGCGGCTGTTGTAGTCCTTCTCGTAGATCTTGATCTCATCCGCCAGCCGCGTGACGTACGGAATGTCGATCTTGACCGTCCGGTCGCGAAGCGCCTCCATGAACTCGTTGGACTGAAGCTTCTTGTACTCCGGCTCGTTGGTGTGGCCGATGATCACCTCGTCGATGTCCGTCTGAGCGAACTTCTTGGGCTTGATCTTGTGCTCCTGGCTGGCTCCCAGCAGGTCGTACAGGAAGGCGACGTCGAGCTTGAGGACTTCGATGAATTCGATGATGCCGCGGTTGGCGATGTTGAACTCGCCGTCGAAGTTGAACGCGCGGGGATCGCTCTCCGTGCCGTACTCGGCGATCTTGCGGTAGTTGATGTCGCCGGTGAGCTCGGTCGCGTCCTGGTTCTTCTCGTCCTTGGGCTGGAACGTGCCGATGCCGATGCGGTCCTGCTCCGAAAGGATCAACCGCCGCACGCGGACATCCTCCACGACCCGGCCCCAGTCTCCCCCGTACCGCTCCATCCGCTCGTTGAACATCTGGCGGCAGAACGGACAGAGATCCCCTTCAATCGTCACCTGGAAATCGTCGTGTCCCGCATTTTTGTTAAGGGCCGCCGTCACCTCCGCCCGGTGCTCCTGAGGAATCAGGTGCAGCGGCTCCTCGTGCATCGGGCAGGAAACCAAGCTCTCTCCCTCACCCTCGACGCTCTCTTCTCTCCAGGAAAAGCTGTAGAGGCCTCCCTCATCCACCCGCGAGAAACGCTCGAGCCCCTTCTTGAGCAGGCGTGCCAGCGTGCTCTTCGAGCTGCCGACCGGGCCGTGCAAGAGCAAGACACGCCGTTCGGTGCCATAACCGTTAGCGGCGCTCTTGAGGATGTTCACAAAGTTTATCAAGGTCCGTTCCAGACCGAAGATGGCATCCTGGCCGTGGTTCTCCGGATCCTCAAAGAACTTGTAGCGGACCAGTTTCTCTTTGTTGACCACGACCTCCTCGGTGCCGTGGCTGATGATCATGTCGTAAATCCGCTGGTAGGCGGTGCGGGTAACCTGCGGTTCGCGCTGAATGATATCGAGATACTCCGCGAACGAGCCCACCCAGTGTTTCTTCTGGTAGTCGTCAAGGTTCTGACGACTGGCGATCAAATTGATCAAGGTCGATCCGTTGGACATGAAAACTTTCCCTCCTCGAAGCGGCTCCTGGATGTTCAACCGCGCAGGGGACATCGTGGGCACACACGGACCCGAAGATTCGGCTGAGTCCTCCCTTGCCGAGGACAGCCCCGCGCACGGCCAAGGCGTCCTCAACCATCCTGCGTGAGGCTTCAGCCGAATTGTCAACGCGCTACGTCAAAGATGATGAGGGATGCTGGAACGACTCTGCGGCCTGCCCGTCTATCGCAAATCAAATAGTCCGGGGGAGCGGACGATGTGGTCTCCACAAACAATTGCGAGGACGCCACGAGCGGGAAGTCGCGTGGAACCTTGCCCTTCCCCGCCACGATCATTACAACCCCGAATTCGTTTGCGTGTCAAGCGAAGCAGTCCTCCCGCAGTGCATCCAGCAACAGGCCATTCCCCCGTCACAGGGTGTTTTTCGCCTCTCTCAATATTTTACGCACTTCCACAGTGTCCGGTCGGCGAATTGCGCGAATGGAATCAAAATATCGGTTGGGTTGTAACGGCCGGTTGGGCGGTTTGAGCCTCTCTCGCGCACTCGTCGAGCGCCCATGGTCGCCCTTCGCTCCGAGGCTGTGATTTTTTCGGCGTTGGGGTTGATTTTGTATAGTGTTCACGTTCTAATACCATGCATGTAGTCCGCCGCATGAGCCCCACGCAGCCCCGGTGTTGCAGGACGAGCGTCATGACACTTCCTCTCTTTAGCCCAGAAGACTTGCCCGATCAGCCCTCTCCCGCCCAGGCTGCCCAGTCGATGCCAACTGGCAAGCCGCGGCTGCGGTGTCCCGTACGCGACCAGATCGAGATGCGCTGGGCATCGCTCGATGAATTGCTCGAGGCCGACCATCCGGCCCGGGTCGTCTGGGCGGCGGTCTGCAAGCTCGATCTGAAAGCCTGGCTCGGCGAGATCAAGGCCGTCGAGCGACATGTCGGCCGAGATGCCACCGACCCGCGCTTGCTGGTCGGATTGCGGGTTTTCGCCACATTGAAGGGAGTCGGCAGCGCCCGTGAAATCGAACGGCTGTGCGAAAAGAACCAAGGGAGTCTGCCGTACCAGTGGCTGTGCGGCGGCGTAACCGTCAACCACAGCATGTTGTCCCACTTCCTCGCTTGTGGGGGCGAGAAGTTGAACGAACTGCTCACGCAGATCGTGGGCACCCTGCTCCATGCCGGGTTGGTGAAAATGGACCGGGTCGCTCAGGACGGAATGAGAGTGCGTGCCAGCGCGGGCAAGAGCTCGTTTCGTCGTCGCGGTAGCCTGGAGGAGTGCCTGAAAGCGGCGAAGGAGCAGGTTGAGGCGCTGAAGAAACTGGCCGAGGAGGACACAGCAGAGCTGACTCGACGGCAGCGAGCGGCGCGGGAGCGTGCCGCCAACAAGCGACAGCAACGGATCGAAGAAGCGATGCGGCAGTGCGAGGAGCTGCAACGCGAACGTGACGAGTCCTACGGCCGCAAGGGGCGGGAAGCGCGTGCTTCGACCACCGACCCCGACGCGAGGATCATGAAGTTTCCAGACGGAGGATTCCGGCCGGGATATAACGTTCAATTCACAACAGACACCGAAAGCGGTGTGATTGTGGGTGTGGAGGTGACCAACGCAGGGAACGATGGCGAAGAACTTCCGCCCATGCTCGACCAGTTGGAGGAGCGTTACGAACGAATTCCGGATGAGGCATTGGTTGACGGTGGCTTCACGACCAAGGACTCGATCGATCAGGCGGCCCAACGCGGCTGCATCGTATACGGGCCGATCAGAGACGAGAAAAAGAAACAGGCAAATGGAGAAGATCCCTACACCGCAAAGAAGGGCGACAGCGAAGCGGTTGCCGCTTGGCGGATCCGAATGGGGACCGAGGCCGCGAAGCTGATCTACCGGCTGCGAGGCCAAACAGCCGAGTGGGTCAACGCCCAGGCTCGCAATCGAGGATTCTGGTTTATGCCCGTGCGTGGCCAACCGCGTTGCCGCGCCGTCGCATTGTTGTTTGCAATTGCTCACAACCTGGTTGTCGCAGGGAGACTGCGCCCAGCGATGGGCAAACTGGCGGAATGAGCGGTACTTTGCAAAAAAGGGACAAAATAGGAAAGCGCGTTTGCGTCAACGGCTGGGCTATTGGAGAACTGGCGTGAATCGGCGGCACTAACCGAGCGA
This sequence comes from uncultured Planctomycetota bacterium, assembly GCA_963823665.1. Classification (GTDB taxonomy): domain Bacteria; phylum Planctomycetota; class Planctomycetia; order Isosphaerales; family Isosphaeraceae; genus CAVXHV01. The sequence goes on from CAWGMQ010000004.1 coordinate 2,040,572, forward strand.
CCAAGCGGTGAATCACAGCCGACTAGGCCCAACGGCCGAGTTACCGCAACGCGGCCAAAAGATGACAGCCTCTCCGCGAAGGGATTCTCCTTGAGCCCCGCGCTCGCCCGCCGAGCGGCGATGGTCGCCATTCGCTCCCGCGAAGGGATTCTTCGAGCCCGTCGCCTATTCGCCACGTGCGGAGAGCGCCACCTGGGCATCACGGCCCGCCGGGCGCTATTGCCCGGGCAAGATGAGCTTCGACTTTTCCGCGCCCCGAGCAGGCGCCGCCGGTGAGCCCGGAGTCCAGATCGACGAGGGACTGCCTGCCGCTTCGGGCGTCCAGATCTCGCCCTGACTCGCGGCAACGCCCAGCTCGCCCGTGGCGGTCGTCACCCGGGGACCATACCGTTTGATATACTGCTCCAGAATACGAGTATCGAGGATCAACTGGTCCGGGCGTTTGGGATCGACGACGGCCTGTACGAGCCCGAAATTGACCAGCCGCAAGAGCACCGCCGACGTCGCTTCCTGGTTGCCGCGACAGCGATCGAGGATGACCGCAAGCACGGGTACCCACTCATCGGGCGGGTCAAGCAGCATTCTCACGTGGAGGCCGATCAAGTCCCACGTGAGCGAGTGCGCCGAGCGTTTCTGCGGCGCCTCCGATTGCCGCCCTTTCGCCAGCCAGTGCTCAGCCTGCACTCGCTCGCCCGACTGGGCCGCGTCGAGCGCGAGGTCCCCGTAAAACTTGATCGTCTCGACCTGCCCCTTCGTCAAGAGTGACGGACGCTCGTCCAGGAGCCGGGACACCTGGTTTCGCACCTGCCTCAGACCCCATTTCACCGAGCGGCGATAAAGCGCCAGCAGCCTCTCGTCGTCCAGGCGGTCAATCGGCACCTGTGCGAGTCGCGAGAGGTGAAGCTCCTCGATTTTCACCGTATCGGGGTCGATCGCCGGCTCCGGGGCCAGGTGCAGCTTCGAGCGCAGCTCGTTCCAATCGAGCACGTCCACCGGCAGGTCGTTTGCACTCTCCATCCGCCGGGTGCTGGCACGCAAATACGTTTCGGAGTCACCGGCCTCTCCAGCCTGGAGCGGGGTCCGTCGCCGCAGCGACGGGTGCGGCGTCGCCGGCCAGATCTCGCCGATGACATGAGCAGCCCGCTCGCTTCCCAGGCGGTCGTGATCTTCCGGAGCCAGCCCAGTCGGGAGATGCCATCGCCCGGCCAGCGCCAGCTCATGCCGGGGCACGTGACCGATGATCTTGGTCCGCGGGTGAGCCGGAGGAATATTCGAGGCCGCAACGGCCGTGAATCGGTCGATCAGGAGATCGAGCCGGCCGTCATCGACCGCTTCGAGGTAGGCGACGTCGCTACCAATGAGCAGCTCCCCGTCGACCCGAGGAAGATCGGCCCCGAAGAGACCAGGCTTTGCCTCGACCACCGGACGATCAAGGAGCGAGAAACTCTCGAGCGGAGGAGACTCCGGATCATCCGCAAGCGGACGAGGCTCAACCTGTGCGATCGTCCGATCGCCGCGCAAGGCGGCGAGCAACCCTTCACGGTTCCGGATTGGCCAGCTCAATCGATCGATATCGATCAAGTCGTAACGCGAAGCGGGCTCGATCAACTGGCAGAGCGTTTCGAGATCGACAGTGTCGGTCGTCGGTTTGCTGCGTGCGATGTATCGCCGCAGGGCGGCAACCGCGCCGTCATGGTCCGCCAGCCACAAGCAACACAACCCGCGATTTCGGTCGGCGAAAATACCCGCCGCCGAGCCCGCCGCCAGCAGTTCAAAGGCGGAGGCCGCCGATGACCAGAGCCCCTCTTCCGCCCAGCTCAGCGCCTGCTCGAACGATTCACGAAAAGCCTGCGCTACGGCCTGGGGCGCGGGGGAAAGCCCGTAGGGGTTCTTCTCCCAGACCGAGACCGCTGGATTCGCAAGCAGACCTTGAAGCTGCGAAGCAATCTGCTTTCCCTCGTCGCTCGAAATGCGACCAGCAAGCTCGAGATGCTTGATCGCTGCGGCCGGAAAACCCGCGCGAGCCAGATGCGTGCCGACAAACGTCGCCAGCGATGCGAGCTGCGAGCGATCGAGAACCCTGGTGGGCCGATAGTGCCTGCTGAAGCTGGACGACGCCTGCTTCGGCACCCTCCATATCAATCGCAAGCCTCGTCATCAAGATCGATGCGCCCAGATGCGCCGGTTGCTTCTGGAGCAACCGCTGCAGGCTCTCGACCGCAAGCTCGTTTTGATTGAGATGGAGCTGCACGAGCGCCTTGCGCAAGAGCAGGGAAACGTTGTCCGGATTCTTCGCCAGACCCTCGGCCAGGGGATTCATCGCGAGGTCGTACTGCCCGTTATCCAGGAGCCGTTGCGACCGCTCGATGTAAGGCTCGACACTCTGGCAGCACCACTTATATTTCTGACCGCTTCCACAGTGGCACGGGGCATAAGGCTCGACCAACGCCATCGTGGGCCTCTCGAGGTAAAATCGTTTCGCGGGTGGTTATGTTGTTCAATTTCAAACACTAGCAGAACCCCGCGCACCCCGTCTATGCTGATACGACGGAAGAAAACCGCGCTACGGCGCATCGCCCCTCGCGGACTTTATACCGCAAACGGTTTGGTGCCAGGGCCCTCGGTAATCGGCCCTCCGACAGGAGCTGCCAGAACCGGGAAACCATCTGGAGCAATCACTAATGGTCCGTTCCAGCGCTCCCTTGGCGGCCGTGCTTATTCTAATTCTGATTCCAGCGCGCCCTGCGTTTGCTTGGGGGCGTATGGCCCATCGAGCGTCGGCGAAGCTTGCCGATTCGCGCCTCTCGCCCCACACCCGCGCGATGATCCGGCAATTGCTCGAGCCGGGTGAATCATTGGCTGATGCCTCCACCTGGGCCGACGAGCACAACCGCGAGATCAGAGGCAGCACATACTGGCACTTCGTCAATGTGCCGATCTGGGCCACCCGCTACGACTCCCGCGATTGCCGGCCCCAGGGCTGCGTCATCTCGAAAATCGCCGAGTTCAAGGCGACACTACTCGATCAGAGCGCGCCACTCGCCCGTCGCCGTATGGCCCTCCGCTTTCTCGTGCACCTGGTGCAGGACGTGCACCAGCCAATGCACGTCGCCGACCGAAACGACCGGGGCGGCAACGCCGTCCAGTTACGCTACGGTCGCTACGACAATACGAATTTGCACCAGGTCTGGGATTCCGGGCTCTTGAGCCGCGCGTATCGCAATGAAGACGATTTGATGCGCCACCTCGAGTCGCTCGCCAAGAGGCCCGAGGCAAAAGACTGGTTGAGCGGCGGCCCCGAAGACTGGGCGAATGAGAGCTTGCTGGTCGGCCGGCACGCTTACGAAATTCCCGGCTCCGACGCGACCCTACGGGCGGGCGATTCGATCGGGCGAGCCTACGAGCAGGAGAACGCACCCAGGGCCGCGGATCGGCTTGCGCGTTCCGGGGTCCGCCTGGCCGCAATGCTCGAAGCCGTCTTCAAGAACTCTGACCCTCGATCAAACCCAAACCCCGGGCGAGGAATACCGCAACAAGGCAAAGCAGTCCCTGCCGGCCGATGAGGGGTTCGTCGAGCGGTGCTCTGTTCCGCCGCGCGCAACAGGCAGCCCGTTCTCACTTCTTCGGTTTGGAAGCCTTCGGCTCGCCGGCTGTCTTCTTCTTCGCTTTCGGTTTCTCCTTCGTAGGCGTAGCCGTCTTGGTCTCTTCTTCACTCTGCGCGGAATCGTCGACTCCGTGCTCGAGAGGACGTTCACCAAAGATCTTCTCAAAATTCGGAAAGCCGTATTTCCGTACGATCGGGCCGCTCATGATTCGTCTCGCCTCCCAACACTCCACTTCCTATCGCCGGCCCGCGTTGGAATTGCAGGCACGGACGGATTCCCTGATAGCTTACGTACTCGCCTTTATTTAACACTTCCGGGAACTCTAGCCGCAATGCGGAAAGGAAACGCCCATCCCAGGAGGGCGAAACCGGCGTAGTGAAGAATCGACCTTAAGTGCAAATTTAGATTGACCTTGTGTATTCCTCAGGCCGCTCTGCTTGGAGTCCTGGTGCTATTCCCTCGCATCCGGCGCGGTTAATCTGCGCATATGCCCTTCCACGCTCGCAGGGTCTAGGGTGGGGCGTTTGGGCCCGTGCGGATACGCTCTTCGCAGGCGAGCAGAACAGAGATCAGTCCGGAGTCCGCCAGATGTCCTCGGCGCGTGCCGCCTTGTCCACCATGCACGTCCTCCCTCCCGGGCCGAGCTCACCATCTTGGTGGCAGCTCGTCCGCTTCGCTGGCGATCCGCTTCGGCTTCTGGACGAGTGTCACCGTCGCTACGGAGACGCCTTCACGCTCGATCTCTTCGGCAACGGCCGCTTCGTGATGCTTTCCGACCCGGAGGTTGTCCGCGAGGTCTTGCGTGCCGAACCGGATGTGCTTCACTCGGGCGAGGCCAATGCGGTTTTCATCCCGACCGTCGGGCGGCATTCGGTCCTCGTTCTTGACGAAGCCCCGCACGCGCGGCGCGCCGGGTGTTGGTCCCGCCGTTGAAGGGCGAGCGGATGCGCGCGTTTTTCGACGCCATGCGGCTGGAGACGCTCGAGGCTGTAAATGCTTGGCCGCGCGATGTCCCCACTCCGGCCCTCCCGGTGATGCGCCGGATCACGCTGCGAGTCATCCTCCGCACGGCGCTCGGCATGGCTCCCGGCCCGGAAATGGACCGATTTGAGCACAAGGTGGAGACTTTCTTGTCGAACGGCCGCCAGCGATATGCCTTGGTGCTCATCACAATCATCCCGATCCACAAGTTCAGCGGGTCGCGGTGGGTGCCGCTGTTCCGGCAGTTGAGCGACCTCGATGACGATCTCTTCGCCTTGATTGCCGCGCGGCGCCGGGGCGATCGGCCAGCGACTGGCGAAAACGTGCTTGATGATCTGCTCGCGGCAACGTACGAGGACGGCTCACCGCTTGACGCTCAGCAGATACGCGACGCACTGATCACGATCCTGATCGCCGGCCACGACACAACCGCCCTTGCACTCGCCTGGGCACTGACGGAGGTGGTGCCCCGCGCGGAGGTCGTCGATCGCCTGACCGACGAATTGAGACGGGTCACCGGCGGTGCTCCGCCTGAGGCCGAGCATCTTCCCGCCTTGGAATACCTGGATGCAGCGATCCGCGAGAGCCTGCGAACGCGCCCGGTGGCGCCCTTCATTGTGCGGAAGACGGTGAAGTCGTTCGCCGCCGGCGGTCGGGAATACCCGGCCGGGGTAGTCCTCTGCCCATGCTCTTACCTGGTCCACCGGCGACAGGATCTCTATCCCGAACCCGACCAGTTCCGCCCCGAGCGATTCCTGGAGCGTAAATTCGGCCCCCACGAGTGGTTCCCCTTCGGCGGCGGCAATCGAGTCTGTGTGGGGATGCCCTTCGCGCTCTACGAAATGAAGGTCCTCCTGGCGACCCTCTTCAGCCAGGTCCGTCTGTCCCGGCCCGCGGGCGCCCGGTCACGGGCGAGGCGCTACGGGGTCGTCCTGGGCCCGGACGACGGGGCACGCGTGATTGTTCGGGGATCCATCGCCTAGCCATTCGGACGAATAGGTGATGAGCTGAAGCCCCCGGATTGGCAAATTCCGAAATTGCTTCGGACTCGAGAATGAGCGAAACTATTGGGATATAGGATTTGAGGCACCCTCTGGGGGCGCCATAGGAGAAAGTGATGACCATCAGTTTTGAGATACCGCAGGACATTGAGGAGCAGATCCGCACGAACGGAACAGACCTCGATCGCGAGGCACGCGAGACGTACCTCGTCGAGCTTTACCGGCAAGACCGGATTTCCCATCACCAGCTCACCCAGGCGTTGGGCCTGACCCGGCTTGAGACCGACGGCGTGCTCAAGCGTCACAAGGTTTCCTCCGGGCCGACCCTTGCAGAACTCCGCGCTGAAATCGGTTCCCTCCGCGATGCGACGCCCGAACGAACGTCGTCTCTGACACATCGCGACTGAATTACCTGATCCTCACCGAGTCGATCCACGTGCTCCCCGCGATCTTCGGACGGGTGTACGCACCGTCTGCGGTGGCCAAAGAGCTTTTGCACCCCAGGAGCCCGGAAGCCGTGCGAGCTTGGGCGAGCAGCCCGCCCGACTGGCTCACGCTTCAAGACCCGATGCAAATCGACGCCTCGCTCAACCTCGGAGCTGGGGGGACGGCGGCGATCTCACTGGCCATCGAATTGAAAGCGGACCGGGTCCTCATTGACGAGCGGAAGGGTTATAAAGCAGCGTTACAGCGTGGCCTATACGCGACCACGACGCTCGGCCTTCTCGAAGAAGCATCTCATAGAGGCTTGATCGATTTCGAAATGACAATTGACCGGCTGGCGAAGGCGACGACCTTCTACGTCACGGAGGATGTCCTTGAGGACTTCAGGCGGCAGGTCAGGGAACAGCACAACGCCCAGGCTCAGGACCGCAAGCGTCTGGACAAACTTGCCCAGGAGCAGGTCGGCGAACAGGGGTAGAACCACTTCATCCCTCGCCGCAGGCTCGAGCCGCTTTTCACAGACAAGTGGACCGCAGATGGGACAGGGTCCGGCAGATCTCGCCCACGCGTTCAGCCGATGCACGCAATGGTGGTGCTCGCGAACTGCCGGGGTACCAGTGCGCCGAGTTACTGGGCCATCCCGACGCAAGCGCCGCGCGAGCGAAGCGGTGCTGACGGCGTCGGTCGGGCTCGACGAAGTTGGACCGGTGGTCCGTCGAAGCGACGTTGATGGGCGCGCCCACCGCCGGTCACGACTTCCCCTGCGCCTCCGCAAACGCCGAATCAAACAGCCGCCCAGCGGACTTGAAGCCCATCTTCTCTTTGACAAAGCGGGCCGCCTCGGCAGCCCCGTACTCGCGGTCCATCCCGCAATCTTCCCACTCCACGGAGAGCGGTCCGTCGTAGCCGGTGTGGTTGAGTGCCCGCGCGATCTCCTCGAAGTTCACCTGTCCACGGCCCGGCGATCGGAAATCCCAGCCGCGCGCGGATCCCCGAAATTGAGGTGCGACGCCAGGATCCCCGACCGGCCGTCAAGCGTGCGTGCTGCATCCTTCACGTGGACATGGAAAATCCGGTCCGGGAAGGCCCGGATGAACTCGACCGGATCAACCATCTGCCAGAGCAGATGGCTCGGGTCGAAGTTGAACCCGAATTCCGGACGCCGCCCGATCGCCTCGAGCGCTCGCTCGGCCGTGTAAATGTCAAACGCGATCTCGGTCGGATGCACCTCGAGAGCGAACTTGACCCCGCACTGCTTGAAGACGTCGAGAATCGGGTTCCAGCGATCGGCGAAAAGCTTGAATCCCTCGTCGATCATCGCATCGGAGACCGGCGGGAACGAGTAGAGCAAATGCCAGATCGACGAGCCCGTGAATCCGTTGACCACCTTCACGCCGAGTTTTTGCGCGGCTCGAGCGGAATCTTTCATCTCCTGGATCGCCCACTCGGTCTTCTTCTTCGCGTCCCCGCGCACGGCCGCGGGAACCCAGTCATCCGTGCGGGCGTCATTGTGATCCAGCACAAGCTGCCCGGTCAGGTGGTTCGAGATTGCCCAGCACTTGAGCCCGTACTTGCCCAGGAGGTCGTGTCGTCCCTTGCAGTAGCTCGACTCGGCGAGGGCTTTCTGGACGTTGAAGTGGTCGCCCCAACATGGCAGCTCGATGCCGTCGTAGCCCCAATTGCTTGCCTTCTCAGCAATCACTTCCAACGTCAAATCAGCCCACTGGCCTGTGAAAAGCGTGACGGGGCGTGCCATGATCTGTTCTCCCGATCAGTTGCGGTCTCATTTGACGGTTCGACGCTCGATTCGAGATAATACGGCATTCGTCCGGCGAATCCCAGCCACGCGCACCGCCTCTCTCGCCGCTCAATTCGGCTAGCTGACAACTGACAACCAACACCTGACAACCAACCGCCCGTCATGCCTCTCAAAGCTATTCTTCTCGATTTTGACGGCGTGATCGCGGAAACCGAAAACCATCACGTCGCCGCCTGGCAGCGGACACTCGCAACGCTGGGCTGGCAAATCTCCGACGAGGTCGCGGCCCGATCGGCCGATATCGACGACCGCGAATTCCTCGCCCAGTTGTTCGCGTCGCGTGGAGTCGTTTCCGGCAAGATCGACGAATGGGTCCGCCGGAAACAGCTCCTGACCGTGCAATTGCTCCGGGATTCGCCGCAGCTCTACCCGGGATCGGTCCAACTGATCCGCGCCTTGCACGGGCGCGTCAGGTTAGCGGTCGTGTCGGGAACCTGGCGTGAGAATATAGAGGCCGTGCTCGAGGCCGCCGGCTTGGTCGAGTGCATCGACTCGATCGTCGCCAAGGAGGATGTCAAGACGGTAAAGCCCGCACCGGAAGCCTATGAGCTCGCGCTCAAGAAGCTCCGCATCTCGGCAAAGTCCGCCGTCGCAATCGAAGATTCGCCGTCCGGCGTTGCCTCGGCTCGCGCAGCCGGCCTGCGCGTCATCGCCGTCGGCCACCGCCATCCTTTTGGCGACTGGGTCGGTGATTCGCTCTACATCTCGGGATTCGAGCCGGTCCAGGGTCTGCTCGACCATCTTAAGCTGTGAGCACGCGTGACCACCCTCGTGAGAGCGTGGCTCCGACGGGACGCACGTCCGCCAACCTCGGGCGTGAGCCCGATCTTCATGTCGAAGCGGATCTTCTGATCACTCCGCGGCTTCCAGCACGCTGCGCTGCGCCTGCGCCCACCGCTCAACATATTCGACCAGCGTTCTGACAAAACACCCCGTCCCGCCCGCGTCGCGCGTGGAGTTTTCATTGTCGCACCAGCTCGGCCCGGCGATGTCGAGGTGAATCCATGGCGTGGAGCCCACGAACTGCTCCAGAAACTTGGCGGCCGTGGCGGCGCCGCCCCACTTTCCACCCACGTTCTTGAAGTCGGCGACACTGCTCTTGAGCTGCTCTTTGTAATCGTCATGAAGCGGCAGACGCCAGACCCGTTCGCCGGTCTGCCGGCAGGCGTCCATGAGGTCTTTGGAAAACGTATCGTCATTGCTGAATAGACCGGCAACCTTGAGCCCAAGCGCCACGATGCAGGCACCGGTGAGCGTGGCCAGATCGAGCACACGCTCGGGTTGCCGCTCGACCGCATACGCAAGGGCATCGGCCAGGATCAGCCGCCCTTCGGCGTCGGTGTTCATGATCTCCACCGTCTTGCCGTTGCGCATGGTGAGCACGTCACCCATCTTCATCGCTTTGCCGCCGGTCATGTTCTCGGTCAGGGCGAGGTAGCCCACGACGTTCACCGGCAGGGCAAGCCGGGCAATTGCCTGCATGGCGGCCGCGACAACCGCAGCTCCGGTCATGTCGCTCTTCATGTCCTCCATCGAAGCAGCCGGTTTCAGGCAAAGACCGCCCGAGTCGAACGTCACTCCCTTGCCGACGAGCGCAAGGGTCGGCGATTGGCCGCCGCCTGAGTATTCGAGGACCATGAACCGCGCCGGCTCATCGGAGCCTCTAGCCACGCCATCGAGGCCGCCGAACCGCTCGCCTCGAATCCGGCCTTCGTCCCAGATTTCGACTGCCAGGCCTGCGTCCGAGGCAATCACCTCGATGCGGTCGCACAGACGCGCGGGTGCCTTATCCCCCGGCGGAGTATTCACCAGGTCTGCGCCAGGTTAACCGCCTCGCCGACAACTTCCGCCCGGCGCAGTGACGCCAGAAAATCCTCGTCGTTGCCCGCTTTCTCCGGCGCGATCACCAGGCTAAGCGTTTCGAACGCGTGCCGGTTCGCTTCGCTCTTCTTCAATCCTGGTCCGCGGGTGGCAACGATCGCCCCTTCGATCAGTGCCTTCGCGATCGTCTCCGGATCGTCCGACTCGGGCAGCACAACGGCCACGGTTTCCCTGCGCTTGCTCGAAAGCCGCTTCGAGAATGCGTAGCCGGCCGAAAAGGCAGCCCCGGCGTCAAAGCGGGCGCGCGGGCCAAGCCCCACCAGCAGTAAGCTCCGCGCTGCGAGCGCGCCGGCCTCGTAAAAGGGCGTCAGCTCACCCAGAGATCCCGTCACGTCCTTCTCGGCGATCAGACGCTCGACGATCTCGTACAGCGTTGTTTCCCGTAGTTCAGCGGGGGGCTCGTTCTCGTCTTCGAAGAATCCCAGAACTAGCCATTGAGCCTCGGCAGAGCCCAGCGACTGACGCAAGAGTGTGATATTCATCGAGATCGATTGCCTTGTGCAGGCACGCTCGCCCGCTCAGTTACGTTGGGGAACCACTCCGGCCCCGGTGCGGACGGTTTTGGGCTGGGCGCCCTTTGTGGTTCTGCTCGTCTTGTTCCGATCTTGACCCGGTGACGGTGATGCCCCTGGCGATACGGACGGAGTCGCGACCTTTTTCGCCTCGACTGGTTTCTTGGCGGTGGATCCAACCCGGCCGGCGGGGGCTTTCTCGTTGTCGCTGGGATAGCCCGGAGCCCACGTTGGGGGAACGATCGTCATCAATTGTTTGGCCGACCAGATTCCGTGGCGCTCGTTTCCGGGAAAGTAAACGAGTGAATCAGGCGTGAGCGGGTGCTTGAGCTGGTAGCGTGAGGCGAACGCCAGAACCAGCAAGGGCAGCGGAAACTCAGTCGCACGCTCCATGTCTCCCAGTCTCACTGGATCCGACAGCTTCAGCCCCGCCGCCCGGTATGCTTTCTCGGTCATTTCAACACAGTACAGCGCCGTATCATCCTCGCCCAGCTCGTAATCGAACGGAAGCTGTTCCTCGTACACCTTGTGAAGGTAGGCCATCACCTTGGGGATGGCGTCCTTGTACTCCGGCTTGACCCGTTTGACTCCGAAGTCGCCCACATTATCCAGAACCCACACATAGAACGGCTGCCGTGCCACCCCCGTGCGTGTGGTGTCATACACCACGACGCCATCCTCTTCGATCGAGGCGATCCCGGTGTGTGAGAACTGGCTATTACTACACTTGGCAAGAAAGCGGCTGATTTTGAAGTATCCATGCGCCAACCGGGCATCGCCCATCCGGAACAGAACGTCACCGGTCTTGAGATGCTGCCGGCCCCACTGGTCCCAGCGCGCCATGTGGGGAGTGAGAACAATCGGCGCCATCCGCCCCTCTTGTCGAGCCTTGGTCGCCTCGGGTCCGTAGTAGTTTCCCTGAAAGCCTGGAGGGACCAGGCGTTCGCTCATCTCGGCTTCATGCGGAGGGTTGAGAAGCAGGGCAACAATCCATCCTAAGATTCCGCTCATGTCGGGTTCGCCTCGATCAATGCTCGTGCGCTACTCGGTGGATTCCCAGGCTTTGGTCCAAAGCCTTCGATCAACCCGAAATAACAATCGGTCGCAGACGTCCCAGGAATAACGGGTCTACCCCACGAATCCCAGCGAGTAACCCAGCAGTTGCAGTCACTTGGAAGTAAAACGGGTGATCATTATAACCCTCCCATCTCCGCAATTTCACCAAAAAAACCCCGCCGGCCGAGCTCTTACAAACGAAAAACTTCGTTCACGCGTTTCTGCTCGAATGTTCACGAAAGTGGATCCGGTTTTGCGATCCGGTGGTTCGAGGTCAGACTGCTTCAACTGAGCGTTCGGGACACGTGCATGCGGGCAAAAGCTGGGCCAAATAGAATGCCTGGAGCGAGCGTAACCATCTTGGCCGCAATGTTTTCGTTCCCGTTTCGTTGAGACAATGCGAGCAACAACACGTAACCGCGTATCAGGTCCGTTGTTGATTGGGCTCGAAAGGCGCAAAAAAAAAATCGGGATGAGGGCACTCGTCTGAGCGAGTCGCAATCATCCCGATAGAAGTCGCGGCAGTTTGGCAAAATTCGCGAAAGTTTTCCTCTTAGCAGAGATAGGGGTTTCAGCGCGTTGGAATCAGTTCCGCTCAATGGTCGTCTTGGGTGCTTTGGTCGTCGTGGGTTCGGTGGTCGTCGCCTTGGGCTCTGCGGACGATTCGGGGGTCGTCGCGTTGGTATCGGGTGAAATGACGTGGAGCTGAGCGACGACGCGGGTGACGCCGACTGTGTCTTTTGTGAGCGAGATCACCTTCGCCTTGGCGGCGTCGTCTGGAACGGTGCCGCGAATGGTGACGGTACCCCCCTCAGCCTTCACGACGAAACGGCTTGTGTGCAGCATCTTGTCCCAATGAAGTCTGCCGTAAACTCTGGGTACGAGTCCCATTCCCTGGACAGATTCCTTCGTGCGTGCAAATCCGTCGCGCACGGAGTCGCCCGTCCGGTTAAGTCCTTCGCGGAAAGTGTCTTCGGCGTCGATCAAGCTTCTTCGGATCGCTCGCCCAAGCTCATCAAGTTTTTCGGCGGCCTTGACAGCGGCGCCGTCTTGAGGCGGTGGGTCTTGCTGACCGCGGGTCGCCCCTCCCCAGCCGGCCACGCAAAGTGCAACGAGTGCCGCTCCGGTCATTCCCAGGATCTTCCGCATCGCTTGGACTCCTTTCCGGTTGTTGCGAGTGGAGGTGAATCTCGGCAAAGCCGATCAACTGCGGAGTTTAATCAACGACAGCCATTTCACCGATACCGGTTTTCTTCATTTCCTTTGACGCCGTGGATTATCGGCTGTGTTGATCGAGCAAGGGGGGCGGCATCTCCGCTGCACTCGACCGACTCATCGACTTGCGTGCCGCCACGAATCGGCTGGGCGAGGACAGGAAGTCACGGAGCAAGCGAAGTTCCCGATCTCACGCCCGCGCGGACAAATTGAAATCCTGGCAACCATGAATAACGAGAAGTCATGACTGGCAGTCGTTACGAATTATTGCGTGTCGTCTAGCGAACCGAACAACTTTCGCGGCGGGAGCCGAAATCCCGGCAGAACTTCTCCGCCGGTCAGCGTTTGCTGTTCGGTAAGGACCACAGGCTCGGTGGGTGAAGTGTAGACCGGCACCGTCCGATTTGACGGATCGACGAGCCAGACCAATCGGCAGCCAGAAGCAAAGAATTCACGGATTTTTCGCGCCATTTCCCGAGCCGTGTTGCCCTCGCTGAGCACTTCGATGGCGAGATCGGGGGCGAGTGGAAGGATTGGAGCGCGAGCGCCGCGGTGATGCTCCAAGCGCGCCCGCGAGACGAAAGACAGGTCGGGAATTCGCACGAGACCCGGAGATAACCGGAGCATCCCTCAGGAACTGTTCTTATGGTTGCGAAAACCGTGTATCCAGGCAACTGCAATGGGCTGAATTGTACTGCGCAGCAGCCAGCCTCATCTGGCATGAAGGATGCATAATGTGACTTGCAACTTGCAGCTCAGGATCGGAGGTCACAGCGATGCTCGTCGAATCGAACCTACTTCGAAAGCTGGTGTTACTCCTACTGGTGATATTGTTTGTGCTCGCGGTCGAGCTTCTTGTCGCGATGGCCGCGCTGCCGGGCCACCTCCTGCAAAGGAGCCGCCGAGCGACTTATCGAGGCCTCAAGTAGTTATGAAGCAAGGTTCTGTATTGCGATCGCGCTCGGCGCTAAGCCCGGGCCAGCGCGTCATCCGTGCGCGATGCCGGCGCGGGCTCTTCGTGTTCCTGCCACCAGCGGGCGGCGTGCCACTGCGTCCACTGGTCCGCTGCGACGCACTCGGTGAGAGCTTGCTCCAGACTCTGGATATCCTGGAACCGGTCCTTCCGGCGCTTGGCCAGGCAGCGGAGGACGACGCGTTCGAGATCAGCAGGCACGCTCATCTCGTGCTTCGTCGGCCAGACCACTTCGTCGCGCGCGTGAGCGACGACCACGTCAGGCTCGTCCCGCCTCGTAAAGCCCTCCCCCCCAAGCATATTGCCGAATGTCCCCCGGGAGAATCGACATCCAGGACACACCAGCCCAACGAAATCGGCGATCGTCGAGCCGCAAGCGTGGATGAATCGGCGGCAATCATTACCGGCGGTGGGAATTGAACCCACACGGGGTTACCCCCAGAGGATTTTAAGTCCTCAGCGTCTGCCATTCCGCCACGCCGGCAGGATACGGACTTCGAGGCCAACAAATGGATCGTTCAAGCCGCGGACACTCGACGTGATTCTCAAAGCCGACGCGGCAAGAGACAACGCACCCAAACACGGTCCAGGTTTCTGGGCATCTCGGCAAAAACGGAGGGGGTGGGATTCGAACCCACGGTAGGCTTTCACCTACTACGGTTTTCAAGACCGTCCCAATCGACCACTCTGGCACCCCTCCTCCTGGCGTCGAAGACTTCAAAAAACCCGTACTGCCTGTCGATGCGAGCCTTTGGTGGTGTTTTGAAGAGAATCGTCAGGCTAAAGCCTGACCTACCACCAACGTTTGAAGCGAATCGTCAGGCTGAAGCCTGACCTACAACGACCTACTGCCCGCTCACCTCGTCCAGGATGTCGTCGGCCACGAAGATCGGCACATCCACCGTCACCGCCAGCGCGATCGCATCACTCGGCCGTGAATCTACTTCCACCAGCTCTCCCTCGTGACGGATCCGCAACTTGGCGAAATATGTGTGCTCACGTAATTCGTTGATATAGATGTCCTGTACGTCACCCCCCAGGAGGTCGATCGTGCTCGCCAGCAAGTCGTGCGTCAGCGGACGCGGTGTCGGCTGGCTCCGTACCCGCCGGTCAATACTCGTTGCTTCGAACAGGCCGATCACGATCGGAAACATTCGCTCGCCATCCACCTCTTTCAAAAAGATGATATGCGAGTCGCTCGCCTCGTTGATGATGATGCGCGTGAGCTCCATCTGAACCGCCACGGCGCTACCACCTTTTCTTTTCTCTCAGGCGGGAAGGACGATTTCAGCTCCGCAAACGCGTCACCATCCTCACCGACAACAGGAAAACGAGTGCATGGCTCCGATCATAGATGACCAGGCGCGAGGCGTCAACGCAACACAGGGCCCGCTCGCGCCCCGGTTCAAGCCTCTTGCAACAGGCTGCTTACCGCGGCGTGTTGCGACTCGAGCTCGGCGAGCTTCGCCCGAGTTTGAGCAACCACTTCTGCCGGTGCCCGCTGCACGTAAGACTCATTGCTCAGCTTCGTCTTGAGCGAGCCGATTTGCCGCTCGAAGTCGGCCAGCGCCTTGCGCTGCTTGGCGCGCTCGGCCTCATGGTCGATCAAGCCGGCGAGCGGCAGGATGACCTCCACTTCGGGCAACACCGCCACGGCGCAATCAGCGGGGTGCTCGACCTCGGGCACGATCGTCAGCGAGACAGCGGGCAACAGACTCTTCAAGAACGCCTCGCCCTGCGCCAGTCTTTGCGCGACCACTCCGCGCGCCACCAGAATCGGCTCGATCCGCGCCTCCTTGGGCACGTTGCGCTCGGCCTTCAGGTTGCGCAGCGCCTTGATCACCTCGCACCACAGGCCCACTGTTTCGCGGGCCGTTTCATCCCGGAAGCCAACCGGCTCCGGCCAGGGTGCGATGCAGACGCTCTCTGCGGCGGGCTCGGGATGTGATAATCCGCGCTCCGCCGCCAGGGAATTCAAGCCTTGCCACGCCTGTTCCGTCACGAACGGAACGATCGGGTGCAGCAGCCGGCAAAGCGAGTCGAGCACAGACGCGAGCACACGCTGGGCCTCCGGCTTCGATTGATCGTCGCGCAGCCGCCCCTTCACGAATTCAAGGTACCAGTCGCAGAAATCGCCCCACGTGAAGTCGCGCAGCCGCCGAGCCGCCTCCGCAAATTGGAACTGCTC
This sequence comes from uncultured Planctomycetota bacterium, assembly GCA_963823665.1. Lineage (GTDB taxonomy): Bacteria > Planctomycetota > Planctomycetia > Isosphaerales > Isosphaeraceae > CAVXHV01. The sequence continues at coordinate 2,056,247 of CAWGMQ010000004.1, forward strand.
GAACAACGCGGTCACCTCCTCGATCGTGCAGTCCAGTCGGTCGAGAATCCAGCGATCCTCGATCGCGAGCGTCCGCGGGTTGAGACCGGCTGGCTTGTACCCCTCAAGGTTCATGAGCACAAGCCGGGCGGCGTTCCAGAACTTGTTGGCGAAGTTGCGGCCTTGTTCGAATCGCTCCGACGTGTTGATCACCCGGCCGTCAGGAAGCTTGAGCGGCTCGACCGGGATCCGCAGGTCCTGCGTTTCCGTCGCGCCGGAAGCGAGTGTGAACCGAAGGGCGTCGGCGCCGTAGATCTCCATGATGTCGACGGGGTCAACTCCGTTCCCGGCCGACTTCGACATCCGCCGGCCTTTCCCATCCTGGATGATCGGGTGAATATAGACATCGCGAAACGGCACGTCGCCCCGATTGAACAGACCGAAGATCACCATCCTGGCCACCCACAGGGTGATGATGTCGCGGGCCGTCGAGAGCACGCTGGTCGGATAGAACTTCTTGAGCTCCGCGGTCTCTTCCGGCCATCCCAGAGTGGAGTGCGGCCAGAGTGCCGAGCTGAACCACGTATCGAGAACATCCGGGTCTTGAGCCAGCGTGTGCGCGGAACCAAGCTCGTCGCCGCGCAGGTCGGTTTCACCGCAGACCAGCCAGCCTCCCGATTCACCCGCGCGCCACACCACGTCACTGCGACCGGCAAACGCCTTCTCCAGCTCCTGCTCGGTGCAGGTGCCACAGTGCCAGATCGGGATCCGATGCCCCCACCAGAGCTGCCGGCTGATGCACCAATCGCGCTTCTCGCCCAGCCAGTCCAGGTAACTCTTGGAGTAACGAACAGGGTGAACGTTGATGCGCCCGGAAGTCACTGCGTCCATCGCCTGCTGAGCGAAGCCGGCAGATCCGTCGGGCTCGTCCCCCATGCGCACGAACCACTGGTCCGAGAGGTACGGCTCGATCGGCGTCTTGCTGCGATCGGAGTGATTGAGGCGAACGGTATACGACTCGACACGCTCGAGAAAACCCGCTTCCTTCAAGTCTTCGACGATTCGCTTGCGCACGATCATCCGGTCGAGGCGGGCGTACTTGCCGGCGTTTTCGTTGTAGGTGCCGTCCTGGTTGAGGAGATTGATCATGGGCAGACTATTGCGCACTCCGGCCTGGTAATCGTTGGGGTCGTGACCGGGGGTCACCTTCACGACGCCGGTGCCGAAGGCAGGGTCCACCAGCAGGCCGTCGGCGATGACTGGAATCTGGCGGCCGGTCAGCGGCAGCTCGACGTGTTTGCCGATCAAATGCCGGTAGCGTGCATCGTCGGGGTGCACGGCCACGGCCGTATCGCCGAGCATGGTCTCGGGCCGGGTTGTGGCAATGTGCAAGACTTCGCCCGCGGCCGAGCCTGCAATCGGGTACTTGATCGTCCAGAGATGGCCCTGGGTTTCTTCGTAGTAGATCTCGTCGTCGGCGACCGCGGTGCGGAGCTGCGTGTCCCAGTTCACCAGCCGCTTGCCCCGAAAGACCTTGCCGGCCTTGAACAGATTAAAGAACGTACGGCGAACCGCGCGCGAGCAAACCTCGTCGAGCGTAAAGCGCGTTCGCTCCCAGTCGCACGAGCACCCCAGCAGGCGAAGCTGGCAAAGGATGCGCTTTTCGTATTCGTCCTTCCAGGCCCAGATGCGCTCGACCAGGGCCTCCCGGCCGAGGTCGTGCCGGTTCTTTTTCTCCTCTTGGAAGAGACGCTTCTCGACCACGGCCTGGGTGGCGATGCCGGCATGGTCGGTGCCGGGCATCCAGAGTGCGTCGTAGCCCTGCATCCGCCGCCAGCGGATCAGGATGTCCTGCAGGGTGTTGTTGAGGGCATGCCCCAGATGCAGCGCACCGGTGACGTTCGGCGGCGGAATCACGATGCAATACGGCTTGCGGCTACCCGCCGCATCCGCGTGGAAATACCCTTTGTCCAGCCAGAACTGGTACCAGCGTTGCTGGGCATCCTGGGGAACGTACTGCTTGGGAAGTTCCGCGAGATTCATCGTTTCGGACCTCTGCGGGAATCGGGAATCTTGCTCACGCGCATCGACGCACAACCGACGCACTCTATTTTCTTCGGAGACCGATTGTCCTCGAAAGGTTCGAGACACGCGCCGGAGTTTGCGTGTCAATTCCGGCCGCTTCTCCCCTCACCAGACGGGCCGCTCGTTGGTGCTCGACTGCAGCGCCTGCACCAGGTAGCTCATCTGGCCAACGTGATTATTCAAATGGGCCGCACAAACCAGGAAAAGCCCCAGGCGGGTCTCAATGGGCGGCTGGTCTTGCACTGGCATGACAAGCGTCTCATCGTCCTGGTCGGAAAGTGTCTGCGCAACCAGCTCGATCGCCTCATGAAACCGCGCGAGCACAATGTCACGCGGATGCCGAACGGGGTCGGTGAACTCGTGCTCGCGATGGCGAGCGTAGCCGGTGCCGGCGACGAGCGCGCCGATGTAATGGTTCAAATTGCCCGTCAGGTGCAACACCAGGTGGCCGATCGAATTGCCAAACGGAAACGGCTTGGTCCAGAACTGGTCCTCCGGAACGCTCCGCGCAGCCTTTTCGACCCGGCCGGCCAGATGCCGGAAATACCGGGCGAATTCATCCGAAGTCGTTCGTGCCAGAACGGAGGCTCTCTGTGCACCAGTCCGACTCATGATTTACATCTCTTTGACAAGACGGCGATGTCGATCTTGCACTACGTGGTTGAACTGGGCCTACCGTGAGCACCCGGTCGCAAGCGAGAAATCCTTCTCAGGTCGGCCTCTCAACGCAGAATTCTAGCAAATGACCGCGACGCCGCGACAGGTGAGCACCATTCACTCGCGCCGCTCCGATGTCGCTAAATCCATCAATGCCTGCAATCACACCGTCAACTTCGTCGGCCCGGTATTGCCACGTGGTGCATCGGCTTTCGGACGGCAATAGCTTCCCAGTCGGGATATCTTATTTGGTTTCTTCAGTTTAGCTAAACCCTCGCGGCAGCAGCATTGAAATGACCGAAATTGTCCGTCCGCGCGGTAGCGTGATTCTGAACCAGGCGGGTCATTTCCGAGCGCACTCCGCGGGCCGTTACAGTGGTGCTGCGTTTTTTGAATTCCGAGTTGCTTCGGGTTGCGTAGTGTGATGGAGCACGTTACGTTACGTGCATGATTATTCCCGTTTTTCTCGTTATTTGGCGGAGCTTGACAACGATGCGGAAGACGTCGATGGTAACCGATCGCGAGCTAGAGATCATGAAGATTCTCTGGGTTCGTGAGAGGGCGAGTGTGCGCGAGGTGCAGGAAGACTTGAACCGGGCTGCGGGTCCGGTCGCTTACAGCACCGTCCAGACTTTGCTCAACATCATGGAGGAGAAGAAGGGCTTGGTCCGACATGTCGTTGAGGGGCGGACGTTCGTCTACATCCCGAAGAAATCGTCCGAAAGGACGATCGGCGAGTTGACCAAACGATTCGTCGATCGCGTTTTTGACGGCGCGCTCGACCGGGTCATGGTTGCCTTGCTGGGATCCAAATCTCCCACACCCGAGGAGCTGGATCGCCTACGTGCGATGATTGACGAAGCCCAGCAGCAATCATTCCTGAAACCCGGGAATGAGGAAAAGATCGTCGCTGAAGAGGCTTGAAGAGATTCGGGCATCGGCGCAAATTAAGATAGAGTGGCTGCGAACGGAATCGTGTGCAATCTCCGGTGAAGGTTTGATCCGCGCCGTGATGCACGATCTCTCGGATCCGTTCGCGGTCGCTGTGTCGACTTTTGCGCCGATCAACGAAGCAGATTCACCGGGTTGATTTCTCCTCCGGATTCTGCTGGTAAGCTGTCGAGCACGCGAAAGCGGTGATGCGATCCATTGCCGCCCGCCGGGGGAGTCTTTCCCCGGAGCGCGTCTGTCAGCGGCGATCTCGAAGGGCTCTCTCCATGTGGATGTGGCTTGATCGTGCCGGCCTCATCCTTTTTGATGCAGCGCTCTCCACCGCGCTTTTCCTGAGCGTCGTGGTTTGCGCATTGCTTCTATGTCGCCAGCCCTCTCGCCGCTTGCTCATTGTGCGCTCGTCGTTGCTGGGGTCTCTGGCGATTATTCCCTTGGTTGCGGCGTTGCCGCTTCCGCGGGTTGACGTCGTGGACTTGATGCTGCAGGCCGATTTACTGCCGCCGTCTGTTCCGGCTGCCTACCCAAACCCACACCAGCAGGAGCCCTCGGCAGAACCAGGCATTCGTGATCGGCTCCGCTCGTCGATCACCATCTTCAAGGGAGACTACGCCGCCTGGGCCGGTCGCTGGCTGCCACGCTGCTTGACCTTGATCGTTCTCACCGTGGCGATTACCGGTGCGGCGTGGGTCTTGCTGGGCTTCTGGGGCGTCCGCTGGCTGCTGCGCCACTCGCTCGCGCCGTCAGCGTCTACCCAGGTCGTCTACGACACCCTCTCCGCAACGTGGACGGAAAAGCGGGCACGGCCTGACGTGCGTGTCTCGTCCGCCGTCGAGCGGCCGGTCCTGGTCGGTTTTCGCCGCACCACGATTCTGATCCCAGCGTCGTACGAACAGCCCGAAGCCAGTGCAGAGATTTGCAAGTTGAGCCTGCTCCACGAGCTCGCTCATGCCGCCGAATCCGACGCCTGGTTTGGAACGATCGCCAGTCTTGCACAATCGATCTGGTTCTTCTTACCCCACGTCTGGTGGTTGCGCTCCCAACTGATGATCGATCAGGAGTTCATCGCCGATCACGCGGCTTCGCAAGGATACGGAACCCCGAAAGACTACGCGGTCTCTCTCCTGTCGCTGGCGGATTCGCGTGCAGCTTCCACGGCTCTGAAGCGGGCTCATCGCCTCGCACCAACGTTGGCTACAACCGAAACACGCCACCAACATTCGCCGCTTTTTCAGCGGATGCGGATGCTCCTGCATTGCCCGTTTCCGGTCGAGCGCAATCTGCCACGTCGATGGTCTTGGTCTTTGAGGGGTGTTGTGCTCGTGGCCTCACTCGCATCAGCGTGTGTCTGCATCCGCTGGCCGCACGCACATGCGCTCGAGCAACGTCCAGGCGGTGCGGCCAAAGGCGTGGGCCAATCATTCCGCGTGGCTGAATTCGTCGCCGCGCCGATCGTGCACACTTCCTCGGGGCATGGGCTCCCGCACCACATGCCGGTCGAGCTTCCTTCGCGGTTCAACCTGCGCGTCGATGTGCTCTCGAGCACCGCGGAACTGGCCAACATTCGCGTTGCCGGACATTCGCTCGCAACCGATTCATCGCCGGAACACCCCATTGATCCCCTCTCGAATCCATCACTCCTCGCTCAATCGTGGCACCACGTCCGCCTGGAACGTGAAGGACCCGGTCTTACGCTCTGGATCGATGGCCAGCAGTCATCAGTCGCTCTGAACGCTGATGCTACAACCGAATGGCTCATGTTCGATCCGGGACCCGATCGGTTCGTCTGCTTCCGTGATCTAATCGTGGAGTGGTAGTGCATTCGCGCTTCCGGCGTCAGGCAACGGAGTCCGGGAACGCGATCCTTCATCGCTCTGCCATTTCGGCAGTTAGCACTGGCAGCCGTCATTGGCCATTGTTGCCAATTTGGCAATCACACGACTGCCAGAATCGAATGCTCAAGGACAATCGTAACCGCGGCGGCGCACCCTAACCTCTTCTTTGATAAAAGTTTACGGACAACGAGTGTGGTAATGCAGTGCGGTCCCGTCAAATTGGCACAACGTCTGCGGTTGAGTTTTGTGCAAGCCCCGGGACAAGTGCTAAGGCCTTACGCCAAAACTAAATAGATAGAACGATTCAGTGGCGTGAATTCGCGCACGGCGAAGGAGGGTGCATGAATAGCATCCAATGGCAGAGGTGGGATCCGTTCCGAGAGCTTCATCGAGAGATGGAGCGCCTTATCGTCTCGCTCGATCCGTTTCAGTCTGTCCGGCGAGCGCAGGCCTATCCGCCGATGAACGTCCATGACGCGGGCGACCGGTATCTCTTGTCGATGCAACTCCCGGGGATGACGCCGGCCGACATCGAATTGACGATTGCCGGCGAGACTCTCACAATCCGCGGTGAGCGGAAGCGGCCGGAAGGGATCAAAGACGACAGTTATCGCCGGCAAGAACGGCCGGTGGGCCGTTGGGTCCGAACAATCACGCTTCCGGACCGGGTTGATAGCACCCAGGTCGGGGCGTCGTTTGCCGATGGAATTCTCACTGTGAACTTGCCGAAAGCTGAGACCGCCAAGCCGCGCCGGATCTCCGTGACCGCCTCCGGACCTGCCGCCTGAAGGCGCTCCGGCGTCGCCCGAATAACCAAGCGAGAGACGAAGTTAATGAATGTGGGAGAGCTGAAGCGATGAGCGTTGAAGCAACGAATATTGATGAACGTCAGGTTCGCGTCAGCGTCGAGACGGGCCGTCGCAACTCTGCTCATCAACGGGCGATCGAGCAGGATGCTCAAGCACCTCGAGAGACTTATACACCGCCCATCGACATCCACGAAAGCCCCGATGGCTTGGTCCTCGAGGCCGACATTCCCGGCGCCGCCGAGCAGGCTTTGCACGTCCAGCTCGAGGACAACGTCCTTAATCTGTATGCTCGAATTGAGCCACGTTTGCCGCAAGACACGCGGTTGATTCACGAGGAATATCGCCCGGGTGATTACCACCGTTCGTTTATCTTGAGCGACGAGGTCGATCGCGACCGAATCACGGCCGAGCTCAAAAACGGCGTCTTGCGCGTGTTCTTGCCCAAGGCAGATCGCGTGCGGGCTCGCCGAATCGAAGTCACGACATCCGACCCGGCAGTTTCCCCGGGTGGACGCGGATGAGAGCCGGTCGTCGTTGCGGAAGGGTCGCTCGAGAAATCGCGCGACCGGGTGATCGTGGTGTTTCTGACGCTCCTGACTCTTCCGGCCAAATATTTGTGGTAAATTGTTCCTATCAGGCCCCTTGTCCCGAAGAGCGGAGCGCTGCGCGATGGAGACCCAGAAGATCATCACCTACTCAGCAATTGGAGTGGCAGGCATCGTCTGCCTGGTCTTCTTGCTCGACCTCGCCGCCGGCATCTTCGGACGAAATATCGGCATGGACATTTTGTTCATTCTCGGTTCGGGATTTCTGCTCTGGCAGGGTGTCGAAACGATACTCGAGCTCCGCTGAGCGCGACACCTCGGGCCTGCTTTCGCCGCGCGACTGGTTCATCCTTTGTACCGCTGGAAGATGCGATCGGCCGTTTCAGTAACTCCTATCATGACAATGTCTTGCGCTCTTGCTTTACCTGCTCCACGATCGCCCGGACCAGACCCTCCCACGTGTATTCCGCCGCTTCGACGGCGATCTCCCAGCCAACCGACCGCACGGCCTGCGTGGTCACCGGGCTCAGGCTGGCGAGCCGAATTTGTTTCCCGATGCGCCCGCGCAGCTCGTCTGGTAGAAGCCCGTGCAACCGCGCTGCGATGGCCGGGCTCGTCAGGGTGATCCAGTCGATTGTGCCGTCCCCCAGGCGCTCGACGACTGACTCCGGCAGAGTATCAACGTCGCAATTGTGATAGACGGCAACCTGGTCGACATCAGCCACTTCATCAAGTTCATCCTTGAGAATCACGCGCCCTCGATCGGCGCGGGCGAGCAGAATTCTTTGCCCTCGCGCATGCTGTCGCAGCACGGCCGCCAGCGCCTCGGAGCGAAACGTTTCGGGAACGAGATCCGCGCGCAGGTGAAAGCTGGCCAGGACCTCCGCGGTTGCCGGCCCGATCGCCGCCAGTTTCAAGTGTCCCAGCACGCGTAGGTCGCGCCCTCGGTCGGCGAGCCGGTCCATGAAGAATCGCACGCCGTTGGCCGAGGTAAACACGAGCCAGTCGTAGTTCGCAAGACCGTCGATCGCGGCATCGAGCGGTGCCGGGGCACTTATCGGCCGCACTTCGACGGTCGGTGCCAGCAACACCTCCGCTCCGAGGCTTTCGAGTAGAACGGCCGCTCTGTTGCCCTCATCGCGCGGCCGGGTGACGACAATCCGCTGTCCGAAGAGCGGCAGGCGTTCAAACCACGCTAGCCGGTCTCGCAGCGCAACGACTGACCCGACGACCAGAAGGGCAGGGGGGCGCATCGAGGCTTGACGAGCAACATCTGTGATCGTCGCCAATGTTGCGACTTCCGTGCGCTGAACGGCCGTCGTACCCCATTCGACGACGGCCGCCGGCGTATCCGCGGGTTTGCCCAGCTTGAGCAGCGTGCGGCAGATGGCCGCCAGGTGAGTGACTCCCATGTAAACCACCAGCGTGCCTGGGAAGCGCGCCAGCGCCTCCCAATCGAGGTCACCATGGTCGTCTTTGGATTCAGGGTCGCCATGACCGGTCACAAATGCGACCGCCGAGGCGGCCGAACGATGGGTTACCGGGATGCCGGCATAAGCCGTCACGCCGACGCCGGCAGTAACCCCCGGAACAATCTCGAACGCGATCCCGGCCGTTGCGAGCGCAAAGGCCTCCTCGGCGCCACGCCCGAACACCAGTGGGTCTCCCCCCTTCAGCCGTACCACCTGGAGCCCCGCCCGTGCATGCTCGATCAAGAGCGCGTTAATTTGATCTTGCGAAAGGCTGCAATGACCGATTGATTTGCCCGCGCAGATCCGCACGGCCGCGTCGGGCGCCAGGTCCAGCAGGCGCGAGCTCGCAAGATGGTCATAGACAACCACTTGGCGCTTGCGAGGACGGCTTCGCCTCGACGGGTCAGTAGCCCTGGATCACCTGGCCCGGCACCGACCAGGTAGACCTTTCCAGGGCGGTTCTGCGTCATGGTCGCGAGCCCTCGTACCCTGGGCGATCAATCGCCCTGCACCGGTTTGCGACGGCTGCTTGTAATCATCAGAATCCCGAGCTCGTAAAGGAAAATCATGGGGATCGCCAGCAAAACCATGCTGAATGGGTCTTGCCCGGGTGTGATCACCGCGGCCGTGATTGTGATGACCAGGATCGCTATTCTCCGCTTCGCCCGGAAATCCTGCACGGTGAAGATGTTGATTCGTTCGAGAAACAGCATCACGAGCGGAGTCTGGAACGAGATCCCGAATACAAGCGGGAGGATCGTCGCAAATCCCATCCAGTCGCTGAGTCGAAGCGTCGGTGCTACACCCAGCCAGACGTTGAACTGTAACAGGAACTGGAGCGTGATCGGTAACACGAAAAAGAAGCAGAGAAAGACGCCTGCAAGAAACAATCCGAGCGAAAACGGCAGGTACTTCGTGACGTAGTGCCGTTCGTGGCGATAGAGCCCCGCGGCCACAAACGCCCAGATCTGGTAGAAAACCCACGGGCTGGCGAGCACCAGGCCGGACACGAGGCAGACCATGAAGAAAATTGTGAGCGTCTCGAGCGGGGCAAGCGAGACCAGGCTCTGGTCAAGCTGGACCGTCGAATTGTGGACCATGTTGATCACGCCCACCTCGAAGAACTGCATGGATAATTTGAGCGTGGTGCCCTTCAAGGATTCCGGTTCGGGGAGTTCCAGCTTGGGGGCGATTTTCCGGAGCTCCGCGACGAGTACGTCCGCGTCGACGACGCCTTCCAGTTGAGGAGTGAATCCTCTGCCAGCCGCCCGCTCTTTCTTGGCTTTTTCAGCCTTTTTATCGTATTCGGCCGTATAGAATTCATCGAGGGCGACCTTGGCAGGCTGTTCCATTTTCTCCATCACCCGCTTACCGATGGAGAGCGGGGGAACGAACACGATGAGCACTCCGACGAACAGGCCGAGGAGGGCCAGAATCAATCGAACTCGTAGTTCTTCGATGTGCTCTCCGAAGCTCATCGTGACCATCGACTGCTCTTCAGCGAAGAGATCTTGATCGTTAGGCATGGGATATGGTCCACCCGGGGAGGGCAAAAAAGTCGCCGAGAGTGGCGAATACAGACAGAGAGGAGACGCGGGTTGCAACGGCCAGTCCCGAGGCCGGAACCCTTCAGGCGGCGCCGCCCGGCAGCCTCACGGGGACGGCCAACCAAGCGGGAGCGTTCCTACTAGTTCGAGCTTACCATACTGTTTCGATTCAGTGGAAGAGGCACGGTAAGCCAAGTCCATTCCGCTAGACGGAAGTCTGAGGATCGGGTGGTCGATAGCCCAGGTCGAGGAACTGCACGCCGTCCGAGCGCGAAACCCGGATCATGATTGACTGGTAGGGCTCGAAGACGAGTTTGATTGCAAACGACTTTTCCTCGCACCAGATTGTGATTCGTCGAGTCATTCGCTCGCGACAGTGTGACTGGCCATAGCGCATCGGGTACCGAATGTCGCGCGTCATCGGATGGCTGAAGAATAGATAGAGGCATTCCGGAGTCCGCCGCGCCCAGAACGGCGGGATGTCTCGACCGTCAACCAGCGGTAGCAAGCCAGCTTGATCGAGTCGGGAGCAGACGTTTTCGCAAGTCTGAAGGCGATCGAGCATCGTCTGGTAATCGGGGCGAGGATGCTTGCCGGCGCGCGGGGAACGCGCCCCAGGATCACCCGCAGGCCCGTTTTGGCCAGGCGAACAATCTCGGCCAAGGCGTTGCCGTCCAACCAGTCAACGTCGACCATCAGGCCGGAAAACCGACAGTCGCCGACGCAAAGGCGGCCGTTGTGGATCTCCGACCGACCGAGGCACGCAGAAGAAACCCAAAGAGGAGCGTATCCCTCGATATCGCGGGGAACAACGACGTGCCGCATCTCCCATCGATGGAACGCAGCGGGCGTTCGTTCGTTGTCGGGAATCCGGTCGAGCCGGCGATTGTCCTCATTCGGCAAGTACACCGCCAAACGCGATTCAGTTCGTCCCAGCTTCAACAATGCCGAGACAAGTTCCAGATACGCATTGAAAGCGGGCAATTCAGCCGCAAAAGCGCAATCAGGCCCGACATGCACCGACGCGTAAAACTCGTTCCGCTCGCCCGGCCCGTTGAATGGCATTCCGTGCCAGACAATCTGATTGACTCCATTTGCAAAGAGCGCATCGGCCAGCAGCTTCAGGTCGGCCACTTGCTCTTTGTGCCAGTAGAGGTAGGGCTCCAGGTTGGTCCGTGTGACGAAACCGTAAAGGCATGTGAACGATTCGGCGCTCACGACCGGCTTGTCGAAGAGTGCGGCGGCGGAGGCCGCGATCCGCGAGAATGGCGGTGTGAACAGAATTGCTTCCGACTCGGGAATGTCCACCGCTCCGTAGGCCGCGAGTAGGTCCGTGGGGGCACCGTGGCATTGCACCCGCGAGAACGCGCCGTGGCGGCGGCAGATCGCGGCGAACTCTTCGTAGAATTCGTGGAGTATGGCCTCGGCGATCATCGTGCGATAGTCATAGCGAAGATCGGGGTCGTCGTCGATCTGATCGTCGAGCCCCTCCAGGCGATACCCGAACCGCTCGGTGAAGCGATTCCAGAGTTTCGGGTCCCAGAGCCGCCGCGTATCGAGCTCCAGGGAGTCGCAGAACAAGGCCGAAGGCGAGCCAGGAAGAGCTTCCGCGAGCGCCGGGAGGATCGTTTCGGAATAGCGGCCCAGTGCGTGCCGGTCGAGATGGTTGAGCACGTGAATCTCGCTCGAGGAGTCGGGTTCCCACGAGCCGTGGAGCCGTTGATGCGAGAATCCATCGAATGTTCGTGACGAGTCGGCTCTTCGAACCGCCGATCCGCCGAAGGGCCAGCAACTGCCGAAGGTGAAATCGCACCCAAGCCCGAGGCGATCGGCCTCTTGCTTGGTGAAAGCGACCAGGCTGGACCATTCCGCTCCGAGCCATTCGATTCCCGGCTCGACGTCACCCATCCAGGATGGCCAGAGCCAGGCAAGCTCGACGCCGCCGAATCCATTTGCGTGGAGCCACGCAAGCTGGCTGCGAATGTCGTCGGGACGGAAAGGTCCCGCGAGCCACCACCAGCGGGTGTAAGGCTTTGAGCCTCCGCGAAAGTATGGCACCGACATCCGAGTTTCGCTTTCGAGCAACGTCCGAGCGTCGACGATCTGCCGTGAGCGCAGCCACGGTTGACGATGCAGCCACTCGGTGACGGGCGCGAGCGATTTGAGCATTGCCGGTAACTTCCTGGGACAGACATCTGGCGGTAGGCATTCGCCCGCGACTCGACGATCTCGAATCACACCTGGTTCTCTCCACATACGGAGTGAACACCATGCTGGATACTGTCGCCGACAACTTGAAGAACGGCAAGGATGCCACCGGTCACACTGGCGATTGTGCCCCGATCGCTACGCTGCTCTAATACAGGCAGGAATCTGGGGAGGGAAATCGGGATGCCCGAACCTCGAATGCCTGTCGTATCGTGCGCCGCGTACCCTGAGGTTGGCCGGATGAAGCCGATGAAGAATGGCGGTGGCTGGGCGGCCATCAAGTACAGCCTTCGGATGGCCAACAAGGTTGGCTGGTCGCGCCTCTGGAAAGCCATGTCGGCCAAGAACGCCTGCAAAACATGCGCTGTCGGCATGGGCGGTCAATCCGGAGGAATGCGGAACGAAGCCGGGCACTTTCCCGAAGTCTGCAAGAAGTCGTTCCAGGCGATGGTTGCCGACATGCAGGGCGCCCTCCGTCCGGGTTTTTTCCAAGCGATCAGCCTGGACCAGCTCCGTTCGCTTTCTCCGCGCGAGCTCGAATGGAGCGGCCGATTGACAAGCCCTCTTTACGCCGGGCCAATCGATACCCACTATCGCTCGATCACCTGGGATGAAGCCCTGGCACGCCTGGCTGAACGACTGAAGCGCCAGCAGCCTGACGAGAGCTTCTTCTACGCCAGCGGCCGCTCTTCCAACGAGGCCGGCTTCTTGCTTCAACTTTTCGCGCGTCTGTATGGCACAAATTATGTCAACAACTGCTCGTTCTACTGCCACCAGGCCAGCGGTGTGGGGCTTACCAAGTCGCTTGGCAGCGGTACTGCCACGGTGACGCTTGAAGATGTGGAGCACGCTGACTTGTTCGTTCTGATCGGTGGCAATCCCGCTTCGAATCACCCGCGTTTGCTGCGCACGCTCATGCAGATTCGGCGCAACAGCGGCCAGGTCATCGTCATCAACCCGATCAAGGAAATCGGACTGGTGAATTTCCGCGTGCCGTCGGATGTGCGCAGCATGCTTTTCGGCTCATCGATCGCAAGCCTGTACGTTCAACCCCACATCGGCGGCGATATTGCCCTTTTGACTGGCGTGGCCAAGTTCTTGCTCGAGCGACAGCAGGTTGATTCGCGGTTCATTGGCCAGTCGACCGAAGGCTTCGACGATTTTCGCCGTCAAGTCGAATCAGCAGACTGGAGCACGATCGAAAAGGCAAGTGGCGTCGAGCGCACGGCAATCGAGAAGATCGCCAACCAATACGCCGCCGCCAAGAATGCAATCTTCGCCTGGACGATGGGCATCACTCATCACGCGCATGGCGTTCCTAACGTGCGCATGATCGTCAACCTCGCCCTGTTGCGCGGAATGGTGGGCAGGCCGGGAGCCGGGCTCTTGCCGATTCGCGGGCATTCGAACGTGCAGGGGATCGGATCGGTCGGCGTCACGCCCAACCTCAAGCAGGCGATTCTCGATCGCCTCGAGTCGCTCTTGAAAGTCAAGCTTCCCGCCCAGCCCGGTCTGGACACGATGGCCTGTATGCGCGCTGCCACGGAGGGAAAAGTGAAGTCCGCCGTCTGCCTGGGTGGCAATCTCTTCGGCTCGAATCCCGATGCCACATTCGCTGCGCGAGCGCTCGGCAAGCTTGAGCTCGTGGTCTACATGAACACGACGCTCAATACCGGACACGCCTGGGGACGAGGGCGAGAGACGCTGATCCTGCCCGTGCGAGCCCGTGATGAGGAAGAGGCAACAACGCAGGAATCGATGTTCAATTTCGTCCGGCTCTCCGACGGCGGCCCGCCACGCCACGAAGGCACGCGCACCGAGGTTTCCATCATTGCCGAGCTGGGCCGGCGCGTGCTCGGTGAAAATTCGCCCGTCGACTGGCAGGCGATGAACGAAAACATGAACGTCCGCCAGCTTATTGCTCAGGCCGTGCCGGGCTTCGAGTCGCTCGCGACCATTGACCAGACCAAACACGAGTTTCAGATCCCGGGGCGAACGTTTCACACGCACCAATTCCCGACGCCAACGGGCAAGGCCTGCTTCGCTGCCGTCGCGATTCCGGAGCCGCCGGCCGGCTCGGGCCAGCTTCGCCTCATGACGATTCGTTCCGAGGGGCAATTCAACACAGTCGTCTACGAAGAGGAAGATATCTATCGCGGGCAGGAAAGGCGCGACGTGATTTTGATGAATGCGGAAGACATACGTCGGCGCGGCCTGGCAACCGACCAGCAAGTTTGCGTCCGGAGCTCCGCCGGCGCAATGCACGGCGTGCGAGTGCGCCCGTTCGACATCAAGGCCGGTAACGCAGCGATGTATTTCCCGGAGGCAAACACCCTGGTTCCGGGCACGATTGACCCCGACTCGAAGACGCCCGCGTTCAAGTCGGTGCCCATCACGCTCGAGCCGGAGCCAGCGTACGCACCAACTGGCCAGAACGGAATTCAGGAAACAGGAGCTGGCGTCGCCGTTTCGCTTGACGTGGCGCGAACCTGATAACGATGACAAAGAAGCCCTCACGGACCGCGTCGTGGCCACAAATCGCCGTGCTGCTGGTGGGTCTTACCGTTTTAGTCTTTGCGGCAGCCTGGCTCGTATTCGTCACCGGAAAACCCCTGGCGCCAGAAGCGGCAAAGCGCCCGGCCGGGCCATCGAACAAAATCAGGCTCATCACATTTGACCGGCCGTTTCCGCCGGAGGGCCGATTCGTGGCCGACCCCTACGTCGGCTCGCGCGTCTGTGCGGAGTGTCATCCTGGCGAGAGTGCGATGCATTCGCGGTCCGGGCACGCGCTGACCCTGCGGCCGGCTGGCCGGCTCGAGATCTCGCGCCGGCTTGACGAAACCAAGCAAGCAGATCCCGAGATCGACGGGGTCACGTGGAGCTACCAGTACGAAAAGGGTGAGCTGCACATCACGCGCACGGCGGCGAGCGAGATCCAGCAATGGATCGCCGACTACGCCCTTGGCTCAGGCCACCACGCCCTGACGTATGTGAGCATGATCGACCACCAGATACCGCACGTCCTCGAGCATCGGCTAACGTATTACCACCGGCAGGACGGCAAGAGCGGTCTGGGCATCACGCCCGGCCACGACACCCGGCCAGCTCCTCCGGGGCTGAAGCCCTACGGTGGCGAGCTTCCTCCACGGATCGCTCGGGAGTGCTTCCGCTGCCACGCCACGCAGCTCGCCGCCGGCGACGACGATCAGCGGTTCGACGAGAATACGATGATCCCGAACGTCTCCTGCGAACGCTGCCACGGACCGGCCAAGGCTCACGTCGCCGCCGCGCGACGGCATGCCCCGGCATCCGATCTGATGCTTCCCTTCGGCCCCGATCACTACACGGCCGCGCAGCTCATTACGATGTGCGGAAGCTGCCACCGCCTGCCGTCGGCCTCACAGGCGGGCCGAATCAACCCCGCGGACCCCAACCTGGTGCGCTTCCAACCAGTCGGTATCGCGCAGTCGAAGTGCTACCAGAAAAGCGGCGGAGCGTTCAGTTGCGTCACTTGCCACGACCCACATGCACGCGTCTCTCCCGATCGCCCGGCGTATGACAAGACGTGCCTGTCCTGTCATGGGGGCCCGGGCGTGCCCAAGCCCGAGACTCTACCCAAACCGGCGCCGGAATGCCCGGTCTCCGCTCAATCACGCTGCGTTGAATGCCACATGCCGCGGAAGGACGCTGGGCAGGGCATTCTATTCTCGGATCACTGGATTCGGATTCACCATTGATGTGGCCTGACGCGACGAAAACGCGCTCGATGCTCGAAGACGCGGCGGCGAATGACCCATCCGCGATTGATAAGCTGCTGGCCTGCCATCGCGAGCCCCTTCGTCGCGTCATCGCCATGCGTCTCGATCGCGCCCTCAATCGACGCGAAGACGCCAGCGACGTGGTGCAGAGCGTCTTGCTCGAGGCGAGCCGGCGCCTGGCTGATTACCTGCGCGAGCCGGGCATGCCTTTTCAGGCCTGGCTACGACAAATCGCCCGTGATCGGCTCATTGATGTGCACCGGCGGCACCGCGTGGCCGGGCGACGCAGCATCGACCGCGAGCGATCGATCACCGCCAGGGAGTTCCTCGATCGCTCGTCGATGGATCTTGCAAGTGCCCTTCGCGATCAGGCCCTTACACCAGCGGCTGACGCGATGCGCCGCGAGTTGATTGATCGCTTTCATTCCGCACTAGAGCAGCTCGGCGAAGACGATCGCGAGATCCTCATCATGCGACACTTCGAGCATTTGACGAACGCGGAATGCGCGGAGGCTCTGGGATTAAGCGAGCCCGCTGCCGGCATGCGCTATCTTCGCGCTCTGCGAAGGCTGCGTGATCTACTGGCCAGACGACCCGATCAGGAACTGTGAGAATGAGCCTCGAACCCGGTGAAGAGCCCGTTCTCCCGCGAGACCATGAACTGGCGCGGCTGCTCTCGGAGATGATCGAAAATGCTCCGCAAGCGCGAATTCCCGATATTCTAGCAGCCTGCCGGCGAGATCCAGGCGCTCGAGCGTGAGCTGCGCGAGCTGTGGCAGACCGCCCAGCTCGCCAACGAGCTGGCCTGCATGGCTGAGACTGGCGAGACGATCGATCATCCGCCCACAACGGCTTTCAAAGGCGAAGCGCCATCGGTGCCCGGTGCCGTGCCGCCTCGCATTGGCGATTGTGAGCTGCTGCAAGAACTGGGACGCGGCGGCATGGGCGTGGTCTATTGCGCCAGGCATGTTCGTCTGGAGGCGATCGTCGCGCTCAAGATTCTCCGAAATGCCTCAGCGGCTTCGGCGGTGGATCTGGCCCGTTTCCGGGCCGAGGCGACCTCAGCGGCCCGGCTCGCACATCCAAACATCGTGCCGGTGTACGACGTCGGAGTTCACGAGGGTCAACCGTACTTCATCATGAGGATCATCAACGGCCAGTCGTTGGCACGGCGTCTCGCCGATGGTCCCATTCCCGCTCGCGAAGCAGCGAGTTTGCTCGCGCCGATTGCGCGCGCGATGGACTACGCACACCGCCACGGCGTGCTCCACCGTGATCTCAAACCGTCGAATATCCTTCTCGACGAGGATGGAATTCCCCACGTGGCCGACTTCGGACTGGCCAAACGGCTCGACGTGGATCTCGACCTGACTTCCTCTGGGGCGATCGTCGGAACGCCCGGATACATGGCTCCCGAACAAGTGGGTATAGGCCGTGGCCGCATTGGACCCGCCAGCGACGTCTACAGTCTGGGAGCGATCCTCTACCA
Source organism: uncultured Planctomycetota bacterium (assembly GCA_963823665.1). Taxonomy (GTDB): domain Bacteria; phylum Planctomycetota; class Planctomycetia; order Isosphaerales; family Isosphaeraceae; genus CAVXHV01. The sequence goes on from CAWGMQ010000004.1 coordinate 2,073,579, forward strand.
GATGCTCACCGGCCGCCCGCCGTTTCAGGCAGCCACGGCGATTGATACGGTGTTCCTCGTCCTGGAGCAGGATCCGTTGCCACCGCGGCTGCTCAATCCGCGAGTCGACCGCGACCTGGAGATGATCTCGCTCAAGTGTTTGCAAAAGCCTGCCGATCTGCGCTATTCGACCGCGGCCGGCCTGGCTTCAGATCTCGAGGCTTACCTGGCCGGCGAGCCGACCTCGGCCCGATCGGGGCGGTTCACCACCATTGTCAGCCGTGCCCTTCGTGAAACGCACCACGCGGCGGTGCTCGAGAACTGGGGGCTTCTCTGGATCTGGCACAGCGTCGTGGTGCTGTTGCTCTGCCTTCTGACAAATTATCTGCAAGAGCGCGGCGTCAAGTCGCCGGGGCCGTACCTGCTGATCTGGACCGTCGGTTTCAGCACATGGGCAGCCATCTTCTGGCGGCTCCGCCATCGCGGCGGACCCGTGACGTTCGTCGAGCGTCAGATCGCCCACGTCTGGGGCGCAAGCATGATCGGCTGCTCGTTGCTGTTCCTGATCGAAATCATGCTTGGTCTGCCGGTACTCTCACTTTCGCCGGTGCTGGCGGTCTTCGGTGGGATGGTGTTCCTGATCAAGGCCGGGATTCTCTCCGGGATGTTCTACATACCGGCTGCTGGGATGTTCCTGACCGCGGGTTTGATGGCGGCGTGGCCGCGATTTGCGATCACGATGTTCGGAGTGAGCTCGGGGCTGGGTTTCTTCGTGCCGGGGTTGATGTATCAATTGCGGCGAGTGCGTTCTTTGCGGGTGTTTGGGGCTAGCCGGGTCAGCACATCCGAGCGCGACGCGTAGAGCTGATGCGCTGGTTTATCGTAGGTCGTGCGCTACTCGCCGTATAGCCTGCCACGCTTGGTCGAGGACACAGTCCCCAATCGCCCCGCCAGCGTGGTTGAATCTCGGCAACCATCAAAGCAGTGCCTGAACGGCAGACCAAGCGCGTGTGGCTGATGCTGAGGACTTAGAATCCTCTGGGCAGGAACGCCCGTGTCGGTTCGATTCCCGCCGCCCGTATTGGACTTGCGACAAATAGTGGACGGGAACTTGTTGAATGGACTTGGTCCCACGCCCCGCGTCGCATTGGGGTGGTATCGACCATTTTACGACTGAAGGGCGAGTCCTCTGGCAACCGACGTGAGCGAGAATCTAGTCCCACCATAACCCAAATTCCCGTGAAATTTCCCGACCGGGCAGCGTCCACGCGGGCGCGTTAAGCAAGACCAGCTCGAGCGCTACCTGGACACAGGCTTCGGTGTCATGTCGTGGACGCAGTAACGAGGTGCGCCCCTGGGTGGAGCGGCAGCGGCCCGGGAACCGGCAGGCCCAGCGCTGCGAGACGCGGTCGTGCTCGGCCGTGTTGACCCCATCGCGGGAGCAAGCGACAATGCAAGGGATTCGCCTCGGGTGGCCGGGGCCGGAGTCGCCCGAGTCGCCCCGGAGCCCGGGCGGGGCGGCCGTGGCCGGCGTGACGCTGGGAGAGGAGCGGCGACCGGCCAGCGCGGACCGGACGCGGTGCCCGTGTCCCGGCCGAGGTCCACGACGGCCCGCCCGGCGCGGCGCTCCAACCCCCATGGGGTGAGGCCCCGACGAATGGACGAGCCAACGAACCAGGAGTCCACGGTCCACGAGCCGCTCGCCGCGGGCGACCCAGGCCTGACCGTTCCGCTCAACGGCGACGACCCGGCTCTGGTCGTCGCCGGGGCGCCCGGCGAGACGATCCCCGAGGAGCGCGTCGCCCCCACCTTGCCGATGATCCACGACCGGGCGCAGGATCCGACCGTCGCCGACCTCACGACAGGGCTGAACGCCTCGGGCGGCGCCCGCGTCGTCGGTTGGATCGAGGCCAAGATCGCCGCCCTCCGGGTCGCCGAGGCGGCCGACGCCGGCCGGGGCCTGCCGCAGGTGCCGGGCTACGTGATCCTCGGGGAGCTGGGCCGCGGCGGTATGGGCGTCGTTTACAAGGCGCGTCAGGTCAACCTGAACCGGATCTGCGCCTTGAAGATGATCCTGGCCGGCGCCCACGCCGGGCCCGAGGCCGCGGCCCGCTTTCTGTCCGAGGCCGAGACGGTCGCGCGCCTGGAGCACCCGGCGATCGTCCAGATCCACCACCTGGGCGATCACGACGGCCGGCCCTACCTGGAGCTCGAGTACGTCGATGGCGGCAGTCTCGACGATCGCAGCGACGGCACCCCGCTGCCGACCGGCGAGGCGGCCGAGCTGGTGGAGGCGCTGGCCCGGGCGATCCACTACTCGCACGGCCTGGGCGTCGTCCACCGCGACCTCAAGCCCTCGAACATCCTGCTGACCCACGACGGCCGGGCGAAGATCGCCGACTTCGGCCTGGCCAAGATGCTCGACACCGACAGCCGGATCACGGGGTCGGGCCTGATCCTGGGGACCCCAAGTTACATGGCCCCCGAACAGGCCAGCGGCGAAACCAGGGGGGCCGGGCCGTCGGCCGACATCTACGCCCTGGGGGCGATCCTCTACGCCCTTCTCACCGGTCGCCCGCCGTTCCGCGCGGCAACGATCCCCGAGACGCTCCGGCAGGTCCGGGAGGAGGCCCCCGTCCCCCCGTGCCGCCTCCAGCCTTCGCTGCCGCGCGATGTCGAGACAATCACCCTGAAGTGCCTCCAGAAGCGCCCCGCCGACCGCTACGCCACGGCGGCGGCACTCGCGGAGGACCTGCGCCGCTTCCGCGCCCGTGAGCCGATCCTGGCCCGCCCGATCCCGGCCTGGGAGCGGGGGCTCAAGTGGGCGCGGCGCCGCCCCTGGGCGGCCTGGATGGCCGCGGCCCTGCTCGCCTGCGTGCTCTGCCTGCTGGGAGGGGCGGCCTATTCGTACCGGCGCATCAGCCGGAGCCTGGAGGCCGAGAAGCGGGCGACCACGAAGGCCAAGGAGGCCCTCGCCACCGCCGAGGCCGAGACGTATCGCGCCCTGGTCAACGACGTCGCGGCCCTCCGCCTGGGGCGCCGCTCGGGCTGGCGCGACGAGGCCATGCGGGACCTCGAACGGGCGGCTTCGATCGACGTCTCGAGGCGGGACGTCGTCGCCCTTCGAACCGACGCGGTCCTGTGCCTCGGCGAGATCGATGTCCGCGAGGTCGCCCGATTCCTCGGCCACGGAGGGGGCGTCCGCTCGCTCGACTTCAGCCCCGATGGACGGACCCTGGCGGCCGCCGACTACGACGGCCACCTGCGGCTCTGGGACGTCCCCCGGGCGCGACACCTCCGCGTCATCGACGACCCGGGCGTCAACTACCCGCTCCAGTACACCGAGGAGGCCCCACTTCCCGCCGTGCGATTCCGGCCCGGCGGCGGCATGGCCTTCGGCACCTGGGGCCGCCGCGTCGCGTGGCTTGACGCCCCCGGATCGACGGCGATCGGCACGAAGGCGAGCGCTAACGCCCAGCCCTGCGGGCTCGCCTTCGACGCTCGCGGCCGGTCGATGGCGGTCGGCTGGTCGGACGGGCAGATCACGGTCCACGACGCCGAGTCCGGCGCCACCCTTCGCGTGATACAGACGGCCGGCACCGGGCCCTTCAACCCGGTGGCCCTCAGCCCCGACGGCGGCTGGGTGGCCGGCCCGGGGACGGACCGCGAGGTCCGGCTCTACCGCGTCGGCCGGGCGGAGGACTCGGTCCTCATGGGCAAGCATGCCGACACCATCCGCTCCTTCGCCTTCAGCCCCGATGGCCGGACGCTCGCCTCCGCCTCCAGCGACAACACGGTCAAGCTCTGGGACGTCGCGCACCGCGAGGAATACGCCACCCTCCGGGGCCACACCGCCCGGCTCAACGGCGTCGCCTTCCACCCCGACGGCGACATCGTCGCGTCGGCCAGCGACGACGAGACGGTCCGCCTCTGGGACGCGCGGACCGGCGTGGTGATCCTGGTCCTCCGTCCTGGGATCGGCTCCGTCCTCTCGGTGGCCTTCAGCCCCGACGGATCCCGCCTCGCCTACGGCCACGACACGGTCGGCGTCAGCGAGATCAGTGGCCTGCGCGAGCGGCGATCGCTGCCGGGGCACACCTACGAAGTCCCCGACGTCGCCTTCCACCAGGTCGAGCCGTGGCTCGTCTCCGGGTCCGCCAACCACGAAATCCACCTGTGGGACGCCCGGTCCGGCCGCCTGCTCCGCCGCTGGCTCTGCGACACCGGGCGCCAGCGCACGTTCGAGTGCCTGGCATTGAGCCCCGTCGGCCGCCTGCTCGCGGTCGGGTCGGGCAGCTACGACGGCATCCTCGCCCCCGACTTCTCCGTCCGGATGTGGGGCCTCGACGACGGGCCGCCCGGCCTCCCTCTGGCGGGGCACGATGCGCCCGTCACGTCCCTGGCCTTCGACCCGGACGGGGCCCGGCTCGCCTCGGGAGCCCGGGACGGGGCCGTGATCGTCTGGGACGCCCGATTCCGTCAGGAGGTTTGGCGCGTGCAGGCCGACAAGACGCCCGTCCGGTCGGTCCTCTTCCTCGACCGCGGGGCTCGACTACTCGTCGGGTCGCGGGGCGGCCTGGTCGCCGTCTACGACCTGAAATCGACCGCGCCGATCCGCAGCCGCCACCTCGAGGGAGGGGTGTCGCAACTCGCCGTCGCCCCCGGCGACAGCTTCGCGGTGGTCGGCGGTGCCCGCGGCGACCTGCTGACGCTCGATCTCCGCAGCTTGAGCACCGCCCGCGAGCAGCCCAAGGCCCACGTCGGCGAAGTCCGCGGGGTCGCCCTGTCCCGCGACGGCTCCCTGCTCGCGACCGGCGGCGATGACCGGCGGGTGGTCGTTCGCGACCCTCGGACGCTCGAGGAACGGTTCTCGTTCCCGCCGCTCGACGGCACGGTTTATCGCCTGGCCTTCAGCCCGGACAGCAGCCGCCTGGCGATCGCGGGGATTGAGCAGCGGCTCACCCTCTGGGACCTCGACGGGCTGCGCACCCGGTTGACCACGATCGGCCTCTCCTGGAGGCCTAACGAGCCACCTCCTCCCGGGGTCGCCCAGGCCGGGCCGGCCGTCGAGGTTAAGGCGCCGCAGACCGCGGTAGGCGAGGCCTGGGACCTGATGGGTGAGGGCGAACGCCTCCGCAGCGAGCGTCGCCCGGAGGATGCCCTCGGGCGCTACGAGCGCGCCCTGCGGATCTGGGAGGGGATCGTCCGCGATCGGGCCACGATCCCCTTCTTCCGTGCCGAGCTGGCCGCGACCCTGGCCGCGATCGCCTCGATCCACCAACTAGGGGGACGCCGCGAGGAGGCCCGGGACGCCTGGCGACGGACGCTCGACCTCGGCGACCCGCCCCGCGACGGCGACGCGCGCGTTGCATTCAACATGGCCCGCGTGTACGCCCTGGGCAGCACGGTCGATCCGGCGCGCGCGGGGGCCTGGGCGGACCGGGCGCTCGCCGCGCTACGGGAGGCCCTGGCCTCCGGCTACACGGACCGCCGTCAGATCCACGAGAACCCCGACCTCGACCCGCTCCGCGGCCGCCCCGACTTCAAGGCACTCATCACCGGCCTGACCACCCGCAAGGGATGGCCCTTCCTGCTCGACCGGGGCCGTAGCCTGGCGCTCCGGGGTGACTTCGACGCGGCCATCGCCGAGCTCGAGGCGGCCGCGCGGGGCCTGGAGCCGCTCGTCGCGGCATCCCCCTCGGACCTTTATCTCCGCCGCCAGAGCCTCTCTCTGCCGGATCGAGCTGGCGGCCGCCCGTCGTCGCGGGCACCGCACCGATGAACCGGCCGCGACGGATGCAGCGGCCCGCGATCTCGATTCGCACGATTCGCGCGATCCCCTCGACTGGATCGCCGCGGCCCGAGGGCATGCCCTCTGCCACGAGGTTGAGGCCCGTCGCGGCTCCGAGTCGACGGCCGAGGACCAGGCCGAACGGGCGCTCGGGGCCCTGAGGCGGGCGGTCACCCTCGGCTTCCGAGACCCCGAATTCCTCGCGTCGGAGCCCGCGCTGCGGCTCCTCGGCGATCGGCCGGACTTCCGGGCACTGATTGCGGACCTCGCCTTCCCCGCCGCCCCGTTCGGCCCTTGACGATGCCACAACGCGATCTGGTGACGCTGAACGTCGATTGAGGCTTCACGGATCGGCCGGCTCCCGACGGAGGACCACCAGGCTGCCGGCCCGATCAACCCGGCGATAGCCGCCCGACTCGACCAGTTCGTTGACGAATGTCGGCACGCCGGGGAAGTAGTCGGCCGCGTCGTGGAAGGCCACGTAGCCGCCGTCGACGACCCAGGGCTCGAAATGGAAGAAGTCGCGCGCGACGTTGACGTAGTCGTGGAGGCCGTCGATCAGGAGCAGGGCGATCGGTCGGCCCCAGGGGACGTCCGGGGCATTCGCCACGATCGGCTCGACGACGTCCGCAAGGCCCGCGGCGGCCATGTTCGGCGCGAAAGTACGGCAAGCTCGGGGGACCGGCGAGGAGCCCCTGGTCGAGAGCGCCCACGATCCCGTCGTGCCGGTCGATCGCGAACACCCTGGCGCCGGGCCGAAGGGCCTTGGCCAACATCCCCAGGACGACGGTGCCCCGCCCGAAGTAGCTCGCCTCCTCCCGAATCGGGTAACCCGGTCTCGCCGGCGGATGCCCGCCGATCGTCACTGCGGCGGCGGGCGCGTCGGGCCCAGCATCGGGGTCGGTGTCGAGAAGAACGTCTGGGTCGGAGCCGAGGGGGGGCGCGTGGGCTTGCCGGACGGGCCGGCGTTCGGGCTGGCGTCGATCGAGGGGTGGTGATATGCCGGCCCGCCCGGCTCGCGCGTCCCTCCGACCAGGGGCGCGGGGCCCATCGACGTTGCGAACGAGACGCGTTCCGGCGGCCGAGTCGGCTCGCCCGTCGGGTTCGGGGCCGTCGAGCCGCCCGCCCCGGCGGCCTCGGCATGCGTCCCCGCCCGCCCGACGCCGGGCGCCTGCTCGACCCTTGCCGACTCGTCGTCGCTTGCTGCCATCGTTACAACCTCCCCGCCGGCACGCCGACGCTCGTTTCGTGGAGCCCCGCGCCGGGCGTCGGCCCCGACCTCCGATCCACGACCGATCTCCGGTTGGATGCCGACACCCTCGTACGATACTCGGAGCCGGACGGCGACGGAAGCGCCTTCCGTCTCGACGCTCAGCTTCGACGTGTTTGCGCGCTTCGGTCTGATCGACCGATGCGCCCAACGGCCCAGTGATTCCACAACGCATCCGGCAATCGATTCACGCCGTGTCCTCATGGACGCACGCCAGGATGCCTTCGCGGATCTCAGGTCTGTCGGAGGTGATCCGGCGATCGATCCGATCCGGCCCTGCGGCCCGATTTGGTAAGAATATGGTAAGACTACTGACCGTGCCAGCCCAATGCGGCTACAATTGATCCCGAAAGAGCCAGCGATGTAACTGGCTTATAGAACAAAGACTTAAACGTCACCGCAACATCAGCCGAATGCCACGCTGATGGCAGACGCTGAGCACTTAAAATCCTCTGGGGGTAACCCCGTGTGGGTTCGATTCCCACCGTCGGTAATCGAAACCCTCCGCTGGCCACATCCGGCCCGGACGGTAGAATTGAACTGGAGGAGTTCTGCCATGAACTCTCAGAACGTTGGCGTGATTGTCGTTGCCGAGAAAAGCGAACCCGCAAGCGCGAACGCTCGGGGGGACTATGACATGCCCACGGAAGCACCGATCCAGGAGCTCGGCGTTGACGAGCTTCTCGATTACAAGCCGGTGCCGCCCCGGCGGGTCGTGCAAACATACGCCCGATACCCGCGGCAGGGTCGCGGGCGGCCGCTTCCCGATTTGCTGGACGAGGCTGGCCCGGAATGACAATCGAGCCGTTCTGGAACCAAAGCAAGAGGTCACGGAGCGATACCAGGACGATTCCGAGTGGCACATCTGCGGCAAGACGCACCAGTTCCCCGAGTGGAAGAAGAACTTCCTCCCGAACACGTCCACGCCGATCCCCTGGGAAGAGGCGCTGGAGGCCCAGGGGCGGGCCGACATGATCGACGCCGTGGAGAAGCAAGACCAGCTCGGGCACTGCCTGGACACCGTCTTCCGGGCTTGAATTATGGAGGCCAGAGACACGTTCTACCAACGCATCAGGCGGGGCGTCTCGCTGTCGAGACGAATCGATCTGGAGCACATCGAGCTGATGGAGGAGCAAGAGTTGCTGGACTGAGACGCACTCGGCGCGAGGCCTGGCATCGCCATCAAGCTCATCCTGAGCTACCCATACCTGTCCAACTCCCTGAAATCCTTCCCCCGCAGCAACAATCACGACGTCGTCCTGGCCGCCGCACTCACGCTTGTCTGGGGAACGATCTTCTTCTGGGACGTGATCGGCCGGAAGTGGCCCAAGGTCCGCCTCGCCCTCGAAGCGTTGCTTGGACTTATGACCCTTTCAGGCATGGCCGCCCTTTATGGGACAACCATGTACCTGATTCTGAAGCTGAGTTGGAGGCCGGGCGGCTCGATGGATTCCGCCTCGGCGACGAATGGCGAATCACCGAAGACGCACTTTTGCGGTTCATGGGCGTTTCCGCCAAGCGAAAGGAGATTGAACCGATGACTGTTGCCGAGAAAGTCGCTGACAAACCAGGCCTTGATTACGAGGCCATACTCGAAGGGGTCAACTGGCGCCCGGTTGAGCCCTTCTCCTTCAACTGGCCGAACGGTCCCGAACGGTTCGGGGAGGCAGTCGAAACCAAGGTAAAAGTCGGTCGAAAGGAGTATCGCCTCCGCGTGGGCTTTTGCATCCGGAAGGCCGCCGGAGACGCGAACCATCGGAGAGCGGTTATCTTCCTCGGCCAACCTCCGAGTCTCATTGCATTGGTCGAGTTCGCCGGTGAGGACTCGGACATTTTCGAGACGAGCGGCCGCATGGTGAGCGTCATCAAGCAGCGAGGCAGTCAGCAGCACCTTCGGCCGGGAAACTCATCCCGCCGGAGTACATCGACCTGCCACTGGTTACCTACAATGACGTTGTCACCGGTCCGTATGCCGCCCAGAGTATGGCCGTCGTTGCTCAAAAAACTGATTATAACTTGATGGCACACCATGCGCTGATTCGGGCCCGCTCGAAGGGTCTCATCTGAGCTGCTCAACTTCCCTCGAGACCGAAGTGTTTGAGGCCGCGGAGGAAGCGATCTTCCCCATCCAAAACCATCAACCAAGGAGAATTCGCATGCTCACCGATTCAGTGAACGCTGCAGATGTTGCTCAGGCCGTGCGGGCTTTCGACGGTACTTTCCGCGAGATGGAGCAGGTTGCTTGGCGACTGTCTCAACAGTGCCGGATTGAATTACTCAGCAACGACGCCACGCTCCACCTTGAGGAGTTGGTATGGCTGGTAAAGAAATGGATGGGAATCCAAGGAGTTCTGCCATCCATCAAGGGGATCGCGGCGCAGGCTGTTTCAATTCAAGAAGTAGCATTTTTCTTGAGTCTAACGCCCAATCTACGGCGGGCTTTAGATTTCAAAATGGCGAGGAGATCGCCGGCCTTGCCGAAAGCATGTAGCTCCTCCTTCTCCTCGGCAGTCAGAGCATCATCCTGATTTCGCACAACTAAGTCGTGCATCCTCGCTTTGTCCCGATCACTGAAACTGAGTTTGAGAACATAGCGAGCTATTTCATCAGGAAGTTGGCCCCGTCCATTACTGAGGATGCGAGCAAGGATCGTCACCTCGGTTTCGCCAACGTGAGAAGTGGTCGTAGCCATATAAAATCCTTACCTGAGTACTGTTCAAGTTAGAGCATAACACGACCGGAGGCCGCAAGGAAATTGCAACGACCACCTCATCAGGCCCAAGACAAACGCTCAACCTACTGACACCAGTCCAAGCTCGCGAGAGAGCGGAAAGATGGAATTCTGAAAGAAGCGAGTTAATCCCCGCCCCGTGATTGCGGTTCTTCTCCTGGCTGACTGAGTGTTGACTTGTTGGCAAAGGAGAGAATCGATGTTGCGTGCACAGTTGCGATCGGGCGTTGTGCAGGTGGGCCTGGCCCTGCGCGAGCCGGAAGAGTTCACCCGCCGCTGGCATGGCGGCGATGTCCCGTATTCCTGGTGGGTGTTCCTGGCACTTGCGCTCACCGCGGTCCTCGGCACGTCCACCTATGGTCTCACGATGGGGCTGCTGGGCGGCCCGGGCGACATTTTCCTGGACGCACTTCGCTGCACGACGGCCGCCGGGCTGGCGTGGGGGATCGCGCTGCCGTCGCTGTACATCTTCAATAGCCTCTCGGGCTCGAAACTGCGGCCGAGCACCACGCTGCTGGCTGCCCTCGTGACGACGAGCTGGGGCGGCCTCGCGATGATCGCCTCGATCCCGATCAACTGGTTCTTCACGGTGGCGTTTCATGACCTCGTCGCAAACCCCTCCCATGTCACCTGGCTGGTGCGTGCGGTCAATCTTGTTGTCTTCACCGGCGTCGGCATTTCCATGGTCGACATCTTCGGCCGTGTCATGACGGTGCTCGAGCCCGAGCGTGGCCGATGGCCGGTTCTGTGGCTAGCGGTCGTCACGGCGATCGGTGGTGAGCTGTTCTACGCCTTCGGGCTGTTTCGGTTCGCATTCAGCGGCTGATAGAGAGTCTCGTCAAACCACACGTTCCCACAGAGCAGGAGTTCAGCGATGCAAACGATGACAATTGACTCGCCGGTTACCGAGCCATGGACAGCCGGCTTGGGTGATGAAAGAAGTGAAGGCAAGACGACCGAGCTGGTCGAGCTGATGCTCAAGAATCAGCGGCGTCTTGATGCGCTCATCCGGCAAGAGTCGCGTGCGCCCGATCTGATTCCCAGGCTTCTGGCCGTTGCGCTCGTAGGATTCACGATTTTCGGAATCGCGGCCACGCTGATCCTGAACCTGGCAGTATCGCTTCCCTCGTGGGTGCCGCGGGCACGATGGTCCGACGGCACCTGGGCGAACCTGACGCTGGCGTACGTGTTGGGCCTCGTTGCGGCCACGGGCGTTTGCCTGCCGAGTTTTTACTTTTACGGGCTGCTCGCCGGCGTCAAGCTCTCCATGATCCAGTCAGTCGCGCACGCTGTGAAATGCCTTGCGGTCACTGCAGTCGTGCTGGTCGGTGCGCTGCCGATCTATGTCGCGATCATGCTGGGGATGATCGTCTTCTCGGCTGAGGCAGAGTTGATGCAGCAAACGATCACGCTGGGGCTGGCCCTTCCGTTCGTGGCGGGACTCTGGGGTGTCAAAACACTGTTCCTCGGCTTCGCAGATCTCGCTGAGACGCTGCCGCCCTGTCGCAAGCGCGAACGGGCATGTTTCCTCCGGAGACTGACTGTCGCGTGGGCTGCGTGCTACACCGCCGTCACGCCCGTGATGATCATCTGGCTCTGGACGCGTCTCTCGGGCTGATCGCCGAATTTTGGCGTCCGGATGAGGCGAGGAGGTTAGTACCATGGGTTTTGGAGCGACGATGATCTTCTATCATGTGATCGGGCTCGGCGTGGCGACAGCCGTTTTCCTGTCCGATTCACGCCAGAGCCGGGTGTTCCCGGTGTTCCGGCTGGCGACCGCTGTCGTCTTCTGGCCGCTCTATCTGCCGATGGTGCTGGCCGGCCGCCGGGCTGAAACACAACCGGAGATAGCACCATCCCCGCATGCGGACGATGCGATGGCCCGCATGATTTCGCAAGTTGAGTCCGAGCTTGAGACGGCGCTTGCAAGCCTCGACGGCTGGGTCGAGCACGTCTCTGGCGCACGAGGCCAGCCGCTTCCATGAGCTAAGCTCGGCCTGGCGTGCTCAGGCCGACCGGATTCGCGAAATGGATCGCGTTGCTCGGCCGCACGGAGCTCGGCCGGGAGCGAGCCGATTCCTGATGTCTCTCGGCCGGGAGCGAGTGATCGCTATCTCCACAGTGAGCAGACTCGACGCGCGAACCTCGATCGCCTTCGCGAGGTTCGAAACCGGGCTCTCGAGGACCTCATGGGCACACTCGCCTGGGTCCGTGAACTGGTGTCGATGATTCACCTGGCCAAGTTCACGGGAGCACCGGCCGCGCGGGCCGAGGAGCTGGTGGCCCAGATAGCCGCCGCCGTCGAGGGGATCTCGGCGGTGACGTGGCAGGAACCCAGATCCGATTCTCCCGTCCGGCCCACAAGGCCGGCTTCCATTCCAATACATTCTGAAGAGGAGTTCATTCCATGCGACTTTTCCAGCGAATCAGCGACATCATCGCCGCGAACCTGAACGATCTGGTCGACCGTTTTGAGGATCCGGAAGCGATGCTCAAGCATGCTATCCGCGAGATGGAAACGATGATCGAGGAGGCAACTGGCGGTGCCGCACGTGCCATTGCCGGTGAGCGGCTCCTGGCGAGAGACCTTGCGAGACCACGAGCAAAAAGCAGCGGGCTGGCGCGTCCGGGCCGAGGAGGCTGTTGTACGCAGCGATGACGACCTGGCCCGCCAGGCAATCGCCCGCGCACACGAGCACGAGGTGATGGCGCAGGCACTCGTCGGCCAGCGAACGTCAGCCGAGCAGACGGCGCAGGCCTTGCGGGGTCAGGTCGCCGCGATGCGCGCCAAGCAGGCCGAGGCTCGCCGAAAGCTGGAGAGCCTCTCCGCACGGCGTCAAGTCGCCCAGACCGGTCGAGAGCTGCACGGGATGGCCAGTCGATCCAGGCGTGGACCGAATGGCTTCGCGCGGTTTGAGAAAATGCACCGGCAGATCGAACAGGCTGAAGCGGAGGCGGAAGCTCTGGGAGAACTCTACGAAACCACGGAGTTGAGCCTCGAGGCGGATATCGAACTACGCGAGCAAGCCCGCCGCATCGAGGCTGAGCTGGCGACCATAAAAGAACGAGTCCGAGCGTCACAGCCGTCTGTCGGATAGAATTCTGGCAGAGCGGTAAGACGTCGATATCACGCTATCGTGATAACGCGCTGTCGATTCCTCGCGTCCCCTGTTCGTTCTCCGGGAATGCGATGGCAAACCAGCCCAAACAACCTGTTCGATCCAAGCAACTGAAGGTGTGGACGCTGATGACGGCCACACTCGTTGTCGGACTCCTGCTCGCCTTCGGCCGGTGGGCCGGCCAATACCGAACGCAGATGGAGTTCAGTAACGCCGCGTGGGGCGCCCTTCCTGCCTGGTGGGTGCTAGCGATCGACTACGCTTTATTGCTCACGATGGTTGCCGCGCTCATCCAAGCTGACCGGGTCGATGAGCTCTTCTCGTCGACCGAGACACTGACCTGGCTCGGCGGGATCTGTTTGTTCACGGCTGGTCTCTATCACGACCGCTATGGCCACCGCGGGCCAACGATCTGGGGTACCAGCGCCAATGGGTACGGCACGTTCACAGAGTTCCTGCGCAAGCCGTCGCCCGCGAATCTCCCGCTGCTGCTCTCAGTTTGGCCGATGGCTTATAGCCTGATCGTCATGTCCTCGTCGTTCGTGGCCGTCATGGGCTGGAAACGGCCGATTCTTCGCTGGCGATGGATTCTGCATGCACTGTTCCTCGTCACCCTTACCAGCTCGTGGATCGTGTTCGTGCTCTGGCCATGGAATATGAGATACGAATCGAGCTGGCTGGCTGGCTCACTCGTCGTGCTTCCGGTCTTGGTAGTCACACTCGCCTTGGTGCGCGACTTTGATCGAAAAATCTGGTGGACGAATTTGATCGCCGCGGTGTGGCTGTTGACGGCTCTCTCCCCTCGATTCAGCAGCGCGGGCCGGGGCCCGATGGTGATGTCGGTGAGGGAGGCCCTTCGCTGGATTGACTACGGCTATCTGCTGCTGCTTCTCGCGGACCTCTTGGTCCTGGGCGGCTCCGTCGGCACGCTGTTCTCCGACGGCGATCGTGATCACAATTTCAGACAGTAAACGGTGTGCATTGGACCCACAATCCCAACCATCCAGTCGATCGAAGCAACTCAAGGTGTGGACGCTCATGGCGGCCACACTTGTTGCCGGTGCGCTCCTGGCTTTCGGCCGGTGGGCCAGTGACGATCCACTCGCCATGCGGTTCGGGCCGATCGCGAGGAACGCTTTCCCGGCCGGGTGGATCCTGGCGATCGAGTACGGCGTGATTTTCCTGATGGTTGTGCTCGTCATCCGGGCCGATCGTGTCGACGCATTCTTTTCCTCGGAGGAGACTCTGACCTGGCTAGGCGGGATCGGCCTGTTCACCGCCGCTCTGTATCACAATCCGGGCTTTAGCTCGGGCGTAGTCTGGGGCGGAAAAGTAAATGGTTACGGCACACTTACGCAGTTCTTGGAGAGGGCCTCGTTTGACTCTGTTCCTCTCCTGCTCTCGGCCTGGCCGATGGTCTACGGGCTGATTGTCGCGATGACGTCATTTCTAGCAATCATGGCCTGGAACCAGCGGCTTCTGCGCTGGCGATGGATTCTGCACGCGCTCTTCCTTTTGATCGTGATCGTCGCATGGTTCACGCTCGTGTTCTGGCCGTGGAATCAGACAGACGAATCGAGATGGCTCGCCGCCTCGTTCGTGGTACTTCCAGCCCTGGTTGTCACACTCGTGATGGTGCACGATCCGGTGCGAAGGATCCATTGGATGAACTTGATCGCGGCGGCGTGGCTCGCAACGGCGCTGTTGCCTCAATTTGACATCGGCCGAGTTGTGCTCCCGATGTCGGAAGCTCTCGCCAGGATGAATCACGGATACCGGATTCTCGTCCTGGGCGACCTGTTGGTCTTGGTGGGGTCGCTTGCGGTGCTCGTTGGGAAAGGCGAGCGCGACACAAGTGGTTCATCGACTCCCGCCTCGAACAGTCTTCGCCCAAAACTTGTGGACACACCCGCGCCCGGACCGTAATAGTGGGGTGAAATGGTTCAATCGCGCAAAACTGCAGGCGAAACGAACCGGCACGATGGGTTTGACGCTATGACAACGGTTCCGCTCTATCCCCTGCGATTCACCCCGATCTTGCGCCGGCTGATCTGGGGGGGCCGGCGGCTGGGCACCATCTTGCACAAGCCGATCGGCGACGCATCAGACTACGCCGAAAGCTGGGAAATCTCCGACTATCGCGATTCGCTCAGCGTGCTCGAGAACGGCTCTCTTGCCGGTTCGACGATCCGCGAGCTGATCCAGTGGTACTGCCCCGGATTGCTCGGGACGGCCCTGGCCGGCGTCGATCAGTTTCCGCTGCTGGTGAAGTATATCGATGCGCATCAAGACCTCTCGGTCCAGGTTCATCCCGACGACGCGAAGGGCCGGCGGCTGGCCGGCGACAGCGGAAAGACCGAGACCTGGGTCATCCTGGAAGCTGAGCCGGGAAGCCTCATTTACGCCGGATTGCAGCAAGGAGTCAGCCGGAGTGAATTCGCCGTAGCGATCCGTTCGGGAGGCGTCGAGCCGTTGCTCCATCGTGTCGAGCCCAAAGCCGGCGATTGCATCTTGATTGAGTCAGGGACAGTGCATGCGATCGGCGCCGGTGTGCTCCTGGCCGAGATCCAGCAAACCTCCGATGCCACATTCCGCGTGTACGACTGGGGGCGAGTCGGCCCCGACGGCAAGCCACGGACGCTTCATATCGAGCAAGCACTCGAATCGATCGACTTCGAGCGCGGACCCGTCGAGCCAATCACCCCACGCGTCGAGGCACTGACTGGCGGAGGCAAGCGCGAGGACCTATCACGCTCGGCTTATTTCGCTCTCGACCGATTCGACATCTCGCAGCCGACGCCGTTCGGGCGATCCGATCGGTTCACGATTCTGATGTGCCTGGCGGGCTCATTCGACGTGCGCACCGCGGCGGAAACCCTGCGTGTTGAGTTCGGCCAGACGGCGCTGCTTCCCGCTGCTATATCTGGGTGCGAGATCGTGCCACACGGGCAGTGCCAGCTTCTGACGTGTATCGTCCCCGAGTGAGTTCGACGTGAGTCGCCCCTGACCGATCGGGCAAGCGCGTGCCGACGAAGTCGCCAGAGAGAGGATCGCGAAAACGAGATGACCGGCGAAAGTTGCAACCTTGACCGGCGATTCCTGCGGCGGGTTTTCCCGGGCCTGCGCCTGGTCGGCGCGATCCGGCTGGCGTTCGACCTCAGGAAGCTGATCATCGCTGCACTCGGGCTGGCGCTGCTTCAACTCGGATGGTTGATCCTGGACGGGTTATTTCCCGCGTCGGCTGCCGTCACGCCTAACGTTTCAACGACAGGGCTGCCGATCGATCTTGATTTCCGCGCCGAAACGTGGACTCTCGCAACGTTCCGGCAGGCTCACGAACAGTTGTCTGAGCCCTTCCGGAATCTGGTCGGCCCTCTCCTGGCACTGTTTGACCCGCGCAGTCACTGGCCGGCCAGGCTGCATGCGGTGCTGGCCATGTCCTGGTTGTTCGCCGTGTGGGGAATTTGCGGGGGCGCGATTTGCCGGATCGCGGTTGTTCGAATTGCCCGCATGGAGCAGGCCGGCGTGGGCGCGGCGATTGCTTTTTCGCGCGCAACGCGACTTCGCTCATGGTTGCGCCGCTCATACCGTTCGGCGGCATGGCGCTTTGCGGCCTGACGCTCGCAGGATTCGGTCTCCTCTACTGGGTGCCTGTGGTCGGGAACGTGCTGGGCGGCCTGCTCTTCGCAATACCGCTCGTCATGGGTGTGATCATGACGCTTCTGGCGATCATGCTCGCAGCCGGTTGGCCGCTCTTGCAGGCGGCGGTCGCCGCAGGGGCTGAAGACGCGCTCGACTCCGTCAGCCGGTCATTCGGCTATGTCAATCAACGCATTGGATCGCTCAGCACCCTGGCCGCGTTCGCGTGGATCGAGGGGATGATTGGCATCGTCTTGATGAATCTCCTGGCCGCCGGCGTGCTTCGTCTGACAGACTGGGGACTAGGACTGAGCGGGCCCGGAGCAGAAATCGCAACGATCTTCGGCAGAGCAGGGGAGGCTCAACCAGCAGTTGGGTCCGCCGCGCATTCCTTCTGGCTGGGCGTCGTGAGCCTGGTGGCCCACGGTTGGGCTTACAGCTTTTTCTGGACCGCCGCGGCGCTCATCTATCTGTGGCTGCGACACGACGTCGACGGCACGCCCTGGGAGGAGATTGACCCGCCGACCATTCCGCCGAGGGGTCTGATCACCGAGACCCTGACACTCCCGGCCGGGCACGTGGATCCGGGCGATGCGCAACGGACTCAAGGATGATGAATCGTGTGGCGCTCTTTTCGTAATTCCGTTTGGCATAGTTTGCCACACCGAGTAAACTGTGCGCTGAGGAGAACAAGTCAGATGGCAACGATGAACATCTCACTTCCAGAGGAGATGAAGTCCTTCGTGGAGGAACAGGCGAATCGACGAGGTTTCGGGACAGTTAGTGAGTACATGAGGGCTATCATTCGAGAAGTGCAGGAAGCGAGTGTTGAACGGGAGCGAATCGATGAGTTGCTCCTCGATGGGCTTAATTCGGGGCCGTCAACGCCGCTGGCTCCGGCTGATTGGGACCGCATCCGGCGCGAAGGGAAAAAACTGATTGCAAAGAGAAAGCGTCAGGGGAGATGAGCCGGGCTATCGTCAAGCGCCCACTGGCCGACATCGACCTGATCGGCCATTTCAATTCCCCATCCACCGTCCCGAAACAAAATCCCCCTCGAAGACGGTGCCCAGAACGGGGAGATTCGATTCGAGGACGAGCGCGAACGGATCTTCCTCGTCGCGCTCGGGAAGCTCGACGATCGCCAGATCGGCGGACTTGCCGATTTTCAGGCTTCCCGTGGTGGTCTCGGCGCGCAGGGCCCAGGCGCCGAACAGGGTGGCCATGGTCAATAACAGCTCGCCCGAAAGCGATTCGTCACGGCGGTGCAGGAAGCGAAGCTCGTCGAGAACGCTCAGGCTGGGTGCCGACGCGAGGCTGTCGGTGCCCAGACAAACGATCACGCCTCGTTCCAGCAGAGCGCGGTAAGGATGGGGTGCATGGCCGAACCTCGCGTGGGTTCTGGGACAAAACGCCACGGCAACGCGGCGGCCATCCGGCGCCGCCTCGGGGCGAAGCTGCCAGAAATCGTCGGGCTCGAGATAGGTGCCATGTGCGATCAGCCAGTCGGCATTTCGCAGCTCACCCCGGCGCACATAGTCGGCAGGGCGGGGGCCGATCGGTTCCCAATCGTTGTCCCAGGCACCGAGTTCTTCCAGAAAGCTCCGCAGGGGCCCATCGCGGTGCTTGAGCAGGCGCAGCTCCTCGGGCATCTCGGCCAGGTGTGTCGAGAGCGGAGTCCGGCTGGCGACTGCCTTGTAATAAAGCCAGCCCGAGGTGCTATAGGGCGCATGCGGGCTCAAACCCGGCCTGGCGCAGGCCGCAACTTGCATTTCCGGACGGACCGAAGCCAGCCAGCGCCACGCAGATTCACAAGTCTCGAGCCCGCGCTGGCGCTTGAGCCCGATCAATTCGGCGAACACGAGTGCACGTAGCGGTGCCTCGGCGATGGACCCCCAGCTCAGACCGGCCGTGGTCGTATCGGCAAGGAAGGTTGTGCCGGCTGCGATCGAGGCCTGGACGTTGCGATCAACGGTCTCTTTCTGAGACTGCTCGGTCCGCGCCCGGCGCTGGTCGATCACACGCCGCAGCCAGGGAATCTCGCTTTCATCGCGCTCCGCTGCTCGCGAGTTCTCGAGCGGATCAAGCTCGAGGTGGGTGTGTGCGTTCACCAAGCCGGGGATGATCGCGACGTTGCCCAGATCCAGATCGCCCGGCCGTTCTTGCGAGGGCCCAACCCAGGCGATTCGGCCGCGCTCGATCGTTAACGATCCGTGCTCGATCGGCGCACCCTCGACCGGAAGGACATAACGCGCCTGGAGCGTCAGCGTGCCACGTCTCACCGGGAGATCTCCCTGGAAAAGGCGGATCCAACGAGCAGAGACGCTTGATCCAGGCCGAACCCCACGTCACAAGGGATGCAGCCCGGTCTGGCAAGCCGGCTCGACAGGTTGAGTGCCGTTCGAGTGCGCCTGGGCGGAACGATCGAACTTCAGCCTCCACAGGTAGAACAGCAGAACCGCCGAGACGATAGCGCTGCCCGCCGTCCAAGCCACATGATAAAGCCCTTCATCCGGATTGCGATAGATCCAAGGGATGATCGGCCGTGACCAGGCGGCCTTCGCCATGAAGCCCTGCGAGACAGCAATCGCGTTGTTCAGGAAGTGAAAAATGAGTCCCGGCACGATGCTGCGGCTGCGCACCGCGAGCAGCCCGAGCACGATTCCCAGGAGCGTTGCGTTGAAGAGCTGCTGGAAGAGCGAGAGCAACACGTGGAGGAACCCGAACATCAAAGCCGACAGCAAGATCGCCGAGCGGGTGCGGTGCTGGTCCTGAAGCCCTGAAAGGATAAAGCCACGAAACGCAAATTCTTCGCAAATGGCCGGAAGCAGAGCGAAGACACCGATCGTGACCGTCAGGCCGGGCATCTGTACCATCACCTTGGCGAGAGCGTCCTTGACCGCAGATGAGATCGGAAACAACCATCCAACCAGCGGCCTGAGCTCGTTGACCACTGGGTTCAGTGCCAGAACAAGCGCAACGGCCAGCACGATGTATCGCCGGTCAGGCCAGGCGAGCCGCAGCGTGCGCCCGGGCTGTGAGCTGAGCAGGATCGCCATCATCAAGGGCGGGATCAAGATCACGAGCTGGCCGGCCACCACGGCGGACACGCCCATGCTCAGTCCCTGAACGGCCAGATACTGAATCAGGAACCATGACGATGTGATGATCAGACAAAAGCAGAGAATCGCCTGGCCGCCCGTGGGCGCTGGCTGGCGGTCACGAAAGAGATGACGGAACCAGGAATAGAGATTGAATCGCTCGGCTTCCCGGAACAGCACTTCCTCGCGCTGGAACTGGTCGACCGCCCAACGCAGCGCGATCGCGGCATAGACGAGCGTCGGCATCATCACAGGAACAAAGTATCGCAGAGCGACATTGTAGTTATGCATGATGAGCGCGCGCAAGAGCAAGGCGACCCCTGTGATCGGTACCAGGCTCTTGAACAGGTCGAGCTCGATCCCCGGCGCGAGTGTCAGGAAGATCAAAGGCAGGCAGACCAGATACAGCGGCGTCATGTAGTACTGGCCTTCTTTCATGCTTCGCGCCAGCACGGCCAGCGACAAGCAAATCGCGCTGAAAAACGCTGCCAGGGGAATCAGAAGCAAGATGATCCAGAAGGCGACCTCGAGACTCGGGGGGGTGATGATCATCGCCCGGCGCCCGGGTACGCCCGCGAGACTGCCGGCATAACGCGCAAGCCATATGCCGGTAAGTCCCATGCTCACCAGATTCAAGAGCGCGGTAGTCACGCTCGCGAGCATCACTGTCAGGAACTTCCCGAGCACCAGCTCGGTCCGACTTGCGGGGCTGATCAGCAGGGTTTCCATGGTTCCCCGCTCCTTCTCGCCGGCGCACAGGTCGATCGCCGGATAGAACGCCCCGGTGAGCGCCATCATGACCAGCAGAAAAGGGAAAAGCTTGCTCCAGACGCTATCTCCCACCTCGCTGGCAGTTGCCACGTCCTCGGCCTTGACCTGAATCGGCTCAGTATAGCTCTCGGTCTTCTGGTCGCGCTTGAGCCGGCCCGAGACGATGCTCTTGCGCCAGCGCGACAGCACCTCCTTGAGCCGCAGATAGGTGATCTGGCTGGGCTCGTCGACACTGTTGTACTTGATGGGAAGATCAATCTCTTTCTCGCGCACGAGCTGCTGGGGCAGATCTTGCGGAACGACCATCACCGCCGAGGCTTCTCCCGATCGAATTGCCAGCTCGCAACGGCGAGGATCGGCCCAGGGACCGCTTGCACTCTCGCGCAACACGAGTAACTTTTCGGCCTCGCCGGGTGAATCGAAGAAGGCCGGGTTGAAGGCGTCACCGCCTGGATTCAAGAGCGGCGGCGAGTTCGCGAGGAACTCGGCGCCCACGACCACCACGACCCGCGCCTTCTGGTCGAGCGCCTCGGCAACCTTGAGCAGACCGATTCCCAGCATGGGATAAAGCAGAATCGGCAGCACGAAGATCATGAAAAGCGTGCGCCGATCGCGGATCTGGTCGCGCACTTCGTGGCGGAAAATCACCAGCAAGTTCGACCAGTTCAGGGATGGTCTTGTCATGATCTCACGAATCAATCGCGATTGTGGTTGTAGCCTCGGGCGCCTGAATGACCTTCAAGCCCGGTCAAGGCACTTTCCTTGTCGGCGCGGTCGACCAGAAAGAAGAATAGCTCCTCGAGATCAGGCTGCTCAAACTCATCGAGCAGCCTGTGCGGAGTGCCTTCGGCCTGCAGCCGGCCCTTGTAGATGATTGCCACCTGCGAGCAGAGCTTTTCCACTTCATGCATCGAATGCGTCGAGAAGACGATGGTCTTGCCGCGCTCTCTCGAGCTCGATGATATTCTCGAGGACGGCACGGGCGACCAGCACGTCGAGGCCTGAAGTCGGCTCGTCGAAAATCAAGACGGGTGGGTCGTGAACGATGGTCCGCGCGATCGAGACTTTCTGCTTCATGCCGGTGGACATCTTTGAGCCCAGAATGTCACGGAAATCGTTCATCTTGAGCCAGTCAAAAATCGCCTCCATCCGCGTGCGCAGCGCTTCGCTGGGCAGACCGTAGAGCTGTCCGAAGTATTCCACCAGCTCCCATGCGGTCATCCGGTCATAAATCCCGGTGCTGGCCGACATGTAACCGATGCTCTGCCGCACTTTTTCAGGATTGGCCACAACGTCGTAACCGGCGACAACCGCACGGCCCCCGGTCGGCTTCAATACCGTGCTCAGGATGCGCAGGGTCGTGGTCTTGCCGGCGCCGTTTGGGCCAAGCAGGCCGAAGATCTCGCCGGGCCGGCATTCGAATGACACATCCGTGACAGCGGAAATCCACCCCCGCTGATAGTCGAGAAAGCGTTTGCAGAGGCCGTCGACATGAATCACGAATCGATCAACTCATAGAATACGTTCCGCTGGCGAGGAATGTAGCCCGCTTCCCGAATCGCGCTTTTGATTTCCTCGAGCGACAGATGGTAGACCGTGCCCGCCGAGGAAACGACGTTTTCCTCGATCATCAGGCTGCCCATGTCGTTCGCACCGAAATAAAGCGCTACCTGGCCGATCTTGGGCCCTTGCGTCACCCACGAGGACTGGATGTTCGCGATGTTGTCGAGGTACAGCCGGGAGATCGCCTGATTCTTCAAGTACTCGAATGAACCGGCGGGCGGGATCTCGGCCATGTCGGTATGGTCAGGCTGAAACGTCCACGAGATAAAAGCCGTGAAGCCGCCGGTCTCGTCCTGAAGCTGCCGCACGCGCTCGAAATGCTCGACTCGCTCTTCGATCGTCTCGATGTGTCCGAACATCATCGTCGCGGTCGAGCGGCCTCCCAGTTCGTGCCAGACGCGGTGTATATTCAGCCAGTCGTCTGTCATCACCTTGCCGCGGGTCATCGCCGCGCGCACTCTGTCGACCAGGATCTCGGCGCCGCCTCCCGGAAGACTTCCCAGCCCCGCTGTCTTGAGACGCTCGAGCACCTCCTTGAGCGGCCGCTTTGATACTTTTGTGAAGTGGTGGATCTCGGGCGCGCTGAAACCGTGAACATTCACTCCGGGGAAGTGGCTCTTGATGTCCGCGAGCAGCTCCTCATACCACTCGAGCTTCAGATGCGGATGCAGGCCTCCTTGCATCAGGATCTGGTCGCCGCCCTGCGCAACGGTCTCGCGAATCTTCTCGAGAAGGACGTCGCGGTCGAGCACGTACGCATCGGTGTCGTCGACTTTCCGGTAGAATGCGCAGAAATCGCAGACGGCCGTGCAGACGTTGGTGTAATTGATGTTGCGGTCGATATTGTAAGTTCGATACGGCTCGCTATGAAGCCGCCGGCAGACGAGATCGGCCGTGCGCCCCAGCTCGAGCAGGGGGGCTGAGCGGAATAACTCGACTCCCTCTTCAACGCTCAGGCGATCGCCGTCAACGGCGCGGTGCAAGATCGCGGCCGCAGTGGAAGACAAGATTCACTCCTTCCGGCGCCAGCCCCATCCGGGCGGCCATCGCCGCAAATCGTCTCAGTCCAGCGAGCTCGGGCTCCCCGAGATCATACGACAGAACACGCGTCAAATAATCGTAGCACGCGTTCGCATCAAGTCCCAGTCGTTGGCCGTGGATCCGCGCCAGCACGCCTGCCTCCTGGAGCCCCATGGCACGACTCAGCAGGAGCGCTGCCGGTAGTTCATCCAGTTCAACCCCCGCGCGCGCCACCCAGAATGCAAACACGAAGGGCAGGGCGGTGAGCGCGTTCCACGCCTCGGCCAGGTCCACTACGTCGAGGAACGGCTCATGAGGCACCCGCATGGCCCGATCGCCGATCACCAGCACCGCGTCGGCCGTGCTTTCGAGTGCCGAGACCCCGAGCGGCAACTCCTCGACCCGGCTCGGCCGCACCCCGTGCCTCTCGTCGAGCCAGATCCGGGCCAGTACCTGGCTCGTCCTCGAGCCAGCATCCAGCGCCAACCGCTCGACCCGGCCCCACGGCACCCGGCTGAATAACTTCACGCTACGAACCGGCCCCCGCGCCGCAATCGCAATCCCAGGGATGATCTCATAGCCGCGCGCCGCCCCGCGCAAGTACTCGACCGAGGGAATCAGCGCCACCTCCAGCTCGCCCGCAGCAAGCTGCTCCGCCAGGCGGCTTGGCACCTCCATCGTGAGCCGAACGTCCGGCGCAAGATCGCATAGCTTATGATACAGAGGCTTGGCGTTAAGGTAGTTAACGGCTCCAACCCGGATCGGCGAGACCATCACGTCATGCCCTCCCGGTCGCGAAGCGTCCCGTCGGCTGCCAGCCGATGTCGGCCCCGTCCACTCGGTGCTCCAGGACGAACTTTCAAATCTATTTGAAATTCTAGAAAGGAGAGCGCAGATCGCAAGTGCAGATGGACGGCTTTTGTGGGCGGATGTCGAGCCGAGCTTGCCCCCGCCCGAGTGTGTTACATTTCGGTTTTCAGCACATCGTCAACGTACGCATCGAGATCGGCTGTCATCTGATCGATTCGACGGGCGGTTTCTGCCTTGGCGGTCTGCCAGATGGCCGGGACCGGCCACGTCCGTCCGCGCGAACAGGTAAAACTTGATCTTAGGCTCGGTGCCTGAGGGGCGGGCGGCGATTCGGGTGCCTGGCGTGCTCGGTATGAAAGATGAGTAGGTCGCCCGCGGGCTGGGGCAGGGGACGGGGAGGCACATTGTCTTCGAGCGTGCGAATCTCGTGGGTTTTGTAGTCGTAGACCTCGGTGACTGTGAGGCCACCTAGCTTCTGCGGTGGACGGCTTCGGAATGCCGCCATCAGTTGGTTGATTTTGGCCAGGCCTTCGCGCCCTTCCAGGAATTTGTTGATGAGCTTCTCGCCGTAGTGACCGACGTCGATGAACAGGTCATCGAGGTATTCGAGGACGGTCTGCTTGCGGTCCTTGACGGTGGCCGCCAGCTCCGCAAAGAGCAGAGCGGCCACGGCCGCGTCTTTGTCGCGTGCGTGAGTCCCTTTCAGATACCCGTGCGATTCTTCAAAGGCGAACAGGAAGCCATGGGGCCCGGCTTCGTCGATCCGTTTCCCGATCCATTTGAAGCCGACGAGCAAGTCGTCTTCGACGCGAATGCCCTCGCGACGAGCGAGGGCCCGTGTCATTTCCGTCGACACCAGCGTGGTGATCAAGTAGTGGTCGGGTCTCAGCTTTCCTCGCACCTGGCATTCCTTCATGACGAATGCGGCGAGCACGACGCCGATCTGATTGCCGTCGAGTGTGGTCCACTCACCGTATGGGTCGCGCGTGACGGGCACGCCAACGCCGATGCGGTCGGCATCCGGGTCGCTTGCCACGACGAGGTCGGCCCCGGTCTTCCTGGCTTCGGCGATCGCGGCCTCAAGAGTACGGGGATACTCGGGGTTCGCCACGTGGTCGGGAACATTGGGGAAATCGCCGTCGGGCATTCGCTGCGACGCGAGGATCGAAACCCGCGAAAACCCGGCCATCTGGAGCACGCGGGCAACCGATGTCTCGCCAACGCCGTGCAGGGGAGTATAGACGATCGAAAGGCCACGGGCATGGCTCACCGACTCGGAGAGCACAGCGGTGAGGTACGCGGTTTCAAGCTCATCGAGAAGTTCCACAAGCAATCCGCTTGAGCGTGCCTGCTCGAGATCCATCTCCGGAATTTCGCGGTCGGAGGCCGCTTTGACGCATTCAATGATACCCACATCATCGGGCGGGACAACTTGCCCACCCGAACGGCCGTAACATTTGAATCCGTTGTCGGACGGCGGGTTATGTGATGCGGTGATCATGATTCCCGCGTCGCAGCCGAGATGAAGCACAGCACACGAGAGGAGCGGCGTGGAGCGCGGCTCCTTGACGAGATAGACCTTGAATCCCACGGCGGCAAGCACCCGCGCACAGAGCGCCGCGAACTCGGCCGATTGATGACGCGTGTCGTGGGCGATCACACAGGATCGCGGTGATCCGGCGTCTTTGCGCGAGCTCACATAGTCGGCCAGGCCGCGTGCGCTTTCCGCCATCGTCCGTTCGTTCAGCACGTTGGTCCCGACGGGATACATCTTGCCGCGGCGACCGCCCGTGCCGAATTCGAGCACGGTGTAGAACGCTTCGTCGAGCTCCTTCCAGCACGCTCGCTCGATGTCTTCGAGCAGCGCAGCCTCGATACTTCACGAACGGAGGCTCCTCAAGCCACTTCTTGATGTTTGCCGCGGCGGACCCGGAAACCTGGCCGCTCGATCTCGGCATCCTTCAGTCGTGCAAGCGCATCGGAAGACATGATCATTGCGCAGTGATTTCCATCGGCTTGATCCTGTACCTCAATTCCGCTCTCAGGCTATCGCGATTGCCGTGCCGTCAACAAGACGGCGGAGCAGCGCTTCGTCCGGAAATGGGCCTGGGGCAAGACGGGGCATGGCCGGGATGAAGCGTGTTTGTCGGTCGGCGCAACCTCTGACTTTAGAAAAACTTTCGTTGAATGGAGCCATCACCGGTTCCTTGTAAGAAGCTCCCTTTTGTAAGGTTGATCAAGCGGGGTCTGCCCGCAAAGTTTGACATCGCTTCGAGGATCGACAAAGGGCAGGGGAGCGAGCTTGATGCAAGAGAGTCTTTTTAGTTGGCGCTTGGCAACGACTTACGGCGTGGCTTGCCAGCCTGGAACTGTGGGCGGCAGGTTTCCGGCACGTGACTTGCTCTTAGTGGGCCGTCGCTGTGCAAGCGACAAATCCTTCCCGAGAAATTTTCCTAAAGTCTCCACGGCTCACTCCGGATTCGCTCATAGCGGCCGGGTCACGGCAAGGACCGGCCGGAAAACGACAACGACACGGAGGTCCCGATGGCTCGATTCAAATTCCGCCGCTCGCTGCGATTTGACAACCTGG
Source organism: uncultured Planctomycetota bacterium (assembly GCA_963823665.1). Taxonomy (GTDB): domain Bacteria; phylum Planctomycetota; class Planctomycetia; order Isosphaerales; family Isosphaeraceae; genus CAVXHV01. The sequence goes on from CAWGMQ010000004.1 coordinate 2,099,963, forward strand.
AAGGCCGGCAGATGCTTTCGAGCGCCGCGGGAGGCGGGCCCTCCGCCGACCAGCAATACTTGCTCCAGTTGATCAACGAAGCCCGGACCAATCCCGCTGCCGCCGCCGCGCAGATCTCGAACGAGATCACGCCCCAGGTCGCGGCCACGCTTCAATACTACAACGTCAATCTCCAGACGGCGCTGCAACACAATTTCCTCGGCCACGCCGCAGCCCCCGCTCGCGTGGAACGCCGATCTGGCGAGCGCCGCCCAGGGCCAAAGCCAGTATATGGCCGACAATCAGATCCAGACTCACACGGGTGCAGGCGGCTCGTCTCCCCAGCAGAGAATGACCGCAGCCGGTTACTCGAACATCACTTCAAGTGCTGAAGATGCCTATGCTTATGCGAGTTCGCCCACCCAGGCCATGGAGGCGTTCTTGATCGACTGGGGCGTTCCCAGCGACGGTCACCGAATCAACATTCAGCAGCCCGGTGTGGCTCCTGGGAACGCGTTCACCGACGCCGGAGTCGGGATCGTTCAGACGGATCCCAGCAACCCATCGTTCGGGCCGGAAGTCATTACCGAAGATTTCGCCCGCAGCTCGACTTCCTCGCCGCAACTCGTCGGTGTGGCCTACTACGACAATAGCGGTACCAACTTCTATCAGCAGGGTGAGGGCGCAGGGTGGTGTGCAGATCGACGCGGTGAATCTCCAGACCGGGCAGGTGTTTTCCACCCAAACGTGGGCTTCCGGCGGCTATGAGCTGCCGCTTGCTGCAGGCCAGTACCGCATCATCGCGAGTGTGAACAACACGGTCTTCCAGGCGACGAATGTCACGATCAGCAATGTCAACGTCGAACAGGACTTCGTGCTCACCAACTCGTGGCAGGGTGGATCAACCTCAAGCGCGATTGCCGCAGCCCAGCCAGCACCGGTGGCAATGACACCGGTGGTGACGGCACCGGTGGTGACGGCACCGGCACCGCAGCCGGTCGCTTCGCAGCCCACTCCTGAGGTGTGGGTCGTCCCGCTGCCGAACTACCAGCCGACCAACGCCCAGCAAAGCGTGCTTTCCCTCTTGGCCTCGAGCTGGTCAACCTGGAATGCGGGCTTCAATTGATCTGAGCTGACGCCGCCCGAATCAATCTCGAACTCGTCCCTGAGCCACCCCGCAGGTTCCTGCAAGATGGAAACCGCGGGGTGGTTTCGTTTTTCGCCTGAACTTGAATTGAGCATGCACTCATGCATCTTGGTTAGTTTTTACGGTGCATTCTTCGATCGCTCGCCGGAGACCGTGACGGTGATGCGCCTGCGGTGCGGGCTGGTGCGGTGTTCCCAGAGAAAGACGCCTTGCCAGGTTCCGAGATCGCAATGGCTCTGGTCGACGGGGATGGTCAGCGACGTGAGCGTGAGGATCGACCGGATATGCGCCGGCATATCGTCGGGGCCTTCGCTGTCGTGCCGGTATGAGGGATCGCCGTCGGGCACCAGTTTCGCGGCGAAGTGTTCCAGGTCGCGGCGGACGGTTGGATCGGCGTTCTCACAGACAATGAGGGACGCGCTGGTGTGATGGACGAACAGATGGCAGAGCCCGAGCTCGATCTTCGAGCGCTCGACGATCTGGTGGATCTGCCGCGTGAGCTCGTACGTTCCGCGGCCGCGGGTTTCGATCGCAAGCTGTTCTCGATGGATCATCGCGTTCGTCGTTTCTCGCCAATCCGAGCCGATCTGAGCCGAGCGGAAGACCGCCCGAACCTCTTCCCGGCAATACTAGCCCCAACCGAACATAAGGCTCATTATCAGACGTTGGCGTAAAATGCGAAAGCGGGTGCCCTGTGGTGCTTGGCAGCCGAACTCAAGATCCCGGCTGATGCACGCAGACCAAGGCCGCGATCACGCCGGCGGCGATCACGTGAAACAGGACGATCAGCGTTCCCACGCCGTAGATCGTTTGCATGCCTTCGTCGGGCCGTTTCCGGGTGCGAAGAATCTGCATCGCGATCACCGAGCAGATCCAGTTCCAGTGCATCATCACGTGTAGCACGACTCCCAGCGCGAGCGAGCACAGAATCACGAACTGCACATCGCGCCACTGGTCGTAGCTCAAACCCCACAGAATCCATCCATCCGCTGCGGTCGGCGCGGGAAATACGATCTGCAGCGTCGCCGATATCCAGCCCAGCGTGCACAGCATGATCAGTAACGAGGCATCGAGCCAGAAATTGATGACGGAGACGGACAGCCGGCGGCGGGGCTTTCCCTCCTTCGCGGCATCAATGCTCTCACCCGCTTGCAGGGAAGACGCGGCACCCAGATCAGAATCGCTCGCTGTGGATTTCATGAGCTATCTCGATGGACCCTTGCATTTGACGAGATGTCTCGATAACTTTCCAGCTTATCCGGTCTCGAAAGCATCGCCGCACTAATTTCCCCAACAATAATTTGTGTTCCTTTGTACACAGGATGCCACCCGTGCACGGTCGGTTCTTGTTTCTTGCATTGGTTTTGACAACCGCGGCCGTCGGATGTGCTCGGCAACCCGAGCTTCCCTACGTCGACAGCAAGGAGGTTCAGAAGCTCAAACCCGAAATGAAAGAGAAGGTTCATGCGTTTCTCGCCCGGTATTGTGGTACGCCACAGGCGCCCAAGCTGCTCGGGAATGACCAGGTTTCTCCGGCCCATCTGAAACGTGGCGCAGAAGTCTATTCACGCTATTGCATCCAGTGCCACGGCAACACGGGCGACGGGAACGGGGTCGCGGCGGCCTACATGGTTCCCAAGCCGCGAGATTACCGGCCCGGCATCTTCAAGTTCACGTCCACGATCTACGGAGCCAAGCCGCTTCGAGAAGACTTGCTCCGGACTGTGAGGCGAGGAATCCGCGGAACTTCGATGCCGTCGTTCAGCTTGCTGCAGCCGGATGACCAGGAAGCCGTCATCGACTACGTTTTGACGCTCACTCATCGCGGCGAGCTCGAAGCGCAGTTGGCGGAAGAGGCTGTCTTCAATGAAGCCATCGAACAGGCGCGAGTTCCCGAAATGGTCACAGCCATTCTTACTCGCTGGAATCAGGCGAAGGGCCAGGTTGTCTACCCGTCGTCGCCCATGCCTGAATTCACAGCAGCCGTCATCGACAAGGGGAAGAAAGCATTCTTGACGGTTGGCTGCGCCCAATGTCACGGCGAAGATGGACGTGGTCAGCTTTTGACCAATAAAGCGATGAACGACTCGTGGGGCAACTTCACCAAGGCCGCTGATTTGACCTCCGGAATGTTGCACGGCGGGACACAGCCGCTGGACATTTTTCGACATGTCGACGCGGGCATCAACGGAACCCCGATGCCGTCGTTCCACTCGGCGCTTCAGAAGGAACCCGAAACGATCTGGAATCTCGTCGGATATGTGCTCGAGATCGCCGACAGCCGGCGAAAGGGAAGAATCTTCGATTCCGGGCTGCTTGAAGACGGCATCTTGCAGCCGCTGCCTGGCGTGAAACCGGCCGCGGCCGCGAAGATTCCGAACGTTTCAATCAAAGATCGCCAGTCGTCGGACAAAACACGAGAAACACTGACGCAACGGTAGATGGACGTCAGGCTGAAAGCCTGACCTACTTTAATGGACAGCGAGGCCAAACAACGGGAGCTGGAACGACTTCGGTCTCAGGCGCAGCAGCTTGAGGCTGAAATCACCAAGGAGCAAGCCGAAAAGGGCTGGCGGCCGTCCGGGTACTACACTGCTTATTACGCCACGGCCGGCTTCGTGCTTGGAATCTTTGGCGCGATGACGAGCCTGCTGTTCAACGTGATCGGCGCCCCGGTCGCCGGCAAGACACCGCTCGAGCTGATCCGGGTTTACTTGACCTTTCCTCTCGGCGAACGCGCTCTCGAGTTAAGTAGCGCCGGCCCAGGAGGCTACGCCGTCGGCGATGGAGTCATCCTGGCGATTGGCTGCTGTTTGTACCTGGGGACCGGGATGCTGCTGGGAATTCCGGTCTACCTGGCGCTCACCTGGTTTGCCGCCAAGGGGGGCCTGATCGTACGGCTTGTGGTGGCGAGTGTTGTCTCCCTGGCGATCTGGGCATTCAACTTTTATGCGGTGTTGTCGTGGTTACAGCCGCTCCTGGTCGGCGGTGACCCTGGCAACTGGATCACCAATCCCAGGTTTCTTCCATGGTGGGTCGCCGCGGGGACGCACCTGGTTTTTGGCTGGACAATCGCTTTGCTTTACTCCTGGGGTGCTTACACTCCTTATCGAATGGCAAAAGAGAGAGGAACCGACTTTGGAGAAGGAACTGCCACGCCACGATGAGCTGGTCGATGAACGACTCGTTCTGTGGTACTTCGTCGCTGCTCTCACCTTCATGTTCGCCTCCATGCTGGGCGGAATGTTGATGGGTTTGCAGCTCTCGCGCATGAATCCGTTCAAGGGAGTCGAATTGCTGTCGCCCGGACGATGGCGCATGATCCATACGAATGCAATCGCCTATGGGTTCCTGGCGAATGCATTCCTGGGCGTCTTGCACTGGGCTGTTCCTCGGCTCACCTTGAAGCCCGTATTCCGCTCCTGGCTGTCGTACGCGATCTTCTTCGCGTGGCAGTTTGTCGTGGTTGCGACAGCCGTGGGAATTCTCCTGGGAGAAGCGCAGGGGCTCGAATGGGGCGAGACTCCTGTGTGGATCGACCCGATTGCACTCTTCGGACTTTTCCTCGTCGCGGTTAACTTTGTGGCTCCCATTGCACGGACGTCGGGGCCGCTTTACGTGTCGCTCTGGTATTTCCTGGCCGCGTTCGTCTGGACATTCCTGACCTATGCGATGGGCAACTTCATTCCGGAATACTTTGTGGCGGGAACAAGCGCCGGGGCGGTCGGCGGGCTTTTCATTCACGACCTGGTCGGCTTGTTTGTGACTCCGCTGGGCTGGGGCATGGTGTACTACTTCGTGCCGATCATGCTCAAGAAGCCGATCTGGAGCCATGGGCTGTCGCTGGTCGGCTTCTGGGGCCTGGCGTTCTTCTACCCTTTGACCGGCATCCACCACTTCCTCTACACGCCGATTCCGATGTTCTTGCAGTATGGTGCCGTCATCTCGACGATCGCGGTCGAGCTGGTGGTCACAACGGTGATCATCAATTTCTTCGCGACGATTCGCGGATCGACGGGCGCTCTGACGACCAATCTGCCGATTCGCTGGCTCTACACGGGCATGGTGTTCTACTTCCTGACCTGCTTGCAGTGCTCGTTCCAGACGACGCTCACGTTCCAGGCGCTGATTCACTTCACCGACTGGGTGGTGGGCCACGCCCACATGGTGATGTTCGGCGTCTTTGCGATGTGGCTGCTGGGCGTGATGACGTACCTGATTCCTCGATTGCTCAAGACACCATGGTACAGCCAGCAGCTCCTCGAGTGGCATTACTGGCTCTCGACGATCGGCATCCTGGTGATGTCGTTCGACCTGATCGTTCTGGGAGTTTTCCAGGGGCTGTCTTGGTCGTCGCTGTTGCCCTGGGATGCCTCGCTTGATCTCTCGTTCCCCTTCTGGGCCGTGCGCCTGGTGGCGGGGCTGCTCATGTTCCTGGGGTTACTCGTCTTCGCGTTCAACATCGCGAGAACCGTGTCTTTAGCCAGGGTTGCGCGACGTCAGCTCGTCGTTGCCGGGTAAAGGTGAATTCCAAACATGCTTGAAACCAAAACGGGGGTTTTCTTCATCGCCGGCCTCGGTTTCTTCGCGGTGGCGTTTCTCTCGAACGCGGTCCTGCCGATCATGATGTACCGTCACCTGCCCGAGCAGAGCGTCGAGCAGATGCTCGAGCACAACGGGAACCTGCGCTACCAGTTCGAAGACCTGGCACGTCGGTTTCCCGATAGTTTCACCGCGGCCTATGGCCGGCCGCCCCAGGAAACGGCCGCGCGTGAGAAATGGTTGAACGAAAGTTGTGTCAAGGCTCTCAGATACGGCCGCAAGATCTACGTCGGCGAGGGCTGCTGGCATTGCCACAGCCAGTTCGTGCGCCCGGTTTCCAATGAAGGGCGGCGCTGGGGGCCGGTCTCGAAGACGGAGGAATATCAGAACGAGCTGCAACGGCCGGTGATGTTCGGAACCAGGCGGGTCGGGCCCGACTTGAGCCGCGAGGGAGGCCGGCGATCGAATGACTGGCACGCCGTGCATTTCTTTCAGCCTGGCATGCTCTCGGAGAAATCGCCGATGCCCGAATACCCCTGGTTCTTCGATGGATCACCCCAGAAACCCAACGAACGAGGCCTCGCGCTCATCACTTACGTTCAGTGGCTGGGTTCGTGGCTGGAAAGCTATCCGTACTACGAAGATTACGAGCGATCGCCCGTCGCGACGACCGAAGCTTCGCAGAAGGGGGAGACTCCATGAGCGAGAAGCCGAACCGCCGCGGATCGACCCGTCGATCGCAGGTCATCACCACGATCGTCTTCGCACTCGCGATCCTGATTCCCAGCTTCGTCGGTTTCGCCAATAAGTTCCGAGAGTTCATCCTGATCTTTCGGGGCGATGTTGACGGTGTCTTCGCCATCACGCCGATCGTGAATTACCTGCTGGCGAGCCTGGGGTTCTTTTTTCTGTTCTGCTGGGCGATCGGCCACGGGATGTTTCGCGACATCGAGCGTCCCAAGTACACAATGCTCGACAACGAGCGGAAGCTCGACCTGGCCGACGGCGAAGACATGGGGTGGTATTGACCAACAGAACTGCGTGGGGCCAGGGTCCTGATGCGACACAACGGGAGGCGAATCGACCGGTCATGGCCGAAGTCGTTGAGAACAAGACTGCCGAAGAAGAGAGCACGTTTCATAGCTACACCGGTAATGCAATACCTTGGTTCGTTCGCGCGATCTGGATCATTTTCTGGTGCGGCGCGATCGCCTACGTGGTGACCTGGCTGCTGCCGGCGCTCCAGTCCGAGCTACTCAAACCGCCATGACCAGCCCCCTGCCCCGCCAGCAGATCTGCGATTACTGCATGCTTCCGCTGCGCTACTCCTGGCGGCGACGCGATCCTCTTGCAAACACGGCCCCTAGCCCGCTTTACTGCTGCCTGGGATGCCGCGTTGCAGCGGCGATCGTCGAGGAAAAAGGTGAGCATGGTGTGCCCAGAACCATGCTCATGCGCCTGGGGCTTTCGATCTTTTTCACGATGAACGTCATGGCGTTCACGATGGCGCTGTGGACCACGGATGTGTACGGCCGGGCCGATCTGCCCGGTCAGCTTTCGGCGGGCCTCTACGGACTTTTCCGTTATCTTGTGCTGCTCTTCTCGCTTCCGGTCTTCCTGCTTCTCGGTCTGCCGCTTTTCGAGCATGCGTGGAGCAACCTGCGCCGCGGTGTTTTCTCGACTGACTGGCTGCTGGCCTCGGGCGTCGCGGCGGCATTTACGTTCTCGTTCCTGTCAGTCCTCTCGGGGCGCGGCGCAATTTACTTCGAAGTCGGCTGCTTCATCCTGGTGATGACGACGCTGGGCCGGTGGCTCGAGGCAACAGGCAAGCTCAAGGCAAACGCGGCGCTCGATGCAATCGCCAGGCTGCTGCCGCCACAAGTTCGACTCATCAGGAACGGCGTCGAGGAGCCGATTCCGCTGGAACAGGTTCAGATCGGTGATCTTCTCCGCGTGTTGCCCGGCGAGCGCTTTCCCGCCGATGGCTCCCTTGTCGGTCAGAGAGGTTTCGTCGATGAGCAAGTGCTTACCGGCGAGAGCCGGCCTGTTCTCAAGGAACCCGGTGATCACATCCTGGGAGGTGCGCTCAACCTCGACGGCGATGTCAGGCTAAGCGTGAGGGAAACGCCTGGAAAAGGAACTCTTGCACGCATCCTGGAGCTGGTTCGCCAGGCGCGAGAATCCAAAGGGCGTTATCAGCGGCTTGCCGATCACGTTGCGAGCTGGTTTGTTCCGATCGTCGCCGTCGTTGTCATCGTTACATTCGGCGCCCACTGGGCGCTTGGTTCTCTGGAGCGCGGCTTCTGGTCGGCTCTGACCGTTGCCCTGATTGCCTGTCCGTGCGCGCTGGGACTGGCTGCACCACTGGCAATCTGGAGTGCCCTTGCCAATGCGGCCGGGCACGGAGTCTTGTTCCGCGGCGGAGAGGCGCTCGAGCGGTTGGCTGAGATCACCGCAATTCGATTCGACAAAACTGGAACGCTCACGACCGGCTCAGCCGCCGTCTCTCATTTTGTCGAGGAGAGCCTTGATTCTCCCGACACGATACTGGCCAGGGCGGCCGCTCTCGCGTCCGTTTCGATTCATTCGATGTCGGCCGCCATCGGCGAGTTCGCTGCATCGCACTCGCTCGCGATGAGCGGCGAAGTCTCGGACATTCGTGTCCAGCCGGGCCTGGGTGTGAGCGGGATACTCTCCCCTGCCGGCGTGCCGATCGTGCTGGGTAGCCGGCGATTCATACTCGAGCAGAAACTCACGATCGGACCGCTGCTCGCGACCGAAATCGAAGACGCCGAGTCGCGGGGACTGCCGATCGTCTTGATCGGCTGGGGCGCTCGGGCCCGCGGTCTCTTTGTCTTTGAGGAAGAGTGGCGCCCCGGGGCGGTTGCCGTTCTCCGGCAGCTCGCGCTGGAAAAACTCGATGTAGGGGTGTTGACTGGAGACCATGCCGGGCGAGCACGGGCTATCGAGAAGCAGCTCGGTGTGAAAGTAGAAGGCGAGCTTCTGCCCGCGCAGAAGGTTGCGGCCATCGAGCAGGCCAAGAAGGCGATTGGCCCGGTATGCATGGTCGGCGACGGCATCAACGATTCGCCGGCGCTTGCTACAAGCGATGTCGGCATCGCACTGGGCTGTGGCACCGACGTTTCGCGAGACGCGGCTTCAGTGTGTCTGATCGGCGACGATTTGAGCCGGATTCCCTGGTGCATCGAGCTGGCCCGGCGCACGCGACGTGTTATTCGATGGAACCTGCTCTGGGCGTTCGGGTACAACAGCGTGGGGGTTGTCTGCGCAGCCTGCGGCATCCTCAACCCGGCGCTTGCTGCATTCTTGATGGTGGCCAGCAGCGCCCTGGTGACCATCAACTCGCTACGGCTGGGTCGTTCGTTTGAGGTCGAGCTGCCTGAGCGGGGTAACGCGCCCGCGCTACGACATGATCTCGCAGATTCAGAGACGCCGATCTGGACCGACCAGCCGATCGGATGTCAATCCCCGGCGGAGCAGCTCCCAGCCCTGGAGATCGCGCAGTAATGATCGAGCTGCCGCTGGTTTTTCTTGGTGGTTTGCTCGGCTCGGCGCATTGCGTGGGCATGTGCGGGGGCTTTGCCGTGAGCATCGGGCTGGGCGCGCGCAGTTTGACTGCCAACCTTTGGCGGCAAGTGATTTACACCGCGGGGCGAATCTTCACGTACTCATTCTTCGGCGTTGTCGCCGGGTATACAGGCTTCTGGCTCGCAGGTCGAGCGAGTCTGTGGATCAATGCGCAGGCAACTCTCTCGCTGGTTGCGGGCGCGCTGCTGGCAGGGCAAGGGCTCCTGGCTCTCGGAGTCGTGCCACGCCGGTTGTGGCCTGGCTCCTCAGGAGGGGGAGTGCCGTGCCTGGCCGGGACGTTCGTCGGGCCGTTCCTTACCTCGCCGCGGCTGGCGAATGTACTTCTTGCGGGCGTGCTCACCGGTTTCCTGCCGTGTGGGCTGGTCTACGGCTACCTCGCCCTGGCAAGTAGCTCGGCCAACATCCGCGACGGGTTGCTCACGATGTGCCTCTTCGGCGCGGGGACCGGGCCGCTCATGATCCTCGCCGGCACTGGCGCCTCCCTGTTGTCGCATGGCGCACGGCGAAACCTGCTGCGAGTTTCGGCCGTGTGCGTTGCCCTCACCGGGTTGATCTCGATCGTTCGCGGAATTCTGTTCATCCAGCTCACGCCGGCGCCCGAAGCCGTTCGCTGCCTGTTCTGCGGTCCGTCGAGCTGAGACCGAAGCCCGGTCGCGGCGACGGCTCGAGCGTCATCGGGTATCTTTCAGGCAGCAGAGAATCCTGGTTGCCACTCGTTCTCGAAGGAGTCGATTTTGAGCTGCCTGCGGGCACTTTCTTCGACTGCGCGCCGATTCACCTGATCACAACCGCGACGCTCGAGCGTCTGGCTGCAATCGCCCCGAACCCCCGCTTTGACGTCGCACGCTTTCGCCCGAATTTCGTGATCGACTGCCCCGATTCACCGGCAGGATTCATCGAGAACGACTGGGTCGGTCGAACTCTTTCGATCGGGGACGAGGTTCGTATGCACGTTATCCGTCCGGCGGCGCGTTGCGTCATGACCACGCTGAGGCAGGGAGATCTTCCCAAAGACCCCGATGTTCTTCGCACGCTCGTACAGAACAATCAAGGGAATGTGGGCGTTTACGCAACGGTGGCGCTCGGTAAAACGGTGCGGCGAGGAGATGGGGTTATGGTGACGTGAATCGTGCGGTCACGGCGTGATCGCGTTCCAGTGCCGAGCGTCGAGATGATAACGAGAAATGTGCTTTGCGTTGTACGTTGCCATGGTCAGCGAATCGTTCAGCCCAGCGAAATTCTGAGCTTGCGCGGCCAAGATCACGTCGGCGTCGATCTCTTTGTCATCTGCCGTAGCGAATCCCTTTTTCCGAGCCTCGGCCCACAGATCGGCCGCCTGTCGCATGGCGGCTGTCGAAATCGGTATATAATGTCCGAGCTGCTCGCGTAGCTTATCGAGTCGCTCGACGCCGTCGGTTGCCCCTCCCAAAATTAATCCGCGACGAACTTCATAGTCAGCGATCTCAGGTATGGCCACGATCGCCCATTCGCCTTGGCTTGAATATGCCAGAGAGTCAGGCGTTTCACATCCGGACTGTTTTGTCGCCGGCAGGCATCGCCCAGCGGTCCGGAATCCAGAACGATGATCCGCGCCATCCTCAGTGCCTTTGTTTGATAGCAGCCACCGCCTCGTCAGTGGCTCCAGGGCGCTCGCGGTCGGGAACATCCACGACCGCCAACACGGCTGGTAGATTCTTCACGAAGCGGGTCCAACTCGGCCTTGAGTAAACCCCGCCAAAATGCTTGCCGGTCGGTTGAAATTCTGCCGTGTCAATATCTTCGCTATATTTGAACAATTTATAGTTTAGCGGATTTGAAATCGACGCGCATAGGACCTGTTCCGGCTGTTTTTCGCCTTCGGGCCAGGTGTCGTAATTCGAAGGCACATCAAGCCCAACGCCCTCCTGAACTTGCCAGCCCTCTCCCTGTGGTTGGTCTGATACGAAGAAAATAGCAACGAGTGGTTCAATCGTCACGGCGTACATCATGATTCGGACTCCTCGTGGCAAATACTATCGACATCTGATCGTCGACGCTCGATTCTAGCATTTGTCCACCGAGCCGGTCATTGGCTCTTGCGGATTGCTGTGGTTTGCGTCAGGTTTAGATCGAAGTGCTGTCGTCGAGTCTCAGTTCCGGCCAAGGTCAGATTGTTTAGCTATGCAGACTAAAGCGATGAACTGCTTGTTGTGGATTGGCGTGCTAGTTGGGACAGCTTCTGCAAGCGCGATCGAGACGCGGACGATCGAGATACCCATTGGCAAGACGGGTGAGATTCAGGTGTCCGAAATTGTTTCTCGTCTCGCCAGGGCGAGCGGGGTTGTCCTGGACCTACCTGAGGCCGGGCTGACGTTATCGACTCAGGGGTTTGCGAGCGCACTCACCCGGACGTTGCTCTCCGAGGCGCTGGGGCCCGAGGTCACGATCTCGTTTCGACCCGGAACGATGGTCATCGCGATCGATGAACGCATTCTAACCTCAGCCAGGCGCGGTGAGTGGCTGGGACGACTCCATAACCTCGGGGATCGTGCGGCCGAGGCGGTGCGCAAGCGGCAGGCTTACGGAATGCACGCGCTCAAGTCTTTTCGGGCAAACGATCCTGGCCGGCCGACGGTCTGTCTGATCCATGGACTGAATTCGTCGTCCGGCGGGTTTGTCCACGTGATCCCGTTGCTGGAAGAGGCGGGCTATGGAATCGTGGTGTACGATTACCCGTATAACCGCGGTCTGTTCGAGTCGTGCGCGATTTTCGCACAGGATTGGGCTGCATTTCGGCGCGAGACTCAGGACCGGCTTCCGTGGTCGATCGTCGGCCATTCGATGGGAGCCCTTCTGGCACGGTCGCTGGTCGAAGACGATGCGACCTGGGCGGGTGACGTGTCGTCGCTCGTCATGATCGCGCCAGTGAATCAAGGCTCGCAACTGGCGAAGGTCCAGACATTCATGCAGATTTCGAAAGGACTCAAGGCGATCAACGGCAAGGACGCGACCAAGGCTATGCTCAGCCTTTCCGACGGATTAGGCCAGGCGGCCGAGGACATGCTGCCCGGGAGTAAATTCCTGAAGGCACTGAATCGCCGGCCGCGCCGGGCGGGCGTGGCGTATCATATTCTGGCCGGCGATCGCGGCTTCTTGACCCGCGAGGGACGAGAACAGATTGAGGGTAGGCTCGAGCTGGTGAACCAGAATGCCGGCGTCTTCGGGCGATTGACCAGGGCTGCGACTGCTGACTTGCCCGACCTTCTCGATGAGCTTACCGATGGCAAAGGCGACGGCTGCATTGCCGTTGAGCGAACACGGCTCGAAGGTGTTAACGACCACGTTGTCATTCACGCCAATCACGTCGAACTGGTTCGCGGGCCCCTGCTCTATCCGGAGCCGGGGCCGGTGGTGTGCATGCCGGTGGTGCTCGGGTGGCTCAAGGCCGACCGCGAAAAAGGAAAGTAGGGTTCGCTACTTGATGGTTCAGCGTCAACGACCGCCGAGCCAGGGTCTTGGGATTTGTCGCGCCATTCGTTAATCTGGTCGCACGCCGGGGAGTGAGTCACCGCTCGGAGCCAATTGAAGAGGATCCCCCCAATGTCTCAGACTGTTGTGACCGCGCGAGATGGGCTGCCCGCCATGGAGACAGGGCGGGAAGGCCACCCACGCGGACTTTATGTCCTCTTCACAACCGAAATGTGGGAGCGGTTCAGTTATTACGGAATGCGGGCCCTGCTGGTCCTGTATCTGACGAAGGCAATTGGTCTGGACCGACCGGCCGCATTGAACATCTACGCGATCTACACCGGCCTTATCTATCTGACTCCATTGATCGGCGGCCGGCTGGCCGATCGCTACCTTGGTCAGCGCAAGGCGGTGTTCATCGGCGGAATCTTGATGGCGCTCGGTCAACTGGCGCTGACTCAGAGAGATTCGCTCTATTTGGGTCTGGGCTTACTCATCGTCGGCAACGGCTTCTTCAAGCCGAACATTTCGACCATGGTCGGCACACAGTACCCCCAGGGCGATGCCAGACGAGACGGGGCGTATACGATCTTCTATATGGGGATCAACCTGGGCGCGTTCCTATCGCCGCTCATTTGTGGCCCTCTCGGTGAACGAATCGGGTGGGGTTATGGCTTCGGCGCGGCGGGAGTCGGCATGACGCTCGGGCTGCTCACTTTCGTGTTCACCCAGCAATGGCTTCAGGGCAAAGGGCTTCCTCCGCTTCGCGAAGAGACGGCTCACGCCCGGCTTTCTATTCGTGATTGGATCGATATCGCGGTGATCTCGGCGGGGATCACCGCACTTGTGTTCGGGGCGATGCACTCGTGGCCGTACATCAGCCCAATCTGGTCTCCGTCCTGGCTGACAAGCTCCTTGGCGGCGTTCTTTTACAAGGGTGCGATTTTGATCGGCGCCCTCGGATTGTTCCTTTACGCGACGGAACCCTCGAAGAGCAGCGCCTTGGCCCAATCTGTACACGAGCCATTCACCTTCGAAGATTGGCAACGGATCGCGGTGATCATCATCATCAGCCTGTTTTCGATCCTTTTCTGGATGGGTTTCGAGCAATCAGGCGGAACGCTGAATCTCTTTGCAGACGAAAAAACGAATCGAACAATCTTCGGCTACGACGTGCCGGCGTCGGTATTCCAGGCCGTGAACCCGGTATTCATCATCACGTTGGCTCCTCTCTTCGCGATCCTCTGGACCTATCTGGCCCGGCGCCAGTTTCCGCTGCATTCCGTGACGAAACAGGGGCTCGGCCTGGCGCTGCTCGGCGTCGCGTTCCTTGTCATGTACTTCGCCGACTCGGGGCCCAAGACGGAACGGGTTTCTTCGCTCTGGCTGATCCTGGTGTACCTGATTTTCACGGTTGCCGAGCTGTTCGTTTCACCCATCGGATTGTCCCTGGTGAACAAGCTCGCACCGGCGAAGGTTGCGTCACTCATGATGGCAACGTGGTTCCTGTGCACGGCGGCGGCCAATTATCTCGCTGGAATCATGGAGCACGTGCTCGAGCCATACCATCTGAATCTCTGGGCATTCCTGGGTGTGATGGCACTGGTCCCGGGCTTGCTGTTGATCGCCCTGACGCCAGTGCTGGTCAAGATGTCGCACGGCAGAGTGTAAGCCGATTTAACGGGAGACCGTCAATCATGAAGCCGTGGTTCTTCGCGGTTCTTGTTCTTCTTCAACTCGCGGCGCCTTTGTTCGCCGCAGGACGCCCCATGACAGTCGAAGACCTTCTGGCCGTGAAAGGGGTCTCGGATCCTCAGGTCTCCCCTGACGGCTCGCTCGTTGTCTACGTGGTGACCCACCTCGATCAGGCTACGCAGAAAAACCACAGCAGTCTCTGGCTGGTTCCGACCGCGGGGGGGCAGCCCAAGCAGTTGACGACGGCTCCCGGGACCAACAACCACCCGCGCTGGAGCAAAGACGGCAAGTCGATCGCGTTCGTCTCGAGCCGGGGAGGCTCAAACCAGGTGTGGCTGATGCCGGTCGATGGCGGCGAGGCGCGACAGTTGACCAAGCTGCCGATCGACGTCTCAGGGCCGATCTGGTCACCGCAAGGCGACAAGATCGCGTTTGCGGCCGAGGTTTATCCAGGCACTACGGCCGAGGAGACGGCCGCCAAGGAAAAGGAGAAAGAAAGCTCGAAGAAGAAGGTTCGGATCTATGACCGCCTGATGATCCGGCACTGGAACGCGTGGGACGAGGGGAAGCGGAGCCACCTGTTCGTGGCCGATGCTCATTCCGGCGAGGCGCGAGACCTGACTCCCAAGCTCGAGGTGAACACACCCCCTGCTCCGTTTGGCGGCTCGTCTGACTACGCCTGGTCGCCCGACGGCAAAGAGCTTGCCTTCACCGCCGAGCCGGTGACCACCGCCGCCTGGTCGACCAACACGGACATCTGGACCGTGCCCGCTCTCGGTGGCGACGCCAAGAACCTGACCGAGGCCAACAAGGGGGCAGACGCCCAGCCCGCGTACTCGCCTGACGGCCGCTGGCTTGCGTATGTGAGCCAGGCGCGGGCGGGGTTTGAAGCGGACCAGTGGGTCTTGACATTACGAGACCGGCAGACGGGCGGGCTTACCCAGCCGACGAAGGCCCTCGATCGGCCGGTACAGTCTTTCGCCTGGGACCCATCACTGCCGCGCACGATCATCGCGGCGATCGATCATGAAGGAACGGTTGCCATCATCGGTTTCCGGATCGACGACGATGGGACATCGCAGATCGACTCGAAGCGGCTGCATTTTGCCCTCACGCGTGGCGGAGCAGCCCCGGCGTTCAGCGTTTCGCCCAAAGGGGGGAGCGTGGTCTTCACGCACAGCAGGGTCGCGCAGCCGGCTGAGCTCGAGCGAATTGAGTTTAGCACGCCCGATGCCTCCAAGAGCATGACCGCACCCGCGCGGCTCACAAACCATAATGCACAACTCGTCGCCGATCTCGACCTTCAGCCGGCTGAATCGTTCGAGTTCTCCGGCGCCGACGGCGACCGCGTTCAGGGGTGGCTGGTGCGTCCGCCCGGCTTCGACCCCACCAAGAAATACCCCGTTATCTTCTTGATCCACGGCGGGCCGCAAGGGGCCTGGCATGACGAATGGCATAACCGATGGAATTATGCCATGTTCGCGTCGCCGGGCTATGCGGTGGTGGCGATCAATCCCCGCGGCTCGACCGGCTTCGGCCAGAAGTTCACCGATCAGATCAGCCAGGATTGGACGGGCCGCGTCTACGAGGACCTGATGAAGGGTCTTGACCATGCTCTCAAGACGTATGGGTTTCTGGATGGGTCGAAGGTGGCGGCCTGCGGCGGGTCATATGGCGGGTTCATGGTGAACTGGATCGCCGGGCACACCGATCGATTCGCGGCACTCATCAGTCATGCCGGCGTCTTCGACCTGACGAGCATGTACGGCACGACCGAGGAGCTGTGGTTCCCGGAGTGGGAATACGGCGGACCGCCCTGGGAGAAGGCCGAGCACTATCACGAACGGTCACCGAGCACGTTTGTCGCCAACTTCAAGACGCCCACGCTGGTGATTCATGGGGCACTCGACTTTCGCGTGCCGGACGCGCAGGGCCTTGGAATGTTCACCTCACTCCAGCGCCGGGGAGTGCCGAGTCGCTACGTCTATTTCCCCGATGAGGGGCACTGGATCGCGCAGCCCCAGAACCGCTCGGTGTGGTGGCATGAGGTCACGAGCTGGCTCGATCGCTACTTGAAACACTGACGCGGCGATTCTCTTCAAAGAACGGCCCCGTGATCCACCGATTTGCTCCATCCTGGGCGGGTTCCTGGTCCTTTTCTTGATGAGGGATCGCTTCGGTCCGAATGAGGTCTGTTATCCGGTTGCCGGGGGCGTCGCTGTGCTTCTGGCACTCATCAGCCCGCCCACTCTTAAACACTTCCGGCTGACGGGACAACACCGCTTGGCCCCGACGCTATCGGAAAGGCAAGCGGCAAACACCCCGGTGAGCCGATCATGAACACGACGGAAGAAGGCGAGGATTTGCGGCCGCGTTTGTCTGCAATCGGCGGCATCATCCGCAAGCGCTGCCCGCACTGCCGCCGCGGGCGAATCTTCCAATCTCTCTGGAAGATGAACGAAAACTGCCCGGTGTGCGAGCTCGATTTCGATCGTGGCGACCCCGGTCATTTCACGGGCGCGATGTATGCCAGCTACGCGATGGCGATCCCGATCGGGACCGTTCTCACCGCGCTCGCGTACTTGATCTTCCCGACGTGGTCGCTCTTTCAGATGGTCATGCTGGCGGCAGCGATCAGCGCACCGTTGATTCCGTGGATCTGGCAGTATTCACGGGTCCTCTGGATTTACTTCGACCGGTATTTTGATCCGGAGGATGAGACGGCTTAATTGCCAGCCCCCCTGCCCTGCCCTCGCAGTGCCGATTCGATCGCACGATCCATGCGGGGTAGCGTTGTGTCGGTGGCGCCGTGCTCTCGCGCCAGCAGCTTGCCGTCACGGCTGATCAGGACCATCGTGGGATAGAACTGAACCTGAAGCGCCTGTTGCAGGGGGCAAGTCCCGTCTCGGCCCGATAGCAGCACCGGATAGCTGATACCGAGTTCGTTCACGGCTTTGACCGCACTGGCTTGTCGGTCACGCGGCGCTGCTGCTTTTTCACAGGCGATCCCGACCACCTGAAATCGTTTGCCTGCGAACTTCTTCTGGAGCTCGATCAAGTGAGGGATCGACTTGCGGCAAGGCTCGCACCAGCTTCCCCAGAAATCGAGCAGGATCACGTCGGCGTCGATGTCGTGAAGCGACACCAGTTTTCCACTCAAATCGGCAAGCTTGAAATCGATCAGACGGCGCTCGGCGGCGTCGATGCTGCATGCGCTCTGCTTGACGGCATCGTCGATCGGTGCAGGAGAGCTACCCAGCAAGCGAGCCAGGCCTGACCTGGGCGGCTGATTGGTGCTCGTAAGCGTGACCACGGCATGGTCATCTTTTGGGGGGGCATCCGACCTGGCAAGGCAAACAGCCTCGTCGAGCGGCACGTTGCCTTGCTTACCGGTGATGTCGCCCCAGGTTGGGCGGCGGGCTGCCCGCACAACGGTATCAGGCTCTGACACGTTTGCCTCGACGAGCTCCTCCGGTATCGGCTGAGGGGCTTGATCGGAGGCTGGTTGAGCGCCGCGGTCGCCGGGCTGCGGATCGTCACGCTGCGGCACCGCACGCACTGCCTGATGTACAGGTTGTGACGAGCTTTCCGATTTGCTCTGAGCCGTTCGGACCAGATTCTCTTCCACCAGCGCGCGCGGACGGCGGATGGTGTTAGACGCTCCTGAACCGATCGCAGGCGGCAACGGATTTGGCCCGTCGTCATCGGCATCCTGGCTGCTCCGACTGGACGAAGCCGGCCGATCAGTCGACTCACCGCTCTCGTCGCTAACACGAGGAGCAGAACCCGATCCGGTCGCTGCTTTGGACCCACCCTGGCGGGCGTTCCAGCCTGCCTTTCCAGAGAGCTGCGAGGAACTACGAGCTGAGCTGCGCCGGCCTCTCACGTCACTGTCGGGTAACAAGGCCGTGGCTTCGGCGGCTGGCGGCTCGAGGTCTTCGGGATTGATCCGGCTGCCTGATCGTCCGTCAGTCTCGTCGGACGATTCTTCGTCCAACGAATCCACATTGGAGATCGGCTCAATCCGGGGCCGCGCCGGCCGGATCGAGGCGTGTCCCTGATTGGATCCACCGTGAGCCTGCACGCGCGATGCGGACATCTGTCTCCGGCGCCTTGACCTGTACCCGACCTGACATCAGCCCTTCTTCGTCTTCGTATTCCGCGACAACTGTATACGACGAGCCGGAACGCAGACCGGAGAGCGTGAATGCACCGGATCGATCGGTGGTCGCAACGACGGCTTTTCCGCCAGCGGTGCCTCCCACTGCGAGGCGTACCTTGGCACCCGGGACAGGCTTACCGCGTTCGTCGTAGATTCTGCCGGAAATCCGCGAGCCGGATCGCGCCGGCCGATCAATGTCTTCGGTCTCCGCACGAAGTGACGCGCCAGGCTCGCCCGATACGATCGGAAGAGGCTTGTCGCCGACCGAGGCAATCGTCTTCACATCGGATGTATTGCTCGAACGAAGCGCCCCGGTCTGCGAGCAGCCCGAGACGATCAGGACCGAGCTCAGGAGGCATAACGTCAATTGGGAGCTGCGCATCTCGCGATTTCCTCCTCCTGATCAAGACGGCACGGTGAGCTTCATCGAGGCGCGAGTCAAAATCGAAAGGGTCGTTCATCCTGAAGACCCCCACATCAACCAAGATGCGGAACCCGTTGCTTCATCACCGGCGGCGCGCTCGCGTACCCGCGAGTGCCGTATCAAAAAGGATCGACCGATCGCACCTCAGCTCTTGAATCGTTCCGAAAATCTCGTTCGGATCGTCGTCGCCAGCGTGACGACGGCAAGAGCATGCATGCACGTCAATTCCAGCGTGAAACCTCACGGCGAAGACTGACGAGCAGCTCACGGATCTCCGTTGCATCGCCCGTTTCGGGACATACTTCGAGATAGGCCTGCAACGGCTCGATCGCCTCACCGAGACGATCCGCCTGCACGCACAGGATTCCCAGATCACGCAACTCACCTGGATCGCGGCGGTTGATTGCGGTCAATCGACGCTGGATGGGTAAAACAGACGCGATGTCGCCCGACTTTGCGTAGATTGCCTTGAGGTTTCTGAGCATCCGCGAAACCACGGTCTGGCTTGAACAGGGCTCAACCGCCGCATCAGACAAGGTCACGTGTCGCTCGGCGATCTCGCTGAGCTTCCGCTCGCAACCGCCGCGATCGTACACTGCTCCGCCGTAGAACGGGTCAACAAAGCAGGTTTCGTCGCCGTCATCCACTCGAAGCATGAAATGCAGCGGCAGATCGACCCCTCCGATTGCCAAGCCCAGGCGTTCTGCGATCGTTCGGTATACCAGCGAGAGGGTGATCGGAATTCCAAGTCCCCGATCAAGTACCTCGTTCAGGTAGCTATTCCGCGGGTCGTAATAATCTTCCTTGTTTCCACGAAATTCCTCTTCGACGAAGAGCACCCAATTGATCTGTCCCAGAATTTCTCGCGCGATCGAACCTGGTTTGAACCGTGCATGCGCTCGATCGGCCAGGCGATGGATTCTTTCGAGGTACACCTCAATGTCGATCTCGGGGTAGGCATCTCGCCCGATTTCCAGGGCAACCCGGGCGAGATCGACATGATCTTGGCCGGTGAGAAGACGCAGAAACTCGGGACTATCGGCAAACGGTACGGCCAAAATGCATTCTCCTCGGGGATGATCAACGATGCTGTGAGCCTGTCTCTACATCCTGCTCACCAAGTGCGCTCTCTTTCAACTAGAAGAGCTCTTCGCCGATCACCTGCTCGTGGTCGGGAAGAACATCCGACTCTGGCTGAACGATGATGCCCTGCCCCAGAAGTTTATCGCGTTCGGAGGCGGTCAGCTTGGCGTGATCGATCGCGATGATGGTTTCGCTGATGCGCTCGGCCTGGTGTCTGAGCACAGCCATTACCCGATCGGCCGAATCTCGCTCGCCGCAGCGAATCACGGTCATCTTGGCAAGTTTGACCTGCCGTACCCAGCTTGACCAATCCTTGACCTCGCGGAGCACGTTTGCCGGCAATTCATTGCTCGCCAGACGAGTCAGCAGCGCGATGATGTCGTCACGCTGCAAGCCCAGCCGCACCGCCCTCACGATTGAGTCTCGCGTGATCTTGAGAATGGTTGCGCCGTTACCGCCGCGTTTGGTCAAGCGTTCGCATAACGGGGTCAGCTCGGCGAGGGATGCCGTGTTCAGCCCGATCACGATCACGCTGAAATCGGGCTGGATGACGACCCGGCTGTCGTGGCCGGAGGACGGGTATAGTTCTGCCAGGTCGACCTTGTGGCCGAAGTAAAGCTCACAACTCAGCTCGCGTGCGACGCAGACCTTACCTTCGCTGTCGATGGCCGCGCGGACACAGCCAAGCGGAATCAAGCGACAGCGCACGAATGTGTCGATCAGGCTCTTGGCGGCCTCCTCGCGTTCCTCCAAGAGGGATGGCACTTGCTGTCTGCCGCGGGTGACCCGCGTGCGATCGAGCGGAAGCCCAGCGTTCAAGGGGTTATGTGCACCGAAGGCCAGATGCGCGGAGATACTATCCAGCCGGTAGAAGACCTCCGGCTCGAGCGCCGCGAGGGCGCGCTCGACGTGCGGCCGGAGTGCCAGTTGTTCGAGGCCCTGGACTATGCCCCAATTCGCTTCGTTTGCTGCCGGCCTATCCAATTTCTGTACCGTAACAGGCTCGCCGAAAAACTGTGACTCGTCCGAGACGAACGTGCGCGATCGCTTGCGATCAGGATTCAAGAGCGCTTCATACTGGTCGAATGGGTTTTCCCGTACGGAAGCTCGCGTGAAGTGTTCGACGAGCGCTGCGTATTTCTCGGCGACGCTGCTCGAAAGCCACCGGCGTCCCGCCGCGCTAAGCTGGAGCCGGACGGTGCGTTCTTCGGCAACTTCCTTTACCAGATGAAGCGTTTTGGCCCGTTCAAATGCATCGGTGAGCCGCCCTGGCGTGGACCACTCGATGGCGTTTGTGAGCCATGCGGGCAGTGGATCCAGCACGGACAGGAACCGATCGATTTCGCGCTGGTAGAGCTCGTGGTCGGCTCGAACGCGGGGCGGCGTGTTGGCTATTTCCAGGAGGACGGATGCGAGGTCATTCACGAACACGCTCCCGTGGGGTGCGAGCTCCTTGGGATTTTCGCAGATCTGGAGGGGAGGGCGCTCGCGAGGCCGGCGGGCTTCGATGATTTTCTGGCGAACAGCGGGGAGGAATCCCACCAGGATTTCCCACGTTTCGGGCTGAAAATCCTCGAACAGCACAAGATGACCGATCAATTGATCCACGACCGCATGGACCTTCTCCGGCTTGGTTCCCCCGATCCGTCCGCAGAGCTCCAGGAGCGGGATCGGTGCACCGGCTTCCTTTACTGCTTTCAAAATCGGCTTCGCCAGAGGTTCCGCAAATGCCCGCGCTACCAACTCGTGCCAGCGGTGGCCGTTGATGAATCGCTCGAGCAACTCGTCGAGTCGATAATAGCCCTCCGAAAAACCAACCGTCTGGAGGATCGCGATGATGGCTTGCACGAGATCGGTGCGGAAAAAGGCCTCGTCGATGTATTTCGACAATTCACTCGGCAGATCGGCGTTCAGGAGGTGCATCCGGCGCAAGATACGGCCGCGCCAGGCGAAGTCGCTAACGCCAGTACCGGCGAGCACGCGATCGGCTGTCTGGCCGGGCTTGCGACGCTCAATCCTGGCGAAGCCGGTGGCGATGAGCTCATCCAGAACGTGCGGCGGAAAGTCCTCCGTAGGCGCGCTCGGAGGATCACCATAAGGTGCCGGGTCTTTATGAGGGAGTTTCACGACGTGCAAGAACGAGTATCGGGCCGGGACTGTTAACTGCTGCCACTTGGCATCCCACGCGGCCAGGGAACGACGTCGATAGGCCCTCTCGTAGAAGTCACGCGGTTCGCCTCCATCCCATTGATTCCAGTATGGGCTTCGCATCACATCGCCCCCTCCGCCACGATCAAAGCCGCCTAGCTCTGCAGCCCTTTGATCTGAAGTAATGGCGGTGGCCCAGCAGAAGCTCTCGGATGATTTTGAAGAATCGCGTCTGAGAATCGCTTAGCCAGCTCCCTATAGCGTTACAGAAGGGCCGGGGCGAGATCAAGCAACAGGAACCTGACCTGGGTCAACCTGGCTTTTTAGCGCTCCGAACCGAGCCGCAGGTCCTGCCATGTGATTGACCTGCCAACCCGCGCAAGCGGCAGTTGCGACGCGGCGACCAAACGCTGCGATCGCCCTGTAGAAGCTGAAATCGTCGCAGCGCGCCGGGGTGCGGCAACACCCCGGCGGCTGCCTTCCAAGGCCGGGCTCGTCGCCATCCGTACGCCAATCGGACGTCGAGGATGGTGCGCGCCTCATCCGGGCAAATGCCCAGAGCGAGATCCATCATGCCGCGCAATTCGATCAACCGAAAGTACCGTCCAGGCTTTGAGAACCTCGAGTCCAAGCAGCTTCTGTCGGCCGGCCTGCTTGCCCACGGCGTGCAGCCTGTGATGCAGACAAGTGCGCCGGTATCGTCCCAAGCCGAGCACCAGGGGATGAGCCCGGATGGCACCGGGACGGGACTTGTCATCATCACGTCCTGACCCTTTACTCTTTCAACTGAGCCGGGCGGGCCTTGATTTGGTCGAGCCGCACCTTGTCTGCCGCGCGTGCCGAGTCAAGCCCGATCGCCCGGCTCAGTTTTTCAACCGCCTGGGCATGGGTGCTCCGCCCCTCCGGCGACTGTCCCCCGAGGAAATAAATCCGGCTCTGCTGATCCTGCACCTGACCGAGAAGGCTGAGATACTGGGGGTTTTCCGGTGCACCCTTGCGTGTTTGTTCCCCGACCAACCAGGCAAGATGGTCCAGGGCGTCCTTGCAATCGCGCTGGGCGTCCGGGATGCGGTTCATGGCGAGGCGCACCGCGGCCCGGCCGCACAGCGTCAATGCCATCTTCTCGCGGTAATGTGGAATGACTTTATGGTTGCTGATCAGCCTGGTGAGGATCTCAGCGGCTTGTGAGTAGTTCCTCTCTGACTCCGCCAGTGTTGAACGGTCCGTGTTCAAGAGTTCCCCTCGTCCGTTCGCGATGCCGGCGAGCTGGAATTGAAAGTCTTCATACATTTCGTCGTCCTGGGCAACCGACCCCGCGACCCGCGCCGCCTCGTCGAAATCACGGGTGGCGCGATCACGATCACCGGCTTCCATGGATGCAACGCCCCGATCCGTGAGCGCCATCGAGAAGAGCCATTGATCCCTAGTCTTGGAGTCGGGGCTGGCGACTGGGTCGGCAAGAGGCCGCAGGGTGTCGACGGCTTGATCAGCGGCCGTGTGAGCCTCGGCGTGCTGACGCTTGAGGACGAGGATTTCGGAAAGATCGATCAGGGCCGACCCAATCGCGCGTCGGTAATCCGGGGAGATCGGGCTGGACCGAAGCTTCTCGGCATGGGTGATCGCCGCGTGAAAATCATGCTCGGCGTCGATCGTCCGGCCGCTCATATGATTGAGCTCTCCGCGATCGGTGAAGGTCTCCACCAGCCACCGGCGGTATTTCGCCTGGCCGGGGTCAATCTCGCAGAGAGCCGTCAACTCCTGGATTGCCTTCTGATAAGACTCCTGTGATTTCGTGAATTGCCCGGTGAGGCGCCCGATCCCCCCGATCACGCGAAACACCTGCGCCGTTTCGAGCCGGATGGCCGGGTCTCCCGGGAATTTCTCGCCCAGTTGTTGATATCGAGCGAGAACCAGCCCGGCCAGGTGCTCACGCAGGTTCTCCGTATTGGGAATGTACGCCAGGTTTTGCCCCGAGACTGCGAGGAGCTCTCGCAGTGCCTCGCAGGTCATGGCAAGCTGATCTGTCGTTCTCGCTTGCTCCTTCGTAATTCGCCAATTGTATATCCCCAGTCCGAGCACGGTCAGGATAAGCAGGGCGGCCGCGGCCGCAACCCATTGCTTGTGCCTGCGAACCCACCGAACGGCCCTGGCCGGGAGAGGCTCGGGGTAGGCCAGAACAGGTTCATCGGCCAGCCAGCGCTCGATTTCGCCGCCAAGTGCCTGGGGACTGGAGTATCGACCTTCCTGAGAGACTGCCATGGCTTTCAAGCAGATCGCCTCGAGCGCGGCGGGCACGGTCGACTTGACCTGGCGGGGCCGGGGAAAGTCGCCCGTGCAGACCTTGGCCAACATGATGGACTCGTCCGACTGGTCAAATGGGGGCCTCCCGGTCAGCAGGCAATAGAGAGTGGCCCCAAGGCTATACACATCGCTTGCGGGGCTAAGCTTCGAGAGCTGGCCCTGTGCCTGTTCCGGGCTCATGAAGCCAGGCGTGCCCATCGCCGAACCTGCGCGGGTGTAAGGCGTGCTACTGGTCGAGACCGGCGGGAGTGTGACCCCATCGGATTGAGAATCAACATCGATGGGTCCCGTCTTCGCCAAGCCCCAGTCGACCACCAGCGTCTCGCCGTAGTCGTCGAGGATGATGTTGCCTGGTTTCAGATCGCGGTGCAGGACTCCGCGACTGTGCGCGTACGCCACCGTGTTACACACATCAACGAACCGACTCAGGAGACGGCGCAGCTCCAGCGACCGATCGCCGCCGGCGAGGTCTGAAGCCTTGACTCCGTGGAATCTGGCGATCGCGTCCTTGAGGCTGGTCCCGCTCACGAAGCGCATGGCATAGAAGGGACGTCCGTTCTCAAACAGACCCAGGCTGTAGACGGGAACGATGCCACGATGCTCGAGGCACCCGGTCACCTCGGCTTCGTGGACGAAGCGGGTCCGGCTGTGGGGACTGTCGGCCCAACGCTGCTGGATTTGCTTCAACGCCACTTCCCGATTGAGCCTCGAGGTCCTGGGCGACCCAGACCTCACCGAGGCCGCCTCGCGCGTGGAACCGGAGAAGTCGGAAACGGGAACCTCCGGAAGTTGCCGATTCGGCATCGTGAGGGATTGTGGTGTCCGAAGCCGGTTCCGTTTGTCCGGCGGAATTCGCCACGACGTCGGGAGTGGGACGCAGGTTGGGGTCGCCGATCTGTTCGAGGTCGTGCAAGGTCGCGCTTACCGTGGTCACGGCCGCCAGGCAACTCCGAGCATTGTGATCGTGCTTCTCCATGAGCCTGTGCACCAGAGAGTTCAACAATCCATCATCGTGCTCGGCCAAAGCTCCTTGCGAGTGGAGGACCTGACCAACGGGTTTGTCTTTCTCGCAGGCGCAGGTGCGCATCGCGGTGACGAGCGCGTCGCGCGTGATGAAGTTCATCTGGAGCGCCAGGATTCCGAAGAGCAGGTTATCGTCCGTATGGGTCTCTCGCCATGGATGGGTTTCCCATTCGTCGCCCCGTCGTGCGTAACACAGTCACGACGCATGATCCAGCTCCAGTCCCACCGCGTGCCAATCCTCAGGCCGCAACTGCTGCACTGACTGCTGGACGCGTTTCATGTCGCGGGTTGCGACATACGGCCGGGAGGCGGGAGATTCACCTTTGGTGGGTTCGACCAGATTGTGCAACTGATCGAGGTGCAGGGACAGCGGCTGGCGTGTCCAGACGGCGAACAGCCGCTCCTGCCCGGATGGCGGCGTCATCTCTACGTCCAAGATGTTCAGTGTGCGTTGCGCCTCGATCGGGGCCGAGGAATCGGCCGACTGCGGATCTGGATAGAGCAAGTTCAAATGTCCGGTCGGGCCGACGTTGAACACCGTCAGGTAGCCCGCCCGGTCGGCGATTGCCTCGATGCGCACGTGGTCTCTGGTTCGCAGGCTAACCTGGTCGGGCGACTTTGGCACGCGTTTCATGTCGCGGGTTAGTCGATCGGGACGCGGGTGGGTGGCCGCCACGTGTTCATAACGGCCGCTGTTGACACGGCGGCTGACGTTGAGGCGAAGAGCCGCCGGTTTGTGCGGGCGAGCCTCGCCCTGCGGCGTGGATAGCGTGTCGGCCAGAAGCTGGTTGAGTGATCCTCGCAAGCTGTCGACGAACTCGCGCAGATTCGGTCGTTGATCCGGGCTCGACCTCAGGCCGGCGCGGATCACTCGCTCAAGCGGAGCGGGGAGCCCAAGGCACCTGGAATCCGGGTCGGGCAGGCCCATGGCGATCTGCGCTTTATAGTCAGAGATCTGCGTGCCGAGGAATGGCTGAAACCCGGTCACGAGGTGAAACAGCGTCGCGGCCAAGCCGTAGACGTCAAGCGAAGGTGAAACCTTGCCGTCATATGCCTCGGGGGCCATGTAGGCGAGCGATCCGGCGACGCTGGCGGGGTCGCCCAGCCACGAGCCCACTCCAAAGTCAGTCAGAAGCGCCTCGTCACGCTTCGGCTCCCAGAGAATGTTCGCCGGCTTCACGTCGCGGTGGACAATTCCTTGCTTGTGGACCGCGAGCAACCCCTCGCCCACATCGGCGATATACCGGGCGGCTCGCTGCCAGAGGAGCGGCCCTTCTGCCTTCAACAGATCGGCAAGGGACCCGCCCGGCACGTATTGCATTACGAGGAAGTGCTGCTCGCCGACTGTCAGCCAGGTGTAAACCCGCACAACGTTGAGGTGAGCGACCTGAGTCAGCAGGTGTGCGTCCTTCCGGAGCACCTGCACGGCCCGCCGCCGCTCGTCGGGGGCGGTGCCAACCCTGAGTGTTTTCACTGCGACCACTCGCGGCAGGTTCAAGTCCTGCGCCAGCCAGACCTCGCCGAACGCTCCGGAGCCGAGGAATTTGTACACGCGGTATCCGTGGATTCCCAGGTCGGGCATTGTCGTGCCGGTGGGCACGTCTTCAGGCGTCAGATCGTCGAGCATGCGCTGACAGTCAAAGCATTCCTCGACGTGCGCCTCGATCCAGGCATGCCATGCCGGCCCGAGCGAGTCGTCTTGAGTCACGTATTGCTTCAGTTCCCCAGGCGCAGGACAAGCGGCCATGACAACACCTCGCGTCAATTCGAATGTTCAAGGAGTTCGACTTCCTGCTGAAGCAGGGTCAGGACCTGATACTTTGCCTGGCTAACCGCGCCGACCTTCATGCCAAGCTCTCGGGCCACATCGGCACCTTTGCGGCATTGTTCCGCTATTTCCACATATGCGGACCAAGTGCGCGGCTCGACGCGGGCGCGTACGTTTTCTTTGGCTTTTTGCAGCAATTCCAGGTCGTATTCCCGCGCGAGCCTTGCCAGCAGGTCCTCGCCTGCCTCTACCTCTTCCACAAGACCATCGCCGTCGACCACCCGCCGCCCTCGCTCTCTCTCCTTCAGGTCTGCCATCAAACGGTGCGTCACGGTTTTCAGGTATCCGCGGAAGGTTCTGGCGGGGTCGTAGACGAACTCCCTCAGTCGCCTGACCAGCAGGAGCATGACTTCGTTAACCATGTCCTCGGTCTCACGCGGAAACCACCGGTGGCACCAACCGCTGATCATCGGGGCATAGCGCGCGTAAAACTCCTCCCATGCCTGTTGATCTGCGGGGTCGTGGAGGCGGCCCAACAGGGTCCGGCTGGTCCGCGCTGGGTCGAAGCTGCCCGTAGTCATCGCTGGTACCTCGGTTCGACTTCGGAATCGCGACCATCCAACTCTCTGATAGGGGGATCGGAACGATTTCTCAGACGGGATTTCCATTGAAAGGTTTTCCGCCGAGTTCTGTACGAGATCACAGCGAGAGAAAGCGCAATGGGCGGAGTTCATGAGCTGTTCGGATTGTCTCTGAGATCCCGCCCCATCGACCCCTATCAGCCTACAGAGGGTCGGTGAGCCAAATCCAATGATTTCAATACCATCCCTCCGAACACGGGAAGCCGATCGGCGTGCGCACCATCGCTGACCAGGTGTTCCGAACCTTGGTCTCGAATCCACAGGGAGAAACAACAATGAAACTTGCTCGCAGGAAAAACGATGGTGTCAACCGGTTTGGTTTGAACGGAATCCTCATCATCCTCGGCGTCGGGGCTTGTCTGTTAGTCGTGGCCTTACAAGTCGATCGCGGGCCCGAACGCTCGGGCGCGAGCGCGTCTGCCCTGCCGCCAGTCCCCGTAAGGATCACCTGGGCCATGGCCGAGCGATTCGGCCCCGGCTATGACCGCAACCACGACGGCCGGCCCGACCTTCCCAATTCGCACGAATACGTGAACCCTGGTCGATACGAGGTTCATCTCGCCGCGAGCGTCGGCGCCAGCGCCCAAGCGACCGCGGACATGTCGTGCGTCTGGACGATCGACGGTCCTAATCAAGCGACTGGTCTGTGTGCGGCCGGGCCGAAGCCGGTGGTCCAGCTCCCGATGGGCACCTACTCCGTGACGGTTACCGTCCACCTTGCCGACGGCCGGGCCGGATTGGCCCGCGAGACAGTCCGCGTGAAGGACATCCTGATCGTCGTGCTCGGCGACTCGCTGGCCGCCGGCGAGGGTAACCCTGAGGTGCGCGCGTGCTGGAAGGGGGCGGGGACTTCGGCCCAGACCTGGAAGCTCCGAGGCCGCCTCGACCCGCCAACGCCCGCCGGATGGGCCTATGGCGGCCCCGGTGGCGATCAGCCCCGTGCGACCCCCGCGGGGATTTTGCCACCGGCAGACGTCTCGCACGCCACGGCTCATCGCTCGACTCTCTCGGGCCCGGCTCAGTTCGCGAAGCGCCTTGAGGCGGAAGACCCACACACGTCGGTCACGTTCGTCTGCCTGGCCGCCACCGGCGCGCGTATCGATGAGCTATTCAACAGCGAGCGGTCAGTGTGCAACAAGACCAGGGGGCCGGGGCCGGCACTCCGGGCCCAGATTGATGAGCTGCACGCGATTGCAGGCTGTCGGCCGGCAGACATTCTTGTCCTGTCCGTCGGCCTCAATGACGCCGGTGGCTTTGAATTGCTGGGCGAGCTACTTCGCCGGGAGATCCGGTGCGTTGATCCATGCCGTTTGCTCGCGGTCTACCCGACGCGCAAGGAGTGGACGGCGGCCGCGTCTCCGGACCTCGAGGCCTTGGTCGACCCGACGAAACGCTCGTGGCTAAACGGACTCGAGGCCGACGCCCGGCGCACCGCACTGGTCAAAGACGCCGCCCTGATCTTCGACCTGGCCGAGATGGCCGCAGCCGGGGTGGCAAGGGCCCGCGAGCAATTCGAACGCCTGACAACAGCGATCGCCAGCGATCAGCTCCTGGCCCAGGCGGAGATCTACCTGCTCGAGTACCCCGACCCAACAGGTGACGCAAACGGCACCGCGGGCGCGGCCATGCTGGCGGACCTCGTCCCCGGCTTTCAGGTCAATCGTCGCGAGCTGGATCTGGCCCACGAGCGCTTGTTGCGTCCCCTGATGATGATGCTCCGTGAGGTGGCCAGCAGCCAGAACTGGACCTGCGTTGACGGGATCTTCACGACGTTCCGGAGCCACGGCCCTGCGGCGACGGAAGCCTGGTTCGTGAAGGCGAAGGAGTCAGAGGAGCTTCAGGGCCCGCGCTTGACGCCCCTGGCGTACGTCCGCGGCGAGTTTTCTCCGGGAATGCTGCACCCGAATCGGCGTGGACATCAGGTCGTCGCCGATCAGTTGTACGAGCGCCATGCGGCGGTCAGGACGGGTCGGCTCCGGGCACCGCAGGTGGTTTCTCGTGGTCTCTCCAGCTCCGATCAGGTTCGCTTTGGAAGGGACCGGAGGCCTCGCTGATCGCAAGTGAGGTCGAACTGGTTTCTGTCCTCGGTACACGATCGGTCGGCCGAGGAGGAGTCAGCCGGGAAGTCAACGTATAATGCCAGTTCTACGATCAATCGATCAGCAAGCGCTGGGAAGGTGACCCGCTACATGAATCGCGTCCGGTGATCGGTGCAGAAGTTGTGCTGCGGTGATCGGCAGGCGGTGGGCCTGGTGCTGGATGATGGCCATTGAGGGAACCACGCTAGAGTGGCAATTTGCACTCAAACGGGGTTTGGGAGAAATGAACCCATGGCCTTGAACCGCACTACTGGCGGTCTCATGCAGGAACTCCACCGACTTTTTCGGCGAGCCATAAAGCTCCGCCAACAGGGTCGCTGTCAAGAGGCAATTGTCCGTCTGACTCACGCCCGAGACGCAGCTCGTCGCCATCTGGGACTACACCATCCCGCCTATGCCACCAGCCTGAACAACCTAGCATTCCTGTATGCGGAGATGGGGGAATACGCGGTGGCCGAGCCTCTCTTCTACGAGGCCCTCGGGATCTACCGCGCGACGCTGGGGGCGAACCACCCCGAGTATGCGGGTAGCCTCAACAACCTGGCGACGTTGTACCGGCATATGGGGGACTACGACGCCGCCCAATCACTCTACTGCCACGCCCTGGAGATCCGCCGCGCGGTGCTGGGCGAGCATCACCCCGTCTACGCCAAGATTCTGAGCCACCTCGCGCTGTTGTACCAGGCGATGGGGGACTACGCGGCGGCCGAGCCCCTCTTCCGCGAGGCCCTCGGAATCTACCGCGCGACGCTGGGCGAGAGCCACCCCGACTATACCGGCAGCCTAGACAACCTGGCGGGGCTGTACTGCGCGATCGGAGACCACGCGGCGGCCGCGCCCCTCATCCGGCTGGGGCTCGAAATCGTTCGCGCGGCGCGGGGTGATGACCACCCCGACTACGCCAGAAGCCTGGACCGCCTGGCGGGGCTGTATTGCGCGATCGGAGACCACGCGGCGGCCGAGCCCCTCTGTCGCCAGGCCCTGGAGATCCGCCGCGACGCGCTGGGCGAGAGTCACCCCGACTATGCCGCCAGCCTGAACAGCCTGGCGGCGCTATACTGCGCGATCGGGGACTACGTGGTCGCCGCGTCCCTCATCCGGCTGGGGCTCGAAATCATTCGCGCGGCGCGGGGTGACGACCACCCCGACTACGCCAGGAGCCTGGACAGCCTGGCGGGGCTATATTGCGCGATCGGGGACTACACCGCCGCCCTACCTCTCCACCGCCACGCCCTGGAGATCCGCCGCGCCGCGCTGGTCGAGAGTCACCCCGACTACGCCGCCAGCCTGGACAGCCTGGCGGGGCTGTATTGCGCGATCGGGGACCACGCAGCCGCCGCGCCCCTCTACCGCCAGGCCCTGGAGATCCGCCGCACGGCGTTGGGCGAGGACCACCCGGACTACGCCACCAGCCTGAGCAACCTCGAGGGGGTGTACCGAGCGATGGGGGACCACGACGCCGCTTTGCATCTCTGCCGCCAGGCGCTGAAGATCCGCGGCACTGCGGTAGGCGAGGACCATCCCTCCTATGCCACCAGCCTGAACAGCCTGGCGGGGTTGTGCCGGGAGATGGGGGACTACGACGACGACGCCACCAGCCTGAACAGCCTGGCGGGGCTGTATTGCGCGATCGGGGACTACGCGGCCGCCGCGCCCCTCTACCGCCAGGCCCTGGAGATCCGCCGCACGGCGCTGGGCGAGGACCACCCGGACTACGCCACCAGCCTAAGCAACCTGGCGGGGGCGTACCGAGCGATGGGGGACCACCCCGCCGCTGCCACCGGCCTGGACGGCCTGGCGGGGCTGTATTGCGCGATCGGGGACTACGACGCCGCCCTATCACTCTACGGCCGGGCCCTGGAGATTCGCCGCACGGCGCTGGGCGAGGACCACCCGGACTACGCCACCAGCTTAAGCAACCTGGTGGGGGTGTACCGAGCGATGGGGGACCACGCCGCCGCTTTGCACCTCTGCCACCAGGTGGTGCTGGAGATCCGCCGCACCCCGGCAGGCGAGGACCATCCCTCCGATGCCACCGGGCTGAGCAGCCTGGCGGGGTTGTGCCGGGAGATGGGGGACTACGCCGCCGCCGTATCACTCTACGGCCGGGTCCTGGAGATCCGCCGCACGGCGCTGGGCGAGGACCACCCGGACTACGCCACCAGCCTGAGCAACCTGGCGACGTTGTACCAGGACACAGGTGACTACGCCGCCGCCCTAGCGCTCCACCGCCGCGCGCTGGAGATCCGCCGCGCCGCGCTGGTCGAGAGTCACCCCGACTATGCCGCCAGCCTGAACAGCCTGGCGGGGCTGTATTGCGCGATCGGGGACCGCGCGGCGGCCGCGCTCCTCTACCGCCAGGCCCTGGAGATTCGCCGCACGGCGCTGGGCGAGGACCACCCGGACTACGCCACCAGCCTAAGCAACCTGGCGTGGGTGTACCGAGCGATGGGGGACCACGCCGCCGCTTTGCACCTCTGCCGCCAGGCCCTGGAGATCCGCCGCGCCGCGCTGGTCGAAAGTGACCCCGACTATGCCGCCAGCCTAGACAACTTGGCGGGGCTGTATTGCGCGATCGGGAACTACGCGGCCGCCGCGCCCCTCTACCGCCGGGCCCTGGAGATCCGCCGCACGGCGCTGGGCGAGGACCACCCGGACTACGCCACGAGCCTGAGCAACCTGGCGACGTTGTACCAGGACATAGGTTACTACGCCCCCGCCCTAGCCCACCACCGCCAGGCCCTGGAGATCCGCCGCACCGCCTTGGGCGAGTGCCACCCGCACTTTGCCATCAACCTGAGAAACCTGGCGGACTCGTGGGCCGCCTTGGGCCGAGCCTGGCTGGCTATGCCCCTCATGGAACAGCTCGCGTCCATCGAGGACCGGATGATCGGACAGGTCTTCGCGATCGGTTCCGACAGGCAGAGAATCGCATACCTCAGGACGGTCCTGGGCAATCTTCACACGTTCTTGTCTCTGGTACAGCAACACCTCGCCGACTCCCCCGCAGCCATCCGCGCCGCCCTAGACCTGGTATTGCGCCGTAAGGCGATCGCGGCCGAGGCGCTGGCCACCCAGCGCGATGCCGTGCTGGGAGGCAAGTATCCCGGATTGGAGCCCAAACTACGCGAGCTCGCCGCCCTGCGGCTGCAGATCGCCCGCAAGACACTCGCGGGGCCTGGACCGGAAGGTCTCGAGCCTCATCTGCAACAGCTCGCCGAGTGGAACGCACAGAAAGAACGGCTGGAAGCCGAGCTGGCCCAGCAGATCCCCGAGATGAATCTGGAGCGGAAGCTACGCGCCTCTGACCGTCGCGCCGTCGCGCTGGGCCTACCGGAGGGGGTCGTCCTGGTCGAGTTCGTCCGGTTTTCTGTCTTCGATTTCCAGGCGGTGCCGGCCCGAGGCGAGCCGCGATGGAAGCCGGACCGGTACGTCGCTTTCGTTCTGCCGGGCGGCGAGCCGCTTGAGGTGCAAATGATCGAGCTAGGCGAGGCCGAGCCGATCGACCAGATGATCGCTGACTTCCGGGCCGGGATCATCGCCGAGGCCACGGCGGGCAACGGCCGCGACATGGCGAAACGGCGGCGTGATGCCCCTTCGACCGTCGAAAGCGATGTCGACCTGGCCCTGCGAGCGGTGGTATTCGACAAACTGGCTCCGGCACTCGGGAATCGAACGCACCTCCTGATCGCTCCAGATGGCGACCTGACCAGGCTCCCCTTCGAGGTCCTGCCCACGGCCAATGGCCGCCGCTTGATCGACGACTACCAGATCAGTTATCTGAGCTGCGGCCGTGACGTGCTCCGGTTCGGGGCCGGTGCTACTGGCCAGCCTGGCAAGCCGCTGATCGTCGCCGACCCCGATTTCGACCTCGAAACGGTCACCGTGCCCGAGCCGGCGCTGCCCAAGGCTGGTTTCTGGTCCCGCTTACTCGGCCGCGGCGAGCAAGCCACGGGGACGCCAATGCCATCGGTCCCGGCGGTCGCAACCACCGCTCGCTCCACCGGGCGTCATTCGCGCGACCTGGACCGCGACCGGAGTGCTTATCATTTCCATCGTCTGCCGGGGACCCGGGCCGAGGGGGAGCGGGTCGCAGCCCGACTTGGTGTCTCCCCCTGGCTCGACGCCACGGCCCTGGAAGGCCGGCTCAAGACCGCTTGTCGGTCGCCACGGATACTCCACCTCGCCACGCATGGCTTCTTCCTGTCCGATCAGGAGTGCGACCTCAACCGCGAAGGCCGGGGCCTCGGGTTCGACTTCGGAGAGCTCTCCGGCGCGGCGGACGGACTGGTACGGCTCTCGGGCCCGACGATGGAGAACCCCATGCTCCGCTCGGGTCTGGCGCTGGCCGGGGCCAACACTTGGCTCAAGGCCGGCAACCTGCCCGAGAAGGCCGAGGACGGCTTTCTGACTGCCGAGGACGTCACCGGGCTGGACCTGCTGGCCACGGAGCTGGTCGTGCTCTCGGCCTGCGAGACGGGGCTGGGTCAGGTCCACGTCGGCGAGGGGGTCTTCGGCCTGCGGCGAGCGTTCGTCCTGGCTGGGGCCAAGACTTTGGTCATGAGCCTGTGGAAGGTGCCGGACGAGCCGACCCGCGAGCTGATGGAGGACTTCTACGGGCGACTGCTCGCCGGCCGAGGCCGCGCCGAGGCACTGCGCGAGGCGCAGCTCGCGATGAAGGCGAAATACCCCGACCCATTCTATTGGGGTGCCTTCATCTGCCAGGGAGACCCATCACCCCTCGCCATCGACCTCCACCAACCTATAGGTGGTTCGTGAGCCAAATCCAATGATTTCAATGCCATCCCTCCGAAGAAGCGAAGTCGATCGGCGTGCGCGCCGCCTCTGAGCAGGTGTTATGAGCCCTGGTCTCGAATCCACCGGGAGCGGTCAACACGGTGTGACTGTTTTCTCGACCCGAGCCCACGGATCGGCGAAGCAGCAGTAGGCCAGCCAAGTGGGATCATTCGGGAATCGCAGGCGTACGCGGTGCCTCGCAGCCAACATGACCTCGCTGATGGGCAATCCCTGAGACATCAACTCGTAGAAGGCTTCGGCGAACACAAAGGCTGCCTGATCGGTGACCGGCCATAAGGTCCCCACGAACCCGCCACAGCCTAGCTCGACGAGTCGGGCGCCCCACGAGCCCAGGCGTGTGAGGGAGAAGCCGATCCGCCCACTATGGCAGGTGTTGAAGAAGATTAGCGGCGAAGCCCCGCGCATCGCTCCGACGATCCGTGTTGAAAGCTCGGCTACACGGAATTCGCCATCTTCCATGCGTACGGCGGAGGCGTCTGCGGCGAACGTTCCTCCGAACGCTCCGTGACCGATCAGGTGGAGAAGATCAAATCCCCCGCGTTCGAAGGCATCGATCAGCTCGAGCCGGCGGGCTGGGAGTACCCGGACCTGGGCGCCGGAAGCCTCCAAAGAGCGAAGGATGGCTAACTCTTCATCAGCAGACTCGAGGCCGAATTCGGTGCGTCGATCGGCAGACTCAATGTAACACGCCGTCTTGTCGGCGAGCAGGACCATGTCACGGGTCAGTTCCGGTCCTCTCTGCGGCGCAGCTACCCCTCCCTGAGCCATGGCAAAAATGCGGTTGAATGAGAACCGCTGGACTGGCGGTCTTCCGCGCAGCCACCGTGTCAGTGCAAAAGCCTCCCCCCAGAACACGTCCTCGGCAATCAGCTCCCCCGCGATCGGATCGGTCCGGTAGGGCTTGATCAATTCCCAGGGGATGTGCGGTTCATCGGACAGGATCAAGACTTTCCTGATTCCTCGTTGGCGGAAGGTCCAGCACATGTCTTGCAACGTCTTGGGAAGGACCTGGTCGAAGAGATTGCAGCCCACCCTGGCAAGCGTTGCTGAGACGTCCTCGATCGATATGCCGGGTTGGCTCGCGAGCGATCCTAACGCGTGGAGTTGATTTTCGACCCAGTCCGCGACATCGGTGTTGAGGTCTTGCGTCCCCAGATCGCCGTCCAGGACCGGGAGGTCCTTCAACCTCGGATCTGTCGATGAAATGACGAAGTGCAGCCGACCGGCTAGCCCGGAATGACGGTGTTGAAAGACCTTGATGACCAGGTCGGGAGCGTCAAGGCCGGGCCCCGATCCGAGGTTCAGCTCCGCTCCCGTCGCAGCGCGATCCGGCGAGTCTTCTAGATCGACAGCGACCACGTCGGGAGCTAGGTCCACGGAACCAACCGGCCGGCCTGATTGGGCGAAGTCAATCATCACGCGGCCCGGACCGACTTTCCTTCCCCGGAGACGAAAGACGGCCGCGGGTGACTTTTCTAGCAGCGGTACGATGATCTCAGCCCTGGCCGGACCTTCGATCTCAAAATTCTCGGCGGCTACATCGATGGTCACACGGATGTCCGGCGGCGGTTTCCCAGGCTCGGTGGGCTGCGAGACGAGGAGCGACATCGTCACGTCATGGTCGTGCGGCTTCGCAAGCTTCTTGACTTCGCCGGTGGGAAGTGTTTTCTCGGCCAGAATGATCTGCACGCGCAGGTTGTAGGATTTAGCAACGTGAACCCTGGCTGGGAATGAAATATCGGTGTGTCGCCGGATTGATTCGGACGATGCGACGTTAGGTGCCGGGTTGGCTTTCTCTTCGGACGTTTCGGGATTCAAAAACTGCAAGCAGCAGCGGGCACGGGCAATGGCCTGCTTCATATAAAGGTGAGAGTTCTGGATTGCGATGGCGGCATCGCAGGCTAACTTGGCCAGCAAATCCAGGTCTTCACGGCTGAATTGCTTCCGGTCGGTGGTGTCGACTTGGATGATCCCGAGCGCTTGCTGATCGGGGATGAGTAGAGGGGCGCACATTACCGAGCGAATCTTGAGATCGGTGATGGAAGCGCTGGTCGGAAAGTTCATGTCGGCATCGACTTCAGTGCTCAAGATCGCCTTCTTCTGTCCCAGCACTTCATTAACCAGCGACTTGCTGAGCTTCCACTGGGTCTCGCCATCCGGAGTCGCCGTGGCGACTCTCATGTTCTTTTCGGTCCGGTATTTGAAGGCCGTGCGCAGCAATCGATTGGACATCGGGTCATCCAGGCATAGGAAGAGCTGCTCGGCCTGGGGGAAAAGCTCCATTAAAGAGTCGAGGATCTTGGACGCGAGCATGTCAATTGTGAGGTCGCTTGAAGGATCGGGGATGCACCGGGGCTCTCCGGGATCTCTCCGACGTTCGGGATATACGAAGGTCGCGATCTCTTCGGTGCTCAGAAATGCTGTGCCCTTTCGAGCCGACACCGCATACTTGATGATGGCGATGAGCGCTTGGAAACATGGACCGGGGTACTCATGGTTGTAGGCGGGGGGGGCATGAAGAGGTAATCGCCCTGCGTGGAAGTCCGACAGATGGCCAGCCAGGCGGCATAGCTCTGTGTAGATGGCCACAGGGGGCTGACGGCCTGGATAGGTGATCGCCTCCAGGCATGAAGACACGCCGTTAAGTGCTGACAGTTTACGCAGCCGTTCGGCCTGATGTTGCGGCTCGTCCAATCGCGGACCAAGTAATTCTTTGGTCTTTTCCCACTCGAGTAACATGTTGACTTTCTCGAGGTACGCACCCTCGAGCGCGAGATCGCCATCGGCGAGCTGCCGGGACAATCTGATGATGTCGTCGAGTAACGCACCCTCGAGTGCGAGATCGCCATCGGCGAGCAGCCGGTACAATCTGTCGACCGCATCGCGAATGGCGTCAACGAGCGAGCGTAACTCCTGCAACAAAGGTGGCCAGGCGCCGATCACCAGTAAAGGCGGCATCATCTGCACGTTGATTTCCGGTGGCCCCTCCGGCGACAATTGCCAGATGTAACACAATGGCGAGATCTCGAAGCCCGTAGGTTCGCTGTGCGAGATGAGCAACCGAGCTTTCGGACGCTGTGCTTTGACCGAATCGGCCTCGCTCGCGCTGCTGCTCTTTTCTCGTTCACCTTCGAGATCCTCTTTCCGGCCAGCAGACCCGATGTCGGCGCCCATTCGCTTAAAATTGGTCTGGCTCGGGAGTAACCCAGAGGTTGTCAGGTAGACGATGACCCAGTTGCGACCGGCTAGTAAACTCCGCACGTCAACTGGGTCGACAATCGAATCATTCTGGATCGACACCTCGGTACCGTCTTTGAAACGGATCTGGCACGAGCGTACTGACACCCAGCCATTGGCGAGCGCAGTCGTATCCAGTTCAAGGGAGCGCAAACCCCAATTGAAAGAAGACGAATGGTCGTCCATTGGCGTGGAGTCTGCACTCCCCTCGTCAGGGCAATGCTTCTACGTCGCCCTGGAGCAAGGCGTTGGGACCGAGGCGTTCTGTTCGATTATCCTCGCCTCGGAGCCGGCGGACTAGTGGAGTGCCCCCATCTGGTCATTGCGGCCGAACCGCACCGGCGCTACGATGAACCTTGGCCGGCGCGGAGGCACACGCACCGCAGGGGTTCGCGACGCCAGGCGGTTGGCGAATTCTCGTCTCGAACTGGGATTCTGATCGGGCCCCGATGCCGGCCGTTCATTTCGCGCTGCGCCGGAGGTTTGTTTGGAGAAGATCAAGGTCCTGCTCTTTGCCGCGAACCCGCGTGGCACAGGCCCGCTTGATCTGGCGCGCGAGTTCCGGGAGATCGACGAGGAAGTCCGCCTGGCGACGTTCCGCGGCGCGGTTGAGCTGATCCTCGTTCCCGGTACCCGGCCGGTTGATCTGCTGCGCAAACTCAACGAGAACCAGCCGCAGGTTGTGCATTTCAGCAGTCACGGCAGTCCGGATGAGATCATCCTTGAATCCGGGGAGCCAGAGGTCGAGTCTTCAGATTTGGACGCTGCTGTTCTCCGTTCGGCTGATGAACGGGACATGAAGAAGGTGGGCTCGGAAGAGGTCGTCGGCTTCGGCCAGGGCGAGCCTCAAGTGGTCAGCAAGTCGGCGCTCGTGAATGTGCTGCGGTCCTGCAACGAGGGAAATCTCCGGCTGGTGGTGCTGAACGCCTGCAGCACCCGGCCGCAGGCCGAGGCGCTGACCGAAGTCGTCGACTGCGTGGTGAGCATGAACCAGACCATCACGGACCGGGCAGCGATCAAGTTCGCGGCCTCGTTTTATGGGGCGCTGGCGTTTGGTCGCTCGGTGCAAAAGGCGTTCGAGCAGGGAGTGGCGCGGTTGAGCGCGGAAGGGATCGCTGAGTCGGATACGCCTGAGCTGCTGGTGCGGGCGGGTGTCGACGCCGCGCAGGTTGTGCTGGTGGGCTCGGCGGCGGGCGATGGTGGCGAGATTGCCGCCGGATACTTCGCCGTGCAGCGCGAGGCTATCGAGGAACACGTCCGACGATTCGTCGGCCGCGTTGCCGTCTCGGAGGCTCTCGATCGATTCTTGGCACGAGAGTCGAGGGGTTATTTCGTTATCCGCGGTGCGCCGGGCCAGGGCAAATCGGCGGTTGCATGTCACTTGATCAAGTCCCGGGGCTGGCCGCATCATTTGATCAACCGGACGGGTGGCCGATCAGATGTACGCTTGATTCTCCGGTCACTTATCGCGCAGCTCGCGCCCAGGCTGGAGCCGGACCGGACCCTACCCGATTCAATTCCGGAGCTGGCCAAGTCGTTCGAGGATCTGCTAGCCCGAGCCACCGCGAAAATTGGTCGACTCGTCCTCGTCGTCGACGCACTTGATGAGCTCTCCGAGGGAGCAGGCCCGGATCCGCCGTTCCTGGTTACCGAGGGGCTGCCGGCGAACGTGTACGTGATCGTGACGGCGCGCCCCGGGGATCGTCTCGATCAACTTCTCGAAGCGCTCCACTCCACACCGCATGAGCTCTACGACCTCGGTCCGCTTGAACCTCACGAGGTCGGCGCAATTCTCCGCGCTGGGCGCCCGGACTTCGGCGATGCGAGGATTGCTCTGGCCGGGAAAGCGTCCAAGGGCAACCCGCTCTTTCTGCGAGCTGTCGCCGACGCGCTCGAGCGCGACCCGAATTATGACCTACGCGACCTGCCCTCGTCAGTCGAAGGATTCTTCCGGCGGGCGGTCGGCGGGCTGAGCGGCCGGCGCGATCCCCTGCTGACCGACGTGCTGGGATTGCTGGCCGCGGCGCTCAAACCGCTCGCGCTGCGCGAGCTGGCCCAGATTACCGGGACGACACAACGGGAGATGCACGACAGGGGTATCCGCCCCATCCGCCAATTCCTGCTCGAAGTCGACGAAGGTTACAGCTTTTACCATGCCCGATTCCACGAATTCGCCGTGCACGAATTGCTCTACGAGGACGAGTTGCCCCGTTTTCACGCGAAACTGGCGTCGTGGCTGCGCCGTCCCGAGTGCTTATCGTCGAATTATCGGTATCTTGCGCTGGCGCATCACCTCGGCCGAGCCGGCGACCGCGATGGGTTGTGGGCGACGGTCGAGCCCGGCTTCCTCCGCGAGAAGATCCGGCGATTTGACTATGGCGTGCTGGAGGACGTGGCGCTCCTGGCCCGTGACGCGATCGACACCGGCGACCCGAGCCTTGTGGGACGTTGCATTGAACTGGTCGAGGGTCTGCGTGAGGTCGCCGGTGGTGACCTCATCGACGAGGCCCGCCGCGCCATTCAGGGCCGTCGTCTGGTCGTAACTGCAAAGCGAAATCGGATCGA
Source organism: uncultured Planctomycetota bacterium (assembly GCA_963823665.1). Taxonomy (GTDB): domain Bacteria; phylum Planctomycetota; class Planctomycetia; order Isosphaerales; family Isosphaeraceae; genus CAVXHV01. The sequence goes on from CAWGMQ010000004.1 coordinate 2,140,651, forward strand.
AGCCCCCGATCCACCGCGCATCCCAGGGATGGACCTCTACATCGGCATGCTCCCCAAGTCGACCGTGGGGGCTGACGTCGTGGAGGCCCTGCGGACCCGGGACGGCCTCATTCTAGCCTTGGGTGACGCGCCCGGAGTAGGACTTAAGGGGGCGTTCGTCGCGCGATTCGTCGGCGGCCTCGTGCGTCGTCTGGCAGAGCAGCCAGGGGCGTTGCATTTGAATGAGCTCTTGGAGGAAGTCGACCGGATCCTCTCGCCACATCCTTTTTTCGACCTCATCTCGCTCCAATGCGTGGCCGTGAACTCCGCGACGGGCACGCTTACCATCGCCGGGGCTGGTCATCCGCACCCTGTCCTGTACTCGCCCCGCCGTGGGCGGTGCGACCGCTTACCTGTCGGGGACGACTTGCTACTGGCGCGGCAGCGAGTCGGTGACTCGTCCGCCCGTCGGCGCCAGCGCCACTTCGAGATTCAACCGCGCGACGTCCTGATCATGGTCTCCGACGGGCTGACGGAGGGTCACGGCATGACCGCCCTACCATACGGCTATCGCTTCGAGAGGATGATCCCGGCTCTTTCTCACCTGGGTACCCGGGCGATCGGCGAGGCCATACTCGAGGACTGGCTGGCCCACTCGGAGGGTGCCGACTATGTGGACGACGTGACGGTCGTCGTTCTGGCGATGAATGAGAATGGCCCAAAAGAGTCCCCTCCAGAGGAATGATCGATGGCAACGAGAAAGCCCACTCTCTTCTCGACAGAGTCCGTTGGCAACGTAGCCGTTTTTCGGATCGAGACGACGACGTTGTTCGACGAGCGTGACGTAAAACGTTTGTTTGACGAACTCGCTGAGGCCATCGGCCCGCGTTCACAAATCATCGTTGATCTGGCGCAAGTTCTTCATATGAGCAGCACGGCCCTATCAAAGCTGGTACTGATGCATAGGCAATCAAGAATCAGAGGGGGCCAGGTCGTCCTGTGTAACTTGGCACCGAAAGTGAGCGAAGCGTTCCGGACCAGCAAGCTCGACAAGTTGTTTGAGATCGCGTCGAGCCTGGAGGAGGCCCTGGCCGCCCTGCACTGGTCCTTGGAGGTCAGGTGCCCAATCGCGGGTTGTGAGGGGACCAGTCTGTCCCACGAACCATCCATAGCCGAGCAGGGAGGAGTGCAGTGCTGCCGGTCATGTGGCTGCCGGTTCTGGTTGGCTCCGTTCCAGCTCTCCCCGCGCGGCGAGGCCCGGGTCGCGGTGTCGCGCTTCGCGATCCCTACCTATGAGCAGGAGCAGATTCGCGCGGCGCTCGGTGTCATCGTGGTTTTTGATATCGTCGGCCGGCTGGACCTATTCGCCTCCGAGGCGTTGGTCGACGCCTGGCGGTCCGTGCCACAGTCGTGTCGTGCTTTGCTCGATCTCCGCGCGGCGACGGAGTTGAGCGAACCGGGCCTTCGTTTGCTCAAGGGGCATGTCGGCATCAATAATACCTCGCCCAATCGGATCGTCGTCTTGGTCGACCAAGATCGGTTTACTCGAACGCACGCGATTATTTCGAATGCTTGCATCACGACCAACCACGACGAAGCAATGTCCGCACTGCACGGTTCTCTTGCATCGGACGAATCGCCGACTCCTCTCATGGTGCTGGCGCGAAAGGTCGACACAACGATGGAATAACCCCAGTTGCCTCACGCGGAGCCACCAGCCGGGCGGCGCGAGTTCTTGTGATCGACACCTTGACGCTGGAAGCCACTCGTGGCCGTAGATCCGTGCTAATCGGGCCCGGGGAACACTGGTCCGGACAGATCATTGCGGCCGAACCGCCGCCGCGCTACGATGACCTATGGCCGGAGCGGTAGCCGAAATGCCTGAGCAGTTCGCGGCGCCAAGAACGCGGCAAATTCTCTTCTGAAACTGGGATCCTGAACCAGTTCAGACGAGGGCCATGCATTTCACGCCGTGTCGGAGGTCCGTTTGGAGAAGATCAAGGTACTGCTCTTCGCCGCGAATCCGCGGGGCACAGCACCGCTTGATCTGGCGCGCGAGTTCCGCGAGATCGACGAAGAAGTGCGTCTGGGCACGTTCCGGAGCGCGGTTGAGCTGATCCTCGTTCCCGGCACGCGGCCGGTTGATCTGCTGCGAAAGCTCAACGAAAACCAGCCACAGATCGTGCATTTCAGCAGTCACGGTAGTCCGGACGAGATCGTCCTCGAATCCGGGGAGCCAGAGGCCGCGGATGTGGGTTTGGGCGGCGCCATTCTTCGTTCGGCTGATGAACGGGACATGAAGAAGGTAGGCCCGGTCGAGGTCGTCGGCTTGGGCCATGGCGAGCCTCAAGTGGTCAGCAAGTCGGCGCTTGTGAATGTGCTGCGTTCCTGCAACCAGGGTAATCTCCGGCTGGTGGTGCTGAATGCCTGCAGCACCCGGCCACAGGCCGAGGCGCTGACAGAGGTCGTTGACTGTGTTGTAAGTATGAATCAGACCATCACGGACCGGGCAGCAATCATGTTCGCGGCCTCGTTTTATGGAGCGCTGGCATTTGGTTGCTCCGTGCAAAAGGCGTTCGAGCAGGGAGTGGCGCGGTTGGGCGCGGAGGCGATTATCGAGTGCGACACGCCTGAGCTGGTGATAAGGAGGGGAGTTGACGCCGCGCAGGTCGTGCTGGTTGGACTGGCACCGAAAACGCCTGCGACCCCGGCCCCCGAGGCTTCGTTCATCGTACCATTTCCGCGGAACGGCGAGTTTGTCGGACGGGATGGCGACCTGCAGCGGCTGCATGCTCAATTGTCTGGTCCGGGATCGGGCCCGGTCGGCATCCGCCCGGCTGGTCTGACTGGGATGGGCGGCATTGGCAAGACCCAGCTCGTGGTCGAGTACGTGTACCGACATCGGGACGATTATCCGGATGGCATCTTCTGGATCGACGCGGCCGGACCTCTGGCTGAAGGCTTTGCCAGGCTGGCGACGGATCATCGTTTGCGCTGGGCCGAGAACGAACAGCCTCGCGATGAGCAGATTCAGGCGGTGTTCAAGACGTTCGACTCCAGGCCACGAGCGCTACTGGTGCTCGACAATCTACCTGACCCGTCGGCATTAGCTGTCTCGCTTTCAACTGGCTGTGTACCGGAGGATTTGCGCTGCCGGGTGCTGTTCACAACGCGCCGGCACGACCTGGGGCGGTTTGTGGGGATTGAAGTCACGATCCTGCCCGAGGAGCCGGCTTTGCAGCTCCTGCTTCGGCACCCCTCACGCCGCGCGGCTCTGATACCATCCCATACCGATCACGAGCACGCCCGCGCAATTGCGCGGATGCTCGGCCGCTTACCCCTGGCGCTGGAGCTGGCTGGGGCATACCTTGGCAAGTACAGCGCCGAGGTCTCGCTCGAGGACTATCGCGAGGGGCTGAAGTCCGACGGGGCTTTGGCGACGCTCAATGCCGATGCCGCCGAGTTGACCGAGGCCGACCTGAGGCGGGTGCACGACCCCGCCGTGGCGGCGACGATCGGCGAACAGTGGGCGTCATTGCGAGACGAGTCGGCCCGGCTGCTGCTACAGGTTGCAAGTCTTTTTTCGGAATCGACCGCGGTGCCGATCGTGCGACTCGGCCTGCTGGCGGGTTTCAGTGACGAGGCGCGGCCGGGACGGCGCTCGCCGCTGCGCCGTACGGCGCAGCGGCTCGATGACGCGTGTCTGATTGAGCGGTTGGAAGGGGACCAACTTCGGCTGCATCCGTTGATACGTGAGTTTGCTCGCGGTCAGATGTCTGCGGACCAGATCGACCAATTCGTGTGCGCATGCCTGGCTCGCGTGGCCACGGCAATTGAAGAGTGTAAGACGCTCGAAGCGCTGTATGCGGAGCGTGGGGTGGACTCTCTCCAGGAAGATCTGATCGCTTTCCTCGAATTGTGTAAGGTATCGGCTTCGGATCTCTTAGCCCGGCTCCAGATCGTTTTACGGCTCATGCAGCAGGAGGCTCACAACCTTCGTGGTGGCCAAGCAAAAACCAGCCCGACGTATTTTGCTCAACAGGTCCGGAACCGGGCGGTGCTTTTGAGCATCGCCCCTCTTCGCGGAAGTGCAGAAGCACGACTCGCCGCGCTCGCCGAGCCGCACTTTGCATTGCAATGGACGGCGAGCCGTGAATCGCGAGATTTGATCCGTACACTGACCGGCCACGGAGACTGGGTCAGCGCAGTGGCGGTGAGCCGCGACTCCCGTCACGCCTTCTCTGGTTCTGGAGACCGCACGCTGAGGTTGTGGAATCTGCGAACGGGTCAACTCCTGCGCACATTCACGGGACACGAGCATACCGTGAAGGCTGTGGCGGTGAGCCCAGATGGCCGACAAGTTCTATCAGGTTCGCACGACTGCACGCTGAGACTTTGGGATGTGGAAACCGGTGGTCTTCTCAACACTTTCACAGGCCACGCGGGCATGGTGTTCGCGCTGGCGATGAGCCCCGACGGTCAACAGGCCGTCTCAGGCTCGCGCGATTGCACGCTCAGGCTCTGGGACCTGCAGACTGGCCAGCTCTTGCGCACCTGCGTGGGCCATGAAGACGGGGTATGCGCGGTTGCGATTTGCCCAGACGGACGCCGTGCCTTTTCCGGTTCGCGCGATCGCACAGTGAGGCTGTGGGACCTTCAGACGGGTCGGCTCCTCCGTACCCTCACGGGCCATGACGATATGGTCTTCGCCGTGGCGGTTAGCCCCGATAGCCGGCACGGCCTCTCGGGCTCCGAGGATCGCACACTGAGGCTTTGGGACCTGCAAACCGGCCAGCTCCTTCGCACATTCGCTGGCCACGAAGGCGGAATAAATGCAGTGGCGATGAGCGCTGACGGCCGCCACGGCCTCTCGGGCTCCGAGGACCGCACACTGAGGCTTTGGGACCTACAAACCGGGCGGTTCCTTCGCACATTCGCCGGCCATGAGCATGGGGTGGGTGCAGTGGCGATCGCTCCTGACGGGCGACATGTTCTCTCGGGGTCTGATGACCGCACCGTCAAGCTCTGGGATCTCGTGGCCGGCCACTCTCCACCGATCACCAATGGACACGCCAGCGCTGTGAGCGTGGTGGCGATGAATCTGAATACTCGCCAGGCTCTCTCCGGCTCGCGCGATTGCACGCTTCGACTCTGGGACATGCGAACCGGCCTGCTCGTGCATTCGTTCAGCGGGCACGAGAGCGAAGTGAATGTAGTGACGATCTCGCCTGACGGACGTCATGCCCTATCCGGCTCCTACGACCGCACCCTCAAGCTCTGGGATCTGCGGACTGGCCAACTCGTCCGCACATTCGCAAGCCGCGAGGGTTCGTATGGTGTGATAGCGGCAAGCCCCGACGAACGCGATGCTCGCTCCGGTTCCCTGCACCACACCCTGAATTTTTGGGACCGTCGATACGGACGGTTAATGCGGACAATTCACCGCACGCTAAAGCTATCGGCGCTTCGGGCACTGCAACAATGGGTCCTCTTATTGAACCATTCGCAGTGGGTAAATGCCGTGGCTACAACTTCCAACGGCCGCTGCGCCCTCACGGGTGCGCAGGACGGCACACTCAAACTCTGGGATTTGCGGACCGGTTATCTCATTCGCTCTTTCGTCGGCCACACGAATGCTATTGCTACGGTGGTGGCGGCATCCGATGACCACTTTCCTCCTTCTGGCTCCGAGGGCCACACGAATGCTATTGCCACGGTGGTGGTGGCATCCGATGACCACTTTGCTCTTTCTGGCTCCGAGGACCACACGCTCCGGCTCTGGGACCTCGTGACCGGCCAGCTCCTGCACACCTTTACTGGGCACACGGGCCCGGTGAGCGCTGTCGCGCTAACCTCGGACGGGCGTCATGCGGTTTCAGGCGCGCGCGACCGCACGCTTCGGCTCTGGGATCTAGAAATGCGAGTCTGCCGAGCCATTGTACCGCTTGAAGGTGCGCCTGCGTCGGTCGCGCTCGGGTCCGACGGCCAAACCATAGTCGTCGGTGATAGAATTGGGAATGTGCATTGCTTCCATATCTTGAGTCTTGGCGAGGGCTGATCGATGGAGGCTGCAACGGGCGAACGCGCCGGGGCAGCGGTCTTGATCGGGATCGGCGACTATTTGCTTGGAAAGCAGGTCTGGCCGCTGCGTTATGCTCGCGCGATGCAGAGGCGATGGCGGCTGTCCTCTCCGATCCCGATGTCTGCGGATTTCCTGCGCACAAGGTCAAGCTCCTCACCGATCAATCGGCCTCCCGCGACACGGTTGCCCACCACCTTTCGAAGTGGCTACCCGAGCAAGCTCGCGGGGCAGAAATTGCGGTCATCTACTTTGCTGGCCACGGGATGATTCACCGGATCGGGCAGCGGGAGGAGGGCTATCTGCTCCCCTACGATGCCGATCCCGACGATCTGGAGACGCATGGCGTGCTCATGACCGATCTGGCCCGGTGGATCGAGGCGATTGATGCCGGGACGGTTATCGTCTGCCTTGACTGCTGTCATGCGGCAAAGGTCCTTCCGCGCGGGGTAGCTTCGGCACCGGCGACTGGGCGCAATATGCGGATCAGGCCGGCAATGCTCCAAGAATTGACGGGCCGAGGACGATACTTGATCGCGTCGTGCGACGATGGCCAGGTCTCACTCGAGTCGGACACGTGGGGGCATGGGCTTTTTACCTATCATCTTCTCGACGGCATCGGAGGCGCGGGCGATCGAGACGGTGATGGACGGATCGGCGTCGCCGAACTGTTCGAGCACGTGGCCGAGGCGGTGGAACGTGATTCCCGCGCGCTCGGGACGATCCAGAAGCCGTGGAGCTGCTCAATTGGATCTGGCGGCGTCTATCTGTCCGCTCCGCGTCGGAAGGGCGATGCAGGGCGATCAAAACCCGCTCGGGCAATGTCTGTTACCGCCGCCGAGCGTCTATGCCGCGAGCAGGGTGCAGCGGCCACCATCGGCGAAATTGAGCGAACAATTGACTGGGCGGATGTCGGCCAGCTCGGGCTGATTGTTGACCTGCTGAGAGTGATTGAACACCCGGCGGCGATTCCTCTGCTATTCCGATGTCTGGCGCACGCGCGGGAGGAAGTCCGCACTCGGGCCAAGACGGTCGTGCGTACGATCGGCTGGGAGAAGGTGGCGGCTTTCATCGAAGTTCTCGCTCGGTGTGGCGACGACGAACAGTTTGGTGCGGTGCTCGATGGATTGGCCGCGTTCGAGGCTCACCGCGAGATCGTCACGTTGCTCGACCGGCTGGTGACCATGCTCAAAGGCGACCAGCGTAACCGGACAATCTTTCTGCTGGAGCGGAAGCACCAGTCCCTGGACCTCGAGCGCATAACGGAATTGTTTCGCGAGTCGCAAAGCCCTTACCAGATCCAGAAGGTTTTGGGCCAGGGGCTTTGTACGGCGGCTTACCTTGCGCGCGACGAGTCCAGCGAACTCGAGGTCGTGGTCCGCGTACTTCGCCCCGAACTGGCGAGCTCGCCGCAGATTCGGGCGCAGTTTCTGGACCTCTCGCGGCGGTCGCTCAAGCTCGTTCATGAGAACTTGGTTCTGACCCGGGAGGTCAAGGCTTATTCCGACCGACACATCTACTTCGCGGTGCGGGACTTTGTGGATGGAGTCACACTCCAGAAGCTGCTTGAATCGGGCCGCGCCTTCTCTCCGGATCAGATCATCAAGATTCTCCGGCAGGTTCTCCGAGCGCTCGTGCCGCTGCATGCCAAGGGGATTTTGCATGGGTCGATCAAGCCGTCCAACCTCTTTCTGTGCGGTGAGGATCGGGTGATCCTGGGGGATCTCGCCTTGCCGTTGCGTGGGTTTAGCGTGCAGCTCGACCGACTGTCGTACGATTACCGCTATGCGCCTCCGGAGATGTTTCGCGAGGACGGCGCACTCGGCCCCTGGTCAGACTTTTACGCCGTGGGCTGCGTGGGGTACGAGCTGGCGTGCGGAGCACCTCCGTTCGTATCTGACAATTATATCGAGCTGGCCGGGCGGCACGTCGGCGAGACAGCCGGCCCGCCCAGCGGGCGCGGTAGCAGGCTGGGCGCGGCCGGCGATGCCGTGCTCCTTCGTTTTCTGGCCAAGTCAACATCGGATCGACCGCAGATCCTGGGTGAGGCCCTTGAGTCCATCGACGAGCTGCATTCCGCTCTGTTCCCGAGGATGCAACCGAAATCTCCACCGGCACCGATTTTGGCGGACGCATCGCTGATTCGATATGTGACTGATGATGCTTTGTCTCTGGTTTCCTTCGCGTTTGACGCGAGATCGGTTGAGGACACTACCACAAGCCGAATCACAGGAGTGACCGCGACGGGGACGGAACACACCCTTGCATTCGCGATTGATCCCGATGAGGAGAAATTAGCGCATCGATTCAAGGCAGACGGTTCTCGGATCGGAAGATACACAATCATCAAGGAGATCGGCAGAGGAGGTCTGGGAGCGGTGTATCTTGCGCATGACGAACGTCTCCAACGGAACGTGGCCATCAAAGTCGTCGCTCGGGCGTACCACAGTGATTCCAGTTGGCGGAGTCGGTTCGAACGCGAAGCCACGCTGATGGCCCGACTTGATCACCCGAGCATCGTCAGAATTCTTGACATGGGTGAGGAGGATGGCTCGTTTTACACCGTTCTCGAGCTCGTCTCGGGTGGGGACCTTGGGCACCAACTTCGGGATCGAGCCTGGCTGCCGGAGGAGGCAGCTCGGCTTATGGCAACGCTGGCGCGGGCAGTGGACAGTGTGCATTCTCATGGCGTCATCCATCGCGACCTGAAGCCTTCCAATATTTTGTTTGATATATCCGGAACGCCCAAGATCACCGACTTCGGTCTGGCCAAGCTGATCGGCGAACAGCAAGAGGATGCTGCGGAAACGACGGAAGGGATGGTCATGGGAACGCTAGCGTACATGTCGCCGGAGCAAGCCAGTGGAGAGATCGGCAGAATTGGTCCGGCAACCGATATCCACGCTCTGGGAGTGATCCTCTATGAGCTGCTCGCCGGCCGTAGGCCATTCAAGAGTGGCACATCCTCGGAAATGCTGATGCAAGTGCGGGAATACAAGCCCGAGCCACCGAGTCGGTGGCGTTCCGAAGTACCGCGCGACCTGGACGCGATCTGCCTCAAGTGCCTCGACAAAGAACCGGAACGACGATACTCCACCGCGGCGGCCCTGGCCGACGATCTCGAGCGATTCATCGACGGGCAACCGATCATGGCGGGGCCACGTCCTGTTTGGGAGCGTCTGCTCCGTTCGTTCTGGCCCAGGAAGTCGCCGGGAGGCCAGGCTCGCCCTGAGAAATGAACACATCTTAGCAGAAGGTCGAACCCGAAGGCCCGCTCGCCGACATAGACCTGCCCTATACTGTTGCGCAGGGCGACGGAGTGGAGTGATCCGCGCCGATCACGCCGCAGCCGACCAAGTCGTCTGAGAATCTCCGGGCTCGTCCCTATGTGTTTATGGGGGAAGTGGAGGCCAGATCCGGCAGTTCGGGTCGCTGTCCTCCGAATCGTCGGCGAGGTGAGGTCGTGCGCGTCACGGCTCAAACTGTCGGCCCCCGGAACCAAATCCAAGGAGAGACTCTCATGCGCATCGCTCATGTCACAACGGATGAAGTCAATCAGGCACTGGCAGTTCACGCAGCGAAGTCACTTGGTGCCGACGTTACCCCGCTCGCTCCAGAGGACGTCGCAACCCGAATGCTGTTCGACGCGGTTCTCTACGATCTCGACCGCGTGTCGCCGAGCCGGCGACAGACACTGCTCGCTGAGATTCGCTCGGAAAAGACTGGAGTCCCGATCGCCGTTTACGGCTATTGCCTCTCGGAGGATCAGGCGGGCAAGCTCCGATTCCACGGCGTCGCCGTGGCGCAACGGCTTCATGCCACGCTGATCCGAACCCTGGTGAATGCGGTCCGTCAGAACCTCGCCGCCGTGCCACCGGACGACGCGATCACGGACTTGACCTGGGTCAATGTCAACGCGTAACCCGCGTCGGGACCACGTTTTTCAGGGTTCAATCCTGACGATCCGGTTATTGCTGCTGTCGGCGATGTAGAGAAATCCATCCGGGCCGACCGTGACGCCGTGTGGCTGAGCCAGCTCGGCGTCGCGTGCCGGTCCGCCTATCCCGGCTGTTCCCTTACGGCCCGTGCCCGCGATTGATGTAATCGTTTTGCTCTGCGGATCATAAACGCGGATGCGGTGGTTCTCGGTATCGGCGATGATGACGCTTCCCCGAGGGGAGATACAGAGGTGTTTCGGGCCGTTCAGGCGCGCCAGGCGGGCGTCGCCGCCATCGCCCGAGTCACCGGGCTGACTGGTGCCGGCCAAAGTGCGGATCTTTCCGGATCGGTCCACGACTCGCAGCGCATGGCCCGAGCGTTCCAGGATATAGAGGTTACCGCTGCCGTCGACCGCCACGGCTCTGGGATCGACAAGGGGTGCTGACCGGCCGTCGCTGCCATTCGAAGGCACACCCTTCTTGCCGTTTCCGGCCACGGTTGAGACCAGTTCTGTTTTCAGGTCGATCTGTCTGATCCGGCGGTTGTCGAGATCGGCCAAGGCGAGGGTTTGATTCGCCTCATCGAGCGCCAGGCAGTAGACGCCGCCAAACTCCGCCTGGATTGCCGGGCCACCGTCGCCCGAGAAGCCTTTTTTCCCGGTGCCGGCGAAGTTTGTGATCAGGCCGGACTGGGCGTCGATCTTGCGAATACGGTTGTTCCAGGTATCGGCGACGAAGATGTCGCCGTTCTTTGCAACAGCGAGGCTATGCGGGCCGTTGAGCTCGGCTTTGGCGGCAGGGCCCTGGTCGCCGCCGTTTCCCTCATGGCCAGAACCAGCCAGCGTGATAATGTGACCATCCCGTCCGAGTTTTCGGAGGCGATGAGTGGTCATCTCGACAAAGAACAGCGTGCGCTGGGCGTCGAAGCCGATGCCGAAGGGGCTGACGAGGCTGGGCTCGGGCGTGGCGCTATCGCCGATGGTCTTACCGCCGGCAACGAGGGTGAGACGGTCTTCGGGCGGGCCGGGTTTGCCGAGGTGCATGCCGACGGGATCGGAAAACTTATCGACGAATCCAAACACCAAGAGAACGATAAGAAGGCAGCTACTCTTCATGGTCGCCGGTCTCCTCAATGGAGTTCGATCAGATTTTAATCGCCTTGATCGCCTTAAAACCAATCTGCTCGATAACGTGATCTATCGTACAACGGATCGACGTGAAACGTAGATGAGCGACCGTGCATCGTTGACACGTTTTCGCTCTTGCTCGACACTGGCGAGGAAAGCCGCCTGGCACAGGCAACTTTGGAATCGCCGGCTGAACCACGGAAGCCAAACCTCATGATCGGCAATACGGTTGGCCACTACCGCATCACCGCCAGGCTGGTCGCGGGCGGGATGGGGGAGGTGTTCCTGGCGGAAGACACACGGCTCACTTCGTCGGCGAACACTTCGGACTCGTCCCCGAGGCGACCGACCTGTCGATGGTCGCCCTCCAGAACCAGGTGGCTGCCCGATTCTGTGAAAACAAGCCGCTCCAGCGCCTGATCTGGATTCCCAAAGGACTGCAACCCCGGGATGAGCGCCAGAGCTCGTTCATCCGTCAACTCGAGTCCGATCCCCGCTCCGTCATGGGGGCCGAGTCGATCGCCGATACGCTGGAGAACCTCAAGGTGCTGATGCAGACCCGGTGAGAGCGCGAGCAGGCCGAGCGCGACAAGCCGCCACCAAATCCTTCAACCGGCGGCGCACCCCGCGTGTACCTGATTTGCGATCAGAATGACGAGGCGGCTCTCGAGCCGCTCGAAGACTTCTTCTATGACCAGGGGATCGAAGTCAGCTTGCCGGGTTTCGAGGCGGAAGAACCCGAAGTCCAGCAGATCCACATCCAGAACCTCCGCGATTGTGACGCCGCCTTGATTTACTACGGATCCACCGGCATGCATTGGGTGGACTTCAAGATTCGGGACCTGCAAAAAGCGGCCGGCTATCGGGATTCCCGACCCATTCCGGTGAGCGCGGTCTACGTCGCGCCGCCGTTCAACCACCGCAAGGAACGCTTCAAGAGCGTGTCGACCGAAGTGGTACGGCAGCCTGATGACAAGTTTGGGCCGGAATTGCTGACGGGCTTTGTCGCGGCCATTCGGAAAGTAAAGAATAAAGAATGAAACGGGAAGCGAATTAGGTTCTGTTCGAGCTACAATCACAAGTCGAGCTGAAGGAGAGGAGGACGAGCCATGCAAATCGCTGTCGTAATTGAACCGGTGGCGGGAAACGGGTATCGGGCGCGGGGAGATTTACTCGGTCTCAGCGCCGAGGGCCCGACGCGGGAGGCTGCTCTGGAAAGTCTCCGCCACCAGCTCCAGGATCGGCTTCGTGAGGGAACGGAAATCGTCGCGCTGGAAGTTGCTCCGCCGAACCCTTGGATGGAGTTCGCCGGTATGTTCAAAGGCAGCTCCATGTTTGAAGACGTGCAGCGGATTATGGCTGAGAATCGCCAACGGGACGAGGCCGATCCAGACTACCCATGAACGCGCATCTGCTGGATACCCAGCTCAAGAAGATGAAGCTGAACGTCGGCAAGACAGACCTCCGCATCGCCGCCATCGCCCTTGAGGCGGGTGCAATCGTTGTCACTCGAAATCTTCGTGACTTCGGTCGCGTGCCCAATCTGCAGCTCGAGGACTGGAGCAAATGAACTCAATGGGCATGCAGGTTCCCAATCCGTTTCCCGGCTTAAGACCGTTTCGCAGCCCTCGACCTTGCCCGCGAGACAGTGAGCTGTTGACCCTGCCGGCGCAGACGACGCAGGTTGCGATCGGATATGGTGAAGAGCGATACGCTCGAGAAGCCGACGCGAGGAAGGGCGAGATCGGCCCGATGCCGCCAAACGAATAGTGTCCTCACTGTGGGACCATGGTGGAGGACTGGCACTTTGAGTGGTGTCCCGATGGCGCTGCTTTGTTGTTTTATCGTGGGAAAGCTGTGACTGATTGCCCCGTGTGTTTGACGCCGGTCTCCTACCAGGGCGGCACCTTTTCGGTTCCAACCGTAGCCGGTCTACCGCTGCTACGGAGGCAGGCGACCAAGGCAGCCCAGTGGAGGAAGAACAACGGAATAACTCTGGAGAAATACATCCAGGGCTGGTCAGCAGGTCAGCAGTACCTGAGCTATTTTAGCCAGGGCGCGATACAGCAAGCTGACCGCCACGCACAAGGAGCCCCATAATGCCTCTGACCGATGCCGAGCTTGCATTCCTGGACGCCTACGTTCACGAGCTGTATTCGGCCCCCATGACGGGACCGCACAGTCGGGCATTGCGGGAGTTGGGAGCCAGTCAGTGGGATCTGTCCTGGCTACTTACGGCCTGGCACCGGAGAGTCCTGGGCGATGGCAAAAGTCCGCTCGGTTCTGTGCACTCAGAGCCGGTGCCTCTGCCGTGGTCATCCAAGGACGTCCTCCTCTCCAGAGGACGGCAGCTACGTGAGGAACTAGAGCGTGAGGAGCCGGCTCGGGCGGTTGCTGGCTGATACGCCGACTTTGTCCTCCAACACGTCGGGTGGCGCCGAGGCGAGCGGCCCCTGCTGTGCGAGTACGCGACCGCGATCTCGAGGTCTTGGCGGTTCGCTAACGAAGAAAGAGAGCGATGAGGGCAATGGACCTCCAGCGGCCCAATCCGTTTCCCGGCCTTCGCCCATTCCGCAGCGACGAACACCACCTCTTCTTTGGCCGCGAGGAGCAGACTGCCGCTTTGCTCCAACTGCTGCGAACGAACCGCTTTCTCGCAGTGGTCGGCACCTCGGGCAGCGGTAAGTCGTCGCTGGTACGAGCCGGCATGATCGCCGAGCTTCACGGCGGCACCATGACCCAGGCCGGCTCGACCTGGGAGGTGATGATTCTTCGGCCCGGCGGCAGCCCCATCGAGAACCTGGCGCGAGCGTTCATCGAGGCCGATCTCTACGATCGGGAAGACCCCAGCACCCTGCCTCGGTTGCTCGCCACGCTCAACCGCAGCCGCTTCGGCCTGGTCGAAGCGATGAAACAGTGCGAGCTATTTGAACCGGGCACCAACCTGCTGGTCGTGGTCGATCAGTTCGAGGAGTTGTTCCGCTTCCGGCAACAAGGCGTGGATTCCGAGGAAACAGCCGCCGCGTTCGTGAACCTGCTCTTGACCGCGGGCAAGCAGGCGGAATGCCCGATCTACGCCACCATCACGATGCGTTCCGACTACCTGGGCGATTGTTCGGAGATTCCCGGCCTGGCCGAAGCGGTGAACGAAGGCGAGTACCTGATCCCCCGGCTGCTGCGCGATCAGAAGCGGGACGCGATCGAGAAGCCGATTGGCGTCGGCGGGGCCAAGATCTCGCCCATGCTGGTGCAGCGACTTTTGAACGAAGTGGGCGACGATCCCGATCAACTGCCGGTGTTGCAGCACGCGCTCATGCGGATGTGGGATGCCTGGTCCCAGGGCTGCGACCACGATCGGCCGATCGACTTCGCTGACTTCGAGGGGACTGGCGGCCTGAGCGAGGCGCTCTCGAACCACGCCGACGAAATATACGACGCGCTTCCTCACGACCGCCATCGGTCGGCCTGCGAGAAGATCTTCAAGACGCTCACTATGAAGGGTGACGACAACCGCGGCATCCGCCGGCCAACGCGGCTGGCGCAACTCCAGGCGATTGCTGGCGCGGATCGTGAGACGGTGACGACGGTGCTGGACGCCTATCGCGGGTCTGGCGTCACGTTTCTGATGCCCGGGTCGGAAGTCGAACTGATCGACCGGACGGTGCTGGACCTGTCGCATGAGAGCCTGATGTGCGGCTGGCAGCGGTTGCGCATGTGGGTGGAAGACGAGGCGCAATCGGCGCGGATCTTCCGGCGATTGCTGGACACGGCCCGGCTCCGGAGCGATGGGAAAGCCGGTCTGTTCCGCGATCCCGACTTGCAGATTGCGCTCTCCTGGCGCGAGCAGGAAGCACCGAACACGGAATGGGCCGAGCAGTACGGCGGCGATGTCGAGACGGCGATCGGCTTTCTGGAAGCGAGCAACGCCGAGACGGAAGCGGAACGGCATGCCAGGGAAGCCGCCCGGGGGCGCGAGCTGGATCAGGCCCGGCAACTGGCCGAAGCGCAGCGACTGCGGCTGGAGCAGCAGCAGCGCGCGGCGTACCGGCTTCGCCTGATGATTGCGGGCCTCGCCGCGGTCGCGCTCATCGCGGGCGTCGCCTGCGTCGTCGCGCTGTTTGCCAACCAGCGAGCCATCACGCTGGCGGTCGCGGCCCGGCAAAACGAGGAGAAGGCCAACCAGAACGCGCAACGAGCGGAGCGATCTCAGAAGGAGACGGCAGACGCTCTGCAGTTGGCGCGAGCCGCCGAGGAGGCGGGCCGCAAGCTGCTTTACACGACCGATATGCAACTCGCCCCCTTCGTCTGGCGCGACGATCGCACCACGGCCGAACGACTCCGCGTGCTGCTGGCGAAACACATTCCGGAGAGCAAGGCAGCCGGGAACGAGGATGTCACCCGCGCCAGCCTCAAGCCCGATCTGCGCGGCTTTGAGTGGTACTACTACCAGCACTTGCTGGAAAACAGCGCCGCGGTTTTCTCGGGGCACGGCGAGTCCGTCGTCGACGCTGCGTTCACAACGGAAGGCCCGCTGGTCACGCTGGATCAGAATGCCCAGGTGCGGCGGTGGGACGTCGGTTCGCAGCACGAAGATGACGCGAGCCGCCGCGACCTGCCCGGCGGGCCCGGCGCTCAATTCCGCGTTCTGTCGCCCGACGGCCGGCTGGCGGCGCTGGCCGAAGGGAACAAGGTTCGCGTCTATGACACCTCCACGGGCCATGAGAAGTTCGCGGTCGATTCGGCCAGCCCTCAAGACTTCGTGAGCCGCTATATCCGCCATCTGATCTTTTCACGGGACGGCGACAGGTTGGTCATCGTCGACGACAAGATCCGGTGGTTGAGCGCCGCAAGCGGCGAGGTGATCGCAACTTTTGACGAGAAACGTCCCCGCGTCGAATGTGTCGCCTTGTCGGCGGATGGGCTCACGCTGGCCGTCGGCGGCTACGGTAACGTCGGCGACCTGGCTTCCATCTTTCGCCTCGACGCGGCCGCAAAGACCGTGACTCCCCCGGCGACGGGCGTTGGCGTCCCCCCTGAAACGCTGTCCTGCTCCGCGCTCACAGTGAATGGCGGGCGGCTCGCTGTCGGCGCGATGATGTCGGGAAACCTGGCAGTTTTGGAGGCAACTTCAGGCCGTTTGATTGGACGGCATACGTCCGCTCACGCGTCGTCCATCCGGGCGATAGCCTTCTCTGGCGACGGCGCCAGGCTGGCCACGGCCGACGCCGAAGGGACGATCAAGATCTGGGCCGATCTCGAGAAGCTAGACTCCAAGAGCGCGGCGCTCTTGACGCTCAAGGGCCATCAAGGGGCCATCCACACAGTCCGTTTCTCGACCGATGGCAAGCGGCTCGTCACCTCAAGCGCCGGCAAGACAGCCAGAGTCTGGGATCTCGAGAATGCCGGCGCGGCCATTCGGCCATTGGAAGGTCTTGCCGACGATGGGTCGCTCGATGGGACGCCCGTGACCCGCTTTTCGCCGGATGGCCAACTGATCGCCGCGGCCAACGGCCGCAGTGTGCGTCTGTGGGACGCCGCCACGGGGCGACTCGTCAAGGAACTGTCACACGGCGAGAAGGTTCGAGTCTCCAGCGTTGCATTCTCGCCGAGCGACAACCGTCTCCTGGCTGTCGGGTACGGCGGACCATCGGACGTGTCTTATGTTGCGCTGTGGGACATCGATGCCGCAGCGGAGCGGGCGCGGTTGACGGGAGCGACCGATCTGCCCGACTATTATCACACGGGCGAATATCAGTGGCAGATCGGTGCGCTCGAGTTTTCGCCCGATGGGAAGTATCTGGTTGCCGGATTCGGCTCAAAGCGCGGCATTAATCCAAGAGCTGATCCCCGTCCGCTGAAAGTGTGGGAAGTCGCCACGCGCCGACTGATCCGCCGGCTTGATGGGCATGCGAACACATGTCTCTCTCTCGACTTCTCGCGGGACGGGACGCTCTTGGCCAGCGGCAGCCACGACGGGACGGCGATCATCTGGTCGACCAAGACGTGGAAGGCGATGCACACTCTCCAGAATCCCGATAACAGCTACCTTCCGGGCGGATGGATCACGGTCGAGGATGTGGCCTTTTCGCCGGACGGCAAGACCCTGGTCCTGGCGAGTTATGGCGGGACCGTGCAGTTATGGGACGTCGCCACCGGGAAACTTCTGGAGACACTCAAGGGGCATTCCAGTGCCGTCATGGCCGTGGTGTTTTCGCCGGATGGCCGCACCTTGGCCTCGGGCAGCAGCGACCAGACGGTCCGCCTCTGGAATGTCGAGACGCGGCGTGAGCTCTTGCAGTTAGATCACGGCGGCGTCGACCTGGGCCTGCAGATGCTATCACTCGCGTTTTCCCCAGAAGGCCGACAGTTGCTGACCGGATGGCGGGGAGTGCGCCGCCTTCTGGTCTAGCATGCCAATCGTCTGGAACGATCCCGACCGGGCCGCCGAAACACTGCGACTCTTGCTCCATTCCCACGCCGACTTCCCGAGCCGCATCCGGATGTTCTCCGAAAACCTGAGGCTGCACGAAGCACTGGCCAAGCTCGACGCGAACGACGAGCGCGTGCAAGCCGCCCTGGCCGCCACCGGAGCCAACTGGCATGCCTCGCGCAAGGCGTGGCCGGAGGCCGTGGCGGCCTTTGATCGGTTGGCGGCCGCCGATCCAAGAGGACCCGAGGCCTGGCTGCGCACGCCCGGGCTGCTTCGCCTGGCGACGGCCCTGGTGCATCAAAATCGGTCATCCGTCGCGGCCACGCTGTTGCAAGGAGGCGCCGGGCGCCGCACCGCGGATGGGATCGCTGTGATCGAGCTGACCAGGGAGGGAATCGTCAGCGATCCGGCGACTGGAGAACTCTTGGGTCCCCTTCGGGCACTTGTCAATGAACGGCTCGCCAAGAAGCCGCGAGACGCCGGGCTGCTCGAACTCCGCGCCGAACTTGCCGGTCAATGGTCGGACGCCCAGGCCCAAGTGGCCGACTACACCGCCGCCATCGACGCGCTTGCCCCGCAGAAACCTGAGGTCGCCGCCGTCGATCTGAAGAGGCTCTATCGTCGCCGGGGCAACGCCTACGCCAGCCTGAAAAAATGGCCGGAAACCCTCGACGATTACGCCCACGTCGTGACCGACACCCCCCAGACGACCGACGCCGACCTGCTCTTGAACCGGGCCCGCGCCTATGAGGCGCTCAAGAACTGGGATGCCGCCGCGGCCGACTGGTCACGGGCGGCGAGTGGAAACCCGGACGGGGCCAAACTGCTCGGCGAGTTCGCGCGGCGACTTGTCGCCGCCGATCAACTCCCGCTGGCGAAGGCTCAGTTCCAGAAGTCCGAAGCACTTTACGCCCGATCGCTGCGGGAGGACCCTGAGAACGACATGGTCGCCAGGGCGCTGGCTCAACTCCTCTTCGATAAGGAAGAAAATGAGACCCGCACTCGATGGACGGTACTCAAGCCGAGCGAGATGAAATCGAAAGGCGGCGCAACGCTCTCGAAGCTTCCCGACGAATCCATCCTGGCCAGCGGCAAGAACCCGCTCGGGGATGCCTATACGATTGTTGCCCCGACCCAGGTGACTCAGGTCAGGGCCATCCGACTCGAGGCCCTGACTCACGAGTCGCTCCCGAATCAGGGGCCAGGTCGTTCCGAACAGAACCGCGGCAATATCGACATGGTCAACTTCAAGATCACGGCCCACATTCCAGGGACGCAGCCTCGTCCGATCGAAGTCAGCCGGGTCGCCGCCGACTATTCCTACTTCGAACTGACAGCAACTCACTGGAATCTCGGGGAAGGCGAAGGGCGTTCGCACACCGCGGTCTATCTGGCCAGGCAGCCAGTCGACTGCAAAGACGGCACGCGGCTGGAGTTCCAGATGGAGTTTTACCCCGGTGCGGATTGGCCGCTCCAGAACCTGGGTCGCTTCCGGCTTGCGGTGGCCGGTGATCCTGCTGCGTTTGACGGGGAGCAGACACGCTTCGCTGCAATGAAGCTCAAGGACCCGTGGGCCAAGCTCGCCGTCGCATACGCCTTGAACGGTCGCAATGATGAGGCGACGCGATACTTTACCCGAGCACTCGATGGTCCGAGGGTCGCGAGGCGAGGCAGCCGATCCTCGAGTTCGCAGCGCACTTCGGCGATCTCCTTCCCGCGCTGATCGAACGACAGATCGAACGACAGCCTGATGAACCGCAACTCCAGTTGGCCCTGGCTCGGAGCCTTGCCAGGCGGGGTAAGCAGCACCTGGCCGAGAAGCAGCCTGCGAAGGCCCAGGCGGCGCTGGAGAAATCCCGCGAGATTGTCGCGCGGCTCCGCGCAAAATACCCGGAACCGGTATGGACCGTGCTGAAGCCGACCGAACTGAAGTCGGAGCGAGGACAAACGCTCACGCTGCAGGGCGACGGTTCGATACGGGCGAGTGGAACGAATCCGGATCGGGACACCTACACCCTGACCGCCCCGGTTGCCGGGGGAACCGTCGCCGGACTCCGGCTCGAAACGATCCCGGATGAACGGCTGAAGGGGGATGCCAGTCGCTGGTGGGGCGAGTTTTTCTTGACGCAAATTGACTTGGCCACACTTGCTGCGAGCGGTGGTACGGATCGCCCGCTGGCGATCAAGGATGGAGTCGCCGACTTTTCCCGGGACCAACACCCCTTGTCGCGCATTCGACCAGAATGATTCGACCTCCTGGGGCGTTTACCCGAGACACGACGAACCACACACCGCAATTTTCGAGTGTGCATCTTCGTCGGCCGCCACAGCAGGAAACCAGCGGTTGAAGGTCCGACTCCGGTCGGGCTCCGTCACCTGGCCCGGGCGGAATCTCGGCCGCTTTCGTCTCTCCGTGACGAGTCATGCCCGAGACCTCACGGTGGGGGCCCGCCTGCGCAACGATTTGAAGGATAGCGAGATCGCGGACCTGCACGTCGAGCTGGCGAGGGCTCATGCCGAGCAAGGTCACGAGAGCGAAGCATTGGCCTCGTTGGTCGAGGCGCTCCCTCTCGCCGCGGACCGCGCCGGCAAAGCCAGGATCATCACCGAAGCCGCACCACTGGCAGGGGAGCTGGAAAAACTGGCCGAGGGCGCGAAAGACGATGCCCTGTTCCAGGCCGAACTGGCCCAGCATTTTGCCGCTCGAGGCAATGCCGTGGCTGCTAACGCCGCCCGCGCGAGGGCCTGCGCATTGTTCGCGGAGAAGCTGGCGCAGGAACCTGAGAACACCGCGCTCGCCGCGGACCTCCTCTTGGCCTACCAGTCGGCCGGCCGCACGCGCGAGGCGGTTCCGTATCTGGCGAAGACGTTCGCCGCAGTTCCGAGCGACATGTTGCTCCAGCAGGTTGCCGCTCTCCAGGCGTGGTTCGGACAGGAGAAGGAACTCGCGGCCACCCGGCAGCGGATACTCGCGTTCGCCAAGGACACGAGCGATGCAGGTACGGCCGAACGGGCGGCCAAGGCGTGCAGTATCCGGCTGTCCACCGACAAGGCGGAGCTTGACGCGGCACTGGCATTCGCTCGCAAGGGGGTGGAACTCGATCACGGTAGCGAGTGGCGGGAGTGGCCGCTGCTGTCGCTCGGCATGGCGGAGTACCGCAGCGGCAACCACGCGGCCGCCACCCAGGCGCTGCTCGCCGCCGCAAAAGCTGGCTCGAACAATCCCATCGTCACGGGCATTTCCGCATTCTACCGGGCGATGAGCCTGTCTCGGCAAGGAAAGCCCGACGAGGCCCGCAAACTCGCAATCGGGGCCACTGCGCAGATGAAGCCCCTGCCGAAAGACGAGCAGAATCCGTTTGCCAATGGTGCCTACTACGACGACCTGATCCTGTGGCTGGCCTACAAGGAAGCAAAAGACTTAATCAAGTTCGACGCGCCGCCGCCGCCCGAGCCGGAGAAGGACAAGAAATGAAGCCGGCCCGGGACCGGATCGATGCAGTAACAAAGGACGTGTTCCAGGGTATGCCGGGCGGCATCGAGGAGATCTGGAGATGAGCGACAGCAACCCGTCCGCCGCGGACCCGCCGGGGCCATCCGCCGCTCGCGAAAGGTCCAGCAAGATCCCGGACAAGCCGCCGGCCGACCTGAGCCCGACCATTGATTCCGAATCGAGTGCAGCGACGCCAAGCTGTGACGTTACCACCGAGGGCACGTTTCCTTCATCGGTCGTCGATGGGCGCACGAAGTCTTACCTGACGGGCATGGCCACCGGGCCGACGGACGCGGAGCCGGGGGGTGCGGCCGTGGTGGTGTCGGTGGCGGGCTACGAGATCGAGAGCGTTCTTGGCCGCGGCGGCATGGGTGTCGTCTACAAGGCGCGGCATCTGGCCCTGAAGCGCACCGTGGCCCTGAAGATGGTGCTGGCCGGCGGGCACGCCGGACCGCGAGTTGGTGCGGTTCCGCATCGAGGTCGAAGCGGCGGCGCGGTTGCAGCACCCCAACATCGTGCAAATCTTCGAGGTCGGCGAGGCCGGCGGGCATCCGTACTGCGCGCTGGAGCTTGTCGAGGGGGGCAGCCTCGCCGCCCAGCTCGCTGGCCAGCCGCTGCCGGCCCGGCAGGCGGCCCGGCTGGTGGAAGCCCTGGCGCGGGCGGTGCAACTGGCCCACAGCCGCAACGTCGTCCACCGCGACTTGAAGCCCGCCAATGTGCTGCTGACGCCGGACGGCACACCAAAGATCACCGACTTCGGCCTGGCCCGGCAACTGGACAGCGACAGCGGCGAGACGCAGGCCGGGCAGGTGATGGGCACGCCGTCGTACATGGCCCCCGAACAGGCGTCGGGATGCGCCTACGAGGCCGGGCCGGCGGCGGACGTGTACGCGCTGGGGGCGATCCTGTACAAGTGCCTGGCGGGGCGGCCGCCGTTCAAGGGCCAGACGGTGGTGGAGACCCTCGACCAGGTGCGGACACAGGAGCCGGTGCCGCCGTGCGCCTTCAGCCGAGTGTGCCCCTGGACCTGGAGACCATTTGCCTGAAGTGCCTGCGCAAGGAGCCGGAGAAGCGCTATGCGTCGGCCGCGGAGTTGGCGGACGACTTGGTTCGGTATCAGCGCGGCGAGCCGATCCAGGCGCGGCCGGTGGGAAAGCTGGAATGGGCCTGGCGCTGGTGCCGCCGCAACCCGCTGCCGACGAGTCTGCTGGCGGGGATGGTGCTGGTGTTTCTGACGGGCTTTGCCGGGGTGGTCTGGCAGTGGCGCGTGGCCGAAACGGCGCAAAAGGAGACGTCAAACGCTCTTGCCGTCGTCGAATCCCAGAAGAAAGACGTGGAGGGAAGCTTGGCCAAGGCCGAGGAGGAGGCGGGCCGCAAGCTGCTGTATACGACCGATATGCAACTCGCCCCATTCCTTTGGCGCGACGATCGAACCACGGCCGAGCAACTTCGCGTTCTCCTGGCAAAACACATTCCCGATAGCAAGGCCGCCGGGGACAAGGACGCCGTAGCAGCCGTTGCCAGACCCGATCTGCGCGGCTTTGAGTGGCACTATTACCAGCACTTGCTGGAACACAGCGCTACGGTTTTCTCGGGCATGGTGTTGCCCTCGCCGGCGGTGCTGTCACCTCGGCTGGTCAATTGGTGACGCTGGATCAGAACGGCCAGGTGAGGCGTTGAGACCTGGCTTCCCAGCATGAAGACGCAAGGAGCCGCCGCGACCTGCCCGGCGGCCAAGGTGCTCAGTTTCGCGCCTTGTCGCCCAACGGACGGCTGGTCGCGCTGGGCGACGGCAACAAGGTGTACGTATTTGACAC
Organism: uncultured Planctomycetota bacterium; assembly: GCA_963823665.1. Lineage (GTDB taxonomy): Bacteria > Planctomycetota > Planctomycetia > Isosphaerales > Isosphaeraceae > CAVXHV01. The sequence goes on from CAWGMQ010000004.1 coordinate 2,163,514, forward strand.
CTCCACGGGCAAAGAGACGTTCCAGATCGAATCCGTCAATCAGAAAATCGTCAATCCGGAATATCCCCGTCTGATCTTCTCACGGGATAGCGACCGGTCGGTCATAGTGGATGACAAGATTCGCTGGTTGAGCGCCGTAAATGGTCAGGTGATTGCGTCCGTCAATCAGAAATTCGACCACCTCTCGAGCTTGGCGTTGTCCGCCGATGGTCTGACGCTGGCCGTCGTCGGCCACGGTCACGGCTTGGGCCACTTTTCGATGTTCCGCCTGGACGCGACCAGGCGAACCGTGACTCCGGGGGCAAAGGATGTCCAAGGCAGTGCAACATTGAACGCCTTGGCGTTGAGTCCGGATGGCCAACGGCTCGCGCTCGGCTATAGCCTGTCTGCTGGGCTGTCGGTTTACGACAAATCCACTGGACGCTTGATCGCAGAGAATCGGTCGGCTCACGCCTCGCCCCTCACCGCGATCTCCTTCTCCGGCGACGGCGCGAGGCTGGCCACGGCGGATTCCCAGGGGACGATCAAGATCTGGGCGGACTGCGCAGAAGCTCACTGCGGTGCTGCTGACGAAGAAGGGTCATCAAGGGGCGATCAATGGCGTCGCTTTCTCGAGCGATGGGAGGCGGCTCGTCAGTGCGAGCGTGGACAAAACGGCCAGAGTCTGGGACCTGGAGAATGCCGGTGCGGCAATCCGGCCCTTGGAACGTGCCGACGGTCGGTGTCTCGTGGCACGTTTTTCCCGCAATGGCCAGTTGATCGCCAGCGCCGTGGGCAACAGCCTGCGGCTCTGGGACGCCGCCACGGGCCAACTGGTGCGGGAGCTGTCGGCCGGCGACGAGGGTCGTATAGAAAGCGTGGCATTCTCGCCTGCCGACGACCGCCTGTTGGCCGTCGGGTACGGCGTACCACAACAGAGCGGGCGAACAGACATTTCTTATGTCGCGCTCCGGGACATCGATGCCGCGACGGAACTCGTGCGCTTGCCCGGAGCGACCGATCTGCCCGGCCCCGTGGTGAGCGAATTCTGGGGGGCAGTCGCGGCGCTCGCGTTTTCGCCTGACGGGAAGTATCTCGCGGCCGGTTTCGGCACAAAGATGTGTTTTTGGCATGAAAGTTATCCGGTTCCTCTGAAGGTCTGGGAAGTCGCCACGCGCCGGCTGATCGGCCGTCTGAATGGACACACGGGATGGTGCGTTTCTCTCGACTTCTCCCCGGACGGAACGCTGCTGGCCAGCGGCGGCCGCGACGGGAGGGCGATCCTCTGGTCCACCGCGACCTGAAAAGCGACGCACAGGCTCCAGAATCCCGAGCCGGGCCCAGATCCAGACAGGTGGGATATGGAGAGCCAGGCGGGACGCGGTTTTGTCGATGACGTAGCCTTTTCGCCGGACGGCAAGACCCTGGCGCTCGCCAGTCGTTCGGGGAACGTGCAATTGTGGAACGTCGCCACCGGAGAACTTTTGGAATCGGTCAAGGGGCATTCCGGTGCGGTCTCTGCGGTGGCGTTTTCGCCGGATGGTCGCACCCTGGCCTCGGGCAGCTTTGACCAGACGGTCCGCCTCTGGAATGTTCCGACGCGGCGCGAGCTGATGCAATTGGATGCCGGCAGCGTCGAGCTGGGTAGTGTGGTATCCCTCGCCTTTTCCCCCGACGGCAAGCACTTGTTGGCCGGAGGTCACAGCCGCACCGCCTTCTGGTCCGACGCGCCGATCGTCTGGAACGATCCCGACCGAGCCGCCGCCAGACTGCAAGTTCTGCTGCACTCGGGCGCCGACTTCCAGAGCCGCATTCGGATGTTGTCCGAGAACCTCCGGCTGCACGAAGCGCTGGCGAAGCTAGACACAAATGATGGGCGTGTGCGCGCCGCTCTGGCCGCCATGCAGGCCAACTGGCATGCCTCGCGCCAGGCCTGGCCTGAGGCCGTCCAGGCGCTTGATCGCTTGGCGGCCGCCGATCCAACCCATCCCGAAGAGTGGCTGCGTACGCCCGGCTTGCTTCGACTGGCGACGGCCCTGTGGCATCAGAATCGGCCTCGTGACGCCACGGCTCTGTTGAGGGGGGGTGCCAGGCGCCGGGAGCAGGATGGCGTTTCGGCCACCGTCCATGATGCGGCGACCGGCGCATGGTTGCACCCCCTGCGGGCGGCCATTGACGAACGGCTCACCAAGGAGCCTCGCAACCCGGGGCTGCTCGAGCTGCGTGCCGAGCTTGCCGGCCAGTGGTCCAATGCGAACTCTCAGGTGGCCGACTACACGGCCGCCATCGACGTCCTTTCCCAGCAGACAGCCGCGGATGAGGCCGTCGATATTCAGCGGCTTTACAGCCGTCGAGGCAACGCGCATGTCGCCTTGCAACAGTGGCAACAGGCGGTCGATGATTACGCTCGGGCCGTTTCCGACACGACAAGCGATGAGGCCTTGCTATCCAACCAGGCGCTCGCGCGGGCGGAGCTGTTCCTTGCATCCAAGAGGGAGCCGGAATACCTGGCGGCGAGAAAGCTCACCGATCCCTGGCAAAAGGTGGCAGCCGCGTATCAGCTCGAAGGAGACCAGCGGGCCATTGACCGACTGGTCAAGCAACGACCGAAGCTGGCGGGCTTCATCGGCGACCTCTTCACGCAGGAGCCGAAGAAGGACTGGCAACGGGCCGTCGATATCTACAACCAGGGCATCGCCCCAGAGACGACCGACGTAGACTTGCTCTCGAAGCGGGCTCGTGCCTATGAGTGGCTCCAGAAGTGGGATGCCGCCGCGGCCGACTGGTGGTGCGCCGCGACTGGAAATCCGTTAGGGGTAAGACTGCTCGCCGAGTTCGCGCAACGACTTGCCGGCGCAGGCCAGGTACCGTTGGCGAACGCTCAGTTCGACAAGGTTCAAGCACTCTACGAACGATCGCTGGCCGCGGACCCGGAAAATGACGTGGTGGCAACGGAGTCGCGCAACTGCTATGGGACAAGCACGAGACCAGGAACCCCAGTCAATGGACAGTTCTCAAGCCGGCGGAAATGAAATCCCAGGGCGGCGCCAAGTTGACCAAGTTTGGACGATGATTCGATTCTGGCCGGGGGCGTGAATCCGCGGCCCGACCAGTATACCGTCAAATTCATCATCCCCAAGAGTACAGAGATTCGCTCGATCCGGCTGGAGGCGTTGACCCATGATTCGTTGCCGGGACGTGGCCCGGGCCGCGGGTATGCTGGTGACTTTTACGTGGGCCGCTGGGATGTGACGGTGAAAGGCGGCAGGCGGTGCGGATTCGCCGCGCTCGTTGAGTTTCCACTCTGCGTGCGCCGACTATTCCACGAATGACGCCCCGTTGGCGTCGTGGGGCGGGTGGAGTATGACCACGGCTATTCCTGGAGTAAGGCCCCAGGAGAATCACCGTTCGGTTTGGGGCCTTTCTGAGCCGATCACGTTGGCAGCCGGCACGGAATTGGTTTCTCACATGCGCTTCCAGGAGGCGGCGGCTGGGGAGCGGGCGGATCAAAATCTCGGCCGCTTTCGTGTATCCGTCTCCGGTGACCCTGCGGCGTTCGACCGGGAACAGGCGCGCTTCGCGGTGCTCGAGCTCACCAATCCCTGGGCGAAGCTCGCCACAGCGTATCACCTTATCGGCGACCAGCAGGCGCTCGACAACCTGCTCAAGCATCACCCGACAGCGGCTGCCGCCGTCGGCGATCTGTACGCGGCCGAAAAGGATTGGGAGCGGGCCATCGCCGAATATCGCAAGCGGCTTAACGACCAGACGGCCGACTCCTTGTTGACCAAACTCGCCACAGCCTACCAGTCGGCCGGCCGCACGCGCGAGGCGGTTCCGCATCTGGCGAGGGCGTCCGCCGCCGATCCGAACGACACGTTACTCTCTCTGAAGGTCGCCGCTCTCCAGGCGTGGTTCGGACAGGAGAAGGAACTCGCGGCCACCCGGCAGCGCATCCGCGCGTTCGCTCAGGACACCGACGATGCGGGTACGGCCGAGCGCGCGGCCAAGGCGTGCAGTATCCGGGCGTCCAGCGACAAGGCGGAGCTCGATGCGACATTGGCCCTCGCGCGCGAGGGGGTGGAACTCAATAAGGGTAGCCAATGGCGCGATTGGCGGCTGCTGGCCCTCGGCATGGCGGAATACCGTAGCGGCAACCACGCGGACGCCACTGAGGCGCTGCTCGCCGCCGCAAAGGCTGCCTCGAACAATCCCATCGTCACGGGCATTTCCGCATTCTACCGGGCGATGAGCCTGTCTCGGCAAGGAAAGCCCGACGAGGCCCGCAAACTCGCAATCGGGGCCACTGCGCAGATGAAGCCCCTGCCGAAAGACGAGCAGAATCCGCTTGCCAACGGTGCCGACCACGACGACCTGATCCTGTGGCTGGCCTATAAGGAAGCGAAGGCGATGATCCATTTCGATGCGACCGCCGCCGCGCCCGCAACAGCCGGCGGGAAATGACCGCGTGACTGCGATCCGATTCGCGCCTGCCCTTCACACGGTCATCACCGTCTCCCGAGGAAATGACCCACGTCCGGGAGATGCACACAACCTTGGGCAGATGGCCGTCGTCCGAGAGAAGTTCCAGGGGCTCGAACCCCCTGGCAATTGACCTGCGCTTCATTGGAGCGGGTTGTGGCCAAGGCGTGGCCGACAGAAGTCTCGATCCTATAGCACTTGCGGCCGATTTAAGCGGCGAGTGTACCGACAGGAGTGTCGGCTGCACGGCGCCCGCGCCGCGCGCGCATACAGAATGAATTTTCTTCCGTACTCGATCTGATCGGTGGAACCCGGAAACTTTCTGGAAATTTCCCGGTCAACAACGCCACGAATCCGTAAAGTCGTCGCATATTACACGTGAGGACGTGCACCGCGTGAGGCGTTTTGCACCGGGCGGCAGGAAATCCAGGCCAATGCCCTGGGCCCTTTTGTTTTGGCCTTTCAGGCCGATCATCAATGGCCGAATCGCGAAAGTGGGCCCATAATATACATAGCTCAGTCTCGATCGCTGACACCGGAGTCGGCGCGAGGCATCACACCACCCATGTCTCTGGAACCGGGAATGACTGCTTCGTTTGCTCGAGCGCGTGCTCGAGGATCTCAGCTCTGCCTGACCACGCCTGTGCCGTGGGAAGAACGGGGCGGGACCGCGCTCGGGAACTGGGCTCGGTGCACGACGAAATCGCCCCGAGTTTTGAGCTGTGCCGAGCGTGGGACGGGTCTGGACCACGGTGAGGGTGAGTTTTCACCCGTTGGGCCGAGGGATCAAGGAGCGGGACTAATGGCGTTATCCTCTTTGGTTCTCAGGATTTCCGTGCTGCTTCAGGGTGTTCCGGCCAGCCATCGGACGGGGCTCAAGAAAGCAAGCAAAATGAGACTTTTTCAGGGTCAAGAGTCCCATTCAACGGGTCGAGCCGCGTACGGCCCCCTCACGGCCCGTGAACTTGGGTCGAGTAAGGTCTGGCTTGGTTTACCTCATTATGTCGACGTTGCCATATGGCGACGCGCGTCAGTGGCCGTTGGCACGTTGGTGCTCTTAGCCCGACATTTAGCATGGTCCGAGAGGCTTCGACCTTGTCATTGGTGACTTGCCATGCCGGGTTTTTCCGGCGTGGTATTGATCCCGTTGGGGAGACTATTTCGTTCCCGATACCCCTCTTGGCTCGCGGCGCCTTGTCGTTTCACCACACCTACCCGCGAAGCGGAGAGATCCCATGCTTGTCCCCCACGAAGAGCCGAAGAAGCCACGCAAGCCCAAGAAGCCGAGCAAACCCAAGGAGCCGACCAACAAGCCGCGGGTCAGGTCGCTTCCCGTCCCCGTCCCCGCCTCCTCTGCACCGCTCAGTGTCGTGAATCCAGACGCAGCCGGAGTTGATGTTCATTCCGACATGCATATGGTCTGCGTTCCCGCTGACCGCGACGTTGACCCAGTCCGCCAGTTCGGTGCCAACACCGCCGATCTTCAGGAGATCGCCGTGTGGTTAAAGAAATGCGGCGTAAAAACCGTCGCGTTGGAATCCACCGGCATTTACTGGATTCCTCTGTTCGAGCTCCTCGAATCCCAGGGCTTCGAGGTTATGCTGGTCGAACCGGGACAGCTTTCGCGTTGTGGCGCGCGCCCCAAGACGGACGTACTCGACGCGCAGTGGATCCAGCGGTTGCACTCCTACGGCCTCTTACGTGGGTCGTTCCGACCTCCGGACTCCGTGTTGGCCCTGCGCCTACTCCCGGCAACGGCAGATGCTGGTGCGTTACGCCGCTGCTCATGTCCAACACATGCAGAAGGCCTTGGAGCAGATGAACGTCAAACTGACGGAAGTCATGAGCGACATCACGGGACTGACGGGCATTTCGATCATCGACGCCATTCTGCGAGGCCAACGCAATCCCAAGAAGCTGGCCAAACTGCGGCATGGGCGCTGTAATCACAGCGAGGAGCAGATTGCCCTAGCGTTGGAAGGGACATGGCGGCCCGAACATCTCTTCGAGCTGCGGCAGGCCGCGAGCTGTACCAGTTCCATCATGGGCAGATCACCGAGTGTGACCAGCAGATTGAAGCCGAACTGGCCAAATTCGAAAACCGGGCGGGAGAGAAGACACAAACTGGTAAGCCACGCACGCGTGGTCGCAAAAGCAACGATGCCCGATTCGAGGCGACGGGCCCGTTGTTCCAGGCATTGGGTGTAGACCTGACAAAAATCGAGGGAATCGGCGTGGGAACGGCCCTGATCATTCTGGCCGAAATCGGTGTGGACGTCAGTCGGTTTCCCACGGAGAAGCACTTCGCAAGTTGGCTGCGTCTTTGTCCTTCCCAGGATGAGAGCAATAAGACCAAAAGACGTCGCGGTCATCGCCAAGGGAAGAACCGAGTCGCTATCGCCCTACGGATGGCCGCGCAGTCAGCAGGCAAGACGATGACACCCTTGGGCATGTACTACCGACGGATCAAAAGTCGGATCGGTGGACTTGGAGCCGTCAAGGCGACTGCACACAAGCTGGCCTGTTTGGTCTACAGGATGCTCAAGTACGGCGAAGAGTATGTGACCCAGTCGATGGAGGAGTACGAGGCCAAGATCAAAGCCAATCTGGTGAGAGCGCTCCAGCGGAAGGCGGCGGCGATGGGCTTCCAGCTCAGTCCGATAGCAACGCTATAGAGGAATCGATCGAGGCCGTCGCCATCGCGCTACAGGCCTGTCACAATGCTCAACGCCGCGAAGCCCACTTCTCGCATATTCGTTGTTATGGGGGTCTGGGGGAAATCTGCGCGTCGTTCGCTACAAAATGCAGGAACAAACCCCAAATAATCGAGTCATGTTGTTGATTGCTTGGGGAGTTCATGGGGAGTTCCATTCACTTATACTTATTTATGGCATGCGATACATGTCTCGAGAGCCGGAACGAGGCATTTTCGATTTTGGATTTTGGATTGGACGAGCTAAGGCCCGGGACAGAGCTGGAGGGAGAGCGGATCACGGTGACCGGCACGGCCGGGTGCTATTCCCGTAATCCTTGTGGCATAAGGGCGCACGTCGAATATACAAAACGAACTCTTCGGTGAAGGTAGAGGGTTGAACACGGAAAGCGGGAGCCAGGCATGCCCGTGCTAGTGGTTAAGGTCATCATCGCGGACAGGCCGATCGAGAACTCCACACTTCAGGGCACGGAGATCGTCGGCACTACTACCCGAACGCGGCCTGTTCTGAACCGGGCCACTTTTCGAGAGGTTCGGCAGCCCGCGACTATGCGGTGAACACGGCAGGCCGGATATCAGGCGAGACGAGAACCGATCGCGACGCGATGTCCACTTTGAGGGTGGACGGCAGCTTGGATCTGTACCCGGTGAGGCAACGCGCGATCGGCGCGCGTTACGAATATTCCTGCGCCACACGCAACTCGCAGAAGGACATGGGTTTGTGTTGATTTCGTGCACACCGATTATTCCTGCGCCACACCTAACTCCAAGCGCCGCTAGGCTGTGGCGCATGTGCGCACAATCGGGGGTCTCGCAAACTGTTTTTTGCTTCCTCCGGCCTTGAGAGAGCGAGCGTCCCGCTCTCAGGCGGCCGTTTCGATGGGCGAGGCCGGCGAGCATGTCGTCGTGGGTAATGTCATCGTGGCCACATGGCTCACCGAGCACGTTGCGCTACGAGGTCCAGGTGTTCCAGCGGCAACTGGCCGATCATGACCCGTATATCATCCGGGACTTCCGTCACGTCCTCCGAGAGATGCAGAGCCTGATATCGGCGCGGCTACGCAAGTCGTAATCTTGAGCCGGTTGTCTGACAGAATTCGGGAGCCTTGTCGATGCCGCGGACGCGTGCCAGGTTGATCGCGAGCTTGGTGGTGCTTGGCGTCTTGCTCACGGGAGGCACCGCGGTGATCTATCGCGAGATCGTCGAGCGCTGGGGAGCCGATCCACGTGGGACACTGATCGCCGCAGCGACGGTCGGGATCTCATTCTTTATCTCGATGAACTTACTGCTCGCCTGGGATGAGGGGCGACGACGAAGACTTGGTTTGAAGGAAAATGGAGCGGGGCAATCCAGAGGCGATGATCCGCGATCCTCATAATTCAGAAGGCTGTTGGTGGAATCTCGATTTCGGCTGGCCGCTCGGATAGCCTGTTATCCATCGACCAAGCGGTAAAAGCCTCTTGGAGAAAACGACGCTCTGTCGCAAGCGAAACGAGGAACTTCCGGCGATGTCACACGTCATGCACTTGATCGCGGCTTTATTGCCTCTTTTCGCTCAAATCCCTGACAAGGGAGATGTGCTCAAGACCGTTGCCGAGCGGAGCGAGTATCGCGCGACCGCGCGGTATGACGAGGTGGCCGCGTGGTGTCAGGCATTCGCCAAGACGACGCCGCTTGCGCATTTGACTGAGCTGGGCCGATCTTCCGAAGGGAGATCGATCCCGCTGTTGATCGTCGCGGATCCTCCGGTCCGATCGGCTGCGCAAGCCACGCGCTCGGATAAGTTGATCGTTTTTGCGATCGGCAATATTCACGCCGGTGAGGTTTGCGGTAAAGAGGCGTTGCCGATGCTCTTGCGTGAGATTTGCTCGAGCCCGCATCCGGCTTTGCTCAAGGACGTCATCTTGGCCGTTGCGCCGATTTACAACACGGACGGAAACGAGCGCGTCTCGAAGACGAACAGACCAGGCCAAGTTGGTCCGGAAGAGGGGATGGGCCAGCGGGCGAATGCACGAGGCCTCGACCTGAACCGTGACTTCATCAAGCTGGAAGCACCGGAGACCCAGGGGCTCGTTCGCTTCTTGAACCAATGGAACCCTCACCTTTTTATCGACACGCACACGACGAACGGTTCTTACCACCGTTACACGATCACGTACGAAGGGCCGAAGACACCCGCCGGTGATTCCCAGGTCATCAGCTTCATGCGCAAGACCTTTTTCCCCGAGGTCACCACGGCGTTCGAGAAGCGAACCGACTTGAAGGCGTACTATTACGGGAATTTCAATCGCGATCACACGCAGTGGACGACGTATCCAGCCGAGGCCCGATATGGCACGACCTACGTCGGACTGAGAAACCGTCTGTCCGTTCTCTCCGAGGCGTACACGTACGCACCATACAAGACGCGCGTGCTGGCCACACGCGACTTTGTGCGCGAGTGCGTGGAAACAGCAGTAAAGCATAAGGCTGAAATCATCAAGGTGCTCGACGGGGCCCGCGAGCGCTCCGCACACGCCACACCTTCTTCCCCCAACGCGCCAGTTGAGATGGCAGCAATCCAATCCAAAGTTCGAGCTGCGGGAGAACCGGTGACTGTGCTCGGTTATGTCGAGACCCAGGAAAACGGTCGCCGCAAGAAGACCGATACCACAAAGGACTATGCGCTTCAGTTGATGAACGAGTTTGAGCCGGCGGAGAGCGTCAGGCGTCCGTTTGCCTATCTCGTTCCGGCTTCATTCCCGCAAGCGATCGAGGCGATCAAGCGGCATGGCCTTGAAGTCCAGGAGATGCGGGAGGATCTCGAGCTTGATGTGGAGGTCTACCGGCTCGACAAAGTGGAGCGCTCGCCGCGCCGTTTTGAGGGCCATCAATCTATCAAGCTCGCGACGACATCGCGCCGCGAGTCGCGGATGATCAAGGCTGGAAGTCTCGTGGTGCGCACGGCCCAACCTCTGGGAGATCTTGCGATTTATCTCCTCGAACCGGGCTCCGAGGACGGGCTGGCCACATGGAACTTTTTCGACGAGGGGTTGAAGGATGGAGTCGATTTCCCGGTCGTCCGGCTGGCTCGGCCAGCACCGATGACCGTCAGCCCGGCCGAGCCCCTGGCGGAAGACCGTGGGCCGATTCGCCCAATCACGTTTCAATCAGCAGGTGGCGGGGGCGGGCGACGAGGAGGGGGGGGGTTCTTTGGACGGCAGCAATGGGTCGACGACGAGCATTGGCTGCAAGTCCGGGACGGCCGTCTGGTCAAAGTGCACGCGGCAACGGGGCGTGCCGAGCCTTTCGTGGATGCAAAAGCATTGGCCAAGAGCCTCGCCCGGATTCCCTCGCTCGACGCGGATACTGCGCAAGCGATCGCCGGAGGAATGTCTTTCGACATGGATCCGAAGCATCGAGGCTTCCTCTTCGAGCATGCTCAGGACCTTTACTACGCGTCATTTGATCTGGCGACTGCAGTTCGATTGACGAACGCGCCCGGCCGTGAGCAATTTCCCAAGTTCAGCCCCGATGGCAAGGCGGTTGCGTATGTGCGCGACTTTGACCTTTACGCAGTGGACATCGCCAGTCAAAGCGAGCACCGTTTGACCACCGGCGGCCGCGATGACCTGCGCCACGGTCACTCCGACTGGGTCTACTTCGAAGAGATCTGGAATCGCCGCTGGCCTGCGTACTGGTGGAGCCCCGATTCGAAGCAGCTTGCGTTCATGGAATTTGATGATTCGGGGGTTCCGTACCACACCGTGATCGATGACACCGGCAGCACCAGGCGAGAAGAAAAGACCCATTACCCGAAGTCGGGCGAGCCGAACCCGAAGGTGCGATTCGGGGTTGTCACGGCGCTGGGGGGACCGATTCAGTGGGCCGATTTGTCGGATTACTCACCAGACTCATTCTTAATCAGCGACGCGGGCTGGTGGCCGGACAGCTCGGCGGCGTATTGCTATGCACAGAACCGCACGCAGACCTGGCTCGATCTCGTCAAGTTCAACCCGGGTGGACAGGGTTCTGTCAAGCGTGTGTTCCGTGATTCGACGAAGGCGTGGATCGAATCCAACGGGCCCATTCACTGGCTGGACGACGGGTCGTTCCTCTGGCTCAGCGAGCGCGATGGCTGGAAGCACCTGTATCACTACGCCGGCGATGGCACCTTGAAGACTCAGCTTACCTCGGGGAACTGGGAGGTTCGCGCACTGGAGCATGTCGACACCAAGAATGGCTGGGCGTATTTCACCGCAACTCGCGACAACCCGGTGGCGACGAACCTCTACCGCCTCAAGCTTGGGGGAGGCTCGATGGAGCGACTCACTCAGTCAGAAGGAAGCAACACGGCCTCGATGAGCCCGCAAGGCGGTTATTTCGTCTCGAACTGGTCCGATATTCGCAACCCAGGGAACACGCGGCTTTTCGCCTCCGACGGGCGGTTGGTTCGAACGCTTGATTCGAATCCGTCTCACGATCTCAAGCGGCTGCGATTCGGCCCGCGTGAGCGAGTGAAGATTCCCACCAAAGACGGGTTTATCCTGGAAGCCGAGCTGGTGCTGCCGCCGGATCTCGACCCGGGCAAGAAACATCCGGTCTGGTTCATGACATACGGTGGGCCTCATGCGCCCACGGTCTCTGACTCGTGGGCGGGGGGGCGCATGTACGACCAGGCTCTTGCCACTGAGGGTTTCATCGCCTTCAGGATGGACCCGCGTCCTGCCAGCGGTAAAGGTGCTAACTCAGCGTGGACTGCCTACAAGCACCTGGGAGTGCAGGAGCTCGAAGACATCAAAACAGCCATCAACTGGTTGAAGCAGCGGTCATACGTGGACGGTTCCCGGATCGGTATGGCCGGCCATAGCTACGGCGGCTATATCACCGCCTACGCGATGACGCACAGTGATCTCTTCGCGGCGGGTATCGCTGGTGCGCCAGTGACCGATTGGCGTGATTATGATTCGATCTACACCGAACGCTATATGGGGCTGCCGCAGGACAATCCGGAGGGCTACAACGTCTCGTCGGTTGTGCGTGCCGCCGGCAAGCTGCACGGCAAGCTGCTAATCCTTCACGGTGTGATTGACGACAACGTTTCGTTCCGGAACTCGATGAGGTTCGTCCAGGCCCTGCAGGAGGCGAACAAGGATTTTGAGCTAATGGTATATCCATCGTCCCGCCACGGGATCTTTGGACCGCACTACAGCAGGATTCAGCTCGACTTCATCAGGCGCACCCTGGCCGAGCCCAAACAGCAAAAACCGGTATCGCCCGGCGAAGTCGCATCGGGTGGGGCGGTGATAGAACCGGCTCGACCGGTTTCTGTAGGCGGCCGCAGGGCATTGCTGGGACGCTGAAATAGCGTTGCAACGTCCACCAAGCGGCGGGCGGGGCCACTGTGCCATCGCCAGTTAACACATCGCTCGATGCCCGTCCGTACCGGTTGACAAGCTTTCAGAAGATCAGTCGTCAGTCTTCCAAAAGGTTGGCCGAAGCCGTGTTCAAGCCGATGCGCGGCAGCGCCAGCGATCGAACCCGCATTCGATGCGGGCACAATTGACGTCCAAGGCGAGCAGGATCTCGTGCACATCGCCCATCGGTATCTGATGCTTGAGTGCCCACTGAATGATGTCGAGATTCTCCCGGCCATCCTTCAAGTGATCGATGATCGGGTCGATCAGCGGCGACGACTGGAACGCTGTCCGCAGAATTCCGAAATCTCGATGATCGAGCTCGATCCAGAAGGTCTTGCCCTGGAGATGCTCCAGCCAGCGATGTCTCAAGAATCCGCGCCAGTGCTCGCCGATCCACATCCGGATGGCTGTCTCACCCAGATCACGTCCTGCCTTCTGGCTTTCAATCCATTTGTACTGCAGGGCTTCTTCTTCGGCGCACTGATGCAGGCTCATACGACGAGCGGAAGAGTGGTCCATGATGGGTATCGTTCTTCGACACTCAGGCATCGAGAACCTCCAGGCTGAGCCGCGGAACCACTCCTTCGGGATCTCGCACGGAAAACTCAGTTTCTCGACGAAGACGAGTGCACGAGCCGTCTTCCGAACCGGCACCAAGACGTAGGGGAGAGCCACACCTCGTTGAACCCAAGCAACACGATTAACCGATCAAAAGGGATCATTCCCAAATTATCGGTAGTTGGCCCAGTCTAGCTCACGAACTCCGCTCAGGCAAGAGGGCCATCGCGACACTATGCATCATTGTATGCTCGCATGGGCTTGACATCCAGGGAGGGTAACTCAAAATGGCAATCGACAAAGACGACCCTGGAAAGATGAAGTCTACAGATTCCGATCGGCGGCGGGTTCTGAAAACGGCGGCCGTGTTGAGTGGAGCGTCGTTCCGTAACGCGGGCGAGCTTCTGGCCGGTGTAGCCAGGCGGCTTGAGCCGGAGCATGCCAGACGGCGCTTACTTGGCAGCCCGGCTGAATTCATTTTTGAACCACGCGAGTGATTTACCGAGCATGATCGCAGTGCCAGGCGGGCCGGCGGCCATTTGTCCAGCGGGCATCTCGGTTACCGCACGCCAGCGCACGCGACCGTCGATGGTCGCACCGATCAGGTGAACGTTGTGGCGAGAGACACGCAAGATTTCACCCTCCGCGTTCGTTGTGAAAACGCTGTTGGAATCATCAGTGGCTGAGCCTTGTCCATGCATGGCACCCGAGCCGTCGAAGGCAAGCGCCCGGCCGTCAGCCGAGGTAATCACAGCGAAGCGCCCGAGTCGAAGCAGCGACCAACCTTCCCAGGGGATCTGGCGGTCCCAGACGACTTCGCCGCGTAGGTTGTGCCCGCGCAGCCACTGGGCTCGGCGCGCCAGGCTGACCCAGGTGACGCCGGGCGGTGACCCCTGTGGTGCCTCGATGAGGAGAGGCGGATCGGTGGGGTCGGCGGTGAAACCGACATGCGATTCTCCCGCTGGGTCAAAGACCTGAAGCTGGCCACCATTTGTGGAGATTGCAGAGAAGCCCTGAGGGCCGATGGCCAGGTCTTCCACGGGAAAGCGCAGTTCATGCTTCCAGATCCAGCGCCCAGCAGTGGAGAGTCTGCTGATGCGGTCGCGTTCTTGAATCAAGGCCAACCCGAAATCGTCGGGCTTGATGGCCAGATGCGTGAGCTGCACCAAGCTCACGTCAAGACGCGTCATGGAGTTGCGCCTGAGATCGCAGAGCAGGATTTGACGATCTGTCGCGGCGGCGAGCCAACCGGGGGCAGTGCGAAGGATCCGGCCGACACCTCCGAGATCAGGACCCTGGCCCAGCTTGCTGCCTTTTGTGTCGAAGAGCTGCAGGCGATGTGGACTTGTGAACAAGGCGATTGCGGGCGGATCTTCAACGACACTGATGACCGCGGTCTCGGACTGCTGCTCGGTCTCAACGACGGGGATCAGCCAGTCCGGGCTGCGCACCGAGCTGGCTGTACCGCCTGTCACCTGGCCAGAGGCTGCGGCTGGCCGCGGAGTCGCGGCAGGGTGGTCCTGCTTGCCACCGAAGAGGTCCAACCTGAAAATCTCGCCGGTCGAATAACCATAGATGAGGTATCTGCCAAGCGGATCGACCTCAAGCGCCACGACTGGGCGCGGCAGGCTGGTCCGCCAGCGTACATTTCCGGCCGAGTTGATCACCGCGAGGTCGTTTTCCAAAGTTGCGGTCGCGATTGTCCGGCCGGGGAAATCTGGCACAGCGTGCGCTACGGTGCCGCCCAGGTGATACGAACCTTCGTTGCGCCCCCTCAGGTCGAATCGCTGGATTCCCAGCGTGTAGCAGCTCGCCAGGATCATGCCGCCGTCGCCGTCGACGGACAGCCGGCCGACGTTCGAGAGCAGCCGGTCCTGCCAGATGATCTCGATATCGAGCCGCCCCTGTGTGCGGCCTTGCTCGATCGCGATACCCACAATCGTGCCAAAAGCGGCGGCGCCAACAGCCATTGGTCGACCGGGAACAAAGCAGAGATGTGACAGCGAATGCATCGTCTCGAGATTTCCCGCCGCACGGCCATAGCGGTTGAAGAAATGAAAAGTCGTCTGCCGAGTCCCCACGCCGACGTATCGGCCATGCGGGTCGATCGTCACGAATGTCGCGTCGGCTGGGGCTGCTCGCTCCTGCTCGACCTCGAAATCAGCATTCAACAGAAGCAGGCCGGAATCCTCCGGCTCGACGAGCAGAGCAATCAGACTGCCGTCATCGCTGATCGCGGCCGAGTTGATGCGATTGGGCACGCGAGAAAATGAGAGCGACTCGCCCTGAGTGTTCAGGAGATAAAGTTGGTTCCCTTCATCCCAGGCGAGGATCGTTCCCGCCTCACGAGCGAACGAAAGCCCCTTCAGCGGGGAGTCAGTCACCACCGTCCAGGACGTGTAGGGTTCCAACCGAGTCGACGCCCGGCCGGTCATCTCGGTCATCGGTCGCTCCCGGCAGCTAAGTTCAACTCAGCCCATCCCGCTCGGAAGTTATTCGGGCGAGGTACGCGGGCGTTATGTCTTCTCGCCGGCTCGCGGGTGGGGCGACTTGACTTCGAGATCGGTGACGGTGATCAGATCGACGATGTCCATCGTGTCATCGGGTTGGTGTACTGTGATGGACTGCCCACCGGCTGTCGCCGAAATGACCTCAGGATGCTGCACGGGAACCTGCCGACCGTCGGCAAGATGAATCACGAAGGGGCGGAACGGCTGTGCAGCACAAAGGTTACGCAGTTCTGCAATCGTCATCGAATATCAGCTCCGGAGAGGACCAGCGACCTGCCGCTCCTCGTCCATCTGATCCTACCATGCAGGAGGCTGCCGGTTCTACCTCTGGATCACTGCGCGCGGGCAGCGCGTTCTTTGGCTGTCCGGATGGCGGTGGCGAGAACGATGTCTCGCTCGGGGTCGCCGAACTGGAAATCCTCGCGAATTGCGGAAGCCGGCCCCGTAGGCTTGGCGGCAGAGCGAAGCGTGACAGGAATGTCGGGTTGGACACCTTGCTCACTATAGGGGCGATTGCGGGGCGAATAGAACTTGGCGGTCGTCAGTTTGAGGCCGGCTGGAGCTGAGCGGAGTGAGAAAATGCTCTGGACGGAGCCCTTGCCATACGTGCGCGCGCCTAGGATGGTTGCGCGGTTGTGATCCTGAAGTGCGCCGGCCAGAATCTCGCTTGCGCTTGCGCTATCGCGGTCAACCAGGACGTACATGGGGATCCGCCACCTGGCGAGCCCGCGGGTTGCAAGTGATTGTGTCTGCCCCTGGGCCCGCCCGCGCGTCGATACAACCAGACCCTGGTCGATAAACCGCTCGGCGATCTCGACGGCCACGTTGAGCAGTCCTCCAGGGTTACCGCGCAGATCGAGGACTAACACCTTCATACCCTGGCCGGCGAGGGTGTTCAGGGCCCGATCGATCTCTTCAGCAGACGACTTCTGAAAACCCGTGAGCTGGAGATAGCCGATTCCATCCGACGGGTTGACGAGTTTTACACTCGTGACACTTTCAACGTCGACATGGCGACGAACGAGCTGGTGGCTTCGGGTTGAGCCGTCGATGCGTTGCAACGTGATCCCAACGGCGGTTCCTTCCGTGCCTTGAAGCCGATTGGCTGCTTCATCGAGGCTCAAGCCCTTGATCGGGCGGCCGTCGATTGCGACGATTAGCTCACCGGCCTTGATGCCGGCGTCCCACGCCGGTCCGCTGCGAATGACGCCAACCAGGCGCAAGCCCTCCTTGTCGATCTTGAGCTCGACTCCGAGGCCTACGAAATTGCCGTCAATCATCGCATAGAGGTCTTCGAGCTTGTCAGGCGTCAAATAGCTTGTGAAATCATCGAGCGCATCACATGCACCGCAGGTGAATTCCATCAAAACCGGCGTCGATGCCAATCCAATCGCCTGCTTTGCGGCTTCGCAGCTTGAATTCGCCATGCGGATCGCAGCCGAGCGGTCCGGGATCGAGAGCGAAGCACGATAACGCTTGAGTACCTCGCGAAGCTCTGCCACTCGCTCGGGGGACGCCTGCGGTGCGTTCGTCTTGACGAAGATCGGATCACGCAGGGCCACCTCGAGATTATCGAGGCCATGACGAATCAATGGCTCAAGTGGCACGGGATCGACGTAGCTTGTCTGAATACGCTCGATAACTTCGTCGTAAAGATCAACGGCCTGCTCGTGGGGCAACCGCAACAGGATGTTGCGGAAACTGCTATCGGAATAGCGGCGGTTGAGCTTGAAATGGATCTCGCACAGGCGGAGCCGGCGACTGAAGTCAGTGCGGCTTGGCCAGCGCTCCAAGGCGTCGTGATAAGTCTCGATCGCTGCGGTCCAGTCACGCGACCGCTCCTGCCCCAAGCCTCGTTCCATCACGCCGTCCGGGTCATCAGGCGGCTTCGACTCGGTGGTCGCACGAGGCGGCTCTCCATCCGAGGCTGGAGGTGTATCAGCCCGTGTGACCGACCAGGTCGTTCCGGCCAGAATGACCAGGAACCACCAACCCATTAAAGACGAGATTGGCCGGCGCATTGGAGGCGCTTCTCCCGCTTGGGAGCGCCGCGCGTCGGAAAGGTGGTCGCGTGTGATGCCTGAATGCGGACGTTCAGCGGAGCATGCCGGAGTGATCCCCTTGATCTGGCGGAAACCCGGCCTCTGTCATGAATCCGGAGAACCTTGCACCGTGCTGCGACTACAGATTCCGTGCGCACCGCTCCGTCGTTGCCGTTCGATGGAGTCATTCCGTGTCAAAGCGGCGCGACAATCAACGGTCCCGTTCTTGGAGATTCGGGTCCGCGCTCGCCGGTCCGAAACGAGGCCGTTCGTTTGCCAGCCTCGTTCAAAACGAATTATAACACACTCACGAGAATGAGCCCGTCCTTCGGGGCGCTGAAAATCTCCAAGAACCCAGGGGCAAGCTCGAATCGCGCGTTTGCCGCAGCCACCAAGGCTCCCGACGAACGCACGCTACCACACAGCAATCGGCGTGCCTTGCGCTTTGAATTGGAGTCGGCTTGTCACAAATCGTTGGTGGAAGAGCGGCGACTCAGGTTCGCCAGGGAATTTATTTCAATCTCGGGCCCCACGCTTTGTATTTTTGGGGTCATGCTTTCAACTTGCTGCGAGCGCTCGGCATACCCTTTACAGGACGGCTTCCCAGCCCGGGTCAAAGCCGCCTGGTGACAACGGACGGGCATACCCCCCTTGCCCGGCAGCCTGCCGACTTGTCCAGCAGATCGCTCGGAAAGGAGAATAGTCCATCAATCCCTGAGCCTACGCGATGGCCGTGACGCTAAATCCCGACCTGGACGAGTGATTCATGACAGATTCAAGCAACGAAGCGACCGCCGAGCCGGAAACACCGATGCGCCAGGCCGTATTGGTGCTAGTGATCCTGGCGCTCGTTCAGTTCACGAGCATTGTCGACTTCATGGTGGTGATGCCGCTCGGACCACAGATCATGCGAGTGCTGGGGCTGAATACGAACCAGTTCAGCTTGATCGTTGCCTCGTACTCAATCACCGCGGGATTGGCGGGCCTGCTCGCGTCAACGATCATGGACCGGTTTGGGCGAAAGACCGCTTACATGAGTCTCTTCGCCGGGTTTCTACTCGGTACGCTCGCATGCGGCCTCACCAAGCAGTACGCCACATTGCTGGCCGCGAGGGCGTTCACCGGTGCTTTCGGTGGGATTCTAGGCGGGCTGGGCCTGACGATCATCGCTGATGTTTTTCCGGAGCGACAACGTGGCCGGGCAACCGGTGTTTTGATGTCAGCATTCGCACTGGGACCTGCCCTCGGGGTTCCGATCGGGTTGAAACTGGGGGAGTCTTATGGTTGGTATACCCCGTTCCGGGTCCTGGCGGCGCTCGGATTGATCGTATTTGTGATTGGTCTGCTCGTCATGCCTCCGCTGCGTGGACACCTTCATCGGACCGTGCACGCGCACCCTCTGGTCCAGATTCTCGAGACATTTCGCAAGCGCGGTAACCTCATTGCCTTCGCGCTGACGGCGATCGTGATGTTCGGCGCATTTTCGGTCATTCCCTACATCAGCCTTTCGCTTGTGGCGAACGTGGGAGTGCCGGAAAAGAGGTTACTGGTCGTTTTTCTGGCGGGCGGAGTGATGACATTCTTCGGGGCGCCGGCGGTCGGGGCACTTGCCGACCGGTTCGGCAAGCTTCGTATATTTCGGATGTTCGCTGTGATCTCAGCATGTCTCATCCTGGTGATCACTAATCTGCCAGTGGTGCCCCTTGCCGCCGCTGCCGCCGTGGTTGGACTGTTGATGGTAAGCAACACCGGTCGAATGGCAGCTTCCATGTCGATGATCACGGCAAGCGTCCCAAGTCGATTTCGCGGTGGGCTGATGAGCGCCAACTCCGCTGTTCAGCATGTGTCAGCCGGCTTGGGCGCTTACGCAGGAGGGCTGATTCTTCACCAAGATAAGAACGGACCACTGCACAACTTCGGCATCGTGGGGCTCATGTCCCTCGCGTCGGCACTCATCAGCCTCTGGATTGCCGGGCACGTGAAGCGGGCCGGGGAAACGGGATCAAACGCGGTCGAGAAGACACCCACGAGCGTAACTGCCGATCTGCTGGAATGAGCAGTCGGTAATGCTCACGCCAGTTCGTGGTCGATTTCGGGCTTGCTCTCCGGTCGTGCTTTGCCGCCAATGCCAAGCGCCGCGATGATGAGAGCCGAAAGAATGACGGAAGCGCTGAGAAACCAGAGTCCGTAGCGGTAGTTACCGGTGACCTGCTTGACAACCCCGAGCACGGTCGGGCCCATCCATCCGCCCAGATTACCGCACGAATTGATCAGCCCGATCGAGGCCGCGGCGGCTGATTCCGTGAGAAAGAGACTGGGCAACGCCCAAAACGCCGGCAGATAGGCCTTCACGCCGATCATGGCCAGGGTGAAGATTATCATCGTCAGCCAGATGAATCCCCTCGTGTCGGGAGCCAGGACCAAGGCGGCCGAACCCATGATTATGGGCAGCGAGGCATGCCAGCGGCGCTCGTGAGTGCGGTCCGAATTCCATCCCACCAGGCGCTGGCCGAAGAGCGCCCCGATCGCCGGGATGATCATCAGGTAGGCGATCCTTTGCTTGTCCATCTTGTACCAGTCTTCAAGGATGGACGCCATGTAGAATTCGACACCGTAGCTTCCGGTAACCACGAAAAAATAGGCTGCCGACAGAGCGAGCACCTTCCTGTTAGCCAGCGCCTGACGAATGGTCATGTGCCCCACGAGCTGTTTCTGGGCAAGTTTCTCGCGGGCCAGGGTTTCCTCGAGCGCGGTTCGTTCTTCGTCTGTCAGCCATCGCGCTTGCGAGGGCCGGTCCGTCAAGAAGACAAGCACCAGGATGCCGAGAATGACCGCCGGAATCCCCCAGAAGATGAAGACCCACTGCCAGCCGACCATGCCCAGGAGTGGCGGGTTTCCCTTCATCCCGATCGTCATGATCCGTTCTGAGATCGGCGGGCCGATGATCGCCGCCAGCGGCGTGCCAATGAAGAACCAGGCGAGGGTCTTGGTCCGATCCCGGCTCGGAAACCAATGGGTCAAATACACGATCACACCCGGGTAAAATCCAGCTTCGGCGAGTCCAAGCAAGAATCGCACCGAGAAGAATTGCAAGACAAACGGGCTGCCCGGAGCACGAAGAGCATCAGCGATTTCGTGTGATTTCTTGGTCAGCCAGCCCAGATCCGAATCCGCCAGCGGATTGAAGAGATTGGCCAGCCCGCGAACGACCAGCTCCGCCAACCAGGTTACTCCCGGCACGCGGTAATGGACAAACGCCGTGAGCGCAGCGACAACTCCCCACGAAATCATGATCCGGCTGATCCATTTCCTGGCACTCCAGCGCTCGACCAGAAGCGTGCCCGGGATCTCCAGGACCAGGTAGCCGACAAAGAATATTCCCATTCCGAAGCCGAATGCCCCTTCGGAGAATCCCAGAGGAGCAAGGTCGGGCTGCATCGTGAGCTTGGCAAAGCCAATGTTGATGCGATCAACATAGGCAATCACGTAGCTCGCCAGCAGGATCGGCAGAAGCCGCACGTATGCTTTGGCTCGGGCGCGGTCAAGCGCTCCAGTCCCGGGAGAGGACGCCATGAGGCAAGCTCGCGGTAGGTTGACAAAAGAGGCCAGTTCGCGTCGAGATCGAAGGTGGGTGACGAGCGGGCGGCCGGAGCCTGGGATGGCAATCGCTTCCGAACTCGACAACCAGCGCACTGGCCATCGAAGGTACCACGCTCTGGGCAGCGCCGCAAACGGTTGCCATAGTACATGAGGAAAGGTCGCGACGAACGAGCGTCAATTCGATCACCGGCAGGAGCGCGGTAGCGCGATGAAGATTCCAGTCTCCTGCCCAGGATGTCATCGTCGCTATGAGGTCGACGACCGGTTTGCCGGGAAAACGCTCAAATGCGCCCACTGCGAAAAATCCATGCTGGTTCCGCCAGCACTCTCGCCCGCCCAGCTCGTCTCGCCAACCTCGAGCGAATACGAGCTCGGCGATGCTCACCAGACAGCACCATCAACTTTTCGCAGCGCACCGGCTCAAAGCGAATACGGCGAAACCCAGACCCGAAACCGCGCTCGCCCCAGAACCCAAACCGGTAAAACTGCGAAGCGAAAGAAACGCGGTCGCGAGCCCGTCATAACCACCGAAACTCTCTCCAAGATCCTGATCGGTCTGGCTGCAATCGCCGTCGTCATTGCCCTGCTCGGCTATTTCGTGCCCGGCGCCAGGAAGTGGGCCGGAGTCTCCCTGGCGCTCCCCGGTCTGCTGCTGTGCATCTACGGCTACGCCACGGCTGTCTACATCGCCTTCACCGAAGATGACTTTTATGGATGGCTGTTCCTGCTATTCCCGTTCTATGCCGCCTATTACGTCGTAAGCCGCTGGGACGAAATGCGCAGCCGGCTGATCATGGTGGGCATCGGCTTGGCGTTGCTGACGGTCGGTGGGAAGTTCCTCGAGGCAGACCGCGCAAGTGAACAGACGGCGATGCCCGAAGCCGCGGCGAAAGCCTGATCAGACCAGCTCTCGAATGGGCTGCTGCTCCTCGAGTAAGTACATCGGCCGCCCGCTCCGGTCGGGTACCGACGCTCCCGGGTTAATTCCCAGGTTGTGATAGAGCGTCGCAAAGATATTCTGGAAGGAAATGGGGCGATCCTTGGGGTAACCGGCCGTCTTGTCGGTTGAGCCGATCACCTGGCCAGTGCGCATGCCTCCACCGGCCAGGAGGGCGAAGTTCACCGGGGGCCAATGGTCGCGGCCAGCATCTTTGTTGATCTTCGGCGTGCGGCCGAATTCACCCCATACAACCACCGACACGTCTTTGTCGAGACCACGGAAATGCAGGTCTTCAACGAGGGTCGAAAGGGCGACGTCAAGCTTGGGAATCCGCGTGCGGCACGACTGGAAGTTCTGGCCATGTGTGTCCCAGCGCCCGAACGAAATCGTGACCACCCTCACTCCCGCCTCGACCAGGCGGCGGGCCATCAGAAAATGATCCATACAGCAAGGGGGACCGTCGGCTTCATTTCGCATATCCCCGACTCCATACCGCTCGCGAAGCCGAGGGTCTTCCTTGGTCAAGTCGAGCGCGTCAAAGACTCGCCGCGAAGCGAGCACCTCGAAGGCACGCTCCGTGAAGCTGTCCATGCCCAGCATGGCCTCATTCTGGTCGAGTGAACGGCGAAAGGCATCGAGCTCGCCCAGGAGCGCACGCCGCCCCATCAAACGCTCCGGCACGATCACCTTTTCGTCCAGGCTGAAGCCACCCGAGTCATCGCGCAGTCGGTTCCTCCGTCCTGATTTCCCTTCGGTCCGAAACGGCGTGAACGGAGCATGAGAAAGACCAAGGTATCCAGGATCGCCCGGGTTGCCCCACCGCGGCTCCCCGGTTTTCGGTGAAAGTCCCACAAAGGGCGGAATGTCGGGATGCACCGTGCCCTGAAGATACGACACGACTGCGCCCATGCTGGGACGGCCCCCTTGCACCTTGCTTATTCGATCTCGGTAGCCGGTCAGGCACTGGCCGGCTGAGTGGTCGTCGGCTGCTCCGACCAGCGAGCGAATCACGGCGAAGCGGTCCATCATTCGCGAAAGACGCGGCATGTGCTCGCAAATGTCGAGGCCCGGCACGTTGCTCGCAATTGGTTTGTATTCGCCCCTGATGCCCGACGGAGCATCGGGCTTCATGTCGAACATGTCAAGATGAGGCGGCCCGCCGGCCAGAAACACCATGATCACAGCCTTATGTGACCGGGTGGTCCCTGCCTGCGCTTCAAGCCGAAGCAATTGCGGTAGCGACAGCCCGCCCAGGGCCAGACTACCGATTTTGAGAAAGTCGCGCCGGGTCACTCCATCGCAATACCCTCTTCGAGCGCGACCCGCAATCGTCAGCATCAGGTTGGTCCTCTCGTACAGGCGACGAGATTCAGGTAGGAGGCGGCACAACCACCGCTAAACTACTATCTTACGCCGTGGAAAGCGAAACACAAGGCAGCAGACGTTGGGAAAGTTGCAGCGGTCGCAGCCGCACGCCACGCCACGCAAAACTCAATCACAGATTCACCGTCTATCTCTCTAGAGCGACACGCCGGCAGCGAATGGCCTTACGTCACGGGCGCAAACCCGCCAATTCGTCAACCCGATACGACCGGCCAGCCTTCACGTCTTTAAAGCTCGTGACCCGGCCCGACGGCCACGTGATCTTGATCTCATCAGCATGGTCGGCCTTTCCCAGCCCGAACGTGAGCGGCAGCTCAACAGACGACAGATAGCTCTTGGACGCGAAAAGCTGGCGACGGCACACCATTTCCCCAGACTTGAGCTCCACCTTCGCCCCCACTGCGTCACGAGTGCAGGTATTGCTGCCTCCCGAGAGCTCGAGCCGCAGCCAGTGGTTCTGGTTGCCGCCGTCGTTGCGGAAGAGGCGGGCCCGACCATTGTTGACGGTCAGAACGACATCGAGATCACCGTCACCGTCAATATCTGCGTAGGCTGTACCACGGCCGACGACAGGCTCGAACAGGTCACCTCCCGCGTTTTGTGCGGTGACGAGCTGGAAAAGGTCTTTCCCTGGTTGACCGGAATTCCAGAAAAGCTGCACCGGTTGCGCATACGTTTCGCTAGCCTGCACCTTGGCTATATCGGGCTCCAGATGGCCGTTAGCCGTGAGCAGATCAAGTCGGCCATCCAGATCATAGTCAAAGAAAAAGAGCCCGAATTTGAGCGGCGGCTGAGTCGGCGCACCCAGTCCGAAAAGATTCGCGAGGTCTGAGAACTGCACGGTCGACGGCTGGTCGCAAACATACAGCGCCGTCATTTCGTTGGCGAAATTACCGATGGCAAGACCGATCCGATCATCGTTGTTGAACGCGGCCCAGTCCGCACCCATTCCTCCCCGCGGCGAGCCCGACTGATCAAATGCAATACCCGCGACAATGGCCAGCTCCTCAAATTTGCCTTGGCCTTTGTTGTGAAAGAGAAAATTCTGCACCGTGTCATTGGCCACGGCAATGTCGACTAAACCATCACCGTCGATGTCGAACGGCGCGACCCCGAGCGACTTGCCGACCGGTACCTTGAGATCGGGTGTGCTCACTTCGATCCCTGCTTGCTGGCTGATATCAATGAACCGGCCGTTGTCATTGCGCAAGAGAGCACAGAACGACCCTGAGAACGAAGTAGGCGGACCATACGCCCTGCCGAGGCCCGTGAGCTGAAAGCCCTGCACCTTGTCGATCTCCGGGCTCCAGTTGATGTAGTTGCAGATGAATAGATCGAGGTCGCCGTCGTTCTCGATGTCCACGAACGCCGCGCCCGTGAGCCAGCCGTGAGGCCCTTTGGCCCCCGCCTGCTCGGTAACGTCTTCGAAATGGCCCTTACCGTCATTGCGGAAGAGATAGCCGCGGCCGATCGCCGTCACATAAATGTCGGGGTCGTTGTCGTTGTCGTAATCGCCGACCGCCACCCCCTGCCCGTAAAACGTCTTGTCCAGGCCGGCTTCCTTGGTCACGTCCTGGAAGTGACCCTTACCGTCATTGCGATAAAGCGCCGTGTAGGCGCCGGGTTCGTCACATGCCCGGGCCAGTACGACGAGTTCACAAAGAATAAATCCTGGTCGCCGTCCCGGTCATAATCGAGAAAGGCGACTCCCGCTCCCATGGTTTCAGGCAGCAGCTTCTCTCCCAGCGCCCCGTTGTAGTGCACGAATGCGATTCCAGCGTCCTTGGTAATATCGACGAATTTCACGCTCGGCAGCGATTCAGGTTTGACTGTGACTTTGTTCCGCACCGGCCCAACGGCCAAAGGCACCACCGGCGGCGGAGCAGCCGGCGTGCAGCCGACAGAAAGAGCGAGAAGCGCGCAGCTCAGACATCGCCAAAGACCCGTGATTCGATCGAGGCTCATTTTCCGTTCTCCCGTGCGTCAGACGTGGCCGTGCCATTGATGTTGGCGTTGGTATTTTCCGGCGCCCGACGGGCTGCGGTTGGCTTGACAGTTTCATTGAGCCCTGGCGCACCTTCGCGGTGCAGCGAATGAATCACGATCGACTGGGCATTCGCGTTGGCGGCCGGGCTGAGTGTGCGTGCCTTCGCAAATACCTTTCCCTCGGCGGTTTCGTCCGGCTTGAGCCGCTCATGCAAACGCTCGTGCGTCACCTCGAGTGCAAGTGTCAGCGCCCGGAACATCTCGGGATCGGTTTCCTTATCCCAGGCAGGGCTCAATGTCTCGACGAGCTCAAAGAGCGGCGACAACCTTGATTGGTAGCGCGGACGAGGGCCATCAACGAATCGCGCGATCTCGCTCGCAAGCCGCTGCGCATTGGGCAGTCGTTTCGCAACCGGAGCCGCTCGGTCCACTGCCGCCGCTGCAATTTTCAAGAGCGCATCGGCACTGGCAGGTTCAGGATCTTTGCCCCCACTCGCAGTATCGGAAGCTGCCGCCACGGCCCTGCTCCCACCCCACGGGGCTGCGCCATAGGCCTGGCCAAGTACATGATGCGCCGTTACGTTCTCGGAATCGATCGAAAGCGTGCGGCGATACGCAGCAACGGCCTTCTTGAGGTAGTCGAGCCGCTCAGGGCTTGTTGAGCTCGCCTGCATGGCCCGGGCGTAATAAGCAAACGCCAGCTCGTTGTTCACCTCGTAGTCGAGGCTCAGGTCAATCTTGCGTTCGGGGATCTTGGTAGAAAGAACCGATTGAAAGCTCACGATGGCTTCGTCAAACGCCCCGTTGCGGGCATTGATCTGGCCGCTTAACCAGTTGATTACCCACGGCGCAGACGGCTTTTCATGCGATGCTGCTTTCTCGAGAGCGGCCAGAGCTTCGGGAATTCGCCCTTCCTTCTGGTACACCCGGCCCAGGTTGACCCATCCATCGGCCACTCCCAGATCGGCGACCTTCTGGAAAATAGGCTCGGCCTGCTTCAGCTCGCCTTTCTGCCCGCCGACATTCCCCCCTTCCAGCAGCAATCCGATTCCGTAGTCGTTAAATCGCTGCCACACAGGTTGAATCGGAGAGGGCTCATTCGCAGCCGGTTTTCCACCAGCAACCGGAAGTTGAACCTGGTCACGTGCCATGACCACGACGGGAAGCGTGGGCCCCTGCCCTTTACCATAGATGTAGTCCATGTAAGTGCGGTCGAACTTGCGATAGTTGATCTTCGCCTCGAGCATGATGGGGCCGGTCTCCCCCGCAGGAACCTCGAGCCCAAAATGGACGACCTGGCCGGCTCCGGGCGGGATCTGCTTGTTGTACAGCGGAACGAAGATGTCTTGCGGGTTGCGGCGGTCGATGCGCCTGCCCTCGCGATCAAGCATGTAAACGTTGATGAAGTGAGAAAACGGATCAACCATCCCGTCCGGTCCCATCCCGCCGGAACGCCCGATCACGCGCCCACCGGAGCGTGCGATCAGCTCGACCCAGATCTCATTCGAATCAACGGTTCCTTGACTGAACGGATGACCGACTCCCAGCGTACGAACAACGGTCTCGACAAGGTATTTGCCGCCAGGTTTCACAGTGGGAACCTCGGGCCGGATCGGGCCTAGAAGTTCGCCGTCGATCACGCCTCCTTCGCGCAGACCAAAGATGTCGATTCTCACCTTCTTGTCACTCAGGAACCGCGAATGCCGTTCGACAAGCTCCTTGTTTCCCAGCAGTGCCGCTAAGCCGGTGTTGGCACCGGAAAAGAGGTGGTCGTGGATCTCCCGGCCCCCCTTGCCATCGAAATCCTTGGCGCCGAAGTCTGTTGAAGGCTTCAACTCCATGTGGCACTCGTTGCAGTTCGACTTGGCAACCTCCGGATAATAAAAGCTGCGTGCTCCGTGGCCCGAAACTCCTGACAGGACATACGAGTCATAGTGGTTCTGGCCGCGGACAAAATCTTTGTAGCGCGTGACGCCGACCGGCAAACCAACCTTGTGGCAGGTTGAGCAAAACTCGGCGCTCTTCAAAATCGGCTTGAAGAATGTCTTCTTGTGCATTTCAGGCTTGGCTTTGACCAGCGAGTTATTGATCCACTGCAACAGCGGGTCGTCGCTGAAGGCAAAAGGATAATGCTCGGGTTCTTCGATCGTGTACGATGCGTTGCCACGGGTGTCGTTGATGTTCGTGATCGCGTGGCAGGTCGTGCACGTGATGCCGGCCTGGCTGGTCGCGTTGTTCACGTCATCGTAGTTGGGATCATCGAATTCACCCGAGAAAAATGGCACCGGATCATGGCAGCCGGCGCACCAGCGGGCGGCCTGGGTCGATCCGTCGGCTGCAAGCGAAACCCGGCGCGTCTCGCGCACGCTGGTTCGATACGCCGGGTTGTTGAACGAGCTGAATCGGTGCGCGGAGTGAAACCAGCCGTTGTAGGCGTCCTGATGACACTTCATGCAGTAGTCGTCCATCATCAAGACGTGCGCCGGAATGAACTTACCGTTGGCCGTGATCGCTTCAGAGGGATAGAAATACTGCTTGCCTTCGCGCGGCCCCTTGACGCCGAACGAGCGCGGATCCTGGAAGTGCAGCAGCCCCATCACCACAACGAATCCTGCGACCGCGACGCTTAAACGCCGCGCCCATTCCCACCGGATCCTCGGCCCAGCCAGGCGATGCTTGACATACAGCGCCACCGCGATGAGTGGTGTCAGAACGTGAAGCCAGTATCCCACGTCGCGGATTCGCGGGTCCCGAACCTCGAAGCCCCCTAAACGCACCAGGATGAGCCCCGAGACCAGAATCACAATGGCCACACCCAGAAGCGCCAGTCCGAATCGAACAGCCGTTCGGTTGGGCCGTTTCCACGAGGTGAGTAGGTGTATCAACCCGAAAACGACAAACGGAACGATCAAGAAAAAGCCCAGAATCAAGTGCAAGGCAATCATCAGCATGTAGAACGGCGTCTGCTGTGTCGTGCCACGCCACCACGTGAGCGAGGTGACGCTCGAGAGATAAACACCGTTAGCGCCCAGGAATGCGAAGCCAAGCAGAATGATCCATAAAAGAGGGCGCAGCCGCGGCCCTACGGCAGGTGTATATGCGCGGCCCCTGCGGTCACGCACGATTTGAGCATCAGTAGTCATGATCGATGGCCCCCTCTGCGAGAGAGTGCAATGGCCGGCGAGATCCCGGTGGCTCGCATAGGTCGATGAAGAAAATAGAAATTCGTCAAATCGTTACTTACGGTAAGAGGTCTCCGCACTCGAGCCCAACCGTAGTGACTCAAGTGTGGCACGGATATCCGGCTCGAGCCGATCGTAGGCCCCCTCCGGCATGTGCCAGGTCATGTAGATCGTTTCGGTCGGCCGCGCAAACGCCAGCATGACTTGCCGGGTCGGCACGAGTGTCTTCTCCGGAGGCTTGATCGGTTCCCCGAGCCCGCTCGGAGCTAGCGTGTCTCCGGTTCCCGGCGCAATCAGCTCGATGCGAGCGGCCTGCACACCGGCGATCGTCTCGACGCGTTTCACCAGCAGCTTTGTGCCCGGTAGATTCTCAAGCCGGTTTCCCTGGGCCTCCAGCAGCATTTCCGCCGAGCCGTCCGGCACCCAGAGCGTTCGATAGATCACCAGCGATGATCCATCAGGTCCCGACCAGGCTGCCAGCGGAGTTCCAGGAACCAACCATTTCGTCGCGCGCACCGACTGCCAGGACGCAGGCGGCTTGAGTGCCACCCCGGATCGCTCGAGCAATGTTCCCGGGGTGCACCCTGGAATCACAGCCAGAAGCGCCGCCAGTCTACACAGGAAACGCACGTTCGCGATCGTTCTACGCATCACGAGAAAATAATCTCTGCGTCAGTTGGGTCGACCCGCTGGACTTCGCCCGGACGATGGGCGATCTCCTGCACAATGAATGTGCCACATCTTCCGGCAAGAGGCCGTTGGATTGCCCCGGATTCCGGGCGCATGCCGGATGTTTCGCGATCTAGGAGAGCACCCCACTCGAGCGTGGAGGCCGGTCCAGGCGAATGGCTGGCGGCTGCGAGTGCTCGGTTCCTGCGTCAGCGATGCGTGGCTCACGAAAGTCAGGCGATGTGAAGCTCGAGTCGTTGAACAAAATGGCAACGGCAGGCAGATGTGTCGAGTTCGATGCAAGGGGAATCTCGTCCCCGCAATGCGGATGAGTAAGCGCCGCTGGCGGCCTGGCGATCGACGTGGTCGCTTGCACAAGACTCTGGTCCGTCTCCCACGCAAATGTGCTGGCGATAACAGGGCGATCCGGTGTGTGACACCCCGCTGCCAGGGAGAACGAGGGAAGCATGAGTAGGCAAAGCGTGGCCATGGTCCCCAGAACCCAGGCATGATAGCCCTGAGTTGGGACCGCGCGGCGCACGGCAGTGTTGCTCTGATTGATCATGTCGAACTCTCGGGGAGAGGCATCACATCGATCGTATGGACTATGAATTCGAGTTGTCAATGTAAGTCGGACCAAGTCGCCTGTCGCGCTCGCCCATCGTCGCCTTTCGCCCCGCGAAAGTGCGTCCCCATAAGCTCCCGCCGTTCAAGCCCCCAGTCGCCAGGCGCCTCGCGCATCCGAAGGAATCACGGCGACCGCGGCATGTGCTTCCGAAGAAACGCAACCGAGTTCGGCAACATCCACTGAACGCCGTCGAGTATCTCATCCAGCGGGACATCGGGTTTCTTCTCTTTCACCCCGCGCCGGCGCTCATGCTCCGTCCTCGCCATTTCACGTCGCTGTTGCCGCCTCTCCCGCTTGGAAACCGGCTCCGCCACGCGAGCGGGCACAACACAACCCTCCTCGGGCAACGGCGCCCGAACATCATCGCGCGCGACCTCCTCCCGGCAGCCCGACTCTCCCCCTTCCTGTCGCCCGGCCTTCCCAGCCTCAATCGGAGCGTCACCCACCATCTCGCTTTCTCCGGCCCGGCAGCCTGTCTCCCCCCCTCCGTGTCTCCCGGCCGCCAAAGGTTCGGTCTGCGCGTCGCCCGCTGCCTCGCCTGGTTCGTCGTCCACGATTTCGTTTTGTATATTCGTCGCGGGGTCTTTCTCTGTAAGGGCTAAGGAAACGAAATTGCCCAGCCCAACTTGTCCGGAATCCGTGGCCGCGTGCTCAATTTCCGCCTCCGTGTGGCCCTGGCCCTGCTGCGTGTGACCCTCAGTTCGGCGCGGGTCTCGGGCACCCGAAGGGTCGCCGCCGTCCCCCTCGGAAGTTTCAGTTCGGC
Source organism: uncultured Planctomycetota bacterium (assembly GCA_963823665.1). Taxonomy (GTDB): domain Bacteria; phylum Planctomycetota; class Planctomycetia; order Isosphaerales; family Isosphaeraceae; genus CAVXHV01. The sequence continues at coordinate 2,194,349 of CAWGMQ010000004.1, forward strand.
GCGGGTCTCGGGCACCCGAAGGGTCGCCGCCGTCCCCCCGACCGAAGGTCTCCTCTCGCCCCCCGCCGTCCCCCTCGGAAGTTTCAGTTCGGCGCGGGTCTCGGGCACCCGAAGGGTCGCCGCCGTCCCCCCTACCGCAGGTCTCCTCTTGCCCCCCACCGTCCCCGGGATCACTTCCCCCTGTCTCGCATGCACCCAAAACGTCCCCGCCAACCACGCGATCACCCGCACCTTCCACCACCCCGATGTCATTCGTCCCCAACCCGTCGATTTCGTTTTGTATATTCGTCTCGGGCTCTTGTCCCGTAAGGGTTAAGGGAACGAAATCGCTCAGCCCAGCCTGTCCGAAATCCGTCGCCCCATCCTGGCTTTCCGCCCGGGTCAGGGCGTCCTGTTTCATCGCGCTGTCATCCGCCACCTCATCCACCCGATTGGTCGCCGACGCTTCCTGAACGCCACCATTCCCCGCCTCCGTCTCACACGCCCGACCGGCAATCGCTTCTGTATGTCCCTGGCTCTGCACGTGCGCAGCCTTCGCGCCCACATCACTCGGGCTGCCACCTGCGTAGCGCGCGCCACCACCGTCAGACGCACGCCAATACGGATCCTCACAAGGCTGCCGCCCGCGCTCCGCCTTCCAGCGAGCCAACCCCGCCTCGAGGTCGCCGTCATACCCCTGGGCATCGCGCACGGTCCCACGCTCGTCAAGCACAAACCGCTCATCGTGCATGATCCCGCGTCGTGCTAGCGCTTTCCTCCGTTCTCGGTCCCGGCGCACCTTCTCCCACCCGTCCTCGTCCCAGCGGTGCCATCTCTTGATCGTGTCGAGGTTCCGAATCACCAGCCGGTTGGAGCTCTCAAGATGACGCTCAATCTGCCCGACGTTCTTGACCTCCGCATCGCTCACAGTATTGGTTTCGACCATCTCGAGAATCTCGTCGCCTTCCGCGGCCTCGGCTTCGAGCCTCCACAGCCGCTCAATCGCCTGGTCGATGATCTCCAGCAGCACGGCCCGTCCAGCCGCTGCATTCGCCGGCGTGAGCGCGCGTAGCTCCGGGCGCGAGAGCTGGCCCTCATAAAACTTGACCCGGTCATAGTGGATCTCGCACCGTAGCTCGCGGAAGGCGGACTTGAAGACCGGCCTCATGGCATGGCTCGCAAGGAACACCAAGGCGGCCTCTCGATCAAAGAGCGCGTCGAGCGGCTGCTTGCCCAGTAAACGGGCGGCCGTGAGTTTTTGACAGGAGACCCATCCCTCTCCCGAATCAATCGGCTTCCTCACCTCGCCTAGGCGGTCCAGCAGCCAGCGTCGGCCGGCGCACGTCGCTTCAAGCTGGATGACCAACCTGCGCGGCTTATCCGGGTCATCGGCTACCCCCGAATCGGAGGTCCGCGGCTGCTTGTGCTCATAGTCCCCCGATGGATAGAGCTGCGATGGTCCCCTGCGGTCAAAGAGCAAGCGGTCGCCCAGCCCCTCTGCCGCCAGTGTCTCCTCAGCCGCCTGCGCCCGCGATCGCCGCACGATATCGCCGGTCACGCGGTTAACTTCCAAGCGGTTAGCACGCTCGGCCCGCCAGCAAGCCATCGCCGCCAGCTTGGCCAGATCTGCCTCGGCTTGATTTCGAACCTGATGACTCGTTGTGTACGCATCAATCTTCGCCTGAAGCTCCGCCGGATCCTCCCCCGGCAGAACCGGCGTCTTCGCCGTGAGCCCATGCTTGACCGCGTTGAACCGCGACCCCTTGCCGATCGACGCCCGCTGATCATTCATCCCGACAACCACCGCACCCTGCTGCTCACTCATCGCATCACCATGATCCTGTCTCTTGGGCAAAAAAACCAGGAATAACGCCCGCGAAGTAGGTCAGGCTTCAGCCTGACGATTTCCCCAAAGTCCTTCACGCGAAAGCCCAACAACTCTGCCCCTGAAGTAGGTTAGGCTTCAGCCTGACGATTTCCCCAAAGTCTCTCACGCGAAAGTCCAACAACTCCGCCTCCGAAGTAGGTCAGGCTTCAGCCTGACGATTTCCCCAAAGTCCCTCACGCGAAAGCCCAACAATTGCGTCCGTGACGGGAACTTGACCAATCGTCCCGCTGCGCAGGCACGAATAGCCGTGCCAGACGACGCGCGATCCCCGGTCACCAACCGCGACTCCATAACATGGGACATAAACTCCACGTAAGCAAAAAATTTTAGTTCTTGAGAATGCGGTTCCCAGCCAATCCGCTCCGATTGTGACGATCGAACAACGACCGGATGCGCCAGTTCTGCGATCCCAAGGCATTGCCGCATAAGGCAAGACTCGCCGCATTGTGCTTGACCGGCATAATCCGGCTAACCGGACCCTGGTAGGGTAGGAACGATCGATCGGTTTCGATCCCACCCCTCCGAACTATGCGGGCGATTTTCCCGCATACGGGTTATTCAGTCGGCAGTCTTACCTCGAACAGGATTGATGGCCCAGCTTGCAAGCTCCGGTCAAGCTCTACCGGCTTTATCGCCGTCTAGGTCTGGCTTCGCTTGGTGATGGAATCTTCCGATCATTCCGCCTCCAATCACCTACCGTCGTCCCGGCACATCTCTGGCTTTTTCAATGCCAGGCGTACCGCCAGTTCACTTTCCGATTTCGCCGCGGTAAAATCACGCCGCACGGCGTAGGACGGTGTCACAGCCGGCCTTTCGGCCTGCCGCAGTTTGGCAAAACGTTCAGTGCAACAACACGGAGGAATCTGGACATGGGTGCCATTGCAGAAGCGATTGTGGCCTTCGCGCAGCCGTTGCTCGAGCAGACCGATGGTTCTGAGGAACAGTTGAACAAGGCATTCGCGCTGAGCCAGGTTTGCTATAACCTCGCGCTCTTGCCGAAAGAGGATCGGGAAGCGGCGATCAACGAAATGCGATCAAGCCTGGAAATGGATGACCAGGAATTCGCCGAATTCCGGCGTGAGCTCGTCAACCCCATGATCCAGCGGCACGAGCAGATGTTCCCGCTGATGCACCGGCGGATTTCCGCTGACTTGTTGCAAAGCCGCTCCTTGCCCGGGTCGCACCCAATAATGGCGGAGCATCCCGAAACGCCTCCTCCTCCAAGCGATCGTTACGCGCCGTGTCCATGCAACAGCGGCCGAAAATATAAGTTCTGTTGCGGCACGAAGCGACGCTGATTCTCAGTTTCGCGAGGCCAGAAAATAGCGTCATTGCGCCACGCCAGTGTCGCCCTCGCAGTGCACCCTCGTTCCGATGCTCCGCGTCGGAACGTCCCACTGGCCGCTTCGCAGCGCGCTTGCCGATGACATCCGCGTGTCCCCTTCCGCCGTCCCTCCTCCGCCCTCCGTCCTGCGCTTCGGCCCCTCCGTCCCTCCCTCCTGCGCCCACCACTTCGTTTTGTATATTCGACACGCGTCCTTTCCCTGCAAGGATTAAGGGAACGAACCTCACCCTCATGGTCGCCTTTCGCTCTGCGAAAGTGCGTCCCCATTTCCACACTCCCTATTGTCGCCATTCGCTCCGAGAAGGGGCTTCCCCGTTCCCACCCTCTGCCATGCAACCGAACGCCTCCCATCAACCGCCCGTTGATTGATGCCGACCGTAATGAATGAATTCCTCCGGGCCCCAGGTGTGCCTTCCGAACGCGGGTGGTGCCATGAGCCGGCTCCCGCCGTTCACAACACGCCGCTAACCAGCGCATTCCCTCACGTAGAATATGCGGCGACTTCGCCGATTCCGCCGGCCTTGTTGTCATCGGAGCCACCGTCGGCGCTCGGCGGTTTCGACCCTCGGTCGGAGGACCCAGGCAGGAGTGGGCTCGGAGTAATATTGGGCCGGACCGCTTGGGCGCACCCGGGATTGGTGGTTTCCTTGGCCCCGAAGTGAGCCCATCTCAGGGAATCCGGGGCGACGACCATCGCCGGGATCGTCAGCGCGATGGGGGAGACCGCCAACAGCAGCCAGTAGTTATCGAGCAGTTCGGGGCGAGGGGAAGAGTCCGTTTACGGCGAACCGGGTCACGCGATTTCACCAGAGATGATGTGGAGCGACGAGGATTCTTTGTTCGTTCATCCGAGGACCTGTGCGGCGTTAAGATCTCCACGTCAAGGTGTTGACATGACGCGCGCCCGGCGAAAAAGTGAGGGAACCTGCCCTTCGGATGGAAGGCAGGTCCCGGGTCGGAACGGACGTTCGACGCCCTCAGCATCAGGGCGTCTGCCAGAATGGATCGGCTGGGGTGATCACTCCGTTGTCCGTGAAGGGGCACCGCCGGGCGTGGAGCTGCCGATCCCGCTCGGCGTCGCGGTACTTGGTGTGCACATGACCTCGCCAGAACCGATTCCCGTGACGGCAGATGGCTCGGTACCGGTTGTTGGCCGTCGAGGCCTCGCCGGCGAGCGGAAGGACAACCAACGAACTTAAGAGGGCGCCTGCGAGCATGCCGCCCAGTAATAGACGTCGAAGCAAGGTACGTCGCTGCATTGTGGTAGGCTCCTAGGCTCGGGGTATCGCCGACTCTCCAGGCGGCTCCACGGCCAATCCGTGAGTCGGGCATGGGCAACGAAGTCACGCGTCTCTTGACGGGTTAGTCCCCGTCTCCGACCACGTCCTTCTGCCTGTACATCCCGGCGGGGCGGTGTTTCTCTCGATGTGGCGGAACGAATCTGGCGAAGCGAAAGTCTAACCATTCTTGCAAGTTCTAGTCTTGATATAACGTGAAAATAAATTAAATATAATAAATGTATAGATTATAATTGAAATTAAAATCATAATAATTAATTTAGTGATATCATTTTTGATGATTAAACCCCAGGCCCCGTCATGAGAGCTCCAACCCCCAAACTCCCGGGGCCTTCCTCGAGTAAATGACGGGGAGTAAGGCACCGGGCGTGGCCTGGTACTCTAACGTTCCCGTCCTGTCGTCGTATCTGATCGAGACGTAATGGACCGTTGTGGCCCCCCGCCGGCCGTAAAAAGTCCTCTTCCAGGTCTGTTACCGTCCCGACCTTATCGATCGCATCCGCCGAAAAGAGGATTCGCGCCTTCCTGATAATGGCGGTCACGTCCTCGGTGATAGGAATACTGGTAAGGAGCAAGAAGGCGATCAGAGGTACCACCAGGCACCCGTCGTTCTCGGCCGGGTTTTAGGGCGGTGACGGTGACTTGTTGGATGCATCATCTATCACGTAACATCGTGGACTCGGTCGATCCTCGTCCGGCTGCCCTCGCAGGGCCCTCACCGGTTCGCGGACTGCTGGGGAAGCGTCGGTCCCGTCTGCGCGGCGTCTGCTCGGTTGTCGAGTAGGTAGCGGAAGATTTTACGGTCACCCCCGACGACCAGGCCGGCGTTCTTCGGGAGCAACTCCCGGTAGATCTGGAGACCACTCCAAAAGGCGTAGAATTCGACGTCCTCGCCCACGACTTCGGCGAAGATGCGGGCCGCCTTGGCATCGGCCTCACCTTTGATCGATTCCGTCTCTCGGTAAGCTTCCGACAAGATCCTCGCGCGCTCACGTTCCACCAAACCGCCAATGACCTTGGCCTCGCGCTGCCCCTCCGCCCGGTACCGCTCGGCGACCTGCTGGCGCTCCGAGATCATGCGCTCGTAGATCCTCTCCTGGACCTGGGGCACGTAGCCGATTGCCTTGATGCGCACGTCCACCAGCTCGATGCCGTACCTGGCTACTTCCCCGGCAGCCTCGAGCAAGATCTCCTTGTCGAGGGCCTCGCGGCCCTTCTCGATGGCCTTCGTCGCCTTCTGAGTGGCCGGCGAAGACGGTGGTGGGGTCGGACCTGGGGGAACTCCGCCCGTCGCGATCGACGGCCGGTTCGACACCCCGGAGCCCCCCACCTCCTTATCCTCCAGGAACGGCCGGCTGGAATTGCGAACCGCCTCGATGAGGGCGTAGCGCGAAACGACGTCCCGAGTCTTCGAGTCGATCACGTCGTCGAGCCGCGTCTTCGCAACTTGGGCGTCTCCGACGCTCCGGAAGAAGAGCAGCGGGTCGGCGATTCGCCACCGCGCGAAGGTGTCGATGAAAATGAACTTCTTGTCCCGGGTCGGGATCTCCGTCGCTTCTCCGTTGAAATCCAGGAGCCGCTTCTCGAAGCGGTGCACTTCCTGAAAAAACGGGACTTTCCAGTGCAGGCCCGCGGCGCGGACAGGCGCACCGACCGGCTGTCCGAACTGAGTGAGGATGACCAGCTCCGACTCCGCCACTGTATAGGCGGCGGAGACCAGGAGGGCGAGGCCGACGGCGGCCAGCAGCGGCAGCAAGATCTTGCTCTTCATGGCCTGTGCTCCTCACGCGGTGTCTCAGTGCCGATCACGCCGGTTGCCCCCGCAGGGACGGCGTCGGTGAGGGCCCCCTTGAGGTCGAGCAGCTTCAGGGTGGCTCCCTGTTTCTCATCGACGATCCAGATCGAGCGGAGCTTCGGCAGCAGATCGGCCAGGGCCTCGAGGTAGAGCCGTTCGCGCGTCACGCCCTTCGCCCTCTTGTACTCAGCCGAAAGGCCCCGAAACCTCGCCGCGTCGCCATGTGCGCGGTTGACTCGCTTCAGCGCATAGCCCTCCGCAGCCTGCTTGAGTTGCCCCGCCTCCCCTTCGGCCAGGGGGAGGGTCTTGAGGAGCTCCTTATTCGCCTGGTTGATGGTCGTCTCCATGTCCTGCCGGGCTCGGTTCACGTCGTTGAACGAGTCGCTGACCTGGGTTGGCGGCCGGACGTTCTGGAGCGCGACGGTCTGAACCTCGACCCCGGCGTGGTAGCCGTCGAGCACGGCTTGGAGCTTGGCCTTCACCTCAAAGGCGATCTCCGCCCGCCTCTCCGTCAAAACCTCGGTGACGCTGCAATCACCGACCACCAGCGCCATGGTCGCCCTCGAGACGTCCTCGATCGTCCCTTCGGGGTTCGCCACCGAGAACAGGTAGTCCTTCGGATCCCTGATCTTGTACTGGACGATCCATTCCACGTCCGCAATATTCTCATCGCCGGTAAGCAACTGCACCTCCTGGGCGACTTCCTGGAACTCGGAACGCCCTGTCTTTGCAGAGACGCCTGAGGTGCGGAACCCGAACTCGAGCTTGTGCACGCGGCCGACAGCCACCGCGAACGCCTGGTCGATGCCCAACGGCAACTTCCAGTGCAAGCCCGGCTCCCTGATGCCGCTCAATCGCCCGAAGCGCAGAATGACCGCCTGCTGGTCGGTCTCCACGGTGTGGAAGCTCGTCCCGACCGTGGTAATCACCAGGACGGCGACTAGCGCCCAGATCACGGCCCGAGCGGGGTGAGCCCCCGCCCACTCGAGAAGTCGCTCAACCCGACCGTAAAGCACCATTACTTCTCCTCTCTTTGTGAAGTGCGAACGATCCTTCCGGAGAGCGGATTCGGTCGCGCTCGCGTTTGATTAAGGTCCCGTTCGGACCGGTTCGTTGAGCGAGAGCGATCGTGAGGCTGGCACCTTGGGAGCCACGTCGGTTGCGGGGCGGCGCGGGGCCGGTGGTAATAGACTGCGGGCCGGGCGGAGCCCCGTGATGAAATTGGCCTGCGTCGGCGGCCAAAACTCGCGGTAAGCGGACCGGAGGTTTGCCGCCTCGCGGTCGAACGCCCCACCTCTGAAGACACGGACTTGTTGCCTGTCGACGACGGGCCCTCCGGCCGCCTGCGAAGCGCCATACTCTGCGTAGACATCCTGGGTCCATTCGAGGGCGTTGCCCAGCATGTCGAACAGCCCGAATTCGTTCGGTCTCAACAGCCCGACACGGTGGGGCCGAGGCATCGGCGGCAGGGCGGCACTAGCCCCGCCAGGCTCGGCCGGCCCGACGCTGTTCTTCCCGTACCAGCCGTACCTGCCGAGCCTGTCTTCGGACCGGCCAAACGGCCAGGGCGTCACCGTCCCCGCACGGCACGCGAACTCCCACTCGACCTCCGTCGGCAGCCGGTAACCTCGCTGGTTCGGCAGGAACTCCACGCCCAAGAGGTATCGCTTCACCTCTCCGTCCTTCGGTGTATAGAATCTGTAGCACTCGGGCAAGCCATTCTTCCGGCTCAGCCAGTTGCAAAACATCGCCGCTTCTTTCCACGTAACGCCGACGGCCGGGAGGGAGCTTTCTGACCCGCTGTACCGCTTGATCCGGTCTCGAACCTCGATCCGGTCGAAGTCCGGGGTCGGCTCCTGCGGATCGTCGAGGAACTGCAAGAACAGCTCGACCGTCACTTCTCGAGTGGCGAGCTCGAAGGGATCCGGGACCGAGATCTCGTGGTGCGTCTCGTCGGACTGACGGCTTTCTTCGCCGACGGGCGACCCAATCCAGAACGTTCGCGTTCCCCGGTCGGTCAATGTGCGCCGGGGCCCGGCAATGACCGCCATGGTCATCCCGTTCGCGTTAACCGACCAGCCGGTCCCAGGCGGATTGTCCGATGCTCGCGACGCGATGTCCCCAGGCTGGGTCCCACCCCGGAGTTCCCAGGCGGTGAACAACCACTCGATGGCCGAGTGGAGCCCGGCGTCCGGATGAGTGAGAAGGTCTCGACCGAGCGCCTCCATTAACTCGCCCCGCCTTTCGGCAGGGATGTCCTCGTATCGATATTCGCCCAACGCGACCACCAGGGCCCGCAACGCCGACACGTCCCCCTCCCGCCGCTCCACGGTGACGCGGTCGATCAGCAGCCGTGGATCAACCTTGAGCGCGGCGAGGCTGCTGATCAGCTCGGTCCGTACGGAGGGGTCCGCCGCGTGGCGGAACAGGGGCCAGACCCTGTCGGGTCGCCCGATGATCATTAACGCAGCCGCGACTTTGCCCCGACGCACGGCCTCACGCTCGTCATCGGCCCCCGCGGCTGTGAGCATCGCCTCGAGGGCCATACCGGCCCGATGGGCATGACGGGCCGAGGCAAGCAAGTCGACGATCTTCCTGAACTGTTCCGGGTCGGCGCCCGGGAGGAGACCGACCAGGTCCTCGGGCCGATTGCGGTCCGCCTCGATCAGCACGTCGCGAATGGCATGCGCTTCCTCGGAACCGCCCGGTTCATCGTCGCAGCGATTGAGCCGGTCGATCAGGAAATCGGACTGCGAACGGTCCAAAGAGAAGAGTGCTAGGGCGGCCCGCACCCGGAGGTCAATGTCTCTGCCGAGAACCTGTTTCGCGAGGTCATTTCGCACGATCCATAGGCGGCTACGCAGGTCTCCCACGGTCACCGGCACATGTTCCCAGCCGGGCGTGTTGAGCCGAGCGAGGAGGCCCATGGCCCTGTAGTAGGCAGCTGCGACGTTATAGGCCGCCACGGACGCGATCAAGGCGATGACGGCGGCGGTGGCCAGGACGCGGTGCCGGACGACAAGCCGCCACACCATGGCCTGTACCGGCTCACGCCGGGCCTTGACCGGGTCGCCCGCGAGCCATCGCTCCAGATCAGCGGCCATATCCCTGGCGGTCAGATACCTCGCATCGGGGTGGAGAGTCATCGCCTTGAGGCACACCGCCTCAAGATCGCCGTGTACCCCGACATCGACCTCGCGCGGCCGTGGGAACTGACCGAGTTGGATGCGGGCGAGCGTCTCTCTGACTTGCTCGCGCCGGGTCACCGCTGCCACCCAGGTGCCCGTCGATGCGGACAGGTCGTTGGAACTCCACGTTGTGCCGCCGTCCCCAGGCCCCGGACCGCTCGCAAATGCCTTGCGCCCCGTGAGGATCTCGTATAGGATAGCGCCGAGGCTGTAGATGTCGCTGCGGTGCGTCACGGAACGTCGTTCGATCGATGCCTGCTCGGGGCTCAAATAAGCGAGCGTCCCGATGATCTCCCCGTCGGAAGTGACGTCCGGATCCCCGGAGGTCGAGAACCGGCCCTCCGCGTCTCGCGAGATCATCTCGCGCACCAGGCGCGTTCCGGTGAGCCATAGCTCGTCGGGGATGCCCAGGCGCTTCGCCAGGCCCCAGTCGGCGATCATCGTCTCGCCGAAGTCCCCCAGCAGGATATTTCTGGGCTTGAGGTCGCGGTGGATAATCCCCTGCTGGTGAGCATAACCCACCGCGTTGCAGACAACGATCAGCTTCTCGATGAGGTCGCGGAGCGTCGGGGCCGGGCTCGACGCGGAGCGTCCCTTCCCCTCGGTGGCGTCGGAGTTCCGCGGCGCCGCGGTCCGCTTCTTGGGACGTCGCGGAACCTGTGGGGCATGGAGCCGGGCGATCGCATCCGCGAGGGTGCCGCCCTTGAAGCGCCGCATGGCGAAATAGGGACGGCCGTCGCCGTACTGGCCCCGCCCGTACACCGCGGCGATTCCCGGGTGTTCGAGCTGGGCCCCGATCCTCACCTCGCGATCGAACCGTTCGTGCTTCTCCGGGTCGAGTACGTCCTCGTCGAGCAACACCTTGAGGACGACGTCCCGGTCCAATTCCTTGTCTTTGGCGAGAAAGACGGAACCGCCACCGCCGCCACCGAGATAAGAGATCGGGACGAACCGACTGCCTGGGACCAAGCCGAACGCCTTCTCTAGCCCACGGAGCGCCGGGGTCTTCTTCCGAATCTTGATCAGTGATGTGTGGACCCAGTCCAGGTCCGGCGCCCGAAGCGATGCGACGACCTCCTCGACCTTGTTACGGCATGCCCGGAGTCGGGCCTTCACCGCCGCGGAGAGCGCCTCCGCGGCTTGCCCGTCTCCCTCACGACCGTCGAAGGCAACTTGCTCAAACGTCGGCAGCGGCTCGTCCGCCTTTGACCATCTCTTGAACGTGTCGACGACCTCGTTCCGGTCGAGTGCACCGGTTTCCAAGGCGATTCCCCCAACCAGGAGGACTGTGGATGGTAAGCCACCATCCGGAGGCATGTGCCATCCCGTCTTCTCGTAGACCACCTCGGTCATGCCCGGAAGGCCGAGCGGCCTCAGGCGGTTGACGTATTCGTCAGGGTCCGCGTCGTCTCCGAACAAATCCCTCCGCCAGCAGACTTCTTCTTCCATCAGCTTGCCGAGAAGCTCCAGACGCTCCGGAGGTTCGACCTTCCCCAGGTACTCCTCAATTAGAGGACGCCGCTCGGTCTCCGGGTATCCCGCCCATTCATCGCAGAATTCTTCGGCGAGCGCGTTGGTCCGCGTGCGTAGCATGCTCACTCCTCCCCGCGGGCCGGGAAATTGCGGTTGGGCCGGGGACCCGTCGGACCGCCCAGTTGGTACTCGACGTCAGGGACGATCTTCTCCAGCCAGGCGGCAAGGGCGATGAGCGCCTTGTCGGCCGTCGGCCTCGAGTCGTTCTGATCGGAGGACGCGCGTGACGACGACGGAACGGAACTGATCCGGGTCAGCTCATCGCGGATCTCGCCCAATCTCCGGTGTACGGCAGCCCGGCTCTTCCCGATCGCGGCGGCGATTGCGTCGATCCCTCGTTTGTCAGGCGTGCCGGGCCGGCCCGCCGGATCACCCGCCCCCTTCTGAAGCTCGGCCAGCTTGGCGAACAGGGCCCCCCGAAATGGTTGGTCCGCCGACCTTAATGACAGCTCCATGAGCAGATCCTCCGCGATCTGCTGGGTCGCCAGCCGGATGAGCAGTACTCGCTGGAGTTCGTCGTCCTCGAGTCTTACGAAGAGCGTTTCGAGCAGGTCTTCGGCGGTAAGGTAGGCGCCAGGCTCCGGCTCTCTTGGGTCGATGGCCAGGTCGACCGGATTGACCTCCGCCGTGGTGCCGCCGGAGTCTTCACCGTCCGCCCCGCTAGGTGCATGGACCCGGTAGGTACCCTCACGGTCGCGCGAGGCCAAGGATATCGTCCGACGGCGTAATGTCCCAAAGAGGTACCGCCGGAACTCCTCCCGGTTCTTGAACCGCCCCCCGTTCTTGAGGTGCTGGAGAGCTGCCATGAATGCAGTCTGGGCTAAATCCTCGCTCCAATCCTCGCTCCATTTCTTCAAGCGAGGTCGCAGGCGCTCGAGGCTCCGCTGAGCGTAGCGGAGCAATTCCTTTAGAAGGATTGCTATCGACACACTCGCGTCGCGGGCAATCCCGCCGCCGGGGTCATCCTTGCCCATCTCCAACTGGTGCAGCAATCGCGTGATCGAGCCGCTCATGTCTTTCGAGATGCTGGCTTCCATCTGTTCCTCCTCCGACCAATGCGCCCACGCCCCGGACTCTATCATCATCTCGCACGCGGGGCTTATCTTCGCCGGAAGTTCCTCGGCTTCGGTTTTTTCCCCCCACCCGTGCGCCTGGGCCCCGCCAACTCTATCATCATCTCGCACGCGGGGATCATCTCTCACCAGAAGTTCCTCGGCCTCGGTTTTTTCCCCCTACTGGTGCGCCCGGGGCTCACCGCCCCGATTATCATCTCGCACGCGGGGCTTATCTCTCACGGGGAAATTCCCCGACCTCGGTTTTTCCATCGACATTCGTGCCCTCGCGGCCGTCCGTGTGCCGCCGACTCACATTGTTGCACACGATACGCAACTGGCGGCATCACAGTTGAAACTACATAATATTAATATTGATAATATTAACAATTAAAATAACGTAAATTAATCGCCCATGAAACTTGTGAGAGAATGCTCCCAATCGGGGGATGAGAGGGTGTTGGGATCGAATGGATCAGGACACGCAAGGATCGGCACGAGAGACAAGGAAGGAGGACAAAAGACCCGGAGTGCCGGCCTTGCAAGCCTCATGTTGGCGAGGCTGATGTACCCAGGGCAGCGACTGCCTGACCCCTGCCAGGCCCGGTCACACGTCGACACCTGACTGACCCGGGGCAGCGATCGCTCACCGCCGCCACCGGCAGAGACGCAGCACGAACAAGTCTACTCCGGCACCTTACCGCACCTGGCGCCGGGGTCGGGGACCATGCCACCACGGCCGGACCGGACTCCGCTACGCGCGGGCCGATCGACCATGGCTCGACGAGTTGTTCCCGTACACCTACATACGGAGGTTCTCACGAGATGAAACGCCTTTTGTGCTCCACCTTGGCAGCCGCTCTGGCCCTCTCCGGTGAGGGGTTCGCCAGCCATGGGGGCCGGCCACACTCAACGCCTCGGCCGGTAGCCCCTCGACCGGCGCCTCGACCCAGCCCTCACCCGGTGACCCCTCGACCCACGCCTCGGCCAGTCACGCCTCGGCCGGTGACTCCTCGGCCGGCGCCTCGACCCAGCCCTCGCCCGGTGACCCCTCGACCCACGCCTCGACCGATCCCTCACCCGGTGACTCCTCAACCCACGCCTCGGCCAGTCACGCCTCGGCCGGTAGCCCCTCGGCCGGCGCCTCAACCCATCCCTCGGCCGGTAACCCCTCGGCTGGATGACACGACTGTCATGCCACGGGTGCCGAATCCGGCCGCACCGCGACCATTTCCACCGCATGTTCTCCCCAAGGCACCTCAAGTCCAGCCCGTGTCACCCACACGGTCGGTCCTAACATTGATCCGGATGAAGAACCTTCTACCCGATCTGGTACCCCGAGTCCTGCCCCTATCGCCACCGCGCAGCGAGCCCCCCAGCACATTTCATCCGGTCGTGGTGGGGGAACCCGGCGGATCTGTGAAGGAGACGGGATTCCGGGTCGAGCGCCGTGACGGTTCACACTTCGGTGCCTCTTTGACGCACGGCCCTGACGGCGTCGGGGCCTCCGCCGAGGCGGGCCGGAAGGGAACAAACGTTACCGGCTCGGTCCAGCAGACCCCCGCCGGCCCGGTTGTCTCCATTGGCGGTCAGGTGGACCGTCGTGATGGCACTCGCCTCGGCGCGACAGTAACGCACGGCCCCGACGGTATCGGTGTCTCCGTCGAGGCCGGACGGACGGGAACGAACGTCACTAGCTTGGTCCAGCAGACCCCCGCTGGCCCGGTGGTGTCTGTTGGCGGCCAGGTCAATCGGCGCGACGGCACTCGTGTCGGTGCGACGGTCACGCACAGCCCTGACGGCGTTGGTGCTTCCGCCGAGTTGGGCCTCCGCAATGGCACCAGGGTCCGTGCCGGAGTCGATCCAGGCCCGCAGGGTCCGAAGGTCGATGCCGAGTTGGTGATCCCGTTCCCCTGAGCCTGAGGTTGCGGGGCGAGAGGCCCGAGCCTCCTCGCCCCGCGGTATCGTGCCGACGGACCGGCCTCCGTGACGTCCCCGTGTACCCTTTTCGTGTTCCCTGGATCGCTTGATTCCATTCCCCAGGAGGTTGACCCCATGAATACGACGCTAAAGCGCTCCCTGCTGACGGGCCTTGCCCTGTTGACACTCTGCTCAGCTCCGGCCTTAGCCGGTGGCAGCGAGGCTCCGGGTAAGCAAAAGACTCACGTGCAGAAGTCGACCGATGCCAAGAAGTCGAAGAAGAAGGCGAGTCAGTCGACCGTCGCCAAGCACCGCAAGCACCGCAAGCAACACAAGCAACACAAGCACATAACCCGGAAGCAGCGGCCGATGCGCATCAAGGCCCCGTCTGCGCTGAAGACGGTCCCCATGAAATCTTCTGGCTGACGGGATCTGTCGCCGGTCCTCACCGCGACTCCCCCCGGCCCCCGGCTAACTGCTGCTCAGTGGCCCGGGGCCGTTGTCCATGAGCTCAGTCCTGTCCACGACCCAGGCCGACCCCGTCCGAGATATCACCCGTTGTTTGAGGACAGTTTGGTGCAAGGCTCATTCAAGGAGAGAATCAATGAAGAGATTCAGTCGCTTGATGGCTACCTCCTCGCTGTTGCTCGGAGTGGCCCAGTATCCTCCCGTCCGCGCGGACGACCGAGCAGTGCGGGAGTGTGTCAAGGAAACCGCTCGTGCGGTCAATACGTGCGTGAACCATGGGCGCGGTAGCCGTTGTGAGAAGGCCGTGGACCGCGCCATCCAGAAGTGTGAGCGGCTTGTCGGTCATTCCCGGCCTGCTCCGCTCGGTCAACGCCCTCGGTGACCCAATGCCACAGCGGCCTGCTCTGAAGCTGCAGGGACCCACCTATCCCCAGAGCAGGCCGCCGACCGCTCAAACTGGCTGCTACCTCAATACAACCCGGAGACCCCGACCATGCTACTCGACTTGGTGATTTGGACTTCGGCCTTGGCCCTGATGCCCCTCCTTCTGGGAGTCCTGGAGTGCTGGCTCCTTGGCGGGTTCGCTCCCGCTCCTGAGAAACACGCCGGAGGCTCTATCATCACAGTCCCGATCGGTTGTCGACTGAGGTTTTCGACGTCACCGCCCTCCGTGAACAGCCAATCGATGGTGTCTCTGGCCGAGGGCTCCCCCTGCCTATGCCTCTACTGCTCCCTCGCCGGCCTGACCGAGGTCGTTTACGGAGGTTACACAGAAGCGTCAGCTAACTGATCAGCTACCTGTAGTAATTCGCCAACAGTATCCGTTGCTACTCAAACCGCCTTGGAAGATCCCGACTCAAATAACCTCGTTGTAAGCCGTACCTGGCAATGCGATGATTTGGAGGAGGCTCGACGAAACGTGAAACGACGAGGATTCGCCAGTCTGTCCAGTCATCGATGCCCGGTGTGAGCTTCGAGTGTCCACTGCGAGGCACCGACATGAGCAGGTGGCTTCAATATCTCCGCCCAATCATGCTGAACTCGATGATCGGGATGCTCTGGCTCGCGTGCTTCTCCTGCGCGCTCATGCCATTCTTTTTCGCGATCGTCTGGCCGATAGTGATGCTGTTCGGGGTGCTGATGCTCACCCTCACTTTACGGGAAGCCGCCGGGTCGCCCTGGGGGATCGCTCCCTGTCAGGGTCGGCCGTGACCATCGCCAGGTCAACGTCGTCGGGCTCTGCTGGCTCGCCGGTAACATCGTCACGTTGCAGAAAGAGCTTGCGCCAGCGCAGTGCAACTTCGGCGTCAGACCACTGTTCGACACTGTCCGGTCGATTGCGGAGCACGAGATGCAGGTGATTGCTCATAATCGCATAACCGCACACTGGTGCGCCGAACAACCCGGCGAGAGCGCGCAGTCGATCGAGAATCCAGGCTTTACGGTGAGAGTAATCACGACCGGAGTAGGAGTCGGTGCCGCACAGGAAAGCTCTTCGGACGCAGCGAGCGATGCAGTGATAAACGCCCACGCACTCCTCGTCGACGATGTGGCGGCGGGCACAGGCAGGCACGTAAGGCTCCATCACCAGGCAGGTGCAGCACGTTAGCGAGACTCTCTGTGTCAGGTTCGGCACGCTCTCCGCGCGTGACACACCCAGGATCTCGATCAACACCACGTGGAGGTGGGGACGCCGGCACTTCAGTTCTACGCGGCAAGCGTACCCGAGCTCTCGTCGCTCGTGCTCTCACTGTTTCGGATGTGGCGGAACTTTGGCGCTCGCGATGTTCCGACGAATTCGTCGACGTACGGTAAGTCGATAAGACTTCCATCGCCCGGAAGTGCTTCGGTCCGACGACACCGAAGCACCAGGCCCAAACGGCAGGCAGGCCACACCTGACTGGATCGCCTTGCAATCGGTGACAGCCGGAGGGGCCGCCTCAGTGCATCGCGAGCCCGCCCCGGGCCACGGCCTTCTTCATCAGCAAGATTAACGGGAGGGCCGCCAGGGCCATGATCGCGAACATCCAGAAGGGGTCGAGATAGGCCATCTCCCGGGCCTGGCTGTGGACCATCTGCGCGAGCAGGCCCATGCCCTGCTGCTGAGCAACGACCCGGGTGACTCCGCCGCGGATCATGCGGGTCTGGGCGAAGTAATCGATCCAGCCGCCCACCGTCGGGTTCAGCGGCGTGACATGCTCGGCCAGCCGGAGCTGGTGGAACTGTCCCCGGCGGTCGACCAGCACGTCAACGATGGCGACGCCCAGGCTGCCGCCCTCGTTGCGCAGCATGTTAAACAGCCCGGTTGCCTTGTTGATCTGACCCGCCGGCAGGTGCAAATACGCCGCGTTGTTCAGCGGGACGAAGAGCAAGCCCACGCCCGTCATCTGCACGCATCGGGGCGCGATGAGCGCATAGGGCGAAGCGTAGAGGTCCAGATGTGCCTGCCAGTACGAGCCGCCGGCGAGGCACAGAAGGCCCAGCGGGATCATGTACCTGGCGTCGACCTTCTTACCCAGCAAGAACCCCGCGAGCGCCATCATCCCCATGGTAAAGAACACCGGCGGCGAGAGCACCAGCCCGGCGTGGAACGCGTCGTAGCCGAAAAGCTCCTGGAGCATCTGCGGCGTGGCGATGTTCGCCCCGTAGAGCACGGCGAACGCGACGAAGATCACGAGACCGCAGGCGAGGAAGTTGCGCTCGCCCAGCAGCCGGAGGTTGATCATCGGGTCGGGGTGGCGAAGCTCCCAGATGATGAACGCGCCCAGCCCGATCACCATCGTCAAAAAGAAGGTCTGAACCCGCCAGAACGGGTCGCCGAACCAGTCCCATTCCTGCCCCTTGGCGTAAAGGACCTCCAGTGACCCGAGCCCGAGCGAGATCAGGGCCAGCCCGACGTAGTCGATCTTCAGTCCGCGCCGCCAGTTCGCTCTGACCTCCTCGGCCATGCCCGGCGGATCCCGCACAATGACGCTGGTGAGCAGCAGGGATACGATGCCGATGGGGACGTTGATGTAGAAGATCCACCGCCAGGAATAGTTGTCACTGATGTAGCCGCCGAGCACCGGCCCGAGGATCGGTGCCACGACGATCGCCACGCCGTAGAGGGCCATGGCCATGCCCAGTTGGCGGCGCGGGAACGTATCGATCAGGATGCCCTGCTCGGACGGCTGCAACCCGCCTCCGCCAAGCCCCTGGAGCACGCGGAAGAAGATCAAGAGCTCGATATTCGGCGCCGCGCCGCAGAGGGCCGAGCTGACGGTGAAAAGAACCACGCAGGTCATGTAGAACCGCTTTCGGCCGAAGAGACCCATCAGCCAGCCCGACAGCGGGAGGACGATCGCGTTGGCGACCAGATAGCTGGTGAGCACCCAGGTCGCCTGGCTGCGGCCGACCGCCAGGCCGCCGGAGATATACGGCAGCGCGACGTTGGCGATCGAGGTGTCGAGCACTTCCATGAAGGTCGCAAGTGTGACTGTCAAAGCGACGATCCAGTGGTTGACCGGGGCCTGGACCCGCGGACCGTCTCCATGGCCATTTCCGGATATTGCGTCCATGGCTTCACGACCTCCTCTGGCGGTCAGGGTTGGTTGGCTGCGAGCCCGCCGGGCCAGCACCCTTGTCGGGTGGCCTGAGCCGCCCGAAGGTGTGCAGTCGCTCGCCCGCACCGGGCCCCGTCGGCCGCTCCGTGATCCGCACGTGCGGCACGACCGAGAGGCCAACGAACAGCGGGGTGTCGTCCGGATTGGGCTCGGCCAGCTCGATCCGCACCGGCAGGCGCTGTGTAACCTTGACGTAATTGCCGGTGGCGTTCTCGGGCGGCAGCAGCGATTCCGACAGGCCCGTCCCAGGGCTGAAGCCGGCCACGCGCCCCGTAAAGACGCGGCCCGGGTAGGCGTCGACGTAGAGGTCAACCGGCATCCCTATCCGGATGTAGTGGAGTTGTGTCTCTTTATAATTAGCGTCGATCCAAACGTAGTTTGGGCGGATCGAGAGCAGCGTCTGACCAGGCTGGACTCGGTTGCCCGGGTGAACCTGCCGGTCCTGGACATAGCCGGCAACCTCGGAGCGAACTTCGGTCCAACTGAGCCGGAGCCGGGCTAGAGCGAGCTGCTCAAGGGCGCCGGCGACGGCGGCCCGCGCCACTCGAACGGCCGGGGCCCGCTCGACCACCGCCTCCAGCCCCTCGCCGGCCGACTTGTCCCCGTTGGGGCGGAGGAAATCCGCGAAGGCCTTCGCCTGCTCGGCGTCCTTCGGGTCGAACGGGATACCCACCTGGGCCAGGGACGACGCAATGTCGGAAACGGCGGTCTGGACCGTCGACTGCTGGACCTCGAGGTCCGCGGGCAGCTTCAACGGGTCCTTGTAGTCCGGGGCCAGTCCGAGCGTGGCGCGAGTCTGCTCGATCGCTGCCCACGCCTCCTTCTCCTGCTCGACGGCGACTTTCAGGGTGTTGTTCCTCTGGTCGACATCTTCCTTGCTGATGCCTCCGCCCGGCAGGAGCTCCTCGCCCCGGCGGAAATTGTTCCGCGCCAGCTCCAGACTTGCCTGCCTGCTCTTGAGCGTGGCGAACTGGGCGTTCAGAATGGCGACCTGGCGCCGCAGGGCCTCCTGGGCATTCTTCCTCTGGTAATAAGACCCACGCGCCCGGGCGATCTGCGAACCGACCTGCGCCTGCGCCTGCACGACGTTGGCTCTGGCCTCCTCGAGCGACGCCTCAGCCTGCGCGACGGCCACCGCAAACGGCTCGCGGTCGAGCTTCACCAGCAAGTCCCCGGGCTCGATCCGATCATTCTGGTCGACCAGCACCTCGGTGACAACGTCCTCGATGCGGGGGCTCACATACGTGATGTGGCCGGCAACGAACGCATCGTCGGTCTCCACCGTCTCGAGCACCTCCCGCATGAAAGGTATGCCCTTGGAGAACGCCACCCAGAGGACCGCGGCCGCGACTGAGCCGATGGCGAACCGGCGCCCCCAGCGAGGCCGTGGCTTCTCTGGCTGCCGAGGTCGAGTGTCACCTTCGTCGAGATCTCGGGTGCCGCCCAGGTCGGCCACGATATGGGAGTCGAGGGCGTATACAACGTCCGCACGGGCGTTAACGCTCGGGGCCAATGGGTCGCGCGTCGTGAATTCAGTCGATTGCATGGTGTCCTCCATCGCCTCGGTCGACCCCACGGCCGCCGGGTGAGATTTCGATGTCGCAGCCGATCAGCCGCGGGCTATATCGAGGAGCCGCCCGAACAGCATTGCGATAAGGCAAACAAGTAACTCTAGAATGAGCATATTGGCGAGCATCGCTAGTACCTCCCTCAAAGGTGCCGATCGATCCGGAGAGCTGGCGCGCCGACGATATCCGCCACGATGGCCTTCATCAGGCAGTCCGCCGCCACGAGCTCGGCGCCTCGGGCGTGCATGGCCGCCAGCAATTTCTCACCGGCGCCGTCAAGGGACACAAGCGCCGCCAGATCCACGCGGTCGACAGGCCTGCCCTCTTCGGCCACGATCCGCTGCCAATAGGCCGCCAGTTCGCCGACCCAAGGCCCAGCCAGCTTCCCTTCGAGCTGGAGTGTCAAGCTCGTCGTGTCGGTGTGCATGGTAATCCGGAGCATCGCTCTTTCCCCCCTTCGAACAGGTGCTAAAGCACGGCCTGTTCCAAAGGCGAAAGTTTCCCGCTGTCGGGCCACAAGAGGAGCCATCCCAGGAACTTGCGATTTGGGCCGGGCGGGCTGTGTTCCGGGAGCAGTGGCGAAGTGCCAGAGGACGGGTGCCAACGGACGGGCACAGTGCCAAGGTGCTGGCACTATTACGGTCGGGAGAGGCCGAGCTTCTTCATCTTCCACTGCAACGTGGAGCGCTTCATCCCCAACCGGGCTGCGGCCCCCTTGGGACCGCCCAGTACCCAGTCCGTCTCGCGTAAGGCCCCAAGAATGTGCTCCCGCTCGGCCGCGGCCAGTGTCGCTCCCGCGGTGGTCGGCGCCGGGGCCAGCGGCTCCGCCGGAGGTAAGTCACCGAGCGGGATCTGGAGAGTTGGGCCTGGCGAGAGGATCACCGCGCGCTCGATAACGTTTTGCAGCTCCCGCACGTTGCCCGGCCAGCGGTAGCGTGCCAGGGTTTCCATCACTGCGGTCGGGATGGTCTCGATCCGCCGGCCCATCCGCCGCGCGAACCGCTGCGTGAAATGCCGCACCAGCCGCGGGATGTCTTCCGGGCGCTCTCGCAGCGGCGGCAGCACGAGCGGGAAGACGTTCAGTCGGTAGTAGAGATCTTCGCGGTAGCGGCCGTCGGCGACCATTCGCGCGAGGTCGCGGTTCGTGGCCGCCACGAGGCGAACGTCTACCCGAATCGTCCGCGTACTGCCCAGCCGCTCGAATTCCTGCTCCTGCAAAACGCGGAGCAGCTTGGGCTGCAGTTCCGGTGGGATGTCGCCGACTTCGTCGAGGAACAATGTCCCCTGGTGCGCCAGCTCAAAGCGGCCCATCTTTTGGCTGATGGCGCCGGTGAACGCGCCCTTCTCGTGGCCGAACAACTCGCTCTCCAAGAGGCCGGTGGGGATCGCGGCGCAGTTAAGCTTGACAAACGTACGCTCGCGGCGCGGGCTGAGGTCGTGAAGGGCTCGGGCGATGAGCTCTTTACCCGTGCCGGTCTCGCCGCCGATCAGGACGGTAGACCCGGTGCAGGCGACCGTCTCAACTTGCTTGAGCACTCGGCGCAGCGTGAGGCTCTCCCCGATGATCTCCCCGAAGTTGTGCTCGGTGCGGGCTTCCTCTTCGAGGTAGGCCTTCTCCTGCGAGAGTTGGTCCTTGAGAGCTTCGATCTCCTGGAATGCCAGGGCGTTCTCAACCGCGAGAGCTACCTGATTAGCGACGTGCTGGAGGAAGCCGACATCGGCCGCGTCGTACGCGGTGAGCTGCTTTGAGACCAGAACCAGCGTACCCAGCCGCCGCCGCGATGTGGTTAGCGGAAGCTCGCAGACGCTCCGGCCTCCGGAGGGCCGCACTTGTTCCAGGAACCGCGGCCAGCGCGTCTCCTCGGCCACGTCTGCGAGGATCAGTGGTTGCTGGGTTTGCCACACCAGCCCCTCCGGCAATTCTTCGACCGGAAACTCCACCCAGGGGCGTGTGGTGGCTTCGTGTCCCTCCAGGATGTGCAGCCGCATGGTCTGGCTTGCCGCCTCGTGTATGACGAGGCCGAGGTAGTCGAATCGCACCACCTCGTGAAGCCGGCCGGCCAGTTCGTGGAACAGCGCGGAGAGATCGCGGTGGGAGATGATCGCTTCCGAAACGGCCAGCAAGGCCCGGTACGGCCCGCCAGAGGCCGTGGCCGGGCCGTCTACGTGAGCGGCTGTCATGGCGAAGACCTTGGTCCGTCACTCATCCGGGACCAGCAACTGGTCCCCCGCGCTGGGTTCTTAGAAACTTGCAGCAAAAGGAGCGGAGATTTCCCGCCGCGAATGTAGCGCCAACTTTCCCCCCCTTTAGAAGGGGGGGCCAGGGGGGGGCCGTCCCGGCGGCCGCCATCACAAGACCACCGCGCAACAGAAGCGCCGAATCTCTCACCGCGAAGTTCGTCAGTAAGGCCCACTTTTCAACAGCCCAGGGCCAGGGGGGCGCATTCTGGCAGCCGTCACTAGAATACCGTCGCGCATCAGAAAACGCCGAATCGTCGACCTCGAAATTCGCCCAATCGGCTCACTTTTCATCAGCACACTTCCGCGCCCCCCGGATGCTCGAAGTCGCCCGCATGCAGGGAATCTTACCATTTTTCAGATAAGCGAGCGCTCCGTAGTATCGGTCACAACATTTGGTACGCGCCGTCATCGCATACGTAAAACAAGTTCTCCACCAGCCATTCGCCTTTCAGGAAGGCCCTTGATCTTGCCTTGGCGTGCCAATCGCAAGTCTTCGAGCCAGCACTCCGCAACCCGTGCCAAACGTCGCCACCACGAGCGTGAACGCCGCAAGATACAAGATCGAAGTATACGTGTTCGGGTGCAGCGTGTCAGGCCAGCCGAGGACATGCTTGACCGCGTGCGCCGACGGTATGCACGCCCATGAAACGGTTGCCGCAATCCACCCGCTTCGACCCCAGACGGCCCCAGCCATTACCGTCGCTGCCAGCAACAACCCAACGATGATGATCGGGCTAACCTCGCCCCCAAACGCCCAGTTGTCCACATAGACAATAGCTGCTCCAGCTACGAGCCCTGTACCGAAAGGCGTCCACCACCCTGACAGAATGGGCTTCATACGACTGACATCCCCTGCCCTGAGAAACAGGTCGGAATTAACTTCCCGATTTCGTAATCCACCTCACCACGAACGAAAGCCCTCGTTCCGACGCTCCGCGTAGGAATGGTGTTTGTGCCGCTCCGCGGCGTGTTTGATGTACATCAGTGGAAGTTGCCTCCGACCCCTTCCTGACACGACGATGAGCCTAGAGTCAAAGGCTGGCGAACACGATTGGAACGGCGAACTGCAAATAACTTTGTAATGCAAAGTTAAATTTCCTCTAATTCCCCGTCTGCGTCAAGCGAAGTTTCCGTTTGGCAGCGCAAAGCATTTGCGTGCTCAGGTTCGCGGCTGAGCACTGCCAAGGAAAGTTAGGCCGCCTGGTCCAGGAAACCCTGTTGATATGTCTCCAGGGCCAGGCGGAAGTAGTCATCCCCGGCACGCTACCTTCAGCCGAGTCTAGACCCCGAACTTGTTATCGTTGCTCGTGGAGGCGAAGTTGCCAACGACCACGGACAGCGTATCAAGGAAAAACGTGCCGAGGTTATAGATGCCTCCCCCGATGCCCTGGCCTACGCTTCCGCCGGAGCCGGCCAGCCCACCCTGGGCCAGGTTGGCGCTGATGACGCTCGTCGTGACGGTGGCCGTGGCTCCCTGGTCGTTGAAGATGCCACCGCCTAGACCGTCTCCGCCACTGCCACCCGTGCCACCGGCGCCGCCTTCGGCCGCGTTCGCAAGGATCGCGGAGTTGCCAATCGAAAGCGTGGCGGGGGCACTGTAAACCGCGGGGGAGTTGAAGAGCCCACCACCCTCACCCGCCCCGCCTGTGCCGCCGCCTGCGCCGCCGGCACCACCGATCGCCTGGTTCAGAGTAATGGTACTGTTGGTCACGGAGAGCGAGGTGGCCTGGTAGCTTTGAGCCATGCACAGCCCGCCGCCCTGGCCGGCGCCGCCCACGCCGCCTGAGGCCCCTGTTCCTCCAGCACCGCCGGCGCCCCCCTGTGCCACGTTAGAGATGAACAGGCTGTTGCTCACGCTGGTGGTGGAAGACGTGGTGTTGGACAGGCCCCCGCCTTGGCCAGCACCCCCTGCGCCACCACTAGCACCGGCTGCCCCTGCGCCGCCGGCACCGCCGGAGGCCACGTCATGCACGAAAGAGCAGCCGTTGACTGTGGCGCTGGAGCCGCCGTCGACATTCATCCCACCTCCCTGGGCATACGCCCCTGCCACACCCGGGCTGCCACTGGTGCCCGCACCGCCAGCGCCGCCCTGGGCCTGGTCGTGCGTGAACGTGGTGTTCGACACGACGACGGTGCTCAAGTAATCGACGTCGAGGCCGCCGCCGACGGCGAAGCCGAAAAACGAGTTCGAACTGCTGGCTCCGCCCTGGGCCACGCATTGCGTGAAATTGCAATTGGCAAGCGCCATGGTACTCTCGCCACTGACGAACATGCCGCCACCTTCGCCGTCGCTACCGCCGCCGTAGCTACCGCTTTCACCGGCGCCGCCCACAGCCACGTCCTGCTGGAAGTTGCAGTTGGTGAATGTGGCCGTCGCGCCCGAGAACGGCGAAAGGACTACGGTCGCGCCGCCGCCGTAGCCCTCCCCTCCGGAGGTGCTCCCGCTACCGCCGATGGCGCTGTTTCCGATGAAATTGGTGTTACTCACCTCGCTTGTCCCCTGGGAACCAACCGACAATCCGCCGGTCCCCGCGATACCTCCGAAAAGGCCTGCGCCCCCCAAAGCCTGGTTGCCTGTGAACGTGCAGTTGCTCATGTCGAGCGCTCCGGTGGATGCGCCACCGGAGCCGGCGCCGCCACCCGCGCCGGAGCTATCCGCCCCGCCCTTCGCGAGGTTATCCACGAAAACGGTGTTGGTGATCGTCGCCGAATCGCAACCGAGCCCGCCTCCGCCTGAACCGCCGCCCTCTGCAGTGCTGCCGGTTGCCGGGCCGCCCTTCGCCTGATTCCCGGCCAGCGTCACGTTGGACAGGACCAGCGGCGCACCGGAGCCGACTCCGCCACCGCCGGCTCCGCCGCCAAATGTGGTTTCGGCCGGGCCGCCCTGGGCGAGATTGTCGTCCACGGCGCTGGAGCTGACCGTCAGTGCGCCGGATGGGCAGTACAACCCACCGCCTGAAGCCGACCCGCCCCCGAGGGGGAACGAAAAAATCCCTGAAATCCCTGAAGTGGTTCCGGAGCGGCCGCCGGAGAAACTCCCCGTCGCGTGATTGCCTTCCACGATGCTGTCAGTCACGCTCGCGTTGACCTGGGCGCTCGCGACCCCGCCGCCGTTGCCGGCACCAGACGGACCGCTGCCATGTGCTGCGTTCGAAGCGACAGTCGTTCCGTTGATCGTCAGCGTGGTGGCCGCCTGAGGCGCCTGAAAGCCGAAATCGAACCCATCGTCGATGCCGCCCCCGAAACCGGTTGAGCCTTGCAGGATGACCGTGATCCCGTTCAGGACATCCGTGGCGAGGTTGCCGCCCTGTGCTGTGTTGCCGTTGAGCGCGCTCTGCGAAATGGAGACATTGCCGGCGACGGCCCCCAGCGCGCCGCCTCTGCCGGAGCCGGCATCGGTCGGGTACGGAGGGTATGCATTAGAGACCGAATACAAGAGGCTGGAGCCACCCAGGGATTGGTTTCCCGTGAACGTGCTGTTGCCCACGACCAGGCTTGGCGTCGCCACCGTGAAGAAGGCGCCCTGGCCAATGGCGCCGCCCATTGCGGTGCCGACCACAACAAACGCCGCTGTGCTGCCCTCCGCGTTACCGTTGCTGCCGCCCTGCGCCAGGTTGTTCGTCAGCGTGCTGTTCGTAACGGAGAGCGCTCCGCCATCGTTCCAGAGCCCGCCGCCGCCCGCTACGCCAAGCAGGCTGGCGCTCAAGCCACCTGGGAGCGTGACGGCCACGCTCACCGCACCACCACTTGCGGCCACGGCCCGGTCGCCGGTGAACGTGCTGTCGTTTATGGTGACCGTGCCGGCTTCGTTGTCGATGGCACCGCCGAACGCATTGCCGCCGCCGGTACCCCCGAGAGCCAGATCACCCGTAAAGGTGCTCTGCGAGACAGTCAGTGTCGCCCCCGGCTCGGTCTCCACCCCGCCACCCCGGCCGGCCCCGTCGCCGAACAGGCCACCTCCCGGCACTCCCTGCGCCACGTCAGCAGAGAGCACATCTTGGGTCAGCGTCAGGTTCCCCGCATTG
Source organism: uncultured Planctomycetota bacterium (assembly GCA_963823665.1). Classification (GTDB taxonomy): domain Bacteria; phylum Planctomycetota; class Planctomycetia; order Isosphaerales; family Isosphaeraceae; genus CAVXHV01. The sequence continues at coordinate 2,220,251 of CAWGMQ010000004.1, forward strand.
AGGATCGCGGCCCCGTCGGTGGCTAAACCGTCCGTGAGCGTTAGACCGGAAATCACCACTTTCGCGCCACTGCCGATCTCGAACAACCGCGTTGCAGCATTGCCACTGATGGTCACGCCCGCATTGGGGCCCGTGATGGTCTCTAACCCGGTCGTGTCGTTCAGTACGAGCTGGCCGAGAATCGGACTAAGATGAATTGTCTGCGCAGTGTGGAACACCGTTTTGTCGAACGTGATCGTCTCGGTTCGTCCATTCGTATTCGCCTCGACGATCGCCTGGCGCAGGTCAGTCAAGCCGGCGACGGGCGTATCAGTGGGGTTGTTGACGACGATCGTGGAGAGCAGCGTGCGTGCCTCCAGCTCCAGCAGCGCCGGCCGGATTCGCCACCGTCGACGTCCGTGGAACGTACCCCGCCCGCCCGTCCGCTCGTGCCCCGTCAAGTTGTGACTCATGGGTCTGTCGCTCCCGTTGTGCCGCAAAACCTGCCAATGGGATTCATGAGATCCCCCTATCCCTAGAGCCCCATTCCCTGACCAGGTTGTTACGTGCCAAGATAGTGGTTGGCCTCTTGGAGCCGGCGGACCGCGCGGATTGGCCGAATTTACGGGTCAAGCCTCGGCTGGAAATCGATCAGCGCGCAGCCACAACTATCTAGCGCGAGTTGTTTCCGATTTGACTTGATGTACTGCCCAGATAGGACCGGCCTTGTCGACGCGAGCCCGGCATTCGCGGATGATCGGCTCAGCCGGCGCGTCGAATTTCGCCAGCGGAACCCATGGGGGACCGACGTCACCTGATCCTGAGCGTGCGGCAAGTCGCTTCGTAGCTCGATTCCAGATCGAGCGAGATGGCCCAGTTTTCCTTGAGCCAGATAGGCAGCGTCGGCAGGGGTTGGCCGATGGCCAGCGGATGATACCAATTGTCCATCATGCGGCGGCGATCTTCGTAGCGCATGCGAAGCGTCGCGGCGTATATCGGCGGCGGTTCGCTTCCCAGGGCCGGATCGACGTCATGAAGAAAGTTCATCAATTCCGCATACGACAGCGCGTTATCGCGGCCGGCCGTTCCGCTTGACCTGCTCTCGGCATTCTTGCACCCACTGGGCCGACGGATAGGGCCAGTCCTTGCGTCGCGAGCCCAGCTCGTGGCCGCGTTCCAGGCTCGAGAGGGCCGCGGCGAGCTTCCCTTGTTTGAAGAGTGCCATGCCCAGGTCGCAGTGACTCTCGGCATGATCGGGTCTCAGCGCGATCGCCTTGCGGTAGGCAGCCTCCGCCTCGTCGGGACGACCGGCGTCATCTAAAAAATTGCCGAGTTTGTAGTGGGCGTCGGCGAAATCGGGCTTTAACTCGATGGAACGCCGGCAAACGGCGATCGCCTCGTCAAGCTGGCGCTGCTCGCCGAGGACCCAGCCAAGCTTGAAGTGAGCCATGGCATAATCCGGCTTCAGCCCGATGGCCTGGCGATAGGTGACGGTCGCCTCGGCCAGCCGCCCGGCGCCGGTCAGCGCGTTGCCGAGGTTGTATCGCACTCCAGGGCTGTCGGGCCGCAGCGCCACGGCCACCGTCAAGAAACGAATCGCCTCCTCGTGCTTCGGCGGCTCGCATTCTTTCAGCGCGATGCCGAGGTCGTGGTTGATCCAGAAGTCTGCCGGGAAAGCCTGCTGGGCGCGCTGTAAGAGCGCCAGGGCAACGGCGCTCGCACCTCGCTGTTGCAGACCCAGTTCCAGGACGAACAATGCTTCCGACGGCTGTAGCGCATAATCGACCTCGCGCGCGAGCTTCTCCATCGCCTGGCGGTCATTCTTCTCGCGCGCCATGCGCACCCCCTGGCGCCAGGGGTCAGAGTCTACCAGGGCAAGAACCTGCTTGAGCCAGGCCGCTTCCGGCGCCTTTTCGTGATTCGCCAGGATCATCCAGTGGTCCAGGGCCGCCATGAGGGTGGCGCGAACCCGAGCAGGCCGGCGCGAAAGCGCGCGGGCCGTCTCCTCGGGTGCCTTCGCATTTCTGTGCAAACCATATGTTACGAAGGCCCGTTCATATTCCTTACGCGAAAGATGGATGACAAAATGGTTCTCCTCGACGTCCGACTGGCGAAGGCGGATGGCCTCGAGGCTCTTGAGCAAGGTAACGTCGGCCTGCTCTTCGGCCAGCTCGCGCACCAAGCCTTTGACGCGCTCGGTCACGGCCGGATCGGCGGCACAGTAAGGAAGAAGGGCGTCAGCGCGCGCGGCTGCTGCCTGCGCTTGCGACAACTTACCTTCGTTCTGAAGGCGTTCCGAATCTTCCACGGCGGCGTCACGTTGGGCGGTTGACTTGGCACGCTGCGCGGCCCGGTCGCGCATGATCCAGCCGATGCTGGCGGCCAGCACGCTCAAGGCGGCGAGTGAGGCCGCTGCCGCCGAGAGCATCACCCCCCGGTGTCTGCGCGTCCACCTTCGCGTGCGATTGAGCAAAGTCACGGGCCTGGCGAGGATCGGCTCGTCGCTCAAGAACCGCTGCAAGTCGCTGGCCATTTCCTGGGCTGTTGCGTAGCGCTCTGCGGGATTCTTGGCCATCGCCTTGAGCACAATGGTTTCCAGATCCGCGGGCACTGCCTTGTTGAGCTTGCGCACGGGCCTGGGTTCTTCGATCGCGATCTGCCGCAGCAGCTCGTGACGGTCATGGCCGTTGAACGCGGGCTCGAGGGCCAAAAACTCATAGAGAGTTGCACCCAGTGAATAGAGGTCGGTGCGGTGGTCCACGCCGATGGGCTGGGCCAGGGCTTGTTCCGGGCTCATGTAGCGCAGCGTGCCCACGAGGTCTCCGGTGACAGTCAGTCCGACTTGTCCCTGGCGGCAGTGGGCCAGGCCGAAATCGGTAACCCACAAGTGGACACCGCTGGCGTCGGGTCCGTCTCCCCCTGGGGCGATCGCAGAACCCGCTTCGACGAGCAGGTTGGCCGGCTTGATATCGCGATGCACGACACCGAGCTGGTGAGCGTGTTCCAGCGCAAAGGCGGCCTGCATACCCAGGAGCGCCGCCGCGCGGACGTGCACGGAACTAGCAGCAAGAGTCTCCGTGGCTTGCGCAGGCGCAGTAGAATGTCCATTGCTCGGTAGGGTGCTGAAGTCCGACAAACCGCAATCTTTCCCGCGGCGCGAGTCTTTGACGATCGCGGCGAGTGTTTGCCCCTCAATGTACTGCATCGCGTAGTAGTGGACGCCGCGTTCGCAGCCGACGCCGAAGACGGGCACGATGTTCGTATGGTGCAGGCTGGCGGCGGCCTGTGCTTCGTTCTTGAAGCGCTGTAACTGCCTGGCGTCGAGCGCGGCCGCAGACGGCAGCACCTTGAGCGCGACGCGGCGGCCGAGTGAGATCTGCTCGGCTTCGTAGACGACACCCATACCGCCGCGGCCAATTTCACGGACGAGCTGGAAGTCGCCGAGGCGGCCGAGGTCGGCTTGCCATTCGCTGGCCGGTGGCAGCTCTTGCGGGGCTGGATCTCGCAGATTGAGCGACGCGCCATGCAGGAATTCCAAGCTCGCCAGACAGGCTTTCAGAGGCTCTGCCAGGGCAGGGCAGCGGGCGGTTAGATCCTCGGGGTTCAGCCGGGCACCGGCTTCCAGCTTCGTCAGGAACTCTTCGAGAATGCTGATGACTTCGCTGGTTGGCTCGAGCGCCTCTTCGAGGGGAGGTACGATGGCCTTCATAGCAGTTCCTCCGCTTGCAGCAGCCGGCGGAGCTGATCGACGGCGCGCACCCAGAGGATGCGAACGGCTCCGGCAGACCGGCCCATGCGGCGGGCCACCTCGGCGAACGGCAGGCCTTCCAGGTTCCGCAGGACGAGCACTTCACGGTAGTCTGCGGGCAGGCGAGCCAACTGATCGGCGAGGCGAGCGGAGTGTTCGCGGCGCCCGGCGCGGCTGCTGGGCGAGCTCGAGCGGCCGACGAGCGCGGTCTCAAGAGGAATTGTTCCCGAGGACCGCTCCATTGCGGAGACCTGCCCGTTCAGCGACACTTCCCGCCGGGTGCTCCGTTTCTTCGCCCCGACTTGACGCTGGACGACGCGGGCCAGGTTGTAGAACAAGATCTTGCGCAGCCAGGCGATCCATTCTCGATGGCTTGTGCCGCGGAAGTGTTGGAAGTCGCGGCAGGCATCAAGGAATGTCTCTTGGACCACGTCCGAGGCATCGACGCGGCCTTGGAGTCGGAGATCAATTTGCGCACGGGCCAGGAGGGCAAGGTCGGTGCGATAGAACTCCAGCACTCTGCCCAGCGACTCGGTGCGCCCGCCGCGGGCGTCAGCCAGAAGCTGCTCCGGATCGGATCTGCCCTTGGCGTTCATCAGGCCCCCCTGTATCTTTAGCCTGGATCGTCAGTTTCCGCGAGCAGTTCCTCGGTTGCAATGCTGCGGTCCCACAATCCCCCTATTCCTAGAGCCCCATTTCCTGACCAAGTTGTTACGCGCGACTCACAAATCAATCTGCGTCCCGATCTCAACGATCTGCTCGGCGGGCATGCCATACCGCCTTTCTTCATGGACGGCGTTACGGTTGAGGTACGAAAAGATCGCCTCAGGGATGCGGCTGATGCTCCCCTCATTGCTCGCCACGATCGTCTCGTGACCGATGTAATAAGTGGCATGATCGGGATCGAACGTGATTGCTTCGTCCTGTGCCACCGCCCGCAGCACCGGAACCAGCAGTGGCTCTTCCATGTAACCGAATGAGACAATCAGCTTGTAGAAGCCGTCGCCCAGCGCGGCCAGCGTGTAGCGCGACTCGTCTTCCACCTCCGCCCTTGGCATCTCCCGAACGGTCAGCAAGATAACCGTATCATGCAGCGAGCGGCTGCGCTCGACGTGATGCATGAGGACCGGGGGCACATGGTCGGCGCTGGGCGCAAGGAAGACCGCACTGCCGCGCACCCGCGAGCAAAGCCAGCGCTCGATCGAGGGCCGTGCCTTCTCGAGGCTAGAGAACTTCGACTTGTATCGCTCCATCAAGGCCGTCCGGCCCCGGCTCCAGATCAGCATGCCGGCGATGAGTGCAGCACCGATCAGCATCGGCACGTAACCGCCCTCGAAGAACTTGAAGAGATTGGCCACCAGGAACGGGATATCGAAGCACAGAAACAGGGCAAGCAGAGCCCCGGCTTTCCATTTGCTCCAGCCCCATGAGTAGCGTACGACGATGTAGTAGAGGATCGAGGTAATCGCCATCGTTCCCGTAACAGCGATTCCATACGCCGCGGCCAATCTCACGGACTCGCGAAACGTCAAGACCAGTGCAAGACAACCAATCGCGAGCAAAGTGTTGACTTCCGGAATGTAGATCTGCCCCTCGGTGTGATACGCCGTGTGCTTGATGGTCACCCTGGGAAGATACCCGAGCAGCATCGCCTGGCGAGTCAGCGAGAATGCCCCGGAAATCAATGCTTGAGAAGCGATCACCGTCGCAGCGCTTGAGAGTAACACGAGCAAGTAAGTGGGCAGACCTGCCGGCACCATGCCGTAGAACGGGTGCTCTACGGTCTCCGGATAGCGCAGGATCAGCGCCCCTGCCCCAGGTAGCCCAGAACGAGCGCGGGCAAGACGAAGAATGTCCACGTGAGGCGAATGGGCCGAATCCCAAAATGGCCCATGTCCGCGTACAACGCTTCACCGCCCGTCACGGCGAGGACGACTGAACCAAGAATGAGCAGGCCGTGGATCCCATGGCGAAGGAAGAACGCAGCCCCGTGATGTGGGGAGAGTGCCACGAGGATCTGCGGCGCCTGGACGAGATGATACACGCCCAGCACTGCCATCGTCGCGAACCAGACCACCATCACAGGACCAAAGAGCTTGCCGACCTTCCCGGTTCCGAGCCGCTGGATCGAAAAGAGCGCCACCAGGATAGTGCATGTGACCGGCAGCACCAGCGGCGAGAGACGAGGACTGGCCACGGCCAGCCCTTCAACGGCGCTCAACACGGAAATAGCCGGAGTGATCACGCCATCGCCATACAGCAGTGACGCACCGATTACAGCCAGCAATGCCATCCCGGTCACCTTGCCGCTTTGGACCGCATGCGTCCGGAACCGCTCCGGCACAATCGCCAGCAGCGCGAAAATTCCCCCTTCGCCACCGTGGTCGGCACGCATGACGAACGTCAAATATTTGACGGTCACCACCATCACGAGTGCCCAGAACATTAGCGACAGGATCCCGAACAGATCGTCGACGCCGGCCTTTGTGCCCCCAGCCGCATGCATACATTCCCGCAGCGTATAGAGAGGGCTGGTGCCGATGTCACCGAACACCACGCCCAGCGCACCGAGAGCCAGAGCCGCCAAGCTTGTTCGATGAAGAGTATGGTGCGCCGCAGCTTCCGCCGGTGCAGGCGTCAATTCCTTCACATCTTGTGTCGCGATCAATGGACCCATCCTCGGGGAACAAAAAGTCGGAAAAGCAGACTGTAACGGTAACTCTTGACATTAGATAGAGCCCCTACAAACCACTCCGCGAACCGCCTTAAAGCAACGGTCATGCCACGCGTGTTTTCGCTGGTGCAACCCGCGACTCCTACGTCGGTTGCAACAATGATCATTCAGGAGAGGTCCGGCCGATACGGCCGCTATCGTGCAAATTGCACAGTGCCGATTCTCAATTTGCACGACAGCAAACAGTGATAATTTGTCCGCAAACGATCGACTGCGGCATTGTGATTCGCATTTGACATCTTGCAATGCGCGGCCTGTTTTGCCCAAATCAGCAATACAAAGCTGTTTGTAAATCTGAACGCACGAGCGAATCGTCCGACTCGCTAACCCATAACGGCATCGGCAGAGCTCAGCAAGGCAGAACCCGCTATGTTGAAAGCGGACAACTGACAACTCACGAAACTCAACCATGCCTACCGGTATACGCATCGCTGGCGAATTCTGCTGGTTCAACATCTTGACGCCGCAGCCGGTTTTGGCACGCGAGTTCTTCTCCACAGTCCTCGGTTGGACGTACACCGAGATACCCGGAATGGGCCATCGCGCTCAGGTCCTCGGCTGCGATGTTGGCGGTATCTTCGACTTGGCCGGTCCAAGTGCTTCTCCCGGCACGCTACCGCACATGGGCGGCCTGGTGAAGGTTGCGAGTGCCGATTCAACCGTCGAGAAGGTCTTGGCACTCGGTGGCCAGGCATCTCCAGCATTCGACATCGCAGACCAAGGCCGCATCGCCGCATGCACTGATCCGAGTGGTGTCAGGTTTACGATATGGGAGCCCAACACATTTCTGGGCACCGACGTCGACAGCACGCTACACGGCGCTCCGAGCTGGTTCGAGGCGTTGACGACTGACGTCGACCGCGCAATGAATTTCTACGCCGGTGTGTTTGGCTGGATCCCCGAGCCAATGACACCGGTACCGCCGGCTTCGATCAACTACACCCTATTCAAGCTGAGCGGCGCACCCGTAGCGGGAATGCTGCAGATCACACCCAGGATGGAAGGCATCTCACCGCACTGGGTAACCTATTTCACGGTGGATGACGCTGACGAGGCTGTGCAACTGGCAGTGCAGCTCGGCGCCAGCATCTACATGACCATGAAGGAAGCCCCAGGCGTCGGCCGTTTCTGCGGCATCACGTCACCGCAGGGCGTCACGTTTTACGTGATCCAATACCCTCGCTGACATTTATTGAGGTGCCGCGGAAAATCCCTCAGCGGTGACGAGAATAGGCTTTCGAAACAGCGGGGCGCCTGCCGCATTTCTTGCAAGCTTGGTCAGACTGTTCCAGTCGCCATCCTTTGGCGCCTGCACGAGAACGAGTGTGTCTCGATCGGGAATCATCGCGGCAAGCGTCTCACCGCACTTCAAAGACTCTGGGACGAGGAGCAATCTGGCAGCATCGTAGCTATCAAGCGACTTGACGACGTTCAGATTCGGCTTTTCCACGGCACTACGAACGAGCTCGCTATCGAATGATCGACCGAGGTTCTCTTTCGCGAGCGTGAGCGCAGCAGCAGGCGATTCAAGGCCCAGCTCAGAAAGCTGCGAGCTGGTGAGGTAGGCCACGCTGTTCTTGCTGTCCAGCACAAAAACAACGGACAGGTCTTCCACACCGAGTGGAACACCCGGCACCTCGGCTGTTAATTGTCGATTCAAGCCGGCAAGAACATTCGCAGTGACGATCCGTGGCATGACTTTTCGCTGGTCGTCCGGCCCGAGGTGAGCAAGTGATTCTCCCTCTGATAAGGTGGCAATAACGATGTCAAAGAGCGCTTCGCGTCCTTGCGCGTCTTGCGGTGCATCACGGTAAATTCGATTCAGGAACAGGGTTCCAAGGTCTTCGCCGGAATCACGCTGCAGCATGAGAGCTGTGCTTGTTTCACGAATGATGGTCAGATCTGGCCGTTTCTCCGCCAGATAGGCGCGAAACTCACGTCGCAACCCTGTTCGACGAGTAAACATGGCAGTCAGACCCAAGGCCACGAACCCGCCGAGACCAATCATTAACCAAAAGAGGATCGTCATTTAGCGTTCTTCATGGCTCGAAAGGCGGCAACTCAGGCGAGAGCTGAGTTGGGCATGGGAGTGCTCGATCCCGTCTACGAGGCATCTTCAACAAGATCCTAAACAATTGGTAGGGTAATCCACCATCTGGTAAACTGAATCCGGAAGAATCTGCGCAAAAAACCGAACAAAACGCCACTCTCATGGCGTAATGTTTGGCGGAGCCGTGCGCACATTTTCAAACAAGTAGCTCATGCCGCTTTGATCTCAGTCCGCGATTTCCCGCCCTAGCGATTGATCGCCGACGTTGGAGGCCTGTCCTTGTTTGCCGGACCGATCATCGCCCGCGAGGTTTTGACGGCCCCTCGGCCGCTGCGCTATTACCTTTGGCGAGCGTCTTTCTCCTGTTTTCTGTTCATCCTGTTGTGGACCGCCTGGCAGTCGATCATGGGCTGGCAGGATGTACGCGAGCTGGGCGTCATGGCCCGGTTCGGCGGTATCCTCTATGTCATGTTTGCAATGCTCCAGTTGACGCTCATGCTCTTCTTCGCGCCTCTGTTCACGGCGGCGGCAATCTCCTACGAGAAAGACCGGCGAACGTTTACACTCCTCTTGATGACGGATCTCTCGGATCTGGAGATCGTGCTCGGAAAACTCGTTGCGGGGCTTTTGAACATCCTGATGATCCTGGCCGCCAGTATCGGTCTGGTATCTCTCTGTGCGTTATTTGGCGGGATCTCGTTCGGCCAGGTCGTGAATCTCTTCGCCGTGACTGCCGCATCCGGCGTGGCGGGAGGTGCCCTCGGGCTCTTGATCGCGCTCTGGCGTGACCGAACCTTTCAGTCGATCTCGCTGACGATTCTGATGGTGGTGTTCTCCGTCGCCGGAGTCGAGTTGTTCGCTTACTTTTGGCCCAAACTCACGGTGATGAACGTCCCGCTCGCTCAAGTCCTCAATCCTTATCGTGCGATGCTTGCGGTCCTCTATCCCGACAGTTCACAGCTTCACGCAGTTGTCCGAGCAACCAGCGTGGTCTACATAGGGGCAAGATTGACATTTGCGGCTGTGCTCGTTGCGTTCGGAACCTTTATGCTTCGAGTGTGGAACCCGGGCAAGAACGAACCGCGCGAACTTCGCGAGGGAGCTGAAGCCGAGGGAATCGAGACTCTCGTCGAGGTTGCAGAGGAAGACGCCGAGATTAGAGCGACAGTTGGCCGAGCAAAGGTCGAAGCAAGTGCGGCCGCAGGCCAAAACGGTGCAGGATTTGATAGAGGGGGTGGCGTGGCCGTCGCTTCGAAAGAGCTGCCCCCGGCTCCGCACGAGATCGGCCTACCTGGCAAGGAATCTCCTACGACCGGCCTCCACGTGCCCAGGCGAACGCACCGTCGGATCGCCGCTGCCCCAAAACGGTATCGCCAGCCGTGGTCTAACCCGATCCTGTGGCGCGAGTTGATGACCCGTGCTTACGGAGCCAAGCCTCTGATCATCAAGGGGTGCTACATCCTGCTCTTTGCGCTCGGAATGGGCTTTTTCACCGTCCTGGGAGCGGAGATGGAAAACCCGCTCACATCCGGCCTGGCGCTGATTCCGATCGGCCTGACCATTCTGAGCCTGATTCTCGTGAATGCGCAGGGCGTCACGGCACTGACCAGCGAGCGCGACACCGGCGCGCTTGATTTACTTCTGGTGTCCGAGCTCACTCCCAAGGAGTTCATCTACGGCAAGCTCTACGGAATTCTGTACAACAGCAAGGAGATGATCGCCCTCCCCGTCATCACGGCAATCGTCATGGCGTTCATGGGAATGCTCAGCGGCGAAAACCTGATGTTTTTCCTGATTGACTTCCTTCTCTTGTGCCATTTCTCCGCGATGCTCGGTCTTCACGCAGCCATCACATACACCAGCAGCCGGACCGCCGTGGCCCACAGCTTGGGTACCATCTTCTTCCTGATGGTCGGCATTTTGCTGTGTGCGTTCCTGATCATGCTCAACCGCCAGGAGGTCGCTCGACAGCTTCTCTCCTTCATGATCTTCATCGGTGCCGGCAGCGTGGCCCTCTTCGGCTCGATGGGTGCCAAGAATCCGTCTCGCGCCATCGCCTTGGTTGCAATCCTCACCCCGTTCTGGACGTTCTACTGCATCACCAGCCTTTTAAACGGAGACCTCCTGGCGGCCTTCCTGGTCAGCGCTGGAATCTACGGCTTCGCCTTGCTGGCGATGCTCGTTCCCGCCGTCGGCGATTTCGACATCGCCCTGGGCCGAACCAACGCAATCCAGGGATAATTCTCTGTTGAATTGTAGCAGGCACACTCCGTGTGCCGCCCGCCAAGAGCTTTAGAAGGCTAGCAATGACCCACCCCGTGCTCTTATTGTAGCAGGCACACTCCGTGTGCCGCCCGCCAAAAGCTTTGCAATGGCAGCACCGGCCCGACCAATGCCTTCTCAAGGATCAGCGAGATGACTTCTAGGATGATCGCCGCGAAGCGAGAGCCGCAACAATCACGGCGTTTGATCAAACTTTTGCTAGGGCTAGTTTTGACCAGCCTCGCGGTCGGCGCTAGGGCTCAAGATGATGAGCTCGCCAAGGAACTCCCCCGTATCTCACCGCGATCGCCGGCCGAGGCCATGAAATCGTTCCGGCTTCATGACGGCTTCCACCTGGAAGCCGTGGCCGTTGAGCCAATGGTCATGAATCCCGTCAGCGTTTGCTACGACGCCCACGGCCGTCTGTACGTCGTCGAGATGCGAGGCTATCCCTTTCCGGAGAAGAACCCCAGCGGCCGGGTGACGCGCCTCGAGGATCGTGATGGCGACGGACGGTTCGAGACGCGAACAGTTTTTCTGGATGGTCTCTCATGGCCGACGGGAATTGTTCCTTATTCAGGAGGTATCTTCGTCGCCGTCGCGCCGGAGATCATCTACGCCAAAGACACGAACGATGACGGAATCGCCGACGTCCGGAACATGATGTTCACCGGTTTCGGAACCGACAACGTTCAGGGGCTCTTGAACGGGCTGCTATGGGGTCCAGACGGTTGGATTTACGGTGTCGCGAGCGTGAATGGCGGCATCATTCAAAATCGATCCCGGCCTCAGGATGCGCCCGTGTCTGTCCGAGGGCGTGACTTCCGCTTCAAGCCGGATGGCTCGGCGTTTGAAGCGATCTCCGGCGGTGGACAATTCGGGCACTCGTTCGATGACTGGGGCCATCGATTCACATGCAGCAACAGTAACCACATCCGCCAGATCGTACTCCCTTCTCATTATCTCGAGCGCAATCCAGACCTGATCCCACCACCCGTTGTTCTCGACATTGCCGCCGAAGGGCCCGCCTCGCCTGTCTACCGCATCAGTCCCCCGGAGCCGTGGCGAGTAGTGCGAACTCGCCAGCGAGTCGCTGATCCTGCCATGTTGCGGCGACTGCCCAGAACCGAGTTATTTGCAACCGGCTTTTTTACATCCGCAACCGGGCTCACTATCTACCGCGGCTCGGCTTACCCACCGGAATACCGTGGTAACGCCTTCGTCGGCGACGTCGGGGGCAATTTGATTCATCGCAAGGTCCTTGAACTGGATGGACCTACCTACCGCGCCCATCGAGCCGATCAGAAGATCGAGTTTCTCGCCTCGACCGACAACTGGTTTCGTCCCGTGAATTTCGCCAATACGCCCGAGGGAACACTGCTTATCCTCGACATGTATCGCGAAACGATCGAGCACCCGGTATCGATACCAGAGCCGATCAAGAAGCACCTCGATTTGACCAGTGGACGCGATCGCGGCCGCCTTTATGCACTGGTTTATTCCCCTGAGCAAGCACCAGAGCGCAGGCGCAACCGTACGAAGCCAGGCAGCTCGAGCGTGGCCGAGCTTGTCACACTTCTGGCCGACCCTGATGCATGGTGGCGTGAGACAGCCCAGCGGCTGCTGTTCGAGCGTCAGGATCGCTCGGCTCTCTCGTTGCTGCATGCGATGGTCCGTGAACGGCCGAATGCTCTAGGTCGCCTGCACGCGATCTGGACACTCGAGTTACTCAGAGCGTTGGATGCCGGCTCAATCAAGATCGGCCTGGCCGACCCGGAGCCACGGGTACGTGAAGCCACGATCCGCCTGGCGGAGGCCCGGCTGGCACGTGATCCAGATCTGCTTGATAAGACCCTTGCACTGGCTTTTGACCCGGATCCCATGGTGCGTTTTCAACTCGCCTTCTCCCTCGGCGGGCTCAAGAACGACGCTCGTGTGCTATACGCGCTCCAGTCGATTGCGAGGAAAGACAGTGCCACCCAGTGGACGCGCACGGCTGTGCTTTGCGCCATCGCCGGCGCCCCACTCCCTTTCCTCGACCTCCTCGCAAAGAACGATGCCTTCCTCGCGAGCAGTTCGGGCCAGATCTGGATCGACGAGTTGGCGTTCCTCGTTGGGTGTGGGCGAAAGTCGGATGATGCAAGTAGATTGCTTGACCGGCTGCGTGTCGCGGGTGTGAGTTCCGGCGGCCTGATGCGTGCGTTACTGGCACTTGGACGTGGCCAGACACGCAAGGGTGGCTCATTCGAGTCGTTGGTTGCCTCGGATTCATTGCCGCCAGCCAGGAAGCTCTTGGCCGAGGCTGCCGACGTCACTGTTACCGGACGTTTGGTCGAGGACCGCCTCGCTGCGATCCGACTGCTTGGCCTCGGTGATCCGAAGACGGCTCGCCGGCTGCTTCCTCAGTTGCTTGCCGCACGCGAGCCGACAGCGATTCAACTTGCAGTGCTACAGACGATGAACGGCTTTCTGGACCGATCCGTCGCTGCTGAGATCCTCAACCGGTGGAAAACCATGAGCCCATCGGTCCGTCGTGAGGCCGTTGAGGTACTCGTTGGCCGGCCGGAAGGGATCGAGGCTATGTTGGATGCCATGGAGTCGCGCTCGATTGCCCCATCTGAGGTTGACCTCGCCCGACTGCGCCAGTTGGAGACACACTCGAATTCCAGATTCCAGAGTCGTGTCCGGAAGATTCTGGCATCAGGTGCCGTACCATCACGAGATCGCGCTCAGGTGGTAAGCACATACCGCCCGGCGCTGAGCATCACGGGCAACCGCGATCGGGGCCGCGAGATCTTTGCTAAGGTCTGTGCGACGTGTCATCAAGCTGAGGGCCACGGAATCGACATTGGTCCGAACCTCGCAACGGTTACCGGCCGCTCGCCTGAAGACTTGCTGGTGCACATTCTGGACCCGAATCGCGAGGTGGCTCCAAACTTCGTGAATTACAACATAGCCACCGTGCAGGGCCGTCTGATCTCGGGAATCATTGTCGAAGAAACGGCCAGCGCAATTGTTCTCAAGCGGTCGGAGGGCGCAACCGACACGATCCCCAGGGAGCAGATTGATCAGGTGCAATCAACCGGGCTTTCGCTGATGCCAGAAGGCCTGGAGAAGGTCCTGACGGTCCCCGAGTTTGCCGATCTGATCGCCTTTGTCAGAACGATCCGCCCAACGGCCGCGCCGGCGAAATAGGCTGAGCTGGTTGAAAACGTGCGATCTAAAGGAAGGAGCGTTGATTCCCCGCCGCCGACCTTGCGCAATGCTTTCCCCCCCCCTAAAAAGGGGGTTGGGGGGGTGCATTCCGGATTCCGGCCGCCCATCGCCAATCACTGCCCCGCGATGCGGGCACGCTCGGGGGCAGCCGCAGAGAGAACCTTCGAGCCAAGGGTCAAGTAGTCGCACACGATGTGAATAACCTCGTCGTTGTAGAAATCGGAGGTCCACACCTCGCGCTCGGTGAACTTCTTCTTCTTGAGGGCCTTCTTGGCCTTTTCCTCGGCGGCTTTTTCTTCGGGATCCTCAGGCACGTATTCCGATCGGAACTTCGCCTCATTGAGCGAGATCGAATGCCGGGCCTTGCGCTCGATGAACTTCTGGATCTGCTCGTCGAGCTTCTTGAATTTGGGGTCGGCTTTCCGGCGTTCGACTGACCGCTTTTCAAGGGTTGCGACTAAGTCAGCGGGAACCCGGTGATAATCATCGTGCGGCAAGTCGCCCACTTTGTCGAACTTGAAGGCGTTGTCCATCTTCCCCTCGCCAAAGTCCCGGTGGTCGTTCATCGAAGGAATGTGGATGTGGGGAGGGACACCATTGATCTGCGTGCTCTCGCCGTTGGCGCGGTAGAACTGCTGAATGGTCAGCTTGAGAACGCCTCGGTTATTCGATGAACCAGTCCGGCCACGTCGCGTGTGCTCGCCGATCATCACGATCTGCTGGACCGTGCCTTTGCCGAAAGTGCTCGAATCGCCGATAATCAAACCTCGGTTGTAATCGCGGATCACGCCCGCGAAGATCTCCGAAGCGCTCGCACTGAACTTGTCGATCAGCACGATGAGCGGGCCATCCCAGGCGGTTCCTTCCTCGTCATCGTCGTGATGCCGTATGCCCACCGACTCCTTCACCTGAACAACCGGGCCGGTGTCGATGAAGAGCCCCGACATGGTCTTGGCTTCATCGAGCAGGCCTCCGCCGTTCTGGCGAAGATCGACCACAGCCGCGTCGACGCCGTCGGCGCGATACTGCGTCAAGATCCTGCGGCAGTCGGTGGTCGCACTCACGGCGTCTTGGTCGCCACGGAGGATGGCGGTTGTGTCGCCGTAGAAGGCAGGCAGACTGATGATCCCGATCTTCAGGGCCTTGCCGTTATCAGCCTTGGCCTCGATCACCTTGCTCTTGGCATGCTGTTCCTTCAGCTCGATTTTCTGGCGAGTCAGCTCGTAGATGCGTTTTTCCTTGGTTCCGTCCGGCTGGACAATGAGGCGCACTTTGGTGTTTTTCGGCCCGCGAATGTAGCGGACGACATCGTTGAGCTTCTTCTCGACCAGGTCGATCGTTTCGCCGTCCTTCTCGACGCCGATGATCTTGTCTTCTGGCTGAAGCCGGCCGTCCTTGTCAGCAGCCATCCCGGGCACGATCTCCGTCACAATCGCATAGCCGTCCTCGGACCGAAGCTGGGCGCCGATTCCCTCGAGCGAAAGGTGGAGCTGCTGGTTGTACATGTCCTCCCAATCCTTGGGCCCCAGATACGCAGAGTGGGGATCAAAGGTCTTGGCGAGGTTCGTCAAGTAGGCTTGGAGCAGCTCGCTCGAATCAATCTGGTGTGCTTGCCTGTTACGATCGCGATAACGAATCGTCCACTTCTTCACAGCCTCTTCGTCGCTGACATCCTCGACGACTTTCGAGTAAAGCAAGTCAAATTTGACTTTCTTGCGCAGCCGGGCATCGGCTTCGGCATTATCAACCGGGAAATTAATTTTCTCGGAGTCGTCTGAAAGATACTCGTCAACCGTGAAGTCGTGCTTTTCCTTCAGCAGGTTCATCTGTGTCTTGAATCGCTCGTCCTGACGCGTCAAATAGCGAGCAAGCACCTTCTTGGCAAAATCGACGTTCCCGTCTTTGATCTGGTCGTCCAGCGTGCTCGCTTCCTTCTTGAACTCTTCAACATCAGCTTTGAGGAAGTAATATTTGGCCGGATCCAGTTCCTTGATGAAGTTGTCGCACCACTTGACCGCAATTGCGTCGTCGATCTGAGGACGAGCGATGTGCAGCCGCTCGAGAAGCTGGACGACAACGCGCGCAGTTTCCTGATCTTCCGACTGCGGGCCAGGAGCCTGAGCCCCGACCACCACCGCCATCAAAGCCAGGATCGCGACTAGAACCAATGGTCGAAATGCGACTCGGGGCATGGAGTTCTGTTCCTGATTTGAGATCCACTCGATCTGATCAGAGTCCAAACTCAGTCCGTTTTATCTTAGCCGTGAAATCATTAGGGGACAAGGGCATCAATGGCCTTCAAGCAGCCGGCTCGGCATGACCGAACCACGGGCCGTAACAGCTTTTGGTAGCTAAGAGTCCACAATCCGAGTCAAATAGCCAACCTGATCTTCGGATTTTTCGATACGGTTTGACCAATCTTCTCGATGTGAAACCCCACTTCCCAGGCCGCACAATTTATTCCCTGTTCATCATCTTTACGTTTCCCAGCTACAAGAGTTCGCCAGCTTACAAAGGGAAAGCGATCGTGAAGCCGAATTATATCAAGTCGACGCGATTTTTCGTCGATCTTTACGATTACGACTTCCTGTTCTGCATCGAAGCGAATTCTGACAGTCGAACGCCATGAGCCGTCAAGCAGGACCTAGCATTCTCTTGAGCGTACTGATCGTGTGCTTCTTCGCCGTCGCCCTGTTTCAGCGCGACCTGCCGCGCACACAGATGAACCGGCCCCGCTCATCTCTTCGGAAGCCGGGAGCTGGCCCTGCTGTACCCTCAGCCCTACCAGCTACGCGCAGGGCGTCAAGCGATGGTCCGGCGCGTTAAAATGCGGAGACCCGAGCAAATAAGTCCAGCAGGCCGAAGCCAGTTTCTCCGCACGCACCTCGATCGGCGTTCACGGTCACTCTGCCCAGGGAAACCATCGAGGATGTCGCGTCTCGGGTCTACGGCACGATCGATTTGGCCGACTCGCTCTGGCGAGCGAATCGCGATGCCTTACCGAAGCGGAATATGGTCCTGTCGGCCGGAATGCTGCTGCGCACTCCCAATATTCCGCCGGTTCAAGCTCAAACGGCGCTGCGGAAGTAGACGACGTCACCGTCCTTGATCACGTACTCCTTCCCTTCGAGCCGTTGCAGATGTTTGGCCTTGGCTTCCTTGACCGAGCCGGCCGCGTAAAGGTCGTCGTAGGCGGTGACTTCGGCACGGATAAACCCCTTCGCTAAATCGGTGTGGATCTTGCCGGCAGCCGCAACTGCGGTGGCACCCCGCTCGAGGTTCCAACCGCGTACTTCAGGATCACCCGCTGTGAAGAAGGTGATGATGCCAACGGCATCGTATGCTTGTCGGATGATCCGATCCTTGCCCAGATCGCCGACACCCATGTCGGCCATGAATGCGGCGCGCTCCTCGGGATCGAGTTGTGACAGCTCGAGCTCGAGCTTGGCGTCAATGGCCAGTGCTTGCGGGGCAACGGCGCGCAGGGCGTCTGGAACCGGCTCCCCCTGGAGGGTGTTCAGCACGATCACATCCGGCTTGTCGGTCAAGAGCCCGAACGATCGCAGAGGTTTCTTGTCCTCCGCAGAGAGGTCAAGCGAGGCGACCGTCTTGCCTTCCTCAAGGACCCCACGCACTGCCATGACGATCTCCAGCTCTTTGCCGACCAGTTCTCGGTCCGGCCTGGGCTTCTTGAGACTGGCTTCGAGCCTTTCAACGCGAGTGGTTACGACCTGGAGATCAGCAAAAAGCATTTCGTCACGGAATTGAGCAAGCTGAGCCGCCGGGGCACTACCGGCGAAACCGTTGAGCACAATCAGCAGGGCATCGCCTTCACGGATCAACGCCAGTCGCTGTGGGTTGTCAGCGTGGGAGCCGGGCAGAAGGCCGGGAGTGTCGAGAAATTCGACCGATGCAGACGTGACCTTCTTGGGATTATGCAGCGAGGCCAGGAAATCCAGCCGTGGGTCGCGGAGCGTGGCAACTCCCGCTTGTCCAGAATGAACTCTGCCTGGGTCCGGAGTCGTTTCCGTCAGCAGCTCAAATAGCGTGCTCTTCCCGCTTCCCGCAAACCCGACAATTCCCACACGCATCC
Organism: uncultured Planctomycetota bacterium; assembly: GCA_963823665.1. GTDB lineage: Bacteria > Planctomycetota > Planctomycetia > Isosphaerales > Isosphaeraceae > CAVXHV01. Next base: position 2,238,333 of record CAWGMQ010000004.1, read on the forward strand.
GTCAATCCTCTGGTTGATCCAGCACTCTGTCCTCAATGCCGCTTCTGTAGAGGCGCAGAGGGTTTATGTCGTAGTAGGGCGGCAATCGTCGCAAGCAAAAGACGCTCACGAGCTTTTCAAACTCAGTTCGAGGGCGTCGATCTGGTTATCAATCGTTTCGAGAGACTCGGGTTCAGAGCAAGGTGACCGAAGCGAATCCGATAGAACGCGTTCACCACGTCACCAGGAATCTCCGAGACCGAGTCACTCCCTGATCTGCGGGCGGAGAGGATCTTCTGGGCCCGGCGGGCAAACTCGCTCTGAGTTTCATTCGGTAGCCGCTCGAGGTCGATCTGAGCAAGCACCTGCGTCAACCGCCGGTAGAAGAGCGTGCCGGGGCAGAAGGAAGCGGAGTCTGGGATAGGCCCGCGCAGCGAGAGCAGTAGACGCAAGCCCAGGCGGTAGAAGCCTTTCGCCGCACCGGCTAGAACAAGCAAGACAAAGAATGAGACGAAGAAACCCCTCGGACTGATGAACGAGTCGATGTTCTCGAAATGAAAGATCTGCGCGAACCATCTCCGGAACCGCGACCGCATATTCGCGAATTGAGTCTTGATCTCATTGGCGATGGTGCGCATCGGGCCGTAAATCAACCTGTCCTGGCGATCGCCGTCGTAGCCGACAACGTAGAAGATCCAGATGTGGCGAAGCGAATCAGTCAGCGGCCGGAAGTTTCCGGCCAGGCCGCCAACTTGGGCAATCGATTCTTGGCGCGCCGCGATGGGTGTGGGATCAAGGGTAACCCAGTGTGGCAGAGCATCCGGGCTGTTCGATCGTCCGACGTAGGCTTCCACCCAGCTATGGGCGTGCTTCTGCCGCACGTTGAGCGCTTCGGTCAGCTCGTTCCAGTCGCCTCCCTTGAAGCCGTTCACGACCCGAGATCGAATACCCACTGAACGCAATAAGAGGGCCAGTGCACTGGCGAAATACTCGCAATGGCCTGCCTTGCGGTTAACCAGGAAATCTTCGACCGGATCGAGCGTCGGGTCGTGGATGTCCATCTGCAAGGTGTAATTGAACTGACCCGATTCGCGCAGATATGCTTCCAGAGCGCGGGCGCGCTCGGTTACGGCGTCTGGCCCGTCTGGGTTAATACGCGCAATGACAGGCTCGGCGATCGCCTTGAGTTTGGCTCGCAAGCCCGCGGGCATCGACAGGAAAACACTGTCCCTGTCGGAGGGCGGTGATTCGTGGATCTGGAAGCCTGCGGTGTCGCGATCCGAGATGACCTCATAATCGTATTCACCGCTCAGAAGATCGGAGCGAAAGAGAGTGCCGTCGTTGTTTGACAAGCAAGGTTGAGATCGCTCAAACGTGGAGACCGCATTCAAGATGGGGCGGATGCCGAATAACGTCGGCGAGTCGATCGGCTCGAGCTTGATCCGCTGGCGGATGAGTCTCCCCTTGAGCCGGGCGTCACGTTTGAAGCTGACCACGGCCTGCGTCCCTTTGGCCTGGCGGACCCATCGACCCCCCTCATAGTGCAGCATGGTGACACCCCGCCAGAGCGGCTCGTCTTCGGGCCGGATCGGGTCGCCGTTCTCGTCCGCGAGCTGCACGATCATGACAACCGAGTCATTCTCGAGGATTTCACCAAGCTGGCCGAGTTGCACTTCCTCGTCGAATCCCGAAAGATGCCGGGCCAGCGGAGTGCCCGACTGGCTCCGACTCGCACCAGCCTGGCGGGGTAGCACGAGAAAGATCAACCCTCCCAGGGCGAGCGTGGTGACCATGACCCTGACGGTTGCAGCCACATAGGGTATATCAAACAGGCCCCGATAAGGATCAACGACGGGAACATGGAACTCTCGGCGCACGGGTTGCCATAGCGTACCGCCTGAGATGGTTTTACCCGAGAACCGAAGGGCTTCACGCTGCAAAAAGAACTGGCCGAGCACCCAGATGGCAAGCATGGCCCACAGGAAGAGCCAAGTGCCGACCTGGTCGCTCTGGTTCACGACCGATCCGATCAATACCTGCATGAGTCCGAGCAAAAAAAGGAACCAGTCGTCTTCGGCCGTTTTGGGAAGGAAATACTTGATGAGTTGGAGATACACCAGCCAGTGGGCAAGTGCGGGGATCCGCTGTGCCTCATCGAGCCTGTACTCAAAGTAGAGAACGCCCAGTGTTCCCAGGGCAAGGATGTTGGCTAATTGGCGCGGCAACACCAGCATTTGTTTTCTATCGACGGCATAAAAGGCGACGGCCCCGGCAACCGCAACAACCACGGCCAGGAGCTTGGCGAACTGCCCGTCCGGGGAATCTCCGCCGAGCGCCATTGTGGCGACGAAGAGCATCAGGTAGAAGCTTCCTCGGTAAACCAGGTAGCTGTTCACGGCTGGTTATCTCCGTCGTCGAAGGTCGCCAGCGATGTCTCCGGCCCGCCATCGCCGCCGCTTAAACCGCGGCGGCGCTCAACCTCACTCGAGCGTCGATCCTTGATCGCACTGCTCTGGCGCTGCTGGAGAAGGTCACGGGCGGTGTCATCGTCAAACTGAAAGAGCGAGGAGAGATCACCCTGCGTCGCATTCAGCATCATCACCCGGCTGAGCAGGCCCCGGGCCGATGTGCCCGAAAACCGTGACGATCGCTCTGCCTCTTCGATCAGATTGATCGGACGAGTGGAAACAATCACCAGAAGTGCTTCACGTAGCGCTGCCGGCGGCATGATGTCGAATAACGCAGCCAAGCCTCCTTCGTTTACTGGCGCCATCATCGCAAGCTGTTCAAGAAGCTCGTGCAATAGCTTGACCGACGCGGGTCCTTGCCGCATACCCGGGGGAGCCCCGGTCCACCCAAGAATGATCCGTCGTCCCTGATGTCGGGCGGTCTCGATGCACAGCGTGGCTGCAAATGAGATTGCCTGCTCGATAGTTTCCCTCTGCTCCCCGGTCGCACGGCCGCGAGGCAGCCATGGATCGATCAGGATGGCCAGGTCCTGCTCATTCTGATGCTCAAACTCCTTGACCATGAGCTCACCCCGGCGTGCTGACGTTCGCCAGTGGATCCACCGTGGGCTGTCTCCCGCATGGTAACTGCGCAGACCGTGATACTCCACCTGCTGTGCCGAACGATCGTGGCGTTGACCCTGTCGGTTCTCCGTCGCGGGGCGCTGGATTTGATACCAGCGACGAGTCAGGTGCCCGATCCTGGGGTAGACGATCATCTGTTCTTCAATCCCGATCGTCACACGATGCTCGACCAGTCCAAACGGTGCGCGGGTTCCCAGATCAAGGTCCCGAAGCCGATACTTCCCCCGGACCGGACTCTTGTACTGCCAGCGCAGGTGAAGGCGATCGTGACTGGCGATCCGCGCGAAGAACACGCTCGGTGTGAGACTGGTCGCCTCCGTAGACGAGGAATCAACCGGCACCAGACAGTCCTCCAGGAAAACTGCCAGGCTGGCAAACCACCGCCGGCCGTTTTCCACCGTGTAATCAATAACCAGGCGCTCTCCGGAAAAGACGTACGTAGGCAGCCGGCGGTGCACGCTGAGCCGGTTCAGCATGGCGCGCCCACCGAAGATCGACGCCAGAAACGGACCGGCAGAGAGAGTAAATACGAGCAAGATGAGATTCACCTGGTGCAGCAGTCCAGCGGCCAGCAGCCCGACTGCCACCCAGAAATAGATGAAACCCTCCCGGGTCAGGATCTGTCGCTGGCTCGGCCAGAGCGCACCGATGAGCCCGCGTCCAATCCGGCTCATCCGGCCCTCTGCTCGACGCGACCGAGGCTTCTCGTCGCCGCTCATCTCAGGCCTCTTCTATTCCGGGCAAAGTGTCCCCACCGCTCTCGGCCGTTACGACCAATCAAGACGGCACTCGGATGCGGTCGACAATGTCCCGGATGATTGCCTCGGAAGCTCCAAACTCCCCTGCTTGCAGAAATGACTTCCCTACCACTCGGTGCGACAGCACGTTGACCGCAAGCATCTTGATATCGTCCGGAATCACGTATCCACGGCCGGAAACGAGCGCAAGGCTCTGTGCCGCTCGGTATAGCGTCAAGGCCCCGCGCGTGCTGACGCCTACATGGAGATCCTCACTACGACGGGTTGCATGCACGATATCAAGCAAATAGTCGGTAATGGAATCCTCAACCTGAATCGCGCGCACACCCCGCTGAAGCAGAAGCACGTCGTTTGTGCTCAAGACCGCACCCAAGCTATCAACTGGTTCTCCTTCACGGTGGCTAGCGACAACCCGGCGCTCTTCCGCGCGCACCGGATAGCCCATCCGCAGCCGGAGCATGAATCGGTCGAGCTGGCTCTCAGGCAAAACATAGGTCCCCTCAAACTCATATGGATTCTGCGTCGCCAGTACGATGAAAGGTGGTATGAGCGGATACGTATGCCCTTCGATCGACGCCTGTCGGTCGCTCATGGCCTCAAGAAGTGCGCTCTGGGTTCGAGGAGTTGTGCGGTTGATCTCGTCAGCCAGGATCACGTTCGCAAAAAGCGGACCGGGCTTGAAGACGAATTCACCCGACGGAGCATGGTAGATACTCGATCCCAGCACGTCCGAAGGGAGCAAGTCGGGCGTGAACTGAATTCGCCGGAAGGAACAATCAAGACTGGCAGCAATTGCCCGCGCGAGCAGGGTCTTCCCCACTCCGGGGACGTCTTCGATCAGGATGTGCCCTTCCGCGAGCAATGCAACCACGGCGAGCCGGATCGCCTCGGATTTACCAAGTACAACAAGTGCGATATTTTCGATCAGCCGATTCGAGAGAGATACAAGTTCATCGAGATCAGAGGCCGTCGGTTCAGTAATCTGAGTAGAATTCATGCGGTCGGCTCAGCGTCCTATTCCTTGCATCCGGCTGGACTGTGCTTCGTTGCGTTCATGACAGTATAAACCATCGACTGACCGATTCCAACGGCTGGATCGATGGGCCATCACGTTCAGGAACGGGTAAAGCAGGATGGGCCCGAACCTGACGAGCAAGTGATTTCCGACCTGACGGCGATGGATACAACCCATGTCGGAGGACACGCGGCTGCTGATTCTCGATGGCCGTCCGCCCGGCGATGACAGTGCAGGGCCGTTACCCCCCCTGCTCGATCGACTCGAGCACCGTGGTTTTCAGATCCAGGTGCTGTGTGCGTCAAAAGCGGAAGACATCTCGCGCGACCCGCGAGCTCTGGAAGCACAGTTTCTCAAGAAACGCATTCTGCGATTCTTCGCAGGACGGCTGATCTGGTCAGACTCCCGGCTCGACCGCCCAGACCTACTACACGCGCTTGACGACCGGATGGTCGACTTGGTCCTCTCCTTATCCGAGAAAGGGCAGATTCCCTACGTTCAAACAGTAGCTGGCTTTACAACCGTTGAACGTGGTCTCAAGCTAAGCCGTACGTGGTGTCGTCGCCTGATTGCCACCGGATCAGATTTGGCCGACGAGCTTGAACATGGGCTTGGCATCCCGCGCGATTGGATCGCCCTCATTCCCCATGGAGTCGTGGCCAGTCCGCGTTCTTCTTCCCAAATGCCTGCAGGCGCTACGATTCCGGTGATCGGCACCGGAGGACCTCAAGAGGAGGGTCCGGGGCTACTGGTCTTCACCGAGGCGGCCAGGCTAGTCATCGGTGCCGGATATGATGTCGAATTCGTGATCGCCTGTGCTGCTCGCGAACAAACTACAATACGCTATCTGGCCAAGCAGCTCGGGATCGCAGAACGAGTAACAGTAACTGATTATCCAATCGCCGGCCCTGATTTCTGGTCTGTGCTGGATATTTACTGCCAGCCTGCAGTAAGTCCAAACGCGGGCCGCATGCTTACCCTGGCACTGGCCCGTGCACTTCCATGCATCGCTACGGACGTGAAGGGCCTTCGCACCTTGATCGAACACACCAAAGACGGTCTTCTTGTTCCTGCCGCAGACCCGGTTGCGCTCAAGGCTGCGATCACGACAGTCCTTGATGATCCCTCTTTCGCCCGCCGCCTTGGCGAGACGGCGTCTGAGCGCATACGCCAGCAATTCGACCTGGATTTCGAGGCCGACAGGCTGGCAGCACTCTATCGCGAGGTCATCAGCAGGCAATAAGGTGTCCAGCAATCGCGATCGCCGCAACCTCTTTGATAGGTGTGAAGGTCAGCTCGCATCGAGGAAAACGCCATGAATCTATCGAGCATGATCAACGGCGAGCGCTTCACTTTCGCTGATCTTCGCGAAGTTTTTGCCAAGGCCAACGAGGAAAAAGCCGGTGATCAGCTTGCAATGATCGCCGCGCGGACGGAGCGCGAGCGCATCGCAGCCAAGTCTGTTTTGGCCGATTTGACCCTCCAGGAGATTGTGGAGCACCCGCTCATCGATCCCACGGTGGATGAAGTCAGCCAGCTCATCCTTGAATCACACGATCAAGCCACGTTCGAGACGCTGCGCCGCTTTACTGTCGGTGAGTTCCGAGAATGGATTCTCGATGACGCGACGACCGGCCCCATACTCGAAACAGCAGCCAGTGGGCTCACACCGGAAATCGTTGCGGCTGTGACCAAACTCATGAGCAACAAAGACCTCGTGCTCGGCGCGAATAAGATCCGCATTGTGAGCCGTTGTCGCAATACGCTGGGAGAGCGCGGTGTGCTGGGCATACGTATTCAACCCAATCATCCCAGCGATGACATCACCGGAATTCTGCTTTCCACCGTCGATGGCTTGTTGTTCGGATGCGGCGACGCGGTGATCGGCGTGAATCCCGCGGCGGAATCCATAGAAGTCACGAGCGCAATCCTCCTTGCGATCCACGACCTGATCGAGGCACTTTCCATCCCGACCCAGTCCTGTTGTCTCTCGCACATCACAACACAGCTTGCTTGCCTCAAGCGCGGAGTGCCGATTGATCTGCTGTTCCAATCAGTCGCTGGCACCGAGGCGGCCAATTCAAGTTTTGGCGTTTCTCTCGCACTCTTGCGCGAGGGTCAGGAACGTGTGCTCGAGCAGCACGGTCATCGTGATGTCTCGTGGGCCGGTAAGAATGTAATGTACTTCGAGACTGGTCAGGGAAGTGCACTCTCCGCCGTTGCCCATCACGACGTTGACCAGCTTACGCTCGAGGCTCGGGCTTATGGTGTCGCTCGGGCCTTTGCACCGTTTCTGGTCAACAGCGTGGTCGGTTTCATCGGTCCGGAATATCTGTTCGATGAACGGCAGATTATCCGTGCGGGACTGGAGGACCACTTCATGGGGAAGATGCTCGGTTTACCCATGGGCGTTGACGTCTGCTACACCAACCACGCCCAGGCCGACCAGAACTCAGCAGACAATTTGCTCATGCTCTTGGCGGCGGCAGGGTGCAACTATGTGATGGGCGTGCCCTGTTCCGACGATGTGATGCTCAACTACCAGTCGACCAGCTTTCATGATGCTCTGGCAATTCGCCGTTTGTTCGGCTTGAAGCCGGCACCGGAGTTCGCATCCTGGCTGGAATCGCGGCAATTACCCGCCGGTCAGAATTCACTCGAGTTCCACCATGCAGCGACAGGCCAGGTCCTCGAGCTGGTAGGCACAGTGATTGCGCAGTCCGAGAGAGGTGCTTGATGCCCGATGATCGCAGTACGCACCCACCAGAGCCTGATTCGAACGATGACGTTCGAAGGCTGCGTGAGATGGGTTATTCCCAGGAGCTGGCGCGGCGATTGGGAACGTTCTCGAATTTCGCGTTATCGTTCTCGATCATCTGCATACTGGCAGGAGGGGTCACGTCGTTTCACCTGGGATTTTGCAGCGTCGGCGGAGCATCGATCGGAATCGGCTGGCCCCTGGTAGTCTTGTTTGCGCTGGCGGTCGCCGCCACTATGGGGCAGCTTGCCTCGGCATTTCCCACCGCCGGCGGTCTTTATCACTGGGCTGCCCTTCTCGGTGGCCGCGGGTGGGGGTGGGTCACGGCGTGGCTTAACCTTGCTGGGCTCGTCACGGTGCTTGCCGCGATCAACGTCGGAACCTACCGCTTTGCAATCGGATCATTATTTTCCCAGGGGCTCTCCAGCCAGCTTGATCTGCCGGCACAGGCGCTTGGAGTGGTCTTGATCACGGCCACACAAGCGATGATCAACCACCTTGGAATCGCCGTGACGGCTCGCCTGACCGATTTCAGTGGATACTGGATTCTGCTGGTCAGTGCGGTACTCACCACGAGTCTGCTGGCGTTTGCGCCTGGGCTGGATTTTTCACGACTGGTAACGTTTGAGAACTTTAGCGGCGCAGCCGGCGGCAATGTCTGGCCGGCTGCCCTCGGCATGGAGCTGCTCTTTGCTCAGGGACTTCTCTTGCCTGCGTACACGATCACCGGTTTCGATGCCTCAGCCCACGCCGCTGAAGAAACCATCCGCGCTGCTCACAACGTCCCACGGGGGATTCTGCGATCGGTTCTGGTCTCTGGAGTGGCCGGCTGGGTCTTGCTGGGAGTAGTCGTGCTGGCCGCACCGGCCATGCCGGAAGCGGCCGCTCGAGGCGAGCAAGCTTTCCTCGGGATCTTGACCGGTGTATTGCCCTGGCCATTGTGGAGGCTTCTGGTCGCGGCGATTGTCATCGCCCAGTACCTGTGCGGTCTGGCCACGTTGACTTCAGCGTCAAGAATGGCGTACGCATTCGCACGTGACGGTGGCCTTCCCTGGTCACGGGCCCTCCGATGGATCTGTCCGAAGCGGCGTACGCCCCCGGTTGCGATTTGGAGTATTGCGCGGCTTCCGCTGCTTTCACCCTCTATACACCGGTGTATGCGACTATCACGGTGGTTTGCACAATCTTCCTCTATCTCTCGTATGTCGTACCGTGTGCCCTCGGAGCACGTGCCCATGGAAGAAGCTGGACCATCATGGGCCCGTGGGATCTCGGCGTCTGGTACCGGCCCTTGGCAATCGTGAGTACCGTGGGTTGCGCCGGTTTGATCGTGATTGGAATGCAGCCGCCGAATCAGAAATCAATCTGGGTCGTTGGCGGCTGTGGGCTTGTGCTGGCGATCCTTTGGTTCACACTCGAGCGACATCGTTTCCAGACCCCGCTGCTTGCGAGACTTGATTCAACAGCCCGTGATGATTGATCCAGATCGAATCAAGCCATTGCCACCGCTTCAATCTCGGTTGCTCTCGGCCCTGGCGGGAGCATGATGGACACCATCGGAGCATCCTCGAGCGTTGTGTACGCATGAATTCCATAGCGCAGGGCCAGAATTGGCCCGGGGCTGCTCACGATAATGCCACGCCGGTGGTATGCCAGCCGGTAAACCAGCCCGCCCCAGATTCCAATCACGAAGGTGCCAAGCCGGAAAATCAGGCCGCGGGGACCGAGAGGGACATAGAACGCCACGATTTCAATCCTCGCTGGTGATGGAGGGTAATGGGAGCAATGAGGAGCGCCGGCTCACGATCGGCTCGTACCGGCACACCGTGCCGGCCGTCACAAATACTGCTCTGACCGGAGAATCGGTCCTTGATCTTGGTTCCCAGAACCGGGATGTTCGTGTGTGTCACACCACATTGATTGGCAAAAACCACCGGCACATCGAGATCCATCGCAACCTTGGCCGGTATAGCGCCGGAAAGCGGACCGACATGTCCCAGCAGCCAGTGTCTCCGCCCTGATTCGCGATCCGCAAAATCGGGCCATGCTGCGGACACCACAGCCAGATCAATACGACCGCGATAATCGCTCCAAACTCTGCGGTAGATCATGTCGGCGCAGATGGCGAAACCGACCCGACCCCAGGGAGTTTCAACAACCAGTGGTGACCGCCCCGGGCAGAATCGAAACCGCTCCCAGAACACCAGGTTCCGCTTTCGGTAAATCTGCAAGTTTCCGTCAGGGCTACAAAAAACCAGTGAATCGTAGAGATGCCGCCCTTCACGCTCGACAAATCCCGCTGCGATCGCCATTTGCCACTGACGGCTGCGCTGCCGCAAATGAGCAAGAGTGGGCCCTTCCGCCGTTTCACTGTAGGGACCGAAGTCCGGGCACAGGCTATAGCCGGTGTTGAATAGCTCCGGCAACACCGCGAGCTCTACGGACGCATCTCGAGCTTGTCGTAACAGATCGTCGGCTCGGTCCAGGTTGGCCGAGACGTCGAGTACGTCGGAAAGCATCTGGACTGCGGCCACGATAATCTTCACGGCCGTTCACCCCGTTCGGACGTCCGTATCCCAACTAGCTTCCTTCCCAATCGGCTCAGCAGACGTCTTTTGTCCATCCAACTTTCAGTCAGTAGCGCCGCTCAGTCAGTAAAACCGAAGAATCCCAGAATTCCACCACGCCGCGGCTTCGGTAGGATGCGAGCCTCGCTTCTCAAGCTCTCTGCACGGTCGCGAAGTTCCCCTTGCGGCGTCATTTTGAACGGCTCTAGCTTGTACGTGAATTCCCGCTCATCACGCAACGACACCGGTACCACGTTCTCCGTGAAGAATTCGGTGATGTAGTTATCCCACCAGGGTGCTTTGATTGGTTGGATGAGGGTTTTCGTCTGGTAGCCGTCCTTGATCAACGAGATTTTTCGGTCTCCGTAAAACACGAAGCTCTTTGACGCGGGCGAGGGACCGATCTCTTCCCCGTTCACGACAACCGTCGCCCCAGGCGGGTCAGTCCGGATCGTGTATCGTCTCTCAACGCACCCTGAAAGCGCACCGATGCCCACAAACAACAGAAGCAAAGCCTGTATACGCCCACTTGCGTAGAACTTGCCCATCCCAGGCACTCCGGGATACCCTCAGTTGCCCATTCCGCTTGCAGTGGCATGAGATCCACCGCTTGTGGAATCAGTGCGAACCAGGTTCCGTGCCGAGTTCGGCAATCTTGCAGAACGCTCGAAGAAGTGAACGGACCCGGACCGCTCCGTTTGGGCGACCGTGTCTTTCAGTATGGAAGGGGCGGATTCTATCAATGGTCCCGCAGACGGGCAAGCCGGGTTAACTCGATCGAAAGACCAGGGACTGCACAAGCGATGCTGGCAAGGCCACGCTGAAACCCGCACAGTAGCATCCTGCATAAGCCAGTCGCCCCATTGTTCCCGCCCATCCAGTTGCAAGGTTGCGCCGTGAACCGGCGCCGGCGCGATCGAGCGGACCTTACCGGTATCCTTGAGCCAGCGTTCCTGAAACACCCGCCGTGCCGTGTTTTCAACCCGGCGCATGAACGACAGGTTCAAGATCGCCCCGGAAATGGCTCCGATGCCTGGAATCCCATCGAAGACCTCCAGTAGGAACAGAATCGACATGATCTCCTCGGCCAAGATCTCTTGCTGGGTCTCTTCGATGAGCAGCTCTTCAAGTTCATGAAGGTCGTCAAGCCGCTGTTTTCTCAACTCGGATGTTTCCGAAATCGCCGTGATTAGCAATCCCAGAATAAAATGCCGATCTCGCCGCTGATCGAGCGGATAACCGTAGCAATGTCCAATTTTAAGAATCGTCCAGAGCGATAAAACGAAAAGAAGCGGAATATCGATCAGCGTGGTCAAGGCACCGCCTGTTCCGGTCACGGCTCCCTGAACCGTCGAAAAAACCTGAGAGAATATCCCCGTCTGTAGGGCCAAACGGTCGCAATCCTCGAGCTGCTTCTTCTGGAGATCGCTCAGGTCATTAACACCCCCTCGACGTTTGATCTCCTCTTGCCCCGCAAGCAGAACGGCCAGTTCAAATGACCGCTCGATTGCAAACCGGACGGCCACATCTGGGATGATCTTCTCGACAAGCTTGGCCGTCGGTAGCGTCACGCGATCAAGGATCTCGCTCAGCGGGTTGGGCGGCCGGGACTTCCAGGCCGCGATCTGAGCAATTTGATCAGACTGATAGGCTGTCAATTGGACACGTGCCGGTGCTCTCGATTTCGCCCGAGCAGCTTTGATCTGGGCGGCCATGATCAATCCTTGAGCGACGGAATAAAACAAGTCTCAAAGTTATCTTACATGCAACCACCTCAAAACAGCCACGCACCGCGCTCTTTCCCCAGTTTCCTAGAAACCCCCGGATTGGCTGGCCTGTTCTGACCAGCTCTACGGACGGCTCGACACGTATCGGAAAGCGAGAAGGTAACGGCTTGAATCGGGTACAATCGGCAGGGTTGATTGACTCGGGCGGCCACTCGGCCGGAGAGCGCGATGAAACAGGTTGATGTGCTTGACGGGAAATTCAACGTCACTCTGAGCCTGCCGGGGAGCAAGTCAATCACTCTTCGCGATGCGGTTCTGGCAAGCCTGGCCCATGGGCAAAGCGTTCTTGAATTCCCGGCCGACTGCGACGACTTTTCGCGGATCTCCGAGGCGTTGATTCAGCTCGGGATTGCCATGAGCCCCGGAGCCGACGGCTCGGTGTCGATTCTGGGTACCGGAGGTCGCTTCCGTTCCGGGCCGGTGCTTCTCGATGCAGGATTGAGCGGTACAGCGGCTCGATTCCTGATTGCGCTGGCTCTGCTCAGAAGCGATGAAACCACAATCGACGGCCTGCCACCCTTGCGAGCCCGGCCCAATAAACATCTGATTGACGCAATCGCTTTTCTTGGCGCTAGAGTTCTGTCGACGAATGACGGCTACTTACCGGTCTCGATTCGAGGTCCAGATGTCAGCAAGCGCACGATCAGGGTAAGGGGTGACCGATCGAGCCAGTATCTGTCGGCCCTCTTGCTGGTTGGTCCTCTGATGCCGGAAGGGCTCGAGCTTGACGTTGATGGGGAGCTCGTGAGCCGGCCTTATATCGACGTGACTCTACGCGAAATGCTCCGCTTCGGTGTAAGAGTCGAGCAAGATGGCTATCGCTGGTTCCGAGTGCAAAGGCAGGCGTATCAGCCAGCCGTCGTTCGAGTAGAAGGCGATGCATCCGCTGCTTCGTATCACGCAGCGCTTGCGACGATTCACGGAGGCTCGGTCACTTTTACCAATCTGGGAAAGACTAGCGCCCAGGGCGATTTTCGATTCCTCGAGATTTGTGAGATGCTCGGGGCCGTAGTAGATCGACGTGATGAGACAACCACAATCACCGGCCCACCGGGTGGACAAATGCGTCCTCTTCGGGCTGAGGTGAACATGGAAAGCATGCCTGACACCGCGCTGACATTGATCGCCATCGCGCCGCTCATACCCGGTGGTGCACGAATCACCGGTCTGGGAACGTTGCGAATCAAGGAATGCGACCGTATCAGCATTCCCGCGCAACAGCTCAACAAGATCGGTGTGAAAACCAACGAAGGCCCCGATTATCTCGATGTCAACGAGCTCCATCCTCGTCAAAACCTGCCCATCGTCTCGATTGAGACACATGATGATCACCGAGTGGCAATGAGCTTCGCCATCCTGGGAACAAAACTAGGAAACCTGCAAATTCACGATCCGGCCTGTGTGGCGAAATCCTATCCGAAGTTCTGGGCCGATCTCGAACGTTTCAACTAGATGGTCATAACGACAACGCCTGCTCGTGTTCCCAACCTGGCAACCGCGATTGCCAAATCTCCAAGTTGCGGTATTTTGATTCGCCAAGGCCGTTTCACGCCGGCGCTACGGAAGCTGTTTCATCATGGAGGAGGTCACGTGCTGCGCCGCATGATTGAGGATGTCACGCGCGATTGGGTCATTCGCAGAAGGCTGCCCGCTGACTTTCTGCGAGCATCGATCCACGTCAGTCCATCAGCAGGGCTACGCTACCTTTACCGATCGATGGAAGACATCGATTCGGTACTCTTGAGTCTGGTCAAGGAATTTGTGAAGCCTGGCGCCGTCGTCTGGGACGTGGGAGCCAATGTCGGTTTATTCTCGTTTGCCGCCGCTAGTTTGGCGGGTCCGGAAGGTCAAATCATTGCGCTGGAACCGGACGCCTGGCTAGTACAGCTTCTGCGTCGTAGTGCTCGTCATCAGCCGGCCCGCTCAGCACCCGTGCAGGTCATTCCCGCGGCAGTTGCATCTCAAGTCTCCATTCGCACCTTGTGTCTTGCGACCAGGTCCAGAGCCGCCAACTACCTTGCTGAGTTTGGAACGATTCAAACTGGCGGCGCACGTGAAGAACAATCTGTTGTCGCGCTGACGCTCGACTGGTTGCTCCAGCAGCTTCTGCACCCGTCGGTTGTGAAGATCGATGTTGAGGGTGCCGAGATGGAAGTCCTCAAGGGCGCTGAGCGTCTGTTTGAGTCCGTCCGCCCTGTTGTCCTCTGCGAGGTAATTCCAGCAAGTGCATGCACCGTCACGGCATTTCTGCGGGCTCACAACTATCAGATTCTTGACGGCGAGACGCAGGGGCCAAACCGGAAGCCATTAGAAACGGCTCCCTGGTGTACGCTTGCCATCCCGAATCCGCCTTGACCGGATTTCCATCCCGCGACATACTGCGACACCCCCGAATGCTCTTGCCTGAGATGGATTCTTGGGATCGGGCTGCACCCGCACGAGTCACGGACGAGTAAAGCCTCGGGATCATGATCTCCAACCTTTACTTGACGATCTTCGCGGTCGCGATGGCTGGCTGTGTGCTCACGACACCGCTCGTGACCTGGCTCGCCTCTTGGGTCGGCGCCATCGACCGGCCCGATCAATTCCGGCGCATTCATCAGGGTGCGATACCCCGGTTAGGTGGGCTTGCACTAGCCCTCGGTGTCGTGCTGGGCATCGTCGTAACATTTCTGCACGAGCCATTTCGCGCTCGAGCAATGGACGAGCTTGCAGCGCAGCATCATTGGTCCGTGCTTGCGGCTGGGCTGATCATCCTGGTTGTGGGGTTTCTCGATGACACCCGGTCACTCGGACCAAGAACCAAGCTTCTCGGTCAAGCTCTGGCGGTCCTTGCACTCTATCTGGGTGGAATCCGCATTCAGTCGATCGAAGTGCTGAGCCTGAATCTTGATCTGGGCTTCCCGTCAGCCCATTTCAACGTTCTGGGACATTCGATTGAGCTCGCGCTGCCCAGTTTGCTCATCACGCTTTTCTGGTTTCTGGGTTGCATGAACATCTGGAATTTGATCGACGGCATGGATGGTCTCGCTTCCGGCGTGGGCCTTCTGGTAAGCGGAACGTTGACGCTCGTCGCAATTCACAACGAGAACTACCAGATCGCCGTCATGGCCGTTGCTCTGGCCGGAAGTCTTGCCGGCTTCTTGCTCTACAACTGGCACCCTGCTTGCATTTTCCTGGGTGATAGCGGCGCTCTCTTGATCGGTCTGTTGATCGGGGTGATCGGGGTCGAGGGTTCGATGGAAGGTCCCTCGGCCATCTCGATCCTGTTTCCCATTCTGGCAATGGGCCTGCCGATTTCAGACACGGCCATGGCAATCTTTAGACGTTGGGTGCGCAACCTGCCGCTCAGTGCCGCCGACCGCCGCCATGTTCACCATCTCCTCATTGGGCTGGGACTTAATCCACGCCAGGCAGCGCTTTTGCTCTACTCCTTCTCGGCGGGCCTTTGCGGGGCCGTCATGCTCGGCGTTGCTCTTCGGAACGAATATCTAGCACTGGTACTCGGAATCTCCGGCTGTCTGGTCTTCCTGCTGATCGTCACGAGTCGCCGCGATGAACTCACCAGTCTCTGCGGCGATTTGCAGGATAGGATGAAACGCAAGCGACAGGAGCGGCAAGCCGCCAAGTTGGCCTGGGAGGCCATCCAGCGTGTCGAGCTTTGCGCGACGGAGGAGGACGCCTACAAGATTGTCAACGAAACCGCTCACAAGTTGGGCTGTGAGATGGTTCAGTTTACTTGCGAAAGTGATCGTTCGTACCCCCAGTATCGGCTTCAGAATTCGGGTGAGTCCAGAGGCGGCATAGCCGCGTTGTCGGGACCTTCGGCGATCTTTCGACTCTCCTCTGGCCAGGGACGGTGGCTCACCGTGAGCCTCTTCCTATCGCCCGATTCGTCCCCGGCGGCGGACATCGTCTTTCGCTACCTGCAGCGCCTGTCTATTGCACTTGCTGACCGGCTGGACTGGCTCCGGCCGAGTGCGCTTGAGAACGTCACAAAAAGCGCTGCCGGTGAACCTCTGCCGTTTCCGGCTCCAGGAGCCGGGGCATAACGGCACGACTCTCCTAACGAGGCAACAATGGACGGAATTCAGGTCCACAAAAGCTACGCGGCTCCGGCGGAATTCAGTAAAACAACACCGGCTTCACTTGCCATCAATCCGGCGGCGGCAAAAACGACGTCTCACTACCTGCGGGCCCTGCGCCGTCGCTTCTGGATGGTGCTCTCCATTGCCGTGCCCCTGGCGATCACCGGCTCGATTCTGGTGCTGAGGCTTCCGCCGGTTTATCTCGCCAAGGGTGAGATCGAGATCAACCCTCCGGCCATCGACCCTGAGCTCTCGGCACTCATGACCCACGAGCCCGGCCGGCATGATCCGTCGGTTACCGCCAGCTATGTCCCCAACCAGGAAGCAAGGCTACGCAGCAAGGGGCTCGCCCAGGAGGTTGTGAATGAATTCTCTATCTCCATCGATCTGACGCAATTCGCCGACCCGGCATTCGAGCTCTTCAAATCGCTCAATGTGCTGCGGCTCAAGAACACCAATCTCTTCATCGTGTCGCTCGAAGGCAGTGACCCCGCACGCACGAAGAAACTACTCGACATGCTGCTGCTTCAGCTCCAGAAAACTGCAAAGCAGGAAAACACCGACAAGCTGGAAAAAGTAAAAGAATACGCTGAAAGCAGGCTAGCGACTCTTGTGAAAGAATCCAAGGCGCTCGATGAAACAGTCATGGCTGCCCTTGCAAAATCCAACACGATCGGGCCCGGCGGCCGCAGCATTCTTGAAGAGCGATTTGTGAATCTAGGATCGATGATGTCGCAGAAACGGTTCAAGCTGGGCGACCTGCAGCAGCAGTTGGCGATGGCCCAACTGATGCCGAAGTACGACTTCGACCCCGAAGCAGGCAGCCGGGCTTCAAGGATCGCCGAGCTGAACCGCGTGAAAAAAACCTATACCCGCATGCTCGAAGAGATGCGCAGGCACATCCGCGGTTTTAACACAGATCCCTACGTTAAACGGCTGGCCGGGCGTCTCGATGACGTGCTGGACGAGCTCGAAGAGCTGCAATCGATCAAGAGGGAGAAGCTGTCAACGCCCAGCGAGGTGATCATGGAGCAATGCAATCGCGAACTCGAAGCTGATCGCGAAGAACATGACAGACTTCTAGCCGACATGCAGAAGTCAATTCCCGAGCATCAGAGAATTCTCGCGATGCTCAAGGACCGTGAAGATCGTAGCCAGCAGATTGCCCACATGAAAGACAGGCTCATGCAGTTCGATATCTTGAGCCTGCAGGTCGTGAACAGTCCCTGCGTGAGAATTCCCTCAAGCGTCGTCGAGCCGACCGTGCCAATCAAGCCAAACCGGCCTCTTTTAATCGGTCTGGGCATCTTCGTCAGCTTCGCGCTCGGTATCTGCCTGGTTTGCCTGCTCGAGCATGTTGACTATTCCGTCAAGATTCCCGAGCACGCCTCCCATGGCCTGACCTTGCCTCTGCTAGGAGTGGTACCGCGAATTCGCCGCTCATCACTCACCCATCGCGCAGGTCATCTCTGGACACACGCAACGCCCGACTCGATTGAAGCTGATGCCTACCGGAATATCCGTGCCAGTCTACTTGGAGTTGCTGACCGGAATGGCCCGATCGTCACGCTCTTGATCACAAGCGCCAAGGCCGGTGAGGGCAAGAGCACTACAGCACTTAACCTGGCCGCCACATGCGCCCGGGCTGGCGAGCGAACCCTCCTGCTCGATGTCGACCTGCGCCGACCTAGCCTGGCGGGAGTCTTCATCAATCAAAACTCCGATGAAGAAACCCCTGGCCTGGTTGATGTCCTGCGGGGTGAGCTTCCCTGGCAACGCACTGTTCGCCATACCGAGCTTCCCAACCTCGACTTCATCCCGACCGGTGACACTCGATCCATTCCAATCGAAATCCTGGGCACACTCGAATTACGCCAATTGCTGGTCGCACTTTCGCATCATTACGACCGTGTCATTCTTGATGGTCCGGCCGTGCTCGGCCTCGCTGACTGCCGCGTGCTCGGCCGTATTGTTGACTCCTCGCTCCTGGTCGTTCGTTCCGGCGCGATGCAGTTAATTACGCTGCACCGCGCCAAGGCAATGCTTGAACAGTCGCGCGTCGCGATTGCCGGCATGGTCTTTAACGGGCTCTCGGAAGATCTCACCAACTGGTCCAGCTATGGCTACGAGCCGCTTTCATTCTCCGGGGGCAGTCCCGAATCCCCAGCCGATGAGCCTGAAGCTCTAGCAGTTGCCCGCGGCAGGTGAGATCACTCACTCGGCCAGGCATCGCTGCACCAAGGAATCGCAAATCGTGAACCGGTACTCCAGAATCTTGACCGCAATCGATGCCCTTCTGACCACTCTCGTGGTGGCACTCGTCCTGGGCAGCGCACTCTGCTTCGGCGGTGCGGTCTGGTGGTTCCGTCCGGTGTTTGCGTCGCTTGCGCTTCTGCTGTCCCTGGCAATGCTCATCCGGCTGTTGCTCGAGCGACGTCTGCCCATCCTCAAGAGCCCGCTGACCTTGCTGGCGTTTCTCACACTCGGGCTGGGGCTCTTGCAGCTAACCCCACTGCCTGCCTCGCTTGCTTACCGGCTTTCGCCGAGAGCCCACGAGATCTATTCGCTGGGCGTGATTCCCGAGCTGGCACGTGCTGATTTTCCCTCGGTTGAACTGGGTGAGCCGGCTCAGATTCGCTCACCAGCAACACTCGACCGGGCTGCCACCCTGCGCTGGCTCTTTGGGGCCCTCGCATGCCTGGGAATCTTCTGGGCTGTCTCCCATTTTGCAGATCGCCTCAAACGGCTTTATTTGGTGTGGGGCTGTGTGCTCGCGGCCTTTCTGATGAACGGGGCCCTTGACCTGGTACAAATCACAGGTGGAGTTGAAGGACTCTTCGGCTGCTACCGGCCAGGGGCAGCACCCTTCTGGGCACCATCGAGCAGTGACCTTCTGGATTCCCCTTCTTCAAGCAGCTTGCGCCGGTTGAGTGATGCGTCTCCCTCGTCCAGTAGAGCGGCTGTTCAACCTGTGGTGGTTGTTCCTGATGAGCCGGTTTTGATGGGAACGATGATGCCGAGCACCGGCGCGTTTCTGGCCTTCGGCTCACTCGCCCTACCGCTGGGCCTGGCAATCATTCTACACATGCTTTCGGCCCGCGGCAGCCGTGAGACGCTCTCGACCCGCTTGAGCCATAAAGGACAGGGTAGCCTGATTGTGCTGCTCTTGATCCTGCTAGTTTCGAGTGCTTTTCTCGTGGGCATGGCTTCCGGGCCGAAATTCTGTCTACCTTTTCTGGTTGGCGTGGCGGCTGTCGGGCTCACGTCCGCTGCAGGTTCACGGGGCTGGGCCATTGGCTTGATGGTATTGCTCCTCGCCTCGCTGAGCTCAGGCGCAGCTTCGACCACCCTGTGGCGGATAATCGTGGGAGGGTCACCGCCGGTTGCTTCACTATCCTGGGAGCGAGCTCTGCTCCTCTGGACGGACAGCCTGGCAATCTTTCGAGAGTTCCCGATCGTCGGAACAGGTTTTGGAAGCTTTGGCGCGATTTATCCCTACGTGAAGACCCACGATCCGTCCTCAAACACGGCCATGAGTAGCCTTCTCCAATGGACAGCGGAGTCCGGCGTGCTCGGCCTGATCCTTCTAATCACAGCCGCGCTGTGGGTTCTTCACCGCTTACCACGTGTTACCAGGCACGTTGGATCCGCTGACCGCTCGCTTGCTTACGGCTTGATCGGAGCGGCCATTGGCTTTAGTCTATGGTCGGTCGTGCACTGGACTGTGGAGCTGCCTGCTGTTGCAATCTCAGCCAGCGCTCTGGGTGGAACCTGGAACCGCTGGCTGGCTGGTGGAACGGACTTGTTTGTCGACCGTGGGTAAACCCACGCAGTATGGGTGTGGCTCAGGGAGGAGTCGATCCCCACGATGACGAAATCCACTTGCCTCCATATCCAGGATCGAGAATCAGGCCCGATCCGCGTTGTAGAGCTGCCGTGGATCTCGGTACGCATCGGCCGCGCAGCCTACTGCGAGGTACGGCTCGCGGGGCTTGATCTACCAGATGAGGTCTGCCGCTTGCAGCGCCGGGGACTCACGTGGCGCCTTTTACCGACTGGCAGCGACTGTCCCGTCTTCATGAGCGGTCGGCGCCTGGGTGGCGTCTGCACCTTGCCGTTTAACGTTCCCTTTCGCGCGGGGCCATATTGCTTCACTCTCCGCCAGGACCGCTCTGTCCAACCAGACTGGCACATGTATGCAGGCCCGGCACCACTTCAAGAAGGTATCATAGAAAAACCGCCACTCGCCGAACTGGAGCCTGATCCGGTACCAGTGTCAGAGAGCTTGATTCTGCCTGCAGTAACCCGTTGCCGGATTGCAGCGCCTCCGCCCGTTGCTGACACAGCGCGCCTCCACAGGAACACGGTAAAACCACCGGTCACTGAAAAACGACCGGAACCCAAGCACTATGGTTCGCCACTACTTGATTGCTACGAGCAATGGGATGCCCGCTGGAAGGCATTGAATGCTAAGGTGAATGCGCGTGCCGAGAGCAGGCTAAAGGCCCCCGAGTTCAGCCGGCCAGTCTACCGTTCCGACCTGGAGCCAGTGCCTCTTAGAGAGGCTCACACCCCTCTGATTGAGGTACCAACGAGCGCTGATCCCATCCGGGAGCTACAGTCGGAAACGATCGTATCCCAGCCACCTGTTCCGGCTCCAACCAGCTTGACCGAAACAGTTGAACTCGGACAACAGTTTACAGAGTTTCCTACGGAACTTCTCGCCGAGCAGCCGCTCATTGCAGCACACCAGACTGCCAACCTAACGGTCGTGGACAGCGTTTCTGATGCGCTCGATCTCATTCCAGCACCGCGGACTGCCAATTCGACTGCTGTGGTCGATGTTTCTGATGAACAGCAGCATATCGTAGCACCCCAGACTGCCGACCTACTTACCGTGGGCTACGTTTCTGATGCGCTCGATCTCATTCCAGCACCGTGGACTGCCAATTCAACCGCTGTGGATGACGATCCTGATGCGCAGCACGTCGTAGCACCCCAGACTGCCGACCTACTCGCCGTGGACCATGTTCCTGATGCGCAGCAGTCGACCGCACCACCCCAGATTGGTGATCCAACCAAGGAGTCTGCTTCTGTCAATCCGGTTGACGTGCTCCCGGATTGCGAGATCGAGGACATGCAGTCCGAGCTTGAGCCCTCGACAATCAATCAGTCTTTCTACCAGGACGATTCCGAATACGAGACTCAGCCGAGGCATGCGGCACCATCACTGACCAAGGATGTGGAATGGCCCTCGGCCAAGGATATACTCGCGGTCTACCAGGCCGCTCGACCCTGCCAGTCTCCAGTGAACACCGGTAAAACCACGACAAAGAAGATCAGTCGACCCAGTCTTATGCCAACCCCGGAGCGCGAACCCTCCCACTGGGCTCCACCGATCGTTCTGACTGGTCCTGTTGCAGTCATCTTTATACTCGCGGCCGGACTCCTTGGCTGTTCACTCTCATGGTCGTGGGCTCAAGATTCCTATGCGGCGGCGATTGTGACCGATCGTCTCTTGACCAGCGATTTGACCCTCCAGCGCAGCCGTCTGCCTGACTCGGTCCAACCCCCGTCCGGAAGCTGGCTGACCTCAACTCCAGCGCACTTGACTAGCTGGGCTGTATTCCTCGGATACTTCCGCGGAGCGGAAAACCAATCTCCTGACGAAAGTGTAGCGCTCCTGGAACGTGCTCTGGCCGCTTCACCCGTTAATGCACAGGCCCGGCTTACACAGACGCTGCTTGAACCAGTTGATAGCACGAAAGCCGTATCTTCGCGCAGCATGGGTCTCAGCCGCGATGTAGCTAGTCTATCTTGCAGCGCTCGCCGACTTGTAGCAGCAGGGAAGAAAGACGAAGCACTTGCTCTCTTCGGACGCGCACTTTCGCTCGCTGTCCCTGAGAAGTCGTCTCGTTACCACTTGCCACGATTCAGCGAAGATCCAGGTGCTCCCCGCTATCTGCTACCCGGCGAAGAGCCGGTACGCGAGATCATTGTAGAATTTATCTCCCAGAACACATGGACATTCGAAGAATGGTCGCGCGTGCTCCCGGAGAATCCGGTTGTCTTGATCGCGGCCGCTCGGCTTCTGCGCGAGCGAGGTCGCGGCGAAGTAGAAATCATGCTGGACCGCATTCTCAAGCAAACGGTGATTCCGCCCTCTTCCTCCGAGGCTGGGCCAGTCAAGCTTGCTGCATGCGCAGAGGCTCTCGCGTTTCGCTCGCGTTTCAAAGAATCCCATCAGCTTTATCATCAGGCGATTGATTTGATCGATGACCCGACTATCCGGCGGTCCTGGTGGTTCAACCTGGCGGATATCGCCTATCGGTCAGATGACGATATAGAGCGTCAGGCTGCACTCCGATCGGCGTTGGCTGTTGCATTTAGCGATGACATCACGCGCCGCGCAACTGATATTCAGCGTACAACCCTCGTGCGGTCAACAGGTGTAAAGGCAAACTAGTCCAGAACGATTGATAACACGAAGGACGATAGAACATGGCGGCGAAATCGAAGCGGCTTTCGGTGAAATCCGACCAATCAGAACAGCACGACAGCCTGCTCTTGATGGTTCATGCCGCTGGGGTTGATCCCGCACGACGTGTAGGCCTTCTTTGCGGACTCATATGTCTGGGCATGTTCGTGCGCATCTTCTGGGTGAACCTGGGACATTTCTACTATGCCTGGACGACTGACGAAAACTACAGCCACGGCTTCCTGGTCCCCATGATCAGCCTCTACTTTGCCAACCGTGTTGCCTCGAACGGACCGATCCCGGTTCGTGGAGGCACCTGGCTGGGAGGCTCGCTCTTGGTCTCCTCGCTCGTGCTGCGTCTCATCACGATTCCGTTGCCCATTCCGTTTTTGAGCGATGTCGCATTGCTCATCGGGCTGACCGGGCTATTCACGATGATGATGGGAGCGACGGCCCTCAAGCATTACTGGTTCGCGTTCTTCTTCCTGGTGTTCATGGTCCCCCTTCCGATCGCGCTTTATTCGAAAATTGCTTCGCCATTGCAACTACTTGCCAGCCGCGTTGCCTCGATCTTGATGACCGCCAGTGGTGTGCCTGTGCTTCGTGAAGGGAACAAAATGACCTTGCCCGGTGGGTTGCAGATGTTCGTCGCCGAAGCGTGTAGCGGAATGCGGCAGTTGACCGGCTTCCTGGCGCTCACGGCTGCCGTGGCCTACTGGACGAAGCGCCCGCCTTGGTATCGCGTGGTGATCGTGATCTCCGCCTTGCCAATCGCGCTCTCGGCAAACATCGCTCGGGTGATGCTCACCGGATATATCATGCACTTTGTCAACCCGCAGTTTGCACTCGGAACTTATCACACCGTCGAGGGGTTGCTCATGATGGCGTTCGGCCTTCTGCTCCTTCAAGCCGAGTGCTGGGGCCTTGATCAGATCTGCCGGATGAAGCTCTTCGAGCGAGGACAGTATCCAGAGAATGACATGCCGCAAACAAGGTCGCTCGCCGTGGGATCGTGACGGTATTTCTTGAGGGGTGCCGCATTCGATCAAGCATTGCAAGGAAGGATATGGTGATGTCTCAAATAAAGCGAGCTGTTCTCTGCGGCGTAATTCTCGCCATCGGCATCGCTGCGCAGGCTGCCCTTGAGACGATGAACCGAACCGAGCGGCCTGAATTACGACTGCCGCTTGCCACAGTTCCGCTCATCCTTGGCGATTGGATGGGACATGATCTGCCAGTTGAAGCCGACATAGTCGAGCGGGCTCAGACGACCGAGTACCTGAGCCGCGCCTATGAAAGCGCCCGGCACCCCGGTTTCAATTTGCAGCTCTGGATCAACTATTCCCGTCAAGGAAACAACCTCAGGCATACACCCGAGATCTGTCTTCCCTCCAGCGGGTGGAACAAGATCGAGTCTCAAACTCGCATACTCTCGGTGCCTGCCGGGCACGACCGGCCGCTCACCATCACCCGGCTCGGCTATGGACGGGATGAAGTGGTGGAATATGTCGGGTTCTGGTACTACATCTTCGGAGAAGGAAAGCTTGAAAACTATGTGCGAAGCCTTCCCATCACGAGCCGGAGCAGTCACGGTCGTACAACACGCGGCTCGTCAATGACAGTTGAAATCTTCTACCCAGCCGAGCTTGATCCCGATGGTGAAGTTTTGCGAGATTTCGCTCGCGAATTGCTGAAGGAGCTGGAAAACATCCTGCCCCTCGAGCGCGCCGACTATCACATCCCCTGAATGCCACGGTGGGCAAGCATTAGTAGAGTCAAGGAAGATCGAGGCCGAAATGAAGTCGCAACGATCTGGCACGAGGGTGATGGTCGCTTGTCCGGATGCGCGTTCACCTGCTTATCAGGCTGTGATCGGCCTTCACCGCGCCGCAAAACTGCATTCGTTCGTGACGGCCAGTTACTATAACCCCGCGGGCTGTCTTGCCTCGATTTGTCGCAGGCTTGCACCGGCTCGATTCAGTCGATTAGAGCACACCCTGCGGCGACGACATGACCCGGAAATCCCCCCTGCCCTTGTACATGATGCCCCGTCGTTCGACCTCCTGCTCCGGCTTGAGGCTCGGCTTGACAAAAAATTTCCTCATCTCAGCCGCGCCGTGGCCCAGTACCGGACAATGCGATTTGACGCTCAACTGGCCCGCGCAATCGCTCGTGATCGTCCCGAGCTCGTACTTGCATTCAGCGACGTGGGCTCGCTGGCTGCTCTTCCGCTCTGCCGGCGTCTGGGAATCAAGACCATCGTCAGCATGGTCCATGGAGACGTGCGGCAAGAGCAAGAAGTGCTCGAACGAGAAGCAGGCTCATCACCCGAGTTCATGCCGATCTACCTTGGATCGAGCGACCTCGATCGTGTTCTCCTGACCTGGTTGCATGATCGTCGCCTTCGCGATCTCGCGTTGGCTGATCGCGTGCTTGTCCCCTCTCAGCACATCGCCGAAACTCTGGTTCGGTACGGAACACCCGCCGGCAAAGTTCGTGTGATTCCCTACGCGGCTGACTGCCAGCGATTCTGCCCACCCATCTCAAAGCACCGTGGGTCAGATTGCACCTTCCTTTTCGCCGGGGGAATCAGCCAGCGTAAAGGGATCAAGTATCTGCTCGAAGCCTGGCGACGAATTCACCGGCCTGGGTGGCGGCTTCAGCTTCTCGGTCCATTGCCGGCAAATCTAGACCCGCTTAAACCCTATTTGGATCTGGTCGAGCCTCTGGGACGGGTTTCACAATCCGAGATGCCCGCGCGCATGGCATCAGCCGACGTTTTCGTATTTCCGTCACTGTTCGAGGGATCTGCTGTCGTCACCTACGAGGCACTCGCCACTGGTTTGCCTTGTGTAGTTACACCAAGTGCGGGGTCGGTCGTTCGTGATGGTGTTGAAGGATTTGTTGTCCCCCAGGGCCAGGTCGATGACCTGGCTCGTCGCATGGAGCAGCTCGGTAATGACCCCGGCTTGCGTGCTTCCATGGCCAGGGCAGCACGCACTCGAGCACTATCATTTGACTGGCCGCAATATCACGAGCGTCTGATCGCGGCCGTTGAGGAGTTGCTGTACGCGGAGGTCGCATCCCCGCTGCAATCGCATTTAAACGAGCATGACGGTTCCCGCACAACATCCTTTGCTACCAGTCAAGCAGATTCCTCTTGTGCCTCGTTGAGCTGATTGGCCGGTGATGGAAGAGATCAATTACATCTATGCGACGGCCGGGCTGATGGTGCTTTATTTTCTGCACCAGGTCGTCTTCCGGAAATTCGATCCATTTGCACCGGTCTGGCTGTTCCTGGTCGGGTATCTGCAAATCTACGTCATTCAGGCGTTTAACTTTCACGACTGGGCTGTTGAAGTACGCGGCAAGGATCTCGTGACGGCAGCTAACTTTCGGTCTTTCTGGGCACTCCTCTGGTTCCTGCTGGTCTACCAGCTCGGCCCCACGCGGATCGTGGCCCGGATTCTACCACGGCCTCCGGTGAACTGGTCGACGCTCTTGCCGACTGTAATCTGCCCTCCGCTCATTATTTGGGGGCTCTTCTGCGCGAATATGTTTGTCGAGGGCGACGCTCCAACCGTTGAGAGTTTTTCGAGCGAGGAGGCGCTTTTCCGATCATTTCCATTCGTGATGCTGGTGGCTGCGGTGATGCTTGTCATCACTGGTCGCACGACGCAGACAACACGTCCCGTTTATCTGACGCTCGGGCTGCTGGTCGGGGCCGCGTATGTCGCGATCTGGATGTTCAACGGTAAGCGTTCTCACTCGCTCATGGGCCTGCTCGCCACGGTCTGTGCCCTCTACCTCACTCGTCTCAAACGCCCCTCCTGGCCCGTCTTGATCACGACTGTTGTCTTGGGGGCGCTGGTCGTGACGATCGCACTCGGTTGGCGAGAAGCCTCTAATTATCAGCGGACCGTGGCTGGGTTCATGCAGTTTGTCGGCGATTTTCAGCCGCAGAAAATCCTCGTCAACTTGAACGTCAAGGATGAAGACGAAGCAGTCGAGTTTAAGTCGTACGAGTCATACGAATACGGCGGGTTCCTCTTGATGCTGGACACCGTTCCGGAGAAATCACCCTACGACTTTGGCGAGAACTACATACGAGTCGTTTCGACCTACATTCCACGAATTATCTGGCCCAGCAAGCCGTTATTCGGCCGTAGTAAATGGATCGGCGCATGGATGGCCGGGTCAGAGATGGAACGCGCTGAGGATTTCACAGGCCCGGCTATTGGTATTCTGGGAGCCACTCAGCTTAACGGCGGTGCCCTCGGCACTCTGATCGTGCTGGGTTGCCTCGCGATGATCCTACGCTCAGCCTACGAATACCTTCGTCTCTACCCCCATGTTCCA
Source organism: uncultured Planctomycetota bacterium (assembly GCA_963823665.1). Classification (GTDB taxonomy): domain Bacteria; phylum Planctomycetota; class Planctomycetia; order Isosphaerales; family Isosphaeraceae; genus CAVXHV01. The sequence goes on from CAWGMQ010000004.1 coordinate 2,265,214, forward strand.
TGGGTCCAGTTCTGCTGGTCCATCACGTACTACAACGCCTGGTTCATGGTCGTCAACGACGATCCCATCGTGTGGTTTTACTACAACTGGGGGTTCACGGCGCTTCCTATCGTGGTGCTTTCATGGCTGTGGAATCGCGGTTGCGCAAGGCACACCCCAATCGCACAACCTGGTCCAAGCCTGATCGAGCTAGCAAGAAGGCGGTTTTAATGAAGTTCGCCTTGTGTTTCACCAACTTTGGACCGTATCACCTGGCCCGGCTTCGCGCGCTGGCAAGCCAGTTGCGCTCAAGAGACGCTGAGTTGATCGCGTATGAGGTAGCAGGTAGTGAGCAAACATATCCATGGCGACGAAGCCATTCCGATGAGCCGTTTAAGTGGATCACGTTCTTCCCCGATCGTGCACTCGAAACAATTTCCGCGGTCGAGTGCCGCACAGCCATGACAACCGCACTTGACCGTGATCGCCCTGATGTCATCGGCTCCGTTGGATATGTACGGCCGGAATCCATGGCTGCTGCACGCTGGGCGCGCTTGCACGGCCTGCCAGCAATATTAATGTCTGAGAGCCAGGCGATTGACCGGCCTCATCGTTGGTGGAAAGAGCTCATCAAGCAGCGGCGTCTGCATTGGTTTGACGCAGCTCTGGTTGGCGGGCCCACGCATCGCAACTACCTGATCCAGCTCGGAATGCCAGCCAGCCGGATCGCGCTGGGCTACAACGCAGTTGACAATAATTTTTTCGCCGAGAACGCTCGCATGTGGTTACAGCAGGCGAATAGCCGCTCCGGCTTGCCATCCGTTCCCTATTTCCTCACAGTCTGTCGCTTCGTTCCCGAGAAAAATCTGGTTCGCTTAATCAAGGCATTTGCACGCTATCGTTCCCATTGTGATCGTGGTGTTGCCTGGGACCTGGTCTTGTGCGGCGACGGCCCTCTCGCCTTCCAGATCGAGCAAGCTATTGCAGAGAGCCGCTGCTCGCAGGCAATTCACCGTCCCGGATTCCTTCAGTCTGATGCATTGCCGCGGTGGTACGCTCATGCCGGTGCTTTTGTGCTCCCGAGTGTATCCGAGCCCTGGGGGCTCGTTGTCAATGAAGCCGCTGCAAGCGGCCTGCCGCTTCTGGTCTCCTCACTCGCTGGTTGTGCACCTGTGCTCGTGCCACAGTCTGACGGTATGACGGGGAGTCAATGTAATCCATTCGACGTCGACGCAATTGCGCAGAAGCTCGCCTGGATGGCTGCGCTACCTGATCAAGATCGCTGTGCAATGGGCAAGAAAGCGGCCGAGCTAGTTTCCCACTGGGGTCCCGATCGCTTCGCTCAAGGCGTGCTTGAAGCGATTGACATTGCCCGCGTTCCACGTCGCCTTAGTAGCTACTCTGGCTCTCTAACTGCGAAAGCGAGATAACGACATGACGAAACCACAACTTCTAAAGCAGTCTCTCATGCCAGCTCGCCGCGCGATCAACTCAATCGCTCTTCCTCCGATACCTGGGCGCAAAGGCTGGTTGCATCTCTGCAACGGGCTTGATCCTGTGCGCGATGGCGGGATGGTTCCCAGCATCCTTGGAATGACCGAAGCCCTTGCCCGTCTGCGTGGTGAAATCACCATCGTCACTCCTACACCGTCGCGATTGAATGACTTGAGTATTCCCGCCGCACTGTCACTTAAAGGTCCGGAGACAGACCTTGAGGCATCAATTCGTACGGCGGAAATAGTCCACCTTCATGGTCTGTGGCAGTCTCATACCCGCCGCGGTGCTCGCACCGCCCGCGCCGCCCGAATCCCTTACCTGATCACAGCCCACGGTATGGCTGAGCCATGGGCCTTACGCAATAAGCGCTGGAAAAAGCGCGTCTATCTGGCACTGATCGAATCGCGCAACCTCCGCCGCGCATCGTGCCTGCACGCTCTCTCACGTCCAGAGATTGACCACCTGCGCCAGCTCGCCCCCTGGACACCGATCTGTTTTATTCCCAACGGAGTCGATCTGGATCCTCTCGACAATCTACCCTCACGAAAGGTGCTAGAGGCTGAGATTCCCGAGCTTGCTGGTAAGTTTGTTCTGCTTTTCTTCGGGCGAGTGCATGTCAAGAAGGGGCTTGACCTGCTCGCCGAGGCGCTTGGCCGTGTTGCGCCCGCACATCCTGACGTCCACCTGATTATCGCTGGTACGGATGACGGTGCTTTATCTCCGTTCCGCGATAGATTGGCCGAGCTTGGCTTGACCCGCAAGATGACATACCTTGGGCATGTTTCCGGTGAACGGGCACGCCAGGTATGGGCTGCGGCTGATGCCTTTGTGTTGCCCAGCTATAGCGAAGGTTTCAGTATGGCGGTTCTTGAAGCAATGGCTTGCCGGCTGCCGTGCCTGATCACCACGACATGTCATTTCGCTGAAGCCGCTGCTGCTGGTGCTGCGATTGTCACTCCCGCAAACGCTGCAGCGATCACCGAAGGCCTGCGTGAATTGCTCGAAATGACAGTCGACCAACGATTTCGGCTTGGTGCAAACGCCCGGAGATTGGTAGAGGCACACTACACATGGGACCGCCAGGCAGCACGGCTGGCTGCTGTCTACAACTGGCTTGAGGGCGGTGGGCCAGCTCCGGAGTCCGTGATACAATGAAGCGGAAAGCCCCCCTTAGCGTGATCATTCCCGTCAAGAACGAGGCTGAAAACCTGAAGCGCTGCCTCTCCGCCCTCGACTGGGCCGACGAGGTCTTCGTCGTGGACAGTCAGAGTACTGACGATACGGAAAAGGTCGCGGTTGCTTTGGGCGTGCGAGCTGTTCAATTCCGATTCAACGGAACCTATCCCAAGAAGAAAAACTGGGCACTCGACCATCTTCCGTTCCGTAACGAGTGGGTCTTGATCGTCGACGCCGACGAGGTCGTCGGTCCTGAGCTTGCTGCCGAAATCTCTCATCGAATCGGCACCAATGAAGCCGACGGTTATTACCTGAACTCGCACTATTACTTTCTCGGTCGCCCAATTCGTCACTGCGGGTACGACGCATGCTGGAACTTGCGCCTGTTCAAACACAGGCTCGGTCGCTACGAGAAGATGCCCGACTCCACCGGCGGGCGCACCGGAGATAATGAGGCTCATGAGCACGTGGAGCTGAACGGACAAGCTATACGGCTCAAGAATGTTCTCGAACACCACGCTTACCCCACGATTGCTACCTGGGTTGAAAAGCACAACCGGTATGCAATCTGGGAGGCCGCGGAATCCGAGCGGTTCCTTCGCAACCCCATTCCTCAGTCAATCGGCAGCGTTCAGCGTTTCAAACGACGGCTCAAAAAAATCGCCTGGCATCTGCCGATGCGCCCGCTCGTCCGTTTCATCTACGCCTATGTATTGCGCTTTGGCTTCCTCGATGGAAAACCAGGCTTCGTCTTCTGTGGGCTTCTGGCCTTTTATGACTTCCTGGCATCCGCCAATCGTTACGAACAACAGATCGCCGGGAATCATTCTGCCGCTGGCTTGCCCGTGAGAGCATGAACCCGGCGTCACAATACGCCGGGTTTCCGCTCCGCCATACGCTTCGCACTCGATCAGGTCGACGACGCGTTCGAACTCTGAGCCGAGGCTGACCCTGAAGAGCCAGCGCTTGCGGTCCCACCTGTTGCGGACGCATTGCTTGAGTTCGAGGCTGAAGCTGAACTTGCGCCCGACGACGCACTTGCACTACCACCACTTGTCGACGATGCAGTCGAGCCCTGAGCCGACCCTGAGTTCGACGAGCCAGCACTTGCGATTCCACCTGTTGCAGAAGAATTATCGGAGTTCGAGGTCGAAGCTGAGCCTGATGAATCAGCGCTCGCGCTTCCGCTCGTTCCGGAAGATGCCGTTGAACCCTGCGCTGACCCGGAGTCCGATGAAGCAGCGTTTGAGCCGCTCCCCGTTGCTGACGAATTACTCGAGCCTGAAGTCGACGCCGAGCCGGTGCCTGTGGAGCTCGTGCTACCAGTTCCGCTAGTTCCCGAAGAGGCGGCTGATCCCTGTGTGGTGGTCGTTCCCGAGCCTGTGGAGCCCGTGCTACCGGTCCCGCTGGTTCCCGATGACGCAGTCGATCCTTGCGTGGTGGTCGTTCCCGAGCCTGTGGAGCTAGTGCTACCGGTCCCGCTGGTTCCCGATGACGCAGTCGACCCTTGCGTGGTGGTCGTTCCCGAGCCCGTCGAGCCCGTGCTACCGGTACCACTGGTTCCCGAAGAGGAAGCCGATCCCTGCGTGGTGGTTGTTCCCGTGCCCGTTGAGCTAGCGTTCGATCCGTTACCCATTGCGGATGAATTGCTCGACCCCGAGGTTGATGTTGATCCCGAGTTTGCCGAACTGGCATTTGCGGTGGCGCTGCTTCCAGACGAGGAAGTTGATCCCTGGGTCGAGGTTGACCCCGAGCTCGACGACCCAGTATTCGATCCATTACCCGCCGTCGACGTGGAATTTGAGTTGCTTCCGCTCGACTGCGATCCCGAGCCGTTCATTGCCAGGACGGCCTGCCACCAGTTCTGCATCGAGGAATTGATCGAGCTTCCCGAGCTGTTCGACGGCGTGGTTGTGCCAGCCGGTGTAACCGAATTCGGGCTTGTGTTCGCAGCAGTGTTCGATGCGCTCTGTGTGCTCGCAGTTCCGCCACTGACGTTGGGTTGAACGTTAATCGCGGGTTGGATGTCGATCGCCGGCTGTACATTAATGATTGCCGTGACAATAGCTTTGGTGGAGTTTCGTCCGTGGCCGTGCCTGCCCGACGTCATTTGGGTCGGGGTAGCTGCTCGTGTGTGGCTAGCCGTTCTCTCATGGCTGGCCGGTTTTGCCTGATGGACCGGCTGCGTGCGCACATGAGCTGCATGGTGCACCACAGCATGGTGCACCGAGGATAGCAGGACACGGCCTTCTAGATCCTCGAACGTGGCTCCAAATTTGGCACGGCGTACGGCTGTGTTGCGACGGCCCGTTCTGACGACATCCTGGGTCGACATGGCCCCTCCTGGGCAAAACGTCCTGAGTTACCCGTGATCTCGAACGCTCTTCCTGAGCCTGCCACGAGCACCGCGGAGAGGACGGACGCTTGATTCAGCGCAGTCGGCAGGGAACTACGAAATCTTGAGAGATTCTCCATTTCGTATCTGTCGATCGTGCAGAATATCCAACCTGGATAAAAAGCACAGATTGCGGTGAACATTCTGGGTTGTGACGTCCACTTCGCACCTCTCTTCCCGTGACCGAAGGTCGAGCCACATCCATGTCGCTCGGATCCTTGCGGTTCAGGTTGCTCGTGCAGGTTGATGATGATGAAGCGTGTCGCGAGTGTGCCACAAATTCCGATTTCTCGTGTTCACGCCTGGTACCGAGTACCATAATCGTAAAAGACAACCTATCTTCGTTTATCTCTCCATTTCCCCCTCTCGGCGACCATTTCGATAGCAACGTACGATCGTTTTCATGCCATTCTGGTATGAATTTCAGGTCGGCGCTCAATTGACCAGTTATCGCCCTTGACCATCTACGGGTGCTGCTGATACCAATTCCAGCAGGCATTCGTTTTGCTCAAGGATGTGAATCATGTGCGGCATCGCTGGCGCTATCGATCTGACGGGCACTCGCGGTTTTTCGCCTCAGCGTCTACTGGCGATGACCACTGCAATCGCACACCGCGGACCGGACGACGAGCAATTTCATATCGAGCTGGGGGTTGCACTCGGAGCTCGCCGGCTGGCGATCATCGACCTGGCAGGCGGCCAGCAACCGGTTAGCAACGAAGATAGGTCGATCTGGGTTGCCTTCAACGGCGAGTTGTTCGAATACCCTGAGCTCCGCCGCGAGCTGTTGGCAGCGGGTCATCATCTTGCCACGCGCTGTGATACCGAGGCGTGGGTCCATCTCTACGAAGAGCATGGCCGGGCGATGTTTGAAAAAACACGTGGGCAGTTCGCCGTCTCACTCTGGGATCGGAACACGCGCACACTTATCCTGGGTCGAGACCGCGTCGGTATTTGTCCACTCTATTACGCGCAGGCCGATGGATGGCTTCTTTGGGGGTCGGAAATCCGAGCACTCCTGGCCTCGGGACTCATCACCGCGCGAGCTGACGTTCGTGGAATTGACCACTTCCTCACTTTCTTCAGCGCGGGGACAACCCGAACTTTCTTTGAGGGTGTCAAATCGCTGCCACCAGGTCATTTTCTCACCGTCCGCGACGGGCGGATTGCACTGAGTCAGTACTGGGACCTTGACTTCCCCGATAAGGGCTCGGAACGTCGGCAGAGCGATCCGCGGCCGCTGATCGAGGAATTTGAGACGACACTGCGCCGAGCCGTTGAGCTTCGCTTGCGCAGTGACGTACCCGTCGTGAGCTACATCAGCGGCGGACTTGATTCCACAGTTGTCCTCGGGATGTGCAGCCAGCAGCGAGGTGCGGCAATTCCCTCGTTTACCGTCGGGCTTGATCGCGCTGGGCCCGATGAACGAACCCAGGCAGCCGAGGCTGCGGCGATGCTGCATTCGCCTCTCCTCACAACGACTATCGATCGCGCCGCAATCGCTGCGGCTTATCCTGAGCTAGTGCAAGCCACGGAATGCCCTGTCCTTGATACGTCTTGTGCAGCCCTCTTACGGCTTGCCGAGTCAGTTCATGATCGCGGTTACAAGGTGGTGTTGACCGGTGAAGGCGCAGACGAAGCACTGGCCGGATATGTCTGGTACAAGGCACAGGCCTGGGCCAATGCAATTGCTCGGCGCACTGGCCATGGTTTTCTACAACTGCTCGGCAATCTGGTCAAAACGAGTGTCGCGGGTTTTGGTGCACCAGGCTTCGGTAACGCTTCGATTGGTGGAGTCAAGCCGGTTCAGCTCACCCTGTACGAGATGATCTCACTCGTAAAACCGGTCATCTACTCTCGCGAGATGAAGGAGAAGCTCGCCGGTCATGATCCCTATTCCGACCTTGATATCAGGACTGACCGCATCAAACAGTGGCATCCGCTCAATCAGTCGCTCTACACCGGCTACAAGATCATGCTGCCCGGGATGTTGTTGCTCTCAAAGGGAGACCGTATTGCGATGAATGCGTCGGTCGAAACGAGATACCCTTATCTCGACGAAGACGTCATTGCATTTTGCGCGAACATTGCGCCCGAGTACAAACTGCGCGGCATGACCGAGAAATGGATTTTACGGCAAGTAGCCAGGAGGGTCTTGCCGCAGCAGATTGCGAATCGGCCCAAGACGATGTTCCGAGCCAGCATGGCAAGTACGTTTCTGGGACCACACCGACCCGGGTGGGTTGATCAGTTGCTCAGCCGCGAATCACTTGCAGCCACTGGATATTTCGACCCTGAAATGATCGCCCGGCAGCGAGCCTGGCAAACACGCATACCAAAAATCACATCTGCCCGGTTTGTCTACGACGTGGCCCTGACCTGTGTCGTCACGACTCAGCTCTGGCATCACATCTTTTGTGGTGGTGGCTTGTGTGAGCTTCCGACTGCGCACACCGCCAGCCGCAGGCACACAATACGAACCAAGAGCCTGGCCCGGATCTATCAAGACGCCAGGTGACATCTTGAAGCGGCCATCACGCGGCGGCTACGATGATCGCGGTTCGGCGTTCCCCTCTCGTGCACGTGATCGGACGATTGGATCAACCGGGGATCGAGCCGGCCGGGAGAATGACTCATGGCAGTTGTCAGCTACATTTCAGACCAGGAAGCTGCTGAGAAGATCAAGCCGGTTTTCGAGGGGATGGAGAAGAAGCTCGGTGTCGTGCCGAACGTCTTTCGCGTGATGGCTCACAATCCCGAGATGCTCGAGGCCTTCTTGGGGCTCAATGCAACATTGCCCAAAACCAAGTTGAACGGGAAGCTCCGGGAACTGGCCTACATCAAGACGTCCGAGCTGAACGATTGCGACTACTGCCTGCACCATCATCGTGCGCTCGGTAAGAAAGCTGGTCTCAACGATCGACAGGTCGCTGAGACCGCACAGGGAGAGACCAGCGATGCATACGATGAGCTGGAACGTGAAGTGATGCGGTATGCCGAGGAGGTCACCCGGCATATCAACGTGAGCGACGAGCTTCTCGGACGGCTGAAGAAGACACTCAGCGACCGTGAGCTGGTCGAGCTGGCAATGACGGTCGGTATTGCGAATTTCACGAACCGCGTGACTGAGACCCTGCGGATGGAGCTTCCTTAAGTGGTTGAACAAGCTGGTGCGGCGGCGGGGTCTTCGTGGGTTCCTTTGAAGCCGCGAGAGCGTCGCGTGATGGGCGTCTTGGTCGAGAAGGCCAAGACGACTCCCGAGTATTATCCAATGACCGTCGCTGCAATCGTGGCGGCTTGCAATCAGAAGTCAAACCGTGACCCGGTGACAAACTACGATCAGGATGACGTCGAGGAGACTTTGCACGGTCTGCGGAAGAAGGGAGCGGTAATTCTGATCGAAGGAAGCGGGCGAGTCGCGAAATGGAAGCACACGCTCTATGATTGGCTGAAAGTGACGAAGGTTGAGCTGGCCGTGCTGGCGGAGCTGCTTTTACGAGGACCGCAAACAGAAGGTGAGCTTCGCGCACGAGCCAGCCGCATGGAGCCGCTTGAAGACTTGCTGGCACTTCAGGCCATTCTCGATAGTCTGGCGCCGCGACAGCTTATCCACCATCTTTCGCCACCCGGCCAGAAACGAGGCGTTTTTGTAACGCACGGCCTTTATCCGCCTGATGAACTGGAGAAAGTGCGAGCCGCATTTGCCAACCGCACAGCAACCGAGGAAGAAATACCGGCGCGGCTCTCCACTGCCCGCGTTGATCTTGCTGCGGCTCAGGTCATGCCAGCCTGGATTGATGAGATTGCCGGGTTGCGATCGGAGCTTGAGAAGCTGCGTCAAATGGTCGACGCGCTGACAACCGAGGTTCGGGAACTGAAATCGGCCTTGGGAGCTTGATCGAATGACCACACCCGCATCAGACTCTGAGGAAATACCTCCGGGCATGGGCGGGCAGACGTCAGAAATTGATTCCATACCACTCAAGGCGATGCCTCTTTCAACCCCGGAGCTGGAAGGAGCGAGCGAGCCGGAAAGCTCCGAGTCGACGTTGGCGAAATCCGATCAAGCTCCGTCAGAGTCAACCGGATGGGTGCTGATCGCGCTCGTTCCTTTTGAAGGACGCGAGCCGCCTCATCAGGCAAGCGATGAGCTTGCACAGGCGGTTTGGTGCGCGGTCTCGAGCCTCTGGCACCCTGCCTTGCTTTCAAGTGCTCGTGAACTGCCCAGGATTGAGTCGATCGAGTCGCCGTCACCACCGGCAGCACGAGAAATCCGCGTGGTTGCCGGTGGCCTGTGGGACCAGCTTCCTTCAGGTTATCGAACCCAGGCTGAGGATTCTCGGAGCTTGCTTCTGGAATCAGGAACCGACCGCGACCGCTTGGTTGCCGATATCCGTACACGGCTCTTGACCAGCGATGCGGCAGATCTGGTTGATAGCGAGGAGATGGCCACTGTAGCACATGACTTCCTGGCATTTGGAACAATGCGCTGGATGCTTCGCGACTTGACGATCGCGATGGGGCATTCAGACTCGATTAATTACGAAAGTCTGACACGCGATCTTCTTGCCGGCGCTCACGCTTGGCGAGTTGGAGATTGGTCGGGTGCGGTGAACCGCCTACGGTCAGCCTTTGAAAACTTGACGCAGGCTCGCGAGCGGTATTACCCCGTTGATGCTTATCTGATCGATTTATGCTTGATCGATTCCACAATGAAGGGGGGAGTGCTGGCGGGCCCGCTTGATCGCCCAGTTGCTGTTTCGTTCTTGATGTCAGCACAGGCAATCGAGAATCAAGCTCTCCACGATCCGCAACGCATCGCGGCACTGCGACAAGCAATTAATGACGGCTGGGCCGATGTTGCTGGAGGCACCTATGCAGAAACGGAAGACCTTCTCTTGCCGCTAGAATCGATCCTCTGGCAATTCCGCCGCGGGGTTGATGTTTATCGGCTTCATCTTGACGATCGAAGTGTGGAAACCTACGCCCGCAGGCGGTTCGGTCTGCACACGCGTGTTCCACAGATCGCAAAACGATTCGGGTTTCGATACGCGCTCCATATGGGCTTCGATGCCGGAAAATTCCCGATACCCGCTGAGACCAAGCGATTGTGGGAAAGCCCCGATGGCAGCAGCTTGGAAAGTTTGATGCGACCACCGATTGCTGCTGATCGGCCTCTACAAGGCTGGCTCTTACCCTGGCGAATCGCAGCGACGATGCGCAACGACCATATCGGTGCAATACCACTCGTGCACTGGCCTGAGCCGGTTGCTCCTTGGTTTCTCGACTTGCGGCGAACAGCGAGTTTTTCACCGGTCCTGGGCCGTTGGACGACTCTCAACGATTTCTTCCACCTTACCGACCGACCCTATGAGTCCCTCCGCCCAGAACCCGATCTTTACCAGACGCCATATCTCTCTCAAGCTGTAGTGAAACGTGAGCCATCACCGATTGGGCGGCTTGCATCGCACCACAAACTGCGCGCTCGCTGTGATGCGATCACCGCAGTCCACGCTCTTGCTCGTGCAATCGCGCTCTCCTCTGCCGATAAAGTATCAGATCCCAGCACGACTACGGAAGGACCTTCGTTCGAGGAGGTTGAGGATCTGATCGAGAAGTCTCGTCATGACGAGGCTAGAGCGGCAATGGCGATGCTTGAAGAGAGATGGCCGAATGCCCTTGCCAGAAGCATTCTCGCAAACAAGGGTATGAACGCAGCAAGTGCTCCTGATGACCATCGTCCAGGATATCTTGTGTTTAATCCTTCGAGCGTGCCACGGCGCGCCGCGGTGATCTTACCTGAAGCTGCGATGGATTTACGGCCGGAGGGTCCACTACGAGTAGCTCAGTTCACCGACGAGGGTGTTTACGGAGTTGTAGATCTTCCATCGTTTGGTTTCGCATGGGTTCCGAAGACAGCAAGCGCGGAACGACTTCCCGCAGCCGTTGGAGATTTGACGGCACGCGGTCGAAAGATCCACAACGAATTCGTCGAGATCGAGATTGATGCTGCGACTGGTGGAATTCGCAGTCTGGCAGCAGTCAGCGAATCATCTGCTCGACTCGGACAGCAGCTTGTGATGACTGGGTTGCTCGACGCCCAGGGTAAACCCGCTACATCGAAAATGTGCGCTGAACGATTCGAGCTTGAATACGGTGGGCCGGCATTGGTTCAGGCCACATCGAGTGGTAGCTTGATCGACACTCAGAACGACAAACGTTTGGCATCATTCACCGAGCGGTTTCGTCTCTGGGCGGGACGCCCGGTTCTCGAGATCGAGATTACCCTGAGCGATCTCGATGCGGCCTGGCTCGAACGAGCAGCGGACGCTGATCCGTACTCGGTCTACCTGGCATGCAGGTGGGCATGGCCTGACCCGAGCTCGATGCTGCGACGCGGAGTCTTCTGGTCTCCGGAGATCACGGATGTCGAGCGCCCGGAAACCCCCGAATACTTCGACATTTCAACACGCTCGCAACGAACTGCGATTCTTTTCAAGGGGCTTCCCTACCATCGCAAACACGGAGGCCGGATGCTGGATACGTTATTGATTGCGGGCCGAGAATCGACACGATCATTCTCAGTTGGGGCTGTGCTTGACCTTGAGAATCCCGCACATACTGCACAGGAATCGATCACACCGGCCCTGGTTGTTCCGGTTGAGAGTGGGCCGCCGCCAATGGGGCCAAGCGGTTGGCTCGCACAGGCCGATAGCAAGAACGTGGTGATTTTACGCTTGGAGTTCGTCGAGAAGACAGGAACCGATCGATCCTGGGGGCTGGCTTTTCATCTCCTGGAGACATCAGGTCACGCGACGCGATGCCGTCTGCGATTGTTCCGCAGCCCCTCATGGGCCCGGCAGGTTGATTTCCAGGGTGATACAATCATTGACCTCACCATCCAGGAAGATGCCGTGCTGATCGACTTCACCCCGTATGAGCTGGTCCGGATTGAGGTGACGCTCGGGTGATTGATCAGAGTGTCCAACCTTTACGGTATTCGGCATGGACCAGGTGATTGAGCTCAGCGGCATTCTTGATCTTCAGGTTTTCGCAGTCCCACTCGAGACGCCGGCCAGGTGCTTTGAGAGCAAGCACACCCAGGAGCACAAGCTCGGTCAAGGGTCCGGAGTAATCGAAATTGGAGATCGGCCGCGGTCCTCCCTTGCAGGCCTGGACCCATTCCTCATAGTGGCCGGGCGAGCGCTCCATTGTCTTGGGTACCTTCGCTGATTCGTCATGAAGCTCCTTGGGAAGGAGCTGCGGCATACCGCCGTGAGAGCTGTGGAACATCTTTCCCTTGGTGCCGATATAGAGGACGCCGTTGTCCGGGAGCCGCTCCCCTCCAGACAGTTCGGCAGGGGCCGCAGGCATCAACCCACCGTCGTACCATGTCATCCGCACCGGTGGTAAATCGCCGCGCGCCGGGAAATCAAAGTAGATCAAGGCAGCGATCGGATAGGTTTCCACGTTGGGCTTGTCGCCCTCGAGGAATGAGCCGTCGATCGTGGTGCGTGCCTCGACAAAGCTAGGAGCACCAAGTTTCAAGGCCCACACGGGATGATCGATGATATGACAGCCCATGTCGCCGAGTGCCCCCGTGCCGAAATCCCACCAGCCGCGCCACTGAACAGGCGCATAAGCAGGGTGGTAAGGCCGCTCGCGAATTGGTCCGAGCCAGAGATTCCAGTCAAGAGTTGACGGCACCGGTGGTGTCTCGGTTGGCCGTGGAATTCCCTGCTTCCAGAGACGGCCGGCCCGGTCTGACCAGACATGGACTTCTTTCACGGACCCAATCACCCCGGCCTGGATCCACTCGTTCGTGAGCCGAGCACCCTCGGTGGCATGCCCCTGGTTTCCCATCTGAGTCGCAACACCTGCTGCCCGCCCAGCCTTCGTCAGCTCTCGACACTCATACAGCGTGTGAGTGAGCGGCTTCTGGCAGTACACATGCTTACCGGCTCGGATTGCTGCCATGGACGCAACGGCATGGATGTGATCGGGCGTGCCGACGGTGACAGCATCGATCGCACCAGCTTCCTTTTCGAGCAAAACACGGAAATCTTTGTAGCGATGCGCCTGCGGAAACGCCTGAAATGAGCCGGCTGCGCGAGCATCGTCAACGTCACAAAGCGCGACAATGTTGGCTCCCAGCCGTGCAACGGTCGCAATGTCACCACCTCCCATGCCGCCGGCGCCAATTCCGGCAACGTTCAGTCGCTCATTCGCCGCGATGAACCCCGCACCACCCAGGACATGACGAGGAATGACCATGAAGGAGAACGCCGAGCCTCCGGTTGTCGCCAGGAATGTTCTGCGCGATGGATTGCTCGGCGTGAAACGCGAATCAGCATTGGCCATGATCCTGGTTCCTTTGAAATTCCTCGTCCGGGCGTTACGTTTGTGTCGTGGCTCTTGTTAGTCGCTGAGAATGCGCAAGTCACTCGTTCACGGCTTGCTGGCTGCCGGCCGGCCAGCAGCCACCCAGTCGATTCCCTGAACGATGAGCCGACCCAAATTGGGGTTGCGCAGAGGGTCATCTTTTTCGGGGCCGAAGTCACGATGACCAAGCACCGTGTGAAACACACGTCCTTTGCCGAAAGTTCGGGTCCATGCGACCGGCCAGGCAGTCCCTTGAAATTCGATAGTCACCAGCGGTTGGATGTCGGGCATCATCTGCAATTGATAGTACAGCTCGTCCGTAAGATTGAAGTCTTTCAGGCCATTCGTGATGGGGCTCGCTGTGTCAGCAATCTTCACAAGGTAGGTTCCCTTGCGAGGCTTGCCGTCAGGCAGACCGAAGTGGGAGAAAACGCCGCCGAGCATTTCTTTCCAGGTAGGTGACCAATCCTTGGCTGCATTATCGGCACCGTGAATGGATACATATCCGTGTCCTCCACGAACGTAGCTGAAAATTGCCTCTTGCTGGTCGTTCGAGAATTTGAATTCATCGTCGCGGCGGTCGGCATTGACAATGAGAAGGTCGTACTTGCTCATCGCGGGTGTTTCCAGAATGCCGGCGTCTTCACAGATTGTGACCTGGAAGCGGCCGGTATTCTCGAGCGTGCCCGAAAGGTACAATGCCTGTTCACGGTATCCATGGTGCTGTCGCTTTCCTCCAGAGAGCAGCAACACCTTGGCGCCATCCGGGGCGGCCTTTTGAGCGAAGGCAGGCAGCGCCAGTCCTGACGACAAGATCAGGTACCAAAGGATCATTCGCGGTTGATTCACGGGCGTCGCTCCTACCGCTAGATTGACGACCAGTGGGGATCCAGTCGTTCCGGCAATGGCCGGTCAAGGTGGGAATTTAGCACGACCTGAACTTTGAACCGTAGCGTAGCCCAGCCGGGTGTCTATCGCAAGCCTCGGCCGATTAGCCAGCAGAGGAGATTGCAAGTGATGAGACAAATGAGCGACATTCGCCGGTTTTTCTTCCGTGTGTCCAGCGTGCTAGCTGTGACTGTGGTTCTGATGGGTGCTGATGACAAGCCCAAGCAGACGATCGATGCCAAGGGGATTACGTTTGACGCGCCCAAATCGTGGGAGTCGAGTCCACCGTCAAGTGAGATGCGACGTGCTCAACTCAAAGTAGAACCGCTCGAGGGCGACGACTATGCCGCCGAGCTGGTCGTCTTCGCGATCAAAGGAGGCGGCGGTACCGTCGACGCCAATTTGACCCGCTGGCAGAAGCTCTTCAAAGATGAAGACGGCAATCCACCTAAGATCGAAAGCAAGAAGGTTCAGGCGAAGAACGTTGAAGTGACACGGGCCGAGACCTCCGGTCACTACTATCCTACTGCGTTCCCCGGCGCTCCTAAACAACCAGACAGGCCGGGAGCCCGGCTTCTGGGCGTGATCATTACCGGCGAGAAGCACGGCTACTACATCCGGATGGTCGGGCCAGACAAGACAATGAAGAAGCTGACCAAAGACTTCGACGAAATGATCAAAACGATCAAGCTGGACGAGGAGTAACTGTGAACGAACGGCTGCACAGATAGATCGGCGGCGGAGTGGACCCGGTTCCCACTGGGCCGGGCCACCTCGTTTCAAGAGAGGCCTGGCGCCATGATAACGGTGACCATCGTTTGCGCTCGGTGCACGCAGCCTAACCATGCGTCGCAACGATTCTGCACAAGCTGCAGCCTTCCTCTCGGTGCTCTACAGCCAGATGCCGAGGCCGCCTACGATGCACTCGAGCCCTATGAAGCGCCCGAGCCGGCTGATGCTGACATCGCCCGCCTGATCATTGATTTCGTCAAGCAGACCGGCTACAACGCAAATTCCTCGGGCCGGGGCTGGCAAATCGTTGTTCCGATGCGGCTCGATCGTAAACAGGCGGTGTATGTCGGCCCGGGAGGAACTGACGCCGAGGGAAGAGCAATCTTGTCCCTGGTCTCCGTCTGCGGCCCAGTCAACGACCGCGACTGTCGCACCTTGCTAAAGCTCAATGCGCGCATCGTCGAAGGGCACTTCGCGATCAGGGTCCTTCGCGGCGAGGAGTACTTTGTGGTCATGGATAACATCGCCGTCGACATGCTCAAATCGATCGACAATGCACGGCTTGTTCGACGAGTAGCCGAAGTGGCTGATGGGCTCGAGGACCGCTTATCACGCGGACGCGACCTTTATTAAGACAATCATGCTGGCAAAGCAGTACTATTTCTGGATTCGGTGCAGGTCGGACGTGCGATAGATCGCGATCGTGGTGTCCTCGGTAAGCACAACCGGCCTCAAACCCTTGAGGCATTCAAAGAATCCGGGTGGGCCCCATGGGCCCCATTCCAGCGACGCTGAAACAGCAAGGAATTGTGTTTGCACCGAGTTGAGACTGGTCAGGTTGGGGTTTCCACTGGCGTTGATCGTCTGGCTTTCTCCGGCAACTCCGTAATGTGCAGGTTTCGTGTCTCCAAAATAATAAAGGGTCATGTCCGCCAGCTCCGGCCGTTCTTGCTGCAATCGGGCAAGCGACTTGAGACCCTGGCCCCAATCGAGGTTTGAGTCTGCCAGAATCCGACGGCCACCCAGTGGACCTCCAGCGATAGCGTTAAAGTACGTCAATTCATACGGGTGGATCCCCGCCACTGCGGCTGCGTAGCCGGCGATACCCAGTATGGCTGCACACCGTATGCTGACGGCAACCCGCAAGGGATACTCGCAAAATTGTTTACCGATTGCTGAAATCCAGACAATTGCCAGTGGTGCTAACGGCAGCAGGTACCGAACGCCATAGTTGCGAGACGATCCAGCAGCCGTGATTCCCATGTAGAGGAGAAAAACTAGCGGCAGCAGAGTGTTGTAGTCGGGAACGGAAGGATCGCTTCTGCACCGCCCGGTCCATACCAGCCTCGCGATAACCAAGATCCAGAATGTAAGCGGTACCTTCACGGCAACCGCAACCAGGTAATAGTACCACCAGCCTTGCATCCGGCGTGCGCCAAAGAGGTAGCTCGGCCCACCGGATGCCTGATGGTGCATCTGAGTGGCAAAGCCCACCCAGTCTTGTGGGAGTGGAGTTTCGTAAATACGGGCAACAAGCTCGTTCCCCTCGCGGCCGAACCATTTCTCAATCGTGGGATGATCTCCGCGTGATGTGCTCAACGGCAGACTTGCAAACCCTGTCACGGCGGCATCCATCAAGAGGAGGATCGACAGGAAGCCTGCCATTGCAATTGTGACGCGTGTCGCAAGCACGATTGGTCTTCGCTCGCCTCGTCGACAGCACACAACCCACCAGACTGTTGCCAGGATTGGAGGAACAAGGATCGCAGTAAACTTGCACGAAAATGCCAGCCCTCCTGCGCCGGCGGCAGCCCAGAACCAGAGAAACCGATTGGTCTCAAGAAACCGCCAGAAAAGGTAGAACATGGCAGTCGTGCCGGCAACCAAGGGAATTTCCATGGTGACGAGCGCACCATGAGCGAGCAGATTGGGGCTCAAGCTGAAGAGCCAGGCTGCCAGTGTCATCGCCCGGGGGCCATAACTGCGACGGCTCCAGGCGATTGTGAGCATGAAGGCTACAAACCAGATCCAGGAGGAACCGAGGCGAACCCAGGGCAGGAGTTCTTGCTCGTGGCCGATAGGGTCGTCAACCCAGTCACGATGGCCGACTTGATCGAGAAGCCAGAGTACCGGGACTTGCTGCAGCTTCCAGAACAGAAGCGGTGAGCCCATCCGTGTGATTTCAGTCTGCTCACCGGTGTGCCACCAACTCGCTGCAATGCGAAGATAAGCAACCTCATCATAGGTCGCCGAGTTGGTGAAGCTCTCCTGCGCGATGAGTGCCAGTCCCGCAAGTGCGGCAAGAACTGTCAAGCAGGTGTAAGCAGAAAAGCTAGGGGAAACTTGCAGACGCGACAACGGCTGTTGTTGGGGATCCTTTCCCATATGGAGCATCCTTCAGTCAATCCATCTGCCGAGACGTTATCGATTTCTTGGGAATAGATCCATGCGGTTCTTACGTACTGAGTTTGTCTTTTTCTTGTAAGCTTTGGCGGAGAACGCTTATCTGACGCGCGTTTTCAAGTGCATCGCGAATGGTTGGGGCGAGGGAGTGATCCCCACGGACAAGGCGGTGAAACTGGTCATTGAGGACATCACCGACAGTTGGCTCCAGTGCGAGCCGTTCTTCCTTGCTGCCGGATGAGTTCGCCCAGAGTATCTTTTCAGGCATTTCAAGCCAGGCTGCTCCCCGCTCTGCGAGAACCTGAAACCCTGGCTGCGGTAAAAAACGGCTGGCATCGCCCCATGCCCCACGGTGATAACGTCCGAAGGAAATCTGAGCAGTTGCCCCACTGCCAAATACCGCCGTGAAACTCGCAAAGTCAGGATCAGGATCAGTCAGATCAGGCGTGGCAAGGACATGGCACTTCGTTCCCTGCAATGAATGTGGAAGTGTCTGGAATACGAAGCCGCACCAATCGAGGAGATAGCTGCCAGGATCAATCAAGAGAGGCGCTGGGGCAATTTGCGTGGTAGGGCCCGGTATTGCGTAGCGATCAAAGCCATAGAGACGGGAATGCCCTATGATCAGGCGAGGAGCCCCCAGGTGCGTGGCCAGAAGTTCCTTGAGGCGTAATGTTGCAGGATAACACCGTCGAGCGAATTCTGGCATGAACGCGATACCGCTCTCGTCAATGAGTGAGGCGACTGCTTCAAGCTCGGCCAGGTCACTCGCCAGCGGCAAACCACAATAGACCGGTTTGCGAGTTGCGCAAGCAAGACCGATCGGGTGTAGTCCAAACCATTGTCGAGAGAGCAAGTAGATCACATCGACGTCGGGCCGTTCGACAAGTGCAGATAGCCCCTCACATGCTGCGCAGCCAATCTGAGCAGCCTCGAGTTCCGCGCGCCGATAGACAGTGTCGTAGACGGCTGTAACCCGGAATCGATCTTCCAGACGTGCCAAGGACGGCTTGTGGCGCGTTTCCCACAGCCGGCCCAATCCAATGACTCCTACCCGGAGCCGCTGGTGTTTCGTTCCGACCAAGCCCGCCTCCTCGCCCTGCAATCCATGCAGAGACCCCAAAGCTCTCCCTGGCCAAATGTACCAAGTAGGTTAACAGCATGAATTCGTCAGGCCAATAGCGTAACCTGGGCGGGCGAGAAAGGGGGGCTCGATCATGCGGGCTGTTCTTCAGCGAGTTTGTCGCGCATCAGTTACAGTTGACGGAAACTGTGTTGCAAGTATTGGGCAAGGTTGGCTCGTCTTGCTTGGAGTCGCACAGGAAGATAGCCATGCTGACGTCGAGTGGCTCGCCGTAAAAGTACTCAATCTTCGCGGCTTCAAGGACGAACACGGCAAGATGAATCTAAGCGTGCTTGAGTCAAACGGTGAAATCTTGGTCGTGAGTCAGTTCACGCTGCTGGCTGATTGTCGCTCAGGTCGCCGACCAGGTTTTGCGGAGGCCGCAAAACCACTGATTGCTGAAGAGTTCTATCTTGTCTTTACCAAGCTGTTGGAGAAGTCAGGGCTCAGGGTTGGGACCGGAGTATTCGGTGCCATGATGGACGTGGAATTGATCAACGACGGGCCTGTTACGTTCCTGCTGGATAGCAGGGCATAGGCAGGATCCGCACAGGGATCAGAATAACCGGGTCGGACTGATCTGTACGGGAATATCCCAGCAGTTCAAAGAGGATTCTTCATGGACACACCAGGCGGACGGCCTTCAATTTTGCTTGGACTGGATGTCGGGACACAGAGTCTGCGGGCAGCGCTTGTCGACTTGCAAGGCCACACGGTAGCATTTGGAATCGCACCGATCGAGACAGCGTTTCCGCATCCTACGTGGGCCGAACAACAGCCGCAATCCTGGTGGTCTGCTGCAATAACAGCAGTGAATCTCGCCCTTTCCAAAGCGGACGTCCGGCCCGAACAAGTGATTGGCATCGGTCTGGATTGTACGGCCTGCACAGTTGTGGCAACTGATAAAAACGGAGTACCGCTACGCCCTGCACTGCTCTGGATGGACCAACGGGCGTTCAAGGAAGCAGAGATCATCAGCGGCACAAGCGATCCGGCATTGCGATACGTTTCGGGGCGGGTGTCTCCCGAGTGGATGCTACCCAAGGCGCTCTGGCTCAAGCAGAACGAGCCAGATGTCTACGCACACGCTTTTCGAATCGTCGAGTGTACGGATTGGATGATGTACCGAATGACTGGCGAGTGGACACTATCGATGAACCATGTCGCGGTCAAATGGAATTATGCCCGGCCTGAAGGCGGGTGGCCATTCAAACTGTTGGAAGCAGTTGGCCTCTCCGACCTGTTCGAGAAATGGCCAGCACAGATTATCTCGCTCGGACGTGGAGATAACACATTGAGCAAGTCAGCGGCTGAGCAGCTAGGGCTTCCTGCAGGCATTCCAGTTGCACAAGGGGGGATTGACGCATACCTCGGCATGCTCGGCATGGGAGCAACTCGCGATGGTGATGTCGCGGTGATCGTTGGGTCCAGCACCTGCCACCTTGCCCAGTCGCGTGTGGGCGTGTTTGGCTCGGGGGCCGCTGGCTGCTACCCTGATGCAACGGTGGAGGGGCTGTATACCCTGGAAGCCGGGCAGACTGCTACTGGGTCGATTCTCGACTGGTACCGCCGCCATTTTGCAGGAAATCAGCAAGCTGAGGCAGACCGCCGGAAGGTGCCTGTTTTTCAGGTCCTGGATGAACTTGCCGCAGCCGTACCACCGGCGGCAGAGGGGTTAGTGGTTCGTGACGACTGGCAAGGAAACCGCTCCCCTTACAAGAACCCCCTTGCACGCGGTTGTATTGCTGGGCTTTCGCTTGCGCATGGACCAGGCCAGGTGGTACGAGGAATCTACGAAGCAACAGCTTGTGGAACTCGTCATATCCTGGAGGATGCCATGACCTATGGTCTGCGTGTCGAACGCATCTTCCTCGGAGGCGGCGGAGCCAGGTCGCCCCTTTGGCTGCAAATCCATGCCGACGTACTCAAGAAGCCGATTCACTTACCGCGAGAGAAAGAGTCGTGTGCACTTGGCTCAGCCATGGCGGCTGCGATTGCTGCTGGTGTTTACCAAGACTTTGACGAGGCTGCTCATGCAATGGTTGCCATTGAAACGCAGGTTGAGCCAGATGCTGCAAATGCGGTTCTCTATGATGAGCTGTTCGAACGATACATCGGTCTCTATTCTCGATTGAATTCGTGAAACGGAGACCTTCAAGCTTCAATTATAGAACCTTGGGCTTGATGGGCTGTGCCGGAATACCGACGACCGTTTGACCATCAGGAACGTTCTGGTTGCGCGTAACGACCGCATTCGCGCCGACGACCGCATCATCCCCAACAGTAACGGGTGCAATCAGAATAGCACCTGCTCCTAGACGAGCCCGAGAGCCAATCCGGGTGTTGCTTTTTTTGATGCCATCGAAATTGGCAGTAACCACTGTTGCACCAACATTGGCGTTCTCGCCGACGTCGGAGTCCCCAAGATAAGCCAGATGGCGCACGATCGTACCGGCACCAACCTGCGATTGCTTGATCTCGACGAAGGCACCGATTTCCACTCCATCGTTCAAGATCGTGCCCTCGCGCAGATGTGCATGCGGACCAATGCGACACCGTGAGCCGATTTCGACAGTACCGCTGATAACGGTGAAAGGGTAGATAACCGTATCTGCGCCAATTGATGCTCGGCCATCGATGTAAGTATTGCGCGGGTCGACAATGGTGACACCTTCTGTCATCCAGTGATCTTGGATTCGTGCCTGCATTGTGGCTCCGGCGAATGCCAGGTGTTGACGCGTGTTGATGCCCAGCACGTCATCAGCCTGCAAAACGTTGAGAGCGACCACTTTCTTACCCATTGTCATGAGATGTTCAGGGGCATCCGTAAGGTAGTATTCGCCCTGGGCGTTACCAGTGTTGATCTGGTCAAGGGCATCCCAGAGTTCGGGTAGTTTGAAGACATAGCAGCTCGGGTTGACCTCTTTGATGGCGCGTTCTTCGGGCGTGCAATCACGTTCTTCGACAATCCGGAGAAACCGGCCGGCTGAATCACGAAGGATCCGGCCAAAGCCCATCGGGTCTTCCATCACCGCAGTGCCGAGCAGGCAGGCTGCTTGGTCCATCCGCTGGCGATCAAGCAGATCAGCCAGAGGTTGTGGGCGGAGCAGAGGCTCATCGCCAACCAGTACGAGCGATGGTCCTTCATAGTCAGCGAGCAAGGGCCGGCAAACTTTGACAGCGTCACCGGTCCCAAGTTGCTCGGTTTGCGTGGCAAAGAGGATATCGGGCGTGCTCTGAAAATACTGGCGAACCTGGTCGGCTGCATACCCAATCACAACGATGATGGTCTTGGCCCCGGCGCCTCGCGCGGCGTCCACGACGTAATGAATCATCGGTCGCCCACAGACTTCGTGAAGGACCTTGGCCCTTTTTGATTTCATCCGCTTTCCCTGGCCAGCAGCCAGGATGATTGCAACAGGGCCCTGCATCAAATCGATCTTTCGAGTGTTGGAAGATTCTTGGTACAAATCATCGAGGGAGCGCACGCACGATCATCATAGAAGTCTATGCCAGTGCACGTCAAACTCCGCAGCGTTGTTCTAGCGTTGACACAGTTCTAACCAACAGGCACCGCGAACCTTGAACCAATCGATCGGATCTGGCAGACTGAGTCAATCCAGTGCGGAGCTTGCGCGAAAGGCTCAAAACCGATTCAGAACGCCGATCTGGCGGCCTCATAAATCGGGTTGTATAGGTAATTTAGACGGGAGTTTGCACTCATGTCGTTATCGGTCGAGGACGTGGCGAAAGTTGCGATCCTGGCGCGCCTCCGGCTTGAACCCGGTGAGTTGCAAACTCTGACCGCCCAGATCAACTCGATCGTGGATTATGTTACCCAGCTTCAGGAGCTCGATACCACGGATGTTGAACCGTTGGCCCACGGCGTCGAATTGCGCAACGTGTTCCGTGATGATCTACGCGGGCCCGCACTCGATCGCGAAAAAGCTCTTGCAAATGCACCCGAGCGCAACCAAGCGAGCTTCTTGGTCCCTGTCGTTTTGGAATGACCACATGTATTCCTGCCCGAGGTATGCGACGATCGTGCTGCGCCTTTTGGGTGGAATGCTCAGAGCTAAGGATGCCGCTTGATGAGCAGTGATACGACCACTGCGGTTTCGCTTCTGGCCAAGCTCACAGCGGGTGAGATCAGCTCACTCGAGGTTGTGCGCCAGTTACTGGACCGATCGGACCGGCTGAAACGACTGAACGTCTTTGTGCACCTTGATCCAGAACAGATACTGGCTCAAGCTCGTGAAATTGATCGTCGTCGTCAATCTGGCGAAGTGGTTGGCCCACTGGCTGGTGTTCCGGTGGCAATCAAGGACGTGCTCTGTGTGGAAGGTGAGCCGACCACGTGTGGGAGCCGCATGTTGCACGGATTTCGGCCACCATACGAAGCCACAGTGATTAGAAAGCTACGTGCCTCCGGTGCGATCATCTATGGCAAGACCAACATGGATGAGTTTGCAATGGGGTCATCAACCGAGAATAGTGCGTATGGGCCAACATTAAACCCATGGGATGAGACTCGTGTGCCAGGTGGCTCGTCAGGTGGCTCGGCCGTGGCTGTGGCTGCCGAGCTCACCCCACTGGCTCTGGGAACGGATACTGGCGGCTCAGTGCGACAGCCTGCGGCTGTTTGTGGAGTCGTAGGCCTGAAGCCAACTTATGGTCGGGTGAGCCGATTTGGTTTAATCGCTTATGCGAGTTCGCTCGACCAGATCGGTCCGTTCGCACATGATCTGACAGACACGGCACTCCTCTTGAGCGTGATTGCCGGCTGTGACCAGAACGATGCAACGAGCGTTCCAGAACCAGTACCTGATTATGTCGGAACACTCGAGCAACCACTGCCGTCGCTTCGGATTGGCGTGGTACCTGAGTTTCTCAAGGAGGGATTAGACCCGGAAGTCGCAGGTGCTATCCAGGAGGTAATCCGAATCTATGAGCAGTCCGGAGCATCAATCAAGGAGGTTTCGCTACCGCATTCAAAATATGGAATACCCGCATACTACATCGTCGCCTCGGCGGAATGTTCGAGCAACCTGGCGAGATATGACGGCACGACCTACGGTCACCGCGCAGCAGATTTCAGCCCGAAATACCCAGTCGAACACAACCTCCCTTCCATGATTCGCATGATGATGGTCAGCCGGGCGGAAGGCTTTGGAGCGGAGGTGAAGAGAAGGATCATGCTGGGCACATTCGCGCTTTCCGCCGGCTACGCTGATCAATATTACAATAAAGCCCTTCAAGTCAGACGTAAGATCCGCAGTGATTTTGATTCAGCTTTCAAGCAGGTCGACGTTCTCCTGGGGCCCACGTCACCTACACCGGCCTTCAAACTGGGTGAGCGCACGGCGGACCCCCTGACGATGTACCTTTCAGATATTTACACGATCACTGCGAACCTCGCTGGTATCCCAGCAATTTCAATCCCATGCGGGTTGACGCGCGGCGGGTTGCCAATCGGTCTACAGCTACTGGCTGCACCCTTTGCTGAAGAGAAGCTGCTCCGGGCAGCTCGTGTTTTCGAACAAAGTACGGACTGGCATTTGAAGCGACCGGCGCTGGCATGAGGCCAGTTGCCAGGCACAACGCTTGATGATTGAAGAGCGACCAGAGATTCCGTGCTGTAGTTATCCCAGGAGTAACGTGAATGGACTACGAGATCATCATCGGCCTTGAAATTCACGTGCAGCTTCAGACCGAAAGTAAGATGTTCTCGTGGAGCGGGACAGACTTCGGACTGCCGCCTAATACCCAGACCGACCCGGTTTCGCTAGGGCTTCCGGGTACACTGCCCGTGATGAACCGTAAGGCGTTCGAGCTAGCGCTCAAGACGGCGGTAGGATTGGGCGCACAGATTGCACCGTTCACAAAATGGGATCGGAAGAACTACTACTACCCTGACCTGCCCAAGAATTATCAGATCAGCCAGTATGACCTTCCATTTTCGCGAGGAGGGCATCTCGAGATTCCGGCTCGCAAGGATGGTACAGGAGGGAGCTTGTGCCGGCTAACACGAATTCATCTTGAGGAAGACACAGGTAAGCTGACACACGGAAACGATCAGGTTCTCGGAAGTCGACTTGAACCGTGCAGGGATTCCGTTACTCGAGATCGTGACCGAACCCGATATTCGTTCTGCCGCAGATGCACGTGGTTGTCTTGAGGAGCTACGGCTCACTTTGCGCTACCTGGATGTCTCGGATTGCGAGATGCAGGAGGGCTCGCTCCGGTGCGACGCAAACGTCAACCTTCACATCAAGAAGAATGGAGAGGTGATCGCGACGCCGATCGTCGAAATCAAGAACCTGAACAGCTTCCGTGCAGTCGAAAAGGCACTTATTTATGAAGCCCAGCGGCAGTATCAGCAGTGGCTCACGGATGGGCGCTCGATCAAGGATGCACCAAAGACGACACGCGGCTGGAATGATGTCGATGAAGTGACCAAGCCGCAACGCGAAAAGGAGTCGCTTGCCGATTATCGGTACTTCCCGGAGCCCGACTTGGTTCCCGTGGAAGTTGATCCAGGTTGGCTTGAGCAAATTCGAGCTTCCGTGGGCGAGTTGCCAACGGCACGGCGCCACCGATTCGAATCACAATTCAGCCTTTCTCCGTATGATGCAAATGTTCTCGTGGAACAAGGGCAGGACGTCGCCGATTATTTTGATGCTGTCGCTCGAGTAACCGAGGAATACAAGCTGGCGAGCAACTGGATTCAACAGGATGTGCTCAGATCGATCAAGGAAAAGAAACTCTCTCTGGCTGATTTTCCAGTTCGCCCCGACGCATTGGCCGAGTTGATCAATCGAGTGAAGCGCGGTGAGCTGAACACCAATCAGGGGCGGGAAGTCCTGGGTCGGATGATTGCGACCGGCGAATCAGCCGAGTCAATTATTGCCAAGGGCGGTTATCAGATGGTATCCGACCGCGACGCGATTGCCACAGCGATTGATGCCGCAATCACTGCGAACCCCCAAGCCATTGAGGACCTCAAGAAAGGTAAGAAGAAACCCGAGGCCGTTAAAGGATTTCTGCGCGGTCAGGTTATGAAGCAAACCGGCGGTAAGGCCAACCCAGCACTGGTCGGTGAACTCCTCGAGACTCAAACTGGCCGATCTGGAGATCTGAGACCGAAAATCAGCGATTGCGGTGGGACCCCGTCCATCCTGGTCAAGCTCCGGCATGTTGAGATGCCCGAGTATTCTCGCTTCGTGCCTGCTTCCAGAGCTGATGAAGCTCGCACAGGTTGCGGACTTTCAGGTCGGCGCAGTCTGGTTTCGGATGGTTATTCTCTGGATCGAGCCACACTGTGCACATTCCTGCATCCCGTCCTCCCTTGATGTCTGAAGCCTGACTGTCACCGACCATGGCAGTCTGCCGGCTTGGATACCCAAGCCTTTCGATAGCAACACGGAAGAGAGTTGGTTGGGGTTTGCCGATCGCCACTGGCTCGA
This sequence comes from uncultured Planctomycetota bacterium, assembly GCA_963823665.1. Lineage (GTDB taxonomy): Bacteria > Planctomycetota > Planctomycetia > Isosphaerales > Isosphaeraceae > CAVXHV01. Next base: position 2,291,255 of record CAWGMQ010000004.1, read on the forward strand.
CACCGCTTGCCACAGCAATAGCGGCAGCCAGGGCACCACAGCCTGGATCAAACAGCCCAGGGCCCACAGGAAATCGATTGTCTAGATTGATCGCGAAGAATGATGCACCCGAGGCAACTGCTCGTGCCGCAGCTCGTAGCCTGCTGTAATCAAAGTCAAGGTCGACTCCAACAACAACCGCCTTGGCTTCCTGCCATTGTTCGAACTTGATCGGAGTGTGACCTGAACTCGCCAGTACCTGCGAAAGCTCTTCTGTACCAAGAACCAGCACTCGTACAGCCCCTAATTCACGCTTGACTTCGTCGCCTACAAGATCAAAAGGCGTGAGAACCTCAGCAGGATCAGCCGTGATGCCAAGCTCTCCAAGGCGATGACTGAGGCTATTAGATCCGGACCGCGAGCAATTTGACACGAACACGACGCCTGATCCCTCGGCGCGAAGATCAGTCACCAACTCTATTGCACCAGGGAGAATTGCCGGCCCTTCCCAGATCGTGCCGTCGAGGTCAAACGCAAAGCCACAAACATCTTGCAGCAACCGTAAGGTTGGACCCATCCCGATTTGATTCATTCGCTCCATCCCCGTAATAAATCCTCCCATAACCGCCCAGAAGAGTTTACCATCTTGAGAATCACCGCATACACCGTCCAAGTCTCGTTGAGAGAATCAGATGGAAGGCACAGGGCACAGGCCATCGCGTGTCCCAGCATGGCAAAGGATAGGACGTACTTGCTAGAATCACAGTGCAGAGGTCGACTGAGACGTGCGGAGGTTGTTGTCACTCGAAAGAACGGGATTGGAGTCGCACTTCACTTCGCCCATCCAGAATTCCCGCAAAGGAGTCTGCTATGAATCTGCTTGATCAGTTGCGCAAGATGACGGTGGTCGTCGCCGACACCGGTGATTTCGAGTCAATTGCTCAGTATCGACCGCGCGATGCAACAACCAATCCGTCGCTTATCTACAAGGCGGCCCAGATGCCGCACTACAAGCCATTGCTCGAGGAGGCTGTTGCTCAGGTACAGTCGGGAGCCGGCGATCACGAGTCTTCCGTAGACGCGGTCGTCGACCGGCTGTTCATCGCCTTTGGCAAGGAGATACTACAGATCATCCCAGGTCGAGTTTCAACCGAGGTCGATGCGCGACTGTCGTTCGACACTCAAGCAACCATGCAGAAAGCCCGTAGTCTGATATCGCTTTACGAAGCCGACGGAATTGATCGACAGCGGATCCTGATCAAGATTGCTTCAACTTGGGAAGGAATTCGAGCGGCCGCACAGCTCGAGAAAGAGGGAATCCACTGTAACTTGACACTGCTCTTTGGCTTCCCACAGGCTGTTGCCTGTGCAGAAGCTGGAATCACGCTGATCTCCCCGTTCGTGGGACGAATTCATGACTGGTACTGCAAGGAGCGCGGTGTGAAGGAAATTCCCGCAACTGAAGACCCTGGCGTTCACTCCGTCATCAAAATCTTCAACTATTTCAAGAAGTTTGATTATCGCACCGAGGTCATGGGAGCAAGCTTCCGCAATCCGGGTGAGATCACCGAGCTGGCTGGGTGCGACCTCTTGACAATTTCACCCGAGCTTCTGGGCGAGCTGCAAAAGATGGACGGAACCCTGAACCGCAAGCTTTCAGTCGAGACGGCCCGCACTCAAAAGATCGAAAAGATCCAACTGGACGAAAAGACGTTTCGTTGGATGCTTAACGAAGATGCCATGGCCACGGAAAAACTGGCCGATGGCATACGCCGGTTCTACGCCGATCTCGTCAAGCTCAAAGAGTACATCTCCAAATTCTTGCATCAACCGATAGGCGTTTGAGCCATATCTAGCGATGTTCATCACTCCCGCTGAGTGTGTTTTGAATGACACCGAAGCAATCACGCAGCGCCTTCTGATAGATCCAGATATCGGTCAGATAGACGAGCATGTGAAATCCGTCGGCTGGTCCGCGAGCAAGTAACTTCGGGTCGGAGGCTCCTAGCACCGCGATCTTGCCATGCCTTCGGCACGCCTCCACCACCTTCTGAGTTGCTTCCTGAAAAATACGATGATCCAGCCGACCCGGGATTCCGAGTGAAGTCGAGAGGTCGAACTGTCCAATCCAGAGCGCGTCGATTCCATGAACCGCCGCAATCTGGTGAGCATGTTCAGCTCCATCGGCATTCTCAATCTGAGCGATGAGCATAGTCTCTTCATTGGCCCTGCGCATCTTGGTGACCAGGTTCCCAGCGCGGTAGCCATCATGAGCGACGCCAAATGCCACACCTCGGCGCCCTTCTGGTGGATACTTGGCACAAGCAACAATTTCTCGGGCTTGTTCCTCATTGGAGACGAACGGAACCACAACCCCCATGGCACCTACGTCAAGGATACGCGATATGAAATGATATTGCAGAGTTGGCACGCGCACCATTGGCACCACATCGACCGCACTGGAGCTTGCCATCAGCATGCGAATAGTCTCCATGCTCCAACCGGTATGTTCCATGTCGAATACGACGAACTCGGAGCCCGCTTCGGCCGTGATGCGGCTAATACCCGTGGTGCTGAACTCGAGAATCATCGTTCCCACCGCGACTCCACCATGCTCCAGGACTCGCTTGACCTTGTTAACTCTCATCTGACCTCCCTCGCGGCCTGAATGATGGACTGATTCCGCTCGTAACTTGAATCAGGGCGATGCTGTTGGTAATCCGTGGTCTTGGAACTTCGCCGATCCAGCATACTAAACCGTGCCGGTAATCTCTTTCGAGTTGTTTGTTCTGAAAGACTGGTGCACTATTTACCGGTAGACAGCGGCTACGCTTCAGTTGTTTGACGGCGTACGGAAAGGCACCATGATCGACACCAGTTCGATTCGACTCACACAGTTCGCGAAACGCGCTGGTTGTGCCGCCAAACAGCCACCGGATTACTTGCTTTCCCTGTTGGCCGGACTACCGCCCATCGTGGACCCGAATGTACTGGTCGGCCATTCAACCTCAGACGATGCAGCCGTATACCGGATCAATGATGATTTAGCGCTTATCCTCACGACGGATTTCTTCACACCCGTTGTCGATCGGCCCTATGACTTCGGCGCGGTAGCGGCAGCCAATGCATTGAGCGATGTTTACGCAATGGGCGGCACGCCCATGACGGCTCTCTCGCTCGTCGGGTTCCCGAGTGGGACCCTACCACCGGAAGTCCTTGCCGAGATTCTGCGCGGAGCTGTAGATAAAGCAGCGGAAGCCGGTATCGCGATCATCGGCGGGCACACGATTCAGACTGACGAGCCGATTTTTGGCCTCGCAGTTGTGGGACAGGCTCGGCCTGAGTCCATCATTACCAACGCGGGTGCGCGCCCGGGTGACTTCTTGGTCCTGACCAAGCCACTCGGCTTGGGGATTATCACAACGGCGGCCAAACGGAACGAGGACGATCAAGATGCAATTTCCGAAGCCATCGCAGTGATGACCACGCTCAACCGAGACGCTTCCTTGATAATGGTGGAGGCCGGCGCTCATGCGCTTACAGATGTTACCGGCTTCGGACTGCTGGGACATCTACGGGGCATGGCAGCGGCCAGTGGAGTCTTGGCGCAAGTCTGGATCGACTTGGTACCGTGTTTGCCCGCTGCTGGAGTCTATGTTCAAAGAGGAATTGCTCCTGGCGGCAGCCATGCGAATCTCCGATTCCTCTCGAACTGGGTTGACTACGACGTGGACATAACAGACCACGAACGGCTCTTGCTTTGTGACGCCCAAACCTCCGGTGGCTTGCTGGCCGCGCTGCCCGGTGATCGTGCCGCACAGGTCGTGCGAAAACTGCGAATTGCAGGAGCTGCCTCTACGGCCCTTATCGGATCAATTGAAGCAGGGTCTCCTGGTCGAGTTCACGTACGTCGCGCGCCCCATTCAGGAGCCATTTCGAACGCATGAACTCAGCGGTAGGTCGTCCTGACGCCCTACGGAGCTTTCGTCTTCAATGACAGGGAATTTCTTGTCACACGTGTTTCACGACAATAGAAATTCAATATCTTCGCGAGAAAGGTTCTCGACAGCACCCCGGCCATCGCCATTCAGGATCGCATCAGCCAGGTCACGCTTTTTTCGCTGCAATTCCAGGATTTTTTCCTCGACTGTACCTCGACAGATCAACCGGTAAGCAAAAACATGTTGGGTTTGTCCGATGCGGTGCGAGCGATCAATCGCTTGCGCCTCGACGGCAGGGTTCCACCACGGATCAAGCAGGTAAACATATTCAGCGGCAGTCAAATTGAGACCTAAACCGCCGGCTTTGAGACTGATCAAGAAAACGGGGCAGTTAGGATCGGTTTGGAAACGTGCAACACGAGCGGCACGGTTGCGCGTTCGACCGTCGAGATACTCGTACGTGATCTTTTCTTGCTGAAGCCGCTCGCGAACAATGGCAAGGAAACTCGTGAACTGAGAGAACACGAGAACTTTGTGTCCTTCCTCAACCACTTCCGTTATCGATGGCAGTAGCATCTCGAGCTTCGCGCTCGAACCGCTCACTAGCTCAGGATTAATCAAGCCAGGGTGACAGGCGGCCTGACGCAATCGCAACAGAGCTTCAAGAACCTCGATCTTGGAGCGATTGAGTTCTACGGTATCTTTGCCCAGCAGGGCATCGCGGTAATGTGCCCGCAGTTCGTCATAGCAGCGAGTCTGCTCGGCCTCCATGTTGCAGTAAAGCGTTTGCTCAGTCTTTTCGGGCAGATCCTCGACGACCTGCTGTTTAGTGCGCCGGAGAATGAACGGCCGGAGAACTCTGGCCAGCAAGGTGCGGTCTATCTCTTCCAGCGTCGCATTGGAGCCGACGTACTTCCTGAACACTGTGTCACTGCCTAGCATTCCTGGGTTCAGAAACTCGAAAATCGACCAGAGCTCTCCCAGGTGGTTTTCGATTGGCGTACCACTCACAGCGAGCTTGAAGTGGCTACGCAAGAGACGCGCGGCTTTGGCCGATTGGCTGTCGGCGTTTTTAATTGCCTGTGCCTCATCGAGAATTGCGTAATCGAACTGGAATTGGGTTAACTCTGCAATATCGGTGCGAACGGTGCCATAGGTCGTGATGATCAAGTCGTACTCACCAAAAACTTCGCGGAGAGCATGGCGGTTAGGCCCAGTGTAGTCCAGTACGCGAAGTCGTGGGGTAAATCTCGTAGCCTCTTGAATCCAGTTAAAGACGAGCGAACGCGGTACGACTGCCAGCGATGGCCCTTTTGCTTGGCGGTGAGCTCGCCGTCTTTGGAGAAACGCCAGAACCTGGATCGTTTTGCCGAGGCCCATATCATCGGCTAGAATACCGCCAAATCCGAAACGCTGGAGATAATCCAGCCAGCCTAATCCCTCTCGTTGGTAGGGCCGCAGCTCGCCGTGGAAACCTGAAGGTGAATCAATTGGTACGATACCGCCGAACTGTCGCAGGTTTTGACGTATCTTTTCAAAAGCAGCGTCGACCTGAATCTCCGGCTGTGCATCCAGAAGTGCCTCGAGCACACTCGCTTGAGCTGAAGTGAAGCGCAGGCCACCATCGCTCACCGTTGCGATATCAGCAAGCATGCCGTATTTCTTGAACCACTCTTCCGGAAGCATGCCCATCGAACCATCGCCAAGCTCGATCATCGAATCACCACGCCGAGCAGCGGCCAGCAGTTCGGGAAGGGTTACTTTGTGGTCGCCGTACTGGATCCCGCCATCGAGTTCAAACCAGTCAATGCCCGTAGAAAGAGCCAGCTTGAACTCTCCCGCTGGACGGATTAATTTCCCTTCCGCCTCAACACGCCAACCGGCTGCAACCAGGTCTTTCGTGACCTGGGCCATCCTCTTTGCCGGCAATTCAAGCGTTCCCGGATCGAGATGAGGATCCTTCGCCTCACGAAAACCCAGCTCGAATAGTTTGATGTCCGCGGCACTCTCCGTCCGGGGGTCGCGCCGGATTACCAAGCCTAACTCGGTTGAAACAGCGAGAGGTGTTGTCCGGCCGGCTGGAATTACAGCACCGTCGTATTCGAAGTCCAACTCGCCGATCAGCTTGTCAGCGCTGAGCCCCCAGTTCTGCCGTGGAGTCCTTAGCGTCAGGCAAGGCCGAGGCTTGGCATTGATTTCCTCGAGTCGGAGCGACTCGACGAGTTCCACAGGCGGCACACGAGTCTCGGCCAAGATTCGCCCTAACATCAGATCCTGCTGGGGCTCAGCAAACGTGATCTCTTTTTCGTAGCGGAGGCGCAGGATCCACGGCATGATGCCAAGATCGTCAAAACGAGCGGTTCGGCCAATGCCCAGGACGAGTAAGCCAGAGAGAAGAATCAATGGCTCTGAGAGATCCATTCGATTATCAGCTCGACGGAGTGAGCCTCGCCAAGTCCATCGCTTACCACCTAATTCGGGCCGAATTTCTAGCGAGAAGCGCCACGGTTGCCCATCGTCCCACCGAATTGTGGGCGGATCTTCCTCCCCCTCGGTACGGCGAAGTCGGAGCCGGTTGGTCTTCGCCAGCCTTTCCACCAGGGCAGCCTGATCTTTGCGGAGCACAAAGCGGCGCATACCTCGCACCACACGTTCACTCCCCGCACGCGATCCTCCGTTGTTGGAACCGAGCAGCCGAGGACCAGCACCAGCACCAGCACCATTGCTTGTCCCCATTCGGGGGGATAATCCTTGCATTACTCCTGGTCCGGGCTCTGAACTCAGCGGTGCTGCGTATCCACCTTGAGATGCGCCGCCATGGGCCTCGTCAAGGAGTGCTAGAAGTAGACGGTCTTCAGGGTCATACTTCACATGGGCAGCATGCGGTGCGTAATACCAAGGGCGCAAAGGCCCCCACTCGCCTGTCGTTTTACGTTGGCGACGAGCCAAATCGATGACCACTTGATTTTGCGCCAAGGTGGCGGACACGTCGAGAACGTAAACCAACAGCCGCTTGGCGTTGCGATTGATCGCCCTCGGTTTCGCTGGGCCTGTATTGGGCCCCGCTGCCGCAGACTTGATCTTTGATCGGCTTCCCGGGCCAGGGTACTCTCGAGACGTACGGCTCCGCTGACTCCAACTCCCTTGTTCATCCGTCTGGCTACCGTGAACCTGGCGGTCCTTGCGTTTGCTTTTACTTCCTCGGATATTCGGACCAACTGGACGCGCTGGCACCAAACCCATCATTTCCAAACCCAAATCCAGCTCTCCCAGCTCTGTGGACTGTTGGTCCAATCTCGGCGAAGTTCGTGGATCTGGCAATCCTTCATGCATTGCTTGCCGGGGACTCTCCTCCGTTACCAAGTGCACCGGAAATACAGGAGGCGAGTGCAGTAGACCTCTCGCTTCTGCTAGAAGCAACGTTGCCCAGAGATGTTTACACGGCTCTCGCTGCGGGTTGAAATATGGGCACGTGCACGAAGCCAGCAACTTTGAACCCCGTAGCCGCACCCGAACTCGGTACTTTGAAGTTCCTCGCACTCTGGCGACAACCTCACCGGCTCTCGCGGTCATCAAGGTCACGCGACCCTTGACAAAGTACGATTGGCCACGCGAACGCACTGCGTCGCTAAAGTTTCGCGCGACTTTCTGGGCGATCCCCATTATCTGTTCCCGCTTGGGATGGATTCTGCAATTACTTTAGTCAGTAACGACACGCAAGCTAAATACTGCAAACTCAACGCGAGCATGAGATTCGCTTAGACGTCGAGATTCTTGACCTCGAGTGCGTGTTTTTCAATGAAGTCGCGCCTTGGCTCCACGTCATCACCCATTAGAGTCGCAAACAGGCCATTGGCGGCAGCCACGTCATCTAGCCGCACTTGAAACAAAGCGCGGCGAGCCGGATTCATGGTGGTTTCCCAGAGTTGTTCCGCATCCATCTCACCCAGTCCTTTGAACCGAGTGATCCTGATCCCCTTCTCACCAATTTTTCGTACCGTCGATACTAAAGCGCGCAAATCTAACAGAGGATAGGTCTCACCATCGCGGTTGAGAATAAATCGAGGGGGAGGGTCATCACCGATGACATCATGGGGAAGGAGAACATCAACACGAAGCCCAAAGTCATCACGCAGTCGAACCAAGTGCTTGTTGAGTACCTTGACTTCATGCAATTCAATCTCATGAACAGAACGACCTGAAGGAGTAGGAACGCCTGAAGCATCCTTCATCGATAGGCTTGCCGTATCTGCTAAATCCGACGTGGAATTAGATTGAGCCTCAAGCTCCGAAACCACTGGCAGATCATGTGCCGCAAAATACTCTAGACGTTCTTTCTCACTATAAAACCACTCTTCTCTTCCCTCGTGTTCGATGAGGAACAAGGGAAGCAAGCCGTCGCGAGGATCCGGGCTTGAGGAATCACTAGCCTTGGGAACATACGCCATTGACAAAAAATCACTGAGCGAACGGTTTCGGCGGCCAAATGCTCGCAGCCCTTGTTCAATGCCGACAACCAGATCGAATAGACTCTTGAGTTGGTCCCCGGCAATTTCATCGGTCTGACTCTTGGCATCGGCTTTTCGCAACGAGGCTCCAGCCAAACCGGTCTCAATCAGGGTTGCTTGCATTTCATCTTCGGTATGCAGATATCGCCGTTCTTTCTTACCGCTTGAGATCATATAGAGAGGAGGCTGAGCAACGTAAAGATGCCCCTCAGCCACAAGTCTTGGCATTTGCCGGTAGAAAAATGTCATCAACAACGTCCGGATATGAGAGCCGTCGACATCGGCATCGCTCATCATCACAATCTTGCCATATCGTCGCTTCGTGGGATCTTCTTCTTCACCGATTCCACTGCCGACAGCAGTGATGATGTTCCGAATCTCGTCATTACTCAGAACACGGTCCAGACGTGCGCGTTCCACATTCAAAATCTTACCGCGCAATGGAAGGATTGCCTGAAAAACCCGATCGCGGCCCCCTTCGGCCGTCCCGCCAGCGGAGTCTCCCTCGACTAGAAAGAGTTCGCTGGAATCTTGATCACGAGTAGTACAATCCATTAACTTGCCTGGCAATCCGCCACTAGAAAGGACACCCTTTCTGTTACGGACAAGCTCGCGAGCCTTACGGGCTGCCTCACGGGCCTCAGCCGCAAGTTGTGCCTTTGCTACAATCCTCTTGCCGACAGCAGGATTGTTCTCGAGGAACTCCGATAGCCGCTCGCTGACAACCCTTGCCGTGATCCCCTCAACATCGCTGTTGGTCAGCTTAATCTTGGTTTGGCTCTCGAACTGGGGATCTGGCACATGGACACTGATGATCGCCGTGAGCCCCTCTTTGAAATCCTCACCGGTGATCGTCAAGTCCTTGGTCTTCGCCGAGGCCGCTGACTTGGCGTATTGGTTCAGCGTTCGAGTCAAAGCAATCCGAAATCCGGTTAAGTGAGTGCCCCCTTCGATCGTGTTGATATTGTTGCAATACGACACAACCATTTCGCTAATTGAGTCGTTGTACTGTAAAGCGACTTCGACTGCAACACCACGTTCATCATCACGGCCAGCCAGAATCACCGGCGAATGCAAAACCGTCTGAGCACGATTCAGATAAGCTACAAACTCACTTATTCCAACCGTTGATACGAACTCGACGTCACGAGGATCGGGACCACGCTCATCCGTTAACCGGATCTTCACGCCCTTGTTAAGGTATGAGAGTTCCCGAAGTCTCTTTTCTAGAACGTCCGCATCAAATGTCAAGCCAGGGAAAATCGTTGGGTCCGGCAAAAAGCTGATCTTCGTTCCCCTGGTTTTGGTTGGTGCAACGACGTAAAGCGAACTCGTAGGCTTCCCTTTCTCAAAGTCTTGCCGCCACAAATGTCCGTCACGTCGAACCTCGGCCTGCAACCATTCGGAAAGTGCGTTTACCGCCGTCAAACCCACGCCGTGTAACCCACCAGAGACCTTATACGTTTGATGGTCAAATTTACCCCCAGCGTGCACCGTCGTCATCACGACTTCCAGCGCACTTTTACCAGTATCGGCATAAATGTCGATCGGAATTCCTCGGCCGTCGTCCGCCACTGATATAGATCCATCTACATCAATAATAACATGGATTAAATGCCCAAAACCAGCCATAGCTTCATCGATTGAGTTGTCAACAACCTCGTTCACCAGGTGATGCAAGCCATGTAGATGAGTATCGCCGACATACATCGCAGGCCGCAACCGGATTGCCTCGATTCCCTCCAGCACTCGTATATTTGCCCCAGTATAGTCCGACAAGTTTTCTGAACCCACTGCGTCGACCTCGGCTTCCTGACCGTTGCCCGTCTCATTCCCAACCTCAAGATTCATGAATCCAGCCGTTGAGCTATCAACGGGGTGCTCTTCGCTTCTGCTCAAATTTACCATCGTGCATCTACCTCGTTTCAAACTGGGCTTTACGTGGTCTGCTATTCTGACGGTGAATATTAAACCGAAGCCAATGAAGACCAAATTGTGTTTCAGGTGTCGCAGCGTCTGAATTCAACTGCGTTCCACTTCACGTTCAAATGCGACCGGTCCAACCCGGAACCGAATGTCATGAATCGTTGTTCCCAGGGCACAGGATCTTAACGATTCAACCAGCTTCGCCTTCTGAAACGCCGCCAGCTCTCCCAGAAGAGCCGAATGCGCAACTGTCACGTTAAGTACCCCATGACGCACTTCGCCTATCCGTGTCTGGTAACAATATGGTTCGCCAACCGCAACCCTCCAGGCGTTTTCCAGCACCCGCTGGGCATGCGTCTGACTGTAGCCGCGCACGACAATTAACTCGCCCAGAATGTCCGACAGGGACCGGGCACCTTGGCTCACGCTAAACATACCTCCTCAGTTGAGTTAGATTTAATACTTAATAAGGCATATGAACATATATCATACGCATGACCATGTCCCTTGCTTGCCTTTCTCCATAACGCGACTCCAAAACCAATCCGTCTCGCTTGGTTTCGAGAGTGCCTCCATTGCTTCGGGAACAAGCGTATGACCGCAAACTCCTTTTAGCCAGGCTCACGAGTCAAAGGCATGACAACATATGTATATCTATCATTTGTCTTGAAAACCGCGGCGTTTTTTGAGTCGATCAACTCGGCTGTTATGGAAGTAGTGTCGTCCAGCGTCTTCAGGGCATCGACAAGATAACGAGGATCGAAAGTGATCTCTACTGTTTTACCCTCATAGTTGATGGGTAGCTCCACATGCGAACTGCCAACATCGGCGGATCGACTTGTGAGTCGCAGCATACCTGAACTGAACTGGAAATCGACACCTCGACTGTCGTCGCTGGTCACAATTGACGCCTGCTCAACAGCCATCCGTAATGGCCCAACTTCAAGAGTAATCTTCGTGTCGCTATTAGCTGGGAAAACATCCTGATAGCGCGGAAACCTCCCTTCGACCAATTGGCTGTAGATTACCGCTCTCTCGGACCGGATCATCACGGCTGTCCCTGTCTGAAGGCTCAGATGGACAGGTAGGTCTTCATTAACCAAGTTACGTTCAATTAATTTGAGGGCCTTCACCGGTATCACAGGTGATCCAACAGGTGGGGACGGACTGTTTTCAGCCGTAGCAGGAGCAGACATCCGCGCTAAGCGGCGCCCATCCGTACCTACCATTGCGATTGAATCATCGGTGATTTCAACGAGCACTCCTCCAAGCGCGTAGCGAGTACTCTCGACGTCAGTAGCAAACATCGTTCGCCGAATAAGTTTCTTCAGGTCTGCAGCGTCAATGACATGGTAACTCTGAGCAGCAAAATCAGGAACATCAGGAAACAGGCTCGCATCTTCCGCCGGTAGAGTAAACTCCGAATGTAAGCCTTGTACAACGAGACGCTCTCCGTCAGTTTCGATGCTGATTTCCGGATCAGTGCCGGTTCGCAAAATCGAGTTCATTTGCGCCGTTGGTAGAATCACAGTGCCTGCCTTATCAACCTTCATTCCAGGTAGCTGATACCGAATTCCTACCTCCAGATCAGTACCGATAAGCACTGACCTATTGTCAATATTCGCTATTAGCTTGATGTTTTGGAGGATTGGTTTAGGGCTTCGGGCTGAGATAACCCCACTTACCATCCCAAACGCCGTGAGCAATGTCTCACGGTCGCAGCAAATCCTCATTCGAGATTTCCTGCTTGAATCACCTGGTTGATATGTTTCAAAAATATGAACCCGCTACGAACCAAGGTATCGTTCTTGGTCGGCCACGCGCTGGTTAGAACAAGGCGGTTTAATACCGATCGATCCAGGAATTAGATCCTACTGCATCGTCAATTTAGCAGAATAGAGATCTAACTGTATATTAGAAGTAAGTCGGAGATGCCAACGCCTCGCAGATGGCAACACCCATCTTGAAAAGCTCTCCACGACTACACCCGCCTCGAACAACTGAATGATACCAAAGACCTTATCATCGCACAACATTGGTTAACTAGGGATGAGAAAAGTCGTGCATATACCGGGTATCAACCTCGGAATTACCTGGTCATTCAGATAAGCTGCCCTTATTCGTTTTTGCAACACTTCTTCGAAACGGGCATTGTTTACACACCTTGTCAACCAGATACCAACACTTTGTACAGTGCTGAAAGTACTCCAATTAATTCCGACACTTGACCGCTCCGGAGCTGAGAAGCAGATGGTGCTCTTGGCCAAGGGACTACCGCGTGACAGGTTCTACGTCGAAGTTGCGGCACTGACACGCCTTGGCCCACTCGAGGTAGAATTGCGCGACGCTGGTATCCCCGTTACAGCAATCGGCAAGCGATTCAAAGTGGATCCGATCGCGCTATTCAGTCTCAATCGCTTCCTGAAAGCCAAGGCATTCGACATCGTCCAAACTTGGATTTTTGCAGCCAACACGTATGGACGAGTCGCCTCACGGATCGCACATGTCCCAGTAGTCGTTGTGACCGAGATGGCAGTCGATATTTGGAAAGGACGTTTCAATCGAGCTGTCGATCGCCATTTGTCAAAATGGTGTGACCGATTGGTCGGTAACTCCCGTGCTGTTGTTGAGTTTTACGAGCAGCTCGGAGTACCGAAGGAAAAACTCGCATTGATTTATTCTGGCGCGGACGATGAAGAGCCTGCTCAGGCTGATCTTCTAGCAGTTCGCAATGCATTAGGGTTCAAGGCAGAGACACCCTTGATTCTCTTTGCGGGCAGGTTGGCCGAACAAAAAAAGGTAAACGATCTTTTAAAGGCTCTCGTTCTGCTCCAGTACGTTGAGCCGGACGCACGCACCATGATCGTTGGCGACGGTCCGCTGCGCAACCATCTTGAAGAAGCATCACAGGCCTATCATCTCGAGGGTCGTGTCCGGTTTCTGGGTCATCGTGAGGATGTGCCAGAATTGATGGCTGCTTCTGACTTGGTCATCTTACCTAGCGCTTTTGAGGGCTTGCCAAATGTCCTGCTTGAGGCTATGCGACTTCGCAAGCCCGTAATTGCGACGGCTGCGCCGGGAACAACGGAGGTCGTCGTGAATGGACAAACCGGGCTGCTAGTTCCCATAGGGAATCCGCCTCTGCTAGCGCGCGCGATTCGTGACGTGATTCGGAATCCTGGAGCAGCTACTCAGTTTGCCAGAGCAGGCCAAGCCCGAGTAGAGAAACTATTTCGGGTCGACACAATGGTTGCGCAGTTTGCTGAACTCTACGAAGAACTAGCTCGCGCAAAGGGTGTTTTGAATGTTGTCCGAAACCCATAGATCATGAACTTCATGGTGGAAGGAATCGTGGAATGTGTGGAATCTGCGGGGCGGTCTGGGTCGATCCAGCCAATGCTCTGCAACCGGAAGCCCTGAGGGCAATGATGAGGCAGCTCGTTCACCGTGGTCCGGATGAAGCAGGCGAATATCAGGATGATCATGCTGCACTTGGATTTCGGCGGTTATCGATCATCGACTTGTCCGGCGGTCATCAGCCTCTCGCTAATGAAGATGGCACTGTCTGGACCGTTTTCAATGGTGAGATCTACAACTTTCCTTCCCTCAGACGCCGGTTAGAGGCAAAAGGCCATCGTCTTCGCTCAACGGGAGACACCGAAACTCTCGTTCATCTCTATGAAGATGAAGGAACGCGGATGTTCTCGCTGCTTCGCGGAATGTTCGCATTGGCGATCTGGGATGTACGGAAACGTACATTAATATTGGCCCGCGACCGGCTGGGTCAAAAGCCCCTAGTCTATCACCATGACGAGAATCGCCTTCTCTTCGGTAGTGAATTGAAAGCGTTGCTCGCTCTACCGAAACATCTTGTTCCTCGATGCCTTGATCCGATTGCCCTGGATCAGTACCTCGCATACGGCTATGTGCCACAACCCAGGACGATGCTGAATGGCATTTTTAAGCTTCCACCAGCGCACTTCGCAGTCTGGCACGACGGTTCCCTTTCGATTGAGCCCTACTGGCAGCCTGATTGGAACCGCACGAGCAAATGTTCGATTGAGCGCGATGTGGAGAAATTGCAAGCGACGCTCGGCGAAGCCGTGTGCGAGCAGATGATCTCTGACGTGCCGCTCGGTGCCTTTCTCTCTGGTGGTATTGACTCAACGATCATCGTTGGCTTGATGCAAAAAGTGTCGAACCATCAAGTAAAGACATTTTCTATTGGCTTTCGCGATCCGGATTTCAACGAAACGGGATATGCTGAGCTGGCCGTGCGCCACTTGGGTACGGAGCATCAGTCATTTATTGTCGAACCAAAGGCTTGGGAAACTCTTCCTGAACTCTGCCGCCAATTTGACGAGCCATTCGCTGATAGCTCTGCACTGCCTACTTGGTACGTTTCTCGTGAAACTCGCCGTCAAGTTACGGTTGCGTTAACTGGAGATGCCGGCGATGAACTTTTTGGTGGATATGACCGCTACCGTGCGCTCGGCTTGACTGAGCTCTTTCAGCGGTTGCCTGTTGGTCCTCGACGTCTACTGGGTAGCGCGATCGTACCTGTATTAGGTGGCCCCTCGCGCCAAGAAGCCGGCTCCGCAAGCTCCGCCGGCTCCTCGAGCACATCAGCGAACCGGCGGTGAATCGCTACCTGGGCTGGATGACTACCTTTGACGAAGCTGGTCGCATGGAACTTTATTCTGAGAGGCATCTTGACTGGTTGGTGGCAACGGCCACAAGCGACCGAGACCAGTCTGAAGTTGACCCAGCGGCGATCTTGATATCGGCCTTCGGACTTGCATCACAGCGCGACTCGGTCACACGAGCAATGGTCTCGGACTTGGTGACTTACCTCCCTGGCGACCTTCTAGTCAAAGTCGATCTCGCCAGTATGGCGCACAGTCTCGAATGTCGTGGGCCGTTCCTTGATCATCGGGTTGTAGAGCTAGCCGTGGCGATGCCCATAGATCACAAAATCCGGTTTCGCAAGGGCCGCTCGAAGGTCGTCCTCAAACAGGCATTCTCTGACCTACTGCCCGCTTCCATCAAAACTCGTCCCAAGATGGGTTTTGGCGTACCAATTGGCCGCTGGTTCCGGAACGAGTTGAAAGCAGAACTCAAGGAAGTGCTGCTCGATCCCGTCTGTCTGAACCGAGGAATATTTCGTCCCTCGGTGATTAATCGCCATGTTGATCAACACACGCGTCAAGAACGAGAACCACTCGTATCGACTGTGGGCGCTACTGATGCTGGAACTCTGGTTCCGTCAATACATGGATTCCGGCGCAGTCACCAACTCTGCATGAGTACTTGATTTTAGATCTCACCTACTGGTTAGGAAGTACTCCGACGAACGGTAAGTGGCGATACTCGTCGTTAAAGTCGAGAACCATAGCCGACAACAAAAGCATCCGGAATGGTGAATCCACAGTAGTCCGGCTCGATCGGCACAATCTGGCGACCGACCTTGCGAAGTAGAACTGCTGTGCGAACCGAGGCGGAGCCACGATCTTTGAGATGAGCAACGAGAGCACTTAGCGTTTGCCCGGTGTCGAGGATGTCGTCGAGAAGAAGAACATCTCGTCCGGCAACATCAGGGGCAAATGCTTCGTTTAGCACCAAAGTCGTTGCCGATGTTGTTGCACCGCGGTAGCTGCTAGCTTGCACCAGTGCAATTCGTAGCGGAATTCGTATCTGCCGAACCAGATCAGCCAGTGCGATGAGGCTCCCTGTCAGGACAGCGACGATGGTGAGCGGTTTATCCCGATAGTCGTTTTCGATCTGGCGGCCTAATATATGCAAACGATCACGAATCTGAGATTCGTTAATCAGTGGTTCGACGGACACGATAGATTAATCGCCTCCACTTGGTATTAGCTTGGAAGAGTCGAGGACGCCAGACGACGAAGCTCCGAATGAACTCATGTACTGGAGTGGGTCAGGATAGCGTGCCCATCTCCAATGCGCTGGCTCCCCAGTTTAGCAGATCCGTTGCCTTATCACAGCTTGATTTTAGGATGGCTGCAGCAGAACTTAGATTGTAGGTCGTTGATTTCCATCTACCAGTCGATGCTACGTTATGGATAGACGAAGGCGCTGATGTACTCTCGCGCATTGACCCTTGCTCTGGTAACTCGGCGCTATCCACCGCAGATTGGAGGTGCAGAGAAACTTCTAAGCTACCTGGCTAGAGCTCTGGCGAATGAAGGTGCCGACGTGACGGTCATCACCGCAGAAATCCCGGGCAGCAAGAGCGCCAATTCTGAGAGGGTAGATCTCGATCAGCCTGAAACAAGTGATGTACCTGACTTGAATCAACCTGGGCGGCTTTCTGTTGTCCGGCTCAAGACCTCACGCTTGCGATTCTGGGGAACGTGGCTCTACATGCGAAACCTCGAGCAGTGGTTTCGTCGTAATCATGTCGACCTCGCTTATGTCTCAATGCTCAAGCATGATGCCTATGTCGTCGTTCGGGCTGGGCAGCGTCTGGGATTTCCGGTGGTACTTCGACCAGAGGGAGCAGGCACAACTGGTGACATTGCTTGGCAATCATGGGGAAACTTTGGTCGGATAATCGGCCTTACCTGTCGCCGGGCTGAAGCCTTCGTTTCGATCTCAAAATCAGTCCAGGAAGAGATTCAGGAATCGCTCCGCTCGGGAACGATGCGACCTTTCCGAGCGGTGGAGAAGAGAGATTCTGAGCCGGTCACGCCCAAAATCGTCTCAATTCCCAACGGAGTTGTGCTGCCTGAATCAGCCTGGCACGTTCGACCTGGCTGGCACATGGCCCCGCGTGCAATCTTTGTGGGGCGGCTCGCACCTGAAAAGGGGCTGGACACACTGGTCGCAGCCTGGCCTCACGTACGACTCAGATTCCCCACAGCTCAATTGATCTTGGTTGGCGAGGGGACTGAAAGGGTTGCTCTCGAACGTTTGGCGGGAATGGTTGGCTTGACGGTAGGGCCAACTCGATCAGTTGAGTTTCCGGGCTCTGTCGCTAGCACGACCGATGTTCTCCGAAATGCAGACCTTTTCGTTCTCCCCTCACGTGAAGAAGGAATGAGCATCGCACTCCTGGAGGCGATGGCACTGGGGATGCCTGTTGTTGCGTCATCAATCTTCGGTAACCAGAGACTTGTTGACGACTTTGAACACGGGCGATTAGTTCCGCCAGACGACCCGGTACGTCTTGCTCATGCGATCGTCGAGCAGTGGAAAAACCTTGATCGTGCGGTTCAAATGGGCATATCTGCGCGACGTCGCGTTAAGCGGGAGTTCTCAATTGAAGTTATTGCTCGAGAACACATTAAATTATTTCATGAAACTATTACGATTTATTGATAAATGAAAAACGAATGGTGCTGTAAACCCTTGCTCTGTTGAACTTTCCGTCAGGAAGCATCACAAGATTGTGTGCCAGTTTTCTGAGGGTGGGCACGCTCGAGATTGCGCTGCAGAGAACTCAGGCCTTCCTCGCCGTTGATATATTCGCGGTAGGGCAGAACCAAACGAAGAAGCTCGGGATGAGCTGGTCCAACGTCAGCGATCGCTTTTCGAACGGCCGTAAGAAACTGGTCAAGCCCTTCCTCCGGAAGGTGCATTCTTGCGACCAGTGTTTTGAGCCCGGCTAGCGAGGCGCTTGCGGTTTGGTTTTGAGCCGTTGTTGGAGCGATCGATACCGCAGATATTGAAGGGGCGTGCGTCAATCCGAGGACCCGGGGGAACACCCCAGGTGGAGGTGCCGGAATGTACTCACTTCCAGGTTCGTGGTCGTGTTGAGGATGAAAATCGGTGTCACGGACGCGGCGCGATGCTTCGTTGGCTTGGTGGAGCTGTTCTTGGGCTTCCTTGACATACACGGCCCAGTCGGTAGAGAAATCTTGGCGAAATGCCTCAATGTACCCGGGCTCGTATTGGCGCGAGAGCCACTTGAGCTGGTGGAATACGCGATGTGACAATGCCTGTAAGTCATCGCTTAGCTCGGCTTCACGATCCTGTGAAGCTTGATAAAATCGGAAGCGTCCGATCCATACCTTGAGGCGGGCGTACTGCTCCAGTTTACCCAAAGAGGCGTAACCGCTTATGGCGGCTTCAACCTCTTGGGCTAATAACTGAAGCTGGCCGCCGGGAAAATAGGACTCCGCATCCCAAAGAAGCCGGTCCGCAGAAGCAAATTGCGCTGCAAGTTCAGGTTGGAGACGATCGAGCTCACGGCGAAGTTGGCGATAGGCATCAATCGCTACGCGAAGCTCACGGCGTGCTTCTTCGAGTTCATGGCTAATCTCTTCTAGCTCTGCCCGGTTTTCATGACGCGTTCGTTCAATCTCGGCCTGCGATGCCGCAATTAACTTCTCCGCATCAGCTTGCGAACCAAGTGATGACTTGTACAAGGCCAATTTGCGAACCAGATCCTTGAGAAGCTGCTCATCGATATCCGTCTGTTCCAAGGATTGCAATTTAGCCGGTCGGACTGTCCGATGTCGTTCAACCGCCCGCCGCGATCGTTGCTCAGCTAACCGAAACCGCTCAGTAGCCTGCTGAGTCTCACTTTCAATCCGTCTCGCGAGAGTTTTAGCCTCTGCCTGCCGAACCAGTTCCGCAAGTTGATCCAGAGCTCTTGTCATGGCTGTCTGTTCCAACGCTATTCAATTCAAGGAGTTCAGTTACGCTAAGTTCTCCGGCCAATACTGATCGCAAACGCCTTCTTTCTATGCAACTCGATCTACACGATCAAGGTATGCAAGTATAATTAGATTGATGGATTTTTGCTAATCTTCGTCGCGGTATTCGTGACAAGCTACGTTGGTCATCATACACCGTGCTGGGATAAAGTTAAACACACGTAGAAACTACCCAGCCCTGAGGTTCGGGCGGTTGATGAGTCGTTATCGCCCAGTTGCTCCTGACCTCTTCTCACGTCAACCAGACGCCCCGCCGCGGAATGGGTATTTTAGCCGACAAGCCTGGCAGCCGCGCCCATACCAGCACGCCAGCGCCTTGGCATACAGGAAAGCTTAATACTTGGGTACAAATTGCGAGCGTTCGTAATATTTCGCATTGTGAACTTCTTCATCGAGTCGGACTGATAAACCGCGGTTAAGTATGTCCTGTGCGAGGTCAGCCCAAGGTGTCTTGGAATGCCGGATGATGACCTCTTTCAGCAACCGTTCGGCCTCGGCGTATTTCTTGGCCGTGTCGTTGCGAGGAGCAAGGGGTTGGGTCGCGTGATTGACAACCCAGATAACCAGGTTATCGGAAGTGGGTTGGTGTTTCGCGCGCGGCGGGGTCTTGGCGATTGACGCCATGAGCGCGCGATATTCGAAAGCCTTGACCTGAAACGCCACAGTCTGAGCGACCATCAGGTCGTAGTGTGCCTGCCATCGCTTTTCTGGATCCCGATCTCGCTCCTTCACCATCTGCTCAAGCCGCGTCTGGATCAGTAGCAGTTGGTTAAGCTTGATCGTAGCCTTCTGGCCTTCCTCAAACGCCAACTTGACCATGTCGGCGGGCTCGATCGGGAAATCCCTTCGATAGATAAAAGCCTTGCCTTCCAGGACAATATCATGTAGTAGCTTTCGCAGAGGAGAGCTGTTGCGCCGCTCCATGTAAGCCAACCGGTTACTGTATTCCGGGAGATATTCCTTGAGCTGTGTGATCGAATATGCCTGTTCACGCTGCCGGATCCTCATGAACTCTTCGCTCGGCAGGAGAAAATAGATCCCGCCTGAATCGCGGGTCAAACGAGCCAATTCGTAAGGTGCAAACCCTGAGGGCTGTTCATCCCATCGTTCATACAGCCCGTCCCATTGGTAAACCTCGAGATCTGCTGTCTCAGGCCCGCGGCGGATCACCGGATGGTACACATCTTTGGTGACTGGATCGACGTACTTGTGATGTGCCCACGGATAACCAAAGAGTGACTGTCGACCAATGACGTAAAGCGGAACACGATACTTTTTAAGCGCCTGCCGCGCCTCTTCGACGTATGTCCCATCATCACCTGATTCATCGGTTACGAGCACAATCAAGAGATGTCGGCCCGCCTTCTGCACAACGTATGCGTAATGCTCGACAACTTCCCGGATGGCCTGCATTGTGTTCTCTGTTCCGGTCGAGTCAACTTTGAGGTGCTTTATGGCCCGGCCGATCTGGTCAATATCGTCTCGCGGCTTATCCAGGACGTAGTCAATCTCCTGCCCAAACCCGACAATCGCGTGGTTGAGCGCACTCGTGGCTTTCTTATTTGGCTCGATATTCTGCTTGAGCTCACTCGAAACGCGATCGAATTTCTGGAAGATCGTCTTCTGGTCATCCTGCATGCTGGTCGATTCGTCGAACAGCCACACGACCGTGAGCTTGTGGTCCTTCAGGTGTCGGAGAATCTCGCGGGCAAGCTGGTCGAGAGCAACCCCAATCTCCTTGACGTCAAAAAGGGGATCACCAGCAATCTTGCCGCCACTCCCCAGATCGAGCGCAGGAGCCACTGGCAGTAAACTGATCGGAGATCCACCCAGCCCTTCAATCTTGACCCCGGGAAGGCTTGTACCCTCGTTGATTCGGCCTTTACCAACACCACGGATCCTCGGAGTTCTCGAGGGTGCACCATTGCCTGCCGCACCTGTGGCAATCGAGCCACCACCGTCATCACCCTCACCTTCACTCATCGCCGTGAGGACGGACTCAGCCGGGCTAGTGGCATTCTCATCACCGACTGCCTTATCACGCCGAATATCATCTGGGTCGGCGTAGATCGGCAGCACCTCCTGTTCGCCGTTACGAAATCCCGCTAACGCTGAATCGAAGTTGAGGATCTTGTTGACCGCTTCCTTCGCCGAAAACGTAGCCGCAGCCAGAGCCGAGAGTATTGCAACGTGAATAAGTAGCGAAACACTCCAGGCTTGCATCAGATATCGCATTCGACCCCGTCGTCGCCGTCTGGGCCGAATCTTGGTGCCTGCGCTCACCCTGCCTGCTCGAGGCTTCTGCTCCGTTGCTTCCTCCTCCTGAGCTGGTGTCGAATCAGGCTCAGGTGCAGTTGGGGGTTCGCTCGCTACTGGCGGCAGACTTGACCGAGTAACCTCTTCGGTTGGCTTGTCTACTTGGTCATGATTGACAATGACCGTGTCGCCGAGTCCAACCACCAATGGGTCAGCCACTATCGTGCCGGTTGGTGCTCTCGAACTCTTTGAACCTGAGACAACATCTCGATCTACCAAACTCCCCGCACCTGGCGGTGATTTTGAAACCGATATACATGCCTCCGAGGTTTCTTCTCCCGCTATTGGGAAAGCATCCTCATCGGAGGACGGAAGAAGAGGCCGGAGTTCCATATGGGTTTTCCCCGTCTCGAGCTACTTGAGAGGCACTGTCGCTGCCTCGCGCCCGGTCTACCGTACGCAGTCTGGTTCCATTATAGCTTGGGCATCTCGGGCGGTTTGGCCATTTGGGCTGGCTTGTTTTTTTGTGCAGCCGCCGCGTTGTCGTTACGTCGAGGTCTTGGCTGAACATAGGATTCTACCCACTTGAAACCTAATGGGTCTTTCACTTCACGTTCAGCCAGAAGTGCCCAAGGAGTCGTGGGGTGGTCTTCGATAACCCGGCGCAAGAGTGATTGAGCCTCACGGGCGGCAACGACTGCCTTCTCGCTGTATTGAATATTCGCATCCGGAACGAGCCGCCAAGCGTTGAATTTCGGACTGCTGAATTTGGGCGGATCCTTCTTCATGCGGGCGCAAGCGTAGTTGTATTCGTAACAACGCACCTTCATGGCCAGGAGTCGCCCGCGAATCAGGTCGTAATGCGCCTGCCAGCGCCTGGAAATCTCGCGGTCTCGGAGCTTGGCCACCGAATTGATCGGGACGAGTGCTTCGTCGACTGTATAAGCAGTTCGCTCGGCAATACCTTGATTCAGAGCCATTACGTCCTTGAATTCGGGAGCATCCGCGGGCGGAAAATACAGAGTTGGCATGGCAGGAAGTTTCTGCTGAGTAATCTGCGCTGCGTTCAAAACTGCCCGGCGCAACGGTGATTCAGCAATTCTTTTGTCGTAGTCTGCTTTTCGGTCCCAATCAGGCTTGTACTCCCGCATCCTCGAAGGGTCAAATCCCATACGGCGAGAATCAAACCTCGTAACAAAATAGATTCCTCCGGTTGCACTCGCCAGTCTGCTCAAGGCGTATGGACCGAACCCGGCCTCGACAATCTCGTATTGAAGACCACCGTACCAGAATGGAAGACGGATCTGCTCGAGCATCACGCTCTCAGGGCCTTGTTTCACTGGCACACCGCGGAAGACTTGCTTGGTCTTCGGATCAACGTAATCTACGTAGCCAAGTTCACGGCCAAACACTGCTTGCGAGCCAAGTACGTACACCGGCACCTTGGCTCTTTGTGCTAGTGCAATCGAATCCTCTAAGCGATTCTCATCGTCGCCAATCTCGTCGGTCACAACGATAATCATCGTGTGGTAAGCCTGGTTATTGGCACCTTTGAATCGGCCCCAGTGGTTGACGATCTCGGCGACCGTCGTGAAGGTTGTTTCAACCCCTGACGTGTCTAACGCGACATTTTGGATCGCTCCGATGATCTCCGAGCGCTCCGCAGTTGGTTTGGCCAGAAGTGTATGCCGGTCTTGCCCGAAGCTCAGAACCATCGTGAGCAACCCGCTGTCATCCGACAAGTGGTTCTCGTCGAGCTGGTTGATGTGGGTATAGACCGTATCGATGTGTTTGCTAAGCCGCTGTCGCTCGGCCAGCAGACTTCCGGATGCGTCAAACGCCCAGACAACCAGTGTGCGTCCTTGCTCCAAGTGCCGCAGAATCTCAATTGCAATTCGATCGACCGCTCCTTCAACACCACCGACAAACTCAGCACCATTGCCTCGAATCGAGATGGTTTGTCCAAGCATTGTCGCCGTGGGAACAATCAATTCAGTTGCGTGCCGAACATCGAGCTTGACGAGCTCTGGTGCCGCTCCACCCACCTGAGTTGAAGAAGCAGCAGTACTCTGTACAACCCCGGCTGAGCTTGGCGCAGTGGTGACTGTCGGTGCCAGAGTTGGTGCAAATGACCCCGCAGCAGCAACAGTTGCGGGCGGATTGGCGCTCTGGTCAAGATCCTGAAACGTCGAATCCGACGACGGCATCAGGTTATCTACCACATTAGCTTGAAACTCGCGATTCGCCTCTTGGTGTACCCGGTAACCTGCGAACGCGAGGCAGACGAGCAAAATACCATGCATCGTCAGGCTTACTAGAAATGCTGGTAACTCGACCTCGAGCCGTCCACCTAACCAGGTCGACAACCAGGGAAATCGAGCTTGGAGATCGCGAAACAGATCGCCAAACACCGTTTCATGCTCCTTGGTCGTTTCCGTAGCCAGTCACAATCGACGCATTCATAGCGGTGAGCGGGCTCTCTATCCTAGTATCCTGGCTAGACCGTAAAATTGCCAGGTTTTGTTGGCTTTGAATTCGATGGGAAGGTCTAACAAATATTCCGGGCAAAGTGGTTGGAAAGCAGTATCAAATCTGCGCAGTGTCCCCTTTGATTGTACTCTATTGGAATCCCTGCGTGACAGCTCTCTTGCTGGCATTCGACAATGAATTCACCCGCAACGTCCTGGTGCAAAACGTTCAGCAAACTCTGATGTAGATCTTCTGAACGACCTCGCGTGCTCCAGAATCTTGTGAATCCTCGCTAGCGTGGAACTGGCATCCCGCACTCTCGGCAGTTATCAGCGCTCAGGTGGAGGGGCTTCTTGCATCGTGGGCAAGTCCGCAAGCCGGTCTCGAATTTAACCACGGATGCTTGTGGCATCATACTGGGCGGCACGTTCAGCACTTCGTCGTCGTCATTTGCTGCCGGCCCAGTCGCTGCCGGATCAGCTTCCGCCTGAATCGCCCTTGCTAGGTGCCGTGCAGACCATTTCTCAAGCTCGGCGAGATCGTCAACATCGAGATCTTCCGTTCGTGTATCGGCGTCTCTGTTTGCGGTTGGCTTCAATGTCCCAGATGCCGATGTCGGCACCGGTACAACCCGCCCACAGTCGGGACATTTACCCGCCTTGGGTTGACTCTCCACCGGTACCTTCAACCGGCGCCCACAAGGGCACAGAAAGCGGATAAATCCATCTCCGCCTAAGTCAGTTGTCTTTAACTTCGGTCGGCGCAGCCGAATTCGTGTGCCACACCGAGTACAATCCATATGCTCTGGACTCTCGGGCGGGATCTTCAGCTTTTCGCCACATCGGCACGTAACCCGGGGCATCAGAGGACGCTGGTGCTTTCTGACTGTCTCTCGTGGGGGCCAACCGAAAAGTAAACTCGCGAATGGGTCTTATCCATTAGCTGTGTGCACCCGATATCTTCGCTCGACCAGTACCACGCAGCAAGTCTTCCACCGGGATGACACTGTTCAGACTACCCGAGCGAAATCCTTCCAGATCGATTGTGACGAACTTAAAACCCAAGGTGCGAAACGCAGGCAGTAACTCGCCGCGCAGCTCAAGTTCAACGAAACGCGGCAAATCATCGAGCGGAACCTCGATTCGAGCTAGATCGCCCTTGTGGTAACGCACGCGCAAGATGTGAAACCCTCGACTGCGCAACCACTGCTCCGCTTGATCAATCATTCGGTTGCGCTCTGGAGTTGCCTCTTCACCATACGCTATCCGGCTCGAAAGGCACGGAGTTGCCGGCTTGTCCCAGGTCGGAAGACCCCAGGCAAACGCTAGTGCACGGACATCGGCCTTCGTAAACCCACACTCCTGGAGGGGATGCCGTACCCCATGCTCAGAAGCGGCCTTCAAACCCGGTCGATAGTCACCCATATCGTCGAGATTGGCCCCAGAGGCGATCACATCGGCCCCCAGTTCTTCGAGCAACGATTCGAGTTGCCCGTATAACTCGCTCTTGCAGAAGTAACATCGATCGGGATTATTTCGGCGATAGGCTGGATTCGAGAATTCCTCGGTGCGAATGACTCGGTGGCGAATACCAATTCTGCGAGCAAGCTCTTCAGCCTCTCCAAGCTCCCCCGCAGCCAAACTTTCAGACACGGCAGTAACGGCAACTGCATTATCCCCCAATGCCTCGAAAGCGGCTTGCGCGACGACCGTGCTATCAATTCCTCCCGAAAAAGCCACCGCCACCCTGCTGTAGGTGCGAATTGTATCGATCAATTGATCGCGCTGGGAGATGAGCAACGAACTGGTTTCAGTCCACTTGATGGACAAGGTCCACCTCTTTCGATCGAGGCCAAAGTCAGTCTGTTTTACGTGGAGAACCCCATCGTGCGCTCCCCCATTGTATGAGTGCTTATGGCCAAGCTCAAGCTCGGAGAAACAACGCACGAAAACCAACGAACCCGTACTTGGTTGCTCGAAACGTGCTGGCTATGGATCAAGCTGGGAAACATTGACTCCGCGGGACGGCGACGTACCGGGATCATTAATGCCAACTTCCGCCGATGATTGACCCAGTTGGTGCCGCAGAATCTCACCTTCCTTCAAGTACACAACCGACTCAGCAATTTTGGCTGCATGATCTGCGATACGCTCTAGATTTCGAGCCGTGTTGACGAGCCGAAGCCAGGTGTTTATCCGCTCGGGTTTACGAATAATCTCAATCTTGAGCTGCTTTTGAACGGCGCGGTAATCTAGGTCAACTTGGCGATCAGCGGCAATGACAGCGTGTGCGCGTACAACGTTAGACTGGGTTAGCGCATCCAAACTATCACGAATCTGAGAAAGGGCAGAGACCGCAAGGTTTTCCAAAGGCTGTGGAATGGGAAACGCCTCGGGATCGCTGGAGAGTTTTTTAACCCGTTTGGCGATATGCCGAGCGAGATCACAGAGTCGTTCAAGGTCTCCGTTAATCTTCAGAATTGTTGTGACGCGTCGGAGGTCGGATGCAACCGGTTGATGCAAGGCCAACACTCGCACACACTCACGTTCAATTTGAACTTCCCAGCGGTCCATCGCATGCTTCTGATGCTTGAGTTCTTCGGCCAGTTCAACTCGCCCGTCGCAGATCGCGTGAATGCTCCGATTCAAGGCGTCTTCAACGACCGCCGCCAGCTTGAGCACCTCGGCCCAGAGCCCTTCCATATCCCGTAAAAAACTGCGGCCAAGCGTGACCCGCTCGTTATCCCAACTGGAATCGACCGCTCTGTGTTCAATCGACATCGCTGCGATTCTAGTCCTATCGGTCTATTACATGGGGCTCGACGTTCTTGAATGGGTTCATGATCGTCGGTCGAGTCGTGGCTGTTATTAGACCGTCAAGCAATAGCTGAACATTCTCCTTGACGCAGATTACGGGGTGACAAATTCAGCTTATTTCATCGAAACCTGTCGAACAACCTTAGAATCGCTAAATACACAAGAAATTCATGATCCTCGAATGGGAGAGAGCAGCTCAATAGTTGCTGCCACGGAGTGGTGGTCCGTATCCGTGCAGAGGCAACCAGTAGGTATCTGTTGGCACATTGTCGCCAGGTCGGTAGTAGCCAAGATCATACTGAGCTTCCCAGGGAGGATCCATGATAACGTTATAGGGCAACGCTGCGATCTGGAAAGCAAACAAACCGGCAGAGAAGAATGGCTGCAGAATCTGATTCCGTTGCGTTGATTGGGTGGGGTCGTCGAGCGGGTACGTGAAATACCGGCCAACTGGCCCCAAGAATTGCTCGACGCTGTGTCCATAGCGTTCCAGAACTGGATCCTGGAAGTACAAGGGAAGGTGACAGGTGGCCGCCGCCGCCCAGTACTTGCGCTGAGCCGCCCAAGTACGCGGGGGGAGCGGAACCCAATCTTCAGGAACGGGAATCGCTTTGATTGGCCGGGCCTCTGCGGGACTGGGTGCGCGGCTGATATCAAGCTGGGTTTGAGATCGCAGATCGGAACCGATCGTGTCAGTCCGGCGGTTAGCTGGTTGTGCTTGTGCTTGTACTTGCTGTCTGCGTCGCAGATCATCCTCCTGCTGGCGAACAATCATCTCGACCTCTCGCTTCAATTCTGGACGAAGGGTCGACGCAGGGTTTGGACGACTAGGAATAAAGGTATCCGACCTGCCAGGTAAAGTTGGCGGATTCTCTATCGCTGGAGGAGCTGAGGAGGAATCCTCATTTGACTCGACGGCCACTGAAGCATCGCTCGTAAGCGGTGGTGTTGCTACAGGTGAGACTGTTTGAGTGGATTCTTTGATATGCGGTGAAGTAGGTTGCGATGCCTCCGCTGCATCCGGAAGAGTCGGGTTGGACGGTGAAGCGTCTGAATTCGTGCTCGGTTGTGCCATGGATCCGTCTTGTCCCCCAACGGGCGCAGCTACGGACGGAGATTGTATGGCATTCGGTATCTGGCTATTGAGCGCACGTGATTCCCGGCCGCTTGAATCATCCGGAAGTGCCGGCAGATCCTGAACAGTGGGTGGAACCGCGGTCGGAGTAACGATCTCGGGTATCATCTCGGGTGCTGGCACTGGCGCATCATGACCTTGTCGAGCGGCATTACTGACGTCGTCTGGTAAAGGTGGCAACTCGTTCTCACCCATGGCACTCGGGTTTGTCGATGTATTGGGAACTGTTATCGGGGCTAAAATCTGCTTTTGGGAATCGGTAAACTCGGGCTTGGTACCTAGATCAGTCGGTAGAGGAGGCAGATCGTCTGTGGATGGCGATGACCTCGATGTCGACTGAGACAACATGGTCGGTGCTGGTGAAGCACTTTCCTGCCTGGGTATTGGCGCCGCGCTTGTTTCCTCGGATTCCTTGTGAGCAAGAGTGGTTGAATCATCCTGACTTGTAGTTTGAGCGGCTGGTGGAACCGCGGGCGTCGTCTCCAGCTCGAACACCGGAGGAGCAGGAGTATCCTTGGGGACATCATCAACGGTAGCCGGTTGTGTCAATGTGCTCGCACTCGGGCTCGACACAACTTGCGGCGTAGGAGCAAGTGCCGATACACGAGATACAGGCGTATCTTGCCTGGGCACCGGTTGTACCTGAGGCTGATCGATCATTTGCTCCGATAAATGTTCGTTGATCTCACCTGGATTCTTGTCGAGTTCACCTGGTGAACCATCAGTCTCGTTCTGTTTCTGTACAAGTTGCGGGATTTTAGGAATGTCAGGAAGCGGTCTTGGTCCCTCCGAATCGTGAGGAACGGTTGAGGGATTACTACCGGTCTGACTCGATTGAGAGCGCTGGATTTTGGGAGCTCGAGTTGCTTGATCCTGAGTTGCCATTGGTCAGCAGGATCGGCTCTCCTTGATCATCAGTATTATTGCCTGGGGGATTGGTTAAACCGCCTGATAAACCATGTACAGACTTCGACGGCAGCTTTTGAAGGCGGTCGGGATTGGTCTCATGAGCTACAAAAGCTTCGGCCTTAGCTGGGCTGAAGCCGCTACGATTGCGTGACCGCTCGCTAAGAGCATACGGTGATTCAGCACCGGCAGCTTGGCGCAATCCGCGCTTGCGCTCTCAATGCCGTTTTGAAGCACCTGTTTTTCAGCTTTGGTCAGCTCATCCTTCCTGATTTCTGCTTCTCGCAAAAACTTCAGGGCCCGCTCGTACTCCCTGTAATTCAAGTAATCCAGGCCGTTTCGCATCAAGTAACGTGCACCACGTGTGACCGCGACGCCATAGACCTGATCGTCTGGCGATGGACGAGTTTGGCCAGCTCTTGCCGTCCTGCCGGACGGCTGGGACTGACCGAGTGGCTCGCTACCTGAAGGATTGGATTGCTGAGCTTTGACCGGTGTGGCCGCGAATACGGCCACGAGGACCGCTGTGGTCATTGCTGGTTTAATGCGACGCAAGCCACGCCTCCTTGCTTTCCTGGGATTTACCTGAATCATCGTCGCCAATTCAGGGGTTGGAAGCCCCGTAGGATGTGGCGAACTGAGAAAGGGCTGGGTTCAAAACCCAGAATAGAGATGATCTGGCAACATAATGGCGACACCAATCTGTATAGTTTTCCCGAATCGTCAAACCATTTTTTCTAACTTTTGTGTAAGTGAACAGTCAGAACGAGCATATCCTGGAAATACTGCTTGATCTCACACAGATCCGCGTCCTAGCTCATTTTCGCTGCTGAAACTTGAATAGTTGGGGGCTTCTTGAGTGATGACGATGTCGTGGGGGTGACCCTCTTGAACTGCGGCTGATGTGACCTGGATAAAACGAGTTTTCGTCCGAAGCTCGTCGATGGTGCGACAGCCACAGTAGCCCATGCCGGCTCGTAAACCGCCGACGAGTTGAAAGACATATTCGGCAAGCGGTCCCTTGTAGGGAACACGCCCCTCGACTCCCTCGGGGACAAGCTTTTCGCTAAACGACACTTTGTTATCTTTATCCGAGATTCGTACATTTGGTTCCTGTCGATAACGTTCGTGCGAGCCTTTTGCCATGGCTCCGATTGAGCCCATTCCCCGATAAGTCTTGAAGCTCCGCCCTCGAAAAATGATCGTGTCCCCCGGACTTTCAGCAAGACCTGCAAAGAGGCCTCCAATCATGACAGCGTGAGCTCCGGCTGCGATCGCTTTCGTGATATCACCTGAGTAGCGAATACCCCCATCTGCAATAATCGGGATTCTACCGTTTGTAATCTTGGCTGACTGGTAAATTGCGGTAATCTGGGGAACGCCGACGCCCGAAACCACCCGCGTAGTACAGATCGATCCGGGACCAATACCAACTTTCACCGCATCGGCACCTGCGTCAATCAAACCCCTTGTTCCCTCTGCAGTTGCTACATTGCCGGCAACAACCTGAATTTCAAACTTCTGCTTGATTCGCCTCACTGTATCAATCACGTTTTTCGTGTGACCATGTGCTGAATCCACTAACAATACGTCCACACCCGCATTGAGCAGGGAGTCGATACGGTCGTAATCGTGTACTCCTACCGCTGCCCCAACTCGAAGCCGCCCTCTTGCATCCTTGCACGCGTGAGGGTAGCGATGCAGCTTGTCAATGTCCTTGATCGTAATTAGCCCTTTCAGTCGATATTCATCGTCAACCAGCAAAAGTTTCTCGACCTTATTTTTCGTTAAAATCCGATCAGCTTCCTCGAGATTCGTATCCGCCGGGGCAGTGACCAAATTTTCCTTGGTCATGACTTCCTCGATACGAAGATCATTGGATTCGAGGAATCGTAGATCACGTCGGGTCAAGATCCCTCGAAGGTAGCCATGGACGGTGATGGGGACGCCCGAGATATTGTGGCCGGTCATGATCTGGCGCGCTTGGCCCACATTCGCATCCGGCGGCAACGTAATGGGGTCGACAATGATCCCATTTTCTGAGCGTTTTACCTTATCGACTTCGCGTGTTTGCTCTTCGATCGACATGTTCTTGTGGATAACACCGAGTCCTCCTTCCTGCGCAAGTGCAATCGCCAGTTCGGCTTCTGTCACCGTATCCATCGGTGAAGAAAGGATCGGGATGTTAAGCCCAATCTTGGAGGTGAGTTGTGAGCGGGTATCCACTTGATGCGGCAGTAACTCAGAATACCCAGGCTCAAGCAGAACGTCGTCGAAAGTGATACCTTGATAGGCGATGCGGTCGTGCATCGAGGAAAGCTCCGCTTCGGACCCAAGTTTAATTCCCGACGCCTAGGACGTTGTGCTCAATCCTGGTGATAAAACAAGCACCAGAATCGAAAGGTCTACAGCGCGAGATAAACGTGGAAGTAAGTTCAGAGGCCTTTCCTTGCACATTACACCCGGCGAACGACTTGCTGACAAGGGCGATTCCTCACTGTTCAGACAAGGTGACGAACTTGGCAGTGTTAGAAACACTCAAGTAACATGGTTTTAGGGAAAGTGCACTAGGTGGAGCGAGACAAGACTATGTCGCGTTACCAGTCTCGAGCCCGATGGCTTGGGCTCATTACAGCGGTCGTTGTATTAACGACGAGTAGCATCTGGCTGACCAGGCGTCTTTGGGTCCCCGATCCGCTGATGCCCGGATGGCGAGCGTACTCGGAAGGCGATTGGGAAAAAGCACTCGAATTGGCGAGAGAGCGATTAAAAGTAAACGGTGATGACATAACAGCCTTACGATTACTAGCGAGGGCATCAATCCGCCTGGGACGGGATTCCTCGGCCATGGCTGTATACAATAAAATGGGATCAGGCGCGATGACAGCGGAGGATCTATGTCTCCTGGGGATTGCCTTGAATCGTAGCGGCAACAACAGGGCATTAGAGGTCTGGGAGCAGGCATTTGCCGCTGAGCCGAACCACGCAGAGACGCTTTTTGAGCTAACGCGGGCTTATTCCAAGAACGACCGGCTCGATGACGCTGTGAAATCGGCTCGAAAGCTGGGCGAGTGCCCTGGCTGGGAGGGTCAAGCCGATGCACTTCTCGCTACAATTGCACTGGCTCGCAACAATCCAGATGATGCCATCACCTTCTGGCGAAAAGTTATTGAGCGTAAAGTATCGGAAAGAGGAGGTACCCACACACCAGTCGTGCCGCCGAAAGAGCTTGCTCGCGCCCTGCTCCAGACCTCCCAACCAACAGCAGCTCGGCGCTATCTTGAGGACGCTTCGCAATCGGAGCCAGACCCGGAGCTTTTCTGGCTTCTGAGCCGCGCTTACCTACAAGAAGGCATGAAGAGCGAGGCACTGGCTGCGAGCGAAAAGTCCGGCTCATTCCGCGCTGAGAACCCACTTGTTCCAGAGCCATCTCCGTTCTCCGGCGCCTCTCGTTGTGCTAACTGCCATTCGGCTGTCTTTCAGACACAGCAAAGCTCACGTCATGCGCACACGTTTTATCGGTCATCGGAGCTATCCAACCTTTCGCTTCCTCAATCTCCGCTTCCCGACCCTGTTCAAGTAAAGGTGTCCCACAGACTGAAGCACATCGATCCCGATACGATCGAACAGGAAACCGAGGTCAAGGACCAAATCTACTCCGCGGTCGTGAAATATGCCTTCGGTTCTGGAGATCGTGGGCTCACACTCGTTGGACGCGGGAAGAATGGACAGGCATTCGAGTTGAGGCTTTCACAATATCGTCATGGAACGAGCTACCGCTGGGATATAACATCTGGTCATCTCCTCCAACCGGACGAGGCCATACGATTTCTGGGTGAGCCACTTACAGAAGACGCAGTTCGGCGCTGCCTGAGCTGTCATGTCACCAGTGCCCGGGCGATTATCACCGACTCGGGCCCAGGAGCGTTCGACCATGGGATTGCCTGCGAGAAGTGCCATGGTCCCGGGGGGAATCACATACTGGCAGTGCAGGCTGATTTTTTTCCTGACCGGGCAATCATTGATCCGCGCCAAGCATCGGGCTCGCAGGTAGTTTCGCTTTGTGCCGAGTGTCACAGTCCACGCGGGCGCAGCGTCTCAAAGGATGATCCAGCGGCCGTACGCTTTCAAGGAACAACACTGACCTGGAGCCGATGCTTCCTTGAAAGTCAGGACGCGCTCGACTGCATGACATGCCACGATCCGCATCGTAACGCAGCCAAGTCACCGGCTCACTACGAGGAGAAGTGTCTTTCGTGTCACTCCGGTACAGGGCGTACAACTCGCACTGAGCGGTCCCGTTCAAATCTGGAAAGCCTATCCCACACGCCAGGGCGAAGCGTGTGTCCGGTTAATCCAAAGAAGGACTGCATTGGCTGTCACATGCCCTCGGTCAAAAACGTTGTACCGCACTCGTCGTTCACCGACCACTTCATTCGCGTTCATCGAGACTGAATGCACTGAGTCGTCAGTGATTGAACAGAAACGCGGGGCTGTTGATCAGGGCCCAAGCGATATCCTGCGTCGCGGTCAATCGCCGCACTGCAGCCTGCTGGACGCTCATCTCCAAGTCGTGCCGTAAGCGAACGAGAGTAGGGTCAGGTTGAATCGGCCGGGAGACCAGTTCGAGTTGGTCCCGCAGGGCCTTCAGGGCGGGATCTAACGGTAGAGGGGCCTTGCTCGCAGCAATGGCTGCGGTCTTCTTACGCAACTCTGGATCGATCGCGCGGAGATAATTTGTTAGCAGAGACTTTTGAACATCAGTTCGTACCTCAGGTGCGGTGGCAAGGATTGCACGAAAATCCTCTGGCAGGCTCAGCCCAATCGGCTTGCCACCTCGTGTGAGTGAGAGGCGGAATCGCCCCAGGGTCCAGACCTGGGCAAATTTATGATGCAGTTTGAACGTCAATATCGTACCGCCGGGGGTTCCGACCGGCTCGGTCGTTTCAAAAACTGCCCAGTGGGTGACACCCGTTACAGGAGCTACGGCCCACCCATTGCCAGGGTCGTTGGAACTTCCATCGATTGCTTTGCTGACATCAAGGTTATCCTGGTTGAAATCAGCTAATGCGTTTGTAAGTTTGACTGGCTTTGCTTGTTTCGGGTCGGCCTTGGGTGTGGCGATGAGTTCAATCTCGTTCAGGACAAAGTTGCCATCGGTTGCCCGTCCAGGGCCTTTCTGAGGCAAACTGTCGTCCGTGAGGACCTCCAGGCGTAATCCGCTAACTCCAGCCAGTTCAGTCTCAGCGGTGATCGTGATAATACCGTTCCGTTTAGGGCCGGAAACCAGAATCGAACCATCGGATTGCTTGGTGAGAATTGACCCGTTGGTAGCACTCATTGCGGTGGGTTGCAGGACCAGCCAGCGGTTGAGAATGGATGTAGATTTTTCTTTCTCCCAATCGGCGATCCGTTTGACAACAACCGTGGACTCATAAGCTTTGAGATCGGCCTCCAGCTTGGCCGTGGCCTCGATCTTCTGTTGCTCGGCAAGGGCGAGCTTGGGAGCCTGTGCTTTCTCGTAGGCTGCAAGCACAGCCTGCGCGGCGACAATGGCCGACTGCCGCTGGCGCTCAAGCAACGGACGCTTGATGGCAAATTCGACTTCACGTTTTCCCAGGTCTTCCGCCAGTTTGCGATGATCATCCTCTATGGTCTGGATGTCCTTACGGCAAGTTTCAAGCTCGCTGGGCGTCACCGCGCGGCTGAGTATCCTCAAGAACAACTCGTTGATCAGCTTGACGTCATCGGTCTGCGTGGCGGCAAGCTTACTGAGCTCGTTACCGGGATCAGCGATGGCATCTCCCAGAGTTGGACCGCTGACCAACGCCATGACGGGGCCGAGTTGTAAGCCACTGGATCGCTCACATTCGCAGGCACTTTCGCGAGCAGGCCGACCGAAGGTTGTCAAGAAACCACTAGGAAGCTCGACACCAGAATCGGGCAAAGCAGCGGCACGCGTACCCGGCGTGATGCCTGGAAACTTGGAAATGGAACCGGTCACCCGGTACACTGCATCCAGGAGAACCTCGGCCGGGAGTCGGCGCGCAACCGCGTGAGAGTAGTTGACCTTGTCGTCCTGATTCCACTTGTTTGTCTCGACTGACAACTGGTAGGTGCGAGACTTGCAGATAAGCCGCATCATGTTGCGCACGTCGAAATTGGATCTGATGAACTCCTTCGTCAGATAATCAAGCAGCTCGGGGTTCGTAGCTGGATTACCGGCTCGGATGTCGTCAAGCGGCTCTATGATTCCGACACCGAAGAGATAGCCCCACAGCCGATTCACATAGCTCTTGGCGAAATAAGGGTTATCCTTCGAGGTTAACCAAGCCGAAAGATCAATGCGCCGAGCCATACCGGGCGCTGGCTTGGCATAATCACATGAGAAAGGAAACTTTGGGGCCGTGATCTTTTTCGTACGGTCATGCACGACCTCGCTTTTGCCAGCGTCTGAGATAACCTCGTAAAGCGGCTTGGGTGCCTCAACGTCAGTGCCTCCTACCGTTCGGCCCTTACTTGACGGATCACCGGCCAGGTTGACTTGTGCAAAAAAGGCGGCTGTCTGATAGTACTGGTCCTGGGTCCAGCGCTCAAAGGGATGGTCATGGCATTTGTTGCAGTTGAACCGAACTGCCAGGAAGAGCTGAGTGGTATTCTCCATGACGGCCGCCGGGTCACGTAAAATCTTGAAGTAAGCTGCGGCCGGATTCTGATAGTTTGACCCGCTTGCCGTGAGGATCGAGCTCACAAATTTGTCGTAAGGTGTGTTGACGCTGAGCTGTTCGCGAATCCAGTTACGGAGAGCAAGTGACCCCTCGACGCCGAGGAACTTCCTGTTGACCTGCAGTAAGTCTGCCCACTTGTTAGTCCAGTATTCGATATAGTCGGGGCTACCGATCAGATGATCGATCAGCTCATCGCGTTTGACGCGGATATCGCGCTTGTCGGAGAGAAATTTCCGGACATCGTCGGCAGAAGGAGGCAAACCCGTGAGGTCTAAATAAACCCGGCGGATGAAATCCGAGTCGCTACAAACTCCGGAAGGAAGGATCTTTACTCGCTTCCACTTGGAGACTACCAATTCGTCAATCTTGGAAAAAGTTGGGGGGTCAGTCCAGACAAATCCGGAACGGTCTCCCATTACAGTCAGTGTGGTCGATGCGTAGTTCCCCTCAAACCGTGCCAGGATAGGTGCTTCGCCTCGGCGAATAGCAGCCATGAGTCCGGCACGGCCTGCAACAACGACCTCCCCGTTGGCGCTTTCCAAGAAGGCTTCGCGGGTGACATCACGCACCTCGCCAGGACCGTAGGTCGCTACAACACGAAGCTGAACCTTGGTGCCAGTTCGCTGGACCACTGGGTCGATCGGGAAGACTTGAAGCTTCGTAACACGTTGTGATGAAAGGTTTAGCTTGGCGCCGTCGCTGATCCACGCCTTAAGAATCTCATAATACGGCTCGCCGACCTGCATGAGCGCCCCGCCAACATGAGGAACAGCCCCGGTTGGTTTTGTGAGCATCATGCTGTTACCAGGTGCAGCCAGGTTGATGTGCCGCGCGGCGTGATCGTCGGTCAAGGCTCGTACGTCGAAGAGTGGGTCGTATCCGCGGAGCGAAAGCTTGAAGCCGTTTTTCCCCTGCGCGGAGCCGTGACAAGTGCCCTGATTACAGCCCAAGCGTGACAGCACCGGTGCAACGTCATGCATGAAGTCAACGTGCATCGGAGCACTGAAACCGGAAACAGTCACGGGAACAGATATGCTCTGACCAGCGAGCTTCGCGACCAGCGTCGCCTTTCCGTCTTTTTTGGAGCGAACCAATCCCGCGCGTGACACGTCGATGAAATCGGCCGGAACGACATAATCAACCATGCGGGTCACATCAACCGACTCTCCTGAGTTAAGCTTGCCCGTGACCAGAATCTGGTTGTACGCAAACCGTCCATTCAAGACGATTTCCTTGGGTTCTATCTCCAGCGAGGCAAGACTTGCGCCTTCGGGAAGAGACTCGGCTTCAATTGGATCATCCTGCTTGGGTGCAATTGCCGCAGTTGCGGCATTCTGTACGGCCGGGCGAGGTGTAATACTTACCGGTGCAAATTCCTTGATGAGAGAACCATCCGCTGGGTTGATGAGTCGAACCTTTCCATCTGATCCGCCAATAGCCAGTGTTTTTCCGCCAGGACGAAAAGCGACGGCATACACAGCGCCCTGCGGAATCTTGACATTGGCAATCAGCTTCGCGCCTTCTTTGTGGTATTTGTCGAGATCAGCAGCTTCCGCTGGTGTACGTGTGGTGACGACCTTTTCCTGGATTGCCTTAATTTTGGGAGACAATGTCGTGTCGAATTCGTAGCTGTAGATGTTAACCTCGCCGCTGCCATCCAAACTGCTACCTGCGGCGATCCGCTTACCGTCGTCACTAACGGCAACACTATAGATTCGCCCGGGTAGAGGCGGGAATTCGCGGATCATATTGGAATCATCACCGATGACTCGCACCGTTTGACGGAACACGCGATAGAGCTTGGGCTCGCCGTCGGAGCCGCCGATGATGATTTCATCACGCTTGGGGTGACGTGCAATGGCCGCCAAGCCGCCCTTGAGCGCACCGGGTGTAATCGAAGTGATGTTGTCGATAAACCGCTGGGTCGAGACTTCAATCAGCTTGGCGGCCATGTCACGACCCACCGACATCAAATGGCTGCCGTCCGCTGAAAAAACCGTGTCGAGAACCCAGTCGTTGTGCGAGCCCATGTACAGGACTTGATTGCCTGTCTTTGCATCAATTGCACGCACCGAATTATCTGCGCAGCCAAAGGCGATTTTTGTGCCGTCAGGAGACCAGCTTGCACCATAAACGGTGTCAAATGTGACGGGTACGGA
Source organism: uncultured Planctomycetota bacterium (assembly GCA_963823665.1). Taxonomy (GTDB): domain Bacteria; phylum Planctomycetota; class Planctomycetia; order Isosphaerales; family Isosphaeraceae; genus CAVXHV01. The sequence goes on from CAWGMQ010000004.1 coordinate 2,328,759, forward strand.
AAGTGTAAGCGCACGTTTGGCGATGTCCCAAACCTGCACTTCGCCCATTCGAGCAGGTAAGCCGCCGGTAACGGCCAGCCTTTTACCGTCGGGAGAGAAAGCCAAAGATTCAATGCGTTCGGACAAACCAACCAAACGACCAAGCAATTCACTGCCGTCTGCTTTCCACAGCAAAACTTCGTGAAATCCAGCAATGGCCAGTACAGAACCGTCCGGCGAAAAACCAAGGGCCGGAATAACAGGTAAGCGCGTATATTCGGGGGGATGAGCCGCGTCATAGCGAGCGACTGACTGAGGTGGTGAATCGTTCTGCGCACCCTGAGCGATCCACCGAGCAATCCGTTCGATCTCATCCGAGGAGAGCGGCGGCTTGTCCTGTGGCATCAGAGCCTTGCCCTTCTCCGGGGTGATCATTTCAAGCAGGTGGCTTTCCGCAGGTTGATGTGGAACAACCGCCCGATCGCCACTTTCACCTCCCTTGAGCAGGAGCTCAAACGAAGTCATGACGTACCGACCGCCGGCTTTCGATGGCTGGTGACAACCCATGCATCGAGCTTGGAAAATTGGCCGGATCTCTTTGTCGTAGCTGACTTTCTGGTCCTTACCCGTCGTCTTCTTACCTTCGTTTTGCTCCGCTTCAACCGCAACACTTGTGCCTGTCACCACCAGCGCGAAAGCGAGGAGAGCCAGTACGTGTCCAGTCCACGGACACCTTCTCGCTTTGAATGTCGACATCATTGCTTGCTCCCTGGTCTATTCTTGCGGAATGCTGAGTGACGAGCTGCACGCACTCAGCGAAATCGGACCTCGAAGTTAGTCGGTCGGAGGAAAAGGCGGTATGTCACGGTTCTCCGGGAGTTTCGCCGGGTAAACCTTCAGACGGGGGCAGGATACAGCGTGATCATGAGGTTGCAAGTAGCGAAAGCCCAAGCCAGTTTGACTTCAGTTGTACAAACTCGGACTAGCCTGCAACGTCTCTAGCGAATCCATAGTAATTCTACCCAAAATCGACTTCAGATTGCTAGCAATACAATTGTTTAACCAGTCAGTTGGGCAGAGGTTGGCCTTTAGCAATCGAGGGTTCCCGTTGATCCGTATCCGGTTTGCGGTTCCAGCAGCGACCGAGTAACTCGAGCAATCCGAATAACCGCCTCCTCCACTTCATTGGCTGATGTACTTGCACCCAGACTCAGGCGAACGGACGACCTTAAACGATCGTCGGGAACTCGCATTGCCATTAACGTGGGCGACGGGCGCATCGATCCGCTGGCGCAGGCAGAACCTAGCGAAACTGCAATACCGGCGAGGTCAAGCTGGATCAGAAGGGCATTGCCGTCAATGCCCGGGAAGGCCAGGTTGACTGTCTGTGGAAGTCGCTGCTGATCGTCTACTGGACCGTTGCGGATAACATGTCCAGGTCCAAGGGCCCTCACCAACCCATGTTCAAGGTGATCCCTCAAGTCTCTCCAGCGGGTGGATCTCGCTATGCGCTGGTCGTGCCATTTCTTGAGAGCAGCAGCCAATCCGACGGCGAGCGGCACTGCAACAGTACCCGGGCGCCGGCCTTGCTGCTGACCACCGCCAAATAGCCGTGAGCCTAGCCGTGCACCACTTTTGAGTAGCAGGATGCCAATCCCAACTGGTCCGTGAAACTTATGAGCACTCGCTGCAAGCGTGGTCACGCCCAGGTTATGAAAATTAACCGGAATTCGACCAACAGCCTGTACAGCGTCAGTATGGACGGGAATATTCCGCTCGGCTGCAAGTGTTGTGAGTTGATCCACTGGCTGAATCGCACCGGTTTCATTATTCGCCAGCATAAGGGTCGCAAACCGGGTCGTGGCCCGGAATAGCCCACTCAAGCTCTTGATTTCGGCTACGCCATGATTGTTGATTGGTAGCCGATCTACAAGAAAGCCCGCTGCCTCAAGACGAGCAACCGGCTCAGCAATTGCGGCGTGCTCGATAGGACTGGAGACTACGTGCCCCGGTGAGGACTCAGCACCTGCCAGACCAAAGACCGCGAGGTTATTGGCCTCCGTTCCCCCGGACGTAAAGATCACCTCAGTAGGATCAGCCCCGAGAATCTCCGCAGTGGTCTCCTTGGCATTCTCATACGCACGTCGGGCAGCACGTCCAAAAGCGTGGCGACTTTCTGCATTACCAGCAGCCAGGAAATACGGCCTCATCGCCTCGAACACATCCGGATCCAGAGGCGTGGTGGAATTGTGATCGAGATAAATCGGCTCGGGTTGCATGGCCGGTCACGATTCAGTTGGGCCAGAAGAACAGTCAGCCAAGGCTTTTAAGTGTGAGCACCAATCCGACCAGAAACAAGGGAATTCCCAGGAAGAACAAAGGTCCGGCCCAGAGCGCGATGCCAACCACCATCAGGCAAAACCCGAGCATGATCGCTGCTAATCTTCCTACCCACGCAATCACCAGAAAGACCAGCCGGAACGGCAGCGCGACCAGGGAGAAGATCGTGCCCAGGACGCTCAGGCAAATCTCCAGCCACGATGTTCGTCGGTTAACAGGCCGAACCTGCGCATTTAAAGGCTTGTTCGCTTGATGCGAACCAAGGCGAGTTCCCGCATCGCCAGGCCATGCACGGTCAGATAAGGCGTATCGATCTGTTTTAGACTGGGCTTGTCTCATTCGACTATTGGGTTAAATTGCCTGTGCACCAAAGTATGCCAGTTGGTTCTATTGAGAGGTGTCCCTAGTTCATTCGCCAGTCGTACCAAACCCTTGAGCCATCACTGGATTATCACCAGTTCTCTAGGCTTAGCAAGTCGGTGCTTGTGAGTGCATGGGCCAAGGCAAGGAGGCCGTGACTGTGCGAAAAGCTATCCTCGTTATTCTACTCGTCGGTGCCGCCTTTCTCGGTGGAGCCTTCGTTAATGGTCCTGGACTCCAATGGGCCCAATCCCGAGCACTTCGATTACTCGGGTTGAACAGCGTTGGAGAAATTGCTGCAGTTGACCTGGAAACAAGCCCAAATGGCGAAACCGGCGCCGATTCCACTCCCATAGAACGATTGGAAATCCCTGCAGCTACGCCAATATCTCCCGTCGCATCGGAAGACAAGTCCTTCAAAAAAGATCCATCCAACAAAACTTCGGAACTCAAGCTCAGGTCCAAGTCAACTAAAAATGATCCAGGCTCTGATCAATCTCGTCAGACACTTTTACCTTCGGCAACATCTTCTCGCTCGGTGACGAAATCTTCGTCGGGCATCGTTGCTCCCGTAGACCAAGACGTAATACTGGCCCATGGCGATTCCCCAGCGCAGCCCCGATCGAGCTCGACAGCACCATCGAACACCGTTAAAGCAGCAACGGTGCTTGTGGATAGCCTCGCAGGTCTGTTGCCACCTGGCGAGAATCCCTCGCCTAGCTCAGGACCTCCACCGGCGCAGTCTTCAGGGCGAAAACCAACCCGAGTGGCCGATGATGAATGGACAATCCTCGAGAGCAAGATGCAGACCCTCGGGGTAAGCCGGTTCACCATTGAGGGCAAGCCGGGGGGATCTATCGTCTTCGCGTGCTTGATCCCTGTTGCTGGGCGCCAAGCGGTTGCTGAACGATTTGAGGCCGAGGGAGATGATGTCATTCGGGCAGCGCAATCCGTCCTGCGGCGCATCGTTCTGTGGCGTACAACCCAACGTTCACATGGCGAGTGAACAATTCCGCCAGCAAAGAGTGGAGGTTAAGCAAGATGTACCGCACGAGCGCTGAAACGCAGGTCTGCCCTAAATCAGAAAGGAGCTTATGCGGCGAATCGAGCTTATCTATAATGAAGAACGCATTCTGTGTGCCTCACATTGAGGAGACAGAATGGCGAGTCCGATGTCGAGAAGTCAACCTTTCCGGCGCGATCACGGTGTAGCCCAGTTCGGGCAACTGCAGAACAAGGCCACAGCTCACCGAGGAAATTCCAATTCGCTGGCTGTTAATTGTTACTGGTAGCACACTCCGAGCCGAGGAGATGGACCGTCCGCTTGGCTACTATCTCAAACAGCGCATCGAGAATTCCCTTTCCGAAGCAACCGTAAATGGGCAAACTGGCTTGGAGGATTATCTTGTTCGCATCGTAGCCGACTTTCGTTGGATCCATGATGAACCTCTCCAAAGCCTTCCGACGATCTCACTTGGTGGTCCTGGGGTAAACGCCCTTTCACATCGCTGGCTCGAGGAAGTTCCCGTTTCACTCGCCTTTAGCGAACGATACTTCATTCAGATGGACCCTGAGCTGACCGAGCCTCGTGTCAGTATCTGGGGCATGGATAACACAAGCACTCAAATTGCTGTTTCTGTATTCGTTGACCGCTTCCTGCCACGATTCCTTGATCGCTGTGTCACCATCCCGGCACACCTCTCAACTCTTGATTCTGATGGGGAGGCTAGCGCGGGAACCGACGACGATGACGGTGAAAATGACGGCTGAGTAACGAGTGTCGCAGACCGAGTCATTCAGTCAGGATGACATTCCCTTTGGTATCCACGGAAGGAACCAATGAATGGAGTTGCGTTGTTCAATCAGCCGAAGTGTTGATGTCGTTGTGACGGCGATAGTCCTGGCATGCGTTTCGTGCTTTACCGCTTGCTATGCAAATAGCGCAGAACGCCCGCGACAAGTAATAATCTTGGTCGATCGTGTTGTGACACAGGATCAAGGGACGTGGATTATTGATTACCGCCTCCGTAACACTTCACGCGGGGGCGTGATCATCACTCCTGACGAAATCAAACTCAAGGTCGAGGGATGGGTGTCGAATTCGCGGGTTTCGAGTCATGCACTTCCTCGATGGTCTTCCGTTATTATCACAGCACGTGTTGAGCCCGCAGCGTTCACGGACGTGATCACGGCAGTTGACGAATCGGAACGGTGTCGCGAACGTGTAACGATTTCGATCTGGGGTGAGGGACGATCACGGCGTGACCTCAGTTCGACGGTGACGAATACCAATCCCCCGGTAGCAGTCACACCACCTGCTGGATCAGCACTGGCTTCCTGCCAGATAGTGAGCTTGGCCCCTGGCGACATGGTCCGTGTGCGTCTGAGGATCGATCACCAGCATGTTCTGTACGGTGAATACGACCCGCTTTTGGGTGTTCGTACCATGGAACTAACTGTGGGTCAGTCGGTAATTCGAGACATGCTGCCGCTTGATCGAGAACAGTATCTTGCTCAGCCGAAGTACACCTGGCCTGAGCCTCCGGACGAGCGTCGCGATACACGGCATTTTTTCTCCGCTCCTGACAGCTTACACATCCAGGCCGACATACAAGGCCATCAGAGCTACCGATTCCAGGAGCGCCCTGTGCGCTACAACACCAAGATGAAACTCCGGTTCTGGTATCTGATCGCCGTCGGCACAGAAGGCGAGTGCCGCGTGCGTGTTGGGCAAAACAAAGACACACCGCTCGCTTGGCGTCAGCTCCATGAAGCCGGGTTCGAAGAACGACTGAAGACAATCGGCCACTGGACCAAGTACGAACGCATTGTTCAGACTGAGCCCGAGGCAACCAGAATTATCTTGGAGTTCAAGATCGTGGGTGAAATTGACTCAGGAGAAATGTGGATTGACGACGTGAACCTTGAACCGGTGGGAATCATTGAGCCCGGCGGACCTTGAACCAAATGCTCTAAGCTTTGTCCCTAACACTGTTTCAGTCCGTTCAAGAAAGGCGAAACTTCGACTGTTGTTCCGAAAAAGTAGAATAGACGTGCGCCTGGCATTGCTCACCTTGTACACTACAGCCTTGATCCCACGGCATTAATATCTGCCCCTGGACTCCATTCGTGCGCCGGACCTTTATTCTCCGGTCAATTATCGCCATCGTCTTTGTTATAGGGCTTGTACTGGCCATTGCATGGGCCGGTCCTCGCCCAATTGGTGGCGATCCCGATCTGATGTACAAGCCAATCAAGTCCGAGCTCGTGCGTTCTCTTGCCATCGGACGACTTCCATTCTGGAGTGATCGATTTGGAATTGGAATTCCACTCGTTGCAGAAAGCCATGTTGCAGCGTTCTATCCGCCGAACTGGCTACTTTACAGCGCGTTTGGCCTGCACACTGCCTACTTACTGTCGATGTGGTTGCACTGGTTGGCGCTAGCTGTAACCACCTTCGCATATGCCCGCACGCTGGCGATCAGCCTGACTGGATCGGTTCTGGCTGCCGTGAGTTTCACACTGTGCGGCTTTCAGGCCGTTCATGTGATTCATGAACCGCTTAATCACTTAATGCCATATATGCCTCTCTGTCTCTTGCTTGCTCACCGCTTCATGACAAGCGGCAATCTCCTGTGGATTTCAAGCCTGGCACTTGCTTGGGGCATGCAGCTCACGCTTGGGCATTTCCAGATCCAAATGTGGACAGCGGGATTGGTGATCTTGTCTGCTTTATTACATGTAGGAACGGTCGGCAAAGGCAAATACCGTGTAATCTGGCGCACTGCCTTCCTTTGTGGAGGTCTTTTCTGGGGGTTGTTAATTGCGTGGGTTCAATTGCGGTTGACATGGGAGCTGACCAAGGTGGCCGGTTTCGAGCGGCCTCCTGAAGCTCTCGCGATTTACTCATTTCCTCCGGGTAACTGGGCTCAATTCGCTCTGCCGGAAGTTTTCCTCGGCCTGCATCAGGGAGTAACCGACAACTATTTGGCACGACAGAAAACAATCTCCGGGGAAGCCTGCGCTTACGCTGGTATTGTCGTTTGGATCTTGGCGTTCGTAGGTGCCGTGGCAAGGCCTCGGCTCGAAAACCTCAAGTTGTGGTTTGTCCTTGTTCCCCTGTCGCTTGCCTTGGCAACGATGCCAGGCTGGTGGCTCGATGGCTTTCTTCTTCTGATGAAGCTGCCAGGTCTTGGCTGGTTTCGAGCGCCGGCTCGATACACATTACTCGCCAGCCTGGGTCTTGCCTTGCTTGCCGGAAGAGGGCTCGATCATCGCGTTACTTCAAAGCGATTCCGAACGGGGTTAACCCTGGCGATTACTGCTGGAATGCTCGCCTGGTGCTGGTCAATTTACTGGACACGGGAGCCTGAGTTCCAGGCAAGCCCGCTTGCCTCGACGCTCTTGATCCGGTTTCTATTTGCCGGTCTAACCTGGATTCTTGCTCTTGCCGCAATCATCGCCTGGCGCCAGAAGCGAGTCGGTGCCTGGGCACCACTCGGCGTTGCAACCGTCGAACTGGCTGTGCTCTTCTTCGTTGGACCGGTTGTCTGGGTTTGGTCTGACCAGCGACTTGATGCGAGTCCCGTGCTGTCCCGGCTGATGCAAATGCAAGACGTGGGCTTGGTCGGAGGGCGACTGCAGGATCTTCCCGTTGTGGCTGGGACGGCAACTGCATTTCCCTACCTGGGAATTACACCCCCACCGCCTAACTACCTGATCGAACCAGCGACATTGCCTTGGTCGGAGATTGACTCATCGCAGGCTCGGTGGTTAAGGCGCTTCGGAGTAACGCATGGAGTCTGGGGTTCGGCAGACCCTGTTATTGGTACCACCGTGCTCGAACGAATCAACGATCCGTTACTCGACCGGATAATGGCAACCATTCCCAAGTCGCGCCAAGGTGGTCTGGGACCGTGGGCTCTCGTAAAGGTACCGGATGCCTTCCCGTCTGCATGGATCGCTCACGAGCTTCACGAGGTTCGCGAGTGGGGAAACTTGTTCTCGGTTCTGTCGTCGAACGACCGGTCAAATGAGGCTTGGTTTGAGTCCGGGGATGGTCCAACTGGATTTCCAAGATCAAACCGTGGCTCAGCTCATGTAAAAAGCTGGGATGGCACAGCCGCGATCGTCGTTCACGATAGCCCATGCATTTTGATCCTTCGTCGCACTTACTACCCCGGATGGTCATATCAATTGGACGGTGCCCAGGCACGTCCGGTTCTCAAAGTCAACTCCGGTCTCCAAGCAGTTCCATTGCTTGGTTCTGGTACCCGGCGGATCGAGTTCCACTACAACCCCACGGGATTGCCACTCTCTACCGCGATTTCGCTCACAGCTTTTGCCACCGTCATCATCGCCTCTATCTTTGCCGGGTTGAGAGCCTTCAGAATGCACAGAAGCGATGCATAACTGAGATCACAGCCAATCAGATCGCTACCGACGCTTGCGCACGCCTGGCCAGTGATTCTCCTTCCGGTGGATCTGGGAGTAACCGGTGAAACAGACACTCGTGGATGGAGTATGAGAATCCGCGCCGTCATCCATTGATTTGTGCTGAGGAGCCTTCTCATGGCACGTGAATTAGGATAATCTACATCGCTTGAATGACTTCGAAACCGATGGTTCGTGGACCGCTGAATGCTCGTGCCTCATCTCTCCCTTTTACCTGGAGAGGAATGGGCAGGAGTTGTAGACCGTATGCGCGCGGTTTCGCATCACATCTCGAGACTGGTGAATTACACTGCCAGTTCATGGCACGATCTGTTGATCCCTATGCTGAGGCACTCCATGGACACCGAGCGCGATTTGCTTTTCGGCGTCATTGCCTTTCAGAATGGAGCGGTAGATGCCGACTGCCTTGCTGAAACTTGTACAGCATGGGCGACGAAGCCGTCTGCATCTCTGGCGGACCATTTTGTTGATCGTGGCTTGATCACCGTCGAGCAGAGGTCAGAGGTTGAAAGAACTGTTGCACAAGAGCTTGAGGCTCACGACGGTGATCCGCATGCAACACTTGCGGCAACCTTGGATCAGCGATCGTTGACAGCAATGGGCGAGCTGGCTAGCTCGAAAATCGCGGTTGATCTCAAGCTCAATCCGCCCGCACATCAAGCTGAAAGTGGACACGTCAGGCTCGGTGCTATCCCGGTGCAGGAGGCCGATAGCCGGGATCGCTATACCTTGACCCACCTTCATGCCAAAGGGGGAATGGGACGTGTCTGGCTAGCCCGCGACACAGCTCTTGGTCGTCAAATTGCGCCTGAAAGAGCTGCGCCCCGATCAGACGGATAACTCGATTGTCTTCTCGCGATTTCTGTATGAGGCCAAGATCACGGCTCAACTCGAGCACCCCGGGATTGTACCCGTCTACGAGCTCGGAGAGGGAGACACGCCGTACTACACGATGCGATTCGTGAAAGGCCGTACGCTAAGCGAGGGGATTCGGGCCTTTCATAAGAAACGGGCCGTCGGCGAAGCCGACTCTGTTGAACGGATTGCGCTTTTGACTGCTTTTATTGGAGTGTGCCAGGCTGTTGCCTATGCACATTCGCGAGGCATAATCCACCGCGATCTCAAGGGGCAAAATGTCGTCCTGGGAGATTTCGGCGAGGTCATGGTGCTCGACTGGGGTCTCGCCAAACGAGTCTCGCCGGACCAAGATGGTACAAGCTCCACTCACGAATTGGAGCCATCTTCGTCTGATGCTTCACCTCCCGATGACAACCTGGCTACAGTCGCAAGTCACCCAGCGATCGATGATCAAGACCCCGACTTGACTCTCCCCTCGATACCGGAAGCCAGCGCCGGCAGTGCGGAAAGGCCTCATTCGAGTACGGGTTTGAATGGCAGCGCCGAGCGTCATTCGGCCGCAAATGCTAATGGCAGCGATCAAAAGCTTCTCCATTCGCGCCCAAGTAACGGCCAACGACGCAACCCGGAGTCGGGGGCTGGCCCCGAGGGCACAATGCAGGGCCAGCTTTTGGGGACCCCAGCTTACATGGCCCCCGAGCAAGCCCAGGGTCGCCACGATCTCGTCAATGAGCGGACCGATGTGTACGGTCTGGGTGCTATTCTTTATGAGATTCTGACCGGGCGGCCTCCCTTCATTGCGCCCAAAACCGCGGAGATCGTTCGCAAAGTCTGCAACGAGGCTCCCACCCCGCCGCGCCAGATCGTTGCCGACATCTCGCCGGCGCTAGAAGCTGTCTGCTTGAAAGCTCTGCAAAAAGCCTCGCATGAGCGCTACACCACGGCCGCTGAGCTTGCACAAGAAGTGCAGCGTAATCTAGCCGATGAGCCCGTCACGGCTTTCGAGGAACCTTGGACACATCGAGTCCTTCGTTGGGCGCGGAAACACAAGACTTTGGTATCTTCGGCTGCGGCTCTGCTGATCACAGCCGTGATTGGTTTTGCTGTCAGCACGATTCTCGTTGCCGGTGAGCGTAACGAGGCGGAAGCCCAGGGCAAACAGGCCCGCACCGCCGTTCAAATGCTTACCAAGGTCAAGGACATCGGCTTCGACGAGCAACTCGACCCGCTTCAAAAAGAATTCCTCACCGCAGCGATCGAGTATTACGAACAATTCACCAGCCGCGTATCGCAAGACCCAGCCGTACGGCTTGAGCATGGCCGGATCTATCAGCAGATGGGCGACATCCAGCGCAAGCTGGGCAAGCTTCCCGAGTCAGAGCAGGCATACCGGAAGTCTATCGAGATTCTTGAACCGCTAGCTAGGCATTCCCGGGGAGGGCAAGAGCCTTCTCGAGCGCTGGCTCGAACTCGCACGCTGCTCGCCGACCTGCTGGTCCGTCGAGGTGACAAGGGTGACGCTGAGCCGCTATACAAACAGGCGGCGGAAACGCAGGCCGCCATCGTTGCCGCGAAGGATGCCACTTCTGAGGATCACTTACGGCTTGGCCAGACCCTCAGAAGCCAGGGCGACTTGCTCCGTTTGAATGGTCAGCCAGCTCAGGCAAAACCCGTCTACGGTCGAGCCTTGGCGGTTCTCAACCAGGCATTGGCCACCGACCCGAAACACCCCGAGGTTCGCAATGAGCTGGCACTTGCGAGCGACGCGCGGGGCTGGATCAACCGTGAGCTTGGTGAAATCAAGGCCGCCGGTCAGGATTACCGCCACTCGTTGGATCTGCTCGAAAAGCTCGTCACCGACTTCCCCACCGCACCACGGTACCGTGAGTCGATGGCCAAGGCGTGCAATAGTCTGGGCCTCCTCGAGGAGACGACCGGAAGTCTGGTCGAGGCGGAGAATTACTACCGTCGCGAACTACCCTTGGTCGATCGGCTGGCACAGGACTTCCCAGACCATCCTGAACACAGCCGCGAGTTGGCGCGCACGCTTTGGAACCTGGGTAACGTTCTCGCCCGAAACCGTGATGCTGGCGCCGACGCAGTGCTCGAAAGGGCAGTTGCGATGAATCGCGCCTTGAACAAGAAACATCCCGAAGACGTTCAGATCCGATTCGACCTCTGCAGGGCTTTTCAATGCCTCGGTGATCTCCAATTCGAGCAAGGCAAGCTCGATGTGGCTGTCGCATCAATTGGTGAATCGCGATCACTCAGTGACGCCTTGGTCAAGGAATTTCCCGGGCATCCTCGATACGCCGATATCCTCGCACAGAATCTCGCCGAGTTGGGCCTCCTTCTGCATGCCCTCAATAAACCTCAATCGGAGCAGTCGTTCCAGGAATCCGCCGCGATTTACGAGAAGCTCGTGATAACCTACCCGGACAACTTCGAGTACAAGATCGGCCAGGCTCGTTGTCTACGCGATCAAGGGACTATCGTAGCCGCTCTCGACCGCGCCGGGGAAGCCGAGGGCATCTATCGCAAGGCTCTCGCACTGTTTAATGCCAATGACTCTCGAGCTCAGTCCGCCGAGTCACTTCGAATTCAAGCGGGGGTATTGAACAACCTCGGCGATCTCCATCGTCCCGGCGCGGAGAAGGCTTTCCGCGACTCAATTGCCCTTTCCTCTCGTCTGCTCGAGCGCTCGGCCCCGGCCAACAAGGACCTTCATAACCGATCAATCGCCCAGAATAATCTGGCTGAGGTCTTGATCGGCGAGAAAAAACTGACGGAAGCTGAATCAGTTTACGCGCAGGCAGTGGCTGGCTTTGAAAAACTCGTCACGAATGCTCCCAAGGCAATCGACTTCCAGAGCCACTTCGGGATCGTCCTCGCCGCGCAAGGAAAATGCTTGGCCCTGATGGGCAAGCTCTCTGAAGGAAAATCGTCTCTGGAGAGCGCAATCGAGCACCAGCGGCTGGCAGTGAAGCTCGCCAAGAATAGCTCCGATCCTTATCGTCAATTGCTCGGCGCTCATCAGATCGACCAAGCCGATTTGAGCATCAAGCTTAGCGCCTACGAGCAAGCTGCTCGCGTTGCCCTAGAGATTCCTAAATCCGTCCCGGCGTCCAATCGAGTCGAAGGCTGCTTTGATGCCGCTCGAATCCTCGCCCGGACGGTTACCAAGTTGAGCAACGATGAAAAGATCGCCCAAGCTGAACGTGTTCGCCTCACGCAGAGTTACCTTGGCCGCACGGCCATTCTGCTGCGTGAAGTGATTGATAGCGATCCCAAGCTTGCCGAGCAAATCAAAACCGACGCCGACATCAAGATCCTTCAGTCGCGTCCTGAGTTCCGTACGATCATGAACACGCTGGTGAATGTGCAGCCTTGACTTGCACGCGGCCTGACTTGCGCATGCGGCCACATCCACGAACGAAACAACCAGCCCGTGTGCCACACCGGCTGGTTATGCAGAGACGCAATGCCCCGGCACGACGGACAACGCGAAGTTAGCACGCAACCGCTTCGGCGTACAGCGCAACCGCTGCCGAAGCCAGATGAGCGGCAATACCCCCGCCCCCGCAGCCAGTAGAATCAAGGACGATGGTTCGGGCACGCTGAAGATCTGAAACGAACCGCCTCCTTGCTGCGTTTGCCCATCGATCGTGTATGTGTAATCGAGTACAGTGCCACTCGGGTAAGGCACAACTCCAGTCGGGAAGTCATAAGTCGAGGTAATTTCAAATTGGCCAAGGTATACCCGACCTCCTGGCGGTGTCGACACCGTGTAAGGAGTACTCCCGACGTATTCAAATTGTACGTCGGCAGCGTATGGAGCACTCGACGGCGGCGTTACGTCAGTCAGGCTGAAAAGCGACCATTGCAGCGGAATCACGATGGATGGCACAGTGGTGCTGCGAAGTCCGGGTAGAACATCGATGGTGAAGGAATCACCGTTCTGGAAAGTATTTGTTCCCGTAGAGGAAGGAGCGTTCAAATACACGTCGAATATGTAATCGTACGGAGGATCACCACCTCCAGGCTTGTACCCGCCTGTGATTGTAATTGATGACGACCCAGCCTGGACGTCCCGAAGTCCGATGAACATCGTTGTCAGGGAACACAACCCAGCCAGAATCCACGTCCTCTTCATGCATCGCATCATTCTAAGTCCGCCTCCTCGCGAGTACTTCTTGAATAGCATTCTCGATCAGGGAAAAGAGGCTTGGTTCCACCTAGCACTCACTCCGGAAAGTCCTTGTCGTGTGATCGGCGCTCGCACAAACAAGATCGAACTCGCGCATCCACAGGTCGTTGTACCACTGGTTCAAGCTAAATCCCACCCATCATAACTAGCGTGCGTGTCGTATGGCAATGATCGGTTTGGAGAATACCAAACGCGTTCTAAAAAAGGAACGTTCGCAGACCGAGATACGAATGTGAATCATCTATCTTGCCGCCAGAATTCGTCGCAGTGATCCTGGCGCGAATGACTACGAGCGAGTGGAAATTCGGTACACATGGCACTGATTGACGTGGAGCTCATTCGCTATTCCGACTAGAATCTTCGACCCGCCCTCTAATCACAATCTGATCCGTTATCAGGAGGTGTCATGGATCTCAAAAGAGCATGGACGCTGTGCGCAGCGAGTCGCTCATTGCGGTTCCTGATTCCAATTTCCATTTTGCTACTGGCATCCGTTGGGTGGAACGTACGGTACTATCAACTCGACCGGGAGCGACGCGCTCAGGCGAAGGAGGTAGAACGCGTCACAAAGGCTGCTGCTGCGTTGGCCAGGGAGCAAGCAGACCTCGCTCAGTCCCAAAGGCGAAAGAGGGATGCGAAATCAGACGCGCGCCTCCAGGAGCTCTATGATGAAATCAATCAGTTGACCCGCCTGAGCGAACGCGTTTTGCTACCCGATCAGGTACCTCGAACTACTCCTCCTACAGAAGGTAACAGCCAGGATCATGCCGTACGCATTCGCTGATGCTGTGACCTAGCTCGTGGTGCATCTCTCGGAAGCTGTGTGCTATCCCAGCGTCCATCCTTTCCGGTAATCACGTCGGATCAATGGCTTAGCCTCTGGAGCATTCAACGCGCACATTTCGGTTGTGTTCCAGTCAAGTTTTTTTCCGACCCGGTACGCCACGTTGCCCAGATGGTTGGCCTCAGTCAGCCAACCGGCATACTCGAAGTTACACGTTGTCGGTGAGCCCGTCTTGCAGGCATGGATCCACTCGGCGTAATGACCAAGTGATCTCGGAATAAACGGCTCAGGTGCGGTGAAATCACGATAGGCTTTCTCAGGTAAGAGAATGTTTTTCTCATAGCTGGCTAGCAGCATTCCCTTGGCGCCGACGAATAGTACACCGCTGTCCCATTTAGGGATTGCACCGGTTTTCCATACCGCTGGTTTCTCTTCTCCCTGGTACCAGTGGAGCTTCAGAGGCGGCATCGTCCCACGCGAGCCAAATTCATAGGTCACGCGCATCGAAGCTGGAGCAATTTCCCGATGCGGTGGTGGGCCCGCTGCCTCGACCGTCAGTGGAGCCTTCAGATCGAGCGCCCAGAACGGTAGGTCGTTCCAGTGACTGCCCAGATCACTCATCGTGCCATTGCCAAAATCCCACCACCGATACCATTTGGGTCCGGGAAAATAGACTTCGTGAAACGGCCGCTTGGGTGCCGGCCCGAGCCACAAGTCCCAATCCAACCCTTTGGGAAGAGGTGATATGCCCGCCGGCCGTTCAGTCGTGTCAACAATGTCATGATGGTGCTTCGCAGCCTCTTGTAACTGACGGCCCCATGCTCTCCCAACCCAGACGTGAACCTCGTGAACCTGTCCAACCGCTCCGGTCTGAATCAACTCGACAACTCGGCGATAGTTATCGCCGGCATGAATCTGGGTTCCCATCTGGGTTGCAACCTTCGCTTTCTTCGCAGCCTGGCGAATAACACGAGCCTCCCAGACATTGTACGAAAGCGGTTTTTCACAATAGACATGCTTGCCTAGCTGCAGTGCGGGTAATGTGGCGAAGGCGTGCGTGTGCTCGGTCGTACTCACAACTACGGCGTCGAATGCATGTGCGTTGTCGTATAACCTGCGGAAATCGTTGTAACGGCGAGCCTCAGGATAATTCGCGCTGGCGCGGATGAGAAATGGCTCAAAGACGTCGCACAGCGCGGCGATGTTCTCGGAGGTAACGCCGCGTAGATTATCGCTTCCTCGTCCACCGACTCCGATCATTGCAATATTCAAGCGGTCGTTAAGATTCCGACCGCGCACAACTGCCGGAACAGCAACAGCCGTAACGCCACCCACCAAAGCAAGGCCAAATTGTCGACGCGTTGGCTGAGACGAGCATCTCTTGGAGGAACCGGAAATTGATTCGCCACTCATGAAAACTACTCCTGAGCTGAGAACAACGTTCGTTCGGACTCTGGGGTGGCCTCCTGATCTTGCACCATCTTCCTAGAATGAATCGAACGTTTCCAGTGCTGGTTGGAGCCAGGCGTTTGCGCTTGTTCATTGTGTTGGGGAACTTTAGGATGAAGACGGATCAAGGTTTGCAAACAGACGATGGATCGCAGTCTCAGACTGGTCGCTGATGGGAGGCATCGCGATGCAAAGCCAGCGGAGGATACTTGCCAGGAAGGCGTGGGTTGCAGTCGTTATCACAATCATGCTGGTCGGAGCTGCACTTGGCCAGGCGCAGCGCCAACCCGCACGTGGTCCACTGCGCAACCAAGGAGGCGTGCCTTTGAAGAAGGCACGACCTGAGGCTGGCGACCCGCTTGCCAAGGCAGTGCACGCGCTCCAGAAGCCTGCTACGGGATTATCTCATTACACTTTTCGTCTTCGATCGTTTGATGGTACACCACTGGCCGCATCTTATTATCCCTCTCGGCTTGGTAACTCCGCCCCCACGGTCATGCTCATTCATGAGACAGGACGGTCACGCAAGGACTTCGAAGACCCTGTCGAGGAATTGAAGGGTCAAGGTCTTGCCGCGCACCTCCAGGGGCTGGGTTACGCTGTTTTTAGCATGGATCTCCGCTGGCAAGGACAGAATCCGCGTAGAGCTTTGACCGCCGATGAGCGGCCGAAGCTGCTCGAGGATCTACAGGCTGGATATTTCTTCTTGGTCGACCGCCACAACCGCGGTGACTTGAACCTGGAAAAGCTTGGTGTGGTCGCCTTGGGCGATGGGGCAAATCTCGTAACCAGTTGGGCGATACAGCCCAGTGCGGCAATCACGATTGAGGGCAAGCCCAGCGACGTGAGCGCTCTGGCACTGATCTCGCCTAATCCCGAAGGATTCGGCTACATCCTCAGACATGGACTGACAACGCTCGCCCCTCGCGTGCCCATCCTCCTGATTGCCGGTGAGCGTGATAACGCATCCAAAGACGCCGTACAGTCAGTCCGGCAAGTTCTCCAGCGCGTCCGGCTCAGCAAAACCGAGCTCTTTCCGTCCGCGCTACACGGTTACAAACTCCTGCGACTCGAGCCCAAGATCACGTCAACCCTGGTTCACTTTCTGGAGACAACTCTCAAGAATCGTCCTGTGGAGTGGGAGCCAAAATACAATTTGACGCCGATCACATTCGGTGATTCTCAACTCGTCAAGAACGACAAGCAGACTGAAAACACAAAGAACAACATCGCCAAGGACGTTCCCAAGAACCCTGAAAAAAAGGCCGAAATACCCGGGAAAACCAAAGCCGAGCCCAAGCAGCAAGAAAAAAACCTTCCGCCCTCACCAGCACAACCCGAGCCGACGGACAAAGCAGACTGAGAAAGATCCACAACGTCTGAGCAAAAAGAGCCTCTTTTCTGCAAAACACTCTTCCCAAACCGCAATCGAACCGTAGAATCGAAATTAGGGATGTGACAACTGTCATGGACTGGGTTTGATCCTGTCCCACCTCAGTTCGCATCCTTGATATCAGGGATCCTTGGCATCGACAAAGGGAGCTGGTCGTGATGACCTATCTTTCGGAGGATCCGACATATCTCGCTGGTGGTCTCTTGCTGCTTGGGGCAGCGTTTGTGATCGCGCTGAAAGCCACCCAGCAGGGAAAGTACCTTATTGGTGCCGCAACCACACTGGCCCTGGCTGTCTTGGTTGTGATAGTCGAATGGGTGTGGGTTACCGAAAACGAGCGGATCGAGAAAGTCGTATACGAGGTACGAGCAGCGGTGTTGAAGTCGGACGCAGATGGAGTTCTCGCGCATCTTGCACCCAACGTCATGTACCAGCAAGGTGATACAGCGCTCATGTCTGATGCCACCCGTGAGTTGATCCGTAAGAATGTGAGCGACGTGCGCCTGGAGTTTGCCCGGATTACCGAACTGCGCACCAGTGTTGGTCAGCAAACGCGGCGAGGCATTGCTGAGTTCCGTGTCTTCACACGCGGGGGGTTGAAGTCTTGGTCCCAAGTCAGCGATGGGATGACGACGATGACAGCTTGGTCCCTCGGGTTCCAGGAAACGGAACCGGGTGTTTGGAAAATCTATCGAATCAGCCCGGTCTCGATACCGACTGGTGTCCTGGCGTTGCCAGGTGGAGTAATGCCGTCTGACGGATCACACATCGGTCTCAATGACGCCATCGGCGTACCCCGGGCTGGAGTCCAGTCGTTCCCCCAGAGCCGCAATCGTTCCCGACGCACTCCAAGCGTTCATACCCGGACAAACTGACGCAGCGTGCCGGAAATTGCAACGTCAACTTACTTGCGGTCTGGGTACTCGATGACGATGAGTTTATGCTCCTTCTCGTCATAGGCGTACTCCTGATACGCTGGAAGTTTGGGCAGCGAGATGTTATTGGCCTTGATGATCTCGGCCATGAATTCGTCATAGTCCTTGGGATATCGGTCGTTCGCGCCGTGGAACAGATTTAGTGCATGCTCAATCTGAAGTTGCGAAGCACGTCCGATGATCGCTACGTAGGCATTACCCTGCAGGGTAATGGGGTCCTTCGCAACAATTTTGGTTGAGGCAACCCTGGCATCTCCTTGCTTCAGTGCTGCCTCCGCTTCGACGACCTTCTGCGTGCGTTGACCGATAATCGGTCCGGAATCCTCTCGCGGCTTGGAGGAAACGCTGCGTTTGCCAGCCGTAACTCTGGGCTCTTCCTCGCATCCGCTTGATGCAATCGCAAACCCAGCCAAAAGCAGCCAGTACAAGCCGCTAATGTGCCCCATTGGCTTCCGGTCACGAGCGGTGCTGTTGGTATCTGGACACATGGCTCGTTCCTCTAATAACTTGGCTAATCACCCCAATTCCACTTGCTGATTTCCTCAATTGCGTCGTATCGGGTTAAATCGAAATGGAGTGGGGTAACAGTGATGTAGCCCTCGCACAGGCTTGTCACGTCAGTCTCAGGCCCCTCAAGGTGGTAAGGAGGGTTGTAAGTCATCCAGTAGTATGTACGCCCTCGTGGGTCTTGGCGTTGCTCAAATCCCTCGCCATAACGTCCCAACCCCATTGGTACGACGCGAATGCCCCGCGGTTCTCCACGTGAATGCGCAGGCAAGTTAACGTTGAACAGCGACCCATTCGGAGGCCGATTCGCCAGGATTTTTTCGATGACCCGTACTGCATTCTTGGCAGCGTGAGGAAAATCAAAATGCTCGGAGAGCTCGAGTGAAACGGCAATGCTCGTGATCTTGAAAAAAGCACCCTCAATCGCTGCTGCAACCGTCCCCGAATACAAAACGTTAATTCCAGCATTTGAACCTGAGTTAATACCGGAGACAATAAGGTCCGGGGGCCGCGATAGAAGCTCGCAGATGCCAAGCTTCACGCTGTCAGCAGGGCTGCCTTCAACCTTCCATCCGAGCGTGGTGCCGTCGACATCCTCGACGCGCTTTACCACGAGCGGACTCAGGAGTGTGATTGAATGCGCGACACCGCTCTGCTCCATCGCCGGCGCCACCACGGTTACTTCTCCTAGACGCAGCAACTCCTTGCGCAATGCTCGAAGTCCTGGTGCGAATACGCCGTCGTCGTTGGTCAACAGAATTTGCATCGTTCAATCAGTGATGTGATTCACGAATTCCGAGGCGTCATTTTGAACCCATTGGCTCAGCCGATCGTAACGGGATGTGCCAATGCACGTCAACCAAAACGTTTATCGCGTGCGTCCTCACTTCGCAAAGCAGCAAACGTTTATTAAATGCCAGCAACAGATCGATCGTGCTGAAGGCACTCGATTGCGCTTCGGGTCGACCTTTTCCCAAGAAAATGGCATGATGAGCTGCATAAGGAAGTGGTCGTGAAGGAGAGTTTCCGGCGGAGAAGAGGTAATGGATCGGCGAAGATTCCTGAAGCAGGCGGGCATTGGTGCCCTGGGGTCGGGTGCTGCCAGTGCGGTTATCTATCCCTTTCTAGAAGCTAAATGGTGCCGGGTCGTTCCCCAAACGATTGTATTGCCTAACCTCCCCGAGGCCTTCCGCGGAACGCGCATCGCGCTCATGGCCGATATCCATCATGGTCCATTCGTGCCGTTAGCGTATATCCGGCACGTCGTATCGCTGGCTAATGCCCTCAATCCAGACATTACCCTCCTGGCAGGCGACTACGTGCATGGGCATCATTCTTACATAGCACCGGGAATTAATGAGCTCGGCAAGCTCAAAGCAACCCTTGGCCGATTTGCCGTAAGAGGCAACCACGACAACCGTTCCTACGCTCTCAATTCAGCGTCAGCTCTGGCGGATGCCGGTCTACCTGATCTGAACAATACGGGTGTCTGGCTTGAACGAGGAGGATCCAGATTGCGAATCTGCGGGGTTGGCGATCTCTGGACAGATCACCAGATCCTCAGCTCGGCACTGGGTAACTCGACCGAGCATGACGCTGTCATCTTGCTTTCCCACAACCCCGATTTCGCCGAGATTATTCGTGATCGTCGAGTCGGGCTGGTCTTAAGCGGCCACACTCATGGCGGCCAAGTTGTCGTCCCCGGCTTAGGCGCTCCGATTGTTCCATCCCGCTATGGTCAGAAATACCTTTATGGGCTCGTTCGGGCGCCGGTATGTCAGGTATTTGTCACGCGCGGTGTGGGCACCGTTACGCCGCCTGCTCGCTTCCTTTGCCGGCCCGAGGTTGTCTTGATCACTTTGATCTAGAATGGACATCTCAGAGAAACGACCGACCGACTGCTGAGAAAAGAGCAGTGCGAGCTCGCAGTGTGGCGAGTGAATCGGTTGCCCCAACTCCAAGCCGGCAGATTTCAAACGGGTCCAGCTTTCTCGGGTGATTAACACCGCTCTGCGAGATAAACGCGAGTCGGTAACCGGCTTTGATGGCCGAACTCCTGGTCGTCTGGTTGTAAGTACCGTACCATCCAAAAGGGTATGCAAGTGCAGATACCTCACGCCCGAGACGCTCTTGCAGGATTTGTTTGGAGAGCACCAGTTCACGCTCGAGAGACCGTTCGTCGAGCTTGCCTAGATCGAGATGGCTATGCGAATGCGAGCCAATAGTCAACCGGCCTTCTGTGTCGGCGAGCTGGCGCATTTGCTCCCAGCTCATAAAGAGAGACTTGCCCAGGTATTCCGATTCAACTGTGATTTCAGCCCGAGCCGCTAGATGCTCAAGGAACCAAGGAAGATCCGTGACCCTTCCGGCAAGAATGGCACGGATGATCGTCATCATCGCGTCTGGTCTTGACGTGTTTTCAAGTTCGACATCAAGCGGCAACCTGGTATGACTCGGATCACAATTCAAGAGAAGGCGGCGCATGCGCGTTTTTTTGATGATATATGCGACATGATCCCACCACGGAAGCTTGGGCGATTGTAGAAACTCGGTTGGAATAAAAAACGTCGCGGGAACGTTCAATTCGTTCAAAATAGAAACTGCTGTGGTGAAGTTGTCATGATAACCGTCGTCAAACGTTATAAATGCCGCTTGCTCAGTCCACGGTGCAGCGGTCTGGATTCGGTTATCGAGCTCAAGTAGCGTCAAGATGCGCATGTGTTTACGCAGCCACTCGATTTGCATGCGAAATGATTGCGGCGCAGCCGAGATGACGGGATCGTAAAACAGATCGGTGTCCCGCTCTGCGATGCGGTGATAGGTCAATACAACGAGCGCCGGCCTGGTCGTGGCGACCACACGTTCGAGGAGATCTATTAAACCGAGCCGTTCCAGCGTTCGGGCCAGGAACTGACGTTTGTTGGATATTCTGCTAAGTCTCAAGTGTAAGCGTAATCTCCTTCGAGTGTCGTGAGATGAAACATCGCGTCGCGCGGAATCAGTTCTTGCGGATCTCGAATGTGAAACTTCACGCTGAATCGCGAGACAAATCCACAAGCCGAGAGAGCCTCTGAAATCCACGGTGTGGACCCGTAGCACTGAACAATGTCTGCTCCTTCGTGTGCGAGCTCTCGCACCAATGCCAGAATAGCCGCTTGCCAGTAAGCAACCTCAATTCCGTCAAGCAGACAGTCCACGATCTTACCGGTGCGAGTTCGTCCTTCGTCATGAGAAACAAGATTCAAGAGCGCAAATCCACGTATCCGACCGGTCTCATCGCGCAGATACCAGCCAGAAAAATCCTGGCGCGGGAATCGAAGAAATGTGTTCAATCGTGTAGGATCCCGTACCGTGAGGATTACATATGTTTCAGCTTTTGTGGTGACCTCGAGAATCTCCGGACCAAAGGCCGAAACCCGTTCCAGCGCAAGAAAGGCTCGCGGTCTACCAGGACGCCTGACCAGACGACCGACCGTATCATGTGCCAAGCGAAGGAAACGTTCAATCGGGCGAAGACCTCCTTTACGAAGTGAGTACCCAGCTCGTAACACGCGATTGTAAACCGGCACTGATCCTCGAAGCTGATAGCCCGCTCGCTCTCCGACAGCAAGTGCCGATGGACTGACACCCAGGCCGAACTGAGTTTCGGCTCCCTGATGCGACAACCGCATCAAGCTAATCCCAATTGCGCGGTGATCCGATGATCCAAGCCAATCAATAATGTGCATTGTCCCGACCTGGCCGGAAGGTACGGTAATTCCTTTGCCCCGGAAGTACGTTCGACAAAACCCAAGATGACCGGCAATTTTACCGGACTCGCTGGCAGCTACGTAGCTAAGCGGAGCATGGCAACAACCGCGAAAATCAATCGATTGATCCTGCAGACTTTCGTCAGTAGACGAGGTACCACTTTCTGAGCTGATACTGTTTCCGAAACCCAATGGTTCCAGGTATTTCCAGCGAAGCACTGCGGGAGCAGCGAAGTCGGCATCAGGCCGTGCCTGAAAACCTGCGGCCAGAAATTGGCTCAGCTCAGGAAGATCCTTTGGACACAGTGGTCGGATGTCGCGGGCCATGATGATGGCTGCGGTGCAGTTATCTCGTGGGTTCGTATTCGAGTTTCTCTTGGTTTCCCACTCTCCTTCGAGTGTACCACAGGCTTTACCAATCACCGAATCTCGCATTCTACGGGTCAAGTTGCTAGAATCCCGTGCGGCACGGAAGATACAAAAGCCATTCTTGTATCGAGCTTCAGAACAGGGGTGTGCGCCGGTAACGGCCTACGCCTTTGATTCTTCATCCACAAGGAGGTTCCAATGGCCAGTTCCAGGCGACGTACTCTTGGATTTGATTGCCTTGAAGGAAAGCTCTTGCTATCGACAGGAATGGCCGACCCTGCCGCAATTGTCCATCAGGCAAAGGCAAATCGTTTCCACCTAAACGGCACGCTTCGCGGAATCCCATCCGGCACGGCCGTTCCTAATGGCTTCATAGTTTCTTCGTTCGTGCTCAGTGGAAATGTCGCCTCGATGGGTAATATTGAGGGGGCGTTCTTCCTGAAGCACAGTTTCATTCCATCTGGAAAACTTCCTGATCTCAGCAAGGCAACATTGGTGCTTCTCAATCAGAAGGGCAGAGTCAACATCGCGCTCGACGCAACTGGCTCACACCATTACAAGTTCACAATCATGTCAGGTTCCGGCGACTACACTTTTGCTTCTGGAACGGGGAATCTTACAGTCTCCGGAAGCCACAAGTCGCCCTACTTCACCATCAAGATGCACTCATAGAGGGTGAAGGATATGCATCACGGCTCGCGGAGGGTTTTAAGTGTATCGTGACGTCCTGACGATTGTTCTAGCCGGAGGACGAGGATCGCGCCTTGAGCCCTTGACTCGCGACCGTGCCAAACCTGCTGTCCCGTTCGGTGGTATTTACCGCATTATTGATTTCACGCTATCGAACTGCATCAACTCGGATTTGCGCAAGGTCCTCGTGCTGACTCAATACAAAGCCACCAGCCTGAACCGGCATCTCGACGAAGGTTGGAGATTCCTCTGCCGTGAACTCGGTGAGTATATCGAAGTCAGCCCCCCGCAGCAAAGAATCGCCGAGATGTGGTATCAAGGGACGGCGGATGCGATTTATCAGAATGTTTACACAATCGAAAAGGCAGCACCACGCGACACAATGATTCTGGCTGGCGACCATATTTATAAGATGAATTACGCACGAATGATTGATTACCACCGAGAGAATCATGCCGATCTGACAATTGCCTGCTTGCCGACCCAGCGCACCCAGGCACGCGATCTTGGCGTGATGGTGATCAATAACGAACAGCGCGTGACCCAGTTTGTTGAAAAGCCGAGAGATCCTCCGGGAATGCCCGGCCAGCCTGATAAAGCACTCGGCTCCATGGGCATCTACATCTTCAACACGGACGTGATGTACGAGCTTTTATTTCAAGATGCAGCCAAGAAGGAAGCCAGCCGCCATGACTTCGGCCAGGATATCATCCCGGCAATGATCACGGGGGGCTCACGTGTCTTTGCGTATCCATTCCGTGATGAGAATCGCAAGGAGGCTGCATACTGGCGCGATGTTGGTACACTCGATGCCTATTTCCAGACGAACATGGACCTGATCCAGGTCGACCCGGTGCTGAATCTTTACGACCAGGAATGGCCAATCCATACTCACCAGCCTGCTTTTCCACCTCCCAAGTTCGTACACACTGAAGGAGACCGTCGGGGAGCTGCCTTTGACTCGATTGTCTGCCAGGGGGCCATTATCTCGGGAGGCCAGGTCTACCGTAGCATTGTTTCACCGGGTGTGCGCGTTAATAGTTTTGCACTTGTCGAAGATGCGATCCTCTTCGATGGCGTCGACGTGGGACGCTACTCACGTATTCGCCGGGCAATCATCGATAAGGAAGTCCGCATTCCTACTGGTTTCGAGATCGGCTGGAACCGCGAGGTCGATCTTGAACGTGGATTCACTGTCACCGACGACGGCATCGTCGTTGTCGCCAAGGGAGAAGACCTGGAACGCTTCGGATAATCTGGAAGTGGGGCTTTCGCGACCAAGACAAGACGCCCGATCAACTCGCAGACTCTTCCTCCGTGGTTGCTCCGCGTTTTTCCCCGTGCTGTTCACTCTCCTGTGCTTTTAATCGGAGTGCTTCATCCGCTCCGATGATCTGAATCGGTGGAACATTGACACGCTGAAGATGGTCTTCAATCCCAGCGGCCGTACGATACATGTGATGAACGTTATCCTTCTGTGCGGCGATAGACCGCCGCTTTTCCTGCCACGCTAGAAGCTCTGCGGCAGCTTTGGGCTCGGCGAACCCGATTGGCGCCTCCACTGCCGTAGCGCCCTCGAACGTGGAATGTGGAACCGGTAAGAGCTGCCCCAAACTTTCACCTTGCCGGAACACCACTGTACCGGGCTGGACCAGCTTCCAGTTCAATGTGAACGTGTAGTTCAGCCACCAAGTCTCAATCACACCCTCAAGTGGTACACAATTCGGCTTCCAACGATTACTTGGTCCCTTCAGATAGAGATCCCAGCCTGGCGGTGTGCGAAAAAGCCAAGGCGGCGAGAAGGTGACAATGCCAGCGCCAAATTGGCTCTTGATTGCCGGGACAAACTGAGGAGGAACTTCGACTCGAAGACCTTCAAGCCCGGGTCTTCCATCCCACGTAGCAACAACATCGGTTGGGCAAAGCACCTGCCAGCCCCACTGGTTAGCCACAACAAGCGGAAGACACTTATAAGCGTGCGGTAACTCGTCCATCCAATGCCGTCGCGCAGGAGAAGGTCGCAGTTGCCATCCTTCACCCCAACCGTAAGGAATCAGGCGAAGTGCCTTGAACTCCACAGGAGGCAGATTCTCCGATTTAGCGGCTGAAGGCGCCTGATTCTCGGCAAATCGTTCTGATGCTGCTTTTTCGAGATCTGCAATTCGCAACTCGAGAGACTGGCATCTCGGGCATAAAGCCGAGTGTTGCTCGTGGTCTTGAACCACTTGCGTGCGGTCATCGCTTGAGGTTTCAACTTGCTTACTCGATCGCTTGGCTGACCGACCCAAGGTGTTGTCCTCCTGACTCTGTTACGCCCCAGTTACGGAACCGCTGGTGCGTTGGCCCGATAGGCATGCTCGCCTTAGAGCATAAGCCTTACGAAGCTGTCATCGCAATGATTAAAGATAGCCGAGGTCTGCTAGTCGTTCCTTGATCGTGGCGTCTTCGTCCTGTGTATAGTGAAAATCGTCAGGCGGGCTTGAGCCCCTATTGATCCCTGCAAAAGCAGGCGACAAAACCACCTGCGGTGATGCGAGCGCGGGCTCCTGATCGAGCAATTCCGTCAGGATCCGGCCGTCTATATCGTCGGGAATATTGATCCCAAGCAGAGAAAGCACCGTCGGTGCAATATCGAGTAAGCTTGCCTCGGTTGGCTCGACACCGCAGCGAACAAGTGGTCCGTTTGCAATGAGGATGCCCTCAGGACGGTGATCACCCGTTGGCCCAAATGCTGGGGTGATCACGCGGTTAGTCGTGAAATCGTGAAGGCCGATTGTGCGATACCGCCAGTCTGTGAGTACAACGGTCAAGTCTGGGGCCAAGGCGGTATGTGGGCCGTGGTACAACTCATCTCGCTCGTAAACATGCTCAACGAGCGGCTTGCCTGTGCCGGGGTGTGGAATGGAGTTGAGATCGGACTTCAACTCCTCGATCAAGGAGCTTACTTCGGCTGGGGCGACGCAGCCGTCTGGCTGACGTCCCTTCAGGTTCAAGAAGATCTGGCCGAAGTTCCCCTGCGCGTAGGCACGGGTCCGTGACCAGTCAATGTGTCTGCGCGAGAGAAAGAGCGATTCGCCCAGTCTGTCCATGAAGCTGTCTTGCTTCCCTCGAAACCGGCTAACCCGATGGCTGCCCAGACCAAGCTTCGTCATCAAGCCGTATATCCATTCGGGCGTCACACCTCTGCGGTAGCACCAGTGTTTCTGCTTGACGTAGAACGAATCCTTGAGTGCGATATAGCCCCTCTCAAGCAGCCAGACGTTGAAATTAACGTAATGCTCGATTGGACCGAAACCGTGGTCGCTAATTATCAAAAACGTCGTATCGGGCGGCAGGCTTGCCTCAATTTCTCCGACACCTCTGTCAAGCTGTCGCCAGAATTCCAGCAGCTTCGGCCGCAACGCTTTTAGCTCGCGTTCTCGCCCACGTACAGCCTGGTGAGTCAAGTCCCAGACATGCCATAACTCGTGCTGTAACCGATCAGTGGCCATCAGGTCAAAAATGAAGAGATCCCAATCACATCGATCCATCATGAACTTGATCGCGTCGAGATGCTGCTGCATGAAGCGAAACAAGTCGTCAAGAACCTGGGCTTCGTTCCCACCATCGTGGATCGAAGTTGACCAGGGCTGGTAAGGGCCAACGGCTTTCTCAAGCTCGGCGAAGAGAGCCGGGTCAGTGGAGAAGTCAGATGCGCCGGTGGGGCTAAGGAAATCGCCGAGAAAAAAACCTGGAAATCGCTTTGCGGGCCGTGGCGGATAACTCATCGGCACTCCGCCCGCTACTGTTTTCTTACCGTATTGCTGAATGATCTCCCATAATAACCTTGATTGAATTGCCCGTGACGAGTTCACTCGTCCCTTCAAAGGATCATGTCGATAGTCGACGAACTCGAAGATCCCGTGCTTGCCTGAATTCTGCCCCGTCATCACACCAGTCCACGCAACTGGTGACAAGGGTGGGAACACGGAGCGCAGTGATCCCCATGCCCCCTGTTCACGAAGCCTGGCCAGATTCGGCAGCCAGCCGTCCTGAATTAACGGCTCGAGCACATCCCACGTCGCGCCGTCCAAGCCCAGAACGAAGACCTTCATCGTGCCAAGATCCTTTCCGGTGCTTCTTTCGGGAAGACAGCCCTTTGTACATAACCGATCATGCTGCCGAGTTCGTGATAAATAAATCGCGAATTCCGCTGTCTTGAAGGAAACATTTTACCCAAACATCGCAAACATTTGAAATCACTAAACATGCGCCATGGCCCTAAACCTCCAGTATTCCCTCTATTCGATCCTCACGCAAATATCCGACGTCTATTCCATAAGTAATTGCCATGAAATAATTTGCCGATTACGTTGCTATCTATGACTTGCACTCACACTTGGATTGGATCAATTTCGTGGCAAAGCAAATTGGTCATCGTTCTCGTCCTAGCGGACTGAAGGTCGTGGAATTGGCCGAATTGTATTGATAAACGAGAACTTCCGCAGCGCGACCTTCGGCGGCCAGTTGATTGTCCAAGTCCGCGCAGAACAGGTCTCCGCCTGCTCGAATGAAAGGCAATTGCTGTTCCAGCGCCGTGCTGAGAATCCGCCCAGAAACTCCGCACGATCGCTTACAGACGTGGCTATCCGAGCCGACAATCTCAAGCGGGCTGACGACGGGTGCGAAATATTCGTCTGATCTAAAACAAAATAGCTAAACGTGTTAGGTATATTGCGTCAAGCTTGGTCAGCGTGACCAGCCTGTGTCGGCATGCAGCGTGCTTTTCTTGAGATCATTATCACGAGGCCTGAAACAAAATCACGCTGGTCTAAAGAAGCAGCACTGACTTGAGGTGCTTCCCTCCCGACAACTTTTACAGAAATCACGAGCAAGCGTCGTTCTCCCTGGCTGTGCCCGGCCCCCTCGTTGGGGGCCGGGTTTTTTTATTTCTTTGTCGCATACGGTTTTCGACTGTAGGCAGAACCTCAGCTAGCTAGCGAACCCGGTATTCGGTTTTGCCTTATACTTTTCGAGTGCGTGGAAACTATTCCAAACTCATCAAGTACGCAAAGAGGTCGTGCAATTCCTTGACTGTCAGTAACTCGGCGATATTCTCCGGCATCAGTGACTTCTTCAAGACTTTGAAGTCTTCCAAGTCGCGCTTGAGCAGCGAGTGAAATCGCCCGTTCTCCTCGTAGAGCTGAACGCTGAAATTCGTCTCGTTCACGCGCAGGCCTGTGATCACCTTGCCGTCTTTGGTTGCGACGGCGACCGCCTCGTACTCGGAAGCAATTTCTTTCGAGGGTTGTACGATTGACTCCATCACAAACTCCGGGCGCACGACGGCTCGCAATGCGATCAAGTGCCGGCCCGATTCGTCCCCCTTCACCCCCTACGTGGTGACACTTCGCACACTGCACCTTTCCTTGCTGATCGAAGAAGATCTTTCGGCCCGCCTCTGCTTTACCTGGCATGTATGGCTTCCACGTGCTCTCACCAGGTGAACGCGCGAGGCTGTGGATATAGCCAATCAACGTGCGAATCTGCGCAGGCTTCGAGCGCATCCCCTAGCTTCTTCATCGTTGTGTTCGGCACGCCGTTCTCGATAACTCGGGCGATGTCTGTGTCGCTGCTGCCATGGATCCAGCGATTGTCCGTCAGGTCGGGTCCCTTTCCCCCACGTCCAGCCCCGCCATGGCATCCACTACAAAGACCGCGAAACATTGCTTGGCCTTCTGCCAATGTCGCCGGATCTTGGGCTGCATTCTGTGGTGCAGTCGACTGTACGGTCCCGGTCGTCGTCGGGGGTGCCGCCGGCTGTTGCTGGCTTCCCAGAGTGAAAACTGCGGCCCAGCTCAGCAAACCCATCATGATGGTGGCACGAAGGTACGTGACACGCCAGCTCATCGATCGCGTCACAAGCCTATCCCTTTTTCGGATCGATAACTGTTGGCGGCTCGTACGGAATATGCCAACGGGTAAAGACGTGCGCAAGCTTCCCTGTTTTATCGAGCACATCCCAGGCACGGTCGATTGCGGCCCTGAGGTCGCCATCGGACTTGCGCACCGCTGCACTGATCGGAAAACGATCCAGCTTTTCCGTACCAGGAAGGGAAACAAGCTTGCCGGGCCATTCCTCGTGGGACAGCCACGCTCCCCGGGTTGAAACCACATAACCGGCAGGTAATCGACCTTCTGCAACGGCTTTCAGAATAGCCTCAGTAGTCGGAAACGTCTTCACCATGCGCCCCTTGAGACCCCGCAGTGCTAGACCTTCTTCGATGCCAATCGGCTCCGAATCCACAAGTGCGCCTCGCCCGGTCTGAATCACTACCTGGTAACTTGCCATATAATATGGCCGCGAGAATTGCACTCGCTGCGCAAACCGGTCATCAGGTGTTACACCGAGAAGCACGTCGCAAAGCCCTTTGGATAGCTTCGACGGATAGGAGTCATGCGAGGAATAGGCCCAGTAGACCCGAAGCCGAACTCCTAACTCCATGGCAAGGAGACGGGCGATCTCATATTCAAACCCCGCCGGCTCGGGGTGAGCCGTCGAGTATGGCATGTTGTTCTGATCCAAACCTACCACCAACTCACCCGCGGATCTGATGCGGCTCAGTCCTGAATATGCGTGCTTGGAGGTCTGGACGTTCTGCAACTGCGGCTCAATGCCTCGGTCCGCGACGGGATGATGAATCGGTTCCAAGTTGCTGTTCAAGGCACTACGCGTGGGCTCAACTGCCGCAGCGTGAAAAGGCAGGTGGTAACGGCGCGAGCAAATGATCTACCGTACCATCCTTGATCAAGGCTGCGGTCGCCGCATCAACTTGACGCTTGAGCTCGTGGTCTCCACGGTCCATCGCGATTGCGATGTCCCAGACGTCGACCGGTACATAATCGGGAACAATCTGGAGGTTCCACTCCGGGGTAGCGTACAAGGTCCAGCCAACATTGGCCCATAGATAGGCATGGTCGATGTCACCGTCGTTGAGCGCATTGAGTGTGGCAAGTTGGTTGCGGTATAACCTGCGTAGAAACCCCCTCTGCCGCAGCAGGTAATCTGCAACTGAGCCGGCTTCCGTACCCAGGCGTTGGGACTTTACCCCCTTGAGCTCTACCAACGACTGGATGTGCGGTCCGTTCTTGCGCTGCACGAGCACATAGCCAGTCCGGTAGTAAGGTTTCGAGTACAGTAGCTTGCCCGCTAATTCCTCATCATCGGCAACAATATTGGCTGCAATCGCTTCGCCGAAAACCAGATCACATTGGTGTTCGAGGAGCTGGCCTACGGCGGTCTGGTGCTGCACATCGAGCCATGCAACCTTTAGCTTGAGCTGAAGCCGTTCTGCCACCGCCCTCGCCAGCTCGAGGTCAAATCCTGGCTGTTCATTCTTCGCGCTGGAATAAGGCAGGTTGGCGGGGTCCATGCTGATCAAGAGCTCGCCTCGCTCGCGAACCTGGTGCCAGGTATCGCGAGCTATTTCTCGTCGAGCTGGCCCGGAAAACGGCGGATGAAATGGCACTCCGGTGGCATCGTAGATCTGTTGTAATGCCTTCGATTCCGCAAGTTGGCCCAAGGCTTGGTTGATCTGCACCAGAAGCTGTGCGTCCGTGGCGCGCACTGCAAGGGCCATGTTCCAGCGCTCGCGCGGCACGTAGTCTGCCAGCAGCCGCAAGCTAACTTCAGGGTGCTCATGTGAGTACCAGGCGGCAAAGTCGGCGTCGACGAATGCAGTGTCGAGACCGGCAGCCGCGAAGCCGCCCAGAAGATCCTCTCGCGACTTGAACTTGACGACAGAATGGTCTTTCTCCGAGATCGCCACGGTCCCAGCCACGATACCAACCCGTTTGCCCCGGAAATCCGCAAGCGAACCGGAAGTTCGTGAATTATGTGGAACCACAAGCGCGAACTGGGCGGTTGCATAGGGCACACTCCAGACCACCTCACGGGCCGGTCCTGAGCCCTGCGGTTGCCCGATCACGACGTCACAACGACCCGCCGGCAGACAGTTCCATGCGCATTGCGCGCTGGCGCACCAGTGAAATTCAATCGGTCGCCCGAGGATCCTACCCAGTCGTTCTATCACAGCAACGTCAAGACCGATGGGCTTGCCGTCTGCCGTCTTGTCCGTTCGTGGCATGGACCTGGGTATGGCGCAGATCGTCAGGACCTTGGACAGGGGAGCGTGCGCGCCGTCATCGCCAGCATGAGCGGATGCCACAACCAGCGCAGCGCAAATCAATCCTCCTGCGGTTACCACACCAAGCACTTTGCTCGGTCGAATTCCAGCCATTTGGGATTTGGCCCTCGAGCCTTTCCTACTTTTCAACTTCCGGGAGGGCAAAGACAAAAAGGGTATTGCCGCGACGGGCGTTGCGCAGCCACGGAGCCCCATCGCCGATGAATCCGGCTGTCCAGCCTCCCCAGCCCACGCATACGGCGATATATTGCCTGCCGTCCAGGCTGTATGTAATTGGCCCGGAGTGGTGGCCTGAGCCGCACTGGAAGGTCCAGAGAACCTTACCTGTCTGGGACTCGTAAGCCGTGAAGAACCCTTCCGCATCTCCGGTGAAGACGAGGCCACCAGCCGTGCAGAGCACGCCGGCGACCATAGGCGACCGAGCGGCGACATCCCACTTGATCTTACCAGTGGTCGCATCAATTGCCTTGAAGGCACCGGAAGCCTGATTGTCGATCAGCGTTAGCGAGCTTCCCCAGTACGGTTGCCCCTTGATGAAGAAAGCCTTGCCTGATGTGAACTTGGCGCAGTTGTTGATCACGGAGACAAACGCAGTGGAACTGGTGGGGTCAAACGCCATGGGGTTCCATTCCTTGCCTCCGGCTGCTCCCGGACATACACGCGCACCGGCTTCCGTTGGCAATGCAGCCGGGCTGACAAAAGGCCGACCCGTCTTGGGATCAAGACCATCAACGCCCTTGGTTTTGTCGGTCCAGGTCACTTCGCAAAATGGCTTGCCGTACAAGAACTCGCCGTTCTCGCGGTTCAGGCAATAGAAATAACCGTTGCGGTGAGCTTGAATGAGGGCCTTGGTGGGCTTGCCAGCCACGTTGACGTCAACCAGAAGAGGCTCGTTGACGCCGTCATAGTCCCAGAGGTCATGTGGGCTGTTCTGGAAATGCCATTTATATGAGCCGTCATCTGGATTGAGAGCAAGAATCGAGCACGTGTAGAGGTTGTCTCCTTTGCGGACCTCGCCGTTAAAGTCAGGCGAGGGATTGCCGATACCCCAGTACAGCGTATTGAGCTCAGGGTCGAACGTCCCGGTGACCCACGCAGAGCCGCCTCCAGTTAGCCAGGAATTGCCTTCCCAGGTCGTTCGTGCCTTCTGTGCATGCTCCGACTTGTCATCGGCGCCGGGAACTGTGAAGAATCGCCACTGTCGTTTGCCGGTCTTGGCATCGTACGCGTCAATAAATCCGCGAATGCCATACTCGGCCCCGCTGATTCCGATGATGATCTTCCCTTTGACGGCCAGCGGAGCCACAGTTGCACTGTAGGCCATTTTGTAGATGTCGCTGATCTCTTTGCCATCTTCGCCGGCAACAGTGATCGGCATATCCCACACTTCTTCGCCGGTATTCCGATCAAGGCACACCAGGTGTGCGTCGAGCGTTGCCATGTAGAGCCGGTCACCCCAGGCCGCAAAGCCGCGATTCACAGCATCACAGCATAGCGCCAGGTTCTGTGGCAGCGATTTCTGGTAATGCCATAGCTGCGAACCTGTCTTGCAGTCAATTGCATAAGCGTGATTCCACGGTGTCGTCACGTACATGATGCCGTCGATCACCAGTGGCGAGCATTCAAATCCGTCGAGCACACCGGTTTGAAACGTCCAAACCGGGATCAACCCTTTGACATTCTTGGTATTGATCTGGTTGAGCGAGCTATAGCGATGCGCATTATAGGTCCGGCCGTACATCAACCAATTGGCGTCATTGGCACCCGCTTTGAGCAGATCATTTTCATCAACAGCGCCGACCGGCTCCGCCGGCTGTTGGGAATTCCCGTTCGGTCCAAATGCTTGGAGGTGCCCTCCCATGAACACGAGCCAAACGGCGAGGCAAAGTGAGATGATCAGATAGAGACTATGCACTCGCAGACGTGCGGGCGCGCAGCAGGAGAGGTGCAATGCGCTCACGGCGACTCCCTCGCTTCCACATCAGGGTGTGTTACGGAATCCCGATCCGCGACCAAGGAATTCCAGCTTGACCCGGCAAATGGCCATCATACTGGCAACATCCTGCCAGTCAAGGAAGTCAAAACCCGTGGGGAAACATGGTGAAATGCTCGCCAGACCCTGCTCAATGCACTGATCCGGCGCGCGCGTCAGGTGACTTATCGAGTGTTCAACGCGCAGGTCCGCTGCTTGCCCGTTCCTTGAATGTGAAGCTCCTAGCCCCAATATGATTCGCCAGGCGCAAGGTGGGCTTTCACGACATCTGGGTTTAACTCCAGGCCAAGCCCGGGCCGGTCGAAGAGCGTGATATGACCGTCCTTGATGACACGCTGGTCATGAATAACAACATCGTCCATCCAGTCCCCATGACCCACTACCGTCTCCGAGGCGAGAAAATCGCGGATCGTACCAGCCCAGTTCGCTGTTGCAATCGTGTGAACGAGGCTGCCGGTATTGTGAGTTGCCATCGGCAGAGAGAATATTTCGGCGAGGTCGGCAATTCGCTTGGTCTCCAGAAATCCTCCTGTGTTGCGCAAATCCGGGTGGAGAATGTCGCAGCCTTGATTGATGACGAAATCCTTGAATCCCTGTCGCCGGCAAAGGTTTTCACCAGTGCAGATCGGAACTTTTGAGCTTGCGACCAGACGGCGCCAGCTTTCGGTGTATTCAACAGGCATTGGGTCCTCCAGCCACAGCGGTTGAATTGGCTCAATCGCCTCGGCAATCTGGATTGAGGTTCGGAGGTCATACTCCCAGTGGCAGTGGACCATGATGTCGTGGTCCCAGCCCAGTGCTTCACGACAGTTCTCGAAACCACGGCGAATTCGCGTGATCTCGGTAGTGGTAAGAAGTCGGTTTGAACGATCGCGTGCGGGGTCTGTCCGCGGATCAGTATGTTCGAATCCGAACTTGTGGATTGTAAAACCGCTTGGATCAGATTTCACACGTGCCGCCCACTCTCGGCATGACGACGGGTCCATCATGTCACGTGGAGCTGAGTGATCGTACATGCGAACACGGTCACGAAACTTACCGCCGAGAAGTGTCGTCGTCGGGACTCCTAGCGTCTTCCCTGCCAGGTCCCACAGCGCCATCTCGATACCGCTTGCGGCGCGGATGAGCATATGCGCCGACCCATCAGTTCGCCATCCGAACCCGGTCATGAGCACATCAATGCCCAGCGGGTCCTTGCCGATCAAATCCGGCTTCAGTGCCAGGATTCCCTCTTTCACACCTATGCCGGGGCTCCCATAAGCCTCGCCGACGCCGTAAAGTCCTGCATCGCTCTCAACCTTCACGAGGGTATATGTCCTGGGCCCCTGCAGGATCATCACGTTGATGTCGCGGATTTTGGTCTTTCCCTTTTCTGAGGCAACCATCGCCCGAAAGTGGGAAAGAAAAGCGGCCCCGGGTAAGAATCCCAGAAATCGCAGGAATTGACGGCGGGACGTGTCTCTCATAATCTCACCCTTTGCGATATTGTGCATTTTGGCTCTTGGCTAGAAGGGCTACAACAGACCAACCCAAGGCATCACCCTGGCGACCCACTCACGAGGTTTTCCTCAATGAGAAACCTGGCCCGTCAGAAGCCTCGCATCGGCTTTACCCTGATCGAATTGCTGGTTGTGATTGCGATCATTGCCGTGCTGGTCGCCTTGCTTCTACCGGCAGTTCAGGCTGCCCGGGAAGCAGCCCGGCGCATGCAGTGTACTAACAATCTCAAACAAATTGGTCTGGGGCTCCATAACTACCATTCGGGCTGGAACACATTTCCGGTGGGCTTCCTCTATGCATACTCGGGCATCTTGCCGAATTCATCTCCGTTACAGTACCGCTGGTCGGCACTGGCTCAGATGGCACCTCAACTGGAGCAGGCCAATCTTTTTAACGCGCTGAACTTCAATTTTCCGGTTGCTCACCAGCCGACATCCTCCGGAGCTTTATTCTGGCCCTACTTCCCTGCTAATACCACGGTGATGGCGACAACAGTGGCGCTCTTTCTTTGCCCGAGCGACGGTGCTCCGGCGCCGACAATTGGCTCTGGTCCGACGAACTACGCATTTTGTTCAGGTGATGGTTCCGGTGGTGGTGATGCAACGAATGCCGACGGTGCATTCATTCTGGGACCACCCCAGTCGGTTGCAACCGTGACAGACGGAACCAGCTTGACCGCAGCAGCTTCCGAGCAGTTGCTGGGAATCGCCGGTCCGTATTCACAAACGACGCCAACACCGGTTCCCATACCCTGGCAGCGGGCGATGTCACGCGTGGTCGCTGGCCCGCTCACGGATCAAGCCTGTGCGGTTTCCGGCGATGGCTGGCTTCTGAATAAAGGCGCCGGCTGGTGGGATGGGAATTACCAGAATGCGCTTTACAACCACTACCTGACCCCGAACGCTAATCGACCTGACTGCATCGTCTATCACAACCCTGGGTGGAAAGCCGCGAGGAGCTTTCATCCGTCAGGGGTTAACTTGCTGTACTGCGACGGCCACGCCGCATTCATAAAGGATACGATCGGTTTTCCTACCTGGCAGGCCGTTTCGACTCGATCAGGTGGCGAGGCCATCTCGGCGGATGCACTCTGATAAATCACTCCGAGGTTACACGAAGTTCCGGTGTCCGCGCATAAAGCTCGGCCTCAAGCTCTTGCCGGCGAAGTAACATGTCGCAATACCAAGAATGTCGTTTGCGGTAATGGTTCGCGAGCATCCGGTTTTCGGCGACGTAGCAACGTGCGTTTTCACCAATTTGCTGCGTGAACACGGCGTCAGTGATCAATCCTTCCAGAAACGAGGCAAACTCGTCAGTGGAGCGATAAATCAAACCGGTCTTGCCGTGTTCAATAGTACGCTCGTAAACCGTGGGGCTAGCCAGACACGCGACCGAGTGTGCAGCACATTCGATGAACTTGAGGTCCGACTTGTGTTCGTTGAAACGCGTTGGCTCAAGCGGCAATAACGCGACGGTTGCCGTGTCCAGAAGTTCGTGGTACCGCTCATAAGAGCACAATGGTTCAAAGAGTTTGTATGGTGTCGCGAGAGCATCAAAGAACACGCGGTCGTAGACGACTTGAACTCTCACCTTGTCTCCGCATCCGCTCAGTACATCGTTGAGCGCGGGCATCAAAAGCGCCCATTCGGCCTCGCGATTCAGGGCGCCGAAGAAGAGAGTCGGCGGTTTGGGTGAAGGGTCAGCTCTCCGTTCTGATCGCTGCGGTGGCAACGTGGCAACCTGATTCGAAAAAACAGCGACATGCGGATTGAACTCACGAATGGTTTCCGCCAGTAATTCCGTGGTCGTCTGAACGCAGTGGCAGCATCGCAGGGCCAGAAAGTTTGTCTTCACCATGTCGGCAAAATGCCGCGGATCATCGTCCAGCTCAGCCACAATCAGGTAACCATTTGCAAGCAGCGCCCGTTGAAGCATCAGGTGATCAGCCACTGGCACAATGACCCTTTGTTCAATGAAGACCTTCTTCTCGTCGGGCCATGTCTGCTTCAACTCGTCGAACTGGAGCCCAGTTCCAGTTCGGATACGAAGTCCTGGTATGGTGGCCAGGAACTGGAGAGGTTCTCTGACGCGTACATCGCTCGCGAGCGCCGAGCCAATCAGCGTCCAGATCAGCATCCTTGTTGCTGCCTCGGTGGCATGCACCGCCCGAACAAGATACTGAACAGCTCGCGTTTGCACCTGAAACGAAGCAGGGTCAATGGCCATCGCAGAAAGCACGGGTGCCATTATCTGATAAAAGCGATCCGCCTCTGCACCTGGCCACCATCGTGGCTGAATATCGAAGACTCGCAAACCCGCCTTGGCAAAAAGGTTTTGAATCCCCGAGCGGGTGAAGAATCGCAGATGAGTCTTGTCCAGGAGTCCTTCGTCTTGATAATCCCACTGTCCACGCAACAAGCTGACGATCACCGAGTAATGCTGGACGTTGGGGATACAAGCGAGAACTTGACCCCCTTCGCGAACAAGGCGAGAAAGTCTCGTCAATGTCGCCCACGGATCAACAAGATGCTCGAGCACGTCGCCGAAGACCAGGCAGTCAATGCTTGGTTGCTCTTCGGATAAGCCAAGTGTTTCAGGCTCGACTGTCTCCAAATCGTTTTCAATCACCCGGTCCACCTGACCACTCATGCGTGCACTGCAGGCGGCCTCAGCGTGCTTTTCGACGCCGATATAGGTCACGCGGGGGTTGATACGCCGATAGGCCTTCGCCAGCGCACCGGCGCCGCAGCCAGCCTCGAGCACGACGGTCGCATCCGGTGGAATCAACCGTAACAAATCGGCATTGACGCGATTGTAATAGTCTGGAATGGCCATGAGCCCATTTTGCCTGCGCATTGGCACCGGCAAAAGGACTCATCCAACGGCGCACCAAACCTGCTTCATTTACACCAGTTAACTCTCCGGAGTATCTTGGACGTTCGTCAGAGGGTTTGCTCTCGCGCAAAGCAAGAATGTTTTTCAGGATTTTGAGTCCCGCCAATGCTTCCTGGTCCCGTTTTTAACTTCGAGTTGATGGCCACCGCCCGGCGCAACCGTTTCTATCTGATCCGGGCGTTCTATGCGGCGATCCTCTTTTTAATTCTGTGGGCTGTTCATGCGACCTGGACCTCAGAGACCGGTGGTGAGCTGGCAAGTCAGATGGTGCCGTGGTTTGCCTTCTCGACATTCTGTGCGATCACGATCGGTCAGGAGATCCTGGTGCTGCTTCTGACACCGGCCTTGGTGGCTGGCGTCATTGCCGACGAGAAGCAGCGCAAGACTCTGCATTATCTGATGGCAAGCCAGTTGAGCAGTGCCGAAATTGTCCTGGGCAAGCTCTTGGTACGGATGCTCTATGTGGCCGTTCTCCTAGGCGTTAGCTTGCCAGTCTTGAGTCTACTGGTGCTCCTGGGCGGCATCGACCCGCGACTCGTTCTGCTTTCTGTTGGAGCAACCCTCAGTACAGGCTGGTTCCTGGCATCACTTTCGATCTGGGTTTCGACGATTGCCAAGCGAGTTCGCGAGGCATTTTTCATCGCCTTTGGACTGGAATGTCTCTGGCTATGCTCGCCGTTTGTCTTGAGGCGCATCCCGATCCCGGCATTACCCCTGTTCAACGAGGCTGCTCACTGGCTTTCCGAGTGGCTTGGCGCTAGTAATCCTATCGAAGTGGTTTGGGAATTGTTTTACTCCACAGTCATAACGCGTGGCAGGGGCACGAAATCGGAAGTGGAGACCATAGTCTGGATGATTGGTCTGCAAACCGCGTTCGGGCTCGTCATGTCGATTGTTGCAGCGTGGCAGTTGCGACCGATTTTTCGCCGCCAGGGCTCAGAGGGCGAAGCGAGGGCGAAATGGGCTCGTTCCTTTCGCAGGAGGAGGCGTACTAACCGTGAACTGGCTGCGAACGCGAGAAGTCCAATCGTACGAGAGGTTCAGGCTGCACCAATCAGACAACGACGTCGCCGGCTCTGGCACCGTCCAACCCTGGGTGAACATCCCATGCTCTGGAAGGAGCTTTATACCGGTCGTCCTGGGGGATTCACCCGGCTCGTCGGATTTATGCTGACGGCGATCGCCGGAGGCGTACTTGCCTATAACACCCACTGGCTAGCATCCTTGGCAATCGAGGAGATATGGGAATACGGCCGTAACGCCCCGAGAACCCAGTACCTGGCATGGGGACATCGTATCGCGTTCATGTGGTTCCTTCGGGGGGTTCTACCGTTAATCTACATCGTCGGCATGCTGGGAGTGGCAGGTGCCGCAGCTGCGGCCTTTACCTCCGAGCATGAAGAAGACACCTGGGTAAGCTTGACGGCAACCGATCTAACAGGCCGCGAGATTCTGTTCGCGAAGATGGTTGGTGCGATCAAGAGAGCACGCATCTTCGGTGGCGTGATCGTCTTCCTGGCTGTCCTGGGCGCCCTTCTGGGATCGATCAACCCGCTCTCAATTCCCCTGCTGATCCTGGCACTGGCCGTCTATGCCTGCGCTGCTGCCACACTTGGGCTCTGGATCTCGCTTCAGCTCCGCTCGACCTGGCGAGCGCAGTTCCTGACCATGGCATGCTTGCTGCTTATCAACGTCCTCGGCCAAGGTATGCTGAATATGCTCTCACGGTTCGGATATGCTCCCCAGCTCTGGCCAGGATTCACGCCTTACGAGATCGCGAAACTGGTCCTCGATCCTGAGTTCCTGGAGCACTTATCCAGCGTGCGCTGGCCCAATTACTGGTCCATTTCATCGATGAATGACAGCCTCTTCTGGCCAATCTCCTTCAGCGTTCTGAGCGTGTTTGCCTATTCTGCATTGTCTGCCCTGCTTATCTGGCACACGCTTCACCAATTCGAGATCGTTGCCGGCCGGGCTCGCCGCACACCACCACCACCTCCCAGTCCTCCCACACTTCCTGATCCGCAAAACGCCCTCAGGATCACCAAACAACGTGAAGTAATCGATGGCGTTGCTTGATGAGATGGGCGCACACGGTACGCCCAATTTTACGCCCAATTGATTCCCCAGAGCCTCCAAACTTTCGTGCTCTCCGCGGTCGATCTAAGTAAGGCAAAGTATTGAGAAAGCCTACTCGTTAATCGAGTGGCCTGCGTTGACGTGAAAACGGGGTTGGGCTATGGTTCGTCCACCAGGTCAGCATTGCTGGTTACAGGGTGGCGCCGAGGGGGGCAGGGAGGCCCACGATGGCCATGATAACGGATGCGTCACTGGCCTCGGAAATCGAGGTCGAGGGGTTAGCCTTCGCGCGCGAGGTGCTCCGAATTGAGGCTGAGGCCATCGAGCGTGTTCGTGATCGCCTTGACGACACACTGGCCCGTGCCGCTGACTTGATTTATCGCTCGTCCGGCAGCGTGATTGTCACAGGCATGGGAAAGGCGGGCTTGGTTGGCCAGAAGTTGGCGGCCACGCTGGCGTCGACCGGCACCCGCGCTTTTCCGCTCCATCCTGCGGAAGCAGTTCATGGTGATCTGGGACGGATCCGCTCGGATGATGTTGTGATTGCGCTTTCTCAGAGTGGCGAGACCGAGGAAGTCTTGCGACTGATTCCTGCTCTGCGCCGGCTGGGAGCGACTTTGGTTGCCATCACGGAGAGAGCAGGGAGCTCGCTCGGTCGAGCTGCTGATTTGTGCATCACGCTGGGACCGATCGAGGAAGCTTGCCCGCTTGGTCTGGCGCCTTCGGCCAGTACCACTGTCTTGATGGCCGTTGGCGATGCGCTCGCGCTGCTGGTGAGCCAGATGCGCGATTTCACAGCCACGGATTTCGCCCGCTATCATCCTGCCGGCAGCCTGGGCCGGAAGCTCACTCGAGTCGAGGATGCGATGCGCACAGGCTCGGAACTTCGCCGGGCACACCTCGATGAAACCGTGCGGTCGGTCTTTATTCGGCTCGCCGGACCACGGCGGCGCTCGGGCGCCATCCTGATTACAAACGACGACTCTGTGCTGCTGGGGATTTTCACCGATAGTGACCTGGCACGGCTATTCGAGAGACGGCGCGAGACCGATCTTGATTGGCCCATCGGCACGGTCATGACCGCCAATCCTTATACAATCCACGTCGGGGCGACGTTGGCCGAGGCGATCGAGTTGATGAAGTCACACAAGATCAGCGAGCTTCCCATTGTTGACCGCAGCCATCACTTGGTTGGCCTGATCGATGTAACAGACTTGATCGGGCTGGTTCCCGACGACCTTGGGGAGTAACGGGTGATGGCTCTCAGTTCGCCAGCCGAACTTGCCAAGCGGTGCCAGGCAATCGAGTTGCTCGTCACCGATGTGGATGGTGTCATGACGGACGGTAGGATCGTGCTGGATGACCACGGGGTGGAGACCAAACATTTCCACGTTCGGGATGGCTTGGCTTTCTCCTTGTGGCACAAAGCTGGCAAACAATCGGCAATACTCTCCGGCCGAAAAGCGCCTTCAGTCAGCCTTCGCGCTGCGGATCTCAAGATTGCCCATGTTTTTCTAGGGATTGAACAGAAGGACGGGCCGCTTCGTACCCTCATCACACAACTCGAACTCTCACCTCGCCAGGTCTGCTACGTCGGGGACGATCTCCCCGATTTACTTGCATTTTCTGCCGTTGGCTTGGCGGCATGTCCTATCGATGCGGCTGCCGAAGTCAAGGCTGCGGCTCATGTGGTCACCCAAGCTTCTGGAGGATATGGCACAATCCGCGAAATCGTTGAGCTCATCCTGAAATCTCAAGGAAGATGGTCAAACCTGATCGGTGCGGTCGGTACCGCACCAGACTTGCCAGGTCCGATCTGAAATATGCACGTCGGGGTTAATTCTTCTGGCCCCGTCCTCTGGGTGAATCAAGCGTCGACCCGTTCACGAGACGCACTGTAGTCTCTCGAATTCACGTTACCGAGTGGAATTGGATCTCTTTCGTGCTCAAGAAGACCTTCAAGGCCGTGACCGTCTTTTGCCTCCTCGTGGGGTGCTACTTCGGCTACGTCCAGGTTTTCGCAATCGTCGTACACCAGATGATGAACGTGCGCCGCACCAAGGTGCCCGACGTCTGGATCCACCATGATTCCGACTCGAAGCACGCATCCATCCGGCTTGCGAAAGCGGTGATGCCACCTGGTAATTGGAGCACACGTGACGATTTGAACTTCCGCTATTACAGCGCCGAGCGAGGCTACTATATGTACGCGCAAGAAATGGAGCAAATCCAGGAAGAAAACGGCGTACAGTACCATGGCAAACGACTTCGGCTCAAGCCTTTCCTCGCGATTATCACATCGCGCGACGGCAGGAAAATCCAGACGATCACGAGCGATCGAGCAATCATTGACCTGAACCAGCCTTTGGGCTTCAACGCCGGTGCCGATGGTGAGGTCCTCAAGGTCAAACATGTTCTCCTTGAGCCCAACGTTGTCATTCATGACAACAAAGGCACGCCGAATGACGGCACAGACGACATGACGATCGATCAACTCACCACGCTT
This sequence comes from uncultured Planctomycetota bacterium, assembly GCA_963823665.1. GTDB lineage: Bacteria > Planctomycetota > Planctomycetia > Isosphaerales > Isosphaeraceae > CAVXHV01. The sequence continues at coordinate 2,370,992 of CAWGMQ010000004.1, forward strand.
GAATATGATGAGCCCACGCAGCGCATCACGTCGGAGTCGCATGTCGTCATCCGAGACGCAGAAATGATCACGAGCGGCGACGGTCTTCTCGTCCAGCTTTACAAGGCGACTGGCCCGGCCTCCGGCGACTCATCGGGATTTGATGGGGTCAAGTACCTGGAACTATTTAGAAACGTTCACGTTATCATGAAGGATATAGGCAAGTCTGGCATGATGCCCGGCACAAGCACACCGAAGCACCCGCCTACAAAAGCCGCCGCCGCCGAGGCCAAGCTCGAGCTCGCTAAAGGGGCAGATCCAAAGGTGCAGACGCCGCCTCAACAGCAACCCACTCCGCTTGACTTAACGTGCGATTCCAAGATGCAGGTTTCGCCGGCAAAGACTCGCGTACCGGTCTTGATCGGCCCCCCTGCGCCGCCCATCCCCACGATTGTCACATTTGACCGAAATGTCGTTGTGGTACGTGGCCGGGTTGACGAACAACCCGGTCAGCTCACGTGTGACAATTTGAAGTTGATGCTGGTTCCCTCAGAAGCACCACCACCGCCGCCAAACTCGGGAACATCCCAGCCTGTAGGCGCACAGGAGAGCGACATCGCTCCTCCCGACAAACCCGCCGCCGCCGAGAAGTCCGGCCTGTTCGGCGGGCTCACGCTCAAGCGTGCTCATGCTACCGGCCACGCCGTCTGGGTCTACTTGCCGGCTGACGGAGTAAAGCTCCGGTGTAATGAGCTCATCTACCTGCGCCAGGCGCCTGAGAAGCCAGACACGACCTACTTCCGCGGTGATCTCACTCGTCCACTCGAGCTTGAAAAAACGGATCTGGTTCAGGACGTTAAATCGCCCGATTACGGCAAGGTCAAGTCGATCACGCACATTCGAACAATTGATGCAACAACGCTCGACAAAGGTTTTGGATTCGATTCGGCCGACATTGTTGCCAATGGCCCGGGCCGCCTCGACACCCAGCCCGGACGCGGCCAGCCCATCGACCGAACCGCCATCTGGCAAGATAAGTTTACAGTTCAAAATGAAGTCGCGCCCGACGGCACAATCAAGCAAAAAATCATTCTTCTTACTGGCAATCGTCCGGTTTTCATGAGTAACTCGCAGGGGGCATCCTCAATCGACTCGGCCCAGTCAATCAAAGTTTGGCTTTTGCCGAACGATTCAACCTCCGGCGGCGGTGGCTTTGACATCAAACGTCTACTCGCGATGCGTGATGTGCATCTGCTCGCGCCGGCAAAGACGATGGTTGGCCGGGAATGGGTCGACGCCCGTTTTATCCATTCACAACCGGTTCCCGCCTCCTCCAATAACACTTCGAATACGGCAGCCAATACTACGGCAGCCAATACTGAAGATGTTACATCGGGCACAGGCACGGACCGCGCTCCCGCGGAGAACCAGGTTGCAGCAAAAGACGAGGAACCCAAGAAACCGTCGGAACCGCTCATGACTGGTTCGGCTGATCGGATCTGGGTTGAGATTGAGATGACGCCGAAGCCGGCTGCTACTCAGGCTGGTGCTACAGAAACGGCCCAAGCCGAGACCACCTCGAAGCCCAGCGGACCTGACGGAGCTCTGGGCGATAAGCAATCGGAAATCCGAAAAGCCTGGTTGTGGGGTTCCGTTGCGATTCACCAGGACCCCGCCGAAGGGAAAACCAAAGGCCAGGATGCCTCCGGAGAAGCGATCAACCTTGAGAACCCCGCCAAGAACAAGGCAATTACTCGTGTCTATCAGCGCGACCCTTATGAAACGAAACCGCGCCCCGGCCCGCTCCCTCCTGCAAGAGTGGAAAACGACGAGAAGACCATTCTGGCCACAGGTGGTGCGGGCGTCATTGTCATGAATCAGGCAACCGACCAGGCCTGGGTCGAAGGACCGGGAGTACTCACACAGCTCGCGACACGGACGTCTGCCTCGCCCACTGCGCCGCCTGATCCCAACGCCAGCCCCAAGACAACTGACGCCCCGTCTTCCCGTACCACCACCGGTGCTCGTCCCGTTAAAGAGCCGCGTGCGACTTCGTTACTGGTACAGAATGGCGCGCCACGGGCCAGCGCCCCTGAACAGTTGAAATCCGCTAGCCAGAACTCGCAGCGTTCCTCGGCAGAAACTGAAGCACACACTGATGCCCCTGACCAGGCAACCGACTCAAAGCCAAAGACTCGCGCTGGCCGTCCGATGAGCGAGAAAGTCCTCTCCATCATCCACTTCAGCGAGGGGATGGAATTCAACGGCAAGTCGGTTAACCCAGAGGGTAGCCCGGCGGGCCGTGCTGACTTCTTCGGAGTTGCCACAGCGCTCCTCGAGGATGCTTTGCTCCGAGGTGAAGAGGGAATCATTGCCTATACCGACCGGCCTGTTCCGTTTGCACAACTTGGCGCACTCAGCAAACCAAAACCCAAAGATGCCGAACAAGCCGACGACGAAGGTGGTGGTGACAAAGCAGCCGATGAAGGGCCGCAGCTCGCGATCATCGAATGCTACCGCAATGCCATCGGCATCAGCCGGAAAGTCGACCCTGATCGTCCGGAAGTCCTGCAAAAGCAACGAATCGAGGCGAGTGAGCTTCTGGTTTACAATCGGCGCACCGGGAATTTCCATGTCCCGGGAAAGGGGAAAGTATATCTCTACGATCGAAGCGATAATTCCCGAGCGCAGGGGATGAATCTGGATGATGGCAACTCTCCGAGTGCGAAGCCGGTTGGCACAGCACGCACTGTTACACCCGCGTCGAGCCGAAGCTCGACCACGACAACTCGCTCAACCACGCCGCCGTCAGGCAAAAGCCGCAGTTCAATTCAGCCACAGCCTGCCGACGCACCAGCCGATGCCAAGGCTGGCGAGCTACCGCCGTTGGTTTTGACTCAGATTCACTTCGAGAAGGGAATGAGGGGTCGTTTTGGTTCCACCAGCGAGCGCGCCCCGACTGAGGTTCAATGGTATGAGTTCTTTGGAAACATCCAGCTCGCTCGTGCCAAAGCCGCAAGCCCCCAATCGATGTTCGATTTCGACAAGCTCCCCGCAGACTGTATGTTCCTGACATCACAAATCCTTCGTGTTCGCACGGAGCCTCCACCAGTTGGTTCTCCCCCATCCACTCCTGCTCGTGACTATGTAAAGGCCTGGGAGAAAGCCTATGTCCAGAGCAGCGATAAGAGCCTGCAAGCCGATGTGATCACGTACGATTCGGAGAAAGACCTGGTCTATGCATATGGCGAAGGTGGGCGTGGAGTGATTTATGCACAACAGCTTTCCACTGGCCAGCCGGACACTCAGGGACTGGCCAAGGCTGTCAGTCTCAACCCCAAGACCGGTGTGGCTCGCTTTGCCGAGAATTCTACCATCCAGTTTGTCGATCAAAACTCGGGCTCACGACCTCAGATCGCCCCGATTGTCGACCCCGACTTCAAGAAGAAAAAACCTCCCAAGAAGGGCTTCCGAATTCCCAGCAGCAGTGTTGAACGCCGCGGATTCACTGGGGCATAGACGCCAGCCCCAGTTTATTGAGCGCTGCCTCAAGCTGGGTATTGAGCTCCGTGCCCTGCCCGACTCCGCGCCACACGATCTTGCCACTTGAGTCAATCAGATTGCTGCGATAGATCCGTCCAGAAGGCGTCAGGTTGAGCACAACATCCTGGCCTGACTCGCGCTTGTCTTCTGTAACCCGGTGGTGATAACACCGCACCAACGGAACCTGGTCCCCGAAGAAAGACTCCATACGAGCATTTACCAACCGCCAGGAGCCCCAAGTTGTCCCCGAGATATCCGGCTTTGGAAATGGCCCTAGCGGTTGGGCCAATCCATCGGAAATATTGTTGTTCCGCTCGTATGAATAGCTGACACGAAACTTCGGGTCTTTGTGCGCTTTGTCGCTACCTATAGTGCCCGTACCGGAATCAGCAGGGTCACGCAGCGCCGTGGGATCGGGCAGGAACTCGGGAACAAGATCCGAAAGGTGGTCGGGCCACTGTTGATGCTTCCTTTCGTAACTTAGCAAAGCTCGGTGGATCGTTTTCAATCGACTGGTGCAAGTGGCAATCGGATCCTGAGCAGCGACTTCCGGTTCTGCCATTCCATGACCAGCAGCAACGATCGCCATCAACCAAAAACCAGGGTTGATTCGGGAGTGCTTATGATCGGGCATGCCGAAACCTCACGCTGGTGTTGATTCGACTAATCCGACGGTCGTCCAGTTGATTCTCGATACCGTTCAAGGCGTATTCCCGACTAAACCGGTGCGCGTGTATCCTGGGAATTCACGAAGAGAGGATTCGACCCGATGCCCGACGAATCAGTGGTGCTTCTGATCGATGAAGTTCGTGGAAAGACACTTCGCCTACTCCATGCCGTCAGCGAGGAGGATGCCCGCTGGGCACCGCCTGGATTACAGAACACGATTCTGTGGCACGCAGGGCATGCGTATCTGCTGCTTGAATGGCTGACGATGAAGGCGCTCGGGCGCACACCGCACCTTCCGAAGGGATGGTACCAGCTTTTTAGCTGGGACAGTCGTCCTGCAAGCATTCCGGCCGATGGCTGGCCGACGCTTGCCGAAGTCGTCACTCGTCTCGGCGAGCAGCACGAGCGGATGATTTCTCTGGTCAAAGGTTTCAGCATAGGGGCACTCGCTGAACCGGCGGCGGACCATCCCGACGTTTCAGTCCGCTTTGCAATTCTCCATGCCCTGCATGACGAGGCTTGCCACTGCGGCGAGATTCACTTACTGCGAAAGCTACTGCTGCGGATGTGAGAATTGACCGTTCAAGATCCTGGTCAATTGCTCGATGGGGATATTCCCGCCACTCAGAATCAAGCCGACGTTTTTAGCGGCAAGCTCATTTCGCCGTGCGAATGCGGCTGCAACTGTGGCGGCCCCTGCACCTTCCGCGACCTGCCGAGCCGTCTCGACCAAGATGCGAATACCCGAACCAATTTGTTCGTCGCTGACGAGCATCAGTTCGTCAACCAGTCGAGGGAAGAGAGCCAAGGGCATGGCGAATGGCTCTCGGGTTGCAAGGCCTTCAGCAAATGTTGTGACGCTTTCGGTCACGATGCGGCGACCTTCCCGCCATGAGCGATAAACCGCTGGTGCTCCTTCCGCCTGCACGCCAATCACTTTGATCGCCGGGTTCACAGCTCGTGCCACCACGCCTGCGCCCATCACGCCACTCCCACCTCCAACCGGCACGAAAATGACGTCAAGATCAGGAGCTGATTCAAGCAGTTCGAGTGCTGCTGTTCCAACGCCGGCAACCAGGAGCGGTTCATCTGAAGAGTGTACGAATCGTGAGCGATGACACTCGGCATAGTCTTCCGCTGCAATCCGCGCCGCATCGAAATCGCGCCCGGTTTGAATGACTTTTGCCCCGAGTGCCTGTGTTGCGGAAACTTTGAGCGGATTGGCGTTTTCCGGCATGAAGATCACTGCCCGGCAGTCAAAGAGCCGTGCGCCGTAAGCTACGGACTGACCATGGTTACCCGTTGAGGCTGTCACGACTCCATATGAACGTTCCTCTCGCGCAAGCGCTGCGACAAGGTTTATGCCACCGCGTACCTTGAATGCGCCGGTAGGATTAAGGTTTTCGCATTTGAGCACGACGCGGCAGCCAAGCAGTGAGGCAAGATCAGGTGGCTCAATGGCTGGTGTTGGCCGCAAATAGGGCGCAATCGCACCTCGTGCCTTGAATACATCCGCCAGCGTCGGCATCGTCCAAGTCGTCGCAGTTTCCACCGGAGTAATACTCTGAAGCTGTCTGCGCACGTAGGTCAGGCTTTCAGCCTGACGCATTCTCTGTCATAGCCTAGCTTTGACGCTGCGCTCGGAACAAGCCGAGGTTCTCACGCATGTGCGGCTGGCCGTCGTTTTCGCCAAGTGCGAGCTCGCAGCAGACCTGCTCCGACCATGGCTGACCAGAGCAGCACGGATAATGGTTCGGGTATGCTAGCGGTACCGATCTGTGTACCGCCGCTGCCGCTGTTATCAGTACCTGTATTGCCGGTGGAGGTGTCCGGAGCTTGCAAGGTGATCTTGATGTCACTACTCGAAGGAACGAGCTGCGGCGGCGAGTTCGGGTTGGTAACGTCCAGCGAAAACTTGAGAATGCCGCCGTTGGCCAGTGATGCCAACCCCCCCTGGCCAATGGACTGGCCGTAGAAGGAGAGACCGAGCGCTTGCAGCGGATTCCCATTCGAGTCCAAGAGCGGATTCCCATTCTGGTCCTTACTGGCAAGATAATCATAAACTCCGCTGGCGTAGAAGCCCTGTGAGCCCGAGGGAATAACGTTGAGTGGCCCCGATGGCGAAGACGATGGAGGAGTAACAACGCCGCCGGCTGGGTCAACCAGTGCCACAACCTGCGGAGGTGCGATAACAGGTGTGAATGTCAGGCTTTCGCCCCCGTTTGCTGTCGCGTTCTGGCTCAGCGTAACCTGCGCCCCGCCGGATCCGATCGAAGTAACGGTAGTGCCGGTCGGTATACCGGTACCGCTGACCTGGTATCCCACACCGACCCCGGTTGTGCTGGGTACACTGACTGTAGGCGAGCCAGTGCTCAGCGTTCCGTTCAGTGTCACGGGTGGGGTCCCTGGAGGAGGGCCGGATGGTGCAGGCAAGCCATCGGTGCTTGTCAACGTATATGTCGCAAGGCCGTCAGCCCGCGATGAAACTGGTTGTAATGCGAGGCCAAAGGCCAAAGCGGCCACCAGGAGAGTTGGACACCGACGCATCACGGTAAGTCTCCTCCATGAACTCTCTGCGAGGAACCCTATGGTCCCCTGAAGCCATTCAAATCTCGAGCAGACCTGACCAGCTCACGCCCGTGACCTGGTACGAGTTGGTCCGTCGGTCACAAAGTGTCGCTTTGCCACCTCGACGTACTACTCAAGCTGCGGAAGAACGGCATTCAGAAGTGGTAAGTGCCTGGGGAGCGACCTTCCTGAAACTTGAGGGCCGCATTGTGCAAGGGTTTCAAAAACCGGTCAAGGGAGAATGGAATTGTTTTTTGCCCATACCGTCGCTCGGACCTGACGAATCCTGCAACGACACCCGGACCTGTGCAGAAACCCAAGTCCACGGTAGGCTTTAGCAAGGCAGCGATCGAAGATCCCGCAGCGAATAAACGCGAGACGTCCAACGTCTTATAATCCGGGTGTAAGTATGCTCGAGGTTGTTACCGGCGTGCAAACGCCCGACGAAACTCTGGTGCGGCTTGCTCGCGGCGGGGATAACCCAGCGTGTGAGGAGTTGTTCCGGCGCTACCGAAGCGATGCCTACCGCTACGCTTACCGGCAGCTCGGCCACGAGGAAGATGCACTGGATGTTGTTCAGGAATCAATGCTTAAGGCGTTTTCGGGCTTGGCTGATTTTGATGGTCGCAGTGCTTTCCGAACCTGGCTGCTACGAATCGTGATCAACACCGCTTTTGATTGGGGGAGAAGGCGCAAGCGACGGCCTAGCACGGGAGGTGGTCATGATGGTGACCTCATGCATCTGGAAGCGGCAACTGATGACGATCCATCTCGCCGTTTGCATCAGCAAGACCTACGCGTCGCTCTCGATCGTGCTCTCAGTCGCCTGAGCAACACAATCCGTTGTACGTTTGTCTTATTTGCTGAATTAGGCTTGAGTTACAGAGAGATTGCCGAAACACAAGAACTTCCGATCGGCACTGTCATGAGCCGCATTCATGCGGCTCGTGAAAAGCTCCAAGCCGAGCTCGATTGGAATGAGCTCTCCGGTCTTGGATGAAATTGAGGAAGGGTTTCTAAAGATGCGTTGCGTGGATGTAATTCGAGAGCTGGCTACACCAACCGACAAGCGAGATGCCGTCGGTTTGGCTGACCACTTGCGCCGATGTTCATCCTGTGCGAACTGGGCCAGGCACGCGGAGCAGCTCGATCGCCTCTGGGATCTAACCCGTCCGGCCGAGCCTTCGCCCGAGGTCTGGGATAGCCTGTGGTCGCAAGTTGCTCACTCGCTTGATAACCCAACAGCACAAGAAGTTGCATCGCCGTCACCGTCACGGTCGGTTTCCTGGGATCACTCGACCGATTCTTCGATGCTCGAGCTGGCGGGGAAACCTGTCCGGCATTCTGCCACCTCGGCGTCGCGCTTCCGATTCTGGCAATCGATTGGCTGGGCTGGGCCTGCACGGGCTGCTGCCGTACTTTTGGTTGCTGGTTTGAGCTTGTGGCTCTTTGTGCCATCAAGGCAACAGGTTGCCACATTGAAGCCGGCCGCCTTGAGTCGAACTGTGCCGGAGGCCGTGGTCACTGTTTCCTTGCCCAGTGTTGATATCGAAGCAGGTCACATGGTTGTGATTCTTGCGGATCCGAACAGCCCATCGGTCGTTGATCGCACTCCAAAGGCGATCATTGCTGGCATTAGTCTCGAATACGTTGATTGGTATGGCGACGAGAGATCTTTTGACTGGTCTCAGGTATTCAACGAAGTTGAATACCTTGCCACGCCGAAGGTTGCCATGAAGGAGTGATGCCGTGGCCGAATCAAGACAACACTCGCGCCGCTTTGGACTTGGGCTTCTGCTGGCTGTAGTCGCCACGGGCGGACTGGCCGTTTTGCTATCGAGTCTGCACGTGACGCGTGCTGGTTTTGATGATGACGATCGCGACGCCATCATTGCGCGACAGGTCACCGTGTTTGGAGTGCTCGCGACGCCCGGCGCCAAGACGATTGATTCCAGGCTCTCGAACATTCAGCGTCAGTTGGGGAAGTTACTTCCGGACAACGGATTCAAGCTTCTCGACGCTCGTAGTGAGCGCATCGTCAATGGAGAATCGATCACCTGCAGCCTCGGCAATGGCTACACACTGACGACATTATTGGTCACGCCTCTTGATGAGAACGGCAAAGTTGAGCTGCGCTGCGAGTTGTTTCACGACGAAGTCCGTGAGTTCTCGACGCTGGTCAAGGCGCCCGTCAATCAACTCTTCTTCTGTCAGCGTCCGCTCAAGAACGGCTCGCAGTTCCTGATCGGTGTGGGAGCACGCTGAGAGCCGGAAAGACAATCGACCGCCTGTCGGCGGTCGTCCGGCCTTTAAGGGCCGTTCGTCCCGTCGAGGGGCGGTCGCTGGCAGCGTTTCCAGCGACTGTCTTCAACCGGGCTGCCCGAAGATATCGGGCCGTCCTTGTGTTGGGACAGTTGCAAGAGAGGGTGCGCTGCGTCTTTCTGATCGTGAAGCCAAACAGGCCGTCCCTGGCCCTTGGCCCGCAAGCCGCCAGTCCGTCCCTGGACGCGACCGCCGTTTTCAGGCCATTACCGTGTCGTCCCTGACAGGTTCGGTTTTCCAACCGACATGGATTGTATCGGCCGTGCCGGGCATCCATCTGCAACGTTTTTGTCGCTCAAGCACTGGTCCACCCAATACAGGAATGCGCTCCTTGGAAAAACAAGCTCCCGGCGTTACAATTGTCACCCAAAAGGAGATCACTTTCGATGCCTGACGTAGAGACCTCGAGCCATTGCAGTGCCATCACCCTCATGAGCAAAGGCCTGACGCCGGGCAAGCTCCGTGGTTTGCAACGAATCAGCAACCCCAACGGTACGCTCACGATGGTCGCCCTCGACCAGAACAGCTCAATGATCGAAATGGCAACCAAGGCTCTGAAAGCCAAAGGCCACGATCGCGAGCCGACGTACGGCGAAATCGTCGAGGCAAAGGTTGACCTCGCGAAGAACCTGGCACCCTCAGCCTCGGGTGTGCTGATCGATGCCTACTACGGAGCTTGGTCCTGCATCGCGGCTGGTGCAGTTGGCCCTCAGACTGGGATGCTCGTCCGAGTAGAGATGTCCGGCAGCCCCAAGAATAAAGTGGGAGCTCCGCTCGGCCTGATTGAACCGGGCTGGAGTGTTGAGAAGATCAAGCTCATGGGGGCCGACGCCGTCAAGCTTCTGGCTCAGTACGAGCCTACCGAGCCTCACTCCGCCGAGCACCAGTTTGAGTTGATCGAACACGTCTACGCCGAATGCAAAAAGCACGATATCCTGATGCTGCTCGAGACCGTGGCGTTTCCGTTCGGAGGGGAAAAGAAAACAGATCCCAGTTTCATCAGCCGGAAAGCTGCGACCGTCATCGACTCAGCCCGCCAGCTCAGCCGTTTCTGCGACATTTACAAGGCCGAGTTCCCAGGAACACTAGGTGCTGACTCGGACAAACAGCTCCGCGACAACCTCCAAGCATTGAATGCATGCAGTGAACGACCCTGGGTGCTGCTATCCGCGGGTGTCGACTATCCGGACTACTACAAACAGGTTCAGATGGCTCTGGAAGCCGGTGCCTCCGGTGTTCTCGGTGGGCGAGCTTTCTGGAAAGAGTATTTTCTGCAGGACGGCGCACAAGCACGTAGCCAATTTGCCGCGACGACCGCACTCAAACGAGTCGCCGACGTCAACACGCTCGTCCGCGAACGAGCCACTCCCTGGTCTGCCCGTTACGGCTTCACGAAGGAGTTGCTGAGCTCGATCAGGGCCACAGAAGGCTGGCACGCTCGCTACGGCTCGTCCTTGGGCTCATCCGATAGTGCCGCACGAGGAAAACGCGCTGCGGGCGACGTTTATTGAGCGGACCCTTGCCGGACTGGCACATACGAAAGCCCCCCTTTGGGAAAGATCCGGATCCGCACCGGCGCACCCGTTTTCCTTGTCCGATTGTTCTCAATCGAGGCGCCGGCTGCTTCCCATAGCGTCTCAAGATCGGCGAAGAGCTGAACCGGACCTAGCCGTGAGCCGATACGCTCCTGTAATTGGGGTGCGTAAACCAGCACGGTCCGGTCGACGACCAGTTCGCGCGCCCAACGCAACATGAACGCCGCTGGAGATCCGAATCCATCAGCAATGCGCTGCGCCATCGGCAAGAGCCTCTCAATGGCCCAGCCCCCTGCTCTGCCAGTTGCAGCGATACCACGAAGTGCGTTAATGGGAAATGAGCGATCGATCTCGTTGGGGTCTGTCCAGAATAGCCCCAGAAGCACTCCCTCCGGAAGACACGCGGCGCGATGATGAAGCAACGCCTTGAAACTCTGCATCGGGTCACCCGGCCAGGGGTTGTTTCCCGCGATAACCAAATCTGCCGGTGCCGATTCAGGTGCCTGAAGGCGGCGTCGAGCTTCGACCGCTAACATGTCCTGTACGTGCTCTGGATGCCCTGCTGCAATTCGAAAAATTTGCCCCTTGCTGCCAGCTAGATGACTGATTGACCAGCACGGCCCCAGTCGGGCCGCGGCCGTGTGAATCGCCTGACGCATGGCGTTCTCTGCTGCGAAGCCCCCGAGCAATCGCGCCGGATCTACGTGCCGTTCGATTCCCTGACGATGCAGCGCGCCCAGTGTCGACCGGTGGCTCGTGCCGGGGAAAATCAGCTTGTAACCACCTCCAAAGCCGGCCTGAAGATGGGGTAGTACAGACCCAATCATGATCCGTAGATTCGCTCGAGCCACAGGGCAGAACACCCGTACCGGAATTCCATCCGGTGTTTGGCCCAAGTCGTCGTACGCGGAGATGTCGTCGACAGGCGGGCTAAAACAGCGGTAGCGGGTCGAGACCTCCCTGCCAACGCGTCTCTCCATTGCCTCCGTACTGACCGGCGCGTGCCGGCCAACTCCCACGCTGATTGTCACGTCTGGAGGCTGAACACCCAGTGCGTGCAACCTTGCGAGCACGATCGTGAGTGCTTGGCGCACCGGCGTCCATCGTGATGGATCATCCACCACGATCGCCACAGATGAGCCTGGTGTCACCAACTCGTCAAGCCGGGCTATTCCCACCGGTGAGTCAATCGCCTTTGAGAGCGCCGATTCATAGTCCGACAGTGGCGAGCTCAAATCAGGCCACACTACATCAACATCTACCGCCGCGAATGACCCCGAAGATGGCAGGAGAAGCTCGAGTGATCCAGTCGGCCCCCAGGGTACGCGGATCGGTGGAAGCGTGCCTTCTGGCTCGTTCAGGGCATTAGCTCCTGCACGGCGATCGAGGCAAGGTCCTTTGAGTCGAGGACGAAGGGGACGAGCTCTCCGAGCTTGTAATCTTGCCGAGTGCGGTATGAAGGCGCCGCATCAGGTCCGCTCGGATCGGTGTACACTTCAACCTGGCGGTCGATCAGATTGACGATCCAGTAGACTGGCACGTCGCCAGCAGCATAGATCCGGCCCTTGTATACACGGTCAGGCTGCAGGGAAGAATCGGCCACCTCGATGACAAGAGCCATATCCGCAGGACTAGGATGTCGAGAAAGATAATCTCGTTCCAATCCGCGGACCACAGCAATGTTGGGCTCAGGCTCGCTGCCAGTTGTTGTGATCGCGGACTGGCCACGACGGAACCATCCGCTCGGAAGCTGTGGGCTCAGACTGCGATTCATGATGAAGGAAATCAGCGCGTCGTGAGTCGGAGTTCTTGCCATCTTCGGTACGATCCATCCTTCAAGTAGCTCAACGTCATCATCCTCACCCAATACACCGGTCTCGATCAATCGGTGGTATTCGTCGACCGTGAATCGGCGCACCGGAAGCGGCGGTGGAATCGCCGACAACGGCGGCGTGCTTGTCATCACCGTCATGATAGGCCACTCCCGTTCGTTCAAGCCTTGGGAATCTCAAACCAATCACCGGGCTGTAGCACAATCGGCTGCGCCGCAGTTTCGTTTTTCACCCGGGCTGCCCACGCCTCGGCGTCCTGCGCAATCGGCGGAAATGTGTCGTAGTGGATAGGCAAGACAAACCGCGGCTTGAGCATCTTCACAGCTCGCACGGCGTCGTCGGGCCCCATCGTATAGTAGTCGCCAATTGGCAGAATGGCGAGGTCGAGCCCTTCGTCGCCGATAAGTGTCATGTCTCCAAAAAGAGCGGTATCGGCGGCATCGTAGATCTTTGTGCCGCCAGGGCAGGTCACCACGAAGCCGCATGGATTGCCGCCATAGGTGCCATCAGGCAACACAGATCCGTGAAAGGCCAGTGTCAGCTTGACCCGCACAGCCTTGTCAAAGAGAAAGCTGCCGCCATGCTGAAGCCCGTGCACCTTATCACCGCTCAATCCCTGTGCAGGTTGCTGCAGCCATTCGCCGATCTCGTAATTGGAAGCAACTGTCGCCCCGGTGCGTTTGGCGATTGCCACGGCATCTCCAACGTGGTCACCGTGTCCATGCGAGATCAGGATCAAGTCAGCATCTAGCTGATCCGCTTTGAGCGGGGCTTTAGGATTTCCTGTCAAGAAGGGGTCGATCAGAACCGTTCGACCGTCACATTGAAACATGAGGGCTGCGTGCCCAAGCCATTGTACACGAGTAGCCATGGTCGTCTTTCGTCTCAAAAGACTCGTGGCACGGAACGGTTGTCATTCGCTGCAAGCAGTTTGAATCATCCGGCACATGCCTGTGCCTTGGCAATGCGAAAGTTGTTGAAAACAGTGGGGGACATACAGATCCAGCTTAATGACGCGTTCTCAGATCAAGGAGGTACAGCCCCCACAACACCAGGAGGCCGAAACCGGCTACGGCCGCAAATCCTCGATTCATACAGACCGTGAGCAAAGCGCAGGGCACAAGCCACGCCAGAACCGGTCGAATAGGCCGAAGCCGCAGACTCTGAAACAAGATCATTACAAGGATTCGTCGTCCGTCTCGAAACGCACGGAGCTTGCTTTCTGTACCACTGATCCTTGTGTAATAAGGAATGCCAATTTCGACGACGCGAAGCCGGCGTGCGATGGCCTCGCTGGCAAGCTCGGCCTCGATCTCGAAGCCAGTTGAGCGAAGCTGAACAGCTTCGCGAAACCGACGATTGAACGTGCGATACCCAGAAAGCAGATCGGTGGTGCCCCTGCCGATAAACGTTCGAAAAGCGACACGAATGAGTAAGTTCCCGATTCCTCGAATTGGGCTCATCGCGCCCGTACCAGGTACGGGCCGGCGAGCGCCAACGGCCATATCCGCAGCATCCACTTGGAGCGGGCCAACTAACAGTGAAACGGATTCAGCCGGATAAGTACCATCGCCGTCGGTCAGTACGACGATGTCGAAATCGCCAAGTGCGCGAAATGCGGCGCGGACAACGTGCCCCTTACCCTGTTCTGCGACGTCGATGACACGAACTCCCACGCCACGGGCGATTTCGCCGGTGCCGTCGGTTGAGTTATTGTTGAAAACGACGATCTCCGCTTGCGGAAGCACCGATCGATAACGCTCGATAACGCTCGCAATTGCTGCGGCTTCGTTGAAACACGGAATGGCGACGGCAATTCGGAAAGAAGAGAGCTCAGCCTCGACAGGGTTCGTCACAGCGTTGATCTTTTGATAGATCAGGCTTTCAGCCTGAGGTTCTCTTCCAAAACCCACCCGCAGTAAGCAATTGTTCCTACTGCCCCGCCGCCGGTCCATGCTGACTTCCAGCTTTACTCTGCGGTGACACGGCCCCGGAGTCAAATCCGACTGGCTTCTCCGTGACGAACGTGGTCACTGCAACCTTCTGTGCATTCGCTGGACCCTTCCGTAGGCGCAATAACAGCTTGCTCGATCCTCGAGGCAGATCGATGAGCGCAACGCGTGGCTCGCCGCGATGTTGCTCTTCCGGAGAGAAGACCACCGATTTGCCGTTGAACCACGCCGAGACGTCCAGCGGCGTATCGATCACCAACCTGGCCGGTTGTGCTTCGGGTGAATCAACGGGAACAATCGCATAGATGCCCTGCGTCGCATCGGAGTTGCCTACAAGTGCCAAGTCAGCCTGCCCCTCGGCATTGGTACCAAGCCTGCGCCACGAGAGCTGATGGCCCCGACCGTCATCAATCGGCGTATGTGGATCGAGTGCGGAACCGGGATTAAAGAGACTCGTACCGTTTGGCTCATCGAGCGGGCCGACTACCTGATACTGGCCGACGATGCTCACCGGCTGGCGCAAAGTTGTCAGGTAAGATAGCAGGTCAACCAGCTCCTGTGTGGACATCGTCTGCGCCAGACCCTCGGGCATGAGTGATACGTCGCTTGTCCGCCGGTCTTCGACCGAGCGCGGGTCCACAGAAATACGCTGTCCGTCAGCCGTCTTGATCGCCAGCTTGTCCGCACTGTCGTCCAGCACGAGCCCCGTAATTACCCGGCCATCGTTAAGCGCCGCCACCACCGATCGATAGCTGTAGCCGATCGAGTCACTCGGGCTCAAGATCGAGCGGATCAGCTCATCGCGACCGTACTTGATGCCGATCGTCGAGAGATCAGGGCCAACCCACTGCCCCCGGCCCTGGACGCGGTGGCAGCCTGCACACGAGGTTGCCCCAGCCTTGAAGAAAACGTCCCTGCCCTTCTCCGGATTCCCGTGACGGCGAATCAACTCGCCGATCGATGGCAAGCTCTGCCCTTCTGCCGTCTTGGGCAGCGGTAGAATACTTGCAGCCTGGTCGCGAACCCCTCGGTTGGAATCTGTGTGAACCAATGTTGTCGCGTCGTTCTTCAGGTCCGCCGGAAGCTTGCCGGCACTTGCCAACTCAAGAACCTGGCGGCCGCCATCGCGAAGCCGTGCCAGGCTCCGTAATGCCTCTCGGCGCAGACCAAGTGGAAGATCGGATCCGGTTAGAAGCGCGATCAGCGGCTGTCCATCCTTCTTGATCCTGGCGATCGTGCGCACCGCTGCCTCTGCGACCGCATTTGAGCTTGGTTTACCCCGCACCGATTGGATCAATCGTTCCAGGACCTCTTGCGACGAGTCCGGAAACGAGCCCAGCCCCTCCACCGCCGCGACTCGGCTCTCTTCAGGCGTCTTGGCATCTTCGGCCAAGCTCCTGAGGCTCTGGTAATAGCGGTGATCATGAGTCGCTACGGCCAGCGCGACGCCTATTCCGTTTGTGACTGGATCTTTAAGGGTTTGCTCGATAACCTTCACGATTTCCGCGTGCCCGCTCGCACTGTTCCATTCGCCCCCGATCCGGCGAGCCAAGAGCCCAAGCAGCGCACGCTGGTGTATGAGATCACTTGTTCGTGTGATGATCTTCGCGACCAGATCGGCCGTCTGTGGATCGTTCATTCGCTCCAAGATGTCATTTGTGGCCTGCTGTAACTCGACTGCGCAAACCCGGCAGAATTCGCTCGATAAGTGGTAACACCTCGCGCCGATGAATCCGCCATGCCAAACCAAGGTACTTGCTCACTGGCGAAACTGCCCGATCCGGTGTTCCCGCTGCGATGAATGCCTCGTTTCGATCCACGGGGAAATAAGGCGGAAGCGCGACGTCGCCGTTCGTGCCTGTTTTTTCGAGGTCGAGTGAGCCATACAGACTGCCGTCAAAAAGAGTCGACACAAAGTTACTTTCACGCTTCTCGAGCGCCAGCCCCAAGGCCTCGAGATACCACCGGTCTTGACCGTCCCAAGCCGCGGTCAGCCTGTGCAGTGAATCGCCAACTTGATTCGTCGGTAGGTTGCGAAATGCCAGGATCAATTCGCGCCGCACCCCTGCGTCGGGATCGTCGGCCATCGCCTTCAATGCATCAAGATGTGCGACGGCAGGGGGCGATTGTTTGGCGTCGGGCTTCGTGTACTGGACTCTGCCGTTCTCACGGCAATCGCGGCCGAGCATCCGAACGGCCATTTCTCGAAGGCGAGGATTTTCGTCTTTCAATAGCTTGAGCGAGGAGTGATCGGTCGCGCCAGCGCCAGTGGCGATCCCATAAAGTGTCCACGCAGCTCGCGCCCGATCGATGTCCTTGTTTCCGGGCTTCGCGAGTTCCATGAGGCCTTTGAGAGCATCATGGCCTCCGATGATCTGCGGACTATCCTTGAGCTGGCCGGGCTCGAGCTTTACCCGATTAATCAAGCTCCGCCGCGCTGCATCCTGCGCCGCGATGTTCGGTGATTTAAGCGCGCTCAAGAGCCCATCGTCTGAGCCCATGTCGATTTTTATTTTCGGGGTCTTGTCGCCCTTGGGTGCCACGCGATAGATACGACCCGTTGTTTGATCACTGAAGGCATGTCCTCCCACTCCTGCGTCGTACCAGTCTGCCACGAACACCGAACCATCAGGTGCCGTGCAGGCATCAACCGGTCGGAACCACGGATCATCCCCCGACAGAAACACCTTGTACTCTGTCCGAAACGCAGCACCCTTTCGGGTTAGCGGAAACAGGTTGATCTGCCGTGTACCTGCGTCGACCTCAAACACCGCGCCTCGGTATTCCTCTGGCAGCAAATCACCTTCGTAAACCATGATGCCGCAGGGGCTTCCATTTCCGGTACCTACCAGCTTGGGAACATTGCCCGGCACTTCTTCGCCCCAGTGGCGTGAGCTTCCCGGCGTGTGGTAACCATAATGGCCACCGTCCATAGCCCAGATCACCCGGCAGCCACGGTTACCATCATCGTCGTTGTCGCTGGTGAAGATGTTGCCGAAAGAGTTCAGTGATGTCTCATAGTTGTTGCGCTGGCGGTCGCAGATGATCTCGAACTGCGTCCCATCTCGATTGACCCGCAACATGTTGGCGAGTTGATCGGTCCAGACATGGCGCCCGCTCTTGTCAATCACGTCGAAATTCTGTGGCCGCTCGGAATGATCATGTTGCACCGAGCAGCAGCCGTCACCGTGGGTGAAATAAAGCTTGCCGTCCAAGCCAAGCACCATGCCGTGCACGCCATGGTCGGAGTCAATGCCCCCAAACCCGGTCAACAGTGGATAGCGTTTGTCGGCCTTGTCGTCGCCGTCGTTATCTTCGAAGATGAGAAGGTCTGGGCTATTGCCGACGTAGACACGGCAGCCCTTGTAGCTTCCATCTTGGTTGTACTGCTCCTCCACAGCGATGCCCATCGGAACAGGGAAGATCCGGTCGGCAAAGACGGTCACCTTATCCGCCTTGCCATCGCCGTCGATGTCTTCGAGGATCTTGATCTTGTCAGCCGTTTCGTCGCGATGAAACCGCCCGTTGCGTCCCCGACTCAGTCGATAGTTCAACCCCTCGGTAACCCACACCCTGCCGCGAGAATCGACGTCGATATTCGTGGGATTGGCCAGCATCGGCTCCGATGCCCACAAGGTCGCCTCGAGCCCAGGTGCTGCCTTGAGCCGTCGCGCCGATGCGTCGGGACTGACTTGGCCCAGCAGAGTCTCGGGCTGCATTCCTATCAGCCAGGCCAGGCCCAGTGCAGCCCAGGCAATGACCGTCCGCTGCCGAAACTTGTGACACGTCATCGGCGGTAACTCCAGACACGGTTGCACGGGAAATCAAGCCGTGAGCTTCAATCCCGCACTTGTGGCAAATGACTCGATTCGTCGTCAGGAGACGGCACGCAACGGGTTTCCCCATTGTCTCGCAGTCCCGTGCGAGCGTCCAGTGTCGAAAAAACTGAATGGCGGGCTACGTTCTCGCGTCGATTCTCAGCCACCTGGTTCACTCTTCCAAGACTTCCCAGCGTTCGTAAGCAGCCGCGAGAGCGGCTTCAAGTTCTTCGAGATGAGACTTCGCTTGCGCGATGGCGGCTCGCTCTTGCTTGTAAAAAGCTGGATCGGCCATCGTCGCGTGCAGCTCGCGAAGCTCTGATTCGAGACTCTCAATCCGTCCTGGGAGTGCTTCCATCTCTTGCTTTTCCTTGAAACTGAGTTTCTTTCGCCGTCCGGGCATACCAGGATTTTGCACCCGCTCACTGCTTGCACTTGGTTTCTCTTCAATGGCCAATGGCTCGGGACGCTGGCACAAATAGTCGTCATAACCGCCGTCGTATTCCCCGATCTGGCCATCTGGCTCAATCGCAAGCGTACTCGTGACCACCTCGTTGAGGAATGCGCGATCGTGGCTCACGAGTAACACCGTTCCCTGGTATGCGACAAGCAAGGACTCGAGTAGTTCGAGCGTTTCGATGTCGAGGTCGTTGGTCGGCTCGTCAAGCACCAGAAGATTCGACGGTTTGGCAAAGAGCCGCGCCAGCAGTAGCCGGCTTCGTTCGCCGCCGGAAAGAAACTTCACAAGGCTGCGCGATCGCTCGGGTGCGAACAAGAAATCCTCAAGATAACTGATGATGTGACGAGGCTGGCCATTGATCGGGATTGTGTCGTAGTCGCTCAGGTTCTGCTGAACGGTCTTGCTCTCATCCAGAGTTGCTTTCAACTGGTCGAAGTACGCAACTTCCAGCCGTGTACCGTGCCGGATCGTTCCTGCTTGGGGTGGAAGCTCACCGAGCAGCAACCGGATCAAGGTGGTTTTGCCAGCGGCATTCGCGCCGATCACACCTACCTTGTCACCCCGGAGGATCGTCGTCGACAAGTCCTGCACGACCCTGTGATCACCATATCCGAAACTCACGCTCCTGGCTTCGATGACCAGAGCGCCTGACCGTTCTGCTTCCTGCGCCTGGATTCGTGCAACTCCTTGCCGCTCGCGTCGTCGCCGTCGTTCGACTCGCATGGCCTCAAGCGCTCGCACTCGGCCTTCGTTGCGAGTTCGACGTGCTTCGATTCCCTTGCGGATCCAGACCTCTTCCTGAGCCAGCTTCTTGTCGAACAGCTCCTGCTGCTTTGCCTCGGCCGAGAAGAGCTCGTCGCGACGCTTCAGAAAAGTCGCGTAATTACAGGCCCAGTCATACAATCGCCCACGATCGAGCTCGACAATTCGCGTTGCCAGTTTCTCGAGAAAGACACGATCATGGGTCACGAAGACGATCGTTCCGGCGGAACGTAGCAGGAACGCTTCGAGCCAGCGGATCGATTCGATATCAAGATGATTGGTCGGCTCATCCAGTAGCAGAATGTCAGGTTCGACGACCAGCGCTCTGGCAAGCAACACGCGCCGTTTCATTCCCGAGGAAAGGTTCTCAAAACGTCTGTCCGGGTCCAGACTCAGTCGAGAAACAACAGCCTGCACTCGATGGTCTGAATCGACTGCCTGGTAGCCCTGCTCCCGTAACCCTTCGGCTACCTGCTCGGCAACCGTACCGGCTCGATCTCGTGGAACCTCCTGAGGCAATAGCGAAACAATCAAACCCTGCTGGCGAATGACATCGCCCTCATCGGGTTCAAGCTCGCCTTTGATCAAACGCAAGAGCGTACTCTTGCCCTCACCGTTTCGACCCATCAGGCAAAGTCGCTCACCACGCTCGATCTGTAATGATGCCTGATCGAACAGCCGCGGTCCCCCAAAGGCCAGGCTGACTTTTCGTAGACTGAAGAGCGCCATACATTCACTCGTGGCGGTATTCCGCGTGACACGCGCATCCGCCAGTAATTACATTTCTTCGCCGTAGACTTGCTTTAGCTTGGCGCCTCGGTGCTCACCGTGAATCACTCGAATGGTGCCTGATCGGGCACGCATCACGATTGACTCGGTGGTTGCGTAATCGGCCGAGAAGCGGACACCCTGTACCAGCACGCCGTCGGTTACCCCGGTGGCGGCGAAGAATACGTCGTCTCCCTTGACAAGATCGTCTGTACTCAGCACCCGACCAAGGTCATAACCGGCGGCAATGGCGGCATCGCGCTCCTGATCGTTTCGAGGGTGTAGCCGGCCCTGAATCACTCCACCGAGACACTTGAGCGCGGCTGCCGAAACAACTCCTTCGGGCGTCCCGCCGATTCCGTAAAGCAGATCGACTCCGGTACCTCGCCGTGCTGCGGAGATCGCCCCGGCGACGTCACCGTCAGTGATCAAGTAAACGCGAGCTCCCAACTTACGCACTCGCTCCACAATTTCATCATGACGTGGGCGATCGAGGATCATCATTGTCACTTCGCTCACGAGCATTCGTTTAATTCGTGCGATCTGCTTGATATTGGTCTCGACCGGCGCCGTGATATCAATGGCCGGTGCCGATTCTCTCCCAGTCGCGATTTTTTCCATGTAGACGCACGGACCGGGGTTGTACATTGCGCCCCGCTCGGCGACAGCGACGACCGAGAGAGCATTGGCCTCACCTCTCGAAACCAGGCGAGTGCCATCGATGGGGTCAACGGCGACATCGACTGCCGGCTCATCGCCGGTTCCGATCGACTCGCCGTTATATAGCATGGGTGCCTGGTCTTTTTCGCCTTCCCCGATAACGACCACCCCGTCCATGTGCACCATGTTGAAGAACAACCGCATTGCGTCAACCGCCGCTTGGTCGGCGGCGTTCTTGTCTCCCCGCCCAACCCAGCGCGCGGCCGCAAGCGCCGCAGCCTCGGTACATCGCACCAGGTCAAGCGACAAGTTGTAATCCGGCATCGGATCAATTCGCCGCCCTGCGGACCGCTCTGCTCTACTCTGCCCGAACACCGTCCCCCCAACCGGGTTCCTTTCACCCGAATCAATCGACATAGATGGTCCCTGCATTTCGTAGTTATTTGTTCGCTTGAAGTGCACCAAACCCGGCATCGTGGTTTTCGCTCAGGGCAGCTCCCTGACCCGTAACTGCCGAAATTCAACCGGTGCTCCTTCTGACTCCAGACAAAGATAACCCGCCCGCGGCTCGCAGCCGGTTCCTCCGGAAACTTCCTCTCCGTTGACCCACAGGCGAACCTCGCCGTTTACGCACCGCACGTAGTAGTGATTCCACTGGCCGACGCCCTTGCTCATGTGCTTCGAGGGGAAACTGCGGTTACCGTCCGGTGAGACCGGTGGGAACGGCGTCATCCTGGATGTCCCGACCGGGAAGACATCGCCGTCGGTGGTGAACCAGTCCGCCTTCTTGCCAGTCTGTTTCTCATATTGGTCTTTATAACCGTGATCGAGCACTTGAACTTCAATGCCGCCGCGCGGCAGCGTACCGGGTTTGAGCCCCTCGAGCGAGGCTTCTGCGGCCCAGACGAATATTCCTGAGTTTCCGCCCGGCTGGAGATGCCGCCACTGCGCCACCAGCTCGAAGTTGGTGAGCATCTTTCGAGTGCGTGTCACGCCCACTGGCCGGCCGGTGCAGTGCACTTCGCCATCTTTCCAGCTCCAGGTTTCGGGCGCACAGTTCACGCTAACGAAATCTTCCTCGCCCAGCGACCGCCAGCCAGGTCCCGTTCCGTCCAGGTACGCTCTGGGAAGCGACTGTGCCGGTTCATCCGCCAGCGCAAGCGCGACCAGCGCAAAGATCGCGGATAGCCAACCAAGTCTGCCTAAACCACGGCGGACCGAAATGGTGTTCATCTCGGTTTTTCTCCTCTGGTTGCACCGGGGATATTTCAGCCTGCCATCATGACGTTTGGCAAACGCTGGGACAAGGCAGCCGATGGCAACCGTACTAACCGCCGGCTGAATTCGGGCCGTCAATCTTCGAAGGTTTGTTATGATAGATAGCGCGAGCATTGAGTCGAGAGCCTGATGCCCGCTCGGCAAGTACCGAGATCATCTGGCATGGCTTGCGCACTAAACCTTCTTGGTAAACGGATGGATGGTGAGGTCATGAAAGAAGGTACGATTTCGTCATCGGCGAAAACACTCTCCGCCCATGTTATGACCGCGCTCATCACGCTGACGCTCGTGTTTGTCATATCCGGTGGTCGCCTATCCGGTCGGCTCTTGCCTGTGCAGACGCCAGAGCCCAGGCGTGAGGGCAACGCGCCTCCTCCTCCAAGGCCTGCCTTGCAAGAGGCACTGACAACAGCCGCGCGCGCGCGGCCAATTCGCAGACTCCCCTGCCCCCTGAAGATGTACTCAAGGAGCTCGATCCGGACGAGCAGAACAATGTGCGAGTCTATGCCGCGGCGAACAAGGGCGTGGTGAATATCACCACCGAGGCAGATGGCCTGGGCTTCTTCGGCGACGAATCGTCCACTGGAACCGGCTCGGGATTCGTGCTCGACAAGCAAGGCCATATCCTCACGAACTATCACGTGGTGCAGCAGGCCAATTCGGTGCGTGTCAGGCTCTTTGACGGGACACCTTACGACGCCAAGGTTATCGGAGCCGACGCCTCCACAGACGTCGCGGTGCTCGTGATCCAGGTGGCGCCTGAGAAGCTATTTCCTCTCACCCTTGGTGATTCTTCCAAAGTCCTGGTCGGTCAAAAGATCCTGGCGCTGGGAAATCCGTTCGGCCTGGAACGCACTCTGACTGCGGGTATCATCAGCAGCCTCGATCGCTCGCTGAAGGCCAAGAACGGACGGATGATCAAGGGTATCATCCAGACCGACGCAGCGATCAATCCTGGTAATTCGGGTGGTCCACTTCTGAATTCCAAGGGACAAGTTATCGGCCTGAATACCGCGATTGTAAGTCAGGTCGGGCAGTCTGCCGGAATCAGCTTCGCTGTGCCGATCAACTCGATCGCCCGAATCCTCGACCAGTTGATCGTGAATGGCAGAGTGATCCGGGCTGACCTGGGGATCACGCGAGTTTATGCCACTGGAAACGGGCTTCTCGTCCTGGATCTAGTCGAGGGAGGTCCTGCCGACCAGGCGGGAATTCAACCAATCCGTGTGCGGGTTGAACGAATCGCCCCTGGTATCGTTCGCCAGTCACTCGACCGCGAGTCTGCTGATCTCGTCGTCGCCGTCGAACACAAACGCGTGCATACCGTCGAAGAGCTTCTGAACGAAGTGGAAAAGCACCATCCCGGCGATACGGTCCGCGTCACCGTTGTACGCGATGGCAAACCGCTTGATATCCCTGTCCGGCTTGGGCGATCCTGATGCGCATCTTTCGATGCGGCATGCAGATGATCATACGTGTCGTACCAAGAATTCCTCAGGTCGATGGTGCTTGACGGTGAGTTTGATCACTGCGCCACGCGAGCTAGCGCGTGCATTTGTTTGAGCATTCGAAACGATGCCAAAAAATGTGGTCCTGGTCGAAGTGATCGCCGCTTGACTGACCACCTTGATCGAATAGCCGAGTCCGACCCGATTCAACGTCAAGCCGCCAAACGCCGCCACTCCGTTCTGTGCCTGTAGAGTGAGAATGCCACCGAGCCGGCCACCGCCGGGCCCGCTCGCTCGCGATAATTTCACACTACCCGAATACGAATTCTCTAAGTTGCCAAATTGGTCTACGACGGCCACGCTTACCCCAAATGGCTGGTTTACGCCGATTCGCGCTGTTGGCTCGGAGAGGATGGCCAGCCGATTCGCGGCCGCCGGTGTTACCATAACGGGGTTTGTGATCGCGACGCTTTGGGCATAGGCTGCCTGGAGCGTATATCCCCTGCCCGCAACCTTGAGCGTGAGTCCAGCGAAGTTCGCTATTCCGTTCTGCGCCATGACGGTGAGCGTTCCACTCAGTGCGTCTCCCGTAGGATTATTTCCGAGCGATACCGTGATGCTTCCACTCCAGCCCTGCTCAATCATGCCGGCTGCGTTTTCGAACGCGACTGAAAAACCGAGGCCAGAACCGGCCTTCACAATTGCCGGCGGTTCAGTCGACACAACGAGTTTGTTCGTGGAGCCATAGGTTCCCAGGTCGTTCACCAAGACGTTCGCCTCTGGCGAACCCAATCCCGTCACTTCGTCATAGCCCAGCGCGGCACTGAAGCCGCCGTTACTGCCACTTGTGATGTCATGGTAGTCAGCAGTTGAGATCGAGTAAATTGCCGGCAATGTCTGACTCTCGCCGTTTAACGTCGTGTTCCCCACGGCGGCTCGTTCCTGATTGGCTATCGCGATCAAGCTTGCCCAGATAGGTGCGGAAAAACTTGTGCCCCCTACCTGCTCCCATGGAGTCTCGCTGGTGTTGTTATAGGAGTCGAAGACTGCGACGCCTGTATCGGGATTAGCGTCGGAAGAAACGTCCGGAATGCTCCTGCGCAACGTGCCTGTGATTGCAGCCTGGTAGTCCGGCTTCGTTTCAAACGCGCTGATACCACCACCGCTATCTGACCAAGCCGTCTCGCTGCCGTAAAATCCGTTTGCGCTCAGATAGAGGCTCGTTCCTCCGACGGCGAGCACATTCGGTGAATAAGCAGGATATTCACCGGGCGAACCCTGGTCTCCCGTGGAGGCCACAAACGTGACACCCTCGTGCCCGACCGGTGTTGTAAAATCAGTGTCGTAAGAAGTCTCGCCGCTGAATTCACTCGACCCCCAACTCATTGAGACAACCGACACGCCGGAAAGCCTCGCGGCGGTCATGACTCCCTGAAACATGTCAACGCTGCTGGCTGAGGCGCATTCGATAAGCACGATATTTGCTCCGGGCGCGAGTGCGTGGACCCATTCAACGTCGAGGGCTTCCTCAACTTCCCAGTTCCCTTGCGGATTCCCGGCCCCAGCCGGGTCAGGACCAGGCAGATTGGTCATGCTTCCGTATTCGTTGATCTTGAAGAAACTGGGTGGGTTCTGTAACCCAAACATCTGATCAAACTTAGCCAGGTCACTGCCGAGAAAGCCGGGTCGTGTACTGTCCAGGAGTGCCGGATCGTCATAGGCGTCGACGACGGCGATCGTCTGGCCTGTACCATTGCCGATGCTGTTCAACCCGTACGCCTGAATCATCTGTGCCGGCGTGTAACCTGAAGGGTCGTTTGATCCCCAGCCCGCCGACGATATTGCTGACTTCACTGTACCGAGCGCGGTCAGGTCTGGGCCGTGGGATTGAACTCGCTCAAACGCTGGCTGCATGAGCACCGGCAAGTCAGCGCCGATGCTCGCTGTTGCCATCGAAAGCTCTGTCGGGACCACTCGAGCCTCCATGCTCTCCAGTGCATGACGCACAGAATGGCGATGTCGTGGCCGTTGCGCGTGGACGGAGCACCCAAACATTTTCATCGACTCGCAGCAGTGCCATCCGGTCTAACGACGAGCGGTTCACATCGAATACCGGCGCCAGGAGGCTCTAATCAGCTCGCTCTCTGTCATGCGTCCTTGAGAAATGTAGGCTGCAACTCGGAGTTGAATCTCACGGACCTCCGTCATGTTGATGATTTCCGTCGGTTCCCACCTGGCCAAGCCCACCGCCATGCCGTGATTGACCGCATCAGCGTACGTTTGCACAATAGGCGAACTGATGAAACAGGAAGCCCTCGTGCCGATAACACACCGAAGTCAGAGCGTCAGGGTTACATCGATATGGATTTGTGGTATCAGGTCGCTGCGCTGTCGGTGGGCGGAGTTCTGGGTGTCAATGCCCGATACTGGCTGGGCGGCTTGATCAATCGCTGGGCAGGCTCGCAGTTCCCATGGGCAACGTTCACCATCAATATCACCGGTTCATTCGCAATCGGGCTTTGTACCGTTTTTCTGGCACGCTGGGCTCCGCATGCCCACGCGCGGCTAGTTGTCGTGGTCGGCTTCCTAGGGGGCTACACAACGTTCTCATCCTATTCATTTGAATCGCTTGCACTCTGGGAACGGGGCGAGCGCATGCTCTGCCTGGTCTACATGTTTGGAAGCGTTGCCGGGGGTTTTGCGGGTGTTGTTCTCGGAACCGCACTTGGCCGGGGACTCGCGAAATGACACCCGACAGTGTCCATCTCCTTCGGAATTGGTTCTCGTCCAGGATGCCGAGTTTCTCCACTACTGACATCATGACGAGAAATGATGCAGCTTCGGCTCGGTCACTGCGCGTTGACACAAGGACGGAACTGGCGATTGCTGCAATCGCACACAACCAAAGCGCGACATCATTCCTTCGGCGTTTCTACTCGCAGGGCCCTGGGCTTGTGGCAGCGTGTTCTTGCGTGTGATCGCGTCGCGGCTAGGTGAGGACCTCGATGCAGCAGCCTGGCAGGTTTTTTACTCGAAGAAGCGAGCATCGGGTTACATTCTCTCCACCATCTGAGTACTGGCCGCCGCAACTTGCATGCTGCTGCGCCGACCAAGATTGCACAGGTCACGGCGCCAAGATCGACCTGCGCAGTAGCTCTCTCTCGTGTTCTCTTTTTTACCGGATTTTCAATGCCTGGGCTCAAGGCACGCCCACTGTGAACGAGATTGTCAACGGATTGCGTGCCACTTGCATCGGGCTGATCGTTAGCCCCCTTCGCGCTTGTCCCGAGCCAGCCCTGGACACGGGCGCCCAGCCGGAACAGCCACTCTACCTGGCTGAGCACTCGTTCATCAGCGGCTGAGCGATCGGTTTCTGGCCCGGAATGAGTCTGACTGGCAGCCGATGTCGCAGCGAGCATTGGCCCTTTGACGATAGCCTGTGCGGCCACCTGACCGGGGTTTACCGGTGGCTGCTGATCTTCGAGCCAAGTGTTCAGGTCGAGCGTGGTTTCGTAACTAATACTGGGATCGAGGCTGTTGGCGCTGTTCGCCAGCGCCGTGGATCCGCCATCGACAATGGGACCAATGGCAGGAAGGCTCTGGCTCGAGAGTACCGGCTGTCCGATCAAGCCCGTGTTGAGTGTCACCATCAAGGTACTTGGAATCGGGCCCATCGATCCTGCGAAGTTGCTCGCGGAGACCGAGGTGGAAAATGCTGCATTCGTGCCGGCACTGTTCGCAGAATTACTGCCGCCACTGGCTCCTGCACCATCAAGGGCCGTCGAGAACAAGCTCAGCGAGAGCGCAGAGGTTTGACTGACGCCGTTATTCAAGACCTTTTCCCAGTCAAGGGCTTCGATTGTGAACAACCAGTTGAACAACGCTGTTTGAGAGCCCGCGTTGATAAATCGAAGTGAGTACGTTCCATCATCTAATCGGAGCAGATCGCTGTTCAGTGCCTGATCAGTGCTCGCATACAGAATCGTTGTCGAGTTGTTTTCCGTGATCTCGACAGCTATATCTCCGGCTGTGATCTCGGTCTGGAGCTTGTGATAGCCGGGTACGATCACGTCAAAGCTGAAAACGATTGATTGACCGGCGGCGAGATCGGTTGTTTCCTGGAATGAACCCATTCCGGTTGACCCGGTCTGGTTCGACGACAAAGGCCAGAGTACGCCCAAGTTGTTCGGGGCTGGAGGCTGTGCCGACGGCGAGACATTCCAGCTCGCCAGAACGCTCGAGGAGCCATTGGTCGGCAGGACCGGTTGCTCCGCAAGGTCGACCAGGCCGTGCGTAGCTGGGGAAACCAGCGTGTAGCTGCCCGGTGGCAGAGGACGGTCGAAAATGAGCTTGAGAGAGGCATCGCTCACCTCGTAGCTCTCGGCAGTCAACGGCCAAGTCTGCCCCCGTGAATCCACTAGCTCGAGGGCCGATTCTTGAATGTCGGGCACGAACAGGTTGCTGAGGTCGATCGGACCGGAAAATGTAAGTGTGATTCCGGTCGGGCTGTCTTGACCGGAGGCCGAATAATCCAACGTGGAACTCAAGAGGCGCGTCGTCTGCGTATGAGGTGATTCGACGAGGTTGAGCGCAAAGAGCCCGCCGGACTGCGTGATGCCGTTCAAGCCAGGAGTTCCCAGCACCGGGTCGTAACCTCCGGGACTGTATGGCACGTCGCTCGCACCGGAGATTCCTACGTAATAGGTGCCGGGCTCGAGTCCGGCGAAAAGATAGGGATCGTTTGGATTGGCAGGAATGCCCGTGCCGGAATTGCGGCTGGCAATCAGCGTGCCGTCCGCTTCAAAGAGCGAAAGGTCCGTGAGCAAGCTGCTGCCAATGCTGTTTGCTGAAATCGCGAGACCAACCTGCCAGAGATTGCCCGCGGGAAGCGTGAATTTATACAAGTCCACGGCCGCGGTAGAGTTGCTCGGGTCAATCCAACCCCATGTTGTCTGGCCCGGAATGAGTGAGCTGTCTAAAGGGCTGATCGTGGCCCCTTGACCTAAAATGGTGAACGTTCCGATCGGCTGATCTTGATTCGGATCCCAGAGCAGCGGCCCCGGCCCATACGCACCGCTGGCCGCGTAGGAGATGCTCGTGCCTCCAACCAGATCGATCTCGTACTGACCGGCGGGAAGGGTTACATTATCATATTCGTAATCACCGTAGTTAAACTTCTGCATCGGAACGATCAATTCAGTGCCTGTGGCGTCGGAGAGCTCAGGCGGAGCGTCGCCGAGATCCCAGAGCGGAATTTTTGTACCGTCACTGTTCAGCTCCTCGATCTGAACGTCGAAACTTCCCATCAAAACCGGCACGTTCACGTTGTTGAATGTGATAACCAGCTCCTGAGGTGACTGAGTCAAGCGCTCGCCGTTAAATGGCTGCAGTGAGGCAATCGGAGACAGACCTTCGCTCAAAAGCGCGCGAAGCTCAAGCTGTTCCAGGTTCGGGCGACGTCGACCGCTGACGCCATGGCGCACGCGAGACCCTGGAGGAAGCAAGTCCTGATCCCGGTTCGAGCAGAAGCTACGTTCGGCGAAATGAAGCCGCTTGAAAGTACAAATTCGCTTGAGCATAAGGTGCAAACCCCCTGGCGATGCTGCGGTTCCATCCAGACGTTCACGCTTCTGCCATCTCTTCTAGCCTAGCTCGGCGACTTCGCCCGGAGCCCAGCGTGATGACGAAACGAATCACGAAGATGTGAATCAGAGCAGCGAGTTCAGGTCATCGATTGACTGATCGACCGCCTGCAGCACCGTGGATACCGCCCCGGTACCGCTTGACGCACTCGATACCGACGTACTGCCATTGCTTGTTTGAGCAGTGTCTGAATTGGATGTTGACGCTGTTGTTCCGGCGATGGAAATGGCGACAGCTTGGAGAGCGGTTACCGTGCTGCTTGTTTGAGTGAGCAGACCTGCCGCGACGCTTCCGACCACATCAGGCACTATTGACATGGTCTCCACCCACCCGGTCAAGGTGCCTATGACGTTCTGCAGACCAAGATCCTCTAAAAGTCCAGTGAGTGGGTCGGTGGGGGGGGCGTTATCGTTGGATGTACCACCCGCCTGAGATGGCTGCGCAGCGACTACAGTAGAAGGCGGCGCTATGGCGCTTGTGGCTGCGAACCGAAGTTGACCTCCAAGCCGTAGGCGCCGATCGGGCCGGGCCCGCTGGCGGAGAGCACCTTGATGTAATACTCCTGGCCGGGCTGCACGCTCGCGCTTACGCTGAATGTTGCACCGAGCGAACCAATTGTGCCTGCCTCGCCAATCAAGCTGAGCGACGAGTTGTATACCTGCAGCTTGGGCGAAAGTGAGCTCAATGCGCTCGACTGCGCGGAGACGCTCATGGTTCCATTCGAGGTTGACGGCACGTTGACGGAAAACCATTCACTGTCACCGTCCGTCGTGATGTCGAGCCCGGACAGACTGATCTGATTGTTGCTCAGGAATGAGTTGATGGCCGTCGCCGTCGAATACGAATTGTTGCGTTTGGCGCCGGTATTGAACTGATCGAACTGCGGTGTGCCGTAGATCGACTGGATGCCGCTGATGTCGTCGCTCGTGAGAGCCTGTTTGATTCCATTATATGTGCCGTACATCACGGCCGTGGAAACGGTCGATTCTCCCAGCCCCAGCGCATGTCCAAACTCGTGAGCGACGACCGTCAACAGGTCGTAGTTCGAGTTGATTTGCCAGTTGACACTTGAGTTAAGCAGGATGTCGCCCGCATCGGTGCCGCCATTGGCAGGGGGTGGCACGAAGGTGATTGCAAGGACGGACGAGCCCAATGGCACTGCACCAATGCGAATATCTCCAAAACGTGGGTCATCTTGCTGATCTCCGGAGGTCCCCACCGGCTCGCCGCCGTCCGGCACCATTGCCAGATTGACGTTCGTGACATTCTCCCACAACGACGCGGCTGTTTCGATTTGCTGCTCCCAAGTTGAAGTGGGGAACTTTGCATCGAGCATTTGAAAAAGCGTGCTTGGGACTCCGCCCACATTGGTCCCGTCGGGCATGAAGCTGTAAGTGATGCGGCTTGAGTAGGTCCACTGGTCACCCAGGGCGGAGTACAGCAAGAGTCGCGTTTCCAGGCCTTCCAGTTCCAGGCGCATGCCACGAAGATGCTTCTTTTGATTGCGTGTTCGACGAAAGGGCACACGAAGACCAAGCATTTTTCCAACTCCGGTTGCTTTTCAAGAGAGAATTAAACGTGTGAGATTTGATGGCATCCATCGAATGCAACAGGCCGACACGACAAAACCTTGCACACAACCACGGCTGATGCCCGCGCACGGTCGTGCTGATTCAAGCGTAGTCCGGCACTTTAATCAGAAGTTGAACCACGTTGTTTTCGGCCATCATTGCTGCGATCAGGCATCGAAGCCCGAGCCAAGGTGCGTTGCAGCGCAAACCCGCGGGGAGGCCGATTGATCTGTTACATCTCGATGCGGGTTAAAACGACAACGGCGGCGCTTCTCGGGAAGAGAAGCGTCGCCGTTTGGCCGTCTTCAATCGCGGGGAACTTAAGTGGATTGCACCGATATCGAGTGTTTGCGCACCGAATCCGCCAAACGCCTCGACAAGCGTTACTGGCCAGACGCCTTGACTGGCGCCTGTGGAGCACCCATCGGACCACTGTAGCCGCCCTTACCAGGTGCTTGTGGTGCCGGAGAGACCTTCGCCGGTGCCTGGGCAGCCGGCAGAATCTTGGCGGGGGCCTGAGCGGTTGGCGCTACTTTGCTCGGAGCCTGAGCGGCTGGCATGATCTTGGCCGGAGCCTGGGCGGCCGGTGAGACCTTGCTCGGAGCCTGAGCGGCTGGCATGATCTTGGCCGGAGCCTGGGCGGCCGGTGAGACCTTGCTCGGGGCCTGAGCAGCCGGCATGACTTTGCCCGGAGCTTGACCCGCGGGCATGACCTTGCTGGGAGCAGCGGCAGCCGCCGGCCAGCTCTTGGCGGGCGCTTGGGGTGCCGGAGAAACCTTGCTCGGAGCCTGGCCAGCGGGCATGGCTTTGCCCGGGGCTTGCCCCGCGGGCATGACCTTGCCCGGAGCCTGGCCGGCGGGCATGACCTTGCTGGGAGCAGCGGCAGCAGCCGGCCAGCCTTTCCCAGGAGCTTGGGGAGCTGGTGAGATCTTGCTCGGGGCTTGCGCAGCCGGCATGACCTTACCCGGAGCTTGGCCCGCGGGCATAATCTTGCCAGGAGCTTGAGCAGCCGGCATCACCTTGCCCGGCGCCTGCGCAGCCGGAGAAACTTTACTCGGCGCCGCAGCCGCGGGCCAGCCTTTCCCCGGCGCTTGAGGCGCGGGAGAAACTTTGGTAGGGGCGACGGCCGCCGGCAACGATTTACCGGGAGCCTGGGCCGTCGGCGACACTTTACTGGGGGCAACAGCCGCGGGCAAACCCTTGGCCGGTGCCTGAGCAGCCGGGGCAACCTTACCTGGGGCCTGTGCCGCCGGCAACACTTTGCCTGGTCCCTGAGCTGCCGCCATGGGCCCTTGCGGGCTCTGGCCGGTCAGACCCAAGGCAAGTACCAATACCGCACTGGTCATCGCGATGTCCTCTTGTGAAGAGTGAGTTTGACGGTCCCCGTCTCGATCGAGTCGGTGTTCTGAGAATCCCCTGATGGTCTGGTGCGGTCGCTGGTTGTTGAGCGTCCTTTTCGCCAGATCCACCGTCACAGTTCGGATCATCTGCCGAACGCATAAAAGCGTTCTCCAGTGAACCTGTTCCCCAACCCGCGCTCGGGAACCGATCACGCAGGCCTCGGCACGGTGGCGGAAGCCTCAAGCCGGTCGTCTTGGCCGACTCTCGCTCTCCACCCCCAGGGGTGGCCATTGTGGTTATCGGCAGACCTGTTGTCCTCATTCACAGAACTTGAGAAAATCGAGGAACTGCCAGGTTGACGAACTCTAGGGGCTTTGACGAGTTTCAAGAGAGTAGGTGGTGTATCTTGGAGAATTGACATCCACCAACGGTTGCTTCGAAGCCGAACGTTGAGTGTGTCTAGGAGGTCCGCGTCGGTCAGGATGAGTCGTTGCGGTTGTCGTGAAGAGGGATACTTCTGCGACTTCCGGGACTCGAGGGCCGGTGCTCTTCGGTTCAGCATAATTCTACACCGGTATTGGGAGGCAGCATGCGTATTGGCAACTGGCTCGGGGGTTCGGTGATCATGATGCTGGCTGTCGTCCATGGTATGGCGGCAACCGCGCGCACTGCCGAGCAAGTCACGACTGTCCCGACGGCCGTCCCGCTCGGAGGATCACTCGACGGCCAGTCCGGCGATCATTATTTCGGTATCTATGTTCCGACGCGATTCGGAGGCGAGCTCCAGGTCAAATCAACGTCGGGCAAGGTCGCCGAGCTCAAGCGCCCCAATGGCACAGCGCTTGAGAACGGTCAGGACATCGGGTTTGACCAGCATGGCTGGTATACCTTCAAAGTGGAAGGCGCTACGAAACCCTACTCGGTGGAGAACGCGTTCGTTCAACACGCACAGAGCACGAAGAAGCCCTGGAACTTCTACTACTGGCCGACCAAGGGTGACTCGATTCACGAGCCGTGGGCTGGCGGCAACGCGCGAGTTGACACAATGAGCAGAAACGGCGATGACATGTTCGTCGCTTCGCCAGGCGGCTATATCGCCCCGGGAAATGACATCATCCTCCCGGGTGCCAATGGATTACTGGAAACTCTCCCACAGGCCGGTGACGACGCCACCTGGTTCCCGAACCTGTACGACGACTTGACCTGGGTTGGCCCGGACAAGAACAACGGCGGTCAAATCACACGGTTCATGACCCCGTCACCCATGCTGAAATACGACCAGCTCTTCGGAACCTCGGGCCGTCAATGGGAAGCGGCGTTCAGCCAGAACAGGGATATCTCGCGCTGGCCCGGCCATTGCCTCGGAGGCGCTGTTGCGTCGATCCTCTTGAATGAGCCGACTCCGGCGCCCTGGACCGGGATGACTCGTGATGAACTCAAGGCCCTCTGGGCGGAGCTGGGCGAAAATCACTACAACCACCGGATTGGCGACTATGCCAACGAAATTCCTCCTGGCCCCCCCCGCCCTGGTTATGATGTGTGCGACTGGAAAGCCCCCAGGGTGCACGCGATGCTCGAGACCCACATTCGGGGTGAGAAGAAGGCCCTCCTCGCCAATCTCCGGGCGTTTCCACCGCGCGGAACGATCAATGAGGTATGGAACCACGGCGTTTACATGTACACCGCCAAGTACAATTCCATCGCTGGCCGCGGTCCCCGTGCCGTCAAGATCTCGCTCGAGCTTCACGCCAACTCGGGTTCTTGCATCAACGGTCAAGACGACAAAGATCGGGTGATCTACTACGAGTACAACCTGGTTTACGGCCTGGACGGCAAGATCGACGAATCCAATCCGGCCGCCGCCGACTGGATCTCGGTTCGTGGCGAAGCCCTTTTCGCCCCGCTGAATGTTCTCGAGCTGGTCGAATCACGCTGGGCCGGCCACAACCAGCAGATCACCGAAGGGAACGTCCGGTCGCTCGACCTGGCGAACGGCGGCACCAATCGTCAGCGGGTCGCGCAAGCACCGCAGTTTCGACCTGTGCTGGAGTATGAAGCCGGTCGTCCCAGAATGATCGCCGCCGATACGACGACGGAAGAAGATCGACCCCGATCGGGTGGAGGAGGCGGGTTCTTCAGAAGGATCTTCGGTGGCCGTTAATTGTCAGTGGTCAGTGGTCAGTTGCTTGTCGTGCCCCTGGGTGCAATGCACGATTCAAGAGGTGCCGCATTCAAGCAACTGACCACTGCAAATTACAACTAACAATTGTATCGATTCTTCCGACCGCTCAATCAAATCGATCGGGTCTCCTTTCGATTTCGTCATTTTCGTCACGGCTGTTCAAGTTTGACGGCGACGGCAGACGATTAATCAGTTCGACTCAGTCGAGCCGCCGTGCGTTGAAAGCTCCACTCCAGCGCACCAGGTGGCCGACTACTGGAAGCCGCTGCCGCGAGTTGTGACGGGTCTTCTCTGAGCGTTAGGGTGCTGCCATGAGCCACGGCGATCTCGATCTCGTGATAAACGACCCGACGGTGGATGATTCCCAACGGATGCTTTTGCATTCGCTGGCCGTCATGATCGAGGTACCCGCGGTCAAGCCAAGCCCGATCGAGCGGGTCCCGCGGACGAACTCGCGGACCGCGCGAACAGTGAAACGAGCGTCTCGCCGTTCCAGGCGACGTGTTCGCCGGAAGGTATACCTGGCTGGTTGTACCCTGCTGGCTTTGGTACCGATCGTCTCGGCGTGCACACTCGGTTGGTCAAATCGGCCGGACCGCATCATCGCCTGTTCGATCCCAGAACCGCTGCAAGCGGCGAGCACGATGGATCGCGACAGTTTCTCCCAGATGGCGCCCTCCGACGGAACAGAAACTGCGACGGGGCAGGCGATGATCGCCTCGCGTAGGACCGCCATCGTCTCCGGTGAGGCAGCGGCCGTGGCACCCGTGAGTGCCGTCGAGCCTCCCGTGATTTTGCCCGGCTATTTGCTACCGGATGACAGCCGCGAGGATGTGTTGCATGAGGGAAGTTGACGAGGCACTGGCACGGGCTTACGCCAAGCGCGACGTGGCCGATCAACCCCAGGGAGTACCTCCAGCACCCATCTGCCGGCTCGCGTACTCCACCCGGAACGCAATGAGCAACCCGAATTAGAAAAGTCGGTCGAATTGCAGTGGCCTGCACTCGTCCTGGCACTCGAACGGAATTGGGGCGCACGGTTCGAGCGAATGGCGCAGCTTCTCCTCGCTGCGCAAAAACAGCAGAGCTTGAAGGCCATTCTTTTCACGAGCTGTCATCGCGCTGAAGGGCGCACGACCCTTGTTCTAACCCTGGCGCGGGCCCTTTCTCGCCATCCGCTTCGTACGCTCATCGTGGACAGCGATTTGACCGGCCCGATGGTTGCAAGGCTGGTGGGCCTGCGACCGCATGTGGGGCTTGAAGATGTGGTTGAGGATGGCAAGGCCCTCGCGGATGCGCTGATCGACGCATCCGACGATCATCTCACAATCTTGCCCATGCGCACGGCGGTCTCGCGACCGCGCGACTTCCTTGCGAGCCCTGCCTGGACTTGCACGCTTGCCCGGCTCCGGCGTGAATTCGATCTCATTCTGCTAGACGGCGGCCCCCTCTTCACCGGATTGAGCGCAGCCCTGTTGCACCGGTCGGTCGATGCAGCGGTTCTGGTGCACCACAAAGGGATGACCGGTGAGCGTGCCGTGCTCCGCGCCCGCGAGGTCCTCGAGGCGGGAGGAATCCCCCTTCTGGGATTAGCGGAGACCTTCGTGTAAGGCGGGAGGCCCTGTGTACGAAGCACACTACGGCCTGAACGAGCGCCCGTTCGGTGAGACCACAAGCACTGCGGCGTACGTTGCCGTGCCAAGCCGTGATGCGATTGTACGACGGTTGCACTACGCACTTATGCACGACGCCGGGCCAGCGATGCTTGTTGGCCCTCCCGGCTCGGGCAAAACCATCGTTGCCCGTCGAATGGCGGCTGAACTGAGCGCACTTCCGGTGCATGTCGTGTTTCCCGCGCTCTCGCCGGCGGAGCTACTCGCATACCTGGCCCATGAATTCGGCCACACAGCTCACGTGGACCCCTCTCCGCACCTGGCTCTACGTTACCTCCGTGACCGTTTTGCCGCGATGGCGAAGAACGGAGAACGACCGCTGGTCATCGTCGATGACGCACACTTGATCCGAGACCTCGCGACCTTTGATGTCTTGCGGCTCCTGCTCAATTTCAACTCAACCGAACGGCCTGACCTTGCGCTCCTTCTTGTCGGCGCCCCGGAACTGGTCCTTGACCTGCCGGCTGGACTGGCCGACCGCCTCGCGACGCGAACCGTAGTAGGCCCTTTTTCCGACGAAGAGTCTGCCACTTATATTGTCGGCCGACTGGGCAATATCGATGCTCGAGAGCACCTCTTCACCCGAGGTGCCCTGGCCTCGCTTCATCAGGCTGCCGATGGTCTGCCTCGTCGTCTCAACCGTTTGGCTGACTTGGCTTTGCTGATTGCATACGCACAAGATCGCACTGGCGTCGATGATTCGGTCGTGCAGATTGCAGCCCGAGAGCTCAATCGCGAGGCGGCCTGAATCAAGCCAAGTTGTCCAGCCTCGAACCCCCCCTACCCCATCTGCCTTTCCAAATCTCCCTATCCTCTTTCGTCGCTTGCCCGCGTCGAAATCTCGGGTGAGTCCGGCAGACGAAATGGAGACCTCGCGATAGAATCCCGGCCCCGTGGATACTCAGGGCTGCCGACCGCTCTTCAATGTGCGACGGGCAGAGATGGATTGACGCCGAATCAGGGAGGACCAAAGTGGCGACTCCGCGAGATGATAGAAGGACGTGTCTCCGCAACATCATCCTTTCGATCGTTGCACTCGCTTCAACCGGCATACTCCGGCCTGCGCCTTTGCATGGGCAGGATCCGCCCGCTGCTCCGACTCCCATTCCTGATGCACCCGCGGCGCAAGGGGGAGCAGCAGAACCGGCGGCGGATCAAACCGACGCCCAGGGCGGGCAAGTCATGACGCGCGGCCCGATTCACGAGGCGTTCGCCGCGCCGGTCGTCCATGATCCCAAAGCCTCGCCGCCAATCGAGAAGCAACCGCCGGCACCGATCCAGGAAGAACCACCCGACCAGAAGCCAGCCGGTCAGAATGTCCAATGGATACCCGGTTACTGGAGCTGGGACGTCTCTCGCAGTGATTTCATCTGGGTGAGCGGAATCTGGCGCGAGCCGCCGCCGAACAGCCAATGGGTGCCCGGCTACTGGCACGATGTCGAAGGGGGCCACCAATGGGTCGCGGGAACCTGGATTCCTGCGAGCACGGCACAGTCGCAAAGCCAGCAATCGTACCTACCGCCACCACCGGCGAGCCTCGAGGCCGGAGCTAACTCGCCACCGCCGGCGGCCAACGTGAACTGGACTCCTGGTTACTGGTCCTGGCAGGCGTCGGGCTATGTCTGGCGGCCTGGATTCTGGGCCGCCGTTCAGCCGAACTGGATCTGGATGCCGGCGCACTACGTTTATACCCCGAGCGGCTATCTTTTTGTGCCGGGCTACTGGGATCTACCGGTTGCAAATCGTGGCCTGATGTTCGCACCGGTTTATTATCCTCAGCCGGTTTACGCGCAGCCGGGATTCTCATTCACGCCGTCGATCAGCATCGTCGGATCGGCCGTGACGGCCAACCTGTTCGTGCAGGCAAGCACTAACCAGTACCTCTTCGGTAATTTTTACGCTCAGAACTTTGTGAGCGTCGGAATCACACCCTGGTTCTCTTTCTCGTTTGCAGCGGGCCGGCCCGCGTATTACGACCCGCTATTCTCGTACTACGCCGTGATCAACGTGCGGCAGAACCCGGGCTGGGTGGCGGCTGTGCGCGAACAGTATGCCCTTCGTCTGGCGCGACCAGAGCTGAGGCCACCAAACACTTTCATCGAGCAGACGCGCATCATCGAGCGAAACGTGACCATCAACCGTAATATCACGGTTGTCGATCACCGTGAGCTGGCGATGCCGCTGAGCAAACTGGCGGCCGAACCCGGCCGGGGAATGCGACTGGTCAAGGTGGAAGAAGCCGAGCGCCAGCAAATCCGGCGACAGACGGCCGAGTTGCATCAGTTTCGCAAGCAGCGTTTGCAGCAAGAACGACAGGGAGCGAGAGAACGCGCCGCCGACGGTGGCAACCGACCCCGTCCGATGAATCTGCCGCACTCGCCGGTTGCTGCTCACCCTGCGCACGCGGATGTTGCTCATCATGTGGGAGAAGCTCATCCCGGCGGTGCACAGCAGGGTGCCGCCCGGCGATCGGATATGTTGCAGCATTCGTCGCGAGAGCCGGCAGCAGGACGAGCCGCGCATTCAGGCGAGGCCGCGGCTGAAGCACGGCGGCCGGCTCAAGGAGCAGGAAACGCCCGCAATCAGGCACGGCCGGGAACGGGTCGTCCCGCGGCTCGTGAACCAGCGCGTTCTGCTGCGGGCGAGCGAAATCGCCAGCGCGGGCGCGAGAACGAGGAAGAAAAGCCTCGTTAACTGCGGTCTCTCGGCATACCTTGGTCTACGCCGGCCCGGGCAGCGCTAACGCCGGGTCGCCGTAGACCATGTACTTCATACCCTGGAAGAAAATGCTCGCGGGGTACCAATCCTTGTTCGGCGCAATGGTTTCCAGGTGCTCAGCATTGTAGTAATAGTTGATGGCGCCAGCCCAGCAGTCACCGACCGTTGGCTCAGGCAGGTCGTGTAATGTCTGGACAAACCCCTCAAGCAATGTCAGGCCACACGGCTGGCCTCCCGTGTTGCATCCGATGTAGGCAACGGCTCCGGTCATGCCGTGACGCACCAGGACTTTACCTAGCCCTGTGTAATTATAGGCTCCCCGGGCATAAGGCGACGGAGGCGGTGGCGGGGACGTGAAAACCTCGCCAGCATCTGTTCCTGCGTGCTTCGCGCCGTGGACATCCTCGTAAGGCTCATAAGGCGGTAATGTGGCAAACCTCGCCGTCGAACAGCCGGCCGAGAGCATGACAGGCAGCCGATCACCGTTTTGCAGGTGCGACAGCGTACGAGCTCGAATGCTGTGAACCCAGCCGTTGTCTTCGCCATGCCCCACGTGGAAGACGAGTGAAGCACCCTTGTTCAAAAGCGCGGCGACATGACCTTCGTCGGACGAATTTGCCTTTGCCCCGCTACCGTAGAGCTTCAAGCTTTTCCATCCGGCCGGAAGTTCTTGGGTCCACCGGTCCATCTGTCTGCGGGCATCGACCCAGCCAGGCACGTAGATAAACGCCGCAGTTCGAGCGGCCTCTTTCTTCATCATCAGATTGGCTCGGTCCTGCGCGATCGTCTTGTCAGCTAATAGCTCGACCTGGGCAGCGGAATCAACAGGCCAGCGACCAACGGCGAGCTCTGCCCGGTAATCGATCTGATCGAAGTTGATCGGATCGCTCTTGTTCTTCTCGCCGCGCACTTCGCCAAAGTACGACGCGTGAAACCCGTCCTTGCGTGCATTCCAGTCGTCAAAGCTGCCGTCGCGCCGGGCAACATCTGCGTAATAGAGATCGGAAGGGTAGAAGGCGTAGTCGAAAGCCGTGGGCGTCACGCGGTCCAGGACCATATACCGCACCGGCACGATGTCGGCGTCTCCTACCAAGAGCACGTAGCGCAGACGCCGCTGCTTGTACTCGTCGTAGAGCCAGCGCTTCAGGCGCTCCGGGTCATCTGCCCCCGTGGTTTCCTTGAGGATCGCCTCGAGCGATGCCAGTTTGGTCGGGCGCTGTTCCGATCGGTAGGCGATGAATCTCGCCAGAGCCTGGTGGAACCGTTCCGGGGCAACGACGACCATTTCCCGCCGCCCGTCGGCTGGAAGGTGTGACCCTTCCACTCCGCCTGACGTGAAAGCTGCGAAAATGAGACTAAATGCGACGATACGAGGGTAAGGTCGCGGCAGTAGCCTTTGCATGAACGTCTCCGGCAGAGTCCGCGATGATCAGAGCGCGATTCGCGCCGTTTACTTTGAGCGAGGCTTGCCGATTCTGCTGAGCACTAGTTGCACTGCAGGCATGCCGCGCCGGTGGTCTTGAGAGAGATCGTCGCCCGGCGAGCCGCGTTTGCCGTCGGCGTAGTACCTTGCTCGTAATCCTCGATTGCAAAGATCGCGCCCAGGTAAACGTTCTTCAGTTGGTACTTCGTGGGATCGCTTTCATAAAGGGCCCGCTGCTCTTTGTAATAAGTTGTGTCGGGCAGGAGATCCGATCCGGCGGGAGGCGTCTCCAACTTGAAGAGTGCCCCGAGAATCGGTTGTTGCTGGTCGAACTCCTGCGGATTCTTCGTGTAAAGCTCGCGATCGAGAGGCGCATCGAAATGCGCATTCCTGGGCACGAGCGTTGTCGGCGTCGTCGGAATTCCTGAGATTTCCATGCCGATCAGAGTGCCGATTTGAGGATGCCAGTAGTCAAACCGCGTCGGATCGTGGCTCCGTCGCCTGCGCACGTAGTTATAGTAAGGTGTGTCGGGCAATAGCTTCAGCGGGCCTGTCGAGGTAACGCTCGACTTGATCGTGATATAAACAGTCGCCACGTTACTCAGCGTCGTGCCCAGTTGCGCCTGGTAGGTGAATGAATCGGAGCCCACGTAATTGAACGAAGGCGTGTACGC
Source organism: uncultured Planctomycetota bacterium (assembly GCA_963823665.1). GTDB lineage: Bacteria > Planctomycetota > Planctomycetia > Isosphaerales > Isosphaeraceae > CAVXHV01. Next base: position 2,411,811 of record CAWGMQ010000004.1, read on the forward strand.
GAACGAGCCATTGGAGTTGAACGACAGCGCACCGTGCTGTGGGCCGGCCGTGAGCACAGCCGTGAGGGCGGCGCCTCTCGGTAAGTCATTGGTCAATACTCCGGGTGCTCCGACATTTAGCTGGACGTTCACCGTCGTTGTGTAATAGTCGTTCACTGCGACCGGCGTCTGCGTCGTCAAAACTGGCGTAACCGTAATTGAAACGGTCGCCGCGCTGCTCGCCAGCACGCCGTTGGTACCTGTGAACTGGAAGCTGTCCGTGCCAGAATAACCGCTATTGGGAGTGTAGACGAAGGTTGGCGCACTTCCTGAAAGTTTCCCGTGAGCAGGCTGTGCAGTGACTGTGAACGTAAGTGGCAGCGGCGGCGAATTTGGATCAGAGCCTTGCAGTGCGATCGGCGTGCTGGTGTTCTCGGCTGTAGTCACCGATTGCGCATTGGCTGCCGGCTGGCCAATCACCGTTATTGAAACCGTCGCAGCTTCACTCGAGCTCGTGCTATTGCTATCCGTGAACTGAAGCTCGTCATCGCCGAAGTATCCGGGGTCGGGTGTGTATGTCAGTTTCGGAGCCGTCCCTGAAAGCGTTCCATGTAATGGTTGTGCAGTTACAGCAAATGAAAGCGCAAGCGGTGGTGAGTCAGGATCCGTGCCGGTCAGTGTGAACGTGACGGCGCTGTTCTCACCAGTCGTGATCGAAGTGGGCCCGGTTGCGCTTGGTTGGCCCACAACAGCAATCGATACAGTCGCTGCGCTGCTGGTTTGAACTCCATTGCTGTCGGTGAACTGAAAGCTGTCCGGCCCGATATAACTGCTGCTGGGCGTGTAAGTCAGATCGGGCGCCGTTCCGGATAGGGTGCCATGGGTGGGCTGTGCGGTGATCGTGAATCCCAGCGGAAGCGGCGGTATGTTGGGATCGGACCCCGTGACTGTAATGGCCGTTGCCGTGTCCTCCGGCACCGACACCGACTGATTATTCGCCGTGGGTGCTTGAACGACGATTGGCTGAAACGTGAACGATTGGCTTCCTTGAGCATTCACATTTCCCGCGAGATCCGCAACCTGACCGGCCACCTCCGTAACGGTGATCGGTCCAGCCAGTAGGATCCCACCGTTCTGACTGTAGGAATAGCGTTCCAGGTCGTTGCCAAGATCCTGCACCGAGTCGATCGTTACACCCGTGACCGTGATGTTTCCAATGCCAAAAGTGTTCGCATTGATCGGCGCCGTCCCGGCGTCGGTCCACTGTACGTCCACGTATCCAGGATCCTGTGTGATCGTTGAGTCAGGTGCTGGAGTCACGAGCGTCCCGACAGGCACTTGTTGATCGATCGTGATCATCTGCGTGGCAACGGAGCTTCCCGCTGCGTTTGTAGCCTGCACGCTCACCGAGTTCGGTCCCTGCGCCAACTCGACACCGGTGAACGTGAAATTTCCGTTGGCGTCAGAGGTCGTGGTGCCATTGATAAAACCGTTGCCGGTCGTTTCCAGCGATACCGTCACATCCGGATCGGTCACGCCGATCAAGTTCACAGGATCGAAGTTGGTGATGTTCTCACCAACCGGGCCTGAGTTGGTCGCTGGGTCCAGCGTGAACGAAACCGGCGGCGGTGCTGCTCCCTGGTTCACCGTCACAGCCGTGATCCGCACCGAGCTGCTCGCCGGGGCAAACCCAATCAAGTCGAAGTACAGCGTGGCCTGCGTATTGGCCGGCACGCTCGATACGTCGACGCTGATTTCCTCGGGAAACGCGAGCGAGCTCACGGACCCTGACACCCCTGCCCCGGGCACAGTCACCTGCGGCGCATAATACACCTGGCCTGTCTGCTGGATGTTCAAGAACGCGTCCGTGTTTGCCAGTCCCGTCGCTGGTCCAACGAGCGGTTGATTGTTCGTGGAATTCAAAAGCGCTGCCTCAAAGGCATCCGGCGGGTTCCCAGGTCCATTGGCAACCAGATCGGAAGTCACGATCGCGAACTGAAGCGTCGTGGTCCCCGGCGCGATCGTGAAGCTCTGAGAAAGCTGGGTCTCGACTGTCGTACCCTCATTCAGAATTCCTTCTCCATTTGCAATCGAGGCGTTTCCCTGCGTCGTCCAACCATAATTCGGATCAGACGGGTCGCTGATCGAAAAGTTACCATTAAGCAGGCCAGAGAGTACAACGCGCTCTTCTAACTGCTCGAGCAACATTCGACGCTTTGACCGAGCGCACAGCCTGTTGCATTTCCACGCCCATCCATGCGACGCAATCTCCACAAATATCCGACGCTCGCGCCTCTCATCATTCACTCTCCCTGGGCGTGCTGCACTCGCCTCTGTACTCGGATGCCCAGATTCCTTCGTCTGTCAGTCTGGGATAACTGCGTAATTCTAACAGTTTGAATATGCCCGTGCGGCCGATTGACAATTTCGCATACCACATCAACGAGCCGGAAATGGACAATTTTCATGATAGCATCGATGCATTTCCGTAAGCGATACGGGGTCGATTCGATTTTGGGCCGGGAGCGTGGTTTTGAATTCCAATGGTTCAACGACTTGGTTTGTGGTGCTGTGGCGGTCAGACGCACATGCCGTGTTTGCGACGCTTCAGGGCTTTTGCTTCATGACCGAACCGCGTTTCGCAAGGTGCACAGCCAGGTCGCCGTCAGGCCTGTTTGTAGCTTTCTTGCCGGCTGCCTTGCCGGGCGATTTGACAACAACGCGGCGCTTCGAGCCGTTGTGCTCAGAGCTCGCTCCTGCGTGGTTCACCTTCACCGTGACCGAGCGCTTATTCGCGTGCTCCGGCTTCTTGTCTTTCTTTTCCTTGGTGACGACGCTGCCGAGCGAATGAACTGCTTGATCCACCACGGTCGCCGGTGAAACGGGCGAGCTCGTGCTGGTCGCAGCTCCTGCACCTGACGAGCCCGTTGCTGGGGTAGACGGTGCCACCCCGTTGATGACGTTGATGATCTGGACATCAAGAGCCGATGGCAGCTCTTGAACGCTGGGAGCCAACGTCGCGCTCATGAGATCGTTGGCATAGATGCTCGAATTGAGCTCCTGGTCAGAATCAACCAGGGCGGCGGAAATCCCCGGCCCAACAAACGTTTGCGAGCCGTTGATCGTCTCCACATGCTGCTCGAAGCTGGGATTGTTCGGCAGGAAGCCTTCGAGATGGCCGAGTTCGTGCAGGAGCACTGTGAGCAGGTCGTAATGACCATAAGCGGCTGAGCCAGGCTGCGCTGCGTAGGCATTGTTAGCTAGCGTCTGGGAAAAGTCACTCTTGTTACCTGGCGCATCAGGATCGTCGTACCAGCCAGCTCCGTTGGCGTTGGGCGAGAGCAGAATTACCCCGTTTGTAGCCTGCCCGGCGCTGTTCCAGTCGGTGACGTAAGTCTCACCCAGAACGCCTGAGGGGAGGGTAGCGACGACAATAGTCGGCATGAACGGCAGGGGCCTCCCCAGGGAGGTTTGCCACAATGTTAGCGCTTCTGGCAGGAGTGCGGTCAGCGCAGGGTCATCGCTCGAGATGAGCCCGCTTGGAGCGACCGGGATCACCCCGGCGGCGGGAAGACTCGCCAGGAGCTGACCGGAACGAATCGTATGCCCATTCTGAGCAACGGTGATCGAGTTGGCGAGCGGGGGTCCCTGAAGGAAATTCGCTGTCAAACTGGCCCGGGCGCCCATGAAATTAGCCACGATGTTGTTGGCGAGAACTTTCGCGTTTCCTTGCGTTGAGCCAAATAGTGTGGCCGAGTCGCCGATCACCTGCGCCGCTTCGCCCAAGATACCCGCAGGGCTGCCGCTGAAGCCGTAGAACGTCTCCGCGAGGATAAGCGGACCGTTGAGATCGCCGACCAACGTCGAGTCGACGGAATAACTTGGAGTGCCAGGCCGCAATGGTCCTTGGGTGTCGTTCGTGTCGTAATAGAAGGTCAGTACCTCCATCGCATCCAAGCCCAACAACCCGTTGTAATAGGCATTCACACCGATCTGGACAACAAACAGGGCGAGGGCGAACAAGGGATTGGTCAGAAACACGAACGCCTTGCTGATAAACGGAGGAACTTTAGGAAGCGCGGCGCCAAGGTCTCCCGTATGGAGATACGTATAGCCGCCACCCAAGACTCCGATCGCGCCGACTAGCAATGAAATCGCATCGAAGACGACGACGACCACGGCGTCCACGAAAAGATCATTAATGGCAGGCAGCGCGCTGGGGTTCACTGCCCCGAGGGTGTGTCGCAGTATGTTGATGGTCGGAATCTCGTCATTGATGGAGACAATGTCCATTTCCGCCTGAGCGGCCGTGGCCACAAGACCGATAGCGGTGGCGCCAAAAGCAAGTAGGGGCGATTCAAAGAGAAAAAGCCCGAAGATCCCCAGCGCAATGCTGCCCAATGCTATATCGCTTATGATGGCCGTAGGAGACGTGGGAGTGATCGACTGGCCGGAGGGATCGATCAGATTCACGGGGTTGTTTTGCGCGTACACGTAGCGGTGCAGCGACAGAGCATCACCCGTCAGGGCGGGGAGTGGGTCGGATTGAGTGAAGCGCCCCGTTGTCGGGTCATACAGCCGCGCCCGCATATAGTACTGTCCGGAGAACTGGTCGAACTGCTGTCCGGAATAGAGGAACTGCGTTGCCGCGGTGTATGGGTTGAAACCGATCGGATTGCCGAAGGCTGTGTAGGCGAAGCGATCGGTAATTGCTCCCTGCATGTTGGTCAGCAGGCGCGTCGAGCCGTGTCCATCGTAGAGGAAGAACCGTAGGCTGGAGAGGCTGGTGCCGACCTGGCCAACGATGTCATCGCCCAGGATATAGGTCATAGTCACGGCGTGCGTTGTTCCGTCGCGCTCCTCCAGCACCTGTGCATACCCGCTGGGATTCTCTTCATCGACAACATAATCCGTGCTCGTGACGGTGGCTGGGCCACCGTTGATGATGACCGACGTGACGGTCCGCACTTTATTTCCACTGGTATCGTAGTAGTACGTCGTCGTGGTGACCTGCGTCTGCCCGGCGGCTGGCGAGCTTATCATCGTCGCCGTGAGCATCTGATTCTGGAGGTTATAGGTGTACTGTTCGACCATTTGCCCGTTGACCGACTCGGTCAGCAGGGAACCGTTTGCGTCATAGGTGTACGTGGTCACCGTGCCGTTGCTGGAGGTCTGCGCCAGTAACTCGTAATCATTGTTGTAGGTGTAGTTGACCGTGACGGTGCCGCTCGGGGTTGTGGTGACCATCGAGAGGCGGTTGCCAGCCAGGTCATAGGTGTAATCGATGGTGTAATCAAACTGTGGCTGGCCTCCCGTCAGGTCTTGCGACTTCTCCTGCGTCAACCGCCCCAGCGCATCGTAGGTATAGGTGATCTCTGTCTTGGCAAGGGTCCCATCCGCCTGCAGCGTGGTTTCAGTCGCCTGCAGCCTGTTGCCATTGGCATCATTGACGTAGTCATATTCGCTGAGCAGATCCCCGGCCGCATCCTTGGTGACTTGCTGAGTCAGGTTGCCGTTTGCGTCATATGAATAAGTGACTGTGTCGCCGTTCGGCAGTGTCTCACTCTGTCGCAAACCGGTGGCTGTATAGGTGTAGGTCGTCGTCAGTGGGGTCGCCAGGGTCTCTCCGTTGAGTTCGTCAGCCGTCGTTGAAGTGAGGTCTCCCATCACATCGTAGGTGTACTGGATGTCGGTAGAATCCGTGTACATTCCGAGGAGGTTGCCGGTCGCCGGGTCGTAGACGTAATGGAGCTCGGCTTCAGGGGAATCGATCTCGGTGACCTGCCCGTCGGTGTTGTAGGAATACGTGGTCAGTCCAATGCGTGGATCATTCACCGTTTGAAGCTGGCCCATGGCGGTATAGGTGAAAGTGATGCTATATGACGGCACCCCCGAATTGGCCTGCGCCACGTTCTGGTAATAGTCTGCCTCGACTTGCTCGCCCTGGCTGTTGTAGATGTACTGCGTGACCTGGCCATCGAAGTCGATGGCGCGGGTAACCTGGTTGTTATTGTTGTAGATGTACTGATTGGTCTCCCCGTCGGGGAGGGTTTCGGAAAGTTGGTCCCCGTAAGGGTCGTAGGTGTACTTGGTCACATTACCCAGCGGGTCGGTAACCTGAAGTAAATCGCCAAGCGAGTCGTAGACGTAGGTGTAAGTGGGGCTGGTAAGAGCTCCGCCGTTGTTTGGATCGGTCACGGCGGGGAGAATTTCCTCGGTTAGCTCTCCTAGAGAGTTGTAGACGTACTGGGTCGTGTTCCCCAGAGCGTCTGTTTCTGAGACCACGTCCCCCTGTGAGTTGTAGGACTCCTTGATGGTAGAACCATCCGGGAGAATCGTTTCGGTGAGGTTTCCCAGGCTGTCGTACTGAAACCGTGTTTGCTGTCCCAGGGCGTCCGTCTGGAGAATTTCCCTGCCGTACTGGTCGTAGGCAAAAGTGGTGCGGCCGCCCAACGCGTCGATGCTGGCCGTCTCTTCGCCGAGACTGTTGTACTCGTAAGTGGTTGTACCCTCACCCGTGGTCGTTGTGGACTGCACGTGGCCTTCGGAAGTGTAGACCGTGGTTGTGGTCGAGATGACGCCGGTGTCCGAAACGACGGAACTGGAGCTGTTTCCCGCCGGAGTCGTCGTGATGTCGATCAGGAGGCCGGAAACGCGTTCGGTTTCCGCCACACGTCCCAGGGCATCGTACTCGGTGTATGTCCCATCCGGCAGGACGCCGCTCTGAGGGTTAAATGCATCTGTCCGATAGATCACACGGCCGAGCAGGTCGTAAACGGTCAGAACGACGAGGTTACCCTGTTCCGTGGTCTCGATGGGGTTGCCGTTCAAGTCATACTTGATACCTAGCGTGATCCCGTTTTGATTCACGCCGCCCGTGACTTGCCCGTCCGCATTGTACTCTGTCTGCGATGTGACACCGTCAGGATACGTTACGCCGGTGAGCTTACCGCCCGCGTTGTAAGTATAGGTGGCGTTCAGGACTTCCTGGTTACTGGGGTTGCTCGGGTCAACCCAGAGCGTGGATGAGGAAGTCGGATTACCATCCGCGTTTACGGTTCGCGTCTGGGGCAACCCGGCGTCACCGTCCGAAGCAGTTAACACCCCCTGGGAGTTATACTGGAATACCATCGCATCGCCAGGACCCTGGACCTCCGAGGTGATCTGGCCGGTCGTGTTATAGTTAATGGTCGTGGTGGCACCGGCGAAATCCGTCACCTGCGTTGCATTCCCCTGGGCATCGTACTCCGTTGTAGCCGTGTTACCTTCAGGATCCGTGCTGGAAGTAGCCTGTCCAGCGGCGTTGTAGGTGTACGACGTCGTGTTACCGGCCAGGTCGGTCGTCGAGAGGAGATCGCCGTTGGAATCGTAGGTATTCGTGGTGGTCTGTGACGTGCCATCGGTGTATGTGACCGTTTGCGCCAACACCTTGTTCAGCGAGTTGTATGTATACGTCGTGATTGTGCCGACGGGATTGATCTGCTCCACGATGTTCCCGTTCGTGTCGTATGCTGTTGTTGTGGTGTCGCCCAGTGCGTCTTCGGTCGTCTCGACACGATCGGGCAAGTCGTTATTGAAGGTCACGGCGTTACCCATTGCGTTCACGATCTCGGTGATGTGGCCACTCGAGTCGTAGTCGGTCCGGACGCCTTCCCGGCCCAGAGGGTCGTACACCGACAGCAGCAGGTGATCACTGTTGTAGGTGAACCGTGTGACATTGCCTTCCTGGTCGGTGACCGATACCAGATCTCCATAGGAGTCGTACTGGTACGTGATCGATTCCCCCATCGGGTCCGTAATTGACGTGATCCGGTTCTGAGAATCCCGTGTAAACGTCAGGCTGGCGCCGTCGGAGTTGATCTCACCATTCGTAGTGAACGCCGTCGTGTTGCCGTTAGCGTCAGTAACACTCTGAAGACCATTTGCCTCGGAGATGATATACACCGTACCGTTGGCTGCGGTGTACTTCCAGCTCGTCGGATTGTAGACCTGACCGGTTGACTGATCGATGAAAGTCACCGGCCCCACCTGGGCAGGAGACACGATGACGTTGTTATTGGTCAGCGCGACTAGCGACCCGGTGGTACCCGAATTGGGAACCGGCACGAAAAAGATACTGGTGGTTGCCAGCGGTGGAGCTGCAATGGTGTAAGTCTCACCCGTGAAGCCCATCAAGAACTGTTCCGTTGTCCCATCGGGCAGGTAGATGGTCACATAATCGTTCTGTGTATTCTGGAAGCTGTACTGAATCCTCGCGGGCTCACTCCCCAGGCCCGGTGGCAACCCGATGCCCGGCAGGCCGCCGAACCCTCCAAGACCTCCGAGCCCCGCGAGGCTGCCGAGCCCTCCGAGCGGATTGACCTGGGTAGCAGGTAGCTGCGTCTCGGTCTGGATGAAACCCGCGCCCAGCACAGACGACGTTTCCACACTCATCTGCGTCGTGGTCAGCGTCCACCCGTATCCAAAGTCGCCGCTCACGTCTTTCGTGAGACTGCTGTAAGTGCGAGTGGCAGTGAGATCAATACCCGGCTCGGCGACGTTCTCATCCTGGAAGCTCAAGGTGAAATTCCCGACCTTTGCCTCGCCGCTGACTTCGTACACCTCGTCCGCGGTTGTCACCTGCCCGCTCGTATCCTCGACCGTCAGCCGCACGTCGTAAAACCCGTTCTCCATGGTCGTCGGGTCGATCGTTCCCAGCGTGCCGTTGATCACCGACTGGGTGCCGCCGCCAAACGTCGTCCACTGGTTCTGGCCTTCGACCGAGTATTGCAGGGTGTACTGCAAGAAGTCCGGCGAATTCGCGGTCCCCATGATCGGTGTCGGCAGCGTCACCACCGGCGTGACCTGCGTTTCGTTGAAGCCTGCAACTGGGGCGGGCAGACCATTCGGCGGTGTCAGGAACACAACCGTCTGCGTGGCAGTGCCCTCGTTTCCTTCTGCGTCAAACGCGTTTGCCACGATCGTGAACACACCGGGTGCCACCGACGAAAGCGTGGTCGTCCCGGACGCGCTGAGCGCAACCTGGTTGCCGTTGATCAGGAGCACTTCGCTCGCCAGCGGCTTGCTATCGTGCGTCGAGGTCACCACCGAGATGTTCACCGTATCGCCGATACGTGCTGTCGTCTCGGAAACATTGAGCGTCACATCCGGTGGAATCAGGTTCGACGGAAGCGTGTTGTCAACGCGGGTGAAGGTTTCCGCGAGAGTGCTCACGTTGCCGGCGACATCCGTCACCTGCGCTGTGAAGGTGTAAGCTGCGATCGTGGGCATGTTCACCGGATAGAACGAGAAATTGCCCGAGGAATCTGCTGTCGTCGTTGCCCCTGATTGGACCAACTCGACTGTCGCGCCCGGTACCGTCTGCCCGTCGAGACGTACGGTCGGCATCACGGTCGTGTTCGGGCCGAACGCCGGTGCTTCGAAGGCGGAATCCAGAGTGAACGACGAGATCTTTGGTAGCGTGTTGTCAACCGTGATGGTGAGCGGTGTCGAGAACGGACTGATGAGCCCCGAGACTGTTTCCGCGGTCGCCGTGAAGATGTACTGCCCGTCAGCAAGCTCCCCGGGTATGGCGAAGTTAAACGGCGCCATGCTGGTGGAAGTTTGCTGCCCGACCTGCGAGCCATTCATGTAGAGCGTCACGATTGTGCCGACGGGCGCGGACATCTGGATCGTCAGCGAGCGATCCTTAGTGATCGTGCCGCTCGTGCCGGTCAGGTCACTCGCGAGCAGTTGCACACCGGTTGGCGGCAGCGGCCGCGTGCTCTCGAGATCAAAGAACACGTGGTAGACAGTTGACTGATTCCCCAGGTTGTCCGTGGCCTCTAGCGCAATGGTGTGCGAGCCATCCGGAAGCGCCGTTCCGCCGTTTAATGTTGCCAGATCCGCCGCCGTGAGTGTGAAGCCCTCTCCGGTCAGGAAAGAGGTTGCATCCGTCATCGCACCGCCGTCGATGGAAACCTCGAAGCTCTTCACTCCGCTGGGGTCATTCACGAGTCCTGTGATCGTCGGGTCGTACGTGATGTCGTCTGTACTCGAGATACCTGTGTCATTGGCCAGCGCCGCCGTGATCACTGGCGCACTCGTGTCAGCCGCCGTTGTCGTGATGGTCTGCGTCAACTCGCTGCTGTTGCCCGCGACATCGCTCGCTACCACGATGAAAGCTTGCGAACCGGTCGCCAGCGCGATGTTGTCAAAGGTGAAACTACCGCCTGGGCTGGCCTGCGTCTGCGCAATCGCCGTGTTCGGGTCCCACTGGCGATACAGCGAGACGAAGGCGCTCGGGCTTGTTGTGCCGGTCAGGTTCACAACCTGCAAGTTTGTCTCTGTTGTCTGGCCTGCTGGGCTCTGAGAGGCGGTATCTAGCCCCAGCGTCGGCGTTGTCGGAGGGGTGGTGCTGATGACAAGCGTTACCGGCGCAGCCGGCGTGCTGACGTTGCCAGCGACGTCTTCCGCAGTCGCCGTCATCGCATAGGTACCGTTCGCCAGCGTCGTCGTCGCGATGAATACTGGACCGTTGTTTGCTGTCGCCTGGCCAACCTGCACGCCGTTCGCGTAGAGCGTGACAATGTCGTTTGCCGGCGCGGCTACCTCGAATGTCGGCGTCGCGTCCCGTGTGATACCATCGCTCGAGCTGATACCAGTGTCGCTCGAGGCCAGTAGCTGCGGCGTCACCTGCGCGGGCGGTGTCGTCAAGAGGATGAAGCTCACGCTCACGGGCTGAGACAGATTGCCGTTGGAATCCTTAGCCACGAGCGTGAGCGTGTGCTTGCCGTCGGCTACCGGACCGCCGTTGATCGTCGCCAGCAGCGCGGGCGTGATCGTGAATGTCGTGCCGGAAAGCGAACTCAGAACGCTGACCGCACTCGATTGATCGAGCTGTGCCTCGAACGACGTGATCGGATTCACTGCCGTGATCGTTCCCGTCACGGTGTCGTCAGATGTGATGTTGTCGAGCGCCGAAACACCGGTGTCGTCGGCCAGTTGAGCCGTGATTACCGGCGGCACCAGGCTCTGCCCCGGCAAGTTGCGCGTGATGATGTCCGTGTACTGGCTGCTCACGTCGTTCGCATTGGTTGCGACCGCGGTGAACGAATTCGGCCCGTTGGCCAGCGATACGTTGAAGAAGACGAACAGGCCGTTGGGATTAGACGTGGTGCTGACACCGGTCGGCTCGAGTGTGACCGTTACATTGGGATTGGTCTGGCCGACCAGGGTCACCGTCGCGTCGGTTGTCGTACCGCTGCCGGGCGGCGTCTGGGAGTTGACGTCCAGATTGAAGACCGGCTGCGCCGGAGGCGTCGTGGGAACTGTCGCCGTCGTCGCATGGAACCCGTAGTCACTCGCCAGGATCACCTCGTCTGCCAGATTGACCGTGCCGTCACCGTTGATATCGGCCGCCAGGCTATAATTCGCGCTGCTGGTACTGCTCCCCATCGCTTCCTCGAGCAGCGCGCTATCATTGCCGTCGACATTGCCGTCACCATTGATATCGCCGGCGACCGTGAGGTTGAGCGAATACTTGCCGGTGCTCGACGCGGTCGCGCCGGAGACGGAAACCACGTAAAGCCCGGGCTGATTGATCGGGAACAGGGCGACGAGTGTGCTCCCCTGCGTGTTCACGGAAAGCGGCTGGACGCCGGCGTATCGTGGGCATCGCTGGAACAAGGCCGTCGCTCCCCTGCGACGATCACGCGCAAAAGCACGCTGCCGGTTGCCGTTGAGTTGAGCTCGGCCTGGTCGAAGTGGAAGCCGAAGAGATCTGTCTCGCCGGCGGCCAGCGTATTGTCGATCGTCGTGCCTGAAAATTGTGCGGCGCCTCCCAGATCACGCTGAATATAAGACGTCGTCGTGGTGCCGGGCGTATACTGCACGCTGTTGCCGTTGCTGCGCAGGGCCGCGATCAGCAGATGAGGATCGGAGAGCGAATACCCGTACTGCTGTGAGCCTCCCGTGCTCTGATTCTGCATCAAGACGAGGTTGCCGTTTGAGTCGTACTGATAATTCAACACCTCGCCGCCAGGTGCGACGATGCTCGTGATCAGCCCCTGGCTGTTGCGCAGAAACTGGATTGTTTGCCCGTTGGCTGCCGTGATGCCGCTGTCGCTGATGTAAAGCTGAGCACCCGAAGAGGTGATCTCGCCGATGATATTCCCGTCTTCGTCGAGCTGATATTGCGTGTTGCCGGGCGCAACCAGCGTGTAGCTCGGGCCGCTGAAAAACGGATTTCCCGGGTTGTACGGCTGACCGCTCGTCAGGTCGTAATAGTTGCTACCGGACTTTGTGAGTACGGCCTCGGTCGACTCGAGCGTGTAGCTCACACCGCTCTCAGACTGCCAGGCCGGATGGTAGAACGTCTGGCCCGCAACCTCGAAGCTCGTCGGTGCAAACGTAAATGGCACACGCTGGCCCGTCGGCAGTGTCAGGAAAATCACCGTGCCGTCGCCGAACGGATTGAAGACGCCGTAATCCTCCTGTCCCGTCGTCGCCACGTTGGTCTGGAGATTCGTCTGCCGATTTACCAGCATCCAGCCGGCGCCAAAGTCGCCGCTACCGTCACGATTGAGCGGATCGTAACTGCGCTCGAGCAGCACCGTCGTTCCGTCCAGGTCAATGCTCAAGTCGGAGTCGGTCACCACCAGGTCGCCGGGTTTGGCGGGTGTGTTGATCTCGATCTGAGCCGTGGTTGTCGAGGTCCGTCCGGTCAAGTCAGTCGCGGTGAGCTCAAGCTGATAAAAACCGTTGGCCAGCTCGGCTGGATCGAGCTGTGCCAGCGGGCCGTCGTTCACTGGCGTGGTGCCGGTGGCCAGCACCGTGAAATCGGGATTGTTGGGCGTGGCGATCTCGAGCGTCCAGGAATCAAGGTTTGTGTCGGCAACCGTTCCCAGAATTGCGGTCGGGCTCGACAGCACGGCATCAGGCACGGAGCTGTCGAAGGAAACTGATGGCGGGGTCGTGTCGTTCGGGTCGCGCACCTGGACGTAGGCCGTCGCCGTTCCGACCAGACCGTCCGCGTCTGTCGCCGTCGCCGTGATCAGCGACTGACCCGGGTTGCCGGCGGTGACGGTTACTTCCCCATTCGAGTTGAGCGCAAGCGGCTGGCCGTCGAGCATGACGACCAGGTTCGTAATTGGTGCCACACTGGTGGCGATCGCATTGATGATCACCTGCTGCCCCGGGATCGCCGGGAAGCTGGGCGTGAGCACAATTTGCACGCTGGGGAGCTGAGGCTTGACCGCGGCCTCGATCAGGATGTTCTGAGTCGAGCTTGCCTCACCGTCAGAGACTTGGAGCGTGACGACGAAGGCACCCGCCTGCGAGGGCCCAGGCGTCCACCGGAACTCGCCCGTCTGTGCGTTGATTGTCGCACCACTCGGTAGGTTGATTGCCGAGTAAGTGAGAGTGGTACCGGCATCGAGGTCGGTTGCCTGGATCTGGAATGAAAGCGGCACGCCGAGCGCCGCCTGATGATCGGGGGTATCGAGCGTCGGCGGCCGGACGACGTGAGCAATATTGAGCGTCACGGTCATCGAAGCACTGCCACCGGTGGGGTCTGTCGCCGTGAACTGCAGGTTGTAAACGCCCGCCTGCCCGTACGCTGGCGTCCAACTGAACATTCCGGTCGACGCGTTGAACGTCGAGCCAGTGGGTGCATTGAGCAAGTCATACAGAAGCGGCGCACCGTCTACATCGGCGGCCACAACCGTGAACTGGACCTGGAATCCTTCACGGCCGTACTGCGGGATGAGCGGAATGAACTGAGGCGGGAAATCCGTGTGCGTGACCGTGATGTTCACCGTCTCCGTGCTGCTTGTGCTGCCGTCGCTGGCCGTCACCGGTACGGAATAACTGCCTGCCTGGCCCGACTCAGGCGTCCAGGTGAGCAATCCAGTGGCGGGATTGATGCTCGCACCACTTGGTAAATCTGCGGCTGTGTACGTGAGCGGATCGCCCTCCTGCTTGGTTGCAGTCACTGAAAGGCTTAACGTTTGCCCTTCGGCAACGGTGGCAGTTGTTGTCGCAGCCGGGAAAACCGGCGCTGTATCGCTCGAGCGCACGACGATACGGATGGTGGTTGAAACCGAAGACGGCTGGGTAATCGTACCGTTACCTGCATCGGTCACTGTGAAGGTGACCTGGTGCGCACCGGTGTCGGCGGCAGTCGGCGTCCACTCAAGCGTGGCCGATCCGTAGGAAGTTCCCGACGTCAGAACAGCCGCGGCTGGAAGCCCGCTCACCGCGTAAGTCAAGAGGTCCTGGTCGGGCTCGCTCGCAGTCAGGCTGAGTATGAAGGGTTGACCGATCACGGCGACCTGGTCGCCAACGTAATCAAGCACCGGCACCTGCGTCGGCGAGTTGACCGTCACCTCGAACGTGTAAGTGCCGCTCAGCACCCCGGCTGGCCCCAGCCCATCGCCGTTATCTGTCGCTACCAACCTGAGCGTGTACGTGCCGCGATTCCCCGCCGGTGGGTTGAAGTGCAGGATGCCGTTGCCGTTCCCGTTGTCCGTGAGCGTCACGAAGCTCGGCAGCGGGTAGCCGGGAACGCCGTTCTCGACGGATAGCGTCATCGGGTTGCCGTCGGGATCAACCGCCTGCACTGCCTGGTCAAAAGGCTGCCCGGCCGTGAGCGTGATGTCGGCAATCGGAGTCACCGCCGGAGCGTGGTTCACGATCAAGACGGTGATGGGCACTGTGATGCTAGTCGAGAGCGGGCCGCCGTTATCGTCGTTTGTCGCCGTGAACACGACGTTGTATGTGCCGTTCTGGTGGTCGGCCGGTGTCCAGCTAAAGAGTGCGCTGTTCGGGTTGAACGTCGCGCCGGGAGGCAGGCCGCTTACAGTGTAGGTCACTGTCGGCTGAGTCGTCGGATATGGTGAAAGTGTTCCATCGGGCAGTGTTATCGGCAACTCGAACGTCGGGTTGTGTGGATCGACTGCGAAGGCCGTGAACGAGATCGGCTGGCCTTCGTCCACCTGCCAGCTCTGCTAGCGGGCTGAACACGGGCGCAGCGGGTGCAGGCAGAACCGTGTAGGTTGCCGTCACCGTCGTCGAAATCCCCTGATCGCTAGTCGCCGTGAACGGTACGGTGTACGTTCCCACCTGGTCGTAGCCGATCGGCCAGTCGAATACGCCTGTGTTGGGACCGAGCGTGGCATTTCCTGGCAGGCTCGCGCTGGAATAGGTCACCGTCCCGCCGTCCGCGTCGCTCCCCTGCAAGGTAAATTGCAGATAATCACCCTCGCGCACGGTCTGGTCCGGCACGGCGGCAAGCTGCGGCGGAGGTGGCGCCGGTGCGATCAAAAGCGTGACCGTGGCACTCACAGTATTCACGCCGTCGCTGACGTAAAATGTCACATTGTCGTATGTGCCAGCCTGGCTAAAATTTGGCTCCCAGAGCAGCGTATGCGTGGTCGGGTCGAATGACGCGCCGCCCGGAAGATTCGCGGCCCAGTAGAAGAGCGAGCGGCCGTCCGAGTCCGTTGCAGTTACCGGAAGTACAAGCGGCTGACCTTCTTTCCCGGAAACCTCCGAAGGCAGCGGCCCGATCACGGGCGGAACGCTCCCACCCGCAACCTGAATCGAGAAGTGCTGGATGGTGTAGCTGCCGCTGGGATCATACGCGAAGAGATCGACGTTCACGGTCGCAGGAGTTGTGGGAAGGGTGTTCCAGGTGATGAGCCCCGTGACCGGATTCACGGTCATCCCGGTGGGACCATCGCCGAGCACAAAACCGGGCGTCGAGCCGTCGGGATCGTGGGCTGCTGCCTGGTACGTATACGTGTTCCCGGCCGTTACACCGGTCACCGGCGTGCTGGTGAAGACCGGCGCACTGACCGCCGGCAGTATGCCCGAGACTTCCGTGGTGTAGTCGATCGTCTGCCCGTTCGTATCGTTGATCGTCACCGTTTGACCGGTTGTGCTCTGCCCCGGCGCAAGCTGCACGCCGCCGGGCACCGAGCTATTCGAGACTGATGAGCCAGCTCCCATTCGAGCTCTGCGACGCATTCTGTGGAGTGCCTGTGAAGTTCGCCCCCGGAGTGAGGATCAGCAGCAAGGGCGCCAGCAAATTGAACTGGCTGGTGTTCGTGATCGTCACGTCGAACGACACCGTGCCCGTATTCCGATCTGACCGCGTGCTCGTGAACGTGAGCGAGACATAGGGGGAGAGGTTGCTGACGGTCGAGAAGTGAGTCACATAGGGCGTAAGCAGTGTCAGTCCGTTCGTGCTCTGGATCGACTCGGCCGACGGTAAGCGTGTACGTGTCGGCGGTGAGTCCCGAAACGACCAGAAGCGCGGTCTTCGAGTTCGGGTTGTACTGGACTGCGTCGATGATCGCCGGGCCGGAGGTTTGGCCGACCAAGCTGTAATCGGCCGGATCGGTGACCGACGCACTGTTGGTCGAGGAGCCGGTGAACATCTCCTGATCAAAGGTCACGCCGATGAAGGCCAGCGGCAGCGCCGCGATACTGCCGCTCGGCGGATTCGTGGCCACCACGACCGGCGGCACCACCGGCTCGAGCACGTCCACTTCGTGCGACTGGCTGATCAATAGCCGGCCGTCAGAAGTGGCCAGGACGTCAAAGCCGCGCGTGCCTCCCTGCGCCACCGCCACCTGCTGGAGCGTTGTCAGGTCGACCATCGTCAGATCGGTTGGCGTCGGCGCAACCATGCCGCCGGGTGTATTCGGTGCGTCGTCGTGGGACACGAAGAGCAGGTTCGCCAGGTCAGTCCCCTCCTGGCCGAAGGAAATCGACTGGATGTCGGAATCAAATGTGAGCATAACCTGTGCACGAGCCAGGTCGTTGAACTCGACGACCTGCGTCGAGTTGGGCCAGGTGACAGCCCAGAGATTGCCCTGGTTGGTCAAACGCCAGGCTCGAGACGCGCAGGTTCTGGTCACGGCTAAACTGCGTGAAGGTATCCGTCGTCGGGTCGAAGATCGAGACGCCGTTACTGGTCGCGACGTAGATCTGGTCGGACAGGGGATCAACGGCCAGTGCGAGCGTGATGCCCTGGCCGAACTGATTGATGATCGACCCCGTAGCAGGGTCAAGCTGCAAGAGCGGCCCGCCTCCGGTCGCCGCCCAGAGATCGCCCTGGTTGTCAAACGCCAGTGCAAAGATCTGGTAGGGCAGCGTGGCCAGGGGTGCGCCGATTTGGCCACCGTTTGCGTTGACATGGAACAGCTCGTTGCGGGACGGTCCCCCGCTGATCAGAAAGCTTCCGTCCGGCTCCTCGGCGATCGCCATCGGGCCCAAGATGCCGTCGCTCTGCTCAAATCCCGTGGCGAATGACTGGGCCTCGAATGGCTGGAGCACCGTCATGAATTCGGAGGGATTGCTCGCCGGGGGCGCGGCCGGTACGCCTTGCTGCGCTTGCTTGAACAGGGGGTTGGTCGAGGGCTGTACCGTGGGTGCCGGCGGAACGCCGAAGTTGGGCGGGGTCGTGTTGGGAACAGTCGGTAGTGCGCCCAGATTCACCGTGGTCGTGTTCTGCGGCACATTGGCGTTGGCCGGCGGCAGCTCGTGATTACCGGCTACGTCGGTCGCCAGCGCCAGGAACGTATAGGTATTCCCGGCCTGGCCCTGATAGATCATCGTTCCCGATGCCATGGTCACCTGGCTCTGCCAGATCTGGTATGCACCGCCGTTCGCCGATACGTACAGGTCGACGTATGCGACGCCGGAGCCGCCGGCGTTGTCCGTGCTGTTCCAGGTGACCTGATAGTTGGAGCTCGAGCCGATCTGGGTGACGTTCAGCGCGGTCGTCGGTGCCACCGAGTCGAGAGTGTACGTAAGCGGCGCAGTCGTCTGCGGCGCCTCAGTGTTAAAGGTGACTGTCGCCTGTCGCGCTGATCTGTGCTCCCGTCGGGCGCTGATGCATAAGGCTCGACCGTGTACGTCACATAGCCTGCTCCCGCTCCCTCAGCGTTGTTGGGAGGCAGCAGTCCATCCGAGGGATTGGTGACCACCAACCCGGTAACCGGGTTGATCGCCTCGATCAGCCAGGTCGCGACGCCCGTCTGCACGTCGACCCCAGCGTTCACGTACACGAGATAACCGTTGCTCGAGGTGAAGTCGAAACTCCCCTGGAACAAGCCCAGGTTGCTCGGCATCTGGATGTCGATGTCGCCAATCTGGATGTCTCCCAGCCGGAATGAGCTCGGATCGAGGTTCGGGTCGAGCTGGGTCGTGATGCGAATCTCACCCGGTTCGGTGGTGGCCTCAGGGTCGTTCTGGAAATTGATCGTGAATGGCAGTGCCTGCCCGCTGGGGATGTACCCGTTGTCTTCCGAGGTGAACGGCCCGGTCATCGACGCCAGGCCGGCATCCTGAGCTTGATTGTCGATGTACTGGCTCAAGTCCAGTGGAATGACCGGCGTCTCTCCCTGGATTTCCTGCACCCCGTTGATCTGGAATGACGGCGGTAGATCCGACCGCTCGTCATACGGCACCCACGGCACATAGACGTTGAAGTCTTCGAATGTGGTCGGCAGTGTGGCATTCAGGTTGTATTGAGATGCGGTCGGCAAGGTTGCAATCTCATTGCCGTTGATGTTGAAACCGGCCGCCGGCGCAATCTGATCGGTGTTATTGCCGTACCAAGAGAGAAGCTCGCTGAAGAACTGCGAGACGTTGCCGCTCGAGATGATTCCGCTGCCGGCGGGCCCTGCCAGCACGCCGGTGGCCATGCGTGGCCATCAAGCTCATGATCAGCGGGTTCTGGTCCACCGGCGGCGTCGTGCCTTCGGGCAAGAGCTCGCCGGCCTCTTCGAGCCCCGCCAGGTACAGGTTTTCAAACGTCGTTTGGTTGGCGGCGAGGTTCTGGAGTGCCAGCGGGGCCGTGCTGTCGGAGAGGATCGCTGCTCGCAGCTCATCGGCAAGCTGTGTCTGCTGCGCGACGAACTCCGCCTGTGTGAGCGTCGTCGCCGATGCGTTGATGTCGAATTGGAATGGAACGAATGGAACTCTGCAAGAGCGACGGGATGCCGCCGAACTCTTCATACGCTTCGTACAGATCCGGCGAGATCTGGGTGAGCCCGCGGGCCCGTTGTTCAGAATTCCCTCTTGCGCATACGCTGGGAACGCAGCATAGATCTCGGCCTTGAGCGCGTTGAAGTCCTGGTCGTTCGCCGCTTCCATACCGGGATAAGTCGTGACGTCAAACGTGAACTGCGCAAAGCCGCCAGCGGCCTCGTTGAAAAGGTTGCCCGACATCTCGATATGGCCGTTGCTCGAAGCGGTGTCTGCCTGAGACTGGAGCGTGGCGTACGGCACCTCCGAGTCCAGGCTCGATCGGGCGGCTCACCACCTAAATCGGTGTCGACCTCGACATACGGCAGGTCGTCGAGATTGACGTTAACCGGGTCTGCGATGTTCGGATCGCTCGGGTTTGTTGGCTCCGCGTTGCTCAACTGCGGGATGCCTACGTTGAACTCGACATAGGGCGCATTGATGTTGCCCAGATTCTGCAGCGACACGCTGTAGGTGCCGGTATCGCCCGCCAGGATAAACCGCGGCCCTCCCACGCCGATCGTCACCTCGGGCGGGAGAACGTCTGCTCGATCTCAAAGCGATAAGGCGCGATCGCCTCCTGGCCGTCGGGGTTGATGACTTGAACGTCATAGAGGCCATAAGGCGCACCGGTCAGGTCGAACTCGGCCAAGATCTCCGTGGCGTTCACGAAAGTTCGTAAGCGAGCGGCTGGTACTCGGCAAACCCCGGCATCACCAGCTTGACGATCGAATTGGGTTGGAACTGGGCACCGGTGATCGTGGTCGTCACGTAGGCGCTCGAGCCCCCCTGGTCGATGGAGACGTTCGTGATCGATAGGGGCAGTAGCTCGCGCCAGCACGGACACCGGCGTGTCGTCCGCTGGCTCCGAATTCCCTTCGATCAAGACGTAATAGATCCCAGGGGTCGTCGACGGAATGACAGCCGTCTGGTTCGGCGACAGCCCTCCCTGGTAGGCCGCGTCGTAGTCCGACTGCGTGGGCGCTGCCCCCTGTTTCAAATAAATCTCGTTGGATGCGCCCGAGGCATTCGAGCTGATCGAGACCTGAAGCGTCGCTCCTGCGGGCACGGTCACTTGCAAAAGCCGCTGTTGCCCGTCCGACAATGTGGTCGCATAGGGCACGCCCAGAGTCAGGCTGTCGACGGCTACTGTCAGGAGGGACGCCGACGCCGTTGTCTTGCTCGACTCGGGGACCCCCGGTGGCAGCGAGAGCTGATCGTAGATATCCGCCCGCACGAAGATGTGATATTGCCCGGGTGTCAGCGAGGGCGTCACGGTCGACAACGAGTTGGTATAGCTTCCGCCTGGCGCCAGTGGTCCGTTCTCCTGAACCGCGCCTAGATATGTGTCGGCAATGCTCCAAGTCGTCCCTGTTCCGATGTAGACGGCATCCGACCAGCTTCCCATTGCGGGGTATGTCGTGCTCTCGTCCGTAACCGACCAGCTCACGGTGAATGGGTCGCCCGATTTCACCGTTGCGGGGTCGGGCAGCGTGATGCTGGTCACGACAAGCTGCGATGGCGGCGGCGGATCGATGATGAGTGGCGGAGCAAGGTAATTGCTGTCATCGTTCTGGTTCGCACCCTCGAACACCGAACCGATCGGGCTGTCGACCGGGGGATTGGTGATCACGAAGAGATAGTACGCACCGAGCAGATTCGTCGGCACCTGGATCGGAACGGTAACGGTGTAGCTGCGCCGGAGGCCAGGCCGTCCCTGGTGCTGCGACATTCCCAGGTACGGGTCGGCCTCCAAATCGAGCGTTGTACCCAGCGAGAAGTAGATCAGGTCGTTCCAGGTGGATTCATCCGCCGGCGTGGAGGCACCCTCGTTCGTGACCGTATATGTGACGTCAAGCGTCTGGCCCTGGAAGACATGCCCCGCGTTCGCGTTGGTGCTGATCGACGTTACTTGGAGGTCAGGGGCCGGCGCCAGCGTGACCGGGAGCGGCACTGACGCGATCTTGTCGGCCTCGTTCTCGTACTGCGGCACCTGGCCTCGCCCCAGGCTGCGGATCGCTTCGGAAGCCAGGTCATACGGGTTGAGCTCGTTGGCCGCGCCGATCGAGATGCCATAGTTAAAGTAGCCGATGTCACTCTGCACCTCGTAATTAGTCATCGCGTCCGAGTCGGTGTAGACGATGATGTCAAAGTTCCCCTGGATGCCGTCGGGAACGTGCACGTCCGCTGTTTCGGTGTATGAAGCACCCGGGGCCAGCACCTGCCCGTAGGTCGCCTGCCCTAGCTCGGTGTCGTAGGTGTCGAGCGAAGGGTCCTGCGATAGGAAGATGCGATCAGTCCAGTTGTCTGTGCGCGTAGCCCGCGTGCCTCGGTTTGTTACTGTGTACGTGACCGGAATCGTTGAGCCCGACTCCGCGCTCGCGGGCACGGTGATGTTTGTGACGGTCAGGTCGGGCTCGCTGTAGATGATGTTGAACGGCGTGGCGATCCGGTTGTTGTCGGGGTTTTCGAAAGCCCACTCAGTGAACTCGCCGAGCCAATATGAGTTATCCCCTGTATCAGCCGGCCACCAGTCGGTGGTTTCCAGCCGTGCCTGATACGTATAGAGACCCGGCGGCAGGTCGTTGTGCGCATCGAGGTCGATGTAAAGGTAGTACTGGCCGCTCGTGCCCGGCGGGAGGGTGACGGTGTAGTTGACGGTATAGCTCTGGCCGACCTGCAATGGCGTCGTCTGGGCGTGCGTTGTCTGGCCCAGGAAAGATGCGTCATACCGATTGAATGTCGGCTCGGGGGAAACCCAGATGAAGTCGGTCCAGTAGTCCGTTCCCTCCCACACCGGGTTCGGTCCCTGATTTTCGACGGTGTAGCTGAACGTCATGCTCTCGCCGGAGTAGTTCACCGTCGGGATCGAAACGTTCGTGACCACGAGATCGGCTGGGACCGGCGTCACCGACGTGGACTGTGCCAGCAGATTGTTGGCGTAGGTGATCTCACTGACCCAATACTGGCCTGGCGCTTCACCCGGCTGAGGCGCATCGGTTTGGACCACGAAGTACTGACCCACCGCCGAGGGGGACAACTCGACGGTAAGGCTCGCGTTGTAGCTCCCATCCGGGTTGAGCGCTGTGTTGTGGGTGACTGATCCCAGCGTCATCGTGATCGCATTTGGGTCAAGCGGATTGGTCGGCTCATTGGTCAGATAGACGGTGTCGATCCAGCCCACCGGCTGCGCAACGCCGTTACCGACGTTCTCGACGGTCCAGTTGATCTTGACGTTGTCTCCTCCCTTGGCCACGCCCGGCGCGGTCATGGACGTGACGGTCAGGTCTGGCAGCGGCGCCAGCACCTGGACCTGGAACGCCTTGTAGTTGTCGTTATCAAGATTGTTGGGGTCATCCGGATTGACGTTTGTCGCCAGCTCGTTCTGGAGCACCATCGAGTACAGGTCGGTCCACGGAGTGATGTAATACGTGCCCGGCGCCAGATCGATCGGCAGCGTCACCGACACCTTCTGGTCATAGCCCGCGTCGAGTGCCAGCCCCCCGGAATGCGGGAATTCCGTGAGTAGAACGTCTCCTGCAGCCGGGATCGGCCGCGTCTTGTCACGCGTCAGCCAGACCGAATCAGTCCAGTCGTCCACCAAGGTTGGGCCGGAGCCCAGGTTCGTCACGGTGTAGCTCACGTTGAAGGTACTGCCGGCGATCACCTGCGTCGGCGCGACCACATTGCTCACCACCAGGTCGGGAAATGGAATCGGATTGATCTGGATCGGCTGATACTCGAGGTTGTTCTGACCGTTGGGCCACTGGTCGACGACCTGGTTGGCATCGATGGACACAATCACGTAGACCTGGCCGGCATAGCGGTCCGGCACCGTCACCGGAACCGTTGTCGCTTGATACTCGTCGCCAGGTGCCAGGGCAGACTGATTGGGAAGCTGCTCGATCAGGATCGAGGCGTCGGTGACGTACGGCGTCAGCGACAGATAGACGTCGTCGTCCCAGTTAACTGTCGTGGCCGCGGTCCCGTTGTTGACCACGGTGTAGGTCACCGAGAACGTCCCTCCGGCGTTCACCGACTCAGGCGCCTGGATATTGGCTACCTCGAGATTCGGCCGCGGCATCACCGTTACAGTCAGTGGTTGTGGCGCCAGGCCGGTATTATTGGTTGCCCCGTTCTCAAACAGCGAGCCGTTGAAATCCGTGATCACCTCGACGTTGTACAGCCCGCTGATATGAACCGGCAGGCTCACCGACTGGACGCGGGAGTACGAGTTGCCCGGGCCCAGCGTGTTGTAGTTGGTGAACGTGCCCAACACCGAGTACTGGGCCGTGGGCTGGCCGGTCGGCTGGATCACGACTTCATCCTGCCAGGGCCCGACGGCGGCGCCAGTCCCCGAGTTTTGCACGGTCCAACCCACTTGAATCGTGCTGCCCTCCTGTGCGGTGGTCGGGGCGCTCACGCTTGCCACAGTCAGATCGGGCGGCGGCGTGAAATTGATCGTGAACGGCGCGGATACTGCTGATGTTGTCCGTACCATTGCCGTAGATGAACTCAAATGGCGTGCTCGGGCCGGTGTCCGTCGTCACGACGAAGTAGTAGGTACCGCTCAACCCCTCCGGCAACGTCACCTGGGCTGTCCGCACGTAGCTGCCGCCGGGCCCCACCGGCCCGAGGTGGTCGAACAGTCCGAAGTCCTGAACGATGTCTTTGCCCGCCGGATCACTCGCCAGTGCCAGGTCGTCGTCCCAGCTCGGCACGCTCGTCAGCCCGATCCCCTGGTTAGTCACGGTCCACGTCACGTTGACCGGCAAGCCGCTGCCCGCGTTTTGCGGATCCACGATCGACGAGACCACCAGATCGGCGTACGGGATGGGCATCACGTCGAAAAGATTGGGTGCTTCGCCGATATTGCCCCCTCTCATGCCATTCTCGAAGACTGCGTCGCCTGCGTCCGCCTCGACGAAGAGATGATATTGGCCGGTGAAGCCGGCCGGCATCTGGACGGTCTGCGTCTGTGTGTAGCTTGCACCTGGGGCGAGGCTGGTCGTATGAGGATACTCAGCAAGAACGATCGCATTGGGGTCGGCATAGTTATCAGTCGGCGAGGCGATGATCGCATCGGTCCAGGTACTGGTTTGCCCCGCGCCCGTGCCGATATTCGTCACCGTCCACGAAATCACAGGGTAGGCCGGGTCGCCGATGGTCTGCATCGGTGCAGTGACATTGGTGACCGAAAGAACGGCATACGGCGCAATCGAGATGTTGATGGCTTGTGAAGTCGTGCTCGATACACCACCTGGCTCGATGAGCTGGCTGGTCGCGTCGGCCACGATGATGATCTGATACGTTCCGTTGTCACCGAGCGGAATTGTTGCAGTTGCCGAGCCGGTGGCGCTCTGGCCTGGGCCGAGTGGTCCGGTTTGAGATACTGTGCCCAGCAGCAACGAGCTGGCCGTCACCTGGCTGGTCGTCGAGAGGTAGGCGTCATCGACCCAGCCGCTCAAAGTCGGCGCGGTACCTTTGTTGGTCGTGGACCAATTAACCGTGATCGATGTACCCGAGGTTGCCGAAGTTGGGGCGAGGGTGATCGACGGAACCAGGTCGACGTGGCCGAAAACAAGCGGTTGTGGTGCACTGGCGAGGTTGTTGGCTCGGTCGGGGTCGGTGGTGACGGCGTCGCCCGAGTCACTGTCAACGATGACCTGGTAACTGCCATCGGCAAGATCTGCTCGGCAGCGTGTCCGTAAGCGTGCCGTTATACGAGCTTCCCGCCGCCAATCCACCGGTTCTCGTTTACCGAGCCAAGCAGTGTGGCGTCGCTCAGCTTGCCATCCGGGCGAAAGATACACGGAGTCAGTCCATGATCCGGTCGCCGGCGAGCCGCCCACGTTCGTGACAGTCCAGGTCACCGACTCCGACTGCCCCGGCTGCCCGGCGGTAAGTGACGACGTCACCGCAGAGGCAGCCAGATCCGGCGGCGGCGGCGCCGACAGGTTGATCTGCGGCGCTGCTCTGCTGGGTTGTCAGGTCTGACTCGTTCACCACCCCGCCCGCATCGGCAACGACCACCAGGTAATAAGTACCGGCCTGCAGCGACGAGTCGATCGGAATCTGCACTGTCGACTGCCCGGTGTAGCTGCTACTGGGGGCAAGCGCCCTGAATTCTGCGCACTATAGGAATTGAGATAGATCGCCCCTGCTCCGAGCGTGGGCGTGGCAGAGAGATAAACGTCATCGACCCATGGTCCGGTCGCACTGGCCGTGCCGTTATTGGTAACGGTCCACCCCAGGCTAAGTGTTGCGCCGAGTGTCGCCGAGGTCACCGATGGCTGGACCGAGCTGACGACCAGGTCCGGCAGCGATATCGTGAACGAAGCCTGAAACGCAGCTGCCCAGCAGCGTTCCCTCTTCGGCCTGCACGCCCGGTGCCGATCGTGAGCTCGTACGAGCCGTTGGCCCGCTGGGGCGTGATCGGGATGCTGTAGGTGTCGCCGCTTACCAACTACCCCTGCCCAACCGTCACTGCGCCGCCAGGCCCCGTCAGGGTGATGTTGGATCCGTTCAAGGTCGAGATGTTCATGACCTTGTTGAACGTCACTGCAATCGAATTCACGACGTCGTTCAGCGTGCCCGACGGGCTCACCGAAACCACCGCCAGCACCGAGTGGTCGATCGTGAAGCTCGTCTGGTAGGCCGCGGCCATCGCGTTGCCGGAAATGTCGAGCACACCCGGGCCGCCGATGCTGACGTTGTAGGTTCCTTCTTCTGTTTGCGTCGGGAAGGTGACGGTGTAGTCTGCCGCGTCGACTTCGGTGATGGTGATCGAGCTGGTCGCGATCGCACCGGCGGGGCCGCTAATAGTCACTTCACTGCTGGTGAACGTGCTCGGGTTGATGGCTTTGTCAAAGCTGACGCGCAAGGCTCGACACGTTGGCGCTGGTTACCCCTGACGGGCTCACGTCGAGACGACTGGCGGCGTTGTGTCGGGCGTGAGCTGGAATTGATCGGTAACGCCCGAGCCGAGCGAGTTGCCCGCAATATCGGCGATCGACGGCGAAAGCGCGAGCGTATATGTGCCACCTTTGGTCAGTGGTGCGGCGAAAGTCACTACGTAGGTGGTTCCTGATCCGATCACTGAAGCCGGCTGGATCGAACCGGTGATTCCCGGGCCGCTGATCGCGATCGAGGAGGCGCCGATCGTCGCGGCATTGATGTTTTCGCTGAAGGTGAGTGTGCGCGAATAGAGCGGGTCCCTGCGCGGAGGGTGAGCCCGGCACCAGCGTCGGGGGGATGGTGTCGATCGTGTAGCTGACGCTCGCGTTAGCCGCGGCTGCCGCAAGGTCGGCGTGAAGGTCACCTTGGCCGTGTGGCTGCCGTTCACCAAGGCTGGGGAAGTGAATGAATAAGTCCCGGCGGCCGTGACCGACTGCGACGTGGTGCTCGTGCCATCGCCCTTGAAATCGACTTGAATCAAACCTCCTTCGTTCACCGTCACGTCGAAAGTGGGTGTGGTGTCGTTCGTGATGTCGTCACCCTTCACACCCGAATCGCTGCCGGGGTCAAGGATGACCGAAGCTTGACCTGGAAGGGCGGATCCGGAAGTTACGGTCGTGGTTGCGCTGTTTGCAACGTCCGGCGCCACGCCGCTGCCGAGTAACACGAGTTGTGACAGGCCCGACGCGGTCGTGACCGTAGCCGCCGCCAGGAACGGGTTGCCTTCTGGTGTGCCGCCGCTGCTCGTGAGAATGATATCCGTGATTCGGGCAGTGGCGAAGGAACTCGGCAGCACGAACGTCTGCATGTCGAGCCGAACCTGGCCGTTGCCGAACGATGCTGAAGGTGTGCCGGGCGCAATCGTATCGTTGTAGCCGTCGTTATTGAAGTCGCGGATATTGGTACCTTCAACCAGACTGAAAAACCGCGTCGGCACCTCCCGTTCCTTTCACCTCGACGGTGCCGACCGTGTCGCCAGCCACTCCGTAGGTGGAGTTGATCAGCGTATTGAGTACGGTGCCGCCGCTGATGTTCACGGGGATGTCAAATGATGTGCCGCTTCCTGTCGTTTGCAGAATGCCCAGACTGGAGGAATTCGCTCCATCGGGAATCAGCGCAAAGTCGACGCCGCCAACAGTAAGAGTTGTGGGTGCGATCGGGTAATCGGTGCCATTAGAATAGGTCCGCAGGTCGGCATTGGTCAGACTCGATTCAGATTCATAAGCCGTGTGGTTGACGTTCGCGGTGATGGTAATCTGAATGTTGCCTATGCCGTCCGCCCCGCTTGGCAGTGTGAAGGAATACTGGTCCGGCTGCGACGCTCCTGGATCGAGGTCGCCGTTTAAACCCGGATCGGCAAGCACCAGCGCGGAGACCAACGTATCACCTGTGGTCGTGTCGGTAACCACGACCTGATCGTCCCATGCAGTTGTCGCGGGCAGACTCCCTGTGTTCGAATCGTCCCAGGTGATCGTCAAGTTCGATCCCTGCGTTAATCCGGTCGACGGACTGACCGCAAGATTGGTGACCTTGATATTCTGCACTTCGCTCGGCAGGTTGGTAACGGAGACGGACGCGGGTGTGAGCCCGCTGTAGCTTGAATCCGAGCTCACCGCCGGCGAAAAAACAACCTGATACGGAACACTTCCTGATTGATTATCGTTGACACCGGTTACTGTTACCGTCTGGGGTACATTCCAGTCAGCGGTCGTGAAAGTGAGCGTCGCTGGAGAAACGGTCCCTACAGACGTGCTGCTGGAGGTCAGGTTGAGTGTCACGTTGGCCGTCGGCGCAACAGCCAGCTCGACTGTGAATGCTGCAAAATCGCCCGCCTCGCTGGTGAACAAGCCAGTGGCCGGGAAAACCCGTATGTCAGCGGTCGCGGCAACGAGGTTAAAGCTGCTCGTACCGTAAACCGTCTGGAAAGTGGCCCCGGTCGCGTAGCTCAGACCGGTATACGTCGAATACTCACCCGATTGGGAGGCATAAGTGACGACCGAGAACTGGTTGCCGATCTGAGGCGTGAATCCATTAATCAAGGAAACGGCGATCGTGCCGTTCGCGTCAAACGGCGCCGGTGACGGCAAGCTGATCGTACTGAGTACCAGCCGTGGTTCCCGCGAGCTGGACGTTGAGCGTTCCGTCAGCGTACTGGCTCAAACTGCCGTCGATTGTCAACACGCCGATACCATTGTCTCCCGGCGTGATCACACCAGCATTCTCCACATCGGCCTGGATCGTGCTGTCTCCGGAGAGATTACTGCCGGGGAGAAGGTGCACCGTGCCGCCGGTCACCGTTCCACTGCTGTTGGCGCTCAAGTTAACGTTCGTCAGGTTGATCGTGCCGGTTGTCAACTCGATCTGTCCGCTGTTAGTCGCGCTGAGCGTCGAGTTGTATTCGGCATTGGAGGCGAGGCTCGTCAGATCCGCGAGGTCGATCACGCTGCTTGCGGCATCCGCGCTGAAGGATGTGCATCCGCTGGGGTCGCTGGCCAGCTTGCTGAGATTGACCTCGCCGCCGGCCTGTGCATCGATGTAGAGCGACGCGTATCCCGTTGCGCCGTCGAGTGAGGTCAGGCTGGTGAGGTCAAGTATGGTGCCTGCACCATTGGCAAGGAGCGTCGCGCCGCTTGGCTCTGAGAATTGCGCAAGCGCCGGAAACGCGAGATCGCCACCGCCGTAGGCATAAAGATTGGACGAGGTGATCGAGGTGATCTGGCTGGTGGTGATCGAGGACATGCCGTCGTCAAGCTGAATGTCACCGCGGTTGAGCGTGGTGAGGTCGCCTGCGAGGATCTTGCCGCCGTTGCTGGCCTCAAAACCTGAATCGGATTCGGCGTCGGAATAGAGTTCGGGTAGCTTCGAGAAGTCGATGACGCTGCTCGTGCCATCGGCGTGGGCGTAGATCCGTCCGGTGGACTGACTGGTGACGTTGCTGAGATTGACCTCGCCGCCGGCCTGTGCATTGAAATAGAGCGTGGAGTAGCCCGTTGCGCCGTCGATCGACATCAAGCTGGTGAGGTCGAGCACGCTGCCTGCGCCATTGGCCAGGATCGTTTCGCCGTTGGGCTCGGAGAATTGAGCGAGCGCTGGAAAGGCGAGATCGCCACCGCCGTAGACAGACAGGTTGGACGAAGTGATCGAGGTGATCTGGCTGGTGGTGATCGAGGACATGCCGTCGTCAAGCTGAATGTCACCGCGGTTGAGCGTGGTGAGGTCGCCTGCGAGGATCTTGCCGCCGTTGCTGGCCTCAAAACCTGAATCGGATTCGGCGTCGGAATAGAGTTCGGGTAGCTTCGAGAAGTTGATGACGCTGCTCGTGCCGTCGGCGTGGGCGTAGATCCGTCCGGTGGACTGACTGGTGACGTTGCTGAGATTGACCTCGCCGCCGGCCTGGGCGTCGATGTAGAGCGTCGAATAACCGGTCGCGCCCGTTAAAGACGTCAAGCTGGTGAGGTCAAGGACACTTCCTACGCCGTTGGCCAGGAGCGTGGCGCCGTTGGGCTCGGAGATTTGAGTCAGGGCCGGAAAGGCGAGATCGCCACCGCCGTAGACAGACAGGTTGGACGAGGTGATCGAGGTGATCTGGCTGGTGGTGATCGAGGACATGCCGTCGTCAAGCTGAATGTCACCGCGGTTGAGCGTGGTGAGGTCGCCTGCGAGGATCTTGCCGCCGTTGCTGGCTTCAAAACCTGAATCGGATTCGGCGTCGGAATAGAGTTCGGGTAGCTTCGAGAAGTTGATGACGCTGCTCGTGCCGTCGGCGTGGGCGTAGATCCGTCCGGTGGACTGACTGGTGACGTTGCTGAGATTGACCTCGCCGCCGGCCTGGGCGTCGATGTAGAGCGTCGAATAACCGGTCGCGCCCGTTAAAGACGTCAAGCTGGTGAGGTCAAGGACACTTCCTACGCCGTTGGCCAGGAGCGTGGCGCCGTTGGGCTCGGAGATTTGAGTCAGGGCCGGAAAGGCGAGATCGCCACCGCCGTAGACAGACAGGTTGGACGAGGTGATCGAGGTAATCTGGCTGGTGGTGATCGAGGACATGCCGTCGTCAAGCTGAATGTCACCGCGGTTGAGCGTGGTGAGGTCGCCTGCGAGGATCTTGCCGCCGTTGCTGGCCTCAAAACCTGAATCGGATTCGGCGTCGGAATAGAGTTCGGGTAGCTTCGAGAAGTCGATGACGCTGCTCGTGCCGTCGGCGTGGGCGTAGATCCGTCCGGTGGACTGACTGGTGACGTTGCTGAGATTGACCTCGCCGCCGGCCTGGGCGTCGATGTAGAGCGTCGAATAACCGGTCGCGCCCGTTAAAGACGTCAAGCTGGTGAGGTCAAGGACACTTCCTACGCCGTTGGCCAGGAGCGTGGCGCCGTTGGGCTCGGAGATTTGAGTCAGGGCCGGAAAGGCGAGATCACCACCGCCGTAGGCAGACAGGTTGGACGAAGTGATCGAGGTGATCTGGCTGGTGGTGATCGAGGACATGCCGTCGTCAAGCTGAATGTCACCGCGGTTGAGCGTGGTGAGGTCGCCTGCGAGGATCTTGCCGCCGTTGCTGGCCTCAAAACCTGAATCGGATTCGGCGTCGGAATAGAGTTCGGGTAGCTTCGAGAAGTTGATGACGCTGCTCGTGCCGTCGGCGTGGGCGTAGATCCGTCCGGTGGACTGACTGGTGACGTTGCTGAGATTGACCTCGCCGCCGGCCTGGGCGTCGATGTAGAGCGTCGAATAACCGGTCGCGCCCGTTAAAGACGTCAAGCTGGTGAGGTCAAGGACACTTCCTACGCCGCTGGCCTGGATTGTGGCGCCATTGGGCTCGGAGATCTGAGTCAGGGCCGGAAAGACGAGATCGCCACCGCCGAAGGCAAAGAGATTGGAAGACGTGATCGAGGTGATCTGGCTGGTGGTGATCGACGACAAGTTGTCGTCAAGATGAATGTCGCCGCGATTGAGGGAGGTGAGGTCACCGGCGAGAATCTTGCCGCCATTGCTGGCTTCGAAACCGGAGTTGTTCTCGGCGTCGGACAACAGCTCGGGAAGTTTCGAGAAGTCGATGACGCTGCTGGCACCGTCGGCGTGGGCGTAGATGTCGCCGGTGGGCTGGCTGGTGACGTTGCTGAGATTGACCTCACCGCCGGCCTGGGCATTGATGTTAAGCGCGGAGTAACCCGTTGCTCCCGAAAGCGTCGTAAGGTGAGACAAGTCGACGAGGCTTCCCGTGCCGTTTGCCTGGATCGTGGCGCTATTTGAGCCGGTATAGCTTGTGGCCCCTGGCAGGGCCAAGGACGCACCCGAAGCTGCATAGAGGTTTGCACCGTCGATCGTTGTCGCTCCGGTTGCGGTGAACGTCACCCCGCTTCCAGAAGCCTCCAGCGTCGCGCCGGCGGCTACAGTCAGCGCGCCGCTGATCTGGGACGTCCCCGAAGTGACCTCGAATGAGCCTCCGGTGATATCGATTGCGGCATTGTCCGTGATGCTCAGAAAAGACGAGTTGCCGTTATAGAGGATTGTCAGACTGCTTCCGACATTGATGAGCGCGCTGTCATTACTTCCCGGCGCCGCGCTCAGACTCCAGTTGCTGCCGTCCTGCCAGCTCTTGCCGTCACCGGCGCCGGTCCAGACATCCTGAGCCAGGAGCAGGCGCTGTTCGAGAAACTCCATGAACAACTGCCGCGGACGCGCCGTCTTGCCGCGGAGCAAGTTGAAGCTTGCTCTCTTTGCGCGCGCGTTCGAATCCCGTTGCGATCGCGATGATGCCATTTTTACTGTCCCTTGACAGATGTCTCGCTCGTGGTGACGGTCCGCTATGGCAATGCGAAAAGGTCGGCATGGTCTCCGGGATATGACACCCGGTACGGCGGCTGAGCCGGATCCCTAGTTTACCAGTCTCGGTTCGCGTGTTGAATTGGGCAGTCTGGCCAATATGGAGGAGACGATCGCCAGCGAGTCTCAAGCACCCTTGCCAGCAGGGCTTTCCGAACAGCATCGCTCATTTAAGACGTCTCGCCAATCGAATCGTTCTGCTCATCATGAGCGAAACTCCACGATTCGCCTCATTGGCACTCAAAAATCGTCTAAAGGCTGCGCATTCTCACACGAACCTGCTTGCTGAACAATCCTCCGGTCCTTAAGGGCGGCCTTCGCCTATCGTCGCTAATGACCCATCTCAACAGCATTCTGCCGATTGGCAGGGCAATTATCTTAACCAACTCTAAAAGCTTATGGAAGTACCATCATGGATTAAATCATGCATGATGATGATTGCTGTGGATTCAAAGCATGGCGGGTTGTGGTGGATTCGCTGGCGTTTGCTGGCTTTGGAACGTCCCGGGAGGGAGGCAAGACAGAACGCGATTGCCTGGGTATGATGCGACTGGCCTGGCAGTGAGGTCGGGCAGGGATCGAGATGGGATGCATGGACCGACAGGGATTGGAAATCCGATCGAGCATGGCGCCGACGGTCTTCTCGGCACCGGTTTGGACATGGTTCGAGCAGACGTTTCCGCAGGGTGCGACCCCAGCGCAAGAACTGGCGTGGCCGGCAATCGCCTCGGCTGAAAATGTGCTCCTGATCGCACCGACGGGAACCGGCAAGACGCTTGCTGCTTTCCTGGCCATACTCGACCGGCTATTCCGGTTTGAGCTGGAGCAAGCGCTTGCGAGCGGCGTTCGGTGCGTCTACGTGTCGCCGCTGCGCAGCCTCAACTATGACATCGAAAGAAACCTGAGATGGCCGCTGGACGGGATTTGCCAGCAACTTGGACGCCAAGACTGTCCGGTGCACGTCGGTGTGCGAACGGGTGACACATCGGCCTACACGAGGCGTTTGATGCGCGAGCATCCGCCTCACATCCTGATCACCACGCCCGAGAGTCTCTCGCTGCTACTCAGCCAGGAAACATGGCGGCCGATGTGGCGCGGCCTCGACCACATCATCATCGACGAAATCCACGCACTGGCGCCGACAAAACGAGGTGCGGATCTTGCGGTTTCGCTCGAGCGGCTGGCGTCGTACTGTGCGAGTGATCCGATTCGCATCGGGCTGTCGGCAACGTGCGCCGCAAGCTGAGAATGTCGCTCGATTTCTGGCTGGCCAATCACGTTCTTGCCGGGTGATCACAGCACCGCCGCCGCCGGGAACACCGCCGATCCAGATCGATGTGGAGAGCTTGATCTCAGCCGGCGAGGAACCACACCGCGGTCTGAGCTATCGGCGTTTGCTCAAGTGTCTGCGGCGGTCGATCAAGAATAACCGCACGACAGTGATCTTCGCCAACACCCGTGCATTTGCGGAAAAGCTGACGCACGACCTGCGGCAGGAGCCATCGCTCTCATCCTCGCCGGAACCGGTTGTCGTTGCGCACCACTCGGCGCTGGACGCAAACCGCCGGAGAGAGACTGAATCGGCTCTTCGCGAGGGGAAGATCCGAGCTGTTGTCACGAGTACAAGCCTCGAGCTCGGCGTCGACATCGGCACCGCGGACCTGACGATTCAGATTGGCTCGCCAGGAGGTGTTGGGCGTTGCGTGCAACGTGTGGGACGGGCGGGCCATCGCCGGGGCGCTCAATCACGCGGGCTGCTAGTGGCGGCAACGCCTGCGGAGCTAGCCGGCGCAGCGGTCACGGCGCAGGCGGCCCGGGCCGGGCATGTCGAACCGCTGGGGATGGTCAGGGCGCCCCTCGACGTGCTCTGCCAGCAGTTGATCGGAATGGCGTGCAATGGCGACCAGTGCGCGAACGAGGCGTTTGACCTGATCCGCAATGCGTTGCCGATGGCCGAGCTCCGTCGAGCCGATTTTGACGATTGCATCGATTTCCTGGCGGGTAAGCTTGACACGCCGGCCGGAGCCGTCGAAGGGGAGAGTGACGCTCTGCCGCGCTGGACTTCGCCGCGGCTGTGGAGCCGCGATGGGTACTTCGGTCTATGCAGCCAACGCGTTGCGCAGTGGTTCCGGAACAACGTGGGCACAATCCTTTCTGAAGAGACGGTTCGAGTGATCGAACAGGGTGTCGCGATCGGCACACTCGAGGCCGCGTATGCCGAGCGTCTGGTTCCAGGCGATCGATTTGTGCTTGACGGCCGCGCTCTGGAATTCCGCCGCCTGGAGCGATCGATACTTTTCGCCCGTTCCACAGCGGGCGAGCCCGCGCTGCCACGCTGGACGAGCACGCGACAATCCCTCTCGTTCGAGCTGGCCCAAGAGCTTGCTCGCTTTCGGAGCGAAGCTGGGCATTGTCTCCTCAACGACGGGCCATCTGTCCTTCGTTCGTGGCTTGCCCGGGTCATGCAGCTCGATGAGCATGCGTCGGAGGTGCTCGTCGAGTTGTTCGAGGCGCAAGTGCAGTGGAGTGAGATTCCTTCGGAAGCGGAACTATTCGTCGAACGCTCACCATTGCCCTCCGGACGGGGTTTGATTTACACGTTTCATGCTCCGTTGCACGGGGCGGCCTGTGAAGCACTTGGACGTGCTGTGGCTGCACGTCTAGGCCAGCAGATCGGCCGCGACTTGACACTGTGCGTCGCCGACCTGGGCTGGTCAATTCGGACGGGCGAGGACGATGAGTCTTTGCTCTCGGCCGAGTCGATCCGGTCGCTGCTCTCGATTGAAGGCTTTGCTGATGCTGTGCTGCAAGGGGTCGACCGTGGCGAGCTGCCGGCGCGTCGGTTTCGGCACGTCGCTTCGACGGCGCTCATGGTCCTGCGAAACCCTGAACCTGGGCGCCGCGTGCGGGTGGGCGGGCTCAACTGGGTGAGTACGCGGCTCTACCCCATGGTCAAGTCAGCCTGCCCCGACCATCCTCTGCTCCGCGAGACACGCCGCGAGGTGCTCGAAGACGTTCTGGATGTTCCGGCCGCAACGCGCTGGCTGGCAGAACGACGGGAGATTCGAGTTCGGCACTTGCCGGCGCTCTCGCCGTTTGCCGCGGCGTGGATCGAGCAGGGTGAAGCTGACATCCTTCGCTTTGAATCACCCGAGGCAGCACTCCGCCGGTTACATGCAAGATTGGTCCACAGCGGTCACGAGGCAATCCGATGATTGAGTGCGCGGCTTCGATGGAAACGAAGCTCCCCACCTTCGAAGGCTGGCAATTCACACCCGAAGGAGCTGTTGTTCACCTTGCTGAGCAAACCGCCGTTGTTGCCGACTTTCACCTGGGATATGAGTGGGCTCGAGGCGCTGCGGGCGACTGTGTCCTTGCCCATTCACTTGGGGAAACACTCGCTCGGCTTTCCACGTTGCTTGACCGGTGTGGGATGTCGCGATTAATTGTCGCGGGGGACCTGCTCGAATCGGCTCGCCCGTGCCCTCGCACGGCTCGCGACCTGGAATGCCTGAAACGCTGGCTTGCCGAGCGCGATGTGAGTTTTTTGGTTCTGGAAGGGAACCACGATTTGAGCTTCTCGTCGTCCGCAAGACGGGCACAAACCGCCCCGGACTGCTTGCCCAGAACGTGTGTGGTTGGAGGCTGGACGATCGGCCATGGCCACCGGCCAATTGTGGGCCGGGCCCGCATCTCCGGTCATCATCATCCTGTACTTCGCTGGCGGGGGATCACGGCCCCGTGCTTCCTGGCGGGGCCGGGTCAAATCGTGCTGCCTGCGTTTTCAAGAGACGCGGCAGGCTGCAACGTGCTTTCCGCCGCGCTACCGGAGGAGTGGCTTGCTGGTTCCCTGCGTTGCCTGGTCGTCACCGGTAATGCAGTCCTTGATTTTGGACCGCTCGTGGAACTCCGGCGCAGGCTGAAGCGGGGGAGTTGAACTTTCGGTGTCAGAGTTCGCTTACTGGCTTCCGCTGCGGGACGTGTCCTGGGCACTCAAGCGATGAAAGTTGGCCAGCCCGGGCTCTGCGTGCTTGCTGTAGTAGTCAGCGAGCACGCCATGGGTTGGCGCATGGCGTGGATTTGCACGCAGGATCTCCTTGGTCCACTTGAGCCCTTCGTCCTCGTGCCCGTGTTGCATCATCCATTTCGCGATCTGGAACCGTGTATCAAGGTCGCTCGGGTTTTTGAGGACGGAGTACCGGAGCTGGACGATCTGGTCGTGCTCTTTGCGCAAACGTGTTGCCTGGGCAAGTTCTGTTTTCGCCTGGTCGGCATTGCCGGCGAGCTTGAGAGCCTGGGCGTACGAGTAGCGAACTTCGTGGTCGTAAGGCTCGATCGCAGTCAAGAGTTTGAGGCATTCGCACGCTTCCCGAACCCGACCCAGGCGTAGATCGAGCTGCCCGACCTCTTTGAGTGTCTCGGCGTCGCGTGGATTTGTGTGGAACGCGGTTTCAAAGTACTGGCCGGCGTCTTCGATATTGCCTTGCTGAAAGGCATTACGCCCCAGTCCAAGGAAGCGCCGTGGTGTCTTTCGGCCGGCACTTGAGATACGCTTCGAATTCTTCCCTGGCTTCGTCGAACGGCGGTCCTTGCTGAGTGCCTGCGCCAGGCCCAAACGGGCCTTATCAAGATTCGGATCGCGATCGAGTGCGGCCCGATAGTTCTGGATCAAGACCGCGGTTTCGGCGCTCGACCGCGAGGCGATCTCATTGCTCCAGAGGCAGGGCTCCGGATCCTGCGGCGCGAGTGCTCGCCAACGCTCGATCGCCCTGGCGGCTCGATCCATCCGGTACGACATCAGGTAGATCTTCGCCAGCTCCTTGGCAACCATCTCGCGCGGATCGGTCTGCTCGAGAAATGCGCGTTCGAGAACGGGCTCGGCCTGGCTGAACCGGTCTGCCCGAGCATGATAGATGGCGGTCAGGCAATCGAGGCGGCCCTGGTCAAAGCCCATTTTTCGGGCCCGATCGATGGCCTCGACGGCCTCTTTGGGCTTGTTCTGCGCGAGTGCATCCCACGCCTGGTAATATTGAGCTTCGCCCGAACCGGGCTGCTCTTTCAGCCAGTGCTTAAGCTCCAGCCGCGAGGTCTCGTACCGACCGGCGGCGAAGGAGTCCCTCACCTGGCTACCGAGGCGGAATGTTCGATATTGACCGATGGCAACAAAAGTGCCGGCCGCCGCAGCCAGGATCGTGATGATGATCGCGATCCAGAATCGGACGGTCTTGCGGCTCTGCCGCGCTTGCCCAGACTTCGGATGTGTTGACAAGGATTCCATGGCATCTCACTCAGGAGCGCGGTGCACGCGGATGTGATGGTCGGTGAAGTGCGACTTGCGCAACGGTTCCTCAACCTGGGGCATGTGGCAGGCAATACACTTCTCCTTTGCATTGACTGGACAGACCCGTTCGTGGCCAGATGCTTCTTGCACGGGGTTGCTCGCCGGCTTGCGGCTGTGGCAGCTCAGGCATTTTGCTTCGTAATGTGAGATCGTTGTGTCCAGGGCGCGGTGTGGGTCGTGGCAGGTGGTACAGCCAATTCGGTCTTTGCCAGCGATGAAACAGCGGCTGAAGAGGAAGGTCGTTCCCTGAGCACGGGTGAACTCCGGGTCGCTCGGCTCGATCGACCCGTCAGCGGCATGGCACTCGACACACGACTTGAGCCGCTGCTGCGAAGGGGTTTTTGCCGAAAGTACGATGGCCAGCTCCGCGAAGCCGGATTCGGCTGATTTCACATGGTTTTTCCCTGGTCCATGACATCGCTCGCAGCCAATGCCGTGGTCATCACGCTTCCGGACCGCGGGCCTGCGAGCGAGTCAGGCGCCACGGAACGAAACCAGGTGGTATGACAGGAAAGACAACGGTCGAGCGTTTTTCGACCCAGCCCCATGCCGATGTGGTCACCGGCGTCACGGGGGGCGAAGTCGATGCCCTTGGTTGGCCCCCAGCTCTGGTCCAGGCCGAAGTACGACACGCGTAGCTCGCGATCGATGCCCGCTGTCGTCCCGGGCGAGCATGGTGATCCCGTGCCGGCCGGACCCGACGGCATACAGCACAACGGCGCGGAAGAGGCGGTCTGCGTCGCGAGTCTCGAGCTCGATGCGGTCATCGCTCTTTCTGGAGAACGCGTGCGTGAT
The DNA here is from genome assembly GCA_963823665.1 of uncultured Planctomycetota bacterium. GTDB lineage: Bacteria > Planctomycetota > Planctomycetia > Isosphaerales > Isosphaeraceae > CAVXHV01. The sequence continues at coordinate 2,449,717 of CAWGMQ010000004.1, forward strand.
GCTCGGGATTACCGGGTCAGGGACGGGCTTTTCCGGCAGGGGAACTTGCTTGAGGCCCGCACCGAATCGCAACGTCTGCGCGTGGCGGCTTTCCTGCTGTTGCTCGCGTGCGATCCGCGGATGGCACTAGCCGCAGCGACGCGAGCCCACGAACGGCGCCGGTTCAGGAAGGGCGGCTTCGGTCATGCCAAAATCGCCGGCAAGTGCAAGCAGCTCGTCGGCACGCTCGTGCAGATCGAGCTGGAGCGCGGCCCGGCTCAAGAGCCACGCGGCCTCGCGATCAATCGGCGCCGTTTGCGAAGCCGAGTGCTCGGTGCCAGCCGGTTCGATCAAAGGGTCAAGAAGCTGCACGGCCTCGGGCGTTCGACCAGTTTCCATCAAAAGACGGGCAGTCAGCTTGATGGCGCCGGCGGTCGTCTTCACCCTGCGGAGCCCGGAGCGATCACGACTCCCTAGCCGGTCGAAGAACTCATCCTCCTGGGTAGTGTCGCTGGAATAACGAGCGAGGCCCAAGGCAAAAAGACCCAGGGATGCGCCGCTGCCGATTGATCGCAGCAGCTCGCATCGGCCAGCGGCCTCGTGCAGTGCGGAACGCTCGCTGCCGGTGGCCAATGTGATCCTGCGCCTCGAGCGAATCAAGAGCTGGAGCCGCGAGCGCGTGCTTGGGGTCGATTCGCCGCGCGGCCTCGAGCGCCGCCCATGCCAGAACCAGACGCTTGCGCTCGAGGAGTGCCGAACCTAGCTTGTAACAATCATCGGCGTGCCACTGGGCCTCGGGGATTAAACGATAAAACGCAAACGCGCGGTCGAAACGGCCGGTCTCGATGGCCTCGAGTGCGAGGCTCCGTCTGCCGGCAAGCCGGTCCGTAGGCCGACTTCCGGCACGCTGGCCAGTGCGGGAACCGTGGCCAAACCACGCTCTACTGACCCATGCCAACGCGGCAGCCCAGGCGAGCAAAACGACGAGGCAGACGATCAAACGGATTCGCACGCTCAAACCAGCCAGGTGGTTCATCATGACGAACATTGTAGTGCAAATTCACCCGAACCAGCCAGAACGGCCAAGGGCTTGCACTCGGTGATCAAGAATTCCGCGCACTAAAAAAGCGAGACCTCCACCACAACACAGGAACGCGTTCTACGGTTGGACTAATTGGTGAAGCCCGCACTCGTGCTGCGCGGTCATCGGGGGGCGCAGCGCGCATTTCAGGAAAAGGCTGCCATCTCGCCCAACAAGGGTTTTTTGCTCAGGCGGCGCGTGCTGGTTGCGACCTACACGTGACGTTGCGGGGCGAAGCCACTCCAAGGATACGCATGAGACGCTGGTCGATTCGAGGATACATGCTCGCCGTGGGTTACACCGCCGCAGTGTTGCGGATCGGCGAGATCCTGCTCACTTTCTTCACGTCGCACAGTTTCGGAGGACACTAAAATGCGCCGCAAGGGCGGAGGGCGGAGGGCAAAGGGCGGACGAAGGGTGTGGAAATGGGCGGGGAAGTGGTTTTACTTCGGTCCTGAGTCCTCCGTCGTCCGTCCCCGGCTTGGATTCACTCTGATCGAACTGCTTGTCGTGATCACGATCATTGTGCTTGTGAGCGCCGTGGCGTTGCCCGTCGTCTTGCCAGCACTTGCCCACCGCTCAGTCAGCGAGGCCGCACGCCTCGTTCAAGCCAGCCTGGCCGGCGCCCGCGACTCTGCCCTGGACGCGAGCGCTCCAAGCGGGATCCGCCTGCTACCCGACCCAGCTTTTCCGCTGGTTTATCTCGCGAATGGTCAGATCGATCCGACCCAGCCGCTGGCTGCAAACCGCATCATCCCCATCGAATCGGCGCCCGAATACACCGAGGGCCAGGTGTCGGTTGTGATGCCGAATGCTCTCGACACGACAACGAACGCGTACAGTCTGAGCATTCCGTATCCGCAATCAAACGGAGGTGGGTATTACCCCTCAGGTGCCTATAGTGGCGCGGCCGGGTCGAACGCGACGGCGGGCAATGTGCTCATGATCAAGGAAGTCGTGGTCGCGAACAACTCGCTCAACGAGCCAACCTCCTGGTTCTGGAACATCCGTCTGGGCGACAAGCTTCAGTTGAACGGCTCCGGGATCTGGTACACGGTTGTCGGGCCGATGGTGATGACGCCGCAGCAGGGGAATACCGAGCTGTTCGTGAACGTGGGGCCGGCGGGAAGCCAGTCGCCGCTTTCCGACACCCAATTGGGCACCATCGTCTACCCCGAGTTCCTGTTCCTGGTGAACGGACTCGACGACAACAAGAACGGCTGGATCGACGAGGGCTTTGACGGAGTCGACAACAACCTCAACTTCGAGGTCGCAGCGGGTGTGACACAACTGGCCGATGAGCTGGCCGAATGGGAGGCCGAGGCCTGGCCGGCCGCTTATCTGACTAATCCGCCCACCAACGTCTCCTACACAATCGCGCGACGCCCGGCGCCTGCCGCCAATTCTCGTGAGGTTTCTTTGCCTACCAACGTTGTAATCGACATGACAACCTGGGCCAACGCATACCAGGAGCGTTCGCAGCTCCCGCCCGGGGTAATCAATCCGTTCACGGGATACGTCGACATCCTGCTCTACCCGAACGGGACGGTCGTTCCCACCACGATCTATTCCACCCCATCGTCGTTCGCGATGACGGGTGCATTCTTTCATCTCTGGCTGGCGGAGCGCAGCGACGTCGCCGCGATCAGGGTCGACCAAAACGGCAACGCAGTACCCCAGGTTCCCGGCCAGCCGGTGTTCCTGCCGGTCGGGACCATCAAGCAGCAGCTCATTCAGCCGGCGAGCCCGTACACCGGGCAATCCCTGAAGGGCGAGTACCGGATCGTGACGCTCTTCACTCGCAGCGGCCAGATCACCACGAGCGATGACGTTTCGTTCGACAATCCGGTGAACCCCGCCAACGGGTCGACCTACAATCCGGGACTTCCATTCCTGGGGGTCGAACAGGGCGGTCGGTGAGCGGGAACGCCGAGCGGCGGGAGTGACGAAAAAAGGCGGCGTCTCTCTGGTTGAGGGAGACGCCGCCGGGTTTTTGGGCGGTTACGGATGACGATTGTCGATCCCGTCAATTGCAGGAGAAGCGGGTGGGAACGACAACGGGAACCAGCGTCGTGCGCTGAACGGCGATCTGGCGAGGCACGAGCCGGGCGACGGACCGGTTGAAAGTGACCGGAACCTGCTCGGGAACGGAGACAGCGACCTGACGGGAAGCGGTCTCGGCAACCATGCGGCATGTCGTCACGGGAACGCGCTCGACGTGCTGTTCGGAGACGTACTGGCAGGTCGTGACTGGAATGGTCTCGACCCGTTCCTCGGCGACATATCGGCAGGTGCGCACCTCATATGGTTCAACGTGCTCTTCGGCGACGTACTGGCAGGTGGTCACCGGCACGGTCTCAACTCGCTCCTCGGCAACCATCTCGCACTTGCGCACTTCGATGGGCTCGACGTGCTCTTCGGCGACGTACTGGCAGGTTGTCACGGGGATCGATTCGACTCGTTCCTCGGGCACGTACCGGCAGGTGCGCACCTCGTAGGGCTCGGCACGCACTTCGGCGACGTACTGGCAGGTTGTCACGGGGATCGATTCGACGCGTTCTTCGGCGACGTAGCGGCACGTGGTGACGGGGACCTGGCGGACCATTGTTTCGCGCACGTACCGGGTTTCCGTCACGTCTCGGACCACCGGTCGAGAGACGAAGACCCGCTCCCGTACCATTCGAGGCGGGCATTGAACGGCGATCGTCTCCGTTACCTTGCGCTTGTGGAAGCAACTAAAAAGCCCGCATGAATTGCAAGACGTCTCGACCACTGGAACGCGCACCCGGCGTTCGACAACCGGTCCGGGAGCCATTGTATATTGGCGCGTGTAATAGCCGCACTCCCGCACTTCCTGGCGGACCGTGGTCACCGGCCGGCAGACCGAGTAACGTCTGATCCACCATGGAGGTCTCGTAGACCGGCTTCATCACGCGATAGCGGCGTTCCTGGTTGACCGTTTGATAGACAGGCTTCATCACCGTGTAGCGCCGCTCGCGGGCTTCGGTTTGATAAACGGCCTTCATGACAGTGTAGCGGCGTTCCTGGTTGACGGTTTGATAGACGGGCCGGCGCACGGTGTAGCGCCGCTCCTGGTGCTCGGTGCGAATCACCGGCCGGTAGACTTGATACCGCCGCTCGTGATTCACGGTCTGATAGACCGGTTTGGTCACGGTATAGCGGCGCTCGCGGCGCTCGGTCTCATAAACCGGCTTCGAAACCGTGTAGCGCCGTTCCTGATTCACGGTCTGGTAGACCGGCTTGGTGACGGTGTAAGGCCGCTCGACGTATGAGGTCTCACTGACCGGGCGCATGACGGTGTATTCTTCATTCCGATACTCCAGGCGAAAGCGGGTCTCCATGACGGTGACCGGCTCGCTCATATAGACCGTCTCGTAAACGGTCTGGTAGACCGTCTCGACGCGCGGCGCCAGGCATGCGACTTCAAACTGGGTCGCGATCACGGGAGCGGGAGTGCAGCTATGGCACGCACCCCCGCCATAAGTAGCCCAGGCCGGCGCGGTAAGACCGCCCCAGAGAAAGAGCGCAACGATCGCCGTGGCGATCGTTCGCTCGACTTTCTTGGCTTTTGACATTCGTAACTCCTCGGCGGATTCTCTCTTCGTCCCTGTCGTGATTCGCCAATCGTTGATCAACACGCCCCGGAGGAGTGCGCTGTCTCGTCCTTGAGGTCGCCTCCTGTCGAACAGGGTTTGAAAAGCTCAGCTAGAAATTCAAGAAACACCGGCCCGACAGCCGAAAACAACAAGTTGCGGGCTCAACCGATGAAGCGTCATCGTGAGTATATCACCGGCAAACTTGCAATTTCGGGGCACAAAGAAGATTTACTGATCCCCGAGTTCGTCTTGTGCCGATAACGACGAGTTAACCGTCACGGACCGGCCACAGAATGGCAGAGCAAGCCGCGCGCCGTGCCTGAATGCGCATTTCGATGCGCTGGCAAGTGCCAGGATACTGGTGGCCAGATTCAGCCGACTGCCGTGGAGGCGCTTCAGGTTAGGCGCTTCGCGCACACCTTGAAGGCCCGGACCCAGGCGAAGGTGCCCAGACGAGAGGCCCTGTAATTCAGGGCTTGGTTTGTAAACTTTGCAAAAGCTCGAGTGCCTGGCTTCGAACACCGACCAATCCAGATCTGGAAAGCTCTGTGATCGGTGCCACGAGCGACCTGGTGAGCTCAGGTGAGCCGTTCGAGATCGAGGTTCGCAGGGCGGACATCGCTTCGAGCTCGATCGCCTCGATCTTGTTCTGCTTCTCGGAGTCGCTGGGAATGTCGATGACTTTTGCGAGATCGGCAGAGGAGAGCATTTCACGCAGTGTGGCCGCCGCCGCGGGATCGCCGCGCCGGCCGAGTGCGACAGCCGCATTGAATCGAACGTATCGGTCTTCATCGTGTGCGATTCGATCGCGCAGATGTTCGACCGCGGCGCTGCCTCCGAAAAACCCCAGGGCGTAGACAGCCATCTGGCGCGCTTCAGGCTCACCGGAGGCCGCTGCCTCACCCAAGGCCTTCACGGCACCCGGGTCTTCAAGCTTGCCGTCGGAACCGCGCTGCTTGCTTTGCCAGACTGGCCGCTGCCGCAATCCGGATCGGCGTTGGATATCTGGTCGATAAAGCGCGCGACAGCGGCACGAGCGGATCGATTGCCTGGCCGGTGCTAGTCTTCGCTTCCAGAGTGCGGAACGCTCCCAGCGTGAGAGTAAGATACTGGGTCAGCTTGGGATCGGCGTCCGGCTGGTCGAGATCGTGAGCAAGCAGATCTGAGAGCTCGCCGAGCAAGACCGGGTCGCTGGCGATTTGCGCGTCGTGCTGGATCAGGCTGGCCAGCTCGAAAGCGAGACGCCAATTCGCAGTCGGCGAACGAAGCTGGCGGACGTACTCGACGGCGTCTCGTTCGCCCCCAGCCAGCTTGCCGAACAGGAGCCAAACGATGATCACCACCACGACGACCGCCGCCGGTATCACGAACAACTGAACGACAAAGCCAGCCGAAGGCGGCTCGACCGGCGGTAGATCAGTAAGCGCTCTGGCCTTGTCGCGGTCGTCACTCGAAAGGCGGAAAGGATCGGCTGGCTGATCGTGCAAATCTGGCGAGCTCATCGTTGGGAATCAATCGTCTCAAGAGGAATGACGGAATGGAGATCGGACAATTCGAACTCACACGGCATCTTCAGCGTTGCCCTGATTCAGTTTAGAGCCTGGGCACGGCACGTCAAGGAAACGGCTCGTGCCGTGCCACAGGTAATAGACCGGTATTCCGGCGAGTATGCTGACGACAACCCAGGAAAAAACGATGGGATGCTCGCGGGCCGTCGCAACGGTCAAGAGAACGGTCACGACGAGGAAAACCGCGGGTGTTACTGGATACCCGGGTGTCCGAAACGGGCGGTCCAGGGCCGGCTGCTTGAATCTCAGAACGTAGATCGAGCTCACGGCGAGGGATGCAAAGATAGAGAGCCCAGCGCCCGCGTAGATGATCAGGTTCTCGAACGAACCGGTCCAGAGCAGGAGCAAAGCCACGCTCGTTTGGAGAACGGTGGCGACCACGGGCGTGCCGGCACGCGAGCTAAGCCGGGCCGCGATTGCGGGAAACTGACCGGCTTTGGCCATTGCGTAAATAACGCGCGGCCCTATCAGCACATAGGCGCTCAAAGTCGAGAGGAGCATCGTCCCGAAAATCATCGAGAGGGCCGTCGACCATTCTGGCCCGAACAGCCGAGCCGCAGCGATCTGGGCGATAGGTGCGACCGCTTCGCGTCCGATGTCGTTTGACGGATCATTCACGATCGCGCGAACGTCTGCGGCACTGAGCGCCAGCCCGTAAACGACGTTGAGCAGCAGATACAGCACCGTAACGCCTGCCGTTCCGATCAGGATTGCCCATGGCAAGGTGCGCTTCGCGTCGCGGATCTCCCCCGCCAGATACGCGGCCGAGTTCCACCCGGTATAGGCGTAATAGATGTAGACCATCGATGACATCAAGGTCGTGGCAAGGCTTGCGTCCGCGGGGACGGCTCTGGAATCCCAAAGATTGGACGTATTCTGCCAACCGAAAAAGAGCCCCGCACACGCAAACGCAACCAGGCCGCAGATTTTGAAAGAGGTGATGAATCCCTGCACGCGCGCCGTGTGGGCTCGACTTGACACGTGAACAGCTGCAAAAACCACCAAAGCCGCGGTTCCGAGCGCCTGCTCAAGATAAATGCTCTCCCGGTTGGAAAACTTAAGCGGCGCGATCGTGTACTTGGCGAACGCGAACGCTGAAGCCGCGCTCGGCACTGCAAACCCGATCAGGAACGAGACCCAGCCTGACAAGAATGCCGGCAAGGGACCGTAGGCTTCGTAGAGATAAATGTAATCTCCGCCGGCTCTTGGAAGTGAAGCCGCCAGCTCGGCCAAGGTCAGTGCACCACTGAGCGCAGTGATTCCTCCGAGAACCCACAGCCATAACATCCACTGGTTGCTCCGCACGTCGAGAACCGTGAATCCGGACGTGGTGAGAACACCAGTACCAACCATCCCTGCAATCACGATGAATGTGGCTGTCGGCAACCCAAAATCGACAGGCATATCGCGGCCGGCGTTGGCCCTACTATCGATAGAATCCTTGTTTTCGTTGATTTTATTCATCAAAGAAGCCAGCGCAAGATGGCCAAAGACCGTATAATGGGTAACGTAATAGAGAAATCGATGAATTTTGAGTGAACATCTGGAAAGTGGCGGTCGCAAAGCGAACAATAGTTGCATGAGGATGCTATCTATTACAAGGGATGGATTTTGGATACGAGGTGAGCCAGGGGAGTAGCTGAGGGTTTTGCCGTGAGTGAACTTCGGACCCGGAGAAGAGACCGTGGGTGGTCTCGTGCTCAGTGTGTCCAAGGACGGCTCTCGATGCTTTATGAAGACGAGGACGAAACCGGCACCGATCCGGCCGAGGCTTCGTCACCTCCCCCATCGGAAACGCCAATCAGCGCGGAGCGTGATCTCGCGCCTCCGCCCATCTTTCATCCACTGGCGTATCGCGGCGTGGTCGCGAACTGGCCAGTCGAATGGCGCGAGCGGTGGGGCCGGCGTGCCAATTCGCTGGAAGAAGGCGGCCTCTCCTGGAGAGATGCGGAGACACAGGCGTTCGTCGAGGTGTGGAATCAGCTCCGCCATCAGACCAACGGCCAGCCTGTCGCCGAAGCGCGGGGCGGGGCGGAAGCCGAACGGAATTGATCCGGATCACGGCGTGTTTGGTCGGGCTGTGAGGATCATCGCCGTTTCGGGGTGTGCTCCGCGCTTGCGTCGAGTTCATTATTAGTTGGCGAGGGGGAAGTCCCTTCGCAGAGCGAAGGGCGACAATAATTAGTTGGCGAGTGGAAGTCCCTTCGCGGAGAGGCTGTCATCTTTTGGCCGCGTTGCGGTAACTCGGCCGTTGGGCCTAGTCGGCTGTGATTCACCGCTTGGTCGCTCGGTTAGTGCCGCCGATTCACGCCAGTTCTCCAATAGCCCAGCCGTTGACGCAAACGCGCTTTCCTATTTTGTCCCTTTTTTGCAAAGTACCGCTCATTCCGCCAGTTTGCCCATCGCTGGGCGCAGTCTCCCTGCGACAACCAGGTTGTGAGCAATTGCAAACAACAATGCGACGGCGCGGCAACGCGGTTGGCCACGCACGGGCATAAACCAGAATCCTCGATTGCGAGCCTGGGCGTTGACCCACTCGGCTGTTTGGCCTCGCAGCCGGTAGATCAGCTTCGCGGCCTCGGTCCCCATTCGGATCCGCCAAGCGGCAACCGCTTCGCTGTCGCCCTTCTTTGCGGTGTAGGGATCTTCTCCATTTGCCTGTTTCTTTTTCTCGTCTCTGATCGGCCCGTATACGATGCAGCCGCGTTGGGCCGCCTGATCGATCGAGTCCTTGGTCGTGAAGCCACCGTCAACCAATGCCTCATCCGGAATTCGTTCGTAACGCTCCTCCAACTGGTCGAGCATGGGCGGAAGTTCTTCGCCATCGTTCCCTGCGTTGGTCACCTCCACACCCACAATCACACCGCTTTCGGTGTCTGTTGTGAATTGAACGTTATATCCCGGCCGGAATCCTCCGTCTGGAAACTTCATGATCCTCGCGTCGGGGTCGGTGGTCGAAGCACGCGCTTCCCGCCCCTTGCGGCCGTAGGACTCGTCACGTTCGCGTTGCAGCTCCTCGCACTGCCGCATCGCTTCTTCGATCCGTTGCTGTCGCTTGTTGGCGGCACGCTCCCGCGCCGCTCGCTGCCGTCGAGTCAGCTCTGCTGTGTCCTCCTCGGCCAGTTTCTTCAGCGCCTCAACCTGCTCCTTCGCCGCTTTCAGGCACTCCTCCAGGCTACCGCGACGACGAAACGAGCTCTTGCCCGCGCTGGCACGCACTCTCATTCCGTCCTGAGCGACCCGGTCCATTTTCACCAACCCGGCATGGAGCAGGGTGCCCACGATCTGCGTGAGCAGTTCGTTCAACTTCTCGCCCCCACAAGCGAGGAAGTGGGACAACATGCTGTGGTTGACGGTTACGCCGCCGCACAGCCACTGGTACGGCAGACTCCCTTGGTTCTTTTCGCACAGCCGTTCGATTTCACGGGCGCTGCCGACTCCCTTCAATGTGGCGAAAACCCGCAATCCGACCAGCAAGCGCGGGTCGGTGGCATCTCGGCCGACATGTCGCTCGACGGCCTTGATCTCGCCGAGCCAGGCTTTCAGATCGAGCTTGCAGACCGCCGCCCAGACGACCCGGGCCGGATGGTCGGCCTCGAGCAATTCATCGAGCGATGCCCAGCGCATCTCGATCTGGTCGCGTACGGGACACCGCAGCCGCGGCTTGCCAGTTGGCATCGACTGGGCAGCCTGGGCGGGAGAGGGCTGATCGGGCAAGTCTTCTGGGCTAAAGAGAGGAAGTGTCATGACGCTCGTCCTGCAACACCGGGGCTGCGTGGGGCTCATGCGGCGGACTACATGCATGGTATTAGAACGTGAACACTATACAAAATCAACCCCAACGCCGAAAAAATCACAGCCTCGGAGCGAACGGCGACACTGGCTTTTGCGTCAATCATTTCGTTAGCGCACACGCGGGCGCGGGGCTTCTTCTGATGCGTCGGTGGATCCAATTCTCTCGAATGCTGTGAAGAAGTTCTCTTTGAGCACGGGTGCCTTGGGCGATGCGATTCGTTTGAAACCTGCCGCCTCGATTTCCTTGATGAAGACGTTCCGGCCTGCTCGGACGTGTTTCAAGACGAACGCGGTGCTCTTTCCTTCCACCCGATCAAACTCGACCACAACGAGTCTGCCCCCGGGTTTGATCGCCTCCCGAAGCGATGCGAGAACGCTTTCGGGACGCTCGAGGTGATGATACACATCGCAAATAAAAGCCACATCCACTGCGCCCCTGGGGAGATTGGTCGTTTGCTGAGATCCCCGCACCGTGACGACCTGCGGCCGCTTGTTCTTCTTGGCATCGGCAGCGATGTGTGCGAGGAACTCCGGCGCGATGTCGACGGCATAGACCTTTCCGCTCGTCTGGACCTTTTCCGCCATGAGCCGGGTGAACAAGCCGGTGCCTGCGCCAATGTCGGCCACGACCATCCCCGGCTTCAGCTCAAGGGCTGCGACGATCTCGTGCCGTCGTGCGTATGGCTCTCGTTCCTCAGACTCGAACTTCTTGATGTAAGCCTTCACGTCGGGCTTCTTGAACGCGTCGTTGATCTTGGGATCGGTCTTGCTCTGCTGTGAAACCGATTGCCCTGTGGTTTGAGCCGACGAAATCGCCGCAGCGAGTGCAACCAGACTTGCCGCGGTCACAAGCGCCGTTCCGGTTCGACCAATCGCCCGAAGTTTCATTTGAAGAAAGCTCCTGAGAGCCACTGACGATGGATAAAGAGCAACTGAGAAAGGACAAAGATCTAGCGATTCCAGTAAATCTTGACGTTGTGAGTCGCCCGGCCGCCGGCAATGATGTCCATGCGACCATCGCCGTCGAGGTCAGCCGCCACGGCATCTTCACAGGCCATACCGCCGTCGTCGAGTGTGTGGCGGTCGAAGGCGAGCGGAATCGTACCGGGTTTGGCGTCGAAAACGAACAGGCCCGGGCCTTTGGGACCTACTGATCCAGGTTTGTTCGGGTCGCGCTGGCCTATGATCAACTCGTCGTCGCCGTCGGCGTCCAGATCGGCGCACCAGACGGCGTGGCCCCATTGCAGCGGCTCGGCGATCACCTGGCGGCTCCAGAGAGACGATCTCGCCGTGTCTGACTTAGCAGCGGTGGTGGACAACTCACCTGGAGAGTAGACGACGACCTGAAAGCCATGCCAGGGCTCGATCGTCGCGACGAACGGCGACTTCGTGCGCAAGTGGCCGACCTTCACTTCGCTTGCTCCTTTGGACGGACTTGCTTCCTGGTTACCGGTGCCGATTCTCGTCTTGGTCCAGTGTCCTCTCGGATCGCGGTCGAGCGTGAAAACACCTTCCCATGCCGCGACAACGATCTCGTCGCGGCCGTCGTGGTCGATGTCAATGAGCTGAAGGTTGTGAATGGTGTGCAGGGTCGCGTCAGCGATCTCGACTGGCCAGGCGCGGTCACCGGGCTCTTTGGGAATGTCGTGCACCAGGATACGGACCCCCTGCCCTTGCCCCCAGTTTGGTCCCTTTGTCTGGCGACCCTGGAGCGGAGCGACCACGAGCTGCCTGCTGCTGGTTCCCTTCACGTCGCCGAAGCGCAGACGGTGCAACGTCGGCTCTTCGAATGCAATTGGGTGAAGCTGCCAGCGGCCTTCTTTGTCTCGGCCGAGCCACTGGAGGGTGCTCGGAGTTTTTGTATCCGTCGCGCGCCAGCCAGCACCGAGTGCGAAATCGATGTGGCCGTCGCCGTCGATATCATGAGGCTGAATGCAGACGTTGTCGCGGGCGGTCTTGCCGCGAACGATCTCGTGTTTTCCCCAGGCCGGGTTTTCGTACCAGATGACGGCGTCTTCGGTAACGACCACGACGTCGGGTTTTCCATCGCCATTCACATCGGCGGCCGTGACCGCGTAGCAGACCTCGCCGGCGTGCGGGTCGATCTCTTGCGGTTGAAAGTGCGGGAAGTCGGCCGCAACGGCCGAAAGCGAGCTCAAGAGAAAGAGAGCACTTGTGACGACGGTGAGACGCATGATCGACTCCCTAAATGGCTTTGGAGCGGGTGTTAGCCGGCGCGACTCTCTGCGGACGGCACACGGAGTGTGCCTGCTACACCGGAGTCTCGGCGCCTCAGAGTCATAGCTCCGCAAGCGCTCCTGGTTTTTTGCTTCGGTCAAGGAATGACGTTGCGGCGTGCATGATGGCTTCCTCGGTGGCTAGAGCGCGGGGGATTTCTGCGGCGAGCCGGCCTTCGCACAGGACGATGATCCGATCAGCGACTGCGAGCAGCTCGGGCAGCTCGCTCGAGGTCATGACGATGGCCCGGCCTTCGGATGCGAGGCGGCGGATTAACTGGTAGATTTCTGCCTTGGCCCCGACGTCGATGCCGCGAGTCGGCTCATCGAGCAACAGTACTTTGGGCTCGATCAGCAGCCATCGCGCGAGGATGCATTTCTGCTGGTTGCCTCCGGAGAGCGTGGTCACCGGAACAGCGCCGCTCGCGGTCTTGATCGCCAGCTCTTTCACGGAGTGGGCCACGGCGCGTTTTTCAGCGCGCGGGTTGACGAGCGGGCCGGTTGTCAGCTCTGGAAGACGTCTGAGCGTGATGTTTTCAGCCACGGTCATTCCCTCGAAAAGGCCGAGGGTCTTGCGGTCCTCAGTGGTCATGGCGATTCCGGCCTTGATCGCCTGGTCGGGGTGTGTGAACCGCACCGGCTTGCCCTCGAGCCGAATGGTGCCCGATGGATGGAAAGGACTCGCGCCGAAGATTGCTTCGAGCAGCTCGGTTCGACCGGCGCCTAAAAGCCCGGCGACTCCGAGCACCTCGCCCGCGTGGACTGAAAAGCTGATGTCAGACAAATTCGGCCGGCCGCTTCCGGGTGGGCTCTTAAGCGACAGGTTCTCGACATCGAGGACAGCGTGTTTGCCGATCGGGTGCTGGACGTAGTCGAGGGCCGCGATGTCCCTGCCAACCATCCAGCGGACAACCTGTGCGGGCGAGGTGTCTGCGCGGGGGGCAGTGGCCACGAACTGGCCGTCGCGGAGCACGACAACATGGTCTGCCAGCTCGAAGATCTCGTTCATCTTGTGGCTGATGTACAGTACGGTCGCTCCGGCTTTTCGCAGGTCGGCGATCACGCGGAAGAGACGTGCAACCTCCGAATCGGCCAGCGCCGATGTCGGCTCGTCCATGATGAAGATCTCGGCGTCGAACGCCAGTGCGCGGGCAATCTCGACCAATTGCTGGTCGCCGATTCGCAAGTCACCGAGCCTGGCTCGCGAAGAAACGGCTGTGCCCAGGCGGTCGAATAGCCGCGCGGTTTCGCGCTCCATCGCTCGATTGTCGAGCCACCCCAACCAACCGCCGCGTGTCTTTTCCCGGCCAAGGAAGATGTTGTCAGCGACAGAGAGGTGGGGAACCAGGTTGAGCTCCTGGTAGATGATCCGGATCGCGGCGTCCTCAGCCTGCCTGGGCCCGGAGAACCGGACATGCCGGCCGTCAAGCACGATCTCGCCTTCGTAGTCAACGATCGCGCCGGCAAGGATCTTCATGAGCGTGCTCTTGCCTGCTCCGTTCTCCCCGCAGAGCGCGACCACTTCGCCTGCGCCGGCCCGAAAGGAGACATCTCGCAGCGCGCGAACGCCTCCGAAGCTTTTCGAGATGTGATGCATCTGGAGCCGGATCGGCTTTGCGCTGCCTGCGTCAGGAAGATTCGAGTCGGGTCCCATGGGCCAGTCAATCCGAGAGCGCGATCGCGTAATGAATTTGCCGGGCAACCTCGACAAAACCTACCGAAGGATAGAGGTGGCGGCCGACCGCGTTCTGCTCGAGGGTCTCGATCTTGGCGATTGTCATGCCGGCCGAGCGGAAGTGGGCAAGCGCGTGCTCGATCAGCCGCCGGCCCAATCCCTGGCCACGTGCCTGCTGGGCAACGGCCAGGTTGTGAATCCAGCCGATGCGCGTGTCGAGGTCGCTTTGCATCGTGACGTAGCCCACCAGTTCACCTTTTTCATCGTCCCGGGCAACGGCAACCTCGGCACCGAGCTCATCAATGTCGCGGTCGATGTCTCGTGACTTCCTATAGCGCCAATCGCGGCCCGCCACGGAACCCAGGCGCACGTCGATATTATGGTCAATCGAAACGCCTTCGAACGCCGCAATGGTCAACCGGCGGAGGGCGGGACGATCGGTCACTTGCAACGGGCGTATGTGGATGGCCATGAGAACGCATCGTACGCACGGGAGCGGCGGGGCGGAAAGGGGTCATCGGCCGTGATCAGAGGGAAGACTTCTCGGCCGGCTGGAATTGCCCCGAACAGAAAGCGGGCCAATAGCCAGGGGATTCGGACCCATGGTACACTCAGAGCTGCCGGCTGATGCGCCAATCGCTATGCGGAGCTGTACCGTGAGTGCACGACTTGAAGCAAATTTCACATACTCTTGCCCGCACTGCCGGGTCGAGCTCGAGGCCCCTGCCGGAGGCTGGGACGGCTGGGTGCGCTGTCCTTCGTGTGCACGCGTATTCCTGCCGCCGGAGCCAGACAGGCTGCCGCGCAGTGTGCGCGCGAGTGCGGCCTCCAGGCCTAATGGTGACACTCAGCCTGGAGACGGCACCACGGCGGGCACCGCCCTGGTCGAGCCTGCCGGCGTTTTTACAAGCCGGATGGCCCACACGAGCGGCGCACGGTTGGTGTTCACCACTGGGTTCGTGCTCTGCCTGTTCCTCTCCTTGATCTTTTTTCTCGACTTCCAGCCCGGCAAGCTGGCGATTTTCGGGGCGCTCACAATCGGCTTCTTTCTACTCTTGCTGCGGACTCCCCGGAAGCGATTGCCGCCGGTCGGGTCGAATTGAAGACACCTTGCACTGGCCAGTCCGAAATGATTCAATCCCACCTTGTGTTCATTGATCGAGCTTCGTCAGCGCACCGATCACGCTGCCTGGGCGAAGGGATTCTGTAGTCTTCGAGGAATGACCATCATGTCTTTGACGAAACACTTGGGGATGCGCACATCCACGGGTCTCTCCACGCTGCTTGCGGCCTTCGCTCTGGCTGGTCTGGGACTCCTGGCGGGCACCACATCCCAGGCGCTCGGCGATGACAAGCCGCAGTCCGAGCTTCTGAAGCCTTTCCAGGGAACCTGGGCCACCGACGGCGAAGGCATCGACGCCAAGTGGACGTTCGACGGCGAGAAGATCAAAGCGACCGTCAACGGAACCGACTATTCTTGCAAGGTGAAGGTCGACACGGAGGCGAAGCCCAACCCCACGATGGACTTGTCGATCGAAGACGGCCCGGAAGAAGCGAAGGGCAAGACCTCAAAGGTGATCTACAAGCTCGATGGCGAAAAGCTCACTCTCTGCGTCTCCGTTCCCGGCAAAGACCGGCCCAAGGAGTTTGCTCAGGTCGAGGATGAATCGTACCTCTTCGTCCTGAAGAAGCAGAAGTAAACTGCCGCTCGAGATCAATCGACCGAAACTGGGCCATTCCGGGCTCTAACAGGGACGATATTGCCCGGACTGGCCCCAGCGCACAGGGTCATGACGGTGGTTTACGAGCCCGCCGGAAGATCTGAACGTCACCCGTTTGCTGCTCCAAGTCGAACCAGCGCTTGGTGATCGCCTCGAGCTCTGGATCGCTTTTCCAGAACAGGACCACATCGACCGACCTGGCGTGGCTGCTCAGGAGCTCTTCCCAATCGCGCGAGCCGGGCGGCTTTGACCGCTTTGTCGTTCGGGTCGTCGTGAATCGAGATCAACTCCAGCTTGCCGGAATCGGGCCGCTCGATCTCCGGGCGGAACTGCACCGGGAAGTAATAGTGCCGGGCTTCGTAGTTGTTCCAGACCACGTTCCCGGTATCGACACCGAGCCAGTTTTCGGCGTGGAGCAGCGGATTGGCGCGAAAGCGGCCTCTTGAGCTTACGAGTAACGTGATGATTCTCTGGTCCCGGCCGACGAGGTTGCCGGCGCGGATCAGCTTGCCGGCGGTGGCGTCGGAATAGAGTGCGTAGTCCCAGACAATCGCCGCCTGGAGCGTGACCGCGAGGGTGATTGCCGCGAACACACAGCGTCCTGGCCAGCGGGATAAGTCTGCGTCAAAAACCGGCACCAAAGCAATGAAGCCGAGGAGCAGCGCCCGCTGAGGGAGGAATTCTCCGTGGGCGGGGCCGAATGAGTCAGGGCCGACGATTCCTCCGAGTAGAAGCAAGGCGGCCAGAACCATCCAGCCCTGGCGGTCATCTACTGATTTCTGCGTTTGGATCGGTTCTTGAGCGGCTGGGGCATCCGCCCGGTGCCTTTGCCTGGGGGTTTCTCTGCCGGTCATTCGAGCGTACCACCAGAGCACGAGGGCCACGGAGAGCCAGACGGCGGGAGCGAAGATCGCAAAGGCGCGGCTCACCCGGCTTGTGAACGGCAAGCCCTCCTTCACGGCGAGCGTTATGGGATCGACCCAGCCCAGGCGCGCACCCCACAGGTTTTCCCATACCGGCTGAATTGGCGCGCTGCGCGTGGCTGCTTGCAAATAGAGGTAGCCGAGGATGAGAAGCGGCGCGAAGCTGATGGATGTTCGCAACAAGCGGGCGGTCCGGTATCTCCAGGGTTGTGTGCAGCCGTCCTGCAGCGGGCCCGCTACTGCCAGAACGATCAATCCCACCACGGTGAGCCCCAGACTGACCAGGTGGCAGAAGTATCCCAGGCAGAGTAGAAGCGCCAGCACTCCCATTCGACCGAACGAAAGCCGGTAGCGGCCCTGCCACCAGACGCCGAGGGTGATCGGGAACAGGCAGCTTCCGATCAAGAAGCTGGTGAAGCCCAGCAGCCACGCCATGTTCATGGCGAGCAACGCAGAGAAAAGCGCTGCCAGGACCAGGCCCTTGCTCCCGCAGACGCGCCACCGGAGCCAGAGTGTGGCTGCTGCGAGACCGGCCAAGGTGATAGTGGTCATGATGCGATCGGCGATCCATGCCGGAAACTGCGTGAGGAGCCCGGCGAGCAGCAGGTGCCCTGCCCAGTTCGGGATCGGCTTCCACGCGATGGTGTAGACCAACCGGGAAGGAGATTCGGGGTCAAACGACTGGGCGAGGACCTGGGCGTTGTAGACGTGCGCTGGCCCATCCTGGGTCACGAACCAGGGCACAGCCCAGATCGCCGATAAGGGAACCGCCAGCGCCAAGGCCAGTGCCAGGAACCCAGGACAGCTCGCACGCATTTCGCGACTATAATCCATGAGTTGTCGAAGGAGGAGACGTATTGCGTCCAATCAGTCCGGGGCGCATGCTAAAAACCGTGAATCCAACCGCCGCCTCTCGAATTGAAGCACATCATGAGCAACCTCACGATCGAAGTTTGGGACGCCACCGGAAACAAAAAGCAGTTGGTCGAGCTGCCGGCCGACGCACCGGTCAACCGCGTTATCGCGGTTCTCGTCGAGAAGATGAACCTTCCGAGGTACAGCCCAGACGGACAGTTGATGAGTTATAAATTCCACCACAAGGCCAGCGGACGGCAGTTGCTCGACGACCAGACGCTTGCGTCGGCAGATATTCACAACGGCGATGTGTTGCGACTGCAACCGGAAATCACGGCAGGCGGTGAAGAAGAGTCTTCGAGAGAGTCGGCGGTCGAGTCGCCACAAGAAGTGAAGGCGTGCCCGTTCTGTGGAGAATGGATCCTGGCCGTTGCGCGGAAATGCCGCTACTGCGACGAGTATCTCGACCCCGAGCTGCGGCGATCGGCCAGATCTGCTCCCGATGGTCTGGACCGGTTTGTGATTCCGCAGGGCCGGCCGGCCTCTGCCATCGCGAGCGGGTATCTCGGGCTCTTGTCGCTTTTTCCGTTCATTGGGTTCCCACTCGGAATCGGGGCGCTGATCACGGGCGTGGTTGCGCTCAAGACGCTGCGTGAGAATCCTCACCTTATCGGCCGGGGAAGGGCCTGGTTCGGACTGATCGTGGGGACCATCGGCACACTCTTCAGTGCGTTCATGATCGTGGTCATGGTGATCGTCGGCGTCACGAAGCGCTGAGCGTGCTCGAAACGAATCCTGGACGAATACTCGGACAACGGGGCACAGTCCGGACCAGTCGGAAGGACAACGGCGTTGAGCGACGTGATCCGGTTGAGCGGCGATGTCCAGGGCGACCTTGACCGCTTCGCGAGGTTCCGGTTGATCAGTTGGTGGGACCAGGAGCGACTGGCCGCGGCCAAGGTGGTTGTGATCGGCGCGGGGCGCTGGGCAATGAGATCGTCAAGAACCTGGCTCTGCTGGGAGTAGGCCATGTTTTCGTGGCTGACCGCGATCGGATCGAGCACTCGAACCTATCGCGGTCGATCCTGTTCCGTGAATCGGACTGCGGCCGGCCGAAAGCCCAAGTGGCCGCGGAGCGGGCTGCAGAGGTTTACCCGTCGATCAAGGTACAGCCCTTTCTGGGAAACATAGTGCACGATCTGGGGGTTGGCATTTACCGCTGGGCCGATGTGATTCTGGGAGGACTTGACAATCGCGAAGCCCGGGTCGCGATCAACCACGCGAGCGCCCGGGCGGGGAAGGTCTGGATCGACGGTGCGATCGAGCGTTTAGATGGGGTCGCTCGCGTGTTTGACCCGGCGACCGGGCCTTGCTACGAGTGCACGATGGGTGTGAATGACTGGAAGATGCTCGAGGCCCGGCGAAGCTGTGCCCTGCTCTCTCGAGGGGAAATGGAGCAGGGCAAAGTGCCGACTACCCCCACCACCGCCTCGATTATTGCGGGCATCCAGGTGCAGGAAGCGGTCAAGTATTTGCACGGGCTCGAGACGATCTCAGGCCAGGGCTTCATTTTCGACGGGACATTTCATCAGAGCTACGTGGTGAGCTACACCCGCAAGGCCGACTGCCCGGCGCACGACGCCGATCAGCCGGTCGAGCCGCTTTCGCAGAAGGTTGCGTCGACCCGAGTAGGCGATTTGCTCGAGCGAGCGCGGTCGGATCTGGGGAGTGAAGCGATCATCGAACTGGGGCGGGACCTGCTCCGGTCGCTCCATTGCCCGGCTTGCCGTGAAGACGAGACCGTGTTTGCCTCCCTGGGAAAAATCACGGAAGCGCGCGGCCGCTGCCCGCGCTGCGGGGAGCCGCGAACTCCTTCCATGTTTCACTCGGTCGACGGCCGCGATTCCGATCTCCTGGAAAAGACCCTGGGCGAGATCGGCATTCCAGCGTGGGATGTTGTCCACGGCCGTGCCGGGATGGAGCAGCGATTCTACGAGTTTCAAGGCGATTCATCGCTTGTGCTGGGCGTTCTTGATCATCACCCTCGCTCGAAAGCGACGAGCGGTCCGGACCATCCCGCGATAACAGGTGCGACCTCATGACGGACGAGCGTCCTCAGCCGGAAGAGCTCACCGACGTTCGCGTGCTGGCACGCGAGAAACTAACGCATGAAGCATTTCCCGGCGGCCGCAATGAAGGCCTTCGGGTCTTCTTCACGCCGCGGGTGCACGAGGCGCTCTGGCAGCACGCCGTGTTGGACACGAGCGTCGAGATCTGCGGGGTTCTGGTGGGCACCTGGCATCGCGACGACGCGGGGCCGTTTGTGAAGATCGTGGAATCGATCCGTGGAGAGGGGGCGGAAACCCGGTTTGCCGAGGTGACGTTCACGCACCAGACCTGGGCCAAGATCAACGCCGAGATGGACACCAAGTTTTCCAAGCTATCGATCGTCGGCTGGTATCACACGCACCCGGACTTCGGGATTTTCCTGTCGGACCGCGATCGTTTCATCCACGAGCACTTTTTCTCCGGCCCCGGCCAGGTCGCGCATGTGATCGACCCGATCCGGAAAACCGAAGGGGTCTTCATCTGGCGTGGGGGCAAGCCGAGCCCATGCGAGCATTTCTGGGTCGGAGACCGAATTCTGGTCGAATCTCCGGGGGGATTTGAACAGTCAAGCGAACTGGAGGCCGGCGGGCGCTCGCATGCGGCGGCAATGCCTGGGCGGGTAGCCGCCCCGCCGCAGGGGGCAGCGCAGTGCGGCAGCGCCCTCGGGAACGATGCGCGAGTTGTTCCCGGGGCCCGGGCGGTTGATTGCGTACGCGATCGTCTTTATCCTGGGCTATCTTCTGGCTAGTATACTCTCGGCATGGGAACATCAACGCTTCGTGGAGAGTGTGCTGGCCAGCAACGGGTATATGGCCGTGCTCAGGCTAGGGCTCGCCGATGAGCTTGACGGGCTTCGCGGCGATCTGGCCGGGATGGTTCGTCCGCTCGAGGCACTGGGATCGAAGACCGACAAGCCGGAGGAGCAACTCGCCGAGATCCGTGCACAGGTCGTGACGGCACTGCGGCGGACGGATGCAATCAAAGCCCGGTATGGAAACACGTCGGCCGAGGACGACATGCTCAAACGCATGCTCCGCGACCTCCGCGACCGCCTGATGGCCCAGCAGCAGCTTCGTTTGCCCGAGATCCCGAATCCAGAAACGTCGCCGCCAAAGGACCGGGCAAAAGACGACGGCAAAGCGGAGGCTTCCAAGGAAACCGCGACTCCCAAGTCCTGACGAGCAGAACAGCGCCGGGAAACCTCCACTGTCTGAATGCACTGACCTACAGGGTTTGGCTCATGTCGACGTCGAGCTCGCGCGAACCGATTCGCCTCACGGCGGATGACCTATTCTCACCCAAGGTCGAAGCCTTCCTTGACGAGCAGGCTGCGCTCAACCGGGCGCTGCCGGAAACGTCGCCTCAGCCGTTCATTGTTCGGGTCTTGTACTCGAGCTATTTCTATCTGAGCCTGGCGAGTGGGCTGGGGGCTTTCCTGGGCTGGCTCGTTCTCGAGCCGTTCCTCGATGACAAGCACATGGGGTGGGCCGGGTTTCTTCTGTTTCCAACTGTTGCTGCCTCGATCGGAATGTTCCTGGGCGCAGCGGAGGGAATCATGTGCCGCAACGCCCAGCGGGCGGCGATCTGTGCGGCGGTCGGTCTGGGTGTGGGGTTTGTGGGCGGCATCGTGTCGGTTTTTCTTGCCACCATCATGTTCACGATCACGTCGGTGATCTCGCTGGCACTCTCAAAGAAACAGCCTCAACCAGGGGAGCTGCCGACGGGCATGGGATTCCTCGTCTTCATGATGGGGAGGGCCTCGGCGTGGGCGCTCGCAGCGGTTCCGGCCGGCATTGGCCAGGGGATCGCGCTACGTGAACCAAAGGTGCTGCTCAACGGTCTGCTCGGAGGCGTTCTGGGTGGCCTGCTCGGCGGGATGGCTTTCGACCCGATTTACTTGATGTTCACGTCAAAGGACGGTGAGGCCTCGCTCAGCCGGGGCATCGGGTTGACCCTGATCGGCCTGATGGTCGGGCTGTTTGTGGGGATGGTCGAGCAATGGACCAAGTCGGCGTGGCTGCTCATGAAAGCAGGACCGCTCGCCGGTAAGCAATTCGTTCTGTTCCGCAACCCGACGGTTCTGGGCAGCGCACCCAAGGCGGATGTTTACCTTTTCAAGGACGGGGCCATCGAGCCGCGACACGCACTGATCCACGATCGCGGCGGCCGTTTCGAAATCGAGGACATGAACACGGCGGACGGAACGTATGTCAACGGCCTGCCGGTATCCAGGCAGATCCTCAAATCCGGCGATCAGATCGTGCTGGGCAAGACCGTACTCGAGTTTGCACTCAAGGAATCGCGCTAGCGTTAATTGTGGAGGGTCTTATGGCCATTTCCTTTCAGTGTCCTCAATGTGGGAAGAAGCTCAAGGCACCAGACAATGCCGCGGGCAAGTCGTCGAGCTGTCCGGGCTGCGGCAATAAGGTGACGTGCCCGGAGCCGGTCTATGACGCCGAAGTCGTCGAGATGGAGATGGCGCCGGATAAACCGAAAGGGTTTGATCCATTCGCAGACATGGACGACGACAAACCCTACAAGGTTGCCGGTACCCCACCGCCTACGGAGTCGGCTGATGACGGTCGCCGCCCCTGCCCGATGTGCGGTGAGATGATCGTCGCGACGGCTGCCAAATGCCGGTACTGCGGCGAGGTGTTCGACCCGACCCTGAAGAAATCGAAGTCCAAGAAGAAGAAGAAAAGGCACAGTCCGGAAGATGAAGAACTTTCTGGTAGCGAAATTGCCGTCGCCATACTTTGCTCAGGCATCGGCTGCATCGCCGGCATCGTCTGGATGATACAGGGAAAACCCAAGGGATTGAAGATGGTCGGAATTTCGATCGGCATGGTCATCGTATGGAACATTATCAATGTGGTTATCCGATTTACGTTGTTGAACCAAAACTGAGTGGGAGCGTCGTCGGCCGATGCCTGCCATTGTTTCCTGTAACTGCGGTGCCCGAATCAAGGTGCCTGAAGGAGCGCGGCCGGATGCCATGCTTCGGTGCCCGCGCTGCAAGGCCGAGATTGTGCTGGCCGGCGAGGGCCGGATCGTCACCGCGAAACTGGCCGATCCCGCGACGATGGGAGGAATCTGCGCGGTATGTCAGTCGGCCGTGAGCCCTGGGGAGGCCGTGCTGGCTTGCCCCAGTTGCGACCAGTTGCATCATCGCGAGTGCTGGAACGAAGTGGGCGGGTGTGCAACGTACGGCTGCGAGAATGCGCCGGCAACGGAAAAAGCGGCCGCGTTCGAGGCACCACGGACTGCATGGGGTGAAACCAAGAAGTGCCCCGCCTGCGGCGAGACGATCAAATCGATTGCTCTGCGCTGCCGTTACTGCGGCACCGATTTCGACACGGTTGATCCCCTCACGCTCAAGGACCTTAAAAAGCAGGTTGTGGGCGAGGAACGGCTGCAGACGACAAAAACGCTGGTGATCCTGTTTTTCGTGCTCAGTGTGCTGGGCTGCCCAGCCCCGATCGTGGTGGTTGCCGCCTCCTGCTACGTGCTGCTCAAGCACAAGACCGTTGCCAAGGCCGGGCCGGCCTATCTGGTCATGGGCTATTCCGCGATCGCGATCTCCGCTTTATATTCGATATTATTCTTGTTGTTCTTTATCGGCTCACAGATGGGAACAGCTCGCGCCCCGTAGGCGACGGGCTCGAGCGACGGGCCAGGGGCATCAAATCGTTACAACCTTGCCCGAGCGGGAGCCAGACCGTAAGGAGATCATTCCGTTGGACGCGGCAGGCGCGAGGTCATTGATCGCTTGTCCACGCGAGGTGGGCGCGGAGTGCCCTCACTGCGCGGCCGACGTCGTGCTGGGCGACCCGATCATGGTCTGCCAGGCGTGTGGGACGGTTCACCATCGGGCATGCTGGCGGGTTCATGATCGGTGCGGGGCCTATGCATGCGCGCCCGGGCGGCGTGACTCACCCGAGCCACGGCACTCCGACGCGGTTTTGACGATCACCCAAGCCGAGATCGAGCGCGCGGTGCCGCTGGCTCCCGCGATTCGTCCCATGTTCGGCGCCCAGAGTCCAGGTGGCGGGGCGTTTCCGCCCCCGGTGCCGACCCGCGCGGGCTGGAACGGCCTGGCGATTGCTTCGTTCATCTGTGCTCTCGCGGGCATTCCGCTTTTTGGACTCATCACCGGGATGGTCGCGGTTGTGCTGGCCGTCATTGCGCTCGGCGCGATCCGGGCCAGCTCACAGCGCGGGCTGGGGCTGGCGCTCGGAGGCCTGTTGCTCGGTTTGGTGGACGTGGTGGGGTGGATTGCGCTCATTGTGATGCTGCTGCCTGGGTTTTTTAGTCGCGAACTGCCGGCGGACCTGCACTTTTCGGAGGCACCGCCGGATCTTTCCGCGATCCGGGAGCTTGCGCCGCCGCTCCAGCGCGCGATGAGAGCCAATGTGCTGATCGAGCGGCACACCGGGATTGCCGCGCTGGGCGGTAAGGCTGTCGGCTCGGGAGTGATCTTGCAACTGAGCGACGGCGAAGCCCTGATCGTCACGAACCGGCATGTCGTCGATGACGAATTCCCTGCGTCGCACAACGATGCCGCTCAAGCCGACCATCTCACCCGGCTCGGCAAGATGTCGGTCACGTTGCTGGACCAGCCGAAACTTGAAGGCCAAGTCGTCTGGCTTGCTCCCGGGCAAATCGACCTGGCGATGATCCGCGTTCGCTGCAGTCCGTCCGGTCAGGCGAGGGATGCTGCGTGGGAGCGAGGCCGGCCCATGAAGGTGGGGGAGACGGTTTTCGCGATCGGCAATCCCTATCAGCTCGGCTGGACGCACACGCAGGGTGTGATTTCACAGATGCGCTCCCAGGATTTCGACTTGCATCGCGTGCGGGTGATCCAGATGCAGGCGGCGATCAACCCCGGCAACAGCGGTGGGGGTCTTTACGACAGCGACGGCTATTTGCTCGGCATCAATACGTGGACAGCCGACAAGAGCGTGAGTGAAGGAATCGGCTTTGCGATTGCGCTCGACAGCCTGCTCGAGCTGGCCCCGCCGCCGCTTGCGCCGCGGCCGGAGAAACCAACGGCGGCACCGGCGGAGAAAACCCCCTCCAAGACAGCTCACACCAAGAGAAGCGCGCCATGAGCACGGTCCGCCTGCGACGGCTGCACGCCGATTACGAGAAGATCCAGGAATACATCAAGGGGCATCCAAGGCTCCAGTTGATTCAGGTCGATGGGTCGCCGCCGGAGCGCTATCAACTCGAGTATCGGATTCGCGGATTGCGCCAGACGGCCGACGAGCTGTCGATCGTGAAGAGCCACATGGTGGAAGTTTCGCTGCCGGTTAGCTATCCGCGGCTGCCGCCGCAATGCCGGATGCTCACGCCGATCTTCCATCCTAACATAGCACCCCATGCGATCTGCATCGGCGACCACTGGAGCCCAGGAGAGCCGCTGTGGTCGATCGTGGCGCGAATCGGCGAGATGATCGCCTACCAGAGCTACAACACCAAGAGCCCCTTGAACGGCGAGGCCGCACGATGGGTCGACCAGCATGTGGATGAGCTGCCACTCGACCCAGTAAGCATGATGCCCGACGACGCGATGGCCTCCAGTGCCGGCGCGCCAGCTTCACGGCCGGCGGCAGCCACTTCAGCGACAAATTCACCGCGGCCGTCTGCCCAGGTCAGGCCAACGCCGGGCGTGCCGCCAACCTCACGGCCGGTGGAAAGTCACACGCGACCAGAGGCCTCACCTCCGCCGGTGCCATCACCGGTCGGCAGTGAATTCGCCTGCCCGCAATGTGGGGCCTTATTGAAGTTGAAACCGGAGCTGGCCGGGAAGCAAGTGCGATGCCTTCGTTGCAAGACGGTGTTTCGGATTCCGCTCTGATAAGCGAGCTTCCTCTGGAAGAGGAAGACGATGCGCCGGCGCGCGCCCGGCGCCGGATGAAACGCCACCGCGAGGTGCTGCTGATCTCATGCGCTGTCTGGCTTCTGGCTTTCTCGCTGCATGAGCTTCCCGACGGGCGCGTCGCGGTGCGCGGATTACCGCAATTTCCGTTACCTCAGACATGCATGTCGCGGGCGATTTTTGGCCTGCGGTGCCCGGGCTGCGGGCTGACGCGATCGATCATTCATCTGGCACACGGTGACTGGCGGGCTTCGTGGCATGACCACCGGCTGGGCGGTCTGCTCGGGATCGTGATCGCGCTCCAGATCCCTTACCGGCTTTACGCGCTACGGAGACCTGAGCAAGAGGTGCTGCCCTCGCGCTGGCAGGCTGCGATGGGATATGCGCTGATTGGTCTTCTCTTGGCGAACTGGCTGTTGGATGTGGCGGCGGGGCGGTTGCGGTCGCCATAATGTCGGCCTCTTGACTGGTGTGGGCAGTTTCGAGGCGACCAGGGAGAATATGCGATGCCCAGCGTCGATTCTGTGCCGGAGCCAAATCCCTTGCGAGAAGGATTGCCCCGGACGCGGGTGTCTGAGCCCTGCGTAATTGTCCTCTTCGGTGCGACCGGCGACCTGGCCCATCGCAAGCTCGTGCCGGCACTCTTTCAGCTTGCCCGAGGTGGGAATCTTCCATCCGAATGCGCGGTGATCGGATTCGCGCGTCGTCCCTGGACGGACAACGATTTACGAGCCGAGTACGAAAAAACGCTGTCGAAAGAAGGCGGTTCCGACTTTTCCGAGGTCTGGTCGCAATTCGCCAACCGCATCATTTTCTCCCCCGGCACATTCGATGACCCGGCCTCATTCCGAACCTTGAAGGAGACTCTCGCACGCGTCGACCGGACGCACGGAACCGCCGGGAACCGGGTCTACTACCTGGCCGTATCACCTGAGTTTTTTGCGCCGATCATCGCGAACCTGGGCGAGGCGGGGCTGATTTATCCCTCTCAGCAGGAGACGCCGTGGAGCCGGGTGGTCATCGAGAAGCCGTTCGGCCGCGATCTCGAAAGCGCCCGTGACTTGAACAAGGCCGTGTCGGCCGTTCTGGATGAAAGCCAGGTCTACCGCATCGACCATTATCTCGGTAAGGAAACCGTTCAGAACATCCTGGCGCTGCGATTCGGCAACAGCATTTTCGAGCCGGTCTGGAACCGGCGGCACGTGGCCTCGGTGCAGGTCACTGTTGCCGAGGAGGTGGGCATGGCCGGGGGCCGGGGGGCCTATTACGATACGGCCGGGGCCCTGCGCGACATGGTCCAGAACCACATGATGCAGCTTCTCTGCCTGGTGGCGATGGAGCCGCCGGTTGATCTCTCGGCCGATGCCGTTCGCAATGAGAAAGTGAAGGTGCTGCAAGCGCTCCCACGGTGGAACGCTGCGGATGTGGTTCGCAACGTGGTACGAGCGCAGTACCTGAAGGGCTCGATCCAGGGAGCCGAGGTTCCCGGTTATCTCGAGGAAAAAGGAGTCGCTCCGGGTTCCAGGACCGACACGTATGTTGCGATCCGGCTGGAGCTGAATACCTGGCGGTGGGCGGGGGTTCCCTTTTTTCTTCGCACCGGGAAACGGCTGCCCAAGCGGGCGACGGAGATCGCCATCCAGTTCAATCGGCCGCCGACCGAGCTTTTTGAGGTCGACCCGCGGCGGGGCCCGGGCGGCACCAATCAGCTTGTGCTGCGGATTCAGCCGAACGAGGGGGCAAGTTTGACCTTTGAGGCCAAGGTGCCCGGCTCGCGCCGGCGTTTGCAGGAAGTGCGGATGGATTTCCGATATGGGACCGCATTTGCCCTCCCGCCTCCCGAGGCTTACGAACGGTTGCTGCTGGACGCGATGCTGGGTGATCCCACGCTCTATACACGAACCGACGAGGTGGAGAGTGCCTGGCGATTCGCATCGGCCATTTTAAATGCTTGGAATCAGGCCGATGCTCCGCCGCCGGTTTCCTATACGGCGGGAAGCTGGGGGCCGGAGGAGGCGGATGCCTTGATTGCGGCGGATAGAGGTCGCTGGCGCTGGTTGTGATTGACGGCCGTGTTACGGCCAGGATGACTCGATGCCGAGCTCGTGGAGCACGCGAGCTGACCGTCGCGATGCGAGGGCCGCGCGGATCGGCTTGGCGGGCCAGAGGAGCTTCCAGGTCATCAGGATGGCACCCCGCCATGTCGGACGATAAACACGGGCGTCTTCATCCAGATAGTAGTAACCGCTCTCGGCAAACTTGGCCGTTTCCTTGAGATGTGAGTTGCGCAGGAAATCGATGGGATCATTGATCGGAATATTGACCCGGCTTGCACCATTTCCAAAGTGCGTGATGCACGCGTTATGGATCTCGTAAAGCCGACGCGGGTTGCCGATCCACGGAACGGCGAGCGAGCCCTCGTGAACACGGATTCTGGGAGTCAACGGGCGCGTTTTGTTGTTTGCGGTTACCAGCGTGAGCCCGTCGTCGAAGTCGGTGAAGAAGGCTAGCGATGATTCTTTCACCGTGCGCACGCCTCCCGCCGTCAAGAACACCGACCAGAGCTTCGCGTACTGGCGTGATTGCCGATTCTCGAAGAGTGTGACGTGAACCCCGCCATTGGGCACTGAGTCCGAAAGGCGAAAATGGTCCCGGTTTGTGAAGCCCAGCGTCTCCAGTTGGGGCGAGATCGCCGCGACGCTCTCGGTCACAGGCCGAGGTGTTTGTTCAGATTGCAGATCGAATGGCTCGTAATTCGGATCGGCGGTGGTCCAGTGTGTCTGTTTCAGTTTGAACGGAGACACAATCCACGGAACGCCGACTGCCAAAGCGAGCAGGAGAAGCAACGGCGAGAAGTCGAAGCTTCGCGGGCGGCAAAGCCAAAGGAGAATCGCGGCGACGAAGACGAGCCACATCAGCCGGCCAATCGTCTGTGGTTTTGACATCACACCGCCCTGCCCTGCATTGCCGGTCTGGCTTGAAGTGAAGACTTTTCGCGGACGCCGGTTGGACCCTTAGCTCGGAGCCGAACGGACTGCTATGCTACGAGGAACGGAATCGAGACTCAACGCGTTCGCTCTGATCCCGATCGATTGGAGTTTTGGTTCATGACCGATGCAACCACCGCACCACTGATTGACGGCCTGGGAATTCCGGTTGAGCTTCGCAACGTCGAGGCTGAGCTTGCCAGGCTGTGGGGGCCGGCGGCGCTCGAGCTGAGCGGATCGGAGCAGGAGAGCGCGCACGTTACACGCGTGGTGCTGGCCAACCTCGTGCTCGAGTGTCTGGACCAGGACGTGCAGGCGCTCGAACCTGTGCTGGCAATGGTCGTGGAACGGTTTCCATGCCGGACGATCGTGCTCTGCAAGTCGGACGACCCTGCTCGAAAGGTCACGGCCCAGATCTCGGCGCTGTGTCATTTGCCATCGCCGGGGCAACCACAAGTTTGCTCCGAGCAGATCGTGCTGCGTGCAGGACCGAACGCGATCGATCTTCTTCCTGGGGCCGTGCGGTCGCTGCTGGAGGCTGACCTACCACATGTGCTTTGGTGGACGAGCGATCCCAGGAAGCATCCAGCGCTGTTGCACGACCTTGCTCAAGCCTGCTCGCGGCTGATCCTGGACCTGAGCGATCGCTGCACGGATGCCGAAGCGCTGCGGGCGGGACTCGATGAATCTCACGGCAGTTCCAGTCACGATAGCGTGTGGTTTGGTCTCACCCGTTGGCGCGAGCTGGTCGCGCAGTTCTTCGATCGTCCTGGTCATGACGAAAAGCTGGCGACGATTGAGTCGGTGGTTGTCGAGGCTGTTGCGCCCGATCCAACGTGCCCGACACGCCTGGCCGTCTGGCTGGTGGCGTGGCTGGCGGGGCAGCTTCGGTGGAAACCGCAAGGCCACCCTGAACGCCGGCCGGGTGCCGATTCTACTTGTGAGCTCTCTGCCCGCTTTAATGGTGCACGAGGCGAGGTGTCTGTTCGGATTGTGACGCGTGCGATCCCTGCGGGATGCCCGGCAGCACCGCAGATAGCGGCGGTGACCATCAAGACGAAACCGCTTGCTGGAGATGCCAGCTCAGCGGAGACCGATCGACTCGTACGGCCGTGGCCGGGCTCGCCGGCTGTGCTGGTCGAGACCGAAGCAGGTGGACTGGGCCGATTGCCACGTGGGGTTGATGCCCCCGAGCTTGATGTGGCGCACCGGATTGCGGCGGCACTCGAATCGTCGCGCATTGATGAGCCTTTTCGGAAGGCGGTTCCTGTTGCAGTCTGGCTGCTGGGATCGTGATTCTTCCGGTTCCAGGGAGGTGGGACAACGACGACATGGCAATCGACCGTGATGCGATCATCCTCTCATTGACAGCCTGGCGAGGCCGGCACCTCCGCAAGGCGTGGCGCCCCATTATTCTCCTGGACGGGTATCTCACTCAGACCGTCCGTGCTCAATTCGGTGGAATCCCCCTCCTATCACACGGTGAATCTTGGCCCCGTTGCTCTGAGTGCCAGTGGCCCATGCAGTCGATGCTTCAGTTCGACCTCGCGCGATTGCCCAGCGGTTTGTTCCCGCTGTCTGAAGGCTACCTGCAATACTTTCAGTGCTCCAGGTACGGCACCTGCGAAGTGTCGCAACAGGAAGACTGGCAGCCATTCGGACGGGGCAAGCTGGTGAGGGTTCTCGAAGGTAGCGATCTCCAGACTTCTGCGATCCCCGACGCCCTGAAGCCTTTTCCACTGCTTCAGATCGCACGCTGGGAACCTTGCTGGGACCTGCCGGGCACGGCGGAGCACGAGCGGCTGGGGCTGGAGTATCGCTACGAGTTTTCGACAGGGATTACGCGCACCACGGTAGCCTGGCAAGAGGGCGGCGTGATGCCCGGCGAGCCGCTTGTTGAAGATAATCGTAATCCCGGAATTGCGGAGGCCATCGCTGAGGCTGCGAGCGGAGACAAACTCGGGGGATGGCCGCGGTGGGTGCAGTCTGTGGAATACCCCGCCTGTCCCGAGTGCGGCGCTGAGATGACGTATCTGCTCCAACTCGACTACTGGGATCACCTGCCGATCGATCTGGGTGACTACGGTACTGGACAAATGTTCTACTGCGCAGAGCACCCGAGGAGGCTTACTTTCACTTTTCAGTGTAGCTGAAATTCGGCTTGACCGAGCTCTAGATCGCAGCTTTGCCGCGGGAAGTCTTCGCTACTTATGCTTCAAGTTCTCAACGGCCGAGCGCAACCTCTGCCCCATCGGAATGGAAGAACACAAAACGCTTCGATGACGGCACAGAGTGTAACGATGCCCGATGCTGCGCGACCCAATTCCACCGAGCCACAACCCACCAGACCCGAGTGGCGCACCGCGAACTCCCACCCGTTCACGGCCGTCACTCAAGCCGGTGTTTTTTTCCATCGATCAAATTATCAAAGAGCGAAAGACCCAACGAACAACTGACAACATACAGACGCTCATTTCGCCTGTGCCCGCCCCTTCTCCTTCTTCCTGAGTCGGCGCTCCCGCCTCGACCCTCCGCCTCCCTCCCGATTTCCGCTTCGAACGGCGTCCCTTAGCCCAATCCCCGGCCTTAACAGATTCGCCGCATGACGCATCGCATCGCTCAGGCCCTCATCAAACCGCACAGATCGCACCACCAGACCTTCTTTGCGCACCACTTTTTCTTCCACGTCGCCGTCTTCACGGCCAACCGCGACAGCCTCGGAAATCACCTTGGGTTCGTTTCGCAGCGAGTCCCTGTCGCCATCCGTTATCCCTTCGACCGCACAACTTGCATCCTTGGGTTCGTTTCGCAAAACCGAGTGCGCTCTGTCGCTGAACTTGCCGTGTGAATCAGTCGCGAAAACCGCGCTGGGTTCGTTTCGCACCGAGCCCCCGGCATCCTCCGTTCTCCCTTCATTCGCACGACTTACGTCCTTGGGTTCGTTTCGCAAAACTGCTGCTACACCCATCCCGGCAGCCTCATCGCTCCTCTGCTCAACCGCCAGCGATTGCTCTTCCGTATCCGCACAACCCGTCGCCTCGTCATAATCGTTCGAACCGGCGCGAGCGTCTTGTTCATGAACATGATCATCAGGCTGATGATCATGTTCATCGGGTTGAAGCCAATCCGCCGACGGCGCCAGAGATTCGTATCTATATCCCCAGCCGAGCGTCGGTCGTTGCTCGACCAGATTCTTTAGCTCGTTCTCCTTCCGGTGCAGCGATCGCTGCCAGGCGAACTCATAACGCGTCATGAGCAGGCCTTCGTGGCTCAAATCGACCTTGGCGAGATTGGGCGCCAGCTCGGCCCTGAGCTCGGCCCGCATCTGATGTTCTTGCGCCTTTTCTTCGAGTCTCTCAACCTCTAAGCGAACGACCCCGATCAAGTGCTGCCGCGCCGTTTCTCGGTCCATCGCCGGCTTCAGACCGATGAGCTGCTGATATTGGTTCTCGAGCACCGGCAGATCATTCGCCGAGACAACCTCATTCCACAACTCGCCGACCATGCTTCCCGCCGTCGGATCGAGCGTCTGGCACGCTTGGAACAAGAGTGTCAGATCGTCATTGAGATAGGCACCCATGGGGTGAATCCCCAGGAGCCGGCGCGCACGAAATCGCTCCGAGCTGTTCCATCCCTCGCCTCTTTCCAGCGGCGCAAGAAGCGCATCCCACTCGATAAGCAGCCAGTTGACCCCGAGCGGGTTCAACTCTAAACTGCCGAGCACGTGTGCCGGACGCTGTTCCCCCACGGCGTTGACTTTCCCCCTGCACGCTTTGCCCGCCTCCGCATCCGGCAGTTCACCACCCGGGAGCGCGGTGAGCCGCCCATTTGGTGCGCGAAAAAGCTCCTCCGACAGCTCGGTCCTCTCGTTTTCCAGCCGTTGCTGCTCGTCGGCGTGGCCCATCGCGGCTCTCTCTCGCAGCCGCGACCACTGCGCTTCACGGCAGCGCTTGAGCTGCCAGGAATAATAAACCGCCTCCTGCGTGAGGATAACCTCATACGAGTTTTGCGGTTTGAAATGCTCGAAGAACGCCATCGTCCGCTCGTTGAACGCCGCAGGCTTCTCTTCTGAAAGCAATACTAGTTTCGCTGTGCAAGCATGCTTCACGGCGTTGTATTTCGAACGATTCTTACCCTCGATGGTCCGAGGTCCAGTGCTATGTTTGGCATTCTGTTGATTCCGTTTCATTTGTGCGGTAGTCGTCATCTTGCGCTCCGTTCGTTTCTAGGAAATTCACCAATTCTCGTGGAATTCTTCTGCTAGCTCTCCTATGGGCTTCGAACGCGGCTGTCGCGTCCCGACCAGCAGAACCTGCTTTAATAAGACTGTACGGCGAAATTGCCTCTTCGCAACTCTCTACGCCGATTTCGTGCTTTCATGAATTGATAAAATCGTGTAAATCGGATCGATCGTCAAAACCGTAAGCGGTCTTAAACCGAATCGAGCCGAGCTTGGAAAGCGGGGAAGTGCTGCAGACTTTCGCACCTGGATTCTCGCGTGATCGCACAGCGGGCGTCGTCGGACTAATCGCAAACGACGGCCAACACGGCGCGGGGGCAGGATATTACCTCCAGTACGCAGACCGATCCGAGGTCGGTGAAGGAGAGATAGCGCAACTCGACCTGATGGAAGAGATCGAGCAGCGGGTCCAGGACCGGAAGTCCAAGACCGCGACCCAGCCGTTCGACCCACGCAACGATATGGGAACGGACTTGACTACGCTCTACGAAGAGGAGGCGAAGGGATTGAAAATGCGGAACAAGGTCCCCTTTCACCCCATACCCTTGGTCGTGTACCAGCCTGTAACGAGCAAATGATGTTACTGCCAGCCGATTGAGCAGAGGGTGCTCCGTCAATCCCCATTGAACGCGACTTATTTCTGGAATTGGAGGCGCCGGGAAAACAGAACCGCGCCCCTCGCAAGCGCAACTCTTTCCGATAAAAGGGCCTGCGGTACGAGAAGTGGAGGCGGCGGGAATTGCACCCGCGTCTCGAAATACACAAGTCACTACGCCGCATAGTACTTGCGGCGATTCACCTCCCCCCTGTCTGCATACTGCCTGCACTGATTTCGGCCTACGCGAGCTTGTCGCGTGCTGGCACATGTTGGCGGCGGATGTCAGGCAGAAAATTGTGAGAATCGCACGCGTCCAGCGGGCCATCTCCCGGGCTGGCGAGTATGACGATGGTGATGTTCGGTGTTCACGACGGGAAGTCGCCCCAGCCGGGACTCTTCGGGAGTCGTCGGGCTACGAGATCGCTCGGGTTGAGAAAGTCGATGAAAGCCAGGCTACGACCTGAGCTACTAAATTGAAAATACGTCTGACCCCCAGGAAGGTCGGGCTCTGTCACGTCGATAGAGTGGGCCGCCGACGAACCAGTTCAGCAAATCGACGGCGCTCTGGATGCAGCACGCCAATCCGCACCGCACTCCCAGCCGCTGACTTGGTCGATGAGCTCCTCGAGACAGATACCTGCGCCCGGGTCGACGTTTGTGCTCTCGCCATCGCCGGCCCCTGCCGGATGGCAGCAGCCGTGTCGGAGACCCGCGCGAGCGTTACCGGCGGCGGGCCGATCGGCAGTCCTGGCGAGAACGGATAGCGCTGGATCTCGAACGGCGGGTCCTTCATTGTGACCAGCACGTCTCCGAATTGACCCAGACCGTAAACCGAGTAGCCCAGGTAGGCCCGCCCGGTGCCGTGTTTGCCTTGCTTGACGGTGCCGGTAAGAACCGTATGATGCCGCACCTCGCCGACCAGCACCAGCCGCTGGCCCTGGCCTGACTCGGTGAGCAGGTCTTCAACGTAACCGCCATGCTCCACGCCGAAGCTGACCTTGTTTCCCCCGGCATCCTTGTAACTCAGATGTTTGCCCTGGGCGAAGAGCGCCCTGAAATTGGTGCCCGGGTGGCCCGCTCCCAGGCCGGCGAGCAGGTTGCCGCCGACGTCCGTGACTCCGCCCGCGGTGCCCTTGATCAGCAGGCTGTAAAACACATTCGACAACAGCGGCTGCATAGGAACCAGCGTCACTGTCCAGTTCACCGGATTATAAGCAGGCGCATAGAGAGCCTGTTGCGGACCCGTCGCGCTGAACGTTCCCTGGT
Organism: uncultured Planctomycetota bacterium; assembly: GCA_963823665.1. Lineage (GTDB taxonomy): Bacteria > Planctomycetota > Planctomycetia > Isosphaerales > Isosphaeraceae > CAVXHV01. The sequence goes on from CAWGMQ010000004.1 coordinate 2,484,249, forward strand.
GGCCCACGAGCGCCACTGCAAAGTTGGCCGGGTTGGTCGCGGTGGCCGCTGCAAGCGGCTCGCTGAAGCTCAGGATGAGGCTCGTGATCGTTTTCGCCGTGCCGGTCCATTGCACGGCCGTGACAGTGGGCGAGTTGGTGTTCGGGTTGAGGTCTTTGATCGTCAGGATCGCGCTGCTAAGTGCGCCCAGAAGCGCGCCATCCCCCGGACCGGCGAGCGCCAGGCCGACTGTCTCGTCGTGGCTGTCGTATGGATCGTCCAGCACCGGGACTGAAACGGTCTCCTGCGCGACGCCCGCCGGGAAGACGACCGTCTCCGCGGTCGGCGTGTAATCGAGGCCGGCAGTCGCAGTCATCGGCACCGTCGTGAAATTGACGGAGACCTGCCCAAGCTGGCCATCCGACCTGACGACCTCAATGTCGGCGAACCCCGCGTTGTCGTCAACCTCGTAGTTGGGCGCACTGAACTGCAAATCGCCCGGCCGGTCAGTGACGGTCGACGTCACTGTTGCAGTCGCCTGGCTCGGCGTTCCGTTAAATTCGTTGGCGGTGACGCTCATCGTGGAAGTGAGCTCACCGATCGCTGCTTGCTGGGGCGTGACCACGATGGTGACGTTCACACTTGCCCCGACCGCCAGGCTGCCGATGTCGGCCCGCAGGTCTGGTCCCGATTGATTCACCGGCCCGCTGACACCCGATGAGCCCGGCTGCAAAACCCAGTTCCCCGACACAAAATCGACATCAGAGGCCAGTGGGAAAGCGAGAGTCACTCCGGTGGCCGGCGACGGACCGTTGTTGGTGATGACCGCTCTGTAGGTCAGCTCGTCAGCGAATTCGACGGGATCTGGCGACGCTGTGAATTGAGTAATCGCGAGGTCGGCCATGGGAAGGATCGGCGTCGAGACCATCGCGGTGTTGGAGCTTGCGTTGAACTCGTTGGTCGTGACGACCGCCATGTTGACGATTGGCGAGTCGGCCACTGCCGATTCAGTCGAAACGACGGTGATCGTCAGTATTGCTGAGGTATTGATGGTCAAGGTGCCGAATGTCGCGGTCACCTGTCCGTTTTGAATCGACGCGTTCAGCCCGGCCACCGACGTGGTGGCTATCACGTTCGAGGTTATGTCCGGCGGCAGCGTATCGGTCACGATGACCCCGGTGGCAATTGAAGGGCCGCTGTTCTTTGCAGTGATCGTGTACGTCAGATTCTTGCCGACGTAATTCGGGCCGGGCGGGCCCGTCATTTGAAGCCCGACGCCGGTCACTGCCGTGACCGTGGTCTCCACCGAGGCCGAATTGTCAGGGTTGTCATTCGACGGAGAGCTGATGGATGCGCTATTGGTTATTGTGCCCGTGCCGCTCCCCGCGGCGGCCGCGGTCGGCGTCACGACGATGGTGATGGTGGCCGTGGCGCTCGCCGGCAGGTTGGCGAGCGGCATCGTGAGAATACCGCCCGATGGAGTCGCGCCGCCCGTGGCCGACACGAAGGACACGTTTGCCGGCAGCTCGTCGGTCACGACCGCGGCCGGGTCGGCCGACGGCCCGCTGTTGGTCGCCTTAATCGTGTAGGTCAGATTACTGCCCGCGCCGACCGAATCGGGGTTGCCCGACATCGTGATCGAAAGGTCGGTCACCGGGGCCACCGGCACCGAGTTCATCACGGTGTTCGGGTTCGGGTTGTACTCGTTGTCGGTCACGGTCACGCTGTCGACGAGCGGCGAGTCGGATACCGCGGCAAGCGTGGGCACGACCGTGATGGTCATGCTGACACTGTCGCTCTGGTCAAGCTCGCCGAAGCTTGCGTTGACCTGGCCGCCGGATACGCTCGCCGTCACCCCCGACACCGACGTGGTGGCGATCACGTCAGAGGTGATGTCTGCCGGCAGCGCATCGGTCAAGACCACGCCGGTCGCGTTCGACGGACCGTCGTTGGTGGCCGTGACGGTAAAGGTCAGGTTCTGCCCGACCTGGGCCAGGGTCGGAACCGCGCTTAACTGCAAGCCGATGGCGGTCACCTCGAAGACCATCGTGGTCGTCGAGGCCGAATTGTCCAGGTTGGCGTTGTACATCCCGGTGATGACCGCGCTGTTTGTGATCGTGCCGGTTCCGGAGCCGGCCGCCGCCGCGGTGGGCGACACGACGATGGTGACGGTCGTGGTGTCGTTGGCCGCCAGCGTGCCGAGGGGCAAGGTCAGCACGTCACCGGACGGAGTCACGCCGTTTGTGGCCGACACAAAGGTCACATTTGCAGGCAGCGTGTCGGTCACGACCGCGTCCGGGTCGGGCGACGGGCCGCTGTTGGTCGCCTGAATTGTGTACGTCAGCTCGCTGCCGGCGCCGACCGGGTCGGGCGTGCCCGACATCGTGATCGAGAGGTTGCTCACCGGCACGGGCTGAACCGTCGTCATCACCGGGGGCGGCGTGTTGTTGCTCGGGTCAGGATCGTACGTGCTGCTGGAAACCGTCGCGCTGTCGCTGATCTGGGGGATCGACGAGGTGTCGGTCTCGACCGTGATCGAAACGGTCGCGGTCGCGCCCGCGGCCAGCGTGCCCAGGTCGGCCGTGACCTGGCCGCCGGAAATGGTCGCCGTCACACCCGGCACCGACGTGGTTACCGTCACGTTCGACGTGATGTTCTGCGGTAGCGTGTCGGTCACGTCGACGTCGGCCGCGTCCGACGGGCCGGCGTTGGTCGCCGTTAACAAGTATGTGACAGTATTACCGGCGATCACGGCGTCCGGGCTTCCGCTCAAGGTCAGGCCAAGGTCGGCAGAGGGATCCACCAGGGTCGTCACTGAGTCGGTGCTGTTGCCCGGGTTCGGATCAAAGTCAGCACTCGTGACGCTCGCCATGTCAGTGATTTGTGGGATGGCGCTATCCGTCGGAACGACGGTGATGGTGAGCGTGGCGAAGGTGTTACCCCTCATCGTGCCGAAATCGGCGGTCACCACGTCGCCGTCGATGCTGGGCGTCACGTTTGGATCCGACGCGACTGCTGTCACGTTCGAGCTGATGCTCTGCGGCAGCGTGTCCGTCACGTTCACACCGGTGGCACCTTCTGACCCGATATCCGTGACCGTCACGGTGTACGTCAAAGTGCCGCCGACATAGACTGAGGGAGTCGGCGAGGCGGTGACCTGTACGGCGACGTCGGCACTCGGCACCGCAACGATGTCCTGCGAAAACTCGGACGTATTGCCCAGGGGGTCGGTCGCGGTGGCCGAGATCACCCAGCCGGCCGGCGTGGGGGTGTTCAGCACGGTGTCGAAGCTCGCGTTGTAGTCGGCCCCGGTCGTAACGGTCGTGCTGCCGAGGTACTTCTGGCCCTGGCCGTATCCCGAAGGGTCGGCGGTGGCACTTGCAAAAAACTGCACGAGATAGGTCGTGCTGGCCGAGGCGTTCAAGGTGCCGATGACCTCGGTCGTCGTTGCCGTATACGCCGCCTGGGTCAGAACCGGATAGTTCTGGAAATCGTTGTTTTGAGGGAGTGTGAATCCTTGTTCGTCGAGATGGTTCGGAGTTGGTCCGCCAGGCCCCGGTGGGGCACCTAACAGGGAGATCCCCAGGCTGCCGTTGTCGTAGATCGAGTTCGAGAGGAAGGAATTGTGATCGTTGTTGGAAACGACCACGATCCCTTGGTTCACGTTGTTGGTGATCACGTTGCCGGCCCCTTGGGCTGTGCCGCCGATCGTGATGTTGCTTGCCACGAGATCCACGCCGTTACTCTTATTGCCGAGGTCGTCGCCAGCCGAGTCGGTGCCGATATAGTTGCCCAGAACGACCAATCCATCGGCCTCGCCGGAGTACTCAGCGATTCCGTCTTGGTCGTTGGCCGAGATCACGTTCGCCGCGCTTGCGACCGTGCCGCCGACCGTGCTATCGCCCGGGACACTGATGCCGCTGCCCACGTTCGGCAGTGGATTCCTACCGGTGACGTCCACCCCAATCAGGTTGCCTTCCATCAGCTCGCCCACCGTCTTACCCGTTAGGCTATCGATCCCGGTTCCGTTGTTGCCCGAGATCACGTTTCCCGCGCCGCTGACGGTCCCCCCGACAGTCGCATACGACGCACCGAAAAACTGAACGCCGGAATAGTTGCCAAGCGCGATCTTGCCGGTCACATCGGTGCCGCAGTAGTTGCCTTCGACGAGATCGCCGATGCCGTTGCCCAGCGCGACGCCCGATTCAACATTGCCCGAGACGATATTTCGTGCCGCCGCCGCCGTGCCGCCGATCGTAATGTCGTCGGCACCATCCAGCAAGACACCGTTAATGCCGTTGCCGAGGATGCTCGTAGCTCCCGTCGCAAGGCCGATGATGTTGCCCTCGATCAGCCCCCCCGTATCGTAGGTCGGGGCGGCAAACCGCCCCAGGTTGATGCCGTTCTGCAAATTGCCGGAGATCAGATTGGCCGAGCCTTTCACGGTCCCCCCGATCGTCATCCCGGTTGCACCTAAGGCCTGGATTCCGTCCTGGACGTTCGGCACTGCCGCGGTGCCCGCCAGATTCGTGCCGATCGTGCTCGACTGAATGACTGTGTTGCTTGTCCCCGGGTCGAGCAGGACGCCGCAGATGGAGTTGCCAGAAATCAGGTCGCCGGTGATCGTCGTGCCCGTCACCCCGCCCAGATGGATTCCATTCAAGGTGTTGGGAATCGCGACGGTCCCAGTGGAGTCGGTGCCGATCAGGTTATTCGCGATCAGATTGGTCGAAGAGGGCCCGTTGACCTGCTGAATCAGGATCCCTTCGCCGGTGTTGCCCGAGATCACGTTGCCGCTGATCGTGTTCTGCGATGCATCATCCAGCAGCAACCCGTCTTGCCCGTTGCCCAGCGCAGCGCTCCCGCTCGCTTTGATTCCGATGTAATTCCCTTCGACCAGATTGCTGTCGGTTGCCTGGGCATCGCCGATCGCGATTCCCTCATTCGTATTGCCCGAAATGACGTTCCGCGCAGCGGCGGTCGAGCCCCCGATCGTATTGCTGGCTGACCCAAAGATCTCGATGCCCACCCCGTTGGCCTTGGCGTTCGCACCGTCGGCTGTCCCGACGTAACAGCCCTGGATCACGTCGTTTCCGCTGCCGGTCACCAGAATCCCCACGCCCGGACAGCCGGAGACGGCCAGGCCTTGAATCGTGCTCGATGCCGCCGCGTCCCAGAAGATCCAGCCCGACGCCGGCACGCTCGAGCCGTTGATCGATATCAGCGGCACTCCCGAGTAACCGCTCTGACTCGTGCCGTCAATGTTCACCGAGTCGGTGATCTGAGGTAACGATGAGCCCAGCGTGATCGTGTGAACCCCAGTTCCGGAGATCGCGAAATCGATGGTGTCAGGGGTCGAGTCGCCGTTGACCTGGTTGATCGCCCACCGTAGCGAGCCCATGTTCGAATCGTCGTTTGTATCCGTCACCGTGTAAGTCGAAAGCAGCTCGCGAGGCTCGAGCCACTCCACGCGGAACCGGTTCTTCCGCGCGGCAACGGCGCGCTTTCCGAGACGGCGAGTCACGTTAGATGCCTTGGTCATGGCATTTCCTCGTGTTGACAATCCACACGATGCAATAATCAAGTCTCGCGCAACGAGAATCTGACACCTCGCTATGGTATAGGCGCCGCCATCACCGCATTCAGGGCGCTGCCGTTTGCGATTCTTTGCCAATGAAGTCCGGATCGGCGAGATTCCCTCGCCTCCGACAAACGTCGAACGACCAGCGATCGATGCCCATTGAAATTATCGAAGGGACATGCCTGCGTGAAGTGATTGATGCCGGGCATAGGCAGCCGCGTTCGAGTCTGGGCCGATTCCCGCGTTTTGTCACACGAAGTCGAGGTACTCCAGCAGCGTCCACACGAGGCCGATCAGGATCCAGCACGCGCCGACGATTCGGCCCGTGAAGTCGATCCAATCAACCGACCTCCGCCACCGGTCGCTGAAAATTTGAACACCCCAGACGGCTGCCACGGCCAGACCGACGTACATGAAGACCTCATTGGCAAGGTACTTCTGCGCCCAGAGATCCGCGGTCTTGGTCTGCATCGGCCGGGCAACTCTCGCAAGGTTCGTGGCCACCAAAAGCACCGGGATGGTCCAGCAGAACCCTAACAGCGCGGCCAGGCAGGCCGCCATCCCGGGCTGGCGCCAGATTCGCCGCCAACTTGGCCGCGGCGCCCGCATCCTCAGCACGACGAGCAACAGCGTCCAGGGCCCGACCACCGGCAACAGTATGGACGTGATGGCCGATACCGTGCCGATGACGTCCCTCGTGGACCAGGATTGTATGTCTGGAACTCCCAAATCAGTGATCCATATCCAGCCCATGAATAAATTGCGGTGAAACAGCTCGAATGATCCCAGCCCGATCGCCGCCGAGCCGACCAGCAGGATGGTGTCGAGCAAGGTCATGGGCTTCGGAGGGAAGGGCGGCATGATCGTCTCCCTACTTCGAGTCAGCTTTAGCTCGCTCACCGTCCGCTCGCACCGGTCCGGGCGGCAGGTTCTCTGTCAGATATCGAGTCATCAGCTCGCGGAGGTGCGGCGTCGTATTGTGGCCTTCGTAAATCCCGTGCGACCGATTGGGGTATGCCATCATCGTGAACGGTTAGTTGTACCGGATCAGCTTATTGATCAAGGCTTCGGTTCCCTGGTAATGGCAGTTGTCGTCTCCCGTTCCATGGATCAAGAGCAGGTTTCCTTTGAGCTGATTGGCAAAGTTGACCGGCGATCTACCGGCCCGTCTACACGGGCAGCGGCACGATCACCCTCGAGTCATCTCTGGGAGGCTTTCACGTCCTGGAGCTCGATCACGAGGCATGGATCCTCGAGCGCGGTGCCTACTGGGCGGCTATACCCTCGCTTTCCGAGTAGTTCGACCTTCGCCGAAAGCGCGTAAACGCGGGAAATATACCCGCGTCCCGTTCGACATAAAACGTTTTGTATCAGATACTTATGTTGTCCAAAGTAACGGCGGCGGGAATTGCACCCGCGTCTCATATGACGCAACTACTGATTCGCTATACAGTTACAGAAAGTGCCCATTGGGCTGGTCGGAACATGGCCGGGAGGACAAGGCACTCCGTGAGCTTGTCGCCGTTTGGCATGGCCTGACGCCGGAGGTCAGGCACACGATCATGGAATTAGCGCGGTCTTGCCGACCAACTAAGTGAGTGAGTGAATAGCTCGTGCTGCGACCGCCGGCCGCACCCTCTTGCGAGGCCCGGATTTTGAGTCAGGTACTTCTGCCAAACACGTGGTATTGGAAACACGTTGGGGTGATACTTAAAGGCTTTATGTTCAAGGTGGTTACGATGTCGCCCTGACGCAGGCGCATCGCAGTGGCGTCGCTCTGATATTAAGTTGGCTGTTTGAGACGCTCCTCACCGGGCTCCAGAGAATACGAATGTCACTTGGAGTCGCGAGTTCGTTGCGCCGGTGCTTGCCCGGATGCCAGACCGACGATCTTGTCCTGGAGACCCGCGACTTTCATTCGCGCGGCCGTGTTCCGGGGGTCGAGATGTAACGCGGTAGAGGCCGCGACCAGCGCGTTTCGCGTCGCCGCTTCGATGGTGGGAAAGTCGTTGACTTTCCAGGCGTTTTTCGCTTCCTGCTCGAAGGCTTCGGACAGCACCACGTGGAACGCCGCTTCGTTGGGATCTCTTCGTGCCAGCATCTTCCCGAAGGCTAAGAGAGATGCGGCGGTCCAGCGCGCATCGTCCAGGCGGCCAGCCTTTCGTTGCTCGAAGGCCCGATCGACAGCAATGCCGCACACCTGCATCTGCCGCGGCGGGAAGCAAGGCGGGGTAAACACCCAGCGCCTCACATCTTGAATCGAGCGCCAGGACGACCGCACGGGCGTGGACGTCCGGGTCCAGGCGCCCCTGCGGTTTGCCGGTGGACTTCGGGTCGGACGGATACGGCTGGATGTCGCGGGCAATCCACACCGCCAGTCTTTCTGCCAGCCGTTCGCGGGAGCCGTCTATCTGCCGGAAATCTCTCCATCGCGGCGCGGATCTTCGCGCTCGCGCTTTGATCGGGGGCCACGCTCACTCGCGCGAGCGCGGCGAGGAGTCCGATCGCAGGATCGGCCCCGGCACGCTCGCTCAACCGCTCGAGCATGCCGATGTGCGACTCCAGCAACCTCCGCCGCGATTCGTCTTGGCCCCGACGACCGAACAGCCCGGCGATCGATTCGTCGCACTTCGTCGATCGAAAGGATAACCTGCAAGTTTTGCGGTTCGTGGGCCAAGTCTTCCAGCGCATTCTCAGCGCGCTGGAGCCAGACCAGCGCCTCGTCGTATCGCTGCTGGTCCTCGGCGGCCCACGCGAGATCGATGAGACTACGCGCGTACGCCTGCTCGACATCCGGGTCAAGGGCGCCGCTCCTCCGCTCCTCCAAAAGCTCCATGGCGTCCATGAGCAACTTGCGTGATTCGGCGTATTTACCCCGACGCCAGAAGTCCTTTGCCAGCTCACGTTCAAGGCCGCAGATCGCAACGAGGTTCGATGCGGCGACCCCTCGATCCTGTCGCAGTTTCGCCGTGAGATCGCGTACGACGCGCGAAGATTCGACGAGTCGTTCATACGCGAGCATTTGCGGCGCTTCCACGGTCGATGCCAGCAAGCCGACGAGATCGCGAACCGCTCCGGACGTGGCCTTGTCGCTCTCGATGGCACGGGCCAGGGCATTCTCGGCCCGCGACGCCGCGCTCGGTCTCGGAATGGCGCCAGAGTGTGAGCAAGCCCACGAGGCTCGACGCCACGGTGAGCGCGAGGACGGCCAGGAGCGAAGCGACCGCCGGCCGGCGCCGGCACCATCGACCGGCGTGTTCGAGCTTCGAGACCGGACGCGCCCGGATCGGAAACCCATCAAGCCAGCGCTTCAGGTCGTCGGCGAGCGCCTCGGCCGAGGCGTACCGGCGCCGCGGGTCCTTTCGCAGGCAGGTCAGAGCGATCGTTTCGAGGTCACGCGGCAGGCCGGGCACCAGCGTCCTGGGCGGCGCGGGCTCGCGGGTGCGCACCAGGTCGAGCGTCTCGATCACCGACGCGGCCTGGAACGGAGGACGCCCCGTCAAGAGGCTGTACAGGGTTGCCCCGAGGGCATAGACGTCGGATCGGGGACCGATCGTCGGCGCGGTCGCCGGCAATCTGTTCCGGAGCCATGAACGAAGGGGTACCCCGCACTCCGATCAGACCGGTGGCCGTCGCGCCCGGGTCGTCGCCCGCCCGGGCGATCCCGAAGTCCGCGAGCATCGGGGTGACCTGGTCCCATGGACCGTCGGCCGGGCCGTCGAGCAAGATGTTCGAGGGCTTGATGTCGAGGTGCAACATCCCGGCCTTGTGGATCTGGTCGACGGCCTGCGCGACCGCCACCATCAGCTCGACCGCGACACGTTCCGGCAAAGGGCCGGTGATGCGTTCCGCCAGGCTTCCTCCCGTGATCAGGTCGAGGACGAGGTAGAGACAGCCGTCTTGTTCGCCCGCTTCGTGGAGCTGGACGACGTTGCGATGGCGAACTCGTCCGATCGCCCGGGCCTCGCGAAGCCAGCGCCGGCGATCCTCGGCCCCGATCCCAACGCTCGCGCTCACGACCTTGACGGCCACGCGACGGTCCAGTTGCGGCTGCCACGCCTGATAGACGACCCCCATTCCCCCTCGCCCAATCTCGCGCTCGATCACGAAACCGGGGATCGTGGGAGGTTGTTCCGGCGGCGGCAGCCGTTCGGGCCCATGAATTTCGCACTCCGACGATTCAGCGGCCAACCGTTCCAGGATGTCCTGGCAGGCGGAGCACGTCTCGACGTGGGCTTCCATCGCGGCATAGCGCGGACCGCTCAACCTGGCGTTTGCGAACTGGCCGATCGTCTCGGGTGAGGGGCATGAGGACATGGGGCTCCCCGACGGCAGCGTAAAGGTTCAATCGATCTCGCGGATCGTCCGACTCTGGCTCATCGCCTCCGTTCGGCCAACAGCCGTCGCCCCTCTTCGCGGAGCATCCGGCCGACACGCTTATTGGCGGTGAACGCGGCGCAGTATGAGATGCCCGCGGCGTCTGAGGCCTCACGGACAGATTGTCCCAGGACGGCGATCCCCCAGAAAACCTGCCACGTCCGTTCCTCAACCCGTCGCCGCACGCCGTCCTGAACCTCCTCCGCCAGTCGGAGCAGAAGCGGGCGTTCCGATGCCGCGCCTTCCTCGGCGTCGAAACATAGAGCGGCGTCCTGCCAGAGCGACGCGGCCGCGCGAACCTCCAGCGTTCGCACGGCGTCGGCCTTCTTCTTCCGCAGCAAATCGATCGCCCGCGACTGGCACAACCGGCGCAGCCAACCGCGAAACGTCATGCCCGGGTCGTACCGGAAGGATCGCATTCGCCGCGCCAGATCGATCCAGACGCGCTGGCAAAGTTCTTCGGTGGTCTCGGCGTCGAGCCGGTATCGACTGGAAGCGGACCGGATCACCGGATCATAACGCGTGACGAAATCGACCCACGCTTCGTGGTCGCGCCAGTCACCCAGACGGTTCAGAAGAGTCGGATTGGTCGTGCCCGCATCGCCGCGGATCATCGATGAAACCTCGGGTCTGGGTTGTCCAGCCGCACACAATCGCGAGGTGCCGTGATAATACCCTTCGTACTACTCTGTGCAGGGGCTCGGTCCGTCTCATTGTACCGGGCATGCCAGCACCCAAGCCACTAGCTAACGCCAGAGACCGGCTGAACCAGTACACGGAAACGGACCGCCGCCAACGCGTGTCCTTTTCTTTCAACGCGTGTCCTATTCTGTTAATCGGAGAGGTTTTGACCATGAAGCGAACGTGCCGAATCCTTCTGTCCCTCACTTTGTTTTCCATCATTCCGGCCGTGAGAGCCGGAAATGTTGCCGATCTGAGCGCCGATTGGAGCGACTCAAACAACCCCAATACTGCGACATTCGGCACCTGGTCCTACCGGCAAGGCTCATCCCTATTGCCTGAGGTTCCGAATTGGACTGCGAACGGCACGGTCGGCTTCACGGTGACTCAACCCGCTTGGGCTCCCAGCAACACCGGCGGAGATTTTCTCCCGGGCGAATTCAAGGCGAGGAGTGTGCCAACCGGCGCTGGGTACGATTGGCAGGTCGGCGACGTCGTCGTCCACACGACCGATTCGGGGAATGGGGACTCGAATGGCCCGGCCAACTTCCTCTGGACCAGTCCAAACATGGGGACTGTCAACATCTCCGGTAGCGTGTGGGAGGCGGCAACCCTTTCCGGCCGAGATAATTCTTGGTCGCTGCTCGTGAATGGCATCGTCGTCTCCAGCGGCGCCAGTATTGACGGCCACGATCGCGCGAATCCGTTCCTTTTTGGCGATGGCACCGGCGGTACCGCGGCCTTGACACAAAACGTCGCTGCCGGTTCAACCATCGATCTCCAGATCACTAAGACCACCACTTTTGGGTTCTTCGTGGGGGCGAACTTTACCATCACAGAATCCTCCGCAGTCCCCGAACCCAGTAGCCTCGTCCTTGGCGGGCTCGCGGTCTCGGCCCTCGCGATTACTGCCTTGGCCCGACGGATTGGGAAGATCTAACGAGGCTCTGCCTCAGACCGACGGGATGTAACCAAAGATGGCTCCGGTCGTGCCTAAGACGGGGTATTCTCGAAAGCATCCCCAAATCGAACCGCGTAGCGGTTAACTCGGGCCGGGTTGCCGATGCGCGTCCGTGCATGGAGGGTCCTCGGCAGTGCGGCGCTGGGCTGGAGGAAGCTGGCCCTTGTCGAGCTGGGCTGCTGTCGAGCAAGTCGGACGAAACTGAGCGCTGTCCGGCTTCGTCGGCATCAAGAATCTACCGTCGTCGGATATTGGCCGGGAGTTCGGTGGCGATACCCGCGAATTGGGACCGTCGTCGAATCAGCGCCGGTCTGAGAGTAACGACTCAAGTTATTCTTAAGGAGATGTTTACGATCAACTCTCGCAGTTCGAGATTCTCAAGGCGGCGGGTTACTTACCCGCGTCTGTATTAGACGTAAACAATTGAAATAAAATGAGTTACAACACAAGAAGTGGAGGCGGCGGGAATTGCACCCGCGGCCCAATTTCCACAATTCTCTGTGCCACTTGTGGTTATGAAATGCGACCACAGGGCTGGCCGGAGCATGGCCGGGAGTACGAGGCACTCCGCGAGCTGGTCGCAAACTGGCACCGCCTGACGGCTTCTGTCAGAACTGCCATCCTGGATCTGGCGCGTCCCTGCTGACGGTCCGCGGAACGACGACTGCTCGGAGTTGACCGGCGCATTGCTTTTTCGCGTCGCGCCGCGGGGTGGGTACACATCCCCAAGGCGATCAAGCGGTTGGTGCACGTTCACGAGACCTGGACATGCAGGACGGGCGGGCCAGGGCGGGAAGCAACTGGGTGCACGGAAAAGCCAAGAATCGGATTCCAAGAAGTGAACCTGGAAAAGTAAAATAACAGGCGACTCTTCGAGTATCGGGAGGGGACGGCGATGAATGACTTGACCTCGGAATCCCTTGCCAAACGAGTCGCGGCTTTGGAGAAGGAAATGGCGACGAAGCGGCTCGACCAATCTCGCAAGGATTGGCGCAAGGTCGTCGGCATGTTCCGCGACAGCGAATTCATGCGCAAAGTCGACGAGGAATGCCTGCGCGTCCGTGAGGCCGAACGGGAGGCGGCGCGGCGCGGAGAATTGGCCGAATGATTCTCCTTGACACGGACCATAAAACGCTCTTGAAATACCCGGACAGTGAACGTGGCCGGCGCATGATTGATCGACTCAACGCGGTGTCGGCTTCCGAGGTCATCGGTGTGGCAATTAATTGAAAATAGGTCTGAACCCGGGAATTCCTGGTAACTAGGTCTGTCGGGGACGGAAATCGATATCAATCACCTGGCCTTCGCGCCAATTAGGGTGGTGCGATGCGACGACGACAGCACCGAGCCGGGGGTCAAAAACGGCAATCGCTCCGGCCGGCGATCCGTGCAGGCGGTGAAATGCCATGCCGTAACGCCAGACAGGGGCGCGGCCTTCGATGACAACCATTACCCCACGGGGAATCTCCGGCAGGGGCGGCAGCGGTTCGGCGGGAGTGATTGGCTGATTGACGCCGATGGAGTAGAACACGAGATCGTTCATGGTCACCGCCTGCTACGATTTGGGTCCATCCAGAATAACCTCGCGAACCGTTTCGGCGTCGTCCGCACGCAAGGCCAGCTCGCGTATCTGATCGCCGATCAAGATTCGGCACTGGTAGATGTCGGCTCGCACCTGGAGTGATTCCTTCACCTTGTCCTCCTTGCCAAGCAAATTCGTTGCGGTCGTCGCCAGAAACGATCGGACCCGCAAGGCACGGAACTGGCGAGTGACCGCTTCGATCTTGTAAAGGATATCCGCACCGGGATCATGGTCTTGTGATCCGGACTTGCATTCGATCATCGACAATCCGTGATTATGCATGAACGCCACGTCGAAGTCGTTACCCGATGGGTCGCCGCATCGACCGACTTCCAAGCCGAGTCGGACGTCCCAAATTCCGAGCGAGTCAGAATGCCTCACCAGAAGAGTCCAGAAGAACACCTCCAACCAACCGCCTGTGAGGAATTCGACCTCATACTTGGTCAGTTTTCTGGTCGGCACGCCGTCGAGCCAGATCTTTCGAAGTTCGTCTTTCGCTTCACCTGGAAAACGAAACTTCTCCGCTGATAACTCGACGCCCTTTTCGCGTGCTTTTCGTCGCTCGTCATCGTTGAGTGACAGAATCTCGCGATCGGTTGCGTGTTGCGCCAGGAGTTCGGCGGAGCGTGCCCCCTCAACCGCACGCCGTTCCGCCTCTGCCATCTTGTCGTCGGCTTTCCTCGACTCGAAGCCGTAACCCGCGAGGAACTCCTTGATCGAAAGCCTGTGGCTGCACTCTTGCGTTTCGCCGCTCTCGATGTCGATCAGAGATGCGGGCCGCACCACATTGGTATAGATCAAGTTGCCGCCAAGGGCCTTGAAAAACTCGTGGGTCGCGATGCTCATGGGCTTGGTGCCGCCAGTGAGATTGGCAATCCATTCAGCGGAGGGGAACTTGCCGTAGGCTCGCTGCAATGCCTGCCGCACAGCGGTGAGGTTGTCCTCGGCGGCGAGCGGCTCGATATGGTGTCGCGAGCCATAATCCAGATCGCCGTGTTTGAGCGCCTTCAAAAAATGGCTTGCCACTTCACGCTTCTTCATGTGATCCGACTCGAGCAATACGAGTTGATCAGGCTTGTAGTGATGCACCGAGAGCAGGTTCGGCACGTGCTGGTCGGAAAGGAGGCAGAATAGAACCTTCATCGATTGTCCCACTACTTCTTTGATGGCTGTGGCCACTTGTACTGCGGCCTTTTTGGCTCGTCGACATGAACCAAGACATCCACGATGGCGCCAGGGATCGTGTCGATGCCCGAGGTCGGGGTGCCAACTGTGAGAGATCCTAGAGCACGTCCCGGCTCGATATCCTGAACCTCGAAGCCGCCCTTGGGCCGTGAGGCGATGATCCGCACCTTGGCCTTTGCTCCGGAGGCTCGCTTCTTCGGCGGCGGCGGTGGAGGCGGGGGCGGAGGAAGGATGAGCCGCCCATAGCCACTTGTCGTCTTTCCGCCAATTCCCCACGCATCGAGAGCGTCGCACAGGAGCGAGAGAGCCAATTCCGACCAATTCTTGGCCTTGTTGCTCGTGGGCCCATGCCAGGACACGGCGACGCGAAACTCCCCCGTCACCGATAAGAACGGGATCGGGATCGGACTGTCGAAATCGGTCGGTGCGACGGAACCGTCCAGCCATTTCGGGTGGTGAGGCGTCATCACGTCCAATCTCAATGGCTCCGGTGACTTGGGCGTCAGCCACGCGTCGTGGAAGGTAATGCAGCCACTGTCGTCGGTCATGCCGAAGAGCAGTCGGTGATACATTCCTCCTTTCTTGAACTTTTCCTCCGTTGGCCCCCAGACCTGATCGCAATAGTGGGTCGCCAGGCCCTTGAGCGCCGAACCGGGTATGATCGGCATCCCGTAGGTGTGATGGAGACGGATGCCGGTTTCGATAATGTTTTCCGAACCGAGGCCGACGATGAGGCGGCCCTGAGTTGTGAGGTCAATCGGCGCGGGATCCTTCGGAAGAAACGCCGACCAGCGGGTGAACGCGGCCTCGTAGAGGCCAATGAGATCACCGTCGCTCGCGGACTTGATCGCGGCATCGAGTATCTGTCGCTTGTGTTCGGGCTTTCCCTGATCGCCCGCGGCCGATTCGTGCAGATATCGCTGGAGTAACAGTCCCGGATGCGAATCGTATTTGCCACGGTTTGGCATCAACGGGAGGAGCTGGTCGCGGATGGCGTTCAAGATTCGCCCTCCGTCGTATCGTCCGGCGTCGCGGCCTCTACGTATCTCTTCAGCCAGCTCGCGGCGTTGATGGCATCTCGGCTGAGGCGAAGGTAGCCTGTCAACTGTTGTGTCCGCGCGTGCTGGTCGAGCGAGTCTTGTCCGGTCATCTCGGAATGATCGGCTGCCCTCAGAACCTCTGTCAAATCGGCGATATAGTTCGCCTGCTTTTTGGCCCGCGCAAACGCCACCGCCTGGGCCAGGCCGCAAGTGTGGATCAGAGCCGGAAACTTCTTGGCGAAACTGACATACTCCTTATCTGGATTCTTCCGCCCGCTGTTGGTGTGCAAGGCGATTCTCGCATAGGCGGCTTGCGCGAGCTTCTGACTTCGAGTGTGAACGCTCATGCCTGCGCCTCCGTGAAGACGCAGCGGACTTGCCCGCGGCCGACGGTCGCTTTGCCGCCGATCTGGAGCGTGAGCGGGTCTTTGGCGAACCGATCGAGCAGCCCTGTCGGAGTGATGTCTTCGCCGTCACGCCCGAAAACCCGATCGCATTGGACGACGCCGGATAGGATTGTCTCGGCCGGTATCGATTCCTCGGTCCACAATGCCCCTTTCGCCACGACTTTCAACTCGTCGTCGATCCTCACGCGCGTATGCACCTCGGTCCCGGTCTCGCAGAGGAAGTCGAAAGCGCTGTCAGGCAGCACGACGAACCGCCTCTTGAATTGCTCTTGCCAGGCGCTGTCGTCGGGGAATACCCAGGCGGCGATTTTCGCGGCCCACGCCGTCGCGATCGGACATGGTCTTGCATCGAAATCCAGGTCTTCAAGATAGACACGCTTCTCTTCCGTGAGCGCTGTCTTCGTGTTGCCCTCGTCGAAATGGTGGGCGTTCGTGTCTGCCAGACTCGAAGGGGCCTCGGGGAGATCAGGCACGCCGGCCAGGTCGAGCGTCCGCCTCAGCGTGTGCAAGCACAGCGCTGACGTGGTCCAGGCGAAGGTGCCGCGGAAGCTCCGAACCGGCAGACAGACAAGATGCGCATCCGTTGGGATCAGCGCACCGGAGTTCGCTGATTCGCCTTCCTGATCGGCGCGGCCGAAAGCCTGCTGGACGTTCGCCAGTTTCTGTTGAACAGCCCAATCGCGCCAGACCCCCTTGAACGACGATCCCCGGATGATCGGCCAGCCTGTCACGCCGTCGCGGTCGATCGGAAGGTCGATGTACCCAACGCCCCGGCCGATCCCGGCATGGGTGGGACTGAGGGCATGAAGCCAGTAAATCCGCGTACCCATCATGATAAGTTCCCGTGATGTACTCGTGCCTACCAGGTTCCCCAAAGGGATAGTCCGAAGCCGTCGCGGCAGTCGTGAGGTGCGTCGCTAACAGGCTTTAGCCAGCCGTTAGTGGCCAGGATGCGCGAATCACCATCGACTTTCTCGAAGAAGTAAACGCCGCCGGCCGGCACCATTCCGCGAATCGCTTTTGGGCCAGGTCGATCCTGAGGAACGACGCGGCGGCGGCCGTCTTCCTCGGCGTGCGGTGCATAAGCCCAGCCGGAAACCGCACGCCAGCGCGCAATGCAGACACCCACCAGCTTAAGCGTCGGCCCATCGCCCAGCGGCTTGCCGATCAGCGTGGTTCCGTCCAACCAGCCTGGCCGCCAGCCGTGCTCGAAGATGGCCGGCGTGGCAAGCACCATGCGAATTCTGCTCGCGTTTTGAAGCGCCGATTTAACGGTTTCTGAGCACTTCCAGACGGCCACTGAATCGTCGCGTTGCCAGTGAACAAGGCGTCGCTCGCCGCCCAGCGGGTGCCAGGTGCTGAGTTTGTCCACGTGCTGGAACGCTCGCTCCGCGATCGTTACCCGAGCCGAAAGCGTAATCTCGGCGAACCGGTCGCCCAATGGGAGTTTCTGGTCATCCGACTTCACGCCATGCCGAGGCAACTGTGCCACGTTCAATCCTGCCGTGGAGAAGATTTGGCCTTCCGCGGCCGCTCCCCTGTCAGCGTCGAGACAGACGTGATCGCGGATTTCTTGGAGCCCGGCATTGAGGAATTCCCGATCGAATGCCACCGGCTCGCCAACAAGCCATTTGGCAATCTCTCGGGCCGGCCACCACGCTGGAATTGGCTTCGGCTTGAAATCTTCCTCGGCTTGATCTTCAGTGAGCATTACGGGGTGTAGGCGCAAACCGTCGGGGAAGTCGCACCCGGTGAAACTCGGTTGCGGGGTCAGACGATGTACTGCCTTGACCGCCCTGCCGTCCTCGGTCGGCTCGGCGACGGCGTCGCTCGGCGCGGGCAGATACAACTCCTGGCCGACCCTCGGAAACAGGCCGGCCACCTCAACGCGAAGCACGTCGAGCGGCGTGTTTCTCGTGAAATCGAGCGCCGCATTCGCCTTCACGAGCGCCGTGCGGAAGGACCCGGCTACTACAGACGGCAATGGCCAGCTAAGGCCGCGCATGCGGTTGCCCTGGCCGATTCCAAAAGGACGCCCATCGCGCGCGATGATCGGGTCGTGGGCCGTCAGTTGCAATGTGGTGACGCTCATGTCGCCGCCTCCAAAACGGGAGGCGGAAGCTCTCCCGCTTGCCGCAAGGCCGCGTCAATCTGACGGGCAACGAGCAGTTCCTCCGCCAAACCCAACAGCTTCGCCGAATTCATCTCATTGAGATAGCCGTCAAGTGCCTGCCGCACCGTATCGACCCCGCGCGACTGCTTTTTGGCGATCAACCGAATCAAGTCCATCCTGATCGCACTATCCGCGTGCTGTTGCCACGGTTCGTACAGTCTGGCCATGGTGCGCAATTCGTAAGGCAGCTTCGTGGGAATGATGCCCTTGTTCATCAACTCGGCGAACTTGGCCAATCGCACATCAGGATTGTCGCTCCACCGGCCCCGCATGCGAATCGGCGCGCCGCCGCGCTTATGTAAGTGCACGGCCAATCCATCGCGATCGGGCTCCTTGGCCGCTTTTTCAGCCGCTCGCCCGTAGCCGAGAAGGTCTTCCAGGTTCTCCATGAAGTGGCCGATCGCGATGCCAACGGAGAGAGTTGGAGGCGTCCCTTCCTCGTTCTTGTAATGGTTCAACGATTCGCCGAATTTATCGTATAGTTCTCTCGCGCATTGCAGGCACTTGTCCACGGGCAGGAACGCCAGCACGTCGTCGCCGCCGGCGTAGACGAGCACACCATTGTGGTCGTTGACGATTTTCTTCGCTTCGTCCGCGAACCCGGCCAGGGCCATGGAGAACTCGCGATGCTTTTCTGGTGAGCTCAAAGCGGAAATGGCGGCTCCCATCTTGTCGCCATCGGCCACGAGGATGGCGAGATAGGGATTGGGGTCGCCACCAGCGTCCATCAGAGCCTCGGCGATTTCATTGAGATCTGTGTCGCGCAGCCCGAGTTCTTTTTTCAAATCGGCGTGCCGATCCTTGTAGATGATCGAGCCTTCATATGGGAAATACTGATACTTTTCTTCCTGGACAGTGTTCAGTCCTTTGGACACGAGCTTTTGACACGCATTCTTCAATCGCGCGAGTTTGTCGCGATCCCGGGTTTGAACGCCTTGCAGCCATGTCTCGGCCGCGACTCGGGCGACCGAGGAATATCGTGGATTGCTTTGCCCTTGTTCTTTGCCGAGCCGCTTCGTAACCCCAACGACGTCAAGTTGTTCGCCGGGTGAGAGTCGAAGCTTCCTGGGCCAGTGGTCACGGTAGGTCTCTCGCGATTCTCCTGGCTTCGGTCCGACGAGCACAGTTGGGCGTTGCCCATCGAGCGACGACTTGGGGAGCCCAGCGTCATTGAAGCCAGGCTGCTTGAAATCGCGGCAGTTCTTCCGGCCAGCCAGCAAACGCATCAGTGTTTTGCGATCCTTGGAGTAGCTGCCCGACCCTTTGACCCACGCCGCATAGAACTCGATAACGTCATCTACCTGATCGCTCCAGATCTCGGGACGAATCACACCAGGCGTCTCTTGCCGGGCCTCCTCGGCGAACATGCGCCAGCATTGCTGGGCTGATTGCTTGGCCGCCGCGGCCACGTCCTTGGGTTCACCGGTGGGCAACTCGCCCACGACGACGTTGGCAATGCTCCCGGCATGCGACGACGCGGGAAAGATCAATCGGCCGTCCCCCTGCTCGACCCTTTTCGCCACGGCCCGGCTAATCTCCGAGAGCAGATACGAGCCGAACCACAGATCGCGCGTCCGCCGCGCCGCCGCGATAAATTCCTGCACCGGGCCGACGGAGATCGCAATAAGGTGGCTCATCGGGGAACCTCAGAGAAACCTTCGTTTCGGGCAAACGCGAGAAACGCTTCGAGTGCTGAGCCATTGGGCGATCCGGCGAGTGGTGAATTTGGATAACTCGCCAACGTCGGGGCACTGATCGTTGCTGATGGCGGGACGGGAAGCGATTTGTCCCCGCGTCGTAGATCGACTCCACTTAACAATTCTGTCTTCAAACGCAAAATGAGCGGGATTGCGTTGCCGTCCTGCAAGACCAACGGCTTAAGAATCAGTGGACTCGCCATCCGTTCGCGTTTCTCGTCGTCGGGGCCCGCGGAGGGGTAGAGAACTGTGTCTTGCGGTTCTCCCTGTCCTTGGAAGTGAAATACGATCGGCAAACCGAGCTCCGCGCGGGGGAACGCGTCATCGGGAATCTGCGAAACTCGAGCGTGTTGAGCCGAACGCTGGCCCGTGATCCGACGAATCGTCTCAGGCTCGGGATACCGTGATCGCCCCGGTCGGTTTGGCTGTTGTCCAGGATTGCGAGCGAACCCACCCCCTTGCCGGAAGTGCTTGAATCGTCCCATCAGCGAATCCCAAACCTGGATCGGATCACCGGCTGGTTCCGTTCTTCGGACTAGCGTCCACTCGCCAATTGTCGGCCATTCGCGGCCTTCTATCCGATGAGATGTGAATTGATTCAACTGTTCCGCGAAGTGGCCGTGATCGCGTGGAGCAAGTTCCTTGCAAAGAATCGCCCCGCAACCGCGGCGAGTCCGGGCGCCCAGGCCGCCGAAGTTGAGCCATGCCCAGAGCGCCGGCTCGACTTGCGGCCAAAGATCGTTTGGGCAGTGCAGGCTCAGGCGGAAGCTCGCCTTGCGTATGCAGGCGGCGGGCACGACCTCGATCTGTTCCCGTCCCTTTGCCAGTTGCCCCTGAAATGGGAACAAAGCGTAGGAAAGAGACGGCCGGTTGAACGGCTCGATCCAGGTTGGCGTTGATTTATATTTATGCGTTGTGCTGTCAACCTCGAACCTGGCACACGGCTCCGGTTTGCCAACCTGCAGATTCTCCACGAGCACCCGCACCCGGCTCGCTCGCTCGGTAGAGCCCCAGATTTTCGATTGGTTGGCCCGCAGTTCCTGCCGCGTCGCATACCGCGCCCCGACGGTCGCTCGCCACCAGAACTGCAATTGACCCCGAATCGCCGTGGGCCGAAGGGGAAAGCTCTGGTCAGTGACGCGCGTCTCGACGCCGCCCCCGAACATCGGCGTTATCAATTTGATGTCAAAGCTGCGCCCGCCGTCGACCGTGGGCTTCTTCCAGTCAATCGGAACGTCTGGTATCTCTCGCGGCACGCGTAGTCCCTCCGCTGCAACCTCGTCGTGGGCGGTGAACAAGGGCTCCGGTCAAATGCGGGACGGAGGCATTGAGCTAGGTGACGGCGCGGCCGCAGCGCTACGCGCGGACCACACTGCGAACCTGTCCGTCTTCTCCGGAACCGGAATAGATCAGAAACATTGTAGCCATGCAGGGTTCGAGCGAATATCCAGTGGATTGAATTTGAACCGGGCAACTTCGGCCGCGAAGGGGAGTTGCGACCAGCACCGCAAAGAACCCTGTCCGGCGTTCCCGGCATTCGAACCATGAACGTGAACAGAAGGAACTTGATTTCGAGCAGAAAAGCTCACAGCCATTTCCGGCGATGGGCCTTCATCGAAATCTAGTCGGGGCGAGAGAACGGCTATCGAACTTCTTATCGCCGGAGTCCTGGGCAGGGAAGCCGGGCCGCGGCGTGTTCTTATCCGAGAATCAGATGACGATCGAGCGTGACGATTAATCCCAGACTCCGCAGGCTCGGTGGGCTTTGGGCCCGGAAGAGTCTGCATGCTCCCCGGCAGGGTGAGCCTCATCGCTCGGACCGCTTGACCTTGCGAGTCGCTGCCGCCTTGCGACCAGCGGCTTGCCGCTTCTTGGTTTGGACGGCCTTCGCCGCGGCTGCCCGCCGCTCGCGAGTGGCCGCCGCCTTGACTGCCGCCTCGCTTCGGCGGCCGCCGAGTTTGATGAGGGTGAACGGCTCTTCGCCCATGCCCTCCTCCGCACCCTTAATCCACAACTGGACCTTGGACCGTTCTTTCCAGTCCTGGGCTTCGATCACCTCGATGAAGCCGTCGATGTCGAAGTTCTTGAAACCGCCCCCGTAAAGGTTGGCGTCCATCCCGTATCCCGCGCCTTCCTCGTAGGTCGGGCCGATCAGGCTGACCAACCGGCAGGGCGACAGCCAAGTGTTGATCCGCTCCATCGGCTCGCACGTGTCCCGGGCCTCATCCTCGCCGTCCTCCCACAGCTCCTCATTGTCAAAGGAGATCATGACGTTCCACACGAAGCCCATCGGTCACACTCCTTCATATCAAGCGGTTCCACTTGCATCGTCGGGATCGTGCTCGCGGATGCGGCCCACTCCAACGATCCACAATTTTCCCTTCACCGAGCCCGTTTTCAGGTGTGCGATCACGCTCTACAATCTCGCCCGAATCGGCGAGTGCACCGCTTTCGGAGGACGCACAACGACAATACCTTCGGAATCTTCAGGTGGAAAGCCGAGCGAGTTCGAAAGATCCAGATCGACCGTCACCACGGTTCGACCGACCGCTTTGCAGGTGTCTTAGATCGCTTCGTCCGTGCTTCCCGCCAGACCTTCGGCGATTACCGTAGCCTCGTCGAAGCCCTCCTTGAGCAGTTCCGGCACGAGCCGCACATCGAAGTTTTCATCGAGTTTCAGCTTCAGGCTGACACCGGTTCCGTAAGGATCGGAAAGATTCGTTCGCGTGACATCTCCGCGGCAAAAGCTAATGCCGCTCGAATGTCCTCGGGCCTGAGTTGTGGATAGCAGCAAGCAATTCAGCCTACGGGATGCCTTCCGCGAGATTGTCGACAACCAGTGACACCCATATTCGCGTGCCCCGGATCACGGGCCGGCCAAAGCAGACACCCGGATCAATCGAAATTCGCGTGAGAAGTTCGTTGCGGTCGTTCATGGTCGATAGGCCCGAGCTGATAATCGCCGTCCAATTCGGGAAATGGACTTCTTGGTTCAGCGTCGATCCGAGCATCTTATCCCATGATACTATGCCCATGAAAGTTCACCGCCGTGGGAACTCGGAATAGTCGAAACGGGCGGCGGGATTTGAACAGCGCAAATGCACCGCCCGCCGTCAGGTTGCGTCGAACTTGGCGTGCTGCAATAAGGCCGACCAGGATGAGCTGAACTGAATTGAACCAGATCGAGTTGCTGGATTATCCAAGGAATAGGCCCACCGCCATTCCCAGCGAAGGGCTTTCGCGATAATCAAGTCTGGGGCGGCGGGATTCAACCCACGACCTCACGCACCAGACCCGAGCGGATCGTTCCAGAGTTGCGGCACGCTCGCTGACGATCGCAAGGTTGCTGGTCTCTGCGACGCCCAGACGACGGGAAGTGGGCGCTTATCGGGCGCGATCACCTCCTCCTTTCCGGCTCCGACCGCAGGCACGATCCCAGACGACGGGAAGTGGCGCTTATCGGGCGCGATAGCCAAAGCTCAGCGCTCGTCCGCCGCATCAGCTTCGAAGAGCGGTGACGGGCCGGGTATAGGCCGGGACTCCAGACGCGAGGCGGGTCCATCACAACATGCCTTGGCTCAGAGTTGTTCCGTTAGCAATCCCTTTAACTTGTTTTTGGCGAAATATTTACGGCAAATGTCCGCAGATTGATACACTCAAGGGCGGCGGGTAAATAACCCGCGTCCCTCGGCGAGAATGAAATGACGCAAACTCAATGACGAAAATCACTTGCGAACTATCGCAAGTGCCTTCAAGTGGAGGCGGCGGGAATTGCACCCGCATCCTGCATTCCGCTTTTTAAGAATGGCGGCTGTGCGGGACTCTCTCTCTCGCCCAAACCACGAAAGCCGTTAGTTTCCGCGGCGACGCGCTGGCTTATGGGCGTGGGAATGATGGTGGTGGCCGTGGTCGTGATCATGATCATGCGGATGTTCTTGCCCGGCCTCACCGTTCGCGGCAGGTATGGGCTTGGCCGATGCAAGCACGAGGCGGCCGGTTTCGACGCCTTTGGTGCCGATCAGATCGTCGGCCAAGCTGCGAACCTCCCGCGCGGGGCCGCGCAGGAGAATCACTTCCAGGCAGCGACGCGCGTCGAGATGGACGTGGGTTGTTGTCACGACCTGGTCGAGATGGTGGTGCTGGAGGTCGGTCAAGCGCTGCGAGATTTTCGAGGCGTGGTGGTCGTAGATCAAGGTGACGACCCCCATCGCTTCGCTTTCGTCGTTCGTGATCACCTCTTCGAGCAAGGCGCCCCGCATCAAGCCGCGGACCGCTTCACTGCGGTTGGGATGTCGATGAAGCTCGCGATACTGATCAAATTTCTGGAGTAACTCTCCGCCGATCGCCACGCTGAAGCGAACCATGGGGTCTTTCACGGGGCGTTCTCCTGTGCGCGGCACGGCCGGATGAACCGAGACCGACCGACGACAAAGAGCGGCTGGTTCTCGTGGCTGAATGTGATGGTGTCAGCTTGCCTTGGGGACCTCGACCCAAGCACCGTCTTGTTTGGCGCTGGCGACGGCGGCTTCGATGAAGGCCATCCCGGCGACACCATCGGCAATGCCCGGGTGTGGGAACGGTTTGGGCACCGACTCGCCGCGGCCTGATCGGATCGTCCATTCGAGCGTCCGGTGCAGGTTGGCGAGCGCTTCGTGGATGCCTTCTGGGTGCCCGGAAGGCATGCGCAGATAGGGTTTCACCGAGCCGGGGAAATAGCCGTATTCGGCTCCCTGCCGGTAAACGCGAACCGGCTGCCCGGCGGCATAGTGCTTGAGCACGGTGTGATCGGTGATTGACCACTCGAGCGTGCCCGAGGTGCCGATCACGCGGAAGCCGTTGTCGTTCTGGGCTCCGATCGTGATCTGGGAAGCCGTTATGGTGGCAATGACCCCATTGTTCAGCTCGGCCAGAACGGTGAAGTCATCATCGAGCGCACGGCCCGGGACAAATGACTTGAGCCGTGCCCGCAGTTTCACGGCCGACAGCCCGGCGACGAACCGGATGAATTCGTAGGCGTGGGTTCCGATATCGCCGCCGCAGCCGGAGCTGCCCGCCTTGGCGGGATCAACTCTCCAGGCCGCCTGCTTCTGGTTTTCGGCTTCGAGCTTCGACGCCAGCCAACCCTGAGGATACCAGGCTTCGACCTTGCGCAGCTCGCCGATATCGCCGTTATGCACGAGCTCGCGTGCGAGCATCACCATGGCGAAGCCGGTGTAGGTGTAGGCGACGACAAACGGAGTGTTCTTGGAGCGAACCGTTGCATGCAGCCGCCGTGCCTCGTCCAGCGTCGTTGTGAGCGGCTTCTCGCAGAGCACACCGATTCCTGCAGCGGCCGCGGCGTCGGCGGGGCCGAAGTGGGCATCATTTGGTGTGACAATCGTCACGTAGTCGATGCGCTCGGACTCGGGGAGTGCCTTTTCCGACTTGATCATGGTTTCCCAGTCGGGATAGCCTCGGGCCATGAACATGCCGCGCGCGGCGGCAATCGACTCATCCGGCTTGGTGCGCAGTGCGCCTGCCGTCAGCTCGGCTGAATTATCCAGCAGAATCGCCCGGCGGTGTGGCGCCCCGAAGAAATTTGACGGACCGCCTCCTCCGACCATTCCCACGCGTAATTTACGCTCACTCATCGTGTCGTCTCCCGGTGATCAAGGAACAGGATTCGACACTATAGCGGAGCGACCGGTCATGGCAAGGGGCGAGCCGGTCATTCGTCCCGCTGCGCGGCCATCTTCATCAAGAGACGAAGGATCTCGAGATACAGCCAGACGAGGGTGACCATCAGTCCGAAGGCACCGTACCATTCCATGTATTTGGGCGCACTGGTGGCGGAAGCCTTCTCGATGAAATCGAAGTCGAGCAGCAGGTTGAACGCCGCCAGACCGACGACGAACAGGCTGAAGATGATGCCGAACCTTGTGGCGCTGAAGATCAGCGGCACGCCGACGTGGAAGAAGCTGAGCAACATTGCAATCACATAAAACAGGCAGAGGGCGGAGGTGGCCATCACGATGCCCATCTTGAGCTTGTCGGTCACCCGGATGATTCGCGTTGCGTAGAGGAACAGCATGATGAAGAGCACGCCGCAGGTCAGGGTGACGGCCTGAAGCGCGATGCCGCCGCCGTACATCCGCTCCACGACTTGCGAGATGGCGCCGAGCAAGACTCCCTCGAGTGCGGCGTAAAGCGGGGCGGTCCACGGTGCCACCGTGGGCTTGAACATCGTGATCATCGCCACGATGAATCCGCCGATGCCGGCACCGGCGAGCAAACCGTAGCCGAGCGTTTGACCCGCGGCGGCCGTCCACGCGAATGCGCCTGTTCCCAGCATGATCGCCAGCAGTACGAACGTCTTGGCGACCGTTCCCTGAACGGTCATGGTCGTGCTTGCCGGCTCGCCGTAAACTTGCTCATAGCCGGGAAATAGGTTGCGGGAAAATGCAGGGTTACTCGTTGCCACAGTCGAATCTCCAGACATCAAACTCGGCCCGACGCCCAGAACGCGCGCTCGGCGCCCTGCTTGCAGTCGAACGCTCAGTCTACCTCGTCTAGTGTGTATTCTTAGCCATGCGACCGTTTTTGACAACAAGAAGATGGCGACTGGCCGAAGGATCGACGGAGCACGGAGCGTCGTGACGGCAATTCCAGCCTGGCGACGGCGCTCGCTTCGATCGGTGGTAAAACCGAAGCCGCCGCCGTATCGTGGACCAAACGAACTCCAGTTCGTCACGCACGGGAAGCCGGCCGGAACAAGCTATGCCTGCGCAGCTCGTCGCTATCGTCTTCACCGACCTCGTTCAATCGACGGCTCTCAAGTCGCTCTTGCCGGGTAGTGACGTTGACGAGCGTAACCAGTCGTATGTGAGGACGATCGAGGAGCCCCATCGGCAACGGATCGAGGGTGATCTTCTTGCTGTGGGCGGCCGCATCGTCAAGAACACGGGTGACGGATTTCTGCTGGTGTTTACCCAGGCGGCGCAGGCGGCACGCTGGTCGATCGGATTGATGCGCAGCCATCTCGAGCGGCCGATCCCGACACCGCTCGGCGCACTTGAGCTCAAGATTGGTCTGCACGTCGGCGCACCCTTACCCAATCCTCATGATCCAGACGACTATATCGGCCAGGAGATTGACTTCGCCGCCCGGCTCTGCGCGGGAGCAGCTCGAGGCCAGTTGCTGATTTCCGAGGCCGCCGCCGCCTTGATCCGCTCGGCGGAGCTCACGGGAGTGAAGGTCCACGGGCACGGCGGGCGCGAGCTGAAAGGCATCGGAATTGTGCCGGTGTTCGAGCTGCTCGAAGACGGTCAAAATCCCAAGCCGCCAGCTTCGCCAGCCTTGTCAGCCCTGGCGCCGGGGAACTTGCCATCGGCACACGCAAATTTCGTGGGCCGGGCAGACCTGCTTGCAAGGGTGCGCGGTTACTTGCGCGACGGCGGAGTGACGGCACTGAAGGGCGAGGGCGGCATGGGTAAGACCGCGCTGGCCGTCAAGGCAGCACGTGATGCGATGACCGCGGGCGAATTACCGGGCGGGGTTGCGTGGATCAACGCCGAACTTGAACCCAGCCTCGATGAATGCCTGCGCCAGGCAATGCGCGTCTTTTTCGGTGAGCGGACGGAGCAGGAGCCGATTGAGGTCTGTGCCGCCAGGATTTCCGAACATCTTGATCGTATGGATGCTCTGCTCCTGCTCGATAACTTCGAGACGGTCGTGCACAACCAGGAGCTGGTTCGCTGGCTGGCTGGCCTGCCGCCCAACGCGAGGATCCTGATCACAACCAGGGAAATTCCGCTTGGACTGATGGGCCGGGTGGTTGCAGTCGAGGAGCTGAGCGAAGGGGAAGCCCGAACGCTTTTCATGGAGCGAGCTGCACGGAGAGGGGCCATTACCGCCGGACAAGAATCCGTGGTTCACATGATCTGTAGAGCGGTCGGCTGCCAGCCGCTGGCGATCGAGCTACTGGCTGCGCGAGCTGCGCTGGCACCATTGAGCAGGTTACTCGAGCGGGTCTTGAAAAGCCCGGGTGTCATCGATGCAAAACAGGACCCGACTCGACCGGACCGGCACCGGAGTGCCATCGCGTGCATCGAGCTATCGTTCAAGGCTTTAAGTGTCGGGGCGAATGATCTTCTGCGGCGAGTGAGTATCTTCCCCGCGGGTGCAAGCGGAGCGATCATCACGGCCGTCATGGCTTCAATAGATTGGGACGATGCCGCCGAAGAGCTGGTGGCGGCGTCGGTGTGGCGATTGTCGGGCCGTCGTTACACGATGCATCCACTGGTGCGGCAGGTTGCTCTGGAAGAGCTGGGACAGAACCGCGCTGAGATCGAGCACGGCGCGGCGCTGGCTGTGACAAAGTTCATCTGTCTGCGCAATTCCCAGGCGCCGGCTCGCCAGGAGCTGACTCCCGCGCTCAAGTCGGCGATCGACTGGGTTGAGGCCGAGCTGCCCAATCTCTCCTCCGTGGCAGAATTCGCTTTCGCCGCCCGTGAATGGGAATGTGTCTTGAACCTCACGACGGCGATCTTCAATTTCTTCCAGGTGCGCGGGCACTGGACCGAGGCCGAGCCGCTTTACGCACAGGCGCTCGAAGCGGCTCGCCGCTCCGGCAACCGAACCGGCGAGGCGCGCGCGCTGAACTTCCTGGGGCTTATCTATCGCCAGCAAGGGCGCTGGGCCGAGGCAGAGACCGCTCATCGAAACAGCCTGGCGATCTGGCAAGAGATCGGCGAGAAGCGCGGACTTGGCCACACGCTCAAACATCTTGGGCGGATCGTTCAACTTCGCCGGCGGTATGGCGAGTCAGCCCTGCTCTGCGAGCAGGCACTCGAGCTGCTGCGCGAAGTCGCCGACGCCCTCGGCGAGGCCAAGGCTCTTGCGTATCTTGGCAACGTCTACCGGTTCGACGGCCGCTATGAGGAGGCCACGAAGGTCTACCAGCAGGCACTGGAGATCAGCCGCGCGATCGGTGATCGGTATGACGAAGGCGAAATCCTGCGCCGTTTGGGGCAGATTCATCACGGGCAGGGGCATCACGATCAGGCCAAAGAGGATTTTCAACAAAGCCTCACCATCTGGCGAAGCTTTGATGACCGGTACAATGAAGCTGTGATCCTTGACAACCTCGGCGCTCTTTTCCGGGACATGGCTCGATTCAGCGAGGCAGAGGCCATGCTCGAGCAAAGCCTCGCTGAGTTCCGGCAGTGCGGCGATCGGCGCAAACAGGGCGTGACACTCTTGAACCTGGCCAAACTGAATGCTGCCCGGGGAGATCGCGCGGCCGCGCTGGATCTCGGGACTGGAGCCGTCGCCATCTTCGAGCAAACCGAAGATTCGTGGTTGCTCGAGCGTGCGCGTGAAATGCTCGACGATCTCAAGAGCAAAGATTCACTTTCAAGACCCTGAACCCCGGGATCCTCGACTCTCAACCGGAAGGACGATGACGTGCGACTGGGACCAGGGCCGGTTTTTGCATACGAATGGCTGACGACCACCCGCCGATGGCAGCTTTACGCGCTGCGTGCGTTCTTTCTCGGGTTCGTGCTCGTGGGGATGATCTTCACCTGGCAGGCGGGCCCCGCTGGTCGCAATTCCGGCCAGAACGTGTCGATTCAGTCGCTGGCGTCGTATGGCCAGATGCTTTTCTTCACGATCGTGACAATCGAGCTCAGCCTGGTGCTTCTGGCAGCGCCAGCCGCCACGGCCGGGGCGGTTTGCCTCGACAAGGCACGGGGCACACTGGACCACATGCTGGCGACGGATCTCTCCAACGGCGAAATCGTGCTGGGCAAGCTCGGAGTGCGGCTGATTCCCGTGCTGGGGTTGATTGTCTGCCTGTTGCCGCTATCAGCGCTTACGGGCTTGCTGGGGGGCATCGATCCGCTGGCGCTTTTCGGCTCATTCCTCACGTCGGTTGCCTGCGCCGTGCTGGGCTGCTCGCTGGCCATGGCTCTTTCGGTTTGGGGTCGAAAGACGCACGAAGTGTTGATGGTCACCTATCTCCTGATCATTGTATGGCTGAGCAGCCCGGTCCTGGTCATGATCCTGGCGTTCACTCTGGGTGCCGCGCGGCCTTCTTCCGTGCCACAGTACGTTCGCGATTGGGTGGAGCTTGCCAATCCGTACGTCCTGGTCTATCTGCCGTATACCAGACCGGGTAGGGCCGGCGTGTTGACCTTTGTCGGGTTCGCGGCTTGCTGTTTTGTTGTGTCCGGGTTGCTGGCCGTGCCTGTCGGCGTACCGCGTTCGAGCCGTCGCGCTCGAAGCAGGCTGGGCGGGCATCGATCCCGCGGCGCAACAGATTCGCAGGCGCTTTCTCGCGGCCGGCGTGGCTGCCGCAGCTGCCTGGTCCATCGCTCGACGGCAACCCGGTGCTCTGGCGCGAGTGGCAGCGTTTCAGGCCTTCGCGATTACTACGGGTGGCGTGGTTCTTGTATACCGCACTGGGGCTAATCTGGGTGGTGATCGCGCTGCGATCCACAGGCAACACTTTCATGCAGGGCGAGGTTGTCGCCCTCATGGCGACTTTTCAGGTTGCGGTCGGATTGCTTCTCATGAGTGTCAATGCCGCGACCAGCCTTGCCGAAGAGCGCGTTCGCGGAAGCCTCGACATTCTTCTTTCGACACCGCTGTCGACGTTTTCCATACTCGTGGGCAAGTGGTGGGGTGCTTTCCGGCTGGCTCCCCACGTGATTCTCTGGCCTGCGATTCTCGGGGGAATACTACTCTGGGATCATGGGAGCTGGTTCGGGTACTTCCTACTCATCGGGCTGATGTTGGCCTACTGCATGGTGATCGCCAGTCTCGGTCTGGCGCTGGCGACCTGGATCAGCCGATTGGGCCGCGCCGTTGCGAGCTGCGTCGGGATCGTCGTTGGTTTTTCAGTCGGATGGCTGATCCTGGTCGTTACGATGACCACGCGTGACTTCGTGGGAATTCCGCTCGTTATGGGCAGCCCGCTCTATGGCACACTTGCGGGCATGAGCGGAGTGGTCGCAGGCCTGCACGGACCGATCGGACCCCAAGCTCGGTATGTATTCGTTGGTGCGATGATCTGGATCGTGCTCCACGGTGGTGCGGCCGCCTTTTTGTTCGGCGCGACAATCGCGACGTTTGACCAGTGCATGGGACGGATCGCCGAAACCAGCGAGCCTCATCATGCTCCGAGATCCGCCAAGAAGTGGGTGCCGGAGATCGAGCCGGGCCTGGATGATGTTCCGTTGAGTGAGGCAGATTTCCGGCCGATCGATCGAGCATAGCGCTCGTTTGAGGAGGTTTGGCTCCGTCCGAGGCAGACCTACTCGAAGAACCGTCCAACGCGGATGCGGAAATCGTTCAGGATGCCGGGAAGGGTCAGGTCTTCCTCTTTGCCGAGTCTCTTCGGCGAGTCTTCGGCGCTGAAAACGTGTGCAATTTGAGGTTCCGGATCGAGCTCGATTACGAGCAGGACACCAGCATTCAGGTATTCCGATACTTTCTCGAGGATGTCAGGCCAACGATCGTTCTCGGAGCGAACCTCGACGACGAGCTCCGGCGGTTCTGGGCCATATCCGGCCGGCAACGGGCCCTTGGGGAGGCGTGCGTAGCTGTAATAGGCAATATCGGCTCCGCGCACGGTGTCAGGATCGCGCTCGACGATCACACCGGAATCGTTGCTCAACACGCGGCCAAGCTCATGCGTGTCGACGAAGTTGCCGAAGATTCGATCGGCCCTGCCACAGACATAACCGTGCCTTCGATCGGGCACCGACATAGCCACGATTCTCCCGCGCACCAACTCTTCGGGATAACCAGGGTCAGGCCGCTGGCCAAACTGCTCAGCGGTGATCAGTTCGAGCATCTCGGCGGTTGCCATTGCGCACCTCCCTCGCGGTTGAGTAGCTATTATCACCGATCCCTGGCTTCTGCTCCATCCCGACTTTAGGGCGTAATTCTGCTTGGGCGTGTACCGCAGGTGCTACCATTCGAGATCGCCGCGGGCGGCAACGGAGTGTGCCTGCTACAACAGATTCAAGATGGGCGAGAGCGGGCCAATTCTTCAGCCCAGACGCGATCAGACGCCCCGAGAGGAAGAGGCAACGGAGCTTGATAGTCGATCGAGCGATCGTAACGACTGCGCTTGTAGACGGTGGCGAAGATTGGCGCCAGATCGAGCAGGATGTCTGGGTCGGGCAGGACGAGCGGGATCGGGATCGTGGGTAGAGGATCGCGAATCGACCACGAATAGACGTCTGCACGCGGCCGTTGCTCCGCGCGTGAAACGAAGGCAAAGTAGTCGCCGGGCGGAAGCGGCCGTGCCATCGGAAGCCGGCGGCCTCCCAGCAACAGATCCACCTCGACGAGGTGGATGGACCGCGCGATCAGCGAAACGCGCTTTTGAAGGTATTCCTCGTAACCATGCCCTGATTTGTTGGTCGGGGAAAGCAATTCAAGAATCGCAACGGGAACCCAATCCGGCTTCCGGCGGATTTCGATCCATCGATTTTTGACTTCCTCGACAATGGTGGTCACCAAATCGATCGACTGAGGCTCAACAGTCGCCGTACCCGGTGACACACGACTGGCCGAGACCGGACGGCCTGTGCGCGAGATCGCGACATCGGGATACCGAAACTGGGTGGAATCTTGAGGGTATTCCAGAATGTGGAATTCTTCCTCAATCCGAGCGATGTATCCGTCTGGAAGGCTTTCCGAAAGCTGGTCGGCACATGCATTGAGCAGACGCGAATGGAAATCGCGCCAATCGCCCGAGATTTCGAGATAAGGATCCATGCCGGGAAATGGACTGGTCATCGAGATGCCCTCGGCCAAGAAGCCATGCCGTTTATTGAATTGTATCAGCTATCATTTCCCCAGGCTCCGGCAAAATGTCGCCTATCGTGGAGCTAGCCGCGGCCAGGCGATTTCGACTCCCTGGGCAACGAGTGAAGCTTGAAAGGCCGCGAGTTTCGGTGTGTTTCGAACGGAACGGGGCATCTGGCAGTGCTCCAAGCAAAAGGCCGCGAGTGCCCCGGCGGCCTCGCCGATTCCCCATTCGACGGGATGAAGCCGAAAGCAACCGTTCGTGATGTGGGTCGTGCCCAGATTCTTACACGCCGGCAGCAAGTTCTCGACTCGCCGCGGGATCAATGCACCGAGGGGAATCTGGAACGGCAGCGAGCTGATGTCGATGTAGTTGTCACCGCCGGTGCTCGGGTGCAGGTCGATGCGATAGCTTCCGACTCCGACGCTGTCAGCGAATACCTCGGCGGAAGCATCCTGTGTTTTGAGAAGCCGGCGTCGCACCTCGGTGCCAACGTGCTGTTCCGTGACGGTGAATTCCGCGCGAATCCGCCGGGACTCGCGGATATAGGGAGCCTTGGCCAGACCGTCGGTGCTTCCCACGAGGTCTCCACGCAGCCGCAGCCCCGGGTAGCCAGCCTTTCCGTCGGGACGTGGACATTCGGTTTGGAGCCAGTACAGAACCGAGAGACTCAACTGCTTGGCTCGGGCGACGTGCTGGGTTGCCTGTGCGTGTGTAACTGCTTTGCCAACCAGCGGGCCGAGCCAGTAATCGTTCTGTGGCCAGTTGATCAGCGAGATCCCGGAGCTGCCCGGGTAAGCGCCGGGCTGGAAGTTCGAGGGATCGACAATTCGTCGGTAGACCCAGAGTCCCTTGCCGGTGCCTCGGGGATCAAACCCGCGGCTTGCGGACTTGAGCGTGACCGGATCGCTGTAATTCAAGTCGAGCAGTCGACCGGGCCAGGCGTGTTTGAGCGCGGGGACGAACTCGCGCCAGAAGGGGTACTCAGCCGGGCGCTCGATCGTGTGGTCCTGCCCATCGAGATAATCCACGGCGAAACAGCAGGTGAATGACTGTTGATTGTCGGGTTTTGCTTGAGCCGGCGCATGAGGCTCGCCATGCTCAGCTTGCGCCTCGGCGCCGGTCACGAATTCGCGCTCCGGTCAATGGCAGAAGATCGCCGAGCTCGGTGGCGTCGAGGAAATAAGGCGCGTGCAGCATGCGCTCGGCGAGAGTCGCTCGATCGCGAACCGTAACAGACTGCACCCGGTCTCCTTGCATGGCTGCTGAGATCGGCTCATGTTCGAGAAGGATCAACAGTTTGCGGCTGGAAGCAAATGGCGCAAGGAGGGCGGCCAACGCTACAAGGGCGGCCCGCGGCTCGTGGCAAAGCGCGGAAACGGCCCCGTTGCCGGGATTGAGACGCTCCAGCGCTCGAGCTTCTGCGGTCAAGGGGTAATGACGTCGATAATGCGCGCGAATTTCGTGCCGCAGCCTGCGATAGGAAGCCGAGGCTCCGAATCGCTCGATCCAGGGGTGTTCATCGGGGGGCACCGCCTGTGAGGTGAGCTGGCCACCAATCCAGTCAGTCGATTCGGTGAGGACTGCGGTCCGGCCGCTTCGCAGGATTGCAAGGGCAGCCGCACACCCGCCGAGGCCGCCCCCGACAATCACAACATCGGCGGCAACCTCGTGCGGACTGCTACTCGATGCCATTCGCGCCCGGGCTATCGGGGAAAGTGCTCGCAACAGGGCGGCGAGCCCGTAAGCACTTGTGGAGACAAACTGCCGGCGTCGCATGATCTGGCCCCCTTGGCACAATGTGTCGCAAGGCTGATAATTGACCACCGATAAATCCGTTGGCCTCGTGGCGGAATGGCAGACGCGTCGGTCTTAGGAGCCGGTGTCCGTAAGGACGTGGGAGTTCGAGTCTCCCCGAGGCCACTCGAGGAACGCCGTATGGCGACACTGGTCGTCCAGCTCATATGGCTCAACTATAGGAATTCATTTGACACCAGTCATCGCCGCGGTAGTATAAAGATCAGGATAGTCCTGCCCCGCGTCGTCCCAGTCGAGACGCATTGGCTCGGGTTGGCGCCGATCTGTCGGCCCCCCAAGAGCGCGACGAAATCCTACCGTGTTGCCCATCGATTCCGGACGGTCTTCTGACCGCTTTACGACAGCTTCACGGACGAGTTTGCCTGCTTCAGCATGCAAGGCCCCGCTTCGGCCTTGAGGGAAGTGCGTTCCTGCGGTCGGGGCGGAAACTCGACGGCAACTGGTTCCTCATGCGATAATCGTGCTGGCCAGCGGCTGGGGCGACTCAGAGAGATTTGACCGGAAAAATCGGTGGCGTCATCATGATCGGCTTGCGGGAACTGATGCTGGTGGCGGTCGGTCGTGCTGGTCCTCTATGGACGGTCCGGCGTTCTCAAGAGCCGCCAGTTCCAGACGATCTGGCCCTGGATTTCGCCCCAGCGGCGCACTGGCCAAACCGGCGAGTTCAATGCCCGCTTCACGAACGGAAGCCATCGGCGTCTACGGAGCGAGGTCGATCCTGCGAAGAAGGAAAACACTGCGTTTCTTTCTGCAGGGGAATCGCCTGTACTGGTTCTTGACGATTCTGGCCGCGACCGCCGTGGCTACGGCGATCCTCGGCCGGATGATGATTGCAAGCGGGACCGGCCCAGGGCTTACCCACTGACCAAAATCACGACAACGCGGACCAGATCGATTCGAGCGTGTCGCTCATCTGGTCGCAGCGCAATCACTTTGACCCGAGGAGATTTTCCATGCTGCCTTTTGCGTTTTTCCTTCCATCGCTCGGCGGCACCGAGTTGATCATCGTCGCCCTGGTGTGCCTGCTGATCTTCGGAAACCGCTTGCCGAGCGTCATGCGCTCGCTGGGCAAGAGTGTGACCGAGTTCAAGAAAGGTGTTTCCGGG
Source organism: uncultured Planctomycetota bacterium (assembly GCA_963823665.1). Lineage (GTDB taxonomy): Bacteria > Planctomycetota > Planctomycetia > Isosphaerales > Isosphaeraceae > CAVXHV01. The sequence continues at coordinate 2,519,638 of CAWGMQ010000004.1, forward strand.
ATCGAGGAGGATATCGAACAGGCGGTGACCGCCGACAAGAAAACTCCGCCGGGCGCTTGAGCCGAAACGGAGATGCTCGCCCGGCTGCAGTCGTTTTGCACCCATTCTCATCGAAGTTCAATTGGAGCGTTCGGAATGTTTCCCAATGTTGGTCCGCTCGAGATGATGATGCTTCTGGGCATTGCCGTCCTTCTCTTCGGGAAACGCCTTCCCGAGGTGGGGCGGTCGCTCGGCAAGGGAATCATCGAGTTCAAGAAAGGACTGAGTGGGGCGGTTGATGAGCTCGATATATCGGGCACTGGGCGATCTTCATGGAACCGAGGCTCGACGTCAACGCGATCCCCAGAGCCAGTGCGTGGGGAATCGACTTACACGGACCAGTCTGTTCCCAAGTTCGAGCTGCCGGGAACACCGTCATCGTCCGCTCAGCCACCGGAGATGGAGTATCAGGCTGCGCCGCGCGATTGACACCGCCATGAATCGTGCCGAACGTGAGCCGTGGCGATGATCGAGGACCAATTGATCGAGCTCGTCGAGGCTCCCCTCGAGCAGGTGGGCTCGAAGTTCCACGGCGGCGAGGAGTTTCGGGATCCACCGCTTGACGTCTTGCGCTACTACCGGCGCATGGTTCGAGTGGGCCGGACTCCGTTGCTCGGCAGAGCGCAGAGCGTGGTGCTCCTGGCTCGGCAGCCGGTCGATATCGAAGGGACTCGCCCATCGTATGAACGATTCCTGACGCGAATGGCGATGGCCGTCAATGGACGATTTCCGCCTTGGCGAGGGCTCTCGATCGGCCTCTACAGCCTCGTGCTGACGCCCGAGCCGATCGTGCCGGGCGATGACGAGATGCTGCGCGCGGTGCTGGCCCTCAAACTTCGACGGATGCGCGTGGTGCCTCTGGGGTTATATCGAATCAACCTGGGGCAGGAAGCGCTCTCGCTGGCAATGCAGAGCGATCCCACTGGCGCCTTCACGGAAGGTGGAATTCTGGCCGAGCTTCTCTGCGAGCGTTTTCGCCGGTTCGTGCCGCTAATCGAGGTCTAAGGCTGGGGCTTGAGGTGCCGATTTGCCGGCCACTTTTGAGGAGGCCGCTGGAGGCGGCGCCAGCGCGCGAAAAACCAAATGCGCGGGGAGGTAGAAAACGATGGGGAAGCCGACGATCATGATTGACAACCAGAGCCAGGGAGGCATGACGGTCTGCGGCTTCTCGTAGGTCAAGCCGTGCACGTAATTGATGTTCACAGCCAGGTCAGGGTTCTCAGCAGGGGCAGGCGGCTTCGGGGCCAGAAAGAACGAGACGAGCAGAATCACGGTGCTGGCAAGCGTCCAGCCGGCGAAGGCGCGCCGGTCGTAGCCGAGCCGCCAGAGAGCCCAGATCAGCACAAACGGCAGCCAACCGTGAAATGAAGAAAGGGCCCGGACGAAGACCGGGATCTTGGGGTCAAACATGTAGCTGGTCATGCCTGTGATTCGTGCGCCGATCAAGAGATCGGCCACCCAGAGCGCCTGAGGCACGGTGATTCCGACGGCGGCCATACTCAGGAGCAGCGGACTTTCGAGCCAGAACGCACCCAGACCGACCAGGAGCGCGACGTCGCAGAAGAACAAGAAATTCCACGCCGAGTAGGTCTTCCAGTAGTAGGGCACGAGCACAGCGACGAAGAGGGTGTACGCCAGCTTGACCGCCAAGGGGATCAAATGCTTGTCCGACATCAAGCTGTCTCCTTCTCATTCCAGGGGCTCGAGCGGTTGGCTCCGACAGCAACCGACCGGCGACGGTGCTCGATCGAATGATCTTCCAAGTCTAAGATGCCCAAAGCGTTTGAAAGTTTGCCAGGTGGTTTTCAATTCCGGGCGGAATTCCGCCGCTCCCGGCGGCAAAACGGTCCTGGAACTTGAATCCAGCACGCAAGTGATCTTGCCTTCGATGCGATTCCAACTAAGATGTGGCCCTCAACATACAGCGGAGAGCCGGATTCAGTCTTGCACGGAGGCAGACATGCCGGGGCGACATCGCACGGGTCGTAGAGTTGCGGGCATCTTGGTGGTTGCCGTGCTGGTCACGGGCGCCGCGATCGCAATCAAATACGTGGTCTCTCATGCGGGACGTTCCGGCGCGGGCGGCGCGAACACGTCGTCTTCAGCCGTCAATGAAAACAGCCCTCAGGCTGACCTGAACACAGCGCTCACAAACGGCGATGCGCGGGCGATTGCGCTCATCGAAGCGCACGCCACGCCCACGCCCAAAGTACCACAGACGTCCTATACCGACGGAGAGGCCGAGGAGTGGATCACAACGCTGACTGCGCTGCGGGCCAATTACCGGAAGCTGACCGAAGCTGATCGGGTGAGCGCAATCACGGCGGCTTGCCGCATTTTCGATCGGTTTGCAGTCGAGCCGGCGCCTGCTCGCTGGGTCGAGGCCCTCAAGCCGCTTCACGACCTGCTGTCTGCCAGCTTGAACGAGGCGCATGCCGCAGCCGCGGTACGCAGCCCTGAAGGAGATTAGCCGATTCTGGGTCTGGATACCGGGGCGCTCGCTCACTCCCTTCGAAGAACAGACACTGGCCGAGTGGAAGGGTGGGCTGTACGTACCGGTTGTCCATTGCCTTGCCAGCCGTGACGTCCCCACCCGGATCGCGACGGTCAGTTGCCTGGGTGCGCTGCCGATTGATAACGCGGCCGACGCTGCCGTGGCGTACATCGATGACCCGATTGCCGACGTCAGACGGCAAACGATCAGCTCATTCGCGCAACGTGGCTTGATTCTGACCGATGACATGCTGCTCAAGCACCTGCACGACGAAGATGCAGTCGTTCGCGACATGGCCAACCTGGTCTTGAAAACGCGTGGACTCCCTCAGGAGCTGATCGGGCTGGGCGGCTTGATGTACAGCCCGAGAGCCGATCAGCGCGTCTCGGTGATCACACTTCTGAAGGGCCGGACCGACATCGACGTGGTAACCTGGCTGATCCAGCTCTCGAGAGATCCGGTCGAAACGGTGCGGATCAGTGCGCTCGCGGCACTGGCGGCGCACGACACGCCTGTGGTGCAGAAACGCCTGGCGGAGATGGCACGCAGCGACGCCTCGGAAGCCGTGCGCCAGGCTGCCAGGAAGCTCTCGCCAACAACCGCCGACGAGACGACGGCTGCCTTACCCCCCCTGCCGGGCTCGGCGAATTTGAATCCGAAGGCGAATTGAGCAGGTGGTAGTCATTGGAACTCTCCTGTTGATCCGGTGGATGCGCCTCGTCCAAGGCCGTGGCGACTGGTGTCAGCGAGTTGCGGCCACGTGCGCTCTACTTTGGGTGCGGTGGGCGCGGATGCTATCGGGAAACAGCAGCTCCTGATCGAGCGAGCCGTCTTCCAGGAATGGCATCGGCAGATAGTCGGTCTCGAGGGTCAGATGGGGATGGGCACTTACCTCGTCTGCGAGGGGGGCCGAGACCCAGAGCGATTTGAGCTCGAGGGTGTTGGGGATCACCACGACGCGCGCCTGCGCCGGGTCAATTCGCCAGCAGGTTTCGAGCGCGGTTTCGATGACCTCGCGGTCTGACGCCAGCGTGATCGGGATTCGTGCTCGCTCGAGGCAGCATGACGTGATCACGTTGATACGGAATGACTCGGGGTCGAGCTTGGACACGAGGCGCTCGGTCGTCAGGTCGGCGAAGCCGACGCCGACGATGTTGCCGTGGCTTTCCTCGGAGACATCGAGCACGGCGAGGCGAGTGATCAAGGGGCGGTCGAAGTCGGGCTGGGTCTCGATCAAAAGGCGGCCGATGACGTTTGGGTCCATCCCCGCGCCGGAATAGTTCTTGCCGAGCTCGCCGACGACCAAGACGTCGATCTGGTCGAACGGCAATCGCCCCATCAAGCTTCTGGCCCGGTCGAGCAGCACCGGCTCGGTTTCAAAAATCGTCTCGGGCTCGAGCGCCGCGATCTCGGCGGGCCTATCCTCGGCGTTCTCGACAATGGCCAGACCGAGCGCAAAGCGGGTGTTCTTGACCAGGAACCGGCCGACGGCCGGCAAGACCTCGCGCAAGCCTCGAACACCGAGCTTATGCACCTGGCTGGCACCGTCGCGCTTGCCCAGGCCGATGACCATCATCTTGATCACGCCCGACTCGTGCGTCGAATGAAAGTCGGTGTGGGGCTTAACCCTGTTCAAGAGCACGATGCCGTCGGCCTGATACGCATTCTTGTCGAAATAGATGGGAAGTCCGACGGGGTTTGTGCCGAGCACGACGGTTTCCATGTCGGTCTTGACCGGCACTCCCATCGCCGCGGCCGTGACACCGTACCCGGCCAGAAGCTCTCGTTGGCCGGCCGCGGTCGCGCCGCCATGGCTACCCATCGCGGCGACGATGAACGGCTGATAGCCCATCTCGCGGAGGGTGTCGACGGTTGTTTTCGCAATGCCGGCAATTCCGTTGACCCCGCGGCTCCCAACGCCAACGGCGATCGTGCCGCCCCTCTTGACCCGCTCGGCCAGCTTGCTCGACTGAATCAACCGGCGAACCGTTCCCGGCACGTCTTCAAGCCGGGGTTGTGGAATCGATTGGCGAACCCGTGCCAGTGGCGGAAGAATCATGCGAGTCTACCTGCGTTTCCGGATGAGATGGACGCCCGCAAAAGCTTGCCGGAGCGTACCGGGAATCACCAGCCGTAAACGGATCGCGGCCCGAGGTACGGGGCGTAAACTCCCACCGGCGGTGGCGCGACTCCATTGACCGGCACGCCCGGATTATATCCCAGCCGAAACGTTCGATACGAGAATGAAGAGGGTGGATAGTAGTAAGACGCGCCATAGACGTAACCCGGTGCGACGTAGCCCGGCCGCCACAGGCCGACACCGTACCGCCCCGGCAAGATCCCGTACGGGGGATAATTCGAGCCGTAGGAAGGCCCCGGATAGGCCGAGAAGACGGTGTACGTCTGCGGCATGCCGTAGCTGGCGAAGCCGTAACTCATCCCGTAATTTCCAGGCGCGCCCAGGTAGTCGCTGACGCGGTAAGACGGCGAGTAGCCATCCCCCACCTGAGCCTTCGCGTCTGGCAGTGCGATCCCAAACTGAACGATTCCAACGAAAACCGCCGCGGGCCAGAATCGCTTCGTGATGCAACGCATGGATCTTTTCCTTGTTCTCGGACTCAGTAGCCAAGCGACATCCCATGGTACATCATACCGCAGTCCATGGTGCCGTACGGCCCTCGGCCGTATCCGCCCCCATAATTTTCGTAGCGCAAGGCCGGCGAGTAAAGTATGACACCGCTTGCGCCAGGCCATTCGAGCGAACCGGTGGGAAGCTGGTAGCCGACCTGTGCGGTGCGCGTGGCCGGGCCGGAACGGCTCGGCCTGGCGCGGGCGGGGCGATGTTACACGCACAGACGACACACGAATTGGAGTTCGGTGAACCAATCCAAAGCGATCGAGCATTACGGTACCAGCCATCGGCGTTTGCATCATTTCGAGCCCAAAACCGCCGTAAGGCTCGAAGTGAGCGAGTGATTTACCATAAAGGGATGCATCCGGTCCGTGGGGCGGATCGGTCGTCTGCGCCTCGATTGGCACGAAGAAGCCGATCGAGAAAACCACGACGAAGCTCAAACCGACCGGGCAAATCATCGGTGTCAACTCCAGGTGAGCGTCTGCAAGTGGCAATCCAGTCGAGGAAGTTCCCTCAATTCTAATCCGCGGAATCGGATACGGCTGAGAAAACTGCGGAGGAGCTGCGTCGATCGTTTTTGGATGACCAAAATAAAGTTTTTAATTATTCAGAAAAGCTCTTGGCTAAAACCGAAAGCAGAGTTATAAGTGGAATGGCAGGAATGCAGTGCGAAGTGTTGGCGACATTTCGATGGACGTGGGGGCTGACGGGCATCCGCTCACGGGCAGCTTCCTTATTTGCTCCGCGAAGCGGTTGCATTTGCGAGAATGACGATGGGGTTGGCGGGGGGGATTGGCGCGGAGCGGCGCTCACTCGAGGAAGTGCACGGGTCGATCGCGATCCCGTCGGATCGCGGGTCCGGGCGCCGATTACGCCGGTTCTTTGCCTTTTTGGGCCCGGCCTATCTGGTCAGCGTCGGGTACATGGACCCCGGAAACTGGGCGACTGACCTGCAAGGCGGCGCACGGTTCGGCTATGCGCTCATCTGGGTTCTGCTCATGTCGAACCTGATGGCGATCCTGCTGCAAACGCTGGCGGCCCGACTAGGGGTCGTGACGGGGCACGATCTGGCGCAGGCTTGTCGTGCCGAGTATTCGAGATGGGTCAACGCCGTACTGTGGGTGCTGGCAGAGGTGGCGATTGCAGCATGCGACCTGGCCGAGATCCTGGGAACGGTGATCGCGCTCAAGCTCCTGTTTGGCATTCCGCTCTTGTGGGGTTGTCTGCCGACTGCGTTCGACACATTTTTGCTGCTTTATTTGCAGCGCTGGGGAATGCGGCGAGTCGAGGCCGTGATCCTGGCGCTGGTTGCGACAATCGGTGTGTGTTTTGCGATCCAGCTCTTTCTGGCCAAGCCCGATGTCGTCGGGGTGTTCTCGGGGCTGCGGCCAAGCCTGCCACCGGGCTCGTTGTACATCGCGATCGGCATACTTGGCGCTACGGTGATGCCGCACAATTTGTATTTGCACTCGGCGCTGGTGCAGACCCGTCGGATCGGGACCGACGCGAAGAGCAAGTCATCGGCGTGCCGGTACTATCTGCTCGACTCGGCCCTGGCTCTCAACGTCGCGTTCTTCGTGAACGCGGCGATCCTGATTGTGAGTGCGGCGGTGTTTGGGCGGCGGGAAATGGATGTCGCGAGCATCGAAGAAGCACACAAGCTTCTGCCGACGTTTCTCGGCCAGGCCGCGCCGCTCTTGTTCGGCGTTGCACTCTTGTGCGCCGGCCAGAGCTCGACGCTCACCGGAACGCTTGCGGGACAGATCGTGATGGAGGGGTATCTGAGCTTGCGGATGGCGCCCTGGCTACGCCGCTTGATCACGCGGCTGATTGCCCTGTTGCCAGCGGTCGTGGTGATTGCCCTTGCGGGTGAACACGCGACCCAACGGCTCTTGATCTTGAGCCAGGTCATCTTGAGCTTGCAGCTCTCGTTCGCGGTGATTCCGCTCATTCACTTCACGTCAAGTCGGCGGAACATGGGTCAATTTGCGACGCCATTGTGGGGACAGGTGCTGGCCTGGTGTGCGGCGGCGATCATTGTCGGCCTCAATGGGAAGCTGGTCCTCGACCAGGTTGGCGAATGGGTGGAGGCTCTGTCATCGAGCAGTAGCCGTATTGGGCCGATTCCGGTGTACTGGCCTGGCGCGGTGGGATTGTACGGGACGGTTGGCGCAGCGTTTCTGCTGCTCGTCTGGGTGACGATCAAGCCGTTTGTGCGGCCGTCCGCAGCGTGGCTGCCGAAGCCGGCCGTGAAGCTCAACTGGACGCAGTTGCTCCGGCCACGTCGCCTCGCGCGAATTGGCGTCGCGCTCGAGCACAACGCGAATGACGCGGAGATTCTGAATCGAGCACTGGGGCTAGCGCAGAGCCAGTCGGAGCCGCCGGAGCTTTTGCTGTTACACGTTGTCGACACGGCGATGACCCGGGTGCTTGGCCCGGAGACAGCGGACCGCGAGTCGGATGCCGACGAGCGATACCTGGCTGACGTCGTCGACGCGCTGCGCGATCGCGGCTACCGCGCTCGCCCGGTTCTATTACATGGACCCAACCCCGCGGAAGAGCTGGTGACGCATCTGCGCAACGATCCGGTCGATCTGCTGGTCGTTGGCTCGCACGGCCATGGCATGGTTCGCGACTTGCTGCTGGGGCAGACGGTCGATCGGGTGCGGCACCGGCTTGAAGTACCGATGCTGATCGCGCGGCCGGATCGGGAGGGCTCGGCGGCGGTACAATCGTCGCCTGAACAGGGGCAGGACGCAGTTGCTCCGGCCGGCGACACGAGGACTACAGTGGGCTCGTGACGGTTTCGCAGAATTTCCACGGGCTTCAACAAGGGCCGCCGAACACGAAGAGCCGGTCGTCGACCAGATCAGCCAGGCGAGGAGCCGCCGCGTCCTTGGGGGAGAGGCGGACGTCCTTGCGGGGCCAGTCGATGCCGATCGACGGGTCGTTCCAGACGATGCATCCCTCGGACTTCGGGTCATAGAGCGCGGTGCACTTGTAGTGGAAGACCGCGCACTGACCGGTGACCAGGAACCCGTGGGCGAAGCCCTTCGGGAATATAGAGCTGGCGTCCGTTCTCGAACGAGAGGGTCATCCCGATCCATTTACCGAACGTCGGCGATCCCTTGCGGATATCCACCACCACGTCGAATACTTCACCGCGGAGGACGCTTGCGAGCTTCCCCTGGGCGCTGGGCAACTGATAGTGAAGTCCGCGCAGCACGCCCTGTTCGGAGTAGGATACGTTGTCTTGCACGAACTGCGTGGGCAGTCCCGCCGTGGCGAAGCTTCCGACGTGGAAGCTTTCGAAGAAGAAGCCCCGGTCATCGCGAAACCGGCGCGGCTCGAGGACCAGCACGCCCGGCAATTCAGTCGTCACGACGTTCATTCGACGGTAGATCCGATCTAGCCAACCCCGAGCTCAAGAGAGCCGACCATCCTTGTTCCTCGATGCATCGGATCGTCTCGGGATCGGGAACCTCAGGGTGCCTTCCGGTGCAACCGGCACAATCTAACAAACCGTTCCGCCCACGTCGACGAGCCGGCCAATGTCAACCATCTGGGGCAGCTCAAGCCCTGCCGATTCGGCCACGTACCCGGTGCAGCCCCGGTCTGGGGGAGAGGGGTTCCCTCGATTGACCTCTGGAGAGAGGTAGTTCTATAATGTCTTATCAGGCGGAAAGTCACGTCTCGTCCGGCGGATCGCCGGTCTGCGTGCAACGTGCGAGCACGCCATGCCGATCACGTACTACAAGCGTTTTCGAATGGAGATTGACCTTGACGGCGCAATCACTGGAGGCACGTTGCCGCGCCGTTTTCTCTGGGTTCCCTGGGACGAATCGCTGGTGGAACCGCATTCGCAGGTGAAATACCAGAGCTTCGTCGGCGAAGTGGATGCTTACATTTTCCCCTGCCTAGGTGACCGAAGCGGATGCCGGCGATTGATGTGTGAGATCCGGCGTAAACCCGGATTTCTACCGGGGGCCACGTGGCTGGTTGCCTGCGACGAAGGCTATGTGGGGGCGGTCCAAGGCGTGATTGACCAGGGTCCCATCGGCGCGATCCAGAACGTGGGCGTCCTGCCGGACTTTCGCGGCCAAGGGCTCGGGAAGGCACTGGTTCGTCGCGCGCTCGCGGGATTCTTTCAAGCGGGATTGCAACGGGCCTACCTCGAAGTTACTGCGCAGAACGACAGCGCTGTCCAGTTGTACCGAGATCTCGGGTTCCGTCGAGCACAAACGCTTTACAAAGCCATACGCGACTAGCAAAACCGGGGTGGAAGGGAAAAATAAAGGCTGTTCGAGCGGGTCGGCTGCCGGTTGGTGCTGACGAATGAGCGGTAGAGCGGCCGGAAACGGAGTTATTCTGTGTGGGAGGTGAGTCCCGTGTGTTCGCGGCGCTCTTCAACCGGGTAGGACGGTTGTGATAGGCTTTTCTGGTCGTGCAGACTTTCGTTTCGTCGAACAGAGCCGATGGGTTCGGCAAGAATCGTTGGCTCGTCGCGACGAAGGACACTGCGAGGTTATCCCCAAGCGTACGAGGTGTCTGTGCCCGCCGCATCTCCATCAACGATTCAGCAGCACACGTACCCGAACGGGCTAGTCCTGGTTGCCGAGACGATGACGGGTGTGCAATCGGCGGCGTTCACGCTACTGTTGCCGGCAGGGGCGGCGTATGAGAGTGCTCTCGGTTTGAACTTGAAAGGCGGGGCCGCGACGATGGCGGCCGAGTGGATCACTCGAGGAGCTGGGCCGCGCGACAGCCGAGAGCTTCTGACAGCGCTTGACAATCTGGGGGTCAGCCACGCCGAGAGCGCACAGACGCTGCACACGTCTCTCGCGGGTGCGACAATGTCGCGTAATCTGGTTCCGGCGCTGGAGATCCTGGCGGATATGGTGCTTCATCCCCACCTTGAGGATGACGAGTTCGAGCCGATCCGTGCACTCTGTCTGCAGAATCTGCGCAGCCTCGAGGACGATCCGGGCTCGAAGGTCATCTACGAATTGCGGCGTCGGCACTTTCCGGATCCGTGGGGGCGACCCTCGCCGGGGACACCGGAGGGGGTGTCGTCGCTGACGCCTGGAGGATCTGCGCGGATTCCTCGCGGCATCCTACCGACCGAACGGGGCAATCCTGGGTGTGGCGGGCGCGATCGACTGGCCGAAGGCTTCGCGACTGCGTCGGCGAGCTTTTCGGCGGGTGGAAGGCACAGCCCGCGCCGAAGGTGGTGGAGCGCCCCGCCGGTCCGCATCGCGATCACATCATCCGCGAGACGCAGCAAATCCAGATTGCGCTTGCTTATCCCACAGCGACAGTCTCGAGCCCCGACTACTACCGGGCGCTGGCCACAACGGCGATCCTGGGCGGTTATTCGTCGGCTCGCCTTTTCACCGAGGTCCGTGAGAAGCGCGGATTGTGCTACTCGGTTTACGCCGCGTATGAAGGTCAGCTCGAACGAGCGGCGATGCTGTGCTATGCCGGGAACTTCGACCGACCGGGCCCAGCAGACCCTCGATGTGGTGCTCGATGAGATCGAGCGACTGGGTGAGCGGGGGCGTGGCGCTCGACGAGCTCGAGACGATGCGAGCCGGCCTCAAGAGCTCGCTGATCATGGCCCAGGAATCGAGCATGAGCCGTTCGGGCTCGCTTGCGTCCGACTGGTTCTTCCTGGGGAGGGTCAGGCCGATCGTGGAGATCGCCGCCGAGCTCGATGCTCTGACGCCGGCGGCGGTCTCAGAGTACGCCGCGCAGATGCAGAGCGAACGGCGAACCGACGATCGTGACTCTGGGGCCCAATTCCCTGCAGGCTTCCCCCTTAACTCAGGGCCGGGGTCGGCGGTTGCCGGCGGCGGCCGATGACTCGCTGCCTCGGGCACCGCTTCGATCTAACCTCGTTTCTTCTGGGAACGGTCGAATATCATGCAATTTCATCACGCGACACTCGACAATGGGCTCGAAGTCATCGCCGAGCTCAACGACCGCGCGCTCTCCGTCGCCGCGGGCTTCATCGTCAAGGCCGGCAGCCGCGACGAGCCAGCCAGTGTGGCCGGCGTGTCGCACTTCCTCGAGCACATGACATTCAAGGGGACGGATCGGCGCGACGCGGTTGCCGTCAACCACGACTTCGATCGGGTCGGTGCCAAGCACAACGCGCAGACGTCGGAAGAAGACACGTTCTATCACGTGACTTGCCTGCCGGAGTACCTGCCGCAATCGTTCGACGTTCTGGCTGACATCCTCAGGCCGACGCTTGCGAGTCGACGATTTCGAGACCGAGAAGCAGGTCATCATCGAAGAGATCCGGATGTACCTGGATAACCCCATGTCGGTGGCTTACGAAGCAGCCAAACTGGCTCATTTCGGCAATCATCCGCTGGGCAACAGCATCCTGGGCACGGTGGAATCGATCACGAGCCTCGAAGCGGACCAGATGCGCGACTACTTCGCGCGGCGGTACAGTCCGTCCAACATCGTGCTCGCGTTCGCCGGCAATGCTGGGTGGAATCGAGCTCCTCGAACTGGCGCGCGGTCACTGCGGCAAATGGGAGGGAGGCGTCGCGACCCGAGATGCCAGGTCGTATCGGGGGTCGCCGTCATTCCGGGCGATTCTCCGCGCCGATGACCAGCAACAGACGATCGTGGCCGTCTGCAGCGGGCCGCCACTGGAAAGTGCCGACCGCTATGCGGCGCATCTGCTGGCAACCATCCTGGGCGACCACACCGGATCGCGGCTCTACTGGACGTTGATCGACCCAGGGCTTGCCGACGGCGCCGAGCTTTCGTACCAGGACTACAACCAGGCGGGCTCGTACTTCACGTTCTTGAGTTGTGAGCCCGAACAGGCTGAAGCCAACCTCGGCCAGATCGCCGAGCTTTACAAAACAGTGAATCACGACGGGGTGACGCAGGACGAGCTGAACCAGGCCAAGAACAAGGTCCTGGCTCGCTCGGTGCTGCGAAGCGAGCGGCCGATGGGCCGCCTGTCGTCGCTGGGGTTCCACTGGATGTATCGCCGGCTCTATATTCCGGTCGAAGAAGAGCTCGAGGCCTATACGCCGCGTCACAATCGAAGACCTGCGGCGGCTCTTGCACGACTGGCCGCTCTGGCCGCTGTCGATTGTCTCGGTGGGCCCGACGACCGATATCCGCCCGCCGGAGTGAACGCGAGAGACGATCGATGAGCTTTGTATCCCACCTGTCGTGTTCGGTCTGTGGTGCGGAGTACCCGGCGACACGGGTGATGAACCTGTGCGAGCGCGACAACCGGCCGGTCCAGATGGTACTCGATCTGGATCGGCTCAGAAGAATGACCGGTCCAGATGGCTGGTGGAACCCGTCGCGGCGCGATATGTGGCGTTTCGGTGGATTGCTTCCCCTCGATATCAACGACCCAGTCGATTGCCGTCACGTGATGTCGCTGGGCGAGGGGTACACACCGTGCCTGCAGATACGATCATCCGCTGGCCGAGAAGCTCGGCTGCCGGCTCGAGATCAAGGATGAAGGGAAGCACTACCGCGGATTCGGGGGTAATCCGACGCTATCGTTCAAAGACCGGGGGATGGCCATGACGGTGGCAATGGCCCGCTCGCTGGGACTTTCGAAGCTGGCGGTGCCAACCCAGGGGAACGCGGGTGATTCGCTGGCCGAATATGCCGTCGCGGCGGGAATCGAGGCAGTGATCGTCATGGCGCCGGAGACCGATCTACCGGTGCTGGGCAAAGTGGCTGCGTACGCGCGGCTTTATCCTGAGCACGTCAAGCTGGAGATTGTACCGGGAACGATCATCGACTGCGGCAAGCGAGTGCGTGAAGAGTATGTTCCGCGAGGTTATTTCAGCGTTGCAACTTTCCAAGAGCCTGGCTGGCGCACTGAAGGAAAGAAGACGCTGGGTCTCGAGATGGCCGAGCCGGCGGGCGAGGTCCAGTCAAGGGCGCTGGCAGCTACCGGATGTGATCGTGTATCCAACCGGCGGGGGAACGGGCGTGGTGGGGATGGCGAAGGCATTTGACGAGCTCGAGGCGCTGGGACTGGTCGGCGCCGCGCGGCCGCGGATGATTTGCGTGCAGTGCACGGCCGCCACACCGATCGTGCGTGCGTTTGATCAAGGCGCAACCGACATCGAGCCGAGACCAGCCGGGGCGCACGATCGCAACCGGTCTGAACGTGGCGCAGAACCTCGGCCATATCAACGTTCTCCGAATCATCCGCGAGACAGGCGGCTGCGCCGTGTCGGTCACGGAGGAGTCGATTCGCGAGACGATTCGCGACGAATGGAGCGAGAGACGAACAGCGTGGTCGCCGGAGGGCGCGGCGACGCTCGCGGCCCTTCCCGAGCTGGCCGATCGCGGGATGATTCACCCGGGTGACCGGGTTGTGCTGGTCAACACGGCCTCGGCGGAGAAGTATCTGCCGGCGATTCGTGAGCTGCTGGACGGAGGGTTGTGACTTTGCGTCAGTCAGTGCTCGGCTCGTCTTCGATGTCGGGGATCAGTCGCTCCATAACCGGCGACAGGCGGCCCAGACGGAGGACTGACGCGATGATTTCCTTGGCCCGGCGGGGCCAGGGCATCTCGCCGACACGGGTTACCGTCTGCTCGATCGGGTACTCCGCTCGCTTGAGCTCGATCTTGTTGTCTTCGATGATGGCGAACGCGGCCCGGGGGTCTCCGTCGCGCGGCAGACCGACGCTGCCCGGATTGACTACTACGACGCCGTTGACCGACAGGTTGAACTGCACGTGAGTGTGGCCAACGCAGACGATGTCGGCTTCCACGTTGTGAACGCGCTTGGCCCACATGCCCGGGTCTTTGAGCAGATATTCATCGAGAGGATCGCGTGGCGTGGCGTGCACGAGCAAGAATCGCCTGCCGTCGAGGGTGAAGCGGCGCGTGACCGGCAACTGCAGCAGATAACGGCGTTCATCGGGCCCCAGCGCTTCCCACATCGACGGCCTGGTCGCCTTGGTCGAGATAGCGAAACCCGGACTCGCCGGTAACGGGGATGTCCTGGGCGACGCCGTGGTCGTGATTGCCCCGGATGGCATAAGTCGCATGCTTCATCGCCCAGCGAACACACGGAAGCGGATCGGGGCCGTAATCGACCAGGTCGCCGAGGCACAGACAGACGTCATACGGCTCATTGATGGCCGAGAGCGCCGCCCAGTTGGCGTGAATGTCCGAGACGACGAGAATCCTCATGCGGCAAAATCACTTGCTTTTGTTCGGGAGAGGCAGAGGAGTTATACCGAGATGGAGCGAGAACGCAACAGTTCACTCCTCCAGGATAACGAATTGTTTAATTCATTTTCGACAGGAGAACGGCCAGATTGTGCCGGGCCTCGGCGTGAGCAGGATCGATTGCGAGAATCGCTCGAAGCGCGGATTCAGCGGCGTGCGGGTCGCGTCCCTCCTGGAGTAGGATATGACTGAGGATCACTCGCGGTTTCAAGGCGTGGGGATTTCTTGCGATCGGCTCCTCGAGCGCTGCACGAGCGGCCGTGAATTCCTTTCGCTTCAGCAGAGCACGAGCCTGAAAGAGGGCTGCGTCGTCGTTTGCCTCGGGTGTCTCTCGCAAACGCCGCGTCACGGCGTCGAGGTCATTCCACAGGCCCATAGCCAGGTACAGCTCGCCCAGGCCAAGCCATGCCGGGGTGAAGTCAGGCCGCTCGGCGACGACAGCTTGCCACTGGGCCCGCGCCGCGTCGAGCCGGCCTTGGTCCTGGTAGAGCACGGCGAGGTTGTGGCGGGCCTTGTATCCGCGCAGCCCTGGATCGACGCTGGCAAAGTGGTCTCGTTCGCGTGAATCTAGCAATTGCTTGAGACGAGCCTCGGCGCCGGTCCAGTCGCCCATGCCGCGAAGGATTAAACCCTCCTGAAAGAGTAACTCGGCGTCCTCGGGATAGACCTCGCGGCCATTGCGGCAGAATTCGAGAGCAGCCGTGGGCTGTTCGAGCCGCCGGTGGCACTGCACGATCAGTGCGTAGAGCTTGCGCACGATTGAATCTGTCGGGTGCGATTGCGCCAAGCTACGTTTGAGGAGTGGAAGAGCGTCGGCCAATCTCCCCTGCTCCACGTAGACCGAGGCCATGTTGAAGAGCACAAACGGCTCATTGGGGTCTTCGGCGAGCGATTGCTCGAGCAGACGGATGTCGCGCTCGAGCTTGGCGCGGCGCAACGCAGGCGCCTGGTATCCGACGTGGCGAATGGTCACATCGGCCCATTGCACCGGGGTTCCGCGTCGGCGTAGTGATGGCATGATCTGCTCGTGAACACGATATCGCCACCGGAGTTGTGGATCGTTTCGAAACAAGCGGACGTGATCGACAACCGTGTCGGAGCCCGGCCCGAGAGCGGGGTCTGCCGGGCAGAGACATTTCATCACATAAGCAGCATTCTCGTCTTTCAGCTCCGCGAACAGAGCACGGAGCTTCTGGCGCTCGCCTTGATCGAGCCGGTCGTCGGCGTCGAGCCAGAAAATCCACTCGCCGGTTGCATGACGGAGCGATTCGTTGCGGGCTGCGGCGAAGTCGTCGACCCAGGGGAACTCGAAGACGCGAGCCCCCAAACGTTGGGCGATCTCTCGCGTTCGGTCCGTCGAGCCGGTGTCGACGACGATCATTTCATCCACCAAGCCGCAAACGGAGCCGAGACAATCGGCCAGATTCGCCTCTTCGTTCTTGACGATCAAACAGAGCGAGACCTGCGGCCTGGCACTCTGGGCGGCGGTGGCCGCAGGGGGCAGGCGATAGCCGGAGGAACGGGCTGGGCCCCATTTTTCGTGGAACAGCGCGAAGTTCGTCTCAAGCTGCGTCCGGCAATCGATGCCGAGAGCAGCAAAGGTACGGCTGCCGGAATGGTGGATGAAGACGTCAAGGGCGACGAGGAGACGAAAGCCGGCCTCACGAGCGCGCACGCAGAGGTCATCGTCGTCGAAGAAACCCAGGCCGAAGCGCTCGTCGAAGTTACCGATCTTGTCGAGTACCTCACGCCTGATGAGCAAGCAGAAGCTGGTGAGGCGATCGAGCCGCATTGCGCGGCCGGCGAATTCACGGCGCCGACGGGAGGCGAAGGAATCCAGCCCGTTCAGTGTTGCGAAATCATAGTCGTACTCAACGTGCTGGGGAGAAGCCGCGGAATTACTCACGACGCCCACCAAACCGACGCTGGGCCACTCGTGGAGGGACCAGGCGATCATGTTATCAAGCCAGCCCTCGGTAACGATGGTGTCGTTGTTAAGCAGCACGACGAATCTTCCCCGTGCGCGCTCGATCGCCTGATTGCATCCGGCAGGAAAGCCCCGGTTGGTCGCATTCGTGATCACCTCGACGCGATCCGGCTCCTGCCGCAGGCGGATCTCGTGCAAATAGCCAGGCGTTTCGTCCGTCGAGCCGTTATCGACCAACAGTAGCTCGAAGGGGCGCCGTGTCCACCGCAGCACGCTTTCCAGGCACGCGCGGGTACATTCAATCTGGTTGCAGCACAGGATCACGATCGAGGCGCGGTCATCGTCAGAGGGTGGTGCGACGTCGAACCAGGATTCCGGCGGCACCAGCTCGGGGGCTGCTTCCGAGAGCAGCCGACGCTCGTATGCGAAGCGGCGTGCGAGCCGGCGCTCACCGGAATCGCTCAAATTGTTAAAGAGCTCGCGAGCGGCCTCGACATCGAACGGGTTATTTTCAAGAGCCCAGCCGGTGCGGTCGATCGGTTTTTCTGTGCGACGACCGGCACGTCGGCCAGCCGCCCGCGCTGTGATTGAGGGCCATTCGCGGTCAAGCAATGCGATCAGTGCGTCCCAGTCGGCTGGCGATCCGAACGAATGGATGCGTTGTGCAACCGCCCCCGCAACGATCCGGTCGCACCACTGCCAGAGCCGGCTCGCCGGGCCAGGAGCGACATCACCGTCCGGAGCCAGGCCGATCACGGGTGGAGGCGCCGAGCACGGCCAATGCAGGGCCGGGAAGCTCCCCAGGTCGAGAAGGATGAAATCGGGCCGCCAACCTGCCGGCAGTTGCGCCTCAATCGAGGGCCAGGACGCTTCAGGCCGGGTGACGATGTCGACTCCAGGAGCGGCGCCGAATGTCAGGCACTCGCCGGAAAGGCGATGCCGTTCCGGAACTACGCGCGAATCGATCGCCAGCGGGCCGAAGAGATAACGAAGACCCATGAGCTAACCCCGCATCGACGGTGTTGGCCGCCGCCAATCGTACCGCGGACAGGCTCGTACTCATCAGACATCGGCGCAGCAGTACGGGCAAGCCCCTCTGCGCCAACTCGAGCGCCGAGAATCAACCGTTCGATGCAAAAATCGATAAAAAAAACAACATTGTTGACTCGTGCGCTCGTTATGGATTATCTCTCTCAGCGATTGGTCAGATTTGCCGACGAATTTGACACCTGTGAATGCGTTTTCTATAGCTTGCACGGCGCCATAGATAGCGATTACTGAATAGCCTGCTTAGACATTACTCGTCGCGTACGTCGTTGCTACCTGATCGAGATTCAGAAGACAAACCGGGAGAGTAACACCGTGTGCACGACCGTGAGTGTGCGGAGGGGCGGTGTAAGGCTGTCGTTTGCGGTAGCGATGGTGCTACTGCTTGGGGGGGCGACGCTTGACGCGTATGCCGGCGACATCATCCTGTTCACGGCATCGACTGACTACACGTTGAATAATCCGTCCGGCGGCTACAGCTTTCCGAACGACCCCACGAATCAGAATCCCAATCTGCCGGCGATTTCGAACGGGGTGACGCTTTCGCCGACTTTGGGAGGGCTGAGCAACACGCTGGTCGGCCCGCTGCCGGACGGGACGACTTACGGCCCCGCCGGCTTCATCCCGAATGCTGGTGGTACGACCGGCTGGGTGACCACGAGCTACACTTTTGGTGCGAGTGGGACCTTCCAGATCATATGGGAGGTGGCCGAGGTCTATGCGCGCAAGGCGGCGATGCGCTGGCGACTGACAACATCAGACTCAACGGCAACGAGGTTGTGCAATTCCAGCCGGGGGGCATGCTGCCGACCGGCTACTTCGGCACCGGCAGCTTTGGGACAACAGCGGGTGTGCCCGGGCTACCGACGTCGGGAGGCGACCCTGGATTCGCGTGGATGGACGTCCAGCCTAGCAGCAGCACTGGGGTCTCACCCATCTTCGACTCGTCGGGCGATGTGTATTCGGCATCCCAGCTTTTTTCGGCGACGATCACTGTCAACGCGCTGGACACGCTCAGCCTTGACGTCGCCTTCATGACCAATGATGGCACGCCGTACAGCGACTACGGGGTCGTCGCCCTGCAATCCATACCCGAGCCATCGAGCTTGGTCCTCGCCGTGCTGGGGCTCGTGGGCGTCGCGGGGCTGGCTGTGCGTCGTCGCCGGCACGCAAATCTGCGCAGATTGAAGCAATCCGGCGATTGGCCGGACGAACGATCTCTGCACCTGGGTTCTGTCTTCAAGGATCGAGGTATCCAGATGAGAAGGAAGCCCTTCCTCGTTGGGTGGCGCCGATCGCGTTCCGAGCGGCCGCGGCGTGCCACGGTACACCTGCAGGTCATCCGCCTGGAGTCGCGGTGGCTGCTGTCGGGGCCCGGGATCGTCGAGTATCCGGCGACATCGTCGGCGTCTCAGCCGTTGTCGGCGGCCGCCGGAGTCGACGGCAACCTGTGGGTGACTGAGTACGCGGCCAAGGAAGTGGTCGCGTTTTCGTCGACGGGAGCGATCGTCAAGTCGATTGCGGTTTCCGGGAACCCCTACGGCATCACGGCTGCAGCCCGACGGCACGCTCTGGGTGACCGAGAACGGGACCACTCCGTACATTGGCCACCTCTCGACGGCCGGCACGGGGTCTGTGCTGGCGCAGTATGCCCTGACCGCGGGGACCAGTCCCGAGGGAATCACGGCGGGTCCGGACGGCAACATCTGGTTCGTCGGTTATGGCACGAGCGTGGTGGGCAAGGTGACGTCAGGGGGTGCGATCACGACGTATGCACTTTCCTCGGGCAGCCGGCCAGTGGGGATCACCACGGGGTCAGACAACAACCTGTGGGTAACCGAGGCGGTCGGCAACCGTATCGCACGAGTCACGACGGGCGGTCAGATCACGGAGTTCGCCGTTCCGACGAAGTCTGCCATGCCGTGGGGTATCGCAGCCGGTCCGGGTGGGAACATCTGGTTCACGGAGGATGGCGCGGCCAAGATTGGGCGGATCACGACGAGCGGGGTGATCACGGAGTTTTCGCTGGCCGCCGGCGTGTGCCCCTACGGCATCGTCACCGGGCCTGACGGCAACCTCTGGTTCACCGAGTACACAGCCAACGTGCTAGGGCGGATCACGCCCTCGGGGTCGATCACGCAATACACGCTGCCGACGACCAAATCGGCCCCGCAAGGCATCGCGGTCGGGCCGAAGCAGACCTCGATCTGGTGGACCGAGCCCGGCGCCGGCCAGGTGGGCAAGCTGGCGTGGCTGGTCAAGGGTCAGTCGAATATGAGGGATCCGTCGACGCCGTACGACGACTTTGCCATGGGAGAGATCAGCCCGGATGATGGCGACGAGCAAACGGACATTCCGATCGACCCGACAGGGTCGTGCAACTGCGGGACGGATGCCGCTGCCGACATGGACGCCGATTTATCCCTGGATTACAACTCCGACACGGTGGATGTGCGCCCGATCATCGAGACGACGTACTACAGCGATCCGAACGGGCCGGTGCCGACGTCGATCCAGCTCACGCTCACATGGAACAACGGCGCGCCTCAGGCGCCGGTGACGTTTACCCCTGGTAGCGGCCACAGCCCGGGCGACGTTTACGAGTTGAGCGTCCAGGTTGCGGCGCCGGTAACGACCACCGGGGTTTATTCCTGGAGCGTGGCCATCCAGACCACGTTGCCCGGTGGCAGCACAATCAATAACTCGATTAGCGGTTCCGCCGCCGTGGTGGCGAACGGCTCGACCGATCCCTACGGACAGGGATGGAGCGTGGGGGGGACGGCGAAGCTAGTTTCTGACGGCAATGGAGGCTATCTCTGGGTAGACGGCGACGGCGGTAGCCGGGACTTCATGGCGGGCAACGGTACGACGTTCGTCAGTCCGCCGAATGACTTGGGGACGCTCGTCAAGAACGGCAACGGAACCTTCACGTACACCGATCCGCAGCAGGAAACGTGGAACTTCAACAGCCAGGGGCAGCTCACCAGTACCGTATTGCCCGATGGACCGTCGCAGACCTTCAGCTACAACGGATCGGGTGCCTTGACCGAAGTTACTGATCCCGGGGGCTGGACGGCGACGTTCACCTACAACGGATCTGGCCGGCTGGCCGATGTTGTCGAGCCTGGGGGCCGCACGGTGACGTTCACGTACAACTCGTCGGATGACCTGACGGGCGTGACGATGCCCGACGGCAGCCTGCGCACGTTTACATACGACTCGATGGGCCACATGACCAACGATTCGTTGGGCACGCAGAGCACGACGTACACCTACGATTCACAGGGAGCACTGAGCGGCGCTAATGCGGGATTGGGTGACACGATGGGGCTGGTTCCCTCATCGATCCAGGGCTTGCAGACCACCCCGGCGATCGACGCGAGCCAGGACGTCGGCGTGGTGACCGATGGGCTGGGTCGGGTGACGAGTTACACATATAATGGGATAGGCCAGCCGACCCAGATCCAGACGCCCGATGGCGGTATTCAGACCTGGCAGCGCGATTTCGCGGGGCAGCCCACGGTCTACACCGATGAGCTGGGCCGCGTGACGACCTACACGTACCAGTACGGCGCGGGCGACGGCGAGCTGACGCAGGTGACGAACCCCGACGGCAGCACCATCCAGTACCAGTACAATGCGACTTTCCACGAAGTTACGCAGGAAACGGATGCTCTCGGCCGCGTCACCACATATATGTACAACTCCCAGGGCGACTTGACCGAGACGATTGATCCGATGGGCAGGGTGACGACGGAGGTATGGTCGAACGGCCTGCTCCAGAGCACGACCGACCCGCTGGGCCACACCACGACTTACCAGTACAACAGCCAGCGCGAGGAGATTGACCAGATCGATCCTCTGGGCCGAGTCACGACGTACAGCTATGACCCGGCCGGCAACCAGATTGCGGTCGACGATCCGATGGGCCGGGTGACGACCACCGTCTACGATGGGATGCGACGGGTGATCGAGACGATCGATCCTTTGGGCCGGACCACCACGACGCTTTACGACGCCAACGGTGATGTGACTGAAACCATCGACCCGATGGGTCGGATCAGCACCACGCTCTACGACGTGGACGGCCGCGTCACCGAGTCAATTGACCCGATGGGCCGGATCACCACCACTCTGTATGACGCGGATGGTGAGGTGACCGAAACCATCGACCCGCTGGGCCGGATCACCACGACGATCTACGACGAGATGGGCCGAGTCACCGAGACGGTCGATCCACTAGGGCGTGTGACCACGACGATTTACGACCGCGACGGCGAGGTGACGGAGTCGATTGACCCGATGGGCCGCGTCACCACGACGTTTTATGACGAGATGGGGAGAGTCACCGAGGTCATCGACCCGATGGACCGCATTACCACCACGTTGTACGACGCGGATGGTGAAGTCACGGCGGTGATTGATCCAATGGGTCGCGTCACGACGACGCTGTACGACGCGGATGGCGAGGTCACGGCGGTGATCGATCCGATGGGTCGGGTCACAACGACGATGTACGACTTGGATGGCCGAGTCACCGCGACGATCGATCCAATGGACCGCATCACCACCACGTTGTACGACGCGGATGGAGAGGTGACTGAGTCGATCGACCCGATGGGTCGGATCGCGACAACGATTTACGACCTGGATGGCGAGGTGACTGAGTCGATCGACCCGATGGGCCGGATTACCACAACGGTCTACGACAAAGACGGTGAAGTGACGGAATCGATCGACCCGATGGGTCGGATCACGACAACGGTTTACGATCTGGATGGCGAGGTGACCGAGTCGATCGACCCAATGGGCCGGGTCACGACAACGGTCTACGACAACGACGGTGAAGTGACCGAGTCGATCGACCCGATGGGTCGGGTGACGACGACTTTCTACGACCTGGACGGTGAGGTTACGGAGTCGATCGACCCGATGCGGCGGGTGACGACGACGTTGTATGACGCGGATGGCGAGGTCACCGAATCGATTGATCCACTGGGCCACATGACAACGACGCTGTACGACGCGGACGGCGAAGTCACTGAGACCATGGATCCGCTGGGTCACGTAACCACGACGCTGTACGACGCGGACGGCGAGGTTACGGAGTCGATCGACCCGGTTGGGAACGTGACGACCGCGCTGTATGACGCGGATGGCGAGGTCACCGAGACCATCGATCCGCTGGGCCACGTGACCACCACGCTGTATGACGCGGACGGCGAGGTGACCGAGATCATCGACTCGATGGGTCGTGTGACGACGACGTTGTATGACGCGGACGGCGAGGTGACCGAGTCGATCGACCCCTTGGGCCGCGCGATGACGAGGGTGTACGACGCGGATGGTGAGCTTACCCAGACCATCGATCCGCTGGGCCACGTGACCACGACGCTGTATGACGCGGACGGCGAGGTGACCGAGACCATCGACCCGATGGGGAACACCAGCACGACGCTGTACGACGCCGATGGCGAGGTCACGGAAACCATCGACCCCTTGGGGCACATCACGACGACGCTGTACGACGCGGATGGCGAGGTGACCGAGATCATCGACCCCCTGGGGAACATAACGACCACGTTGTACGACGCGGATGGAGAGGTCACCGAGTCGATTGACCCGTTGGGGCACATCACGACGACGCTGTACGACGCGGATGGCGAGGTCACCGAAACGATTGATGCTCTGGGACGTACCATCACCTCGCTCTACGACGCCGATGGCCGCTTGATCAGCGAGACGTGGGAGAACTCGAGCGCAATCGTTACCAACCTCGAGACCTACACGTACGACGCCGACGGCGATCTCCTCACGGCCGGAGATTCGAACGGCACGTACACGATGACCTATGACGCCGATCGACGTCTTATCACCACTGAGGATCCGTTCGGGCTCACCCTGACCTATACCTACGACGCGGATGGGAACCGGACGGAAGTGCAGGACTCTCTTGGTGGGGTGACGACCTACGTCTACGACGCCGACAACGAGCTGACGAGCGAGCGGTTCGACAGCTCCAGTCAAGGCCCCTTGCGCATCGATATGACTTACGACGCCGATGGCGAGATTTTGACCGAGAGCCGCTACAGCGACCTGGCCGGTACCCAGCTCGTGGTCGAGTCGAATTACACGTACAACGCCGACGGCGAGATCACGACCTTAGTCGATCAAAACGGCGGTGGCACGATCGTGGCCAACTTCACATATACCTACGACCAGGACAACCGTGTCACGACCGAGGTGAACATGGGGATGACCACGACTTACACGTACGACGCGGACAGCCAGTTGACGAGCGACGTATCTCCCCTCGCCACGATTGACTACACCTACGATGCCGGCGGCAATCGGACCAGCAACAACAGCGTGATCGGCCCGGGGAACCAGCTCCTTTCCGACAACGACTGGACCTACACCTACGACGCCGACGGCAATCTGATCGAGAAGGTCGGGGTGTCCACCGGGCCCGACAAGGGCATCACCTGGACCTACACATACGACAATCGCAATCAGATGACGACTGCGGTGGAGGTGCAAGGGAGCACGACGCTGGCGAGTGTTACCTACACGTACGACGTCTTCGGCAACCGGATCGAAGAGGATTCTTCGGGCAGCACGCTGCCGACCCAGGTGACGCGGTTCGCTTACGACGGCCAGAACGTATGGGCCGATCTCGATGGAAGCAACAACCTGGTGATGCGGCGGCTGTTCCTCAACGCTCTGGATTCGGTGATAGCGCGGATCTCGGCCAGCGGCACCGTGGCCTGGTATCTGGTGGACCGACTCGGCTCGGTGAATGTCCTGACCGATGCCACGGGGGATGTGATCGACCGGATAACTTACGATGGTTACGGCAATGTCATCAGCCAGACGAACCCGTCGGCCAGCGATCGCTATATGTTCACCGGGCGCGAATTCGATCCGATCACGGGCTTACAATACAACCGGGCGCGATATTACGACCCGACCAGCGGTCGATGGACGACGCCCGACCCGGCGGGATTCGCCGCGGGTGACACCAATCTTTACGTTTACGCGTTCAATCAGCCGACGGACCTCCTCGATCCCTCGGGTGAATGGGAGACAGATGCACACAACGCCTTGATTGACGCGGCATTTCCCGAGAGTCAAACTCTTCGAGAGATATTCAAGGAGGCGAGCAAGGGCGTGGATGCTCTCGCAAACCAAACGGCGGAGCGATCGTACATGCACGGCATGAGGGCTCCCGACGAGACAGCGGCGGTGGCAAAGAAGAGGACGGATAATTTCATCTCAGACCAAATCAAGGAAGCCGCAAAGCAGTGGTGCGCGGGCGAAGACAAGAAAGCGATGCAAGAGCTTGGTAAAGCGCTGCACGCCGTGATGGACAGCGCTCTCCCGCGCATCGTGATGTGCAGGGCAATCCGCTTCCGTGGGGGGGCGTGGGGGGAATGGTGGGCAATGTGCTAATGGGGGGGACGAGACAGGCCGTGGTCGAGGCTGCGCAAATGAACGCCCACACTGCGCTAGAAACATTGGAGGTTCTGAACAAAGATCCGAAGTTGAAAAACCAGATCGTGGAGTCGATGCGAGATACGTACAAGAAATTCCTCGCCGAGCTCAACAAACTCAAGAATTGCAAGGGCTGCGCGAAGAAGGCGGCCAGCCAAATCGAGCCGCCGCCGCCCCCGCCGCCGGTCAACCCTAACATCAGGCCGAAAAACACTGACGAGCTGCGACGACTGCTCGAGCAGATGAACGGCAGGCCCGCATAGGCGGGGCTGATTGGTCAACCTGTTCCGAGCGGAGCCGGCGCTCGTCAAATCGACTCATTCTGTCGCGCGGGTCAGACACGCGCGGGCCCTCAGGTCGGCCGCCACGTGCTCGTTTACGCATGCAAGAGCGTGCGTCACATCATCCAACTCTGCCCATCGTGCCTGGGCCAGGTAGAGGGAGCCCAGACCCTGCCACGCCGGTGCGAATCGAGGCTGCTCGGCGACGACCTGGCGCCATTGGGCCTCGGCTTCCGCCCAGCGTGCTTGGCTCTGATAAACCTCCGCCAGCAAGTGCCGGGCCTTGTAACTGCGCCGGCCGGCATCGCCCAAGGCTAGTTCCTGGCCGGGCGGGGTCTGGAGTAGGCGCAGCAAGCGTTCTTCGGCTCCGGCGAAGTGGCCCTGGGCGTGTAGGAATGCGGCTTCAAGGAAGAGGAGCTCCTCGATATCGGGATGTTTTTCCCGTCCGGCGCGGCACACCGCGAGCGCCTCGGCGATTTGGCCCAGGGATTCGTGGGCGCGGGCGATCGCCGCGAAGAGCCGCGGGCGGATCGAGTAGTCCGGAGGCACCAGCTTCAGACTGCGCTGTAGCATCGGTAGGGCTAAGGCGGCCCGCCCCAGCCTATGATGCATCAGGCCGAGTTGATAGAGCGTGATTGGATCGTCTGGCCGCTCGGCGTCCTGTCGCAACAGGAGCGCCAGGTTTCGCTGCAGCTTCTGCTCGGAAGAGCCGGGGGCCGCGTAGCCACCGTGGCTGATGGCCACGTCGGTTCGGCGCAGGTGGTGGCCCGCCCGGCGGATTGCGAGCAGGATCTGTTCGTGGACTCGGTATTCCCAGCGCACGGCCGGATCGCGGCGGAAGAGCCGCACGTGGTCGACGGCGACCTGCGAGCCGTGAGGATCGTCCGTCGTCGAAAGTTGTTGCATCAAGTAGGCCGCGTTTTCGTACTTCAGATCCGCAAACACCGTCTTCAACTTCTCGCGGTTCGCTTGATCGAGTTGCTCATCGGCGTCGAGCCAGAAGATCCAGTCTCCCGTGGCGTGCTCGATGCTCTGGTTGCGCGCGGCGGCGAAATCGTCGGTCCAGGCAAAATCGATCACGCGGGCTCCGCACTCGATGGCAATTGCGCGCGTGCGGTCGGTCGAGCCTGTATCCACGACGACCATTTCATTGACGAGACCGGCGACCGATGCGAGGCAGGCGCTCAGGGTGGCTTCTTCGTTCTTGACGATCATGCAGAGCGAGATGCTAGGCCTTGCGGGGAGGTGAGAGCTGTCGCCGCGCCCCGGAACCCCCCCTGGCCCCCCCTTCGTAAGGGGGGGAAAGGGAATGGCCGTTCCGTGCGGCGGGTCGGATTTGGACACGATGGTCCCCGGAACCCCCCCTGGCCCCCCCTTTGCTAGGGGGGGAACTGTGTTTGTCTTCGCGTGGCGCACGGCCTGGCCGCGCGCCGCAGTGCGATCGCCTTTGCGGGACCGGAAGGGCATCCGGATAAACCGCCAGCAGCAGCCTCCAGGTCGTCCCAGCGTTCCTGCTTCAGGTAAAGCTCACCGAGCCGGAGCCAGCCAGTGGAAAAGTGCGGGTTTTCAATGACCGCTGCGCGCCATTGCGCTTCGGCTTCGGCCGGTCGGCCGGTTTCTTCGTAGATGACTGCCAAGTTGTGACGGGCCTTGTAGCCACGCAGCGCATCATCACCATTTGCCAAGCTGGCAACGCGTGGTGCGCACAGCAATTGGATGAGAGTTGCCTTCGCTCCCGCCGCATCGCCCAGCTCGCGCTGTATGAGCGCATTGAGGAAAAGCAGCTCGTCGTCGTCTGGAGTGTGTTTTAGCCCCGCCTGGCACGCGTCGAGGGCTTCTTGCGGCCGCTGCAACTGGCGGAGGCAGCCGGTGATCAAGGCGTGCAGCTTGGTCACGATGGATGCGCGAGGGCGGGAACGCTCCAGGCTGCGCTGCAAGAGAGGAAGAGCCTCGGCCGGCCGGCCGGTTTCATGGTAGAGCGAGCCCAGGTTGAACAGTGTAAATGGATCGTCGGGGCGCTCTTTGTTTTCCAACAGGAGAAGGCGCAAGTCGCGGTCGAGCTTCCGACGGCGCACGGCGAGGTCCTCATGGCCGGAATGCTGGATCACGATATCTGACCGACGCAGATCCACGCCCGTGCGGCGCAGCGCCGGCAGGATCTGCTCGTGGACGCGGTAGCTCCAGTGGACCTCAGGCAGGCGGCGGAAGAGGCGCACCTGATCGGCAACGATGGCCGCGGTCGCGCCGGTGCTGGCGGGGGAGCGCTGACGCATCACGTAGGCGGCGTTTTCGTCGCTCAACCCGGCCAGCAACGACCTCAGCTTGAGCCGGTTTTCCTCGTCGAGCATCTCGTCGGCATCCAGCCAGAAGATCCAGTCCCCTTGTGCGTGGCGCAAGGATTCGTTGCGCACCGCGGCAAAGCTGTCGATCCACTCGAAGGAGTGCACTCGGGCGCCCCGGCGTGAGGCCACGGCGGCCGTCGCGTCGGTCGAGCCCGTGTCGACCACGACCATCTCGTCGACCAGGTCGGCGACCGATTCCAGACATGCGGACAGATGGGCTTCCTCATTCTTGACGATCATGCACAACGAGACCCGAGGGCGGGACGTAGGTTTGGCCGTGACTGGTGTGATGTGGGATGGGGCCGGCTCTGAGCTTGGGTCGGGGCTTCCTGGCACCTTTCCCCGCGGGACCGTGAACCGTCGAATCGGCTGCTGGCCGAGCTGCTCCAGCCGGGCCTCGATCACGTCAAGCGTATGATCCCATGTGAAGCGGCCGCGGATGTGTGCTCCGGCCGCCCTGCCCTTCGCGCGGGCCTCATGCGGATGATCGACGACATGGCGCATTCGGTCGGCGAGAACGGTTTGGTCCGCTTCAGCCAGCCAGGGGTAGTCGACGGTTTCCAGTTCGCCGATTCGCTGATGGCGAAACCGCATGATCCGGGCTGGAACCAGGTACGCGTGGTCCTCGGAGCAGTAGTCCGGAGCGGCTCCAGATCCGGTGACGATGACGGGCAATTCGCTGGCCATCGCTTCTGCGATCGGCAAGCCAAACCCCTCGCCTCGATAGGGGTGCACGAGACAGTCACAGGCTGTGTACAAGCGGGCAACATCGGCAGCGGTCAACTCCTGGTCGAGATAGAGGATCTCCGGCGCGCCGCTTTGTGCTCGAACCACGTCGATTTGATTCCGGACTTCGCTCGTACGGTAAAACGAGGCACTTCGTACATCCTTGATCACCAGAGAGACCGGGTCGCTGGCTGTGAACGCTCGGGCATACGATTGCAGGAGAATGTCGATGCCCTTGCGGTGAATCGCTCCACCGACAAAGAGGAATTTGAACGTTTTCGAAGTGCCAAGCGGCAACGGTTGTACCTGGGAATGAAATCGCGACGTATCGACTCCAAGCGGGACGACATGCACGCGATCCGCACTGATGCCGCTCTTGATATAGCAATCGCGTACGAAGCGGCTATAGGCCCAGAACTCATCGATTTTTTCTGTATTCGGACCAACCCAGTCTCGAGGCAAGCTGCCATACTCCCAGGGCTGCATCAGGATCCAGTGGCCGCTCCTTGGCGGCGTGAAATTCGGAGGCCACTCGTGACGCACGTGAGCGAGAACCGCGTCGCGCGAAGCTCGCAGTGAAGGCGGGAAGGAGGCATCTTTTCCCGGGAAAGTGTCCGAATGTTTATCGTGAGTTTCCGGGGACAAGAAGGAGAGCTCATGCCCACGTTCAATCAGTCGCAAGCAAATTTCGCGGTTGACCCTGGCAAATGAGTGAAGGCCACGTTGGAGGCCCTCCCAAACGATGGTATATCGGGGTCGGTCTGCGCCGTCTTCGTGTGAGGCTTGCACCGGTCGTTCACCGTGCGGTGCGATGGGCGCCCCATGGTCGGGCAAATAAGCGGGCATCAGTGCACTCCGCGTCGACTTCAGCGGCTGCTGGCTATCGAGCCTCGCGCGACTTCCTGACTCATGAGACACCGGCGCCGCCACAGGAGCAAGCCCCTCACCGCGCGAAACTCGCTACCGCAGCCAGTGATCGCACCAGAGCTGGAAAATCAGCAGCGTCCAAAGCGGTTTGCGGTGGTCGTGCTCGCCCGATTGATGCTCTACGATGCGGCGGGCGACGACCTGGGCGTTGAAAAGGCCCTGCCGCTTGAGTCGCTCGGGGGCCAAGAGCTCGTTCATCAACGGGGCCAATGGTCCGCGCAGCCAACTCGCCACCGGGATGCCAAAGCCCTTCTTGGGACGAGCAAGGATTTCGGGCGGCAGTTTGCCCGCCACTGCTCTCTTCAGCAACCGCTTGGTCCGGTTCCGACCGAGCTTGAACGATGGGGGTAGACCCTGCATGAAGTCGACGAGGCCGGCGTCGAGGAACGGAGCACGGACCTCGAGGCCGCAGGCCATGCTGGCCCGGTCGACCTTGGTCAAGATGTCCTCGGGCAAATACGTATCCTGGTAGAGGGCGAGGGAGCGAGAGAGTGCGTCAGCGCCACCGTCAATCAGTCGGGCGCGACGGAGATGCTCGTCCTCGATGCCGATCGGATCGCCGCCAACCAGGAGCTCGGTGATCTCGGCGCCGGAAAACGATCCCAGCCAGCGCTGGTGAGCCAGCGGCAGTGGCTCGGCGGCGCCTCGGAGAAACTGCTTGACCTTGAAATCAAAGCTGAAGTTGCGATGGTCGACGGGCAGCTTGCGAACGGCCGCGCCGGCGAGTGCCTGGGCCGGGCGCGGCAAGCGACGAAACATCCTGGCTGCTCGCTCGGCGAGGAACGTCGGGTAGCCCGCGAGGAGCTCGTCGGCGCCGTCGCCTCCCAGGACGACCTTCACCTCACTTCGGGCGAAACGGCTGAGGAGGTGGGTCGGCAAGATCGAGGCATCGCCGAAAGGCTCGTCGAGCCAGCTTGCGACCTTGGGCAGCAACTGATAGACGGTGTCGATCGAGAACGTCTGCTCGTGATGATCGGTGCCGAGGTGATGAGCCACGGCGCGGGCGTGGCGGCTTTCGTCGAAGCTGGGGTCTTCGAATCCGATTGAAAACGTGTGAACGCTCGCGGCGGGCTCGATCTCGCAGAGCGCCGCGGCGACGCTCGAGGAGTCAATTCCGCCGGAGAGAAAAACGCCGATCGGGACATCGGAGCGACGGTGGCGAGAGACCGCGTCGCGAAACTGAGTCCAGAATCGCGCCGCCGCGGCTTCGAAGTTGAGACCAGCGGGACTTGATTCGTGTGGATTCCAGTAGCTCGAAACGCTGACCTTGCCATCTTCCCAGCAGAGAACTTGGCCGCGAGGAAGCTTGCGGAGCGACTGCCAGATCGAATGCGGTGCGGGCACGTATTCGTAGAACAGATAGCGGGCCAAGCTGGCTTGATCGAGGGTGCGGCCAATGGCTGGGTGCGCGAGGAGAGCCTTCGGCTCGGAGCCAAATGCGAGGCCGCCGCCGGGGAACTCGCCGTAGAACAGGGGCTTCTGGCCCATACGGTCGCGGATGAGCACGAGCCGTCGGCGCCGCGAGTCCCAGATTGCGGCGGCAAACATGCCGTTCAATCGGCGGGCGAAGTTGATTCCTTCTTCTTCGTAGAGATGGATCAGGGTCTCGGTGTCGCAGGATGTGCGGTAGGTGTGGCCTTTGGCGAGGAGCTCTTTTCTGAGCTCGAATTCGTTGTAGAGCTCGCCGTTGTAGGTGAGCCAGATCGTGTTGTCTTCATTGGCCATTGGCTGGCTGCCGCCGGCCAGATCAATGATCGAGAGGCGGCGATGACCCAGGGCGGCGGGGCCTTCGCAGTAGATGCCATCGCCGTCGGGGCCGCGGTGTGCGAGGGTGGCGGTCATGCGCTCGGCGATCGCGCGATCGGCCTGTTCACCGGCCCGATTCACGAATCCGACGATGCCGCACATGGGAGCTCGCAGTCTGGGGGCGGTGTTGAATAAGAAGCTACTCTCCCAGTGTATCGCATGGCGATGGGGATGGTCTAATTCGTTCGAGCAGGTCATCTGGTGAGAAATTGCCTCGCTGTATGTCTCTTGGTATGTTCTGCCTTCCGGTCACGATCGTTTCGTACGAACGGATCATGCTTCCCTGCGGGTTGAACTTGGCTTTCGGCGCTGGGCTGCAAGAGCGACGACATCTAACAAACGCGTCCGATGGTTGAGAACACTGTCGATTCGGACTTCGACGTTGCCCGAGGGTTTCACCAGGCGGGGCGCTCCGCCGATGCTGCGCGCTGCTATCAGGCCCTGCTCGCCCGTCAGCCCGACCATGCCGGCGCTCTGCACCTCTTTGGCGTCCTGCACTACGAGAATGGCTATTTTGCCAGGGCCGTTGAGCTGATCGGACGGGCCGTGGCTCTCGAGCGCGAGAATGCCGCGTACCACGCCAACCTGGCCGAGGCGCATCGGGCACTCGGTCAGTACGAGCTGGCCATCGACTGCTGCCGGACCGCACTGCGGCTGCGGCCAGATTACCCCGAGGCGGCCAACAACCTCGGCCTGGCGCTGCATGGGCTGGGCAAGTTTTCCGAAGCCGTGGCCCAGTTCCGTGCTGCGCTCGAGATGCGGCCCGATTTTGCCCTGGCCCAGAACAACCTCGGCACGTCTCTCCGCGAGCTGGGCCGGTTCAGCGAGGCCCTCCAGGCTTACCGTCAGGCGGTTGGCCTCGATCCCAAACTGGCGCTGGCGCGTAGCAACCTCGGCCAGTTGCTGGTGGATCAAGGCGAGGCCGAGGAAGGCCTGACGAACTGCGCGGAAGCTGTCGCGCTCGAGCCCAACGTGCCCGCCGCTCACAACAACCTGGGTAATGCCTTCCGTGCGCTCGAGCGCTTTGGCGAGGCGCGGGCGGCGTATGACGAGGCCTTGCGGCTCGCGAGCCTGGCGAAATCCCGACCGAGTGAGCTGGCCCAGATCCATGCTAACCGCGGGCTGGCGCTGTTCCTCAAGGGTGACCGTGCCGGCGCCTTCGCCTGCTTTCACCATGCGGTCGAGATCGCTCCCGATGATACTACGATCGGGCAGTATCTTGCGAACGCCCATGAGGCGGCCGAGGACTACGCCGGAGCCCTTGCTTGCTGGCAGCGGGTCGTCAAGCTCAATCCCAGGCTCGCGATGGCGCAGAATCACCTGGGCTGGGCGCTGCTACAGGAGGGGCGGTTCGCCGAGGCCGCCGCGTGTTATCAGCGGGCGCTTGAGCTTGATCAGGATCATGTCGAGGCGATCTTGAATCAGGGCGGCCTCCACGAGGAGCTGGGCGCCCTGGCGGAGGCCGAGGCATGTTATCGTCGTGCGCAGAGCCTCCGTCCGCTGGCGCCGGCGCCGCTGGCACGGTTGGCAACGCTGTTGCGCGGCAAGTTGCCGGCGGCCGACCTCCTGGCGATTCAGACGCAGCTTGGGCTTGCTGGTGGGACGGATGGCCAGTCCGTCGCGGCAGCTCTGCCTCCACGTTCGCCAACGCGCGGGCCGTTGCTGTTTGGGCTGGCGCACGTTCTGGACGCACGGGGCGAATATGTAGCGGCCGCCGGCTGTCTCGAAGAGGCCAATGCGCTGGCGCTCAATCAGCGGCGAAGGCAGGGCAAAACGTACGACTCGGCGGCGCACTCGGGGCTGGTCGATCGGATGATCGCCGGCTTCACGCCGCGACTTTTTGAGCGACTGGCCGGCTCTGGCGGCCAAACGCGGTTACCGGTGTTTGTCTTCGGCATGCCGCGGTCCGGTACGACTCTCGTTGAGCAAGTTCTGGCCAGCCATTCTCGGGTGCATGGCGCCGGCGAGCTTGTCCTGGCCGGGAAGCTGTTTGAGTCGATCCCCGATTTGCTCGGGCGGTCAGACGAGATGCTGCCGTGCCTGGAGGCCCTCGATGCGGCGACCGTGTACGAGCTTTCCCGGCGGCACCTCGACGGACTGGACGCGACTCTGCGGTCGATCACGCCGCGACGAGATCGGGTCGTGGACAAGATGCCCGACAATTACCTGTATCTCGGGCTCCTGGCACTACTGTTTCCGCGCGAACGTTCATCCACGTGCGCCGCGACTTGCGCGACGTGGCGGTGTCTTGCTGGATGACCAATTTCCGGAACATTCGGTGGGCCAACGATCGTGAAGATCTGGCCGGCCGATGCCGCGATTACCGCAGACTGATGGAGCACTGGCAAGCGGTCCTGCCCGTGCGAGTGCACGAGGTGGCTTACGAAAGGCTGATCGTCGAATTTGAGGCCGAGGCCCCGCGGTTGCTCGGGGCGTGTGGTCTCGAATGGGAGCCGGCGTGCGGCCGGTTCCATGAAACAGCTCGACCGGTGCGAACGGCGGGGGGGGACTTGGGGGTGCGGTCTTTGATGACGGCGGCAGCTTCACGGCCGAGGGTTGCACGTTCGTGAACAATCAAGCCGTGGGCGGGCAAGGCGGCGGGGGTCCCGGCACGTTGGCTTCCCGACCCGGAATTGGGGGCGGCGGCGGAGGTATGGGCGCCTCGGCTCCCACAAACGGAAACGGTGGAGGAGTTCACGGCGGTCAGCTCGAGTTGTCCGGCGGCTTCGGTGGTGGCGGTGGCGGTGCCACGATCACCGGCGGCGGCCACCGCGGCGGTTTTGGCGGTGGTGGTGGCGGTGGGGGCAGCTTGAGCCCCGGCAGCGAGGAAGGGGGCCTTGGCGGCTTCGGCGGTGGTGGTGGCGGCGGCAGCTTTGGCTATCCCAGCCTCTTCGGCGGCGGCAAGGGCGGTAGTTGGCTCTACATCGGTGGTGGCGGCGGCGGAGCCGGGCTGGGCGGAGGCATCTTCAACAATCAGGGTACGATCACGCTGGCCGATGACACTTTCACCGGTAACTCCGCCCGAGGCGGCAGCGGCGGCATTAGCGGCAGCGACAGCGGTGTTGGCGCCGGCGCCGCGGGCGAAGGGCTTGGCGGTGCAGTATTCACACGCAACGGCAGCATCGACGCCACGTTCGTGACCTTTAGCGGCAATACAGCCGCGGACGGGGCCACCGACCTCTACGTCTTGAGCGACGTGTCCAGTGGCGGCGACGGCTCGAGCCCGCCCAAGCTCCCCCGCGGCTCCGCCACGGCACAGCTCGTCAACTGCATTCTCGGCCAGAACGGGGCCACGACCGTAGCCGATTTCTTCGCCTGGGGCGACACTATAGGCGGCTTTACCGCCACTGCGCCCAGCTTTACCGGCAGCACCGATAACCTGGTCACGCTCAATGGTGGCGGATCCGACGGGTTGCCGGCGGGCGCGCTCGTCAGCGGCACCAACCCGCATTTCGCGGCCGCCGGGCTCTCCAAGAACGGCGGGGCGACAAAGACGATCGCTCTGACGGCGGCGAGCACGGCGGCGATCGGGACGGGAGCGACTGGAACCGGGGTCGCTGTCGATGAGCGCGGCGTGGCGCGGGCAGCGGTGCCGGACCTTGGCGCCTTTGCATTTTCCACTGGCCATAGCTACGTGGTCACCAACACCAGTTACAGCAGCATCGGCAGTCTGGGCGCCGCCATCGGGGGTGCCGTCATCGCAAACGACCCAAGTGCCACGATCACCTTCAGCCTTCCCAACAATTCCACGATCCAGCTCGATTCGAGCGACTTCAACTCGGCTGCGGCCGAGTATGGCCCGACGGCGTACTTCATCAACGGCAAGAGCGGCACCAGCATCACCATCGACGGTTCCGGAGCACCGGGCCTGGTGATCGACGGCGGCAACGTCGTGCGCCTCTTCACCGTGGCGGACGGTGACTCGCTGAGCTTGGAGAACTTGACGCTGCAACATGGCTATGCGTTCGGGGGCGCAGGCTCCGGGGCCGGCGGCGGCGCGGGATTGGGGGGCGCGGTCTTCGATGACGGCGGCAGTTTCACGGCTCTAGGCTGCACGTTCGTTAATAACCAAGCCGTGGGGGGGAAGGGCGGTAGCGGCACGGGCGGCGGGGGCGGCGGCCTCGGAGGTGCGGCTTCCTCAAATGGAGACGGGGGCGGAGTCAACGGCGGCGGCCTCCACGAGGACGGTGGCTTCGGCGGCGGCGGCGGCGCTGGTGGCGGCAACGGTGGCTTCGGCGCCGGGGGCGGCGGCAGCGAGAGCAGCGGCATCGGCGGCGACGGTGGCACTGGTGGCTTCGGCGGCGGGGGCGGCGGCAGCTTCGGCCACGATGGCGGCGGCGGCATGAGCGTCGGCTTCGGCGGTGGCATCGGCGGCTACGACGGCGTCGGTGGCGGCGGCGGCGGCATGGGCGGGGGTATCTTCAGCAACCAGGGAGCCATCACGCTGACAAACGATACCTTCACCGCCAACTCCGCGATCGGCGGCAGCCGCGGCGGGCCCGACGCCACCGCAGGCGCGAGCCTCGGCGGGGCCGTCTTCGCTCGCAACGGCAGCGTCGATGCGACCTTCGTGACCTTCAGCGCCAATTCCGCCGTCGGCGGGGGCACCGACCTCTACGTCTTGAACGACGTGAGCAACGGCGGCAACAGCACGAGCCCGGCCACCGGCTCGGCCACGGCCCAGCTCGTCAACTGCATTCTGGGCCAGAACGCGGCGACGACCAAATCCGACTTCTTCGCGGGCCAGAATGGCACGCCAGTCCTGCCCACCTTTAGCGGCAGCAGCAATAACCTGGTCACTCTTGATGGCAATGGGGCGGGATCCAACGGCTTGCCCGCGGGCGCGCTCGTCAGCGGCACCGACCCGAACTTCGCGGCCGCCGGATTGTCCAACAACGGCGGGGACACAAAGACGATCGCTCTGACGGCGGCGAGCACGGCGGCGCTTGGGACCGGAGCGACCGGAACCGGCATCACGGTCGATCAGCGCGGCGTCTCGCGAGGAATGGCTCCGGATCTTGGCGCCTATCAGATCGTGACCCCTGCCACGACTCCGACTGTAACGGCTGTCAGCTCTACCACGGCGAACGGGAGATACGGGGTAAGCTCGGTCATCACGCTCACCCTCGGCTGGAGCCAGGCCGTGGTGGTCACGGGCACGCCGGAACTGGCGCTCGACTCAGGCGGCACGGCCAGTTACTCAAGCGGCAGCGGCACGAGCACTCTGACCTTCATTTACACTGTCGCCGCAGGCCAGTCCGCCGATCCACTCGATGAAATGTCGAGTACCGCGCTGTCCCTCAACGGCGGCACGATCTTTGACGCTTTGACCGACTCGAGCGCCGCCAACCTCACGTTGCCGGTGCCGGGGTCAGGCGGTTCGATCGCTGGTACCGCGTCGATCATCATCGACACGACTGCTCCGACGGTCACGCAGTATGACGTCATCTTCGGAATTGATAACCTGACGTACAATCTGATCGGTTCGACCCGCTACGATCTCCCCTGGCAGATCACCGGCATCAAGATCGTCTTCAGCGAGCCGATCAGCACGGCCAACGTCAACAGCTTGACCGGCCTGTCCACGACCGGATTCAGGGGGCTGGGCACGAACACGCTGGTCTGGTCGATCAGTAGCATCACGCAGGGAACCTTCTCTACCAGCGTCATCAATAGCGGGATGAATGCCATCAAGGACGCCGCGGGCAACACTCTTGCCAGTCCGTCCAGCCAGAACTTCAAGGTCCTTTATGGAGATTTCAACGGGGACGGGGTCGTGAGCAGCGCCGACATGCTTGGCGTTTACGACGCCATGAGCCAAACCTACAACATCTTCGCCGACTTGAACGGCGATGGCGTTGTGAATACGACGGACGTTCAGATTGCTCGCAGCCGCATCGGCGCACAGATATGATCGATCGATCTTGGCCCGAGCCAGCTCGAGCGCTGCGGGCGAATCGCTCTGGCTTCCAGACTTTGGTTTTTCCGTTCTCGACGAATAAAGAAGGAGGCTCTTCATGCACGGTTCGTTCGCGGCTTGGTCACGGCGCTGCATTCTATCCGCCGCGTTTGCGGGGTTTTTGCCGTGCGCGGGCCCGCCTGCTCGCGCCGGTATCACCGTGTCGGTCCAAAGCGTTTCGGCCGCCGCGGGCACATCGGGCAATACCCTGGAGGTCGACGTGCAAAACACGGGCGCATCCGTCGACATCGCCGCGTTTTCGTTCGAGATTTTGGTGCCTTCCGGCAGCGGCGTCACCTTTACCGGGGCCGACATCTCCACATCGCTCGCCACATATATCTTTGCGGGGAATTCGTTCTTCGGGCCCGACATCGCCTTTAGCACAGGCACGACCCTTGATGCCGGGGACCTTGCGGTCACGGGCTCCACGACCCTGGGTAGCGGTGGCACTCTAGGTCTGGGCCTGGTGTCCTTCGACCTCGCCGCTGGAGCCCCACTTGGTCCGGTGACTGTATCCCTGACAGGCTACCCGTTCACCAGCCTGACCGACCCGGATCAGAGCAATGTCCCGATCGACACGCTGGAGGCCGGCACGATCACGATCTCGGGCGGCGCTGTTCCCGAGCCCTCGTCGCTGATTTTGGGGACACTCGGATTCCTGGGCGCTGCTTGCCTGGTGCGCACCCATGCGGCCGTCGGCGGCGTGAACCCTGCGGTACCGGTGGTGGGAATCGAACGCACACGGGGTTGCCCACACGAGCTCTCCCCCCAGTGGATTTTAGGTGCTCGACGTCTGACGCGCTATTGGCACATAAGGTGCCTTACGTCGTGTTCATCCCGCACAAGTACGACGGGAAGACGCACCATCCCGTTCATGGCGACGCCGACCATTCCATGCCCGCTGCCAAAACCCGCGAGCTGATCGCCGCTCTCGAGAAAATCAGCGGCCATCCCAAATACACCGAGTACCCGGGTGTCGGTCACACTCCCGAGAAGGCCTATCACGAGAAGGACTCTATCACTCGCTGAAGGAGCAAAAGAGGCCGTGACGAACGCCCGTGTCCGTTTGCGCCGTGCCGCTCGCGCTCATCATTGACGGCATAGCTCCTTCGGGCCTGCACGACACACTCGGAAAGACTTACGACTGATATCGTGCCATTCGGGACAGTCCCGCTTTCTCGTGCCCGCTTTCTCGTGGCGCGGGACGTTTCAGTCGCGGAGAAGGAGGGCGGCCAGCTCGTCGAGCAGGCGGCGGTCGTCGGGTTTGAGACCGTGCTGCGCGGCGCTCTGGAGCACCGTATCGCGAATGGCCGCATGCGCGCGCCGTGCTTCCTCAAGATCGCCGCGGGCAATTGCCAGGCGTGCATGGTTGAAGAGTTGAAGTGCGCTCGGATGTTTGCTGCTCAGCGCGTGCGCCACGTCGAACGGCGCGTCGGGGGCAGGCTGCTGCTGGGTCATTCGCATCCAGCCTGCGCAGACAGCACAGATGAGCAAGAGTGCGGCGAGCGCAGGCCGGCGCGGGGCGGGACGAGGAGTTGCCCGCAACAGGATCGCCACGCTGCCGAGCTGGAGGACTTCGCCGGGCATCAGTATCCCGGTTTGGCCGGGCGGTACGATTCGCTGGCCGCAGAAGACCGGCAGGTTGCCGAGATTTTTCACGAGTGCGTGGCGGCCGTGAGGTGTGACAAGTGCCGACCCTTCGGGGACGGCGATCGTGGCATCGGGCGGCGGGGCGATGCGGCAGCCCGCGATGCCCTTGAGAGGATGGACGATGCCATCGACGACGAGCTCCAAACGACCCACATCGCGCGAATGAAGTTGTGCGGCCACGATCTCCTCCGACACGCGTGATCAGCCATGAGGGAACAGGCAGCGCTTTCGAGCAGCCGGCTAGAACTGTTCGAATGCGTGCAAGATGAACGGAACCGTGATTACGAGGATGCATGCCAGCGATATCAAGAGCACGGGGCCCGAGAGTTTTGCGCGGGCTTCTTCTGCGACCTTCTGGTTGCGTGCGGCGTCGCGCTCGCGAAGCTGGCGGGCGATTGACCGAAACGTGGAGACGAGCGCGACGCCGGTTTCCTCGCCGCGCGCCAGCTCGACGGCGACTTGGCGGAGGTCTGGGTGAGCGCTCATGACCACCGACTTACGCGCGGCTGAAGCGAGAGTTTGGCCGCCGTCGACGGCGCGGGAGAGCTGGGCGAGCTCGTCTCCCGCGGGATGGCCGACGAGCTCGGCGGCGACAGACCGGACGGATGCGGCGGGGCTGGCGCCGGCGGCGAGCTGAGCGACCATCAATTCCGCGGCGAACGAGAGGCGAGTGCGAATGCGCGCCAGGCGCGCGGCTGCTCGATGGGCGAGATCGCGCCGCGCGTAAGAGGGATACCAGAGCGCGAACAGGGCGCCGATTGCGATCCCGGGCCATCCGACGGCCAGCGCGGCAGCGGCGGATACTGAGGCGCCGCCTGCCCAGCCGGCAACGCGGGAGCGCGCCAGGAATTCGGCTCCGTTCCAGAACACCGGGTCGGCAGCGATTCGGAGCTGCTCGGTGACTGCGATGGCTTCCTTGTCAGGAATGCGGGCCGCGACGCGCGTGATCCACGAGCCGAGGTAACGGTACACGAAGTCGGATCGGCGCAGATTATCGTATCGCGCGAGCTCGTCGCCGGGTTGAGCGGGTTGAAGAACGTGGCAAGCGACGGCGACACCGACCGCAGCCCACAGAAAGATTGCAAGCCAGAAGACGAGTTGCATGGGTCATGCCCTTTCTCGATCAAGAATCGCCCGAGGCGCGTTCGATAATGCGCTGGCCGAGTCGGGCGCCCTGGTAGACGAGAACGCCAGCGCCAAGAGCACGAGCTGGCCGCGCCGGAGAAGAGGGAGGCAGTGCCGTCGGGAAACAGGACGAACATGATGAGCACGAACGCGATGGGGAAGGCGGTGAGCAGCCGGAGCTGCTGGCGGCCGGAGGCTGTCTGCACCTCGGCATAGCGCTCGCTGCGCTGGCGCTCTCTTACCGATTCGGCGACGGCGTCGAGGCATTCGGCCATCGGGCCGCCGGTGCGCCTGCAGGTAAGCACGGTGGTTGCGAAGAGCGTGACGCAGTCGATGTTGACGCGGTCGCGCAAGGGGGGGAGGGCCTGTTCGAGCGTAAGCCCGCCTCCGAGCTGGCGTGAAAGCTCGAGGAGCACCTCGGCGGCGAAGCCGGCGGCGTCGCGCGCGACGGTGGCCATAGCGGATTCGACAATCGATCCGGCGCGCACGGACTCGGCGATGGCCTGCACGGCGCTGCCGAATTGATCGCGCACCTGGCGCTTGCGCTCTGCCACGCGTGCGGCCAATCGCCAGCGTGGGACCTGCGAGATCAAGAGGGCCAACCCGGCACCGAGGAGAAACGCGCCGCGATACGCGCCGATCAAGACCGCGGCGACGGCCAGGCCGGTCCAGGCACCAATCGAGGCGCGCGCCGAGTCGCCGAGCTCGGCTGAACGGCGCTCGAGGCGGGCGACTTCGCCCCCGAATCCCATGGTGCGCAGTGCGAAGGAATAGCGGGAGCAGGTGTAAACCGCCGCGCCGATCAACGCGGCCAGCAGGAAGGTCATCACGCAACTCCTTTGAAAAGATCCTGGGGAGTCAAGCCGCCGGCATTCTGGAGGCGCTGAAAATGACGAGAGACGAAGCCGGTCGGCCTGAGTCTCTGTTCGATGGGATCGAAACCGAACAGGGTCTTGATCGCGACCGAGCCGGAGAGATCGAAGCCGCTGACCTCGCTGATCGAGGAGACGAGCCGTTTGCCCGACGCGGTGCGAGAGAGCTGCACGACGAGGTGGACCGCGGATTCGATCTGATGGCGCACGGAGTGCGCGGGGATGTCGGCCCCGGCTTCCATGGCAAGGAATTCAAGGCGTGTGATGGCATCGCGGGGGGTGTTGGCGTGGATGGTGGTCATTGAGCCTTCGTGGCCGGTGTTCATTGCCTTGAGCATGTCGAGCGCCTCGTCGCCGCGGCATTCGCCGACGACGATGCGATCGGGCCGCATGCGAAGGGCGTTGCGCACGAGGTCGCGAATCGAGATCTTGCCTGCGCCTTCGGCGTTCGCCGACCGGGCCTCGAGCCGCACGACGTGTGTGGCGCCCAGGTGCAGTTCGGCGGTATCCTCGATGGTGATCACGCGGTCCCCGGCGGGAATGGAATCGGACAAGGCGTTGATGAGGGTTGTCTTACCGGTTCCGGTGCCGCCGGAGACGATGCAGTTCAACCGGACGCGCACGGCGGCGGCCAGAAAACGGGCGGCGCCAGAAGGCATCGCGCCGCGGGCGACCAAGTCATCCAGGGTGAGGCGGATGGCGGGAAACTTGCGGATGGTGACCGCGGCACCGCCGACG
The DNA here is from genome assembly GCA_963823665.1 of uncultured Planctomycetota bacterium. GTDB lineage: Bacteria > Planctomycetota > Planctomycetia > Isosphaerales > Isosphaeraceae > CAVXHV01. The sequence goes on from CAWGMQ010000004.1 coordinate 2,560,940, forward strand.
GCAACCGGCTCCAATGCAACGTGAGCACGCGAACCGTCGACCAAGCGCACGTCGACGAGCGGGCATGCGGGGTCAACGCGGCGATCGGCGCGTGAGACGATTCGGACGATTACGTTCGCGAGCGAGGCGTTCGTCGGAAATGACCGGCCGGTGAAGAACAGGCGTCCGTCGCGCTCGACGTAGATCGCGCGGGGAGGGACGACCATGACCTCAGAGAGGAGCGGCGAATTGAGCAGATCCTCGAGAGGACCGTCGCCGAAGACCATGTCCTTGATGGCCTTGGCGATGAAGCGGGACGCGAGGTAGTCGACGTCGGGCGGGTCAAGGCGGCGGCCTGGCCACCACGAGTCGAACTGTGCGTGGAGGGTGGCGAGGCGATCGGCGGCATCATTGCCGGAGGAAAGATCGAGAGCGGCGTCGGTGATCTGGGAATAGAGGGCTTCGCGGGGGGGGACGGGTACGGCCGGCCGGCGCCAGGCAGGCCCATGTGATTCGGTACCAAGCAGCCGATCCTCGGCGGCGCTTTTGACCGCACGGCCCGCGAGATGGCGGCGCAATTCGGGCAGTAGCCAGAGGGGCGATCGCCGGGCGGCGTGGAGCGCGCTCTCTTCGACAGCGGCGACATCCGCCGGGCGAGGGTTCTTGAAATCGACGTTACCAAGGGAGGCCACGGTTTCATGGTGAATGGGGCCGAGGGCGGAGTCGACGTCGGCGTCGAGATCGTGCGCAGGCTGACCGGAGGCGATGAGCTGAAACTGGTACGGTTGTGCCCGCGCGGGACGATTTCACCGATCGAGATCGTGCGCCGTTCTGAGCGCTCGCCGTCCCAGATGGTGATCTGAAACGGCCCGGCGGATGACAGCGGCTCGAAGTCGATGGCGCGGGCGAGGACAAGCGGGTGCTGGACGCGAGCCTGGCAGCCGGGGCCTGAGCCGAGCGTGAACGGCCGGTCGAGGGGAAGGCCTTCGATGGCCAGGACGTCGCCGTGTGAAAGCGTGAGCAACAGGGTGAGGGTCATCGATCGGGCTCCGGCTGCGGGCTGGGGTCATCCTCCGAGCGGTGTACGATCAGCGAGCGCAAGTGGGGGCCGCCGCTGTTGCGGGCGGTTGCCCGGCGCAAGAGCGCGAGGTTTTCATCGGAGGAGCTCGCCGGGACAGCAACCATCACGTGATCGCCGTAGCCGTCGGGTGAGACGGCCGCGATGCGGAGCGGACCGACCCTCGCCACCGTGGCGGCAAGCTTATCCTCGCGCGAAGCCGGCTCGTGCCGCGCGATTTCAAATGTGACGCTCGAGCCGACTCGCAGCCACTTCATGTTGTGAGCCACCGAGTCGAGACTGACCACGACGCCGTCTTCGCCCGGGCGCAACGGATTGGTTTCGAATCGGATATCGGACCAAAGGACGAGCGCGCTTGCGGGAAGCGCGCGATCGAGCGTCTTGCCCACGAGATCGTCGGCATCGCGCCAAGCCACGACGGATTCGGTGGTGCGGTCGCTCACGTCGGCGAGCTCGAAGCGGCTCAAGTCGGCCCGGCTCAGCATGTAGCCCGCCGGGCGCGCCGAGGAGATACGAACGACGGAGACCGAGCGCGGAACGGCGCTTGTCATCCACTGCCACGAGGCGAAGCTCGCGGCGAAGGCAAGGCCGAGAGCCGGCCATAATCCCGCGCGCTCGGGGCTCAAGGCCGTTTTGACCCGGGACGCAAGATTCACAGGCATCGATGCGTTTGCAGTTTTGATCATCGCACTCAAGTCTCCCATTCTCTTACGTGAAGCAGGGTTTGTATTTTCGCGCGAGGTGAGCTTGCTGGCGGTGTCGTGCACGGAGAAGGGCATGCCGGCAGAGCGGCTAGGGCCCGCTGAAGACGTGACGGAGCACCGGCTCGATCAGCTCGCGCGACGGATGAAAAACGGGATGAGACTCAGATAAATGCAGGTCGCGGTCGTCCCAGACGCCGGCGCCGGGCACGGCATGGCGCGACTCGGCGAAACGTTGCGGGCCGGTGATCGGTGGCAGGCCCGGGACGGGGAGGCGCGCGGTCCTTCGAACGAGGTCGGCCGCCACGGAGAGGCGGCCGGGGTTAAGGGGCGATCTTGAGTGTTCTAGATCGCGGTCTTCCCACGCCTGGCGGTGCGCCTGCATGGCCGCGGCGATCGCAGCATTGCCGGCGTAACCCACCGCGAAGGTGAGCGCGACGACCGAAAGCAGCAAGGGGATACCGATCAGGAGCTCGATCGCGGCGGCGCCTCGCCGGGATGACGCTGATTGCAGCATGCAAGAGCGGGCCATCGTCAATGACTCCAGTACTTAGCGTCAACGGGCAGCTTGCGGAAGAGTTCACGCACTTCTGGGGGAAGGTGTCCGGCGTGAAGGATCTCGGGCACACGCGAGGCCGGAACGATGGTCGCGTTCCAACCGGGGCGCATTGTGGGTGGGTCGAGGCCCAGGTCAGAGCCGAACTCGGCGGTTGGCCCGGACCAGTTGAGCGTATCGAACCCGACGACGGGCTGGCGGCCGAAACCACCGGTTGAATGAGGGTTCGCGTTATAGACCATTGCCTGCGCGAGGGCGACGACCGGCCGCCGCGGGCCGAAGAGAGCCGGCGACGAATACCGCGGCGCGGGGCCGGAGGCGATGGCGATCAGGCCGAAAAGCATGTCGGCGCGCCGGGAGCCGACGGGAGTCGTCCAGAACTCCGATCCTTTCCAGCCGGGCGCCGACTCGCGAAGAACGTAGAGACCTTGTCCGGAGCGCAGGGACTCGTCAGCGCGGGAGAGCAAGAGTGCGTTCGACCAACCCTTGTAGCGGCCGGCGGCGCCGGAGAGGGTGGCGCTTAACATGAGCATGGTGTGGACCGGCCGGCGCCACGAGTCGACCCAGGGATAGGCCGCACGGGTGTACTGCTTGGTACGGACAGGCCGGAGGTCAGCGTCGGGGATCAGATCGGCGCTGGGATTGGCGAACGTCCCGGGCGAGCCCGGGTAGGTTCCGGCGCTGCCGCGCTCGGGAAACTCGCGCACAACAGGCAGGCGCGGATGTTCGGGCACGATGGTGGCGACCCAGCCGTTTGCCGATGCGGTGTCGCGTGCGGCGGCGACGGCTGCCGGCCCCGCGGCATGGACAAGGCGTTCGGCGTGCAGGGCCACCACGGGCAAGAGCGCGCGATAGCCTTCGACGACGGTCGCATGTGCAACCGCAGCGGCTTCCCAGACGTCGAGCGCGTAGGATTCTTGCACGACCTTGTAAGCGATGCCGTATGCGATCGCGTACAATACCGGCGCGTAGGCGGAAAAGAAGACGCTGGCCGCCGCGGCCTTTCCCAGGGACATGTAGCCGTGCGCGACCAAGCCCCATTCGCGCAGGGCGACCCGGGCGTCATAGATGGTGGCGCCAGCGCGCACGGGCTCGGTGAGCTTGTTGGTCATGAACGACAGCTCGTAATTGAACGCTCCGGTGGTCCGGAGCGCGATCTCGAGTGAAGTCAGCAGCCAGGTGTCGACGCGCTCGCGGCGGGCGATATTGGGGCCGCCAACCGCATCGTGAAGCGCGATGAGCGCGGCGAGCTGCCCGCTCGCGTGGTTGTCGCCAACGATCCCGTTCAGAGCGCGTGTTTCTGTCTGGGCGGCGGCGATGGCCGCCGCATCGGCGGCGTTCTGCGCTTCAACCTTGGCACGGGACGAGCGGTGCACGTTGATTGCGGCGGCGAGCAGCGCAACGAGCACGATCACGACCATTCCATGAAGGGGCGCGATGGCGCCGGATTCGTCACGGAGAAGCGTGCGTCTCGATCGGGCACACAACAGCATATTAGAATCGTGGAACATAATTGATTCCCAGGCCATGTTCGGGGAGGGCTGTCGGCACGGTTGCTTCGGCGTGGATTTCGTAGACCCACGGGTTGGGCGCCCAGGAGGCGCGGTGGCCGATTGCCCTACCCAGGAGTGCGATGCGGACGGGATACCGGAAGGTGACGGCCGCATGGGTGCCGCGACCGGCGCGGTGGGTGGCGACGGAGGTGGCGGACCTTGCATAGTCGGTACGTGCGGCGATGTAGCGCGGCGGATATGGCCAGGCAGCCGCCAGGTCAGATGCGGACTGCTGGGCGGCAGCGCTCGAGGGACCGGCGTGATGCGCGGAGTCTGCGCTCGAGAACGGGACCAGAGCCAGCACGGCGGCGCGCTCGGCAGCCCGGTGGGCCAGGAGCGGCGTGGCGGCGTTCCAGGCGCCGGCGGAACGTGCAGCGGCAAAGGCCGCGTAGGACGTGCCGCATTTCGCCAGAATCACCAGGCTCGACTCGATGAAAATGGCGATGAGAAGCATATAGAGAGGCAGCGCCATGGTGAATTCGATGGCGGCTGTGCCTTGCTCATCGTGGCGCAGCGCACGCCAGCGAGCCGTTCTGGCGAACAGGCCCCGCGCTTGCCGGACCACCCAGGCGCCCGAGCCGACCCAAGCTGCCAGCCAGAAGCTTACCGCAACCATGGTTTCCTCGCGGTGATGATGCAGCCGTTGGTTCCGACTGACGCCGAACGTACGCGGGCCGCGCCCGAAGACGGCTTTCAGAGAAGCGGGCTGGTCGTGGCCTCGATGATAAATCGCTCGACGACCGAAAGGGCTTTCAATGCCAGCGCGATCAAACCGGCGGCGAGCGGGAGGACTGCGCCGAGCAACATGACTTGTTCGAAGGCGACGGCACCGCGCCGCCGCGGCTTACCACTGGGCCGCATTCGATACTCCATCAACGAAGATCGACACGAGTGTTCCAAGCGCCAGGAAAGGCCCGAGCGGAATGGCGGTACGAGGCGCCGGCGCATCTGCGCTTGTGCTTCGGTCGAGTTGTGGCGCGGCGAGCGGGACGGTTCCTGGTTGGCGATACATTGAAACCGCGAGCCTGCCGTAGCGCAGTGCGAGCGTGAACACGCCGGCGGCGAGCAGGCTCCAGAGCAAGGCATTGACCCCGGCCCACGGGCCGAGCAGGCCGCCGATGGCGGTTGCCAGCTTGACGTCGCCGCCGCCGCATGCCTTGAGCTCGTACATGAGCACGAATGCAAAAAAGGCCAGCGCGGAGCCGAAAAGCCAGCCGGTGAAGCCGACCGCGCCGAGAGCATGACGCACTTCGGGGGGCGAAACGGCACACATGGCATTGGTAAGCGCGCCGAAGGCGACAGCCGGAAGCGTGACCTGATTGAGTATCACGAAGCGCCTGAGATCGCTTTCAGCCGAGATGCCCAGCACGCAAAGGAGGACGAAGCCCGTCGTGGTCGGCAGCGGCGCGGGCATTCCTGCCCACGCCGCCGCGGCGAACCAGCAGGGCGCTATCGCCAGCAACAAGACTGCCGCGGCCCAGCCGCCTGGCAGCCCGGACGCGTCTGTAGAAGCCGAGCGTTCGCCGTTATTCGACATGACAGCCTCAGTAAGGTTTCCAGTGGATCAGGACGTCGATTCCGTCGATGACGTACTTCTGGATCTTTGGAAAAGCGACCGTGACGGCGAACCCCATCACGGCCGCGGCGATGCCGAGCCATGCGATTTGCTCGAACGCCACGCCGCGCTCGTCGGCATGCAGTCGTTTCAGCCAGGTCAAGAAATTGGTTGTGCGCATCGATTTTCCTCGATTCTTGCTCATGTTGAAGAAAGTGAATGAACCGGTCAGGAACGCGACAGAGCCGAAGCCGTTCGCCCCGACAAGCTCCTGAACGTTGCGCGTGGTTTTTTGTTTCACCGCGGCGTCCGAGAGTGGGCAAATTGGCCGTGCGGGCTTGCAGGAACAGCGGGCGCGGCGCGAGCTGGAAAACGGACGAGCGTGCGCCGAACCCGCGATCGTCTTGCTCGAGCGCCTGGATCAGTAGCCCCCGCGCTGCAAGTCGCCTGCGATCGACTTGCCGCCGGCGACGCGGACGGAGAGACAGGTGCAGGCAGCCAGGACGATGGCCGACCAAGCGAACACAGCGATGATGCCGGCGAGCGGCTGGCCCTGGCATGATGCAAAGACCTTGGCGGCGGCGGCCCCGGGGGCGGAGGGAGCGATCTGGCGTGCGACGAAGTTGTTACCGGCCCAGGCTGCGGCGCGAGCCAGCGCCAGGCCGAGGGCGCAGGCGGGAAGCACGAGAAGCGCAAGCTGGGCGAGGAAGAGGCGCCCGGCCGCGCGGGTGGGCATGCCGAGAACGCGCAACGAGGCAGTCTCGGCGGTCTTGGCGGCGGCGTGCAGGTAGGCCAGCATGCCGACGACGAACAGGAGCGCCATCACGAAGGCGCCCTCGAGCAGGATTCCGCCGCCGTCGACGATGAATCGCACGGCGCGGAACTGCTCGATCGCTTCGCGGTAGCGCACGTAGAAGCCGAGGTCAGGGCAGATCTGGCGCGCCACTCCCTCGGCCGGTAGCACGTCGCCCAGGTTGTGGAAGACCAATTCGGCTCGGGTGTATTCGCCTGGTGGCAGCGGCGGCAGGACGGGGGCCAGCGCCGAGCTGGGAACGGTCTGAAACGCGAGCAGCTCGCCATCGCCGGCGTGGATTTTCTTCATTTCGGTGACGAGATCGGCGAGCACGGCGCGTGCCATTGATTCAGTCATGAGGTGATCGGCTCGATTGGCGGGATCAAGCTTCAGAACGAGCTCCGAGCCGTCTTCAAATGTGCGCACGGGAGCGAACGGCGCGCTGGCGAGCCGGGGGATGCGGTTGTCTTTCAGCCACTCCGACGTCGCGCCGGGGATTGTGGCGCGGATTTCGGTGACAATGGGCACGTCGTCGGCCAAGGGGATGCCGCCCTGCCCGCGCAAGACAAATCCCCAGCCGGTTTGCCATGAGGTAAGGCGCCTGAGGAAGCCGTCACTGGCCAGGAGCTTGTTCGGGTCGTCCTTCCAATCGCTGCGCAGGACGGAGTCAGGAAAGTCGACGACGACGGCCGGGACGCTAACAATTCCGCGCCAGCCTTTCATGCGAGGATCATCTTCCTGCACGGATTCGGGGATGGGCACGCCGCCCAAGGATAGCTCGATCGAGGTTGGATACTTACCGTCCGGCTGGTCGGGGCCGATCCGCCAGTAGTACTTCCGCAGCCAGCGCAGGGGGACGAACAGCACCGGCTGGTCGACGGCGGCGGCAGGCTGGGGCGCCGGATTGGACGTGAGATAGATCATGCCGCGCGGCGCCTGCGCACGCTCACCGGGCGAAACGACGGCGAAGTGGGGATCACCGGGCTGGTACGAAACGAGCGTGGTTTTGCGGGTGCGGCCCGCGGCGTCGTGAAACTCGACGCTGGAACGTTCCATGATGAGGCTCAAGCTATCCAAGCCCGCGAGCTTGTGCTTGAGCTGATGGATTTCGTCCGGGGTGATCACTGGCCGCTCGCGGCCGGGGCGGCTGGCGAAGGCGTCGATACGATTGATCTGGGGATTGTGGGGCGGTGTTTTGCGATCGAGGTTGGCGCGTACGCCCTGAGCGAGGTCGCGAAGCGAAGCGAAGCATGCGACGGCAAGGGCGACGAGAGCGAGGACCGCCAAGCGGGCCGTGCGGCGTTCGGGCGCCATGTTCTCGCGGACGGCATAGCGGCAGATTGTGGCGAGCCTGGGGACAACGCGCCTGGGCAAGGCCCCGCCCGACGGGGGAGCCGGGGGCTCTTTTGCGAGCGGGATGGCGGTGCGGCCGTAGACGGAGAGCGCAGCGGCCAGATTGTCGGCGAGCGTGCGGACTTCGGCGCGCGAGCGCTCGCAGCCATTGACCGGGGGTAAGATCGGGCGCGGTGTGCCGTCGGGCCAGGGATCGAGGCAGTTGGGGTCGTCGCGGTCCTGGAACGGAAATACCAGCGGTGCGGGGCCGTTGCCGCCCTGTGCGACGGTCAGCCAGAAGCGGTCGGCGACCGCCGCCGCGAGGTGAAGGTCATGGCAGGAGAAGATCACGAGCGCGCCCTGGCGTGCATAAGCGCGCGCCATTGCCAGGAGATCCGGGGCAGTGCGGGCATCGACCTGCGAGGTTGATTCGTCAAGAATGACGACGATGGGGCCGCCGTAGAGCGCACGCGCGAGCAACGCGCGCCCGACCTGGCCACCGCTCGAGACGCCGGGGTACTGATTGACGGCTTCTCGCAAGCCGACGCGCTCGAGGAGGAGGTCGACGCTGCCTGCGTCCCAGCCGCCGAGAGCCGTGCGGAGCGCGGCATTTTCGCGAAGCGTGAGGCTCGAGAGCAGCCCCGGAAGCTGCGGCCCGAAACCAATGTGGCGGTTGCGGAAGTCGCCGCAGAGCTTGGAGTCGCCGGCGAGTCCGTGCCCGCGCGCGCCGAATTCGTAAGGCTTGAGCTCATGCCCGTCGGGGACGAAGTAGCTGATCGTTCCATCGACGGGCGCGTGCATCGTGGCGAGCGTATAAAGCAGCGTTGACTTACCGGTGGCATTGCCGCCGATCAACGCGATGATCTCTCCTGACCGACCGCTGATCGCGGGCACCTCCAGTCGAAAGCCCTGTGACCCGAGGCCGACGATCAAGCCGTTGGTGGAAAGGACGGTTTCACCACACAATGGTTGCTTGCTCATGTTGATTTCCTTTCATTCTGTTCAAGAAATGGGCCGGGAGCCCCTGCTCAGAAGCCCCCGGCGCCGTTATCGAGCTAGTACGGATCCACGATGGGATGAATTTCTCGAGTCCGCGGCGCTGCCGCGTGCGAGGGCACGTTGCGGCAGCAGCAGCGGAGGGTGAGAGGTCAGGGCAAGTCTTCGGGTTTGAGCGAGAGGTGCAGCTCGCTCGAGACCGGGTTGGCCACGACCGGGGTGCGCTCGAGGACGATCTTTTCCAGCCGGGCGGCGCGCTCCTCGAGCGTTTCGGCGAGGTTGTAGGTATCGGCGCGGGAGATCGTCCGCTTGACGCTGGACAAGCAGGCGAGGCGAATTGGCAGCTTGGAGAGTGCCGCTTCAATCTCGTCGATCGACGGGTCGTCGGGCAGATCCGTGATCGGATCGACCGAACGGGCACCGTCGGCCGCGGCGCGATCGGGCGTATCTCCGCCTGCGACCGTTTCAACGGTCGTTGCGAGCGGTTTCGGTCCCGCGGCCGGCGGGCGCTTTCGCTTCTCTCCCAGCACAGTTTTCAGGCACTGGATGATCAGCTTGTGGTAGGCCTCGGTGCCGGAATCGAGGTCGGCGGCGGCGGCGAGTGACTCCTTGAGCACGCCCCCCAGCTCGCGGCAAGTGAACGAGAGCCGCAAGACCTCGTTCTTGGTCAGAAGCACGCGCGGCAGCCAGCGCGGGCCGTGGTCGCCGGCGACGGTGGCCTGGGTGAACAGGAAGCTGAAGACGGTGTTGCCCATCCGCTTCTGCATTTCCTTGAGCACGTGCGGGGGGATGATTTCCTCGTAGCGATCGCGGCCGGCGCGGGTGTCGAAATCGAGCACGGGGGTGCCATCCTCGGTGCGGGTGTACAAGGAGGCGAACCCCGCGCGTTCCTTGGTGGCTCGTTCGCGGCGCTCTTCGATGATCGTTTCGAGCTCGCCGGCGAGCTTGCGGGGGACCTCGCCGGCTGCGTCTCCGAACAAGTCCATGGTGGTCGAGATGCCGCGGGAGCCAGCGGAGAGGCCTGACATCTGCGAATCCCAGAGCGGGTCGGTGCGATCTCTAAAGCGTGCGAAAATCGTATTGAGCATGACGCGCGGAAACTGTCCACCGTCGTCCGTGCCCTCCAAGAGAGCCTTGACCGCCGCGGCGTCGAGCTCGGTGCATTTCTGCTGCGCGTAATCCGTGTCATTCTTGTAGTGCGGCCGAACGTCGGAGATCACGATTCCGATCGTGGCCGCACCCGGGGTGTGGTAGGAATCACCGGTCTTGCGGAAGTACTTCTCGGTCATGTGCCGGATCGCCTCGTAGGCTTGCTCGGGTCCGTCACCGCCGCCGGAGCAGCGCGTGGCTGCTTCGGCCATGTAGGTGCGGAACCGGCTCAAGCCAAGCGAGGTCGAGATGTCGAAGAAACCGTCAGAATCCTCGATCATCTTGTCGTGATCGGATCGGTCGCGGAACAGGATCACGCCGATCTTGAGTCGGATCTGATCGAGCTCGGACCGGGTGCGTTCGGATTCGGCGAGCTTGCCTGCGTATCGATCGACGGCATCAATGACGCGAGGGTAGATCGCATGCATGCTGCCGGTTGCGTCGATTGCGAAGACGAGCTCAATCGTTCTGGTTTGCAAGGTTGCCTTGAGGAGGCGGTCGCGATCGCGCCTGGCCTCTTCGTTGACCAAGTCCTCGACGACCACCGAGCCTCCGTCGTGCAGACGGGCGGGCACGGCGAGGTGGTAGGCCTCGAGCTTCTGGTCACCGACGACGATCGAGCGCGTGGCCAGGATGAGAAAGCCGATGGCGTTATCGGCGAGGGGAAGCGGCGCCTTGCCGTCCTTGAGTGTGGTTTCGCGGAAGATGGTGGCCACCGTTTTGCCTTCGGCATCGACCGGCTCGCCGCCAGCGGCGGCGGCAACTTGCGCAGACGAGCCGAACATCTCGATCGGTTTGCCGGCGGCCATGCGAGCGAGATAGGCTTCCCTGGCGTAGTTGGGGATGACGCTCATGCGAGTCGGCACGGGGGCGATCAACTCGATCGGCACGATGCCGGCGAGCTTGCGGCGGAAGTGGTCATTGCCCGGGTCGTACAGGACGAACTCGCTATCGTTCGAGAGCACGGCGAACGCGTTGTGGCCGCGAACGATGAATTTGACAATGTAATAAAAGCCGAATCGCGCGATCGGGTTGCCGTCGTCGGGCCCGGCGGCGGCGGCCTGCTTGTCGAACGACTCGAGTGGGACGGGCGTGTAGAAGGCAAAATAGCCGCGAGTGGGATCGGTGAGCGCCTTGAGAGGGATGTCGGCCTGGCGGTTTCCCTCCTTCACCGCGGGGAGCACTTTGTCAATCCAGGCGCGCTCGGGACTTCCCTTGGGCCAATGAGCATAGAAATACTTGCGACCGTGGTTGGCCGTCTCCGGCCGAGGGTTGTCTTGCACCCAGTCGGCCTCGACCCAGCCGAAGAGCTTGCGAAATTCGAGGGTCTTGTGGTCGAACTCGGCGACAAGAAGCCGATTCGGGACTTCGTTCCGGGCGAGGATCCACACCACCTTGCCGGCCTTGAGCGGAGGATCGGCACTGACAAGCCGGTCGGCGGCAGGACCGGCGTAAATCGGCAGGTTATCGGCGAGGATCAAGCCCAGCCAATACTTGCCCTTCACGTTGGGATGGGTCTTGACGGTGTAGGGAGGCTTCAGATCGCCGGGCGTCTCGATGTCCGAGTCGGCGACAGCGTGCGCCGAGCCGGCCAAGACAGCGATCGCGAGAGCGAAATTGCGAAGATTCATGGGAGCTCCTGTGCGTTAAGGGACCGGGAAACACGGGTTCGGGGAAGTACGCCAGCCGCCGAGAGCGGCTTCACGCCCGCGGACTGAAGCACCTGTTCGGCCTGGATGCGAGCGCCAGCGATGATGTCAACGTCGTCCGCGGTATCGAGACGGTGGGGTTTGACGTAGCGCCGAGCGAGCTCGGCGTCTTTGATGTAATGCGGCGGGCCCACGACAACCGTTCCCAGCTTAATCTCCGCCGGCAACTGCTTGAGCGTGACGTCGAGCCAATGTGAGTTGCGGGAGGGGTCGTCGGTGCGAGGGCCGTACGGAGTGACCACGATGACGACCAGGCGGTCGGCGAGGTCGCCGGCACCCGGCGTCCGGAAGATGTTGTGCAGTGTGGCCGCGAGACCGACCGGAGCGATGGCATCATCCTGCACACGTGCGAAGGGGATTTCGCCCTTCGCGTTGAGCAGCTCGGCGCGGCCGGTTGGAGGCCAATCGCCCGCGCCGGGGCTAACCCGAGTGAATGTGAGCAAATCGTAGTGCGTGCGCCGTGCGCCCTCGACGAGATTGCGAACGACGTCGGTCTGCGCCTGCCGGATTCGGTCTTCCGTCTCGGCGCTTTCGGCCGACACTCGCCCTGGATCGTTGATGACGAGGATGAGTGGCGGCACGTCGTTCCCAAGCACATACGAGCGCGCCGTGGATTTTTTTGCATCCGGCTGGGTTTCCGCGGCCTGGGCATCGAGGCGCTCGGCGGCGGCCCGGGCGTCGAGGCGCGGAGAATCGACCGACGGAAAGAGGAGTGGGCGCCGGTGTGACGACCGGATCTCGAGGTCGCTTCCGGCCACCATTTCCCAGGTAAATCCCTCGGGAAGGCGGAGCCGGTTCGTGTTCGGCTCGTAGGCGAGGATTACGGGCTCAGCGGAGCCGGGGGTCGTGAGCCTGAAAATGCTGCCGGCGGGCAGCCCACCACGCGGAGGCACGAGGTCCCAGCCGACGACGGCAGGAGAGAGCTTGATGTTGCCGGACCAGAGCGCCTCGTTGTTGATAGGCCAGTCGATCGGGGCAAAAGCGGGGCCGAGCGAGATCCGCACCCTTTCGGGCGTGCGATCCCAGGCAACCGAGCCCGGCGCAGCGGAGAGCTTCGCATTCTCAAACGAAGCCGTGGTGACTTGCACAAATGCACCCTTTTTACCTGCGTCGATAAGAACGGATGGATCGCGCGGCCATCTTTTCACGCCTTTCGGCAGCGTGAGGTCAACATGCAACGACGTTGCCGTGACCTTGGCGATGAGCTCGACGGGCTTCCCGGAGGCAACGTTGAGCGACTGACCACTCACGAGCGCCGGACTTGCCTGGAAGAACCGCTCGAGGCTCTGGTCGAGCGCCGGCGTGAGCGAAAGACCGGCGGCGGGGTCTCGGGGGCTCTGCACGCGCGCTGGGCTCGAGGCTCTGGCCCAGGGCGGCAACCAGAATGGCGGCAAGGGAAATTGAGCGGCCCTTGGAGCTTGTGATGAGCTTGTGCGGGCCGGCCGTGGCGCTCACTTTCTGAACTTCCAGCGCACGTCCAAGCCCGGCGACTTCGGCCTTGACGTTGAGCATGATGGGCTCGAAACGGCCGCGTGGCAACTTGGGCACGATGCGCCGGTCAACGATCTCGAATGGCACCGCGTGGTATCCGGGAACGCGTAGCTGGTCTCCGGCGACCGAGGCGTACGGTGCCAGTGTGGGATCGACGCCGAGCTTCGCGAGGTCATCGGCAGACGGTAACTGGGGCGTGCGCTTCGGGAGCTGGATCAGGAGGCGAGCAGAAGCGTTCAGGTCGAGCACAAAGGTTTGAACGCCATCCGGCTGACGTATCGTGAAGGTGAGCCGGGGGTCTGCACCGGACAAATCCAACGCACGGACACGTACGAAGATCGCGCCGTTTGTTTTGTCGCAGAGGCAGTCGGACGGTTGAAGCTTCGTGGTGTAGGATCCCGACCACCACTTGGCGGTGTAGTCGGGCAGGTCGACTTGCGTTTCCTCGGTCGCGTTTTCGAGGCGGATCGTGATCCAGGGCCCGTTGGGCTCATCGGCCGCGGCGGCGAGCGGGGTCATGAGAAACAGGAGCGGGACCAGGATTCGGGAAGAATAGATGCGCATCAGCGATTCTCCAGGAAGAGGGCGAGGCGGAAAGACACATCAAGGGGACGGTCGAAGGGCGCGAGGGTGATTGGGCGTTCGTAAGTGCTCTTACGGCCGGAGAATGCCGATCCGAGCGCCGATGCGAGGCGCGCATCGCGGTCGAACGGGCCAAACTCGAGGACGTTTCCGGCATCGGGCGGAGAGATCCGGTAGGGACCGGGTGCCGCGTGCGCGGGTAGAAGATGAGAAACGGGGGCCCCAGGCGCGCGAGTGCCGACCAGAAGATCGGCGAGGCGGCGGTCCCAGAGCATCCAGCGGGCGGGCCTGGCGATGCCATCATTGATCCAGGCTGCGTAGGCGACCGCCTCGACGTAGCTGATGCCGATGACGGGGAGGCAATGCGTCGACTTGCCCGGCAGGTCATCGAGATCGACGGCGATGGGTATGCTGTCAAGGAGGGATGGCGGCGCCACGCCTACGTAGGACGCGAAGTGGGGCGGCGGGGCCGGGTCGTGCATGAAGGGGCCGTCGGCGACGATCGTGGCCCAACGTTCGGGGTCGCCGCCGGAGACGGGCACGGTTCCGCGCAACGGGTTAGCGTGATATCCCTGAAACGCACGCACCTCGGCGGGAAGCGGACCGAACTCGCGCGCGGCCTGCGCGAGGAACGGACGGCCGCTCTTGAGGAACTGATTCATGTAAGGACCGATTTTCACGGGTGCCTGGTCGACGACCCAGCAACCGCCCGTGACGGGGATGATGGAGACGGCGGCCTGGTCGCGGATGCGGACGGCGGTTGCGAACGGGCCCTCGCCGCCGGTCGTCACGGGAACGACGTCGTCAACGTAGTGCCGGAGCGCTGCGGGCAGCCGGATCTCACCGATCCGGATCTCGGACTCGGCTTTGGGCCCGGGGATCGGGACCTCGGGTTTGGGCGTTTCCAGCGCGTCACTTGCTACGGGCTGCGCCGGACGGGACCGCGCCCAGGCGATCGCGGCCGCTCCGGCCAGGAGGCTGCAACAGAGGCCTGCGGCCGCCACGATGACGAGGCGGCGGCTGAAGCGCGAGCCGCGTCTCCTGAGCTCATCGAGGATGAGCTCGGCGGAGGGACGAGCCTCCGGGTCGGGGTGGATCATTCTGGCGAGGAGCGAGTCGAAAGGCTCGAGCTGGGCGAAGAGCTCCGGCGGGATCGGAATGGGGCCATTCATGATCTGTCTGTCATATGATAATTCGTCGACAAAAGTGCAGACCCGGCCGATGAAGCCGGGGCCGTGCGCCACGGCGAGGACCGAGACGCCGAGTGAGTAGATATCGATTGCGGTCGTGCGCAGGCCGTACAGGAGCTCAGCGCCTGAAAGGTGCGAGCTTCGCGGCGGGCCAGAGGGACGGCCTCACCGGGCCGCAGCCAGAAACCGTCGGTGAGGCGCGAGGGGGAGTGGCTGTCGGGCAGGAGCAAGGTGCTGGGGGTGATGTTGGCATGGATCATGTCGGCCTGGTGGGCGTAAGCCAGGGCGCGCGCGCCAGCCCGGCAGCGCAGCGATCACGACGCGAACGGGCACGCGTGGAATGTTTGCAGCGCAGCGGCCGCGAGAGTCGGCGTGAGCGATCTGGGTGAGGTCATTTTCGACGTGATAGATGGGCTCGATGTGATCACAGCCCTCGTGTAGCTTCATCTGGCGGAGAGCGCCGTGGCAGCGAACCGGCTCGGATGACTTGAAGTTCCGGCAGATACCGGTGAGGTTGTGCCGGCGCAGGCCCAGGGTTCAAATTCGGTTTCCGCAGTCGTCGCCACTGGAGGGGAGAAGTGCAACACGGACATTGCTTGCTCCTTTGCGGTCATGAAGAGAGCGTGCGCCGCGTGGCGCATGCGCGTGGAAGCGTGTGAATGTCATCCTGTACGTAAGGATGAGGGGCCGATTTCACGCGAGGCCGAAGAGGCGGGCGCATTTGACGGGCTGCGTGCCGGGGCCGAGGATGGGGAGCTTGCCCGAGAACGAGCAGGAGTTTTCGGACATTTCGAGCCGCGGTCCGGTGTCGTCATACTGGGTCAAGAAGAGGGGTTTGACGCGAAAGCCGCGGGTGCGTGCCGGTGCGATCTCGGCGATCTCGGCGACGCGACGCCGGCCGTCGTGGTCGCGTGTGACCTGGACGATCATGTGGACGGCGGCGAGCTGGCGGCGCACGGCCGATTCGGGGATGGGCGGGTCCGCGGTGAGCGAGAGCGATTCGAGGCGAACGATGGCGGCGCGCGGGGACTCGGCGTGGATGGTGGTCATCACGCCGGCGTGCCCGGAGAGCATGGCCTGAGCGACGTCGAGGGCTTCGGAGCGGCGCACTTCGCCGACAATGATTCGATCGGGGCGCATGCGGAGGCTGGCCTGGAACAGGTCGCGGATGGAGATGGGGCTGGCACCCGCGCCTGCGGGCTGGGCCTCGAGCGCGACGACGTGCGGGTGGTTTTCCAGGAACAGCTCGGAGGTATCTTCGATCAAGATCACGCGCTGGGCCTTGGGAATGCAGCCGGCGAGCGCGTTGAGGACAGTGGATTTGCCGGCGCCGGTGGGACCGGAGACGACGATGTTGCGCCCCGCCAGGACGGCGATCTCGAGAAACTCGGCAGCGGCGTCGGTGATTGCACCAAGCCTCAACAGATCGTGAAGGCCGGCGGAGGCTCGCCGGTAAGGCCGGATATTCACGTGCGGTTCACTGGCGCATGGTGGTATGATCACATGCACTCTAGAACGATCCTCGAGGCGCGCGTCGAGGATCGGCTGCTCGGGGCTGACGGTGCGCCCGACAGCCTCGGCGACGCAGTTGATCAGGGCATTGAGCTGCCAGAGGCCGCCCGGGAAGGTCCGGCCGGTGGGCTCGAGGATTCCACGGCGCTCGATCAGGACGTGGTCGGGCCCGTTGATCAAGATCTCGGAGACTTGCGGGTCGTTCACGAGGTCGAGGAGCGGGCCGAGCAGGCCTTCCTGGACACTTTGATGCACGGAATTGACCGTCACGGATCGGCTCCTATGGTTGAGGTCGCGCGCGGATCGGCCGTGCGGCGGGAATGGCGCGTGCGCATTCCCGGGCGCCGGCCCGATTGGAATCAACGGCCGCGAATCAGTTGTTCTTGCTGTCGGCGAGGATGAGATTGGCGATCGCGCTGAGCTTCTTGCAGAGAGCCCGGCTGATGGCTTTTGCGTCGCTCGGCTCCAAGTTCAAGGCAGCAGCCGTGAGCCGGGTGTCGAAACGATGGAGGTACCACTGGGCGGCGAAACGCCGTTCGCCGATCGTCAGTGCATTTATGAGGACGTGAACCTCACACTTCAACGCGGCAAGTTTGGCGAAACACGCTTCGAGCCAGCGGGAGACGGTTGGTCGGCTGACGCAGAAATCGCGAGCGAGGTCGATGCCGCGTGCGCCATCGTACTGTGAACGGAGAAAGAGGGTGCGTTCCTTGCTGTCGAGACAGATGAGCAGCGTAGCCAAGCGCTCGCGGTCGTGCTCGAGCTCTTCGTCGTTGACGGCAAGGCGGCCGGGATCGAGATTCTCGGGGTCGCCAATCGCCTCCACCTCGACGCTCGCATCACACTCGATCCCGCGCTTTCGAAGGCGATCGTTGAGCACGTTCGTCAGGATGCGTTTCATCCAGGTGAGGACGGTGGCCCCATCTGGCCGCCAGAAATTGCCGCGCAGGCCGGCCTCGTAAACCCGCGCGACCGTCTCCTGCTGGAGATCTTCGGCATCGTCGAGCGCGTGGGAGATCCGGGCCGTTCCGGGGCGGGGCTTCAACCGCGCCAACTCAAACTCCGCGTGCTTGATCAAGTGCGGGCGGGTGAGGCGAACCAACTCGTCGATCGCGGGAATGTCACCCTGATAAAACCGCTTGAGCAGATTCGCGTGCCGCAGGTCGTCTTTCCTCATGGTTGCATCGATCCTCGGTTGTCAGAACGATCCCTGGTGAGAACGCTGCGAGGGATTTAGCACGTTCGATGCCATGGTTCGGGAGACGGCTCGGCGACCCCTTAACCGGGCTGATCCGAGCGACTTATGGCGATTGGAGCTTTGTGCGCCACGTGTGGCGGTTGTCGGGATTGCCGGAATCATTCCGGATTTTCCGGGCCGATCGTCGGGCGTGGATTCCAAAACCGCGCCAGTCTGGGACACGGGCGGGAACAAGGCAGCGCACGCAGGCCGGTCGATCCCCGGCAAGCGGGCGAACAAGCGAAACGACGCCGACGCCGGGAGCGCCGGCCGGCCTGGGCCGTTTGACCTTAAGTAAGCGCTCGGTAATTGCTAAAAGATGGCAATGTTAACCAAGGACCGGGGAGCTAATTATATTTAATTAATCATAATATTATCTTTATATATTATGAGCGAGGCGGGGATGGCGCGTGGACCTTGGCGCCGGGCTCTGGGCGAGCGTGGTTGGCGGGCTTTCGCGCCTGCACCACGATGAAGCCGCGGCTTTTGTCGTAGTGGGCTTCCCGGTCGAAGTCGTGTGCCAGCATGGCCGACCAGAGCCGATCGGTCCGGACCCAGACAGGCCCGTACTTGTAGCGGGAGACGTCGAGGATGAGCAACCGATCGCGGTCGGCGCGGGCGTCTTCGTGGTAGGCCGCCACGGGGGAAATATGGCCGGCGCCCTCCTGTCGAATGACCCGTCGCGCGAAGTTGACGATCAGGTAGCCGTCGTCGCTTGCGAGGGTTTTGCGAGCCGTGTCCTTGAACCGGTCGATCGAGCATTCTTCGGCGTATCCGAGCTGGACATCGATCGGGTAGGTCTTGAGTGCGCCTGCGAGCTGATCGAGGCGCATTCCCTGTTGCTTGACGAGCTCGGGCGTCGCGACGCGGGAGACCTCGGCACTGAAAAAGTTGCGCTGGGTAAAGAGGGTGTAGGAGCGTGCGTCTTTTGCGAAATGCACCGGCCGCTCGATCGGCAGTGCGTTCAGGACCATGGTGCAGGTGGCCGGTCCGCAGTAGGTGAGCGTATCTTGAGTGGTGAAGTACTGGCAGAGGGGAATGAAGCTTGCCTGGTACTGGCTGTGTGCGAGGAGATCGCGGCCGGCGGGTGAGTTGAGCGCGATCAAGGATGGGTCGAGCACCAGCGAGCCGGGCGGATCGGCTGCGTGCGCCGTAGGTGAGATGCTGAGGCCGAGCGCGGCGAGCAGCCGGAGAATTGCCGGCAGGCTCGTCTGGAGGACGTGGGTGCTGGATGTGATCATTGGTGCTCCTTGCGTGTCAGCGGGTTGATGGAGGATTCTTGGGAGACTCTGTGTTGGCGACGGCGGCGGTGGTGGAAGCGGCCGGCGCGGGCCAGGTCCATTCGATGCTGTAGACGGTGGGCCGCTTGTCCGCGGGAGGACACGGGATTTCCCAGACGAACCAGCCTTTGGGAGTGGAGGGGCTGGGCACGACGCGGCCGGAGGTCGGTTTGACGCCGACGCGGATGCTCTTCCAGTGGTGTGGCTCTTCCTCGACCCGCAACCAGTAGGAGACGTTGTGATATCCGCGGGGAGGCAGATGGATGGCGAGATTGGATTTCGCGGTGGCGGGGTGGACTCGGGAACCCCACCAATCGTTTAGCTTACCGCGCGCGGATTGATCCTGGGCGGCGTTGAAGTAGACCGCGTGCGCGGCGACCTCGAACTCTTCGCCGTGGTTGCCCAGTTTCGAGACATCGACCAGAATGAAGCCGGTGAACGTGGAGTTCTTGACCGCCTTGCTCTGGTACATGCTTTTGGCGCAGCGGACGAATTCGCGGTCGGGCCGGGGGATGTAAGGCACGACGCCGCAGCCGGAGGTATTGACCTCGATTGCGACCTTGTTGACGACCCAGCCGGGCTTCTTGCGCAGGCGCAAGACCCTGGTGAAATAGGCCGGCTCGATGGGAGCCGCGTTGATCGCGACGTCGATCTTGGTGGGGTTTGAGCCGGGGTTCACCGGCACGGGCCGCCAATCGACGCTGTCGAAGAGCTTGCTATCCTCGAGGATTTCTACGCCGGGGAGAAACGCCTCTTCGGGCGGTGAATCAACCCAGCGGCACCAAGGAGCGCACCCGGAGCCAGATTCGCGGGTGCCGAAGCGCGCGCTGAAGAGCGCCGGGGTGGTCAGGTACTCGCTCGCGAGCCGAGCGAGGGCAGAGCGATCGTGATGGCGCATGGCCAAGGTGTAGCCGTCCTTGGCGTGGTACCAGCGGCTGGCTCCCAGCGAGAGTACTCCGCCCAAGCTGAGTGTGGCGGCCTTCGCGAGGAAGCGCCGGCGTTCCCGGACGCGTGACTGGTCGAAGTGCCGCGAAACGTCGGCGCGGCAGGTGAGCCCGAGGCGGATGACCTTGCGTGCGATTCGACGAACTTCACCGGCGACGGGAATGAGGACCATGCCTTCAGGCGGCGCGGCCATCGACTCGGATTCGCCCGCACCGACGAGGACGATGCGGACACCATCTTGGGCGAGTGCCTCGAGCTTGGGCGCGAGCAAGCCGACGGGACCGGCGACTTCGGGTTTGGCGGGGCTTTCCCAGTCGACGGTCGCGGTGACCACGACCCAGGGAAAGAGCGCGCGTGAGGCGGCGCGGCCGGCCAGGTGCTGAGCGAGCCAGACGGCCATCGCACCGCTGCCCCCCACTGCGCGCCTGAGCCGAGGAAGCCGCAATTGTGCTCGAGCGTGAAGTAAGAGGAATCGCCCACGCGCGAGCGGACCTGTTCCATGGCCTTGCGGAAGCTATCGCCGAAAGGCGCGGGGTCGCTCGACCAGCAGCGGTTGTTCTGGCGGAGCAGCTCCAGCTCGACGAGCAGACCGGGGCGTAGGGAATCGGGAAGCGAGCCGCAGTGATCCCATGCGAAGACAACCCGCGCGTGGGCGCGGAACGCGCGGTGCCGGATTGATGCGGCGCGTTCCAATGCAACCGCGGCCAGACGGCGTGTGGCCCAATTCATGCGTGAATAACCCTGAAGCTCGCGAGCGCCGGCGAGCGCTAGCTGAGCGAGCGAGTGTTCGCCTTTGCGGATCGCGCTCAAGGAGTCTCCCTTGCAGGTGGCGGCGAGCGTGCCCGAGTGCTCGTTCCAGAACGCGGCCACTTCCGGTGCGCCGCACAGCGCGGGGCTGCCCAGGACCAGAAGTCCTGGAGCCGCCGCGGATCGCGCCGGGACTCGAGCCCGACGACGAGCCGGCCGAGGAGCAGGCCCAGCACCGGGTCGAATTCGGAATCCCCGTGCCGCAGCGCGGTGTCGACCAGCCCGCCCTCGCGCATGACCCAATCGAGGATCGGCTCATGCCGCACGATCTGAAGCCAGGCCAGATGCGACGCCAGGGCGTCATGGCTAATGGACTGCTCGAGGATCGGAAAGAACGAGCCACGATGAAGCGCATCAACCTGCTCGGTCCAGTTCATGATCTGCCTCTTCGGTCGAACGATTCACAAGGACCGGGAGCTCGCCACGCCGCTGCGCTTCCGACCTCGATCGGCGCGTCCGATATCGGAAGGTTGAGAGAGTCGGGTTCACGTATGGGCATCCGTGGCTGCCGAGGGCTGCGCGACCAGCGTGAGAGCCAACTTGGTGACCAGGCTGCCGGATGGGACGGCAAGGTCGCTTGAGCGCACGACGGCATAACCGTACTCGTTGAAAGGCTGTAGCAAGGGGACGGGCCTGCCACCCAACTCGATGACGAAGTTACACGGCGAAACCGCACCGTAGAGACGAACGGTCGCCAGGCCGTCGGTCGGATGAGGGAACACGCGGAGCCGCCTGCCGTCAGCCGACTGCAAGACGGTTTCGGATGGCCCACTGCACGAGGCGCGGGCGTCACCGACGGGCACTTCGGCCGGAGCAGCGTGTTCGTTCCCGGGCCGGGAAATTGGGTCTTTCGCGGCGATGGCGAGCACGGGGACGAACGTGACTCGCTCGGCAGCGGCCCAGGGGGTTGTACAACGGGGGCGGCTCAATGCGCGTACCGCGCCGCGGTTGTGGCGGCTGGTGACTGCCGGCCTTGCTGGGAGCCGGACATGCTCGGACGCGTTGAGTCGCGGCACGAGCTGGTCGTCAGGGATGCTGGCGACTCGCTCGACTGCCCTGCCCTGTGACTGGCAGCGTGCACACGTCTCCACGTGGCGTAATTCGGAATCGGTCAAGGATCCGTTCCTGGCCTCGAACCAGCGCGACAATGGTACGCAGGCGCTCGAATCAACGATTGGCGCTGGGTTTGTACCGTCCGATGACTCGCCGTCACAATTGTTCTCCATGGTTACCTCTTCGCCCGACCGAAGGGAGGACGGGCGCAAGATTTAGGCGAGACGGCCGCACGCCGGCGGCAACCGGGCCGATCCCGGGATGACATCTGCGCCGAACCCTTCAGCAATCCTTTACGAGAGGGGGTTCTGGGAATTTCGCGGTGCCGGTCGTGGGACGATCTGCCGAGCACGGTCATCCGCCGGGAAGATGGGGGCGGGTGACGATCGCGGCGGCGACGGCCGAGAGGTGTTGCCTGGGACGATTGGGTGCGGAGCGGGTAAGTTTGGGCCGTATCAGCTCGAGAGTCGGCGGGCAGATTGTTTGAATTGCCGATAGGCGGCTGCGAGGACGCGGACGTCGAGCGGCTTGGCGAGGAGGCCGTCCATGCCGGCGCGGAGCACTCGCTCGTGGTTCTCGGGGGTTGCCGCGCTGGTCAGGCAGAAGATGGGAACACGGCGGCTCGAGCGGCTCTTGGCGCGCATCGCGGCGGCCGTGGCGCAGCCATCCTTGCGGGGCATTTCCAGATCCATGAGGACGAAGTCGAACTCATTCCTGGCCCAGGCCTTGAGGGCGGCCTTGTAGCCATCAACGGAGGTGACGAGGACTTTGTGACGCGCGAGGATTGCGGCGGTGTCGGCGCGCACGGCCGGATCGTCGTCGACGACCATGGCGCGGCGCTGGGACGGCTGCGTTCCAGGTAGGTGCGCCAGGGTGCTGCGCGGCGGCCGTGTTTCGCTGGCCCATTTCACCGCGCCGATCGCGGCGATGACGTGCACGGCGATGGCGATGATGGCCCCGGTGCGCGACTCTGGCTCGGGCGCGAGCAGGACGAGCGTTCCGAGGGTACCCTCGCCATCTTTGATCGCCGCCGCCTGAAGCGCGTAGTGGTTGTCACCGAAGCGGAGGACTTGCTCGTCGCCACCGGGAGCGGGACTGATGACGTGCTTTGCGGCCTGTTCGGCGCCCCATTGGATGAGCGGGTCGCGCGCATCGGCGTCGGGGCGGCCCGACGAGCGGGCCGGGGTTCCGGCCGCGTCGCCGCCCGTCACGCCGTTTGGCGAAGGTGACGTGGCAATGGGTTTTCCACTGCGGTCGGTGAAAATGAGGATCGTATCGGAGCCGACGGTGCATTCGGCGAGTCGCGACGCGATATTCCCGAGGCCGAGACCGGCGACCAGCACGGCACCGGCGGATCGATCGTTGGTGGGGACAATCCGACAGGCGTCGGCGCGATTGCCGGAGAGGCTGAGCGGCCCCTTACCGGGGTGGACTTCACCCCATCGAGGTGGGTCAGTTCCATACGACCCATCGAGCCAAGGCTGGGCCCAGTCATCGCCGACGGCCGGTTCCATGAGCAGATCGGGGGCAGGCCCGGACGTCTTCGGGGTGATTTTGCCTGTTTTCGGTAGTTGAACGGTCAGTCGATCGGAGGGGTATTTGCGCCAGTAAGTCCAGAGGCTGCCATCGCCCCGGCGTTCGGCGAGCGCGAGGGCGCCGCCACGTGCCGAGAAGCCAATGAAGACGAGGTCTGGATGTTCCTCGAGCCGCACGGCGAACCGCGGGGCCATGCTCTGGACGTGATCCCGGAACCAATCGTCGGTTGTTTCCTCGAGCCAATCGAACTCGTTCCGAAGAGCGCCGGTGGCGGCCTCCGCACGGTTGGTCAATCGCGCCAGGGCGCGGCGGAACTGGGCCTGGCGCACGTATTTTCGGAGGGGGTCAAATTCAACCGCCAACTGGCAGATCGCGAGGGTGGTCAGAAAGAAGATGGCCATGCAAACCGCGACGAGCACGGCTGCCCAGAGCGACCGACGGAAGTCGCGAGCGGAGTGCCGTGATTCGTTGAGCGCGGGTTGACGGCTCATGGTCATGCCTCGGTTCAACTTGCGGCCCATCTCGGAGCGTCGAGGCTCGCCGGCGCCGACTGAGGTGGAGATTCGTCGGAGCAATCTAGCTAGAGGCGTGCCATTTGGAGTGTAACCGTGAAAGCCGCTCTGCAACACCTTGCCAGACTGATGCTTGGGTTCGACACTGAGGATTCGGCCGTGGGGTCGAGGCAATCCGGCAATCCGGAAGGATTCCGGAATTCCGGAAATGCGGCGTGCGGCTCGTAGATGTGATAGGCGGGTTTTTGCTAGAATCGGGCATCGACTTGAGATACCGCCAGGATTCCCTCCTCGCAACGGGCCGCGAAGGTGTGGTCGGGCCATGGGACTGCGTCGACCCTTACTACCCATGCCGGCCGCGTTGCGCCGAGGAGCGCAGAACGCGTTTGATGCATTACCGTTGCGGTTGACGGTGACGTTGCCGTTGCTGGCGGTGATTGGGTTGGCGGTGGCGGGAACCGCGGCGTGGTCGTTTCACGAGGGGCGGCTGACGGCGGAAGGATCGGCGTCGGGTTGGCGTGACGAGATTAGCTGGGGCGTGAGCCGAACGGTCGCGCTGCATCTGGGATCGTTGCGGGACATCACAGAGATGAACCTGGGGGGTCCGCGGGGAACGACGACGATCCCGGCGAAACTGAGCGCGAAGGAGATCGGGGAATGGGAGCAGCGATTCCTCACGCAGCTCAAGGCGTTCCACGACGTTTCGTTCATCGGCCTGGGTACGGCAGGAGGCGATTTTATCGCGGCGGAGCGGCTAGAATCGGGCAGTCGGATTCGCATCGTGGTTCGCAGCGCGGAGACGCGTGGGGACGCGCGATCGTTCACTCCGCTGGACGGATTGCCGCGGGACGACGGGCACGGTGAGGCTTTGCAGCGGGGGCAAGCATACGACGCGACGAAGCGGAACTGGTACGCGAAGGCGGTGCGGGTCGACGGCGCTCCGACGTGGAGCAACGCCTTTGCGCCGGTGACCGGCGCGACGAACGCGGTGAGTGTGAGCGTGGCGGTTCTCGACGCGAAGACCCGGGCGGTGCTGGGCGTGCTGACAGCGGGGACGAGCCTGGAGCAGCTTGGCCGCGTGCTGGAACCGGACCGGCCGATCGCCGAGGACGCCGCGCGGGCGCGGACGGTGGGCATTCTGCTTGATGGAGACGGCCAACCCGTTTGCACTGGGGATGCAACGGTGACCTCGACGCGGAGAGGCGTGGGCGAGCTTGTGCTTGCGCGGGGCGGAGGCGGAATGGATCAAGCTTCCAGAAGGAGCGCGGGCGAAGCGGGTCAGTGACCGGTCAGGCAATGCGTATTTTGTGGTGGCACGACCGCTGGCGGACGCGGAGAGCCCTGAGCCGGGGACTGGGCCGAAACTGCCGGCGGGCTGGTCGCTCTTGATGCTGATTCCGCGAACGGAGGTGCCGTGGCTGGCCGAAGCGAGCAAGACGGCGCTGGTCGCGCTCCTCTTTTTATCGATCGCAGCCTGGACGGGGCTGGCGCTGGCGGAGGCTTTGATTCGACCGCTTGGCGAGCTGCGGGACAGAGCGGAGGCATTTGCGGAGCGGCTGGGTACGGCGTCGGTGTCGTCGACGGCACGAGGCGAGCTGCGGCAGCTTACCGAGACAGTTGGATCGATGATCCGGAAGCTTGGCGAGCACGAGAGATCACTCTGGGCAGAGGCTCAAGCGGCAGACCGAGCGATTTGAGCTTCAATTTCGCCAGACGGATCTTGCATTCATTGAATGGGATGACGGTTTTCGCGTTGTCCGCTGGAACGACGGGGCGAAGAAGATCTTCGGCTATTCGGAGGCAGAGGCCAAGAACAGACCGGCGTGGGAGCTGATTCTGAGCGAGAACGCCGCGGCGGCCATAGAGCGCTTCCGGTCGATTCTCGGTGGCGAGATCGTTCCCTCGAACACGGAGATCAACCACGACAAGCACGGGGTTCAGGTGCACTGCCGCTGGCAAAATGCGGTTCGGAAGAACAGTGACGGGCGCGTCATCGGCGTGGCCTCGGTCATTCGGGACGAGACGCGGGAGGCGAGGAGTCGCGTGGAGCTGGAGCGATTCGCTTCGTATGTGATCCACGATTGCGTTACTCCCGCCAGGGGGCTCAAGCGCGCTGGAGGAGGTCAGGAACGAAAAATACACGCAAGAGGAGCGCAGCAAGCTCCTGGAAGTCGCGGCGGAGCACTCGAAGTACCTGCACCGGAACATCGAGAACCTCTGGGAGTCCTGCAGCTTCGGGCGGAGAACTTCGCGATCAAATCCGAGCGTTTTTCGCTGAAGTCGTGCGTCACATATGTGATTCGGAGTGCGCGACGAAAGCTGAAGCGGCGCGGCAAAACTGCCACGGTCAAGCTCGCGAAGGTAAAGCTGCCGGGAACGATTCCTGACGATCTTGTGGGGGACGAGAACAATTTGAAGCGGGTGCTGATGAATCTGCTGACGAACTCGGTCAAGTTCACCGATTCGGGGGAGATCGCGCTGGAGATTCGCGGGGGCACCCGGAATGGTCGGGCGATCGTGGAGTTTGTGGTGAGGGACAGCGGCATCGGCATTCCGGCAGACCAGATTCCGAATGTGACGGTGGCGTTTTATCAGGTCAAGCAAGCAGACGTCGCGACTGAGGCAGGTGCGCCGCGGCGGAGGGAAGGGTGCGGACTGGGTTTGGCGATCGCGTCGGAAAGCGTTAGCGCGATGGGGGGCAAGCTGAGGATCGAAAGCAAGGTGGGGGAAGGGACGCGAGTTCGCTTCGCGCTCCGATTGGAACTGGCGCGGCGCCTGGCGACGGAGTTCCCGACACGGCGGGTGCGAGGCCGACGGCAGAGGCCGGCGCTGGTGGCGTGGCGAGCGGCCAAGCGCGTACGGACCGGGAGTGGTGCGTTCTGCTCGTTGACGACGACAAGACACACCATAAGCTGTTCGACCTCGTTTGCAGGAGGCACGAGATCCGTACGCTGCACGCTTACAACAGCAAGGGCGCGAAACGGATGTTTGCGAAACATCACGGCGAGCTGGATGCGGTTCTTCTGGACATCCTTATGCCTGACGCGACGGGCTACGCCACTGCCGCCATGCTGCGCCGGATCGAGGCGCGATGGGCGGAGCCGCCATCCCGACAAATTCCGATCATTGCGTGCTCGGGCCTGCCCCGTAAAGAAATCTGGGAACGCTGCCGGAAATCGGGGATGAACGACTTGATCGGCAAGGGACTGGGTGCAAGCGACTTCGAGTGCGTGGTCGCGTGGTGTCGCGGCCAGGGACCGAAGGGCGCGGGCGCGACCGGATCGGCCGTTCCCGATCGCGAGGTGGCGCCGCCGCGGATCGGCTCAGTGCTCGAGCCCGTGAGCCTGCGGGACATGTTGCGAAGCCCGGAATGGGCGGTGAGTGTGGGAGTGGTGCTCGAGGAATTGCGCACGATCGAGAGGGAGCTCAGCGACCGTGGATTCGAGCGGCTTGCGGATTCGGCGAGGTCGCTTCTGCTTCACAAGGTTTCGAACAAGCTCGTGGTGCTGCGGGCGGGGCGAGCCCTCGAGCTTGCGCAATCGCTGTATGCCAGGGCGGCAAGGAAGCCCGCGCAGTTTCCGTCGAGCGAGGAACGGGCGAGCCTCTTACACGAGGCGGCGATCGTGCGCGATCGCTGGCTGGAGCAAGCCGGGCGCGCGCTGCGCGCTGGCGCGAGAGGTTGAGCGCAGCCAAGACGGGCAAAACGGAACGGGATGTCCACACCACAACGAGTGTCTGGCGCACGAGGTTGAGGCGGCTCGCGGGCGGTTGCTCGGCGGTCTGGAAGTGGAGACGAAGCGATGAGAGTGCTTGTCGTCGACGACGAGAAGGAGATTGCCCGCCAGATCCGCGCGGGGCTCGAGAGCGACGGGTATCCGGATGTGGACGTCGCGCATGACATCGCGAGCGCACGGAAGCTCTTACAGAGCGATCAGCACGAACCATACGGGGCGATTGTGGTCGACTGGGTGCTTCCGGCGCGGCTCGATGACAAGCCCGACGAATCGGGTGGGCCCGGGTTCGTCGCCGAGCTGCGCGGCGCCGGGGAACGCAAGCCGCGCCCGTACGTGATCATGATTTCGGCACTTCCGCAAAACGCACCGGAGGCGATCGCGGCTGGCGCGGACGTGTTTTTGCCGAAGCCTGTCATATCGTTTTTGCTGGTTGCGTGCCTGATGCAGGCCGCGCGGCGGCAGGAAGCGGAGGTGGATCAGACACGGGAATTGATCGAGGTGCTGGCCGCCGACAAGGCTGGCAATGCGTTCGTGGCGACCGGGCTTGAGGAAGTGATACGGGTCGTGAACCAGGTTGCCCGGCTTATGAGCAGCGTATTGATCACCGGCGAGACGGGAACCGGGAAAGAGTTAATCGCGTATGCACTTCACAAGCTAAGCCCGCGAGCGAAAATGCCATACGTGGCGGCGAACTGCGCAGGGCTCTCCGAAACGCTGGCCGATAGCCAGTTGTTCGGACACAAGAAGGGAGCCTTCACCGGCGCGCACGCCGATCACCGGGGCTATTTCGAGAGTGCGCAGGGGGGCACGATTCTGCTTGACGAGGTCGGCGACTTGCCACTTTCGGTGCAATCGAAGCTGTTGAGGGCTTTGCAGGAGCGTACGATTCGGCCGCTGGGCGCGGAGCGAGATATTAACCTGAACGTGCGTGTGATCTCGGCGACCAAGCAGCCGCTCGATCGCTTGGTCGCGGACGGCCGATTCCGGGACGACTTGTTCTATCGGCTCAATGTCGTTCGCATCGAGATGCCGACGCTTCGTCAGCGGCCGGGTGCGATCGCCGAAATGGCCCGGACGTTCTACGCTCATTTCCGCGCGGAGCTCGGGGCTGAGGAGCGACTGGCGGACGAGTTGCCCCCGGCGCTCATTTCGCTGCTGGAGTCTCGCGAGTGGAAGGGGAACGCGCGCGGGCTTTCGAATGCGATCGAGAGCGCGGTCGCCAGGGCGAGCGGTACCAACCTTACACCGGCGGAGTTCGTCGAGAGTGCACCGGTGCGATCGCCCGAGGAGTCGATTGAGTTCTACGCCAAATGTCTGCCCGCGTTCCCCTGCAACTTCGCGCACGAGCGCGACAACTTTATTGACGCGCTTATCCGCCAGGCGCTGTGCGCTGGTGGCAATCAATCGCAGGCGTCCAAGTTATTGAACATGAACGACTCGACGCTGAACGACAGGGTCCAGAAAATGAGGGAGCGCGGAATCTCGCTTTGAAACTCGGTTGTGCTCATCGGCGGCGGGTGCGCGGGGGAGGCGAGTGCCGCCGTAAACGTACCAGTCTCCTTCGCACCACCCGTAGTTCGTCACACCGGCTCGCCAGGCGCTGCAGGACCTGGTTTTGATGGGAATTCACTAGGCACGATTTTCCCAGGCCGTGAAGGCATCGCTAACACGCTCGAACTGCGCAACCTGCTGCGCAGCTTATGAGGCGACGCCCGCTTGATCGAGCAAGGTGGCGAGGCGGTCAAGCTCCTCGCGGGTCTGGTAGTCGATGATGATCTGGCCGCGATCGGAATTTCTTGCGCGGATCAAGACCGTGGTGCCCAGGTAGCGATGGAATCGCTGCTCTAGATCGAGGAAATGGGGGGCGCGGGCCACGATTTCGTGAGCGGGGTCTTTTCTGACCCGGGTGCGCGAGGGGGTGGGGATTCCGGTGGTGACCAAGGCCTCGGTCTGACGGACCGAGAGGTGTTCTTCGATGATTCGCTTGCAGGCCTCGGACTGGCTCTCGGCGTCGGGGAGGCCCAGGAGCGCGCGGGCGTGTCCCTGGGTGATTTCATTGCGGCGGACCGCTTCGAGGACGTCTTGCGGCAAGTCGAGGAACCGGATCAGGTTCGAGAGCGTGGATCGATCGACGCCCAAGCAGCCGGCGATTAACCTAGAGCCTTTTCGGTGCATCAGACTAAACAGATAAATTTATATCAATTCGACTAGTTTTGGCCAGCTTTTGCGTCTCAAGCTCAGTGATGGGACGGCAATTGCCCCCCCAATCGGCTCTTACGTTAACGCCTATGGGGGTTCCCCCCTCGAGGATTTTAAGTCCTCAGCGTCTGCCTTTCCGCCACGCCGGCACGATTCGGACCCACCGCAAGTCGAGAATCGGACCGCCGCTCACCGCACGGATCAGCCGCCAATCAAACTCGGCGAACAGCATCCGGGGCATGGGACAGCCTGAAAGGCCGCCGCCACCGGCGATCAAATTGACTGGTGTACCGGCGAGCCGATTGGGCGTATATTGGCTTCCAGGAGGATTCGCGCCGCAGGTCGCCCTCATCATCATGACCGGCGGCCGGTCCCGAGCGCCGTTGACTTGAATCAGGGAGCCTTGATGATGTCCGTTACCGAGACCCTGAAGCCACCGCCAACGCACCTGCTCGACGGCGTTCCGCCCGACAAGCGCGTCGTCATCATCGACGTCACCTGGGACGACTATGAAAGCCTGGTCGAGCAAATCGGTGAGAGCAGAAACTGCCGCGTCGCCTTTGACGGTAAGGACATCGAGATGATGACTCTGGGGCCGTTCCACGAACGGCAGAAGTCGCTTCTTGACTGGTTCATCATGATCGTCGCCAGCGAACTGAAGATCGAGCGCCAGCCGATGGGCTCAACGACCTGGAAGCGGAAGAAGCTCAAGCGTGCGATCGAGTCCGACGTCTGTTACTACTTCGATCCCGCCAAGCTGGCCGCAGCCGCAACCGCGGCACACTCGGATGACGTCGACCTTTATCCGAACCCCGACCTCGCCGCCGAGGTTGATATCTCAACGCCCAGGATCGATCGGCCGGGAATCTACGCCGCGCTGCAAGTGCCGGAATTCTGGCGCATACGCAATAAGGCAGTGTCGATTGAACAGCTCGGTCCCGATGGGACGTATCACGCAGTTCCGCGCAGCCGTTTCTTACCCGTGCGGCCCGAGGATGTCACCCGGTGGGTGTTCAGCGAGGATTCGAGCAGCCTGGTCGCGTGGGAAGAACGCCTGCGCCAATGGGTACGGGACGAGGTCGTTCCCAAGGCGGGCGCGTAGGGCTTACCGCCTGGAGCTCTCTCTGGGTCGGCAGCGTGCTCGAATGTCTACAGGCTCTATCAGCGGCACCGAACCAGAAAGGACTGGCCACGAGCGAAGTACCGGCGGTGGGGATCGAACCCACACGGTGTTACCCCCAGAGGATTTTAAGTCCTCGTTGTCTGCCACACATCTGGCATTGGCGATACGATGGAGTAGCGTTGGAATTCATCGCTGGAAAAATAGTTACGCCTTCGTCCGTCCAAAGTCACATTGAAGCCGCGTTGGGCTCGCGTGGCCAACGTTGTTGCCAAATTGTTGCCAAATTGTTGCCAACCCGACCTCCTGACAACCCCTCGGTCGTGGCACCTGCCACGCGATGCGGGCGACGACGCAGGAAGGTAGCTATGGAGTCCGCCGAACTTCAAACCGGGCAACATCATCGTGGGCAAGTTGGGCGAGACGTTGGCGGTCGACTGATGACTGGCCAAGCCGCTGGGGCGAATCATCACTGTCCGGGGCGAACGAGGTCGGCATTGACGCGGCTTCTCGAGCTGCAGGGCGCGCGCAGGTCATACCGATGGGATCCGTGGCACAAGGCGTTACAGTCTATGTTTGCAGGGCTGTGACCCGTATACTTTAGGGGTCGAATCGGCAGGGCCTTGATCAACTCCGGCTGTGGTCTCTGGGCCTCGGCGACTGGCTGTGGGTGAACACGGTCCCCGCGAAGGAACGAGCTGATCCGGCCCTGCGATCGCCCCGATTTCCAGGGCAATGTCACGATCGCGCTGGAAACGGACATCTCCCTGGAACGAGACCGTGAGCATCCGTGTCCGGGCCGGCCACGTGGACGGGCGGCTCTGGGGCAAGCGGCCGACGCGACTTGGTCCAAGGAGCCAATGACGATGAGCGAAGGACCCAGCCACAATGTCGCTGGCCTGGACATCGACTTGGCCCGTCAGATCGACGTCATATGCCGGCGGTTCGAGGCCGACTGGCGGGACGGGCGGCAACCGCGGCTTGAGGACTATCTGGACGACGTGCCTAAAGACGTTCGCCCCTTGCTCCGGGCCGAGCTGGCGGCCCTGGAGCGCGAGCTGGGCCAGTTGGCGGAGCCCATCCCGGGCCCGAGGGCCGGACCGACCACCCATCCCGAGCCCCCGGCCGCATCACCAGCCATCGCCGACGCGCCAACCGTAGCTCCCGAGGCTGTGGGTACTTCGCCCCTCCCCGGTGTCGCGACGGCCGCCATTCACGAGGACGCCACCTTACCGCCGCGCCGTGACGGCGCGGTCGACCCGGCCGGATCCCCCCACGACCTGCCCACCGCTGTCGGGCCCGACCAGACCGCGGCCACGGCATCCAGTCCGTCCGAACCCACCCACATCCGCTATTTCGGCGACTATGAGATCATCCGCGAGCTGGCCCGCGGCGGCATGGGCGTCGTGTTCGAGGCCCGGCAGATGAGCCTCAACCGCAAGGTTGCGCTCAAGATGATCCTCGCCGGCCAGCTTGCTCATGAGACTGACGTCAAGCGCTTCTACACCGAGGCCGAAGCGGCGGCCAATCTCGATCACCCGGGGATCGTCCCGATCTTTGAGGTCGGCCAGCACGACGATCAACACTACTTCTCGATGGGCTTCGTCGAGGGCCAGAGCCTGGCTCAGCGGTTGACCGAGGGGCCGCTGCCGCCCCGCGAGGCGGCTGCGCTGATGGCCGCCGTGGCCGAAGCGATCGACTATGCCCATCAGTGCGGCGTGATTCACCGCGACCTCAAGCCGGGCAACATCCTGCTGGACCAGAAAGGCAACCCGCGGGTCACCGACTTTGGGCTGGCGAAGAAGATTGAGCGGGACAGTGGTCTGACCGGCTCGGGCCAGATCATGGGCACGCCCAGCTACATGCCGCCGGAGCAGGCCGAGGGCCAGCGGGGAGCCGTCGGGCCAGCGGCCGATGTGTATGCCCTGGGAGCGACGCTGTACGCTCTGATCACAGGCCGGCCGCCCTTCCAGGCGGCCACCGCGATGGACACCGTGCTCCAGGTCTTGAGCGACGAACCCGTCCCACCGCGGCGGCTGAATGGGTCGATTCCGGGCGACCTGGAGACGATCTGTCTGAAATGCCTGGAGAAGGAACCGGGCCGACGCTACGCCAGCGCCGCGGCCCTGGCAGCCGACCTGCGCCGCTTCCTGGCCGGGGAGCCGATCGCGGCACGGCCGATTACGCGGCTGGAGCGCGTGGCCAAGTGGGCGAGGCGGAAGCCGACGCTGGCCGCCGCTTATACGCTCGCGCTGCTGGCAGTGCTGCTGGGCGGGCTCGGGGGTACGGCCGTGTGGCAGTGGCGGGAGGCTGAGTGGCAGCGGGAGAGATTCGAGCGGTTCGACTATGGGCGGACCATCCAGGTGGCCCACCAGGAGTGGCGGGAGAACAACGTCCCCGCCACCCTGGCCTTGCTCGAGAGCACCCGTGCCGACCTTCGTGGCTGGGAGTGGCGATACGTCCATCGACTCTGCCATTCGGAACTGGTCACCCTCAAGGGGCACACCGGTCCCGTCAGTTCGGCGTCGTTCAGCCCGGACGGCTCGCGGGTCGTGACCGCGAGTGGTGACCAGACGGCGAAGGTGTGGGACGCGCAGAGTGGTGCCGAGGTCCTCACACTCAAGGGGCACATCGGCTATGTCAGTTCGGCGTCGTTCAGCCCGGACGGCTCGCGGATCGTGACCGGGAGTTACGACAACACGGCAAAGGTGTGGGACGCGAAAAGTGGTGCCCAGGTCCTCACCTTCAAGGGGCACACCGGTCTCGTCTGGTCGGCGTCGTTCAGCCCCGACGGGTCGCGGATCGTGACCGGCGGGGACAGCACGGCGAAGGTGTGGGACCCGAAAAGTGGTGCCGAGGTCCTCACTCTCAAGGGGCATACCGGTTACGTCTTTTCGGCGTCGTTCAGCCCGGACGGCTCGAGGATCGTGACCGGGGGTCTCGACGGGACGGCGAAGGTCTGGGATGCGGGGCCAGTGGAGTAAACGCTGCCGGTGAGGCAAGGCGAGACGAAGATCGACCGGCAGAGCCAGAGTGCCATTAGTACCCGGCCCTTAAGGAATTTGGGCTTTGAGGACGGGCTCAAGGGCTGGGAAACCGACGTCTACGCTGCTCGCCCGACGATCGACTTCGACCCGAGCGTTCTCAGGAAGGGCCGGCACTCGCTTCGCGTACCGGCTAGCCAGCTCGCACACACCGCATTCGGTCAGGAGGTCATGCTCAAGCCGGGGTATTCCTACCGTCTCGCTAGCTGGGCCCGGACGCGGGGACTCCAGCCCCACGGCTCGCCAGTCTACGGGACGTTTCAGATTCAACACACGAAAGGGCATCACCTCTACCGTGCGCGACGAGCGCACTCCCTGACCGCCAACGGGACCAATCACGGAGGAGACACCGAGTGGACCGAAGTTACGATCACGCTCAAGGAGCCCGCCACCGGATGGGCGCGCATCGTCACGTTCTTCATCGGTTTTTGCAAAGGCACCGGCACCGCCCGCTTCGATGATCTGAAACGGGCTCCTGCGCCAAGGCGGCATGGGGATGGTCTCGGGTTCCGGGGACACCATAGGGGTTTCCGCGGACACCATTCGTAACTCGATCGGGACAACGGATTGGTTCCGGGGCACCGTACGTAACTCGATCGGGAAATCGGATTCCCGGGGGGCACCATACGTAATTCCACTCAAAGTCAACGAAATGGCCAATGCCACCCCAATGCGACATCGGGCGTGCTACCAAGTCCGTTCAGCAAGTACCCCTCCAATATTCGTCGTAAGTCCAGTACCGGCGGTGGGAATCGAACCCACACGGGGTTACCCCCAGAGGATTTTAAGTCCTCAGCGACTGCCACGTGTGTGACGTTGGCGACACGTTGGAGTGACGCCGAAATCGCTTGTGCGATCAGGTTTTGCGTCAAGTGGCCATCCGGCGTGATGTCCGCAACACGTTGGCCTGACATGGCCAATGTTGTTGCCAAATTGTTGCCAAATCAGATCGCTACATATCCTTTTAACGCGCGGATTGGCTACAGACAAAATGCTTCCGCGTCGGACCGAAGCGCGCAGCGAGTAAAGCTGACTCGTGGGACCGAATCGGTCTAACGCCGATCCATTTATGCGCGCTTATCCAAACTCAGTAATCCGGCGAGAGGTAGGCCGGGGTCCGTGTCGCGCCCGCGTGCTCGCGGGCGTCGCCTGGCCGGGTCGGCGGCCCGCAGGACCGACACCCTTGCCAGAGCCCAGCGTTGGCAGCCCCAACCGAGTCGGATGACTACGCTGTCTCGTCCCGTTGAATCCCGGTACGTGCGAACTCGGACCTGGTCAATTTGGGCGCACGGATGGTCCTGGACTGGAAGTCGGGATCGCCGCTGTAGACAATCGTCAGCGGCTTGTTCAGCACCCGGTTCGGATTGAATCTCAACGCGGCCTCGCCGCCACTCAACTCCGCGGTCCCGAGCGTCTTCACCTGGGTCTTCTTGCCGTGCTTCCTGACCAGCTCGAACGCCACCTGGCCGCTCGGCACGCTCCCGCCGGGGGCCATAGGCTTGATCTCAGCGGTCAGCTCGATCCCCTTCAGCTTCTTCTTCCCGTTCACGATCGGGTGCGCCACCAGCACGATCGCCGTGGTCGCCTGGCTGACCGTCTCGGTGGTCGTGCTCGACGACGTGTCCGCGAAGTCCGCCGCGCCATTGTACCTGGCGGTGATCGCATGCGAACCCGGGGCCAGGCTGGTGACGCTCAGCATGGCCTGGCCGGAACCGTTGAGCGCGACGGTGACCAGCGCAGTAGCCCCGTCGAAGAACGTGACCGTCCCGCCGGGTGTCCCGGCAGACGAGACTCACCGTCGCGACGAAGCTAACGGCCTGCTCGTACACGGGTGAGCTGCTCGAAGATTCCAGCTTGATCATCCCGGCGGCCGGCGCGATCACGAAGGAGCGAGGCTGCGACTGAGCTGGGGTGTAATCAGCGCTGCCGGGGAACAGAGCCACGGCGGTGTACATCCCGGCGGCGGAAGGCGCCGTCGAGCCCAGGACCGTGCCCGAGGTGCTCGTTCCGGCGTAATACGTCAGGGTCGGCGTGACACCTTCCAGGCTCCCGGCCGCCGTGCCGCTGGCGCCGGTCACCGTCGCCCGGGCCGCGATCGGCGAGCGGGTGTAGGCCCCGCCTGGAGCGCTGATGCTCAAGGTAGGCGCTGCCTGCGTGATGCTCAGGGAACTGCCGGCGAACTGGATGGTGTAATTGCTGTTGGCCGTCAGAGTTCCCGGGGTGATCGCATAGGGACTGCCTGAGACCGTCTCGCCGGCCGCCCGCGCGAGATGTCCAGTGAGGATCGTCGTCGCCGTGTCGTCGATCGTCACGCCGTCAACCGTCGTGTTGATGAAGCCGGTCGCCGTGTAGCCGAGCGCTGGGTCGGCGGTACCGTACACCTTGGTTTGAGGATTGGCGGTAACCGCCAAGGCGGCGGGTGTGATGGTCAAGGTAGCGCCAGTGAACCCGATCGTGTAGTTGCTGTCGGCCGCGAGCGTCCCCTGGCTGATCGCGTAGCCGCCGGCGTGTTCGCCGGCCTGGGTGCCCGCGTCCGCACGGGCGAGCGCACCGGTCAGGACCGTCGCGGCGGTGTCAGAGAACTCGAAGCCGCTGACGGTGTATGCCAGCGCCGGGTCGGCGGTGCCGTAGACCTTGGTCTGGGGGCCGGCCGTAATGGTGAGGGTCGCTGGCGTGATCGTCAGGCTGCTCGACTTGCCGCCCACGGTGAAAGTCCCGTCGCTGGCGTAAGCATAGGTGACTTCGTAGGGCGAGCCGGTGGCGCTCAGGCGGTCGGCATTGAAGGTGGTGGAGAAGGCGCCACCGGATCCGACGGTGGCCGACTGCTCCACGCCGCCCAAGGTCACGGCGACGGTCTCGCCCACCGGGGCTTGCGAGCCGCTGGCGAGCGCACCGGAAACGGTCACGCTGGGGGCGCCGTACGTGATGCTCCGATTGCTGATTCCGGAGAAGGTCAGAAGGATGAGTGGGGAACCCTGGGTCTGGAAGGCGCCGATGTCGGGGAGTGAGTCGAGGGGAAGGCCGCGCTGGTCGGTCGTCAGGCCGGCGACGGCCGTGCCGGCACCAATGGCGTGGCTGCCGGAGAGCAGGCCCATGGTCTGGGTCGGCCCGCCGTTTTCGGCCAACGGTCCGAGGTCGAGGTCGTCGAGGCTGGTCAGGGCGATGTTGCCGTCGGTGCCCCCGGCGATCCCCCCCGAGCCGCCGATGCCGATCAGGTCATACGTGCCGGTCACTTTGCCGGCGACGTCGGCGGCGCCCTGGCCGCCGGTGTTGCCGGCGACGATCGTATCGGTCAGGGTCGTGGAGGAGTACGCCTCGCCATACAAGCCGCCGCCGGCGTTGGCCGAGTTGCCGCTGATCGTGCAGGCGGTCAGGGTCGCCGTACCGCCAGCGTGCCCGTAATAACCGATGTAGCCGTTGTTGTTAAGCCCGCCGCCGCCGGCGGCGGTGTTGCCGCTGATCGTGCAGCCGGTGAGCGCGATGGCCCCCGTGATGCCGTTGTACACCCCGCCACCGAGGACGGCGGCCTCGTTGCCGCTGAACGTGCAGTCGTCGAGCGTGGCCGTGCCGCCGTTGCAGATCCCTCCCCCATTGGCGGCCACGTCGGCGCGGGGCGGGCGCTCGCTGATCGACATCGTCGCCGCGTTAAACATTCCCGCATTGGTGGCGGTGTTGCCGCTCACCGTGCAATCGCTGAGCGTCATCGTCGCGCCGTAAGCATTGTACACCCCACCACCGTAGTTGGCGGCGGAGTCGTCGCTGAGCGTGCAGCCATCAAGCGTGGCCGTGCCGGCGTTGAACACGCCACCCCCAGACATGGCGCTGTCACCGCTGATCGTACAGCCGGTGAGCGTGACGGTGCCGGCGTTGTACAGCCCGCCGCCGTAGTAGGACGCCGAGCCATTCACGAGCGTGAGGCCCGAGATCGTCGCCGTGACACCCGTGTCCACCGCCAGGTCGGTGAAGGCGCGCGCGCCCCGGATCGTCAGCGACCCGGCGCCGGGCCCGTCGATCGACTCCGGGCCGACCGTCTCCGAGAGCGTCAAGGTTGACCCCAGCGTGATCGTCTGCGGCGTCGAGAAGATCGAAGGATCGAACTGGATCGTGATCCCG
The DNA here is from genome assembly GCA_963823665.1 of uncultured Planctomycetota bacterium. Classification (GTDB taxonomy): domain Bacteria; phylum Planctomycetota; class Planctomycetia; order Isosphaerales; family Isosphaeraceae; genus CAVXHV01. The sequence goes on from CAWGMQ010000004.1 coordinate 2,598,696, forward strand.
CCGGTGCTCGTATCGGCGTCGGCGTCGGCGAGGTAAATGACGTAGGGGAGCGTGCCCGAGGTCCCCGCGCCGGCCAGCCCGCCGCCGGCCGAGTCGACGGTGTAGGTTGTAACCGGGCTCGAGGCCAGGTTGGTCAGGTTGAACGTGGCCGATGGGCTTGGCCCGACCGTCGCGTTGACGGTGTACGAGCCGGCGATCGAGTTGTCGGCGGCGAGGACCGAGGCCGAGTCGTCAGCACCAATGGCCGCCGCGTTGGTGCTCACGCGCGCCGAGGCGCCCGAGGACGGGGCGGCGAAGTCCACGACGCCGCCGGCGACCGGCTCCACAGGGTTATCGGCCGTGACCACGACGGCCAGCGGGTCGGCAAACGCGATCCCGTCGGTGGTTTGTTGCGGGGTGCTGCCGTCGGCCGGCGTGATCGTGAAGCCCTGACTCTGAAAGGCGCCGATATCGGGGGCCGAGTCGAGCGGCTCGCCGCGCTCGTCGGAAGCAACGCCGGCGACAGCGGTCCCGGCGCCCAGCGCGGGGCTGCCGGGGAGCACGGCGATCGTCTGGGTGGCGCCGCCGTAATCGCCCAGGGGAGCGAGGCCCACGAAGGTGGGGCCGTTCACGAAGATGTTGCCGTCACTGCCGCCGGCTAGCCCCGCCGCCCCACCGGAGCCGATCAGGTTGTTGGTGCCGGTCACGGTGCCCGAAACTTCGCTGGGGGAGACGCCGTTGCTGAGGGTGTTACCGACGACGATCGTATCGATCAGCGTCGTCGGTTTGCCCGGCTCGCCAGAGAGGCCGCCGCCGCCGTCACCGGTCGTGTTGCCGCTGATCGTGCAGGCGGTCAGCGTCGCCGTACCGCTGGTGTAGATCCCGCCTCCGTTGCTGTCGCATTTGTTGCCGCTGACAGTGCAGTCGGTCATCATCAGCGTCGCTTGCTGGCTGTTATACACCCCGCCGCCGTTGTAGCCCGAATTGCCGACGAGAGTGCACCCATCGAGCGTGGCCGTACCCGCATTGCATACGCCGCCGCCAGAGCTGGAGGTGTTGCCGCTGATCGTGCAGCCGGTGAGGGTGACCGTGCCGGAGTTGTCCAGCCCGCCGCCGCCCCCCACGATCGTCCCGCCGGAGATCGACCCGCCGGAGGACATCCCGCCGGAGATCGTCATGCCGGAGATCGTCGCCGCGACGCCGGCGGCCACGTCCAGGTCAGTGACGGCGCCCCCGCCGCTGAGCGTCAACAGGCCGGCGCCGGGACCGGCGATCGACTCCGGGCCGGCCGTCTCCGACAGCGTCAGCGTCGCGCCCAGGGTGATCGTCCGCCGCGACGTGAAGACCGAAGGGGCGAATTCGATCTCGCTGCCGCCGGTGTTGGTATTGACGTTGGCCTGCGCGACGACGTACGGGAGTGTGCCCGACGTGCCCGAGCCCGAAGCGCCGCTGCCCGTGGAATCAACCGTGAAGATCGTTGGCGAGAGCAGTACTCGCGGTTCCAGCGACTCGAGCGCGGGCTGACGCGTCGCCGCCCGTCGTCTCGGCCCGGCCGCTGCCCCCGCGGCCCGTTGGATGAAGATCGCCTTCGCGTTGTTTCCGGGTCGGTCCACGATCCACCTCAATTTCTTGGGTTCAACTCGGCCCCCGCCCATCAATGCCCCGTTTCAACGGCCTGAATACACCAGGCGAGGTAGGTCGCCTCTCCGGGGTCCTTGCTCTGTTCCAGGGCGATCTCGAATTCCCGCCGGGCCTCGCCATACCGATTCAGGTTCCAGTAGCAGCGGGCGAGTGTCAGCGGGGGCGACCGCGACACCTCGTTCGCGGGCGCGGCCAAGGAGCTCGACCGCCCAGTGATCGATCCCGCGGAAGGCGTACCATTCTCCGAGAGTTGCCAGAGCGGCAGGGTCGCCGGCGGCCTCCTTGCAGCCTGGCCTGCGCTGCGGCCACCCGAGGCTCGAAGGCTCGCTGGGCGACGCCGCGGGTGAAGTCCCAGAGCTTGAGCGTCTTGTCCCCGCTCCCCGAGAGTACGGTTCGGCCGTCCGGGGCGATGGCGACGCTGCTCACGCCACCGGAGTGCCCGGTGAAGGTGCGCAGCTCTTTTCCGCTGGCCAGGTCCCAGAGCTTCAGCGTCTTGTCTGCACTCCCCGAGAGCGCAGTTCGGCCGTCCGGGGCAATGGCGACGCTCGTCACGCTACTCGGAGTGCCCGGTGAAGGTGCGCAGCTCTTTTCCGCTGGCCAGGTCCCAGAGCTTCAGCGTACTGTCGCTACACCCCGAGAGCGCTGTTCGGCCGTCCGGGGCAATGGCGACGCTGCTCATCCGTCATCAGAGCGCCCGGTGAACGTGCGCAGCTCTTTTCCGCTGGCCAGGTCCCAGAGCTTCAGCGTCTTGTCATGACTCCTCGAGAGCGCAGTTCGGCCGTCCGGGGCGATGGCGACGCTGTACACACTACCGGAGTGCCCGGTGAAGTTGCGCAGCTCTTTTCCGCTCGTCAGGTCCCAGAGCTTCAGCGTGTTGTCCGCACCCCCAGAGAGCACGGTTCGGCCGTCCGGGGCGATGGCGACGCTGCTCACGCCACTCGAGTGCCCGGTGAAGGTGCGCAGCTCTTTTCCGCTGGCCAGGTCCCAGAGCTTCAGCTCATTGTCACGACTCCTCGAGAGCGCGGTACGGCCGTCCGGGGCGATGGCGACGCTGATCACGTAACCAGAGTGCCCGGTGAAGGTGCGCAGCTCTTTTCCACTGGCCAGGTCCCAGAGCTTCAGCGTCTTGTCATAGCTCCCCGAGAGCGCAGTTCGGCCGTCCGGGGCAATGGCGACGCTGAACACACTACCGGAGTGCCCGGTGAACGTGCGCGGTTCCTGTCCGCTGGCCAGGTCCCAGAGCTTCAGTGTCTCGTCAAAGCTCCCCGAGAGTGCAGTTCGGCCGTCCGGGGCAATGGCGACGCTGGTCACCCGATCGGAGTGCCCGTTGAAGAAGCGCGCAGCTCTTTTCCGCTGGCCAGGTCCCAGAGCTTCAGCCGCCCGTCTGCACTCCCCGAGAGCGCAGTTCGGCCGTCCGGGGCAAAGGCGATGCTCCAACACGATCTCCGAGTGCCCGGTGAAGGTGCGCAGCTCTTTTCCGCTGGCCAGGTCCCAGAGCTTTAGCGTCCTGTCCCTACCCGACGAGAGCGCGGTTCGGCCGTCCGGGGCAATCGCGACTCTGCTCACACCATCGTGCCCGGTGAAGGTGCGCAGCTCTTTTCCGCTGGCCAGGTCCCACAGCTTCAGCGTCATCCCGCCTGCCGAGAGCGCGGTTCGGCCGTCCGGGGCAATGGCGACGCTGATCACCGGACCGGAGTGCCCGGTGAAGGTGCGCAGCTCTTTTCCGCTCGCCAGGTCCCAGAGCTTCAGCGTCTTGTCAAAACTCCCCGAGAGCGCGGTTCGGCCGTCCGGGGCAATGGCGACGCTCATCACGTCCTCGGAGTGCCCGGAGAAGGTGCGCAGCTCTTTTCCGCTGGCCAGGTCCCAGAGCTTCAGCGTCTTGTCATGACTCCCCGACCCCGAGAGCGCGGTTCGGCCGTCCGGGGCGATGGCGACGCACCACACGTAACCATTGTGCCTGGTGAAGGTGCGCAGGACCTCTCCGCTCGCCAGGTCCCACAGCTTCATCGTCATGTCCTGGCTCCCCGAAAGCGCGGTTCGGCCGTCGGGGCAAATGGCGACGCAGTCCACCGCACCCTCGTGCCCGGTGAAACTAAGCAATGGAAAGACCATTTGTTGGTACGAGCTCCAAAGACCGAGCTCGGCAGCGGTCAGGGGCACTTTCAACTCAGCGAGTTTATCGTACGCTTCCGTGTAGAGCGGATGTGCCTCGACCGGCCGGCCGGCGAGGCTGAGCGCATCGGCCTGCGAAATGAGACCCTCGGCCAATCTCAGTTCGGCCCTCCTTGCGTTCTCATCCGCTTTGCTCGCGTTCTCATCTGCTCTCTTTGCGTTCTCAACCGCCAAATCCTTCTGCGTGTCCGCGAGCTTCTTTTGCGCCAGGGTCTCGATCTCCGCCTGCACCGCGTGGCGCCATTGCCAGAGCACGCCGCCGAGCCCGGCCGCCGTCACCACGGCGACCAGTGCCAGAAGTGCGGCGATGGCCGGTCTTCGACGTGCCCACTTGACCACTCGCTCGACCCTCGCCACCGGTCGCGCCACAATTGGCGCGCCCGCCAGGTACCGGCGCAGGTCGTCGGCCAGCGCGGCCGCCGTCGGATAGCGCTTCCCCGAGTCCTTCTCCAGACACTTGAGGCAGATCGTCTCCAGATCGCTTGGAATCGACGCATTGAGCCGCCGCGGTGGCACCGGCACTTCGTTGATGACCTGGATCAACGTGTCCATCGGCGTGGCCGCCTGAAACGGCGGCCGGCCGGTCAGCAGGGCATAGAGCGTCGCCCCCAGGGCATACACATCGGCCGCCGGCCCGATGTCGCCACGGCTCCCACCTGCCTGCTCCGGCGGCATGTAGCTGGGCGTCCCCAAGATTTGACCCGAGCCGGTCAGCCCACTATCGCTCCGTACCATCTTGGCCAGGCCGAAATCCGTGACGCGGGGATTGCTGTTCTGATCGAGCAGGATATTCCCCGGCTTGAGGTCGCGGTGGATCACGCCTCGACGGTGGGCATACTCGATGGCGTCGGCGACCTTTGCCAGGAGCGCAGCCGCTTCGCGCGGCGGCAGCGGGCCCGACGCCAGCCGCTGCGCCAGACTTTGCCCCTCGACGAACCCCATCGACGAGTAGTGCTGGCCTTCGTGCTGGCCGACCTCGAAAATCGGCACAATTCCCGGATGGTCGAGGTTGGCCGCCGCCTCGGCCTCGGTATAGAATCGCTTGACATCGGTGTCGCCGGCGAGTTGACCGGCCAGGATCATCTTGAGCGCAACCGGCCGATTGAGGCTCATCTGCCTCGCTTGGAATACGACACCCATGCCCCCGCGCGCGATCTCCCGAACGATCTCATAGTCGCCGAAGTATCGGATGCGATTGGGTTCAGAGGCGGTTGGTGCGGCCAACGTATCTTGTCGGTACACCCCGGAGGTGGGCTGATCGTAAGGAGGCCCAGGCTGGTCGAGGGGCGATATTGTGGAAGTCTCGTGAACCGACGACGACGGCGCCGCGCCCAGGATTGCGGTCGTTGAGGGTGGTCGAGGGGCGCTGGTCGGTGCCTGGGCGATCGTGGAGGGATTGTGTACCGTCCCGGGCTGGGCATCCGCCAGAGCAGCAACGTCTGGGCATACAAGCGTCTTCTCCGACTGGCGCAGCTCGCGCTCCAGGGCCTCCAATTCGGCGCAGAGGGGGTCGGCCCTCGTGTGAGAAGTCGACCAGATAGTCCTCGATGTGTGGTCGGCTCCCCTCTCGCCAGTTGGCCTCGAATCGCCGGCAGACCTGATCAATGCGCCGAGCCATTTCGGTGTCCTGGCCGTCGAGGTTGTGGCTGGGCCGGTCGCTCATCTCGATTGGTCCTTGGTTCGAGGTCCATCGACTGTTCCCCGCCTGAACCGGCCCGCCCCGACCAAACGAGAGAGAATCACTTCGAGGAAGATGTCCGTTTCTCGCGCGGGTGTGACATCGGATTCGTGATTGGCGCCGCAGAGCGAGTCACGAGCGAGAGCCCGGTAACTGGAAGGGGTGATTCGCGGATCGTCTTCGGCCGCCAATCTTGTGATTCCCGGAACGAAACCGTCAAGGCTCTGGTTACAAGGGGCCATCACAACCTTCGCCCTCGTTCCGGTCCCACGGATTCGTAGAGTCGAGATGTGGCGAGGTGGTTTAGATCTGCATAGCTGGGGCTGCCTCTTCTCAGGAAAGCTCCCAATGCGACCCCAATGCAACACCGAAGGTGTTACCAAAGTCCTCTGTGAAATGCGTGCCGTCCTTTGCCTTAACCTTACTACCGGCGGTGGGAATCGAACCCGCACGGGGTTGCCCTCAGAGGATTTTAAGTCCTCAGCCTCTGCCATTCCGCGTGGATCAGCTCGGCCTGTTCGAGCGGAACAGCCAGACACTCGTGAGTCCCGCGATAATGAACCGGAAGTAGCGGCGACGCATGGCGAGATCTTTACCGTGTTGGGTGCGAAAAGTCCACGGACCATCTGGTTCCTGTTAGCCGATCTTTCCTGGATCCCTGAACCAGAGAAGTCAGGGAGTCTTGGGCTTGGTAGCCTCCGTCCTCCAGTTCCAAAAAAACCGCGACGCAGGCTGCTGGGCAACCGGAAGGTTCAGCCTGCCGCGCGAGCTGGTCCGGAACATCGCTGATTCGAGCGGTTGCCCCAACGGTGATTTTGATGGGCGGCGAGAGGCGTTACTCCAGATCGTCCAACGAACCGAACAACTTTCGTAGTTGGAGCCGGAAGCCCGCCAGGACATCGCCCCCCGTCAGCGTTTGCTTCTCGGTAAGGACGACGGGTTTGGCGGTGGAGGTGTAGACCGCGACTGTCCGAGTACGTGGGTCGATGAGCCAGACCAGGCGGCAACCGGAAGCGAAGTACTCACGCACTTTGCGCACCATCTCCCTGGGCGTATTGCCCTCGCTCAGCACTTCAATCGCAAGATCGGGAGCGAGTGGAAGAATTGGATCGAGGAAGCGGCGATGGTGCGCCAGTCGAGCGCGGGAAATGAACGACAGGTCGGGAATCCGCACAAGGCCGGGCGACAAAAGGAGCATTCCCCCTTCGCCGGCGAGAGTGCCCAGTTTCCGGGGCTTGATAAAATCTCTCAAGAGACCCGCCAACTCCATCGCTAGCATGGACTCCCAATAACCCATGACCTTCTCCACCAGAACACCGTCGACGAGTTCGAAGAGCCGGCGCTCGCGGTCATGGATCTTGATGACATCGTCCTCGGTGGCTGTTCCCGGCGCGGGACGAAAGCGAATCCGTTTGGGTGATATCCCGCCCAGTTGCTGCAAAACATCAGCAAGCGTCAGTTCTTGCGCGACCACGGTGCTCATGGTAATCCTCCGGCAGCCTGGTTCCTATGGTTGCGAAAGCTCGGTGCCGTGGCAACTTGAATTTGCAGAGACCGTCTCAGGATGGCTCAGCGGGAGCTTTGCCCGCCCGGGGCGGATTCAGACGGGCTCGGACGAGACGCGCACTTGTTCGAGCAGGGAGGCGAGGCGGTCGAGCTCCTCGCGGGTCTGGTAGTCGATGATGATCTGGCCGCGATCGGAGTTCCTGGCCCTGATCAAGACGCTGGTGCCCAGGTAGCGATGGAAGCGCTGTTCCAGGTCGAGAAAATGGGGAGACCGAACCACGATCTCGTGACCGGGGTCTTTTCTGACCCGGGTGCGCGAGGGGGTCGGGATTCCGGTGGTGACGAGGGCCTCGGTCTGACGGACCGAGAGGTGCTCGTCGATGATTCGCGTGCAGGCGGCGGACTGGCTTTCGGCATCGGGCAGGCCCAGGAGTGCGCGGGCGTGGCCCTGGGTGATTTCGTTGCGGCGAACGGCTTCGAGCACATCTTGCGGGAGGTCGAGGAGGCGGATCAGGTTGGAGACGGTGGATCGATCGACGCCGAGCCGGCCGGCGAGCTCTTCCTGAGTGCCGCCGTAGCGCGACAAGTATTCGCTGAAGGCGCTGGCCTTGTCGACGGCATTCAAATCCTCGCGCTGAAGGTTTTCAACCATCGCCAGCTCGAAGACCCGTTGATCATCGAGCACGAGCACGCGGGCGGGAACTTCGTGGAGCTGTGCTTCGATGCTGGCGCGGAGCCGTCGTTCACCGGCGATCAACTGGTAGCGCAACCCCGCCGGGCGGACCAGGACGGGTTGAAGCATTCCGTGCTGGCGGAGGGAGTCGGCCAGACTGGCGATCTCGCTCGAGCTGAAATGCCGGCGCGGCTGAAAGGGATTGGGGTCGATCTGGTCGACGGCGATATGGATCAGCTCGGCCTGTTCGAGCGAGCCGGGCTCGAAGCCCCCTTCTTCGCGGCCCAAGAGCGCTTCGAGTCCGCGTCCGAGACGTCGCTTATTCACGGTCGATGACCTCCATGACGAGTTCCGTATAGGCCCGAGAGCCTCGTGCTCTGGGAGCATATTCCAACACACTCAAACCGTGGCTGGGAGCTTCACTGATCGATACGTCGCGGGGAATGATCGATTCGAAGACGGTCTCGGCGAAATAGCCGCGCACTTCGTCGGCGACCTCGTTGGCGAGCTCGAGCGAGGGGTCGAACATCGTGAGCACGATTCCGCCGATCTCGAGGCGGTTGTTGTCGCGCGCCTTGGTCTGGCGGGCCAGCTCAATGATCTGCGAAAGGCCTTCCATGGCGAAGTACTCACACTGAATGGGAATGAAGATCGCAGCGGAGGTCCCCAGGGCGGCGCGGGTCAACTGGCCGAGCGAGGGCGGGCAATCGACAAATACATAATCGAAGCGGCCGAGCTCGGCAGTCAACTGCTGGCGTAGGGCCCCTGCCCGTTGCCGGTTCGAGGCTGAGAGCGCATCGGCATCAGCCAGGCTCTGCGAGCCCGGCAATACAGAAAGGCCCGCCTGCGAGGTGGCCACGATCGACTCAGCCAGCGGTTGCCCGGCAAGCAAGGGATGCCGCGCAGCGGGCTCGACTCCCAGGCCGCTGGTCGCATTACACTGGGGATCAACGTCGACGACAAGGGCGGTTCGGCCCGCTTTGGCCAACCCGGCGGCGAGGTTGATGGCCGTCGTCGTTTTTCCCACGCCTCCCTTTTGATTGGCCACGCTGATGATCTTCGCCATTGCGATCGTTTCGCCTCAGAACTTTCCGTAAGTGATCGGATAGTCGGGTGTTGCGTCCAGAGCCTTTAATCGCTCGGGAAGCGCCGCGAGCTGTTGCCGGCAGTGGTTGCGGATGCTTTCGAGGGAAGGCAGTGCATTGACTTGCCGGCCTGCTTGAAGGATCGGCAGCAGGAGCGGCTCACCTTCGGCCGACTCCCCTGCCCTGACAACGTGGTCGCCGCAAAACCGGTCTGAGCGGTCGCGGCGCCTGAAGACCTGCTTGGCCATGGGGTATGTCGTCTTGCCCGGGCTGCGCTTGGTCTTGCCCTGGCCGTCGAGCTCGACGAGCTTGTATACCAAGGAGAGGGCCGGCGAGTCGCGGCAGGTTATCAGCTCGGTGCCGACTCCGAAGCCGTCGATCGGCGCGCCCGAGCGGAGCAGCTCGGCGATGCGGTATTCGTCGAGATCGCTGGAGGCCACAATCTTCACGTTGGTGCGACCGTGCTGGTCGAGGATTGCGCGGGCTTCCTTGGCGAGTGTGCCGAGATCGCCGCTGTCGAGTCGGATGGCTTGAACGGGCGGCTCGATCGAGGCGGCAAGGCGCACTCCTTCGGCCGTGTCGTAGGTGTCGACCAGGAGCGTGGTGTTTCCGGGGAAGATCCGGGCGAACGTGGCGAACGCTTCGGCCTCGGTCGGGAAGGATTGGATCCACGAGTGGGCCATGGTCCCGACGGCCGGCACGCCTAAACGGCGCGCGGCCTCGACGTGACTGGTCCCGTCGAAGCCGGCGATCATGGCTGAGCGGGCGGCGAGCAGACCGGCGAGCGGTCCGTGACCGCGCCTTGCTCCGAATTCGAATAGTGATCTTCCGGCCGCCGCCGCGACGACGCGGGCGGCCTTGGAAGCCACCAGGGTGGGATAGGCGATCGAGGCCAGCAAGTGGGTTTCGACCCACTGAGCCTGCGGAAGCGGGGCAACGACGCGAATCAAGGGCTCGCCCGGGAAGACGACTGTTCCCTCGGGAACTGCGTAGACGTCGCCCTCGAATCGCGTGGAGGCCACTTGATCCATGACCTCCGAGGCGACTCCGCGAAATGCGGGCCAACGGCGGATCTCGGCAAACTGCTCGGGGTCAAACGCCAGAGCAAGCAGGTCGCGAACGGCCTGTTCGAGGCCAGCGAAGACAAGGAATGCCCTGCCCTGCGGCATCTTGCGGATGAACAACTCGAACGTCGCCTGCTGTCCGGCTTTGCCCGCGGCGTGATAGCCGGCCATCATCGTGATCTGGTAAAGATCCGTGAGGGCACCCAATGCGTCCGGATCGGGCCAGAGAGAGATCGGCGGCTTTGCACTCATGGGAGCTCCCCTGCCCGTTTCGGGCGCATTAATCGCAGCTCGACTTCGACGCCGGCTTTCCAGTTGGTTGCCACTCCCGGATCGATGTCCAGCAATACGGGCAAGCTCAACGGAGTGGGAATCGCGCGCACCAGGACCCAATTGGCCGCGGATCGATTCCGCTCAACCGAGCGGTCCTCATCTTGCCGGATGATTGCGGTGTCGAACAGCGCCCAGGTTGCGGCGTCGCCGGGCCTCAGCAAGGCGCTCAGGCTGGCCTGCGTTTCGATCGGGACGGTGGCCGACTGGCCCAGATAGAACGTTACTGGCGGGCGGGCGAGGACACGCAGATTCTTGACGGTCGGGGGCAGATCGTGCGCGATCGAGGCGGAGGCTGTTTTCAGCGAGTCGGTCGGCTCGAGCACGCCGGGCAGCATCGCGTTTTGCGGGGGGACGCCTGGTTGCGCTTCGCAGCGCGGGTGGTAAGAGACCAGAAAATGGAACGAGAACGCCACGGAAATCACGAGCGTGAAGGCAAAGAAGAGCCAACGCGGCCGAGTGACCAGCGGGTGGCTCGGCTCGAAGGACGCGCTGGTCGCGGCCTCGATCGCTTCATGCACCGCGCCGATCAGGCCCGCAAGAAAGACACACTCGAACGCCTGCAAAGGCAGCCAGAGTCGCGCGTAGGGATGATAGAACGGTGTCAGGAGCGCGAGGATTAGCCAGGCGGAGTAGACCAAGATCACAGGTTTGGACAGGACGGTTTTCGTGGCGCAGGAGGAGGAGCGGCAGCCAGAAGAGAGGGACCCACCAGGCGAGGTCGGGCGTGACGCGGAGGGCGGCCACGGCCAGAGTGATCAGGAAGATGATCTCCGACCGGTGTCCCTTCTCGGCGCTCTTGAAGCCAATCAGCAAGATCGCAGCCGCGGCGGCGAGAGCGGCGGCGAGGATCCAGAACGCTCCGCCGGAGAGCATCCGTGCCTGGGCGAGCTGGACGGCGAGGTTACCGGGCCAGGATGCGAAGCCGCCCAGGTAGCCGCGCTGGTGGGCCAGTAACGCGCCGTAACCGCCGTGTGACTGGACGAAGGCGAACCAGGGCCAGTAGACGAGCGCTGCAACACATGCCGCGAGAATGCCCCAACCCCAGGTGGCCGCGGTGAGCGCGGTGCGCCACTCGCGCTGGATGCAGTGCCAGCCAGACGGCGGCGGAGAGCACGACGGCCGCGCCTGCAAGCCAGCCGTTGTATTTGAAAAGCTGGGCCGCACCGACGGCCAGGCCCAGGAGCCCTGCCCTGAGTGCGCATGGTTTTTCCAGGAAACGCTGGGCGTGGATCAGCGCCAGCACCCAGACGAGCAGGAACGACGTGTCGGTGAGGGCCATGCGCGAAAACGCGACGTGGGCGCCCGAGAACGCGAGGAAGGCTGCTGCGAGCCCCCCCGCTCCGCTGCCGAAGGTGCGATAGGCCAGCCACGCCACGGCTGGAATTGTCAGGGTGCCGGCGACGATCGAGACGAGAATCGCCGACAGGTCGCTTGCACCCAAAACGAAGTATGCGACTCCGATCAGGAACGGGAAACCTGGCGGCGCGTAGGCGATCAGCGTGGGGTCGAGGTCGAGGATTCCGTGGCGAGAGAAGATCCAGAGGCCGGAGGCTGCGTAGATACCTTCGTCGAAGTGCGAGAGGCCGAGGCGGCCGATGGACCAGAGGCGCAATAGCCCACCGATCACGGTGAAGGCGATCACAACGAGGATCTCCCGCGTGCGGCTTGAGCCCGTTCGCGGCGGGGTTGGCTTCATGGGGCCTGATTCTAATTCCCGATGACTGGGCGAGCAAATGAGTGAGACGGCGGGAGTCAGAGCGCGGCGCCGGGTTGTGTTTCACGTGAAACGGCGGAAAACCACGCTCGCTGGCGGGAGTCGGTGCCGGTCGGCCAGTAGGTTTGTTATTATTCGAACCGCGGCATGCGGGCGGCCGACCAGTCGGCCGTGCGGATATTTATCGCTGCCGGATGTGGACGGCACACGGAGTGTGCCTGCTACGGCCCGCCATGCCGGTGCTGGGCGGACCGAGACACGTGCCGGCGGTACGGAGAGCTTGGTGGAGAAGCGATGGAAGTCAGAGTCTTCACGGATTCGCGGATGCTTGAGCACTCCGTCCCGGCGCATCACCCGGAGCGGCCGGAGCGGCTGCGAGCGGTTCTGCGGCACCTCGAGCGCACGGGTTATCTCGCGGCGGGTCAGGAGTGCCGAGTGCGGGCGGCGGGTGATGAAGAGCTGGAGCGGGTGCACGCGGCCCATTACGTGCGCCGAGGTTGCCCTGGCGGAATCAGCCGGACGTGGGATGCTCGACCCGGATACGTGGGTTTCGGCGGGCTCGGATCTTGCGGCGAGGCTGGCGGCCGGGGCCGGGATCGAGGCGGTCTCGTTCGTGCTGGAAGCGCCCGAGCGGCGGGCGCTGTGCGTGGTTCGACCGCCCGGTCATCACGCGCTGCCGGACGGCGGGCATGGGCTTTTGCATTTATGCGAACATCGCCGTGACGGCCGCGGACGCGCTCGCTCGATTTCGAGCTCAACCGCGTGCTGATCGTCGATTTTGACGTCCATCACGGCAATGGAACGCAGGAGATCTTCTACGCATCAGACCGGGTCGGGTTTCTTTCGATCCATCGTTATCCGTTTTATCCCGGGCACCGGTGCGCGGGACGAGACCGGGAGCGGGCGCGGGCTGGGCCGCATCATGAACATCCCCTTGCCGTACGGCACGGCGCGAAGCGAGTACCAGGCGGCGTTTCGCTCGGGTCTCGAAAAGCTGGCCGACCGCGTCCGACCGGAGCTGGTGCTGATCAGTGCGGGCTTCGACGCCCACGCGGAAGACCCGGTGGGAGACCTCGGCCTGGAAGTCGAGGACTTCGAGACCCTGACGCGGGAGATCGTCGCGGTGGCCGAAACGCACGCGCAGGGCCGAATCGTGAGCCTGCTCGAAGGGGGCTACAACGTTCCGATCCTGGCCGGAGCGGTGGCGGCCCATCTGGGTGCGCTGGGCGAGCCGGATCAGCACCGGGCCGAGCGGCTTGCGATGACCCCGACGGGATTTGAACCCGTGTTGCATGCGTGAAAGGCATGTGTCCTAGACCGGGCTAGACGACGGGGCCGTCACGGAGACGGCTAGAATGTAATCCGGCACGCTCGGGCGGGGTCAAGGCAGCCAGCGTTTGCGAGGCAATCGGCCGAGGCGCGGCAAGCCCGGCGCTGAGGCCGCTGGCGAGAGAATCTTACCACCTGATTGCATCCGATGGCCGGAGTCGTTAGGTTAGCGGGCTATTCGTGTGCAGGCACTCTGTGTGAGCAACGCGCCATGGTGAAGATCTTGATTTTGACCGGAGACGCGGGGGAAGCCCAGGAGATTTACTACGCGAAGTTCCGGCTGGAGGAAGAGGGCTGGCAGGTATCGATCGTGGCGCCTGAGAAGCGGGTGTTTCTCTCGGTGGTCCACGATTTCGAGCCGGGATTCGACACATACACGGAGAAACCTGGCTACCGCGTGCACGCCGACCTGGGCCTGGACGATGTGGCGCCGGAGGCATTCGACGGTCTGGTGCTACCCGGCGGCCGAGCGCCCGAGTACCTGCGAAACCGGCCGAAGGCGGTGGCGATCGTGCGCCACTTCCTCGAAGCGCGGAAACCGATCGCGGCCAACTGTCATGGGCCGCTGCTTGCTGCTGGCCGCGGGCGGAGCACGAGCGGCATGACGATGACGTGTTATCCCGATCTCGAGCTCGATTTGCGCGGCGGCGGGAGTGCGAGTTCGTCAATCGTGACGTCGTGGTTGACGGACCGCTTGTGACGGTGCGAGGGTGGCCGGACAACGGTCCCTGGATGAGGGAATTCGTTCGGCTGATGAAAGGCGTGGGGTAGGACGAGTGCGAGATGCGAAGCGGCTGGCGGCAGCCAGAGTGGAGGGAATAAAGCAACGGCCCGAAGCATCGCGCGATGGGAGTGAGCGACTGCCGGTTGGTGGCGAACTCAATGGTCAGATGAGTCAGGCTTCGGGTCGAACTCTGTTGGCATCCGGATCGAGAGCACGGGCCTGATTCTGAATGGCCTCGTAGACTTCACGACGATGGACGGTGACATGCTTGGGCGCCTCGATACCGAGACGAACCTTGTCTCCACGAATCTCGATCACGGTCACCGTGATGTTGTCGTTGATGATGATGCTCTCGTTCTTTTTGCGGGAGAGAACCAGCATAAAATTTCCTCTCTGGTGCTCATCGCGTTCGGCGCGGACCGTTTCGTTCTCTGAGCGGAAGTAGGTCCCGGCTAAGGTCAAGGCGCACCCCGCCTTCAGTCTCGGGCTGCGCGCACTTCCTTTATTGAACTGTACATGCTGAAGCCAGTGGGTCAAGGGGAGGGGGGAATTTTCATCGGCGGCGGTAAGCTCGAAAGCGAAGGAATTCAAGGAAATGGGGCAGATGACCCGGCGGGGGAACGGCCGGTCGTCAATCTTCGTGAGACGAGCTGTAGCGGCGATAGAGATGTCCGAGGCCCAGGTCGTAGATTTCTTCTTCGATGGCTTCGGTGCTGGTAGGGTGGATGGTTTCTCGCAGCTCCAGGACAAGCAGGTCGATAAACTTGGCGCGAGCGCGCTGGAGGTTCTTGCGGAAGGCCTCCGGGGTGACCTGGGTGTGGGTGACTTCACCGAGCTTGGCGGCGATCTCTTCGATCGAGGCTTTGGGGAAATCTCGCCGCAGTTGCAAGACCGTGGCGTAGCGATTCTTGGGGGTCTGAGCCTGATAGGTTTCGAGGCGTGACCAGACGCGGGTGATGACGGCCTCGCGCCAGACGCGGTCGAAGTCTTCGTCGGTCTGGCTGGGATCCATCAAGTCTCCAGGGGGCAGGGGCTGGAGCTTGCGCGTGCGGAAGTGATCGATGATCAGGCGGTGCAGGACCGTGCGGAGATAATCGCGGAACCGCCCCTTGCTCTTGTCAGCCCCGGCGAGCTTGCCGGCGAGCAGCTTGGTCCAGAATTCCTGGAGGACCTCGTCGGCGAGGTGTCTTGTCCCGGACCTTCGAGATGGATGTAGCGAGTGACGGCGTCGTGGTACTGGCCGACCAAGCTCTTCCATCGCCGCCTGAGCCTTGGGCCCGGTGCGTGTGGGCGCTGCTGATGGTCGTCCAGCTCGTCGGGATTTCGGTCAGACGCTCTTCAGTCATCACAATGATCCGACGAAGCGAGGCGCAGCCGAGGCGAAAACAGCGACTCGCCATCAAAACGGCGAGGGAATTGTTCCACGTGGAACGCGCCGCACGACGCGCCCTCGCTGCTTTTTTTTCAATCAATCACTGTTTTTACCAGAATTCGCCGCGGTTGTCATCTCCCGAACAGGACCGAGGGAAGAACCGGGAATCTTCGCGTGATCGACGCCGAGATCGGGAGATCCGCTACAAGAGTACGCCCGGCAGGACTCGAACCTGCGACCGACGGTTTAGAAAACCGTTGCTCTATCCACCTGAGCTACGGGCGCCCAACGGGCCGGTGCAGCTCGGCCTTCCGACTGACGGGCGGAAACGCACTGGTGCCGCTTCGCGAGCTGCGCCCGGCAGGATTCGAACCTGCGACCTGCGGTTTAGGAAACCGCCGCTCTATCCACCTGAGCTACGAGCGCGAAGTCTTCCTTATCCTGATCTTCAGGCATGAAATAGGTTCGTGTCAATCGCGTGGAGCGGAGTGTGTCGGGGTGGAGATAGGATGCGTGCGTGGGGGTGAGGGTGGGGCCGGATGCGGAATGGGGGACCAGGAATAAGATTAAGATCAAGATTAAGATTAAGATCAGGATCAGGAGTGAGACTACGAGGAAGGACGCGGAGTTCGGGATATGGGTTGGGGAAATGGGGTTGCGGTGGTGACGGGAGGGGGGAGGGGGATTGGGAGAGGGATCGTCTTTTCCCTTGCGGAGCTGGGCTTTGCGGTGGTGGTGAACTACCGTTCGGATCGTGAGGCAGCGGAAGCGACTTGTCGGGACGCGGAGAAACGGGGCTCGCCGCGGGCGGATGCTGTGCGTGCCGATGTCGCGGACCTGGCTGAAGGCCGCCAGCTTGTGGACACGGTGGTGGAGCGACACGGACGGGTGGACCTGTGGGTGAATAACGCCGGAGTTGCGCCGGAGCGGCGAGACGATCTGCTCGAAACGACGCCCGAAAGCTGGGATCGGGTGGTGGGCACCAATTTGAGAGGGCCGTTCTTCGCCACCCAGGCGGTGGCAAATGTGATGATTCGCCAGTTGGCCGCGGGGACGGTTGAACAGCCTCAGATTGTTTTCATCAGCTCGATTTCGAGCACGTTTGCCAGCGTGAATCGCGCGGAATATTGCGTGGCCAAGGCGGGCTTGAGCATGACGGCCCAGCTCTTTGCAGCGCGGCTGGCGGGCCAGGGAATCCGGGTGTACGAGATCAGGCCGGGGCTGATCGAGACGGAGATGACCCGGCCCGTGCATGACCTTTATTCCGCCAGGATTGCCCAAGGGCTAACGCCGATTCGACGGTGGGGGACACCCGAAGACGTGGGCCGGGCAGTCGCTGCGATTGCGGGCGGTGCGTTCCCTTACTCCACAGGAGCGACGCTGGACGTCGACGGGGGGTTGAGCCTGCGGATCTTTTGACCGTAGCGCGGCGGTCTGCGTCCGCCTCCGCCTCTGCGTGGCGCTGGTGATGCCGCCGCGATGGACGACGGGATGAGCGGGCGTTTTCAAATATCGCCGCGGCTTTTGAGTCGGCCTGTCCTAAGTTGTTTTTGCGAGAGTAGAATAGGGGCGGGAGCCGGTATCGTGCGCACGGCGCACGCGGATGGGTGATATTCGCAGCCTGACCGGTCCGGCCGCCATATCCGTAGCGCGATAGACCGAACCGCCGGCGGGAGCGATCCGAAGAGCGACCGACCGGCGCGTCTGATAAGGTCAGGATGCGATGGACAGGTCGACTTCCTCGACTGAGTCGATGCGACCGGCGCAGCCCGAGCAACGGATCGGGAGCTACCGAGTGCTCGGCCCGATCGGCGCCGGCGGAATGAGCTCGGTCTTCCGCGCCGTGCACGTGGAGTCGAACCACGAGGTCGCGCTCAAGGTTCTGACGCGGACGCTGGCCAAGAATTCGACGTTGCTCCAGCGATTCTTGCGCGAGGCCCGCAGCGCGGAGACGCTCGAGCATCCGAATATCGTGGCGATTTACGATCGAGGGGTCGACTCGGGACGGCACTACCTGGTGCTCGAGTATCTGGCAGGCGGCGATTTTCACGACTACGTCATGCAGCGTGGGCCGCTGAGCCTGGCCGAAGCCGTCACGGTGGTGAAGAGCACCGCGGATGGGCTCAACTATGCGGCCAACCGGGGCTTGATCCATCGAGACGTGAAGCCGTCGAACATCCTGCGGACGCCCGAGGGGAAGATCAAGATCATCGACCTGGGGCTCGCGCTGCAACAGGAATTCGAGGACGAGCGAGTCACACGGGACGGCACGACCGTGGGCACGGTCGATTACATGGCGCCGGAGCAGGCCAGGGACAGCCGTGCGACGAGCATCCAGAGCGACATGTATTCGCTGGGCTGCACGTTCTATTACCTGCTGACGGGGGTTCCTCCGTTTCCAGGCGGGGACATCACCGACAAGCTCACGAGGCACGCCAAGAACCCGCCGCCCGATGTTCGCGACCTGAGGCCGGACCTTCCGGGGGAGCTGAGCGCGCTCCTCCTGAAAATGATGGCCAAGCGGCCCGAGGAGCGATTCGCTTCGTACGACGAGTTGATCAGCGCGATCGATTGGATCCCACTGGCCGGCGCTGACCGGCCGCCGACGATTACGCTCGCACCGGTTTACGAAACCGACGGAGCAGTGCCACAAGGCTACGACCTGGACGCGACGAGGATCCACAAGCACGCCGAACCGCACAGCAATGGCTCGGCGGATGAGTCATTTCCTCTGGCTTCCATGGCGGAGCTGGCGGCGGAAGACATTCCAAGAGCGGCTCGCGAGCAGTCATTTGCCGGAAGCGGCCTGCGGGACCGATCTGTCATCGAGCGGCACGGGTCGCACACAGAAGATGTCGCAGAATCGGATGCAGTCGAGCTTTCCGAACGAGTGACGACTGCACCGGCCGGGCGAAAGATCCCGGTCATGGCTTTCGTCATTCCGGGTGCCGTCCTGTGCCTGGCGTTCGTCATCCTGGGCATCGGCCTGGCGCAATTCATGGGCTCGCAAGGCGGTGCGGAAGCCGATGCGGTGGGCGGCGAGGGGATGATCGCGGGGGCGTCGCCTGATCGCGCGGCCGGCGGCTCGGGTAGGGGCATTGCACCGGAGCGGCCCGTGGATGAACGCGAGCGAAGCCGAATGCCGCCGCGCCTCGCGCGACCCGCGGCGCCTAGCTTCGTGAAATGGGTCGAGCCGCCCGACCTCGATCTTCGCGCGACCGCGCCAGAGCAGGGGCAACTGCCCGGGGCTGTTGTTGCCAAGTACTTGCCGGATTGGGCGAAAGTGCCTACTCCCGAACGAGTTAACGGGCCGTTGGTGACGGTGCGGCGGATCGCGACCTCGAGCGAGGCGACGGTCGTTTCCAGCCTGCACCGGGCGCTTGACGGCCATAGCGGCGGAACGGTCGAGCTGGCCGAAGAGGGCCCGCACGCGGCCGACGATCTCCGCTTCAGCGGTGAGGCACGAATGATCCGAGCACGGAAGGGGCTACGCGCTATCTTGCGGATCGATCGATCCACGGGGGACGGGGCCCGAAAACAGCCGGCCATCTTCGTGTTGAACCGGAAGAGCCTGATTCTCGACGGGATCGACTTGATCGTCGACGCGCGGGACCTGTCGCGCAGCCAGACGGCCATTTTCCTGTGCTCGGGCGGGAACCTGACGCTCCGGAACTGCACGATCACGATCCTCAACCACGCGGAGGGGACGCCGGTTTCCTTGATCCGGACAGAGCCGGATGCAGCACGTACTCCCAGTCTCATCCGGCTGGAAGGCTGCATGGTGCGCGGCGGTTTCACGGAAGGCTTCCGGCTGAGCGGGGGACCGTGCGACCTGGTGGTGCGTGATTCGATGGTTGCCGCTCGAGGTGGGCCGCTCGTTCGGTTTGACGGTGCCGACGTGGCGCCGGAGTGCCGGATTTTCGTGGTTCAGAGCCTGGTGGCGGGCCCCGGGCCGATCGTTGAGTTGACATCGACAAATGCCTCGGGCTCGGGCAAGCCGCTCCTCATCCGCGTCTGGGGCTCGGCGCTGGGGCGGCTGCGTGGCGTGGGCGTGGCGAGCGTGGTCGCCGCGCAAGAATCGGAGCAGCGGGCCGCGAAGCTGATCGACTGGTCCGGAGACGCGAACCTGTTCGCGGGGTGGAAGGGGTTTCTCGCGTGCGGACCGGATCGGGACGTGACCGTCGGCGACCTTTCGGAGGTCCGTTCCACGTGGAACGGCACCGATCCGACGAGCCGTGAGATCCTGGCACCGTGGGGGTACCTCAGGGACCTGGCACGTGCACGGGCGGCCGAGTTTTCCGACTTCCTACCGAGCCATGCCGGCATTCTGGATCACGTTGCGCGGCCGCGTGCCGGACTCCATGAAAAAGCCATCGGGTGCTACGACGATCCGATCGTGCCCGAGCCTGCGGAATGGACGTTTCGCGCCCTCAACGTGCCGATGATGATGAACAAGCCGAACAATCAGGGACTCCTGCCGGCACACATGACCGACGTGCGGAGGATTGGAACGGCATCCGCGCCGGCCTCGACGGCCGCGCTCGAGCTGACGTTCAGCACAGGGACCGCGCAATGGGGAGGCGATCTGGGCGCATTCCTGCGAGACAACCTACTGCCTTCGTTCCATTTTGTCCGGGTGCGCGTGATCGGGACAGGGCGGCACGTTTTTACGCCTCTCAAGCTGCCGCGGGGGATCCGGCTGGAGATCCGCGTTGAAGCGACAATGCCAGGCGCTGCGCCTCGTGGTCGCCGCCCGAAGGGGCGACGGACACCGCGCTCATCGAGCTGGAAGGGGGTGCGCTTGTCATCTCGAATCTGATCCTGCGGCACACGAAAACCGCCAGGCTCAAGCACTTGATTCATGTCGAGGACGGGCACCTGGTTCTCACGAACTGTCAGTTCACGGCTGCGGGCACGTCTGGGGACTCGGCCGGGGATCTGATTGCCTTCCGCGCGGCCTCGAGCCAGCCGCGGCCGGTGTACGCTCAAGAACCGCTGTTCTCGCTCTCGACTGAACGGGCAGTTTGCCGGCTGACGGGCTGTGTTCTGATCACCGGTGGCCGGGCGGTGGAAGCCGAGCTGGGCACTGGGCTCTTGGCACTCTCGCAATGCGCGGTGGCGGCCGGCGGGACGGCGATCGAACTGAAGCCGGCGAATGTCGCGCGGTGCCGGTTCGATGCCGATCTGGTACTCGACCGGTGCACGCTGGCGGCGGAGAGGACGATCGTGCGTGCCTTCGACTGGGCGGGACTGCCGCCCGGTCCGGATCGGCCGTGGCTGATCACCTCGCGACACTGTGCCTTTCTGAGCACGGCTAGCCGGGGGACGCACGAGACGGTGCTGTTGCAATGCGACGGCGATGCGGCGGCTGACGGCAGCGTTTTCTGGCAGGCGGATGACGACGCGGCCGAGGTTGATTGGTTCATGAGCGCTTCCGCGGTTCCGCTGCCGGCCCAACGGGCGCGGGACGTGCAGCAGCAATGGGTGCAGTTCTGGGGGCCGAATCACATGGGAAAGGTCACCGGGCCGCGGGCCGCGGGGAACAGGCCGAGCGTGCGATTCCAGCGTCGGCGGGCGGGGCAGGACCTCGAGCCGGCCGACCTGATTCTGGACCCGACGTATCATCCGGACCGGGCGGAGATGTCGGTGGGGGCCGATCTCTCGCGGGCCGGGACGATTCCAATGGCGGCACCCGGCCCGCCGATCCAGGCGCCGGGCGTGCAGAAGTCGACTGTGCCGTTTTGAGATCGGCCTATTTCTTGCGGTTGCCGCCTTGCTGCTGTTGCTGGAAGGATTTCGTGCGGCGGCGGACGTCGAGCTCGATCGGGCCGAACGTGTCTTCGTGCCGCCGGATTGTTGTCTCGAGCGCGACGAGCAAACGCTTGGCGGTGTAGTAGTTCACGACGGTTCGCTGGCCGATCTTCACGGGCTCGGCTCCGGGCGCGAATGGCTGGGGGTTCAAGCCAAAGTCGAGGATCACTTCTTCAGGCGTGGCGGTCACACGACAGAAATTCGAGTAGCCAGGCTGCACGCCGGCGAGGTTGACGGCGACCTCGGATTTCGCGGCGTCGGTGATGTTTTCCTGGTCGGGGTGAACTAGCACACCTTTTCGTAGTGAGTTGTTTGTTTCGGGTTTTGTCTCGGGCTGGTCGGGATCTTGCGACTGCACGACAGGCGCGGGTCGCTCGGTGGCCGCGAGTGATGCTCCCAGGGCCAGCAGTCCGGTTGTCGTGACCGAAAACAATATGCGAATCGGGAACATGGGATCTCCTCGCCGTGTTGTCTTTTCGGGGGGTGAGCCGGGTCTTTGACGTACTGAAACATCAGAGCAGGGGACCCAGTTGGGGGCAAGAGGGTGCGGTGGGGGGTTGATCAGGTCGGCGTCGTGGGAAGACGCGGAGCGTCTGGGAGAGCATTCCGACGCAGAGCGTCGGAACGAGAAGGGGGCAGGGCTGTGGATTCGAAACGAACCAATTGGATGCGGCGTGGGTCGGGATTCCAGCGTGACGACGGACTCAGGGGTGAGCATTCATGGGACGCACTCATGACAAGCTGATGCTCGGAGCAGCCCAAAGGGGGAACGTCGGTCGCATGCAGCGGTTGCTCGCGGACGGAGCGGATGTGAATGCTCGAGGGAAGTATGGATACACGCCGCTGGTTAACGCGGCGGCCGGGGGTCATGTGGATGCGGTGCGGCTACTTCTGGACGTTGGTGCGCCACCTTCGCGCGCTACCGATGATGGCGGTACTGCCCTTTACTGGGCATCGAGCCGGGGGCATGCTGATGTCGTCCGGCTTTTGCTCGATCGCGGGGCTGAGGTTGACGCCGTTCGGGATTGTGGTTGGACGCCGCTGACTGCCGCGATTTATTGCGGGCATGAAGCGGTCGCGCTGATTCTGCTCGAGGCTGGCGCGCGAGGGGATCATGAGTCGCGTGGCAAGAGTATGTACGAGTGGGCGGTGAGGCACGGGCGGGCGCGAGTTGCGCAGGTACTTCGGCGGCGGGGTCAGCACCACGCAGACTAAAGATTAACCGTCCAACAAGCGGTCTCGCATCGGATGGTTTTGGATTGCTGACTTGTCAGACGCGGAATGCTCCTTGACGGCGCGTGAATGCCAGACTGTGTCTGCGAGCGCCGCCGCGACCAAGATCATCGACGCGATCAGGAGCGCGCTCGCTGCGAGCAACGTGTAGGCTGCCTGGATGTCAATTCGCTTGATCCTGTTGATGATCAGTGATGGAGTCCGAGATGTTATCATTCACGGTCGCTCCGGATTGTCAGGCTGAAAGCCTGACCTACTTAAACGCGGTCGTTGCCGGGGCGGTTCTCAGCACGAACGGGGCTTGGGCAGGGTGAACGACTGACCGCCATCCCTCGGCAATGATCATATCGTATGCTGCGCATCTGGAGCGCTGACTCGTCTGCCGGCATTGCGCCGACGCCCGCGCACATACCGGGCGCGGCCAAGCTGGTGATCGGCCGCGCGCTGGCGCGATTCTGGTCGAGGGTGGTAGCCAGGGCTGCGCGCATTGCCAGGTAGGCGTTGATCGTGCCCCTCGTGTCGCCGGGTACGCGCATCGTTGGTGCGACGATCAGGAAAGGGAACCGGGCGGAGGGCATCTCGATGAGTGTTGCCGTGCCGACGGGCAGCTCGCCATAGAACCGTTCGGCGATCCGGTCGAGCACCGCTCGCTGCGCTCGACCCAAGTAGAAACGGTCGATTGCCTGATCGATCCCGCCGTCCATGAAACCGAAGCTGTTGGCGGGGCTGACGAGGGCGTCGCAGTCAAGGTCCAGCAAGTCGCCGATCGCGACCTCGACTCCATCCACTCCGTCAAAGCGATCGGCAAGAGACCGGGCGACGGCTGGGTTTCGGTCACAGAGGGAAATTCGCAAGGTGGCCGCCGGAGCACGGCCGAATTGTTTCAGAACCTTCAGTCGCATCCGGCGAGCCCTTCTGAGTATCGAGTGGAGCATAACGCACTGATCCTTCACGATCGAGCCGCGTTGCAACGCCCCAACGGCGCAGAACGTTCTAGTCGTTTGCGACGAGGTTGGCAACCGCGGCTTCGGGATGTTGCGCGAGTTGCGAGATTGCTGATTGGCTAGGGGATTCCGAGCAGTTGCTTGAGGGAAGTGGCGGCGGCCCGGACATCGCGGGTCTCACTGGTGATCGAGAGCTGGCTCTGGAGCTGGTCGAGTTCCCGGGCAGTGACGGTGCCGAGCCTGGAAAGGAGAGGCTCGTAACCGGCTTGCAGGGCATAGCTGGTGTGCAAGCCGGTGGTGCCGAACGGGTTGGTGGGGAGCGTGCGCAGGCAGCGGTGGAATTCGATCTCCAGGCGGAAAAGGGATTCCAGCGGGGACATGAGGGCGGGCTCCGGAGGAGCGGGGCGCTTCTGAACTTTTGTATAGAATACATCTGAATACGTAGCGAGTCAAGCGCGGTGGTTGGACGCGTGACGGGGAGAACCGGCTTGGTCCGACGATGCGAAGCATCGGGGGAGAGTGTTTTCCGCGCTGATTTCATGGGAGTGCGGAGCTTGGAATAGGGGCGGTACCCGCGCGGCAGTTCGATGGCGGTGATCAGGAAGAACGGATATAGTCGCGGCAGGTCGTCTACTTGCACGGAGGCGGGTGTATGTCGCGAGCATGGATGATCAGCGGGCGATCGAAGGGGATCAGCACGTTCCTTGGGCTGGCGCTCGCCGTCGGCCTGGCGCTCTGGCTTGCGGGGCGGCTTCCGGACTGCAAAGACGCTGCGCGGCCATTGATCGCTGCTCTCGAAGAGTCTCACCGAATCAACGGACACTATCCGGAGACGCTCAAGACGCTGGTACACGCGAAGCTACTGCGGAGTTTGCCGCGCCCGACCTGGAACCTAGGCGTCCAGCACATGGATGACTTCGAATACTCGGTCGAGCCCGACCTGGATTATTATTGCCTCGAATTCGCAGAGGCTCCGATCTTCGGCGGAATTGGTCCCCCTCACTGGGATGGGGTCTATTACGTTTCGTTCCGAGAGAACTGGAGTCGTTCCGAGTACGACCAGCATTTGCTCCCTGTCGAGCGGGCGGGTGAGCGCTTCCGGCAGTCGCGGTCGTCAACAGATCTTCAGCTCCTCGTCAAGAAATTGCAGAATTCGCGCTCGCGAGAAAGCTCAATCTTCTGGGAGGACATCGCGGCGGCGTTTGGCCCGGAGTTGCCGTGCTCGATTGAGGGGCAACCTGGGTTCATGGTGGAAGCTGGGGACGATGAAGCGGCTGCGATCTTCTTTGCTACCAGACGGGCGAACACATTATCAGGCGATAAGAGTATCGTTGTAAAGATATTCGAGCGGTTCAAGGACGGCGCGGGCGTGAAATGGCGGGAGGTCTTCCGTGATGAAAATGATTGGTGGGGGAAGGGTGGGTGATCTGCGACTACACGTTGGTGTCCGTGAAGCGTTTGCTTGATGCGTGCGGCGGTCTTCGGGTCGGCGTCAGTCATCTGCTTGGTAGACGCCGGATCGGGAACCGTGAAGATGTCTGCCGGTTTGACGCTGTCGGAATGATCGGCTTCGGCGAGGAGGACGGTGGAAGGCGAAGCAGCTTTTGGCCTTCGATCAGTCGGTGTAGTATTTATTCTCGTTGGGGAACTCTTCGCCCGCGAGAATCTTGTCCTTTTGCGCCAGGAATTGATCCAGCGGCGGACGTTGCGTGAGTCCGATGGTGCGCTGGCAAGCGTGGGCGAGGGTGAGCAGGGTGGTCTCGTCGTAAACGCGGCCAATCATCATTTGCGGTTTTGGCAACAGGAAACCGTCCTTGGCTTCGAACCTCTTGGGGAACACGATCATGGGATGCCCCGTCATATTGCCGTACCACTCCCATCCTTCATCAGGATCGCTGCCCGAAATCCGTTCGTTACAAAGAAAGACATCGACGGCCTGCATCATTTTGTCAAAGCGCTGCATGACGATGGCCCGCAGTCGATTCAGCCTGAGATAGTCGACAGCCGTCAGAAAATGGCCAAGCAAAAAGTACGGAGGCCAACCTTTCACGCCCTTGGGCTCTCCACGGCGCGTGAGGTCTTCGAACGCCGCGGCCGACTCGCAGGCAACAAGCCCTGCCATGAGCTCATTCTTGGGCAGTCCAAAGTCCATTTTCAAATTGGGCGGTTCGACGGGGACGAGTTTGACGCCCAATTCGCGCAGGACTCGAAAGTCGTCCCTTTGTTCATCTTCGCGCCCTTTTGGGACGTACCCCACTCGAATCGTGGAGAGCTCCCGCGACGAAGGCCAGACGTATGGCCGGTCGACTGATGCGGCGTCGCGCGGATCGGCACCGTGAATCGCGGCGAGAACCAATCCGCAGTCGTCAGCGTTGCGGCACATTGGCCCGATCTTGTCGAGCGACCAACAGAGTTGCATGCAGCCATATCGACTTACGCGTCCAAACGTCGGTCTCAGCCCCACGGCACCGCAGCGTATGGAAGGGCCGATGAGGCTGAACGAGGTTTCGGTGCCGATGGAAAAGCCGGCGAGTCCCGCGGCGGAAGCCACGGCCGATCCTGACGACGAGCCCGCTGCATCCAGGCGAGGATTCCAGGGATTCCGAGTTATGCCGCGGTACCACAAAACCGATCCGCCGGCCAACGTATTTGTGGCCAATTTCGCTACGAGGACGGCGCCGGCATTTTCAAGCCGTTCGGCGACGGCCGCCTTCGCGTCGATCACGCGGTCGCGATATTGCGAAACGCCCCATGTCGTGGGATAGCCGGGATAGGAAAGGATGTCCTTGACGCCCCAGGGGATTCCGTGGAGCGGCCCGCGATCGTTTTTAGCCCGCAGTTCCTGATCGGCGCGCTCCGCTTGTTTCAGTGCCAGATCGTCCGTGTAGGTCACGACACATTTGAGAAGCGGGTCGTAGCGGCGGAGCCGTTCCAGATACAACTTGGTCAATTCCACCGACGAAATCTTTCGATTGCGCAACAGTTTGCCGAGATGCTCTATGGAACTGAACGCCAGATCCTCGTTGGAGTCAGGCCGTGAAAGCGGATCGGAGCCCGGTGCTCCCGATGTCTTGACCTGGTAACCGCGCGGATCGGGACAAGACGCGGGACTCGCGAACGGAGCGAACCGGAGCCCCGGAAGCAGCGAATTGTCGAGCTCGATCAGTCGAACGTGTTCCAAGTCCGCTTGCGCCCACTTGAAGGCATTGACGACCGCTTCCCGCTGCGGATCGGTGAGTTTGATTCCCGCCACCCATTCGGCATTCGTGACCATTTCGCGCGAAACGGACCCGCCTTCAGCGTTAGCCGCCAGGGCACGTTGAAAAACGGCTGTTCCGATACCAGCCGTCCCGAGAATTGAGAGCGCACATCTGCGGTTGAGCATGATCACGGTCCCTGGAAACGGATGACGATGACAGGACTGGAGTCGTTGTACGCCGCCGCCACTTGACCACGATTCATCATCAAACCACAAATCGTTGATGTCAAGTTCGTCAGGGGCGCGTCGATGGATTGTCCCACAAACGGGAACTCGCTGGCGCCTCGGGCTCGTCGCGGACTTTCTTCGATGCCCGGTTGACTCTGAATCCGATATGCAGGATCATGATGTTTAACCAATTGGCCGCATCAAGTTCCATGTCGCTGGGGATAGCAAGTCCGCCCCGGGGGCCGGACGACTTTCACCAGGCCACGAATTCGATGAGGCTGAACGGCACGTATTGATGCCGCCGAGGGTCATTTTAGTCGGCGGCTCAGGAACGGGTCGGAACACAACTTGCGCCGATTTACGTGAAACGCGCCGCGGAGCGGCACAAATACCGTTCCGACGCAGAGCGTCGGAACGAGTGCTTTTGTTCCTGGTGGGGTAAATCGGGAAGTTAGTTCGGGCCTGTTCCTTAGCGACCACCTCCGGCCCGACTTCGGCCGGGGACGGCTGCGCGCGCTACCTCCGGCAACAGGCACGCGATCGCGAGGACGCCCGCCTCTGCGAGCAGGCCCGCTGGAAAAACCGGCCGGCCACACCGAAAGCGCCCGGCGCGCATTTCAGGAAGAGCGCCAACTGGCGATCGACCCATCCTTGAGCGTCGCCTTCAACTCGTCAGGCGAGGCTCCCGGAGCCGCAGTCAGCTTGGCGGCCCCAACCATCATCAGAGATTTCTCGGCGGCAGCGCGCAGCTCGCGACACCGCCCTACATCAACAGAGCTCTCGACCCTTGCCCCGGCCGGCTGGCGTCTTCGACGTGACCAGCCAGGCATCCGGCACGATGCTTGTCATCTTGGAGAGGATGAGACAGCCATGTTGACCACACACCGACTCGACCGGCGGGGCCGCCGGCAGACCGGGCTTTTCCTGGAATCCCTCGATGACCGGCTCCTCTTATCGGGGGGTGCCGGGGCGCGACGGCCGAGGCTGTCGTGCATTATCAAACGGCGGGCCACGCGCAGCTTTACCACGATAGCAGCCCGCGCGAGGATCTCCGGCACGGATTGCCCGCTGCGCTGCCGGCCAACGTGTCTCCAGCACTCCGGTTGCTCTACCGCGAGTACGAGGACCAAGGCCGCGACAGGTTTCTCGTGATCCCCAGCTCCAGAGTCGCTGTGCGAATCAAGGTGGCGTTTCCCCCCGCCCTGGGTGCGTACGTCGGTGCGCTCCGGGGGGACGGCATGCAAATCATGCGCACTGTGCCGGCCGACGGGATGGCCGAAGGCACGGTGCCGGTCGCCAGGCTGCCGGCTGTAGCGAAGCTCGCGGCGCACGTGTGGGCCGATCCCGGCCTATCTATCACGAGGTAAATTCGGGGCGAACACGCCATCAAGTCCGGTCCTGCGAGCATCTGGCGGTCGGCCAGTGCGGTGGAGCTTTCGCACTTCTGTTGCGCAGGTCAGTCTGGCAAATGGCGTCCCACGTTCCGTTGCGACGCTCCTCGGCGATCGAGGCACCCGATTCCACACACGTCACGATGAGAACGAGCAGGAACTCGGCCCAGACCAGCAGGCTGAATCGCTTGCTAGAGAGGACATTCCGCCCGGATCGGTGTGAAAGAAACAGAATCCAGGAGCCGTTCGTTCGTTCGGCGACGGCGTGGGCGGCGGGCTCGCCTTGCGCTGGCTTCTTGGGGGCCACCGGGCGGGTTCGGGCTGCGTCGTCATCGTTGCCTGACCAGAAGAAGCACAGCGCGGAGATGGCCGCCGCGACGCCCGCGGCTCCCAGCGGCCCATGGTAAGCCTTCATGATCCTCGCTCCTCAGCACCCAGCAGTTGATAAGACAACGGCCAGGGACGACCATCCCAAAAAATGTACGACGACGGACCGGGTCCGAGAACCTCGGTGGAGGGAGGGGCGGTGACCCAGACGTGGTAGGTTGGGTCAACACCTTGGTAAACTGCGAGTCGAGTCGAGGACACCTGCGAGCATCTGGCGGTCGACCAGTGCCCGCCAGCGTCATCATGCGATGGGGTGCGAAAGAGAATGTACCGGGTGCATTTCCCTCGATCCGGCGCAGTTCCGCGCCGAAACAAATTTGGCCCCGGGTCGACGGAGTGCGCGTCATGAGCATCGCGCTGAAATGCCCAAAGTGCGGCAAGCGATATGAACTCGAGGGTTCCGTCGCTGGCAAGAAAGTACGATGCACGGGCTGCGATCAGGTCTTTCGGGTGCAGGCCGGAACATCAGAACCGAGATCGGCTCCGGGTCCGGCCGCCCAGGGACCAACCCGGGCCAAGATGGCGAGCCCTCCACCGGGCGCCGGGAGGGCACGGCCTCAGGCGGTAGAGAACGAAGACCCGGGTGAGGACGATGATCGTTCCTGGCTGGAAGACGGGGGGTCCGGGTCGATCCCGGCTCCGATCCGCCGGACGCAGACGACCGCGGCAGGGAGCGGACCTCCCTTGCGCCTTCTGCTCGGCGTGGGAGCGGGGGGATTGGTCATCCTGGGAGTGGTCGTCGGCCTGCTGGTCGTGAACTCAGGGCCAGGTCACCGGCCTGGACCGGATCAAGGCGAGGCCGGGGCTAGCGACGCTCCTGCTCCCAGCTTGGCCGAGAGGGTTCTGAGCGCCGTGACCGGTTCCGACAGCCCGTTCACCGATGTCGCCAACTATCCACAGATTGGTCCGCTACTGCCACCGTTGCTGCCTCCTCCACCGCTGCGCGATCTTTCGGCACACGAGCGGCAGACTCGGGCGATGATTGCAGCGATCGGCCGGCTGAATGACATCCTGGCGACGGTTCACGACGTGCCTTCGATGAAAGCCGCCGGCGAGCAGCTCAAGAACCTCTCACAGCAGATGGGAAACGAGATGAAGCAGACCGCCCCGACGTTTCGTCCCACGGCGGCCGAAGACGCCGAGCTTGCGCGCCGGGTGGCCAACGATATTCGCAGGGAAACGGCAAGGTTCCGCCAGGAGTCCGTGCGGATCTCGAGCGTGCCTGGATTGGGGATAGCCGGAACGCAGCTTCTTTCACTGGGCACACGGCTGTCGATTCCGCTGGAGCAGTCGCTCAAGCTGGCAGAGAGCTTCAAACCCCAGAGCGGGCCTGCGCCTTATGCCGAGGTGTACGTCCAGCTCCAGAATGCAGACGACGCGGTTGTATGCCATCAAAAGCTGCACGCCGTGCTCGAGGGAGCCGCGGGCATCCAGGCGATGTATGAATCGGCGAAGAAGCGAGCTTCCTACCGCGTCTGGCCTGTGGACGACGTTTCCGAGTATTCCCGGAAAATCACATTCGGCAAGGCGACGGTGAAGGGTCGCCACATCTTCGTGATGGCGGATCGCTTCTCTGCGGCCGATGTCGCCGCCGCAAAGGAAGCGGAAAAGAAAGCGGAAGACGCACTACGCGCGAAGATCCTCGCGGGAAGCTCCAACGAAAACCCAAGCGATCCCAAACCACCCGCCGGTGCGGATAACGTGACCAAGGCTTTGTTCGGCCTTCGCTCCACGAATCCGGGGAGGCGAAAGCAGGCAATCGAGCAACTTTATGATCTCCGAGCGAAGGACGAACGTCGGGACGAGGTGCAGAAACAGCTCATGCCGCTTCTGGATGACCCGGATGACTTCTTTGTCATCGATGTGATGAGAACGATGGCCAGGTGGCAGAACGAGGATACGGTGCCGGCCTTGATCAAGAAGCTGGATCACCCCAGTCATGGAGTGCGCTGGAAAGTGGAGGAGATCCTGGGCAAGCTCGGCGATGCGCGTGCCGCTGAGCCCCTGATCGAACATCTCAAAGAGGACGGCATCGCCGTGGAACCTGCTCTACGGCAGCTTGGTGCGGCCGCCGAACCAGCGTTGGTCGGCCTGCTCCGCAATTCCGACCCTGAACTGAGGAGACATGCCTGCAACCTGCTCCGCGAAATCGGCGGCAAAGCCGCGCTCGAGGCGATGATGTCGCTGCCGGCCGACCGCGATCCGCTCGTGAAGATGGCTGCGCGGAGCGCCATGAAGTCAATAAGAGATCGGGTTGGACCGGTCGACTTGCCCAAGAAGAGTGGCTCGAAAGGGAAGAAGGGGTGAGGTTCGTCTGGCCACAATTTGACCGGGCCAGAGAATCCGCGCCTGGTTTGCGGCTTGTAGCCGACGACGAACGTCCGCCCCGGGGGACGGGGTTGGATTGGCGTCATCGGCGACTTAGCGACGCGCAATGCCATCCCCTGTTACCTCAGGAGTCCGGTTCGCCATCCCGCGCTCGAGAAAGGCCTGCGCCTTGCTGTCGAGCGTGGCGGGTTCGGAGAAGTAGCGCAGCAGATTGACGTTGACATGCGTGGCGCCGCGCTCAGCCAAGATGGCATCGACTGGGCTGCGCGTTTCGACCAAGCGTGTCGTCTTCCCGGGGCCGGCGCCGAGCACGATCCAGCTGCCGCCCCGCCGGACAGTCTTCGCGGTCTCGACGAAGCCCACCTCGCTGTAGGTGGCGTCGAAGACGAGGTCGGCGCCCCGGTCACTGGTCAGCGTTGCGATTTCGGCACCGATGTCGTCGCGCTTATAATCGAAAACGTGATCGGCGCCGGACTGCCGGGCCAGTGCGATCGATTGTGGTGTGCTGCCGCTGCTGATGACCAGTCCGGCCCCCAAGGCACGCGCCGTCATTTGCACGGCGAGATGCCCGACGCCGCCCCCACCGCCCGGGATATAGACCGTGTCGCCCGATGAGTATGCTTCATGTTTCGCTTCCCTTTGATGACATGCCCGGGAGAAGCGCCTCCAACGCCTTGACGGTCTCAGAAGGGTCAGGACGGATCGTGTAGTCCGCGTTCACATCGGCTGCACGAATGATCCCTTGCTTGTCGATCACGTACCGCGCGGGCATCGGCAGCCGATATTCTGACTCGTCGTGGAACCTGTCCAGGGTGCTGCCGAACGACTTGTAAAGGTCTCGCAAGTCATCCGGTAGCACAAACGCAAGCTGAAACTGCTCGGCGGTCTTGAGGTGAAGATCCGTCAGGATATCAAAAGTCAGGTTCAGCTTCTTATGCACATTGCGGGTGTATCGTTCGAGCTCAGGAGTGAGCGCCAGGATGCTCGCTCCGAGTGTCTTGACCTCTCTATCAATCGCCTGTAGAGCTTCCAGCTCCATCATGCAGTACGGTCACCAGTGTCCGCGGAAGAAGCTAACGACCAGGGGGCCCTGGCGAAGCAACTCCGCGGAAGTCACCTGGACGTGATCTTGATTGAACAAGGTGAACCCCGGAGCGGTGTCTCCGACTTTCAGGGCTCTCTTTTCAAGGCCCGAAGCTTTGAGGTCGGCGGTCGCGCGATGCATCGTTTCGATGGCTTCGCGCGGCGCGTTATACGGCGGCGCTCCAGATTCGAACGCGTTCTTGAATTCATCCAATCGAGCTTGAAGAAGCGTCATGTTCGCGGTCCTTCCCTATGTGGGTTGTACTTGAACAGGGGATGTCACCATCTGGTCCAGCGCTGGAGCGGTAATGCTCCGACCGTTTCGCTGAGCACTTTTCGTGCCTCTAGCGATCTCATTTACCTTTGTCGTCGCGGGATTATGGGAACGGATTCGATGCTTCCGGAAGCTTTGCGCGGATCATGGCGGGGAGAGAGGAACCCCGGTTATCTCGGCGAGATCCTGATCTATCTGTCCTGCGCGATCCCGTCGATGCACTGGCCAAGGCGGTCACGTCGCGACCATCACATTCGAGATTAGAATCCCGAGCGCGGCGCAATCAATCGACCTTTTGCTGCTCCAAGATTCCAAGCCATGGGTCGCTCAGGACCAAGGTGTCGCCGTGTTTCTTCCACCAGGCCAGGAGGGAATCAAACGAGCTCGGTGGTTGGCCCGGCGGCGCCGGCTGTGGGACACCGCTGGCCCGAGCCGAGTTCGAGAGCAAGACGAGTACGCGTTTCTGCAAGTTGCGATGCGGCACCGGCTCGATTACCCTGTACGTCGCAACGATGCCGCCGGCTTGCTCACACTCGACGATGCCGACAAAATCTGCCCGGAGCACGAGCTCCTCGAACAGCAGCGGGTCGATCGTTGTTGCGGATGCGGATTGCGGCCAGAGCAGAGCGTAAAGGACCAGACAGCACGATAGTTTTTGCAAAGCCGGGCGCATCGGTCATGCTCCTGGGAAGGGGAAAGTGCCGAAGATGCTGGCTCGGAGTTAAAGTGATGCATCTCTCCGATTGAGTTGTAAGGAACGGCTGTCGTGATCTTCAGAATAAAGCGCGGGATTGAGTTGAGCAACTTGAGCGCTGGCTGATTCGGAAGGAAGACAGGGATCAGAAGCCGATCAGAAACATGAGCCCGAGGATTTCAATGGTGACACCCGAAAGGCGCTTCACGCTCGCTGATGCTATGTGGCTTGTCGCGGCAACGGCAATCGGACTCGCTGTCGGCGTTGGATGCCTGTGGGGCATCGCCGAGGATCGAATTTGAGATCGAGTCGAATTGGGGATGTCGGTGGAAGAAGCGATGGGGTTTATCCGATCTGATAAATGGAAATTGCCGCTTCCTGGTCACCCGCGCGTGCAGGACCTGAAGTATGCAATCCCATGCGCGTCAGTTGTGTTGTCAACTGCCTTGGTTCTCTCACGGCTTTGATCGCCACGTTCGCCGTTGCACTGTCTGACGCATTCTCACATGTCTCTAGGCTTCGAAGCAAGCGAACTCAATTTACTCCCGGAAAGGCATACGCCGCTCGTAGAGCCTCAGGCGGCCCTCGAAGTCCATGCCAAATGTGAGTGGAGCGCCTGCAGGTTTGGAGCGGATGCGCATCGCCTGGGTCTGCCATTTGATCGCGGCCTCGAAGTCGCCCGATTCGGCATACGCGGCGGCGAGGGTGTCAAGGCAGTCGGCGTCTTTCCAACTGGTCAGCTCACAGGCATTTGTTGCCTCAGCAACGGCGCGCTTGCCGTTGCGGATATCCGTCAATCGACAGGTTGCCAGCAACCACGCGAGCCTTTTGTGGCCATCGGGCTGGTCGGACTGAACGCGGGCCGCCGCCTCGAAATCGCTCAGGGCTTTCGCGTATTCCGTCTTGGACTTCCACGTGAGACCTCGGAGCAGGAAGGCAGTCGCGTATTTCGGATCGAGCTGGACCGCCTTGGTGAAATCGGCGATCGCCTTGTCGGGCTCCTTGTCTTTCGACCACTCAAGACCCCGGGCTAGATAATTGTAGGGATCATCGGGCGCGAGCCGGATGGCATCCGCGTAACCGGCGATCGCTTTGTCGTGCAGGCCACGAGCGGAGTAGTAGTTGGCGAGCCACACCCGATACCCCGCGTCGTTGGGAGCAAGCTGCACGGCCATCGTGCGGTCGGCGAGCTCCTTGCCGCGATCGCGCTTTTTGCGCCAGGCATCCGCGCGCTGGGAATAAGCATGGGCGTCCTTGGAGTCGAGACGGATCGCTTCAGTGAAGTCGGCGATTGCCTTGTCATCTTCCCGCTTTGCCGACCACGTGATACCGCGGAAGCGGAACAGACGTCCGCTTTTGGGATCGAGCTTGATCGCTTCATCGTAATCGGCCAGGGCTTTGTCGAACTGACCCAGCGAATCCCAGTTCATCGCTCGCTGGAATAGAGTATCACTCGATCTGGGATTGAGTTTCAGGGCTTCGGTGAAGTCGACGATGGCTTTCTGGTAGTGGTCCTGGAGAGCGTGAATTCTGCCCCGCAAGTGAAAGGCGTCGGGATTTGCGGGAATCTGCCGTACGGCGTCGTCAGCACCCGAGAGCGCTCTGTCGAGGTTCTTGCTGTCAATCCAGAACTGCGCTCGAGCGTTCCAGTTTCGCCAATCATTCGGGTCGAGCCAGATGGCTTCGTCGAGATCGGCGGCCGCATGCACGGGGTCTTTCTTCCACTGCCACACAACAGCTCTCGCGCTAAAGGCTCTGGCCCTGCTGGGAGCGAGCTCGATCGACTTGTTGCAGTCGGCGATCGATCGATCAAACTCGTGCTTCAGAAGGAACATGTTGCCGCGATCCAGGTAGTAATCAGGTTTTTCGGGTGCGAGGCGGATTGCCGCGTCGAAATCAGCCACTGCGCGGTCGTAATCGGAGCGGGAGGCCCAGAGTTGTCCTCGCCGCCAACTGGTGTCGGC
Source organism: uncultured Planctomycetota bacterium (assembly GCA_963823665.1). GTDB lineage: Bacteria > Planctomycetota > Planctomycetia > Isosphaerales > Isosphaeraceae > CAVXHV01. Next base: position 2,633,502 of record CAWGMQ010000004.1, read on the forward strand.
GCTTGCGGGACCCTTTGCAATCGCCTCGTTGAAGTAGTCCAGAGCATGCTGGTAGGGAACGACCTGGTCGACGGAAAGCCAGCCGGCCCTCTTGCCATCACGCGACGTGACGAAGAGGCGATCGCGGTCAATGCGTTCGATCTTCAGATAAATGTCTTCATCGCGGCAAGCAACTTCACGGCCGTCGTCCGTGAGCTTGACTCCTGACGTCTTGGGTACGGCGTAGGATCCGACAGTGAGGCCGGCGGTGGGCTGCGCAGGAGCTGGCGACTTCGGATCGGGGGTCTGATAATAAGCACGCGCGATCGGGGTCGTGAATAGGTGCACGTAGGTGATGATCGCCAAAGCGAGGATTGACTGCTCGACGGTGCATCTGAGCCAGCGCTGCCTCATGGGATTCTCCGTTCACGGCGGGGCAAGCTGGCCGCTGAGAGTGCGCAGAACGACTGTTGCCTTGGTCGACGAAGCAATTGCTTTCCGGGATGGCGGCTCTCGCGCCGGCCACCTCTGTCGTGCGATCCGGGCTAAACCAATTTTACCGGGTGGTTGTCCTTGAAGGCGAGCGTTTCGTGGATTGCGCCTCCTCCGATGGCGGCTTGAATCGATTGCCACGTGGGTGCTCAACTGGGAATGCGAGTTGGGAAACGGTGAGAAAATGGCGCGGATCGTGGCCGAAGCCTCGCTTCGTCTCCGGGGTGGTCGGGTTGCTCAGGTACGCTAAGATATGACCCTCATCGGCTCGCACTTTCGGGAATGGTGGTTTCCACGGGCGCGCCCGCTCGGTCATTTCGTTCTGGTGTGCACGGAACTCTGCCCGGAATGAGGGAGTCACTGAAGCGGGAGCTCGCGCTTGCCCTTACGCTGGGTGAAGTAGTTGAACACTTCCTGGACGTTGCTCGTCACGCTCGCGACGAGCATTCCGGCGGGGGTCTCCGGAACCGGGAACAGGGTGCCCAGCTCGCGTTCGACGCGACGGCTCATGTCCTCTTTATTGAGTGACGTGAGCGTGCCCAAAGTGATGGACTTCTTGAGCGCGTCGAGGGGCTGTCCGCGTTCAATGCCCCGGGAAACCTTTTCGGTGATCTCTTCAACATATCCGCGAAATTGGGACAACACGGACTTCCCCTCCTGGATGGAGCCGTGTCCCGGGATGACGCGGTCAAACTCCAGGGCCTCGAGTGCTCTTAACGTGGCTGGCCACTCGTCCGGGAAGCCGTCACCCATGTAGGGAAGGAGGCCGTGCATCAGGTCGCCCGTTGCGATCACGCGCTCCGAGGGGACGAAGGCGACGACGTCACCCGCCGTGTGTGCGCGACCCAGGAACAGAAGATGGACCTCGCGGCCGCCGCGATGGATGACCAGTCGCCGCTCAAAAGTCATCGACGGGAGACTCAAGCGCGGAGGCGCCATCTCCTTTCGGTATTCCTCGAGTCCCTCGATGTGTGCCTTCAGAACGGCGCGTTCCGATTCGTCCTTGCTCGCTTCGAGCTTGCTGCGAAGTGCGGCGATCTGCTGCGGCACGGAGTCAATCGACTCCTTGAGCCGTGACATCCCAAGTTTCTCCATCCACTCTCGTGTCTTCAACGACGAGATCACCTCGACGTTAGCGCCGAATACCTCGGGGTAGGCTTCGTTGCCCATGGCGTGGTCACCGTGAAGGTGGCTGTCGACCACATAGCGCACTGGAAGCTGGGTGATCTCGTCCCGGATCTGCCGGATGAGGGCTTTTGCGGCCGAGGGTTTCGAATGGGTGTCGACGACCAGAACGTGGTCGCGATTGACGATGATCGCCGCGTTGCAGTTCAGCATCGCCGTGGGCTTGGCGATCGCGCCATAAATGCCGTCTGCGACCTTTTTGAAGTCAAAGAGCGTGGCTCGAGCCTGGCCGCGCGGCGGAACCGGGTTGTCGTCAGGGAACGTCTTGACCAGCGATTCGAGTGGCGAGCCGCTCGCGGCGGACAGGAGCCCAGCGGTCATCAATTGCCCCAAGACTTGACGGCGGGTCGGTTGAAACTCAGGAGTGAGTACGGATCGGGCAGGGGAGTGCGTTCGAATAACCTGGCTGTCGTGATGATGGGAATGGTGGTGGTGATGGCCGCGAAAATTCGACTGACACATGTCGCCCCTCGGAAGTGCTGCAGGATAAGTCGGGTCTAACATTCGTATTTCGCTATCGAATCATCAATACCGTGCGCGATCGTCCGGAACAACCGCTCTGTGGCCGGCGAGAGATCCTGGCCGGGATTTCTGTCGGGTCCGATCAATACCGAACATCGTCGATGATCTGTTCTTCAGGCGGCAGACGGCTCAAGTCGCTATAATCGCACTTGTTGTGCGTATGGTCCGGATTCAGTGCCCGTCACACCGACCGTTGCGGAGAGCCCGGGCCTGCCGTCTTGGCATCGAGAAGTAGCTGTTGAAGCGCGAGCGACGTCAAGATTCGTTGCCTCCCGATATGGCTCTCTGTGTCCTCGTTTCGCCGGCATCCGGGGGCCGGAAGGACTCGATCCTCTAGACCCGCCGTTCACGTCAGCGATGGCTTTGGCCGCTCGGTGTTACGCTGCGGTTAACCCGAGATGATTGCCCGTAGGTGCCACCAGCGAGGTCTCAGGCCATGATGCGGCTCCCACGATTCACTCTGTGGCAGATGATGCTCGTCGTCGCCCTGATCGCGGTCAACCTGGCCGCATTCCTTTTCGTCGCCAGGCCATTCCACGAAAACCGGGACCGCCTCTACCTGACGCTGGGCACCGTTCCGATGCTCGACGCCCTGGTGATCACCGGCTGGCTCGTGGTCACCAGGCGCCGGCCGTTCCTTGTGGGCTTCCTCTACTGGGGAGCGGCGGCGCTCGCGATTCACGTCTACTGCTACCTGGCGACCAAGGGAATAGTGCAGGGATGGTGCGAGAAGACCTCCTCGGACTTCTACGGCTTCTGCGTCCACCACAACATTCCGGGCCATTTCGCGCCCCGAGGTACTCCGGCCTTCTACCGATTCTTCTTCCCGGCCTTGGCCCCGATCATCTCCGCCCCTCAATTCACCGTCGCCCTGTTCGGCGGGGTGCTGGAGGCTGCGGTGAGTCGGGCCTTTCGAGGATGGCGCATCCCCCACCTGGCACTGATACGGACCATAGTGCTGCTCGGTGTGCTGGCGGTCGTCGGCGACCTCGGCCCGCGCAGGTCGGCCGAGGTGACGCGGGTGGCGGCGGCCGGCGCGGTGACGCTGCTGGCGCTTCACTTATGGTGGCACCATCGCCGCTCGGGCGTTTGAGCTGGTGCTGCCCGGCACGGACTCGCCAGGGGCGCCCGCGCCAGGCTGCCGGTAATGCCTCAGATCTTCGGAGTGAGTCTTGCGTCGTTGCCGTTCGACGCTGAAAATATTGGCGGGATCGGGAGTCGGAACGGGATCCGATCGATTGCTGTCCCATTCCCAATCAGCATTGCCATGACTTTTCCGCTTCGCGGCTCAATGCATCTTCGGGAACCTCAAGCCCTTCGCAAGGACCACTGACCGTGAGCACGATCCAGGTGGCAACAGAGTCGGCGCCCTTGCTGGCCCAGGGGACGGCTGAGGGTCTCTCCGCCAAGCCGGCCACGAACGGCCAATTGACCGATCAAGAACTGTTTGCGCCGTTCGAGCGCGCGCGGCTCGAGCCGAACCGGATCTCACCGCTGTATCGCATCGGTCTCCTTCTCGTCATGGCGATGATGGTTCTGCTGCCGCTCATTTACATCGGCCTGATCGGGCTGATCGCGTATGGCGTGTGGATCCACATGACGAACAACACGGGAATCCTGACGGCCGCGCATGGGTCACGCGGCGGCAGGGGCGCGCTGCTCGTGTACTGCACTCCGATCGTCGCTGGCGCGACGGCGATCCTTTTCATGATCAAACCGCTCTTCGCCCCGCGCCCGAAGGAGGTGCCGCGCTACTCCCTCGATCCGGCCAGGGAGCCTCGATTATTTCAATTTGTGGAATGCTTGTGTCGCACCGTCCGCGCACCGATTCCGAGGCGAATCGACCTGGATACGCAGGTCAACGCCTCCGCGAGCTTCCGGCGCGGATTCGTGAGCATGCTGGGCAGCGACACGGTGCTGACGATCGGATTGCCGTTGGTTTCGGGAATGACGCTGCGCCAGCTCACCGGAGTACTGGCGCATGAATTTGGCCACTTTGCGCAAGGTAGCGGCATGCGAGTGACCTACGTGATCCGCTCGGTGAACGCCTGGTTCGCGCGGGTTGTCTACGAAAGGGATGCATGGGACCAGAAGCTCGCCGATTGGTCGGACCAGGCAGGTCGCGAGCTGGCGCTCGTGATGTGGGCCTGCCGGCTTCTCGTCTGGCTTGCGCGTCGCGTGCTCTGGGGACTTATGTGGGCCGGTCACTTCGTGAGTTGTTTCATGCTTCGCGAGATGGAGTACGATGCGGACCGGTATGAAGCTCGCGTCGCCGGCAGCGAAACGTTCGCACAGACCGCCGACCGGCTTCTGGTGCTTTCGCTGGCCAGCCAGGGGGCGCATTCCGACCTCGTCCACGCGTGGCAGGCGAACCGGCTGGCCGACGACCTGCCAGGATTGATTCTGGAGAACGTCGGCGAGCTTCAGCGAGCGCACTCAGGGGTTCTTGCGGCTGCTCGCAAGTCAAGCGCCGGTGAGACCACCAAGGTGTTCGCCACGCACCCGGCGGACCGCGATCGGATCGCGAGCGCCGCACGCGAGCGGGCACCGGGGCTGTTCCAGATCGATGCCCCCGCGACCGTCCTGTTCCACGACTACGACCACGTCGCCCGCGAGGTGACGCTGGAGTTCTACAAGAACGTGATCGGACAGGAAGTCGAGCCAAGGAACTTGATTCCGACTTCCCGCCTGCTCGCCGAGCAGTCCGATCGGCTCGAAGGACACAAGGCAGTGCGACGGTATCTGCAAGGCGACGTCTCCAGCGAGTACCGCTTGTTCCTCGGAGCGATCGAGCTCTCGCAATCAATCGAGCCGGCGCAAGCGAAAGATCAACTTCGCGCAGCCCGCGCACGCATGCTCGAGGCTCTGCCACGATACCAGGAGGCGCTCACGGCGTTTCTCGAAGCCGACCAAAGTCGCGACAGAGCGGAGAGCGTCGCGACGCGGATGGCCGGGGGGATCCGAGACGGCGCGAGCGGCCTGAAGTTGAGCGCAGCGGGCCATGCGGCGGCAAAACAGGCACGAGAGGAGCTCGGTGCGGCCCGCACCGAGCGACTCCGGGATCTCGACGCGGCGGCACAGCCAATCGACGGCCGCATGCGGTTGGCCTTTCCCCTGCTCTGTGTGCCCGAGATCGCCGCCGGAGTCGGCGATGGAAGTGACCTCGCCGCCGCACGCTGCGGGAAGCTGCTCGATGCGCGAGAATCGCTCCGTCGCGCCTGGCCGCACATCGAAAATCTGCGTCTCAAGGTGGCATTGCTGGGTACTCTGTTCAACGACCTGAACAACAACAAGGAGAACACGAGCCTGGTCACCCAGATCAAGTTGGTCGCCTCGCAAATCATGTTCCTGCTGCGCAACGCGCGCGCCACACTGGACGCGGCGCCCTACCCCTACGAACATGGCAGCGGAACGATCAGCATAGGCAGGGATTTCGTTCCGGCGGTTCCTGGACCTGAGGAATACGCCGAGCTTTTTGGCGCGGCGCAGGGCCTGGTTGCCAAGTACTATTCACTCGACTATCGACTGTTCTCCGACCTCATCGTCCTCGCAGAGCGAATCGAAACGGCCATCGGCCTCGAGGTGCTCGCCGATCCCCCGGAGATTCCTTCGGCTTAGACGCTCGCCCGCTTGGAACAGCTCAGCCGCCTTGCCGCGCTTGAGGCAATGCTGGTCGAAGGTAGTCGACGACGAAAACGACGCTTCGAGGTCAAGCCGCAGCGCAACCGGAGGAGATCGGGCGCTGGGAAGTCGCCCCGGCCGCCGTGGGGTGAGCCGACCAACTGCATCGAGCCGGGCGCCAGCCGTCACAGTCGTCCGATTCGGGATCGTCGTCCGACGAATCTTCGGCGGCGGGGACCGGGGTGAACTTGGCGTCTGACCTGAACGCGATCGGCAGGATGCCACGTCTCCGCGCGTCGGCCACCGAGATGATTATGTAGCCGGACTTGGCGTCCTTGAGCTTTTCGGCGTGTTTCTCGAGGTTAACGTGCCCGACGTTGAACGCGGCGGTGAATGTTACCCACGAGGCTTCCTCGACTTCGTCATCGTCGACGACATCACTCAGCTCGTCGACCTCCTTGGCGTCTCCCTCGACGCTCGCGCCGATCAGGGTGGTTTCCAGGGCGGCGATGTTCTTGCCGTGCTTGTCTGCCTGGAATGCCACGTAGCAGTGCCCCGGGATGAGGACCAAATCATTCGGCGAACGAAGACGAACGCCGAGGATTCCGCTCCCGTTACCCAGCAAACTGGGGTTGTCGGCCGACCGGGCTTGCTCGTCCTGCCCGCGGACAGTCGACGTCGCGACGATATAGGAAGGGAAGAGCTGCCGATCCCAGCCGGCGATCGTTGTGAATTCGCCGCGGGCGGAGCCCGTAACAGCCACGCAAATTAACACCAAGCACAGACTTCGGAACGCACCGCCGCAGCCTCTCATAGCCGCCTCCGCAGACCGTCTTTCGGGACTGGGCCATCTACCTGAAACCTAGCACGCATTCGCGGGTCTGTCAGGCTCGAGATGGCCTCGACTCCCACTCCCACGAGCAACGTTCCCAGGATGTCGGCAATCATATTGTAATTATATGAAATATAAAGGATACACGGGAACAATAGAAGTCGACGAGGAAACCAAGGTCCTATTCGGACGCGTGATCGGGCTGCGCGACATGATCACGTTTGACGGTGAATCATTTCCCGAGCTCGAACGAGCGTTCCATGATTCGGTCGACGTCTACCTGGACTTATGCGCAAAACGGGGAGAGGCCCCGGAGAAGCCATTTTCTGGCCGTTTCATCGTCCGCATTGAACCCGCGCTCCACCGGCAATTATCCGATACCGCCGAGGCTTCGCGCCTCAGCCTGAACTCGCTCATCGAGAACATTCTAGAAGGCGGTGTAAGAGAACCAAGCAAAAAGCCGGCAAGCACGGGCGCCAGGCCGAAGAGACCGAAGAAAGCCAATGGAGATAAAGGAGGCGATCCTTCCAGCGGAACCGAACCCGTGCGGCGGAAGGAGAAAGACAAAGCAAGCCACCCGCTCACCGGGGAGCAAGGCAAAGGCCGGTAGCGGACGGATTACGCGAAAAAGCGCTAGGGATGACGACGATTCCGTCCCGCCGCCGGCCCCGCGCCTTATCGCGCCGCAAGGGATTAGACGATGGCAATTGCCGAAGCATGCGCCGGTCTGATCGACCGAAGCCATTGCGGCTGATTGACGCACGTCTCTTTCAAGCACCATTTTGCTATGGGTGCGGAGCATCTGGCCGGTCATTGCAGCAGCGATCTTGCAGGTATGCGCGGTTCTATCGATCCGGAAAACCACAAAATCCGCGGCGGGAGTTGCGAATGGGCGGATTCGCGCTACATTCTTATTAAAGCAAAACGTGCTAGCTCGGGTACGGGCGATCGGGCGGGAACGTGATGGCCGAGCCGGAGATGAATTGATCTCAAGTGAGCGGAATTGTACACGGAAACGGAGGTCGAGATGACGACAGAAGCGCAGGTTCGACGGAATAACCAGAATGCTAAACATAGCACTGGGCCACGCACCGAAGCGGGGAAGGGGAAATCACGCATGAATGCACTCAAGCATGGATTTACCGCGCAGGTTGTGCTCTTGCCGGGTGAGAAGCCGGTCGAGTTTAACAAGCGGGTGAACATGTACTTCAAGTGTTATTCGCCGGAGAACGAGTATGAGGTATCGCTAGCTCAGAATATGGCCTATTGCTCCTGGCAGGTGGACCGGTGCCGGCGTGCGGGATCGGCCCGGGCGTATGCGAACGCCGTGACGGGTCCGATTGATGAAGAGCGGAGAAAAGAGACAGAGTCGATCGAGCTGTCACAGATCTTGTTTCGAGCACCCTATGGGCGGGCGGCGGAGTGCCCATTTGGCGCTCTGCCCGATGGGGAAGCCGGCCGGGCTTGGCCGGGGAGTCACGAGCGTGATGAGCACCCCAAGCTGGTGATCATACGGCTGGAAGCGAACCCATTCGGCGTGCTGAGGCTGTTGAGCGAATGGCACACACTCGAAGCGCCGCTGCACCAAGGAGAGACCTGGGGTGCGGCAGAGCGGTTCCGGGCGTTCAGGATGCTGGGAATTCACGCCAGCGATGCGCTCCTGGATACGCAGCTCACATCCCTTTTGCGCATGCGAGGTGCTCGACGCTGCGGCGGGCAGTCTTGTCGGCGAACTGTGGGGCGAGCTGGTTTCAGCGAATGACCTGCCCATGATTGAAAACCAGTACCGGCGCAACGTCGAATTTCGCCCGGCGATGGACCGGGACTCGGCGCGGGAGCACTTGATCGCAATCGTTCGACGCCAGATCACTAGGCTCGAGGCGCTGGCTCAAGAACACCGGGAACGGGAAGAGTTCCTGGCTGGGCTGCACCCGAGCGTCGCGGCGTTTGATACGAGCCACGAGGGCTTGCTTGTCCTGCGATACGAGTTCGCCTGGCTCCGCTTGCTGGATCGGAGCGGTAGCGAGCTGCGCAAGCAATATGAGGCGAGACTGAAGAATGGGCAGTCGTACCAACGCCATTACCATTTGCCACCATCGCCGGGCTGGATTCTTCCTGAAGACGAGATGGCCGAGGATGCGGGTGAGTGTGATCAAGATCATTGCGCCGGTTTGCGGGGTGAGGGCGAGGGTGCGGAGGTGTGCGCGATCGCGGAATCGAGGGAGGACGAAGTCGGCCAGGTGGCCGAAACGGCCGCGGTGCGAAACGAACCCAAGGGCGTAAGTGGGCTGGAGGAGAGGATATTGGAAGAGTCGGAGACGCGGGTGCGAAACGAACCCAAGGTTGAGCGTGATGCGGAGCTGGTCGCCATGGAGGTTGGGGCGGTGTCGTTGCGAAACGAACCCAACGGCGGTGTGAGAAGATCACGCTTAGCGTTACCTTCATCTTCAATTTCGCGGGATGGTGGGAACGGATTTGATGCTTCCGGAAGCTTTGCGCGGATCATGGGGGGAGCGATGCGGGATCTGGAGCGGGACCTGCCGGTACCGACGGTTCGGTTGGCGAGCGCCGGGGAACTTGTGCGAGGGTCGTCGGCGGGTGGCGGGTCGCGGCGGGAACGGAGGCGGAGGAAGGCGGAGGCCCGGGTGCGGGCTAAGTCGTGCTGAATGGGCGACGGTTGCGGATCGGAGGGAGACCTTCGGTCACGGGTAGGGCGGGGTCAGAGACCCGCGCCAACGCGCTGGCGAGCGCGGGCGAAAGTGTTGAACGGACAATTATCAAACCGTGCATCCATTGCCTCTGCGTATGAGTGTACGCAATAATTCAGACAGCGTGCGGAGTTTGCGTGTCCTTTCAGGGAGGCATGGACAGATCATGGCGCGCCGGAAGCTCGTTATACTGAGTGCGACAGCAATCCTCGTCGCGACGGTCGGGTTTGCACATGCCGGAATGCGGCGGAGGCACGGCGGTGGCGGCGGGCATGGCGGTGGGAACCGTTCGCAAGGAGGGGGTCTGGGACTCGGCGGAGGATTTGGCGGATTCGGGCCGTTTTACGGTGGGTTCGGGGTGGGGATACCGATTTTTTACCCACCCATCTTTGTCGTCGGGCCCGGGATGTTCGTGGCGCCTATGGCGAACGGACCGCTCATGCCGTTGCCGCCACCGGGATTGCTCTCACCGCCGGCGGGGCCTGGAGGCAATGCCGGCGCGATGAACAATGGGCGACAAGACGGGCGGGTGAAGGCCGCTGATCCGGCGCGGGCGGCGCAGCTCATCATCGTGGGCGATAGGCTCGTCCGTGCCGGCAACTTGAAGAAAGCCGAGGAACGGTACCTTCAAGCCATGCGGGCTGCGCCGGATCTGGCTGCGCCACGCGTGCGACTGGCCGTCGTGGCCGCCATGCGGGGTAATTATGCCGACGCCGCGACAAGGCTACGGGAGGCGGAGACGGCGGAGCCGGGATGGATCATCAATTCGCAGGATATCCAGGTTATTTTCGGCGAACCGACGGACTTCACCAAGCAGCTTGCACGGGTCGAGTCGCATGTGAATACGCACCCGGAAGACCGGGATGCCTGGCTGGTGCTGGGAGCCGAGTGGTTTCTGTCGGGACGGACCGCGAAGGCGGCGGATGTGTTCAAGCGGCTGCAGGATCCGGACAGGAAGTCGGATGTGGCGCTGACGGCATTTCTTGAGGCGTCGAATCAGGAGAAGGAGCGGAGGGAGAGGGACAGGTAGTCAGGGCGGAGGGCGGAAAGGGAAGGGGGGATTGGGATTGGGATTAGGATTAGGATTAAGATTGAGATTAAGATTAGGAGTAAGTGCGCGGAAATTGGTTGGGCTTTGGATTCATGGGTGGGATAAATCGGTACTACGCAGCGGCTTGTCAGACGGATTTGCCGTGTTTGCGCGGGCGGGGGGAGCTGACTGAACGGGTGGGGCGGCTGCTGTCGATGGTGGACCGGGCGGTCGTGGGGTATGAGCCGTTTTTTGATGTTCGGCTCGTTGTGTTTCCGGAGTTTGCTCATACGGCTCCGATTTATGAGACCGTCGAGGAGCTGCGGGACAAGCTTGCGGTGCCGATTCCGAATGAGCACACGGACCGGTACGTGAAGAAGGCTCGGGAGCGCGCGGTTTATATCCAGACGGGGTCGTTTCTGGAGGTTGATCCACGGTGGCGCGGGGCGGTTTTTAACACGACTTGTCTGATCGGGCCGGATGGGGTGCTTTCCCGGTATCGGAAAGTCAATCCGTGGCTGCCGTGGGAGGTGCACGCGAGCCCGCACGATTTGCCCGGGTATGACGAGCCGCTCTTTCCGGTGGTCGAGACGGAGATCGGCATGCTGGGGGCGGCTATTTGCTACGACTGGCTTTTTCCGGAGGCGATCCGGGCACTGGCGCTGGGCGGGGCAGAAGTGCTGATTCGGGTGTCGGCGTACATGGATCCCTGGGGGGCGACGGCGCCCATGGACTGGTGGACGCTTTTTAACCGGGCGCGGGCGGTCGAGAACTTTGCGTACGTGGTCGCAGCGAACCAAGGGGCGAGTGCGGAGAATTATCCGCCGTTCTCGTGGCCGGGGGGGAGCATGGTGGTGGATTACGACGGGCGGATCCTGGCGCAGGCTGACCCGGGGCCGGGGGAGAAGATCGTGGTGGGGCCGATTGATCTGGCGGCACTGCGGGCCGAACGTGAGCGGCGGCGAGGGCATCATTTCCTTTCGCATATCCGGGCTGAGGCCTATACTGATCTGTACGCCCGGCCCATCTTTCGTCCCGGCGGGCGACCGAAGTGAAGTGCCGGGAATCTGGCCGGGAAATCGGGGCGTGCACGGGGCTCATCGTCATCTTTCATTCACCTGTGCACGTGCCTGGGATCGAGCGGATCTGTTAGTTCGTTTATTGATCGGGATCGGAATCATTCCATTCGTTCGAAGGAACACGTTATGCGACTGGGATTTATTGCGCCTGGGGGCTCGTCGCGGCGACTGCGATCGGGTTCCTGGTGGTTTCGGCGCGCGGAAAGACGAAGCCGGAACCGGGGGCGAGCGTGCAGAAGGCGGTGGAAAAGCGACAAGAGCCAAGCGCGCTGAAAAATGAAATCCCCGGCAGTGAACTGGCGGCGGTGATGGCGGCGCATTACAAGGGGCTGGGGCTGATGGAGCAGTATCAGTACCACGCGGCCTCGGCGGAATTTCGGGATGTGGTGAAGCGAGCGCCGGGGTGGATTCCGGGATCGATCAACCTTGCGATTGCGCTGCTGAATGACAGCGACGCAAAGGCCGAAGAGGCGCTCGATTTGCTGGCCGCGGTGCTGGCACGCGATCCCGATAACCCCTATGCGCACTTCAACCAGGGATTCATCCTCCGGCAACTGGGGAGGGACGGCCGCGCGCACGCGCATTTCAAGCGAGTGACCGAGATCGATCCTTTGGACGCGGCCGGCTGGTACTGGGCGGGTGAGACGATTCCCGGAGTGGATACGGAGGCTCTGGATCCCGAGGCGCGCATGGACGCGCTCAAGGAAAAATCCAAGAAGGAGATCCCGTACTTCACGAAGGCGCTCGACCTGAATCCTTATTTCACACCGGCGGTCTACCGGATGGCGATGGCCGCGCGATTGACGATGGGCCGGAAGGAAGTAAACGAGTGGTTCCAGCGCTATCGGAAAATCAAGCCGGATCTAGCGGACTCGGCGCCCGGGCCGGGGGAGTCAGTGGGGCGGGAGTACGGCGAGAAGGGGAAATATGGGGCTGTTATCAATCCGTTTCCAGCTCTGCTGGCGGCCAAAGAGAACGCGGGGCCGGCGCCCAAGTTCGAGGCTGCTCGGCCGATTGATGTGGAGCTGGGGCAAGGTGAGCGCTGGGCCAGGCCGGGCGACTTCACGGGGGGGGCGGCGGTGATTGGCCGGGCGCGCGATCGATTCGGCGCGGGCATCGCGGCATTTGACGCGGATCGAGACGGCAAGCTGGATCTTTATCTCACGTCGGCTATCACGGGCCCTGGGGGACTGCGGGACGCGCTGCTGCTCAACAAGGGGGAGGGGCGATTTGCGGACCGCTCGGCAGCGTTCGGGCTCGCCAAGGACCGATCCAGCATCGGCGTTGCCGCCGCGGATTTCGATGCGGACGGGCAGATCGACCTCTGTCTGACAGGCGTGGGTGGCAACAAGGTGCTGCGCAATATTGAAGGCAAGAGATTCGAGGACATCACGTCAACGCTGAAGGGGTTTCCGGCGCGGGCGATTTCGATCATGGCGCGGTGGCTGGACCTCGATCAGGACGGCGATCTGGATCTTTATATCGTGAACCACTGCGGGATCGATGATGCAGAGAAGGCATTCGCCGAGGGGAAGGTGAGCGTTCCGGGGGTGGCGAACTTGGTCTATCGGAACGATGGCCAGCCACCGGCAGAGTCGGCGAATATGCCCGGTGCCCGGGCACCCGTGGCTACCGCCTACAACCGTCCGGACGCGAAGCGCGGGTTGTCGATCGCAATCGGACCATGGCCAGGGGCGGAGGCGCTGCTGGGGGGAGCACGGGCGCACACGGGAATCGCGGCGCTCGACGTCGACGATGACCGGGACATTGACCTGGTGCTCTCGGCCGACCAGAGCGCGCCGGTGGCGATCATCAACGACAGGTTGAATGTCTTTCGTGAAGCACCCATTGAAGGCATTGATCCACCGGGTGGGATTTCGGGGCTGCTCACGATGCATATCGACTCGGATGGACGGCCGGACGTGGTTGCGGCGAGCTGGAACGGTCCGATGCAGCCGTGGCGAAACGTGACGGAGCGCACGAGTGACGGCAAGGTGAGGATCCGGTTTCAGTCATGGCCGATCGACGCCGCGCGATGGAGAAGCGCACAAGCGATTGATCTGGATCTCGACGGCCGAACGGACTTGCTCGGGTGCGCGGCAACAGCGGCTGGCGGAGCGGGCGGCGCGCCCGTGCCGTTCTGGGCGCGCAGTGAAGGGAAGCGATTCCGAGCCGAGGGACTCACCGCGGGGGTGCCATACACCGGGCTCACGGGGGTTACGGCCGTTGACCTGGTGGGCGATCCGCTTCCTGACATCTTGATCGTGGGGGCGGAGGAGGGACCGGTGCTCGCGCAAAATCGCGGGAACGGACAGCACTGGCTCTCGATGCGGCTAGGGGGCCACTGGCAGCCGAGTCCGGTGATGATGCGTACAAATTCTCATGCGATCGGAGCGCGCGTGATGATCGAGGGGCCGGGGTTTTTCACGGCGTACGACCATACCACTCCGGACTCGGGGCTGGGCCAGTCGATCGCGCCGTTCGTTCTGGGATTGGGACCAAACCGGCAAGTGGATCTGGTTCACGTGGTGTGGCCCGACGGCGTGATGCAGTGTGAGCTCAAGAGGGAAGCAGACCAAGCAATCGATCTGGCGGAGAAAAATCGGAAGCGCTCGAGCTGCCCGGTACTTTTCACCTGGGACGGCTGCCGATATGTCTGCGTCTGCGACTTTCTTGGGGGGGGTGGACTGGGGTACCTGGTTGCGCCAGGGGTTTACAGCCAGCCCGATCGTGATGAGAGCGTGGCGATCAACACCGAGCAACTGAAGCCGAGCGGCGAGGTCTTTCGGATAACGATCATGGAGCCGATGGACGAGGTGTCGTATCTCGATCAATTCGTGCTGGATGTGGTGGATCGGCCGCCGGGTGTGTCGGCGACACCGGATGAGCGGTTCGCGCCGGAAGGACCGCGGCCGACTGGCACCCTGATCGCGTGGAAGAATGCTGTTCATCCGGTGCGGGCGAGCGACCTGGAAGGCAACGACCTGACGGAGACACTGCGGCGCTGGGACCGGGTGATGGCCGACGGGTTTCGCAAGCTCGACGGCTGGATCGGCTATGCGGAGGAGCATGGTGTGGTGCTTGACTTCGGTGATCAACTCAGCCGGTACGGAGCGGGTGACCGGCTCGTGTTGTGCCTGGCAGGCTGGGTGGAGTATCCGTATTCGCAGACGAATTACGCGGCGGCGACGGCTGGCGTGGTGCTCAAGGCGCCGACGATCGAGCGACTTCTTGGCGATGGGAAATGGAAGATGATCGAGCCGCACGCGGGGTATCCGGCGGGGCTGCCGCGGCTGATGACGGTCGATCTCACGGGCAAACTGGGCGGTCCGCGGTGCGTGCTGCGAATCAAGACGAATATGGAATGCTACTACGACCAGGCGTTCATTGCGGTGCGCGATCCAGAGGCGGAGAAGGCGCTTCGGGTGACATCGCTGCCGGTCGCGCGGGCGGTGCTCGCATATCGCGGTTATGTGCGCGAGGTTTCACCGGACGGAAAGCTACCGCGGCTGTATGACTACGATCAGGTTGATCCCGCGCCGCTGGCCCGGCTGCGTGGCAAGCTGACGCGGTTTGGAGATGTTTTGCGGCTGTTGCAAGCGGATGACGACCAGCTTTGCCTGGTTGGCCCGGGTGACGAGCTTCGGGTGGAATTCTCGGCGTCGGGCCTTGCGGATCTGCCGCGGGGCTGGACGCGGAGCTACGTCCTGCGCAGCGTTGGTTATTGCAAGGACGCCGATCCGTTCACGGCCGGAAGCGACACGGTCGAGCCGCTGCCCTGGCGCGAGATGCCGGCTTATCCGTTCGGCCGGGAGGTCAGGCGCAGGCGTGATACGGCGTATGAGTCGTATCTGCGGATGTATCAAACCCGGCTGGCCGGGGGCGAGCATCCATGATGAGAAGGACGCGATGGGGGCGGAGACACGCACTTTCGCGGAGCGAAAGGCGACACTGGGGCGAGTGCGAATTTGTCTGTTCATTCGGATCGGAATCATTTCATTCGTTCGAGGAACTGCGTCATGCGATTGCGACTTAATGCGCGCTGGGGGCTCGTCGCGGTGACGGCGATCGGGTTTCTGGTTGTTTCGGCGTGCGGGACCAAGGAGCCTGAACCGGGGGCAAGCGGGCCGAAGGCAGCGGAACAGCGTGTCGAGCCGAGCAAGCTGAAGGATGAGATTCCCGGGGGTGAGCTGGCGGCGGTGCTGGCGGCGCATTACGCGGGGCTCGGGCACATGGAGCGGTACGAGTACCGGGAGGCGGTCGAGGCGTTTCGCTCGGTACAGAAGCGAGCGCCGGGGTGGATTCCGGGGGCGATCAACCTGGCGATTGCGCTGCTCAACGACAGCGGGGTCAAGGTGGAGCAAGCCAAGAAGGCGGGGGGGGCCCCGTCTGCCGCCAATTTCGACGAGGCGCTTGGGCTGCTGGCGGGAGTGCTGAAACGAGACGCCAACAATCCCTATGCCCATTTTTGCCGGGGGATCATGCTCGAGCAGCTCGGCAATATTGCCGAGGCGCATGACCACTTCAATCGCGTGACGGAGATTGACCCGAACGACGCGGCTGGCTGGTACTGGATGGGCGCCACGCTTCCCGAGGCGACTCGGGACGCGCCGGATCCCGAAACGCGGATGAAGGCGCTCAAGGAGAAATCGAAGGAAGAGATGGCGTATTTCAAGAAGGCACTCGAGCTCAATCCTTACTTGACGCCGGCTGTTTATCGCTATGCGATGGCTGCTCGTTTGGCGACAGGAATGAAGGAAAGCTCGGAGTGGTTTGCGAAGTGGAAACGGATGAACCCCGATCAGGATCCGTCGGTGGCGGCACCTGGGCCGGGCGATATCCTCGACAAAAAGTATGGGGATATGGGGCGATATGGGACCATCGTGAACCCGTTGCCCGAGCTGGGGAAGGTTGAAACGAGCGAGGTACCCGGGCCGCGGTTCGAGGCGGCTCGGCCGCTGGACGTGAAACTCGCTGAAGGCGAGCGATGGGCGAACTACGCGGATCTCAGGGGCAAGGCTGAGGTGACCGGGTGGGCACGCGGTCGTTTTGGCCCCGGGATCTCGGCGTTTGACGCTGATGGGGACGGAAAGCTCGACATTTATCTGACGTCGGCCGTGATCGGAGCAAGCGGCATTCGAGACATCTTGCTGCTCAACAAGGGCGAGGGGCGGTTTACGGATGGCTCGGCGGCGTTCGGGCTGGCGAAGGACCGGGGCAGCATCGGCGTCGCTGCGGCCGACTTTGATGCGGACAAGCATATTGATCTGTTTCTGACGGGGGTGGGCGGGAACCGTCTGCTGCGCAACATCGAGGACAAGCGATTTGAGGATATTTCCGCGGTTCTCAAGCCGGCGGGGGTGTCAGCTTTGTCGCTCATGGCGCGGTGGGTGGATATCGATCAGGATGGTGATCTCGATCTTTATGTCGTGAATTACTGCGCTGCGGCGGATGCGGAGAAGGCGGCGAGTGGGGTAGTGGGCGTCGTGAATTCGGTCTATCGCAATGACGGGGAGGCGCCGGCTGATGCGGCGGCTGCTACGATCCAGGCGCGAGCGCCGGCGGCAACGGCGTACGGGCGGAAGACCGAGAAAGGACTGTCGATTGCGCTTGTGCCATGGCCGCGGGCCGAAGCGCTGCTGGGCGGTACGAGAGCGCACACCGGTATGGCCGTCCTCGACATCGACAATGATCGTGATCTCGACTTTGTGCTATCGGCCGACAAGAGCCCGCTGGTGGCGATCTTGAATGACAGGCTGGGGGCATTTCACGAGGCTGCGATCGAGGGCGTTGCTGTTAATGAAACCCCAGCGGGGCTGCTGACCGTGCACCTCGATGCGGATGGGCGCGCGGACGTGGTGGCGTTCAACGGGCTCGGGCAGGCACAGGCGTGGCGGAATGTGACGGAGCGTGCGACTGCGGATAAGACCAGGATCCGATTCGAATCGTGGCCGATTGATAGTGACCCCTGGACCACGGGGCAGGCGGTCGATCTGGATCTGGATGGGCGAACTGATCTGCTTGGCGATTCGCACTTGCCGAAGAAGAGTGTGCACGATCCGGAGAGTCTTGCGGAATGGAGCCGTAATGATGGGCGGCGGTTCGTGAAAGGCTGGCTTGAACAACCGGTGGAAGCTTCACGGACTACATCGGGCGTGCTTGCGGCTGATCTGGTTGGTGATCCGTTGCCGGACATTTTGAGGCTAGGGCCGGGTGAAGGCCCGGTCCTGGCGCGGAACCTGGGAAACGGGCAGCACTGGGTGTCGCTGAAGCTGGGGGGATACTGGCGGGTGAAGCCCGAGTTCATGCGAACGAATCCGCATGGGATTGGAACGCGGGTGACGCTCGAGGGGCAGGGGTTGTTTGTGCCGTACGATCACACGACACCGGAGTCGGGGCTCGGGCAGTCGGTCGCGCCGATTGTGCTGGGGATGGGGGCATCGCAACATGCGGATCTTGTGCATTTGCGGTGGCCGGATGGTGTGATGCAGTGCGAGCTTTCTCAGGCGGCCGATCAGATGGTGGATATGGCGGAGAACAACCGCAAGACGGGTAGTTGCCCAGTGCTTTTCACGTGGGACGGTAAGCGCTATGTCTGCATTGGTGATTTTCTAGGCGGCGGAGGCATGGGGTACCTGGTTGCGCCGGGAGTTTACAGTCAGCCGGACCGGGATGAGGCGATGGCGATCACCGCGGAGCAACTTCGGGAGAGCGAAGGCGTGTACCGGTTGTCGATCACGGAGCCGATGGACGAGATTGCGTATCTTGATCACCTGAGGCTCGACGTGGTGGACCGGCCGCCGGGGGTGTCATCGACGCCTGATGAGCGATTTGCTCCGGAAGGGCCGCGGCCGACCGGGGAGGTGATTGCGTGGCGCAGGGCAGTTGAGGCCAAGCGGGCGACCGATTTGAGCGGTCGTGACGTGACCGAGACCCTGCGGCTTCTGGGACCGGCGGACGGTTGATGGGTTTCGGAAGCTGAAGGGGTGGATTGGTTATGCCGAGGAGCATGGGATCGTCCTCGACTTCGGTGGTCGGCTGAGTGGATATGGAGCGGGTGATCCACTCGTGCTGTGCCTGGCCGGATGGGTGGAATATCCGTATTCGCAGACGAACTATGCGGCGGCGACGGCGGGAGTGACGCTGCGGGCGCCGGTGATCGAGCGGCTGGAGGCGGATGGACTCTGGAAGGCGATTGAGCCGAATGCGGGGTATCCGGCGGGGCTGCCGCGGATGATGACGGTGGACTTGACCGGGAAATTAAGTGGTGCGCGGTGCGTGCTGCGGATCAGGACGAATATGGAATGTTATTACGACCAGGCGTTCATTGCGGTGCGAGACCGAGCGGCTGAGAAGGCGGTGCGGGTGAAGTCGCTGGGGGTGGCACGGGCGGTGCTGGGGTATCGGGGGTATACACGGGAGGTTTCTCCGGACGGAGAGCAGCCACTTTTATATGATTATGATCATGTTGATCCGGCTCCCCTGGCCCGGCTTTCGGGCAAGCTCACGCGGTTTGGCGATGTGGCAGCGCTGTTGCAGAAGGATGACGACCAGCTTTGTTTGGTGGGTCCGGGGGATGAGGTTCGGGTGGAATTCGCGGCGGGTGAGGTACCTGAGTTGGCTTCGGGGTGGACTCGGAGTTATGTGCTTCGCAGCTTTGGTTACTGCAAGGATGCGGACCCGTTCACGGCGGGGGGAGATTCGGTTGAGCCGCTGCCGTGGCGGGGGATGCCGGCGTATCCGTTTGCAGGGGATGTCAGGCGGCCGAGTGATGCGGGTTATGAGTTGTATTTGCGGACTTATCAAACTCGGGCGGCGGGAGGGGAGCATCCTTGATGCACAGGACGGGATGGGGGGACAAGGCGGACTTTCGCGGAGCGAAAGGCGACACTGGAGTTGGGGGCGCGGACTTTTGCGGAGCGAAAGGCGACGCTGGGGCGCGTGCAGCCCTGGGGGGTGCGGTTGGACGTTGCGCGGAGAAGACCCTTCGCGGAGCGAAGGGCGACACTGGGTATGACAAGGCGGACTTTCGCGGAGCGAAAGGCGACACTGGGGCGGGGGCGGCATTGAGGAGGGCGATTGGGGTTTGCGCTTCGGTGTTTGTGCTTCTTCGGGGTGCGGCGGGGATTGCGGATGAGCCCGATCGGCTTGTCCGTTCGGCGGGGAGTGGGCGATGGTCGGAGGGGGCCACCTGGGAGGGGAGGAGGGTGCCGGGAGCGGGGGAGCGGGTGCAGGTGCGGGCGGGGCATGTCGTGACTTATGACGTCAAGACGAGCGAGGCAATCCGGTCGATTCATGTGGCTGGGGTGCTGCGGTTCGATCCCGAGCGCGACACCCGGCTTGACGTGGGGTTGATCAAGATCCAGGCGGGCGATGATGCGGGTGAATCGGGGTTTGACTGCGAGGAGCACGTGCAGGGCGTGGCTTCGGAGGCGGAGCGGGCGGTTCTTGAAGTCGGCACGGCTGCGCGGCCGATCGAGGCGGGACACACCGCGCTCATCCGACTCGCGCTCGTCAAAGGGCTCGATCCGGAGAACTGCCCGGCGATTGTTTGTTGCGGCGGCCGGATGGATTTTCACGGCGCGGAGCTGAGCCGCACGTGGGTGAAGCTCGCAGGGCCGGCGATCAGGGGAGCGACAACCGTATCACTAGCCGAGCCGGTGAAGGGCTGGCGGGCGGGGGACCGGATCATCGTCACTTCGACACGCAAGCAGAAGGCGCCTGACGAGGGCGATTACCCGAGCGCTCCAGCGAAGCTCGAGACAGAGGAGCGCACGATCCGCTCGATCGACGGGACGAGCGTTGTTCTGAATTTCCCGCTGGCCTATCCACATGCAGCAGAGGGCGATTTTCGCGGAGAGGTTGCAAACCTGAGCCGGAACGTGGTGGTGGAGTCGGCCGATCCGGGGGTTTCACGCGGACATACGATGTATCACCGGTATTCGTCGGGCTCGATCTCGTATGCCGAGTTCCGCAAGCTTGGAAAAACCGGAAAGCTGGGAAAATACAGCCTGCATTTTCATCGCGTGGGGGACACGATGCGGGGCTCGTCCGTGGTGGGGGCATCGATCTGGGAGAGCGGGAACCGCTGGCTGACAATTCACGGGACGAACTCGCTCGTGGTGCGGGACTGCGTGGGATATCGCTCGGTGGGGCATGGGTTTTTCCTGGAGGACGGGACGGAGGTTGAGAACATTCTGGACGGCAATCTGGCCGTGCAGGCATTTCAGGGGTCACCACTCAAAGGACAGGTGTTCTCATTCGACCGTAACGAGGGGGCAGGGTTCTGGTGGGCGAACAGTTTGAACGCTTTTATGAGGAACGTGGCGGTCGAATGCGACCAGTATGGTTTTCGATACGAGGCACCGCTGGCCGAGGGGTTTGATGGGACGCTCACGGTGCGGGACGCGGACGGCGGGAGGCGCCGGGTGGATATCCGGACATTGCCGTTCCTACGCTGCGAGGACAACGAGGCTCATTCGCAACGACGTTATGGGTTCAATCTGGGGGGTGGTCCGGGGGTGGGCGGCTCAGGCGGGGTGCTCGATGCGGGGCCGGACAAGCGGCATCCGTTTGTGATCCGCGGGCTGCGGGTGTGGGAAACCCACTGGGCGGTGGCGCCGTCGGCGCCGGGTGTGCTGATCGACAACCTGGAGATTTACCGATGTGATTTCGGTTTGTGGCGCCCGCATTACGACCGACATGCTTATCGGAACGTGAATGTGCGCCGGACGAACTGGGCGTATTATTCGGAAACGGGGAACAGGCCGGATCCGCGGGCGTTTCCAGCGCCGCTGGAGCCAGTGGATGACCGGGCGCCGGTGACGGTGATGACGTACGTGGGGCCGCTCGAGAACGGCCGGCTCGTCGTGCGCGGGGCGGCGGCCGACGGCGGGGCGATCCGGGCGGTACGGGTCAACGGCGCGACGGCGCGGGCGCTTGGGCCGAATTACTCGCAGTGGGAGGTGGTTCTCGAACGGGTTGCTCCGGGGGCACTGGAGCTGGTTGCGGTTTCGGAGGACGAGGCGGGGAATGTTGAAAAAAATCCACATCGGATGTCGATTGTGGTGCGGTGAGGGGGGGGTTTGGGGGACGTAGACCTTCGGTCGGAGTGTGGGCGGGGTCAGGAGACCCGCGCCCAACTTCGGGGAGTGTGGGCGGGGTCAGGAGACCCGCGCCCAACTTCGGGGAGTGCGGGCGGGGTCTGGAGACCCGCGCCCAGCTTTGGGGAGTGCGGGCGGCACACGGAGTGTGCCTGCTACAGGGGACGGCGGGGCGGTTCTAATTCCGAATAACTACGTTGCAGACGCGCACACGGTTGGATATTCTTCATAAACTCATCGAATTGCAGGTATTCAAACGTACTAAATCCCGGGCGGAAGCGGAGTCGCAGCGATGCGGGGTCGGACATGGACTTGGGTCGCGGTTCGGAATTGCGCGATCACGGGGCTCTGGTGCCTGGGTGTGAGCGTGTGCGTGCTGCCGCGGGAGGCCCGGGCACAATGGGCCGCGTATGGGCGCAATGCCGCAGCACACTGCGCTTGCGGCGGGGCCGTCGCAGCTTCCGCTTGTCGTCCGATGGCAGACGCCGGTCGATCTTGATCCGCAGTATTCGGGGACTGATCTGCTGATCCATTACGGATCGCCGGCGATCACGGCGGCCAACACCATCATCGTGCCGGTGAAGACCGGTGCGAACGGCGGGTTCTCGGTGAAGGGGATCAACGCCACGACGGGGGCGCTCATCTGGACGATGACGACCGACTACGTGCTGCCCTCGCACAACTGGACACCTCCGATGGGACTTACGCTCACGCCCGGGGATGAATCGATCGTGGTTCCCGGGGCGGGCGGCACGATTCTGGTGCGGACCAAGCCGAACGTCACGCAGAACGCGAACCCGACCAGGCTGGCTTTCTACGGAGTCAAGTACTACAACCAGGACCCCGAGGCGTTCAACAGCGTGATCCAGATTTGCACACCAATTACGTCTGATAACTCGGGCAATGTGTACTTCGGCTACCTTTCGAGCGGGGGGGCACTGCCGGGCTACCCGGGAGGCATTCCGAGCGGGCTGGCGCGGGTGGATTCGAGCGGCACGAGCGGAAGCTTTGTTGCGGCGAGTGCGCTGGCGGGCGACAACGGAATTCAAAAAATCGTCTACAACTGCGCTCCGGCCATCTCGACCGACGGATCGAAGGTGTACGTGGCGGTGAATCAAAGTAGTTATGGATATGGTTATCTGTGTATGGCTGATGCCGAGACTTTACAGCCGCAGCGGAGCGTGATGCTCCTGGACCCACGGAACGGGCAAGCGGCATCGGTGCCGGACGACGGCACAGCCGCGCCGACGATCGGGACTGACGGTGACGTGTTTTACGGGGTGCTCGAGGTGAACTTCCCTTCGAACCACGCCCGCGGCTGGATGCTGCATTACAGCCCGACGCTCGCGACGACGAAGATACCCGGGGCGTTCGGATGGGACGATTCGGCGTCGGTGGTTCCGAGCGTGCTGGTGCCCTCGTACAAGGGGCATTCGACGTATCTGATCCTGACCAAGTACAACAACTACGCCGACGCAGGGATCGGGGGGAACGGGCTGAACAAGGTTGCGCTCCTGGACCCGAATGTGTCGATGGTGGACCCGATCAGCGGCGCGACGGTGATGAATGAGGTTTTGACGGTGCTGGGTCCGACCGCGAATACGGACTTACCGGGCGTGCGCGAATGGTGCATCAATTCGGCTGCGATCGACGTGGCGAACAAGTGCGCGATCGTCAACAGCGAGGACGGGCATGTCTATCGCTGGTCGTTTACCACCAACACGCTGAGTGCGGGACTCTATCTAGCCCCGGCGACGGGCGAGGCTTACACCTCGACCTTGATCGGCCCGGATGGTGCGGTCTACGCCGTCAACGATGCGAAGCTGTTTTGCTGTGCCGCCAGTTTGAATGGTCCGGCGCCGGCGGGGCCGGGCGTCACATCGGGGCCGACGGGGACGGGGTCGAACCCGTCGTCCGGGACGACGATCGCGCCTCTGCCCTCGGTGCCGACGATGCCAGCGCCGATTCCAACAACCACGACCGGCCAGACCACAACCGCGACGACGACAAGCCAGCCGCAGAGCGGCACTACCACTACCAAACCACCGACTCCAAGCACGCCGGCTCCCGCGGCCTCGCCGCGGCCTGCCAAGCCGGGAAAGCCGAAGCCAAAGCCCAAACCGAAGCCGAAGCCCAAACCGAAGGCCAAGGCCACGGCGTCGATCGTCGATCCGCGGGGGAGCGGCCTGTCGGCCGTGGGAGACGGTCGGCTTGCTTCTGCGCGCGGGGGCGGCGGAGTTAGAATTGCCGGGAATGTCGGGCTGAAGCGCGCTACTTGGGATCGGCGACGCCGGGATTGTCAGGCTGGAGCCTGACCTACTTGGGGTTGGAAATGCTGGGATTGTCAGGCTGAAGCCCGACCTACTTCGAATCCAGCAGCGGGGGCATTTTGTCGGCGGCTGCGCTCCACTTGGGGATCGATTCCTCGAGGCGCTGGCGGACCAATTCTGGCAGCTTTCGGTCTTTGTGAGGCGTGATGCGGTCGAGCCTGAGGGCTTCATTGGCCTCAGCGACGGCATCACGATACATGTTCAAGTCGGCACTGGCGTGCGCGAGCCGGGCGTGGAGCTCGGAATTGCAGGGGTTGAGCTCGGAGGCGATGCGGGTGGCGTGGACGATGATGCCGCGATATTCGGTCAACTCGAGGGGGCTCAAGCGGGGAGCAACTTCGCGAAGGATGTCGTGGACTCTGACGGCTCGTTCGTTGTGGATTGCCCAGGCTTTCGGGTTACGGGGAACGTGCGCGGCGTAGACGTACATGGCGGGGACTTTCTTCCAGCGCGAGTCTTCGAGTTTCGAGCCGTTCTTTCGCCACTGGAATTCATACAGGGCGGCCAGGCTGAGCCACGGGCGGGCGCTGTAGCGGTCTTCGGTGGCTGCGGCGAGAAAGGCCTGCTCGGCAGCTTCGACGCTGGGTGGGATGCGGTGCATTGCGGCTTCGCCGCGCGCGACGGCTGCCTCGGATCGCCAGAACGGGGCGACCAGGCCAATGAAGGTTCCAAGCAAGGCTGACCAGGCGACGGCGAGCGCCAGGGAAGGCATGCGGCTCTCGTATTCGTGGAGGTAGCTGCACTTGCGGTCGTCCCGGAGGTTCTGGCCCAAGGCGACGATGGACCACAGGCCGAGGGCGACCGTGGGGATTCCGATGCCACCCATGGCGAGCAAGTTGACGACCATGGCGAGGGCACCGGCTGCCAGTGCGATTGTGGGAATGGGGAGCCGTTTCCAGAGCGGCAGGAGCAAGAGGGCGGCGGTGATCCAGGCTACTCCGAGGAGCTGCCACCGTGCGAATAGATCTCCTTGAAAGGGATCGAGCCAGCCGAAGAGCACGACGACGCCCCAGCCGGCGCCGGCGCAGAGCATGAGCCAGCCGGTGCGGGTAGGAGGGAGGTCGTCTGGATCTGGAGCTGGCGAAAGGTCGCGACCGAGGGCGCGGGCGCGGCGGCGCGCGCGACGGCTTGATCGATCGATTTCAGTGCCGACGGCGAGGGCGGGCGAGGGGGGGCCGAGGAAATTCCAGAATGCCCAGGCCAGTGCGGCGAGCAGGCAGAGGAGTGCGAGGAAGCCCGCGGTGGCCCAGACCTCGAGGAACATGTTGTGGGGATCGGCGATCTCTTCGCTCGCGGTGGGGAGCATGTGTTTCAAGTAGTGGCCGCCGAAGTTGCCGGGACCGACGCCCCACCAGAACGTGGGGTGAGAGAGTGGGTGAAAGAGCGCGCTGGCGAAGGAGTGCTCGCCGTCGGTGATCACGCCCCAGGCGCCCTGCCAGAATTCCGCGCGGTAGCGGAGCGACTTGGAGGATTCAGTGAGGACCTGGAGATCGAGCCGCCTGGTGGCGAGACCGGCGAAGACCAGCGCGGCGACGACAAGCGCACCGGAGAGGCCTAGTCCAAGAAGCACGCGCCTGGGTACCTTGCGGTGCGCGCGGAGGGCGAGCAGGCACAAGCCGGCAGCAACGCCGAGATAGGCGCTGCGGCTCTTTCCCAGCATGAGACACACCAGCAAGGCCAGGAGGAGCGGGGAGGCCATGGCGAGTGCGGAAGCGCGCGAGCCCGGGGCATCTTTCCGCAGAAAGTTAAGAAGGCCGACGGCCAGGAGGATCACGGTTGGGCCTGAGATGAAGCCTGCGAGCGAGTTGGCGAGTGCGAACGTCGACCAGGGCTCGGTCGACCCGAGGAGGCGATTTCGCAGCATCAACTCACCGCGCGTTCCGGGCGTGATGTTGAGCTGGTCCAGCATCTTCTTGGGATTACGCTCGAACTCGGCCTGGAGCGCGGGGAGCTCGACCTTGTTCTGATAGAGACCGTAGGTGGAGACGGCGACGGCGGTGGCAACCAGTGCAGCGGCCAGGACGGAGGACTCATTGCGAGTTCGGGGCAAGTTGCGCAGCAGCAGATAGACGAAACCCAGAGCGACCCATTCCCAGGTGAGGTTGATGGCGGGCCGGCGATCAAGTGAGTGGGTGGCGCTTGCGGCGACGAAGCCGATCAAGGCGACGAGGAACGCATCGGTCGCCGAGAATCGGAAACGCAGGCGGCCGTTCAAGAGTGGGACCGCGAGCGCGATGCCGACCGTGACGAAGACAAGCAGGATCCAGACGAGGCCGTCGCCGGCCCCTTCCTTGAGGTTGGGCTCGCTGGGGAAGAAGGCGCGCGCGGTGATCAAGGCCGCGGTGAGGCCCAGTGCCACCCGCCTGAAGCGCTCGGCAAAGTAAGTGAGGGAATCGCCATCGGCGGGCGGGGACTCGTCGATCGGCCGACGCGCCGGCTCGGACCGAGGATCCGGGCGCCGCTGGGAAGCAGGCAGAGGAGGCGCCGGGAGTTTAGGGCCGCGTCGGGCCATTTCCCTCTTCCGTACGGTTCGCCGCCAGCTCGAGAATGGCCACGACCCCTAGCAGGCAACAGGTCTGGGCTGCGACGACACATGCACCCAGGCCGTCGAGCCGATGAAGCAAGAGTGCGCCGGCACCGCCGGCGAGGGTTACCAGATCAATCGTGCATACAGCCCAGGGAATCGTCAAGCCGCGTGCAACGAGTCGATGAGAGAAATGGCGGCGATCGCCCTTGAATGGACTGCGGCCTTCGCTTATGCGGATGAGGATCACCGACGTCATGTCGTAAAGGGGGACGGCCATTACCAGGAGGGGTGCGAGCACGCCGTAGGGTGAGGCGCCTTCTCGAGTGTAGGTTCCGGCGACGGTCAGGGCGCCCAGGAGGAAACCAAGGAAGTTGCTGCCGGCATCTCCCATGAAGAGCCGGGCGGGCCAGTGATTGTGAACGAGGAAGCCCGCCAAGGCGCCGGCGAGTACGAGCATGACGGCGGGCACGAACAGGCTGCTGACGGCGACCTGGGCGCCACAGAAGAGGATGGCGACGATCAGGCCGACGCTGGCGGCGAGGCCGTCCATGTTGTCGAGCATGTTGAATGAATTGGTGAGCCCGACCACCCAGAAGGTGGTGACCAAGCCGCCCAGCAGAGGATGGGTGAACGGTCCGAAGAGCGTGACTCGCACGCCGCCAGTGGCGAGGGCAGCGGCGCAGGCGAACTGGATGCCGAGACGTAGGCGCCAGTCCAGGGTCTTCCAGTCGTCCACGAGGCCCATGAGCATGATGACGGTAGCGAGTGCGAGGATCAGCCCGAGGGAGCCCGAACGGGACATCGCGCCGCTGGAATAACGGGCGAGTGCCTGGGGAAATCCCGCGGGTTCGGCGGTGCGCATGAGAAGGAGCCCGAGTCCCAGGATGAGGACGGTGGTGAGCCAGATTGCCACGCCACCTCCCATTGGGGTCGGCGTGACGTGGCTCTTGTGCCCGCCGGGACGGTCGAGAAAGCCGATTCTGGGAGCAAGATATCGGACCAGCCGGCAAAGGGCTGCGCACATGATGAACGCGACCAAGACGAGGCAGCTTGCGACGGCGGCCAGAACAGGGACCTCGTTTGCGCTCATCGTCTGATCGGTTCCCGGCGAAGATCAGAGAAAGGGTGGGAGGGCGACAGGTCAGGTCAGGAGCCTGGTGGCGTCTTACCGTGGCGGGGAGGGGGGAACCACCAGGCGTTGGTCAAGCAGGCGAGGAAGAGCACGATGAAGAGCACGAGCACGAGGGTGATGGTGAGCCACTCGAGCGGTCGGTCCGGCGGCCAGTGAGCACTCGGGCCGCCCTGGACGACGACAAGGACCAGGAACGGCCCGCCGAAGGCCACGAGGCTCATGGCTCCGAGCAAGGCATAGGGCCCGAATGAAGAGCGACGGATGCGTTTCATTTGGCTCTCGCAGCGGCGCGAGCCTCCTGGCGCTCCTGGCAGGATGCGTCGTGCCGCTGTCTGGCCGCGGCGATCTCGGCGACGATCGACTCGGCGGCGGAGGCCGCGGGAATCTGTCTGGCGGCGGATTCGGTCCGCCACTTGAGCTCGATCGTTCCGTCCCTCTGCCCGCGCTCACCGATCACGGCGCGGAGCGGAATGCCGATCAAGTCGGCATCCTTGAATTTCACGCCGGGACGTTGATCGCGGTCGTCGATCAAGACCTCGAGGCCGGCGGCGGAGAGCGACTTCTCGAGCGCAAAGGCCTGGTCGAGCACGGCCGGGTTTTGCACCTGGAGGGGCACGATCACGACTTGATAAGGGGCGATCGAAAGGGGCCAGATGATGCCGTTCGAATCATGACCGCTTTCGACGGCGCCGGCCAGGATCCGGTTGATGCCGATGCCGTAGCAGCCCATGATCGCGTGGACCTCGATGCCCTTTTCGTCGAGGTAGGTTGCGCCCATCGACTTCGAATACTTGGTGCCGAGCTTGAAGACGTGGCCGACCTCGAGGCCTGCCTTGATCTCGAGAGGCTTGCCGCAGCGTGGGCAGGGATCACCGGACTCGGCGTTGCGAATGTCGACGACGCGCTCGAGCGGAAAGTCGCGGCCCGGGACCACGCCGGTCAAGTGCACATCGAGTGCATTTCCTCCAACGACGACTGAGGGCATCTCGGAGACGGCCAAATCGATCCAGAGCGGAATCTTAATGGCGACGGGGCCGAGGAATCCCATGGGCGCGCCCGTGTTTTTCTCGATTGTCGGCGCGTCGGCCGGGGTCAGGACGGATGCACCGACCTGGCGGCGGAACTTGGGCTCGTTCAACTCGTGGTCACCGCGCACGAGGGCGGCAACGGGCTTGCCGTCGCCGAGATAAACGAGCAGCTTGGCGGAGGTTTTTTCCTGGGCACTCAAGAATTCGCAGACATCCTTGATCGTGCGCTTGCCGGGTGTGTGGACGCTCTTGTAAGGGGGGGCGGAAGAGGTTGCCGGCGGAGGGGGGGCTGTTGAGCGACCGACTTCGGCACGTTCCTGGTTGGCGCCGTAGCCGCAGCTTCCGCAATAGAGGACCTTGTCTTCACCGGTTGCGCAGGGAACCATGAATTCGTGGGATGAGTCGCCGCCGATCGGCCCGCTCTCGGCTTCAACGATCACATAGGACAGACCGCTCTTGTCGTAGATGCGGCAATACGCTTCGTACATCGCGTCGTAGCTCTGGTTCAACTGTTCGATGTCGGCGTCGATGCTGTATGCGTCTTTCATGATGAACTCGCGGGTGCGGACGATACCGAACCGGGGGCGAGGCTCATCGCGAAACTTGGTCTGGATCTGGTAGAGCGTGATCGGCAACTGCTTGTACGAGCGGAAGAGGTCACGAACCAGGTCGGTGATGACTTCTTCGTGTGTCGGCCCGAGCGCCATCTGGTGGCCGCCGCTCAAGGTGAGCTTCATGAGCAGGTCGCCGTAGGCTTCGAAACGCCCGGATTCTTTCCAGAGCTCGACCGGCTGAAGGGCGGGCATGAGCAGCTCGATCGCGCCGGCTGCATCCATTTCTTCGCGCACGATCTGGGTGACCTTCTGCAGCACGCGGAGGCCCAGCGGCATGTAGGTGTAGGCACCTGCGCCCAACTGACGGATCATTCCCGCCCGGAGGAGCAGGATGTGGCTGGGCGCCACGGCGTCGGCCGGCGTTTCCTTGAGCGTCGGGATCAAAGCATGCGACCAGCGCACGTGTGCGAGCCTCCTGGAAATACAGAACAATGGCGGGCGAAGCAGACGTACGCTTCGCACAGCGCTGCGCCGCGATGGGCAAAATCCCAACTCGGCGGGGCCGCAAGCCCGAAGATCGGGGGACAGAGCCCCCTCCTACGGGGAGGACGGCGTTGCGCCGCGATGAGTAAGGATCCTAAGTTACCACATCCGGGACGGGAGGCCGAGTGCGATCCGGTTGAATCCAGCGGGCGGCACACGGAGTGTGCCTGCTACGCCGGAGCACTGGCGGAGCCAGTGCCACGTGCCAGCGACGTCAGCCGCGAGATCGTCACGCGCTGGGGGTAGGGGTGCGGGGCCCGGTGAGCGGCGTGCGGGCGAACGCGATCAGCCTGGGGAGATTCCGGACGAACGCGCGGAAGAGCCGTCTGAGCACGATCCAGGCGAGGATCGCGCCGATCAAGTAGAGCGGAATCCAGATCGCCCAGCTTACAGCGAAGAGAACGATACCCTTGCCGAGGTCGACCAAGCTCGTCATCGAGCTGTCCCAGGTTCTTGAAATCCGAGTGCCGAAGCTGGCGACGACGGGTGCGGCGGGGGCATACTTCTCGCGCTCGCGGACATTGATGGTGAGCGTGGCGAGGGACGAGAGATTCTCGAGCACACGGATCTTGCCTTCGAGCTGCTCGATTTCACCGCGGACGCGGCTCAACTCGATTTCGATCTTGAGCACGTCTTCCAGCTTGCCTGATCGTTCCTGGAGGATCTTGTTGAGCGTCTGTTCCTCGACCTTCTTGTTCTTGATCCGCGCCTCGATGTCGTAATACTGGTCGCTGACATCCTGAGACGTGCGGTTGTTGCGCTCGAGCTCGCCCAAGGCAACGACGGAATCGACAAAGGAGTCAAATTGTTCGACCGGCACGCGAATTCGCCAGTGAATCGAGCGGAGCGACCCGGGGGAGCCGGTGACATTCTGTTCGGCGATATAGCCGTGGACGTCCTGGACGAGCGCCGTCATCTTTTTTGCGATCGGGTCTACACTTTCCACGACCAGATCGACCTGGGCGTCGTATATTATCTTACGTGCGATCGCCGGGCCGCGCGCGGTGGCCGCGGCTTCGGGCTGATTCCCGGATCCAGGCCGGGGCGCGGCGGGGGCCGAGGCACCGGGCGGCGCAGGAGGCATCGGCGTAAGGCTCAGACGACACGCGGGCCTTGCTCGACTTCATTTGCGGCCTGCGATCGAAAAGCGGCACATCCGCCTTGGAAGCCGCACGTTCGTTTCTAGCTTCGGACATTGGTGACGAATCGCAGCCCGCGGTTGCCAGCAAAAGCAACGTCGCCGAGAATTTGAAAAGATTCATGGAGTACACGCCTCACCGGAACGAGCCTGGAGAGATGATGGCAGCCGCATGGAAAGGTCCGACAATCATTATGACGAGCGAGGAGGTAGAATGCTTAGAGGTTTTTGAAGAGACTTACCATCGGGATGGGGTCTATTCGATCCGATCTTTCGTACGAGCGCTCCGATCCGCACAGGCGTGACAAACGCGATCTCCGATCAGGAACGAACAGAGTTCATGACAAGAACTCGAATCGCGCAGAAGGTGAAAAAGCGGCTAATTTTGCGGGGACGTTAGACGACTGAATACAGCAGGGATCGCCGCCCCTCCGCGGGGACGGCGAGATGAACATTCGCGCGGAAGTCCATCCGGCAATCGGTCAACCGAGTTTCGGTCGAGGAATCAGGCTGGCGCGTCCCGGACGCGGGGGAGGGCCGGGGGCCTCGGCCACAGGGAGGTGTTCGGTGCAGCTTTGGGAAAACCGACAGGCGCGCCTGCTCAAGCGCGCTCGACGCCAGACCGATCTGACCGCCCTGGAGCAACTGGAATCGCGCGCGCTGCTGGCATTTTCTCCGCTTGGCTTCTCGCTACCGGACCTGACAATCACAGGGCAGGCCGGACCGCGGGCGGCGTGGGGGGGCGTGCTCAACGTGTCGGCGCTGTTGCAAAACATCGGGTCCAGCACGATCACGGAGCCTCTTTCGCAGGCGCCCTCGACCTCGGCGCCCACGCCGGGCTCGCCGTACGGCTCGACTAGCACCGCCGATGCGCCCGACACGACTGTCACGGTGCTCATGACCCGGAGCCCCAAGTCGATCAGAGGCGCGGTCACCCTGGGGACAATTCCGGCTCCTCCGGTTTCGCAGAACAGCGTGGAGCAGCTCGCTGACTTGTTCACGCTCCCAGCCCGGCCGGCGGGATTTCCCGGCGCCGGCGGGAAGTTCTACGTTTGGTTCCTGGCGAATTCATCGAACAGCACGCTGGAAGTAACGCGTGCCAATAACCTGAGCAAGCCGGTGGCGGTGCAGGTAACGAGCCAGCCGCTGCCCGAATTGCGGGCGATTGCGCTGGCGGTTCCCTCGAGCCTTTCGCCGGGGGACACCATCACCCCCGAGATCCAGATCGAGAACCTTGGCACGGCCGATCCTGACCTGCAAGGGCCGGTGACGGTCGACCTGGTGGCGTCGGTGACCAAGAGCTTCACTCTGGGGAGCTCGATTGTCGCGTCGTACACGGTCAACAGTGTGCCGGCGGTTTCGCAAGCGCCCACGCTCGGGAACTACAAGACGTTCGCCAAACTGATCATCAACCAGCCGGCGAACGTCGTGACCATACCGGGTACGGCAGTGACGCTGCCGACGAGTCCGGCGAGATACTACCTGGGCGTGGTTATTGATCCAAATGGAACGATCAACCAACTGAGCCTGCCGAAGAACAACTTCGAGCTGATCCATGTGGTCGGCCCCGCGACCAAGCACTTGCCCGCGGCCGGTGTTGTGGAGCTCGGCGAATACCGGGCAGTTCCCGAATCCGCCGAGCGGCACGCCGATTGGGGTGTCGTGAGGCACGTTTCTACCACTCGCGGACGGCACACGGAGTGTGCTGCTTCATCTGGGAGAAGGCCGCGGCGGGGCGAGCATGGCCCCGCCGTGGCTGCGCGCCGGGTTATTGGCAAAGAACGGATCACGTGATCGGCTTCTGAGCACCAGCGTGACTTGACCCCGGCGCCGAAGCGTTCATAGAATCGATCGCCGACCCCGGACGCCGTGCCCGGACCCCGGCCAGCCAATCTCGCTTGAACAAATCGAATTCCAGCATGACCCGCCGCTACGTAAGTCAGCTCGCCAATGGCGATTCGGTCGATGATGCGTTTCTCGTCGCTGACAAGCAGCTTCGGGCCAATCGCCAGGGGAATCTCTATCTCAACCTGGAACTCCGGGACAAGACGGGGACGGTCGGCGCACGGCTCTGGAACGCGTCGGAGAATCTAGCGCGACTGTTCGAGCCTGGTGATTTTCTGCACGTGCGGGGCAAGACGCAAGTCTTCCAGGGGTCATTGCAGATCATCCTCAACCATCTGGAAGTCGTCGATCCTTCACAGATCGAGGCGGAAGATTTCCTGCCGCAGAGCACGCAGAACATCCCCAAGCTCCTGGCACGCCTCAAAGAGGTGCTCCTGGGTATGGGCAACCCCCATCTGCGGGCGCTCGTCGAGTGCTTTTTGATCGACGACGGCTTCATGCGAAAATTCACGACAGCGCCGGCGGGCATCAAGAATCACCACGCCTATCAGGGAGGCTTGATCGAGCACGTCGTCAACCTTCTGAACGTCGCGGACCGGATCACGGAGTTCTACCCCGAGCTGGACCGCGATCTGCTCTTATCGGGAATCTTCCTCCACGACATCGGCAAGGTCGACGAGCTCTCGTATGACCGCGCGTTTGCTTACACCGACGAAGGGCAGCTCGTCGGACACCTGGTGATGGGCGTGGAGATGCTCGCGGAAAAAGTCGCCCGGTCAACCGAGTTGACCGGAGAATCTTTTCCACCGGAGCTGCTGCTCAGGCTGAAGCACATGATCGTGAGCCATCACGGCTCGTTTGAGTTCGGAAGCCCCAAATTGCCGATGACGCTCGAAGCGGTTGCTCTGCACTACCTGGACAACCTCGACGCCAAGCTGCACACATTCGGCCGGGAGATCCGTGACGACCCGAGCCGCGACTCGAGCTGGACGCCATTCCAGCAGAGCCTGGGGCGACGTCTGTTCAAGGGGAGCACTCCGGCTCCAGAAAACGGCGATTCCGGCGACGTGCCATGAGGCCGAATTGAGCTGGCCGGAGATGGTCAAGACAGACCGGTGATCGTCAAAAGAGGCAAGCACCATGGCCGAATTTGCCGAGAGTGTCGTGGGGCTCGTGGCTCAGCCGGCCTACCGCCCGATGACGCTGAAGGCGATGTCGCGTCACCTGCAAGTCGATGGGGACGCTTATCCGGAGTTCCGGCGAACGATCAAGGACTTGATTCGCGACGGGAAGCTTCGGCTGGCGAAAGACAAAACGCTCAGCCTCCCCGATCGGTCGGGCATGATAGTGGGGCTGTTCCGGCGGTCGGGCAAAGGCTTCGGATTCGTGCGTCCACACCATGCCACCGGCGGCATCGACCAGGTGTACATCGCGCCTGAGGCCACGCGCGACGCGTCGACCGGCGACGAGGTTACGGTGAGGATCACACGCGGAGCGCGGCGGGGAGGTTTCAATGCTGAGGGGAAGATTGTCGAGGTGCTCACGCGGGCTGCGGCGGTTTTCGTCGGCAGCTATTTTGAGGCAGGGGCGACGAGCTTCGTGAAGGTAGACGGCACGACGTTCAACGAGCCGATCTCGGTGGGTGACCCCGGAGCGAAGGGGGCCAGGCCGGGCGACAAGGTCGTGATCGAGATCGTGCAATATCCGTCGCCCGACCGCGGCGGAGAAGGGGTGATCATCGAGGTTCTGGGCCCGCACGGTCAGCCGGGGGTCGACACTCTGAGCGTGATTCGCGCTTTCAATATCCCCGATACTTTTGACGACGCGGAACTCGAGGAGGCACGAGAGCAGGCACGACTGTTCGACGAGACGGCGATCGGCTCGCGGGAGGACTTGATTGCGGTGCGAACGGTGACGATCGACCCGGCGAACGCGCGAGATTTCGATGATGCGATCTCGCTGGCGCACGACGAAAAGGGGAACTGGAGCCTTGCTGTCCACATCGCAGACGTTGCCTACTTTGTGCGGCCTGGATCGGCGCTGGACCGCGTTGCGAGGAACCGTGGAACGAGCGTGTACCTTCCGGACCGGGTGATCCCCATGCTTCCGGAAGTCATCTCGAACGCCCTTGCCAGTCTTCAGGCCGGCCGAACACGGTACACGGTGAGGCGCATCTGGACTTCAACCCTGAAGGAATCTTGACCGCCGCACGGTTTGCGCGATCAGCCATCAGAGTCGACCATCGATTTACGTACGAGCAGGCGCACGTGGTGATGAAGGCGCCCGAATCGCCGCATGCCGGCGTCGCGCCGGAGACAGCGGCCATGCTCGGTGAAATGCTCGAGCTGGCGATGATCCTGCGACGGCGCCGGTTCGCGCGGGGGGCCCTTGAGCTTTCCCTGCCGGAAGTCGAGATCGAGCTCGCCGCGGACGGCCGGGTCACGGGCGCGCATCTTGCCCAGCACGACGAGAGCCACCAGATGATCGAAGAGTTCATGCTGGCCGCGAACGAGGCGGTTGCCAGCACATTGGCCGCAAACGAAATCGGGTTCCTGCGGCGAGCTCATCCTAACCCGGAGCCGTTCAAGCTCGATGAATTCGCGGAATTCGCGCGCAGCCTCGGTCTGGAGATCGAACAACCCCAGAGCCGGTTCGAGCTTCAGCGCGTGCTGCACCAGACGATCGGGAGCCCGGAAGAATATGCGGTGCATTACGGTCTCTGCGCAGCTTGAAACAAGCAAGCTACACACCGGAGCTCGAAGGTCACTTCGCGCTGGCGAGCCAGAACTACTGCCACTTCACCTCGCCGATCCGGCGCTATCCTGATCTACACGTCCATCGACAGTTAATCGCATGGCTCGATGCCAAGAAGCCCCGCAGCAAACACGACGAACTGATTGCGCTGGGGCAGCACTGCACGCGCACCGAGCGGAGGGCCGAAGCGGCCGAGCGCGACTTGATCAAACTCAAGCTGCTGCATTACCTGAGCGATCGGGTCGGGCAAGCCTTTCACGGAATCATCATCGGGGTGGAAGATTTCGGACTTTTTCTGCAGGCTGGGTGAGCTGCCGATTGACGGCTTGATCCACGTCTCGAGCCTGAGCGATGATTTTTACTACCTGGAGGGCGGAACGCACACGCTGGTCGGGCGCCGATCCGGCCGCCGGCATCGGCTGGGAGACCGCGAGCTTGTGCGCATCGCTCACGTCGACGTCGATCGACGCGTTCTCGATCTCACGCTGGCGGATACGATCCATTCGCAGGCGCGCCGGCCCGCCACGTCCCGGAGGACCATCGGTCCGCCGGCGGCATATTCACCACAAAAAGCTCGGCGGGCCGCACGCTCGGACGACAACGCCCTGATAGGCGAGACGGCCGGTCAGCCTCTCGAACACCGGAAGAAACCTGGAAAGAACCGAAA
This sequence comes from uncultured Planctomycetota bacterium, assembly GCA_963823665.1. Lineage (GTDB taxonomy): Bacteria > Planctomycetota > Planctomycetia > Isosphaerales > Isosphaeraceae > CAVXHV01. The sequence goes on from CAWGMQ010000004.1 coordinate 2,669,571, forward strand.
AAAGAACGGCAGACGATCCCGCAAGAAGAACAAATCCTAACAACAAAACGACCCACGATTCACGAGAGCGGTGAAGCCGAGTTTGCCTGGCGAACCAACTCCGCCGACGGGAGCTCGAGCAACACCGTCTCGATGCCGTCAGGATCGAGATCCACCACAAAGAACCATCTGGAACAGCTTTCGCACGTTCCAAGCATTTGCATCGGTTGCCAAAGATCAGGCTGATGAAGCCCGAGCGGAACCTCGCAATCGGGACAACTAAGCGAATTGGCACCATCGTTCGTCGCGGTGCCACGCGCCACAAGTTCGAGTGATTCACGATGTACGGGAGAGGATCCCGGACGGGAAGGTTGCAACTTTACCTCCCTGCTTTTCCTCAGCGTCTAGACCGAGTGCGATGAGCCTCGTGCACATCCCGAAGCAGAGCGAGAGAGTACCTAGTTAGGCGGCGATCTGCTTTAAATATCATATTCGTCCGATTTAATAGTGCAATGCGAGAAAATGAAGAAAAGATACGCCTAACTGAGCTACTCCTAACTGAGATGGATGTGACTTGCCCGTGCCCGAGACAGGAGAGAATCTCGACACAATTGCATCGGCCGTAATGACTAATGACGGGAGCGAGTGTCGGTGGCAGTAGATTTGGTCTTCCCAGAAACGGCAGGCGCGCGCACACTCACGCTCAAATGCGCGGAGATGAATCAAATCGATTGCATGGATCAATTCTAGCTCGTTCGAGCGTTGAATCGGCAGGGAGGCAAGTTGGATGCGAAGGCTAAAGAGGGTGTTTGGGTCATGCTCGCTGGCGATGGTGTGGTGTGTATCCGCGATGCCTGTGTCCGGGCAGACCGTTGAGCGCGACACGACGGTCACGGGCCCTCGCGGGCGGACGATCGAACGGCAAGTGGAGATCCAGCGTAAGCCGGGATCCATTCAACGGGATATTGAGATCAAGCGGCCGGGCGGAACCTTTGAACGTCAGGTGCAAGTCCAACGCGCGGGTGGTGTGCCCAGGCGTGGACCGATGATCGCGGGACCTTGGCCGCGGCCACCGTGGATTCCGCGGACGGTCGTGGTCGGTGGGCCCGCGCCAGCCTTTGGGTTTGGGCTGCTCGCTGCCCCCATGCTCAATTTCTCGTTCGGCGGGGTAGGGGGGGGCGGAGGCGGAGGCCCAGTTGCGCCTTTTGGGGGCCCGGGCCCAGGCGGCGGACCGCCGGGTGTTGCCCCGCCCCCAGACGAAGTTGCCTTGGTGACGCAGAGATTGCAGAGTTTCTACTCGAATAACCGAAAGGAAGCGGCTTACAAGCTGGGACAGCTCGGCGACCCCCGCGCCATTCCGTCGCTAGTTCATGTGCTGAAGTACGATTTGCACAAGGACGTGCGGATTGCGTCTGCGATCGCGCTGGGTGAAATCGGCGGAAGTGAGAGTGCGATCGCACTTGAACGATCGTCGATCTACGACCACAAGGAAGATGTCCGCCATGCGTGTGCGACTGCGCTCGAGCGATTGAACGCAAAGGCAAAGGCCGCTGCGCCAAACGCGCCGCAGATGGTGAGGCCGCGTGGCGTGCCCATGCCGCCGGAACCGACGACCTCGTCGCCTTTCCGGCGAAATTCGGAGACGCTCGAGCACCCCGTCCCCGCCCAGGCGCCTGCGGATGAACCAGAGGCACGACCGGCACAGGCCGATCCGGCGGTGAATCAGCCGCCGCCGCCGCCGACACCTGTTACGGAAAGCCCGCGCGGCGAGGGTGGATGACGTGATCGGGGTCGAGAGCTAGCGAGCTTGGACCCCATCTCGAGCAGAACGCGCGACCGGATTCTGCTTGTAACCCGTCAGTCCTTGATACTCCCTGCAGACTGCGATATCCCAGGAACCGATGATCACACCGCGCTCGCGGACGGTCAGTCGTTCGCTGGAATCGATTTTGCGGAAGACACCTTTGCGATACATATGCCAGGAATAGCTGGGGGGCATATTGGAGTCTTCCACAATCACCACCGGGCGATTCTTGAAGAGCTCGGGTTCATGACGCGGGTTCGGGTGCCAAAGGTCGTGCTGGTTCACAGGTGCGGATGACATACCGTAGTTCCAGCTCAGGCAGTAAGTTTCCGGTTGGCCCGGGAGATAGAAGGAAAGCGTCGATGTCAGGGCGTAGGTTGCGGTGAGGACGAACGGCGACTCGCCGTTGGCCTCAAGCGATCGCACTTTCTCGGCGACCGCGCGAGCGAGCACTTGATGGCCGCGGAGTCGCGCGGTGGGCTCGAGCAGCCGGAATGGAGCTGCCCAGCGATTGGTCGGGGCGGGAACCCAGCGCGCAAGTGCGGGATAGAACCACTCCATGTGATGGACGGCGATCACCGCAGCGAGCGAGAAACACCATCCGGCGACGATTGCGCGGGTTTTCCAGCCGCCGTGAGAGAGAATATGGTCGACCCGAACGGCGATCAGCACGACGAGAGAGATATATCCGGGCACCATCCAGTTGGCCTCAGTCTCCCCCAACAGACTCGCGGCGAAGCACGCGCACCAAAGAACCCCCCAGAGACACAGAAGATACATGAGTCCACTTTGAAGCCCTACTATCCCGTCGGCCGAGCCGCTTCCCTCGGAAACTACGCTGCGGTGTACGCGTAGCAACCGCATGGCGATCCCGGCGAGGCAGACTAAACCGACAAGCCACCAAATCACACCGAGCGTAAGTGCTTCACCCCCGAGAAAGCTAATGACAGGCCAGATGCTCGCCCAATGTGAGCGTGATGATAGGCCGACGCGATCCGCCAGTTGATGGCCCCCGGCCCAGGAGTGCTGGGCGTTCCAGACCCAGATGGGCAGCAGGCCCAATCCGCAACAGAGGAGCGACATGATCCAGAAGCCACTCCGCATAAGCTGCCGGCGATGGGCCGGGCTGACGAGCAAGAAAAGGCCGACCGAGGCGGGGAAAGCGAGGAATGAATACTTGGCGAGGACGCCGAGAGCACCGATTGCACCAGCGGCGAGCCAGGCGCGAATGTTATCCGCTTTCAGGGCCTGGTAAGACCAGACAGCGGCCCACGCCCAACAGCAAACCAGTGGTGTGTCACTGGTAACGATCACTCCGCCGAGAGCGAAGATTGGAATCGCCGGAAGCAGCAGGACAGCGATCAGGCCGGTGCGGTGGCTCGAGGTCGTGAGCACCGCGAGGCGATAGATCGCCCAGGCAGTCAGACCGCCGAGAATCACGCAAGGAAAGCGGACCGCAAACATCAACGAACCTGTGAACTTGAGGCTCCAGGCGCCGAAAAGCTCTGTGCCCAAGCGAATCAGCCAAGCAACGGCGGGACCGCGGGAGTAGTAGCTCCAGTCGAGCCTGCGCGACCAGCTCCAGTATTCGGCCTCGTCGCTGCAAAGATCCCAATCGCATCCCCAGAGGAGGAACACAGTTTGTGCGAGCATCACCGCCACGATTGCGGCAGCGGCGACGCGGGCAACCGGGTTGGATTCGGGGGCGAGCGAATATGTTGTCGAGAGCCGAAATGCGGGCGCACGACGGAACTGTGCAGTCATCCGCGACATGCGACGAGCGCCTCATACGCCGAGAAGAAGTGTAGGGAGATTGATCGCAGCCGAAGTCAGGATGAACGCCCGGAGTCGGGCGCAGATCCGACACATCGAGGCGGATCACCGCATCGAGCAGGTTGCGTGTCATGGTTATCGGCAGCCCAAGCCGCAAACTCGAGAAGTTCCGGCGGGCGCGGTGACGTAGCGATGAGCAAGGGTGCGGAGATTGGCGGAGTTGACTTAGCTTGCGTCGAGCGGCCGGATCGGGTTAAGCACAAGCCCGGTGAGCAGCTTGGGATAAAAATAGGTGCTCTTGGCGGGCATCGTTTCGAGCTTGGAGGCGATGCTTTCTACGTGGCTCATGCGGGCGGCAGGGACCAAGCACGCAACATCGCAGGCCAGGGCGGAAACGTCCGCGAGTACCTCGCCGATCGAGTGAACGTAACGGAGATCGGGCCGAGGATTTGTCGAGAGTAACTCGCCGAGTACAAGTACCTGCAGCACGCTCACGCCCAGGCTACGCCAATCGGGGCTCCGCTCCGGGGCCAATCGATCCATGGCGGCATCGGACCGGAGCCTGGCGAGCAACCATCGGCCGTCGGCGACCGTCCCGAACGCGAGCATGTCTTGCTCGCCCGAGTGGTCAATTTGCTGCCATGCCATCCGGCAGCCAGCTTCACCGGTGCCGGCTTGCGTGATCTCGAACTCAGGGTCGAGCCGGGTGGCCAGCGCTTCGGCGGTGAGAACCGGGAAAGCCAGAGATCAGCCGGTGGGTCGGGAGGATCATGAGCCCTGGGTCGCTCATCCCGACCAACATCATGAGGCAGAAGTCAGAAGGGTCGTCGTGCCGCAGCGGCGCGCCGGCTCGACCGAGCTCTGCCTGATACTTGAGAGCGGTCTCGTAGCGGTGGTGGCCATCCGCGATGAAAACGGGCTTTCCGGCCATCAAACCAGAGATCTGAGTGTGAACCTCCTGATCGCTCACGACCCAGAGACGGTTCTGGACACCGAGGTGGTCGGTTGCCACGAGGGGAGTGCGGTCGCGCACGCCGGTCTCGAGGGTACGCTGCACCTGAGCAAGCGTGTCTGGATAAAGTCCAAAGATCGGGCTCAAGTTGAACCCGGTGGCTTTGTAGAGGGCAAGGCGGTCGGCCTTGGGGCCGTCCAATGTCTGCTCGTGGGGAAAGATCTTCCCTTTGCCGATCGGCTCGAGCCGGACTCGCGCCAGGAAACCCTTGGCGCGTGCTGCTGGCCGTCGACCTCGAACGTTTGTTCGTAGACGTAAAATGCCGGGTGCTCGTCTTCGCGCAGAATGCCCTGGCGAAGCCAGTCTTTCAGAAACCTGGCCGCCCGCGCATAGCGATCGTGGGTGCCGGAGTCACCAGGTTCATCCCGGTTCAGCTCCAAGCGGATCACGTTATACGGGCTGGCCTGATAGAGCTTGTCCTGCAGGGCGCGTCGATCACATCGTAGGGGGGCGCGACAACGTCGGACAGTGTTCCGACACGTGCGACGTCATAGCGGACTCCCCGGAACGGACTCACGTCGGGCATTGCGGTCGATCCTCGTCGGGAGCGTCAGGTCCCCATCTTCCAGCTATTGAGATACTTTTTGTGCATGGCTGTCAGGGTATCGAGCGAGCTTCACATGGTCTTCAGCTTCAATCAAGCCGGGCTCCGGCTCGGGAGGGACAAGCCCGCTCAGCAAGCTCGACAAGACCATTCCATAAGCACGTGCTTGTGTGGGCGCCAGACTGCCACAGCGTGTCACCAGCGATTCGAGCTCAGCCCAGTCCGATTCGGACATCGCCACACGCAGAGCCTTGCTCACCCACTCCTCGGGTAAGAGCGGGTGCAACGGCCGCAGCCCACGCTCTTGCTCGGGACGCCGCCGACGGCCTAAGCGATCGCGCTGCATACACATCACCTGGAAAACAACACGGCCAAACCCGATCAAGGTTTCACAAGAGACCCACCGTAGCACACACGTACGTGTGTATCAACAAGCTTCCGCAGATTCTCGGGGGCCAGTTGGCCGATCGCTCGAGTTCGGCATTCTGGACGTGCTAACGGGATCCGGACTTTTGACCGGATCCTGGTCGAGCCGGTAAAATCCACGGGTGTTTCGTCGAATGGAAGGGCGGTCTTTCAGTCTCGAGTTTTGACGGCGATATTGAGGGAGGACGATCGGAGTGGTTCCGGCCAAGGATTTCAAACGTAGGATGGTCGTCGAGATCGACGGCGCTCCGCACATGATCGAGCAGATTCAGGTTCAAACTCCGTCTGCCCGCGGCGCAGCCACGCTATACAAGATCAAGGCGCGAAACCTTAAATCGAAGAACCGCGTGGAGAAGTCTTACCGTGGCACGGACTCGCTCACTGAGTCGAGCTTCGAGCGCCGGCCGGTCCAGTTCCTCTACCGTGATCCCGACGCGCTTCATTTCATGGATTCGGCGACATTCAATCAATTCTCATTCCCGATCGAGGAACTGCGTGATCAGGCGCCGTTCATGACCGAGAACATGGAGGGTGTGGAGTCACTTGTCGTTGACGACGAAGTGATCGCCATCGAGCTGCCAGACACTGTCGAACTGCCGATCGTCGAGACGGCTCCGGGCGTCCGCGGCAACTCGGCCACAGGGCGCACCAAACCCGCCGCGCTCTCGACGGGCTACGTGGTTCAGGTGCCCGAGCATCTTGATCAAGGTGAGATCGTCCGCGTCGACACCCGCACTGGTGAATACCTGGGTCGGGTGAGCTGATAAAGCAGCCAGTGCCCGCATGGAACCAGAAGCGGTCGAACAAGAACAGCATCAACCAGGATGCCGACGACGAGCGCGAACCCGAGCTGGCGAAGCGAGCCCAGGGGACTGAGGATGAATGAGGCGAAGCTGCTGGCGGTGATCAGCGCGGCCGAGCTGATCAATCCGCCCGTCTGGCCGATCGCGCGGATAATACCGGTCCGCAAGCCATTTCGCCTCGATTCCTCGTTGAGCCTCGTCATCAAAAAGACGTTGTAGTCGACGCCCACGGCGATGAGGAGCACGAAGAGGAAATACGGCACTTTCCAGTCGAGGCCTTCCGCGCCCAAGAGAGTTACAAACACCAGATGGGTCGCTCCGAGCGCGAAGGCGTAGGTAAGTACCATGGTCGCCACCAAGTTGAGGCACGCGAGCGGGTCGCGGAGCGCGACGATCAAGACCAGGAACACGCCGATCGGAACGATGAACCAGCTCTGGACCTGATCGTTATAGGTCAGGGCCCGAATATCGGCTGATTCGGCGTTTGCGCCGGCAATCCTGGCGGTGACACGAATACCCTGATACTCGCTCAGATAGTCATTCAGCCTGTGCCTCAGGGTCAGGACCTGGTCCATCGCGTCGTGTGAGAACATCCGGTCATCCTGGGTCAAGTCGATTCGCGCATGGCGACCGTCGGGCGCGATATAGGCGGCGAAGCTGCGCAGCAGCTCTGGATAGTCATTTACCGTTCGGTCGTCGACCAGAAGGCGATCGAGGGCTCGCCGCCCGACAGGATCGTTGAGGATGGCGGTTACTTCCCGGTTGGCCCGCAAGGCTCCGTCAGCGATCTGTGCGGCTCCGTCGGCGGCACGCAAGAGCTCCCGAAGCAGCGTCTCTTGTGGCTTCGGAGCGGAGGACTCTTGGGCAGGGTCCTGGCGCAACTCGCTTTGCGGCGTTTCCTGGCTGGCCCAGGTCGCGGCGCCGGTCGGAGCCGAACTTCTCGACTGGGCCATGCTCGGGAGCGAGTCAGTGCCCTTTCCGCTGTCTTTGACAGATTCAAACGCACGCTTGAGTGCCGGGAGATTCCAGGTGACGGGCATTCCAGGGCTGATCTGAAGCACGGCTCTAGCTTGTTTCAGGCCCGATGCCAGTGTCTCGCGGGTGTGGGCCCGGCTTATTGCGGCGTCGGATTTGGGCTCGATTGCGGGCATTGGTTTGCCGGTGAGCGTAAGCCCGGTCCTCTCTTCGAGCCAGAGCGCAGTCCGGAGCTTGACTGCTCCTTCAGCGAGACCCTTGTGGAGCAGTCCGGCACCGTCGGAGAGCTTTTGAAAGCCATCGTTGACCTCGCCCAGTCGCGAAGCCAAACGGGCACGTGCCAGGGGCTGCGGGCTACCCAAGGGCTGGGTCGCGGAGCGCACTTCGCTCAGCCGGCGCTGGTGCGCAAGCAGACGGCTCACGTCATCGATCAAGGCCAAGCCTGTCGAGGAATGCAAGTCGGTGTCCGACTCGAGCACGACTGTCAACGGAGCGAGCATTCCCGGGTCGAACTTCGAGGCCACCAGGCCAAAATCGCGCACCGAGGCCGTGTCCTCTTGCATCTCGCTCAGAAGATCCTGAATAAAATGAGTTCGCAATCCCAAGATTGAGAGCGGCACCATTGCAAGCACTGTGAAGACCCAACTCCAGAGCGGACGCGCCATTACCGTGCGCCCGAGTCTGTCCCAGAACACCCTTCTTGTGCCGGCAAGTCCGTCGAACGATCGCGGATGAATCCGGGCCAGCAGTACCAGCAGGGCAGGGGTCAGCGTCAAGGTAGCGACCAAGGCCACCACCAGGCTTAGCGCCACGCTTGGTCCCGTGCTCGAAAACAACTTGAACCTGGTTGCCCCCATCAGCAGAAGCCCGATGATGATGGTGCCCGCGCTCGTGACCAGCGCCCCGACCGAACGCGCCAGCGTCACCCGCATCGAGGCAGCCGGCTTATTCGCATTCAAGTGCTCGGCGTACCGCCACGACAAGAACAGACAGAAATCGGTGCCGGTTCCGAACAGAATCGCGATGAGGAAGAGCTCTACCAAGGGAGAGAGCTCCCAGCCCGCGAGCATCATCCAGGCCAGCATTCCGCGCGAGATCACCAGCGATGCGCCGATCGTCGCGAGCGGGACGAGTGCCAGCCAGAATGAACGATAGACCGCCAGCAGCACGCACAAGAGCAACGCGACCGTTGCCACCGCTGCACGGTCCAGGGAGGTCTGAACGCTGGCCATGTAATCCCGGCCGATCACCGCGTCACCGGTCCACCGGATCTCGAGGCCCGGGGGAGGGGAAAAACCATCCTCTTTCAACTGGCGTTCCATCCAGGCGACCACGTCGTGAGATGCGGGCGCGACGAACGACGACGAAAGCATGGCCGCCACGAGTGAGACTGTTCCGTCCTCGCTCATCAGTCGCGCGGCGATCTCGGGCGTGGAATTTGGACCGAGGACGCTCGCGATTGCAACAGGTCGCCCCGCGCCCTGCAAGCGCTGCGCAAGACGGCTGGCATACTGGCGATCAGCCTCGGTGAGACCATCAGGCCGGTGCAAGATCACCACGGCCATTGCGTCGTACGCTTGGTCGGGCCAAGATCGATTGACCACTTCGGCTGCGCGCAGACTCTCTGCGTCCGCGGGAAGCATCGAGGCTTGAGCCTCAGCCGCCAGCCTGGTCAGATTCGGGGAAAAACAACCAATTGCCGCCGCCACGCCCAGCCAGATCGTCGTGACCCACGCCGGCCGTCGACTCACGAAAGTCCGAATCGCATCCTGCGCCATTACAATGTCACTCCTGTGACCGCCAGTCTTGTCACTACTCAGTGTTGCCGTCGGGCCGGGCGACCCGTTTCTCCCGAGCGAGCCTGTGCGACACGTCGCAGTCACCAACAACACTCGCTCGGCAACGCCCCCGGAAGCGAATGAGCTTGGTGCGGAAGGGTCAACATCGCCCTTGTTTCAAGGAAGCGAAGATCAGGAATTTACAAAGATCGGGGAATCTAGGAAACATTTGATTCCTGGTGGGCTATTCACTATAGGCCTTTCGGCGCATGGATCAAGAACAGTATTCAGGCGGTTCCCCCGATCAAGAAACTGCGTGTGGGCGGTAACGGTGTAGGCTATTCAGGTCGGAGCGGCGCGTTTGGGCGCAACGACGAGCGGACGATTGTGCGGCAGTGCTATTGGTGGTGAGCGGGACCGAGTACGACGAGCGAGCTCAGCACGGTTTCTGCATCTCGACCAGTTGCCATTTGAAGCCGTCAGGATCTGTCACCGCGAACATGATCGCTCCCCAAGGTTGATGAGCCAAGTCGGTTGGTTGGGCGCCGGCGGCCTTGATTCGCTCATGCTGCTGCTGTGCATCGTCGATATGGAGAGCCAATTCAAAGCGTACGGGGGGTTTTGACGCGTCCTCCGCCGGCTGTAAGCCGATCCGCGAAGCGCCGACTCGCAACTCGGCATAATCGGGTTTTCCGGCTCCGCGCCATTCCTGCGAGGCGGTCTTTGATACCGGGTCCCAGTAGCCCTGGAAGTGGAAGCCGAAGACATCTTTGTAAAACCGAACGCTTTTCTCGACATCGGCCACGAACAAGTTCACCTGCAATGCTGGGTTGCTCATGTTCTGTGTCCTTGTTTGATTCGACGAACTAATTCAAATGGGGACGGTGGCAATCGGTCTTGTTGCGAACTTCACCGGCTATCGTGGTGACAGGGAACGACACGGTCTTCGAGGTTGGCGGCGAGTCGCTCGTGCACGATCCTTTTCCATCCTCCCGAGAGGAACAATCTGGTGAAAAAGCCGCTGATGCCCTTGAAGCCGGAGTGTTCCATGCGGAGCCGGGTGCCCTCGGCGACGGGTTCGAGGGTCCATGTGACGACCGTGTTGTGGCCGCCGCCGCCCCACGTGTAGGCCAGGCGTCTGGGCTCGTCGAGCTCGATGACCCGGCAACGCACGATTCCATCAAAGCCCGGCGCCGGCTTGGTGCGAAACGTAAATTCGTGGTGAAGAACGGGCTGGAAGTCGTTTTCCATGAGCCAGCCGGCCAGGGCCGAGCTGTCTGTCAAAGCCCTCCAAATTCGGTCGGGTGGATAGGCGAAGACTCGCTCCATGACAATCGGGCGGCTCATTCGTTCTCCTTCAGGTGCGTTTCAAGAGCATCGAAGCGCTCGGCCCAGAATGCCTTGTAGACGGCCACCCAATCGTGCACGGGCTGAAGTGACCGGGCATGAAGACGATAGAATCGGTGCCTGCCGGCTTGCCGTACCTTCACGAGACCGACCTCTCGCAGCACGCGCAAGTGTTGAGAGATCGCCGGAATCGAGACGGCGAAATCGCTCGCCAGCTCGGTGACGCTGCGGTCCCCCGCCCGTAGAATTTCCACGAGCTTTCGCCTGGTCGGGTCGGCGATCGCGGTAAAGATGTCCGGGTGTGCGAGCGGTCGAACCATGGAGTAAGTTTAAGTTGTTACTTAAGTTTGTCAAGGGCTGGTGCCAGAGTGAGGCGTATCCGGCTGCTGGGATTGGTTCGGACATCAAATCCCGGCGGTTCGAGCGAAGTCCTGGCGCGTCACGAACATGCTGTTGCCAGACCCGCATGATTCTGCTATCAAACCCGTCCCCTCCCGTGCGAGGTCATCGAGTTCGACAAAATGGAGTGAGTGTGCCCGCGGGCTCGGGTGATCTCCTTCTTCGATTGAAGATGGCCCCCGCGCAGCAAAAGACCACCGAGCCAGCGCCGGCCGTCCCGCGGTCCGCCTCCAAGCCCGTCGATTCCACCGCCGACAAGGACGAACAGATCAGGAAGACGATCGTCGGTGCCGGGTCGTTGAACGACTCGCAGGGCAACTTGAGCCTGGTTTTCCGTGCTGACGGCACGTTTGCGGCGACCCGGACGTGGCGGAGTGGCCTCAAGCGATTATTTGAGGGGGACACCACGACTTCCGAAGGGCGCTGGACCTACAGTCGCGGGCTTCTGGACGCATTCGTCACGAGCACCATGGACCCCAAGCTGCTAGCCCGTAACTATAACTACTGGGTCCAGTCGGTCGGTGACAATACGATCGTCGTGAAAACGCTCTTCGGTCAGCTCCGCACGGCGCGCCGGCTTCGCTGATTCTTCGCTGACGTGTCGGGGTTGGCGGGCCGGAGCTGGTTTTAATCAGTCGCAGGCCAAAGCCTGGAGCGAGGATTCCTCGTCGTCGTCGATCTCAACGACGAGAGGAAGACCAACGATGTCGCCCCCGACTCGCACGTCGCGGTGCATGTTGCAGAAGCGCACCGGGCGGCCTCGCTCCTTGGCGTATTTCACGAGCTTGAAAAGCGCCGCATATCCCATGCTGCTGAAGTGCCTCGCGCAGCTCAAATTCAACAGAATCGGACTGCTCTGGTCCTGCTCGACGACCGCCATGAGCTCGGCGATGAACTCCTTCGCCAGGTCTGGGCCTTGAATGTCCTTGCACGTGAGCTCGATGACCACGACACCATGGGGATTTCGCAGGCGGAAGTGTTTGAATTCAGGAGTAAACATCACCGGGCCCTTTGTGGCGTATCTTTCGGGTTGTCGACGGCAAGACACATGACCGTCGATGAAAAATAGCTTCTCGATTCTGACGATCCGAGCCTTCAATCAGCCGAAGACCCAGCTCACGTCGACTCGCCAGCCGGGAAGGTGGGGCTCGGCGTCGGCGATCTGGCCTTTCACGAGCGTGTGGGGCGTGGTGGGGCTCTCGGATCGGTAAACGTGAATGCATTCGGCAACGGGATCGACGTCCCATACTACCTGGCTTCCGGCCTCGAAATAGTCGGCGCGCTTCGCGGCCATCTCTTCCTCGGCGGATGTGCCGTAATCACCTTCGCTACGAACTTCGACGGCTAGAAGCGGAGGCCCATCGACGAAGCGCATCGGATCAGGAGGGAATGGTCCAAGATGGACGGAGGCATCGAGGGCGAAGGATTCGCGACCGGAGGAGAGCCGGGGAACAGCGAATCCGAAGTTGTCGGGAAATGCCTCGCCGTGCCCGGTCGACGTGACGTAGTCGTCGAGGCTGCGGTAGATGCGGCCCCCGACGCGACCCGGTTTTCGGCCGGTTGGCATGAGCAAGATGATCCTTCCGTCGATCAACTCGGCTTTGTCAGAGACGCGGGCGAGGTCGTCGAGCGTTGCAGGGGTTTGAACGGTTGCCATCACGGGATCCCAATACGCGTGAATTTCCGCGAGCGCGCGGCGGTATCAGTTCATTATACATTTCCAATGCTCGCGCCGCGGGTTGATTTCCCAGGGTGCCCGGTCCAAAATGATTGCACGCCCGGCCATCGTGCCGGCGCCGCGCGAGCTTGCCCCGTCGGAGTCAGTCGTCAATGAACTCGTTCAACGCCCAGGAATTCGGGTTTGAGGATCCGCCACCACGACCCACGACGCCTCCGGTGCGCCGGGGATTCCTGGTGGTGCTCTTTGTCCTCTGCGTGGCGGCGCTGGCTGTATATGGGTCGATTTACGTTACCGAGCGGATCAGCTATGCCTGGGAAGCTGGCCGTGCTCGCGCGGATGCCGAAGTGCTGGCGAAGCTTGACCAAGGGGAAATCGTCAATCGCGCTTCGCTCCTCTTCCGGATGGCAACCAACTCCGTGTCACCGGCGGTGGTGAAGGTTCAGTCGCTCCGGTTGAGACGAGGGGGCGACGGAGTGCCCGGGCTGCCGATTGCCGGGGGCAACCGGTTGTCGCCCGGTTTGCAGAGCGCGGAGCTTGGCTCAGGGGTGATCATCGACAAGGCGCGGGGGTATATCGTCACGAACAACCACGTCGTGAGAGATGCCGACCGGATCATCGTGCGGCTGGGCCCGCGCAACGACGTGCCGGCCGACCTGGTGGGCGAAGACCCCAAATCGGACCTGGCGGTGATCAGGGTGAAGGCCGATCTGGCCGTGGAGGCCCAGTGGGGCGATTCGGAAAAGCTCGAGATCGGGGAGTGGGTGCTGGCGATTGGCAGCCCGCTCGGCCTGGACCGCTCGGTCACGGCGGGGATTGTGTCCGCGACCGAGCGAAACGACGTCGGATCCTCGGAGTATCAATCCTATATCCAGACCGACGCCGCGATCAATCCAGGCAACTCCGGCGGACCGCTCATCAACCTGGCGGGGAAGGTTGTCGGGATCAACACGGCCATCATCAGTCAGTCGGGCGGCTATGAGGGAATCGGGCTGGCCATTCCTTCGGCGATGGCGCGTCGCGTCGTCGAAAGCTTGATCAAGGAGGGCAAAGTCGTCCGCGGATATCTCGGGGTTTTCATCAAGGCGATCGACAAGGCAGAGGCGGACAAGCTGGGCCTTCCAAGTAATCGCGGAGCGCTTATTACCGAGGTGCAGCCCGACGGCCCGGCCGACCGCGCGGGCCTGAAGGCGAACGACGTCGTGGTGAAGCTCGCCGGGCATGAAATCGCCGATCCCAGCGGTTTAAAGAACGTGACCTCGAGCCTCGACGTCGGCGCGGAGGTTGCGGTGCAGTTCTATCGTGCAGGCGAAGCGAAGTCGGTACAGGTCAAGATCGTGGAAATGCCACCTGCCCCTGAGGTACTGGCGATATTCGGGTTCGGCGTTCGTGAACGCCGGGACACCGGCGACGGTCAAGGCCCAGCGATCGAGGTTGACCAGGTGATTACCGGTGGTCCCGCGTTCGTGGAGAAACTGCGCCCTGAGACGCGGATTCTGGCCGTCGGCGACAGACCGCCGGTTCCGGTGAGAACGCTTCTGGAATTCGAAGTCGCCGTGAAAAAGATCGATGTGAGGCGAGGTCTGCCATTGATCGTGCAATCGGGGGAAGGCCAACCCCGCGCCGTGCGGCTCTCGAGCAGCCGATTCCGGGACCAACCGTAATCGAGAAGGAAGTGCGGTTCATCGCGGGAACGGTGAAAGCGGCCGTCGCACTGGTTCGCGCGGCGCCGCATGCAAGATCCGATGAATCACATCGCAATCCGGTCCCACTAGGACTTGACTTAGACACTTGGTTTGCAAGACGCCAATGGGTAGGCGATTCCGAGAATGTGAGGAAATGGATAAGGAATTCTGACGCGCGGAAAGGTGGATGAGGGGATGTGAAATGGAGTGATCTGGCGATGGAAGCGAGTGTAGGGGTGGGGTCGGCGAGCCCCTTGATGTTACTTAAATGCTAAAATCGTGCCGTTTTACAAAGACGACCAAGTTGTCGGCAGAGAGCCTCCAAAACTTGACCATAAGTTGGGGAGGGTTATAATTTGGTTGAAATCGCCGCCGACCAAGGGGCGTGGTTGTGTGGGGGTTTCGTGAGGTCGGACACTTTGTTCGGCTCTGGGGACTTGGACATTGGAGCCGGGCCTGAGCCCTTACGGTCAGGAGTTCCCGGTGCCCCGCCACTCCGAAGCGACTAAATCCGCCATTAAAGACCGGACTGATATTGTCGCCTTGGTGGGCGAGTATCTCGCCTTGCGCCGGGTGGGATCCAAGTACAAGGCGCTCTGTCCGTGGCATAACGACCGTAATCCGTCCCTTGAAGTGAACCCCGAGCGCCAGTCGTTCAAGTGCTGGGTGTGCGGAGTGGGGGGGGACGTGTTCGATTTCGTGAAGAATTACGAGCGCGTTGAGTTTCCCGAGGCGTTGCGCATGCTGGCCGAGCGAGCGGGGGTTACCCTGGAGAGCACAACGTCGACGGCATCGGCGACGCAGGGTCCTTCGAAGACGCAGCTTTATGAGGTGCACGCGTGGGCAGAGGAGATTTTTGCCAAGCAGCTTTCGGTTGCGGCGACGGTTCAAGATTATCTTGACCAGAGGGGATTGACGCGGCAGAGTATCGAGCGCTTTCGACTGGGATATGCTCCGGTTGAGCGCGGCTGGCTTCTGGCGGAGGCGAGGCGTAAGCGCTACAGCATTGATCTGCTCGTCGAGGCGGGACTTGCTTCGCATCCCTCTGAACCTGGCGGCTCGGTGCGCGAGCGGTTTTGGGGGCGGCTGATTTTCCCGATCCACGATGACCGCGGGCGTGCGATCGCATTCGGCGGAAGAGTTTTGCCGGAGGTCGAAGAAAAGCAAGCCAGCCAGGGCAAGGGTGTCGCCAAGTATCTGAATAGCCCCGAGACGGTTTTATTTCACAAACGAACGGTGTTGTACGCGGCTGACCTGGCTCGAACGGCGAGCCGGGAAGCCGGTTGGGTTGCGGTGGTTGAGGGATACACGGATGTCATCGCCGCGCACCAGGTAGGGCTTTCCAATGTTGTGGGGACGCTAGGCACTGCGCTGGGAGAGGACCATCTTCGAGCGCTGCGACGGCTGGCTGATCGAGTGGTGCTGGTTTACGACGCCGATGCCGCGGGGCAGTTGGCGGCCGATCGTGCCCTTGAATTCTTCCTGGGAAGCGACTTCGACTTGAGGGTGCTCACACTGCCGGCGAATCTTGACCCATGTGACTTTCTTCTTGATGAAGGGGCCGAGGCGTTTCGCAGGCTGGTTGAGCAAGCTGCGGATCCGCTTTCCTACCTGCTGTCTCGAGCGACCGTGCGTTTCGAGCTGGGGACGCCGGAGGGATCGCGGCGGGCTGCTGAATGGATTCTTGGGCTGATGAACAACATTCCGGCGACGCATCAGATCGGTCTGGAAGTCAAACAGGCCAAGTTGCTTGACACCCTATCACAGCGGCTTCGGGTGCCGATCGACGTGCTCAATCGTATGCGACGGCAGTTGCGGCGGCCGGCGGCCAATTCGGCCCCGGCCAAGCTTGAGCCGGCGATGGCAGTCGCCTCGGAGCAAATGGGGAGGCCGGCGATCCGTCGCCAGGGGCGAGCAACATTCGCCAGAACGAACTGAACCGCACCGATCTGGAGTTGATCCAGGTCGTGCTCGGGGAGCCGGAGGCAATCAAATGGCTGTTGCCGCGGCTGTGCCCGTCGGCCCTCAAAGATGCACCTGTGCGGGAAATCCTTCAGTTGTGCTACGACCTTCAGAACGAAGGTGAAACTCCGAGCTACGAGAATCTCATGGTCCGGCTCGAAGATCCGGCGATCCGCTCGTTGGCGGCAAGCTTGATCGCCGAGTCGGCCCTGAGCACGCCCGATCCGGCCAGGTTCCCGGACAGCGTGCATTTTCGTCCTGCTCCCTGGCGTGAGCGGCTTGATCGGATCTTGCTTGTGCTTGGCGAGCGCGAGCGGCAGGCTCGGTTGAACGAGTTGAAACGCTCGCTTGACGAGACTGATCAACATGCCAACGCAGATGCTTATCGTGCGATATAATTGGAATATCTACGACTCTTAACCAGCGGTCGGACACGCAAATCCTAGCGGGTCGGGATCCGTCGTTTTGTGCGGGGGAGGATTTGGGATGGATAAGTTGGATGAGGGACTCAAAACGCTTCTCGATCTGGGCAAGCGCCGGGGGTTCCTGACGTTTGACCAGGTCAACGACTACTTGCCGGACGAGGCGACGAGCCCCGAGCGCATCCACGGCCTGCTCGAAACGCTCGACGAGATGGGCATTGAGCTGATCAACGAGGACGAGGCGGAGAGCCGCCTGCTGGCCTCGGGCGATCTGGATGACGAGCCGGAAGACGACGTCGACGAGCCCGACGACGAGGAAGCCGAGCTGACGCCGGAAGATCTCGACGAGATTTCGCGGCGGATCGACGACCCGGTTCGCATGTATCTTACCCAGATGGGTGAGATACCGCTTCTTACTCGCGAGCAGGAAATCAACCTGGCGAAGCGGATCGAGATCACGCGCAAGAAATTCCGGCGTAAGGTGCTGGAATGCCACTTTGCCCTTGGCGCTGGTTGTCGACGTGCTCAAGAAGGTGAACGAGGGAGAGCTGCCGTTTGACCGCACGGTGAAGGTCTCGGTGACCGAGAACCTCGAGAAAGACCAGATCCTGGGCCGCATGCCGCATAACCTGGTGACGCTTGTACACTTGATGGAGTGCAACGTCCGGGATTTCAAGTCGTTCGTCCGCGAGCGGGACGAGACCTACCGCCGGGGGCTGCTGGAGAACCTGAAGGGCCGGCGCTGCAAGGCTGTGAACCTGGTCGAGGAGCTGTCGATCCGGACGCAGAAAGTGCAGCCGCTGATGAAGCGGCTCGAGCAGATCTCGGGCCGGATGGGTGAGCTGGTCTTCTTGCTCAAGGAACACCGCGCCGGGCGAGCTGTGAAGGAAGAGCGAGCGAACCTGGTCAGGGAACTCAAGGATTTGATGCGGATCACGCTGGAGACACCCAAGTCGCTGGCGAAGCGCGTGGAGCTGATGAACATCCGGTTCCGGCGGTACGAGCAGGCCAAGCGAGAGCTTTCCGGCGGCAATCTCCGGCTGGTGGTCTCGATTGCCAAGAAGTACCGCAACCGCGGCCTGTCGTTCCTGGACCTGATCCAGGAGGGAAACACCGGGCTGATGCGGGCGGTTGATAAATACGAATACCGCCGTGGATACAAGTTCAGCACCTATGCGACGTGGTGGATTCGCCAGGCGATCACCCGGGCGATCGCCGACCAGGCGCGGACCATCCGCATTCCGGTGCACATGATCGAGACGATGTCGAAGCTGCGAAATGTTTCCAAGAGGCTGCTGCAGGAGAAGGGGCGCGAACCGACCATCGAGGAAACGGCTCGTGCCGCGAATATCTCGGTGGAGGAAACCCGCCGGGTGATGAAGATCTCGCGGCACCCGATCTCGCTCGACCGGCCCGTGGGTGAAAGCGAAGACAGCTATTTCGGAGATTTCATCGAGGACGAAGCGGCGGAGAGCCCGATCAACGCCGCCACACAGGAAATGCTCAAGGAGAAAATCGACTCGGTGCTGAAGACGCTGACGTATCGCGAGCGCGAAATCATCAAGCTACGCTACGGGCTGGGAGACGGGTATACCTACACCCTCGAGGAGGTGGGCCGCATCTTCAAAGTCACGCGAGAACGCGTCAGACAGATCGAGGCGAAAGCCGTCAGAAAACTGCAACATCCGGTGCGAAGCCGACAACTCGAAGGCTTCCTTGAAAGTACGGGCTAACGAGCCACAGGACCCCCGGACGCCGAAGGCGACCGGGGGTTTTTTGTTGGGGCAAGCTCAGAATGGAGAGTGAGCACCCGAGCGTGCGTGCGAACCAAGACCAACCCCCCTCGGCGTGCCCAAGGATCTTTCCCGAGAACCCGACAGCAGAGAGGACCACGATTGATGCCCGCGACGGCCAATAGTCTTAAAGACCTGCATGAGCTTCACCAGCGTGCGAAAGCCCTGCGCGACCGAATGTCGTCAGGACCGAAGACCCTGGCGGTGCGCCAGGCGACGCTCGCGGCGCGAACGACCCAGATGGAACAAGAGCGCAAGGCGCTCCAGGACGCGAAGGTGCAGCTCAAGAAGCACGAGCACGACCTGCAAGGGATCGAGAAGAAGATTGACGACTCGACGACCAAGCTCAATCTCGTCAAGAAAAACGACGAATACAAGGCGCTTCAGAATCAGATCGCGCATGAGAACGCGGCCAAGTCGAAAGTTGAAGAAGAGATCCTGGTGAACCTCGAAGACGTCGAGACGCGCACGGCTGCGCTGGCGAAGCTCGATGCCGACGCGAAACGGTTCAGCGGCGAGGTTGCCGCGCTTCAGCAGCAAATCGAAAATGAGGCGGCCGCTCACAAGGCTCAGCTCGCCGAGCTGGAGACGGCAATCGTGCAGGCCGAGGACGTGATCCCCGAAGAATACCGGGTGCAATACCGCCGAATTGTGGCGCGCTATGGCCCGGACGCGCTGGCCGCTTGCGATGAAGGCTCGTGCCTCGGTTGCTTCACCTCGCTGACGCCGCAGATGGTGAACGACCTAATCAACGGCTCGGGGCTTTCGTTCTGCTTGAGCTGCGGGCGCTTGCTTTACCACGAAGAGAAGGTCGTTATCAGGACCAAACGAACCGCGAGCAAGTGAGCGGGCGAGCGGGCCGCGATCGCAAGGTTTCAAGTTGCATGGACTCCGGTCGACCGGTCGATCCCGGGGCTTGCGCCGCCGGGATTTATGACGGCGCCCGGTCGGGGGTCTTGGAAGCCATTCTACGGGGGGGTGGGTTGGCGTTTTACCGATCGCGTCATCGCGTTCCGTGCTGGTTGACTCAGTGGCGGCGAACTTTATAATGCAATGGCTCGAGGATGCCGTCGGGCGTTTCTCGATTTGTGCTAAGTTTCGATCAGATTCTCAACTTTCGTAGCCTCGAGAGGCAATTCACATGGCCGGGAATATGAAGGAGTTCACAGACACAAACTGGAAGTCCGAGGTGCTCGATTCGCCTATTCCGGTGGTCGTAGATTTTTGGGCGCCGTGGTGCAACCCTTGCTTGAAGCTTGCTCCCACAATTGAAAAGCTGGCCGCCGAGTATGAAGGCAAAGTCAAGTTCGGCAAGATGAACTGCGACGAGAATCAGGAGATCCCGGGAAGCGAGCGAATCGGTTCGATTCCGACTGTTTCGATCTTCAATAATGGGAAATATGTGGACCGTCTGGTTGGGGTCAACGGGGAGCAGAAGTTCAAGGATTGGCTGCGCGATAAGCTCGGCGTCGCGTGAGGCGGCATGCGACGGCTGGCCGTCTGGTCGCAGAACGTTCGGCGGGATGAGTCGAGCCGGTGTTCTCGGTGTAACAGAGTTTCGCGGCCCGATGAGGGCAGATCACGTGGATGGCACAATGAAGGAGTTCACCGACGGAAATTGGAAGTCTGAGGTGCTCGATTCTGCCATTCCCGTGGTTGTCGATTTCTGGGCGCCCTGGTGCCCGCCGTGCAAGACCCTCGCCCCCACGATTGAGAAGCTGGCCGCTGACTACGAGGGCAAAGTCAAGGTCGGCATGGTTAACTGCGACGAAAACCAAGATGTTCCGGGGAGCCAGTGGATCCTCGCAATTCCGACCGTCCTGCTTTTCAGGGATGGCAAGGAGGTCGACCGCCTGGTTGGGATCAACGAAGAGAGCAAGTTCAAAGCATCGCTACGGGAGAAGTGCGGTATCGTCTGAAAGCGACGGTCTCCGTCGGTGCTCTCGCCCGGGAATGATCGCCGCCAGAGGGACGGACCTGTTTTCTCCTGGTGCAAGCTTTAGCCCCGGCGAGTTTTGCCTATCGTGGTCCGCGTGAAGATCTGCGGCTTGACGTGTGTCGATGACGCCGTTGCGTGCGCCGAGCTGGGCGCCCAATGGATTGGGCTGAATTTCCATCCGCCATCGCCGCGGTATGTGACGGCCGAGAAGGCCGCGGCTATCGTCGCGGCGCTGCCGCCATCGGCTTCAGCGGTCGGCGTCTTCGTGGACCGGCCGGCGACTGAGGTTGCAGAGGCGGCGACGCGGGCAGGGATCGGGATCATCCAGTTGCACGGGCAGGAGCCCGAGGAAGACCTGGTTGCGCTCGAGTCGCTCCAGATCGTTCGAGCCTTTCGGCTGGATCGGGCCGCAGGTTGGAGCCGTGTGATCGATTACGTTGCCCGGTGTGGTGCTCTGGGGCGTTTGCCGGACGCCGTGTTGATTGACGCGTACATTCCTGGACAGATGGGGGGCACCGGATCGCTCGTGGCGGACGAGGTGATCGATTCGATTCCCCCGCTGCCCCGGTTGATCCTGGCCGGCGGCCTGTCGTCCGAGAATGTGGCGGAGCGCGTTGCACGTACCCAGCCGTGGATGGTCGACGTGGCCAGCGGGGTTGAGAGCACTCCCGGGCGAAAGGACCTGGCACGAGTTGCCGCGTTTATCCGCGCGGTGCGAGAGGTTGAGCATGAGTATCCGATGGTTTCCGATCATTCCGAGGTCACACCGCAGTGATGTAAGAGTCAGTCGGCGGCTTTGGGCAGAATTGAATCGACGGGGATCCTGCTGAATTCGACCGCATCACAGACGACGGGGAACTTCGTCGCCGGCGACGAAGTCGATACGCGAGGCATAACCAGACGGCCCTGGCTGCGTGTAGACTTCGATCTGTCGCTCGACCAGGTTGACAATCCAATAGATGGGGACGCGAGCCCTGGCATAGGCATTTCGCTTTCCGCCGCGATCGCGTTCTAGACTTGAGTCGGCGACTTCGACCACGAGAGCCAGGTCTTTGGCTTCTGGTAGGCGGTCTTGGTACAGATCCTCGGGGCCGCGCACGACTGCGATGTCGGGCTCGGGTTCGTCGAAATCTGGAATTCGGACCGGATCTTCCTTGCGACACGTCCATCGGTCTGCGGGTAAGACGTCGAGTGCTTTGAAGACTCTTCCGACACTCCAGATGTGAGGGGGCTTCTTTGCCATTTTGTTTACCACGTAGCCGTCGATCAGCTCAACGCGGGGGTCGTCGAGAACCTGGGCCATGCGTTCGTACTCATGCACTGTGAATCGATACAGCGACAGGGACGCTACCGGTTCAGGTGCTGGCGTCGGCTGAATTGCCGTCATAGTGGACATGGGAGGCCTCTGGCCGCACGAGTGGCGGGCCGACCAGAGTGTCGGCCCTAAAGATGCCAACCACGGAGCACCGGCAAAGCCCGTGCTACCCCTTCCGTCCATGCGTCGGGGATGCGTTCGGTCGTGTATTGCATCATAACAGATATCGTGAGCGGTCGAAACGGCAGGGGACGGGGATGAGTGAGACGGTTGACAATGGTCGGCGGGGCTTATAGCCTATCTAATCTGCGTCGCAAGCCCTTTTGTGCCTTCTGGGTGCGGCCATGCCCCCGACGATTCATCGCGACGGATCCCGGCGCGCGGTCGAGTGCCAGGATGTGCTCGGATATCGCTTCAACGATCTGAATCTTCTTCAGGAAGCGCTCACGCACGCTTCGGGGGCCAATCATCGGCTCACGTCGAACCAACGGCTCGAGTTTCTTGGTGATGCGATTCTAGGGGCGATCGTTTGCGACTTGCTTTTCCGGAAGTTTCCCGAGTATCTGGAAGGCGAGCTGACGAAGATCAAGTCGATCGTAGTATCGAGGCACACCTGCGCCAAGATTTCGCAAGATCTGGGAATCGACGAGTTCCTGGTGATGGGCAAAGGAATGGGATCGCGGTCGCAAACGCCGGTGTCGATGCTTGCGGATGTGTTTGAGAGCTTGATCGGGGCGATCTATCTCGACGGCGGGATGGAAGCGGCGCGGGAGTTCGTCGTCCGGCACATCGAGCCGCGAGATTGATGCGGCGGTGGACGTGGGCAACGGGCAGAATTACAAGAGCAATCTCCAGCAATTCGCGCAGCGTGAATATGGCGCGACACCGACGTATCTACTGCTTGATGAGAAGGGTCCGGATCACTCGAAGTGCTTCAAGATTTCGGCGCGGGTCGGCGATCGGCGGTATGCCCCGGCGTGGGGCCGCACGAAGAAGGAGGCCGAGCAGCGAGCCGCCTTGAATGCACTTTGCCAGCTCGCCGGCGACCCGTTGCCTCACACGTCTGACTGACGAGGTTACCGTGAACGGCTCGCTGGTGACCGACCTGGGTCTAAGTCCGGAAGTGTGGGTCTTTCTGTCGCTCTTGAGCTGCGTCACGCTCTTCTTCAAGTTCAGCCGGATCTGGAGCGTGAGGAACCTTGATCTTGCTGCTGTTGTTCGTGCTGGCGCCGGGGATGATGCTGATCGTGAGCAACCCTGGGCATCACCCGTGGAGTGCGTACATCTGGCTTTTCCTGGGGTCAGGGCTTGTGGCTGATTCGCTGCTGGGCCGACCTCGGGCTAGCGCGGCGGCCGCTGCTCGAGCCGAATCTGAACTGCGTCGGGACTGCTGTGTCTTTCGGTGGGCGTGCTCAGCTTGCTGCTGGCCGAAACGATCAGCCTTCCGGTCGAGCAAGGAGGCGGGCGAAACCCGGCCGAGCCGTCGGGACGCGAGGACCGCGGAAAGACGACGGGGGATGCGGCGGCCGTTCCTCTTGCGGAGATCCCGCAGGGGATCAAGGATTCGCTACCAGGGCCGCTCCAGAACAAGACGCCGCAAGTGATCGTCTCTCGCGTGCTCGCAAGTATAGCCCATCTGGGCCTGGTGCTCGGCCTGATCGGGATTGGCTGGCGGTTCTTCGACCGGCCGCTGACGGGAATTGCGATGGCTGCGTGCTATCTTCTGCTGCCGTACACGCGTATGGCGCTGGTCGATAGCGGCCAGCTCGTTCCTGCGGCGCTGATCGTCGCGGCCGTGTTCTGGCACAACCGCCCCGCGCTGGCGGGCGCATTGATCGGGCTGGCGGCGGGATGGGTGCCGGCGTGCCTGGGGTTGATCGCGCTCTGGTGTGGATTCTATCGACGACGTGGGGCGGTGCGATTCACAGCTTTGGCGGTGGCGGTGGTGGCCATCTGCGCGCTGGCAGGCTTCTGGGTGCCGGTGCTCAGCGAGTGGGCTCGCGCTCTGGGCGCACGAAGCATCGACGAGGTCGGGCTGTTTCCTCAGTTCGAGCCCAGGTCGAGCGGCAGCTTCTGGGTGAGCATCCACTTCGAGCTTCCGGCTCCCGGTTCTCATCGGCTATCTGGCTCTCGTGATACTCACGATGTTCTGGCCGGCCGACAAGAATATCGCCGAGCTGATCGCGTTATCGGCGGCCTTGCTGGTGGCCAGCCAGTTCTGGTATCTCGACAAGGGTGGAACGCTGGTCATGCTCTATCTTCCACTGGCGATCGCGATGATGTTCCGGCCGACGATTGCCATCAAGAGAGCCGCTGCGCCGGCGCATCAGCGGCGGTCCAACCGCCCGTCGCTTTCACCTTCTTCGTGATGCCGCGACTACGAGTCGAACCCTGAAATACCCACGGCGGAGCAAGTTTCTCATGAGTTTTGTGCTGACCTACGACGCGATTGCCAAGCGGATCGACCATTCTCTGCTCGGCCCGGCGCTCACGACCGCGGAGATGGAGGAGGGGTGCCGGCTGGCTCGTCCGCTACGGGGTGGCGAGCGTTTGCATCAAACCGGGCGCAGTGGGCTTGGCGGCAGGCATTCTGAAGGGCTCGGGAGTGGCTGTGGGGACGACGATCGGCTTTCCACACGGAGGGCACACGACAAGCGTGAAGGTATTTGAAGCGCGGCAGACGATGGCCGACGGAGCGACCGAGCTGGACATGGTGATCAACATCGGCCAGGCGAGAGGTGGCGAATGGAATGCCGTGAGCCGCCGACATCGCGGCTGTGACCGCCGCGGCCCATGACGGCGGCTCGATCGTGAAGGTGATTTTCGAGAATTGTTTTCTGAACGACGAGCAGAAGGTGCGACTTTGCCGAATCTGCGGTGACGTGGGGGCCGATTACGTGAAGACGTCGACCGGCTACGGCACGGGGGGCGCCACGATGGACGATCTGAGACTGATGCGACGGTCTTCGCCGCCTCATGTGAAGCTGAAGGCAGCCGGCGGTCTTCGCACGCTGGACGCCATGATTGAAGCGGCCGAGCTGGGCTGCGACCGGATTGGTGCATCGCGGACGGCCGAGATTCTGGACGAGCTCAAGGTGCGGTTGGGGATGTGAGCTCTTCGAGCTGGAGGAACGGCCGGCCGGTTCGGCCTCGTTTTGGCGAGTCGAGCAGTCCGGCGGGCAGCACACGGGATGTGCCTGCTAGAGGGATCGCACGGCTGATTCGATTCGCTCGGCGCCCGTCTCCGTGCCCACGATCAATGTGTCGCAGAGGCCGATGAAGAGACCGGTCTCGAGCACGCCGGGGACAGATTGCAGGCGCAAGTCGAGCGATTCAGGGTCGTCGATCGAGCTGAAGCGGCAATCGACGATATGATTTCCGCCGTCGGTCGTGAAGGGTAAGCCGTCGCTTCCGAGACGGACAGCGGTGGTGCAGCCGAAGTCTTGCAATCGTCTCTCGGTGTGTTTCAAGCCGATCGAGCTGACCTCGACAGGGATCGGACAGCGGGTGCCGAGTTGCTCGACGCGTTTTTCGCCGGTGATCATCGTGACGCGATGATTCGACGCATAGGCGACGATCTTTTCACGCAAGAGAGCGCCGCCGCGCCCTTTGATCATCCGGAACTGGGCGTCGATCTCGTCGGCGCCGTCGAGATTGATATCGAGGGCCGAGACCGTGTCGAGCTCCTGGAC
This sequence comes from uncultured Planctomycetota bacterium, assembly GCA_963823665.1. GTDB lineage: Bacteria > Planctomycetota > Planctomycetia > Isosphaerales > Isosphaeraceae > CAVXHV01. The sequence continues at coordinate 2,694,897 of CAWGMQ010000004.1, forward strand.
CGAAATGCCGAGACTTTTCGCCAGGCGAGTGGTTTCGTCGCTCGTGGAAATCGCGGTGAATTTCAAGCCTTCTCGCTTGATCCTGTCTCCGAGGCAGTGGACAAGGAGTGCGGACGTGGAGCCGGAGCCCAAGCCGACGATCATGCCGTCTCTAACCAAGGCGGCGGCGGCGAGCGCGGCACGCGATTTGGGGGATTCGGTGTTTGCTGGCAAGGCGTACGACTCCCCACGGTGGTTCAACGTGCCGGGAGACCGGCGTGTGAACGGAAACGGTCACGCGGCTGTCAAGCGAGAGCCATTGCGGACGAGCGCAGAACAATTCGAATTGACGATTTCTTGGTCCTCGATCGCCACTCGTTAACATAGACCCTCGGCCTAAATCCAGGTGAGCTAGGATTATAAAGCACGGATTTCTGGTGAGCAATGGCCTGCGAGACTACGTACGTTTTGGTGGTTCTTCTAGCGCAAGGTCGCGTGGTTAACTTAGCGCGTTCGGTGTGCTGCCACCGTTTGACGGCGGCCTTTCGATGGCTCTTGTCCATGGCCCACGCCTCACGGCTTTATTCGTGATTCTCTGGCGACGTCATTTTGATAATGAGCGGACCTTGACGGCGCGTCAATCACCGATCATGGCCACCAACGGGCGGCTCTTCCGCGTCATTGAATTCCATGTGAGAAAGCCGCGAAGATCAGGCCGAGGCAGACGACGCTGCGCAAACCCGCGGTCCAGGGCGCACATGAGCACGCCGGTCAGTGCGCCCCAGGTGATTCCGACGAAGACAATCGTTGCGGCTGCCATCGCATTCCGACGGAGCCATCGCGCGGCCAGTCCGGCGAGGCTGGGCGGGCGAGCTTTTGTCGGCTCGCCGGATGCGCCAGCACGCGCAGGTATTTTCGAAACGGCTCCAGGACACGACCGGCTTCGGGATTCGACGGCATCTTGTGCTCCCTATCTCAAAGGGACGCCGTTTTTCGCGCCATTGTGCGGTGATTGTGCATTCAGGTCGACCGTTACCATGTTGTGTCTTCTCCCGGCCGCTGGCTTGTAGCGGAGTGCTCGATGGATACCATAGGGATTGTCATCAGCAATGCTGCGCGACTGTTCAGCGCACCGCAACCAGGGTTCGTCGATCGAGAGGGCAGGTGCTCATTCGGAGATGATTCCATGAGCGAAGTTCGTTTGGTCGTTCGGGAGGCTGGACAGGATTGGTCCGGAACCATTCACGGGAGCTCGGCCGATCGCGCGATCGCCGCGCTCAGTGCGGACCCCGTTACGCTAGCGGAGCTGGAAACCGCATGCGCCCGCTTCGAGAAGCCCGGTCTGAATCGCCGATTTTTGGCGAATCTTTCGGCTGGATTGTGCGATGAACCGTATGACGCCGGGCTCGTCGTCATCGATCTCGTCGCACGACTGGTCGTCGTCGATTCCACGTATTCTTCGCCGGGATCAAGCGGAGAAGTCGACTATCACAACGGAAAATGCTGTACGGACAAGAGGTTGCGCTATCATCTGGCGGACGACTGGCTGTTCGCGGGCGATCAATTCGAGTGGCCGGGATTGGCGGCAAAACGTCGGCGGGAACGCACCGCCCGGCCGCCGCTCGACGCCCGCGCCATCTTTTACGGGCGGCCTCTGATCGAGTTCGTCGCTCGCGAAACATTCGCGGCCCACGCTCGGCGGGAAACGATCGCCTCTGCGGCGCAAGACGCGCTCAAAGAGATTCACGCGGCCTGGCTGTTGACGCCGCGCGACGACCTGGGCTGCCTCTGCCCGCGCGAGGTGGCGCTCGAACGGCACGGTCATCTCACCTGGGATCTGCAGGATCAATCGGAACGATGGTCGCTACTGCAGAAATGCCCGCCCGCACTGGACGAATCTTCGTTCGCGTACCGCTACGGCGGCTTCGGCACGCACGAACTGGTTCAGTATTACGAACTGGTTCGCGCGTTACTCTGGTCTTGCTGGGACCGGCTCGACGAAATAGGGAAAACCCGGCCGGCCGGGAATGGGCTGGAGCTGTTCGCCGTCGGAGATTTTCTCACGAGCGAAGTCCCTCGCCTGGAGCGCGTGCGCGACAAATGGCTCGCCATGCCCGACCCGGAATGTCATGGGCGAACGCCGCGATCCATCATCGACCGCGAGCGCACCCGGCTCCCCGAAGGGGTGTCCGGCCATGAGGCGATCGTCGACCCCGACTGCCCGTGTTGCCAAATGATGGCCGACATGCCCGGGCCGAGCTTCTGGCACCTGGATGGCTGCAATATGGATGACGACTTCGCGTTCGACATCCGCCATCGCACGCGCGAGGAATGGGAGGCGGAACAACGCGCGATCCAGTGATCGAGCGTTTCGCCGAATCGCTGGCCGTGGTGGCCTCGGCCCGTCCTGAGCTGTCCGCGAAGTGCGAGTCCTTGACGAACAGCCTCGCCCGGTTTTTTGAAAGATAGTCGGGGCGACCGGATTCGAACCGGTGACCTCCTGCTCCCAAGGCAGGCGCGCTAACCAGGCTGCGCTACGCCCCGCAGTGCTTGGCTTCGTCGCATGTTATGCGGGTGGCGCGGCGGGAGTCAAGGGAAGCCGCGCTCAACACTTGTGCGGGTCTTCGCGGAATTGGGGCCAGCGGATCAGGGCGCTCAAGGATGGATCATGACGGGTTTCCAGGTCGCCGCCGTGATCGGCTGCCACACGCGCCAGGAGCAGAAGGGCCAGTGAGCCGGTGCAATCGCCGGGCGGGTACCCTCGCGGGGAGTCTGGGGGATCGCAGGCGGCGGATTCCGTGCAATCCGAGGTCTCCTCCCACGAAATCTGGAACTGAGCTTCTGTCGTGCGCCACGACAAGCAGGGTTCGCGGGATTCACCGGAACACGCCCGCCACATGACGAACGCGTCCAAGCCGAGGCCGAGATGCGATGGATCAAAATCGCCGGCCAGATCGGTTTCTGGCGGGTCGAGGCGAATCGTGTGGGCCCAGTTTGGATAAAGCGATCGCCACAGCCGCAACCGCTCGACAAACAACTGCCCCAACGGCGAGCGCACCAGCGTCAACGGTGCCGAATGATAGATCCGGTCGAGCCGGTCGAACAGCTTTTCAATTTCGTTGTAAGAACGCCCAAGATCGCTCCAGCGGCAACTCGACGTGTCCGGGAGGTCCTTCCTCAAGAGGTAGAGGCCCAGCTTGATTCCGCTCAGCGAATTCCGGCAGCGATGACTGAACTTGCGCAACATTCGAGAGCCGGGATCGACATCCAACGGAGAGTCGGAGCGGTGCGGCGACCAGTCCGCCGAGAAATGCCCTTCTTCAACCCGATCTCCTCGCGGCTGCGACTTCATGAAGATAACACCCGTCTCTTGTGCGCTACTGCAAAGCCCGTCTGGATGCATCGCGTATCTATCGCAAGGACTCGAGTCGGCGGCGTGCAACGATGCGGGCGAAGCTTGAGCTGGCGATCCATCGTGTGAAGCTGCGTAAACTATTCGGGAACAAGATAGTCAAGTTCGGCTCGCACAGCCAGTCGATTTCTACCACCTGATCGGAAACGTCAACTCAGTTTCCCTTGACGCGTGAGTCTGCCGGGTGGGCTCCTGGCTGGACTGGTCACAGGCTGAGCACGATTTTGCCGAACACGTCGTTCGACTCGAGGCGAGCGAGGGCAGGGCGTACCTGGTCGAATGGAAAAACGGAATCAACGATAGGGCGAACGAGCCGCCGGTCAAGCCATGGGACAACCTGGGACGCAAATCGTTGGGTGGCGGCGATTTTCTCGTCGAGCGGGCGTGCGCGGAGGGTCGTGCCCACGATGGTCAACCGCTTGCGCAGCATCAGGTTCAAGTCGAGCGGAGCCTGGCTGCCACCGAGCAAGCCAACCAGGACGAGACGACCTTTGGGTGCGATTGCGGCCAGGTTGCGCTCGAGTGCGTTGCCACCCACCAGGTCAATTATCACGTCAACACCTCTACCAGCCGTCGAAGCTTGGACGGCTTCCGCAAAATCCTGCCGGGAGGTGTCGATTCCATGATCCAATCCCAGCGCCTTGGTCTGCTCAAGTTTGCTGGCTGTCCGCGAGGTGCCCCAGACTTCGCATCCCATCGCATGGGCGAGCTGGACTGCGGCCGTGCCGACGCCGCTGCCAACCGCGTGGATCAGGATACGCTCGCCGGGCGATGTGCGGGCCTGCGTGATGAGCGCGTCGTGCGCGGTGATGAAGGCTTCGGGGACAGCAGCGGCGCTGGCGAAATCGAGGTTGTCCGGGACGGGGGCAGTGAGGCGCTCGTGGGTGATCACAAACTCAGCCTGGCCACCACCGCCGACGATGCCGAAAACGCGGTCGCCGGGTTTGATGGGAGTGACGACATCAGGGCCGAGGGCCTCGACTTCGCCGGCAAATTCGAGACCTGGAATGTCGGCAGGCGAGCCGGGCGGGGCGGGGTACACTCCCTTGCATTGAAGCAAGTCAGCCCGGTTCAACCCGCAGGCGCGAACGCGAATGCGAACCTGGTCGCCCCGCGGCTCGGGTGTGGCGAGCTCACGAACTTCCAGAACTTCCGGGCCGCCTTTGGCGGTGATGACGATGGCTCTCATGGTTGGTTGCCTTGGGGATCGTCGAAGTATTCGGGTCGGTAACGATCGATGAACGTGATGATTCAGTGTCGCGGTCGTCCGAAGGCGTGCGAAAGGGCTTTTGTTATTTCGATGATCAGACGAAGTATGAGGCTCAGTACCAAACCCACGATGAATCCTACGGCGGCGGCCTCGAACGCGTTGGATGCCAGTGTGGTGATCGCCTCGACGAGCGACGAAGCACGAGGCGCGGCATACCATAAGCCCCATCCGATGCTCAGCAACGCGGAAAATGCCGATTCGGAAAATGCGCCACCGAAGATATCCAAGCCGCCGTTAGCGCGGCTGATGAGGAAACCGGGGAGGAAAAGCATGAAATATGCGAGGAGTAAACCGACAGGTGATCGCAGCAAGGCGAAACAAAGGGCACACAAGGCGACGATGGCGACCAGCCGCCGGATCGTGAACTGAAAGCGTGGAAGTCGCATACCCAATACTACAATCCCGCGTTTCGACTTGAGAACGTACAATGTAGCGACGCGAATCGAGAGACTTCATCTGTGTCTGACTGATCGATGATGAGCTCGGACAAACTCAACATGATGAACGGCGGCAACGGTCTGGTGTGCCCTGCGCTGCGCGAATGGACGCCTGGCGGCCCAGTCTCCGGACTGGACGGGGATGAGATCGGTGTGTGGGTGGTGGAGCTGGACGCTGGGCTCGAGAGCCAGGCGGAGATTGACGGGGCAGAGCCGGGCCGTGAGCTTAAGGTGCTCGATGCGGAGGAGCGGGCGCGAGCGGCACGGTTTGTGCGGGCGCGGGACCGCAGGCGGTTTGCTCGTTGCCGATCGGCGTTGCGCGAGATACTGGGCGGCCTGGTTTGTGAGCAGCCGGAGGCGCTGCGGTTCCGAGCTGTGGCGCGGGGCAAACCCGAGCTGGATTTCCCCAACATCGACGGGAGAGAGCCGCCTGTTCGATTCAACGTCTCTCATTCATCCGAGCTCGCGGTGATTGCGGTCTGTCGCAGCCGGGAGCTGGGGGTTGACGTTGAGCAGGTCAGGGCTATCGGCGAAGCCGAGCGGATCGTGGAATCCTTTTTCTCAGCGAACGAGCTGGCTGAGTTCGGCAGGATTGGCCCCGAGAAGAAAGCGATGGCGTTCCTCCGGGGGTGGACGCGCAAAGAGGCAATCCTTAAAGGGTTAGGCGTCGGAATCGCGGGACTGGCGGACCGTCATGAGACGGGATTCGGGACTGGTGAGGTCACGGCTCGATTCTCTCCGGCGCTGCCGAACTGGCGCGTTGGGGCGTGGCAGCTCTGGGAGGCGTCTCCGCGCAGTGGCTTCGTGGCAACCGTTGCGTGCCGGGTGGATGCGATGGATGGCGATGCTGCAAGGACTGGGGGGCCGAATTCATGTGGTTAGTGTTCCTCGGTCTTTGCGTCCTGGCGATTTATGTCGTCATCCGCCTGATGACCAATCTGAGCGCGTGGATCACGGGTGCGCGGTATCGGGCGTACCGGCAGGTTGCGGCGCGGTATCGGGGGCGTTACGAGACGCGAGGGCTCTCCGACCCGCCAACGGTCAGTTTCACGCACAACGGCGCGACGGTGAGGGTGGGCCTGGCGCCGACGATTCAGGGCCAACCGGGCCAGATTCCACGCACTCGCGTAGTCGCGCGGTTTGGCCAGGGAATTCCGTTCCGCATGGAGCTGGCGCCGGTGGCGCGACCGGCACCGCCGCAGTCGCCGCGGGCGACCCGGCCCGTGACGACGGGTGACCGGGAATTCGACAACGGGTACGTGGTCCGGGCCAACGACGTGGAGATGTCTCGCGACTTCCTGAACTCAACGATTCGCTCCACGGTGGCCGGTTTACAGCAGTTGGTTCATCGTGGTGGGATGCTGATCTCGATCAATCCAGAGCGGATGCTCGTGCAGGTGGACCGCAATCTAGGGACGAGCACGGAGCATCTTGCGTGGGTGGTCGAGCAAGCCCTGGTGCTGCACGACCGCCTGATTGAATCGGTGACGCGGCGAATGGGCGAAGGGGTGGACATCGTCGAGGAAGCCGAATCGTGGCCGGAGGATCAGGGTACGCCCACGTGCAAGGTTTGCGGCGACCCGATTGACGAAAGTGAGATCATCGTGTGTGCATCGTGTAACACTCCGCACCATCGTAACTGCTGGGAGTACAACGGTAATGCTTGCTCGATCTATGGGTGCAACGGCAAGGTCGGTGTCAGGGAGTGATTCTTTTGCAGCTTGAACCTATCAGGGAGCCCGACATGTCGAAAATGCGAGGAGCCCGGTGGCTGGCACCGGGTTTAGTTCTATTCGGTCTGCTGGTGGCCGGGGCGCCTTCGGCCGAGCCTTCGAAGGCCGAGGAGCGTCGGGAAAGCTCGACTTGAGGCGGCCAAAAAACAGTACGACGAAACCTGGGCGTACTATCAGCAAGCCCGCATAGATTCCTATCAGGTTTATGTGTGGTCGCGCATCATGCTCGATTGCCGGCGGGAAATGGCGCCGAAGGCCGCCGACAGGCTGGTTGCGCTCGAGGAGCACCTGGCGCGGATGAAGAAGTTGGAGTCGCTGATTTCGCGGGTGCGCCGTCTGGGGTTTGGTCGTTCCTACGACGTAGGTGCTGCGGAATACTACCGATTGGAGGCAGAGCACTGGCTGGAGCTGGAACGTGCGCGTAAGTGAACCGAGCAAAATCGGCGATAAGGAGTTTCGAGTTGGCGCGAAGAGCGTTATCCTGGTGGAAGGATCGCCGGACGGGTGATCTGGAGGCGAGCTGGGCTACTGAAAAGGCCGGGCTCTTCTCAATATTCAGCGGTGGCGGCCGAAGAGATGCTGAGGAGGTATACTGACCATGTCATACGGCGGAACAGCCGATCCCAGCGGAATCCAGGTGACATTCCTGGACCAGACCGGCGCGAAGTCGGTCAAAGCGGTCATCGCCTTCAGCGTGCCCGTCAGCCGGATCATCCCCAATATCATTACCAAGATGAGTTTGCCCGCGACCAGTCCTGACGGGCAGCCGATGAGCTACTCCCTTGACCATAAAGAGGGTGGCCGGCGACTGCTTGAGAACTGGACGCTGGTTGAGGGGGGGGTCCAGAACGGCGACCACCTGATTGTGTATCCCGAGGTTGTAGCAGGACGGATTTGTTGAGGCCCAGCGTGGGTGCCGCGATTAGCTCGCGGCGCGCAGCAATGGTGCACGACAACTCTCGGCCCGCGCTCGACTTCGATGCACCGGGAGGCCTCCGCAGGGGCCGAGGGGCGATCGCACGACCATGTATCAATCTCCTCGCATGCGCCGCCTGCGAAACGATTTGGCGGCGCTAGAACGACTTCAATCGGAAAGCAGTGTCTTTCGCTTCAAAGCCCACGGCAAGCCGGCGCATCATTTCCTTATCCATTTAGTGGGTAAGAGTTTATACCGTTTGCGCGGCCAGGTGATGGCGCACGACGACCATCGCGTCGAGATCAAGCTCGGTGCGTCGTATCCGCGCACGATCCCGGAAATCCGCTGGATCACGCCGATCTATCACCCGAACATCTCCGAGATCGGGATGGTTTGCCTGGGTGGGTATGGAACGCACTGGGTGCCGAGCGTGCAGCTCGACGAGCTGTGCAACATGCTGTGGGACATGGCGCGGTATCACAACTACGACATCCGAAGCCCTTATAACCGAGATGCAGCGCTCTGGGTTGCGAGCCAGACGAAATTCCTGTTCCCGACTGATCCACGACCGCTGCGAGACCTTCGGGCCGCGCTGGGCCGGGTCGAGCCAGCGATGGACGCGGCATCGGGGCCCAAGCATGCGGGGGGGGACGATCACACGAACGGCTCGTCGAATTCGACTGCGAGTGATCCGGAGGGCGGCGAAACCACGCCGACTCGGGTTCGCCAGTTCATGAATCGCTATGGCGGCATTTTCGCCAAGAGTCCAGGCCGGCGGGGCGGTGATCAAGGCGAGCGGGCCGATGATCGAGACGAGATCACCAGGCCTGCTGCAGCGGGTTCGGCGCCGATCGCGAGCGCTGCGGCCGTGCCGCAGCGAGATGACGAAGAGATCATTCTTCTCGAGTCGGCCAGTGCGGCCGATCACAGGCGTGAGGGTGTCGACGGGATCACGTTCATCGAGTAACGTGAGACGCCGTGCGCCGTTGTGGGTGGATGCGATTGCGGAATTTCGCGCCGGTCACTCGCGCGACGGGGGACGGCCGGTGAATTCAACGGGCCGCGGCGAGGAGTCGTGATGGCGGACGAGCGACCCATGGAATCAACCGGTCAAGCTCCGGCTCCCGGGGCGACCGGCGCCGGGCAGGGAGCGGAAGGCAATGCCCTTGCCAGTCCCATGGTCATCGACGACCAGGACCGGTACAGCAGCCTTCGATTGATCTCGTGGTGGCGGCAGGATCGGCTGCGCTCGGCGAGCGTGCTCGTCGTCGGCGCCGGGGCTCTGGGCAATGAGGTCATGAAGAACCTGGCTCTGCTCGGATTGGGGACGATCTACCTGGTCGACTTCGATACGATTGAAGCCTCAAATCTTTCGCGATCGGTTTTATTTCGCGATTCGGACGCCGGGCGCCCCAAGGCGATGGTGGCCGCACAGCGGGCGCGCGAGCTCAATCCGGAGGTGACGATCATACCGATTCACGGTGACGTCATCGTGGACATCGGACTGGGGCTCTTTCACGACGTTGATCTGGTGATCGGCTGCCTCGACAACCGGGAAGCCCGGCTGTGGGTGAATCGCCAGTGCTGGAAAACGGGCACGCCGTGGATCGATGCGGGCATTCAGGAGATTCAAGGGGTGGTCAAGGTTTTCGTCCCGCCGGATTCGTCATGCTACGAGTGCGCGATGACCGAGCGCGATTATCAGCTTCTCAACCGCCGGTATAGCTGCCCACTACTCTCACGCGATGAGATCCTCTCGGGCAAAGTGCCGACGGCCCCGACGATCGCTTCGATGATGGCGGCGCTTCAAGTACAGGAAGCGCTCAAGCTCTTGCACGGCATGCCGGTCGCTGCGGGATCGGCTCTTGTGTACAACGGAGTAGCGAACCAGTTCTATTCCACGCGGTTACCGTTCCGGGACGACTGCTTGAGCCACGAGACCTACCCGGCGGCGGTTGAGCTTCCGCTGGGTCAGAAGCAGACGGTGCGGGAGCTTTTCGAGGCAGTGGGGCCACGTCTTGATGGCCGGCTGCACCTGGTGCTCGAGCGGGAGCTGGTTGTGGCGATCGAATGCCCGCGATGCGATTGGCGCAGGGAGGTGATGCGGCCGCGGGTGAAGGTGAAGTCATCGGAAGCCGAGTGCCCGAGCTGCCGGGAACCAGCACGGCCAACGTTCGAGAGCGGCATCGAGGCGGATTCACCGCTTGTTGCTTGCTCGCTTTCGCGAGTTGGAATTCCACCTTACGATATCGTGAGGGTGGACGGGGAAAGCGAGTCGGGATTCTTCCTGCTGGCCGCTGATCGGGAAGACGGCAAGACGGGCTGGGGGTCAGGCGGTTGAACGGCGATGAAATCACTTTCGGCGATGTGCGGGTTCGCGAGCCGGAGCGGCGCGCGCGGCCGGATCGGGACCGGCGATTTGCATCCGTTGCCTATGAAGTGCCGGGCGCGGCCGACCTGCCGATCTTTCTCGATCGCCGCGCGGCGGACGCGATCGAACGGCACGCTCTCTCCGACACGTCGGTCGAGCTGGGTGGAATTCTGCTGGGCAAGGAATGCCTCGACACGGCAACTGGACAGGCTTTCGTGTGGGTGAATCAGTCGCTCGAGGCCAAACACTACGCGAATACTCAGGCCAGCTTCACTTATACTCACGATTCATGGGAAGAGATCACTCGAGAGCGCGACCAGCGGTTTCCGCAGTACGACATCGTCGGCTGGTATCACACGCATCCCAACTTCGGAATCTTTCTCTCGCACCACGATTTATTTATTCATCACAACTTTTTTTCACAGGCACTGCAAGTTGCCTACGTTGTTGACCCAATCAACCAGACTCGCGGTTTTTTCCAGTGGCGCGACGGCGGAATGGCGCAGGTGCAGGGTTACTACCTCACGGCGGATCGCGGCGATCGGATAGCACTGGCGAGGCTTGCGAACGACCTCGAGCAGCTTCCGAATGCGGAAGGCGGCTCGGGGGGAGCCTTTTCACCTCGCCTCGAAGCGGAGCTGATCAAGATGCTTACAAGAACTGGGCAGCGCGACGTCCATTCGCCGGTTGAGAGACTCCAGTTTGCCACTGTCTATGGCCTACTGGGGATTTTCCTCGGCGTGATGGGGCTGGCCACCGTGCTCTGGCTGAGCCAGCTTCTGGGCCAGATTCAGGCGATGAAGGAATCGATTCAGACTCGAGCGCGTGTGGACGAGGAATCAGCCGCGCGCGTGCGGCTGATGAGTGACGCTTTGCTGGAGCGAGCGGTCAAGGACCCTGTTGACTTCGTCGCGTTGTACGAGAAGAAGAAAAAAGAGCTAGATGACGTAGAGAAGCGAGCGGGAAGCTTAAGCACTTCAGTCGTAGAACTCGGGAGGGATCTGAAGCGCGAGCAGAAAGACAACGAGCGTCTGGTCAAGGAGCTTTCCGTTTCGAACGAGAAACTCGTGAAGGCCGAGGAGAAAGCCGCTGGAGCGGCGGAACTGAACTCGCGGGTTGTGGAGGTGGAAAAAGAGCGGGACACGCAGCAGCAGGAGCTCGCGGAGCTGAAGGAGCGGATAGACCCCGAAACCGGCCAAGTTGCTCTGGCAATGAAGCGCAAGCTGGATCGCACCCAATACATGATGTATGGGGGCTGGGCGTGCAGCGCGTTTCTCGGTGTCGCAATCGCGGCCGCGTACTTCCTGCTCAAACCCGTTCCGAGCGTCCCCCTTGAGGATGACAAAGAGCGTCCCGCGCACCGGATCGAGTAAGATCGATGCCCGAACACAGGACAGATGATGGGGGTTCGCAGAAACAATCGGTTGCTGCTGTGCTTCGTCACCCTTGCGGCCGTTCTTGTGGCGGCGGGGGCGTTCACGCTCGTTCGGGCGCAAACAGCCGCAGACGGTCAGCGCACCGCGTCTCGAGCCGGTGAAATTGAACCGGTACCCGTTCCGGAAGCGAGCGCGCGCGCTCTTGAGTTTTACTGGAGCGGAAACAGGCTCTGGATCCTGAATGTTGCCTGGGCAATGACGCTTCCGGGCTTGATGGCGTTTTCGGGTTTTTCTGCGCGGCTGCGGAACTTGGCAGCAAGGTTGGGGCGAGTGAGGTTCGTCACGCTTGGCCTGTACGTGCTGATGTATCTGGCGATCGTCTTCCTGGTCGACCTGCCGCTGTCTTACTACGAAGGCTACGTGCGGCTGCATGCGTACGGACTTTCCAATCAGACGCTTGGCAAGTGGTTCGGCGATTCGGTCATCCGGTTGGCAATCTCGATGGTGGCGGGCGTCGCTCTGGCCTGGGTTCCTTATCTTTTGATTGCTCGCAGCCCGAAGCGCTGGTGGTTGTATACGGCGGTGCTCTCAGTACCGTTTCTGTTCGCGGTCATGTTGATCAAGCCAATCTGGATCGATCCGCTCTTCAATCGGTTTGGGCCGATGCACGACCTCGATCTCGAGCAGCAAATACTGAAACTAGCACGGAAGGCGGAAATTGCTGCGGACCGGGTGTTCGAGGTTGAAAAGAGCGTCGATACCAAGGCGGTGAACGCGTATGTGACGGGTGTGTTTGCGACAAAGAGAATCGTTCTCTGGGATACCTTGCTGGCCAAGCTGGACGCGCCGGAAGTGCTGCATGTGATGGGCCATGAAATGGGGCATTACGCCCTGGGACATGTGGTCCGTTCCATCGTTCTATCGGCCGGGCTCACGCTTGTTGGACTTTTCCTGGTTGATTGGGCGGGGCGCAAGCTGGTCGGCCGATTTGCAGGTCGACTCGGATTCGAGCGGCTTTCGGACGTTGCCTCGCTGCCGCTCGTGCTCTTGCTACTCGAAGTTGCGATGTTCGTGCTGACACCCGTTGCGCTAGCATACAGCCGACATCAGGAGCACGAGGCGGATAAGTACGCGCTCGATCTCGTTAGAGACAATCACTCGGGCGCCTTGTCGTTCGTGAAGTTGATGGAAACGAACCTCAGCAATCCGCGGCCGGGGCCAATTTACAAGTTTTTCCGCTCAAGTCACCCGAGCATCGGCGAACGAATTGACTTCTGCAACAGCTATCGGCCGCCGCGATCAAGCGAGTCTAAGCGGGGCGAAGAAGAGCCGCGTTATCGATCGAATTAACCAGCTTCATTCCTTGATGGTTTGCTAAAGGAACCTCTTCATGGCCAGGCCCGAAACGACCGAATACGCCTCCTACTATGGTAAATACATCACGCTGGTTCCTGAGCACGACATCATTGACGCGATGAAATCTGACGCTGCGAAGACGTTCGCTTTCCTGGCCGGCATTCCCGAAGCGGCCGCGTGCGTTCCTCACCCACCGTACACGTGGTCGATCAAGCAAGTGGTTGGGCATCTGAGCGATTGCGAGCGTGTATTTGGCTATCGTGCGCTTCGATTTGCGCGCGGGGATTCAACGCCGCTTCCCGGTTTCGACGAGAACACTTATGCAGCAGCGGCCCAACATAACAAGGTTCCGCTCGTCAGCCTGGTTTCCGAGCTCGAGAATCTGAGGAGATCGCACATCGCGTTCTTCGAGCAGCTTCCTGCGGAGGCGTGGCTACGTCGAGGCACTGCGAACAACGCCGAGGTGAGCGTCCGCGCGCTGGCGTTCATTCTTGTCGGGCACGAACGGCATCATGCGGGAATCGTCCGGAAGCGGCTTTCGAAGCAATGAGTGCGGGCGACGTAGGTAATCTGTCTCTTCCTTTGCCGGACACCCGGGATACTGCTCGCGAATCGCTCTTGCAAATGCGGCGATGAATTCATGGTCTTCGTGTTGGCGGCGATCCGCGGCCCGCGCCTGACGCCGCGCACGTAGTTCCGCGTCCGCGAGTGATTCTTCCTCTGCGCGGAGCAGCGCTTCCGGCTCGACCAGGATGCCCTGCCGCTCATATCGTTTACGCGTACGCGACCAGCGAACGACGACCGCGCGTAGCGTTGAGTATTTACTGGCCCGGCGCGTCACCGCCGCATCACCGCTGGGCAAAAACTCCAGCCGGTCGAGATCTGCACAGCTCGTGCAAAGGGCCTTCTCCCCCTCCAGCCGCAGCAGACTGCCCTTCCACAGCTCAGCACCGCATTCCGTGCACTTGGTCTCACGAATCACGGAGAAGACGACGATCTCTGCTCCGGAGCCGCTTTTCGGTTTGTCTGCCTTGCGAGCCATGATCGTTCGGTGTTTCGATTGACGACGATGCCGCACCTCTTCACATTGTGGATAAATTGCGGTGAGACGGGCAAGAGGGAGATGCGGCCGCCACAACCTAGCGGGTTAATCAGGCCCGGCCAGGTCGCGCTGCAGTGGAGACGTATTTCGTCAGACGCACGATAGCCTGTTGCCAAGAGGAATTGCTAACGACAAGATACCGATCTTGGAGGCTACGCGACAACCACGCAGGCCGGACTGCTCGGTGACCAAGCGGATGCTCACCGCGGAAGGCTTCGCAACGGCCTACGACGTCGGGGAGGCGCCGTTCCGAGGAGTGATCTATGAGGACGGCCACGTTCGGGTGGAGGGTCGAATAATGGACCACGGCATCCCCTGCATGGCGTACGTCGTACGTGAGGCAACGCGGGTCAACATTGACCCGGCTATAGTCACCCGACTGGGGCTGAAGCCGGGCCCTTGGATGAGGCAGCTCAAGGAGACCGTGGGGGACGACATCGATACCATCACGATCGACGGGACCCCTCACAGGCTGATGGACCTCCGACGCGAGCTCTTGATGACGACCTCCGGAGTGAGCCTCGCTTACCTGACGGACTTCTCCGTTGATATCGAGGCAGCCCCGGATTTCCTGACGATGGTACGAGGGTGTGACGTGATCGTCTGCGAGAACAACTTCCGCGACGCGGACCGAGAGTTGGCGGTGCGAAGCCATCACATGGTCTCCTCTCAGGTGGGCCGTATCGCGGTGCTGGCGGGGGCGGGCCGGCTCGTCTTGTTCCACCTGTCCGACCGCTACACGCGGAGTCAGTGGCTGGAATTGCTCGAGGAGGTTCGCCGTGTCTTCCCGGGAGCAGAATTCCCGGAGGGCTGGAGTTAGCGGCGTGGCGATCGGATAGGATCGGTAAAGTTGTACACGCGGTGTGCAAGCAACCTGTTGCTGTGATTGAAAAGGAAGCGAGTATGGCTCAAGGTTGAAGCTCAGTTGGGTTCGCAGTCCGAGTCGATGACGTAACCGACGGCCTTGATGACGTCCCTCAATTTCGCGGTATCGAGCCGCCCAATCAGGCCAGACGCGATGTCGATCTCTCCTTTCTCTAAGGCGTATATCGCCTCGCACTGGGCCACACAATCGCTCGGCATGCCAAACTCACCCGCCTGGAACGGCAAGCAATTCGACAGCTTGGAACGGACGGCGAAACGCTTGGTCGTACAGCGGACGATCACAACATAATTTCCCTAATTCAAACTTTCCCGCGAGACAACGATACCGGGCCGGCGTCCGGTTGCCAGGTCGACCCAATAGATCTCGCCCGGTTTCATCAGTAGGGATTCTCCTTCGTCCAGGAAACCGCTGCTTGCCGGCCGAGGTTCGATAAGGCTGCTTTCTCGCGAATCTCATCGAGCGCTTCTTGGAGGACCGACTCGGTGCTTTCCCGCTGGGCTGCCAGAACGATGACGACGTCCCCACCGAGCTCTGGAACAGACACGCGGACAGGGTATCCTTGCTTCAATACGCTGGCTTGTTCATCGGACAATTCGATCATGGTCTCCTCCTTCAAGGAATGATATCAGATCCGGAGCAGAGAGAGTCAGCCCAGCATGACGTCCTGGCAGGCGCGGAGGACTAGCTGCTCCGGCGAAACGCCTTTGACCCAAGCCATTCGCGCGACCGCTTCGGCCGCCTGCACCTCGAGAGGTACCTTGATGGCAGTGCTGCGCACGAAGACCGGCTCGGCAACTTCTTCCAGTTCGTCTTCAAAATCGGTCAGGTCGTGACTGTCCCAGAACTCAGCCAGCTTCTTGATTGAGTCGGTTCTCGGACGGCTCCCCAGCGTAGGAGCCGTCGTATGCAAAGCTGACCCGGCGCATCCGAACTGGCTCGTCTTCTCGGCCGACGCAGGTGACAAATGGGCTCCGTCCCATGGCCTCGGCCGCGTGAAACACGCCAACGGTGCTGCCCGACACGCTCACCGCGCCATCGGCATACCCGACCCACTCGCCTAGGTTCTGACTGAGGAGTTGGTCGCGGGCAGCCCAATACGCTGCCTCGTTCTTGTGCGCCAGGCGTGGTCGATTTGCCGGGCGATTTCGGGGGGTAACGCGTCTGCCAGACTTTTCATGGGTCACCCTTGGGTGCATAGCTATGCCCATTGTATTCTACAGCTCGCGGGCGAGACGTTCACCGGCCGAGCGCTTTGTTTTGAGAACCGGGAGACCGGCCGGAGCGAGCCGCTGGCATATCTGCGTCGAGGGCCAGGGTGTTGACGGAATTGGTGCACGTTCTACGGTCGCGCCAACGACCCTGCAGATACGCCAGATATTTCGCCGTACCTACTTCGGTCGGCGTCGCATTGGCCGGTGATTTATGGAAGCTGGGGATCTAAGATTCGAGGCTAATACGAGCTTGTTTCGCTCGCATTGGGACAGCATTCGTACTGCAAATCCCAAGATTCTAATACCTTATGCCCACTTCCAGGCTTCACTGAAATTGTAGCCGCATTGGGCTCGTGCTTCCAGTGCTGCACCCGATTTGCACCCAGATCACAAATCGTCATGACCCAACTCGGGCGTCCGCAAGTGGTCCCCAGCATCACGATGGTCACGTTGCCTTCGAGCCAGTTGTTCACGAACAGGAAGGCGGGCCCCTTACGCATCCGCGGCTAGTCCCCGATCTCCGCTATGCCATCTTGTTCGGCTCCATTCTCAGCCCGCAGGGCTCGACGAAATTGACCGAGTCCTCGTCGCTGCGTCCTTTTCCGGCCGTGCAGCGACCATGCCATCAGCGACGCAGGTCGTCTGCAATTCCGTGGCACAAATTCATTCCGTGCGACGAAGGCCGAGTCCTTGGCAACCGAACCACTGCGCGGCGGCCACACGCACCTCTATTCTCCATCCAAGCTAAGAAGCGAATACGCTATTCCACGGCGTCGAGAGGAGGCCCTTTTACGGGGGTAATCCGGCATCAAGTGGGGCGCCTGCCGCCTTCTTCTCCGTCTCGGACAAATTCGGCGCTCCGGGGGACGATGGGGCGCGCGGGGCCGGATGGCCCCCCTGCGTGAACAGCGTTGGCATAAGGTAGCCGACGTAAACCCCGAAGACCGTCTCGCTAGCCCCGAGCAGCATCTTGAACTGGTCGAACGAGGAGAATCCAACACTAAATCCTTTCAACGTGACGATCAGAAAGAGGTATGCGGTGAACGAGCCGCAGAAGGCGAGGGTGAGGAATCCGAAGTCCCACGGCAACTCCCGGGTGCGGATCGCGGCGGCTTCAGGTGCCGCCTCCGCGATCGCGTCCTTGACGATCATAGTTGTGAAGCCCGCGAAGAGGGGCATTAGCAGTGCGATGGAAGTTGTGAGGTCGTTGAAGGCAAACCCGCCAATAAAGTAGAGAGCCAGCAGCCAGAAGAAGGTCAGCAAATGCGAAGCGATCATTAGCATCGTGACAATACGCTTTAGCCGCAGGAAGTCCACGTCGCACCTTCTGTCTATTATTTGGCCACTAGGGTTTCTTGTCATCTTTCGGCTTCAGCA
The DNA here is from genome assembly GCA_963823665.1 of uncultured Planctomycetota bacterium. Lineage (GTDB taxonomy): Bacteria > Planctomycetota > Planctomycetia > Isosphaerales > Isosphaeraceae > CAVXHV01. Next base: position 2,712,323 of record CAWGMQ010000004.1, read on the forward strand.
GATCGTCCTTCAGCCGGACGAGAAGCTGACCCGCGAAATCGCCGAGGTTCTTGGAGTATTGCGGCTCCATGTCGCGGAAATCTTCAGTCGACTTTGGAGGAAGGATGCCGGGAGCCCATCTCCCGTCCACGATGCAAAGCAGCCTGGCACCCTGGGAAGTGGCTGCAATGATGAAGTTGATGTCAACATCCTCCCACCGGTTCTTGGTGCCGAGGATCGTGTTTTTCGCATTATTCACTCGCAGAAGGAGATAGCTCGCCTCGTCGTGGATGACGGCGACTTTCCCGTGAAAGGTCGTCAAGTACGTGACGAGGAAGTCCCTTGCGCTCCGATAGAGGGAGGGCACGACTCCGTCGGTCGCGCTGCTCGCGAGGGCGATTGTCGCGAGATCGTCATTCTTCAACTCGCCACCGACCGTGGCAGACATATAGATCTGTTGGTTGGACGCCCAGACCAGTCCGTTTTGCCAGGTGTAATCCGAAATCCCCCAAAAACCACTCATCCTCATCGAGACGGCCGACGGCATCGCGCCGATCGACCCCGTGAATTTGTAAAATAGACGGTTCTCAAGGCCTATGTATCTCGTCGATGGATCGACACGGGGCAATGCGTCTCGTAACGATTCTTTTACGAGGAATCGCAGTTGCAGGCCGGCCGGCACAGTGATCTCCAGCGAGGTAAAGACCCGGTCCTTCTTCAGGCCGACCGCATCGATCCAGTTCTTCGCCTGCTTCAGCCCGGCGGCGACCAGTTCGGCGTTGGGATCGGAGAGCGGCACGACAGCTGTCCACGCAAGGTCCAGGATGGCGGGGTCTATCCCGTCCGGCGGGTCTGCGTACGCTTGTGAGAGCGTCTGGCAGAGGTAGCCTGCCCGAAGGCTCGTGCGCAAGATTCTGGAGCGAACTACTTAGCTGATTCACGGGCCTCGGCGAGTAAGCCGCTGGCAACGACATGCGGGAGGACTTCTTAGCGACGGGCTCGTCCTTGGCCTCATCGGAGGGCTTCTCCGCGGCCTTAACCTCGATGGTTTTGAGTTCCCGCCGGAGACTCTCGGTCTGCTCGCGAATTTCCCATGCCGTAAAAACGGGATATCCAATCCTGGCGCATGCAAGGTCAATTGCCTCTAGCTTCCCTTTCAATTTCGAGAGCCAGGCGGCAACTTTCGTCGATGAGTCGAATCTCGACATTCTCCTCAGCGAACTGGAGATTCGGATTCGCCGCCTGAAATTCCTTTTCCAGGAATTCGAATTCTCTAGACAGGGGCCCGGCGAGCTCGCTCAGGTTTCCGTAGGCTTTGGACTCGTCACCGAAATCCCGGGCCAGCGACGAGTTGGGCTTGGATCTCCGGAAGTGGAGTCCAACGCTCGCGACAGGGAGCTTTGACGCGGCCCCCTAAGTGGATGGCATGTCGCCTGAGAATCGTCTTGAGGTGGCGAGCAGCCCAATCCACCGCGTCAGACGCTCGCGCCGGGCGGCCAGATCGTCCGCGGAAAAGGTCGCCTCCTTCAGTTGGCCAATCAGATTCGGAAAGACGCGCTCCGGCGGCAGACGGTCTAGGGTGGTCTCGTTAGGTGTCCATGTCGAATGCAATACATCTTCTATCCAGTCGTTGTACAAGTAAACTTGATGGCGCAGTTCCTGCCTGGTGAGCACCAGATCAGTTTTGTCAGCCGCCCCGCAGGTCGGACACGAGAAGGCCACGGAACCGAGAATCAGAGAAAAAGCCAGAACCGTTTTATGCCCCAGCCCGATCGCTGAATGCCCCCAACTCTTCATGAGCCGAACTCGTAGGGACGGTGCGATGGTTGATCGTCGGTATCCGGCCATTCTTCCCCCGCTCTCTTTTCGGCAGCACGGACACAAGCGTCTTGGCGATTTGCCTCGTCGACCAGATTACTTATTCGTAACCGTTCCGCGGTTGTTGAGCGTGTCTTTTCGCGCAGGATCCCGCAATTCGACATCGGCACCCGCCCATGCGTGCCGAGGATGCCGACTCTAGCAGCGTGCCGACGATTTCGCAACATCGTGCAGGGCTGTTGACTAATTGAGGATACCCAGTTTGGCGAAGAGCGTTCGGACTTGGGAAGCATTGCGACGAACGGACTCGGCGATGTTGGTCGCGCCAGTGATTCGAAGGAATCCGATCGCTGCATTACGCAGCGCAGCCATGATTTCCGGACCGGACCCCTTGCGGATTCGGCTCTTATCCTCGGCGAACGTGACGTCACGCACGTAGTGGGATCGATTCTCGATGGACCAGTGGCCCCGTCCCCAAGCAAGCAAATGGCTGGCGTTGCCGAGAGCGCGGGGAACGCTGGTAATGAAATAGCGAGTCTCGTTTGAAACCTCTCCGCCTTGCTCAACCACACTCTCAATCTGCCCGACCTGAGCCACGCCGGGCCAATCCAGATACTCATTCAATGCTGTCGTTGCCTTCAAGGTGCGGCGTTCACGACGACCATGGCCCTTGTCTATGCTCGTGGTCGTGTCCTGCGCCTGTTCCCAGATTCGTCGCTGTTTAGGGGGAAAAAGCCGCCTCGGTTGATGCGTCGAAGGCGGCCTTAATATCGTTGAGGAGCGTCGGCTGGTTGTCCTTCACAAACCAAAAGTAGTGGCCGCGTGCATCGATGACCTGCTGGGAAAGATCACGCTGGCAGAACATGGCGTCGCCGGTTACCACTCGCCCCTCCAGAACGATACCTCGGAGCAACTGAAGAGCTGTCTTGTGCTCGTTGGTCTTGTTTTCGCCGCCGTTGGGGACCTGTGTCTGAGCCAACGTTAATCCCGACTCGTGCGCTACCAAGGAGAGCAGGTGGACCGCCTTCTCGAGGCCGTCGAAGCTGCCACGAGCTGTCTTGCCATCGAGAGCAAAAGCTTCCGGCGGCGAAGGCTCGCTTGAGACTGGACGGTCCAGCAACGATTCGGCCCACCGGCTCAGAGCGTCCTCGAAGGCCTTTGGGTCTAATGCGATCAGAACCTTGCGAATGCCGCCCATCTTCGGAGGTCTGCGAGTGAAGCCAAGTCGATGCATCAGCCCGATGTCTTGGTCCCGTGCCCATTGCGCAATGGCAGAATAGCTCTTCGCACCACACATGACGGCACAACACACCAACGCAAGAATGGCCGACAGCGGATGTTGTCGGCCATGCCGACTGCGAGGATCGGGAACAACGGCAAGAAAGGAAAGAAGACTGCCGGTGGTTTGGGCTTCCATGCGATGCCTCCATGCCGAAAATCCTTGGTGTGGGCGGTTTCCATACCGATAGAACCTTTCCTATCTGCCTCAGGCTCAATCTGTCAACAGCCGTGCAACATCGTGGCGGCTAGGTCAATTCTTGGATAGCGTATGCGATATCATCATCGAGGGAAATCAAGACTCATCGGCCATCCGACGTGCCTCGGTGTGACGGTCGTCGAAATCTGCGTGTCAGATCACCCTTATGTGGCCGATCGACCGCGCCCAGGATGGGCCGGTAGACGAAGGTTGAGCTGCCCAATCAATCCACGCGGTTAACGCGGTTTTACCGCCGACCGCGGGTGGCGGCGAATCGAACGGAACTGCGAGCACGCTGGCCGAAGCAGCCAAGCCGTCAGAAGTCTTTGGGTCGCGATTGCACGCGCATGAGAGCAACTGCGGACCGAGTGCGCCAAAGACGCAAGCTCGTCAAGACCGCGCGGGACGATGTTGCCAGATTGTTGCCACGCATTCCGATAGTCGATCGACACGCACTGAAAGCTTTGGATTTAGGAGTGCTGGGGATCTAGGATTTGAACATAGACTAACCGAGCCTGCCTCATTTGAACGACAGCCGAGGCACGACTGTCGAACCAGCCTCACCGCGAACTGTAAGCCGCCGAATGATCGGCCATGGAGCTTGCTTCTGGGTGCACCAGCTCGCCGTCCTGGATTTCCAGAACCAGGTCGTCCGGCGTGATGAAACGGCGGTCGTGGGTGACAACGACGCAGGTCGTTCCTGATGATTCCTGCATGCGCCGGAGAATTGTGTAAATCTCGTCGCCTGTCTTGGAATCCAGCTCGCCTGTGGGCTCATCCGCCAGAAGCAAGATTGGTTGTTTGACCAGCGCCCGGGCAATTGCCACCCGTTGCTGTTCGCCTCCGGAGAGCTGGTACGGGCGGTGGTCCAGCCGGTCCTCCAGGCCAACCTGGCCAAGGAGATCGGTCGCTCGCTGCCGCAACGCGGGCGTGATGCCCGTGGGCATGAACGGAATCAAGACGTTCTCGAGGGCAGTCAGGTTGTTGATCAGGTTGAATGACTGAAAGATAAAACCGACGCGGTCGCGCCGATAGGTATTCTTCGCCCGCTCGGACATCTTTCCGAGCTCCTGACCGTCAACGACGATCTCACCGGAAGTCGGACGGTCGATTGCCCCCAGCAGATAAAGCAGCGAGCTCTTCCCAGACCCGCTTGGGCCCACGATGAACGCGAACCGCCCGGCCTCGATGCGGCAGGAGAGCCCCCGTAGAGCGTGCACCCAGCGGCTGCCGCTCCGGTACGATTTAAAGACGTTCACCACGTCAATCATCGGAAATCCCCGCTGAAAAAGTGCCGTCCGTCAGCGCGAGCCCAGCCGTATTGCTTCCATGGGCAAGAGGCGGGCCGCCCGCCACGCGGGATAAAGGCCTCCACATGTTCCCATCAGCACCGAGAGACCGATTCCCAGCACCAGCAGCGACGGCGTCAAGCCCAGACGAATGCCCGCATCCGCGACGAACTGGTTGATCACGATCGTCCCGACGGCAGCGAGCAAACAGCCTCCCACGCCGGCGAGGAGGCCGAGATACGCGCTCTCGAGCGTCACGAGCGCCAGGATATTGCCTTGCGACCAGCCGTTGGTCCGCAGCACGCCGAATTCTGCGAACCGTTCGGTCGTGCTCATGAGCATCGTGTTGATGATGCCCACAATCCCCACGACGAGCGCCAGGCTCACCGTCATCAACAAGAATGAGTCGACCTGGCCCATCAACGAGCCGAAATTGGCCTGGGCCTCGTTCATGCTTCGCGCATCGATGCCCGGATGCGCCTGCTCGATCGTCTTCGCGAGCGCCGTGTTCTGCGCGGGATCAGTTCCCTCGATGTAGATACAGGAGACTGATTCCTTGGGCTCGTTCACAACGCTCCGCGCCGTCCCGATATCCATCACGATGACGACGTCGAGAATCATCGAGCCGGTTTCGTACAGACCGATGATGTCGAACGGTTTGCCGCCGATTGAGATCTTGTCGCCAACCTTCTTGGGGTTACCTTTGGCGTCGGGATGCTGCTTGGCGATTTTCCGGCTGATCACCACCCGGTTCGTGCCTTCATCTCCCGGCTCCAGGAACCGGCCCTCGCCGTTTTCCTTCAGTGCCCGGGGAAACACCGCACTCCTCAGGTTTTGATGCGCGACGATGTCCTGGCCGGCAATCACCGGCTTGTCGAGGAACGAATTCAACCCCTGCCCGGCCATGAGATTCCTGAGTATCATGCCGCGCCCCTCGATCGGCGGCGCCAGCCCCCAGACTTCCGGCGCGACAGCGCGAACCCCCGGCGTCTTCCGAAGCTGGTCAGCCAGCGAGGCCGGCACGTGGCTCAACACCGGGCTGAGCATGTCCTCGCGTAGAACGAGGAGCCCCTCGATGCGGCTGAGAGTCGTGCCGACCAAGTCGCGCAGACCATTCGATAAACAGAAAAGCCCAAGGATACCCAGTATCGGTATCGATAACCCAATAAGCGCCAAGAACGTACGCAACGGTCGGGTCAACAGATTTCGCCAGGCAAATACACCCATAAGTCGTCCGTCAAAGTACCACGGCGATCACTAACCGTCGTCGCCATCCGGTGAGGTCATTTTCGCTGCGCCAACTGCGGAGATTATAGTCCCGCCCTTGAAGCCGCATAAGGCGAGCCAATCCCCGCAAACGCAGGAACCTCGTTGCCATCCTGAAGATCGTGAATCCTTTCCGAAAGCGCCGCCTTTGCGCATTTCCCCGCTCTCCATAGTATCATACATGATATCTTGCGCTTTAGCACGACCCAGTGCTATCTTACGAGAGTCAGTCAAGCGATCGATTCTGATTGATGTTTGTATGAGGCGAAAACCTTTATAGAGAAGAGCTTACGACGAGGTTGAATTCGTTTGGTCTTGAGGTTCGTTTGTGGCTGGGCTCGGGGTCTGCGCGAATTCGGGTTGTTCAGCAGGCGGTCTTTCGCTGTCGGCGGGGGCAGGGGCGGGAGAAGGTGCGGGTGTCGCGCCGATTTCAGGGCGATCGCTTACAGCATCGGTGATATCGTCGGTCCGTGCTTCCCAAAGTTGCTTGAGCTGGCCGAACGTTCGGAGCGGAACGTTGCCCTCGAGGGCTTCCTTGGAGAGTGGGGGCGGTGGCGCGGCAGGGCGGCGCGGTGGGCGGTTCTGACCGTGGTCGCTCTGTCCGCGGTCCAGCCGGGGTGGCCGGCCTGCGTTGGGCCCTGGAGCCGGCCCACGCGGGCCGCCGCGGCCAGGAGGTGGTCCGGATCCGCCGTGTCGTGGAGGGCCACCGCGATAATCCTGGTGCGGTGAGCCTCCACCCGCGGATGTTGCCGGCGAACGCTGTTCAGAACCACGCGGCCCTCCCGGACCGGGGCGCTCTCGGTCATTGCGTCGAAGGGGTGCATCCGGGAGCACTGCCACAGATGGTGCACCCACCGGGGGAGCGGTGAGCGCCGAGGTTGTCGGCCTGGGGGGGCGGGCGCCGCCGCGCCGCCCCTGCGGGCCCTGCCCCTCGCGCTGTTCACCATCGGGAGCACCGCCACGGCGTCCGCCGGGCGGCCCGCCGCGCTGGCGCTCGGTGCCTGGCTTGACCATCGTCAGCGAAACGCGCTTGCGTTCGTGATCGACGCCCATCACCCACACGGTCACCACATCGCCCACGCTCACCATGTCGTGCGGGTTCTTCACGTACCGATTCGCGAGCTGGCTGATGTGAACGAGCCCGGAATCCTTGAGCCCGATATCCACGAACGCCCCGAAATCGACGACATTGAGCACCGTCCCCTTCAGCTCCATGCCGGTCGCGAGGTCTTCGATCTTCAAGATCCCCTTCTTGAAGATCGGCTTGGGAAGATCGTCGCGCGGGTCACGTTCGGGGCGTGAGAGAGCGTCGATGATGTCGCGGAGCGTGAACTCGCCCGTTTCCAGCTCCCGGGCCAGCTCGCTCACGTTCACGAGGGCCAGCTTGGCGCGCAAGTCCGCCAGCTTTTCCTTGTCGCGAACCGCTTCTGGCTCGCAGCCGACCTTTTCGAGCAGCCGCTTGGCGACCTCGTAGCTTTCCGGGTGGACCCAGGTTCGGTCCAGCGGTTGCTCGCCGTCCTGGATCTTCAGGAACCCGGCCGCCTGCGTGAACGATGCCGGGCCGATTCCCTCGATCTGCTGCAACTGCTCTCGCGTGGCGAACGGCCCGTGATCCTTGCGGTAGTCAACAATTCGCCGCGCGGTGAGCTGATTGAGCCCGGAAACGTGACGGAGCAGGGGAACACTGGCCGTGTTCACGTCCACGCCCACGAAATTCACGCAGCTCGAGATTACCGTATCGAGAGATTCCTTGAGATGCTTGGGATTGATGTCGTGCTGGTAGAGACCCACGCCGATATTCTGGGGCTCGATCTTCACCAGCTCGGATAACGGGTCTTGCAGCCGGCGGCCGATCGAGATACCGCTGCGCAAGGTTGCGTCTGCATCGGGGAGCTCATCTCGGCCAACCTGGCTTGTTGAGTACACGCTCGCGCCGGCCTCGTTCACGACAACGTACAAGAGCTGCGCGATCTGAGCGTCGGCCGTATGCGGCCGGGGCGGTGCCTGCGGCGGGGGCGTTCCCTGTGGGGCAGTGTTTCTCGGAGGCTTTGGCCCGCGAGAGCGAGACGAGTCAGACCTTCCACGGCCTCCCCCGCGAGAGCCGCGCAAAGGCGGAGTCGAAGAAGCTGGGCCGCCCGCCGGTTTTTTGCCCCGATCGGCCTGCTTGTTCGCTGGACTGGGTACGGCCGGCTGTGCCGATTCGCCGGCCGATGTCTGCATAGTCTCGCCGACGGCGGCACCCTCGTGCGCGGCTTCAGGCGATTCGCTCGCGCCCACCTCTGGCCCCGGCGCGTCGATACCCTCCGACTCGACCGCGTTCACACCATGATTCACGTTGCTCGTCTCGCCAGTCGATTCGGCCGCGGGCCCGGCTTCAATCGGCCGGGGCTCGTGGGTACTAACCCCGGAAGTATCGATGTCGTCCCCCCCACTCGGCCCGGTCTCCGCTGCAATGTCCGCCTCCGGCATCGACGACTCCGGCGCACCGCCGGAGATGGGCGGCAAGGCCCCGACCGGCGTATCCGCGACTGTCGGCCCGTGTGGGTGCGCCGGCGCATGATCGTTGTCGCCGGCCCCGGCCTCATGCGCGGTGGCATGATTCGCGGCAGCCTCGGAAAGGGACGCCTCGGGCGCGCTTTCGGCCGTCACTTCGGGCTCGGCCGGCGTGATTGCCTCCTCCGCAGAAGCCGGAGCAGCCTCTTGCGCGGCAGGCTCAACCGCGGCCTGCGCCTCGGCGCAACCAAGGGCGGAGACGATGGTTCGACTGATGCTGCCGCCGCTGCCGCCGCTGCCGCCGCCTGAGCACGTGCGGCCGCGGCTTGCTTCTGTCTTGCGGCTTGTTCCTGTCGTGCAGCCTGTTCTTTTGCAGCCAGTTCCTTCATGGCCTGCTCGTGTTTCGCGGTCTCTTCCAGCGCGGCGGCCGCGGCCTCCGGGTCCGTGCTGAACAGGGTTCCCTCGGCGATGATCTCGGCGACGAGCTCCTCGGTCTCGCGGCAGGCCGTGCCGTTCCCGATGGCGACCACGCCCACTTCGTGCTTGGCGACCAGGTCTTTCAGGAAGACCTTGGCATCCGACCGCCTGCACTGTGGCGAATGGGGGTAGATCACGCCTTGGTCCAGTAGATTGCCGCCGCGGTCAAGCACCGCGACCTTGCAGCCGGTTCGGAATCCAGGATCGATGGCCAGCACGACTTGCTTGGGAATCGGCGGCTGGAGCAGCAGGCTGCGCAAATTCCTTGCGAAAACTTCGATTGCATGCCGCTCGGAGCCTTCGGTCAGCTCCCTCCGGACCTCGCGCTCCATGCTGGGCACGATCAGCCGGTCCAAGGCGTCGATCGCCGCGCCACGAAAGAGCTCGGCGTGGGGATGGGCGTCCAGCGGAAGCTGTGCGAACAGAGCGGCCTCGACCTCGGGCCGCGGCAGTTCCAGCCGCACCTTGAGCGGGCCTTCCTTGTCGCCCCGGTTGATCGCAAGCACCCGGTGCGGTGGGATCTGGGCCACCGGCTCGGAATAGTCGAAATAATCCCGGTACTCGAGCCCTTGGCCTTCGGGAATCTCGGCCTTCGAGGTGACGATCTTGCCGGTTTTCCAGATGAGCCGGCGGATCGCATCGCGCACGGCCGCCATTTCACTGATGGCCTCGGCAAGGATGTGACCGACACCCTCGAGCACTTTTTCGGTCGATTCCAACCCCTTTTCCGCGTTGACGAATTCCTGGGCTGCGGCCGCCAGCTCAGTGAGAGTCTCGTCACGCGTCCAGATCCGGAACGCCAGAGGCTCGAGGCCCTTTTCCCGGGCGTCGGAGGCCTTGCTTCGCTTCTTGGGCTTGAACGGAAGATAGAGATCCTCGAGCCGCTTGGGATTGTCGGCCGCGCGAATCGCAGCGGCCAGATCCGGTGTGAGCTTTCCCTGGGCCTCGATCGTCTTCAGGATCGTCTCTTTACGCTCAGCAAGGTCGCGCAGGCGCTGGACGCGAGCCTGGATCTCGCCGACGACCACCTCGTTGAGGTTGCCGGTCGCCTCTTTGCGATATCGCGTGATGAAGGGAACCGTGTTCCCGTCATCCAGGAGTCCAACGACGCTCTCGACCTGTGAGCGCCGAATTTGCAGATCCTGCGCGATACGACCCAGGTCCACCTGAATCGGGTTGGCCATGTAGATTCGACTCGGCACCTGGTGAGACAAGAGCGGCGGCGACATGTCCGTCCGATACGAGGCATCGCCAGAAACTCTCACCATATCGGCGAGGCGCTGGCATTGCTCAAGGTGAGCGCACGTAGACACTTACCCATCAAAAGAGTTCGGTCACTGTAGAGGATCGAACGTGCCTTGTCAAGCGTGCGTGCTCAGGCGCACGGGGCCCTCGAGAGCCGGATTAACGGCGGCGGGGTTTCCTGGCGCGCCTCGGCAGGGCAGTCAGATTCATATGTTTGTTGCCGCACCGCCTCGGAACGTCGAAGCCGATGGATCGCGTTGCTCGGGCCCAACCCGCGACCTGGCAGACCGTCTCGAGGCCGGCCTCTGGCGATGCTCTCACGCGTGGGGTAAGCTCGCTCGACCGGCCGGTCGGTTTGACCAGATCGTTAGAGGTTACGCGGTTCAATTCGACGAACGGGGAGATCTAATACGATGTCCGCCATAACGCAGAATCGACGCATCGGGTTATTCACCGTGGGTTTGGCGCTCCTTGCCGTATCGGGTTGTATTCGGGAATCCGACGAACAGGGAGCGCATGTTATTCAATTCGCGTTGTGGGTTCCCGCCGCGATCTTTCTCGGCGGGATAGCTGCTGGTGCGGCCGGTTTTTTTCTTCGAAAGCACAACACGCGGTTTGGGTGGGGTTTGATGATCGCGGGGCCTTTCATCGGGCTTGGCATCGGGCCGTCGATGATGTTCGAACGCGCCTCGGTCAGCAAAGAGGCGTTCGAGTTTCAAACCGGCATCTACGGAGGGACTGTCGTTCCGAAAACGCAATTTGCGGACCTCACGCAGATTCGCATGCTGGCCGAGACCACGCGAACTCGGCGCGGGGGGACGAGCACCAGTCACCATCTGATGTGTGAAAAGAAGTCAGGCGGCGAGGTGCGCGTACCCTACAATAACGACGTCGCTCGCAAAGGCGTGGAGCTCGTTCTCAGAGAAGCGGCGGCCCGCGATATTCCGATTCTCGACCAGACCGGCGGGAAGTAGTGCGGTCACACGCTTTCGGATCCGGACGTCACGCTGAATGCTCGGCCCACTTGGTGGTTCTGCCCCGGCACATCGAATCGCGGTGGCCCCGGAGTCGGCTCGAGCCCCGCTTGATCTGTTCGGATGTACCCTCCCAGGCTCCAGACCAGCTCGCAGTTGTGCTGAAGGTCGAGCATGGTCAGGGTCTGGACCGCGCGGAGAACCAGGATCTGGTCGCTCCACAGGTCGGTTCGCAAGAGGACGTCGCGCATCCTAGACTGCACGACAGCCCATGGATCGCGTGAGCCCTGGCCCAGCACCACTTTGACCCAGCCGCGGGTCATTCGGCGGTGCCGCTTGAGGTAGGCTGTGATTCGCCGGCGGGAGGCTGCGTCGTAGGATGGAAAGCACGGTAGCTCGAAGAGGTCGGAAAGCGGCCGCCTTTTTCGCCGATGTACGGGATGCCAGAGTGTGCGGATATTGACGATCGGATCGGGCAGCCTGGGCGGGAGCTTCCTCACGTCTTGCCGCCCATCGCAGGAGTACTCCATAACGGCCTTGAGCCCCTCGAGCGACAAGGCAAGGGTCGAGATATCGTCGTGGTCAAGGATGCAGGCTGCCACCAGCGCGCGCAGGGCCTCGCCGCCGCGATTGGCCAGGTAGGGAATCTCGTCGGCGAGATAACCGGGGAGCAAGTCGAACGTCCAGCCGAAGCGATGCACCCAGCGGTGCACCCATTCCAGCCGCTTCTGATGCTGCCGGCGAAACTGCTCGGCGATGATGCGGTCCTGCCGTGTCGCCCCGATGTAGTCGAGATCGGCCTCCATGAGCAGCTCGCCCGCGAGGCTTTCGGGCGCGGTCGGAAGCTTGAGCCCCATGTACTCGACGTCGAAGCGGGCTCGCAGCCAGAGCGAGCCCATGAAGACAGGCTTGCGCATGCGATGGATCTTGCGCAAGGCGGCCCAGTAGGCATCAGCCGGAACAACCTGCTGGCGGTCGACCTGAGGATGCAGGATCTCGTGCACGACACGCAGAATGCTGCGGAAACCGGCCGCGACGGCCTTTCCCAGCACGGCGAGGAGGACGAGAGGAAGCAGCACGATACGCCCGCCGGAGAGGTGGGCCTGATAGAATCCGAACGGGTTGAACGTGCGAGCAGTCAAGGGCAGCTCGTGCAGTGGAAAACTGCGGAAAGCCCGCCGGACATTCTGCTGCCGGTCGCGCCTCACAAGCTCGGCAACCTGCGGCCCGAAGCGAGCGTGAATCTCACAATCGCGCTCGGGGTCGTCTCCGAGAAAGTCGACGGCGGTGAACTCGACGGTCTCCAGAAAGGCCCCGGCCTCTTTGCGGAGGGTGCCTTCCGTTCCCACACGCGCGGTTTCACTTGCTCCAACCCGATGGATAGAGCTACCTTCCGGTACCGTATGGGGCGTCGAGAGCTCGGGCACCCATACCTCATCCGGGTCGATCTTCAGCCGGTCCGCCAGCCAGTTCCGGAACTTCTGGCGTACCGAAGGGGGCGAGCAGGCCAGGCGATCGAGCGGGATGGCGTGGCGGTTGTAGTCGAGCAAGAGCAGGGCCGTTTCCTGCACGAGCATTCGCGTGATGTAGTTGAACCAGAGATACGGGCCGCCGAAAAGGCCGCCGGCGCGGCTCAAGTCGAGCCGGTCGATGGTGCGGCCTTCTCGCAGCAAGTGCCCCAGGTGACTTCGCCGCAGGTTGCTGAGAGCCAGGTTCCCCAGGAGCTGAACCGAAGCCTTGGTGTCGCTGCGGTGGAGCGGCGATCCGTCGAGATAGTCCTGGTAGAGCAAGCGAACGTTCCGCAGGAACGCCAGCTCGCGGTTCTCGAACCAGGCAGGTTCGCTGCCTCCGGCTTCCTCGTCATGACCGGAGCCGTTGCGATGGATGGGTCTGTCGTCCGACTGCCGCAACAGCAGCTCGGGATTGATCACTCGCTGGCTGAGAAACTGCGAATCGTGGTCGCGACGGCGGGATTTGAGGGCCTTCGTGTGAGTGGCAAATTGGGCCTCGACCACCCGCTCGCAAAAATCAGCCGACTGATTGGCGATCTTGCGAAACCACGCGCCGAGCAGCCAGAAAACCAGACAGATCACCCCGAGGATGATCACCGGCCAACCCAGGAGGGTCTGCACCTTGTCGACGACCTTCACGAACGGCGTGAAGAACGGCAGCGAGTTCACGATCAGGTAAAGAAAGAGAAACGCCGATCCCAGCCAGAGCAATCGCTTGGCGGGTGTCCGCGTGGCGTTGACGATCGTCGCACCCAGCCGGTCCAGGAAAACGGGAGGCGACAGCGTGCCGTGCAGATCGGCGAAGAAGTAGACGACGTCGAGGCCGCGCTGCATTGAGTGGCCGAGATAATTGGCAGCCAGCGCCACGGCTTCTGCCGGGCTTTTTTCGCGGTAGGCAACCAGTCTGCGCACGAACGGCAGGCGTCGCACCAGGGGAAGATCGAAGAGGCGGACATAGCGATCGATTGCTTTCACGGCCGCGGGCCCGATCTGGTCGAGTAGCCGTTCCGGGGTCATCTGGATCAGGCGCTCGACGACCGCCTCGACGGGTATTTCGCGGCTCGTTGTTTCCGGAACGTCATCGGCCAGGGCAGGATCCGGCAAGCTCTCGACCCGGCGCTCCAGATCGAAGAGCACCCGCTCAGAAAACCTGCGAGCTTGGTCGCGGTCCAGCCGCGCCACCGCGCTAACGCGGGCGTGCTCCAGCTCGCTGCGGAGAGCGATCAAGCGATGGCGCTCGCTTGATTCCGGTTTCTGGGCGTGCAGCGGCTCGAATAGCACGATGTTGCGGTTGAGGAGTTTGCCCATGCGGCGCACCAGACGATCGAGGAGGCGCAGCAGCACGAGCCCGACCCGCGCGAGCCTCAAGACCGGCAGGATCACCCGCAGAAACCGGAACGACCGGGCCACCCGTGCGATCCGGGCCGGCCCCCACCACGCCGAGCCGAGGCCGTCGGGCGCGCTCAGCAGGTCGCCCATTCGTTCCAGCTCGATCTGATGTGCGACGAATCCGAAAGGCAGCGAGGCCAGCAGATCGATCAGGACGTGGCGGAGCAAATAGCTGGTCCGGTGCGGCGCCAGCGCGAGCTTGAGCGTGAATTCGAACAGGAACACCGAGCAAACCGCCAGATCGGCCCAGGCGAAGAACACGTGCTGTGCAGCCGAGAGCCCGCGTGGGCGCGCGCGCTCCAGCACCACCTCGGCCGCGATCAGACCGAATAGCACGAGGATGAGCACGAGCACGGTGTTTTCGAGAGTCGCGACGAATCGGCGTCCGAAGATCTTCTCCATGCGCAGCGTGAGCAGTTTCTCCTGCCAGTCGCGCTCCACCTGGCGGCTGGCGCGGCGGACCGACCGCGCCTGCGCTCGCATCCGCTTGCGGGCACGCTCATCGCGCTGCTCCGCCAGAGTCCGCGCCGCCGCCTCGAGATCGCTTTCGGTGGTCGCCTGTGCCCCGGGCTCACCGACGGGCTCTATACTCACGGCATCCGGAATTGGACCCGGCGATGGGAGGTAGATCTCCTCCGGAAAATCAAGGGCGGCGTGGCGGCATTGCTCTGCTCGCGGCCACTCGAGGCAAGCTTCCGAGAGCCGCGCCAGGTCGTCGCCGATCAGCTTGAGCCGATCAACCGCGCGACCAAGGCTGATATCTTCGAGGAAGGCCATCGTTTCCCCCGCCTCGTCGAGCGCTAGCTGGACGACGCGCTCACCGGGGGCAACCCGGTCGCAGAGGGTAAGCGATGCCATTTGCTCTCTGGCGGCGAGGGCGAGCTCGTCCCGACGCCGGTCCAGCCTGTCGATCCAATCGGCGCGCTGGCGCGCCAGGCGTGCGTGGAATGCGTCCTGTTCACTGCCGTGATCGGTTGCCGTCGCTTGCGCCCGTAATCGCGTCAGGTGAAACCGATGTCCCCAGAGGGCCTCGGGCGTGGAACCCTCGACGGGCCAGGCAAGCTCGCGCACGATCCGTCGCGAAAGCAAGATCGCCTGCAAGCGCTCGCAGCCTTGGTGGAGCGGGAGATGACTCGGGTCGGGATCATGCCCTGACGCGACGTGCAGCGAGGCGCTCAAACGAGCGAGCTCGACGTCGAGCCACGCCGTTGCCGGATCGGGCGCTTCACGATCGAGCCGATCGATGACGGCGCTATGCCACTCGAGCTCGTTGCGCAGTCCCTCGATCGCGAGTGCTTTGTGCAGCGGATCCGGGCCGACGGCGGCCGTGATCGACCGAACTGCCGATTTGATTTCGGCCAGCCATTCTCTGGACCGGCGGGCGAGGAGCTCGTGGCGCTCGTTGCCGGGGACGAGCGTGGTCATCTGGGAGTCGGCGACTTCCTGGAGCTCGGCGAGAGCAGAGAGCATTTCGCGGCGAGTGTTCTCGATTTCTTCACTCTGGACCGACGAATCAAGGCTTCGGCGCAGGATCAATCCAGTACCGATCAGATCGAGTCGGTTCGCCAGGCTCTCGGGTCGGGAATCGATGGGCGATTCACAGAGCTTCCTCGCCCGCTCGCACCACTCGGCCGCCTGCGCCTTGATGTCATCCAATCCACTGCTCCGTTGCTCTGGCCGACCGGTGATTGAACACCGGCGGCGCATCGGTTCGAATTCTACTCGTTTGCCGCGCGCTCTTCCACGAACGGCACGGACGCTGGCGGCGAAGTTGGCTTGTCGATGGGTGGAACATGGCTTAATCTGCTGCTCTCGTGGATCGTCGTGAATCTACGGACGGGTGCCGGCCACGTCTGTCGACGCAGTCAAACACCGACCATGGAAGGAAGCGAATGCCGACCCCGGAATTGATGAGTGACGAGCTCGACCCCGGCTCCGGCGAGGGGAAATGGAATTCCTGGCTCAACAAGCTCGGCCTGCACCGGAGCGAGCTGCGCGCGTGGGCGATGTACGACTGGGCGAATTCGGCAGTGATGACCACCATCATCACCGCGGTTTTTCCCATCTACTACGAGAAGGTCGCCTGCAAGGGAGTGGTCGGGGTCGAGGAAGCCACGCAACGGTATGCAACCGCCACCGTGATCGGCATGCTGATCATCGCGCTCTTGTCACCCGTGCTGGGAACGATTGCCGACTTGAAGGGCGACAAGAAGAAAATGCTGGGCGGATTCATGGCTCTGGGGGTTTCCTCGGTCGCCGGGATGTTCTTCATCTACCAGGGACAATGGCTGCTGGCTTCCGTCCTTTTCATCCTCGCCAATATCGGCGTGAACGGCAGCTTCGTCTTCTACGACGCTTTGCTGCCGCACGTTGCGGGCAAAGACGAGATCGACCGGGTTTCGACGGCTGGCTACGCCTTTGGCTACATCGGCGGCGGCACTCTGCTGGCGATCAACCTCGCGTGGATCATGAAGCCCGCCTGGTTCGGTCTACCGACGGTGTCAGATACTTCGGCGCAGGGCACACTGCCCACGCGTCTGGCATTCCTTTCGGTCGCTGTCTGGTGGCTGGTTTTCTCGATCCCGCTGTTCCGCCGGGTGCACGAGCCAGCGGCCTCCGCCGCCGGGATTACCGAACGATTTCCGGTGCGGGCTGCATTCGCGCGCCTGTGGGAAACAGCCCGCGGCTTGGGCTCGCACCGTCAGGCCTTCCTGATGCTGCTCGCTTTCCTGATCTATAACGACGGCATCGGCACGATCATCCGCATGGCGTCGAGCTATGGCGCGGTGATCGGCATCGATACGACGGTCATGATCGCCTCGATCGTGATCGTGCAATTCGTCGGGATTCCGTTCGCCTTCCTCTTTGGAATGCTGGCCCAGCGCATCGGCGCCAAGCGCTCGATCGGAGTCGGGCTGGTCGCCTACATGGCGATCTGCGTCCTCGGCTATTTCATGACGAGCGCGATCCACTTCGTGGCGCTGGCGGCCCTGGTGGGGGCGGTGCAGGGGGGAACGCAAGCCCTGAGCCGCTCGCTCTTCGCCAGCATGATTCCGCGCGACAAGTCGGGCGAATTCTTCGGGTTCTTCGGTGTCGCTGAGAAATTCGCCGGGATCCTCGGGCCGGCCGTGTTTTCGGTCGCACCCAGCCGCACTGCCATTCTGGCCGTGATCGCATTCTTCATTGTCGGTGGCTTGATGTTGTTCTTCGTCGACGTCGCCGCCGGCCAGCGCAAGGCGCGGGCCGACGAGGTTGGGCCACTCTTCGAGTGAGGCGTCAGGTCAGGCTCTCGTCAAACGCTTCTGCCAGTGGGAAATGCTAATGGCCCAGGAAACGCCCAGGTAGAACGCGGGATAACACAAGGATATCCAAGCCCATTGCAGGGTCGATGCGCTCGAGACGGTCTGCGTCTCTCCCGGAAGCTTCCAGATCAGCCAGAAGAACAGAACCGTCCAGGGAATGCCGAGCACGGTTGCCAGCCGATTGATCCTGCCCGGCTGTGACGGGTAGAGGTGGCGCGTGGGCACGAAGGTCAGTATCGCCAGCACGACGATGACGCCGAGCGACGGCCATGGACCTAGCGGCAGCATATAGAGGTAAAAAGCGACGACGTTCCAGAGGGAGGGGAAGCCGAGGAAATAGCCATCGTCGGTCTTGGCCTGCACCTGGCAAAAACCGTACGCGCTGGCGACGAGCGGCAGGAACAACCAGGGTTCCTGACCGGGCGGCAAGATTCCGGCCCGCCAGATCAGAAGCAGTGGAAGAAACGTGTAGGTGAGAAAGTCGACCAGGTCATCGAGCCTGCGGCCGTCGAAGCTTGGAACGACTTCCTTGATTCGCACCTTGCGCGCCAGAAAGCCGTCGGTCGAATCGACAATGGTCGCGGCGGCCATCAGCAGAAACGACCATCGGAACGCTGCGGGACCCCCGTCGACCAAAAGCACGGCGATCAGGCCGGCCGCGATCAGCCCGAGTGCCGTATAGGCATGCACGCACCATCCCAGGAAGCGCTCGACCGTTCCTGCCGGTCTGGCGGGCCGGGGATGGGCGGGTTTCTGCCGTTTCCGGACCTGAAGCTTGACCAGCGTCGCCGACCGTCTGGCGATCCTTCTTAGCCCGGATTCATTGGTTCTCATGATCGAGCCGCTTCTGGTTCACCCGATGCGTACAGGCCGATCCAGCCGTTTTCAACCGTTTGATTCTTCGATTCCGCGGGATTCTGGTCAAGGTCTTCTGCTGCAGCGTGCACTGCCACGATGCCGGTCCGCTTTCGTTGATAGAGAACATAATACGCAGCACCGGCTGCAACGAGCGAGAGGGTTGCCAGGGGCGCCGCAAACCGGCCCAAGGGATGCTCCCCGTAAATCTCCAAGCGCGGCCAGCTCATATTGATCACGACGAACAGCCCCCAAAGCGCGGCGGCGACGTTGACCGGCAAACCAAATCGCCCCAGAGAGAAATACGCCCGCGGCGCGGCGGCATTGGGTCCATTGCGTGGAGCATCTTGGCGATGCAGGGACGAGCCCGGTGCAGGCGCAGGTGATTTTCGCCGCGATATCAAGAGTGGAATGGTGACCATCAGATATGCCAGGTTGGCCCAGATGACGGCCATCGAACAGAGCAATTCGATCACGTTGGGAAGGCTCGAGTTCACAATCAGGATCGCGCCGGCCAGGAAACCGATCACGAGCGCAGGGACACCCGGCGCCCGGGTGCGCGGCGAGACGTGCGAAAGCACGTCGGCAAAGGGAAGGTTCCGATCGCGCGCCATCGCGAACATCAGCCGGACTGCTGCGGCGTGTACGGCCAGCGCGCACACGAAGACGGCGAAGATCACTTCAACCAGGAGCAGGACACCGAGCTTATCTCCGAGGACATTTCTGACCAGAAACGGCAGGCCGCCCGAGATCGTGCCGAGCTCCTCGAGAGCGGGGTCGCTGACGGCGAGAATGCCGAAGAGAATGAGCAGCGCGCCCGCGAGCCCGGCGGCGGCGAGTGCTCGCAGGATCGCCCAGGGCGCGCGCCGGCGCGGGTCGCCGGTCTCCTCGGCGAGGGCCCCTGCGGTGTCGAACCCGTACATCACGTACGACGCCATGAGGGCAGCCGCCAGGAAAGGGCCGAGGTAGCCGAAGGGTTGTCCTTGTCCTTTCCCCATCGTGTCGAACAGGATCACCGGCCCGCGGCGAACTCTGAGCGCGAGCAGCACGATCAAGAGTCCCACTCCGCAAAGCTCGGCGATCACGCCGACGTTGTTGATTCGCGCGAGATGCCGCACTCCGATCGAATTAATCAGTGTCGAGACTGCGATCAGCGCGCAGCCCAGCAAGACCGCGTTCAAGGCCGCGCTCGAGCGATCGCCGGGATCACCGACGAGCTGAAACGCAGGCGCGATCTGAGGCAAGGTCGCCTGCAAGGCCAGGGCGACGGCAGCCAGGCTGATGACCGATCCCGAGAGGTACACCCAGCCCGCCATCCAGCCGATCGAACGCGAGCTGAGCCTGGCGGACCATTGATAGACACCGCCCGAGAGGGGATATCTTGCCGCGAGCTCCGCGAAACAGAGAGCGACTGCGCCCTGGCCAAGGAAGACGGCCGGCCAGGTCCAGTAAAAGGCCGGCCCCCCCGCGCGGTATCCCAGATAGAACGTCTGGAAGACGCCCGTCAGGACCGAGATGTACGAAAACCCCGCGGCAAATGACGAAAAGCTGCCGAGCGTCCGGTCGAGAACCTGCTTGTAGCCGAAGGTGGCGAGGTCTCGAGTGTCGTCCGACATGCCGGGGATCAGCCTTTTCTGGTCGCCAGGAAATTGCCCCACTTCATGTCGCCGTTCTTGCAGAAGCCGACTTTCATCTCCCAGCGATCGACCAGGTACTTCAAGTCGGCCTCGGAGAACGCCGCAAGGAACTCGCCCGAATGATCGACAAGTCGAGCGGTTTCACTGTTCAAAATCTCGACGAATCGCGCAGTCGCGTCGTCGACGACCACGTCGCTAAAACCCGCGGCCTCGAGCAATCGGCCGTATTGCGCGGGCTCGACGACGTTATAGCCGGTGGATTCGATGTATTTCTCGAACTCCGGCGATGCGGGTGTCTTTCCCCGAGCGTAATCCGTGATCACGAGCCGTCCGCCGGGAGCCGAGAGGTCAAAAAGCCGCGAAAACAGCCGGCCCTTGTCGGGAATATGCATGAACGCATCGCGGCTCCAGATGATGTCGAATGGCTCCGCGAACTTCTCTTCGAGCACGTCTCCCAGCACGAACTTGCACCGAGTCATTCATTCCGAGTTCCGCCGCGCGCTCGTGGGCCACGGCAACCATTTCTTCCGCCAGGTCGATGCCGATGACCTTGGCACCATACGTCTTTGCCAGGTGAAATGCCGCTCCTCCGATGCCGCTGCCGACGTCGAGCACGCGAGCGCCTGCTCGCAATGACGGGCTCAGCCGGGCGCACAGGTCGTCGGTCGTCCGGGCGCCGCCGGTGCTGATGTAACCCGCGCCGAAGATCATCTCGTATCTCAAGATGCTGCTGCGGCTGTACTGGCCATGATTGTCGAACTTGGGTCGGGCGGCTGGCGCCGCGGGGGTCGTCGTCATGTGGTCTCTCAAATTGAAAACCGGCCAGCTCGCTGGCGGATGATCTCGGTTCCGCAACTACCAAAGACGGCGGGCCGGGATGCTTATTCTACTCGAGAGCCGCCCGCGCGGCACGATAAGCCTCGAGATTCTCGCGGGCGTAGCTCGCGTAGTCGAACTCGATGTCGGACGCGACCGTCTGGATGGTCGACCAGAGCGTTTCGCGCAGAAGTGCGACAACCCGGAAGATCTGGAACTCAGCCAGGGCCGCCGTGGGCAACGGGCCCGGATAGGCATCGACCAAGGCACGCTGTGCCGCGGCGCTCATTCCCGCAGCGGTCGTCGCATGCGCCAGATCGAAAAGTGGATGGCCCACGCCCGCGTATTCCCAGTCGAGCAGCCAGAACCGTCGGCCGTCGTCAATCACGTTCGCCGGCATCATGTCGTTGTGACAGAGGACCGGGCGAAACGGCGCGATCCGCCGTGATAGAGCGGTGATATCTTCAATAATCTGATTGATGTCGTGCGGAAGTGACGCTTTGAGCCGCGCCGCGGTGTGCGCATAGGTGCGCACGGTCTGAAACGCGCAGAAATAGAGAACCTCGCCCGTCAAGACGGCCCAACCTTCGTGCAGGTGGCCAAGCAGGGCCGCCAGGCGAGGGAGCATGGCCGGCTCGCGAATTGTGACTGGATCAAGTGTTCGACCGTCGACGAACCGGGTCACCAGGAGCCCGCGCTCGTGATGAATGATCTCGGGCGCCAGACCGCGAAGGCTGGCGGCCTGGTGACACACCATTTCGTTCCGCCGGTCGACCCCAACGAGCGGGAGCTCATGGCAGATGCGAGCAAAATACGATTGCCCTCCCGTTCGAACTGCGAAGTTGCGGTTCGAGAGCCCGCCCGAGATCGGCTCGATCGAGAACGCACCGCGCACGAGACCAAGCTTCCGAAGCCGATCGATCAGCTCTCGCTCCGGGCGATTGCGCCGACGCCTGAAAGGAAGCCGCTGTACACCCAGCGCACGCTTCCAGTCGAGCTTTAGCTTGGCGACCGGACCGCCGTGGTTCCGGTCCGGCGCAAACAGCATCGATTCGTGTTCGTTGGAAAACACAGAATTGTTTCCAGGCGGTGGGGGCGTCAGCGTGAACGCGCTGCGGTCAATTGAACGATGGATTATACTGCCCGGGAGAATGCCTACGCGATGGTCAAGCCGTCATTTCGGATCCGGATAGGAGGAATCGCATGGCGACTGCCCCCCACCGCCCGCGGGCCCGCAAGGTTGAATACCCTACCAGCGACGGAAAGCCCATGGCGGAAACTGAAATCCACCGTGACGACATGATCGACCTGATCCAGACGTTGCAGCACCACTATGCCGACGCGCCGATGGTTTGTGTATCAGGCAACATGCTGATGTACTATGAGGAAGGAAATCGTCGCAAGCATCTCTCTCCGGACGTCTTCGTCGTGCGGGGCATTCTTAACAAGGAGCGCAAATATTACCTCATCTGGGAGGAAGGGAAGGCGCCGGATGTGGTGATCGAGATCACCTCGAAAACGACCAAACGCGAAGACCAGGGGAAGAAACGCGACCTCTATCGCGACGTCTTGCGCGTGCCGGAATACTTCCTGTTCGATCCGACGGAAGATTATCTGAAGCCGCCGCTGCAAGGTTTTCGTCTGGAGGGCGACGAGTACATTCGGATCGAACCCATCGACGGCCGGCTTCCCAGCGAAGTTCTCGGGCTACACCTCGAGCGAGATGGAAAAGAGCTCCGGCTCTACGATCCCGAAATGCGCTCTCGGCTGTCGAAACCCCGCGAGCGACAAAAAGCGGCCGAGCAGCGAGCGGAGACGGCCGAGCAGCGAGCGGAGACGGCCGAGCAGCGAGCGGAGACGGCCGAGCAGCGAGCGGAGACGGCCGAGCAGCGAGCGAAGACGGCTGAGCAACGAGCAGAGGCTGAGAGCGTTCTCAATCAAAAGATCGCCGCCGAGAAGGAAGAACTCGAGCGCGAGCTAGAAGCTCTCCGCCGGAAGTCGAGCTCGGGCCATTAATTACCGCCGGCCCATCCGCTCAAGCGCCCTGCCAGCCATCGCACCCGCCAGAGCAGGGGACCCAGACCGCGATTTCCTCGCATCCACATCTGCCACGATCGACGGCGCCTGAAAGACAAACGGCGGCGACTTGAGTCGCACACGCACACCCGCCGAGCCGCCAATCGGCGGCAGAATCGTCCGTGCCGTTCCTCCCCGGCCTCGGCTGACCGAGCCGCTCAATATCGTCTTCCTGGCCACCGTGCCGATCAAATCCAGTTCGGCCGCATTTCCGGACGCGCTGCGAAACATCTCCATGAACCCGCCTTTGGTCAACTGGAGCGACACGACATTTCGCGAAGAGTCCGTATAGACGAGCCGTTTCCCAGCCCCAAACGTGACGTAGAGCGGAGTGCCGACAATCCCGTTGAAACCGATCAGCAAGTTGTTCGACGAGTCTGTCAATCCATTGTTCAAAAGCGTGCTCGTCTGCCCGTCAACCGTCACCTGCCAGAAGGTGTTGGGCGATAAGGGAACACTCGGGGTAATCGTCACAGTCTGCGACGCCGCGTTGTAGACCGCCGAGCTCAGGCTGACGTAATTTCCGGCGCTGCTGCCGAAAGTTCCATTCGCTCCGGCCGAGTATGCGAAGTAACCGAAGCTGGCCAGATTCTGCGCTCGCACGGCAACCAGCGGCTTGCTGAAGCCAAGCACGATTGCCGAGATCGCCTGGCCGCTCATGATCAACTGCTCGGAGGTCAGCCTGGGGGCGACCAGGTTGATCGGCGGTGGTGGTGGCGGGGGCGGTGCGGGTAGCTCGCTGATCGAGAGCGTCGCGGTGCCGATCGCCCCGAGCGTGGCCCCGTCGCCAGGCTGGCTGAGCGTCAAATTGACCGTCGTCGTTGCGGCCGACTGACTGAGATTGGGAAGGATCGTGATCGGAAAGGTCTGCAACGAGTAAGGCTGGCCGGGCAGAAACGTCAATATTCCCGAAGCAGCAGCATATTGCTTGCCCGCGATCGCGGTGCCGTTGCTGGTGGCGTACGAGACCGTCACGAGCGCGCTCAAGTTGCCCACGCGCTCGACCTGAATGTTTGCCACGCCCGCCGCGGAATTGACGGCATACTGCGCCGTCGTGAACTGCACGCTCACGGGCTGTGCAGTCAGGTCGGCTGCGAATTCCGAGGTATCGCCTGTGGCTAGATTTGTTGCGGTGGCGCTGACCCAGGTGTTCGCCGGAATGCCGTTTTGCGGTGACAGCAAGGCCACGGCCAATCCATTCGCGCCGGTCGTGACTGCCTGAGATCCCAGCAGGGTTTGCCCCTGGCCGTAACCGGTCGGATCGGGCGTCGTGTTGCTGAAGAACTGGATGAGGAACGACGTATTCGGGAGGCTGCTCAAGCTTGCCTGCGCTGCACCTGCTGCTCCGCCGACGACGGCAGTCATCACCGGCGTGTTCTCTAGATCGTTGGGCCCGACCCGCACACCCGGGCCATTTGGAGTGACACCACTGGGAGGGTCGCCCGCCGCGACCAGATCGATGCCCAGGTGTCCGTTCGAGAAGATGCTGTTTGAGAGGATCGAGTCGCCCGTTCCCGACTGCACGCTCACCCCTGCCGCCACGCTAAACGCAATCGTGTTCCCAGCTCCCGTCGCCGTTCCCCCGATCGTATTGTTCGAGGCGCCATTGCTCACGATCACTCCGTTGATCTCGTTGCCCAGATTCAGTGTGCCGCTCGTATCGGTTCCAACGTAGTTTCCTTCGATGACGTTGAGCTCGGCGGTCGAGCCGTCGAGGCGAATTCCCCACTGGTTGGCGGAGATCACGTTGCGCGCCGCGGAGCTCGTGCCACCCACCGTGTTGCCAAAGGCACCTTCGATCAGGACCCCCTCGCCCGAGTTGCCCAGCTCGGCCGTGCCCGACTTGTCGGTGCCGACCAGGTTGCCCTCGATCAGGTTCTGGGTCGACGTGGCGCCGTCGATCTCGATGCCCACGAGGTTGCCCGAAATCACTTGCTCACTCTGGCTGTCTCCTTCGATCGTGTTGCCGGACGCGTTGTCGATCTGGATGCCGCTTTGGGCATTGCCCAGGTCGGCAGTGCCCGTGGAATCGGTGCCGATCAAGTTACCCTGGACGGTCACGCCCTGGGCCAACGCACCGGAGATCAGGACGCCGATCAGGTTGTCCGAGATGACATTGCCGGTGCCGATCAGCGTGCCGGGCGAGTAGTCGGCCACACCGGCGCCCGACATTGCCGAGCGCCGCCGTGCCGTCCGCGGTCAAACCGATGATGTCGTTCTCGATCGAGTTACCTGTCGCGTTCGCGCCCGTCACGTAAACGCCAGCCCCTTTGTTCGAGGAGATCACGTTGCCATCGGCCGACGCGGGGCCGCCGACCATGTTGTCCGGCGCGTCGTCGATGCGCACGCCGTCGGCCGAATTGCCGGGCTGTCCGTTGCCGAATGCGTAGCCGCCTCCGGGTGCCGCGCCGATGTAGTTGGCCTCGACAAGATTACTCGTCGCACCGACTCCGATGATATGCACGCCAAATCCGTGATTCGCCGAAATGACGTTGCCCGACCCCGAGGCAGCGCCGCCGATGACATTGCTTGATGAATAGACGATTCCCGATGGATTGCCGGCGCTTCCCGACGACTCGATGGCGACTCCGTCCGAACCATTGCCGGCTGTGAAATAGAGCCCGCTCGAGGCGGGCCCGATTACCCCGATCTCATTGCCAAGAATCTGGTTGCCCGATGCCCCGGGTATCAGCAAGACGCCTTGCCCCCCGTTGCCGCTGATCACGTTTGCGTCCTGGGGCTTGGTGCCGCCTACCGTCGCGTTGGCGGAGCCGAGTGAGATCCCTTCCTGAGTGTTGCCTAGCCCTCCTAGCGCCACGTTGTTCGGCGACGGGCAGCGCGATACCCGTCAGCGGATCGACGGGATAGACCAGAAACTCTCCGATCGCGTTGCCTTGGATCAGATCGCCTACGTTGTCCGGATCAGGAACGGAAACACCGATGCCGAAACCCTCGATGGCGAGTCCGCGAATCACACTCTGCGAAGTGTCCAGAACCAGTCCGGTTGACCCGCCGGTCTGGTTGCCGTTCAAAATCACCCGGATTTGCGCATTGTCTCCATCGATTGCTGCGGTCGTATTGGTGACCGATGATATCAGCATTGGGTTACCGATCAGTGCTCCGCCGGCAGTGACCGTCTGGACATGTATGTTCGCGTTCGACCCCCCGGTGAGATCGTTGGAGGCGATGAGATTCGGAATGGCTTCGTCCGCGTCGGCTCCCTGAAATGCTATCGCGAACGTGCCCGGAAGTGACTCCGTGACTGAAACGTTGGCATTTCCGAGCACAAGGGCGAGCGCCTGCTGGACCTCGTCGGCCGACGCCGAATAGGAAATGGGAGGCGTCGTGCCTACTGGCAGAGGCGCCAATGTGGAGAGGGTGAAGGTGCCGCCGGTGGGCTCTCCGCCGATGGTCAGATCCTGGACCGCCGAGCTGACCTGGTCGGGGTAGCGGTAAGGCACCGCGACATTGGCCTGGGTGAACCCGTCAATCGACACCGGATGCGTGATCGCTGGTAGCGGGCTGTCGAGCGAGATCGTCCAGATCTGGTTGACCGGGTCGAATCCGGGAACGGGAATGTTCTCGTTCCCGGCTGTCGACGCGGGGATCTCGAAGACGATGTCGTCAACTCCGGGATTGGGGTCGTCGTTTGCGGCGGTGATCGCGTCGCGCAGGGTTCCCGGGCCTGAATCACCCGTGTTGGTGACGACGAAGGTGAGCGGATTTCCGGTGGAGTTGTTGATGATGGTGAGAGTGGCGAGAGCGATCGAGCCCAGGGTGGCGCCGCCAGCGGGCTGGCTCAAGGTCAGGTTGACGGTGGAAAAAGTGGTTGGGCGGTTGGGGTTGGGCAGGATTGGGATCGAGAAGGTTGCGTCGGTCTGATCGGGCGCGAACGAGACGATGCCGGAGACGGCGGAGTAATCCTGTCCGGCAACCGCTGAGCCGCTGGAGGTGGCATAGCCGATCGAGACGGCCACGGCGAGGTTGCCGGAGCGCTGGATGTCGATCGAGGCTGTTCCAGCCGTGGACTGGACGGTGGGAGCGGCGTTCGCGAACGAGATGGTGACGGCTTGCGCAGCGACTGCGTTGGAGAATCCGGAGGAATCGCCGGTGGATTGGTTGGTCGCGGTGAGCGTCATGAAGGTGCCGACGGCCAGGCCGCTCGCGACGGTGAAGTTGATGGTCGCGGTGCCAGTGGCGCCGGTTGTCACAACGGTTGAGCCCAAGAACGTCTGCCCCTGGCCCACTCCAGACGGGTCTGGAATCGCGCTGCTGAAAAACTGGATCAGAAAGCTCGTATCAGCGACGCTCGTGAGCGAGCCCTGGACGTTACTCCCGGTGCCGCCACCCGCGACTCCGGTGACGGTTGGAGCGCTTTGCATGTGGTTGCCATTTTCGAGCGCGATTCCTTGCTGTCCGTTGAACGCGATGCCGTTCGAGAGGATTGAATCGCCCGTTCCCGATTCGACGAGCACGCCCGCTTCAACGTTAAAGCCGATCACATTTCCCTGTCCGCCGCCTGTGCCGCCGATCGTGTTGTTCGAGGCGTTTGAGCTAAGGAGGACTCCGTTGATTTCATTGCCAAGCGGGGCAGTGCCGCTCGAATCCGTGCCGACGTAGTTCCCTTCAATCAAGTTGCCGCTCGCGGCGGCGCCGTCGATTTGAATGCCACACTGATTGGCGGAAATCACGTTGCGTGCCGCCGCCGTGGTGCCGCCGACCGTGTTGTTCGGGGCCCCTTCGATCAAGATGCCTTGGTTCGAGTTGCCAAGGTCGGCCGTGCCCGACTTGTTGGTGCCGATCAGGTTGCCCTCAATCAGGTTCCCAGTCGACGTGGCGCCGTCGATCTCGATTCCCGCGAGGTTGCCGGAAATCACCTGCACTCCCAGGTTGTCGGCTTCAATCGTGTTCCCGGCCGAGTTGACAATTTGAATTCCGTCCTCGGCATTACCCAGATCGGCGATTCCTGTGGAATCCGTGCCGATCAGGTTGTCTCGAACAATCACGCCGGTTGCCGTTGCACCCGAGATCAAGATTCCTGTCAGGTTGTCGGATATGACGTTGCCCGGTCCGATCAGCGTTCCGGGCGAATAGTCGGCCACGCCGGCGCCGACGTTGCCCAGCACGGCGCTGCCGTCGGC
The DNA here is from genome assembly GCA_963823665.1 of uncultured Planctomycetota bacterium. Classification (GTDB taxonomy): domain Bacteria; phylum Planctomycetota; class Planctomycetia; order Isosphaerales; family Isosphaeraceae; genus CAVXHV01. The sequence continues at coordinate 2,740,068 of CAWGMQ010000004.1, forward strand.
GGTCAGTCCGATGATGTTGTTTTCAATCGAGTTGCCCAGACCATCGGCCCCCGTCACATAGACTCCAGCTCCTTTGTTCGACGAGATCACGTTGCCGTCGGAGTTTGCGGGCCCACCGACCTGATTGTCCGGCGCGTCGTCGATCCGCACCCCGTCGAGTGAATTGCCCGGCTGGCCGTTGCCGAAGACGTAGCCGCCTCCGGGGGCCGCCCCGATGTAATTTGCCTCGACGAGATTTCGCGTGGCACCGACGCCGACCAGGAGAACTCCGTAACCGTGATTGGCTGAAATGACATTGCCCGCGCCGGAGGCGGCGCCACCGATGACATTGCTCGACGCATAGACGATGCCGGCAGGGTTGGCAGCCGAGCCCGTCGATTCGACGTCGACCCCGTCTGCGCCGTTGCCGTCGGTGAAATAAACGCCACTCGCCGCGGGCCCGATGACCCCAATCTGGTTTCCGAGCACCTGATTTCCCGATGCGCCAGGCTCGATCAAGACACCTTGCGCACCGTTGCCGCCGATCACGTTGGCGTCTTGGGGCTCAGTGCCGCCGACCGTCGCGTTGGCGCAGCCGAGCAGAATCCCTTCCTGAGTGTTTCCCTGCCCGGCCAGAGCGACCGAGTTGGGCGGCGGAAGCGCGGTGCCCGCGAGCGGGTCGACCGGGTAGACCAGGTATTCTCCGATCGCGTTTCCCTGGATCAGATCGCCGACATTCAAAGGCCCTGGAATCGAGACACCGACACCGAATCCCTCGATGGCCAGACCGCGAATGAGGCTCTCCGAAGTGTCGAGCTCGAGCCCGGTCGCGCCGCCGGTCTGGCTTCCGTCCAGGATCACGCGAATCTGGGCATTATTGCCGTCGATGGCAGCGGTTGTATCGGGGACCGACGAGATCAACGTTGGAGAGCCGATCGGTACGCCGCCGATCGTGACGGTCTCGATCTGGATGGTCGGCGTGAGTCCTCCGGATAGGTCATTCGCGGCGATCAGATTGGGAATCGCTTCGTCCGCATCGGCGCCCTGAAACGTGATCGCGAGCGTACCCGGCGTCGTCTGGATGACCGAGACACTGCTTGACCCCAGGATCGTGTCGAGCGCTTGCTGCACTTGCGCGGCGGTCGCGGTGAACGGGATCGGCGGTGTTGTGCCGATGGGCAGAGGCGCCAGCGTCGAGAGGCTGAACGTGCCGCCGGTCGGTTGCCCGCCGATGGTCAGATCTTGCGTTGCCGAGGTGACTTGATCCGGGTACCGGTAGGGCACCGCGATATTGGCCTCGGTGAACCCGTCGATCGAGACCGGATGGGTGATCGCTGGTAGCGGGCTGTCGAGCGAGATCGTCCAGACCTGGTTGACGGGGTCGAATCCGGGAACGGGAATGTTCTCGTTCCCGGCCGTCGACGCGGGGATCTCGAAGACGATGTCGTCAACTCCGGGATTGGGATCGTTGTTTGCGGCGCTGATCGCGTCGCGCAGGGTTCCCGGGCCTGAATCACCCGTGTTGGTGACGACGAAGGTGAGCGGATTTCCGGTGGAGTTGTTGATGATGGTGAGAGTGGCGAGAGCGATCGAGCCCAGGGTGGCGCCGCCGGCAGGCAGGCTCAAGGTCAGGTTGACGGTGGAAAAAGTGGTTGGGCGGTTGGGGTTGGGCAGGATTGGGATCGAGAAGGTTGCGTCGGTCTGATCGGGCGCGAACGTGACGACGCCGGAGACAGCAGAGTAATCCTGTCCGGCCACCGCGGAGCCGTTCGAGGTGGCATAGCCGATCGAGACGGCCACGGCGAGGTTGCCGGAGCGCTGGATGTCGATCGAGGCCGAGCCGGCGGTGGATTGGACCGTGGGAGCGGCGTTCGCGAACGAGATGGTGACGGCCTGGGCAGCGACTGCGTTGGAGAATCCGGAGGAATCGCCGGTGGATTGGTTGGTCGCGGTGAGCGTCATGAAGGTGCCGACGGCCAGGCCGCTCGCGACGGTGAAGTTGATGGTCGCGGTGCCACCGGCGCCGGTTGTCACGACGGTTGATCCCAAGAACGTCTGCCCCTGGCCCACTCCGGATGGATCCGCGATCAGGCTGCTAAAGAACTGGATGAGGAAGCTGGTATCGGGCAGGCTCGCCAGCGAGCCGACGACGTTACTCCCCGTTCCCCCGCCGGCGACGCCGGTCACGGTGGGCGCAGCTTGTAGATCGTTGCCGCTTTCCAGTGCAATCCCCTGCTGTCCGTTCGACACGATGCTGTTCGATAGGATCGAGTCACCGGTTCCTGACTCGACCAGGACCCCAGCCTGGACGTTGTAAGCGATCACATTTCCTTGACCTCCGCCCGTGCCGCCGATCGTGTTGTTGGATGCGCTATTCGTCAGGAGAATTCCGTTGATCTCGTTCCCAAGCGGGTTATTGCTGGTGATGTCCGTGCCAACGTAATTTCCTTCGATCAAGTTGCCAGTGGCGGTGGCGCCGTCGATCTGAATGCCCCACTGATTGGCGGAAATCAAATTGCGTGCCGCTGCGGTCGTGCCCCCGACCGTGTTATTGACAGCGCCTTCGATCAAGATTCCCTGGTTCGAGTTGCCCCGGTCGGCTGTGCCCGACTTGTCGGTGCCGATCAAGTTGTCCTGAATCAGGTTTTCGGTCGATGTCACGCCGTCGATTTCAATTCCAGCCAGGTTGCCTGAAATCACCTGTGTGCCGAGGTTGTCGCCTTCGATTGTGTTTCCCGAGGAGTTAACGATCTGAATTCCGTCCTCGGTGTTTCCCAGGTCGCCGCTCCCCGTAGAATCGGTGCCGATCAAGTTGTCGCGAACGATCACACCAGTCGCCGTGGCTCCCGAGATCAAGATGCCGATCAGGTTGTCGGATATCACGTTGCCAGGGCCGATCGATGTGCCGGGAGAAAAGTTGGCGACGCCCGCGCCGTCGTTGCCCAGCACGGCTGTTCCGGCCGAGGTGAGCCCGATGATGTTGTTCTCGACGGAATTGCCGGCCGCGTCCGCGCCGGTGACGTAAACCCCGGCCCCCTGGTTCGAGGAAATCACGTTGCCGTCAGAGGCGACGGGGCCGCCAATCTGGTTGTCGGGCGCATCGTCCAGTCGCACGCCGTCGGCCGAGTTTCCTGGATTGCCGGTTCCGAAGACGTAGCCGCCCCCGGGAGCAATGCCGATATAGTTGGCTTCGACCAGGTTCCGCGTCGCGCCCACGCCGCTCAAGTGAACGCCATACCCGTTGTTGACCGAGATCACATTTCCCGAGCCTGCAACCGCACCGCCGATCACGTTGCTCGAGGAATAGACGATGCCCGACGGGTCGGCCGCCGTGCCCGAGGACTGGATCCACACCCCGTCAGCGCCGTTGCCGAGCTGGAAATAAAGCCCGTTCGTCGACGGCCCGATGACTCCGATCTGGTTTCCGAGAATCTGATTGCCGGAGCTTCCCGGCATCATCAAGATTCCTTGCTCACCATTGCCGGAAATCACGTTGTTCTCATCCGGGTTATAGCCGCCCACCGTCGCGTTGGCCGAGTCGAGCAGGATTCCTTCCTGGCTGTTTCCCGCCCCGGCCAGAGTCACCGTGGCCGGCGCAGGCAGCGGGTCACCGGTGCCCTGGTCGACGGGGTAAGCCAGATAGGGGCCGATGAAGTTGCCCTGGATGATATCGCCCACGTCGGTCGGCTGCGGAATCGAGATACCGATGCCGAAACCCTCGATGGCGAGGCCGCGGATGACGCTCTGCGACGTGTCAAGCACGAGCCCGGTTGCGCCTCCGGTCTGGCTTCCGTCCAGGATCAACCGGACCTGTGCGTTGTTGCCGTCGATCGCCGCCAAGGTGTTGGGCGCTGAAGTGATCTCGCTCGGCACCGAAAGAGAACCCGGCCGTTTCGGTTTCCACGTCGACGCTTGGGGTTGTTCCTCCCACCAGACTGGCATTCGGCAAGAGATTCGGGACCGGCTCTCCTGCGTAAGCCCCTTGAAATGCGATCAACAGCGTATCCTGCGGTAGATTCCCGCCGCTGACTGCAACGTTGCCTGCACCGACGATCGCCTCGAGGGCAGCCTGCACCTGAGCCTCGGTCGCTGTGATCGGAAGCGCGGCGGTCGTGCCGATGGGAAGGGGCGCCGACGTGGTCAACGTGAACGTGCCGCCAGTCGGTGCCGCCGAGGACGGTTAGCGTCTGCACCGCCGACGTGATCTCGTCAGAATAGCGATAGGGCACGTCATCATGCGCTTGCGAGAAGCCGTCGATCGAGATCGGATGGGTGATCACCGGTAAAGGACTATTGAGCGTGATCGTCCATGTTTGGTTAACGGGATCAAAGCCCGGCACCGGCACATTCAGCTCCGGCGCGGTCGAGGCCGGGATGTTGAAGACGATGTCGAATGGGTCCGGATCCGCGTCCTGGTTCGCGGCCAGGATCGCCGAGCGCAACGTCCCGGCGGCCGTCGAGTCGTCCGTCACGTTCACAACGTAAGGTTGCGACGCCAGCAACTGCCGTGATTCGAGCTTTTCGAGCCCGGGCGTCATGCGCCGTGCCTGTGCGAATCGGCGGGCCAACCTCATACGGCGGCGTGACGGGCGAAACATGGAGATGGCTCATCCTGCGCATGTGTCAGCGGGCATGGACCTTCCGTGGCGCACGCCGAGCCGACCGAAAATCCGGACCCTCCGGCCTTGATCGTTCATTGCCGCGCTTGAGGCGCGAACTTCGAGGCTTCTGGAAGAAGCTTAGGACAGATCGCGGGCACCGGTTTCCGGATCCGGCCGAATTCGAATTCCCCGAGCGCAGAGTAGGTTAGACTCTACTTAGCACGGACTCACGCTCGGCGGTGGTTTGCCCGCGCCCTGGTTTCGAAAAAGCAGACGGCGCCAACCCGATCCACGTGGCCGCTCTCTACCAACCTTGAGGTGCATCGATGAGTGAACGGCTAAGGCGCCGGCCCGTGGCGGCGCTGGCCCTTGTTGTTTTGCTGTGTCTGGCCGGTTTGCGAAGCTGGGGTCGATCGTTCGGGCTTTTCAAGCCGACCAAGCCGGCAACCGATTTGACGGAGCTTCGGTATGGTCCGCACGAGCGCAACGTGCTCGATCTGTGGAAAGCAAAGCCGCAACCTGGGCGCCCCAACGGCCCGAGTCCGCTCGTCGTTTACTTCCACGGCGGTGGTTTTCGCGGCGGCGACAAGTCGAGCGTGCCCGCATGGCTGGTGCGCGACTGCCTGGATGAGGGGATCTCGATCGCGTCGGCCAATTATCGGCTGTCGCAGACCGCCACGTTTCCCGCGCCGATGCTCGACGGTGCTCGCGCCATCCAGTTTCTGCGGCACAACGCGGTTGAGCTGGGAATCAATCCGGATCGCATCGCCGCGTCGGGAAGCTCGGCCGGCGCCGGGATTGCGCTCTGGGTCGCGTTTCACGACGATCTGGCTGACTCCAAGAGCAATGACCCGGTTGCCCGGCGGTCGTCGCGTGTTTGCTGCGTGGGGGTTGACGGTGCCCAGACTTCGTATGACCCGCGGTTCATCAAGACCCACATCGGCGGCCGTGCCCACGAGCATTCGGCACTCCGCGAGTTCTACGGCATCAAGTCGGACGCCGAGCTGGACTTGCCGCGGATTCACAAACTCTTTGAAGAGGCCTCGCCGATCAATTACGTTACCTCGGACGACCCCTCGGTGATCTTGTTTTACGCCGAGCCCGATAAACCCCTTCCGCCTGACGCGAAACCCGGCCAGGGCATTCATCACCCGCGCTTCGGCAAGGTGCTCAAATCCAAGCTCGACACGCTCGGCATTGAATGCATCATGCGGCACTGGGGCGACTATCCCAGTCAGGAAGATCCCGTCGAAGATATGTGCCGCGACATGACCGGCTTCTTTGCGCGGCAGTTCCAGGCCAGGCGCTCGAGATAAAGCCGTTCGTGCACGCAGAATCGCTCGTTCCCATGCTCCACATGGCAACAGCCTTGGTGCCGCTCCGCGTCGTGCTCACTGTGAAGAGGAGGGACCGAGGCAGTCGCCGGCCAGGTGCCCGACGACCACCTCGCGCCGCGGTTCAGGAAATCTTGATGCCGCCCAGACCGTTGTTGAGCAGCGTGTTGCCCGTCAGAACGGTATCGGTGCCGTCGTTCACGAAGATGCCCCAGCCTGCGTTCGAGTCGATCGTGCAGTTGATCACCGACGTGTGCGCCGTGTCGACGATCGAGACGCCGTCACCCGGGCTGCCTGCCTGCGGGCCGAAGCCGTTGGAGTCGATTGTGTCGGCTTCCACCAGGTTGCCGTTGCCTGCGTCGTTCAGCGCGACGCCGCGGTGGTCGTTGCCGGAGATGGTGTTGCCCGCTCCGGAGGCCGTCCCACCTATGGTGTTTTTGGACGAACCGCCGTCGACCATCACGCCGTCGAGAGCGTTCGGCACGGCGCTGGTGTTCGTGGAATTCATGCCGATCACGTTGCCCTCGACCATGGTCCCTGTTGAACATCCTGTGAGGTGCACACCGTCCTCCAGGTTGCCTGAAATGGTGTTGCCGGATCCGGCGGTGGTTCCCCCGATTGTGTTATTGAACGAATTGCCATCGATCAGCACGCCGCTATCGTCATTGGGCACGGCCGCGGTGCCCGCCGCGTTGGTGCCGATCAAGTTTCCTTCGACCAGATTGGCCGACGAGCCGCCGCTGATGTGCACACCGCGGAGCTCGTTGCCGGAGAGGACGTTGCCCGTTCCCGCGGTCGTTCCACCGATCGTGTTGTTCTCCGAGCCGCCATCGATCAGCACCCCGCTATCCTCGTTCGGTACGGCTCGATTGCCCGCGGCATTGGTGCCGATAAAGTTTCCCTCGACCAGGTTGCCGGACGATCCTCCAGAAATGTGCACGCCGCGAAGATCGTTGCCCGAAAGGACGTTGCGAGCACACGCGGTGGTGCCGCCGATCAGGTTGTTGTCGGCCCCGTTATCGAGATAGACGCCGCTATCGCCGTTACCCATGGCGGCCGTCCCTGTCGCGTTTGTGCCAATCCAGTTTCCTTGAACGACAATGTCGTCGGCGCCGCTCAACACAACTCCGTGGGCCTGGTTGCCTGAGATCAGGTTGCCGGCATCGCTTGTCGTTCCTCCCACGGTATCGTGCGACGAGCTGCCCGAAATCACGACGCCGTTGCCGCCGTTCCCGGCCTTGCTACCCGTTGCGTTGACCCCGATGTAGTCATCAGCAATCACGTCTCCTGAGGCCGAAACGACGTCCACGCCATCGCCGCCAAAGTTCACGATGGCCAGGCCTTTGACCTTGCTGTTGGAAGCTGTGAGCTTCAGACCCACGGCAGACGCGCTCGCGCAATTGCCGTTGAGCACAATCCGGGGCGCCGCACCCGTGCCGGGCTGGGTGTTGCCGTCAATCACGACGGGATTGGAGATCGCCGGCAACGCCGACTGAAGCGCGATGGTCTCGGTACCGCCGGAGCCGATGTTGAAGTCGATGGCGTTCACCGCCGACCCCGTCGTGGCGTTCGACGAGACGATGGCCTGGCGCAGGCTGCCGGTGCCGCTGTCATTGGTGTTGGTGACGGTGAACGTGCTGAGGAGTTGCCGGCCCTCGAGTCCTTCGAGGAACGGTTGACCCCGGCGATTCTGCCGGCGACGGGTGATTCGGTTGATTTGACGTCCGGAAAACCAGAAGGTGGTCATGGCGCTCGTCTCCACTCGGGCGCGGAGCGCGAGCCGGCAACCCGGGCACCGCCCGGATCTCACTCCCGCTCGCACTCCGGCCTCGTTCCCTTGTTCCCCGAGCCTCGCACTCTCGCGGCCCGGATGTTTCTCTAATCAGGAGAGAAGCAAACGGAATGATTCGTGACGTTTGAACGGGCGATTCTTTTGCGAGTCGAAGCGGAAGGGCGGCGTTGATGCAGAGGAGACCTGCGGTCGCAAGCGGGGCGGGGTCGGAGACCCGCGCCCAACATGGGAAGGGCGGCGTTGATGCAGAGGAGACCTGCGGTCGCAAGCGGGGCGGGGTCGGAGACCCGCGCCCAACAGCCGAGACCACACGAGCGAGAGTCCGCCGACGATAATAACCCAAAGCCAGCGAGGTTTGCGGTGATTGACATCGCACCCGGTTGGGCACCGTTGCTCCTTCACGCCGCGCCAGGAAGATTGTTGTCCGGTGGATCGTCCGGCCGGGCAGTACAATCAGATGACGAAGGCATCGGGCTGAGGAGGCGGCATGATCAAGGGCACTTTGCCGGGACGGGCGCTCGAACCGCTGCGGACGCTATTCGGCGCGGGCACGACGGCCGGTTTGACCGACGGCCAGTTGCTCGAGCGATTCGCGGGCCGATGCGGCCATGATGCCGAAGCTGCTTTCGCCGCCTTGGTGTCACGCCACGGCCCGATGGTTCGGCGCGTCTGCCGCTCGCTGCTCGCCGACGCCAATGACGCTGATGATGCCTTCCAGGCTACGTTTCTTGTCCTCGCTCGAAAGGCCGGAGCGATCAGGCGCCCCGAGCTGCTCGCCAACTGGCTTTATGGAACGGCGCATCGTGCAGCCCGAACACTCAAAACCCGGGCCGCACGCCGGCTCAAGCACGAGACGCGGGAGGCCGTCATGGCTCACACGCGAGTGTCCAGCATCCAGATGATCTTGCACAACAGGCAACGCGCCGTGAAGAGGCCCGGATCATCCATGAGGAGCTGGCCCGGCTGCCGGGAACTTGCCGGATGGCCGTGGTGCTCTGCGAGCTGGAAGCGCGTCCCCAGCATGAGGTCGCCCAGCTTCTGCGCTGTTCGGATCGGACCCTTCGCCGGCGGCTGGATCGAGCGCGCCAACTGCTGCGGCTGCGGCTGGCTCGCCGGGGACTGGCGCCCACGGCCGGGCTAGTAGCAGCGGCTCTAGGGCCTGGGCCAGCCTCTGCGGCAATTCCACAAATCACAGTCGAAACAATGGCCCGGGCCGCGGTCCGTTTCGCGGCCGGGCAGGCTACAGCCGGGGTCGTCCCGGCATCGGCATCGGCTCTTGCGGAAGGAGTGATCACGACCATGCTCTGGACCAAGCTGAAAGCGATCGCGGGTGCCGGGTGTGCAGTCCTTGTGCTCGGTGTTGGGGTCGGAGTCGGGGAAGGTACCTGGGTCAGACATGAAGCGTTGGCCCAGGACCGTGAAAAACGCGCTGAATCAACACGCGCGGGAAATAAAGGAGCCCGTGCTGCTCTCCCATCCCCGGCGGAACAATATCAGGCACTTGTGCAAAGGTTCGACGTCGCCATGGCGGCGTACAACAAGCTCGGCGAGAACGCACAGACTCAAGCGGAACGAGAGGCCGCCTACAAGGGGCATCGCCTTCCCGAGCTGGAGTTCAACCCGCAATTCCTTGCGCTGGCCGAGCGCTACCCGAATGATCCGGTTGCCATCGATTCTTTGTCGTGGATCCTTGAGAAAACCATGCGGTACTGGGATAGTTATCACCAGGCCCGCGGTGATGCGCTCGAGCGCACCATGGAGATTCTCGCTCGCGATCATCTCGCGAATCCGCGCCTGGGCGTCGTTTGCCTGAAGCTCACCCTTTACCCCTCACCGCGGCGCGATCAGTTCCTTCGGGCGGTTGCTTCGCGGAGCTCCGATCGGGTCGTGCGCGGGCGGGCAACGCTGGCGCTCGCTCAGTATCTGAAGAATAAGGGTGAATTTGTGGCGAGCCTGCAGAAGCCGGGGTCGCCGCAGGAAGAGAAAACAGTGTTCGAGATTTATGGACCCGAATACCTCGGTCAACTCCGCGCATCCGATCCGGCGGCGATGCTGGCCGAGGCCGATCGGCTGTTTGCACGCGTGTCCACCGACTTCGCCGACGTGGCTTTAGCGCCGCCAGGCGATCAGCCTTCGCGTGAGACCCTTGCGGACGTCGCCGCGCGCGACCGGCGAAGGCCGCCGCCCGGCAATTCGCAAACGAGCGTGCCCGATGAACCCGCGGACGGGTTCCGATCCATCGACGAAGCCTTCCGCTCGGGCGTCAAGGCTGCCAACGAGGCCGCCGAAAAAGCGCAGAAGGATGCGGGCAAGACCGGGATGGACGAGGTTAGCTTGCAAGCCTACATCAGGGCGTATCCGAAATGGACCGATGCCGGTGTCTCGATGTGGCGGCTGGCCCAGGCGTACCCGCGCAACCAGGCGGCGTTCAATGCTTTGATATGGCTCGTCGAGCAAGGGCCCCGTTTTTTCGATTCGCGGCCGGAGCGCGACGCCGTGCTGTCTCAGGTTGTCGACGTGTTCGTTCGTGACCATCTCGAAACGATTGCCGGGCACCTCACCGATCGAAATGTCGCGATGGCCCTGAGCTTGGGCGAGCCGCTGCCGGCCACTTACCGCGAGCGACTCCTGCGGGCGCTCTTCACGCGATGCCGCGACCGCATCGCGAGAGGGCGGATGGGACTTATCCTCGCCCGATATCTCATGGCCGAAGCCGAGTGCATCGAGCGGCTCAACCGCCCCGGAGCCGAGTCTCGAGCGCCCGTGGGAGCTCATCTTTCTCGATCCTGCGGTTGCCGATCAACTCCGGAAGGCAGACCGCCAGGCGATTGGCCGTCAGGCTGAAGAAGTGCTCAACCGCCTCATTACTGATTACGGCGACGTGGCCCATGTCGAAGGCCAGGTCGTGACGAGCGACACGCTTGCGACCATCGCCAGGCGCGAGCTGTTCGAGATTCAGAGACTCTCCGTCGGCTGCCAGGCGCCGGAAATCGTCGGCGAGGATTCGGATGGCAAGCCCATGAAACTCTCCGAGTTCCGCGGCAAGGTTGTGCTGCTCGACTTCGGCAGCCACGAGCACTGCGGCGGCTGCAAGGTCGTCTACCCGCGGCTGCGCGGCACGCTCGAGCGCCTGCATGGCCGGCCGTTCGTGATCCTGGGAATCAATAACTTCGACCAGCGCGACAAGCTCAAAGAGGCGATCGCACACGGTGAAATCACCTGGCGATGCTGGTGGGACAGCGACAAGCCCGTCACACCCGGCCCGATCACGACAACCTGGAACATTCGCGGCTATCCCACCTTCGTCCTGATCGACCACCGCGGCGTGATCCGCTCCAAGAAGGATAACCACCCCTTTGCCCCGTGGTTCGACAGCAGCGTTGATTTGCTGGTGAAAGAGGCGGAATCGGATCAGGCACGCCGGTGATCGAGCGAGCCCGAGCGGGTGTCATTGGAACGCTCGCGGGTGTCGCATCCGGCTCGCCGCATCGTTACAGTAATCTTGGTGCGGGTAGAGAGCGGTCGGTCGCGATGTCCTACGATTCCCAGAGCCATGTCAGAGCCGCGCAAAGCCTTCCCGATTTTTGGCGTGATCGCTGTCGTGCTCGGAGCGGTTCTCGGTTCTTATGCGGTGCAAATGGCGTTCTCGAATCGCACCGCCGACATCGAACGCGCCCTGACAATGGCCTCGAACGAGGCCAACAAGAACGTGCCGCTCATGCTGGATGCGGAAACCCGCCTGGATGGAACGAGCGCGGGCCCCGGCCGGGTATTGATCTACAACTATACGCTCGTCAATGTGACGAAAGGCGAGGGCTTGAACACACAGAAGTTCGAGGAAGTGACGCGGCCGAACATCATCAGAGAGTACAAGACAACCCCCGGACTCAAGGCGCTGCGAGAGGCCGATGTTTCCATGCACCATCGGTTTTCGGATAAGGACGGGGTGTTTATCATCGAGATCGTCATTGCGCCGGACGATCTCAAGTGAGACGTGGTAACCGTCAGGCGAGGGCGTTTGGATCGCTCGGCGCCGGCTCTCGCCAGGGCCGTGTTAACTCCGCGGCCCATGCGGCGTCTTCTTCGGTAAGTGGCGGCTCCGCAGGCGCGCCCGCGTAATCGAATGCCCCCCGGCGGTACGGGCCTGAAAGGTGATCAGCTTGTGCCCCTGAGATGAGTCACGAATTTCGACAAAGTGATGTCGAATGGGGTCCACCGAAATGATCCCCAACTCTGGACGCATTTCCAAACGGGCGTAATACGGGTCCGGCAAGCATTGGTTCAGCTCGCTTCGCATTTCGGCTGCCAAGGCGTGGTGGAAATCCGGCCATATATGCGGCGCTTGGAGGTACGGGTCCATGCCCGGGAGAGGTGACGGCATTGCTACGGCTTCCAGAAGAAAAAGAGTCGATCAACGATCGTACCATCTCGCTCGCATACGCTCGACGAGCGCCGCCTCGCGCCTCGCGCGAGAAGGGCGTTGCTGGTGCCGGGAGTCAGGCTAAAGCCTAACCTACTCAATGCACAATCACCGCGAAGTATCGGCCACGACGCGGCCGCAAGCCGTATCGAGCTCAGCCAGAAGAGCATCGATGTCCCGGAATGGCCGATCGGAGATGTTGGCCCAGCGGAGTGCGCCGCCGCGATCGATCAAGAATGTCCCATGCAAGGCTTCCCCGTCGTCAGGACTTGAAGCCGGAATCGGCTTCCAGACACCGTATGCCAGGGCGACCGAATGGTCCGGGTCGCTCAGGAGAGGAATCTTCAGGCTTCCGTACTTGCGCATCCGCTCCCGCGTCAACTCGGGAGGGTCTGCACTGACGGCCCAGACTTGCCCGCCCCGCTCTCGGAACCGCGGCAGCGCTGCCTCGAGTTCAACAAGATGCGTCATGCATGCCATGCAGGTGGATCCCAGGTAAAACACGACAACAATGGGCCCGACAGTCGCCTGGGCGCCCAGATCCCGGGTCTTCCCCGTTGTGTCACGCAAAACGAGCGGCGGGGCAGGGTGGCCGAGCAGAGGGTGCGATTGGCTCCGGACACGACGCCTGCCGTTATCGCGGTGCTCGTCGGCCGAGGGCACGGCCCGCGCCCGCTCGGCCATGATCTGCCGCATCAGATCGACCTGCACGATGCCTCGCGAATGGCCGCCGCGGTCGACCGTCGGATCGACCGTCGACCGGTGAAGTATGCCGCCAACCGGTAGTACAGGGCGCTGTCTATACAGCGTGAACCCCGTCCAGGCCAGTGATAAGGCGCTGGCAGCGATCAGGGCTGACGCGCAGGCCGGTTTCTTCATCATCGCGCGAGCTCCTTTTCGGCTCACTGGAAGAACGGTTTCGACTCGCGCATCTCATACGCCTGTTTCTCGGCCCCGCCCCAGTCGCCGTCCTGGGCCTTCTTGGCGATTGCCTGAAGGTCCTTGTAGCTTGCGTCGGAGAGCTCGCCCGAGTCATGGCGCTCCTCGATTCGCAGGATGTCCTTGTCCAGCTCTTTCTGGTTCTTGAGCGAAATGGCGGTCAAAAGCGCCTCGAGCTCGCGGCGATTCTTCAGTTCGCGAACCGACGGCTCGCCGCAGCCGGCAAATAGCAGCACGAGAGCCACAAGCAGGGTCATTCGTAATTTCTGACCGCCCGCCGGGAGCCTACTCGTCTCAGGCTGCCCTTCAATAGGAATCGGCACTGATCACCTCCCCGTTGCTGCGGCTAGAGAGAGCCTGCCAGGCCAGCAAGTTAATCGCCTGCTTGATGAACCGAACGGATCCGTCCCCCATCAGCACATTGGCGCCGCCGGGGTGCAGCGAGTAGAACTCGTCGGTGTGACCGAGGGGGCTGTTGGGCGGGTGGATGACCACCGGGTCCTCATAGAGCGACGGCCCGCTGTGGGAGGCAAGGATCGCGCCGGGGTAATCGTAATTGACCCCCAGGCCGCCGGTCCCCAGGCTGGCGAAGGCGCCATAGGCGAAGTGCCGGTAGCCGGGAATGATCCCTACCCACGTGGCATCAGCCAGATAAGCCGTCTTCTCGCTCGCGAAAACCGTGTTGCTCAATCCGTCGGTTACCCCGGCGTAGCGAACGCGGCTATTCCGGTAGAGTGGTCCGTTATCTCCCAGCACAGGATCGTCGTAGTTGACATAAGCCGGCGTCATGCTCGTGTCGTTCCAGCCCATGTTGTACTGGTAGTTGGCGCGGGCGAAGTACTGGTTCGCCACCGGCAGCAGGTTCAGGTTGGCGTCGACCATCGGGCACGTGGGGGTCGGGTTGTTCGCCGACGGGCAGTTAAAGATGTTGATCTGGACCAAGACCACCGTCCCGTTGCCCGCCACCCACGTCGGCAGGTTGACGTTCATCGCGTTGTAAAGCGGGGCCTGTTCGGCATAGGGCAGTAGCAGAGCCAGCCAGCCCCATCCCGGGCCGCTGTCCAGCGAGTGCGGGTCCGGATTATAGCCCGGCACCGCGATCTGCGTTGGCAGCGTCGCCGCGGCCGCCGAGTCGCAGTTGCCGCTGCTGCAATAACTGATGTATCCCGGAACGATACAACCGACGGCCGACTCGTAGTTGGCGATGGCCAACCCGATTTGTTTCAGGTTATTGGTGCACTGCGCCCGCCTTGCTGCCTCGCGGGCTGCCTGAACCGCCGGCAGAAGCAAGGCAATCAGCACCGAAATAATGGCAATAACCACCAACAGCTCAATCAACGTGAATCCGCGCGTGAAATGTTTGATACGCAAAGCCATCGACGACCCACCGTGAGATTTTGGTTGACCAAAAATAAGATTTTAGTAATCTATCGACTCCATTGGACGAAAGTCCATAGAAGAATTTCGGAATTCGAAAGGATCAACAAAAGTGCCCAAATGCGCACTTTAGGCAAGGCCAAGTCTACGCCAAGCTCGGGCGCGAACAGGCCTGGTTCAATTGCGGGTAACACCGCCCACGAAATAGCGCGACGCCAGAGAGAGACTAACCGGAACCCTCGCTTACGCTTCGGGCTAGTGTAGTCGCCAGGACGGGTGCGCAACGTGTAACCCGAACCGCCGCGCGATCGAACTAGGCCCGCGAAGAGCCTGAAGCAGATCGGGTTGAAAGACGCATGGCGACAAGCGACTGATGGGAGGGCTCGCGCGCTCGACGTGCGTTGCCGCTTGCGAAAAGATGTCAGCGTCGCGCCAGAGTTATGAAGTCGTCCACCGCGACGTGGCCTATCGAGGGATCGCGACCGCGGGCGTCAGCCACGAGCGGCGCGAGCACTCCTCCGACCGCGGCTGCGAGCAGGGCGAGAATGCAATGTCCGACGATCAAGAAGGGATCCGCGTAGGCCGGCAAGGGTCTGCCCGCTTCCGTGATCATCATGAACCCGTCTCTGACCGTGAAGCTGAGATCACACTGTCGCAAACAAAGAGCCAGGCTGTTCTTGAGTGCGGTGCCCTCGACGTCAATTATCACTTTTGACGTCATCGTCTGCCGCGCGAATTGCAGGCCGACGGGATCAACGTAAATCGGAATTCCTTTGTAGTCGCCGGTCGTGGTTTGGTTCTTGATGTACTTGAGGACGTCCTCGAGCGGTGCCCCCTTGGGGAAGTGCATCGGAATCGGCATCTCGAGTGCCTTCAGAATGGATTTGTTCCGAGAGTTGTTCCTTTCCGACGCGTCGCGGAAGTCACTCCAGTGCGGGACTGCGTCCCCGCGGAGGGCGTTCAACAAGTGCGTGGTCGGCGGGTACGGCCAGCCGGCGTCGCTCGTGTCGCCTGTTCTCCCGAATGTGAAATACATGTAGCCCCAACCGAAAAGGGCAGCCCCCAACCACATCGTCCGCCGTTTTCCTCGACCGCCGAGCGCTCCCAGAGTCGCCAGACCCAGCATCCCGCAGGTCAGAAGAAACACCACGCCGGCCCACAAGCCCGGAGCCGACTTTGAGGCAGCAAGCGCGAATGCGGCGACCAGCGCGGAGCCGGTAAGCCACATCAATGCCGGTCGCCGCCACCAGGTCGTGGGCAACCGGTCGGATGCGGACGTTTCAGCGACAGCTTGCTCGCGATCCCGACTTGCGGCTGCTGAGAGCACGTTCGCTGCCGCACCCCCGAGGATCGCCGCCACAAGCGCCCACAGGCAATGAGCGATGTGCAGGAAAGTCCAGTGAAGAGAACCGGTTCGAGACCAGGCCGCCTTCTGAATGGTCGGGTCAAATTTCGAGCTGAGAAAGAGCAGCAAGGCTGTGGTCGGCAAGCTATCAAAGTTGATCTCGGACCAGAATGCCAGCACCAGGTAGCCGATTCCGAACAGGGCGAAGCCGAGCCACCACGTTCGCTCGCCGCGAGGCCGGTAGACAGCGCAGACGATTGCCAGGCCGAGCACGCTCCAGACCAGCATCAACATCGCGCCGGCCCACGCGGGAGTGGAAGCCCGCAGCGCAGCGACAGCGAGTGCCGCCACCGCAACCGCGGCCATCAACCCGGCGATCGAAAAGCGAATCCGGCGCAAGAGATGTTGCCTCGACGTCGTCAAATCTGAGCAAGTGCCATTTCATGGATTTTGAATGCGGATCTCGCCGAGGTCAATTGTTTGGCCGGCTTTGACGGTAAACTCTTTTCGCACCTGCGGGCCGCTCGCCTCGCGAGACGTCGTGCGGTCGATGACACGGTAGGATGCGCCCGGGATGAGCGCCGGAAAGGTGATCACGCCGTGGGCGTCCGGCGCAGGGAGTTTCGCGTAGTTGACCGGGTCGAGGCTGGGCAGATCAGATTCGTCGGCCAATGTCTCGGCCGCTCGCATCTGCGTGGCCCCAGGTGCGACTACCATGGAAATTAGCCACCGACCGCCTCGGAGCGCCTTGACGGGTTTCCCGTGTGGATCAATCAGACGCATCACCGCCGAGCCGCAAGGCGCGAGCGTCACGACAATCGTCCCGCGCGGCGCGGATTTCGCCGTGAGAAAGGCGGTCGCAGCCAGCTTGCGCTTCGGTTCAAGGAAATGGACGGGAGTCTCGACTTCGGGATCGAGCCCGTGCATCACGAACCGCCCGTGTTGCGCGACGGAATGGTACCCCTTGAACCAAGCGATCGCGCGCGTCGGCTTGATCACTCGGCTTATCATCCAGATGTTTTCCGCCGGCTTGCCGTCCGGATCGAGAACCTCGCCCCTGACCGTCACACCGCGGCGGAGCACCACGTTGACGACCGGGCCCTGCGCGCCCGGCTTCAGGTCCAAGAAGATGGCGCTGTGCCAGTAATACCGGCGGCCGCCGAACCGGCCTTCGTCGACGATCCGCCCATCAAACGCCTGGAGCACGAAATCATCGGTGGGACCCATGACCGAGAGGTAGCCCGGGCTCGGCAGTGCGGCAAGTTGAAACGAGCCGTCCAATTCGGAATCGACATCGGGGCTTCCGCTGTTTGCCCGGCCTTGTTGCTCTTCGCGAGAAATGAAACGGAGGCTCGCCCGTGCAACCGGTTTGCCTGATCCTTCCTCGGTGACCTTACCGGCGAGAGTAACGCCCCGCGGCAGGGCCAGGTCGATGGAGTGCTCGACGGCGCCCTTGGGCCAGTCAAACTCTTGCCAGAGGGAAAGATGTGTTTGGCCGCCCCGCGGCGGCGGAAAGGCAGTGACCAGATAACGATCACTCCGTGCGGCATTGGCGCGAAATCGTCCCTCCGCGTCGGCTCGCATCTCCAACGGAACAATCGGCCGCCCGGGGCCGAGTGAGGAGTGCACGACCAGCCGGGCACCAGCGGCTGGCTTGCCGGAGTCTGCATACGTAATGCGGCCCGAAACAATCTGGGCCGGTTCGAGCGCCGCTTTCATTTCCTTGGGCCCAGGACGATCATCGGTGTCAACGTCGACGGATTGTAGGGCAAATCGCGGGTCGTTAACTTCGAGCGAGACACGAAACCCTCGGCCCACCCCCCGCACCGTGAAGCGGCCGTCGGCGTCGGTGACCACAGGCTGCGGCCAGCCCGCCGATGACTTTCCGCGGGCCGATCCCGGTCGTGTGCCTTCGACGCCGTCCTCTCGCGGTCCTCGAATCGACTGGGCTCCGCGACTCATGGTGCTGACCCAAAGCTCGACGCCTTGCACGGGGCGCCCCTGCACATCGAACAGCCGCCCCTGGATGAACTGCTCCGGAAACAGACTGATTTCCGCTTGGGGCTTTTCGGCGTCCGGGTCGAGCTCGACCCAGCCCGCACCGTAGCCGGGTGCAGTTGCGATCGCCCCGACATTCTCGTGCTGTGATGAGCCTGTGCGAGCCGCGTCGAGACGGAAGTGTCCCGAGTCATTCGAGCGGGCTTCGCCGATCGGCGCGGGGCTCAAGAGCACCAAGGTCCGCCCCCGTATTTTGCCACGTGCGTAGGCGAGGATCGTTGCGCCCGCCATGGGTTTGCCCCCCGGGTCGAGCACACGCCCGGTGACGAACATCCGGCCGGGAGGAGCGCGTCGCCATCGGATTTGGCCGCGACCTGCTCCCGAGCCTGCCGAACAACACGCGAGCGCTCCAGCGGAATAGTGCTCGCGAGGGAACCGGTCAAGTAGCTGCCTCCCCCGACAAGAGCTCCGGAGAGTAAAAGCGCCAGTGCGACGAGGGCCATTCTCCGCAGCAGCATGGTTTGGAGCACCTTTCGGGCAAGCGACGTGGCGGCACCAGTAGCACACTCGTTCCCCACCCGCCCCGCCACGAAGCTCATCGCGGCAGAAGTTGTGGTATCGCACAGATTCGATGAGACCGACGTTGATGCCCAGTGCTGGCTCGATGCCCAGCCCAGCGCAGCAATCGGCAAGGCGAGACCGCGGCGAGCGAGTGCCGCACGCAGCTTCTCTCGAGCGCGGGCCAACCGGCTGCGCACCGTTCCGACCGGCCAGTTGAGTCGACCGGCGATCTCGTCAATCGTTTGGCCTTCGAAGTAACGCAACACCACCGCAACCCGGAATGCGTTGGGCAACCGGTCGATTTCCTGGTGCAAACCCTCGGTTTGCTCGCGGGCCAGCGCTGTCTCCTCGGCGGACGGAACGCGAAGGTCGTGCTCGGCAGTGGAATCCCGGCCCGAACTGGCGGTACGATTTCCCAAGTCATACTCGCGGAGACGCCCCAGTCGTGCCTTCGCGTGCCGCGCTGTCCGCAGCGAAACGCCGTAGAGCCAGTTTGGCAGCAGGTCCGGGTCGCGAATCGACGCCGCGCGCCGGGCGAGAACAAAGAACACAGCCTGGAAAACATCCTCGGCGTGATGCTTGTCGTGCAAAAGCTTGCTGCAGAGGCCGAGTACCATCGGACCATGGCGGCGCACCAGCGCCGTAAACGCGGCCTGTCGAGTGGGTTCGCGCCCGGCATTGAATTGCTCGAGGAGCTGCCGGTCCGTCAGTCCGGCAATCGCTCCACCGCTCCACAATGTCTCGAGCTGTTTGACCAGACTCGCCGATGCGGACCGTGCCATGGTTGTCGGCTCTCTCGAACAGTCCTCGTTCCGGAAGCTCCCCGAACTAAGGAACGGGTCGGAAAGAACTTCCGCTGACTTACGTGAAGCGCGCCGCGGAGCGGCACAAACACCGTTCCGACGCAGAGCGTCGGAACGAGGACTTTCCTTCGTGGTACGGTTGATATCGAAATCGGGAGGTTAATTCCGGCCTGCTGCTAAAGGCTTTGTGGCCCCAGAGTCTCGTGGAGCAGTCTTTCCTGAACGGATACTGCCGCGATGGCGTTGATTCTATCCCCGGTTGTGATCGAATACTCTAGTCCACGAGCGAAATCGCCGGCGGATCACCGGATCTGACCGATCTCAAACCACCTCGCCATCGAGACCATCCGGAAGCGAAAGGCTCGATGACTACCTCCCTCGATCAACGAGCATCCGCCGAACGACGGCCGACCAGCTCCTGGATTACCGCTGATTTCTTGGCCGACCGCGCATTGCTTCTCCTCATGGTCGCGGCCGCGTTCCTGCTGGGTTGCCAGCAGCTCTTCGACGCTGACTTCTGGTGGCACCTGAAGAGCGGGCAGTGGATTCTGGAAAAGCGGGAAGTCCCCACCGTCGACCCGTTCACATTTGCTTCTGCCGATCGCCCCTGGATCGATCTGTCGTGGCTGTTTCAGGTGACGCTTGCGGCGGCTTTTGCGGCGGCCGGAGTGCCGGGCGCGATCGTGATGACCGCGGCGGTGTGCGCGGCTGCGATCGTGGTTGTCTTGATCCTTCGCGATCGTCGATCTCCGTTCTGGCTGATCACCGTCTGCTGGATACCCGCGCTCGCGCTCATGAGCGCTCGATTTGTGCCAAGACCGGAGATCTTTTCGGTACTCTGGCTGGCTCTTTACCTGACCATCCTGTTGAAGGCCGATGTTTCGCCGGCGCTGGCGTGGTTGCTGCCTTTGATTCAGGTGTTTTGGGTGAACACGCATGGGCTGTTTGTCCTGGGGCCGATTGTCCTCTTCGCCTATCTGGCTGACCGGTTCGCTCGGTCTGCGCGGGCTCCCAGCGAGCCTGGCGATCTGCGGCCGCCCGCCTCGAAGCTAAGGTGGGCTCACCTGGGCGGGGCATCGGTGGTGGTCTGCGTCGCCTGCCTGGTAAACCCGTACGGGCTGCGCGGAGCGCTCTTTCCACTGGAATTGTTCCCCAAGATCACGGCCTGGGGCGGTGTCTATAAGTCGTACATCGCTGAATTCGGCGATCTCCGCGACTTCGTGCGCAAGCAGGGTCCGACGGCTGCTGGCAGCCTTTACTTGAGGATCGAGTGCTTGCTGGTCTGGTTGATTCCGCCGAGCTTCATCGTGCCGGCGGTCTGGCGGCTGGGTGGATTGGGTCCAGGCTGGCGGGCGATTCATGTTGGCGGCTTCGGAGCGGCGCTGGGGCTGATTTTCCTGAGCGTGCTCGGGTTTCCCGCTCCGGGAACGCCTCCACCGATGGTCTGGATGGCCCAGATGGCAGCGCCTGCGATGACTCTGCTGGGAATCTTTTCCGCGGCCCTTCTCTTTCGTTCGTCTCGCCGAGCGGCCACTCTGGCCGTCACTGGCTGCCTTGCCACGGCACTTTCAATGCTCTGGCTGCGATTGCATCTGTTCGGAGAAGGGCCAGGGCCCGCGGCGTGGCTCGGTGCGATCAACGTGGGCGAGATCGTCCTGGGCTGGGGCACCGTCCTGGTCATGGTCGTTGCCGCGTGGCTCGTGCTCCGCGCCGGTGGCCGGGTATTCATCCTGGTTATCGCAAGTCTGTTCGGCTATCTGGCTCTCCAGGCGATCCGCAACATGAACTTGTTTGGGTTGGCGTCCGGAATCGTGCTGAGCTGGAACCTCGGCGGCTGGGCTCGCGACATGACGTCAATCGACGGCGATGTGTCGCGCCAAAGACCGGTGCCGGTGTTCGCGCGCCTTGCCGCCCGAGCGCTGGTCGCGATGGTCGTTGGACTGATGATTTTCACTACAGTGACTGATCGATTCTTCCACGCCACGGGCGAGCCGCGGCAATTCGGGCTGCGCGAGTCACCGTTGGCATTTGCCCACGCAGCCGCCCGGTTCGCAGGGCAGACTGGCATGCCCGACCGTGCGCTGGCCTACGATCTCAACCAGGCAGGCGTTTACGTTTTTCACAACTGGCCAGTCCGCAGAGTATTCATGGATGGCCGCCTCGAAGTGCCGGAACGTGCCACGTTCGAGACGTACGTCCGGCTCGAGAATATGCTGAATGAAGGCCGGCGCGGCTGGGCCGAACCGTTGCATCGGATGGGCGAGCCGCTCATCCTGCTGGGTCATGCCAAGGAATTCGGCGCGGAGGCGACGTTTCTGGTTGATCCAGGCTGGCGCTGCGTCTACTTCGACGCGATTGCGTCGGTTTTCCTATCGAACAGTCGAAGCGACTTGAAGGCGACTTTTCCCGGTGTCGACTTCGCCGCGCGGCTGTTTCGCGATCAAGAATGGCGAGCCGCGCAGCCTGAGGCGAGGGGTATCGCCGAAGGTAAGGCGCTGCTCAACCTGGCTTCGGCGCTCGAATATCGAGAAGGGGCTTCCGGCGAGCTGCCGATTTCCGTCGCGCTCGCGGCCGGGCATCGCTTTCGTCAGGCGATTGCCGTCGATGGAACGAGATCCTTAACCTGGGCGTTGCTCGGGATGTCATGCTGGAACATGATCGCCGACCTGCGCACTCCGCCGCCGGGGCCGGCCGAGCCCTGGGAGATCGCGCGCGGCATCTTGCCGGCGCAGGCAAGCTATTGTTTCCGGCGAGCACTCGCGCTCGACCCTTCTGACCAGAATGCCAGGGCCTCGCTGTTGCGTTCACTGGAGATGCGCGGCATGGCCGAACCAGAGCGTGGGCTCTTCGAGCATGAGAACTTGGTACGGGATGGCGTGAGCGATCCATTGGTTCCGGGTGCGGAGATCGCCAATCCTGAGCGGCTGGCGCGGCGGATTGCCGAGGAGCTTCAAGCCGGCCGCTTCGAGGCGGTTTTCGCCTGTTTCGCCGATGCCGAAGCTCGGGGAATCAAGCCTGACTGGGCGACCGTCGATCGCGTTGGGACCACGCTTTTGCATCTTGGCGAGCCGGCGGTCGCGCGACGAGTCTGGGAGCACGCACCAGGTGCTCCGACAACTGCTTTGCGTCTCAGCCGCATCGCCACGGCGGCGTTAGCCTCCCAGGATTTCCAGTCCGCGAAAGAAGGCTATGAATCCGCGCTCGCGCTTGATTCTGGGCTGGGTGAAGCGTGGTTCGGCCTTGCGCTTCTTCACGCGCAACGTGGTGACGCCAAGGAGGCGTCCGCCGCTTGCGAGGGCGGGCTGCGTCGATCGCCGAGCGAGGCGCAAGCCGGGGCAATCCGGGTTCTCCAGAGCCTGTGCGCCAATCCCCGCTCCTAATAGGATTTTCGCAAGCGCTCCCGCCCGTAAACAAGTCCACCGGGTGATCTCGGTGAAATCCGGAAAACGAGATAAGTGCGGTCGTCGCGGACGGACGGTCCGCGGGCGATGATCTCGACGTGGCCAAGCCGCTCTAGCCCGGGCAAATCGCGCTCCCGGCCCACAACCACAAACACTGAGGGATCATGGCTCTGGCCACGAGCCGAATCGGCCGATTGTAGATTCGAGCGTGCACCACGCCACCTGATGTGGCTGCAGTCCCGTAGTGAGGCGGCACCCTGGTGCCAGCAGACGGGCCGGCCCAGGTAGAAGAGTCGAACGGCCAGGTCGTGGGGAACGGCGCCGAACGGGCACTCGTAAGGCAGCCGGTCCCAGTCATCGTAGAGTAAGGTGAGCGACGCGGTGGATGGGATCGCCCGGCCGATCGACTCGTAGAAGCCCCATTCGATTCCGCGGCGGTGGAAGCGTGGCGCAATCAGCCACAGGCACGTGCCGTACGCGACAGCAATCGTGACGAACCCACTCCAGGCTGCGGTGCGCAGCCGCGACCGATTCCAGCCGCGGCGCCTCAGCCATTCCCCAATGTCCGAGAGCGCCATCCCGGCCCAGATGGACCAGGGCACCTGGGCCGCAATCGCGTAATGAGCGTTTTTCACCGACGGTAGGGCAAGGAGTGCCAGCGGGGCTGCGGTCCACACCCAGAGCAGGCGATCACCGAGCCTGACCGCCGGCGGAACCTCGAAATGGATCGACTGCTCACCATGGCGCCGGCCGACACGCGCGAGATCGAGTGCGCGGCCGAGCGATCGGTATGAGCCGGCAAGGGCGAGGGGTGTCCACGGAAGCGCCTGTGCCAAGATCGAAGGAATGTACTCCCACCAGGGTTCACCGGCAAAGGGGCCGGCACCGATCGGCCCATTCAGGCGGTCGGCGACGTGCATGCTCCAGAGCGCAAGCGCACCGCCGCCGTGGCGTGCGATCATGAGCAGCGGCCAGGCCAGAGCCAGGGAAATGGCCAGGAACCACCCGGCGGGAAAGAAAAGCCTGCGAAGTGTGAGGCCGTCGCGTTGCCAGAGTAGCATCGCGGCGACGATTGGCATCACAATCGCCGCGCCGAAGCCAATGCCCTTCACGAGGGCCGTGGCCCCCAGCAGGCCGAAGAACATCCACCGGGCGAGCCGCCAACGCTGACCGGCGTGCTCGTGCTCCGCGCTGGTGGTCGTGGTCGCCGCGGCTGCGAGCAGCTTGTCGAACGCGACGAGCGACCAGGTGATCATGCACGCAAGGAGGACGTCGGCCTCGGCCAGCCGGCCGCGGAACACTGTCCACGCGGTTGTGGCCTGGATGGCGCCCGAGAGCATGGCGATCGTCGGACCGAAGTGCCGCGTGGCGAGCACGGCGACGCCCAGTGTCAAAGCGATTGCCGCCAGGGCCGAGGGAAGTCGGGCCACTGCCTCATTCACGCCGCCTGAAAGTCGTCCCACCGCTGCGGCGAGCCACCAGGGCAAGGGAGGTTTCTCGAGCCACGGCAGACCCCCGATTGTGGGGTAGGTCCACTCGCCGGAATGGAGAATCTCTCTCGCTCCTTGTGCAACGAACGCCTCATGATAGGTCAATCGGGCCGATCGCCCCAGACCCGGAAACAAGGTCAGGGCGGCCAAACCTATCAAGCAGGCGAGATGCAAAGGGCTGGGAGCCTGGGCGCGTAGTGCGACCGATGGTCGTCGGTCCGAGACCGTGCGCAAGAGCGCGCTTCCTTTGTGAGACGTGAAGGGGCCGGTCGACATCCTGTCTTGCGGCGCACGGGATCATCCAGAAAGCGACCGCAAGTGTCAATGCGAAGCCGCAACTATGGCGAGCTCACTTCCGGGGTGTCGGCTTATCGTCGCCTTCGTCGGTCCACTGGCGGCCGACCTGGTCGATGGAACGCGGCAGTGAAACCTTGGGGACTTCGTATCCAATCGACTGGCATCGCTTCTCGCGGATCGCTGCGCTGTTGACCTTGAACTCCTTGTCGCGCGCGGCGATCACGTCATCGGCGAGCTGACCGTCACCGGTGACTGCCCACATCAAGAGCGGTTCGCCCATGGGCACCGGAGTGCTCGGGTCGGGCCAGGTGTGCCAGGTCTTTCCCCAAGTGGTGAGCAATGCCTTCATGAAGGCATCTTCTCCCTCTGGCTTCATGGTGGGCGCAATCAGTCCGCCGGCGAGCACCTCATAGGTGTGCGGGTGCCAGTATTTCTTCTCCGTTTCGGGCAGCTCGCGATAAATTCGGTCGGAAACGATGTATTCGACCCCGATCAATCTGGCGTTCTTCTCATAAGAATCGTAAAGCAAGCACTGATGCATCTCGTCGGATCGGGACATGCAGTAGTGCTGCGTGATTAGCTGGAATTTCGGGTTATTTTTGGCAATGTGAATGCCGCAGAAGTGCAGGTGAAGTGCCTGCGCCGGGGCCATCATACCCCGGTCGGCATTTTCCTTGTCGCTGCCTGCGTGTCCATCGGACCCGCGTGCCTCGCCGCCCAAGGAAACGCCGATTCCTGAACCTACGATTCCAAGCCAGTGCCGCCGATCCATCGTTTATGTCCTCGCAATCGATAAAGGATAGGCCTCTCATCTATGCCCGTGTGGGCAGGCACAGGCCGTGTGCCGGACGTCCCTCGCCATTGATGAAGACACGGGCTCGAATCTACACTGAGGTTGGGTGGGAAGTCGATACTGGGCCGAGGGCACATTGATGCGCACCGATTGCACGGCTGCTGGTGGTCGCAGAAATCAGCGGTCGCCGCGAACGCTTATCATTGCGACGCTGTCAACGACGCTCGTGTGCGGGTGTAACGCAGAAGAGGCCGCCCACTATGCCAGCTATAGCCGCACAAAACTCGGGGATGCGCCCGCCGCGGGGAAGTCGGAACCAGCGCCCACTACGCGCACCAGCCCAGAAGGCCGGCGAGGGTTCCACTGCGCCTCGCAAGACCGAGCGGAAGATCATCTACGACGCTCGCATCGAGCTGGTGGTCGACAGCCTTTCTGCTACGGAGCAGGCGATTTTGAAGATCATCAAGGAGAACGATGGTTTTCTTGCCGAGTCGGACCAGACCAGCGCCCAGCAAAACCAGCGGCACGCGACGTGGCGGGTGCGCGTGCCGGTGGCGAATTTTGACGCGTTCGTGGGGGCCGCGGTCAAGCTCGGGGAGGTGCAGCGGAATCATGTGGGATCGCAGGATGTCACCGAAGAGTACCTTGACCTGGACGCCCGGATCCGCAACAAGCGCGAGGAAGAGAAACGCTTGCTCAAGCACCTGGCGGATTCGACGGGCAAGCTGGACGACATATTGGCTGTGGAGCGCGAGCTGAGCCGGGTGCGCGGAGAGGCCGAGCAAATGGAAGGCCGGCTTCGGTTTCTCGCCGACCGGGCCGATCTTTCGACCGTCACGATCGAGGCCAATGAATGGAAGGACTACAAGCCGTCGGTTGCCGCGTCGTTTGGAACGCAGATCAGCCGCACGTTCTTCAACTCCGTCGAGCGGCTCGTCGAGTTCGGCAAGGGATTCTCGATTGTGGTTGTTGCGCTCTTGCCCTGGATACCGCTGATGCTGATCGGATTGGTGCTGGCGAGGTGGCTTATTCGTTACGCGAATAGGTCTGCGCGGCGCACAGCGGGGCGCACCGAACTCCTTCTCTCGCCTCAACCGGAGGCGAGGGGCTGAATGGGCTTTTGAGCGGGCGGCACACGGAGTGTGCCTGCTACACCGGAGCAATGGCACAGCCAGTGCCACACGTGCGTCGCACGCATGCCGGACTTTGACGGTCGCTTCGATTCGCACGATTTTATCAATTCATGAAAGCACAAAGTTGGCGGCGGGAGTTGCGACGGGGCAATTCCGCCGTACATTCTTATTAAAGCAGTTTGTGCCGGCTCGACGCGCGGCGGCCGCGTTCGGGGACAAGGGTGACGTGGGAGCAAGGAATTCAGGGAAAACGAGCTTTCCGGAAACGAAGGGAGTGAAATATGACCACTTCAGCACAAATCAGACGCAATCAGCAGAATGCCAAACATAGCACTGGTCCTCGGACGATTGAGGGGAAGAGTCGTTCGAAATACAACGCCGTGAAGCATGCTTGTACCGCGAAGCTCGTATTGCTGCCGGCGGAGCAGCCTACGGAGTTCAACAAGCGGACAATAGCGTTTTTTGAGCATTTCATGCCGCAGAATCCGTACGAGGTGGTTCTGACGGAGGACGCGGTTTATTGCTCATGGCAGCTCCAGCGGTGTCGCGAGGCGGCGTGGTCGCGGATGCATCAGAAGGCTGTCATGGGCGATGCCGACGAACTGCAACGGCTGGAGAACGAGGTGACCGAGCTGTCGGGGGAGCTGTTCCGCGCACCGAACGGGAGGCCGACCGCGCTGCCGCAGTCTGAACTGCCGGATGCGGAAGCGGGCAAAGCGAGCAAAGGGAAGTACGTCGCCGCGGGGGACGAGCGCCCGGGACGCGTGCTCCGGGGGCTTGAGTCGAACGAGTTCGGCGTCAGTTGGCTGCTCATCGAGTGGAATGCGCTGCTTGCGCCGATTGAGCGGGGCGAGGGATGGAACGCGTCGGAGCGATTTCGCGCCACGCGGCTGCTGGGGATTCATCCCATGGACGCCTATTTGAATGACGATCTCACGTCGATGCTCCAGGCGTGCCAGACGCTCGACCCGACGGCGGGATGCCTGGTCAGCGAGGTGTGGAACGGCGTTGTGTCAGCGAATGACCTGCCGGCGCTTGAAAACCAATATCAGCGGCTGGTCGAGCAGAGGCCCACGATGGACCGGGACGCGGCGCGGGAGCATTTGATCGGGATGGTTCGCCTGGAGGTCGAGCGACTCGAAGGAAAGGCACGCGAGCATCAGATGCGGGCCGAGCTCAAGGCCGAGCTGGGGCACGATCTCGCCAAGTTCGATCTGAGCCACGAGGGGCTGCTCATGTTGCGGTACGAATTTGCATGGCGCCGGTTGATGGACAGGAAGACGAAGGAGCTGGAGAAACTGAACGAGGAACGATCGAAGAAAGGCTGGGGACGCAGCAACACCTATCTTCGGCCGTCGGCGGGTTGGCTGCAAACAGATGATCATGATCTTCAGGATGATGATCATGATCATGAACAAGACGTTTGCGCCGGTTTGAACGGTGGTGACGAGGCTACGGCTGGTGTGGATACGGATGAGCAATCGCCGGCGGTTGTACCGCGGCGCCATGAGGCTGCTGGGCTGGGTCTTGCGGTTTTGCGAAACGAACCCAAGGACGTAAATCATGCGACTGGAGGGACAACGGATGATACGGGGGGCTCGTTGCGAAACGAACCCAAGGACGTAAGTCGCGCGGTTGAAGGGACAACGGATGATGCGGGGGGCTCGTTGCGAAACGAACCCAAGGACGTAAATGGTGCGATAGAAGGGACAACGGAAGATGCGAGGGGCTCGTTCCGAAACGAACCCACCGTGGTTTCCGAGGCTGTTGCGGTCGGTCGCGGCGACGGCGACGACAAAGACGAATTGGTGCGAAACGAACGCGGGGTGGTGCGGTCTGTGCGGTTTGATAAGGGCGTGATCGGGGCGATGCGTGATTCGCAGCAGCTCTTGCGACCGGGGATTGGTCTGCGGGACGCCGTTCGACTCGGAAATCGAGATGGCGGGGACGGCGGAGGGTCGCGGCGTGAGCGGAGGCTCAGGAAGAAGGAGGAGGCGCGGGCAGGGGCGAGATGAGCGTTTGTCAGTTGTCAGTTGCCAGTTGCCAGTTGTCAGTTGTTTGTTGGGTCTTTGACAATTTGAATGAATGGTGAAAGCGCCGACTTGAGTGGCGGCCGTGAACGGCTGGGGGTTCGCGGCGCGCCACTCGGCGCTGGTGGGCTTTCGGTCTCAATTCAAGGGTGCGTCGGCACGCCTGCGATCGACTCGGTTTTGGCTTCCTTGAAGTCAGGGAGCACGAAATCAGCAGGGGCGGGTGGGAATGCAGTGCTCGGGACTGACACCGTGCACCACTCAGCGATTCCGGAACGCGACAAAACGAATGTCTCCTCGGTAGGCCCGTTCGAATCGGTGCGAGTTCGACCCGTGATTTCATAAGTCATTGAACAGAAGGTAACGAAGGCAACAAAGAAGAAGGGGATTCTGGTCCCGATCTTGGGCGCCTGGCGTCGAATCCTCTTCTTCGCCGCCCGGGTGCGAGGGAGAAGAAACTCTCTCGCTTCGAAACCTGGATAAGCGCTTTGACTGGCCAAGTTCAACTTCTCACCGGGCCAGCCTCGCACTCCCGAAATCGCGAAATGCCGTTTCGTTGGTTTCTCTGCGCCGATCTGTAAGTCCTCGTTTGCACGAGCGGTTTGGCCAGCACGGCGCTCATGGCATGATCGGTTTGGCGACGGCGGTGTTCAGATCGAGTGTGCTTCCCAGGTACCTTGCGAGGATGACAACAAACCGGCGCTCGTCGTTCTGATATTTATCGCCGGAGCGCATTAATTCGGTGAGCGAGGCTCTCCCTTCTGGTGCGCCGGGGGCTGCTTCGGCGAGGTACGCTTGCTCGGCGGCATCGCAACGCTTGGCGGCATCGGCGAGAATTCCATGCTCCATTCTTGAAAGCTCGCCGAGCGACAGCTCGCAATCCAGATAGATTCGCTCCACGTCATCGCAATCCGTCTTCTACTGCCCGGCCGCCCGGGGTTGCTCACAAGTTTTACCAGAATTCGTCCGATGCCGGCCGAGACAGCACAAGCCACAGCCTGATCGCCGCCGTCACTCCGGAGGCATCTCCTCTTCCTGCGGCATCTCCTCTTCCTGCGGCTCTTCCTCGAGCAGCCAGAGTGGATGGCGGGCGATTTCTACGTCTTCGGAGACCAGGAGCAAATCGTATCGTCCGGGGGCCGAGACACGAATTTTCAGATCGCGGAATGCGAAGCGGTGAGGCATCAGGGGGTCGTCGTGCTTGACGGGCGGGTCGGCGCGCACTGCCCAGAGAAGATCGCCCTGTGAATCTTCGAGGCGCAGCTCGAGCCGGTACTTGCCATGGAGCTCGGTCAGGTGTGCGTAAACCGCAAATTTGATCGACCCGGGAAATGCAGCGAGGCGGAATGCGCTGCGAGGCGCGAAGAGAAGGTATTCGCCGGAATGGTGGTCCTCGAAGATCTCGCGACAGACCACAAACGCCTGGACGTAGGGCTCCGGGGGTAGCTTCTTCATGATGTGCCGCCAGTCTTGCGCGAAAACCCCGATCACGAGTGGCCGTCCACTCTGCCGCCGGTGGGGTCGGTTCCGGCGAGTCTGAGGAGCCGGGCGGCCAGGTTATTGTAAGTTGACGGACTGTCGCGGTCGAATACAACTCGCGGCGACAGCCCCACGACGCGGCCGGCGCCGAGTCGCAGCAGAGCGCGGCGGCAGGCCGTGAGCTTGCCGGACGGCAGTAATGCCGTTACCCGCCAGCCGGGGTTGCCTCGGTCGTCCCAGATCTCGCCGCGGGCGATGTGCGAGGCACCCTGGTCGCGCAGATGGTCGGCAACCAGGGCGGCACGTTCGCGGCCGCCGGTCTCGGCTCCGCCAACAACTTCGACGTGCAGCCACCCCTCCGCGCCCCGAACACCGTCGATTGAATCGAGCAGAAGTGCGAGGGCTCCGGTTTCGCTCTCGCTGGCCAGCGCGGCCAGGCCCGGCGCGTGGCCGATCAAGCAGGCGGCGGAGACCAGAACGGTGCCGTCCTCGATTTCGCGAAGGCGATTGTCCTTGAGCGTGATCCCGGAGCTTGCCAGGTCGACGATCACGTCGGCGATTCCCAGGCTCGGATGCAGCTCCAGAGCGCCTTCGGAATTTACCAACTGGTAGTAATAGATCCCATGCCGGCGAAAGTACTGGCGCACGAGCGCAGGGTACTTGGTTGAAACACGGAACGTGCGGCCGGATGCTTTGAACTCGGTGGTGAGGTCGATCAAGTCCATGATGTGGCTGACGTCGATCCAGCTCTCGGGGACGGCCACGGCCAGCCGGCAGCCACCGAAGCCAAGGTCGGGAATCACGACCTGAGCCTTGTCGGCCTCGAGCGCGTGCTCGGCGAAGACGTCGTAGCCCGTCACACCAAGCTGGCACCGCCCTTCTTGCACCTGGACGACGATATCGGAAGGCCTCATGAAAACGACATGGAAGCGGCTGTGGCCCACGATTGTCGCTTCATACTGGCGGTCACTGGCCCGGCGCACGCGGTATCCGGCAGTCTTGAGCAGCTCGATCGTCCCGTCGTAGAGGTTTCCCTTGGACGGAAGCGCCAGCCGGATGGTGTCGATCGCGCCGGTGTTCATTTGCGGAGGATTCTTGTTGAGAACCAGAATTCGATCAAGGGGCAGCCGCGCCGGGCGGCCGCGCCGCGCAGGCCTCGGCAAGACGCTCGAGCCCGAATGCAAAGCCGGCCCCGCGGTCGTCGCGGCTGCTGCCGAGCACGTGGGCCAGCCCGTCGTACCGGCCACCACCGCAGACTTCGAGCGAGCCCGAAGGGGCACTGACCTCGAGCCCGAAGATCATCTGGGTATAGAAGCCGATGCCCCGGCTGAATCCGAGGTCGAGCTCGACGCGTGCCTCGAGGACGCCACGCCGGGCGAGCTCTGCGACCAGCTCGCCTAGCGCGGCGACCGAAACCGGGGCGAGTGCGGCGAACTTCTCATTGAGCCGGACCATGACTTCCCAGGCCGGCCCGTGCAGCCCGGCCAGAACATGAAACTGGTCGCGTACTCGCCCCAGAATGTCAGACAGCGAGTGGCTCAAATTCCACTTCCGGCGCAGGCGGTGGATGATCTCGTGACCCGAGCGCCGGCCGGTGACATGGGGCACGAGCTGGCGGAACAAGCGATCCACGCCCCGATCGTCGGCCGTGCTCACGGCCGGCACGATCAGATCGGCCTCACCTCCGGACCGGAGCCAGCCCACCAGGCGGTCGAGCACGGCGTCCAAGGCCTGGATCCCCTGGTCCTCGGCGGCCGCGGCGCTCATCATCTCGACCAGCGCCGAGCTTGCCTCGGGCGGCAGCCCGGCGTGCGCCATGATCTCCAGAATCAACCCGACATGGCCGATCCGGACGGTTCGCATCTCGACCCGAAACTGCTGCGAGCGACCGGTCGGCGAGAGCGATCACCTCGGCGTCGGCAGCAGGGCCGCCGGCGCCCAGCAGCTCGACTCCGACCTGGTTGAACTCGCGCAGCCGGTTCGAGCCTGTCTCGCCTTCGTAGCGAAAGACGGGCCCGGAGCTGCTGACCCGCCAGGGCAGGGGGGGGCACTCGCGCGCCTGGGTAAAGGCGCGGACGATGCTTGCCGTCAGCTCGGGTCGGAGGCAAACTCCCGACGGGCCCCCCGAATCGAGCTCGAAGAGCTTGGAGACGATACCCGCGCCGCTCTTGCGCTCGTGCAGCTCGGTGAATTCGAGGATCGGCGTGCGTATCATCTCGTATCCGGCATGCGGCGAAGCTCTCAAGAAGCCGCCGCTCGAGCTCGCCGTACCGTGCGCAGTCCGGCGGCAGCCAGTCGCGTGTGCCGCGAACCAGCTCGATGGCCCGTTCGAGCGCCGGGTCGTCCTCTACCCGCCGAAGTCCGGCGGCCGGTGCGGTCATTTGCCGGCCCCTTCGTGCCTGATGATCTCGAGGGCACCTTGAACAGAATCTTCGAGCACCGACCAGGCCAGCCCCTTGTCTTCGTGGCGGTCGGCGAGGTGGCGCAGATTGAAGACCTGCTTGCTTTCCTCTTCCGGCCCTACGATCACCGCCAGCTTGTGGCCCCGCGCCGAACCGTATCCCATTTGCTTGCCGATCGAAATCGCGTCTGGATATACCTCGGCGGCGATGCCGGTCGCGCGCAGCCGCGCCGCCATGCTGAACGCGACGACAGGATTGGTGCCCGGAAAGCTCGCGACCAGGACCTGCGCGGTTGTTGCACGCGACGAAAGCTTGCCGGCTTCCTCGAGCAGCGCCATCAGTCGATCCAGTCCGATCGAAGCGCCGACGCCGGGCAAACGGCGGGGCGTGAAGAGGCTGGCAAGGTTGTCGTATCTTCCACCCGAAGCCACGCTGCCGAATTTCTCCCAGCCATTGATCGTGGTCTCGAATACGATGCCCGTGTAGTAGTCAAGCCCGCGGGCAAGACCGAGATCGATTGCGATGTGATCTCGCGGAACGAGGGCGGCCTCGAGAAGCTCAACAACCGTCTTGAGATTTGCTATGCCCAGAAGGGCACCAGGGCTGCTTTCGAGGGCAGTCCGGGCCTGGTCCAGTACCTCGACTCCGCCGCGGGAGGAATCGGTGAAAGCGAGAACGTTCGCGGCTTTTTCCTCGGACAGGCCGGCGCCGCCGGATCCATCGCTGCGCATGAGCTCTTCGGTCACGGCAGTACGACCGATCTTCGCCAGCTTGTCCAGTGCACGGAGCACCGGGGCGCTCTTGCCCGAAAGGCCCTCCCGCTCGAGGAAGCCGTCGAGGATCTTGCGGTGATTGAGGGTGATCGTGAAGTCGGGAACTCCGGCCGCGGCAAGCGCCGAGTAAATCACCTGCGCCGTTTCGGCGTCGGCCAGGACGCTCTCGGTGCCGATCGTGTCGAAGTCGCACTGGACGAATTCGCGAAACCGGCCCTTTGCCGGGCGCTCGCCGCGAAAAACCGAGCCGATCGCGTACCGCTTGAACGGAACACCGAGCTCGTCGATGTGCTTGGCGACGAACCGGGCGAGCGGGACGGTCAAGTCGAATCGCAAGGCCAGCTCGCCGGGCGTGCCGCCCTTGTTGGTGACCTCGAAGATCTGCCTCAGCACTTCGTCGGACCCGGCTCCCTTGCCGGTCAAGACCTCCATTCGCTCGATGTGGGGCGATTCGATCGGCAGGAAGCCGAAGCTCGAGAAGACCTGGCGGAATAGCCCGAGCATTCGCTCGCGGGGGATCATCACCGCGGGAGTGAGGTCTCGCAATCCGCTGGCCACTCTGGGGTCGATCATGGTTTGTCCATTCTCGAGGGAGGCGACACGTGCAGGCTTCCCGGGCGGGAGGCATACTGTCCGCCGCTGTCCGCCGCGATCCGCTTGAGGTGGTCGCCGGCCAGGCCGCCGGCCAGATCGATGCAATGAATCGGAACCTTGCGAACGTTCTGCTTGGCGACCTCGTCGACGGTGCCCTCGGGAAACTCACCGTCGGAGAGCAGGAAGACGGCATCGGGCTTGAGCGAGATCGCCTGCTTGATGGCGAGCCTGGGGTCGGT
Organism: uncultured Planctomycetota bacterium; assembly: GCA_963823665.1. Taxonomy (GTDB): domain Bacteria; phylum Planctomycetota; class Planctomycetia; order Isosphaerales; family Isosphaeraceae; genus CAVXHV01. The sequence goes on from CAWGMQ010000004.1 coordinate 2,773,848, forward strand.
TCCGCCGTCGGGCTCGATCACCCGGAGCCAGGCAATCAACTGATTTTTTGCCTGGAGTGTCGGCCGTCCTGGGTCTGGGCCCGCCCGGCATGGGAATCGACTCGTGGTTGTAGAAGATCACCTCAAACTTCTGCGGCTCGTGGAGCGAAAGGACGCTGTGCCTGAGCTCGAGCGTCGCGCGGGTGAGGCGATCGTCGTCGACCATGCTGCCGGAACAGTCCACGACGTAGATGAAGAACTGGCCGCGGGCACGGATGCCGAAGAACGTCGTCTTCCGCCAAGCCGGAAGCTCGTACCAATCGGAATCATCGCTGTAGCGATCTTCCGGTGAGCTGCCGGGCGGCTGGAGGAAAGCACTCCGAGGCTTCTTCATCTCGTCCTGGGTGAGGACACGAATCTCGGTGTCGCGGTTCGATTTTGCGGCTTTGCTCCCGGCGGCTTTCGCTTGTTTCTTGGCCTTGCCCGGCTTGCGGGCCGCCGAGCTCGATTCGCTCTCACCGGTCGCCTTGGCTGTTCCGACTGCCTTCTTCGACTCGGAACCAGCAGCGCCCTTGGCGTCGGCCTTCTTCTCGTTTGATTTTGAATCGGTTGAGGCGCCTTTCTCCTGAGTCTCTCGCTCAGAGTGCGCCGGAGCGGCGGTTGCGCCGTCATCCGCAGCCGGGCTGGCAATCGCCGTCATTAAGCCGATGACAATGACCCAGACCACGGATACAACTCCGGAAAAGGCATACTCCACAATCGAGACGAGTTTACCACAATGGACAAGTGCCGTGCGCATCTGTGCGTTCCGGGTAATATAGAGACGATTGCGGTCCTTGACTCCGATTGCTAACACGCGGACTCAATGCTCCCACTTTGCTTCCTTCTGTCCAACCAAACCTGCCTTCACCGGAGACATAACAAGCCTGCGAACATAGATGCATCCAAGATCGCTTGTTCGCGATCCCGAATGCCGGCGGTAGCGTCTGGGTGCGACCGGTCCGTCGTGCTGGCGCGATCGTGATCGCATCGGCCGCCTGAACGCTCGATCCAAATCGCTCTATCTTTTCTATATGTTTTCGGTTATCATCGAAAGCTGGTTGGTCTGTCGCCCTGGCTCGAAGAGAGCCCTGACTTGGATCGGTGCCTCGCCTTCCCCACCGACAGGCCTCGTTGTCCGTTCGTCTTTCGACCCTTCCGCTCTTCCAGTGGGTCGCGTCGCATTCGCCCAGGAGTTCAGCGGTGGGCAAGAAGCTTTACGTAGGCAATCTGTCGTATGGGGTCAGTAATTCCGCCTTGGAACAGTTGTTCTCGCAATTCGGCACCGTGCAGAGTGCGCAGGTGATCCAGGATCGTGCGACGGGCCGGAGCAAGGGCTTTGGTTTCGTCGAGATGGACAACGACGCTCAGGCTCAGGCTGCGATCGACGGGCTTCACGAAAGGGAGGTCGATGGTCGTCGCCTGACTGTTAACGAAGCCCGGCCGCGCGAGGATCGTGGCGGAGGCGGTGGTGGTGGGGGTGGCTACGGCGGCGGCGGCGGCGGAAGTCGCGGAGGTCGCGGAGGCGGCGGGGGTGGCTACGGCGGGGGTGGCGGCGGCGGCGGTTACGGCGGTGGCGGCGGAGGCCGCCGGTACTGATCGATCGTCCCGGATGCCCTTCACTTGGACACAAGGCGCACCGGTCAACGAGCCGCTGTGCACGTGCGAGCTGCGCACTCACAGCGAGTTTTCTACCGATGCCTTCGTAGCCGCTTGGCGTGCCGCAGACCACGCGGTTGCATGTCGATCCTTCCCTATCCTCATCCTGTATGGAAAACCTCGGATGAATCCCAAGCACTTTCACACACCGGTTTCCACTCGGCTGCGCTGCCCGATTTGCCACCAGCCCGTCTACTCGCGTGGCGGTATTCATCCCGCAGTGCGCGATGCGGCAAGCCGAGCCCGCGCTGCACGAGCCGGAAGAAGCGCTTGAAATCGTTGCCGAGGACCAGAAGGCGGCACTGCCTGTCGTCCCTGCGGTCGCTGTACCCAAGATCAAAACGGCCGCCCGCCCCGTATCCACGTCTGTTACTGGTGGCAAGGTCCGACCCGTTGCTGCGCCAGTCGGCGCTGGCAAGGCCGGCCGCTAGACGGCTTCTCGCGATTCGTGTCGGGCGAGGCAACCGGGTATGCCGCGCTGGCGGAGCCGGTGGCACGCAACCGGCGACTTCGGCGGACGGCACGCGGAGTGTGCCTGCTACACCGGACCGGTGGCACCCAGGCCGGTCTCGTAATCGTGCGACGCTATTTTGGTCGCATCGCGGGCCGGTTCATCTTACCAGCCTCGTTGACCGTTTCATCTTTCCAGCCTCTAGGATCGCTCATCTGTCTTCTATAGAATAAAGAGCGATTTGCAGGATCATTCACCGGCGAGGAAGCAAGAACGAAGGGCACCCGTCAGAATGGCGGGTGGCACGCGGAGAGGCTGCGCATGCTGGCCAAGCGGATCATCCCTTGCCTCGATGTCGATCATGGCCGTGTGGTCAAGGGGACCAACTTCAAGAACCTCAAGGATGCGGGCGACCCTGTCGCCGTGGCCGCGCGTTATGATGAAGAGGGCGCGGACGAGTTGGTCTTTCTGGACATCACCGCCAGTCACGAGGGGCGGGCGATCTTGCTGGACGTGGTCTCGTCGAACCGCCGAGGTATGCTTCATGCCGCTGACAGTCGGCGGCGGCATTCGGAGTCTGGACGACATCCGGATGCTGTTGAACGCGGGGGCAGACAAGGTCTCGATCAACTCGGCGGCGGTGCGTGACCCGGCTCTGGTGCGACAGGCAGCTCGCCGGTTCGGCAGTCAGTGCATCGTTGTGAACATCGACCCCAAGCGAGTCAATCGCGATGGACGTCTAGTATGGGAGGTGTTCATTAACGGGGGCCGGGTTGCAACCGGGCTCGAGGCGGTCGCGTGGGCCCGCGAAGTCGAGCAGTCCGGCGCCGGAGAGATTGTTCTGACCAGCATGGACTGCGACGGTACTCAGAACGGGTATGACCTGGAGATGACGCGGGCCGTGGTTGAAAGCGTGGAAATCCCGGTCGTGGCTTCGGGAGGGGCCGGCAACCCCGAGCACTTGCGAGCGGTGCTTGACCGAGGCCGGAGCCAGCGCCGCACTCGCCGCGAGCATTTTCCACTACGAGCGCTACTCGATCCGCGAGACGAAGGAATACCTGGCGAGCCGGGGCGTGCCGGTTCGAATCACCGACTTGAAGAAGCCGCAGACGTTCCGCAAACTTAATCATGAAAGCTGCTCCATTCCCTGAAGCTAATTCTCGAGTCCTGGCAACCGAAGGAGTGCAATCTCCATGGCGACGGTCGCTGAAGCACCCGTTGATGCAATGCCCGATGAGCCCGAGGCGAACAAGCTGTTCCGGATGGTGATGCGATTCAAGGGCTCGGACCTTCACCTCAAGGTGGGGATGGCGCCGGCCATGCGCCTGGCCGGAGTGCTGCGGCTCATGCAGCTTCCCGCCGCTCACAGGGTCCGAGATGGAACGGCTGATGTTTCCCCTGCTGAGCGTGCGCCAGAAGACCATCCTCGACGATACCGGCGGCATCGACTTCGCGCACATCATCTTCGAACCTAACGGCGACGAGACCCGGTTCCGAGTCAACCTGTTCAAACAGCGCGGCCGCTTGAGCCTGGTGGCCCGCCGTGTGAACACCTCGATTCCGGATTTCGAGGGGCTGGGCCTTCCCCCGGTCATGGGCGAGATCGCCAGCCACGATCAAGGAATCGTCATCCTGGCGGGCGTCACGGGCTCGGGTAAATCGACGAGCATCGCGGCGATGCTCCAGTACGTGAACACGCGCGAGCGTTGCCACATCGTCACGATTGAAGACCCGATCGAATTCACATTCAAGGACGACAAGTGCATCATCAATCAGCGTGAGGTGGGGATCGATGTCGTCAACTGGGATACGGCGCTCAAGCATGCCGTCCGCCAGGACCCGGACATCATCCTGGTGGGTGAGATGCGTGATCGCGAGACATTCAACGCGGCAATGCATGCGGCCGAGACCGGCCACCTGGTGTTCGGGACCATCCATGCCTCGACCGCTCCTTCGACGATCAGCCGTATTCTCGATCTCTTCCCGCAGGACATGCACAACGCGATGCGGCAGAACCTCGCCTTCAATCTCAAGGCGATCGTCGCGCAGAAGCTGCTGCCCACCACCAAGGACTGGGCGGCTGCCACCGGCCAGACGCGAGCGCCGCTCGTGGAAGTCATGCGAATGAATCCGACCGTGAAGAAATTGATCCTCCAGGAAGAAGACATCAAGCTGGCGCAGGCGATCCGGCTGGGCAAGGAAGAAGGAATGGTCGATTTTACTGAGAGCTTGCGGCAGCTCGTCGTGGCTGAGAAGGTGGAACGCGCCGTCGCCTTCGAAAACGCACCCAACCCCGAGCTGCTGCGAATGGCGCTCAAGGGCATCACGCTTCCCGAACAAGGCATCCTGTGATTCAAGCTGGCCGCGTCCCGATTGGTCGCGACGCTCCGTTAGAAAGGTGAGCAATGTACCGCCTGTTCCCGGCGCTCCTGGCATTTCTTGTTCTGACCTTGTTCGCCGTCACGGCGACGCAGGCGGCAGAGCCAGTCTCGGATTTCTTGATGCTGGCCCAGATTCCGCACATGACGCGCGGGCCGGGGATGTACCTCAACCTTTTCAAGTTCGTTCCGGTGGTGATCATCTACATTCTCTGGGCGTGGACGACCAACTGGGTCGAACACGACACGAAGGAGCTCATCAACCTTCGCTTCGCCGTCTGGAACAGCGCGGTGTTCTTTTCCGGTGTGCTTGGGCTGGCGCTCGTGCTGGCGATTCCGATCTACTTCATCGGGCTTGGTCTCTTGCTGCTGGCGTATTTCGTGCCACTCATGTCGTACATTTACGCCCGCAATCAGACCGTGCCCGACGACCAGAAGGTGCTCACGCCGTATCACCTTGGGGAAGTGTGCAACGACATCTTGCACAAGCTGGGAATGAAGGCGCTCTTCAACAAGGACGTCGGCACGGTCGACCGCTCCGGGCCGCCGATCGTGTTCGTGGGCAAGACCCAGGGCTCAGCCAAGGAAGATCCGACGCGCGTTCGCCAGGCCGAGGAATCCCGGTCGTACATGGCCGCCAAGGAACTGGTCTACGACGCGGTCCTGCGGCGCTCGACCGACATCCACCTGGAGCCCACCACCGAGCAGCTTTCGGTGCGGTACCGGATCGACGGCATTCTGCACGCCGCCGAGCCGTTCGACCGGCCGACCGGAGATGCCGTGGTGAACGTATTCAAGGTGCTCTCGGCGATGGACATCTCGGAGAAGCGCAAGCCCCAGGACGGCTCGTTCGGCGCGACTCTGGCAGGGCGCAGCCTCGATTTCCGCGTGGCGACATCGGGGTCGAAAGCGGGCGAGAAGCTGGTGATGCGAATCCTGGACAACAGCTCGTCCGTGACCAAGATGGAAGACCTGGGAATGCGGCCGAAGCTGATCGAGCAGGTGCGCGGCCTGGTTACCCAGCCTCACGGAATGTTCCTCTGCTGCGGCCCGACCGGCGCCGGCAAATCGACGACGCTGTACGCCGCGCTTCGCGAAATCGATCGTTACCAGAAGAACATCATCACGGTCGAAGACCCGATCGAGTACCAGCTCGACAACGTCACGCAGATGGAGGTGAACACCAAGGCTGGGCAGACGTTTGCCACGAGCCTGCGCTCGATCCTGCGCCAGGATCCGGACGTCATCATGATCGGCGAAATCCGCGATCAAGAGACTGCTTCGATCGCCTGCCAGGCTGCCAACACCGGGCACATGGTGTTCTCGACCGTTCACTCCAACGACGCGGTGACGGCCTTGTTCCGGTTGCTCGACCTGGGTGTCGAGCCGTTCATGATCGCGTCGGCGCTTTCCGGGGTGCTCGGCCAGCGGTTGGTGCGGCTGCTCTGTGAAGCATGTAAGGAGCCGTACAAGCCCAAGCCGGAATTCTTGAAGAAAGCGAATCTGCCCGCGGACAAGGTCGACGTTTTCTATCGGCGGCCCGAGAATCCCGAGGAGGTTTGCCAGCAATGCGGCGGCACGGGCTACTTCGGCCGTACCGGCATCTACGAGCTACTGGTGCTGACGGAGGCCATGCGCGAGATGATCCGCGAGAATCCATCGATCAACAAGATCAAGGCCGAGGCCCGCAAAGCGGGCATGATTTATCTGCAAGAGGACGGTCTGCGCCAGGTGATCCAGGGCCGCACCTCGATCGAAGAACTGCTGCGAGTTGTCAAATAATGAGCCGCACGACAATCGTGCGAATAGCAAAGTCGACCAGGATAGGGTGTTCAGCACCTCTGCGATTCAAAGATCGGACCCAACTAGCGAGGTCATCCGCATGAAGTTGCTCATCGATTTCATCATCCTGTTCCTGGCGCTGGGCATGGCCTACGCCCTGGTGAGTGAAGGACTCTGGGGCGCGGCCTTGATGTTCTTCAACGTACTCTTCGCCGCGATGATCGCGTTCAATTTTTATGAGCCGCTCGCTAGATTGCTCGATTCGACCGGAATCAACTGGGGGTTCTCCGACACGCTTTGCATGCTCGGTTTATTCTGCGTAGCGCTCGTGGTCTTGCGGATGACGACCGAGACGATTGCGCCGGCCATGGTGAGGTTTCCAATGCCCGTCTATCATGCCGGCCGGATCATCTTTGGGCTGGCCGGCGGAGCGGTGACCACCGCCGTCATCGTTCTGGCGTTCCATGCAGCGCCCGTTCACAAGAAGATCTTCAACGCGGTTGATTACAAATCGAAACCGCCGTTTGGTTTAGGTCTCGACCACCTGTGGCTGGGGTTCTTCCAGTATGAAACGGGGGCAGTCTTCTCGAACACGGGGTACGGCCGTCCCGATCCTTACCGCACGTATGGACAGGGGGGGCGAGTGAACGTGTTTGATCCCAGGGCGGTATGGCTACTCGATCATTATGATGCCAGGCCATATGGAACGGGTTCGTCGGTCAGCGGTGGTGGTGAAGACACGCCCGAGGCACCGCCTCCCACGACCCCAGGCGGCGGAGGCGGCGGCCGTGCCGGTGGCCGAGGTGGCGGGGCGGCGCCGCCGTGATCGGGCACCGGGTGGGACTACCGTGCGCGAGGCGACAAGACGACCACGTTCGTGCGAGGGTCATTGGTTCGTCTGTGCCGCCGCGCTCGGAGTGAGGTAGGGCTTCATCTGCACGAGCTCGAATTTCGAGCGGGCGGAGTGCCCGGTTGTCTGCTGAATGTTTAGGCGGTAAACCCCGATTTGATTGCTCGTTGTTTCAATGACGTAAAGAGGCGCCTGTCCGGCAGTGCCGGGGCCCAGCGATCCGGTGGACATGAGAAAACGGGGGCGTGGGCCGCGATCGAAGTCGACCTTGAAGTCGGCGGCCAGGTCGCGCTCGACGAAGGATTCGATGATCGTCGTTGATTGCGGCGATTTCTGGTATACAGGAAGTGACGCCCGCAAGCGCCGGGCTTTGTAGTCGAGGATGTAGAGCGCGTCGAGCGGGACTGCTGCCTTGGTCGACTGGTCGTAGCTAACCAGGACCGGTCCGGTCATCATGATTGACTTCCCGACGTGGTCGGTGCCCTCGTCTTTACTCTCTTTGCTGGCCGGGTCGTCTTTACTGGCCGCGCTCGCGTTGTCATACGCCTTCAACTGCAAGAGCTCGAACTTCGGCCGGCCAGACTTGCCGGTTGAACCCGGAGCGCCGAAGCCGTAGACACCGATCTGAGTGGTGGTGGTCTCGATCACGTACAGGGGAGACCAACCGGAAGTGTACGGCCCGAGCGAGCCCGTCGTCATGAGGAAGTGAGGGCGTGCGCCGCGATCGAGATCGATCTTGAAGTCTGAGGCCAGGTCGCGCTCGACGAACGAGTCGATGATCGTCGTGGAGTGAGTCGATTGGCGGTATGTTGGCAGCGACGCCCGCAACCGGCCGTTCTTGTAATCAAGGATGTACAGGGCCTCGAGGGGGATCGGCGCCTTGGTCGCCTCGTCGTAACGAACGGACAGAGGGCCGGTTGCCATGATCATTTCACCCGCGCGGTCGACACCGTCGGCAAATAGCGTGGCCGATGGAACGAAGGTCAAGAACGGGCCCGCGATGAGGGCGAGGAGCAGAAGGGACGTGCGCGCAAGGCGCGAATAACAGACGCTCATGACTCGTCGACTCCTTTCATGATCCGGTCTATCGATAATCCGGTACTCCGACCGGAGCCGGCCAGACAGCGTTTCCTCAAGCGGCACCCTGGCCTGGGCGCCTGGGCGTGCATTGTGCGACGATGGATAAATTGCGTCCAGCCCAACAGGCGGATGAATGCGGGGCGGAAGGGATTACGAGCATGATGACGTCTTGGAGCTGGATTCTGGGGCTCTGCTTGCTGCTCCAGGTTCCTCCGCCCTCGCGTGCCGAAGGTGCGAAAGGCGGTCTTCTCGTCGAGCGGCGTTCGATCATCGCTCGCGAAACGGCAGAGCTGGCGTCGCTCGCCACCCTACTGGCGCGGCAGGGAAAGACGGAGGAGCTGAACCGCATCAGGGTCGAGATTCCGCGCCTGGACGTGCAAGACGGGCCGACGCGATTCATGCCGCTGCCAGAAGTGATCGAGCGGCGCAAGTCACCGGCGCCCGCCTCGCCGCCGGCAGGCGCCCGCGACATCCGGAAACGGGCTGCGACAGGCCTGTTCGAGGTCGCTCAGAAGGCCGCACGCTCCGAGCGGGCACAGTATGCCCTTGCGAGCATTTGCCTGCGCGCCGTGCTCGAGCGCGATCCCGATCACAAGGAAGCCCGCCGGCTGCTGGGATATGTTCCTCACGAGGGAGGCTGGGCGACACCGTTCGCGGTGAGCGAGCTCAAGAAGAACAATGTCAACCACCCGATCTTCGGATGGGTGCCGGCCGATTGGGTGCCGAATCTGGAGCGCGGCGAGCTGCCGGCGCCGTCGCGAAAAGGCCAGAGAGTGCTTCAATGGCTGCCGGTTGCGGAAGCAGATCGGCTCAGGGCCGGTTGGAACCCGCCGTGGAAGGTCACCACCGAGCATTTCGAGATTCAGTCGGACGTGCCGCTGGCCGAAGCCATCACGTTCGGCCGCCAGCTCGAGGCCTTTCACGAGCTGTTCACGTCGCTGCTCGCCGATATTCTGGGCGAGGAGATCCCCATCGTCCGCCTCTTCAAAAATCCGTCAATCGACGCCCTAAGCCTGCCGGGAGTCAGGCAGCATCAGGTTTATTACTACGCTTCCAAGGAGGAGTTTGTCGACAAGCTGGGAGCCAGGCTCGGTCCGGAGGCTGCGCTCAACCTGGGCTTCTACGATCCTCCCAAATCCGGGCACGGCCGCGTCCCGGCGTATTTCTATCGAGACCCGAACGGGCAGATTCCGGAAACCGCCACGCTTTACCACGAAGTGTCGCACCAGTTGCTATTCGAGACGGCCGGCCCCAATTCGTACACGAAGAACTTTGGTAATTTCTGGGTATTCGAGGGCCTGGGCACCTATTTTGAGACCGTCACACCGCAGGCGGATGGGTCGCTCGAAGTTGGGGGGCTGGTCGGCCCCCGGATTGCCGAGGCGTATCAGTCTCTGGTGGTCCGGCGCGGCTCGATACCACTTGAGGAATTCGTGGCCTTCGACGAGACAAAGTTCCGTGACAAGCTGCAGATCTATCAGAACTACCAGCAAGCGATGGCCTTGACTGTCTTCCTGATGCAGTGGAACCACGGAGTCTACCGGGAAGACTTTCTGGACTATGTGCGCGACGCTTATCACGGGCGGATCAAACGCGCGACCGGGCGATCGGCCCTTCGAAACCGGTTGCATCAGCCCTACACGACGCTCGAGCAGCAGTTTCTGACTTTTCTGCGTGACGGCTTTGCGGCTGGGAGTGGGGCGGAGACCTCCGAGCCGAAGCAGGCTGCCCCGGGCAGGATCCGAACCGTGCCGGATCGGTGATGAATATGCGATCGCTCGCCGCGTGCGATAAGAGTTTCATCAGCGAGCGATCATGGCCTGGAGAAGGCGACGGGAAGGTTGTTACTCGCCGACGTACGGGAGCAGCGCCATGAAGCGAGCGCGCTTAATGGCGGCGCTGGCGGCACGCTGAAATGTGGCGCAGCTTCCGCTGCGCTTGCGTGAGAAAATCTTGTTTTGATTGGTGCAGAGCTTCTTGAGCAGACCGACGTCTTTGTAGTCAACGTAAGCGGGTCGCGGGCAGCCGTCGCGGGTGCAGAAGCGACAGCGATTCTTGCGGTTACGACCAAATTTCTTCCGCGGCATTTCCTGGCTTTCCTCTCATCGAACAGAATCGTGGATGTCGACGATCGCGTTGTAAGCGTCACCGGCAGAGCCGGTCTTCGCGGTTCCGTCGGACCCAAGGTGGGAATCTGCAACTGTAATTCGATGCCCACGTTCCGTCAAGCGCCCGGCTGGATCGCACGATAGAATTCTCGCATCGACTCGACCTTGCCCCATTGCGGGTAAAGGGTTCCCCAAACGAAGACCATCACACCGCTGGCCGGAGAGCGGGTACCGTGATCGAGTATTTCCGTGACCTGGGAGACGGGTACGGTCTCGCCCCAATCGGCGAGCTGGACGATCGGCCAGATCTTGATCCGTTCATCGGGCAGGCCCTTGATGCCCAGAAATTGGCCGAGGGCTGCGGTTTGGCGGGAGATCCAAGCGGGATCAGCCGCGTGGCCGAACCGGGCGTGGTAGGGATGATCGAGAAGACGTCGAGATACTTCGCCTGGGCTTTCAGGTCGATCGCCAGCTTGGCACGAATTGCACCGGCGAATTCGGTTTCCGACCACGGGCAGTGGAACGAGCCGAGGAGCGCACCGGGTCGTTCCTGGTCCACCAGCTTGTCGCTCACGGAGGACGATCCGATCCAGATTGCGTTGATGCCGTATTCCTCACGACGGCGTTAGCCTTAGCCAGACGGATCACTCTCGCCATCGCAAGCCATCCTTCCGCTCATTCGGGCCGGTTCGATCGCGCTTGGTCAGCGCCTGAAGATAGCGTCTGACGGCGACCGAGGCAAAAGTGCTGTCGGATAAGCGACTGCGAGCCGGCAGTGTTGCAGTTGCATTCAGCGAGCGCCAGCAGACTTCCAGCGTGGCTCAGAGTCGGCCAGTCTTGTATCCTGAGATGCGGAGTGAATCCAAAGCCGTCTAAACGGCCGTTCGCGGTTCCGGGACCGCGATTCACTCCAGAATGGAACACTCGCGAAGCCAGTGCCACCCGACCGGCAAGGTCGGCGGACGGCACACGGAGCGTGCCTGCTACAACGGAAAACTGGCAAAGCCAGTGCCACCTGCGGCGCAGTTGTTCGTCTTCGTGGTCGGTCGCATTGCCGATCTACTCGAGCTGGATTACGAGGCTCTTGGTATGACTACGTGGAGACGGCCCGACATGGACAAGGGGCTCGAAGCGGATCAATGCTACTACATCCACAACGCGGCGCTTGCCAGGGGGCGTGAGGAGTTGGAGCTGGAGGTCGATCCTCCGCCCGACCTGGCGATCGAGGTCGATATCAGGTCGAGCTCGCTCAATCGAATGGGCGTTCACGCCGGTTTGCGAGTACCAGAGTGGGAAACGAAGCCATGACATTGCGGCTGGAAGAAGCCATGCGCTTCGCGGCGCAGGCTCAAGCCGGGCAATTGCGGAAGGGGAGCGACACACCCTATTTCGAACACCTCGCCGCCGTGGCGCTGATCCTCGATCGGGCGGGCTTCTCTGAAGACGTGGTGATCGCGGGCCTCTTGCATGACGTCGTCGAGGACACGCCCGTGAGTTTCGAGGAGGTGGCCGAACTTTTTGGCGCGACGATATCGGACCTCGTCCGGCATTGTTCCGAGGTCAAGACCGACGAACTGGGCCACAAACGACCCTGGATCGATCGCAAACTGGACCACATTGACGCCCTGGCTACTGCGCCGATTGAAGCCCGCGGCATCATTCTGGCCGACAAGCTTCATAACCTGATTTCGATCGAGCTGGACCTTCGAGACGAGCGCCCTGTCTGGGGGCAATTTCACGCTCCGCGGGAGCAAGTCCTTTGGTATTATCACGCTACGATCGACATTTGCGGACAGGGTGATCCGCGGCTGGGGCGATTGGCGGTGTCATGTCGGGACGTGCTGGCGCGCGTTGAGGAAATTGGAGACGAGATACCGGACAAAGCGTGTTGAGGCAAAAAATCCGCGGGTCCGAAGCCATTATGGCTGCTGAATCAGTCATCGCGTCCGAAGCCGAACGTGACACTTTCGCGGCGTACGCTTGATCCTGCGGTTCCGGTAAGATAAATTGATCTTGTCGGTCGAGACTTTGGTACGCATACGGCCGGCTTTCGTGTCGTGCTAGCGTGGCACGACGGACTAGAGCCCGCACTTGCTCGAGGCTGGTCTCTGGCGGGTCCGGGGAGGCTAGGAACGAAAGGAGGTGATCGCGTGTGTAGTGATAACCAGGGGCGGCTCGCCTAACGGCAGCCGACGGGTTGCCCGTCGGGCAGCCGCAACTCTTGACCATAACCTTACGGTTGGGATCGGCCAGGTCTCTGGCCTTCGGGTTCGGGGCCTGGCTGAATCCTTCATCGTGGGACTGAATTGACCGTGGTTTGAATTTGCAGAGGTTGATTTCGTTGCGTCACGCGTGCACAGAGAGTCTGTACGGTCTGTTTGCTTATCGCACCTGGCGGTGGTCCTGGGTGTTTACCAGGCTCACAACCGTTCGCCGGGCCGAGGATGGAGTGTCACCTTAACTCCACTCGACTTCCCAAAACACACAGTAAAGGCCCCGGCACCTTTCTCAAGGTTCCGGGGCTTTTTTTTCGGGATGCATCGCCGAATGACTCCGACCGATTCGATGCGCGACGACTTATCCGCAAACGCCGCATCTCGCAGCATACCAACCCGAAGCGTCAGCGAGGTTGTGGCATGCAGGGCTGGTTTTTTCCTCCCAGATCCCTCGCTGGCGCTTCGGGTTAGTGTCGGAACGAAGACTTTCAATCAGTAACCTTTTTGGAGGGCGGTCGACCGTGATCGTGGTCATGAAACCTGACGCGACAGCCGCACAGATCGAGCACATGGCAACACACATCGCCTCACTGGGACTTACGCCCCAGGTGATCCATGGCACACACCAGACCGTCATCGCTGCACTCGGCGAGGAGCGACCGGGGCTGACCGAGGTCCTCGAGCCGGGTGAGGGGGTCGAAAAAGTCCTGCCCATCATGGCTCCGTACAAGCGAGCGTCTTCCGAGCTCAAGCACGAGCGCACCGTGGTGAAAGCCGGCGAGCTAGCGGTCGGCGGCACCCGGGTCGCCGTCATTGCCGGACCCTGCTCCGTCGAGAGCGAAGACCAGATCGTCAAACTCGCCCGCCAGCTCAAATCCATGGGAGCAACCGGTCTCCGCGGAGGCGCCTACAAGCCGCGCACCAGCCCATACAGTTTTCAGGGACACAAGGAGCTTGGACTCAAGATGCTCGCCACTGCGGGCAAGGAGACCGGCCTGGCCATCGTGACCGAAGTCATGGCACCTGAGCATGTGCAGATCGTATCGGAATACGCTGACGTGCTGCAGATCGGCGCTCGCAACATGCAGAACTACCAGTTGCTCCAGGCCGTCGGCGATTCGGGCAAGCCCACACTCCTCAAGCGCGGGATGAGTGCCACCGTGGATGAGTTCCTGCTGGCCGCCGAATACATCCTCGACCGCAATAATCCCAACGTCATGCTCTGCGAGCGCGGCATCCGCACCTACGAGGATCACACGAGATTCACGCTCCCGCTGGCGACCGTTCCCTACCTGCACGACAAGAGCCATCTGCCGGTGGTCGTCGACCCGTCACACGGAACCGGCAAGGCACGGCTGGTCGCTCCCATGTCCAAAGCCGCCATCGCCGCCGGTGCCGACGCCCTGATCATCGAGGTGCACGAAGACCCCGAGCACGCGGTGAGCGACGGTGCGCAGACCATCACGCCGGCGGCATTCAAGCAGTTGATCGAGCAGTGCCGGCGGATTGCGGAAGCGGTGGATCGGACGATGTGATGTCGGTCCGAACGGGGAAGTGCAACACGGACCGGACAACTTCCAGGAGAATGCATGAGGCGCCCAGCGACACGTGACTCCCGCTCCCACAAGCGGCTGCGGTTCCTACTTGCATCTGCCGATGGATTCCGGACACTTGTAAGATTGTGTGTTGTGCGTGTGGATCACGGGGTCGATACGCTGGGGAGCATGCCATGAGAAAGATCACGACCGGCGGCTCGGGGCGAGCCGCTTTTGCGTCCGCTTTCGGGCTGATCGTCGCGGTTTTCTTGGCAGGAGCGAATGCCCAGGAGCCGCCGCCGTTCGCGGTCTGGGACTTCGGCGCGGTTCCGCACCCTGCGCCACTCGGGGCGCTCCTGCGCTCGGAGAGCGTGCAAGCCGAATTGAAGATGAGCGACGCGCAGAAGAAAGAAAACGCCGCAATCTTGGAGCGGGCGACCAAAAGGTTTCAGCAACTGCGCGCCGAGATCAAGGATGTGGCGAAGCAGAGAGAGGCACAGGAGGCGCACGCGAAGCAATTGCGTGCCGAGTGGCTGGCAAACCTCAGTCCCGAACAGCGCAAACGGTTGGACCAGATCCAGCTCCAAGGGCAGGGTCCATTCGCGTTCGCGTTGCCTCCGGTGGCGACAAGCTGGCTCGTAGAATCGATGCTTGTCGAACGGCTCAAGCTGTCGGAGGAACAGGCGCGACGCGCGCGCGCGATCTACAACGCTGCCGACAAGGAAATCGAGAAGGCGGCGAGCTTCCCGATTGAGCTGGATGCGAAGAACGGCCGGCCGACGATGGACGCCATTCGCAATCTGGTCGATCGCCCGGAATTTCAGACCGCCAAACAAAAAGCCGCTGAGGCCGGTCGCAAGGCGAGTGCCGCCGTGACTAGCCGCATCGAAGAGATTCTCACCGCCGAGCAACGAGAAGCATATCGCAAGCTGCTGGGCGACCCAATCGACCTCACCAAGCTGCGGCTTGGCCCCCCGGGAAGGGACGAACGGGAATTCGATGCTCAGCAGGTAGCGAACAAGCTCGGCGGCGGTGGAGGCGGAGGTGGAGGCGGCCAGCGGGCCGATCCCAATTTCAGCACGAAGGTGGCTCATCCCGCGTATGCGTCCGCACCCAAGCACCCGCGCGTCTTGTTCGACGAGGCCCATCACAACTTTCACACGGCCAGTGGGCGGTACAAGCCTTTCGCCGACCTAATGGCAAGCGATGGTTACCAGATCATCCCGAACCCCGAGAAGTTCACGCGCGAGGTATTGAACAAGGGCGACATCCTGGTCATCGCGAACGCGTTAGGGGCTGAACGTATGGGCCAGCCCGGCGCCGCGAACCCGGCTTTCACCGACGCGGAATGCGAGGCGGTGCGCGGGTGGATCGAAGAGGGCGGCTCGCTGCTTTTCATCTCCGACCACGCGCCGATGGGCTCCGCTGCCGAATGCCTGGCGAAGAAGCTGGGCGTGAGCATGAGCAAGGGCGCTACGTCGGATGCATCGCACTCGGAAGGCGGTGATACCTGGCTGGTGTTCACCCGGCAGAATCAACTTCTGAGCGACCACCCGATCACCCGTGGCCGCGACGAGTCCGAGCGGGTCAACCGTATCCAGACATTCACCGGCACATCGGTCAGGGGCCCGGAGGGGAGCGTGCCGATCCTCAAGCTGGCGGATACCGCGGTCGATCTGGCGATGGGCGACGGGCAGCAAGCTTCCGCGGCCGGCAGAGCCCAGGGCGTCGCGTTCAGCCTGGGCAAGGGCCGCGTCGTCGTGATGGGTGAAGCAGCCGAGCTTTCGGCTCAGGTCATCGGCGCCGACGAGAAGTTTGGAATGAACGTGCCAGGGCTTGATAACCGGCAGATGGCGATCAACATCATGCACTGGCTGTCGGGGCTGCTCGAGCCGCGGCAGGTGCCGCTCAAGAAAGCGGGCTAGATCGGTTTTCGCGATTCTGGGTTGGCGATTGGCCCGGGCGTGGAGCACTGGCCACTGGTGGGGCCAGTGCCACGTGCCGCCCGAAGGGCTTCGGTCTTGCAGAGGGCGGCGACCCTTCGGGTGCCCGGATACGCGCGCCCAACGAGAGTTGAATTTGCAGGCGTGCTCCAAGAGCCGCGAAGCGGCTCATTTCGGCCGGTAGGCGATTGCGCGGCGCACGGCGGGGGGCACGGGGGCATCTCTTCCCTTGATCGCCCGCCAGAGTATTTCGTTTAGGTCGAAATCGTCGATCTTGTCGTACTCGTCGAAATTCATCTTGCTCGACCGATCGGCGCCGTAGGCACCAAGGGTGTTGACCTCGTTCAGATCGATTCGGGGTGGTTCGGGGGAATACGCGGCGAGAGACGGCGTGTTCGTGAACGAGGCGAACATCGGGCGGGCTGCTGCGTCGAATTGTGATAGTGGTGGTAATCCGAGAATCAGCTCGATGGTGCGAATCATGCTGACGGTGCTGTACTGGCTGCTGTCGAGGTGCTTTCGCTTGGTGTAGGGACTGATTACCAGGCCGACGGTGCGGTGGGCGTCGACGTGGTCGGGGCCGTTCTGGGCGTCGTCTTCAATGACGAAGATTGCGATCTGGGGCCAGTACTTGCTGCGGCTGATCGCCTCGACGATCCGGCCCAGCGCGAGGTCGTTGCTTGCGACGCAGGCTCTCGGAGTGTAAGTACCGGGCCTGGTGCCGGTCGTGTGATCTTCGCCCAGGCTCATGACCATGAACCGCGGGAGTGAGTCGGTCTTTTCGAATGCCTCCAATTCCCGGATGAATGTTTCGGCGCATTCCGGGTCGCGGTCGCGGCCGCCGGTGCGCTTGGGAACCCCGAAGTCGGGGCACATGTGGCCCAGTAAACCGGGAACGGCGCCGTCGATTCTGAACGATCCGTCGGGCTGGCTGACGCGACGTCCGTACTCTCCATAGCTGCGGTAAGAAAGGCCGGCCCGGGCACAGGCATCCCAGAGATAACCGGAGGGTGCGTTCGACAAATCGCCATCATCGTCGTCTTGAACGCCGGCCCGTCCTGAGTACGTCAGCGCCCAATTGCGGGCGATGTAGTCGGTGTTGTAAGCCATCGTCGACCAGGGATGGCCGTCGGCCGATACATGACCGTTGCAGTAAAGGTTGTCGAGCAGTACGAACTCTTCAGCCAGCTTGTGGTGGTTGGGGGTCACGTCGCGGCCGAACATCACGAGCGAGGGGTCGCCGTTGCCTCGCGTGAGGTCTCCGAAAACCTGGTCATACGTGCGATTCTCCTTGATGATGTATAGCACGTACTTGATCGGCGACGGGTCGCCGACCCGGGTTGGAATGGCGGTTTTCTCGGGATAAGGAGCAGCCTCGAGCAGCTTGTCGGAGTATGGGCAATTCTTGTAGACCGTCTCGGTGTAGGCGGCCAGAGTCTTTTCGTCAGGTACGGGGACGATGGTCAGCGATCCGGAAAGGGTCGTGCCGATGTATGGGAACGGGAGGACGCGGCGCTTGGCGAGGTCGT
The DNA here is from genome assembly GCA_963823665.1 of uncultured Planctomycetota bacterium. Lineage (GTDB taxonomy): Bacteria > Planctomycetota > Planctomycetia > Isosphaerales > Isosphaeraceae > CAVXHV01. The sequence continues at coordinate 2,791,397 of CAWGMQ010000004.1, forward strand.
CATTTGCCGTTTTCCTCTCGGTTTTTTCGCGCTCGATCGGGTTGGGTTTGGTCTGGTTTCCTTTGCCGACACCGACCAGCAATTGCTTGCTGTCCGGCGTGATCGCGACCGCGGTAGGATACCACCCGGTTGGTATAAATCCCTTGACTTGGCTCCGGCCTGGAGTGGCGACGTCGATCACGGCGATGTTGTTGTTATCGGCGTTGGCGACGAAGAGGGTCTTGCCATCGGGTGAAATGACCAGCGCGTCGGGCGTGCTGCCTTCGGGCGCTCGAGGGAAGAGGGCGGTGTGAATCGTCTCGGTCACGACCCCTCGCCTTGTGTCGATGACCGAGACCCAGTTGCTCGAGGCGCACGCCACGAAGATCCGGTCGTCGGTCGGGGAGACGGCGATCTGGTTGGGATGGTCGCCAACGGCGATCCGGGCAACGGTGCGGAGATCGCCGGGGTCGATCACTCGCACAACCCGGCCGGCCCAGTCGGATACGAAGAGCTGGTTGCCGCTTCGCGAGAGGGCGACGTCGTAAGGCCGGCTGCCGGCCGGCGCGGATTTGAGTTCCTTATGGTCGTTGAGGGTGAGGGCCGAGATGGTTCCGGCGTCGACATCCAGTGAATAGAGGACCTTCCGAGGAGCGTCGAATGCGATGCCGGCGCGGAAATGGCGGGGCTCGCCTTTCCTCGAAGCCTTGCTCGGCGACTCCGGGCCGCTCGCGCGGGTGAGCCGGCTATCCTTTAGATCAAACGCGTGGAGCACATTGGCGCCACCGCCCGACCACCAGATGTGATCGCCAGCCGCAGTGGCGGCCAGGCCGAACCAGCTTTGATTGACGGCCTGGCGGTCGATGACTTTTCCTTCGTGAAGATCGATGATAGCGAGCTCGTGAGCGTTGTAGCCGGACGTGGCGGCAAGTGCATGGCGGTTGCCGGCCAGTGGGATGATGTTGAGAGGAAGATCGGCGAGGGCTACGGGCCTGCCGGCTGGTTTCAAGGTCCAGCCGTTCGGGAGCAGGAAATCGTGATCGGTCGAGCCTGCGTAGCGCGGCTGCTCCTGGGCCCGCGGAGCACTCACAGCGATCAAACTCCAAAACAGGAAAGCCGACGCCGCCAGGAACGCACGCTGCCTGGTCATGGAACCTGCCTCCAGCTCAACGAAGTCACAGGGCACGAGCCGCTACGGGTGCGCTCCATGCTGACGCTTGAGAATCGGCGAGTCCAATGAGTTTTTGGTGTGGGTGTTATTTTGGCGGGTTTTGTCTGCGCTCGCGCGCGCTTACAGAATGAATTTTGCCCATTCATCGATCTGAGTGCTGGACCGCGGAATCTTTCTGGAAATTTCCCGGTCGACCGGGCGGCGAATCCGCAAAGTCGTGGCGTACTATAGACGAGGGAGCGCGCTGCGGGGCGGCGTTCTGCAGTCGGCGGCAGCACTGGCAGGTCGACACAGACTTGGCCGGCGTGCGCGAGCCCAAGGCAATCGGCGCACTCCCCGAGCCCGAGCGAGACGCCTGGCGCGCTCTCTGGAAGAATGTCGCCGACGCTCTGGCGAGGGCGCAGGCAGGCAAGTCATGAGACAGGAAGCCAGGCCAATCATTCCGCTGAAAATCTGGACGCTCTGTTTGCTAAACGGACTTTCGCGATTGTGGGAAAACGCGCCAGGCAGTGAGAGCAACGCCCGCGCCGCTCGGCGGGAGCCTCGCCCTCCCAGAATCACGGAACGCCATCTGGCCTGCGCCTTGCTGGTGCTCTGCGCTGTTTCGTCCGACGGCCTCCCCACCACCGCGCACGACCACGACCAAAAACCTCCTCCGCCGATCGCCTTTCAAGAAGTTGCGGCGCAGTCCGGGGTCAACTTCCAATTCCAGAACGGCTCGCGCGGTAAGCACGACCTCCCCGAAATCATGGGCGGCGGCGTGGCCCTGTTTGACGCCGACGGAGATGGCCTGCTTGACATCTACCTGTGCGACGGCGGTCCGATCGACGTGTCTCGAGGCAAGCCCGATCCGCCCTGCCGGCTGTTTCGCAACCGGGGCGAGTGGCGATTTGATGACGTGAGCCGGGAAGCGGCTGCGCCGGGCCCGAGCTATGCGATGGGAGCTGCGGCCGCGGATTACGACGGGGACGGACGGGTTGACCTGTTTGTCACCGGCTGGCGCGATCAGCGGCTCTATCGCAATCTCGGCGACTGTCGATTTGAGGATGTGACCGAGCGCGCGGGCTTGAAATCAGGCCTCTGGAGCACGTCCGCGGCATTCGCCGATCTTGACGGCGACGGTGATCTCGACCTGTACGTTGCGAATTATCTGGACTACGACGCGAAATCCCCTCCTTTTTGCTCGGCCCCCGACGGCCGGCGAGACTACTGCGGTCCGGAAGATTTCGCTGCACAGCCCGATAGACTGTATCGTAACAATGGCGACGGAACATTCACGGACGTTTCGATTGCAGCCGGAATCAACGCGGGCGAAGGCCGCGGACTGGGCGTGTTGATTGCTGAGCTGACGGGTGACAATCGACCCGACATCTACGTCGCCAACGACGGAAGTCCCTGCTGGCTGTTTGCCAACCAAGGCAACTTGAGCTTCAAAGAGATCGGCGAGCGGGCGGGGGTGGCCCACGACGGGCAGGGGCAGGCCATGGCGGGGATGGGGGTCGCGGCAGGCGACTTGAATGACGACGGACGGTGCGAACTCGTTGTTTCCAACTTTTTCGATCGTTCAACCGTTGCGTTTGAGCAACTGCCTGGCCAGGCGGCCATTTATCGCGACGTCTCGGCCCGGCTGGGGCTTGCGGCAGCCACTCGTCACGTGCTCGGGTTCGGGCTGGCACTCGTCGATTTCGACGGCGACGGCCACAACGACTTGATTCAGGCGAACGGGCACGTGCTGGACCGCGCCCGGCTGGGCATTCCGTTCGCGATGCGTCCAACACTGCTGCGAAACATGGGTGGCGCGTTTCAAGATGTTGCCGAAGGAGCCGGTCCGTGGTTCGGACAGCCGGTGCTGGGGCGCGGGCTAGCGGTGGGCGATCTGGATGGCGATGGCAAGCCCGACGTCGTCGTTAATTGCATCGATGCCCCGGCCGCCCTGTTGCGGAACGCCTGCGATGGGAATCATTTCCTGGTTCTGGATATGATCGACAAGGCCGGAAGGCCGGCCGTGGGGGCTCGAGTCGAGGTCAGGGCAGGGGGACGCCGGCAGGTGAAGAATGTCGCGGCGGCCGGAAGTTATCTTGCGTCTGCGCCGGCGCGATTGTTTATCGGGCTCGGCCATGCCCAATCGGTGGAACGTATCGACGTGGCGTGGCCATGGGGGGTTTCCGAATCGTGGAGATCAGTAGCGGTGCCCGGGCGCGGAGCAGTGCGGATCCGGCAAGGAAGTGGACGCCCCGCGCCGTGAGCATCACGGTGTCTGTCGCTTCGACAAATTTGAGGAAATGACCCACATGACCGCTACCGAAGCTCTGGATGACCAGACATTGCAATGCATGGAGATCTGGGGCGGGTTCGAGCCGGTTGAGCGCAACGTATCAACCCCGGGCCTCGATTTGTGGGTTTACTGCCGGCCCTACCATGGCGACCAGCAAGGCGGCGACGTTTACTACGTGACGCTTTGTGGCGGAGGAGTGATCACCCGAATGGTGGTCGCTGACGTCTCGGGTCACGGGGCGGCGGTGGCGGAGTTCTCGAAATCGCTACGAGCACTGTTGCGAAAGAACATCAATCAGAAAAGTCAAAGAAGACTCGTGGAGAGGCTCAACCAGCAGTTTATCGAGATGGCCGGGATGCAGCGGTTCGCGACCGCTCTGGTGATGACGTATCTTGCTTCTCACGATCGATTGTCCGTGTGCAATGCAGGGCATCCACGTCCGCTCTACTTCCGAGCGAGCGAACGGGCCTGGTCGTTCGTGTCGGGCCCCGCGAGCCTCGAGAAGGCCGGCGGCAACTTACCGCTGGGCCTGGACGAAGAGAGTGGCTACCAGAACTTCGACGTCGTGCTCGGCCGGGGTGATCTGCTCGTGTTTTACACGGACGCACTGAGCGAGGCGGCCGATCCGGGGGGCAAGCTACTCGGCGAAGAGGGATTGCTGGCGGCGGCCCGTCGACTGGACCTCTCGGACCCCCGCCCCGGCGTGATCGGCCCTGCCTTGGTGGAAGCAGTCTCGAGCCACCGCGAACATCGCGCCGCTGAAGACGATGTCACGCTTGTGGTCATCAACCACAACGCGTCAGCGACACCGCGGTTGTCGCTGGGTGAAAAGGTCGACGTTTATGCCAAGGTCTTCGGGCTGAAAGCGGTTTGACGGAATCGGTAAGATCTCCCCTCGTGGGTTCTCGATCGATTAATCTCACTTCCCGGCCATCCGCGGCGCTCGATTCACGGATGGCTTGCCTAAACGACGTGACTGAGTAGTTGCCTGGGAGTTTCCGATCATGATCGGGTCGAATCTGCGCCGCGTCGGGTTATTCGTGCTGCTATTGAGTGGATACGTCAACGCCCAGGAAAGCAGCATCCCTCGGCCCGAGCATCCCCGGCCGGATGCCATGCGCAGTCACTGGTCGAATCTCAACGGGCGCTGGGAGTTCCGATTCGACGCCGGGGACCAAGGGCTCGCCGAGGGCTGGGAGAAGCCGGGCGCGGTGGGATACAACCAGACGATCGTCGTGCCCTTTCCGTGGGAGAGCGAACTTTCGGGAATTCATAAGATCAAGGGCGCGCCCAAGGTGGCCTGGTATCGCCGCCGATTCAAAGTGCCTACCAATTTTCCTGCCGGGAATCGCGTCTGGCTCCGCTTTGGAGCCGTTGACTGGCGGGCGGACGTCTGGGTGAACGGGAAAAAAGTTGCCGAGCACGATGGGGGTTACACGCCATTCGACGCCGACATCACGGACGCCGTCGACCGGGCGGATGAGAACATCGTCGTCGTGCGCGCGTATGACCCGACTGACCCGGCGCTGCCGACTGGAAAGCAAGTCGGTTGGTACACGCCCAGCTCCGGCATCTGGCAGACGGTATGGCTCGAGGCCCGATCGAAGACTTACATCTCCGAGTTCCGGATCAACACTCGAATCAACCCAGCAGTCGTTCACGTGACGGCGTCGATCACCGGCTTCGATCGGTCGAAGTACGCTCTTGTCTTCAAGTCAAACGATCCGACTGTAAACTCTGCGTCGTCACCGGCCGTCGGGCCTGTCAACGCGGCCGGAAAGGGAAGCCAGGCCATCGAGCTTGAAACGACGGTGAAGGACGCGAAACTGTGGACTCCCGAAACCCCGGTGCTGTACGACGGCACCCTCGAGCTCAAGGACGAAGCGGGCCACGTGATTGACACGGTCTCCACGTACTTCGGGTTGCGCACCATCAGCCGTGGCCGGTATGGCGATCTACCCTATGAGCGAATTCTGCTGAATGGGAAGCCGATCTACCTACGGGTGGCGCTCGACCAGTCGTTCAATCCCAAAGGGCTGTACACGGCTCCGAACGACGATTTCTTGAAGCGAGACATGATCATCGCCAAGGAGATGGGCCTCAACGGCCTGCGGATTCACATCAAACCGGACGAGCCGCGCCGGCTGTACTGGGCCGATCATTTCGGCATCTTAATTCTCGAGGACATGCCCAATACGTGGCGGCAGAATGCGCAGGCGCGGCGGGCATGGGAGCAAACGATGCGTGAAACGCTTGCCCGCGATCGCAACCACCCGGCGATCATCGCATGGGTTGCCTTCAACGAGACGTGGGGCCTGGGCAAGCCCGAAGACTACAAGAAGGACCAGAGCACCCAGGCCTGGGTCGGCAGCATGGTTCAGCTCATTCGCGGGCTCGATGGTCACGAACGGTTGGTCGAGGACAATTCTCCCTGCAATTATGATCACATTGCCGAAAACGACTTGAATAGCTGGCATTTCTATATCGACGACCATGAACAGGCCAGGCGCCACATTGAAGACGTCGTTAGCCAGACGAAGCCCGGCAGCAGTTTCAATTACTGTCCGGGCCAAGCGCAGACGAACCTGCCGCTAATCAACTCGGAATATGGGGCGGTCTCAGCCGGAGGTGGCGACCGGGATATCTCATGGGGTTTGCGCGACTTGACGACGCAGCTCCGCCGCCAGCCGAAGATCCAAGGATTCGTCTACACCGAGCTCAGTGACATCGAATGGGAACACAATGGGCTCGTCAACTACGATCGCAGCCCGAAAGTCTTCGGTTACGACTCGTGGCTGTCGGACATGCGACCGAATGAGCTCCTGGGTGCAGATTTCATCGGCTACGACGCGCCGCCGGCGATCGTGGGCACACCGGGCGAGACGATATCCGTGCCGATCTTCGTGAGCCACTTTTCGGAGCGGTCGCACCCGGTGCAGGTGCGGTGGTGGGTCAGCGGGCACGATTCCAGGGCCGATATCCGTACCGTGGTTCCACCTACGAGCTTTCCGATTCAATGGCGGCTTTATGATGTGGTCAACCTAGAGCCGCTCAAGATCACTCTGCCTGATTATCCGTTTGTCGGCGCAATCAATCTGACGTTGCGCGACGAGCAAAACCATCGCTTCGCAGCGAATTTCGTCAATCTGGTGGTAAAGCCCGACGGTCCGCTGCCCCGAATCAAGAGGCGTAACGATCACGATGTCACGATACGCTTCGCTCCGGGCGATTTCGCGCGGCAGGAATGGTCTGACCGCGCGAAAGCGCCGGCGGGCAAGGTCTACGGCCGAGGGAAGGGCTACTTTGAATACCGGATCGAGCTTCCGCCGGCGGTCGTGAAAGCGCATCCTGAATCGTTTTATTACCTCTTCCAGGCTGGTTCCAAAGCCAAGCGTGAACGAGTCGACTGGCCGGAGCGTGAAAACCGGCAGGATTACCCTCAGACCGACCAGGCTCGGACTTGGTCCTCGACCCTGGCGATTCTCTTGAATGGGCGACCCGTTGACCGGATCACGTTGCCGGATGACGCGGCCGACGCGCGGGGTGTCCTGTCGCACCTGGCCAAGGTTGAGCACGGAAGTCACGGAGAACTGGTCGACGGCATGGTGGTGATCACGGACAGAGACCGCGCTATCCTGGCCGCCGGTGGGCCCATGGTTCTCCGGCTGGCCGTGCCCGATGACGCCCCGCACGCCGGAGGGCTTTGCATCTTCGGCGCGACGACCGGTGAAATGCCGCTGGACCCGACCATTGAGGTGCACACACGGGATGCCTTGCCCGCCGATCTGGCGGTTGATCCCAAGCGATCGCTAGCGATTCCGGCGGGGCCGTAATCATCTCGTTATAGCTCCTTCTCACCGCCGTCTGTGCATTGCTCCACCCTCAGTTTCGCGGCCGATCGGATACGAGCCGCCTGTCTTGGTGTAGGGCACGAATCCTTCCGGCGGCGGTCGCGCGTGGGGGGCGGGGTCGGAGACCGGCGCCCGAGATTGCGGCCTCGCCGCGTTCGGAGAGTGTGCGCAGAGGGCTCGCCGGTGTTGCCCGTCGTTACTCGCCGTCTTGGAAGCGCGAGCCGTCTCCGGTCAGGAGCCAGTGCGGGTGGACTCGAGTCAGCTCGATGAAGCGCAGGATCGAGTGGGCGGGGATCGTGCAGCCGGATTCGTAGTTGTGCAACGTCCGGAAAGGAATTCCGAGCGCCTCGGCGAGTAGCGGGCCACCGTTCTCGCCGTAGAGCGCGACGCGGATCTCACGGAATCGCACCGCGACATCGGTCTTGATCGCCTGCCAGTCCGCGTCCGGAGGGATGTCGTCCAACTGCAGGCACCTCTCTGTGTGCGCACGGGCGACGAAGCCCGTGGGAAACTCATGGCGATTATGCGCCAGATTTGCCCGCAATTCCAGAGTGGGGAGCATGGATCGAAGCGCATGCCGTGGAATTTCGAGCCAAGATCGCGCGGGTCTGGAAATTGACCGTCGCCGTCGGCCGCTCGACGAAGCGTGAACTAGCGTTTGATCAGGGAGTTTCGCTGACGCAGGGAGCTGCTTCAAGCCGGCTTCTGCGAAACACCCAGCTCTGCAGCGCAGGGGGCAATTGGCTGTTGCTCTCGCATAACAACGCCGGATCGAAATTGTATAACATGAAGTTACATAATGTCTTACGATCAGAGCCATCGGGTTCAGCGCCACAGCGACCGGTGGGGTTTGCGGCGGACTCGGCGGGACTGGCAGATTGGAAATCCAAATTTCGAGGAATTTTTTGACGCGGAGGATTTGCGATTTCGGTCCTTGGGGCAGAGTGAAGTGAATTGATGGTAATCAAGAAACCGAAGCAAAGACCGAAAACGCAAATTGAGGTTGAATGACGTGCGGTTCCCACCACAGGCGGTGATCGAGGAGCTTTCGGGCCGGATTCAACAAGCTTATGGGCTGCGACGTCCTGACTGGCGCGGCGGGTGCTCCACAGACAGGGTTTGGGGTGCCGCGGCGGGACGGCTCTGGGCGGCGCATGCGGCGGACCCCACCCGGGTTCCACTGGATGCCGAGCTGTTCGTGGCGTCGCAGCCGATTGCCGTTCCGTTCGCAGATCCTTGGTCGGAGCTGGCCGGGCCTGAATCCGCGCGGCGCTACCGGTCGACGCTGCGCCGAATTGTGAGACGTCTGCGCGGCGAGTTGAAGCGAGAAATCGCCCGCGCGGAGCGGTTGATCAAGCGTGGCCGAGATATTCGCGAGGTGCTTGCGACGGCGGGGCGTATTTCTCCGCTGGGTTGCTTCATCGTCGCCATTCGGGCGGAACGTGAAGAGCTCGCGAACTCATTCGCCGAGGCGGCTGGGGCACAGCACCGCGCATGCCCGCTTTGCCGCGAGGCGAGCGATGCGCTTCTGGCGAGAGATCATTATCCGGTCGCGACGCCTTTTGCTCCACACGAGCCTCCGCAAGATCTGAAGCCGCGCGTCGACAAACTCTTACTATCGTTAAACTAATGAACTACGATATTCACTCCTCGACGCGTACATAACTCCTTGCTGGTGGTCGTTCTGCAACGGTCGCCGGGTCGGCGGCGTCACTCTTGGATTCTCCCGCCCTCATGGGAGCGAAGCTTTCGACGCGCCGCCGATCTTGAATCGGGATTTCGCGCAGCCTCCAGTGCGAGCTGATGCGGCCTTCCGCTGGCTGGGCATCAAACTCTCTTCCCCAAAAAGGCGGGGGGTTTGCCGACGTAATTGTCAAGCGCTCAACGAGCGGGTCCCTGCGCGCCGATTTCGTACGTACAACCGCAGCCGTTCGTTTCATCTCGCCGTTTTGCTTTCTCAAGTTCCAGGAGCTTCCCGATGCGTGCGCGTCGTCAATTTCAACCGATGGTGGATGCATTGTCCTATCGGATCGCCCCCTCCGGCCTGATTGCCTCGCCGGCATTGTCGCTTTTGCTCAGCCACGAGACTTTCGCGACTCACGCGGTCGCTTCGAGCCACTCGGCCGTCTTGAGCAAACCGCTGTCCGTGAGCCACTCGGCTGCGTCGACCGCGAGCGGGCCGACCATGTCGGCGGCGGATACCGACATGGCGGAAACGGGCACGCTGGGGCTAATCCTGGCGGGGCCACCGCCTACAACCGGCGGCGGCACTCTGACGTGCTGAGGTCCAGCAGGGAGTGTCTGATTCGCCAGACGAGAGATCCGGGCAGTTTGGATTTCATGGCTCTGTCGTGGGTTCGATCTTTTCCGTGAGCAGAGCGGTTGCGTCCACTGGCGTGGCCCGTTCGGTCTCTGTGTCACCCGGCAGGAATCAGCCAAGATGTCTGTATCGCCACAACAGAGAGCGAATCGTGCTCCAAGGGCGCGAAGTCGCTGTTCAGCAAGCTTTAAAGCGGCAGAAGATTATGGACCGTCGGGTCGGGATGTCCCATAGTGCTCGACACCTTGCTCCTCTGGACATGCATTTTTGGGCAGACTCGAAGGCAACAGCAGTTATAGAAAGGAATGCACCGTAGGACCGGAGCAGTGGTTTTACGGGAGTTCGGGCGATATCAGCCCGGCAAGTCAACTCATTTTACCCAATCTACGAACACTTTGGAGAGATCGTTCCCCTAGATTGCCTTTTTTAGGGTAGAACCCTGTTCCCCCCTGGCTTGCGGACGTTACAATCGATCGTCCAGGATGCTCTGTGCGGGGTTGGATTCCAATTCCCGCGTGATGCGAATTGCATCCATCCGGCACAGCAGCATCGGAACAGGGGGGCATCCACCATGACTGAGTTGTCACATCCAGAGCCGGCGCACGACATCGGCAGCACCTGGGAAGAAGCGCAGAAGGGAGATCCGATCGCCTGGGAAGCACTGTTCAAGGAGTGTTATCCCAAGGTGCGGCGGGTCGTGCGCCGCAAGTTGAACCGATCGATGCGGTCGTTGTATGACTCGACCGATTTTGCCAACGACGCCATGGAGCGGCTCGCAGCCAACATCGATCTTGTTGCAGTTCCCCTCGTTCGGCTCATTAATTGCGTTTCTCGCACAAGTGGCCGAACAGAAGGTCATTGACGAGTATCGCCGTCAACACACCTTGAAGCACGACGTCTCGAGGGAACGGCCCCTGTCGGCCAATGATGCGGGGCCGATTCAGGTGCCGTCGCACGATCCCAGCGCCAGTCAGCTTGCGCAGGCGAATGAGTGCCACGAGCGGTTGCTTGCGCGTGATGACGAGATCGAGCGGGTCATCATCGAGCTGCGGCAGCAGGGTTACACGACGGCGCACATCGCGGAAAAGACCGGTTGGAATGTTCGCAAGGTGCAGAGGTTCCTCAAAGACCTCCTTGATTCGTTGGATGAGCCCGGAGATTGAGAATGAAGTCGCGCCGCGCCTCGGTCCGCATCGAACGGCGGACTGGATAGCGTGGACAGCGCCGTGCGGATGCTCGAGGATGAGTGGCGAAGACACGGTGACGTCCACTTGGAGAGCTTCTGGGCCGATCAGAACCGAATGGGAGCGGTCGGCGCTGTCGACTCGCTCGAGGTGCTCGTCGGAGCTCGTCAAGACCGACCTCAGACGGCGGTTTGATGCCGGACAGAGGCCGACGGTTGCGCGAGTACCTCGATCGGTTTCCCGAGCTGTCGGCTGCAGACAGCCGGGTACTCAGCCTGGTGTACGAGGAATTCTGCCTTTGCGAGGAGCGCGACGGCTGTGCCGATGTCGACTCGTTCTGCGACCGCTATCCGGACTGGAAGAGCTCGCTCGAGTCGCAGCTTCGTTATCATCGGCTGATCAGCCAGGCGGCCGGGCCGCACCGAAGCACTGCCGCGGTTTCCGAAGGCGGGCGAGACGTTCGAGGAGTTTGAGCTGCTGTCGCTTCTGGGCAAAGGGGGGACGTCGCGGGTCTTCCTGGCCCGGGACCTTTCGCTCGGGGGCAAGCACGTGGCCTTGAAGGTCACGCTTGACCGGGGTCAGGAGCCGAAGATTCAAGGGCCGCTCGAGCATCCCCATATCGTCCCGGTGAATTCGGTCACGTATCCGGCGGAGGGCGGACTGTGCGGCTTGTCGATGCCTTATCAGCCGGGCCTGCCGCTCGACGAGATCATCAAGCGAGTGACAGCCGTCCCGACGGCCGGCCCGGGCACTGGCCTTCTGGAGCTCGCTGTTCGGCGGGCCGAGCGTCGGCGATCAATCCCGGGACTCGGAATTGATCCCGGCTCTGGACGCCCAGGCTTTCCCGCAAGGCGATGGCTGGAACGGCTTTCCCACCCGCGGCACTTATTCGCAGGGTGCAGCCTGGATCGCGATGGTTCTTGCCCGGGCCTTGCATTACGCTCACGGGAGACAGATCCATCACCGCGACGTCAAGCCCGCCAATATTCTGCTCACGATCAATCACGGGCCGCAACTGCTCGACTTTAACCTGGCCGAGTCGCCGCACTCGGCCGACCACGCGCAGGCGGCCCTGCGAGGCGGCACGTTGCCCTACATGGCACCGGAGCAGATCCGGGCGTTTCTCAATCCCGAGCTGTGGAGCAACGTGGGGCCGGTGCCGACATCTACTCCCTGGGGTTGGTGCTTCGCGAGCTCTTGACCGGCCAGATGCCCGACCTGCCCCGAAAGGGGCTGCCGGCGGCCCGCGCGATGAATGACCTGCTCGACCGCAGGCCCCATCTCGACACCGCCGTCCGCGCGATTCAATCCCGCGATTCCACCGTCGCTCGAAGCGATCGTGGTGAAGTGCCTGGCACTCGATCCCGGTGATCGGTATGCCGACGCGGAGTCGCTTGCGCCACGACCTTGAGCGATTCCTCGAATCATCAGCCCCTGCTCGAGGCCGGCAACCCGTCGCGGCGCGAACGGTTGACGTAATTACTGGATGCGACAGCGACGGAGAGTCTCACGCGCAGGGTATCGTCGCAGCCGGCATACTTGCCATGATGGCGGGGCTTGCGTATCCTGCGAGGGAATGGCTTTGGCCGCGAGAGCCGTCGTCGGTGCTGGAGTTTCAGTCCGCCGTCACGGCTGTTGAGCAAGGCAATACCAGAGAGGCCGCAGAAACCTTCAAGCGAGTCGTGAAGGACTTTCCGCGGTCGTGCTTGGCCCGCTTTTATCTTGCCTTCTCTCGTGGACGATACGCGGCAGGGTGAATTTGACGCCAAGCGCTATCTGAGAGAGGCGCTTGGCGGTCGTCGGACGTTGAGAAAACGGTGCTCGACTGGTCCGAGGAAGCACCCCGAATTCTGCGCACTTCTCGTTGATTGCGTCGAGCGAGGCATCGCCCGCGCCGACGAGTTCGTGTATAAATACGATAAGGATGATCCAGCACGTGAGGTCGAGCTCGATAGCGAGCTTCGTCTGCCAGGTTATGGCGACTTCCGACAGGCTCTCCAGCTCGCGGAGAAGCTCGATCCGACGTCGCTGAAGACTCAATATCTTCTCGCCAAGACGGACGCAGTTTTCGGAGACTACCAGACGTCGTACGAACGGACTTCAGCCGTGATCGACTCCCTGTCGAAGGAGTCGGAGATTAATGCGAGTTTTCTGCTCTTCAGTACGCACCTCCGTGGTCGGGTCGCGTTTCTGCTCGTCGAGCAGCAACGACAACGAGGTGACAAGATCGACCGAGCAGACCGTGACGCTGCTCGAGCGGGCCGTGCGCGAACTCGAGCATTGCAGCAGGGTATTGAACGCGATTGGCTCTAATTCACCTCATGTAATGAAAGTCTACCGCGTCGTCCATGACCATTTGAGAGCGACGCTGAATCTGGCCGAAGTTGAGATGGATCTGCAACGTCCGGACGAAGCCGGCTTCCAACTCGATTCCTCAACGAAATTGATGACGACGCTCAAGAAGAAGGCTCGCTCTGCTGGGCTGGACGTTTCCGCAGTCAACAGTTTGAATCGCCGGCTCGAAGAAGCATACGATCGCCACAAGAGAATTCAGGGAATTGCAAGCGCAGCCTCTGAGCCGCTCGCACGCGGAACTCAACGATTTGCTCACGAACGAGCCAAGATGGAACAGCCAACCTCGGCTATCGGTCGCTGTCCCATTTCCGTGACCTTGCGAGGTGCTTCCGAGCGCGGCCGGCTATCCGTCCCGAGGACCTTGCATGACCGACCTGATCACCGAGATCTGGGCTGGCCTCAAGGACGCCGGGATGCCGGACGTGATGCTTTACCTTCCCGATGGCTCGGCGTGCCGCTGCCACTGGGATGAGACGGCGCTCATCGGGGACGTGCGAGTGGCCTTGCTGGCGGACCAGGATCGGAAGATCGTCCGGATCATGCCGATCCACGAATGCAAGGGGATCGGAATCGCCAGCCCCAAGGGGACTGATCCGGCCGGCTATCGCACGGTCGTGCAGGCCAAGCTCAAAGAGCAGTTCGAGGGCGAGCCGTGCCGAGCAATCGCCCGAGACTTGAGCACGCCTGTATCTGTCCTCTTCCGACACGGGGTCGGCCTGGCTCCGGGGGTGAAAGCGCGCATGGACCTCGCGGAGCCGGCTCAGCTCGACCCGCGTGTAGATCTGCGTCGTGGCAATCGACGCGTGGCCGAGCATTTCCTGCACGACGCGGAGATCGGCTCCCCCGGCAAGCAGGTGGGTGGCGAAGCTGTGCCGTAGCGTGTGCGGGCTCACGTCGCCGCTGGCAGCCGCTGGCCCGAGCGTGGCGCTTGACGATCGACCACAAGCCAATCCGCGACAGCGGCCGGCCTGATTTCGCCACGAACACCACATCGGTTTCCGGCCTGCGCGCGACGAGCGCGGGCCGGTCCTGGCTGAGGTAAACCGAAATGGCCGCGATCGCGCTCGAGCCCAGGGGAACTTGCCGCTCCTTGTCCCCCTTGCCGACGCAGCGGGCCGTTCCTTTCCTGAGATCCAGATCACCGGCCGCAGCCCGACGACCTCGGAGGCGCGGCAGCCGGTGGCATAGAGCGTCTCGAGCAGCGCACGATCGCGGCGGCCCAGCCGCGTCGCCGTGCTGGGGGCAATCGAGCAGTCGCAGCGGTGGCGGCCGGGCTCAGGACCGTCGGCAAACGGTCCCAGACCACCGGGGCGATCAACAGCTTGGCGACGTTCTCGGTGACCTTGCCTTCGAGCACCAGGAAGCGGAAGAACGTCGAGAGGCTCGCCAGGTGCCGGCATACGCTGCTCGCCGAAAGAAGCGCGCAATTCAGCGAGTCGACGTAGTCGCTCAGCGTGATTGCATCCAGTTTCGAGAGTTCGACGGGCGGCTTGATTTGCGCCATCGCAGGAACCGCATCAGGTCAGACCGGTAAGCCGCCAGTGTATTGGGCGAAACGCCGCATTCCGCCATCAGATAATGCAAGAACGGGCCGACAGGATCGCGCTGTGGAGCGGGTTTTCGTGGGTCTCTTGTCATGGACGGTTACCTTGATGATTTGGCGGATGCTCGTGTTTGAAGCATCGGCTGTTGGGCGACTGGGCCTTGACGGGAGGTACCGTCCGTCATGTGGCGTGGCAACCATTCCCCGGTAGATTTGTGCTGGGGCAGGGGTCTCGGGCGGCGCCCTTGGAGGCCATGACCGTCTTTGGTAGGGTGTGGGCCATTCGCGGCGTCGCTGCGTTCCCGTGCCTTCCACTCCGCGAGAAAATGGTGGTGTTCCTGTGTTCTCGAGGGTATCGCGATCGTGGAAACTGTGGCGGTTCGTTACGAGCGTGAGCGGTTGATCGAGCTGCTGCAACGAGATGCGCTCAAACGAGGTACATTCACACTGGCGAGCGGCCGCACCTCGCATTATTACGTCGATGGTCGCAAGTTGACCCTTTCGGCAGAGGGTGCGGCATTGATCGGTGCGGGCGTGCTGGAGCTGCTTGCCGGAGAGTTCAAGGTTGATGCTGTCGGCGGTCTGACGATGGGGGCTGATCCGATCGTCGGGGCAACACTCGCCCTTGCGTCGGCTGCTGGCTTGGGCCATCTACGCGGGTTCCTGGTTCGCAAAGAGGCCAAAGCCCACGGAACAGGCAAGCTGATCGAGGGCCCGCTCGAGATGGGCTCGACCGTGGCGATCGTCGACGACGTGGCCACCACCGGCGGATCATCGATTCAGGCGGTTCAGGCCGCGGAGGCGATGGGCTGCAAGGTTGCGGTCGTGATCGCCGTGCTTGATCGACTCGAAGGGGCTGGCGCCGCCTTTGCCGCGCGAGGGTTGCCGTTTCGGGCACTTTTGACCATACGCGACCTGGGTGTTGAGCCGTTGCCGCCGGCTGACTGAATGCGTGCGTGCTGGGCGCAAGATCGGGTGATCGGTTTCTTGCCGCATGACGCGGCGAATCGGGGTGGACGGAGCCATGGAGACCAGCCTGCATCGTGCGCTCAAGGATCGGTACGCATCGGGTGAAGACGACCGCCGGGAGGTGCGAATCGCGGGATTTCGGATCGATGCGATTGATGAAACGGGGCGACTGATCGAGATCCAATCGGGGGCCCTTGGCCCACTTTGCGGGAAATTGCAGCGATTGCTGCCAGAGCATCGCCTGCGAATCGTCAAGCCGGTCGTGCTGTCGCGGCGGCTGCTTCGCACCTCGCCGAGGGGCGGATCGGTTCTGTCGGTGAGGCAAAGCCCGAAACGAGGTGCGCTGGTCGACGTATTCGACGATCTGATGGGAGTGGTGCGAATCTTCCCACATGCCAACCTGGACATCGAGGTGCTCGGCGTTTCGATCGACGAAGTGCGCATTCCGCGACGGCGCCGGCCGGGGTATACGGTCGCCGATCGGCGCCTGGGCCAGATTCAGGAATCGGCCACTCTGGCCCGTGCCGGCGACCTTTGGAGCCTCTTGCCCGCGGCCTGTGACAGCCGTACTTTCACCACGGCTGATCTGGCACGGCGGCTCGATCGACCGGTCTGGTTTGCCCAGCGCGTGGCGTATTGTCTGCGCAAGACGGGGGCAGCGCGCGTTGTCGGCAAGGCGGGGAATCGGCTTATTTATATTCCGCAGTGTGGTTAGGCTGTTGATGTGGCTACGTGCAACCGACGACAGGATCAGAGAACGGAGAGCGGTGATGGTTTGTGGATGGCGAGCTGTGAATCTGCGAATTGCGGCGACGGTCGCGGTCGTGTTTCTCTTCGGGACGGGATTGACCTGGGCCCAGGTCGTGGACTCACGGCCGGGTGAGCCTGCGAAGATGCCGCCCAATTCACCAGACGAGGCGGTGCGTCCAGCCGCGTCGCTGGCTGGCGCCGCCACGTTTTTGGACAGTGTGGCGCTTGACTGGACTCGTGCGCGGAAGTGCGGGACTTGCCACACGAATTATCCCTACATGGTTGCACGGCCCGCGCTCAAAGAGGCGGCGTCACCGGCAATGGCCGAGATTCGCGCTTTTTTCGAGAAGCGCGTGGCACACTGGGACGACGCCGAGAAAGACGCGAAACCGCGGTGGGATGCCGAAGTGGTGTCGACGGCGGCCGCGCTGGCGATGAACGACGCCGCGACGAGCGGGAAGCTGCACCCGCTGTCGCGCCAGGCCCTCGACCGCGTATGGACAGTTCAGAAACCCGACGGCGGGTTTGACTGGCTGAAGTGCGGCTGGCCGCCGTACGAGCATGACGATTATTACGGTGCGATTGTGGCGGCGCTTGGCGTGGGACACGCGCCCGGCGGATATGCGGGCACTCCCGCCGCTCTCGCGGGCGTGAAGCGTCTGCGTGCTTATTTCTCGAAGAACCCTGCCCCGAGCTTCCACCATCGGGTCATGCTGCTCTGGGCTTGCATGCGGGTCGAAGGCTTGATGGCCGCAGACGAGCGAAACGCCACGATTGCGCGCCTGCGCGAGCTCCAGCGGGCCGATGGCGGGTGGAATCTTCCCTCGCTGATCGAATGGAAGCGCCATGACGGCAGTGCCAACGACCTCCAGGCTGCGAGCGACGGATACGCCACGGGGCTCTCGGTTTTCGTGCTCCGCCAGGCGGGAATTCCCGCATCCGACCCGTGCCTGAAGCGCGGTGTCGCGTGGCTGCTTGCGAATCAACGTGTTTCAGGTCGCTGGTTCACTCGCTCGCTGAGCACCGACAAGCACCACTTCATCACCCACGCCGGAACGGCATTCGCCGCGCTCGCCTTGCAGGCTTGCGAGATCAACGGCGAACAGACGGCGGGCATCGAGCGGGAGCGTTCCGAAAGCTCGCCGCGGCCGTGATCATCGCTTTTCGCTTTCAGCCAGCCACCATAGGAGGCCGCCGGCGCAGACTCCGTGCTCAATCTCGCCTTGCTTGATCAGGTCGAAGATTTTCGAGACCGGAACGAGCTCGACCGTCAATTCCTCGGTTTGGTCGGGTGCGGGCTCGGCAATACGCGTCGCGTTGCGAATGACGATTGTTGAGATGCGTTGAGCCAGAAGCCCCGGATTCGGGGATAACGTGCCGAGAAGCACTGGAGAGTCGCCCGCGTAGCCGGTTTCTTCCAGAAGTTCTCGGGCGCCGGCGTTCAGAGGGTCTTCCCCGTCTTCAACCAGACCTCCGGGCGTCTCGAGGCTGTCGCGATGTAATCCGACACGAAACTGTCGAACCATCACGACTTGATCGTCGGGAGTCAGCGCCACGACGTGCACGCCGTCCTTGAGATAGGCGACGAAGAAGTCGTGGATCTTGCCGGTCGTTCGCGATCGAAACCGCTCGCGGCACAGGCGAAGCAGCCAGTTATGCACGAGTGTTTCATCGCAAGTCCCTCCGGCTTCGCTCGTCCATGAGGATGGGGAGTCGCGATTGACGGGTTCATCGGGCACGCTATTGGTCCTTCCAGGGGGATGTCAGGCTGAAGCCTGACTTACTTGGGATGTCAGGATGAAGCCTGACCTACTTGGAATTTCAGGCTGGAAGGCTGAGCTACAGCAGGACATTTTCGACGAGTTGAGCCACACCGTCCTCGTCATGGCCGCCGGTGACGAGATCGGCGGCGGCGATTACTTCGGGACGGGCGTGGCCCATGGCAACGCCGAGCCCCGCATTGCGGATCATCGGGATGTCATTCACGTCGTCACCGACGGCGCAGATTGCGGACGGATCGATCCGCCAATGCCGCGATAAGTGCAAGATCGCGGCCCATTTGCCGGCATCGTGACGCAAGATCTCGCACATTGTTCCGCGGTATTTCGGGCTGCGCTGGACGAACGTCTGAATGTGCCCGTCGAGCCTGCGGTGGGTGGCCGCTTGAAACTCGAGCATCTCCGTACGGGTTCCGATCGCACAGATGTGGAAGATCGGGTCGCCGCCGCCATCGGATGGGTTCTCGTGATTCCGATGCGTTTGCCTCAGGTGCCATTGTTCGTTGATCTCGGCGTGCTCGTGGTTCTGGCCGACATATTCGTCGAAGTGGTCGCGGCCGGTCGGGTATGCGGCGACGATGAAATCGGGCTCGTGCGGGCCGCGGTCGGTGAAGACAACGGCCGGCTGGTCGTGGCTCTGAAACACATCGAGCACCAGGGCGGAGAGAGAGCCGTCAAAGTCGGCTCTCCAGATGGTGCGGCCGTTGGACGGATCTTTGATGATAGCGCCCGAGTTGCAGACGAGCGGGGCGTCGATCTGGAGGTCGCGGGCAATTGGCCAGGCGCGGCGGTAGCGACGGCCGGTGCAGAGCACGGGGCGAATTCCTGCGCGGGCAGCGCGCAGCGACGGCTTCGAGTGTACGGGGACGCAGCGTGCCATCGGGATCGAGCAGCGTCCCGTCAACATCGAGAGCCAGGATTTGAAAGCGATGCGCGGTCATTTTGCTTCCGCGAACGCGTCGTCCTCCGGGAGATATCCCAGGAGCTCGGCGGCTTCGGAAAGGTCCCAGCGCATTCCGTGGTTGCGAGACATGCCGTTTACCACGACGTACGAGCGGTCGTCGATCTCGGCCTCGACGGCACAATCGAAGAGTCGGATGAGGTCGGCGTTGGACAGCCACATCTGGCGGGCCCATTCGTCGGGTAGAGTCTCGGGCCGATTCGGTCCTTCCTGAATGTGGCCCAACCGCAGCGCGATGAAAGTCATGTCGAAGGCCCGGCCCAGACTTCGGCCCAATCGCTCGCCGATCAGCTTGGTGACTGCGTAGGGGCCGTCAGGCATCGGAATCGAGTCGACGTCGATCGGCTCGTTGTCACTCTTGTGCCGGCCGCCCATGACGTGGTTCGAGCTCGCGAAGATAACCCGTTCGACGCCGGCCAAGGCCGCGGCGTGAAAGACGTTTGCCAGGACGTCGATGTTCGGGCCGATCAGGTCGTCCCAGGGGGCATGCTCATCCGTGTTGGCCGCCAGATGAACGACGGTGTCGACCCCGTGAAAGTGTGTGATCCATTCGTCGTCGAGGATTTCCAGGTCGGCGGTGATGATTTCGGGGTCGTCGGGATCGTCAAGGCGATCGATGAGCACGAGGTCGTAAACGTCGGCCCAGGCTCTGCGAAGTTTGCGGCCGATATTGCCACAGGCACCGGTGATGAGCACGGTACGAGGCTCGTCTTCGATCGAGTCCAGCAGCGATTCATCCTCGGTATCGAGCTCGTCCTCGTCATCGACGTCGGAATCGAGCAAGTCATCGTCTTCCGGCTCATCGCTTGACGGAGGCACGCCCGCGAGAGGCTGTGCTCGCTCGGACTCTTCACCAGGCTCGTTGTGTTCTCGTGATCGATCGGGAGACATGGTCAATGTCCTTGCAGCTTGAGCCACTTTAGCGCGCTTTGCCTCGCCATTTCGAGCGCGAGCCATAGTGTAACACGTCACGGGAAAACTGCGAGACTTCAAGCGGGAAGCGGGCCAATCCCGTTCAGGCGAAGCGCTTGCGCGGCGCTATGCCTCAGTTTCGAGGGCAGGCCTGCTTAGGACCTTGTCGAGGGCTTCGAGGAAGAAGAAATCGCCCCACATGACGGATTCGTCCACCCCCAGCTTCTTGTGGAAGTGATAGACGCCGTGCTTCAGGACTCCTTCCCAGCCCGGTGTGGTCGTTGCGAGGTACTGGTCGGTGCAGAGCGTGTCGAGAATCGCGAGCGCGGCGTCACGGTATTGCACCGCCCTGGCAGGTTCGCGCGAGTCCAGAATCGCGGCCAAATCCCACAAGCCGGAAGCAGCGATCGCTGCGGCAGAGCTGTCGTCGATCCGGTCTGGTCCGGGCGGGACATCGAAATCCCAGGGGGGAACGAAGCTCAGTGGGCACCGGCCGAGGAAATAGTCGGCGTTGCGCACGGCTACAGCCAGGTCGCTATCACGGCGGGTGAAACCGAAAACGGTGGTGAAACCGTAAAGCGACCAGGCCAGGCCGCGGGCCCAGGCCGAGCCCGGGTGAAGCCCCTGATGAGTCGACTGGCGGAGGAATTCGCCGGTCGCGAGATCAAAGATGCCTTCATGAGCGGTTGAGCCGTCGGCGCGGACGAGCGTCCTTGCGGTGGTGTCGCAATGGGCCCGTGCCCGTCGATCGAGCTCCGGGTCGCCGGAAGCCGCCGCCGCGTAGAAGACAAGCGGCACGTTCATCATGATGTCTATGAACAGGCTCTCGGGCGCGACGAACGAGCGAAGATACCGCCCCTTTTCGTTAAATCGCAGCGCGAGCGTACGCCCCGCCGTGATCAACACGTCGCGCAGGCGCGGGTCGTCGGTTGAGCGATACCAGGGAAGATACGTGTTGAGAAAGATGAAACCCAGGTCGTGGACGTCGCGGTCAAACTGCTTGTGTTCGAGCAGATGCGTGTAGTGGATGGCGTGCTGCCGCCACTCCTCTTCTCCCGACCTCTGCGCCAGGAGCCACATCATCCCGGCGTGGAACCCCGCGCACCAGTCGGTCCAGCCTTCGCCGTCATGCCGCCAGCGACCGTTTCGAGTGTAGATCGGAAAAAAATCCGGATCGCGCTCGATCAGCCGCCCTACCTGGTGAGCCGCGAAGTCAAATGCTTGCTCGAGCCGCGGCAGGAGCGATTTCACGTCGATTTTTCGAGGCTCTGCCATCCCGGGATTTCCGTAGAAAATAGAATAGAGTTAATTCTTTTATGTGTGTGTATGATCATCACGCGGCCCCGGCCGCAGAGAATAGGATAACTCAAGCGGCTTTGCTAGAGTAATGTCCTCGGCGAGTCGCGTGTGTGAGGTGTCTCATGGATTTCGACGAGTTGAACCGGTAGCCGATGGCCACGAATCAAGAAAGGCTGGCAATCGCCTGGAGAATGATCCAGGCTGGAGATCTTCCGGGCGCCCGCGGGCATCTCATTGGGCTGACCGCGGTTGATCAGTCATTTGCGCAAGCGTGGTACTTACTGGGCTCGGTCAACCAGCTTCTGGGAAACACCACCGAATCTCTGGCGAACTACGAGCGGGTGCTTCGACTCGAGCCCGATCATGTCGCAACACTGAACAACGTGGGAGTTGCGCTTCAGGCACTGGGAATGCCCCGGGAAGCGGCGGCCAGCTTGCGAATCGCCATCCGGAACAAACCCGACTACGCCGAGGCGCACAGCAATCTCGGCAATTCCCTCAAGGACCAAGGCGATCTCGAAACCGCGGTCGCGTGCTATCGGCGGGCCATCGAGATCGATCCCAACTATTTTGACGCCTACAACAACCTGGGTAACGGTTTGCGCGCCCAGGGAAATCTGGCGGAATCGGTAGCGTGCTACGAGAAGGCCCTCGAGCTGAAGCCGGACAATCCCGAAATGCACTTGAACCGGGCACTCGCCTGGCTGCAGATGGGCGACTTCGAGCGCGGATGGCGCGAGTACGAGTGGCGTCTCTTATGCAGGGACTTCGCGATACCGCCAATTGCGGCACCGCGGTGGGAAGGAAGTCCGCTCGAGGGTCAGACCATCTTGCTGTACGCCGACCACGGCTTCGGCGACACGATTCAGTTCATTCGTTACGCGCCCCTGGTCCGCGAGCGCGGGGGGCGAGTGATCGTGGCGTGTCAAAAACCGATTGCACGCGTGGTGGCGAGCTGCCCGGGCGTGGAGCAAGTTGTTCCGGAAGGCTCGCTCCTGCCCGAATTCGCCGTTCACGCGCCGCTGATGAGCTTGCCGCTTGCGTTCGGAACGACGCTCCGCTCGGTGCCGGCTAGCATTCCCTATCTGTCTGCGGACGCCGCGCTCGTCGGCCTTTGGCAGGCTCGACTGGGGTCATCGCGCTCGTTCAAGATCGGGGTTGCCTGGCAGGGCAACCCGACTTATCGGCGCGATCGGGAGCGGTCGTTTCGGCTTGCGGAGCTTGAACATGTGGCGAGGACTCCGGGCGTCGAGCTCGTGAGCTTCCAGCGCATTCACGGGGTCGAACAGCTTGGCGAGGTCCAGGACAAGTTCGCAGTGACCTCGATCGGCGAAGAACTGAACGACTTCCTGGACACGGCGGCAGCCATGCAATCGATCGATCTGATGATCACTCCGGATACGTCGCTGGGACATCTTGCCGGGGCTCTTGGCGTTCCGATCTGGCTGGCGCTGTCGTTCGCAGCCGACTCGCGATGGCTGGAAAGCCGGTCGGACAGTCCGTGGTATCCTTCGATGCGACTGTTCCGGCAAGCGCGCTGGGGGGAGTGGGGGCCGGTCTTCGAGCAGATGGCGGCGGAGCTGCCCGGCTTGATGGCGGCGTGGGAAACGCGCGTGTGAGACTCAATCGATTTTTTTCAATCGACGGCGCGGCGCAGCAGTTTGATTTCCTTCTGGCGGCGCAACTGGCGAGCGGTTGATTCTTCCCACTCGATGGCCTCGGTTTCAAGCCAGTCGATCGCACGTTTGAGCCAAGCACGAGGGATCGCAACGCCGAGCTCAGCGTGACGCACCACCACGCCTGCCAGCGCAAGACGGGCGGTCTCATCCCACTCTTCGGGCGGGTCTTTGAGAGCGAGCGACTCCTGCAATGCCGTGATTGCCGCTTCCAGAGTCTGGGTGGTGGCGAGACGCGCTTGAACTTGCTCGAACAAAAGTGGATTGCGGTCGTCCATGAGCTGTTCATAGACCGCACCGTGCACGCGATCAAAGCCGGCATCGAGGGCATCGCCGCAGTCGTCGTTCTCGTAACTTTTGACGCCCCAGTAATTCATTTGTCCGTTATCAGTTGTTAGTTGTCAGTTGCTGGGTGTCATTTTGCCGCGAGCGGGCGTGCCATGGCTTGGAGAGCGGTTAATCGCTGCGGGGCCGCTATGAATGTCGGAGTCCTGATCGGTGTGCGGCGGATCATTTCGGCGGGAGTGAGGCGTTCACCGGCCAGGTTGCCGAATTCGCAGCCGGCCTCACTTGTGATGACGACGCCCGCAGCTATGTCGTGCTCGTGCTCGCCAAGCAAGATGGAGGCTTGCAGCCGGCCGGCTGCTACGAACGATTGCTCGCAGCAGGCGCTTCCCAGGTCGCGAAGGCGGCCGGGAAGGGAGCGCGGATCGACGGCCCGGAGGGCATTTGTCGAAATGCAGACGTTATCTTGATCGTGAAAACTTGACGCATCTCGGGCGTGGAGCCTGTCGCCGCCGCGCCAGGCGCCGGCCCCTTTGATTGCCCAGAACAGTTCGTCGAGCGGCGGGATGACAATTACACCCAGCATCGGCTCGCCCTGGACGATCAGACCGATGCTGATCGACCACAGCGGCAGCCCGTGCACCAGGTTGCCGGTGCCGTCGATTGGATCGATCGACCAGCGCCGAGGTCCTTTTCCACCGGAAGCAGCGTATTCCTCGCCGCTTAATGCGTCGTCGGGAAAACGGTCGGCAAGGCGCTCGCGGATCATCGTTTCGAGGTCGTGATCCAGGTCCGTGACGTAGCTCAGATTCGCCTTCTCCTGAGGCGTCACATGATGGCACCGCCGTTTCGCCTCCGTGGCGGCGTGGGAAGCCAGAGCCTTGGCAAATTCGAGCTCGGGGGCGAGGTCTGTCTTCTCAGTCATGAGCGGACGCTTCTCGACGGTTTCAATAAAACAGTTTCGATTTCGTTACAAGAAAATACGCGCCAACCGCCAAGATCACAAGCAGAGCAATCGGAGGCACGATCAACAAGAGCAACGAATTCAGGGCTCTCCAGGCCGAGAATCGCTGCACCTCGCCGAGCGTCTTCACCGTTACCACCATCCACCAAATCTGCAGCACGAACTCGAGGATGACGGTCGCGGCCAGAGTGTATGCGAGCCCGACATTGCTGAAAAGGCTCGGTTTCTCAAAGACGAACAGCTCCCTGCCCAAGAGCACCGAGCGCATGATCCAGATTGGAAACGTGGCCAGGAGGGGCACGGAAGACCACGCGAGCGCCGCGCGGACCTCCCTGGAATCAGCACGGCCGCGCAAGATGCGACAACTCAGGTCGACGAGCCAGGCGCCGACGTACAAGAGGATCACTCCTAGCGGCGGGCCAACCACGACCGAGATCAACCAGATTACCGGAACGGAGAGCTGGGCGCCCGCGCCGAGCATGGCTTCAAACTGCACCGCCTCCAGGATTCCGCCCAACATCGCGATCGGCAGCACCAGGAAGGAGGGATTCGTGTCGATGATCGAGCGCATCGTGGCCCGAGGGCGCGTCCAGATGGTCAAGAACGGGCTTGCTCGCGACAGGTCGATCTTCGGAGTGTCTTTCACCTTCGTCGAAAATCCTCCCACTTGATTCCCGGGCGCCACATCGAGATTCACCGGTGCCCTTGGTTCTTGTCAACCCGCATGTTAGAGTTTCGCGCGGGCGTGAAAGCGACTGTGAAGCCGAGTCCGATCAGCTTCTCGTGACCGAGAGTGGGTAAATGGTCGACCTATCGCTGACGCTGGGCCGCATTGCGCTCAGGAACCCGGTGCTGGTCGCCTCGGGGACGTTTGGTTACGTGCGTGAGATGGGGCAGTTCGTCCGGATTGAGCGGCTCGGGGGCGTGATCCCCAAGACTGTGACCTTCAAGCCGCGCGCGGGCAATCCCACGCCGCGCACCGCCGAGACGGCGTCGGGATTGCTGAATGCGATCGGCCTGGACAACGACGGCATCGAGCACTTCATTGCACACCACCTTCCGTACCTGCGCACGATCGGCACGGCGGTGATCGCCAACATCGCCGGGGAAGACGAAGACCAGTTCGTCGCCATGGCCGAGATGCTGGGTTCCGAGTCGGGTCTGGCGGCGATCGAGCTGAATATCTCGTGCCCCAACGTGAGCCACGGGCTGGATCTTGGAGTCGAGCCGAGGACCGTCGGTAAGCTGGTGAGCCGCGTTCGAGCGGCGTGCGGACTGCCGATCATCGCCAAGCTTACCCCGAACGTGACCGACATCGTGCCGATTGCCGCGGCCGCCGCCGAGGCCGGGGCTGATGCGATCAGCCTGATCAACACGATTCGCGGCATGGCCGTGGACTGGCGCAGGCGCCGGCCGATTCTCGCGTATGACGTAGGAGGGCTCTCCGGGCCGGCCATCAAGCCGATCGCCTTGCGGATGGTCTGGGAGGTGGCCAAGGCGTTACCTGGGCTGCCGATCATCGGAATCGGCGGCATCGCCACGGCCGACGACGCACTCGAATTCATGGTGGCGGGCGCGTCAGCCATCCAAGTGGGAACGGCCACCTTCTACAACCCCACCGCGTCGGAGCGGATGATTGACGACCTGACGAGGCGACTGGACGAAGCGGGCGTGACCGACGTGCGGCAGATCGTTGGGACGCTTCGATCGAATCGGGGATGAATCAAGCCCCTGGCCGGGTCACCCGGTAGACGGTTCCTTCGATCGAGTGGCCACTGTCCTGGCTGCTCTCTACGAGCTCAGCCTGGCACGAAAGACCTGCCGCTCTCACTGCGATCGGGAAAGCTTCGGCAGCGACGCGGTAGGGGGTGGCGATCAAACCTACGCCGTCGGGAGCAAGCAGCTTGGCGAGTAGATTGGCCACAAGGGGGACGAGGGGTCGCTCGTAAATGACGTCTGCTCCGAGGATACGCGGAAAGTGCTCGCCGGGGAGGTCGCGCCAGTCGAGCCGGCGGACAGCAAAGCGAGTGGGGTCAAAGCCATTCTCCTTGGTGCTCCGGACGACGAAATCGAGCGGCGCGTGGTCGTAATCCGTGAAAAGTACGTTGTGCCCTTGTGCCAGAGCCACAAGGCCCGCCAGGCCCAGCCCGCAGCCGATTTCGAGGGTGTCAAATGAAAGAACGGTTCCTGACACCTTTTCTGAAGGAGAAAAGGTTCCTGACACCTTTTTTAGGAGGGTTTCGGCCAGGAGATAGGCGCCGGGCCAGAGATAGGCCCAGTAGGGCATGTAATCGTCGCGGCGGTTCCAGTCTAGCACGGCTGGATCATCCAGAAGGCGATCCGGGTCAGCCGGGCGCACGACGCGAATCGCGCGACCGCCGATCTCGATGCTCGTGACCATCACCGGTCCTTGATACGCGGTCTCATCGGGATCGCCGGGAGGGAGGCCTTCCGATGCGTTCAAGATGCGCTCCAGATTCATCGAGCCAGGTTCGAACACCCGAGAATTGACTGTAGTCGGCGCAAAACAGAAAGCCAGACTTCACGTGGTCACCCCAGTTGACGGGTTCCTGAAGGACAGACTATAATCTTATTGTAATTGAGACTCAATCTCAATTGCGATCCGATGTGCGGACTTTGGGGTTGTGCGTGCATGCGTCTGAAGAAAAAGAGCACGGCGATGGCTCGGAGGCAATATCGGTGCTGTCGGAAGGTTCTGGCGCTTCTGGGCGTCGCGTTTTTCTGTGTGGGTGCGCGCGAGTCTGAAGGGTCTGATGTATCGGGCGTGATCCGTATGCCGGACATATGTTCGCCGGCTGCGAGCCCGGCGGTGGTTTATTTGACGCCGGTTGCTCCGAACGGCGCGGGCGTGCGTTCAGAACCGCCGGCGATTCCAGTTGCGGCAAGTGACGCACAAGCTGCTGAACTCGTGCTCGTGAATCAGCGGGGGCTCCAATTCGTGCCGCGGGTGCAGGCGATCGCGCTGGGACAAACCGTTCGCTTCACGAACCAGGACAGTGAAACGCACAATGTGCACGTCGTCTCACCCTGGTTCTCGCTGAATCAGGCAATGGCGCCTGGACAGCCTCTGGATTTCAAGCCGACCCATGCGGGTGTGATGAAGCTTGCGTGCGATATTCATCACCACATGCGCGGATATGTGGTTGTCAGCCCGAGTCCCTGGTTCCGGATCTGTGATCGAGACGGACGGTTTCGACTGGCCGGAGTGCCTGCGGGGCGTTATCGGCTCACCGTCTGGCATGAGATGGGCGAACCGTTGCGAACCGATATCGTGGTCGGTGATAAGGAAGTTGTGCTAGCGCCGCTGTTATTGACATTGCCGGCCGGCATTAGCGGCACGCCGGGCGGGCCCGCGAGCCGAAGCGTCGCGCCGGTGCGGCCCTGGGCCGAGGTTCTCGATCGAATCAGCTTGAAGCTTGTTGAGAGCCGCGACGCAGCCGTGCATTCCGCGATACGAGGAAGGCGTTGCAGTTGGCCGACGACGCCTACTGGGTCGAGTTTGAGGCATCCGACCTCGAAACGGCCGTGCAGAGGTATTTGGGCTTCAGCCGGAAAGGCGAGCTGGAAAGGCAGTTCCGAGCGATCCGAACAGCCGTCCGGCAGGTCGGCGCGACCAAGCGCCGCGACGCGGCCGAGCTCACGGAACTGTGCGATCGATGGATGGCCAGTCTGGTCGCAGTGACGAAGGAGCTCCATGACAAAGGCGTGACGGACGGGTCAAAGATCGACGCCGTGAGCGTGGCCGCGCCCGGCTTCGGTGATCCCACGGACCTAGCGCCTGGTGGAGATCCCGAGCACCTTATGCAGGAGCTGAAGCGCGGTTTTGGGCGAGTTGAGCAGGTCGCCGGCAACGACGGTGCGATGGAGGCGGCCTCGGAGCTAACGACGGTGTACATGACGGATTTCGAGCCACTTGAGCGCTATCTTCTGGGTCGCAGGCCGCAGGAGGTTCGTCCGCTCGAGATTGAGTTCAATCAACTCCGCGGCGATGTGTCCGCGGGATTGAAAGGCGATGCGCTATCGGCCCGCCTCGACCTGCTCTCGGGGGAAGTGGAGCGTCTGGTTACTCACCTCGAATCTCAGCCGGCCGGCCAATTTGGCTCGGCCTTCGCGGCGTCGTTGATCACGATTGTACGCGAAGGCGTGGAGGTTATCCTGATCGTTGCCATGCTGCTGGCACTGGTCGGCAAGGCGACGAGCGCGGCCTTACTACGAGGGTTCGCTGACGGCGGCGGGGCGGCGTTGGCCGAAGGAGCTTCACCTGATCAAGGCGACCTTGCCCGCGCGCTCAACGAGGTGAGGTCGCGTTCGGTCCGAGCGATCTGGTGGGGGGTTGGAGCGGCCGCCCTGGCGAGCGCCGTCACCGCGGTTGCGCTCAACTTGTTGATCGCAAGCGCAGCTGGCGCGGCCCGGGAAACGCTTGAGGGAGCCGTGATGTTGGTGGCCGCGGCCGTGCTGTTCTATGTCAGCTACTGGCTCGTTTCACGATTCGAAGCGAAGCGGTGGACAGATTTCCTGGCCGAGCGAGCGCGTCGCGGCATTGCGCTGGGGGGGCAGGGCACGCTGGCTCTGACCGCGTTTCTCGCCGTGTATCGCGAAGGGGCCGAGACATCCCTTCTGTACCAGGCGCTTCTGGGTAGCGAGGGGCGGACTCGCCTGGGCCTTCTCGGCCTGGCTGCCGGCATTGTCGTGGGCGCAGCCGTTCTGGCGCTTGTCGCTACGCTCATTCGAGCCACTAGTGTGCGGCTGCCGATTCAGCTCTTCTTCAAGGTTTCGGGCCTATTCCTCTTTGTCCTGGCGATCGTGTTTGCCGGCAACGGAGTCTTCGAGCTTCAGAATGCAGGCGTCCTGATCACGACGAACCTCACGTGGATGGGCCGGGGCCTGCCGTGGGCCGGCGTTTTCCCCAATCTTCAAGTCCTGTCGGTGCAGGGGCTGCTGCTCTTCGGTGCCGTCGCCGCGTGGCTCGTCGTACCAAGGTCGGCGCTGGGACCTGGCGCGAGTAAACCTCCTGGCATCAAGCTCGCGGCCAAGCGCGGGTGAACAGAATCAGGTGGGGAGGCTCGCAGTGGCCCAGCGGTGGATCGGTCCGAGCGTGGTCGCCGTGATCCTCGCGAGCGTGGCGGGTGTCCTTGCCTTGAACCTGAACTGGAAGGGCTGGGGCGGGGGGCCCAAGTCGTCGAAGAGCCCGCCGGAGCCTGCTCAAAATACCGCCGGTGCCGGCCACCGGCCGCCGGCGGGCTTCCGCGAGTATCCGATCGGCGAAGAAGTCGAGAAGAATCAGATCCGGATCGCCGCCGTCTATCTTCCGCCGGTCGAAATGGAGGGCATGCCAGGGCCGAGCCTCGCCATCACTGATCCACCTCGAGGCTGATATTCATGCGACGGAAGGCAATCGCAATGGCTTCCCCAAGGATGAATTCGTGCCCTATTTGATCGTGAAGTACGTGATCGAGCCGATGGACGCCTCCGCGAAAGCCGGATCGGCCGGGCCGATCGGAGGCCGGATGATGCCCATGATGGCGCGAGACGGGTTGCATTATGGCGCCAGCATCGAAATGCCCCATGCCGGCCACTACAAGCTCACTTATTCGATTGCGATCGAGCTGGGCCGGCACGCCGACCGAGCGACCGGCGTCGACCCCTGGTGGAAACCGTTCGAAGTCTCGTTCGACTGGGATTATCCCGGCCCTCCGAAGGCCCAGGATTGACCGCCAGTTCGAATCAATGAGCTGCATTCCGTACAATTGGAATGGAGCGGGCCGTTCGAAGCGGCCCGCTCCCGAGAGTCTCAACTTCGGGTTGTGACTGGAGCCGGTCCCTGGTATCCGCCGGGGACCGGCCCTCCCACTGTCAGTGAACGCTGACGTTGCTGTTGCTTCAGCCGCAGCAGCACGTCTTGTTGCAACAAACCGGGCTACCGCAGCAGTCTCCACTGCATGAGGAACCGCAGCCGCAGGTATCACCGCAGCAACAAGCCTCGGGTGCCTTCACGACGTTCGACTTCTCGACGGCGCTTGCAGCAACGCCCAGAACGGTGGCCAGCGCCAGCGCCCCGACCATGCCCAGTACTCGACGACGATTCATGATTTATCTCCCAACTTCACGACCTGAGAATCGGCCGCACGCACGTTGCGGACGGCGCTCTCCCGCTCCCTGAACAGGGACGGGGAGGACGATCCGGCGCGGGGGGACCGCCTTCCTCGCCCCCGGCATCGGGGCGAAGCCCGCGCGGCGCGGCACTCAGACCCAGATCGGGCCGACGTACGGACGCCGCACGCACGAGGCTCGGAGACCTCGATGCAGCGGTCGTTTCAAATCAGAAGCCGGGAATTGCGGAGATAGAGAGGAGATTTCCGCGGAGGGCTGATTGTGGGCGGTGCCGGACTGGTAATTGGCCGGGAAACGCTGGCGATTTCGATCCAACCTGCTGCTGCGTCACGGCCCGGATCGAGACGGCTTTCGTTAGCACGCTGTTCCCTGGGTTCGGGGGCGGTCGGAGCTTGCGGACGACAATGACATCCCGGGAGATCCGGACACACATTCCCGTTCTCGAAGGGAACGTCTTGACCGACCGTCGCCGCTGTCGCGATCCGAGTCGGCGTGGCCGATTCGGATGCCTTGCAGCAGCACACTGCCCGACATCCTGCGGCGTCCGACATCGACGTACAGGATGCGAATGCATCGCCGCTCATCAGCGACGCACCCACGAACGCCGCGAGGGCGATCGCTGAGATACGCAGCTTGCTGAAGGCAATCGACATGGTTCCTGCTCGGAATAGCCTGCGATGTGCTTTCGATACACTCGCACAGTTTATCGTAGGCGCTCAGAGCTTCGAGGACAAGCTGAACGTGCCGTTTGCCGCAGATGGAGCGTATGGGTCTTGCAGGATTACCTATTTTTTTGTATAGTAGTATCCGATTGATATCCTGCTCACAGTTTTTCCAGGAAAGGCGAAGCAATGACGGCGAGATTGGTGCTGGGGTTTCTTTTTATCTTAACGGCCGCAGCCGGCTCCGCCTGGGGATATGCGGATGACGATCCCTGGAAACCCTATGAGTTTCTGATCGGGCAGTGGACAGGAGATGGCGGTGGTGAACCGGGCAAAGGGTCGGGAGAATTCTCCTTCGCGTGGGACTTGCAAAAGAAGGTGCTGGTGCGAAAGAACCGCGCCGACTTCCCGGCGGCCGGCGGCCGGCCGGCGTTTTCGCACGAAGACCTCATGGTCATCTACCAAGGCGAGCCCGGCGGGCCTGGCAAGGCGATTTATTTCGATAGTGAAGGCCACGTCATCAATTACGCGGCGAGCGTATCTGATGACAAGCGGACGCTGACGTTTCTGAGTGAGGCGGCCGCGGCGGTCCCTCGGTTTCGATTGACCTACACGAAGGAAAAGGAGGACACGGTTCACATCAAGTTTGAAATCGCACCGCCTGGAAAACCAGATGAGTTCAAGACCTATGTTGAAGGTGGCGCGCGTCGGAAAGATATGCCGAAGCCAGGGGACGCAGCAAAGTGAATCACATCATCAGTTCCGACCGTTCTCATTCGCAGAGTGCGCGCGGGCGTGTTCTGCTGCTGGTGGGTGCCGGCCTTCCGGTTCTTGGAATCATCGCGTATGCCGTGCAGATCAGCCTCGGACGACTGACGGTGCCCTGGTACGTGCCGGTGCTGGCATCGCTCGGCGTTGGTTTCGTCGTCATCTCGCTCTGGACGAGACCGACCTTGTGGCGCGTGCTCGCGCTCATCGCGGTGGCGGTTGTCGCGGCCGGGGAGTGGGGCTTGTTGTTCGCGTTCCGACTGCCGCGGTATACCGGGCCAATCGTTGCGGAGGGAGCGTTCCCAGGGTTTGAAACGTCGCGCGCCGACGGCACTGTATTCTCGCGGTCTGATCTCGTGGGCGCTCGAAACAACGTGCTCGTCTTCTTCCGCGGACGTTGGTGACCGTTTTGCATGATCGAGCTGGTTCAGCTCGAACGGCACCATGCAGACTTCGAGAAACGCAACGCGCGCGTGCTGGTGGCCTCGATGGAAGAGCTTGACGATGCGCGGAAAACGCAGGCGCAGTTCCCGCATCTGGTTGTGCTGGCGGACCACAGTCGGAAGCTGTCCGAGGCGGCCGAGCTTGTTCATCCCCACGCTGGGCCTCTTGGCCGGGACATCGATGTTCCCACCACGATTCTGATTGATCGGCAGGGGACTGTGCGCTGGGTGTATCGTTCGCCGGCGGTTAATGCTCGGCTTTCGCCGGAGGAAGTTCTGCGAGAGATTGACCGGCGCATGCCCTGAGCGTGCGGATCGCTTCGAGGCCGGATTCGCTCAGTCGTGGTCTCCTTCATTTGACCGGGCGGTCCGCGTCATCCCGGGAATTCACGAAGGCCGACTAAGTGGCGTTTCGCGATTCCGGGATGGCGATTTGCCCGGGCATGGAGCACTGGCCACTTGCGAAGCCGGTGCCACCCACCGGCAACGTCGGCGGACGGCACACGGAGGGTGGCTGCTACACCGGAGCACTGGCGAAGCCAGCGCCACCCACCTGAGTCGCGTGATTGTGCAATGCTATTTAGATCTTTCCGGAGGGCGCTGTCAGTTTCTTCAGGTGGGATTTCTGGGTGTCCGTGGCGCCCTCGCGGAGCTCGAGCTTCCATTTTTTCTTCGGTGGTTGCTTCGCCTCCGGATCGGGGGGCGGGTCGGGAGCGAACTGCAATCCGAACCAGTCAAGTGCTTCGGTGTAGTCGAGCTCTTTCGTTGACGAGATGTTCTTCTGGTACCATTCTTTGAGGTCGACGCCGGCGATTTCTTGGGCGGTCATTCGGAACTGGTCGGGTGTGAAACCGCGCTCGCCTGCGTAAAGCCTGTAAGCTTGCCGCATGACATCGTCCAGGCTCCTTTTGCCTGCTGTAGCCCGCTGAATCCGGGCGTCGAGCAGGAAGCCGACGATCGGCCCCTTGGCGTAGTAGTCGACCGTCTTGTTGCGATCGCGACGCACGCCGGAGACACCGGACGACCAGACGTCGAGCGAAGACTGCTCGAGCGATTGCAGCAGGCGGCCCGGCGAGTTTTGAACCTGATCGATGTGTGAGGACAGAGAGGCGAGAAAATCGTCGGTCGTGCCCAGGCCCGACCGCGCGACGATCAGCTCGCCGTAGTAGCTGGTGAAGCCCTCGGCGATCCAGAGGCTGCTGGTCTTGGGTGGGTGCTCGAAGTCAAACGGCCCGAGCTCGACCGGCCGGAGCCTCTTGACGTTAAAGGCATGGAAATACTCGTGGCTCACGAACGAAAGCCACCGAAAGTTTCTCGGGGCATAAGCCACTCGGGGCGGTGCGGCCGTGAGCAACGTCGAGTCTTTATGCTCGAGGCCGCCGCCGCCCCGGCGAAAGACGTTCAAGAAGACGTATCGCTTGAACGGGAGGAAGCCCCAGAGCCGGCGGTTTTCCTCCGCGAGTTTCTGGAGCTCCTTCGCGGCAAGAGCGCCGTTCCAGGGGCCGGTTTCGCCGATGTCGACCAGAAGATGCTTGCTGCCGTCAACCTCGAATTCGTGGACCGAAGGGTTCCCCGCGACGACGGGTGAATCGACGAGAGTTTCGTAG
Source organism: uncultured Planctomycetota bacterium (assembly GCA_963823665.1). Taxonomy (GTDB): domain Bacteria; phylum Planctomycetota; class Planctomycetia; order Isosphaerales; family Isosphaeraceae; genus CAVXHV01. The sequence continues at coordinate 2,825,281 of CAWGMQ010000004.1, forward strand.
TCTGGCGCACGGTAATGATGAGTCGCGTGATCGGCTGCGGGCTCGAGCGCGGTCATCGTCTGTTTCCACGCTGGTGGCAGCACGAATCGGATTTCGTGGGGGCGCGTTGCTTGCTCCACAAGGGTGATGAACGTCGGCGCGCCGTTGAACACGGCGAACGACTCACCGACGTAGTCGGAGGTCACAGACGAGCGATCGCAAACAACACGATAGGTCACGGTGACCTTGGCCTTGCCGCCGGTCTCGATTCGCCAGCGGTTTTTCTGGGGATGTTCGACTTTGAGCTCAGTGCCGTCAGGCGCTATCGCTTTCAAGTCTGCAACCCGGCCGGCGTAATCCTCAACGACATAAAACCCGGGTGACCACACAGGCATCATGATCTCGATGGCCGGCCGACCAGAGGTGGGGACTACAGCTTCGACCTCAGCCGCGTGCGACTCGGGCTTGGAGATCTTGACCGTGTGGACGATCGGCTCGAGCGTCTGTGCGCGAGTGGCCGTGGCCGAAGAAAACACCGCGAATCCCAAGCAAATCCACGACAAACCCGACATCGCTCGGCGATGCATAAGAGTGTTCCTCAGTTGCGTAAGGACCGGGATTCATCGCGCCCGGTCGTTTTGCTCCAGCCTTGTTCGGTTTGGCTCGAGCGGGGCATTGGAATACGGTTATTTCTTGTCGAGTCTCGGTTCGTAAAACGTCGTCGTCAAATGGAACGGAATGCCGTTCAACTGGTACTCCACTTCGCCGAAGAGGGCGAGACGGCCGGTGCTCGGGGCCTGACCGTGGAAGCTGATCGTTTCGCCGGGCTTCAGGGGAGAATCACTCCATTTTGACTCACGGAAATCGCGGTTCTCGGAGCGGGCGGTCCAGATGCGTGCCGCTTGAGGCGCCGGATTCGAGCGAATCGTGACGTGAAAATCACCGCCGGCTCCTTCGGCGAAATCCCAGGTGAGCTGCGGCATCGGGCGATTCAGCACGACGTGATGGAAGAAAGCTCCCAGGCCCGAGGTTGCCCAGTCGCGGTTTACCTTCAAGTCGTGGCCGGCATTCGGCAGCTCGACCAGATACTTCGGCCCCTGCAAGTCTTTCCAGTAAAGGTCGAGCGCGTCGAGTGTCCAGTAACGGTCGTTGGCGCCGTTGATCAACATCTTGGGCTTCAACAGCCGCTGGCGATAAGTAAACGGGTCGACCATTTTCCAGAGATTCGTGCCGGTTTCCGTTGCGACGGTTTCCATCAGTCCGCGCTCGACGTAATCGTGAATCTGCTCGCTGTACTGGCCCCAGACCTTGAGCTGGTTCGGGCCTTGCGGGCCGAGATTGAGCATGACGATCACCATGGGGGCGATCGCGATGACGCGGTCATCCACCGCACCCGTGAGCCAGGTTGTCCAGCCACGCTTCGAGCCGCCGGTCACGACGAAACGCGACACGGGCTTGCCGTTCTGCCTGGACCACGCCTGGACGGCGTCCATTGCGCGCACGGCGCTTTTGACCATGGGAAAGAGGAGCGGCCAGTTCTCATCTTTCGACTGGAGATAGCGGACGAATGTCTCGGCGATCAACTCGTCCTCGGTCTTGCCGCCGAGCAGGGGCTGATTGGGCACCTGGGGCAGCACGGCAACCCGAGCGCCGCAAACCCTGGCCAAGCCAAACGCTTGCTTGTGGTCGTCTTCGGATGCCTTGCGACTACTGTCGCCGCCGGTGATGAATAGAAGCATCGCATCGGGATGGACGATTTCGCGCGGCTCGTAAACCCTCAGGTCGTGAGTCCAGGTAATGCCCTGCCACTCCTGGGATGTGAGCTTGATGCTCGTGACTACCCCGGCAGCGGTGCTCGCGGTTCCGGTCTGACTCCACGCGAATGCCGGATCAGCCTTTTTGATGTACGCGTCGAGATCGGCGCGCGCGATGCGCGGAAAGGCGGTCGCGCCCAGCGCGATCAAGACGAGCCCCACACCGGCTCGAACGGGGATTGAAGGACGGTGCTTTGTCGACACGACCGGGGCTCCTAACTCTGGGCGATGTTGTAGCCGGCACGGCGAGGTTCGGCTGCGCCGAATGCACGGCCATTCTCACGCTCGACAAAAACGTTAACATGACCCGTCGGCGAGCTGCAACTTTCAAGAAGGCGTATCGACGCGAATGGTCTTCTTCGCACGCGGGAGGCCGAATTGTTGATGTTGGAACGTGCGGATTGCGTCCAACGAGTCGAGCACGCCGCCGGGGCCGTTCAAGTTTTCCGTGTCGCCGGTTACCAGGAAACGCTCGGCTGCGCGAAGACCGCCGAGCTGGCTGGCCTGTGCTTCGCGGAAAGCGCTCAGCACCTTCTCGAGCCGCGGGTCGGCGATTCTCAATCGGCGCACGGCGTTCTGGTCCGCGCGGGCACGTTGGATCAAAGTCCGGACGGTCGCGAGATGACCGGCCTGAGCCTCCGGGTCGCTACGATCCCTGCGTAGGATCAGCGTGCTTGGAGCTTCCGCCGCGATTGCATTGAACTCTTGGAGAGCAAGCTGGAGCCACTCCTGAACTGCTTGAAAACGTACAGCCGGCGTGGCGAGTGCCCGGCGCGCTGACGAGCGCTGCAGTGGCGGTCAATGCGGCGACGATCAGCAACGTTGCGCCGAGACGGCGCAGAGCAACCCACCGGCTCGACACGACTGGCCACGGTCGCGTGAGCAAGAGCCCGCTCACGAACCCGGTGGCGAGTCCGCCGAGGTGGGCCTGGTGATCGATGTTAGGCACAAAGTATCCCAGAATGGCCATCAAGATGGCGACGGAAATCAAGCTGGTGTAGAACGACATGAGTATCGACTTGGCTATCGCGTGGCGATGAACGATCAGGAAGGCTGTGAGCGCGCCAAGAATTCCGCAGATCGCTCCGGATGCGCCGACACCAATACGACTCGGAGATGCCGCGAGACTCGCAAGGGCACCTCCGACGCCGGAGGTGAGATAAATGACGACGAACGCCGGACTGCCATAGAGCCGCTCGACGAGCGGCCCGACCACGTAAAGGCTCCACACATTCATCGCCAGATGGATCGGCCCACCGTGCAGAAACACTGTGACGGCCAGCCGCCAGTATTCGCGAATGAGGACCACGTCGATGCCGCAGCTTGCGCCCCAACGGAGCAATTGATAGGGTGAAGGCATCCGCCAGGGCACACCTGTCGCGACCATGGCGGCGTACGCGAGGACGCACGCACACATCAAGATTGGAGTCACGACCCCGCGGTGTGCGGTCGAGTGGATCGCTGTGCGGAAATCGATAAGATCCTGGCCGAAGGCTCGCGCCTTCGCCGTCACGTTGACCACGGCCGGAAGGGCCCGGGCAGCCCGGCTGGCAAGATCCGCATCGATCGCGCCTTCCGGCAGTGCACCCGCGCGGACCGCGCTTCGCATCGCCTCCAGATAACGCAGGAGGGCCAAGGCCAGTCCACCGTCGTCCTGTCCAACCGCGATCATCGAGGAGTTGCCCAGCTCGATTCCATAGGATCCGTCCGCTGCCTCGACGACTCGCATGTTTCCTGGCAAATCAGCGTAGGCGGCAGAACGAGCCATCAATTCAAGTGTGCGTGATCGGAAGCGCGATTGCACACCTGCTCGCTTGTGTGGCTCGGGCGGATTGATTTTTTCGGTCCAATACACGCGGCGGGTTGTGAGCGCGCAGGAGCGAGTGGGTTGGCGACCACCGGAATCTATGATCGCGAGCAGAACCTCGTCATCTGCCAATGGAAGGTAGTTGACCAGAGCCGAGTTCAGGACCTCCGGTGGAATTCTCGGGGCGAGATGGGCGCGAACAAAGGGGCCCAGCGGTGCTGCGGACGCAAGGGCGAATTCGTCCCATCGCCCGGTGGCCTGCTGGAGGCCCTTCTCTGTCGACATGACTTGCTTTTCCTTAACGGCAGGATCGCGAGTGCTGCGAATGGTGAGACTATCCGAGATCGTGTGGTGATCTCAAGCGCCGGAACGATGTGGCGGAACGGGTTGATGAAATCGGTCACGCGAAAATAGGATGAATCAGGCGAATCGAGCGGACTCGCCGTTCGAGAAAAGCGAGTGCCGGCCTGCAAATCGTCGGCCGGCAGAGGCGGGGAGGGCCAGGCGTGCTCGGGCTTGTTGAATTTGGCCGCCTGGTTGATTTCTGCGTGCGTGCGTGCGCAAGTGCACCCGGGGCTCTGGTGAACAAGCCGGGAGAGGTGATCGCGCAGTTCGAGAAAGTGGCAGTGAGGAGCCTGCCGATAGTAATAGGGGCCGGTTTAAGCGTGGGCATGGTCACCTGGCTGCAGACGTACCGGCTGCTGGCGGCACACGGTGTGGAGTCGACGCTCCCGAGATTTCTGTCGGTGGCGCTGTTCGTTGAGCTTGGTCCGCTTCTGGCAGGCTTGCTGGTTGCGGGCCGTATGGGTGCGGGCTTGGCCGCTGAGCTTGCTTCGATGGTGCAGAACGAGGAGATCGATGCTCGCGTGGCGCTTGGCACCGACCCAATCGCAACTCTGGTTTCACCGCGGGCGATCGCGTGTGCGCTGGCCGTCCCGTTATTGACAGTGATCATTGATGCTTCGGCGCTTCTGGGAAGTTTGGCTGCGGAGCTGGCCGCCGGGAAGTCGACCGCAGCCCTGTTCTGGAGAGAGTCACTGGTGTATCTACGGCTGACGGATGTCATCCCTGCCACACTGAAGACGGCAGTCTTCGGGCTGCTGATCGGGCTCTCTGCCTGCTGGACGGGTCTGGTCGCCGGCACTTCGCCAGAGGCGGTGGGCCGCGCGGCCACTCGCGGGGTCGTGCGCGCGACCCTCGTTGTATTTGCCGCCAATCTTGTGATGGTTCCGCTGATCCAGGCCGCCGTGTCGGCGCTGGAATGGACTCAATGAGATCCCGTTGTCTTGTCTCCTCGAGGTGACTCACGATGTTACGCGAGATCGGGCGATGGCGGGCGCTGGCCAGCGCGTGTTTTGCGCTTGCGGTTCTGGCGCTGGGTGGCTTCGGGCTCTACGAGGTTGCCGGCCGCCAATGGCGGGTGCAGCCGACGTTCCACGTGCGGGCGCGGTTCGAGACGATCAGCGGCGTCGAGGCGGGGCACCGCGTCCGAATTCAGGGAATCGACGCGGGGGTGGTCGCCCGGATCGTCCCGCCGAGCGAGCCGGGCGGGCCGGTTGAGCTGGTCCTGCGGCTCGACCAGCGCTTGCACGGCCTGGTGCGGACTGACGCCGTTGCGCGGATCGTCTCGGAGGGCCTGGTGGGCGCGAAGGTGATCGAGCTGACGCCCGGAACGGCGGGGTCTGCTCAGGTCGCCGAGCTGGCGATGATCGCAAGTGAAAAGCCGGTCGAGATGAACGATTTGATGGCGCAGGCTACTGCGTCGCTGGCGCGGCTGGACGCGGCGACCACGGCGGCCGAGCAAGGACTGGCGGAGGTGACCGCGATCGCCAACTCGATCCACAAGGGCGAAGGGAGCCTCGGCAAGCTTGTCCGCGACGACTCGCTTCACACCAGTCTGACCGAGCTGGCGCACCGGAGCGAGCAAACACTGACCTCGCTGGATGAGAACCTGGCGGCACTCAAGGAGACGTGGCCGCTTTCCCGTTATTTCGAGCGGCGGGCCTATCAAGATCGCGATCGGACGGTCTTCCAGCCCGGGTCGTCGCGGAATTGCCGGGTGCTCGCGGCGGACGATCTGTTTGAATTGGGAAGATCGGTCCTTACTCCCGTCGGACAGACACGGCTCGATGAGATCGCGCGGTGGTGCAACTATGCGGGGCGGCCGACCACGCAGATCGTGATCGCGGCGTACACAGATGACCTTTCCAACCGTGAGCGGGCCGAAATCTTGACGCAGGAGCAGGCGGACTCAGTTCGCAAATACCTGGTCGCGAAGCATGCGATCCAGTCTGCGGGGTGGTTCAAGTTGCGCAAAGTTGCGGCGGTGGGATTTGGGGCGCACGTTCCGCGCACGCTCGAGGCGCCGCCTGCCGGTGCGCCCTCGCGGCGGGTGGAGATTATTTTGTTCACGCCGCAGACGTGAAGGTCCTATTGGTTCTCGGTGACAGTGCCGCGGCAGGCCGACTGGACGCCCATTACCGCGAGGCCTATTTAGCAGAATTCCACCGAACGGCCGGGAACTTGCTCGAAGTCCTTGGGTTCAGCGTCACGGGCCTGGTAGATATCCTCACGAATCTGCGTAAGACTCGGATCGTCGCGGTATTTTCCCGCAAATGCCGCAATGCCTTGATGAGGCGTCTCGACGAACACCAAATCCCTGTGGAGAACTCTTGCTTGCAGGATCGTCCGGATTTCAGCCAAGGCTTCCTCACGGGTCGGGGCGGAGACGCGTACGTCTGGCGAGCCGACGAGAGTTGCCACAAAATGAGCGTTGTCTTGATGAATGAAAACAGGTAACGACATTCTTCCCTCCGTCTGATCCCGCTTGCGACCCCGTCGCGTTGTTATTGTACGGGCTATGCCGCCTAAGAAGCTCAAGGACGAAGTGCGATGAATAGCTTGATATTTAGGCGTTCGCAAAGGTTCTGGCCGGGTGCATGATAACGGATTGCGGGCGACGGCGTGAGTATGTAATCGTCTGGCCTAGCAAATTGAGGGACGCGATTACTGCCGCCAGTTGACCAGGGCGAGGGGGTAGCCGAGCTGCTGGGTGCGTTGATAATGCGAGATGTTGCCGGTCGCCAGCACGAGGCCATGAGTGAGGGCCACGGCCGCAATCATCGGGTCCGCAAAGCCGAGCGGTTGGCCGGTGCGGTCCAGGTCGCCCCAAATCCGGCCAGCCAGTTCGGCTGCGGGTTGGGCAAAGTCGATAACTTCCTCGGAAGCAACATAGCTGAGCAAATCGGTGATTTTCTGCGGTCGCTGAACCTGCTGGAAACCTTTGACCATCTCCATGACGGTGATGACAGAGAGCGTGAGAACGCCATAGGTCTGGCGGTAGGAGCGGGCGTTGGCAACAACGGTGGTCTTCACTGCCCGGAGGATTTCGGAGTAAATGTCCGTGTCGAGGAGCGTCTTACTCATCCGGCGGGAGCGTTAACGTCCGTGTCTCTCGGCTGTGCATAATGCCGTGGGTGATTTGCTCGAGGAGCTCGGCGTCGTCGTGCATGGCTCCGATCGACCCCATGTCGGATGGCTTGGCGGTGAGCTGGTTCTGTGGCTTCTGTCGGAGGAAAGCCCGCACGGCGGCAGCGACCAAGTCATCCTCGCTTGCGAAATGACCACCGAGCACCTCGGCACGGACGGAGCTTTCCAAGTCTTTGGGTAAATTGATGGTCATAGCACGATTCTCATTTACATTCTTTAGCCTAGCATACCCCGAAGGTTGTGCCAAGCGATTGTCTGTAATGCCGGCCTGGCGATAGCGGTGGCGATGCGATCAATCGCGCCAGCACTTGCCGGTCACACGCTGGTGGGCTCGCATCGAGAAGCTGAACAAAGGCCGCCTCATGGGCTGATTCTTCGCCGCCAGTCGCGCGCCTGCGAGAAGTTGCCGCCCATCTGGGGGTCCATCACCTGGCCAATCTTGCCGGTTGCCCGGCGCGATAACGGACCGCTGCCATCAATCGCAAAACGCTCGCGTCGCACGCGGTACACACGGTATTCGCTGCTGCCCTGGTCGAGCGCATTCATCCAGATTCCGGGTGATTCAGCACGCCGTCAGAGTTTACGATGGCCTCCCCCGGCCTGAATACGCAAGAGAGCGGCGACGAGTGCGTCGATATCCTCCTGAGTGTTATACAGCGCCAGCGACGGCCGGACGGTCGCCTCAAGGCCGAAACGGCGTAGGATAGGCTGCGCGCAGTGGTGGCCTGCGCAACGCGATGCCTTCCTGATTGAGCGCAGCCCCGACGTCCTCGGCGCGGAACTCGTCGAGAACGAAGGAGATCACACCTGCCTTTTCGGCGGCGGTGCCAATGATGCGCAGACCGGGCACGGTATTGAGCCTGGCAGTGGCGTATGTCAAGAGGTCATGCTCGTGGAGAGCTATTCGTTCGATGCCAACCTCGCTGAGGTAGTCAAGCGCGGCCCCGAGCCCCACAGCGTCCGCGATGTTCGGGGTGCCGGCCTCGAAGCGCTTTGGCGCGGGGTGGTAGACGGTCTTCTCGAACGTGACGTCCGCGATCATACTGCCTCCGCCCTGCCAAGGCGGGGTGGTATCGAGGATGTCCACTTTTCCAAAAACGACCCCGATCCCGGTGGGCGCGAAGATTTTGTGCCCGGAAAAGACAAAGAAGTCGCAATCGAGCGCCTGCACGTCTTCCCGCATATGCGCGACGGACTGCGCGCCGTCGATCAGGACGCGTGCGCCATGGCGGTGAGCGATTTCGACCATCTCGCGCGCGGCAGAATCGTGCCCAGCGCGTTCGAAACGTGGCTGAAAGCCACGATGCGTGTGCGCGGCCCGAGGAGCTTCTCGTACTGCTCCAGGATGATCTGGCCGCGGTCGTCGACGGGCGCCACCCGCAGGCAAGCGCCTTTGTCCACGCACAGTTGCTGCCAGGGCACGATGTTGGAGTGGTGCTCGAGCCAAGTGACCACCACCTGGTCGCCCTTCTCGACGTAGCGCCGGCCCCAGGCCTGGGCAACGAGGTTGATCCCCTCGGTCGTGCCGCGAACAAACACGATCTCGCGCGTCGAAGAGGCATTCAGGAAACGCCGCACCTTCTCTCGCGCCCTCATAGGCATCCGTAGCACGGGCCGAGAGGGTGTGTGAGGCGCGATGGACGTTTGAATTCTCGTGGCGGTAATAGGATGAGAGGCGGTCGATGACGGCGCTGGGCTTCTGAGTCGTGGCAGCATTGTCCAGCCAGACCAGCCGACGTCCATGCACCCGCTCCTGCAGGATGGGAAAGTCACCCCGGATCAAGTATGGGTCGAACGGGCGCTTGGATACCTCCAGGTTCGGCACCATCTCAGGCCGAAATTCGAACGACGGCGTCGCGAGTGCAGGTGCGGCTCTCTCTCCGCCCTTGGAGTAAGACGGCGATCCGGCTACCGCTGGTGACGAAACGGTGTCCGGAAACCCGGGCGCGGCCGCCGTTGCCCCCGGTAGCGAGGCGAGGATGGTGCGCAGATCAGCCTGGGTTGGCGGAACGATGTCCGGCGACGAAGGCAGCGCCGGATTACCCGGAAACGACTGAAGACCGGGTACTCCAGGCAAGCCGAACATATCGCTCGTCGCCGGGAATGTGGGCGCAACGTTGAAACGGGCCGCCTTATCTGAGTGCGCGTCGACAAAGTAGGGCGACGAGCCCGGCGCCGCCCCGGTCGCTTTTGCGCCGGATGGCTCGGGCACAAGCGTCGTCGCATCTCCCAGCGAGGCTGGCAACGCGCGGAGCTCGGCCTCGGTTGGCTGCGTCGGCGACGTCGCAGACGGCAGCGAGGGAAGGCCCGGAGGCGACTGCGCCCCGGGCACGCTCGGCAAAGAGAACAGTTCGCCTGTCGCGGGAAACACCGGTGAAGCATTCAGGAACGGCGCCCGTGCTCCGTCAAACGCGGTGGCTGGTGAGCCGGGCACGCCTTGCGCCTGAACTGCGGCGGGGTTCGCGGGCAGGAGAGCCGCTGCGCCCATCGGGGAAGCGGGCAGCGTGCGGGGGTCAGTCTCGGCTGGGGGTAGCAGCCCCGCACCTTGAGGATTCGCCGGTACTCGAACTGCTGATCCCCCGGGCGCTGACACCGGCGGTGAAGTCGATGGGAGGGCGCCGGCCGGAGGCACCGGACTGCCCGACATCGCGACGTAAAGCTCGTTGGCAAGTTTGGCGATCACGGCCGGATCGGGCGGGGAAGCCACGGTGGCGGGCACGATTCCCCACCCGGGCGCATCTCCTGCACCTTTTGAGCGTTCTGGTGCGAGCCCACCCGCTGCTCTGGGATCACTTGTACTCATGGTATTGGCTGACGTCGACGTCCTCCAGGACTCCGAGCGCGTCCTGGGTGAGGACCGCGATCGAGCAGTACAGTGAGATCAAGTAAGAGGCAATCGCCTTGTGGTCGATGCCCATGAAACGGACTGTGAGGCTGGGCGACACTTCACCCGCGAGCCCGGGCTGGAAGAGTCCGACGACGCCCTGCTTTTGCTCGCCCGTGCGTAGCAGCAGCATGCTGGTCTTTTCTGCTTCCACAGGGAACTTGTCACAAGGCACCAGCGGGATTCCCCGCCAGGTCATAAACGGGGAACCGAACAGGGTCACGATCGGGGGTGGAACACCGCGGCGAGTGCACTCGCGTCCAAAGGCGGCAATGGCCCGCGGGTGCGCAAGGAAAAATGCTGGCTCCTTCCAAACCCTCGCGATGAGCTCGTCCAGATCGTCGGGCGTGGGTGCGCCCTTCCTGGTCTTCAAGCGCATGTCAGCCGCAACGCTGCTGAGCAGACCGTACTCCTTGTTGTTGATCAACTCTCGTTCCTGGCGTTCCTTGACCTTCTCGATGATCAGGCGCAGTTGCTCACGTATCTGGTCATGAGGGCTCCGATACAGATCGGAGATGCGGGTGTGCACATCGAGTGTGGTCGTCACCGCGCTCAATGTGTATTCACGAGGGTTCTCTTCATAATCGACGTAAATCTCGGGCAGCAAAACTTCTTCACCGGGGCTGCACTCAACCGTGCGAGTCCCGGGGGCAGTCGGCTTCACCTTGTTGACACGGTACCTGCCGGCTTCGACGGGCACCCACGGCAGAAAACTGATCAGCCAGCGCGGCGTGATCTGCTCCATCATGGGCACGGTCTTGGTGACGACGCCGAGTTGGCGTGCCGCCTCTACGCCCAGTGTGTGACGAGTCGGGGTTGTCCCTTCGGCCATGGGATTAGCTCGCTTCACGCAACAAAAAAAAAGGCACGGCATGCCTCTCGCGTGCCGGCCCACCTCAGCCCAACCAGGGATTGCCTAACAAAGGCAACCCCCCCTACAAATTTTTAACCTATCAGGCCGCGACTTGCCCGTCAACGTACCGGAGCCGAATGCCAGCGCGCTTCTTTTCAACGATGCCGTAACCGCGCAACACCGGGTGTTTTCCGGAGGTAACGTAAGACGTTTTTCACATGATGCATGGCGTCACTAGCAGGATTCGGGCGATCGGTTAGACTACGCCGTCGATGAAATGAAATCCACTGCTCAATGTGCGAACGGGTCGGCCGGGAAGCCCGGGTCATAAAGGATCACCGCCTCGGCCTCGTTCCGAAGGAGCCGGATCTCCAGTTCGTCCCAGAACTGGGAGGAATTCTCGCTCGGCGGCCGGTTACGGAGCCGGTCGAGCCATCGCCGGGCCTTGTCGCGATGCCCGAGACGATGGTGAGCCATGGCCAGGAACACCCAGTCCTGGGGTAGGCTCTCTCAATTCGGCCTGCAGTGCGGGTCGGCCCTCGTGGGAGACGTCGACCAGATAGTCGTCGATGCGCGGTTGGCGCCCCTCCTGCCAGTGGGCCTCGAATCGCCGGCAGATCTCATCGATCCGGCGGGCCATTTCGACATCCAGGCCGTCGAGGTTGTTGCTGGATCGGTCACTCATCTTGATTCGGTCTTAGGTCCGAGGTGCATCGCCTGCTGGCCGTCTGCACTGGCCTGTCGAGGCCAAACTACGACAACTGACTTCGAGGATGATGTCCGTTTCGCGTGCGATTGTGACATCGCGTCTGCGAATTGTGAGTTCGCGGGTCCGAGGCTGTTCATCGCTTTCCTGGGCCCAGCCGCGCGCATCGACGACGATACGGCCTTGGCCAGACGCCAAAACCGGTACTGATCAACGCCCGGCGGATTCGATCCTGTGAAGGTACCGCCAAGATTGCTGCGAGAATAGGGCCTGACGCTGTGTGCGACTACTCAGATCGAAAACAATCACTGAAGTGCCTTCCTTTGCTTGTGAACGTCCTTCGGAAGAACCGGGTATAACCCGAAACGAAATTCGAGGTCACTGCTAGGCGTGAGCCTCGAGTAGAGAGCGCGTGGGCTCGCTCGCAGATTGAACTTGCGTCGCTGAAGTTGATGAGGCTGCTGGCGTGGGCGGAGCGAGTTATTTTCCTGCTTTGCCAGGCAAGATACGGCGGACGGAGACGACCTTCGTGCCCGAATCGATTGCGTCGAGTCTGAAACCGGACGAGGTGGGGGCCTCGGTCGCGTCGGAGAATCGCCGGAGGAGGCCAAGCGGTCGGTGGCCGAAGCGTTCACCTCGGCGTGCTCGAGGGCGAGGGGGACGAACAAGCCGTATGGCGTTGAGGAAGGCTCTTGGCCCTCGTCTGGGGGCAGCCCGCAAAAGGGGACTGGCAGCGGCGTCCTTGGCCGGAGCCAGTCCCCTTTTGCTCCCGCGCGGAGCTCACGCGACGGGGGTTGGGTGTTTTTCTCGGTGTGTGTGATGCGACTCAGTCGATAAGGATGAATTACACATCTTTTGCGCAAATGGATCGGGGCTTTTGTAGATCATCTCTATAGGGGCCCATGAGTGCGCCGGCGGGTCGGCGCGCGAACCGGGGCATTTGACCCCGACAACATCGAACTCGAGGAGCAATTCGTTCCGGTGCCTGGCTGAATGGCTGATCTATAAGAGCGTCAGGCTGAGAGCCTGACCTAGTCGGGATGCGTTACCGCGCACTCCTTCGTCCAAATCCAAGCCGTGCGAGAAACGAGCATGTTGCCACCTTCGTCGAGTGAGATTTCGTCGGGCGATGGACGAAGCCCAGTGGGCACTGCCGAGAGCGGGCAATTTACAGTAGTGTACGGATGCTGGAAGGCCCTCGTAATATTGCCACTTTTTGCCATTTTTCGACGGGTGCGGCAATTTCTTCGCGCAGATTGATTGCTCTGTAAGTTCAATGAGCATATTGGAATAGGATCACAGCGATGCGTTTTTCGGCGGTGGCAACAGCTCTTGGCACGTGCCGCGCAAAATTGCCACGGCAAATCGCCGGTGCTGTTCACTATGTTTTTAGACCCTTTTTTCACGGCACTGTAAGGGAGATCGGCGCTGCCTGGGGTGCGCGGTCTTCCGCGCGCAAGCCTCATCGGCCGCCTGCGGCGGCACACCTTCGCTACAAGGGCGGCCGACGCACTTTCGCGGAGCAAAAGGCCACAATGGGCAGGCGGGGACCGTTCGGGTTTGATGAAACGCCTGCTTGCTGCGGGAAAATGGGGGAGGCTGGCAAAAGTGCCGTCAGGCGTAAGCGTCATGGGCGAAAAGAGATGTGTCAAAATGGCGTTCGGGGACCTAGTGGTGTCGTCAGACGTAAGTCCAATCGCAGTAGGGCGCTGACGGCATGACGGCACTTTCGGGGGGGACGCGTTCGTGTTGCTGCCTCAACGCGGCGGGCCGGGTGTCAGGCGGCACGGGAACGGATCAGGCCGGGAAACTTTGCTGGCCTCCCTGTGCGCGAACCCCCTCCGCCGCCTGCGGCACCTCCCTGAACGCGGCGGAGGTCTGCGGAGGGTCCGTTCCCTTAATCCTTATGGGGAAAGGACGCGCGTCGAATATACAAAACGAACATAAAGCGGAGGACGGAGAGCGGAGGACGGAGGGCGCAGGACGGCGACACGAGGATGTCATCGTCGAGCGCGCCGAGGAGCGGCATGGGGGGACGTTCGGACTTGGAGCATCGGAACGAGAGCGGCATTGAATGCGACATCCGTGGCGCGATCCACCGACACGCGCAAAAGTTGACGTGCCCTCCAACGACCGGGCGCGAAAAATGGCGCCCGGAGGGGTTGGATCTTCCTTACCAGGTGTGGTAAGCTGCCGAACTCCTGGGATGATGTCGATGTACACGCATGGATTGCGCCTGCCATGTCGCAGAAGGTGTCTTGGAAGACGTCAGCTTCGGCCGTACCCTCAGGGACCGCGATGCGGCACGAGGTCGAGAAGCTGATCCGGAAAGAGCGGCTCAAGGATGCGGTGAAACAGGCGAAGCTTTTGTTCAAGGACGAAAGCACGCCGGAGAATCACCGGCTGCTCGAGAACGCCTATTTCTTGCGGGCACGCCAGCTTCTCGAGCTATCCATGCCGGATTCCGCGATCGAGGTGGCCCGGCATCTTCTGGAATTCGGATTGACCTCCGCCGAATGGACCGACGAATTTGTCCGGCTTTTGATCAAACTGGGGCTGGCTGACGAGGCGTTTGAGATTCAGGCGCGGTTGGGCAGTCCGGAGCTGAAAGACCAACTGGTCGAGCTCGCCGCCGATTCTGCGGTGATTCATCCCGAACGGATGCAGGATCTCTCGGCGGAGATGGCGCGAGAGGCGAGCTTGATTCGCGAGTCGCTCGAGAAGGTAACGGCCGGCGATGCGGAGAACGGGCTGGCATTGCTCCGCGACTTGCCCCGGAGCTCACCGCTATCGGATTGGAAGTTCTTTGTGCGGGGGCTGGCGGCTTACTATCAAGGGAAGTCTGAAGAGGCCCAGACGAACTGGAGCCGGCTGGACGCCAAGCGCAAGGCCTTTGCTATTGCGACGCGGCTGGAGCGGCTGGCGGGTGGCGGCGAGAAGAACGCTGGCGATGCCGATTTTGGCGTGCTCGAGAAGTTCGCGTTCGGTGAACCGGTCCTTGAGCGGCTCGCCAGCCTGCCGCGGTTGGTGGCCGAGCGCGACTGGGACAAGGTAAACCGCCTGATGGTCTCCTTGCGCTATCCCCTGCGCCGCTTTGATCCGAAGCTCGCTGAACGGCAGACGGTGGTACTCATTGGATCGGTCCTTCACGAGGCTTCCGAGCTCGATTTCGATGACGCTGAACGGCTGCTGAAATCGTTTTCGCGAGTCGCGGAGCCGATGGCGATCGACCCGAACTGGAATCGATACTGGGCTCTGGCAACCAATCTGGCAGAGGCCGATCGGGAAACAGTTCGTGATTACTGGATGCAGTATATTCACGATCTCGAGACGATTCCGGCGTTTAGCCCCGCCGAACGTGGACTGGCCCAGGCGATGGTCTGGAACCGTGTGGCCATGCTGTACTGCGACGACGCGGTGGAGCTCGAGAGTCCGGATTCGGCGTTCGATGCGCTATCGCGAATGTTCGCCGGCCCGTGTGACCAGACCGAGCTGAATGAGCTCAAGCAGAAAGCCGTGCAAGGCCTGGAGCGCAGCCTGGCACTGGCGCCGCTGCATCTTCCTACATACCGGTTGCTGATCGAAATTCAGAAATCCTGGAAGAACAAAGTGGGAGTGGAGGCGGCTGCGCAGCGGCTGCTGGAGAAATTCCCGGATGACGTGGAAACGCTCCAGCTCTTGCTGGATTCGGCGTTCGCGCAGGATCGGCTTCCGGAGGCAATGGCCTGCGCTGGGCGGATCCGTGCGCTGAAACCGCTCGACCCGGAAATCCGGGAGCAGGAAGCTGTGATTCGTATCGGGCTGGCGCGCCAAAGCGCTTTGGCCGGCCGTTGGGAAGAGGGGCGAGACCACTTCCGGGCTGCGGCGGAGCTGTCGCCGGAGCTCCGCGGGCACTATACATTCCTCGCCCGCAAGAGCCTGTTCGAGGCGAAAGCGGGCGGGCGTGACGAGAGCGACCGATTTTTGAAGGAGGCCCAAGCGTCGCTGCCGGAGCCAGCCTCGCTGTGGCTGGCCCTCGCCATCGAGTCCGGCCGCTATCAATTGAGTGATGCCACGACGAGAGGCTATGTCGCGCTCTGGACGTCCGAGCTCAATAAAAAGTGCCACAGCCAGGCGGCCGGCGAGATGGCGGCGCTGCTCAATGCGTATCTGGAGAGCGACGTCGACTATCCGGGCCGTAACTGCCAGATCCAGCAGCTCGTGGCGTATTTGAAGCGCACGAGCCGGCTCAAATATGGGCAGACCGACATCGAGCGGGTTTGTGACTTTTTGGCGTGCTTGCGCGATCATAGAGAGCTCCTCCGAAAGCTCGCGACAAAGGGGGCCAAGCTGTACCCCGGTTCGGCTCGGCTGAACTTTCTGGCTGGACTCGCCGAAGTCGGCAAAAGCCTGCCGAGTTGCATATCGCCGGTCGGGATGCGACACCTCGAAAAGGCACTGCGGATTGCGGAGACATCAAGCGTGCCGGGCGAAGTCCGGATCTTGCCGGCTATCCGGGAGATGCTCACGTCTTTCAAAGAGCTGCGCACCCGGATGGGCGGCTCTTCGTTTGGCGGCGGCCCGTTTTCGGACTGGGATCTTGACGATCCTGACGACGATGACTGGGACGATGACGATGTGTTCGACGACGAATTTGACGTCCCGCGGCAGAGTGTTCCCCAACGCGCAACAGCGAAGAAGAAAAAGTCCAAGACACGGTGAGAGGCGATGGCAGACCCCTTTGAAGTTCTGGACCTTCCGAGACACGCCGGCGAAGGAGAAATTCGCAAGCGTTATCTCGAGCTGGTGCGTGCCTTTCCTCCGGAGCAGGCGCCGGAGCGATTCGCAGAGGTGCATGCCGCGTATCAGGCACTGCGCGACCCGGCGGCGCGGCTCGATTCGCAGCTCTTCGGCTTCGGTTGCACAAGCGACTCGCTTGAATCGCTCGCCGCCGACCTTCGCGAGCGGCTGCGTCACGTGCGGCTACCGGTCGAAACTTTGTTGTCACTGGCGGAGTCTTCATGAACGATCGAGTCGATGTCGACGATATCGTCGACCGCTTTCGCGAGTGGCTGGACGCGGCGCGCGCGGAGGGCGGCGACCTAGAGAACTTCGAGGCGAGCGCGAGCGATGAGTCGGCCGTTGGCCGCGAATTCGGCATTATCGATCTGGTTGAAGAATTCACGGCATTGCGGCACGAGGTGAAACTTCAGACCAAGAGCGGCCGGGGGCTGTCGGAACAAACCGAAGCCACGCTCGAGGCGCTCAGGCAAGCCGTGGTCGAGATCCGGTCGGTTGTTCCCAAGGACGCCGAGGCGGTGTGGACGGCGGGTAAGGCGCTCGCGGAGGGCCTGGCCGATCTGGATGGAGCTCTGCAACGGGGCGAGCGCGAAATCGAGCGGGCGCGCGAGCAAATCGCCGAGCGATCTCCAGCGGCGCTTGAGGCATCGCTGAACGGGCTGTATCGCAAACAGTCGTGGATTCGCCGGTGGCTGCTCCGCAGCTACCACAGCGAGATCATCGCCATCATCGGGCGAGACAGTGTGAACCGGCACGAGCTGTTCGAATCGTTCCTGGAAGGATACGGCTTGATCCAGAAGCGCCTGCGCCGGGTGATGGCAGCCGAGCAAGTGCAGAGGATTTCGTGCGAAGGACTGCCGGTGAATCCCGAGCTCATGACCGTGCTCGAAGTGATCGACGTGCCGGAGAAGCCCGCGGGCACGGTCGTCAAGGAGCTCAGAAGCGGCTACACGTGGCGAGGCCGCGTGATTCGCTACGCCGAGGTACAGGCGGTGCGGTCCGGCTTGACGCTGCCGGCGGCGCCTGATGGCCTGTCCCCCGGCGGGCAACCAGGGGCAGGAACGAACTCGACACCAAGTCCTTCGAACTGACGACTTTGCTAGACAACGAGCGACCGGACGAACCAGGAACAGGAGTCAAGGAAATGGATTCGCCGACGATCATTGGAATCGATCTGGGAACGACCAACAGCGAGGTGGCGGTCATCAAGGACGGCCGGCCGATCGTGCTGGAAGCGGATGGCGAGGCGATCCTGCCGTCGGTGGTGGGCCTTGACGGGCAGGGTCAACTGCTGGTCGGCAACGCGGCGCGCAACCAGTACGTGCTGGCCCCGGAACGGACCATCCGGTCGATCAAGCGGAAGATGGGACAGGAAGTCACGGTCGACCTGGGGGGCAAGGCCTATTCTCCGCAGGAGATCTCGGCGATCATCCTGAGGACGCTGAAGCAGCGTGCCGAGAAAGCGCTCGGGCACGCCGTGTCGAAGGCGGTGATCACGGTGCCGGCGTTCTTCAACGACGTCCAGCGCCAGGCCACGCGTCAGGCGGGTGAGCTTGCGGGCCTCGAGGTCGTGCGGATCATCAACGAGCCCACTGCCGCCGTTCTCACTTACGACCCGCACCCAACGGAGCTCGAGCGGCTGCTGGTCTACGACCTAGGCGGCGGCACGTTCGACGTGTCGGTGGCTCAGGTCGAGAACGGCGTTGTCGAGGTCATGGCCAGCCATGGCGACACGCAACTGGGCGGCGACGACTTCGATCAGTTGCTACTCGACCACATTTGCGAATCGTTCAAGAGCAAGCACGGCATTGACCTGAGGGAAGCGGCAACTTCGAAGGCCCGCGTGCTGCGTGCCGCGGAAGAGGCCAAGAAGCGACTTTCGTTCGACCCGGTGACGACCGTCGAGGAAGAGTTCATCGTAATCAAGGGCGGAAAATCGCTGAACCTGGTCATGGAGATCACGCGGCTCGATTATGAAGAGCTGATCCGTCCGCTCTTGCTCAAGACCTTGACGTGCCTGGACGACGCTCTCTCCGACGCCATGCTGCAAGCGAGCCAGATCGACAAGGTTGTGCTGGTTGGCGGGGCCACTCGCACACCGCTGGTTCGTCGCCTGCTCGAAGAGCGGCTGGGGCGCCCTGTCCATTGCGAGATCGAGCCGGACCTGGCTGTCGCGATGGGTGCCGCCGTGCAGGGCGGGCTGATCTCCGGGATCGATGTTGGCCCGATCCTTGTTGACATCACACCCCACACTCTGGGCATCAGCGCACTCGGGGAACTACACGGTTTCAGCATCCCGGCATGCGTTCTCGCCTATCATCGAACGCAATACACCGTTGCCCGCCTTTCGGACCGAAATTTACTCGACGGTCTACGACGATCAGGATGCCGCGGAAATTCGCGTATTTCAGGGCGAGAACGACGACACCCGGTTACAACACCCTGGTCGGCGAGTTCCGGATTGAAGGGCTTGCGGAGGTGCCCGCCGGGAATGAAATCCTGGTTCGACTCGATCTCGATTTGAACGGAATCCTCAAGGTAACCGCCACCGAGCGAGCGAACCGGGCTCGCGAAGCATGTCGTGATCGACAACGCCACGGAGCGATTTCGCAAGCAAGAGCGGAGCAACGCAATCGAACGCCTTGATGCCTTCACGGAAGTTGGGACGAAGGCGCTCGTCGGGCCGCCGGCGGGACTGGCCAGTCCGCTGCCGGAAAACGATGACGCAAGCGGAAGCGCGCGCCGACGCGCTGCCGGGCTCTCTGCGGGAAGCGATTGCGTCGGCAGATGCCCTGTCCAGTCAAGCGCAGCGCGTGCTGGCGATCGCCAACGCCCAGGACGCGGACGAGCTGCGCAGCGCTGCTTGGCGACCTCGACACCGCAATCGCTCGCCAGGACGAGGCGGAACTCCGGTCGATCCTCCAGAAGCTCGAAGACCTGGTTTTCTACCTGCAGGACGCCTGAGCGATCGACACGGTCTTGTTCAGGAGACCTGCAAGCCATATTCATACTCGGAACCGTAAGCTGAGAACGGATTGATATGTCAACTATGCCGGAGGACCTCATGCGCTGCCCGACATGCGGCGCGACGCAGGAATGGGCGGATTGGTGCCGTCGCTGCCGCTGCGATTTACGCTTGATCCGCGCCGCTGTTCGAGCGCGGGACATTCACAGGCGGGAGTGCTTGAATGCGCTCGAGAACGGCTGGACGCGGCGGGCGCACGCACCACGCGCGCCGGCGCGACGAACTGCTCCCGGACACCGGGTCGCACCGGCTCCTGGCGCTTTGCAACTTGATGAGCGAACGATGGCTCGACGCACTCGAAGAGGCCCGATGCGCGGGAGAATCGACTTGAACGCACCTGGATGGCGTGGCAGTCCGCACGCCGTTCGGCGAGAAGGAATTGTCGGTGCAAAGGAGGGATATGCACTGGGCTCGATTGGTTCGTCCGTTGCGCGAGTTTCTTGACGCTTCCTCGGGTGTGCGTTAGCCTAAGAGCGGCCAGCAGACGCTAGGAGAACAGGCGACGTTGCGTCGTTAGCCGAGGAGAAAATGACCTCGTGGCCTCCTTGTTCGTGATCCAAGGGGCCGACCAGGGAAAGCGGTTCGAGTTCACATTCAGTCCCGTCGCCCTGGGCAGGGATGACTCGAACGCCATCCGGCTCCATGATACCGAGGTCTCCCGCCGCCACGCCGAGCTTCGGCTGGAGAAGGGGGCGTATTGCATCCTCGATTTGAGCTCGGCCAACGGCACTTTCGTCAACGACCAGCGCGTCGACCAGAGCATCTTGAACTCGGGTGACCGGATGCAGCTCGGCCAGACCGTGCTGCTCTACAATGAGGGGACGAGCCCGCGGCGCGACCTGACGAACCGGGTTGACATGCTGACCAGGAGCAGCCCGGAGGACCGTTCCGCGATCTTGAAGAGCATGCCGTCCGACGAGGGCTCGCGGGTCTTGAAGTCCCCCGATGCCGCCGGCGGGTGGCTGCGCGAGCGGCTGGTGAACCTGTCGGTGATGTACAGGGCGACCCAGGCCATCAGCAACGTCCTGGATATCGATGCGTTATCGGCCCAGATCCTCGAACTGGTGTTCGAGTCGATCGGGGCGGATCGTGGCGCGATCCTGCTCAAGGATCAAGCAGGCCCTCTGCTGCCCAAGGCGGTGCGGTGGCGCGCCGTGGCCGAGCCCGACGAACGGATGACGATCTCGCAGACGATCGTCGACTACGTGCTCCAGAAGGGGGAGGGGGTGATCACCACCGATGCGCCGACCGACAAACGGTTCAGCCCCGCACAGTCGATCGTCGATTACCAGATTCGCCAGGCGATCTGCGTTCCGATTCAGGGAAGGCATACGACGCTGGGTGTCCTCTACGCCGATATCCAAGCCGACGTGGCCCGAGCGATTGCGGCTGGCGATAAACCCAATGAGCGAGGCCGCTTCAGCGAACAGCAGCTTACGCTGATGGTTGCCATCGGGCACCAGGCCGGGCTGGCGATTGAAAACACAATATTTTACAACGACAAGATCCAGGCGGAGCGACTTGCGGCCGTGGGCCAGACCATTGCGACGCTCTCGCATCACATCAAGAACATATTGCAGGGCATCCGCGGGCGGCAGCTCGCTGATCGATCTGGGTCTCAACGACAAAGACGAGATGATCGTCCGGCGCGGCTGGACGATCGTCGAGAAGAACCAGACGAAGATCTACAACCTCGTGATGGACATGCTCTCGTTCTCGAAGGACCGCGAGCCGGACCTGGAGCTCGCGGACTTGAACGAGACGGTCGGCGACGTAGTCGAGCTGATGCAGTCGCGCGCAGAGGAGCTCGGAGTCGAGCTCGACTGGAAGCCGGGCCCTGCGCTTCCTCGAGTGATGATCGACACGGAGGGAATTCACCGGGCTGTCTTGAACATCGTGACGAATGCGATCGACGCCTGCGAGGGCTCTCATAACGCGCGGGTCTCGATCAAGACCGAGTGGGATGCCGAGACGCCGCTGGCTCGTATCAGCATCAGCGACAACGGGGTCGGGAATCGAGGAGGCCGACATCCCGTCGATCTTCCAGTTATTCGCCTCTACCAAGGGTTCTCGTGGCACCGGACTGGGATTGCCCGTCACGCAGAAAATCATCCGCGAGCACGGAGGGAAGATCTCGGTCACGTCCCAGCCGGGGCAAGGCTCGACCTTCGTGATCGAGCTGCCCTCGACCAGGCGCGGCGAGGCGAAGGGGACGTCGGAAGGGCCTACGATGATCGAATGACTGGCACGGGAATGCGTGTGCGTTATTGCCTTCGCGGCATTTTCGGCCGATTCGTCTTCGATCTCCTTTGCGGTGTCCAGCTCCTGCTGCGCGGCTTTGAGCTCCTCGAAGACGCCGCGAGGCGAGCTGATGAAAAGCAGTCCGTCGTGCACGCAATAGGCGAGGTCCAGTTGTTTGAGCATCAGCCGTAGCGTGGTCTTGAGGGGGATGCCTTCGAGCTCCAGGCCCTTGATGGTGCCGGTCGCAAGATTTCCCTGGACGTCCTCGAGACCCTGGGGGTCGACGTAAATGGGAATGCCCCCGTACGTTTTGGACGTCGTGGCCTGCTTGATGTATTTGAGGACATCCTCGAGCGGCGTTTCCGCGAGGAAGGACATCGAGATGGGCTCATCCAGCGCCTTGTGGATCATCTTGCTCTTGGGATTCTTGTCACGGATTGCAAATTCGGTGGCGGCGCTGACGATGGCGAGCGATAGGGCGCTGCCGCGGGCTCCGCCGGGGCCGCCCTTGCCGTCCATCATCGCCGCCATACCGCCGGCCATACCGCTGCCCATCACGCCGGCTTGACCGGCAGCACCGGGCTGCGCGGCCATGCCGCCGGCAGCACCGCCTGCGCCGCCACTTTCTGAAGCCTGACCGCCTGCGGAGCCTCCGCCGCCCGCGCCCATGGCTGGTGCCTTTACGTCGACACCGCGCCGGCCGCCGGGAGGCATGCCCATCATTCCGCCGCCCATCATACCGCCGCCCATCATTCCGCCGCGATTCGGGCGGCGTTGCATGGACCGCATCTGCTGCTGCATCATTTGCTGCATCATTCCCATTCCAGCAGCGGGCCTTGATGGTTCGGTCGCGAGCAGGCCCTCGGCCTCATCGAGTTTTTCGCGGGCGGCTTCTGCACTCACCGTCTGGTTCTGAGCGGTCGGCGGGAGCGCCTTGATCTTGTCGTGGAGCTTTTTCATCCGGTCGCGGTGGGCAGTTCGCACGGCGTGTTCTTCGCCCTCATTGGCGGCGACGACCAGCTCGGCCGAGAGCATCAGGCTCGACCAGCGGCTCAATCGCTCGACGGTATCAGCAGAATCGTCGATCGGCTCCGAAAGCATACGATCAAACAATTGATTGATGGCGGCGGATTGGGATTTGCCACCCGGAGAAACCGAGGCAGCGGATTTGGCAGCGGGTGTAGCGGCGGCGCCCTTGGCGCTCTGGCGATCGAGCTGCGCGGTGCCTCCGGCGCCCGATCCACCGCCTAGCTGAGTTGCTCCGATGACGACTCCGGTCGCGAGCGTGCCTGCGAGTAGAAGCGATCCGGCGGCGATTCTGACTTGATTCCAGGCCATGGTGTGTAGAACTCCCTCGGCTAATGCGGTGACGGGAATTGAGATGGACGAGCCCCAGGCGAGTGATGCGGTTGCGCTGCTCGCCAGTGCGAGGGCAGCGCGTGCCGTGGACAACTCCAGCGCGGCGGGGACAGCAGCCTGGGCGTGGGGCGCTGCGAGCTGCGCTGCCAGCGCCGCGGTGGAGAGTGCCAGGCCTCGCCGGGTCAAGCGACGCCGGAGCAGCTCGCGTGCGCGGGAGAGCCGCCCCTTGACTGTCCCCAGGGGACAGCCCATCCGGCTGGCGGCCTCATCGTGAGTGAGCCCCTCGAAATAGCAGAGCACGACCGGGGTGCGGTACTTTTCCGGCAAGTGGCTGACTTCTTGATGGAGCCAGGGAGCCGGTTCAGTTTCCAAGTGTGCGGACGGATCGATATCCGCACGGGCCAATTCCTCGGCGGCGACCAGCTTTTCGATCGATCCCTGGCGCGCCGAAGCGACCCATTCGCCTGGCCGCCTGACCGCGGGCTCGCATTGCCACGCGAATGGCGACGCCGTAGAGCCAGTTGGCCAGAAGGTCGCATTGCCTGAGCGTTGCCGCTTTACGAACCAAGACGAGAAACGTGGCCTGAAAGGCGTCGTCGACATCGTTCGGGTCGCGAAGCAGGCTGCGGCATACGCCCAGAACCATCGGCCCATGACGCGCTACCAAGATTTCAAAGGCCGACTCGTCACGGGCTCGGACGAAGCGGTCGAGCAACTCTCCTTCGGAGAGGCCGATCGAACTGCCTTCAAGGAAGAGCCGCCCGATCTGCTGCATCACTGCGCCGCTACGGAGACCTCGCAGCCGCAACATGCGTTGCTCCTCGGATTGTTTGCCGGGATCTCGACGCGGAATCACGCCGAAAAACGGCTCACCTATCTTATACTCCCGATAGAGGGTCTCAGAGATACGCGGACTTGGCAAAAAGTGAAGTCTTCGATAAGAATCGCGCGCGATGGCGAGTGTTTTTCGGACAGATAAAGACCGAGACGAGCGGGTTGTAATTCCTGATTATCGGATATGCAGGAGTTTGCGAGCCCGATCCAGGAGCGATGACCAGGGCAAGTCGAGATCGAACCGCAATTCGTCCGGCTCATCGCCGAGTGCCTCCGGCCGACCTGCCTCGTCCACCTGGACAAATTGCATGATGCCATCCATCCATGCTGACGCCTGATCGATTTGAAAGGATCCGTGGAGGGCGACGATGATCTGGGCGCGGGCGCGATGAATTTCGCGGCCCCTGATCTGGACGACCTGGCCGACGGGGACTGGTTCATAGCAGCGAATATCGAGCACTCGTTTGAGGACGAGGTTCGCATTCATGCCGGCGGCTCGAAAGGCGGTGGCGTAGCCTGCTTCGAGGGCGAGCGAGAGCAGAGCGCCGGCGTAGAGCGTGCCGTGGTGGTTCGCATCACGAGGCAGAACAAGTCTGTGGGTAAGGGTTTCGGCGTCAACCGGGTTCAGATCGGCCATGAGAGAGGAGCCTGCCGATTGGTGGAGTAACAATGAAAAAACCCCCGTAAGCGAAGGGGGTTTTTGAACTCACTTTTGCAGGACAACAGTTGCGCCGGTAGGAATCGAACCTACGACCTCCAGGTTATGAGCCTGGCGAGCTAGCCGCTGCTCCACGGCGCATTTCAATTCTAGCCGCGTGACTCCAGGAGGGAAAGAACTTTTTTGTAAGGTAGTGAGTGTCACCGGCTTTCCCTGGACCGTAGAGATGTTGTGGCATGATTGATCGCAAGTCATCGCGACGACGTGCGAATCACCGGTGGTAAGGAAAGGTCAAGGAATCGCCGACAAAGAGAGGAGGGTGGCAAGCCGAGAGGTGTTGCCTGATGAGTTGTTGCGAGGAGCGTGTCCAATGGATGGTTCGGTCCGAGCGTATCTCCACCACTTGAAAGCTGAGCGACGGCGTTCAGTGCATACGGTTCGGTCGTACCAGCACGACCTCGACATTTATTGCGGGTATGTTCGTGAAGTTTTCGGTGAGGCAGCGGACCCGGCGTCTACCGATCCGGTTCGCCTACGGCGATATTCGGCGTGGTTAGCCGGTCAAGGGTATGCCGCGACGACGGTCGCACGGCGGCTGGCGAGCCTGCGTTCTTACTTTCGCTATCTGCGGCGAAATGGGTTAGTTTTGTCGGATCCTGCGGTGAGTCTTCGAAATCCCAAGCAGCCGCGGCGACTTCCTCGACTGCTCTGTGTCGACGACGTGATCCGGCTTCTGGACGCGATTCCGGGCGACACTCCTGCGAGCGTGCGAGATCGCGCCATGCTCGAGACACTTTACGGCGGTGGATTACGCGTCAGCGAGCTGGTCGGGTTGAACCTGGACGATCTGGATTTTGATCAGGAGCTGGTGCGAGTGAGGGGCAAGGGGCGACGAGAGCGACTCTGTCCGATCGGTGAGATGGCGGCACGATGGCTCAAAGGCTGGATATCCCTGAGGAAGCCCGAGAGGGCCGGCGAGAAGGCGGTTTTTCTGAATCAACGTGGCAGTCGGCTAAGCTCGCGAAGTGTAGGCAGACTGCTCGAGGCGCACCTACAAAAGGCGGGGCTCTCGAGTGCCGCGAGCCCTCACACCTTGCGACACAGTTTTGCGACGCACCTGCTTGACCGCGGAGCCGATCTCCGGAGCGTGCAGGAGCTGCTAGGCCATCGCCATCTGACCACGACGCAGATCTATTTGCACGTCACGCCGGAACGATTGCTGGATATTTATCAGAAGGCTCACCCTCGCGCCTGAGGAATAACGATGGGAAAGGAGAGAACGGAGATCAAACGAACGAGTTTCGATGAAGGCCCGATGTAGAAACCTCCCCGCTTCGATCTGCCCCGCGTGCCTGCGCGGTCGCGCGATACCGCGGACCCTGCTGCTCCTGCTTTCCGTTGATTCGCTTACCATCGTAATATCTTCGAAAACCTGATCGCGAGTCGGCGCCTCTTCTCCTCAACAGGAAAGTGGGCTGGCGAGGAGTCTTTGCGGCCTCCAATTGTTGATGGGATCGTGAATGCTTGTTTGACGATGATGCTTGCGTGACATAGAAGTTTCATAAGAACGACGAGGTGCCTTGCCTGGCGAAATACGACCTCCTGCCGCATCAGCAGATTTCTGTGGGTTGAACCCACGGGAGCCGAAGTCAAATTCTGGGCCCCTCGCCGGTTTTTCCGCGAGAAGCCATGTAGACGTGTGATTTGCCGATCGCGTGGTTATTCTCAAGGAGGAGGGATGAGTTCGTGACACTGGCACGAACGCATGTTGAGAGATTAACCTCATGCACAAGCTTCGGATCTTGATTCTGTACCCGGACAGCGCCGGCCTTGCGCTTTTGACCTCGATGCTCAAGTCGCTGGGCCACATCATCGAAGAGGCGACAACCGATCGTGCCGCGGTGCGGTCAATGGAGCGCAACGAGATCGATCTGGTGCTCGCGGGTGTCGATCCGCTGGACGCCGACGCACTCGAGTTGCTGATGTACGTGCGGCGGAAGCACCGCGAAGTGCCCGTGATTCTATTGTTCCCGCGGCTTCATCCGGAACGTGCGAAAGAGGCGCTGCGGTTGGGGGCAATGGCGGTGCTGAAGTACCCGGTACCGGCTGCCGAGCTCCGTGCGGCGGTGTTGCAGGCGCTCGAGCGATCGGAGACTCGCCATGTCGAGGCGACGGGACCAGCATCCGCATCCGCAACAGCTCCCGCGGCCACCCTGCCCAAATTGGCGGCCGTCCCGGCGGCGGCGAACGAATCGTCGCCGGTTGCGGCTCGCCCTGCCGTGGCGAGCCCGCTGAATTCGCGACCGTCAGTGTCTGTGCCCGTACCGGTGCCGGCTTCAGCGGCATCGGCCGCGATTGTTCCGTCGCACCGAGTTGAGCAACATGTCCGGGAGATCGGCCTGGTCGGCAACGATCCGAGCTGGCGCCAGGTGATCGATCTCGCCGTCACGATCGCGGGCACACGAAGCTCCGTGCTGATCAAGGGTGAGCCCGGAACCGGCAAATCCCTCGTAGCGCAGTTGATTCACTCGCTCGGCCTGACGCCGGAGCGACCGTTCGTCACGGTCGAAGGGTCGGCGATGGCCGACGAGCATTCGATGCAACAGCCGGACGATCTCTCAGCTTCCGCTGGAACGAACCACTCGCTCGATTGGTCGAGCAAGACGGCTGCTGCATCCGGCGGCACTCTCTACCTGCATGAAGTCGCGGCGTTGCCGCTGGAGCTGCAGCTTCACCTGCTTCGCGAACTGCAATTTCGAGATTATGAGGCGAGCTCGGGCCACGCTCCCCAGCACTCCGAGGCACGGCTCATCATGTCGACCAGCGAAAACCTGACGAGCATGATTGACCAGGGGCGTTTCCGGCAGGAGTTGTATCACCGCATCAGCGTGATCAGCCTCATGCTGCCTCCGCTACGGCACCGAGGGACCGACGTGGAGCTGCTGGCGGAGTGGTTTCGGGGCCATTATGCCCGGGAGTTTCACAAGTCGGTGGCCGGCTTTACCCGCGATGCGCTCGAGGTGCTGCAGAAGCACGACTGGCCCGGCAACGTGCGCGAGCTTGCGGCGGCGATCCAGCGTGCCGTCGCGCTGTGCAACGGTCCGCGAATCACGTCAAATCACCTGGCTCCGATCCTGAACCACAACCGTCAGGCCCGTGCCGGTGGCGCGACGCCCCGTCCGCACTTGAAGATGGGCGTCCGGCCGCTCAAGGAAGCGCTCGAGGAACCCGAAAAGCGCATCATCATCGAGGCGCTTCACGCCTTCAACTGGAATCGGCAGGAGACCGCGCGAGTGCTCGACATTAACCGCACTACTCTGTACAAGAAGATGAAGAAGTATAACCTGATCGATGAGACGGTGTGGGTGAATTGAGCTGGTTTGGTGTGGGGGCGTGAGGACGCACTTTTGCGGAGCGAAAGGCGACGATGACGATGGCCCTTCGCGGAGTGAAGGGCGACAGAGAATGGTTGGGCGGAAGACGCATTTTCGCGGCGCGAAAGGCTAACAATGACGGCTTCCTTCGTTTACTGCGCGGCCTGGGCCGGTAGCTGGACGACGCGAGTTTCGGCCTTACCGGTTCGGATATTCACAAATTCGACGCTGGTTTGATCGATGTGGGCCAGCACATCCTCGGGCTTCGTGATGGGCTGGCTGTCCAGCCTGATGATCATGTCGCCCAGCTCGAGGCCTATGGCGGCCGCGGGAACGTTGCCTGTCGCTGTGCGGCTGAGCCGCGCACCGATCGTGCCTCCTGCGAGCGGGATGGGTTGATAGTGAATACCCAGGTTCGGAGCAAAGATCTCCCTCGGGACCTCTGGCGGCAATGGTGTAAAGGGTGGCAGCTCCATCACTGCCGATTGCGGCTTGCCGGTGCGCACATTGATGAAAACGACGTCAGTCCGTGCGTGGTGGTTCATGACGTCGACAGCCATTCTTATCGGCAGCGAGTCGAGGAGGCAGATGGTGTCCCCTGGCTCGAGGCGGAGCTGGGCCGCACCCGAGCCGGCGATGGGATCACGAGACAGCCGCGCGCCGGCAGCGTCGCCGACACTCACCAACTGGAAGTAGATGCCGATGTTGGCGCGAAGTATTCTCGCTGGGCGAGCTGCCGGCGCGGCTCGCCGAGGGAGAACGCTCGCGGAACCTGGTCGAGCTGGTTCTGGAGGATCGAGCGCAAGCGGGCGTTGACGGATTCCGGGACGAGTTTGAGAACGCCTTGCTTGAAGCTGCGGTATCCGGCCTGTGTTTCCAGCCGGACGTGCTCGAAGAGCTCGGTCCAGGCGAGGAACCCGTCTTTGTTGCTGTCGCAGGTCTCGATTTCAGCTCTTGATGATATCGCGCACGGTCATGCCGGCCGGGATCATCGGCAGGACATGTTCCTGGTAGGGAACCAAGACGTCGAGCACGAACGGGCCGTTGTGCGCGATCATTTCGGCCAGCGCATCGTTCACTTCGTCCTTGCGGCGAATCCGGCGGGCGCTGACGCCGAAGCCGTGGGCGATCTCGACGAAATCGGGATAGATGGCCTCGGGGAATTCGGTCTCGCCGCGGCCCCTGGCCTCGGGCTGATCGATGGGGCCCAGGTAGGTGTGTGCCCGATTGCTGTCGTAGAATCGGTCTTCCCACTGCACGACCATGCCGAGATGCTGGTTGTTGAGAACGATGACCTTGACGGGGAGCTTTTCGCAGTAAACCGTTGCGAGTTCCTGGATGTTCATGAGAAAGCTGCCGTCGCCGTCGATGTCGACGACGAGCGCGCCTGGGACAGCAGCCTGAGCGCCCATCGCCGCCGGCAGGCCGTAACCCATCGAGCCCAGGCCACCGGAGGTGATCCAGGTGCGCGGATGTTTGAAGCGAGTCCACTGAGCGGCCCACATCTGATGCTGGCCGACGCCGGTTGTCATGATGAATTCGCCGCCGGCAATGGCCGAGAGCCGCTCGAGAACAAACTGGGGCAGGATCAAGTCGTCGCGATCTTCATAAGTCATCGGGTCGCTGGCGCGCCACTCGTCGATCTGGTGGTGCCAATCGGAGCAGTCAAGCGGCGTCAACCTGGGATTGATCGCCCGCAAGAACGATTTCACGTCGCTGTGAATCGGTATATGGGCGAACTTGTTCTTGTTGATCTCGGAGGCGTCGATGTCGACGTGAACGATCTTGCCGTGCTTGGCAAACTCGGAGAGCTTGCCAGTGACGCGGTCGTCGAATCGCACGCCGAGAGCCAGCAGCAAGTCGGCCTCGTTGACGGCGTAGTTGGCATAAACCGTGCCGTGCATTCCTAGCATGTTGAGGGAGAGGTAGTGGTCGCTGGGGATGGATCCCAGACCATGGACGGTCATGGCCACGGGGATTCCGGTTCTGGTCGCAAACTCGCGCAGCTCCTCGGCCGCATCGGAGGCGATGACGCCTCCGCCGCAGTAGATGATCGGTTTACGGCTCGAAGCCAGCGCCGCGAGCACCTCGTCGATCTTGG
The DNA here is from genome assembly GCA_963823665.1 of uncultured Planctomycetota bacterium. GTDB lineage: Bacteria > Planctomycetota > Planctomycetia > Isosphaerales > Isosphaeraceae > CAVXHV01. Next base: position 2,855,184 of record CAWGMQ010000004.1, read on the forward strand.
CGGGCGAAGGGGGCGGCGGAAGGCGGTAGCCGGGCAGATCCATGGGCACGTCGTAGACCGGGTTGGCGACGACGGTGTTCTGAACGTCCTTGGGAACGTCGATCAGGACGGGCCCCGGCCGGCCGGTGCGGGCCAGGTGAAAGGCTTCGCGTACCACGCGTGCGATGTCCCTGGCGTCCTGAACCAGGTAATGGTGCTTGGTGATGGCGCGCGAAACCTCCACCATGGGTGTTTCCTGAAAGGCGTCGGTGCCGATGACGTGCCGGGGAACCTGGCCAGTGACGGCGACCAAGGGGACGGAGTCCATCTTGGCGTCGGCGAGACCGGTCACCAGGTTGAGCGCTCCGGGTCCGGACGTGGCCATCACCACGCCGGGTTTGCCGCTGGCCCGCGCGTAACCCTCAGCCGCGAAGATCCCTCCTTGTTCGTGGCGGGGCAAGATGGTGCGGATGCGGTCGCTGTAACGGGTGAGAGCCTGGTGCATCGGCATACTCGCGCCGCCGGGATAGGCGAAGACGACGTCGACATCGTGGCGCACGAGCGATTCGACGAGGACATCCGCTCCCGTAAATGGCCTGGCTGCGGTCTTGGTTACGGTCCGGCGATCGTCGATAGCGGCCACGGTGGATCCTCGCTCCCAGTTCAAACAACCGACAAAATACTCGCGCTAGCGCTCGGGCGGTCAGTCACTGCGCACGCTAAGATTCTACAATGCCAGTCTACTCCTGAACAATCCACGGAGACCGAAGGCATGTTGTCGCGCGGGAACGCCGTTGTCACAGGCGCTTCTTCTGGAATTGGCCGGGAGCTCGTCCGTCAGCTCGTCTTGGGCCGCGGAATGACTGTGCTTGCGACAGCCAGACGCCGCGACCGGCTGGAAACGCTCGCTCGAGAGCTAACCCCCGGGCGCGTGCAGATTTGCAGCGGCGACCTGGCTGATGCTGCGTTCCGGCAAACGCTGTGGGAACAGGCTGAATCGATGCCCGGGGGTATCGACCTGGTTATCAACAACGCGGGGCTGGGCAACTACTCCGACCTCGATGCCCAGGATCCCGAGGCGATCCGTCAGGTCATCGAGATCAACGTGATCGCGCTCGTCGACCTCACTCAGAAGGCGATCCGGCACATGAAAAGCCGTGGCGCGGGGCAGATTCTGCAGATCTCCTCGGTTCTGGGCTTCATCGGCCTGCGTGACTCGGCCATTTACGTTGCGAGCAAACACGCGGTCAACGGTCTCGTCAAGAGCCTGCATTATGAGCTCCGGGGCACGGGCGTGCGGATCTGGGCCGCGTGCCCGGGCCGGACCGAGAGTGAGTTCCGCGGCGTCGCCCTGGGAGATAAGGCCGGTCGAGCGATCGAGAAATCTCACGGTGAGCCGACCGAGAAGATCGCGCGAGGGATCATCCGAGGGGTCGACCGGCGGTCGACATTCGTGCTGCCGAGCTGGCGAGCCTGGACGATCGTGACGCTTGCGCACTGGCTGCCGGGACTCTTCGATTTTGTGATGGCCCGTTGGGGACCCAGCTCATACAAGGATGCACAGACCGAGGCGGCTCGAAAAGCCGCGAGCGCCCGATAATAGCGTATCTGGAGGGACGGGGCGTGCACCCGGGCGGGCGGCCCCGGAAGGTTCCGAATCTGAAGGGACGCGGGATTCACTGCGTGTCCGGAGTGATGGGCTCCTTGAGAGACCGGAGGAAGTGAGTGCCTTTCCCTCTGGCTTTCAAGTCGGCCATGCAAGCTTCTGCGTCGGCCTTGCAGTTGTAATCGAAGGTTTTCACGGTTCTTCCGCCGACATCACAGACCGCCCAAACTATGCGCATCCGCGGTCCTGTTGCGGGTTTGGGGCGCAGGGCAGGCTGCGAGGGAGCCCTCGGTGCTCTTCGCGAAGGGGGTTCATTCGATAGGCCCCTCGCCTCGGCAGCTTCCGCCTCCGCTCGCAGCTCGTGACGATTCAATGTGCGTCGTGCCATGAAACTTCGACCTCTCAAGAACAAGTTTGTCAGGCTGAAGCCTGACCTACACCGGAATAACAGGATTGTAAGGCTAAAGCCTGACCTACATTTTTCCTTGGATCTCAGATCCGAGATCGGACTCGCGCGCAAGCGAAAACACGTGGCCTCTTCAACCTGGAGGAAACCTAGCGAGGCGTAGAGCGCCAGCGCCGGAGCATTCGTCGCGTCGGTCTGGACGGCGACTGAGTCGACGTGGTTCTCTCTGGCGCGGCGAAGGACCTCGGAGACCAGGAAACGACCGTAGCCCTTGCGGCGGTGAGCGGCTGGCACATCCAGGCTGATCAAGCCGATTCGTGAGCGGCTGTCGCCCCGGCCGAACCAGCTCATATCCCAGGCCTGGGCCATGCCGAGCGGTGTACCATCGCTACGCGAGACCAGCCGCACGTTCATGAGCTGGAAATCTCCGAGCGCGAGGCCCTGCCACCAGTGGTCAGGAAGAGCGTCGTCCTGAAATTCGAGCTGGGTCTGGCGACGAATCAGCACTCCGCGGGGATCACGCGGCTCAGGCACACTCAGATCGGCTTCGAGAAGAACCGTGGTGCCCGCCGGCTGATAACCGATTTGCCGGAGTGCGCCGTGGAATGGCTGGTGTCGGGAGAGTACTCCGGACCCCTCAGTGCCGCCGTAAATGCCCCAGTAGAACGGATTCAAAGGAAACTGTCCGCCCGCATAGACGACCTTTGCACCGCATTTCCTCAAATAACGTTCGGCCTCCTTGATCAGGCCGGCGACGAGCTCCGGGTCGTTCTGCTCGGGCTCGACCAAGAGCATGGCAACTGTGCCCATCTCGTGATTGAGCTCGAGCGGTCTGGCGGGGTCGATCGGTGCGTCGGGACCGAATCCGGCGTGAGCGAAACCGACGATCCGTCCGTCCGCTTCGGCGACGATCAGCCCTGCTGGATCGAAGTTGACCCTGCCGAAGGCGTGCGAATCGAGCTCGTGCGGCCGTAGGGGCCGAGCCGTCGCTGTCTCGGTGATCGCCCTGTTCCAGAGCTTGGCGAGGGCAGGGGGATCGGTGTTGCGGAATCGGCGAAATCGTATCACGGTGTCTCACACTGGAAAACGACGGTTTGACCGATAGGCCCCAGAAGCCGGGTGGCTACCGCCCGTCAAGTTCAGTCCGGTTTTACGAAATTCCGTTCAGGGAACGGAAACGAGCACGTCCTGGCCCTCGATCTTTACTTCATAGACGGGTTGTTTGATTTTGGGACCGAGCGGAGTCTTACCGGTGCAGACATCGAACTGCCACCCGTGCCAGGGGCATGTGACCGTTGTGCCCTCGAGCAGCCCTTCGGCGAGCGGCCCACCCTGGTGCGGGCAAATGCCATCGATCGCCGAAACGACCCCTTTGATATTATAAAGCGCGTAGACGCGCCCTTCGAACTCGACTTCCGCGGCCGATCCTTCCGGCAGCTCGGACAGGGTCGCCAGCTTGACGAATCGCGGCATCGACTGATCTCCGATCCTCTCCGGTCGCGGGGCGATTCTGATTCACTGCGAACGAAAGCCGGTGCGTTCGCCCCTGGGACCAATGAACTATCCCGTATCGAGTTCTCCGCGTAACCCGTGAAGTCATTTTGCCCTGCTTAGCGGTGTTCGTGCAAATAATTCGCGGCGGGGCGTCGAACGAGTGATTCCGAAAGGACCGAACAGGCACGGACGTTCGCGATAGTTGTTTCTGAAATGGAGCGGAGTAAACTGGAAGGCGCTCGAGGGGACGCTTCGTTCCATCGCATCGGCGAATTCGTCAATCCGGCTGGATTTCAGAAGGACACGAGCGTGTTTAAAACGAAAAACGATCTGCCCGAAGCCGTACGCGCGAAGGCCATCGACTTGCTCAACGCGCGGCTTGCCGACTGCATCGACTTGCAAACACAAACCAAGCAGGCCCACTGGAACGTCAAGGGGCCGAATTTCATCGGACTGCACGAGCTCTTTGATAAGGTCTATTCGGCAGTTGGGGAGTACGTCGACGAGATTGCCGAGCGTGCCGTGCAACTGGGCGGGGTGGCGCACGGGACTGCGCGCACCGTGGCAAAGCAGAGTACCTTGAGCGAATACCCGGCGGGTGCCGTCGATGGCCGGAGCCACGTCGACGCGCTATCGGCGGTTCTGGCCTCGTTCGGGAAGACCGCGCGTAAGGCGATCGACGAAGCCAACGATCTGGGCGACCTCGATACGGCCGATTTGTTCACCGAAGTCTCTCGCGGCATCGACAAGTGGCTCTGGTTCGTCGAGGCGCATCTGCAAGCAGAGCGATGAGCACGGCGCAGTCTGTCACTAACCCAGAACGATCCTGGCCTGTGCCTGCCCTTGACGCACTGGTGGTCGCCCCTCACCCGGATGACGCCGAGCTGGGGGTGGGCGGTACGATCGTGCGCCTGATTCAGCAGGGGTGGAAGGTCGGGATCCTGGATTTGACGGACGGAGAGCCGACTCCGCTGGGAACCCGCGAGCGTCGCGCGAGTGAGACCGCCGCGGCCAACGCCGCGCTGGGAAGCCCATGGCGAAAAAACCTGGGCCTTCCGAACCGGAGTCTTGAGCCCACGTTGCTTCATCGACGGGCGGTGGCGGCTATTTTTCGCCAGGTGAGGCCGCGACTGGTTCTTGCGCCTTACTGGGAGGACGCACATCCCGACCACACGGCCGCGACCAAGCTCGTGGAAGACGCCCGTTTCTGGAGCAAGCTATCCCGGTCGGACATCGCGGGTGAGCCGTTTCATCCGGCGCGTGTTCTCTATTATTTCAGCGTGCATCTCCGAATCGTCGAGCGGCCCAGTTTTGTTGTCGACATCTCTGAACAGCTCGAGGATAAAGTCGCGGCCCTGCGATGCTATCGGTCGCAGCTTGTCGACAATCAGCCGACGGGCGGGCAGGGCGTGATCGAGGCGGTGTGTGATCGCACGCGATTCTGGGGGCATTTGGTGGGTGTGCGGCATGGGGAGCCGCTGGCGAGCCGGGAGCCAATCGGTCTGAAGGGGTTGGATCAGTTGCTGCTTTGAGGATGGCCACCGGAGGGAACCCCCCCTGGCTCCCCCTTCTGGAGGGGGGAAGCTTGCGCAACATACGCCGCGGGAAATCAACGTCCCGTCTTCCGAAATCGCGAATACCCGCTTATTGTCGTACCGCGACGCGGCGGCCGTGGATTTCGAGGCCGCCTTCGGCAAAGAGGGTGATGGCGTCGGGGAGCGCCTTGCACTCTTCCTTGAACACGCGAGCGGCGAGTGACTGAGGCGTGTCGCGCTCGAGGACCGGCACGGCGCGCTGGAGAATGATCGGGCCTTTGTCATAGGAATCGTCGACGAAGTGCACGGTGCAGCCGCTCAGCTTCACCCCGGCATCCAGGACCGCTTTGTGGACCTTCAAGCCATAAAAGCCCTTGCCACAGAAGGACGGGATCAAGGCGGGATGAACGTTGATGACTCGTCCCCGATAGTCGGGCGGAATGCGCAAAAGTGAGAGGAAGCCGGCGAGGATAACGAGCTCAGAGCCGCTGTGGCGGATCGGATCGAACACCGATGCGCTGAACTCGGCCGTTGAGCGGGCGTGGTAGTTGGCCAGAGCCAGCGGGATGCGTGCGGCCTCAGCCCGAGCGATGGCGCCGATGCGTGGCCGGCTCGCGACGACGTGGACGATTTCCGCGCGAAGCTTGCGCGACTTGATCCGGTCGATCAGGTTCTGGAGCGTGGTGCCTTCGCCGGAAACGCACACGGCGAGCCGGATCGGTGGGCTGGTGATCGGCGGGTCTCGCAGAGCTTGAGCCATGGCGCGCGGTCTCCCTGAGGTGGGTCTTTCTCAATTATGAAGCTCGGTTAAGAGAATGCCAAACGGCTACAGACGGACGCAGGCCGCACAACCCGTACGACCGCCTTGACCCGCATGACCAGAGCCGGCCCAGCGTGTGAGTCGAACTTTGCGGATCGATATGCAACACAATTTGCGACAACCAGTTACGCCGAACTGCCTCTTTTCAGCCAAAGCGTTCTGATTCCTACCCGCCAAGTGAGGCATCACCGTATGAGGAACGGGGATCAGGTCGGTAACTTCAAGGGAGGCGCGAAACCCACGCAGTCCGCCATCCTCGGCGGCGACCAAGCGCTGACGATCGCCCAGAGGGACGCCACGGGCGTCTACCGTGATTTGGCCTCTTTTCGTATCCAACTCGCGCTAGAAGACGACGGTTGGCACGTGGACTACGATCTGAAGGATCCGCGACTCAAAGGTGGCGAGCCGCACTATCTGATTGATGCTCACACCGGCGCGATTCTGACGAAGCGTTATGAGCAGTGACTAGGCTTCTCCGGAGCGAAGCGCGGTCACGACTCGCGTGCAGCGGTTGCACAACGCCGGGTGTTCGGGGCTTTGGCCGACGGTGGGTCGGTAATTCCAGCAGCGCTCGCACTTGGCATGGGGCGATCGGTCGGCGACGATCGACTCGGTCGACGCGGCGGGGTCTGCGACGATCTCCACCTCGGAGACGTTGCAGATGGACGCGAGCAGGTCGCGCTCCGGCGAGAGCTGCTCGGGGCGATTCGTCGTGATACGCACGCGCGCTTCCTGGGCACTGCCGATTTGCTTGCTCTTCCGCAGGCCTTCGAGCGCTCGAAGCACTTGCTCCCGAACTTCGAGGAGGGTGGTCCAGCGGGCTGCGCGATCTGCATCATCCCAGCGCGGGTCGGGGTCGGGAAACTCAGTGAGATGGACGCTTGCGGGCTTGTCTTTGCCGGAGGGGCGATAATCCCACGATTCCTCGGCGGTGTGCGGGATGATGGGCGCGATCAAGCGTGTCAGGTTGTCGTGAAGGCGGGCCATCACGAACTGGGCGGCGCGTCGCTCGGGCCCTGTCGGGAGCTCGGTGTAGAGGCGGTCTTTCAAGACGTCCAAGTAGAAGCTGGAGAGCTCCACGGAGCAAAACTGATAGATGCGCTGGTAGACGCGGTAGAACTCGAAACGCTCGTAATCGGCCCGGGCGTCGCGGATGACTCCGTTAAGCTGTCCGAGCATCCAGGTATCAATTTCCTGCACGGAGGCGGGGTCGACTTCCGAGGGATCAAACCGCGCGTAGTCTTCGAGGTTGCCCAGCAGGTAGCGAAAGGTGTTGCGGATCTTGCGATAGGCCTCGGACATTTCCTTGATTCCGCGCTCGCTGATGCTGATGTCGTCGGCGTAGTCCATGCTGGCGACGTAGAGGCGCAGGACGTCGGCGCCGTAGCGATCGACCATCACATCGGCAGCGATGTAGTTACCCAGCGACTTGGAAATCTTGCGTTTGTGCTCGTCGACAACGAATCCGTGCGTCAGAACGTTCTCGAACGGGGCGGCCCCGGTGGTTCCGACGGCGGTCAAGATTGACGACTGGAACCAGCCGCGGTGCTGGTCGGAGCCTTCCAGATACATGAAGGCCGGAAAGCCCAGGCCGTAATCCTGGCTGAGGACGGCGCGATGGCTCGAGCCGGACTCGAACCAGACGTCGAGGATGTCTCCCTCTTTGCGGAACGATGCTCCACGGCATTGGGGGCATGCCGCTCCCGATGGCAGCAGCTCCTCTACGGGAAGCGTGAACCAGGCGTCGGCCCCTTTTGCGCGAAACAGGTCTCGAAAGTGCCGGACGGTTTCGGCCGAGAGCAACTGGGCGTGGCATGACGTGCAGCCAAGCGCGGGGATCGGCACGCCCCACGAACGCTGGCGGCTGATGCACCAATCGGGCGCAGGGAGACCATCGATTCGATCCGCGTTTTTCCCCAGGACGGCAGCCACTGGACCTCACCGATCCTCTGCAAGGTGCGGGTGCGGAGGTCATCATGGTCTACGGAGATGAACCACTGTTCGGTCGCGCGGAAGATCACGGGCTTCTTGCAGCGCCAGCAGTGCGGATAGCTATGCGACAGCGGCTGCTCGTGAAACAGATGGCCGGACTCTCGCAGCTTGTCGACGATCACGGGGTTAGCGGCAAAGACCTGGCGGCCGGAGAGCCAGTCGGGGGCGTCTGCGGTGAAGCGCCCGGACTCGTCGACGGGGCTCAGGACGGGAAGGTGATAGGCTCGCCCGGTCTGGTAATCTTCCGCACCATGACCGGGGGCGGTGTGGACCAGCCCGGTGCCGTCCTCGACGCTGACGTACTGGGCCAGCACGACGGGGCTCGACCGGTCGATGAAAGGGTGGCGGTAGATGGTGCCTTGCAATTCCCTGCCGAGGAACCGGTCGCCCTTCGTGAATTTGACGATACCGCGTAACCCCAGCACCTTCGCTCCGAGCTCTGCCGCGAGGATCGTCTGCGTTGGCTGGCCCGTCGTGGGATCCTTATAGCGAAATACCGCATACTCCAGGTCTGGGTGCACCGCTACCGCCACATTGGCCGGCAAGGTCCACGGCGTGGTGGTCCAGATCATCAAATTCGGCGCGGCAATTCCCCAAGATGCGGACGCACTGGGGACGATGGGAAAGTTCACGAAAATGCTGGGCGTGGACGCTTCCTGGTATTCCAGCTCTGCCTCGGCCAGGGCCGTGCGGTCGGAGATACACCAATGGATGGGTTTGAGCTGGCGCTCGACGTAGCCCTGTTCGAGCAGGTCGGCGAGGACATCGAGGATGCCGGCTTCATAGCGGGGGTCGAGGGTGAGATACGGATGGAACCAATCACCGAGGACGCCCAGCCGCATGAATTGCCTGCGCTGGATGTCGACCCACTTCATCGCCTCGGTGTGGCAGAGTGCGCGGATTTCCGCGTGGCTCATCGTCTGAGCTTTTGAGCCCAGGTCCTTGACGACCTTGTGTTCGATGGGGAGACCGTGGCAATCCCAGCCGGGAACGTAAGGGCTGTTGAACCCGGCCATCGTCAGCGAGCGGACGACGATATCCTTGAGCACCTTGTTGAGCAGCGTGCCCATGTGAATCTCGCCGTTGGCATAGGGAGGGCCGTCGTGTAAGACCCGTAGCGGCCGGCCGGCGCGGGATTTGCGCACCTGTGCGTGCAAGTCTTGTTCGGACCAGCGGGCCTGAATCTGCGGCTCGCGCACCTGCAGATTGGCCTTCATATCGAACTTCGTGGCCGGGAGGTTCAGCGTCTCTTTGTAGGGCTTGGCAGACGTCGACATTTTCAGCCCGCCCACCGCTTGAGAACTCCGCGAACGATGGCTCGCAACTTGCTCTCGGCCTCATTCGCCACGGCGATGATTTCTTCGATCTGCACGGGATGCAAGGCGTCAGGGAGGCACATGTCGGTGATGATCGAGAAACCCAGGACTTTGAGACCGGCGTGCACGGCGACCAGCACCTCGGGAACTGTTGACATTCCCACGACGTCGGCACCCATTCCGCGGAGGAACCGGTACTCGGCGCGGGTTTCGAGGTTTGGGCCCACCACTGCGACGTAGACACCGCGGTGGGCAACAATGTTCTCTTCGAGCGCCACGGCGAGGGCCAGATCCTGGAGGTTTCGGTCGTAAGGCTCGATCAGGTCAGGGAATCGGGGGCCCAGCCGATCGTCATTGGGCCCGATAAGCGGGTTGAGCCCCATGAAGTTGATGTGGTCTTCGATGACGATCAGGTCGCCTTTTTTGTGGAGCGGGTTGAGGCCGCCCGCGGCGTTGGAGACGATCAGGAGCTGGCAGCCCAGCTCCTTCATCACTCGGATCGGAAAGGTGACCTGCCAGGGCGAATAACCTTCGTAGAGGTGAAAGCGCCCTTCCATGGCGAGCACGGAGTGACCGGAGAGGCGCCCGCAGACCAGTTGACCGCGGTGGCTCTCGACGGTTGATCGAGGGAAGAACGGGATTTCGGGATAGGGGATCGCGGCTTCGGTCTCGATTTCCCGCGCAAGGGCACCCAAGCCGGTTCCGAGAACGATGCCCACGCGGGGGGCGCCGGACCATCGTGAGCGAATGAGCCCGGCCGCTTCCTGGACGTGCTCCCATTCATGCCGTGTCATATCAGGTCACCACGAAGCCGAACCGGCGAAGGAGGCGAGCGAAGCGCGGGTCGCGACGGAGGGATTTCAAGTCGGGATCGCGGCGCAATCGGCGTGCGGTACGATAGCCCAGCTCGAGCGCTTTCTGGAGTGCGGAAAAGGCGGGCTCGATCATGCCCAGAACGGCGAAGCTGCAGGCGAGGTTGTACCAGACGACGGGGTCTTCCGGGGCCAGCCGGACCAGGCGGCGGTCGATTTGAAGGGCGCGTCCATACTGGCCTTTGGCCGCCAAGTTGTCGGCGTGGACGCGCAGCGCCTCGACGAAGAACGGCTCTCGCTCGAGGATCCGCCCCAGAAACTCGAGCTCGAAGTCGATCTGGCTCTGCTCGCGCAGCCGCCGCGTCGAGGTCTCGGGAGCGGGGCCTTCCGGCGATGAATCGCCCGGACGATCCAGGGGTGCGGCCATCGCAGAAATCTCCCTCCCGACGAGTTGCGGAGCGCCTCAGCGGAGCCGGGACGGACCGGAGGCGATCTCCGAAGACAAAGCGAACCGACGTTGCCATGAGCTCTCAAGAGCCGGTCCACAATAGCCGGGAGGATACCTTCTCGACAAGACGCCAGCCATCAATTGTCAACGGTAGCATCCATGCAGAAAACAAAAAAAGCCGGAGCCGCGATTCGAGATTGACTCGCGCGGCTTGGGCTCGAGTTTTCAGGAGCGCAATTCGATCAGGGCTCGTCGGGCTCTTCGTCCTCGTCGTCGTCGAGGCCGCCCAAGTCGTCGTCGTCGTCGAAGTCTTCGTCGTCCTCGTCGATATCGATGTCCTCGATCTCGTCGTCGAGTTCTTCGTCGATATCGTCTTCATCCTCCTCGTCAAAATCTTCCTCGTCAAACTCTTCGTCATCCTCGTCGTCGTCGAAGTCATCGTCGTCGAGGTCTTCCTCGTCGTCGAATTCTTCGTCGTCGGCAACTTCCTCCTCCTCGCTGGCGTCTCGGGCGAAGAGAGGCGGGGTGGAAACCGACCAGGGATCATCAAAAGCGCTTGTGCCAGTGGGGCCGGCGAACCGGGCGAGTAATTCGAGCCTGTCGAGCATGGATTCAGTCCTCAGTCGAAGGGAGTTCATCGGGCAATTCCCCCTAACCAACGCGCTGTTGATGGCCGATTCGCTGCTTGGGTGAACGCTGTTCCTGCCGAGAGCGGAGCCATAGTCGTAGTCAAGGAGACACTTCATTGTCAAGTATCGAATTCAGCGAGATTCCGCCGTTTCGGGGCACAGGTCAAAAGCCCGCGTCCGATCGATCGAACTCTCGCCGCTTGTGGTCGTTGAGAAGATCACTCACGTGGATTTGGTCGGCATGCCGGGCAACCGACCTTGAAAGATGATGGTGTCATATCAGACGAACGAACTGTCCGGTCGCCGCCGATCGTCCGATTGCTTCGAGAAGTCGCACGGATTCCAGGGCTTCGCCGGCCGGACAACAAAGAGGAGTGTCGGTCAGGAGTGCAGCAACAAAGTTGCTATCAATTGAGTGGTCAGGCGGTGGCAGGGGGACCTCATGCCGTGATCCGTCCGGCTTTTCTTCAAAAAGCTGCTGATCGGTTGCATGCAACTGCCCGGACTCACCGTAGAACGTCAATGCAAACTCGGCCCGCGCGGCGATGCCGGAGACGGCGAGGGAAACTGGTGTTCCGTTCAGTAGTCGGATGCTGGCGGCCGTCACGAGATCGATCGACGCGTCACGGTCGCGCTGGCTCTGGATGGCGCCGACCTCGCCGGCCTTCTGTCCCGCGGTCCAGAGAAGTGCGTCGATCAAGTGGTCGCCGGCGTCAGCCAGGATGCCAGATCCGGCCACCTTCGGGTCAAATCGCCAGTTGCTCTCTTCGCGGGCGAGGGTGCTCAACCAGGGGCGGGCGAGCAAGGCGGTCACGAATCGTAGATTTCCGATCTCACCAGCCGCCACCCGGCGGCGAGCCTCGATCAGGCTGGGGCAGAGGCGAAACTGGTGGCCAACGCCGACCTTCCGTGCGCGGGCCCGTGCCAGGCTCACGATGTCGGCGGCCTCTTGGGAATTGGTTGTGAGCGGCTTTTCGATGAACACATGGCAACCTGCCTGGAGGGCGTCCATCGTGAGGCGGTAGTGGGAGAGGTGGGGCGTGAAGATCGCGAGGGCGTCAGGTGCTTGCTGGCGCAGGAGCTCGCGGTGGTCGGAATACGCCGGGGCGGACTTGCGGCTCGTGACCGGGGTAGCGTGCAACGAAATGCGATCGGCAAGTGCGAGTGCTGATGGAAGGTTGGAGTCGGCGCAGCCGATCACCTCGACATTCTCGAGTGCGAGCAAGCGATCCAGATGGATGCGGGCGGCCAAACCGCAACCGGCGATCCCGATCCGAACAACCGACGTGCTCATGATGCCTGCATTCGCCTCGCAACGGTTGTTTCAACGGCTCTGGAATCGGACGCGCTTTGGTGTTTTGGTGTTGCCGGGAGACCCGCCCCGGAAACGGCCTTAATCCCAGCAGCATAACCGCTTCTCGTCAAGAGTGTATCCGGCATGTCAAGGGCCTTGTGGATTTTTCTAGAGCGACGGGGAACTTTGCTGCGAAAGGGCTGATTTCCAGGGCAAAAAGTTGTGTGGCCGCTCGCTGAGAAAGCCGGGATGATTGGGCGAAGGAGCCGGTTGCGTGGGACAGCGGTGTCAGGGCTTCGAACCGGGGGCTTCCCGCGTCCGTGATTGCGCTCTGTCAGGGGTGGGCGAATTTTGCCAGCCGTGAAGGCTCGCTCAAGGCCGACGTGCAACGCCCGTGGTTGTCTGGCCGCCTTGACGTGAACCGGAATCAAGGTTTATCGTGTCGAACGAAGTGATCGTGCTGATGGTGGGTGTGGCCTAGCGGTTAAGGCACCAGATTGTGGATCTGGGGATCGCGGGTTCAAATCCCGTCACCCACCCTGTTCCTCGCGCCGCAGCTTGAAAGGGAGACGCCCCGAGCGCCTCGCCGTCCGCCGCTTGGCCGTGCTTGATCCTCTTGCTGATCAATATGCGCCGTTTTGGGAAAGATGCGGTGGGTTTTCCGGTGGAAAAACACAGTGCCAGACCGGTTCGGCCGAAGTTGTCGTCTTTCCAGTGTGAAACAGCTCTTATTTGCGCGCTGGATCAGCTATTTCGTTGCGCGTGGGTCGGTCGGGTCTACTCAGGAGCTCCGGCGTCTGGAGCCGTGTGAGAAGACGGACCATCGCTCCTCCGTGAGCCGGGTGATCCGAAAAGCGGACGAGGTGATGCGATCGGCGATCAAGACGCAAACGAAGATTCCCACCATGCTGAGGACCAGGCCTGAATCACCCCAGCCGCTGGGTGGCGCGAAGAGCGCTTGAAGAACAAAGTGCGCCGGCAAGTAGAGAGCGAGACCCAGGAAGAGCGTCAGAATCGTGAAGGCCAGCTTGAGCAAAGCTCGGTTCATTCTTTGGTACACGGCGGCGGCTCACTCGTGTTTTGCGGGGACTTCTTTCGCGGCCGCGTCGCCGATCGCGATTTCGACGCGCTGGCCGAGTTTCAGCGTGCAGGGCTCGCGGAATGCGACTTTCACGCGGAGGACGCGCGTGTCAGAGGACCGGCCGGGGTCTTCGGGGCGGAGGCGGCGAGGAACGACCACGTCGGCGATTTCCTCGACCTCGGCCCGAAAGTGGCGCGGGGGGTAACCTTCGGCGGTGATGGTTGCGACGGCTCCCGCCGCGACTGATTCGATGTCGAATTCATCGACCTCAGCCTCGACTCGCAGGCGGTTCAAGTTGACGATCGTCAGCAGCGGGGAAGCGGCATTGACCGTTTCGCCGGGCTCGACATTGCACTCGATGATCACGCCGTCGATCGGTGCGACGATGCGGTACTTGGCCAGCTCGGCTTCGAGGCGGTCGATCGTCGCCTTGGCGGCGTCGCGGCGAGCCGTGGCGGCCGAAAGCGCGTCGCGGCGGGCGTCAGGTGGCTGCGGCTCTCTGGCGGTCACGACGGGGAGGATGCGATCCAGCCGGCTGCGAACCTGTTCCAGACGGAGGGCCACTTCGACCTCAGTCAGACGATGATGGGCTTCCCGCAGGGCGGCCTGCACTTCGTCGGAACGGAGCTCAGCCAGGGGGTCACCCTTCTTGACGGCGGCTTTTTCGTGCACGGGCATATGGACGATCGTTCCCAGGACCTCGGTGCTGACGGTGACTCGAGCACCCGGGTAGGCGACCACCCGGCCCTCGGCCGTGATTCGCGGGAACGGCCCGTCCGGTGCGATGGAATGGAGCCGCACCGGGCCGGCGTCGGCCTGGTTGGCGATCGTCCGGACCGATCGCCAGGTGACGGCGATCGCCACGACCAAACCGGCCGCGGGCAACACGATTCGGCCGAGGAACATGGAGAAAGACATTGCGTCAAGCCTCCTGCGGCGCCAGCGTTCCGTCGCGGATCATCACGATTCGGTCGGCGATCGAATGAACAAGCGGGTCGTGAGTCACGATGAGGAGGGCGCGGTTTTCAGAACGAGCCAGGTCACGGAACAGCGACAGTACGCGTTTTCCGCTTTCGGAGTCGAGATTACCAGTTGGTTCGTCGGCGAGAATGACAGGTGCTGGGCCGGCGATTGCGCGCGCCACCGCCACGCGCTGGCGCTGGCCTCCGGAAAGCTCGCGCGGGTGAAAGTGCTTGCGGTCGCCCAGACCGACTGCATCGAGCACCCGCTCGGCCTCCGCGCACGCCTTTGGTCCGCGCCAGCCCTTGAGATTGAGAGCGTACTGCACGTTTTCTGCGGCCGAGAGCGAAGGAAACAAGTTAAATTGCTGAAAGACAAAGCCGATCGACCGGCGGCGGATTTCCCGCAGGCGTTCCGGGCGGTCTGGCTCGAGCGCGTGTCCATCGATCATAACGCGTCCCGCGGTCGGGGTCAGCAGGCAGCCCAAGATACAAAGAAGTGTCGTCTTGCCCGAGCCCGATGGGCCGACGACCGCAACCACTTCACCGCGTGCAACCGAGAGAGAGATTCCGCGGAGGACCGGCACAGTGAGCGTGCCGTCGGTGTATGTTTTCACCACATTCTGAGCGTCGAGCACTGCCACGAAAAGAGATCCTTACCTGGCAAGCTTTCTCAACCGCGGAACACGAGCGCCGGGTCGAGCGAAGCGACCTTGCGGAACGAGAGGAAGGCAGCCCCCAGGCAGAGCACCTGCGTTCCAATAAAGACAAGCGCCGCGACGGTCGGAGACACGATCACCCTCATGTCGAGCTGGGCCAGGATGGGCGCGAGGCCTGCCGTGATCGCGAGCGCCACCGCGAACCCGAGAATCGCCGCGAACGACGCCTGTTCGGCGATGATACCATACACCGTGAAGTTACCACCGCCGATTGCCTTGACCGTTCCGAACTCGGCGAGGTGTTCGGTCGTCGACGCGTAGAGTGTCTGGGCCACGATCACCACGCCGACCAATGCCCCGAGGGCGACTGTCACGAAGACCGTGAGCCCGAGCCCGGTGTTTTCGATCCAGTAAGCCGCGCGACCGGCTGGCCCATTCGGCGCTCGAGTAGACGTCGTTGTAGGGGAGGCGGCGGCAGATCTCGCGACGAACGGCGGCTGAGTCAGCTCCGGGCTCGAGACGGACCACAGTGAACGTCGTTCGCCCCGAGAGCTCGGCGGGCGAAAGCGATTGCGCCAGCCGGTAATCGAGAAAGGCGATGGGGCTGGTGGTGAATGAGAGCGCCTCGCGAGTGCGGCCGATGATCTTGAGCCGGCGGCCTTGAAACTCACGGTATTCGCCGACCTGGAATGGACCGAAGCGGCGCTCGGCCGAGGAGTCGAGCATGACGTAGGCTCCTCGCCTCAAATCGGCCGGGTCGCCCGACTCGATATCCCAAGGGAAACTCCACGCGGCGAAGTTCTCGAGGCCGTAATATACAACGGTTTCCTTCGCGCCAGAGGGAAGCGTAACGATCGCGTACCAGACGATGAGGTTATCTGCTCGGGCGACGCCCGGAATCGCGCGCACTCGTTGAACATATCCGTCGGAGTAGGTATTGCCGAAATCGACGTTGGGCGTATTTCTCGCGGTGATCCAGAGATCGGCCGGTAGCTTATCGATCGTGATGCTGGCGTGATCGAGGAGTCCGAAGAACAAGCCGACCTGAACAAGCACCAGAGCGGCGGCGAACCCGACGCCGAGGACGGTGGCGGCGAATCGGGCCTTTTCGTTGAGGAGCATCTTGAGTGCCAGGTCGATCATCGGGTGAGTTTCTCCGGGATCGACTCGGAGCTGGGTTTGGTCACTGGCTGGGCACCGGGGTTCGGGCCGATCAACCGTGCCACGATTGCATCCGGCAGTCGCTTGATGAGTGACGTGAGCAGGGTCATCGGCAGAGGAAAGCAGACGAGCCCTCCCTGTCGGCGAGCGATCAATCGGGCGATGCGTGCCGCAGCGTCTTCGGCCGACATGATGAACGGCGTGGCTGAATCCATCGGTGTCATGGGCGTGGAGACGAAGCCGGGGCAGACTGTTGTAACAGTGACTCCGCAGGTTTTCGTTGCAATTCTTATACCTTCCACGTACGCGTTGACGGCGGCCTTGCTGGCGCAATAGGCGGATTCGCCTGGTAGGCCCTTGAATGCGGCGAGGCTTGAGATGGCGAGTAGGTGGCCATGTTTGCGATCGAGCATACCGGGTAGGACGGCCTCGATCGCGTAGATCACACCCATCACGTTGACGCGGATTGTATTTTCGACGTCGGTCGTGTTCAGGGGATTGAGATGGGTGGGCGCCCCGAAGCCGGCGTTGGCGACCAGGATGTCGACGGGACCGAGATGGTTTTCGACCGATGTGATCGCGTTCCGGAGAGACTGGCGATCACTGACATCAGCGGGGGCGGCGAGGGCTTTTCCGCCGGATGCGGCGATTTCTTTCGCGGTGGCTTCGAGCTCAGCCTGTCGGCGCGCGATCAGGCCGAGGCGATAGCCGGCGGCGCCGAGCTGGATGGCGAGCGCGCGGCCGATGCCGCTTGAGGCTCCGGTGATGATGGCGACGGGTCTTGGCCGATCATTTTGCGATCGCAATCCGTTTTCTCCTCGCCATTTTTGGGCGATGGGGTCGTTTCGGCGTTTCCGTGGCGGATCGAGGGTCGCAGGGCGATTGAGCGCTTGCGAGCCCAAGCAATCATGCTCTTCGCAGGGCTGCTTTACGTCAAGGCGGACATGCCTGGGCGGTCGCTCCGAGAGAAACCTCGACCTTTACAGCCCGGGCATATCACCAATGACACCGAGGGAGCCCCCTTGGAGCGCCTGGACATCCATCCGTAGCCTCCAGGCCGTCGGAGGGCGTCGCAATCTTTGATCATCGGGAATTGATATCGGCCCTTCGGACGGTACCTGGATTGAGCTGTTCCAGAAAGCGCGGGTCTTCCCCGTGGATTGTGAGCGGCAGCGGTGGGTGGATGCGAGGTCAGGCGGAAGACCGTCTACGTCCAAAACTGCCACCATGGTTTCTTCCGGGAACCGAAGCTCAGGCAGCCCCGACATCGAGCCGGAGTGCTTGCCCGCGTTTGTGCAATGCGATGATCTGGCCCGCCCGCAACGTATGCAGGCCGTACGTCTGGCCCGAGTTGTCGCAGAACTCTACCTCGAACGCCTCGCCGCCCCCGAGCAATTCGACCACGGCGCCGACCTCCCCGGCGGTAAGGCCGAGAGACGGTCGATCCTGCGTCACGGCAACGGTGTCAAGGAGATCGATGTGCGCTGCCATTTGAGCCTCATCTCGGAAGTACGAAACATGTGGTCAGCCGTGCGTAATCCTCGCCCGTCCGAATGATCCATGCGGACCGCACCATCGCCTTCCCTGCTGGCGTCGCGATCTCGAAGTCGATACGGTAACGGTCCCCGCACTCGTCGCGTCACTCGAATTCGGCCTGGCGGTCGACCGCGGCCTGCAAAATCCACTAATACACTGTCGTCATTCATCGCCCGAGTCTCCGGCCGGCAATTCCTTCGGCGTGCAGTTCAGGGGTGGGTTGTGTTGAGTGGATAACGGGGTCCAACTTTCAGGTATTCATCGGTCAATATTGCTCGGCCGGACCGCCGGAGTGCAATTCTGCCAGAAGTTCTTTGAGCGCCGCACGACCTTCCTCGAGCGAGCGGGCGTTGTAGACACGATCATACCACAGGCACGGACGGCCGAGGTTTGCTCGAGCGAAATGTCAATCGGACGGCTCGGCTGAGGCTCCGCACGAGACGCAAAAGTGGTAGGCTCGGCCGTCGTGCATGAGCCAAATCGTGCTGTCTCGCCCGCAGATCTCACATCGTCGCTGTTTACTCTCATCCTCCTCGGCTACGAAATGACACCGGCTGCAACGCCAGTTGGTGCGACCGTCGTCATCGACGCTCCACGTAAAACCTCGACCTTTACAGGCCGGGCATATCACCAATGACATGGACGGAGCCCCCGTTGTAGCGTCTGGTCATTCATCCGTCGCCTCAAGGCCGTCGAAGGTGTCGACAGGCACCAGGCCGAATTCCAGTTTGAGCTGATCATCGAAATCGCATCGCGTGCCATCTGGGGCACGCGACAGCCACGAAATGCAAAGCTCGGCGAGGCGGGTGTCGTCGGGTATGCGATACATGTTGCCTCCCCAAGTGCCCATGTACCAGGCGCCTTCGTCGCGCGAGACCCAGAAGCTGTTGCCGGTGAGGCCGCCGTCCGCCCGCTTCTTGGAGCAGACGCAGGTGCGGTGCCAGGTGCCGTGATCTTCTACGCCGTTCGTGAAGAATCCGGCAGCGGTGACGGCTTGTGCGAGGGCGTAGTAATCTTTGATCATGGGAAGGTGAGTTTTTTCAGTAAATGGGGTGTACGTGAGAGTCGATTGGAGTCTCCGGGGATTTCGGCTCATTTTCCGTACACCGAAGTCTGAGTCGATTGAAAGATCTTGTACTTCTCGTGAAGATACCTGGAAAGCCCGTCCAAGTCTGGGAACAACAAATGGGTGTTCATACCAGCAAATGAGAGATATTGCTTGATTTCGTCAACGAGCTTGGGACCTTTGATATCGACCCTTCGGACGGTTCCTGGACTGATCTGTTCCAGAGGGCGCGAGTTTTCGCCGTGGATCGTAAAGTAGCCCTGCTGGGCATGGAGGCGGTCGCTGAGCTGGAGCGGATACAGCGCCACTGGATGATCCCAGCCGAAACTAGGAAATTTGCCGACCAGGAACGAGCCGTAATCCCGCACCACGCGGTTGTCATCCTTCAGTAACTGCGGCGCGACGAGATCGCGACTACCGACGCTCTTCTCGTGCTTGTTCAGGGCATACGGATTCAGGAGCCAGACGCAGGGTTTCGCGCCGTCATTCGGCCCGTGGACGGCAAAGTAGAGCGCGACAGCGAGTGTCTCGGTCCAGTCGAGGATACGAGTTGCCAGGCCATGATGCCTCATGAAGAACAGGGTATTCCAGCCAGTGAGCGGTCATCCAGAGCCAGCTCGTTTTGGGCGTCTTTGATGTCACCGGGCGCTTCAAAACCAGCCAATTATGGGCGCTTATCGGTAGTTCAAAACCAGCCACCCCGTTCGGGTAGTTACATTGGTCAATTCAATACAGCTCTACGGTAATCACGACTGACTGAGAACTTGCTTTGCTTGGCCGAATCGGTCTTTGACTTTTCCGGCGGAGCCGAATTGGCTCCTCATTTTAACGCTTCGTTGTGGTCTTGCCTCCTCCCTTTCCGCTGGCGTTGGAGCCAGATGGCGCCTTGGCTGGTTTTGAATCTGGTGGGTTCTCTTCCGACCCGGAGGGCGCTTTGGCTGGTTTTGAATTCGAACCACCATGCTCAGAGCCGGAGGGCGCTTTGGCTGGTTTTGAATCTTCAAACCCGTTTCCGCCCGAAGCCGATTGGTGCCGCAGGCGGTAACTTCGGCCCTCCAATCGCACGAGCTCGGCATGATGCAGGAATCGATCCAAGATCGCCGTGGCACTCGGCACATCCCCGAGAAGCTTTCCCCAATCCTCGAGCGGACGGTTCGATGTCATCATCGTTGACCGTGTCTCATACCGCCGCATCACGACCTCGAAGAGACATTCACCGGAACGCCTCGGCAATTGCTTCATTCCCATGTCGTCGATGATCAACAACTCGGGCTTCAGGTACATCGTCAGCATCTTGTCCTCCTGCCCCAACACCTGATCATGCAGGAAGTCCCGGACCAGGTCGAAGACCGAGCGGTAAAGAACCGTGTAACCGGCCTTGACGGCTTGATACCCGATCGCTTGTACGAGATGGCTCTTTCCGAGGCCGGGCGGTCCCAGCCAGAGCACGTCGCGCCCTTCGCGGAGGAACCGACAGCTCGCCAAGTCGTACACCTGCTTGCGGGGGATCGACGGGTTGAACGACCAGTCGAAGTCTTCCAACGACTTCCGCTCGCGAAACTCAGCCGCTTTGAACCGTCGCTGGAATTGGCGATCGGCTCGCACCGCCAGCTCGTCTTGAAGGATCAGCTCAAGGAACTCGCTGTGGCTGAGGCCGTGGCCAGCGGCCTCCTGTAGGCGAATCTCCAGGCTCTCCAAGAGTCCGGAGAGCCGTAGTTGCCTCAATACATTTCTCAGTGGTTCATTCATGGAGAAAACTCCTGGTGTGGTGTGGAAAATGTCGTGCTCGATCTCGATCGCCGATCACAGAATCAAAATGTCATCTCCGTCCCTCTTGCCGAGCCGGAGCTGAGCCCCGTCCCCTCTTTTTCGCCGGAAACTCGGTAGCCACTGCAACGTTGTTTGCACCGTGACCGGCGGAGGTCTGCCAAGTCGATTCAGGCACTCCCGCTCAAAGCAACTCTGATTCATGAGTTGTTCCCCTCGTATCGAGATTGGAATGCGTCGCGGACAAACTGGCCATATTCACTCATTGGTCGGATCATAGGATGCTCGTTCATGAATGGCAGCAACTCTTGCTTGGGTCCCTGGCGCTTCAGGAGCGCACGGATTGTCCGGAGGCGATACTCGCCGTAACCGTGCGCAATTTCGCAAGCGTGATCGATTGCCGAGGCGAGATGCCGGCTGGAAAGGTTCAAAAGGCCGATCAACACTCGCACTCCCTCGACTCCGCGGGCTCGGATCATCGCCTCTGCCCAAGCGGTGCTCTTGGGTCCCAGCCGAGTGGTCACTCTGCGCAGAAGCCAGGCTGCCCCTTTCTCGACCCCGCTGATCTTATTGGGGTGAATCAGTTCAGGCGGTGTGCTGAAACGACCTGGTTCCTTCCTGAGATGCACGGCGATCTTCTCCATCCGATCGTTGTAGATCGACACCAGGCGGCTGTCCCAGCGCACCCAGACGTCCCGGTCCCGGTATTCCGGCGGCACCGCATAGTAGGCCCGCTTGACCTCAACATGGCCATCGCGGTGGACAGTGCGGCGGCCCTCGTGGAACGACGGGAATAGACCCAATGGCAACGGTACCAGTGCCTCGCGCTCGACCTCGGCGAAATGCTTGCCGACCTGGCGACGGGTGGTGCCATGGATCCGGGTGTCAGCGACGGTCAGCTCCCAGTTCAGTAGGAAAGCATTCTGCTCCTCCAGGCTGGGGAATCGCCGTGCCTTGAGAGCGTTGCTCTGGACGTAGTCGACGCTTTTTTCGACCTTTCCCTTGTGCCGAGGTGTCCGGGGTCGCGTGGGCCAGAAGACAAAGCCGTAGTGCTCTCCGAAGGAGCGGACCTTGGGATTGAGCTCGGGATCAAACCAGTCGGCCTTCGTCACGGCGGCCTTCAGGTTATCCAGAACCAACCGTCTCGGTACGCCACCGAAGTGGCGAAAGGCACTTTCAATGCAGCGAAGGAATTCATCGGTGGTCTGGCGATAGACGGCCTCGGAGTAGGCCTTGCGAGAGTGGGACAGCACGATGCGGAAGACATGGGTTCTGCGGCGCTTGCCGTCGGTTGTGTAAACCGGAGCACCAGTGCCGAAGTCGACCTGGGCCTCCTCCCCTGGCTCACACTCAAGGCGCCGGAAGGGAAGCTCTTGTACCGGCTCGAGGCGGCGAACAAAGCGACGGACGGTGTAGTAGCTCCCCTGGAAGCCGTGTTCGGACGAGAGATCCTGGTAAATGCGTTGGGCGCTCAGGCCCTGGTTAAGCTTGGACTGAATGATGTCTCGCCAAGGCTCGCAATCGCTGAGTCGACCGCGAGCTTGGCTGCCGCGGTCGCTGGCCGAAGCGAGTGTCGGGACAGCCGCGCTTGCTGCAATTTCAGGGCCGCTCGAGCCGGAGGGCGCAATGGCTGGTTTTGGCGCCTCTCTGGCCTGCTTGAGGTAGCGAGCGACCGTCTCACGATTGATGTCCAGCTCGATGGCGATTTGGCGCTGGGACCATCCCCTGCGATGCAGGGACAAGATAGCGTCTATCATGGCCACTTTGAGGCAATTCGACATGGTGCGGCTCCAGGAAAGGGGTCTCCCGAAAGCCTACATGTCGAATCCGCGTCTCCTCATTAGTGGCTGGTTTTGAAGCGCCCCATGGTGGCTGGTTTTCGAGCGCCCGCTGTCACAGCTCGTTTTGGGCGTCCTTGATCTCGGCGAAGAATTGGTCGAGCATCGCGAAAACTCCGCGTCCGAGGCGGTAAGCGGGCGAGTAGGGAGCCGTTCAACCGCGAACAGCGTAGCACCGCGTAGCATGGGACGTAAGGGATCACTCTCGACCGGTGTCCACGAGCGAGGGGTCGGTCACGCTCGGACGACGCGGAGCGTCGGGGACAGCATTCCCACGCAGAGCGTGGGAACGAGGATATTGTGAGCGGCAACGGGTCGGTGGATGCGAGATCAGGCGGAACGCCGTCGGGCTCGGACGTGATCTTGATCCTCTTCGATGGGTGCGACATTTCGGAGGCGGCGCGATTGTGCATGGGCGGACTACGTGCAACCGCAGAAACAACTGCGCGAGAAGGGCGGGGAGTCAGGCTAAAGCCTAACCTACAAAATGCGGGATCGCTCCTGGGGGCCGCTCAGTCTTCTTGCATCCGCATGAGCTTCTTGCCGCGGGTATCGATCAGCCACGATTCTCCGCCTTCCCAGAATGCGGGCGCGTCGTCCACGACGTGAAGCGTTCCTCCCAGGTGGACTCTGGCCACGCCGCCGCGAAAGCTGTGTGCTTCGTTATAAACGGCCTCGATCTGGTACTTGCCGGTTTTATCGATGTAGCCCCAGGTGTCACCTTTTCCATAGACGGTTGTTTTCTTGGTCCGCACGGCGGCGAGCCCTTCACTGAAGTCGTCCGCTTCACCAAAACGCGGGCGGATCACCACTTTCCCTGTGTGGTCGATGTAACCGTACGATCTGTTCTGATTGCTCTGGGCCTCACCGCCCCGCACGCTGAGCACCGCCAATCCCTCATGAAACTCGGCTGCCGAGCCGTCTACGCTGAGGGCAGTCTTTCCCTGTCGGTCAATAAAGCGAGTGACCCAGTCCTTTCCAGCACGGCCACGATCGATGTGGACGGGCGCGAGTCCTTCGCGGAAGTCGCCCGTAGAATGGAGGTCTTCAACATCAATATCAATCACCGCTTTGCCCGACTTGTTGAGGAATTTGATCCCGGCAGAATCCAAGACCCTCGCCAGACCCTCTGATACGGAGCCGGCCGACTCGAATTGGATCGGTACGACAACTTCGCCCTCCTTGTTGATGTATCCCCACTTGCCTCCAAACATGCCGCCGGGAAACTCAAACCTGGCACCGACGTTGACGGCTGCCAGACCGTCTGAAAACGGTCTTACCTTGTCGTACTTGGGCGCGAGAACCACATGGCCCTGATCGTCGCAGAGTCCCCAGCGCTTTTCCGTTTCGCTCAGAAACCAGATCATTCCTTCCGACGCATCGTGGGAGGCCTGTGTTCCCTCAGGAAGCGTGAACTTCAGTTTTCCAGTCGGATCGATGAATCCCAACTTGCCGTCCGACCGCACGCAGGCCAAGCCATCGGCGAAATCCGCCGCATAGTCGTATTGTGGCTTCAGGATGACAATTCCCCAGCGGTTGATAAAACCATACTTGCCGCCGGTATCTTGGTTGCGAAATGCAGCGATCGGAGGGGCCTGCCGTTTTGCGGCATCATCGACGCTCACTTTGCCAGGTTCGTCTGGAGAAGAGCCCGTTTGCGCTTTGGCCTGAGATCGTTCGCTGTCTCCGGGCCGTGAATCCGTGCAGCCGGGAATCAAGGTGGCACCAACGAGGGCGACTGCGCCGACCAAGATGAGCCGGCTCGTGGCGTGGGATCCTCGCATCGGAAGCCTCGCGGTGGAGGGCGTCGTAATCTTTGATCATCGGGAGGCGAGTTACGTCAGTAAATCGGGAGTCCATGATCAGACGCGATGGCTTGTAGTTCTTCGTACAATTCGCTCAATTCGGCTGCGAGCGACCGGCTTGATGTGTGATTTTCAGAACGGGCCAACTCGCCCAGCTGCGGAACTTTCACCGGGCTTCGGCGGCTCGTAGAGGGGAAATCGTACACCATCCCGCTGCCCTGACTTCGCAATGACCGGAGGGGGAGCGGCCGACTGGTCGTACTCCTCGAGAGCCTGCGCCACGGTCCGGCCATCGAGTCCTGAGATCACGTCTCATTCTAACGTGAACGGCTGCGACGAACCTCAGCCCGGCGGCAGAAAGCTAACTGCGCGCGAGTTGCAGAACGCTTAACCGGACCAGGGCGGCGTGGCGCGCGTCTGCGCTCGGGCTGCGCGCTGGTAGGGGATGGCCAGGTGACTGGACGGCGGGCCGGTCGGGCTGTGGACCACATCCGCGCGGCACAGCGCGGCAAAAAAGGGGGATCAACGCGTTACAACCGGTGTTATTCGTTAAAATAAGATTGCTCATCCGGTAATGTCTGCATAATTAACGCATTTTGTCTTGCCGATTGCTGGTGGGCATGGTATAAACACGTGTCGAGAGGGAGGGTTTGCGCTTCGCTTGAAAGCCGCGGCCTTCCTCTTTGCGACGAAAGGGTTCTCTGGCGAACCCACGGACCGGCCTCATCGCCGGCCAAGGCGAGCAACTTGAATGGCCGCCCTTGATCGCAACGGTTCTCATTAACACATCAAATTTACATATCGTGCTTCATTGTCCCGTTCATGCTGGTAACGCTTTTGCACGTCTTTGTCACGCGTCGCCGTTATGCGGGTCGCGGGGAGTGTTTCCATGCCGTTCCTCGAGAACGAGGAAGACCCTTCGCGGAGCGAAGGGCGACCATTCGAAACGAGGGGATGGGGAGTTTTCCACGCGTGTTCACGGGTGGGCTTGGCGTCGCTCCTTGTTCGACGACGCGGAGCGTCGCGGAGAGCGTTCCTACGCGGAGCGTCGGAACGAGATAGCCTTGGCCTGGGCTGAGGAACGCCTTTGGGAGAGAGAGGAGAATTCTTTCGAAAATGTGATCATTTACTCTCATTTACTCTCATTTACTATCATTTTTGGGTTGCCGAGATCGTTCCAAGGCTGTGCGGGGGAACGAGAAACGGCAAGGAAGCCGTAATCGGTCTGGTGTGGTAGGCCGAGTCGCTCTGTCCAACGTGAATGGCGATGCTGGGGAACGGGCAGAATCCCTTCGCGGAGCGAAGGGCGACACTGGCGGAGCGAGACTGGCGATACTGGCGCCTTGTGTTGGCCGACCCGGGTTCGTTGCCGGGGCACTTTGTCTGGCTCTTTGTGTTAGCGATGAAGATTCAAGCAGAAGCC
Organism: uncultured Planctomycetota bacterium; assembly: GCA_963823665.1. Classification (GTDB taxonomy): domain Bacteria; phylum Planctomycetota; class Planctomycetia; order Isosphaerales; family Isosphaeraceae; genus CAVXHV01. The sequence goes on from CAWGMQ010000004.1 coordinate 2,880,810, forward strand.
TTTCTCTATACTGGGAGTGATATCATGATCATGCAGGCAGAAGGCGGACAAACTTCACGGAACCCGAATGGGAGCACAGGGCCCCGGTCGGCTGAGGGTAAGGAACGCGTAAAATACAACGCTGTGCGCCATGGGCTCTCGGCGCGAAATGTTCTATTGCCGGGGGATGACCCGGTGGAATACCAGGCGAGGATTGACGATCTCAAGGCGGACCTCGGGACGCGAAGCCGGTTCGAGGAGGAGCTGGCGGAGCGGGCGGTGTGGAGGTTGTCGTTGAGGCGGTGCCGGATGAGGGGGTGGGTCAGAGCGCTCTTGTGGCGCCGGGATTCGAGGGTGAAGCGCGGGTCGCCGAGGCGGATGGGGGTGATCCCGTAATCGTTATTGGGAAAGGAGAAGGGGCGAATGTACAAAACGAAGTCCCCCCTGTAGCGAGTACGGCGGGCGGAGGGGAGGAGAGGACACGGGAGTCACCGTTGAGTTCGCCGCGGAGCGGCAGAGGGGACGTAGCGAGGGAGGGTGGAATCTCAGTCGCGGAGGGGGAACGCGCTGATCCCGTAATCGTTGCGGACAGAGGAGAAACGGCCAATTTCCAAAACGAACTCCCCCCGGGTGAATGGCGTGAGATCGCTGGGGAGGTGAGGGCTGGCGCTGGCCGCGGCAAACGGGTGGAGGTGGGAGAACCAGATGCGCGGGGCGAAGGGTACGGCGATGTAACAGACGGGGTCGAATACTCGGATCAGCCGTGGAGTGATCGGGTTGGCGGGTTACCCAATTGCGGGGGCAATTCGGGGCCAGGCCATCCGCCGCCGGCGATGGCTATTTCAGGGACGGGTGGGGGGTGAACGCTCGAATGAACTGCGCTCGTGGGACTGTCGCGGTCCAGGCGCCAAAGTTGGCACTTGTTCGATCGTTCCCGATCGTTCAGCGTCTCGGGTGCGAGCCGCTGCCACGCCACGGGTTTGCGTGTCCGGCACTTTCGGTCGCGGTGGCCGGAGGTGGGAAGGGAGAAGAGCTTAGCCACGGACGAAACACGGATCGAACACAGATAATACAGCACTTTCCTTTGGCGCGGCTTCCCTGTGGAGATGATTTACTTCGGTGTGCGGGTGCGGGGAAAAACACACAAAACATTGCCACTTTCTGCCACAATTCGAGGCTGCGAGTGAACAGCAATGGCGCTGCACGTCGCTCCGCACGTCGAATCGGGCTCAAGGGATCGGGCCTTGGCGTTGCGTTGTCCGGCGATTGGAAGGAACTGTGGCAGTTCGCTCGCGAAAACTGCCACTTTTTTCGAGGATTTCCGATGTGTCATGATCCCGCGCTGGAACGGCTTCCGCGAGTTTCGGTGTTTGGTTCGTGCGGTCGGGGTGGCCGAGGGGCGAGGAGCTTGGCCAGGGATTAAACATGGATCCGATGCGGATGGCTGCCTCGCTGGCGCGTCGGGTTGGTGTCCGTGTGGCCACGCCGGTGCGAGACTGCTGGGCGGTGTTCTTTTACCCACCACCTCTTGATTGGCGTGCATCCCGGTGCGCGCTGGACACTTGGCGGATCGTCTACGACGTCGGCGGCTCAGAAGGCGTCGTCATTCGCAAGTGTTAATGTGCTCGAGAGTTGAGTCGAATTGCTCTTTGCTCTCAAAAACATCGTCATTCGTAACTCCTTTTGCTGCAAGGAGATGACGATGATGACGATGTTTTGGGGGGTCCGCGAGAGCCAAGTGTGCGAAAGAGCTACGAAGACGAGCGCAGGTGGTCCAGGGCTGGGGAAGCCTGGGTCTGTAACTCTCTCTCGCCGCGCTCGGGGTCGTCAGGAAATCCCTTGGCGGAGCGAAGGGCGACAATGGACTTTCTCTTCGGGCGCGGGGTCGGCAGGCGAATCGTCAACATCGAGGTCAACCTCGATGCTCTGTTGCCGTGGGCGCGGGGTCGTTAAACTAAGCAAGCACCCTCCTTTGCCCGGTCCGGTACTCCGGGGGCGATCCGAGCGATGGCGCTTGCTGCGAGTCGGGTCTGCGAGGGGGACCGGCTTTTGGTGTTTCGCTGCGATGGACGACATCTCGCAACTTATCTCGGCAATTGACGCGGGCGACCCGCGGGCAGCGGAGAAGCTATTGCCTCTGGTCTATGACGAGCTGCGCAAGTTATCCGCCCAGAAGCTCGCGCGCGAGGCCCCGGGGCAGTCACTCTACGCGACCGATCTCGTTCACGAGGCGTATCTCAGGCTCGTCGGCAGTGGTAGCGAGCCGAAGTGGGATGGCCGCGGCCACTTTTTTGCCGCGGCGGCTGAGGCGATGCGCCGGATACTCGTGGAGCGCGCTCGCCGCAAGAAGCGCGTCAAGCACGGTGGCGGGCAAAACCGGGTCGATTGGGAAGCGACTGCTTCGCTGGTGGAGGAGCAATCATCCGAGGATCTCGTGGCCCTCGATGAGGCCCTCAGCAGGCTGGCGGAGGAAGACCCGGACAAGGCCGAGCTCGTCAAGCTCCGCTTCTTCGCCGGTCTGACCTTGCGCGAAATTGCCAAGGTGATGAAAATCTCGCTAGCAACCGCGGAACGACATTGGACTTTCGCCCGCACGTGGCTCTACGCCGAGCTGGCGGACCCGGACGGGGCCGCGAGCGATTAGAAAAAAACCTCGATCTGCGTGAGGGGTTCCGTCGGGCCACGTCGCATTGAGAGTGGGGCCATCGCGCATCGGTCACCTCATTCTGCTATTTGAACGGCAACCCGGATCCGGTTTCTCGGACTTTGAAACGAGATTCTGGCAGAACTCGCATTTTTCTTGTCCCGAAGGCGCGGCAGCGCGCCAGTCATCAGGTATGGGCAACCTCATGAACGATCCACGGAGCAGAGCCGTCCTCCTGCTCGACTGTCCCCGAGCCCGGGGTCGCCGCGCACTCGACGACCGGTTGTACTGACGCCGCAACCCATTGCAGCACAGATACTTTCATCGATGTCGATCGCATTAATCATGAATAGACGAAGTCTACCCACCGTACCGACGCCGGACCGTGAGCTTTCCAAGTTGGATGCCCGGGCGCTGGTCAACCAGAAGAGCGAGAGAACCATGAGTCGCAACGGAGCGAGGGTTGAGCGCAGGAACGCGCGGCGACGATCAAGGTGCGGCAGCGGCAATTGCGGCGGATGCGGCCGACGCTCGTGGCTCTTGAGGACCGCAGGCTGCTGTCCACGTTTGTCGTGAACAACCCCACCGACACGCCGGTTGCTGGCGAGACCGACCTGCGCCAGGCGATCACTTCCGCAAATGCGACCACGGGGGCCAACACGATCACCTTTGACAGCACCTTCTTCGCCACCCCGCAGACGATCACACTGGACGGCACCCAGCTCGAGCTCTCCAACACGACCGGGACGCTGACGATCACGGGTCCGGCTGCGGGGGTGACGGTCAGCGGCAACAACGCGAGCCGGGTGTTCCAGGTCGACGCGAATGTCACGGCGTCGATTTCGGGACTGACGATATCCGGCGGCAATACCACCGGCTTCGGTGCCGGCCTGTACATTGATGGGGGCACGATCACGCTGACCAACTGCACCGTCAGCGGCAACCACGGTAGCAACTGGGGCGGCGGCCTGTTCAACAACGGAACGGCCACGTTGACCAACTGCACCGTCGTCGGCAACTCCGGAGTATCCGGCGGCGGCCTCTACGATCAAGGCGGCATGACCAAGCTGACGAATTGTACCGTCAGCGACAACTCCGCCACCCTGAGAGGCGGCGGCGTATCCGACACCGGCGGCATCACCACGATTTTGAACTGCACCGTCAGCGGCAATTCCGCGGTCTCGGCCGGCGGCGGCCTGAACAACAACTTTGGGGCCACGACGACGATGGCCAACTGCACCGTCAGCAGCAACACCTCTGCCCACTACGGCGGCGGCCTGTCCGACGTCGCGGGCACGATCAACCTGACCAACTGCACTGTCAGCGGCAACTCCGCCTCCACCAGCGGCGGCGGCGTGTACAACCTCTCCGTCATGTCGCTCTCGAACTGCACCGTCAGCGGCAACTCCGCCGCCGGCAACGGCGGCGGCCTTGACGACGCGAGAGGCACGGTGACCATCGGCAACACCATCGCGGCCGGGAACACGGGCACCTCGAGCGGACCCGACGCATACGGAACCTTTACCTCCCAGGGCAACAACCTGATCGGCAAGACGGATGGCAGCTCCGGCTGGGCCGGCTCTGACCTGACCGGCACCATCGCCCTGCCACTAAACCCCCTGCTGGCACCCTTGGCCTATTACGGCGGGCCGACCGAGACGATGCCGCTCTTGCCCGGCAGTCCAGCCATCGGCGCGGGTAACATCGCCCTCATTCCCAGCGGCATCACGACCGATCAGCGCGGCTACGCCCGCATCGAGAGCAACACCGTGGACATCGGCGCCTACGAGGTCCAGGCGATCCCGCTGGTGGTCAGCACCACCGCCGACGGCATCGGCTGCCCGCTCGGGACGCTCGACCTACGCGAGGCGATCGACCTGGCCAATATCCTGCCCGGCGCTAACACGATCACGTTCGACCCGACTGTCTTTGCGGGCGCGCAGACGATCACTTTGTTGATCGGTACGCAGCTCGAGCTGAGCAATACAAGCGGGACGCAGACGATCACTGGCCCGGCGGCGGGCGTGACGGTCAGCGGCGGCGGGCTGAGCCGCGTATTCCAGGTCGGGTCTGGAGTCACGGCTTCCATCTCGGGACTATCGATTACCGCCGGCGGCGGCGAGTGGGGCGGCGGCGGCCTTCTCGTCAGCTCCGGTGGCACGGCGACTCTGACCGATTGCACCGTCAGCGGCAACCACGCCAACTACGGCGGCGGCCTGCTGAGCTACGGTACGACGATGCTGAGCGACGTCACCGTGAGCGGCAACACCGCCAATGGCGCGGCTGGCGTATGGGTCGACGGCGGCACGACCACGCTCACCGACTGCACCTTGAGCGGCAACTCCACCGCCGGCAACGGCGGCGGTCTGAACGCCGAGGCTGGCACAACCACGCTGACCGACTGCACGGTCAGCGGCAACTCCGGTCTTGGCGGCGGCCTGTACAGCAACAGCCCGGTCCCGACGACCATCGCCAACACGATCGTTGCTGGGAACACGGCCAGCGGCAGCGGGCCCGACGCCTTCGGATCTTTCGCCTCCGGAGGCCACAACCTGATCGGCGAGACCGACGGCAGCTCCGGCTGGGTCGGTTCGGACCTGACCGGCACCATCGCCAGTCCGCTTGATGCCCTGCTAGCACCCCTGGGCAATTACGGCGGCCCGACCCAGACGATGGCCCTGCTGCCCGGCAGCCCGGCAATCGGCAACGGCATTGTGACCGACTACCCGGGCACGAGCACACCGATCTCCACGGACGAGCGCGGGATACCGCGTGGCTCGCTGGTCGACATCGGCGCGGTCCAGGCCAGCCTCGTGGTCGAGTCGACCACAGGGTCAGTCGACACCAGCACCGCCGGCCTGACGCTGCCCGGCGCCGTACTTCTGGCGAATCAGTTCCCTTACTCGGTCATCAGCTTCGACCCAGTTGTCTTCGCGGGCCCGAAGACGATCACTCTGACGGCGCAGCTCGAGTTCCTTGACACCGCGATTGCGGGCTCGATCACCGGGCCGGCCGCGGGCCTGACGATCAGCGGCGGCGGGATAACCCGCGTGTTTCAGGTCGATAGCGGCGTGGCCGCGACCTTGAGCGGCCTGACCATCTCGGGAGGCTCGACCACGGGATATGGCGGCGGCCTGTACAACGATGGGGGCACAGTCACGCTGACCGACGTAACCTTGAGCAGCAACATCGCGGGCAAGGGCGGCGGCGTGTTCAACACCGGGCGCGGCACGATCGGGATTACAAGCTGCTCGATCACCGGCAACTCCGCCACGAACGGCGGCGGGTTGTACAACGATTATGGCACCGCCACGCTGACGGGCGTTACCGTCAGCAGCAACATCGCGGGCCAAGGGCGGCGGCCTGTTCAACACCGGGCGCGGCACGATCGGGATTACAACCTGCTCGATCACCGGCAACTCCGCCACGGCAGCGGCGGCGGCCTGTACAACTTGGGGGCACGGCCACATTCAACGGCGGTACCGTGAACGGTAACTCCGGGGCCTCCGGCGGCGGCCTGTTCAACACAGGGCGCGGCACGATCGGGGTGACCGGTTGCAGCGTCACCGGCAACTCCGCCACGGGCGGCGGCGGCGGCCTCTATAACGACGGGGGTATGGCCACGCTGACGGGCGTGACCGTGAGCGGCAACATCGCGGGCAAGGGCGGCGGCCTGTTCAACACCGGGCGCGGCACGATCGGGATCACGAGTTGCACCGTCGGCGACAACTCGGCGGCTGCCGGGGGCGGGCTCTACAATAGTGACGCCACGGCGAATCTGGATGCCACCACGATCGGCGGCAACTCCGCCGCCTCGGGCGGTGGAATCGATAACACGGCCGGTGGCGGCGCCACGCTGCGAAGACACGATCGTCGCCACCAACACCGGGACAGGCGGCACGCCCAGTGACATTGGCGGTGCCAGCTCGGCCGGAGTCGTCGGCACGTATGATCTGGTGGGCACCGGCAGCGCCGGGGGGATCGCCGGCGGCACCGGTGACATTGTCCTCTCCACCCTGAACAGCTTGGGGCTGGACTCGCTGGGCAACTACGGCGGTTCGACCGAGACGATGCCCTTGCTCCCCGGCAGCGCCGCGATCGATACCGGCACGACGATCCCCGGGGTCTCGACCGACCAGCGCGGCCTTCCCCCGTCGAGCCCAACCCCCGACATCGGCGCCTTCCAGAGTCAGGGATTCACCTACTCGGTGGTCGCCGGCAGCACTCCTCAGGCGGTGCCCACCGGCGCCGCGTACACCAATCCGCTGGCGGTCATCGTCACCCCGATCAATCCCGTCGAGCCGGTGGCGGGCGGCGTCGTGAGTTTCATCGTCGAATCCGGGCCCGGAACGGCGCGTCGGCCACGCTCTCCGCGGCGACCGCGATCATCGGATCGAACGGAATCGCCGAGGTGACCGCCACGGCCAATTCCATCGCCGGCCCTTACACGGTCACGGCAACGGCCGCGGGAGGCACGCCGACGATCGATTTCGATTTGAAGAACCTGATCGTGCTCACCTTCTCGGGAGTAACCAATCAGAGCATCACCTACGGCTCCTCGAGCGCGACCTTCTCCGGCATTCTGGCCAACGGCACGCGAGCCCCTCAGGGAGAGAACCTCGCGGTGACGTTTGATGGTGTCACACAACAGGCCGTGATCGGCTCGACAGGCGCCTTCTCCGCCACATTCGACACGGGTGGCCTCCACGTGGCGGGCTCGCCGTATACGGTCAGCTACGCGTATACGAGCGACGGGACCTTCGCCTCCGCGGGCACGACGAGCACGCTCGTGGTCACGAAGGCCACTCCCACGATCACCTGGGCCAACCCTGCCGATATCACCTACGGCACGGTGATCTCGGCCAAGCAGCTCGATGCGGCGGCGGCCTGGACGGTGGACGGAGTGAATGGGGCTGTCGCGGGGTCGTTCACGTACACATCGGCCGTGGGTACTCTCCTGGGCGCCGGCACGGGCCAGACGCTCTCGGTCACTTTCACACCCACGGACACGTCGGATTACAACACCGCGTCCGACTCGGTGACGATCAACGTCGACAAGGCCACGCCCACGATCGCCTGGGCGAACCCCGCCGGCATCACCTATGGCACGGCGCTGTCGGCCACGCAGCTCGATGCGACATCGTCGTGGACCGTGGCCGGAGTGAATGGAGCTGTCGCGGGAATGTTTACCTACACGCCGGCCGCGGGCACCGTCTTGCGTGCCGGCACGGGCGAGACGCTCTCGGTCACGTTCACGCCGACGGACACGACCGATTACAACATCGCGTCCCACTCGGTCACGATCAACGTCGCCAAGGCCACGCCCGACATCGCCTGGACCGCCCCCGCCGGGATCACCTATGGAACCGCGCTGTCGGCAGCCCAGCTCGATGCGACAACGTCGTGGACCGTGGCCGGAGCCGACGGAGCTGTCGCGGGAACGTTCAACTACACCCCGGCCGCGGGCAGTGTGCTCAAGACAGGCACGGGCCAGAACCTCTCGGTGAGCTTCACGCCGACGGACACGAACGATTACAACACGATCTCCGACTCAGTGACGATCAACGTCGCCAAGGCCACGCCTACGATTGCCTGGGCGAGCCCCGCCGGCATCACGTATGGCACGGCGCTTTCGGCCACGCAGCTCGATGCGACATCGTCCTGGACCGTGGGCGGAGTCCAGCGGAAGCGTCGCGGGAACGTTCACGTACACCCCGGCCGCGGGCACGGTCTTGGGCGCCGGCACGGGCCAGACGCTCTCGGTTACGTTCACGCCCACGGACACGACCGATTACGAGCCCATCTCCGACTCGGTCACGATCAATGTCGGCAAGGCGGCGCCCAGCATCAACTGGGCCAACCCCGCCGACATCACGTATGGCACTGCGCTCTCGCCCACGCAGCTCGATGCGACATCGTCGTGGACGGTGGGCGGAGCAAGCGGAAGTGTCGAGGGAACGTTCACGTACACACAGGCCGTGGGCACGGTCCTCGCCGCCGGCGGGGGACAGGTGCTCTCGGTAACGTTCATTCCGACGGACGCGACCGATTACTACGTGACCTCCGACACGGTTGCGATCAACGTCGAGGAGGCGGCGCCCGACCATTATCTGGTCCAACCCTTATGACATTACTTTCGGCACGGCGCTCTCGGCGACCCAGCTCGACGCGACGTCTTCCTGGACGGTGGGCGGAGTGAGCGGAAGTGTCGCGGGAACGTTTTCGTACACACCGGCCGCGGGCACGGTGCTCACGCCCGGCACGGACCGAACCCTGTCGGTCACCTTCACGCCCGCCGATACGAGCGATTACACCACCGCCAGTGCCACGGCGACGATCAATGTCGACAAGGCCGAGCCCACGATCACCTGGGCCGACCCCGATCCAATTACCCGGGGCACTGACGCTCTCGGCCACCCAGCTCGACGCAACGGCCTCGGTGCCCGGAACGTTCGTGTATAGCCCGGGATTGGAAACGGACATTTACGCGGGAGGCAACTGGACGCTGTCGGTGACGTTCACGCCCACGAACTCGACCGATTACGCGACTGCCTCCGACTCGGTGACGATGAACGTCGGCGAGGCCACGCCGATCATCGCGTGGCCGAGCCCTGCCGACATCACCTACGGCACGCCGCTTTCGGCCACGCAGCTCGATGCGACGTCGTCGTGGACCGAGGCCGGAGTGACGGGGAGTGTCGCGGGAACGTTCACCTACACACCGGCCCTGGGCACGGTGCTCACGGGTGGAACCGAACCAGACGCTCGCGGTCACGTTCACGCCCAGCGATACGACCGATTACAGCACCATCTCGGCAACAACGACGATCAACGTCGAGAAGGCCGCGCCGACGGTCATCTGGTATAACCCGATCGACATCGCCGCCGGCACGGCGCTCTCGGCCACGCAGCTCAATGCCCGTGCGCTCATACCCGGCAGCTTTGTCTACTCGCCGCCGTTGGGAACGAAGCTCGATGCCGGCGCCGGACAGACGCTCACGGCTACCTTCACGCCGACCGATACGACGGATTACGCCTCGACCGTTGCCACGGTGACGATCAACGTCGGGCAGGGCACGACGAGTGTGGGCAAGCTCACGCCGACGCTCAAGGTCACCGATCCAGGTGGCCGATTTGACGGCGCGGCGTTCCCGGCCACCGTCACCGTCGCCGGCTCGGGGAACCTTCCTGCGGCCAGCCTGGAGGGTGTCACACCGACTCTGACGTACTACAACGAGCGCCGGGAGCAGCCTGGGCGCCGCGGCGCCGACGGCCGCGGGAAGTTACACCGTGGTGGCCGCCTTTGCCGGCAGCACGGATTACGCAGCAGTGCGGTCGGCGCCGGTGCCGTTTAGCATCACACAGCAGAGCGCGACGATCGCGCTGGCCTCGTCCGTTTCGTCGGCCGTCTTCGGAGAATCGGTGACGTTCGTCGCGACGGTGGCCGCCGTGTCTTCGGGTACGCCGGGCGGCACGGTCACCTTCTCGGACGGTGGCACCGCGCTGGGTACCGTGGCGCTGGGCGCCTCTGGAAAGGCGACGCTCACCACCACCGGCCTGGCCGTTGGATCGAATTCGATCACGGCGACTTACAGCGGCGATACGAACTTCCTGGGGGTGCACACGCAGGCGCTGACCGAATCGGTCGCGCAGGCCGGCACCCAGGTGGTCCTGGTTCCTGAACCGGTCTTCAACAGCAAGAACAAGGTGGTGTCGATCGGTCTGAAGGCGGAGGTCGCCCCGGTCTCCCCCGGCAGCGGCGTACCGACCGGGCATGGTGACATTCGAGACGGTGACGTCGACGCAGGAAGACGAAGAAGCTCGGGACGCTGGCCTTGAGCGGCGGCGAGGCGACGCTTTCGCTGCCTGCCAAGCTGGTGCTCAATAAGCCGATCAAGATCGTGTACAGCGGCGACACCGATTTCACAGTCGAGCACAGCATCTTTGCCTGAGCTGACGCAGTCGGGACTCAAGAGCCTGGCGCGGCCGATGATCGCGTTGGTCAATCGCGGTCGTCTGCTTCGAGACGTGGCCAGGGCAAGCGCGGGCTAGCCGGGGCAGTTGATCCTGGAGTCATGGAGAATGGCCGATCTGGCGGCCGATCTCACGGCGCAGTGCGCATCTAGGAAGCCGGCCCGGGCTGGCCGAGCAGCTTGGCGGCCTCACGCCAGAACGCGAGCAGGGCGGCATTCTCGGGATCGTTCTTTTTCGTCCACGGAGACCGCTTGCTCGAAGAAGGAACGGGACCGGTCCTTGTCGCCCTTCTGCCAGAGCGCCATTGCCAGGATGAACGCGTTGGAGGCGTCGACGTCCTTCGTCAGGGCAATCGACTGCTCGGCGGCGGCGATCGACTCGGCCCAGTGTCCGGAGCGGTACTCGGCCAGGGCCAGCGTGGTGTGGAAGCTGGGGTCGTTGGGGCGAAGCGCAACCGCCCGGCGAGTGTGCTCAATCGCCTCGGTCCGCTCTGAATCACTGCAATCGGGCTTCTTAAGGATGGTCCGGGCGACGCCGTTGTGGGCATCGGCGAGGTTGGGCTGGATCTGGCTGGCGGTGCGGTATTCGGCGATCGCGTCTTCCCGCTTCCCCTGGAACTCAAAGATTTCGCCGAGGCCCATGTGGGCATCGGCGAGGTCAGGCAGGAGCCGGGCCGCGATGCGGTATTCGGCGATCGCGTCATCGAGCTTTCCCTGCTGTTGAAGGGCGAAGCCGAGGTTGTCGTGAAATGGGGCGAATTCGGGCTGGAGTCGAATGGCCTCGCGGAATTCAGCGGCCGCGGCGGCGTGATCGTGCTTGACGCCGCTAAGAATGTGCCCAAGGGTGTTGTGGGCGAGGGCGAAATCGGGCTGGATGCGGATGGCGATTCGGTGCTCGGCGATCGCATCGTCCAGTTTCCCCTGCTTACCCAGGGCCTCAGAGAGATTGTTGTGGAAGGTCGCGTCCTCGGGCTGGATGCGGATGGCGGTGCGGTACTCGGCGATAGCGTCATCCAGCTTGCCCTGCATGAACAAGGCGAAGCCGAGGCTGAAATGCGCATAGGCGTCGTCGGGGCTCTTGCGAATGGCCTCGCGATTAGCCTCGGCGGCAGCTTCCAGGGTCGTCCTTGCTTCCTGCAAGCGGCCCTGGCCCAGCAGGGCCCTGCCCAGGCAGCCGAGGTGGCGGCCACCGCCGGGGCGTAGCCGCTTGAGGTCCTGGAAGACCGCGATCTCTTCTTGCCGCTCGCCCTCGTCGCCGAGGGCATGGGCCAGTTCGTGGGCCGTTTCGGGGCGGAGCGCCCGGGCTGCCATGTAATAGCGGATCGCGTCCTCCCGCCGGGACAGCTTTTCCAGCGCCCGGGCCAGGTCGTAGTTGATCCACACGTCGTCGGGGTGGCTCTGCTGGGCTCGCCGCAGCAAAGCCTCGGCCCCGACCGGGTCACCCGCGTCCTTGAGGGCCCGGCCCAGGAGGTCGAGGCTGACCGGCCCCAGCGATTCGAACGGGGTGGCCTTGGCCAGCCCTCGTAGGGCCTCGAGGCGAGCGGCCTGATCGGGGAGGTCCAGGGCCCGGCGCAGGCCGAGGCGCCAGGGGTCGGGGTCAAGGGCGCTGGCCAGGGTGGATAACGCCGCGGCGCCGGCACGGTTTTTCCTCCGCTCGCGCCTGACCGCGGCCCAGTCGTCGATCGAGGTCGCCACGGCCGTCGCGATTGCTGGCGGGCGGTCGCGGATCCGCTTGGCGGCCTCGTCCGGGGACAGTGCGGACACGTCCAGCCCGGCTTCGCGGAAAGCGTCTGCGTAGGCCGCATCGGTTCTCCAGCCGCCGCGGTCGTCGGCCTCGGCACTGCGAATGTCCACCAAGCGGTCCATCAGTTGCCGGTCGAGATCGGCGGCCACGGCCACGGACTCGGCGCGCCGCCGCTCGACCGCCAGCTCAGCCTCGAGGTCTTGCACCTGTTTGCGCATTGCCGGGTCGACACCAGGTTCCAGCAAGGCGCGCGCCTTCTCGGCGGCGCCGAAGGCCAGCTCCCAGGCGCCCATGTCGCCCACAGCCGCGCCCTGCGCCAGGCCGCGGAGCCGGATCGCGCCCTGGAGTGCGGCGTTGACACGCGCGGAGGCGACTTGCACTCGCTCCAGTCTCTGAAGCTCGATCCAGCGCCATCCGGCACCAACCAGGGTGCCAGCGACGAGGACGGTGGCCGCCAGGGCGGCGGTCAGTCTCCGCGCCTGCCGCTCGGCAGCCGCCTTGACCTCGGCCTCGTGCGCGCGGGCGCTCTCGGTGGCCCGGGAGAGCTCGGCTGCGCGCAGCCGGTCCTGCACCCCGGCCAGGTAGGCGGTCACGCGCTCGGCGACCACTCCGGCGTCGGCCGGCCGGTCCCTGGCGAGAGGGGCCAGGCAGTCGCGGGTGAGGAACTGGAGCTCAACCTCCGTGCCGCTATGCTCCAGTCGGTCAAGCGCGGCGGCCGTGTCCGCCCGCGCCGCCAATCGCAGAACGTCGACCGCCGAGCCGCGAGGGAACGCCGGCGCGCCGGTCAGGATCTCGCAGAGGATCGAGCCCAGCGCGAAGACGTCGGCCCGGCGGTCGATCGAGTCGGTCTCGCCCCTGGCCTGCTCGGGGGCCATGTAGGATGGTGTGCCCAGCACCGAGCCGGTCTGGGAGAGGTCGCTATCGGCTGCAATCCGGAACGTGGCCACAACCGTCTGGTTGGCCGCCGCCTCAACTTGATCCTTCTTCGGTCCATCCTTGGGCAAAACCTTCGCCAGGCCCCAGTCCATGACCTGCACCTCGCCGAAAGACCCGACCATCACGTTGGACGGCTTCAGGTCGCGATGGATCACGCCGCGGGAGTGGGCGTAAGCCATCGTCTGGCAAATCGCCTCGAAGATCGACAGGAACCGGGGCAGGTCCGGCTCGGCCCCGCGCTCGGTGAGGAGCGCCGCCAACGTCTGGCCCTTCACCAGCTTCATCGTGAAGAATGGCCGGTGGTCGGCCAGCGTGCCGAGATCATACACCGGCACGACGCCGGGGTGCTGGAGCTGACCGCAGATCTGGGCCTCCTCGACGAAGCGGTCGACCAGGTCGGAGCGGTCGCGATGTTGATCGAGCAAGATCTTGAGCGCCAGGTCGCGGCCCAGGTCCGGGTCGCGGCCCCGCAGCACCAGCCCCATCCCGCCGCGGGCGATTTCGCCCAGGAGCTGATAGCGTCCGGCCCGAGCGTGGGGGCGACGCGCCCCATCACCGCTGTCATGGTCCGTCTCGTGCAGGACGACACGCGAGATGATCGTTTTCATCCCGGCGCCGATTCCCGCCAGGACGATGCTGCCGTCTTGGGCGGGCCCGACTTCGAGGTCGAGGGTCCGATCGCTGCTGGAGTCGGCGCGAGCCCCAAGCGTCGGCAGACCGGCAAGGCTGTCGTCGAGATCGGGGTCCTCGAGCCGGGCCAGTTCGCGCGCCGCCAGGACGCTCGTCGGGAGGGCGGCCAGGCTTCCGGCCGTGCTGCCGCCATGCTTCTTCACGTGCAGCCCAACCATCGAGTCGATCACGCCACGCTGGTCGGCATCCAGGGCGCCGGAATCGACCAGGTGATCGGCCAGCGGCCGATCCTTCTGGAGTGTCCAGGCCTGAAACGCGGCGACGAGCTGGAGCTGGTCGATGAGCCCATTCTGGAGCGCCAGCAGGCCGAAGAGCAGGTTGCGGTCCGCGCCCGAGCTGTCCATGCGCCGAGTCCCCGTGAATTGCGTACAGTGGTGCGGTCTCGCCGCACCGGGAGGTCCCCGGCGGCCCTTGCCACACGACGATTGAACGCAATTATCACGCCCCGCACCCGGCTGCGGCAAGGGCCAGCAACGGTTCGCTCGTCGACCGGCGTGGCTTGTTACGCGGTACCTGCACCGGGCTTGGGGTCGTCGTCGAAAGCGCTGAGAACCGAAACGATTGGATCTTAACAAGAACCCCGGCGGCGTGCGCGTCCCGCGTTCAGCCGGGGGATTGAAATTCCTTGAGCACGGTCCGAACGACCTGCCATTCCTCGTAGGCGAAGTCGGGGTGGATATCCTTGTAACCTCGCCTGGACATGATCTGGATCGCCATCGATCGGTCCAGTGTCACAGTGGCGGCCTGGTCGCGGATTGCAAGAACCTCTTCACGGGTCAAGGGCGAACCCTTCGCCGCCTCATCGTGCGCGAGCAGGACGAGCAGCGCGGGCATGAACAGGGCAATTCGAGAGTCTTCGCTCATCGGTGTCTGACGACATAAGTCAGCGGGCCGGTCCGGCGAACTGCTGATGATACCAGCACGGGCGAGGTGGCGGCACGGGTGCGCTGACTTTTGAACGTGCCCACAACGGCGACGTTTTTGGCGGCGGTGCCCTGAACGCGCCGAGCGGGATCGGCAAGGCGCCCGGCTTGCACTTTTCGGATAGACGTCAGTGTGTTCCGGCGGTTAAGGTGTAACTCAGAACAATTTACTCTTATGTACCGCATGATCGCTCAAGAACGATCGGACTTCAAGGCCCGGTAGGTCGAGCCATGTGAGGGCTCGCCTCGTCGATGCCGGTAAGCGGGCCTTCGATTCGCGCATCTCGATAATTCCGAACCAATCACGTTCGATGAACCTGGACAGCGCCGCGCTAGTCTCGGACTTCGATCGAAAAAGGAGCCACAGGAATGAGATTCGTCTGTCTTTCGCTGGGCGCGTTCTTGCTCGTGACGTGTCCCGGCCTCTTTGCTCAGGACTCGGCGCGGAGGGAGAGGGCTCGTGTAGAGGGTGCGAAGGCCGCCGAACCCGGCGGCGACGAAAAGGCGATTGCGGGCCTGGTCGCGGCATTCACCAAGGCGTTCAATGGGGGCGACGCGGCGGCGGCGGCGGCGACTTTTGCAGAGGATGCCCTGGTCGTTGACGAGCACGGCGGGCGGATCGAAGGCCGCGCGGCCATCCGCGCCGGGCTTGCGGCGTCATTCAGCGAAAACCCCGGCGGCACGATTGCCATCAAGGTCAACTCTTTGCGCTTTCTCGGCCCCGACACGGCCCTCGAGGAGGGGCGGACGACCATCACGCCGGCCGCGGCGGGTGCGTCGCCGGAGATCACTCGCTTCACCGTCGTCTACATGAAGAAGAACGGCGAGTGGCTTCAAGCCGCCGTCCGCGATGAGCATGCCCATGACCTGGGTCCCCACGAGCGCCTCAAGGAGCTTGAATGGCTGGTCGGGGAGTGGATCAACGAGAGCCAGGATGCCGTCGTCAACACCACCTGCAAGTGGAGCCAAGACGGCAACTTCCTCATCCGCGAATTCACCATGAAGACCCAAGGTCAGCCGGTGCTCTCCGGCACGCAGCGAATCGGATGGGACGCGGTGAAGCGTCAGTTCAAGACATGGATCTTCGACTCCGAGGGGGGCTTCGGCGAAGGGTACTTCACCCGCGATGGCAATCGCTGGCTGGTCAAGGCCGAAGGCGTGCGACAGGACGGCCAACCCGCGTCGGCCACAAACATCATCACTCGGGTGGGCAAGGATCGGATCGGTTGGCAGTCGGTCGAGCGCACGCTGGGAGGTGCCGCGATTGCGGGGATCAACGAATTCACCCTCGTGCGCAAGCCACCAGACCCCAACAAGTAAGAACACGCTAATTTGTCGGGAATTTCGTTCAACTTTCATCTTCCAGGACACACTTCATGACGCGCAGACTTTCGGAGCTGGCCCTCGGGACGGCGCTGGTGATTCTGGCTTGCCCGCCTGACATTTTTGCAGGCCGCGGCGGCGGTTACGCTGGGCGCGGCGGCGGCGGCGGTTACGGTGGTGGCGGTTACCACGGTGGCGGCGGCGGCGGTTACGGTGGCGGCAGCGCTTATGGCCATGGGGGCGGAACACCTTCGTTCAGCCAGCCACGACAGGCGACAGGTCAGTCGGGATACGGTGGCGGCTCGAGTGCGGCGAATCACCCTGCGGGTGCCGCTGCTGCGGGCGCGGGCTATGCCAATCACAACCAGAGCCAGAGCTTGAATCACCCGGGGGCCGCGGGTGCCGCCGCGGGCGCGGGCTACGCAAATAACAACCAGGCCTTGAATCACCCCGGGGCCGCGGGTGCCGCCGCGGGCGCGGGCTATGCGAACAATCACTCCGGCATAAACGGCGCCTGGGGCAGCGGCTACGGTGCCTACGGTGGGATGGGCTACGGCTCGGGCTATGGCGGGGTCGGGGCGTGGGGAGTCGGCTCGCCGATGTACGGCTGGGGCTATTCGGGCTATAGCAATCCTTACTATGGTGCCGCGGGCGTGGGTGGCGTTGGACAGCAGCCCGGCGGCGCGGCTCAGCAAGGCGCGGGGGCGGGCTACAATTACTCCCAGCCGATCAGCACGACGGCGGCGCCGCCCGACCAGGCGGTCGCCAATCAGGCAAACACGGGGTTTGACCAGGCCCGCGACGCATTCAAGGCGGGCGACTACGCCAAAGCCCTGCAGGTCGACCAGCAGGCGCTCGCGCAGACACCCAATGACAGGACGTTGCACGAGTTTCTCGCCCTCGTGTTCTTTGCTCAAGGCAAGTACGACCAGGCCGCCGAGCCGCTCTACGCGGTGCTCTCGGTTGCGCCCGGCTGGGACTGGACGACACTGAGCGGAATGTACCCCGACGTCGAGACCTACACGGGTCAGCTTCGGGCGCTCGAGGCGGGCGTCAAGGCGAACCCACAATCGGCCCATGTCCGCTTCGTGCTGGCCTACCAGTACCTGTGTCAGGGGCATGTCGAGAACGCGGTCGCGCAGCTCAAGGAGGTTGTGAAGCTCCAGCCGGCGGACACGCTTTCGGCGCAGCTCATCGCCTACTACCAGCCCGCGGGCAGTGCCCAACCGCCCGCCGCGGAGCCGGCCACAAACGGCGCGCCGGCTTTCCAGGGCAAGCTGGCGGGGAACTGGGTGGCCACACCCGTCGCAAACGCGAAGATCGCGCTAGTAATCAAGGACGACGGTAAATTCAACTGGGATGCTGCGAGTGCGGGTAAGCCGCCGACCGAGATCGCGGGGGCCTCAACCTTCGCCGACGGAGTCCTCACGCTCACGGCCCAGGGAAAACAGAATGGGGCGCTGGCGGGAAAGGTGGCGTGGCAAGATGCCGATCACTTTACCTTCCGGGCCATCGGTGCGCCACAGGGCGACCCGGGGCTGGCATTCGCGCGCTGAGTTGTGATCGATGACGGCGATGAGGACCGTGCGAAGCCGCTCAATGATCGGTGTCTTTGCCTATTGAGACGCGACCTGGCACAAGTGGTCTCCAGAACGACGATTAGGAGCATTCCGGGCATGAAGATCGGCGCGATTCAATCGCTGGCGTGCGTGGGGCTGGGCGCGATGGTCGGCATCATCGCCGGGACGAGAGGCATGACGCCGTCTTCTGCGGCCAACCTCGCTCCGCGAGCGATGCCGGCGGAGACGGCGGTCACCGACCCGGGTGTCAGCCGGGCCGACTGTGGTCCTCAGGGACCGGCCATCAATGTGTTGCTCGCCAACGGCGTTGCGGAGCCCGTACCGGCCCAGGGCCAATCGACGGCTTCCGGAAAGAAGCCCAACATCGTCGTCATCATGGGTGACGATGTCGGCTGGTTCAACATCGGCGCCTACCACCGGGGTATGATGGCCGGCAAGACGCCCAACCTCGACCGGCTCGCCGCGCAGGGCATGCTGTTCACCGACTACTACGCCGAGGCGAGCTGCACTGCCGGGCGAGCCAATTTCATCACCGGTCAGCTTCCGATCCGCACCGGCATGACCACTGTCGGCCAGGCGGGTGCCACGATCGGGCTGCCTGCGCAGGCGCCGACCACGGCGACGGTTCTCAAGTCGATGGGCTATGCGACGGGTCAGTTCGGCAAGAATCACCTGGGCGACCGCAACGAATTCCTGCCGACCGTGCACGGCTTCGACGAGTTCTTCGGCTACCTCTATCACCTGGATGCGATGGAGGACCCGGCGCACCCCAACTACCCGCCGGAGCTCAAGGACAAGGTTGGCCCGCGGAACATGGTGCATTCCTGGGCAACCGATCGAGACGACCCGACCGAGGAGCCGCGGTGGGGAAAGATCGGCAAACAGCGGATCGAGGACGCCGGCACGCTCTATCCCAAACGGATGGAGACCGTGGACGACGAGGTCCTCGAAGCCTCGCTCAAATTTGTTGACAAGGCCAAGACCGACGGCAAGCCTTTCTTCCTTTGGCTGAACTCCACGCGCATGCATATTGTCACCCATCTCTCGGAGAAATACGAGAAGCTGCGCACACCGCAGAACGGCTGGTCGATTCACGAAGCGGGAATGGCCCAGCTTGACGACATCGTCGGCGCCGTGATGAAGAAGCTCGACGACATGGGCGCCCAAGAAGAGACGATCGTGGTGTTCACGACCGACAACGGCACCGAGAACTTCACGTGGCCCGACGGCGGCCAGACGCCGTTTGCGGGAGGGAAGGGGACGGTCATGGAGGGAGGCTTCCGCGCTCCGGCGATCTTGCGCTGGCCCGGCAAGGTCCCGGCGGGCAAGGTCGAAAACGGGATCATCAGCGGGCTCGACTGGTTGCCGACGTTCGCCGCCGCTGCCGGTGATCCGAGCATTGTCGAAGAGCTGAAACAGGGCAAGATGCTCGGCGACACGACTTACAAGGTGCATCTCGACGGATACAACCAGATGGACCTGATCACGGGTAAGGGGCCATCGAAGCGCCACGAGATCTGGTACTTCGCCGAGGGCACGCTCGGGGCGGCGCGGATCGACGACTTCAAGTATCGGTTCATCGATCAGCCGAACGGCTGGTTCGGTGGCACCGTGAAGCCGGACATCCCGATTCTGGTGAACCTGCGGCTCGATCCGTTCGAGCGAACGGGATTGACTGGATCGGTTGAAAACTTCCAGTGGTTCAAGTTCGAGTTCTGGCGGTTCGTCTATGTCCAGGCAGAAGTGGCGAAGCTCGCCAAGACGGCCATCGAATTTCCGCCGATGCAGAAGGGCGCGAGCTTTAACCTCGAAGCCGTGAAGGAACAGATCCAGAAGGCAGCCCAGACGCGAGCGGGGAAGTGATCGGAATCAGAGCTGGTGCACGGCAAGGCTGGGCGATTCTGGTCGAAACGAATCAGGCGTCACCGCCTTGCTTTGCTGATCACGCAATGTCTTTTGACGGAGGATCTCCACGATCGTGAGCCCCGCTGAGATGGCCGCGCTCTTTGGAAGCACCTTGAGCGTCTTGGCGGGGGGCGTCGGCCTGTTCCGACCCGAGAAGGTCGCGGCGATCCTTGGAATTGAACGTCCCGATCTCTTATGTCTCGTCGAGCTGCGCGGTGTTCGGCGGCATGCTCACGATGCTCGGCATATCTTGCATGGTCGTGCGCGACCCTCGGGCATACCTCGTGGCGGGCCTGGCTTATGTTGGGCTGGCCTTCGTCAAGGCGATCGCGCTTGTCGTGGATAAGCCGGCTCCTGGAAAGGTAGTCCCTGGCCTCCTGGTCGATGCGGCAATCGGGCTCTCGCTGGCTGCCGGTTTCTGGGCGTGACGTATCTGTCGACCGCAAATCAGCGACCCGACGGCATCACTCTCTACGGGCGCGCGCTTTTCGGCTCGCCAGCTCCGCATGCCATCTCGCGCGGTTGATGCAGCCGACAGGAGCGTTATCCGGTGAGGAGTGCTCGGTGACGTCGATGTACATCGAGTCGGACGCGTCGGAAGAGAGCAGCGATCTGGGAAGGAGCGTGAGCCGGCCGACTGTGTGAAACGGTGCTTGCGTTTCCTTCCATAGGACGCTGGCATTCTCAATCCAGAAGCTGGCATCCCGGCGCTTGCCGCGGTCGGTCATTCTTTCGGTGTCCAGGAACTGGATCGCGAAGTCGAACGAGCTCATCGTGGCGTCTTCGTTCAGGTGGCGAATCAACTCGTCCTGAAGGGCGTTGGGATTTTTTTTCGCTAGCGGGCGTGCGGGATTGGCGGCGCCCGGCGTGGCCGAGTACTTCACGACGTCCGCCGATCCGTGACGGAACGGCACGTTGCTCCAGTAGCGCAGTCGCTGATAGGGCCGAATCGCTTGCCGTGTCTGCAACTTTCCTTTGATCAAGCTCGTGGAGAAGATCAACTTGTCGCGGAACGGCGACGACCACAGGGCCCTGGCCGGATAGGGCGCCCCGAGCACCCGTGCCAGCACCGCGAACGCGTGTACGTCGTTGATGGGGAGCGTGGTCGCGCTCTGCAACGAGTAATCCTGCCGCGCGGCGCTCGAGGCAGTGCCCGTCAGATCACCTGGCTCGAGCTCGACGGAGAACGAGAGCGCACGTACGTCGGGTTTGAGATCGGAGTTGGCCTTGGGATCTGAGTTGGAGAATCTCAGCGTGGCGGGGTAGACGCCGGGCTTGGCGTAGATGCCCTGGGCGAGCCGCGCGGCGAGCGCTGGATCGCGGTTCGCGGCGACGTCGAAGACCTCGAACTCGGCTCGGGCGCACACGCCTTTCGCGTGGGTCGCTCGGCGGGGGCGCCCGTCCGGTCCGGACAATCGTGCCTGGAGCGCGAGAAACCCCTGGACGATTTCTGCAATGTCGGCCTCGAACGCGGCAAGATCCTGCTCAGGCGCCTGTCCAGTCACAACCGGCATGATGGGCCCTCGTCACGCTTGTCATTCCAGCCCGGCGATGAATTTGATTGCGGTCAGGCCCGGCAGGAAGCAATAGGCCGCCGCCTGTGTGGTCGTGAAGCTGGAAAAGCCGGTGATCTTGATCAGAGGCGCGCCGGAGGCTTGGGGGATCACGAAGATGCTTTCGGCCGGGTTCTGGGTGCCGATGATCGGATCTTTCGCCTCGCGATTCAGCCGAACGGCTCCGGCGAATTCGCTGTCCTGGACCCACTGGCTCAGAACGAATTCATACTGGTTCTCGATGTTGGAGTTGATGAAGTAGCCGAGGAGGCCCCGCTCGTGTCCGTCGTTCGGTTGAGCCGGATCATAAGCAGGGCCGTACGGCAGGCCGCGACGGATGAGCCGGTGGGAGTTGTTGCTGCCGCCGGGCTCTCCCTGGCCGCTGATGGGCTGGCCGCGCGGATTGATCCGGCGGATGTGCGCCCGACCGGACAGCGCAGGCCTTTCGGGTCACCCGATCCGTCGGCATTCACATACTCGAAGTTGTTTAGTTGGTCGGGCGAGATCCCACCGGGGGGGCTATCGGTATCGGGGGAGAGCGCCAGTGGAACGCCGTTGCGCCATCGTCCGCACATCTTGGCGGCGAGCAGTTCGGGATCGATCCGGTCCTTGTTCGACTGCAGATAGTTCTCGAAGCCGACCACATCGGTCCGGATCATCTTGAAGACGGCAAAACTTCCGTTGCGGCCCAGTTCGGGAGGCTCGGGCACCAGGTAATTCTCGGCTTCGTCGAGCAAGACGAACAGCCAGGGTTCACACGGTTCTTGGTGGTCAGGCTTGTAGCGTTCCGGGCCGCCGCGGATGGTCGTCATGCTGATGCCGTCGACGTAACCGAAATGAACCTTGAAAACCGGCTCGGGGCTGCCTTCCTGCATCTGCATGATCGCCATACCGTCGCCGCGCCAGATTTCCTGGAAAGCACGATCAAGGGCAAAAAGCGCGGACAGGCGTGCGCTGTAGGCCGCCAGAGCCTCGGGGGTTGCGGCGTGCAGCGTCAGCATGACGTGATCGCTGCCCGTCCCGAATCCACCGAGCCAGTGCTCCGGGGCGTTCGCGCCGGTGTCGCCGACCAATACCGCTCGCGCGGCTGCTCCGGCGACGAACGCGTTGAACGACTTGAAGGAGAGGCTGGGAACACGATCCTTGACTTCGAGCGCCAGCAACCCCGGCCAGGTGATGCCCAGGTTCAGGCAATAGTCGGGCTTGCAGCGAGGTGGGTCGGTCAGGTTATCCCCGGGGCCGGGCTCGAGCCCGACATGCCAGTCCTTGGCCGTCGTGATCTGCGGCGCGTCGGTTTCGTCGCCGCCGGCGAGCCGCCCGAGCAGCTTGCGTGCGGCCGCCGGGACATCCACTTTCAGCAGGAAGTGCCGGACGACCGGCATGCGGTAGGTGCGCAGGATGATGCCCTGGATGTCTTCGAGATCGAGCGCGCTTTTGCGCCCATCTTGCGAGTGGAAATCCGAGCCCGAACCATGGACCCCACCGAAGAGCCGGTGGAGCAACCCGTGGCTTTCCCTTTCTTTGGGAGTTTTCGGGTTGATGTCGTTGCTCATCGCGCGTCTCCGTCTCGACTTGCGGAAAGGGAACTCGTTTCTCCAGCAGGGACACATGGGATGCCGGATCGATCACAAGCGATTCTGGGCCGCTGATCCGGCGCTCTCGGCGATCAGGGCCTTGACGTCCAGAACGGTCAGATCCGGATAGGCCTGGTAGAAGCCGATGGGTGCGCGGTTGGCGACTGCCGCAAAATCGATGAACTCCTGGACGTATTTTCTGCACGGCGAGGGGGGCGGGTTCTTGACGAACTTGAACAAGACATCAAAGAGTTCCCCTATGTTGCGAGTGAAGTCATCGATGTACTTCTCGAACGAGCCGTCGTAAACGGTGAAGAAGCCCATCTGCCGGTCCCCAAGCGGGATGAATTGAGCGAAGTGGGGAGTGCCGACCTTGTCCAGGTCTACGGGGATGCTGTGACTCTTCACCCTCAGGAGGAGCTGGAGCTCGACATAAGCAAGAGGCGATTTGGTAGGCAGGATCACCAGGAATACGTTCGGCCGGCTGGCGCCCTTGACGCCAGCGGCGGCGGCCAGGGCCCTGATCTCCTTGGCGGTCGCTCCGGGGTAGGCGGTGTAGGTGAAGGCCGAATGAAGAAGATGATCCGCGGTCCACTCGACGAACGCTTCCGCGTTACTGCCGACCGGGGTTTGGGGCGGGTTGTCGACGTGCGCGAGGATGGTGTCGAACACCGGTGCGGCGTGACTGGCCAGTTCAAGCATGAGCTGCCCGAACTCGCCGTCAAAGTCGCCGAGGAAGAGCATGGTCTTCTCGCTCAGCTCCGTGAACCGCGAATAATGCACCGTGCCGATTGAGTCGAGCGCCTGGAACATGTCCGGCATGAGCGCCGGCAGTTTCTGCGCAGCCGCTCTGGCGTCTGCTGGTGACTTCATGGGAAAGGCCAGTGTGAAATGGCTCTGACGCAGAGGACGACTCATCGGGAGATCTCCGGCGGTGTGCAGACACCGGGCTCAGTTAAGAGGAGTTCGCCATCGAATCGATTGTATGTCACGACCGCCCATCCCGAGATCGAATCATCGCCGGTAGGACCGCCTCGATCCGAGGCCCGAACTCAGGTATCTTGGTGCGGAGCTGGTCGTTCCAACGTGTGACTTTATCTGCGGCCGGGACTCATGACTATCCGAAATGTGCAAGCGGATCCGCCGACGGCTGAGTCGTCGGCGACGGCCGGACCGTTCCGTCCCGGTCTTCAGGTCGTCTTCTCATGCCACGACCCGGACGTGATGAGCGCACGGATCAATTACTGGGGGCTCGAGCAGTCGCAGCTCGGTCAGGGGAGGTTTGAGGGAGCCATTCGTGGCACTCACTCGGGGCGGATCCAGTTGGGTTGCTCGTTTCGAAGTCCGGGTCTGCTCATCCAGGGCGTGATTCCGAAGGAAACAGTCGTACTTTCGAGTATCGTGCGGCAAACATCGCCGATCATGATTAATGGCTACAAGGTCGCCGCGGATCAGATGATGTGGGCCAAGGCTGGGCATGAGCTTGACTTCCGCACGCTCGGGGAGAACGAGCTGGTCACCGCCGCTGTGCACGCTCCGTTGTTTCACAGGATGGCGCAAGCGGTGCTGGGACCTGCTTTCTTCGACCGCAATATGTCGGATCGTCTCGCCCTGCGAGGGCCACAATCGAGACACGACGTCGCTCTCCGCCTGCGCAGTCTGATCGAACAAGATCTTGCCGGGCCAGGACGATTGAACGACCCCGAATATGCGAGCGCGTGGGAGCATCAAGTCCTTGACACATGGCTTTCTGAGGTGATCGCACCTGATTCGGGAGCATCGCTGCCGTTGCGTTGCCGAGCCGCACGCCAGGCCGAGTCGTTCTTGCGGGAGCATCGCGACCGGCCGGTGTCGGTGTGCGAGCTGTGTCTGGTCACCGGGGTGCCCAAGCGTACGCTGATGCTGGGGTTCCGTGATTTATTTGGCCTATCGCCGGCGGCTTATCATCGACGAATGCGGCTCAACGCGGCGCGGCGCGATCTCGTCGATGCCCGGGCCGGCGAGACGACGGTGACGACGACCGCACTCCGGTGGGGCTTCGGGCACTTCGGGCGGTTCTCGGTGGACTACCGTCGCATGTTCGGCGAGTCGCCAGTTGTGACGTTGCGGGGATGAAGAACCGCGAGAGAATCATTCGTCGCCCCGGCAATTCGATCAAGACGCCGCGTTCGATCACTTCGTGGTTGGTCGCGCTCGCTTTTCGCTTGGCGGGGGCAAGTAGGGCGGCAGGGTGCCTTCGAGTGCCTGCTTGACCCACTTGCCGAAGCCGGGAGTGGGGGTGCATCGGAAGTCGGAGATCAGCCGAGGGCCGGCGGCGGGGTGCATGTCCCAGGCCGTCCAGCTCCATTTGTGGTCTTCCAGAGCCTGGAGCACCTGGCGGACCCATTTTTCGTCCTTTTCCAAGGGCGCGCCGCGTTGCGTCTCGGCTCCAAACTCGCCGACGATCACCGGCAGTTTCTTGGTCGCGGTCTCCATCTTGGCGATCCAGCGCTCGACCGAGTCGCCCTTGAACGGATAGGCGTGATTGTCGTAGAGCACGCCGTTGCCATCCGGGTCGGAAAGCTGCCGGCCTTGGAGGATTCCCGTGAAGTCGTACGACCAATCGAGCCCGCCGACGATCACCACGTTTTTTGCTCCCGTGCTCCGCACAGTGTCGAGAAGGGTCTGCATGCCGACGGCGTTGTACGACTGGATGGGCGTCTTGCGCGTGGCTTTCTCGGTGACGAAGCCCCCCTTCAGCCAGATGTCCCAGCCGACATTGTGCGGCTCGTTGTAAAGGTTGAACAACACGGCTGGATGGTTCTGATATGCGGCGGCCACGTCTTTCCAGAAACTCAGACTGTTCTCATCGGGCATCAAATGCTGCCCGATGTTCTTGCCCCATTCGCCGGCATCCGACCAGTGCAAATCCAGGATGATGTAGCACCCGGACGAAGCCACCTTGTCGACGATCTGTCGCACGAGAATTCGATAGTATTTGCCCTGATCATCCTGCTGCGGCGCCTTTCCGAACCAGCGGTCCTGGGAAAGCGGCAGCCGGATGACATTCACATGCCAGTCGCGGATCGCAGTCTGCACCGTTTCGAGAATGTGGCCCTCGCCGTCGTTGGTCCATTCCATGCAGGCGGTGTTTACACCCCGCAGGCGCACCGGGTCACCGGCGCTATTGAGCAATCTGGTTCCTGACACCTTCAAGGGGAGGGGCTCGTTAGGGCGGGGGGTTCGCTCCTGGGCGGCGGCTCCGATCAGAGCGAATATCGAGCTCCCAACCGCGATGACCAGGCGTTTCATACTGCGCTCCGATCTATCGGATTCGTCCTGCGCGTGTGGATTCAAGTCCAACGGTGTGCGCTCGAGCGCGATACGAGCGTCAGCTTATCACGATGAGGATGGCTTGCCCATCACGGCTTGCCTCGGCGATCAGAGCTTTGGCGAAACCCAGGTAACCACGGTATTCTTCGAGCAGATCCTCTAGTGGCTCGTCCCAGATCTGGGGATAAATCGCCTCCTTTGTTAACGCCCCAAGATCGAAGCGGCGTGCGAACTCGTCGTCTGTTATTCTTTCGAGGGCGGCGCTCAGCGAGGCGACTTGATCAGGCATGAGCAGCCGGGCCGGACCATATCCTACATCGACGTCGCCCACGGGCTCGCCGCCCGTAGCGAGAAAGTTGAGCGGTGGCTCTCCGTCCCATGCGCTCCCGGTGAGAGCGAAATGGAGACCGTGCCAGCTCTTCTCGAGTGAAACCGCGGCCCCAGTCTGATCGAGCGAGCTGATGAGCTCGCGAATGCGAGAAGGGTCGGTAATCACTTCGCGAGCCGACCGATCAGGCAGCGCGTAAAGCTGGCAGATCATGCTCATGGTAGGGGGTCCTGATGCCAACGCGCGGGTCGTGAGTGCACGCTGCCCGCCGGATCGAGATTGTGCGACTCAAACCGCCCGCAAGACCAGGCTGGTGTTGCTTCCGCCGAAGCCGAACGAGTTGGAGACAGCCACGCGCACATCATGCGGTCTGGCCTCGTTGGCGACCAAGCACAGGTCGACGTCGGGATCATCGAGATTAATCGTAGGAGGAATGGCGTGGTGCCGTAAAGCCGTCAAGCAGGCGAGCGCCTCGAATGCGCCGGCAGCGGTGAGCAAGTGACCCGTGAGGCTCTTGGTTGACGACACGGGGATCCGATCGGCATTTGCGCCCAGCACGAGGCGGAGGACGGCGGCCTCGGCGGCGTCTCCGACCGGCGTGCTCGTCGCGTGCGCGTTGACGTGGTCGACCTGGTCACAATTCACTCGCGCGTCGGAGAGGGCGCTGCGCATGGCGGCGGCGGCCGGCGCCGGGTTGGGGCTGGGAATGACGTGGTGGTGGGCGTCGCTGCTAGAGCCGCAGCCGGCAACCTCGGCGTAGGCGTAGGCTCTTCGTCGGCGGGCGTCGGTGGAACGTTCCATCACGAAAACGACGCCTCCTTCGCCCAGAACGAAGCCGTCGCGGTCACGGTCGAACGGCCGTGACGCGGCAGATGGATCGGAGTTGCGGCGTGAGAGCGCGCGCAGGTTGCCGAAGGTGGCGAGGCCGATCGGTGAGACGGCCAGGTCGCACGCGCCGGCGACACAGTAGTCGACCAGGCCCAGCCGCAGCCACTGGCGGCCGATCTCGATGGCGTGGTTGCCGCTGGCGCAGGCGGCGGAGAGGGCAAGAGCCGGTCCGCTCAGGTCGAGCCCGCTGCGCACTCGTTCGACGGTCGATTCGCAATCCTGGCGGGGGTCATAGAGCCGCGAGCCGCCCGCGAAGTGATCGACTTCCCACAGCAGCATCCACTCAGCGCCCAAGCCGAGCACCAGCCCGACGCGAGACTCGAGGTGTGGGCCCCACAAACCGGTGTCGCGCAGCGCCTTTTCGACGCACCAGTGGGCGAGCTGTTCCAGCCGGGGCCGGGCCGAGAAGGCTGCCGCATCGCAGCCGGGCGGCGTGCCGATCTCTCCGAGCTGAGCCGCGATGCGGCTGGGATAATCGTCGGTCGGGAACCGCGTCACGAGCGAGACGCCCGAGCGCCCGGCGAGCAAGCTCGATTCGATCTGGTCGAGCTCGGAGCCGAGCGGGGTTGCGGCCCCGACTCCCGTGATCCAGACGGATTCATCGCTATTCATTCAGGCTCATCCCTGGCCAATCGGCCCTTCGATCAAATCGATGCGCAAGCGTCCGAGTGGATCTGTCGCCACCGCATTCGGCTCCGGCCCAGCTCGAGCCGCCAGGATCTCCTCGAGTGCGACCAGGTCAACAGGTGCGGCGGCATGGTGAGAATCGCGGCCGACGCTCGCCCGAAACGCCAATCGGCCGCCTCGACCGTCCAGCAGGGCCAGCCCGATCGCCAGAGCCTGGCATTCCCTGCGAGCAGTGAGTTCTGCACCGCGCGACGGCACCAGCTCCGGCGACCAGCCGCTCAGCACGAGCCAAACGCCCGGCACACTGCCGATCGACAACCAGGTCAGAGCCGCCAGAAAGCCCTCGGCAGCAGCGTGAAGCCCGCCGCCGACCCCAAGATTCGGACCATGCAGCCCCAGACCCAGGCTGATGGTTCCAGACGCCGAATGGAGGGCAAAGTGAGGAATCAGGTGCGGTGAGGTTCCCCAGACTCCCTCGGCGAGGAAGCTCTCCAGCGCCTGCGCCAGGTTGGCACGGCCGAGAAAGCGCGACGCGGCGACCACGCCCCAACCTTCATAGCGATCGCGCGGCAGACCTATGCCGTCGATCGCTGTGAAGACCGCGCAGAGGCCGGCGATCGTCTGCTCGTCCGAGTTGCGCAACAACGACGACGATGGCGGCGCCCAGCCCTCGGGGATCGGCCCCGGCTTGCGGCGCAGCGCCGCTACGTCACCGGACGGCATCCGGAACATCCCGTGCCCCATAACCGTCCCGGAGAGCGCCGGCCGGCAATCTAGGCCGTTGCCGGAGAACGCCCGTTCCCTCGTATGACTCACCACGTTCGAGAGTCTTCCTTAACCTGACCGCAGATCCCTCGAATTGAATTGAGCTAGTTGGCGCCAGAGTGTAGCTATAGAATTGCCTTCTTTACAATCGCACTCTCCACGAGGAGTGCCAGGCCGCGTCTCGCAATCCCGCGCGGATCTCCGGAATTTGGAAGTCTGGGCAATTTGTCAAGGATTTGAGGAGCAATATTCGGACTGAGGAGGATCAGAGCACTTGGGGTTTGGCGGGAGATCTGGTTGCCTTTTTGTTTGCCGCGCCAGTCGAGGGAGACGACAACGCCGTGCAGTGCCCGATGGAAAGACTGGGTGTCGCGCTGCGGCAGAACACACTCGTGCGAATTATCGAGCGGTTCGGCGAGGAGCACGCGGATGTGCACCTCAAAGACCTGGTGATCGACGAGATGGGTCCGGGCCGAGAGATCGTGGTTCTGGGCCGCCGGGTGATCAACTTCGGCTCGGACAGCTTCCTGGGCCTGGACCAGGACCCCCGAGTTCAACACGCGATCCGGCATGGATTGCGTAAATGGGGAACGCATAACGGCTCCTCGCGCGCGTTTGCCAGTGTGCGCGCCAATATCGTCGCGGAGCAGAGGCTTGCGGACTGGCTTGGCGTCGAATCGACGCTCATCTACCCATCGGTGATGCTGGCGAACCTGGGGGCGATTCCTGGGCTCACCGGCCGGCAGGACGCCATCGCCATGGATGAGATGGCGCACAGCTCGATGCAGGAAGCTGCCAAGATCGCGCGTGCCGGCGGGACGAAGGTCGCGACATTTGCACACAACGACCCTGGCGCACTCGAGCAAACGCTGGCAGGTCTCCAACCCTACCGGTGCGCCCTGGTCTGCATCGACGGCGTGTACAGCATGAGCGGCAAGATCCCGCCGATGCGGGAGCTCGATGCCGTGGCCCGCGCGGCCAAGGCCGTGCTCTACATCGACGATGCGCACGGCACCGGGGTGCTGGGCCAGCACGGGCGGGGGACGGTGCTCGAAGCTCTGGGGAGTTACGAAAACGCGTTTGTTGTCGGCTCGCTCTCGAAGGCGTTTTCGTGCGCAGGGGGGTTCATCGGCTGCCCGGCCGCGTTTCAGCGCCTGCTCAAGATTCGTTCCAGCTCGTATGTTTTCGGCGGGCCGGTCGTGCCGTGTTATCTGGAGGCCATCGGCACAGTCATCGACATTCTCTGTTCGAGCGAGTACGCGGCCCTGCGCGGGCGGCTGGATCGTTCGATCGCGCGGCTGACGCGGGGACTGACCGCGCTGGGACTGGAAGTGATGGGGGGAGCGACGCCGATCATCTCCGTCAAGATCGGCGACGAGGCGGATACCCTGAGAGCCGGCAAGCACCTGTTCGATCAGGGATACTACGTTCAGTCGGTGCTCTTCCCGGCAGTGCCCTATCACGCCGGGGTGCTGCGAGTGCAATGCAACGCCAATCACGAGGATCGCGCGATCGACGGTCTGATTGATGCGTTTGAGAGCCTCACCGAGGCGATGGGTTTGCCGGTGCCGGCTGAGAAATCGACGAGCGGCCGGGGCACAAACTGGAACGGACAAACGGAACACGAGGGTCGAAACAAGGACAGCTCGGGATGACAGGCGGGCGCGGGAGGGTCCTGCTCATCATGCTGGTGGCGGTTGTGGCGCTCGCCGTCGGAGAGACGGCGCTTTCCAAGGGAATGAAGCAGATCGATCGTCTGGAAGGCGGCTGGATCGCTCAGGCTGCCGGGCTTCTGCGCAACGGCTGGGTCGCGGCCGGTCTGGTTCTGTTGGTCGCGCACCTCGGGCTTTACATGCTGGCCCTCAAGAACGCCGACCTGAGCTTTGCACTCCCACTGACCGCGGCATCGTATCCGCTGGCCGCGCTCCTGGCGCGATTCTATCTGCACGAAGACATCGGCCTGTCGCGAGTGATCGGGACGCTGCTAATCACGGTCGGCGTGGCTGTCGTCGTACTGGGCGAGGACGGAGAGCGCAGGGCGGAAGGAATGGCGCGCCGGGTGGAGCTTCGTCGGGGCCGCGACCAGGTCAGGCGAGTGCGTCGCCGGTTCCGCCAGCGGCGGGGCCGCTCGAGACGGGATGACCCTCGGTGGTGGAGAGCTTCGCTTCCATCAGGTCAAGCAGATCGCCGACCCGCTTGACCTGGCCGAGCTCCTCGGGCGCGAGCCGGACGTGAAACTCGCGCTCAATCCGCATGACCAGTCCGACCAGGTCGACCGAATCGAGCCCAAGTGTTTCTCGAAGGTCCTGATCGTCTTGAGGCAGCGCGTACGATTCACCCATCTCTTCTTCGAGCAGGGCCACGAGCTTGCCGCGAAGCGATTCCCTGTCTGGCATCTGGCACGACCCTCGGAGACTGCGCTCAAGGAAGGCTTCCTTCCCCTGAACATCGCCAGAATACCAACGCGCGCCGCGTTTGAGCCAGGCGAAACGCCCGGGGTCGATCGGATCGATCGGGAACGGAAGACAGCCGGGGCGGCTGTCCTACATTGCCGCACGAAGGCATTCAATCGTCGTCGGCGAATCGCACGGGCTTTCCAGGGCTCTGTTTCTCGATAAGCTTCAGATAATCTGCGAACGGAAACAGGCCGATTTCTTTGCGCAGCTCTTCCATGCGAGACCGATCCTCGAGGGGCATCATGACGAGGTTTCCTTTCTCGTCGGAGCCGAGCTGTGTGCCGTAGCGCTGCTTTTCACCGAGCGTGACCTTGAGCCGGTCAAACAGAAGCGCGTATGGCTGCGCATCGAGCCGTTTCGCCTTCACGTCGCTCTCGATTGCCGGCAAAGCGGCCAGCATGAGCGGGATGTTTCCGCTGTGCTGCAGCTAGCGGGGAAGCGGGCGGTTGGTTCCAAACCTTTGAGACCGGTCGAAGATGCCACCGAAAACGCAAAGACGTGACCGAACAATTCGGGGTGGCGCATGCCCATTTCCACCGCGAATCGGGCCCCGTTCGAAACGCCGTGGATCGCGCGCTCGTTTTGGTTGCGCGTGGCGCCTAGCTCCTTCTCGGCCCACGCCCGCACTTCATCGCAGAAGAACTTCTCGTGCTTGGCGAAACGCGCTGGGTCGATCTCGGGCAGGTATTCGCAGGCCCGCAGATCGCGCTTGATATCGTACGGCTGGGCTCGATCACCCTGGTAAGTGCCGGACAACACTCCAACGACCACAATCGGCCGCACCTTGCCGGCGAGGATGAGCGGCTCGAGGATCTCTGCGTTCGTCATCCCATCCGCGGCGTAGATGACAGGATACGATTTCGCCCGGTCATGACCGGGGGGCAGATAGATCTTGATCTTTCGCTTTTCGCCAAGTGCCTTGCTCTCCAGCTCGAGCATCTTGTCGACGCCCTTGAGGTCTTTCGCCACCGCGGGCGCGGGGGCGCCTGGGGGCCGGTCCAGACCTCGAATCGGAGCGGGCGAGTGGGATTGAAGGGTGTCTCACCCTTCTTGCCGGCGAAGGAAGCATAGGAGAACATGCCGCTGGAGAGCTCCGGGCGCTCGATGCTCTCGGTCCAGACATCACTGCCTTCGACCCGGCGAAGCGATTTGAACTCGCCACTCATGACGAGCGTGACCTGTTCGGCTTCGCCGCGATAGAAGAACGTTGCCCGATTGCCATCGATCCAGACGGCCGTCTTCTCACGGTCGTGACGCTCAATCAGATCGCGAGCGGTCGGCTCTTGGCCGGAGAATGCCACAATCGCGATGAGCAGCGCGCGGAGCGCGAGCTGAGTCATGGGTCCGGTCACTTCGGCTCGTCGGGTGCATCGCCAGGCGGCGGTCCGCCGCGCCCGCCCGGAGGGGGTCCGCCCATGCCTGGGCGTCCACCCGGTGGAGGTCCACCCATGCCGGGCCCGCCCATGCCGCGACCCATGCCGCCGCCTGGCCCGCCGCGGTGCTGCCGGTGGCACGCGTTGCATGATCCCCCCAGGCCATCTTGGGCGGCGCTGGCCGCGGCTTTGTCCTTGGCTTGAGCCGCCTTGTCCAGCTCGGTTGCCAGCCCAGCGTATTCAGCCGCCAGCTTGGACCAAGATTCCTTCGAGCCTTTGGCCGGCTCGTGTTTGGCAATGTCACCGGCGAGCTTTGCGTATTCCTTCGTCTGGGGCTGGATCGTGTCCCAGGCTGGCTTCTCGGCCTTGAGCGCTTCACCGATCACTGTGCCCAGCGCGCTCGGGCCCTTGTTCAACTTGACCATGATCGCTCGGATTTCCGGCGAGGAGGCGCCTTTTCCCGGCGGCCCGCCGCCAGGACCCGGTGGGGGACCACCGGGTCCTGGATCTCCTGCCGCGCCGGGACGGGCCGTGTACGTCGGCGTCGCCGGCGCGTTCGGCTCGTCGCTACCGGTTCCACCACAGCCGGCCGCAAGGGCAAAGGCGGCGAGGTAAAGGGAAAGCACAAAGAGATCGCGGCAGCGCGGTTTCATGGAAAGATTCCTGCGAGCGGATTTGGGTCGAGTCGGTACTACACTGTGCCGCGCCCGATCCAGCCAGATGCGCGGATTTGAATGAACAATCGTACGATGCGCAACGGAAACGAGTCAATGACCTCTGACGAGGGATCAAGTCAGACTTCGTAGGTCGTGTGCAGCTCGGGTGTTTGAACGGGTGTCTGGACGAAGGGTTGGAGCACCGGCGCGAGCGCTTCCATCGATTCCGGCTCGCCGTGCACGAGGAAAGCCTGTTCGATGCGCCCGCCGAGCTGCGAGTACCACCAGCCGAGGTCGCCGCGGTCTGCGTGGCCGGAGAATCCGTCGAGCACATAGACCGCGGCATTCAGGTCGTACCACTCGTCGAAGATCTGCACCCGCTCGACACCGTCGGAGATCTGGCGGCCGAGCGTGCCTTCGGCCTGATAGCTCACGATCACGACGGCGTTGTCGGGGTCGGAGACGACGTGGCGGAGGTGATGGCGAATGCGGCCGGCCTCGCACATGCCCGCGGAGGAGACGATGATCATGGGACCGTTCAAGTGGTTCAGACGCCGCGAATCGTCCCAGCCGCCGCAGAACTCGACGTATTTCGATCCGAAATAGAGCGGATCCTTGTCCATCAGGCTGCGAGCAAAGGGCGTATATGCCGCGGGGTGATCGCGATGAATCTCGGTGAGCCGGGTCGCGAGGGGGCTGTCGACGTAGATCGGAATCGGCCGCACCTTGTGCACGGTGAAAAGCTCTTGAAGGCAATAGACCATCCGCTGGGTGCGGCCCAGGCTGAAGGCCGGGATCACGATCTTGCTCTGGAGACGGGTTGCGCGGGCGACGATGGCGTGCAACTGCTTCATCAGGGTGTCGTACGAATCCAGCTCGCGATTGCCGTACGTGCTCTCCGAAACCAGCAGGTCCACGTTATCCACGGGCGTGGGGTCGGGCAGGAGATGCGTGTTGCGACGGCCGAGATCGCCGGTGAAAACCAGTCGTCGCGACCGGCCGTTTTCGCGGAAGTCGAGCTGCACGATCGCCGAGCCCAGGATATGCCCCGCATCCAGGTAGGTCAGAGTGACACCCGGGGCGATTTCGTGCGGCTCACGATACGGCAAACGCTTGATTCTCTCGACCATCCATTCCACGTCAACCAGCTCAAAGAGAGGCTCGGGAGCTTCGATTTCCGGGTGACGAAGATGGGCATTGCGCACTTCCTCACGCTGGATCCGCGCACTGTCACGTAGCATGACGTTGGCGATGTCGCCAGTTGCGGGCGTGGTGTAGATCGGCCCGGTGTACCCCGCGCGGACGAGGCAAGGCAGCCGCCCGATATGGTCGTTATGGGCGTGAGAGACGATCACCGCATCGAGTGCCCGGGGGTCGAACTGGAACTGACGGTTCGGCCCGCTGGGATCAAGTCGATCGGAGTCAAACAACCCACAATCGAGCAGAATACGCGCCGAGCCGATCTCCAGAAGATGGGCACTGCCCGTGATTTGCCGGGCCGCACCGTGGAACGTGATTCGCAACCAAGCTTCCTCCCTGACAATCGATCTGTTTAAAAAGATGCTAACACTTCCATCATGACACGAAGGGCCAAAAGCGACAAGTCAAAGCGAGCCACCACGTTCAGACAATCGCGGCGACTTAGTGATCGTCTGAACCCTGATTGGGGGAGGAGTGAACTTTCGCAGAGCGAACGACAACTCTGGGGAAGCGTGCACTTTCGCGGTGCGATCGGCGACGGTGGGCATCACGGCGGGCGTTCACGTCACGCGAAGCTCGCCGGGGTTGAACCGTTGAAGAATCTCCACCTTGCCGAAACTCTGATTGATCGATTGTGAGATTGCGCGTAGAATTCTCGAGGAAGACGTGAAGTCCTCGCCTCTCTCCCCGATTCGCCAGCCGGATCATCATGTCGTCCGAATCAGTTTCTTTCGTTCCTTCCCGGACAAGGTCCCGTGGGGCAGGAGCGCCCTTGCATGGAAAATCCGCGCGCGATTCCCGAATCGCATCCGCTGCACAGGCTCTTCCGAGGCCTTACCGAGTACACGTTCATCAACGAGCTCGGCATCGGCGATCCCTCGCTCGTCGGGTATGTCGCCGGGCTACTCGCGAGCTTTGTGCCGAGCCAGGGAGTGTGGCACCTTCGTGATGCACAAGGGAAACGACTGTTTGAAGTTACGGCGATGGTCGCCGAAGCCGAGGCTGCCGCAGACGCAGCGAGGCGCCGCGAGTGCCATCGTCACGTCGGCGATTACACCCTGTTCTGGACGGGGGTTTATCCCGAAGCGCTGGCGAAGCTTCAGGGGGGGAACTCGGCCGACGCCTTGATCAGCTTTCAGCGCCAGGGCAAGCGGTCGTATCATCTGGCGAGTGTCTTGAGTGCCGGCAACGATCGGGAAACTGTGTTTCGCCGCTTGAGCGAACAGTTCGAGCTGTGTGCCGTGGGGCTTTCGCACGTGCGCCGGGAGTGGGAAAAGATCGAGCTCGAAGGGCAGGGGCCTGTCGTCGTCTGACCGGCAGTCTTCATGGTTGCCGTGGACGAGTGCTGAGCGATCGAGTTTGCGCGTTGCCTGGCTGCGTGGGGATGGCGCGGCACCGGTCGAATCGGTATATTGCACGCTCGCGGCCGCGTCGTGTTGGTGGCACGCGAACGGCCGCCGGGTGGGAGCAAAGGCCGTTCTATCTTGCTGCGTTCGGTTGAGGATCACGCTGCACCATGGTTTTCCCGCTTGGCGACTTGCAGCGCACCCGGATTGTCCCTGTGGTGACCTACGCGCTCATTTCGCTCAATGTCGCGGTGTTCCTGGTCCAGTTGCGCCAAGGCGAAGACTTCACGCTCGCGCTGGCCGCGACCCCGTATGAGATCACGCACAACGACGACCTGGCCGAGCCGGTTGCGGTCCCAGTGCGAGTGAAGGTGCACGGCCCGTTCGGCGACGAGCACTGGGAGGAGGGCCGAGTCGAACGCGCGCACGCTCCTTGCCCCGTGCCGGTCCGCTTCACCTTGCTGACGTCGATGTTCCTGCACGCGAGCTGGCTGCATTTGCTGGGCAATATGCTCTATCTCTGGATTGTGGGGGACAACGTCGAGGAGGTGCTGGGACCATTCGGCTATCTGATCGTTTATCTCGCGTGCGGGCTGGTAGGCTCGCTGGCGCAGATCGTCGCGAATCCCGATTCGATCACGCCGACCCTGGGCGCCTCGGGTGCGATTGCGGGCATCATGGGGGCGTACGTCATCTGGTTTCCCCACAATCAAATACGGGTCCTGCTATTTCGAATCATCACGGTGCTGCCCGCGATTCTCGTGATCGGCGCTTGGATCGGCTTGCAGATCTACCTGGGCGTTGCGGCCCTGGGCCGGGAGGGTGACGGAGGTGGAGTCGCCTATCTCGCGCACGTCGGCGGAGCATTGACGGGGATTGTCGTGGCGTTCCTGTTCATGGACAAGGCCAGGTATGTCAAGAGCCGCAACTCGGCCATGGAGGGGTGGTCGGTGTATGAGCATCCGATTTGAGGCGATGTTCGAGCGGGCTCGAATGCTTCTTGAGAGCGACCAATGCGGATCCCATTCCTCCGGTGCTTGCTGGGACTGATGCTCCTCTCGGCGTTTTCCGGCGGATGTGGCGAGTCGCATGGGCCGGCGAGCTCCGGTGCTTCGGGGTTGCCTGACGTGGTTGCGGACTCACATTACCAGCGAAATCGGGTTTCCCACAAAACTGTGCTCGATTTCCATCTCGTGGATGAGGCGAGTCGCTCGCCGATCGAAAGCGGTTCCATCCAGACCCGGTATGGCTATTGGGACACGCAGCCGATCCGCGCTGTAACGAACGGCGACGGCACCTGGCGCCTCGTTTATCAGACGTGGTACTTTCCAAAGCCGGAGCTTCCGCCGGAATCGTACTTCCGTGGTGGTCAGTGGTTGGAGATCGATGCTCCGGGATATGAACGAGTCAAGGTCCCGCTGCGAGACTTTGTAGATGAGCGCCGCATGGATGACGAAGCTTCGCTGGCGAAGTCCGCGCCGCTTGTCGTCGCCATGCGAAAGGGCGAGCGCAAGCCGACACGGCTCGAATTCATCGCGGGCTACTACCCGTTGGATAAAGGTCTCTGGTTCAGACTTGCCATCGACGCAGACGGGACATTCAGCGTCTACATTCAAGATCAACACGGCCGCATCCCGGTTGGGTTCGGATTTGCGAAGTTCGTGGATGAGAGATTGACGCTGACTTACGCCGAGAGCGATTCGTATCGGGCGAGCCATCCGCAGATGGCGGAGCTTTTGGCCATGGTTCATGCTGTGATCAAGGATTGATCGCGTTAGCGAGTTCACACACCGTCCAAACATCCTCCCCCGAGCGCAGCCACGGACCGGAGAATTCCCGAGCCCCTGACCACTTGCGCTCGCATTCGTCCTCCATTCGCACACTTGGCTCTCGCAGACCCCCCAAAACGTCGTCATCGTCGTCATCTCCTTTCCACAACAGGAGTTACGAATGACGACGTTTCCCCGAAAGTGCCGCAGGCGGCCGAGAGGGTTTTGAGCGCAGGGAAGACCGCGCCCGAGGCAGCAAGGCTCTCGCTTCGAGTGGCCTGAAAAAAATGGCCCAAAACATAGTGAACAACACAATCGATTTGTCATGGCAATTTTCGGTGGCATATGCCAAGAGTTTTCGTCATCGCAAAAAGACGTCTCGCGCTGTTCCGATTCGAGTGTGCCCATTGAACTTGCAGAGAACGACTCCACGCGAAGAAATCGTTGAACCCTTCGAAAAAATGGCTAAAAGTGGGCGTGGTTCAAACGCGGGTAACACGCCTCGACGCCATTCGAGGCGCAACCGGCCCGCCGGTCCCTTCGTAGGGTGGGTGTAACCCACGATCCCATATCGTATTACGACCGGTGGGTTGCACCCACCCTACGTACTGCCCCCCATTGACGGTGTTACCGTAGCGTCGCGTCCGTTGAACCACGCGTAAAAGTGGCAATATTTCGAGGGTCCTCCAGCATCCGTACACCAGTGTAAACAGGCGGCATCCTGATCTTGTTCTCGATCTTGATGTGAACCTGAATTTGCCCAATTGGTTTCGCGGTCATGAACTCCTCCGGGCTTCAGGTGCTCCTGCAAAACGCTAGGTGGTGCCATGAGCCGCCTCCAGCCCGTGCAAATCGCCACCGCGGAGCGCACGCCCTCATCTACAATATGAGACGACTTTACGGATCCATGGCGCCGTCGACCGGGAAATCTCCAGAGTGTTTCCGGGTTGGAGCGATTAGATCGAGTAAGGAAGAAAACTCATTCTGTATGCGCGCCCTGCGCGGGCGCCGCCGTATGGCCCACACTGCTGTCTGCACACCCGCCGTTTCCCGCCCCAACTGGCCGCGGGCGCCGACGGGCCGACACTTCTGTCTGCCACGCCCCGGCCATCTCCCGCCCCAACGGGGCGCACGTCAATAGCCAGGGTCTTCGAGCCCCTGGAACATTTCATTCGGCTCCGGTCTGGCCCCTCGCAGACCGAATCAGTCGCGTCCAATCGAACAGAGCCTCGCCTCTGTCGAGGCATGACGATCGGGCT
Source organism: uncultured Planctomycetota bacterium (assembly GCA_963823665.1). GTDB lineage: Bacteria > Planctomycetota > Planctomycetia > Isosphaerales > Isosphaeraceae > CAVXHV01. The sequence continues at coordinate 2,919,613 of CAWGMQ010000004.1, forward strand.
TCGCTCCGATGAGGCAATCCTCCCCACTCATCGGTGTGCGACGGGCTTGACTCTTTTTATCCGGGTGATATTATCAGATTATGTCCGGGTAAAATTCCGCCTGGCCGTTGAATGGGCCGCGGTCGTGCTGGAACAGCGTTCTTGATGTGGAGGGGTGCAGACGTGGAAGAGCCAGATCGACCAACATGCACAGCGTTTGAGGGTTTTCGGCAGATCGCGTCGGGAGCGCGGCGCAGGTCGCGCTCAAAACGAAGAAGGTCATCGATCGGGGTGCGCGGGGTCCGGTCCTGATCTTCGACGACGCGACGGGCGAGCAGATCGAGATCGATTTCCGGGGCACTGTCACCGACGTGGTGAGGCGGATCGAGACGACGGCGAGCGAGGATGCGCAGGGCGCCGTTTCAACTGACCAGGCCGGCGAGGCGCCGCGGGGCCCGGGGCGGCCGAGGCTCGGAGTGGTTGCGCGCGAGGTCACGCTCCTGCCGCGGCACTGGGACTGGCTGAACGGTCAACCCGGGGGGGCATCGGTGGCGCTACGGAAGCTGGTGGAAGAAGCCCGGCGCGTGAATGAGGGGCGGGATCGGCTTCGACGCTCGCAAGAGTCGGCTTACCGGTTCATGTCGGCGATGGCCGGCAATCTGCCCGGATTCGAGGAGGCGGCGAGGGCGTTATTCGCGAGCGACGGGGTTCGTTTCGAGCTGCTCATTCGTCGCTGGCCCAAGGACGTTCGAAACCAGCTTGGGCGTATGGTGGGGGAGTTCATGGCGGTCGGACGGTGAATGTCATCAGATCGGTCTCTCGAAGATCGATTCAGTGTCCTATCGGGTCCGCAACCCGTGGTGTACAGTTTTGTTAGCTCAACGAGTGCCTCGAAGACCTACGGGGAGGGCCTGACCTTGCGTCATGAAATACTGTATCAGCCATCGTTCAGTCTGGCGGTCGTTTCGCTCGAGCGGGGCGAGTCGATCATGGCGGAGTCAGGCGCGATGATCAGCATGTCGCCGACGATCAAGCTGGAAGCCCACATGTCCGGTGGCGGGGTTTTCGGTGCGCTCAAGAGTGCGGTGGGTGGCGAGTCGATTTTCCGCACGACATTCACGGCCGAAACCGGTCCTGGCGAGGTGACGCTCGCCCCCTCGGCGGTCGGCGACATCCTGTCGGTGCCGATGTCGGGCAATCGCTACTTTGTCCAACCCGGCAGCTACCTGGCCGGCGACCCGCGTCTGAACATCGGCGTTCAGGGAAGCGTGCGCGGGATGCTCTCGGGGGAGGGGCTCTTCTTGCTCACAGTGGAGGGGAGCGGCCTCTTGCTGCTCTCATCGTTCGGCGCGATTCACACGAAAAGTCTCGGACCAGGCGAGGAGTACATCGTCGACACCGGCCACATCGTGGCGTTTGAGGACTCGGTGCAATATCGCCTCGAGAAAGCGACGGGCAAGACGCAGGGAATCGGCGGCTTCCTGAAAGGAATGGTGCAATCCGCCCTTTCGGGTGAAGGATTCGTGTGCCGTTACCGCGGCCCAGGCGTGATCTACATCCAGACCCGCCAGTTCCCCAGCTTTGCGCGGCAGCTCATTCCGTTCTTGCCGAAGACGGGCGGGGGATGACCGAGCCGTCCGCAGGTGATGGCGTCAAAGCGGCCCTATGATCAAGAGCGATTCGTCGGCAGGCTCAACACGCTCCCCGAAATGCCGTGGCTAGACGACTAGCCAGCACGTGGAAGCACTTGTCTTCGCTACCCGAGAGTAATATATTACATGTAACATCCAATTGTTGACAGTGGGAACAACGGTATGCCGCTGCCGCAATCCGAGAGTAAACTGTCACGGACACTCGCACGTGAAGAAGTTTACGGTCGTCTTCGCGCCTGGATTATCGACGGCACGCTCCGGCCTGAAGAACTGCTCCGGGATCAGGACATCGCGGCCACAGTGGGGGTGAGCCGGACTCCGGTCCGGGAGGCATTGCGCCGCCTGGAGGATGAAGGCCTGGTCGAAACTGCCTTGAACCGCTGGACTCGCGTGGCGCCCATCGACGTCGCCAAGGCCGCCGAGATCTACGCCATTGTCGAAGCCCTGGAACTGTTCGCGCTGGGGACTGCGATCAGGCGTTTGACTTCCCAGGACGTCACTCGGATGCGCGAGGCCAATCAAGCCATGCGGCGGGCCGCCGAGCTTCAGGATCCCGCGGCCGCCGTCATCGCTGATGAAAGTTTCCACGAGGTTTGGATCGAGCGGGCGAACAATCGGGAATTAAGTGTGCTATTGCGTCAGTTCAGGATCAAGTTGCGACGCGTCGAGCTTGCTTATTTTGATGCGGCCGCCCGGGCACTGTCATCCTTCCGCGAACACGCCGCGATCATCCGGGCCTTCTCCGGCCGTTCCCTGCCTGCCGCGCCAGGCGGTTCGCCGTAATTGGCGAGGAAGTGCTCAGCGGTTGCAGGCTCTCGTGCAAGAGGAATCCGAAAAGAACGTCTGACTTACCGGGAGAAACACACGGAACCGCTACCGGCCGACCTGCTGGAGGTCCAGCCCAACGGCAAGTACCGGATGGTCAAACATCCCAACTGGGGAATGCAGCAGCCGAGCAAGCCTTCCTTTCGCGGCAAGGTGCTGATTCTCATCAACGGCGGCAGTTTCTCGACGACCTCCGAGTTCCTGTCTCAGGCCCACTTTCACAAGCGGGCAAAGTTCATCGGCGAAGAGTCCGGCGGGGGTTACTATGGCAACACTTCCGGCCCTAGTCTTCGGCTGACGTTGCCCCATTCGAAAGTCCGGGTGGGCGTGCCGCTCATGACCTATTACATGGCAGTCAGCGGCTACCAGGCCAAAGCGCACGGAGTTCTCCCCGATTATCCCGTGGCATACACAATCGAGGAATTGCTCGAGGGAAAAGACAAGGAGCTGGCCTTGGCCTTCGAGCTTGCCCGGAAGTCGTGAAAGGGCAAGGAGAAATGCCACGGCCCGGGAGGCGACCATCCCCGATTGAAGCAACACGACTCGAAGAGGTGGCCTTGGTTTTCTCAGGCGGAACGCCACGAATGCGAGGAACCAGATCACGGATGTAGCAGATATCCAGAATTCCGATGTGCATTTTACCGCATCGATTGCCAGTTCGCCTGTACAACATCGATGCGGCACTTTGTCGCGGCCTGCTTCTCGACGATCGTGTGCTCGGATTCTTCCGGTTTCTAAATTGGATTGGACGATCATGGGACTGCGGTGAGTGGCATGTGGCACTGCCACCAACCAGGACGACGACTCTGGCGGCAACATCAACCCGACGGATACCTACAAGATCGTCATCACCGTCCCGCCGCCGGGCTCCGTCCCCTACAACACGAATTTCAGCCTCACGGCGGCCGTCGAGCAAGGGACACACCGTCGTCTCCGAATGAGGACCCATGAAGCAGTTCAACGGCAAGGTGGCGGTCATCACAGGCGCGGCCAGCGGCATTGGACGTGCGCTGGCGGATCGCTGTGTGCAAGAAGGCATGAAAGTGGTTCTGGCCGATGTGGAAATGGAGGCCTTGGCGAGCACCGAAGCGGGCCTGAAGGCCTCCGGCGCGACCGTTCTGGCTGTCCAGACCGACGTTTCCAAAGCCCAGGACGTCGCAGCGCTGGCCCAGAAGACCCTTGAAGCCTTCGGTGCGGTCCACTTGCTCTGCAACAACGCCGGTGTCGGCACCGAGGCCGCCGTCTGGGAAAGCACCCTCGAGGAGTGGGAATGGGTCTTGGGTGTCAATCTCTGGGGCGTGATTCATGGCGTGCGCACCTTTGTTCCCCTCATGCTGGCCCAGGACACCGAGTGCCACATCGTGAACACCGCCTCCATGGCCGGCCTCATATCGGGTCCCGGGTTGGGGGCCTACAAGGTGACCAAACACGCGGTCGTCAGCCTCTCGGAAACACTCCACCATGAGCTGGCCGAGCGCGGGGCAAGAATCAAGGTCTCGGTACTCTGTCCGGGGTTTGTCAACACACGGATCATGGAGTCAGCGCGGAACCGTCCCGGGCACTTTTCGACGACGGAGTCGCTCGATCCAGTATCCTCGGCGCGATGGGAAGCCATCCGCCAGCTCGTGCCGGCTGGGATACCTCCGGAGCAAGTCGCCGATGCCGTGTTCGCGGCCCTCCGGAACGATCAGTTCTACATCCTCACGCACCCGGAAGGGAAAGACTCCATTCGCACGCGCATGGAAGACATACTCCAGGAACGTGGTCCGACGCCTCCGAGGCGATGACACTAAGATCAAGATCAAGATTAGGATTAGGATTAAGATTAAGATGAAGATTAAGATCAAGATTAAGCGGCGAATCATCTCTCGGCACGTCGTGAGGGGATTGGGGTCGCGCCTGGACAGTCGGGGTTATTTCCACTTATCGTGGGAAGGGGGTATGAGGCTGGGTTGTGCCAGCCGTGTCCTGGCTTTCGCTGCTCGAGCACTGGGGGAAACGTGGGTCGGAAAAGGAGCGAGGGCTAATGGCGTCGCGCCGCCTCTTGCTGGTGGAGGATAGCTCCACCATGCGACGGATGCTCTCGTCGATGCTCGCGGATGCGGGCTATGCGGTCGAAACGGCTAACGACGGCCTGCAGGGGTTGGCGAAGGCGCGGATGGACCCGCGGCCGGAGCTGATCCTGACCGATTTCGAGATGCCCGAGCTTGATGGAGCGGGTTTGTGCCAGGCGCTCAAAAAGGATCTGGAGCTGCGCTCGATCCCGGTGCTGATGCTGACCACGCTGGGCGAATCGCGCGACAAGATCGCCGGGCTCAAGGCCGGCGCGGACGATTACATCGAGAAGCCCAAGGGGCCGGATGAATTCCGCGTGCTGTGCGCGCGGATTGACGCGCACCTGCGAATCGCGGATCTCCACGAGGAGCTCACCGAGCGGAACCGGTTGCTGGAAGCCGCCAAGAAGAAGTTCGAGTTCGAGCTGAAGCTGGCGAGGCAGGTGCAGTTCGCACTGATGCCGCGGCCGCCCAAGCCGCGCGGGGTGCTGCGGGTGGCGGTGCGGTACACGCCGGCCAATGAGCTGGGGGGCGATGTTTACGACTTTTACCGGCTGGAGAACAACCGGCTGGGCATTCTGGTTGCGGACGTATCGGGCCACGGGGTGAACTCGGCGATGCTCTCCGGGATGGTGAAGGCGCTCGCGGCCGCGCTTTCGATCGCGGTGCTCGAGCCAGGGGAGCTGCTGGCGGGGCTGGACGTGAACGCCGAGCAGTATTTTCCGGAGGGTTACTTCTGCACAGGGTTTTACCTGATCGCCGACGAAGAGACGGGCTTGCTGCGCTACGCGGGGGTGGGCCATCCGCCGGCAATGATCGTGGGGCCGAACGGACCACGGACCTTGCTATCGAACCCGGGGATGCTCGGGATCGGCATGGTCGACGGCACGGCCGGGAACGCCGACCGGCTCGAGGCGGGCGAGTCACTGGTGATTTATACCGACGGATTGACGGACGCAATGGATCCCTCCGACACCCTTTTCGGGGAAGAGCGGCTCAAGACGCTGTTGCAGTCACATCACGGTGCTGATCCGAGCGAGATCCTCAATCAAGTCGACGAGGCGCTGGAGAAGCACACGTCGCCAGGACGGCCCGCTGACGATATCAACATCATCGTTCTCCAGCGGGTCGCCAAGTAATCGCTCCCCAACGCGGTTGCGGCGTGTTAAACTATTCTGGATGGTCAGGGTCCCTTCAGCTCGGCGATTCGTGCGTCTCTGACTCCGCGCCGCGTCAGCCCCGGCTCGCGTCAAATACCCACTCAACTCCCGTTCTGAAGCGGAATTAGGGCGGGGTTGCAACATGGCGATCGAGGAAACTGTGTTCAAGACGCTGGCGCTGACCGGGCCGATCACGCTTTACGAGGTATCGGCGGTGTGTGAGTCGTTGCGCATCGCGCTCGCCGAGGGCAAGCCGCTGCGGATCGATTTGAGCGACTCGGGGCCGTGGGACCTTGCCGGCCTGCAGGTGTTGATCTCGTGTGTGCACGAGCGCCCGAAACCGTGATCTCCAGGTTCGCCTGGCGGGAGTTCCGGAGGTGTGTGCTCAGGTTGCCGAACGGTCCGGGCTCTCCGGCTGGCTGCTTTCCGTTCGTGAATGAATGAATAAGGGCGATACGAACGTTACAAACCCGACAATCGTCATGAGCAAAACTGTCCTTCATGCTGATGATAGTGCCGCGGTGCGGCGCTGGGTGGCCGAACAGCTTGCGGAGATGAACCTCAAGGTCATATCGGTCGCCGATGGCGAAGCCGCGCTCGAGGTGTTGAGGGAGTCTCCGTGCGACCTTTTGCTGACGGACCTGGAGATGCCGAATCTGGACGGATTGTCTCTGGTGGCGGCCGTTCGAGACCTGCCGATGCATCGGTTTCTGCCGGCGCTCGTGCTGTCTTGCCGCCACGCGAACGAGTTTCCGCCGGAGAACCGCCAGGGTGTGACGGGCTGGCTGGTCAAGCCGATCGAGCCGGACTCGCTGCGGCGTTGGGTGCGGAGGGTGCTGCCCGGGTGAACAACCCGGCGATGCGAGATGGTGGGAGATCTTTACAAGATGAATGATGAAGGGGATGGCGGTTGAGCATGAGTTCGGATGAACGATTTCGTGAGATGTTCTACGAAGAGGCGCGCGAGCTCCTGATCGGCCTGGAAGAGGGGCTGATGGATCTTGAGCGGCGTCAGAGCGATCGCGCGCACCTCGACCGCACGTTCCGCGCAGCCCATAGCCTCAAAGGGGCGGCCGGGATGGTGGGGCTGGCGGCGATTGCCGAGTTCACGCACGGGATCGAGGCGGTGCTGGACAAGATTCGCGGCGGGACTCTAGCGGTTGACTCCGACATCATCACGACCTTGCTCGAGGCGCGCGACCACCTGGCGATGATGGTCGAGGCCGAGGCGGTGAAGTCGCCGATTCCCCCGTCGGGCGAGCTTTCCCAGCGGTTGCAATTGCTGTTGCGCGGCCCGGGGGCGGCACCGGCACCGGCGCCGGCGCCGAGGGCGCCGAGCGATCGAGCGGGATTGAGCCCGGCCGAGGCCACGAAAGCACCTGAGAGCAAACCCAAACGGAAACGGCCGCCGCGAAAAACGAAGAAAATGGCCGCCGCGGAGGCAGGGAGCACGGAGGTTTCTGCCCAGGTAGAGGGCGAGGGCGAAGAGGTACCGGTGTACCAGATCACGCTGGTGCCCGGCCCTGACGTCTTGCGGCGGGGGGTGAATCCACTGGGTGTGTTCGACGAGCTGCGAGAGCTTGGCGAGACGCACGATCACCACCGATGCAGGTCTCGTTCCTCCGCTCGAGCAGCTCGACCCGGAGCGCTGTTACCTGAACTGGACGATTCAGGTGAAGACCGCCGCGTCTGCCGAGAGCATTTCCGAGGCATTCCTGTTCTTTGCGGAGGACAGCGCCCTCAGCATCGCAAGGCTCACGCCGGATGGGAGGCTGGTGCCGATTCGCGCGGCGACTGCGTCGCCGGGTGATGCGGTTCCGCCGCCGCCGCCGCTGGGATTCGAGGCCCCTGCGCCGGCGGAAACTGCAGCGCCGGAGGTAAGCCCCCTGCCGGAGGTTTCTCCCCCAGCCCAGGCGCCGGTCGCAGCGCCTGTTCGCGGAGCGAAAGGGGGCAAATCGAAGGCGCCCGCAGCTCAGACGGGCCAGGCGGCGTCCGCGGGGCCGGCCGCGGAGCCAACGGGGATGCTGGTCCAAACGCGGGCGCGGCTCCGGTAAGCGGCCCGGGGGTGGCAGTGCCTCCCGCCGCGGCAGCCGGGCAAGCCCCGCTGGCGGCGCCCTCGCCGTCGCTGCCTCGGCTGCATGCGAGGATCCGGGTTGATGCGGGGCAGCTTGACGAGCTGGTCGGCCTGGCAGGCGAGCTGGTCGTGGTGACCGACAATCTGCTGGGGTTGCGTGAGATACCTGGTGTCGAGCGCTGGCTGCATGCGATCGAGGCACTGGAGCGGGTGAGCCGGGAGATCAGGGACACGACGCTCGACTTGCGGATGGTGCCGGTCGACGAGTTGTTTTCGCGGTTTCCGCGCGTGGTGCGCGACCTGGCCGACCGCTCGGGCAAGGAGATCGAGCTGCGGATCGTGGGCCAGGACACGCGCCTCGACCGGACGATCGTGGAGCGGCTCTCCGACCCGATGATTCATCTGATCCGCAATGCGGTGGATCACGCGCTTGAGCTGCCACAGGATCGGGTGGCCAGAGGCAAGCCGCGGGTGGGCCGGATCACGCTTTCTGCCGGGCACGAAGGGGACCGAGTGGCGATCCGAGTGGAGGATGACGGTCGCGGCCTGGACTGCGAGAAAATCGTGCGGAAGGGCATCTCCCTCGGCATGGTACCCACGGGTACTCCGGCGGACGACCCGCGAGTGGTGAGCTTGATTTTTGAGCCGGGTTTTTCGACGCGGGACACGATCAGCGAGCTTTCGGGGCGGGGAGTGGGGCTGGACGTCGTTCGCGATGCCGTGCGGGCGCTGCGGGGGAGTGTGGCGGTGGAGAGCACTCCCGGGAAAGGGACGGCGTTCATTTTCCGGCTGCCGCTGACGCTCGCCTTGATCGACGGGCTCCTGGTGGAGACAGGCGGGGGAAGATATGTGGTTCCGATGGCACAGGTTGAGGAATGCATCGCGCTCGACCGGATCGGAATGGCGCTATCGCGCGAGCGGCATTGCGTCTCGGTGCGCGGGGATCTGGTTCCGACGGTGTCGCTGAGAAATCTGTTTCACAGTGACGGGCTGGCGCCGGAACGGCAGGAATTGCTGCTGACGCGGCATGCCGGCCAGCGCGTGGGGGTCGCGGTGGACCGTCTGGTCGGGCGCGTACAGGCGGTGATCCAGTCCCTCGGCGAGAATCTACACGGGCTTAACCGTTTTTCCGGCGCCACAATTCTGGGCGACGGCTCTGTATCATTAATCCTTGATCTATCAGCCGTGGTGTCCGAGTCGCGATTTGCCGAGCAGCGGTTGCGAGCTTGACCACGTCGGACAGTGTGAGGGCGGAGAGCATGCGATGAGAATCACACTCAAGTGGAGAATCACGATCGTCCTCGTGGTCGTCGGCCTGGTGCCGGCAATCATCGTCGGCTGGTTTGCGTACTTCGCAAATGACGATTACAAAAACAAGGCGATTCTGATCGTCCAGAAGACGGCCGAATACGTCAATTTCCGCGCGCTTAACACTCTGCAGACCGACATGAAGACCGCCGAAACGGTGGTTGAGGGAACCACGCCGCTGCCGAAGCCGATGCTGGAGACGATCCAGGATATGGTGACGCAGGAGCTGGACAACTCGAAGCTCAAGTCGGCACAAGTTTGGATTGTGAACCCTGAAGGCAAGGTCTTGCTGAACAGGCAAACGACGGGAAGGTTTGAGGCCTCCGCCAAGATCGACTTGCGCTACGACGACGTCGTGAGAGAAGCGGTCGCCAACGCAAGAACCAAGAATGTGTTCTTCAAATATATTCCCTCGAGTGATGAATCCAAGGGCAAGCTCGATCTCGTCGCATATGCCGCGAGGCATCTCGAAGTTGTCCCGCCTCAAGAAGGCGCACACCGGTACGTGGTGACGCTGGTCATCGTTCCTGAAGATGTGGTCTTCGATGCGATCAGAAAGAACCAGTTGTCCATCTTCCTCGTGTTGATCGCGGTCGGTGTGGCAACCGTGATCATCGGCTCTCTGCTGGCGCAGTGGTTCATCCGGCCTTTGCTCAAGATCATCGAGGTGACACAGCAGCTTCACGAGGGGCATCTGAGTGGTCGCGTGCGAATCAAGCGAGGCGACGAGCTGGGCGACATGGCCGCGCAGATCGATTCCACGATGGAAAAGTTCTCCGAGGTGATCAGCCAGATTCGCGACATGGTCGGGTCCGTGTCGATGGCGGGCAACGAGCTGAAATCGAGCTCGCACCAGCTTTCTCAGGGGTCTCATCAGCAGGCGGCGACACTACAACAAATTGCGGGAAGCTTGCAGTCGGTGGATTCGTCGGTCGGTCGCAACGCCCAGCATGCCCGGGACACCGCGCGAATGGCCACCGAGGCCAGCGGCCAGGCCGAAAAGGGGGGCGAAGCCGTACGGGAGACGGTGGTTGCGATGCGCGAGATCACCCAGAAGATCTTGATCGTGGGTGACATCGCCTATCAGACCAACCTGCTCGCCTTGAACGCCGCGATCGAGGCGGCGCGGGCGGGCACGCACGGCAAGGGATTCGCGGTGGTTGCCGGCGAGGTGCGGAAACTGGCGGAGCGGAGCCAGGCGGCGGCCCAGCAGATCGGCGATCTGGCCAAGAAGAGCGTGGCGGTGGCCGAGAATGCCGGGGTCGCTCCTGGATCGAACGGTTCCGATGATCCGGGACACGTCGAATCTTATTCAGGAGATCGCGGCGGCCTCGCAGGAACAGATGGCGGCGATCCGCGAGATCAATCTGGGTGTGAGCCAGCTTGAGGAGGTGGTGCAGACGAACGCCGCGGCCAGCCATGAGCTGTCGGCAACGGCGGACGGGCTGGCATCACAGGCTTCGACCTTGCAGGACCAGGTCGAGTTCTTCCAGATCGACACGACGGCGTCGAACGGACAGATGGGTCGCGGTGGAACCGGTGCTGTCGTGCGCTCGCTCTCTGGAGCGGCTGGGCGAGCGCAGTCCACTCCGGTCAGGCCGCTCTCTCATGCACCGCGTCGGGCGATCCAGGCGACGCGGCCGGACGGATTGCGCGGGGGTGCGGGTGCTGCGGCCTTACCCAACTCGCCGCCTGCCCTTCCCGGGCACCACGGAAACTCTGGAGCCGCCTCGCCGGGCGCGTCGAGCAATTCCGGTGGAACAACGCCTCGCGGCGGCGTGATCGTGAGCCTGGATAACGACGACGACAATTTCGAGCGATTTTCGTGACGGAAAGTGCAATGCTTGAGCCGATCGGATCTTGAGAGGAAATGATGGTTGATGTCGTAATGGAATCTGGTGCGGCCACCGATCGAGATCGGGTGCAGTCGTACGTCGTCTTTCGGCTGGGCGGGGAAGGCTATGCGCTTGAAGTGATGCGTGTGCAAGAGGTTCTCGACATGCAGACGCTCACCGAGGTTCCCGGTGGGCCGAAGTTCCTGCTGGGCGTGATCAATCTCCGGGGGCACGTGGTCCCGGTATACGATCTGCGGCTTCCTTTCGGATTGACGAAGGAAGACCGTTCGGGCCGGGCGCCCTGCGTCTTGATAGTTGAGTCGAGCTCTGGGAGTGACGTGCAGATCACGGGCCTGCTGGTGGACCGGGTGTCAGACGTTCTGGAGTTCTCGCCTGAGGATGTGCAAGCCGCGCCGCAGCTTGGACTTGGAAAGGCCACTCCGTTCGTCCGTGGACTGATCCGTCACCAGGAAGCCTTTCTGCTCGTATTGGACGTGGACCGGATCTTCTCGACCCTCGGGTCATTGAACGGTGACGGAGCCTAACGTGGAACCCGAGCCGTGGTCTGAGAAGGATTTTGCCCCGATCACGTCGTTCCTGCGCCATCAGGTCGGCATCTCGCTGGAGGCCCACCGGATGGGCCTTTTGCAAGCGAGATTGCGCTCGCGGCTTCAGGTCAAAGGGATCAGCAGCTTTACACAGTTTTACGAACAAGTGTTGAAGGTGGATCCAGGCGGGTGGGGCGCCCAGCTTCTGGTCGACCTCAGCACGGTGAACCACACGTCTTTTTTCCGAGAGCCGGCGCACTTCACGTTCATGGCCGAGCGGATTGTGGCGTGGCTCAAGGAATCACCCGGGATGCCGGTCCGCATCTGGTCGGCGGGGTGCTCGTCGGGGCAGGAGCCGTACAGCATGGCGATGGTCCTGGCGGAGACGATCAGCGGGCTTTTGTCGCAGAAGGTGGAGATCTGGGCGAGCGACCTTTCTCTCGAGATGCTCAAGCTTGCCGCCGGCGCAATCTACACCACGCGGGACGTGCAGGGAGTCTCGCCGGCGCGGCTGAGACGGTTCTTCTTGCTGGGCCGCGGCCCGCGCGCGGGCTCGTTTCGCGTCGTGCCGGAGATCCGTGACCTGGTGAAGTTCCGCCATCTGGACCTGCGGAATCCCGTGTGGTCCGTGCCCAACGATTTTCCCATTATTTTTTGCCGCAACGTCTCAATCTACTTCGCCGAAGAAGAGCGCCTGGCGCTGTTCAACCGGCTGTCACAGCACCTGCGCCCTGGAGGCTGGCTGGCGATGGGCAATGGCGAGATTCTGCCGGAAGTGCCGCCGACGCTGCGAAAGCACTCGCCGTCGCTCTTTCAGAAAGAGGGTTGACGACCGATGGCGCTGCGGGATCGTCCCAAGACGGTGCAGCCACCCGGATCGCTCGAACCGATCGAGGTCCTGGTTGTCGACGACAGTGCCCTCGTGCGGCAGAAGCTCAGGTCGATCATCGAGACGGACCCGAGTTTCCGGGTTGTGCTGGCGGCCGACCCTTACGAGGCCGTGTCGGTCCTGTCGAAGTCGGTGCCCGGCGTGATCGTGCTCGACGTGGAAATGCCACGGATGGACGGATTAACGTTTTTGCGTAAGTTAATGCGTCAACACCCGCTGCCGGTGGTGCTGTGCACGTCGCAGGCGGAACGGGCCGTGACGGCGCTCGAGATGGGGGCGATCGAAGTGATCGCCAAGCCGGACTGGAACGATGCGGCTCGATTGCACGAGTGGTCACAGAATATGCTCGAGAGCATACGCAGTGCCGCCAGGGCCGGCCGGCTGCCATTTCGCGACGACCGGCCGGCGACGGCGACCGACCCGAGGCACTCCGCGGACGTGATCTTGCCCAAGGTTGCGTATTCGGCTCGCGCCGGCTCAAGCGAGCGGATCGTCTTGGTCGGAGTGAGTACCGGCGGTGTGCAAGCGCTCCAGCAACTGCTGGCGGGCTTCCCGGCCAATACGCCAGGGATCGTGATGGTCCAGCACATGCCGGCCGACTTTACGAACGCGTTCGCCAGCCGGCTGCACAACGATCCCCGGATCGAGATGGAAGTGATTGAAGCGCGGCAGCACGAGCCGGTTCGCCCTGGTCGTGCCATTCTGATTCCCGGCGACGTGCACGGCGTGGTTCGACGCTCCGGGACGGGCTATCGGGTGGAGCTGGTCGAAGGGCCACCGGTCTGCCGGCACCGTCCCAGCGTGGACGTGCTGTTCCGATCGGCCGCGCAGGCGGCTGGGCCTTACGGGGCAGGCGTGATCATGACGGGCATGGGCGACGACGGGGCAGGGGGGTTGCTCGAGATGCGGGAGAGCGGATCGTTGACAGTCGCTCAGAACGAGGCGACGTGCATCGTCTTCGGCATGCCGCGGGAGGCGATTCGCCGTGGCGCGGCCAAACTCATCACTCCGCTCGACTCGATTGCGCCCACCGTTCTCGCGTGGGCTGCATCGTCGGAATCGAGCTCGTGGCATTGAACGGTTGCGCACGGTCGAGGAGACCTTCGGTCGTACGGACGGCGGGGTCGGAGACCCGCGCCGAAAGAGAGGCCTTCGCTCAGCGAAGGCCGACAATTCGCGAAAGTTCTTCTTGGCCGGTTGCTGAAAGCTCTTGCCCGCCAAAAAAAAAAGGCGGCCGGCCCGTCAGGAACCCGGCCGCCTTGTCGGCTGCGAAGCTTTGAGTCACGAAGCGGATCAATACTGATCGGAGCCGATGACCTCGCCCGCGTTGATGGAACCGAGCTGGACCCAGGTCAGGGGGCTGATGCTGTTCTTCATGAAATGGACTGAACCATCGCCAAAGAGCGTATTCACACCCTGGGGATGCCGGCTTCGCGAACCGGCGTATTCGCTTCCCTCGCTTCCCTGGTTGTAGCAACCCAACTGCTGGCCGGGTTGGCTATCGCAGAGCGAGCCCGGGCTCGCGGGACTGGTACCCAGCCCCGAGCCGCCGAACGATGCAATGTTGTCGAGGTTGTTCATGGGCAGCACGCCGACGAGCGTGGACCAAGGTGGAACCGTGGCAACATAATCCGTGTAGCCGTTGGGCGTGAACCTTGTGTTGTACGAGCCGGCGCCGGCATTCAAGACCCAGACCGTGCCGCGGATGTCGTCAGGCGCGCCCTGCAAGAGCTCGGACACGAATTGCGTGTTGCTCAGCCCGTCAGTGACCGAGGCAACTTTGCAGACGAACGGCCCATTCCCCTGGCGGCTGAAGCCGAACGGAGCCTGCAGCCAGAGCTGGGGATAGGTCGTAAACGCACCACCCAGAAGGGCCTGGCCGTCATCCAGGTTTCCCCAGTTGCAGCCGTAATTCCCCTTCGTCGCCATATAGGGAAGCCCGAACAGACCGGCCAAGGCGTAGACCGTGGAATTGTCGCTCGGGCACTGGAACGACGCGATCCTGGTGGAGTACACCGTGCTATTGATGATGAATCCGGCCGGTAGAGGGCCGATCTGGGGCCCCTCCATGCCGATCGATGCGTTGAACGCGTTGTACATGCCCAATTGCTCGATGTACGGAAGCATCAGCAGGAACCACGGGGTGTTCTGGCAGTTGTTTCCGAAACCCGGGCTCGAGCAAATGGCGCCGGGCATGCCGCCCATGTAGCCGAAGATGGTTCCACACGGGTAAACCCCGTTTCCAGACTCGTAGTTGGCAAGCGCCAAACCGAGTTGTTTGAGATTGTTCATGCATTGCGCACGCCGCGCCGCTTCGCGCACGGCTTGCACCGCGGGTAAGAGCAAAGCAATCAATACTGCGATGATGGCGATCACGACGAGAAGCTCGATCAGCGTAAAACCACGACGCCGTTGTGACATGGCTTCACCACCCCCGATGAATAAGTTTAGTTTGGTTGACGCACAAGCCGGGCGCGCACCCACCCGGGTATGAGACAGGTAGCAGCATACGCAGTGATCCGGTCACTTTCGAACGCCACTACATTCACACTAACATGCCCGACATCGCTTGGCGATAGGCCAGTTCTAAAAATTGCGGATTGAGCGCAAACGAGCCGCTCGACTCAATACTGATCGGAGCTGAGCACCTCGCCGGCATTGATCGACCCGAGCTGAATCCACGTGAGGGGGTTGATACTGTTCTTCATGAAATGGACTGAACCATCTCCGAAGAGCGTGTTCACACCCTGGGGGTGCCGGCTGCGCGAACCAGCGAACTCTGACCCCTCGTGACCGTTGTTATTGCAGCCGAGCTGCTGGCCAGGTTGGCTGTCGCAGAGCGACGTGATCGGGCTCGCAGGACTGGTGCCCGCAAAAGGCGCCCCGCAGCTAATGCACGCGAGGTTGTCGTAGTTAGTGAAGGGCAGCACGCCGATCGATGTCGACCAGGGTGGAAGTATGCCGACGTAGTCCTGGTAGCCGTTAGGGGTAAACCGCGTCTCGTAGGTGCTCGCCCCGGAGTTGTCGACCCACATCACGCCGCGGATGTCGTCCGGTGCGCCCTGCAACACCTCGGAGATGAATTGCGTATTGCTGAGGCCGTCCGTAACCGTAGCAACCCTGCAGTTGAACGGGCCGTTGCCACTGCGAGCGTAACCGAATGGCGACTGGAGGAAAAGCTGGGGAAAGTTAATAAAATTCCCACCAAAGACGCCCTGGCCGTCATCTGCGTTTCCCCAGTTCGCAGCGTAGTTCCCCTTGGAAGCTTGAACTGGTAGCTGGAAGATGGTTTGCAAGCTGTAGGTCTGCTGGTTATCGCTCGGGCATTGCATCGATGCGATCTTCGTCGCGTAGATCGTGGAATTGATGATGAACCCGCTGGGTAACGGCCCGAGGTTCGGCCCCTCCATGCCGATCGTCGCGTTGAACGCGTTGTAGAGTGTCGATTGCTCAATGTAGGGCAACATCAACGGGAACCAAGGAGTGTTCTGGCAACCGTTACCGAAGCCTTGGCTTGTGCAGGGCGGGGTCTGCGTGTTGAAAATGACGCCGCTCGGAAAAACGTTGTTGGTGGATTCGTAGTTGGCGACGGCCAAACCAAGTTGCTTGAGATTGTTCATGCACTGCGCACGCCGCGCGGCTTCCCGCGCAGCTTGCACCGCAGGCAACAACAACGCGATCAAAACCGCGATGATGGCAATCACGACGAGAAGCTCAATCAGCGTAAAACCACGACGCCGTTGTGACATGGCTTCACCACCCCCGATGAGAAAGTGTAGTTAGGTTAACACACGGACCGGGCGCCCACGCACCCGGGTATGAGGCAGGTCGCAGCGAACGAGGTGATCCCGTTACCTTGAGCGCCACTGCGGGCACACTATCGTGCCCGCGAGCGCTTGGCGATAGGCTACTTCTAAAAACATGCGTTTTGAGCGCAATCTAAACCGAAGTTTCACGAAAGGCAGTCGGCCAGGACCTGCATCGGTGCTCTGGCCACTAGCCCGGCGAGGCCGTGAAGTTGCGAACGGCACGAGAATCCTGGCGCAACGAGGGTCGCCGTCGGGTCGGCTTGCGCTGCAGGAATCAACACCCGGTTCGCCAGCGCAACGCTCACCTCGAAATGCCCGTGCTCGTAGCCGAATGAGCCGGCCATCCCGCAGCAGCCCGAGTCGATTTCATTGATCTCGATGCCGCTCAACCGACGCAACGCAGCCAGCGTTCCCGCCGTGCCGAGCACGGCCTTCTGCTGACAATGTCCGTGCAAGAGCACGCGGCCGGGGCGGGAATTGAGCGGCAGCTCGGGAACCCGCTCGGTGTCGCCGACGAAGGCGTCAGCCATGATAGAGGCTCTGGCAACCTCTTCGGCATCGGTCCCCAGCCGGAAATCGCGGTACTCGTCGACGAGGGTCACCAGGCAACTTGGCTCGCAGCCCAGGATTGGCGTGCCGCTGCGCGCGAAGGGGAGCAGTTTTTCGACGTTCGCGCGAGCGAGCTCATGGGCCAGCGGCAAGAGACCCTTGGAGATCGCCGGGCGCCCGCAGCACTGGAGTCCGGCCAGGCGGATCCGATAGCCGGCGGCCTCGAGGACACGAACGGTGGCGATTCCGACTTCGGGCTCGTTGTACGTGGTGAAACAGTCGTCAAGCAAAACGACTTCGCCTCGCGTTCCGGCGCCCTCCGCGGGGACGTGCCGGCGAAACCAGCGGCGGAAGTTGTCGCGCGCGAACGTGGGAAGACTTCGCCGGCGATCGATGCCGGCGGTTTTCTCGAGCAGCCATTTGAACGCCGGATTGCGCAGCATGCGGTTGGCCAGAGGCGCAGTCGCGGACGCGATGGGGTTCAGACGAAAAATGTGGCCCAGCAGCAGATGACCGAGCGGATGGAGCCGGCCGATGTAACGCTGATGGAGCACCTCGACCTTGAGCTTGGCCATATCGACCTTTGACGGGCATTCGCTCTTGCAGGCTTTGCACTGGAGGCAAAGGTCGAGCGCTTCGTGAAGGTCGTCGTTGTCGAATCCCTCGTCGCGAGAAGGCAGCTCGCCGGTCATCACGAGCCGAATCAGGTTAGCTCGCCCGCGTGTGGTGTGCATCTCGTCGTGCGTGACCATGTAGCTCGGGCACATCGTGCCGCCGGAATTCTTGCGGCAGGCGCCGACGCCCGAGCACATCTCGACCGCGCCGGCAAACCCGCCCTGCGCTCCGAAGTCAAGCAATGTCTCCCGAGGCTCGCGCGGGTGGTAATCCGGCCCGATGCGGAGGCTCTCGCCCGGATCGGCATCGCCCACGACTTTGCCGGGATTGAGCAAGTCTTGCGGGTCAAATCCGCGCTTGATGGCCTGGAATGCCGCATAAACCTCGGGCCCGAAAAGCTTGCGATTCCAGAGGCTCCGGGCCAGCCCGTCGCCGTGCTCGCCGCTCATGGCGCCGCCATACTCGACCACCAGGTCGGACACTTCGCGCGCGATTGCCCGCAGAGTTTCGACGCCACCTGCGGTCTTCACGTTGATGATGGGGCGGATGTGCAAACAGCCGACATCGGCGTGACCGTAGCACGCAGCCGGCACGCCGTGTTTTTCGACGATCGCGCGGAACCGCGCATAGAACTGCGGGAGCACACGCGGATCGACGGCCGTGTCTTCGACGAAGGCGACTGGCTTGGCGTCACCGACCATGCCCATCAAGAGCGAGAATCCGGCCTTGCGCACCTTCCAGAAATCATCCTTGGCGGCGTCGGCCAGTCGGGTGCTCACTCGCGAGCACGCCCGGTTGCTTCTCGAACTTCGCCACCAGTAGGGCGGTGCGCTCGAGCAGCTCTTCCTGTGAGGCGGCGTAGAACTGCGCGGCGAGCACGGCGGCGGGCCGGCCCTCGGCGAAGTTCAAATACCCGGCGTATAGCGGGTTTTCCGCCGCCAGGTCGAGAATCATCCGGTCGAGCATCTCGACGGCGACCGGCCCGGTCTCGACGATTTCGGCCAGGCGGTCGAGCGCTGCGGGTATGGTTGCGAAGGAGAGCACGACCAGACCCTGGGCCGCCGGAAGCTTCACCAGCTTGAGCACGGCCGCATTGGCCACCGCCAGCGTTCCCTCCGAGCCGACGATCAACCTGGAGAGGTTGAATTGCCATGGCTCGTCGTCGAAGCCCATCGGCCGGACCGGCAAGCCCGGAACGAACTCGTCGAGGTTGTAGCCGCTGACCCGGCGGAGAATTCTGGGGAATCGATCGCGGATCGCCTGCGAGTGCTGCGGCCACGGTGTCGCGTACCAGGCGATGCATCGCACCGATCGAATCGCCGCGGGAGCAGACGCTCTCGAGGTCTTCCGGGTTCAGAGGGCCCAGGTTGGCAGTCGAGCCGTCGGCCAGAACGACCTCGAGTGCGTGCACATGATCGACCGTCTTCCCATAGCGCAGCGAGCGCGCGCCGGCAGAATTGTTGCCGATCATCCCGCCGATCGTCGCCCGGTCGCTCGTCGAGACATCCGGGGCGAACATCAGCCCGAGCGGCTTCAAATGCGCATTGAGCTGGTCGAGGACGACGCCAGGCTCGACCCGCACCGTCATGGCGTCGCGGTCAACAATTCCAATCCGGTTCAAGTACTTGGAGAAGTCAATAATGATACCCGGGCCGATGGTTTGCCCCGAAAGGCTGGTGGCGGCGCCTCGCGGAACGATCGACACGCGCTCGTCCGAGGCGATCGAGACGGTGGTGACAACGTCCTCTGCCGTTCTGGGCACGACCACGCCGAGCGGCTCGATCTCATAGAGACTGGCGTCGGTCGCATACAAGCCGCGCATCCCGGCGTCGAAGTAGACCTCGGCGCGTGATTCGCGGGTGAGACGATCGGCCAGTGTGCGGAGAACAGCGGAAGGAGCGTTGTTTGTCGTTAGGGGCATGAAGGTCGATGCTGGTTGGAATGAGTTAATGAGTCATGGAGTGTTCGGCGAGACCGAGCTGCCCCGTCGCGCTCATTCAGGATCGTCCTCGAAGAGGGCGGCCAGTGGAAGCCGAAAGCCCGGAATCAGATCGCCGCCGTCGAGCTCGTCACCGAGCTGAAGCCCGCGGATGTCAGTCGTCGATGCGTAAACATGGATGCCGTTTTGTTTGGGATAAATGATCCAGACCCGGATCACACCGGCCTCGAGATACTCGTGTAATTTCCTCTGCACTTCGGAAGCCGAGATTGTCGGACTGACCACTTCGACCGCCAGATCCGGAACCAGATCCCACACGTTAACATTCGGAGGCCGCCGGTTGGCCGGCCACTTCGCGTGAGAAACAAAAGCGACGTCCGGCAGTCGCTGAAGATCTTTGGGTTGATCGATACGGAATAACGTATACCCGAGGACTATGCCCAAGCGATGCGAGCGCACAAACGGGCCGAGAAATCCGATCAGCAGCGACGCAGTCGCGCTTTCTTGAACGCGAACGGGCTTCTCCTTGATTTCGCCATCGACGACCTCGTAGAGCGTGTCCTCGGGAAGCAGTGCGATCGGCGGGGGGATCGGCGCGGTCCTCGGATCGGCGCCCGCTGCTTCGCCTGGCTGGGTCGGTGTTCCGATGCTCATCTCTACTTTCCTCGCACTCAATCTGGCAGTGTCGCTTATGCGACTGATTGTACCAAAAGGGCACGGTCGCCGAACCTGCGGGTTTGCTGGGCAGCTTCGAGCGGACGTCAAAATCCGCGCGCGGCATCAATATTCGGTCTGGACCAACGAATAAACGATATGGTGGCCGCCCGGCCCGGGTGTAATTGACATCGAGTTGTAACCGTCGCAGCGAGCTGAGGAGCGGATCGCATGGCTTTGCATTATCAAACCGAATGCCGGATGGGAACGCGTCGCATCAGTCGCTCCTATAGCGGATATCAGGCATTTGTCGCAATACTCTTCGACCTGGTCTTCGGCCTCTTCTTCGAGTTCGTCGCAACGTTCGTGAGCTTGACATTCCGGCTACTCATCTTCTCGGCCCGTCTGGTGATTCAGGTCTTGAAGAGTTCGTGGAGAGTGGCTGTGGCTGCGATGGCGGTCCTGGTCTTCACCCTGACGCTCCCGTTCGTACTCGTCCATCGCGCGATAGCCCGGCTCGCACCCGCAAGCCGCTTCTGGCCGCGCGAGGGGTTTGCTCAATCAGCCCAGAAGCCCGACTGGGCCTTCAGCCGCGAGGTTTGAACCCAGGTCGTTTTCACGCTGTTCTCTTTCTCGGACGAGACAGTCTCTTTCCGATGTTCTAGCGCGTGAGCGGCCTGCGCGGAATCGGCCACCAAATGGCATCGAATGCGGCGCGGGCTTCATCGTCGAAGACGAGTGTCGCGGCGTCCAACGTCGCCTCGAGCTGTTCCACCCGGCTGGCCCCGACGATCGCCGACGTCAATCCAGGCTGGCCCAGAACCCACGCCACGCTCGCTGTCGCCAGGTTCCAGCCCCGGCGCCCGCAGTACGATTTCAGCGTCTCGACCGCCTCGAACTGGACGGCGTGCCAGTAGCGGTCACGGTAAAGGTCGCCCGTTGCCCCAAGAGTAAAGCGACCTCCGGGCTCCGGGCCTGTACCAGCCTGGTGCTTGCCCGTGAGCAGACCGCCGGCAAGAGGGTTAAAGACGATCACACCCACTCCCTGGTCGCGGCATAGCGGCAGAAGCTCGTTTTCGATCTCGCGGTACAAAACGTTATAGCGCGGCTGCACGCAGTCGTAGCGCGCCCAGCCGTGGCGCTCGCTCGTTGCTAACGCGAGCGCAAGCTGCCAGGCCGGATAATTCGAACAGCCTACATAGCGAACCTTTCCCGAGCGGACGAGATCATCGAACGCGCGAAGGGTTTCGTCGATCGGGGTCTCGGGATCGGGAAGGTGTGCCTGGTAGAGATCGATCGTGTCGGTTTGAAGGCGGCGAAGGCTGGCCTCGCAAGCGGTGAGAATGTGGCGTCGCGAAAGCCCCTGGTCGTTCGGACCATGACCGACCCGAATCCGGCACTTCGTCGCCAGAACAATCTGGTGGCGCCGCCCCGCTGCCCCGGCCAGCCAATGCCCGATCACCTCCTCCGTGCGTCCGGCGGTTTCGGGCTCAGGCGGAATCGGATACGCGTCGGCCGTGTCGATGAACGTAACCCCCCCCTCGAACGCACGATCGAGAATCCGCATCGAAGCCGGCTCGTCGCTTTGCCCGCCGAACGTCATCGTTCCCAGACAAATCTCGGAGACCTTTAGCCCCGTGCGCCCCATCCGGCGTTGTTTCACGTTCGACCTCCCGCACAAGACGATTCATCCGCGCAACCGATACGTCCGGCTCGACTGCAATTCCGTACGACCACCAAAGAACCTCGCAGTTTTACCAGATTATCAAAGCGCGTGTTAGACTTCAGCATCGACGAATCCCAGTCCGCCCCGACCGCGGCGCACCGGGAATTCACACCACAGGCTTGCGAGTTGAGGTTCGTCACTGATGGCCATGTCTCCGACCAAGCCCGATTCAGCGGGCAGCCCATTTACGAGCGCGTGCAGACCCCCTCAACTGGCACGCCGCGCTGCGCGCCGAGCTCGATTCGGCCGTGGTTCAAGGCAACGGCCGCTGGTCGAGAGCGCTCATGGCCGTGGCCTGGATTCACCTGTTCACATTCCTGGGATGCCAGGTCCTTCACGACCCGGGCGTTGAGCGTGACGTGAGGCACCTGGTCCTGTGGGTCGTCGAGCTCGCGGCCGTGATCGTGACGATGCGGAGAGTTGCAGGGCTCGGTTGGTTCTGGTCGTCGCCCGCGATCAATGTCATCGCCCGATTGTGGGTTACATTCTTGATCCTCTCGTTCAACGTCGCGACCTTGAATGCGCTCACCGGCTGGGAGTCGCTCTGGTTCAAGGCAAGCTGGGGATCCTTGAGCACATTTCTTTTCGCCGCGCTGGCCTGGCTGTTCACCCCCAAGTTTCTGATCCCGGCGGCGCAGATGTACTTCACGGCGCTATTGATGGCTCGATTCCCCGAATGGAACAACCTCATCTATGGCGTGTCATGGTGGGCGGCCCTGATGGGCACCGCTTGGGTTGTGCGCCAGAGTGAGCGCGCGATAGGCATGACCCGCGGCGCACACCCAGAGGATGAAGCGCTCGCTGAGCCGTTGCCGTCTCCATCGCGAACGCTAAACCATCAGCCTGTCGGAGCCGCCGCCGAGTAGCTCGCGCGGCCGTTGGGAACGGACTTGCCGAAGAGGCTCTGTCCCCCGCGCGAGGCGTTGGCCAGGGATGGCGGTTCCCACGCCGGCAGCTCACACAGTCCGCCGCCCAGGAAGATGTGGTGCCAGAGCTGGGTGGCGACGACGCAAGTCAGGCTGAGGTCCATGATGATCCGCCTGGGCGTGATCCGCGGGAAATGCATCTGCGCTGCACGCTCGCGGGCCACGGCCTCCGGATCGAACCAACCGGTCGATCGCAACGATTCCTTGCTGAGAAGCTCATCGACCCAGGCTGGGCGATCCGGACCCAAAAACGCCTCGGACCGGCTGGCCTGAAACATCGTCTTGGGCCGGTTCGCAATCTTCGAAGGCAGGGTGCGGGCCGCCACTTGGCGCAGCAGCCATTTGTCCTTCAGCCCACGCAGCTTGTATTCCGGCGCGACGGACGAGCAGAAGCTAATCAAATCTTCGTCCAGGAGCGGATATCGCGTCTCGACCGACGAGTTCATCGCGATGCGGTCGCCCTTGCCCAGAAGGAGCAGGCCCGGCAGCATGACCTTGTATCCGACGTAAAGCGACTGGTTCAGCGGGTGCCAGGCGCGAAGCGGTCGCTTGGCAGGTCCAGGTCGTCATAGGCCGCGTGGCCCTCGAGCAAGTGCCACATCCTCGGTGAATAAACGACTGCACGCGCCTGACCCATGAAATCGTAGACGTCCTGCTGGGCAGTCCGCGCTCCCTTGATGCCGAGCAAGTCTGCTCGATGCGCTCTTCCGCCGCCGATCGAGGCCAGCGTGAGGCTGCGTGCTCCTTTGAGCAGGCTCATGACCGGCCCGACACTCAGCATGTTGCGGATCTTTTCGGTCTTGAACCAGGCGTATCCGGCCAGGGCCTCATCCGCCCCCTCTCCGGTAAGGACGACCTTGTATCCATTGGAATGCACTGCGCGAGCGAGCCTCATCAGACATGCCGCCGACGAATCCATGACAGGGCCTTCGGCAGCACGGATCAGCTCGGGATACGCCGCCACGATGTCGTGACGGTTCATGGTGACGGTCACCAGCTTCGACCCGAGGGCAGCGGCCGATTCCGCTGCATGCGACCGTTCGTCAGGGCCTGCACGGTCGAGCCCGATGGTAAATGACGGCACCGCGTACCCGCGCTCCCGCGAGCTCAAGCCCAGTACAACGGTCGAGTCAAGACCGCCGCTGATGTAGCTGACCACCGGCACATCCCCACGGAGGCGCCGCTCGACGGAAAGGCGCAAGAGCGATTCCAGCTCGTCGACCAGCGGCGTCGGGTCATCCATTCGCCGCTCGTCGCCCGCATCGGGAAAATCAAGGTCCCAGTATTTCTTCAGCGCGATCCTGCCATCGCGCACGCGCACGTAATGGCCGGGCGGAATCGACGTGATCCCTTCGAAAAACGTTCGCGAGGTTCCTGCGGTGAACGTGTTGAAGAACAGGTCGATTCCCTTGGGATCGGCCTTGGCATCAATCATCCCGGAAGCCAGGAGCGCTTTGATCTCCGAACCCCAGAGCAGCCAGCCATCGGCTTGCGCGTAGTACAGCGGGCAGATCCCCACCCGGTCTCGGCCCAGAATCAACTGGCGCTCTTTGCGGTCCCAGATGGCGACCGCATACTGGCCGCGTGTCTTCTCGAAAACCCCCTCGCCGTGATCTTCGTAGAGGTGTGCCCAGAGCTCGGTGTCGCAACGGGTGGCAAGGCGGTGCCCTCGCTCCAGCAGCGCTTTCTGTAACTCCGGATATTCAAAGACCTCGCCATTCTGCGTGACCCAGACCGAACCATCCTCGTTGCTGATCGGCTGCCGTCCGCCCGCCAGATCGACGATGGAAAGCCGTCGCACGCCGAGTGCAACCCCCGGCTCGATGTGAATCTGTTCGTCGTCCGGTCCTCGGTGCGCGATCGCGGATGTCATGGCCAGCAACCGCGACGCGGGGAATTCGCGCCTACCTCGTAAATCGATTGCACCGGCAATTCCGCACATAAGGCTGATCTCTCCACCGGGCCAGAGTCACGCGGCGTCCACCGCAACCGGCGGAGCCCCTCGACCTGAATGCGCCGGTCAACTATACCACGGCCGGCCAGCCAACCACGAGCGCCGATTGGGCCAGACCCGCGGGGCATTCGACGTATGGCAAGGTAGGGATGGACTTTGTGTGCAGCGACAGGGCCGGCTGCGTGCGGGGTGAAAATGAGATGATTATCCTACGGGTAGTGGCAGGGTTACTTTGACTCGGCTTGTTCGGGGCAGAAACGGCTCTGAACAGAAGGGAACGAAGGTAACAAAGAAGAGTGAGGTGCCCCACGGGACTTTGGAGCTGACGAGTCAATGCGTGGGAGAGGAATGCGGAATGAGGATGAGTTTCGAGGGTGAGCGGAATTTGGGTCGGATTTCCCGATCAGTCGACGGATATGACGCGAAGCGCCGTGTGACGTTCGACACTACACCCGAACGCGCGCAATCATGCGCGCGAGCCGCGCCAGCTCGCGTCTGGGCCCCGGGTCGTTGGGCAGCAGGCGGGCCGCTTGCTCACACGCGTCCCTCGCCTCCGTCAGCCGGTCGCCATCGGTAAGGGCGTAGCTCAGGTTGAAAAAAGTCGGGCCATAATTCGGCCGGTACCGCAGCGACTGGCGATACACCACGACCGCTTCCTCGTGGCGGCAGTTCCTCATGAGGACCACGCCCAGACTGTGGTACGCCGTGGCGTCGATGGGGTCACGTGCTAACAACGCCCGAAGCGCCTGTTCGCCTTCCTCGTCCGTTCCGTGATGGAAGAAGAAATCGCCGCTCTCTCGTACCGTCCCAAGGTCGCCGGGATATTCCGCAAGAGCAGTTTCCAGCGCGCGCGCGCCTCGGCCAACTGCTGCTTGGCCCGCTCCACACGACTCTTCAGCAAATGCCCCTCAACGCGAACGTGTGGGTCCGTCAGCAGCTCGTCCGCCAATTGGCCCGCATCCACCAGCCGTTGCTGCTGAATCAGATTCTCGCCCAGCTCGCGCCAGGCCAAGCGATAACGCGGCACCTCGCGAACGACCGCACGCCACTGACGCTCGGCCCCAGGCAGATCACCCAACGCCTTCAGGAGCACGGCGAGATTCCGGCGGGCCAGGTAGCCCTTCATGCCCAAATTGAGGCTCGAAAACTGGAATTCGCCGCTTGCCCCGTCTTCGAGCAGAGCCACGTATGCGTCGCGGGCCTCGGCGAGTCGGCCCAGGTCTTGCAATGCACCCGCTTCGCGGAACCGAAGCTCCACGTCGTGCGGCTGAAACTTCAGGCCCTGCCGGCAGGCCGCGAGAGCTTCCTCACGCCGCCCTTGCTGCATCTCGGCCAACGCCAACAACGCAAAAGCCTTCTTCACGTGGGAATGATGAGGCGGGGAGACCGCGAGGCTGCGGCGGAGGTAGTCAGCCGCATCCGCGGGACGGTTCAGGTGAAGCTGCGTCATCCCCAGGTTGAACAACGTAAAAGGATGTTCAGGCCGCTCGGCCAGCTCAAGCGACAGCAGCCGCATATCGCGCTCGAGCTTCCTCGCCTGCCCGGCGGGGCTTCGATCGGACCCGGAATGAACGACGTGCAGCTTGGTCGCGGCGATGCCGCCGTTGATCCTGTTGATCGCGGTCAGAATCTGCTCGTGCATCCGCCCGTCAAACCGCAATTCCGGCAGGTTGCGAAACAGCTTGACATGATCAACCGCTTCCAAGCCGATCCCAGCCTGCTCGTCCTCCAGGGAACCCAGGCAATGCACCTGCATGACATACGCGACGATGCTCGGATCATTCTGATGCTCGACTAAATGCCGCAGCCCGTGGCCGCATTCAGCCGGGATGGTGTCGTCCGAATCCATCCAGAACAGCCAATCACCGGTCGCATGGCGCAGCGACTCATTGCGCGCGGCCGAGAAATCATCGCACCACGGAAAGTGGTAAAGCTTGGCGCCGAAGGATTCCACAATTCGCGGCGTCTCGTCGACCGAGCCGGTGTCGACAACGATCATCTCATCAACCCACGGCCGGATGCTCTCGAGGCAGGGACCAATCGTCCGGGCGTTGTCTCGCACGATCATGCAGAGCGAAATGCGCGGCCGCGCCAAATCCAGCCGCAACCGCAGGCCGCCCTCGGGCGCGATGTCCACTGCGAACGGCCCCGGCCCGGCCCGAGCCGGCGCGATTTCAACCCTCGCCCGGCTTGCCGGGAGAGGGTGGCCGAAGGCCGGGTGAGGGTCCGGGCCATAGCCGTTGTGTCCATTGCCGTTGCCCGACCACTTAGCAATGAATCGTGCGTGGTTCTCGCGCATGAGCGACCCGGCGTCGACGCCGCTGCCCAAGAATGTGCGACTTCCAAAGTGATGTACGAAAGCGTCGCCGGCGATCACCGCCCGATACCCCGCCGCAATCGCCCGCAAACAGTAATCATCATCCTCAAAGCACCCGATTCCAAACTGCTCATCCAGCAACCCGATCGCGTCGATCAATTCACGCGTGATCAACAAGCAGAACCCCACCAGGCGGCTCACATCGACAATCGCCCCGTTCTGAGCCTTGCCGAAATCCCACGCAAACCCATCCATCTCGGCAATGTTGTCGTACCCGACTTCAATCTGCTGCGGCCCGCTCACGAAGTTCGATCGCGGTCCGACCAACCCGATGTCGGCGTCGCCGCCCCGAAGTGCGCGGAGCATGCGGCCGAGCCAGCCTGTTGTCACCACCAGATCGTTGTTGAGCAGCAGCACCTGCTTGCCGGCCGCAACGCTCATCCCCTGATTGGCCGCCGCTGGGAAGCCGCGGTTCGACTGATTCTCGATCAACCGCACGTCGGTCATCGCCCGCAGGTATTCGACACTCCCATCGGTCGAGCCGTTGTCGACAACGATGATCTCGTACGGCTCATCGGTCACGAGCCGGATGCTATCCAGGCATTGCCGTGTAAACCCAATCTCGTTGTAAGTGACGATCACGATTGAGGTCAGCCCAAAATCCGGCGCCGGCAATGGTCGTGCGCGCACCAAGAACTGATACGTGTAAAACTCATCAGTGTCGCTCTGAGAGAGTCCGCTGATGGAAAGGCCGCCGAGCTGGACGGAACCGCCGGCGCCGTTTCGCTGCGCGGGGTCGTCACCCGGGCTATTCACCGACCACATTCCTTCGACGGAAAACCCAGCGCGGTGAAAAAGCTTCTCGATCTCGCGGCGAGTGAAGAATCGGAGATGGGTCCGATCGAGCAGCCCGGCCGATTCATACGTCCAGTTGCCTTGCAGCAGTGACTGAACCACACTGTGATGCCGCACGTTGGGAATGCTCGCGACCAGGCACCCGTCAGGCGCGAGCCACTCGCGTATCTGCTTCAGCACCCGCGCCGGCTCGCGCAGGTGCTCGAGGACATCGGCGCAGACGATCGCATCGAACGATCCGGGCGGGATCTCGAGATCAAGCTCCTCGATATCGCCAGCCCACAGATGGTCAAGCCGCTCGCGCGCAGCAGCGGCAGCTTGCATATCAAGCTCAATGCCCGAGACAGTTGCCTGCTGCCGCTGTTTGATCGCCTCGCCGAGCATTCCCGCGCCGCAGCCGATATCGAGCACACGCCGCGCAGTCTGGGGCACAAGCGCCACGACCTCGGGCCGGGGATACCCAAAATAAAACGGATCAGGACATGCGTTCCCGTAGGGTGGGTGCAACCCACCATCCGACGCCAAAACCGCCCGCTCCACGCTGATGGCTTCCGCCCCTTCCGCGTGGGTTGCGCCTCCGCTCCACCCACCCTACAGGAACCGCACTCTTCGAACGTGCTTCCTCCGCTTGCCGCAGGATCGTTTCCATCCGATGGGCATAAGTGTGCTTCGCAATCGCCTCGGCCCGCCCCGCGGCGGCGAGCCGCTCGCGCAAGGCCTCGCGTTCGAGATAGAACGCCAACTTGTCGAGCAGATCATCGCCATCGCGGTAAGTCGCAAGGTGCACGCCATCCCGGAACAGCTCGGCCAGGCCGTTGTCGCTCAGGTCGTTGGTCAGGAGCATTGAATCGCAGGCGACAGCCTCGAACACGCGCATATTCACGTATTGCGAATGCTGCGATTGAACACGATGCGTGCGGCCGAATACGTGCGTGCCATCTCATCGAAGTAGCATTGGCCGATGAACGAGTTCCGGTATCGGCGTTGGATCAACCCCAGCAATTCGCCTCGCGGCCCCGGGAAGACATTTCCGACGAACGCGATGTCGTATTGCTTGGGCACATCGTCGTGTTTGCGATGAACACCGGGATCACAAGCCAGCGGCAGCCACGAAGCCGATTGGACGCCGATGCCGCGGAGTAGATCGACCCCGTCGCGCTGGGCGGCAAACACCATGTCGAACCGGGGTGCCTTTTCGCGGCAGCGGTCAAAATCAAGGTGCGTATCGATCGCCCAGAATGCGCTCGGGCGGCAATCCGCGGGCAGGTGGTAGCGCAGTCCGTCATCGATATTCAGGTAGAGGTCGAAGCCGGTACGAGGCATGCGATCGAGCTCGTGAGGTTGAAAATGCTGGACCTCGACGAAGCGCTCGAGTGCTCGTTGACAATAAACGCCGGCCGTTTCGGGCCGCAGGGTGGTATCAAAGACGATGGCGACGCGTTGGATGTCCATGGTTGTTGTCCGGGTGCGTGGGCCGCAGATCGAAGTTGTATGGTGTTGGCACGAACCGAAGCTACAAATACGGGTAGCCACTGTTTGCAGAGCGAGAGCGATTGTGGAGCGGGCAAGATGCGATCCGGGACTGAGAGCAAATGAAATGCACCTCGCCACGGGTGGAACACTGATCGAACGCGGATGGGAATGGTAGTCGGGACGAGCTGTGGGAGTTGGAACCACAGACCTGGCCCGGTGGCTCGGTCGTATGGCGGTCACAGGATGGTGAGGCACTGGGAATTCGCGCCGCTACTCTGAGCCGGAGACTCGGGACGGCTGTGCCCGGCGAATTCACTGATTCTGAACAGGAGGTAACGAAGGTAACAAAGTCGCGACACGTGACACAGGAGAGGAGGAAGAGGCCCATGCTTTGAAACCTTTCGCTATCTCACCAGCTCTCTCAGCAGTGGCCGCCAGTATCGCTTGATGACATCGGGCCACATGAAGTCTTCTTCAAATCGCCTGCGCCCGGCCAGGCCCAGGGTATTCCGAAGCTGAGGCTCATCCAGCAATCGCCCAATCTTCTCCGCCAGATCAAACGCATTTTCCGGCTCAAACAGCAGCCCAGTGAGCCCATCACTCACCGTATACGGCAACCCCCCAATCCGGCTGGCAATGACAGGTTTGCCCGCCGCCATGGCTTCGACCGAAGTAATGCTCAGCGCATCCTGAGCAATCGTCGGCACCAAACAAATATCCGCGGCCCGATAATGCGCGGGCAGTTCATCCTGCGAGCACCAGCCGACTGAGCGGGTAAACTCATCGATCGGCCCGGGCGGGTCGAACGTGACCACGAGCTCGAAGTCCGTGCGCGTCTCGCGCAGAATCCGGCAAGCCTCCTGCGCGACATGAAAGCCCTTGATGACCTCACCCGCGACGGCTGCCATGAACAATCTGATTGGTCGGTTCGGCACCACCGCGTCTCCGGGAGGGCGAGACTCGTGCCGAGCTGCGCATGCGTCGCCGGCGGCTCCGTCTACCAAGCCACTGACAACTGACAACTGGCCACTGACACCGGGCGAAGCGAAACGCGCGGGATCAATCCCCCAAGGCACAATGCAAACACGCCGGGCGAACGGCTCGAGCAGTGCGGCTGTGATCGGATTGAGCACGAGCACGGCCTCGGCCTCGAAGAACATCTGGCGCATGAGGCGGTCGTATTCCGGCGTGCCGACTTCAGCGAGGGCGCGTTCCACCTGGTGCAGCGCCCCGGAATGCTGCCCGCGTTCGGCGAGGCACTGGTGGCATACGTGCGGAGTCGCGAGCTGATTCCTGGGGCATTGCTCGGCTTTCACGGGCCCGATGCCGAGCAGTCTCAGGTTGTTGAGCGGGCAAAGGCATTCCTGTGCCTGCATCAGCAGGACCGTCGGAAAACCGCGCATGGCCTCCGCAAGGTGCGGCTTCAAGTTCCATGTGTCGGAGATCACGACGTAGTCTGGGGCGAACGAGTTCACTGCGTCGCGAAAGCGCTGGCGGATCGCGGGCACGTTCCACTCGGTTTCGGCGAATGCAAGTGCCTCGCTGGCGACCAGGTCGTCGCGTGTGACCCGGCCGATGCCCCACGGCTCAAACTGGGCATAGAAATGCCGCACGTCGAATCCGTCTCGGGCGAGGAATTCGGCCAGGCCGGCCGTATGCATGTTCCCGCCGCCAGTCGACGGCCAGTTAAACAGCAAGCTGAGGACGGCGACGCGCACGGGCGCGGCTCGCGCGGCTCCGGCGCCGCCGCGCCGTCCTCCTCATTCGGATTTCGATTTTCGAGCTTCGAATTTCCGAGCCCGGGCGACCAGCTCATTTCCGCGCGAACAAGCCCGAAATTCAGCCGGGCAGGCAGACACCCCCCATCCGCTTCAACAACCCCTCGCCATTGCTCGCAAGCCTCCTCAAACTTCCCCTCCATCGCGTCAAGAACCGCGAGATCATTTTGAACGAGAACCTCGAAGCCGCGGGTTCGTGCCCCTCGCAAACCCGCGCGCCAGCCGCAGATAGGCGGCCCGAGCGTCCTCATATCGCCCCTCGCGCCAGGTCACAAGCCTTCCAATACCCACCCGGCAGCCCGTTTCGAGCACCCGCCCCGCCGTCCCCGTTTCGAATTTCGACATTTGAGTTTCGAGTTTCCGCCCGCGGCTCCTTCGCCTTCTTCTCACCGCGTCCGGAAGTCTTCCCGTGCCTGGCCATAGCCGCAGCTCCTTACGGAAGAAAAACCGCGATCTATCCGTGCTTGTCAGGTTCCGATCCATCTCTGGAATTGCCGATCGGTGGCTTCGACCCCTGTTTCATCCTTTTCATCTGCGTCCATCTGTGACATCTGCGGACAGTTCCGCTCTCCCCTTCTGCCTCAGCCCTCCGGTCACCGCACATCGACTGCGTGCATCTGTGGACCGTCGATCCTCTCCGAAACTTCTCACCCAGAGCCATTCTGTAGATCGGGCCACTTCGCCAGCGCATCCTTGAGCACCCGATTGCCAGCGCTGGGCAATGCAGCTTATCCGGCGGCATACCATCAAGCGCCTCAATCAGATCATCGACCGTAAGCTCCCTGCACTCCGCGATCGATTTCCCTTTGATCATCTCCGTCAGCATCGACCCACTCGCGATGGTCGGCCCGCAGCCGACCGTGTGATACTTGGCGGAGGCGATTCTGTCGTCTTCAATTTTCAGGTAGAGGATCATGAACGCCCCTCGACCTGGCGCGCCAGCATGGCCGGTCAGGTCGGGGCTTTCGATCGACCCGCCGTTCCGCGGCGCCATGACGTGCTCGGTCAGTGTTTCGGAGTACTTTCCCATGTTTGAAACTCACGCACCGCGACTCTTGAACCCAGGCCTTGTCGAATTATGTTGAAAAGACGTCTGACTGCCTGAACGGCCAGTGCACCGCCGGCGCCGGCAGAGCCGTCCTCAGCCCTCTGGGTGCTCGCGGCACAGGTAGAGATACACAGGCTGGCCGTATTTGACTGCCGGCCGCAGCTCGCCGGTCTGGGGATCTGGCTCGACCACGAGATACCGCACGGGGTTGTCCCGGAACGGCTCGGTCGTACCGTCCGGTTGTGTGACGACGTACAGACCCCTGGTACGGTCGTGGGCGAAAGAAAAATGCCGGGGAGTTTTCGAATCTCGTAGGAGTAGGTGACCACTCCGGGTGTGCCCTCGTAACAGACAGGACCCGGCCATCTCGCTGGCGCGTCGGCCCCGCCTGGTTCGCTGGGCCGACGGGCTTCGGCGTCAAATTCGGAATTCACTGCGGGCACCTCCAAAGAAACGAGCCGACGGCGCGAGTGTGAAAACGAAACGTCGTTGTAACACGCTTCTCGAGGCATGCCATCACGAGCGTTTGTCGGAGAACTGCAGGATTCCGGCAATACCAATCGCGTCCCAGTTTCCGTCCCACGGCGCACACTAATCGCGTCCCAGTTTCCGTCCCGCGCAGTTTCCGTCCCCCAGTTTCCGTCCCAGAACTGAAGGCTTCCGCTAATCGCGTCCCAGTTTCCGTCCCCCGCGTCCCGGTTTCCGTCCCATCGTGTGATGGCGTGAGACTGGCGAGCACCGGGGAGATCGAGAAGATCTGAGCGACCGATCGGCTCTGTTCCGTCTCCAGGTTTTGTTGGAAGAGGTTAGCCAACCCGCCGGCTGCCGGCGCTTGCAATGCCTGCACTCGTTCGTCCTGGAAGCGATTGTCACGGGTGTTTGGCTCGCGAAACGGTGTATGCCACGGCGGAGACGTCTGGAAGTTGGACGGGTCTGTCGCGCGATCGCGAGTACAGGGTCACCGGTGCTTGTGCTCTGCGCACCCTGAGAATTACGTGCCCACCTGCTCGCGGAATGTTGAGTTCATTGCTCGGAGAGTGCGAAACGAGGATAGAAAGCTCCTGCCGGCCGAGCGTGCCGCGGAGACACTCGTCGACGCGCAGCTTTACGTACCAACCAGGACGCAGCGTAACCTCCGATGTAGACGTAGCGTCAATTAACTCTCCGCCGGTGACAGGCCCATTTTCTATCACCGTCGCGCGAATGACCACGTCGAGATTCACACTCTCGTCGGAGCTCGTTAGGGCTGCGACCGTTTTCGGCGCGGGTCTACCGGATTCGCTCGGCTTCCCGATGGCGAGAGCCGGTCGGCCGCGTTCGCTACGCCTCGATTTGGGCCCAACGCAAATCACAGCGAGAATTGCGAAACCCAAACAAACAATGACAATGCCTACATGAAACCTCTTCATGCTTCGACCACCGGTTGGGGTACGTGAGACCCACGCAGCACTCGACACTCGACGCGCTACCGACATCTCGGCCGGACTCTATATTTTGGCAAATCCCGTCGCGGGCGCACACCTCTCGTCGCATCTTTCACAGGTTATTCCAGAAGCACTTAGTCGCAACTCCTAGCAAGAATAGATCGTACGCATCGGCAATGACGTTCGCAACATATTCACTTCTGCAGCGGCAATCATAAAATTCCGCTACGTCATCATCGTTTCCGCACGCATTTGCATTGTATGTAAGGTGAGTGTCCTCATGGACTGCGTCCGCACGTAACCGTCCGGTGGAGTACACGCGGCTAAATGCGCGCGGCCGGCGCACGACTTGCTTCGCGCGCCTGGGAGCTCGGGGCCGATCACCGAGGGCATCCAGGCCCGCTCGACCGCCGGCCGCACCAGCACGCGCGCAAGCTCTCTGCTCGTGACCAGCGCGGTCACTCCACCGGCTTCGTCTCCGCTGCCACCCGTTCTTTCTTCCACTGATCCGGCAGCAACTCTCTGATTCGCCGCGCGGGGTGCGTGCTGATCCGCTCCAGCACGTCACGCAGATAGGCAAACGCATCCACCCCCACGTTCTTGCACGTCATGCACAAGCTCATCAGCGTCGCCGCCGTCTTGCCGCCGGCGTCACTCCCGGCGAATAACCAATTCTTTCGACCGAGTGCCACCGGCTTCATCCCGCGCTCGCTGGCGTTATTGTCGATCGACAGCCAACCCGCCTCGGTGAATCTCTCGAGCGCCTGCCAGTGATTCAAGGCATACCCGATCGCTTCGCCGATCGGACTCTTGGGCAATACGCGACTCTTTTCCTGTAACAACCAAGCGTGGATCTCATTCAAGATCGGCTTCGAACGCTCCTGGCGCAATGCCCCGCGCACCGCGTCGTCCTGATCCTTGGTGTCCTTCTCCACCTTGTACAACTGCTGAATCATGGCCATCGCCACGTGCGCCCTTACCGCGTCGCTCGACTTGGACTCGTGGAACTTCCGCCGCGCAGTGCGCCCAGCACCCCACTTCGATGATCTTCTTCCCGGCGTAGATCGCGTCGTAGGCCGAATACGCGTCGGCTTGAAGGTAGCCTTCATAACCATCGAGCATCCGCTGCGGTCCCTCGCCGCTGCGATCCGGCGTGTAGTCGTACACCACGTGGGGATGATCGCGATCCCCCAGGTAGTCCCAGAGCCGGCCTGTCCGCGTCTTCCCCAAACTCCGGTCCAGAACGGGTACTGGCGTGTCGTCAGTCTGAATGACCCGCGATTTGAGGATCTCGCAGTGCATCTCCGCGACGATCGGTTCCAACAATTCGGCAGAGACCGCCATCCAATCGCACATCGTCTGACGAGACAGCTCCACGCCGTGACGGCGGAAGATTCCTTCCTGCCGATAAAGCGGCAAATGGTCGGCGTACTTGCTGACGATCACCTGGGCCATGAGCCCTGGGCCAGGCAAACCTTTCTCGATCGGCTCAGGAAGTCGTTCGGCAATGATCACGTTGGCCTGGCATGCCTTGCACGCGTACTTGGGCCGCACATGCTCGACCACAATCAAGCTGGCCTGAACAAATTCAAGCTGCTCGCGAACCTCCTCGCCAATGCCGGTGCGGATGACGCCGCAGTCGGGGCACGGGAGTAGTTCGGGGAGAACGTCGTGGACCTTGCGCCGGCGCTCGAGGCTCCTGGGCAGCGGCTTACGACCGTGCCCGTTCTTCTTGGTTGGTTCCGCTTGGCCAACCGACTCGGTTGTCTTCGCGTCGGCAGCCGGTGGGGCCGCAGCGGGGTCGACTCCGGTTGCTTCCAAGATCTCGCGGGCGAAAAGGAGGAGTTGGTTGGGGTCGAGCTTTTCGGTCCTGGGGCCGTAGATCCGCCGCAGGAGCTTTTCGAGCTGATGCTGGAGGTGCTCGTTCAGGACGGTCTGCTGGCGCAGCGTCTCCAAGAGCTCGCGGATGAGCTGATGGGCGGTTTCCAGATCGGTGGGGAGTGAATCGGCCGCCGTCGTCATACCGTTATTACGGTCGACCGCCGTCAATGTGACGAGAGATTCTCAGAAGATTATACGAGTGCATCTGCCTGCGAGATGGGGATGGGCGCCGGCAAAGTGTAGCGTCGCTGGCGGCCCGCGGTGCGTAAATCGATGCCGGCGAGGATGGCAGCCATCTCGGCCGGCGAGACTTCGATGCGGTTCGCCGTGGGTTGAGGGAAGCGGAAGACGCCTCGCTCGAGCCGCTTGTACCAGAGCGCGTAGCCATCGCGGTCCCAGTAGAGGATCTTGAGGCGATCGCCCCGCCGATTGCGAAAGACGAAGAGATGGCCGCAGAGGGGATCCAAGCCGATGGTCGAAGAGGTGAGGGCAGCGAGGCCGTCGAATCCCTTCCGGAGATCCGCTGGCCCAACGGCCAAGAAAATGCGGACTGTGGGTGGGAAGTTGATCACGGCCGATCTTCCAGGACGTCGAGGAGTTGATGAAGGGTCGCCGGATCAAAGCCGGGTGGAATGCGGACGAAGTGTCGTTCACTCACGACGAGCTCGAGCGAGGCGGGTGGATGGGAGACGTGGGGGTCGGCCGTAGAAACCCTCGATTGGGGACGGACAAGCACAGGAAGGAAGGCGGGGAGCGCGGAGCTCGCCGGGGCAGAGACCGGCGCCGGGCGACGGCTTTCCGAGGGGCCGGCGGTAGGAAATCCGCCACGGAGACCGTATAGCCAACTGCGGAAGGAGCTGACGGAGATATGACGGCGGCGACAAAACTCAGTTTGGGTCAAACCAGAGCGGTGGAAGTCAGCCAGTATGGCTGACCAATCGCATTTGGGAATAGCGCGGGACATGCGTGGACTCCGGTGCGTGAGGGCACCGGCTTATCCTGACACCAACCCCCGCCCGGATAAAGATGCACTTCACCGGACGGTTACTGTGGTTCGTCAGATTGGTCACATACCCGAAACTCGTCAAGTTCCCAAGGCCGTCGCCGGTGCTCAGGAGATGATTGTTTGAGTCCCAATTGTAGGTGGTGATGTTACCCACGTAATCGGTGGCGCCCACCAGTGCATGGCCGTTGAAGCTAAGTGCTCCATTTCACAATTAACTGTGCGGTTCAGCGCGAGCCTAAGGAGGGTATCCGCACGATGGGGCCTCTGCCGCATAACACCTCCCAAAACCGCGCGGTTAACGGTGAAAGAGCAGTAAGCGCGGCTGGCGGGCCGAACGATAGGTGGGCCGCCTCTTCCCGCCGCCGCGCATGGCGCGCCATTGGCCTTACAGGCGTGCTAAAATCTCACAAGGCAATGTGCGAATTCTCCTTTTCATTCCTTCGACATGTTTCCGGATGAGGGCCATATCATGCACCCGAAATTCGCGAAAGCTGACAGCCTGTCCGGCGAGATCATTGGCGCCGCCATCGAAGTTCACAGGATCATGGGGCCAGGATTGCTCGAGAGCATTTACGAGCGGTGCCTCCTCCGTGAGCTCACGCTGCGGGGCATTCCCGCCGTCAGCCAGCGCATCGTTGTCATCAATTACAAAAACGAGCAGTTCGAAGAGACGCTCAAATTCGATGTGCTGGTCGATGATTGTCTGCTCGTCGAGCTAAAGGCGGTCCAAGACGTTCGCCCCATTCACAAGGCACAATTGCTGAGCTACATGAGACTGCTGGACGTGCCCCTGGGATTGCTCTTCAACTTCCACGAGATCAAGCTCGTCGATGGAATGTCGCGTCTCGTTCTCGCCGGCGCAAGCAGCCTTTCAACATAGGGAGGAGAGAGCCGCACGGACAAAGCGGTAAGGGGGCGGGAGGCAAGCTCGACCTGCTGTTGAACGTACACGTGGTCCGGCTCGCTGGCGGAATCTCGCTAGCCCTCGCGAGCCGTGCAGGGAAACCTCGAACATAGGGGGAGAAAGCCTTGAACATAAGATCGCGAAGGGCGCGAAGATTGAAGAGAATCCGAGGGTAGGCGAGGGACGCAATCGATCGGGCTCGGTATTTGTGTATTCTTCGCGTCCTTCGCGCCCTTCTGTTCCAAAATGGAATTCGGTTTTGCAAGTTGCCGCCCCGTTGAGCGCGCTCGGTGCGCTCGAGGCTGGTACCGACGACCAAGTCGGAATCTGACGCTAAGTGCTCCGTTGCATTTCGCTCAAAACGCCACGACCGGAACCAAAAAAGGCCCCCGCGGCAAACCCCGGCTTCCATGCGAAGCCAGCCGCATCCCCGGCGCGAGTCCCCGCGCCACGGAACGACGTACAAACATATCTAGATCTACTTTATAGTTGCCATTCTAAGCTTCTCCAGGATCATACCTTTGAAGGACTTGGTGTCAAGGCAAAAAGTTAAGAAGTCTGAAAATCTGCATCTTTTGAGTTTTCGATGCATTTTCGACGCAGCAATAGTGAAGACCAGGGCCCAGCTCCCGAACAACTGGGATGCCTGGCGAAGAT
This sequence comes from uncultured Planctomycetota bacterium, assembly GCA_963823665.1. Taxonomy (GTDB): domain Bacteria; phylum Planctomycetota; class Planctomycetia; order Isosphaerales; family Isosphaeraceae; genus CAVXHV01. The sequence goes on from CAWGMQ010000004.1 coordinate 2,957,452, forward strand.
GTAACACGCCGCACAGATCGCGCCGCACCTGCCACCGCACCCGCCACGCTCCCTCCCCCGCGCTCTGACCCGATCGTTGTGCCCAGTCTTGTCGAACAAGGCCAGATCTCGTTCGAGTGGAATCTTAACAGAGGCTTCGGTTTCGGGTAACTTCGGACAACCGCGCGACGGGATTCAGCGACGGCGGATCACCCATCAAGAGTTTGCCGGCATCTTCTTCACTACGGTTCCTCAGTCGCGATCGAAGTCTTGAGATGACCCAGCACGACCTGACCGCACGGCTCCGTCCGTATCTTCCCGTGTTGCTCTTGCTCTTCGTGGGCAGCGGGTGCGCGGCGCTCATCTACGAGGTGGTCTGGCTCCAGCTTCTTCAGTTGGTCATCGGCTCGACTGCCCTATCGCTGGGTGTGCTGCTCGGGACGTTCATGGGCGGGATGTGTGCCGGCAGCTTGCTGTTGCCGCGAATTGTTTCGCTCCGGCGGCACCCCCTGAGGGTATATGCCCTTCTCGAACTCGGCTCAGCCGCCATCGGGTTGGCGGTCTTGTACGGCATGCCCTACGCCGAAGAGTTCTACACGCGGTACGCCGTGGCTGGGCGAGCGAGCATTGTGCTCCGCGCGGCCGTTGCGGGGGTTTGCCTGCTGCCGCCCACGCTGCTCTTTCGGCGCCACGCTGCCGGCGATTGCGCGCTGGGTTGACACCGGACCGGAGGGCGTGTCATGGCTGGGCTTTTTTTACGGCGGCAATATCGCGGGGGCCGTGTTCGGCTGCCTGCTCGCAGGCTTCTACCTGCTGCGCGTGTACGACACGGCCACGGCTACCTATGTCGCGGCAGCGCTGAATCTCACGGTGGGCGGGCTCGCTTTGGCCGTGGCGGCCGCCTCGCCCCGGCACGAGCCGCCGGAGGGCACCGCGCCCGACGCGAGCCCACACGTCGCCGCAGCCACCTGGGCCGTGTATCTGACAATTGCTCTCTCCGGCATGTCGGCGCTCGGTGCGGAAGTGGTCTGGACGCGTCTGCTCTCGCTCTTGCTCGGCGGTACGGTCTACACGTTTTCCTTGATCCTGGCCGTGTTCCTGGTCGGACTGGGCATCGGCAGCAGCCTGGGCGCGGTGGTGGCGCGATGCGCCCCGCCTGGTCCGCGCACTCTGGGTGCCTGCCAGTGGCTCCTGACAGCAGCCATCGCCTGGGCTGCGATCATGATTTCTCGGTCACTCCCGTACTGGCCCATTGTTCCCAACCTGTCTCCCGGACCGTGGTACAACTTCCAGGTCGACCTGGTGCGATGTCTCTGGGCCGTATTGCCGCCGGCGTGTCTGTGGGGAGCGAGCTTCCCGCTGGCGCTGGCGGCGGTTGCGACCCCCGGCCAGGACCCCGGACGGTTGGTCGCAGGGGTCTACGCGGCGAACACAATCGGCGGCATCGCCGGAGCGGTCGTGTTCAGTCTGCTGATCATTCCCGTCGTCGGCACGGCGGGCGCTGAGCGAGTGCTGATCGGGCTCGCCACGACGGCCGCGCTGGTGGCCCATTTCCCCTTGTTCTTCGCCGCGCCCGGGCCGTTGCGGTGGCGCATCGCGGCGACGCTCGCAACCGGGACGGGAGCTGCCGCTTTCCTCGCCGTGTGCGTGACACCCATACCGTGGACGACCGTTGCGTTCGGCCGCGGGTCGGCATCGTGGCTCGGAAAATCGGCGCCCGGCATTGTCAAGAAAGCTCGCATCGGGCCCGGCAACCCGGAGGTCTATTGCACCTACGTTGGCGAAGGGACCAATGTCTCGGTCGCCGTCACCGTGAACCAGCAAGGTGTGCGAAGCTTCCACGGCGCCGGCAAAATCCAGGCATCCACCCTCGCCGAAGACATGCGACTTCAGCGCATGCTGGGCCATATCCCTGCGCTGGTGCACCCGCAACCGCGCTCCGTGCTAGTCGTCGCCTGCGGCGCGGGCATTACCGCCGGCACGTTCGTCGTGCACCCAGACGTCAAACGCATCGTCATCTGCGATATTGAACCGCTCGTGCCTACCGTGGTGACGCCGATGTTCGGCAAGGAGAACTACAACATTGTCGACGGCATCGCGCGAGAAAACCCCCACACGGTCAGCGGCAAGCAAGTCGAGGTGATTTTTGACGACGGCCGGCACTTCTTGAGCACCACGCGCGAGAAGTTCGACATCATCACGTCAGACCCGATCGACCCCTGGGTCAAGGGGTGCGCCGTGCTCAATACGGTGGAATACTACCAGATGTGCCGCGATCACCTGAACCCGGGTGGCATCGTCTGCCTGTGGGTTCCGCTGTACGAGACCAGCCTCGAGGCCACCAAGAGCCTGATCGCCACCTTCTTCAAAGTCTTTCCGGATGGCAGCCTGTGGAAGAACGATCGCGACGGTTTCGGCTATGACGCCATTCTGTTCGGCCAGGTCGGGCCGACCGTGATCGACGTCGACGGGCTGGAGCGGCGGCTGGAACGTCCGGACCATCGGCTCGTGTTGCAATCGCTCCGCGAGGTGGGCTTCGGCTTTCCCGACACGGGAACCAGCGGAGTGGACGTGCCGGACGAAGCGATCGACCTGCTCGCCACCTACGCCGGCCTGGGGGCTTCGCTCCGAGAATGGGCGCGGGGCGCGCAGATCAATACCGACCGTAACTTGCGGCTTCAGTATCTTGCCGGCTTGGGGTTAAACTCCCAGTTGAGCGAGGCGATCCTGTCCACGATCCTTGCCCACTACAGCTTCCCCGACCGGCTCTTCGTTGGCTCGCCCGAGCGTATCCAGGCCCTCGAAATGCTGCTCGACTCGCGGAATAACTGGCGCAAGTCAGCCTTTCCGGAATGAAACTGTCCGGACTCGTTCGCTAACTACCAGGTGATCCCGCACCCGCGCGGGGCTGGGGGGCCATAAGTAGGTCAGGCTTTAGCCTGACGATTCAACCCGCATCCGCGCGGTTGCACTGGCCGCCGCGAAGGGGCAGGGCAGCAAGTCTCGGGGCAGACGTCATGACCGGGACCGAATTGACCAATCGCGGCCCGCGACCGTTCTGGCACCGGGGCGATCCGCTCCTGCACAAGCATGCGCAACATCTGCACGAAACGTGGATGGGTTCCCACCGTCCGGCTTCGGACCATCTCGATGCCGAGCTCCTCACAGAGGGCCTTTGCCTCCACATCCAGGTCGTAGAGAACTTCGAGATGATCGGATAGAAACCCGATGGGGTGGATCAACACGCGAGCGGCGTCGCGGCGCTTCAATTCTCCAAGTTGATCGAGGATGTCGGGACCGAGCCACGGATCTTCGGGGCGCCCGCTCCGGCTCTGGTAGACGGAAGCCCATCGCTCCGGCGCGATCCCCGCGCATTCCGCCACGAGACGGCATGTTTCCTGAATCTGCTGCGCGTAATCACACGTCTGCGCCATTGAAACTGGGATGCTGTGTGCGGTGAATACGACTTGGGGCTCGCGGGTGTCGTCTCGCCCGGAGAATCGATCGAATGCTTCTCGTACGCGCTCGGCATTTGCAGCGATGAACTCGGGATGGTTAAAGAAGGCTCGGACCTTATCGACCATCGGTGCGTTTTCACCCGAGGCGGCCCGCGCGTTCTCGATGTCCTCGCGATACTGGCGGCAGCTTGAATACGAGCTGTACGCCGCCAGCACGATTGCCAGCGCACGCTTGACGCCGTCTCGGGTCATCTGCACCAGCGTGTCAGCGAGCATCGGATGCCAGTTTCGATTGCCCCAGTAAATCGGCAGCGAGCTCGCGCGCTCGCGCGAGCTCGGGCTCGAGCGCAGCGATCAAGTCGCGAACCTGGGCGTTCAACGGGCTTGCCCCGCCGAAGTGGTGATAATGTTCGGCGACTGCCAGCAGTCGTTCTCGCGGGACACCCCGGCCGCGAGTGACGTTTTCCAGGAAAGGGATCACATCGTCTGGCTTCTCGGGACCGCCGAAGCCGACGACGAGGATCGCGTCGTAAATGATCGAGGACTCGCGATCAGGCATTGCGGGTGGTTGTCCCACAATCGGAATTGGCGCAGGACCCAGTCGGCGAGCGCCGCGGAGTCACCACGCGCGTTCCAGTATATCTTCCATGTCGGCCTGGCTACACGGCCGTGGGTTGGTTGCGTGGCAGTGGTCAAGCATGGCGAGACGGGCGTATTCGGCAATCCGGTCACTCTTGAGCCCGTCGAGCTGCCCGAGGCGTCGCGGGATGGGCAATCGCGCGAGCACGAGCTCGGTGAGCGTGATCAGGTGCCCGGCGGCATCGCCCGCGCGCCCCAACCCGAGCCGTCCGCCCAGATCGGCCATCCGAGCGGCCGCGGCCTCCCGGTTGAACCGGAGAGCATGAGGCAAGAGGATCGCGTTGAGCGTGCCGTGATGCGCCCGCCCCGTCGCGCCCAGAGCGTGCGACAGCGCGTGCACGACGCCAAGACCCTTGTGAAAGCTGATCCCGCCCAGCAGTGCGCCCATCATCATTGCCGTGCGGGCGTCGATGTTGGCCGGGTCGCGGACAGCGGTTTCCAGGCCTTTGGATATATACTTGAGCCCTTCGACCGCGATGCCGTCGCAAATCGGGTGGAACGTGGTCGAAAGGTAGCTTTCGACGCAGTGGGTGAACGCGTCCATGCCCGTTCCCGCCGTCAGCACCGGTGAGAGACCGGTGGTCAGCTCGGGGTCGCAGATCGCCACGCTTGGCAGCAAGAACTGGCTCAGGACTGCCGTCTTGCGACCGGTTTCTTGAAGCTGGATCAACGTTCCCCGGCCGACTTCGCTGCCTGTCCCGGCTGTGGTGGGCACAGCCGCCATGGGAGGAAGCGAAGCTGTGATCTTCTCCTGACCGCCGCGCGTGAGGTCAAAATCGGCAAGCCGGCCGTGATGTGTGACGAGCAGCCTGATCGCCTTGGCGGCATCGATCGCGCTGCCACCGCCGATGGCCACCAGGCCGTCGCAGCCTCCGGCGCGATAGCTCTCCAGGCCGGCAAGCACATCGTCCTCGGTCGGATTTGCCGCCACGTCGCGGAAGAAATTGGCCTGCTTGGAGAGCGGGCCGGCGACCATCGTCGCCAGGCCATTCGACATCAGCCCGGGATCGGTCACCACCAGCGGCCGCGTCATCCCGAGCCGCGCCGTCTCGAAAGCAAGTAGCTTGCGGGCGCCCCAGCTAAACAAGATGCGATTCGGAAAAGTGAATGTCGCGACCGCCTGCGCCGCTGGCGAGGAAATATCCTCGAGCGCCGTGGAGCGCATGGGTGCCCGAGACTCGTGGACTTTCTGCACGGCGATTGTCATCGAACTGGCCGGTGTCGCCACCGGCGCTCTCCAGCAACCATGGTGAAAGTGCTATGCCGAATCGTGAAAATGCTGTGCCGAGTCCCGCCTCTGAAGGTAATGATTCAAATCAGCATGGCGATCGCTTGTTCCATCTCGGCTGCCGCATGAAAGTCACCGGCAGCGCGAGCCTTGGCGATTCCCGTCATGAGAATGCGTCTTGCAGCCTCGGTCTCGCCCAAATCCGCGTACGATTGACCGAGCTGCTGGTAAGCAGCAACCTGGTCATCGGGCCGATCAGCGATCAGCTCCGCAAGCCGCTGGCGCCCTTCTTCGATATCACCTTCGCGCAGGCACTGCATCGCCAGGCCATAACGAAGGAACGCATCAGCCGGATCTTCCGCCAAGCTCTTTTCCAGCATCAACCTTCGCTTTGACTTCTCAGCCATCGAGACCCTGATTGAGTCGAATTCGCAAGCACCTCGACCAGCCCACGCACGCCGCCCAACTCGCTCCCCTAAAGAATTCACCGAGCTCGACCGGAAAACTCCGGCCAACCCGGAGCCGCACCCAATCTCCACCTACTGTCCCACAGAACTGAATCTACTGGCCTCCGCGTGCGACTGTCAATGCAATCTTGCTTATCCGAAGTACTCGCGCCCGTCTGTGATCGTGACAGTCCGCCCTGCAATTGTCCCGGATGCGATGGGTTTGAATCATCTTCGTCGTCGCGTGCGCTACGTGACGCCCCATGTTTCGCGCACCATTCCGTGTCACGTAGTTTAGGGAGAATAGCGAGGGTCTATGGATAATTACGAAATCAGGGAAAGCTAGGGGAGATCGAGGTGAGTGGGCTCAAGCTGGGAAACGGGGTAAACCGATCCAAAACCAAGCCGAATGACAGTGCGTCCGGCACTCTTGCCGGGCAGCAGAGATCCGGCACTCAGGCCGGACGGAAGTAGTCGGCGGGAATCTGGTCGACTTTGAGAATAGCCCGTGCCCATCGCAAAGAGGACGAGCGCCGTGCCAACGAAGTCGAAGAGTCGGAGAGAGGGAGTGCTCGGGATAATTGCGATCAATCTGACGGCGGTGATCTGTCTCGCCGGACCGCTGGCGGTGTGCGTGCGCGGCGGCAGCGACTCGCGGCGGACCGCGGTGGTCGATGCCGTCGAGAAGGTGCACAAAGCCGTCGTCAGCATCGCGAGCGAGAAGAAGGCGGGGTCTCACAGCCGCTGGCCTTTTTCGGCGGAGGAGAGCCAGGGGCCGCTGGTCAGCGGAATGGGGAGCGGCGTCTTGATTGACGGGCGTGGCTACATCCTGACGAACCATCACGTCGTCGACCACGTTCAGGGCATCGTGGTTCAGTTGTTCGACGGCACATCGTACGCGGCGCGGGTGCTTCAATTTGATCCAGTGATGGATCTTGCGATTATCAAGATCGATCCCGAGCACTCGCTTGCGGCGATCAAGGTTGGCACCTCGTCGGATTTGATGGTGGGTGAGACCGTGATCACGATCGGCAACGCTTACGGCTACGAGAACACGGTTTCCGTGGGCATCGTCAGTGCTCTTCATCGCGATGTGACCCTCTCTGACGACCAGGTGTATCGAAACTTGATCCAGACAGATGCCTGCATCAACCCGGGCAATTCGGGTGGGCCGCTCATCAACGTCGATGGTGAGTTGATCGGGATCAACGTGGCGGTTCGTGCGGGGGCGCAGGGCATCGGCTTTGCGCTGCCGATCGACGAAGTGAAGCTGGTGGCGACGGAGATGATCAGCACGCGACGGCTGGTGTCGGCCTGGCACGGGCTGGTTTCAAGCGAGCAATGGAGCGGTGCGAAGCGCCGGGTGGTGGTTTCCGAGGTCCAACCTGGAAGCCCCGCTGAATCGGCCGGCTTCAAGTCCGGGGATGAGCTGGTTCGGGTGGGCGACCTGGCCGTCGCCAACAGCCTGGATCTCGAACGTGGCATGCTCGACGTGCGTCCCGGCCGTCCGGCGCTGGTGGCGATTCGCCGCGGCAAGATCGAGACGAGCATCCCGCTGGATGTTCGGGTGGCGCCGCCTGCAGTTGCGAATGCCGGGACAGTCGATGCCGATGAAGCCGTCTGGCGCCTGCTGGGGATCAAGACCCAGCCGGTTGCGCCGGACTACGTGGCGTCGGTTTCTCCCAAGCTTCGCGGCGGGCTGTACATTCAGTCGGTCTCACCCGGAAGCCTTGCGGCGGGGGCAGCGATCCAGCAAGGCGACATCCTGGTGGGCATGAATGTCGGGACGCGGCACTGGGAAACGATCCGGGCGGACAATATCCTCTACGTGCTTCGCCAGCCGGAGATGTCCAAGGCGAAGAGCGCGCTGCTCTACGTCGTCCGGCGCAACGGACTTCAGCCGCGCCGGATCAGCTTCGCAGATTCGGCTCTGCACTCGAACCTGGGGCGATGACGTCCCACCTTTGCGGCCGCAGCCGTTCGCCAGAAGGCAGCCGCTCGCTGGACCGTTGCTACGACCTGGTGCGGCCTGCCAGAAAGAACCGGCATCGACAGAAGCGATCGCAGGCGATAGCTTCTTTATCTGCGCTTGTGAGCATCGTTGCTCTTTGAGCAAGTAAGGCCCGGTGCGATTGCTTTGAAGGTGACCGCAAACCCGCGAGACAGGAGCCTTTGATGGAGGACGACCTCCCTCAGGAACCTGAGGAAGATCGGCCGGGGCGGGAAGTGATCGTCATGCTCGCCGTGTTTTTCGAGGCGGGGCTGGCGCCGTTGTCGCTGCTTCTGGGCTGGCTGTTCGGGCATCCGCCGCTGGAACAGTTCGCGTGGAAGTCGGAGGACGCACTGATTGGCTTCCTCGCAACCGTTCCGCTGGTGCTGATGTTTCTGGCGATGCTGCGGTGGCCCGTCGGGCCGCTCGCTCGGGTCAAGAAGTTCTGCGACCACGAAGTCGTTCCGCTGCTCAACGATTGTTCCTGGTCGGAAATCGCGCTGATCTCTCTGTCGGCAGGCGTCGGCGAGGAGATGCTTTTTCGCGGTGTGATTCAGACCTCGATCGCGAGCTGGCTCGGTGTGGCATGGGGTTTGGTGCTGGCGAGCCTGCTCTTCGGACTGTTTCATCCGATCTCGCTCACTTACATGATCATCGCGTCAATACTGGGTGTCTATCTGGGCTCGGTCTTCTTCGCCAACGGGAACTTGCTCACCTCCATGGTCGTCCACGCAATTTACGACTTCGCCGCGCTCGGTTATTTGCTACGCATTCGGCCAGCGCTTGAGAAGACGGACGACTCATAGTGATTTTGCCTCCCAGGGCGGCTATGCTTGAGCCCTGACTCGAACGGATTCTCATTCGCGAAAGGAGCAGAGAATGTCGGACGCGGCATACCGGATGCCACGCGGGCAGTCGAGCAATCGCGCGGCTACACAGGCAGGCTGGATCAAGACGACGGTTCTCGTGTTCGTGCTCGCCCTCGTGAGCAGCGCAGCCGGCCTTTGCCGGGCGCAGGGCCAGGAGACCTTGAGCTGGAAGTTCCGGGAAGGCGACGTTCTCAGATACACGACCGAGCAGACGACGATGCTGAGCTTCAAGGCGATGGGGAAGGAGAGGAAGCAGAAACGCGCCCAGGGCGTGACTTACACGTGGTCGATCAAAGGAGTTTCGCCGGAGGGAGTCGCCGACATTACCCAGCGGATCGAACGAGTGACGATGAAGATCGAGGCGCCCCCATATATGGCGTTTGAGTACGACTCGAACGCGCCTGCCACCGACGTTCCAGAGCCGTTTGAAGGCGAGGTCCAGCAGTCGAAGGCAGCGCTGGGTGGCGAATTCTCTTTCAAAATGAAACCCAGCGGTGAAATTGAGAGCATCAAGTTCCCCGACGCGACACTCAAGAAGCTGCGCGAAGGCTTGTCGCAAGAGGGAGGCGAGCGGGAAGAGTTTTCGGAGGAGCGCCTCAAGGATTCTGTAACCCAGCAGAGCCCCCCTGCATTTCCTGGCGGCCCGCTCGAGCCCGGCAAGAGCTGGGCCAGCAAGCCAACCCGGATCGTTCTCCCGCTGGGAACGATCGTCCTGGAGCGTTCATACACGTTCCAGGGCCCTGATCCCAAGGATCCGAACCTGATGCAGATCACCATGGAAGGCCGGGTGAGCCTCGAGCCCGCAGCCAATGTGGCAGCCAAGATCCGGGCTCAGGAGGGAAAGGGAACCCTGACCTTCGACAAACAGGGGGGCCGCTTGATCAGCAGCCGCGGTACTCAAAAGACCGAGATGGTCATTGTTGCGCAGGGGCAGGAGGGCGACCAGACGACCGACACGACCTCGGTCATGACCCTCGTCCCGTGAGGCCTCAAACCACGCCGTGCTTCTTCATCTTGCTGAAGAACGTGCTCCGTGGCATGCCGAGCAGCCGAGCGGCGACGCTTTTGTTGCCGCCGGCCTCGTCGAGTGCATCGATGAGCCGCTGTCGCTCGTAGGCGACGAACTCAGCATCCCAACCTTCGCTGGTTGAGGGTTCCCCGGCGGTTGCGCTCGCGCTTGAGGGAGCAGCAACGGCAGGCCCAGCCAGAGCCGGGGCTCTGCCCGATGTTCTGGCGGCCGCCCGCATCACTCCCGCCGGCAAGCGCGGGCGAAGCCGTCTGCGGCCGGACGGCTGGCGCAGCTCGATCGGGAGATCGTCAAGCGTGATGACCGGTCCGTCCGCGAGCACGACGGCTCGCTCGATCGTGTTCTCGAGCTCACGGATGTTTCCGGGCCAGTCGTAGGCCATGAGGGCTTCGACGGCCTCCGGGTCCAGGTGGGTGACCAGCTTGCCGGTGCGGCCGGCGTGCAGATTCAAGAAGTACACGGCGAGCTCGAAGATATCATCGCGGCGCTCGCGCAAGGCCGGAGTGGTCAGGGAGATGACGTTCAGCCGGTAGAACAGGTCTTCGCGGAACCGTCCGGCTTTGATCAGGGTCTCGAGATCCTGGTGCGTCGCCGCGAGAATCCGGACGTCCACCGAGATCGGCTGCGAGCTTCCCACCCGCTCGAACGACATCTCTTGCAGCACGCGCAGCAGCTTGGTCTGGACCTCGAGGTTGATGTCGCCGATCTCGTCAAGGAACAACGTGCCGCCGTCGGCCTGCTCGAACCGTCCCACGCGATCGCGGTCCGCACCGGTGAACGCGCTTTTGACGTGGCCGAAAAGCTCGCTCTCGAGCAAGTTTTGCGAAAGCGCCGCGCAATGCAGCTTGACAAACGGACCCGATGCGCGCGGGCTGGCCTCGTGGATGGCGGCCGCGAGCAGTTCCTTACCGGTGCCGCTCTCGCCCCGGATCAGCACGGCGGAGTGGGTGACGGCGACTTTGCGGGCCATGGCAATCATCTTGCGCACCGCCGTGCTCGAGCCGTTAATCGTCTCGAAGGGCCGACCGCCGGAATCTTCAAGGCCGTCTCGCGCACGTGCGAGGGACGTTCCTGCCGGCTGCGGACCGGCCAGACTGCGTTCGCGCTCGCGTTCGGCCCGATCCTTGAGCTGATCTTGCAGGATCAGAATTCGTCGCTGTTGCTCGGCGATCTTATCGACCTTGCCGCGCAGCTCTTGATTGAGGGATTCGAGGGTTTCCTGGATGTCGGCGGAGTGAAGCACCAGCGTGGCGACCGAGCCGAGCGCCCCCAGGAACGCCATCTCCTCGTCTTCGTATGGCATGCCGCTGCGCTTGGGGCCCAGGACCAGCAAACCGGCGACTTGCCCTTCGCCCCCGAGCGCGGCGGTTGCTTCGCCGCCGAGCGCGATCATGGCGTCCGAGGCGGGGTCGCTCGTGCCGTCAAGGGCCATCGCGTGCGAGAGCCGCAGGGCGGCTGTTTCCCGCAGTCGGGCCACGAGTGGATTGTCGGGGGCAAGCGACTTTTGTTCGGGCGCAGGCCCGTGCGACGCCACCAGTTGAAATGCTTTTCCGGGGGCATCTGCCAGATAAAGGGCGCCCCACTCGAGCCTCAGGACCTCGGAGGCCGCCTCGAGCAGCCGCCGGCCGAGAGTGAGCCGGTCGACCAGGCTGCCGACGGCGAGATTCATTTTCTGCATCGCCCGGTCGAACTTGTACTTCTCGCGAAAGAACTGGCGGTCGATCACACGCTGAAACCACCCGCGCGCCAGTTCCGAGACAACCAGGACGGCGATCACCGAGAGCGCTGCGGCGACCGCTCGCCGGGTCGTCGAATGATCCGAGAAGAGCTGGTCCCCGATCAACTTGCCGGTGACTAAGAGCAGGCCCGTATAAATCAGCCCCGCCGTGCGGCTGAAGGCGAAATAGACCGCGCTGCGACTGATGATGTTTTCGACCTGCATGAGCTTGTAGCGGGTGATGCTGAAGGCATAGGCCACGGTGTAAAGCAGCGACACGCCGAACATCGGCCACGCGGCATTTCCGCGCCCGAGCGTGGCGGGGTCAATGACGGCCTGCACCAGCAAATGGGCGATCAACACCACGGCCACGAGCGAGGCCCACATGATCCAGCGCACCTGGTTGCGCTCACCGCGAGTCCGCGCGTTGCGGTAGCTGAAGATGACGCAGTAGATGCAAAAGCCGTAGAGGACGGCCGCCAGAGCGATGTAGCCCTCGGCGAGAATTCGCAGGACAAGAAACGCCGCCTTGGTCTCTGGACCGTCGTGGTGGAGCGAGAACCAGCGGGCCGCGAACATGCTTCCCCAAAGCGCCACCAGATAAGCCGTGGTCGTTCCATAGAGTGCCAGCAGCACCCGCCGCTTGTGCCGCGCCATCACCGGATTCGGTCGCGGGAAGACCAGAAAAAAGTGCAGATTCACCACCGGCACGAGCACTGCGAACAACGCGAACGGGTAAATCAACCCGGGCTCGGTCACGATTTCGGTCCAGTGATAGCCTCCCATGAACGCGCCGACGGTGACGATGCAGACGGCGAAGAACAACTGTGCCGACTCGTCGTGGGGCCGCTTCCAGAACACCCGGGCCCCGATTGCAAAGATCAACATTTCCTGCAGGAACCACGCCAGCGATCGGTAGTAGGTCCATGACGGCGGCCGTTGCACCAGGACGCTGGCGGTCTGCACGGCCTCCGTGTTCTGGTCGCGCCAGGTGACGTCGACGGTGCTGCCGATCTGGTCGCTCAGGCCCCGCAGGGCGCGGATGTAATCGCCATAGTTCCGCTCATGGATCTCGGACGGACCGATCGACACCAGCCAGTCACCGATGTGAGGACGGCTGTTCTTCCAGACGTAATCGCCCGGAATCTCCTCCTCTACCCTTGTGCCAAACATGCACCGGACGCCGATCGTGCCCATAGTGGCGACATGCGTCAGCACTGCGACCGAATAGATCAGCACAAGAAACGAGCAGGCCATCCACACGGCGCGCGCCACGGTGCCACGCCGGCCGGCGACGGGACGTCCTGACGATGATCGCAGCGCGGCTTTGCTGCCATGATCACCGCCGTAGGAACGAGCCGGCCCGGGGCCAGCCGCCCGCGACAATCCACCGTGCTGGCTGGAAGACTGGTCCATGATGTCGTCACACAGGTGTCAATCGCCGAACGGAACGTCGCTGGCTGACGCGCGGTCGTCCCGCGCGGAGGCAGGGTTCCAGGTCCACTCTACCCTAACAGTTCGGCGCCGAGACGCAAGCAATTCGTTAACGAAAAACGAATAAGCGGCGCCGATGAGGCCCCACAACAGCACTCCGCGCTGATTTTTATTCAGACTATGCAGATTACTCAATCATTCGCGTCCGAGGGCGACTCAGTGGGCAGGTCCGAGCGTGATCCGAGGCGATTCGATAAATTGGTAAAAATAAAGAGAATGATAACGCGCGGTCTGATCCCGTTGTAACCTCGCTCACCCATTTCGGCGCCGAAATTTCGACGTACGTGGCGAGTAACCGGCATGGCTGCTCTTCCTTCGCGAGCGAATTCAGGCGTTTGCGACGTGCTTTTTTCGCTAGGCACGGCACGTGCTTTACCCCTCTTCCGCCTATCGGATGATCCGCGCAGCAACGGCGACTGAACTTGCTGCGGTTTGGGGTCGATCCGGCGGATTGTCAGGTGATTGCTTCTGTGCGGGTGCACCGAGCCGTTTTCGAAGGAACCGGCTCATTCGAGGAAACAACATGCGGCTTTCGTCGAGGTGGCGTGACAAGTGTTTGATGGATTCGGAAGGGATTGATGGTCTCCGGATTCAGGCGTATGGGATCGGCGGGGAGGTCGTCGATGTTGTGCGACTGGGGCGCGGCGAGCCGCTGGTGGTGATCCCGGGTTTGGCGGGTGGGTGGAAGTTAGTCTGGCCGCTCTTGCGTAGCCTCGGCCGGCACTTCCACGTCATCTCGTTTGGATTGCGCGGCGATGACCGTGGGTCGGATGTGCCGTCCGGCCATCCGGCCGCGTCACACGGAATTGGTGACTATGCGCAAGATGTCATTCGACTGATCGATCAGCTTGGCCTGGAGGCGCCGGCGGTTTTTGGTGTTTCGTTTGGAGGGGCGATTGCGCTCGAGTTAGCGGCGGAACATCCTGACCGGCTGGGCGCGCTGGTCGTTCATGGAGTGGAGGCGACGTTTCGTCCCTCGATCGGCTCGAAGATTGCGCGGCGGGTGCTCGAGCGGTTTCCGCTGCCGAGCGACAGCCGGTTTATCAACCAGTTCTTCCATCTGCTCTTCGGGCGCAAGCCGGAGCCGGGGCCGCTCTTGGAGTTCGTGATCGATCGCATCTGGGAGACTGGCCAGACAACGATGGCGGAGCGATTGGCGGCGCTTGAGTCGTTCAACATATCGGACCGTCTCTGGAGTATCGGTGCACCGACTCTGGTGCTAGCGGGTGCCCGCGACGTGATCGTGCCTGCGCCGCGCCAGCGCGCGCTGGCGCGAGAGATAACCGGCGCTCGGTTGGGAATGATCGAGGAGGCCGGGCACATCGGCTTCCTGACGCACAGGGCCGAGGTCGTTCGCTGCGTGCGCACGCACATGAGGAAGGCGAGCGCGGTCGTTTGATCAGTTGTTCAGCGGCCGAGCGCTCTACCGGGGGAGGAAAATCGCTCTTGACCCTTTGAGCGAGGATCATTAGAGTCCCCGCCGGCTAACCGGTCTCGCGGGATCGCTGGCCGTTCGTCTCACAGGGAAGTGGGCGAATGGGGTGTGACGCATTTGACGCGGCTCGGTTCTCGGGCCGCGTCCGGGGGTTCTCCCCGACCGCTGCGCAAGGAGGCTCTTTCATGCGGCTCAATCTCCCTGGCCGACCATGGGCTTACGCGGCCGTAGCCGGGACAGCTCTGCTGGCACTGGTTCTTGTGGGTGCCGGGCCGGGCAAGAAGAAGGGCAAGGAGTCGCGCCCTCCCACTGTGCAGGAGACGGTTGGCGACCTCTCGTTCGTTGTCAGTCGTGGCGAATGGAAGGTGGAAGGGGTCGGTTTGGTCCGCGGGCTGGACAACACCGGGGTTGATCCACCGCAGTCGTGGTATCGCAAGCAACTCGTCGACGAGATGAGCAAGGCGGGGGTCGAGCACGCGGAGAAGTTGCTGGCGAAACCGCAGTGGTCGATGGTGATCGTCCGGCTGACCATACCGATCGGTGTCACCACGACGGACCGGCTCGACGTGCAGGTGGAGGTTCCACCGGCCTGTGGCACGAAGAGCTTGGCCGGCGGCTATCTGCTGCATACACGACTGCGCGAAGTGAACAGGAGTGCGAGTGCAACCGGGCCCTTGGCCGGCCCCGAGATGGCCATCGCCCAGGGGCCGATCATGATTGGTACGCCGGCCAAGCCGAACGATCCCAAGGTCGGCCGAGTGCTCGGCGGCGGCAAGGTCAAGAAGGATTACCCGTTCACGCTTGTCGTCAAGGAGAACCGCGAGAGTTATCGAACGGCGAAGATGCTGGAAACGGTCGTCAACGAGCGGTTCCACCAGAACGAAAACGGGCATCAAACGGGAGCGGCCAAAGCCAAGACCCCGAGCTATCTCGAGCTCAAGGTCCCGAAGCTCTATCATCAGAATCAGCAGCATTTCTTCAGGGTCGTCCAGCTCTTGCAAATGATTGACAGCCCGGACCTTCGATCACGTCGCATGGCGGCATGGTCGAAGGACCTGCTCGATCCAGCATCAGCCGGCATTGCCGCCATGAGGCTTGAGGCGCTCGGGACGACCGCTGTCGAGCCGCTCAAGGCCGGGCTGAAGAGCACGAACGCTCAGGTTCGCTACTTCAGCGCCGAGGCCCTTGCGTATCTCAACGACACATCCGGCGTGGATGTTCTGGGCGAATCGGTCGTGTCGCAGCCGAAATTCCGGGCGTACGCTCTGGCTGCGCTTGCCGCGCTCGACGAGCCGGCCGCTCACATGAAGCTGCGCAAGCTGATGGACGAGCCGTCGATCGAGGTTCGGTACGGGGCGTTCAACGCCCTCCGCACGCTCGACGCATCCGACCCGTTCCTGGGTCTGGTCCGGGTGATGGATCCGCCGAAGGTCGAAGAAGGCGAAGAGGAGAAACCGGAATCGATGGCGTTTCAGATCGCGGCGGGCTCGCGCAGGCAGCGTGATTCACTCGATGATCCTTTCGGACTGTACGTTGTCGATTCGGAAGGACCGCCGCTCGTGCATGTCTCGCGCACTCGCCGCTGCGAGATCGTCGTGTTCGGCCGGACGCAGAAGCTGCTCACGCCGGTCGTCTTGGGCACGGGGCCGATCTCGCTGAACGCGGCCGACAACGACGAGAAAATCGAGATCAGCAAGATCGTCGCCAGCGCGTTCGGCGACGCCGACACTAAACTCGCCTGCACGCTGGACCTGCCCGAGGTTATACGCCGGCTGGCCAATCTGGGCGCAGGGTACCCCGAAGTCGTTTCGATTCTCGAGACGGCGAACCGGCAGAAGAACCTGCCAGGCCAGCTTGTCGTCGACGCGGTTCCGACCGCGAACGCCAACTATCTGGAAGCCGTCCTCGGCAAAGACATCACCGGCAAACGCGACGACGCGGTGAAGCGAACATCAGGCGAATCGTCACGGTCACGCCCCTGGCGATTGTTCGGTCTCTTCGGCGGCAGCGAGCCCGACCGACCCGCCAAGGACCGCCCGGTCGCGGGAAATGGCTCGTCCAAGGGGAGCGAGCCGCCGCTTGAGATTCCCCCGTTACCCAGCGATATGACGCCGGGCGCGGACGCAGCTTCGAAGGCGACGAGCGGGGAGGGCGACAAAGAAGGCAGTGCGGCGAAAGCAAATTCGGCGCGCGGAGGGGACGAAAAAGTCGACCAGGGTGTCGACGACGACGACGACGAGCCGAAGCCGGCCCGGCGCAGGCTATCCGACTTTTTCCGGAAGGGAGATGAATTCTGAGGACTTGCGATCACGCACGCACGCACGATGGTTAGCCGTGGATATCCAGTGCGTGCAGGAACAGCGGAATTTTTGTCCAATCTTGCATTTGAGACGTAAGTCGTACGCTCGCCAGGGAATTTGCAAACGAACCAGACCCGATGATCGGCTTCTTTGGTCGAGCTAGTCGTGGGCGTTTTTAAAGTCCCACGCCGCGCGGTTCGAATATTAGTCTTGACGGTCAGGTCCGCTACCGCAAGGAGGCGAGCGACACCTCCGAGCATCGGGCCAGATCGCTCCCCGTACGCACCTGGGCGGGGGGGTCTCCGTGCTTGACCGGAGTGGAGTCGGGTTCCCGATCCGTCAGTCACTCCCCGGTAACGGCGACGGCTGCCTTGACACGAATCAGCGGTTCTACCGTTGGCTTTTCAGGGGAGTTTGTTGCAGCCTGGACAGGATCAAGGACGGGGGCGGGGTCGGAGCGTCTTGCACGATTGCCGTCTCTCGCGGTGTATGCCTGGCGCTGTTTAGAGCGTGTGGGCCCTCCGCCGAGCCGGGACTGTCACCGCGCCGACATGAATGCTATCCGGAGGGAGGAGGAAACCTCCGTGGTCTCGCACCAAACTGGGCGAGTGGAGTCCTCGAGATGAAAAAGGTCTTTACAACCGGCCAGGTTGCGAAAATCTGCAAAGTCGCACCCCGGACCGTCAGCAAGTGGTTTGACTCAGGCCGCTTGCGTGGTTACCGCATCCCCGGCTCGCAGGATCGTCGCATTCCGCGGGAGCATCTCCTGCGGTTCCTCAAGGAGCACGGAATGCCCTTGGGCGACCTCGAAGCCGAGGTTTATCATAAGGTACTGGTGGTCGGGGCCGATGGCCCGCTCCAGTCGATTCTTCGTGACCATCTTCGTGAGAACGACGATTTCCGTATCGAGACCGCAGCTTCGGGATTCGAGGCAGGAATCCGTGCCGAGAGCTTCCATCCCGACTGCATCATCATCGATATGGCGCTGGGCCGCATCGAAGCGGGTCAGATCGCGCAGAATCTTCGCAAGAGCCCCGATCACGTCGGAACGATTCTGCTCGCTCTTACCAGCGACGAACCGGGCGAAGAGACCTTCTCGCTCGGGTTCAACGATGCTTTCAAGAAGCCGTTCGATGGAGCGCTCCTGGCGGAGCGCGTCCGGCGTTTGATCTCGCAGAAGAAGGCCGACGAGCCCTGAGGCCCTCTGAAGGGAACCCGACAACTCCGGTAAGATAGTTTCCGAGACGAACGAGCCCGCAACGAGCGGCCTCCTCCCGGGTAAGACCGAGATGAGGCCGCTCGGCGGGCTCGTTCGTTTTTCCTTGCGCTGGAAAAGGGGAAGAAAGGGCGGACGGCACACGGAGTGTGCCTGCTACAGGTAAAAGGTGGCTGACACCTTTTCTGCTCCTTGCGTTGGAGAAGGGGAAGAAAGGGCGGACGGCACACGGAGTGTGCCTGCTACAGGTAAAAGGTGTCCGACACCTTTTTCAGTGGCAAGTCGGGCCGCCGCCGAGTGCGCGGGCGGGGAGTAGCGATGAAAGAGCCGAGCGGATTCCGGACACCCCTTCCGGAGTCGTTGCAGCGAGGCAGACTCCGACGGAAGCCGTGAGCGCCAGGATAAGCATGAGCAGCCATTTCGCGTTCCACCAGGCGCGGCGGGCGCGAAGCGCGGACTTCAAGAGCAGGGCGACTTGAGCAGGCACGCTACCGCCGGCTGCGGCTTCGGATTCACCGGAGAACAAGGCCAGGCCGGGCCCGCGGGCACCGAACTTGCCGGCCAGAAGCACGGTGTTCTTCACGAGCCTCTGCCGGCACCATTTCGGCGAAGACCCTGCCGCGCGAAAGTGCGGTGAGCAGGAAGCCGGCTGAGAGAACCAGCCCGCGCCGCATCAAACGCGAGCGCAGGAGATCTCTGGCCCGCGACAACCGGCCCTTGACCGTGCCCACAGGCCAGTGCAGCAGCTCGGCGACTTCCTCGTTTGTCTTTCCCTCCAGGTAGCAGAGAATCACCGGCAGACGGTATTTCTCAGGGAGCCTTCCCACCTCGTCATGAAGCACGGGACGAAGCTCGTTCCATGCCGCCGTTTCATCCTGCTGCTGGTTTTCGATCGGTGCGGGCGACATCGCCATTGCCTGCCTTTCCAGCGTACGCCGTCGATTAACGCTCACACGCGCCTTGACAGCAATGCGGTGCGCGACTTCATGAAGCCACCCAGCCAGCACCCTCCGGTTCCGGATCGAACCAGCCTTGCGTGCCAGCACGAGAAACGTAGCCTGAAACGCGTCTTCCGCGTCGTGCTCCTCGTTCAGGATGTGACGGCAGATTCCGAGCACCATCGGGCCATGGGCCTCGACCAAGGCCCCGAAAGCCTCCTGGGCCGCCGCCGAATCTCCCGTGAGGTACCGCTCAAGCAAGCCGCCATCCGATGAATGATCTTGGGCGTGTTCGTGAACATCGTGCTTGACGCGTGAATGCGCTAACGCACCGGACATGGTCGACTCCTCGATGCCCCGATTATCGTGTTCCGTCCTGATATAAGAGGAGGCAACACGGTGGACGGTTACGATTTCGTGCGAACCCTCATTCTACCAGAACGCGGTCGAGTGATGCGATCATCAAAGCATGGGCGAAGTTCGCGGCCGACGAGCGATTTTTGCCGGCGTTGCTCGGACCTAGGAGGCGGACGGGTCGCGAAATGGGGGTGATTCCACCACTCGAGGGCATCGGGGCAGGGAGTCCAGGAACATGCGGCCGTAGGGTTTGATGAGCACGCGGGGGTCGAGAATCACGACGATGCCGCGGTCGGTTTTCGTGCGGATCAGCCGGCCGAATCCTTGCTTCAGCTTGATAACCGCTTCGGGAAGTTGGTACTCGTTGAACGGGCTTCGTCCCTGGCTGCGGATGGACTCGAGCCGCGCCTCGAGCAGCGGATGGCTGGGGACGGCGAACGGCAGGCGGGTGATGATGACGTTGGAGAGCGTGTCGCCGGGGACGTCCACTCCCTGCCAGAAGGTATCGGCGCCGAAGATCACGCTGTCGACGTCCGACTTGAACATCTCGACCATCTTCGAGCGCGGCATCCCGTCGCTCTGGGCGTAAAGGGCGATCTTGCGTGACGCAAGCCACGGGCCCAGCACTCGCGCCGCTTCCGCCAGCATCCTGTGCGAGGTGAACAGGACGAACGCCTTGCCGTGCGTCTGCTCGAGGTAGAAGGCGATGGCGCGAATGGCCTCGTCCTCGAACGCGTCGGGCTTGCTCGCGGGGTCGGGGAGGTTCTGCGGCAGGTGAACGGTCACCTGGCGGGCGTAATCGAAAGGGCTGCCCAAAGCCAGCGTCTGGGCCGTGTCGAGACCGAGCCGCGACTGGATGAAATCAAATCGCGGCGGCGAGCCGACGCAGAGTGTTGCCGAGGTCAATACGCACGTGGGAACCCTCTTGAAGAGGAGACTGCGAAGTGCCGGTGCGACATCCAAGGGCGCGGACGCCAGCCGCACTCGCGTGCGCGACCGTGGCTTCTCTTCGACCTCAACCCAGTAGACGGCCTCCGAGCTGTCTTGACGCAGCCAGCCGCTGATTTCTCCCGCGAGCCCGCGGCATCGCTTTTCCGCGGCGTCGAGCTCGATGCGCTGCGTTTTGTCCTTGATCTCGTGGGCCGCCTCACCGATCGCCGAGGCCAGCTTGTTCAGCTCTTCGGGAAGGATTTCGGGGCAGCCGATCGGCTTGCGCACCCTGCCGTTGAATCCCTGTCGCTGGCCATAATGCCAGTGCGCGATTGTATCGAAGAAGTCGTCCGCGGCAATTCGAGCGTTGTTGACCAGCGGCATTGCCTGCACGACCTTGTGGACGGCCAGAAGGCCGCGGCTGCGTGCGCTCGTTGAAGAGCCGCGCCAGCGTGTAGTCGATGCCGAGGCTCGAGAGCTTGAGCCCGAGGTGCTCGCCGGCGACGGCTTCGAGCGTGTGCGCCTCGTCGATGATCGCGACGTCATACTTCGGCAGCAGCCCATACCCCGCCTCACGCAGGGCCAGATCGGTGACGAACAGGGCGTGGTTCACGATCAGGATGTTGGCGTTGTGTGCTCGCCGCCGCGCCGCGTAGAAGAAGCACTCCGCGTGGCGCGGGCATTGTTTGCCCAGGCAGTTGCCATCTTCGCTCTGAATGGCCTCCCACACGGTGGGATAAGGTCGATAATCGAGATCGGCGCGGCTGCCGTCCTTGGTTCGCTTGGCCCATCCCCCGATTGCGTTCAACTGGTCGGTATCTCTTCTGTCGGCGAACAGTCCGAACTGCTGCTGAAGCGCAACATCCAGGCGCCGCAAGCTGATGTAGTTCGACCGCCCTTTGACCAGAACCGCCGAGAACTCCTGCCCCATGACCGAGCGCAGAAACGGGATGTCCTTGCCGACAAGCTGCTCCTGAAGGGCGATCGTATGCGTCGAGACCACGACCTTCGCCTTGCGCTCGACCGCGGCCTGAATCGCCGGCACCAGGTAGGCAAAGCTCTTGCCCACGCCCGTGCCGGCCTCGACGACCAGATGGCTCGGCTTTTCGATCGCACGAGCGACAGCCGCGGCCATCGCGAGCTGCTCGTCGCGGTGCTCGTAGGACGAGAGCCGTTTCGCAATGACGCCGTTGGGGCCGAGGATCGACGTTGGGTCGAGGTGTTCCATAGTATGTCAGGCTTTCAGCCTGACGCATTTCCATTTCCTGTTCAACGACCAACAACTCCCTGCGTCGGGCTCGACGCCGTCGCATACAGCTTGCGCGGAATGCGCCCGGCGCCGGCTGCCAGCCATCCCGATTCCACGGCCAGCCGCATTGCGTGCGCCATGCGCAGTGGGTCACTCGCTCCGGCGATCCCGGTGTTGAGCAGCACGCCGTCGCAGCCGAGCTCCATGGCGATCGTCACGTCGCTTGCGGTGCCGACTCCCGCATCGACGATCACCGGATAAGACGGATCGGCACCCTTCAAGTCCTCGAGGATGATGCGGATGTTGTTGGGGTTGAGGACACCCTGGCCGCTGCCGATCGGGCTGCCGGCCGGCATGACGCTCGCGGCCCCAGCCTCCTTGAGCCGGCGCGCCATCACCGGGTCGTCGCTCGTGTAGCACAGGACTTCAAACCCTTCCTTGACGAGGATCTGGGTGGCCTCGAGCGTGGCGAGCGGGTCGGGGAGCAGGGTGCGGGTATCGGCCAGGACTTCGAGCTTCACCCAGCTTGCCCCGGGATTGTTCAGCCCGAGCAGCAATTCGCGGCCAAGCCGGGCCGTCCGCAGCGCGTCCTCGGCGGAAAAGCACCCCGCCGTGTTGGGGAGGATCGTGTACCTGCGAGGATCGAGATAGTCGAGAAGGTTTCGGCCCTCCTTGTCGAAGAGCCGCTCGCGACGCACGGCCACCGTGACCACTTCCGCTCCGCTGGCGTCAAGGCAGTCACGCATCATCTCGAGCGACGAGTACTTGCCGGTCCCGACGAACAGCCTGCTGCGGAACGAGTGCTTGCCGATCTTGAGGGGTTCGAATGGTTGGGGCACGGCCGCCCCGCCCCCGACCAGCGTGACCACCTCGAGGATGTCGCCGTCGGCGACCGCCGTCTCGGCTTGCCGCGACCGCGTGACGAGGCCCTTGTTGAGCTCGACCGCAACGTGCTCGGCCCGAAGTCCCAAGTGCCGGACGAGCTCCGCCACGGAGAGCGGACCGGGCAGCTCCTTCGTTTCGCCGTTGAGCGTGATGCGTACCGAGGATTCCACCGAGTCAGCTCCGGCTGCAGGGGCGACTTTTTGCGGTCTGCACGACTAGCTGTTCGCCGTAAGTCCAAACGCAGACGAGATATCTGGAATACCATTCCGATTGCGTCCATTCCTTGGCCATCCTATCCCCACGCGCCGACTTGGGTCAAGGCGTCGACGGCACTGCAATTGCACTTACTTCAGGCAGTAACGAACAACGAACGGGATCCGTGCCGTGTAAGGAGTCGCAACGATGTTGATTCTGAAACTCTCGGCGGTACTGGCGCTAATCAGCCTACTCGGCTCAATGGCCGTCGCGCAACAGACCGATCCAGCCACAAAAAAGGCGGACAAGAAAACGACGCCCGAGTCGCTGGTGGGGCGTTACACGATCACCTCCGGCGAAAAGGAGGGCAGCAAGGAACCGGAAGAGCGGATCAAAGGAACGACCGTGACGTTTACCAAAGAAACGGTCATCGTTGCTGACAAGGAGAAGAAAGAGATCTATTCCGCCAGCTACAAACTCGACACCAAGACGACGCCTTGTCAGATCACGATGACGAGCAAGGTCGAAAGCTCGGCAGGTGAAATCGCCCGCGGGCTGATCCAGCAAGACAAAGACGACACTCACGTCGTCAGGCTGGTCTACGCACTGCCGACGGGCGAGATGCCGACCGAATTCAAGACCAAGGAAAAGCAGTTGATGTTCGTGATGAAGAAAGAGAAGTCTGAGTCCTGACTCGGGCTCAGTTCGACGCGAATCAAGGCCGCGGCGGCACGCCGGTGATCGGCCCGGCCTTGGCGTCGTTGAAATCGGCGAGTGCGGTTGGGTCGGGTCGGGCGATTCGCGTTCGGCGGGTGTCGGACTCCGCTCCAGGCTCGAGCAGGATGGTCAGGTCGTTGATGTCGTGGTCGAGCTGGCCTTCAAGGCAGATCAGGCGGTCGAGGGAGGGGTTCAGGCACCGGTTCTTTGCCGAAGCGTGATAGCCGGCACCGTCCTGGCTTCGCTCGACATCCAAGTAGACTCTCACGGCACTTGGAGGAAGGCCATTGAACTCGAACTTACCTGATGCGCCGAGCTTCGCGTGGAACCCGCCGCCCGCATTGGGATGGGACGCGAAGATGGTGCTTCCGGTAGGCACCTGTTTGCCGTCGGAGCAGATCACTCGGCCGGCGAGCGTGCGCCCTTCTTCGACGTGGCACTCGCCGATGTCGAACGTCGAGCCATCCTCGGCCGTTGCGATGTGAATCGGAATGACGGCGCCTCCATCGGGCACGCTTGCGACCTTGGCATAAACCCAGAATTCGGCCGCTGCCGGGACGTGCGGGATGCGGAAAGAACCCTGCGAATCGGTTTTTGCTTCGAGGGGCGCAAGCAGAGTTGTATCCTGATCGCCATCGACGTACTTGAGTCCCATTTCAAGCCCCGCCACGGGCGGCTTCCCGTTCTTGAGCACTTTTCCTCTTACGAGAACGCCCGGGCCCAATGTGAGCGGTTCGCTGATCTTACCGTTCTGGTGGATGGAGATGAAGTCGCTAGTAGGATCGACCCCTTCGCCATCCTCGATGACCTCGAACTTGAATCGTCGCGAGGCGAACCCCTGCGCTCTGAGCACGAGGTCGAAGAGGTGTTGAGGCTCTTCCGCGCGGAAGGCGAACTCGCCGGCTTTTCCCGTCGAGACGACGGATTCTCCCTTGGTGTCCATACGATCCGCGACCGTGGCCGCGGCGATCGGCTTACCATCGAGATCAACCACCCGGCCGCGGAGCATTTCAATTCCTTGCGTTGTGCTGAACGGAGAAGGTTCCGGCTTCGGTTTTGTAAACGGCGACCTCGGCAATCCCAACACATCCTCGACAGATCGCGCGATCAGATTGAACTCGAACTCGCGATCGAATTTCAGGTTGTCCATGGAAATCTCACCGAAGTCATACACAGTCTCACCGGTATTCCCGATCGAGAATGTCGAGGCCCGATCGAGGGCCTCCACGGTTGCCGAGGCGACGTTGCCCGATTTGTCGATCACGAGCGTCGTCCCGATTCCATTCGTTTCGTAAGCCGTGATCGTTCGGCCCGAACCATCCTCGCTGGACCTGCGTGCGTTCGGGCCAGCGACGGTCGGTCCCGGCGGCCGGTCAAGAAGAAAATAGACCGGCGGTTCGCTCGTCAACTGTGTGCGAAGCGGGGCGACCGCGCGATTGAGCGTTTCGAGCGAGGTGATCGAGGCGTCGTGGAGGACAAGGATCGCAAGCGGTTTCCCAGCAAACTTCTTTTGAATCTGAGCGAGATGAGTCAGTGTCGGATTCTCAGACTCGTACTTGCTCGACCAGAAGCAGAGGATCAAGGCTTTGTCTCGAAAGTTGGCGAGTCTGACGGGCTTACCACCCAGGTCGAATGCGTCTATCTCCGTCGCCGGTTTGCCTAGCATCTTGAACCAAGCCGTCGACTCGAGTTGAAAGTCGGGGAGATCGAGTGGACCATTTCCGCGAGAAACGTTGATCTCCGCGACGCCTCGCATGGTGTCGGAATCGAATCGGATCTTGTACCGGCCCGGCAGTAACTCAGCTTCAAAAAGGCGGGGTGCGCCAGTAGATGCAGTCTCGTTTGTATCGGTCGAGTAACCCGTTTGCACATGTGCTGCTTTCTCGCCCATTCTGGCAATCTCACCCTCGTCGAGCCCGCCGGTGCTTGGATCGAGCGCGTACACGTTCCAGTGCAGATTCTGTTCGGGATGATCCTTGGGTGTCTCAATGACGCGAGCGCGGACCCGTCGAACCGGCTTGAGTGTGATTTCGAACGGCCTGTCCGGATCATCGTAGCGAATGACGGCGATTGCCCTTCGCGCGAAATCAGGAGACGCGAAGTGGATCACAATCGGGCCGTGTTCCGGAGACAGCGTGAGCGCACCCTCAAACTGGCCATTGGGCTCCGCCCGGAGCGCGGAACCCGCTTCTCTGTGAACCGCGAGCATCTGTAGGCGGTCGCTGCCAGAACGAATCTCAAAAACGTCTTTCATTTGCGCGATGGCGCTTGCTTCCTTAGATAGAGGCAGATCGCGCCGCCAAGGAGTCGGGCCAGCTTGGAGGACAAACCGCCGGATGTCGGCCGGATGAATCGGTTGCCATTTTCCTCCCTCATCTTTCAATTCGAAGTACTTGCCGAGCGCCCCCGGCGAGACGACCTTTCCCTGCTCGTCGCGGAACGGCTCCTGGCGCTCGCGAATGCGGTCGCGTTCTGTGATGAGCTGCCAGCTTCCTGGCCACCCGCCGACGCCCCCGCCGATCCACGCCTTGGCCACCGGCTGGCCAAACTCGTCGCGAACGATTCCGCGAATTATTCGGAAACAAGTCTGGTGGCGGGGGAACCTTGTCCCGGGCAGCTTCCGGTGGTTCCTCAATCGCTGCGAGGGCGACTTCGGCCGGTACACGCGGTCCGTGCGCCCTGCTCGCTCGAATCGCCCACGAGGTTGCGCCGGAGACCAGAACACCGCCGAGCAAGATGATCGCCGCCGCGACCTTGAATCTCGTCAACGCGATTCCGCGCAGCACGTGTCTGGCCATCACCACCGAGGCTGCCCCGGCGATCGCAGGGCCGCTAGAGTGGGCAATCTGAATTGAGAGCCGCACCGTTGCTTCGGCCCAGGCCTGCGGGACAGGGGATGAGAGCTGGCCGAGCCCACCGGCTCCGGCGAAGGCCGATGCAAGGCCGACGCCGCGTTTTTCGAGCCGTGCTTTCAGCTTCTGCCGGCCGCGTGCGAGCCGGCTTTGAATCGTTCCAAGCGGGCAGCGCAGTTGAGCGGCCGCCTGCTCCTGACTGAGCCCATCGAGATAGCACAGGATAAGCGGCTCGCGGAAGGCTTGAGGCAGCGATCCCAGCTCGTCGTGGAGGGCTGCCCAATCTTCGCGGCTGTCCATCGCGGTGAGATCCGCTGCGACCGCATGCCCGGCTGCTCTCATTTCTCCCCCTCGGCGCTTGCGCTTGCGCCGGCGTGCCGCAGCGATTCGCACGTTGGCCGCGACCCGAAGTGCCACGCCGTGCAGCCAGCATCCCAGCGATTCGCGGCGGCTGATTGTTCCGGCCCGTTTTGCCAGGACGAGGAACGTCGCCTGGGCGGCGTCCTCGGCGTCTTGTTCATCGCCAAGAATCTGGCGGCAGATCCGCAAGACCATGGCTGCGTGCCGGTCGACGAGGGCTGCAAACGCGGCTTCGGCATCCTCGCCCCGGCGCTCGAGGAACTGTTCGAGCAACTGCCCGTCGGTCAAGCCGCCGGCGGTGCCGGTGTGGAAGAGGGTTTCGATTTGCTTGACGAATTCCATCGCTGGCCTGCAGGTTAGGCGCTTTGCACGTTTGGAACGGCCCAAACTTTCAGTGTAGTGTGCGCTGGCGTACCTGGCATTCCCGAGTTGCTGGGATTTTCGTGCGCAGCGAGAATTCCGTTCGATTTCGACGCAGCGCATCGGGGCCGCATCTCCCACGTCTGGCTGGCTTGAGCAGGGTTCGTGCACGGGTTAGAGTGCCATCATGGCGTCACAGCGCAAAGAGCCGGACGATCTCGATAGTCCTTGGAAGGAAGCGCTCGAGCACTTTCTCGAATCGTTCCTCGCGCTTTGTTTTCCGAAAGTTCACTCCGGCATTGACTGGTCCCGCGGGTACCAGAGCCTCGACAAGGAGTTCCAGCAGATCGTCCGCGACGCGCGTGTGAGGAAGCGGCTCGCTGACAAGCTTTTCAAGGTCTGGCGCAACGGCGGCAGGGAGGCCTGGCTGCTGGTTCACGTCGAAGTTCAGGGACAGCGGGAGAAGGCCTTCCCGGAGCGAATGTACGTGTACAGTTACCGGATTTACGACCGCTACCGCCACGAGGTCGCGAGCCTGGCTGTGCTGTGCGACGAGCATCCGACCTGGCGGCCTGACCACTTCGG
Source organism: uncultured Planctomycetota bacterium (assembly GCA_963823665.1). Lineage (GTDB taxonomy): Bacteria > Planctomycetota > Planctomycetia > Isosphaerales > Isosphaeraceae > CAVXHV01. Next base: position 2,984,678 of record CAWGMQ010000004.1, read on the forward strand.
GTACGATAATTGGGGTTCTAAGGTCGGGATTTGGTTTCCTGTCGTCAAACTGATCGATTTCCGTGGGGATGACGGGGCCCTGGAACAGTCGCCCAATCCATTTGCAGCAGTTATACTGGCGCAGCTCAAAGTCATCGAGACCCGGAAGGCGCCGGCGACGCGCTGGCAATGGAAACTCCGACTGATCAAGGGACTCTACGATCGCGGGCTGAAACGAGAGCAGGTGCGGCAACTTTTTCGCGTGCTCGATTGGATGATGGCCCTACCACCGGAGCTGGAGCAGTCGTTTCGAACCGAGTTTGCGCGTTTTGAGGAGGCACGAGGCATGCCATATGTGACAAGCATTGAAAGACTGGCGCGAGGAAGGACTTCAGGAAGGACTCCAGAAGGGCGTCGCCAAAGGCTTCCAGGCCGCCATCTTGGAGCTTCTGGAATTCAAGTTCAAGAAAGTGGCTGCGAAACACGTGCGAAAGGTACGCTCGGTGCGCGAGGTCAAACGGCTCCAAGCCGTACTACGAGCCGCGAGCGAAGCGAACACGCTCGAGGAAGCCCTCTCGCCGCTTCGCGATGATTAGTGCGCCTGAGGAGGCACGGGGCATGCCGTATGTGACGAGCGTCGAACGCCTGGCGAGGGAAGAAGGGTGCGCGGAAGCGCGCGGAAGCGTGGCAGGATGGATGGCGCGAGGGCTGGCGGAAAGGATGGCGCGAAGGATGGCTGAAAGGATGCGAGGAGGGCTTTACCGAAGGCTTCCAGGTTGCGATCTTGGACCTCCTGGAGCACAAGTTCAAGAAAGTGGCCGCGAAAGACGCGCGTAAGGTTCGCTCAGTCCTCGAGGTCGAGCGGCTCGAGACTGTGCTACGCGCCGTGTACAAAGCGAACACCCTCAAGGAAGCCCTCTCGCCGTTTCGAGATGATTAAGTCGCGGTCGACAAACTTCTCGAGTCGGAATGGAGTTGCCGAGGCGAGATGGTGGGGGAATGTGCCAGCGCGCATCGCCCCCCACGCGCTGCCCCCTCACGGCCGCGGCGGCACGCCTGTGATCGGGCCGGCCTTGGCGTCGTTGAAGTGGGCGATCACGGCCGGGTCGAGGTCATCCCGTTCGTCGCGGCTGGGTCTGGTCCGCCCGCCTGGCTCGAGAAGGACCGCGAGAATCTTTCACTCGGTCTTGCGGGCGACGACGGGGAAAACCGTTGCGACTTTTCCAGGCGTTCCCTCGCTGGTCTTCAGGTCGTCGAAGGTGATCTCCAATCGGTAGCGACCGGGCCGTTCGATGGGAAAGAGGGTGCGAAGGTCGATTTGAAACGCGCTGACAGTCCCGGCCGGCGCCAGTGTGAAGGGCGAGGCCCCGCCGGGATGGCGGCGGAAGGGGCGGCCGGGGATCTCCTCGGGGGGGAATGGCTTCTCACGAGCGCCTCCCAACTGGGCAAACGGGTTGAGCTCGTCAGGATTGTCCGACACGCGGACGAGCTGGAAGGCGATCCCGTCTCGGATCGTGACCATGCCGTCGGCGGCTCGGACGAGGTCGGCCGGAGCCGTCGAGTCGACTCCGCGATGGTTCCGGAACGAGAGCTCGACCGGCAGCGGGCCGGCGGTGGCGGCATCCTTGATTTCGATCCGCGCGTCCAGGTCGGTCGAGAGCAACGACCAGCCCATGTTCCAGGGCGTGGGGAATTCGATCTCCTCGGCGGCGACTCGTGTCAGGGCATGGCGGCCTGCGAACCCATAGTAGCGACGCCATCGGTCGCCCGCGCGCACCTCCTCGGCTTGCCAGACCCGGCCCTCTTGCATCGCCTCGATAGCCGGAAACGCATTGCCCTGGTCGTCGAACCGCTGGATGACGGGGGGATCGTCGGGGAAGACCTCCAGCTTCGTCCACCGGGCGTCGAGCGGGAGCGCCGGCAACGGGACGCGGCGGACTTCGGCCCCGGCGCGGTCGAGCGAGAAGATGGCTCGCCCCGCCGCGACTTCCTCGGCTGTCGCGGGATGGTCGAGCGGGTCGAATGCGAGGACCGCCTTTTCATGCCGCGGACCACCCGGCTCTGCCGCGAGGATTGCCCGCGACGCCGCATTTTCGTGGAACCGTTCGCCAAACTGCTTCAAGTACGCCATGCAGGCGCCGATGGCCTGGTCGCGCTTCGAGACGGGCCATTGCTTCTGGAACCGGGGAATGCCTTCGAGCGCCTGGAGGTCTTCGCAGACCAGGTCGGCCATCCGCAGGGGCATCGCCCCAGGCCCGGGCTTGACGGGATTTTCGGGCCGGGACGAAAGCGTGCCTACGCTAATGACCGACTGGGAAGTGCTGTTGCCCTTCTCCACGGTCTTGCTGCTGCCCTGGATCACCGTAACCGTCCCCTCGTCGTCGACCTCGACGGTGCCCACTTGGGTCTTGTCGGCGAGGGCCCTGAGGACGAGCGTGCGGAACGATTTCAAGCCGAGCAACGGACCGCTGAGCCTGATATGAGTCGCAAAGCTTTGGGAACTGACCGAGGGATTCCAGGGCGATTTCGGGTCTTCGAACAGCGCGGCAGCCGCGGCTATCACGGCTGGGTGGTCTGGGTTGCTCCACAAGGGCTCGAAGATCGCGATCTGGCGGGCGTCGTGCTGGGCGGGGGTGATGGTGCGGATCCAGCCGGCGTAGTCGTCCAGCGCCTGCGGGTCGCCTGCCTGGGTGCGGAGGCGAGTCAGGCTCTCTATTCTCTCCTCCAGGCCGAAAATCTTCGGCCCGTTCTCTCGCTGGGCCTGTAAGAGCCCGGCGCAGCGTTCGGCGCGGGCTTTCAGGACAGGCAAGGCTGCCTTGATGTCCCACTCCGCCAGCATCGAAGCCATCTGGTTGGCCGATCCGACCTTGAACTGATCGGCTGAATTGGGATCGATTGGGCCGCCTGGGTCAAACTCTTTTGCTCGCATCGCCATGAGCTCGGCGACGCTCGGGTCTCGCTTGGCACGAAGGGCCTCGCCGCGGAGCCTGGGCCGGGCGCCGGGAGGAAGCGGGGTTGTCACCGCCGTGCCGAACGCCGTACTGCCGGGGACGACCGAGACATTTTCATGCTGGACGATGTTGCCGGCGGCCTGGAGCCATTCGCGCGGCGCGGCGACGTCGTCGGCGAGGGTGCGATACCAGCGCTCGATGAGCGGGACGTCTCGGTTCTTCTCCCAGTAGGCGTGGATTTGATCGGCGACCGCTTTGCGACCTTGAAGGCCGCGCGACGAGAGGTTGTCGCCGGTGGAGACCGCGCCGAAGAACGAGGTTTTCAAGATGCCGGAAAGCGCCGTGTAGGCGGCCTCGTGGGCCCCCATAATGATGCGCGATCGGTGGAAGTCGCGGTGGAAATGGACCGAGCGGGTGAGGCGGACATCGGTTTCGAGGTCCTCGAGCAGCGGGTTGACCGCCTCGTCGCCCGCTTCGACGAGTGACTCGACGACCGGAGAATCGCCCAAACTGACGGCGCCCGGCTGGCCGAACTGGCGCGCTGCGACCTGATCGAGATCGGCGATCAGAGCGGCGATCCGCTTCTTGGCATCGGCCCCCTGCGGCGGCACCGGCGGTTGCTTCGGTTCCCGGGCCCGGCGCTCCTGGTCGGCGAGGAGATCGGGGAGCTGGTCGAGGAATTGGATGTAAGGCGGGGAGCCCTCAGCGCCGTCGCCGGGCTTTCGGGGGTAGTCGAAGCCCATCGCCTTGGCCCGCGTCTCGACGTCTTTCTGGAGCGTGGTGAGCTTCCGCGCATCGGCAAGCGCCAGGGCATCGTCGCCGCGCATGTGGGCGCAGACGGCGCGATCGAAGAGGTACCAGGCCAGGTCGTTTGCCAGCGTCACATAGGAAACATTAAATTTGTTCTCGTCAAGCTTCGCCTTCGGGTTTGCCGCTCCGAACCGGGCGTCGCGCGGCCGGCTCCCTGCGGCCCAGACTGTCTCCGCGAGATCGGCCCGGCCCAGCCGGAAAAGCAAGCAGACCTTGATCGCGAGGAGGCTCGTCGGAGAGACCGCGTATGCTTCGTCGATTGCCCGGAAGGCGTTGAACCCGGAGTCGTCCATGTTGTCGCCGGCTGCGCGGGAGGCGCGGGCCATCTCGTCGATGATTTTCACGTCGGCGGCCGGGTCGGCCGGCTCGCCGACCGAGACGAGCGGATAGACCAGACCGCTCCAGGCGACAGCGAATCGCGTTTTCGCGCCGGCAGGTGCCGGCAAGACCCAGCCTCGCGTCTTGATCACACCTCCATCGCCGGTCCACACGTTGCCGATGCCGATCTCGATCGCGCGGTAATCGCAGCCGCGCGGATCTGCCAGCCCTTGTTCGAAGAGCGTGGCCGAGGTATTCGAAAGGAACGCGGGCAACGAGGTCGCGGGGGGTTGCGAGGGTTCACGCTGCCGGGGAGGGTCAGGGATCGACGTTCCTTCGAAGCGAGGCGCCGGGCGATGGTCGGTGCGCTGGCGCAGCGCCATTGCAGTTGCTCCTAATAGAAATACTGCTGTGAGCACGGTCATCGCCGCGCCGACTTTCCATTTGGACAAGACGATGATGCGGCATACTCGAAGAGCCAGCGCAACGGAGGCCGTGCCCGCAATCTCGCGGGCTTTGAGGTGCGCGAACTCACCCGCCAGCCGCACGGTCGCCTCGGCCCATGCCTGCGGGGCGGGGCAGGACGGGAGGCCGTCGCTGTGGCTCGCAGCGGCGAAGGCGGATGAAAGAACCCTGCCGCTTTTTTCAAGTCGCGTTTTCAGCTTGGCCCGCCCGCGTGCGAGGCGGCTCTGGATGGTTCCGAGCGGACATTGTAATTGCATTGCAGCCTGCTCCTGAGTCAGCCCGTCGAGGTAGCAGAGGATGAGCGGGTCGCGGAAGGAGCGGGGCAGCGATCCCAGCTCATCGTGCAGTCGCACCCAATCATCTTGGTTTTCGATTGTGTCGAAATCTCCATGGACGACGTGGCCGGCGGCTCGCAGTTCGCCTTCTCGGTGCTCGAGCTTGCGCGCGGCGCGCGTGAGCCGCGCGCAGGTTGGCCGCGACGCGGCGTGCCACGCCATGCAGCCAGCAGGCGAGTGATTCGCGGCGGCTGATCGATGGCGCACGACGTGCGAGGACGAGGAACGCGGCCTGGGCGGCGTCTTCGGCGTCTTCTTCGGTGGGTAGGATCTGGCGGCAGACGCGTAAGACCATTGCGCCATGGCGGTCGACGAGGGCGGCGAATGCGTCTTGGGCGTCGTCGCCGCGGCACTCGAGGAACCGCTCGAGCAACAGGCGGTCGGTCAGGCCGCCGGCCGTGCCGGTGCGAAAGAGGGTCTCGATTCGCTTGACGAATTCCATCGCGGGCCTCCGTTTCAGCGCATCACGCGGCGTTTGCCGACTGGCCGCAGCCTCTATAGTGTAGTGTGCGCCCGCCGGACCGGCATTCCCGTGCTGTCGGGTTTTCATGCGCACGGACAAGTTCATCCGATATTGGTGCAGCGCATGTGAATCGCATCTCCCCGCGTCTTGCTGGGTTGAGCGGGGGCTCGCGCAGGGGGTACGGTGCCATCATGTCGTCCCGGCCTGAACAGTCCGACGATCTCGACAGTCCGTGGAAGGAAGCGCTCGAGCACTTTCTCGAATGGTTCCTCGCGCTTTGTTTTCCGGAGATCCACGCGGGCATCGACTGGTCACGCGGGTACCAGAGCCTCGACAAGGAGTTCCAGCAGATCGTCCGCGACGCGCGCGTGCGGAAGCGGCTCGCCGACAAGCTTTTCAAGGTCTGGCGCAACGACGGCACCGAGACCTGGCTGCTGGTGCACGTCGAAGTTCAGGGGCAGCGGGAGAAGACTTTCCCGGAGCGAATGTACGTTTACAGTTACCGGATTTACGACCGCTACCGCCGCCAGGTCGCGAGCCTGGCTGTGCTGTGCGACGAGCATCCGGCCTGGCGGCCCGACCACTTCGGGTACAATAATTGGGGAGGAGGCGCGAGGCATGCCCTACGTGACGAGCATCGAGAGACTGGCGCGGGAAGAAGGTCGTCAGGAAGGAGTCGCCGAAGGCTTCCAGGCCGCGATCCTGGAGCTTCTCGAACTCAAGTTCAAGAAAGTGGCCGCGAAACACGCGCGAAAGGTCCGCTCCGTGCGCGAGGTCGAGCGGCTCCAGGCCGTGCTGCGGGCCGTCAACGAAGCGAACACGCTCGAGGAAGCCCTCTCGCCGCTTCGAGATGGTTAGCCCATCGCGGGCCTTCGGTTGAGACGCATCGCACGGCGTTTACGAACTAACCGGACCCTATCGTGTCGTGTGCGCCGGCGTGCCCGGCATTCCCAGGCCGCCGGTTCTGGCCTGAGCCGCGACGGCGCTGTGCAACTTGCCCAGCGAGCCGGCGCTTGGTATGCTCTGGATTGGACATGCGACAATTGTCAGGGGATAACGGCGATGGCGACGAAGACGTTGAGCCCGAGGCGCGGACTCCGGGTTTCGCTGCGGCTGGCGATGGTGATGATCGTTCTGGTGGCGATCCCGCTGTCGCGGCTGGCGGTTCGTGCGCGGGCTCAGAAAGAGGCCGTCCGGGCGATCTCCAAAGCCGGCGGATTTGTGGGATATGACTGGCAGTTCCTGCCCGATGGTCGGCGCAACCCCTCGCCCAAGCCTCCGGGCCAGTCGTGGTTCCACAAATGGCTCGGCCCCGACTATTTCCAGACCGCGGAGCAAGTGACGTTGCAACGCGAGGACAACGGCGACGACGTCATGGAACACGTCGGAAGGCTGGATGGCTTGCGCATCATCTCCATCACCGGCACCGAGATCACCGACGCCGGCATCGCCCACCTCGCGGGCCTTTCTCGGTTGCAGAGCGTCTATTTTCAGTGGGATATGCACATCACCGGGGCCTGCCTCGCCCACTTGCGCGACAAGAAGAATCTGACGTGGCTCGGGGTTTTCACCCCGGGCCTTCGCGACGACGACTTGACGCTCATCGAGGGCCTCGCTCGACTGGAAACGCTCCTGCTGAGGTCGCCGGCCCTCGGCGATCCAGGCATGACGCATATCCGAGGATTGACCGCGCTGAAGCGGCTGACGATCGACAACTCGATGGTGACCGGCGCAGGTCTGGAACAACTTCGGGGCCTCAAGAACCTGGAGAGTCTCAGCCTCCCTCCGACGGTCGATCACCTCACCCCCTTGAGAGGCCTTTCACGCCTTCGTACGCTCGGCGCCTCGGGCGGCCCCATTGACGATCAGGGGCTTGAAGGCATCGAAGAACTGCATGCGCTGGAAAGGCTGAACCTGGGCAGAACTCGGATCACCGACGCCGGACTTGCGAGGCTGCGAGGGCTCGACAAGATGCAAACGCTTGGCCTCTTCGAGATCTCCATCACCAACGCGGGATTGGCGAACCTTGCCGGGATGACGCGGATGACGACGTTGAATCTCTCAGGCACGCCGATAACAGACGAGGGCCTCGTTCATCTGCGGGCGATGGGATCGCTGGAGGTCCTCAATCTGGCCGGCACTCGAGTGCGCGGTCCCGGACTGGTCCACCTGGCCGGGATTCCATCACTGAGAACCCTCTACCTCGATCGAACGCCGATCGACGATGGAGGAATGACCGCGCTCTCGGAGCTGAAGGGACTCAGCGCGATCAACCTCGCGAAAACGGCGATCACCGATGCCGGCCTGCAAAAGTTGGGGGCAGTCCCGGAGGCACTGCGTCTGGACCTCACAGGGACGCGAGTCACGGAGCAGGGGATTGCCGAGTTGCAGAAGGCGACGACGATCCTGGGTGTCGACGGGCTGAAGTGAGCGATTCCCTTTGAAGCGTGTTTGGGTCATTTCGAACCCAGCGCCGCTGTTGGGTTTTAACGGTCGGTTCGATTCGCACGATTTTATCAATTCATGAAAGTACAAAATTGGCGGTGGGAGTTGCGATGGGGCAATTCCGCCGTACATTCTTATTAAAGCAGTTTGTGCCGGCTCGACGCGCGGCGGCCGCGATCGGGGGCGAGGGTGGCGTGGGAGTAAAGATTTCAAGTAATACGAGCTTTCCGGAAAGGAACGGAGTAAAATATGACCACTTCAGCACAAATCAGACGCAATCAGCAGAATGCCAAACATAGCACTGGGCCCCGGACGCTTGAGGGTAAGAATCGTTCGAAATACAACGCTGTGAAGCATGCGTGTACTGCGAAACTGGTGTTGCTGCCGACGGAGCAGCCGGCGGAGTTCAACGCGCGGACGAAAGCGTTCTTTGAGCACTTCAGGCCACAGAATCCGGTCGAGCTGGTTTTGACGGAGGACGCGGTTTACTGCTCGTGGCAGCTCAAGCGTTGCTGCGAGGCCAAGTGGTCGCGGATGCGTGAGAACGCCGTGATGGGCGATGTCGATCTGAAGCGGCGTGTCGGGGTCGAGTTCACCGAGCTTTCGGAAGAATTGTTCCGCGCACCGAACGGGAGGCCGACCGCATTGCCGGGTGGTGAACTGCCGGACGCGGAGGCGGGCCAAGCGTGCAGGACGAAAAGCAACACCGCGACGGAAGAGAGCCCGGCGCGCGTCCTCCGGGGGCTGGAGTCGAGCCCGATCGGGGTGAGCTGGCTGCTCATGGAGTGGGAGGCGCTCAACTCGCCCCTACAGAGAGGCGAGGGATGGAACGCCGCGGAGCGATTTCGTGTGCGCCGGCTGCTGGGGATTCACCCGGCTGGCGCCTATTTCGATGACCATCTCACGCGCTTGCTCCAGGCGTGCCAGACGCTCGACCCGACGGCGGGGAGCATGGTCGCCGAGGTTTGGAACGAGGTTGTCTCGGCGACTGACTTGCCGGTGCTTGAAGAGCAGTACGGGCGGCGCATCGCGCTTGAGCCGCCGATGGATCGAGAAACGGCGCTCCAGCATTTGATCGGGGTTATTCGCCTGGAGGTAACCCGACTCGAAGAAATGGAAGAAGAGCACCAGGAGCGGACGGAGCTGAGGGAGGAGCTGGCGCCCAATCTCGCCAAGTTCGATTTCAGCCACGAAGGCTTGCTCATGACGCGATATGAGTTTGCCTGGCGCCGGCAGATGTATCGGAACATGAGCGAGCTCGGGAAATTGAACGAAGAACGAAGGAACAGCGGCCGGGGACGGAGCCCCTATTATCTGGGGCCGCCGGCGGATTGGCTGGTTGATGAACACGATGATCGTGATCATCGGGACGATGATCACGATCATGAACAGGACGCTCGTGCCGGTTTGAACCGGGATGACGATGCGACGGCTGTTGTGGGTCTGGACGAACAAACGCCGGCGATTGTCGGGCAGGGCGAAGAAACTGCTGAGCTGGACGTTGCGGCGGTTTTGCGAAACGAACCCAAGGACTTAAGTCTTGAGATTGAAGGGACAACGGAAGATGCGGATGTCTCGCTGCGAAACGAACCCACCGTGATTTCCGAGCCTGTCGCGGTGGTCAGCGGCAACGGCGACGTGGAAGACGAAGTGGTGCGACACGAAGGTGGGGTGGTGCGGTCTGTGCGGTTTGATGAGGGCCTGACCGGGGCGATGCGTGATGCCGAGCAGCTCTTGCGGCCGGGGATTCGGCTGCGGGACTCCGTTCGACTCGGAAATGGAAATGGAGCAAGCGGTGGAAGGTCGCGGCGTGAGCGCAGGCTCAGGAAGAAGGAGGACGCGCGGGCAGGGGCGAGATGAGAAGTTTGAGGGATGTCAGTGGTCAGTAGTTCGTTGGGTCTTCGGCTCTTTGATAATTTGAACGATTGGAGAAAACACCGGCTTGAGTGGCGGCCGCGAATTGCGAGGAGGCTCGCGGTGCGCCGCTCGGGTCTGGTGGGATGGGGCTTGGTGTTGTGATGTCCAATGCACAACCGGATTTGAACAGAAGGAAACGGAGATAACGAAGAAGATGCCAAGAGCCGGAATCGAGTGCGAACAGGGCAGGGCACACTCGACCTGCTCGCGCGGCATTTGCGTTCCCGCGTGGGCCTTCACGGAGAGCTTTCGTCGCCGGTCGCTCAATCCCCGAGCCATTGCCGGGTCTGAACAGCATTCCGGCCTCGTTCCCGTGGTAGAATCACCTCCCGGACCGTGCACCGAATGAGAGGAGCTTCCGTGGACCACTTCCGAGAGGTCGTGGGCCATCTGAACGCGCGAATCCCCGGCGAATTTGAGTGCAAGGCCGGGATCCAAGGGCTGGAGAAAGCAAGCTTGATGATTTCTGCTGACCGCGACGGCCGGAACCCTCGATTTCTGATCGACGCAACCGCCACTAACGCGAGAGTGGCCGACACGTCCTGGGAACGCCCGATCGAGGTCGATTTCCGGCGGTACGGTATTCAAACGCCGTGGAGCGCTTGACGCTCATGTACGATTGTTGCGAAACGAACCCAAGGACGTAAGTGGTGTGCTGCAAGGGACAATGGGCGATTCGCAGGGCTTGCTGCGAAACGAACCCAGCGTGATTTCTGAGGCTGTCGCGGTTGGCCGCAGGAACGGCAACGTGAGCTCAGCGGCGAGCGGGGAAGAGCTTGGGATTCTCGAGCGCCTTGCCCACGGCCCCTGGATCGTTTCCGCTCATGTCGTGGGCCACGATTCGCCCGTCGGGACCGATGAGGAACGTCAGCGGGATTTGCCTCTTCTTTTGATCGGGACCAATGATGTACTGAGACTGGTAAATCACGCGGATGTCGTAACGAGTGGCGGCGCCCGTGACGAAGTCGCCGGCGAAGCCGTGCGTCCAGTTCAGCCCGTCTTGCTTGATTGACTGCTCGGCCTGCGCGGCACTCTTGCCGCAGGCAAGGCTGATGAGCACAAAGCGGGGGTCGTGGCCGAAGTTCGCCTGGACCTCCTTGAGCACGGTCATGTCATTCTGTCGACCGGCTTCGGCTTGCCAGAAGTTGAGCAAGACGAGCTTTCCTCGATAGTCGCTCAGCTTCAAGCGCTGGCCTTTGTTGTCTGCGCCGATGCGCTCAACCTCGAAATCCGGCGCGAGGTCGCCGATCTTGATCCCTTGGCGCACTTTGGCAGTGATCGTCCCCAGGTCGAACGGTTCGTCCGACCGGTCACCGGCGAACGCCGGCACGACTACGGATTGCTTCACAGTGTCGATCAGGCGCGGGTCTTCCCCGACCTCCAGCTCCAGCTCGTACTTGCCCGCGGGTACGTCGTCGATGCGAAATCGGCCGTCGTTCTTGATATGCGCCGCAAAGAGAGGCGACGTCCATACCAGGCGGCCGGAACGGTTGGTCTTCGATTGCTCGGTCGGCACACCGAGCAATACGGGTAGGTTGAGGGTCCAGTCGATCGGTGCTTCCGGCGTGCCGTCCAGAACGATCCGGCCGATCACGGGACGTCCTTTGCCGCCGAGGGTGACGTGAGCCGTCTCGCCTGGCTTGACCTCGATACGCTCCGGCCAACACTCAAGCTGCCGGAAGGGGTGTGAGGGACGGGGATCGTCTCGCACGACCCGGGAGACCGTGCCCGGGCCAGGGACCACGCGGTCGAACTGGAAGCGGCCCCGCTCGTCGGTTTGCGTCCAGTAGCCAAAGCTGAAACTGTCCAAGCTGCTTTCGTGCTCAGGCCGGATCGGATGGAACATTACCTGTTGGTTGGGCCCGAACCGAGCGCCGATACGCACGCCGCCGTCGATCCGTCCCCAAGCTTGCAGCACGAGCTTGCCCGACCTGGCAAGCTCGTCGGATGTGGCGTCGGCGTAGCCTGTGTCGGTCAGGGCCACCACCACGAACTTTCCGGAGCGCGGTGGGAAAGAGAATCGGCCGTCGGGTCCGGTCGATGCTTTGGGGAAATTCGCATTCGGATTGAACTTGCCAGACCGCAGAAACACCTGGGTCTGCCATGTGGAGAGTCCGACGTCGGCGCCGCTCGCGGGCTTCCCGTTGGGGAGAAAGACAATCCCCGTGATGCCCGAGGCTCGCCGTAGCGCGAAGTCAAGAACCTGCCGGCCTTCCTCGGGCTTGAAAGCCCGCGACACGGCCGTCGCGTAACCGGGGGCATCGATTCTCACGAAGTGCGCCTCGCGCGCGGAGTCGAACGAGCACGTAAATTTGCCGTCCGCGAACTCGTCACTGCGGTTCTCGTCCCAGTCGACGTCCCGTTCCCAGTCGCCGGACCGCCAGCCTTTGACGACCCGAACTTTCGGCACCGGTCGTCGTGTCTCGGCGTCGGTCACACGGCCGGTGATCACGAGCTCGGGGTAGAGAACGAAGGTCTGCTCGCGCTCCGATGCGACGAGCGGAACGTCGCGAGGTGACATCATGCCGTGCTTGCTGATTGTGTAGTGCACAACATCCTTGGGGGCGCTGTGCCATTCGAAACGGCCGTGCGCGTCTGTCGTGGTTTGAAACCGGATCGATCGATGCCCGCGCCACGAGTCCGCATAGACCATGGCGCCGGCGACCGGGTTGCCCTTCGCGTCGACGACGCGGCACCGAAGCAACGCGCCGGGTTCCAGGAGCTGGAATTGCACCGGTGCGGTTCGCGCGTCGACGCGGACGTCCTGAATCCGCGGTGCAAAGCCCTCGGCTTGGACCGTGATGACTGATGGACCGGCATCACCGTTCTCAAGGGTAAATCGCCCCTGCTCGTCGGTTGTTGCGGATGGGCGGTTCGACCCCCAGATATCGCCGAGAACCGCCGTGGCTCTCGGCACCGGAGAGCCTGCGGCGTCGACGACGCGACCCGAGACGGATAGACCCTTGTTCATGATCGTGACACTGTCGAGATTCCGCGACGCGACGACGTCGCTCTTGCGAAAATGCGGATGGGTCGCCTGGACCCACAATCCCGCCAAGTCCTTGGGCGCGACGTCGAATCGCCAGCGGCCTTGCGCGTCGGCTCTAGCGGAACCCAAGCTGAACCAATAATCTTGCCCTCCACGATTGATTCCGAGCGCGCCGACTTTCACCGCGGCGTCTGCGAGGGGATGGCCGGCTTCATCGCGCAGAATGCCACCGATGATTGTGCCCGGCTCGAAACGCAGTTGCTCCGTCACCGGCAATGCCACCGGCCCGCGCTCGTGCTCCCAAAGGATGTCGATCGGCACGCGATCGGGTGCGCGGGCAGTAATCCAGAGTCGCCGGACGATCGCGCCGGCGGGCCATTCGATCGCAGCGGTCCCATCTTCTCCCGTGAAGATCGTCGCCTGCCGGCGCTCTTCGCCGAAGACGCATACATATTCAATCAACACGGCTTCGATCGGCTTACCGGTCGAGGCATCGATGGCCTTGAGCGTCAGCTTCGCTGCCGGCTGCTCGTTCTCGGGATGGAGGTTGGTCGGGACAGCGGGCGGTGCATTGGATTTGCGTTCGTGAATAGCCCATGCGGCGGTGGCGACACAGGCGCCACACATCAAAACCGCGGCTGCCACTTTCGTCTTGGCCAGGACGATGGTGCGCAAGACCTCTTCAGCCAGCACGAGGGACGCCGTGCCTGCTCCAGCGATTGCGGGACCTTTGGCCTGCACAAACTGCATCGCCAGCCGCACCGTCGCCTGGGACCAGACCTGCGGCGGAGGGCAGCTCTCTAGAGCGCTCTGACCCGCGGCTACAAAGATTCCCGAAAAGCTAAGTCCCCGTTTTTCGAAACGGGCCTTCAGCTTCGCGCGGCCGCGTGATAGCCGACTCTGAATTGTTCCGAGCGGGCAGCGCAATTGCGCCGCGGCCTGCTCCTGGGTCAATCCGTCGAGGTAGCAGAGGATGAGCGGCTCGCGGAAGGATTTCGGAAGCTGATCGAGCTCTTGGTGGAGGGCAGCCCAATCGTCTTCGTTTTCGATGGCTTTGAAATCTCCCTGGACGACATGGCCTGTGGTTCGCATTTCTCCCCCTCGGCTGCTCGCGGGTGCGCCGGCGAGTCGCGGCGATCCGCGCCTTGGCGCCAACCCGAATCGCAACGCCATGCAGCCAGCAGCCGAGCGACTCGCGCCGGCTGATTGAAGCGGCCCGCCGCGCCAGCACGAGGAACGTCGCCTGGGCGGCGTCTTCGGCGTCTTGTTCATCGCGAAGAATCTGGCGGCAGACCCGTAAGACCATTGCCCCATGGCGGTCGACCAGGGCCGCGAAAGCCGCCTCGGCATGCTCGTCGCGGCGTTCGAGGAAGCGCTCGAGCAACTGGGCGTCGGAGAGGCCGCCGGCTGTGCCGGTGCGAAAGAGTGTCTCGATCTGCTTGAGGAATCGCATCGGCGGCCTGACCGGAACGCGTTCGCGGCAGTGTCAACGACTGGAATGCAGCGTCCAGTGTAGTGCCCGGCCGAGGCTTGGGCATTCCCCGAAGGCTCTTCGCGATTCAGAAATAGCTAGCGACGGGGGGTGAAGCGCTTACCGAGCCGGTGCGTTCTTGTTCCAACGCTTATGGGGAGCTGGGAGACCTTCGGTCGCGCGAGGGGCGGGGTCAGGAGACCCGCGCCCAACAGCCTGGGGTGAGTGCCAACGGTGCGAGTTCACGGTCCGGCCGATAGCGTAGCCCCACGCCGGCAGCAATGCGATGCTCCCTCCCATCAAGACGAGCTCGAGAACCACGGCGACAATCAACCCCTCCGAATCAGGCTCTGCCCACGGAATCCACGCCAACGGATTCTTCCCTGTAATAAACGCCCAGCCCGCCATTAGAACGGGTAACGACCACAACGTGAGGACGACCAACATCCGGGAGGGTCGGTCATGCCTAGACGGGCGCAGTCCGAAAATGAACGCGGGCGCCCAGAGCAGCAGGCCCACGAATAAGGCGGCTTCCACCACGGGCCAGTTTTCCTGAGCAAACGTCAGAGACTTTCCAGATGGGCCAGGAGGCCAGTACCTCGGCTCTCGTGCGCATCTTAACCCGGGAGCCTGAAAGTCGATTACCTCTCGCGCCGCTGATGATACCAGACGTGATCCACTCGAACGATTCGCTTGGAACGATTGACGACGAACAAAACACCGAGCGGCTCTTCAAACATCACGCGATCATCGTCGCCGCGCGACTCACTGGATCCGACCGGATCGGTCCTGAGCTTTTCATCGATTACGTTTGACGCCACCGTGACGGCTTGTCGCTCACCGACATCAGCGCGCTCCACGCCTCGGCAAGATCGTTCAGTGCCCCGGCCAGCCAGATTACGCGAAACATCTCAAATCAAAGTGCTTCCAGGTACGCGAGCACTTCGGCCGTTGTGTACGTCTTACCTCCCTCCGACCTCCGGCGGTTTAGTTCCTCCTTACTGATTCGCGGCTCGAGCGGACCGAGTTCTGACTCGATCGCGGGCACAACTCGAGCGAGCACATGACCGGCTTCATCAACCAACTCGAGAGGTTTCGCCAAGTCGTGCAGTTTCTCCCGAAGCACGGAATCGCAAAGGACCTTTGTCATGGCTGGTTCCTTATATTCGGGGCACTGACGCCCGACCTTCCGACGCTCTCATTGTACATCCGCCCACAGTGACGGGCAAACACGGATCTTGCTTTGCCGCGACAATCCGATCAATCTATCTTCCACCCCCAGCGATACCGATTTGTAAAGGTTATCACCTCGACGAACCGGCTTGAGCCTTCAATCGCCGATTGAGACGGGCAAGTGCCGAATTCGAGTCCCGGGTCTCGATAGCGCCGGGGTTTCCTCGCGCCATTCGCTCGAGGACAGCACGGGCTTCGGACGTGCCGACGCGTTCGAGCGCGTTCATCGCACGCAGCGTGCGCAACACCTCACGCGGCGCGGTCGGCCCGGATGCGGCTGGGGCTCCATCTCGAGCGGGGAACGTCGCGGGGCGGAGGCGCTCTTGCAGGAAGGGAACAGCCGACGCGGTGCTTAGCGTCCAGGTGGCGCGGTAGGCCGCCCGGGCGTCATTGCCGGCAAGGTCAGTCCAACGAGCCTGCCGCTCTTCGGCCGTCAGCGGCGGGTCTGCGGCACGGCGGTCAGTCAAGTCCGAAAGGTCCCAGACCAGGGCCGTTGCATCCGCGCCGGCGGAGATGACCGACCGGCCGTCGGGACTGAACGCGACGGCCGTGACCGCCCCGCGGTGGCCCTCGAAGCGTCGCGCCTGCTGGCCGTTGGTAAGGTCCCAGACGCGGACGATCGAGTTGTGGATTGTCCCTCGATTGCGACCCGCTGTCGCGAGGAATCGGCCATCGGGAGAAAAGGGGCGCCGGAGGTCATAATCACCGTGCGCGTCGAGCGTCTCGACCTCCTGGCCGGAGGCCAGCTCCCACAGTCGGTAGAGCCAGTTTTCCGAGTCTTGACGGGCGCCGGGCCCGGGGCCGTGCGTCGCGAGAAATCGGCCGTCTGGAGAGAGCGTAGCCCGATCGTGGCAGTTGGACCACTCGACGGTGCGGCGCAGCTCCCTACCGGTTGCGATTTCCCAGAATCGAACACCATCCGGCTCCGCGGTTATGATCTGCTTTCCGTCGGGTGTGTAGAACATGGGGCAGAAGCTCAGGAAACGGTCGAGCCTGGGGTCTCGGTGCCGGAGCGTCGCGATGTGCATTCCCGAGCGGGCGTCCCAGATCAGCCCCGCAGATGCGACCGTCTTGCCATCCGGCGAGTAGACAACGTCCTGGACGACATGGTGGTTTGGCAAACCGGGGAGGCGCCGGATTTCGCGGCACTCGGCCACGCGCCAGAGGCTGATCCCTTCGATCTGACGCGGCTGCACGCTTTGCTGGCCGCCGACGAGCAGGGTCTTGCCGTCGGGCGCCAGCGCCAGCGCTTCGACGGGGCAATCGAGCTGGGCGATGAGACCCAGTTCCCGCCCGGAGGATGAATTCCATTGCCGCACCGTGCCATCTGCGCCGCCGGTGAACACCGTTGCGTCCGCTTGGGAGACCACCAAGGATCGGATGGCCGAGCGGTGTCCCGACTGAGGGAATGCCTCGCGACCCGTCGCCACGTGCCAAAGCCGGACGACCGGCTCGACGCCGCTTGAGGCGAGCGTCTTGCCGTCCGGAGAAAATGACAACGACGCGACCCGGTGTTGATGCGCCAGAAGTCGATGGAGCTCGCGGCCTCGCGCGACGTCCCAGAGGTGGATGGCGGCGAGCGACAAACCTTCATCGTCTGCGTGGATCCGATCGTGAGCGTCGCCGCCGGCGAGGATGGTGCCATCGGGAGAGAACGCCAGCTCAGCGATCGCCCGCGCGCGAGGGGCTTGATGTCGTCTTTCGGTGGTGGCGGCTGCTTCGGTGCGAGCCTTGGCATGCGCTCTTGCCCGGTGGCGAGATCATACAGCCGGACGGTCCCGTCGGTGACGGCAGCAGCCAGCAGCCTACCGTCGGGCGAAATGGCCACGCGCAGGATGTCGAGACCATTAACCGGGAATCGCCTTTGCTCCCGGCCGGTGGCGAGCTCCCAGAGACGCGTGGAGCCTTTATCGGCACCGATTAATACATTGCCGCGGGTGACTTCGGTGTCGCGACTGGCGGTGGCCAGCGTCTTGCCATCGGGCGAGAACTTGAAATCCCTGAGCAGCACCCAATCGCCGCCGACGCGGCGGCGACGCTCGGTAGGCGCACTCATATCCCACACGTCGATGAACGACTCGGACTTCTGGGTGGCCTCGTCAAACCGGTGGACGCTCGTCGCCACCATCCGGCCGTCCGACGAAATGATCGGATGCGTGTGGATCTCGTCCCTGCCCTGGTGCGACCGCCGCTGTTCGCGGCCTGAGGTGATGTCCCAGAGGTGAAGCTGTCCCGGCTTTTCGATTGTTGCCAGTGTCTTCCCGTCGGGCGACAGCGCGATCTCACTCGTGTACGAGACCTCGCGATAGTCAGCTTCCGCGTCGCCGATTTTGCCGACGATGTCGCCCGTCTTCGCGTCCCAGACATGAACGACGTGCGTGACATCGACGGTCACCAGCGATTTCGCGTCGGGCGTGTAAAGGACCTGCTTGACCGGCGACCCCTCATGGAAGGGGACGATGCCCAGGCGTGCGCGGGCGTGCTGTGGCAGTGGATCGCCGCGATGATCGAGCACGGCCGATTGGTTTCGGGGCGAGGCGGCCGGTGCTGCTGCGGAATCGGGCGGTCTGCGGGGTTGCCCAGGCGGCCCGGCACGCAGGAACATTCCGAGCCCGGTCGTCGTCAGGACGATCGCGAGAACAGCGATGCTCGCCGTCAGCCTGGCCACGAGCAGGCTTCGAAGCACGGCGTTGGCCATGGCGCAAGCGGCTGCGGCCGGCATCCCTCTGATCGCAGCGGCGACGGTCGCCTCCAGGAGGCGTACGGAAGGCGTGATCCGAACCGCCGGCTCGAAGAGCGATGTGCCGATCCATCCGCTTGGTACCAGGCCTCTCCGGGTGAGCCGCGCTCTGAGCAGGTCGCGGGCCCTGGCGAGCCGGCCACGGACTGTCCCCACGGGCCATCCCAGAGCTGCGGCGGCCTCGTCGTGCGTGCGGCCTTCAAAATAGCAGAGCACTACCGGCGCGCGGTACTTCGCCGGCAGACGGTTGACCTCCTCGTGCACGAGCGATTGAAGCTCGGCGTGTTCGATCGCGAGCGAGGGCCTCTCGATCGACATGCGCGCGACCCGATGCTCTCGCGCCCGGCGCCGAGCGTCTCCCAGTCGCGTCTTCGCGGCGATGCGGTAGGCGACCCGGTGCAGCCAGGCTCCGAGGCAACCGGGCTCGCGGACTCGCAGCGATCCGGCGCGCCGGACGACGACCAGGAATGTGGCCTGGAATGCGTCCTCAGCCGCGTGCGAATCGCCGAGCACTTGCCGGCAGACGGTCAGCACCATCGCGCCATGACGCGTGAGGAGGGTCTCGAACGCAGCATCCGCCGCGTCATCCCGCCGTATTGCAAATCGCTCGAGCAGCTCGCGGTCTGTCAGGCCGACGGAGCTGCCTGGGCCGAACAGTCGACCGAAGCGGCGGGCGAGGTTTTCCACCGATGCGCTTGCCATGATTTGGCCTCCGAGCGTGGACCAACGTGATTCATACTCCTTTTTCCCATGACTCGTTGGCGCAATACACTTTTTCTAGCTCGTCGGCTCCCGCCATGAACGATCAATCTTCCTTTGCGGCAATGAAATGAGCCACAACGGCCCCGACCAGAGCGAAGAAGATTATCTGCAACTACTCTGCAGATAGGCCAACACCTCGGCCGTTTTGTAGGTCTTGCCGTTTGATGCGCGCCTTCGATCCAATTCCTCTCAACGGACGCTTGCGATGACCGTTCGTCCGTGCGATCAAGGTCAACTATTTCGACGTGGTTGGTAATACCACACGTGCCCGACCCGTACGGCCCGCTTCTCCACGTTTACATTGAAGAATACGCCCAGCGGCGCAACAAAGAGGACTCGTCGGTCCTCTTCTCTGGACTCGCTTCCGAAGAAACGGATCAGCCTTCAGTTCTCGGTCGATCGTATTGGTCGCTTCGACGATAGCCCGACGTTGGTTCGAATCGGCATCAGTCCAGATCGCAGCCAAGTGTTCGTCCGTTTCGGGCGCCCGTTCGACCTTATACATCAGAGACTTTCCAAATGGGCCAGGACTTCAGCCGTCGTGTAAGTCTTGCCCTTTTGAGCCATCCGGCGTTGCCATTCCTCTCTGCTCAGGTGGGGCTCGCCAGTCTCGTCCTCGCTCACAATGACCGGCACGACCCGAGCGAGCACATGGCCGGATTCGTCGCACAACTCGAGCATCTCCGTCAGATCGTGCAGTCTCTCCCGAAGCGCAGTATCACAGATCACCCTTGTCATGCCTGTCTCCACACCGTTAGGTGGTAAGCCGAGTCGTCCAATTCATCCTTATTCTATGCAAGCCTGGGTCTTCAGGTAAACGCGAGCCCTTGCCGTGCCCTCGATCCATCTTCACCTCCGCGGATAACGATCGATATGGAAGCGACAAACCGCAACGGGGCACGCGTCCGCCTCCCAGAATTCCCTCGACCTCGTTGATCCCTCGACCGCTTCACTCTCGCTTGGCTGGGTAGAGAGAGAAAGAGAGTCGGATCGGAGCACCGGTCCGAGCTCGACGACCCACTGCGTATTCAGCATGAAGGAGAGCACCCATGTCCGCCAAGCGACGTTCCGCATGCAAACCCAGTTTCGACCGCCTTGAGGGCCGCGCCCTGCTCGTCACTCTCACGCCGCCGATCATCAAGACGGCCTACGATGCTAACAACTACTACTACGAATTTAACGGCGGGAACGTCACCCCCAACGGCTCCGGCGTAACGATCGCGATCGTCGTCGACGGGATCGATCCGAACATCGTCCACGACTACGAGGAATTCGACGCCATTTACGGCCAGCAGCCTGACTTTGGATTCGCCCAAATCGCGATGCCCGGCGCCGAGACCGCGTCAACGAGCTGGGACCGGGAAATCTCGACGGACGTTGAGTGGGCGCACTCGTTCGCACAGAAGGCCAACATTGACCTGGTCGAGTCGTCGGACAGCTTCGCAGGCCTGATGGCCGCCGTGAACACTGCCCGGAATTTGCAGGCCGTTTCGGTGGTGTCGATGAGCTGGGGAGCCGCTGAAATCCCCGCCTACCAGTCCTATAGCTCGATCTTCACCACGCCTGCCAACCACATTCCCGTGACTTTCGTGGCCGCATCGGGGGACGACGGCGGGTACAACAACACTCCTCCCACGCGTAGCACAATAGGCGTGAATTTTCCGGCGTCCGATCCCAACGTCCTCGCCGCGGGCGGCACCGTCTTGAACACGGATTCAAGCGGTGATTATGAGGGCGAGACGGCCTGGTCCGGTAGCAACGGCGGCTACAGCACGGTCTTCTTCGAGCCGTCATACCAGAAGGGCGTGGGGAATACCGGTCATCGCATGGTGCCCGACGTCTCGATGATTGCCTCCGACGTGCCGGTCTACTGCACCGCCTTCGGTGGACTGGTCTATGCCGATGGCACCAGCTTCGCGGCCCCGGCGTGGGCCGGCATCATCGCCATTTCCAATCAGGGACGAGCTCTGAGGGGCCTGAGCACCCTGGATGGCGCCACCCAGACCCTGCCGGACCTGTACGCCCTGCAGGCGCAGGCGGATGGTTACACGACCTACTTCCACGACATCACGACCGGCTCGAACGGCGTCTATTCGGCGGGCAAGGGATACGACCTGGTGACCGGGTTAGGCTCACCGGTCGTCGATGAAATCGAAAGCGGCCTCTCGGGTGTGCCGATCATCCGCACCGAACCGTCGTCGTCTGCGCAGATCCAGGCATCACCCGAGGGCAGTCCAACTGACGTCGCGATGGCGGCGTTGCCGGCATCTGGAGGTCCCTCGAACCAGACTCGGACGGAGATGTTCGCCACGAGTGCGCTCGGTGGCTCGCCTCGAGTCGCCGGGCTCGACCGCGCACGCGGAGGCAACCCCTGCGAGCCACCTGCCCCCGCCTGACCGCCGGCATGACCACCACGACCGGGCCCTTGGCTCGCTGCTCGGGGGTGATCTCCTCTCGAGGCCCTGAGCAGAGACCGGGATTACGCCAGCGATCTTTCCTGCTTCATCGAACGAACGGGTCGGGCGGGAAGCCGTGGTCGAGCCGATCTGCGCCTGGTGCACTTTCGCGAGATTGAGCAAATGGAACTTGAGAGCCTGCTGGTAGAACGGCTGGCGCGGCATCGCGGCCAGTGCGGCCCGCTGATGTTTGATCGCTCGCTCGAGCTTCTCTCGCGCCTCCGGTAATCGTCCCTGGCCGATCTCGATCTCGGCGATGCGCTCGAGCGTGAAGCCGAGATAACTCTGAAAGGAGTGAACCGACGGGTTGTCGTGCGCCAGTCGTTCCCAGATCTCGACCGCCCTTCGGTACGATTCAAGCGCCGGAGCCACCGGCTTCGTGTCTTTGAGCAAGTCGCCGATGTTGGTAAGGCATGCGGCCAGCTCGCTCAGGCACAGCGTGGCCGAGGGATAGTCGCGCGCCAGCCGTTCCCGAATCACAAGCGTTCGCCGATACGACTCGAGTGCCTCGGCCGGATGGTTCGTCTCGGCCAGAAGTTTACCGATGTTGTAGCGGCTGACGGCCAGGTCGTGGTGAAACGCGTCGATCGTCGGGTTGTCGTGCGCCAGTCGCTCGAAGATCTCGAGCGCCTGGCGATGCGATTGGAGCGCCTCGGCGGGCCGGCCGGTGTCGGCGAGCAGTGCTCCGATGTTGTTGTGACTCCAGGCCAGATAGCTCTGGTACTCGTTGACATCGGCCGTGGAGGTCGACGAGCCTTCTAAAGGTCGCGAGCGCCCCGCGGTACGACTCGAGTGCCTGAGCCGGCTGGCCCATTTCGTACTGCAGCTTACCAATGTTGTTGTGCACCGTGGCCAAGTCGCGCTGGTACTCGGTGACGGCGGGATTGTCGCGAGCGATACGCTCGAGGATCTCGAGTGCCCGGCGGAATGACTCGACTGCCTGCGCCCGCTGGCCTGTGTTGGTCAGCATGTTCCCCAGGACGTTGTGACTTCCGGCCAAGTCGCTTTGATAACTGGCGACGGCGGGATTCTCGCGGGCCAGTTGTTCTCGGACGGCGAGCGCCTCGGAGTGCGACTGGATCGCGTCGGGGAGGCTGCCGAACTGGCTCGTGGTCTCGGCCAGGTCGAAGCTCGCGCCGGCGAGCCTGGTCAGCGCGTCGGGACGGGTCGCACTGTCGGCCCGGAGCTCTTCGCACAGTTTGCGGAAGAACTCGATCGGCTCTTTCAAGAGGGCCTGGCGCAGCCCACCCAGCTCCGCTTGGTTCTTGAGCACCGCGTTGGCCTGGACCACGTCGCGGAACTTCTTCACCGCGGCGATTGCCAGATCCTCACGCGCTTCCGCCCGCCGCCGCTGCTTGTCCAGTTCCTGATTCTTGTGGACGAGAGCCACGTTCGTGGTGTCGAGCTCGCGGTTCTTACTTGCCAGGACCGTTGCGAAGCCCGCGAGCGCGGCCAGGCCGAAGACCAGCACGGCCGCCGCGCTTGTGACCAGCGTCCGATGCCGCCGCCTCCACCGCCCTACGCGAAGCCCGATCGGTTCGTGCCAGGCCGTCACCGGCTCGTCGGCCAGCCAGCGCTTCACATCCGCGGCCAGCTCGAGCGCCGTCGCATAACGGTCCGCCGGCCGCGCGGCCATCGCCTTCAGGCAGATCGCCGCCAGGCGCGCGGTGCCGCCGGCCCGATCCGCCCAGGCGCGGGGAACTCGCAGTGCCTCACCTGCTCGAGGATCTCGCCGTGGGCGCCGCCCCTGTAGGGAGCTTCGCCAGTCAGGATCGCATAGAGGATCGCTCCCAGGCTGAAAAGGTCGCTCGCCGGGCCCACCTCCGCCGGTTGCTCCCGGGCCTGTTCGGGACTCATGTACTGAAGCGTTCCCACCACCCCCAACGTGGGCGTGCCCGAGCCCGAGCTCGGTGTGAGAGCCTCTTCCCCGGCGCCGTCTGAGGCCTTATCTCGCTCGAAAGGCTTGGCCAGACCCCAGTCGACGACCAGGGTTTCGTCATACTGGCCCAGCATGATGTTCTGGGGCTTGAGGTCGCGATGGAGAATTCCCCGGCTGTGAGCGTACGCCACGGTGTTGCACACCGACACGAACCGGTTCAGCAAGTCGCGCAGCGCCAGCGAGCGCTCGGCCGGGTCGCGGCCGGGGCGCTCGGCGGCGTGGAAGGTATTGAGGGCGTCCTGGAGCGTCGTGCCGCGGATGAACCGCATGGCGTAGCATGGCGCGCCCGAGTCGTCGGTTCCCCGGGTGTAGATCGGCACGACGCCGGGATGCTCCAGCCGGCCCGTGACCTCGGCTTCGAGGAGGAATCGACGCTGGCTGAGCGCGTCGCCCGAGCGGCCGGGCTTCAAGAACTTCAAGGCCACTTCGCGGTTGAGCCCGGCCTCGCGGGCCAGGAACACCTCACCCAAGCCCCCGGCGGCGTGGAAGCGGAGGTCGCTATACTCAGCCCGCGCGGCGGCCGCCTCCCGGCCGCCGGCCTTGACCGGCGCGTCGGTCAAGAACGCGTTGAAGGCGCAGAGCCGCGCGATGCGGCGGGCGAGCTCGCCGGCCAGCTCCGGGCAGGTGGAGCAGAGCTCTTCCGGAGAGCGACTTTCGCCCTGCTCCTGGAGCTCCTCCCACCGCTCTAATAGCTCGTCCAGTCGCGCCTCGGTTTGGTCGGCGTGCAAAGGGGAAATCATGTACTTCCTCCTGGTCGCGCCAGGGCTCAGAGGCCAGGCAACATCTCTCCCAGGGTCTCGACCAACTCCATCCGCGCTGACCGCCATCGGCGCTTGACGGTGACCTCGGAGACACCCAGGGCCTCGGCCGCATCGGCCTGTGACAGCCCCTGGTAGAAGAGCAGGTCGAACACCTCTCGCTCCTGCTCCGGGAGCGCCTCGGCCGCGCAATGAAAGTCGGTCCAGGCGGCCAGGTGATCGGGGTCGCGAGTGGTGTCGGGCGGGTTGGGGCTCGCGGCGGCGACCTGCTCCGCCGGGCTGGAGCCGGCGAGGTTGGCTCCCAGGCCGTGGGCGCCGGAATAGCGCCTGGCCATGTCGATGAGCTCGCGGCGAATCTGAGCTGTCGCCAGCCGGAAAAAATCGGCAACTGTCGGTGGCTGCACCTCAGCGAGGGCCCGGCACAGCCGCAAGAGGGCGTTCTGCAGCACGTCGTCCGTCTGCTCCCAGCGATGCACGCCCGGGAAGTCCCGAAGCATCCTCCGCGTCAGACGGGTCAGCCGCTCCGAGACACAGACCAGCAGCTCGTCGCGCACCCTGGATCGCCCGTCCGGAGGCGCTCGATCGAACGCCGGATCTGCGTCGAATGGTCGTCGTCGGACATCGGACCGGTTCCCCCGAGCGCCACTGGCGGCGGCCTCGCTCGCTCGCTCGATCGTAGCCCATGACGAAATCAGATTTCAAGCGGCTAGAAAATCAGTAGATATGAATGTGTGAGAAAATTGGGAAAGTAGACTGATGCTGTTCAAATCAAGTCTGACTTTTCCGGTAACCGCGGCCCGTTGCGGTGCATTCAATCCATTTTCAACCCCCGGCGGTAGCGATTGATATGGAAGTGGCAAAGCGCAACGGCGCATGCGTCCGCCACGTCATGGGGCTCGGGAATTTCGTCGAGGCCGAGCTCGGTCTTGATCGCGTGCTGGATCTGTTCCTTGGGGGCGCGGCCGCTGCCGGTCAGGGTTTTCTTGATTCGCGTGGCGGCGTAGCTGACGACCGGGATTCCTCGCTGCGCGGCTGCCAGCACGATCGCCCCGCGTGCATGGGCCATCAAGATCGCGGTTCTGGGGTGCTGCACGTGGCTGTGGAGCTGCTCGATGGCGAAGGAGCTGGGCATGTGCTGCTCCAGCACCTCGACGATGCCCTGGTAAATCGCACTGATGCGCTGGCCCAGTGTTGCGCCTCGGCCATGCGGGCGGATGACACCAGCCTCGAGGACGTATGGACCGCGCGGTGATGGGTCGACCACCGCGTAGCCCGTGACATTCAGGCCAGGGTCGACGCCGACCACTCGCCCGGTCACGGGGACGCCTCGGGGGCCATCCTTTCGTATGGGAATCGTAGCCATCCGGGGCTTTCCTCTCCTCACTCAATTGGCGGGTCGGCCGTCTGGAGACCGTCGGTCACTGAGGAGGGCGGGGTCAGGAACCCGCGCCCAACAAAGATCGGGGACGGAGTCCCTCCTACTGATTCCAGTGCTCAGTGCTTGGACTCCACCCGCCACCGCGTGCCGTCGGGGCGGTCTTCCAGCGTCACGCCGAGCTCCGAGAGCCGCTTGCGAACTTCGTCGGCAAGAGCGAAGTTCTTTTCCTTGCGCAGCCGCGCTCGAAGCTCGATTAACAGTCCCATCAGCCCTTCGCTCAGCGAGTTATCAGCGGGCTTCGCGGTTGCTTGCGGTTGCCGGAACAAGCCCAGGATCTGGCTCAGCTCCTTGAGCACGGACATGCCGCGCTTAAATTCGGCAAGCTGGGCCGAACTGATCGCTCCCGCGGCGGCCGGGAGTTGATGAATGTATCGATTGAGCGCATGCACGATTTCAAACAGCTCGCCGATCGCCCCGCCAGTGTTGAAGTCATCGTCCATGTCGCCCAGGAACTGCTCGCGGTGTTCGGCGATCTCCTTGAGCAATGCCGAATCGCTGGGGTCGAGCGTTCCACGCTTTGTGGGCGCAGCAATCTTCTCAAACGGCTCGCCGGTCAGCTCGGCGTATCTTTCAAACGCCCGGTAGAAGGTTTGCAGGCTGCGATCGATCTCGTCGAGGCGGTGCGGGCCGAAGTCGATCGGACGGCGGTAGTGGCTCGAGAGAAGCAGAGCGCGAAGTGTGTCTGGTTTGTGGGCTTTGAGCAGGTCGCTCATCAGCACAATCGTGCCGGGGTCGGACTTGGAGATCTTTCGCCCCTCCTTGGTGAGCAGGCCGTTGTGCAGCCAGTACGTGGCGAACGGCTCACCTGTGTAAGACTCGGATTGCACCAGCTCGTTTTCGTGGTGGGGGAAGACCAGGTCGAGCCCGCCGCCGTGGATGTCGAGGTGGCGGCCGAGGTATTTCATGCTCATGGCCGAGCATTCAATGTGCCAGCCGGGGCGGCCCGGCCCCCAGGGGCTCTCCCACGTCGGCTCGCCCGGCTTGGAGCTTTTCCACAGGGCAAAGTCGCCGGGGTGGCGCTTGATCGATGAGGGCTCGATGCGCGCTCCGGCGAGCAGCTCTTCCGGGTCGCGGTGGCTTAGCTTGCCGTAGTCGGAAGCCTTGGCGACGTTAAAGTAAACGTCGCCGGCCGATTCGTAGGCGAAGCCCTTGGGCGATGAGCGCCTCGTTGATCGCGATGATCTCGGCGATGTGCTCGGTGGCGCGCGGCATGTGGTCGATTCCGTCGACTCCGAGCGCCGCCAGGCAGTCGAGGTAATCGCGGGTGACGTGCTGGGCCAGCTCGTGCACGGTCGTGCCGTCTTTCTGGGCCTGCACGATCAGCTTGTCGTCGACGTCGGTGATGTTCACCACCCACGTCACCTCGTAGCCCAGATAGACGAGATATCGCTTGATGGTGTCGAAGATGACCGGCCCGACCATGTGCCCGATGTGGCTGGGCGAATAGACGGTCGGCCCGCAGACGTACATGCCGACCTTGCCGGGATGAACGGTCTGGAAGGGTTCTTTGGTCTGGGTGAGTGTGTTGTAGACGCGCAACGGCATGGAATTCGGAGACTCCGTCATTTGCTTGGCTCGATCAACACAACCGCCTGGCAAACCATCACCTCACCTCGGCCAACCGGCCCGGTGTGTTCCCCGGTTTTGGCTTTGACATTCACGGCCCCCTCTTCGAGACCGAGCAGCCTTGCCAGGTTCGCTCGGATCGCCGGCTTGTGGGGGCTTAGCTTCGGTTCCTGTGCGTGGATGATGACGTCGCAATTTGACGGCACCCACCCGGCCTGCTTGATTCGTTCAACAACTTCGGCCAGCAACCTGGTGCTATCCAATCCGCGCCACTTGGGATCGGTGTCGGGTAGTGCTCGCCGATATCGCCCATGCCGGCGGCGCCGAGCAGCGCGTCGGCGACAGCGTGGCAGACGACGTCGGCATCCGAGTGCCCGACCAGGCCCCGGGGATGGTCGATCCTGAGCCCACCCAGGAGAAGAGGGCGTCCCTCGCTTAGCTTATGCGTGTCATGCCCGATTCCCACCCGCACCAGAACTAACCCCCCCATTTGTAGGAGTTACACTCCGTGTGCCGCCTGTCAGCCCTCAACGCTTAGTCATCTCAGAACGAGGATCGTAGCGTTTTCCACGCGACCCGGCTATCCCGGCAAATGAGCGGCTGCCTACCGACATTGTGGCAGGTCGTTTCCTGCCAATTACGCAAAAAATCCTTCAAGACCGGCAGCATCTTGACAAGCGTACCCCTGTGACATTAGATTCACTAACGCAAATTAAGAGCTGTTTGCGACACTGCTTCGGGCGAATCGTGCGCGAGCCAGGTCACGATGGCATTCCACGTGCAGTAGAGCTCATTGCAGAAAAAAAACGGAGCATGGACGAGCCCGGAGAGCAGCCCGATCCAATGGAAGATCGGGCTTGAAAGGACGCAGGGGGCATCATCGGAGGTAGACCCCTCGAGCCAACATTTTGAGACGAAGGAGCAGGCAATGCTGGTTCTCAGCCGGAAGCTGAATGAGAAGATCGTCATCGACGGTGGAATCGTTGTGACGGTGGTGAAGATCGATCGCAACCAGGTCCGGTTGGGGATCGAGGCGCCCGCGAACGTGCGGATTTTCCGCGAGGAAATTGCCGCCGCAGAAGGCCACACGTCATCCGAGCGACCCGTTGAAGTGGGTGTGTGACGCCAACCGGTGCGATCGTTGATGCCAGCGCTCGCCGCCGCGGTCATCGCGCGGCGACAGTCTGGCGGCCTGGCGATTTCACACGTCTAACGGTGCGCAACCCGGCCGGCAGCCTCATTCAGTTTTCCCCCGCCGTCTTTGCCACGCCCCAGGCGATTTCACTCGACAACGAATCGGTCGTAGAGTACCTTTTTGCGGTGTTCGACCGTTGTTTTACATCGCCCATAGGCGCCGCGGCGATTTCGCAAGAGGGTGACCCGTCATGACCGAGCATCGTCACAGCGACCCGGACCGGGCCTGTTCGATCAACCGTCGCGGCTTTCTGGGCGCGACTGCCGGAGTGGCGGCCGCGACGTCGCTGGGCGCGGGGGCGAAGCCGCAGGCGCAGACCGCTCCCGCGGAAAAGCAATCCGCGGTTCTTCCCAAGCGCAAGCTGGGACGCACGGGTGTCGATGTATCGATCCTCAATCTGGGAACGTGGCGGAGTGTTGGGCTGGATCGGATCCTCCGTTTTGCGTGGGCTAACGGCGTCCGCTACGTCGACACGGCCCAGAGCTACGGTTCCGAGCCCGCGATCGGGCGCTGGCTACAAACCATGCCGGAGGTCCGCAACGATCTGTTCCTCGTTACCAAGGACCATCCCAACACGCCGCGCGAGCTGATCAAGAAGCTCGATCAGCGGCTCGCAGCGCTGCAAACCGACTACGTCGATTTGATCTTTATTCACGCGCTGTGTGACGAACACACCGAAACGCAGATCCAGTGGCCCGTCAGCAAGGAGTTCATGGAAACAGCCGAGGCGATTCGCAAGTCTGGGAAGGCAAAGTTTGTCGGGTTCTCGACGCACCACATTCGGCGGCCGGAGATTCTCGAGGCGGCTGCTCGAGGTGGGTTTGTCGACGCGATCATGCTGCAGAACAATCCCTGGATCGTCGAGGAACGACCATACCGGAACATCAACCGCGCACTCGACGCCTGCCACAAAGCCGGTATCGGTCTCATCTCGATGAAACAGCTCGCCGGGAATTACAACCTCGATTACGTCAGTCGAAAGCTTCCCGAGCTGGAGCAGAAGGGGCTGAAGCCCTATCAAGGATTGCTGCACGCCATCTGGACCGACGAGCGTTTTTCATCGTGCTGCGTATCGATGCGGAATACGGACCAGGTTCGCGAGAATGCGGAAGCGGCGCGGAAATTCAAGCCGTTGACGGCGGCCGAGATGACGCGGATGCGCGATGTGTTTCTCGCGGCCGGCCCAATGCTCTGCGCCGGATGCGACGGGCGGTGCAGCCACGCGGGAGGCACCACGGCCGAGCTGGGTAACCTCACGCGGTTCCTGACCTATCACGAGCATCACGGCTACCGCGGCGAAGCACGGCGGCTCTACTCCGAGATGACGGAAGCTGCCCGCGACTGGTCGGGCGCCGATCTGGAAGCCGCGCGGCAAGCTTGTCCGAGCAAGCTCGACTTCGCCAGCCTTCTCCCCAAGGCCGACCGGCTGCTGGGGTGATCGAAGACCGACCACACCCCGTTAGCGCCCGGCGTCTCTAACCTGGCCGGCCCCGGCGAAGCCGTGGCGGGCCGGCCTTTCTGGGCGACTGTCGACACTCCGAAGAATCTCGGGTAGGTTATTTGTTACCTGTTTCATTCTTACGCCAGTGCGCAGAGAGACGCCGCGATTCCGCGAGAGGAGAATCCGTCATGAGCGACCACCATGATCAGGCCTGCAATGGAGCCTGTTCAATCAACCGTCGTGGCTTCCTAGGGGCAAGTGCGGGCATCGCCGCGGCGGCGTCGCTGGGGCAGGGCGGTGAAGCCGAGGCTCAGACCGCGGCCAAGACAACGCAGTCGACGCCGCTACTCAAGCGGAAGCTCGGCCGCACCGGTGTGGAGGTCTCGATTCTCAACTTCGGGACATATCAGCCCGATAGCCTCAACCGGCTTTTGCCCTTTGCGTGGTCTCTTGGCGTCCGGTACGTCGACACCGCTCAGAGCTACGGATCTGAGCCCGCCATCGCCAAGTGGTTGAAGACCTCACCGGAGATGCGGAAGGAATTGTTCCTGGTCACCAAGGACACGCCGCACACGCCGCGGGAGTTGATCGCGAAGCTCGACGAGCGCCTGGAGGCGCTCCAGACCGATTACATCGACCTGATCTTCATCCACGCCGTCGGCGACCACAACACGAACGCTCAGGTCGAGTGGCCGGCGAGCAAGGAATTCAAGGAGACTGCCGAGGCGATTCGCAAGTCGGGCAAGGCGAAGTTCGTCGGGTTCTCGACCCATCACGCGCGGCGGCCGGAGATTTTGCAAAACGCGGCGAAGGGCGGTTTCGTCGACGCGATCATGTTGCAGAATAACCCCTGGAGCGCCAAGGAAGACGACATGAACCGGGCTCTTGACGCCTGTCACAAAGCGGGCATCGGCCTGGTCTCGATGAAGCAGATGGCCGGAAACGTGAACCTCGCCTACGTCGAGCGAAATCTGCCGGAACTCAAGGAAAAGGGACTCAAGCCGTATCAGGGACTGTTGCACGCGATCTGGACGGACGAGCGGTTTTCGGCGTGCTGCGTGTCGATGCGCAATACTGACCAGTTGCGCGACAACGCTGAAGCGGCCTGCAAGTTCAAGCCGCTGGAAACCGGGCTGATGGACCGGATGCGCGACGTTTTCGTGGCGGCAGGCAAGACGCTTTGCAATGGCTGCGACGGTCGTTGCAGCCACGCCGCCGGCACGACGGCCGAGCTTGGCAACCTCACACGTTACCTGACGTACCACGAGCATCACGGCGACCGCCAGGAAGCTCGCCGGCTTTATTCCGCGATGTCCGAGGCCGCACGTGCCTGGTCGGGAGCCGACCTCGAGGCCGCGCGGCAGGCTTGCCCGAGCAAGCTTGACTTCGCCAGTCTTTTGCCGAAGGCAGATGAGCTGCTCGGCTGAGGCCCGAGCGTCAGACGACCAGAGGAAAAAGAAGGCCGGCCGGCCCGCATCTCTGCGGACCGGGCCGGCCTGTTCAGTCCGTGGTCGTGGGAAAACCTGAGAAGCGGTCCTGGCGGAGTTGGGAAGGTGGGAGGGGGGCGAAGCGGGTTTAGACGAATCGTCTCCGCTGGACGAAAAGTCGAATTCTCTTGGCTTCCATCCGCAGACGATATAAGATCTAGGGTTCCCAATCGCTTCCGGGTGTAGCCCCAGCGGAGCCTCGGGGTCGTCGGGGCGATCGAAGTCGGGAGCGGTCGACGAGGCGGGCTGCGCGGGAGTTCACGAGCGAGCGCGCTCGGCTGCGGCGCTTCGGGTCTTGTTTTATTCCGGTTGGTTTCATTTTCGAGAGGAGTAGGAGTTTCGGCCTATGGTGAAGTTACGGGTTCGTGCCGGTGAGTCGATTCAGGAGGCGGTGCGCCGCTTCCGCAAGCTTTGTGAACGCAGCGGATTACGCAAGGAGATGCGCCGCAAAGCCTACTATGAAAAGCCCAGCGAACGAAGGCGCCGCGAAGAGCTGAAACGCTTACGCAAGGCTCGCCAGCATATGACCTCTCGGGTCTGACCGAACAGGACAAAAGGCCGACTTCGCTCCGCTTCTAACCGACACGCGCCGGAACGATTGAGTTCGAGGCGCCGGGCCGGCCCGGAGTGATTGCTCCTCCCGTTACACTCGCACTGCGGCATCGTCGAGATCGATGGCGTCCGTGATCGGGTAGCGCCGGCGAATCGGGTCGATGACGCTCGCGACGAATTCGTCAACCTGGGCGGCCGAGCGGCCGGTGTATCGGCTGGGGTCGAGAATACGGTCGAAATCGAGGCGAGGAAACGCCGCATCGCTGCGAATGCGGTCGAACAGGTCGTTCCGGGCAGCTCCTTGGTTCAACTGCTCGGAAGCCGCGATTGAGTGAACCCTGATCCGCTCGTGGAGTGCCTGGCGGTCGCCGCCGGCCTGGACCGCGGCCATGAGCAGGTTTTCGGTTGCCATGAACGGGAGCTGTTCGGCGACATGCCGCGCGATCACAGCGGGATGCACCACCAAACCGTGGGCGATATTCAAGTAAAGGTTGAGGATCGCATCCACCGCCAGAAACGCCTGAGGGATGACCAGCCGACGAATCGCACTGTCGTCGAGCGTGCGCTCGAGCCACTGGGTGGCCGCTGTCTGGCTTCCGGCCGGAGCCAGCGCCAGCGTGAACCGGGCAAGCGAGCACATCCGCTCCGCCCGCATCGGATTGCGCTTGTAAGCCATCGCGGATGAGCCGATTTGCTCGGACTCGAATGGCTCTTCGACCTCGCGTTCGTGCGCGAGCAGACGCAGATCCGTACCGAAGCGATGGCCGCTTTCGGCGAGGCCGGCCAGGGTGGAGAGCACCTGGGCGTCGACCTTCCGCGAGTACGTCTGACCGGAGACCGGGTAGACCTCCGAGAATTCAAATGCCGCGGCCACCCGTCTGTCGAGCTCGACGACCTTGGCATCGTCACCATCAAAAAGCTCGAGGAAACTGGCCTGAGTTCCTGTGGTCCCCTTTGCGCCGAGGAATTTGAGTCCGGCGATCCGTTGGTCGATTTCTTCCAGGTCCAGAACCAGCTCGTGGCACCAGAGCGAGGCCCGCTTGCCCACCGTGACCAGTTGGGCCGGCTGAAAATGGGTGTAGCCCAGGCAGGGCAGGTCCTTCCACGTCCGCGCGAAGGCAGCGAGTGCATCGATCGCCGCGACGGTCTTCTGGTGCACGAGCGCAAGGGCCCCCCGCATCAGAATCAGATCAGCGTTGTCGGTGACGTAGCAGCTCGTGGCGCCCAGGTGAATGATCGCGCGGGCGGCAGGGGCTGCATCCGCGAACGCATGAACGTGCGCCATGACGTCGTGTCGGAATCGCTTTTCGTAAGCATCCGCGCGATCGAAATCGATTGTATCGACCTGGTCGCGAAGCGCGGCAATCTGAGTGTCGGTGATTGAAAGCCCGAGCGCTTGCTGTGCCTCGGCGAGGGCGACCCAGAGCCTCCGCCAGATCGAGAACTTGGTCTGCGGCGACCAGAGCCGCGCCATGCCCGGGCTGGCATACCGAATAATCAACGGATTTTCATAGATATCATTCTGGCTCATTGTGGGACGATCCTCTCCCGGACGACGCTATCGTAGCGCACGACCAAGCTCCGGGGCAAGTGGTTGCCGGCGGGGAAATCGACACAAGACTATGTCGCAAAGGCGTTTGGAGATGGTTTTCCATATTTTTCGCAATTATTCTTGTAAAAAAAGCGAAAAAGGGATCTGGCGCGATGGACGGCACGGGGTTCGGCTTTCTAGAATGAGGGAGTCGAGCGTTTGCTATCGTTCGGTCTGCGTGTTGTTTTTCGCTGGTTCGACGCGGAGGTTCCGATGTCCGAATCGTCGGATCGAGGATTGCTGGATCTGATCCGCCGGAGCGGCCCGCTCACGGTTGTGGAGATGGGTGCGCGTCTGGGTGTGACGGGCACAGCCGTGCGGAACCGGCTGGCGCGGTTGCTGGGGATGGGGCTGGTTGAGCGGAAGTCCGAGCACCAGGGGCGCGGCCGACCGCGGCACACGTACGAGGCGAGCGTCCTGGCGCGGAAGCAGCTTGGCCAGAACTATGCCGACTTGGCGGTTGCGCTGTGGGACGAGCTGATGGGCACCATCGCCGACCGCAAGCTGCGCCGGCACTTGTTTATCCGGGTGACCGAGCGGATGGCTGAGACGTATCGGGCGCAGGTCAGCGGCCAGGAATGGGAAGGGCGGCTCGTGCAGCTCACCGGCTTGCTGGTCGATCGGGGTGTCGAGGCCGAAGTTGCCGAGGGTGCGCGGGGGGCGATTCCGCTCTTGCGCCAGCATTCGTGCCCTTACTACGAGCTTGCCGAGGCCGATCGATCGATCTGTGCGCTCGAGCGGAAGATGTTTGAGAAAGTGCTGGGGCGAGGCCTCAAGCTCAGCCAGTGCCGGCTAGACGGTGACCGATTCTGTGATTTCGAGGCGAAGCCCGCGCCTACTTCGCAAACGTGACGATTGGTAGATGAGACTTCTCGGGCCAACTCAAGACGGGTGTCCAACAGGAAGAAAGAGTGATGACCAAGGTCCTATCGATTGAAAATCTACACGTTGCGATCGGCGGCAAGGAGATCTTGCGCGGCGTGAACCTCAAGGTGCGGCAGGGTGAAGTGCACGCGCTGATGGGCCCCAACGGCTCGGGCAAGAGCACGCTCAGTTATGCGCTCGCGGGGCATCCCAATTACGAGGTCACGGAGGGCTCGATCACTCTCGACGGCGTGGATCTGCTCGCGCTTGAGCCGGACGAGCGGGCCAAGGCGGGGCTGTTCCTGGCGTTTCAGTACCCGACCGCGATTCCCGGCGTGTCGGTGGCCAATTTCCTGCGTCACGCTGTCACCAACGTGCGCAACCCGGACCGCAAGGAAGGCGAAGACCTGATCCCGATGCGGGATTTCCGCAAAGAGCTGCGGGAGCAGATGGATGAGCTGGGCGTCGATCAGGAATTTGCCAGGCGCTACTTGAACGACGGATTTTCCGGCGGTGAGAAGAAGCGGGCCGAGATCCTTCAGCTCGCGATGCTTCGCCCCGCCTTTGCGATTCTCGACGAGACCGACAGCGGCCTCGATATCGACGCCGTGCGGATCGTCTCGGAAGGAGTGAACCGGGTGGCGGCGCGGCACGGCACCGGCGTGCTGGTGATCACCCACTACGAACGGATTTTGACATTCATCAAACCCCAGTTCGTGCACGTCCTGTATGGTGGCCGGATCGTGGAGGATGGCGGTCCCGAGCTGGTGAAGATACTCGAGGAAAAAGGCTACGACTGGGTTCGCGAGAAACACCCCGAGGTCGTGCAGGACGAAGATGATTCGACGGCCCCAGGAGCCGTCGCCGCGCAGCCCGCCCGATCATTCTGACTTTCGGAATCACTTACCAAGGAATGCTTGCCATGTCGACCGATCTGAACCTGCAAGTAGCGGGCATCAAAGACGACTACAAGTACGGCTTCCACGACTCGGAGGAGAACTATTCGTTCAAGAGCGGCAAGGGATTGACGCGCGAGATCGTCTGCCAGATCTCGGAGATGAAGAGCGAGCCGGGCTGGATGCGCGACTTCCGCCTCAAGGCGCTTGACGTCTTCAATGCCAAGCCGATGCCGAGCTGGGGGGGCGACCTCTCGCACCTCAATTTCGACGATATCCACTACTACATGAAGGCGGCGGACCGCCAGGGAAAGAGCTGGGACGATGTTCCGGCCGAGATCAAGAGAACGTTCGACAAGCTGGGAATTCCAGAGGCCGAGCGCAAGTTCCTGGCAGGTGTGGGCGCCCAGTACGAGTCAGAGGTCGTTTATCACAGCCTCCGCGAAGACCTGCAGAAAAAGGGCGTGCTCTTCACCGACACCGACACGGCGATTCGTGAGCATTCCGACCTCGTGCGCGAGTATTTCGGCACGATCATCCCGATCGAGGACAACAAGTTTGCCGCGCTCAACTCGGCCGTGTGGAGCGGCGGCTCGTTCGTGTATATCCCCTCGGGCGTGAAGGTTGACATTCCGCTTCAGGCTTATTTCCGGATCAACGCCGAGAACATGGGGCAGTTCGAGCGTACTCTGATCATCGTCGAGGAAGGGGCGCAGGTCCACTACGTCGAGGGTTGCACGGCGCCGATCTACACGTCCGAAAGCCTGCATTCGGCGGTGGTCGAGATCGTGGTGAAGAAGCACGGGCGGTGCCGGTACACGACGATCCAGAACTGGGCGAACAACATCTACAACCTGGTCACCAAGCGAGCGGTGGCCCACGAGGATGCCTTGATGGAATGGGTCGACGGCAATCTGGGGAGCCGGCTGACCATGAAGTATCCGTCGGTTTACATGGTGGGCAAGGGGGCGCGGGGCGAGATCCTTTCGATCGCGTTTGCGGGCAAGGGGCAGCACCAGGACGCCGGCGGCAAAGTCGTTCATGCCGCGCCTTACACCAGCTCGCGGATCATCTCCAAGAGCATCAGCAAGAACGGCGGGCGGCGCCAGCTATCGCGGGCTCTTGAAGGTTGCGCAGCGGGGCCGTCGGGTCGAAGTCGAACGTTGTCTGCGACGCCTTGATCCTGGACGCAGCACAGCCGGTCGGATACGTATCCCTATATCGAGATTGATGAAGACGACGTCAAGATCGGGCACGAGGCGAGCGTCTCGAAGATCGGCGAGGAGCAGCTCTTCTACCTGATGAGCCGCGGGCTCTCCGATGCCGAGGCGTCGACCTTGATCGTGAGCGGCTTCATCGAGCCGCTCGTCAAGGAACTGCCGATGGAATACGCGGTGGAGATGAACAAGCTGATTCAGCTTCAGATGGAAGGCTCGGTGGGGTGAGAGGGGACTTTGACATGAGTTCAGCCGTTCAAGCACTAAACGACGCTTACGATCGACTGACATCTGAAGAGCGCCGTGAGGCGGTATGCGAGATTCTCCGCCGCGAAAAGCTCGCAGATTACCCACCGCTTGACGACGAAATGATTGACCGGATTGCCGACGACTCGTTCCTGGAAAATGACGTGCGCGAGTTCGTTGATGTCGAGCACTGATCGCGGCGAAGTCTGGATGGTTGACCTGGGGTATGTTGAAGATGCCGTGAGGCACTGGCTCGGTTTGTGATGAGAATCAAAGCGCGATGAACACCAATTCGGCGTCTCTCATGTCTCAGGCGAAGACTGGCTTCACGGAAGACGCGTTCGAGGTATTCCTGCGCCAGCGTGACGAGCCATCGTGGCTGCTCGAGCGCCGTCGCGAGGCGTTTGCCCGCTACCAAGCTTTCGCGTGGCCCAGTGCACGCGACGAAGAATGGCGCCGGACGGATATCCGCGCGCTCAAGATGGATGCGTTTGCGCCCCCATCTCGCAGCGAACCGAGCGCAACAGACCGCGCTTCCCTCGAACAGCTCTGGCAGAGCCTGAGCGCGCACTACGCCACCGGCATCGCGCACGTCGCCGGCGCACTGGCGCGGAAAGCCGATCCATCGCGTCTTGGACGGGCAGTGTTCATCGATCTGGACCAAGCGGTCAAAGATTATCCGGAGCTCCTCGAGCGATATCTTTTGACGGAAGCCGTCACGCCCGGAGCAGACGTGCTTGCCGCGCTTCACTCGGCGTTCTGGAGCGGTGGCACGCTGTTGTATCTGCCGAAGGGTGTGACGCTCGAAGCCCCGCTCTTCAGCCTGGCCGCACTGGGCCGAACCGGACGTGTCGACACGAGTCACACGCTCGTTGTGCTTGAGGAGGGAGCCGAGGCCACGCTGGTGCG
Source organism: uncultured Planctomycetota bacterium (assembly GCA_963823665.1). Taxonomy (GTDB): domain Bacteria; phylum Planctomycetota; class Planctomycetia; order Isosphaerales; family Isosphaeraceae; genus CAVXHV01. The sequence goes on from CAWGMQ010000004.1 coordinate 3,022,111, forward strand.
GGAAGCGAGCGGGCAGGGGGGTGGCGATTCGCCTGCGGGGCTGCATGTTGGTGCGCTCGAGGTCTTTCTGGGACAGGGAGCCCGTCTGCGATTGGTGAGCATCCAGAACTGGGACGAGCAGACCTGGCACTTCAGTCGCGAGCGGGCGATCGTGGGGCGTGATGCCTCGCTGCAATGGACTGTCGGCGGACTGGGGTCGCGTCTCTCAAAAGTCAATCAGGAGGTTGCTCTCGCCGGGCAAGGGGCGAAGGCCCAGGTCAACGGGGTGATGTTCACGACGGGCCGCCAGCACCTTGCTTATTTCACCAGACAAGACCACCAGGCGCCGCATACGACGAGCGACCTGTTGTACAAGGCCGGCCTCAAGGACAAATCGCGAATCGTGTGGAAGGGAATGATCCGGGTCGAGAAAGACGCCCAGCGCACGGACGCTTATCAGAAGAACGACAACCTCGTGCTCTCGCATTCGGCCCGCGCGGACTCGATTCCCGGGCTCGAGATCGAGGCCAACGACGTGCGCTGCACCCACGGTGCGACGGCGGGCCGTGTCGACGACGAGATGATCTTTTACGCCCAGGCACGGGCGATTCCCAAAGAAACCGCGATCCGGCTCATCGTCGAGGGCTTCTTCGCCAACGTTTACGATCGAATCACGATCGATCCGGTTCGAGAAGCGCTTCGCCAGGCGGTCGAGAACAAGCTCGCTTGATTTCAGCCAAATTTTCCACGGAGAGCACATATGGGAGAACCTTACGTTCATCCGGAAGTCCTGGTTTCGGCCGACTGGGTCGCAGACCACTTGAAAGATCCGAAGGTGCGCATCGTCGAGAGTGATGAAGATCTGTTGCTCTACGGCCAAGGCCATATTCCCGGCGCGGTCATGATCGACTGGCAGGGCGATCTCCAGGACCAGCTTGTTCGCGATTACATCAACGCCGACAAATTCGCGGCGATGTGCTCGAAAGCAGGAATTGGAAACGACACGACGGTGGTCTTTTACGGCGATAAGTCGAACTGGTGGGCCTGCTATGCGTTCTGGGCGTTCAAGCTCTTCGGACATCCTGACTGCCGCATTTTGAATGGCGGCCGCAAGCTCTGGCTCGACCAAAAGCGGCCTACCAGCACGGAGAGCCCTCAATATCACGCCGCGCAATACAAGGTGCGCGGGAGCGACGAAGATCGGATCCGGATCTTCCGTGACGCGGTTGCTGCCCACGCCAAGGCGGGGCTGCCGCTGATCGACGTTCGCAGTCCCAAGGAATTCACCGGTGAGATGCTGCACATGGAGGCATATCCACAGGAGGGTGCGCTCCGCGGTGGCCACATCCCTGGCGCCAGGAACGTGCCCTGGAGCCGGGCGGTCAATGAAGACGGGACGTTCAAATCGGTCGAGGAGCTGAAGGCGATCTACGAAGGTGAGATCGGTCTGAAGCCGAGCGACAATGTGGTGGCCTATTGCCGGATCGGCGAGCGATCGAGCCTGACCTGGTTTGTCTTGACCTACTTGCTCGGTTATGGGAGCGTCAGAAACTACGACGGCTCGTGGACGGAGTGGGGCAACCTCGTGCGAGCCCCGATCGCCAAGGGGGCCTGAGTGCGACGCGAGGGAAACATGCCGACTGCACTCGACGCGATTGTGACCGATCTGAAGGGAAGTGACCGCCAGGAACGGATCGACATCCTGCTCGACTTCGCCAAGAGTCTGCCGCCGTTGCCGGAGAGGCTGCTTGCGCACAAGGATGCCTCGCATCGCGTCGAGGAATGCCAGTCGCCGGTTTATCTGTTCGTCGAGCTTGAGGACGGCCGCGTTACTTTGAACGCCGATGCGCCGATCGAGGCGCCGACGGTCCGCGGATTTGTTTCGCTGTTGCTCGAAGGCTTGAACACTGCAACGGTCGAGGAGATCCTTTCGGTACCGTCTGACCTGGTGGATCAATGCGGCCTGGGTGAAATCCTGGGGATGCTCCGGGTGCGCGGGCTCTCGGGTGTGCTCAGGCGACTGAAGGCCGAGGTAACCCGCGTGGCCATCGAGAAGGCCGCCTCGGTACCGAGCTGAGAAAGGTAAAGCCCAAGGGATGCCATCGTTCGTCAAAGTCGCCTCTGCCGCCAATTTGCCGCCCGGCAGCAAGAAACTCGCCGAGGTCGACGGCCGGCCGATCGCGGTGTTCAACGTCAATGGATCGTTTTACGCGATCGACGACGTTTGCACCCACGATGGGGGCCCGCTGGCTGAGGGCGAGCTACTCGGTTGCGAGATCATGTGCCCGCGCCACGGTGCGCGCTTCGACGTCCGGACGGGCAAAGCGCTCTGCATGCCTGCCGTCGAGCCGGTCGCGGTGCATGCCACCGAGCTTCGCGGCGATGACGTGTACGTGGCTTTGAGCGACGACTGAATCACCGCGACAGGACAACAGCCACCAATTGAAATCACTGCGACAGGAGCGAGATGAGCCATGCCCGATCAAGACGCGTTAATCGCCGCGCTGCGCAAGGTCAACGACCCCGAGCTGAATGTGAACGTCATCGACCTGGGCTTGATCTATTCGATCCAGAGCAAAGAAGGTGAGGTCGACGTCGAGATGACGCTCACCTCGCCGGCGTGCCCGGCCGGCCCGGCGATGCTGCAAAGCGCCGCCAAGGCGCTCGAAGGCGTCGAAGGGGTGAGCAAGGCCAACGTCAAGCTGGTGATGTCGCCCCCCTGGTCACCGGACAAGATGTCCGACGCGGCACGGGATGAATTGGGGATTTTTTGACGTTCTACCGCCCGGCCCGCCCTCTGCTGTACGCCCTTGCAATCCATCCGGGCATCAGCGATAAAAAACGTGAAACATCATTTTGAATCACGCCATCGCGGAGATCGCCATGCGTGCACATCCCAATCGGCGAACGTTTATAGGAGCCGGCGCGGCGGGGCTGAGTTTGGCGCTCCAGCGCTCTGGCCGGGCGGCGCCGGACGCGCGGGTGCGAGTGGCAATCATCGGTTTGCGCAATCGCGGATATGACCACGCCAGGCTCTTCGCCGCGAATCCTCACTGCGAGGTGGTGGCCATCTGTGATATTGACGACTCGATGTTCGTCAAGCCTCTGGAAGCGGTCGAAGCGGCAACTGGAAAGTCGCCGCGGGTCGAGAAAGACTTTCGCCGGCTGCTCGATGACAAGACGATCGACGCCGTCACCATCGCCACGCCCGACCATTGGCATGCAATGCTGACCGTGCTCGCCTGTCAGGCATCCAAGGACGTTTATGTCGAAAAGCCCGCCAGCCATAACGTCATGGAAGGCCGACGGATGGTCGAGGCCGTGCGCAAGTACAACCGCGTTGTACAGCTCGGTACGCAGCGGCGAAGCACGCCCCACGTCCAGGAGGCGATCGAGCACGTGCGGTCAGGCGCGCTGGGGAAGGTGAGCATGGCCAAGGCCTGGTGTCATCAGAAACGGGTCACTATCGGCCGCGGCCACGAGGGCGCGGTGCCACCGGGTGTCGATTATGCGATGTGGCAGGGGCCTGCACCCGACCGGCCCTATTATTCGAATCGCTTCCATTACTGCTGGCACTGGTTCTGGCACTGGGGCACGGGCGAGCTGGGAAACAACGGAATTCATGGCGTGGACGTTGCCCGCTGGGGGCTCGGCGTGGACGCACCTCTCACTGTCAGTTCCGGCGGTGGCAAGTTCTATTTCGACGACGATCAGGAAACGCCGGACACCCAGATCGCCACCTGGGAGTTTCCCCTCGCCTGTCTGGTCTGCGAGCATCGAATCTGGTCCGACCATCCAACCGAAGGCACCTTATTCGGCGTGTCATTTCTCGGCGACAAGGGAACGCTGGTCATCGACGACAAGGGCTGGCGCGTCGAACAAGGCGACGGCGCCAAGGGTTTGCGCCGGGAAGAAGGACAGGCGAAGCACGTCGAGAACTTTCTCGAGTGCGTGAAAACCCGTCATCGACCGAATGCCGATATCGAAACCGGACACTCCAGTACTCGGCTCTGCCTGCTGGGCAACATTGCTTACCGCACCGGCAAGAAACTCACGTTCGATGCGGCCAGTGAGTCGGTTCACGACACCGCGGCTGACGCGATGCTCGCACGAGAGTATAGTAATCGATTCGAGATGCCTTCGCAGGTTTGAACCAGGCGGTTCTCGAGATCGGCACGATCGGCCGCGCAGCGAGCGCCCTTCACCATGCAACTCAGTCCAATCGGCCTGATGATTGATCAGCTCGACACGCCGGCGCTGCTGCTCGACCTCGAGGCGCTCGCGCACAACGTCGGAAAGATGGCAGGCCATTTCCGCGATCGAAATGTGCAGTGGCGGCCCCACGCCAAGGCATTCAAGTGCCCGGCGATCGCTCACATTTTGCAGAAAGCGGGTGCGATCGGCGTCACCGTTGCGAAGGTGTCCGAGGCAGAGGTGATGGCCGCAGGCGGGATCACGGACATCCTGATCGCGCATCTTGTCGTCGGACCAAGCAAGGTGGCGCGGCTCGCTGCATTGCAGCATCAGGCCGACGTCAAGGTGACGGTCGACCACCCCGAGCATGTGGGAGAACTTAGCCGGGCGGCGCAGGATGCCGGCGTCACGATTGGTGTTCTTGTCGACGTCGACCTCGGCATGAAGCGAACCGGCGTTCCGACCGCCAAGGATGCTGTGACGCTTTGCCGGCAAGTTGCCGCCAGCCCGGGCTTGCGATTCGACGGATTGATGGGATACGAAGGTCATACGCTCATGATCGCCGATCCGGCCGAGAAACGGACGACGATCGCGTCGGCAATCGCCAAGCTGCTCGAGACCCGCGAATTGGCCGAGCAGTCGGGCCACGACTGCAGAATCATCTCCGCCGGCGGATCTGGGTCATACCAGTACACCGCCGATTTTTCCGGAGTGACCGAGATTCAGGCCGGCGGCGGCATCTTCGCTTGCCAGTATTACACGCGGATGTGCCAGGTCGAAGGGCACCTCCCGGCGATCCGCGTTCTGGCGACCGTGGTCAGCCGGCCCGCCCGCGACCGAGCCATCCTCGACATTGGCCAGAAATCGATCAGCCAGCACCAAACTCCACCAGTCCTGCTAGACTATCCAAACTGCCTAGTCATCGGGCTTTCGGCGGAGCATGCGACGATTGCGGTCGATTCGCAGATTAGCCTTCCGATTGGAGAAAAGGTGCAGGTCTTGCCCGGTTATAGCGATTTTACTTTTGTGCTGCATGACCGAGTCTTTGGCGTTCGGCGCGGGCGCGTCGAAGTGGTGTGGGATCTCCTCGGCCGAGGAAAACTACAGTAACCTCGACCAAGCAAGAGAGTTACTGCTGGGTCTCCTCCGCGGACAGGCCCGGGAATATGAAAGGGGGGGACTGGCCAAATCAATGCATCCATGCTAGAATAACGGTCAGAAACTTGCTCAACGAATAGGATGGTTTTGGCAACGGAGGTGATTGGCCCACAAGGCCGAGGAACGAGCTTCTTGACTCGAGTGCTCTGACTGTTGCCCGGTGGGAGGTGAACAAATCAGCCTGGTCAAACGCCTGGGTGGTTTGGGCTCGATGAGGGTTTCGGTTTCGATTAATTTGACGCGTGCGAGGCATGGATTGAATCGGAATGTTCTAGAATAATGGCGGTCGGGTGTCCCAATTGGCGGTGATCGTCAATACGTTATTGGGGCTGCAGTTCAGGATTCGCCTTGAGCGCGAATTGATGAGAGGAGAGGGGGCGTGGGCAGCGCACGGGAGAAGATGAGTCGGAAGCAAAGGCGCTACAGCCCGACCGTCGAGCTGCTCGAGGCCGTGCGCCTACTCTCGAGCGCCACCGAAGCGCACCCGCTCGCGACTCTTGCGGCCGAGCACGAGTTGCTGGCCGATCTGCCCGGTGCCGTATCGCATCTGGAAGATGATGCGACACCGTTCTCGACGGCGGCGTGGGATGAGGCGCTCGTACAGACCGAGCTTTCCGACATCCTGGGTTCAGTCGGTTCATCGAGCTCCAGTTCCACGGCGGCTACGTCCGCCGCGAAGTCTTCGCCCACGGTCTTGTCGCAGCCGGCCGCGACCGTCGACTTCAAAGACCTGACGTCCGGGCTAAGCCAGTTGAGCAAGTATCTGAGTCGAGCTTGGTATCGAGCAGGCATTTCCCCGCAGCTCCACGACGACAGCACCCAGGCGGTGTATGTCACGCTGCTTCAGCAGCTCGGCCGGGGCAGCTTCGACTCGCTGATTGCAGACGTCGGCCACTCGGGAATCAAGGATGTTTTCACGCGGGAGACCTCCGAGGGTCTGGCCTTCTTCCGAGCCGTTGACATGGTGAAGAAGCGGGCTCAGCGCGAGCGGGTGCACCATTCGCTCGACGCACTCGATGTCGCTGGCCCGGTTGATTCGCACGGCATGAGTACATCGCGGCGGCAAGCGCTGCTCGAGGCGATCGAGAATACGCTCAGCCCTCGCGAAGCCGCCTTGATCCGGGCTACATTGATGGGCAAAACCCCCGCCGAGATCGCAGATCAGTGGGGAGTCTCGCCCAAGACGGTGAGCAACGAAAAGACCCGCGTCCTGCAGAAACTGCGTCTTGCACTCGCCGACCACGAGATGAACTGAAAAAGAGCGCGTGCGCATCGCACAGCGCGGGCTGGCCGTGCGCAGCGTACGTGAGGCATTGGCCTGACGCAGTTTCTCAAAAAACGCGTCTCCAACCGGCGCATCACGCCATGCACATTGCCCGTGCCCTTGCGCTGTGTTAACTTCTCGCGAAAGCTGGAAGAAGGCAAGGCGCACGCGACATGCCAGAATTGGAGCCGGACGATGATCCAAATTGCTAACAGCACGGGGTGCCTGCGGGCAACGACGACTTCTCTGGCACTCTATCTGTTCACAGTCGGCATCGCTTCAACAGGTGTTTCCCAAGCGGCGGAAACCACACCGACTGACCCCGAGTCGGGAGTGTTCCGGGTTTACGTGGGAACCTACACCAGTGGCGGAGGCGGCAGCCGTGGGATTTATCTGCTCGACCTGGACTTGCACTCCGGCAAATTGAGTGAGCCGCAGCTTGCGTGTGAAGCGACCGACCCGTCGTTCCTGGCCATTCATCCCGGAGGAAGGCTGCTTTATGCTGTAAGCGAGCGCACTGAGGTCGATGGTCGGCCCGGTGGGGCGGTGCTGGCATTTGCCATCGACGAGGCCACTGGAAACCTGGGCTTGATCAATCAGCAATCATCGCGAGGTGCGGACCCGTGTCATCTGGTGGTGGATAGGGCTGGAAAGAATGTCCTCGTGGCAAATTACACCGGTGGCAGCATCGCTTCCCTGCCGATCGACGCGGATGGACGGCTGGGCGCGAGCTCGACTTTCATTCAGCACAAGGGCAAGGGAAGCGATCCCAGCAGGCAGGACGGTCCGCACGCGCACTCGATCAACCTCAACCGGTCAGGCCGATTTGCCGTGGTCGCCGATCTCGGTTTGGACAGAGTTTTCGTTTATCGGTTTGACAGCGGCAAAGGAACGCTCGAAGCCAATGATCCACCGTTTGCCAACGTGGCGCCGAAGTCTGGTCCACGGCACTTCGCGTTTGCCCCCGACGGCCGATTCGGCTATGTGATCAGCGAGCTGGCGAACACGGTCACGGCGTTTGAGTACGACGATGCCGGGGGATCGTTGAAACCAATCCAGACGATATCGACATTGCCCGCGAGCTTTGAGGGAAAGAGTTATACAGCGGAGGTGCAGGTTCATCCGTTGGGCAAATTCGTGTACGGGTCGAACCGCGGGCATGACAGCATCGTAGTTTTCGCCGTCGATCCCGGCACCGGCAAGCTCCGCTCAGTCGGGTTCGTGCCCACGCAAGGCCGGAATCCGCGCAATTTCGCGATCGATCCAACAGGTGCTTATCTTTTGGCAGAGAACGGCGATTCGGGGACGATCGTGGTGTTCCGGATCGATGCAGAAAGCGGTGCGCTTCGCGCCACTGGCCAGAGCGTCCGCGTTCCCAAACCGGTTTGCATCAAGATGATTCCCAAGCCTCTCGGGCCGACGCGTTAAGAACTGTTGGTTTTTGACGGTGAAGTCGAGATGAAAGAACTTGCCCGCTACATGGATGGTCCGGGGCCCGACCTTGAGCGTCAGGCGAAGCTCTTCGTGCTTCTCTATTCGACGGAAGAAGTCGCGGCCCGGAAAGGGAGGATTTACGAGTCGCTGATCGCGCAGTCGCCGCAAGTGCGCGATGGGAATTTCCGGCTAATCGGCACGGATGACCTGGAGCGTCTATTCAACTGGTATGACCGCGAGTTCTTCGCGGGGCGGCTCGGCGAAATGCTCATGGAGGACGAGGCCCACCCGGTGACGTTTCGGTTGTCTCGGCGGCTGGTGAGCGCCGCCGGTCAGACCATCCGGCAAGTGACTCGCGTTCAGAGGCAAGGCACGCCGTTCGCGAAGGTGGAATACGAGATCACGATCTCGGCCACGCTTCTCTTCAACACGTTCCAGGACGTGGATCGGCCGGTGACGGTCGGCGGCTTGCTCTGTCGCGACCGGGTCGAGGCGCTGCAGCGTATTTTCGAGCACGAGCTGCTGCACCTGGCGGAGTTTCTGGCCTGGGGACGCTCGAACTGTCGTGCCGATAATTTCCATAAGCTCTCCAGGCGCATCTTCGCCCACGAAGGTGCTTTTCACGACTTGATCACACCCGGCGAACAGGCGCGGGCAGCGTATGGCATCCGGATCGGCGACAACGTCAGCTTTGAAGTCGAAGGCAGGCAGCACGCCGGCCGCGTCAATCGCATTACGCGGCGCGCAACCGTGCTCGTCGAAGACCCGCGCGGCGTGCTGTTCGACGACGGCAATCGATACCTCACGTTTTACGTGCCGCTGCCGCTCCTGAGGAAGGAATCGCGAGCGGGTTGAGCTTCGCGTGAGTATGATCGCTTGCAGGTGCCATGAATCGACTTCACCCGCGTTTCAAAGTGCGTACGATGATGCTTGTCGTCGCGCTCGTCGGCGTGGCTTGCCTGGGCGGGCGGGAAGTCTGGCGGCGATGGCTCCGCCCACAGTACTCAAGTCCGGTCTTCCCGTCGCGCGTCAGTGCACAGGTTGGCTCGGGTTCGGGGCACGAGCTTCTCTGGAACCCGGACCAACCAACGCTCGTCTTCATAACATACGATTTCAAGTTCGGCCCGCGGAAGCCCCCTCCCGGTTTGAGCGTGGTGCTCTTCGCAGAGGTCTGGTTCGAAGAGGTTGCAACGGGCGCGGCCGTGGAGACTTACACGTTCGATTCGGTTCTCACCGCCGGTACGCGCGACGCGACGTCAGGAACTTTCCCCTGGGAGGCGTCGCTTCCACACCCCGGACGGTATCAGCTCCGGTCCATGTTGCATTGGAAAACTCCGACGGGTGAGCTTCGAGGGATGAACGGAAACGGTCGATTGTTTATAGTCGTGCCAGCCAACGAGCAAGGTCAGCCAAAACACAGCGTAATCCCACTCCAGGAATGATCTCCGGCTTTCGAATTTGAACGCTTCGTGAACTGGAAAACCTCGTCTCGACGCTCCGCGCCGGAAGGGCCTGCGTGCCGCTCAGTGGCGCGCTCGCTGTCGATCACTGCGGATCCGGCCCGACCCATTCCTCAGGAGCGAAATCTTGATCCCTCTCAGTTCGCGCCTTCGGAAGCTACTTCTCGCGCTGGCGCTCCTGCCATCGATCGCCGCAGTGTACTGCAGCGGCTATCACCTGGGTTATCAGGCCGGCCTGAACGATAAGGGTCCCCAACGTCGGGTGCTCGTGCTCGTGCGGCAGAACCCAGGCAGCAGTAGCTCGAGCAATTCAATCGCTGGCTGGTTCGACATCAGCGATCCTCGAGACGCCACGAAGCTCGCAAAGGAAGAGCAGCGACTGAAAGCCATCGGCGCGAATTACTACGTGGCCAAGGTGCGAGCCGAGACCACGCTCAGTCCCGAGCCTGATCCGCGAAGGGTTAACGCGCACAAATGATATTACGATTCAGTTATCCGGATCTGTCGTCGCGGGATTCAGTGAATGCTCACCGGTCGCTCTCTCGGAGTTAATGCTGTGATGATGCCATCTGAAAGCAAACAGAACGTCCGATTCCAGTTGCGGGTCAATGGTGAAGTCAAGGCGACCGCGGGTCTGGATTCAATCGGCGTGTTGAGCCAGACCCTTACGTGGGTGCGCCGAGATCCGGATAAGGCGCCGAGCGACGAGACCGACATCGCGTGCTGGGTGTGCAACAAGATCCATGTCCGTCTGGGCGGGTTGGATTCGACGAGCGACGAGCACCTCGATTGGCACCGGGCCGAGCTTCGAGTGGGTGATGAAATCCGCGTCCAGATCCTGGCGCCCGGCGAGTTCGACGTCCCAATCAAACGCTTTTGCTCGAGTTGTGGCCTCAAACACAGGCCGCGCTCTCCGAGGGGCTCGTATCGGAGACGTCAAATCAGAGGCCCGTCGTGGCGTAAACGCTGGATGTGTCCGTCAAACCGTTAGCCGCAGGCGATCCCGCTTTTTCTTCGCTTGAAAGGGTCCGGCTTGCTGCCGGAAAAGCAAGCCGGCTGCGGGGTTTCCGACGATCGAGGTAGTCGATGGCTCTGCTCAGGCGGTCCAATCTCCCTATCGGCTGGCGCGACGGGTATCGTGAGTTCCCCGAACGCGTTCAAGTAAAAGCTTTCCCCTTGTAATTATAATGAGTGTTCGTGACAGGAACGGAAAGCCCGGCTCCCGACACCGAATCGCGAGGCTTCTCCGATGGTGGGTAGTTCCATGCAACGCGTTCGAGTGTTCCTCATCCGGCTTTCGATCATTGGACCGCCGGCGCTAATCGTCGCGTGTGCTCTGACGATGGCCTACAAGGAATTCTCTGCCCGCCGGGACGTGGTCGACTATCTCAAGCTCGCGGCCGATGCGCCGACTCTGCCACTTGCAGAACGATACCTTTCCACCGCTGTCCGCAACATGGAAGCTCGCCGCTGGACCTCCGGCAGTACGGCCTTGATCTTCAAAGTCCCACTTCGGGACCTTGGCTTCTGGTACCAGAATACGAAAGGCGCGCTCGACGCGATCGAAACGCTGATCGCCACCGATGCAAGTCTCACGCCTGTGGACCGCTCGAACGCACTCGTGAAACTACGCGAAACGCTGATGGACGGAAACCACTTGACGTTTCCAGAGTGGGCCGAGCTCGCGCCCTATAATGCCCTGTTTTTCTGGATGGTGGTCGTGGGGGCGGTCGGATCGATTCACTCGAGTTGTGCATTTGTGGCGTGGATTGCCCGGTGGATGCTGGCACAGTCGCGATTGAGTGCGACTCTTCGCATGCCGGCGTGGTTCCAAAACTACTGGCGGTGGATCGATCGACAGGCCGCATCATTCGGCCCAAGCCGAGGCACATGGGGTTGAGTGAACGCGCGATTTTGACGCCCTGAATGGGGCAATGGTCAACGGCCGGAGTCGTCCAGCCCCGGTAAGCAGCGCTCATCATCGGCCTGTGCTGGGTGGTCGAGCGTTCTCCGGCGTGATCGTACCGAGGGCCACAACCCCGGGGTTCGCTTTCGATGCCGGCTCGGGAACGATGAACGGCCGCTTGAGCACGCCATCTCCACCTCGATGAGCTCGCAACTCGCAGGCACCGGGTTGGATCTCCTCGACGCGGAACGAGCCGTCTGCCTCCACGTCGAGCCCGTGGCCGAATCCGCGCCTCGCTTGCCAGGAAGCCGCGCCCGTCTCGATGAATCGCCAGCGATGCAGCCACTCCTGGCGCTCTGCCTCGGTGAGATAGGGCGGTAACGGAACCACTGGCTCCTTCACGACGCTGAAAGTCTCGATCGTGTAACGCGCCGAGACAATTGTTCGTTTTCTCTCAGAATCCAGGGAGCCGACGGCAACGTCGTCACGGTTGATTTGACCGATTGGGCAGGACCGGCGAGGCCTTGCCTGAGCTTTCGATTCGGGCAAAGATGACAGGCCGAGACGGGGAGTCGGCGTTCGGCTCAACCAACCCGAACCGGATGATCAAGCTTCTATTTGCACGCGAGGAGATGAAATGTCGAGGACGAGGATTCTCGTGATACTCACCGGGTTGCTGGCCGTGGCCGCGGTCGCACTCACGTGTCCGCTGGGCATCGGTGCCACCAGGACCGCCGCCGGTCCAAAGCTTGCCCATATGGTTTACTTCAAGCTCAAGGACAGTTCGCCTGGCAATCGGGCCAAGCTCATCGCTTCGTGCAAGCTCCTGCTCTCCGGACACGAAGGCGTTGAATACTTCTCAACCGGGAGCCTGGCGGCCGACTTCAAGAAGGAATTTAACGACCGTGACTTCGACGTCTCCCTGAACCTTGTCTTCGTCGATAAAGACGCGCACGACAAATACCAGGAGAGCGAGCGGCACAAGAAATTCATCGAAGAGAATCTGGATACACTCGAAAAGGTGCGCGTTTTCGACTCGTATCTCTCTCCGACGCCCAGCGTGAAAGCCTCAGCCGTGGAGAAATAAAGAACGGCAGATTCCTGAAACAGCAGCCCGGCGCCGCCGGCAACCCGCGGCGGCCGAGCCTGCGGTCATACTCGACCCTCGTCCGATGGGTCGTCAGGCTTTTGGCCGCCGCCGGTGCCTGGTTCGGGAGCGTCTCGGTCCGCGTCCGAGTTTTCCCGGTTGTTGCTCTCCTCGCCAGCGCCGCCGTTCTCGTCCGAACCGTTCTCGGATCCGAGCCGATCGAGTTCTTCTGATGCGTCATGCGTCTCCTGGATCGTATGTTTGGGCCGAATCACGAAGCTCAGGATCATGATCAAGACCATCACGGACCAGAACACAACCTCAGGGATGTGAAAGGGACGAACGTTTTCTTTGCCGAAGAACTGGGTGGCGGCATCGGAAAGACCACTGATCGTGAGCTTCAGCCCGATCCACGCGACGAGGCAATAGGCTCCTTCAGCCAGCCCCGGGAAGCGATCGAGCAAGAGCACGAAATATCGCACCACGAATCGCATCGTGATGATTCCAAGGATCCCCCCGGTCAGAACGATGAAGTACTTCCCTCGATCTTCGAACCGCTCGGGAAAGTCATCGGCCATGCCGACGGCGGCAACGATCGAGTCGATCGAGAAGGCAATGTCGGTCAGAGTAACGGCTGCTACAGTTCCCCAGAACCCGCGAAACCAGGCTCGCAGCTTCGATTGCGTTGGCGCGGTCGCACCTTCTGCCGAATGGCGCCGCGACCAGAAGTGGGAGATTGCCAGGTACAGAAGATAACCACCCCCGATCACCTTGAATTGCCACAGCTTGAGCAGGATCGCCGATAGAAAAACGGCAACCACACGGAAACCGATCGCGCCCCAGATTCCCCATTGCAAAACCCGGCGACGATCATGGCGCTCAAGGTGCCGGACCATGAGCGCCAGCACCAAAGCGTTGTCAGCGCTCAAAAGACCTTCCAGGAACACCAGCACAGCGATGTACCAGGCGACTAGGGGAACGTCTCCGGCCAAGGGGCCCATCATGAGGCTCTTACCTCCGGCAGTCGTCTGGATACATTACTGGGGGGCTCCATCAGGCTCATCCGCCGATCGGCGTACTCAAAGACCGGCATTGAAACGAAGGAAATATCTTTACCACAACGGTGAAGCCGGGGCGACAGCCCGCACCGGCTCGCTTGAGCCACAATGACAACCGGATCCGCCGCCAAGTCGAATGTGACCCGATCGGACCGCAGGTCCGTGAGCCGGCTCTCCCTGGTGATGGGCCTGGTTGCGGGCCTGGCCGTCCTGCTCACGCTGGACGGGCCGGGACTGACGATCGACGAGCCACTGGATGTTCGCCCCGGCCGGACTTATATCGCGACCATTCGCGAGTTCGGGTTTCGGTTTTTCGACCCCAAGGTGGTCGACCGTGTATTCCGAGACAACGCCGAACACCCTCCGCTTGGACGGTGGCTCCTGGGGATCGCCTCCACACTCGGCGAGCCATTCGAAGTGATCTGGATGGGGCCCGACCCGACCGGCCAATATGTCCTGGTCGGTCGGCTCGCTCCCGCAGCGGCGTTCGCGCTGCTGGTGAGTGTCGTAACCAGCACCGCCGGCCGCCGTTGGGGTTTGCCCGCGGCCGTCGCCGCCGGCTTCGCGCTGGTGGCGATGCCGCGCGTCTTTGCCCACGCCCACCTGGCCGCACTCGACACGTTTTTGAGCCTCTTCTGGACACTTGCGCTCCTGGCCGGTGAGCGAGCAATCTCTTCCCCGCGGCTCGTGCGCGACATGGCACTTGCAGGTGTACTCTGGTCGTTGGCTCTCCTCACCAAGATCCATGCCTGGTGCCTGTTACCCATTCTCGGCGTCTGGGCTTTTTTCCGCCTTCCGCCGCGCCGTGCACTGGTTGCGATGACGATCTGGACGCTTACCGGGATCAGCCTGTTCTGGCTCGGCTGGCCGTGGATCTGGCACGACTCTCTCGCCCGCATGCGGACTTACTGGGGTACGGGGATGGCCCGGCCAACCCTCCTCGTGCAATACTTCGGCCAGATATTCCCCGATCGGAATGTCCCCTGGCATTACCCCTGGTTCTATTTCGCTGCGACCGTGCCGCTTGGACTGCAGCTACTCGGCGTTCTGGGGCTCGTGCACGCCTTCAAGAACCGCCGTGACGACGCGTTCCCGCTACTACTGGCGGGTACGATCACGGTGTTCCTCGTTCTTTTCAGTACCAACGTCCCGGTGTACGACGGCGAACGGCTCTTTCTGCACGTGTTCCCGGCATGGTCGCTCTTGATCGGTTTCGGCTTCCAAACGCTTTGGAACCGATTTCGACCCACCGCGGCTTGGTCGAAGCTGCGGATCATTCTGGCTGGCTTCCTCCTCGCCCAAGGCTATGGGACCGTGCTCCTGCACCCATTCGGGCTGAGCTTTTACAACGGGCTGGTTGGCGGCCTCCCCGGCGCAGAACGCCTTGGACTGGAATTGACTTACTGGAGCGACCCCGTCGACCAGGTGCTGCTTGATCGGCTGGCACGTGAAGGCCAACCCGGAGCGACGGCGGCCCTCGTGCCGTCACTCTACCCCCAACAAGGTCTTCTGACCACGAACCGAGCCCTCGCGCGGGCCGGTATCTTCTTGCAAGACGAGCAGGAAGCGGCTCGAGCCGAGTGGGTCGTCCTGTCGCGGCGAACCGCGTACTGGCGCCCGGAAGTCCTGGAGCGACTCGAGAACAGGAGCGCGGCCAACGCATCGCCATCCGTGCGCGGCAAGGTGTTTGGCTTTCAGCATTATGGCACTTTCCTCCGCAGGAAACACCAAGCCGAAACCCAGCACGGACCAACCCACCCAACGATGGAGGCTCTCAGCCAAGCAAAAACGATCCTGGCAACAGATGGCCTGCAAAAGACTTGCGGAAATGACCTCTTCCCTCTAGCCGACGCGGCGGCGATTCGTAGAATGTTTCAGAATGATTTGAACGAAACGTGAGGCCTGGCGATGGGCGAGTTGTCGCATTTCGATGAGACCGGTGCGAGCCGGATGGTGGATGTAACGGGCAAGGAGGTCACTCTCCGGACGGCGCGGGCGAGCGGGCGGGTCTGCGTGCAACCGTCGACACTCGCGCTGGTCCGGGATCGGCGATTGGCGAAGGGAGACGTTCTCGAGGTTGCCCGGCTGGCGGGGATCATGGCGGCGAAGCGAACCGGCGAATTGATACCACTTTGCCATCCACTAGGGTTAGACAGCATTGTGCTTTCGCTGTTTCCGATTGAACCCGACACAATCGGAATCGAAGCGACAGCGAAGGTGCACGGTCGCACCGGAGTCGAGATGGAAGCGATGACGGCCGTGAGTGTGGCGGCTCTGACCGTCTACGACATGTGTAAATCTGTCGATCGCGAGATGACCATCGGCCCGATTCAACTCGAAGAGAAGACAGGTGGCCGCCGGGGGGCGTTTCGGCGCGCGAATGCACCGCCGGTTGTGGAATCCAAGCGACAATGCGACTCTGGCCAAGGGCGGTCGCCGGCTGATTCGTGAGAGCGCACGGGGAGATGTCGGATGTCGTCACGACCGTTGCTCGAGCTCGGCGAATCCCGGCAAGGTCTCTCCTCGTTGTACGAGTTGATCGCGGCCGAGCTGGCCTCCGCCGAGGCAATCTTTCAGAAGGAGCTTGGCAGCCGCTTCCCGTTTGTGCAATCGCTGGTCGATCACTGTGCAGATTTTCAAGGCAAGCGGCTTCGGCCTGCCCTTGTGCTCTTCTCCGGGCGAGCTTGCGGGTCGCTTTCCGAGGATCACTCCGTCCTGGCGGCCGTGGTCGAGATGATTCACACGGCGACACTCGTGCACGACGACGTCCTCGACGAAGCAGTGATTCGCCGGCATGCTGCAACAGTCAACGCCGAGTGGGGAAACGAGACGGCCGTTCTCCTGGGCGACTATCTGTTCACGCACGCATTTCATCTCGCCGCGTCGCTGGAATCGACCCGCGCCTGCCGCTGGATCGGCGCCGCGACCAATCGGGTCTGCGAGGGTGAGATGCAACAGGTCTTCCACCGCGGAAACCTCGGCCTCCATGAACGCGACTACTTTGAAATCATTGAAGCGAAGACGGCCGAACTGACGGCCGTATCCTGTCGTCTGGGCGCCTTTTACGCAGGCGCAACCGAGCCCACCGTCGCCGCACTCGACGCCTACGGCCGCAATCTCGGCATCGCATTCCAGATCGCTGACGACGTGCTCGATATCTGGGGTGAAGAACGCGCCACCGGTAAGAGCCTGGGAACCGACCTGAAGCAGCAGAAGCTCACGCTCCCGGTCATCAAGTTGCTCGCGCTCGCCGGGGAGGAGTCCGTGCCGAAAATACACAGTCTGGTTGCGGGCGCAAAACCAGAAGCGCGGCGCCGGCTCAAGCCGCTTCTGGAAGAGTCCGGCGCGCTGAACCACGCCTGGCAAGTCGCCAAGCGGCACGTGAGGCTCGCAATCGACTCTCTCGATTGCCTCGCCGATTCCGAAGCCGCCGCCGCCTTGCGCACACTCGCCCAGTACGTCATCCGTCGGCCGTCCTGACGTCGAAAGTCGTGCCCGTTTGGGAGACTCACCACGGCGCGACGCCATCTCGGCTCTTGTCCAACTGCTCCTCGTACTCACAATCCCACGCCTTTTTCAAAACCGAATTGAATCTACGCTGTGATCCGTTATCATGCAGCGAAGTCGACCTGCGAATGCCCTTTGAAAAACTCGACCGACCATCCGAGTCTGCGATTTGTGCAATCTGGCCGGTCCTCGAAGTCGTTTCATGCGCGGGAGTCTTTTGTAATCTGGCGAGAAGCTTTGTTCCCCGTATCGGGGAGAGATCGCACGGCCGGCCATGATACTCAAAGACAAACTCCAGATCCTGATGGCAAAGTGTGGGTTGAACGGGCAGAGACTCGCCCGGGCTTCGCAAGTGAGCGATTCGGAGATCTCGCGAATCTTGCAGGGTAAATCGCGTCCCGGTCTCGATAACGCGTTTCGGCTGGCGAAAGCCGTCAACGTCTCGCTCGACTATCTCGCTGACGACAGCCTCGACACCGAGCCCCCGCAGCCGGCCGATCACCTCACGCCGGATGAGCGCAGGATCTTGACGATCGCACAGAAGATCGGCCAAGACGAGGTCTTGACCCTGCTCGAGAACATCCGCTTCCTGGGCTACGACGTGGCCATGAGCCGCTTGGTCGGTGGCAAGCCGGTGATCGAGATCGAGAAGGAAGTCGGCGAGACGCGGCCGGCCGTCGCTGTGGCGTCGTCGACCATGCCCGTTGGCGCGGGTCCGCGAGCCAGCTCCGCGAGCGCGTGAAATCCGTTCAACCCCTCGGCCCACGCCAACCAGGCGCTCGATCGATGCAGCGGCGCAAGCGGTTCGCGTGCTGTCTCAGCCGCTGCACGTGTTACAATGACGATGGCACGCTCGCTCAGGAAGGCTCTTAGAAGGATACTCGTCACCCGTTTGGACCGATCAGGTTGGATCATCGGTGCAGAGGAGGATTGTGATGGCGACTGCCCCACACCGCCCAAGAGCGCGGCAGGTCGAGTACCCCACTGGGGACGGAAAACCCATGGCGGAAACAGATATCCATCGCGACGACATAATCGATGTCATCCAGACGTTGCAAAACCGGTTCGCTGCGGAGCCTATGGTTTACGTCTCTGGCAACTTGCTGCTGTTTTACGAGAAAGGCAATCGTCGAAAGCACGTCTCGCCCGATGTCTTCTTCGTGCGAGCCGTCGAGAAGAAGAAACGCCTCAACTACCTGATCTGGGAGGAAGGAAAAGCCCCGGACTTCGTGCTCGAGTTGACCTCCAAGACGACTCGGCGAGAAGATCAGGTGAAGAAACGGGCGTTGTATCGCGACGTACTGCGCGTACGCGAGTATTTCCTATTCGACCCGACCGAAGATTACCTCACACCGCCGCTTCAGGGGTTCCGATTGGTGGCAGGGCAGTATCTGCCGATCGAGTCCGTAGACGGCCGACTTCCCAGCGAGGTTCTCGGGTTGCACCTGGAGCAAAAAGGCGATGAAGTGCGATTGTACGATCCCAAAACGCAGTCTCGGTTGCTGAAGCCGGACAAACAGATCGAGCGATTGCGCCGAGAAATCGAATCGCTTCGCAGTCAGTTGCCCTGAATCCAAGGCGACCTCGCCCCACGCTCAGAACTGTTTCCGCTGCCGGCTCGACGGGATGAGTAGATTCTGTCTGTACTTGGTGACCGTCCGCCGTGCCACCGTCACTCCCTGCCGTGCCATCTCGTCCACGATCTCCTCGTCCGACATCGGGTTCAGCTTGTCTTCCTTCGCGATCACCTCCAGCAGCTTCTGCTTGATCGTATCCCACGCAATCTCATCCCCTTCCGCGGTTTTCGTGCCGCCTCCGAAGAACCGCTTGAGCGGGAAAATTCCCCGCGGGGTTTGTATCCACTTGTCGTCCACCGCCCGGCTCACCGTCGTCACGTGCACGCCCACACGGTCGGCAATCTGCTGCATCTTGAGCGGTTCGATGAACTCGGGGCCGCGGTCGAGCACGTCCTTCTGGTGCTCGATGATGGCCTTGGCGACCCGCAAGAGAGTGTTTCGCCGCTGCTCGATCGACTCGATGAGCCAGCGCGCCGACTGGATCTTCTTCTGAATGAAGTCCCGCGTCGCCTGGTCGGTATCCTTGTTGCGAAGCTGCTTCAGGTAATCTCGCGAGATGGCCAGTTGGGGCGTATTCTCATCAGCCAGGCGCACTTCATACACGCCCTGGTCGTTGGCCTCGACGATCAGGTCCGGAATCACGTAATGAGGGTCCTCGACCTGGAACCCCGCGCTGGGCCTCAAATTCAACCTGCGCAGATGCTCGAGCGATTCCTTGATCGTCTCGAGCGGGATTCCCGTTTTCTTCTCGATGAGCGGCAGACGGTTGTGCTCCAGATCGTCGAAGTGCTGCGAGATCAGAATCTGCAAGACGTCATGGCCGGGAATCTCGGGGTTGAGTTGCAGAAGCAGGCACTCACGCAGGTCGCGTGCGCCAACGCCGGGTGGGTCGAGCCGCTGCACAAGCCCGAGCGCTTCCGCAGCTTGCTCGGCAGTGGCCCGGCCGTTGAATTCGCGGATGACGTCATGCAAGTCGTGCGGATACAGGCCTTTCTCGTCCAGGTTATAAATGATGTACTCGGCGATCTCACGCAAGATTGGGCCACAGTCGAAAAAGCTGAGCTGATCCGTCAGATCGTCGTGAAACGAACGCGGACGCGAGGCCATATTCTGCATGGCCTCCTGCTTGCGGTCCGACTGTTCGCTGAGCGCAGCCCGGCTTCGCCTCGGTCCCTCCGCGTAAATCTCGCTCCAGTTCTCATCCAGCGAAATCAAATTGTCGAAGTCGTCCGAATCCGACACCGGCTCCTCTGCAACGGGAGCAGGCGAGTCGTCGTCACCTGACTGAGGTGAGGGCGTTTCTCTCAGGTCCTCCAGGATCGGATTCTCCCCCAGCTCCTGCTCGATCCTTTCCTGCAAGGCCATCACCGGAAGCTGCAGAATCTCCATCGACTGAATCATCCGAGGCGCCATTCGCAGACGCATCTCGGTTCGCATTTGTTGAGATGTATCGAGCCGCATTATCCCTGCTTCCATCAGTGCAAAATACCCGACGCCCAGCGCCAGCGCCTTCCTGTGCAGCGCCCTGCCGCGTCGAACGAGTTCCCATCTCCTGCAACTATTATGCCACAACTGTGGGCAAGACAAGGGGTCGTTGTGTGGATTCGACTAAAATGGCTGCCGGCCGGCAAATGCGTCGGCAAGCATGTCGCGATTCGCGAATTCAAGCGTGCTGCCGGATGCCAGCCCGCGAGCGAGCCGCGTGATGCGAATCTTGGCATTGCTCAGGCGATTGGCGATCAGAAGTGAAGTGCCGTCCCCTTCGAGGTTTGGGTTGGTCGCAAGAATCAGCTCGCGAATGGTTCCCTCCTCAACGCGCGCGACGAGCGCATCGATTGTCAATTGTTCCGGTCCCTGACCGGAGAGTGGGGCCAGGCGGCCCAGGAGGACGTGGTAAACTCCCTGGAATGCGCCGGCTTTTTCAAGTGCCATCAGGTCGCGGGACTGTTCGACGACGCAGACACTCGTGTGGTCCCGCTTGGGATTGCGGCAGATCGCACAGATCGGCTCTTCGGCCTCGGTGAGGTGGAAGCAGATCTGGCAGTGGCGGATCCGCTGTTTCGCCGCGCGGATGGCCTCGGCGAGCTCGATCGCTTCTTCATCCGGGCAGCGCAGCAGGTGGTGGGCAAGCCGCTCAGCCGATTTGACGCCGATTCCGGGAAGGCGGCCGAAAGCCGTAACCATACGATCAACGGCCTCGGAGAAGCCGGGCCCGGCCATGGTCAGCTTCCTTTGTTGCCGGAGGTGCCGCCAAGATCGGGAAAGAGGCCCGCCGGCAGTCCGCCGGTAACGGAGGCCAGCGACTGGGCCGCCGCGTCTCGCGCCTTGGCAAGCCCAGCGTTGACAGCGGCCACCACCAGGTCTTCCAGCAGCTCGGCATCGCCATCGGCCACCAGCTTCGGGTCGATATGAACCGCGATCACCTCGAGCCGGCCGCTAACCTTGACGGTCACCGCGCCGCCGCCTGAATCGCCTTCCACTTCGACCTGGCTGAGCGATTCAACCGAATCACGCAGCTTGCCGGCGTTCTTGATCAATTCCGCAAGCATTCCCAGTTGATTGAACACGGCGTAGTTGTCCCAGCCGGGGGCTCGATTTTCGATTCGTTAACCCTGCTCGAACCGTTCAAGCAAGGAAGTCAATCCTTGAGGCCGCCCTGTTACGTGCAGCCTGTCAGTTTTCGGGAGAAGTGTCGTCCTCGCCGTAATCCATCTGGACGGGCCGCGCCTCGAAGAGCTCGAGCACGCGCTGAACCATCGGGTCTTTTGACAACGAATCGGCTCCCCGTGCCTCATTTCGCCGCGCTTCGCCGTCTCCTTTCTCCTCGACGAGCCGGCGGATGTATTTGATTCTGATCGGCCGGTGGACGAGGCGTTGCAACGCCTGCGCGATCTTCGATTGGGCTTCGGGAGAATCGACATCAGCGAATGTGGAATTATATCCAGGCTTGACCGCGATGACCAGCACGTCGCCCCCCTCGAGATCGATCGGCTCGACCTGAGTCAGCGTCAGCGCCAATCTCTTGTCCACCTTCTTCGCCAGCTCGGGCCAGAGTTTTCGAATCGTGTCCAGGTCGAGCGGGCCAGGCTCCCCGTGGTGCGCCGCAGCAACCGCCGGGACGGTCCCGCTCGCCGCACCATCCGGCTTCTTCGACGGCTCCTGCGCTGCACCGCCGTTCGATGCCACGCTCCCGCTGAGACCGGCCTGGGGTCTCGCAACCGCTGGCTCGGGTACTTCCGAACGCGGGAGCGACAGGCCCTCGAGCGCGTTGCCTCGCGCGCCACCATTGGCAGCCGACAGCGCCGGGCCGCGCGCTCCGGCATCAGCGGCCGGCGACTCCGGCCGCGCGGCCTCAATCGGCCGGGGCGGGTTCCGCTGCGTTGCCACAGGTCTCGCGCTGGGTTCGAGCGAATCCACAGCGCCGGGCTCGCCCTCAAGTCGCCCTCGCCCGGCTTCGAATCAGCCCGTGCCGGCGTTGCCTCCGCGATCGAAGCCCGCGGTCGCCCCTCGCCCGGGGCGGGTGCGGGCATGGGCATCGGCGTGGTTTGCGCCTCCGAAGTAGCAGGCACACTCCGTGTGCCGTCCGCTCTTGGGGTGGGCGCGGACATCGCCGTGGTTTGCGCCTCCGAAGTAGCAGGCACACTCCGTGTGCCGTCCGCTCTTGGGGTGGGCGCGGACATCGGCGTGGTTTGCGCCTCCGAAGTAGCAGGCACACTCCGTGTGCCGTCCGCTCTTGGGGTGGGCGCGGACATCGCCGTGGTTTGCGCCTCCGAAGTAGCAGGCACACTCCGTGTGCCGTCCGCTCTTGGTGCGGGCGCCGGAATCGCCGAGCCGTCCGCCTCGATCACACCGGCCTTCATCTTCCCGGTAGTCGGTTCCGTTCTGCGCGGCGGCGGCACGCCCGACTCGAGCGCCGCGAGCCGCTCCACGAGCGAGCTCAGCGACGTCAGCTCTTCGAGCAGCGCCGCGCGAACGAGTGCCGTTTCCATCAGTATTCGGCCGTGAACACTCCCGCGCATCCTGCTGCGGCATTCGGAAAGGATCTGCAGCGACGCGAGAATCGGCGGCAGAGTCCATCGGTCAACGATCCGTTTCAATTGACTGCGATTGCGGGGCGAAATCGCCATCAGCAGCGAATCGGCGCCCCCGACGGCCAGGATCATCGCGTCACGGACCAGGTCGATCAAGCCGCTCAAAAGCTCGGCCGGCTGAACTCCCTCAGACGCGCTCTGCTCCAGCAGCCCCAAAACAGCGCCGGGCTCATGCCCGGCCAGCGCCTCGAGCATCTTGAGCAGGCGCTCGTCGGAGGCAGTGCCCAGCAGCGAGTGGACAACCTCGACCGTCAGCTTGGGGCTGCCCGACGCCAGCAGCCGGTCAAGCAGCGACTGGGCGTCCCGCAATGAGCCGCCGGCTCGCCGCGCCACGAGCTGAAGCGCTTCGGGCTCCGATTCCATCCCCTCTCGCGTGCAAATCTCGCCCAGCGTCCCGGCGATTGCCTCGGGTGTGATGCCGGCAAAGTCATAGCGCTGGCATCGCGAGAGGACGGTGATCGGAATTTTATTCGCTTCGGTGGTGGCAAAGAAGAACTTGACGTGCGCCGGCGGCTCTTCAAGTGTTTTGAGCAGTGCGTTGAAGGCCCCGGTCGAAAGCATGTGAACTTCGTCGATGTAATAGATCTTGTATCGAGACCGGCTCGGCCTCAGCGAGGCATTCTGCCTCAGCTCGCGCACCTGCTCGACACCATTATTGCTGGCACCGTCGATTTCGATCACGTCGACATCCTGCCCGGTGGCAATTGCCTGGCAGATGTCGCACGTCTGACACGGGCTTTCAGTAGGCCCCTTCACACAATTGAGGCACTTCGCGAAGATCCGTGCGATGGACGTCTTCCCGACCCCGCGCGTTCCGCAGAAAAGATACGCCTGGGCGATCCGGTTCAGACGGATGGCGTTCCTGAGCGAGTGGACGACATGGTCTTGGCCGACAACGTCCTCAAACCGCTGCGGCCGGTATCGCCGTGCGACAACGGTATAGGACGGCGCCGCAACTCTGGCCGCTTGAGGCCGGGTGTCCAGCACAGGCGCTCGTGGAGGTTGATCAGCGGGCGCCGCGGCAGGCATCGGTTCTGGGGGTGGAACACTCGCCGTCACAGGCGGCGAAGCCAGCTCGGGCGCCGCAGTCGCCGCCAAAGGCAGAGCCTCCTCGGCTAGGGGAGGGGGGGACGAGGGCGCAGACTCCTCCGTTGCCACGGCTGGCTTGCTGGTTCCTTTTTTCTTGGTCTCGCGGCGTACGGCCAACTGATACCTCGCACGGGCACGACTGCGTTCCCACCTGGCAAATCTAGTCCGCGCAGAGGTCCGGGAGAACCGGGGAGGTTCTCCCAGGCACATGAAGGTGTTGTTTATGGCTGCTGCGTTCCCGCCCTGACCAGGTTCACAAACCCCCATTGCCCGGGTCCCCCCCGGCTCACCCGGACCTCCGCTCGCCCCGGCATGAGTTTCTGAACCGCTCATTTTCGGTGAAGACGGGCGCGGCTTCAAGGGATAAGTCGAGCGGTGGTACGAAATGCTACTCTGGTGTTCGGCGCGGGTCTCGGGCACCCGAAGGGTCGCCGCCGCGATTGCGACCGGAGTTCTCCAAACTGTTCGGCGCGGGTCTCCGACCCCGCCGCGATTGCGACCGGAGTTCTCCAACTGTTCGGCGCGGGTCTCCGACCCCGCCGCGATTGCGACCGGAGTTCTCCAACTGTTCGGCGCGGGTCTCCGACCCCGCCGCGATTGCGACCGCAGGTCTCCAACTTCTCTTACCCCCGTCTTCAATGTTCAACCGTCTACCCCGATGGACCACTTCGTTTTGTACATTCGTCGCGCACCCTTACGCCACAAGGACTACGGGAACGCACTCGCTCGGTCGAGGTGGCGAGCCATCGGCCGAACTCGAAGCCGAAACCCCACCCGCGAGCACGTCGTTTTGACCCAGAATCGCCCCGGCGCGCCCCGCGAAGCGCTCCACCCTCCAAACCCGGATCCACCGCCCTCCGCAAGTGCACACGCAAAAACAGCTTCGGTCGATCCACCAGCTCCTTTCCCCCTGGAGCAAAATGATCACAAACGATATCAAAAGCCGAAGATTCTAGCCTTTGATCCCGGTTCTGATTCCGGGGGAGCGAACCCTGCTCTCGACTGACGACGCGGCAAAGCCGCCAAGGCGACGAAGTCGTCTTGCGCAACGACCAGGCCTGCCCGGTTTTCGGTATTGGTCTCAGCCTCTTTGCCCATTGCGGTACTTTGCATTGGATTGCACTCGGTGCGTGAATTTCGCCGCTGTTCTCAGGATGAATCGAGATCGACGAGAAGGAAGGAGAGCAAAGGGGAGCCGCCCAACGCGCCAGCATCGCGCGTTCGCAGACTCTGCCCTATGTATATATGCGACGGGTTTCAGCGACCGGCAACAAAAGCGTCCAAAAAAAGTGCAATCACTCGATCGACACGGCTGCAACGCCAGGAGCTATGGCTTTGCGCGATTTCTTTGTTAATTGTGAACACGCGGTCGAATCAAAACGGTCCAATCAGTCATCTCGGTCGAATCCCCATCCTGTGATCGTGTCATGTTCTCTTCCCTCATTCGTGAGATTCGTAAGATTCGTGGTTCGACGTCCCCCCGCCACCTCACACGACAGCCTCGCCACGTTTCGCATGTTCCAAATAAGTAGAAGTGAATGGAATTAAATGGAACTCCCCATGAACTCCCCAAGCAATCAACAACATGACTCGATTATTTGGGGTTTGTTCCTGCATTTTGTAGCGAACGACGCGCAGATTTCCCCCAGACCCCCATAACAACGAATATGCGAGAAGTGGGCTTCGCGGCGTTGAGCATTGTGACACGCCTGTAGCGCGATGGCGACGGCCTCGATCGATTCCTCTATAGCGTTGCTATCGGACTGAGCTGGAAGCCCATCGCCGCCGCCTTCCGCTGGAGCGCTCTCACCAGATTGGCTTTGATCTTGGCCTCGTACTCCTCCATCGACTGGGTCACATACTCTTCGCCGTACTTGAGCATCCTGTAGACCAAACAGGCCAGCTTGTGTGCAGTCGCCTTGACGGCTCCAAGTCCACCGATCCGACTTTTGATCCGTCGGTAGTACATGCCCAAGGGTGTCATCGTCTTGCCTGCTGACTGCGCGGCCATCCGTAGGGCGATAGCGACTCGGTTCTTCCCTTGGCGATGACCGCGACGTCTTTTGGTCTTATTGCTCTCATCCTGGGAAGGACAAAGACGCAGCCAACTTGCGAAGTGCTTCTCCGTGGGAAACCGACTGACGTCCACACCGATTTCGGCCAGAATGATCAGGGCCGTTCCCACGCCGATTCCCTCGATTTTTGTCAGGTCTACACCCAATGCCTGGAACAACGGGCCCGTCGCCTCGAATCGGGCATCGTTGCTTTTGCGACCACGCGTGCGTGGCTTACCAGTTTGTGTCTTCTCTCCCGCCCGGTTTTCGAATTTGGCCAGTTCGGCTTCAATCTGCTGGTCACACTCGGTGATCTGCCCATGATGGAACTGGTACAGCTCGCGCGCCTGCCGCAGCTCGAAGAGATGTTCGGGCCGCCATGTCCCTTCCAACGCTAGGGCAATCTGCTCCTCGCTGTGATTACAGGCGCCCATGCCGCAGTTTGGCCAGCTTCTTGGGATTGCGTTGGCCTCGCAGAATGGCGTCGATGATCGAAATGCCCGTCAGTCCCGTGATGTCGCTCATGACTTCCGTCAGTTTGACGTTCATCTGCTCCAAGGCCTTCTGCATGTGTTGGACATGAGCAGCGGCGTAACGCACCAGCATCTGCCGTTGCCGGGAGTAGGCGCAGGGCCAACACGGAGTCCGGAGGTCGGAACGACCCACGTAAGAGGCCGTAGGAGTGCAACCGCTGGATCCACTGCGCGTCGAGTACGTCCGTCTTGGGGCGCGCGCCACAACGCGAAAGCTGTCCCGGTTCGACCAGCATAACCTCGAAGCCCTGGGATTCGAGGAGCTCGAACAGAGGAATCCAGTAAATGCCGGTGGATTCCAACGCGACGGTTTTTACGCCGCATTTCTTTAACCACACGGCGATCTCCTGAAGATCGGCGGTGTTGGCACCGAACTGGCGGACTGGGTCAACGTCGCGGTCAGCGGGAACGCAGACCATATGCATGTCGGAATGAACATCAACTCCGGCTGCGTCTGGATTCACGACACTGAGCGGTGCAGAGGAGGCGGGGACGGGGACGGGAAGCGACCTGACCCGCGGCTTGTTGGTCGGCTCCTTGGGTTTGCTCGGCTTCTTGGGCTTGCGTGGCTTCTTCGGCTCTTCGTGGGGGACAAGCATGGGATCTCTCCGCTTCGCGGGTAGGTGTGGTGAAACGACAAGGCGCCGCGAGCCAAGAGGGGTATCGGGAACGAAATAGTCTCCCCAACGGGATCAATACCACGCCGGAAAAACCCGGCATGGCAAGTCACCAATGACAAGGTCGAAGCCTCTCGGACCATGCTGAATGTCGGGCTAAAAGCACCAACGTGCCAACGGCCACTGACGCGCGTCGCCATATGGCAACGTCGACATAATGAGGTAAACCAAACCAGACCTTTCTCGACCCAAGTTCACGGGCCGTGAGGGGGCCGTACGCGGCTCGACCCGTTGTATGGAACTCCAAACCCAAAAACAGTCCCATCTTGCTTGCAGTCTTGAACCCCGTCCGATGGTTGGTCGGAGCATCCTGAAGCCGTACGGAAATGCTGAGAGCCAAAGAGGATAACGCCACCAACCCGCTCCGTAACCCCTCGGCTCAACGCGTGAAAACTCACCCTCACCCCGGTCCATACCCGTCCCACGCTCGGCACAGCTCAGAATTCGGGCGGATTTCGTGGCGCACCGGTCCCCCTTCACGAGCGCGGGGCGGCCCCATTTTTCCCATTGCACACGCGTGGTCAGGCAGAGCCGAAATCCTCGAGCACGCGCTCGAGCAAACGAAGCAGTCATTCACGGGTCCAGAGACATGGGTGGTGCCCCGCGCCGACTCCAGTGTCGGCGATCGAGATTCGGCTACGTATATTATGCCACGGGTTTCCCGGACTTGGCCATTTCGCCGACCAAGAATCCTGGGATTTTTTTCGCGTCGCAACGGATGCAACGACCAACTCGATCGACACCCCAGGTTTGCGCACGCCGCGGACAAAAACGGCCTGGTTCAATCACGCCGTTTTTCGGGTAACACCGCTACGCACCCACATGAGGTTGGGTGCCCTCCCTCTAGACGTGACCCTTCGTTCGTTTTGTAGATTTGACGATGCTCCTTTGCCTGTAAGCAGTAAGGGAACGCCAGTCATCGCCGTCAGCGTTCATGGGCGTGTCCGCGTGTCGTTTCTTTTCATCGACGCACCCTATCTTCTTTGCGCCTTGCGCCTTTGCGTGAGCTCATCTTCGTCTTCGATCTCAGAATTCCGCCTTGGCCGTTTTTATTTCTCTTACGGCCTTTCTTCTTGCGCCCTCGCGCCTTTTGCGTGAACTCATCTTCGTCGGCCGCCCTCAGACCGCAGCACGGACGTCCACGAGCATAACTCAGGCCAGCACCATTTTCATGGGGCTCGGGGCCCCTCCCTCCGGACATGACCGTTCGTTTTGATTATTTGTCGGGCGCCTTTTTCCCGTAAGGGTTAAGGGAACAGATTCATCCGGCTCCACGCGTTGATCGCTACAGCCGAGATCGATCGCAACAGGGGGGTCTCCCGATCTTCGTCCTCCGCCCTCCGCCCTCCGTCCTGATTCCGGCCCTCCGTCCTGAGTCCTGCGGCGGACCGTTCGACTTCAACACCTGCCGCTGCTCCTCTCCGTTCGGATTTCGTACTTCGAATTTCGGATTTCGTCCCCCCGAGTTCGTTTTGATTATTTGTCGCGCGCCTTTGTCCCGTAAGGGTTAAGGGAACAGATTCATCCGGCCTCACGCGTTGAGCGCGGGTCTACGGAGCCGCCCTGATTGATCGATCGCAACCCGAGGTGTCCCCGCCTTTGTCCTACGCCCTCCGTCCTTCATGCACTCGTGGCGGGTTCGTTTTGATTATTTGACGCGCGGCCTTATCCCGTAAGGGTTAAGGGAACAGATTCATTCGGCCCCACCCGTTGATCGCGTGTGTACAGACCTCGCCCTGATTGATCGATCGCAACCCGAGATGTCCCCTCCTTTGTCCTCCGCTCTCCGCTCTCCGCCCTCCGTCCTGATTCGGCCCTCCGTCCTCCGCCCTTCCCCCGGAAGGTCTCCCCGCCCATCCGACGAGCACAGACCACGTTTGGGGTCTGACCGACGAACCGCCCTGGATTCCCGTGGCGCCCCGGGGCCTCGCAAATTGGCACACCTACAATATGCAACATCTATCCCGAAAATGAGAATTCTGCCCCTGGGAGATTTGCAGATTGATTCGCGATTGCAGCGACTACAGCGATAAAATCGATCGCACCATTTGCAGCAAGTATGCGGGTACAACACGCCGCCGCCCGCGCGATTCTGCGTGTCTGCCGGGCGCGGGACGCAATCACGAGTCCGAAATCGTATCCGCGCCCAAGTTGAATCGCTCCGAAAAATCCTCACCGCTTCGCGGCAAGCTCCGCGAGTCTTCGCTCAAGCGATTGCATTGCCTGCTGGGCGAATTCACTGTCCGGATCGAGATCGAGCGCAACCTGGGCTTCCTTCCGGGCCAGCTTCATGTTCACTTCGACGCGAGCCAGGTCGTCGGTTTGATAGGCGTTTTGTAAATCTGAACGTAAGCTTGACACAACGCGAGATGTGCGGTTGCCTCAGCCGAATAGCGCTCAACGGCGCGCTTGCCGAGCGCGAGCATCCTCTCGGCGATCCGCGCTGCGCCGTCCATCGTTCCAGCCCGATTGAACCGCGAGGCGGTGGCGCTGAGGTGCGCCGTCACCATGAAGACGCTATGCGATTCCCGACTCGCCGCGGCGGCGGAGACTGGGTCCTCGGCCGAACGAAGCGCCTCAGTCACAATTTCGGCCCAGTCTTCCGGAGTTTGCGACTCGTCCGCCGGCGACTCTAACCTCGACAACGCTCCCGTCTCGCCCGCCTCGCCGATGCCCGCACCGCCCACCGTGTCCGAACGCAAACCGGTCTCCAAGAGCCTGAAGTCGATATGGGCAAGTAAACGCTGAACCGGCGTATTGACATCTTCGCACGCCGACGGAAGGGTTTGGAACAGGCGCCGATTCTCGGCGAATAAAGACCTGACGCTGCCGACAGAATGCCGCCTGTGAATTGTCAGTGATGCACGCTCAAGCGGCCCAACAGCCTCCAAGATCAACCGAACAGCCGTGAGAACCGCGGAAAATCATCTGAAAACCGTCCCACAGCCTCAGAACGAGCGCGCAGAGTCGCCCAGTTGGCCCAGATTCAGCTCCTTTCAGCGTCTGGGCCACTTCGCGGCTCACCCACGCGCACAGCTTCTTCGACGCTGCCGCCCGTAGCACGTTCCAGCCCGCCACTTTGTGCAGGATCACACGGAACACACTCCCGCGGCCTCGCACTCGCAGACGTTCCAACCTCAGCCGATTCTTCAAGCCGCTATTGGTCGACTCGATGCCCGAGCGCATCCTGTACCGCTCCGCGAATACCGGTGTCTCTTGTTCCCGGCGACGCCCAGCCATCCGATGATCCTTGTCACTGAAATCCAGCTCGTAGCGACCATCCCGCGTTTGGTGGATCGGGCACGACGTGCGGAACGGGCATCCTTCGCACGCTGCCGCCGCCATCTGGATTCGCGTCGTGCCTACTTCTTCGTTCCGCTCGACCACAAGCGGCATGTGCCCTTGCGGACAGGCTTCCACCCGCCCGGTCCGTTCATCCACCGCGAAGTCGTCCAGCGTCAGCGCCCCAGGGTCGCTTGCCGGCTCCCGACCGGGGATCGGTCCGACCAGCTCCACGCCGCGGTCCTCGGCCGCTTGTACGTTCTCGTCGCCGCAGTAGAGCGTGTCAGCCAGCATCTCCTCGGGCAACAACTTCGAGTCTTCGAGTTGATCGAGCATCGGCACCACCGCCGTGCCGTCGTGCTCCGCGGCACCCTGCGGCAGAGCGCCTGTGATCAACTGCACCTCGTTCTCAGAGCTGCACGTCTCGGTGATCTGCACCTGATAGCCCTTACCTTTGTGGGCGTCGTAGCCGGCGCTGAGGTCGGACGGGTTCTGAACGCAGTCACCGCCGGTCTTGGCCTTCACGACAACTTTGCCCTCACTCAGTTCGCACTGCTGGCTGAAGATCGTGACTAGGGCCTTGTAGCTCGACCGGGCCGTCATGTCGGGACAATTGGCGAAGTGGTCGATGATCCAGCACAAGTCCTCGGCTGCTTGCTGCCGCGACCGCTGTCGAGCCTCGGCATCCTTGGCGGCGGCGAACAACTGCGATTCTGCCGGTTCGTAGCGCCGCAGAACTCCGCGGGCAACGCGGCGTACCGCTCAGGGGCATGCCGGATCACCTGGGTCAGGAACCGCTTGATTGCCACGGCCATCAGCTTGGTGCGACCAAAGCTGGCCATGTGAGAAAAGACGTGGGTCGAGTCGAGCCGCTGGCGGGAGATGTCGAGTTCGAGCTTTTCCGCCAGTCCAATCGTCACGTCGTGGAAGACCTGAGCGGCCAGTTCGTTCTCGCGAAAGAGCTTTTGGTAACGCTCGACCGTGCGCGACGACACTTCAACGCCGGGCTCCAAGTTAAGGGCGTATTGGACGTCGCTGCGGAAGATGTAAGCCTCGGCGGCCTCTTGGGCGGTCCAGTCGAAGAAGTCGGTCATGAAGACCAAGCCGGCCATCGAGTACAGTTCCTTGGTGGGGGCTCCCAGTTCCCGGCTGAAATGCTGGGCCAGTTGACCTACGGGCATCAGTTTGAGGAGGACGTGTCGAAAGACTCCCTGCCAGCCCGAGCTGATGATCCGTTGACCGGCGGGAGGTATGACGCCCTCGAAGGGGTCGAACAGGCGGTTTTGCCGCGGGTCAACGATGTGGATCATGGCGGGCGCAACTCCTTTCGCAGGGGATACTTGAATGTAGAGGTGCGCCTCGCTAGAGTCAAGGGAGAAATGGACATAAACTCAGATTTTACATTAACTTGCGCAGAAAACTAAACTCGACGAACTTTTGTCGGAGACGTCAGACCTGGTTTTTTCGTATTCTCCCCGGCTGAAGAGAAGCCATCCCAGACAACGCCGGCTTACGATGAGGTTCGCGAGTTCACGCGGATCCGGCTTCAGGCGTATTTCTTCCTCTTTCGATTGAATCGCACGCGACAGAAAATTGATGCAGTCTTCAGTCCGCTCCATTCCTCCGCAAACCGAAGCGAGCGCACGAAACTGCAATGTGCGGAGATTTCGAAGTTCCTCATTCAAAGGAACGCGACGAGCAAGCACCTCGAGCCTCGCTTGAGATTCGAGCAGCACGGCCAGTGCGTCATCGCCTCGTCGGGCCTGCTGTAATCGTTCGGCCAGGCGGGTCTCGACATTTACGAGGTGATGCGCCATCAACAAATCATCGGGTTGGCTCGTCGCCGACACGAGGAGAAGCTTCTTGACCCGTTCGAGGTAGTGGACAAGCTGGTCCAGACTCGTCGCTTTGGGTGCGCCGCCACGTTCGCCTATGCTCGAATCAAGCTCGGCGAGAACCTCGTTGGAGAGTCGCAAGTTCGCCTCCGCGCCACTCTCGCCCCCTCCGCCTGCCTCCACAGCACGATCGCAGCGGCGAAGCCGAACGAGACCGTCACAGCGAGCGCCCCGCTAGCGCCGCGATCACCGGCCGCCCGCGGCACCACCGCCAGCTCTTCTCGACTGGCGACGCCGCCCGCGCCGCGATCTGCCGCCCGTCCCTCCACCGTCCCAGGTCGTCAGCCAGCAAATCCGCCCCGCGATATCGCCGCCCAGGATCCTTCCCCAGGCACATTTCGGGGACAGCATTCCGGGGACACCATAACAAACTCTTCGACCGTCCTTTCGGGCCAGGTTTTTCCTTCATTCTCGGGACACCAGACCTCATTCCTCGATCGTCCCTTCGGGCCAGGTCAGGCTTTCAGCCTGACGATTCTCCTCCACAAGTCTTGGGACACGCATCCCAGGCTCCCCGCCTCACGGACGTTTTTCGCCCCGTTGCCGGAACTCACCGAGCAAAGTTTGGAATGCCGGGTCCTTGCGGATCGGCTCAAGGTCGGTATCGGTCTCCAGGCCCAAGACGTCCTCAAAGCCTCTGTTCTTGGCGGCGCGTAAGCAGTCGAGGGCCCTCTTGTTGTAATGCTGAATGGGAGCCGCGGCGCCGCCGCCGGCCGCGCGGGCGGCGCCGACGGCGAGAGCAAATCCGCAAGCGGCCCGGACGTAGATGGCTTCGTCCTTGGGCGGTATTCGCACGAGCTCCTCGGCGATCGTGGCAGCCCCGGCATGATGGCCGCACCGGGCCAGCGCGAGCATCAGATAGGCCTTCTGCAACTTTGCAGTGGGCTCTGTGTCGGGCCATCGAGTCTCGGATCGGGCTCGTGCGGCAAAGTCGTTGTAAGCGAGAAGGCGTGGGTGAGGCTCTTGGGCAACCCGACGTCGCCAAGCTGATCGAGTCGCTCTCGGGCCGACGGGTTCGCGATCAGAGTCGCCAGGCCCTTGAGGGCATCGCCGCCCCCACGCTCGATGTATTCGCCGGAAAGCGACTCGACTACGTCGCACTGCACCGGCGTGAGGGCACCCTGAGAGACAAGCAGCTCGGCCAGCGATCGTACTGGTTCGAGGGCCCGGGCCCGCAGCGCGGCCGGAATGACCGCGGGAGCGACCAGGTTGTTGTTGAGGGCGATCAGACCGAAAAGCACGTCGGCTGGTACCTCGCCAAGTTGATTCATGGTCTCTCCCGATCTGGCCCTGCTCAGCGACCAATGACCGGCGATTCGCCGGTCGCCCGGGCGCCGTCCAAGGCTCGTCGAGTTTCTCCGTCGACACCTCGAACGAAGATGGCGTCTTGGCGCGATGACCCGGATCATCACGTGTTCGTCGGGGAACGGCGCTGTCGGTGTATGATAATCTCAATTTCCCTGTCGCGTCCACGAGCCAGTCGCTCGCGGGAGCCGGTGGCGCCGCGCAAGTTGTTGGAGTGCCGTCCTCGCACGGGATTCGCGAGACCGCTTCCCCCGAGAAATCTTAGAAAGTATTTGGCAGTGGACGGACGAGTCGATTAACATCTGCCAGCGAGACCGCGGGATGAACCGCCCATTTGAACGTCGAGTCCTTGGTAGCGTCACCAGAGAAATCAAGAAAAGGGGAGTTTCTCCACCACCAGCATCTCGAGACGAACGGAAAGGTTCTTCTCAATACACGCGGGTGCTCGTGGCATGAGCATCGGTTGTGCCAGACTGTCGTCGGCTGGCAAGGGCGCCAGGTTCGCCAGGCTTGGAGTGCCGAACAGAACGCGGGGCAAAAAAGCTACACGGGAGGTAGTAACGATTCACGCCCCGTCCGATCCTGAAATTTCATCAGTCGTTGCGGAGATCGTGTGAACATCCCGGTGTTCGGGATTCGCTGATTTTCACCCGGTACTTGCGCAAGTGGCGTCTAAGGTCTTCGTATTTCTATTAGGCGGGCGATTGTCGGTCTGCGATAGCCCTGCGTGCAGGAAGACCGAACCCCGTAGGCGATTTCCGGTGGGACGCCCCGCGCCGTTTCGCGAAGGGAATCTGCGAGATCGTTGGTGGATAGCCGGGCGCGGCGTTGTGTTCCACCGTTCGATTCGCGGAGAACTGCTCAACTCCTTGAGGTGCAACCCATGAGGCCAGATGCTCGCGGCGATCGTTTGCTCCGTCTTCGAAACTCGCGCAAACCTGTAGTCTGGATCGCACAGCGAACTGCGACAAAGGGAAAGAACAAAGGACCGGGAACCCGATCGCATCGATCTCGGACGGGATTCTTCGATGAGAGGTCGTGGGGATCTCGAAGGGGAATCCGCGCACTCTGGCGTCGTGAATTCTTGACGGCATGGCTCTCTTCATCGTCACGAGGGGACGGTCGCATGGCAATCTCCGCGGCCGCCACGGGCTCGACGATCCGTACGAACAACGCACAACCGATCTGAGTGGTCACACGAGAGACAGAGGCGTTCAACAAGTTCCGCATCGTCCCAAAGGCTAGGGTGACTCAACATGAACCGTCTACCGCGAAGCGGGTTGATTGATACGGGTTCTTCACGTCGTCGTCGCTCGGCGGGGCGCAGGCGGCTCTCCAACATGTGGCCCTCGATCGAGGGCCTGGAGAACCGCACGTTGTTGTCGACGATCAGTTGGGACAGCGTCGACTATCCCACCGGCGGAACCTGGGACAATGTGTCGCACTGGCAGGGGGGTGTTCTCCCGGGCACCGCCGACACCGCCGTGATCGACCTGACGAGCGGAACCGTCACCACCGGCGCAAGCGATTCCGTTCTCAGTCTGATGACCAACTCGTCGACGACCGTGAGCGTGGCGAACGGCTCGCTGACCCTCGGCGCGGCCACGTCCTCGATCGAAGGGTCTATCGCCGTGAGCAGCACCGGTACCCTCGCGCTCAGCGGCACGACCTTGATTGGCAGCGGGTCCGTGACCGACTCCGGCCATCTCACCACCAGCAACAGCAGCACGGCTTTGAGCAGCATCAACATGGCCAGCGGCAGTACGCTGAACATTGGCAACTTCACCGTGCAGCCAGGTGCGACCCTGAGCGTGAGTGCCAGTGCCAGCGTGACGATGGGGCCGCCGTCGGCCGCCAACACGTACACGACGCTGACCGACAACGGCACGGTGAGCTTCGCCTCGGGCGACACGGTGGGCCTGTACTGCTCGTACAACGGCAACTACGGCTACGTCTACGGGGCGCAGATCGTCGTCGGCAACGGCGGGTTGCTCCAGGCCACCGGCACCGCCTTCAACTCCCCCGGCTCGGACGGCATCGTGCTACACCAACATCACCGTCAACGGCGGCGGGCATCTCCAGGCCAGCTCCAGCACCTTCGCCGTCGGCTATGTCGATCTCGTCGACGGCGTCGTGTGCAACGCGGGCGACTTGACGGGCGACGGGTTCGACTCGCCGCTCTACATCCCCGCCATCGACGTGCAGTACCTGGCCAACAACCTGCGGTTCCAGTCGATCGACGTCCAGGCGGACACGATCGTCAGCGGCGAGACGCTGGCGTTGAACTCCATCGGGACGCAGACCACGACCAACCTCCGCTACGTGTTCCCCGGCGGTCTGACGGTGAATCAGGGGGGGAGCGTGACCGTCGCCGCCAGCGTCCCGGTCGTGCTCTCGGGCGGTCTGACGGTGAACCAGGGGGGCAGCGTGTCGTTCGGCGCCAGCGACGCGGTGACGATGGGGCCGCCGTCGGCCGCCAACACGTACACGACGCTGACCGACAACGGCACGGTGAGCTTCGCCTCGGGCGACACGGTGGGCCTGTACTGCTCGTACAACGGCAACTACGGCTACGTCTACGGGGCGCAGATCGTCGTCGGCAACGGCGGGTTGCTCCAGGCCACCGGCACCGCCTTCAACTCCCCCGGCTCGGACGGCATCGTCTACACCTACATCACCGTCAACGGCGGCGGGCACCTCCAGGCCAGCTCCAGCACCTTCGCCGTCGGCTATGTCGATCTCGTCGACGGCGTCGTGTACAACGCGGGCGACCTGACGGGCGACGGGTTCGACTCGCCGCTCTACATCCCCGCCATCGACGTGCAGTACCTGGCCAACAACCTGCGGTTCCAGGCGATCAACGTCCAGGCGGACACGATCGTCAGCGGCGAGACGCTGGCGTTGAACTCCATCGGGACGCAGACCACGACCAACCTCCGCTACGTGTTCCCCGGCGGTCTGACGGTGAATCAGGGGGGGAGCGTGACCGTCGCCGCCAGCGTCCCGGTCGTGCTCTCGGGCGGTCTGACGGTGAACCAGGGGGGCAGCGTGTCGTTCGGCGCCAGCGACGCGGTGACGATGGGGCCGCCGTCGGCCGCCAACACGTACACGACGCTGACCGACAACGGCACGGTGAGCTTCGCCTCGGGCGACACGGTGGGCCTGTACTGCTCGTACAACGGCAACTACGGCTACGTCTACGGGGCGCAGATCGTCGTCGGCAACGGCGGGTTGCTCCAGGCCACCGGCACCGCCTTCAACTCCCCCGGCTCGGACGGCATCGTCTACACCTACATCACCGTCAACGGCGGCGGGCACCTCCAGGCCAGCTCCAGCACCTTCGCCGTCGGCTATGTCGATCTCGTCGACGGCGTCGTGTACAACGCGGGCGACTTGACGGGCGACGGGTTCGACTCGCCGCTCTACATCCCCGCCATCGACGTGCAGTACCTGGCCAACAACCTGCGGTTCCAGTCGATCAACGTCCAGGCGGACACGATCGTCAGCGGCGAGACGCTGGCGTTGAACTCCATCGGGACGCAGACCACGACCAACCTCCGCTACGTGTTCCCCGGCGGTCTGACGGTGAATCAGGGGGGGAGCGTGACCGTCGCCGCCAGCGTCCCGGTCGTGCTCTCGGGCGGTCTGACGGTGAACCAGGGGGGCAGCGTGTCGTTCGGCGCCAGCGACGCGGTGACGATGGGGCCGCCGTCGGCCGCCAACACGTACACGACGCTGACCGACAACGGCACGGTGAGCTTCGCCTCGGGCGACACGATGGGCCTGTACTGCTCGTACAACGGCAACTACGGCTACGTCTACGGGGCGCAGATCGTCGTCGGCAACGGCGGGTTGCTCCAGGCCACCGGCACCGCCTTCAACTCCCCCGGCTCGGACGGCATCGGCTACACCTACATCACCGTCAACGGCGGCGGGCACCTCCAGGCCAGCTCCAGCACCTTCGCCGTCGGCTATGTCGATCTCGTCGACGGCGTCGTGTACAACGCGGGCGACCTGACGGGCGACGGGTTCGACTCGCCGCTCTACATCCCCGCCATCGACGTGCAGTACCTGGCCAACAACCTGCGGTTCCAGTCGATCAACGTCCAGGCGGACACGATCGTCAGCGGCGAGACGCTGGCGTTGAACTCCATCGGGACGCAGACCACGACCAACCTCCGCTACGTGTTCCCCGGCGGTCTGACGGTGAATCAGGGGGGGAGCGTGACCGTCGCCACCAGCGTCCCGGTCGTGCTCTCGGGCGGTCTGACGGTGAACCAGGGGGGCAGCGTGTCGTTCGGCGCCAGCGACGCGGTGACGATGGGGCCGCCGTCGGCCGCCAACACGTACACGACGCTGACCGACAACGGCACGGTGAGCTTCGCCTCGGGCGACACGATGGGCCTGTACTGCTCGTACAACGGCAACTACGGCTACGTCTACGGGGCGCAGATCGTCGTCGGCAACGGCGGGTTGCTCCAGGCCACCGGCACCGCCTTCAAGTCCCCCGGCTCGGCACGGCGTCAGCTACACCAACATCGCCGTCAACTCCGGCGGCCAGTTCATCGCCTCTCAGGGGTCGCTCAGCGTTGGGAATGTGTATCTGTATTCCGGCTCGACCGACACTTTGAACTCCGACGTTTTCTACTCGACGCTCGCGATCAACAGTGGGGCGTTCATCAGTATCATCGGGAACGACTTTAGCAACGCGTCCGTGGTCGCCTCGGGCACTTCCACCGCCACGATCAACCTCCTCAACAACTACTGGGGCACGACGAACCCCACGACTATCGCCGCCAAGATCACGGATCACCACACGAACTCCAGTCTTCCCACCGTCCTCTACACCCCATTTCTGACTGCACCACCGCCAGACCTGGGCGCGATCCAGGGTGTGGTCTTCAACGACGTCAACGGCAACGGAGTGCAAGACAGCGGCGAGTCCGGGCGTGGCCGGCGTGGTCGTCTACGTCGATGCCAACGATAACGGCGTCCTCGACGCCGGCGAGCTCAGCACGGTGACGCAGGCCGACAATCCGATCACTCCTGTGAACGAGGCGGGCGATTTCAGTTTCCCCGGCCTGGCGCCCGGCACTTACGTCGTGCGCGAGCAGGCCCCAGTGGGCACGATCGAGACGACTCCCTCGGCGTCTTCGGTCATGAACACCATCGACTTCGACGGCACCGGAGCCGAGTCGGGCATCACCGGTGCCGGCGTCAGCAGCTTCACGTACCACGGCGCCAGCTTCTCCGGCGGCACCATCTTCGCCGCCAGCCAGTCGGCCCTGCTCGCGTCGGGCGCCCTGGCCTATAACGCCACTAGCGGTAGTGCCCA
This sequence comes from uncultured Planctomycetota bacterium, assembly GCA_963823665.1. Classification (GTDB taxonomy): domain Bacteria; phylum Planctomycetota; class Planctomycetia; order Isosphaerales; family Isosphaeraceae; genus CAVXHV01. The sequence continues at coordinate 3,060,996 of CAWGMQ010000004.1, forward strand.
GGTCAATTTCAGCCTGCCCATCAGCTCCGTCACCTTCTTCTACGTCTCCGGTGACGGCTTCGCGGCCGGCACCGCCACGGCCTTCGGCCCCGACGGCACCAACCTCGGCTCGGTGAACAGCAACCCCGCCACCACCAACGACGCACCGGGCAACTTCGTGACCCTGAGCTTCGCGGAACCCATCGCGCAGATCACATTCAGCGGCGGTGTCGTCGATAACTTCAGCTTCACGACCGTGGCGAACGATCAGGCCGAGTTCGTGCACGTTACCGCAAGCCAGACCGTCAGTGGCATCAACTTCGGCAACCAGAGCACCGTCGCCTCGACCGATCTCGTGGCCACCAGTGTGACGACGACGACCACCGGCTTCACCGCGACGTTCAGTGCGCCGCTGAACCCGAACGTCCTCAATCTCTACGACACCAGTACCATGGGGCCAGCCGACGCCACCCTCGTCGGCCAGAGCACCGGCCCGGTCACGGGGTCGCTGGTCTTGAGCGCCAACAACACGACCATCACGTTCATCAACACCGCCGGCCTCCTCGCGCCCGACACGTACACGATCACGCTGAACAGCGGGGCGAACGCCTTCGTGAGCACGACCGGCGCCCTGCTCGACGGCAACGGCGACGGCATCCCGGGCGACAACCTCACGTCTACCTTCACGGTCAATCCCCTGCCCAGCAACGCGGTCGTGGTCAGCATCCCGAATTTCACCCGGGGCTACGGCCAGCCGGTGAACGTGCCCGCCTCGAGCACGGCGGGCCTGCCGATCACGCTCAGCACCGGCGAGGACGTCAGCGGGGTCGACCTCACCCTCCTCTACAATCCCGCGCTCTTGACGCTGAGCGGTTTCACGACATCGATCCCCGGCGCATCGGCGCTCTTCAACGTGACCACTCCCGGCACGGCGATCATCACCATCAGCAGCCTGGGCCAGTTCAGCTCATCGGCCGGATCGATCACCCTGGGCGACCTGACGGCCTCGGTCCCCGACAACGCACCGTACGGATCCAAGGAGATCCTCCAGATCACCAAGCTGTCGGTCTTCGATGATTCGGCGACTCCTCAGCCACTGCCCTCGGTGGCGCAGGACGCCATTCACATCGCCGCCTACTTCGGCGACACGAATGGCGATCAATCGTACGACACGCCGGACGTCACGCTCGAGCAGCGTTATATCGGCTTGGTCAACAACGGATTCCCGGCCTTCCCGCTGGCCGACCCCGCTTTGATCGGGGACATTACCGGAAACGGATCGATCCAGGCCAACGACACGACGAGCATTCAGCGCGTGATCGGACAGGTGAACGTCCCGAACGTCCCTGCCCTGCCAACGGGCCTGCCTGCTGCCCCGAGCGGTGGCCCCGACCCGACGATCTTCATCCCCAACGTGAGCGGCAACCCGGGAGATACCGTCACGGTCCCCGTTGAAATGACGGTCACGGACGGCACCGGCATCACCGTCAGCGGATTTCAAGTCGCGATCGCCTACGACCCGACCAAGTTGACCGTGAATTCCGCCTCGCTTGGGGCGATGTTCCCAGGGGCTCTCGGGTTCGCCCCCGTGTTGACGTTCCCTGCACCTGGCCAGTTGATTTTCAACGCCGCGTCCGCAACGGGCACGGGCACGATCCCGACGGGCACGACGACGGCGCTCTTCACACTCAGCTTCACCGTGGCCGCCGATGCCGCGGCGGGGCCCACGGTCATCAACCTACTGCAAAGCATCTCATCGACGACCACGGCGATCTTCGCCAATGACGCTGAACTCTCGCGGCTCAGTCTCTCTCCGGCCCCCTCGAACGCCTCTTACGATTCGATTGACGGAATCTTTGAGATAGCAACTCCCGCACCGAGTGGTGATGCGAGCGCCACCGGGGTCTCGGGCCGCTCGGGCTCGCAGTCCACGCCCCCCCAGGGCAACGTGAGCGTCACCGGCGCCTCGGTCCGGTGGGGCTCGCAGTCCGCGCCCCTCCAGACCGCGGCGGACGGTCTGCGACTCCTTCCGGCCGGACGCAACCGCGACTTGCCCTGGTTCAACATCAACCAAATCGTTCTGACGCTCAGCGGGCCCGCCAACGTGAGCCCGGGCGACGTCACGGTCATGGGAATCACGGGCGGGACCTACGGCCCGGTGACGATCTCCGGATCGGGGACAAGCACGATCGTCATCACGCTCGCGAAAGGCATCACAAGCGCGGATCGGGTAACTGTGACGATCGCGAACAGCCAGATCGCCAGCTATACGAGAAGACTCGACATTTTGCCCGGTGACGTGAACGACGATGGCATGGTCAATCGGACGGACGGCGATCTTATCCTCAAACACGAGACCCCGGCCCACGCATATCGTGCTTCTTTCGACCTCAACGGCGACCACACCGTGAACTCCGGCGACATCAAGCTGGACCGTGCCAGGGTCGGGACGAAACTGCCGCGCTTGCGAACTCCGGCCGAAACCCGAGGTCGAAAAGCGGCAGTAGCCTCGCGCGCGCTCGATCGGCGCGCTTCGGCGATCGCCGGCGCGTTTCGAAAAGCGGAACTCGGGGACGACTCCGGGCCTGGACCTGATTGCCGCTTGGGTGTTGCGGCCAACGTCAGCATCTGCTGAGCCGTCGGACCATCCGGTCTCGGCCGCCCTCGCCGACGAGGTGTTCTCAGCCGCCGAACACGACCTTTTGCTTCGGCCGCTTTCGACACTCGCCGCGCTGATCGATGCTGACAGCAAGACCGTGGTGAGGCGGGCCACGGCACCGGAGCAATCACGACCGCATCGCGTGCCGCTTTTGACGGGGAAATGAGCGCCGAGCGAACCTTGAGCCGACAATTGAGGCGCGCCCTTTGTCTTAGCACGACTGGAGAGCAATCGTGAACTCGACGACGTTCCGCCGACAACGTGTGATGAAGCGCAGACGAGACCTCGCCTTGCAGCTCGTCGTCGAGGAAATGGAAGACCGGATCATGCTGGCGAGTCTCACGGCAAGCAGTGGTGTCGTATCGATCTCCGGCGCCCAGGGCGCCATCGGAACCGCTAACGTGCAAAGCACGCTCTCAGCGGCAGCTATTCCGGACCCGACCATTTTCATCCCTGTCGTGCACGGTAACGACGGGGACACCGTCTCCGTTCCGATCGAATTGACAGTTACCGCCGCCAGCGGAATCACTGTCAGCGGGTTCCAGGTCGCGATCGCGTACGATTCTAGCGAATTCTCGGTGAATAGCGTCGCTCAACTGGGCCCCATGTTTTCCGCGGCCCTCGGTTTCTCGGGATTGCTGAGTTTTCCGGCCCCCGGTGAGCTGATATACAACGCGTCATCGGGAACGGGCACCGGCAACATTCCGTTCAACACGACCGCGCCGCTTTTCACCCTCAGTTTCACGGTAGCAAGCGACGCCCCGACCGGCCCTTCCGTCATCAATTTGCTGCAAAATATCTCCACGACCGCCACGGCGATCTTCGATAACAACCTTGACGAGCTGATCCTCACGCCTGCACCGACCAATGCGCCGACCGATTCGGTCGACGGGCTCTTCCAGGTCGGCCCTGCGGCGCTGGTTTCGATCGCGCTGTCCCCGGCAAGCCCCTCGGTGGCCGAGGGCCTGACGCAACAGTTTACCGCCACGGGCACCTACACAGATCGGTCCTCAGCGGTCGTGACCAATCAAGTGACCTGGGCATCGGGAACGACATCGGTCGCCACAATCTCCAACACCTCAGGCAGTCAGGGCCTGGCCTCCACATTGGCCACCGGCACGACTGCCATCACTGCGGCCCTTAGCGGGATCACGAGTCCAAGCGACACCCTGACCGTGACCGCGCCTCTATTGACCTCGATCGCCGTTTCGCCGCTGAGTCCGTCGGTTGCCAAGGGCCTCGCGGAACAGTTCACGGCTACGGGAACTTACACCAACAACACAACCGCCGACCTGACCACCCAGGTGACCTGGGCGTCGAGTACGACGTCAGTCGCGACCATTTCCAACACCACCGGCAGCCAGGGCCTGGCCTCCACATTGGCCACCGGCACGACCGCGATCACCGCGGCCCTTAGTGGGATCACCAGCCCAAGCGATACTCTGACAGTGACCGCGGCAGCCCTGGTGTCGATCGCAGTGGCCCCGTTGAATCCGTCGGTGGCCAAGGGACTCACGGAGCAGTTCACGGCGACGGGGACCTACACCGATGGCTCAAACGCGAACCTGACCACCCAGGTCGACTGGGTGTCGGGTACAACGTCGGTCGCGACCATTTCCAACACCACCGGCAGTCAGGGTCTGGCGTCCACATTGGCCACCGGCACGACCGCGATCACTGCGGCCCTTAGCGGGATCACGAGTCCAAGCGATACCCTGACCGTGACCGCGCCGCCCCCAACCGACTTCTGGACCGGGGCCTCGGCCGCGCACGGCGGCAACGATGACTGGAGCAACGCCGGAAACTGGAGCCTCGGCGCGCCGCCAAGCGCGACGGAAACGGCCGATTTCACGGCATCGGAATCGCAGTATTCGACATCGATCGTCGACATCCCGTTCTCAATCGCCAACCTGACCATCGACAGCACTTGGGGGGGCACCGTCGACGCGAACGCGTCACTGACCATCTCCGGTAACCTGACCCTCGCGAGCGGCACGTTAAGCGCCAGTGGCTCTGTCTCGGTGGCCGGTAGCAACAGCCAGTACACGGGAGGAACTCTGAGTGGGAACGTTTCCAATTCTGGCACACTGACCATCGCCGGCTCGGGAACCAGGACGTTTAATGGCGCGCTGACCAACTCCGGCACGATCCAGGTGAGCGCCGGGTCGGGGAACGCAAACACCATCACGGGGACGGTGTACAACGAGGGATTGATCGCCGTCGCCAGCAACGCGTACCTGTACATTTCCGGGAACTATTACGCTGCCGGCGGGTCGATCACCGGGCCGGGCTACCTGTATAACACCGCGCTATATGTCACCGCGAGCCCCACCGCGGCGACCACGATTCTGCTGGAAGGAACCGGCAACACGCTGGAAACCAATAACCTGGCCAACACGACGCTCTGGGTGCAGGGCAACGGCCACGTCGGCAACGCTGTCCTGAACGTCGCCGGTGGCACTGTCAACGACGGGACCATCCTGCTGGAGTCGCAGGACAACACCTATGCCGACACCCTGGCCATCGGCAGCGGCACCCTCACCAACGCGGCAGACGGGACAATCCAGGTCGCGCAGGGCTCGGGCGGTGGGCGCGGGATCAGCGGGACGGTGGTCAACCAGGGCCAGATCGACGTCGGCTCCAACACCGGCTTGGGCGTCTCCGGAACGCTGGAAAACCAGGGGCAGGTCGCCGTCTCCTCGTACACGACCATCAGCGGGACCTACGAGTACGACGGCGGCTCGATCACCGGGCCGGGCTACCTCTACAACTGCACCCTCGACTTCACCGTCAACCCGACCGCCCCGACGACCTTACTGCTCGAGGGGTCGGGCGACACGCTCGGTGGTGCCGACATCCCGGCCGACGCCACGCTCTGGGTGCAGGGCAATGGATACCTCGGCCAGGACGCCGTCCTGAACCTCGCCGGTGACACGGTCAACGACGGGACCATCTTGCTGGAGTCGCAGAACAACACCTATGGCGACACCCTGGCTCTGGCCGGCACCTTCACCAACGCGGCCGACGGCACGATCCAGGTCACGCAGGGCTCGGGCGGTGGGCGCGGGATCAGCGGGACGGTGGTCAACCAGGGCCAGATCGAGGTCGGCCCCAACACCGGCGTGGGCGTCTCCGGAACGCTGGAAAACCAGGGGCAGGTCACCGTCTCCTCGTACACGACCATCAGCGGGATTTACGAGTACGACGGCGGCTCGATCACCGGGCCGGGCTACCTCTACAACTGCACCCTCGACTTCACCGTCAACCCGACCGCCCCGACGACCTTACTGCTCGAGGGGTCGGGCGACACGCTCGGCGGCGCCGACATCCCGGCCGACGCCACGCTCTGGGTGCAGGGCAATGGATACCTCGGCCAGGACGCCGTCCTGAACCTCGCCGGTGACACGGTCAACGACGGGACCATCTTGCTGGAGTCGCAGAACAACACCTATGGCGACACCCTGGCCACCGGCAGCGGCACGCTCACCAACGCGGCTGACGGCACGATCCAGGTCACGCAGGGCTCGGGCGGTGGGCGCGGGATCAGTGGGACGGTGGTCAACCAGGGCCAGATCGACGTCGGCCCCAACACCGGCGTGGGCGTCTCCGGAACGCTGGAAAACCAGGGGCAGGTCACCGTCTCCTCGTACACGACCATCAGCGGGACCTACGAGTACGACGGTGGCTCGATCACGGGGCCGGGCTACCTCTACAACTGCACCCTCGACTTCACCGTCAACCCGACCGCCCCGACGACCTTACTGCTCGAGGGGTCGGGCGACACGCTCGGTGGTGCCGACATCCCGGCCGACGCCACGCTCTGGGTGCAGGGCAATGGATACCTCGGCCAGAACGCCGTCCTGAACCTCGCCGGTGGCACGGTCAACGACGGGACCATCTTGCTGGAGTCGCAGAACAACACCTATGGCGACACCCTGGCTCTGGCCGGCACCTTCACCAACGCGGCCGACGGCACGATCCAGGTCACGCAGGGCTCGGGCGGTGGGCGCGGGATCAGCGGGACGGTGGTCAACCAGGGCCAGATCGACGTCGGCCCCAACACCGGCGTGGGCGTCTCCGGAACGCTGGAAAACCAGGGGCAGGTCGCCGTCTCCTCGTACACGACCATCAGCGGGACCTACGAGTACGACGGCGGCTCGATCACCGGGCCGGGCTACCTCTACAACTGCACCCTCGACTTCACCGTCAACCCGACCGCCCCGACGACCTTACTGCTCGAGGGGTCGGGCGATACGCTCGGCGGCGCCGACATCCCGGCCGACGCCACGCTCTGGGTGCAGGGCAATGGATACCTCGGCCAGGACGCCGTCCTGAACCTCGCCGGTGGCACGGTCAACGACGGGACCATCTTGCTGGAGTCGCAGAACAACACCTATGGCGACACCCTGGCTCTGGCCGGCACCTTCACCAACGCGGCCGACGGCACGATCCAGGTCACGCAGGGCTCGGGCGGTGGGCGCGGGATCAGCGGGACGGTGGTCAACCAGGGCCAGATCGAGGTCGGCCCCAACACCGGCGTGGGCGTCTCCGGAACGCTGGAAAACCAGGGGCAGGTCACCGTCTCCTCGTACACGACCATCAGCGGGATTTACGAGTACGACGGCGGCTCGATCACCGGGCCGGGCTACCTCTACAACTGCACCCTCGACTTCACCGTCAACCCGACCGCCCCGACGACCTTACTGCTCGAGGGGTCGGGCGACACGCTCGGCGGCGCCGACATCCCGGCCGACGCCACGCTCTGGGTGCAGGGCAATGGATACCTCGGCCAGGACGCCGTCCTGAACCTCGCCGGTGACACGGTCAACGACGGGACCATCTTGCTGGAGTCGCAGAACAACACCTATGGCGACACCCTGGCCACCGGCAGCGGCACGCTCACCAACGCGGCTGACGGCACGATCCAGGTCACGCAGGGCTCGGGCGGTGGGCGCGGGATCAGTGGGACGGTGGTCAACCAGGGCCAGATCGACGTCGGCCCCAACACCGGCGTGGGCGTCTCCGGAACGCTGGAAAACCAGGGGCAGGTCACCGTCTCCTCGTACACGACCATCAGCGGGACCTACGAGTACGACGGTGGCTCGATCACGGGGCCGGGCTACCTCTACAACTGCACCCTCGACTTCACCGTCAACCCGACCGCCCCGACGACCTTACTGCTCGAGGGGTCGGGCGACACGCTCGGTGGTGCCGACATCCCGGCCGACGCCACGCTCTGGGTGCAGGGCAATGGATACCTCGGCCAGGACGCCGTCCTGAACCTCGCCGCTGGCACGGTCAACGACGGGACCATCCTGCTGGAGTCGCAGAACAACACCTATGCCGACACCCTAGCTCTGGCCGGCACCTTCACCAATGATGCCGACGGCGCGATCCAGGTTGCGGCTGGTTCGGGAGGAGCGCGCTCGATCACCGGCAGCGTCATCAACGCCGGCACGATCGATTTCGACACCGCTACGACTTTCGGGGCCACGGGGGCCAGCTTGGTGAACACTGGCCTCATGAGCATCGCGGGCGCCACCGTCACTGTGGTGGGAAACACATTGACCAATGGTGTTGGCGGATTGGTCAGCGGGTACGGAACCTTCACTACGTCCGGCGTCACCGTCAACGACACCAGCGGTACGGTGCAGGCGTCAGGCGGGACGCTCAACGTCACAAATTCCGGCCTCGTCTCCAGTGGCACGCTCGGCGTCGGCACGTGGCTTGTGGGACCTGCCAGCACGCTGACCATCAGCGGCGTCTCCTCGATCTCCACTCTCTCGGCGAATGTCGCGCTCCAGGGCTCCGGAGCGACCTTCACCGGCCTCTCCAGCTTATCGAAGATCTCTTCCGGCGGCGAGCTCGAGCTCGAGAACGATGCCTTGACCACCGCCGGCAATCTCGACAATGCGGGGACCATCGACCTGGCGCCCGGTACGCTGAATGTTGCGGGCACCTACACGCAGGAGAGCACCGGCGCATTTGACGTCGGGGTCGGCGGCACCACGCCCGGGAGTCTCATTTGGCCAACTGAACGTGAGCCAGAGTGCGTCGCTCAACGGCGGCCTCAGCGTCAACCTGATCAATAACTTTACCCCGCAGCAGGGACAGAACTACCAGATTCTCACGTTCGCCTCGGAAACCGGTAATTTCTCCGCCGAGTTCGGCCTGTATCTCGGCGGCGGCGAGGGCTTTAGTCCCACCTTCACGCCCGGCACCAACCCCACCGCCCTCGATCTCGCGGTCATTTCCGAGTCCGCGGGCACTCAGACGACGGTCAAGTCGTCGGAGAACCCCTCGAACTACGGCGATACCGTCACGTTCACGGCGACGGTGGCCCCGGCTATCTCGACGTACCTCGTGCCGACCGGCCAGGTCAGGTTCGTGGACGGCTCGACCCAGCTAGAGACCGAGACCCTCGTCAACGGCGCCGCTTCGTACAGCACCTCCGCCCTCGCCGCCGGAAGCCATTCGATCGTCGTGCAGTACGTCGGCGACCCGAACTTTGCAGGCAGCAATTCGACAACTCTCACCCAGGCGGTCAACCAGATTTCGACCACGACGGTGTTGGCGCCGTCTTCTGCTTCGACCACTTATGGCCAGCCGAAGACATTCACGGCGACGGTAGGCTCGACCATCGGCGCACCTCCAGACGGCTCGGTCCAGTTCCTCGTGAACGGCTCGAATTATGGGAGCCCCGTGCCGCTCTCCGGCGCCACGGCGCAGCTCGCGATCTCCGAGCAGGCAGGGAGCTACACCGTCGCCACGACTTACACCGGCGACGCCAATTATGCGGCGACCCTGCCGGCTGCCGAGACAACGGCTGCGCTCACCGTTAATCCGGTGGCCACGACGACCGCGGCCCAGAGCGCGACGACCATCTTCAGCGCTTCGAATCAGACGATATCCTTGAGCGCGACCGTTACCAGCTCGGCGGGCATTGTCAACGAAGGGACCGAGAACCTTCACGGTCCTGAGCGGGACGACACCGGTTGGAACTCCCGCCACTGCCGGCGTCTCCCAAGGGGCCGTCACTGCCAGCTATACGCTGCCCGGTGGTACGACAGTCGGCACTTACACGATCGAGGCCGTTTACAATGGGACCGTCGATTACGGCAGTTCCACCGACACGAGCCAGTCGTTGACGGTCAACGCCGCAGGCCCCACGATCATGTGGAACACCACCACAGCCCCCACCGGCGGCGATTGGGACACACCCGGTAACTGGGTGGGTGGCGTGGTCCCGACCGCGTCCAACAATGTCGTCATCAACTTGACGAGCAGCGGAACGGTCACCCATTCGACGGGTGCGAGCGACGCCGTCTTGAGCCTGACGACAAACGGAAACACGGCGTTGAGCATCGGAAGCGGGTCGATCGCGCTTGGCAACCGCAGTTCGACGTTTGGCGGTCCAGTTGTGGTGAATGCTGGTGCGACGCTCAGCGTCGGTGCGGGCGCCAGCGTGCTGCTCACGGATGGCCAGACGATTACCGACAACGGGGCGTTGACCTTCGCCACCGGCGACTCGATGAACTTCTATACCTACTACGGGGCGTCGCAGATCGTGGTCAACGGGACCATGACCGCCACCGGCGACACCTTCAACACACTCAGCGGCGGCGGCGCCTCGATCCAGGTCGGGTCCGGTGGCCACCTGACGGCCGCCAGCAGCACTTTCAACATCAACCAGCTTTCCCTGAACAACGCCAGCGTCTACGGCAGCGGTGATCTGACCGGCGACACCTTCAACATGTCCGTCTACGTCCCCTACGGCGACGTGCAATATCTTGCCGATAACGTCAAGTTCGAGCAAGTCTACATCAACGCCAACACGCTGCCCGCCGGGCAGACGCTGGCACTCAACCAGATCGGCACCAATTCGTCGAGCCTCCAGTACGTCTTCTCGGGCGGCTTCACGATTGCCTCGGGGGCAACGCTCAACGTCGCGCCCAGCATTTCCGTATTGCTCACCGATGGCCAGACGATTACCGACAACGGGGCGTTGACCTTCGCCACCGGCGACTCGATGAACTTCTATACCTACTACGGGGCGTCGCAGATCGTGGTCAACGGGACCATGACCGCCACCGGCGACACCTTCAACACACTCAGCGGCGGCGGCGCCTCGATCCAGGTCGGGTCCGGTGGCCACCTGACGGCCGCCAGCAGCACTTTCAACATCAACCAGCTTTCCCTGAACAACGCCAGCGCCTACGGCAGCGGTGATCTGACCGGCGACACCTTCAACATGTCCGTCTACGTCCCCTACGGCGACGTGCAATACCTCGCTGGCAACGTCAAGTTCGAGCAAGTCTACATCAACGCCAACACAATGCCCGCCGGGCAGACGCTGGCACTCAACCAGATCGGCACCAATACGTCGAGCCTCCAGTACGTCTTCTCGGGCGGCTTCACGATTGCCTCGGGGGCAACGCTCAACGTCGCGCCCAGCATTTCCGTATTGCTCACCGACGGCCAGACGATTACCGACAACGGGGCGTTGACCTTCGCCACCGGCGACTCGATGAACTTCTATACCTACTACGGGGCGTCGCAGATCGTGGTCAACGGGACCATGACCGCCACCGGCGACACCTTCAACACACTCAGCGGCGGCGGCGCCTCGATCCAGGTCGGGTCCGGTGGCCACCTGACGGCCGCCAGCAGCACCTTCAACATCAACCAGCTTTCCCTGAACAACGCCAGCGTCTACGGCAGCGGCGATCTGACCGGCGACACCTTCAACATGTCCGTCTACGTCCCCTACGGCGACGTGCAATATCTTGCCGATAACGTCAAGTTCGAGCAAGTCTACATCAACGCCAACACAATGCCCGCCGGGCAGACGCTGGCACTCAACCAGATCGGCACCAATACGTCGAGCCTCCAGTACGTCTTCTCGGGCGGCTTCACGATTGCCTCGGGGGCAACGCTCAACGTCGCGCCCAGCATTTCCGTATTGCTCACCGACGGCCAGACGATTACCGACAACGGGGCGTTGACCTTCGCCACCGGCGACTCCATGAACTTCTATTCCTACTACGGAGCGTCGCAGATCGTGGTCAACGGGACCATGACCGCCACCGGCGACACCTTCACCACACTCAGCGGCGGCGGCGCCTCGATCCAGGTCGGGTCCGGTGGCCACCTGACGGCCGCCAGCAGCACCTTCAACATCAACCAGCTTTCCCTGAACAACGCCAGCGTCTACGGCAGCGGCGATCTGACCGGCGACACCTTCAACATGTCCGTCTACGTCCCCTACGGCGACGTGCAATATCTTGCCGATAACGTCAAGTTCGAGCAAGTCTACATCAACGCCAACACAATGCCCGCCGGGCAGACGCTGGCACTCAACCAGATCGGCACCAATACGTCGAGCCTCCAGTACGTCTTCTCGGGCGGCTTCACGATTGCCTCGGGGGCAACGCTCAACGTCGCGCCCAGCATTTCCGTATTGCTCACCGACGGCCAGACGATTACCGACAACGGGGCGTTGACCTTCGCCACCGGCGACTCCATGAACTTCTATTCCTACTACGGAGCGTCGCAGATCGTGGTCAACGGGACCATGACCGCCACCGGCGACACCTTCAACACACTCAGCGGCGGCGGCGCCTCGATACAGGTCGGGTCCGGTGGCCACCTGACGGCCGCCAGCAGCACCTTCAACATCAACCAGCTTTCCCTGAACAACGCCAGCGTCTACGGCAGCGGCGATCTGACCGGCGACACCTTCAACATGTCCGTCTACGTCCCCTACGGCGACGTGCAATATCTTGCCGATAACGTCAAGTTCGAGCAAGTCTACATCAACGCCAACACAATGCCCGCCGGGCAGACGCTGGCACTCAACCAGATCGGCACCAATACGTCGAGCCTCCAGTACGTCTTCTCGGGCGGCTTCACGATTGCCTCGGGGGCAACGCTCAACGTCGCGCCCAGCATTTCCGTATTGCTCACCGACGGCCAGACGATTACCGACAACGGGGCGTTGACCTTCGCCACCGGCGACTCCATGAACTTCTATTCCTACTACGGAGCGTCGCAGATCGTGGTCAACGGGACCATGACCGCCACCGGCGACACCTTCACCACACTCAGCGGCGGCGGCGCCTCGATCCAGGTCGGGTCCGGTGGCCACCTGACGGCCGCCAGCAGCACCTTCAACATCAACCAGCTTTCCCTGAACAACGCCAGCGTCTACGGCAGCGGCGATCTGACCGGCGACACCTTCAACATGTCCGTCTACGTCCCCTACGGCGACGTGCAATATCTTGCCGATAACGTCAAGTTCGAGCAAGTCTACATCAACGCCAACACAATGCCCGCCGGGCAGACGCTGGCACTCAACCAGATCGGCACCAATACGTCGAGCCTCCAGTACGTCTTCTCGGGCGGCTTCACGATTGCCTCGGGGGCAACGCTCAACGTCGCGCCCAGCATTTCCGTATTGCTCACCGACGGCCAGACGATTACCGACAACGGGGCGTTGACCTTCGCCACCGGCGACTCCATGAACTTCTATACCTACTACGGGGCGTCGCAAATTGTCGTCAACGGGACCATGACCGCCACGGGCGACACCTTCAACACACTCAGCGGCGGCGGCGCCTCGATCCAGGTCGAGTCCGGCGGCAAGCTGACGGCCACTAACAGCACCTTCGGCGTCAACGAGGTGAGCCTGAATGCCGGCTCAACCGCCAATCTTCAGTTCGTGACGTTTGCCACTCAGCTCGCCATCAACAGCGGGGCCTCGAACAACATTCACGACGACGACTTCAGCAGCGCAAGCGCGACTGTGGTCGCCTCGGGCGGTTCCACCACCACCATTGATTTGACAAACAATTTCTGGGGGACGCTCAACACCACGCAAATCGCAGCCAAGATCACGGACCACACAAAGAACTCCAGTCTGCCGACGGTCGTGTATCAACCATTCCTTAGCGAAGACGCGACGGGCGTCACGGCAGCCAACGCCGCGGCAACCTTTAGCACGGCATCCCAGTCGGTTGCGCTCAGCGCCACTGTGATCAGCGCGGCCGGTCTGGTCAACACCGGCACCGCGACATTCAGCGTTCTCAACGGCTCCGCAGTTGTGGGCACGCCGGTCGTCAGCAACGTCATGAACGGCGCCGCGAACGCCGAATACGCACTGCCGGCTGGAGCGCCAGGAGGCGTTTACACAATCCAGGTTGTCTTCAGCGGAACGTCCAGCCTGTTGGGCTCCGATGACACCAGCCACTCGCTGACCATCAGCAATGCCTCGACGAGCACCGCGGCCGCGAGCACCGGGACCACCTTCAGCGTGAGTGCGCAGTCAGTCGCGCTCAGCGCCACCGTCACGAGCCCGATCGGCATCGTGAGCGAGGGGCAAGAGACCTTCACGATTCTGAGCGGAAACACGGTAATCGGCACCCCTGTCAGTGTGAACGTGAACGCCGGAACCGCAAGTGCCGGCTACGTTCTTCCCGGCGGCACGACAGCAGCAACGTACACCATTCAGGCGGTCTTCGATGGGACTGCGGAGTACGGCAGATCAATGGATAGCAGCCAGACCCTGACCGTCAACGTCGCGACGACTGCGACTGCGGCGGCGGGTGCCACGGCGACGTTCGGCGATGCGTCGGTCACGCTCTCCGCGACGATCACGAGCCCGGCGGGCACAGTCAATCAGGGGACCGAGACATTCACGATACTCAACGGCACGACGCCGGTGGGAAATCCCGTGACGGTCAACGTCAGGACCGGCAGCGCGAGCGCGAGCTACACGCTGCCTGACGGCACGCAGCCTGACACGTACGAGATCCAGGCGGTCTATAACGGCACGGCCGACTTCGTCGGATCTACCGACGCTAGCCAAACACTTGTCGTGAGCGCGGCAACGACAGTCACCGCCGCCTCCAGCGCGACCGCCCTGTTCGGCGACGCTTCCGTCGAGCTCTATGCGACCGTCACAAGTCCGGCCG